>NZ_JANFPI010000011.1 GCF_026552795.1 Ectorhizobium quercum
ACAGGGGAAAGCCGGCAAAGCTGGTGATCATCGCCATCGCAAGACGCCTGCTCGTCGCACTTAACGCCCTCCTCAGGGACAACCGGACATTCCAGCCTTGACAACCAACGACACAGTTGCTCGGGCTTGACCCGAGGGTCCATGCGGCGGGTGCCGCTGGATGCTCGGGTCGAGCCCGAGCATGACGAAAGAGAGGGGCGAGCAGTTTAACGCCGATCAGAGGCACAGCGCGATCCGCGCCTTCTTCATATCTTGATTCATCCGATTCCGGAAACGCTTTCAAGTGATTGAAATTCAAAGCATTTCCAGCGGAGTCTTCCGCGTCGGCGGCGGGAAGGCATGGTCCAGAACGGCGAGGTCGTCGTCGCTCAGATCGATATCCGTGGCGGCGCGGTTTTCCTCGACGCGGCTCTGGTTCGCGCTTTTCGGGATGGCGATCACGCCCTCGCGTTCCAGAAGGAAGGCAAGCGCGATCTGGGCCGGGGTGGCGTTCTTTTCCGCAGCGAGGGAGGCCAGCGCCGGATGCCGGAGAATGCGCCCCTGTTCGATCGGCGAATAGGCCATCACCGCGATGCCGTTCTGCTGGCAGAAGGGCAGAAGGTCGTATTCGATGCCCCGGCGCGACAGGTTGTAGAGGACTTGGTTTGCCGCGCAGTTGCCGCCGTCCGGCACGTCCAGCAGTTCCTTCATGTCGTCGGTATCGAAATTCGAAACGCCCCAGGCGCCGATATGGCCTTCCTTCTTCAGCCATTCGAAGGCGCGGACGGTTTCGCCGAGCGGATGTTCGCCGCGCCAGTGGAGCAGGTAGAGATCGATGCGGTCGGTATCCAGGCGCCGGAGGCTGCGCTCGCAGGCGGCGAGCGTGCCCTTGAAGGAGGCATTCCAGGGATAGACCTTGGACACCAGAAAGACCTCGTCACGGCGGCCGGCCATCGCCCGGCCGGTGACGATCTCCGCGCCGCCATCGGCATACATCTCGGCGGTGTCGATCAGCGTCATGCCGAGGTCCAGCCCGTGGCGAAGGCTTGCCGTTTCGGCAGGGGCATGGGCGGCGTCCTCTCCCATTCCCCAGGTGCCGAGCCCAAGGGCCGGCACGTCGCGTCCGTCCGGCAGGGTCACGGTCGGGACGGGGTCGAAACCGGTCGTGTCGGTCATGGCGTTTCCCTTCTTGCAAAAGAGCCGCGTCGCGCGGACGGGGTCGTGTAAAGCCGGACGCTGCGGGGAACCGGGAATCAGGATTTTCACGTCCTCCAACTTAGGCCTCTGCCGCCGATGTGAGAAGGGCATACGAACCGGGCGGGAGAGTGACGCGCGGCGCTTTCGGCCTGTCGCAACACTCCGGCGGGCGGATCGGGTGGACGATATGCGATTTTGATCTTCTTTCGTTCTTTTTCGGTTGCGGTTTCCGCTCGAATCCTGCCAAACCCTTCCCATGCAATTCGCACCGCAACAGGATGAAGCGCTGAAGGCCGTGTCGCGCTGGCTGAAGGAAGGCCGCTCACCGGTCTTCCGGCTTTTCGGCTATGCCGGAACCGGCAAGACGACGCTTGCGAAATATTTCGCCGAGCATGTCGACGGCGACGTGCTGTTCGCCGCCTTCACCGGCAAGGCGGCGCAGGTTCTGCGCTCGCGCGGTGCCTCGAACGCGCGCACGATCCACTCCCTGATCTACCGTCCGAAGGGGGAGGAGGAGGTCGAGGACGAGGTGACGGGCAAGACATCCGTGGCGCCGATGTTCTCGATCAACCGGCAGAGCCCGCTGGCCAAGGCGGCGCTGATCGTGATCGACGAATGCTCGATGGTGGACGAGGCCCTCGGCCGGGACCTGATGAGCTTCGGCCGGCCGATCCTCGTGCTGGGCGATCCGGGGCAGTTGCCGCCGGTTTCCGGCGGCGGGTTCTTTACCGATCATGAGCCGGATTTCCTGCTGACCGAGATTCACAGGCAGGCGCAGGACAATCCGATCATCCAGCTTGCCATGCGGGTTCGGGAAGGGCATGGCCTCGACTACGGCGATTACGGCAAGGCGAAGGTTATCGCGAAGCGCGACGTGACGCAGGATCTCGTTCTGGAGGCCGATCAGGTTCTCGTCGGCACCAACCGCACCCGGCGGCGCTACAACCAGCGGCTCCGCGAGCTGAAGGGCTTCACCGCCGCCTATCCGCAATCCGGCGACAAGCTCGTCTGCCTGCGCAACGATCCGTCCAAGGGCCTGCTGAACGGTTCCCTCTGGCAGGTCATGAGTTCCTCGAAGGAAACGATCAAGCCCGGCATCAACCTGCTGATCCGCCCGGAAGACGACGACATGGAGCGCGGCTCGGCGAAGATCAAGCTGCTCAAGGCGGCGTTCGAGGATGTGGAGACGGAAATTCCCTGGCAGACCCGGCGGCGCTACGATGAGTTCGACTATGGCTATGCCCTGACCGTCCACAAGGCCCAGGGTTCGCAGTGGAACAATGTCGTGCTGTTCGACGAGAGCTTCGCTTTCAGGGATTCGCGGGAGCGCTGGCTCTATACGGCGGTGACGCGGGCGGCGGAAACGCTGACCATCGTCCAGTGACCGGGTTTCCTGCCCGCATAAAGCATCTGCGGTGAAAACGGCATTACCTTCAATGCTCTATCTCTTTGTTTTCACGCAATTCCGGACGCAGAACGGGTTCCCGCTTTTGCTGGAATTGCTCTAATCTGAAATCAGGCCGGCGATCAGCGCCTTGGCGATGGACTGGGAGCGGTTCGCCGCGCCCAGGCGGGCGATCACGTCCTTTTCGAGGGCGTCCGCCTCGAGCGGCGTGATGGCGAAGGCGGCGGCGATACGCTCGATGCTGAGGCCGTCCGCCATCATCTTCAGGCATTGTATCTCGCGCTCGGTCAATGCCGGGTGCGTTTCATCCGCGGCCGGGTGGTCCGGCACGACCTGATTGAGCAGGTTTTCGATCTGCTGCATCTGGCGGCGTATGGTCGAAATTCCCGCTGTCAGCTCGCGCTTGCAGGACACGAGCGTATCGCGAAAGATCGCATCCGCCTGTTCCGGCGTGGCGGCCTCGTCCATCGCACCCAGCATGTCCTGAATGACGGCGACCGGCATTCCCCCTTCGCGGCAGGCGCTGACGACCGCCATGCGGGTCACGTCGTCGTGGCCGTAGACACGCATGGCGCCGGCCCGCTCGGACGAGATCAATCCCTTTTCCTCGTAGAAGTGAAGCGTGCGATGGGTGACGCCGAAAAGCTCCGCCATGTCGGCAATGGTGAGCGGTTCGGGCGGAAGCCGGTCCGGCAGGCCGATCTGCGGCATCTTGCGGGCCGAATGCAATGCTTTCGGCTCGGAAGTCCTGTCTGCGTTCAGCCGGGCTGCGTCGTCCATTTCCTCTCCTTGAAACAACGGATTAGAAATATCAAGCAACTGCAAGTTAGCACGATTCGAAATCCCCCTAGACCCCCAAGTTGTCGCAGGTCGGAATCTGCCGGGCCGTGGGTGGAAGCCCGGTTGGGGTCTCAGGCGTCGGAGCGGGGATGCATCTGGCGGCTGGCGTCGCGCAGCATGCGCAGGCTGGAATAGATGCTGCCCGGGCCATTGCCGGGAACCAGCCTGTTCTGGCAGGCGCTCGCGTTGATGAAGGCGAGGCGGGCATTGGTGTTGTTGTAGAGTTCGGTGAGCGACATGCACTGCATCAGGTCGCTGGTCAATCCGTGCTGGGCGGCGAAGCGGTAGATCTCGCCGGAAACGTGCAGGGTGGTAGAGACGAGATCGAGCGCGATAGCCTTCAGGCGGCCTGAAGAGACGTCGTCGTTCACCAGATGGGTGGTCTTGTAGATGACGTTTCCGCTGG
This sequence comes from Ectorhizobium quercum, assembly GCF_026552795.1. Taxonomy (GTDB): domain Bacteria; phylum Pseudomonadota; class Alphaproteobacteria; order Rhizobiales; family Rhizobiaceae; genus Ectorhizobium; species Ectorhizobium quercum. The sequence goes on from NZ_JANFPI010000011.1 coordinate 3,828, forward strand.
CCGAATGCACGAGGCTCATCTCGATGCGGCCGGCGGTGTCGCTGCGTTTGACGGCCACCCGGAATTTCAGGCGGTTGTCGGCGGATGCGCCGGAGCGCCGCTCGTCCTCCGCCGACATCACCTCGACCGCCGGCTCCGTGCCACCGGCCTGGCGAATGGCCTCGCCGACCGTTCTGGCCGCCTGCTCGCTTGCGTCCCCGACGTCGATCACCACGCGCGGAAGCTCGATGCTGGGAGAGGGCTGGGGCGCCGAGGCGGCGGGGGGAGGGATGACGAGATGCCCGATATTGAAGGCGGCAAGAACGAGATTGAGCGCCGTCGCGCCGACATAGAGCATGGTGCGTATGTGCGGGCGCGGCCGGGCGGCGACGCTGGCCGGTTCGGTTTCTTCGGGCGGCATCCGGTCCAGCAGCGAAGGCGGAGGCGGACATTTGCGGCGGTTGATCCGGTATTGCGGCACGTAGCCGCCGGTGGGAATGGTGATCCGGACGAGGTCGTCCTGCCCCTCGGTTTCATAATAACGGTCCAGAAGCTTGCGCAGCTTTCCCGCCTGAACACGCACCAGCGGGTCGCTGGACGGGTCGAATTCCTCCGGGCGTCCGAAGACGTCCACGCCGATGCAGTAGCCCTTCAATGCCTGCGCACCGCCGTTCTGCTCCTTCTCCACGACATAGCCGAGGAAGCTGCGGAGCTTTTCGGAACGCGCGAAGGTCTGGCTGGCGAGGATTTTCTCCAGGCTCGCCTTTACCGCGTCTGCGCCGATGTGCAACGAATGGGTCATGGTGCCTTCTGAAATCCATCCCGGCCCGATCATCGTTTCCGAGGCGTACCGTGTGGTGCGGTACGCCGCCCCGTTTATAGACCGCGGTGGAGGAGATGCAATCCACCGCCGGAAACTCTGTGAATTCATTCTTTCCAGAATCATACTTCGCCCGGCAGAACCCCTTGCAACAAAGGCGGTTTTGGCGTTGTGTGCGCTGCGGGTCCGCCCGGCTGTTTTTACCATATGGACAAAATATCATGACCGTCGCACTTTCCGTGAACGTCAACGCCATCGCCATGCTGCGGAATCGGCGCGATCTGCCCTGGCCGGATCTGCGGGAACTCGGCCGCATCGCGCTTCAGGCCGGGGCGGCCGGGCTGACGGTGCATCCGCGCCCGGACCAGCGCCATGTCCGCTTCTGCGACCTGCCGGTGTTGCGGGCGCTGATCGATGACGAATTTCCGCAGGCGGAATTCAATGTCGAGGGCTATCCGTCCGACGATTTCATCGAGCTTTGCCGGGTGAACCAGCCGGAACAGGTGACTTTGGTGCCAGACGACCCGCGACAGGCAACGTCCGACCACGGCTGGGATTTCATCACCCATCGCGCGCTTCTGAAGGATGTCGTCGGGCGGCTCAAGGCCGGCGGCGCCCGCGTTTCCCTGTTCGCCGAAGGCGATGCCAGCCTGGAGGCGCTGGAGGCGGCGCGCGAGACCGGGGCGGACCGCATCGAGCTTTACACCGGCCCCTATGGTGGCTGTTACGGCGACGCGGAAAAGGCGCGGCGCATAGCCGAGGATCTGGGGCAGACGGCGGAACGCGCGCGTTCGCTCGGTCTCGGCGTCAATGCCGGACATGACCTGACGGTGGAAAACCTGCCGATGCTGGTCGGGCGCATTCCGTTCATCGCGGAAGTATCCATCGGCCATGCGCTGACCGCCGATGCGCTGGTTCATGGAATGGCCGAAACGGTGCGCCGTTTCCGCAAGGCCTGCGGCCAGCCGCTCTGAGCCGGTTCCATCGGGCGGACATACCCGCCTGCCGGCGGGCATGTCCGTGTAAAGCTATAGTGCAGACCAGCGCTCAGGCGAGGAATGCGGCCTTGTTTTCGGCGACGAATGTCCTGAATGCGACCGGATCCCGGCCCGTCAGTTCCTTGAAGTCGCCCGTGACCGGCTCGAAAAGCCCTTTGCGCTGGTTGACGTCGAAAGAGGCGAGGGTGAGGGCGACCGGTTCGGGGAAGCCGGCGGACTTCAGTCCCTCGACAAGCTGTTCGTCGCTGATCTGCACGACGGCGAGCGGCTTGCCGGTGATTTCGCTGACGATGGCTGCGGTTTCCGCAGCGCTGAGCGCCTCGGCGCCCGTGAGCGTATGGATCGTGTTTCCGGCCGGCGTTCTGGCAAGGCCGGCAGCGATGGCGCGGGCGCAATCTTCCCGGGCGATGTAGGGGATGCGGCCTTCGCCGGAAGCGACGAACCATTGGCCGCCCGCCAGCGCGTGCGGCAGCGCCATCAGGGTGTTTTCCTGATACCAGTCGTTGCGGAAGATGGTGTAGGCGAGGCCGCTGGCCTTGATGGCTTCTTCCGTGCCGAGGTGGTCGGGAGCGAAGCTGACGGCGGACTCGGCCGGATTCGGCAGCGAGGTGTAGAAAATGCGGGACACGCCGGCCGCACCGGCGGCGGCGATCGCTGTCTTGTGCTGCCTGAGACGGGTGCCTTCGCCGTCGAGCGCATCCGTGGAGACGATGAGCAGCTTGTCGATGCCGGCGAAAGCGGTCTTCAGGCTTTCCGGGTCGTTGAAATCGACCTTGCGGGTTTCGACGCCCTGCGCCGCGAAATCCGTCAGCTTTTCGGGGGTGCGGCTGGCGGCGACGATATCGCTCGCGGCAACCTTCTCGGTTTCCAGAAGATGCTTGACGACGAGGCCGCCGAGCTTGCCGCCGGCACCGGTGACGAGAATCCTGCCCATGATAACAAGTCCTTTCCTGACCCTGAGGTCTTCCTTTGTAGCTCTCGAAATGAGACTAAGTGTAATCTAGGAATTGACGGGGCGCTGTAAAGGAGGCAGCTTTCCGGCTCATGGTTACAGAAAGGGAACCGCGATGGATGCGCGCGCGCCGCAAGAGACGATCCGGCTGGAAATGCCGCGGGAGCTCGATTTCGACAATTGTCCCGTACGCGATGTAATGAGCCAGATCGGAGGCAAATGGTCGACGCTGATCCTGTCGGCACTGTCGGAGCGGCCCTATCGCTTCAGCGCGTTGCGGCGGCTGATCGCCGACATTTCCCAACGCATGCTGACGCAGACGCTGCGCGATCTGGAACGTGACGGGTTCATCGCGCGTACCGTCTACCCGACCAAGCCGCCGAGCGTGGAATATGCGCTGACGCCGCTCGGGCGTTCCCTGCTCCTGCCGTTGCGGGAACTGATCGTCTGGGCCGAGTGCAATCACGAGACCGTCCGCGCCGCGCGCAGGCGCTACGACGCCGGCTGATGCCAGCCTGACCTCATGCCAGGACGTCCCTCATATGGGCGGACGCGTCTCGGAAAGGTAACTCACGCTGAAAGCCTCTGTCTGGCGCGCCAACTGAACATGCCGCGCGTCAACTCCGGCATGGGAGGTCAAATGCCTTGCCGCTCCGTCTCCGGAATGGGGCCGCGTTCGTCTCAGGCGGCGACGCGGGTGGTTTCGTCGCGGAGGGCGAATTCGACGGCGGCGCGGGCGTGGATCGTGGTGGAGTCGAAGCCCGGCAGTTGCAGCGTGTCCGGGTCGAGGATCATGCAGATTTCCGTGCAGCCGAGGATGACGCTGTCCGCGCCTTCGGCCTTCGCCTTGTCGATGATCGCCATCAGTGCCCGGCGCGACGAATCGAGCACCTTTCCGGCGCAGAGTTCATCGAAGATGATGGAGTGGACCGCCGAGCGGCCGTTTTCGTCCGGCACCATCGGGTCGAGGCCGCGGCTTCGCATGCGTTCGGTGTAGAAGCCGTGCTCCATCGTATAGCGCGTGGCGAGCAGCAGCGGTCGCCGGCGTCCGGCGGCGGAAAGGGCGGCGGCGGTTTCGTCGATGATGTTGAGGAGCGGCACGGGTGCGCTTTCCGCAACCGTATCGGCGACGAGGTGCATGGTGTTGGTGCAGATCAGCAGGCATTCGGCGCCGGCGGCGTGCAGCCCGGCTCCGGCGTTCGCCAGACGTCCGGCGGCGGCCGCCCAGTCGCCGGCCTTCTGAAGGGCGACGATGTCGGCGAAATTGACCGAGTGCATCAGCACTTCCGCCGAAGCGAGGCCGCCGAGGCGCTCGCGCACCATCTCGTTGATCAGGCGGTAATAGACCGCCGAACTTTCGAAGCTCATTCCAGCAATCAGGCCGATCGTGCGCATTTCGTTCCCCTTTGCGATTTCACGTGGCCGGAATCATCGCAGGCAACGGGGCGCGATTGTTTGCATATTGGCGCATCCATTCGCGAAGTTATCGAAATAAATTGCGCATACCGGCGATGTGGCGCAAATATTACGCGTCGATTATCGAGGATGTGAGATGCTGGACGAACGCGACCGCAAGATTCTGATGGCCTTGCAGGAGGATGCGGGCCTCTCCGTGGCCGATCTGGCGGATCGGGTGGCCCTTTCGCTTTCCGCCTGTTCGCGCCGTATCCAGAAACTCGAGGAAACCGGCTACATTGCCCGGCGCATCGCCGTTCTCGACCGCGAGAAGATCGGCGTGCCGACGACGGTCTATGCGCTGGTGAAGACGGTGCATCACTCGGACGAATGGATCGAGCTTTTCCGCAAGGCGATTGCCGATATCGCCGAAATCGTCGAGGCGCACCGCCTGACGGGGCATTACGACTACATTCTCAAGCTGGTGCTGCCGCGCGTCGAGCATTACGACGTCATTTACAAGCGCCTGGTGAAGAAGGTGGAACTGTTCGACGTTTCCGCCTCGATTTCGATGGAAACCCTCAAATCGGGATTGTCGGTGCCGGTGGACTATGCGGAGTGAGCGCCGTTTCGGCCCGCCCCGCGGAAGCAGGGCGGGTCAAAAGGGCTTTGCCCTCAGTTGTCGCCGAGGAAACGGCGGCTGACGAGTTGCAGGTCGCGGCTTTCGGTGACGATGTACGTCTCTTCGACGTCACGGCCGAATTGGTCGGTAAAGGAGTGCGTTAGCGGGCTGCCGACCGGCGAGGCGGTCAGCTTGGTGGCCGGCTGGCCGTTATAGGTGATGCTGCCCGGGATCGGCTCCAGCGCGAAAGCGGAAGAGGCGGCGAAAGTGGAGGCCAGGGCGGCAGCGATAACAAGCGTTTTCATGGGATGTTTCCTCACATTCATGCAAATTGGTTTTTCGATATTCATTGCTGGCCAGCGAGTGAAATCTGGTCCTCCGGGATGCGGTTTGCAAGGGGCGAAAATGTGATTTAGTGACGATTATTTTTGTTCATCACTAAATTTGAGGTAATTTATCATTTTAAAACAATAGCTTGTGTCGTTCTTCAGTGCCGAAGTCGTGATCGTCTCTGTTTTGCGAACGATGTGTGGCACCGATGCGTCCTTGCGGAAGGCTGCCGGGCGCCTACCGCGCGCGCAGATCGATGTGCCTTGGCGGATTTCCCCGAGAAACCGGCTTGACGAAAGCCTCGTATTTCGGCATAAGAGCCCAAGAACCGTACCGTACAGTACGATAACGAGGAGCGTTCCGTGTCCGAAGATGCGATGCCCATGCAGGACTTTTCACCGCGTCAGAGCGCTGTTCTGGGGGAAGCGTTGCAATTGCTCGTCGATGGTGGCGAGAAGGCGCTGACGACGGCCGGTGTGGCCCGCGCGGCGAACTGTTCGAAGGAAAGCCTCTACAAGTGGTTCGGGGATCGTGACGGTCTTCTGGCGGCGATGATCTCCTACCAGCAGAGCAAGGTTCGCACCTTCGAGCGCGACGGCGAGCGGCTGACGGCCGAAAACCTGCGCGAACATCTCGAGATATTCGCCCGCGATCTGTTGCAGGTGCTGGCCGGCGACGTGTCGCTGGCGCTCAATCGCCTGGCCATCGGGCAGGCGAGCCGCGACGGGTCCAGGCTGGGCGTCCTTCTGCTCGAGCGCGGCCGCCGCCAGATCGACCGGCGCGCCAGGGCGCTTCTGGAGGCGGGCCGCCGGGCCGGCTTCCTGCGTTTCGACGACGCGGCGGAAGCCTATCGCACGCTTTACGGCCTCGTCGTTTCCGACTCGCATGTGCGCATGCTGCTCGGCGAGCCGGCGGAAGCCGATCTCGAAGGCCGCTCGCGCAAGGCGGTCGCCGCATTTCTGAGACTCTATGGCCGCAATATCGGCGAGGGGGAGGGTGGCCCGACCTGAGGCCGCCGTGAACACCGCCGCCCGTCGGCAGCCGACGGATGGCGTTCGAAACCGAAGACAAGATCAAACCCTAAGGGAAGGATAAAACAATGCGCGTCTATTACGATCGTGATGCCGATCTCAATCTCATCAAGTCGAAGAAGGTCGTCATCGTCGGCTACGGCTCGCAGGGCCGCGCCCACGCGCTGAACCTGAAGGATTCGGGCGCCGCCAACGTCGCCATCGCTCTCAAGGCCGGTTCCACGACGGTCAAGAAGGCCGAAGCCGACGGCTTCAAGGTCATGACCGTCGCCGAGGCCGCCGCATGGGGCGACCTGCTGATGCTGGCGACGCCGGACGAATTGCAGGCCGACATCTACAAGGGTGAGATCGCCCCGCACATCCGCGACGGCGCGGCAATCGCCTTCGCCCACGGCCTGAACGTTCATTTCGGCCTCATCGAGCCGAAGTCGACGCTCGACGTGATCATGATCGCGCCGAAGGGTCCCGGCCACACGGTTCGTGGCGAATACCAGAAGGGCGGCGGCGTGCCGTGCCTGGTCGCCGTTCACCAGAATGCGTCCGGCAATGCACTCGATCTGGCGCTCTCCTACGCATCGGGCGTCGGCGGCGGTCGCTCCGGCATCATCGAGACGAATTTCAAGGAAGAGTGCGAAACCGATCTCTTCGGCGAACAGGTCGTTCTCTGCGGCGGTCTGGTCGAACTCATCCGCGCCGGTTTCGAAACGCTGGTCGAGGCCGGCTACGCGCCGGAAATGGCCTATTTCGAATGCCTGCACGAAGTGAAGCTGATCGTCGACCTGATCTATGAAGGCGGCATCGCCAACATGAACTACTCGATCTCCAACACGGCCGAGTGGGGCGAATACGTCACCGGTCCGCGCATCATCACCGCCGAGACCAAGGCCGAGATGAAGCGCGTCCTCAACGATATCCAGACCGGCAAGTTCACCTCCGACTGGATGCAGGAGTGGAAGGCCGGCGCCGCCCGCTTCAAGGGCATTCGCCGCGTGAACGACGCGCACCAGATCGAGGAAGTCGGCGCGAAGCTGCGCGGCATGATGCCCTGGATCGGCAAGAACAAGCTCGTCGACAAGACGGTCAATTAATCTCGGCTTCACTTTCGTCACCCTCGGCTTCGAGCCGAGGGTCCACAGATGCTCGAGCCAAGCCCGAGCATTTGACGAAAAGAGAGGTGGCGGAACACCACTCCGGCTTTTGCAGGGGCGGTTCGAATTGTCAGAAGCCGGGGCGAAAATCCCGGCTTTTATAAGCTCTCGACCGATAGGTCAGTATTGTTGACTTATCGATTTGACTATGATCATCTCTCGCATTCAAAAAAATCCGAGGAAACGCCCATGCTCGACTGGGAAAACATCTTTGCGACGCGCTCCACCCGTATGCGCGCCTCTGAAATCCGCGAATTGCTGAAGCTGCTGGAGCAGCCGGACATCATTTCCTTCGCGGGCGGCATTCCCGATCCGGCGCTGTTTCCGGCGGAGGATTTCAAGACGGCCTATGCCGACATCATGACCGGTCCACAGGTCGGCTCGGCGCTGCAATATTCCGTCAGCGAGGGCTATCTGCCGCTGCGCGAATGGCTGTGTGGCGAGATGGCGAAGATCGGCGTCGCCTGCGGCACGGAGAACATCTTCATCGTTTCCGGTTCGCAGCAGGGGCTCGACTATCTCGGCAAGCTGTTCCTGTCGCCGGACGATACGGCGCTCGTTACCTGGCCGACCTATCTCGGCGCGCTTCAGGCCTTCAACGCCTATGAGCCGAATTACGACCAGTTGACGCCGAACGGTAACCGGACGCCGGAATCCTACCGCGATAACGCGGCTTCGAAGGGCGGGCGGGTCAAGTTCGCCTATCTGTCCGCCGATTTCGCCAATCCGACGGGCGAGACCGTCGACCGCGCCGGCCGCGAGAAGGTTCTGGCGCTTGCCGAGGACCTCGACATCGCGGTCATCGAAGACGCCGCCTACCAGTCCCTGCGCTACGACGGCGAGCCGGTTCCGCCGATCCTGTCGCTGGAAATCGCCGAAAAGGGCGGTATCGAGAACACCCGCACCATCTATTGCGGCAGCTTCTCCAAGACGCTGGCGCCCGGCCTGCGCGTTGGCTGGATCGTCGCCAACTCCGCAGTCATCCGCAAGCTGGTGCTGATGAAGCAGGCGGCCGACCTGCACTCGTCCACGATCAACCAGATCGCCATCGCGCATGTGGCCACCGGCGGATTCGACCGGCAGGTGGCGAAGATCAGGGCGGCCTACAGCGCCCGGCGCAACGCCATGCTTCAGGCGCTCGACCGCTACATGCCAGAAGGAACGAACTGGACGCGGCCGGAAGGCGGCATGTTCATCTGGATCACCCTGCCGGAGGGCACGGACGGGGCAGAGCTGCTGGCCAAGGCCATCGCCACGGAAAAGGTCGCCTTCGTTCCCGGCAAGGCCTTCTACGCCGACGGCAGCGGCGCCAACCACATCCGCCTGAGCTTCTCCTGTGCCGACGAGGCGACCATCGACGAAGGCATCAAGCGGCTCGGACGCCTGATCGCCGGCGAAGTCAGGGCCGCTGCCTGACATGACGGGCGGGGCCGGCCGGAAGGCGAGGCTCCGCCGCTTCATGCCGGGCACCAGACGCGGCAGACCGCTTTCCTGCGTCCTCCCGGGCCGATAGAGCGTTTCACGGAATCGCCGAACCGCTCTATCTCGTTATTTGCACGCAATTCCAGACGGAAAACCGCTGCGCACTTTTCCTGGAATTGCTCCAGGCTGACGCGAGGAGAAATGTGATTCATGTCCGTCAGGATTGCCACGTTCAACGTCGAGAATCTGATGACCCGCTTCGATTTCAGCGGGTTCCGCAACCAGTTGCGGCGCGACCGCGTGCTTCAGCTTTTCGATGTGAAGAAGGAGCTGCAATACGAGGCTCTTGAGCAGGCGCGCGTGATCGCGGCGACGGACGATACGCGCCAGCTTTCGGCGCTGGCGATCGCCGAGGCGGATGCCGACATCCTCTGCCTTCAGGAAGTGGACAACATGGCCGCCTTGTCCGCCTTCGAATACGGCTATCTGTTCCGCATGGTCGGCAACGGCTACCGCCGGAAATATCTGGTCGAGGGCAATGACAGCCGGGGTATCGACGTCGCGGTGATGATGCGCGAGGAAACCCGCGACGGCCAGAGCATCGAGGTGGTCGACGTGAAGAGCCACGCCGCGCTGACCTATCGCGACCTTGCCCTTTTCAGTCCCGGTTTCGAGATACCGGGCGCGCCGGACGACAAGATCTTCAAACGGGATTGCCTCGAACTCGATCTCCGGATCGGCGGGCAGCCCCTGACCCTGTTCGTGGTCCACTTCAAGTCGATGACCGGCAACCGCGACGGTCTCGACGGGCGCCTGTCGACCATGCAGGTGCGCGAGGCGGAAACGCGCACCGTGCGTCACATTATTGAAAACCGCTTCGGTCATGATCGCACCGACGAGGTGAAATTCGCGATCTGCGGTGACATGAACGATTATCAGGAACGTGTCGAGGTCTCGGGCGACAGGCGCAACGGCTACGTCTTCACGCCGCGCGTGGAAGAGAAAAGCGCGCTCGACGTGTTCAGCCGCGACGGTTTCGCCGTCAATCCCATGCAGCGGCGCGATCCTCTCGACCGCTGGACGCTCTATCACGCGCGCGGCCCCGAGGAACGGCATCTGTGCCAACTCGATTACATCTGGCTTTCTCCGCGTCTTGCCGAAACGAATGCGCTTCGCGTTCCCGAGGTCATCCGCGGCGGCCAGCCCTATCGCACCGTCTTTCCTCCGGGGCAGGAGGTCGAACGCTTCCCGCGCGTCGGCTGGGACCGGCCGAAAGCCTCCGACCATTGCCCCGTCGTCATGACCCTGGACCTGATATGACATCCCATCTTCCCGACACATTCGACGGCTGGCCGCCGGAAGGTGTTCTCTTTCCGGTGCAGTCCGTGAGCCTGCGGGTTCTTGACGGCGAGCATCCTTTCCACAGCGCGCAAAAAGCGGCGGCGATGGAGAACTGGCGGCACGAGGTCGCGCGCCAGCCGGCGGTCTTCGACGGGCGGATGGTGTTCCAGCATCGCGTTTCCCTCGTCGACGGCGCGATTGCCAGCGAAGCCTATGTGGTGCCCTATTCGACCTTTCTGTGGTGGCGAAGGCAACCGGTCAGGGCGGGCGGCGTCCATCTGTTCGCCTTCCCGGTTCTCGTGTCGGGTGACGGCGCGCTGATCGCCATTCGCATGAGCAAGACCACGGTGAATGCCGGGCAGGTCTATTTTGCCGCGGGTTCGCTCGACCCCAGCGATATCGTGGACGGATATTGCGACATCGAAGCCAATATGCGGCGGGAGGTCCGGGAGGAAACCGGGCTGGATCTGGACGACGGCACGGTCGTCGCCGACCCGCAGCTTTACGGCGCCCATGCCAACCGCAGCGTCACGCTCTACCGCCTCTTCCGCTTCGCCATGACCGCCGACGAACTGATCGCGGCGATCAACCGCCATGAGGATCAGGAGGGGGAGGTTGAGGAGGCCGTCGCCATCCGCTCCGCCGACCCTGCGCTTCACCGCTACAATCCGGCGATGTTGCCGCTGCTCGACTGGTTCTTCAGCGAAAAACGGTGAGAACCGGGCGCAGTTCGCGCCTGTCTTCTTGCCGCTTGCACAGGAGAAGGTAGTGTCTCGCCTTCAGGACATGCAAGGGAGATTCCCCGATGGCGCGTGAATATGCGATCTATGACGTCTTTACCGGAACGAAGCTGGCCGGCAATCCTCTGGCCGTGGTGTTCGATGCGGCGGGCCTGAGCGGCGAGGCGATGCAGGCCATCGCCGCGGAGATGAATCTTTCCGAAACCGTGTTCGTCCTGCCGCCGGACAATCCGACGCATGCGCATCGCCTGCGAATTTTCACGCCGGCAACCGAAGTGCCGTTTGCGGGGCATCCGACCGTCGGTTCGGCGGTGGCGCTGAGCGAGCGCAGGCACGGCACGCCTGATGGCGGCCTCGATCTGGTCATCATGCTCGAGGAAAAGATCGGGCCCGTTCGCGCTGCCGTGAAGCTTCAGCCCGGCAGGCCGACCTTCGCCGAATTCGACCTGCCGAAGCTTTCCGAACAGCTTCCCCTTGAACCCGATGCCGATGGCCTGGCGGCCATGCTGGGCCTTGCTCCGCGCGATATCGGTTTCGAAAACCACAAGCCGAGCCTGTGGAGCGCCGGCGTTCCGTTCCTGATCGTGCCCTTGCGCGATGTCGCCGCGGTGGGACGGATCGTTTTCGACCGCCAGATATGGGCGAGGGTTTCTCCGGCCGACAGTCTGCGCCGCGCGCCGGTCTATGCCTATTGCCGCGGCGGTATCCATCATGAGGCGAGTTTCCACGCCCGCATGTTCTCGCCGTCGATGGGCATCGCCGAAGATCCCGCGACGGGAGCGGCGGTCGCGGCCCTTTCTGGCGCCCTTCATCGTTTCGATGCGCTGCCGGACGGGTTGAACCGGCTGATGATCGAGCAGGGCGTCGAGATGGGGCGGCCGTCCCATATCCATCTTCATATCGAGGTTTTCGGCGGTGCCGTCAGCCGGGCAAGGATCGGCGGCGAGGCCGTTCCGGTCGCATCCGGCGTGCTGCACGTCTGAAGGGCGGCCATAGGCCTGCCCTGCCGCCGCCTCGTCAATGGGCCCGGTCTACAGGCTTGTCCGTCAGATCCAGCGTCAACTGCTGGCCACCGTATTTCTTCAGGATATAGACCGGTGGCCGGACCATGATCGCTTCGGCACGGCGCTGCATTTCCGCGCGCTGCGCCATCTGCCGTTCTCTCGCCGCCCTGACCTTCGCAACTTCCGCCAGCGCGTTTTCAATCGTGTGATCCATCGAGGTCATGTTCACCTCCTTGTATGTTCCTATTTTGTTCTATTTTGGGAACGATGTCAAGGGCAACATGAGAGTCGGAACGAAACGCCGAAACTGGTCGTCGGGCGTGGAAGACATTCCGATCGCGCCTGCGGTCGCGGAGCGAGGGCGATATGACGATCCGCAGCACTATTCAAACGTGCGGCGGGGCCATTTGTTCAGATTTATCGGATGGGTGTAAAAATCCGTGCGACATTTCTCGTTGCCGCGATCATGAGGATTGCGGCGGTTTCAGCGCCGTCGTTCCGAAATAAATGGTGGGTGATGTAGGGTTCGAACCTACGACCCGCTGATTAAGAGTCAGCTGCTCTACCAACTGAGCTAATCACCCACGATACCGGTGCAGTGCGGTTTCGATGCTGCTCTTTCGAGACATGCTTCGGAAAGATGGTGGGTGATGTAGGGTTCGAACCTACGACCCGCTGATTAAGAGTCAGCTGCTCTACCAACTGAGCTAATCACCCGTCATCCCGCCCGCGAGCGGTGTGAGAGGGCGTATAAGGGGCTTCGCCGGCAATGTCCAGCGCCTGTTTGAAATTTTTTCGGCAGCACGGGATCGGCCCGGCGAAGGGACGGGAAAGTTCTCCGAACGGCCGGAACCGGCGGTTGCGGCGGGGCCGACAGCGGCGGACGGTTGCGGCCGTTTTTTTCGCCAGGTTGACGTTCTTCCTGGTAAGAAGGAAAATACGGTTGGCGTTTCCGATGCGCACAGGATTGATTTTCTTCGATACGCGATAATTTGGTGCCGGTTTGCAATTCAATTCCGGGGCTTCCCGCTAGAGTGTCACCATCGAAAACGGAGGCAACCATGATTTCCAATCGCAGATCCTTTCTTGCTGCCACGCTCCTTGCGGCAGGCATGCAGTTCGCGTCCGTCGGCATCGCCCACGCCGACACGACGCTGATCAACGTCTCCTACGATCCGACCCGCGAGCTTTATCGCGAGTTCAATGCAGCTTTCGCCAAGCACTGGCAGGAAACGAAGGGCGAGAAGGTCACGATCCAGAACACGCATAGCGGCTCCGGCCAGCAGGCGCGTGCGGTGATCGACGGTCTCGACGCCGACGTCGTGACGCTCGCTCTCGAGGCGGATATCAATGCGATCGTCGAAAACGGCGGCAAGATCCGCGCCGACTGGCGCGGCACGCTCGCCAACAACAATGCTCCCTATACGTCGACCATCGTCTTCCTCGTCCGCAAGGGCAATCCGAAGGAACTGAACGACTGGGGCGATCTGGTCAAGGACGGTGTCGAGGTCATCACGCCCAATCCGAAATCCTCCGGCGGCGCCCGCTGGAACCTGCTGGCCGCGTGGGCCTGGGGGCTGAAGGAATATGGCGGCGATGTCGAAAAGACCAGCGCCTTCGTCGGCGATCTCTATCGCCATGTTCCGGTTCTCGATTCGGGCGCGCGCGGCTCCACCACGACCTTCGTGCAGCGCGGCATCGGCGACGTGCTGCTGGCCTGGGAGAACGAGGCCTTCCTCGCCATCGAGGAACTGGGTCCCGACGCGTTCGAGATCGTCGTTCCGTCGCTGTCGATCCTCGCGGAGCCGCCGGTCGCCGTCGTCGACGAGGTCGTCGACAGGAAGGGCAGCCGCGAGGTGGCGACGGCCTACCTGGAATATCTCTATTCGGATGTCGGCCAGAACCTCGCTGCCAAGCATTACTATCGCCCGTCCGAGCCGGAGGTGGTCGAGGCCGAACTGCTGGAGCGCTTTCCCAAGCTTGAACTCGTGACGATCGACGAACTGGGCGGCTGGGCCAAGGTTCAGCCGGAGTTCTTCGGCGACGGCGGCGTCTTCGACCAGATCTACAAGCCCGGGAAGTAATTCATGGCACTTGCCGCATCCTCTTCGCAGGGGTGGAAGTGGCGGCAGCCGAGCGTCATACCGGGTTTCGGTCTGACGCTCGGCTTCACCATCTTCTATCTGAGTGCCGTCGTGCTTATTCCGCTGGCGGGCCTGGGCATCCGCTCCGCCTATATGGGCTGGGACGATTTCTGGCGTCTCGTCACCGACGAGCGCCTTCTGGGCGCGCTCAGGGTCAGCTTCGTCACGTCGCTGGCGGCGGCGGCGATCAATGTCGTGTTCGGCGTTCTCGTCGCCTGGGTGCTGGTCCGCTACCGGTTTCCGGGACGGCGCATCATCGATGCCGCGGTCGATCTGCCCTTCGCGCTGCCCACGGCCGTGGCCGGCATCGCCCTGACGGCGATCTACGCGCCGAGAGGCATCATCGGCCAGTATTTCGCGCCGCTGGGGATCAAGATCGCCTATACGCCCATTGGCATCGTCATCGCGCTCGTCTTCATCAGCCTGCCCTTCGTGGTCCGCACGGTGCAGCCGGTCATGGAGGAGATCAACCGAGAGGTGGAGGAGGCCGCTGCAACGCTCGGCGCCTCCCGGTTCCAGACCGTGTTCCAGGTCGTCCTGCCCGGGCTGGTGCCGGCGATCCTGACGGGTTTCGCGCTGGCCTTCGGGCGTTCTTTCGGCGAATACGGGTCGGTGATCTTCATTGCCGGCAACATTCCGTATGTTTCCGAGATCGCGCCTCTGCTGATCTTCCTCCGGCTCGAGGAATTCAACTATGCGGCGGCGACGGCCATCGGTGCGATCATGTTGCTTATTGCCTTTACCGTGCTCTTGAGCATCAATCTCATTCAGGTCTGGAGCAGGCGGAGGTTCGGCTATGTCAGCTGACACCGTTCTCGAACCGGCCGAGGTCCACCCGGCGGTGGAGAGGCAGGAGCAGAAGGTGAGCGGGTTTCGTGATCCGACGACCGAAAGCACGGGCGTAAAATGGACGTTGATCGCGATTGCGGTCGCGTTTCTGCTGCTTGTTCTGTTTCTGCCGCTCTATGCTGTCTTCACCGAGGCCCTGCGTCGCGGGGTGGGGGTGGCCCTTGAGGCCATTTCCGATCCCGATGCCCTTTCGGCGGTGCGGCTGACGCTGTTGATCGCGGCGATTTCGGTGCCCTTCAACCTCGTTTTCGGCGTCGCGGCCGCCTGGGCCATCGCGAAATTCGAGTTCAAGGGCAAGGCGTTCCTGACGACGTTGATCGACCTGCCGTTTTCCGTTTCGCCGGTGATCGCGGGCCTCGTCTATATCCTCCTGTTCGGCGCCGGTTCGGTTCTCGGCCCCGTGTTCAATTCCTGGGGGATACAGATCCTGTTCGCGGTTCCGGGCGTCGTTCTGGCCACGATCTTCGTCACCTTTCCTTTCGTCGCACGCGAGCTCATTCCGCTCATGCAGCATCAGGGAACAGGCGACGAGGAGGCGGCGCTGTCGCTCGGCGCCAGCGGCTGGCAGGCGTTCTGGCACGTCACGCTGCCCAACATCAAATGGGGCCTTCTCTATGGCGTTCTGCTCTGCAACGCCCGCGCGATGGGGGAGTTCGGGGCGGTTTCGGTCGTTTCGGGGCGCCTGCGCGGTGAGACCGTGACCATGCCGCTGCATGTCGAAATCCTCTACAACGAATATAATTTCGTCGCCGCCTTCGCCGTTGCCGCCCTGCTGGCGCTGCTCGCCCTCGTAACGCTCGTGCTGAAGGCGTTGCTGGAGCGGGTTTACAGCCGGGACCATGCAGCCCGTTCCGGCCATTGACTGAACAGGAAATTTCAAGATGGAACTTCGCGTCGCCAATGTCCGCAAGGAATTCGAGCGCTTTCCCGCGCTGAACGACGTTTCTCTCGACATCCGCTCCGGCGAACTGATCGCCCTGCTGGGACCCTCCGGTTCCGGCAAGACGACGCTGCTGCGCCTGATCGCCGGCCTCGAACGCCCGTCGGCGGGCAGCATCTTCTTCGGCGAGGACGATGCCTCGCACAAGAGCGTGCAGGACCGGAATATCGGCTTCGTCTTCCAGCATTATGCCCTGTTCCGTCACATGACGGTGCTGGAAAACGTGACATTCGGGCTGCGCGTCCGCGACAGCCGCCGGCGGCCGGCAAAGGCGGAAATCCGCCGCCGCGCCCTGGAGTTTCTCGACCTGGTTCAACTGACCGGGCTCGAAAAGCGCTATCCCGCCCAGCTTTCCGGCGGCCAGCGCCAGCGCGTCGCGCTGGCCCGAGCAATGGCGGTCGAGCCCAATGTGCTGCTGCTCGACGAGCCGTTCGGTGCGCTCGACGCGCAGGTGCGCAAGGAATTGCGCCGCTGGCTGCGCGAGATCCACGATCGCACCGGCCATACCACCGTCTTCGTGACGCACGATCAGGAGGAGGCGCTGGAACTGGCCGACCGCGTGGTGGTGATGAGCAAGGGCAATATCGAGCAGGTCGGCACCGCCGACGAGATCTACGACAACCCGGTCTCGCCCTTCGTCTTCGGCTTCATCGGCCAGTCCAGCCGCTTGCGGGTCAGGGTGGAAAACGGCGAACTCTGGCTGCACGACCGGAGCATCGGGATCAAGGCGCCGGAGGTCCGCGACGGCCCGGCCGACCTTTACTTCCGCCCGCACGATGTGGAAATCACGGACGGTTGCGGCGGCTGCATCGCCGGTCTCGTGACGGCGACGCGGCGGATCGCCGGAACCTGTCATACGGAAATCGACGTGGGGGCCGGACAGGACCGGATCGAGGTCGGCCTGTCGCAGGACCAGTCCGCCGTGGTAAAGGGCGGCCGCCTGGCCTTCAAGCCGCGCTATTACCGGATCTTTCCGACAGGCTGAGGCGTGTTTCTGTCGCCATCCCGGCGATTGGAAAAAGGGTGGCCCTGTGCCGCTACAATGTACAGTGTATTGAGAACTCCTCTCCTTCGTCACCCTCGGGCTCGAGCCCCAAGGGTCCACGCCGCAAGCGGCGCGGATGGATGGTCGGGTCAAGCCCGACCATGACGAAAGTGGGCGATGAGCCGTTTGTCAGCACACTGCGGCGGCGCGGACTGTCCCATTTTCGTCTGGCCAAATCCGTAAGGGGCAGTCCGCTTTTGCGGGCCGTGGTTGCTCTTCGTCCTTTCCTTCGCCGGAAAGCTGTCCTATCTCTCTCGCTGCAAATCGCATGTCACGGATATGCCGGTCCGTTTCACGGGAGCCTGCCCGGGGAACCGCGCATCATCCGGCCGTCAGCCGCAAGAGGATATCGCATTGCGAAACAGCCGTTTCCGCCTCCGACTTCTGTTCGTCGCCCTTCTGACCGTTCTTGCCGCCGCCCCGTCAATCGTCGTGGCGCAGACGCCAGCCGTGACGGAAGCGACGAAACCCGCCTCGCTGGCGGAACAGGCGCATGCGGAACTCGAGACGAAGCGCGAGGCCCTGGAGGCGCTGCGGCAGAAGGTCAACGCCTCTGAAACCGATGATGAAACGCTCGCCCAGCTCAAGGCGCAGACGGACGATTTCATCCACGATATCGCCAAGACGAACGAAGGGCTGCACGCCCGGCTGGACCAGATCAAGACACGCCTGACGGAGCTTGGCGATCCGCCCGCCGAGGGGCAGCCGCCGGAATCGTCGATCGTCGCCGACGAACGCCAGCGGCTGACCGCCGAGCGGGCCGAGATCATCGCCGTGGGCGGAGAGGCCGACACGCTGACCACCAGCGCCCGCGATCTGGCGAACGAAATCACGGCCCTGCGGCGCAGCCTGTTCACCGATACGCTGTTCAGGCAAACGGACGTCTCCGGCGCGCTTTTCCAGACGGCGAATACCGCCTTTTCGGAGGAGCTGACCGCATTGTCGAACACGTTCCAGGGCTGGCTGACCTTCACGTGGAAGACGAAGAAACTGCCTTTTCTGAGCGCAGTCGCCCTGTCCATTGCAGCGGCCCTGCTGTTTCTTACGGGCGGTTATCGCCTGCTCGGGCGTTTCATCCAGCGTGATCCGACGCGGGAAGACGTGCCCTATACGAGCCGGCTTTCGGCGGCATTCTTCCAGACGGTGATGCAGTCGCTCGCCGTGGTGGCCTTTTTCGTCTCCACCTATTTCTTCCTCAATATTTTCAACGTGCTGAGGTCGGACATCGCGCCGATCCTGGGGGCGGGGATGGGCCTGATCGGGCTCGTCTATTTCGTGTCGGTGCTGTCCGGCGCCGCCTTTGCCGCCAACATGCCGAACTGGCGGCTGGCGCCGCTTTCCAACGGTGGCGCATGGTCGCTTTCCATTGCCGTTCTGCTGATGACGACGATCAACGGTCTCGATTACTTTTTCTCGGTCGTCAGCGCCGAGCTTTCCTCACCGGTCGTGCTGACAGTCGCGCGCAGTTTCCTGGCCTCCGTTCTGATCGGCCTGATCCTGATCGTAATGTCCTTTCTGCGGCCGCGCGTGGCGGAGAATGGCGATCCTGCCGCCGTCGGCCGGGTCTGGCCGTTCTGGGGCCGCGTCTTCCTGCGGGTTTCCGGCATCGTGCTGATCGGCGCCGCGCTGACGGGCTATATCGGGCTGGCGCGCTTCATCGCCACGCAGCTCGTCCTGACCGGCGCGGTCGTCGCCACGATGTATATCGGGATACTGGCGGGGCAGGCCGTGTCGAACCGCGACAGTTTCGCCCAGACGGCGGCAGGGCGCTATCTGGCGGAGCACCACCAGCTCGGAGCGGTGGCGCTGGATCAGCTCGGCCTGGTGGCGGGCATCGGCATCTATTTCCTGGCGATCCTGATCGGCGTGCCGATGATTCTGCTGTCCTGGGGGTTCCATCCGCAGGATCTGGAGCAATGGGCCTACAAGCTCGCCACGGAAATCACCGTCGGCAACATCACCATCTCGCTGGTGGCGATTTTCGGCGGCGTGCTGCTGTTCGTCGTCGGCCTGCTGCTCACCCGCTGGGTACAGCGTTGGATCGACGGCAACATCATGGAGCGCTCGCATGTCGAGGCGGGCCTGCGCAACTCGGTCCGCACCGGTATCGGCTATCTTGGCGTGGGCCTCGCCGGGCTGATCGGGATTTCGGCCGCCGGCTTCAATCTTTCGAGCCTCGCGCTGGTGGCCGGCGCCCTGTCCCTCGGCGTCGGTTTCGGTCTCCAGAACATCGTCTCGAACTTCGTGTCGGGCCTGATCCTTCTCGCCGAGCGGCCCTTCAAGGTGGGCGACTGGGTGGTGAGCGGCACGGCGGAGGGCTTCGTGAAGCGCATCAACGTCCGCGCCACCGAGATCGAGACCTTCCAGCGTCAAACGATCATCGTTCCGAATTCCGAACTCATCAACGGCCGCGTGGGCAACTGGACCCACCGCAACATGCTGGGACGTGCCGAAATCGCGATCGGGGTCGATTACAGTGCCGACCCGCGGCAGGTGATGGAACTGTTGCTGGAAATAGGAAAGGCGCATCCGAAAGTCCTGCGCAATCCGGAGCCGATCGTGCTGTTCCAGAATTTCGGCGAGTCCTCGCTCGATTTCGAGCTGCGCGTCTTCCTCGGCGATGTCCTCAGCGGCGCCACGGTCAAGAACGAACTGCGCCTTGCCATCTTCGAACGGTTCCGCACGGACGGAATCGGCATTCCTTTTCCGCATCGGGATGTGACGGTGCATCTGGAGGGGGAGCCATCCGCCGCGCCGAAGGACGAAACTTCCACCGAGAAGACAGCGGACGACAAGACCTCGGACGACAAGGATGACACCTCCGCCCGGGCATGATCCGGGCAACGCCGTCACGAGGGCTGCGTCATGCCGCCGCGCCGCACCCGCTATTATTTGGGAGGCGGATTAACGCTTCGGAAAAGTGTTGCGGTAATGCTTCGGCATGCACAATCATGTGCTTGAAGCCAAAGGATTCCGCATGTCTTTCCTCGGTATTTCCGGAATGCAGTACTCGGGCGAGGCGCTTCGGCCGGCCCGCATCGTGGTTGCCGAGGATTCGCATATGTTCACCTCGATGATCGGCTCCTCCCTGAAGGAGACGCTCGGGATCGAGGTGGAAATCTGCCGGAACTTCGAGGACTTGCAGCTCCTTTACGAGAAGACGTCCGAGCCGATCGCGCTTGCGATCTCCAACATCAACCTACCGGGGGCCGAAAACGGCGAGGCGCTGGACTATCTCATCGACCTGTCCGTGCCGGTGATCGTCTTTACCGGCACGATGCAGGACACGATGCGCGAGAAGATCCTCGCGATGGATATCGTCGATTACGTGCTGAAGGACAATATCTTCGCCGTCGACATGCTGGTGGAGGCGGTCTGCCGCTTCCTGACCAACCATCGCCACCACGTCCTGATCGTCGACGACAGCGCCACGGCCCGGGCGCTGCTTTCCAGCCGGCTGAAGCGGTACAATTTCCGTGTTTCCACCGCCGAGGACGGGGCGAAGGCGCTGGCGATCCTCAAGGCCAATCCCGATATCGGCCTGGTCATCACCGACTACAACATGCCCGACATCGACGGTTTCGAACTGACGCGCCGCATCCGCGCGGCACGCGGCCATCATGAACTGCGCATCATCGGCGTGTCGTCGTCCAGCGACCGGCTTCTGTCCGCGAAGTTCCTCAAGGCCGGCGGCAACGATTTCATGCTGCGCCCGTTCATCGACGAGGAATTCTATTGCCGGGTCAACCAGAACCTCGACACGCTGATGCAGATCCGGTCGCATGCGGACCGCCGCCCGGTGGCGCGCGCCTCCTGAAAGCGTGGCCGGGTGGGACGGCCGGACCCGCTTCAGCGGCGGTCGGGAGCCGGCCAGCCGAAATCCTTGCGCATGCCGGGCGGCATCGATGCGATCGCCCGTTCGGTGGCCCGCCTCTGCGACCAGCACAGATAACGTTCGAGGGTAGCGGCCGCGAGGTCGATGAGACCGGCGAGCGCGCGGGTCAGCGCACTGTGCGGCAGGCAGGCCGCAGGGACGCTTTCTTGTCGTGTCACGATGATGGTCATGGTCGCTTTCCTTCCCGTTCCGGCCTTTCGCTCCAACAGGTATCGTGACGATGCGCGCATTCATTCGATCAATCAATCGAATGTAATTTATGTACTTCATCACTAATTTTGATGTTTTTATCCGGGGTCGCAGACCCGCGCCGGTGAATTGACTTTCAAACAAACGAAATGATACGGTTTTCAAATTCAATTTTTTTGAATGGTAAGGTCATGACCGTCTCCTTCCGGCAGCCTCTGCCGCTTCTCGACAACGACGTGCTGCGCACCTTCGTGGCGATCTCCGAGACCGGCAATTTCTCGACGGCCGCCGAGGCGGTGTTCCGTACGCCCTCCGCCGTATCCATGCAGGTCAAGAAGCTGGAGGAGCAACTCGGCGCGACGCTTTTCCTTCGCGATGCCCGCTCGGTGACGCTGACGGCGCATGGCGAGGTTCTCCTGACCTATGCGCGGCGAATGCTGGCGCTTTCGAACGAGGTCGTCGCCCGCTTCATCATGCCCGAACTGTCCGGCATGGTGCGGCTGGGAGCGCCGGAGGGCATCGGCGAGCGGCTGCTTCCGAGCGTTCTCAAATCGTTTGCCGCCCATTACCCGGCGGTGATGATCGACGTGACGATCGACACCAGCGCGGCGCTGCGGCGGCGCATGAACGAGCAGAGGCTCGATCTGGCGCTGTTCAACTCCACCTGCGGCATCGACCGCTATGAAGGACAGGTCGTGTTCAGCGAGAAGCTGGTCTGGGTCGGCGCGAAATGCGGCACGGCGCATATGCGCGATCCCTTGCCGCTGTCGATCTGGGAAGAGGGCTGCGCCTGGCGCGGCGAGGCGCTGGCGCGGCTGGAGGCGGCGGGCCGTCCCTACCGGGTCGCCTATCTCAGCGGCCACACGATGGCGCAACATGCGGCGATCACCGCCGATCTGGCGATCGCGCCGCTGCCGCGCTCCTTCGTCCGGCCCGACATGGCGATCCTCGGGGAGAAGGAGGGGCTGCCGGAACTCGGCGGCTTCGATATCCGCCTCGTCGTCGCGGAGCGCCAGACGGGACCGATCCGGGCCGTGGCCGACTGTATTCGCGAGGCCTTCGCCGAGATCGCCCCGACACTGGCCTGACCGTTCCTACCACACGCCGCGGCTGAGTCCGTTCCATAGCCAGCGCCACAGCGTTGGCGGGTAGTGCATGCGCGACGGGCGTGCCGGTTCGAACGGTTTCAGCGTGCCGGACAGGGCATCCTGCACGGCCTGCACCGTTTTTTCCGCGCCGGCGGCGGCCAGAAGCAGGGGATATGTCGCCATCGTATCGGCCGGGTCGGGCTGCAAGCGGACGTCATAGAGCGTTGCGCCCGTGTCCACGCCGGAATCGACGAGATGGATCGTGCAGCCGAAATTGTCCCGGTCGCCGGCGGCCAGCGCCCAGTAGCCGCCCATCTGGCCGCGATAGGCGGGATTGATGCCGCCGTGGAAATTGATGATCGGGCAGGGGATGCGGGAAAGCGTCTTCTTCGTCAGCAGGCGGCAGGCCACGGTGAGAACGGCGGCGGGTTGCAGCCGGGCAATCGCTTCATGTGTGGCATCGTCGTTCACCGATCGCACCCGGATGACCGGAACGTCGCGGTTCCGCTCCGCCGCATGTCCGTAGGCGGACAGGATGGCCTGGCTGCGTGCCTGGGCGAATGTCTTCGTCAGGCGCGAGACGATCGACGTCGCAAGCTGCCCGAGGGCCGCGATCCAGCCCAGCCGCCGCGCCCGCCGGCGGGCGAGGGCGAACGGGCTCAGGGGTGTTTCCTCGATCACCGTGACACGGCCGGGAAAGGCCGTCGCCAGCGCGTTCACGAGGATGGCGGGGATGAGGCCGGGCCCGGCCAGCACGACGACGGCAGCGCTGCCGCGCTCCAAGCGTTCCCGATTGCCTGCGTCCAACGTTCCTGCTCCGCTTCCATCTCCGCCGGCGGCTATCCTTGACGCGGAATTCTTTGCGGAAAGTGAAGATGGGGCTCACGCCGGTGTGAACTTTTTCCGGTCTCGCGCGTTCTAGAACCATTGCATTAGAACAGGAGAGGCAAAATGAAATCCATTGCCGGAAAGCTCGTTATTCTCGCCGCTGTCGCATTCGCCGTGTCGTCGTGCGGAAATACCATCCGCGGTGTGGGTCACGATACGTCCAATGCCATAAATGCCACACAAGATGCGGGTAGAAACATCGACAGGGCGGCGAGCCGCTAAGGCTTCCGCGAAAGCATCAGTACCGGCGGGGGCTCGTCGTTTCGTATTGCGTTCAGAGGATTTCGCGTTCGGCCCTTGTTTGCATTCTTCGATCTCAGCCCGAAGGGCAGGAAAGGAGTGGCAAGATGACGCTTACGACACTGGCAAAGATCAGCGCCATATATCTCGGTCTCGTCGTGACGACTGCGACCCTCTCGGTATTGTGGGAATCGGGGAGGAACCTGGCTGCGCGCCAGGGCCTTTTCGGCGCCTTCCAGGTCGCGGATTCGAATGCCGCCGGTTGATGCCGGTGGCGGGTTATGGTCTCAAGGGCCATGACCCTTTTGTTTCGATTCATCGCGGTCCTGCTGGCCACGCTGTTTTCCCAGACGATCGCCGCACGGGCGGACGGGGACGGGGACGCCTGCCGGCGTCTCGGTTTCCGCGACGCCAGATTCGTGGTGTGCAGCTTCGATCCCGCGCGTTCGGACCTGCGCCTTTTCCATTCCGACGGTCAGGGTTCGGCCTACGGTTCGTTCGACGCCGTGACGCGGGCCCTGTGGCGCGACCATGCCTTTCTCGATTTCGCGATGAACGGCGGCATGTATCACCGGGACCTGTCGCCCGTTGGCCTGTTCGTCGAAAACGGCGTGGAGAGAAAGCCGCTCGTTGTGTCCGAAGGCTTCGGCAATTTCCACCTGCTGCCGAATGGCGTCTTCCATTTCGGGGATGGCAAGGCGGCCGTGACCGAGGCGAAGGCCTTTGCCCGCAGCGGAGCGACACCGCGATTCGCCACCCAGTCCGGCCCGATGCTGGTGATCGACGGCGCGCTTCATCCGCGTTTCCTGCCCGACAGCGACAGCTTCAAGATCCGCAACGGCGTCGGCGTCGGCCGTGACGGGCGCGTTCACTTCGTCGTGTCCGAGGATCGCGTCCGCTTTTACGATTTCGCACTTCTCTTTCGCGACGAACTCGGCTGCGCCAATGCGCTTTATCTCGACGGAACCGTCTCCAGCGCCCTGATCCCAGTTCTCGGGCGGCACGACCGGATTTTTCCTATGGGGCCGATCATCAGCGTCGTGTCCCGCGTGCCAGGCTGACAGGGGTTAGATCGCCGCCTTCGGATAGGCGCGTTCGAGGCCGCCGGAGCGGCTCAGGCCGGTGCGGAAGGACAGATAGGCCGGATGCTGGCTGGACCTGGCGGCTTCCATCAGCCTGATCTGCATCCTGTCGGGGGCGGTGTTTCCCAGCCATTCGCCGGATTTTTCCAGTTTCAGCGCGTTAAGGAAACGGGCATTGGCGGCCGCATCGAGATAATGGTGCAAGCCTTCGAGAAACGCGTCGTCATGAACGGGGTCGTGCAGCAGCGCCGCCAGCCATTGAAGGTCGGCCTCTCCCAGGCCGGACAATTTTGCCGATATGGTTTCGCGTTCAATGCTGTCGGTCATGCGAATCTCCTGTCAGTGCGGCGACAGGGTCGGAGAGCGCGGGCCGTTGCGCAAGCGGAAATCGACACCGCAAAAAAGCGAAACCTGTCTGATTGCCCTGTCTTGATAACGCTCCGGTAACGATATCGGGTTTAAGAGTGTTCCTGCGGCGGTTGAACCGCCTTTCGCTTCCGGATTTGAAGTAGTGCGTTCCGGAAGCGAGCTTTCCCCTTCATCTCCGGCTTGACGCGCGGGCGGATTCCGCGTCAGATTTCAGCGGTTTTGCGATCAACCGCGGCTGGACGCCTCTTTTTCTACGAATCGTCCGCCTTTCGCATGCCGGGCGGGCGGGCCGTGGTGGCCTCCCGCCTTTTTCATGATCAGGGAGCATTCCCCGGTGCCGGACAACAGGAAGACAGGGCTCGTGCTGGTTCTCGGCGGGGCCAGATCGGGAAAATCGCGCTTTTCGGAGACGATGCTGGCGCAAAGCGGGCTGGACGTGCATTACGTCGCGACCGCCGAGGCGCTGGACGGCGAGATGAACGAGCGAATCGCGCATCATCGCGCCTCCCGGCCGGCGCAATGGGCGACGCATGAGATTCCCCTCGATCTGCCGCAGGCGCTTCTGGCCATCGACGCGCCGGGGCGCGGCATTCTGGTCGATTGCCTGACGCTGTGGATCACCAATCTGATGATGGCCGGCCGCGATATCGGGGCGGCATTCGACGCCTTGGCCGAGGCCTGTCCGAAGCTGCGTGGCCGCGTCGTCTTCGTTTCCAACGAAGTGGGGCTGGGCATCGTGCCCGAACATCGCATGGCGCGCGATTTCCGCGATCATGCCGGACGCCTGCACCAGCGCATCGCGGCGCTGGCGGACGAGGTTTATTTCGTCGCCGCCGGGCTTCCCCTCAGGATGAAGGGATAGGCGGGCATCCGTGCGCCGCTGGCGATCGTCAGAAGCCGAGCGCTGCGTGCAGCGGGTTGGCGGGGTCGATCAGCAGGCGGACCGCCATCGCCAGGCAGGAGACGATGAGCAGGGGGCGGATGACCTTCGCGCCATTCCTCATGGCGAGCCGCGAGCCGAGCTGCGCGCCGAGGATCTGGCCGGCGGCCATGACGATTCCGAGCTTCCACAGGACCGATCCAGTCGCCACGAACACCAGAAAGGCGCCGAAATTCGAGCCGAGGTTCAGCAGTTTCGTGTGCGCCGTCGCCTTGAGAAGGCCGAATCCGGCCAGCGACACGAAGGCCAGCATGAAGAAGGACCCGGTTCCGGGACCGAAGATGCCGTCATAGAAGCCTATCAGGGGCACAACCGTGAGGCCGAAGACGAATTGCGACACGCGGCGGCGGCGGTCGGTGTCGCCGAGATTCGGCCGGAACGCAAAATAAAGGCCGATCGCGATCAGGAGGAGGGGCATGGTCGCCCTCAGGACGTCCGGCGGAACGAGGGCCGCGGCGAGGGCGCCGAGCGCGCCGCCGGCAATCGCCGTCAGAGCCATCGGATATTGTTCGCGGAGGCGGACGTGGCCCTTGCGGGCATAGGACAGGGTGGCGGATGCCGCGCCGAACTGGGCGCTGAGCTTGTTGGTGCCCAGCGCTTCGAGCGGTGGCACCCCGGCCAGCAGCATTGCCGGAATGGCGATCAACCCGCCGCCGCCGGCAATCGCGTCGATGAACCCGGCCAGAACGGCGGCAACGAAAAGCAGGGCGACGATGTGGGGCAGCAGGTCTGTCATGGCGGGGCCGGGAATCAGGCGGGCAGATGAACTCCTTCTGCCACCGGCGCGATGCGCGCACAATCTCCGGACGGATATATTGGCGGGTTTTCAGCAGCTTGCTGCGGTTTTCGGCGATTTCGATTCATCGGTTGCCCGGATCCCGCATCGAAGGCTGGACAGGGCCACCTCTTTGCGAAAATCCGTTTTCCAGCGGCCTCGGCCTCCGTTAAGAGAGTCGATCTTGATGCTGGAGGCCTGTCGGCAATGGAAAAGGTGATCTTCGATACGGACCCGGGTGTGGACGATGCGATGGCTCTGCTCTTTCTTCACCGGCATCCCGGCATCGATCTCGTCGGCATCACCACGGTTTTCGGCAATGCCGATGTCGGGACGACGACGCGCAACGCCCTGTTCCTGGCCGAACGCTGGGGCATCGATGCGCCCGTTGCCCGCGGAGCGGCATCGACCTTCGATCCCCGGCGTCATCAGGGGGCCTTTCCGGTTTTCATCCACGGCGAAAACGGCCTCGGCAATATCGACATACCGGCGGACATCGCCGCCGTGCCCGATCCGCGTCCGGCGCATCGCTTCATCATCGACACGGTGAAGGCCAGCCCCGGAGAGGTGACGCTGATTGCGGTTGCGCCGCTGACCAATCTCGCGCTCGCGATTCGGGAGGCACCGGAAATCGCCGGCTTGGTGAAGCGGGTCATCCTCATGGGTGGTGCCTTCGCCATGCACGGCAATGCCAGCCCGGCGGCCGAGGCCAACATCCACAACGACCCCGAGGCGGCCGATCTCGTCTTCACCGCGGCATGGCCGGTGACGGCGATCGGCCTCGACGTGACGACCAGAACCGTCATGACCCGCGGTGAACTGGCCTCCATCGCGGCCGAGGGCGGCGAGGCGTTGCATCTCCTCGACGATCTCTCGCAATTCTACATGGACTTCTACCGCCATCGCGTCGGCGACGGCATGGTGGTTCACGATACCTGCGCCTGTGTCTTCGCCGTCGCGCCGGAACTGTTCGAGACGAGGACCGGCACGGTGCGCGTGCTGACCGAGGGGATTGCCGAGGGCAAGACCGTGCTGAAGCCGGACGGGCTGCGGTTCGGCCCGAGCGCCTGGGACGGTCATCCGAGCCAGACGATCTGCACGCATGTCGATGCGGATGCGGTGCTGGCGCTGATCCGCAAGACCCTGCTGGGGCGGGTCTGAACCGAGAAGAGTCGAGTCGATTCAGGTGCCTGGCGGCGCAGGCTCGCAAACCGATTCCGGACGTTCGGATGTCGGTTCAGGTGGTTTCGGGGATCAGTCGTTGCCGGCGGCGGCGTTCAGGCGTTCCAGACAGGGCACCGTCACATGGCGGTTGTTCTCGATCCGGATCACGCCGTCCTTGCGCAGCTTGGTCATCTGGCGGCTGACGGTCTCGATGGTCAGGCCGAGGAAATCGGCGATATCGGCGCGTGACAGCGGCAGGTCGAAGGTGTTCTGCTCGCCGTTTTCCGGGTCGATATGCGTCGCGATCATGTGGAGGAAGCTGGCGACCTTTTCCTGCGCCGTCTTGCGGCCGAGCGTCAGCATCCACTCGCGCGCTTCATCCAGCTCCTTGAGCGACTGGGCGTGCAGCCTGCGCTCCAGATCGGGCGTTTCGTTGGCCAGGCGCTCGATCAGCGATTTCGGAAAGGTGCAGATTTCCGTATCGGTGGCGGCCTCGGCGGTCATCGTGCTTTCGCAGAGGAAGGGACGGCCGAGGAAATCGGGTGCGAATTGCAGGCCAACGATCTGCTGGCGTCCGTCCGCCATCATCTTCGACAGCTTGATGACGCCGGACAGGATGTTGCTGTAGTGCGAGACCAATTCGCCCTGGCCGATCAGTTCGTTGCCGGCATCGATCTTGCGGCGGGTGGAGTGGCGGTTCAATTCGAAAAGCTGCGCCGGCGTCAGGGTTCCGCAAACGCCGCCGTGACGTGCCTCGCAGACGCGACAGACGGCAGGCACTTCCGAAGACTGATGGTTTTTATAATGTGATTCCATGTCTACCCGCCCGAAATGCCGTCCGTCGCATGATTAGATTATGCCCGGATTGCGCTGCCCCGGCATGGTTATAGCCTAAAAAAACGAAATTTGTACCCTTGATTTCTGTCAATCCTCCCAAGGTCGGCTCCGATTTGATCGACGTCAAAGTTTCCCGGCGCGGCTGAGGCTATCAAGATCAGGCATCTCGCAGAGCCGGGAGCGGACCGACGGAGGGAAACATGAGCGAAAGAAGTCTTCTGGCCAAGTATTCCGGCGCCGTTCCGCGTTACACCAGTTATCCGACCGCGCCGCATTTCCACGAGGGGGTGAACTGCGACATATATGCACAGTGGCTGCGAGAACTCGGCGAACGCGACACTTTATCGCTCTATGTCCACATACCCTATTGCGACAGGCTGTGCTGGTTCTGTGCCTGTCATACCAAGCATACGCTGAAATACGAGCCGATCGCCGCCTATCTCAAGCCGCTTCTGAAGGAGATCGCCACCGTCGGCGGGTTCGTGTCCGGAAAGGCGAAAGTCACGGCGGTCCATTTCGGCGGCGGATCGCCGACCATGCTGAAGCCGGAAGACATGATTGCCGTCGCGGACGCGATGCGCGCCGCCTTTACCTTCGCCGACGACGTTGAGATCAGCGTCGAGATGGACCCCAACGATCTGGACGACGCGCGCTATGACGGGCTTGCCGCCATCGGCATGACCCGGGCGAGCCTTGGCGTTCAGGATTTCGATCCGAAGGTTCAGAAGACCATCAACCGCATCCAGACCTTCGAGCAGACCCGGGGCGTCGCCGAAGCCGTGCGGGCGCGGGGCGTCCATTCCGTGAATTGCGACGTGCTTTACGGACTGCCCTACCAGACGCTCGACACGCTGAAATCGACGGTGCGCGACATCGTCTCCCTGTCGCCGGACCGCATCGCGCTGTTCGGCTATGCGCACGTGCCGTGGATGAAGAAGCACCAGACGCTGATCCCCGAAGCCGCGCTTCCGAATGTCGAGGAGCGCTACGCCCAGATGAAGGCCGCCGCCGCCATGCTGGTGGATGCGGGTTACGAGGCGATCGGCATCGACCATTTCGCCCGGCCCTCCGACACGCTCGCCATCGCTGCGCGGACGGGCAGGCTGCGCCGCAATTTCCAGGGCTATACCGACGATCAGGCGACTGCCCTGATTGGCTTCGGAGCGTCGTCCATCGGCCAATTGCCGCAGGGTTACGTGCAGAACATGCCGGCCACGGGCGAATACGAGCGCATGGCGGACCAGTCTGGGCTGGCAGTGGTGCGCGGCGTCGCGCTCACCGACGACGACCGGATGCGCGCCCATGTCATCGAGCGCATCATGTGCGATTTCGCCTTCGACTTCGCGCCGGTGCGGGAGAAATTTCCGGCGCTGGCGGACCGGGTGATCGCCGAAGCTCGCCAGTTCGCCGCCGCCAATGCCGACGGACTGTGCGAGATCGACGCCGCCGGTTTCCGGCTGACCGCGAAGGGTAGGGTCCTTGCGCGCACCGTGGCTGCGGTTTTCGACGCCTATCTCGGCAACGGCAAGGGACGCCATTCCATCGCCGTGTGACGCCTCGCGGAAAGGTCATGGCCTTTCTGGCGCCTTTCGTTTAGAGCAAGGCCAGCGAAAGGATGGCAAGGGCATGGATTTCGGTCGTTTCCGGCAATGGATGATCGCGCAGGTGGCGCTCGGCATACTCCGCGCCCTTAAAATCCTTCCGGCCGATGCCGCCCTGAATTTTGCCGCCCGTCTGGCGCGGCGGATCGCGCCGAAGCTGCGCCGCCACAGGCTCGTCCTCACCAATCTGCGCAATGCCTTTCCGGAGAAGACGCCCGAAGAAATCGAGACGCTCGCCGCGGCAAGCTGGGAGCATCTCGGCCGCATGGCGGCGGAATACGTCTTCTTCGAGAAACTGTTCATGACCCATCCGGTCGGACAGGCCGGCAGCCGGGTGGAAATCGTCGGCCAGGAGCATCTGGTCGATCTGCTCGCGCGTCCGCGCGCGTTCATCTTCGCCACCGCGCATACCGGAAACTTCGAGTGCCTGCCCTATGGCGCGACGGCCTGGGGAATCCCGGTCGCGGTGCTTTTCCGTCCGCCCAACAATCCGTTCATCGCCGAGCATCTCGCGCGCCTGCGCGGAGCCGGTTCGGAGAAGCTGGTTCCCTCCTATGCCGGTTCATCGAAGGTGCTGGCCCGCCAGCTCGCCGCCGGCGAGGGGATCGGGGTTCTGGTCGACCAGAAGTTCAACCGGGGCGTCGAGGCGCGGTTCTTCGGACTGCCGGCGACGACCAATCCCCTCGTGCCCCGACTCGTGCGCCAGTTTCATTGCGACGTCGTGCCCGTCCGGTCGATTCGCACCGAAGGCAACCGTTACCGGATCGAGGTCTCGGCACCGATGGAATTGCCGCGAAACGCCGAGGGTGAGATCGATGTCGAAGCCTCCTGCCAGGCGATCAACGACATGGTGGAAGCCTGGGTGCGGGAGTATCCGGAACAATGGCTCTGGTATCACGACCGCTGGAACGTCCGGAAAACAGCGCGCTGAGCCTACAATCGGACCGTGTTTCCGCATCGCCTCCTCTCTTCATTGTGGAAGATGTTGACCTTGACTGCCGCAGTCTTACTTACGCTCTTGCGCGGAATGGACGCAGGTGTATTTTTACGATGTTTTATCGAACCTTTCGTATCTTGTGCGTTGCGGTATAGTCGTAATTGATTACGTCGAATGGCGGGCTGTCCGTCGGAGGGGCGTGCCGGACATGGCGCCGGCGCCGATCATGGCCAGATGCCTCGTGTTATCGGGAGATGTGTCTTGGAAGTGCTGATTGAACTGTTTTGGTCGAAATATGCGGATCTGAAGGCCGCGGTCGAGACGAACGACAGCGAGAGGGTGGAGGCGCTGGACCGGGAGATCGGCAATCTCCTCGGCACGATCTTCCAGACCAAGGCAAAGAGCCGTGTCGACATCAACCGGCAGTTCCGCCTTGCCATCGACCTGCTCAACGAGGAAGCGGACGACCTGTCCTGCGTGCATTACAACAGCCGCCTGATCCAGGGGCTGGTGGAGCGCTACATCGTCATGGGCGAGGGAGAGGCGCTGGACATCGGCGCGCAGGAGGACGGGGCGGAGGACGTTCGCGACGCGGTGTTCAACACGTCGATGCTGGACAGCATTTCCGAACGCGTCGCCGTCATCGGCCCGAACTATCGGCTGACCTATACGAATGCGGCCAATGCCAGCCGCCACAACATGCCGCCGGGCCATCTGGTCGGCAAGCATTTCGCTGAAATCGTCGGTTTCCAGCGTTTCCAGAACGGCTTCAAGGAACATATCGACCGCTGCCTGGCCGGCGAAACCGTTACCTATACCTATGCCGATGAGATCGACGGCCGCACCATCGTCGTGCGTTGCCGCATGTCGCCCTTCTACAACACCGCGTCCTCGCCTGCGGGCGTGATGCTGGTGATGCGCGAGACGGCCGACCGGCGGCGCCGTTCGAGCGCCGCCTGACGAACGGCGCGACAAACCCCGTTTGCATAATCAATCGCGCCGGATCGAATTTCCTTCGTTCCGGCGCTTTCGATTCCCGGGCAGGCGTGCCGCTTCGCCTATTGATGCCGCGAAACCGTCGTGTCCTCGGGCAGGTTGCGAAGCAGATGGTCGCGCTCGAAGGCGATGTGGCGGCGCAGGCCTTCGAAGAAGCCGCGCAGCATGTAGCCCACGGCCTCCATGTTCACCGGCGCACCGGCGCCCAGCCGCAGCAGCGCGTCGGTCAACTCCTCGGCGAAACACTCGTCTTCGAAATGCTCGTATTTGAGGCGCGAGAGCGTTTCTTCCAGCGTCTTCTCGGCGCCGGGCCTGCCGGCGAGCCAGGGAAACAGAACGTTTTCCTCGTAAAGATGCTGATTGCG
Organism: Ectorhizobium quercum; assembly: GCF_026552795.1. Lineage (GTDB taxonomy): Bacteria > Pseudomonadota > Alphaproteobacteria > Rhizobiales > Rhizobiaceae > Ectorhizobium > Ectorhizobium quercum. Next base: position 35,954 of record NZ_JANFPI010000011.1, read on the forward strand.
GATGGCGGGACCGAGCGCCTTGGCCGCATAGATGCACTTCTGGCGATTGACGTTCGCAGGCAGTGAATCCGCGATTTCCTCGAGCGCGTCGCACAGGGCGAGCTGCTCGCGATAGGCGGCATTCAGCCAGCGGAGCGTGAAGCCGTTGCTTGCCTTGTGATCGAGGTCAGCGATTCCGTTCGCCGAGCAACAGAAATTCTGAAATGTACCGACTATATGCATTCGCGAGCCCTCCGGCACATTGTCGCATCGCGCCAACTTATGCCTTGGTTTACTTATCTCGCCGGTTTGCTGATGCTCGCATTGATATGGATCAAGGTTGAGGCAGGGGGCAAATGTCAATTCTGCGTTCAGGGCAGGGGAAGTCGACGTTTGACGTCGACGCGCCGGGGAAGCGTCCACCTGCCGGCGCATACGCCTTGAGGTCGGTTCCGGTTTAAAGGGGCATGCGCAATTCAGACATGTACGGCGCCGCGCACCATTTCATGGCGCGCGGCGCCGTAGGATCATCTAGCGTTGGGGGATACCAACAATGACACAAACACTAGGCACTCTGACATTGGGGTTACTCGCCTTTGTCGCGTTGCTCGGGGCGGCTTTCGCCCATGACAAGCTTTTCGAGGCCCACATGTGGGTCATGTTCTTCGTGCTGGCGGCCGGCACCGTGGTCGCGTTGCGCAATTTCGCGTTCACTCCCCCACGCCCGAAGGAGCAGGTGAAAGCCGAATATTTCGACGAAGTCGTCAAGTACGGCGTCATCGCAACGGTTTTCTGGGGAGTCGTCGGCTTTCTGGTCGGCGTCGTCGCCGCCTTGCAACTCGCGTTTCCCGATCTCAACATCGAGCCCTGGCTGAATTTCGGCCGCGTCCGTCCGCTGCACACGTCCGCGGTCATCTTCGCGTTCGGCGGCAACGCCCTGATCGCCACCTCGTTCTACTGTGTGCAGCGCACCTCGCGGGTGCGCCTTTTCGGCGGTGGCCTCGGCTGGTTCGTTTTCTGGGGCTACAACATCTTCATCGTCATGGCCGCGACGGGCTATCTTCTGGGCATCACCCAGGGCCGCGAATACGCCGAGCCGGAATGGTATGCCGACCTGTTCCTGACGGTCGTCTGGGTGCTGTATCTGGTCGCCTTCCTCGGTACCATCCTGACCCGCAAGGAACCGCACATCTACGTCGCGAACTGGTTCTACCTCGCCTTCATCGTCACGATCGCCATGCTGCATATCGTGAACAATCTGGCGATCCCGGTTTCCTTCACCGGCGTGAAGAGCTATTCGGCCTTCTCCGGGGTGCAGGATGCGCTGACCCAGTGGTGGTACGGCCATAATGCCGTGGGCTTCTTCCTGACGGCCGGCTTCCTCGGCATGATGTACTACTTCGTTCCGAAGCAGGCAGGCCGTCCGATCTACTCCTACCGTCTGTCGATCATCCACTTCTGGGCGCTGATCTTCCTCTACATCTGGGCCGGCCCGCACCATCTGCACTACACGGCGCTGCCGGACTGGGCGCAGACGCTCGGCATGGTCTTCTCCATCATGCTGTGGATGCCCTCCTGGGGCGGCATGATCAATGGCCTGATGACGCTTTCGGGCGCCTGGGACAAGATCCGCACCGACCCGATCATCCGCATGATGGTCATCGCCATCGCCTTCTACGGCATGTCGACCTTCGAAGGTCCGATGATGTCGATCAAGACGGTCAACTCGCTCAGCCACTATACGGACTGGACCATCGGCCACGTGCATTCGGGTGCTCTCGGCTGGGTCGGCATGATCACCTTCGGTGCCGTCTACTACCTGACGCCGAAGCTGTGGAACCGCAATCGCCTGTATTCGCTGCGTCTCGTCAACTGGCACTTCTGGCTGGCCACGCTCGGCATCGTTCTCTACGCCGCCGTCATGTGGGTCGCTGGCATCCAGCAGGGCCTGATGTGGCGCGAATACGACGAGCAGGGCTTCCTGGTCTATTCGTTCGCCGAATCGGTCGCGGTCATGTTCCCGTACTACGTCCTGCGTGCGGTCGGCGGCGCCATGTATCTCGTCGGCGGCATCATCATGGCCTACAACGTCCTGATGACGATCCTCGGCCATGAACGTCAGGAAGCGCCGATTGCCGGTTCCGCGGCCATTGCCGCCCAGCCTGCTGAATAAGGAGGGACGTCCATGTCCATCATTGACAAACACGCGATTATCGAGCGCAACGGAACGCTCCTGCTCGTCGGATCGCTGCTGGTCGTCTCCATCGGCGGCATCGTCGAAATCGCCCCGCTCTTCTATCTGGAGAACACGATCGAGAAGGTGGAGGGCATGCGTCCCTATTCGCCTCTCGAACTGGCGGGACGCAACATCTACATCCGCGAAGGCTGTTACGTCTGTCACAGCCAGATGATCCGTCCGTTCCGCGACGAGGTGGAACGGTACGGTCACTACAGCCTCGCGGCCGAGTCGATGTACGACCATCCGTTCCAGTGGGGCTCCAAGCGTACCGGGCCGGATCTGGCCCGCGTGGGCGGCCGCTATTCCAACGAATGGCACGTCCAGCATCTGGTCGAGCCGCGCGACGTCGTGCCGGAATCGATCATGCCCAGCTATTCCTATCTGCTGACGACGCCGCTTTCGGTGACGGACGTTCAGGCGGATATGAAGGCCCTGAGCCTGGTCGGCGTTCCCTACACGGACGAGCAACTCGAAAACGCCGGCGCGGACCTTGCCGCCCAGGCCGATCCGGAAGCGGATGTCGATGCCGTCGTGGCCCGGTATCCGAAGGCGAAGGTCGGCGATTTCGACGGCGATCCGACGAAGCTGACCGAAATGGACGCGCTGGTCGCCTATCTGCAAATGCTCGGCACGCTGGTCGACTTCTCGACCTATGACGATGCCAGCGGATATCGTTGAGAGGAGGGCACATGGAAACCTACACGGCCATGCGCCAGTTCGCCGACAGTTGGGGTCTGCTCGCCATGACCCTCTTCTTCGTTGGCGTCGTTCTTTTCACGCTGCGTCCCGGGGCCAGGAAGATGGCCAAGGACGCGGCCGAAATCCCTCTCAAGGAGGATTAAGAGATGTCGGAAAAACAAATTGACGAACTCAGCGGCGTCGAGACAACGGGTCACTCCTGGGACGGAATCAGCGAACTGAACAATCCGCTTCCCCGCTGGTGGCTCTGGACCTTCTACGCGACCATCGTATGGGCGCTCGGCTATACGATCCTCTACCCGTCCTGGCCGGGTCTCACGGGCAATGTCGAGGGTCTGCTGGGCTGGTCCAGCCGCGGCGAGCTTGCGAGCGAGCTGACCGAGGCGCAGGCCGCGAAGAGCGTCTATCTCGAGAAGATCGCGGTCACCCCGGTTGCCGACATTCTCGGCGACGCGGAACTGAGCCGCTTCGCCACGGCGGGCGGCGCGGCCGCGTTCAAGATCAACTGCACGCCCTGCCACGGCTCGGGTGCGGCGGGCGGCAGCGGCTATCCCAACCTCAACGACGACGAATGGGTGTGGGGCGGCTCGATCGACGAGATCTATACGACGATCACCCACGGCATCCGCTCGACGGACGACGAATCGACCCATCTGTCGGAAATGCCGGCCTTCGCCGACATCCTGTCGACGGAAGAGGTTCGTCAGGTTTCCGCCTTCGTCTACAGCCTGTCGGGCGGCACGCCCTCCGACGCGGCGATGGTCGAGCCGGGCGAGACGGTCTTCGCCGACAATTGCGCATCCTGCCACGGCGAGGATGCCAGGGGCCTGAAGGACTTCGGCGCGCCCAACCTCACGGATGCCATATGGCTGCGTGCGGAAGGCACGGAGGCCGGCATCGCCGCTCAGGTGGCAAGACCCACGCACGGCGTCATGCCGGCATGGGGCGTTCGCCTCGGCGACACCACGGTCAAGGAACTGGCCGTCTTCGTCCATTCGCTGGGTGGCGGTCAGTAAGAAAGCCATACGGACCCCGGCGCCTTGTGGCGGGGTCCGCTCTTAAAGGAGGGAAGCCTCCGGTGGCCACGCTTTCGGGCGTGGCTGTTTCGTTTTATGGCGCCGGCCGCCTGAAGATGCCGGGCGTCAAGCCCCTGACATAAGCGTCTCCATGCGCTTCATCCGGCATGGCGCGTGTGCCCGATGTGTGCGGCGTCCCGTCGCTGCTTGATATAAGTCAAGGTGTGATAGGCCGGACGGTGGCAAGTCTTCAGGGAAAGCACAGGATCGCTTCGATGACCGTGAACATCAATCCGAACGGCGGAACGGCTCCGTCCAGCAAGGCAGCCCAGCCCCTTTACGAGGCGAAGAAACGTGTTTTCGCCAAAAAGGTCGAAGGCCGCTTCCGCAATTTCAAGTGGCTGGTTCTCGCCCTGACGCTCGGCGCCTATTTCATCACGCCGTGGCTGAGATGGGACCGGGGGGAGTATGCTCCCGATCAGGGCGTGCTGCTCGATCTCGCCGCGCGGCGGTTCTATTTCTTCCCCATCGAAATCTGGCCGCAGGAATTCTATTATGTGGCCGGCCTTCTGGTCATGGCGGGCTTCGGCCTGTTTCTGGTCACGTCGGCGGTGGGCCGCGCCTGGTGCGGCTACACCTGTCCCCAGACGGTCTGGGTCGATCTCTTCATCGCCATCGAGCGCTTCTTCCAGGGCGACCGCAATGCCCGCATGAAGCTCGATTCGTCGACCTGGTCGCTCAACAAGACCTGGCGGATCGCCGCGACCCATGCGACGTGGCTGCTGATTTCCGTCGCCACCGGCATGGGCTGGATCTTCTATTTCGGCGATGCCCCGGTTGTGGCGAAGAACTTCTTCACCGGCGATCTTCCATTCGTCGCCTACGGCACCGTGCTGACGCTCACCGCCACCACCTATATTTTCGGCGGCCTGCTGCGGGAGCAGGTCTGCATCTACATGTGTCCCTGGCCGCGCATCCAGGCGGCGATGCTCGACGAGAAGTCTCTGGTCGTGACCTATAACGACTGGCGCGGCGAACCGCGCACGCGCGGCGCGAAGAAAGCCGCCGCCGCCGGCCTGCCGGTCGGGGATTGCGTCGACTGCAATGCCTGCGTGGCCGTCTGTCCGATGGGCATCGACATTCGCGACGGCCAGCAGCTCGGCTGCATCACCTGCGCGCTGTGCATCGATGCCTGCGACAACGTCATGGACAAGGTGGGTAAGGAGCGCGGCCTGATCGCCTACGCCACGCTCGAGGAATACGAGAGCAACATGAGCCTGGCGACCAGTGGAGGCCAGACCGGCATCCAGCCGCAGAACGTGCGCAAGCCGGACGGCTCGTTCTCCGACCGGGTCCGTCATTTCGACTGGCGCATCATCTTCCGACCGCGGACCCTGCTTTACATCGGTGCGTGGTCGGCGGTCGGCCTCGCCATGCTGTTCGTGCTCGTGACCCGTGATCGCCTCAACATCAACGTCCTGCACGACCGCAATCCGCAATATGTGATGGAGTCGGACGGTTCGATCCGCAACGGCTATACGGTGCGCATTCTGAACATGGTGCCGCAGCCGCGCACCGTCCGGCTTTCGATCGAGGGATTGCCGCGGGCGGCGATGAAGATCAACGGCTATCCCGACACCAGGGCGCAGGCCTATGACATTCCGGTGAAACCGGACGAGGCGAACGCCCTGAAAGTGTTCGTCACCCTGCCGAAGGATGACGTAAACTCGCCGGCGGAAGAGTTCCGCTTCTCGATTGTGGACCCGGAAAGCGGCGAACACACGACCTACAAGGCGGTCTTCAACGGGCCGAGCGTGAGAAAGTGACCGATATGACGAGCAAGCCTTCCGGTTTCGTGTTTACGGGGCGGCACATGATCATGGTGATAGGCACCTTTTTCGGCGTCATCATCACAGTTAACATGTTCATGGCGTGGCAGGCGGCGCGGACCTGGAGCGGCCTCGTCGTTCCGAATACCTACGTCGCCAGCCAGGAGTTCAACAGCAAGGTCGCGGCGCAGCGGCAGATGGCGGCCTCCGGAATCGCCGGCAAGCTTTCGGTCGAAGGCGGGATCGTGACCTATGCGATATCCCATCCGGAAACGGGACCGGTCGATGTGGAGAAGGTCGTCATCAATTTCCTGCGGCCGGTCGGCACCGATCAGGACTTCACGGTCGAGCTGAACCGGACGGCGGCCGGGATCTATACCGCCGTCCACGATGTCCGTCCCGGACAGTGGATCGCCGAAGTGAAGGCGAGTGACGGCGACACGCTGGTCGTTCACGAGGCCAACCGCTTCTTCGTGGTCGGAGAGTAGAAATGAGCTGTTGCGCGCCGGGCGTCGAGGGGGGGCTCGATCTGGAGCGGTCGGGGCAGGGCATGCCTTCGGCCGAGGAATTGCGGCTGTCGGCCCGCCCGGTGGGCGAGGGGCTTCTCCAGACCGATCTTTCCGTGCCCGGCGTTTATTGCGGCACCTGCATCACCACGCTGGAAGGCGCTCTCGGCCGGCTGCCGATGGTCGAGCGCGCGCGCGTGAACCTGTCGTCCAAACGTGTCTCGGTCGTCTGGAAGGACAGCGTGGACGGACGGCCGAGCGACCCGACGGATATCGTCAGGCAGATCGCCTCGACCGGCTACGAGAGCCACCTGTTCTCGCTTGCCGCCGACAGCAGCGACGAGCAGCGCAACCAGTTGCTGCGGGCCGTGGCGGTCGCGGGCTTCGCGTCGGCCAACATCATGCTTCTGTCGGTGTCCGTGTGGTCCGGCGCCGAAGCGGCGACGCGCGACCTGTTCCACTGGATTTCGGCGGGCATCGCCGCGCCGGCCCTGGTCTATTCCGGCCGCTTCTTCTTCGTATCCGCCTGGCAGGCCCTTCGCCGCGGCCAGACGAACATGGACGTGCCGATTTCCATCGGCGTCTTCCTATCCTATTTCGTGTCGTTGTGGGAAACGCTGAACCATGCCCAGCACGCCTGGTTCGACGCCACGGTGATGCTGTTGTTCTTCCTGCTGATCGGCCGCACGCTCGATCACATGATGCGCGACCGGGCGCGCTCCGCGATCACCGGGCTTGCCCGTCTTTCGCCGCGCGGCGCAATGGTGATCGGCGCCGACGGCGCCCGCGAGTACCGGCCCGTCGAGGAAATCCGGCCGGGCGACCGGCTTTCCGTCGCCGCCGGGGACCGCATCGCCGTCGACGGCCGGGTGCTGGCTGGAGAAAGCGACATCGACGCCTCGGTGGTCAACGGCGAAAGCACGCCGGTTCACGTCATGGCGGGCGATGCCGTGCAGGCCGGCATGCTGAACCTGACGGGATCGCTCACCGTCGAGGCGACCGCCGCCGCGCGGGATTCCTTCCTTGCCGAGATGATCGGCCTGATGGAAGCCGCCGAGGGCGGCCGCGCACGCTATCGCCGGATCGCAGACCGGGCTTCGCAATATTATGCGCCCGCCGTCCACCTGCTCGCCTTCCTTTCGTTCCTCGGCTGGGGTTTCCTCGGTGGCGACTGGAAGCATGCCCTCCTGATCGCCGTCGCGGTTCTCATCATCACCTGCCCATGTGCGCTCGGCCTTGCCGTGCCGGTGGTGCAGGTCGTGGCGGCCGGGCGCCTGTTCCAGAACGGCATCATGGTGAAGGACGGTTCGGCGATGGAGCGGCTTTCCGAGATCGATTCCGTCTATTTCGACAAGACCGGCACGCTGACGCTGGGGCGCCCGCGCCTCGTCAACCGCGGCGAGGCGGGAGAGGCCGCACTTGCGATTGCGGCGGGGCTGGCGGGGCATTCGCGGCACCCGCTTTCGCAGGCGCTCTGCCGCACGGCCGACGGAGTTGTGCCTTCGTTCCCGAATGTCGAAGAAGTGCCCGGAGCCGGCGTGGAGGCCGTGACCGACGAGGGCGTTTACCGTCTGGGAAGCCGCCTTTTCGCGCTGGGCACGGTGGAGGCCGGCGGCGCAGGCGAGCAGGCGACGTCCGAAGTCGTGCTGTCCCTCGACGGGGCGGAACTGGCGACCTTCCGGTTCGAGGATGCGCTGCGTCCGGGAGCGGAACAGGTGGTGGCCGATCTTCAGGCGCAGGGCCTTTCGACCGGCATCCTTTCGGGCGACCGCGCGCCGGTCGTCGAGGCGCTGGCCGGCAGGCTCGGCGTTGCCGACTGGGCGGCAGCACTTTCGCCGCGCGACAAGGCCGCCCGGCTTGCCGCCGCCGGCGAGGCGGGCCGCAGGACGCTGATGGTGGGCGACGGGATCAATGACGCGCCGGCGCTGTCGTCGGCCCATGTTTCCATCGCGCCGGCCACCGCCGCCGATGTGGGGCGTCAGGCTGCCGATTTCGTGTTCCTTCACGAGGGGCTGGATGCGGTGCCGCTGGCGCTCGAGGTTTCACGCAAGGCCGGCCGGCTCATCCGCCAGAATTTCATCCTCGCCATCGGCTACAACGTCATCGCCGTGCCGATCGCCATTCTCGGCTATGCCACGCCGCTGATCGCCGCGCTCGCCATGTCGTCGTCGTCGGTGATCGTCGTGGTCAACGCCCTGCGCCTCAACCGGATCGCGCGCGTCGCGCCGCCGGAGCGGCCGTCCGTGCCGGAGACCGGGGCCGTGGGGCAGGGAGCCCGTTTCGCATCATGAGCATCCTCGTCTATCTCATCCCCATTGCCCTGTTTCTCGGCGGGCTCGGCCTTGCCGCCTTCCTCTGGTCGCTGAAGAGCGGCCAATACGAGGATCTCGACGGGGCGGCCTGGCGGGCCATCGACGACAGCGACGACAAGCCGGTTGCCTGACAAGCGGGGCCGATCGCGGCTTGCCGTCCGGCCAATTGAGTGCCACATATCTCCGACACTGACAGGTATCGAAGGAGTCGTTCAATGGCACAGGCGGAAATCGGATTGATCGGACTTGGGGTGATGGGGGCCAATCTGGCGCTCAACATCGCGGAAAAAGGCCATCGCGTCGCTGTCTTCAACCGGACGCCGGACAAGACGAGGCACTTCTTCGAGACGGCGGGAGACCTGGCCGAACGCATCGTCCCGTGCGAGACCATCGAGGCATTCGTGGCTGCCATCCGGCCGCCGCGCCCGGTCATCATCATGATCAAGGCCGGGGATCCCGTCGACCAGCAGATGGCGGCGCTGATGCCGCATCTGTCGGCCGGGGATATCATGATCGACGCTGGCAACGCCAATTTCCGCGATACGCGAGCCCGCTTCCAGCGGCTGGAAGGCTCGGGCCTGACCTTCATCGGCATGGGCGTCTCGGGGGGCGAGGAAGGCGCGCGCCACGGCCCGTCCATCATGGTCGGCGGTACGCCCGAATCCTATGCGCGGGTCGAGAAGGTGCTGACCTCCATCGCCGCCCGGTTCGACGACGAACCCTGCTGCGCATGGCTCGGCAGCGATGGGGCGGGACATTTCGTCAAGACGATCCACAACGGCATCGAATATGCCGACATGCAGATGATCGCCGAAATCTACGGCATCCTGCGCGACGGCCTCGGCAAGTCGGCCACGGAGATCGGCGATATCTTCGTCGACTGGAACAAGGGCCGCCTCAACTCCTACCTGATCGAGATTACCGGCACGGTTCTCGCCGCCGCGGATCCGCTGACCGGAAAGCCGATGGTCGACGTCATTCTCGACAAGGCCGGCCAGAAGGGCACCGGCAAATGGTCGGTCATCGAAGCGCAGGAAATGGGCGTGCCGGCCACCGCCATCGAGGCGGCGGTCGCTGCACGCAGCCTCTCCGCGCTCAAGGCCGAGCGCGAGCGGGCCGAAGCCCTGTTCGGGGTCGAGACGGCGGCCTTCCCGACCGCCTTCGGGCCCGAACTGCTCAAGGATCTGGAACTGGCCCTGTTCGCCGCCAAGATCGGCGCCTATGCGCAGGGTTTTGCCGTGATGGCGGAAGCGTCGCGGGAATACGGCTGGTCGCTGCCGATGCCGGTGATCGCCAAGATCTGGCGTGCCGGCTGCATCATCCGCTCGCAGTTCCTCGATGAAATCACCACCGCGTTCACCGCCGCCCCGGATTCGGCCAACCTCATCCTGACGCCGGCCTTCTCGGCGATGGTCAGGGAAACGCTGCCGTCACTGCGCCGCATCGTGTCGGCGGCGGCGGCAAGCGGCCTGCCGGTTCCGGCACTGGCGTCGGCGCTCGCCTGGTTCGAGGCCTACAAGCGGGCTCGCGGCACGGCTAACCTTATCCAGGCGCAGCGCGATTTCTTCGGTGCGCACGGCTTCGAGCGCGTCGACGGCATCGACCGCCCGCACGGTCCCTGGGGCAGCGGCGCCGCCCAGCAGTAACTTTCCGGCTTGCGGATCACTCGCCCGCCGCGTCCCAGCGCGGCGGGTGAAGGCTGTGCAGGGTTTCTGGCGCCGCCCCGTCTATGGCAGCCAGAAGCAAAGACGCCAGTTCGCGGCCGCAGTCGCGAATATCCTCGTTGACCGCGATGACCTGCGGTTCCAGCCAGTGCAGGGCGTTGAGCGGCTGCTTGCAGATGAGGTCTATGTCCTCGCCGATCTTCAGTCGCTGATGGCGAACGGCCGACAGGACGGCGATGGCGCCGTTGCCGAACACGGTGACGATGCCGTCGGGCGGGTCGGCGGACCGGAGCAGGTCGAGCAGTTCCCGACGGGTTTCGGCGATATCCGAGTCGGTCGTCACCGCCAGCGGCACTTCCACGCAATCGGCATCCGAAAGCGCCTTGCTCATGCCGGAGCGGATATGCGCATGGCAGGTCAGGTTGTCCGGTGGCTGGAGAACGGCGATCCTGCGGCGCCCGCGGGATTTCAGCCGCCCGATGGCCTCGACGATGAAGCGTTCGTTGTCGAAATCGTGCCAGGCATGGGGCGTGTCGATCTCTGTACGCCCGTGCGTGACGAAGGGAATGCCGTGATGCAGCATCATGCGCACGCGCGGATCGTCCGGCTCCGTGCGCGAGATGATGACGCCGTCCGCGGAGCCGGTCTCGATGATGTAGCGGATCGGCGCGAGGGGATCGCCGCTGATGAAATGCGGGGTCATGATGAGATGATACGGCGTGCCCGACAGGACTTCGGAAAGCCCGTACAGGAGGTGGGAGGCGAAGCCCATCACTTCCTCGTCGACGCTCAGCACCAGTGCCACGACATTGGTCTTGCCGGTGCGCAGGCGGACGCCGGCACGATTCGGACGATACCCCAGCCGTAGTGCGACATCGCGCACGCGCTGCTTGGTGTCCGCGCCAATATCCGGCGCATCCTTCAATGCGCGCGACACCGTCGTTATTCCGAGGCCGGTTTCCTCGGCAATCGTTTTCAGCGTGGGACGCCGCCGGTCCGGACGGACGGCCGCATTTTTCCTGGTATTCTTGAAATCCATCAAGATCTGATTGCCCTCGATACCCGTCATCATATTGGCATTCGGCAATCTGGCAAGGGCGGAAACTATGCTTCCGCACCTTGCCGCCTTACTTATTTGTAATACTTGTTTTCATCCTGCATTCATACGGCGACGCCTAGTTTCGCGGCATCGAAACGCAAGGAGAATCGCCATGAAAAAAGTCCTCGCCGTGCTTCTGGGCACCTTCGTCATCGCCGCACCGCTGGCCGAAGCGCAGGCCCAGTCGCACCGCAACGAGCCGCCGCGCAAGGAATGGCGCGACGACCGCCGCCAGCCGGCTCCGAAGAAGCCGGTCGTCCGCTCCTGGAAGCGCGGCGAGACGCTGCGGTCCGGTGTCGCCCGCCATCGTCTCGACCCGCGGGAGGTTCGCCGCTACCGTCTGCCCGAGCCGCGCCGCGGCCAGATGTGGGTGCAGGTCGGCGGCCAGTTCCTGCTGCTCAACACGAACGGTTTCATCGTCTCCATCGCGGCCCGCTAAATCCGGCCATTCGCAGCGACGGGCGGGGTGGGATGTTTCTGTTTCTTCAAGCCTACAAAAGGTCCATCGCTCTCTTTCGTCACCCTCGGGCTTGACCCGAGGGTCCATGCAGCGGTTGCGGCGTGGATGGTCGGGGCTGGCCCGACCATGACGAAAAAGAGGAGGGTGCCAATACCAATACACACTGAAGAGGCGGGATTATCCCGCCTCTTTCGGTTTGGCGGGGCGGTTCATTCTCCGCCGAGGCACTCGGTCAGCACCGCCGCGTTCTGGCGCATCAGGTCGAAATAGAGTTCGGGGCCGGCGGGCAGGGCGCCGCCTTCGGGGTTCAGTTCGCCGGCTTTCGCCGGCGTGCCTTCGACCAGCGTCGTCACGATTTTCGGCTCGAAGGACGGTTCGGAGAACACGCAGGTCGCGCCGAGGGCGACGATCTTTTCGCGAATATCCCTGATGCGCGCCGCGCCCGGCATCAGTTCCGGATTGACGGTGATCGATCCGGCGACCGTCAGGTCGTAATGATGTTCCATGTACTGGAAGGCGTCGTGGAAGACGACGAACGGCTTGTCCCTGACCGGTGCGAGCGTTTCGGCAAGCTCCTTGTCGAGGGCGGCGAGACGCTCGTCCAGTTCCGTGCCGTTGCGTTCGTAGGCCGCGGCATTGGCCGGATCGGCCTCGGCCAGCGTCCTTACGATTTCCCGGGTCATGGCGCGGGCATTTTCCGGATCGAGCCAGAGGTGCATGTCCTTGCCGCCATGCGCGTGGTCGTGATCATCGTTGTCGTCGTGACCGGCCTCCTCGCCGTGATCGTGATCGTGGCTTTCGCCGGCATGGTCGTGATGCTCGCCTTCCTCTGCGTCATGCACATGCTTTTCGAAGGTGCCGCCCTCGCGCAGGTCGAGCAGGCTCACGCCCGGCGCTTCCGAGAGTTCGACCGATTTGGCGCCGGAGGCCAGCGCGTGCAGCGGTTTTTCGAGGAAACGCTCGAAATCCGGGCCGATCCAGAACACCACGTCGGCCTTTTCCATGAGGGCGGCATTCGAGGGCTTCATCGTATAGGTATGCGGCGAAGCATTGGTGTCGATCAGAAGTTCCGGCTCAGCGACGCCCTGCATGACACCGGCCACGAGGGAGTGGAGCGGCTTGAACGAGGCGATCACCGCGGGTGGCTCGGCGGCATGAGCTGCACCGGCCGAAAGAAGGACGGCGCCGGCAAGAAGGCGGAGCGGGATTTTCATGGCGTTCTCCATTGCATCAATCTGTAATGTTATTACATATGTTGCGTTATGCTATAACGTGTGCGATAGCGGGATGCAACAGTTCCGGATGAAGATGATGCGAGAAGTTTCCGACAGGACGCCGGGTGGCGAGACGCTGGTCACGCTCAAGGGGGCGGGCGTCAATCGCGGCGGTCGCTGGCTGGTGCGGGGCGTCGATTTTTCGGTGCGGCGCGGTGAGATCGTCACGCTGATCGGGCCGAACGGATCGGGCAAGTCGACCAGCGCCAAGATGGCGATCGGCGTCGTCAGGCCGGACGAGGGGGCTGTGGCGCGCGTTCCGGGCCTGAAGGTGGGCTATGTGCCGCAGAAGCTGAGCATAGACTGGACGCTTCCTCTGACCGTTCGCCGCCTGATGACCCTGACAGGGCCGCTGCCGGAGCGCGAGATCGCTGCGGCGCTCGATGCGACCGGCATCCGCCATATGGAGAAGGCCGAGGTCCAGACCCTGTCCGGCGGCGAGTTCCAGCGGGCGCTGATGGCGCGGGCGATTGCCCGCAAGCCCGATCTTCTGGTGCTCGACGAGCCGGTGCAGGGCGTCGATTTTTCCGGGGAGATCGCCCTTTACGAACTGATCCGCAAGATCAGGGCGGAGCAGGGCTGCGGCATTCTGCTCATCTCGCACGATCTGCATGTGGTGATGGCCGAAACCGATACGGTGATCTGCCTGAACGGCCATGTCTGCTGCCGCGGCACGCCGCATGCCGTCAGCGCCAGCGAGGAATATCTGAGGCTGTTCGGCCCGACAGCCGCCCGGGCGCTGGCCGTCTACAGCCACAACCACGACCATGTGCATCTGCCCGACGGGCGTGTGCAGCATGCCGATGGCTCTATCACCGAACATTGCCATCCGGACGACGGGCATCACCACGACCATGATCATGAGCCGCATCGCGATCATGCCCATACCGGGGAGGATCGCCATGCTTGACGATTTTTTCGTGCGGTCGCTGATCGCCGGGGTCGGGGTGGCGGTGATCGCCGGGCCGCTCGGCTCCTTCATCGTCTGGCGGCGCATGGCCTATTTCGGCGATACGATGGCGCATTCGGCCCTTCTCGGCGTGGCCATATCGCTTCTGATGAAACTCGACCTGACGCTCAGCGTCTTTGCCGTCGCGGCGCTGGTCTCGGTGTTCCTGCTCGTGCTGCAAAGACGGCAGGCGCTTTCGGCGGACGCCTTGCTCGGCATTCTCTCCCATTCGACGCTTGCCATCGGTCTCGTGCTCGTCGCCTTCATGTACTGGGTGCGCATCGACCTGACGTCCTATCTCTTCGGGGATATTCTGGCCGTGACCAGACATGACATCGCGCTGATCTGGGGCGGCGGCGTGCTGGCGCTCGCCGTTCTCGTGGCGATCTGGCGGCCGTTGCTCGCCTCGACGGTCAATCATGAACTGGCGGAGGCGGAAGGGCTGAACCCGGCCCGCGCGCGGCTCATCCTGATGCTTCTGATGGCGCTGGTGATCGCCATTGCCATGAAGGTCATCGGCATTCTGCTGATCACCTCGCTGCTGATCATTCCGGCGGCCACGGCCCGGCGCTATGCCTCGACGCCGGAGGCGATGGCCGTCTATGCGGCGCTGATCGGGGCAGTGGCGGTGATTGCGGGCTTGTTCGGCTCTCTGAGGTACGATACGCCGTCGGGGCCGTCCATCGTGGTGGCTGCGCTCATCCTGTTTCTCGCCAGCCTGCTGCCCCTGCCTTTCGCAAGGGGGCGAAAAGGAGAACTCTCATGACGGTTCAGCCGCAACTCACCAAGAATCAGGATCTCGTTTTTGGCGTGCTGAAGCGGTCGGAGGGGCCCCTGAGCGCCTATGTGATCCTCGACCGGCTGCGCGATCATGGTTTCCGCGCGCCGTTGCAGGTCTATCGCGCGTTGGACAAGCTGCTCGAAAAAGGGCTGGTGCATCGCCTGGAAAGCCTGAACGCCTTTGTCGCCTGCGCGCATTCGGGCGAAAGCTGCTGCGATCACGGCATTGTGGCGTTCGCGATCTGCAATGCGTGTGGCCATGTCATGGAGTTTCACGATCACGCCGTCGATCACCGTCTCGGCGACTGGACGCGCACCCACGGTTTCAAGGCCGAGAAGACGACGATCGAAATCCGCGGCCTTTGCGCGGCCTGCGCGGCCTGACACCGGCGCGCCGACGAGGGACCACGCCGGTTTGCGCGTTTAAATCGGCTTCAGATCGCGGGCGAAGCGATGCCAGTTGGCGACGTAGCGCAGGGCCGATTGCCTCAGCCCTTCGATGGCGTCCTCGTCCAGCGTGCGGCTGACTTTGGCCGGTGCGCCGACGATCAGCGAATTATCAGGAAATTCCTTGCCTTCGGTGATGAGCGCGTTGGCGCCGACGAGGCAGTTCCTGCCGATCCGCGCGCCGTTGAGAACCGTCGCGCCCATGCCGATCAGTGAATTGTCGCCGATGGTGCAGCCGTGGATGATGGCCTTGTGGCCGATGGTGCAGCCCTTGCCGATCCTGACAGGCTTGCCGGGGTCCGTGTGGATCACGGTCCCTTCCTGTATGTTGGTGCCTTCTCCGATTTCGATGGGCTCGTTGTCGCCGCGCAGCACCGCGCCGAACCAGATGCCGACATTCTCGCCGAGGATGACCTTGCCGATCACATGGGCGCCGGGCGCGATCCAGTATCGGCCCGGTCCCGGCGTCTGCGGTTCCTCTCCGCCGAGCGAATAAAGCGTCATGGTTTCCTCCCTGGATGGTGTGCCGGATCAGACGATCCTGACCGACAGCGTGCCCAGCCCCTCTATGCCGCATTCGACCTCGTCGCTCCTGTGGACGGCGCTGACGCCCGCGGGCGTGCCGGTGAAGATGACATCTCCCGGAGCAAGGGTGAAGAGCTTCGAGAGTTCGGCAATGATTTCGGGCACCTTCCAGATCATCTGGTTGAGGTCGCCGGACTGGCGGGTTTCCCCGTTCACCTTCAGCCAGATGGCCCCTGCGGACAGGTGGCCGATCTTCTCCGCCGGAACGAGGGGCGAGACCGGCGCCGATTTCTCGAACGCCTTGCCGGCTTCCCACGGCCGTCCGGCCTTCTTGGCGGCTGCCTGCAGGTCGCGGCGGGTGAAATCGATGCCGATGCCGTAACCCCAGACGTGATCCAGCGCGCTTTCGATCGGAATGTGCGCGCCGCCCTCTTTCAGCACGATCACGCATTCCACCTCGTGGTGGACGTCCTCGGAGAGCGGCGGATAGGGCACTTCGCCCGTCGACAGGAGGTTGTCGGGGTTCTTCTGGAAGAAGAAGGGCGGATTGCGGGTCGGATCGCCGCCCATTTCGATGGCGTGATCGGCGTAGTTCTGCCCGACGCAATAGACGCGGCGGACGGGAAAGAAGCGGTTTTCGCCCGCGACCGGAAGCAATATCGGCTGCGGGGCGGGAATGACAGTCTGTTCGGCGCTCATCGAAACTTCCTCCGGATAGGTGCGGAGACGATAAAGCGTTTTGGCATCGGGAAGATAGAAAAACATTGCGTCGCGCCGTCACTATCAACGAAAAAGCCACCCGCTGCGAAGCGGGTGGCTGGCGATCGTGACCGGTCGTGCCGACGGCTTACCGATTGGCGCAGGGCTGACCTGGCTGGCAATCGTTCGGGCGCTGCGGGGCAGGCCGATTAGCGCCCGGCTGCGGACGATCGGGCCGCTGGACGCCGCCCTGGGGCGGACGCTGCGGGGCCGGACGATTGGCACCCGGCTGCGGACGATCGGGACGCTGCACGTCAGCCTGTGGCGGAGCGGGGCGGTTGGCGCCCGGCTGCGGGCGATCGGGGCGCTGGACGCCGCCCTGGGGCGGACGCGGCCGGTCCGGGCGGGCCTGATCGGGACGCGGCCGGTCCGGGCGATTGGCACCGGGCTGCGGGCGCGGCGGATTGGCTCCCTGCTGCGGCGGGCGCGGATTATTCCAGCCGGGCGGCGGCGGCGGGTTGTTCCCCCAGTTGTTGTCGGGGCGCGGCGGGCGCGGCGTGTCGCGTCCCGGCTGGGGACGGCTGTCGTTCCACGACGGCGGGCGGCGATCTGGGCCGGGGCGCCACCTGTCGCGATCGCGGTAGAAGTCGCGCTGGCGATAGTTCCGGCTCCAGTAGGTATCGAGGTCGAACACGATCGTCGGAATGCCGAGGCGCTGGTAATAGTTGCGGTCGACATAGACACGGTCGCGGCCGTAGGTCGCCTGGATATAGCGGCCCGACACCCAGCCGCGGCCGCGGGCGAAGGACACGTCGCACCAGGCTTCCGAGGCCAGGCAGCCGTGGATTTCAAGGCGCGATCCGACCGGAATGACGGTCACTGCCGGATAGGCGGTGCTCGGGCCGGAACGCATGTTGACGTTGGCCGTCGCGACGCCGGTGGCAGCTTCGGCGAGGGCTGGCAGGGCCATGAAAGCGGTCAGCGCCGCAGCCAGAAATCTGAACTTCATTTGAATTGCTCCGAGTGTTGAGCCG
Organism: Ectorhizobium quercum; assembly: GCF_026552795.1. Classification (GTDB taxonomy): domain Bacteria; phylum Pseudomonadota; class Alphaproteobacteria; order Rhizobiales; family Rhizobiaceae; genus Ectorhizobium; species Ectorhizobium quercum. The sequence continues at coordinate 53,465 of NZ_JANFPI010000011.1, forward strand.
GATTTTCGTTCCGGCTTCCGCCCTGTGCTGCCGGTTTGCGCCGGCGTTGTTATCGAGGTCAGGCCATCCGAAACGCGCCACGAGCCATCCGGGTTCCATCCGGCGCGGTCATGCTCCTGCCTCTTGCACCGGGTTTAGCAGCCCGTAGCTGACCGCTGCATGAACAACCACCCGTCCGGCCGGAAAATTTCGACGGCCTGGCGGGCCGCATTCGCGGTGCCGGCCGGACAGGATATCCCGCCGGAGGGGCGCCTTGCGGCTGCTTTTCGGAATGTCTTCAGCGCAGAAGGCGCGCAATCACGGCCAGAGCCAGCAAAGTCATGGCCAGCTTGAAATAGCGTATGCGGCGCGTCCGGGTGCCGCTCCAGTCATATTGCATGGCGTGCCTCCTCGTTTTTTCTCTACCTATCGCTTTATTCTTTCGTGAAACTTTCCTTATGCGCGAACATCGCCCGCGAACCCGCCGCCCGGATCGTCTGTCAAACATGTCCGTTTCGTGATATGCGGTGCCGCCGGGCGACACGGCATGCGATTGCCGGTGCTGCGTATTCGGGCGAGCCGATTTTCCGCAGAACCGGCGTGAAGAACGATACGGAGAAGGATGTGGCGCAAGAGCCTCTGAACAAAGATGGTCCTGGCTATTTCAAAGCCCCGGTTTTCGCCGTTGCGCCCATGATCGACTGGACGGACCGGCATTGCCGCTTCCTGCATCGGCAGATGTCGAGGCGGGCGTTGCTGTTCACGGAAATGGTGGTGGCCGATGCGATCATACACGGGCCGCGGGCGCGTTTGCTCGGGCATCACGCCGCCGAGCATCCGCTGGCATTGCAGCTCGGCGGTTCCGATCCCGTAAAGCTGAAGCAGGCGGTGCGGATTGCCGCCGATTACGGTTATGACGAGATCAATCTCAACGTCGGCTGTCCGTCGGATCGGGTACAGTCGGGCACGTTCGGCGCCTGCCTGATGAAGACGCCGGATGTGGTGGCCGAATGCGTGGAGGCGATGAAGTCGGTTGCGACCGTTCCAGTGACGGTGAAGTGCCGCATCGGCGTCGACGACCAGAATCCGCAGGAGGTGTTACCGGCCTTTCTTGAGAAAATGATTCAAGTGGAGGTCGGCGCCGTCTGGATTCATGCCCGCAAGGCGTGGCTGCAAGGGCTTTCGCCGAAGGAGAACCGTGACATCCCGCCGCTCGATTACGATCTGGTCCATGCCATGAAACGGGAATTTCCGAATCTCTTCATGGGGATAAACGGCGGCATTGAGACTTTGAGTCAGGGGCTTCAGCATTTGAGTCACATGGACGGGATCATGCTCGGCCGGGCGGTCTATCATCACGCGGCGATGCTGTCCGAGGTCGACCACCTGATTTACGGCGATGCCGCGAAGCCGGTCGACTGGAATGCGCTGTGCGACACGCTGATGGGCTATGCCGGCGCCCACATTGCCGAAGGGGGAAAGCTGTCGAATGTGACGCGCCACATGGTCGGGCTCTTTTCGGGCATCAGCGGAGCGCGGCGCTTCCGGCAGATCCTGTCCACCGAGGCGACAAGGCCCGGGGCGGGGCCGGAGGTGATCGCGGCGGCTTTTTCAGCGATCGATCTGGAAGAACCGGCAACCGCCTGAGGCCGGGTCCAACAAAAACGGCGCCGCAGGGGCGCCGTTTTCGCGATTCACAATCGAGGCTCAGTCGGCCTGGATGTTGACGGCCTTCGGGCCCTTGCCCATGCGGTCCGGCTCGGTGTCGAAGGAAACCTTCTGGCCTTCCTTGAGCGTCTGGAGGCCGGCGACCTGAAGAGCGGAAATGTGAACGAAGACATCCTTCGCGCCGCCATCGGGCGTGATGAAGCCGAACCCCTTGTCCTGATTGAAGAATTTTACGGTGCCAGTAACGGCCATGGGATTATCCTTTCCCCGGTGATTAAAGCTTGCCCCGCCGGGTGCCCCCGACGGATATGGGTTGACCTGACGTAGCAGGTGCAGGTCGGTCGAGAAGTCACGTAACGGGGAAAGAACAACAGTTGCCGGGGATTTTGGCCCCCCGCTGTGCCTGCCTGTCAGGGCATAAGGCACGCCATCCGTCCAGTCTCCGGGATGTCGTTACCCGAACAACGCCATTTTTACAGGAAACGCGATGGATGGCAAGCCCGGAAAAATGAGGCGCCTGCCGCAAGAACGCGGTGGAAAAAAGCCGGGGCATCACAATTTCGACCAGTCCGGGCTTCAGAACCCCGAAAATGAACGAATGGGGAAAACGCCCCCGGCGCTTGAAGCGGAGGCGGCGGGCCGGTACGTTCAGGTCTCAAAGGGAAGGACAGGCAGCGTGGTGATCGATCCTTACAAGATGCTTGGCGTCGAACGCGATGCGGACGAACAGGCGGTCAAGCTGGCCTATCGCAAGGCTGCGAAGGCTGCGCATCCCGATTCCGGCGGCGATGCGGAACAGTTCGCCCGCCTTCAGGCCGCTTTCGATCTCCTGAAGGACCCGGTGCGCCGCAGGGTCTACGACGATACCGGCTACGATCCGCAGCTTGCCGACGCCAAGGACCTCAAGGGCCTGATGATGATCGAGACGCTGGTCAACGACTTCATTCTGGACGAGCGTGAGCCGGGCAGTTTCGACCCCGTGGCCGCCATGCGCCGCAAGCTGTCCGACGATATCCTGAAAAGCCGGTTCCACATTCTGGAGCTTGAACGCCACCGGGCCCGCGTTCGCAAGCATCTCGACCGCATCGGCAGGAAGCCGGAGACGGATGTGCTCGGCTCCATGCTCCGTGCCCGCAGCCAGTCCATCGCCGATGCCATCCGGCAGGCCGAAACCCAGATCGAGGCCATCGAGCAGGCCTACACGATGCTGGAGGGCTACTCCTACGAACTCGACGCGCAGCCGATGCGGCAGGAGGAGACCGGAGAAACGATGGTGGCGGCAGTGGCGGTGAAGGCGGCCGAATGAGATGCAGCCTTCCAATGGCTGAGCGCGATCCGGTGCGGCGCAACCGGCTTCAGTCATGGTGAGTATGCGCTGGGAAGCCTTGCTCGATCTTCACCGCCTGCATGACGGGAACTATCGGCAGGCCGCGCAGCGCGCGGCCTATGACCAGGACGCGGACCGGATCACCTTTTCGGCGCCGTTCCGCCGCCTGGCGAACAAGACGCAGGTTCATCCGCTTTACGACAACGACCATGTGCATCACCGTTTGATCCACAGTCTGGAGACGGCGAGCGTCGGGCGCACGCTCGGGCTTCGCGTGGGCGAATGGCTGTGGAAGAACGCTCATATCGAGGAGCGGAACCAGGCGGTCGTGGCGGGGCTGGTTTATGCGGCCTGCCTTGCGCACGATATCGGCAATCCGCCCTTCGGTCATTCGGGCGAGGCCGCCATCGGGGCGTGGTTTGCGGAGTGCTTCGCCCGGGGCGAGGGACTGTTCAGCGACAGGCATGCCTGCTTTGCCGAGGAGTTCGAGGCTTTCGAAGGCAATGCGCAGGGATTCCGTATTCTCACGCGGCTGGAAATGTATCGCGAAGACGGTGGCATGCGGCTGACGCAGGGCATGCTCGGCACATTCGTGAAATATCCGGTGACGGCGCGGACACGGCTTCAGGCGCGGGACGCATGCGGATTGAAGAAATTCGGTCTCTTCCAGTCCGATGCGGCGACGTTCGCGACGGTGGCGGGCGCGACGGGGCTTCTGCCCCGACAGGATGCCGGCGGTGCTTCGTGGTGGTGCCGCCATCCGCTGGTCTTCCTCGTCGAGGCAGCGGACGATATCTGCTACAACATTCTCGATCTCGAGGATGCGTTTCTTTGCCGCGACCTGACCTTCGGGGGGGTGGAGGCGCTCCTTTCCGCCGTTTCAGGCAAGAAGGATTATGCGTCCGGCAATACGCCACAGGAGAATGTCGCCTATCTTCGGGCACGGGCCATTTCGGCGGCGATCGGCGCCTGCGTCGAGGCGTTCACTGAAAATTACGACGCGATCATGCGCGGCGAATTCGCCGGGGCGCTTGTCGACGTTTCCGCGCAAGCGGAGAATTTCCGTCGCATCGAGGAGACGGCCCGCGAGCGCATCTTCACCTCGGCGCGCAAGACGGAGCTGGAGGTGAGCGGTCGGAACGTCGTTCATCGGGTGCTGGACGGCGTGCTGCCGGTCTATGAAGCGCTGGCCGCGTGCGATTGGGATGCCGGCAAGCTCAAGGGATATGAGAGACAGCTTGAACGCGCGCTCGCCATAGACCTGCGCAACGCCCGCGACCCGTTCTCGGCCCTGCACTCGCTCGCCGATTTCGTTTCCGGCATGACGGACCGATATTCGCTCAAGATCGCCCGAATGGTGACGGGTGCGTCCTGAAGCGGGGGCGTTGCCGTGGGGTGTGCTTCAGCGTCCCGGCCGCCCTGTCTTTCCTTTGGTGCGTCCCTTTCGCTTCTGGTCGCCGGGGTCCTCGTAGCTGCCGGTGCCGACCTTGCCGCGAACCAGCGGGCGCGGATCGTCTCCGGTTGCGGGGGTCGTGTCGCGCTTCTTCGTGCCGATGCTTTCCGCCGGACGTGCGGGCAGGTTGTCCGCCGCCATCGGCTTTTCCGTGCGGCCGACGGTCATCTCGTCCAGCGTGTTCTTGCGGAACAGAGGCTTGGCCGTATCGGTGCCCGGCCCCATGTCGTCCAGGGACGGTTTGGCGAAGTAACCCTTTTCCGCCTCGGAGGGCGCGGGGGCAGCACGCTTGCGTTCCTGTCCGCGCGCTTCCTCCCTGGCCAGCGGATCGTCCATCGTGGCGAGTTCGGCGGCCTTGAGGCGCTTGATCTCGTCGCGCAGGCGGGCGGCGGTCTCGAAGTCGAGATCGGCGGCGGCATCGCGCATCTGCTTTTCCAGCGCTTCCAGATGGGCCTGGAGATTGTTGCCGACCAGATGGCCGCCATCGGCATAGCCCTTGCCGGAAACGCCGGAAATATCGGCCCTTACGTGATCACGCTCATAAACCGAATCAAGAATGTCGGAGATTTTCGCCTTGACCGATTCCGGCGTGATGCCGTGTTCGGCGTTGAAAGCCATCTGCTTTTCGCGGCGGCGGCCGGTTTCCTCCATCGCGCGTTTCATCGAGCCGGTGATATTGTCGGCATAGAGGATGACCTTGCCGTCGACATTGCGCGCCGCACGGCCAATGGTCTGGATGAGCGAGGTCTCCGAGCGCAGGAAGCCTTCCTTGTCGGCATCAAGAATGGCGACGAAACCGCATTCGGGAATGTCGAGGCCCTCGCGTAGCAGGTTGATGCCGACCAGCACGTCGAAGGCACCGAGACGCAGGTCGCGGATGATCTCGATGCGTTCCAGCGTGTCGATGTCGGAGTGCATGTAGCGCACGCGCACGCCCTGCTCGTGCAGGTATTCGGTCAGGTCCTCGGCCATGCGCTTGGTCAGCACGGTGACGAGGGTGCGATAGCCTTTCAATGCCGTGTCGCGGATTTCGCCGAGCACGTCGTCCACCTGCGTGCGCGCCGAGCGCACTTCCACCGGAGGGTCGATCAGGCCGGTCGGGCGGATGACCTGTTCGGCGAAAACGCCGCCGGCCTGCTCCATCTCCCAGTTGCCTGGCGTGGCGGAAACCGCGACGGTCTGCGGCCGCATCGCGTCCCATTCCTCGAAACGCAGCGGGCGGTTGTCCATGCACGACGGCAGGCGGAAGCCGTATTCGGCCAGCGTCGCCTTGCGGCGGAAGTCGCCGCGATACATGCCGCCGATCTGCGGAATGGTGACGTGGCTTTCGTCGATGAAGATCAGCGCATCGTCGGGAATGTATTCGAACAGGGTCGGCGGCGGCTCGCCGGGATTGCGGCCCGTGAGATAGCGCGAATAGTTCTCGATGCCAGCGCAGGAGCCAGTCGCCTCCAGCATTTCGAGGTCGTAGCGGGTGCGCTGCTCCAGCCGCTGCGCTTCCAGCAGGCGGCCGGCCTTCTCCAGTTCGGCCAGACGGTGCTTCAGTTCTTCCTTGATCGACTTCGTCGCCTGGTTGAGCGTCGGGCGCGGCGTCACATAGTGCGAGTTGGCGTAGATCTTCACCGATTTCAGGTCGCCGGTCTTCTTGCCGGTCAACGGATCGAACTCGGCGATGGACTCGATCTCGTCGCCGAACATGGTGATGCGCCAGGCGGCATCCTCAAGGTGGGCCGGGAAGATCTCGATCGTGTCGCCGCGCACCCGGAAGGAGCCGCGCACGAAGTTGATGTCCTGCCGCTTGTATTGCTGGGCCACGAGGTCGGCCAGAAGCTGGCGCTGGTCCAGCCGGTCGCCGACATTCATCTGGAAGGTCATGGCCGTGTAGGTCTCGACCGAGCCGATACCGTAGATGCACGAGACCGAAGCCACGATGATGCAGTCGTCGCGCTCCAGAATGGCGCGCGTCGCGGCATGGCGCATGCGGTCGATCTGCTCGTTGATCGAACTTTCCTTCTCGATATAGGTGTCCGAGCGCGGCACGTAGGCTTCCGGCTGGTAATAATCGTAGTAGGAAACGAAATATTCGACCGCGTTGTTCGGGAAGAAGTTCTTGAACTCGGAATAGAGCTGGGCGGCCAGCGTCTTGTTGGGCGCGAGGATGACGGCGGGGCGCTGCGTTGCCTCGATCACCTTGGCCATCGTGAAGGTCTTGCCCGAGCCGGTGACGCCGAGCAGGACCTGGCTGCGCTCGCCGCTGTCGATGCCTTCCACGAGGTCGCGGATCGCCGTCGGCTGGTCGCCGGCGGGCTGGTAGTCCGACACCATGCGGATCGGAATGCCGCCCTCGGATTTTTCCGGGCGGGCGGGACGGTGCGGCGTCCACAGCTTGCCGTCCTTGAACAGCGGGTTGCCGCTTTCGATCAGTTTCGAAAGGGCCTCGACCGTGGCGGTGACGGCGCCCTGGGCAAGCTGTCCCGCATCTTCCAGCGAGACGTCGATGCCGGCGACCGGGTTGAGGCCGGCGGCGGCGCGCGTCTTCGGGTCGGACGAGCCGCCCATCGACGTGCCGCGGGCGCTCTTCATGGAAACGGATGTCTTCTCGGCGTGCTGGCGCGCGGCGTTCTCCACCTTCTTGCGGTGCTTGCCGGCCTTGGAAGCCACCTCGCTGCGGCTTTCGACGGTGGACGCCTCGGCGCTTTCCTCCAGCTGCTTCAGCCAGTCGGAGACGTTGCCTTCATAGGGCGCGCCTTCGAATTCGGCCTGCGGCGCTTCTTCGAAGCCCTTGGGAGCGGACGGTTTCTTGGGTGATCTAGCCATGTCCGGAATATGGAGGGAGTCCGGCCCAAAGAAAAGGGGAGTGGGTACAAAACGGCAACATTTATCGAAGGAAGCCGCCCGCCGGGCGGCTTCGGGCGTCAGGCTTCTGGCGGGAGCGGCATCGGATTGCGGTTTTCGTCCATCGCGACCATGATGAAGGTGGCGCCGGTCACTTTCTCTAGGCCGCCGTAGCGCATGCGGTGGACCCAGGCTTCGACGCTCAGGGTCAGGGACGTGCGCCCGGTGCGTGCGATCTCGGTATAGATGCTCAGCGTGTCACCGACCTTCACCGGTTTTTCGAACGTCATTTCCTTCACGGCGGCGGTGACGACACGACAGCGGGCGCGTTCGCCGGCGCGGATGCCGGCGGCAAGGTCCATTTGCGACATGACCCATCCGCCGAAGATGTCGCCGGCAGGGTTGGCGTCGGCCGGCATGGCGAGGGTCCGCAGGGTCAGTTCGCCCGAGGGAGGGGCCGTTTCTGTCATTGTGTATTTCCTTTGATGGCGGGAGTGGAAAGGGACGGGGCCCAATCGTTCCCTACCTTTTACTTTGACATGAGGCAAGAAACCTGCCTGCCCGAACCGGTTCGGGCCGGACGGTTCAAGCGCGTAGCGGAGGGAAACCGGAGCCGCCTGATCCGGCGCATCGGAACGGGTTTCGAGGGGGTGGGAAGGTTCTGTGCCCTTTTTTCGTCAGCGTGCGAAAAGGCACCGACATGCGGTAAAGGGAACATTTACGTTTCGTTTCCTATAATTCGTCCGGGGTGTGCGGGAAGCCGGGAGACCGGCGGAAACGGTTTGGTATGGCGTATTGTTTCTCACCCTGGCGTTTTGCCGCCGCCCTGACACTTTCCACGGCGCTTTCGGCCTGTTCGACCGATGCGTTGATACCTCCGGGCACGATCGATGGTTCCACCCGCGTCGGCGCGATCGCGCCGCCCGCGCAGCCGCAACCGGGCGCGCCGCAGCCCGCGGCGACCATTCCCGTCGAACCGGCCGCGGAATCCTATGGCGCGCCCAATGGTCTCCACTCCGCCTCTGTTCCGCCGGCCAGCCCCGAAGACGGGATCAACATGGACGAGGGGCTCGGCGTCGCCGGGGCATCCTCCGGCGGCGATCCCGTGGTCGGGCTTGCGGAAGAACAGGCCGCCGGCATTGCCGAGGGCAATACCAGCCAGCCGGTCGTCGACGGAATCGGCACCGATACGCCGGTTCTGGTCCGGCAGCCGGTCCAGCCGATGCCGCCGGCTCCGCAGTCCGTTCCCGTCGAAAGCGAGGGCAGGCAGGTCGCCATGCTGCGGCCCGGCAATCCCGTCATGCGCGACGTGCCGTCCTCCGGCGGGACCGCGGATGTCATGCCCGCCGCCGAACAATCCTGCCGGGCGCAGTTGCGCCGCATCGGCGTCACGTTCCGGGACATACCGCGCATCGATCAAGGCGGGAGCTGCCGGGTGGATTATCCCATCAAGATCACGGGACTCCCGGGCGGCATCGGGGTCAACGAAACGACGCTCAACTGCCAGGTGGCGCTTGCCTTCGCGCAATGGGTGAAAGGGGAAGTCAACCCGTCGGCGCGGGCGCGCTATCTTTCCGGCGTGGCGAAGATCCAGACGATGGGCGGCTATTCCTGCCGCCGGATGAATTCGCGCTCCAGCAACCCGTGGTCCGAACATGCGCGCGGCAATGCAATCGATATCGGCAAGATCGTCCTGAAGAACGGCAAGGAAATCGACGTGCGCAAGAAGGGTTTCTTCGCCTTCCGGGAGAAAGGGCTTCTCAAGACGGTCCGCAGCGACAGTTGCCGGTATTTCAGCACGGTGCTGGGACCGGGCAGCGATCCCGACCACTGGAACCATTTTCATTTCGACCTGCGCACGCGCAAGTCCGGCTATCGGCACTGCAACTGAACGGATTCAGTCGCGCAGGCGCAGCTCGTCGGCCTCCATGCGCAGGGAGCCGAGCGTTGACAGGAAGCTCATGCCGAGAAGGCTCTGCTCCAGCCGGTCCTTCGTGGCGACCAGCGCCGGCACGTTGCGGCGGGTGATGGGGCCGAGCGACACCTGCGCCAGCCTGACCGGGGCCGCGCTCGCCAGGCCGTTGGCCGTCCGCACGGTCGCCGAATAGGTCAGGTTGTCCGGATTGAGGCCGGCGGCAAGCGCGTCTTCCCACGAGAGCGAAATGGCGCTGGCGCCGGTATCCACGAGAACGGAAATGGCCTGGCCGTTGATCTCCACCACCGCCTCGAAATGACCGTTCATCGACTTGTGCAGGATGATCTCGGTCGTCCCGTCGGCGCCGCGCGAGATGACGGACTGGCCGGGAACGAGCGCCGCGAACACGCGGTCGCCGAGCGAGCGGAAATCGCCGCGGTAGAGCCACAGGACGATCAGTGCGAGAATGATGACGAGCCAGATGGCCAGGTCGCGGGCCACCTTGCCGAACGTATAGCGGCGGCTGATGAGAATGCCCGCGCCGATTACGGTCGTGAGGGTCAGGAGGCGCATGAGTTCGGCAAACCGGTCGTTGTCGACGCCGAACGTTTCTCCCGCTCCGTGATTGAAGATCAGCAGCGCAAGGCTGACGGCGAGAATGAGCAGGCCGATCGTGTAGCGGTTCATCTTCCGGCCTGCCCGCGGGATGCCTCATGCCGCGCAAGGTGGCGTAGCCGTTCGGCGAGCCCGTCCATGATGGAGAGGCGCTCGGCGTCGTCGTAACGGCTCCAGGCGGCGATCTCGTCTATCGTGCGGCCGCAGCCGATGCACCAGCCGGTGCGGGTTTCCATCTGGCAGATGCGGATACAGGGTGTTTTCATGGCTGGCTATAGTACATGACTTCAGGCTGTAAGCGAAAATGCGAGAAGAACGGCTATTTCGCCGATCTGTTCCACCGCTCCGATCGTGTCTCCGGTATGGCCGTTAATCCGCCGCGCGGCAAGACGTGTCATGGCAAAAGCGGCGATCCCGCCGAGCGACAGGGCGAGAAAAAGTGCAGGCAATCCGAAAACGGCGATCACCGGAATGCCGGCCAGCACCGTGCCGATGGCAAGCGCCCGGGCCGTGCCGGCCAGATCCGGCTGGCCGGCGGAGGTGGCGAGCCCCTGTTCTCGGGCCGGAGGCAGGGCCTGCCAGTGGGCGACCATCAGGGTTCGGGCCAGCGTGCCGGAGGCGGGCAATGCGAATGCCGCGGCAAGCGGCGGCAGATGCATGGCGACGGAGGCCAGCATGGCGGCCCGGAGCGCGAAGGACATGAAGAGGGCGATAGCGCCGAAGGTGCCGATCCGGCTGTCCTTCATGATGTCCAGAACCTCTTCGCGCGACCTGCCGCCGCCGAAGCCGTCGGCGCAATCGGCAAGGCCGTCCTCGTGCAGGGCGCCAGTCACGAGCGCCTGAAGCGAAAGCGCGAGCAGGGCGGCGACCAGAGCGTCGGTGCCGAGCGTCAGCATCAGCCAGAACAGGAGGGCACCGGGAAGGGCGACGAGAAAGCCCGCCACCGGAAAGGCGTGGGCAATCGCGCCCATCCGCCCGTCGAAACCGTCGAAGACGCGGCCGGGAACGGGGACGCGGCCGAGGAAGGCGCAGGCGACCAGAATATTCCGCAGAAACGAGGGCATTGTCATGCAGTCGGGGCCTCTTTGCAGTTGTTCGCGCCGCTTTCCCTGAGTATGAGAGCGGTTCTGATCGGGTCGACTCGTGAGAGACGTCCCGAAATGCCGCCTTCGGCCGATGGGAGCCGCATCGATCCCGTCCGGCAGCGGCCCTAGAGATTGCCGATCCGCGAGCGGAACACAAGGAACTTGATGAATGAGCGTCACCGGTCTGCCTTTTGACGATTTCCGTATCCTGATCCGGGACCTGCCGGGCCATGACGTGGCTGCGCTGGCCGCCGCGCGCGCGCGCAACCGGCAGCTCACCAAGCCTGAAGGCTCGCTCGGCCGCCTCGAGGAAATCGCCATGTGGCTTGCCGCATGGAGCGGACGGACGCCCGCCGTCAACCGTCCGCTGGTCGCGGTCTTCGCCGGCAATCACGGCGTGGCGCGTCACGGCATCACGCCCTATCCGGTGGAGGTGACGCAGCAGATGGTCGAGAACTTTGCCGCCGGCGGCGCCGCGATCAACCAGATCTGCGCGACCTACGATCTCGGCTTGAAGATTTTCGACCTGGCGCTCGATTATCCAACCGGCGACATCACCTGCGAGGAGGCCCTGTCCGAACGCGACTGCGCCGCGACGATGGCGTTCGGCATGGAGGCGATCGCCGGCGGCACGGACCTGCTGTGCATCGGCGAGATGGGCATCGGCAACACGGCCGTCGCGGCCGCCATCAATCTCGCCCTCTACGGCGGCGAGGCGGAGGACTGGGTGGGGCCTGGCACCGGCTCCCACGGCGAGGTTCTGGAGCGCAAGATCGCGGCGGTGAAGCAGGCCGTCGCGTTCCATAAAGACCATCTGTCCGATCCGCTGGAAGTGCTGCGCCGCCTCGGCGGCCGCGAAATCGCCGCGATGGCGGGTGCGATCCTCGCCGCCCGCATGGAGAAGATCCCCGTGCTGATCGACGGTTATGTCGCAACCGCCGCAGCCGCCATCCTCAAGGCCGCCAATCCGGCGGCGCTCGACCATTGCCTGATCGGTCATGTCTCGGGCGAGCCCGGCCATATGCGCGCCATCGAGCAGCTCGGCAAGACGCCGCTTCTGGCGCTGGGAATGCGTCTGGGCGAAGGAACGGGCGCTGCCCTTGCGGCCGGCATCGTCAAGGCGGCCGCGGCCTGCCATTCCGGGATGGCGACCTTCGAGCAGGCCGGCGTCGCCAACAAGGGCTGACGGGAGAAGAACCGCATGGGCGAAGAGCCGGTGAACAAGAAAACGGGCTTGCGGCATATGTTTTCCGCGCTCCGCTATTCCCTTCAGGGCGTGGGCCGGCTGCTGGGCGAGCAGGCGTTCCGCCACGAGCTGATGGCTTTTGCCGGCGGTCTTGTGCTTCTCGCGCTGGTCGGGGCAGGCCCTTTCAGCTTTCTCGGCTTCACGATCCTGATGCTATTGCTTTTCGCGGTGGAAGCGCTCAACACGGCCATCGAGGAGATCGTGGACCGCGTGTCTCCAGAGATTTCTCCCGTGGGCAAGCACGCCAAGGATCTGGGGTCCTTCGCCTGTTTCTGCCTCATTCTGGCAAACGGGATCTTCCTCGTCTGGGCAGTTTTCTTCGGATAGGCGACGTGCTCAGGCGAAGCTTCGGCGGCGGCGGTTGACGGCCTGCGCCTCCTCGACGGCGGGCATGCTTTGCAGCACGCGCCCGGCGGGCAGGACGGCGATGGCCTCGGTGCCCTCGCGTAGCCTGGACTTCAGCAGGAACTGGCCGCCGTGCTTGGCGAGGATCGCCTGAACGATCGGCAGGCCGAGGCCGGTGCCCTGTTCGGCGCTCTTGATGGCGACGGAGCCCTGGCCGAAGGCGGACAGCACCACCGGGATCTCTTCTTCGGCGATGCCGGGTCCGTTGTCCTTGATCGACACATATTGCCCGCCGCTGGCCGTCCAGCCGACCTTGACGGTGATTTCGCCGCCGTGGGAGGTGAACTTCACCGCGTTGGACAGCAGGTTCAGGATGACCTGGCGCATCGACTTTTCGTCGGCCCATATCTGCGGAAGGGAGGGTTCGAACTGTTCGGCGATGGTGATGTTCTTGCCGCGGGCGCGAAGCTGGATCATGCCGATGCAGTCGTCGGCGATTTCGAGCAGCGACACAGCCTCTTCCTGAAGGTCGTACTTGCCGGCCTCGATGCGCGACAGGTCGAGAATCTCGTTGATGAGGTTCAGCAGGTGCTGGCCCGAATTGTGGATGTCGCGCGAATATTCCTTGTACATCGGATTGTTCAGCGGCCCCAGCACTTCGGTCGCCATGACCTCGGAGAAGCCGAGAATGGCGTTCAGCGGCGTGCGAAGCTCGTGCGACATGGAGGCGAGGAAGCGGGATTTCGCAAGGTTCGCCTCCTCTGCGCGCCGCCTCGCCTCGTCGGAAAGCGACTTGGCGACCTCCAGCTCGGCGATGAGGTCGTCCTTCTCCGACTGGAAGGACAGCAGCTTGAGATTGGCGTTGTAAAGGCGGTTGCTGATGTAGATGAAGAAGGCGATGGCCGTCACCGTCAACGCCGCCAGCGGAATGTCGTTCATGTTCCGGTTGACGGCGAGATTGCCGAGCAGCGCGACGGCAACGGGCAGGAAAGTGAAGACGAGGCCGAGCCTCAGGAGCCCGTTGGTCATCGCCGTCAGCGAGACGGCGACCAGCATCACCGCGCCTTTGAAAAAGGTGAAACCGTCGCCGCTGACGCACTGGGTACACTGCATCAGCAGAAGAAAGGCCCAGTTGCAGCCCATGACGAACTGGCCGGCGAGGAAGATCCGCTGCCATTTGCGCACCCTCGGCAGCGTCATGTCCCGGCGGTCCGCACGGCGGGCGAGCACGGTGATGACCGAATGGGTGCTGAGCGCGAGGAAGGCCCAGCCCAGAAGCGTGAGGTCGCCGCTGAGATAGAAGCCGACCGCCGTCGCCAGCGTGATGAAGAGCGGCATGATGGTGGCGCTCTGGAGCAGGGAGCTGACGTGCATCACCATCATTTCGCGGTCGAAGCCGCGCGCGCCGTCCTGACTGGATTGCAGCCGCTCGCGCGTCGCGCGCACAGCCTTGGAGACGGCACGGTTGCGATTCCCACGCGAAAGATCGACAATGTTCTTGTCGGCGGTTGTGCTCACGCCCTGCACCATAATCCGAGTACGTCTGCTTGCAGTTGCAACAAGGGTAAACCGAAATCCTTAAGAAGATGCTGCCGGCAAGAATTTGTTTGCCATGCCGCAGGCGCGTTTCGCCGGGCGGACGAGGCTTCGCTAAACTGCGTCGCGAAAGGGCAGGCGCGGATGATTCGCAGCCTGCAATGCGGGCGGGCCGGCATGCGGAAACTGATCTTTACGTTACGGGATGCCGTTACGGCTATTGCCTTCGTGATCCTGGCGGCATTGATCGTGGCCAAGCTCGACGAAGGTTCGACCGAACGTCTTTCCGGGCCGTTTCGCGCCACCGACGGCGATACGCTGTCCCGCGACGGCAAACGCTACCGGCTGGAAGGCATCGATGCGCCCGAACGCACGCAGACCTGCGGCGGTGCGGATGCAGTCTGGCGTTGTGGCGAAGCCGCCCAGGCGGCGCTGCGGGAACTCGTTTCGGCAGGCGGCGTTGAATGCACGGGCCGCTCGAGGGATCGTTACGGGCGTCTTCTCGTCGTCTGCCGGTCCGGGGGACGCGATCTCAATGGCGAAATGGTGCGGCAGGGCATGGCCATTGCCTATGGCCGGCCGGAGGTGGATTATCGGCGCGAGGAACAGGAGGCGCGGGCGGCGCGGCGCGGCGTGTGGAGCGGCGATTTCGACCGGCCGCAGGATTGGAGGCGCATGAACGGCAGCGTGGCCGATGGCGGTTTCGACTGGCTTCGAAGCGCTGTCGGGCGGCTTTTCGGTTTCGACACGGGACACGAATGGGAGGATTGAGAGATGAAGCTCTATGATGCGGCCCGGGCGCCGAACCCGCGGCGGGTGAGGGTGTTCCTGAAGGAAAAGGGATTGACCGTGGAGACGGTGACGGTCGACATGGGCGCGATGGGCCATCGTTCGCCCGAGATCACAGCCATGAACCCGTTGCAGCAGCTTCCGCTGCTCGAATTCGAGGACGGTTCGGTCCTGACCGAATCGGTCGCGATCTGCCGTTATTTCGAGGAACTGCATCCCGATCCGCCGCTCTTCGGCAGCGGCGCGCGCGAGCGCGCATTCGTGGAAATGTGGAACCGCCGCGTCGAGCTGAACCTGATGGCCTCGGTGGTGGCGGCCTTCCGGCATCTTCATCCCGGCATGTCCGCCTGGGAAGTGCCGCAGGTGGCTAAATGGGGCGAGGCCAACAAGCCGAAGGCGCTTGCCTTTCTGGCGCTGCTGGACAAGGAACTGGAGGGACGCCCCTTCATCGCGGGCGAAAACTATTCCATCGCCGACATCACCGCCATGATCGCCTTCGATTTCATGAAAGTCGCCCGCATCGCCTGTCCGGAAGAGCACGAGAATGTGTGGCGCTGGTATCGTTCCGTTTCCGCGCGACCTTCGGCTTCGGCATGAGCGTGACAGGCGGTGTGGTGATCGCCGAGGGCGGGCAGGACGCGTCACGCCTGGCGGATCTCAGGCGTCTTGCCGGCGAGATCGCCGCATGCCGCCTGTGCCGGGACGCACCGTTGAGGGGGCCGGAGCACAGGCTTCCCCACGAGCCCTTGCCGGTCGCGGTCCTTTCCTCGACCGCCCGCGTCCTGATCGCCGGTCAGGCGCCGGGCCTGCGGGTCCATAACAGCGGCCTGCCGTTCAACGATGCGTCGGGCGACCGCCTGCGGTCGTGGATGGGCGTGTCCTGCGAAGCGTTCTACGATCCCGCCCGCTTCGCCATCGTGCCGATGGGGCTCTGCTTTCCGGGCTACGACGAGAAGGGGCACGATTTGCCGCCGCGGCGGGAATGCGCGCCGTTCTGGCGGCAGCGGATCATGGATGCCATGCCGCAGATCGAAGTCGTCCTGGCGATCGGGCAATATGCGCAGGCGTGGCATCTGGGAAGCGGGCGCAAGGCGACGATGACTGAAACGGTTGCGGCGTGGAGAACATATTTTTTCTCGAACACCGGACCCCGCGTTTTGCCGCTGCCGCATCCGAGCTGGCGAAACACAGCATGGTTGAAGCGCAATCCGTGGTTTGAGGAGAATGTCTTGCCCCAGTTGCGGCTAACGATAGAAACGCTTTGTTTTTAAAAAACCATTCTTTGAATCTATAAGATATGGGCTATAAATCGAAAAATATTCTCATGGAGTCACCATATGGATCGCCTTGACCGAAAAATCCTGCGGCTGTTGCAGGAAGATTCCACGTTGGCCGTCGCGGATCTCGCCAAGAAGGTGGGGCTGTCGACGACGCCGTGCTGGCGGCGCATCCAGAAGATGGAGGAGGATGGCGTGATCCGTCGCCGTGTCGCGCTGCTCGACCCGGTAAAGGTCAACACCAAGGTGACGGTGTTCGTGTCCATCCGCACCAACAGCCACTCCATCGAATGGCTGAAGCGCTTTTCCGAAGTGGTGGGCGAGTTTCCCGAGGTCGTCGAGTTCTATCGCATGAGCGGCGACGTGGACTACCTGCTGCGCGTCGTCGTGCCGGACATCGCTTCCTACGACGCCTTCTACAAGCGCCTGATCGCCCGGATCGAAATCCGCGACGTGTCGTCCGCGTTCGCGATGGAGCAGATCAAGTATACCACCGAACTCCCGCTCGACTACATGATCCTCGATTCCCAGAAGTCGGGCGAGGATTGAGATCGCCGCTCCGGTGCCTGCGGGAACCGGGGCGGCTCGCCCTCGATCCCCGCGGGCGGGAGGTCATGCCAGGCGGGCGATGACGAGATAGCCGGGGGTCGGCTCGCCGTCCTGCATCCGCACGTTGATGTCGGTGATCTCGACCAGCTCGAAGCCGGTTTCGGAAAGCCGCTGGCGGATATAGTCCGCCGAATGGGCGAAGCGCTGGTGCGGCCCGACCATGTAGGGCCGTCCGGCCATGATGTCGTCCGGAAGGGTTTCCGATGAGAAGATGAAAAGGCCGCCCTGCACCATGTTTTCCGCCGCGCCGAAGAACAACGGCTCCAGTGCCCCGAGATAGGGCAGGACGTCGGTCGCGGTGATCAGGTCGAAGGGCTCGTCGTCATTGTCTTCGAGAAAGTCCTCGACTTCCGCGACGTAGAGCGTGTCGTAGAGGTCCTTCTCATGGGCGATCTCGACCATGTTCTCGGAAATGTCGAGGCCGGTGATGTCGTCAGCCATATCGCGCAGCGTGCCGCCGGTCAGGCCGGTGCCGCAGCCGAGGTCGAGCATGCGCCTGAACGGGCCGAGGCCGAGCGTCTGGAGGCGCTGGCGCACCAGAACCGGCACGGCATAGCCGAGCTGTTCGACGAGAATGTCCTCGAAGGCCTCGGCATGCTGGTCGAACAGGGTCTCGACATAGGCATCCGGCGCCCGGGTCGGCGTGTCGCCACGGCCCATCGCCGCAATCCGCACCGCCGCGCCGCCGTGATCGTCCGGGTCGAGCGCAAGCACGTCCTCGTAGGCTTTCACCGCGGCGTCGATGTCACCCGCCTTTTCCAGCGACAACGCGCGGTTATAGGCTTCCGCCAGGGCTTCCTCGTCGATCTTCGGCTTGCTCATGGCGCGCACCGCTCCGCTTCTTCGTTATCGCAAAATCGCTGCACATTCCTGCGCGACTTGCTTTAACGGGGCGGGGCGGTGCGCGCAACCGGAGAAAGTCAGTGGAGGATGAATTCTCCCTGGAGCGCGCGCCACTCGCTGGGCGAAATCAGCTTGCGGTGAACGTAGCGGACGGAATGGAGCGGGCCGTCGAGCTTCTCCTCCCAGAATTTCAGGAACGACTTCATTTCCGGAAAGTCCGGGGCGCGGTCGTAGTGCTGCCAAAGATAGGATTGCAGGAGGGACGGATGATCGGGCATGCGATAAAAGATATGGGCGGTGGTCAGGCCATAGCCCTTCAGCATCATTTCCATTTCTTCGTTCATGTCTTGGTTCCCGCTTCTGTTTTTCGCGGCGACGCAGGACGATCCGGAATTCCTGGCTTCCGGCTCCTGTATCCGCAGCCGATGACGGCGTTTCCGCCATCATCAGGGGAACAGCTTAACCTTGACCGGGGCTTGACAAAAAGCAGGAAAATTCATTATTGATCATCAAAAACAATATGTTAGCATCCATCTTCGATGAGTGCTGCCAATGGGTCGCCGTCACCTTTTTAGGTGGCGCGTCAGCCGGGCCTCGATCCAGGCCCAGACGTGGCGCAGCGCCTCGACGATGACGAGATAGAAGATCGCCGCCCACAGATAGGCCTGATAATCGAAGGTGCGGGAGAAGGCGTAGCGGGTTTCGCCCATCAGGTCGAACACCGTGACGATGGACACCACGGCCGAGCCCTTGATCATCAGGATGATCTCGTTGCCATAGGGGCGCAGCGCGACGATCAGCGCCTGCGGCAGGACGATCTTGCGGAAGGTGACGGTTCGCGGCAGGCCGAGGGAGGCCGCGCCCTCGTGCTGGCCCTTCGGCACGCTCTGGAGGGCGCCGCGAAGGATTTCCGCCTGGTAGGCGGCGGTATTCAGCGTGAAGGAGAGCAGGCCGCAATACCAGGCCTCGCGGAAGAACCACCAGAGGCCGACGGATTCGAGCTGCGGCCGGAAGGAGCCGAGGCCGTAATAGATCAGGAAGAGCTGGGCGAGCAGCGGCGTCGAGCGGAAAACATAGACATAGGCGAAGGCAAGGCCGCTCAGCACGGCATTGCGCGACATGCGGGCATAGGCGATCGGAACCGACAGCAGCGCGCCCAGCACGACGGAGAGGGATACGAGCGTCAGCGTCGTCCCCAGGCCGGACAGATAGCGCGGCCCGTAGCGTTCGAACTTGGCGGTATCCCAGCCGCCGACGACCAGGGCGACCAGACCGATCGCCAGCGCACCCCAGAGGGTCAGGACGACGATGCCGGCCAGCCGGGCGCGGTTCATCCGTTTTCCGATGAGGGCCGGGGCCGGGCGCGGCGGGATCATTTCCATCACATGGCTCATCGGACGACCTCCGAGCGGCGGCTCCAGCGGTCGATGTAGCGCAGGCCGAAGGAGGAGAGGATGGCAAGCCCCAGATAGAGGCTACAGGCGATCATGTAGAAGAAGAAGGCTTCCTTGGAGACCCTGGCGGCGACGCCCGTCTGGCGGAGAATATCCGACAGGCCGATGATCGACACGTAGGACGTGTCCTTCAGCAGGATCATCCAGAGATTGACGAGGCCTGGCAGGGCGATCCTGACGAGTTGCGGCAGGATGATGAGCATCATCGTCTTGCCGCGCCGCAGGCCGAGCGCATCGCCCGCCTCGTATTGCCCCTTCGGGATGGCGCGGAACGCCGAAAGCATCACCTCGCCGGAATAGGCCGAATTGACGACGGCGAGTGCGATCATGCCGGCGAGGAAGGCGTTGATCTCCACCCTTCCCCCGGAGCCGAGCATGCCGAGCATCCACTGGATGAGGATCTGCATGCCGTAATAGACGATGAACAGGGTGAGCAGTTCGGGCAGGCCGCGGAAGATGGTGGTGTAGATGCCGGCGGCGAGCCGCAGCGACTTTTCCTCCGACTGGGCGGCGAGCGCCACGAGGAAGCCGATCGTGAGGCCGAGCGGCAGCGTGGCGAGCGCGAGCGAAATCGTCACGCCGACGCCCAGCGCGATTTCGTCGCCCCAGCCGGCGTCGCCGCAGGCGATCAGGGTGCCTTGCCCGAGCAGCGTGAAGATTCCGACAGGCCCGCACAGCGGATCGAACATGCCGAAGAAGCCTCCGAGGGAGGCGAATGCGGACGAAACTCCGTCCATGCAGCTTTTTCCCCTTGGTCGGGCTTCCTGCCCGTTCCGGTTCTTGCAAGTCAAGGAGCGCGGCTGGGCTGTGCCCGCCGCGCCCGGTCGTCCTTATTCGCCGTAGACGTCGAAGTCGAAATACTTGTCCTGGATTTCCTTGTACTTGCCGTTGGCGCGGATGGCGGCGATGGCAGCGGTGAACTTGTCGGCCAGTTCCGTCTCGCCCTTGCGCACGGCGATGCCGGCACCCTGTCCGTTGATCTCCTCATCGACGGGAAGGGTGGTCAGGATCTTGCAGCAGGCGCCGGCGTCGGACTTCACCCATTCGGAGAGAACGACGACATCGTCGACGACGCCGTCGATGCGGCCATTGGCGATGTCGAGCTTGTACTCGTCAGCCGTGGGGTAGAGCTTGAGGTCCGCGTCGGGCATGTGTTTTTCGGTGTAGTTGGCATGGGTGGTGGAGGCCTGCGCGCCCAGCGACTTGCCCTTGAGGCTTTCCTCGGATGCGTCCTGGATCGGGGAATCCTTCGGAACGGCGATGGCGGGCGGGGTGTTGTAGTATTTCGCGGAGAAATCCACCTGTTGCAGACGCTCGGGCGTGATGGACATGGAGGCGATGATCGCGTCGAACTTCTTGGCCTGCAAGGCCGGGATGATGCCGTCCCAGTCGTTGGTCACGAAGGTGCAGCTTGCCTTCATCTCCTCGCAGAGGGCCTTGGCGATGTCGATGTCGAAGCCCGTCAGCGTACCGTCCGATTCGAGGCTGTTGAAGGGCGGATAGGCGCCTTCGGTGCCGATCACCAGATTGTCTTCGGCCATTGCGCTTCCAGCGAACATGGACAGGGCAGCGACGGAGGCCGCGGCAAGAAAACGGATGGAGCTACGCATGTTGATCCTCTCTGTTGGTCGTCCGCACGGCCGGCTTTCGAGCAGGTATTTTACCGCATGGACAAAATTCGCCTCGGGAGTGTGTTCCGGGGTATGGGGAATAGTCGCATCGTTTTCAAGCAAAAAGCAACCGGATTCACTGTCTGCAACCGAGGCGGATCCCGCCCTTAGTCGCGATCCGAGCGGAGCATGGCGATGCTGACCATCGCCGCGAGCGCGCAGACCAGCATTATGGCGATGAACGGCACCGGGCCGGTTTCCTCGGACATGATGGAGGGGGCGATGACCGACAGGGCCGCGCCGAGGCCGAGGGTCAGCGCGCCGCCGAGGCCCGATGCGGAGCCGGCGAGATCGGGTCGCACATTGACCATGCCGGCATTGGCGGAAGGCAAGGCCACGCCGTTGCCGAGCCCCATTAGCACCATCGAGCCGAAGAAGGACAGGGCGGTGAAATGGCCGCTCAGGGCGAAGACCAGCGCAAGGCCGATGCCGAGCAGCGAAATGCCGTTTCCAATGAGCAGCATGCGCATGAGGCCGAGCCGACGCGCATAGCGTCCCGACAGGAAGTTGCCCGTCATGTATCCGCCGGCGGTGTAGAGGAACTGGAGGCCGAGCATACCGGGGGAAAGTTCCAGCAGCGTGGTGCCGACGAAGGGCGCGCCGCCGAGAAAGGAAAAGAAGGAGCCGGAGACGAAGACCGAGATCAGCGCATAGTTCCAGAACTGCCGCGAGGCCAGGAGTTCCGGCCAGACGGCGAGCTGGGCGCGGAAGCTGGCGAGGGGGCGCCGGTTGGTTTCGCCGAGATCGGCGACGACCACGGCAAGCACCGCGACGGCCAGAATTGCGAGCGCGGCGAACGAGGCCTGCCAGCCGAAGGTTTCGCTGAGCAGGCCGCCGGCGGCGGGTCCGAACATCGGCACCAGCGCCATGCCCATCGTCACGTAGCCGATCATGGAGGCTGCCTGCTCGACCGGCACCATGTCGCGGACGATGGCGCGCGACAGGACCATGCCGGCGACGACTGCGGTCTGCATCAGGCGGGCGGCGAGGAAGACGGCGATGTGGGTGGACAGCACGCAGACGACGGTTGCGAGGATGAGGATGACGAGGGCGCCGATCATCACCGGCCGGCGGCCGTAGCGATCGGAAAGCGGGCCGATGAAAAGCTGCAATATCGCGGTTCCGGCCAGATAGCCGGACAGTGCGAGCTGCATGACCGCATAGTCGGTGGCGAAATAGGCCGCCATCTCCGGCAGGGCCGGCAGGAAGATGGTCTGGCTCAGCGCCGCGATCCCGGCGATCAGGACGAGGGTGACGATGTGCGGCGGCGTGTTGCGGTCCAGGAACCGGCTGGGCGGCAGAACGGTTTCTTGGCGCATGTGCAGGCCCTTATTGCGGAACGGGAACCTTCTGCCGGCGGCGTTTCCGCTCGCGGTAGAAGGTATAGAGGCCCGACGCGATGACGATGGCGGCGCCGAGGAGGACGGGCGGCTCGGGAACGTCGGAGAAGACCAGATAGCCGATGGCCAGCGCCCAGAGAAGGCTGACGTAGCGGAAGGGGGCGACAAAGGAGATTTCGCCGATCCGCATGGAAAGGATGATCGACTGATAGCCCACGAACACGAAGACGGCGGTGGTGGCCAGTTGCAGCGTCATCATCGTGTCCATCGGCTGCCAGCCGCCGAGCACCGGAATGAGGGCGAGGCCGACGAGGGAATTGGTGGAGGCGGTGAAGACGGTGATCGAAAGCGAGGGAATGTGCGACGGGATCTTGCGGGTCACGAGATCGCGCCCGGCGGTGGTGAAGACGGAGAGAATGGCCAGAAACGCGGCGCCGGTAAAGCCTTCCGGGCCGGGCCGGACGATGATCAGCACGCCGATGAAGCCGACGACAATGGCGCTCCAGCGGCGCCAGCCGACCGGTTCGCGCAGGAAGACCGCCGCGCCGAGCGTAACGGCCAGCGGCAGCGATTGCAGGATGGCCGAAATGTTCGGCAGGGGCATCTGGTTGAGCGCCATGAGAAAAAGGACCGTCGAGGCGATCTCGAAGGCCGACCGCACGAGCACCATCGGATGCAGCATGTCGCGAAGGGGCGCCAGTGCCCCGGCGTAGCGGGCGATCGCGTAGACCAGAATCGTCGTCAGGAGACCGCGCATGAACATGATCTGGCCGATGCTCAGGTCGAATGTCAGCAGTTTGACGATGGCGTCGTTGCAGGTGAACGCAGCCATAGCGAGCGCCATGAGGGCGGCACCCCTGGAATTGAGCGACAGAGACATGGAGGCGAATCCCGATATATCGCCCATTCCCTAGCCGATAAGCGAGGGGGCCGCCAGTACGGTTGCCTTGAAAAAAGGCAATATGCCTCCGTTCATCCCCCGGTGACGTTCATGTGGCGGGCAATTTTCGGCTTCGACGCCCCCCGGCCGATCACGAAATCGTGCCCCTTCGGCTTCAGCGCCACGGCGGCGTCGATGGCGGCGGAAAGCGTGGCCGCGTCGGAGCCGGGCGCGCGCAGCACGTCGCGCAGGTCGGCGGCGTCGTTCTGCCCGAGACAGAGGTAGAGCGTGCCGGTGCAGGTCAGGCGGACGCGATTGCAGCTTTCGCAGAAGTTATGGGTGAGCGGCGTGATGAAGCCGAGCCGCCCGCCGGTCTCCCCGACGCGGACATAGCGGGCCGGTCCGCCGGTGCGGTAGGCGAGGTCGGTCAGGGTGAATTCGCGCTCCAGCCGCGCGCGGACGGTGCTGAGCGGCAGGTAGCGGTCGGTTCTGTCCTCGCCGGTCTCGCCCATCGGCATGGTCTCGATCAGCGTCAGGTCCATGCCGCGCCCGTGCGCGAAACGCAGCATCGGCACCAGCTCGTCCTCGTTCTGGCCCTTGAGCGCCACGGCGTTCAGCTTCACCGCGATGCCGGCGTCGAGCGCTGCATCGATGCCGGCCATCACCTTGGCGAGGTCGCCCCAGCGGGTAATGGCCCTGAACTTCTCCGGGTCCAGCGTGTCGAGCGAAACGTTGATCCTTCTGACGCCGCATTCGGCCAGTTCCTTCGCGTAGCGCGCAAGCTGGGAGCCGTTGGTGGTCAGCGTCAGTTCATCGAGCGCGCCGCTGTCCAGATGGCGGGACAGGCTGCGGACGAGGTTCATGATGTTCTTGCGCACCAGCGGCTCGCCGCCGGTCAGCCGCAGGCGGCGCACGCCGCGGGCGACGAAGGCGGCGCACAGGCGGTCGAGTTCTTCCAGCGTCAGGAGATCCTGCTTGGGCAGGAATGTCATGTTTTCCGCCATGCAGTAGGTGCAGCGGAAGTCGCACCTGTCGGTCACGGAAACGCGCAGATAGCTGATCGTGCGGCCGAAGGGGTCGATGATCGGGCCGGTAGCCGGTAAATGTTCTGCGGGGGCGAAAAGCCCGGCGGCCATGCTGTTCAAGCGAAATACCTCACGCATTCCATTGTGGGGTCCGGATTGACGGCGGTCAAGGCTGCCACTCCGCCGGACCAGGTCCGGATGCGTATCCTCGTTGGTTTCAGGGCGACTAGATGCTCGAAATCCGGTCCGTTGGCAATGTCCGGCGTAAAACCGCTTCACACATTCGTTTGATTTGCTCTAAGACCGGCATGCGATGATCGACATGAGGAGTGACCGATATGAGCGGCGTCTGGCCCACCGAACTGCGCGTGTCCCGGGATCGGCAGCGGCTGACCGTGACCTTCGACGACGGCAAGACCTTCGACCTTTCCGCCGAGATGCTGCGGGTCCTGTCGCCCTCGGCGGAAGTGCAGGGGCATGGGCCGGGGCAGGGCGTGACGGTTCCGGGCAAGCGCAACGTGCAGATCCTCTCGGTGCAGCCGACCGGCAATTACGCCGTGCGCATCGGTTTCGACGACATGCATCAGACCGGCATCTACACCTGGACCTATCTGCGCGAACTCGGCGAGAAGGGAAGCGAACTTTTCGCGGACTACGAGGCGGCGCTCGCCGCCAAGGGCATGAGCCGCGACGTGGCCGAAAAGCCCCGCTAATGCGCTTTTTCTAAAGCGTTTTTTCCCACTCCTGCAACCGCTGGATCATCGCCTCCATCGTCTCGGCGATGATCGTGCAATGGTCCGACGGGGTCGGCGACAGGACGGCGTCGATCAGGGCGGTCTGGATCGCCATCGCCCTTTCCGCGGTGTGGCGTCCTGACTCCGTCAGCCGAAGACGCAGGACGCGCCTGTCTCCCGGGTCTCCGTATCGCGCAATCAGGCCGCGCTTTTCGAGCTGCGGCAGCGTCATGCTCATGTTCGAGCGTCCGACGAGGAGCTTGCGGGCAAGGTCCTGCTGCGTCAGGCCCTCGAAACGATAGAGGTTCACCAGAACGTCGAGATGCGGCGGCTTGAGGCCGAGGGGCGCCAGCGCCCGGCCGAGCGCCGACTGCATGGTCTGGCAGGCGCGGCCGACGGCAATCCAGCTGCGAAATCGGGGGTGATCGAACGGACGGGATTGATTTTCAGCCATGTCTGACCTTATAAATGTTCAGTATTGAACAATATGGTAGCGCGCCATGCCGGATTTTGCAAAGAAGGTTCTGCGGCTGACCTTTTCGGTCGCGAGTACGGTTTCGCCGCGCGGTGCCGGCAAGCTGGCGTTCCGGGTCTTCAGCCTCGCTCCCTCGCGTTTTCCCAAGGGGGAGCGGGCGCGATCAGTTTTCGCTGAAGGCGCGGGACGGCTTTCCCGGGCCGAGCCGAGGACGATTTCGACGCCGCACGGCAAGGTGATGACCTACCGGCTTGCGCCCCCCAACGCTGCCGCCGGGCCGTCCGGCGGCGGTCGCCATCTCGTCGTGCATGGCTGGGGCTCGCGCAGCGAGTATATGGCGGCGCTGGCGGAAGGCGTGGCGAAGGCGACGGGCGGGGAGGTGATCCTTCTCGACTTTCCCGGTCACGGCGCGTCCGGCGGACGGTTCCTCGACATGCGCCTCGCCGTCGAGGCGATCACCGAGGTCGACAGGACATTCGGCCCGTTCGACGGCGCGGTCGGTCATTCCTTCGGCGGCGCCAGCCTGATGGTGGCGGCGTGCCGGTTCCTGCCGCAGTTTCCCGCGTTCACGCCCGGCCGCATGGCGCTGATCGGCGCGCCGTCGGAAATGGACGGCATATTCCGTTATTTCTCCCAAAAGGTCGGCCTGCCGGCGCGCGCGCAGCCGCATCTGGAGAAGGAGGTGCGGCGGATCACCGGGCGCAGGAGCGGCGATTTCGACATCGCGCGGGCAGGGCAGGATCTGGACCTGCCGGTTCTGGTGGTCCATGCCGAGGACGACAAGGAAGTGAGCGCCGACCATGCCCGCCGCTATGCGGCGCTCGGGGAAAACGTGCAGCTCGGCTGGGCGAACGGCTACGGCCACCGCCGCATCGTCGCCGCGCCGCCGGTCATCGATCTCGTCTCCTCTTTCCTGCGCAGGGATGGGGCTGCGGAGATTGCCGAAGCGGGATGACATCGCCGTGTCATGAAGGGTATATTATATGGAGCGCTTGCACGGGGGAGCACATCCATGAGCATCATTCGCACGATCGATGAACTGCATGCGCTTTACGGCGTGCCCGGCGAGGCGGCTCTGGTCAAGGTGCGGCCGGCGCTGACGGCCGAATACCGGCGGATGATCGAGGCCTCGCCCTTTCTGGCGCTCGCGACCGTCGGCCCCGAAGGGCTCGACTGTTCGCCGCGCGGCGATGACGATTCGGTGGTGCGGATCGCGGACGACAGGACGCTGCTTCTGCCCGACTGGCGCGGCAACAACCGGGTCGATTCGCTCGCCAACATCGTGCGTGATCCACGCGTCGCGCTGATGTTCCTGATACCCGGCTCGAACAGCGTTCTCAGGGTCAACGGAACGGCGGTCGTGTCCGTCGATCAGGCGCTGCTCGAAAGTTTCGAGGTGGATGGCAGGCATCCGCGCAGCGTGGTGGTGACGACCATCGGCGAGGTCTATTTCCAGTGCGCCCGCGCCGTGATGCGGGCGGCGCTGTGGAACCCGGAACGCGCCGTGCCCGCCGACAGTCTTCCGAGCGCCGGCGAGATGCTCAAGGGCGCCAAGGCGGATTTCGACGCAGAGACCTATGATCGGGAATGGCCGGAAAGGGCACGGAACAGCATGTGGTGACGGCGGCGTCGCCGTTCCCGCGAGGGGTCACTTGTAGATCAGCCACCCCTTGGTGAATTCCTTCTTCATCTCGTCGCTGAACTGGACGGAGCGGTTGCGGCCGCTTTCCTTGGCGCAATAAAGCGCGATATCGGCCTTGCTGTAGAGTTCGCCGGGATCGTTCGCCTGATCCGCCATGCAGAAGCCGATCGAGACGGTGATGGGGCCGTAATTGATGTTGGTGCGGGAATTGCGGAACGGGGTCGCCTCCACCGCGCTGCGCAGCCGTTCGCAGACGGCGCTGATTTCCTCGGCGGTGTTGCCCTCGAGGACGACGGCGAATTCCTCGCCGCCCGCGCGGGCGACGAAGGCCTCCTTGCGCAGGTGGGAGCGGATGACGCCGGCGACCGATGCAAGGATCTTGTCGCCGACCGGATGGCCGAACATGTCGTTGATGCGCTTGAAGTGATCGACATCGATGACGATGAGGGCCGTCAGCGTCACGTTCATCGGGTTGTCGTAGATGGACGCCAGCCTGTCGTCGAAGGCGCGGCGGTTGGAAAGCCGGGTCAGCGAATCGGTGTTGGCGATGCGCTTGTACTCGTCGAGTTCCCTGCGGACCTGATCCATCTCCGCCGAACGCTGGTTGACGTTCATGACGGTGCGCTGGCCGTGCGCCATTGTTCGTCCGGTGGCTTCCGACAGGATCCCGATCGCGTTCTGGATGATGTCGGCGCTCGACTGGCTCCTGTTCTCGATGTGGCTGTAGGTCTCGCCCAGCAGGCGGTTGTAGCTTTCGAGCGACGTCTGTTCCTGCTTGAGCACTTTCAGAAGCGCGTCCAGTTCCGCCAGGATGCGGGAATGGGCACCTTCGATGACGCCGCCCGGATTGTTGGCGAAATACTTGGCGCCGATCTCGTCGAGATCGCGCTGGGTGGCCCGGTTGCCGAGGGCGGCGAGTTCGCGGGTCAGCGTCGGATTGGAACCGATATAGGCTTCGTAGAAGAGCTGGTAGTTGCGCGGAATGGGTGCCACGCCCATCGTGCGCATTGCATATGTGATCTGGCCCGCAACGTCCGGCGCCTGGGTCTTTGCAACTGTTGCCGTGTTCATCGGCAAGCTCTCCAAAAATACGATTGCCAGAATTGGTATGCTAAATTTCTTTGAAAACAATTAATGGTTTCGACACTAACGAAGGTTTTCGCAACCTCATAAAATCGCAGCGTTTTTGCCTGGAAAGGCGCTTGCCGGGCAGGCGGCGCGTCAAACGAAAAAGCCCGCCTCCATGCCGGAAGCGGGCTTTTCCGTTCGATACGGGGGAAGGATCAGGCCTTCGGGCCGATCATGTTTTCCGGGCGGACATACTGGTCGAATTCCTCGTTGGTGAGGTATCCGCCGCCGACGGCTTCCTCGCGCAGCGTCGTGCCGTTCTTGTGGGCCGTCTTGGCGATCTTGGCGCAGGCGTCGTAGCCGAGCTTGCCGTTCAGTGCGGTCACGAGCATCAGGGAGTTCTCGACGCCCTTGCGGATGTTGTCTTCGCGGGCTTCGATGCCGACCACGCAATTGTCGGTGAAGGAGACGGCGGCGTCGCCGAGCAACTGGACCGACTGGAGGAAGTTGTAGGCCATCATCGGATTGTAGACGTTCAGCTCGAAGTGACCCTGCGAGCCGGCGAAGGTGAGCGCCGCATGGTTGCCGAAGATGTGGGCGCAGACCTGCGTCAGAGCTTCGGACTGGGTGGGGTTGACCTTGCCCGGCATGATCGAGGAGCCCGGCTCGTTTTCCGGCAGGGCGAGTTCGCCGAGACCGGCGCGCGGGCCGGAGCCGAGGAAGCGGATGTCGTTGGCGATCTTGAACAGCGCGGCGGCGGCGGCGTTGATGGCGCCGTGCGAGAAGACCATCGAATCGTGCGAGGCGAGCGCCTCGAACTTGTTCGGCGCGGTGACGAAGGACAGGCCGGTGATCTTCGAGATTTCCTCGGCGACCTTCTCGGCAAAGCCGACCGGTGCGTTGAGGCCGGTGCCGACGGCGGTGCCGCCCTGGGCAAGCTTCGAGAGCGCGGGCAGGGTCAGCTCGATGTTGGCGATGGCGGAGGCAACCTGCGCGGCATAGCCGGAGAATTCCTGGCCGAGCGTCAGGGGCGTGGCGTCCTGCGTATGCGTGCGGCCGATCTTGATGATGTGGGCGAACTGCTTCACCTTGGCTTCGAGCGCGGCGTGCAGGTGCTTCAGGCCCGGCAGCAGGTGATGGACGATCTGCTCGACGCAGGCGATGTGCATGGCCGTCGGATAGGTGTCGTTCGACGACTGGCTCATGTTGACGTGATCGTTGGGATGAACGGGCTTCTTGCTGCCCTTCTCGCCGCCGAGGATTTCGATGGCGCGGTTGGAGATCACCTCATTGGCGTTCATGTTCGACTGCGTGCCCGAGCCGGTCTGCCAGACGACGAGCGGGAAGTGGTCGTTCAGCTTGCCGTCGATGACTTCCTGCGCGGCCTCGATGACGGCGTTGCCAATCTTGGGGTCGAGACCGGCAAGCGCCATGTTGGCGCGGGCGGCCGCCTGCTTGACGATGCCGAGGGCGCGGACCACGGCGACGGGCTGCTTTTCCCAGCCGATCTTGAAGTTGCCGAGCGAGCGTTGCGCCTGCGCGCCCCAGTAGCGGTCGGCGGCGACCTCGATGGGGCCAAATGTATCGGTTTCGGTGCGGGTCGTCATGGTATCCTGCCCTTTCGTTCAAGCACTTCGCCCCATGCGCAGAAGGGCATGAGCGGCGATCCTCGGCGACGGTTATAGTGAGATGCGGGCCGCATGCAAACCCGGCCTTTGTATGAGAACGCGAAAAAATCCTAAGCGGCTGGCGGACGGCGTTTGCGGCTGCTCCGGGGGTGCGGCGCGGCGGTGAAACGGAGCGTTGCCGCCCGAAACCGATCAATCGTCAAGACCTCACAAGAAAGTCATTCGGAAAGAGGAAGGCTTGTCTTGATCCGGCGAAACGATCTGGCATTTTCCTGCCAGGGAGGGCCATGTCTCAAGGAGATCGCCTAATGAATTCGACTACCGCCCATTTTCGCGACCAGCCGTCCGGATACGGCTCTGTGTCGCGCGCCTTTCACTGGCTGATGGCGCTGTTGTTCGCCTGGCAGTTTTTCGGTGCCGCCCTGCATGCGATCAATCGTGACCTGGCCATCAGCGCGTTTTTCTGGGGCACTCACCGGAACATCGGAGCGCTGCTTTTCGTGCTCGTCTTCCTGCGCGGCGCATGGGGGCTGGCGAACATGTCCCGGCGCCCGCGCCATGAAGGGCTCGTCGGGCAGATGGCAAGCCTCGGCCACCTGGCGCTCTATGCGCTGATGGTGTTCTGTCCGTCCGTCGCGCTTTTGCGCCAATATGGCTCCGCCCGTCCTTTCGAGCCTTTCGGCCTGCCGCTGATGGCCGGTGGCGGCGAGCGGATCGAATGGATGACCGCGCTCGGCAGCGCGACTCACTCGCTTTCGGCCTGGGTGCTGCTGACCCTGGTTGCCGGTCACATCGCGATGGTTTTCGTCCACCATTTCGCCTGGAAGGACGATACGGCGCGCATGATGGTGCGGGGCGTGCGCTGAGCGCTCCCGCAAGAGGTGAGGCGGCTCCTGCGGGTGCCGCCCCACGGTTGCGATTGCGGACATGGCGCTGTCGTCATTCCCTTGCACGATGAAATCCTGCCCGAAAACGCCCGTTTTCGCGACGAAAGTCGATTAACAGCCGGTTAAGGTAAACATTCGTAAACCGATGGATATTAGTCTCCGGCGGGAGACGGGAACGGACCGGGCATTCGCGCGGAATTGATGTGCGAAAGCCCTGCCTCTTCCTTTCCATCGCACCGCCAATCGGCTAAGAGGCTTCAAAAAAGCGGGCGTCCGGACAGACACCCTGCAAGGGAACCATTCACGCATGAAAATTTCCAGAAGCGCCGCCGCAGCACTCACTCTTTCCTGCCTTGCCACGGCTGTGGCGCCGTCGCCTGCCGCGGCCTATACGCTGCTCGACATGCTGCGCGGCAATGTCAAGAACGGCAGGCTGATCGACAGGCAGGGAACGACCGAGCAATACGCGCCGGCACCGTCCCGGATGCCCGGCACCGGCAATGCCGGCTCCGCCGCCGCCAGCACGCCGAAAGTGACCGGCCCGCGCTATTACACCTACAAGCCGGACGCCGTGCGCCGGATCGCCTTCCGCGACAACGCCGCCGTGGCGGTCCCCGACAGCGAACTGACGACCGGCAGCGTGACGTCCGATCCGGATCTGCGCAGCTTCCTGTCCTCGTCTTCCGTTCTGGCGCCGGCCACCGTCGCCGATGCCGTCGAGGCTTACTACAGCGACGGCGGCGCGTTCGTGTGGGTCGAGGACGGAGGCGTGAACGAACGTGCGCGGGCCGCGCTGGCGGTGCTGGCCGATGCCGGCGCCTACGGCCTCGATGCCGACGATTACGCCGTGGTCCAGCCCGCGCTCAGCGGTGAGGCCGGCGCGGATGCCGCGGCGCTGAGCGCGTTCGAGATCGAGCTTTCCGCCCGCGTTCTGGCCTATGTCGAGGATGCCCAGCGCGGACGCGTCGATCCGAACCGGATTTCCGGTTATCACGATTTCGCCCGCAAGAAGATCAACCTTGCCCCAGTGCTGAAGATCGTGAAGGCCTCGCCCGATGTGACCGCCTATCTCGTCAGCCGCCAGCCGTCGAGTGCGCATTTTGCGGCGCTGAAGGCCGAACTGGCGCGGCTGAAGAGCGAGAACGACGAGAGCCATCGCGTCCGGATCGATCTCGAGCGTCTGCTGCGGCCCGGCCAGAGCAATCCCGAGCTTGCGAATATCGTCGAGGCCATCCGGCATCGCGGCTCGGCGGCGCTGAAGGCGCAGCATGCGGAAATCCTCTCCTCCTATGCCGGATCGCCGGACTATGCGCCGGAACTGGTGGATCTCGTGAAGGATTTCCAGCAGGAGGCCGGCCTCAAACCGGACGGCGTCGTCGGCGCCGCGACGGTGCGTGCGCTGGTGGGCGACAGCAACGATGCCAAGATCGCCAAGGTCGTCGTGGCGATGGAGCAGGCGCGCTGGCTTCCGAACGACCTCGGCAGCCGCCATGTCTTCATCAACCAGCCGGCCTATACGGCATCCTATTTCGAAGGCGGCGCGCAGCAGTTCTCGATGCGCGTCGTCATCGGTTCCAAGGCCAACCAGACCTATTTCTTCCAGGACCAGATCGAGACCGTCGAGGTCAACCCCTACTGGGGCGTCCCGCAGTCGATCATCATCAACGAGATGCTGCCCAAGCTGCGCGCCGATCCCTCCTATCTCGACCGCATGGGCTACGAGGTCGCCTTGAACGGCAGGGCCGTGCCGTCGTCCTCGGTCAACTGGTACGGTTCGACGTCGGGCCTTTCCGTGCGCCAGCCGCCGTCGAGCGACAATGCGCTCGGCGAATTGAAGATCCTGTTCCCGAACGCGCATGCGATCTACATGCACGACACGCCGTCCAAGAGCTTCTTCAACCGCGACATGCGGGCGCTCAGCCACGGTTGCGTGCGCCTTGCCGAACCGCGCCGCATGGCGGCCGCCGTGCTGGGCGTGACGGAAGAGGACGTCGGCAAGCAGATCGACGCCGGCCGGAACCGCGCCCTGCGCGTGACCGCCGATATTCCGGTCTACATCGCCTACTTCACGGCCTGGCCGGATGAGCAGGGCGTCATCCACTATTACGACGACGTCTATGACCGCGACAGCTATGTCCAGAAGGCGTTCTCCGCGACGTCGAAGGCGCGTCTGGCGAGCTGATCGCTGGCGAAGCAAGGTCTGGAGAAGGCGGCTTCAGACAGCTGGCAAACTGCCCGTCGCTCTCTTTCGTCATGCTCGGGCCTGACCCGAGCATCCATGCGGCACCCGTGGCATGGACCCTCGGCTCAAGGCCGAGGGTGACAAAAGGAGAGGGTTTGCCAGATATGCTCCAGATATGCTGAAGGCGGCGTTCGGGCCGCCTTTTGCCGTTTTCGGCGTCAGTTCAGCAGATCTTCAATCAAAGCTGGCGTCAATTCGTCGAAATGCGTGATGATCCGGTCCGCGCCGAGGGTTTCCACCGGGACGTCCGAATAGCCGAAGGGCACGGCGATCGAACGGATCGCGGCGTTCTGCGCGGCGGCGATATCGTTGACGCTGTCGCCGATCATGATCGAGCGGGCCGGCGTTCCGCCCGCCTTCTCGATGGTGCCGAGGATGTGGCGCGCATCCGGCTTGCGGAAGGCGTAGGTGTCGCCGCCGGTGATCGCCGCGAAGCGGCCCCCGAGTCCCAGTTTTTCGAGAAGCGGAAAGGTCAGGCTTTCGATCTTGTTGGTGCAGACCGCCAGCTTCATGCCGGCGCCGGCCAGCCGGTCGAGCGCCTCGACGACGCCCGGATAGGGGTGGCTGTCGCCCGGCATCGTGTCGAGATAGAAGGCCATGAAGCGGTCGAACAGGCGTGCGAGGGTGGCGTCATCGAGATCGCGCTCGTGCATGGCATAGGCGCGCCTGATCATCATGTGAACGCCCTGGCCGACGAGATGCGTCAGGTCCTCATAGGTGACGGGTTCGAGCCCTTCGGCGGTGATCGTGTGGTTGAGGCTGGCGACGAGATCGGGCGACGTATCGACGAGGGTTCCGTCGAGATCGAAGATGACGAGCGGCGCGGTATCTGGCTGGGGCATATCATGGCTTTCGTGCGTTGAATCGCGGGCGATGCAGGGCAAAATGCCTTGCCGTTCGTCTTTTTGAAAGGGGCTTTCGTTTGCATCGCGACGCGTGTAAACAGGCGGCGGTGTGAATATACGGGAGTTTTCGGCGCATGGACGCCCGCGAGATGAAAATCAAGGCCGCTGCTGTCGCGCTCGGCTTTGTGGAGGATGGAATGCGGCTCGGCATCGGCACGGGATCGACGGCCGAGGAGTTCGTCCGGCTTCTGGCCGAAAAGGTTGCCGGGGGTTTCAAGGTCCAGGGGGTTCCGACCTCCGAACGGACTGCGCGGCTCTGCCTGGAACTGGGCGTGCCGCTGAAGTCGCTTGACGAACTGCCGGAACTGGACCTGACCGTCGATGGCGCGGACGAAGTCGATTCCGCGCTGCGTCTGGTAAAGGGCGGCGGCGGAGCGTTGCTGCGTGAGAAGATCGTCGCCAGCGCGTCGGAACGGATGATCGTGATCGCCGACGAGACAAAGCTGGTTGAGACGCTTGGCAAGTTTCCGCTGCCGGTCGAGGTCAATCCGTTCGGTCTCGCCGCGACCCGGATTGCGGTGGAGAAGGCAGCGGCCAGGCTCGGCCTGTCGGGCGAGATCCGGCTGAGGCAGTCCGGCGACGGCGTTTTCGTAACCGATGGCGGCCATTACATCCTCGACGCATCTTTTGGCCGCATTCCTGATGCAGAGGCACTCTCCGATGCCCTTCACGCCATTCCCGGCGTGGTCGAGCACGGGCTTTTCATCGGCCTTGCCGATGCCGCCGTCATTGCCGGTGCCGAAGGCGCCACGGTGATCGAGGCCGAGGGGTGATCCGCACGGGACACCTGAAACGGGATTGAGGCCTGTGGGACAGGCCCGGCGCAGCCGGCCAGCAATGCCCGGGCGGCATTTTCGAGAGGGCCGATCGCCTTGCGCTTTGCCGCCGTGCGACCGGATACGACTTTAATGAGACAGGAGCTAGAAAACCTCATGATCAGATTTGCGGGTGTCGGCCGCGCCGCCGTGATCGCCGTTCTACTGTCGGGCATCGCCATGACCGTTCCGGCCCGGGCGCAGGAGCCTTCAGAGGAACAGATCAAGGCCGCGCGCGAGGCAATCACCGCCCTCGGCGTGACCGATCAGTTCGACAACATCCTGCCGATGATCGCCGAACGGCTGAAGGCGGCGCATATCCAGACCTATCCCGACCTGCAACAGCAGATCAGCGATATCGTCGACGAGAAGGCGCTGGCTCTCGTGCAGCGCCGTGCCGATCTGGAGCGGGAATCGGCAGCGATCTACGCCAAGACCTTCTCGGTTCAGGAACTGAACGACATCGCCGCCTTCTACCGGACGGAAGCGGGCAAGAAGCTCCTGAAGGACGGGCCGATCGCGATGCGCGAACTGTTGCGCGCCGCCGATATCTGGGGCGCGGGTATCGACCGCGATCTCAACACCTCCGTCGCGGAGGAATTGCAGAAGGTCGTTTCGGCTCCGGTTCCGGCGGAAGGGACCACGCCCGGCGCCACCGCGCCCAACAACTGAGTTTCGGCGGCGATATCTGACGCTGTCGAAGGAGCCCGGCATGGCCGGGCTCTTTTCGTCTCGGTGGAACAGTGGCCGTGTTCGATTCGCGGCCGCCCACGCTACCTGCCGGCAAACGACCATGTTCCGTGGCCGTTTCGGCGTAGTGGAGTGTCGCGGCTTCGGGGCTTCGGGACGGCCGCTCGGGGCGATCCGGCGCTGGCATCCGCGTGCGGAAAATCAGCAACTTGGTCCATGCGACAGCATGCCGTGCAATCGCCATACGCTTTAGGTCTTGCGCATTGCTTGCGAAAGCCTTAAACGGCCAGACCAAACCGGTTCGCCGGGTCAACCACCTTACGGATCACAGGAAGAATAAAATGGCAAAGAGCAAGTTTGAGCGGACGAAGCCGCACGTTAACATTGGTACGATCGGGCACGTTGACCACGGCAAGACGTCTTTGACGGCTGCGATCACGAAGTTCTTCGGGGAGTTCAAGGCGTACGACCAGATCGACGCCGCTCCGGAAGAAAAGGCGCGCGGCATCACGATCTCGACGGCACACGTCGAGTACGAGACGGCAAACCGCCACTATGCGCACGTCGATTGCCCCGGCCACGCCGACTACGTGAAGAACATGATCACGGGTGCTGCGCAGATGGACGGCGCGATCCTGGTGTGCTCGGCCGCCGACGGCCCGATGCCGCAGACGCGCGAGCACATCCTGCTGGCCCGTCAGGTCGGCGTTCCGGCGATCGTGGTGTTCCTGAACAAGGTCGACCAGGTGGACGACCCGGAACTTCTGGAACTGGTCGAGCTTGAAGTCCGCGAGCTTCTGTCGTCCTACGACTTCCCCGGCGACGATATCCCGATCATCAAGGGTTCGGCTCTGGCCGCTCTTGAAGATTCGGACAAGACGATCGGTGAAGACGCGATCCGCGAGCTGATGGCCGCCGTCGACGCCTACATCCCGACGCCCGAGCGTCCGATCGACCAGCCGTTCCTGATGCCGATCGAAGACGTGTTCTCGATCTCCGGCCGCGGCACGGTTGTGACGGGCCGCGTCGAGCGCGGGATCGTCAAGGTCGGTGAGGAAGTCGAGATTGTCGGCATCCGTCCGACGTCGAAGACGACGGTGACGGGCGTGGAAATGTTCCGCAAGCTTCTGGACCAGGGGCAGGCCGGCGACAACATCGGCGCGCTGGTTCGCGGTGTGAACCGTGACGGTGTCGAGCGTGGCCAGATCCTGTGCAAGCCGGGTTCGGTTAAGCCGCACAAGAAGTTCAAGGCTGAAGCCTACATCCTGACGAAGGAAGAGGGCGGCCGTCATACGCCGTTCTTCACGAACTACCGTCCGCAGTTCTACTTCCGCACGACGGACGTGACGGGGATCGTTACGCTTCCGGAAGGCACGGAAATGGTGATGCCGGGCGACAACGTGACGGTCGACGTCGAGCTGATCGTTCCGATCGCGATGGAAGAGAAGCTGCGCTTCGCGATCCGCGAAGGCGGCCGCACGGTCGGCGCCGGTATCGTCGCCTCCATCGTCGAGTAATCCCCGACAGGGGGGG
>NZ_JANFPI010000012.1 GCF_026552795.1 Ectorhizobium quercum
GCGCGGACTGCAACTTCTCCGCCGAAGCGTTGAAGTCGTTGCGCACGGCGTCGAGCGTAGCCGCAAACGGCTGGGCGATGCGGTAGGACACGTCGCCGTCGGACAGCTTCGAAAGGCCGGCGGCCAGGTTGTCGACGGCGAACCGGACCTCTTCGGCCTCCCGGGCCCTCTGCGCCTCGCGCTCGATGCGCTCCTTCTCCGACAGGCTGCGGTTGGCTTCGGCTTCCCGTTCCAGGCGGATGCGTTCCAGCGCATTGTCGCGGAACACGGAAACTGCCTGCGCCATCTCCCCGACCTCATCCTTGCGACCGAGACCCGCAATCTCGGCCTGCGTCTCGCCACCCGCAAGCGAAAGCATCCGACCACGAAGCCGCTCAATCGGACCCGTGATCCCGCGCGACACCATGAGCAGCGACGCCAGGATGCCGGCAAGGAACACGATTCCCAATGCAATCAGCGACATCAGGATCGTGCGGTCCGTGCGTGCGGTCAGCGTTTCAGATCCGTCGATCACGGCCTGCATGTTCTGCGCGTTCCAGACCCGCGAGCTTTCACGGTAAGTTTCTATGGCCGGTCCCACCTCCTGCACGGCGCGTCTGGCTTCCTCCAGGCGTCCGGCCTTGCCCAGTTCGAAGACGCGGTCGGCGCGCTCGGCGGCAGTCCGGGCGAGAGCGGTCAGCTCATCGACCTTCTGCGACATGGACGGGACAAGTGTCTTGGCCGTTTCCATCCGCCTGAAATAAGTGTCGACGTCGCCCGCGTAGCGCTTTTCGACGGCGCTCGTATCCAGCGACTGCTCGCGCATCTGAACGTATTCGTAGGAGGCCAGCCCAAATCCGATGATCGCGGAGTTGGCGCGGAAGGTTTCCACCGCCGCTGAGGCGTCGATGGCGATATAGTTGGAATAGTCGGTGTCGGCGGCCTTGAAGTTATTCGACATGAATGCGACGCCACCGATGCCGATCAGGCAGACGGGGACGATCACGGAGAGGATCTTGGTGCGAATTCGTGCGTTTTCGAGGAAAGACATGCGTGCCTCATATGAAGATATCGATCCGTGCCTTCTCCCCGTGTCGGAAAGCAACGGAACGTCGGAAGTCGGACATTCACGGTATGCGCCCACTCATTGGACGATGACGAAAGGGACATCCCTTTCTCGCGCTGCTCGTATTGCCTCCGGCCAGACGCTGCCGCCACGCTCCATTCGGCATGAATCCGTAACGTAATGCTGCGGTTTTTCTATCTGAAGGCAAGAAACGACCAGACCGCTTCGGGCGCTGGCAAGAAGACATGAAACGGTTAGCCTCGCGCTTCTTTCCTGCCCCCTTTTTGATCGGGAGTTAATCAAGGCAGCATACCCGGCTATGCTTAAAAGGTTACTAAGCCGCAGAACCTGCCCGGCGGGCGGTTGGCGCCTTCTTCGCAAACGTACCGTCGTTCAGAAGCGCCCGGGCGCGGCGAGCCATCGATCGATGTGGTCGTAGGTCGTCTTCAGCGTGTCGCCGAACGCGCCCTCGGTCTTCTCGCATTCCTTGCAGGTCGTGTAGAGATGGCCGGCGCCCTCGACGAAGGCGATGGACTTGTCGGCGCTTGCCGCGTTCTCGTAGATCATTTCCGCCGCCAGATATTCCCACCCAGCAGTCATGCCCATCGCCAGCAACGGCGCGGAGATCTTCTGCACGCTGCCGATCGGCGTCGTATAGCTCGATTGCCAGTCGACGCCGCGAATGCTGTCGGCATCGTAGGAAAAGTCCGGGCCGACGCGCACCGAATAGGTGCTGAGGAATGTCTTCACGGTCGTCCTCAGCGCGCCCTCCCGGAACGATCGCGTCATCAGCGCGGTATTTTGCGGCACGCGCACGCTGCGGACGATTTCGGTCGTCGAACTGCCGTCCTTGTGCAGCAGGGGCCGGGGCTTGCTCGTATGCGACAGAAGCGAAATGTCCTGCGCATAGAGCTTGTTGTTCGGCGCGCTGTAATTCGCCCCCGGCACGGTGAAGGGCTCGTCGTCGGCGAAGCGTCCATGCCCGGATTCTATAGCGGCAAGGCGTGCAAGGGCGGCGTCGATGAGGCGCGTATTGCGCTGTCCGACCGCTTTCTGGAAGGAGGCGACGAAGTCGCGGCTATAATGCGAGCCTTCGGCGTCGAAACCGTTCTTCGGATCGAACAGGTCGAAATCCGGATTGAAGGCCTGACCGCTCGCCTCGTCCACGACCGCCGGATCGAGGCTGAACAGCACCATGCCACCAAGGCCGTAATTGGCGTCGACCAGCATCAGCCCGTCGGCAGGGGTGAGACCCGCAACGCTGTCCGGGCATTTGAGGATCTTTTCCGGCCCCTGGCAGGCCTTCAGCCCGTTTTCGGCAATGTTCTGGTAGGCCGCCATCAGCGCGCCGCCGCCGCTGTGGCCGAGCAGCACGACCTTGCGCACATCGCCGCGATTGCGCAGGTAATCGACGCCGAGCTTCGCCTCGATCAGCATTTTATCGATACCGATATCGCTGCCGGAGCCGCTCTTGCCAGTCGAATTATTGGCGCACAGCACCCGGTAGCCGCGTTGCGAAAGCTCGGTGCAGGCGGAAAATTGCAGATAATCCCCGCCGGCATGCATGACGAAAACCGCAATCGCACTCTTGTCGCCCGGGTTCGCTGGTTCGTAAAGAACGGCGGGAACGCCGGTGCCCAGCTTCACGAAAGCCGTTTTCGGCGGAGCGGCCTGCGCCTGCGCGATTGCCGGCAGCGTCACGCCGAGGGCAAGGCTGAAAACCGCGGCAATCGTCTTGATCATCATGCAGGCACCCTTCGATGGGAATGGAGGTTCGTCGAGAGATCAGTCGTCGGTCGGCGTGTAGGGACCGAACAGGTCCGCTCCCGGCCAGTCGCGCAGCGGCACGACCCCGGCCGGACCGCCCTTTTCCCAGTTCGCCGCCTCGGTCACGTCGCCCGTGCCCGTGTACCGCGCGACGGCGGGCCAAGGATAGACCGGCCGGGTCATCGCAGGCAACGTCGAGGCGCGCGGCGGCCGGTTTCCACCGTGCTGCGGGGCCTCGCCCTTGCCGTCGAAATCGGGGGCACCGAAGCTGCTCGCCTCCGAAGCCGAGCGGGTGATGATCACGTCGGGCGCGCTGCCGCCTTCGACCCAGGCCATCATCGCCGACAGGAGATCGAGGTTCGCCGGACCTTCGCCATTGCCGCAATGTCCGACGCCCGGTAGCAGGTAGAGGCGTTCGAAACCCGCCACGGTGTCCGCGCCCAGATGGGCCTCCAGAGCCTTGTGATAGGCCAGCGTATTGGCCGGCGCGATATGCGGATCGGCCAGGCCGTGCCAGAGGATCAGCTTGCCGCCCTTTTCGGCGAAGGCGGAAAGATCTGCATTCGTCGCATCGAACAGCGGGTGGCGCGGGCGCAGGGCATCGAGCGTCGCCTCGGTGAATGCCAGGTCGGCCAGCGTGAAGGCATCGCCCTTGGGTTCGGGAAACGCCAGCGTGCGCAGCACCGGCAGCGCGGCCATTTCGCTCATCAGGCGGCCATCGGCGCTGTCGGCGACATAGACGCCCTGCCATTCCAGTTCCGAACCGTAAAGTGGCTGGCCGGCGGTCAGGAAGGCGCCGGTCTGCGGATCGCGCGGGCCTTCGTAGAATTTCCGCGCCACCTCGGCTTCAGCCCGGGTCAGGCAGGCGGAGGTGTCTGCCGCTTCTTCCGCGCAGACGATCTCCGACAGGTCGAAGCGGCAGGCGGCCGGATCGGCGATCAGCCCGTCCTCGGCCCCGTCGAGGGCATCGCAGGCGGAAACGACCGCGCGATGCAGGACCGGCAGTTTGTCCGAGGTCAGGATCACCCTGCCCTCCGCGTCCGTGTTCGAGACCGCCTGCCAGCCGTGATAAAGCGTGTTCTGCACCTGAAACAGCATGGCCGGAGCGCCGGCGATGATGCCGTCGAAATCCTCCGGGAAGCGCTGCGCCTCCATCAGCGCCTCGCGGCCTCCG
Source organism: Ectorhizobium quercum (assembly GCF_026552795.1). Lineage (GTDB taxonomy): Bacteria > Pseudomonadota > Alphaproteobacteria > Rhizobiales > Rhizobiaceae > Ectorhizobium > Ectorhizobium quercum. The sequence continues at coordinate 3,987 of NZ_JANFPI010000012.1, forward strand.
TCGGAGCAGCCGTTGAAATAGGAATAGCGCTCCGTCTGTCCGTAGAAGGTGTGGATCAGCGCCCGCACGGCGGCGGCGGTCAGATGCTGGGCGCGGAAGGCGAAATCCTGCCGCTTCTGCGCGTCGAGGCCCCAGTCGGCCTCGCGACCATCATGGCCCATGTCGGTTGCGGCCATGACGAAGCCGCCGTCGCTCAGCACCCGGCAGCCGTCCGAGGCGCCGGAGCGCAGCGTGATCGAGCCGCACAGCCCGCCGCAGCCGACCTGAAGATAACGCTGCGTCCAGCTTTCGGTGGGCAGCAGCGCCTGAAAGTGGATGGCCGGCGCAAGCAACCCCTCGACCGAGCAGACGGGAATGCCGTCGCTGGTGGTCTCGCTTGCCGAGGTGACGGCGCTACCCTCCCCGCCGATCGCAGTCAGGTCGACACCGGAAAGCGCGGCGCAGGAGATGACGGGCGCGACCGCAGGCAGATCGGCGGGTCCGGCCGTCTGCGCAAGAAGCTGAACCGGCATGGCGAGCACGAGGGTCAATCCCGCGGCGAACCGTCGAAAGACGGAAATTCCGATGATCATGTGCAATCCTCCTGTGCGCGATCCTCGCCGCCAGATGGTCATGGAAGGCCCGGCCTCAGGCCTCCGAGAAGCAGATCGGCCCGTAAAGCCGCTCCAGCTCGGCCCGTTTGCGGGCTTCGTCCGGGTTCCTCGACACGACGAAATTCATCATCATCCCGTGGTCCTCGTGTTCGAGCTTGTGGCAATGCAACAGGTAGCGCCCTTCATAGACGTCGAAACGCACGAGAACATCCACCGTCTCGTGCGTGCGCACGTTCACCGTATCCTTCCAGCCGCGTTCCCACGGGCGGACGGCACGGACACCGCCGTTCGGCACCGTTCCCTCCAGCACCTGAAAATGCGCGCCGTGGACATGGATGGGGTGCGGCGCTCCGCGCGCGCTGGCGAAGCGCCACCGTTCCACGGCGCCGAAGGGCACGATGAAATCGATCCGGTTCATCTCGTAGACTTCGCCGTTGATCCGTTCGTTTTCCTGAAACACGAACGTCCGGTCGGGCTCGCCGGAATGGACGAGCGTCTCGATCTCCGAAAGATGGCCGGGGATTTCCCAGCCCGTTTCCGGCCCTTCAGTCACCTCGATTTCCAGCATGGGCCAGCCGGCGGCGTTGCAGTTCAGCCCGACCGTCGCACCCGGCTCGAAGCCGCGCAGGTCCATCAGCACGTCGACCCTCTCGCCGGGCGCCATCTCGATTTCGTCCACCGGCTGAGGTGTGTCGATCAGTCCGCCGTCATTGCCGATCACCGTCAGCGCGGCTTGCGAGCGCAACCGGAACACCCGCGCATTGGCGCCGTTGAGGATGCGCAGCCGGGCAAAACCGCGCGCAAGCGTCGTGCGCGGCCAGGCGACGCCGTTAACCATCGGCACCTCGCCCTCCGTCCCGGCGATGTCGGCGACGTAGCCGAACATCCCGCCGGCGGCGGACTGGGCGTCGCGGATGACGAGGAACAGCTCCTGATCGCCCGACGGCAGGCCGAGCGCCGCTTCCTCCTCGTCCTCGATCACGAAGAAACCGGCAAGGCCATACCAGGCCTGCGCCGCCGTCGTGCCGTGCGGATGGGGGTGATACCAGTTGAGCCCGGCGCGCTGCCGGATCGGGAAGGCATAGTCACGCCCTGACCCCGCCGCGATCTCGTCGTGCGGCTGGCCGTCCATGTCCTGAGGGGCGACCAGACCGTGCCAGTGGACCGTGGTGGGCTGGTCCATCAGGTTCTCGACGCGGCGGGCGAAAGCGTCCCCGTTGCGAAGCCGGATGGTCGGCCCCGGAATGCCGCCATTGTAGCCGAAACCCTCCTGCCCGCCGCTGAAGACGGCCCGCCCGGCCCGCAACGGCTCGTCCGCATCCAGAAGCCGCGCGCGCGGCAGCGGCGGCCGGACCTCGGGCGGTCCGGCAGCGGCCAGCGCCCGCGCACCTCCGGTCGCGGCAAGGCCGGCGAGCACCCCGCCGCCGCCCAGAAGGGCAAGCGCACCGCGCCGTGATATCCGAACCATTTCAAACCTCGTCTTTCGTATTTCGTCTGCCGACCCGCACCGCTGCGCACGCCGGCGGGCCGGACTTACCTGCTCTGCCTGAATATCCATTCGCGAATGGGTTCGATGGTGTAGGCGATGCGCCATGTGTTGCGGTGGCCGCTGGCGCCGGCGGCAGATTCGCCCTCGGGAATGACCGTGCCGGGGGCGAAGGTCACATAGTTGATCGGGCTGCCCTCGGCATCGATCTCGTCGAAGGCGGTGCGGAATTCTTCGGGCGTCCACCGCGCATCCCAGGTCGCGCGGCTGATCGTCGCCCCTTCCGCTTCGAGAACCTCGGTGATGGCGTTCTGGCCGGGAAAGGCCTTGGCGTCGTCCTGCGACACCAGAATCCACAGCTTGTTCTTCGCGATGGGCCGGACCAGTTCGGGACCCCATTGCCCGGCGACGAGGAAGGAGGCGGCGAAGAAATCGGGATATTTGATGTTCATGGCAATCGACATCATGCAGCCGCCCGACTGGCCAGTCGTGTAGAGCCGGTTCGTGTCGATGCTGTATTCGCCGGCCAGCGTCTTGATGAGGTTGATCGTGGCGTCGAGCGCGTCCGAAGTATGTGAATCGTCATCGGCGATGATCTCGGCGAATTGCGGCGCCAGCACGAAGGCTGGCCGCGCGGCCTGATCCTCCGGACTCGCCCACACGACCGCGCCGAGGCCCTGGAACAGGGTCGTGCGCGTCTGATCGCTCGTCGCGCCCGCGTCATGCATGAACAGCACCAGCGGATAGGAGGTGCCGGCATCGTAGTTCTTCGGCACGAAGAGATTGTAGCGCAGCAGCTTGCCCGTTTCCGGGTCGTTGAATTCGAGCTGCCGGAAATCGTCGACGATCAGGTTCTCGATCTTTGTCGTTTCGAAGGCGCTGTCGCTCGCCTCGACGACGTGGCCGTCCGCCAGCGTCACCGGGCCGGATTGCACGACGGTCGCGCTGGCGGGCGGATAGGTCGTATCGTAGGTGGGGATATCCCCCGCCTGACCCGGACCGCCACGGCCACCCCCACCGCCGGGACCGCCGCCGTTGCCGCCCTGCCCGCCGATCTTCTCGGCCAGTGCGGCGTTCGCATCCGCCGGCGAAAGGGCGACGATGACGAAGGCGCCCTCGTCCGCCCGGTCCGCCGGATCGGCGGAGGTGCTGGCGAAGACCTGTGTGACGGTCCGCCCCTCGACCGTAAAGCTGTCGGCGGAAAGACCCGTGCCATCGACCGGCGCGTCGTATTCCACCGCCACGGCCGTCAGCTTCGCGCCCTCCCCGAAGACCTCGGTGACGGCAGTGACGGATTTCGCATGGCCGTGCGCGTCATGAGCGAAGGCCGGCACGCCGACGGTCGCAAGCGCGGCGGCGCCCGAACCCATGATCAGAAAATCCCTGCGGGAGTGCATGGCATTGGTCTCCTTCAATTTCCGGCCTCTTTCATTCGGTTGATATGCTCGATGATGCCGGAGGCCGCAGCCTCCGCCGCGCCTTTGGCAAAGGGTGCGCTGCGCGCCTCGTAGGTGAAACGGTCGTAGCCTTGCGCGTCCGGCATGTACTTGGCCGCGCCATCGACCATCGTCGCGACAAGGGTCAGGGCAAACGGCGAGCTTTCCCTGATCCGCGCGCCGATGCTGGCGGAAAGCTCCGGCTGGACGCCGACCAGAACGACGTCACCAAGGCGCATGAGCACGATCGGAACCTCGACCGTGCCGCCCGGCTCGTAATCAAAGGATGTGACCGGCCCCTTGGGCGCATTGCGCGGCGAGAAGACCTGAGCGGCGACCTCAATGCTTTCCCGCCGGATTTCGAGCGCCGGCACCGGACCCGCCTCGATCCCTCCGGCCACCCGCACCGCCTCGCCGCCCAGCCTTTCGCCAAGCAGATCGACCAGCGTGAACCCGGCCTCGTGAATATCGCTCCGCCCGACGCTGCCGTCTTCAGCGACGACATGGCGGCTGGCCTGAAGATAGGGCGCCTGATCACCCGCCGCCCCGACCAGGAACAGCGCCACCGTATCGGCACCGAAATGCGCCTCGACATGACGCGCGGCCGCGCCGGCGAGATCGGCCGTGATCAGTCGGCCGCCCTCTGCGCGCTCGGAACCGTCCATGATCGAGGATTGCACGGCGAAGTTCATCAGGATCGCCAGCGGCCTGCCGTCGAGGCGGTCGATGCGCAGCACGCCGAGGGTAGGGTCGGAATATCCGGCGTCGTTGGCACCGAGCCACCAGCCGGACGGCGTTTCCACATCGCGGTTGACGTTTACCCGGCTGATGCCCTGCCCGAAGCCCAGCGTCGCCGGCTGCAAGACGGAAGCCGCCTGCGTCGCAGCCGTGTGGACCGCCGCATCGAACGCCTGTAGCGCGGCATCGTTGGAGGCGGTGTCGCTGCCGCCCGGCGCCTGCCCGGGCGCAAAGACATGCGGCGCGGAAAAGGTATGGCTGGCGCAGACGATGGCGTTGCCGGCTTCGACGCCCGCGACCTCGCCGAGGATCGCCTTGAAGCGGGCAATCACCGCATCGGAGATCGAGGTCAGGTCCACCACGGCAATCGCCAGACGCGCCGCGCCGCCATCCAGCAACAGGACGCGGACCGCCAGCGGATCGCGCTCCCCGGCGAACCCGTCCAGCGGAAACAGGCTCGCGTCGAAAACGACATCCGCCCGCCCCGCCCCGGCGGAGAAAGCCGGCCCGGCGTCGGCCATCGACAGGGCGGGCCCAAGCGCTACCGCCGCGCCCGCCAGCAACCCCGCGACCAGAAATTCACGCCGTGATTGCACCCTGCTCTCCTCCACCATTCTGCCGGCCCGGTATGCAGTCAAACCGGAAACACGGGCCGGACAGGCCGGATTCCAGACGGTCAGTTGCCCGCGATGGCCGCGATGACGCCCGTTGCCGTGGCGACGAGAAGATACTGGTTGCCTTCCCGAACCCAGCGATGGCCCTTCGGCGGCGTCTTGAGATTATAGCGCCGGTAGTCGGTCACGGCAGCCCCCTTGCCGCTGTACTTGCCGCCCTTCTTCCAGGCGGCAGCCTTCTGCGTGGCGGCCTTCTGTTGCTGCTTCGCCGGCTGCTCGATCTTCTTGACCGGCGTCTGGCCGGCTGCGTGGGCCGCGCCGACGAGCGATCCCGCCCCGGGCGACACCGACATGGCAACCAGCAGGATGGCCGAAAAAAGCCCGGCAGTGGGACGGGAATGCTGCATCGATCTTCCTTTCATGTCATTCGTCACGGTCTTGTTTTCCGGCCTTCATCCTGATGCGAAGGTTGCGGGACCCATGATCATTGGTATATATGGTACTTATGAGTATCAATAATCCTGCGGAAGTTTGAATGTCAACCGGAAAACTCCAGTATTCCGAAGGCGACACCGCAGCGGGGCCTCCCGCGCGGCGCGGGCGGCCCCGCATGGTCAGCGACGAGGAACGCCGCAAGGCCATCCTTCAGGCGGCCTACGCGGCATTCGTCGAACTCGGTTTCGCACGCACCACCACGGCCATCGTGGCGGCGAAGGCCAAAGTATCCAAACGCTCGATCTACGAACTGTTCGAGAACAAGACGCGCCTGTTTGCGGAAGTCGTGCGCGAACACCGCCATGTCATGCTTGACCTGCCGCGGCCGGCCGACGAAGATCTGCCGCCGCTGGAAACGCTGTCGCGGATCTTCCGGCTGGACATTCCCGACGAGGAGGATGTGGAAAGGGAAGCAGTGCTGAGGCTCATCGTCCGGGAATCGCAGCAACTTCCCGAACTGTCCGACTATCTCTACGAAAACGGCATCATTCGCGCCCGCGAGGAGCTGATCGAGTGGCTCGACCGGGAGAACTGTCGCGGAAGGATACGGTCGGAGGACACCCTCGTCTGCGCCGGAATGCTGATGGACATCGTCTTCGGCGCGCTTCTGCCGCGCAGACGGCTGAAAACCGCCGGCGAACGCACCCAGCGCCGCGAGCATATCAGGAAGCGGCTGGAAATTTTCCTGCGCGGCATAGGCGCGATGTGAAGGGCGGATACGTCACGCCCCCGCCCCTTCGATAACAACGGATGGAAGCGGGCGGTGCGCCCGCCCGGATATCAGGACGCGCTCGGAACGACGTGCGCGCCAGCGGTCGCCTGGCCGGAAAGTGCGGTTTGCAGCCGTGCTTCCTGCGCCGGCGAAAGCGACGTCTTCAGGACGCGGCCGCGCAACCCCTCGAATTCGGCCAGCACCTTTTCAGGCTGCGCCTTGCGCACCAGCACGAAAAGAGCCGAGGAATTGTTCGGGATGGTTTCGCCGAGCGACTTGATGAACTTGTCGTCGATGCCGTAATCCGTCAGGGAGCCGGACAGGGCGCCGGCGCCGGCACCGGCCAGACCGCCGATAGCAAGGCCGGCGAGCGGATTGAGGAACAGCAGGCCGACGAGGGCGCCCCAGAGCGAGCCGGAAATCAGGCCGGATGTCGCTCCGAGCGCGGGCAGGTTCACGCTCTGCTTCAGGTGGACCTTGCCTTCCGCATCGCGGATGACCACGACCGCGTCCTCCAGATCGACCAGATATTCCTTCTTGAGGCTGGCGAGCTTCAAAAGCACCCTGTCGGCTTCTTCCGGATGATCGAAACCGACGACAATGAGATCAGACATGCGTGTTCTCCTTATACTTCGTCCGGTAGGTAAACGTTTTTTGTGACAATTCGTTGCGCACCGCCGGGCGCCGGAATGCGTTTTTCTTTCCCATGCGCGACAGCCCTCCGGCGATCGTTATGCGAGCGTAACGGATCGCCCGGACGGGTCAATCGGCCCGGTCATGCTCCGTCAGAACGGGATTTTCCCGCAGGCCGGCCGTCAGCCGGTCGATCACGCGCTGAACGAGCGGATCGTCGCGCAGGGTCCGTCTCCGCAACAGGTGAACCGGCAAGGCGGGCGGCTCGTAATCGGCAAGGACGCGCACCAGCCGGCCGTCGCGCAGTTCGTCGAAGACCTGATAGGACAGGAATTGCCCGAGCCCGCCGCCGTCGAGCACGAAGCGCAGGCGGGTTGCGATATCGTCGACGGCAAGCCGGCCGCGCAATCGCGGCAGAAGCCGGCGTCCCGCTTCCGAGAAACGCAATTGCGATACGTAGCCACCGCGCAGGCCAAGGACGACCTGATGAGCGGCCAGGTCGCGCGGCGCCTGCGGGATGCCGTGCGCGTTCAGATAGCCGGGCGCCGCAACCATGACGCCCTTCAGGCTACCGAGCCGGGTCGCCGGCAATTCCCGCTCGTTCGCAGAACCGATCCGGATGGCGATATCGATCCGCTCGTCAACGAGATCGAGAACGCGGTCCTGCATCATGAACTCGCATTGCAGGTCCGGCTCCTCATCGAGCAGCCGCGCAAGGATCGGGGCGACGTGGCGGCGCCCGAACAGCACCGGCGCCGTGATCCGCAGCCGTCTGATGTTGCGGCCCGCGGGAATGGCTCCGGTCAGCGTGCCGTAGAGAGCGAGAAGATGGCGCGCCTCCTCCGCGAGGGCGGCTCCCCTCGGCGTCGGCTCCATGCGGCGGGAATTGCGGACCAGCAGACGCTCGCCCGTGCGGCCCTCGAGGCTGGCGAGAACCCGGGTGATCGCCGGCGCGGACCGGTTCAGCCGCCTTGCCGCCGCGGCGAGACTGCCGGTGTCGATAATGGCGACCAGAACGGCCAGTTCGTCGAGGCGGTCCATCTTTCATTCCAGTAAATGAAATCATTCATTGCATGAATGGCATATGGATTCCATTTTCTGCAAGCATAGACTCCGGGGCCGGAACGGAAGATCGGAGGTTCCCGTGTATCGTCTTTATCATTCGCCCGGCGCCTGTTCGCTCGCCGTCCATATCGTGCTGGAGGAGATCGGCCTGCCCTACGAGGCGGAGATCCGCTCCGCGAAGAACGGCGAGGGAACCACGACGCCGGACTATCTGGCGCTCAACCCCAAGGGGCGCGTGCCGGCCCTGAGCGGCGTGCCGGGCAGCGCCGGCGGAGCGGCCAACCTGCTGACGGAAGCGCCCGCCATCCTGTTCTTCCTTGCCGCCAGCCATCCAGATTGCCGATTGATGCCGGCCGATCCGGCCGGTCGGGCACGCTGTCTGGAATGGATGAACTGGCTCTCCGGCACCTTGCACGGCATGGGCTACGGCCAGCTCTGGCGCCCGCAGCGCGTCGTGACCGATACCGCCCTTTACGACGCCGTGAAATCCGCAGGGCTGGAGATAATCAACGCCGCGCACGACCACATCGAACACGTCCTGTCGGACGGGCGGGACTGGGCCGTGCCGGGGCAATACACCATCGTCGATGCCTATCTCGTCGTGTTCTGGCTGTGGGGCGGGCGGATCGGCCTCGATATGGAGACGGCGTGGCCGCTCTGGGCCCGGCTGATGCGCACGGTCCTGGCACGCCCTGCCGTTCGAGAGGCGCTGGCGCAGGAAAGGCTTGCATGAGAACCCGGCTATCGTCCAGGGCCTATTGCACGCAAATACCCTCCAGGTGGCGCAGCTTGTCCGGGTTTCTCACGACGTAGATTGCACTCACCTTCCCCTGCTCGATCTGCAAGGCCGTGGTCTGCACGATCCCGCCCTGTTCAACCGTGACAAAGCCGGGAAGCCCGTCGATGACGGCGTAGCGGACGAGAAGCGACGGCGACCGGGCGAATTCCCGCGCCATCCGGGCATGCCGCTCCATCACGTCCGCAATGCCGGTCAACGGCTGCGGCGAGGCCGGCACCTTGCCGCCGCCGTCCGCGCAGGCGGTCACATCCTCGGTCAGCAGGGAGCGCAGCCTGTCCATGTCGCCGTTGCGGGAGGCGGCGAAGAAGGCGGCGGCGATCTCCAGCCCCTGTTCCTTCGTCACCGGAAAACGCGGCCGCGCCGATCGGATATGCTCGCGCGCCCGGCTGGCAAGCTTGCGGCATGCCGCCGGCTGGCGTCCGATTGCGCTGGCGATATCGTCGAAGCCCATGCCGAAAACGTCGTGAAGCAGGAAGGCCGCTCGCTCCAGCGGCGACAGACGTTCCAGCGCGATCATCAGCGGCAGCGTGATGTCGTCGACGGGCTCCGGGCCTCCATCATCGACGACGGGTTCGGGCAGCCACGGCCCGATATAGGTCTCGCGCCTGCGCCGGGCGGATTTCAGCTCGTTCAGGCACAGGCGCGTGACGATGGTGCGCAGCAGGGCCGCCGGCTCGCGGACCGCATCACGCTCCATCGCCAGCCAGCGGAGATAGGCATTCTGAACGACGTCCTCGGCATCCGCCACCGAGCCGAGCATCCGGTACGCCAGCCGGATGAGCCGGGGACGCAGTTCGGAGAATGACGGATCGGGGGGAAGGTCGTTCATCTGCCGACTATTGCGCGTGGACCGCATCGACCCGGTAGAGGCCGGGCGCAACCGACTTCGCAAGCCCGGCGAATGTCTTGAGCTGCTCCTGCGTTTCCGGCTTCTTTATGAAGCCCTCGAAGTGTTCCTTCGACGCCCATTGCGCGTAATTCACCACCTTCTTGCCATCGAGGCTGCTGTGGATGCTGACCGACAGGAAGCCGGGCTGATGCCGGATGGTGCTTTCGGTCGCTTCCGAAAGCGCCGCCACCAGTTCCGCCTGCCTGCCCGACTCGACCTCATAAACGTTGACAAGCGTGAGGTTCTTCGCTTCAGGATCAATCGTCGCTTTATTCCCGCTGACCATCGTCGTCTCCTTTGAACATTGCCGTTACGAAAGACATGACAACGGCGGGGCCCGGAATGTGACACGGCAGGGAACGAGCGCGCACGATCAGACGGTGACGACCACCTTCCCCTTGAGCGACTGCGCTTTGAACAGGCCCAGCTTCTCCGGCAGGCTGTCGAAACCGGCGACATGGATGGGCGGCAGGCGCAGATTGCCGACGGCGACCCGCCGGAAAAGACGGGCGCCCGTTTCCCGCCACTCCCGCCAGTCGCGCTCGGTCGCATGGGCGTGGACGCTGTTCAGGGCCACCTCATGCAGGGAAAGCGCCGTCGTGAACCCCGGCAGCGGTGCGGCTTCGAGGCGATCCTGAATGCAGACGAGATGGCCGTTATAGCCGATCATCGGCGCGAGCGACCGGGCGTGATCGCCGCTCACCGTATCGAAAGCCGCAAACAGGCGGCGCGGCCCGAGCGCGGCCTGAAGCGCCGTCCGCCAGCTTTCGTCCCGATAGTCGAAGGCGCCTGCGATCCCGAGCCCCTTCAGCCCCTCATGATGGGCCTTCGCCGCCGTGACCCATATGCGCCAGCCCTGCCCGACCGCCAGTTGCGCCAGCAACAATCCGACGCTGCCTCCAGCGCCGGTGACAAGCACGTCCCGGTCCGGCTCCGGCGGAATCTTGGCGAATGCCTGCCATGCGGTGAGACCGGGACAGGGCAGGCTCGCCGCCACCGCGTCGGTCATCTCCGCCGGGATCGGCAGAAGGCTTTCGGCGCGCACCAGCGTGTATTCGGCAAAGCTTCCGTCGCGCAGAAGACGTTGATGATAGGCGACGCGAAGCCCTTCCGGCAGATGCACGCCCTCGCCGGCGGCGGCGATGATGCCGGCACCGTCGACACCGGGCACGTGCCCCGGCTTCCAGTCGGCATGCCCCCGCTGGATCACTTTCCAGTCGACCGGATTGAGCCCGATCGCCCGGTTGGCGACGAGAACGTCCCCCGGCCCGGGTTTCGGCAACGCCTTTTCCGCGATGCGCAGGGTTGCCGACTCGCCCTTTTCCGTCCAGGTCCATGCGCGATAGGTGGTCTGTGGGTGGTTCAACATGGGTCGCTCTTACTCTTCGCTGCCTGTGCCTCTATCGTTTCCTAAACCGCCGGCGGGTTCAATCGGGCAAAGCCCTCCTGCCGATGATAGGGGAAATAGGGATAGGGTGCTGTGACGGCGCTGGCCGCGTCAAGCCTCGCCACCTGCTCCGGCGTCAGGTTCCAGCCGACCGCGCCGAGGTTCTGTCGAAGCTGCGCCTCGTTGCGCGCGCCGACGATGACCGAGGAGACGGTCGGGCGCTGGAGCAGCCAGTTGAGCGCGATCTGCGGCACCGTCCTGCCGGTTTCGTCCGCGACGGCGTCGAGCGCATCGACGACGCGATAGAGGTGTTCGTCCTCCACCGGCGGGCCGAAGCTCGCGGTCTCGTGCAGGCGGCTGCCTTCGGGAAGCGGCGCGCCGCGACGGATTTTCCCGGTCAGCCGTCCCCAGCCAAGCGGGCTCCAGACCATCGCGCCGAGGCCCTGGTCCGCGCCTAGCGGCATCAGCTCCCATTCGTAATCGCGCCCGACCAGCGAATAATAGACCTGATGGGCGACGTAGCGCGGCCAGCCATAGCGGTCGGCCACGGCCTGCGATTTCATCACCTGCCAGCCGGAGAAGTTGGAGACGCCGACATAGCGGACCTTGCCGCTGCGAACCAGTGTATCGAGCGTCGACAGCACTTCCTCGACCGGCGTGCCGGCATCGAAGGCGTGAAGCTGGAGGAGATCGATATAGTCGGTTTGTAGCCGGCGCAGCGCATCCTCGACGGCCCGGATCAGCCGGAAGCGTGACGTGCCGGCATCGTTCGGCCCGTCGCCCATCGGCAACCCGGTCTTGGTCGAGACCAGCACCGCATCGCGCCGGCCCTTGATCGCCTCGCCCAGCACCTCCTCGGAAGCACCGCTGGAATAGACGTCGGCCGTGTCGAACAGGTTGACGCCGGCATCGAGGCAGATATCGACGAGGCGGCGGGCTTCCGTGGCGTCGGATGTGCCCCAGTTGCCGAAGAGCGGGCCGGAACCGCCGAATGTGCCTGCGCCGAAGCTGAGGACCGGCACCTTGAGGCCGGATTTGCCGAGCGGTCGATAATCCATTGGAAGACTCTCCTTATGAGATCGGGTTGCAGGAAGGTGCGAGGGCCGCGCGCCGGCTCGCCCGCACGGCGATCAACGCGGTAACGATGGCGAGAAGCGGAAACAGCGCGGCGGTAATCGGCACCAGCGCAAGGCCCGGGCCGTGGTCGATGACCACGCCGCCGGCCCAGGCGCCGATGGCGTTGCCGAGATTGAAGGCGCCGATATTGAAACTGGATGCAAGGCTCTGGCCCGCGCCTTCGGCCTTCGAGAGTACCCACATCTGCAAGGGCGCGACGGTGGCGAAGCCGGCCGCGCCGAGCAGGCCGGTGAAGACAATGGCGCCGATCCGGTTGTCGAAGGCGAAGGTCATCAGCGCGAGCACGAGAGCGAGCGCCGCCAGCGTGCCGAGGATGGCGCGGACGAGATCGCGGTCGGCCAGCCTGCCGCCCAGCAGATTGCCCGCGACCAGCCCGCCGCCGAAGACCAGCAGGACCGGCGAGACGGCGCTGTTGTCAAAACCGCTGATCTGCGTCAGCAATGGCGCGACATAGGTGAAGACGGCGAAGACGCCGGCATAGCCGAACACGGTCGTCAGAAGTCCCAGCAGGACCGGGCGGCGAGAGATGGCGCGCAGGTCGGCCCGCCAGTCGGAGACCTCGGGCCGTGTCCGGTCCTGCGGCACCAGAAGGGCCAGGATGGCGAGAGCGGCCAGCCCCACCAGCGTCACCGCCCAGAAGGTAGCGCGCCATCCATAATGCTGGCCGAGCCAAGTGCCGAACGGCACCCCGAGCACGGTCGCGACCGTCAGGCCGGTGAACATGACGGCGATCGCCGAGGCGCGCTTGTCTTCGGCGACAAGGCCGGTCGCCACCACGGCCCCGACCCCGAAGAAGGTGCCGTGGGTGAGCGCCGTCAGCACCCGCGCGGCCATCAGCCAGCCATAGGTCGGCGCGAGCGCGCAGGCCGCATTGCCGACGACGAAAATGACCATCAGCCCGACCAGCACTTGCTTGCGCGGCCAGCGGGCGGTGAGCACGGTCAGCACTGGCGCGCCGATGGTGACGCCGAGCGCATAGCCGGAAATCAGCAGCCCGGCGGCGGCGATGGTGACGTTCAGCTCGCGACCGACCTCCAGCAGGAGGCCCATGATGACGAATTCGGTGACGCCGATGCCGAAGGCGCCGGCTGTCAGGGCATAGAGTGCCAGAGGCATGGTTCAGTCTCGATCTTCTTGCGGAACACTGTCCCAAGAAGATAGACCGCCGGCATCGGATGAAATAGAATGCGCTTGGGAAAATCACTTGTGAGATGAAGTCAACATGGCACGCATTGAAATCAACCGCTCCGGCGAGATGGACGTGTTCGTGCGCGTGGTCGAACTCGGCGGCTTCTCGCCCGCCGCCCGCGCGGCGCGCATGACGCCTTCCGCCGTGAGCAAGCTGATCGCGCGGCTGGAATCCCGGCTGGGCGCGAGGCTGCTCAACCGCTCGACGCGGCAGCTCCAGCTCACGCCCGAGGGCTGCGCCTTCTACGAGCGGGCGACGCGCCTTCTCGCCGATCTGGAGGATGCCGAGCGCGCGGCGAGTGCCGGCGAGCAACCGGTCGGGCGCGTGCGCGTCAACACCAGCGCTTCCTACGCCAACCACATTCTCGCACCGGTGCTGCCGGCGTTTCTGTCACGCCATCCCGGCGTCACGCTCGACATCGTGCAGACCGATGCGGTGGTCGACCTGCTGGCGGAACGCACCGACGTGGCAATCCGGGCGGGACCGCTGAAAAACTCTAGCCTCGTGGCGCGGAAACTTGGGGAAACGGCACTGATGATCGTCGCCGCCCCGTCCTATCTGGACCGCTGCGGCGAACCGCACAGCATCGCCGACCTCGAGCGGCACAATCGCCTCGGCTTCGGCTATGCCCGCGCCGTCGACGGCTGGCCGCTCAGCGAAAATGGCGCGACCGCCATCGTGCCGGCCACGGGCCGCGTGCAGGCGAGCGACGGCGAGGGATTGCGCCATCTCGCGCTTTCCGGCGTCGGCATCGCTCGCCTCGCCGCCTTCACCGTGCGCGACGACATTGCCGCCGGGCGGCTCGTGCCGGTGCTCGCCCATCTCGACGCGGGCGAGAAGGAAGCTTTTCACGCGATCCATATCGGCCAGGGTGGCCCCCTGCCCTCGCGCATCAGGGCCCTGCTCGACTTCCTGGCGGAAAACGGCAGGGTATGCTGACGTGCCGGCCCCGCACCGGCGACGCATCGCATGTCGAAATCCTCGGCCGGTCCGCGCTGGAAACGCCGATCCTAAGGCGTTCCGAGCCGTGTCCTGAGCCCGTCGACGATGCGTTCCGCAAGGCCTTCGTAATCGCCGTCGAAGTGGTGGCCACCGTCGATGCCGATCGATTCCACCCCGGCCGGCTTGAGCGTCGGGCACGGGTCGTCGTCTTCATTCGTGCCGTAGATACATTGCACCAGACGCGGGTCTATCCGGGCGATATCGTCCACCGGGTCGCCGCCGGCGCCTGCTCCGGCGACCCCGAGCCAGCCCGTCACCGAAATCTCGTAGTCCACCTGATGCGAAAGCGCCATGAGGGTGATCTGGCGCACGCGGCTCTTGTCCTCTAGCGGCAGGAGATTGTACGTGGCCGGCAGGACGTCAGCCCCGAAGGAATAACCGACGAGCAGGACGTTCGCGACGTTCCATTGCTTGCGATAGGCATCGACGATGCGGGTAAGATCGGCGGCCGCCTCCTGCGGCTTGCGCTCGGACCAGAAGTAGCGGAGCGAATCCACTCCCACGACGGGAATGCCGCGCTGTTGCAGCGCCCCGGCCACCTGCTTGTCGATATCGCGCCAGCCGCCGTCGCCGGAATAGACGACCGCCATCGTGTCGAGCGCCGGCGTCGCTTCGAGGATCGTCAGCGGCAGGCCGAGGGGATCGCCATTGTCTCCACCCGCATCCATCCGGTCGGCAAGCGCCTGCGAAAGCACCTCGCCTGCCGCGCCATCGCTATCACGCACGTCCATGTCGGCATGCGCCTGCTTCAGCGCGGCCACGTGGTCGCGCCCGGCCTGCGGCGCGCTGCCCGTGAGGAAGACGGTTACGGGGGCCGGAAGCGGGCCGTCGGTGAGGCCATAGACCGTGCGGCCATCGACCTCGGATTTCGTTGCCGGCGTGCAGAGAACCTTGTCAAGCGGAATGCCCGCTTGCGGATCGACGGCGATGGCCTCCCCGAGCGTGGACACGGGGCTCTGCGCGATCATCGCAAGCGCCAGCGCACCGCCCTCGCCGATGCCGGCGACGACCGGCGGACGATAGGTCGTCGCGCCGCCGGCCCGCTGCACCTGGTGCGCGAGCGATTCGACATCGGAGACCATGTAGACGCAATCCCCCTGATCCGCCGCAAGGGCCTTGATATAGGTAGGGAAGTCGATGCCGATGACGGCGGTTCCTTTCGCGACGAGGTCGGCGGCACGGCTGTCGTCGTCGGGTCCCCAGCCGGCCGCATCGGAAATCAGGAAGACGCTCGCCTGCGGGGCGCCGTCCGGCAGGACGATGTGATCGGCCGGGATCATGCCGGTCGTAAAGTCCTGCCGCTTGTCCTGCGCCGCAACGGCGGCCGGCAGAAGGCATGCGAGCAGCCCGAAGACTGCGAGACGATGCGATACGCTCATTTCGAAATCACTCCTTTGACACCGCCGCCGATGAGGAAGGTCACGTCCATCAGGGCGAGCGCGGCACCGGCGCCGTTCGACACGGCAAGATAGCGCGGTTCCCAGCGCGGCTGGAACTTCGACTTGAAGGCGCGCAGCCCCTTGAAATTATAGAAGCGCTCGCCGTGCTCGAACAGCGTGCCGCCGACGCGGTCCCAGACCGGGGCCGCCTCGCGCCGCGCCATGCCCGAAAGCGGCGCCATGCCGAGATTGAACTGCCGGTAGCCGGCCTCTCGCAGATGTTCGATCATGCTGACGAAGAGGAAATCCATCGCGCCTTTCGGCGCGTCGGGCGCAAACCGCATCAGGTCCACCGTGGCTTCCGCCTTCGTGTCCGTCACCATCAGGGTGGCGAAGGCGACGATACGCCCTTCCAGCCGCACGACGGCGACCGGCTGCGACATGACATAGGCCTCGTCGAACGCCCCGAGGGAGAAGGTCTTCTCCTTGGTGTTGTGATGGGCGAGCCAACGGTCGGAAATCGCTCTCAGGTCGCCGACGATCGCGCCGACATCGGCGGCCGGAACGACGGAAAAGGCAAGGCCGTCCCGCAGGCCGCGGTTATAGGATTGCCGGAGATTGGCGAGACGGCTGCTCTTCAGGTCGAATTGCGACAGGTCGACGAGCGCAAGTTCGCCGAGCTTGAAGGCGCGCAGGCCCACGTCCGTGCAGGCCGAAAGCAGGGCCGGCGAAATCTGGTAGAAGGCCGCGCGGCCGCCGCCGGCGCGGGCGGCGCTGACGAATTGCCAGACCAGTTCGGGAAACTCTTCCTTCGCACCGATGGGGTCTCCCAGCGCGATCCACGAGCGACCGTGAATGCCGTACATGATGTAGGCGTCGCCGGACGGCGAAAACAGCAGCCGCTTGTCGCCCATGCGCACCAGATTGGCGTCGGCCACGTCCTGCCGCATCGTGATGGCGACGGCCCGTTCGATATCTTCCGGCGTGGGGGCCTGCGTGCGGAAATGCGCCGGCCGCAGGAGGCTGAACAGCGCGACCGCCGACGCCGCGATGGCAAGCCCGAGGAGCGCACGCAGGCCGCGCGGCGCTTCCTCCGAAAATTCGAACTGCCACCACAGGCCATGCGCATATTGCGTGTCGCGGTAGACGAAGAGAAGGATGATGAAGGCGGCGATCAGAATGACGGCAATCGTCGCAAGCCACATCGGCCCCAGCGCATGGCGCAACAACGAGCTGTGCCGGTCGAAGGCACGCGCGTTGAACAGCAGGGCGACGATGAAGAGCGCCAGCAACGCCGCCTCGAACACCGCGACCGCCTTCAGGAAGGCGAATGCAAAGGCCACGCAGGCGGCAGCCAGCGCCACCCACCAGGCGCCGTCCAGCCGCTGGCCGAGGCCGCGCGCGGCGACGAGCAGCAGCAGCCCGAGCAGGCTCGACAGGAAATGCGCGGCTTCGACGATCGGCAGAGGCAGATAGGCCGAGAGAAAATCGAGGTCCGTATCCGGCGTCGGCACCACGCTCGAAAAGATCAGCATCGTGCCGATGACCAGGGCAAGCGTCGAGATCAGCGCCGGCGCCAGCCTGCCGGCGAGCTGGGCCGCCTCGGCGAAGCCCGGCCGCATCGTCAGCTGCCGCGTTTCCACGACCAGCAGCAGCACGATGGCCAGCAACAGGGGCAGGACATAGTAGATCAGCCGGTAGAGCACGAGGCTGCCGAGCAACTGATCGATGCCGATGACGTTGGAAAGCCCGGCCATGATGACGGCTTCGAAGACGCCCAGCCCGGCCGGCACATGACTGAGAACACCGAAACCGATCGCCACCGCGTAGATCGCCAGGAATGTCGGCCAGCCCACATGCGTTTCGGGCAGCAGCACGTAGAGAACGGAGGCGGAAGCGGCGATGTCGCAGGCCGAGACAAGGAACTGCCGGGAGGAGGTTCGGCTGTCCGGAAGCCTGAGGCTCAGCCCTCCAAGACCGACGGACCGGCCGCTCCGGCTGACGAAGAGCAGGCCGGCGAGCGCGACCAGCACGAGAAGCGCAATCGCCCGGAGCCAGAAGGCGTCGATTTCCAGAATGCCGGCGACGCGCGGCGCCACGACCAGCGTCGCGAGCGCGCTGACGGACAGAAGGCCCAGACCGAAGGCCAGCGTGACGAAGGCGATGACGCGCGCCACATCGCCTGGCGACAGGCCGAAGCGGGAATAGGCCCTGAACCGGATCGCCCCGCCGCTGAGCGGTCCGAAGCCGACCGTGTTGCCGACCGCATAGGCGACGAAGGCGGTGACGGCGACGGAGGGAAACGGCAGCTTGCGGCCGATGTAATCGAGGGCGTTGGAATCGTAGAAGATCAGGGCCAGAAAGCTCAGGCCCGTGAAAAGCACGGCAAGCGCGATGGAAACCCAGGACGTGTTCGACAGGGCGGCGAGCACATCCTGATAGCGCACCTCGGCGGTCAGGCGGTAAACCCCGAACGCCACGAGCGTGAAAACCACAAGACTGACGGTGCCGAGTATGTAGAGCCTGTACGTCAGGAACAGCCGGGCGACACGCGACGCCCGATATTCCGCAGCCACCTTATGAGCATCCGCCATGTTCCGACCCGCCGAGACAACACCGGCATTCTAGCGCCGGATGCGGCAAATGTCGGGCGTTTTGCAGTTTCAAGCAAAACGCAGTGTTACCGGTCGGAAAGCGCCCTCACAAGGGGCTTTGCGCGGCTGCGATTGCGCGCTCCCTTCCGCGCCGCCGACGACACCGGAGGCCTGCCGAAGCCCGGCCGAGGCTTTTGCCGCATGTGCGTCTTTCAAGCACAACATGTCCTGAATTTACCGGTATGTTGCTCGCCGGTTCTAGGCTAGGCTTTTTGCTGTCAGTCAAGACGCGCCCAGAAACCGGCCGTTTCAAGCGCCCACATTCCCGTTCCGTCGAGTTTCCGAGGTTTCATCATTGTTAGTTCAGCGTGCCCTGACGACGATCGCTTCATTGACCGCCGTAACCGCGGTGTGGTGGCTGGTCGCGTCGCTTGAGATCGTCAACAGGGCGTTTTTCCCCGCGCCTCCGGAAGTGTGGGCCGCAGCCGTCGAAATGGCGCGCAGCGGCGTGCTGTGGAAGGATCTGGTCGTCTCGCTCGGCCGCGCCGCCACGGGCTTCGTCATCGGCACGGTCCTCGGCATCTTTCTCGGCCTCATGACATCGCGGGTCAGGCTCATCAATGCTGCCCTGTCGCCGTTTCTGTCCGTCATCCGGCCGATCCCGTCCATCGCGCTCGTGCCGATCGCGATCGTCTGGTTCGGCATAGGCGAGGCCTCGAAATATTTCGTCATCAGCTACACGGTCTTCCTTGCCGTTTGGCTGAACACGCATCACGGCATGTCGATGATCGCCGAGACGTATATCAAGGCGTCGCGCTCCCTCGGGGCGAGCCGCAGCCGTGAGTTCCTCGAAGTCGTCATTCCGGCCGCATCGCCGCACATCATGGCCGGCATCCGCATTGCCGCGGCCGTCGCCTTTCTCAGTCTGGTGGCCGCCGAGCTGACGGGCGCATCGGCGGGCATCGGCTACCGGCTCCAAGAGGCCAGGCAATATATCCGCGTCGACCGCATGTTCGTCAGCCTCATCGAACTTGGCGTCCTCGGCGCCCTTCTCGATGCCTCAAACGCTGCGACGCAGCCGGAAAAGCCTGACAGCCATTCGGCGAGGGCCGTCATCCGGCAGGGCCCGACATGGCAATTGCGTCTTCAATGGCGGCGGCCCGACGAGAGCGGGCTACGGGTCCGGCGCGCGATCCATTACGCCTCCCGTCGCCATGACGGAACGGAAATACAACCCATAATGGCATTTAACTTATTGGAAAAATTGACATTTTTGGGAGTATTCATTTTCCATTAAGTGAATTCTGGCTTCTTGGCGCCGCAAGACCGCCTCCCCTGGGAAACATGAACGTTTCCGGCGTGTGACCTCCCTTGTCGCTTCGATCCTCCCACGATTCAGCGGCAACGCACGCCTTCCTCCGGCCCCCCGGAATGTCCGCTCGATCCATCCGCTGGATCTCCTCCGACACTGGAAACCTGCACAATCTTCGGCGCGTTTCCGACAATCGCGATACCTCCCGATCGCCCCCCCATCGAGGTAATCATGTCCTTTCTGCAGAATGCTGCAATCAAAACGAAAATCCTGACCCTGATCCTGCCTATATGCCTGATCGGGATGAGCAGCGCCGGCTACATGTCCGTGCGCTACAAGAACGCCGACACCGAATATTCGGACTTTCTCGCCGAGAACAATGTCGCGGCGCTCGGCACGTCCCAGGCGAGCCGCAATCTCATGGGGATCGTCTACAATGCCTATCAGGTTCTGGTGCTCCCGGAGACGTCGCCCGATCGGCAGGCCGCGCACGAGTCCTATGTTCTGAACATCAGCCGGCTGGCGGAGCGGCTCGAGAACGCAAAAACCGACATGCCCTCATGGTCTGCGGATCTGGACGGTTTTCAAGCGACGGTGAACGATATCGTCAAACTGACCGATGCCGCGATCGAGCTGGACAGCGCGGGGCGGATGGGCGATGCGACCGCCGTGCTTGCACAGGCCGATACGCTGCTCACCAAAACCTCCACGGAGTGGCGCGACTGGCTCAACGCCCGCACGGACGACGTTCTGGCGGAAAGTAACCGCCTGACGGCCCAGACCAATGCCACGATCCTGTGGTCGCTCGGCCTGTCGGCGGTGGCGATGGCGCTGGGAGTCGTGCTGTCGCTGGTTATTTCCGCCAAGGGCATCACCGGGCCGATCCGGCTCCTGCGCGAGCGCATGGCCTCGCTGGCCGATGGCAGAACGGAAGAGGACATTCCCGGCAACGAGCGCCGCGACGAAGTCGGCGCGATGGCGAAAGCCGTGGAAGTATTCCGTGCCAACGCCGTCGAACGGGTGAGACTGGAAGAGGAAGCGATCGCCAACCGCAGCCTGTCCGAGCGCGAGCGCATCGCCCGGGAGGAGCAGAAGGCGAAGGAAGCGGCGGAACTGAAACGCGCCGTCGACTCGCTGGCCGAAGGGCTGGAACAATTGGCCGAGGGCAACGTCACCCACCGCATCGACCAGGCATTCGCCGGCGACCTGGACGGACTGCGCGCCAATTTCAACAACTCCGTCACCCGGTTGCACGAGACGCTGAAGATCGTGGGTGCGACCGCCCGCAGCGTCAATGCAGGCTCGGACGAAATCCTCAGCGCAGCCGAAAACCTGTCGCGACGCACGGAGCAGCAGGCGGCTTCCGTGGAAGAAACGGCAGCGGCGCTCGAGCAGATCACCACGACCGTCCGGGATTCCAGCCGGCGCGCCCAGGAGGTGGGTCAACTGGTGAAGCAGGCCCGCGATGGCGCGGAGCGCTCCGGCGAGGTCATGCACGATGCCGTCGAGGCGATGACCGCCATCGAAACCTCGTCGCAGGAGATCAGCAACATCATCGCCGTCATTGACGAGATCGCCTTCCAGACCAATCTTCTCGCGCTGAATGCGGGTGTCGAGGCCGCTCGCGCGGGTGAGGCCGGCAAGGGCTTCGCCGTCGTCGCCCAGGAGGTGCGCGAGCTTGCACAACGCTCGGCCAATGCCGCAAAGGAGATCAAGGCGCTCATCAACACTTCGGGCGAACAGGTGCGCAACGGCGTGACCCTCGTCGGCAATACGGGCACGGCCCTCGAAACCATCGTCAAGGAGGTTCGCGAGATCAGCCAGCACGTCACCGCCATCGTCGAATCCTCCCAGGAACAGGCCGTGGGTCTTCACCAGATCAACACCGCCGTGAACACGATGGACCAGGGCACGCAGCAGAACGCGGCGATGGTGGAACAGACGACGGCTGCCACGCACACGCTTGCACGGGAAGCTGCGTCGCTGGCGCAATTGCTGTCGCAGTTCAACCTCGGCGAACAGGCCGCTGCGACCCGCCCCAGGGCCGCCAGCGCATCCAGCGCGCCCGTCGCCTCGCCGGCGCGCGCACTCGGCCGCAAGATTGCGTCCGCCATCGGCGCACGCTGAGCCGGCGCCGAAACGTCACAGGCTGACGTCATGGCCTGCGTGCCGCCCGGTTTCCGGGCGGCACCTTTTCCCGATCACCGCGCAACCGGGGCCGTCAGGTAACGTTCGCCGGTATCCGGCAACAGCACGACAATCGTTTTACCCTCATTTTCCGGACGTCGGGCGAGCAGGGTTGCGGCATACAGCGTGGCGCCGGAGGAAATGCCGGCGAGAATGCCCTCCTCTGCCGCCAATGCCCGCGCCGTCCGGCGGGCGTCCGGTGTGTTCAGGGCGATCACCTCGTCGACCACGCCAGCATCGAAATTGTCCGGCAGGCGCACCGGCTCCACCTCCGTCACCTTGTGGACGCCGTCGATCTGGTCCGGATAGGGATTTTCCTCCGTCGGGAGCGACTCTTCCGCGGGCTCTGCCACCACCACACGCACCCCGGGCTTCTGCGACTTCAGGAAGCGGCCGACGCCGGAGATCGTTCCGCCCGTGCCGACGGCCGCGACGAAGACATCGACGGCCCCGTCCGTATCGCGCCAGATTTCCGGACCGGTCGTTTCGAAATGGGTGCGCGGATTGGCCGGATTGGCGAGCTGGTCGGTGAAATAGGCGCCCGGATTCTCGTCTTGCACGCGCGCCGTGATCTTTTCGAGCGCAAGCGGATCGAGAAAGAAGGCGTTTTCCACCGGCACGACCTCGGCGCCGTACTGTTGCAGAAGACGGATCTTGTCGGCGCTGATATTGTCGCTCGCGTAGAATTTGGCCTTGTAGCCGCGCGATGCCGCGATGGCCGCAAGCCCGATGCCGGTGTTGCCGCTCGTCACGTCGACGATGGTATCGCCGGGTTTCAGCAGGCCGCGCTCCTCGGCATCGCGGATGATGGACCATGAAATGCGATCCTTCACGCTGCCGGCCGGATTGAAATACTCGATCTTGCCGAGAAGACGGGCGGCGAGATTGCGATTCCGGCAGTAGCGATGGAGTTCGAAAAGCGGCGTGTTGCCGATCAGTTCGAAAAGTTCGTTATAGATCCTGCCCACGGCGGGTTCCTTCAATATCCTGGCGGTTGACTTTCACGCGGGTTTACCGCGCGCCGTGACCGGATGCCGTTCAGGCAGCAATTGCCGCCAGATCGGGTCGTGCGGGAAATGCAGGCTTTCGACCATCGTCCGGTCCTGTTCCGACTTCGCAGGACAGCTTATTGTCTATAATTATCATATACAAAGCAGGTTATTCCATTTGTCCGGGCGCCGGCCGAATTTCTTCTCGGCGCCCACCGGGCGGGATCGTCTGTCGTCTCAGCCGGAATAGCGGAAAGCCTGAACAGGATGGCGGGCCGGAAGCCGGTCGCCCTCGCCGAACAGCTTGTGGCGCAGCGAACCTTCCGTATAGGCCGTCTTGAACCGGCCCCGGTTCTGAAGCTCGGGAACGACGATGTCGATGAAGTCCTCGTAGCTCTCCGGCGTCACGATGCGGGTCAGGTTGAAGCCGTCGATATCGGCCTCGTCGACCCAGGATTCCAGCTCGTCGGCAATCGTCGCCGCGTCACCCGCCAGCGCCGGATAGCGCCCGCCGAGCGCCATTTCGGACAGCAGTTGCCGCCGCGTCAGCCCGCGCTGCTTCGCATGTTCCGTGGCCGACTGGATGGCGTTTGTGGGGCCGTAGGGAATGACCTCGTCGAGACCGTATTTCCCGAAATCGATGCCGGTCGAGGCGGAGAAATGCGTCAGCGCCGCCTCGGGGCTTGCATGGCGCTTGTACTCCGCAAGCTTCTCCTCCGCCGCCTGCCGGCTGCGATCCGGGACGACGGCGATGCCGAGGATGATCTTCACGTCGCCGGGCCGTCGTCCGGCGGCCACGGCCTGCTCACGGATGCTTTGCACGGCCGCACGCGTCGCCTGCTTGTCGCGCCCAAAGATGAAGACGCATTCGGCATGGCGGGCGGCGAACTGCTTGCCGCGCGTCGATGTGCCGGCCTGATAAAGAACCGGCGTGCGCTGGCGCGAGGGTTCGCTGAGGTGATAGCCCTCGACCTGATAGAACTCGCCCTTGTGGGAGATGGGGCGCACTCTGGACGGATCGGCGAAACGGCGGACCTCCCTGTCGCGCAGTACGGCATCGTCCGCCCAGCTTCCTTCCCAGAGCTTGTAGAGCACCTCCAGATACTCGTCGGCCTGATCGTAGCGCCGGTCGTGCAGGTGAAGCCCCGCCTGGCCGGTGGCGCGGGCCGCGCTGTCGAGATAGCCGGTGACGATGTTCCAGCCGATGCGGCCACGCGTCAGGTGATCGAGCGTCGAGAAGCGCCGCGCGAACGTATAGGGCTGCTCGCTGTTGACGTTGACGGTGATGCCGAAGCCGAGGTTCCGCGTCACCGCCGCCATAGCCGAAACGAGCAGGGTCGGGTCGTTGACCGGAAGCTGCACGGATTCGCGCAGCGTCACGTCGACATTGCCCTGATAGACGTCGTAGACCCCGACGATATCGGCGATGAACAGGCCATCGAACAGGCCGCGCTCCAGCGTCGCGGCCAGCGAGGTCCAGTATTCCAGCGTGTTGTAATCGACGGACGTGTCGCGCGGGTGGGTCCACAGGCCATGATTGATGTGGCCGACGCAATTCATGTTGAAGGCGTTGAGGACGATCTTCTTTTTCGGGGTGGACATGGTTTCTCCTCGGCCTCGGGAAGGCGGGACCGGCGAACCCGCAGCGGCTGTTGGCCGGCAGCGGCACAATCGCCGTTCAACCAACCATAAATCCGCTGTCTCTTCGATACATTCCGTTTCGTTTGTCGCAAGCGATGGAGAATTGTTTTTCGTCAACCGGCCCGTGGCCGGGCGCGCCATCCCTGCATCGCAAGCGGACATGCGGGCGGGGTGAAAACGGAAAAGCGCCGGCGGGCCGGCGGGAAGATACGTCCCCGCGCCGAGGTGACGCGTTTTCGCGCTCATGTGCCCCTTCAGAAGTTAAACTTCCGCGAGCGGGACAAAATTAGAATGCGATTCCTTAGTGGTCCGGCCGAATGGGCTATCTTCTGGACAGAGGATGCGCGGGCCGGTGTCGAGGCTGCGGGCGCATCGGCCATCGAATTCGAAAAGGACCCTTTCCCATGCCCGGAACCGACAAACCTCTGGATTTCCTGTGGTTCATTCCCTCATCCGGCGACGGCGCCTATCTCGGAACGGATGATCTGAGCCGTCCTGCCGATCCGGGCTATTTCGCCGAGATCGCGAAGGCCGCCGACCGGCTCGGCTATTCCGGCGTCCTGATTCCGACGGGCGCAGCCTGTGAGGAATCCTTCGTTCTCGCCGCCAATCTCGCCGCACACACCGAGAAGCTCAAATTCCTGGTGGCCATCCGTCCGGGCACCGCCTCCCCGGCCTATTATGCCCGCCTCGCCTCGACGCTCGACCGGGTGTCACACGGGCGCCTGCTGCTGAACATCGTCGTCGGCGGCAGCGCGCAGGAACTGGCCGGCGACGGCATCTTCCTGCCGCATGACGAGCGCTACGACCATGCGGACGAATTCTTCCAGGTCTTCAACCAGTTGATCGAAACGGGAAGCGCCCATCTCGACGGGAAATACATCAAAGCGCACCATGCGACCCTCGGCGTGCCGCCGGTGCAGGAACCGCGCCCGCCGATCTATTTCGGCGGCTCTTCCGACGCGGCAATCGATTTTTCCGCCGGCATCATCGACAAGTACCTGACCTGGGGCGAGCCGCCGGAGCAGGTGGCGGAAAAGATCGGCCGGGTGCGGGCCGCCGCTGCCGCCAAGGGGCGCAGGGTCACGTTCGGCATCCGCCTGCATTTCATCGTCCGCGAGACGGACGAGGAAGCCTGGGAGGCCGCCGACCGCCTCATCTCCCGCCTGTCGGACGACACGATCGACGCCGCGCAGAAAATCTTCCGCGACAACTCCGATTCGGTCGGGCAAGCCCGCATGGTCGCGCTGCATAACGGCCGGCGCGACAAGCTGGAAGTGTCTCCGAACCTGTGGGCCGGCATCGGCCTGGTGCGCTCCGGCGCGGGCACGGCGCTGGTCGGCTCGCCGGCAACGGTCGCCGCCCGCCTCCGGGAATATCAGGCACTCGGCATCGATACGGTGATCGCATCGGGCTATCCGCATCTGGAGGAAGCCTATCGCGTGTCCGAACTCCTGTTCCCGGAACTCGGCCTTGCCGGCCCGCGCAACCCGATCCGTTCGTCCTTCGGCGAAAAGCAGGTGTTCGGCGGCGGCGGCCATGCCGGCAATATCCGCAGCGCAGCCGGATCCTGATCCACCGGTTTCCCATGTCTTGAGTCCGCCGGAGAGACGCTTCCGGCAACAGCAGGAGGCGGTTCATGTCGAGCCGGAACCATTTTCCCACCGTGGCCGTGATCGGCGGCGGCGTCACCGGCGCGACCGTCGCCTTGCATCTGGCGCGCAGGCTCGGGCAGGCAGAGACGGCGCACTTCGCCGAAATGGCTTTGGGCCCGCACGGTTCGCAAGGCCGAGCGGCCGTCGCCGACGTTTCGGCGCCCCCTCTGGCGCGAAACAGTCTCAGGCTGCGGCAGCGCGAAGAGAGAAAAACAGCGCGGATCGTCCTGTTCGAACCACGCGACCGGCTCGGCGCCGGTCTTGCCTACGACACGGCCGAACCGGTTCACCGCATCAACGTCCCGGCCGAGCGGATGTCGCTCTTTCCCGACGATCCCGAAAGCTTTGCCCGGTGGCTTACCGTCACCGGTGCGCTGAAGGACGATCCGGAAGCCGTCGCCGGCGGCGTTCCCTTTCCCCGGCGCGAAACGTTCGGGCGCTACGCCGCGGCCCAGCTTCAGCCCTTCATCGATGCCGGCGCGGTCGAACATCGGCGGGTGCGGGCAACCCGCGCCCGCAAGGAGGACGGAGGATGGCGGATAACGGATCAGGACGGGGAAACGCTCGATGCCGATATCCTCGCTCTCGCCGTCAGCCATCCCGCTCCCGCTCTTCCGTCTTCCCTGCGTCCGCTCGCCGCGCATCCCGGCCTGGTGGCGGACGCCACCCTGCCGGACGCGCTCGGAAGGATCGGCCCCGAGGACCGTGTGCTCGTCGTCGGCAACGGCCTGACGGCGGCGGACGTGATTGCCGCCTTGAAGCGGCGTGGCCACACCGGCAGGATCGTTTCCGTGTCCCGGCGCGGCCTTCGCTCGCGCGGGCACCCCGCCACCGCGCAGGAGCCTTTCGGCGATTTTCTGCATCCACCGGCGCGGCACGCTTCGGAACTTCTTGGCCGGATCAGACGCGCCATTCGTGAGGCGGAGACCCGGGGCCTGAGCTGGCATGCGGTTCTCGATGCCGTTCGCCAGCAGGCGCAGGACATCTGGGCAAGCCTGCCCCTTTCGGAGACACGCAGGCTCGTTCGGCATGTCCGCCCCTTCTGGGACGTACACCGCTTCCGCATCGCCCCGCAGATCGAAGCGGTTCTCGACCGCGCCATCGCGGATGGCAGCCTCACGGTCAAGGCGGCCTCGATCCGCTCGGCGGAGGCTGATGGCGACACCATCCGCGTTCTTCTGAAAGAGCGCCGGCGCGCCGACCCGGAGCCGCTCGAGGTTGAGGCCGTCGTCGTGACGACCGGGCCGGCGCATGGCGGCATCCTCGGCTCGCAGCCGCTGCTGTCGCAGCTTGCCGCGGACGGATACATCGCCCTTTGCCCGACCGGCCTCGGCCTGTGGTGCAACCGCGATTCACAGGCCCTTTCGCCGGACGGGACTGTAGAGGACGGGCTGCTGATCGCCGGGCCGCTGGCGCGCGGCACGTATGGCGAACTGATGGGGCTGCCGCAAGTGACCGAGCACGCCGTCTTCATCGCGGAACAGATCGCAAGCCGTGTCGGGCGGGACATACCGGCACAGGCGAGAATGGCCTGAACGCCTCGAATTGCGAAAAGTCATTCTAACAATTGCCGCCCGTCGGCACGGCCCGGCTTTGAGTGTGGCATAGCCCTCCGCTAAATAACAATAGAGGGGCGTCGCCGCACGGACCGCGGCGGTCGCCTCTGCACCGAACGAGGAACCGCACGAACCGGGATGACCCTGATGCCGCTCACCCGAAGGCAAGCGCTTGCCGCCCTGCCCTTTCTCGCTCTTGCCGGCACCGGCTTTCCTGCCGGCCCGAGGGCGGAGACGTTGCCGCCGCCCCGGCTGGGCGGTCCGTTCCGGATGACCACCCACCGGGGCGAGGTCTTGACCGAGAAGGACCTCGAAGGCGCGCCCTATGTGCTGTTCTTCGGCTTTACCCATTGCCCGGAAATATGCCCCACGACGCTCTGGGAAATCTCCGAGGACCTGGAATTCCTCGGCCCGAAGGCGGCCAGCCTGAACGTCTTCTTCGTCAGCGTCGATCCCGAACGCGACACGCAGGAGACGCTTCAGTCCTATGCCGAGGCGTTCGGAAACCGTGTGGTCGCGCTTTACGGAACGCCGGAAGAGACCGCGCGGATCGCGAGGAACTACAAGGCCGTCTTCCGCAAGGTTCCGACCTCGGACGGCGACTACACGATGGAGCACACCGCGCTTCTCTATCTGGTCGATGCCGGGGGGAACCTCTTCGACACCGTGCGCTATCAGGAAGACCCGGACGTGCGGCGGCGCAAGCTGGAAGAACTGGCGTCCAAGGGCGATTAGAGCATTTCAGCATTTCATGGAAACGCTGAAATGCTCTAACTATGTGTGTCTGCCCAATTCCGGACGGAAAACCGCTTCACACTTTTCCTGGAATTACGCCCTGGCCAGCCGCTCAGGGCTCCGCTTCCGCCAGTGCCTTGCGCAACTGTTCCTCCTCGGCGCAGCCCTTTTCGCCGCACAGAAGCTGAAGGTAGCGCAGATTGGTCCGCGCCCCGTCGAGATTGCCGGTCGTGATGAAAAGCTCGCCCTGATATTCCAGCGCACCGCGATGGGAGGGATCGAGGAAAAGCGCCTCGCGATAATACTTTCCCGCCTCTTCATGGCGCCCGAGGCTGCGGTGGCTGTAGCCGAGAAGGTTGTAGAGTTCCGCGTGCTGGACGGTTTGCGTCAGTTCCAGCAGGGCGGCGATGGCTTTCTCGTGATCGCCACCATAGATCTGCGCCCGGATCGCGGAAATGTCGGGAAGGTCCGAGGACGGCGCGCTGCTGACCGCCAGCGCGGGCGAAGGGCCGAGCGCAAGCAGCAGAAGGCCCGCGACCAGCCTGCCCCGGATCGCCGCACCCGCCATCGTCAGGCCGCCCTGGCGGCGGGCACGTAATCGCCCATCTGGGAGAGGATGTTGCGCTTCAATTCGGCAAACCGCACATCCGTCCGGTCGCGGGGGAAATCCAGATCGATCCTGATTTCATCGACCACGCGGCCCGGATTGGTGTTCATGACGATCACCTTGTTGCTGAGATAGATCGCCTCCTCGACATCGTGGGTGACGAGGATCATGGTCACGCCCTCGACGCGCCAGATACGCTGGATTTCCTCCTGAAGGCGCAGGCGCGTCAGCGCATCCAGCGCGCCCAGCGGCTCGTCGAGCAGCAGGATTTCGGGGCGGCTCACAAGCCCGCGGGCAATCGCCGCGCGTTGCGCCATGCCGCCGGAAAGCTGATAGGGATAGGCATCCTCGAAACCATTGAGACCGACGAGCGCGATATGTTCGCGGACGGTCTTTTCCTTCTCCTCGCGGCTCCAGCCGATATTCTGGAGCGCCAGCCCGATGTTCTGCTTCAGCGTCAGCCAGGGCAGCAGGCGGTGATCCTGGAAGACGATGCCGCGCGACAGGCTCGTGCCGGAAATCCTTTGGCCGTTCAGGAGGATATCGCCGCGGTAATCGTCATCGAGGCCGATGATGAGGCGCAGCAGGGTCGACTTGCCGCAGCCACTCGGCCCGACGAGCGAGACGAAGCTGCCCGGTTCGACCGAGAAGGTGGCGCCGACGAGCGCGTCGAACGTCTTGTTGTCGGCCACCTCGTAGCTTTTCGAGACGCTGCTGATTTCCAGCCTGCCGGATGTGCTCATGGTGATCTCCTTGTCTTGACGTAAAGCCGGCTAGCCGTCGTAGCCCTGTTTCCAGCGCAGCACCCGGCGCTGTATGGCGAACATGCCGCGGTCGATCAGGAAGCCGATCAACCCGATGATGATCATGCAGACGATGAGCTGGTCGGTCAGAAGCAGGCCCTGCGCCCGGAAGATCAGGAAGCCCAGCCCTTCCAGACCGCTCAGGCCTTCCGCCACGACCACCAGCGCCCAGGCGAGACCCGCCGCATAGCGCAGCGAGACGATGATGCTGGGCATGGCGCCGGGCAGGATCACCTGCCGGACCAGCTGCCAGCGGGTCAGCGTCAGCACCTTGGAGAGGTCGATATAGTTTCGGTCGACGTTGCGGATGCCCTGCAAGGTGTTCAGGAACACCGGGAAGAAGACGGACTTGGCGATCACCACCACCTTCGCCGGCGCCCCGATGCCGAGCCACAGCACGATCAGCGGCAGCCAGGCGATGCCGGGAATGTGGCGGATGGTGTCGAAGGTCGGGCCGAAGAACCGTTCCACCCGCTGCGACAGGCCCGCCGCCACGCCGAGCACGATGGCAATGACCGAGCCGTAGATGAAGGCCTGCCCGACGATGCCGATGCTGGTCGAGATGTCCAGCAGCAAATTCTGTTTCAGAAGCATCGTCCAGAATGCCTCGACGACGACGGCGGGCCTCGGCAGGAAGACGGAGTCGACCCAGCCGCGGGACGAAGCCGTCTGCCACAGGACGAAAATGATCAGCGGCAGGATCAGTCCGGTGAGGTTGATCTTGCCGATCCGCCTGCCGAAAAGTCCGCGAATCGACGTTCCGGACGGGCTCGTCGCCGGCGTTTCGCCGGCGACCTCGGTTGTCGTGGTCATGATATGCCTTCCTTATACGGTCTGGATCGGCAATGAGGGCATTTCCGATCCAGACCGCTTCACACTTTTTCTGGAAATGCTTCAGCGATAGATGGAGTATTCGCCGCCGACGAAGAAGCGGGCCTGGACGACCTCATCGACCCGCTCGTCGCTCAGGCGACGCTCGTTGAGAATGTCGTCACCGTTGGCGACGTACCATTCCTGGAAGTTCTTGATCGCCTGACGGGCGCGGTCGACATTCGGCTCTCCCGCCATGAACTCCCACTCGCCGGCATGCGTGATCTGGAACTTAGCCACTTCCAGCGGAACGCGGGTTTCGCGGGCGACGATCTCGGCCGCCTCGTCGACGTTGTCGTAGGTCCACTCCCGCACACGCTCACGCGCGGCCAGGAAGGCCTTGACCACGGCGGGATATTTCTCGACGAAATCGCGGCGGGCGAAATAGGTCACGCGGCCGGCATTGTTGACGTAGATGCCGTCGTCGGGCGAACGGTCCACGACCTTCAGCTTGCCGGACAGCCATGCGCCGGTGAACTGGCCCGCCGCCAGATGGGCGGTCGTCGCATCCGTGGCGCCGGACAGAACGGCCGAAATGGCCACCGCGCCGTTGTCGATCGATTCATAGCGGATGCGGCCCTTTTCCAGGCGGGAATCGAAAGGCAGGCCGGCCTTCGTGGCGATCTCGAATGGCGAAGACCAGTAGCAGCTGATGCGGCTGCTGCCGAACTTCTTGCCGTCAAGATCCGCGACGGACTGGATTTCGTCGTTGTCGGCCCGTGCGAGGATGGGCGCCCGATAGCGGTTGGAAGCCTCCGAAACCCAGACGATCACGCCGTCGAGGCCGTTGGCAACGTGAACCGTGGCGGGATAGATCATCCGCTGGGCGATGGCGATGGCGCCGCCGCCGACGGCCGCGGCCTCGGCCCCCAGAAGATCGGCCGCACCCGAAGCGATGAGGTTGACCTCGGTCGTTCCGATCCGGTCGAACTCTTCCTTGAAGATGCCCTTCTCCCGGGCGATGACCGTCCAGGGAGAGAGTTGCAGATTGATGGACGGCAAGACGTTTTCCTGCGCCGCCGCCGGCGCGGCGTGGCAGAGCACGCTCAAGGAAAGAGTTCCGGCCAGCGCAATGCCGCCAATATAACGCTCAACTCGACTAAGGATATTCTTCCGCATTAAAGCCCCCTGCTTCAACATTGATGGATGATGCTTCGAATAAACTTGCGTTTAAACAAGGTATTCTATAGGATATGTGTAATTCTGACGTGTGAGAATGACATTCGTCAACCGAAGAAATTGCGTTGTCTCGCCCTTCGGCGAAAACCTGTTTCGCAATATCCGGCCTTCGCGCAATGAGCCGGACGCAGGGCGGCTGTGCTGCGCAACGGGAGCCTGCGCACGCAGGACGGGAAAAGATGAGGACGAGGGCTGAATGGACGTGAAAGCTTGCCGCATGATGGGGAACCGAGCCGGCCGCATCGCCGCCGGCCTTCTCCTCGCGATATCCACCGCCTCGGCCGCCTGCGGCGCGCCGGACAGCGATGAGGCAATCCTGAGGGTCGGCGTGGAATTCGTGCCCGTCTGGGGACCGGACACCACCCGCATCTTTACGGAGGAAGGCTTCGAGGCTTCGCTTGCCGCCGAGATCGGCCGGCGACTGGGCCGCCCGGTCGAACTGGAGAAGATTCCGGCGGCGGAGCAGGACGCAGCGCTCGAGGCCGGGCGCGTCGATCTCGTCATCGGCCGCGAAGCCCTTTCCAGCACCCGTTTCGACGCGAACGCGCCGGGTTCCTTCGCACCAGGCCCGTCCTTCAGGGTCTTGCCAACCGGCTATCGGTCCGGGCTCAGCGTCGCCATGCCAACCTTCACGACGGTGCGCGAGTGGGAGGATCTGGCCGGCAAGACGGTCTGCGTCTCCGAAGCCAATATCCGGGGCCGGCAACTGGCGCAGTCGCTCGGCGCATCGCTCAGGGTGCGGCGCGCGCCGGCCGAAGCGCTGATCGACGTGCGCACCGGGGTCTGCGACGCATCCATCCATGACGACAGGTCGCTCAGCCTGCTGCTCGCCAGCGACGAATGGCGGAAATTTTCCGCGACCCTGCCGGAAGCCGCCCTTTCCGCGCTGGTCGTGGCCGTGCCGGCGAAGGATGCCGATCTCGCGGGCGCGGTGGAAGAGGCGCTTGCCGACATCACCCGCGGCGAGGACTGGGCGAAAAAGGAGGCCCAATGGGCGTCCGACGTCGCCTTCGACGTTTACCTCAACCAGGTCGGAAACGATTGCCATTGACGCGGCGGGCGGGACACGGCGGCCGGGCCCTGCTCCTTGCCGCCTGCCTGTCCGCCTTCGGGCCTGCGCAGGCAAATGCGCCGTCGCTTCGCGATCTTTATGCCCGCCCGCCTCAACAATGGCCGGCTGCGTGGATCGATCCGGGCGTGGATTTTGCCGAACTCGGGAGCCCTGCCCACTCTCGGCAGGACCGCTCCGAGGCCGCCCGGGCCGAACTGGGAGAGCGCCTGTTCTTCGACGCGCGCCTTTCAGTGGACGGCAGCGTTTCCTGCGCGTCCTGCCATCGGCCCGACCACGGCTGGAGCGTGCCCGCACCGCTCTCCACCGGCATGGCGGGATCGAAGGGCCGGAGAAACCCGCCCGGCCTGCACACGGTGGCGGCACGCCGCCATCTCGATTGGGACGGGCGGGATATCGCCCTTGCCGCACGTTCGCTCGAACCTTTGACGGCACCCGGCGAGATGGGGAATCTCGACCTCGCCGGCGTCGAGGCGCGGCTTGCGACCATCGATGAATACGGGCAGGCCGCCCGTGCGCTCTACAGCACCGAGCGGTTGACCGCCGCGCTTGCGGGCGATGCCCTTGCAGCGTTCCAGTCCGGCCTTGACCGGCAGACGCGTTTCGACCGCTTCGTGGCGGGCGATGCTGGCCAGCTTGACGACCGGGAAATCCGGGGGCTGCATCTTTTCCGGACGAAGGCGCGGTGCGCCAACTGCCATTTCGGCCCCCTCCTCACGGATGAGCGCTTTCACAACCTGAAGATCTCGTTCTTCGGCGAGAAGACGGAGGATCTCGGCCGCTATCTCGTCACCGACCGGGCGGAGGATGCCGGGGCGATGCGCACGCCGAGCCTGCGCCACGTCGCGCAGACCGCGCCCTACATGCACAACGGCCTGTTTCCGAGCCTGAGAAACGTCATCAATCTCTACGACCGCGGCGGCGGCGAGGTTCGCGCGCGCAACGATGCGGAAGCGGACCATCCGCTTTTTCCGCATGCCGCCCGCGTTTCCCCCCTTATCAAACCGCTGCATCTCACCGAAGACGAGAAATCCGCCCTCGAGGCTTTCCTGAAGACCCTATGATCTCGCTTCGAATGGGTCTTGATAAGTTCGTTCGTTCGAACTAATTCTTGGACAAGAGAGAGAATCCTGTGATGCCAAACGGAAGTGGGACAAGCGGACACGAAAGCCGGAGCGCCAGAACCCGCGCGCAGCTCATCGAAGCTGCGATCGAGGTCATCGGCAGCGTTGGCTATGAGGGCGCCAGCACGCGGGCGCTGGCGAAGGCGGCCAACACCACCCTTTCGGCGATTCCCTATCATTTCGGAGGAAAGAAGGAACTCTATCTCGCCGCGGCCCGGATGATCGCCGACTATGCCAGCGAGCGTTGCGAGGAAGTGACGCGGATCCTGGAGGGAGTGCCGGACGAGGACAAGGCCGGCCGCTTCGAGGAGGCCCTCATATGCCTTCTGCATATCATTCTGGAGGATGCCGAACCGCACTCGTGGACGGCCTTCGTGGCCCGCTGCACCTACGACAACGATGAGGCATTCACCCTGATTTACGATCAGGCGATCGCTCCCTTGCTGGACCGTCTCATCCTCGCCGCAAGCGACTTTTCCCGCCGCCCGCCGGACGACAAGGCGCTGAGGCTCCGCGTCAGCGCGATCGTGACCGCGATCGCCAGCTTCAAGTTCCT
The DNA here is from genome assembly GCF_026552795.1 of Ectorhizobium quercum. Taxonomy (GTDB): domain Bacteria; phylum Pseudomonadota; class Alphaproteobacteria; order Rhizobiales; family Rhizobiaceae; genus Ectorhizobium; species Ectorhizobium quercum. The sequence continues at coordinate 38,418 of NZ_JANFPI010000012.1, forward strand.
GCGCGGCATCATGCTCCGCAGCATGGACTGGGAGACGATTCAGGAAAACTGCATTCGCCAGATCGAGGATATGGTCTGCGATCTCTGCCGCACCGATTTCCTCGAGAACGAGCCGTCCCGGGATCAGCAGGTTCCGTTCGGAACATTCAAGTAGCGCCGTGTTCACACCAGGAAAGGAAGTCACGATGAGCGACCGGTCCAATGCCCATGAGGGCGTCGCATGGGCGAAACAACGCCTCGACGATCTGGATACCCTGATATCGGAGGCCGAAAAATCCATCGGCGGCCTGAAGGAACGCGCCCGCGAGGAAGCGGAAAACGCGCTGGCGCGCCTTCGGCAATCGCGCGACACGCTGGAGAAATATCAGGGCGGCCTGCGCGCCCGGGCCGATGCGGCGAAGCAGACCGTCGAAGAGTTCCCGAACGCGCTCGAAGCGGAGTGGGTCGAGGTCGAAGCCGCTTTCCAGTCGCTCCTGTCCGCCGTGGGAGACCGGACGGATGCCGCGCGCGAGATCGTTGCCGCGCGCGTGAAGGCGCAGCGCCAGTCGTGGGAGGCCTCCGTGAAGGAACTGCGCGATCAGGCTGCCGAAACCGTGGACAAGGCCCGCGGCGAGATGGACGTCGCGATCAGCCGGCTGTCGGAGGAAGCGGAAAAATTCCAGGCCAGGATCGGCGAGGCGAAGGATGCCGGCGACGTGTCCTGGGAAGCGGTGAAGAGCGGGCTTGCCGAAGCCAGGGCCGTCCATGACCGCACGATCCGCAAGATCAGGGATGCGTTTTCCAGACGGACCTGAACCCGCCCTGCCCCTTGAAATGGAAGCGGCGGCATCGTCGTGCAAGTCCTGCGCCAGCCTCGGCCTCCATGATATGACATTCGTGCGATTCGGAGATCGAAATGCGCCGCTTCTGGTCGATCGTTATTGCCGGCTCCGTCTCGAGCGCGGCCGTTCAGGACTGTCTTGCCGGCGACCGGCTGTTCGATGAGCTTCGCTTCGGGGCGTCGGCATCGGTTCAGAGCGGGAATTCCCGGGAAAGCGGCGCTTTTCCGGAGTTGACCGCCTTCTTCGATCCGCTGGGTCTGGACGAAGCGGTCGGCTGGCAGCAGCAACTGGCCCGGCCGCGGATCGGTCTCGGCACCTCTGTCGGCACGTCAGGCGAAGCGACGCAGGTCTTCGGCGGCCTGTCCTGGCAGTTCAGCATCACCGAGCGGATATTTACCGAAGCGGGATTCGGCGTGACATGGCACGACGGCAAACTCGAGCACAACGCGGACGGCCCCGAACTGGGCTGCCGCTTCCTGCTTCGCGAGCATGTCGGCGCCGGCTATCGCTTCAACGCCCACTGGAGCGCCATCGCGCAGGTCGCGCACTCGTCGCATGCCAATCTCTGCGACGGCCCCAACGACGGCGCGACGCGTGCGGGAATCCAGCTCGGCTACAAGTTCTGACCGCATTTTCCGCGCGCCGGCCGGCTGCGGATTCTCATGTGATAAAACGACAGGCCCGGGCTGATTGCCTCGCCCTGAAAAACGGCAGCACGATCACTGCGGTTTCGGTTGTTCCGCAGCGACGCCGGAGGTCGCCTCCCCCTCCGCCGTCTCGACGTCCAGAAGGCCGGCGATCACCTGCGAAATCAGGCGCTCCAGCGTTCCGCCCTCTCCTTCCTGCAAGGATTCCGCACCGATCACGTCCCTCAGAATCCCGACGCCGACGAGAAAGGCCCCGACCAGGGCTGCACGCTGCTGGCCCACGCCCTCGCATTTGGCGACGAGCGGCGCGATGAAGTCATCGCTCATGACCCGGTGCAACACCCGCGAGGCGTCAGGGCTGGAAAAGGAACGAACGAGGATATCGAGCGAGCGGATCTCGTTCGCTCCCCGCCCGGTCAGAATCTCCTGCGCAAGCGCCGCGGGCAGTTCGTCGCGATCGGCGGCGAAAACCCGCGCCGGCTGGAGCGTCGCCTTGACGGCCTCGTAGAACAGCTTCTCCTTCGACCCGAAGCTGCGATGGACATAGGCCATGTCGACCCCGACATCGCCGGCCAGATCGCGCAACCCGGTGTCCTCATAGGAATGCGCCGAAAAGCGCAGCATAGCGGCCTTGAGGATGCGATCCCGGGTCGTGTCGTCGGCCTCCGCACGGATGACGCGGCTCGGCATTTTCTCTTCTCCACCCTATTGACCATGCCGCAGGACTACCGGCATAAGGCGACGTCGTCAACAGGTGATGACAAGGACACGAAGATCGAAACGGGGAGGTTCGGCAACCGGAAAATCAGGGGTCTCACCGCATGAACGTGCAGGGCTTCGTTTCCAGGCCGGTTCTCCGCCGAAGCAGCAACGGGCCAGAATGCAGGTAGACGCATTTTTCTCCTTCACCATCGCAGTCATCCTTCTGCTTACGGGCAAGATCGTGACGATGAACGTCCTGCTCCTGCGAAAATACGCGATCCCCGAGCCGGTCGTCGGCGGGATATTGTGTACGGCGGTGGTCGCGGCCGCCTACGCGTTCACCGGGCAGCAGATCGTCTTCGAGCTGGGGATGCGCGATTTCCTGCTCCTGCTCTTTTTCGCGGGCATTGGCCTGAAGGCCGATGTGCGCAGCCTGCTTGCCGGAGGACGGCCACTGGCGATCCTGCTCACGCTCGCCATCGTCTTCATGCTTCTCCAGAATTTCGCCGGTCTCGGCATGGCATCGATGTTCGGGCTCGACCCCAAGGCCGGCCTCATGGTCGGGTCGATCTCGCTGACCGGCGGGATCGGGACCACGCTCGCATGGGCCCCCATCTTCGTCGAGCGGCTCGGCATCCCGAACGCCGGGGAACTGGGAGTGGCGGCCAACACCGTCGGCCTCATCGCCGCCTGCGTGATCGGCGGGCCGATCGCCGCCTTTCTCATGAAGCGCCATCGGATCGTCGCGACGCACGATACCGAACTCGACATCGGCGCGTCCTTCGAGAAGCCGCAGTCGAGGCTGGACTATTTCTGCGTCCTGTGGGCGATCCTGGCGCTCAATGTCTCGCTGATCATCGGCCTGAGCATCAACAGCCTGATCGAACTGAGCGGCTTCACCATCCCGGCCTTCGTCAGCTGCCTGATGGCCGGGATACTGATCCGCAACCTGATGCCCTACACGGTCGGCGCGACGATCCAGCGGCTGTGGCCCGGTGTCGAGGACGGACTGGCGCTGATTTCCGACCTGGCGCTCGGCCTCTTCCTGACGATGGCGCTGATGGGGCTCCAGCTCTGGCAGCTCGGCGGCATCTTCATCTTCATCGCCTGCACGCTGGCGGTCCAGATCGCGTTGACGGTGCTTTACACGGTCGCCGTCGTCTTCCGCCTGATGGGACGGAACTATGAAGCCGTGGTGATATCCGCGGGTTTCGGCGGCATCACGCTGGGCTCGACGGCAACCGCCATCGCCAACATGACGGCGGTCACGCAGCAGTATGGCGCAGCGCACCGTGCCTTCATCATCGTGCCGCTCGTCTGCGGGTTCTTCATCGACATCGTCAACGCCATCATCATTTCCGCCTTCGTCGGATGATGTGACGCAGGGCAAGCCATGTCGCGGGCAGCCGAGACGCATTCATGTCTTGCCATACGTCAAAAACATGATAATTTTCGTCATCTTAAAAATTCCGGACGGCACCGTCGCGCGCTGGCAAATCCCTGGCCATTGGAGACGCAAACTGCAATGATTTGCTTCATCGCGATGCTCCGTGAGAAAGGCATGCCCGCCTTCCTGCCGAACAAGGACGGTCCCGAACGGTGACGTATCTTCATTCCATGACCTGCTATACGGAAGGCATCAAGGTGCTTGCGCCCGTCAAGTGGCGCGGCCTCGACGGCCTCGTGAGCGTCTTCTGGGATGCGGAAGGCCAGTCCGGCGCCCGGGGATATTACCTCTCCCCCGATCCGCGCATCGTGATCTTCTTCAACGACGTCTCGCCCCATATCCGGATGACCAACCGGGACGGCGGGATTGCCGGGCACTCCCGCCCGATGACGCGGGCGATCTATGTCCCGGCAGGCGTTCCGCTGTGGACGAATTTCACGTCCACGCATCGCTTTTCCCATCTCGACCTGCATCTGCACAAGGATCGGCTGCTGCGGTTCCTGTCGCCCTCTATCGGCTCGTCGGCGGCGCTCGCGGCCCTGCGCCGCCCGGTGGAAATCCAGGATGCCGGTGCGGTGGAGACACTCGCCGGCCTGCTGGTCGAGGAGGTGTCGACCCCCTCGAAGCATGCCGTCTATGCCGAAAGCCTCGTCGGCAGCATCGTCAGCGGCCTGCTCGACATTCCCGATCCGCGCAGCGAACATGCCAATGGCAGGCTCACGCAGGCGCAGATGAACAAGCTGATCTCGCGCGTCGACACCCACGGCGACAGCCGCCTGACCGTCTCCGAAATGGCGGCGATCGTCGGCCTTTCCGAAAGCTGGTTCGCCAATGTCTTCAAGCAGACGACGGGCAAGACGCCCCTGCAATGGCAGCTCGGCAAGCGCATCGGCCTTGCGCAGAAGCTGCTGGTGGAAAGCGACCTGACCATTGCCGACATCGCCGCCCGGCTCGGCTTTTCCGATCAGGCCCACCTGACGAAAGCCTTTCGGCAGGTGGCCGGCGAAACACCCGCCGCCTGGCGGCGCATGCAGACAGGCCGACACGGCCTCTGCGATTGAAACCGCACCGGATCCCCGATCCGGGAACCCGATGCGCGATGCCCGGCGCCTCCGTTCGTCAGAAGCGGTAACGAAGGGATCCGATGACCGTGCGGCCTTCCTCGACATAGCAGTAGGACCCCGAGCAGGTCGTCTCGCGATTGTCGAAAACATTGCTGACGTTCAGGCGGGCCGTAAGCCCTTCCAGCTTCGGGTTCGCAGCGCCGAAGTCGTAGGCGACAGCCGCATCGACAAGGATACGATCGGCGTTCTTGCCGGTATCGTTGCCGTCGTCCTTCCAGGTTTTGGAGTAATATCGCGCGCCCGCGCCAAGGGAGAGGCCCTCAAGCGGCCCCGACGGCATCTGGTAATGAGCCCACAGCGCGAACTGGTTGGCGGGGATGCCGGCCGGAACCTTGCCCGGATTGTCGCCGGCCAGAATTTCCATATCGAGATAGGTATAGGACGCAAGCAGATCGAGGTTGTCGATCAGATTGGCCTTGGCTTCGATCTCGAAGCCGCGTGATCGCACCTTGCCACGCGTGACGGAGGCACCGATGACGACAGGGTCGGACGCCAGCGTGTTGGTCTGCTCGATGTTGAAGACAGCGGCGTTTATCGCAAGGTTCAGATCGGTCGGTGCATATTTTACGCCGACTTCGAACTGCTCGCCCTCGGAAGGATCGAAATATTCCCCCGTGGCGCTCCTGCCCGTATTGGGGGCGAAGGACGTCGAATAGCTGACATAGGGCGCAATGCCGTTGTCAAAGAGATAGGCAAGACCGGCACGTCCGGAGAAATGGCCGAAATTCCCGTACTGGTTGGCATCCAGCCAGTCGTAGCGGCCGCCGAGGGTCAACACGAACCTGTCGTATTCGATCTGGTCCTGGAGATAGACGCCCGTCTGGCGTTGCTTGAGCGTGTAGAGAGTCGACAGAGCCGTCGGGGGCGTGATCGGCTGCTGGCCGTAATTCCGGTCGACGAGATCGAGGTCCGGCGCGGCGACGCTTCCGAAATCATAACCGCTGTCGAGATAGGTGTAGTCGATGCCCGCGAGCAGCGTGTGGGCAAGCGGCCCCGTATCGACCCTCCATTCGAGCTGGTTGTCGATCGCGAAAGTATCGGCCCGGTCTATCAGACGATTTGCGGTTCGCGTTGCCGACAGGCCGTCCGGGGAAATTCCGACGACAGACACGTACTTCATATCCGTATTTATCCGGGCCGCCCTCAGGTTCTGACGAAAGATCAGGTCGTCCGAGAACCGGTGCTGAAACTCGTAACCGATGCGCTTCTGGATAACATCCATGTCCCCGTAGGCCGGATCTCCGTGCTCGATATCCGTCAGGTTTCCGTTGTCGCTTAAAAAGCCCGCGGCCCCGCCGCTGGTGATGTTCGAATACTCACCGAGAATCGTCAGCTGCGTGTCGTGATCGTCCGAGCGCAGGGTCAAGGCCGGTGCGATATAGATGCGGTCGTCCTTCGTTGCGACGAACTGGGTGTCCGCGCCCCGGGCAAGGCCGGTGATCCGGTAGAGGATATTGTCGTTTCCGGCGACGGGTCCGGACGAATCGATATTGATCTGGCGGCGGTCGAAATTGCCGGCCTGCACTTCGATCTCGTTGAACGGCACCTCGGTCGGACGTTTGCTGACGACATTGACGATCCCTCCCGGCGAGCCTCCGCCGTAAAGGACGGAGCTGGGGCCCTTCAGGATGGTGACGCCCTCGATCCCGTAGGGCTCCTTGCGCGCAACCGAAAAGACGCCTCCCAGATCACGCAGGCCGTCCCGATAATAGCCGCTGTCAGTGACATTGAAGCCCCGGATGAAAACCGTGTCGAACCGGGGGTCGAAGCCGAACACGCCCGTTCGCACCCCGGAACTGTAATTGGTCGCCTGGACAAGGCTCTGCACGTTGCGGTCTTCAAGTTCCTTGCGCGATACCGTCGAGACCGACTGAGGCACTTTCGCAAGCTCGACCTGGGTCTTCGTGCCGACCGTGGCTGACTTGCCGACATACCGGTCCGTCTTGACGGGGCCGCTTGAACTGACGCCGGCCTCCTGCGCGTCGGCATCCGATTCCACGACGATCGGAGCGAGCGTGGTATCTTCCTGCGCCAGCGACGGGGCAAGGCCGATCACGCAAAGGCAGTATGCGGAAAGAGAGGTCGTTTGAAGAAGACGCACCGGGGCTGAAACGCGCAAAGTCATGGAGAAAAGCCTCTGTGTTTGACGAATGAGTCATTGGCAGGGAAACATGAGTGCTCATATCAACTATAGAAACCGTCCAGTATTGTAGATTCCTGCGGTTTTGTAGAAACCTACGGAAACTTCGCCGCTTCGTTGCCAAGCCACGGGCATCCGCCTTGACGCCGCCCGATGAACCTGAAACGAAAACTCCACTTTGAAACGTCATGGAGGGTTTCGCCAATGCTGCGGCTCTTTCGTTTTCCCATGAGATTCGTCGCCCTGTGCCTCTGGTTCATCGCAGCCGGCTGCGCTGGGGCTGCGGAGGATACGTCTTATCCCATCGTCATCGAGCATGCGCTGGGCACGACGACGATCGCCAGGAAGCCCGAGCGCGTGGCGACGGTCGCCTGGGCGAACCACGAGGTTCCGCTGGCGCTCGGCATCGTGCCGGTCGGCTTTGCCGCTGCCAATTTCGGCGATGACGACGGCGACGGGCTGCTGCCCTGGGTGGCCGAAAAGCTTACGGAACTCGGCGCCGAAACGCCCGTGCTCTTCGACGAGGGCGACGGCATCGACTTCGAGGCGGTCGCCGCCACGCGGCCGGACGTCATCCTGGCGGCCTATTCGGGGCTCAGCCAGTCCGACTACGACACGCTGAGCCAGATCGCTCCGGTCGTCGCCTATCCCGAATCCGCCTGGGCGACCGACTGGCGCGAGATGATCCGCCTCAACAGCGCCGGGCTCGGCATGGCCGCCGAAGGCGAGGCGCTGATTGCGCGCATCGAGAAGGAGATTGCCGAAACGGTCGCCGGGCATTCGGAACTTCAGGGCAAGACGGCGATGTTCGTCACCCATCTCGACGTCACCAACCTGAGCACCGTCAATTTCTACACCGCCAACGATACGCGGGTGAAGTTCTTCGCCGACCTCGGGCTCACATCGCCGAAAAGCGTGCTGGAGGCGACGAAGCCGGGGCAGTTCGCCGCCAGCGTCAGCGCAGAACGGGTCGATATCTTCAACGATGTCGACATCGTGGTAGCCTATGGCAGCATGCCGCTGCTGGACGCCGTGAAAGCCGACCTGCTGCTGTCGCGGATGCCCGCCGTCGGCAAGGATGCCCTCGTCATGCTCGGCCGCAACCCGCTCGGCACCGCCGCCAACCCGACGCCGCTTTCGATCTCCTGGGTGCTGAAGGACTATGTCGCGCTTCTTGCCGCTGCCGCCGGGAAGTCGCAATGAGGACTGACGTTGCCGCGGCGCGAGGCATGCCGGCGCCGGCCCGCTCGCGGGCGCTGTGGCTGATGCTGACCGCGGCCGCGCTCGTCCTGCTTTCGGCACTCTCCGTGGCGACCGGCACGCGGGACGTCGGCCTCGGCGACATTGCGGCGGCGCTCGGCGGACATGTGGAGACGATCGATCAGGCGGCGGTGGCCATGCGGGTTCCCCGCACGATCCTCGCCCTTCTCGCCGGCGGCGCGCTCGGGCTGGCCGGAGCGATCATGCAGGGGGTAACGCGCAATCCGCTCGCCGATCCCGGCATCCTCGGCGTCAACATGGGCGCATCGCTGGCGGTGGTGGTGGGCGTCGCCTGGTTCAACATCGCCTCCGCCCATGCCTATATCTTCACGGCCATTCTCGGCGCCGGGGTCTCCGCGGTCTTCGTCTATGTCATCGGCTCGCTCGGGCGCGGCGGCGCCACGCCGCTCAAGCTGGCCCTTGCCGGGGCCGCCACCTCCGTCGCCTTTTCCTCGCTGGTCATCGCGGTGGTGCTGCCGCGAAACGATATCGCCGGCGGCATCCGCGCCTGGCAGATCGGCGGCGTCGGCGGGGCGACTTTCGAGCGCATCCTGCCTGTCCTGCCGTTTCTCGCGGCAGGCTTCGTCATCAGCCTGCTGTCGGCGCGCAAGCTGAACTCGCTGGCGCTTGGCGACGAGCTGGCCGCCGGGCTCGGCGAGCGCGTCGCCGTCGCCCGGGCCGTCGCCGCGTTCGGCGCAATCCTGCTGTGCGGGGCGATCACCGCGGTCTGCGGCCCGATCGGCTTCCTCGGCCTGATCGTGCCGCATCTCTGCCGCCTGCTGGTCGGGGTCGATCATCGCTGGCTGTTGCCCTTTTCCGCGCTCGGCGGCGCCGGCCTGCTGCTGGCCGCCGATATCGTCGGGCGCATCATCGCCCGCCCGGGAGAACTCGATGTCGGCATCGTCACCGCCTTCGTCGGCGCGCCGTTCTTCATCTGGATCGTTCGCCGCCAGCGGGTCCGCGACCTATGACGACGCTTTCTCCCATCATCGACACCATCGTCGACAACCGCAGCCGCCGCACGCGCAGGCGCACGCTGGTCATCGCCGTTCTCGCGGCCCTTCTCGCCGCCGCCTTCACCCTGACCCTGCTGCTTGGCCAATCCTTCACGCCGCCGCAGGATATCGTCCGCCTGCTGATGGGCGAGGACGTGCCGGGCGTGGCCTTCACCATCGGGCAACTGCGGTTGCCGCGGGCGATCCTGTCGGTGCTTGCGGGCCTGAGCTTCGGTCTCGGCGGCGTCGCCTTCCAGATCATGCTGCGCAATCCGCTCGCCAGTCCCGACATCATCGGCATCAGCTGGGGCGCAAGCGCGGCGGCGGTGTTCGCCATCGTCGTCCTGTCGCTGAAGGGGGCGATCGTTTCGGTCCTCGCCGTGGGCGCCGGCCTCGGCGTAGCCCTGCTGGTCTATGCGCTCTCCTTCAGGAACGGCGTGGCCGGCACGCGGCTCATCCTCGTCGGCATCGGCGTTTCGGCCATGCTGGAAAGCTTGATCGCCTATATCCTGTCAGGCGCGCCGGCCTGGAGCCTTCAGGAAGCGCTGCGCTGGCTGACCGGCAGCGTCAACGGCGCGCAACCCGGCCAGGCCCTGCCTCTCCTGCTGGCCCTTGTCCTTTTCGGAGGCCTGCTGCTCAGCCGCGCCCGCGATCTCGAGGCGCTGCGGCTGGGCGACGACACCGCCGCCGCCCTCGGCGTCCGGGTCGGCCGGACCCGCGTCGTGATCATCATCGCCGCGGTCGGCATGATCGCCTGCACGACGGCGGTCACGGGACCCATCGCCTTCGTCGCCTTCCTGTCCGGGCCGATCGCCGCCCGCATCGTCGGCAATAACGGCTCGCTTCTGATCCCCTCCGCGCTGGTCGGTGCGGTGCTCGTGCTGGCCGGCGACTATTGCGGCCAGTTCCTCCTGCCGAGCCGCTATCCGGTGGGCGTCGTGACCGGCGCATTGGGCGCGCCCTATCTCATTTACCTGATCATACGCGTCAACCGCTCCGGAGGATCGCTATGACGACCCATTCCCTCACCGTCAGCCAGCTTGCCGCCGGCTATGGCGACAGCGTCGTTCTGGACGGGCTCGACCTTGCCGTGCCGTCCGGCCGAATCACCGTGATCGTCGGCGCCAACGCCTGCGGCAAGTCCACGCTCCTGCGGGCCATGTCGCGGCTGCTTGCACCGCAGCGCGGCCATGTCCTGCTCGACGGCAAGTCAATCCACCGGATCGCGCCGCGGGAACTGGCGCGCACGCTGGGCCTGCTTCCCCAGTCGCCCGTTGCGCCGGAAGGCATCACGGTGGCCGATCTCGTCAGCCGGGGACGGCATCCGCATCAGGGCCTGTTTTCGCGCTGGACGCACAGGGACGACGAGGCCGTGGCGGCGGCGCTCGCAGCTACCAGAACCGTGGAGCTTGCCGAACGGCCGGTGGACGAACTGTCCGGCGGGCAACGCCAGCGGGTCTGGATCGCGATGGCGCTGGCACAGCAGACGGACCTTCTGCTTCTGGACGAGCCGACCACGTTCCTCGACATCAGCCATCAGATCGAGGTACTGGATCTCCTGACCGATCTCAACGAGACGCGCGGAACCACCATCGTCATGGTGCTGCACGACCTCAATCTTGCCGCGCGCTACGCCGATCATCTCGTGGCGATGGCAGACGGGCGCCTGCATGTTTCCGGCAGGCCGGAGGAGGTGCTGACCGAGGAGACGGTACGGCAGGTCTTCGGCCTCGAGAGCCGCATCATCGCCGACCCGACCTCGGGCAGGCCGATCATGCTTCCGATAGGCCGGCACCGGATGCTGGCCGAGCCCTCCATCCACGAGAGCGGACGGGACGAAAGCGCCGGCATGGAGACGTTCCAGAGCGAGGACCGATCATGAGCACCGTTACGGATTTCAAACTCTCCGGCATCGCGCTGCCGAAGGATGCCGGCCATATGCTCGACGAAATCTGCGAACACTTCGTCGAGCATGCCGAGGTTCACCGGACCGGCGATCTCGTGCGGCTGAAGAGCGAGACCGGCACCGCCGACTTCCGCAGGGAGGACGGCCGGCTGCTGATCGAACTCGCCTGCCCGACGGCGGACATGCTCCAGATGAGCCGCACCCTCATCGCCGAGCATCTGTTCTACTTCGCCGGGGACGATCCGCTCGAACTCCGCTGGTCCGGCGCGCCGCCGCTGGCCGTGCTGCCGAACCTCCACGAAGTCACCGTCGTCTCGGCCGAAAACGTCACTCCGCACATGCGGCGGGTGAAATTCGCCTGCGCCGACGTCGCGCCGTTCGTCGGCGGCGACATGCACGTCCGCCTGCTCGTTCCGCCGAAGGGCCGGCCGCCGGTCTGGCCCGGCACGCGCGAGGATGGCCGCGTCGCCTGGCCGGAGGGCGAGGACGAATTGCTGGTCCGAATCTACACGATCCGCGCCGTCGATCTCGAGCGCCGGGAACTGTGGATCGATTTCCTCCAGCACCCTGCCCCCGGCGTCCCGACCCCCGGGGCCGATTTCGCCCGCGATGCGCAACCGGGCGAAACGGTCGCGCTGCTCGGGCCGGCGGGCGGCGGCCCGCCGCAGGCAGGCTCCATCCTTCTGGCCGGAGACGAGAGCGCCCTTCCGGCGATTGCCCGCATAGCCGCCGAGGTGCCGGCAGGCACGCGGATGCAGGCCCTTATCGAGGTCGACGACGCGACGGAAGAACAACCGCTGCCGACCGCGGGCCAGCTCGACGTTCAATGGCTGCACCGCAAGACCTACGCCGCCGGCACCGCCAGCGGTCTCGTCGAAGCGACCCGGAAGGCGATTGCCGCCATCGACGACGAGACCTTCGTCTGGGTGGCCTGCGAAAAACAGGATGTGCGGACGATCCGGACCTTCCTCAAGACGCGCGGGCATGACAGGCGGCGCATGTATGCCGCCTGGTACTGGGAGCGCACCCGGACGTAGCCATCGCGCACGCAATGCGGCTCAATGAGAAATCATCCACGGCCGGGCGGAGGGAAACGTCTTCGCCCCGTCGGCGCGATAGACGGCTCTGGATTTCCCGGCGCCGCCCTTGGAACAGCAGCCGCAGCCCGGCGGATGGAGGCCGTCCTTGCGGGTGCTTTTCGGCTCGTGCGCCGCGCGTTCGTTGATGGCGAAAGCCTGCCGGCGTCCGGCCTCCATCAGCGCGAAAGCCGGTGCGGAAAGGATGACCCGCGCGGCGCTCGCACCGCAATGCGGGCAATCGCCCGGTTCGGCACATTGCGACATCGGGCGCAGTTCGGTGAAGTCTCCGCAGGTGTCGCAGCGATAATCGTAATAGGGCACAGGTCGTCTCCTCGATGCTGGTATTGCAGGGCGGGGAAGGCTTTCCAGCGGCCTCCCCCTTCCCCATTTTCAAAGGTCGGGGGCGATCGGCATGTCGACCGATCCGTCGAGGAATTTCTTCGGTCCGTCCGCGCCGGGCATGATGTCGAAGTCGAAGATTTCGGTCGGCACCCAGAGCGTCGCGCAGGAATTCGGAATGTCGACGACGCCGGAAAAGTGGCCCTGCACCGGCGCGCTGCCGAGGATCGAATAGGCCTGCGCGCCGGAATAGCCGAACTTCTTCAGGTATTCGATGGCGTTGAGGCAGGCCTGCCGGTAGGCGACGTTGGCGTCGAGATAGTGCTGCGTGCCGCTCTCGTCGACCGAAATGCCCTCGAAGATCAGGTAGTCCTTGTAGTTCGGCACCATCGGCGAGGGCTTGAAGATCGGGTTCCTGATCCCGTACCTGGCCATGCCGTCCTTGATGACGTCGACCCGGATGTGCAGCCACGCGCCGAACATCTCGATGGCGCCGCAGAAAGTGATTTCGCCGTCGCCCTGGCTGAAGTGCATGTCGCCCATCGACAGGCCGCCGCCCGGAACGTAGACCGGGAAATAGATCTTCGAGCCGCGCGACAGGTCCTTGATGTCGCAATTGCCGCCGTGCTCGCGCGGCGGCACCGTGCGGGCACCCTCGGCAGCGACCTTGTCGAAGCCCTCGCCCTTCAGCTTGCCGAGATGGGCCGTGCGGGCGTGCGGCGGGTTGGCGAGCGGCGGGACGCGCTCCGGATCGGTGTCGATCAGCGCCTGCTCGCGGGCGTTCCAGGTTTCCAGAAGCGTGCGGTCCGGCAGGGTGCCGATCAGGCCGGGGTGGATGAGGCCCGCGAAGGAGACACCGGGAATGTGGCGCGAGCGGGTGAACATGCCCTCGTAATGCCAGATCGATTTCTGGGCCGAGGGAAAGTGATCGGTCAGGAAACCGCCGCCGTTGGTCCTCGAAAAGAAGCCGTTGAAGCCCCATTCATGGCCCTTCAGCGTGCCGGCGTCGAGAATGTCGACGACGAGCAGGTCGCCCGGTTCCGCGCCCTTCACCCCGATGGGACCGGAGAGATAATGCACCGTGGTCAGGTCGACGTCGCGGATGTCTTCGGCGGAATCGTCGTTCTTGATGGCGCCGCCGGTCCAGTCGACGGTTTCGACGATGAAGTCGTCGCCGCGCTCCACCCAGGCCGCAATCGGAATATCCGGATGCCAGCGGTTGTGCAGGTTCTCGTTTTCCGTCGCCGGGCGCGACAGGTCGACGGAGATCAGTGTTTCGGGCATGTCAAGTCTCCTCTGGTTGGGACGGGTGAAGACGGTGGGGCGCTCAGACCGACAGGAAGGCGGAAACCTTTTCCTCGTCGATGCCTTGCCGCGGACTTTCATGGACAATGGCGCCCTTCTCGATCACCAGCACGCGGTCGGCCATGTCGAGGGCGAAGCTCAGAACCTGTTCGGACACCAGGATCGTCAGGCCGATCTCGTCGCGGATGCGGCAGAGCGTTTTCGCCATGTCCTTGATGATCGAGGGCTGGATGCCCTCGGTCGGCTCGTCGAGCAGAAGCACCCTCGGCTTCGAGGCGAGCGCCCGGGCGATGGCGAGCTGCTGCTGCTGGCCGCCGGAAAGATTGCCGCCACGCCGGCCGCGCATATCCTTCAGAACCGGAAACAGCGTGTAGAGCTGTTCCGGCACGGCGCGCTCGCCGGTGACGGTCAGGCCGGTCTCGATATTCTCCTGCACCGTCATGGCCGGAAAGATCATGCGGCCCTGCGGCACATAGGCCAGACCGGCGGCGACGCGGCGGTAGCTTTCCAGCCCGGCGACCTCGGCGTCGCCGACGCGGATCGACCCTTCCGCCGCCGGCACGATGCCGATCAGCGATTTCATCAGCGTCGTCTTGCCCATGCCGTTGCGGCCCATGACGGCGACGATCTCGGCCGGGCCCAGATCAAGGTCGAGTCCGTGGATGATCTCGCTCTGGCCGTAGAAAACGCGGAGGTTGGAGACGGTTAGCATGCTTCGCTCCTAATGCCCGAGATAGACTTCGATGACTTTCGGGTCGTTCTTGACCCTTTCCATGCTGCCTTCGGACAGAACCCTGCCCTGATGGAGCACGGTGACGCGGGTGGCGATGTCCTCGACGAACTTCATGTCGTGCTCGATGACGATCACCGACTGGTTGCGGATGATGGTGTGCAGAAGCTCCGCAGTCTTGACCCGCTCGGCGACGCTCATGCCGGCCACCGGCTCGTCGAGCATCAGCAGGCGCGGGCTCTGGATGAGCAGCATGCCGATCTCCAGCCATTGCTTCTGGCCGTGGCTGAGGATGCCGGCCTGTACGCCGAGATGGTCCTTCAGGAAGATCATCCCGGCCACCTCCTCGACGCGCGATTTCACCTCGCCGTCGCGCTTGAAGAACAGCGCGCCGAACACGTCGCGGCCGCGCGGGAAGGACAGTTCGAGGTTCTCGAACACGGTCAGGTCCTCGTAGATCGACGGGTTCTGGAACTTGCGGCCCACCCCGGCGCGGACGATCTCGTATTCGCGCCGGGTCGTCAGTTCCTCGCCGGCGAAGCGGATCGAGCCGGAGGTCGGCTTCGTGCGGCCGCAGATCAGGTCGAGCACCGTGGTTTTCCCGGCCCCGTTCGGGCCGATGATGACGCGGATCTCGTTCTCGTCGACATAGAGGGACAGGTCGTTGACGGCCTTGAACCCGTCGAAGGAGACGGTGAGCGCTTCGACCGCGAGGAGGAAATCCTTCGGCACCGCGGCTCCGATTGGCTGGTTCATCGCTTTTCCTCCCTTCAGTTGCCGCCGGCAAGCGATGCCGGGCGCGAGCGCGAGAAGAGACGGTCGAGCAGACGCGTCGCGGCCGGCTCGACGTAATCCCGGAAGAGGCCGGCGAGCCCGAGCGGGAAGGCCATGACCACGGCGATGAACAGGCCACCCATCGCGAACAGCCAGAGTTCCGGGAAGCTTTCGGAAAAGCTGGTCTTGGCGGCGTTGACGAGAAGCGCGCCGTAGACCGCGCCGAACAGCGACAGGCGACCGCCGACCGCGCAGAAGATCACCATTTCGATGGAGGGCACGATGCCGACGAAGGAGGGCGACATGAAGCCGACCTGGAGCGTGAACATCGCCCCGCCGATGGCCGAGAACATGGCGGCCAGGCAGAAGACGAAGATCTTGAAGTCGGCGACGTCGTAGCCGGAGAAGCGGACGCGGTCCTCCCGGTCGCGCATGGCGACCAGCAGCCGGCCGAATTTCGAGACCCGCACGAACTGGGCGAAGACGAGGCAGGCAAGCAGCAGGCCGGCATTGACGAAATAGAGAACGAACTTGGCGCTGTCGGTGCGGATGTCCCAGCCGAGAAGCGTGCGCAGGTCGGTGATGCCGTTGACGCCGCCGGTATAGCCCTGCTGGCCGATGATGAGGATCGTCAGGATGGCGGCAATGGCCTGGGTGATGATGGCGAAATAGACGCCGCCGACCCGGCGCTTGAACATGGCCGCGCCGATGATGAAGGCGAAGAACGCGGGCACGGCGACAACGGCGAACAGGGTGAAGGCGAAGGAGTTGAACGGCTGCCACCAGAACGGCAGGGCCGTCACCTGGTTCCAGTCCATGAAATCCGGAATGCCGGGGGTGGACTGAATGGCGGTCGCCTGAGGCGTCGAGGCTTCCAGCTTCAGGAACATGGCCATGCAATAGCCGCCCAGCCCGAAGAAGATGCCCTGCCCGAGACTGAGAATGCCCCCCGCCCCCCAGCACAGCACGAGGCCGAGGCCGACGAAGGCATAGGTCAGGTACTTGCCGACGAGGTTCAGGCGGAAGACGTCGAGAACGCCGGGGATGACGAGAAGAAGCAATGCGGCGAGCGCGACGAAGGCCAGCCATTCGCGTTTCTGGAACAAGGTGGTGTCGGGAATCATGGCGATCGGCTCCCCTGTTAGCGGCGGATGTTGAGGGTGAAGAGGCCTTGCGGGCGCAGCATCAGGATGCCGACCACGGTCAGCAGGGTCAGGACCTTCGCCATCGACCCGCTCAGGAAGAATTCGAGCGTCGACTGTGCCTGCGAGATGGTGAAGGCCGAGGCGATGGTGCCGAGGAGGCTCGCCGCACCGCCGAAGACGACGACGAGGAAGGTATCGACGATATAGAGCTGGCCGGCGGTCGGGCCGGTCGAGCCGATCATGGTGAAGGCCGAGCCGGCGATGCCGGCGATGCCGCAGCCGAGCGCGAAGGTGATGCGGTCGACCCGGCGGGTGTTGATGCCGACGGCGCCGGCCATGACACGGTTTTGCAGGACGGCGCGGACCTGCCGGCCGAAGGTGGAATGGTACATCAGGGCATAGACGCCGCCGGCGATGAGGAAGGTGAGCGCCATGACGAACAGGCCGTTGATCGGGATCTCGATCAGATCGGTCAGCGCCACCGATCCCATCAGCCAGTCCGGCAGGGTGACGCCCACTTCGCGCGCGCCGAACACCGAACGGTAGAGCTGCTGGAGAATGAGCGACAGGCCCCAGGTGGCGAGCAGCGTGTCGAGCGGCCGGTGGTAGAGAAAGCGGATCATGCTCCACTCGACCAGAAGGCCGAGGGCGAAGCTGGCCACGAAAGCAAGCGCCATCGCGGCGAAGAAGTAGACCGGAAACAGCGCCGGGGCGTAACTCGCCGTCAGCGACGAGCAGATGAAGGTCACATAGGCGCCGAGGATCATGAATTCGCCGTGGGCCATGTTGATGACGCCCATCTGGCCGAAGATGATCGCGAGGCCGAGCGCCATCAGCACGAAGACCGAGAAAAGGCTGAGACCGGCAAAGCCCTGCATTGCCAGGATCGCGCCCAGTTCTCCAAGCGTATAGTCGCCAAACATGGTTGCCTCTGAGATCGTTCGTCGGAAGGGAAAGGGAAAGGCGGCGCCGCGGACGGACCGCGACGCCAAGGGCGGGCTTACTGGTAGCCCTCGGGGAACGGGTTCGGCTCCATCAGGTCGGCCGTCTCGTAGACCACGTCATACTGGCCGTCGGCGCGGGCATGGCCGACGCGGGTCTTGGACCACAGGTGATGGTTCTTGTGGATCTTGACGTAGCCTTCCGGCGCGGTGGTCAGCTCGATGTCGGGCGAGGCTTCCTTGATCCTGTCGATGTCGAAGGAGCCGGCCTTCTCGACCGCCGCCTTCCACAGCCAGGGGCCGAGATAGGCGGCCTGCGTCACGTCGCCGATGACGATGTCGTTGCCCCACATCTTCTTGAAGGCATCGACGAAGGCCACATTGTTCGGATTGTCGAGGCTCTGGAAATATTTCATCGTGGCATAAGCGCCGGCGATGTTCTCGCCGCCGATGCCGAGGATTTCGTCTTCCGTCACCGAGATGGTCAGAAGCAGCGGGCTTTCTTTGGCCAGATCGATGCCGGCGGCCTTGAGCTGCTTGTAGAAGGCGACGTTGGAGCCGCCGACGACGATCGCGTAGATCACGTCCGGCCTGGTCAGCTTGATCTTGTTGATGACCGAGTTGAACTGGGTGTGGCCAAGCGGATAATATTCCTCGCCGACCACCTTGAGGCCCAGTTTCTCGATGTGCTTGCGGGCGATCTTGTTGGAGGTGCGCGGCCAGATATAGTCCGAGCCAAGCAGGTAGAAGGTCTTCGCATCCTTCTCCTTCACCACCCAGTCGATTCCGGCGATGATCTGCTGCGTCGCTTCCTGGCCGGTGTAGATGACGTTCGGGCTTTCTTCCAGGCCCTCATAGAAAGTCGGGTAGTAGAGCATGCCGTTATACTGCTCGAACACCGGCAGGACCGCCTTGCGCGACGCCGAGGTCCAGCAGCCGAAAACGGCGGCGACCTTGTCCTGGACGAGCAGCTTCTTGGCCTTTTCCGCGAAGGTCGGCCAGTCGGAGGCACCATCTTCCTGAACGAACTCGATCTTGCGGCCAAGGATGCCGCCCTCGGCGTTGATCTGCTCGATCGCCAGCTTTTCCGCCTGCACCGATCCCGTTTCGGAAATCGCCATCGTGCCGGTCACGGAATGCAGGATGCCGACCTTGACGGTCGTGTCCGTCACGGCGAGCCCGGTGGTGTTGACCTTTTCGGTCGGGAAATCGGCGGCCAGCAGCGGGCGGGAAAAGGCGGCGGCCAGCGGCAGGGCCGCAAGGCCGGCCAGCAGCCTGCGGCGCGTCACGGGAAGTATGTTGGGGGTCACGTCCTTCATTGCGAAGCCTCATCCTGTCTTTGAGAGTGGAGGAACTGTCGCTGGCCCCGGGTCGCCAACTGGAGGTCAGTGTCGGCTTCGAAGGGCGGATCGGCCAATGGAGTATTTGACGTATTGGACCGTGACCATTTTACCCCTAGCATAGGGACGAATGGCCAAGAGAAGAATTAAGTCGTTATTTTTATTTCGATTTTCAGGGGAACGAATGGCCGCTTCGATGGAATCCGACGTTCAGGCTGAACGGGAGCAGACCGGCTGGCGTGCCGGTGCGGCCGAAGCGCAACCCTCCGTTGCCGCGTCGCCCTCCGGCATGCGCATCCCGAGGGTGCGGCGCACCTACAACAAATGGGTCGCCAACCAGACGCTGGAGGATTGCGCGCTGCGCTTCACCGCCTACAAGGTGCGGCGCTTTTCGGCCGGGCGGATCGCCAATACCGCCATCGGCGCGGCCTCTTTCCTGGCGCTGGAGGCCATCGGCGGCGCGATCACGCTGAACTACGGCTTCACCAACGCGCTCGCCGCCATCCTCGTCACCTGCACCATCATCGTGCTGATGGCGGTGCCGGTCGCCTACAACGCCGTCACCTACGGCGTCGATATCGATCTCCTGACCCGCGGCACGGGATTCGGCTATATCGGCTCGACCGTCACCTCGCTGATCTACGCCACCTTCACGTTCATCTTCTTCGCCATAGAGGCGGCCATCGTGGCGACGGCGCTGGAGCTGTGCCTGGGTCTGCCGATGTCGGTGGGCTATGTGGTCAGCGCACTGGTGATCATCCCGCTCGTGACCCACGGCGTGACGTTCATCAGCCGCTTCCAGGCGGCGACGCAGCCCTTCTGGATCCTGTTGCAGGTCGCGCCCTTCGTGTTCATCGCGGCACAATCGGCCCCGGCGGTGCGGCAATGGACGGGCTATACCGGGCTGGCCGGATCGCCCGACGGCCATTTCGATCTCGCCCTGTTCGGCGCGGCGTCGGCGGTGATCTTCTCGCTGGCGGCGCAGATCGGCGAACAGGTCGACTTCCTGCGCTTCCTGCCGCCGAAGGAAAAGATCGGAAAGCGGCGCTGGTGGATCGCCGTGCTTTCAGCGGGACCGGGCTGGATGGTCATCGGCGCGCTGAAGATCGTCGGCGGCTCCTTTCTCGCCTTCTACGCGTTCCAGCACGGCGTGGACTTCCACGAGGCGTCCGAGCCGACGCGCATGTATCTCAACGTCTTCAGCCAGATGCTCGGATCGCCAGAGCTTGCCCTCGGCGTGACCGGCATCTTCGTCGTCATCTGCCAGACGAAGATCAACGTGACGAACAGCTATGCCGGCTCTATCGCCTGGTCGAATTTCTTTTCCCGCCTCACCTACAGCCATCCCGGCCGCGTCGTCTGGCTGGTGTTCAACGTGCTGCTCGGCCTGCTTCTGATGGAATTCGGCGTCTACAAGGCGCTGGAACGGACGCTCGGCCTCTACGCCATCGTCGCCGTCTCGTGGATGGCGGCCATCGTCGCCGATCTCGTCATCAACAAGCCGCTGGGGCTTTCGCCGCAGTTCATCGAGTTCAAGCGCGCCCATCTCTACGACGTCAATCCGGTCGGGTTCGGGGCCATGACCATTTCGGCGCTGGCCGCGCTGGCCGCCTATTTCGGCTTCTTCGGCGCGCTGGCCGCCAATCTCTACATCTTCGTCAGCCTTGTCGGCCCCTTCGTGCTGACGCCGCTGCTCGCCATCGCCACCAGGAGCCGATACTACATCGCGCGAACCTCGCATTTCCCCGAAAAGACCGGCACGCGGATTTCCTGCTGCATCTGCGAGCATCCGTTCGACCGCGAGGACATGGCCATGTGCCCCGTCTACAGCGGCCCGATCTGCTCCCTGTGCTGCTCCCTGGACGCGCGCTGCCACGACGGCTGCAAGGTGGACGCCCGGCTCGGCGAGCAGTTCCGGCTGGCGGCGCGGAAGCTCCTGCCGGAGAGGTTCTCCATCTGGGCGACGGGAGGCATCGCCCGCTACATCGTCGTCCTGTCGATCGTGACCTTCCTGCTCGGCGCCGTCTTCTGGCTGATCTATTTCCAGAGTACGCTGGACAGGCAATTGCCGCCCGCCGCCGTCGCCGCCCTTCTTTCCAAGCTGTTCGTCATCATCTTCATCATTTCCGGCATCATCGCCTGGCTGTTCGTGCTGGCGCAGGAAAGCCGCGCCTTCGCCGAGGAGGAGGCGCGGCGCCACACCCACCTGCTGATGGACGAGATCGGGGCGCACGAGGAAACCGACCGCCTGCTCCAGCAGGCCAAGGAGGCGGCGGAATCGGCCAATGTCGCCAAGAGCAAATATGTCGTCGGCCTGTCGCACGAGCTGCGAACGCCGCTCAACGCCATTCTCGGCTACGCCCAGCTTCTGGAGCGGCAGAAGAGCTTGCCCGATTACGTCGGCAACGCCGCCCGCACCATCAAGCGCAGCGGCCAGCACCTCGCCGACATGATCGAAGGCCTGCTCGACATTTCCAAGATCGAGGCCGGGCGTCTGGAAATCTTCCGGCACAAGATCGCGCTCAGGCCGTTCCTCGACCAGATCGTCGACATGCTGGCCATCCAGGCACAAGCGAAGGGCATCGGATTCGAGTTCCACGCCGGCCCGGCCATGCCGGAATTCGTCTACACGGACGACAAGCGGCTGCGGCAGGTGCTGATCAACCTCCTGTCCAACGCCATCAAGTTCACCCATGAGGGAAGCGTCCGCTTCTCCGTTGGCTATCGCGGCCAGATCGCCACCTTCGACATCGAGGATACCGGCATCGGAATCCCGAACGAGGATCTCGACCGCATCTTCCTGCCATTCGAGCGGGGCGAAGGCAGCAACGATTCCGCCCATCCGCCGGGCACGGGGCTGGGGCTCACCATCACCAGGCTGCTCGTCGACATCATGGGCGGCGAGATGGTGCTGCGCAGCACGCCGGGCAAGGGAACGCATGTTTCGGTGCGGCTGATGCTGTCGTCGGCAGGTTCCGCCGCCGAGGCCACGGGAACGGACCTCGCCATCGCCGGCTACGAGGGCAAGCGCCGAACCGTGCTCGTCGCCGATGACGACCCGGTGCTGCGCAAGCTGATGGAGGACGTGCTTTCGCCGCTCGACTTCACCGTGATCACCGTTCCGGACGGAACGGCCTGCCTGTCGGCGCTCTCGCTCTACCCGGTTGATATCGCCGTTCTGGACGTAGCGATGCCGGGCATGTCCGGCTGGGAGCTTGCCCGGCGCATCCGCCGCCGGCACGGCAGGGCGTTTCCGATCATGATGCTGTCGGCCGATGCCGGCGTGGACCGGGCGAATTCCGACAATGGCGACCTCTATGATGCCTACATCATCAAGCCCTTTACTTTCGAGGAGTTTTTCGAGCGGATCGCCGCACTCGTTCCGCTGGTCTGGATTTATGAGACCGACCATCCGCCGGAGATCGAAACGCCGGTCTTTTCGAAGGAGGAATTGCCCGAGCGGCAGCGCCTGAAACAACTGCTGACGCTGGCGCGGATGGGCTTCTTCCGCTCCGCCGAGGCCGCGCTCGCCGATATCGAGCGGTCCGCGCCCCGCACGGTGCGCTTCTGCACCCATCTGCGCTCGCTGACCATTGCGCCACGCCGCGCCGCGCTGGTGGCGGCCATCGAGGAGGTCTTGTCGAATGGTTGAGTTTGCCGAACCGAGCCATGTCCTGGTCGTCGACGATTCGCCCGATGCGCTGACCATGCTGGTCGACGCCTTGCGCATGGAGGGAATGCAGGTTTCCATTTCCGTCAACGGCCGCCAGGCGATCGCGATGGCGGTCGACACCGCACCCGATATCGTGCTGATGGACGCCGTCATGCCCGGCATGAACGGGTTCGAAACCTGCGAGATCCTCAAATCCGGGCGGGGGTTCGAGGACGTGCCGGTCATTTTCATGACCGGCTACAATGAAAGCGAGCATGTCGTCAGGGCGCTGGCCGCCGGCGGGGTCGATTTCATCAGCAAGCCGATCGTGCTCGACCAGCTTTTCGCCCGCATGCGCGTGCATCTGTCGAATGCCCGGCGGGCGCGCTCGGCCCGCCGGGCGCTCGATTCCACCGGACGCAGGATCGTGGCGTGCAGCGTCAACGGCAAGATCAACTGGTCGACGCCGCAGGCCGCCGAACTGCTCGAACGGGCCGGCATCCGGGTGGAAACCGGCGCCTACCTGCCGCTGTCGGTGGTCAACTGGCTGGCCGCATTCGGCACGCACGACACCGTGCCCGACGTCCTGCGCCATTCCCGCAACGGGGTCGACATCGAATTCCGCATCGTCGCCGACGCCACGGACGGCGAAATCCTCATGCGCCTGATCGACCGGCACCGGGGCACGGACGAGGAACAGCTTGCCAAGGCGTTCGGCCTCTCCCCGCGCGAAGCCGAGGTGCTCGTCTGGCTGGCGCACGGCAAGTCGAACAAGGAAATCGCCGACATTCTGGAAATGTCGCCGCGCACCGTGAACAAGCACCTGGAGCAGATCTTCAACAAGCTGGCCGTCGAAAAACGGACATCCGCCGCGACAATGGCGGTCAAGGTTCTGTGGCGGGAAAGCTGAAGACCGGCGCTGGCAGCTCGTTTGCTCCAATGATTTGTTCTTGCGCATTTCCGAACGGAAAACAGCTTCGCACTTTTCCTGAATTGCTCTCTAGGGTCGACCGATCAGACGCCTCGACAGGAGTGCTGCGACCACCGCCAGACACACGGCAACGGCCAAGGCGATCAGGAGGTGGACATGCAGATGGAGGCGTCCGAACAGGGCCTCCACACCATTGCCGAACAGATAGCCGATCGTCGTCACGGCAAGGCCCCACGCGATCGCCGCGATGGCGTTCAGGATCAGAAACCGCATGGCCGGCACCCTCGACAGGCCGACGGCGACCGGGCTGACCGTTCGCACTCCATAAAGGAACCGGAACGCCAGTATGAAAGCGACAGGATGAGCTTCGAGAAGAGCCGTGGCGCGCGCGACAAGCGGCGATGCCGCCACCCGCCGGACCCAAACGGCGCGCCTCGCTCGACGCCCTGCGAGAAAAAAGAACTGGTCGGCCGCAAACGATCCGAGGCATGCCGCCAATGCGACCTGCCAGTAGGCCATGAGATGGCGATGTGCCAGCACCCCGCCGAGGAAGGCCGCGGTTTCCCCCTCAACAGCCGCGCCGATGAACACCGCGACGGCGCCATAATTCCCGATCAGGCCCTCAAGCAATCACGTGCCCCCGCCTGACACATGTGGTCTCCATCCGTGTTCGTCCGCGATCATGTTACCAATCTAGTTCCTTGTCACGGTTTCCGTCTTGTCCCACCGGCTGTCGATGAAGGCCAGGACATCGACGATCGACGTCTTCCACACCGACCAGACGTGATCGCCATCGGTAATGCGCAGTTCGGAGGTCCGGCCGCCGGCCTGCAAGGTGTCGTGCAGCGCCACGGCACCGCGCCAGAGGTGAAAGCCGTCGTCGTCGCCAACGGTGAGAAAAGTCGCGGGGATATCCTCCTCCTCGGCAATGTGCTGGGCGACGAGCGTGAAGACATTCTTCTCGTTGAACAGGCGCGCGTCGAAGGGCGTGCCGAAGGAGCCGGAGAAATGGTCGCCGGTGGAGGGCAGAACGACGCCGCCGGTGACGGTGGTGCGGTCGACCCGGTGGAAGAAGGCGCTGTCCTGGATCAGCTTCAGTTCGTCGGGTGTCTTGTCGAGATCGGAGGCCGGGACGTTCTGCCAGATCGCGCCGGACATGCTGGCGACCGCGCCATAGAGATCGTCATGGGCATAGGCGAGATGCAGCGCGCCGAAGCCGCCCATCGAAAGGCCGGCTATGGCGCGGCCAGCGCGATCCTTGCGGGCGGAAAAATTCGCCTCGACGTAACGGCGCAGATCGTGGGTCACGGCCGTCTCGAAATCGCCGGGTCCGCCGACCGCCGCCGAATCCACATACCAGCTATTACTCACCCCCGGCATGACGACGAGCAGCGGCCGGATGGCGTTTTCCCCGATCAGGCGGTCCAGGGTCTGGCGGATATCACCGAGATCGCGCCAGCTCTTTTCATTGCCGTCATGGCCGTGCAGGAGATAGAGAACCGGCCAACCATCGGCCGGCGGCGGGCCGTCCGGCTGGTAAACGATGACCGGAAGGTCGGCGTCCAACGCATTGCTGCGAACCGCAAGTTCCGTCAGCGTGCCCGCATCCGCGCCGTCTGCCCAGGCCATTACCGCTGCGGCCACCAGAGCCGCCATTCCCGCCGCGCGCGTCTTCATCACCTGTCTCCGCCAGAACCGACATTCAAGGATGGATAGAGGGAAAATGCAACGGCGTGGCGCAGGTTCCGAGGCCGGCGACAGGCTGGACGCGTTGCGGGCCCAAAGGGCAGTGACCGCACCTGCCGGCAGGTCCCCGGCTGCGTTTCGACGCCCCCTCGCCCTTCTCGGCGCCGGAGGCCGAAGGAAATCCATCGCCGGCAGGCGGCAACCGACGCTCGGGTCGCGGCCGCCGTTGGTTCCCCGCTCAGAACACGCGGTTGAACCAGAGGGTCGACAATCCCGCCGCCGCCAGCGCGAACAGCGCCCCGACGCCTGCGAAAATGAAGGAGACTTCGGTCAGCTTCTTCTCGGTGATCAGTTGCGACGACATGGAGCGGTAGACGTCGGTGAGGTCGTCCGACGTCCGCGCCTCGAAATACTGGCCGCGGGTGGTCTCGGCGATATTCTTGAGCGAATCCGCATCGAGATGCGCGCGCATCGAACGGCCGGCGTAATTGACGATCTCGCCGGAGGGGGAGCCGAAGCCGACGGTGAACACGCGCACGCCGTAATCCGCCGCGGTCTGCCCGGCCTTGATCGGGTCCGGCCCGGTGGTGGTGGCCCCGTCAGTCAGGAGGATGATCACGGCGTTGTCGTAGCTTCCCGGCTCCACCGGCTCGTGCGGCGGCGCATCGGCAGCCGCGGCCGGTTCGTCGAGAGAGCGGCTGCTGTAGCCGGGCGGACGGGCGGCCTGCCCGCTCGAACCGCTGAATTCGGAGACGGACTCGAACCGTTCCTCGGGAAAGATGGTGGCGAGCGACATCAGCACGCCCGATCCTACAGCCGTGCCATGCCGCAGCTGGAAGCGGTCGATGGCGCCGTAGAGCGCCTCGCGGTCGATGGTGGGCTGCTGCACCAGCACGGCGGAGGAGGCGAAGGACACGATGCCGATCTGTACATTGCCCGGCTGGTCGGCGATGAACTGCCGGGCCGCCGCCTGCGCCGCCTCTATGCGGGTCGGCTCGACATCCTCGGCGCGCATGGAGCCGGAGGTATCCATCGCCAGGATCACCGTGGCCCGCGACGATGCCAGCGTCATCACCGCCGCCGGACGCGCCACCGCGAGAATGAGCGCCGTCATGGCGATGAGGAACAGCGCCGGCGGCACATGCCGGCGCCAGCGTCCGCGCGCGCCGACCGCCTGCTTGACGATCGAAAGGTTGGCGTAGCGCAGCGCCATCTTCTTGCGCCGCCTCAACAGGAAGATGTAGAGCCCCGCCAGAACGGGAAGGAGCAGCAATAGCCACAGCATTTCGGTCCAGATGAATGTCATCCCAAGGTCCCTTGTCTCGTCCGTCCCACCGCGTCTCGATGTCCTAAAGCGCCTTCATGGCGCCGCCTCCTCCCCCCAGTCGCCCGCTCGCCTTGCGCAGATCGGCAAAGCGCATGATCGCATCGACCAGATCGTCGCCGGTCGACAGTTCCAGCACGTCCAGCCCGGCCTTGGAGAAGGCTTCCTCCAGCATCGCCTCGTTCCGTTCCACCTCGGCGATGAAGCGGCGGCGGAACGCCCGGTCGTTGGTGTCGATCACGACCTGTTCGCCGGTCTCGATATCCTCGAAGGCAAGCAGCCCGACATCGGGCAGCAGCATGTCGAGCGGATCGACCAGCCGCACCGCGATGCCCTCATGGCGCCCCGAGAGCCGGAGGAGCGCCCACGCCCAGCCGGGCGTCGAAATGAAATCGGAGATGACGAAGACCATGCCGCGCCGCCTGAACATCGCCAGCGCCCGGTTGATGGCGGCGCCGAGATTGGTCTGCGGCGCGCGCGGCAGCACCGGCGACGCCATGATCCTGCTGATGATCCGCAGCACCTGCATGCGCCCGCTGCGCGGCGGCACGATCTCCTCGTCGACGCCGTTGAACAGCACGGCGCCCACCTTGTTGCCCTGGCGGGTCAGGAGCCGCGCCAGCACGGCGGTGAACTCCATCAGCACCTGCCGCTTGGTCACTTCGCCCGAGCCGAAGCCGGTGGACGGGCTGAGGTCGAGGAAGAACCAGGCCGTCGCCTCGCGATCCTCGTTGAACACCCTGACATGCGGCACCTCGGTCCGCGCCGTGACGTTCCAGTCGATGTGGCGCACGTCGTCGTAGGTCTGGTACTCGCGCAGGTCCGCGAGATCCAGGCCGAAACCGCGAAACAGCGTGCGGTAGTCGCCCCGCAACAGGCCGTCGAGCCGGCGGATGACCGTCCATTCGAGCCGCGCGAGCAGGCGTTCAGGTTGTTTCGGTGAGGCGGACATGGCTCTCCAGCGGCTTTTCGGGGGCGGGGATGAGCTGGAGGATCCGCCGGACGATCTGGTCAGCCGTCACCTCCTCCGACATCGCCTCGTAGGAGAGCACGATGCGGTGGCGCAGTACGTCGGGCGTCACGTCGATCACGTCCTCCGGCAGCACATAGTCGCGGCCGCGCAGGAAGGCGAGCGCCCGCCCCGCCTCGATCAGGTTGATGGTGGCGCGGGGACTTGCCCCGTAAAGCATCAGCCTCGACGCCTCCGAAAAGCCGAACCGCTCGGGATTGCGTGTGGCGCTCACCAGCTTGACCGCGAACTGGATGAGCGAGGGATCGACATAGAGCGTGCGGCAGTGCGCCTGCAATTGCGCAAGCTGCTCCGTGCTGGCGACGCGGGCGATCGCCTGCGCCGCGCCCGTCACCCGCGAGACGATCACGAACTCCTCCTCCTCCGTCGGATAGCCGACCAGCACCTTCATCATGAAGCGGTCGACCTGCGCCTCGGGAAGCGGATAGGTGCCTTCGGTCTCGATCGGGTTCTGCGTCGCCATGACCACGAAGGGATTGGGCACCTTGTGCGTTTCCCCCGCAATC
The DNA here is from genome assembly GCF_026552795.1 of Ectorhizobium quercum. Lineage (GTDB taxonomy): Bacteria > Pseudomonadota > Alphaproteobacteria > Rhizobiales > Rhizobiaceae > Ectorhizobium > Ectorhizobium quercum. The sequence goes on from NZ_JANFPI010000012.1 coordinate 66,242, forward strand.
GTCACCTGGCGCTCCTGCATCACTTCCAGCAGGGCGCTCTGCACCTTGGCCGGCGCGCGGTTGATTTCGTCGGCGAGCAGCAGATTGCAGAAGACCGGGCCGAGAGAGGTCGAGAAGTCGCCGGTTTTCTGGTTGTAGATGCGCGTGCCCACGAGGTCCGCGGGCACGAGATCCGGCGTGAACTGGATGCGCTTGAACGAGCCCTGGATGGCGTGGGCAAGCGTGTTGACGGTCAGCGTCTTGGCGAGGCCGGGCACGCCTTCGACCAGGAGATGTCCCCTGGCGAGCAGCGCCACCAGCACGCGCTCGAGGAAATGATCCTGTCCGACGACGACTTTCTTCACCTCGTAGAGGACCTGTTCCATGAGCGCATTGGCTGCGGGAGCGGGGTTTTGTGCCTGTTCGTTCATCATCACCTGCCGGGTTGGCGTTGCAGATCTTAAAGCGGCGATTCTCCCGCAGCGGATGCGGCGTTCTCGATCGGCACGGCAAAGCCGATGCCGGCGAAGGTGCGCACCCCGGACGGGTTGTAGATGGCGGTCACGATGCCAACCACCTCACCGTTGGCGTCGACCAGCGGGCCGCCCGAATTGCCGGGATTGGCCGCCGCGTCGAACTGGATGAGATTGGACATCACCGGTCGTCCCTCGGCGGAGAACTGCCGTTTCAGCCCGGAGACGATGCCGGCGGAAGCGGACGGCCCTATGCCGAAGGGAAAGCCGACGGCGACCACCGGATCGCCGGGCCGCAGGCCGGCGGTCGAGGCAAGCGTCGCCGGCGCCAGGTCGTCGGGTATGGTGGCGGGTCGGATGACCGCCAGGTCGTTCTCGGGCTGGGCGCTGACGATGCTGGCTTCCGACTCGGTGCCGTCGAAGAAGGTCACGCGCAGCCGCGGCGCGGCGCCCGCCACATGAAGGTTGGTGAGGATGGTGCCGTTCTCGTCGATCACCACGCCCGTGCCGACGGCCGTGAACTTCTCGTGGAAGTTTTCGTCGCCGCCTTCTTCCCGGCCGGTCGCCGTATCGGGATCGGAAGGCGGTGCGGCGCTCTCGTCCTCGTCGGCCTTCTTGGGGTCGTAGCCGCTGACGCGGACCACCGAGCCGATGACGCCGGCATAGGCCAACGCCGTGGGCGCCGACGCCGCCGGGCGCTGATCGATGGCGAAGTTGACGGCGGCATTGAGATCGGCCTGGGTCAGGTTCTGGCCCGGCGGACGCAGGACCTCGATGACACCGACGGCAACAAGCGCGATGGCGACACTGAGCGCCACCAGCGTCCGGCCGGGATAGCGGGCGTAAAGCCGGTTCCAGCCGGCCTGCGCCCGTTCGCGCAGACCGGGGCCGTCATCATCGACGGCGTAGGAGATGTCCGGGGCCGGCGAGCCCTGCGGCAGGCCTGTCGCTCTCCCGCTCCGCGGCCTGCCGGATTTGCTGTAGAGGGGGCGTCGTTTCAAGGCGGGACTCCTGTCGTATTTCACGGGGTGTCTGCACCAACTGCTCCATCACCAAGACCAGGCAACGCCGTTGCCGAGTCACTTTCTCGTATACAGGCCGCGCCCCGGCATCGGACCGGCGAAAGGGCGGCGGGCATGCGGTCGCTTCGGACGGTCCTTTTTCTGAAGTCCCGGCCCGATCCGGCCACCCGGAACCGACCTCTGCACGAGACACCAGATTGCCGCCGTGAAGCCAATCAATCAATGCTCAATATGTTTTGACGTGCAGGTAAGTGGTTGTGAATGGAACCCCCTCAACCGAGAGTGTTAGCTGGACGGGTAACGAATGCCTGAAGGAAATTTCGATGAGCAATGCATACGATACCGAGCTTTCTTCCTCCCGCCGCGACATGCTGAAACTCGCCGGCGTCGGGGTGGCTGCCGCGGCGCTGGCCTCGACCGCGACGAATGCGGCGGCACAGGTGCCGGAAGAAGCCGACACGGAAGCCCTGTCGATCATGCGCAAGGGCATCGACAGGACGCTCGACGTCATCAATATCGACCTGCTCGAAGAGGCGGCGCAGAAGATCTATCCCGAGGGGGCCTATGCCTTCATCCGCAACGGCTCCGGCAAGCAGTGGACGTTGAACGAGAACCAGCGCGCCTGGGGAGACTACGTCTTCACGCCGAACCGGATGAGCGGCGTCGTGCGCGACAATATCGATCTCTCGGTCGAACTTCTCGGGCTGCAACTGCCCCACCCCTTCATCGTGACGCCGTTCGGCAGTCATGGACTGCACCATCCCGCCGCCGAGATCGCGACCGTGACCGGCGCCGGCAGGAGCGGCGGGCTCGCCTGCGTTTCCAGCGCCTCGACGGCCTCGATGGAGGATATCGCCACGGCGAGCGACGGCGCGAAGTTCTTCCAGATCTACCTCGACGTCGACCCCGGCATCACCCGCGAGCTGCTGCAACGGGCGAAGGATTCCGGCTTCCATGCGATCATCCTCACCGTGGACGCGATCGGGCAAGGCTCGTCGGACGAGTATGTCCGGCTGGGGCGCTCCCGCCCCTGGCTTCCCTACGGCAATTTCGCGCCGGGGCAATCGACGCGGTTCAAGACGGATCTTTCCTGGAGCGACGTCGAGATGATCCGTGAAGCGACGGACCTTCCGGTGGTCGTGAAAGGCATCACCCGGCCCGAAGATGCCCGCGCGGCGGTCGAGGCCGGCGCCGGTGCGGTGCAGGTTTCCAACCACGGCGGCCGTGCGCTGGACGGAACGCCTGCGTCGATCACGGTTCTGCCGGCCATTGCCGATACGCTGCAAGGCGACGTGCCGATCATCCTCGACAGCGGAATCCGCCGCGGAACGGATGTCGTCAAGGCCCTGGCGCTTGGCGCCGACGCCGTGGCGATCGGCCGGCCAGTGATGTACGGGCTGTGCCTTGGCGGCGCCAGCGGCGTCGACAGCGTCATCTCCTACTTCCATCGCGAGACCGTGGACACGACGCTGCACTGCGGCGTCGATGCCATATCGAAGCTTGGAAGTTCCCACGTCCGCAAACCTTGAAGGAATCTCCCATGAACAGACGCAGATTCTGCCAATCCATGCTTCTCGCCTCCGCGGCCGGGTTTTTCCCCACGCTGCGCACCGCCCATGCCACATCCGGGGCGGTCGATTACGGAGCGACCAAAGGGGTCGGTCCCGATCTCGTCGAGGTCGCGCATTCGCCCTGGGTCTGCAACGCGGCGGCCGTGACCCGCGACGGCAAGGTGTTCTTCGGCCTTCCCCGCTGGTCGGACACCGCCGAAACCCCTTCGGTCGCACGGCTCGGGGAGAACGGGCAGCTTGAGCCGTTTCCCGGCGGCGGCTGGAACGCGTGGCAGCCCGGCGAGCCGGGCGACGAGGCCTTCGTTTCCGTCAACGCGATCCATATCTTCGACGATGACACGCTGTGGGTCGTGGACAAGGGAAGCCCGACGGCGGGCGCGCCTTCCCAAAGGCTGCTCCAGTTCGACACCGGCAGCGGCGCATTGCTGCGCACAATCACCTTCGACGAAGCAGCGCTGCCGCCGGGCGCGGGGATCAACGATCTGCGCTTCGACGCGGAAAATATCTACGTGACCGATTCCGGCGCCGGCGCGATCCTCGTCCACAATCTGGAAAGCGGGCGGACGCTGAGGAGGCTCGCCGACCATGCCTCGACCAAGGCCTCGCCGGAGCGACCGCCTTACGGAGAGGGCGGCCAGCTGCTCCAGCACGCCGATGGCTCGCCGTTCGTCGTCCATGCCGACCAGCTCGAAATCAGCCCGGACGGACATTGGCTCTATTACCAGGCCGTCACGGGGCCCCTCTACCGCGTGCCGACGACGGCCCTGCGCGACGAGAGCCTCTCCGAGGAGGCGCTCGCGGAACAGGTGGAATTCTTCTACGACACGCCGACGCTGATGGGAACGGGCATGGACGATGCCGGCAACATCTACATGGCGGAGTTCGGCAATCCGCGCATCACGGTCCTGTCGCCGGACGGGACGTTGCGGGTGCTCGCGGAAGACGACCGGCTGTGGGGACCGGACGCCCTGTTCATCTCCGAGCAGCGCGAGATCTACATCCCCTGCCCGCAACTCGGTCGCCATGCAGCCAATCGCGGGCCGGACGGCGAGGACGCGGTAGTGCTGCCCTATACGATCTACAAGGTCGCATTGCCCGATACGTTCGGCGGTCGCCAGCCCGTTCCGCCGGTCGCGACGTGACGCACCCGAAGCGGGGACGGCGGGCTCGACAGCCTGCCGTCCCCGCGCCGGTCGCTAAAGGCGCGGCCCGGCGAGCGTGAAGCCGCCGTCGACGACGATCTCCTGTCCCGTGACGAACCGGGCATCCTCCGACAGAAGCCAGGCGACCGTTCCCGCCACGTCTTCCGGCGTTCCGTTGCGGCGCAGCGGCGCATGGGCCGCAAGCCGCGCCGAGACGGCCGGATCGAGCGCTTCGTCGGCCATCGGCGTCAGGATGATTCCGGGGCTGACGGCATTGACGCGGTTGCCACGCGGCCCTTCTTCCATCGCCAGTGTGCGCATCATCGCCAGAAGCGCGCCCTTGGTGGCCGCATAAGCCCCCGCGCCCGGCATGACGCCGTTCACGGTCCACGATGCGTTGATGACGACGGCGCCGCCCTCCAGCAAGGGCAGGCAATGCTTGATGGACAGAAACGTCCCGAGCAGGTTCGTGGCGACCGGCCCGTCGAAATCGGCGAGTTCGGTGTCGCCCAGCGGCTTGAACGCTCCCAGCACACCTGCATTGGCAAAAAGACCGTCCACTTGGCCGGCCTCGCCGGCGACCTGCCGGAACAGCGCAGCGACGCTATCGGCCTTGCCGATATCGCAGGGGATGACCGATGCGAGCCCGCCGCCGGCCGCGATCTCGGCGGCCAGCCGCTCGAGCGGCTCCGCCCGGCGCCCGACGAGAACGGTCCGCGCCCCCTCCTTCGCAAGACGGATCGCGGCTGACCGCCCCATGCCCGTTCCCGCACCCGTGACGACGACTGTTTTCCCAACGAACCGCGCGAGCATTCTTCCATCTCCTTCAGGTTTTGCCTCGAGGTCGTTGTAATTGCCTTTCACATAAACGATAATCGACAAAAATATTGGATCATTTGAAAGCAATCCCATTAAATGGACCTGTTCCGCTCCATGCATGCCTTCGTCGCAACGGTGCAGGCCGGCTCGATGAGCGCGGCCGCAACGAACCTAGGGCAATCGCCGGCGATGGTCGGGCAGCATATCGCCGCGCTGGAGGAGCGCCTCGGCACCCGGCTCCTGAACCGGACGACGCGCCGCCAGAGCCTGACGGATTTCGGCGCCAGCTATTTCGAGCAGTGCCGCGACATTCTCGACCGGATCGCGCTTGCCGAAGAGGCCGCCGAGGTGCAGCGGACCACGGTTCGGGGGCGATTGCGCATAACGGCGCCGACGACCTTCGGCGCGGAAGCGCTGATGCCGACGCTCGCCGGCTACCGGGCGGCGGCGGCGGAGGTGGAACTCGACATTGCCCTGACCGACCGGAATGTCGATCTCGTCGAAGAGGGGTTCGACGTCGCCTTCCGCATCGGCGCGATGCCGGACAGCAGCATGATCGCGCGGCCGCTGATGCCCTATCGCATGGCGATCTGCGCCGCGCCCGCCTACCTCGCCCGCCGGGGCACGCCCTCGCATCCGGGCGAACTCGGCGGCCACGAGGCGATTGCCTTCACGCCCTCGGCGCGCTCGCCCTGGCGGTTCACCCGCGGAGAAGAGAATATAGAGGTTTCGCCGGTCCCGATGATAACGGTGAACAACGGCCAAGCCGTCCGCGCGGCCGCATGCGCGGGCCTCGGCATCATCGTGCAACCGGAAATCCTGCTGAAGCGCGATATCGATGAAGGCCGCCTCACCCGGCTTTTTCCACAGTGGCGGCTCGGCGAACGGCCGATGTGGCTGCTCTATTATCGCGATCGCCGCATGACGCCGCGATTGCGCAGCTTTATTTCATTCGCCGTCGCGGCCTTCGGCTCGTCGGCCGGTCCCGAAGATCCGACGAAAATCTAGGTTCGGAACACAAGCCGTATCGTTTCCCGCGACACGTTCATGGTGTGCGAAAACCGCCGGCCCTTCGGACCGGCGGCGGTTGCGGCGCGGGTCGGCGTTGCCGCTCCCCGCGCCCTCATCACGGTTTCGTCGCTACTTCCGCATCCGCCAGGCCGGCATCGGACCGGTGCTCGCTTGACGGTATGTCCACGATCACCGGCTGGTCCTTGACGAAGGTCTTGTCGACCTCGCCGGCAAAGAACCGCCGACCGTAGATCAGTGCGCAGAGAACGACACCGGTCGCGAAAGCCCAGGCCGCACCGCGGGTGGCCAGCACCGCACCGGTCACGCCCGCGATGCCGAGATCGCGTTGCGAACGCGCCTCCATGACCCCGATCCGCACCGAGACATAGCCCTGGATCAGCAGCGTCAGCGTCAGGGCCACACCGAGGATCGGCTGCACCAGCGTCACGATCGGCATCAGGAAAAGGCCGGTATTCGTGCCCCACCGGAACGAGCCGAGCCCGCCGAACAGCGAATCCATCGACTTGCGCCCCTTGGAGAAGCGTTCGCAGATCACCACCTGCATTGCCGCCCAGGCGGGCCCGCACATCGTCACGTCCGGGCCGAGCACCGACATGACGGTATTGCGCGACCCGAAGATCAGGTGGGCGCGATCCGGGTTGTAGTCGATCTTTTCGTCCGGCCGGTGGGTCTGCGCGTCGCGGATGATCGAGCGCGTCTTCAGAACGTCGCCGAACAGCACGATATAGGCGGCGAGCGCCGTCGGCAGCGCCGACAGGAACATGTGCGCCGGCGGAAAGCCCAGGCCGAAGATCGTGTATTCCGCCCACAGCCGGTGGAAGTCGGGCGCCGAGAAGGACCATTCGAGCGCGGGCCACGGCGCCTCGCCGAACAGGGGTGCGATGACGACGGCCAGAAGGATGCAGGGCAGAATGCCCAGCTTGCCAACGAAGCCCGCGATGCCGCCCTGGCGCGACATGTGCGCGAAGGCCGTCGAGAACATCAGGTAGAAGCACAGACCGATGGCGATGGAGATCGTGTAGGGAAACGTGTCGAAGTTCCCGCCGATCTTGAAGACCGAGATCACCGCGGAAATGCCCGCGCCGATGATGATGCCGGATTTGATCGCCTGCGGAATCGCCTGCACCACCCTGTGCGCCGCGCCGGTGGCGCCGATGGCGATCGACAGGATCCCCAGCGTCATCTGGAACGATACCAGCGCATGCACGCGCTCCGGCCCTTCCGGGAAGGTCGCACAATAGGCCATGATCAGCGGCACGGCGGGGGTGATCCAGCCCGGAATCACCGGGTCGCCGAGCAGATGGTGGCTCAGATAGAAAAGGCCGTTGAGGATGATCACCGCCAGCGCCACCTCGAAGGGCATGCCCAGAAGCTCGGTCATCAGCGGGATGGCTGACAGGTCGACTGCGCACATCAGCAGTCCCTGACAGTAATCCGGCCACTCGAAACGGTAATGGATGAAAGGCAGCCGGATCTTGAACGGCCCGGCCGGCCAATAGGGCTGTTCCTGCCCCTCGATACGTTCCATCGTCAAAGGAATCCTCCATTCTCCCCGGAGAAGGCGGCGGATACGACCGTCCCTTTCCCTCCCCACATATCCTCAGGTCCCGGCGCCCGGACCGCGCGGCGAGAACCGCCACGCTGTTCCTCCGGTTCGGGCCGGCCAGAGCGCCGTGCGTCCGAACGGACGCACGAAGAACACTCTCTCTTTTCGCATCCGGAGCATCCTGTCTGCGACCGGGTGATGCCACCCGATCGCAGGATGCTTCAGAAAGCTTCCCGATAAAGACGCAGTGCGTCGGCCTCGGTCACTTCGACCGGGTTGTTGACCAGAAGTCGCGTCTGAAGCATCGCGTCACGCGCGAGCATCGGCAGGTCGGCTTCCGGCACCTTCACGTCGCGCAGGCGCATCGGCGCGCCCGAGCGGTCCATCAGGTCCTGCATGAAGTTCACGAAATTCGCCGACCGCGCCTGGACGCCCTCGTTCGACGGCCCGATCACCACGTCAGCAAGTTCCGCGTAAAGCGGAGCTGCCGCCGTCATGTTGAACCGCAGCACCGGCCCGAGCATCAGCGCGTTCGTCAGCCCGTGCGGCAGGTGGTAATGCCCGCCGAGCGGATAGGCGAGCGCATGAACGGCGCCGACGGGGCTATTGGAAAAGGCCTGGCCGGCGAAATTCGCACCGAGCAGCATTCCCTCGCGCGCCGCACGGTCCGTGCCGTCCTTGCAGGCGGCGATCAGGTTCTGCGTCAGAAGCTTCAGCGCCGCGCAGGCGAAAACGTCCGACAGCGGGTTTTTCTTGTGCTGGCCGGTGAAGGCCTCGATGGCGTGGACCATCGCATCGATGCCGGTCGCGGCCGTCTGCACCGCCGGCAGGCCGGTCGTCAGTTCCGCGTCCAGAAGCACGCGGTCGGCATAAAGCTGCTGCGACACCACGCCCATCTTGGTCGTCTCGCCGGTGGTCAGGATGGTGATGTTCGTCACCTCCGAACCCGTGCCGGCGGTGGTCGGCACCTGCACCAGCGGCGCGCGCTTGCCCTCGACCTTGCCGATGCCATAGAGTTGCGAAAGCTCCTGTTCGCTGACGAGCAGGACCGCGACGAGCTTGGCGATATCCATAGACGAACCGCCGCCGAGCCCCAGAACGATATCGGCGCCGATCTCCTTGCCCTGTGCGACGCAGGACATCAGCACCGCCTCCGGCGGATCGGCAACCACGTCGTCGAAGACGCTGATCGTGAAGCCGGCCTTCGCCAGCGACGCCTTTGCCGGGTCCAGCACGCCCGCCTTGTGCAGCCCCTTGTCGGTGACGATCAGCAGGTTGCGCTCGGAGAACCAGCCCGAAAGCAGTTCGCCCAGGCGGCGCGCGCCGCCCCATTCCACCTGCATCGAGCCCGGCGTGTCGAAGGAAAACGGTTTGATCCCGTCGGTCATTTTCTCACTCCCTGTCATTTGAATGCGGATTGCCGGCCTGCCGCCTCACGGCCCCGGCGCCAGAGCGTTACGGCCTTTCATGCGCATGCCGAAACGCTCTATCGTTCGATTTTCCACGCAGTTCCGGACGCTAGAACGCGATCCGGACTTTCGCCGGAACTGCCCCAAGGCAGCGTCAGAGGGCGCTACAGATGTATTTGAGTTCGAGATATTCCTCGATCCCGTATTTCGATCCTTCGCGGCCGAGACCCGATTGCTTGACGCCGCCGAACGGCGCCACCTCGTTCGAGATCAGCCCGGTATTGTGCCCGACCATCCCGTATTCGAGCCCCTCGGACACCCGCACCATCCGCGCATGGTCGCGGGTGTAGAAATAGGCGGCAAGGCCGAAGATCGTGTCGTTCGCCATCGCGATCACCTCTTCCTCGGTGTCGAAGACGAAAAGCGGCGCGAGCGGGCCGAAGGTTTCCTCCTTCGCGACCTTCATCTCGGAAGTGACGCCCGTCAGGATCGCCGGCTCGAAGTAGAGCCCGCCGAGGCGCTTGCCACCGAGGATCAGCTTCGCGCCCTTGGAGACCGCGTCGGCGATATGGTCCTCGACCTTGTCGAGCGCCTTCGGCTCGATCATCGGGCCGATCTCGGTACCGGGCTCGATGCCGTTTCCGACCTTCAGCGCCTTCACCTTTTCAGCCAGCTTCGCCGCAAACGCCTCATAGATGCCGCGCTGGACATAGAGACGGTTGGCGCAGACGCAGGTCTGGCCCGCATTGCGGTATTTCGAGGCGATGGCGCCCTCGACAGCCGCATCGAGATCGGCGTCGTCGAAGACGATGAAGGGCGCGTTGCCGCCAAGCTCCAGGCTCATCTTCTTGATGGTCGGCGCGCATTGCGCCATCAAAAGCCGGCCCACCTCGGTCGATCCGGTGAAGGACAGCTTCGTCACCACCTCGCTGTCGGTCAGCACCTTGCCGATCTTCGAGGCGGAGCCGGTCACGACCTGCAGGACGCCCGCCGGAATGCCGGCGCGCACCGCAAGCTCGCCCAGCGCCAGCGCCGAAAGCGGCGTCAGGTCGGCCGGGCGCACGATCATCGAGCAGCCGGCGGCCAGTGCCGGGGCCGCCTTGCGGGTGATCATCGCCGCCGGGAAGTTCCACGGCGTGATCGCCGCGGTCACACCGACCGGCTGGCGGATCACCGTGATGCGCTGATTGGCGCGCGGCGCGGGAATGGTGTCGCCATAGACGCGCTTCGCCTCCTCGGCGAACCATTCGATGAAGGATGCGGCATAGGCGATCTCGCCCTTCGCCTCGGCCAGCGGCTTGCCCTGCTCCAGCGTCATGATGAGGCCGAGGTCGTCGACATTTTCCAGCATCAGTTCGAACCAGCGGCGCAGCTTCGCCGAACGATCCTTCGCCGCCAGCGCCGCCCAGTCTTTCTGCGCCTTGCGCGCGGCAGCGATCACCGCCGGCATCTCTTCCGGAGCCAGATTCGGAACGCGGCCGACGACAGAGCCATCGGCCGGATTGGTCACGTCGATCGTTTCCCCCGAAGCGGCCTGCACCCAAGCTCCATCCACAAGGCAGGCACCCTTCAGAAGGCTCGGATCTTTCAGATTAGACAATTTCGGCCTCCCCGATTAGATATGAATTGGCAGAAATATCGTTCAATATACTGAACATCATTCCATAAACTGAACGTATATCGCAGCGCACACAATTGTCAATCATCGACCCACGCAGACGGGAGGGGAACACATGCAAGCAGACGGACAGGACGACGGGCAGGCAGCGAAAGAGACCGGCAAGGGCCGCGTTCCGGCGGTGGTGCGCGCCGTGGCGGTTCTCGACCTGATCGCGGACATGCCGAAAAGCCTCGGCGTGTCGGACATCGCCCGGCATCTCGGACTGCCGAAAAGCTCGGTCCACGGGATCTGCGAAACGCTCGTCGGCCTCGGCCTTCTGCGATTCGGCCCCGGCGGCTACGGCCCCGGGCCCCGGCCGCTCAGTTGGAGCGCCGCCTTCCTGCGCCGCTCATCGCTGGTGAGCGAGTTCCAGCATCTCCTCGCCCATGACAGGCGGCTCTCGGACTTTACGGTGACGCTCTCGACACTCGACGGGGCGAGCGTCGTCTACCTCGCCTGCCACAACGCAGACAAGCCGCTCGGCTTCATCTTCCATGCCGGCATGCAGCTGCCCGCGGTCTATACCGCAACCGGCAAGGCGATGCTTTCGGCCCTGCCCGAGGCCGAGCGCCGCGCCCGCATCGCCGGTCCCTGGCATCCGCCCTTCACGGCGAACAGCGTGCGCGGCCCGGTCGAATTCGAACAGGACGTCCAGCGCTGGCGAACGCTCGGCTATGCCGTCGACAATGGCGAGATCCGCGAGGGCATGGTCTGTCTCGGCGCGCCGATCCTGAACGACCGGGGAATGCCGGCGGCGGGCATCGCCGTGTCCATGACCAGCGCCGAGGCCCGCCCGGAGGTTCGCGAAACGCTCGGCGCGATCATCGTCGAAATCGCCCGGAAACTCTCGGGGCATTAAAGACGGCGGCCGCGCATTTCCCCCAGCCGCTCAGTCCCACCAGTTACGGCAAGGCACCACCCTTTCGGCGAAGCGTCACCGAAAAGGGTACGGTGAAGGACTAGCCTTCCAATTCAATATCTTAATGGAATTCGACGGAATTTACGGGAAGCCGGTAATGGAGCGGGTAGCGGGACTCGAATTTGGCAGCCATGTCGTTGATCCAGAATACAATTTCACCAGTCCGCTAGGGCTGATGGACAGAATCTTGGCAAGAGGCTTTTCATTCCGCGTGCCCCGTCGGTAGCAAGCGCTATGCGCGCTGATGGCAGGCCTCACGCCGTGACCGTGCCTGCCTTTTGGTATCTCCCTCTCTTCCTCGACCCCGCACGGACGATTTGGCCACCGTGACTGCGCGCGGCTCGCTGTAGCAGTTGCAGGCCATTGGCCAGCAACTTTCGTTTTCGCTCTCGCTCCCGGGCGCAGGTTGGGCAGGCGGCACCGCGCTTGACGTGCCTGCCTCGCCGCTGCCAGCGATGTCCCGCGCTGCAGAGAAAGTCGTACAGCGCACCGTCGCCCTGCCACGAGCGGCTGGTACAAATGACCCCAGCGCTGCGGGCCAGCGCATGGAGGGTGTCGAGACGCGCTTGCATATCGCACCGTATGCAGCGGAGCCGACCGGCCAGCAGCTGTGCCGGTGGCGCCAGAAAGGTGTGGCCATTCGAGCAGGCGAAACGATGCGCGACGTGCCACCCCCTCCAACATTGGTCGGGGCTGGTAAAGCGCGCGCGCTCAGCTGCGGCGCGGAGCGCGGGCGAACGACTGAGGACGGAATGGGCATCCATTGGATTCATGCAAGCCGGCAAAGCTCCAAAAATCATGAGGAGCCGCCACGGCCCCCGGGACCGCCAGCAGCCCATCATCCGCTCGTGCGTATCCGTTATCGTCCTTGCAGGAGCCCCTCGACATCCGCTCCAGAGAACGGAATCCTTGGCAGGGACAACTGCCTCAATATCCTCAAGTGCGGCTCCAACTTGACCTTTCTCAGGTTCTCAAGAACAAGACGACCGCCGGCGACAAGTGGCGGCTCGAAACCATAAATCTCGTCGCTCGCTAGTGGCCCAAGCTCCCGCAGCGCACGCTGGAAAAGCGGGCGCTTGCCTTCATCCTTCAGGTCTCCATCAGCAGCATCGCGGGCACTGAAGAATGTTCTCACTTCAAAATCACGGTCGTCGGCCTCTTTGGCCTTCGGCTCCGGATTCACCGTCCAGAACAAGCCCTTGGCGTAGCTACTCCAACCTTCGGCCTGCCAGTAAGCGAGAAGCTGATCGGGCAGCTTTCCTTTCCCTGCTTCGATGGCATCGGCAGGCACGGAAACACTCGCATCCGCCTCGCCGACCTCATCAATGAAAACTTCGAAATCCTCGTCTCTCACATCAACTCCCAAGCAAGCGCGGCTTTACGCGAAGCAGGCTCCTTTCATTGACCCATCACACGTCTTGTATCGGGATCAATGTTTCCTGGATGCTCGAATGTTTCCCAATCACTGCCGTCGAAACGCAGGATTTTCTTCGCGGAAAGAAGCCACAGAACGCCATCCTTTGCTTCAAGTTCGACAACTACCTCAGTGAATGGCACACCATCAATGACAATCGGCTCCAATTTTCCGTCGACATACTTGAAAACTCCCGCCTCGCCGCCAAAGTAGGGTACTCCCTGAAATACCGTCACCGCATAAAGATCGGTTTTCAGCGTCTTTCTCGTCACGACCGTCGGCTTCGTCCCCACCTTCCCTGTCAAGACCGTCCCCTGACTTCCGGCAATCCAGAGAGTTCCGTCCGACTCAACCTGCACTCGGTTCAGTTGAGAGCCCGTCAGCTTTTCTTCCACTCGCCACTGTTTACGATCAAAATAGGCGATGAAGCCGTCGGAGCCAACCGTGACAATCGTTCCATCGTTTGCCACTCCAACATCGTTGAGTAGGAGAAGCGTGCTGGGACCAACCTCGCCAGAGTCGGAAACTCTTGCAGCGAGATCTTGATCGATACGAGTCCATGCACCTTGCTCTTTCCAGTAAATCCTTCCGGCGTCACCGCATACGAGCAAGGCTCCGTCGACGCATCTGATCTGGGTCAGGTACTCAAGTTCGGAGTCGTCATCAGAAAGCGAAGCCAGTAAGTTCTCCGTCGAGGACCCGCTCCTGCTATAGGTCTCGACATATCCGTCCTCGGTCAGGGCATGCACTATCCGCTCCGCGCCCTGCACTGGCGGCCGATAGCAAACAGAGACCACGTTCCAGTCCGGCAGTTCGTGATAGAACCACTTTTTCTCCGTCTGATGCTGATAAAAGTACATGACCGAGTAGGGCGTGTCCTCCGCCTCTCTCCAGGCGTCCGGAGAACTGGCCACGTAATACATATCGCGGTTGATCGCACATCCGGCAGTAAAGGTGACGGACAAGATTGCTTCTTTAGCCATAGTTATTCGCCTTTTAAAAATCTCCTGGGCCAGTTTCTCCACCCAATTCCCCATAACTACTGAGGGGAACTCGCCGGGCCAATGTTCCTCTCTCGTCGGCTCGCACGATGAAATCCGGCCCCGCAAGCGCGGCTATGATGACATCAGGCGGTCAATATCGATATCACGGCATCAGGCGGTCGATATCGACGTCCGAGAACGGAACTTTAGGAGGAGCGAGCTGACGCAAAATCATCAAATGCTGGTGAAGCTTGACCTTCTGCAAATTCTCCAAGGCCATTTTCCCGCCAAACACGATGGCGGGCTCAAAACTAAAGATCTCATCGGCATCCAAGGGACCGAACTTCTCGACCGCTCTCCTAAACATCGGCTCCCCATCCTCATCCTCGATATCAAAAGACGATTGCATAGCTGCACCGAAGAACGCAGAAACACTTCCATTTACGCTATCTTCGCTTTGCGGCTTAACATCGTTCGCAAGCGCAATAATGGCATGAACGGGGCAAGAAATCGTAAGGCTAGCACCAGTCCGGATGCCGCACGCATATAATTTCCCAAAAGCGGAGCGCGCGAAGACATGGTAATCGTCTAATGCTTCAAATACCGTTCCTTTTAGCCACGTGGCGATCAAGTCCTGGTACTCTTGCGGATTGACGGTCGCCAACAACCCTTCCGCGTAAGAGCACCACCCCTCATCCTTCCAATAAGTCAAAAGTTGTTCGGGAAGGCGACCGCGCCACCGATCAATCACATCCTCCGGAACAGCAAAAGAGTGGCTAGCTTCACCGAATTCCTCGATAAACACCTCGAAGTCTTCATCTCTCATGTGGCCTCCGGAGGCCATGGTTTCAGTTCGACGTTCATTCTCTCATTACCTCTGCCGTTCTCAACCCAGAATGACCGGTCGATCGTGGGGTCGTAGGCGTAGTATTTTTTGATATCGATTTCGAGCGCCATACAAAGCCTACCGTGGCCTGGGTGTCGCGACGAAGGGAGCGGGGAAGAAGATAGAGCGGAAGGAGCAAGAGCGGGCGAAGTGGCTGGTGGCTACTCGGCCACCTCCAAGCCCTGGGCTTTGCGCTGCGCGCGGACCGCTTCGGGCGCCTCCGGCGGCCACGTGACGCCACGCGAAACCATCAGGTCGCGCAAGCGCTCGAAGTCGGCGCGAAGCTTGTTGGTGGCCTCGTCCTGGTTGCTTACCGGCGGCGGCGTCTTGTCGCGCTCCGTCGGCTTACCTGAGCCATCGAGGCTAATGTCGGTAACGGGGGCGGCCGATGCACCTGGCTGCAGACGTGCCAGCGTCTGATGCACTGCCCAGGCCGTAGACGACCCATTGGTCAACACGTTGTCGACTCTGGAGCCGTGTTCCACCAAATAAATGGCAATTTCGGGATGCATGGAGTCCACGGCCTCATCCAACGCAATGCCGCCGATGCTGTCGTGCAGATTGACGTCGGCGCCGCGTTCCACCAGCAGTTTGACGCGGTCCAGCGCATCGGAGCCAAGCATGGCCCACTGCAGCAGGTTCGTACCGTCGGCGTTCTGGTAGTCCGGCGAGAGTCCACCATCGAGCATGGCTTGCAGATAGCGGGGATCGCGATGGACGAGCGCAGCATGCAGCGGCGTGCCCAGCCCCTTCACCATATGCTCATCGAGCTTCGATCCCAGCGCCGTCAGGGCTTTGACCGCATCGAAGTTCTCCTTGAACATCGCATACCACAACAGTGTGACCTGCTTACGGCCTGGCTGATCGATCGGCAAACCGCCTTCGATCATGACGCGCACTCGGGCAATGTCGCCGGCATCAATGGCCTGAGCGGCTTCGCGTGCGGTTCCGTCGAAGTATGTGGCCGGGGTTTCTCGTTTCATGTCACATCCTGAAAGGCCGGTGCATGCCAGCACCAGAATCAGCAAGAATTTCTTCGTCAATTCGCAGCGCATCACCACAACCTACCACCCTCCCGACGCACCGCCCGACCAGCTGCCAGAAGCCCCTCCGCCCTGTCCAAGAGCGGAACGGATCGTGGCCTGGTCTTCCTGCTTTTGCTGTTCGATGCCGTGGCGGCTGATGCGGTTGATCCCATGACCTGGCAGCTGGTGAGGCGTGCCAACCGCGTCGGGCATCGCCCCTCCCAGCAAGGATTGCAATGGACCGCCGTCCCAAAATCCACCTTCCTGCACATGAGTCAATACCTCGCCTTCGACCCGGTATGCGTCGATGGCCGAGTTCGTCAGGGTGCCTCCATAGCGGCTGACAGTGTTGGGATGCAGTCCTGCCGCGTTGAAAGTAGTGGCAGCAATGCCACTGCTTCCCGCCGGCTGGCTGGTGGTACTGAGGTCGTCGACCACCGGATACGGCACGGGCGGCGTGCTGCTGCCCATCGGCGTCTTACAGACGTCCGGGCTCGCGCTGACCACCTTCCAGCCGTTCTCCTTGCGCGCGATCAGGTTGGCGACCCAGCCGATAGGCTCAGTGTCTGGTGTGTATGCGTGTGTGTGGCCATCATCATCTCTCCCAACCCGGAAATTTGATCAGCGGACGCGGGAAGCGCATCCGCTCACGTCCTCGCAGCCACCTCAGAAATTACAGGTTCCAAGGGTCGATCAGATCGATGCCGCAGTCCGAGAAGTCCTTCACGTTGCGCGTCGCAAGGCCTGCACCTCTGGACCTGGCAATCGCCGCGATCATCGCATCCAACTGGCTGATCGGCTTGCCGGCCGCCCGGCGCGTTGCCGCGATCTGCGCATACGCATCAGCCGCGTCGTCATCGAAGGGCAGCACTTGTCCGGCCAGATCCGTTCCGAAGATTGCACCGATCGCTTGCAGCAAAGCGACCTTGCGCTGCCCCTCTGGCAACAGTCGCGCGCCGTAAAGCAGTTCCGCGCGTGTCACGCTGCTGGTGAAGACCGCTGCGCGAGGCTGTGCCTCAAGCCAGTCCAATACCTTGATTTCTGGCACCGGCCGCAGCGTTTCCGACAGGATGTTCGTATCGAGAATGATCATGCCAGGTCCGGCGGCGTGCGGATAGGCTCGCGTGGCGGCAGCTCCAGGTCGGCTCCGCCCAACGGGGCCACCCGCGCGCGGATCGCTTCGACCAGCGAGTTCCCGCGCGTCCCTTCGGTGGACAACGCCGAACGCAAGATATCCCGGGCTTCATCTTCCATCGAGCGACCGTGTTGAGCGGCACGCACGCGCAGGCGCGTCTTCAGCGCGTCGTCCAGGTTTCGGATGGTCATCGTTGTCATACCCATGACGGCCTCCTGTTAGTCAGTGACTGCATATTAGTCAATGACTAATACACGTCAAGTCCAACGGTCATCAGAAGTCCCGCGTCTTCACCTTGATCGTGTCGATATGCAGGTCGCGGACATACATGTCGCGCGTGCGCAGTCCCTTCGGCAGCAATCGGCGGCAATATCGCACGCTAGAGGGCATTCGGCGGTGTTTGGCGGGCCGTGCGGAATAGCGATGAGAACTAATATCTGCTCCATTGCCTTCTATACCCCTCCTAAATAGGCACGTCCGCTTCGCGCCTTCATTTCTGTCGGTGGGGCTGTCTTTGTACTCTCCCGAAAGCCGCCGTTTCGATTAAGATCATTGCGATGGCGGTGAAGGGTCGGTAGAAGTCCGTCTGTTTCCACACTCACAGACTGGGAGGCGGTCGCTCACCGGCTCACGCCGTGCTGGCCGGAGGCCCGGAGCGCAGCCAACGGCAGCTATCGAAGCGCCTCTGGCAGTCGGTAGAGCAGCCGGCGCGCATCGGGCCATCCCATCTCCACGAATAGCTCGAGAATTTCGACAAGCTTCAAGCGGCGCGCTAGGTCCTCGAAAATCGCACGATGGTCTGCGACCATACCGCCAACAATAACCACGAAGCGCGCCGCCCCCAGAGATTCCATCTGAAATCGGGCACAAACGTCCGCAATGACGTCGGGAGTTGAAAGGCAGGATTGTGTGGGACACAGCACAGCCTGTCCCCTTTTGAGAGCCGAGACTTGCAAGCAGTTGATTGCAGCTTAGTTCGCATTGGGCCATTGTTAGACGAAAGCAGCATGTCGTACCCGAGGGGCGCTGCGGTGAAAAGCTATGAGCAAGCGATCATCCTGTGAGGGCTGACATTCAGCCCAGGCACGGCAATTGCTCAATCCGATCATAGATATAAAAGGGTTCAAGCCCGGTAGATCGTTTCAAGAGGCTCGGGATCGCAGGTAATTACATCCTCCGTTGAAGGGATTGGCGCAGTGGGATTCCGGGCTTCCATGATGACGAGCGCACTTGCCACAGCCAGTGCTCTTTCCATCATCTTCCCTGCGTTACTCGCCGCGGGCATGACGATGGAAAGCGCCGGGTTCGGGCTGTTCCCAACTCATGAAGTGTGAAGTGGCTACAGCGCCTTTTCGAGTTCGGGCAGGGCTTCGAAGATGTCTGCGACGAGGCCGTAGTCGGCGACCTGGAAGATGGGGGCCTCCTCGTCCTTGTTGATGGCGACGATGACCTTCGAATCCTTCATGCCGGCCAGATGCTGGATCGCGCCCGAGATGCCGGCGGCGATGTAAAGCTCCGGCGCCACCACCTTGCCGGTCTGGCCGACCTGCCAGTCGTTCGGAGCATAGCCGGCATCGACCGCCGCGCGCGATGCGCCGACGGCGGCGCCCAGCTTGTCGGCCACCGGCAGGATCACCTCGTTGAACTTCTCCGCAGACCCCAGCGCCCGGCCGCCCGAGATGATGATCCGCGCAGCCGTCAGCTCCGGACGTTCCGATGCCGCGATCTCTTCCGAGACGAAGCGCGAGGTGCCCTTGTCGCCGGTGGACGCCACGGCCTCGATGGCCGCCGAGCCGCCTTCGGGCGCCACGGCGAAGGAGGCGGTGCGAACGGTGATCACCTTCTTCGCGTCGGTCGACTGAACCGTCTGGATGGCGTTGCCGGCATAGATCGGCCGCTTGAACGTGTCGGCGGAGACGACTTCGACGATTTCCGAAACCTGCATCACGTCGAGAAGGGCGGCGACCCGCGGCAGCGCGCTCTTGGCGATGGAGGTCGCCGCTCCGAGGATGACGTCATAGGACGGGGCCAGCGAGACGATCAGCTCGGAAAGCGGCTCCGGCAGGCCGTTGGCGTAAGCGGCATCGTCGGCCAGAAGCACCCTGGAAACGCCGGAAAGCTTCGCGGCGGCTTCGGCGACGGCCTGCGCACCGGAGCCGGCGACCAGCACATGCACCTCGCCGCCGAGCTGCGAGGCCGCCGTCAGCGCCTTGGCGGTCTGTTCGGAAAGGGCTGCATTGTCGTGTTC
>NZ_JANFPI010000013.1 GCF_026552795.1 Ectorhizobium quercum
ACTGCTCGAGCCGATCGGGAACATCCCGCCAGCCGAAGCTGAGGTGAACTTCTACGCAGCTCTGGAAAATGAATCTAGGGCAGCGTAACTAACGAAAATCAGCCTCCGGCAAACCCGGAGCGGTTCAATTCCCTTGAACGTCCTGAGAGTGCTCGACGCGGTTGAAGGGCGGAACGGCGACGATGATGCAGGTGGCAGTTCTTTCCCTCCCCTGTTGCGTCGTGATCCCTGAACGACAAAAGCCCCGCGATCTTCACGATGCGGGGCTTGGTGTGTCCGGACGTTTTCGGTGTATGCTATTGCTAGACTTGTACAATCAGTGCTTTATGCCGGAATTGGTTGCGGGGGCGCGCAACCTCCGATACCGACATTCGCTGGAAGTCGCTGTTTAAAAACAGCAATCTGCAAAAAGCAGTAGGCAGTTACGGGCTTTTGCTCAATCGTAGCGGATTGCACGTTGGTCTAGCCACTGCAAACGTCGGTCAAATTCGATTGCAGGCATTGCTGCGATAAGCCGATCGAGAATCTTGGGTATCCCATAAAGATCACCCGTACTGTCGATGCCGAACAGCCTCCATAACAGCGTCAGCGTCTCGCGAGGAAATTTCTCGGGTGCCTCAGACTCCTCTATCACATATACGCCCCAATGCCCCTCAATCACGCTGAGATAGGGTAGAACCCACTCAAGTGCTTCGGGAAATGCCTCTTCAGCTTTGATTGCCAAGTCCGCAAAATGACGAGTTAACTCCATCTGGCGAAGCGCTCGCTCGCGCGGCCAGACCTTGGCTAACAAGGGGCCAATGCCAGTCCGCCAAGCAGCCGCTGGGCCTCCCTCAATTTGGGTGATCCATTGCTTGAGGATATCAGCGGCCCCCTTCCGCAAAGCTGGCGGGCCAACTCTCAATACGCGAGCGACTTCATCAAGCGTAACACCCCAATGGACTTCATCAGCCTCTCCGCGCACAATGGACAGCGCAGGGGCGATTATTTTCGCGGCCGCCGCTGTAGCACTGTCCGGCTTGTCATCAATTTCGGTAACGCCCCGAAGGACATGGACGCTAAATGCTCGTGAGGCGGACACTGTTAAGTCGGCATAAGTTACGAGCACGGACCTTAGCGCCATCGCTTCGGCTGTGTCTCCGGTCAGCGCAGCATCTATGATGCCAGATACCTGTTGCCCTTCGATTGCCAAAACGAAACCCACAGCTTCGACCAATACTGCAGACGCCAGTAAACCCTGCCGCCCAGCGGTCGAAGCCAATTGAGAGATGGCATCGAGAACTTCCTGCTTGACTGGTTCACCTGCTTTTTGAGATTCTTCGATGTCGGCCAGTGCTGCCTGGGTAAGGCGACCGACTGGAGAGTTAAAGGCTTCAAAAAGAAGCTCCCTGCTCGGCTCAAACGGCACGTCATTCTGCGCTATCGTAGTGCTAAGTAAGCGTGGCCACCACGCCGAGATCCCTGGAGCCGTGCGACGCGGCGCACTGCAATAGAGATCTGCCAACGGCCCAATAATAAGGTTCAGAAATGCTTCGGTTGCGGGTTCAAGCGTTGCGAAAATACTGGTTACAAGCTGGTCCCAGGTCGGATCATGCTGGTCTTTTGGAAAGGCTATTGATCCAATCAAGTCGTGCCAAAGTGGTGCATTCGCCTCATCAAGCGGAGCTTGGCTAAGCGTATCGAATGCACCATTAGGATCGCTACGGCAATAGGCGTTCCAGCCCTCCCGTTTCTCGATATCTGGGCTGCGAATGGCTTCGCGCGCCACCTCAAGACGATCTTGCTGTGAGGCATCTTTGATTGGCTGGGCGTCGCCAGCCACCCATCGCACTCCAGTCGAGTAGGAGCCGAAGTAGTCGCGATCCGCGACGTCCCGATCAAGATAGTCACGGCGCGCCTTGATTGCGGCCAACTCAGCAATACCTGCGTCAGATAGCCTACCAGCAGTACCTATCATGTTGAGCCGCAGCCAAACAGCGGTATCGCGCGCATGAGCCCGCCAATCGACTTGCCCTTCCTCGATCTCATATCGCGCGTAGTAGACCTCACCTTCGGTTAAGATACGATGCTCGACTACCGATAGCAGCTCACTATCCGCGTCCGCTGCTCGGTCCCGCAATACAAGCGCGAGCTCGCGACGCACATGCCAAAAATGACTAAGCGACAATTCCGCCAACTCAGAAATCGCCTCGTCCGCGGTGAAGAGGATCGGACTGCGAAGGGCATGTAGCCAGAGTCGAGTACCGAGCATCCCGGGCATAGCTCGCCAAATTTCAGTCAGTCCGCGCGTCGCGGATCGATCCGCTTCGGCCGAGGCACGCAGTAGACGTGCGAGTAGCTCAACGAGGAAGATCGGCCCATCATGATGTTTGTTCTGCTCATGCGGCTCGACAGAGGGCACACTAAAGTCATTACTATCATAGTCACCACGAATGGCATCAATATCGAGGGAGAGGCCGACGACCGATTGGAGTTGGGCCGTAGCGATACTCATGATAGCGCACGCCTGCGGCACCGCGATAACGGCATCAAGCAGTTCACGCGCGCCACCGCGATCTTTCACATCTAATCGCGGCCAAGTCAGGTGACTGAGTTGGGTAGGGATTGCAGGTGCAGGCTCGCCATAGAGATTGCCGCGATTAGGCGTAAGTTCGAGCACTGGCTTCAGAAGGCCGACTGCTTTCTCTAGGTCGGTGTTGAGCACCACGGAACTTCTCAGTGTCTGCTGAACGGCGTAGGACCGTTCGTCCCAATCTGGTTTGTGCTCCGCTTGACTAATCGATAGTATACGCCATGCGCGAAGCCAGAATTCTGAAAGCCCCTTCGCTTGTCGAAGTCGCCGGGAAATCTCAGCAGCAAAGGGCTTGCCAAGCTTTCTCATCCATCCTATCGCCCATCCATACCTTTCTACCGACTCAAAGCTACGCGCCACCCACGCTGCGACAACCCATGCCCCATCCGCCTCGTTCCAAAGCTTGCGATCGGCGAAGAAGTCGAGCCACGCCGCATCCTCGATCGTCGCAATAGCAACAGCCCAGAGATCGCGGCGGCCATTGAATAACCATGCAACGCGATCGATTTCGGCGGTATCGGCATCAGAGTACGGCTTGGCTAAAATCTCCTGCGCCCAAGCGTGACGTGTCGCACGCGGGCGTTCAACGACGTCGGCGAGCCTTTCGAGATCGCGCCAGAGTGCTCCGTGATCTTTCTCTCCCGTTTCGGGGTCGGCCATGTATTCGTAGAAGATTGGTGTGACCGCAAGAGTTTCCCAGCGGGTGTCCGCTTCCCCGCGCGCGGCGACATCAGCGAGGGCATAAACATGACGGAGATCGGGGAAACGCTGACGATCCGCATCGAGCACATTTAGGAAATAGCGCACAGGGGCGTCGCCGGCGCTGTAACCAATCAAGACGATGGTTTTGCATCGGCACAGGTCGAACAGGAATCTGGATGCCCAGCCTGAACGCATATAGGCATCACCATAGTCAGCGCTTGTGACGACCAGTGGTGTTTCCTTGAGTTCGATTGCCTCGTCGGCGATGCGCCCATGAAGATGGATGATTCCACCGAAACCTGCGCTGCCCGGAGATGGTAGATCTTGCCCCGCGAAGCTTAGTGCCTGGACTTGCTTTGTATCATCGAACTCGAGCAACGCTTGCTCAAGCAAGGTGTCAAAATTGGTGGTGATTATTGCAGGCCGGTTCTCTCTGTCTCGTGACAATCTCAAAATCGTACGGTGGTTACCAAGATCGGGTTCTGCCGGTGGGCGCAGCAATTCTGTGATTGTCTGGGTAAATTCCGTTGGATTGACAATCCTGCGGCTGAGCGACCCCAAGACCTCTTCGTAACGATAGGCATCGAACGATTGGCTTTCAGATGCATTCATCTCCAAGCGGAGACGCTCGAAACACTGCCGCACCAATCCGCCGAAGCCGGGGAGCTGAGGCGCACTAACGCCAGCCCCACAAAGAAATACGACGTCACCAGTCAGTAATGCATTGACAAGTTTCTCTGGAAATGCCGGACCTTCATTAGAGAAGCGCAAACTCACGAATAACCCTCAATGTTCGAGACATTTTGACATTTCAACCGTACAGTAAATCGAAAAAATTACCTCACTGTTGCTGCCAAATATTATAGCGCGACACAACCAACACACTACTCGGATACCACAATCTACCTTAGCAGAAAAGCTACCTCGTCGAGAACGTCGTCGATATCCGAAGGACTGGTGCCGCATTGAAACGCACTAAGAGCACTGCATCGATGGCGTCCAGATCGCGATCATCCTTGCTACCATTATCATCTTTCGCATCTGAGGTCAGAAGACCGACCTTAGTTGCTTTGCCGCCGCGCCTTTGCGAAACCGCGATCCGTGGCGATGAACCGCTCCAGCATCGGCACGATCAGCCTGACGGGATCGGCGGCGGGCTGACCGCTCCCGCGGGCCAGCACCTCGGCGTAAGTGGTCAAATCGCGGTGGAGCTGCGCGGGCAGTTCCACCGTCACCTTCACCGGCTTGTCGTCAGCCAGAGGGCCGAGTTTCAGCTTCGCCATGGTCAGTTCCTGTAGGGTTCGAGCACTAAATCGCGGGTGACGATGACCCTGACCGGGAAGCCCGGCCGGATGGTCAGCGTCGGAGCGACCTGCAACTGGCGCTGGACGATCTGTTGCCCGGCCTGATTGATGGTGTCCTGCGCCCCGTCGCGGATGGCGCGGATCAGCCGGTCCTCGTCGTCGGTCGCCAGTTCGGTGCCGATGCCGAGCAGCGTGGACAGGCCAGCGGCCTTCATCAGATCCCACCAGTGATAATCAACGCCATCCTCAAGACCGGCATAGCCGCTGGCATCCGCGCCGGGCTGGCGCTCCAGCACGATGGAGCGGCCGTTCGGCAGGATCAGCCGGTTCCAGACAAGCAGCACGCGGCGTTGGCCGAAGGTCACGCCGGCATCATATTGGCCGATGATGCGGGTACCCTGCGGGATCAGGAGCAGGCTGCCGGTGGGGCTGTCATAGACATTCTCCGTCACCTGCGCGGTGATCTGGCCGGGAAGGTCCGAACGGATGCCGGTAATCATTGCCGCCGCGATCACGGCCCCGGCCTGAAGGATGTAGGGCGACGCGGGAGCCATGATGCGGTCGAGGGCAACCGTCTGCCGGTCCACCGGACCATTGAGGAAGGCCGTATGCCTGTCCTGTGTGCCGGTCGCGCCGGGCTGGCCGTTGAGGCCAAGGCCGGCGAGGCTCGGGACTGCTGTTCC
This sequence comes from Ectorhizobium quercum, assembly GCF_026552795.1. Classification (GTDB taxonomy): domain Bacteria; phylum Pseudomonadota; class Alphaproteobacteria; order Rhizobiales; family Rhizobiaceae; genus Ectorhizobium; species Ectorhizobium quercum. The sequence continues at coordinate 5,262 of NZ_JANFPI010000013.1, forward strand.
CGCTCCCGGTGCAGTCTGGAAAAAGACGCGGCTGACGCGCGCGGCTTCCTCTTCGGCAAGACGACGTTCCTCGGCGGGATCGCGGGTGGGTGTCGCCATTGCGGGCGGCGTGACGGGCTGGCCCCGGTTCTGCGCATCGAGAATCGGGCCGCCGAGATCGCCCGGCAAGGCCGGCCCCAGGACGGGTCCGGTATAGTCGCGCGGCAGGCCGGACAGTCCATCGGCCGTGGGGCGGTTCTCGGTCGAGTAAAGCTCTTCGCCGCTGCCGCTCATGTCACGGGTCTGGAGCGCATAGATCAGCGCCCCGCCGATCCCCAACAGCGCGACCGCTCCGACGCCGGCCAGCATCTTGCGGGACAGACGGGTGACGCGCGGCGGTTCGGCACGCAGCCGCATGGGTGCGGTGGTGTCCGCTGCGGCTTCTACAGGGGTCGTGTCTTCGGTCATGACGGGGATTCTCCGGTCGCCTTTGCCGGCTGTGCAGCCTGCCGTTGCTCGATGCGGACGATCCTGACCGTCTGCTGGCGATCACCGCTGCCAAGGCGCAATTCGGCCGCGCCGAACAGGCGATCCACGATCAGGATGTTCTGGTGGATACGGGAATTGACGATCTGGGTCTCGCCATCGGAACCGATGACGAAGATCGGCGGCATCTCGCCCTGCACGATGCCGCGCGGAAAGACGACATAGACGCGGCGGCCGTCGTCGAAGACGGAGATGGGCCGCCACGGCGGACTGTCTCCGGTCAGGCCGTAGCGATAGTTGCGGGCCGCCTCGGCCGGAATGATCGGCGCAGCGGGAACGGTCTGGCGCTGGCCTGCCGGCTGTGCCGGATAGGCCCATGCGACGGACGGCATATAGAGGGCTTCGCGGGCGCGCAGCTCGATCATGTAGGTGCGCCGGTCGGTGGTCACGACGAGGTTGGTCATGATGTCCGGCCGGGTTGGTTTCACGAGGATATGGACGCGGCGTGACGTTCCGCTGCCGCTTTCGGTATCGCCGATGATCCAGCGGGCGGTGTCGCCTGCCGCGATCGGCCCCGCGCCGGTCAGACTTTCGCCCGGCTCCAGCGCGATCGTGGTGATCTGTCCAGGTGCGGCATAGACCTGATAGAGCGCGCCTTCCGACCATGGATATATCTGGATAGCGTTATAGTAGCCCTCGCGGCGCGGCTCGACGCGGGCGGCAGCATTGGCGTTCTCGACACGGCCCGCCGGGGTTCCGGCAGCGGTTCCGCCGCGCGCGACCGTCCAGGCGGGCGGCGTGTGCAATGGCCGGGGGCGGTCATCGGTGACGGCGGCCTGCACGACAGGCAGCGACGGCACGTCGGCGTCGTAGCTGAACTGCGGCACCTTGTTGGTGGCGCAGCCGGCCAGCATGGTGGCGGACAGCAGCAAGACCGCAAAGGCGGGTTTACGGAGAAACGTAGTTTCGCAGCCGGAATCCTGCTCGGGGAGAAGTTCGGTCATTGGCTCATCTCCCGCGACCATGAGATTGCATTGACGTAGATGCCGAGCGGATTGGCGCGCAGCCGTTCGGCGTCGCGCGGGGGCTGGATCACGATGGTCAGGATCGCGGTCCAGCGTTCGGTCGTGGAAAGCTGGCCGTTCTCATAGTGCCGTTCCGTCCAGGCGACGCGGAAGGAATCGTTCGATGCCCGGATGACGCTGGAGACCTCGACGGCGACCTGTTGCCGTCCGACCTTCGTGAACGGGTCGTTGCTGCGCGCATGGTCGTTCAGGGCGGCCGCGCCGCGATCCGTGGTCCATTCATAGGCGCGGAGCCAGTTCTGCCGGACGATGATGGCGTCAGCCGGAATCGCGCGGACCTGCTCGATGAAGCGGCCGAGATGCCATGCGATCTGCGGATCGGTCGGCCGATAATCGGCCGTGGCGGCTGCGACGGTCTGCGCCTGACCAAGATTATCGACCTGCACGACCCAGGGCACCACGGTCCCGCGCGCGGACTGCCAGACAAGGGCGGCGGCAAAACCGGCCGACAGGATCAACGAGCCGAAGGCCATGTATCGCCAGTTCTTCGCCTGAACGCGGGCCGAGCCGATGCGCTCGTCCCAGACCTGTGCGGCCTTCTGATAGGGCGTCTCGGGTTCGGGCGTCTTGCCGTAATGGGTCGATGGACGTTTGAAGATGCTCATGAGCGGTCACTTTCGGAAAGGTTGACGGAAGAGCCGCCGCCGTGGCCGTCGCCGGAGCGCACGGCGTGGGCGGCCATGGTGGCGCCGTGGTTGACGGCCTGGGATCGCTGCATCCGCTGCGCCCAGGTCGGGGGACCGGCAGTCGGTGACGATGGTGCTGCGGCTGCGGGGGCGGCGCTGCTGCCTCCGACCGTGCCTGCGGTAGATGAGCCGCCCGTCACGCCGAAGGCTGCGCGTGCGCCATCGGAGAAGCTGGATTTGACGCTTTCCGACGCTTTGGAAGCGGCGCGCTTCAGGGGCGAGACGGCGGCGGAGCCTGCGGCGCGGGCGACACCGCCAAGGCCGGAGGCGACACCGGCCGCGCCCGGCTGGCCGAGTGAACCCATGCTGTAGGCGGCGGATGCCGCGCCTGCTGTGGCCGCGCCACCGCGGACTGCCGCGGCTCCACCGGACATGGCGGCAGCGCCTCCCTTGACGGCAAGACCGGCCGCACCGCCTGCGGCAAGGGCGGCACCTCCAACGGCAAGGCCGGTGCCAACGGCGGCACCTGCGCCGAGCTGCGGGCCGCCCGAAACGAGACCGGAAGCGATGCCGGGACCGAAGATGCCGAGGCCGAGAAGAGACAGAGCGGCCAGAACGATCGCCATAGCGTCGTCGATGGTCGGCGTCGCGCCGCCGAAGCCTGCGGTGAATTGGCTGAACAGCGTCGAGCCGATGCCGATGATGACGGCCAGCACGAGCACCTTGATACCGGAAGAGACGACATTGCCAAGCACGCGCTCGGCCATGAAGGCGGTCTTGCCGAACAGGCCGAAGGGGATCAGGACGAACCCCGCCAAGGTGGTCAGCTTGAACTCGATCAAGGTGACAAAGAGCTGGATGGCGAGGATGAAGAAGGCGAGGATCACCAGCGCCCAAGCGAAGAACAGGCAGAGTATCTGCACCAGATTCTCGAAAACCGCGATCCAGCCCATCAGGTTGGAGATGGAATCGAGCAGCGGCCGGGCGGCGTCGAGGCCGGTCTGCGCCACCTTGCCCGGTCGGAGAAGATCGGCAGTCGTGAAGCTTGTCCCCGATCCCTTGAGGCCGAGACCGGCGAAGCTCTCGAAGACGATCTTCGCCAGGTTGTTCCAGTTGCCGATGATGTAGGCGAAAACGCCGACGAACAGGGTCTTCTTGACCAGCCGGGCGATGATGTCGTCATCGGCGCCCCAGGACCAGAACAGTGCGGCCAGCGTCACGTCGATGACGATGAGCGAGGTCGCAATGAACGCGACCTCGCCGCCGAGCAGGCCGAACCCGCTGTCGATGTAGGACGTGAAGACGCCGAGGAAGTTGTCGATGACGCCGGTGCCGCCCATGGTTCACTGTCCCCCGTTCTGATGCGGGGCGGCGGGCACCGGCGTCCGGCCGAGAAACCGATCGCGGTTCTCGGCCCAGACCGACAGGCATCCGGCGTCGCCCGCCGCGTCCTGCCCAAGCTGCTGGCACCGGCGCTGCCCTTCGCGCAGCGGATCGCGCGGGGGCTGAAGACGCACCGGCTTGGACACCGCCACATCTTCCTTGCGGGTCATCTCGATCGCCGCCGCGGTCATCGCAACGGCGACGAAAACGAGCGCGCCCAGCCGGGCCAGCATCTTGCCGTCCATCGCCGCGCCCTCAGTTGTGGAACATCTGCGCATTGCCCGGCTGGTACCCGCTGCCCGGCGTCAGAAATCTCTCGCGCTGGATGCGGCCCTGCTCGGCGGCGGTGGCGCGTTCGGCTTCGATCAGAGCCTCCGAACGGCCATTGGCCGACATCAGCGCGATCAGGTCGGAAAGCTGCTGCGATTGCAGGGCGAGAAGCTGATTGCCGGCCTGCGTGGCTTGCAGCGCGCCGGTCGCGTTCTGGCTCTGTCCGACAAGTTCCGACATTTGCGTGCGGTTGGCGTCGATATTGCCGACGACACCGGCCTGCACACGCATCGCGTCCTGCAAACCGCCGACCGTATTCTGCCAGCGGGACCGCGCGTCGGTGACGAGTTGCGTGTCAGTGGCGGACAGCGAGATATTGCCGTATTTCTGCTGGAATGCCTGGTCGATCTGTCCGACATCGAAGGCAATGCTTTGCGCCTGCGCGAGAAGCTGTTGCGTGCGGCTCACATTCTGCTGAAGCTGCTGGAGCGCGGAATATGGCAGGCTTGCGAGATTGCGGGCCTGGTTGATCAGCATCTGCGCTTCGTTCTGAAGCGAAGTGATCTGGTTGTTGATCTGCTCCAGCGTGCGGGCCGCCGTGAGCAGGTTCTGCGCGTAGTTGCTTGGATCATACACGATCCATGCAGCCGAGGCGGGCGGAGCCAGAAACATCGGCAAGGTGGCAATCGGCGCAGAGATCAGGGCGACGGCGAAGCGGCGGGCGCGGGAACGACGAATGGTCATGGCTGGGACTCCTTCTCAGACTGGGGGATGAGATTGATGAGGTCGGGGATCAGGTCGGCCGCCCAATCGACGCCGCGCTCGCGCAGCCAGGCGGCGAGGAAGCCGTCGCGGCCGTGTTCGGCGACGATCTGCGCGATGAGCATCTGGTCGGATTTGGCGGATGCGGCACAGAGCGCGAGGCCGACTTCGGACAGGCCCAGATCGAACAGGCGATTGCCGCGCCGCGACTGGCAGTAGTAGTCCCGCTTGGGCGTGGCCCTCGCCAAAATCTCAATCTGGCGGTCGTTCAGCCCGAAGCGGCGATAGATGGCTGTGATCTGCGGCTCTATGGCCCGCTCGTTCGGGAGCAGGAGCCGCGTGGGGCAGCTTTCGATGATGGCGGGCGCGATGTTGCTGCCGTCGATGTCGGACAGGCTTTGCGTGGCGAAGATGACGCTGGCGTTCTTCTTGCGCAGCGTTTTCAGCCATTCGCGGAGCTGGCCGGCGAAACCCTCGTCGTCCAGCGCAAGCCAGCCTTCATCTATGATGAGCAGCGTCGGCCGCCCGTCGAGCCGGTCGCCGATGCGATGGAACAGATAGGCGAGCACGGCGGGAGCCGCGCCGGTCCCGACAAGGCCCTCGATCTCGAACGCCTGCACGTCAGCCGAGCCGAGATGTTCGGCTTCGGCGTCGAGCAGCCGGCCATAGGCACCGCCGACGCAGAACGGCCGGAGCGCCTGTTTGAGATCGTTGGATTGCAGCAGGACCGCAAGGCCGGTGATGGTGCGTTCCTCGACCGGCGCGGACGCCAGCGAAGTCAGTGCCGTCCAAAGATGCTCCTTCACCTCGGGGGTGATCGCCAGCCCCTCGCGCATGAGGATGGCGGCGATCCAGTCACCGGCCCAGGCGCGTTCATAAGTGTCGTGGATGCGGGCGAGCGGCTGGAGCGAGACGGAAGCGTCCGAGCCATCCGTCAGGCCGCCGCCAAGGTCGTGCCAGTCGCCGCCCATGGCGAGCGACGCAGCGCGGATGCTGCCACCAAAGTCGAAGGCGAAGACTTGGCTAGCCTCATAGCGGCGGAACTGGAGCGCCATGAGCGCCAGCAGCACGGATTTTCCCGCGCCCGTGGGGCCGACGACGAGGGTGTGGCCTACGTCGCCGACATGGAGACTTAGCCGGAACGGGGTTGAGCCTTCGGTCCTGGCGTAAAGCAATGGAGCGTCGCCGAAATGCTCGTCCCGTTCCGGCCCCGCCCACACCGCCGAAAGCGGGATCATGTGGGCGAGATTCAACGTGCTGATGGGCGGCTGCCGGACATTGGCGTAGGCGTGTCCGGGCAGGCTGCCGAGCCATGCGTCAACCGCGTTGACGGTTTCGGCCATGACGGTGAAGTCGCGGCCCTGAACGATCTTCTCGACCAGGCGCAGCTTCTCTTGCGCCACGCGCGGGTCGGCATCCCATACGGTGACGGTCGCCGTGACGTAGGCCATGCCCGCCATGTCCGCGCCGAGTTCCTGCAAGGCCATGTCGGCGTCGAGCGCCTTGTTCGCCGCGTCGGTGTCCACAAGCGCGGACGCCTCGTTGGTCATCACCTCTTTCAGAATCGCGGCGATGCTCTTGCGCTTGGCGAACCACTGCCGGCGGATGCGGGTCAGCAGCCGCGTCGCATCGGTCTTGTCCATCAGGATCGCGCGCGTGCTCCACCTGTAGGAGAACGGCAGGCGGTTCATCTCGTCGAGCAGGCCGGGCGTCGTCGCAGTGGGAAAGCCGGTGATGGTCAGGACGCGCAGATGCTGGTCGCCCAGACGCGGCTCAAGCCCGCCGGTCAGCGGCTGGTCAGCGAGCAGCGCGTCGAGGTGCATCGGCACCTCCGGCACGCGCACGCGATGGCGATTGGTCGAGATGGTGGAATGCAGATAGGTCAGCGTGCCGGTGTCATCGAGCCAGCGGCATTCCGGCATGAAACCGTCGAGCAGCGCCAGCACGCGGTCGGTGCGATCCGCGAAGCCGCGCAGGGCTTCCCATGGATCGACGCCGGATTGCTCGCGGCCCTCATAGAGCCAGGATTCCGCGCGGGCGGCGTCCTCGGCCGGCGGCAGCCATAGGAAGGTCAGGAAGTAACCCGACACGAAATGCGTGCCAGCTTCCTCGAAGGCAGCTTTCCGTTCGGCGTCCAGCAACGCAGATGCAGCGTCGGGAAATGTGCTGTCGGGATAGGTCGCCGCCTCGCTGCGTTGTGCCTCGACGAAGATGCTCCAGCCCGATCCCAGGCGGCGCACGGCATTGTTGATGCGGCCGGCGACGGCGACCAGTTCGGCGGCGACGGCGGAATCCAGATCGGGACCGCGAAACTTCGCCGTCCTCTGGAAACTCCCGTCCTTGTTCAGCACGACACCGGAGCCGGCCAGCCCGGCCCAGGGCAGGAAATCTGCGAGACGGGCGGCGGTGCGGCGATATTCTGCAAGGTTCATCATGGCTGCGCCTCCCTCAGACCGACAGATGGCCGGGGATGCGCAGGTGCCTGCGCCCGACTTCCACAAAGAGCGGATCGCGCTTCGCCGCCCAGACGGCCGCGAAATGGCCGATGGCCCAGATGGCGAGGCCGACCAGCCAGAGGCGCAGGCCGAGACCCACAGCCCCGGCCAGCGTCCCGTTCATGATGGCGATGGCGCGGGGAGCGCCGCCGAGCAGGATATGCTCGGTCAGCGCCCTATGGACCGGGACCGAAAATCCCGGCACCGCGTCGAGTGCCTCAAAGCCGGTCGCCATCAGATGAGCGCCCCGCCGCCGAACGAGAAGAACGACAGGAAGAAGCTTGACGCCGCGAAGGCGATGCTAAGGCCGAACACGATCTGGATCAGGCGGCGGAAGCCGCCCGACGTGTCGCCGAAAGCCAGCGCCAGGCCGGTGGCGATAATCACGATGACGGCGACGATCTTCGCTACCGGCCCCTCGATGGACTGAAGGATGCTCTGGAGCGGCGCTTCCCACGGCATGGACGAGCCGGAGGCATGGGCGGCTGGTGTGAGGACCAGGCTGACATAGATGAAGGCGGCGGCCGTCCCAAGCGAACGGCGGAAGCGTATGGTGTGGTGGTTCATGAGGATTCTCCTGTTGGGTTGGGGGATGAAGATGCGGGGGTGATGCGGTAGTCGCCGCCGGGGCCAAGACCCTCGACACAGGCGAGTTCGGAGAGCCGGCGCTGCGATCCGCGCCCGGCGAGAACGGCAACAAGGTCGATGGTCTCGGCGATCAGCGCGCGCGGGACCGTGATGACGGCCTCCTGGATGAGTTGTTCGAGGCGGCGCAGCGCACCGACGCCGGAACCGGCATGGATGGTGCCGATGCCGCCGGGATGGCCGGTGCCCCAAGCTTTGAGCAGGTCGAGAGCTTCGGGACCGCGCACCTCGCCGATGGGGATACGGTCGGGACGCAGGCGCAGCGAGGAGCGCACGAGATCGGAGAGCGTCGCCACGCCGTCCTTCGTCCGCATAGACACGAGGTTTTCGGCGCGGCATTGCAGTTCGCGCGTGTCTTCGATGATGACGACGCGATCCTGCGTCTTCGCCACCTCGGCCAAGAGCGCGTTGGTGAGCGTCGTTTTGCCGGTCGAAGTGCCTCCGGCCACGAGGATATTGGCGCGGGACGCGACGGCTTCGCGCAACGTCGCGGCCTGACCCTCCGACATGATGCCAGCGGCCACGTAATCATTGAGCGTGAACACCGCGACGGCGGGCTTGCGGATGGCGAAGGTGGGCGACGCCACGATGGGCGGCAACAATCCCTCGAACCGCTCCCCGGTTTCCGGCAGCTCGGCCGAGACGCGCGGGCTGCGGGCATGAACTTCTGTTCCGACATGATGCGCGACCAGGCGCACGATGCGTTCGCCATCGGCGGCGCTCAGCGTCTCGCCAGTATCGGCCAGCCCTTCCGAAAGCCGATCCACCCAGAGGCGGCCATCGGGATTCAGCATCACCTCGACCACGGCGGGGTCTTCCAGAAACCGGGCAATGGATGGGCCGAGCGCGGTGCGCAGCATGCGCGCGCCGCGTGCAGTCGCCAATGATTTCTGATGAGTCTCCGCCATGTCGTCCCCTTGCGTTCAGGGGCCGCTCGACATGCGGCCCTGGATCGGGGATGATTAAAAGAGCCGGAATTTGGGCCTCGGCAACAACTATCGAAGGCCGTGCGGCTATAGCGAAGAAACGGCGGTAATCGGCGGGATTGAATATTCAGGCGGGATCGCCATTGGCCCTGCCGGAGTCTGAATTCAGGCTGTCGCTTCGCAGCGAATCGACATCGCGCGACAGCTCTTTGAGGAACCTGTCGCCTGTCGCCAGCCTGCGCCCCAGCGTTTGCAGGAAACCGTCGAACCGCTCCGCGCCCTTCGCCCGTGCCGAGGCGTGTGCGGTCTCGGACAGTGGCGGGGTGATCGTCAGCCAGAAGCGGACGAACAGAGAAACGGTCTCGCCCAGGATCGCCAGTTCCTCATCGAGTCCGTCGATCTGACGGCCGAGCTTGTCCATGCGGCGTGCGAATACCGCCTCCAGCCGCTCGGAGGCGTCGGCCGACAGGAAGGATGCGACGGCGGCCTCGATCACGGCGGATTTGGAGACGTTGCGGCGCAGCGACAGCGCCTCGACCTGTTTCAACAGCGCCGGGTCGAAATAGACGTTCATGCGGGTCTTGCTCTGCATAGCTGGTGGCTCCTTACAGTTCGATGCCGTCGGCTGGGTCCATCGACGCCTGCCGGGCGACGATGCGCAGGCGCTGCCGCATGGCTCGCGCCTTGGCGGCATCCACGTCCGGCTCGTCGTCCAGAATGTCGAACTCTTGGGCAGGCGTTGGCGGCGGCGGGACGATTTCCTCGTGCTCGGGCAATTCCGGCTCACGGCGGATGCCGGCATTGTCGGGATCGCCCTCGACCATGCTGGCGGTGCTCGTGGCGGACCTGTTCACCACCGCGATAACGCGGCTCGACCAGTCGTCGGACGATACGTTCGCGGCGACGGGATCGGCCAACATATCGGGCGGCGGCAGGATGCGCTCCTGCAATCGCGCATCCTCGAAATAGCGCGCCTTCTTCGCCCGGATCGGCGGCGTTCCCGCCACCATGACGATCTCGTCGGAGGGCGGAAGCTGCATGATCTCGCCGGGTGTCAGCAGCGGCCGCGCGGTCTCCTGCCGCGACACCATGAGGTGCCCAAGCCATGGTGCGAGCCGATGGCCGGCATAGTTGGTGGAATCGCGCATCTCGGTCGCTGTGCCGAGGGAATCCGACACGCGCTTGGCCGTGCGCTCATCGTTGGTGGCGAAGCTGACCCTCACATGGCAGTTGTCGAGAATCGAATTGTTCGGCCCATAGGCGCGTTCGATCTGGTTGAGGCTCTGGGCGATCAGAAAGCCTTTGAGGCCGTAGCCCGCCATGAAGGCGAGCGCCGATTCAAAGAAATCGAGCCGGCCGAGCGCGGGGAACTCGTCCAGCATGAGCAGCAGCCGATGGCGCTTGCCGGACGTGTTCAATTCCTCGGTCAACCGCCTGCCGATCTGGTTAAGGATCAGGCGGATAAGCGGCTTGGTGCGATTTATGTCGGACGGCGGCACAACCAGATAAAGCGTGACCGGCTGGCGGCTGCCGACCAGATCGGCAATGCGCCAGTCGCATCGTGCGGTGACGCGCGCCACGACCGGATCGCGGTAGAGGCCGAGAAACGACATGGCGGTGGAAAGGACGCCCGACCGTTCGTTCTCGGACTTGTTCAACAGCTCGCGGGCCGACGATGCGATGACGGGATGAACGCCCGCCTCGCCGAGATGCGGCGTGTCCATCATCGCCCGCAAGGTGGCTTCCACCGGCCGGCGGGGATCGGACAGGAAACTGGCGACGCCCGCCAGCGTCTTGTCCTTCTCCGCGTAGAGGACATGCAGGATCGCGCCGACAAGCAGGCTGTGGCTGGTCTTCTCCCAATGGTTTCGCTTGTCGAGGCTGCCTTCCGGGTCCACCAGAATATCCGCGATATTCTGCACGTCGCGGACTTCCCATTCACCCTGCCGCACCTCCAGTAGCGGATTGTAGGCCGACGACTTCACATTGGTCGGATCGAACAGCAGGACGCGGCCATGCTTCGCCCGGAAGCCGGCGGTCAGGGTCCAGTTCTCGCCCTTGATGTCGTGGACGATGCAGCTTCCCGGCCAGGTCAGCAGCGTCGGCACCACAAGGCCGACGCCCTTGCCCGACCGCGTGGGGGCGAAGCATAGAACGTGCTCTGGTCCGTCATGGCGCAGATAGTCCCGATCGTATCGGCCGAGCACGACGCCATCGGGACCGAGCAGGTCAGCAGCGCGGATTTCCCGATCCTCGGCCCATCGCGCAGAACCGTAGGTGGCGACGTTGCGCGCTTCCCGCGCGCGGATGATCGACATGAGGATCGCGGCGGCGATGGCGAGGAAGCCGCCCGATACCGCGATGATGCCGCCCTCGACGAAGATCGCAGGCGCGTAGGCATCGAACGAGAACCACCACCAGAAGAAGACCGGGGGATAATAGACTGGCCAGCCTGCCAGTTCGAACCATGGGTTTCCAAGCTGCGGCTGAAAGCCGAGCCGCCAGGCTGTCCATTGCGTCGCCACCCAGGTCATCACCAGAACGATGGTGAAGACAACGGTGATCTGACCCCAGAGTATTCGACCTCCGCGCATAGTGGCTCCAATCGACAAGAGAGACGGAGCCGATCAGAGAATAGGCGTTTTCACGAGAGGCAACAGAAAAGCGGATACAGGAGGGCTACCGGATACCATGGCGAAGAAATAGGATGGTTCGGCTCCATGCCGGTCCGGGTTACTGCCTGCTTCTCTGACCTGTTCGAGAGAATCAGACGGCGCGTGCGGCACGCCCTGCCTCTTTAGCGAGGTTCAACAAATTCGTGAGCGCCGGGCTTCGGTTCTGCGGCAACCAGACGGCGGAAAAAGTGATTGGCTCCGGCTCGTCCAGGATAGGCAGGAACACCACGCCCGGTGCCGGGATCTGGGATGTCGCCTCGCTGGCGATGGTCACGCCATAGTCTTGCGCGACCATCGACATCAGCGTGCCGCGACCGACATCGAAACGCTGGATGGCTGGCTGGTTCCATCTGCCCGCAAGGCGAAGAATAATGTGGTCGTAAACCTGTGGGCCGGTGCCGCCGAGGCGGACCACAAAATGTTCGGCCACCAGATCGGCCCATGTCACGCTCTCTCGTCCGACCAGAGTGTGTTGCTCCGGCACGGCCGCCAGCAATGCCTCGGACCAGACTGGCCGGGAATGGCAGTCGGGAACATCGGGCGTTCCGGCCACGAAGGTCAGATCCAGTTCCTCGGCACGGACCTTCTTCACCATATCGCGCGCCGTCCCCTCGGCGATCTCGACGTCGATACCGGGATGCAGCAAATGATAGCGATTCAACAAAGCAGCCAGGAAGCCATCGGGGATCAGGGCATGCACACCGATGCGCAATTGCCCGTGGTCTCCCCTCGCCAGCATGCCGGCGGTCTTTACTGCATGGTCGAGCTGGCCGATGCCCGCCGTGATCTGCTCGACGAAGTGCCGGCCAGCCGGGGTCAGGCGCACACCCCGCGGCAGACGTTCGAACAGCAGGACGCCCAAATCCTGTTCCAGCGTCTTGATGCGTATGCTGACGGTGGACTGGTTCATGCCGAGGGCGTTCGCCGCATGGCGAAAGTTCAGATATTCGGCGACAGCGAGTGTCTGGATGAGCGACGCCAGCGGAATGCGACCGCGCAACAGCAGCGATGGCTCCTCTGGGTCGGACATCTTTCGTAATCGTCGCCGCATTGACACTCTTTCCCGAACGATCTTCAGATTCGGCACGGGGAAATTAATTCATCTGATTGACTTAATCAATCGAATGAGATAAGAAATCGTGCAAAAGGAGCCGACAATGAGACAACCGAAGGCCGACCGGGGCGATGCTACGAGAGAGAAACTGCTGCATGCCGCGATCGACGTGTTCGGCCTGAACGGCTTTCACGGCACGACGACCAGAATGCTGAGTGAGGCGGCGGGGGTGAACCAGCAGGCCATTCCCTACTACTTCGGCGGTAAGGAAGGACTCTACATCGCGGCAGCCGAGCACATCGGCGCGGTCATTTCCGCGAAACTTGCCAGTCCTCGCAAGGCGCTGCTCGACCGTCTGACGCAAGCGGATGAAAGCGGTCGCGCGGTCGGGGAGGATGAGGCGCGGCAGATGCTCGATCTCGGACTTCAGACCTTTGCCGGATTGATGATCAGCGATCAGTCCGAGGCCTGGGCGCGCTTCATCGTCAGGGAGCAGATGGCGCCAACGGAAGCTTTCGGACGGGTCTACGACGCCCTTATGGGGCCGATGCTCGGCATCGTCTGTCGGCTGGCGGCGATTATCCTCGCGGAAGACCCGACAAACGAGCATGTGCGGCTGCGCGCCCTGTCTCTGGTTGGCGGCGTTCTCGTGTTCCGAATGGCGCGGGCGGCCGCGCTTCGCTTGCTCGACTGGGAGACCATCGGCGACCGGGAAACCGATGTCATGCGTGCTCACGTAACCGATCTCGTCCAGTCCTTCGGCCGGAGAGATCGGTCATGAGCAAGAAGGTCTTGCGCGCTCTGGCCGTTGTCGCCATCGCGGGGGCAGGAACGGCGGCATATGTTCTCGACGTGCCTGCGCGGCTGGGCTGGACGGCTTCTTCCACCTCTGAACACCTGACTCTTTACGGCAATGTCGATATTCGACAGGTGCGGCTCGGATTCAGGGTTGGCGGGCGCCTCTCCGAAGCCTTGGTCGAGGAAGGCGACAGCATCGTTGCAGGCGACGTGCTGGCTCGCCTCGACATGCAGCCGCTCGAAGACAGCCTGCGTGCCTCCGAGGCGCAGGTGGAAGCCATGCGCGCGATGCTGGAGAAGATGGAGGCAGGTCCGCGCATGGCGGAGATCGCGCAGGCCCGCGCCACCCATGCAGAACGTCTGGCCGATCTGAGAAACGCCGAACAGACGCTGGCAAGAGTCGCCGCACTTGCACCGAGCGGTGCGGTCTCCCGCTCCAGCCTTGATGAGGCGCAGGCCAGTCATGATATGGCCGCCGCGCGTGCCGCGTCGGCGCGCGAGGCGCTGCGGCTTCTGGAAGAGGGCGAACGCGCGGAAGATATCGCTGCGGCCCGGGCGAACCTCCATACGGCGGAAGCGAACCTGTCCGCTGCCCGCACGTCGCTCGCCGACGCCGAACTGCGCGCGCCGTCCGATGGCGTTGTTCTATCGCGTGCGCAGGAATCCGGCGCGATCCTGTCGCAAGGCGATACGGTCTATGTGCTGTCGCTCGTGCAACCCGTATGGGTGCGCGCCTATATCGGCGAACCCGATCTTGGCCGCATCCATCCCGGCATGGCGGTGGAAGTCGTGACCGATACCGCGCCGGATCGGCCATACCGGGGCGTGATCGGTTTCATCTCGCCGGTTGCAGAGTTCACGCCGAAAGCGGTGGAAACGCCGGAACTGAGAACCGATCTCGTCTATCGGTTGCGCGTCATTGTTTCCGAAGCCGACGAAGGTCTGAGGCAAGGCATGCCAGTGACTGTCAGAGTCTCTCGTTCAGGGCCAGTCACATGACTTCGCCCGACTCTTCACCCATCCTTGTCGAGTTGGCGGATGTGACGAAGAGCTTCGGGCGCAATGGGCCTACGGCTCTTGATCGTGTCTCAGGCGTTATCGGCGGCGGGCGGATCACCGGCCTCGTCGGGCCGGATGGCGCGGGCAAGACAACCCTGATGCGCCTGATGACGGGCTTGATGCAGCCTGACGGGGGCAAGGTTTCGGTGCTCGGCTTCGACACGCAGAAGGACGCGGCGAAGATTCAGGCGGCTATCGGCTATATGCCGCAACGCTTTGGCCTCTACGAAGACCTCACCATTTCCGAGAATCTCGATCTTTATGCTGATCTGCGCGGGCTGCCACCTGCCGAGCGCCCTGCCGTTTTCGACGAATTGCTGACCTTCACCGATCTCAAACGGTTCACATCGCGGCTGGCCGGAAAACTCTCCGGCGGAATGAAGCAGAAGCTCGGGTTGGCCTGCGCGCTGCTGAAGAAGCCGCGTCTGTTGCTGCTCGACGAACCTGGCGTCGGCGTCGATCCGATTTCAAGGCGCGACCTCTGGGCCATGGTCGAGAACCTGACCCGTGAGGGGATCGGTGTCGTCTGGGCGACCGCCTATCTTGACGAGGCCGAGGCTTGCGATACGGTTCTGCTGCTCAATCAGGGCAAGCTCCTGTTCGATGGACGACCCGACGAGTTGACCGGGCGTGTCCAGGGCCGTGTCCTGAAGCTTACCGACACCGCGGGTCGTCGCCGGCAGGTATTGGCGAAGGCGCTCGACCGCGACGGCGTGATCGACGGCGTTATTCAGGGCGACGCGATCCGGCTCGTGGTCCGGCGCGATATTGAGGCTGAATCCGCGATTCCTGCGGATGCGGGGGCACAGGCCCGCATCTCGCCGACATCGCCGCGTTTCGAGGACGCTTTTGTGGACTTGCTCGGCGGTGGGCCGGGCGGACGCTCCAAACTCGCCGAGGCTTCGCGCAGCTTTCAGGCGAAGGACAGTCTGCCGGTCATCGAGGCGCACGGTCTGACCAAGCGTTTTGGCGACTTTACCGCGTCGGACGATATCACCTTCGCGATACCGCGCGGCCAGATTTTCGGGCTGCTCGGCCCAAACGGCGCGGGAAAGTCCACCACATTCAAGATGCTCTGCGGCCTTTTGAAACCCACCGAAGGCGAAGGTCGCGTCGCCGGTTTCGATCTGCGGCGCGATGGTGCGCAGGCACGCAACCGGCTCGGCTACATGGCACAGAAATTCTCGCTCTACGGCGATCTCAACGTGGGGCAGAACCTCGCCTTTTTCGCAGGGGTTTACGGCCTTTCCGGCCAGCGTAGGCGTGAGCGCATCGCGCTGATGACGGAGATTTTCGACTTCGCGCCGATCATGGGCATGTCGGCCAAGGATTTGCCGCTGGGGCTGAAACAACGTCTCGCGCTGGCCTGCGCGATGCTGCACGAACCCGAAGCCCTGTTCCTCGACGAGCCGACCTCCGGCGTCGATCCAATCACCCGCCGGGAGTTCTGGACCCATATCAATGCGCTGGTCGAAAAGGGCGTGACCGTCCTCGTCACCACGCACTTCATGGACGAAGCCGAATATTGCGACCGCATCTCGCTGATCTATCGGGGACGCTCCATCGCTCTGGGCACGCCCGATGAGTTGAAGGCCAGCGTAGCCACGCCGGACAACCCCGACCCGACCATGGAGGACGCATTTATCGACCTGGTGAAGCGTTCGGATGCAGGTGTGGCAACATGAGCGCGCAGGAAGCTTCTGCCCGTATCCGGCGCTTTGCCGCCCTGGTGCGCAAGGAAACGATTCAGGTGCTGCGCGATCCGAGCAGCATTCTCATCGCTTTCGTGCTGCCGATGGTGCTACTGTTCATCTTCGGTTACGGCGTTTCGCTCGACGCCAGCCGCACCCGTATCGGATTGGTGATCGAATCTTCCACACCGCTGACGCAAGATCTCGCCGCCGCCTTCACCGCATCTAAGTCTTTTGACGTGGCTCATGGCCGGGACAGGCGGGCATTCGAGGACGACCTCACACTCGGTCGCATCGGCGGTATCGTCGTCCTGCCGGCAACCTTCACCGGGGACTTCGCAGCCGGACGAGGACCGGCGGTGCAGGTCATCGTCGACGGTTCCGACCCCAACACCGCCAACTTCGTGCAAAACTATACGCAAGGCACGGTGACCAACTGGCTGGCCATGCGCAACAGCGAACTCTCCATATCGAGCGCATCCGTCACGGTCCAGCAGCGGTTCTGGTTCAACCCCGAACTCAGCAGCCGCTTCTTCCTCGTTCCCGGCTCCATCGCCATCGTCATGACGCTGGTGGGCACATTGCTGACCTCGCTTGTGGTGGCGCGCGAATGGGAGCGCGGCACCATGGAGGCAATCATGGCGACGCCGATCACCGCCATGGAACTGCTGGCCGGAAAGATACTGCCCTATTTCATTCTGGGGCTACTGGCGATGACGCTCTGTGTCGTGATCGCCGTGTTTCTCTTCGGTGTGCCCTTCCGAGGGTCGGTTGTGGCGCTTTATACGCTATGCTCCGCCTTCCTTATCCCGGCACTCGGTCAGGGACTGCTGATTTCGGCCGTCACCAAGAACCAGTTCCTCGCGTCGATGGTTGCGCTGCTTTCGGCGTTCCTGCCCGCCTTCCTGCTCTCCGGCTTCATCTTCGAGATCGCCTCGATGCCGTTTCCCATTCAGCAAGTCTCAAGGATCGTGCCGGCCCGCTATCTGATCCCCAGCCTGCAATCGGTGTTCCTCGCCGGTGACATCTGGCCGTTATTCGCACGGAACATCGCGATGATGCTGGCGATTGGAGGCGTGTTTTTCCTGATCGCCGCCCGCAGCACCAGAAAGAGGATCGGCTGAGATGTGGTGGACAAGGCTCAGGGCGCTGATCGTCAAGGAACTGCTAGCGGTCCTTCGTGATCCCAAAAGCCGCATCATCATCATCGTTCCTCCCATCATCCAGCTTGTCGTCTTCTCCTTCGCGGCGACGCTGGAAGTGCGGAATGTGGATGTCATGGTGCTGAATCGCGACGCTGGTCGCTGGGGGCATGAGATCGTCCGGCGGATCGAAGGCGCCCCGACCTTCCGAAGCATCACGCACGCGGCGTCGCCGGATGAGTTGCGCAAGGCCATCGACGAGCAAACCGTTCTGGCGGCGATCCAGATAAGCCCGACCTTTTCGCGAGATATCGAAGCTGCACTCCCGACCGACATCCAGATCATCCTCGACGGCCGCCGCTCCAACGCCGCGCAGATCGTCAGCGGCTATCTCAACCAGATCGTCAATTCGGTGGCGGCCGAAACTCCTGCTGGACAGCGCGCCGCGCCGGGCGCGATCAGCATCGTGCCGCGAAACTGGTTCAACCCCAATCTCGAATTCCGGTGGTTCATGGTGCCCAATCTTGTCGGAGCCATCGCATTGCTGATCGGTCTGATCGTCACGGCGCTATCCATTGCCCGCGAGCGGGAGCTGGGCACGTTCGACCAGCTTATGGTGTCGCCTTTGCGCACGCACGAAATCCTGATCGGTAAGCTCACCCCGCCCATGCTGATCGGGCTGTTCCACATCACCGTCTATGTTCTTGCGGCGGTGTTCATCTTCGGGATTCCGCTTCGAGGATCGCTCTCGCTCCTTTATGGCAGCGCGATCTTTTTCCTCGCCTCCGTGGTCGGAATCGGCCTGTTCATATCAGCGCTTTCGATGACGCAACAGCAGGCCATTCTCGGCGCTTTTCTGTTCATGGTTCCCGCGATGCTGCTGTCCGGCTTCGCCACGCCCATCGAGAACATGCCGGAATGGCTACAGCCCATAACGCTGGTCAACCCGCTGCGCTATTTCCTTGTCGTCGTCAGGGGAGTGTTCCTCAAGGATATTCCCGTGGCGGAAGTTGTCGCCAACACGATTCCGCTTGTGGCGATAGCGGTTCTTACGCTCTCGGCCGCAGCATGGCTGTTCCGCAAACGAATGGAATAGCTGGGTGCTGGCTTTCAAAGTCCCATCCCTCTCTGCCGCCCCAACTGCCACGAAACCGAACCGCCCTGCATGATGCCGGAAACCTCACGGCCGAGTTGACGGTCGATGACCGGCCGCCATGGGACAAGGGTGAACTCATGGCTCTTCTCGACGATGGCGAACTTGCCGCTCGATAGCTGCACGGTTCCGGTAAACTTACCACTGACGCTCTCGCCGTCCGCCGCTGCACGGAACGGCAGCCCCTTGCTCTCCGCCATCTCCGCGCCGATGCGGGCTACCTCACGCTCGCGCAAGGTAGCGAGAAGATTCCGCCGGTAGAAGACACGACCGTTCTGCTGGCGGATGGCGTCGCCCTGGTCGATATGATGTTCGCGGCGCTGGTCCATCGCCTCGCGGACCTGCTGCCCGAAGCCGGCCGACGCGAGGTCGGATGCGTCAGGCGCAACCAGCCGCCGGTCGAGCCAGGTCGCGCCGTCCGCCCCGATCTGGTTCTCCAGATCGAAGGTCGAAACGATGCGGATGGTAGCCTGCCCGTTGCGCCGGGCGTCATGGTCGGCCGCCCTTGCCTCGAAGTCCTCGGGGATACGCCATTGGTCGGCGTCGATGCGCTCGGCGATGCCGGCGCGGCGCAGCGCCTCCAGTCGCCGGACATGAGCATCGACGAAACCCTCATAGTCGCCCCCCGGAACGCGGCCCTCGAACCTCGCCTGCTCCAGATGCCGGCTCGGCCGGTAGATGCCGTCTTCCGCCATGCCGGCGATAGCGTGATCGGACGGGCGGCTTGCCGTGTCGGGCGGGCCGATCTCGATCACGCTGCCGATGCGGGCCTCGTCCAGTCGTGACGGTTCGATGCCGGGGACATGATGGGTGCGACCATCGATCCCGTCGATGACGACGGTGAGGTTTTCGCCCAGCTCGTTCGTCAGATACTTGTCGACGACACGGCCGGTGATCGGCGTCTCGGGCGCGGCGTCGTGGATGTGGAAGGTCATCGGATCACGGTCATGACCATCGGCGCGCAACGCCTTCTGCATATTGCGGATGATGTCGCCACGCTCGCCCATCTCGCGCAGGGTCGGCTCCATGCGCTCGCTCAACTCCCAGACACCCGGCGCATGCTCGGTGGCGAGGCCCATCTGCTCCAGCCTGGCGAGGCGGCGCAGGCGCAGCGTGCGGTCGAACTGCCGCTTCGGTTCGTCCGGCTCATGGCGAAGGTCGATGAAGCGGCCATCGGCTTCCTCTCCCATTGCCCGGTCGATGCGGGTGAAACGGTCCTGGTCGATCTCGGCCGAGAGTTTGCGGGCCTGCTCGATCTCGGTGACGGGGCCGAGTTCGAGCGTCGCCAGTTCGCTCGCGCGCTCGCGGATGCCGTGGACGAGATAATCGCCGTTGATGACCAGATCCTCGCCCAGATCGTCCTTTCCCCGGACGATGACATGCACATGCGGATGGCCGGTGTTGTAGTGGTTGACCGCGACCCAATCGAGTTTCGTGCCGAGGTCGGCTTCGATCCGGCCCATCAGATCGCGGGTGAAGCCGTTGAGGTCGCTCATGTCGGCGCCATCCTCCGGCGCGACGATGAATCGGAACTGGTGGCGATCATCCTTGCCGCGGTCGATAAAGACGTCGCCATCGGCGCGGTCCTCGGTGGCCGAATAGAGCTGGCCGCGCTCTCCGTCGCGCGAGGTGCCGTCGCGCTGGATGTAGCGCAGATGGGCGGCGGCGCGACCGTTCTTCCATGCCCCCCGGACGGCGCGCTGTTTGAAAACGACGCGGCGGCTGCCGGGCTGGCGGTGGCTCCATCCGCCCGACAGGTTGCGGGCGCGCACGAAGGCCGCGCCGCGGCCCCGTCTCACACCCCGGCCACTATCCAGAACACCGTGGGGGCCGGAAGTGGCGGATCGGCGCGCGCTGCCCTTGCCCGAGATTCCGCGCGACGGGGTTCCTCCATGCTGACGGGCGATTTTCTTGACCTGGGTGAAGAAGCTCTTCGTGCCGCCGACGCCGCGCGCGTCGGAGCGGATGCGGCCGGGCTTCGGCCGGAAGCGATCCTCGTCGTCGGCGCTCATGGCCGATGCCCCGCCGCGAAAAGCGGAAAAACACCCGATTCCGGCCGATGGTGCCGCTTGAAACCCAGCAAAGCCAAGGCTTTGCGCCTTCCAGCGGCACGCGGCCTAAAAAACCGGGGTGCCGCGCGCCCCGCCCCCAACCAGTGTGCAGACAACAGCAATTTCCGAAACCGGGCGAACGGAGTGCCGGTTTCTTCAATCTTGCCCTCCGAAAATCCCGCCCTTTCCGCCCCTTCTGCCGGGAATCCAACCAGACGCCAACGCACCTGACTGGACACCGAAACGCGCGCGACCGGGCGCGGGAACGCCGCCCTCATGGCGTTCCCCCGTTGTCGGCGCGGGCAACGAAAATGCTGCCGTCCTGCGACTCCGTGCGGACAGGATCGCGCGCCGGAATGGTCGCGCGGGTGTCGCCGGATTGCGCTGCGGACGGCGGCGCAGCAGCAATCCGCCTGTCATTCGGGTGTGTGACGAATAGCGGAGCCTCGCGCCAGTCGGGTGGCGGTGCAGGTGCCGCGACGGGCGATGCCGATGCAGCCGCGCCGCCGACAACCGGCACCAGAGCAGCGACATAGGCGCGGGTTTCGGCGGGCAATGTCCGGCCCGTCGAAAGATATTCGTCATAGCGGCCGGGACCGGCATTGTAGGCCGCCAGCATCGCCGCGACATTGCCGTAACGGTCCCACATTGCGCGCAGATAAGCCGCGCCCGCCATGATGTTGTCGTGCGGGTCGTAGGGATCGCGGCCGAGCTGGTGGCGGACACGCAAGCTCGCCCAGGTATCGGGCATCACCTGCATCAATCCCATCGCGCCGGCTGATGAGATGGCCCACACGTCGCCCGCGCTCTCGGCGCGTAGCACGGCGTGAATCCAGTGTTCGGGAATGCCGAAGCGCTTCGACGCCTCGGTGATGTGCGCGGCATAGGGATCGGCGGCGGCCGGGCGAACAATCGGCGCAGATTGCGCGACCGCGACGCCCGATCCAGTGCAGATGGACAGCGCCCCGGCCACCAACAGAACGGCACAACACCGTGTCGTCCTGTCTCCGCCATGACACCAGACTGCCAGCGTGCTCGCTGCGGTCAAGGGTGCGCGCGAAGCGCCGGCCGATGGCCGCCCCTGACCTTCGCTGCGCGCCCCGGCCGTCCGGTGGCCGAGCGGGACAGCGGGATGAAGCAGGCTTTCCGCGAACATCGGGATGAGGTTTTTGAGCGCGGGGATGACAGGGAAACGCATGGCTCTCATGCCCGCTCATCGCGCGATTTCGGGCGATTCCAGTGCAGCGACCATGACGTGCCCGCGTCGTCGTCACGGAACAGGTTGGCGCGGATCGGCTGCGGCAAGGCGGGGTCGTCGAGCAGCACAGAGAGGTATTCGCCGGCCTTCTCGCCGTTGCGTTTCCACGCCGCGCCGACCTCCGGGCCTGTTTCGTTGCTCATGCCGTCGAAGAGGTGAACGCGATAATCCGGTGCGTTCTCCGCGCCGGACGGCTCCGCGACGATGATGATGTCCTGCTGCAAAAAGAGCGTCCCGAGGTGTCCGATGAAGCCGGTTTCCTCGCGCGTAAATTGACCGATCTGGGGCATGACAGTCTCCTTGGCGGTAAGGTTGAAAAGACCATCGGCGGGCACCGCTCCCGCTGACGGGGAAGCAGTCATTGCATCGGCGCGCGCCATTCGTAGCGACCGTCGTTGTCGGGATCGGTCCAGAGCGGGATCGCCCGGCCGATGACGGAGCTTGCGGGAATGGGGCCGAAATACCGACCGTCGAGGCTGTCCCGGACCTGCATGTTCATGAGGAAGATTTCGCCCTCAGCGATGATGCGGCAGCCCTGCCAGACGGGCAGATCGCGGCCCATGCGGTCGCGCTCCAGCGCCTCGCCCGTCTCCACGCCATCGACGGTGATCGTGGATCGCAAGCGGCAGACCCGCTGGCCCGGCAGCGCGGCGATATGCTTCAGCAGCGGCACGCCGGGGGCGATGTAACCGCGTTCGATCATGAAGGTCGCAAGCGGTTCGGGCGGGTCGACGACAACCAGATCGCCGACGAGCGGCTGCGGCTCGTCCCGCAGCGTGTAGAATCCGACCGGCACGCTGGCGCTGGCATTCCAGATCAGCCGCGGAGCGATGTCGAGAAACGACAGGCTGCCGATGGTCAGGGCCGTGAGATAGGTGGTCCAGAAATATCCGGCGGGCGTCATGGTGCGATCCTCCGGCGCTTTATCCAGGCGGCGTGCTGCTCGGGCGTATAGGCCCGCGGAGCCTCGCCGGCGGTCAGACGGTTGTGGACATGCCGCCAATGTTCCGGTGCGACTTCGGAAGGATCGAGGCCGAGAGCTTCCACCGCGTCTATCGCGGCCAGCGCCCGCTGGACCCTCGGCCAGCTATCCAGGCGCAGCAGGATATCGCCGCCGGGCCGAACGAAGGGCAGCGTCTGGAATGGCTCGCCCCGGCCGATGGCGCGCACAATGTCGATGCGCGAGGCGACCGTGCCGAAGTCGCCAGCCGCCCAGCGGACGAAGGCGAAAATGCTGCCGGGGGCGAAGCCTACGATGCTGCGGCGGCGGTCGAGAATCTGTTCGTAGCTCTTGCGGCCGAACCTGATCCAGTGCTCGATCTTCTTGCGCTGCCAGGTCAGTTCGACCAGCGTGGTGAAGGGTGCGGGGCCGTCCGGCAAGGAGCGGCCACGCGCGCCGCCGGGCGTGCGATCGGTCATTGCTCGTCTCCTGGAATGTAGTGGGGATCGCGCCCGAGCACCGCGTCGAGCGCGGCTTCGGTGCGCAGGATGGCGCGTCCGATGGCCTCGGGGATTTGGGGAAGAACGGCGTCGCCGAAGGCTTCGACGATCAGACTGGCCGCAGCCGTCCCGCGTGGACCGCCGACCGCAATGCGCGTGCCAGCCACCCAGGCGGAAAGCCCATCATCCATCCGTAGGTGACGGGCAAGGCCGCCGTTCCAGTCAGCCCATGGCTCCTGAGCATCGCCGCCAGTGCCCGCGCTCCGGCCCATTTGTCTGGCGCCCGATCCGTCATCGCACCGTCCATCACCGCGTCCATCGTCGGCGATTTCCTGCGATCGTAGGCCGGACTCCAGCCGTCCATCCGGCTGTCGCGTTTGGTCGGTGTCGGCAGGATTTCCGCCGCGTGGCGCAGCAGGTTCGGCGTGTCGATCTGCGCCTTCGCGCCGTTCTGACGCCTGCCCGTCTCGATCTCCTGGGCACTCAACCTGCGCCCGCCATTCGGCTTCACCGGCGTCGGCATCATCCCCGCATGGCGACTGGCATGACCCTGCAACTGGCTCAGCACATCCCCCCGACCGCCGCGACCCGCGTCCGTCTTCCGCGGCGTCGCCAGGATCATCCGCAGCGGATATGTCGATCCCGCCCCGCCGCCAGCGCCATCCTTCATCCCGTCCGAAGCCATCGGCGTCGGTAGCGGCCGGTTGCGGAACAGGTCGTAAAGGCCCGACTCCTTCATCGCCCGGCGCGCGCCCGATCCCCCCTCCAGACGGATGCCACCCTGCTGGGATTGGGATACGGGTGTCGGCAAGCTGCTGGGGGTCGTAACCGATGAGCCATGACCGCTTGCGGACATGGTTGGCGCCGACATCCGAAGCACCCACCACACACGGCTCGCAGGCGTAGCCGAGCGCGTCCAGCTCGCCGAGCAGCCGGTCAGCACCGCGAGTTCTGAGATTAGGGCTGTTTTCAAAAGCGAACCAGCGAGGGCGGCAATCGCCGACAAGGCGGACGGCTTCAAGGTAGAGGCCGGACCTTTCCCCGTCGATGCCCCTGCCCTTCGTGTTGGCGCTGCTGATGTCCTGGCACGGCGGGCTGCCGACGATGATGTCGGGCAGGCATCCAAGATCGGAAACAAGTCGAGCTGCCGTGAGGTCTCGGACATCCTCGTAGAGTCTGACATGGGGGTTGTTCTCTGCGTAAAGGATGCGCCGCCATTCGACGATCTCGCAGGCGGCGATGGTGAGGAAACCGGCGCGATGCAGGCCGAGCGACCAGCCTCCGGCCGCGGCGCTGAACAGATCGAGGGCGCACATCATGGCGCACCTCGCGGCACGGCACCGACACCATGGCTCGCCTGCGTGCGCGTCAAAGAAGAAGAGTTAGATTCTTTGTTAGATTCTTCTATAAAGTGTGCGGCACGATTTGCGCCTGATGTGCCGATACTGCGTGCGCCTGATGTGCCGATAGCATTCACATGGTTATCCACAGGCACTGTGGATAAGTTTTCGGGCACTATTCTCAGCAGTTCCCGCGCGTCTTCCCATTCGATCCGGAGCCGGTAGCCGGGCAGAGATTGACGTGCGGCGATCCGGCGAAGGTCGAGCGCGAAGTCTGATGGCCGTGCGAGGCTGCCGGATTTCTGGTGAAGGTGCGAAACCTCGAACGCCCAGCCCTCGGGCTGATGGCCGGCGTGCTTGCGGGCGACGCGGTAGAGCCAGCGTTCGATGCCGCCCATGAGCCGGAAATAGGCCGGGTCGATGGTCAGGACCAGCGAGCGGTCGATGACACCCTGGTAGAACCATTCGGGCAGGACAAACTCCATGCCCTCGACGCGACCGGCGCGCGTCGTCATTTCCTCCCATTCGTTGATCCACGAGAATTGCCGGCGACGCCAATGCGCACCGTTGCGGATCGTGGTGGCGATGACGGTCGATTGCAGGCGCGCGAGCGCGGATTTCAGGAGCAGGTATTGCCGGTTTCCGGTCGGCCGGCCGATGGCGCGGAGAAGCTGATACGGTGTGAAGCGGAAGAACCGTGACGTGGTAAACCCGGTGTTTTCGGCCGCGACGATCTGGCTGGCAGCCCAGATCAGCACGTCGGCGTCCCAGATCGTCGCCATGCCATGCTCGGGCATCGCGAAGACCTGCACCTCGACATCAGCGGCGTGATAGAGGATCGGTTTCGTGCGCGGCGTCTTCGCCAGCGAAAAGAACGGCCGCTCCATCAGATCGCGCTGGTCACGCGGTGATGCGTCGCCGGCGCCGACGATGAACGGGTCGAGCTTCAGGCGCTCGCTTTCCGCCGCAACCCCGCAGCGGTGGTTTCTGTAACCGCCGGACATTCAGCGGTTCCTCTGCTCGGCGGGCGTCAGGCGCCTTGCCGCAAAGACCCGGCCGGCATCCTTATCGCTGGGGGATTTGCGGGCGCCTTCCGCCGACCAGGCTTGCAGGTCGTCGACGGAATAGACCACGCGCCCGCCGATCTTGCGGTAGGTCGGGCCGGTGCCATAGGTGCGGTGCTTCTCCAGCGTGCGAAGCGAGATACCGAGAAAGCGCGCCGCGTCGGGCGTGCGCAGAAGTCGTGGGGGCAACCCCTCCAGCGGATCGGGCATGATATTCACCTCCGGTTCGTCATTGGTGCGGCTGTCGGGCAGCGACAGCGGGCTATGGCGAACCCTGGCGAAGTATCGGCGGTCTGTAGCGGGCCGTATTTGTGGGTATACTCTCGCGGCCCCCCTGATGCTGAAACCGTGACAGGTCGGGTCAGATTGCGGAAGCTGATTTGAAGGACGAGAAGCGGGCTCCGCTCGAAGGAAAACCTACCGAGGCGGAGCTAACAAGTAACGCGAAGAGCCTGTTGCGGAGGGTCGCGCATGTCAATAGGCTGAAATCAAAGGCAATGTCAGCAGTTGACCTGACTGAAAACCTGAGAATAGATCAATTATCAAGGAGACCGTTAAAGTGCCAATGGGAATTCAGATTTTCAATAGTGACGGCTCTCTGTTTTTCGAGACAGGCGCACACGTTCTAACGTCAGTGCCGGGATTCACCGAGGAAATTGGTAAAATCGCCGCTACTTGGGCGGTGGCCGAGGGACATCTTGGGTGCTATTATGCTGTCTTGCTTGAAACTACACCTGACGATGCGCTGAAACAACTTGGAAAACAGGGCGCTTCGCAAGTAACAAAGAATTCCGAGGCGATTGCCAAAGAAAAACTGTCTGGAAATGAACTGGTTACGCTGCTGGATCTGCTGAATAAGTTGGATTCCGTGCGTAACCGTCGCAATCGTGTTCAGCATGACATCTGGAGCCGACGCGCAGGAGAAGCTCACATCCTCTATGCGGTGCATGTCGACGATTATAGGCGCTTGTTCCTTGAGATGGCAGAGAATGCAAAGGATACTGACCAAGCTGCCGGAGCTGATCGCTCTATTACTGCCGCCAATAAGTATGCCGCGAATGCCGCGAATGCATTTACGCTGGAAAGTCTGAAAACTTTGCGGACGGATATTGAACTCGTGTCAACAGATCTCATTAAAGCTTTTTTTGAGAAATTGAATATAGGAGGGTGACGCGTGCACCTTTGTTCTTGACACTGGGACTCGTCATGAAACTGACCGTTCTATCCCGCAAATCGGACTCTGCGTCCCGTCGCGCTCGGTCTGTTTTTCTGGCGCGGATGATTTCATGATCGGCGACGGGTGAGCTTGACCGGGTAATGCAGCAGGAGGCGATAGCCGCCCTGCATCATGTAGACAGCGTGGGCGACAAGGCGGCGGGCCTGGTTCCGGCGCGGATCGATTTCCCAATCCTCCTTGGTGCCGCGAAAGCCGAGCAGCACCTCGGCGATGGTCCGGTAGCTTTCACCATGCTGGCGCGCGTCGAGCGCCCGAAGCGACAGGGTGTGAAACTGCCGTAGCTGCTCCGGCATGGTGCGAAACGGACTGCCGGGCGAGCGGCCGTTCAATGCGCGCCAGAAGCGCCGGGCCGCATGCACGCGCAGCTCGAACAAAGCATCCAGCGGCAAGGTGACGACGAAACGGGCCACCATTTCGGGCGGCGCACCGACCAGCCAGAACTGATGTGTCGCCCCGTTCGCCGTCCAGATGCCATGCCAGCCGTCCTCGGCGGAACGCAGGTCGATCCCGGCAAGACGGGTCAGGGCGACAGACGTGACGGTATCATCCGCGATGTCGGGCGACATGGTTTCCAGACGCAGGGCTTCCGGGTGCAGACGCGGCAGCCAGAACAGCGATTCACGATCCGGCGGAATGTTTGGATCGCGCGGGAAATCGCAATCCCCACCGTTGCGAGAACACCGACAGCGACTGCGACTGCGCCGCCGGTTTCCTCATGCGTCTTATCTTCTGGAAGTCGCGATGATAGTCATCGTCACGACGAAGATAGTCCCAGGCGAAGCCGGCGGCGGGGATGCTATGCGTATGCCGATACGCTGCCGGTGAACGCCAATCTATGCTCAGCATGGCGATACTCTCCACAATTCGGGCAATACAGATCAATTCCCGAACAGAGAGGCTTGCCGATATTCGCCTTTCTTTAAAGACGGAATAGGCCGATACCTTGATGGAGTAAGCCAATCAAAAATACTTACTTTTCCTAAACATTCCCGAAGGGATTCCGCGAGCCGGGCGGAGCACGGCGAGCGCGGATTTTCTCTCATCCGGACCTCGGAACGCGCGACAGCCGCCGATCCGGCAGGGATCGGCGGCGATGATGCTTCGGGATTGGTGACGGCTTACGGCCGCAGCCAGCGCCATGCCTCGTCCGATCCAGCCCGGCGATATGACAGGCGGCGGCATCGGAACGGGGTCCAAGCGTAATTCAGCGGCTCGAAGCCATGCCACCAGTCCGCATCTATGTCGCCGCAACGGCCCTCGAACAACAGATTTCCGGTTGCGTCATAAAGCCGGAACTCCATTGGCAGGGCGTCGCCCTGTTCCGGGGCTCCGCGGGCGGGGGCGCCGTTTGCATCCTCGCCCAAGCCGATGCAGCCGCCATGATGATCGACCGTAACAATCCAGCGCATGGTGAAAATCCTTTCGTGAGAAGCTGGGGAAAGGCAGCGCCCGCGCTTAGGGCGCGCGCTGCGGAAAGGGGGACGACTTACGCCGCCGCCCTGCTGTGCTGCCGGAACGCCAGCCGCTTGCCGGCCGTGCGGGAATGATTGCCGTCCAGTTCGATGCCGGTCCAGTCGCGGCCAAGCTGCTGCGCTGCCGCCAGAGTGGAACCGGAACCGCAGAACGGGTCCAGCACCAGTTCGCCCGGCTTCGTGAAAGCCTCGATCAGCGGGCGCAATGCCTCGACCGGCTTCTGGGTCGGATGCAGCTTGTTGCCGGTATAGGGAAAGTCCAGCACATCGGGGATGGGATTGTCGGGCAGGGAAACATTGCCCTTCGCCAGCAAATACGCCTGTTCGTGCTCATAGCGAAGGAACCGGGAAGATGAGGCATAACGCTTGCGGAACACCAGATGCCCGACAACGCGAAAGCCTGCCGCCTTCCATGCGTCCATGAACAGATCGACCTTGTTCCAGCCGTAGAAGGAAACGGCAAAACCGCCATCCTTCAAGACACGGTGCATCTGGTTGAAGGCGGGGCGAAGCCAGCGGCCGTTGTCGTCATTGGCGACGGTGCGGCCCTGCCGGTCGCGGAAGCGGGTCACATAGGGCGGGTCGGTCAGGATGAAATCCACCGTTCCCCGGTCGAAAGACCGCATGGCGTCGATGCAATCGGCGTTGATGATGAGATTGCGAGGGGTGTTTGCATTGTCGGTCATAGCCACTTTCCTTTCATTGGCCTGGGTTTCGACTGCCCTTCTGGGCGCGTCTGAAACCCTGCCTCGCGGCGAGCAGCAGGTGTGCAAGCGGAAGGAGGCTTCGCGGGGAACCGGCTGCACGGAGCGCGCTCGCGCGTGGAGGAAGCTGGGCGGAAGCCTCTTGAAGTGCGCCGAGGGCGGAGCCCTAAGCCTTCTCCTGATTGTTTCCGTTTAAGATTCGGCGGGACTTTCCGTTTCTTACGGGCTAAATTGCCCATAGAGCAGACGCGCTGCTCCGGGGCGTCGAAACCCCTGACTAGTGGTTGTTGCCGGCCGAAACGGCAACGCACTCCTTGACCTATGGTCGGGGAGCCTGTGGCGTATACAACAGGCTTTCCGAGCTAAAGGCCATGGGGCCGTCTAGTCACGGTTTCGAACTCCCCGATCACCAGGGTTAAGCGAGGATTGTTTGCGGGGGCGCACCGCGGACATCATCCTTCAGGCAGGGGAGACAAGCCGATGCGTGTCCGGCCAGAACTCGATCCCGATGTCGAAGACGAGGCCCCGACCGGCCCCGACATCACCATTTACGACGAAGAGCATTTCGTGACCTACCTGCGCCTGCTCGACGCCCAGACCGACAACGCCGACTGGACCGAAGTTGCCCGCATCGTGCTGCACCGCGATCCGGTTGCCGACGAAACGCGCTCCCGCCGGTGTTGGGAAAGCCATCTCGCCCGTGCGCGATGGATGACGAAGGTAGGCTATCGGCGGATACTGGAACAAGCCGTGGAGGAAGCTCGTTGTGGCCAGCATTGACGCGGCAGCATACCCAAAAGCACCTTAATGACACTTTGAACTCAAACTGGAAAATCGAATAGCCAGGATGCTGCAAGGGCAACCGGCTTGTGATACCAACCTCGGCACAAACATTCAGGTCAGTCTGATTACTGGACCGCAACTTACTGAAATCAATATTCCAATGCCCGAACGTTATTTCGGCGAAACTATAAGCAGGGTTTTAGAACTTATGAGGCATGGCGAAGCAATATTGTTCTAGAGCTATCAGCTTTCTACTTTGCATCTATATTTTCTGACAGTGACTGCGCCTTATTGATCGTCGTCTCCATCGCCTTTTTTACCGATGAATCGTATTCGGAAAGCGAAACCAGAAGTCGAGAGGTTGTCAATAGGAGATCAGATATTTGAGTTTTTCTCGCATCTTGAAAAACATTTCCGCTTGGCTCAAAGTTGATGAAAAGTTCAGCCAGCCTTTCCATCCACCTTGGCTTCCCTGTAATCCACAAATCTTCGAACTCTCCGAAGCCCATAATATCAAACTTCCGGGACCCGGAACTTGCTATAACGAGCATTGCGTCTCCAATTGCGGCCTGCCAGTCCCTGTATATCCATGTCTGATGTATTGAGAGAATTTCGATCAAACTACGTAATTCTGACCCTTGAATATCTAGGCGTACATCATCTGATCCTGCATGCTCTTTAATTTCATGCAATATTTTTAAAATACACTCTTCAGCTTCATGAGCACTAAGGGTCCGCACACCCTTCGATTTCTCTGCACCAAGGGTTTTGTCCAAGATATTTTCGACACGTAAAGCTAGATATTCCTTCTCGATCTGCTCCGGATGCTTTACATGAAGTAAGTCCATAACTTTCTCTAGTCTCTGAATTTCTACGGACTTCCCGTCCGCTAGCACACTTCTGAACTCTCCCATCGCAACCCTGAGGCGGTCACTTTCCAGAAAATCCACTGAACGTAAAGTTAACAGTTCGCGTTCGAATCCGCGAAACCATGCTATTACCACAGCGAGCCTATACACAGTGCTGATGCGCTTGTATTCCGCATAGTTGGATGAACCGGCAGGTTGGCTAAGGTATGCTCCACGGCCTGGCTTGTTGATTATTTCATCCAATCGCCACAATAGGTCTTGCAGGGAAACTGCAATCGGACGCACGTAATCGCTATAAATTGCCTCTTCGGATTTCCGCTTCGTTCTCACCTCATTGATGCGAGGCAGGAATAAATCTCGCAAAAGTATGGTGATGAGGGCCGTTATTGCACCAACAACGGCAGGGAGGATAACTATCACCCGACATCCCTTCTCTCATAGAGTTTTTATTTTCTACGCTCATAAACCTTATGCCATGAGCGATTCCAAATTTTTAGGGCGCCCCACTGTCACTTCGTATTACACTTCCAAGAAGTTCGACCATGCAAGAGCGCCCGCCTTGTAGCAGATGAAATCTGTACAGGGTGCCTTCCTCCCTCATCGACGCTTGAGGTCCGCACCTTGGGCGTCTGCTTCTGCGTATCACCGCCGTTCAGTACCGCCTAGACTGGCACAGGCAGCGAACAACAGCCTCTCCCCGCATTACTACCGCTCGTGCCGTCCTGCAAAGGAGTCATTTGTCAACATCATGCGGGTGCATTCCAGCCTTGCCTTCGACGCCGAACATTTCCCGGAAGAGCTTCTCCGACCGTGCGATGCCTTCTTCGGTAAGCCAGACGGATTTCGCCTTGTTGACCGGATCGACGATGAAGCGCTTCTCGTGCAGCCGGTTCATCGCGCTCCAGTCGAACCCCTTCCAGGCGCGGCCGTCGCGGTCGAGCGTCAGGTAAAGCAGCGCGAGAATCGCGTCGTCTATCTTGTCCCTGTCGATCTCCATTGCAGGATATTCTCCCGGTTACAGACCATCCCTTTTCTACGCCATGGTATCCTATTCACCGCACGGCTGCGATCAGGGGCTTTTCTTTCAAGCGCGAGCGGCTCTTCGATTGTCCCCGCCCCTTCCGGGCACGGGATTTCTGGAGACGATGGCGCTCAAACGCGACAGGATCAGCATCGAGGTCTTCGGACCTTCGGCGGAGCCGGAACCGGCGCGGAGCGGTGCGAGCCGCGCCGACGAGGCGGTCCTGATCCTCGCCCGGCTGATCGGCCGCCAGATCGCCCGCGAGGAGTTCGAGCGCAAGCTGGCTGCCGAACGCAAGGCCGGAAGAAAGCGGCCGGAACCCGGCGATGCGTGATGTTTCCCTTGCAATAAGACGCATTACACGTATAATTCAGGCATCCCATTTGAAAGGATGCCCGCCATGCCCTCAGTCGGTTCTCTGGAGTTTCAACGCAAGTTCGGCGACCACATGCATCAGGCGCAGCGCGAGCCGGTGGAGATCACCCGGCACGGGCGCCGCGAGTTCGTGCTGATGTCGGCCGACCACTATGACTGGCTCCGCGCCGCCGCGCAGCGGACCCACCGCACGGCGGATGCCGCCGATGTGGTGATCGACGCCGTGGAGCGGGCCGAGATGGACCCGGAACACGCCCATCTCGACGACCTGCTGAAGTAAGGCGGGCGACGTGGCGATCCCTGAACCCAAGCCCGGCCTTGTCCTCCGCTACGATTACCTCTGGACGCATGAGGCTGCCGCCGGCCAGGATCAGGGCAAGGATCGCCCGACCTGCCTCGTCGCCGCGACCGATGCGCTTGTGCGCCCCCGCCATGTGGTGCTGCTGCCGATCACCCACACCCCGCCCTCCGGCGATACGGTCGGCATCGAGATCCCCTTGAGGGTGAAGCAGGCCATCGGCCTCGACGATGCGCCGAGCTGGGTGATCGTCTCGGAGCACAATATCGACGAATGGCCCAATGGCGGGCTGTCGCCGGTGCCCGGCAAGCCGGGCGAGTTCGCCTACGGCTTCATCCCGCCGGGGCTGTTTGCGAAGATCAGGGCCAGTTTCCTTGAACTGGCAAAGCAGAAGAAGAGCGGCGCGATGCACCGCTGACCATGGAGTTCTGAAAGGATCGACCGATGACCCGTGTTGCTCTTTATGCCCGCTACTCCGACGAGAAGCAGCGCTCCGCCTCGATCGAGGATCAGTTTCGCATCAGCCGCGAACAGGCGAAGCGCGAAGGCTGGAAGGTCGTCGGCACCTATAAGGACGCGGCGATCTCGGGATCGAGCATGATCCTGCGGCCCGGCATCCAGATGCTGTTGCAGGATGCGCAGGCGGGTCAGTTCGACATGGTGCTGGCCGAGGCACTGGACCGCATTTCCCGCGACCAGGCCGATGTGGCGACCTTCTTCAAGCACCTGAAGTTCGCCGGCGTGCCGATCGTCACGCTGGCCGAGGGCGAGATCAGCGAGTTGCACGTTGGCCTCAAGGGCACGATGAACGCGTTGTTCCTCAAAGACCTTGCCGCCAAGACGCATCGCGGCATTCGTGGCCGCGTCGAGGACGGCAAATCAGGGGGCGGGCTTTGCTATGGCTATAATGTCGTCAAACAGCTTGATGCCCGTGGCGATCCGATACGGGGTGATCGGGAGATCAACGAGGCTGAAGCCATCATCGTGCGGCGCGTGTTCCGCGACTTCGCCGCCGGCGTCGGCCCCCGCACCATCGCGCGTACGCTGAACGAGGAAGGCGTGCCCGGCCCCGGTGGCAAGCCCTGGGGCGACACCACGATCCGGGGCCACGTGAAGCGCGGCACGGGCCTTGTGAACAACGAGCTTTATATCGGCCGCCTGATCTGGAACCGGCTGCGCTACATCAAGGACCCCTCGACCGGAAAGCGCGTCTCGCGGCTCAACCCGGAATCGGAATGGATCGTCAAGGATGTGCCGGAGCTGCGGATCGTCGACGAAGACCTCTGGCAGGCCGTGCGTGAGCGACAGGGCGTGATCGCCGAGAAGTTTGCCAACGTCACTGAGGCTGTGCGCGCGCATCACAGGAAGAACCGGCTGAACGGCGCGCGGCGTCCGAAGTCTCTGCTGTCGGGGCTGGTGTTCTGCGGCTGCTGCGGTGGCCCCTACTCGCTGCGCGGCGCCGATCGCTTCGCCTGCTCGAACCACATCGGCAAGGGCACCTGCTCCAACAGCCGCGGCATTGCGCGTGAGGACCTGGAGACCCGCGTGCTGGCCGGACTGAAGGACCGGATGATGGCACCCGAGGTCGCGGCCGAGGCGATGCGCGCCTATGCGGAAGAGACGAACCGGCTGAACCGGGAACGCCGCTCGAACGGCGACGCCTGGAAGACAGAACTGGTGAAGGTCGAGAAGCAGATCAGGGGCATCATCGAGGCGATCAAGGCCGGCATGTTCCATGAGAGCATGAAGGGCGAGATGACCGCGCTCGAAGCGCGCAAGAAGGAACTGGCAGAGCTTCTGGCCGAGGTGCCGGAAGACGTGCCGGACATCCTGCCGAGCGCATCGGCGATCTATGCCAAGAAGGTCGCGGCGCTGACCGCCGCGCTGGCCCGGCCCGACGAACGGCCGCAGGCCGCGGAGGCTCTGCGGATGCTGATCGAGAAGATCGTCCTGACACCGGGACCGGAACGCGGCGAAATCTACGCCACATTGCATGGCGAGTTGCGGACAATCCTCGAATGGACGGAGCGGCAAGCTGTTAGAAAGACGTCTAAAACGACAAAACCCGCGGGGCTATCCGCGGGAATGTCTGAATCGGTGGTTGCGGGGGCAGGATTTGAACCTGCGGCCTTCAGGTTATGAGCCTGACGAGCTACCGGGCTGCTCCACCCCGCGTTATGGTTTTGCCTTTGGGCGTTTTTCTGCCTGGGTCCGCGTTTTTTGTT
>NZ_JANFPI010000014.1 GCF_026552795.1 Ectorhizobium quercum
CGGGTTCTTCCGAAGCCACGACGGCCTTGAGCAGCTTGGCGACCGACAGCGGCTCGACCGTCCCGTCGGTCTCGATGAGGATCGCCCGGTCGGCGCCCATCGCAAGCGCCGTCCTCAGCGTTTCCTCGGCCTTGGCCGGGCCGATGGACACCGCCACCACTTCCGTTGCCTTGCCCGCTTCCTTCAGCCGAAGCGCCTCCTCCACCGCGATCTCGTCGAACGGGTTCATCGACATCTTCACATTCGCAAGCTCGACGCCCGACCCGTCCGCCTTCACGCGGATCTTGACGTTGTAGTCAACAACCCGCTTAACGGGCACCAGAATCTTCATAAGGTTTCCTCCTTCAGCGAGCGCCAGCAATGCGGTCTGGCGATCTTATGACAAGCCAAGGTCGGTCGGCGACATGGATACGCATTTTTGCCCCGATTACAATGTTTCCCGAACCGGGAGGCGCGATTCATTTAAGAGTAATTTCCGTTTACGTCAACGTAAGTATTGCCCGTGGCGATCATCCGCGGCGATCACCCCACGGCCCTTTCCCGTTCACCGGAATAGCGGCCGGCTTCTTGGTTTCCACGGCCTGAGGCGTGACGATGGTGCGGTCGAACAGCGGCACGCCACGGCGGCGCATCAACGGTACGAGAAGACCACCGGCCAGGATGCCGCCGACATGCGCGCCCCAGGACACGTTGCCGCTCGTATCCAGGACGAGCATGACGAATTGCTGGCCGATCCACAGCAGAAGCGGGATCCAGGCCGGCAGCGGCAGCGGGATGCGGAAAAGCACCAGAACCCAGACCCGCACCCGGGGATGGAGGATGACATAGGCGGCGATGACGCCCGATACCGCGCCGGACGCACCGATCAGCGGCCCCTGGGATGTCGGCATGAGCAGGCCGTGCATCAGCGCGCCGGCGGCGGCGCAGGCGAGATAGAAGATCAGGAAGCGGACGTGGCCGAGCGCATCCTCCACATTGTCGCCGAACACCCACAGAAACAGCATGTTGGAGCCGAGATGGAAGATATCCGCGTGCAGGAAGGCATAGGTGATGTAGGTGGCGTCCGCCGGCACGAGAACGAGCGAGGGCTCCAGCACCGCATAGTCGAAGGCCACGGCGGGAATGAAGCCCAGGCCGGTCGCGGTGCGCATGGCCGCCTGCTCGCCGATCAGAGGGCCGGTGATGAGCCAGATCACGACGTTCATGACGATGAGCGTGATCGTCACGTACTGCGTCCTGATATGCTTGAGGCCGTTGCTGTCGTGCAGCGGAATGAACATGGCGATACGGCCTCCGTTCGTGTTTCAAGGTTTGCGTTCCGGTCCCGGTCCTAGCGGTTCTTGCCCGGCACCCAGAGAATGTCGGCCTTGCCGCCGTCATTGGTATGGCGGGCGGCGACGAAAAGGAAATCCGACAGGCGGTTGATATATCCGATGGCGGCGGAACTGACGATCTCGTCCTCCGTCTTCGACAGCGCCACCATCTGGCGTTCGGCGCGGCGGGCCACGGTGCGGGCGAAATGCAGCCAGGCGGCGGCGGGCGAGCCCCCGGGCAGGATGAAGGACCGTAATGGATCGAGCGTTGCATTCAGCGCGTCGATTTCCGTTTCCAGCCGGATGACCTGTTTCTCGACGATGCGCAGCGGCTCGTATGCGAGCGGCTCGCCGGTGTCCGGTGCGGCCAGATCGGCGCCGAGGTCGAAAAGGTCGTTCTGGACGCGCGCCAGCATGGCGTCGAGATCCGGCTGGTCCACGGTGTGAAGCCGGGCGAGGCCGATCACGGAGTTGGTTTCGTCCACCGTTCCGTAGGCCTCGACGCGCAGGTCGTGCTTCAGCCGGCGCGGGCCGGACACCAGCCCGGTCGTGCCGTCATCTCCGGTTCTGGTGTAGATCTTGTTGAGCTTGACCATGAATCATGTCCTCCGAAAGGGTCATTCTACCTTGCCCATGAGCCGGTAGAACAGTGCCGACGGCAGAAGGCGCTTCAGCAGCATGGCCTGCCTTGCCGGAACGGTCACGGGATAGTGGGGCCGGGGGCGTCTTGCGGTCAGGGCGTGCTTCAGCGCCTTGTAGACGGCTTCCGGGCCCAGCTTGAAGCGGTTGACGGTGCCCCGGCCTTCCAGCCGGGCAAGCTGGCGGCGATAGCTTTGCGCATGCGGGGAACTGTCGAGGTCGATCGTGTCCTTGAGATGGGCCAGCGCATTGGCGGTGAAGCGCGAAGCGATCGGGCCCGGTTCGATCAGGCTGACATGGATGCCGGTGCCTTCCAGTTCCATGCGCAGGGTGATGGAAAGCCCCTCCAGCGCGAATTTCGATGCGGCATAGGCGCCGCGATACCGGTAGGAAACCACGCCGAGGATCGACGAGCATTGCACGATGCGGCCGTGCCCCTGCCGGCGCATGTAGGGGATCACCTGGCGGGCCAGTTCATGCGGGCCGAAGAGATTGGTTTCGAACTGGGCGCGCAGTGCCGCGGTCGGCAGGTCCTCCACCGCGCCGACCTGCCCGTAGGCGCCGTTGTTGAACAGCGCGTCGATGCGCCCGCCGGTGCGGGAGGCGATTTCGCCGACGGCGGCGGTGATCGTCGCCCCGTCCCTATAGTCGAGGGTCAGCGCCTCCAGTCCGTCGGCTTCAAGCGCGGCGCGGTCTTCGGGTTTGCGCACCGTGGCGAAAACCCGCCAGCCGTCGGTTTTCAATGCCCGCGCGCAATGGGCGCCGATGCCGGATGAGCAGCCGGTGACGATGATGACGGGACGGTCGGGCATGGAATCATTCCTTTGCGATGCGCAGCCGATTTTCCACATTCCCGGCACCGAAACAATGTGCAGTGCGATCAGGTTTTCGTTGCATAGCTTGGGCGAATAGGGTTTCTGGGCTGGGAGACGCATGGAGACACGATGCCCACGATCTTCAGATTCCTCTACAAGGTCCTGTTCGACGCGCTTTATCACTTCACCGAGGACGACGGATGGGCGATGGCGAGTCATGTGGCGCTGTCGACACTGCTCGCGATCTTTCCCTTCCTGATCTTCGCGGCCACGCTTGCCGGTTTCCTGGGGGCCGACCAGTTCGCCGATACGGCGGTGCACCTCATCTTCGACACATGGCCGGAGGCGATTGCGGAGCCGCTTGCAGCACAGGTGCAGCAGGTGCTCACCGTTCCGCGCGGCGGCCTTCTGACCATTTCCGTGCTGGCGGCCTTCTACTTCGCCTCCAACGGGGTCGAGGCGCTGCGCGTTTCGCTGAACCGCGCCTATCGCGTCAGCGAGAACCGCTACTGGTATCACACCCGCCTCGCCAGTCTCGGCTATGTTCTCGTTGCCTCGGTTATCTTCGCGGTCGTCAGCGTCGTGCTGGTCGCCGTTCCCGTGGCCATCGGCATCATCGGCGAGCGCTTGCCGTGGCTGACGGACATCCTCACCACGGTTTCCGACTGGAGCCTCTATTTCACGGTTCTCATCCTCGTCGTCGGCCTGTTCGTCGTGCATCTCTTCCTGCCCGCCGGCACGCGGCGGCTGGGCGACGTGGTGCCCGGTATCATCCTGACGCTGGTCGCGTGGCTGATCGGCGGCATTGTCTTCGCCTTCTATCTCTCCAAATTCGCCAACTACACCGCAACCTATGCCGGTCTGGCCTCCGTGATGATCGCGCTGGTCTTTCTCTACATGGTCGGCGTCATTTTCATGGTCGGCGCGGAGTTCAACGCCGCACTGATGAAATACCGCGTGCGCTACACGCTGGTGCGCGGCGGCCCGTTCAGCCCCGACCGGCGCCGCGGGCTGTCAAAGCCCGATCATGACGCGGATGTCTGAGGGCGTCCGCCCTTCTGCCCTCAGCGCGGCCAGGGAGGTCGAGCCGTCGCTTTTCGAAAGCTTGCGTCCGTCCGCACCGAGGATCAGCCGATGGTGATGGTAGGCCGGTTCCGGCAGGCCGAGCAGCGATTGCAGAAGCCTGTGCAGGTCCGTCGCGGCGAAGAGATCGAGGCCGCGCACGACATGGGTGATCCCCTGAAGCGCATCGTCCACCACGACCGAAAGATGGTAGCTCGACGGGGCATCCGAACGTGAGAGAACGGCATCTCCCCAGCGGGCAGGCTCGGCGCGGATGAGGCCCGTTTGCCCGTCGCCGCTTTCGTGAAAGGTGAGCGGGCCGGCCGGATGGGCGATGGCCCTCTCCATGTCGATGCGCCAGGCATGGCGCCTGCCGTCCGCCATCAGGGCGCGGCGTTCGCTTTCGGGCCGCTGCCTGTCCACCGGCGGATAGAGGCGCGCGCCGTCGGGATCGCGCGGCCAGGGCCTGCGGTTTTGGTCTTCCCATGCGCCGACCCACGTCCTGATGTCGCCGCGCGTCATGAAGGACGGGTAGGCGAGGCCTTCCGCCGCCAGCCTGTCGAGTGCTGCGCGGTAGGCGTCGAAATGGTCGGATTGCCGGCGCACGGGCAATTCCCAGTCGAGGCCGAGCCAGTGCAGGTCCTCAAGGACCGCCTGTTCCAGCGCCGGCGTGCAGCGGCTCTGGTCGATGTCCTCGATGCGCAGCAGGAAGCGTCCGCCGGCGGCCGCGGCCATGTCGAAGTTCAGGCAGGCGGACAGGGCATGGCCGAGATGCAGCCGGCCGTTCGGGCTCGGTGCGAAGCGGAAGACGGGTCTTTGACAGGCGCGTTGGGGCATGTTCTTTTCCTCTCCGATTTCGAAAGGAACCGCAATGGCGAACATCCGCGCGCAGGAGGATATCCGCCGGGGCCTCGAAGCCCTGCTGGCGGCCGATCCGGCCCTGGTGCCGGTGGCGGACGCCGCGGGGCCGGTGCCGCTCAGGCTGTCGGAACCGGGTTATGCCGGTCTTGCCCATATCGTCGTTTCGCAACTGATTTCGCGCGCGGCGGCGCAGGCCATCTGGGCGCGCATGGCCGCGGAAGGGCCGGTGACGGCGGCGTCGTTCCGCGGCCTCGACGATGAAGGCATGCGCCGTTTCGGTCTTTCCCGGGCCAAGGCCGCGACGCTGCGGCGCGTGGCCGTCGAGGTCGACGAGGGCCGTCTCGACCTTGCCGCACTTTGCGGGCTCGATGCGGCGGACGCGATCGGGCAACTGACGGCGATCCCCGGTATCGGCCCGTGGACGGCGGAGATCTACCTGATGTTCTGCGCCGGCCATCCGGACCTGTTTCCGGCCGGAGACGTGGCCCTGCGCCGGGCCGTGGCGCATGGGCTGGGCCTGCCGGAGGCGCCGGAGATCAAGGCGCTTTACCGGTTTTCCGAAAGATGGGCTCCCTTGCGCTCGGTTGCCGCGCGGCTGTTCTGGGCCTATTATGCGCGGCGGATGGGGCGGGATGTGCTGCCTGCCGTCTGACGGGACGTTTCAAGAAGTTGATCCCGATAAGCGAAAGCGGCTTCACAATCCTGTCACGGCGCGCCTAATATAGATGGTGCAGATGCCGAATCGCTCAGGAGAATCGCTTGACGATTGCAGTCTCTCCCCAGGCCTTGCCGGCGCTCGTCTTGAACGCAGACTACAGGCCGCTCAGTTATTATCCCTTATCGCTCTGGTCCTGGCAGGACGCGATCAAGGCGGTTTTCCTCGACCGTGTGAACATCATCGCGGAATACGATCATTCGGTTTCGTCGCCCACGTTCTCGATGCGGCTGCCGAGTGTCGTCTGTCTCAAGACCTTCGTGAGACCGGCCCGCAATCCGGCGTTCACGCGCTTCAACGTCTTCCTGCGCGACAAGTTCGAATGCCAGTACTGCGGTTCGGAGGACGACCTGACCTTCGATCACGTCATTCCGCGCGCACATGGCGGCCAGACCACCTGGGAGAACGTCGTGGCGGCCTGCGCGCCGTGCAATCTGCGCAAGGGCTCGAAGCTGCCGAAGGAAGCGGGAATGCTGCCGCGCCAGAAGCCGTATCAGCCGACCGTGCAGGACCTGCACAATAACGGCCGCCTGTTTCCGCCGAACCACCTCCACGAAAGCTGGCTCGACTATCTCTACTGGGACACGGAACTGCAACCCTGATCCGGGTCGCCCTTACGCTTTCCTGCGGGCGCCGGCGAGGGCGATGCCGGCAAGGACGAGGCTTGTGATCACGTTCCAGCCCGCGAAGGACAGGCCGAGCACGCGCAGCGATGCCTCCGAGCAGGACGGCGGCTTGACGCGGTCGAGATCGCCGAGAAGGTCGAGCGCATTGGTCGTGACCGCGTTGACGCTGGTCGAGCAGTCGGCGGGGCCGGCCCAGAACTG
The DNA here is from genome assembly GCF_026552795.1 of Ectorhizobium quercum. Lineage (GTDB taxonomy): Bacteria > Pseudomonadota > Alphaproteobacteria > Rhizobiales > Rhizobiaceae > Ectorhizobium > Ectorhizobium quercum. The sequence goes on from NZ_JANFPI010000014.1 coordinate 6,233, forward strand.
CCATTCCACGCCCGCGTGATAGACGCCGAGGCCGGCGCTGACGACCATGATGAGGCCGAGAACGACGAGCAGGCCGCGGCTGATCCACGACGGCGCGCCGAACCACGAGGCGAGCACGGCGAGGATGCCGACTGGCAGGCCGACATAATAGGGGATGCGCTGGATGAGGCAGAGGGCGCAGGGGATATAGCCGCCGATATGCTCGAAACCGAGCGCCGCGCCGACCGTGCCGGCGATGCCGAGGCTGGCGATCGTTGCCAGACCGGTGCGGGAGAAGAGACGATCACGCGAAAGAAGCATGAAAAGATTCCTGTCTGCTGTCGGAAAGCGTGCATGTTCCGAAGACGGACGCGCAGGCGGCGTGCGTCGGGCGCCACTCATACGCCTGTGCCGCCCGGCAGTAAATGGCTCGGGGCAGGCGCGGGCTTTGCCGCGGCATCAAATGTTGCGTGAAGCCCTCCTTTCAAAAAAACCGGTTGACCGAACCGCCGCCCTCCTTATATTCCCGCCCGAAAGCCGCACGGCTTTGCCCCATTGGCGGAATTGGTAGACGCGCTCGACTCAAAATCGAGTTCCGCAAGGAGTGCTGGTTCGACCCCGGCATGGGGCACCATTTTCGCTTGCGCGACGCTGCCTGCCAACCCGTCGCGCCGTTTTCTCTCTTCCCGTTGCCGCGACCTTTGGTCGCTTCGCTCCTGTGGGACGCTGGACAGGTGCACCACGCGACGCAATGAAAAAGCCCGGAGTTTGGGCTCCGGGCTTTCATCAAATCAAAATGAGTTCTTAGAACTTCACGCCGATGCCGACCGTGAGAAGATGCTGCTTGAGGTCGGCGTTGACCGGGACGCCAAGCACGTCGACGTTCTTGTCGCCAAAGTCATTGAAGCGATATTCAAGCTTGGTGAAGATATTGTCGGTGAAGGCATAATCAACGCCAGCGCCCACGGTATAGCCATTGAAAGTCTTGGTTTCCTCGCCGGCCCCGCTGATGTCGATGTAACCGCGAGTGATCGCCCAGCCGCCAGTCGCGTAGATAAGGGCCCTGTCGATGGCGTAGCCGACCTTGGCGCGGACGGAACCGGACCAGTCGGTTCCAACGTCAACGGCATCCAGATAGGTGTTTTCGTTCCAGTCGTAGGAAACGTCGCCTTCAAGCCCGAGAACGAAATTGTTGTCGAACTGGTATTGGTAGCCACCGAACACGCCAAACCGGCCGCCGTTGAAATCGTCGGACGCGGTTGCGCCTGCCGCACTGAAATCTCCGTCGAGCCAGCTCCCGCCACCTTGAATGCCGAGGTAAGGGCCGGACCAAGTGAAGACCGGTGTCGCAATTTCGGCAACCGGCGGCTGGGGAGCTTCGTAAACGACATCGGCCGCCATTGCCACGGAGGCAGAAAGAGCGATGAGCGACGTGAGAATAAGTGACTTCATGGTTTTATACTCCTGATTGATGACGCCTGTAATAGCGGCATTCGCTCATAAAGTGTGTAACTCGTGCGCCACATTACAATAAAAAAGTGTTTTTGCTATTATATGCAATCTTTGGTGTGCGTTGAGGTGCGTTTTCTTTCCTGAAACTCGGAGATTGGTGAAGACGGTGCCGTGAGCGCGTTCGAGCACGCTCCATTCATTTGCGCCGCTTCGCCCGGTAGGCGATCAGGGCGATCAACGCCAGGCAGACGAGTGCCGTCGGCCAGAAGTCCGTCGCCTGGTCCCACGACCATCGCCACATGAGATAGCCGTCGAGATGCGGCGGCGGCATCTGGACGGATATCTCGTAGTCGCGCTTTTCACGCCCGTGGAAGTGTCCTGCCGCGAAGGCCAGCCCCGCGACGCCAGCGGCGCGCCACGTCAATATCAGCCGGAAGATCAGCGTGACGATGGCGGCCATGACGAGGGCTTCCACGATGTGGCCGGCCCAGTCCCACTCGCGCTGGATATAGGCCCAGTCTATCTGGCTCATGAGCTTTCCCTGTAACGATCCGGGTCCTGGTTTGCTGCCTGCTTCGCCGCAGCCGTTCCGGCGAAGGAAGCCTCAGTCCCGCCCGGTCATGGACATGATGCGGTTGCGCAGCATGCGCGCCATGTTGCGCGTGTTGCGGTAGAGATGAAGCTGCGAGGCGGCCTGCCTGACGTCGCGGTCGCTGTTGGGCGTCAGGCCGATCACGATTGTGCCCATTTCCATGCGTTCCTTCCACATGCGGCTCATGACCGGATGATCGGGGACGGCGCAGGAATCGGTGCGTTCGACGTTGGCATCGTCCAGATGCCATTCGGTGAGGCGGGCGACGAGCAACTTTCCGGGCGAATAGGCCGAATAGGCCTCGTCATAGGCCGTTTTCCATGTGAAGGCCTCGCCGGAAGCCACGAAGACGATCATCGAGGCGATCGCCTGGCCGTTGAAATCGAGTGTGTGGATGCGCACGGAATCGGATTCGGACAGGTTGGTGATCGCCTCGCGCACGAAGGCGGAGCGATAGCGGTCGATCACCATCGCGGTGCGCTTGCGGCCTTTCCAGCCGTTGGCTTCCAGCGCGAGGAACTCCTCCATTCGGATGCGGACGTCGTCCGGCGTGCGGGCGACGTTGTAGGCGAGTTCGCCCTGGGCCGACAGCTTGTTCCACAGGCGGCGCATGTCGCGCGTATGGTGGGCGGACATGGCATCGCGCAGATAGGCCTCGCCATCCAGCACGCTTTCCAGCATCGGCCGTTCCAGGTTGCCGGTTACGGTCACGGGCAGGTTGCGGCCGATCGCGATGGTGCGCACCATCCGTGCGAACGGGCCGTTCAGGCGCATCTCGGGCAGGACCAGAACGCCCGGCAGGCCGGCTTCGGGACGGTTGAGCCCGACGAGCAGGTCATCGATGGTCTCGGCGGCGCCTTCGGTGTCGACGAGGGGCGTGCCGAGCGGCACGAACGGATTGGCCCAGGAACGGACAATCGACGGACCGACGGAAAAGCCGGGCTTTTCGACCGAGAACGGCATCAGCAGCCGCATGCGGCTGCGGGTCGGGCTTTCGTCCCGGATGATGGCGATGCGGATGTTGCGTTCGTCGAGCCGCGGCATGGCGGGTGCCAGAAAGCGGGCCATGAAGAATACGTTCGGTTCCATCGCGCGCCGGGAGAGGAAATCGAGTTCGTCTTGCAGGTCGTAGCCGGCACGGGCCGGATAGATGCAGAACTGGCGCTGTTCTCGCCCGACGAGAAAGGCGCGCTCGGCGTCCGGGCGCTGCATGGCGTGTCCGGCACCGCTCAAGGCGCCGACCATGCGGTTGGCGTTGGAGTTCATGCTCTCGTTGTAGACGGGTGTCTGTGTCATGACGAAGCGACCTCTGCGGAAACGGTAGGTGTTTGCCGGCTGGCGAAGGCGAAGAGCGCAATGCCCAGCGTTCGCCGAACCGCGATATGGAGCAGCAGGGCCTCGACGCCGGTGGCCGTGGCGGTTGCCAGGGCGGCGCCGGTGAGACCGAACAGCGGAATGAGCAGGACGTTGAGGGCGATGTTGACCGAGAGAATGCCGGCATAGAGCGCGGCGCAGAGCTTCTGCCGGCCGGCCATCGACAGGAGGATTTCGCCCGGCCCGACGAGCGCCTTCATCATCGTGCCGAGAAAGAGGATCGCCATCAGCGGATAGCCCTCGGTGAAGGCGGGCCCGAAAAGGCCGAGCAGCAGCTTGCCGGCGGCCAGCACGCCGAGCCCCACCGCCAGCGACGGCCAGAAGGTCCAGCGCGCCGCCTTCGCGGCGAAGACGGCAAGCGCCGGCGTGTCCTGCCGGGCGATCAGGACCGAGAAGCGGGGGCCGGCCGCGGCCTTCACGGAGAAATAGACGAACTGGACGAGAGCCATCGTCTTGGCCGCCGCGAAATAGACGGCCACCCGATCCGGCGGCAGGTAGAAGCCGACGATCACCACATCGGCATTGGTCAGCAGGAAGCCGAAGCCCTCGATGAGGAAGATCGGCAGGGCGACGCGGAACCAGGCCATGAAATCGATGGTGCGCGGGCCGTGCAGGTAGCGTTTGCGCATGCGCCAGGAAATGCTGACGAACTGGACGAGCGTCGTCAGGTAGGTGGCGGCCAGCGCCGCCTGCATGGCGGTCGTCGCCGTTGCCGGACGGCCCCAGAAGACGGCGGCGACCATGAAGAGAAGAATCAGGGACGGCCGGAGGATATAGGTCTGGCTGAAGGCGGAGATCGCCCAGCTATTGGCGCGCGCCGTGCCGTCCAGCACGTCGCCGAGTGCGATCATGGGCAGGGTGACGAGGCCGAAGAAGGCAGGCACCACATAGATCGGATTGACCTTGTCCTGCAACAGGAAGAGGGCCGCGAAGCCGGCCGCCGCCAGGGCCGTCGCCGAGAACATGGCGAAGACCCGCGCGGTGAAGGTCAGCCCCCGGATCTCGGACCGGGCGTCTTCCAGGTGATATTGCGGCAGGAAGCGGATAATGGCCGAGTGGAAGCCCAGACAGGAGAAGTTTCCGAACAGGATCACCAGAATCCAGATGAAGACGAAGATGCCGTATTCGAACTCGCCCATGAGGCGGGCCTGAACGATCTGCGAGACGAAGGCGATGCCGGCGCTCACGATCCGGATGGTGAATGCGGTCAGCGCCATTTTCTGAGCATGAGCGGTTTCGTCGCCCGCCCGGAGGCGTTCGGCAAAGCGCTGCCCGGCAGGCAAGATGTTCTCCGCTGCACTTCGGATGCTCATGGTGAAACGCAATACTTCCTATGAGGAAACGGCCCGTTCTGCCAGTTTTGGCAGATCAGGGTTAACGAAGTGTGCCGCCGCAGGTTTCCGGGCGTGGCGTCGTATTGCGCGGGACGATGCCGTTCATGAGGAAAAGGGCTGTCCGGCTGCGGCGGATGAGCCTGTGGGCGCCGTAGGATAAAAGGCCGGTTGCCGCGACCGTCAGCAGGAATTCGACCGTTGGCGGCCAGGCCACCAGCAGGAAGCCGGTCGCCAGCGCGTAGATGATCGGATGATGCAGCAGGTAGATCGTGAAGGATGCATCGACGATGCGGTCGACATGCCTGTTCGGACGGTTCCAGTGGTGGTGGGCGTAGCCGATCAGCAGCCGGCTCGTCATGAGGGCGGCGGCAGCGCTGGAGAGGATGTTGACGAGATCGAAGATACCGCTTCCCGCTCGCGTGAGGGAGGCGATCACCGCCGTCAGGACGGTCGCCGCCGGCAGGACCCAGCCGTGCGGAAGCGCGAAGGCGTGGCGGACGGCGGGTTCGCGTCTCAACAGGGCGCCCAGCGCGAAATAGGGCAGGTAGCGCAGATAGGGATCGAGCCCGCGTGCTGCGAGCGCCGGCAGGCCCGGGCCGAAGCCGGCCAGTTCGATGAAGGCGGCGCGCAGCGTCATTTCCCAGACCATGACGACAGCCATGACCGCCAGGAAGACGATGCCGCGCCGGCGTTCGAGCCACAGGCGGAAGCGGTCCATGAGGGCGGCTGGCGTTCCGGCGACGGACCGGCACAGGGCGGCGGCGGTGCAATAGGCCATCAAGGCCGGCAGGAACCACAGGTGCATGATCCAGTCCACGCCCGGGTGCAGGATCTCGGAACGCGCGTGGACGAGGGCCTCGTCCATCGTCGGCACGGTGTGGGTGATCCCGGCGGCGAGGTTCATGAAGAAGAGCTGCGGCGGTGCGAGAAGCAGCAAGCCGGTGAGGAAGGGAACGCCCAGCCGGATATAGCGGCCTTTCAGCCAGGGTCCTGCCGGCCTTCTGGCCAGCATCATCGCCGCGAAATAACCGGAGACGATGAAGAAGGCCGGCATGCGGAACGTCACCAGCACGCCGCCGAGAAAGGTCAGGACCGCGCTTTGCTCCGGCGAGTGGATGTCCCAGAGGACGGCGGTGTTGTAGGTCATGCTGGCATGGTAGGGAATGCCGAGCAGCATCAGCAGCGCGCGCAGCATATCCCAGCCATGCTCGCGCCGTTGTTCTCCTGACATCGCACGGGTTCCCTGACGCAAAAAAGGGAAACGGGCCGGAAGGCGCCGTTTCCCGTTTTCGGGACCAGTCTTGAAGCGAAAGGCTTAAAAAAGCCTCAAGCTTCCAGAGTGCCGTGGCAATGCTTGTACTTCTTGCCGGAACCGCAGGGGCAGGGCTCGTTGCGGCCGACGCGGCCCCAGGTCAGGGGATCGGCCGGGTTGCGGTTTTCCGGCGCGACATAGCCGGGCGCCTGTGCGCCGGCCGTTTCCGTGAAGTCGTCCTCGCCGGTCGAGGCGTCGAGGTGATGGGCTTCCATCACCGGCGTCTGCGGCAGCGGCGCCGGTTCCTGCGCCAGCTCGACGCGCATGAGCTGGGCGGTCACGCCTTCGCGCAGGTTGGCGAGCAGCGCCTGGAAAAGCTCGAAAGCCTCGGACTTGTATTCCTGAAGCGGGTCGCGCTGGGCATAGCCGCGGAAGCCGACGACCGAGCGCAGATGGTCGAGGTTGACGATGTGTTCGCGCCAGAGATGGTCGAGCATCTGGAGGACGACCGACTTCTCGACATAGTTCATCAGCTCGGGGCCGAAACGCTCGGCCTTGTCGGCCATGTGCTTGTCGGCAAGCTCCGTCAGGCGCTTGAGGATATCGTCTTCGGCGATGCCCTCCTCCTTCGCCCATTCCTCGATCGGCAGGTCGAAGGCGAGAACGCGCAGCACGTCGGACTTCAGTCCCGCGACGTCCCATTGCTCGGCATAGGCCGTTTCCGGGATGTACTTTCGGACCAGAATCTCGATCACTTCCTGACGCATGTCGGCGATGGTTTCCGAAATGCTTTCGGCATCCATCAGCTCGATGCGCTGCTCGAAGATGACCTTGCGCTGGTCGTTCAGCACGTCGTCGTATTTCAGAAGGTTCTTGCGGATGTCGAAGTTTCGGGCCTCGACCTTCTTCTGGGCGCGTTCCAGCGCCTTGTTGATCCACGGATGGACGATGGCCTCGCCTTCCTTCAGGCCGAGCTTCTGGAGCATCGAATCCATGCGCTGCGAACCGAAGATGCGCATCAGGTCGTCCTGAAGCGACAGGTAGAATTTCGAGCGGCCCGGGTCGCCCTGACGGCCGGAGCGGCCGCGAAGCTGGTTGTCGATGCGGCGGCTTTCGTGGCGTTCCGTGGCGATGACGTAGAGGCCGCCGGCGGCCAGCGCCTCTTCCTTGAGCTTCTGTATCTCTTCGCGAATCGCCTTTTCCCGGGCGTCGCGCTCCGGACCTTCCGGCATGTCGGCAAGCTCGCGCTCGAGGCGCATTTCGACATTGCCGCCGAGCTGGATGTCGGTGCCGCGGCCCGCCATGTTGGTGGCGATGGTGATCGCGCCCGGCACGCCGGCCTGGGCGACGATATAGGCTTCCTGCTCGTGGTAGCGGGCGTTCAGGACCTGAAAATCGTTGAAGCCGGACTGGCGCAGCATGGTGGCCAGCAGTTCGGACTTTTCGATGGACGTCGTGCCGACCAGCACCGGCTGGCGGCGCTTGTGGGCGTCCATGATCTCGGCGATGATCGCCTTGAACTTTTCCTCGAAGGTCCGGTAGACCTCGTCGTCCTCGTCGATACGCTGGATCGGCAGGTTGGTCGGCACTTCCACCACGTCCAGACCGTAGATGTTGGCGAATTCCTCCGCCTCGGTCGCGGCCGTGCCCGTCATGCCGCCGAGCTTCGAATACATGCGGAAATAGTTCTGGAAGGTGATTGAGGCCAGCGTCTGGTTTTCCGGCTGGATCTGCACCTTTTCCTTGGCTTCCAGCGCCTGGTGCTGGCCTTCCGAGTAACGGCGGCCCGGCATCATGCGGCCGGTGAACTCGTCGATGATGACCACCTCGTCGTTGCGGACGATGTAGTCCTTGTCGCGGTGGAACAGCTTGTGGGCCTTCAGCGCATTGTTCAGGTGATGGACGATGGAGACGTTCTCGACGTCGTAGAGCGACTCGCCCTTCAGCATGCCGGCGTCGCGCAGCAGGTTTTCCAGCTTTTCCGTCCCGGCTTCGGAGAAGATCGCCGTGCGCTGCTTTTCGTCGATCTCGTAATCCTCCGGCGTGAGCTGCGGGATGAAGGCGTCGATCGTGGTGTAGAGGTCGGAGCGGTCGTCGAGCGGACCGGAGATGATGAGCGGCGTGCGGGCCTCGTCGACGAGAATCGAGTCCACTTCGTCGACGATCGCGTAATTGTGACCGCGCTGGACCATCTGGCCGCGGTCGTATTTCATGTTGTCGCGCAGATAGTCGAAGCCGAGTTCGTTGTTCGTCGCGTAGGTGATGTCGCAGGCATAGGCCGCGCGGCGCTCATCGTCGTCCAGGCCGTGGACGATGATGCCGGTCGTCAGGCCGAGGAAGCCGTAGAGCTTGCTCATCATGGTGGCGTCGCGCCGGGCGAGGTAATCGTTCACCGTCACGACATGCACGCCCTTGCCGGCGAGCGCGTTGAGATAGACCGGAAGGGTCGCGACGAGCGTCTTGCCCTCACCGGTCTTCATTTCGGCGATGGCGCGCTCGTGCAGGATCATGCCGCCGATGAGCTGGACGTCGAAGGGGCGCATGCCGAGCACGCGGCGCGAGGCCTCGCGGGCCACGGCAAAGGCGGGAATGAGAAGATCGTCGAGCGTCTTTCCGGCGGCGAGTTGCCCGCGGAATTCGACGGTCTTGGCTGCCAGCGCCTCGTCCGAGAGGGCTTTCATCTGCTCTTCGAGCGCATTGATCTCGGCCACGCGGGGACGATGCCCCTTGATGCGGCGATCGTTCGAGGAGCCGAACAACTTGCGGGCGATACCGCCAAGGCTGACCATCGTCTGGTCCTTTCTGAAGTCTCATCCGGGCCCGCCCGTGACTGTCGCGCCGATGCGGCCGACATTTTTTCACCGGCTTTGCCCGGAAACTGTTCTGGACGCGGGGTTGCGTGACAGATAAGAGGGGGGCCGAATGATGTCAACGGGACAGGCCGCTTCATAAAGGCCACATTCCCGGGCTTAAGCAGGGTTTCCGCCGGAATTTCCAGCCAGCCGGCATCCATCTAAAGAGGGTTACGCAATGTTCGCCTACAAGAAATTCGCCGTCGTTGCCGTCGTGACGCTGGCAGGGCTCGCCGGACAGGCCCATGCAGAGGACAAGGTCGTCGCGAAGGTCGGCGATATCGAGATCCTTCAGTCCGAACTCGACCTGGCCGTCGCCAATCTCGATCCGCAGCTTGCCCAGCTTCCGGAAGACCAGAAGAAGGTCGCGGCCCTTTCGTCGGCCATCGACGTGAAGCTGTTCGTCTCCAAGGCCAAGGCCGAGCAGCTCGATGCGACGGAAGATTACAAGACGCGCATGCAGTATCTCGCCGACCGCGAGTTGCACAATGCCTATTTCCGCAAGCACATCGTCGATACGGTGACGCCGGAAGAGGTGAAGGCGCGCTACGAAACTGAAATCGCCGGCCTGCCGAAGCAGGAGGAGGTCCACGCCCGCCACATCCTCGTGGCGACCGAGGACGAGGCCAAGGAAGTCATCGCCGCGCTCGACAATGGCGGCGACTTCGCGGCCCTGGCCAAGGAAAAGTCCTCCGATTCCAACAAGGACGAAGGCGGCGATCTCGGCTTCTTCAGCCGCGGCCGCATGGTTCCGGAATTCGAGGAAGCCGCCTTCGGCCTCGAGCCGGGTTCCTACACCAAGACCCCCGTGCAGACGCAGTTCGGCTTCCATGTCATCAAGACCGAGGAAAAGCGCGACGTTCCGCCGCCGCCGCTGGAGGAAGTCGAGCAGCAGGTCCGTCAGCTCGTCATGCGCGAGAAGTATCTCTCCCAGCTCGAAGCCGCCAAGAAGGACGCCAAGATCGAGATCGAGGACGAGGCGCTCCGCAAGGGCTACGAGGAAGTGAACCAGCAGCAGCAGTAAAACGGGATCGCGGCGTCCGCCGGCAGGCGGGCGCCGCGCTCTTCCGCCGTTCGACGCCAGGCACGATCAGGGTATGCCCATGTCCGTTTCCGTCTCTCCGCTCGCCCCGCAATCCTATCCGGCCATGCCCGCCATCTCCGGCGTGCGCATGGCGACCGCCGCCGCCGGCATCAAGTACAAGAACCGGACCGATGTGCTGCTGATGGTCTTCGACCGCCCGGCTGCCGTCGCCGGCGTGTTCACCCGCTCGAAGTGCCCGTCCGCCCCGGTCGATTTCTGCCGCGCCAATCTGCCGCACGGCGTCGCCCGCGCGGTGGTCGTCAATTCCGGCAATGCCAATGCCTTCACCGGCATGAAGGGCAGGGCCGCGACGGCGCTGACGGCGAAGTCGGCGGCCGAGGCGGTGGGCTGCGCCGAGACCGAGGTCTACCTGGCCTCGACCGGCGTGATCGGCGAGCCGCTCGACGCGACGAAGTTCTCGGGCGTTCTCGGAACGATGCAGGCCGATGCCAGGGGCGATTTCTGGACGGAAGCGGCCAAGGCGATCATGACGACCGACACCTATCCGAAGGTCGCCACCCGGTCGGCGGAAATCGACGGCGTGAAGGTGACGATCAACGGTATCGCCAAGGGCGCCGGCATGATCGCGCCGGACATGGCGACGATGCTGTCCTTCGTCGTCACCGATGCCGATATCGATTCCCATGTTCTCCAGGTTCTGCTGGCGCAGGGCGTTGGCCCGACCTTCAATTCGGTGACGGTCGACAGCGACACCTCGACCTCCGACACGCTGCTGCTCTTTGCGACCGGTGCGGCGGCTGACCAGGGGCAGCGCCGGATCGAGAAGCCGGACGACCCGCATCTCGACGGCTTCCGCGCCGCACTCAACGACCTCCTCAAGGATCTGGCCTTGCAGGTGGTGCGTGACGGCGAGGGCGCCCGCAAGATGGTGGAAGTGACCGTGAGCGGCGCCGAAAGCGATCTCGCCGCCAAGCGTATCGCATTGTCCGTCGCCAATTCGCCGCTGGTCAAGACCGCCGTCGCCGGCGAGGACGCCAACTGGGGCCGCGTCGTGATGGCCGTCGGCAAGTCCGGCGAAATGGCCGACCGTGACCGGCTGGCGATCTGGTTCGGTGATGTCCGCGTGGCCGTCGACGGCGAGCGCGACCCGGCCTATTCGGAGGCGGCGGCCACCGCGGTCATGGAGCGGCAGGATATCACGATCCGCGTCGATCTGGGCATCGGCACCGGCACGGCGACCGTCTGGACCTGCGATCTCACCAAGGAATACGTTGCCATCAACGGCGATTACCGGAGCTGACGGCCCATGCAGATCCCGTCCTCGACCGGAACCCTCCCGCTTGTCCGCCGACTCGAGGCCGTCGGCTTCCGCGCCTGGCCGGCGGCGACCGTGCAATATGACGGAAGCTGGCAGATCCGGCTGAACGGCGGGCATCCCTCGAAGCGTCTCAACACCGTCGTGCCGCTCGATCCGTCTGACGCCGGCAATCTCGACATGCGGCTGGAAAAGGCGCGCCGGAAGTTCGAGGCCTACGGGCGGCCGCTCATCGTGCGCGAAACGCCGCTGATGGCGGCGGCGTTGCGGGAGCATCTGGAAGAAAGCGGCTGGTCGGTGTTCGAGGAGGTGCTGGTGATGACCCGCAGCCTCGAGACGCTGGACCTGCCCGACACGATGGACCATCTGCCGGGCCACGATATCGGCCGCTTCGTCGAGGCGTATATCAGGATCAGCGGCGCCGATCCGGCGCTTCGCCCGGCGCTTGCGGAGATCATCAGCTCGATCAAGCCGGCTGTCGGCCTTTTCCTGAAGGAAGCCGTGGAGAACGAGCCGCAGGCGGCGGTGCTCTGCGTGCAGGACAACGACCTGGCGGGCATCATGTCGCTCGCCGTCGCCGCTTCCGAGCGCCGCAAGGGCTACGGGGCCGAAATTGTCGCCGCCGCGCTGCGCTGGGCGCGGGTCCGCTCGGCGCGGACCGCATGGTTGCAGGTCGTTTCCACCAATGAGGCGGCGCTTGCCCTTTACGAGCGCTTCGGCTTCACCGAAGCCTATCGCCATCGCTATTGGCGCAAGGGAGCGTGAGATGACGGACGCCGCCGTGACCGGGACCGCCGGGCGCAAGATTCTTCTCGTCGCGGCCTGCGCGCTCATCGATCCGGACGGCCGCATCCTTCTGGCGCAACGGCCGGAAGGCAAGAACCTTGCCGGGCTGTGGGAATTTCCCGGCGGCAAGGTGGAGCCCGGCGAAACGCCGGAAGAGACGCTCGTCCGCGAGCTGGAGGAAGAACTCGGCGTCGTCACGAAGGTGGCCTGCCTGGCGCCGCTGACCTTCGCCAGCCATACCTACGAGACCTTCCACCTGCTGATGCCGCTTTACGTCTGCCGCCGTTTCGAGGGGATCGCGACCGGCCGGGAAGGACAGGCCCTCAAGTGGGTGCGTCCGGCCCGCCTGCGCGACTATCCGATGCCGCCCGCCGACGAGCCGCTCATTCCGTTTCTTCTCGATCTGCTGTGATTATCCACAGTCCGGCGCCATAAACGGGGCTGCGTTAACAGTTGGTTTAATTCCTTCTGTCAAATTCATTTCGAATTCAATGTAATTTTGCGTTGACGAGGTTCGAAATGGGAAACGAGGATTCCTGGAAGGATGTCCGGCTTCGGCATCGGGCGTCTCGTTCCTCGTACAGGACCGGTGCTCTCAATCTGGCGCTTCTGTTCGGTACGGCGATCGTGGCGTTGACGCTCATCCTGACGCCGATTCTCGCCAGCAAGCACGATAGCCGCAGCCTGGCGCTCATCGCGGACGATTTCGACCTGCTCACAACGGGTTCGGTGCCCCCGCGCCCGCACGGCAAGTCCTATTCGATCCGCCGCAGCGTCTTGCAGGAAACGCCGGGCTCCGTGTGTATCGTCGAGGGATACGGCAACGGCGCCTGCTGAAGCGGAGCGGCATGGGATTCCCGGCATGGGCGGCGCAGGCCGGACGAGCCGGCACTGTCTGGTCCGGTTTCGTTTCGAGGAGTTTCCCATGTCCATGTCGCGGCTCTGCCGTCGTTTCCTGCGGTCCGAGGATGGCGCCACCGCCATCGAATACGGGCTTCTGACCACGCTCATCGCCGTGAGCCTCATCGTCGGGGTCGAGGCCATCGGAAACAATATCAGCAACCTGCTTCTCGACGTGAACACCAGGATCGAGGACGCAGACGGCTGACCGGCTTGCGGCAGGTCGGCCTGTACCTGAAGAGGCGTGGCCGGCTCTTGCCGGATCGGCCTATTCTTTCGCCTTCAGCGCATCGGCCAGCCGCATGCGGGCGGAGCCGGGCTTGAGCGGCTTCTGCTGGCTTTCATGCGGAGACCAGGCGGAGACGTAGAGGATCGAGAAGGTCGCGCGGATGCGGCCGTCCGCATCGGAATAGCGCTCGGCATAAAGCTGCGCCGCCCGCATGAAGAAGGCCCGGTTCAGCGGCTTTCGGCTTCGGCCCATCAGGGGATTGGCCATACCCATCGCGCGCAGGTCCTTCATGAGGTCGAACATCGTGTCGTAGCGCACGGTATAGTTTTCCATGTCGACGACGGGCAGGGCAAAGCCGGCCCGTTGCAGCAGGGCGCCGATGTCGCGCACATCCGCGAAGGGGATGACGCGCGGGCTGGCGCCGCCGGTTAGGGCGGCCTCGGTCGCGAGCAGTACGTCGCGCAGTTCCTGCAACGTGCCGGCGCCGGGAATGGCGGCGAGGAACAGGCCGTCCGGCACCAGCGCCCGGTTGATCTGCACGAAGACGCCGGGCGTGTCGTTGGTGACATGGAGGTTGAGCGGGGAGACGACGAGATTGACCGAGCGGGCGGCGAGCGGCAGCGTTTCCAGCGGCGCTTCGCCGACATTATCCGGATTGCCGGTGCCCTCGAGTTCCACGCGTTGCATCTCGCCGACCTTGCCGGTGGCGATGCAGGCCCTGCCGGCGGCGCCGGTGACGCCGAAAAGCTCGACGCCTTTTTCGAAGGTCCGCTCGACGACGGAGAGCCTGTCGGCGATTTCCTCCGCGGCGAGATCGATCAGGAAAGCGGCGCGGGGATCTCCGGCCCTGAGGGCGCGGCGGCGGTTGGCGGCGATGAGATCCTGATCGAAAAGAAGGTCCATGATGACACGCTCCCGTCTTATGGGACTTCGCAAAGGCGCCAGCCTTGGCGTAATGTCAAGGCATGACTGACGAGAGCCTTGCTTTTCCATCGGAGCCTTCCCCGCTCGCCGCCGCGTTCCGGCGATGGGCGGCCTTCGTCGTCGATCTCGTCTATCCGCCGCATTGCGCCGGATGCGGGACGGCGAGCCAGCGCCACCGGGCGCTGTGCCCGTCCTGCTGGTCATCCGTCCGTTTCATCGAAAAGCCCTATTGCGCGGTGCTCGGCATTCCCTTTCGACGCGATGAAGGGGAAGGGATGCTGAGCCCGGCGGCGATCGCCCGTCCGCCGGTCTTCGACCGCCTGAGGGCGGTCGCCCTGCACGAAGGCGTGGCGCGCCATCTCGTTCACAGGCTGAAATACCGCGACAGGACCGATCTCGCGCCGATGATGGCCGAATGGATGATACGGGCAAGCGACGGATATGTTGCGGCCTGCGACGCCGTGGTGCCGGTGCCGCTTCACGCCCGCCGCATGCTTTCGCGCCGGTTCAACCAGTCGGCCGAACTGGCGCGGCCGCTGGCGAGAAAGGCCGGCAAGCCTCTGCTTGCCCATGCGCTCGTGCGCGTCAAGCCGACCCGGCGGCAGGTGGGGCTTTCGGCGCGGCGGCGCGCGGCCAACGTGCGCGGGGCGTTCCGGGTCCGGAAAGGCCAGCTTGTCGCCATCCGCGGAAAGCATATCCTGCTGGTTGACGACGTCTATACCACGGGCGCCACCGTTTCGGCCGCGGCCAGGGCGCTGAAGCGGGCGGGTGCCGCCGAGGTGACTGTTTTGACATTTGCAATGGCCCTCGGCGGTCCTATATGACAGGGGCGTGAAGGCCTGCGACTGCTGGCCGCGGAGGCGGAGACGACGATGGCATCGGTGACGATCTATACACGGGAATATTGCGGCTATTGCGCGCGTGCCAAGGCGCTGCTCGCCGCCAAGGGCGTCGATTTCGAGGAAAAGGACGCGACCTATTCGCCGGAGCTTCGCAAGGAGATGGTCGAGCGCTCCAACGGCGGTTCCACCTTCCCGCAGATCTTCATCAACGGCAGGCATGTCGGCGGCTGCGACGATCTCCATGCGCTCGACCGCGCCGGGAAGCTCGATCCGCTTCTGGCCGAGGAGGCCTGAGATGGGTTTCAAGGTCGCCGCCATCCAGATGTGCTCGGGCACCGAAGTGGAACGGAATGTCGGGACGCTGGAGACCCTCGTGCGCGACGCCGCCGCAAGGGGGGCGATCTACGTCCAGACGCCGGAAATGACGGGTGCGCTTCAACGCAACCGCAAGGCTCTGTTCGCGGCGATCCGCCCGGAGGAGACCGACCTGGTGGCCCAGGCGGCAGCGAGGCTCGCGCGCGAGCTGAACATTCATCTCCATATCGGCTCGACGGCGATCGATCTCGGCGACGGCAAGGTCGCCAACCGGGCCCTGCTGTTCGGACCGGACGGGAAGAAGATCGCCTCCTACGACAAGATCCACATGTTCGACGTCGATCTCGACAATGGGGAAAGCTGGCGCGAAAGCGCGGTCTACCAGCCGGGCTACGAGGCCCGGGTCGTTTCCCTGCCGTTCGCCCGGCTCGGGCTGGCGGTTTGCTACGATGTGCGTTTTCCGCACCTGTTCCGCGCGCAGGCGCTGGCGGGTGCCGAAATCCTGACGGCACCCGCCGCCTTCACCCGGCAGACGGGTGAGGCGCACTGGAGCATCCTGCAACGCGCCCGCGCCATCGAGAACGGCGCGTTCATGATCTCCGCCGCCCAGGGCGGCGTGCATGAGGACGGCCGCGAGACCTACGGCCATTCGATCATCGTCGATCCGTGGGGCAAGGTGCTTGCGGAAGCGGGCGGAACGGGCGAAGCTGTTCTCGTCGCCGATATCGATATAGCGGGCGTCGCGGCCGCGCGCTCGAAAATCCCGAACCTGAAGAATTCCCGCGATTTTTCGCTGGTCGACATGGCCTGAACCCGAGGAGGGCCCCGCAGTGATCCGTTATGCCCTCATATGCGAAAGCGGCCACGACTTCGAAGGGTGGTTTTCGGGCAGCGCCGATTTCGACGGCCAGATGCAGCGCGGGCTGGTGAGCTGTCCGGTGTGCGGGTCGCTGTCGGTGACGAAGGCGCTGATGGCGCCTTCCGTTGCGCCGGCGCGCAAGAAAGAGCAGCGGCAGACGCTTGCGATGGATGTCGCGCGCAAGGAGGCTATGGCGAAGCTGAAGGCTGCCATCGCCGAGGTGAAGGCCAGTTCCGAGGATGTCGGCGAGCGCTTCCCGGAGGAGGCGCGGCGCATTCACTACGGCGAGGCGGAAACCCGCGGCATCATCGGGCAGGCGAGCGTCGAGGAGGCGCGCGACCTGATCGAGGAAGGCATTGCAGTCGCGCCACTGCCGGTGTTCCCCGACGATGTGAACTGACGGTCCCCTTGTCGAGGCCGGGCGTTCAGGCCGGGCGCCTTGCCAGCACCATGTAGTTCACGTCAGTATCGGCGGAGAGGTTCCAGCGGTCCTGAAGGACGTTGTAGAAGACGCCGTTCTTTTCGACGATCTCCATGCCGCCGGCGAGAAGCGGCGCTTCCAGTTCTTCCGGCGTCACCAGCTTTTCAAACTGATGCGTGCCGCGCGGCAGCCAGCGCAGCACGACCTCCGCCGCGAAGATGGCGAGCGCCCGGGCCTTGAGGGTGCGATTGATGGTGGCGATCAGCATCATGCCGCCGGGGCGCACCATCGAGGCGCAGGTGCGGATGAAGAAATCGACGTCGGCAACGTGCTCGACCACTTCCATGTTCAGGACGATGTCGAAGGTCTCGCCCGCTTCGGCGAGCGCCTCGGCCGTGACGGCACGGTAATCGACGTCGACGCCGGTCTGCGCCGCATGGGTTCTGGCGATGCCGATGTTCTTTTCCGAGGCATCGGCGCCGAGCACGCTGGCGCCCATGCGCGCGACGGGTTCGCACAGGAGGCCGCCGCCACAGCCGATGTCCAGCACGCGCAGCCCTTCCAGCGGCCGGGCCGACTTCGGATCGCGGCCGAAATGCGCGCAGGCCTTGTCGCGGATATAGGCGAGGCGGACGGGGTTGAACTTGTGAAGCGGGCGGAACTTGCCGGTCGGGCTCCACCATTCGGCCGCCATCGCCGAGAAGCGGTCGACCTCGGACTGGTCTATCGTGGTACGCGCTGCTTCGCTCATGGCCGGTTCCCCCGATTCGTGGTAAGGCTGTTCCGGCAGACGATCTGAAGCGGTTCTGCGGCCGGAACGGCGCAAGGATCGACCATGAAGTCGGACGATGGCGCCGCGAAGTCAAGAGGCAGGGGCAAGAAGATGGCGGACGAGGAAGGGCGGGAGGAAAAACGCGTTTACGACCGTTACGACCTGACGCCGGAGGAGGCGCGGCAGGATCATCGGGACATGCTGCGGTTTCTGGCGATCAACGTGCTGTTCGGCATGGGGCTGGGAATCCTGATCGCCGGCAGCCTTCTCTGGTTCGATATCGGCGGTCTCTGGACCCATGTGGTACGCTCGCGCCATCCCGTCGTCAGCGCGCTGCTGCTGTTCGTGCCGCTGTCGCTGACCTTCGGCAGCGTCGTCGTCGGATCGGCGATCATGACCATGCCTTACAAGCGCAAGAAGGAATTGTAGGCGCCGGCCAGGCCACCGCTTGCCCATCGACGGTAAATGCCGGGCGAGGGCGGTGAAAATGCCGACGCTTGAGGCCCCGGATGCCATTGCGCCCGGGGTTTGTTTTCGATAAGAGACACGCCGACCGCCGCGCAGTCGCAAAAGCGCGGTCTCGCTGGTGAAAGCTTTCCCTCGAAAGCGTCAATCGGAATACCGGATCAAGGCTATGGCTCGCATCGTGATGAAGTTCGGCGGCACGTCCGTCGCCAATCTTGAACGCATTCATAACGTCGCGCGCCATGTCAAACGTGAAGTCGATGCCGGCCACGAGGTGGCGGTCGTCGTCTCCGCCATGTCGGGCAAGACCAACGAACTCGTCGGCTGGGTTCACGACACGCCGAAGACGGCGGGCGCCAGCTCGCCCTTCTACGATGCGCGCGAATACGACGCGGTGGTCGCTTCCGGCGAACAGGTGACGTCCGGTCTTCTCGCCATCGCGCTTCAATCGATGGACGTCAACGCCCGCTCGTGGCAGGGCTGGCAGATCCCGATCCGCACCGACAATGCGCATGGCGCCGCCCGCATTCTGGAGATCGACGGTTCGGACATCATCCGCCGAATGGGCGAGGGCCAGGTGGCCGTCGTCGCCGGCTTCCAGGGGCTCGGCCCGGACAACCGCATCGCGACGCTCGGCCGCGGCGGCTCCGACACGTCGGCCGTGGCGATCGCCGCCGCCGTCAAGGCCGACCGCTGCGACATCTATACCGACGTGGACGGTGTCTATACCACCGACCCGCGCATCGAGCCGAAGGCCCGCCGCCTGAAGAAGATCGCCTTCGAGGAAATGCTCGAAATGGCCTCGCTCGGCGCCAAGGTCCTCCAGGTGCGTTCCGTCGAACTGGCGATGGTGCACAAGGTGCGCACCTTCGTCCGCTCCAGCTTTGAAGATCCCGATGCGCCGGGCATGGGCGACCTTCTCAACCCGCCCGGCACGCTGATTTGTGACGAGGATGAGATCGTGGAACAGGAAGTCGTTACCGGTATTGCCTACGCCAGGGATGAGGCTCAGATTTCGCTGCGCCGTCTTGCGGACCGTCCCGGCGTCTCCGCCGCGATCTTCGGCCCGCTGGCCGAAGCCCATATCAATGTCGACATGATCGTCCAGAACATTTCCGAGGACGGCACCCATACCGACATGACCTTCACGGTGCCCTCGGGCGATGTCGAAAAGGCCATCTCCGTTCTCTCCGAGAACAAGGAAAAGATCGGCTTCGACGTCGTTCAGAGTGAATCCGGCCTCTCGAAGGTCTCGGTCATCGGGGTGGGCATGCGCAGCCATGCGGGCGTCGCCGCCACCGCTTTCCGCGCCGTCGCCGAAAAGGGCATCAACATCAAGGCCATCACCACGTCTGAGATCAAGATTTCTGTTCTCATCGACGGTGCATACACGGAACTTGCCGTCCGCACTTTGCATTCGGCTTACGGTCTCGATAAAAAGTGATTCACGCCGGTTCTTCCCCGCCCCCGAATCGTAGCTGACGGCGGGGTTTTTCCGGAAATAGACCTTGTTTTCGGGAGCACCACGCGATGAGAGACCTTTCGATGGGTCCGCGCGTTCTTCTCAGGCGGTTGCGCGAACTGATGGCGGAACCGCTCGAGCCACAGGAGCGGCTGGACCAGATCGTTCTGCAGATCGCGCAGAACATGGTGGCCGAAGTGTGCTCGGTCTATGTGCTGCGCTCCGACGGCGTTCTCGAACTTTACGCCACCGAGGGCCTGAACAAGGATTCGGTGCATCTGGCGCAGCTGAAGATGGGCCAGGGCCTGGTCGGCACCATCGCCGCCTCCGCCCAGCCGCTCAACCTGTCCGACGCGCAATCGCATCCCGCCTTCCGCTACCTGCCGGAAACGGGCGAGGAGATCTACCAGTCCTTCCTCGGCGTTCCGATTCTCAGGGCCGGGCGCACGCTCGGCGTTCTGGTCGTGCAGAACAAGGCGCAGCGCAATTACCGCGAGGACGAGGTCGAGGCGCTGGAAACGACGGCGATGATCCTTGCCGAGATCATCGCCACCGGCGACCTGAAGAAGATCACGCGTCCGGGCGTGGAACTCGACCTGTCGCGGCCGGTCACGATCGAGGGCGATGCCTACAGCGAGGGCATCGGGCTTGGCCGCGTGGTGCTGCACGAGCCGCGCATCGTCGTGACCAACCTGCTCAATGAGGACGCCGAGAAGGAAATCATGCGGCTGGCCGAAGCGCTCGGTTCGCTGCGCATTTCCATCGACGACATGCTGTCGCGCCGTGACGTGCCGATGGAAGGCGAGCATCGCGAGGTGCTGGAGACCTTCCGCATGTTCGCCCACGATCAAGGCTGGGTGCGCCGCATGGAAGAGGCGATCCGCAACGGCCTGACGGCGGAAGCGGCCGTCGAGAAGGTGCAGAGCGACACGAAGGCGCGGATGATGCGCCTGACCGATCCCTACCTGCGCGAACGGATGCACGATTTCGAGGATCTGGCCAACCGGCTCCTGCGCCAGCTGACCGGCCATTCGGGCCGTCTTTCCGGCGAAAAATTTCCGACCGACGCCGTCATCCTGGCGCGGGCGATGGGGGCGGCCGAGCTGCTGGATTATCCGCGCGACAGCCTGCGCGGCCTCGTTCTCGAAGAAGGCGCCGTGACCAGCCATGTGGTGATCGTCGCCCGGGCGATGGGCATTCCGGTCGTCGGCCAGGCGGCTGGTATCGTGGCGCTGGCCGAAAACGGCGATGCGATCATCATCGACGGCGACGATGGCCCGGTGCACCTGCGTCCCGTGGTCGATCTGCAAAAGGCGTATGAGGAGAAGGTCAAGCTTCGCGCCCGCCGTCAGGAACAGTTCCGGGCGCTGCGCTCGGTCGATCCCGTCACCAAGGACGGCAAGCGCATCAGCCTGATGATGAATGCCGGTCTTCTGGTCGACCTGCCGCAGCTTTCCGAATCCGGCGCGGACGGCATCGGCCTTTTCCGCACCGAGCTTCAGTTCATGATCTCCTCGACCATGCCGAAGGCGGACGAGCAGGAAATCTTCTATCGTTCCGTGCTTCGCCAGGCCGGCAAGCAACCCGTCACCTTCCGGACGCTGGATATCGGCGGCGACAAGGTGGTTCCCTATTTCCGCGGCCACGAGGAAGAGAACCCGGCGCTCGGATGGCGCGCGATCCGTCTGGCGCTCGACCGGCCGGGCCTGCTGCGCACGCAGCTTCGGGCGATGCTGCGGGCATCGGCCGGCGGCGAGCTGAAGATGATGCTGCCGATGGTGACGGAGGTTTCCGAAGTCCGCACCGTGCGCGAGATCCTGCGCAAGGAAGTGCAGCATCTTTCCAAGTTCGGCCACCGCCTGCCGCGCACGCTGAAGCTCGGCGCCATGCTGGAAGTGCCGGCGCTGCTGTGGCAGCTCGACGAGCTGATGCAGGAGGTCGATTTCGTCTCCGTCGGCTCGAACGATCTTTTCCAGTTCTCGATGGCGGTGGACCGCGGCAATGCGCGCGTCGCCGACCGTTTCGACATTCTGGGCCGTCCCTTCCTGCGCATCCTTCGCGATATCGCCCGGGCGAGCGAGCGCAACAACACGCCGGTGACGCTTTGCGGCGAGATGGCGGGCAAGCCGCTGGCCGCGATGGCGCTGCTCGGCATCGGCTTCCGCGCGGTTTCGATGGTGCCGACGGCCATCGGCCCGGTGAAGGCGATGCTGCTCGGGCTGGAGGTGGACGCGCTGGCGGAGGAACTGAATGCGGCCATCGACGATCCGCACCCGGTGATGCCGATCCGGGAACTTCTGGCGCTGTTTGCCGAGCGCAACAATATTCCGGTCTGACCGGACCAACGGACATGCGGAGCTAAAGGGTGGCGAAACTTCCCGTCGAGAAAATGCGCGAACTGGAACGCCGTTTCGGCGAGGTCGAGGCGCGCATGTCGGCGGGGCCGTCCGCCGACGTCTATGTGAAACTGGCCGCCGAATATGCGGAGTTGCAGCCGGTCGTGAAGACGATCCGCGACTACCAGAAGGCGGAGGCGGAGGCCGCCGACCTGGAATCGCTTCTGGACGCCAGGGACACCGACCGCGAGATGCGGGCGCTGGCCGAAGCGGAACTGCCGGAGGTGCGCGAACGGATCGCCGCTCTCGAAGGCGAGATCCGCGTTCTCCTTCTGCCCAGGGACGCGGCCGACGAGAAGAGTGCGATTCTCGAAATTCGTGCCGGCACCGGCGGTTCGGAGGCGGCCCTTTTCGCTGGCGACCTCTTCCGCATGTACGAACGCTATGCCGGCGCTCACGGCTGGAAGGTGGAGGTGCTTTCGGCCAGCGAGGGTGAGGCGGGCGGCTACAAGGAAATCATCGCCACGATTTCCGGGCGCGGCGTGTTCGCCAAGCTGAAGTTCGAATCCGGCGTCCACCGCGTCCAGCGCGTGCCGGAAACGGAGGCGAGCGGACGTATCCACACGTCCGCCGCGACGGTGGCCGTGCTGCCGGAGGCCGAGGATATCGACGTCGAAATCCGTCCCGAGGACATCCGCATCGACACGATGCGGTCTTCGGGTGCGGGGGGGCAGCACGTCAACACCACGGATTCGGCCGTGCGCATCACCCACCTGCCGACGGGCCTCGTGGTGACGAGTTCCGAAAAATCCCAGCACCAGAACCGGGCCAGGGCGATGCAGGTGCTGCGGTCGCGGCTTTACGATATCGAGCGCCAGCGCGCCGACAGCGAACGCTCCGCCGACCGCAAGGCGCAGGTCGGCTCGGGCGACCGGTCCGAACGCATCCGCACCTACAATTTTCCGCAGGGCCGCGTGACCGATCATCGCATCGATCTCACGCTCTACAAGCTCGACCGCATCATGATGGGCGAGATCGACGAGGTGATCGATGCGCTGGTCGCCGACCATCAGGCCGATCAGCTCGCCCGGCTCGGCGAGAGCGCCTGATGGCGCGGCCCGGCACGCTTTCGGCCCTGCATGGCTGGTTGCGCCGTGAACTTGCGGATGCGGGCCTCGCCGATGCGGCCACCGATGCGCGGGTGCTGATCCTCGGGCTGTTCGACCTGTCGGCCGCGGAACTGCTGACCCGCGGCGACCGGGCCGTGAGCGAGGCCGAGTTCGCCACAGCCGCCGCAGCGCTGGAAAGGCGCCGGAAACGGGAGCCGGTCCATCGCATTCTCGGCGCCCGGGACTTTTACGGCCTGACACTGCGGCTTTCGCCGGAAACGCTTGAGCCGCGTCCCGATACGGAAATTCTGGTCGAGCGGATATTGCCCCACGCGCAGCGGATTGCGGACGAAAAGGGATGCGTGCGCATTCTCGACCTCGGCACGGGAACGGGCGCCATCGTGCTGGCGCTTCTCAACGAATGCCCTGCGGCGGTGGGGGTGGGTGCGGACCTGGCGCCCGGCGCGTTGCGCACGGCGCGGGAAAATGCGGAGGCCGCCGGACTTGCCGCGCGGTTCGACGCGGTGGAAAGCGACTGGTTTTCTGCGATCGAAGGTCGTTTCGACATAATCGTGTCGAATCCACCCTATATAAGGACGGACGTGGTCGCGGCTCTCGAGGCCGAGGTGAGGGATTACGATCCCGGCCTTGCCCTCGACGGCGGAAGGGATGGGCTGGTCGCCTATCGCCGGATCGCCGCGGATGCTCTTGCCCATCTTGAAACAGGAGGCGTTATCGGTGTCGAGATCGGCTACGATCAAAGACAGGACGTCGAAGCGCTGTTCGAACTCAAGGGGTTCCAAACCCTTGAGACGGCACGCGATTACGGTGGCAACGACAGGGTCGTCGTCTTCGCTGCGAAGGCGTGCTGACAGATTGCTGCGACTGCGAAATGTCTTTTCGAAACCTTCAAGAAAACGCTTGGATTCGTTAAGGAAAGCGGCTAGTTTGCAACTACGCACAGGGTAATTGGGAATGAACGGCGATTCGTTCGGGTCGAAACAGACCTCGGGTCCGTCTTCTTTTAGATACGGCAGGGTGAACATTTCCCGGTGCGTGAATCAATAATTTAACTTCCATCAGGGCGAACATTAGGTTTCGCAATGTTCTTCGATGGCCTTGAAGGGGCTGGACCGGTATGATCCGCGCCAGTCCGGTGGCTTATTGCGAGAAGAACGAAGAGAGTTCAGGTGACCGATCTATGAGGCCAGGACAACAAAACAAACGTGGTCGCGGGCGTGGCAATAACAACAATAATAACAACGGCAACAACAACAATTTCAACCGCAAGGGCCAGAACCCGCTGACGCGGACCTATGACAGTTCGGGTCCGGATATCAAGATTCGCGGCACGGCCCAGCACATCGCCGAGAAATATGCAACGCTGGCCCGCGACGCCCAGAGCGCCGGCGATCGCGTCATGGCTGAAAACTACCTTCAGCATGCGGAGCACTATAACCGCATCATCGCCGCCGCACAGGCGCAGATGCAGGAACGCTTCCAGCGCGAAGAGCGCAGCGACTACAACGAACGCGACAATTTCGAACGCGACGAGGATGGCGATCCGGCAACCGAGACGGATGTCGCGGCCGCCCAGGCCGTGGCTCCGGCCATTCCGGCCGCCGCGCCTGCCGCGGTCGATGGCACCGGTCCTCAGCCGGTGATCGAGGAAACGCCTGCGGAAGTGGTCGCTGCCGAAGAAGAGGCGAACGCCGCCGGCCAGGGCCAGCGCACCCAGTCGCGCCGTCGCTCCGCCGCTGCGCGTCCGCGCCGCACGCCGCGCCGCAAGGCAGGCGAAGAAGGCACGGACGACGGTGGCGCCGAAGCCGCGCCGGTTGTCGCCGAAATCGCGGAATAAAAGCGTTTCGGCATGTCGTGCGCACGCAGTGCTGCGGTTTTGCGATCATGACACGCGATCAACAGGCCTCCGGCACGCGAAGCGCCCGGGAGACCGAATCGAGAAAAAGGGCCGCCCCGATCGCGGCCCTTTTGTTTTACGCCGGCGCCTTTACCGGCAATGCCGTGAAGGGCTTGATTTCCTTGAGAACGAATGTCGTCTGCATTTCCTTGATGCGGGGCAGGCGGCGGATCACGTTCATGGCGAAATCGGCATAGCTGTCGAGATCGTCGGCGACGATCTGCAACAGGAAATCCGCATCGCCGGCAATGCTGTAGCAGGCGACGACGTTGTCGAGCCGTTTCACCCCCTCCTCGAAAGTCCGCGCTTCCGCCTCGCTGTGGCTGTCGATGCGAATGCGCACGAAGGCCAGAACCCCAAGCCCCAGTTGCCGCCTGTCCAGAACCGCGCGGTAGCCCTGGATCACCCCCGTTTCTTCCAGATGGCGGACACGCCGCCAGCAGGGCGAGGTGGCCATGCCCACGCGTTCGGCGAGGTCCTGATTGGTCAGGCGCCCCTCCGTCTGGAGCGCGGAAAGAATTCGGCTGTCGGTTTTCGTGATGGCTCCGTCTGACATATCCTGCCTCCATGTATTCTTGAATGGGTAAATTCTACCGATAATGAGGAAATATCGGCAGGAATAGGCAAAAAATACCCGGGCTACCGCGCTAATGTCCGGCCTTCCAGAAGGAGGCTTTGATGCAGGACGATTTTCGCGTGGCGCTTGTTCTCAATCCCGCTCTGTCGGCGGGGCTTCTCGCCAACACGGCCGCTGCGATCGGCATCGGTCTCGGGGCGCGGCTGCCGGATCTTGCCGGCACAGCGTTGTCCGACCGCGACGGACGCCGCATCGACGTCAGTTCGCGGCTGGCGGTTCCTGTGTTGCAGGTGGAGCCGGAGGCGATCCGCGTCCTTCTTCTGAAGGCGCTGGCGCGGGAGGACGCATGGGCGCTCGTGGCGTTCCCTGCCTTTGCCCGCTCACTGCATGATTTTCGCGAATATGAAGCGCTTTTTCCCGGTCGCGACCTGTCTTCCGAGACCATCGACGGGCTCGGTATCGCCGGCCCGGCGAAATGGGTCAGGTCGCTGACCGGCTCGCTCAAACTGCTGCGCTGAGGCATGCGACGAACTGACGCGAAAACCCGCCCTGATTTGTGGAAATCGCTCTTTAAACGGAAAAAAATCCTCCCCATATCCTCGTGGGGATCGGGCCTGCACGGGTGCCGGTTCGGGGCTTGCCGCTTGAGGGAGCCCATCCTTGAAATCGCCGTTCTGTGCCGAATGCGGGCAGCGCGGCTACTGGAGGTGTTTTTATGAATATCGAGAAATATTCCGAACGGGTACGCGGTTTCCTGCAATCGGCGCAGACTTTCGCTCTGGCCGAGGGGCATCAGCAATTCACGCCGGAGCATGTGCTGAAAGTGCTGCTCGACGACGATCAGGGCATGGTCTCCTCGTTGATCGAGCGGGCCGGCGGTAACGCCAAGGAAGCGCAGATCGCCAACGACGCGGCGCTTGCCAAGCTGCCCAAGGTTTCCGGCGGCAACGGCGGCATTTCCCTGACCCAGCCCCTGGCCCGGGTTTTCGCGACGGCGGAAGACGCGGCGAAGAAGGCCGGCGACAGCTTCGTCACCGTCGAACGGCTGCTGCTTGCGCTTCTGATCGAATCGTCTGCGTCGACGTCCGCTTCGCTCAAGAAGGCCGGGTTGACGCCGAACGGGCTCAACACCGTCATCAACGAGCTGCGCAAGGGCCGCACGGCCGACAGCGCCAGCGCCGAACAGGCCTATGACGCCTTGAAGAAATACGCCCGCGACCTCACGGGCGAAGCCCGCGAAGGCAAGCTCGACCCGGTGATCGGCCGCGACGACGAAATCCGCCGTACCATTCAGGTCCTGTCGCGCCGCACCAAGAACAACCCCGTTCTGATCGGTGAGCCGGGCGTCGGCAAGACCGCGATCGTCGAGGGGCTGGCTCTGCGCATCGTCAACGGCGATGTGCCGGAAAGCCTGAAGGACAAGCAGTTGATGGCGCTCGACATGGGCGCGCTGATTGCCGGCGCCAAGTATCGTGGCGAGTTCGAGGAGCGCCTGAAGGCGATCCTCTCCGAGGTGCAGTCGGAAAACGGCAATATCATCCTGTTCATCGACGAGATGCACACGCTGGTCGGGGCCGGCAAGGCGGATGGGGCTATGGACGCCTCTAACC
Organism: Ectorhizobium quercum; assembly: GCF_026552795.1. Lineage (GTDB taxonomy): Bacteria > Pseudomonadota > Alphaproteobacteria > Rhizobiales > Rhizobiaceae > Ectorhizobium > Ectorhizobium quercum. The sequence goes on from NZ_JANFPI010000014.1 coordinate 32,953, forward strand.
TGCTGAAGCCTGCGCTTGCGCGCGGCGAACTGCATTGCGTCGGCGCGACCACGCTCGACGAATACCGCAAGCATGTCGAAAAGGACGCCGCCCTTGCCCGCCGCTTCCAGCCCGTGATGGTCGAGGAGCCGACGGTCGAGGACACGATCTCGATCCTGCGCGGCCTGAAGGAAAAATACGAGCAGCACCACAAGGTCCGGATCGCGGATTCGGCGCTGGTGGCCGCCGCCACGCTCTCCAACCGCTACATCACCGATCGTTTCCTGCCGGACAAGGCCATCGACCTGATGGACGAGGCCGCATCGCGTCTTCGCATGCAGGTGGACTCCAAGCCGGAGGAACTGGACGAACTCGACCGCCGGATCATCCAGCTCAAGATCGAGCGTGAGGCCCTGAAGAAGGAAACCGACACCTCGTCGGCCGACCGGCTGCACAAGCTCGAGGAAGAGCTGGTGCATCTGGAAGAGGAAGCCGACGCCCTGACGGCCCGCTGGCAGGCGGAAAAGCAGAAGCTCGGCCATGCCGCAGACCTGAAGAAGCAGCTCGACGAGGCGCGCAACGAACTGGCGATCGCCCAGCGCAACGGCCAGTTCCAGCGGGCTGGCGAACTGGCCTACGGTATCATTCCGGGGCTGGAAAAGGAGCTGAAGGAGGCCGAAAACCGCGAGGGTCAGGCATCCTCGATGGTGCAGGAGGTCGTGACCGCCGACAACATCGCCCAGGTCGTTTCCCGCTGGACGGGCATTCCGGTGGACCGCATGCTGGAAGGTGAACGCGACAAGTTGCTCAGGATGGAAGACGAGCTGGCGAAGTCGGTCGTCGGCCAGGGCGAGGCGGTCCAGGCCGTTTCCAAGGCGGTGCGCCGCGCGCGCGCCGGGCTTCAGGACCCGAACAGGCCCATCGGCTCGTTCATCTTCCTCGGCCCCACCGGCGTCGGCAAGACGGAACTGACGAAGGCGCTTGCGCGCTTCCTGTTCGACGACGAGACCGCGATGGTTCGTCTCGACATGTCGGAATACATGGAGAAGCACTCCGTTGCCCGGCTGATCGGCGCGCCTCCCGGCTATGTCGGCTATGAGGAAGGCGGCGCGCTGACCGAAGCCGTCCGCCGCCGGCCCTATCAGGTCGTGCTGTTCGACGAGATCGAGAAGGCGCATCCGGATGTGTTCAACATCCTGTTGCAGGTGCTGGACGACGGTCGCCTGACCGACGGTCAGGGCCGGACGGTCGATTTCAAGAACACCATCATCATCATGACCTCGAACCTCGGTTCCGAGTTCCTGACGCAGATGGGCGAGAACGACGACACGGCATCGGTTCGCGAACTGGTCATGGAGCGGGTGCGCGCCCACTTCCGGCCCGAGTTCCTGAACCGTATCGACGACATCATCCTGTTCCATCGCCTGCGCCGCGACGAGATGGGAGCCATCGTCGATATCCAGCTCCGCCGCCTGGCGACGCTGCTTGCCGACCGGAAGATCGTTCTCGATCTGGAGCCCGATGCCCGCAACTGGCTGGCCAACAAGGGCTACGATCCGGCCTATGGCGCCCGCCCGCTGAAGCGGGTGATCCAGAAGGAGGTGCAGGACCGTCTCGCCGAGATGATCCTGGCCGGCGAGGTGCCGGACGGCGCGAAAATCCGCGTCGTCGCCGGCTCCGACCGGCTGCTGCTCAAGGTGGCGGATCAGGTCGAGCAGGCGGCCTGATCACACGTCATCGCACTCACAGGAATGGCGGCTCAAGGGCCGCCATTTTCATATCTGCAACGGGGGACGACGGGATTCAGCGGCTTGCGACCTGCCTGGACTTGTCGGTGGTGTTCAGCAGCGCATCGATGCGCTTGCGTTCTTCCTGGAATTGGGCGAGCGCATCGCCTTCGAGCGACTTCCCGCCCGGCAGCCGGATCTTCAGCGGATCGACCTTGTTGCCGTTCACGATCAGCTCGTAGTGCAGATGCGGGCCGGTCGAAAGCCCGGTCGAGCCGACCCATCCGATCACCTGGCCCTGTTGCACCTTGGCGCCCGGCCTCACGCCTTTGGCGATGGCGCTCTGATGGTTGTAGGAGCTGACATAGCCGTTGGCGTGGCGGATGAGCGTCTGATTGCCGTAGCCGCCCGAATCCCAGCCGGCTTTTTCGACCGTGCCGTTGCCGGCAGCGATGATCGGGGTGCCGCGCGGCGCCGCCCAGTCGACGCCGGTGTGCATGCGGGAAAAGCCGAGGATCGGGTGACGGCGCATGCCGAAGGGCGACTTGAAGATGCCGTTGGGCACGGGGTTGCGGAGCAGGAACTGGCGGATGCTTTTGCCGTTCTCGTCGAAATAGTCGATCGAATTGTCTTCCGGGTCCTGGAAGCGATAGAAGCGCGTTTCGGTATCCCCGAAATGCGCCCGGACATAGAGAAGCTCGGAATCGTTCGTCGCCTGTCCGTCCTCGCCGGATACGGAGAAAAATGCCTCGAGCGTGTCGCTCGGCTTCAGTTGCGCTTGAAAATCGACATTGCTGGCCAGAAGCTTGATGACGCGGGAGGTCATTTCCTGGTTCATGCCGTAGGACAGCGCGGCGCGGTAGATGCCGTCATAGACGCGGGGCAGATCGCGGCCCGTCTGGATGGGCGGCGCACTGGTGTCGAACGCGGTGCGGACCGCATCGAGTTCAGGCGGCGCCTGGCCATCGATGAACTCGCCCTTGTCGTCCAGTGCGATGGTGAGTTGATGGCGGGCGTTGTGGTAGACGCTGGCGCGGATGACCGTCGCCTGTTCGCCCTGTTGCAGGATGCCGACACGCAGCACGCTGTCTTCACCGATCGTGTTGCCGTCCATCCTGCCGGAAAGAGCTTCCGAAAGCGTGGTGGCCTGCACCTTGGAGTAACCGGCATTCGTCAGCAGCGTCGCGATCGGCATGTTCTCGCGAACGGGGATCACGTCTTCCGCATATTCCGGCATGGTGGACGAGATGGTTTCGGGCGCCGAAACCGTCATGTTCTGTTCGACGATACGGGCGGACAGTCCCGCCGCCAGGTCGAGATCGGTGTTGTCCGTTTCGAAGCGGCGGGGATCGACATAATAGAGAGCAGCCAGTTGCTTGGTGCCGTCGGTCAGGATCGAGCCGTTCGAACGCACATTTTCCTCCACCTCGTCCAGCGTCATGGCCGCGGTGAAGGGGTAGGGCGCGTGGCGGGTGGGGAAGGGAACCGTCTTCAGGCTCACTTCCGAATCGACATCCGCACCGTAAAGGGTGCCCGTTCGGGCGGGGTTCGCGGCCGAATCCGGCTCGTCGGATGAGAAAACGGTCAGCGGATTGAAAGCCGGATAATCTTCGGAAACGACATGATTGGCGGCAAGGGTCATCTTCACGTGTGCGAAAGGCTGGCGCCGCACCACCTCCTTGTCCCCCTCGCGCACGACCGTCGAAACGTCGAGAATGGCGCGGTCCGTCGGCTTCGCCGTCAGGCTGGTGGAAAAGAGGCGTCCGCCGCGAACGACATCTTCATCCTCATGATCCTGCTGGACATTTGCGTAGGCCTCGGCGGGAATGCCGAGCTGCTGACGCCCGTCGAGCGCAGCAAAGAGAGCGACCCCCATCAGGACGCTGGAAGTGATGCCGGTAAGGAATGTGCCCGACAGCCAGCGCAGGGATATTTCGCGACGGTCGGGAGCGCGGCGCCCGTCGGCCAGAACGGGTGCTTCGTTACCGATCGAACGGGTCAAAGCGGGATCGGGCGTCATGCAGGTATTCCGGTCCTTTGGCCTGTTTCATTCCAAAACGCTGGAAGATGTGCATCTTTCCGGCTGACAAGTCAAATCCGGTCCTCCTTACGCTTCGCAGGTGCGAATCCCTTGGATGCTGGAAACCGGTGGTGCACTTCAATTGTGAAATTGAGAGGGCGAGACGCGGCTTTCGAGCGGTTTGTGTGTGCCCGGGCCGCTGTTTTTGCGTTGATGTCTGGATTATTTCAGAAATTATTGTTGTTTTACAGTTGGTTAGATAATTTTCTGGATATTTTTGTCTGTTGAGTGTTGACGTTTGAGTGTGGAGGGTTCTATAAGCAGCGTCGTTGACGAGGGCGGCTTCGCTGCTGGCGACCTTCTCGTTTGCTCTTGAGACTGGCGGCGATATTTGGCCTTAAGGGTTTGATTTTGCTGG
>NZ_JANFPI010000015.1 GCF_026552795.1 Ectorhizobium quercum
ATGTCAACCGGCGCACAAAACTGACCCCTTATCGGCGTCCAATGTTGACCCCCTGTAGGCGATCAGCGCTTGGCCTGCCCGGCGCTGGCCGGGATTGCAGAGGGCGGGCCAAGTGCGGGTGATGGGGACCTTCGGCTTTAGCTTTGAGACCGGTTTTTAAAGCGCCAGGATTCGTTTCCGGTCTCGATGATCTCGCAGTGATGGGTGAGCCGATCGAGGAGCGCCGTCGTCATCTTTGCGTCGCCGAACACTGACGGCCATTCGCCAAAGGCCAGGTTTGTCGTTACGATGATCGAGGTGCGCTCGTAGAGCCTGCTGATCAGGTGGAACAGGAGCTGACCACCGGCTTGCGCGAATGGCAGATAGCCGAGTTCATCGAGGATGATGAAGTCGAGACGTGTGAGGTAGTCTGCCATCCGACCCTGCTTGCCATTACGGGTCTCTGTTTCCAGTCGATTGACGAGATCAACGACGTTGAAGAAGCGGCCCCGCGTTCCGCTACGGATGAGCGCTCGTGCAATGGCGATTGCAAGGTGGGTCTTTCCTGTCCCCGTGCCGCCGACGAGGACGACATTGCGCTGATCGGCAACAAAGGTGCCTGTAGCCAGCTCCCGCACCAGGGAATCATTGACGGGCGTGTCGGCGAAGTCGAAGTCGTCGACATCCTTGGCCAGCGGCAGTTTGGCGATGCTGAGCTGATAGCGAATGGAGCGTGCCTGCTTCTCGGCGATCTCCGACTGCAGAAGGTCCCCAACGATGCGCGGTGGTTCGTGTTGCCGCTTAATGCCATTGCCCATGACCTCGTCATAGGCACTGCGCATTCCGTAGAGCTTCAGTGTGCTCATCAGCTCAAGAACCTGTGTGCGTTCCATCAACTTGCCCTCCTGAGCCTGTCGTAACGGGCGCAGTCGGCGACCGGCTCATGGGTAAGCCGAAGCGCATCCGGGATTTGCAGGGTTGCGGCCGGAGCCGGGTCACGACTGCGAGCCAGAATGTTGATGATGACCGAGGCCGAGCAGACGCCGTGATCGAGTGCTTCCTGGCAAGCAGCTTCGACAGCCGCGAGACCATCGGCGGGAACGCAGCCGAGGATGGTGACCATCTGCCGGTCACCGTCATCAGTGCTCTTCAGCCGCTTGCGCACCTTCTCCATCGCGGCGGGCAGGACCCATTCCCGGAACGGTGCGCCGTTGCGAAGAGCGCCAGGCTTGCGAGCCAGGACCGGGACATAATGCCAGGGGTCATAGACGGTCTCACCTCGGCCAAAGCTACGCCGGTGTTCGGCGACAACAACACCATCCTGTTTAACGATGATCCGGTCGGCATAGGCATGGACTTCGACAGGGTGGCCGACGGCGGTCGACAGAACCGAGTATTTGTTGTTGTCGAAGCGGACCGTGCAGGTCTTCGACACCGAAGCTGGGACACAGTGGAAGCCGTCGAACGGACCGACGTAGTGCACGAGGCTGCCGCGTTCGGCTTCGAACATCTGCCAGATCGTCTGGTCGGTCTGCTCCGGATGGCTGTGCGCCTTGGCATAGGCAATGCATTTATCGAGCAGCCAGACATTCAATTCTTCCAGGCTTTTGACCCGCAGGCGTGGCGTGAAGAAGCGCTCGCGCACGAGGCCGACCTGGTTCTCGACCTGGCCCTTCTCCCAGCCGGAGGCGGGCGTGCAGGCAACCGGATGAACGAGATAGTGGCTGCACATCTGCAGGAAGCGGCGATTATATTGCCGCTCCTTGCCGACAAACACAGCCTCCACCGCCGTCTTCATGTTGTCGTAGATGCCGCGCATGCAGGTGCCCCGGAAGAAGGCGAAGGCCTTGTCGTGGGCGTCGAACACCATCTCCTGACTCTCGCGCATATAAGCTCGCGCAAACATCATCCGGCTGTGGCAGAGCCGGACATGAGCAACCTTCACCGTCGTCGTCACGCCTTGGATCAGCACAATCTCGTGGCTCCAGTCGAACTGGTAGGCCTCGCCTGGAGCGTAGTAGAGCGGCACGTAGGCTTCCGCCGTCACAGCTCCCCGGTTCTTCGACCAAGTCTTCGCATAGCGCCGGATCGCATCGTAGCTGCCATCGTAACCGAGCGCCCGAAGCTCTTCGTAAATCCGGATCAAGGTCAGCCGCTCGCGCGACGGCTTGCCTTCATTGGCCGCGAGAAAGCGCTCGATCTCAGCCTTCCAGGCTCCCGTCTTCGGAAGTGGCTGCCGCTCACGCTCATAGGAGAAATCGGTCTCATCGGAGCGCAGTATCTTGCGGACCGTGTTGCGCGACACATGCAGCTCCCGGACGATCTTCTTCACCGACCAGCCCTGAACATGGAAGGCCCGGCGAACACGCGCAATCGTATCCACTCGCTTCAACTCCCTCTCCATCCGCCGTCAAAAGACGGATGGTCAGATGAAATCTGAGAGGGGTCAAAATTGGACGCCGGTCACCCCGCCAGAGGGGTCAATATTCCACGCCGAAACACAGAACTCCACAAAACGGTTTTCGATGTACGGCCGCGCCTTCCGATCCGCGATGATGTCGAGGCCGTGGGGTATGGAATCCGGCGAGAGGCGTTGAGCTTGAAAGCGACCTCAAGTACCAAGGGTCTAGATGGGGAGCTGCATCATCGGTCGCTTGATTATTTCTTGAATGCAAGCATCCAGACGTGCGCGGAGGAGCTCGATTTGCCGATCATTGTGACAACCGCTTGTTCAATTCCGAAAACGGTGGCCGATCGGTTCGCCCGGGAGGGCAGTGGGCTGACCCGCCGCTGGTGTCGGCCGGGATGGTAGTGAAGACGCTCGGGGTCATGCCGCAGGCGGCCGGTGGATTGCTTTGGAGCTGGGGCTCAGGGAGATGACGGGGAGAGGGAGGATTCGGGCATGGGCGCTCTTTGGTCGCCGCAGCCAGGTTGTAAAATAATGGAAATGCAACGATTTTAGATTAAGTACGGCTATATATGCGGTGGATTTGAAAATGTGGGGACTTTGTGAGTAAGGCGCCGAAGAGAACACAGGCAAAACAGAAGGGATCGAAAAGGATTCCGGCCGACGTATTCGCTCAACTAGTGGACGACGTGAAGATACACACTGAGAACGCAATTCTTCACCCGGGCTCATGGAATAGCTATAAATCTGCTACGCCGCTAACCTGGCAATATGTACCATTTGATGAAAAATCTCGCGCTCAAGTCCCCAAGGTGCCCGGACTCTACGCGTTTGCGGTTCAGCCATCCCATGTAGATTTTCCACCTAGCTCGTGGCTATTCTACGTGGGCGAAGTTGGAGCGACGGCTTCCGCATCCAGAACTCTGTGGCAGCGATACAAAGAATATCTAGAAGAATTGAAAGTCAATATTCGAAGAAAGGTGGGAACCTACCTTTTTCGTTATAACGGATACGTTCGTTTCTATTACTGCCAGGTTGATCCAACAGCATTTGATATTAAATCACTGGAATCTGAACTTATTTCAGCCCTGTGGCCTGATGCTAATATAGCAGACTTCAACGCAACGACCCGTCCTATAAGGAAGGCATTCTCATGACACGGGCATCCATCTATCTGCCAGCTCTCTCAGCCGAAATGGGTGACTGGCAATATTATAGCACCGTTATGAGGATGCAGGACGCTGCAGATTACATAGAGTTCGCCAGCGTAGTCAACGAGATGAGAGACGGTAAACAGCTGTCAGATCTAATTCAACGAGCTCTGAAAGACGGACGTCCGACGGAGATTGCAAAATATTTGGTTGGCGATCCCGAGCATTTTTTTAACGCTTTGGTTGTCGCTGTATATGGTGGCGATCCCGAATTCATGGAGTTTGACGTTCAGGTTTCTTCTCAAAGCCGTTCCAGACGCTATTCTACAAAGATTCCGCCTTGGGCTCAGTCTAGTTTTGGGTACCTTCATTTATCAGGAAAAGAGACTCTTTTTGCGCTCGATGGGCAGCATCGGCTTGCCGGGATTAAACTCGCTGTGGAGCAAAAACGTGAACTGGCAGATGAAAAGGTAACGGTGCTATTTGTTTCGCACAAATTGACCGATCTTGGCCGCCAGAGAACGCGCAAACTTTTTACAACGCTTAACAAAACCGCAATACCAGTGAATAAATCTGAGATTATCGCATTGGATGAGTCGGATACGGCAGCGATAATCACCAGAAGATTAGTCGAAAATCATCCATACTTTTCCAATGGTCAAATAAAAACAGAATATGGCGCGACTAATTTACCGGCATCTGATTCAAAATATTTTATGACAATCATAAAGTTATACGATCTTGTAACATATACGCTTAATCATCTCACGTTATCTCTGGACCGTGACGCGAGGGCGAGGCTGAAGTATCAGCGTCCTAAGGATGACGACCTCGAAAAGTATTACAAAGGCGTCGTTCGCTTCCTCGAAAGCTTCATCAATGCATTCCCTGAATTGAAAGACTATTTCTCGCAAGCCGGGGTAGATGCACGGAACGTAATACGATTGGAGCGACACGTTAATCGCAACATACTGTTCCGGTCCGTTGGCTTGGAGATTTTCCTCAAGCTTTTGCCGGCGCTAAAGAATGAGGAGGGATCGCTGCCAAAAGCGATCGATGTCCTTACCTTGCTGCCGAGGCAATTTACCAGCCGTCCCTACGTTGGAGTTTTATACAGCGCAACAGAGGAAAAAATCCTGTCAGGCCGAACGCGGTTATCGATCCGGTTGCTTCGATACATGCTAGGTTTTGACAGTCAGAAAGTCACTGAATTGCGCAAAGACTATGCAGAGGCGCAGGGCCAGGACGTCAGCGTAGTTCGGCTTCCAAATCGAATAAAGCGGCCATGATAATGGTTATACCGTCTCATTTCCGTGTTAGGGTAGGTGACGTTGTCCGATCTTGAAGAACAAAAACTGCTGGCTGCTTATAATTTAAATACCGAGAGCTTCCGGTCTTTGAACCAGCAAATGTGGCAAATTCCACTGATTGCCATGACGCTCACAGGTGGCCTTTGGTTTGGGGTGTCAAAGTCGGAAGCATCGCCACTTTTTCAGATTTCTCTGCTGGCCCTTGCTGCGGTAGCAAATCTTGGATTACTGGTGGTTCTGTTCAGGCTGCGCTACGTGATGCAGAGACATCTGGATTGGTTAGAGGCGTTCAACGCCGCCGGCTTCGTAGGAGCGCCAGGTGCAGGCTTCCTCACAAGGCCCTTCATGGTACGATCTATATTCCAGCTGCTTCTTTTTCTTGCGGCAGTAACAAGTTCTGTATTGATGATAGGAACGATGAAAAGCGCTGGATGGATAGGAGACACTAGCAGCTCGCGGGCGGTAGCGTTCTACGAGCGTCAAGCGAAAGACCTCGCTGAGAACTATGAGCTAATTCCATTTGAACAAGCGCATCCGGTTCTCTTTAATGAACTTGGGGGAAAACCGCCCAAAGCCGTCCTTGACGTCGGTGCTGGCACAGGTAGAGACGTCAATTGGATGGCAATGAACGGTCATAGCGTCGTCGCAATAGAACCCGCCGCCTCGTTTCGAGCCCTTGCAACGCACCTTCACCCAAATACGTCGGTCCATTGGATAGATGACAGGCTGCCGAAACTAGATAAGCTAACGTCGCAACGATTTGACTGGATCGTGTTGAGCGCAGTGTGGATGCATATTCATCCCAAAGACCGCCTCCAAGCCCTAGCGCGGCTAAAGCTTCTGCTTACTTCCGCAGGCAAGATATATATTACGCTCCGTCTAGGCCCCCCTGATCCGGCGCGCGAGATTTATCCTGTCACAGTCGAGGAACTTCGCGACCTCAGCAGACCCCTCGGCCTTAAGTTGCAAGAGTTCGGAGAACGCGAGGATCTTCTGGGTAGATCAGAGATAAAGTGGCGGACGGTAGTTTTGTCTCAATAGGAAGCTCAGCTTAAGCGTATCAAATACCATCGCACCCCGTCGATGGCACCTTTATCTAGCAACTGGTGGCCATCGGTGTTAACCATGTGCGGGATATCAATGTCGGCGAGCGGATCGGTACATTCTACACGTATTTGCGTGCCCGATGGCAGCTTCCTGACGGCCTTTCTTGTGCGGGCGACTGGAATAGGACAACGAAGCCCCTTCATGTCCAAGAGGTAGATGGTCTCTTCGTTCGCACTCATTTACGCATCACGCTTTCTACATCTGCTAGGGACAGAAAATATCCATGTGCTCGCAAGGTCTCAGTCCCTGATAGCTTCACGATCATGTCGCCCGCGCCGAGCAAATCCTCTGCGCCCGGCTCATCGAGGATGATCTGGGACTCGGTCGACTTTTGGACGGTGAGGGCGATTCGGGCCGGAACGTTGCTGCGCAGTAGGCCGCTGAACGTCTTAGCATCTGGTCGTTGCGTCGCCAAGATGAGATGGATCCCTGCCGCGCGCGCCAACTGGGCCAGGCGAACGATTTTTTGCTCGAGATCACGGTCCTGAATAACCAGGTCGGCCAGTTCGTCGATACAGGCGACAATATATGGGACGTGCATTCCTTTGCGAGCGGCCTCCGCGATATTGTTGACGCCAAGTTCGCTAAGTCGCCGATAACGATCGTCCATTTCTGTAACGAGATCTTCGACCATTGTCCGGCAGGCGCCGCCGCCAATGGCGATCTTGTCCTGCCAGAGAAAACGTGAATTGGCATAAACACCGAATTCTACTTGCTTTGGGTCAAGCAACGCCAAGCGAAGCGATGCAGGGCTATGCTTGGCGATTAATGAGATCAGCAGGGCATGCACGCAAACGCTCTTGCCCTGGCCCGTCGCACCGCCGACCAGTAAATGAGGCGATGTTCTTAGGTCGAACTGAAGCGGCTTGCCGACTACGTCGACGCCTGGGCAGACAATCAAATCATCGCCATTCACGGGGATCGCCCGAAGAGCATCAAGTAGTTCCCGCTTACCAGCGTTTTTCCAAGTCGAACGCGGACGAGGGACGTCGATCACTACGATCCGCGCCTCGTCGCCAGCGCTCAGTGTTGGCATATGCTGCTGAAGGCTCATCGCAAGCGCCAATGGCTCCAAGCCGCGCCTAAGCTTGTCAATTTGGTTGACGTCTCGGAGCGCAACCCTGTAGCGCGACAATCGAGGTCCATGGATCACGCCCTTGACCTCGGCGTTAATGCCGATCTCGGACAGCGCACGGGTAAGTTGGGAGGATTGATCCGTTGGCGACGCTTCTTCGGACCGCTCCCGTGTGACCTCTTGCGGGTACCCACTCCGATCGGGAAGATCGGCCCTGCGTTTCACCAGCGTACCGACGAAGTTATCGAAATCTTCGTTGCTACTCTTCCAGTCTTCGTAGAGCAGGCCTGCTCCGCGATGCCAATGCTGCCGCAGTTGGCTGCGAAATGTATCCATTCCTTCGGTAGCAGCGATTCCGAATGTCCTAGCATGTGTTAGGATCAAGCCCACCCATATCGCGACATCATCCTGGGTGAAGAGCGATGATGCAGGTATTTCAAGCCCTTTCGCGTCAACTTGCTCATCGGCTAGTGCACCAAGTGAAAGCGATCGGCCGATCGCCAATCTCGCAACCGCGGCTTTGGTTGATAAACCAAGAACCTCCATTAACATCTTGGTTAAATTGTCGGCGTGAGTAGAAGTGCGAAAGCGCGCAGACATGATTTGCTGAAGACTGATATTATTCATGCAACTTCCTCGAGGAAGTACTTGTCCTCAAAAGCTTTAGTCCGCCCAATCCCGTCGCCAACATCGGAGTGTTCAAGAAGATAGGTCTTCGAAATATTATCACGAATCCGCTCAAGGAACCCGGCGTCTATTTCCTCATCTTGGCTTAGAAGGATGACTTGACGGTTCTTCTCTCCTGTCCAATATTTCAGGATATTTTGCCGGTGCCTACTATCAAGGCGCCCCAGCGGAGTATCAACGACAAGCGGGGCTTTTACGCCGGAGACTCGCGCGAGGCCAGCGATGAGAGCCGTTGCAAATATCTGGTTCTCGCCAGCAGATCGATCAAAGGCGAGTGGCTTACCCGACTTGCCAAGGATGATAGTTGTCCCATCGTCTTTGATTTCAATTTTGGAAACCTGATCTTTGTGGGCTAACTGCTTGTAGACTAACGTCATATTAGCAGCCAATTCCTTCACCTTTAGCGGAAAGAGGGCGGGTATAACGGCCTCAATGACCTTCCTTACGCGATCCGATCGCTCGATGATCGCGCGGGCCGGTGAAGACTCGTCGAGCTTACGACGCTCGCGCTCGTAATCCGCGCGTTGCGAGGAAATCTGGGCATCCAGCGCAACCAGACGGCGGTCGTCTGATCGCCACTCGTCGTCCAGGGCAGTCATCCGATCCTGTACGTTCTTTAATTCAACGGTCAAAGACGCCAACGTGCCGTCGCGATCAATACCTTCTAGGCGGGTGATTTTTCGCCCGAGATCGTCAATACGATCTGTGAGGTCGGCCTCTGCTCTCAGGACATCCTGGATCTCTTGATAGCCGAGCGACATGTTTCCGAGCGTGGAGATCACCCTTTCGCGCTCTGTCGAGGAAAGGTAGTCGTGGTCGATCACATCCGCACAGTCATTAGGTGGCGGATAAAACAAGCTCGCCCACGCGGCATTCATTCTGCTGCGGATCGCTTCAAGTTGCTCTTCTGTCAAAGGAGGATCTATCGCCGGACTAGACTGGCTCTCATAAGCTGACTTGAATTCGAGTTGCCGAGGTTCGAGCGCGCGTTTTTCAGCTTCCCACTGGAACCACCGCTGTTCTTTTTTCAATTGCGTCTCATAAGCCACCACCAAGTCCTTCGAGACCAAATGAAAGGGAAGGCGCACTGCAAGAAAGTCTTCGAGTTTCCGGTGCGTGTCCCGCAACTGTGCACGGAGCTGCTCTCTTTCTTCGATTAAGTCTTTATAGGTAGCAGTGTCCCCACCGCCACCGCCTGCCGCGGTCACGCGCTCAAGGAGAGACTGAAACTCACCATCAAGCCGACCGCGCTGCTGACGAGCATCATCTAGCTTCCTTTTGAGTTCGGCGGCCGTGCGTTCGTTTTCAGAGAGCTGGTTGAAGAGGAGCGATAACCGGTCTTCATCCACATTCGCGACAGTCTCGCGTTTCGAGCGCTCGAACTGCTTCAAACGGTCGGCGAGGTTTCGTAGCAGTACTACCCCGAGCAGGCCTTCAAGGCCCTGTTTCACCTGCTCCACTCTACCTTGATCGGCGAGCTTCTTTACCTCTTCGCCGTCGAAAAAGAAGAATGGGGCAACGTGGGCCGGCACGAAAAACTCATCCAAGGCTTCGGACAAATGAAATGAGTTCCGGCCGTCCGAGCGCGGTAGTTGCGGCACGCCGCGAAGAATTTCACGATAGGTAGCCTCTTCGTCAGTCCAACTGCCGTTCGACCTAAAATACCACTTCCTAGCGATTTCAACGGCTTTGCTCTTGGTCCGGTGTATCACTACCTTGACCATCATCGTATCTCGCCCATCGCGCAAAGCTTCGCCGTTGAAGGCTTTCTCCAGAAAAGTCGGATAGCCTCTGGATTCGTCGGTCTTCAAGCCGGCGCGCGCGAGATGCGACATCGCATCCTTGCCATAGAGGCAAAGGTAAAGGGCTTCGAGGATGGAGGTCTTGCCGTAACCATTCAGTCCGCCGATGAGCACGACGTTGCGACCATCAGCGGGTTCAGGAAACTCAAATTCCTGTCGTTGATATGATTTGAAGCAAACCAGTTCGATTTTAGAAATCCACATGCCCTGTATGCCTCGCCCTCAATCCATTCGTCCAAGGATCTCTTCGATACGCTGGTATATCCCCGCAGCGCGCTCTTGATGCTGTCGAGCTCTTTGCAAAGCAACAAGTTCAGCCAAAACGTCAACTGGAACGTTGTTTGCTTGGGCAATTTCACTCAAAACTCGGCTAGCTTCTTCGTCGGCCCATAGCGGCAAATCGTTGAGCTGCGCCTCTTCTGCAAAAACGTCAGACATTCACCAAGGCCCCCTGCGCCTGCAATTCTTCAGCCCAATGCCGATAGATTAGCTTCAGCTCGTCCTCATTGATGAGCTTGTCGCCAAAGCTCTCCTGGACATCGAGCAGACGAGCGAGGATTTCCCGACGCGCTTGAATTGTGAAAGGACCTGGGATGTGTTTTCCATTCAAGTCAAACGACAGCTTTCCATTGCGCCTTACAATCTGACGCATCTCAGGGTTGTTGCGGATGGAGCGCAGCCAGTCTCGAAAATCGATTAGGGGCTTAAATTCGTGTTTGCCAGCATCAACGAAACCCTGCAGGCTCTTGTCTTTCTCGACAACCGTGCATGTCCAGCATCCGAATCGGCTATTCGATGTACCGCAACCAGGTGCTTCATCAGCGCTAAGAACAACGGGGCATTCTCCCCCTTCGGAGTCTCTATAGAGCTTGATCAGCGAACTGTGGTCCCCGCCCCAAGGGGCGTGGTAGGTCCCGAGGATTTCCCAGACATCTTCTAACCCTAAATCAACGATGGGCCTGTAGATCAGCGCACCTGGCAAACGTTCATGCGGCGATAAATTGCCCCCACGCCCATTCTGCCACTTATCAATCGAGCGCTGGCGCGACTGGCTCTCGTCACGGCGCACACCCAGAATTACAATTGCCGCGCCGGATTCTGAAACTTTATCTTTGATGTATCCGCTTGTAGGCTGAATTTTCAGTCGATCCGTACACCAACGCATAGTCATGTTAGGGCTTGGGTATCCCTTCCCAATTAGCAAAACCCAAAAGGTTTTGTCGGGATCGGGCTTAGTTCTCGCAACGGTAATTGGAAGATCCAAGCTTTCTGCGGCTTCCGCAATCCTAGCACTCACCTGATCGAGATGACTGATCACCAACGGCGATTCGACCATCGTGTCGTTCGAAACGATGTGAATTGGTCGAGTACGCTTTGATGGTGAGATGTCGAGCAAAGCTTCGAACACGGCGTGGGTGACAACCGTGCTGTCTTTGCCACCCGAAAAGCCAATGATCCACGGGTAATTCTGTTGCTCGGAGAGGTATTCTCTCTTCACGTCGTCAACGATTGATCCCCAGGTCTCCTCGATTGAAACCTCGTCGTCGAGCTGAAGTGGGATAAATGCCATTACCGGTATTCTTTCGATGCGCGCTTTGACAGCGGAAGTTCGGACTGCGCGCCATCATCATGCCGTGCAACAAATTCGGAAACCGCGCGGCGCACGACCCATGCAGCCGACAGATTCATATCGGCAGCAAGACGAGAGATGACCGCATGGTCCTTCTCATCCAAGCTAACGCTCAGTCTAACCGGATGTTTTTGCCCTCTTGGTCTTGCCATGGATGCTCCGTGCAGATTACAGCATCACAATGCACCACAAAACTTCCGAAATCAAGGAAGTATCGGTTTTTCAACATAATTTCTAGATCGGGCGGGGCTGCTGGTAACCCGAAGACGAGCACGAGAGGGTTGTGAATCGCACCGGTTTGCCGGAGGCCATTTCGTTATAAATTATGTGGCCATAGCTACGCTGCGGTACGAAATAGGCAGCTACGGTCGCCGGTAGGAAGAGATTTTAGTAGAGCATAAGGCGGGTGCGATGATCGCAAGTTAAGATGGTTGCACGCCCCCGCAACCACGCTACAGCACGACATGCTATCCGGCAGTAGTCCAAAGCCACGATCCAGTACGCCAAACAGCTACGATCTTGCGGCGTGTCCGAGGGATATGCCCCGGAGATCGAGGCCGACTTCTCATTCGAATTTCCGGCCAATCATGAAAACGAACAGGTCTCATTGGAGATCGACCATCCCTCATGAGGCGACAGTCTCCTCATCATCTTCTTCTGGAGGGTACTCACTGGACGGACCCGACGCTTTTACGGCTACGAATGCTGCATCGAGGTCAGCGGCTGAGAGGCGTAATGCATTTCGATAATGAAACGCTTCCGGCCCGAGCTCATCTTCGGAGAGAGGCATTTGTGGGATCAGCGTTTGGTCGAATAACCCAGGCTCATTTTTGAAAAGCTCGTCTTTGCCATGTTTGAGCATGTTCACAATTTGACGCAGGCGATCAATCCCGACTGTCTCGATTTTGAAGAAATCGGAAGCCTTGTCGAAAACGTTCTGTTGGTTGTAGTGTTTTACGTTCAGGTGGAAGCAGGCTCGCTGTTCCCAATAGTGATACAGGATGAGGGCGAAGGCTTCGCGAACCGCTTTGACTGATTGCTCTGATTGCAGCGCGATCTCTCCAAGGTGTTCAGCATGGTGTCGGGTTTCTTCATCATCTGCATCAAAGTCAGGCTCCGACCGCAGCCGCTGCCAGCGCTCTCCCGACCTTGCGCCTTCAGCTTCAAAGGCCCTGACGCTTTCACGGTAGGCGCGCTCAATACTGCTGACGCCGTTCAGATAGCTTAGTCTAACCCAATTCATTGACGTACCTTCCTTCAACCGTGAAAAGCCTGGAATATATAGTTCAATAGGTCATCCATCTCCGGAAACTGAGCCCGAAAACTCGCCGGGTCTCCGCCAGCCTTCAGGGCATCGAGGAAGTGCTGGGTAGCCGCGTTCTTGTTCTCAAGCTCGCCTTGATATCTGCCAGCAGCCTTATTCCACGCCGTCCATCGAACAGGCCGTAGGTTCCCGCTCTCATCGGAGATGGCTTTGCGTCCCAGGAAAAGCTCGATGGAACATGCTGATCCGTTTATGTCCATACCCCTAAGACCTTCGGGACCGAGCGTCGGATAGTCTTTGCCGATCTCAACATCAGGGAGGACCATCACCCGGATCGAAGGGGGCAGATTGGTCATCCGATCCAGGAGGTTTTTCTGCTCCCACCCCGCTGCGTCATTGTCGAAGAGACCGATGGTCTTCTGCGACAACCGGACCCCGGCGAACGCCTTGATCATCTTGGTTGCAGCCGAGACGCCGCCCTCGATCTTAAACTCCTCGAAGTCGATGAACTCATACATATCTGCGAATTCCGGATACATCGCCCGGATTGCTCGCGACAGTATCTTCGTGTCGGACGTCCCTTCCGTCAAAATCAGGACGTTCCCAGAGGCTTCGATAAAGTCATATTCGTAATCGACGGGGAGGGCATTGAGGTTCTCTCGGATCGAAAGTGTGTGGTCATATTCGTTGTCCACAATGGAAGTATCGATCTTCTTGTCGGATGCTCGATAAGCGTAAGCATTGAGCTATATTCAGATAGTGAACTGCACCGGGTTTGCCGGAGGCTGATTTCGGTTAGTTACGCGGCCATGTGTTCAGCGTCCAGGGCGGCGTCGAAGTTCGCCTCGGCTTCGACGGGCGGGATGTTCCCGATGGGCTCCAGCAGGCGGCGGTTATTGAACCAGTCGACCCATTCGAGGGTTGCGTATTCGACGGTCTCGAAGCTGCGCCACGGACCACGACGGTGGATGACCTCGGCCTTGAAGAGTCCGTTGATCGTCTCGGCCAGCGCATTGTCATAGCTGTCGCCGACGCTTCCGACCGAGGGTTCTATACCCGCTTCGGCCAAGCGTTCAGTGTAGCGTATAGACAGATACTGGCTGCCGCGGTCGCTGTGGTGAACCAGTCCCATACCTTTGGTCGGGCGGAGTTCATGGACTGCCTGTGCGAGGGCATCGAGGACGAAACCCGCATGGGCCGAGGTGCTGACGCGCCAGCCCACTATGCGGCGGGCATAGGCATCGATGACGAAGGCGACATAGACGAACCCCTTCCACGTGGCGACATAGGTGAAGTCGCTGACCCAGAGCATGTTCGGCGCTGGCACGCGGAACTGCCGGTTCACCGTGTCCAGCGGGCACGGCGCCTTCTTGTCAGGGATCGTCGTCCGGTGCGGCTTGCCGCGTATGATGCCTTGAATACCCATGCTCTTCATCAGCCATGTCAACCGGCGCACAAAACTGACCCCTTATCGGCGTCCAATGTTGACCCCCTGTAGGCGATCAGCGCTTGGCCTGCCCGGCGCTGGCCGGGATTGCAGAGGGCGGGCCAAGTGCGGGTGATGGGGACCTTCGGCTTTAGCTTTGAGACCGGTTTTTAAAGCGCCAGGATTCGTTTCCGGTCTCGATGATCTCGCAGTGATGGGTGAGCCGATCGAGGAGCGCCGTCGTCATCTTTGCGTCGCCGAACACTGACGGCCATTCGCCAAAGGCCAGGTTTGTCGTTACGATGATCGAGGTGCGCTCGTAGAGCCTGCTGATCAGGTGGAACAGGAGCTGACCACCGGCTTGCGCGAATGGCAGATAGCCGAGTTCATCGAGGATGATGAAGTCGAGACGTGTGAGGTAGTCTGCCATCCGACCCTGCTTGCCATTACGGGTCTCTGTTTCCAGTCGATTGACGAGATCAACGACGTTGAAGAAGCGGCCCCGCGTTCCGCTACGGATGAGCGCTCGTGCAATGGCGATTGCAAGGTGGGTCTTTCCTGTCCCCGTGCCGCCGACGAGGACGACATTGCGCTGATCGGCAACAAAGGTGCCTGTAGCCAGCTCCCGCACCAGGGAATCATTGACGGGCGTGTCGGCGAAGTCGAAGTCGTCGACATCCTTGGCCAGCGGCAGTTTGGCGATGCTGAGCTGATAGCGAATGGAGCGTGCCTGCTTCTCGGCGATCTCCGACTGCAGAAGGTCCCCAACGATGCGCGGTGGTTCGTGTTGCCGCTTAATGCCATTGCCCATGACCTCGTCATAGGCACTGCGCATTCCGTAGAGCTTCAGTGTGCTCATCAGCTCAAGAACCTGTGTGCGTTCCATCAACTTGCCCTCCTGAGCCTGTCGTAACGGGCGCAGTCGGCGACCGGCTCATGGGTAAGCCGAAGCGCATCCGGGATTTGCAGGGTTGCGGCCGGAGCCGGGTCACGACTGCGAGCCAGAATGTTGATGATGACCGAGGCCGAGCAGACGCCGTGATCGAGTGCTTCCTGGCAAGCAGCTTCGACAGCCGCGAGACCATCGGCGGGAACGCAGCCGAGGATGGTGACCATCTGCCGGTCACCGTCATCAGTGCTCTTCAGCCGCTTGCGCACCTTCTCCATCGCGGCGGGCAGGACCCATTCCCGGAACGGTGCGCCGTTGCGAAGAGCGCCAGGCTTGCGAGCCAGGACCGGGACATAATGCCAGGGGTCATAGACGGTCTCACCTCGGCCAAAGCTACGCCGGTGTTCGGCGACAACAACACCATCCTGTTTAACGATGATCCGGTCGGCATAGGCATGGACTTCGACAGGGTGGCCGACGGCGGTCGACAGAACCGAGTATTTGTTGTTGTCGAAGCGGACCGTGCAGGTCTTCGACACCGAAGCTGGGACACAGTGGAAGCCGTCGAACGGACCGACGTAGTGCACGAGGCTGCCGCGTTCGGCTTCGAACATCTGCCAGATCGTCTGGTCGGTCTGCTCCGGATGGCTGTGCGCCTTGGCATAGGCAATGCATTTATCGAGCAGCCAGACATTCAATTCTTCCAGGCTTTTGACCCGCAGGCGTGGCGTGAAGAAGCGCTCGCGCACGAGGCCGACCTGGTTCTCGACCTGGCCCTTCTCCCAGCCGGAGGCGGGCGTGCAGGCAACCGGATGAACGAGATAGTGGCTGCACATCTGCAGGAAGCGGCGATTATATTGCCGCTCCTTGCCGACAAACACAGCCTCCACCGCCGTCTTCATGTTGTCGTAGATGCCGCGCATGCAGGTGCCCCGGAAGAAGGCGAAGGCCTTGTCGTGGGCGTCGAACACCATCTCCTGACTCTCGCGCATATAAGCTCGCGCAAACATCATCCGGCTGTGGCAGAGCCGGACATGAGCAACCTTCACCGTCGTCGTCACGCCTTGGATCAGCACAATCTCGTGGCTCCAGTCGAACTGGTAGGCCTCGCCTGGAGCGTAGTAGAGCGGCACGTAGGCTTCCGCCGTCACAGCTCCCCGGTTCTTCGACCAAGTCTTCGCATAGCGCCGGATCGCATCGTAGCTGCCATCGTAACCGAGCGCCCGAAGCTCTTCGTAAATCCGGATCAAGGTCAGCCGCTCGCGCGACGGCTTGCCTTCATTGGCCGCGAGAAAGCGCTCGATCTCAGCCTTCCAGGCTCCCGTCTTCGGAAGTGGCTGCCGCTCACGCTCATAGGAGAAATCGGTCTCATCGGAGCGCAGTATCTTGCGGACCGTGTTGCGCGACACATGCAGCTCCCGGACGATCTTCTTCACCGACCAGCCCTGAACATGGAAGGCCCGGCGAACACGCGCAATCGTATCCACTCGCTTCAACTCCCTCTCCATCCGCCGTCAAAAGACGGATGGTCAGATGAAATCTGAGAGGGGTCAAAATTGGACGCCGGTCACCCCGCCAGAGGGGTCAATATTCCACGCCGAAACACAATCAGCCGTGCCACCGTGCATCGCGCGACATCGAAGCCTTCCCGACCAAGCTGTCGCCAGCCCTTCCGGACGCCATAGACCCGCCAGTTCTCCTCGAACACGCGAAGGATCTCGGGGCGCAGAGCCTCGTCCCGGCGCGCCCGATCCGACAGCCGTGCCGGATCGGCCCGCTTCGCCAGATGATCGTAATAGGTGGACGGGGCAATCGGCAGCATGTTGCAGATCGGCTCGACCCCATGCGCATTCCGATGCGCGTCGATGAATCCCACCATCACTTCGACCGGCGGTCGAGTTCCGCTATCGCAAAATACGCTGACGCCTTGCGAAGGATCTCGTTCGCCTGGCGCAGTTCGCGGTTCTCCCGCTCAAGCGCCTTCATCCTCTCGGCCATATCGGTTGGGACGCCTGCGCGTTTGCCGCTGTCGACCTCAGCCTTCTTGACCCAATCGTTCAGCGTCTGCGGCGTGCAGCCGATCTTTGCCGAGATCGACATGACCGCCTGCCAGCGGGAGGCGTGCTGGCCCTCGTTGTCCAGAACCAGCCGCACGGCCCGCTCGCGCACTTCTGGGGAAAACTTGTTCGTTGTCTTGCTCATGATGCTCCATCCTACTCAAGAGTTGGAGCCTCCGGCAAACCCGGTGCGGTTCATAGCTTGTCCGGTAGTGGTGTCCCCCAACGCATCCTCCAGTGAATGTCGGTCGTACGCGGCAACTCCCCTGTTTGCATCGAGCTTCGCAGCCGTGGGTGGCGCTGCTGTCTTTGATAAGTGGATGCATGAGCGATGATCAGCAAGGCCAGTTGGAAGGAGTGCTTGCCAACCTCACTGAACGCCGTTTAAAAGCCGAACATCCCATCGAGGCAGGACAGAGCATTAAATACTAGTTTTCGGAGCGATATCGGCGCCGAGAGAAAGCGCATCGGTAGTGTTTTGCCGGGTTTGGCTGTAGAACGAGGTGTGATGCGGTCATGCTTCACGCACCGTAGAGGACGCAGGCAGCGATGTTAGGTATCGGATAGAGCCGGCCGGTGTCAGAGGTTGATCCAATGTCGCCCGTTCGCATATTGGGCTTACCCAGCATTTGCACGAGGTTCATTGCGCCTGTGAAGTCGCTGTGAAGAATCATCTGGGCGCGCCGCAGCGCTTGGACAGGATCTAGGCCCTCCTCCAGCATGAGTTGAACTACCCTGTGCGACAGGAACGCCGACGGGCCGGCCTGCACAGTATAGAGGTTGGAAATCATGCTCGCGGCTCCGGCCTCCAGCCATGCGGCGGGAAGCCCAGTCATTTCATCGCGAGCAACTTTCATGCTGAGGCCTGCGCCGCTGCAACTGGCCTGAAACACAAGGCGCGTCGCGCCAAGCGCCATATCGCGGATTTGGGCCGGCTTCACGATCTCGGGCTGCCAGATCACACTTCGTCCCAGTTGTGTGGCCATCGGCTTGCCCGTCCCCGGCTCGACGGCGGCAAGCTCGATCCCGCTGCCTTCAGCGTCGTTGATATCCCAACCGGAATGGCCGAGATAGAGAACATAGCCCGGACGCAGGTCATCAATTGCTTTGCACAAGGCCTCCCGAGTGGCCGGCACAGGAGCCGGATAAGCCTCGGGACCTCCGCCAAGTTCTCGATATGGACTGTCGGCAAAAAGCGGCTTTGCCGGATGGCTGGGCAATGTCAGGTCGCCGAGGGGGTCATGTACCAGAACCGCTGAGCGATCATGGGGCCGGCTGGCCCGACCCGCCGCCGTGATGACGGATGCAAGGCTTGGCACTAGGCGCAGCGCATAGTCCTCGAAGACCATTCGCCCCGTAACCGGATGGTGCACCGCCGACCATGGCAGCACCGCCAGCTCGGCAGGCAGGCACAGAACTGCCTCGGGCGCAATCGGCGCCCCTGCAGCAGGGATAAGTCCACAGGCTTCAAGAGCATCATAAAGTGGTTCCATCATCAGCGTCCACAGGATACTGACCCCAGGTCCGCTGTTCTTTCCGTTGTCCGCCCGAATATTCTTGCCCGAATGATCCGTCTCCAATTCCTGCGGGCAGCCAAGACGCTTGGCCAGCGAGACCGCAAAGGCCTCTATCTCGCCGTTTTGGAAGGCCACCACATCGTGGAGATGCGCTGCCACAAGGTCGTTGATGGCCTTTTCTGTCATGGCGGGAACCGGGATCACCTGCCAGTCCGGGCGGGTAGGCGCAAGGAGCAGCAGCGCTCCTCCCTCCTTACCCCAGACCGGCTGGAGCAGCAACGCGTCACCCAATCTCGCGCGAAGCTCCTCAGCTGTAGGTGGTCCCACGGCGAGCTTATCAAGGCCGAGACGTTTGAGGAGTGTAAAGAATTGTCCATGGGCGTCGCGCAACGATTTTATAGCCCGCTCTTGGTTTACGCGGGTGGTTGCCAGCCTATCCTGAGCTGCCGATACCATGCATGGATCATCTCCCATACTCTCCAAGGCCGCAGTGGCGTCGCCACAGGCCAAGGTGGCTGCAAGTTCGGCATTTTCGGCGGAGGAAAGGCCGGTGCGGCCGGCAACCAGTGCAGCTCGTTCTTCGAAACTGAGTTGCGCCTCGCTCTCACGCAGGCGCTGACCCAGTTGTTGAGCATGACCGGCCTCGAGCAGGTTGATCGCACGCGACGGATCGTCCAGCGATAGCGCGGCCCAGGCCCCGCGGCGCCCGACGCCAGCGATTTGTGTTAGCAGGCGGTTGCGCGAGGGCCGGTCGGGAATCGATACAAGTGCTGCACTCGTCTGCGATAGGATTACCTCAGCCGCCTCCGCAACAGCATCCAGTCGCTGCTCCGCCTGAAAAAGGAACAGGCGGTTATTGAGAATCATTAAATGGGTCAGATAGGGCGCACCCTTCGGAAGCACCCGCAACGCCTCGTCATAGAACATATGGGCCAGACGGGCTGCCGCCATATCGCCGGCTTCATATTGGCGAGCATAAAGATTGGCCTTGTTCTGCGCAGTCATCGCCGCTTCAAAACCGCGCATCAGCCGATGGCGGATCTTCAGCGCCTCGTCATAGAGCATATGGGCCAGACCGGCCGCCGCCATATCGCCGGCTTCATATTGGCTCGCATACAGAATGGCCTTATTCTGAGCCGTCTGCGCCACCTCAACCTCGCGCTTCAGCCGTCGGCGGATTTCGAGCGCCTCGTCGTAAAGTGCATGGGCCAGAGTGGCCGCCGCCGCATCGCCGGCATCATATTGGTGCCCATAGAGACTGGCCTTGTTTTGCGCGGTCATAGCCACGTCGGCGTCGAGCTTCAGCGCCCGGCAGATCTTCAGGGCCTCGTCAAAGAGCGCATGTGCCAAAACGGCTGCCGTAGCATCGCCGGCCTCATACTGGAACATGCACAGATTTGCCTTGTTTTGCGCGGTCATTGCCACATTGACGTCGCGCTTCAGCCGGCGGTAAACAGATAGCGCTTCGTCAAAGAGCGTATGGGCCAGACCGGCCGCCGCCATATCGCCGGCCCGGTACTGTCTAAGAAACAGAACGGCCTTGTTTTGCGCGGTCAATGCCACATCGATGTCGCGCTTCAGCCGGCGGTAAACCGATAGCGCGTCGTCATAGAGAACATGGGCCAGGCCAGCCACCGTCGAATCGCCAGCCTCGTACTGGCTCAGGTACAAATCGGCACTGCCACGCGCGGTCGTCGCCAACTCGACGTCGCGCTCCGATCGGCGGAAGATTGCCAGTGCCTCCTCATAAAACACATGGGCCAGGTCGGCTGCTGCTGCCTCGCCACCCTTGTAGTGCCTCCCATATAGCAAGGCCTTGCTTAGCGCTGTCGTCGCGACCTCATAGTCGCACTTCAAACGGCGGAAAGCTGCTAGCGCTTCATTATACAGTACTTGGGCCAGATCGCCTGCCACCGTGTCGCCGAAATCGTACTGGAGCAGATACAGATTTGCCTTGTTTTGGGCTGTCATTGCCGCCTCTCTGTCGCGCTTAAGCCGGCGGTATATTGATCGCGCCTCGTCGAAGAGCGCATGGGTCTCCGCGATGGCCAGATCAACGGACTTCGTATGCAGAGCAACACCTTCCAACAACAGCAGCATCGCAGTTGCGGCCGTAACATCAAGCGAAGCGCGTAGTCCAAGAAGATCGTCTGGCCCACTACTTGGCAAACCGTCGAGTAGCATACGGCAGATGGCGTGACTTCTGCTGAGCCCCTCGCGCGATTTGTCCTCAGCCAGTGCGCCGAGCTCCTGATGATACGCGCTTAATTCCTCATTCGAACGGGGGGGACGGAGAGCACTCGACATGGCTGCTTTCAGCGTCGTTGGTACCTCGCCCGCTTCTGCCAAATGAGCTCTTGTACCTTCCTCCACGCCGCATTCGCGGCATCGCGTCAAGAGATCAGCATGCCAAGCCAGTGTTAGTGCCTCGTCCGGATTGGAGGCCACCATCGAGGCAACATCAAGGCTAGCCCTTATCCCTGCGGTAAGAAGCGGGTCGCCCCAGTGCTGTATCAGCCTGACCTTTGCACTCATGGTCTCTTCTGCGAGCCATTGGTTGGCTAGCCAGGTGGAGAAGACGGAGGGGCCATCAGCAGGGCCGCTTTCCCGACAAGCTTTGAGAAGAAAGGCATGAACCCGCAGCTCATATCGATGAGCGACATCCACATCATCGGCACCGCCCTTCGCCACAAGCAACATCTCCGTTTCCGCGGCTAGCAGAACCTCACGATGCGCGGCGATCACCCTTACCTTGGCCGACAACCCGTCTGCGGAAAGGTAAAACTCTATTGCTGGTGGAAATTGCGCCATCGGGACGGTCCTTACAGTTGATCGGAAAGCTATCTATTCCCTCGACAGGATCAACCGCCCCGACCTCCGCGAGCAGATTGATCCGCACAAAGCGCGGCCGAAAGCCACTTCAGTACATTGCGTTCTTCGTCGGAAATTTTAAAGCTACAGGTAGTTTCAACTTCAGCACTGACATACTGGGTGCGAAGGGTAATCCACGCAATATTATCGCAGCAAGAGGACGTTGGTAACTCTTCAGCAACCGCGGGACGCAAGGTCGAGTGTCCTCGCCGACATCATGGGACTAACCAAAATCAATTCTAACTCATGCAATTTCAACGATGGTCTTCCAGTGACCGTCAGGTTTGCAAGGATGATTGGTGATGTGCTGACTATGGGCTCGGCCGCAAAAGGCGAGAAGAAGCAACCGTTTAAATTCTAAATATGAGAAGGGCTTACTACCCAAGCTGTAATCTCGATCGACCAGCACAATGCGATTGGTGCCTCTCCTGCTGTTAAGAGGCGACTCGAAAGCCACCTCGACTTGAGGTTGGCGGTTGGCCCGGTCGTTATCGCAAGTTTGGCCCTCGAGGTCACTCGCCCCGACAGCCTTGGTTACTGGCCGTAGGTGCCCGTCCGCTTGCCTAAGGGTTTGCTGACTTGGCCTGCTGTCTTGCGGCAACTCATCGCTAATTGCGCGACCGCGCGCATTCAGCGTAACTTTCCACTTTGGGTGCAGTAATGTGTTCGTGTGGTCTGGACTTTATAGTGTGATTCAATCCAGGATGGTGTTTCGGGCTGAATTCGGGAGGTAAAGCGATGAGCCGTACCAGGAGGAGCGTTTGGGCAGACGGCCCAGACTGGAATGAGACCCTTTTGTGGTATGCCAAGGCGGTTGGCATTTTGCAGGTGCGAGCAGCGACGGATCGAACCAGCTGGCGGTTTTTCGCTGGAATCCACGGACATAACGAGGAAACCTGGCGCCTTTTCGGAATTCTTAGGCCCGAGGATAAGCTGCCGGAGCGGCACGAGCTGGACCTCTTCTGGGACAAATGCCAGCATGGCTCATGGTATTTTCTCCCTTGGCACCGCGGATGCGTAAGCGCGTTCGAACAGCTTGTCCGCTCAGTGATTGCCGCGGAGGGTGGGCCAGATGACTGGGCGTTGCCATACTGGAACTACAGCGAGACCTCCAATCCGCACGCGCGAGAAGTGCATCCGGCTTTCCTGGCGGAAACAACGCCGGATGGCGCGCCAAACCCCCTGTACACCCCGTTTCGTTTCGGCAATCCGATTACCGACAGCACGACAGTGCCGGAAGAAGATGTTGACCTAGAGGCTCTTCGAGAGCGAAAATTTGCACCGCTCGGTGAGGTCGCCGGCGGATTCGGTGGCGGTCGATCGATCCTTAGTCACAGGGCCGGTTTTCCCGGCGCTTTGGAAATTGCGCGCCATGGAGGCGTGCACACCGCCGTAGGCGGCGCCGCCAGGCTCCAAGACGGGACCATCGTGCGCGGGTTGATGTCCGCATTCGAGACGGCGGGCCTGGATCCAATTTTCTGGCTCCATCACGCCAATATAGACCGGCTCTGGGCGGTTTGGTTGAGCAATTCACCCAACCACACCAATCCCACAGAGACTAACTGGCTTGGAGGCCCGCTCGATCGTCCGTTCGTAATGCCTCGCCCTGATGGAAGCGCGTGGCACTACTCATGCATCGATGTGGTCGACACCAGCAATCCGATGTTGGATTATGTTTATGACGACACCTCCGACCCACTGGTGGCAATTGCCGGAGCAGCCGAGGGGCGGACCGCAGATCGGATCGAAGAGGGAAGACGGGAGCGAGACACGGAACTGATTGGAACCAATGGCACCGAGATCAAGCTCGGAACCGGGCCCACCACCAGCGAGGTGACGGTGGATGAACAAGTGCTGCGTAGCCAAAGCGAGCGGCTTGTTCAGGAAAACAGAGGAGCCGATCAATTGTCCGGCCTTTATCTGAACCTTGAGAACATCCGGGGCCTTAACAACGTTGCGATCTATCAGGTGCTCGTGGACTACGGCGAAGTCGGAGCTCGACTTCTTTCTGGAGAGCCTCGTGTTGTCTCCGTCGGCCGCTTCTCGACGTTCGGTCTCGATGAGTCCAGCTCGGATGGTATCAACGTAAGCAGTGGCGTAACGATGAGCTTCGATCTGACGCCGCTCATAGCCCAGATAGGTTTCGACGAGGTGCCGGAGAAAGGTCTCCTGAGAGTTTCGATCGTTCCACAGTTTGCCGCTCCGGAACTGCCTGCCCCGACGATCGGTCGCATCAACATCTACCAAGGGGTTCCTTGATCATCCATGCTGATGCGACACTCGTCAATTATCTCGGTCGTTGCAGCGGTGTGTCTCACAGGCTGGCTGGCAATGGCATCCAGCAGTGTTCTTGAACTGCCCTCAATCTGCGGCGAGCTGACAACCTTCGTGTCGGTCCAGCTTTTTTGGCAGAGCAATGGAATATGGGGACTTCTGTCGAGCCAGGCTGCAATGGTCGCCGCGATGATGGGGCCTTTCACGCTCGGCCCTCTTCTGTCGATTTCCGACCGAAGCTTTCGGCGTGAGCGTGTTCGCGGCATGATCGCCTTTGGGCTGGGGTTCGCCTGCGTATGGCTGGTCGGAGGAGTAGCGATTTCTCTGGTTCATGCGGTGGAGCTTGCATGGCTTGCCGATGTGGGACTTGTTACTTCTGTGAGCGCCGCTCTAGCCCTCATCTGGCATGGTTTGCCTTGGCGGCAAAGGCTGCTCAACCGCTGCCATCTGACATTGCCTGTCTCCGGACATGGATTGGCGGCAATCGCGGCATGTTTCCGATATGGCGTTTACGCGGCGCTGCCCTGTATCGGTGTCTGCGGACCACTTATGCTTGTGGGGATGTCCTTCGGCTCGTATCACCTTCCCGTAATGATCATTCTGGCCGTCTTTCTCTGGCTTGAACGAGCCCTTCCGCCTGAGCCCTGTATATGGGGACCTTGCAATCATGTGCGTAGCGCCAGACGGCTGACCAGTCTCGTCCGCTCGGCGCTGCGGATCATGCATCGCTCCGTGAAGGCTCCCTGGCATGCCTAAAACGATCTCTCGCCTGAAATTAGAGCTGATCGTTGCCAACGAGCGTAACTTGGTCGACAAGGCGATAGAGCTCATTCACCAAGGTGGCGAGACACCGATGTCGCTCGATCTGATCGAGTTGGCCGGGATGGGTGACACCCCTCCGCTCGATGTGATCGACGCTCTGATCGAATACCTGAGCAGGAATAGCATGACCGAGCGTTTCATTGCTGTTCTGCAGCGGTTGGGCCGGGAAATCTCGGACGATGCAGCGCCTCCGGCTTTGGATCCAATAGCGGCCGCAAGCTTTGACCCAGACAGAATGCAATCGTTCTGCCATAGCGCCTCAGCATATCGATGCCGAATTTTGATCGGTGACGAGATCAGAGGCAGTGGGGTGCTTGTCTCGCACCGATTGGTCCTCACGGCGTGGCATGTGGTAAACGAGGCACAGCCGTGGACCGCCTCTCCGCAGATAGCCGTCATCGCAAGTGATGGTAAGCGCTATCGCGCCAGGCTTGCTGGTCCGTATTCCGATTGCCATCCGACAGAATGGACAGGCGCAATTGCCGACGACGCGGACCTCGCAGCGCATAGCGACTTCGTACTTTTGCGCCTAATTGAGCCGATTGGCTATTCGCTAGGTCATCTTGCTCTTCCCACAGAGTCCTATGTATGGGCTGGCAATACCAGTTGCATGCTTGTCCATTACCCGGACGGACAGAACCGAGGTTTCACCCTTGGAGAAGTCACGTATGGCGGCAACAAACCGCGCTACGAACACACCGTCCCGACCGCGGCGGGATCGTCAGGTGGGGCGGCGTTCTCAAATGGCTTTCAGTTTATCGGCCTTCACCAGGGTCGTCTTGGTAACCAACGGAGACTGGTGCCGGCCAGTCGTTACGTCAACGATAATGAGTTTAGAGCCTGTATCGGCTCTGACACCAAGCCAACTTATCTTTGGTCTTTGAACGGATCGCTTGATGCGCATCTGATTATAGGCCGCCAGCTATTTTTCAGTGGGCTGACAGCCTTGGTCGAAGGGAACCAGTCGCTGTTCGGAATCTGGATTAAACGTCTTGACCCTCAAAAGGATGAGGCCGGACTGGCTTTTGCCTATCGCATGCTTGAGAATTTCCTCATGCTACGCTCGCCCAGCGCCAGAGCCGTTCGGATCGATATTCCCACTGATGGTGAAGATCTCCTGGAACTGACGTTTAGGCTCGCTGGCGGCGATCCATCTATGCTGCAAGCCCGTCCAGGCGTACGCTTGGATGAGACTACAATGTCTGCTTACGAGCGCGACCGTGCCGATGCACTCGTTTCAAATCTCGATCAACGCGATGCTCCGCTTTGGCTTTTTCTGGAGGGGCCAAATCAGGAGTTCAGTCGACGGACCCAGTATCAACTGGAACAGCTGATTGCGCGGCTGGAGCGCGCACGCAATATCAAGGTGGTGCTGAGCCGCTTGGAGAGCTACAATCTCCCGGTCATGACCCATCAGTCTCTGCCTGACGTGGACGCTGGCAGGGCAGGGCTGTTGCTCGACTATGTTGGCGACTTCGGTCGCGAAGATGTTCGCATCACAGTCACCGCAATTCGTGACGACCTGGCTCCCGATTTGAATGATGGTGTTGTCGAATTAATAGTCGATCAATCTCTTGCAGGCGTTCCTCACGAGTTCGGGGTATACAGTTCCGCCAAGCTTGGAATTGTCTCAACCAAGCTGGCCGATCTAATCTCACCGCGGGTAGGTGCAGCATGATGAAGGGAGGCGATTTCGAACGGTTGATAGGTAAAGCGCGTCGCTTCGCCGCGTTATCGGTTTCATTCAAGCCGTTGGATGCGGTCCGTGCCGCGTTGGGAGCCGAGAAGTACGAAGCTTCCACGGCCGCCATTCTCCTTGCAAAGCTCCAGGCTGACTGCGTCACCTCCGAACCAGGTTTTTGGGTCATGCGCCCCTCGCCAAGAGAAAAAACTCTTCTCGCAACCGATCGGAGCGTTGCGCTCGAGGGGCTCAGTACGCCTTTACCGCAAGACGAGGCTTCGGTTTTCCTCCGTGACACCTATCTCGGCGACAGCGGGCCAATTCGCGAACTCCTGAACCGACTGGTTGCAAACCCTTTTGACGCTCATGAGCAGTTGGGAAAACTGTTGGCCACGTTCAGCCAGCTTGGTCGTGCCACGGAGCTTTACAATCGAATCCCTGAACTTAGAAGCGCACTCAATCGGGCTGACGGCGTGGTCCAATCAGATAGTCGGCTGGCAACTGGTTTCTTCGGGCATAAAGAACTCCGCGAAGAGCTTGCCGATTGGATTGACAACCCTCCTCGCGAGCGGATGGCCCGAGCGTTCTACATTAGCGGCCTGCCCGGCGTCGGAAAATCGTTTCTGATGGCGAAAGTCGTACAGGAAGCGCGTGCCCGCAAGAACCCTGTTGTCCTGACACTTGATTTCGACCGGCGGGGTCTCAATCTGCTTGACACAGACAGTCTTACCCTTGAGCTCGCGCGGCAAGTATCCGATGAGCTGCCACAGCACGCGCCGAGGTTATCAGAGCTGCGCGTCGAGCTCTCCAAGGAGGCATCCGGACGCTACCGCCGCAGTGGTTCGCTGGAACTACCGACCGGTTTCGCCGAGGCGATGAGGGTCGCAGTACAAGAAAGCGGGCGTCCGGTATTGCTCGTGCTGGATACGCTTGAGGTCTTGCGTGGGTATGGCGAGACCCATCCGGCACGGCTATTCTCATATATTGACCAGTTCATACGCAGCGAGATCGGACCAATGTCGATCATTGCCGCGGGCCGTGGAGATGCGCTTGCCCCAGTCGATCCATTTCGGATCGGGGAAACCAGATTGCTGACCGGGTTGGAGGATGCCACTTCGGCCCAGCTTCTCACCGGCCTGAACGTTCCATTCGGGCGCATTCAAGACATTGTCGACCGCGCGCGGGGGAATCCCCTGCTGCTACGTTTGGGGGCCAAGCTTGCCTTGGACAGTGAAAGCCTGACCCTGGACTGGCAGGCGGGTGATCGCCCTGAATTGGCCGGAGCCTACCTCTATCGCGCCATTCTCTCGCGCATCGAAGACGACGGCGTTCGTAACGTCGCAAACTTCGGTCTCGTTATGCGCCAGGTTGATGCTGACGCTATCCGCGAGGTCATTGCGCCGGGTGTGCAAATGCAGCTTAGGGCAGGCCAGGCGGAGGCGCTTTTGACCGATCTGCGGACCAACCATTGGCTAGTCGTCGATGAGGCGCAGAGCGGTTGGGTGAGGCATCGCTCCGATATGCGCCAAGCGATGTTACCCATGATCTATGAGGACGCCCCAACACAGGCAGCTGAAATCAACCGCCGAGCTGTCAAATTCTTTGAAGGCCGTGTTCCGGAACTGCAGCTTTATCATAGGCTTCAGCTAATTCGGTCAGGTGATCCGCTTGTAAACGTATCACCGCAGCTCGCGAGGTCGTTCGACGACGCCATGATCGAAGAGCTTCCAGCTATTGCAGCGGACGCGGTTCGATTAGCGCGGGGACAACGCTCGTTCACCGGCCTCAGCCAGACGCTTTCGCGCAATGTGTCGGACCGTCAGCCGATTGCACCCGGCCAACAGCCTCCAGATCGAACGATGGTACGGGATCTCGAGCTGCTACTCGAACAGGGTGACTTGACGGAGGCTGACCGCCTATACGAGGCGTTGTTCACGGAAATGAACGACTTGAAATCGCCAGCTGGTGCCGTTGCGTTGTGTCACCGCTGGATGAGCGGACAATGGTCGTCCGCAAGCAAACAATTCAAGCAACTGACAGAACTCGGCTATAGGCTCGAGGGAGAAGGTCATTCTTCTCTTTATCGGCTCGTGGTTTTGGAAATGCGGGCTGAGTTCGGTTTCCAAGAGCTTGCTAGGGAAATGTCTCTTGACGGACAACTCCTCCTCAACGCGCAATCGACATATGGGGAGGCGCAAGGACGCCGATTGAACGACGGACCTCTGGCCTTTGCCATGCTTGCAGCTGATGGTTCACGATACACCTCCAACGATAGGCGTGATCGCATCGGCGCTGCCGCAACCGGCCTTGATGATGCCTCACTCACCGAATTTGCCCGTTCGGATATGCTGGCCCTCAGAGAGCGATACGGCATTGAAACGCTGCCGCATACACAGGCCCACGATTACGCAGCCGTGCTGAATCCTTATTCGCGGCCCGTTGGTACTCTATTTGCGCTGAAACGTAGTCCTCGCATGCTTGATTACCTCAATGGGATCATGACGAATTTCGATCAGGTGATGGATTCTGCCTTCAACATCGGTGAGTCAGGAGGCCCCAAGGCCCGTCTCCTGAGCGACCCGACACAGGGCATAGACTATCTGGCCGCAGTTGGAGCTACCGCGGACTGGTTGGGCGCTTTCAGTTTTTTCCATTCCACAGCACACGTCCCCATGCTCGCGCGGCGAGCGGAGCGGTGGCGTAAGGCAGCTGCAGGATCATGGACTTTTGGTGGCCGGCCGCCGAACAAATGGCGTGACCAGTCGGAGGAACTCGACCGTGGTATGTACCAATGGTTCGAAAAGGCGGTTGGTCATCAAGAAGCAGTGCAGGAGGCGGCAAGGCAATTCCTGTTTTGGGCTTTCGCGGGTCGGTGGTCGCCAGATGCAGGCTGGCTGAGTGCCGAGGCATACTTCCCTGAGATTGGTGAACGTGCCCAGGCACGCATCTTTCGCGCAATGTCGCAAGGAAAACAGGCCGGCTTCGGATTGGGAAGGCTGAATGGCCACCTTGGTTGCCTGCGGGAAATGCAGCGGATCGGGGTCGCGAGAAGCATCGCGGTTCCGTTGACAATTCTGGCGATGGACGCTGGCGATGGGTACACGCCCGACGACGAATTCATGACTGCGTTTAAGATAGTTGCCGGACCAGAAGTTCGAAGTCGTCTCTATTAAGGAGGGGAAAATGTCTGATCAATTTGCCGAGAATGTAAAACGGCTCAAGTCGTTCAGCGAGCGGGAATGGAATAGCGTCAAGAAAGCTTTGACGGACGGCAACAAGCTGTTGCGGCAAGCAGGGCTTGGTGGAATTTCGGTTGCGGACATAGATGCGAAGCGCGGAGAGTTGGAGGCGCGCGGGGGGAGCCAAGCGGTTGAACTGGAGGCGATCGTCCGGCTGGTCAATCGGCCTCCAATGACAATCCGAAATGGAAAGGTGGATCTCACCGATTGGCCGCGGGATGAGTTTCCTCCTGAGTTCGATGTTTGGGTTCGTGCCGTCGAACCGATGCTGGGTTCAGTGGGCCGGATCGAGTTCGTGAACCATGACATGGACTGGGGCGGTACCGGCTGGGTGCTGAAAAGCAAGGACGGTGAACTGTTGGTGGCTACCAACCGCCATGTGGCCTCGATCGTTGCTCGCCGCACCCATAGCGGGGCGGGTGTCTTCATGTACGCGCCAGGCGGTGGCGGCCGATATGGTGCACTGATCGATTTCAATGAAGAGGTCGATGCGACGCCTGATTTAGCACGTCCAGTGAAGCTCTTGAGCTTCACCTATCTGGCGGCTGACGACGAGGCTGACGTGGCTATAGCCCGTATCGACAGAGTCCCGCAGGAGTTTGGTGTTGGTGCTCTTCCGCTTTCGGACACCGATGGTGAGAACGGCGAGCTGGTGGCCGCTATTGGTTATCCGGCTCGCGACAGCCGGAACGATGCCACTCAAATGGAGAAATATTTCAAAGGACTTTACGATGTGAAGCGCTTCTCGCCAGGCTTCCTTCGTGTTGCAAGCTCAAACACTCGCCTGAGCCACGATGCCACGACGCTTGGCGGTAGTTCCGGTTGTCCGCTCATCGGACTTAAGCAAAAAAAAGTGGTCGGCCTGCATTTTGCTGGCCGATATGGGGTTGGAAACAGTGCCGTCCGTGTCAGCACGCTCAAGCGGATTCTTGAGGGAAACAAGACTGTGATCCCGGCCACTGCGATCGACGAAGATGATGAGGCGCGAGACGGTACGCATCAGGAGACAGATTTTGCTAACCGCGGGGGCTACGCCCCAAATTTTCTCAAAGCATTTGCGGTACCATTGCCGGACACTAGTGGTGCAGTGGGCGTTCGCTTGGCGGCGCCTACGGATGCTACTAAGGAACGTCCTCATGAGCTGCGATATACCAACTTCGGCGTGCTCTACTGTGAGCAACATCGCAGCCCCGTTGTAGCAGCCGTCAACCTAGACGGAGAACGCGCCGTGCGAATAAAGCGCGGTAGCGACCGCTGGTTTTATGACCTGCGCATTCCCAAGGACCTACAGGTTGGTAGCGATGCCTATTCCGAGGCTGGCCTCGACCGTGGACACATGGTGAAAAGGGAGGATCCGAACTGGGGTGACGGGGATATACCGAAGCGTGCGAACTTCGATACTTTCCATTTTCCAAACTGCTCGCCTCAACATGCCGGTTTTAATCGAGATCTCTCAACTTGGCGTGGTCTTGAGGACTACATCCTGGAAAACGCCCGGACCCACGGTTTCCGGGCTTGCGTGTTCACAGGCCCAATTCTCTCCGACGATCTGGAGGCATATGGAAACACAGGTTTGCTGCTGCCCAGGGAGTATTGGAAGGTTGTAGTAATGCCCACGCAAGCAGATGACGGCTCCCTTGTTCCTCATGTCACCGCATATGTCTTGAGCCAAGGGGAGTTCATCCAGAAGATTATGGAAGCACGGGGAGCAAGCGAGGCTGCGGAAGGGTTTGTCTTCGGCGCATATCGAACGTTCCAAGTCACCGTTGGCTCACTGGAGAAGGAAACCGGTTTGAGCTTCGGCGACCTCAGGAAATTTGATGCCTTGGCCATCGAAGTCGAGGGAAAAGAAATAATTCGCCCGTATGTCGCGCTGCAGCTGATCTCAGATGCGATTGTATGACGATCTCGGCGCAACGTACTTAAGTTGCGATAAACATCCCCGATATCCCGATATCCGTCTGTAGTGAAGCATGTACGGCTATTTCAGCGAAGGAGGTGTTTGGTTCCTGGGTTCCTTGCTTTCGTAACTCGCTTCTGAAAGGATGATTTCTCAAAAAATGCAGGAGACTGTGCATTTCTCGTTCGTCGATCATCCTGGCGTCGTCCCGGGTGCTTCTCGTCAATCACGCACGGTTGCCAAAAATAATATGCGGACCTCGCGGTCATCGGCAATTTTGAATGCGTTTACAACGGCAAATCCCTCTACGCTGCTGTACAAAAAAGGCCGCTACGGTCGCCGGTAAGAAGAATTTTGAGCAGTACGCTGGATGGTGGGGATGATCGCAAGTTAAGATTAAATCCTGCCCCCGCAACCAATTCCAACATAAAGCACTGATTGTACAAGTCTAGCAATAGCATACACCGAAAACGTCCGGAGACACCAAGCCCCGCATCGTGAAGATCGCGGGGCTTTTGTCGTTCAGGGATCACGACGCAACAGGGGAGGGAAAGAACTGCCATCTGCATCATCGTCGCCGTTCCGCCCTTCAACCGCGTCGAGCACTCTCAGGACGTTCAAGGGAATTGAACCGCTCCGGGTTTGCCGGAGGCTCCAACTCTTGAGTAAGGTGGAGCATGATGAGCAAGACGACGAACAAGTTTTCCCCGGAGGTCCGCGAGCGCGCGGTGCGGATGGTTCTCGACGGCGAGGGT
>NZ_JANFPI010000016.1 GCF_026552795.1 Ectorhizobium quercum
TGATGCATGGGGTCGAGCCGATCTGTAGCGTGCTGCCGATCGCCCACTCCACCTATTACAGCCATCTGGCGAAGCGGGCCGATCCGGCGCGGCAGTCCGACAGGGCGCGCCGTGACGATGCGCTGCGCCCCAAGATCCTGCGGGTTTTTGAAGAGAATTATCGGGTCTATGGCGTGCGCAAGATCTGGCGGCAACTGCGCCGCGAAGGCTTCGATGTCGCCCGTTGCTCGGTGGCGAGGCTGATGAGGGGGCTGGGTATTCAGGGCATCATCCGTGGCAAGCCGCACAGGACGACGATCCCAGACCGCTCAGCCCCGCGGCCGCTGGACAAGGTGAACCGCCAGTTCCGGGTGCCTGCGCCGAACATGCTCGGGGTCAGCGACTTCACCTATGTCGCCACTTGGAAGGGATTTGCTTACGTCGCCTTCGTGATCGACGCCTATGCCCGCAAGATCGTCGGATGGCGTGTCAGCACCTCGGCTCACGCGGGGTTCGTTCTCGATGCCCTGGAGCAGGCCGTGCATGATCGGCAGCCCGCCAAGGGGATGGGGCTGGTTCAGACCCAGTTCTGAGTTGCTTTGAGGTCGAAAGCTCCAGCCCGCACGGACGGTGGAAAGACCT
Organism: Ectorhizobium quercum; assembly: GCF_026552795.1. Lineage (GTDB taxonomy): Bacteria > Pseudomonadota > Alphaproteobacteria > Rhizobiales > Rhizobiaceae > Ectorhizobium > Ectorhizobium quercum. The sequence goes on from NZ_JANFPI010000016.1 coordinate 622, forward strand.
GAGCCGCCTTGCTCAATAGGCGGCCACGGACCGCGTGGTGGTTGACAATGGCCTTGGAGAGGTCGGCCCCGACACTGCAACGTCGGCGCGAGAGGCTGGAAGACGTCGACTATCCGACGCCCGAACTGGAGAAGGTCCTGGGCAAGACGCTCGGCGTGCCGCTGTTTCAGGAACAAGCCATGCGCGTGGCGATCGAGTGCGCCGGCTTCACGCCCGGCGAGGCCGACATGCTGCGCAAGTCGATGGCGACGTTCAAGTTCACCGGCGGCGTCAGCAAGTTCCGCGACAAGCTGATCGCCGGCATGATCGCCAGGGGGTACGAACGGGATTTCGCGGAGCGCACCTTCAAGCAGCTCGAAGGCTTCGGCAGCTACGGTTTTCCGGAAAGCCACGCTGCGTCCTTCGCGCTGGTGGCCTATGCGTCGGCCTGGCTCAAATGCTGGCATCCGGACGTGTTCTGTGCCGCGTTGCTGAACAGCCAGCCGATGGGCTTTTATGCCCCCGCCCAGATCGTGCGCGATGCGCTGGAACATGGCGTCGAGATCCGGCCCCTCTGCATCAACCCCTCACGATGGGATTGCGCGCTGGAGGCGCTCGACACCGATGACGGCCGCATGGCCGTCCGTCTCGGCCTGCGCATGGCCAAGGGGCTCGCCAACGCCCTGCCGCCAGCATTGTCGCCGCGCGTGCCGATCACCCGTTCGCGTCGGTGGACGATCTGTGGCGGCGCGCCGGCGTTCCGGTCGCCGCCCTGACCTGCATCGCCGAAGCCGATGGCTTCCTACCAGCCTTCGGCCTTGCCCGCCGTGAAGCACTATGGGCGATCAATGGCCTGCGCGACGAGGAGTTGCCGCTGTTCGCCGCTGCATCCCAATGCGAGGGCGAGACGGTATCCGAGGTCAACGAGCCGAGCGTGGCGCTGCGTCCGATGACCGCCGGACGCGAGGTGGTCGAGGACTACGACCATGTCGGCCTGTCGCTGCGCAGCCACCCGGTCTCGTTCCTGCGCGTCGATCTGGCACGGCGACGCATCGTTACCTGCGCGGAGGCGATGGCTGAACGCGACGGGAAGTGGCTGGAGGCGGCCGGCATTGTGCTGGTCCGCCAGCGCCCCGGTTCTGCCAAGGGCGTCATGTTCATCACGCTGGAAGACGAGAGCGGCATCGCCAACCTGGTGGTCTGGAAGAAGGTGTTCGAGCAGCATCGCCGGATCGCGCTTTCGTCCGGCATGATCGCCGTGCAGGGGCGCATCCAGCGCGAGGGGGAGGTCGTGCATCTCGTCGCTCATCGGATCGCCGACCGGTCGCGGGAGCTGGCCAGCGTCGGGAACCGCGATGCGCCGTTCCCGCTGCCGCACGGTCGTGGCGACGAATTTCATCACGGATCGCCCACGCCCGATCCGCGCGGATTGCGCACGCGCGACATGCGTGTGCGCGACATGCATATCGACACGATCAAGGTGAAGACGCGGGATTTCCGGTAAATTATAGGCATCGTATGAAGAGTGTGAGTCTCGTCTGCTAAGGGGTGAGTGGCCGACTGTCTGCAATTGTCCGGACGACCCAGAATGCTAACGATCGGAAAAAGCCCGGGATTGCGCACCGCTCCTGGAAAGTGTTGGAAGGGCGCGGGGTATGTCGGCCTCGGCGGGCCAATTTGCGAGTACGCTGAACCAGGAGCAATTTGTCTTTGCCGGCTTTTTCCACGCCCCATCCCGCGAGCCATAAGATCGTCCCCTGCACCAAGGCTTACGGATCGTGTAGCACCGGAGACAGACCTTCGGGCGGCTTCTCGGTGAGATCATCCAGCCGAGCCTCCAGGCGCGCGACGGAATCGGAGCCGATGTCGTCGCGATGTTCAGCCAGAAAGTCCTCGATCATCCTGCGATGAACGTTGTGAGAAACCCAGTCCGACTGCGGTGGATTGATTTCCCATGCGGCGTCGATCTGGCGAAGCCGGGCCTGCCACCGTGCCGGCGATGCATCCGTAACGATCGTGACGTTGGAAGGCACGCCATCGATCATGGCGACGACCACGTCGTCACCGCTAGCAAGCCTCAGTTCCGGAAGAGCATAAGGTCCAAGCATTCCTGCCCGGCGATTTAACGACGTCCTCCAGACCTGGCCGCTATCATCTGTCACCAGCAAGTCGAGCCGCTCGTTCTGCGTTGACCTGGTTCTGCGTCCAAGGTTGAACTCGGTAAATGTGGTAAGCTTCTCGATTGTCGCCGGCCGCTGGGAACCAAATGACATCAAGTAAGCCTGGTTCGCGAACGGCATTGCTGTTGCCAGAACAGGCACGGCAATCAGCGCGACCGCCAAGGCCCAGCCTCCAGCATGTCCACGGCGCCGCAGAAGATGCGCACCGACATAGATCATCGCAATCGCGATAAGCGTCGTCAGCCAGAAGGACCAGCTGAGGAAACCCAGCATCATCGACAGCACGGCTTGCATGAGAAGGATCAATCCCGTCCCGCCCGCTGTTTTATGCGCCCTGCTTCCGCATGCCCCGGTTGGAAGGCTTTCTGCCCCCTTGCCTGCGCCGCCGCATCCAGCTTTGTCTCCGTCGCCCGTCCACCTGCTCCGGATTCCGTTCTGCCGGACGTTTCGCGATTCCGCTGATACTGATCATCGGGAAACAGATAACCAGGATCTGCCGTGGTCACCGGCCGGACAAAAATGTCTTGGAAAGCGGCCGGCATCGCGTTCAGCGCACAGGTGATGATGATTGATCCATGCATCGCAAATCCCTCCTCTTTCTCTTGCGGCGCTTTGTTCGGGGCGACGATACTCGGCCACCCCCATGACACCCGACGCCTGCTCCCCAAGGCAGGTATGTTCGCGAGCCTCCCCGATCACCTCGCCTCGCTGTCATCGTCAGTGCCCATGCACCGGGCCGGCGCCAAAGAGGATAGAAGATTCAGGCGCTCGGTTGCTTGCAGGGCTTCTCCACCTACACTTCAGCCGCGCATCCTCAACGTTTGCCGCCCCCCATATGCCCGGCCAGATGGTGGATATGCTCGGTGCCGATGCCGCAGCAGCCGCCGATGATCGAGGCGCCCCTGGCAGCCCAGCCATCGGCCCAGCCGCAGTAGGATTTCGGGTCGAGATCGGCGCGGATGTCCGAGATCACCTCGTTCGCCGCACCGTCCTCGTCCTGCGAGCCGAAGGCGTTCGCATAGACGCCGAGCGGCAGGGCGGGAGCCGCGGCACGCGCGGCCTCGAGGGCCGCGCCCATCACCTCGGGCATGGAGCAGTTGAAAAGCAGCGCTTGCGCGCCCGCGTCCCGCGCGAGGCGGGCGGCATCGGCCACGCTCTCTTCCGAGCGCAGTTGCGGTTCGGGCATATCCTGCGGCGCGACATCATCCCTGAGCGTGAAGGACAACCAGACCGGCTTGTCGCTGCCGCTGACCGCCGCGAGCGCCGCACGCGCCTCCTCAAGGCTGCTCTGGGTCTCGGCAAGCCATAGATCGACATACGGCGCAAGACCCCGCACGAGAACCGACAGATAGTCCTGCGCGACGTCGGCCCGGAACAGTTCCGGCTGATAGGAGCCGAACACCGGCGGCAGAGATCCCGCCACCCTGACGCCGTTGCCGGTATCGGCGGCCTCGCGCGCCAGACGCCCCGCAAGCGCCGTCAATTCCGCACCGCGCGCGAGAAACCGTTCGTCCCCGATATGAAAGGGCACCAGCGCGTAGGAATTGGTGGTGATGACCCTGGCGCCTGCACGCACATAGTCTTCATGGACGCGACGGACGAGATCGGGCGCTTCCATCAGCGCCAGCGCGGACCATTCCGGCTGGCGGAAGGGCGCGCCGATGCGTTCAAGCTCGCGGCCCATGCCGCCGTCGAGGATGGTGATGTCGTTCATGCCTGCTCCTGTTGCAGCGTCGCCGCGCCGCGTGCCTCAAGTTCGTGAAAACCCGCAACGTCGAGTTCGATGGATTCCGCGATATGGTCGCGCACGGCCTGTTCCGCCGCGTCGGGGGTTCCCGTCATCAGCATGTCGAACAGGCGCTGATGGTCGCTGACGAGCGGCTGGCGACAGGGCCAATGCGCCTCGGACCAGCGGTAGAGCCATTCCACCTTGTCAGCCAGAAGTCCGTGGCGGCGGATGAGATGCTGGTGCCCGGTCTGCTCGATGAAACTCGCATGGAAGCCGAGATCGGCCGCCACCCGCGCATCCGTACCGGCGTCGTTGGCGGCGGCGAGTGCGGCGAAGGCCGTCTCGATCAGACCGGTGCCGAACTCTGCGCGCCGCTCGGCCAGTATGCGCGCGCCAAGCCCCTCGAAGGCCGCGCGCAGCGTGTAAATTTCCCAGATCACCCGGGCGTCGAGCACGGCGACGTGCCAGCTCGAATAGGGCGTACGCGTCACCAGTTCCTGCGCTTCCATCGCAAAGAGCGCCGAGCGCACCGTGCTGCGGCCAAGGCCGATGCGGTCGGTGAGCATCAGCTCGGTCAGCACCTCGCCCGGCGCGAAATCGCCCCGCACGATCGCCTCGCGCAACCACTCGGTGGCCTGATCCTGAAGGCTCTTGCGCTGGATGGGTTCACGCATCACGGTCCTCTAGCGGTTGCGGTCGAAATGGCCGCTGAGAAACGCGCGGCAGCGTTCCGACGAAGGATTGCCGAACACCTGCTCCGGCGTTCCTGCCTCCTCTATCACCCCTTGATGCAGAAACACCACCCGCGACGACACCTCGCGAGCGAAACCCATTTCATGGGTGACGATGAGCATCGTGCGCCCTTCGTCGGCCAGCGCGCGGATCACCTTCAGGACCTCGCCCACCAACTCGGGATCGAGCGCGGAGGTCGGCTCGTCGAACAGAATGGCGCGCGGCCGCTGGGCAAGCGCGCGCGCAATTGCGACGCGCTGCTGCTGGCCGCCCGAAAGATGCGCGGGCCAGGCGTTACGCTTCTCGGCGAGCCCGACCTTTTCCAGCAGCGCCAAGGCCTCGTCCTCGGCTTCTGCGCGGGGGCGTTTCTGGACGAAAAGCGGCGCCTCGATGACGTTCTGCAACACGGTGCGGTGCGGCCAGAGATTAAAATTCTGAAAGACAAAGCCAAGGTGGCCGCGCATCCGCCGCGCCACGGTTTCCTGGCCGCGCGTGAGCCTGCCGCCTTCGGGCGAAAGGCTGTCCTCGCTCACCGTCACCGTTCCGGCATCGGGGACTTCCAGCAAGGGAATGCAGCGCAGGAGCGTGCTCTTGCCCGAGCCGCTGGCCCCGATCAGCGAAATGATATCGCCGTCGCTCGCGGAAAGGTCGATGCCGCGCAGCACCTGGTTGCTGCCGAAGCTCTTATGCAGGCCCGCGATGGAAAGCGCGGTGGAAGGGAGGTTCATGGCGTCACTCCGAACTGCCAGGGCGAAAGGCGGCGCTCGACCCAGGCCGAAAGCCGTGTGACCAGCAGCGACAGGGCAAGATAGATCGCTGCCGCGCAGAGGAAAATCTCGACCGCCCGCCAGGTTTCCGAAACGGCGGCGCGGGCGATGCCCGTCACCTCCATCAGCGTGATGGTCGAGACCAGCGCCGTCGATTTCAGGATCGAGATCACCTCGTTGGAATAAGCGGGCAGCGCCTGACGGATGGCGATGGGCAGGGTGATGCGGCGCAGGATCGCAAACCGCGTCATGCCTGAGACGCGCCCCGCCTCGACGACGCCTTTGGGAACGGCGCGCAGCCCCCCGCGCAGGATCTCGGACGTATAGGCGGCGTCGTTCAGGATCAGCGCCAGAAGCCCGCACCAGTAAGGCTCGCGCAGGAAAGGCCACAGGAAACTCTGGCGGATGAAGCCGAAGCCCGCCAGCCCGTAATAGATCATGAAGATCTGGATTAGCAGCGGCGTGCCGCGAAACACGAAGACATAGCCCGAGGCGAGCGCATTGCCGATCCTCGTGGCACGCATCAGGTTCAGCGTCAGCGCCAGGCTAAAGCCACCCAGGAGCGCCAGGATGCCGAGGTTCAGCGTCAGCGGCAGGCCCTTGAGCAACTGGACGAACATGCCGGAGAGAAAGTCGAAATCCATCTCAGATCCCGCCTTGCTCGTGGCCGCGCAGGCTGCGCTTTTCCGCGAGGCGGAAGACCTGATCTGAGAGCGTGGTTATGACGAGGTAGACGCCCGCCCCTGCCGCATAGAACAGGAAATGCTCCTGCGTGGTCCCCGCGGCGACCGAAACCTGGCGCATCGTCTCGACCAGACCGGTGACGGAAACGAGGGCGGATTCCTTGACCACCGACTGCCACTGGTTGCCCATGCCGGGAATGGCCGTCACCATGGCCTGCGGCGCGATGATGCGGCGAAAAAGGATGAACTGCGTCATGCCCGAGACACGACCCGCCTCGATCGTGCCCTTCGGCACGGCCTGATAGGCCCCGCGCAGGACTTCCGACTGGCTGGCCGCCGAGATCAGCCCGATCGCCAGCATCCCCGCCACGAAGCCGCTGATGTCGAACGGCCCCGGCAGGCCGAGCGCGGTGCCGATGACCGTGACGACCTGGCGTCCGCCGAAATAGAACAGATAGATGACCAGAATGTCCGGCACGCCGCGAAAGATTGTGACGTAGATTTCGGCCAGCGTGCGCAGCGGCCAGTTGCCCGCCACTCGCGCCCAGGCGACGAGCGTGCCGAGCGCGACACCGCACAGGAACGCCGCGGCCGAGACGTAAAGCGTCATGAGGCCGGCGCGCGCGAGCGCCAGCCCCCATCCGTTCGGCCCAAAGCCGAGAAGTGCGATGTCGCCGGACAACCCCGCCTCAGAGCGTCGGCGTCACGATCATGCCGAACCATTTGTTCGACAGTTCGGCCAGCGTGCCGTCGTCCGACATTTCCTTCAGCGCCCTGCTGAGAATGCCGGCCAGTTCCTCGTCGCCTTTCTGGACGACGATCGCCGCACCGCGCCCCATCACGCCGCCCGTGAAGGACGGCCCGGTGGCCGCGGCGGTATCGACATTCTTTTCCAGGAAGGCGGAGATGTTGGTGACGGAAGCCATGCCGGCATCGAGCCGCCCGTTTGTCAGGTCCTGATAGACCTCGGGACCGGTCTGATAGGGGCGGACGGTCACACCCTTGTCGGCCAGATACTGGTTGAGGAAGTCGTGCTGAATGGTCGAGATATGGACGCCCACGGTCTTGTCCTTCAGCACCTCGGCGATGGCGGCAATGGCGGCGTCGGTGGCCGCCGTGTCGTCGAGATCGACGAACGTGCCGGTGCCGGGCAACTCGATGCCACTTTCCTTCAGTATGGCAAAGGTTGAGCCGCCGGTGGTGTAGGGCAGGGAGAAGTCGACCACTTCGAGACGCTTCTCGGTCACGGAAACCGAGTCGATCACGCCATTATATTTGCCGTCGATAAGACCCTGGATCATGCCGTCCCACGCCTGGGCGATCACCTCGTAATCGAAATCCGCACGTCTGGCGATCTCGGCCAGCATGTCCAGCTCGAAGCCGTAAAGCTCGCCGTTCGGACGCGTCATGTTGAAGGGCGGAAAGGCGCCTTCCGTGGCGAAGACATATTTCTTGCGGCCCTGCGCCAGAACGGCGGAGGGCGTGACGGCAAACCCGGCAATTGCGGCGAGGCACAGGCGAAGAAAGGTGCTGCGGGTAATGGTCATACGGAAATCGTCCTTGGTATACGGGTTGAGGATCAGGAAAGAAGGTCTACTGCCATGCGCGTGAGCGCGATGGCGCTTTGTCCGATGCAGGCTTCGTCGGGCTGGTAATCCGAATTGTGCACGCGGTCGTCGCGGCCGGGCTGGCCGGAGCCGATGAAAATCTGGACCGAAGGCATCAGTTCCGAGAAATAGGAAAAGTCCTCGGCCCCGAAGCTCGATCCCTGCTCGACATGCGGGGCCGAGCCGAACTGGCAGCCCAGCACGGAGACGGCACGGTCGACCAGCGCGTCGTCGTTCATCAAGGGTGGTGCGCCGCGTACATAGTCGATCTCCACTCCGGCGTTGAGCGCCTGCGCCGTTCCTTCGCAGATACGGCGCAGCGCGGCCTCGGCCAGATCGCGCACCTGCGGCGAGCGGCAGCGCACCGTGCCCTCGAACATGCAACTGTCGGGGATGATGTTCTGGGTTGCGCCGCCGCAGATATGGCCGATGGTCAGAACGGCGGACTGCGCGGGATCGATCTCGCGCGAAATCACGGTCTGGAGCTGGGCGATCATGTGGGCGCTGGCGACGATCGGATCGATGGCGGCATGAGGCCGTGCCGCATGGCCCGACCTGCCGCGCACCACCACCCTGAACTCGTCGCTCGACGCGGTGCTCGCGCCCCGGTTCAGGAGCACCTGCCCCGCCGGCAGCTCGGGACGGTTGTGAAAGGTTATCGCCATGTCGGCGCCTTCGGCCGCTCCGTCCGCAATCATGGCCGCCGCGCCGCTCTCCTGCGTTTCCTCGGCGGGCTGGAAGACAAGGCGGACCGAGCCGCGCAGATCGGGGGCCAGTTCGACCAGCGCATGGGCCGCGCCGAGAAGCGAAGCGGTGTGAAGGTCATGCCCGCAGGCATGCATCTTTCCGGCAATGGTGGAAGCGTAGGGCAGACCGGTCCGCTCCTCGATCGGCAAGGCGTCCATATCGGCCCGCACGATCACGCAGGGTCCGGGAAATCCGCCCGTGATCTCCGCCACGACGCCGGTTCGGCCGATGCCCGTCCGCACATCGAGACCGAGCGCAGCCAGCTCCGCCGCGACGAGACCGGCCGTGCGGACCGTATCGAAGCCGGTTTCGGGATGGGCGTGGATGTCGCGGCGAATTGCGATCAGCCGGAACTCGATCCTGCGAACGAGCTCCTCGATCCGGGACCCGGGGTCGTTATGGCGGTCTGACATCAATTTTTACACCTCTGGAATGGTGCAACCTGAATGATCCCGCGACCTTTCATTGTCAAGGATCGACAATCGACCGTTGTCGGCTCAGGTAGAATAAATTTTCACTGGTCGCAGAAATGCGCTCTCGCCATGAGCGGGTATCTTTGAATCCGACGCGTATAGATCGATACGATGTTGGTCATCGGCCAAGTTAGAGATAGAATGAAGCAACCGTCGGCTCCAGACAGTCGCCCCTGTTTTCGTGTAGCGTCACGGCCTCGTCGGATCGGCCGACCCGGCAGGAACGGAATTGATGGCCGAGCCATGGCTGTCACCGGCAAGAGCCGTCCATTGATTGTTCGTCACATGTTCGACGCCAACACTTCCGTCCTTCACGGGATGACCGACGTCATGGCGGGCCGCTACGATACTGGCATCTGGCTCGGCGAGCGATCGGAGAAGGACATGCTCGCGTGGCGGTCGGGCCTCCGCTTCGCGTCGCGGTGGTGGCCGCTCCCGGCTATCTGAGCGACCATACGACGCCGATGGAGCCTGCCGATCTCACGGCGCATCGTTGTGTCGCCTACCGCAACGCGCACGGCGACCTGTCTTCCTGGTCGTTCAAGCGCGACAGCCGTGCGGTGACGGTCACGCCAGGCCGCGGACCGATGCTCAACGACGGCGACCTGCTGGTGGCCGCCGCCCTCGAGGGGTTCGGCATCCTCTACATCCTGGAGGATCTGGTGGCGGCGCCGATTGCCGATGGCCGTCTCACCCGCCTGCTGGAGCCGTGGTGCGAGCCGTTCGCCGGCTACCACCTCTATTACCCCGACCGGAGAGGCACGACGGCCTTTGAGCTGTTCAAGGAGACGCTTCGAGCAAGCAGGGCCGTGTGAAGGCGTGGCCAAGCGTCGGCGTCGATTCTCGAAACGCGATCCCTTTCGGGATGGCAGCGGCCTTCTTCGGCGATCCCAATCGTTCTCGCCACGACGAAACGACGCTGTATCGCGCCAGAAGCGGACATTGCCTTGGTGGACCAGCTCCCTACAATTTGGTATATGACAGCGCGAGGGGTGAGCTGAATGTCGGATAACTTGAACTTCATGCAGGCTATCGCCGAAGGTGTCGCCCGATCTCTGAATGCTGAGTCGATCGAATGGGAAGAGTTTTCTGTAGTCGTTGAGGTCGATGATCAGGGTTACGTTAGCGGAACTTACGGATACGCTTATACCACCGCTGGCGACCCCAACGCGATTGCTCCCGATATCGACGACATAGAAGATGCTGTTCGCGCATATTGGGAATGGCTAAGGCCTAGCAATGACAAGGGCTTTATCAAAATGCCCTTTCAAGCCAATCGTCATACGCGGAAAGTAAACGCGGATTTCGAGTACGAGAACAGTGCAAGATGGGCCGTAACGCCGGCCAATGTTGACGACATCACGAGTCTGCTGCGGCCGAACTTGAATGTATAGCTCGATAAACGACCAGGGCGCGGACTGCTGGGAAAGTATGCAGTGGCGAATGACCGCAGAGGGCCGCAGGCCGAATTTCGCCCCGCAACAAAAGGAGCCATTGAAAAATCGGCCGAAGTCAGGTCTTTTTGCGCGGCAGCATCCCTCCTTTGAGGAACCTTCTAATGTCGCTTCTTGGCGAAAACTCCACAATTTTAATGCAGTTTGTGGCCAAGGGAAAAGACCTCAGCTACGTCAGACTTATTGATTTCTCACATCTCTTCCCCGACTTTGCATCCGCAAATCGCTTCGCCGCCGAGGCTGAGGGCTTTAAGATCGCTGTCGGTCAAAGTCACTCACCAAAAGGCACTTGGGACGTCACCGCTTCGAAGGTTATGCTCCCATCAGCAGGTGCGATCACGGAATCTGAAGCCTAGCTTAGTGCGCTTGCTCAACTCCATCAAGGTTACGCGGACGGTTGAGGCTTCCTCGATACCTGATGACCGGTTTAGGCCAGAGTTTGCCACAGCCACCGTCCACTTGACGGTCCGCTTTCGATGGGGCTCTCCGAAAGCCGCCGTTCCGCTCTCCACCCCAATCCTGCCTTTCAGCTCGCGACCTTGTCGCAGCCGTAAGCGAGGACACAATGCTTACCCGTCAGCGGACGCTCCCAAGTTGTCATCGGGAACTTCAGATTGCCAAAGCAGTTTAGGCGATCATCAAAGAAAGTCGAGATCAACGAGGGAAAGACGAATGCGCGCTTTTACGTTTGTACCGTTCCTGACCGTTGTGGCGGCTTTGTTAGGTTGAGCAACTGACCAAGGAAATGCGGGGCAGCACTCAGAAAACAAGCACCAATGCGCCGGGTTTGGCTTCCAGGAAGGCACTGATGCCTTTGCCAACTGCATGATGCAGCTTTCCATGAAGCAGAAAGATCAAGCGCCCCCGAATCACTTTGCGCTGGTGCGGCAGTATAGAGACCTGAGCATGCAGCGGCAAGGCGATGATCGGTATCCAGTATGTAGTGCCTCCAAAATGGACTCCGAACTCGACACCTCGATTAACAAGTGGGTCGGCCCGGACTGCCAGTTGGCGCCAGATTGACCGACCGATAGCCGCTACGCCAGCAACTCGCCAAACGTGCCCGGCAGGAAGACCGACTCAAAACCCTTCCACAGATGGGCGGAGTCAGTGTCATGCCGAGCATGCCGGGCCTGCACAACGGGGAAATGTCGGAAGATTGATGGGCGGACGAACGAGACGAAGGGGAAGTTGGTCGTTCCAGCGCTCGAAAAGTCGCCTTGGTTCGGTAGTAACGAGGTCGGAGCACTGGACCAGAAGCGTGCCCAGACGCGCGATCATTTCGTGCTTCTTCTCCATGAAGGACAATCATGCTTCGAGGATAGGTCGGAACGTATTTGACGACGACCGTGTCACCCCGCTGCGGATATCACTTGGGATCGGACGAGAGCGGCCAGAATCCCTAGGGCAAGCCCGGCGTCAAGCGGTGGACGTGCAGCTGCTTGACCAGTGGCTGTTCGCGCTTGCCTCCGAGCACGACGATGGGGCACGTCAGTAAGCGGGCACACCAGATTGTGCGCGATAAGGGCCAGCTGCAAGACGCATGATCTGGCAAGGCGACCCTCCCGGCCAGCTTATTTCGGATCAAGTCGAGAACACCGGGTCACTACTCCCTTGATCAACTAAAGACCGGGAGCGACTGCGGGTGATCCGGCGCAAAGCCTTTGTTTTGGATTCGGCTCCATCTGAGCAACGCCTTGTTTTTACGACTGTCAAAAATGGAAGGAAATTCCTTCTTTTATTTTAAAGTAAAACTATAGGTTATATATCAATTAAGGAGCCCTGAATGACTGCACTGCGTGTCCTCGGTCTGTCCGGCAACGTCAAGCGCCCTTCGCGCACCGCGTCTCTCGTGGCGGCGGTGCTGTCACGGGTACGGGAGCATCCGGGCACTTCGGGCGAACTCGTTGATGCCGCCCCCGTCCTGTTCCAAGCCTTGAGGGCAGATCAGCTCGACGGCGAGGGCAAGGCGATCATCGACCGGGTCGAGGCGGCCGATGTCCTCGTGGTCGGCTCGCCGGTTTATCGCGCTTCCTATACCGGCGCGTTGAAGCATCTTTTCGATCTGGTCGACTACCACGCGCTTTCGGGAAAGCGCGTCATCCTTGCGGCGACCGGCGGCAGCGTGCGCCATGCGCTGATGATCGAACATCAGTTCCGCCCGCTCTTCGGCTTCTTCGGAGCGTTGACGCTGTCGACCGCGATCTATGCCGTCGAGGAGGATTTTGCCGGCTACGAGGTCGCAAGCCCCGCGGTCCTGGAGCGCATTGATCGCGCCGTATCCGAACTGGGGTTGCCCGCGTCCGCACGTGACGTCGCTGCCGATGCCATTGGCGACCGCCCGCCTCTCCTGGCGGCGAATGCCTGAACACACCGAAAAAGGGAGACGTCTTCACATGTCAGCTTCAAGAGAGCCGGTCAAATTCGCCTACTGGGTACCCAACGTGTCGGGCGGCCTGGTCATCTCCAACATCGAGCAGCGCACGGGCTGGACCATCGACTACAACCGCAAGCTCGCGCAGATCGCCGAGGCGAACGGCTTCGACTATGCGTTGAGCCAGATCCGCTTCACCGCCGGATACGGGGCGGAGTTCCAGCACGAATCGGTGTCCTTCAGCCATGCGCTACTGGAATCGACGACGACGCTTAAGGTGATCGCGGCGATCCTGCCGGGCCCCTGGAACCCGGCGCTCGCCGCCAAGCAGATCGCCACCATCAACCATCTGACGAACGGCCGCGTCGCCGTCAACGTCGTCAGCGGCTGGTTCCGGGGCGAGTTCGCCGCCATCGGCGAGCACTGGCTCGATCATGACGAGCGCTACCGCCGCTCGGAGGAATTCATCCGGGCGCTGCGGGGCATCTGGACGGAAGACAACTTCACCTTCCGGGGCGACTTCTACCGTTTCAACGATTATTCGCTCAAGCCCAAGCCCATCGATCCGCAGCCGGAAATCTTCCAGGGCGGATCGTCGCGCGCCGCGCGCGACATGGCGGCCCGCGTCTCCGACTGGTACTTCACCAACGGCAATACACCGGAGGAGATCGCCAAGCAGGTGAACGACATCCGCGCCAAGGCGAAGGTGAACGAACACACCGTCCGGGTCGGCGTCAACGCCTTCGCGATCGTGCGGGAGACCGAGGAAGAGGCGAAGGCCGTTCTGGCGGAAATCATCGAGAAGGCCAATCCCGAGGCCGTCAACGCCTTTGGCCACGAGGTTAAGAATGCCGGCAAGGCCTCGCCGGAAGGCGAGGGCAACTGGGCGAAATCCTCCTTCGAGGACTTGGTGCAGTACAATGACGGCTTCCGCTCGAACCTCATTGGCACGCCGAAGCAGGTCGCCGAGCGCGTCGTCGCGCTGAAGCGTGCGGGTGCCGACCTCATCCTGCTCGGCTTCCTGCATTTCCAGGAAGAGGTCGAGTATTTCGGCAAGCACGTCATTCCACTGGTGCGCGAGATCGAAGAGGCCGAAGCCGCGACCGCGGTCGCGGCGGAATAGATCATCCATGGAGGAAGGCGGGCATCGGCTCGCCTTCGCGCCTGCGGTCATGCCGGGGGGGACGAAAGATCCGCGCCGGGAGAGGGGAAGACATGTCGGTCCTTAGATTTGCTTTCGGATCGCCGGGTGCCGGTTTTTACGGAGCTGAGTTGCTTCAGGCGCAAAATACCGCCGAAGCGGGACGTTCGGATGCCTCGCATAGCGAGGCAAGTCTGGCGAAAGCTGCGACGGTGTTATCGATCGAGGGTGTCAGCCTGTCCTTCGGCGGCGTCACGGCGCTGAGCAATATCGATCTCGATGTCCGGCAGGGCGAGACGCGCGCGATCATCGGGCCGAACGGCGCGGGCAAGAGTTCGCTGATCAACATCATCAGCGGGGTTTACAGGCCGGACAGCGGCCGTATCCGCATTGGCGCGGCCTCGTTCGCGCATGTGCCGACCCAGAAGCTCGCGCGCCTCGGCGTTGCGCGGACTTTCCAGAATCTCGGCCTGTTCAAGGGGCTGACGGTTCTCGAAAACGTCATGACGGCGCGCGAGCATGCCAATACCTCCACCTTCATCGGGCAACTGCTCGCGACGCCTTCGGCGCGGCGGCAGGAGCAGGCGGCGCGCGAGCGCGCCGAGCGCGTGCTGTCCTTCCTGCATCTGACGGAGGTGCGCGACCGCCTCACCGGAACGCTGCCCTACGGCTTGCAGAAGCGCGTCGAACTGGCGCGCGCGCTCGCCGCCACGCCGCGCATTCTGCTTCTCGACGAACCCATGGCCGGCATGACGGCGACGGAGAAGAACGAAATGGCCGATTTCGTGCGGGCCGTGCGCGCCGAGTTCGGCACCACAATCATCCTTATCGAGCACGATATCGGCGTTGTCATGGATCTTTCCGACCGCGTCGCTGTGCTTGACTACGGACGGAAGATCGCCGACGGCACCCCCTCGCAGATCCTTGAGGATCAAGCCGTGATCGACGCCTATCTCGGCGTCGCGCACGAAAACGAAGACGGCGAGGGCATTTGAATGGATTTCGATTACCTCTTCTTTACCGAGGTGCTCGTCGGCGGTCTTCTGTCCGGGGTCATGTATTCGCTGGTGGCGATCGGTTTCGTGCTGATCTACAAGACCTCCGGCGTGCTGAACTTCGCGCAAGGGGCGATGCTCCTGTTTTCGGCGCTCACCTTCGTCAGCCTCGTCGAGCGCGGCGTGCCCTTCGCGCTCGCCCTTGCCGTCACCTTCGCGATCATGGTGGCGCTCGGCGTGGCGATCGAGCGCGCGGTGCTGCGCCCGCTCGTCAACAAGCCGCCGATCACGCTGTTCATGGCCACACTCGGCCTCTCCTACGTCATCGAGGGGGCAGCGCAGCTTCTCTGGGGCACGCAGGTCCATGGCCTCGACCTCGGCATCAACGACGTTCCCTTCGACATCGCCGGCGTCTTCATCAGCCAGTTCGATCTTTTCGCCGCCGCCGTCGCGGCCGGCATGGTGGCGCTGCTGTCGGTGTTCTTCCGCTATACCCGCGTCGGGCTCGCCTTCCGCGCCGTCGCCGACGACCAGTTCGCGGCCCTTGCCGTCGGGCTTCGCCTGCCGCGCATCTGGGCGACGGTCTGGGCGACGGCCGGCCTCGTCGCGCTGGTGGCGGGGCTCTTGTGGGGCGCGCGGCTCGGCGTGCAGTTCTCGCTGTCGCTGGTCGTGCTCAAGGCGCTGCCGGTGCTGGTGCTCGGCGGCTTCGATTCCATTCTGGGCGCCATCGTCGGCGGCCTGCTGATCGGTGCGCTGGAGAAACTCGCCGAGGTCTATATCGGCGATTATTTCGGCGGCGGCATCGAGAGCTGGTTCGCCTATGTCGCGGCCCTCGCCTTCCTGCTCGTGCGGCCCTCCGGCCTCTTCGGCCAGAAGCTCGTGGAAAGGGTCTGAGCCATGGCGGCCGTCGTTTCCCAATCTGTCGTGGCCAGACCGTTGCCGCAATGGCTTTTGCCGGCGGGCGTGCTCGCGGTCGCCTATCTGGTGATCCCCTTTATCGGCACGAGCTATCTGTTCGAGGCGATCCTCCTGCCGTTCCTGGCGCTCGGTCTTGCGGGCGTCGGGCTCAACATCCTGACGGGCTATGCCGGGCAGGTCTCGCTGGGCAGCGCCGCCTTCATGGCCGTCGGGGCCTATGCGGCCTATAATTTCAACCTCAGGGTCGAGGGCCTGCCGCTTGTCGCCAGCATCGTGCTGGCCGGCCTTTCGGCCGCGGCGCTCGGCATCGTCTTCGGCCTGCCGAGCCTGCGGCTCAAGGGCTTCTATCTCGCCGTGTCGACGCTTGCCGCGCAGTTCTTCGTGCAGTGGGTGCTGACGAAGTTCAGCTGGTTCTCCAACAACAGCGCCTCTGGCGTCATCGACGCGCCGCCGCTGGTCGTTGCCGGCATCCCGTTCAGCGGCGGCGTCGGGCGCTATCTCTTCGCGCTCACCGTGGTCATCGTCCTCACCTATCTCTCGCTCAGGCTGGTGCGCTCGGCCACCGGACGCAACTTCATCGCCGTGCGCGACAACGAGATGGCGGCGAGAATCATCGGCGTGCCGGTGCTGAGGACCAAGCTGCTGGCATTCGCGGTCTCGTCCTTCATCATCGCGGTGGCGGGCGTGCTCTGGGCCTTCGCCTATCTGCGCACGGTGGAGCCGGCGGGCTTCAACCTCGACCGCTCGTTCCAGATCCTGTTCATCATCATCATCGGCGGGCTCGCCACCATCCGCGGCGCCTTCTTCGGGGCGGCGCTGATCGTGGTCTTTCCGCTGGTCCTGTCCAGGCTCGGCGCCTTCCTGCTCGGCGACGTCTTCGATTCCGGCGTGCTCGAAATGAGCCAGCGCATTGTCGTGGGCAGCCTGATCATCCTGTTTCTGATCCTCGAGCCGGACGGGCTCGCCGCCCTCCTGACGCGGATACGAAAACGGCTCACGACATGGCTTGCGCCCTCGTGACCTGACGTGCGGCCGCAAGGGCCGAAGTCCGAAGCCTCGATACCCCATTCAACCCGCTGACCGGAGGATTCTCCGGCAAAATGATGGAGCATGCCTAATGACACTTCTTGCAAGGATCAGAAATACGGCGCTCGCCGCCGCGCTCGGTTTCACGGTGGCGCTGCCCGCTTCCGCCGCCGACGAACAGCATTTCCCGCTGCAAAGCTATCGCGTCGGCCCCTATGCCGCCGGCGGCACCGGCTTCTTCGGCGGGTTCATCGACTACCTGAACCTGATCAACACCCGCGACAGCGGCATCAACGGCGTCAAGCTCACCTGGGCGGAAGCCGAGACGCAATACGAGGTCGAGCGCGGCGTCGAGGCCTATGAGCGGCTGAAGAGCGCGCCGGGCATCGCCGCCTGGAACCCGCTCTCCGTCGGCATCGCCTATGCGATGATCGACCGCGTCACGCAGGACAAGGTGCCGCTGATCACGGTCAACCACGGCCGCGCCGATTCCACCGACGGCCGCGTCTTCCCCTATGTCTTCCCGCTGCTTCTCAATCCCTACAGCGAGACCTCGGGCATCGTGAACTACATCGCCGCCAAGGAAGGCGGGCTGGAAAGCCTGAAAGGCAAGAAGATCGCGGTCCTCTACCACGGCTCGCCCTACGGCAAGGAGACGATCCCGATCTATGACCTGCTGGCGGAGAAGTACGGCTTCGAGGTCAGCCAGATCGAGGTGCCGCATCCCGGCAACGAGCAGCAGTCGCAATGGCTGAACATCCGCCGCGCCAAGCCGGACTATGTCGTCCTGCGCGGCTGGGGCGTGATGAACCCGGTGGCGCTGAGGACCGCCGTCAAGGTCGGCTTCCCGGTCGACCGGATCATCGGCAACGTCTGGTCCAACTCGGAAGAGGACGTCATCCCGGCGGGCGAGGCCGCCAAGGGCTACACGGCGATCACCACGCAGGCCTCGGGCGCGGAATATCCGGTCGTCAAGGAGATCGTCTCGACGCTCTACGACCAGGGCAAGGGCAATCTGGAGGACAAGAACCGCATCGGTTCGGTCTACCACAATCTCGGCATCGTCAACGGCATCCTCAACGTCGAGGCGGTACGCATCGCCCAGGAGAAGTTCGGCAAGCGCACGCTGACGGGCGACGAGGTCCGTTGGGGCTTCGAGAATCTGCAACTCGACCAGGCCCGCGTCGAGGCGCTCGGCGCCAAGGATCTCTTCCACTCGATCCACGTCACCTGGGACAATCACGAGGGCAACGGCTACGTGACCTTCCAGCAGTGGGACGGCCAGAAGTGGAACGTCGTCTCCGACTGGATCGCGCCGGACTGGGCGCTGCTGCGTCCGATCATCGAGGCGTCCTCCGAGGCCTATGCGGCCGAAAAGGGCATCAAGCTGCGCACGGCGGAAGACGCCGCCACCGCGACCAACTGACGAGGGGAAGGGCAGCCGCCCGTGCGGCTGCCCGCCCGCCTTCGAACCGGAGACGATGCCATGAGCGACGACATTCTCTTGCGGGTGAGCGATATCCGCGCGCGCTACAGCGGGGCGATCACGGCGCTCTCCGGCGTGAGCTTCACCGTCGGGCGCGGCGAGATCGTCGCCCTGCTCGGGGCCAACGGCGCCGGCAAGACGACGACGCTCAAGGCGGTGTCCAACCTCCTGCCGGCCGAGCGCGGGCAGGTGACGGCCGGCGAGATCGTCTTCGACGGCCGCGACGTGCTGGCGTGGCGTCCGGGCGACCTCGTGCGCGCCGGCCTCGTCCAGGTGCTCGAGGGCCGCCATTGCTTCCGCAATCTGACGGTGGAGGAAAATCTTCTCACCGGCGCGCTCGGGCGCGGTTCCACAAGCAGGGAGACCGACCAGGACCTCGACCGGGTCTATACCTTCTTTCCGCGGCTCAAGGAAAAGCGGCGCACGCTGGCGGGGCTTGCCTCCGGCGGCGAGCAGCAGATGACGGCCATCGGCCGGGCGCTGATGTCGCGGCCGCGCCTGCTGGTGCTGGACGAGCCCTCGATGGGGCTGGCGCCGCTGGTCGTGCAGGACATCTTCGGGGCCCTGCGCGAACTGAACCGCACGGCGGACCTCTCCATTCTCGTGGCCGAGCAGAACTCGGCGGTGGCGCTGCGCAACGCCGACCGGGCGATCGTGATCGAGAACGGCGTCTCGGTGCTGTCCGGGACGGCCGCGGCCCTGCGCGCGCGCGACGACATCCGCAGCTTCTACCTCGGCAAGGCGGCGGTGAAGCCATCCGTCACCGAAAGCCAATCCCTCGGCCTCGGCGTGTGATCCGAAGCCGTAATTTCATCCAAGGCCCATCGTTCCATCCAAGGAGAGACGACAATGACCCTGCACCAGAGACAGACCGCCACGGCGGGCGCCGCGGTTCCCGCCGTCGCCCGGCCCGATACGCCGGCCCACATCATCGCGAGCGACGCCGAGGCCATCGCGGTGGCCGAGCGGCTCGCCGCCGATTTCGTCAAGGGCGCGTCGGAGCGCGACCGCGAGCGCATCTGGCCGGTCAAGGAGCTCGACGCCTTCTCGCAAAGCGGGTTGTGGTCGATCAACGTGCCGAAGGCGTTCGGCGGACCGGAGGTCTCCTACGCAACGCTGTCGCGGGTGATCGAGATCATTTCGGCGGCCGATTCCTCCATCGGCCAGATCGCCCAGAACCATCTCGGCGTCGTCGCCGCCATCCGCACCGTCTCCGACGAAGCGCAGCAGAAGCTGCTCTTCGGCGAGGTGCTGAAGGGTGTACGCTTCGGCAATGCCTTCTCCGAATTCGGCTCGAAGCGCGCCGCCGATTTCGAGACGACCTTCACCGACCATGGCGATCATGTCGTCGTCAACGGCCGCAAGTTCTATTCCTCCGGCGCGCTGCTCGCCCATCTGGTGCCGATCGTCGCGCTCGACCAGGAAGGCCGGGCCTGGTACGCCATCGCCGAGCGCGATGCGCCGGGCCTGACGGTCATCGACGACTGGACGAGCTTCGGCCAGCGCACCACGCTTTCGGGCACGGTGATCCTCGAAAACGTCAAGGTGCCGAAGACCCATCTGGTGCCCGGCTACAAGGGCTACGAGGTGCCGACGGCAGACGGGGCGATCTTCCAGATCATCCAGGTGGCGGTCGATGCGGGCATCGCCAAGGCGGCCATCGATGAGACGATCGACTTCGTGCGGACGAAGAGCCGCGCTTGGGTCGACAGCGGGCAGGAGCACGCCTGGCAGGACCCCTACACGATCCAGGCCGTGGGCGATCTGACGCTGAGGCTGCACGCAGCGCAGGCGATCCTCGAAAAGGCGGGCCTCGCCATCGACCGCGCCGTCGCCGATCCCAACGCCGACACGGTGGCCGAGGCGCAGATCGTGACCGCGCAAGCCAAGGTGCTGTCGACCGAGGTGGCGATCGCCGCGACCAACAAGCTGTTCGAGTTGTCGGGAACGCGCTCGACGCTTTCCGAGCACAATCTCGACCGGCACTGGCGCAACGCCCGCACGCATACGCTGCACGATCCGGTGCGCTGGAAATATGCGATCCTCGGCAACTATTTCCTAAACGGCGAAAAGCCGCCTCTTCATGCCTGGAGCTGAGCGACTTTCTTCGCAGGGTCGGCGCGGTGCCTGTGCCGCCCCTGCTTGCTGGAGATATTACCACCGCTCAGTATGCTTCCGGCACGTTCCTCTAACCAAGACAGGGACGATGGAGGACGTCTCATCATCGAAACGGAATACGAAACGAGGTGAACCCCATCATAGATTTCGTCGAGAAACAGGATTCGGTCGAGATCGTGCAGCAAAACCGCCGAGGGCCCGGCCGAATAGCCTCGCGGGCCCTGGGGCTGGCCGTGGGAATGGGTCTGGGTGCCGCTTTCCTGCTGGCAATTCTGGCCGTCCTCATCCAGAGGTCCCTCACGTACGAGGGCGCGCCCGAGGATATCGTTGGATTACTCCTATTTCCTCCAGTGGTGCTGGTGTTCCTGATCGTCGCAGCGTTCGAACTTTCTACCGTGCTGCCCCGCCGCTTGCGCATCGATGCGGACGGCATCCATATCCGATTTTTCCCATGACCCTTGCGGCGTACAAAACATCTCCTCCGCCAACAAGGACAACAAGCACAGGCGTGGAAACAACGGCTGACCGGCTCCCCCACCTATCCATCCGGGCATGTCTCCCATGCCCCAGTCATTTCCAGCCGCTTTATGATTCGTTATGGTGCCGGGTTGTTCGGGCCGGTGGACGAGGATGAGGCTTCATCCCTGGCCGACGCCGTCAATACCGCCTTGGAACGAACCGCCCCTACAGGCTGACAAAGACCATTCGGCGCCACAGCCTATGGTGAACGTCCGGCGGCTCCCATGGGCTCCGCCCAAACGGCCTGCAACACCTCCCCCGCGTCGTCCGCTCACGCATCGCAACCCGGCGCTGGTTCAAAGTCCTGAATCAGTGCGTGTGCGCCAAAAGCAGACGGACTGCATTTCACAACTTTGAAGCCTGAAAAGCGGACGTGCAGGGGCTCCAACCCGTTGTAGCCACTCGTTCGTGCCTTAATTTTGGAGGGCTATGGCGTAGACGTAGTTCTCCGTTTCATCGGCTTCGGCCCGACAAACACCGCCTATTGTCCTCTAAGGTGCGAAATTGCTGCCGATTACCGCAACCCGATTTATCTTGAAGATCAGCGGCGACCGCTGCCGACCTCCAAACTCCGCGTCTTCGTAGACTTCATGGGTGAAAACCTGCTGACCTGAATACTCGTTGTCGCGGAGCTCCTGAAGCCTACGAGGCCCAAGCTTCAGGCGCACGGCACAGGCGCTATGCCGCCAGTTTCAGCAACCATGCGTCATGGTTCTTGAGAAATACCTTGAGCCTGTCGCCATAGTCGTCGGTGACGGCCTCGCGCACGCTCTGGCGGGCGGCCAGCGCGTTTCGCCATGTTGTCACGCGGGGCAATCCGTCGAAGACGTCTGTCGGTGCGATGGTGCCGAACACATCGAAATAACAGAAGATCGGCGCAAAGACCGCATCGACCAGGCTGAACGCCTTGCCGGCGAAGAATGGCCCGTCGCCCAGCTCGGCCTCGACGCGGCCGAACTTGTCGATAAGGGCTTTGCGCTTGGACTCATAAGTCTCGGCATCTTTGGCCGTCTCGAACCCCCACAGGTCGGAGAGAATGGAGGAGCCGAACTCGATCCAGCCCCGATGCCGCGCCCGCGTCAGCGGATCGGCGGGATGAAGGGCCGTGCCGGACTGCGTTTCTTCAAGATATTCGCAGATGACGGCGCTCTCGAACAACACGGCTTCCGTGCCATCGTCCTGCCTGACGATCAGCAGCGGCACCTTACTGAGCGGGGAAATGGGGAGGAACCAGTCGGGCTTTGCGGCCAGATCGACATAGCGGCGCTCGAACGGCACGCCCTTTTCGCTCAGTGCGATCGCCGCCCGCTGCACATAGGGGCAAAGGTGATGGCTGATGAGGGTCAGCCTGGCGTCGGACATGATGAAATCTCCTTGTGCGCATTAGCGAAGGGCGGGGGAGGGGCGGAGCGCATAGCGGCCGTCGCCAAACAGGAATTGGGCGACCGACAGGACGATGAGGTAGAGTGGATATTCCCAACCGCCGTCCGGTGCATTGAACACCCATCCGTTGCCGCCGTGCGCCCAGATGATCGCGCCGAGAAGCGCCGGGATCAGCGCCACGGCCACCCAACGGGCATAAATACCGAGCGCCAGCATTGCGCCGCCCACGGCTTCGGCGGCGAAGGTGACATAGGCCAGCCAGCCGGGCAGGCCGATGGACTCGAAATAGCCCGCCGTGCCGGCAAGGCCGAAGGTGAACAGCTTGAGCACGATGGAATGGGCGAGATACATCGCGCCGAGGCTGACGCGCAGCAGCGTCACCCCGTAGTCCGTTAGCCGCTCCTGGGTCATGGGAAAGGGTCTCCGTTGATCATAAATGCACTTGCATCTATATTGAGGCTTGCCTTGTCGGTCAACATGAATGTAATTGCATATATGGCCGATTGCTCAGAAACCAAAGGCGCACAGCCCTCCCCAGCCGTCACACGGGCATGGGTTCGGCTCATGCGCGCGCAGCAGCTCGTGCTTGGCGCGATCGAGCAGGACTTGAAGGCGGCCGAGCTTCCGCCCCTTGGTTGGTATGACGTGCTGCTAGAGCTGTCGCGGGCCGAGGGCGGCCGGTTGCGGCCCTACGAGATAGAGGACCGCACGCTCCTGGCGCAGCACAACCTATCTCGGCTTCTCGACCGAATGGACAAGGCCGGCCTCGTTCAGCGCGAGGTGTTCGCGGACGACGGCCGGGGCCGTTGGGCCATCATCACCGATGCCGGGCGGGCCATGCAGGCGCGCATGTGGAACGTCTATGCCGGGGCGCTGCAACGTCATCTAGGCGACAAGCTCGATGATGCGCAGGCTGACGACCTAGCCGAGTTGCTGGCCATTCTGTCGCACAACTCCTAGAGATCGTCTAAAAACTCCCGCTGGGCTAAGGGTTCAGGAACGGGTCGTGAGAGTTGAAAACGGCGCAGGAGGTATAATCTTCTACATCGCAACGATGTAACCAGAGTTTTTAGACAGTCTCCCTAAATTTTGGGGTCGCGCTTGATGGCTTGGGCGAGGGATAATTATATGAATTGGTTAGAGCCGTGGGAACCAGTCGGTGATGAAATGACAACAGAAAGTCAAAGCTTTCGCCAGGCCTGGGAGAGAGAACTTCGAACAGAGGTGGCTCCCACCCATGCGTTGTATGGCTTAGACGTTAAGCTGATTGCACGTCGATACGATTGCGATGATGCCCTTTTCAGGCTCGAAGATGGAAGGGTGGCGAGGGTTCACCTGACTTGGAAACAGGCACAAGAGCACGCTCCGCACTGGCCGGAAACTACAATCTACCCCTCATTGGAACATTGGGCGCTCACGGGACAGCGCCGAGATAATGCCGAATGGAATGGTGACTATAGCGAATGGGATGCAGATCAAGGAAAATGATCGTTCCCGGAATTGTCGTCGCGCAAATCCTAGCAGACTGTCTGAAAACTCCGATTATGTGTCGCCCAATGGATCTTGAGACGGTATGGAGGAGTTCCCCGACGATCCGGGAGCAGAGGGAAACCAGAATGGCGTATCTATCCCCCGCTCCCAATACTTCTCGAATTCCTGCGGTGTGATCGCCTCCAGAGGTGCGTTTTCAAACGCCTCGTCAAGCGGCCTATCGAGCAACGACTCGCGGACTTGCCCGCTGCGCTGCTCAATCCAGATGCTGTTTCGGGCAATCGAATTGTCACAGAAAATCTCAACGCTCCGTAGGACAGCATCTGCCTTCCGATCAACTTCATACAAGAACCATTCGGGCGATCCGGCCGACACCTCCTCGTCTGGGCGGTTCCCGGCTCCTATTCGGTGGTCGATCCTTATCTTGTCCTTGCGAACCTTCAGTGGAGCAATGCCGAATTGATGGCGAACGAGGATGCAGCACCGGAAAACTGGCAGAATGGCCCCGGCGCAAGCGCACACAAAACTTGGCTGCTTTCAAAGACGAACTACGATCAACGCCATATGAAGTGGCGACAGCTGGGCTCCAAGCTGGTCGAACGCCTTACAGAACATCACAGTGAGCAGATCGTCGAGAAGGTGAAGCTGATCGCCTTCCTGCTGTCGAAGAAATCCTAGACCTTCTGAAAACTTCAATCATGTGTCGCCCGAAGGGTTTTGAGACGGTCTGCGGGACTTTTGCGACAATACATCAAACGCTTACGTTAACTAAATTTGATCGTCACGATGTCTGACCCTCAGGTTTCGGGCTGCTGCATCAGGAAAGCGGCCCTTTATCTGGTTCACGAAGCTCCCGCGTGAGATGCGACAAAAGTTGCATTTTTTCCTAGCAAATGCTTTCAACGGCGCTGTGCGAAGTCAATGTTGGGTGTGGGTCAGCGACCACACACCCCGTTAAAAGGCAGATGGAATGAGAATAAAGATTGCCGGGATTGCTGCTTGCTTGTTGCTAAGTGCTTGTGCTTCGACATCATCGATCTCCTACACGGGAAATTCGGTGGCTGATGGCACATTGAAGAGCGACATTACGAAATACGTCAGTTTGTTTTTTCTAAATGGAGTGGGTGCAGGGTGCAAACGCGTGGATGCCATCTCTATCAGAAGCGAATCAAAGCAGATGTTGGCTGACGGGCGTTTGGCTAACGCGCACGAAATTTGGACTGTGCAAGGGTGCTCCAAGTCGGGCTCTTACGACGTCAAAATGAATGCTGATGGTGCAAGTGGCACACATTTCCGTGTGTCAGCGCGATAGTGTAAAGATCTGATGAGTTGAGAGATAGATGATTTGGAGAGGCGGTTTCCCTGGCAACCGCCCCCTTCTGGAGTTGCCCCCAAAAGACCGGACATGCTCAGGTTTGAGATTGTGAGCTGATGAACTCGCGCGGGGATTGATATCCTAGGAAGTGTGGACAGTTATCTGATCCATAGGATGGTGGCGGCGAGCGCGATCATGGCTCGATAGTTTCGGGCTGTTTTCTCGTATCGCGTGGCTATGCGCCGGAATTGCTTGAGTTTGGAAAAGCAGCACTCGATGAGATGCCGCTGGGCATAGAGGTGCTTATCGAGTGGATATTTTCTGGCGCGGGAGGGGTTGTTCGGGATGACCGCCTGTGCGCTCATGGCGTCGATCGCCTTACGCAGCCGGTCGCTATCATAAGCGGTGTCGGCCATGACAATTTCGGCGGACAGGTCTTTGACGAGCGCGTCGGCTTGTGGAGCATCACCTTTCTGGCCAGCAGTCAGGGTAAAGCGGACAGGACAACCAAGACCACGCACAGCCATGTGGATCTTGGTGCTCAGGCCGCCGCGAGAACGGCCAATGGCCTGATCTTGAGCCCCTTTTTTGCGCCGGAGGCGTGCTGGTGAGCGCGGATGATCGTGCTATGGATGATCAGATATTCGAAGTCGTCATCATCTGACATCGCCTCAAAGAGACGCCACGACACGCCTTTCTGGCTCCAACGGCTGAAGCGGCGAAACACGCTGTTCCAATCACCGAACACGTCCGGCAAATCGCGCCAGGGCGAACCCGTCCTGACAATCCACAACACGGCTTCAACAAACATCCGATTGTCACGCCCTGCCGCGCCGGATCGGCCCGCTTCGCCAGATGGCTGTAATAGGTGGAGTGGGCGATCGGCAGCACGCTACAGATCGGCTCGACCCCATGCATCACCCGGTGCGTGTCGATGAACGACACCATCACT
>NZ_JANFPI010000017.1 GCF_026552795.1 Ectorhizobium quercum
GGCCGTGACATCGTTGTGCTGGGCCAGAAGAATTGCGTTGGACAGACCGACGTAACCAATACCCGCAACGGCAATATTCACCATGACAATCCAATCTCCGATGACGATGACTGCTGGTATCCCGCAGCGCAACCGCACTTGTCAACCAACCCCGCCGCAAACAGACACCCAGATCGCCGCGATCCCTGTAGCACCCGAATGTGACACACACGTGCAGGGATAAGGCCAGTCCGCTTCGATTACGGTGCTGCGGAAAAATTGCGCAGCAGCGCGAGGCCCTTTTCCAGCAAGATATGGGCATCCTCTTCGGTCGCGGCCTCGACATAGCAGCGCATTTCCGGCGCGTTGCCGGACGGGCGGAAATGCACCGTGCTGCCGTCGCGGAGAGAAACGCGCAGGCCGTCTATGTCGCTGACCTCGGCCACGGTTCCGAGCGAGGCGAGGAAGGTTTCGAGATTGGCGCGCGACGCTCGCAGATATGCCATCAGCGCGCCGCTCTTTTCCAGCGGATAGTTCTCGAGCCGGTCCGCGGCGGCGGCCGGGAGCCGGAACGAGGCCGCGACGGCGGACAGCGGCTTCTTTTCCGCAGCGGCGGCGTAAAGCGTGGCCAGAAGCGGCAGGATGCTGTCGCGTGTCGGCAGCGGCGCGAGCGTCCGGCCGTTGACGGTGAAGGGCGAGCCGAGCAGCAGGCCGCCATTCGCCTCGAAGCCCATGACGCCGCTTTTGCCGTCGGCCAGCGCCTCGGTCATGGCGGCGATCACATAGGGCGAGCCGACCCGCGTGCGGACCACACGGAAGCGGCCGTTGGCCTCGATGCCCGAATTGGACGTGACGGGTGTGGCGACGACCTCCGCCGCCAGGAAGCGGGCCGTCACCAGGCCGAGAAGGTCGCCGCGCAACGGCGTTCCGGTTTCGTCCGAAAGCAGCGGGCGGTCGCCGTCGCCGTCGGCGGAAACGATCGCATCGAGACCGTGTTCCCGCGTCCATTGCCCGAGGAGGCCGACCGTTTCGG
Organism: Ectorhizobium quercum; assembly: GCF_026552795.1. Lineage (GTDB taxonomy): Bacteria > Pseudomonadota > Alphaproteobacteria > Rhizobiales > Rhizobiaceae > Ectorhizobium > Ectorhizobium quercum. Next base: position 1,013 of record NZ_JANFPI010000017.1, read on the forward strand.
GCGAAACGGCCTCGGTATCGACGGGAATGAAGGTTTCGGAACGGCCCAGCGCCACCGTTTCCGCGCCGTAATGGGCGAGGATATCGACCATCAGGTCGCGCGCCACGGTAGAGTGCTGGTAGATGCCGATCCTGAGGCCGGCAAGGGCATTCTCCGGCAGGACCGAGACATTGCGCGTGCGAAAGAGCGCCGCGCATTCGGCGGAGCGGTCCTCCGCCACGCCGGGGGCCTCGTCGATTTCGGCAATGTCCGCGGCGATGGCGGCGATGGCCTGCTCGTCCGCCTTGTCGATCTCGCCGTCCGGGCGATAGAACTTGATGCCGTTGCGATCCGCCGGGATATGCGATCCCGTCACCATCAGGCTCGCGGCTTTCAGCGAGAGGCCGTAGAGCGCCAGCGCCGGCGTCGGCACGGTTGCGCAGTCGAGTGGCACGAAGCCGGCGCGGGAGAGGGCGCCGATCACGATGGAAGCGATCCCGGGGCTGGAGTCGCGGAAGTCGCGGCCGACAAGGACGGGATCTCCCGTTTTCGCCTGACCGGATCGAACGAGATGACGCGCGAACGCGGTGGCGTAGACGGCTGCCGGCCGCCCCTCAAGGTCCACGGAAAGGCCGCGCAGGCCGCTGGTGCCGAACTTTAGACCCATTTCCAGTTCCCAATCATTGTCATAAACATGATCTTCAGGGTTTCACACATTAATGTCTTTCGGAAGAACCGAAGGCTTCATAGTCCCCTTTTTCTGTTCTAAGGAAATATCCGGCGTGAGCGATACGGCAAGCAAAATCACCCCCATTCTTCTGGCCGGCGGCTCAGGGTCGCGCCTCTGGCCCGTTTCGCGCGACCAGTTGCCCAAGCAGTTCCAGCCCCTTGTCGGTTCTTTCTCGACCTATCAGCAGACGCTCAAACGCGTCTCCGACCCGGCACTTTACGGCGCCCCTGTCGTCATCACCAACGAGGATTTCCGCTTCTTCGCGCAGCGGCAGGCCGAGGATGTCGACAGTCCGGTCCAGGTGGTTCTGGAGCCGGCGCGCCGCGACAGCGCCGCCGCGATGGCCGCCGCCGCCGTGATTGCCGAAAAGCGCGCGCCCGGCGGGCTTGTTCTGGCGCTCGCCGCCGATCACGTCGTGCTGAACGACGGTCTTTTCACCGATGCCGTCGCGCTCGGCCGCAAGGCCGCCGACGAAGGTCATATCGTTGTCTTCGGCCTGACGCCGACGGAGCCCAGAACCTCCTACGGCTACATCCATCCGGGCGACGTATTCGGCGAGGACGAGGACCTGAGGCTGGTCGAGGCCTTCGTCGAAAAGCCGGATGCGGCAACCGCCATATCCTATCTCCAGAAGGGTTATCTCTGGAATTCGGGCAACTTCCTGTTCCGCTCCGATGTGATGATCGAGGAAATGAGGACGTATTCGCCCGAGATTCTCGCCGCCGTGACCCGCGCCGTCGAGAAGGCCGAGACGGATCTGGGCTTCCTGCGTCTGCACCAGGAAAGCTTCGAGGCATCGCCGAAGAATTCGATCGACTATGCGGTGATCGAGAAGACCAGCAAGATCGCCGTGGTCCGCGGTCATTTCCCTTGGTCGGACATCGGCAGCTGGGACGCCATCTGGGAGGTCGCGGACAAGGATCAGGCCGGAAACGCCGTGGAAGGCGAGGGAGTGGCACTCAATTCGGAAGGCTGCCTCATCCATTCCAGGAGCCTGATGACGACCGTGATCGGCGCCAGGAACCTCGTGGTGGTCGCCACGAAGGACGCCGTTCTCGTCGTGCCCAAGGAGCGTTCGCAGGAGGTCAAGGCCCTTGTCGATACGCTGAAGGCGTCCGGCCGCGGCGCCGTCACGGAGGTTCACAAGAGAGCCTACCGTCCGTGGGGCTATGTCGAGGACATGCTGAGCGGGGAGCGGTCCAGCGTGAAGCGGCTGCTGATCGACCCCGGCGCGCGGACGTCCTTGCAGCGCCACATGAACCGCGCCGAACACTGGGTGGTGGTGCGCGGTACGGCGACCGTGACCATCGACGACCACATCACCATCCTCACCGAGAACGAATCGGCCTATGTCGCGCCCGGAACCGTCCATCGCATCGCCAACGAAGGGCGCATTGCACTCGAACTGATCGAGGTGCGGACGGGTGCCTATATGGGCGAGGACGACGTCGTGCGGATCGAGGACGACTATCGGCGCAGTTGATGCCCGCTTGCCGCGGCGTCAGCCGCGGATGACCGTCTCGAACACGTAGCGGTCCTGCGGATAGATCGACACGGACACCTGATAGAGCCGTCCCGCCGCGTCCGAGTAGCGGCGCTGGATGCGGACCGCCGCCGAGCCTTCGGCGACGCCGAGCGCCTGCGCCCGCCGCGCGTCGATCTGCACCGCATCGATGCGGACGACGGCTTCGGCCGGATGGATGCCGAAGCGGTCTTCGACCAGCAGGAAGACCGAGCCGCCGCCGGCGGGGATATCCGCCTCGACCGCGGCATATTCCTCCGGAAGATAGACATCGATATGGGAAACCGGCGCCGATGCCCCCTGCATCCGCCGCTGGAAGGTCACGCGCCACCAGTTGCCGCCGCTTTCCAGTTCGGCTTCGGCAAAGGCCGGATCGTCGGGCGACAGCGGTTCGCCGCTCTGGACCTCGACTTCCGTGTCCTGCGGATAGGTCAGCAGCGCCTCCAGCGAATCGAGCGGCATGCGCAGCCGCTGCGGCTCGCGGGCGATGACTACCGTTCCGGAGCCCTGCCGCCGGCGGATCATGCCGTGATTTTCCAGAAAGCGCAGGGCCTCGCGTACCGTTGCGCGGCTTACCTTTTCGGACGCGGCGATATCGCGTTCCGTCGGCAGGGCCGAGCCGACGGGGAACTCGCCCTCGGCGATGCGGTGGTAAAGCGTTTCCGCCAGCGCCTGGTGCCGCCACTGCTGCTTGCGCAACGCCTCCTCCGTTTTGGTGTCGATCGTGCCGCTCAGCCGTCCGTCCCCCTTGCATTCCGCTGCAACCTGCGTGAATCTACTAGCCTTCACGCATCGTTCCGGCAAGTCCCGCGCCAATCGCGGTGTCGGCAGGGCTGGCGCTCAAAGATAATTTCCGGTTTTCACAACACCTGACTTGAGCTTCACGCGCCTTGGCATATGGTGCGGCGGAGGCAGGCTTCTGCCCCGGGTTTCGCAGGAGACGATTCTGATGCTTGACCGGTTCCCGTCCTTCGGCTTCGACGCTTTGCGGCGCGGCGGTCTCGTCTGCGCGCTGGCCGCGGTCCTTGCCGCGTGCGGGCAGGAGAAGCAGGCGGAGGAAAAGCCGCTGACGCCGGTGGTTGTCGAAAAGGCCGCCTTCACCACCTATTCCCCCGCCGTGACGATGACCGGCGAGATCGAGGCCCGTGTCGAAACCGATCTTTCCTTTCGCGTGTCGGGCCGCATCGTCGAGCGTTTCGCCGAGACCGGACAGCATGTGCGGGCGGGCGACCTGCTCGCCCGCCTCGACCCGGAGGAGCAGAAGGCGGACCTCGCCGCCGCCGAGGCCAGTCTGCGGCTTGCGGAAGCGCAGCAGGCCCAGAGCAGCGCTGCGTTCAACCGCAGCACGGAACTGTTGCAGAAGGGGCTGACGACCCGCGGCGACCACGATTCGGCCCGCGCCGCGCTGATCAGCGCCCGCAATGCGGTCGATTCGGCGCGGTCGGCCGCCGACTCGGCCCGCGAGGCGCTCGGCTATACGGAGCTGCGTGCCGACGCCGACGGCATCGTGACGGATCGCAGCGCCGAGGTGGGGCAGGTGGCGCAGGCGGCGCAGATGATGTTCCGGCTGGCCCGGGACGGCGCTCGCGACGCGGTGTTCCACGTCCAGGAATCGATCTTCCTTCACCGCGATGCCTTCGAGGCCGATAAGATCGAGGTCGCCGTCCAGCTCATCAATCTGCCGGAAGTCACGGCCACCGGCGTCATCCGGGAAATCTCGCCCACCATCGATGCCGCCACGGGCACGGTCCGCGTCAAGGCCGGGCTGAGCGACGCGTCGGCGGAACTGGCGCTCGGGGCAGCCGTCACCGGACGGGTCATGCTTCGTCCCGTGCAGGTCATTCGCGTGCCGTGGACGGCGATCGGCTCGCTGGACGGCAAGCCTGCCGTCTGGATCCTGGATCGGGAAACCGGCAGTGTGTCGATGCAGGACGTGACGGTCTTCGCCTACGAGAAGGAAACGATGCTGGTGACGGATGGCCTTGCCCCCGGCGCCGAAATCGTGTCGGAAGGGGCCAAGTTCCTGCGCACCGGCCAGAAGGTGCGCATTGTCGGAGAGGCGGAATCGTGAGGCGTCTTCTTTTTTCGATCCCCCTGGCGTTTCTGGCGGCCTGCGCCGATGACGGAGCCGAAACGCCGCCGCCCGTACGGCCGGTGATGTCGGTCGTCGCCACGGCCGCAAGCCCGCTGGACATCGGCTTTGCGGGAACGGTGCAGCCACAGGTTTCGACGCCGATGGGCTTCCGCATTCTGGGGCGGCTCGTCTCGCGTCCGGCCGAGGTCGGCGATCTCGTGGCGCGGGGCCAGCAGCTCGCGGCCATCGACCCGACGTCGCTGGAGCTTGCCGTGCGAGCGGCCGAAGCCGATCTGGCCGGGGCGAGGGCGCAGCTTGCCGATGCCGAATCGACTGCGGCGCGCACCCGGGTCCTGCGGGCGGGCGATGCCGCGTCCCAATCCGTTCTCGAGCAGGCCGACCTCGGCCGCGCCTCGGCGCAGGCTTCCGTCGCCAAGGCGGAAGCGGCCCTTGCCAAGGCCCGGGAGCAGCTTTCCTATTCCACGATTTCCGCCGATTACGATGCGGTCGTCACCTCGGTGGATGCGGAGGTGGGGCAGATCGTCTCCGCCGGCGAGACCATCCTGACGATCGCCCGCCCTGACCTGCGCGACGCGGTTGTCGACGTGCCGCTTTCGGCCGGGACGGTCGCGCCGGGCGAAGCCTTTTCCGTCGCCTTGCAGGTCGCCCCGGACGTCACCGTCACGGGCACGGCGCGGGAGGTCGCGCCGCAGGCCGATCCCCTGACCCGCACCTTCCGTGTCCGCATCGCCCTGGCCGATCCGCCGGACAATTTTCGGCTCGGGGCGACGATCACCGCCTATCGCCGGCAGGCCGGCCCGAAGACCATAACGCTGCCGCTGACCGCGCTGCGCGAGGAGGAGGGCAGGAGCTACGTCTTCGTCGTGGACGAGGCGAAGGGCGAGGTCGCCCGCCGGGAAATCACCGTCGCGTCCCGCACCGGCGCCCTGTTCGTTCCCGCCGGCGGCGTGGAGGAAGGCGAGCGCGTGGTGACGGCTGGCGTCGGGGCATTGACGGACGGTCAGAAAGTCAGGCTTTCCGCAGGAGAGAACCGATGAAAAAATTCAATCTCTCCGACTGGGCGCTCGAGCACCGCTCGCTGGTCTGGTATTTCATGCTGCTGTTCACGGTCGCGGGCATCATGTCCTATGTCGATCTGGGCCGCGAGGAAGACCCGTCCTTCACCATCAAGACCATGACCATCTCGGCCTCGTGGCCCGGCGCCTCGGTGGAGGATACGACCACCCAGGTGACGGAGCGCATCGAGCGCAAGCTGGAGGAGCTGGAAACGCTCGATTACACGCGCTCGATGACCAAGCCGGGCGAGACGCTGATCTTCGTGAACCTCAAGCCCACCACGCGCGGCAGGGACGTTTCCGACAACTGGATCAAGGTGCGCAACATGATCGCCGACATCCAGCAGGATTTCCCCTCCGGCGTCGTCGGCCCCTTCTTCAACGACCGCTTCGGCGACGTGTTCGGCAATATCTATGCCTTCACCGGCGACGGGCTGACGCACCGGCAGCTGCGCGATTTCGTGGAAGAGGCCCGCGCCCGCGTCCTCACCGTGGAGAATGCCGGCAAGGTCGACCTGATCGGTGCGCAGGACGAGGCGATCTACCTCGAATTCTCGACCCGTGAACTGGCGGCGATGGGCGTCGATCAGCAGAGCGTTCTGGACACGCTTCAGGCGCAGAACGCGATCACGCCGTCCGGCGTCATCCAGGCGGGGCCGGAGCGGATCAACATCCGCGTTTCCGGCCAGTTCACCTCGGAAAACGACCTTCTGGCCGTCAACCTGCGCATCAACGACCGTTTCTTCCGCCTGAGCGACATCGCCCGCATCACCCGCGGCTACACCGATCCACCCTCCGAACTCTTCCGCTTCAACGGCCAGCCGGCCATCGGGCTGGCCATCGGCATGAAGCAGGGCGCCAATCTGCTCACCTTCGGCGAGAAGCTGAAGGAGGAGATGCGGTCCATCGAGGCCGACCTGCCGGTCGGGGTAGGCATTCACCTCGTGTCCGACCAGCCGCAGGTGGTGGAGGAGGCGGTGTCGGGCTTCACCCGCGCCCTGTTCGAGGCGGTGGCCATCGTGCTGATCGTCAGCTTCATCAGCCTCGGCCTGCGCGCCGGCCTGGTCGTGGCGCTTGCCGTGCCGCTGACGCTCGGCATCACATTCCTCGTCATGTCGCTGTTCGACATTTCCCTGCAACGCGTGTCGCTCGGCGCGCTCATCATCGCGCTCGGCCTGCTCGTCGACGATGCGATGATCGCCGTGGAGATGATGGTGGCGCGGCTTGAACTGGGCGATCCGCTGGAGAAGGCGGCCACCCACGTCTACACCTCGACGGCCTTCCCGATGCTGACCGGCACGCTGGTGACGGTCGCCGGGTTCATTCCCATCGGGCTGAACACCTCGCAGGCGGGCGAGTTTACCTTCACGCTGTTCGTCGTCCTTGCCGTGTCGCTGCTCGTCTCCTGGGTGGTCGCGGTCGTCTTCACGCCACTGCTCGGGGTGACGCTGCTGCCGAAGTCCCTGAAGACGCATGAGGGGCAGAAGAGCCGCTTCGCCCGCCTGTTTTCCTCGCTGCTCGATCTTGCCATGCGCTTCCGCTACACGACTATCGTGCTGACCGTGGCGGCGTTCGCGGCGGCGGTGTTCGGCATGGGGTTCGTGCAGCAGCAATTCTTCCCCTCCTCCGACCGCGTCGAGCTGATCGTCGACTGGACGCTGCCCCATAACGCCTCGATTGCCGATACCAGCGCCCAGATGGGCCGGTTCGAGAAGGAGATGCTCGACGGCAACGAGGATATCGAGCACTATTCCTCCTATATCGGCATGGGCGCGGTGCGCTTCGTGCTGGCCTTCGACGTGCAGCCGCCCGAGCCCTCCTTCGGCCAGACGATCATCGTCACGAAAAGCCTGGAGGCGCGCGACCGCCTGCGGGCGGAGATCGGGGCCTATCTGCGCGAAACCTTTCCCGGCACCGACGCCTTCGTGAAGCTGCTCGACATCGGCCCGCCCGTCGGCCGTCCCGTCCAGTATCGCCTGTCCGGCCACGACATGGAGGGGCTTCGCCGCCACGCGCAGGAATTCGCCGCCGTGCTCGAGAAGAACCCGCATCTCTCGGAGGTCGTGTTCGACTGGATGGAGCCCGTCCGGGTGGTGCGCGTCGATGTGTTGCAGGACAAGGCCCGGCTGCTCGGCGTCACCTCCAAGGACATCGCGACGGCGCTGAACGGCATCGTCGGCGGTCAGGCGATCACGCAGATCAAGGACGATATCTATCTGGTCGACGTGCTGGGCCGCGCCCTTGCCGACGAGCGTTCCTCCATCGATACGCTGCAAAATCTGCAATTGCCGGCGGCGGGCGGCACGGCCGTGCCGTTGTCGGCGGTCGCGAATTTCCGCTTCGGGGTCGAGCAGCCCGTCATCTGGCGCCGTTCGCGCGTGCCGACGATCACCGTCAAGGCGGGGATCGCCGATGCGACGCAGCCGGACACGGTCGTCAAGCAGCTCGATGCCGATATCAGGGCATTCGAGGCCGGGCTGCCCGCCGGCTTCCGGCTGGAAACCGGCGGCTCGGTGGAATCGAGCGCCGAGAGCCAGGCGCCGATCGCCAACGTCGTTCCGCTGATGCTGCTCGTCATGACCACGATCCTGATGGTGCAGCTCCAGAGCTTTTCGCGGCTGTTCCTCGTCTTCGCGGTGGCGCCGCTCGCCCTCATCGGGGTGGTGGCCGCCCTTCTGCCCTCCGGCGCGCCGCTCGGCTTCGTCGCCATCCTCGGCGTTCTGGCACTGATCGGCATCCTCATCCGCAACTCGGTCATTCTCGTCGTGCAGATCGAGAACATGCGCAAGGAGGGGACGGACCCCTGGCGTGCCGTCAAGGAAGCCACGGAACACCGCATGCGCCCGATCATGCTGACGGCGGCGGCGGCCTCGCTCGGCCTGATCCCGATCGCGCGCGAGGTGTTCTGGGGGCCGATGGCCTACGCCATGATGGGCGGCATCATCGTCGGCACGGCGCTGACGCTGATCTTCCTGCCCGCGCTCTATGTCGCGTGGTTCAGGATTCGGGAGAGCGAGGAACCGTCCTGACGGCCCGTGCGGGAAGGGCCCTGCCGATTTCCCCGCGCATGCGGTTGACGCCGGCGGCAAACGCCACGCCGGCGGCGGCGCCGGCCGCCTTCACCATCGCGTCGAGCATCTGCGCATGCCGGGTCGGCGAGAGGAACTGGAAGGCTTCGATGAACCCCGCCCCGGCGACCGTCAGGATCAGGATGGGACGCCAGCGCCGCGGATAGGCGAGCACGAACAGACCGGCCATCAGGCAGAATGCAAGGGCTCTTTCCAGATTGACCGGCAAGGGCGCGCGCGGACGCAGGCCGATGGGGGAAACTGTCGCGAAAACGATTGCCAGCAGGCATAACCACGCGGAAATTCTTAACAATCTGGCTGTCATCATACTGTCATGATAGCCGGATGCCGCGTGGCGGAAAATGCACGAAGGCGTGACCGACGCGCCCCGGGCGGGGACGCGGCGTCAGGCGATGACGGGCTGTCGAGGAGCGCGCGATCAGGCCCTTCTCCCTCCCTGTTTCCCGCCATTCCTGACGGAAAACCGGTTTTCGCGTTTGCCGGAAGGGCGCCGGTTCAATCGGATCCGAATATGTCTCTTGTGTAGACCTTTTCCTCGACGTCCATGAGGTCGTCTGAGAGGCGGTTTGCGATGATGACGTCTGCGCGGGTCTTGAAGCTTTCGAGGTCGCGGACGATCTCGGAGCGGAAGAAGTCCTCGTCGGGATATTCGGGTTCGTAGATGATGACCTCGACGCCCTTGGCCTTGATGCGCTTCATGATGCCCTGCACGGAGGATTCGCGGAA
>NZ_JANFPI010000018.1:2500-5000 GCF_026552795.1 Ectorhizobium quercum
CGCTGCGGACGGCCTGCCGGACGAGCGGCGACGGCCTTGCGGCTTCGCCGGGCTGGATACGGTGGTGTTGGGAGAGTGGATACGGATTGGGGCTGTAGCTCAGCTGGGAGAGCACCTGCTTTGCAAGCAGGGGGTCAGCGGTTCGATCCCGCTCAGCTCCACCATTTGATTTGTCCTCGCGGCGGACGCGACCTTGCGGTCGCTGCCTGCGGACGGCGCGGCCAAACGTGGCCGACGGGCGCGAGGCCCTTGCGGCTTCGCCGGTTGGGTTCCTCCCGGTATGGTTTTTGGTTATCTTGTCTTGGAAGAAAATAAGGTTTGCGCCTTGTCTCCGTTTGGGGACGCGACGGCGCCTGTTCTGCAAAAATTGTGAAGAGAAGATACGTCTGGAGGCTTCCAGGTGTTCGGGGTTTGTGCCTTGAACGTCCGGACCTTGAGCCCGTGATATCGTTGATGGCCTAGCCGGCCGGAGAGGATGGAGGTTCTTGGGGTGGAAGGAAGCTTTGTCCGAAAGGCGTTCGGTTGTTGGCGACGAGAGTTGCTTCTGGCCGGATGCTGGATTGGTGTTGCCTGACCGCGCATCACCGGATGTTATCTCGAGAAGCTGGTCTTAAGATCCGGCCCGGATGCTGCTCGGCGTAGCATCTTTTTGAAAGGGACCGGATCGAACGCGTCGATGGCATCATGAATGTCCTGGTTGTAAAAGGTAGCCGGGACTTTGGGTCTGGCACATGCGGCTTGTCCGTATGGCCGGATCTGGAACCCCTTTGAGCGCAAGCGAGAAGGATTAAGAATTCCAGATCCAATAAATGATGAGCATTGGCAATGAGAACGATTAAGTGTCGTAAGGGCATTTGGTGGATGCCTTGGCATGCACAGGCGAAGAAGGACGTGATACGCTGCGAAAAGCCGTGGGGAGCTGCGAATGAGCTTTGATCCATGGATCTCCGAATGGGGAAACCCACCTCTAATTCCTGGGAAATCTGTTTTGTTGGACTGGCCCTGTTCCTGTTGGGGGACGAGGGCTCGAAGTGCTTTTGCACTTCGCAAGGCCGAACGGCCGCCGGCGCTGATGCGCCGCCCGGTCCGGAGCGTAGCGGCTGAAAGCCGCGACAGCGTGAGGACGGGACAACAGCACAGGTTTCCAGGAATTGCTAAGGGGTATCTAACTCTGAATCCATAGGGGTTAGAAGCGAACGCAGGGAACTGAAACATCTAAGTACCTGCAGGAAAGGACATCAACCGAGACTCCGCAAGTAGTGGCGAGCGAACGCGGACCAGGCCAGTGGCAATGATGAATAAAGTGGAACGATCTGGAAAGTTCGGCCGTAGCGGGTGATAGCCCCGTACACGTAGAACAGTCATTGTCCTTGAGTAGGGCGGGACACGTGAAATCCTGTCTGAACATGGGGAGACCACTCTCCAAGCCTAAGTACTCGTGCATGACCGATAGTGAACCAGTACCGTGAGGGAAAGGTGAAAAGCACCCCGACAAGGGGAGTGAAATAGAACCTGAAACCGGATGCCTACAAGCAGTCGGAGCTCGCAAGAGTGACGGCGTACCTTTTGTATAATGGGTCAACGACTTAGTGTAACTAGCAAGCTTAAGCCGGTAGGTGTAGGCGCAGCGAAAGCGAGTCTGAACAGGGCGATTGAGTTAGTTGCATTAGACCCGAAACCGAGTGATCTAGCCATGAGCAGGCTGAAGGTTGGGTAACACCAACTGGAGGGCCGAACCCGCATCTGTTGCAATAGATTGGGATGACTTGTGGCTAGGGGTGAAAGGCCAATCAAACTCGGAAATAGCTGGTTCTCCGCGAAATCTATTTAGGTAGAGCGTCGAGCGAATACCCACGGGGGTAGAGCACTGGATGGGCTATGGGGACTCACCGTCTTACTGATCCTAACCAAACTGCGAATACCGTGGAGTACTACTCGGCAGACACACGGCGGGTGCTAACGTCCGTCGTGAAGAGGGCAACAACCCTGACCTCCAGCTAAGGTCCCCAAGTCATGGCTAAGTGGGAAAGGATGTGAGGATCCCAAAACAACCAGGATGTTGGCTTAGAAGCAGCCATCATTTAAAGAAAGCGTAACAGCTCACTGGTCTAAACAAGGGTCTTTGCGCCGAAAATGTAACGGGGCTGAAGCCATGCACCGAAGCTGAGGATACGATCTTATGATCGTGTGGTAGCGGAGCGTTCCGTAAGCCTGCGAAGGGGGATCCGTGAGGACCCCTGGAGGTATCGGAAGTGCGAATGTTGACATGAGTAACGACAAAGGGGGTGAGAGACCCCCTCGCCGAAAGACCAAGGGTTCCTGCTTAAAGTTAATCTGAGCAGGGTTAGCCGGCCCCTAAGGCGAGGCAGAAATGCGTAGTCGATGGGAACCACGTTAATATTCGTGGGCCTGGCGGTAGTGACGGATCCCGTAAATCGTAAGTTCTTATTGGATTGAGCTTGCGGTGATGGGGTTCCAGGAAACAGCTCCGCCGTATAGA
>NZ_JANFPI010000019.1 GCF_026552795.1 Ectorhizobium quercum
AAGATCCGCGTGAAGGCGGACGGGTCGGGCGTCGAGCTTGCGAATGTGAAGATGTCGATGAACCCGTTCGACGAGATCGCGGTGGAGGAGGCGCTTCGGCTGAAGGAAGCGGGCAAGGCAACGGAAGTGGTGGCGGTGTCCATCGGCCCGGCCAAGGCCGAGGAAACGCTGAGGACGGCGCTTGCGATGGGCGCCGACCGGGCGATCCTCATCGAGACCGACGGGACGGTCGAGCCGCTGTCGGTCGCCAAGCTGCTCAAGGCCGTCGTGGCTTCGGAAGAACCCGGCCTCGTCATCCTCGGCAAGCAGGCGATCGACGACGATGCCAACCAGACCGGCCAGATGCTTTCGGCGCTCACCGGCTACCCGCAGGCCACCTTCGCCTCGAAGGTCGTCGTGGGAGACGGCACGGTTGCGGTGACGCGCGAAGTCGACGGCGGCCTCCAGACGGTCGAGCTGACGCTTCCGGCGGTCGTCACCACGGACCTGCGCCTGAACGAGCCGCGCTACGCCTCGCTGCCGAACATCATGAAGGCCAAGAAGAAGCCGCTCGACAGGAAGAGCCCGGCCGATCTCGGCGTCGACATCGCCCCGCGCCTGACGGTTCTGAAGACCGAGGAGCCGGCCGGCCGCAAGGCGGGCATCAAGGTCAAGAGCGTGGCCGAGCTGGTCGAGAAGCTCAAGACCGAAGCCGGCGTGCTTTGACCGGCAGACAATGAGGAGTTTCTGATATGACCGTTCTTCTTCTGGCCGAACACGACAATGCAGCCCTTTCCGAACAGACCGCCAAGGCGCTGACGGCGGCCTCGCAGCTCGGCGGCGAGGTGCATGTGCTGGTCGCCGGCTCTGGCGCGCAGGCCGTCGCCGAAGCCGCCGCGCAGCTTTCCGGCGTTTCCAGGGTGCTTCTGGCCGACGATGCCGCTTACGCCAACGGCCTGCCGGAGCCGCTTTCCGAGCTGATCGTCTCGCTGGCCCCGTCCTATGACGTCATCCTCGGAGCGGCGACCTCCATCGCCAAGAGCGCGCTGCCGCGCGTCGCCGCCCTTCTCGACGTGATGCAGGTTTCGGAAATCGTCGAAGTCGTCTCCGCCGACACGTTCAAGCGGCCGATCTATGCCGGCAATGCCATCCAGACGGTTCAGTCGACCGACGCGAAGAAGGTGATCACCGTTCGCACCGCCTCCTTCGCCGTGGCGCCCGAAGGCGGCTCGGCGGCCATCGAGGCCGTGGCGTCCGCCGGCGACAAGGGCGCTTCGCGCTTCGTCTCGGAGGAGATCGCGGCGTCGGAACGTCCGGAGCTGACGGCTGCGCGGATCATCATCTCGGGCGGCCGGGCGCTGGGGTCTGCGGAGAAATTCAACGAGGTGATCCTGCCGGTGGCCGACAAGCTCGGCGCCGCCGTCGGCGCATCGCGCGCGGCGGTCGATGCCGGCTATGCTCCGAACGACTGGCAGGTCGGCCAGACCGGCAAGGTGGTGGCGCCGGAGCTTTACATCGCCGCCGGCATCTCGGGCGCGATCCAGCATCTGGCCGGCATGAAGGATTCGAAGGTCATCGTCGCCATCAACAAGGACGAGGAGGCCCCCATCTTCCAGGTCGCCGACTACGGCCTCGTCGCAGACATCTTCGA
>NZ_JANFPI010000020.1 GCF_026552795.1 Ectorhizobium quercum
CTGCGGGATACCAGCAGTCATCGTCATCGGAGATTGGATTGTCATGGTGAATATTGCCGTTGCGGGTATTGGTTACGTCGGTCTGTCCAACGCAATTCTTCTGGCCCAGCACAACGATGTCACGGCCTTCGACATCTCCGCCCAGAGGGTGGAAAAGCTCAACAACCGCATCGCACCCATCGTCGACCACGAGGTCGACGTCTACCTCAAGACAAAGCCCCTCGCCCTCAAGGCCACCACCGACAGGACGCAAGCCTTCGCGAACGCAGAGTTCGTCATCGTCGCCACCCCCACCAACTACAACCCGGAAAACAACTATTTCGACACGAGCAGCGTCGAGACCTGCATCGCGGATGTCCGCAAGGTCAACCCGAAGGCGCTGATCGTCATCAAGTCCACCATCCCCGTCGGCTATACCAGCCGCCTGCGCCAGACGCTCGGCGACGAGCGCATCATCTTCTCGCCCGAGTTCCTGCGCGAGGGCAAGGCCCTCTACGACAACCTCCATCCCTCCCGCATCGTCGTCGGCGACGACAGCGAGGACGCGCACCGCTTCGCCGAGCTTCTGCGCCAGGGCGCCATCAAGAAGGATGTCGAGGTGCTCTTCACCGGCTCCAGCGAGGCCGAGGCCATCAAGCTGTTCGCCAACACCTATCTCGCCATGCGCGTCGCCTATTTCAACGAGCTCGATTCCTACGCCATGCGCTACGGCATCGACACCCGCCAGATCATCCGTGGCGTCGGCCTCGACCCGCGCATCGGCAGCCACTACAACAATCCCTCCTTCGGCTATGGCGGATATTGCCTGCCCAAGGACACCAAGCAGCTGCTCGCCAATTTCCAGGAAGTGCCGCAGAACCTCATCCAGGCCATCGTCGAGGCCAACACCACCCGCAAGGACTTCCTCGCCTCCGACATCCTCGCCCGCAAGCCCGACGTCGTCGGCGTCTACCGCCTGACCATGAAGAAGGATTCCGACAACTTCCGCGAATCCTCCGTGCAGGGCATCATGAAGCGCATCAAGGCCAAGGGCGTCGAGGTCATCATCTACGAACCCGAATATCCCGACGAGGACTTCTTCCGCTCCGAGATCGTCCGCGACCTCGAAAGCTTCAAGACCCGCGCAGACGTCATCATCGCAAACCGCCTCTCAGACGACCTCATGGACGTCGAGGAAAAGGTCTACACAAGAGACATATTCGGATCCGATTGAACCGGC
>NZ_JANFPI010000001.1 GCF_026552795.1 Ectorhizobium quercum
ACCCTCGCCGTCGAGAACCATCCGCACCGCGCGCTCGCGGACCTCCGGGGAAAACTTGTTCGTCGTCTTGCTCATCATGCTCCACCTTACTCAAGAGTTGGAGCCTCCGGCAAACCCGGAGCGGTTCCGCATCTGACGCGATCGTCATTGTATCGATGCCTGCAGCGTCATGGGATTTCAAGACTGCCGAATGTGGATGGCGACAAGCCATCGAGGAAGACGTTCAAGGCCTACGCAGACATCCCGAAGAACCGCAACGGACCAACCGCACGGTTCCGGGGGCATCCGTTCGACCGGGCATGCTGGCGACACTGTATCGAGCACAGGCTGACCAAACCCAAGCATCCCTGGACGAACGGCCAGGTCGAGCGGAATGATCTCCAGAACCTGCGATCCAAGTTCAATCCAGTCTTTGTCGCCAGCTCGCAGAACATCAGGGAGGGGGACCGGCTGCTATTGGGATGTACCTGCTCAATTATCGGGAGTCGGATGGGGAACTGCACCATCGATTGCTTCATTACTTCTTGAAGACAAGCATCCAGACGTGTGGGGAGAGTTCCGATTTGCCGATCATTGCGACAGCCGCCTGGTCCATTCCGAAAACGGTGGCCGATCGGTTCGCCCGCGAGGGCAGCGGACTGACCCGATACGCATCGGTGTTCGCCGGCGTGGAAATCAACTCCACCTTCTACCGCCGGCACAAACCGTCGACTTTCGCCCGCTGGGCCGAGTCCGTACCAGGCAGCTTTCGGTTTTCGGTGAAGATCCCCAGGGAGATCACGCATGTCCGGGCAATGAAAGATATCCGCGAACGGTTCGACATCTTTCTTGAGGACATTGCACCGCTCGGTGAGAAGCGTGGGCCTCTGCTCTTCCAGCTGCCTCCTTCGCTGGCGTTCGATCCTGATGAGATGGAAACCGCGCTCAAGACAATACGGAACGCGGATCAAGGAATGATCGTCATCGAGGTGCGGCACAAAAGTTGGCGGCCGGACGAAGCGGTCGCCCTGTTGAGGAAATATTCGGTCGACCGGGTTCTCGCCGACCCTGCGCCGGTGTGGTCGGCCGAGACTTTCACAGATCCGCCGCGCTATGTCCGTCTGCACGGTAAACCGAAAATCTACTACTCGCGCTATACCGACGAAGAAATCAGGTCGTTTTCCAGACGTCTGGCGTCCGACAGCTGGTGCGTCTTCGATAACACCGCCTCGGGGGCTGCGATCGAAAACGCGCTGACGATGCTCGCATTGTGACGAACACCTTCGCGGTCGCGGAGAGTGGTGCCTCGAATGGCGCAAGCCCGAGGGAGTGTGGTTCGTGGCATTCCACTCACCTTGATTATCGAGCCTTTCTCGATACCGCCGGCAAATCCATGCGGCATATCAGAAGAACATCGGCAGCACTGTCGTCGATCCTGAACTGCTCACCTGTGCCGAGTGGCAGCAGTACTCGCTGGAGAGCTGGTTGCCCTTGGCTCGGCAATGGCCGGGAACAAGGTATACGAAACGCGGCGGCGCTCTGGCGCGAGATGCGTGCGGAAGGCTTTCATGGGCAGAGCGGTGTCGTTTCGTAATGGGCGCAGCCCCGACGGCTTGCGGAAAAGGTAAATCGGAGTCAGCTGGCGCGAATACCATCAGAACGGGTTTTCGCGCGCTTGGTGACATTAGCGCGCGATGAGCTGACGACGTCCGAGACGATTTTGGTGGCGGCCATTGCAGGAAACGTTCCGGAGCGGGTTGTCGGCCGCACGATGATCCTCGTCTTCCAGTCCATGATCCGCTCGAAGGCGGCTGAAAACGGGATGACTGGCTCCATGTGACGAAGGAGAGCTTGGTCGGGTCGCTCGCCAATGACGTCGGGAAGGACATCGCCGTGGTCCGCAACACGATCATCAACCGTCGTCCAACGGGCAGACGGAAGGGCAGATCGCGCGCCCGAAACCCATGAAAAGCCAGATTAAACTCGATCTGCTTCGGGCACGATTGATCGGGGCAACGTAAGAGTTGCCCTTCGGCGAATTTGCGTCAGAACCAATTTTCCGTGGAAACGCCGGGTCAGTTCTCAGTGGCAACCAACGGCGACAACGCCCTTGTCTCGGATCATACGCCTGCACTCCCCTCCGCTCGGGTCTGCCAATTATGACGATCGCCTCTAACTCCCCTCATGCTGCATGCCAGACTTGCGAAAGTCGTATGTCTCCTGAAGACGTCAGGTCCTTTCGAGAGGCGAATCCATTTTTCGGACAGCGGTGTTTATGAGTTGTAAATCATATTAATGCGCAATCATAGGAAGTATTCGCCATTGGCGGAACCTATGCCTCGATGAGGCTTTAATGGCTACATGATCCGAGTTGGATTGCGGATTTTATATTTCCCTGAAGAAATAAAAGTAGTTTCAATGTAATGTTGAATATTATTTCAAGTAATTTTCCTGGAAATGAAGCATGTCCAGTTCGATTTCCCTTGTTTCCTCTTTGGAGAAGATGATATGCCAGTAACGATTACGAGCAAGGTCGACGGTTCCGTAGAAACGGTTTCAGGCAGCGAGATTGCATTGAGCGGGCCCAGCGTCGTGACGCTATCCCTGAGCCCGCGGGCTGTCGCTGAATACCAGCGCACTGGCGACGATCTCATGATCGTGTTGCGCAACGGAGAGACGATCCGCATTTCGCAGTTCTTTGCCGCCCAGGAGGGAGGGCAGAACGAACTCGTTCTGGAAGATGAGGACGGGACGCTCTGGCTCGGCGAAAACAGCGAAGGCCTGGCCGACTTCAGCTTCTCCGAAATCGCGTCGGTCGACCAGCTCGTCGGCGCATCCGGCGACTTTTCCCCCGTTCTCCTTGGTCTTGCCGCGCTTGCCGGTGGCGGCGCTCTCATAGCTGCGGGGTCTGGTGGTGGAAGTGGAAATGGTGATGACTCGGATGCAGATGCCGACGCCGATACGGACGCTGACGCTGACGCAGATGCGGACGCCGACGCCGACTCGGATGCAGATACCGAAGCCCCCGAGGCACCGAGGGAACTGGCCATCCACGAGACGGGCAGCCACACGACGGGACGAGGCGAGCCGGGTGCGAAGGTTACGATCCTCAACGAGGCCGGCGAGGTCGTCGGTGAAGGTATCGTCGGAGACGACGGCACGTTCCTCGTTGAACATGATCCCCCGCAGCAGCATGGTCGCCCCCTTGAGGTTTTCCTGGAGGATGCCGCCGGAAACCGGTCGGAATCCGGCTTCATCAATGCTCCGGATCTCATCCCTCCGGATGCCCCCACCGATCTGGCTGTCAATGATGCCGGCACCGAGTTGACCGGGCAAGGCGAGCCGGGCGCACGCGTGATCGTGACGAACGCGGCCGGCGAGATCGTCGGTGAGGGAGTGGTCGGAGATGATGGTGCATTCTCTATCGATCTCGATCCCGCACAACTGGATGGCGGCGAGCTTGAAGTCGTCCTTGTCGATGATGCCGGAAATCAGTCGGAATCCGGTCTGGTGACGGCTCCCACAGACGATTCGGACGCCGATGCTGATGCGGATGCCGACGCAGACGCAGACGCCGATGCTGATGCAGACGCCGATGCTGATGCTGATGCTGATGCCGACGCGGACGCTGATGCAGACGCCGACGCCGACGCCGACGCTGATGCAGACGCCGACGCCGACGCTGATGCCGATGCCGATGCTGATGCGGACGCTGATGCGGATGCCGACGCTGATGCAGACGCCGACGCTGACGCGGATGCCGATGCTGATGCCGACGCAGACGCAGACGCCGATGCGGATGCCGACGCAGACGCAGACGCAGACGCCGATGCGGATGCAGACGCTGACGCGGATGCCGACGCTGATGCAGACGCCGACGCCGACGCTGATGCTGATGCCGACGCGGATGCTGATGCTGATGCGGATGCCGATGCAGACGCCGACGCGGATGCGGATGCCGACGCGGATGCTGATGCGGATGCGGACGCTGATGCAGACGCGGATGCCGATGCGGATGCGGATGCCGATGCGGACGCTGATGCGGATGCAGACGCCGACGCTGACGCCGATGCCGATGCGGATGCTGACGCTGACGCTGATGCCGATGCCGATGCGGATGCGGATGCCGACGCTGACGCCGATGCCGATGCGGATGCGGACGCCGACGCGGATGCCGATGCGGACGCGGATGCTGATGCCGATGCCGATGCGGATGCGGATGCCGATGCGGACGCTGATGCGGATGCAGACGCCGACGCTGACGCCGACGCTGACGCCGATGCCGATGCCGATGCGGACGCGGATGCTGATGCCGATGCCGATGCCGACGCAGACGCCGATGCGGATGCAGACGCTGATGCAGACGCTGACGCGGATGCCGACGCTGATGCAGACGCCGACGCCGACGCCGATGCTGATGCCGACGCGGATGCTGATGCTGATGCGGATGCCGATGCAGACGCCGACGCGGATGCCGACGCGGATGCGGATGCCGACGCGGACGCGGACGCGGATGCTGATGCGGATGCGGACGCTGATGCGGATGCGGACGCTGATGCAGACGCGGATGCCGATGCAGACGCCGATGCCGACGCCGACGCCGACGCTGATGCAGACGCCGACGCTGATGCAGACGCCGACGCCGACGCCGACGCCGATGCTGATGCAGACGCGGATGCAGACGCTGACGCGGATGCCGACGCTGATGCAGACGCCGACGCCGACGCTGATGCTGATGCCGACGCGGATGCGGATGCCGACGCTGACGCCGATGCCGACGCTGACGCCGATGCCGACGCCGACGCGGACGCCGATGCAGACGCCGACGCGGATGCCGACGCGGATGCGGATGCCGACGCTGACGCCGATGCCGATGCGGACGCGGATGCTGATGCCGATGCCGATGCAGACGCCGACGCCGATGCAGACGCTGATGCAGACGCTGATGCAGACGCCGATGCAGACGCCGATGCCGATGCCGACGCCGACGCGGACGCGGATGCGGATGCCGACGCAGACGCAGACGCAGACGCTGATGCAGACGCCGATGCCGATGCCGACGCCGACGCGGACGCGGATGCCGATGCCGACGCAGACGCCGACGCGGATGCGGATGCCGACGCCGATGCCGATGCGGACGCCGACGCGGATGCCGATGCGGATGCGGATGCCGACGCCGACGCCGATGCTGATGCTGATGCCGATGCCGACGCCGACGCCGACGCTGATGCCGATGCGGATGCGGATGCCGACGCTGACGCCGATGCCGACGCCGACGCCGACGCGGACGCGGATGCTGATGCGGATGCCGACGCAGACGCAGACGCAGACGCAGACGCCGATGCCGACGCCGATGCTGACGCTGATGCCGACGCGGACGCGGACGCTGATGCCGACGCTGATGCGGACGCCGATGCTGATGCCGACGCGGATGCCGACGCGGATGCCGATGCCGACGCGGATGCCGACGCCGACGCCGACGCGGACGCGGATGCCGATGCGGATGCTGATGCGGACGCGGACGCGGACGCCGACGCCGACGCGGACGCGGATGCTGATGCTGATGCGGACGCCGATGCAGACGCCGACGCCGATGCAGACGCCGATGCGGATGCAGACGCTGATGCGGATGCCGATGCGGATGCGGATGCGGATGCTGACGCTGACGCTGACGCTGACGCGGATGCCGACGTGCAGGCGTTCGATGACGTTATTGCGGCGGAGGTGGCGCTTTCACCGGTGATGAGCCAGCGTGTTCAGACGCAGTCTGACAATGTGCTGATCAACGTCGGAAACTTCTCGCAGAGCTTCCAGTTCGATGTGCCCGCAGGGGTTACGACCGACGCTTCCTTCGTAGTTTCCGTGTCCGGCCTGGTCGGGCTGCTGGACAATGCCGCGGCCACGCTGGAGGTTCTGGTCGATGGCAACTGGGTCACGCTCGGCGACTCGTCGCAGGGCGGCCTGCTCGATCTTCTCGGACTGGCCGGAGAAGGCGTGCGGATCGACGTCGAGGACCTTCAGTCCGGCTCCTACCGGCTGAATTACAGTGGTGGCGGCCTGGTGGGTGTCGGCACGACCATCGACCTTGAGGCCACGCTCGACGATACCAGCCTGACCGACTTCACGGGCACCGGCGGCCCCGCCGTGGAGGGAAGCCTTCTCGACGGCAGCGGCAGCGGCGGCGAGCCCGACCTGCTGGGACCGGGCGGTCTGGCGGTGTTGCAGATCGACATCGACGGCACGGGCAACTTCGTCGAGGTCACGGACGGTCTCGTGGTCGAGGGCGAGTATGGCACGCTGACCGTCAATGCCGATGGCAGCTACAGCTATCAGGTGAACGACGACGCAACGGCGGTCGGTAAGGTCGACAGCTTCGCCTACAAGCTGGTGCATCCGACCGCCGGCGAAGCGACGGCGAACCTGCACGTGCAGATCGGCAGCCCCGACGCCTTCCTGACCTGGGATCCCGACAACCCGTCGGCGGCGGCCGCAACGATGGTGGCCAACGACAACATGGACACGGCCGGCATCGAGGTCACCAACCTCGTGACGACCGAAGAAGTCCCCAATGCCATCCAGTACACCAGCGTGCTGCTCTTCGGCGGATCGGGCAATTTTGATTTCACCATCGATGCGGATACCGTATCCGATGCCACTTTCAACATCAGTTCGAGCGGGCTGGTCAATCTTCTGACGTCGCTCAATTTCAGCCTTTCCCAGAACATCGGCGGCACCTGGGTGCAGATTTCCGATGGCTCGGACGGCGGCCTGATCGATCTTGTCGGCATCGGCTCGAATGCCATCCAGGCCAATATCGACGGCATGTCGGCGGGACAATACCGCCTGACGGTCAGCAATGGCGGTTTGGGGTTAGCCACAACCATCACGGCCAATGCGACGTTCGAGACCACCCATCTCACGGTGGACGTCCCCGGCGAGCTGACGAACGCCACCGGCAACGTGCTTGCCGACGATGCGCCGGGTTCGGTCTACACCGCGCTGGCGATCAGGGACGAGAACGGCAATTTCGTCATGCCGGGCGTCGGCGGCGTTACGGTGGACGGCGCCTACGGCCAACTGACCATTACGGCCAGTGGCGACTATACCTACGTTCCCAACTCCAGCCTCAACAACATCGGATCGAGCGACACCTTCACGTATCAGTTGCTTCATCCGAACGGTGATACGGTGACGGCCGAACTCGTGATCGACATCGCGGATGCGGCAACCCTGGGCACGACGGGTCTGATGAGCTTCGCATCCTACGACATGGCCATCGAGGGCGATGTGGTGCCGCTCGGCGATTTCGAGCGGGAAGGCGACAGCGATGTCGATGCCCCTCCCTTGCAATACGGCCTTACGGAGGACGTGACCTTAGATGATGCTAATTCAACCTTGGAGATAGAGCTTGCTGACGACGCTATTATAGGTAATATCGACGATATCAAGGCTGATTCCCTGTCGGGAACGAGCTGGCAAGTATCGTCGGATGGTGCGTTGGCCGGGACGGAAGATCCTCTGGGCTACATCATCTCAGACCCGTTGATGCAGGATGATGATCTGCATCACGCCGGCAATGTCTGACCCCGTACATCTCGAAACCGCCGGGTTGAACGCCCGGCGGGCTGGAAAGTGGGAAGATGCTTTCGCGGATATTCACCACGGGAGCTCGTCATCATCAAAAGCTGGGCGGCATTATTCATGATTCTTCTTCTTGCGTCGTGCCAGACGTCGGCAGATGGCGGCCGATCCGCAGGCAAAGGCGGACAACAGGGACGGGACGGGCGGGCCATGCCGGCCACGCCCGGCCCGCCGGGCGGGAGGGCGGAAGCGGCTGCTGTCTCGGCGGCGAAAACCGCGCCCCTGACGTTCGAGACGGCGGTCGTCCGGGCGCTTGCATGGCATCCGGCGATCGACGAGGCCGTGGGGCAGATCTATCGCGCCGAAGAGCGGATCGCGGAGGCCAAAGCCGGTTACTATCCGAAGATCAGCGCCGGCGTCGATTCCGGATACCGCAGCACCAGCGGCTGGGGTCCGCGGCTCAATGTTTCCGCATCGCAGATGATCTATGATTTCGGCAAGGCGGCAAGCTCGGTCGACACGCAGGCGGCGGGCCGCAACGTCGCCGATGCCCGTCTCCTGCTCGCTACCGACACCCTTGCCCGCGATACCGCGCAGGCGGTCATCGAACTCCAGCGCTACCGCCGGCTGTCGCGGCTGGCGCAGGAGCAGCTTAATGGCGTGCAGGCCATCGCACGGCTCGTCAAGGAACGCAGCGACCGCGGGGCCAGCACCACCTCGGACAGGGTCCAGGCCGATGCGCGGGTGGAAGCGGCGCTCGCGACGAAACTGCAATACGATTCGGAGCGCGAGCGCTGGCAGGCCAGCCTTTCGGCTCTCCTCGGCGGCGGTCCTGCCAATCCGTCCGACGACGTTCCGGCCTGGCTGGCCCGCTCGTGCGATCCTGGCTCGCCCGACTGGTCGCAGGTGCCGGCCATGCTGGAGGCAGAGGCGCAGAAGGAGGAAGCTGCGGCGCAACTCAAGGCGAGCCGTGCGGAGGCGTTTCCGACGATTTCGCTGGAAGGCGGCGTCGGTTACGACATTCTCGGTTCCAAAGGCTCGAGCGACGACCTGGACCCCTCCATCGGCGTGAACGTGTCGTGGAGCCTTTTCAACGGCGGACAGCTCGGCGCGCGGGCGCGGGCGGCCGGCCATGCGCTGAGAGCCGCGGAGGCTTCGCTCCTCAACACCCGTTTCGAAGTGGAGCGCAGCTTCCTGGAAGGGCGCAGCCGGGCCGGAACCCTGGGCCGCCTGCGCGACACGCTCCAGTCGCGCTACGACATGATGGTCCAGACCCGCGATCTCTATCGCCATCAGTATCTCGAACTCGGCACGCGCACCCTTCTCGATCTGCTGAATGCCGAACAGGAGCTGCACGAGGCGCAGTTCCAGACCGCCAACACGGTTCACGACCTCAGGCGCTTGCATGTCGATTGCCTCTATAACACGGGAAGGATGAGACAGAGTTTCGGCGTCGAGGCCGCCGCCCTGCGCGGGAGAGGGAGCGGCTGATGCCCTTCACCGACATCCCCCCGCTTTTCCCCGGCAGCGTCGGCTGGCTCGAAAGCCTGCGCCTGGTCGCGCAACATTACCGGCTTGCCCTGTCCGTCCAGGGCGTCAAGCAGGCCGCCGCGTCGGATATGACCGGCAGCGAGCAGGATCGCGTGCGCAACATCGCCCGCAACATGGGGTTGCGCATCAAGTTCCTGAAGCCCGGGCGGCTGTCTCTTTCGGGCTGGCATCTGCCGGCGATCCTGAAGATGAAGACCGGCGAAGTTGCCGTCATCCACGCGATCTCCGAAACGGGCGAGGCAAGCGTCAGCTTCGGCGGCGAAGAGGGGCTGGAGCGGGCGCATCCGCTGGACGCGCTTCTCGCCGGCGCGGAGGTGATCGCCATCGCGCGACCCGCGCGCACCGTGGCCGACGCCCGTGTCGACACCTATATCCAGCCCTACGAGGAACACTGGCTGCGGCGGATCGTGCTTCGCGACATGGGCGCCTATGGCCATGTGCTGATCGCTTCGCTGATCGCCAATGCGCTGGGTCTGACCGGCGTCCTGTTCTCCATGCAGGTCTACGACCGGGTGGTGCCGGCGCAGTCCTTCAACACGCTGTATGTGCTGTTCAGCGGCGTGGTGCTGGCCCTGCTGTTCGATTTCCTCATCCGCCGCGTGCGCATGACCATCATCGACGTGCTCGGCAAGCAGGCGGACCTGAAGATGTCCGACCTCGTCTTCGGCCATGCGCTGCGCGTGCGCAACCGGGCAAGGCCGACATCGACGGGCTCCTTCATCGCCCAGTTGCGCGATCTGGAGCAGGTGCGCGAACTCATGACCTCGACGACCGTCGCGGCGCTGGCGGACCTGCCGTTCTTCTTCCTGTTTCTGGTGATCTTCTGGTTCATCGGCGGCATTCTGGTGCTGGTGCCGCTTACGGCGCTTTTCCTGCTCGTCCTGCCGGGCCTTCTCCTGCAACGGCGCCTGCGGACCTATGCCAACGAAGCCATGCGGGAGGCCTCGCTGCGCAACGCCATGCTGGTCGAGGCGGTGCAGGGGATCGAGGACATCAAGACTCTCCAGGCGGAGGATCGCTTCCAGCATCAATGGAACCATTACAATGCTGTCACCGGCGAGGCCCAGATGCGGCTGCGCGGACTGACCAAGAGCCTCGGCATCTGGACGCAGAACATCCAGACCTGCGTCTATGTCGTCATCGTCTTTGCCGGTGCGCCGATGATCATCGCCGGCGACATGACCACCGGCGCGCTGGTCGGTGCCTCCATTCTCGGGTCCCGCATGATGGCGCCGATGGGGCAGCTCTCGCAGATCGCCGGCCGCTTCCAGCAGGCGCGCATCGCCAAGAAGGGGCTGGATCGCATCATGGAAATGCCGGTCGACCATCCGGCGAGCGAGAACAGGATACACCGCCCGAAAATCGAGGGGAGCTACCGCTTCAAGGGGGCGACCTTCCGCTACGGCGACGACGCGTCTCCGGTTGCCCTGTCGGTCCGCGACCTCAAGATCGACCCCGGCGAAACGATCGCCCTGATCGGCAAGAACGGCGCGGGAAAGTCGACGCTTCTCCTTGCCATGTCCGGGCTTCTCGAGCCCTCCGCGGGCGAGGTTCTTCTGGACGACCTTGCCCTCGGGCACATCGATCCCGCCGACATACGCCGCGACGTCGGCCTGCTGACCCAGAATTCCAGGCTCTTCTTCGGCACGCTGCGCGACAACATCATGATGGGTGCGCCGCATGCCTCCGCGGAGGAGATCGGCAATGCGCTGGCGATGGTCGGCGCCGACGCTTTCGTCAACAGGCTGCCCAAAGGGCTGGAGCATGTGATCCAGGAGGGCGGCCAGGGCCTGTCCGGAGGGCAGAAGCAGGCCCTGCTGCTTGCACGCCTTCTCATCCGGGAGCCGACCGTCATCCTGCTCGACGAACCGACGGCGGCGATGGACGAAGCCACGGAGCGCAACTTCATCGAACAGTTCGCCCGCTGGAGCGCGGGGCGAACCGTCATCGTCGCGACGCACCGCATGCGCGTTCTGGAACTGGTGAACCGGCTGATCGTGGTCGAAAACGGCATGATCGCCCTCGACGAGCCGAAGGAGAAGGGCCTGCAAGCGCTGACGGGCGTCAGGAAGGTAAGCCCGGACCGGGAGCCGGGACAGATGCGCAAGGCCGCGGCTTCCCCGGCGGGAGGGATATGACATGCCGGTTGCCGACGAGGATGTCCAGTGGACGGAAGGTGGATCGGAGGCGGACAATCCGCGGCTCAGGGTCTCCAAGCGGTTCGTTCGCCTCGCCCTGCTTTTCGGCGCCCTGGCCATTGCCTGGTCCTACGTGGCCCTGCTCGACGAGGTCTCGACGGGAACGGGCAAGGTCGTGCCGACCATGCAGGAGCAGGTGATCCAGTCTCTCGAAGGCGGCGTTCTCGCCCGGCTGCATGTGCGTCAGGACGATGTCGTGGAGCCGGGACAGATCCTGGCGCAGCTCGATCCGACCGTCACCCAGTCGAGCGTCGAGGAAAGCGCCGCCAAGTATCGCGCGGCTCTTGCCAGCGCCGCACGGCTCACCGCGGAGGTCAACCGGACGGCGCTCAGCTTCCCCGTCGAGCTGGACGACTATCCCTCGCTCAGGGCGGCGGAAACGGAGCTTTTCGAGGCCCGCCGGAAAAGCCTTTCGGAAACATTGCAGTGGATCGACGAATCCGCCCGGCTTGTACGCGACGAACTGGCCATCAACCAGTCGCTGACGGCAATGGGGGCGGCCAGCAATGTCGAGGTCATCCGGCTGAAACGCCAGCTCGTCGAACTTCAGCTCAAGCAGACCGAGGTGCAGTCCGATTATGTCGTGCGGGCGCGTGAGGAGCTTGCGAAAGCGAATGCGGAGGTCGAGTCGCTTTCCTCCGTCGTCAAGGGGCGCGCGGATTCACTCTCGCGCCTGACGCTGCGCTCGCCCGTGCGCGGGATCGTCAAGAACATCGAGGTCTATACGATCGGCGGCGTGGTTCCGCCCAACGGGAAGCTGATGGATATCGTGCCGCTCGACGAGCAGCTTCTGATCGAGGCGCGCATCTTTCCGCGCGACATCGCCTATATCCACCCCGACCAGCGGGCGAACGTCAAGATCAGCGCCTATGACTATGCGATCTATGGCGGGCTGACCGGCAGGGTGACGAGCATATCCCCGGATACCATCCAGGACGAGATCAAGCCCGACGATTACTATTACCGGGTGTTCATCAGGACCGAAAGCGACGCGCTTTCCAACGCCCGCGGCGACCGGTTCCCGATCGTTCCGGGCATGGTGGCGACGGTCGATATCCATACCGGCAGCAAGACGGTGTTCGACTACCTTGTCAAACCCCTGAACCGGGGACGCGAGGCCATGCGTGAGCGCTAGGGCGGTTCCAGCAAATGTGCGGGACGCGCGTCCGCACGCATTCGGACTATGTGTCCGTCGACCGGGAGGCTGACCATGTTGCATCTCATCCGCTCGGTTCTCGTCTTTCTGTCCTTTCCGCTGGGATTGAACGACGCCCTGTCGGCCGACCCCCGGCTCGGCCCTTTCGAGAAGCCGCGCCCGAAACAGCTCGCCGTGCCTCTGGGCGAGGAGACCTTCGGCAAATACGAAGCGCTGAACGGTGCGATCGGTTCGCCGGACCGGTGCGGGGAAATCCCGGACGCCCTGTGGGTGGGGGCCGACGGTGAGGGCGAATGCATCAGATACTACCCGCAGGGCTTGCAGGCGAGCAATTCGCTCGTGCTCGTCTATTTCGGCGGCGACGTCATCCTGCGAACCCGCAAGGCCGTGCGCTTCGTCTCCGACCTCTATGCCGCGCAATCCCCGCACAGCATCGGCGCTGACATGGCGGCCTGGGGCGAGGAGGCGGGAACGCCCGCCGTCTTTCTCGCCCGTCCCGGCACCTACGGATCGTCCGGCGATCACAACATGCGCCGCATGCCCCGCGAGATCGCGCTGATGGATGGAGCGCTCGACCGGTTGAAGGCGCGCTTCAATGTCGGGGCCTTCGTCCTCGTCGGGCAGTCGGGAGGCGGCCATGTCGCGGCCTCGCTGGTCAACAGGCGCGACGATATCGCCGCCGTTTTCATTTCCTCGGGCCTGCTGTCGGTCAAGCGCGCCATGCGCGCCTGGGAGCACAGGCGGTCGATTCCCGGCCGGCTTCTCTACGATGCCGCCGCGTTCTACGATCCGATCGAGGATATAGAGAAGATCGGACGTGAACCGGCGCCCGCCATCTGGGTGATCTCCGACCCCGATGACCGTGTCGTGCCCTTCTCGACGCAGCTTCATTACGTTCGCCGCCTGCGGGCGGCGGGCTTTGCCCCCCACCACGTCTACGCCCATGCCGGCGACGCAAGGAGACATGTGCTGGCGCCGCATGCGAAGCGCGCCGCCGCGCTGTTCGCGCGCGGCGGCAGCGAGCGCGACATCCGGGCGGCGCTTCATGCGCTCGACATCGACAATCTGGAACGGGACTGAGATTTCGGTATGCAGGACACGACAACAGCGAAAAGTGCCGGCCGGCACGCCGGACGATCACCGCAGCCGAGGATGGATTTTTCGGAGAAACTGAAACTTGCGCGCAGGAAGACCGTTGAAAGCCTGCCGGCTGAGAAAGGCGTCGTGCGCACCGTCACGCTGTTTTTCTCCGTTTCGGACGGCGAGAAGCGCGCGCAGGTGGTTCACGCGAGCGGGTTTCCCTTCGAAGCCGTGTGGCAGAAAGCATGCCTGCAACTGCGCGAGATCATGGCGCGGGAGGGCCTGACGGGAAAATGGCTGCGTATCGACTGGGTGGAGGACGTCGAAGCCGTCACCTGGAAAGAGCTGCGCCGCCGGCTGACGAAGATCAAGCGCAACTACTTTCGCCACGGCCTCGCGCTCGACCCGGAGCTCAGGATCGCCTTTCTGGAGCAGGAACTGAACGGCAATGCCATGCTTTACGGCGGCAACGCCATCGCCCATGCGGTCGTCAACGAGAAGAATTTCTCGATCTATGCAAGGCGGCGCTTCGGGGAGGCCACCGATCCCGATTTCTCCGACGACAGGCCCGTCTATATCCTGTCCACCGGCGGCCTGTTCGTTGACGAGGAAGGCGCGTGCCAAGCGCTGGGCCCGGCCGGCCCGAACGGCGGCCGGCGGCATGTCGAGAAGCTTTCGGCCGGCGACGTGCGGTCCCTGATCGAGAACAGCTCATCCTTCCTCGCCCGGCAGGTGCGCGACGACGGCCTGTTCGTCTACGGTTATCATCCGTGCTTCGACCGGCAGATTGCCGCCTACAACGCCCTGCGGCACGCCAGCACCACCTATTCGATGATCGAGGCATGGGAGATCACGCGCGATCCGGCGTTGAAGGTCGCAATCGACAAAGCGCTCGGCGCGCTGGAGGAAAGGCTGATAAAGCCGGCCACCCTGCCTGACGGGACCGCCGCGGCGTTTCTGGTGGAAGCCAATGGCGAGATCAAGCTCGGCGGCAACGCCGTCTGCCTGCTGGCGCTGGTGAAGTACAGCGAAGTCACCGGCACGCGGCGCTATCTCGATCTGCTGGAGAGGCTGGCTTCCGGAATCCTTTATCTTCAGGACCCGGAAACCGGCATCTTCCGGCACGTCATCCACTATCCCGGCCTCGAGCCGAAGGAGGATTTCCGCATCATCTATTACGATGGCGAGGCGGCGTTCGGGCTGATGCGCCTTTACGGGCTGACCGGGGACGCGCGGTGGCTGGAAGCGGTCGAAAAGGCCTTCGGGCACTTCATCCGGGCCGAACACTGGAAAGCGCACGACCACTGGCTCGGCTATTGCGTCAACGAACTCACGCGCGTCCGCCCGGACGAGAAATATTATCGCTTCGGGGTCAGCAACATCGCGGACCATCTCGATTTCGTCCTCGAACGGATCACCACCTTCCCGACGCTGCTGGAACTGATGATGGCCGCCCGGCAGATGATCGCCCGGTTGCAGGCCGACGACGCCAACCGGCATCTCCTCGACGCCATCGATCTCGACAAGTTCCATCGCGCGCTGCATGCCCGCGCCCATTATCTTTTGAACGGGCATTTCTGGCCGGAACTTGCGATGTACTTCGCCAATCCCGCCGGCATCGCCGGCAGTTTCTTCATTCGCCACCACGCGTTTCGCGTGCGCATCGACGATGTGGAGCATTACCTGTCCGGCTTCGTCGCCTATCTGAAATATCTGGAAGCGGAGCCCGGCGAGGCGGAGACGACCGGAGAACCACCTTCCGTCTGGACCGCCGCCGAGATGGAGCAGGCGACCGGCGGGACCTGGGCCGTGAAGCCGCCGCAGGGCTGGTCGGCTGGTGGCATCTGCCCTTACGCGCCGGCCTACCGCCCCGGGGACATGGTCGTGTCGAGAGCGCACGGGGAGGCGAAAGGGATCCCGCTGCGGTCGCTTGGCGACCTTCGTCCGAAGCCGGCCGCGGTGCTTGCAACGGCGATGGACCCTGCGCTGGATCGTCTCGGCATTCCCGTTCTGACCGTCGCCGATACCAAAAAGGCGGTCCTTGCGCTGGGACACCATGCCCGCGGCAAGATCGGCGGAAAGGTCATCGGCATTACCGGAAGCGCCGGCAAGACCACCTGCGTCGCCATGCTGGCCCATGTCCTTCAGGCGTGGGGAAGCGTCGAGCAGAGCCGCGAAAACGCCAACCTGCCGTTCGGCGTGGCGTGGAACCTTGCCTCCTTCGACCGCCGGACGAAGCATATCGTCATGGAACTGGCGGTCGGGCGGATGGGGCAGAGCGCCCGCATGGCAAGGCCGCATGTGGCGATCTTCACCAACGTGCTTCCCGCCCATCTCAGCGAAACGAGCACGATTGCCGATATCGCCGCCACGAAAGGCGCGATCTTCAGCGGCATGGAGCCCGGCGGCGTCGCCATCCTCAATCGCGACATGCTCGAATGGCAGACGGTGCTGCGTCTGGCGCAGAGAAGAGGATTGCAGGTGCTGCATTACGGCAGCGCGGAGGATTGCGACTACCGGTTGCTGTCCTATTCGCCATCCGAAGGCCGGGTCCATGCGGCAATCGGCGGGCGCGATGTCGTCTACGGGATCGGCGCAGCGGGTGCCCATATGGCCCTGAACAGCCTCGCGGTGCTGGCTGCCGTCTCGGCGATCGGCTATCCGCTGGAGACCGCCCTGCCGATGCTGCGGACCTTCGCCGCGCTTCCCGGCCGCGGGCAGGAGATCGCGCTGGAACTCGACAATCGGCGGCTGACGGTCATCGACGATGCCTACAACGCCAATCCCGGCTCGATGCAGGCGGCCATCGAGCGGCTCGACGACGAGGACGCTTCCGGGCGCCGCATCGCCGTTTTCGGGCAGATGGCCGAACTCGGGCCCCAGGCGCCGCATTATCACACCGAACTCGCCGCCATCGTGAACCGAAGCCGGATCGACAGGGTCTATGCCGTCGGCGATCTCTATGCCGGGTTCTGGGAACTGCTTTCTCCCGGCAAGCGCGCCGCGCATGTCGAGGAACCCGAACAGCTCAAGGCAATGCTCGTGGAGGAATTGTGCGACGGCGATACCGTCCTGTTCAAGGGTTCCAACAGCACGCGCATTCACGAGGTGGTGGCCTGGCTGAGAGGCCTCGAATGAGCGTGGGAGACGACGGCGACGCGCGGCGCAGGCTGGAAGCGGGCATTCCCGAAGCAAGCGCCCTGCTTTATCGGGAACGGCAGGACGAGATCCTCTTTTCCCTCAGGGAAAGCCGGCGCTATCCGCCCGCATCGCTGACGAAGCTCCTGACGCTCTGCCTGATCGACGAGCGGCTTGAGGAACGCGGCCTCGACCCGGCGACCCGGCTTGCGATGCCGGCGGACGTCGAGCGCGTGGATAGCTGGTGGGGCTTCGCCCCGGCGGAGCGCGTGGGCATCGATACGTTGATGCAGGCGGCGGCCGTGGTCAGCGCCAACGAGGCGGCCAATGCGCTGGCCGACTGGCACAGCGGATCGGCGGAAGCCTTCACCCGCCTGCTCAACGAAAGAGCGAAGGTGCTCGGCATGGAAGCCACCACCTTCTCCTCGCCGAGCGGGCTCGGGCGGCATCAGCAGACGACGGTGACGGACATGCTGCGACTGGTGCGCCACGTCCATGCCCGCCATCCCCGCATCGCGCAACTGTGCGCCCGGCAGAGCTTCGAGTGGAACGGCAGGAGCCATCCGAACACCAACCGGCTTCTGAGCAGCCTGCCGGGCGCCTGCGGCATGAAGACGGGAACGCTCGGCGGGCGGATCAACAACATCGCCTTCACGGCGAGGAGAGGCGGGGAACTGTACGTCGCCATCGTGCTCGGCGCACCGACGAAAGTGAGCCGCGATGAGGCAGTCCGTCTCCTGATGGAAAGCCTTGCGCCCTAGGCGCCGGCGGGCCTCCCGGCACGCGGCGTTTCGCCAGCCGGACGCGGATGCCGCTGTTAACCAACGATTAGCGATCACAACCATTAGTGATTATCAAAAGTTGAATTTATGGGAATATACATCAATTGCGATTATTCGTGATAGCTAATCAAACCCATCAGGTTCGATGAAAACGGTTTCCTCTCGACTGGAGAAAACATGAGTTCGATGCAGCCTCCCCATGAGCGGCACATGCGTTTTCTCGCTCCCGATACCCGTTCCGTGTCTTCGGGCGCCCCGGAATTGAGCCTGGAAACCCTGCACCGGGTGGCCCAGGCGATTGCCAGCGATCTGGACATAGAGCGTATCGTCCAGGTGGTGACGGACGCGGCAACGGAACTGACGGGGGCGAAATTCGGCGCATTCTTCTATAACGCCATCAACGCCAGCGGCGAGATCTATCAGCTCTATACGTTGTCGGGGGCTCCGCGGGAGGTCTTCGGGAAGAGCGGGATGCCGCGCAAGACGGCGCTCTTCCAGCCGACCTTCGAGGGTGGCGCGCCGATCCGCTGCGGCGATGTCCGCAAGGACCCCCGCTATGGCCTCGGCTGCGGCACACCACCGTCCGGCGATGGCGGCATGCCGCGCGGCCACCTGCCGGTGGTCAGCTATCTCGCCGTGCCCGTCGTCTCCCGCTCCGGCGATGTGCATGGCGGCCTGCTTTTCGGCCATGACGAACCGGATGTCTTCAGCGAAACGAGCGAGCGGATCGCGCTGATGATCGCCTCGCATGCGGCCATCGCCATCGACAACTCAAGGTTGCTGCTGCGGGCCCGCTTCGAGATCGAGGAACGCAAGCGCGCCCAGACGACCGCCGCATGGCTGGCGGCCATCGTGACATCGTCGGAGGACGCCATCGTCGGCGAGAGCCTGGACGGCACGATCACCAGCTGGAACCGCGGGGCCGAACGCCTGTTCGGCTTCTCCGCCGCCGAGATGATCGGCAAGTCATGGCAGATCCTCGTCCCGGAAGGCCAGCTCGATGAAGGGCGCGAGATGCTTTCGAACGGGGCAGCCGGCAGCCATGTCCATCTGGTCGAGACCGTCCACAGGCACAAGGACGGCAGCCTCATCGACATTTCCCTCAGAAGCTCGCCGGTATACGGCCCGGAGGGACAGGTGATCGGCATATCGAGGATCGCCCGCGACATCACCGAGCGGCGCCGGGCCGCCGAGCGCCAGCAGCTGATGCTGCGGGAAATGGATCATCGCATCAAGAACGTTTTCGCGCTCGCTATGGGGGTCGTCTCGTTGAGCAGCGGTTCGGCCACGACCCCCCAGGAGGTCTCGCAGGCCATCCGCAACCGGCTGGCGGCGCTTGCCCGGGCGCACGACCTGACCATGTCCTCCTCGCAGCACGGCTCAGGCCCGGTCGGGATCTGCGAATTGCTGCGCGCCGTCGTCGCCCCTTACGAGTCGGCGGATGCCTGCCGCCTGGCCATTACCGGAAACGACGTGGCGGTGTCGGGCGGCGTCTTCACCAGCCTCGCCCTGCTGTTCCACGAATTCACCACCAACGCAGTCAAGTACGGATGCCTTTCCGTACCCGAAGGACAGTTGCAGGTGAAGATCGATGCCGACGACGGCAGCATGAATTTCGTCTGGTCCGAACATGGGGGACCGCCGCCGCGGCCCGATGCGTCCGAAGGCTTCGGCAGCCGGCTGGAAAAGGCGATCCTGCACAACCAGCTCGGCGGCACGGTCCACCGCGAATGGCACGCGAACGGGATTACGATCCGCCTCGCCATTCCGTTGGTCGGGCTTGAAAGCTCTCCCTGAAAGGCCGGCAAGCGGCCCTTCCGCTCAGGAGATGCGCGGGACAGGACAGAAGGATCGCACGGAAATCGCGGCCTCTCCCCGGCGGGCGGTTCGATGCCCCGGCGGGAGCGGCCGGAAGATCACGGGCGTATCGGCCCCCCGATACGCCCGCTGGGCTCGGCCTTCGGCGTCTGTTCAGATGCTGAGGCAGAGATATTTGATCTCGATATAATCCCCGATCCCGTATTTCGAGCCCTCGCGGCCGAGGCCGGACTGCTTGATGCCGCCGAACGGCGCGACTTCCGTCGAGATCAGGCCGGTATTGATGCCGACCATGCCGTATTCCAGCGCCTCGGCCACCCGGAAGATCTTCGAGACGTCCCTGGAATAGAAATAGGACGCCAGCCCGAATTCGGTGTCGTTGGCCATAGCGATCACATCCTCTTCGGTTTCGAAGCGGAAGAGCGGGGCGACGGGCCCGAAGGTTTCCTCGCGGGCGACCTTCATGTCGGGCGTCACCCCGGTCAGGATCGTCGGCTCGAAAAACAGGCCGCCGCGCGCATCCGGCTTGCCGCCGAGGGCCACCCCGGCGCCCTTGGCCACCGCATCGGCGATATGCTCGCGCACCTTGGCCACCGCCTTCTCGGAAATCAGCGGGCCGGCGCTCACGCCCGGCTCGAACCCGTCGCCCACCTTGATGGCGCGCACCTTCTCGGCGAGTTTCGCGGCAAAGGCGTCGTAGACGCCGGCCTGCACGTAGATCCGGTTGGCGCAGACGCAGGTCTGGCCGTTATTGCGATATTTCGAGATCATCGCGCCTTCGACAGCCGCATCGAGATCGGCGTCGTCGAAGACGATGAAGGGCGCATTGCCGCCGAGTTCCAGCCCGAGCTTCATGATCTGTTCGGCGCCCTGGCGCATCAGGATCTTGCCGACGCCGGTCGATCCCGTGAAGGTGAGCTTGCGGACCCGCTCGTTGCCGGTGAACTCCTCGCCGATGGCGGCGGAATCCGTCGAGGTGACGACGCTGAAGAGAGCGAGCGGCAGGCCGGCCCGCTCCGCCAGCACGGCCAGCGCCAGCGCCGAAAGCGGGGTTTCCGCAGCCGGCTTGGCCACCATCGCGCATCCCGCCGCGATGGCGGGCGCGAATTTCCGGGCGAGCATCGCATTGGGGAAATTCCACGGCGTGATCGCCGCGACGACGCCGATGGGCTGCTTGATGACGATGATCCGCTTGTCTGCCTGGTGGCCGGGGATCGTGTCGCCGTAGACGCGCTTGGCCTCCTCGCCGAACCACTCGACATAGGACGCGCCGTAAAGGATTTCGCCCCTCGCCTCCGCCAGCGGCTTGCCCATTTCCATCGTCAGGATCGTGGCCAGATCGTCGGCATGGGCAAGCATGAGGTCGTAGAGCGTGCGAAGGATCGCCGCGCGCTCCTTGCCGGTCTTCCTCGCCCACGCCTTCTGCGCGTCATGCGCGGCGTCGATGGCGCGCGCTGTCTCGGCGCGCGACAGATCCGGCAGCGTGGCGATCACCGCGCCGGTGGCCGGGTTGGTCACGTCGAATGTTTTGCCGCCATCGCCTTTTTCGATCCACGCGCCCGCGACCGGCACCTTGCCGGTGACGAGCGCGGGGTCTTTCAGCCGCGAGAGAAGTTTATCGGAAATCGTCATGGCTCACGCTTCCTTCGCGCTTTCGCGCAGCGATTCCTCCAGAATGCCGAGCGCTTCGGTGAAAACGCCGTCCTGGATCGTGATGGGGGCGAGAAAGCGGATGACATTGCCATAGGTGCCGCAGGTCAAGAGGATGAGGCCTTTTTCGAGCGCCTTCAGCCGCACCCTGTTGGCGAATTCGGCGCTCGGCAGGCCGGTCGAGGCGTCCTTGAACTCGACGGCGTTCATGAAGCCCGGTCCGCGCACGTCGGCGATCTGCGGAACCGCGTCCCTGAGCGAGGCCAGTCGCTGCTTGAGCCGCGCGCCGAGGCTTTCGGCCCGGTTGCAGAGATCCTCGTCGCGAATGACGTCGAGAACCGCGTGCGCCGCCGCCACGGCGATGGGGTTGCCGCCATAGGTGCCGCCGAGGCCGCCCGGTCCCGGTGCGTCCATGATTTCGGCGCGGCCCGTCACCGCCGCGATCGGAAAGCCGCCGCCCAGCCCCTTGGCCATCGTCATCAGGTCGGCGGCGAAACCGTAATGCTCCATCGCGAAGAGCTTGCCGGTGCGGGCAAAGCCGGTCTGCACCTCGTCGGCGATCAGCAGGATGCCGTGCTGGTCGCAAAGTTCGCGCAATGCCTTCATGAAGGCGGCGGGAACCGGATAAAACCCTCCCTCGCCCTGCACCGGCTCGACGATGAACGCCGCCACGCGGTTGGGATCGACATCGGCGGCGAAGAGTTTCTTCAGCGCGGCCAGCGACTGCTCGACCGTCGTGCCATGAAGCTCCACCGGGAAAGGCGCATGGAAGACGTCGCCCGGCATCGCGCCGAAACCGATCTTGTAGGGCACCACCTTGCCAGTCAGCGCCATGCTCATGAAGGTGCGGCCGTGGAAGCCGCCGGTGAAGGCGATGATGGCCTGCCGGCCGGTGGCGGCGCGGGCGATCTTCACCGCGTTTTCAACAGCTTCGGCGCCGGTCGTCACGAAGATCGTCTTCTTGGCGAAATCGCCGGGCGTGGCCGCATTCAGCCGTTCGGCAAGCTCGACATAGTTCTCGTAAGGCACCACCTGGTGGCAGGTATGCGTGAAGCGGTCGAGCTGCTTCTTCACCGCCTCGATGACGCGCGGATGGCGGTGGCCGGTGTTGACGACCGCGATGCCGGCGGCGAAGTCGATGTAACGGTTGCCGTCCTTGTCCCAGATCTCCGCATTCTCCGCGCGGTCGGCGTAGATCTGCGTCGTCATGCCGACGCCTCGGGAAATGGCGGCGTTCTTGCGGTCTGTAAGCGTGATGGCATTCATGGGAGTGTATCCTGATGATGGATTGATTTTAAAAAGTTTGCATTTTTTCTGCAAAATTGCAACTTGAATCTGGTTCCCGTACCGATCTGTCGGCGTGGCCCGAATTGCGGTTGCCGTTTGCGGGTTCGGCAGCGATATGGAATGAGAGCAGGGAGCCACTGCGGAAGCGGAAAGCAGATGAACGAAAGCAAACAGATCTATCGCGTCGCGGAAGCGGCCCGTCTCGTCGGCGTCTCCGCATCGACCCTGCGCCTGTGGGAAAGCCAGGGGCTGGTCGTGCCGGACCGGACCGAAAAGGGACACAGGCAATACAATGCCGAGCAGCTTGCGCGCCTGAAGCACATCGCCTGGCTGCGGACCGACCGGGGGCTCAACCCGGCCGCCATCCGCGAGACGCTGGAGATCGAGGAGGAGCCGGACGCGTCGGCTTCCGCCCCGGCCTCGGAAGATCCTTTCGTGGAAATCGGGCCGCGCCTGCGCTCGCTGCGGCATGCGGCCGGCAAGACCCTGGAGGCCGTTGCGTCCGACCTCGGCATAGCGACGTCGAAACTGTCGACGTTCGAGCGCACCTCGCACGGTTTCAGCATTCGCGACCTGCGCGATCTCACCGAATATTTCGGCACGACGATTTCGAAGATCTCCGGCGAGGAGCCGGCCGACGAGCGGCGTCTGGTGAAATCCGGGGAATGGCGGACCTGGCCGACCATGTCCCCCGGCGTCACCATCCAGCTGCTCGCCGAAGGCCGCAACATGATGGACTGTCATCGTTTCGTCCTCGCCCCCGGCGCATCGAGCGAGGGCGCCTATCATCACGAGGGGGAGGAGTTCATCTTCGTCCTTTCGGGCCGTTTCGAGATCGTTCTCGACGGGCAGGAGTTCTACGAACTCTCCCCCGGCGACTCGCTTTACTTCGCGAGCCGCCGCCGCCATTCCTGGCGCAACCGCTTCGACGGCGAAACGGTGCTGATCTGGGTCAATACGCCCCCGACCTTCTGAGGCCGCTCATGCGGCCGCGTGACGGGAGCGCCGCTTCAGCAACGCCATGAGCAGCGCGATGGTCACGGTTCCGACGATGAACACGAAGGCCGCCGCGGCGATGGCCGGGCTGATGTTTTCCCGGATCGTGGAAAACATCTGCCGGGCGAGCGTGCGCTGGTTGGGGCCGGCCACGAACAGCGTCAGCACGACCTCGTCCAGCGACGTGGCGAAGGCCAGCACCGCGCCCGAGAGCACGCCGGGCATGGCCAGCGGCAGCGTCACCTCGCGAAAGACGGTGAGCGGCGGCGCGCCGAGGCTTTCGGCGGCAAGCTCCACCCGCCGGTCGATGCCCGCGAGCGCCCCGCTGATGCTGACGACGACGAAGGGGATGGCGACGACCGTATGGGCGATGATGACGCCGACATAGCTGCTGGCGATGCCGACCCGCACGAACAGCACCTGCATGCCGACTCCGAGCACCACCGCCGGAACCACCATTGGCAGCAGGAAGACCGTCTTGGCGGCGCTGAGAAGCATCGACGTCCGGTTGCGCAGTCCGAGGGATGCCAGCATCCCCAGAACGGTGGCCAGCAGCGTCGTGCCGAGGCCGATGATCAGGCTGTTGACGATCGACCGCCGCCAGGCGTCGGCGTTCACCAGCTCCGCGAACCAGCGCGTCGACCAGGACGGTATCGGATAGTTGAGGAAGGCGCTGGACGTGAAGGCCAGCGGCAGGATGGCGAGAAGCGGCGCGATGAGGAACACGATGACCGCCGTCGTGAACACAAGCCTGGTGACGTTGAGCATGTTCATGTCCTCCTCGGGTCTTCCGCGGACAGGCGTCCGTAGACCGCGTAGAGCGCGATGGTGATGACGAGGAGAACGAGGCCGAGCGCGCCGGCCATTCCCCAGTTGGCCGTTCCGGTCGCGTAGAACGCGATGACGGAGCTGATCATCTGGTCGCCCGGTCCGCCGATCAGGGCGGGCGTGATGTAGTAGCCGATGGCCGACATGAAGACGAGAAGCGCCCCGGAGGCGACGCCGCGCAGGCTCAGTGGCAGCAGGACTTCCAAGAAGGCCCTGAGCGGGTTCGCCCCCAGCGAGGACGCGGCCGGCATCAGGTTCTTCGGAATGGAGATCAGCACGCTGTAGATCGGCAGGACCATGAACGGCAGGAGCACGTGGGTCATGGCGATGACGACGCCCGTCCGGTTGAAGATCAGCGCGACCGGCCCGTCCGTCAGCCGCAGCGCCTGGAGGAGATCGTTGATCAGGCCCTGTTCCTGGAGAATGATGAACCAGGCCGCCGTGCGTACCAGAAGGGACGTCCATAGCGGCAACAGCACCGCCGCCAGCAGCAGGTTGCGCTTCCACCCTTCAGCGGCGGCGGTCGCCATCGCATAGGGAAGGCCGATCACCACACAGGCAAGGGTGACGAGGGCGGCGATCCAGAAGGTGCGCAGCAGGATGGGCAGGTTCGCCGAGGCCTCTTCGGGCAGGCGGACGATGGCCCCGGACGTGTCGCGGCCCATGTCGACCGCGGCGAGAATGTTGCGGTCGGTGAGCGGCGAAAGCGCGTCGGCGATGGCGATCCAGAATTGCGGCCTCTCCCAGCGGGGATCGATGGCGGCAAGATCGGGAGCCGGATCGGCGGTCGCCAGCGTCCGGATCGTCTTCGACATCAGCGTGCGGAAGCCGGACTGGGCGCTGTTCAGCCGGCTGACCATGTCGCCGACCGCCTGCGCGTCCGTCGCCGCCTTCAGGTCGTCCACCATCGCCGCCTTCATTTCCGGCGTGGGCGGCGAAACCCGGTCCCACCCGGCCGCCGCTTCCGCCGTCCTCGGCAGGACGCGCAGCACGGCCGTGTCGGAAACCGCCTGGGACATCATCGTGACCAGCGGCCAGACGAAGAAGAGGGCGAGGAAGAGCATCAGCGGCGCCAGCAGGAGAAAGACGCCGGTCTTTCCGGAGGATCGCGCGCTCATCGGGCGATCACCCGGCAATCTTCGGCCCGGAATTCGGCGACCACGGAGGCGCCCGGCTGCCATTCGCGGAACTTGCGGTCGAGCCGGACGACGAAGCCGTGCGCGCCGTCGTCGAGCTGGACGCGCAGGTGATCGCCCTGGTAGACGCAATCGGCGACCTTAGCAGAAAGGCTGTTTTCGCCGCCGCCGGCGTGGTCCTTCAGCTCGATCCGCTCGGGCCGGATCGAGACCAGCACGTCCTGCCCGCCGGTGGCCGGCTCCGACAGGCTGGCGACGACATGGCTGCCGGACTTCAGGGCGATGCGCGCCGCGTTGCCGCTGACGCTTTCGACGGTTCCTTCCGCAAGGTTGGTCTCGCCGATGAATTCGGCCACGAACCGGGTCTTCGGCTCGTCGTAGATCACGCGGGGGCTGCCGATCTGCTCGATCTTGCCCTTGTTGAACACGGCGATCCGGTCGGACATGGTCAGCGCTTCCGACTGGTCGTGCGTCACGAAGACGATGGTCAGCCCGAGGCGGTTGTGAAGGGCGCGGATGTCGAGCTGCATCTGCTCGCGCAGCTGCTTGTCGAGCGCGCCGAGCGGCTCGTCCATCAGCACCACGCGCGGCTCGAAGACCAGGGCGCGGGCGAGTGCGACGCGCTGCTGCTGGCCGCCGGAAAGCTGGGCGGGCCAGCGGTCGCGCAGCGCCGAAAGCTGCACCATGTCGAGCGCCCGCGTCACGCGCTCGGCGATTTCCGCCTTGGCGACGCCGCGCATGCGCAGGGGAAAGGCGACGTTCTCGGCGATCGTCCTGTGGGGAAACAGCGCATAGTTCTGGAACACCACGCCCATGTCGCGGCGATAGGTCGGGACGTCGTTGACGGCGCGGCCATCCACGAAAATCCGGCCTTCGGTCGGCGCCTCGAAGCCCGCGAGCATCATCAGAAGCGTGGTCTTGCCCGAACCGGAGGGGCCGAGAAGGCTGACGAACTCGCCCTTGGCGATGTCGAGAGAAAGATTGTCCACGACCTTGAGCGGGCCGTAGGATTTGCTGATTCCGTCGAAGCGGATACGAATGTCTGTCACGGGCGCTCTCCAGCTGTTTTACCGCCGTTCCCGCCGGACCGGAACGAACGGATGGCCGATGCGGAAGATCGCGGGCAGGTTCGAAAACCCGCCCGCGTCTTGCGGTCAATCGTCGAAAGGATCGTTCAGCGTGCGAGCCAGGCGTTGAAGCGCTGGGTCAGAGCCTCGGAGTTGTCGATCCAGAAATCGACGTCCAGCGAAATGGCGTCCGCGATGTTTGCGCTTTCCGTCGGCAGGTCGGCGGCATATTCCGGCGCGACCGCGGCAGCTGCGTCCGTGTTGGGCAGGCCGTAGGCGATGTAGGGCGGCAGCTTGGCCATGTTTTCCGGCAGGCTCGCAAAGGCGATGAAATCCTGCGCGGCATCCTTGTTTTCCGCTCCCTTCAGGATCACCCAGCTGTCGATGGCGTAGATGCTGCCCGGCCATACGACCTTGAAGTCCTTGCCTTCGCTGCGGTTGATCCCGGTGATGCGGCCGTTATAGGCGGAGGTCATGACGACTTCGCCGGAGGCCAGAAGCTGAAGCGGCTGGGCGCCGGCTTCCCACCAGACGAGGTTCGGCTTGAGTTCCTCGAGCTTCCTGAACGCGCGGTCCACGCCCTCCGGCGTCGACAGCACCTCATAGACCTCGTCCTTGTCGACGCCGTCGGCCAGCAGCGCGAATTCGAGCGTGTACTTGGCGCTCTTGCGCAGGGCACGCTTGCCCGGAAACTTTTCCACGTCCCAGAAATCGGCCCAGGACTGCGGGCCTTCCGCAAGCTTCGCGCCGTCATAGGCGATGGCCGTCGACCACACGATGGCGCCGACGCCGCAATCGCTGACTGCTGCCGGCAGGAACTTGCTCTTGTCGCCCACCTTGCTCCAGTCGATGGTTTCGAACAGGCCGTCGGAGCAACCGAGTTCCAGTTCCTCGGCTTCGACCTGAACGACGTCCCAGTTGGGTGCGCCGGCCTTCACCTTGGCCTGAAGAACGCCGAAGCCGCCATCCCACGACTCGTCCAGCACCGGTTTTCCGGTTTTCTCGGCGAAGGGCTTGAAGAAGATCTCGCGCTGGGCGTCCTGGAAGTTTCCTCCCCAGGAGGAGATGGTGAGGTCTCTGGCGGCGGCGGATTGCGCCGTGAAAAGGCCGGCGGAGGCCAGAATGGCCGCGCCGAAGATGGCTGTCCTGTGGGCAGTCTTCATTTTGATATCCCCAATTTGTTGTGAATTCCCCTGAGCACCGTTCAGGCCAATGCTTCACTGTGCTGGCGAATTTTATCTTGCATTTTTTCTGCAATATTGCAACCGCTTTTCGCGGCGCAAACCCGCTCGGGCGCAACCGGCGGGGCTCGCTGCACATTTTCAGGCAAACGGTCTTTCGCCCATGTCTTGGGATTTTCAGGCTTTTCCTGATGCGAGGCGTCGATGCGGGTCCGCAGGCCATCGCCGGAAAATCGGCAGCGCGGCTCCTGAAGCAGGCGCTCTGCCGCGCAGCATTTCGTGGAAACCGTCCACCCCGCTTTCGGCGTGAACGAGGTCCGGCAGGGGAAGGCGTGGCTGGAGGGGGACGTCAGGCAGACTGAAAATCCGCCTGCATGGTCGAAGCGGGCCTCGGTGGCCCGTCAGCCGTCCGACGAGGCTTCGTAAAGCGTCTCCCCTGCGGGATCGACGCCGACGAGGCTGACGTCGTAGCCCCACAGGCGGCGGACATGGCGCAAGGTGGCGTCGCGGCTGCCCTCGGCCAGCAGGATGCCGTCATGGACGGTGTGTTGCAGGCGCAGGTGCCGGTTGCCGAGAAGATCGACATCGGCCACCTGGATATCCGGCTGGTTCGCGCTGACGTCGAAGCTGCGGGCCAGCGCCGCGCGCACCTTCGCGTAGCCGCGCTCGTCGTGGATCGAGGCGACCTTGTAGTGGGTTTCGCCGGCCTCGTCGTCCAGCACGAACATCCGGAATTTCCGCATCAGCGCCGGGCTCAGGTGCTGGAGGACGAAGGATTCGTCGCGATGATTGGCCCAGGCGTCCAGCAGCGTCGCACGCCAGTCGCCATTGCCGGCGATGTCGGGAAACCAGTCGCGATCCTCCGCCGTCGGTTCGGTGCAGATGCGCTGAATGTCCTGCATCATCGCGAAGCCCAGCGCGTACGGGTTGAAGGACGAGAAGCGCGGATCGTCGAAAGACGGCTGGAAGACGACGTTGGAGTGGCTTTGCAGGATTTCCAGCATCGTCCCTTCGCCGATCCTGCCCTGGTCAAACAGCGTGTTCATGATCGTGTAGTGGACGAAGGTGGCGCAGCCCTCGTTCATCACCTTGGTCTGGCGCTGCGGATAGAAATATTGCGCGACGACGCGGACGATGCGCAGGATTTCCCGCTGCCACGGCTCCAGCACCGGGCTGGTCTTCTCCAGGAAGTAGAGCAGGTTCTCCTCCGGCAGGTTGAGCGCCTTGCGGCGCTCCGCCTCGTCGTCGGGCCGGTCCGAAATGGCGTCGTCGCGGGAAGCCGGCAACGTCCGCCACAGATCGCTGAAGGTGCGCTCCTCATGCTCCAGCCGGTCGCGTATCCGCTCGCGTTCGGCCTGCATGGAAAGCCGCGGCGGACGGCGGTAGCGGAACACGCCCTGGTCCATCAGCGCGTGCGCCGCGTCGAGGATCGACTCGACCGCCGCCAGCCCGTGCTTTTCCTCGCAGCGGGCGATGTAGGACTTGGCGAATTCCATGTAGTCGAGGATCGCCGC
This sequence comes from Ectorhizobium quercum, assembly GCF_026552795.1. GTDB lineage: Bacteria > Pseudomonadota > Alphaproteobacteria > Rhizobiales > Rhizobiaceae > Ectorhizobium > Ectorhizobium quercum. The sequence goes on from NZ_JANFPI010000001.1 coordinate 28,943, forward strand.
CGCATCGGTCCATTGCCGGAACAGATAGTTGTTCTTGAAGAAGTGGTTGTGGCCGAAGGCGGCGTGCGCCGTGACGAGCGCCTGCATGGCCATCGTGTTCTCCTCCATCAGATAGGTGATGCAGGGGTTCGAGTTGATCACCAGCTCGTAGGCGAGGCCGAGATAGCCCTTGCGGTAGAGGTGCTGCTCGCGCACGAAGCGCTTGCCGAACGACCAGTGCCGGTACATCAGCGGCATGCCGATCGAGGAATAGGCGTCCAGCATCTGCTCGGAGGAGATGATCTCCATCTGGTTGGGGTAGACGTCGAGCTGGAGGTCCTCGAGGGCGACGGTCTCGATCGCGTCGTAGGTGCGCGAGAGCGTTGCGAAATTCCAGTCGGATCCGTCGAACAGAAGGTCTGACGTGCGGGCTTGCCTGCTCATGTTTCCCTACCGTCCCATCGTTTCATTCGGCTGCCTGCCGGGAGAAGAGCTTCCTGAAAACCGGATAGATATCGCCGGGCGTGGCGATCCGCGTCATCTGGAAATTGCTCCACTTGTCGCAGACGCGGCGGTAGGAGCGCCAGAGCGCGGTCCCGTTTTCCGCCGACCGGAAGATGTGGCTCTCGCGCTCGTCGATGATCTCGACATAGGCGTAATACTGGCAAAGCCGCATCAGCTCCTGGTCCAGCAGCCCGACGCAGCGGTCCGAATCGCTGGCCGCGTTGTCGCCGTCGGAGGCCTGCGCGGCATAGATGTTCCAGCTTCCGCTCGGATAGCGCTCCTCGATGATGCGCCGCATCTCCTCCAGCGCCGTCGACACCGTCGTGCCGCCGCTCTGCGGGCTGTAGAAGAAGGTCTCCTCGTCCACCTCGCGGGCCTCGTGGGTGTGGCGGATGAAGACGATCTCGATGCGCTCGTAACGCCGCTTCAGGAAGAGATGCAGAAGCACGAAGAAGCGCTTGGCCAGATCCTTTTCCCGCTCGCCCATCGAGCCGGAAACGTCCATCAGGCAGAACATCACCGCATTGGCGTTGGGCACCGGCTGCGGCTCCAGCCGGTTGAAGCGGATATCGACCGGATCGACATAGGCCACCAGCTTGCGCTTGCGCAGCAGCCTGTCCAGTTCCTTGCGCAGGGCGTCCAGACGCTTGCCGGTCTCCGCATCGGGTTTCTTCCGGGCTTCGAGCGCGGCGATCTCGGCCGCGATCGCGTCCAGCTGCGCCTGTTTCGGCCGCCCGAGCGCCAGCCGGCGGCCGAAACTGTTGCGCATGGTGCGCCCGACATTGATGTTGGTCGGCGCGCCGGTCACGGCATAGCCGGCCCGGCGCGACCGGAAGGACACGATCTCCTTCAGGTCCAGCTTGACGAGATCGGGCAGTTCCAGATCCTCGAAGAACAGGTCGAGAACCTCCTCACGCGACAGCGCGAACCGGAAATCGTCCTGCATGTCGCCGTCGCCGCCGGCACCCTCGCTGCCGGCGCCGCCGCCGGCGCTGCCGAGCGGCTTGGGAAGAAGGTCGCCGGGCATGAACTCCTTGTTGCCCGGCAGGACGTGCGCATGGCTGCCGCTGCCGGCCGCCGGCCGGAAACTCGGCTCGGAAGTGCCGCCGACCGGCATCGGCACGACATGTTCGGCATCGACATCGGCGATCTTGCCGGTCTTGATCTGCTCGGTGACGATACGCCTCAGTTCCTTGCGGGCCCGTGCAAGAAAACGCTGGCGGTTGCCAAGGCTCTTGTCCTTCGGGTTCAGACGACGGTCGATGAAATTCCGCATGAGATGGTCTCTTTTCCCGACGTCCGGCTCGCCGTCACCCTGCCTTGTTCACCCGCATGTACCAGTCGACCAGCCGCCGCACCTGCCGTTCGGTATAGCCGCGCTCGGCCATGCGCTGGACGAACTCGGTGTGCTGCTTTTCCGTGGCGCTGTCCTTCTTGGAACCGAAGCTGATGACCGGCAGCAGGTCCTCGACCTGGCCGAACATGCGCTTCTCGATCACCTCGCGCAGCTTCTCGTAGCTCGTCCAGGACGGGTTCTGGCCGTTGTTCCTCGCCCTGGCCCGCAGGGTGAACTTCACCACCTCGTTGCGGAAATCCTTCGGGTTGGCGATGCCGGCGGGCTTCTCGATCTGCGACAGCTCGCGATCGAGAATCTCTCGGTTGAGGATCTGCCCCGTGTCGGGGTCCTTGTAGTCCTGGTCCTCGATCCATGCGTCGGCATAGGCGATGTAGCGGTCGAACAGGTTCTGCCCGTATTCGCTGTAGGACTCCAGATAGGCCTTCTGGATCTCGTGGCCGATGAACTCGGCATAGCGCGACGCCAGCTCGGACTTGATGAAGTCGAGATAGCGCGCCTCGATCTCCTGCGGGAACTGCTCGCGCCGGATCGCCTGTTCGAGAACGTACATCAGATGGACGGGATCGGCCGCCACCTCCCTGGTGTCGTAGTTGAAGGTCTGCGACAGCACCTTGAAAGCAAAGCGGGTGCTGATGCCGGTCATGCCCTCGTCGACGCCGGCGGCGTCGCGGTATTCCTGAACCGACTTCGCCTTGGGGTCGACGTCCTTGAGGTTCTCGCCGTCATAGACGCGCATCTTGGTGTAGAGCGGCGAGTTCTCGTGGACGGTCAGCCGGGTCGACACGGTGAAGCGGCTCAGCGTCTCCAGAACCTCCGGCGCGCAGGGGCTGTCGGCCAGCTCGCTTTCGCGCAGCAGCTTCTCGTAGATCTGCCGCTCTTCCGTGACGCGCAGGCAATAGGGCACCTTGACCACCAGGATGCGGTCGAGGAAGGCCTCGTTGTTCTTGTTGTTCTTGAACTGGAGCCATTCCGATTCGTTGGAATGGGCGAGGATGATGCCCTGGAAGGGGAAGGCGCCGAAATTCTCGGTGCCGTTGTAGTTGCCTTCCTGCGTCGCCGTCAGCAGCGGGTGCAGCACCTTGATCGGCGCCTTGAACATCTCGACGAATTCCAGCAACCCCTGCGTGGTCCGGTTCAGGCCGCCGCTGTAGGAATAGGCGTCGGGGTCCGACTGGCTGAAATGCTCGAGCTGGCGGATGTCGACCTTGCCGACGAGCGAGGAAACGTCCTGGTTGTTCTCGTCGCCCGGCTCGGTCTTGTCGATGCCGATCTGGCGCAGGCGCGACGGCGTCAGCTTGACGACGCTGAACTTCGAGATGTCGCCGCCGATCTCGTCGAGCCGCTTGGCGGCCCACGGCGAGATGATGCCGGTCAGCCGCCGGCGCGCGATGCCGTACTTGTCCTCGAGAAGATCGCCCATGCGGTCGGGATGGAACAGGCCGAGCGGCGATTCGAAGATCGGGCTGATCTGGTCGCCGATCTTCAGCGTGTAGATCGGCTCCTTCTCCATGAGCTTCTTCAGCCGTTCGGCCAGCGACGACTTGCCGCCGCCGACGGGGCCGAGCAGATAGAGGATCTGCTTGCGCTCCTCCAGCCCCTGGGCCGCGTAGCGGAAATAGCCGACGATCCGCTCGATCGTCTCTTCCATGCCGTAGAAATCGGCGAAGGCCGGATAGATCTTGATGGTCCGGTTGGTGAAGATCCGGCCCAGCCGGGCATCCGTACTGGTGTCGATCAGCTTCGGCTCGCCGATCGACTTGACCATTCGTTCGGCCGCCGTGGCGTACATGGACGGGTTCTCGCGGCAAGCAAGGAGATATTGTTGAAGGCTCATCTCCTCTTGCGTTTCGCTGCTGTAGATCTCCGAGAAGAGGCGGAAGACGTCAGAATCCTGCGATTGCATGTGGACCTCGCGACAAGAGAATCGAACGGAACACGGTTGGCTGACAAAAGGGCCTTTTGACGGCATTGCTGCCGAAAACTTCGAAACCGGAAAGGAGCGTCACCTGAGCCTCCAGCCTGTTCCACCATTTGTGAACATTACAGGCGAAGCATCTTCATGGTCTTGGTGAGGCTCCACCTGCGATCGCTTCGAATCATGCAGGTCTCGAAGACATCATACCGATCTAATGCCGGAAGAGATAGCGATGGCGATCAAATGAATGTGGTCGCCCGTCACCTTCCATCCGGATTGAGTGCAGGCTGTCCCATATCCGGCACCCGGCCAGGACGGCCAGACCGCATGATCCGACGCAACGGCCCGGTTTGCACTGCACCCTTGGGGCATCCGCGCCGTTCGAATCATCCCAATCTTCGAATGAGGCATTTTCGCAGTTCTCACCGCCCCTGTCGCCGCAATGGTCCATCATATCTTTGTGAGGAGCCGTCCGGAAGTGGGCAATCGTCTTTCGGATTCGACGGCCGCCGATGGCCGGAATATCGACCGCGGCGCAAAATAATGACCCGATGCGTTCCCGTTCCGGTGCCGGACAACGAATCGCCCCGGCGTGATCGCAGCCCGCGCCGGTGTGGGCTTGTGTTTTCAGTTTCCCGGCGTCAGAGCCCGGCTGCCTTGGTCAGGTTGACGCGGAAGCGATCCCGGCGGCGCTGGTAGCGGCGGGTCATTTCGGCGGAGGCGTGGCCAAGCTGTTTCTGGATATAGCGTTCGTCCACTTCCGCCGAGGAGGCGAGGCCTGCGCGCAGCGAGTGGCCGGAGAATTTCTGCTCGCGTTCCGCCTCGGACAGGTCGCCGCGCACGCCGGCGGCCAGGGCGGCCCGTTTGATGAGGCGGGCGACTTCCTGGTCGTTGAGGCGCTCCGGGCCGACGTCCTTTCCCCGGCCGCGGACGCGACGAAAGAGCGGACCCCGGATGATCCTGGCGAATTTGAGCCAGGTCTCGACGGCGACGACGGGGCAGGTCGCATCCGACGAACCGCGGCCAACCTCCACCTCGCGCCAGCCGGTCTTGCCGCGCAGGGTGATCAGCATGCCCTTGTCGAAGATTTCGATCCAGCCGCGGCCGTCCTCCGTCTCGCCGCGCGAACAATCGAGGCCGACGATCTCCGAGCGGCGCAGGCCGCCGGCAAAGCCGAGCAGCAGCATGGCGCGGTCGCGCAGGCCGCGCAGGGTGCCGCGGTCGAGCGTTTCCAGCATGGCGATCAGATCCTCCGGCAGGATCGCTTCCTTCTGGCGCGGGGGCGCGGCGTGACGGTTGCGGATGCCGGCCAGCACGGTGGCGATATGGCGGTCGCGGCGGTCGAGCGACATGCCGCGCTGGGCGCAATTCCAGCTGATGGCCGACAGGCGCCGTTCGATCGTCGACACGGTGTTCGGCTTCATGCCGCGTTCGGCGGTGCCGGAAGCGCAGGCGGTGATGTAGAGGCCGACGACCTGCGGGTCGGGGGGCAGGGGAGACAGGTTCTGGCGCCGGCACCAGGTGGAGAAATGCTTCCAGTCCGAGGCATAGGCGCGCCGCGTGTTGGCGGAACTGGCGGCCTCGACATAGGAGCGGGCCCGTTCCGTCAGGCCGGCAAGATGACCCGGAAGGGCACCGCCTTTCGCGTTCTGCGGCTGCGCGGAGAGAGGAAAAGGCGTGTCCCGCGGCATTGAAGACGCGGATTCGCCATCCGGGCGCCCGTCGCCCGTCGCCCGTTGGGCCGCAGCGCTGCCGGCATGCGCCGCCTCGACGAGGCGGTCCGTGCCGCCATTTCGCTCGTCGCCGTCCCCGAATGCCGTTATTTCATTTTCCATTCAGATACGTCCTGTATGTCTTGTTCGTCGCGGCATAGACCACATCGGCGAGGCCGGGATCCGCATAGGCGTTCACATTGGTGGGATGTCCGTCATAACCGCCGACCTTGCAAAGGGCCGTGCCGTTTCGCCACACCATCATCAGGCCGTGCTCTTCTTCCCACCGGCATTCCGCTTCCATCACGACATACCAGCTGGTGTCGTCCTTCCTGCCGTTTTCGAACAGGACGGGCCCGGGGGTCACATGCTTCCAGATGTCGGCGGGGGTTTCCGGCACGCCCATCCGCTCGTCGAGCCAGTCCTCGCCGCCAACGGCTTCGTGAAAGTCGCGGTAGTAGGCAAACACATGGCGGGAGTCCGCCAGCCGGTCCGCGGCGGTGAGCGAGAGAAATGCCTGTAGCGCCGTTGCCGCATCGGGATCGTCGATGTCCTCGGCCAGTTCGACCTCGGCATTGTCGAAATAGGGAACCTGGATCATGGACGTGAAATCTCCACAGCAATGGCTGATATGGATCGAGATGCGGATTTCATACCGGATTCGCCCTCTTCGGATGGAATCCTAGCCTGATTTGGGTGCCGAAGGCGAGGGGTGTCGGATGAAAGGGGCCGGCTTCCTCTTCCACCTGACACCACGATTTCCACCTGACACCACGATGCGGCCGGCGTCTGTCAGCGCGGAATGCCGAAAACCGCCAGGATTTCCTTGACCACGCTGGAGACCGGCCGGCTCGTTCTCGCCCCCTCGGCACGGACCAGTCCGAGTTCGCAGGGATCGAGAAGGGGGAGGCCTTCCGGCGGCACCCGGATTTCGGCATGGCCTGCAATGACGGATGCCGGCAGGGGCGAAACCCCCAGGCCGGCCTGCACCGCCGCCAGCTGGCCGCCGGTCGCCTTGCTGGTGCATACGATTTCGAAGGAACGCTTTTGTTCTTCCAGCGCTTCGATGGCGCGGGCCCGCCATCGGCACCCTTGCTCGGAAACGACGAGCGGCAGGGGGACGGGGAGGTCCGGCCCGGTGCGGCGCACGGCTGAGGGCGGACAGATGGTTTGACCCTTCCGGGCAAAAAGAGCCATTTCCGCACACTAAGTGTGGCGGATCAGCATTGTAACTCATTGAAATATAAAGGCGGCTAAATCGCCAAAGGTGTGCGCATTCTTCTAGGTGTGGCGGGATTTTACGGCCGATTACGTCTCTGCATCATCTCTGTCAGGCCGAAACACGAAGGGTTGCGCTCTTGGTGTATATTTCCCAACAACTCCCTTACTGTACCAATCATCTTTAATTACAGATATAGCATTTCTAAGTTCTATTTTCTCTCTTAGAGAGAGTTTAATGCACTGATGCTCAAAATTCATCCGAAGACGGCGGAAATAGACTAGAAATTCTTCGCGATTCAGATTTTCGGCCTTTTGCTCATCGAATGCTTCCCCGGCAGCAATCTCAGCAGCCTCATACATGAGGTAGATATAATCCTCATCCTCAACGGTGTTGTTCAATGTGAACATATAGTCGAGAGAAATGCGGTACTTTTCGGATGCCTCCACGAGGACATCCATAGGGATCGATCCCCTTTTTTTCCATGAGTTAAGCGTCTGATAAGGAACGCCCAATTTCTCTGCAAGCTCGGCATCGGTCTTCACCGAGAGCTTAAACTTCAACCGTTCCAACACGACTTTGGCGTCAACAATCGCCATAATAAACACCCTTGCAAACTGGTTCGATTTGGACTATTAAATCCTCATAATGAACCAAAAAACAACACATCATAACCGTCCTGAACCCGGCCCGCAACTGAATGCGAGCGTTCGCGGCGCATTTATAACCATTGGTGAAAGCCTTCACTCTTGGTGCAAGGCCAACGGTTATCATCAGCAAAACGTGCGCTCGGCTCTTGTTGGATCGTGGGATGGCCCGAGGGCTGCGGAAATTCGGGCGCAAATCGTAGCATATCTTCGCGGTCGCGGGGCGGGCATATGAGATACATCTCACTGTCCACAATTCGGGCCATAGCGAATGCGGCGGGACTTTCAACACATAAGTCAACCCTCATTCGTCAACTCGCTAAACTTGGTGCCGTTCAAGAAACAGGGATGGCAAAAGGTAATCAGCTTGGTTTCATCTACCAGTATGAAACGCTACCTGTCGCCTTGCAGGGCCTTGTAGATACGCAGACCGACACTGATGGCGATGCAGAGCGCCGTTCTTCTTGGCAAAGGTTCGCTGAGGCCCCTGCCTCACTTCGTGCCGATGCCGAAGCTCGCTACGGAATGCTGAAAGCGGTTGCTGCGCTCATTGCCGAGGGCAAGAGCTTGACGGTTGCCCTCGTTGACGTGGCGAACATACATGGTTCCAGTGTTTCCACCGTCAAACGGGCGTGGAAGGCTGTCAGAGAGGTTCCTGAAGCCGATTGGCTTCCCTCACTCGTCAAGGATTACAAACCTCGCCAGAAAGAGGATATCTCGCAGGAAATCCTCAGCTATTTCTTTGCTGATTATGGTCGAATGGAGCAGCCGCAGGCACAGGCAGTGTGGGAACGCACAGTGCGTGCCGCTGTCAAGAACGGCTGGGGTGAGGTTCCAAGCGCCAAGACCCTGAAACGGCGCTGGGATGCCTTGCCTGCCGATGTCCGAATTCTCTGGCGCGACGGTGAGGAGGCATTGCAAAATGCGCATCCTCACTCCGGGCGTGATCGCTCCGGTATGAAGCCGCTGGACATGATCAGCCTCGACGGACGCGAATGGGACCTTTTCGTCCGGTTGCCCGATCAGCGCATCATTCGCGTATGCGTCGTCATGGTGCAGGACGTGGCCACCAACATGATGCTGTCCTATCACGTGGGCGAGACGGAAAGCGCCGATGCGTATCGTAGGGCGCTCTGCCAGTCATTCGTTACCTATGGCATTGCCAAGGTGGCCCAGTTCGACAACACCCGCGCCGCCGCCAATAAGACGATCACAGCAGGCGCAAAGAAGCGTAACCGCTTCAAGATCAAGGAAACCGATCTCCCCGGTATCCTGCCCCGCGTCGGCTGCGAACCGATCTTTACGAAGCCCTATAACGGTCGTTCAAAGACCGTTGAACGGTGCTTTGCCGAGGTGAAGGAGCGTTCGGAGAAAGACCCGCGTTGCGCCGGAGCCTACACCGGGCGCAATCCTACCGAAAAGCCTGAGAACTATGCGGAAACCGCTATCGATCTCGCCCTTTTCGAGCAGGTCCTTGCCGAGGCCGTCGAGCACTACAACACCCGTACCGACCGCAAGAGCAAGGTGGCTTACAAAATCTCGCACCGTCAGGCCTTTCAAGCCGGACTGGAGACGACACAGGTTCGCCAGTTGGCGGAGTTCCAGCGCCGATACTTCTTCTTCACCGCTATCCGTCGCACGGTGTCACCGTCCGGTACGGTGACTATCGGCAAGCGCCCTCACGAAAACCGTTTCCATCACCCGGAATTGTTGCGTTACGCAGGTCAGGAAATCGTCGTTTTCTATGACCCCGACAATTTGAAAGACCCCGTTTGGGCTGAAACGGTTGATGGCCGATACATTGCCGAACGGATCGTCTGCCTTGAGGCTCGCGGCTTCAATTCCGAGGAAGACGCAAAGGCCTACGCCCGCGAAAAGCGTAATTCTATCAAGGCTACGAAGGCCAAGGCCAAGGCTATCGGGCGCATGTCGCAGATCGAAATGAAGTCGGCCGTTGCGCCGTTGCCTATCAGCACACCGCCGTCGCCTTCAATCATACAGCCCATTTTCACCAGAAAGCCGACGCCCGCTCAGCAGGACAACTCGGCTCTTCTGAGGGAAGTCATCGAACTGTCCCGAAAAGGCAGGGAGATCGAAAAGCGCTTGGTCGGCTTTGACGACTGAGTGTCTGGCCGAAGGCGTCGCAACCGCCTTCGGCCATATCCAAAACCGGAAAGGAATGTGGAATGGACAGCAGGAACACTACAACGCCACCGCCCGAACAGCAACAGGGCGACCCGACAAGGGTTTACGTCTCTACGCCGACCTCCGAACATATTCTGGCAACCTTGATGCTGGCGAAAGAAGACGGCGAGATCGTTTCGGTTTCGGGAATGCCCGGGATCGGCAAGACACAGGCAATGGAGCGCCTGAAAAGCACCGAAACTAGCGTCTGGTATTGCCAGTTTTCCGACGATATCGGGAGCGTGTTCGCGACCCTGACGGAAGTCGCCAAGGCGGTGGGCATTACCGAAGTGCCGAGCAAGCCCGATGACGTTCGCCGCCAGATCGTCAGTCGTGTTCAGGGAACGGAAGGCATCATCCTTTGCGATGAGGCCCAGCACCTGAACAGCAAGGGGTTCGAGGTCATCAGGACCATTCATGACCGTAGCGGTGTTGCCATCGCCTTCTGCGGCCATCTGGACCTTGCCGACAAGATCGCCCGCCTTCCGCAACTCGCGGGCCGTATCACGGCTCCCTTGCGGATCGGTGCGGCCCGTGCCGAAGATGCCGATGCCCTCTTTGACGCATGGGGCCTGACGGACAGGCGATCCCGCGAGTTTCTGCGCGCTTTTGCCAGCAACCCGACGGGATTGCGCCGGATCGCGAAAGCCTTCCGTTTGGCTCGCCGAATGGCATTGGCCGCAGGGAACCCCGTCACTTTCGAGCATGTCCGCAAGGCGTGGGCATCCCTCCAAGAAACCGTCATCGAAGCGTGAGGACCGGATATGTCTACCACTGACCACCATGTTGAAATGCCCGCCTCGCGTGGGTTCAACCGCGACACCACCTCCCGCGTCGGCGGGCAAGATGTGTTGAACCTGAGGCCGCTCCCCAATCGCCTTGGCTACAATGGCCCGTATTATGGGCATGCCGCCATGAAGGCCGTTGATTGGGATTGTGACCGCATCGAAGGTCACTCCGGCCTTTTCCGCGACGTGGAAACGTTCGAAGCCGATCTCCGCAAGGCGATTACGGTCATTTGGGACGAGATGACAGCCTTGAGCATCATCCGCCATCGCATTGCCGAAGGGGCGGAACAGCCCGAAACCGCGATGGAACAGGCCACTTATGCCCTGACAACGGCATTCCAGTACATGCAGGAAGCCTATCTCGTTACCGAAATCCTTGATGAACGGGAGCGGCGGCGGCTGAGAGAGCGCGATGCCAAGGACTTTCTGGCGCTCATCCCCACCAAACCACGTGAGCAGATGACGTCCTTGGAATGCCTTGCCGAGGAAGGCGAACTCACATGGAAAATCTCGGCTCTACTGGATCGTATGGGGCAGACGCGAGGCGCGAAATACGATTGGCCCAAACCCGGCGTTGATCAGTTGAAGGAACTCACCGGGCGGCTTGAGAAGGCGCTCATGCCTCCGACCACCGAGGAATTGGAAGATATGCCCGACGACGCTCTTAGCGCCGAACTGCGGGCGCTCGAAGAGAAAATCAGCGATATGCGCCAGTCCGTTTCGCTGATTCACGCCCTCCGCCTGATCAGGCGCAACCGTTCGCAGGAAGACAAAGGAGCATCCTATGCAGGAGCATGAGTTGGAAGACGCATTTGAAGGCGATGAGAGCGTATGCCATGCCGATACGGTAGGTGGCTTGCGGTCTTCATTGGCTGGGCTTGCCGATGAGCTGGACGATTACATAGCGCAGGTGCGCAGTTTCCTCCCGGTTGTCGCAAAGCACTATCTCAGCCCGGATGATAGTTTGCCTGATCTGTATGCGGCGGCTGTGTCGCTTCTCTATACGACCGAAGAGCATATGGGGCGTATCGCCTCAGAACTCGCCGTCATCAAGCAACATCCGATCTTCTTCCGGAGAGAGCGCGATGGCAAGGAATAGCGCCGTCGCACCTGCGACGAAAAAGCAGATCGCCCTTCTTCACGTGGCCAAGCGCGAACTGGGGCTGACCGACGAAGACTATCGGGCCATTCTGGCCCGATACGGCCATTGCGACAGTGCCGCCGATCTCAACGCCTCCGGCTTCACCAGCGTCATGAAATACATGGCGGCGCTGGGCTTCAAATCGACCTCTGCATCGTCTTCGGGCTTCGGTGAGCGCCGTGGCATGGCAAGCCCTGCGCAGGTCGATCTCATCCGGGCGCTATGGCTGAAATACCATAGCGAGGGAGACGAGAAGGAAACGGCCCTCAACAACTGGCTGTCCCGTTTCCACAAGGTATCGGCTCTCCGGTTCGTTGATGTCGCCAAGGCCTCGAAGATCATTACTGCCCTCAAGCGGATGACCTCACGGCAGAAAGACGGGATTTGAAGCTGCTTCAAAGGCCGTAGAGCGCGTTTCCAACCCGGAACGATGCTCTGCGGCCTTTTCTCATTCAAGCGCCCCTGTGGGCCAGAAATCGAAGGAAAGCACATGCCGAAGAAGATCAGGTACTTTGACATTCAGGTGGCGAAGATCGACCGCCAGAAATACGCCGTGGTGCCGCTTCACGAATACGAGGCGTTCGTCCGTGAAAACCGGCTGCGTAAAGCCCAGCGTCGGCCCAGACCGACGAAAATCAACGCGAATCCCGAGATAGCGGCATTCCTCGCGTCGGTTCTCGGCACGATGCCCGTCGATGAAATCTTCTTCCAATGCCGCATCCGATTTGGTGAAGAAAACGCGCCGAGCGTGAAAAGGATATATGCCCATTGGGCGCGGCTTCGTCGGCAAGCCGCCCTCAATGATGAGCAGGCGATGACGAACCGCGCCTTGTTTGGCGGTGCATTCGGTCCACATGCGTCAGCGGTCGATAAGAACCCAGCACTGGCCGAATTCCTCGCGACGACACTCGGCACCAAGCACATTGATGATGTCATTGCCGAATGCCAGGCGCGGTTCGGAGCCGAGAACGTTCCGTCCAAGTCCGCCATATACCGCCACTGGACGAAGCTACGCCAGCGGCCCACACGAACCGTCACGATGGAGAACGAGCATGAATAAGGGTGTTGGCAGCATCATGGGCTTGGAGCGGTGCCTGACCTGCAATAAGCTGGCTCTTCACGAGGACACGATCACAATTCCTGTTTCGGAGTACGAGGCGATGAAGGCTGCTGCTGATACCAGCGTCCAGCGCAAGAAGATCGCCAGCTACCGCGCTATCTCCGGTTCCAAGATCGCCAAAAATCCAGAGATGGCGGAATTCATCATCGAGTGCGCCGCGACGATGACGGTTGCGCAGGTCACGGCGGCTTGCAAGGAACGTTTTGGCAATGCCACGCCGTCATGGTCCACGATCTTCCGGTTTCTCGATGCCATCAAAAAGGGAGGGAGATAGGATTTGAGGGCGTTTTCTTTACTTCATGCGGAATTTTTATACTTCCGCCCACGAGCCTCCCAAACGATCCCATCCCCGTTTGAATATGACCGGATATCATTGGATGATCCCGCATGATCCCAGGTCAAACCATCTGTCCGGCAGGGTCAAACCATGTGACTGTACAAAACGGCCCACACCAGCGGTTCGGGCTGGAGGCGAATGGCGTCGGCGGGCAATCCCGCGCCGCCATCGGAAAGAATGGCGAGATCGAAGGATCGCGACCGGGTCGATTCCAGCAGTTCCGACGAATAGGCCACCTTCAGCGCGATCCGCAATCCCGGATGGACGGCGGCGCAGCGGCGCATCAGTTCCGGCATGCGCGCGAGCCCGACGTCGTCGGTAATGCCGAGCCGCACGTGGCCCGTCACCAGTTCGCGCCCGAAGCGGTCTCCCACCTCGCCGGCCAGCGAGAGAAACCGCCGGGCGAAATCCGCCAGGGCTTCGCCCTCCGCGTTGGGGACCAGCCCCTTGTGCGACCGCACGAAGAGCTGCCGCCCCAGTTGCTCCTCCATCCGCCGGAGCTGTTTGCTGACGGCCGAGGGCGTCAGCCCCACCGCGTTCGCCGCAGAGCGCACGGAGCCGAGTTCCGCGACGGCCAGCACGACCCGCATGGCGTCCGACCGTAAAACCTGGCGCACCACCGGCGAAGCGTCGGTGTGTCCTGTCGGTTCATATATCGATGACAAGGTTTCCATAGACGACATGGTATTTCCGGCATAGCTCTGGGGCAAGGCGGCAAAGGACGCCGCCGTCCCCGGCGGCCCCGACGTCCGCAGCCTGCGCTTTTGCTCGAAACGCTCCGGGAGCCACGATGATCCAAGGTCCGCATTCGCCCGCCCCATCGTCCCCGGCCATCCCGGTGCCGGCAGATGCGAGCCGGCGGGGAGCGCTGTCGCTGATGGCATTCGGCACGCTGGCCATTCCGGTCATGGATGTGATCGCGAAGGTGCTCGTGACCGACGGCCTGTCCGGCTGGCACGTCGCACTGGCCCGGTTCGTGGCCCAGGGGCTGTTGACTCTCCTGCTCATGCCGCTGATGGTGGCGCAGGCAGGTGCCGCCGGCAAGGGCGGCGTGATCCGCCCGGTCGTCGACGATCTGAGGGCGGCATGCACATGGACGAATGCAGCCCGCGGCGTCGCGCTCGCCTCGGCGACGGGGCTTTTCTTTTCGGGGCTGCGATACCTGTCGTTGCCGACATCGACCGCGATCCTTTTCCTCACGCCCCTGATCCTCACCCTGCTTGGTGGCGTGGTGCTGCGCGAGCGTGTCAAACGCGGCACCGTGCTGCTGTGCCTCACCGGATTTCCCTGTGTTCTGCTGATCACCCGGCCGGGCACGGATGTGGTGGGTATGGCGGCATTGCTTCCCCTCATGGCCGCCTTCTGTTTCGCCGGCTACTTTCTCCTCACCCGCATGGCCGCAAAGCAGGGCTCACCCCTCGCGATGCTCGTCGTGGCCGCCTTCACCGGCGCGGTGTTCCTGGCGGCGGTCACGGTGTCGATGGGCGCCGTGCATGGCGATTCGGGGAGGATTTTCCAGCCGCTCGACGGCAGCGCATGGTTGGCGCTGGCGGCGATCGGCATCGTCTCGACCGCCGCGCATGTGGCCATCACCGTCGCCTTTTCGCAGGCACCGGCATCCAGCCTCGCCCCGCTCAACTACCTCGAGATCGTCTCGGCGACGATCCTGAGTTTCCTCGTATTCGGCACGTTGCCCGATATGCCGGCCGTGGTCGGAGCGGTTCTGATCGCCCTGATCGGCCTGAAGATCGTGCGCAGCGGCTGACATGCGCATCGATACGGTTTTCGCCGTCCCGAATGGACCGATCCGGAGAGAGACATGAAGACGATTGTTCGCTGGTGCGACTGGCAGGGAAACGGTCTCGAGCATTGCTACATGCGAGAAGGCCCGGAAGGCCTGCTTCTCGAGGGCGTCGTCGCCGGCACGCGCGAAGGCCTGTACGGCGCCTGCTACACCGTCAGGACCGTCGCCGATTTCCGCACGCGCGAAGTCAGGGTTTCCTATGTGGACGGCCCGCAGCTTCACGTCACGGCGGATGGCGAGGGCCACTGGCATGACATGATTGGCCGCGTGTCCATTCCGGCACTCGACGGGGCCATCGATGTCGATATAGGCGTCACGCCGGCGACGAACACCTTGCCTGTCAAACGCCTGCGGCTGGAGCCGTGCCAGAGCCGCGACATCGTCGCGGCCTATGTCCCCCTGCCGGCGCAGGTCGACGGACCCTTTCTCCCCAGACCCGCGAAACAGCGCTATACCTGCCTCGTCGCGAACCGCCGCTACCGGTACGAAGGTTTGTTCCGCGGCTTCAGCGCCGAACTGGAATTCGATGCGGCCGGCCTTGTGCTGGACTATCCGGACACGTTTCGCCGCATCCTTCCCGCATGAAGCCTCGATCCCGTCGCAGGCGAGGGGGAGCCGTCAGGCAGGCGGCCGCGCGGTGCAGGCATTGCGCTCCCTGACGGCCTCGCGCAGCAGCCAGTTTCGAAAGGCGGCGGCGTTTTCATGCTGCGATTCGCGTTCGGATTGCACCACCCAGTAGCCTTCGCCGGATCGGACGGGCGGCCCGAAGGGCGTGTGCAATTCCCCGCGCTCGATCTCGCGTTTCACGAACTGGGGCGGGACGACCGCCAGGCCGATGCCGTTGACGGCCGCCTGGATCAGCAACTC
Source organism: Ectorhizobium quercum (assembly GCF_026552795.1). Classification (GTDB taxonomy): domain Bacteria; phylum Pseudomonadota; class Alphaproteobacteria; order Rhizobiales; family Rhizobiaceae; genus Ectorhizobium; species Ectorhizobium quercum. The sequence continues at coordinate 44,517 of NZ_JANFPI010000001.1, forward strand.
GCTCGTCGAGAGCCGGACGCCCTGGATGCGGCCGCTGTAGTTGAGCTTGGAAACCCTCAGCCAGATGAGCCACAGGCTGGGCCGGCTGGCATTTTGCAGGATCGGATAGCGCGCGAAATCCAGCGGCTCCTGCGGACTGCCGGGCGGAACGATCTTCGGGGAGGCAACGACGACCAGTTCCTCGTCGAACAGCGGCTTGGCGCGCGCGTCGGGCCAGGTCCCGAAACCGCGCATGATGGCGATATCGATGCCGTCGTTCCTGAAGTCGGGTTCGGCCCCGAGCGTCGTTATCTCGACCGGAATGTCGGGATGCTCGCTCAGGAAGCTGCCGAGCCGGGGAAGGAGCCAGCGCGTTTCGAGCGTCGGCGCCGCGCCGATCATCAGCGACGCATCGGCCGTGCGGCCCCGCACCGCATCCATCGACACCTCTTCCAGCCTGTTGAGGTTTTGCGTGATTTCCAGGAAGTATTTGTTGCCGAGGCCGGTCAGGGTGAGGCGCGAGCCGATGCGCTCGAACAGCCGGATGCCGAGGAACGTCTCCAGATTCTGGATCTGGCGGCTGATGCCGCTCTGGGTCATGCCCAGCTCCTCACCGGCCTTGGTGAAGCTCTGGTGCCGGGCGGCAGCCTCGAAGGCCTGGAGCGCCGACAGGGAGGGAAGAAAGCGTCGCATGAAGGTCGCTCCGGTTGCCATCATGACGATTACTCATGACGAACCAACTTTTCAAGTTTTGCGTTTTGAAGGGAATTGATCCACAAATAGGCACTCGCTATCGATGCACAAAAAATAAACAGACGCGGGCGGGCCAGGTGGCGGCTATCGGGTATGATGCACCTGCCGTGAACCAGACAATACAAATGTCGAATACAAAAGAGGGGAATGCAAAATGATGAACAGACGAGATTTTGCGGGACTCATCGGGCTTGCGGGCACGGGAGCGGCCGTTGCGGCGCTTGCCACGCCGGCCGTGGCGCAGTCGTCCGTAAACGAATCGACTTTCGACAAGATTCGCCGGACGAAGAAGCTCCGCATTGCCGGCATTCCGGGCACGGAACCCTATTACCACAAGGATCTCATCAGCGGCGAGTGGTCGGGCTTCTGCATCAGCATGGCCAAGGATCTGGCTGCCTCGCTGGAAGCCGAGATCGAAGTCAGCGAAACGACCTGGGCCAATGCGGTGCTGGACCTGCAAGCCGACAAGATCGACATCATGTTCGGCCTCAGCCCGACGCCGACGCGGGCCCTGATCGTCGAGTTCACCCGCCCGATCATGAACAATACCTTCACGCTGGTCGCGCGTTCGGGCATCGAAGGCGAGACGTGGGAGGATTTCAACAAGCCGGAGTTTCGCGTCGCCGTCGATATCGGTTCGACGCAGGATACCTTCGCCCGCAGCGCGCTGCCCAAATCGACGCTCAACGCGCTTCCGACCTTCAACGACGTGACGGCGGCGCTCGTGTCCGGCCGTGCGGACCTTTCCGTCCAGGTGGCGATGAACTCGCTCGCCACGGTCAAGAAGAACCCGTCGGTCGGCACGATCATCGTTCCGACCCCGATCAGCGCGCAACCGACCTGCGCCGGCGTCCGCGCGGACCCGGATGGCCGCTTCCTGCGTTTCGTCGACAACTGGCTCGAATACAACCGTTCGCTGGGAGCGATGAAGACCTGGATCGTGTCGAGCCTTTCCCTCGCGAACATCAAGCCGGAAGACATCCCGGCAAGCCTCACGTTCTAAGGTGCGATGGCGCCCGTCGGAAACGAGGGGCGTCGCTTCCCGAAAGAAAGAATGGGTCGGCAAGGTTTCGATGGTCATGCCCGTGCGCAGCGCCCCGCCCCTGGGGGTCATCATGCTCGACACCCGTTTCGAGCGCCCGCCCGGAGACGTGGGCAACGCCTTGAGCTGGCCTTTCCCCGTGCTCTACCGGACGGTGGCGGGCGCGACGGCGCGCTCCGTCATCGACGGCAGGGAGGAACGGCTTCTCGATGCTTTCGTGGAAGCCGGCGAGGATCTCGGGCGGCAGGGTGCATGTGCGCTCGTCACCTCCTGCGGTTTTCTGGTGCGGCGGCAGTCGTATCTTGCCGCACGGTTGAAACTGCCGCTGGCAACCTCCAGCCTGTTGCAGATTCCGGCCGTGCAGCGCCTGTTGCCGGCGGGGAAAACGGTGGGGGTCGTCACCTATGACGAACATTCGCTGACAGCGGCGCATTTCGCCGAAGCCGGCGTGGCCGAACCGGTGCTGGTCGCCGGCCTGCCGAAAGGCGGCCGTTTCCACGAGATGATCGAGGGAGAGGTGCCTTACCGGAGGGAGATGTTGGAAGAGGAGCTTCTCGGCACGGTCGCAGCCTTGCTGGCGCGATCGTCCGGAATCGGGGCGATCGTGCTCGAATGCACCAATCTGCCGCCGTTTTCGCCGGACATCGCGAAGCGTTTCGGTCTGCCGGTCTTCGATGTTCTGACGCTTGGACGGTGGCTGCATGCCAGCGCCGCCATGCTCGGGCGCACCGTCGCCCAGGAAAAATAAAGGGGTCATCCGCACCATGCCGTATCAATGGGACTTCAGCTTCCTGCTGCAATACAAGTCGCTGATCTGGACCGGCGCGCTCTACACCATCGGCTTCACGATCTGTACGGCGATTTCAGGCCTCGCCGTGGGCTGCGTCATCGCTCTGGCCAACCTGTCGAATGCGCGGGTCGTCAAGGTCATCGTGACGGGTTTCATGGAGATCTTCCGCTGCACGCCGGTGCTGGTCCAGCTCATCTGGTGCTATTATGCCCTGCCCATACTGGTCGGTATCGAACTCTCGCCCGCCATTGCCGCCTTCATCACGCTCACGCTTTACGGGGCGTCGTTCTATGGCGAGATCATTCGCGGCGGCATCGTTTCCGTCGATGCCGGCCAGTGGGACGCCGGGCGAGCGGTGGGCATGCGCCGTCACCAGCTCATGCGGCGGATCGTCATGCCACAGGCGTTCAAGCGCATGATACCGCCGCTGGTCAACCAGACCGTTCTCCAGCTCAAGAATACCTCGCTGCTTTCCGTCCTTGCCGTTCCGGACCTGCTCTATCAGGGACAGCTCATCAATTCGGCGACCTACAGGCCGCTGGAGACCTACACGATGATCGCGGTGATCTACTTCATCATTCTCTTCCCGCTCACCCGCCTGGCCCACCGGCTCGAGGCCAGGGTATCCAGGTAAGACGGACAGGAAAGGCGGACCCATGTCGCAGAACAAGATGATCGAACTCATCGGGGTGAAGAAATCCTTCGGCAACAACGAAGTCCTCAAGGACATCACGCTCGACGTTGCAAAAGGCAGCGTGGTCGCGCTGATCGGACCGAGCGGGTCGGGCAAGTCGACGCTTCTCAGGAGCATCAACCTACTCACCGTCCCCGACCGGGGTTTCATCCGGGTCGGCGATCACACGATGGATTTTTCCCTGCCCTATGCCCTTCCGCGCGACCGCGAACTTGCAGCCTTCCGCGCCCGGACCGGCATGGTCTTCCAGAGCTTCAATCTCTTTCCGCACATGAGCGTGGAGGAGAACGTGATGGAGGGGCCGGTCACGGTCCTCCGGCAACCCAAGGCGCAGGCGCGCCAGCTTGCCCGCGAACTTCTCGCCAAGGTCGGGCTGGCGGAGAAGGCCGAGGCGCAGCCGGACAGTCTCTCCGGCGGACAGAAGCAGCGCGTGGCGATTGCCCGGGCGCTGGCCATGAAGCCGGAGGTCATGCTGTTCGACGAGGCGACGTCGGCGCTCGACCCCGAACTGGTGGGCGAAGTGCTGGCGGTCGTCCGCTCTCTCGCCGCCGAGGGCATGACCATGCTGCTCGTGACCCACGAAATGGCCTTCGCCCGCGATGTCGCCGACCGCGTGATCTTCATGCGCGACGGCTGCGTGGTCGAGGAAGGCGAGGCGCGGCAGGTGATCGACAATCCCGCCCATCCGGCGACTCGAAGCTTCCTCAGTCACTTTCACGGCGGGCTCGGCTCTGCCTGAGGCGCCAGCCGGCGGTGTCTTGCATGAGTAATCCTCATGACGAACCCAGTTTTTCGAGTTTCCTTCCTGCGGAGGATCCGGGGCAGAATGGGACAGGAATACGCATGAAGGATGCGATCCTACCAGTCGGACGGGCGGTTTCTCGCGGCAAAAAAGGCCGCATTCCGGAAACTTCCGGCGGGGATGAGGCGCAGATTGTTCGATGATGGCGGCGCATTCGAAAAGCGCGGCGCCATGAGGAAATTGAATTTGACGGTGATGGATGCGCATCGCGGCAGACACCGGAGGAATGGGTTGATGTTGGAACCGAAACATATCGCCGTCATCGGGGGCGGCATCGTCGGTGCGAGCAGTGCGCTTGCGCTGGCCAGAAGCGGGCAGCGCGTTACGCTGATTGAGCCGGACCAGCCGGGCGGCACGCAGGCGGCGAGCTACGGCAACGGCGCGTTCCTCAGTCCGGCCTCGATCATTCCGATGTCGATGCCAGGCATCTGGAAGAAGGTTCCGGGCTATCTCCTCGATCCGCAAGGGCCGCTGACGATCCGCTGGCGCTACCTCGCACGCCTCGCGCCCTGGCTCGTGCGCTTCCTCTATGCCGGCTATTCGCTGGAAAAGGTGCAGCGCACGGCGGCGGTGCTGTGGTCGCTGGTCGGCGATTCCCCGTCGCGCCACGCAGCGCTCGCGGAAAGCTGTGGCCACCCCGAAATGATCCACCGCGACGGCCTGATCTATGCCTATACCGACCGCGCCGCCTTCGAGGAAGACGCCCTGGCCTGGCGCCTGCGGCGGGAGAACGGGCTCGTCTGGCACGAGCTTTCCGCCGACGAGCTGCATGAGCTGGAGCCCGCCCTGGGGGCGAGCTATTCCTTCGCGGCTTTCGTCGAGGCCGGCGGTCATTGCGTCGATCCCGGCGGCTTCGTCGCTGCCATCGTCGCGCAGGCGGAGCGGGAAGGCATTACCGTCAGGAAGGCGAATGCGAAGGATTTCGCCTTCGCGAACGGACGCCTGAAGGCCGTGCTGACGGATGCCGGAACGATCGCCTGCGACGGCGCCGTCATTGCCGCCGGCGTCCATTCCCGGTCTCTCGCCGCACGCGCCGGCGACGACATCCCGCTGGAAAGCGAAAGGGGCTATCATGTGGAGCTTGCGAACCCGTCGGTCACGCTGCGCCGTCCGGTCATGCCCGTCGACGGACGCATGGCCAACATCATGACGGCCGGCGGCCTGCGCGCCTCCGGCCAGGTCGAACTGGCGAGCATCGAAGCGGCGCCCGACTGGAAAAGGGCGGACATTCTGCGCGATCACCTGCTTCGCACCTATCCGGCGCTTGCTGCGAGCCGGGCGGATCTCAGGATTTCGCGCTGGTACGGCCACCGCCCGTCAACGCCGGACGGTCTGCCCGTCATTTCCCGCGCGTCGGCGAGCGAGGACGTCATCCACGCCTTCGGGCACGGCCATATCGGCCTGTCCGCCGGGCCGATGACCGGAGAGCTGGTGGCCAGCCTGGTAACGCGCAAGACACCGCCATTCGATCCCGCGCCGTTCTCGGCGGCGCGCTTCCGATAGCTGCCGGCGCAACCGGCATTCGACATCCCGAAGCCCCTGTGACCGGCGTTCGTCGAACGCCGGAAGGGATACCTGCGACCTTTGAAAGGACATGCTCATGACCCTCACGAACACGCTCCTCCCGCCCCGCGACAAACTCAAACTTCTGTTCGCCCACGGCGCCTATGACATGAAGCCGATCTTCGACGCGAAGGACGAAGGGATCGAGACCATGCAGGTCTCGACCTACGACGATCTCAGGCAGCGCCTGCCGGAAGCCGACGTGCTCATCGTATCCGGTCTCTGGAAGAACGATCTTCTCGATCATGCACCACGCCTGAAATATCTCCAGTCGGTCAGCTCCGGCACCAACCAGTACGATACTGAAGCGTTCAAAAAGCGCGGCATCCTTCTCGCCAGCGGTCAGGGCGTGAACATGAATGCCGTCTCCGAGCATGCCATCGGCCTCATTCTCTCCCTGACGCGGCGGCTGGCGCTGGCGCGCGACAACCAGCACCGGCATCACTGGCGGCCGGAACAGCGCGACCCCGCGGAGCGCGAGGGCGAACTGCCGGGCAAGACGATGCTGCTCGTCGGCCTCGGTCGCATCGGCGACCGGATCGCCCGTCTGGCCAAGGCCTTCGGCATGCACGTCATCGGCGTGCGTCGCAACCCGCAGGCCGGTGCCGGCAGCGCGGATGAGGTGCATGCATTCACGGAGATCAAGTCGCTCATTCCGCGCGCCGATATCGTCGTCCTGAGCTGCCCGTTGACGGACGAGACGCGCAACATCATCGACCGCGAGGCGCTGGCCCTGTTCGCCAGGACGGCATTTCTGGTGAACGTCGCCCGCGGCGGCTGCGTCGAGGAGGATGCGCTGATCGAGGCGTTGGAAGCCGGGCGGATCGCCGGCGCGGGGCTCGACGTGACGCAGGTCGAGCCGCTGCCGGCGGAATCGCGGCTCTGGTCGCTGCCGAACGTCATCATCACCCCGCATGCGGCGGGGGAAACGACCCGCTATGAAATGAACGTGCTCGACATTCTCTCCGGCAATCTCGCAAAGCTCTGGAACGGCGATGCGCACATCGTCAATCGCATTGCCTGACAGCGCGCGACCCTCACGGATAAGGAATTGAGAGAATGAATCAGCCAGCCAATCCTGAGCAGCCGGCGTTCCGCGCGGCAGGCCGCATCGCCAATCTCAGCGTGTCCGAGATCCTGCGCATCGGCGCGCGCGCCGGCGCGTTGAAGAAGGCGGGGCATCCGGTGATCGTGCTCGGTGCGGGCGAGCCGGATTTCGATACGCCCGAAAACGTCGTCGATGCCGCCATCCGCGCCATGAAGGCGGGGGATACCAAATATACCGCGCTCGACGGCACGCCGGAGCTGAAGGCGGCGATCTGCGCCAAGCTGAAGAGGGACAACGGCCTCGATTACGGTCCGGCGGAAATCACCGTCGGGGCCGGTGCCAAGCAGGTGATCTACAACGCGCTGATGGCGACGCTCGATCCGGGCGACGAGGTGATCATCCCCACGCCCTACTGGACGACCTATTCGGCAATGGTGGAGATCGCCGACGGCGTGCCCGTGCTGATCCCCTGCGATCAGGCCTCCGGCTTCCGCCTGCGCGCCGAGCAGCTCGAAAAGGCGATCACGCCGAAGACGCGCTGGCTGATGCTCAATTCGCCCTCGAACCCGAGCGGCGCGGCCTATGCCGAGGAGGATTACCGGCCGCTGATCGAGGTGCTGATGCGCGCGCCGCAGGTCTGGCTGATGAGCGACGAGATCTACGAGCATATCGTCTATGACGGCTTCCGCTTCGTCACCCCGGCGGCGCTGGAGCCGGCGCTGCGTTCGCGCTGCCTCATCGTCAACGGCGTGTCCAAGGCCTATGCCATGACCGGCTGGCGCATCGGCTACGGCGCCGGTCCGGCCGTGCTGGTCAGGGCGATGGCCGTGGTGCAGAGCCAGTCGACCTCCAACCCGGCCTCGATCAGCCAGGCGGCGGCCGTCGAGGCGCTGAACGGCCCGCAGGATTATCTGGCCGCACGGACGGAAAGCTTCCGTCAGCGGCGCGATTTCGTCGTCAAGGCGCTGAATGCGATCGAAGGCATCGATTGCCGCGTGCCGGAAGGCGCGTTCTATACCTTTGCGAACTGCGCCGGCCTGATCGGGGCGATCACCCCGGACGGCCAGCGTCTCGAAGACGACCGCGCCTTCTGCTCGTGGCTGCTCGAAACCGCCTATGTCGCCACCGTGCCGGGGGCCGCCTTCGGGCTTTCGCCCTATTTCCGCATCTCCTACGCGACCTCGATGGAGGAGTTGCGCGAGGCGCTGGCGCGGATCGCCAGGGCGTGCGGCACGCTCGCCCGGCCGGGCCGGGGGTAAGAGACGGACACGATGGCCGAACCGCTTCCCCTCAGAAACTGGCTGCAATTCCTGATGATCCTCACTCTGGTTGCCGGCGGCTTTTCCGGCAACCGTCATCTGCTTGGCGTCGCCGCCGTTCTGGCCATCGCCGCGACCGCGCTGGAGTGGGGGAGGCTGTTGAAACTCGCGCGTGTGTTCGCGATCCTCGCCGTGCTGGCCGGCGGCGTCATCGCCGTTCTTCTGCCGGACAGGTTCGCGCTGCTCTGGCAGGCGCTCGTCCAGGGCGTTTCCTTCGCGGCCCTGATGATGGTGCTCGGCATGCTGCGCCGGCCCGTCCGGCGGTCGGCATTCGTCCGCAGCGGCACGCAGTACCTGCTCGCCTTCGAACCGAAGCGCCGTTACGCGGCCATCAATATCGGCGCGCATTTCCTGAGCCTGCTTTTCAATGTCGGGATGATCGCCATGATCGGCGACCTTGCCCGGGCCGGCGGGAGCGGCGACGCCGCCCGGCGGCCGATGGTGATCGCGGCCATGCGCGGCGCGGCTCTCGTGAGCATCTGGTCGCCGATCGGGCTCGGCTTCGCCATCGTCACGGCCGGCGTGCCGGCGCTCGACGGCATGCAACTTATGCTGACCGCGTTCGCGTTCACGGCCGTGGTGCTGGTGCTGACTTCCCTTCTTCCCCTCCTGCCCGCCGACGCGAGGGGAACCGACGGCGCGACCGCCATTTCCGAGAACGCGACCGTTCGCCCGCTTCTGATTACGCTGGGTGTCTGCGCGTTGCTTCTCGCCGTCACCATCGGTCTCCACAGGGGGGGCGGCGTCAGCTTCACGCTCGCCTCCGTTGCGGTGCTGCCTGTCTTCACCGCCGCATGGCTGTGGCTGGAGATCGGCAAGGACAAGCGGCTCTATCTCTCGGAACTGAAGGGTGCGCTCGCCGGCCTTGGCGATCTCAGGTCGGAAAGCGCCATTTTCCTGTCCGCCAATGTCATCGGCGCCGCCATTTCCATCGTTCTCGTCTCGCGGCCGGAATGGCGGGAAGTGGCCGCTTCCGGCACGCCGGCGCTGCCCGTCCTGCTCGCCGGCCTGTTTCTCATCCCGCTGGCGGCGGCCTGCTTCATTCCCAATTCGATCTTCGTGGTGATCCTGGCGCAACTGCTCGGCGCCAGTCCCATCGGAACGGCGCATCCGCTGGCGCTCGGCGTCATGCTGACCGTTGCCTGGGCAAGCGCCGTCTCGGTCTCGCCCATCAGCGCCATGTGCCTCATCACCGCCGCTCAATCCGGCGTTTCGCCCCAGCGCGTCGCCTGGCGCTGGAATGCGCCCTTCGCAATTCTCGTGCTCGCGCTCGCCGCCGCCCTGATTTCGGGGCTGGTCGCTTTCGGCCGGTAGGGCGGAAGGCAATGCAGGCCCGGCCCGGTCGCAACCTCGAACCCTTTTCCGCCGTTCCGCGCGGAAAAGCCCGCAATCCCGCAGCAATGGAGACGAAGATGATCTTGAAGGGCGGTTTCACCAATTACGGGCAGGAGATCGGCATCCTGATGCTCGACACCGTTTTCCCGCGCCCGCGCGGCGATATCGGCAATGCCTGTTCCTACGATTTCCCGGTCCGTTACAAGACCGTGAAGGGCGCAGTCACGAAGAAGATCATGGGCGACGCTCCGGATGCGGACCTGATCGCTCCCTTCATCGACGCCGCCCGGGAACTCGAGGCGGAAGGCGTCAGGGCCATCACGACGAGTTGCGGCTTTCTGGCGCCGTTCCAGAAGCAGATCGCCGAAGCCATCAATATTCCGGTTTTCACCTCCGCCCTGCTTCAGGCTCCGCTCATCCACGCCATGCTGCCGCCCGGCAAGATCATCGGCGTGTTCACCGAGCGGGCCCATCACCTGAACGACCGGCACTTTCGAGGCGTCGGCTGGTCCAGCGAGAATATTCCGGTCCAGATTCAGGGCATGAAGCCGGATGCCGAATTTCCGGCGACCTATATCGGCGGAAGAACCGAGCTGGATACGGACGTGTTGAAGGAAGAGATGCTGGACATGACGCGGGAATTCCTGTCGACCTGCCCGAATCCCGGCGCCATTCTGTTCGAATGCACTAATATGTGCCCGTTCACCTCCTTTGTGGCGGAGGCGTCCGGCCTGCCGGTCTTCGACATCAATACGCTGATCAACACCTTCCACCTCGCCGCCCGTCCGCGGCGCTATCTCCCGTGAACCGGTCCCGGCCGGCCGGACGTCAGAACTTCACCTTCGCCGTCAGCGTCGCATTGAACGGCTCGCCGATCTGGTTGCCGAGCGCCGTCGCGCCGATGGACGATGTGTAGTAGGTCCTGTCGAATATGTTCTTGAGGTTAAGCTGGAGCGTCAGCGGCCGCTCGAGATTGATCGTATAGGCCGCGAAGGCATCCACCGCCGCATAGCCGGGCAGGAAATAGGCGTTGTTGTTGATGCCCGCCCGCTCGCCGACCGCGCGCACGCCACCGCCGACCTTCAGCGTGTTGCCCATCGCGCCCAGTTCGCCGAAATCGTAGGTCACGTAAAGCGAGCCGGTATGGCGCGGCACGTTGACCGGACGATAGCCGGCATAATCGCCCTTCCTGATTTCGGCGTCGGTGAAGCCGTAGCTGGCGATCACGTCGATCTTCTCGGTCAGCGATCCGGCGATGTCGACTTCGAAGCCTCGGGCACGCACCAGGCCGGCGGTCTTCAAGATGGTCGCGCCGCCCGCACCCTCTTCGGAATAGGCGACGTTCTTCTTGTCGCTGGTGTAGAGCGCCACATTGGCGGTCAGCCCGGAGAACAGGTCGAATTTCGCGCCGACTTCGTAGGATACGCCCTCTTCCGGATCGAGATTGCCGTAATAATTGGCGATGGACGACTGCGGCCGGAAGGTCTTCGCTGCATTGGCGTAGAGCGAGACGTCGGGCGTCAGCTTGTAGACCACGCCGCCGCTCGGAACGATCGCGTCGCCGTAGCTGTCGGTATTGGTGGTGAAGGGGCGTCCCTTGCCCGCCATCAGGTCATAATACTGGTAGCGCAGCCCGCCGACCAGAATCCACTGGTCGGTGAGATGCAGCGCATCCTGCATGTAGAAGGAGACGGTCGAAAGCTTTTCCGTCTGGTCGCTGTCGGCGGCCGAAACCGCCGTGCATTCCGGCAGGTTTCCGTAGACGGGATTGTAGATGTTGAAATTCACCGAGGCCGGGCAGCGGATCATGTCGGTGCGCAGCGTGTCGCTGTAATCGTAGGACGTCCCGAACAGGAGATCGTTGCGCAAGCCGCCGATCTCGACCTCGCCCGTCAGGTCGGCGCGCAGGGCGTGGTTGTAGATCGTGGAATATTGCGTCGCGTCGGCACGGCGGGAGAGATTGCCGGTCGCCGCATCGTAGGACATGACGCGCGCCTGGTTGTCGGAATATTCGTTGCGGCTGTAGCTGTAGTCGATGCCGAGCTTCCAGGTGTCGGAAAGCTGCCGGTCGATCTCGACCTGCACCGTGTCGGACTTGCCGTCGGTGATGTTGTAGGGCTCGTCGAAGCGGATCTTGCGATCCACATTGACGGCGCGTCCGGTCGTCACGTCGAAGATGGTGCCGCGGTCGAAGGGAACGCTGTAGTCCTCATGCGTGTAGGAAACCGTGACCTCCGTATCCTCGCCCGTCCACTTCAGCGACGGGGAGAGCAGCCATCGTTCGGTTTCGCCGAAATTGCGCCAGTAATCCGTCTTCTGGTATTCGCCGATCAGGCGGTAGGAAAGGTCGGTGCCGGCAATCGGCCCGGTCACGTCGAAACCGGTCGCGCCGCCACCGAAGCTCGAAAGGCTGCCGTAGACCTCCGCCCCGAAGGTGCTTTCCGGCTTTTTCGTCACGACATTGACCATGCCGCCGGGATCGAGGATGCCGTAGAGCGTCGAGGCCGGCCCCTTGAGAACCTCGACCCGCTCGGTCGTGGCGTTGAAGGAACGCGGCAGGGCCGTCTTCAGGCCGTTGGTGAGGATGGAGCCGTCGCGATTGTCGCCGAAGCCGCGCCGGATAAGCGCATCCTGCGTGCCGCCCAGCGTGTTGGACTGCGAGACGCCGCTGACATTGGCGAGCGCCTCGTCCAGATTGGTGGCGGCCTGATCCCTGAGCACCGCGCCGCTGACGACGTTGACGCTCTGGGGAATGTCCTTGAGCGGCGTTTCGCTCCGCGTGGCGGTCGCGGTCGAAACCGGCCGGTAGCCGTCGGTCGATCCGGCGGCACCCTCGACGGTGATGGTTTGTAGGCGGGTTTCCCCGTCTTCGGAAGAGGCCGCCTCCGCCGCTTCTGCGGTCGGGCGCGCGGTTTTCTTCAAGACCGCATCCTGTGCGCCGGCCGGTCCGCCCGGCACGAAACCGAGAAGAAGAAGGACGGACAATGCCGTCCCGTGCTCAAACCGCCGCCTGTGCGCCATCGATGCGAATCCCCTTGCCTGCGAATAGCCCGCCTGTTGCGCGAGTCGAGCGGTTTTATTTATTTCATGATTGTAGTAGTCAACTTTATGCCGCGCCGGGGAAGGCCTTCGCCGGGGAAAAATGACGTTTGAAAGGCCGCTGTCGCGCCGTCCGGCCCGCTTCGCAGGCCTGCCGGAAGGGTCGATGACAAAATTTTCATCCGCCTTCATCTTGACTACTACATTCAGGAAATACAGGCGATTGCGAAATCAGGATGAAAGACGATGACGGCACCCGACCAGGGCCTGCACGAAACCGCACCGCTCGCGGCGCTGAATATCGACGTCTCTTACGGCAGGGAACGCGCTCTGGCCGGGGTCTCCATGCTGGCGCCCGCGGGCCGGCTGACCGTGCTCGCCGGTCCCAACGGGTCTGGCAAGTCCACGCTGCTGTCGGCCCTGTCGCGCATCCTGAAGCCCGTTTCGGGGGCCGTGCTGCTCGATGGTAGGGCCATGTCGGACATGCCGACCCGCGAGATCGCCAGAACGCTCGGCCTGCTGCCGCAGGGACCGCTGGTGCCCGAAGGCATCACCGTCTACGACCTCGTCTGCCGCGGGCGCTACCCGCATCAGGGCTTCCTGAAGCAATGGAGCGCTGCCGACGAGGAGGCCGTCGGCCGTGCCCTGTCGGTCACGGGCGTCGAGGCGCTGGCGTCCCGGCCCGTCGAAAGCCTTTCCGGCGGGCAGCGCCAGCGTTGCTTCATCGCCATGACCCTGGCGCAGGAAACCGCCATCCTGCTGTTCGACGAGCCCGTGACCTTCCTCGACCTGCGCTACCAGGTGGAGGTCATGGAACTGATCGCCAGCCTGTCGCGCCGTCACGGACGCACCGTGGTCGCGGTGCTGCACGACATCAACGCCGCCCTGCAATATGCCGACCGGATCGTCTTCCTGAAGGACGGGCGCATCCACGACGTCCTCGAAAATCCCGCCGACTGTAGCGAGGAGCATATCCACACGGTTTTCGGGGCGAAAGTCACCCGCGTGACGCATCCGCTGACCGGCAAGCCGGCCTTCCTGCCCTCGCCGCCGACCGGGGCCGCGCCATGACCGCCGCTTCCGGCAGGCTGCGCCGGGCGGGCGCCGGGCAGGGCGGCCTGTGCCTCGTTCTTCTGGCATGCGCAACCTGCCTCGTCGCCCTCCTGCATCTGTCCACCGGGGCGCGGCCGATTGCCCCGTCCGTGCTCATCGAAACGATCGGCGGTTTCGATCCCGGCAATCTCGATCACCGCATCCTCACCGGCATCCGCCTGCCGCGGCTCGCCGCCGGTCTCGCCTGCGGCGCGGCGCTTTCCGTTTCCGGCCTGCTCCTGCAATCGCTGCTGCGCAATCCGCTGGGGGAGCCGCATGTTCTCGGCCTCAATGCCGGGGCGAGCCTTGCGGTCGTCGCCCTTTCCGCCCTGCCGGCCGGCCTCGTTCCCGGCATGGCGCGGCCGCTGGCCGCCGCGCTCGGCGGCGGCGCACTGTTCTCGCTGGTGCTGGTGCTCGCCTCGGCGGGCCGGATCGGGCTGACGATGACGAAAGTCACCTTCTGCGGCATCGCACTGTCGGCGCTCGCCTCCGCGCTCATCTCCGCGATCCTGATCCTCGATCAGGAAACGCTGGAACAGATACGGCTGTGGCTTGCGGGCGATCTGGCCGGAGCGGCCTGGAGCGAGATCGCGCCGGCCCTGCCGGTCATGCTGTGCGCCCTGCTGGCCGCTGCCCTCATCGCGCCGCGGCTGGATGCGATGGCGCTCGGCGATGCCGCCGCCGTCAGCCTCGGCGTGCCGGTGCGCGCCACCCGCCTCGTCGGCCTCGTCGCCACCGCCGCCCTGTGCGGCGGCGCCGTCTCCATCGCCGGGCCGATCGGCTTCGTCGGCCTCATCGTGCCCGGCATCGCCCATCGTCTTTCGGGCGGGCGGCACCTGCTGTCGCTGCCGATCGCCGCCATCGGCGGCGGCGCGCTGCTTCTTGCCGCCGATGTTGCCGGCAGGACGTTGCTTGCGCCGCAGGAAATCGCCACCGGCATCATGACCGCCTTCATCGGCGCGCCGGTCTTCCTCCTCATCGTGGCGAGGACCTTGCGATGACGGACCTTGCGATGGCAAACGGCTACGGACGACTGGCCCTTGGGCCGCTGCGGTGGCGCTTCCACCGCCGTCGGCTGGCGCTTTGCCTGCTGCTCGCCCTCCTCGTCTTGGCCGCCGCCTTCGCCGGGCTGGCGACGGGAAGCGGCAAGGCCGGCCTTGCCGACCTCCTCGCCTTTCTTTCCGGTACGGCGGACATGACCGGCGGCGGCCTTTCCGTCGTCGGCGACCTGCGCCTGCCGCGCGTGCTGCTGGCGCTCGCCTGCGGCGCGATGCTCGGCCTTGCCGGCGCGGCGCTGCAAACCCTGACCCGCAACGGTCTTGCCGATCCCGGTCTTCTCGGCGTGCGCGAGGGCGCGAGCCTCGCGGTCATCACGCTGATCATCGCCCTGCCGGCGGCGCCGCTTTATCTTCGCCCCTTCGCGGGCATGGCCGGCGGGCTTGCCGTGGCGCTTGCCGCCGTGGCCATCGCACGCTCGCTGTCGCGCCTGCGCTTCGTCCTGGTCGGCATCGGCCTTTCCTGGCTCCTGTCGGCCGCGATTTCCATGATCCTCGTCACGGCCGAGGTCGACCGGGTGCAGACGGCGATGGTGTGGATGGCCGGCAGCCTGGCCACGGCCTCCCCGGACATGCTGCCGCTCGCCTTTGCCTGCCTCGCGGTCGGCGGCGGGGTGCTCGCCCTCACGGCCCGCGCCGCCGATACCGGCCTTCTGGGCGATGCCGCCGCCAGGGGGCTGGGCGTGAAGACCGGGCAACTGACCGCGCTGCGCATCGCCGCGCCTGTCCTGCTCACCGCGGCCGCCGTTTCCTGCGCGGGAGGGTTGGGCTTCGTCGGGCTGGTCGCGCCCCATCTCACGCGGCTCGCCTTCGGCGGTGGGCAGGCGACGCTTCTCACCGGCAGCGCCTTGTCCGGGGCCGGGCTGGTTCTGGCCGCCGACACGCTGGGGCGCACCCTGTTCGCCCCCTTGCAAATCCCCGCCGGGATCGTGCTCGCCGTCATCGGCGTGCCGGTCCTGCTTGCCCTCCTGTGGCGACGCCGCAACCAGTTCTGAAGGAGTCTGGCGCATGATCCGCTGGCTGTTCCTCGTGCCGTTCCTCTACCTCGCCCTTGCGGCGCAGGCGCAGGAAACGCGCCCCTTCACCGACGATACCGGCCGCACCGTCGCCGTTCCGGCAAGGCCGGCGCGGATCGCCTCCCTGCACGACATCGACATCACCATCCCGCTCGTCGAACTCGGCGTCGTTCCCGCCGCCAGCCACGGACGCATCGGGCTGGACGGCAAGCCCTATCTGCGCTCGGGTGCGTTGCTGGCCGGCGTCGATTTCGACAATTCGGACATGCTCTACATCGGCTCCACCGATATCGACATCGAGGCGCTGGCGGAAGCCAGGCCCGATCTGATCGTCACAGCCACCGGACGGCCGACGCCGGTGGACATCCTCGAACGGATCGCCCCGACCGTCGTTCTGGACGCCACGCGTCTCGGCGCGCCGCATGTCTATGCCCGGCTTGCGGAACTGACGGGAACGCAAGCCCGCCTCTCGGTGCTGGAGCGGCGCTATCGCAGCGGCATCGAGGCGCTGAAGCGGGCCGTGGAGACGGACAAGGTGACGGTCTCGGTGTTGCAGCCGCTGAACGGCAAGGTCAACACCTACCACACCTACCGCTCCCTCGGCCGCGTTCTGAGGGATGCGGGCTTCCGTTTCCCCGCGCTGATCGATTCCATCCCCGAGGGTGGCCGCATCGAGATCAGCGCCGAACGCCTGCCTGAACTCGATGCCGATTTCATCTTCGATCCCTACCGCTCCGACACCGGCGGCACCTCGGCGGAGGAAATCGCCGCGATGGAAAAGGTCCTGCCGGGCTTCTGCACCTTCCTCAGGGCCTGCCGCGAGGGGCGCTACGTGATGGTGTCGCGCGAGGAGGCGATCTCCAACAGCTATGCGGCGCTGGCGCTGATGACCGCTGTCGTGCAGGCCAGCATCGCGCCCCGTCCCGCCGCGCCTTGATGGGGGGCGGCTTTTGCGGCTATATGGAGGGGAAGACCGTTTGACGGAACATTCCCGAATGGACCAGCCGCCGAGCCCGCCCGCCCATATCCGGCGGCGCGACCCCTACGGGGAGCGCCTCAGGAAGCGCCGCGCCAGCCTTTCCCCCAGCCTGCTCACCGTGGCGGACTATATCGACGGCCATCGTCATGCCGTCCTCGGCAAGTCGGCGCTGGAAATCGCCCGGGAAACCGGAACCTCGGACGCGACCGTCATCCGCGCCATCCAGATGCTCGGCTTCGACGGGCTCATCGACCTGAAGGACACGCTCGAGGCCTATCTCGGCCAGACGGATTCGCCGTCGGAAAAGATGGCGGCGACCACGGGCACGCTGGTGGACGATGTGGATTCCTGCCTCGATTTCGTGCTGGAGGATCAGGCGAACGCGCTGGCGGCGCTTTCCTCGCCCGACAACCGCAGGAACATGGCGCAGGCGGTTTCCCTTCTCGCCTCGGCGCGACGTATCGGCGTGTTCGGCATCGGCGCATCGGGCATCATCGCAGCCTATGCGGCGCGGCTTTTCCTGCGCTCCGGTTATCCGTCCTACACGCTGGACAGGACCGGCATCCTGCTTGCCGAACAGATCATCCAGATGGACGGGGGCGATGTGCTCATGATGCTGCTGCACGCCCGCCCGCACCGGGAGGCGATGGCGGCGATCGCCGAGGCGGAACGGCTTTCGATCCCGGTGATCATGATCGTCGGCAAGGAAGACACCGTGCTTCTGAAACACGCCGCCGCCCATATCGTCATCCCGCGCGCCAGGAGCGAGCATGTCGCGCTGCACGCCCCCACGCTCTGCTGCGTCGAGGCCCTGATGCTCGGCCTGGCCGGGCGCGACAAGAACCGCACGCTTGCGACCATCGACCGGCTTCTGGACGTGCGTCAGCAGATCCGGCCGAGCAAGCGCTAGGGTCAGGACCGGGCGCTACGACTGGGTGTCGATCGCGAGAATGCCCGCGATTTCGATTTTCTGCCCTGCATGTTTACCCGATGGCAAAACCCGATGGCCTTATCTTCCTTATGCGCCGGGATATTGCCGCCCGGCTCGTCGGGAGAATGAACGTGCCGAAATTGACATTGAAATCGCTGGGCGGGGCGGGAACCGTCACCGGGTCGAAACATCTGCTCTCGCTGGGAGAGCATCGCATTCTCATAGATTGCGGCCTGTTTCAGGGATTGAAGAACCTGCGCGAACTGAACTGGGCGAAGCTGCCGGTCGCGCCGCGCGATATCGATGCGGTGATCCTCACCCACGCCCATCTCGACCATAGCGGCTATCTGCCGCGGCTGGTGCGCGACGGGTATGGCGGCAAGGTCTATGCGACGCCCGCCACCCGCGACGTCGCCGAACTCATCCTGAAGGACAGCGGCTACCTTCAGGAAAAGGACGCGGAGTTTTTGAACCGGCACCAGCTTTCCCGGCACAGGCCCGCCCTGCCGCTCTATGGCGCGCGGGATGCCGCGCGGGCGGTGGAGCATTTCTCGACGGTCGAATTCGGCCAGACGGTGCGGCTGGCGAACGGCGCCGCGTTCCGCTTCCGCCATGCAGGCCATATTCTCGGCGCCGCCAGCGTGGAGATCGAATGGGGCGGCACCCGGATCGTCTTTTCCGGCGATATCGGCCGTTACGGCGATCCGCTGCTGCCGGATCCCGTGCCGGTTGCGGAGGCCGATTACGTCATGATCGAATCGACCTACGGCAACCGCCTTCACGACAGGAGCGACCCGGTGGACGTGCTGGGCGACATCGCCGAGCGGACCCTGAAACGCGGCGGCACGCTGATCATTCCGGCCTTTGCCGTCGGCCGGGCGCAGGAACTGCTGTATTACTTCTGGCGGCTGAGGAAGGCCGGTCGGCTCGACACGGCGCCCATCTTTCTCGACAGCCCGATGGCTATCGATGCGACGGAGCTGATGATGCGGCACGCCGCCGACCACCGGCTCGACGCGGAGACGTGCAGGCAAGTGTTCGCAATCGCGCGCTATACGGATGATGTGGAGGCGTCGAAGGCCATCACGGCCAACCGCTTTCCGAAGATCGTCATTTCCGCTTCCGGCATGGCGACGGGCGGGCGGGTGCTGCACCACCTGAAGACCTTCGCGCCCGATCCGAGAAACACGATTCTGCTGGCCGGTTTCCAGGCGGCCGGCACGCGCGGCCGGGCGCTTCAGGAAGGAGCGAAGGAACTGAAGATCCACGGCATGTGGATACCGGTCAATGCGGAGGTGGACCAGCTCGACATGCTGTCCGCCCACGCGGATTCCGGCGAACTGATCCGCTGGCTGTCGGGTTTCCGGCGGCCGCCGCGCAAGGTCTTCATCGTTCACGGCGAACCGGAGGCGGCGGAAGCCCTTCGCATCCGCATCGGCAGGGAACTCGGATGGCAGGGCGTCGTGCCGCTGATGGATCAGGAGTTCGCCCTTTAACGCGACGCAAAATCCCGATTCACGACTGTTTCATTCTAGAGTCTGGATGTTCTTTGGAATGTTCATCCTTGAAGGCGGGCTTCCCATGTAGAATGCTCGGTCTACCGAGTATCTGGAATGAAAAGTGCCGAACCGCATGATTTGGCCTCACCGATTTCGGCGCTGGTTGTCGGAGGGTATCGAGGCGAAATGGTGGACGGACAGGGCGGCGAAGCCGATATTTCCCACAGGCCGCTGGGCCTTTTCCTGATCGTGGCGGGGCTCGTGGCCCTGTGGATCGCGCGCGACTACGATATCGGAACCTTCATCAGCATGGGGCCGGGCTTCTTCCCGGTCGCCGTGTCCGGTTGCCTCGTCGTCTTCGGGGTGCTGGTCCTGCTCATGAGCGGCCGGGACCTGCCGGAAGGCGAGCGCCGGGCCGGCACGCCGGTGCCGTTTCTCCACCGGCTGCGGGTGCTTGCGGCCATCGCGGGCGCCATCGTTCTCTTCGGCCTGACGCTGCGCAGCCTCGGCCTGCCGGTCGCGGCCTTCCTGCTGGTGTTCGTGGCCGGTCTCGCCCGTCCCGTCGAGCATCCCCTCGTGGCCATCGCCACGGCGGCGGTCCTGTCCGCCTTCACGACCCTTCTGTTCGTCGTGCTGCTCAAGCTGAACATTCCGATCCTGCCGGAGTTCCTGCGGTGATCAACGGCATCGACGTTTTCGGCGGCATGGCCCTCGGGCTTCAGGTCGCGATGGACCCGACCAATATCCTCTTCTGCCTGCTCGGCTGCCTCGTCGGCACGCTGGTCGGCGTGCTGCCGGGCCTCGGCCCCACCGCGACGATCGCCATCCTGCTGCCGATGACCTTCGGACTGGAGCCCGTGACCGGCCTCATCACCCTTGCCGGCATCTATTACGGTGCGCAATACGGCGGCTCGACCACGGCCATCCTGCTGCGGCTGCCGGGCGAATCCTCCTCCGTGGTGACGGCGCTCGACGGTTACGCCATGACCCGCAACGGGCGCGGCGGGGCCGCCCTCGCCATCGCCGCGCTTTCCTCCTTCGTCGCCGGCACGGTCGCCACCTTCTTCATGGCCGCCTTCGCGCCGGCGCTGGCCGGGCTGGTGCTCCGGTTCGGGGCGCCGGAATATTTCATGCTGATGCTGCTCGGCCTCATCACCTCGGTGGTGCTGGCGCAGGGCTCGGCCGTGCGGGCGCTGGCGATGGTGCTGTTCGGCCTGCTGCTCGGCCTTGCCGGAACCGACATCAATTCCGGCCAGTACCGCTACGATTTCGGCTTCATCGAGCTGCTCGACGGCATTCCCTTCGTGCCGCTGGTCGTCGGCCTGTTCGGCGTCGCGGATATTCTCGTCACGCTCGAGCGGGCGGTTCGCGACGGCCTGCCGCCAGCGCTGGGACGCATCACGAGCCTGTGGCCGACGAAAGAGGAAGCGCGCCGCGCCACGCCCGCGACGCTGCGCGGCACGATGATCGGCCTTTTTCTCGGCCTGTTGCCGGGCGGCGGCGCGCTGCTTTCGTCCTATCTCGCCTACACGGCGGAAAAGCGCCTGTCGAAAACGCCGGAAAAGTTCGGCAGCGGCATGGTGGAGGGCGTGGCCTCGCCCGAAGCGGCGAACAATGCCGGCGCACAGACCGCCTTCCTGCCGCTGCTGACGCTGGGCATTCCCTCCAACGCCATCATGGCGCTGATGGTCGGGGCGATGATGGTGCACGGCATCGTGCCCGGCCCGCGCATCATGACCGGTCAGCCGGATCTGTTCTGGGGGCTGATCGCCAGCATGTGGATCGGTAACCTGATGCTCCTGGTCATCAACCTGCCGCTGGTGGGCATCTGGGTGCAGATGCTGCGCATCCGCTACCGCTATCTGTTCCCGACCATTCTTCTGGTCAGCGTCGTTGGCATCTACGGCGTCGAATTCACCACCTTCGACGTCTATCTCACCGCCGTCTTCGGCGTTCTCGGCTATTTCCTCCACAAGTGGCGCTGCGAGCCGGCGCCGCTGATCCTCGCCTTCGTGCTGGGGCCGATGATGGAGGAATATTTCCGCCGCTCGATGCTGGTGGCGCGCGGCGATCCGATGATCTTCGTCCAGCACCCGATCAGCCTGGCCATGCTCGTCGTCGTTGTGGCGCTGCTGGCGAGTCTTTTGTTTCCGTTCATTCGAAATTTCCGGCAACGGGCCTTTGCCGAATAATCGTTCCAAGGAGGACACCTGCATGAACCCGACCCCGTTTCCCCGTTTCACCCGGCGCGCGGTGCTGGCGGCGGCCGCCGTCATGGCGGCCGGCCTGCCGGCGCAGGCGCAGGACTTTCCCTCGCGCCAGATCGACTACATCATTCCCTATAATGCCGGCGGCCTCAGCGACAACATCTCCCGCCTGCTCGGGGAAAAGCTGACCGCCCTGACCGGCCAGCAGGTCATCAACGACTACAAGCCCGGCGCCGGCGGCGCGATCGGCGCCAACTTCTTCGTCCGCACCCCGGCCGACGGCTATACGCTGCTGCAATCCACCAACAGCTTCTACGGCATCATTCCCTTCGTCACCAAGGTGGAGTACGAGCCGCTGAAGGATCTGGTGCCGCTCGTCCTCGTCGGCGACGCGCCGATGATCATCGCCGTCAATCCCTCCGTGCCCGCCAATACGCTGCCGGAACTGATCGACTACGCCAAGGCCAATCCGGGCGCGCTCGCCTTCGGCACGGCCGGCAAGGGCACGGTCGGGCATCTCAGCGGCGAATGGCTGCAAAAGCGCGCCGGCATCGAACTCCTGCATATTCCCTATAACGGCACGCCCGCCGCCCTTCAGGCCGCCCTGTCCAACGAGGCGCAGATCGTCTTCGGCCCGGAAAGCGCCGAACATATCGCCGCCGGCACGCTGAAGGGCATCGCCGTTCTCGGCGACCAGCGCTGGGACAAGGTGCCGGACCTGCCGGCCACCGCCGAGGCCGGTCTCGAAGGCTGGGCGCCCCGCAGCTGGCATACGGTGTCGGTGCAGGGCGCCGTGCCGGACGACATCAAGCAGAAGCTGAACGAGCTGATCAACGGCATTCTCGAACAGCCGGACGTGCGCGAGAAGGTGGCCGGCTTCGGCCTCATTCCCGGCATCGAAACGCTGGAGGGCGCGCGCCAGCGCGCCGTCGACGACCGCGAGCAGTTCGGCGAACTCATCCGCGACGCGGGTCTCGCCGTCGTCCGGTAAGGGCGGCAGGCCGGAGATGGCGGGCCGGACCGGGTGTTGCAACAACGCGCCTCCTGCCATGACCGACCGTCATGGCAGGATCGTCCCGCCGTCATTTCAGCCGTCGTGAACATGGAAAGGACTTGAAAATGCGTATCGTGGCAAGCGGCGACGCCCTGTTTTCCGGGGGCAATCTGTCAGGCAGGCTCGACCCGCGCCTGCTGGAGCGGATCGAGGATTCCGACGCGGCCTTCACCAATGCCGAGTTCATCTGCCCGGCCTACGGCACGCCGCCGGCGCCGCGCCGCTTCATCACCGCCGTCGGCATCGAGGCGGTAGACGAGCTGACGTCGATCGGCATCAATCTCCTGTCCTTCGCCAACAATCACACCGGCGATTTCGGGCCGCAGGGCGTCATCGACACCATCGAGGCCTGCGAGGCGCGCGGCGTGATCCACAGCGGCATCGGCCGCAGCCTGGAGGAAGCGCGCATGCCGCATTTCCTCGATACGGACAAGGGCCGCATTTCGCTGATTTCGGTCAGCACCACCCGTTCGGCGGAGTTCGCGGCAAGCTCGCCGGGCACCGGCATTTCCGCCCGCCCGGGCCTCAACCCGTTGCGGTGGGGCCGCGCCTATGTGCTGCCCGACGAGGAGTTCCGGCAGATCCGGGCGATCGAGGAAAAGCTCGGCATCGCCGCCAGCCGCCGCGAGGTGATGGCGGTCGAGGTGATGGCCGACCCGGGCGAGGACCGCATCCCCTTCGGCTCCGCCTTCGAGGGCTCGTTGCAGTTCGAACGCGGCGAAACCGCCCATGTGCGCTATCATTTCAACGAGCGTGACGCCCGGGCCATTCTCGAAAACATCCGCGATGCCGCCAACCGCTCGGAAATCGTGCTGCTCAGCCTGCACGCCCATGAGGGCACGGAGGAGAACTGGTATTCGCCGCGCCCGGCGCCGTTCATCGAGGAGTTCGCCCGCCAGGCCATCGATGCCGGCGCCACGGCTGTCATCGGCCACGGCCCGCACATGCTGCGGGGGATCGAGTTCCACAAGGGCCGGCCGATCTTCTATTCGCTCGGCAGCCTCCTGATGGAGTTCGAGGCCGGCATGCAGAAGATGACGCCGGAAATGTATGAAACCTACGGCTTCGGCCGCGATGCGCTGCCCTCGCACCTGCACCGTTCGCGGGCCAGCGACGCTGAGGGAAGGCCGATCGGTTTCTACGCCGACGCCCGCTTTGCGAAATCCTGCATCGCCATCTGCGATTTCGACGATGACGGCGTGAAGATCAGCCTGGCCGCCATCGACCTCGGCTTCGACCGCAAGCGTGCCTCGGAACGCGGCCTGCCGGCGCTCGCCGAACCGGCGCTGGCCCGCGAGATCGCCGCCGATCTGGCCGAAATGAGCAAGGCCTACGGCACGCGGGTCGTCTACGACCAGGCCGATGGCCTCATCCGGGTCGGCGCGCCGTAAAGCGCGCCGCGGAAATGCTTTAGCTGACCAGCGTCAGGCCACCGTCCACGGTGATCGTCTGTCCGGTGATGAAGCCGCATTGCATCAGGAACACGTAGGCCATCGAAACCTCCTCGATTTCCGCCGTGCGGCCCAGTGGAATCGAGCGGGCGAAATTCTGCCGTGTCGCCTCGACCTCGGCCGGTGCCATATGGCGCCAGAGCGGGGTCGGGGTCCATGTCGGCGCGACGGCGTTCACCCGCGCCCTGGGAGCCAGTTCGGCTGCCAGACCCTGCACCATCGTCCGCACCGCATCGTTGCCGATGATCGCGCCGGAGGCATTGTGCGGTCGTCCGCCCGAGCCGGCGGTGAAGGTCAGGCTGCCGCCCTCGGCCACTTTCGGCGCGGCGGCGCGGGCGATGCGCAGATTGGCGAAGAGCTTTTCCTCGACCGCCCGGCGGATCGTGGCGAAATCGGCATCGAGAAAGCCGCCGCCCATGAAGCCGCCCGCCATCGAGACGAGATGGTCGAAACGCTCGATCCGGCCGAAGAAGCCGTCGACCGATGCCTCGTCGGCGGCATCCAGCACATGGCTTTGCGCCACATGCCCGGCCGCGGTGAACTCCTCGACGCAGCGGGCGAGCTTGCCGTCGTCGCGGCCGGTCAGGATCAGCTTCGCGCCCAGGCCGGCGACCACCTGCGCGGTGGCCCTGCCGAAACCCGAGGTGCCGCCGATCACGACGATGGTCTTGTCCCTGAGGTCCATCTCATTCTTCCTTCTGTGTCATCCCGTCGAAAGGGTCATGCCGCGGCAAGGGCGCCGGCAAGCTCGGCGGCGACGGCCTGATCGCCATCGCCGGACGAACCGCTGACGCCGACGGCGCCGGCCACCGCGCCGTCGACCAGCACCGGCATCCCGCCTTGCAGCGGCAGCAGCCCCGGTGTCGTGGCCATCGAGGGCGTTCCGCCGTTGATCATGTCTTCGAACAGTTTCGACGGCGCCTTGAGGAAGGCCGCCGTCCGCGCCTTGCCGATCGCGACGTCGATCGTCACGAGCGCTGCGCCGTCCATGCGCGCGAAGGCCAGCAGATGGCCGGAACGGTCGACGACGGCGAGGCTCAGCGCCATGCCGCGCGCCGATGCGATCCCCTGTCCGTGCGCGATCAGCGCCTGCGCCGCCGTCAGCGTCAGTTCGGCATGGGTAATGGTCGGATGGTCCTGCATTTCGCTCTCTCTCACGGTTCGGGTGGTGGGGACGCGCCATTGGCGATGACGCGCTCCAGAAATTCCAGGAATTGTGCGCTCTCTTCGGCGGAGAAGCCGCGCAGGTGCCCGGCGATCACCTCGGAGGCGATGGGGCGGATGGCGGGATAGAGCGCCTCGCCGGCGGGCGTCAGTTCGAGGCGGGCCGCCCGGCCGTCCTCCGGCGAGGGCAGGCGCCGGACGAGGCCTTGCCGCTCCAGCCGGTCGAGCATCCGCGTCATCGCGCCGCTGTCCTTGCCGAGACTGCGGCAGAGATCGCTTGCCGTGGCGGCGAGGCCGCCGCCGATGCGGATCAGTACGATCCACTGCGCGCCGCTGATGCCGAAGGAGCGTGCGCGCCGGTCCACCGCCGCCGTCATGATGGCGGCCGCATCGATCAGGGCCCGCCCGATATTGTGCTGGGGGTGGTAATCGGCGCCGTCCGGCGAGGGGTGGGGATTTTCAGGAAGCGACATGGCCTTGCATCCGATTTATCTGCCTAGGCAGATAAATGGTTTCGATGAGAGAAAGTCAAGGGACGCCTAGGCGACTTTTGCGCGTTTGCGGGATTATGAAAAGTCACGGTTCGTTGTAGTGGTGGAGAACCGCGAAGGTCGGCAAGGCGGCGACACGGCTGAAGGTGAGGTTTCGATGCGTTTTCTGGATTTCAGTTCCTGGCAGGGGATCATGACCACGCTTCTCGGTCTGGTGATGGTGACGCTCATCGGCGTGGGCATTCGCGTCGTGATGATGTTGACCATCCAGCAGCGCCAGCAGCGGATGAACCGGCAGATCAACGAGCGCCTGCGCACGCTGATCGCCGCCTACAAGGTGCTGGGCGGTTCCTTCACCGGCGAGCTGATCGTCGATCCCACCCATCTGCGCGACCTGCGGCTGCGCGCGCAGGAGGCGGAGGAGGTGGAAGCCGGGCCGGCCGGATCGGAGCGGGCAAGGCGAATCCGCGATGCGGTCGAGGCGGCGCTGTCGGATATCATCCTGCTGGGGACCGAAGACCAGGTCAGGCTTGCGGCGAAGGCGGCGTCCGACATGGCCACGGGGCAGCCGATCCGCACCGGCGAACTGGTGGTCTCGCTACGCGACTTCATCCGCAAGGCGCTCGATCTCGGGCCGGTGCCGCCGGGTGTCGTGATCCCGCTTCAGGGGCCGGCGCGCCAGCAGGGCGGCGGCGCCAAAGGCAGCAGCCGGGGCGAGGGCGGCGGCGGCTCTGGTGGCGGCGGCGGAGGAGGAGGCGGCGGCATGGGCGGAGGCGGCGGCATGGGGATGGGCCTCGGGCTCGGCGGACGGCGCAGCACGGACGAGAGTTGAGCGGCGGATTGTCGCACGCGCTTCCCTTGAAATGCCGGCCGCCTATATCAATCTGGAAGTGCATGCCGGACGAGACGTCCGGTTGGTCTTCACATGGAATATCCGAGAGAACAGACACGATGAAACACCTCCTCATGACTGCCGCCGTCGCCGCCGCCCTTGCTGTCCCCGGCCTTTCGGCCGCGCAGGACCTTCCCCCGGCGGTGAGTGCGCTCGGCCTCACCGACGTCCAGGTCCACGGGAAGCGGCACGCGGATTACGGCCGCAAGATTCACGGCACTCTGCCCGGCGGCACGCGGGTCGAGATCGAACTGGATCGCAACGGTGAAATCGAGGAAGTGGAGGCGAGGGGCCGCGGGCTGTTCCCGATTGCCGAAATCCGCTCGCTGATCCCGGAAGCGGTGCAGTCGAACAGTTCCTTTCCGGCGGATGCCCGGGTAGAGAAGATCGAGTTCGAGCACAACGGCCGGATCGAGATCGATGGCCGGCTTGCCAATGGACGCGAATTCGATGCCGAATTCACCGCCGACGGCCAGCTGATCGAATTCGACGTCGACGATTGACCGGACGCGGCCCCGTTCCCCGGGGCTGACGGTTCACGATCCGGGGAGCGGGGCCGGTTCCCAGTCGAACTGCATCTGGCGGGCCGTGGCCCGCGCCAGCGCCTCGCCGCCGATACGGGCCACCAGATGCAGGCTCATGCCGATGCCGGCGGAAATTCCGGCGGAGGTGACGATGGCGCCCTCGTCGATGTAGGGCACATCGTCGATCACCGCGACCGCCGGAAAGGCGGTGCGGAGATCGGGAATATCCTCCCAGTGGGTCGTCGCGCGCCGGCCATCGAGCAAGCCGATCCGGGCAAGGACGAACGCGCCGGTGCAGACCGAGGCCGTCAGCAACGCCTGCCCGCTGGCGGCGCGTACATAGGCAAGCGTTCCGGCATCGTTCAGCGGTTGCGTCACGACGCCTCCGGGCACCACGAACAGGTCGAACGGCGGCGCCTCCGCGAAACCGTGGCGCGGCTCGACCGTGAGGCCATGCCGGGCGATCACGTTTTCCCGCCGGGCGGCGACCGTCGAGACGTCGAAAGCGGGCGCGTTCCTGTCCGGATTCCGTTGGGCGACGCGCGAAGCGACGGAAAAGACCTCGAACGGGCCGGCAAAATCGAGCACTTCGACCTCGGGAAAGAGGAGGATGCCGACCTTTATGGTGCGGCCCGCTTCGAAGCGTTCGGCAAGGGGATCGGATGCGGCGGTCATGACTGTGCTCCCGTTGGTGTTCTTCCGCTATCATCATGCCGGCAAGCCGTCCATATCCGGTTCCGGGAGCGCTTTGGCGTTCCCCCCGGGTCCGCAGGCCCGGAAAATTCCCGCCGGAGCCGTGGAATGGGAATGATCTGTCTTCTCCGGGCGCCCGGTGCTGCCTAACATGCCGTCATCTCCCGGTGGACGCGGCCGCAGATGCGCGAAGCCTGCCGGGTTCACCGGTGGTTCAGGAAGAAGAGCATGACACGATATATCGTCATCGGAGCGGGGGCCGTCGGGGCGACGCTGGCCGCGCAGTTCGAATCGGCCGGGATCGGCTATGCCCTCGTCGGCCGCGGCGCGCAGATCCGGCATATCGTCGAGCATGGACTGACCTATCAGCGGCCGTCCGGAACGCGGCAGATCCGGCTGAACGCCTTCGACACCGCCGCGCCGCCGGCGCTGGCGGCGGATGACGTGCTGCTGCTCACGGTCAAGGCGCAGGATGCGGCCGAGGCGCTCGCCTTCTGGGCCTGGCGGCCGGTCGGGGATGCGCCTGCGCTCACCGCGTCGCGCCTGCCGCTCGTCACCTTCCAGAACGGGCTGGCGACGGAGACGATCGCGCTCAGAACCTTCGCCCATGTCTATGGGGCGAGCCTGCTGACGCCGGCACGGTTCACCGAAACCGGCAGGATCGCCGTCGCCGGCGATCCGCAGGTCGGTGTCGTGACCCTCGGCCGGTTTCCGCGCGGCACGGACGAAACGGCCGAGCGGATCGTCGGCGATCTCGCCCGGGCGGATTACATTGCCGAAACGAGCGCGGATGTGCGGCGCTGGAAGGCCGCCAAGCTTCTTCACAATGTCCGCAACGTGCTCGACCTGTTCGACGGCCCCGAGGCGGAGCGAACCGCTTTCGGCGCAGCGTTGGTCGAGGAGGCGAAGACGGTGCTCGAGGCGGCTGGCTATTCTCTGGCGTCGCCGTCCGAGCGCAAGATCAGCCTTGCGAACTGGCGGAAGGCCGAAAACAGCGGCATCGAGGGTGGACAGCAATCGACGTGGCAGAGTTTCGTGCGCGGCGCGTCGAGCGAGGTCGATTATCTCAACGGCGAAATCGTGCTTCTCGGACGGCTGCACGGCATTCCCACGCCCCACAACGAGGCCGCCCAGATCGCGGCAGGGCTGGCAACGCGAAAGGCCGGTTTCCCGGCCCTGCTTTCCTTCGACACCTTGCGGTCGCTCGTCGACGATCCCGCCACCTTGCGGCCGCACCCGCCGGCCGGAGACTGACGTCTTCCGGGCCATGACAAGCCCGTCTTTTCGCGGACGGCACAAACGGAAGACCCCCGCGCAGCCGGAAGGCCGCGCGGGGACGGATTGCAATCAGACCAGATCGAAGCGATCCGCGTTCATGACCTTGGTCCAGGCGGCAACGAAGTCCGTGACGAACTTCTCCCTGTTGTCGTCCTGGGCGTAGACCTCGGCATAGGCCCGCAGGATGGAGTTCGAGCCGAAGACCAGATCGACGCGGGTGGCCGTCCACTTCACCGCGCCGGTCTTGCGGTCGCGGATCTCGTAGAGGCCGTTGCCGGCCGGGTTCCAGGTGTTGGCCATGTCGGTCAGGTTGACGAAGAAGTCGGTCGTCAGGACACCCTCGCGGTTGGTGAAGACACCATGCTTCGTGCCGCCGTGATTGGTGCCGAGAACGCGCAAGCCGCCGACCAGGACGGTCATTTCGGCCGCGGTCAGGCCGAGAAGCTGGGTACGGTCGAGCAGCAGCTCTTCCGCGCTGACGGCGTAGTCCTTCTTCAGCCAGTTGCGATAGCCGTCATGGATCGGCTCCAGCGCGTCGAAGGAGGCGGCATCGGTCTGTTCGTCGGTGGCATCGCCGCGACCCGGCGCGAAGGGCACCTTGACGTCGAGGCCGGCGGCCGCGATAGCCCGCTCGATGCCGACATTGCCGCCCAGAACGATGACATCGGCAATGCTGGCGCCGGTTTCGGCGGCGATGCCTTCCAGAACCGAAAGGACCCTGGCGAGACGTTCCGGCTCGTTGCCTTCCCAGTCCTTCTGCGGGGCGAGGCGGATGCGGGCGCCGTTTGCGCCGCCGCGCATGTCCGAACCGCGGAAGGTGCGGGCGCTGTCCCAGGCGGTGGAGACCAGTTCTTCGAGCGTAAGGCCGCTGCCGGCGATCTTCGCCTTGACGGCGTCGACGTCATAATCCGTCCTGCCGGCGGGAACCGGGTCCTGCCAGATCAGGTCTTCCGCCGGAACGTCGGGGCCGAAATAGCGGGCCTTCGGTCCCATGTCGCGGTGGGTCAGCTTGAACCAGGCGCGGGCGAAGACCTCTGAAAAATAGGCGTGGTCGTTCTTGAACCGCAGCGCGATTTCCCGGTAGATCGGGTCCACCTTCAGCGCCATGTCGGCATCGGTCATCATCGGGTTGTGGCGGATTGCCGGGTCCTCGACGTCGGCCGGCTTGTCCTCTTCGCTGATGTAGACCGGTTCCCACTGCCATGCGCCGGCCGGGCTCTTGCGCAGCTCCCATTCATGGTTGAACAGCATGTCGAAGAAGCCGTTGTCCCATTGGGTGGGATGGGTGGTCCAGGCGCCTTCCAGCCCGCTCACGACGGTGTCGCGGCCGATGCCGCGCTGCGTCTTGTTGAACCAGCCGAGACCCTGGTCCTCGACGCCCGCCGCTTCGGGATCGGCGCTGAGAAGGCTGGCGTCGCCGTTGCCGTGCGTCTTGCCCACCGTGTGGCCGCCTGCGGTCAGCGCCACGGTTTCCTCGTCGTCCATCGCCATGCGGGCGAAGGTCTCGCGCATCTGCGCGGCGGTCTTGAGCGGATCGGGATTGCCGTTCACGCCCTCGGGGTTGACGTAGATCAGGCCCATCTGCACGGCGGCCAGCGGGTTTTCCAGCGTCGCGGGGTTCTCGACGCTCTCATAGCGGTTGTCGCTCGGCGCGAGCCATTCCTTTTCGGAGCCCCAGTAGACGTCCTTTTCGGGATGCCAGATATCCTCGCGCCCGAAGGCGAAGCCGAAGGTCTTCAGGCCCATCGTCTCGTAGGCGATGGTGCCGGACAGGATGATCAGGTCGGCCCAGCTGATCTTGTTGCCGTACTTCTTCTTGATCGGCCACAGCAGGCGGCGGCCCTTGTCGGTGTTCACATTGTCCGGCCAGGAGTTCAGCGGCGCGAAACGCTGGTTGCCGGTGCCGCCGCCGCCGCGTCCGTCAGCCAGACGGTAGGAGCCGGCGGAATGCCAGGCCACGCGCACGAACATGCCGCCGTAATGGCCCCAGTCGGCCGGCCACCAGTCCTGGCTGTCGGTCATCAGCGCGCGCAGGTCCGACTTCAGCGCCTCGATGTCGAGCTTCTTCAGCTCTTCGCGATAGTTGAAACCCGGCCCCATCGGATTGGTCTTCGTATCGTGCTGGTGCAGGATATCGAGGTTCAGGGCGTTCGGCCACCAGTCCATGACGGACGTGCCGCTCGCCGTGTTGCCGCCGTGCATGACGGGACACTTGCCGATTGAGTTCACGCTGTTTTCACCCATCTTCATCTCTCCAGGTTCAGTTTTGGCCATATCGGCCGATGCGAACGGAATACTCCCACCCGTTCACCATAACGTGGCGAGGCGGGGCGCCTGTTGAGGCAGGACAATTCCACCTGCCCGATCGCAGGGAGTGGTAGCAAAGAACTTCGATAATTAATAATTGCATTTTCTAACCATTACGATAATGAAATCTAATGATAACCCCATCGATCCGACATCTGCGCTATTTCGACGCCCTGGCCCGCCACGGCCACTTCGGTCGCGCCGCCGAGGACTGCTCGGTTACGCAGCCGGCCCTTTCCGTGCAGATCAAGGAACTGGAGGAAATCGTCGGCGCGCCGCTCGTCGAACGCAGCGTCCGCAAGGTCCGCCTGACCGGGCTCGGCGAGGAATTCGCCCTGCGCACCCGCGGCATCCTGCGCGCCATCGACGAGCTGGGCGATCTGGCGCGCGCCTTTCAGGGGCCGATGGCCGGGCGGTTCAGGATCGGCGTGATCCCGACGGTCGCGCCCTATCTGCTGCCGGTCATCATCAAGGACCTGGCGCTGCATTATCCTGGGCTCGACCTGCACCCGCGCGAGGCCGTCACGCAGAAGCTGATCGAGGATCTGCTGGAGGCGAAGCTCGACGCCGCCATCGTCGCCCTTCCCGTTTCGGAAGCCTCGCTGACGGAGGTCAGCCTGTTCGACGAGGAATTCGTTCTGGTGCGTCCGCTGGAAGATGCCGACAAGCCGGTTCCCAACCCGGAAATGCTGCACGAGATGCGGCTGCTATTGCTCGAGGAAGGGCATTGCTTCCGCGACCAGGCGATTTCCTTCTGCCGGATGTCGTCGTCCCTGCCGCGCGACCTGATGGAGGGAAGCTCCCTGTCGACGCTCGTGCAGATGGTGAGCGCCGGCATCGGCGTCACGCTCATTCCGCAAATGGCGGTGCCGGTCGAAACGCGCTCGGCGCCGGTCTCGATCGTCCGCCTGCCGCACGCGCGGCCGTCGCGCACCATCGGCATGGTCTGGCGCAAGACCAATCCGCTCGCCGAGCAGCTCGAACGGATCGCCGGCATCGTCCGCCAGTCGGGCATGGCCGCCAGCCGTCCGCCGGCCCCCGCGCATCAGGAATCCGAGAAACCGAACGGCACATCCGTCCTGCGATAGTCGTCCGGCAGGATCTGGCGGCCGATGGGCGGCTCGGAGCGCGCCGTGCAGTTCATGCGATGACAGATGCGGCAGGCGATGCCGATCGGCGTCGGCGCCGCCGGTTTCGGCTGATGGCGCGCATAAACGAGCCTTTCGGCAAAATGCGCCTCGCAGACCAGCGCCACGGCCCGCTCGACGCTCGCCACCCCGAAGGCGCCGCCGCCGGAACTGACCGTGCGGGCGATGGAAAAGAAGCGCTGGCCGTCCGGCAGTTCCAGCCATTGCGTGACCAGCCGGCGCGGCGTCTGGAACACCGTGTGGACGCTCCACAGCGGACAGCCGCCGCCGTGGCGGGCGAAGGGGAAGCTGCCGCCGTTCAGGCGTTTCGACACATTGCCCGCCGCATCGACGCGAATGAAGAAGAACGGAATGCGCTCCTGTCCCGGCTTTTGCAGCGTCGTCAGCCGGTGGGCGGTCTGCTCGAAGCTCGTTCCGAACTGCCGCCCCAGCGCCTCGATATCGTAGTGGCGGCTTTCCACCGCCCGGGCGAAGGCGGCATAGGGCATGAGCATCGCCGCCGCGCAATAGGCCGCCAGCGAGCGCTGCGCCAGACGGCGGGCGTTCTCGTTGCGGAAATTGCCTTCCTCAGCGGCAGCCCGGATCTCGGTGTAGAGTTCCAGATAGGCAAGCTGCTGGGCGAGCTGGAAATTCTGGCTCGCCATATCCAGCGTATCGTCGAGAAGCAATTCCTTGCGGTGCCAGTCCAGCCGCCGCAGGGAACCCGTCATCACGTCCGGGGGAAGGCGCCGGACCCGAAGCTGGTGCTTCTGCTGGATGAAGCCGGCCAGGCCCCCGGCCTCGGCGATCTTCGCCGAAAGCCTTTCGGACGCCGCATCGAGAACGGGAAAGAAGTTGCGCCGCGCCGCCAGAAAGGTGCGCACGGCCGTAACCGGATCGCCCTGCGCGCCGCCGTCGCCATCGGACGCACCCTGTCCGCGGTCGGCAAGGGCGAACTGTTCTTCCCGGTAGGCGGTATGCAGGCGCAGCATCGCCTCCGCGAAGGCCGGAAAGCTGTGAACGACATCGGCGATTTCCAGCGGCAGGACGTCGATGTCCTGAAAGATCGGATCGCGCATGACGCCTTCCAGACGGCCGGCAATGCCGGCGCCGGCATCCTCGGTGAAATCCGAGAAATCGATCTTGTAGGCCTTCGCCAGACGCAGCAGCGTCTCCGCCGTGACGGGGCGCTGGTTGCGCTCCATCAGGGCGATATAGGACGGCGAAATCTCCAGGTCCGCCGCCATGTGGGCCTGCGTCAGGCCGAGATCCCTCCGAAGCCGCCGGAGGCGCGGTCCGAGATAGACGCCCTGCTTTTCCATAAGGACATTACAACATTACAAGGAATATTTGTAAAGTTATACAACTGCACACCGAAGGGACTCCCCGCCTCCTGCGGGCGGCGCTATCGATCGCGTAACGCAACGAGCGACGTTCAGGAGGAAACATGTCGTATCAGTCTCTCATTCAGGAAGCCGGAAAACTCATCGAGGGCAATCCGAAGTGGTCGGGCATCACGGCGGAGGCCGTCGCCCGCATGCGTCTCCAGAACCGTTTCCAGACGGGTCTCGACATCGCGAAATACACCGCCGGCATCATGCGCCGCGACATGGCCGCCTATGACGCCGATCCGTCGAAGTACACCCAGTCGCTCGGCTGCTGGCACGGCTTCATCGGCCAGCAGAAGATCATCTCGATCAAGAAGCACTTCAATTCCACCGACCGCCGCTACCTTTATCTTTCCGGCTGGATGGTCGCGGCGCTGCGTTCCGAATTCGGCCCGCTGCCGGACCAGTCCATGCACGAGAAGACCTCCGTTCCGGCGTTGATCGAGGAACTCTACACCTTCCTGCGCCAGGCCGACGCCCGCGAGCTGGGCGGGCTGTTCCGCGATCTCGACAAGGCCCGCGAGAGCGGCGATCAGGTCAAGGCGGCGCAGATCCAGTCCCAGGTCGACAATTTCCAGACCCATGTCGTTCCGGTCATTGCCGATATCGACGCCGGTTTCGGCAATGCGGAGGCCACCTATCTTCTCGCCCGGAAGATGATCGAGGCCGGCGCCTGCGCGCTCCAGATCGAGAACCAGGTTTCCGACGAAAAGCAGTGCGGCCATCAGGACGGCAAGGTCACGGTTCCGCATGAGGAATTCGTCGCCAAGATCCGCGCGCTGCGCTACGCCTTCCTCGAACTCGGCGTCGACGACGGCATCATCGTCGCCCGCACGGACAGTCTCGGCGCCGGCCTCACCAAGCAGATCGCCTTTTCCGCGCAGGAAGGCGATATCGGCGACCGCTACAATGCATTCCTCGACGCGGAGGAGGTCCGGCCGGGCGAGAACCTCAACGGCGAGGTCCTCATCACCCGCGGCGGCAAGGTCCTCAAGCCGAAGCGGTTGCGCTCCAACCTCTTCCAGTTCCGCGAAGGCACCGGCGCCGACCGCTGCGTTCTCGATTGCATCAATGCGCTGGAAAACGGCGCCGACCTTCTGTGGATCGAGACCGAGAAGCCGCATATCGAGCAGATCGCCGGCATGGTCGACCGCGTCCGCGAGGTCATTCCGAACGCCAAGCTGGTCTATAACAACTCGCCTTCGTTCAACTGGACGCTGAACTTCCGCCAGCAGGTGTTCGACGCCTGGAAGGAAGCCGGCAGGGACGTTTCGGCCTATGACCGCGCGAAGCTGATGAGCGCCGACTACGACGAGACCGAACTGGCCGCCGAAGCCGACGAGAAGATCCGCACCTTCCAGCGTGACGCCTCGAAGCGCGCCGGCATCTTCCATCACCTGATCACGCTGCCGACCTACCACACCGCGGCGCTGTCGACCGACAATCTTGCCCGGGAGTATTTCGGCGATCAGGGCATGCTCGGCTATGTCGCCGGCGTCCAGCGCAAGGAAATCCGCCAGGGCATCGCCTGCGTCAGGCACCAGAACATGGCCGGCTCCGACCTCGGCGACGACCACAAGGAATATTTCGCCGGCGAGGCGGCGCTCAAGGCCGGCGGCGCGCACAACACCATGAACCAGTTCGCGGCCTGAGAAACGCTGCGCAGGAGGTGGCCCGGCTGTCCGGGCCGTGGAGACGCCACCGCGGGAGCGGTGGCGTTTTTGATCGGTGAACCCGCCTTGCCGGCGCATTCCTCACGGCAGGCGCCGCTGGCGCCGGCTACCGGGCAGCGTTCGCGCTGAGGCGCTGAAAAGCCGCTGCGCCGGCGGCGAAAGGCGCGACAGCCGGCCTCCGCAAACCAGCGTCTCGACAAGTCGCTGTTCCGCATCGAAGGGGTGCCCGTCCCATCCCCGATGGTCGAAACCCGCCAGCCGGACCGTATCCTGCGGCCTCGCGATCTCGCCGAGGACATAGGCGATGGTCAGCAGGCCGGAACTGGGTACGACATATCCCTCGGCGCCGAACCGGGAAAGATCGGCGTCGAGCCGGTCGTGATAACGGCGCGGGATCGAGGAGAAGGCCTTGCCGGTTTCCGCGGCGAAATCCGCGAAGCCGGCGGTCAGGTCGTCGCAGAAATCGCCGAGATCGGGGTGGCTTTCGGCAAGTTTGCCGCGCAGCGCGCGAAACTTGCCGCCGTCGCGCACGCACCAGAGGGACGCCGCCGCGCGGACTGCCGGATGGGTCTTCCAGGCCGTTCCGCCGATCATCGCCCGGGCCGGGCGTCCGGTGTTGCACACGGCGACGACATCGGTGCGTGTGCCGGCGCTGCCGTAGGAGCGGCAATCGTTGAAGCGGATCACCAGATCGCCATCATCGATGGCCGATGCCGCGAAGGCGGGCATGGTCCCGTTGCCGACAATGACGATTGTGCGGGACATGAAAATCTCTCGCTGTTCCGACGCCGACAGCCTCGACACGAAGACCGGGCCGGCCCGTCATCGCATTCGCTCGATGCTCCATTGTAAACGGCTTCGGGCCGGATGTCAGCGCCTGCCGACGACGCCCTCTTCCGTCAGCGTGGTCAGCGCCAGCGTCTGGTCGAGGTGGCGGGCGCGCAGCGACAGCAGCTTTTCGGCATAGGCGAGGCGGATTTTCAGGTAATAGGGGTCTTCGGCGCAGTTCTCCAGCTCGTCCGGATCGCGCTCCAGATCGAACAGCACCGGCGGCAGCCCTGCGAAGTGGACATATTTGAACCGCTCGTCGCGGATGACCGAGAGGTTGCACAAGGTGGACTCCAGGCCGAAATACGCTTCGGCTTGGCCCGTTTCCACGTCGCGGAAATCGTATTCGAAGAAGGCCGCGTCGCGCCAGAGCGGCGGGTTCTCGCCTTCGAGGAAAGGCAGGAGCGAGGCGCCGTCGACGTGGTTCTGCGGCGCGACGCCGATCCGTTCGCACACCGTCGGCATCAGGTCCGCCGCCGAGGTGAAGCGGCGCACGACCTGCCCCGCGCCGCCGGGCCGCGCCGGATCGCGGATGACCAGCGGAATATGGTAGCTGCCGTCGAAGAAGCCGCCCTTGCCGAGCGCCCAGTGGTCGCCCATCATTTCCGCGTGGTCCGAAGTCAGGATGACGATGGTGTTCTCCCATGCGCCGCGGGCCTTGAGCGTTTCGAACAGCCGCCCGACCTGGGCGTCCACCTCGGCGATCATGCCGTAATAGACGGCGCGGATCGCGGCGAGGTCCTCCGCCGTCCAGTCGCTCACCCGGCCGGTCGTGCCCGCCATGAAGCTCGATTTCGTCTGGCGCGGCCACTCGTAGGCGAGGAAGGGATGCGCGGCGATTTCCTCCGCATGGCTTCTCGCCCGCGGCGGCGCCGGGCCGTCCGACGGGCGGAACATGCTGTTATAGGGTTCGGGGACGGTAAAGGGCGGATGCGGGCGCAGGAACGAGACATGCGCGAACCACGGCCTGTCCTGTTCCGCCTCCCAGGTCAGGAATTCGTCGACCAGAAAGGCGGTCTGCGTTTCGTCCGCGCCATAGGCGGGCGGCGCGCCGATGGTGCCGGCCGGCGCATCGGCGGGGCCGTGTGGAAGGGCGGGGTCGAGATCGGTGCCCCGTGCGGCCAGCCAGGACCTCCACGGCTTTTCATGCTCCGGCAGCAGCCGCCGGACCGTGAAGCCGGGCAGCACGCCTTCATAGGTCGTCAGGTGCGGGTCGTTTTCCGGCATGCCGCGCGGATCGGGCGCGGTATCCGTATAGCCGAACAGCGTCGGATCGTAGCCGGCGCGGCGCGCGGCCAGCGCCACCGTGTCGAAGCGGGCGTCGAGCGGCGAGCCGTTGCGGCAGACCCGGTGGTTCATCTGGTAGAGCCCGGTATAGATCGAGGCGCGGGCGGGCGAACAGGGAGCCGCCCCGGCATAGTGGCGGGCAAAAAGCGTGCCCTGCGCCGCCAGCGCGTCGAGCGCCGGGGTCCGCACCGCCGGATGCCCGAGCGCGGAAACGCAATCGCCCCGCCACTGGTCGGCGGTGATCAGCAGGATGTTGGCTTTCATGGCGGGGCCCTCCGGGAAACGGTCGCGACGCGCACCATGCCTCGTGCGTGTTGCGACGGGATGAACGGAATGGGAATGCGTAAAAAAACTAGGGGTTCGGCCGCAACGTGCCGGGATCGAAGGCGCCGCCGAAGGGGGAAGGGTTGGCCGATGGCGGCGGCTCGGGCGGCGGTAGTGCCGGTGGCGGGCCGGAAGCGCCCGGCGCGAGGCTTCCCGGGTTGAAGGCGTCGCCGAACGGGGACGGATTGGCGGAAGGGGCCGGCGGCGGTGCGGGCGCGGCGGGAGCAGGCGCGGTGCCCGGGGCGATGGTGCCGGGGTTGAACGCGCCGCCGAAGGGCGAGGGGTTGGCGGAAGGCCCCGCGGGTGCGGCCGGAGCGGTCTGCTGTTGCAGGCGGCGCTGCTCCTCGATGCGCTGGCGCTGTTCTTCCAGAAGCCGTTCCTGCACCTGCCGCTTCTGCTCGATGAGATCGGCCTGGCAGGCCCGCGAATCGTGCTGGCTGCCGGCATGGACGAGCGCGGCGGCAGCGGCGATCAGAACGATGCCGACACCGGCGGGATGGGTCAGCCAGCGCGTGACCGGATTGGCGTAGAGCCGCGATTTCGAGGCCCGGCCGCTGCGCAGCAGTTCCTGCCGGCGGCTGTGCGCCTCGTTGATCATGGCGCCGATCAGCGTGACGGCGATGATGATGACGGCGAGCGCCGACAGCGACGGGTCGGTGCCGAGGCGCACCTTCGAGGCGAGCGCCGTCGTGAAGGTGTTGCCGGAGAGAATGGTGAAGACGGTGGTGTTGTAGTTCTCGAAGGAGGCGAGCAGCGCCATGAAGGCGGCGGAAGCGATGGCTGGGCCGAGGAACGGCAGTAATATCCTGCGGAACGCCTGCCCCGGCGTTGCGCCGAGATCGAGCGCGGCCTCCGTCAGCGTTGGGTCGAAGCGCTGGAGGCGGGCCATGAAGACCAGCATCGCATAGGCGGCTATGAATGTGACCTGTCCGGCGAGAGTCAGGAACATGCCGTTGTAGAAGATGCCGCTGTAGCCGGAGCCGAAGGCGCGGCCGACCCCGCCCCAGAAGACGATGGTCGAAATGCCGAGCACCACGCCGGGCACGAGGATCGGGATGATGAGGATGCCGTAAAGGGCCGGGCGCAGGCGCGGGCTGACCTCGGAAAGGGCCAGCGCCCCGGCCAGTCCCAGCGGCACGGCGATGGCGACGACGCCGATGCCGAGGATGACGCTGGTCCACAGGCCGGACATCAGGCGCTGGTCGCGGATCAGCGCGCCGAACCAGTCGGTGGTGAAGCATTCCCACGGCAGGATGCGCGGAAAGGAGGAGGAGTTGAAGGCCGTGACCACCATGATGATCAGCGGGCCGAACAGGAAGGTGAAGAAGAGGAGCGTATAGCCGATCGCGAAAAGGCCGCCGCCGGTGCTTCTGGAAGCGCTGCTCATCGTCCGATCGCTCCTATCGACACCTTGAACACCCGCATCGCCAGCATCACGAACAGCATGCACGACACCAGCAGGATGGTGGCGTAGGCAGAGCCGCGCTGCCAGTCGCCGGCATCGTTGAACCACTGGTAGATGACCTGGGTGAACCAGAGGTTGGAGGGGCCGCCGAGGATCTGCGGCGCGGCGAGCGCGCCCGCCGTCAGCATGAAGACCATCGTCGCGCCCGATGCGATGCCGGGCTTGGCCATCGGCAGGACGACGCGCCAGTGGACGCGCCACCAGCTCGCGCCCATGTCGCGCGCCGCCTCGATCTGGTTGCGGTCGAGCGCCTCGACGGCATTGTAGATCGGAAAGATCATCAGCAGGATATAGGCGTATGTCAGGCCGGAATAGAGCGCCACGTCGGCGCGGATGAAGTCGACGGGCGTATCCCACAGGCCCATTCCCATGCCGACGCCGTTGATGACCCCGGTCGCGCCGAAGATCACCCGGAAGGCGAAGGCGCGCAGGATCTCGTTCACCCAGAACGGCACGATCAGGCCGATCACCATCAGCCGGGCGGCGACGCCGCGGGCCGAATGGGCGAGGATGTAGGCGATCGGATAGCAGATCAGCACGTCGATGATCGTCACGAACACCGCCGCGACGATGGTCTTGAACAGCACGCCCATGTCGAGCCAGTTGGCCTGCCCGCCCGAGGTGCGAAAGAAGGCGGCATAGTTCGACAGCGTGTAGACGTCGTTCGGGCCGCCGAGTTCGGCGCGCGGCAGATTGTGGCGCAGCGAGAAGTCGAACATGGCGATCTGCGGCAGGGCGATCAGGAAAAGCACCCAGAAGCCGACGCCGAGACCGACGAAAAGCGCGACGCCGATACCGTGGCGCCCGGTAAATTCCCGCCATCCGGCCGTCATCGCCGCCCTCATGCGTCCACCTCGGCCATGCTGGAGACGGGAAGCACGGCGGCGTCGGCCGCCTGGAAATCCAGCGTGACCGGCGCGCCGGAGGCGAGCGGGGCGGCGAGACCGTCATTGACGCGGGAAAGCTTCAGCACGAACTCGCCGACCCGCACGAAGGCGATGCGGATATTGCCTTCGAATTCTTCCTTCTCCAGCGTGCCGGAAATGCGGTTGGCGCCGTCCGCCGACGCCGTGCCGAGGACGAGCCGTTCGGGCCGCACGAAGAGGATGCAGGAATCGCCCGCCTTGTAGTGGCGCCCGCCGGCGGCGATGCCGCTCAGCACCCCGACCGGCGTATCGAGCGTGGCGATGCCGCCGTCCTGGCCGCGGACCGTGCCGGGGATGGCGTTGTTCTCGCCGACGAAGGAGGCGACGAACGCCGTCCTCGGGCGGTTGTAGATCGCTTCCGGCGCGTCGACCTGCTCGATGACGCCGGTGTTCATCACCGCCACCCGGTCGGACATGGTGAGCGCCTCGCCCTGGTCGTGGGTGATGTAGATGAAGGTCAGGCCGACCCGCTGCTGGATGGTGCGCAGTTCCGTGCGCATGTGCTGGCGCAATTTCAGGTCCAGCGCGGAAAGGGGCTCGTCGAGAAGCAGGATATCCGGCTCGACCGCCAGCGCCCGGGCGATCGCCACGCGCTGGCGCTGGCCGCCGGAAAGCTCGTGGACCTTCTTGTCGCCGGTGCCCGGCAGCGCGATCATGTCGAGAAGCTCGTCGGCGCGCCGGCGGCGCTCCTTCCTGCCGATGCCGCGCACTTCCAGCGGAAAGGCGATGTTGTCGGCGACGCTCATCAGCGGAAAGAGCGCGAGGTTCTGGAAGATCAGCGCGGTCGGGCGCCTGTTGGGGCCGACATTGCGCATGTCCCTGCCGCCGATCATGACGCGGCCTTCCGTCGGATCGACGAAGCCGGAAATGCAGCGCAGGAGCGTGGTCTTGCCACAGCCGGAGGGGCCGAGGAAGGAGAAGAATTCGCCGCCCCTGATGGTCAGGAAAGCGTTGTCCACCGCCGTGTAGGAGCCGAAACGGATGGACACGTGATCGAGCACGATGTCTTTGCTGCTGGTCATGCTGCCTCGTGACAATGCGATGATGGGGGACGGCCCCCGGCGTCACCGGGTGCGTCCTGTCTCGTCGCCGGCAGGACGGCGCGCGTCCTGCCGGGCCGCATGCGGCAGGGGATCAGGCGCTCAGGAACCGATTGACGAACTCGGTGCGGGCCGTCACGTACCAGGGCATTTCCGCCGGCCAGGCATTGAGCCTGGAAAGCGCCTCGCCCGGATAGGCGTCGGCGAAGTTCTTCGCATAGATCTCGCCGCCGAACTGGTCGGCGCCGATGACCGGCGAATTGTAGCCATGCGTCTGGATCGCCTCGCCGGCGAGCTTCGCATCGTAGGCGGCTTCGATGAAGGCATAGACCTGGTCTATGTTCTTCGCGCCGACCGGCAGGGAAAGACCGTCCACCCAGGCCAGCGCGCCTTCGACCGGCGCGCGGTACATGACCGGCTCGCCGGCGGTCTTGAGCGCGATCGGCGGGCCGTCCCAGGTCTGCCCGACGATGACGCCCTCGTTCAGGAGACCGTTCTTCTGGCCGTCCGCATCGTTCCACAACAGCTTGATGTTCTTCTTCTTGGCGATGGCGGTCTCGGTGATCTTGCCCCAGACCTCCTTCATCTTGTCCTCGTCCTTGTAGGCTTCCCAGACCGAGCCGGGCTCCATGTCGCCGCGCCGCTCCATGCCGAGCCCGAGGCCGAGCATCATCGAATGGCCGCGGCCCATCGTCCTGCCGGCATTGGCTTCTTCCCAGACGTCGTAGTAGCTCGGGAACTCGCCGGCGGGCGTGAAGGCGTCCGTGCGCCAGGCGACGCCTTCCGTGCCCCAGATGTGCGGCAGCCAGTGGACGCCCTTGCCGCCGAAGTTCCAGTGGCTTTCGCCGAGCGCCATCGCCGGGTTGACCTTCTCGATCGCGACGCGGTTCATGTCGAAGGGCTGGAGGAGATCGAGGTCCGCCCACAGCGGATTGCGGTTGACGGTCGGCGTGACGATGTCGAAGCCCTGGCCGTTCGTGGCCTTCATCTTGTTGAGGATTTCGTCGTTGGAGCCGATGCCGGTGAAGTTGATCTTGATGCCCGTCTGGTCGGTGAATGCCTTGGTGAAGCTTTCCGGCAGATAGTCCGACCACATCATGATGTTGATCTCGCCGGAGGAGGCGAGCGCGGAGGAACCGATGATGGCGGGCATGGCAAGGCCTGCGCCGGCCGCGGCGGTGGATTTCAGCAGCGTCCGGCGGCCGAACGGTCTGGAAAGAATGGAGTGAGACATCGTATTCCCCTTGCTGCGGCTGTTTGCCGATTATCGTTTGTCTGATGCCGTTTCGTGCGTCCTGCCGAACCTTGTCCCGGTCGTGCGGACACCTGATGAAAGCCTATTTCCGGCGTCGCGCCGCGCCGTAGAGCCACGGACTTAAAACTATGGAGCCAGAACGGCTGGACAGCCGCCGCCCGAAGGCAATAGGCTGGATGCGGTTTTGAAACGGGGCGGCGATGCTGGAACATTTTTTCTCGGTCCCTCTCGACCCCGGTCGAAAATTGCAGCAGCAGATCCAGGAACGCATCATCGAGGCCATATTGGCCGGGACCCTGCCGTCGCACGAGCCGCTGCCGGCGACGCGCATCCTCGCCCGCGACCTCGGCGTCGCGCGCAACACGATCAGCCTCGTCTACGAGCGGCTGGCGGAGGACGGCTACCTGAAGCCGGTGAAGCGGCGCGGCTATTTCATCGACGAGCGCTACGTGCGCGAACAGCTCAACCTGAAGCCCGAAACCGGCGGCGCGGCGCTTTTCCCGCTGACCGGCCGGCCGATCGACTACGGCGCCCGCATCACCATGAGCTACAAGGCGCAGCGCATGATGGTGAAGCCCACCGACTGGCGGCTCTACGCCTATCCGTTCATCTACGGCCAGCTTATTCCCGACCGCACCTCGGTCAGCCGCTGGCGCGACTGCATCCGCCAGGCCGGCACCGCCGAGCATGTCGGCAACTGGGCCGCCGATCTCATCGATGCCGACGATCCCATGCTCATCGACCAGATCATCCGCCGCATCCTGCCCAAGCGCGGCTTCCGCGCCGACCCGTCGGAGGTGCTGATCACCGTCGGCGCCCAGCACGCGCTTTTCCTGGCCGCGACGCTCCTGTGCCGCGAGGGGACGCGGGTCGGCATCGAGGAGCCCGGCTATCCGGATTCGCGCAACATCTTCCTGTCGCGCGGCGCGCGGCTGAAACCGCAGGCCGTGGACGGCAACGGCATGCGGGTGACGGAGGATCTCGCCGGCTGCGAACTGGTCTGCGTCACGCCGGGGCACCAGTCGCCGACCAACGTCACCATGACGCTGGAACGCCGCCTCCAGCTTCTGGCGGCGGCGGAGGAACACGATTTCTTGATCGTGGAGGACGATTACGAGAGCGAGCTGAACTTCGTCGGCAAGCAGCGGCCGGCCTTGAAGAGCCTCGACGTCAGCGGCCGCGTGCTGCATGTCGGCAGCCTTTCCAAGCCGCTCTTTCCGGGGCTGCGCCTCGGCTTCATCGTCGCGCCGCGTCCGCTGATGGAGGAGCTGCGGGTGCTGCGTCGCCTGATGTGCCGCCACCCGTCCGCCCTCGACCAGAGGGCGATGGCGATCTTCTTCGCCGACGGGCATTTCGACACCCATATCCGCCGCCAGCGCAGCGATCTGGCCCAGCGCTGGAAGACCATCCTCCAGGAGATGGCCAAACGCCTGCCCGATTGCGACGTGACGATGACGACCGGCGGCTCCGGGCTCTGGGTGACGTTGCCGAAGGGCATGGATGCGCGCCGGCTTTCCGCCATCGCCGCGAAAAAGGGGGTTCTGGTCGAGCCCGGCGACGTCTGCTACCTGCGCGACAACCCGCCGCTGAACCGCATCCGCATGGGTTTCGCGGCCATCGCGCGCGAACGGATCGGGTCGGGCATCGCGCTGCTGGCGGAGGCGGTGGAGGAAGCCCGCGCCTGATCCGGGCGACGGCCCGGGCGATGCCGATGCTGGTGCCACGCCTGAGAATTGGTGGGGCCAGAGGCCGATGCCCCCGCCTTGCGCTTGGCCTCGTCCGGCTGTGCCTGTAAACCGTCAGACGGTGGACGGCCGTGCCGGACGCACGTGAAGCAGGACATCGCGAATGACTCACTACGATCTCGCCGTGGTCGGCGCCGGCATTGTCGGTCTGGCGCATGCGCTGGCTGCGGCACGGCGCGGCAAGCGCGTCGTCGTCCTCGAGCGCGACGTGCAGGCGAACGGCGCTTCGGTGCGCAATTTCGGCTTCGTGACCGTCACCGGCCAGGAAGCCGGCGATTGCTGGGAAAAGGCCCGCCGGGCGCGGGATGTCTGGGCCGAGGTCGCCGCCGCGGCGAAGATCCCGGTCCTGCTCAACGGTCTGGTTCTCACCGCCCGCCTGTCGGAATCGGAAGCGGTGATCGACGCCTTCCTGAAGACGCCGATGGGCGAGCAATGCCGCAGGATCGACTATCCGGAGGCGCTCGACTTCGTGCCGGCGCTGCGCCGGGAGGCCGTTGCCACAGCGCTCTACAGCCCGCACGAGATCCGCGTCGAATCGCGGACGGCGATCCCACTCGTGGCGAAGTAC
Source organism: Ectorhizobium quercum (assembly GCF_026552795.1). Lineage (GTDB taxonomy): Bacteria > Pseudomonadota > Alphaproteobacteria > Rhizobiales > Rhizobiaceae > Ectorhizobium > Ectorhizobium quercum. Next base: position 89,140 of record NZ_JANFPI010000001.1, read on the forward strand.
CTCGCCGAACGCTACGGGGTGGACTACCGCTGGCAGACCAGCGTCACGTCGGTCGCGCCGCCCGTAATCGAGACGCCCGCCGGCATCGTCGAGGCCGAGGCGGCCGTCGTCTGCGCCGGCGACGATTTCAATGGCCTCTTTCCCGGGCGCATCGCCGCCTACGGCCCCACCCGCTGCAAGCTCCAGATGCTGCGCGTGAAACCCGCCGCGCCCGTGTCCTTCCGGACCGCGGTCCAGTCCGATCTGGGGCTCGGCCGCTATCTCGGCTATTCCCTTCTGCCGGAGGCGCAGGCGCTCAAGGCCCGTCTCGACGCGGAATGGACGGCTCATCGCCAGAATGGCATCCACCTGATCGTCACCCAGTCGGCGGACGGCTCCTTCGTGGTCGGCGACAGTCACCATTATGCGCCGACGCCCGATCCCTTCGCGAGCGAGGCGGTCGACCGGCTCATTCTCGACGAGTTCGACGCCGTTCTCGATCTGCCCAGCCGCACCGTCACCGAACGCTGGGTCGGCACCTATGCCTCCGCGCCGGACCGCTGGCGCTTCACCGACAGGCCCTCTGATGCCGTGCGCATCAGCGTCGTCACCGCCGGCTGCGGCGCATCCACCGCCTTCGCCATCGGCGAGGAAACCATCGCCGACCTTTATGGAGATGCCTCATGACCCGCTTCAAGGCCGCTATTTTCGACTGGGCCGGAACCATGATCGATTTCGGTTCCTTCGCGCCGATGGGGGCCTTCGTGGAAACCTTCGCCCGGTTCGGCGTCGAAACCTCCATCGCCGACGCCCGCAAGCCGATGGGCCTGCCGAAGCGCGCCCATATCGCGGCCATGCTGGCCGATCCGGCGATCGCAGCGCGCTGGACGGCGGCGCAGGGCAGCGCCCCGGACGAGGTGGCGATCGACGCCGTCTACGCGCTGTTCGTTCCGCTCAACGAGAAGGTCGTGACGGATTATTGCACGCTCATTCCCGGCGCCCTGGAGGCTGTCCGCTATTGTCGCGGCAAGGGCATGAAGATCGGCTCGACCACCGGCTATACCCGCTCGATCATGGAGCGGGTACTGCCGCTGGCGAAGGAACAGGGCTACGAGCCGGACAACCTGATCTGCGCCGACGACCTTCCCTATGGCCGCCCGACGCCCTACGGCATGTACAAGTGCTTCCTCGATCTCGAGGTCTTTCCGGCCGGTGCGGTGCTGAAAGTGGACGATACCGAGCCGGGCATCGCCGAAGGCGTCGCCGCCGGCTGCGTGACGGTCGGCCTGACGCTTTCCGGCAACGAGGCGGGGCTGACGCCGGAGGAGGTTGCAGCACTTTCGCCCGACGCGCGCCGGAACCTGCACGAAAGGATCGCCGGCAAGCTGAAGGCCGCCGGCGCCGATCACGTGCTCGAAACCGTCGCCGATCTGCCGGCGCTTCTGCAAACGCTGGAGTGAGCGGCGGGCCGAAGGCGCGTCAGAGTTCCTTCACCGATTGCATCACGACCGAGGTCGACGTGCTGGCCACATGCGGCAGGCTGGAAATCTTTTCGCCCAGCACCTCCCGGTAGCGGCGGATGTTCTGCGTCCTGACCTTCAGCAGATAGTCGAAACGCCCGGCGATCATGTGGCATTCCTCCACCTCGCGGATCCTGCGGACCGCCCGGTTGAACTCCTGAAGCGCGTCCTCGCGCGTGTCGGTCAGCTTGACTTCCGCGAAGGCGACGTGATCGAGGCCGAGCTTGCGGGTGTTGAGCACCGCCCGGAAGCCGAGAATGAAGCCGTCCTCGATCAGTCGCCTGAACCGGGCCGTCACCGGCGTCTTCGAAAGGCCGACCTTTTCGGCAAGCTCGGTGACGGAAATCCGCCCGTTTTCCGCGACCGTATCGAGGATCTTCATATCGAACTGGTCGAGTTCACCTTCTTTTGACTGTTCCAGGGTGAAAATTCCTTCAATAATCGAAAAATATGGTGATTGAGAATAGGAAATCACCAAATCAAAGTCCAGACATTCTGCGTGGATCGGTTATTCTCGATCCATGATGCACCGGCGCAGGAAAGCTGCGGTATCGTGCTCGCCTCGCACAGGATTTCGGACCACGGATATGACGGACACCCTCGAGGGCGGCGCTGCCGCCGGACCTTTCGCCGATTTCGCCGCCCCGCTTTCGCCGCGCACGCCGCTGCGCCGGGCGATCACCGCCGCCTGCCGCCGTCCCGAGGCGGAATGCCTGAAGCCGCTTCTGGAGGCGGCGACGCTGCCGGACGAGCTGCGCGGCCGGGTCCGCGATACGGCCCGCGGCCTCATCGTCGCGCTGCGCGCCAAGCACAAGGGCACGGGCGTGGAGGGTCTTGTGCAGGAATATGCGCTCTCCAGCCAGGAAGGCGTGGCGCTGATGTGCCTTGCCGAGGCGCTGCTGCGCATTCCCGACGATGCGACGCGCGACGCGCTGATCCGCGACAAGATTTCGGAAGGCGACTGGAAGTCCCATATCGGCGGCGGCCGGTCGCTGTTCGTCAATGCCGCCACCTGGGGGCTCGTCGTCACCGGCAAGCTCACCGCGACCGTCAGCGACAGCGGCCTTTCGGCGGCGCTGACGCGGCTGATCGCCCGCTGCGGCGAACCGGTCATCCGCCGCGCCGTCGACATGGCGATGCGCATGATGGGCGAGCAGTTCGTGACCGGCGAGACCATCGAAGAGGCCTTGAAGCGCGCGCGGGTGCGCGAGGCGCAGGGGTTCCGCTACTCCTACGACATGCTCGGCGAGGCGGCGACCACGGCGGAAGACGCGGCGCGCTATTATCGCGATTACGAGCAGGCCATCCATGCCATCGGCAAGGCGTCCGGCGGGCGCGGCGTCTATGAGGGACCGGGCATCTCCATCAAGCTGTCGGCGCTGCATCCGCGCTACACCCGCGCCCAGCCGGGCCGTGTGCTGAACGAACTGCTGCCGTCCGTGAAGGCCCTGATGCTGATCGCGAAATCCCACGATATCGGCGTCAACATCGACGCCGAGGAAGCCGACCGGCTGGAGCTTTCGCTCGACCTTCTGGAACGGTTGGCGCTCGATCCCGACCTGGCCGAATGGGACGGCCTCGGCTTCGTGGTGCAGGCCTACGGCAAGCGCTGCCCCTTCGTCCTCGATTTCATCATCGATCTGGCCCGGCGGGCGAAGCGCCGCATCATGGTGCGGCTGGTCAAGGGCGCCTACTGGGATTCGGAGATCAAGCGCGCCCAGGTCGACGGACAGGCCGATTTTCCGGTCTATACCCGCAAGGTGCATACGGATGTCGCCTATGTCGCCTGCGCGAGGAAGCTTCTGGCCGCGACCGATGCCGTCTTTCCGCAATTCGCCTCGCACAACGCCCAGACGCTGGCGACGGTCCATCACCTCGCCGGCCCGGATTTCCATGTCGGCAAGTTCGAGTTCCAGTGCCTGCACGGCATGGGCGAGCCGCTTTACGAGGAGGTCGTCGGCCCCGCCCGCCTGAACCGCCCCTGCCGGGTCTATGCGCCCGTCGGCACCCACGAGACGCTGCTCGGCTATCTTGTCCGCCGCCTGCTGGAGAACGGTGCGAATTCCTCCTTCGTCAACCGCATCGCCGACCCGAACGTGACGGTGGACGAACTGACCGCCGATCCGGTCGACCGCGTTCTGGCCATGCCGGAGCCGGGTGCCCGTCATGACAGGATAGCGCTGCCGAAGGACGTGCTGGGTTCGACCCGCATCAATTCTGCCGGCTACGACCTGTCCGACGAGGATACGCTTGCAGTTCTCAGCCGGGAATTCGCGGCCAGCGCCGCGAGGCCGCGGACCGCTGGACCGATGCTTGCCGCCTCCACGGCGGTGGAAGGGGAAACCCGCCCGGTCCGCAACCCGGCCGACCATGCCGATGTCGTCGGCTCGGTGACGGAGGCGTCGGAGGATGCGGCGCGCGCGGCAGCGGCGCAGGCCGCCGCCGGCGCTGCCGATTGGGCTGGCGTGCCGGCCCGGGAGCGCGCCGTCCTTCTGGAACGCGCCGCCGATCTCTTTCAGGAGCACACGCCGGACCTGATGGCGCTGACCGTGCGCGAGGCGGGAAAATCGGTTCCCAACGCGATTGCCGAGGTGCGCGAGGCCATTGATTTCCTGCGCTACTACGCCGAACAGGCCAAGCTGACGCTCGGGCCCGTCCACAGGCCGCTCGGGCCGGTCGTCTGCATCAGTCCGTGGAACTTCCCGCTGGCGATCTTCACCGGGCAGGTTGCCGCCGCGCTCGTCGCCGGCAATCCGGTTCTGGCGAAGCCGGCGGAGGAAACCCCGCTGATCGCGGCGGAGGCCGTGCGCCTGCTGCACGAGGCCGGCATTCCGCGTCCGGTCCTGCAATTGCTGCCGGGCGACGGCCGCATCGGTGCCGCGCTGGTGGCGGCCCCGCAAACGGCGGCGGTGATGTTCACCGGTTCCACGGAGGTGGCCCGCCTCATCCGCACGACGCTTGCGGGCCGCGTCTCGGCGTCGGGCAAGCCCGTTCCGCTGATCGCCGAGACCGGCGGCCAGAACGCCATGATCGTCGATTCCTCGGCGCTTGCCGAACAGGTGGTCTTCGATGTCATCGCCTCGGCCTTCGACAGCGCCGGCCAGCGCTGCTCGGCCCTGCGCGTGCTCTGTATCCAGGAGGATGTGGCAGAGCGCACGCTCGCCATGCTGAAGGGGGCGCTGAAGGAGCTTTCGATCGGCCGCACCGACAGGATCGATGCCGATATCGGCCCGGTCATCACGGCAGAGGCGCGCGAAACCATCGAGGCGCATGTGGAGCGCATGCGCGCCGCCGGCTGCCCGGTCGAGCGCCTGCCGCTGCCGCCGGAAACGGCGAAGGGCACCTTCGTCGCCCCGACGATCGTCGAAATCCGCTCGCTGTCGGAACTGAAGCGCGAGGTCTTCGGCCCGGTGCTGCACGTGCTGCGCTATCGCCGCGCCGATCTGGACCGGGTGATCGACGGGATCAATGCCACCGGCTACGGCCTGACCTTCGGCCTGCACACGCGCCTCGACGAGACCATCGCTCATGTCGTGAGCCGGGTGCGCGTCGGCAATATCTACGTGAACCGCAACGTCATCGGCGCCGTGGTCGGCGTGCAGCCCTTCGGCGGGCGCGGCCTTTCCGGCACGGGGCCGAAGGCCGGCGGCCCGCTCTATCTCGGGCGTCTGGTGGAAGTCGCCCCGGTGCCTCCGCGGCACGGTTCGGTCCATGCCGATCCGGCGGCGGCCGACTTCGCCGCCTGGCTGGGCAGCAAGGGCTTCGACGATGCCTCGGAAGCCGTCCGCACGCAGGCGGCCGCATCCGGGCTCGGTCTGGAACGCGAATTGCCCGGCCCCGTCGGTGAAAGGAACCTCTATGCGCTGCACCCGCGCGGCCACATTCTCGTCGTCCCGGCCACCCGGGCCGGCCTGCATGTCGCGGTCGGCGCCGTTCTCTCGACCGGCAACATCGCCGTGATCGACCGGACCCCGGGTCTGGAAAAGGCGCTGGAGGACGTGCCGGCCACGGTCGCCGCCCGTATCTCCTGGACCACCGACTGGGAGAAGGACGGTCCCTTCGCGGCCGCGCTCGTCGAGGGCGATGCGCAAAAGGTGCGCGCGGTGTCCGAACGCGTTGCCGCTCTTCCCGGCCCGCTGGTCACGGTCCATGCGGCCTCGTCCGACGAAGCCGTCCGTGCCGACGGCTGGTGCCTGAACTGGCTTCTGGAAGAGGTCTCCACCTCCGTCAACACCGCCGCCGCCGGCGGCAATGCCAGCTTGATGTCCATCGGCTGAGGCAAGCAGATAGGGTCGTTCAGGAAGGCGTGCGAATATATCGAGAAACCCTCTCCTCCTGTCCCCCTCGGGCTCGACCCGAGGGTCCGTGCCGCACCCGCGGCAGGGCAAAAGAGGGCGGCAGGTCCTTCGCCGGCAATCTGGACAGGCCGCGGAAAGCGCGCCCTTTTTGCAACAGGTCGGAAATGGACCGAACCTTTATCTCGCAACTGCGAAATAACCGTTGAGCGGCCCGGGCGGTTGTGCTTTGAGAAACCGCGCCGCAACCGGCGCCTTTCCCAGCCGCAAAGTGCTTGCCCATGCCGTCCTTTTCCCGCGCCGCCTCGGTATTGTCCCGAAGCCTGATCCTGTTGCTTGCCGCCGCCGTGCTGCTCGCCCATATCGGCGGCGTCCGGGCGGCCTCGGACGTGGCGCTTGCAGCGCTGGTGGCTTTCGTCATTCTGGAATGGCGCAACCTGCCGCGCCTTGCCCGCCTGTTCGCGGCCGGATCGGTGGTCGCCGTCGTCGCCGTGCTGTGGCTGAGGCCGGATGCCACGGCGCAGATCGTCTCGGCCATGCGCCAGAGCACCACCTTCGCCTGCCTTCTCGCCATGCTCGGCGTGCTGCGCTATCCCGCGCGGCGGTCCCGTCTCGTGGCGCGCGCGGCGGCCTGGCTCGTCAGCCGCCGGCCCCGCCATGCCTATGCGGCGCTCAGCTTCGGCGGTCATTTCCTCAGCCTGTTGTTCAATGTCGGCATCCTGCCCCTGATCGGTGACATGATCCGCAAGGCTGGTGGCCGCTTCGGGGAAGGGGAGCCGGGCCGGGAGATGATGCTGGCCGGCATGCGCGGCATGTCGCTGATGACGATCTGGTCGCCGATGGGCATCGGCTTTGCCATCGTCACGACCTCGACCGCCGGGCTGGACCCGGTGAAGTTCCTGTTCGTCGCCTTTGCCGCCGCGATGATCCTGCTGGCGGTGAGCTGCCTGACGGCCACGCCCGTCGAATCGTCGATGAGCGACGAGGAAGCCGCCGCGGCGAAGGATCTGTCGGTCATGCCGCTCCTGCGCATTCTCGCCGCCTGCCTCGCGCTCATGGTCATGACCATCGTGCTGCACGACCTTCTTTCTGTGAGCTTCATCGTCGCCACGATCCTGATCCTGCCGGTCTTCAGCGTCGTGTGGCTTCTGCTGGAGGGTGACGGATCGGGCCAGCCGGCCACGACGACGCTGCGTATCGGCATGAAGGGCATTTTCGCGACGCTGGCCGACATGCGCACCGAAGCGACCTTCTTCGCCGCGGCGACGGTGATCGGCGCGGCGCTGACGATCTTCATCTCCGCCGTTCCGGGGTGGGACAGCATCGCCGAAAGCCGCAGCGCGGGCCTGCCCATCCTCATTCTCTGCCTGCTGGCCGTGCCCGTCACGGCGGCGCTCGCCATTCCGCACACCATCGTCATCGTGCTTGCCGCGCAGCTTTTCGGCCATAGCCCGCTCGGCGCCGGCCATCCGATGGCGCTGGCGCTGGCGCTCACCATCGGCTGGTCGCTCGCCATCGCCGTGTCGCCGGTCAGCGCCACGACGCTGATCACCGCGGCGCAGGCCGGCGTTCGAAGCCATGTCGTCGGCCTCGTCTGGAACCGGCGCTACGTGCTGATCCAGGCGGCGGTGTCGATCGTGATGGTATCTCTCGCCTATGTGGCGGGCATCTGAACGAAAAGGCCCCGGCGCGGATCGTCCGGGCCGGGGCCTTTTGGGGAAGTGGGCCGGGTTAGTCGAGGCCGAGCTTGCCGCGCAGCGTCGAAAGGTCTTCCGCGAGCGTGTTGACGGCGGTGGCCAGAACCTTGCGGTCGTCGTCCGTCAGCTTTTCGTAGGAAACGTAGCCGTCGCCTTCCTTGTACTTGGCGAGGATCGTATCGACCTTGGCGAAGTTCTCGTCGACCGTCTTCAGGAAGTCGCCTTCCGTCTTCTCGATCAGCGGCCGCACCAGCTCGACGATCTTGTAGGCGCCGTCGAAATTGCCGCGGAAATCCCACAGGTCGGTATGGCTGTAGCGGTCTTCCTCACCGGAAATCTTGGTCGCGGCCACTTCCTCCATCAGCACCGCGGCGCCGCCCACCACCTTTTCCGGCGGGAAGGTCAGCCCGGTGATGCGCTCCTTAAGTTCGGTGACATCGGCGAGCAGCTTGTCGGCGACCGGATCGAGGCCCTCGGTCGAGTTCTTTTCCCAAAGGCCGTACTCGATGCGGTGGAAGCCCGGGAACTCCGGATCGGCCTCGGCCGCCTCGTAGTCGTCGGCGCGCGAGTCGATGGCGACGTCGAGATCGCTGAACAGTTCCGCGATCGGCTCGATCGCCTCGTAGGACAGGCGGGTGGGGGCGAACAGCGCTTTCGCCTTCTCGACATCGCCGGCCTTCACGGCGGCGGTGAAGGCCGTGGTGTCCTCGACCAGCTTTTCGAGCTTTTCCGAGACGTAGATCTTGTATTCGGCGATCGGCTCGACGAGATCGAGCGTTGCCGTCTGCGCGAAGGCGGAGGCGGAAAGGAAGAGCGTCAGCGCCGTGGCGCCGAAGATTTGCCTGATGGTCATGTCGTAGTCTCCAGTCGGGTTGGGGTTCGTCAGGGTGTCGTTTTCCGTACCGCCGCGATCAGCGTGCTGCCGAGATGGTCCGAGGCATCGCGAATGCCGGGCAGCGTGAAGAAATATCCGCCGCCGACCGGCTTGATGTATTCCTCCAGCGGCTCGCCATCGAGCCTGCGCTGCACGGCTATGAAGCCCTTTTCCAGATCGCCCTGATAACAGATGAACAGCAGGCCCTGGTCGAGCTGGCCGGACCGGGTGACGCCGTTGGAATAGTTGAACGGGCGGCGCAGGATGAGGTTCTCCTCGGAGGCGGGCGTGCGCGGATTGGCCAGCCGGATATGCGCGTCGAACGGCGTCAGCCTGCCGTGCGCGTCGGCGGCATAGTCCGGAACGGTGAACTCGTCCGCCTCCGGCCGGTCGAGCGGCGCTCCGGCCACCTTCGTGCGGCCCATGATGCGCTCCTGTTCACGCAGCGGCGTGCGGTCCCAGCGCTCGACGAAATTGCGGATGATGCGCACGAGCTGGTAGCTGCCGCCGAGCGCCCATTCCGGTTCGCCACGCTCCGGCCCCACCCACACGACCCTTTCCATCGCCGCCGCGTCGCCGGCATCCGGGTTGGCCGAGCCGTCGCGGAAGCCGAGGAAGTTGCGGGCGCTTTCGACGACGCCGTCCGGGCCGGGCACGATCACCGGAACGGTGCCCTCCTGCTTCCATCTGAGAACCAGATGGCGGGAGGTGTTCCTGATGATGTCGCGCAGCGCATGGATCGTCGTGTCCTGCGTGTTGGCGCAGATTTGCAGCGTCAGGTCGCCGTGGCAGAGCGCGGCGTCCAGCGCGTCGTTGGGAAACCGCGTCATCCGGCTCAGGCGCCGGGGCTTCAGTTCCTTCAGCCATGCCCGGTCGTCGAACAGCGAGGCGCCGAGGGAAACCGTCACCGTCAGCGCATCCGGGCGGATGACGGGGCCGAGAATGCCGGAGCCGGCCGGCGGCAGGCGCGGATCGAGGTCCGGCGACACGCCGCCGCCGGTCAGGAAGGCGATCCGCCCGGTCAGGGTCTTGAAAAGCGCCTCCAGGTCGTCGGGCGTTTCCGCGATCACGTCGAAGCTGGCGATCATGCCGTTGGCCGGGCGCGGCGTGGTGATGCCCGCCTGATGCCTGCCGAGGAACGGAACCCGGTCTTCGGCCGAAGCGGCATTGGCGACCGGCGCATCGGTCATGTGATGCGCGGGCGGCGCCTCCGCGCGGGCCGTGGCGATGCCGGCGAAGGGGCAGCCGAAGGCCGCGAGCCCGAGGCCCTTCAGGACCTGCCGGCGATGTCCGTCGATGGGAGCGGGCGTGTCTGCCCGGCGATTGCGCGACATGGGCTTACTCCATTCCGAGAGCGGGATTGACCGTGTCGATGCGCCCGGCGAGCGTCGCGAAGGCGGCGGAAAGGCGTGCGCGCGCATCGGCATCCACCGACCGGTAGGAAACGTCGCCGATATCCGAAAGCAGGGCGCGGACATCGGAAAAGCCGCGTTTCACCTCCTCCGCCGTCTCCGGCCGGGCCGCCTCGACCAGCGGATAGAGCAGGGAAACGCTCTTTTCGATGCCGTCCAGATTGGCGGCGAACTCGGCGGGATCGGTATGGCCGTAACGGTTGTCGCCATGCGGCACCGTCTCCTCCGCCAGCCGCCGGGCCTGGCGTGCGGCGGTCGCGGCCAGCTCGTCCGGCGCCAGCCGGGTTTCCTTCAGGCGGTCCTTCAGCGCGGCCACGTCGGCCGCCAGCGCATCGGCGGCCGGCGCCAGCCCGTCGGTGGCGTTTTGGGAAAAGAGGCCGTATTCGATGCGGTGGAAGCCGGTGAAGCCGGGGTCTTCCTCGCGCTTCTCGAAATAATCGGCCAGCGGATCGATGCGGTTTTCCAGATCCGCGATCCGGCCGGCGAGGCTCTCCAGCCGCTTGTAGGGCAGGCGCGCGGCGGCGTACTGGCTGCGGGCGGCATCGAGATCGCCGGCATGGATCGCGGCGGCGAGTTTCTCCGTCTCCCGCACGAGGGCGGAAGATTGCAGGCCCACATAGACCCGGTATTCCGAAAGCGGCCCGATGAAGGCCTTGAGCGGCGGCTTGGTCCTTTCGGCTTCCGAATCCGCCGAGGGCGTCACCGTCAGCGTGCCGCGCGGGTTGGAGAGCAGACCGCAGGCGATTTCGAACGTGCCGGGCTTGAGCCGGGCCGTGAGCGTGGAGCGGAAGCCCGGCGCGATGTTCTCGCGCTCCTCGACCACCATCACGCCGTCGAGGATTTCCCATTCCAGCGTGCGGTCCGAGGCGTTGACGATCTCGAAGGTCGTGCGTCCGGCCGGAACGGTGACTTCGTTCGGAACGCAGCCCTTCGCGTTGACCGTCACGGTGTGGACGGCGCCTTTTTCCGGGCCGGTGGCGGTCTTCGAGGCGTAGTAGAACAATGCGCCGCCCGCGACGGCGAGTGCCGCAGCACCTGCGACGGCAAGCGGCATCAGGCGCGGGGGCCGCGCCGCCGGACCGGTTGGCTGGCCGGGATTCGACATGATCATACCTTTGCGTGGCCGGTCGTTTCCGCTTTGGCGGCATTGCCGGCTTCAGGCTTGAGGAAAAGAAACAGCGTCACCGCGAGGAAAACGACCCAGGCGATGGCTTCGCCGGCTGTCGGCGCGTCGTGGTAGTTGAAGATGCCGGAGAGGATCGTGCCGGCGAGACCCGATACCGGCAGGATCTCGGTCAGGTCGTAGACCGTGGTCTGGAGATGGTTCCACAGGCCGGCTTCGTGCAGGTTGCGCAGCACGCTGGCGAGAAGCCCCGCCGCCACGATCAGGATGAAGACGCCCGTCCAGCGGAAGAAGCGGCGCAGGTCGATGCGGATGCCGCCGTAATAAAGCGCGAAACCGAGGATCACGGCGACGCCGACGCCGGCCAGCGCGCTGAGCGGCGCGGCCGGGCCGGGACTCTGCTGGAAGATGGCGAGAAGGAAGAAGATCGATTCGAGCCCCTCGCGGGCGACGGCGAAGAATGCCATGCCGATCAGCGCCCAGGTTCCGCCGCCCGGCGCCGCAAGGGCCTGATCGACGGAGTGGTGGAGATCCGACCTGATGGAGCGGGCCGCCTTGCGCATCCAGAAGACCATCGAGACGAGCACGACCACCGCCACGAGGCCGACGATCGCCTCGAACAGTTCCTGCGCCTTCTGCGGAAACTCCGCGCTCATCAGTTGCAGGGCCGCGCCGGTGAACAGAGAGAGCGCGACGGCGAGGAAAACGCCGACCCATATGGCGGGAAGCCAGGCGCTGCGTCCCGTCTGGCGCAGATAGCTGGCAATGATGCCGGTGACGAGCGCGGCTTCGATGCCTTCCCTCAGCATGATCAGGAACGGTGCCAGCACGGAAATCTCCTTGGGCGGCGCAAAACTTGTGTCGTTCCGTCAAGAAATACGCCCGGTAACATTTTCGTGCAATATCGTGATTGGGAAAACAAGCCGCCGAATCGTCGGTTTCCGCGATTCGGCGGCATCTGCGACAATCGGTCTCCGGCATCGGTGCCGATTCGCGTCGAAACGTCTTCGCCGGCGGTTCGAAGGCGTCGGGCTTATCCTGCCTTGCCAAAAGGGCCGAAGGTTCGCGCAAATAATTCGCGAATATCGCTATGCAATCGACGCAAACCTGAAGGAGCGGCCTGACGATGCCTCATTCATGCAGAAAAACGCGGAAACGGCGGGTTTTGCGGATGGACGTGCTTCTATCACTGCCGGATTTGCGTAAAAATTCATCAGGCTGCGTATGAGGAAAGCATGAATCGGTCCGGCAGGCTGCAAAAGCCTGTTTCGCTCCAGATATGGATTAAAGCGCTTTGAGTAGTCCAAAACGGGGAGATTCGGATACGAACCGATTTAAACCCTGCGCTATCCGCATGGCGACTGACGCGGTTTGCAAGCTATGCAATTATGCATCGCTGTGTTGCGTGAACCATACTTTGAGCGCCGCGGAAATCAGCTATAACTCTCCTCATCGCAGCGGCGCACTCCTCCTCCCAGCGCCCCGGCGATCTGATCGGCAACACTCCTCCTCCTCCCAGTTGCCGATACAATCAAAGCCTGACGCACCTCCTCCCGCGTCAGGCTTTTTTGTTTTCAGCCCCCTCCCTTTCGTTTTGTCCGATGATCCTGCCGTGGCAAACGGAGTAGCCGTCAACGGCGTCGGGCGACGAGGCGCAGCAGGCTGGCGAGAACGGATTTCAACGGGCCGGGCAGGCGCCGGACGGCCCGGAAGCCGAGCAGCGTGCGCGCGTCGCCGGCTGTCACCAGTCCGAAAAGCCTGAGGCCGGCCAGATAGGCCGGAATGGCGGCGGCGATCGCGGCGATCACGCCGGGCCAGCCGGGCAGGGCCCGGGCTGTCGCCCATGCGGTAAGGCCGCACAGGCCGGCGGCCAGCGCGGTTCTGATGAGCGTCGCCAGCGGCATGACGGGGCCGTCGCGGTGTGCCAGCGCATTGACCAGCAGGGTGAGCGTCAGGGCTTCCACGAGGATGCGGGCCAGGGCGGCACCGTTCAGCCCGGCAAGCCAGATCGCCGCGGCGAGGAAGCCGACGGTCGTCACCGCGCTGCCAGCCATGATGCGCAGCAGGCTGCCGCTGCCGCCCGTCGCGGCGAGATAGGTCCACGGAACGACGGCAATTCCCCCGATGGCGGAGGACAGGAGCAGCAGGGCGGCGGCGGTGCCGGCAGGCGCGAAATCCGCGCCGAAGACCAGCGGAATAAGATGCGGGACGATTGCCGCGCCGCCGAAGCCGATAGGGAAGACGGCGAGCGCCGTCAGCCGCATGGCCTGGGTGAAGAGTGTCCGCTGCATGTCCTCGGTCATGCCGGGCCGGGAAAAGCCGACGACCAGCGAGGGGGAGAGCTGAAGGGCGAGCTGGCCGACGAGGCCGGCGAAGACGGCGGCGGCGGCAAAATATCCCATTTCCGTGGTCGAGAACAGAAGACCGAGCAGGACGAGTTCGATGCGCGTCACCAGGATGACGTCGATCATGTCGCTGAGCCACATCTGTCGCGCATGACGGCGCATGTCCGGTGTCAGGCTTTCCGGACGCGGCGGCGCGGCGAAACGGACGTAGCGCCGTAGCCGAAGCGCCTGCGGCACGAAGCGGACCGCCATGCCGGCAATCGCGCCGGCGGCGCCGAAGAACAGCGCGCCGGCGACGATGAAGGGCAATTGCAGAAGGCTGCCGGCGACGGTGCTGAGGGCCGTTTCGCGGAAATTGCCGCGGCCGCGGGCGGCGGCGGTCGAAAAGGCTGACAGTGCATAGAGCAGGAAGAGAAGCAGCGTCATGGCCCAGAACAGGCCCGGCTCCCGTCCCTCGTCATGCCAGACCCACAGGCCGTAGGCCGCCGTCGCCAGTCCGACGGCGGCGACGGGCCCGGAAAACAGCGAGAAGGCCGTCCGGGCGATGGCCTGCCACTCCGTCCGGGGCTGGCTGCCGGAGGCGCCCAGCGAGCGCAGCAGGACCTGTGGCATGCCGCGGTCGGCAAGCGCGCTGAGCGAGGCGGCGAACCAGAGGGCGAAGGCCGCCAGGCCAGACCCTTCGGGCCCGAGCAACCGCGCATTGAGAATGCTGACGGCGAAGCCCGCCAGCATGGAAACGAACGTGGCGGCCAGATTGACCAGCGAGGATTTCAGCACGGTGCCCATGTTCCGGCTTTTATCGTAAAGAACGTAACCATCGATTAAAGAAAGGGGCGCATTTTGACGCTGGCGCGGTGTGCGCTCCGCACGGGGATTTGCGGCAGGATCACGCAATCTGGCCACGGAGGCGAAATCATGAGCGATATGTCTGTCCGCCAGGAAAGTTTCCTGATGCCGGGATATCAGGACGGCAGGATCCGGGAAAAAGTCCACCATCTCATCTGGCGCCTGATCGCGCCCTTGCCGGACAAGCTCTATCTGACGCTCAAGTACCGCATCATCAAGGGCGTGTGGCCTAACATCGACAACCCCGCGACCTTCTCCGAAAAGGTGCAGTACCGCAAGCTGCACGACCGCGATCCGCTCTATGCCGTTCTGGTCGACAAGGCCGGCGCCAAGGCCTATATCGACGGCAAGCTCGGCGCGCCCTATGCCGTTCCGGCCTACTGGGTCGGGACCGATCTGTCCAAGGTCGACTGGGCGAAGGTGACGCTGCCCGCCGTCGTCAAGCCCACCCATGCCAGCGCCCAGGGCCGCTTCCTTTACGACCAGGCCGATATCGACGCGCTGATCGCCGAAAATCCGCTGCCCGGCTGGCTGGCGCTCGACCATGCCCATTACAATCGCGAATGGGCCTATTCGCAGGTCCGGCCGCAGGTGGTCATCGAGAAGATGCTCAGCGTCGACGGCGGGGTGCCGTGGGATTACCGCTGCTTCACCTTCGGCGGGCGGGTGTTCTGCATCCAGCTCGACATCCGTCACGAGGGCAAGGGCTATTCCTGCTTCTATTCCCGCGACTGGGAGCCGATGCCGTTCCTCGATGCCGATTACCTGCCGCCGTTCCCCGGGACGCTGCCGCGCCCGCAACGCCTCGACGAGATGATCTCCGTCGCCGAGCGGCTCGGCGAGGACATGGATTTCGTGCGGGTCGATCTCTATGCCAGCGCGGAATGGGTCCATGTCGGCGAACTGACGCTCTATCCCGGCGGCGGCTTCGAAAACTACGAGCCGGCCCGCTACGACCGTATTCTCGGCGATCAGTGGACGTTGAAGAACCGGGCCTGACGGCAATCCTCCCGCAGTGCACGCATATGTGAAGCGCCGCCCCCGCGGACGGCGCAGAAATATGAGTGTTACCGTCCAGTTAATTCTTGCATTTGGCTGTCAAGTTATTTATCGGAGAGGCAATGCCGACGACGGCACGCTGTCCTTCCGGGACGGCAGGCGCGCGAGTGCGCCGGGGGAGAGTGGGACTGCGTCTCTCCACTGTCCTTTCGAGACAGCCGAAGCATGAGAGAGAATTGCCGGTTATGCGTATGACGAACCCAGACATTGGTCGAACCCTCCGCCTTCTGCTCGTCGCGGGCGGCCTTCTGGCTCCCGCCGGGATGGCTTTTGCCCAGACGGTGGAAAATCCGGCTTCCGCTCCCGCCGCGGCGCCAGCCGAGACCGGCGCCCAGCCCGTGCCCGCACCGGGCGAGCCGCCCGCTTCGCCCGCCCCTTCGCCTGCGACGAACGAGGCTGCTCCTTCTCCCGCTCCCGCGGCAAGCGAGACCGCCCCTTCGCCTGCACCGGCGGCAGGTGACGCTGCGCCCTCACCCGCACCGGGCGAGGCCGCTCCGGCGGCGGCTCCCGAAGCAGGCGCTCCTGCTCCTGCGGCCTCTGGCGATGCCACCTCCGATCCGGCTGCTGCCGCCGCGCCTGCGCCGGAGGCGGTCCAAAGCGCGCAGCCGGCCGAGCCGCAGGGCGTGTTCGACCAGTTGCTCGGCCCGCCGCGCGAGGACCTGCCGCACGACCTGTCGCCGATGGGCATGTTCCTGGCCGCCGACTGGGTGGTCAAGTCGGTCATGATCGGGCTGGCGCTCGCCTCTGTGGCGACCTGGACCGTATGGCTCGCCAAGACGCTGGAACTCGCCGGCGCCCGCCGCCGCGCCTCGGCGGTCATCCGCATCATCCACCGCTCGAAGAGCCTTGCCGACGCGCTGCGCGAGACCGGCAAGCGGGGCGGCCCCGCCGCCGCCATGCTTCATGTCGCCGCCGAGGAGGTCCGCCTTTCGGAAGAGGCCATCGACCACACAGACGGCGGCGGTCTCAAGGAGCGCGTGGCGCTTGCCCTGTCGCGTATCGAGGCCCATGCCGGCCGCCGCATCATGCGCGGCACCGGCATTCTCGCCACGACCGGCTCCATCGCCCCCTTCGTCGGCCTGTTCGGCACGGTCTGGGGCATCATGAACTCCTTCATCGGCATTTCGGAATCGCAGACCACCAACCTGGCCGTCGTGGCGCCGGGTATCGCTGAGGCGTTGCTCGCCACGGCCATCGGTCTCGTCGCGGCCATTCCCGCCGTCGTGATCTATAACGTCTTCACACGCTCCATCGCCGGCTACCGGTTGCTGATCGCGGATGCCTCCTCGGGCGTCGAGCGCCTGATCAGCCGCGATCTCGACTATCGCAAGGTGCCGCCCGGCGAACGCAAGAGCGCCGTCACCCTGGCTGCGGAGTAGGATCATGGCAGGCGGAATTCGGGAAAATCAGGGCGACGACATGGCTGAAAGCCATGAAATCAACGTCACGCCCTTCATCGATGTGATGCTGGTTCTTCTGATCATCTTCATGGTCGCGGCGCCGCTTGCGACCGTCGACGTCAATGTCGACCTTCCGGCTTCCACCGCCCAGCCCGCCCCCCGGCCGGAGGAGCCCCTCTATCTGACGCTGCAAGAGGACCTGACGATCAATGTCGGCAACGACCCGGTCGCCCGCGAGGGCCTCGGCTCCGCGCTCGACCGCATCACCGAGGGCGACAAGGAACGCCGCATCTTCCTGCGCGCCGACAAGTCGGTCGATTACGGCCAGTTCATGATCGTGATGAACCTCCTGCGTGATGCCGGCTACCTGAAGATCGCCCTGGTCGGGCTGGAAACCGTGCCGCAGCCGGGCAATGCGGCTGCCCCGGCCGAGGGTGGCCAGACGGGAGCGGAAGCGGGGACACAGCCATGATCCCGTCCTGTCCTCACGAGCCTCGCTCCAGCCGTCTGCGCGATACGCTTCTGTGGGGTAGTGCGGCGCTGGTCATGCTTTCGGCCCATGTGTCGAGTGCTGCCTGGCTGTTGAGCCGCGAACCGGAGGTCATCGCCGACAGCGGTTCGCCGCCGGCGATCCTGATCGAGATGGCCGCCGAGCCGGAAGCGGTCAACACGGAAACCACGCAGGTTTCCGAGGACATGCACGAGGCGCAGGACGTGGCGAGCCTGACCCCGCCGGAAGAACAGCCGGTGGAGGAGGCCGAGCTCGAGCCGCCGCCACCGCCCGAGCCCGAGCCGGTGGTCGAGCCGGAACCGGTCGAGGACGTGACCGAGACGCTGCCCGAGCCGGACCCCGAGCCCACGCCGATCGAGCAGGAAGTGGCGAAGCTGATGGAGAACGTCGAGGTGCCGCTGCCGGTCGCCCGTCCCCAGCCGCCGAAGCCGGAAGTGAAGAAGGTTCAGGAAAAGCCGAAGAGGGTGGAAGCCCGCAAGGAAGAGCCGCGCGAGCGGCCCCGTCCGCGTCCGCAGGCGTCGAAGGGGGCGGTTGCCGCCGCCGCCGAGGTCAACCGGGGCACGCGCAACGCCTCGGCGCGCTCCTCCACCGGGGCATCGTCCTCCAGCGTTTCGCCGGCCCGCTGGCAGTCGCGCGTGCAGGCGCATCTGGCGCGCCGCAAGAACCAGCTCGTCAAGACGCGCGACAAGAGCACCCAGGGCACGGTCTATGTCCGGTTCAACATCGACACCAGCGGCAACGTTCTTTCCGTGGCGCTGTCGCGCTCGTCCGGACACCCGTCTCTGGACCAGGAAGTCCTGGCCCTGGTGCAGCGCGCATCGCCGGTTCCGGCCCCTCCGCCGGACGTCAGCCGGACGCTGACCATACCGTTCGAATTCACCACGCGCTGATCGCGCCAAAGCGCTTTTACAGGCATTTCTTTCGCGCTATGAGGTGGCGACGAAAGGAATGCCCGCCATGAAGCTCTCCATTGCCGAGGCCCATCGCCTCGTTTCCGAAACGCTTGAAAAGAATCGGGTCAGCCCGGCGAATGCCGCGGCGGTCGCCCGTGCGCTGGTCGAGGCCGAAGCCGTCGGCCAGAGCGGCCACGGCCTGCGCCGCGTCGAGGCCTACAGCCTCCAGGCGCGCATCGGCAAGGTTGACGGTTTCGCGCGGCCGGTCGTCGAGGAGAGCCGCCCCGGCGTCCTGAAGGCCGATGCCGCCTCGGGTTTCGCCTATCCCGCCTTCGAATGCGTTCTTCCCCGTCTGGCGGATGTGGCCCTGCGGCAGGGCATCGCGGTTGCAGCCGTTTCCCGCTCGCATCACGCTGGCGTTCTGGGCCTGCATGTCGAGTATCTCGCCAATCGCGGTCTCGTGGCGCTGATGGTGGCCAATGCGCCTGCCGCGATGGCCGCCTGGGGCGGGCGACGTCCCATGTTCGGCACCAATCCCGTCGCCTTCGCTGCGCCGATCGCTGGCAGCGACCCGGTCGTCATCGACATGGCGCTGTCCACCGTCGCGCGCGGAAGGCTGATCAAGGCTGCCCAGAAGGGCGAGCCGATACCCGAAGACTGGGCGCTCGGTCCGGACGGCAATCCCACCACCGATCCGAAGGTCGGCCTTGCCGGGACGATGATGCCCTCCGGCGGCGCCAAGGGCGCGGCGCTCGCCATGATGGTCGACCTGATGGCCGCCGGCCTGACCGGCGCGCAGTTCGGTTTCGAGGCCTCCTCCCTGCTCGACGACAAAGGGCCGTCGCCAGCCATCGGCCAGACCATCGTCGCCATCGATCCGCAGGCGACGGGCGGTTCGGCGGATTATATGGCTCGCCTTGCGGAAGAACTCGGCCGCGAGGAGGGCGTGCGCCTTCCCGGCCGGCGCGGGGCCGATGCCCGCCGCCGGTCGCTGGAAAGCGGCATCGAGGTGGACGACGACGTGCTGGAAGCCATTCGTGCGCTTCAGAGCAATTCCAGGAAAAGTGCGTAGCGGTTTTCCGTCCGGAATTGCGTGAAAACAATAAAGATAGAGCGTGCGATCCCGGCGGGTTTTCCCCGCCGGGATCGCAGCGGTCAGAAGTCGTCCGCCGTAAGCGCCATCAGGCTGTCCGGGCCGTTGAGGATGGAGGCTTCGAGGGCGAGCGTCTGTGGCAGGATGCGGGCGGCGAAGAACGCGGCAAGCGCCGGCTTACGGCGGATGGCGGGAGCGGCATCGGCACCTGCGGAAAGCGCGGCGACCGTCATCTTCGTCCAGCACCAGCCGAGCGTCGTCAGCGCGAAGAGGCGCAGATAGTCGGTCGCGGCAGCACCCGCCTCTGCCGGGTCTTCAGCCCGCGCCAGGATATGGGCCGTCGACCGCTCCAGCCGGTCCAGCGCCTGCGCCGTCGCGGTGGTGATCGCCTCCGCGCCGGGCACCAGCGCGGCGGATTGGAGGCTTTCCTTCACCAGCGCGAAGAAGCGCGGCGCCAGTTCGCCGTCTTCCATCGGCAGCTTTCGGCCGGTCAGGTCCATCGCCTGCACGCCATTCGTGCCTTCGTAGATCTGGGTGATGCGGGCATCGCGCACGAACTGTTCCATGCCCCATTCGCGGATATAGCCGTGACCGCCGAGAACCTGCTGCGATAAAACGGCCGTCTCGAAGCCGAAATCGGTGAAGGCCGCCTTCACCACGGGTGTCATCAGCGCCACGAAACCGTCGGCGGCGTTGCGGACCCCGGCGTCCGGGTGGCGGCCGGCGATGTCCATCTGAAGCGCGGTCCAGACGGAAAGGGCGCGCGCGCCGTCGCAGAGCACGCGGCCCGTCAGCAGCATCCTGCGCACGTCGGGATGCTCGATGATCGGCACCAGCGGGCGCGAACCGTCGAGCGAGCGGCCCTGAAGGCGCTCCTTCGCATAGGCCGTCGCCTTCTGGACGGCGGCTTCGCCAACGCCCAAGCCCTCGATGCCGACGAAGAGACGCTCGGCATTCATCATCGTGAACATGGCGGCCAGGCCGCGATGCGGCTCGCCGATGAGCCAGCCGGTCGCCCCGTCATAGTTCATCACGCAGGTGGGCTGGGCGTGGATGCCCATCTTGTGCTCCAGCGCGCCGGCGGAAAGCCCGTTGCGCGCGCCGAGGCTGCCGTCCGCGTCCGGCAGGAACTTCGGCACGAGGAACAGGCTGATGCCCTTCACGCCCTTCGGCGCGTCGGGCAGGCGGGCAAGCACGAGATGGACGATGTTGCCGCCGAAATCCTGATCGCCGGAGGAGATGAAGATCTTGGTGCCGGTGATCCGGTAGGAGCCGTCGTCCTGCGGCTCGGCGCGGGTGGTGAGAAGGCCGAGGTCGGTGCCGGCGGAGGCTTCGGTCAGCGCCATCGCCCCGGTCCATTCGCCGGAAATCATCCTCGGCAGGTAGAGGGCCTTGAGGTCTTCGCCGGCATGGTGGCCGATCGCCTCCGTCGCGCCGCGCGTCAGCCCCGGAAACAGGCCGAAGGACAGGTTGGCGGATGACACCATCTCGTCCGTGAGGATCTGCAAGGTGCGCGGCAGGCCCTGCCCGCCATAGTCGGGGTCGCCGGAAAGGCCGCTCCAGCCCGCTTCCGAAAACGCCTTGTAGGCCTCCTTGAAGCCCTTCGGCGTGACGACCTCGCCGTTTTCCAGACGGCTGCCTTCCTCGTCGCCGCTGCGGTTCAGTGGCTCCAGAACCTCCGCCGCAAACTTGCCGGCTTCCTCCAGCACCGAGGCGGCAAGGTCGGTGTTCACCTCCTCGAAGCCGGGCAGGGCGGCCATCTGCCGGTCGAAATCGAACACGTTCGAGAGAAGGAAGATCATGTCTTCCACGGGTGGAACATAGTTTGCCATGACTGTCTCCTCCTGATCAGTTCCTGAGCGGCTTGCCTGTCTCCAGCATATGGCGGATGCGGGCGACCGTGGCCGGCGTTTCGAGCAGGTCGAGGAAGGCCTTGCGCTCCAGCGCGGTCAGCGCATCCTCGCCGATGGTCGTGCCGGCGGCGGCATCGCCACCGGTCAACACGCGGGCGAGCGCTGCGCCCACCACCCTGTCATGCGCCGTCACGCCCTCGGCATCGAGCGCCGCCGTCAGGGCCGCAAAACCCTCCGCGCCGGTGATCGTCACTGCCCTCGGTGCGGGAGGTTCGTAGCCGGCTAAAAGATCGCGCGCGCGGGCTTTGGCGTCGGCGATCAGCCGCTCGCGGTTCATCGTCACGCCGTCGGTGGCCCTCAGAAGCCCGAGATTGCGGGCCTCATAGGCGCTCCCCGAAGTCTTCGCTCCGGCGATCAGGTCGAAGGCGGCTTTGGCGGCGTCGAGCGGCGGCAGGGTTTCGGAAAAGCGCAGCAGCATTTCCTTGCAGCCGCCCCAGCCGGGAATGAGGCCGATCTTCGTTTCGACGAGACCGATGGAAAGCTCGGCATGGGCCTGCACCGCGGCCGAATGCAGGGTGATTTCCGCGCCACCGCCGAGCGCCAGTCCCGAGGTGGCGCTGACGACCGGAAAGGGCGCGAACTTGAGTGCCCTGAAGGTCTGCTGGCCCCTGTCCACGAAACGGCCGAGCGCCTCGCGGCCTTCCGTTTCGAAAAGGGAGAGGAACTGGCGCAGGTCGGCGCCGGCGCTGAACGGGTCGGCATCGCCGCCGATCACCAGAGCGCCGAAATCCTTTTCCACGGCGTCCAGCGCCGCCACAACGGCATCGAGCGCCGCCGGGCTGAACGTGTTCATCTTGGTGCGAAGCTCGAGGCCGGCGACGCCGTTGCCGAGATCCCAGAGATTGGCTGCCTCGCCACTCATGACCGGCGCGGTGGAAAGCTTCAGGGCGGCGAGCCTGACGACGCCCTCCGGCACGTCGATCTCATGCCAGTCGCCGTCCGTGCCGAGATGAACGGCCTTGCCGTCGCGCACGCTGTAGAAGCTGCCGGCTCTCGCCGCTGCGGCGAGATAGGCGGGCACCGGCACGCCAAGCGTTTCGAGCTTTCCGGCGAGCCATCCGGGACCGAGCCTGTCAATCAGTTCGAACGGGCCGGACTTCCAGCCGTAGCCCGTCCGCATCGCCTCGTCGACGGCCTGCGGCGTGTCGGCGATTTCCGGCACGAGGGCTGCCGCATAGGCGAGCGTCTTGCCCATGACGATGGCGGCGAACCGGCCGCCGGGGCTGTCATGGTCCATCAGTACCCTGGCATCGCCCTTCGCGGCGGCGAGCGCTGCGGAGGCGAGCGCCTGCATCGGCCGGTATTCGCCGGTCGCAAGGTCGGTGATCTCGCGGCTCTTGCGGTCGGCGGAAAGCTTCACGAAGCCCGCGCCGCTTTTGCGGCCCAGCCGGTTCTCCGCAATCATCCGGGTCACGAGCGGTGGTTCGGCGGCATAATCCTGCATCGGGTCGGTGGCCGGCAGCGCGCCCTGAAGGCTTTTCAGGATGGTCGCCATCAGGTCGATACCGACCAGATCGAGCAGGCCGAAAATGCCGGTCGAGGGAATGCCGAAGGGCCTGCCGATGATCGCGTCCGCTTCCTCGACCGTCAGGCCGCGCGCAATCGCCTCGTTTTCCGCCACCATCATCCAGTAATTGCCGATGCGGTTGCCGATGAAGCCGGGCGTATCCTTGGCAAGGACGACCGCCTTGCCGAGCCGCCGGTCGGCGAAATCGGCGATTGTCGCGCGCGCATCCGCCCGCGTCCTGCCGCCGGCCACCAGTTCGAACAGCCGCATGCGGCGCGGCGGGTTGAAGAAATGGGTGATGAGGAAATCGTCCGCGAACCGCTCCGGCATGCCCTCCGTCAGCCGGGCGAGCGGAATGGTGGAGGTGTTGGACGAGACGATGGAGCCCGGCTTGCGCACCGCTTCCAGCGCCCTGTAGAGCCCCTGCTTGATCTCCGGCTTCTCGGCGATGGCCTCGACGATCCAGTCGGAATCGGCGGCGAGTGCAAGGTCGGTAACGGACGAGCCCGTGCGGATGTGCGCGGCGAAGGCGGTGTCCATGAAGCCCCCGGCCTTGAGCTGGCGCGCGACACCAGCTTCCGCGAGCTTCGCATCCATGTCGAGCAGGGTGACGGACACACCGGCATTGGCGAGATGGGCGGCGATGCCGGAGCCCATCGTGCCCGCTCCGATGACGGTGGCTTTCTCGATCGTGGTCATGGTGCCTCACATGTTCGGATAGTTCGGGCCACCACCGCCTTCGGGCGGCACCCAGGTGATGTTCTGCGCCGGGTCCTTGATGTCGCAGGTCTTGCAATGCACGCAGTTCTGCGCGTTGATGACGAAGCGCGGATCGCTCTTCGCCGCCTCGTTCCCGTATACCACCTCATAGACCCCGGCGGGACAGTAGAGACGCGCCGGCTCGCCATAAAGCGGCAGGTTCTTGGCGACGGGAATCGAGGGATCGGCGAGCTTCAGGTGCACCGGCTGGTCTTCCTCATGCGCGGTGTTCGACAGGAACACGGATGACAGCCGGTCGAAGGTGAGCTTTCCGTCCGGCTTCGGATAGGAAATCGGCGCCACCTCGGAAAGCGGCTTCAGGCTGGCGTGATCCGGCTTCCGGTGCGCAAGCGTGCCGAACGGCGAGGCCTTGAACAGGGTCTGGCACCACATGTCCAGTGCGCCGAACGCCACGCCGGGCACGGTGCCGAAGCGCGACCAGAGTGGCTTGACGTTGCGCACCGGCTTCAGGTCCTGCCCGATCACGGATGCCCGCCATCCTTCCTCGTAGGTGTCGAGCCTGTCCTGCGCCCGGCCCGCCGCCAGCGCTTCGGCCACGGCCTCCGCCGCCTGGATGCCGGAATGCACGGCGTTGTGGCTGCCCTTGATGCGCGGCACGTTCATGAACCCGGCGGCGCAGCCGATCAGCGCCCCGCCGGGAAAGACGAGTTCGGGAACGGACTGGAAACCGCCCTCGGTCAGCGCGCGGGCGCCATAGGCGATGCGATTGGCCCCCTCGAACGTATCGCGGATCAGCGGATGCGTCTTGAAGCGCTGGAATTCGTCGAAGGGCGAAAGCGTCGGGTTCTTGTAGTCGAGATGGACGACGAAGCCGACCGCCACCAGCCCGTCGTCGAAATGATAGAGGAAGGAGCCGCCGCCGGTGCCGTTGTCGAGGGGCCAGCCGAAGGAATGCTGCAACAGCCCCTTGCGGAATTTTTCCGGCGCCACCTGCCACAGTTCCTTGAGGCCGATGCCGTATTTCTGCGGGCTTTTGTCCTTCGAAAGAGCGAAGCGGGCGATCGCCTGCTTGGAAAGGCTGCCGCGCGCGCCCTCGGCCAGCAGAGTGTAGCGGGCGCGAAGCTCCATGCCGGGCGTATAGTCCGGCTTCGGTTCGCCGTTTCGGCCGACGCCCATGTCACCGGTGGCGATGCCCGCCACCGCGCCCGCCTTGTCGTAAAGCACCTCGGTTGCCGCGAAGCCGGGATAGATCTCGACGCCGAGCGCCTCGGCCCGGGCCGCGAGATAGCGCGCCACATTGCCGAGCGAGCCGACGAAATTGCCGTGATTGTTCATCAGCGGCGGCATCAGCGCGTTGGGAAGGCGAATGCCGCCCGTTTGCCAGAGAAGCTGGAAGCGGTCCTCCATCACTTCCGTCGTCAGGGGCCGGTCCGGATCGCTGCGCCATTCCGGCAGAAGCCGGTCGAGGCCCGAGGGGTCGATCACCGCGCCGGACAGGACATGCGCGCCGACTTCCGAGCCCTTTTCCACCACGACGACCGACGCGTCCGGCTGAAGCTGCTTCAGGCGGATCGCCGCGGCAAGCCCCGCCGGACCCGCGCCGACGATGACGACATCGAAATCCATGCCCTCGCGGGTCTGTTCCTCGCTCACGCCCGATCCTCCGCTCGTGGTTCCTCCCTGCCCTTGTTTGTATATCAAACGGTTGTTACAGTTTGCAAGAGGCGAAAGAGCGGATATGGGAAGGAAGAACGGCGCAGGACATTTTTCCGGCCACGGCAAAACGCGGCGGCGGCCCGTGTTCGGACGAGGGCAGTTCCCGCAAAAGTGTGAAGCGGTTTTCCATCGGGAATTGCGTAAGAAACGAAGAGTAGGAGCTTCGCGATTCGGAGAAACGCGCAAATGCTCTCTGGAGGGATGATGGCATCGGCGAGCGACGGCAAGGCGACGGAGACAGGCGCGGCGCGGCCCGGCAAGGGGCTGTTCCGCAACGAGGCGAGCGAGCGCTATCAGGAGATCCTGGAAGCCGCCGCCGCCCTGTTTGCCGAGCGCGGCTATGCGGCGACCTCCGTGCGCGATATCGGCGAGCGGGTCGGCCTGCTCGGCGGCTCGCTCTATCACTACATCAAGTCCAAGGAAGCGTTGTTCGTGAAGATCCACGACACGGCGCTGGACGTGGCGGCGGAGCGGCTGGAGGAGGCGATATCGGGCGTGACCGACCCCTGGGAAAAGCTGGAGGCCGCCTGCGTCCGCATGCTGGAAATCCAGCTCGACCCGCATTCGATCACCATGCCGCTGATGAACGATTTCCAGTCGACGCCTCTGGAGGTGCGCGAGCGGCTGGTGGCCCGCCGTGACGTCTTCGAGCAGACCTTCCGCGACCTGGTCGACGACCTGCCGCTCGATCCGGCACTCGACCGCGGCATCTATCGCTTGCTGCTGTTGACATTGCTCAACAATATCAGCGGCTGGTATCGCCAGGGCCGGCTGACGCCCGCCGAGATCGGGCGCCAGATCGTGCTGGTGTTCCGCCACCAGGCCGGCGGCTGACAGTCTATCCTACGCTGCAACCTTCCTGCCCGGCATGCGGCTGCGCACGATGACGACGATGGCGCCGATCAGGATCGTTCCGACGATGAACAGGAAGGCCGACGAGGCGATGGCCGGGCTGATGTTCTCGCGGATGGTCGAGAACATCTGGCGGGCAAGCGTGCGCTGGCCGGGGCCGGCGACGAACAGCGTCAGCACCACTTCGTCTAGCGACGTGGCGAAGGCGAGCACCGCGCCGGTCAGCACGCCCGGCATGGCGAGTGGAAAGGTCACGCGGCGGAACACGGTGGCCGGCGATGCGCCGAGGCTGGCCGCGGCGAGTTCCACGCGCTTGTCGATGCCCGCCAGCGCCCCCGCCACGCTGATGATGACGAAGGGGATGGCCAGCACCGTATGGGCGATGATGACCGCCGAATAGGTGTTGGCAAGGCCGAGCCCGGACAGCAGGATCTGCATGCCGATGCCCAGCACCACGGCCGGAACCACCATCGGCAGCATGAACAGCGTCCGCAGGACACCGCCGATGAAGGGCAGGCGCTGGCGCAGGCCCAGCGCGGCCAGCGTGCCGAGCGTGGTGGCCAGGAGCGTCGTGCCGCCGCCGATGATCAGACTGTTGATGATCGCCCGCCGCCAGGCCTCGTTGTTGACGAGCTCCTCGAACCACCGCAGCGAGTAGGAGGGGACGGGGTAGACGAGAAGCGCGCTCGAGGTGAAGGCGAGCGGCAGGATGACGAGCAGCGGGATGACCAGAAAGGCGACCATCAGCGCCGCGAACAGGACCTGGACCGTCTTGACCGGCATCATGCGCTCCTTTCGCGTCCGCCCGACAGCCGTTCGTAGACGGCGTAGAGCAGGATGGTGATGACGAGGAGCACGAGGCCGAGTGCGCTCGCCATGCCCCAGTTGGCCGTGTTCGTCGCATAGAAGGCGATGAAGTAGGAAATCATCTGGTCGCCCGCCCCGCCGATCAGCGCCGGCGTGATGTAATAGCCGAGCGCCGACATGAAGACGAGCAGCGAGCCCGAAAGGATGCCGCGCAGGCTGAGCGGCAGAAGCACGCGCGTGAAGGCCCTGAGCGGATGCGCGCCGAGCGAGGCCGCCGCCGGCATCAGGTTCTTGGGGATGGTCAGCAGCACGCTGTAGATCGGCAGCACCATCAGCGGAAGCTGCACATGGGTCATGGCGATGACGACGCCGGTGCGGTTGAAGATCAGCGCCAGCGGCTCGTTGATGAAATTGAGGGTGAGCAGCAGTTCGTTGATCAGGCCCCTGTCCTGCAACAGCATGAACCAGGCGGCGGTGCGGACCAGAAGCGAGGTCCACAAGGGCAGCAGAACGGCGGCCAGAAGCACCTGCCGCTGCCATCCTGACGTGGCGGCGATCAGCAGCGCGTAGGGATAGCCGACAGCCAGGCAGAAGAAGGTGACGAGCGCCGAAATCCAAAGCGTCCGCGTGAAGATCGCCTGGTTGATCGCCGCGTCGGGCGGCTGGGAGACGATGGCGCCGGAGGCATCGCGGGTCAGGTCGACGGCGGCGAGGAGATAGCGGTCGGTGATCGGCGACAGCGCTTCCGCGATCGCCGTCCAGAACGGCGGCTGCGCCCATCTCGCGTCGAGCGCCAGCAGATCGACGGGGCCTTCGCCGGTTTCCGCGGCGGCCCTGATGGTCTTCGACATCAGCGTGCGGAAGCCGGACTGCGCGCTGTTGAGGCGGCGCACCATGTCGCCCACCGCCGCCTGGTCGCCGGTTGCGGCGCGCAGGTCGTCTATCAGCGCCTGCTGGAGTTCGGGGGACGGTTCGGACGTGCCGTCCCACGCACCGATCGCCTCGGCCGTGCGCGGCAGGATATGCAGCACGGCAGTGTCGGAAACCGACTGTTTCATGACGCTGACGAGCGGCCAGACGAAGAAGAGGGCGATGAAGAGGAACAGCGGCGCGACCAGAAGAAAGGCGCCGGCCCGGCGTGAAAGGGCGCGTTTCGTCATGGCAGGACGACCTTGCAATCCACCGGGCGGAACAGCGCGTTCACTTCCGTGCCCTTCGGCCATTCGGCCGATTTGCGGTCGAGCCGGGCGACATAGGTCGCTCCGGCGCCGTCCTCCAGCTGGAGACGGATGTGATCGCCCTGGTAGACGCTGTCGGCGACCCGGCTCGCCAGTGCGTTGGCGGAACCCGCCGACAGCATGGCGTCCTGAAGCTCGATCCGCTCGGGACGGATGGAGATGAAGACGTTCTGGCCGGGGCTGAGGTCCTGCGTGTCGGCGACGGCGATCGCATGGCCGGACGTCAGCCGCACCAGCGCCTCGCCGGCGCTCGTGCGGTCCACGACGCCTTCGAGAAGGTTGGTCTCGCCGATGAACTCGGCGACGAACCGGGTCTTCGGCTCGTCGTAGATTTCGCGGGGGCTGCCGATCTGCTCGATCTTGCCCTTGTTGAACACGGCAATCCGGTCGGACATGGTCAGCGCCTCCGACTGGTCGTGCGTGACGAAGACGATGGTGAGGCCGAGACGGTTGTGAAGGGCGCGGATGTCGAGCTGCATCTGCTCGCGCAGCTGCTTGTCGAGCGCGCCGAGCGGCTCGTCCATCAGCACCACGCGCGGTTCGAAGACGAGCGCGCGGGCGAGCGCCACGCGCTGCTGCTGGCCGCCGGAAAGCTGCGTCGGGCGGCGCTCGGACAGGTGCCCGAGCTGAACCATGTCGAGCGCGCCTGTCACGCGCTTTTCGATCTCGGCCCTGGAGACGCCGCGCATCTGGAGCGGAAAGGCGACGTTTTCGCCGACGCTCATATGGGGAAAGAGTGCGTAGTTCTGAAAGACGACGCCCATGTCGCGCTTGTAGGACGGGACGTCGTTGACGGCGCGGCCATCCACGAAAATCCGGCCTTCGGTCGCGTCCTCGAAGCCGGCGAGCATCATCAGAAGCGTGGTCTTGCCCGAGCCGGAAGGGCCGAGAAGGCTGACGAATTCCCCCTTGGCGATATCGAGTTTGAGATTGTCGACCACGCGCACCGGGCCGTAATTCTTGCTGACGCTGTCGAAACGTATGCGGATGTCCACCAAGGCCGATTTCCCCGATTGAATAGCACCGGCGGCCCGGACGAAAGGCGCCCGGGCGGCGATTGCCTCCCGCCGGCAGCGGCGCGGGCCGCTACCGGGGGAGTGCGCAACGATGTGGTTACTGGGCGAGCCAGGCGTTGAAGCGCTCGGTCAGCGCCTCGGAATTGTCGATCCAGAAATCGACATTGAGCGGCAGGGCGTGCTCGAGGTTTTCCGGATAGGTCGGCAGGTTCTTCTGCACGTCTTCCGGAATGGCTGCGGCGGCCTTCTTGTTCGGCACGCCGTAATCGACCTTGAGCGGCAGCTTGGCCTGGTTCTCGGCCTGGCTGGCGAAGGCGATGAAGTCCAGCGCCAGATCCTTGTTCTCCGCGCCCTTGAGGATGACCCAGCTATCGACGGCATACATGCTTTCCGGCCATACCAGCCTGAAATCCTTGCCTTCGGTCTTGTTGATGCCGGTGATGCGGCCGTTGTAGACCGAGGTCAGGGCGACTTCGCCGGAGGCGAGGAACTGCACCGGCTGGGCGCCCGATTCCCACCAGACGATGTTCGGCTTCAGCTCGTCGAGCTTCTTGAAGGCGCGGTCGACGCCCTCCGGCGTGGACAGGACGTCGTAGAGTTCGTCCGCCGTCACGCCGTCGGCGAGCAGGGCGAATTCGAGATTGTACTTGGCACCCTTGCGCAGCGAGCGCTTGCCCGGATATTTCGCCGTATCCCAGAAATCGGCCCAGTTCTTCGGTCCGTCGGCGATCTTGCTGCCGTCGTAGCCCATTGCCATCGACCAGTAGATGACGCCGGCGCCGCATTCGGAAACGGCGTCCTCGAGGAACTCGTCCTTGACGCCGATCTTGTCCCAGTCGAGCGTTTCATAGAGGCCGTCGGCACAGCCGAGCGCCAGTTCTTCGGCTTCCACCTGCACGACGTCCCAGTTCGGCGCGCCGGCCTTCAGCTTGGCCTGGAGAACGCCGTAGCCGCCATCCCAGCTTTCCTGGATGAAGGGCTTGCCGACCTTTTCGGAAAAGGGCGTGAAGTAAACCTCGTCCTGGGCGGCCTGGCCCGCGCCGCCCCAGCCGACGATGGTCAGGTCGCGCGCCGCTGCCGGCAGGGCGGTGGCGAGAACGGCGATTGCCGCCCCCGCGAGAATGGTTGTACGCATGGTCTTCATTCGGTAGTTCCCCTTTTTGCTTCGTCCGGCTTTTGCCGGCCCGTTTGATGAAATGTCCGCGGCGGCCGGCGCCCTTGCGCCTCTATACGTGCTGGCCTCCGTTGATATGGATCTCCGCGCCGTTGATGTAGGAGGATTCCGGCGTGCAGAGGAAATAGATGGTGCGGGCGACTTCCGCCGGCGTTCCCAGCCGGCCCATCGGCACCTCGGCCTCGACCAGCTTGTCGGTGCCCGGCGAAAGGATCGAGGTCTCGATCTCGCCCGGCGCGATCGCATTGGCGCGCACCCCGCGCGGGCCGAATTCGTGGGCGAGTTCGCGCGTCAGCGACGCCAGCCCCGCCTTCGAGGCGGCATAGGCGACGCCGGCGAAGGGATGGACGCGCGAGCCGGCGATCGACGTCACGTTGACGATCGAGCCCTGCGCCTTCTCAAGTTCCGGCAGGAGGCCGCGGGCCAGAAGCGCGGTCGAGACGAGATTGACGTTCAGGACCCGCGTCCACACGTCCGCGTCGGAGCCGATGACGCCGAGACGGCTGCCGCCGGGACCCTTGGGCGAAATGCCGGCATTGTTGACGAGCGCGTGCAGTTCGCCATCCGGCAGGCGCGAGCGCACCTCGGCGATCAGGTCGTCGATCGTGTCGAGATTGGCGAGGTCGGCCTGGATGTGGCTCTCGCGCGCCGACGGCCAGCGGCATTCCTCGGAAAAGGGTTGGCGGGAAACGGTGAAGATGCGCCAGCCATGTGCCTGGAAAAGCTTGACCGTTGCATGGCCGATGCCGCGGCTAGCCCCGGTTAGAAGCATGAACTTGACTGACATTTCATCACTTTCGGAGCGTGCTAAATTTGTGTGCATATTATTATTCGCGTAGCCCAATGCAAGCGGGTTTCCATGAGTTTTTCACATCGCCGCGGTGAGTTTCCGTGCGAAGGTGCGGCCGCGCCCGCCGCGCGGTCGCCGCCGGTGCGGCCTTGTGCTTGCAATGAAGGCGAAACCGGCGTATAAGACATGCAAATTCTTGATCGTTGGATGAAGAGTGGGCCCGCCGGACCCGCTCTTTTTTGTTGCCGCGATCGGACCCGGTGCGGATGTCGGACCGGATTGTCCCGGAGGTTTGAGAAGTGTCTGATAACAATGTGGCTGCAATCGGCCCGGAGCCGAGGCTGATCGTCGAGACCGGCCTCGACCGGCGCATTGCCGAGATCATCGAGCCGGTTCTGGAGGCGATGGACTTCCGGCTGGTGCGCGTGCGCCTGATGAACCAGAACGGCCAGACCCTTCAGGTCATGGCCGAAAAGAACGACGGAACCATGACCGTGGAGGATTGCGAAGCCGTTTCGATGGCGATCTCACCGGTTCTTGATGTGGACGATCCGGTTCCCGGAGCGTATCATCTGGAAGTGTCTTCGCCGGGCATCGATCGTCCGATGGTCCGCAAGTCGGACTTCACGCGCTGGCAGGGGCACATCGTCAAGTGCGAGACCTCCGTGATCGTGGAGGGCCGCAAGCGTTTCCGGGGCCGCATCGCCAGCGCCGACGACACCGGTTTCACGGTGGAGCGCAGCGATATCGCCTATGGCGAGAACCCGGTCGTGACCGTGCCCTATACGGCTCTGGCCGAAGCCAAGCTGATTTTGACCGACGATCTGATCCGCGACGCGCTGAAGGCCGACAAGCAGGCCCGCGAAGCCGCGAACCAGAACGAAGAAGCGGACGAAACCGATTGATTTTTGAGGCGCCGGCCCAAGCGTCCCGGCAAGAGACGGAGTGAAACGAAATGGCAGTCAGTGCGAACAGGCTTGAGCTTCTGCAGATTGCGGACGCCGTTGCCCGCGAAAAGGTGATCGACCGCGACATCGTGCTCGCCGCGATGGCGGACGCCATCCAGAAGGCGGCGCGCTCCCGTTACGGCAGCGAGACCAACATCCGCGCCGACATCAACTCCAAGACCGGCGAAATCCGCCTCCAGCGTCTCCTCGAAGTGGTCGAGACGGTCGAGGACTATTCCACGCAGATCGCGCTGGAACTCGCCCGCGACCGCAACCCGGAAGCCAAGATCGGCGATTTCATCGCCGATCCGCTGCCGCCGATGGATTTCGGCCGCATTGCCGCCCAGTCGGCCAAGCAGGTCATCGTGCAGAAGGTGCGCGAGGCCGAGCGCGACCGCCAGTTCGAGGAATTCAGGGATCGCGTCGGCGAGATCGTCAACGGCACGGTCAAGCGCGTCGAATACGGCAACGTCATCGTCGATCTGGGCCGCGGCGAGGGCATCATCCGCCGCGACGAGATGATCCCGCGCGAGAACTTCCGCTACGGCGACCGTGTCCGCGCCTATGTCTATGACGTCCGCCGCGAGCAGCGCGGTCCGCAGATCTTCCTGTCGCGCACCCATCCGCAGTTCATGGTGAAGCTGTTCACGATGGAAGTGCCGGAAATCTACGACGGCATCATCCAGATCAAGTCGGTCGCCCGCGATCCGGGGTCCCGCGCCAAGATCGCCGTCATCTCGAACGACTCCTCCATCGATCCGGTCGGCGCCTGCGTCGGTATGCGCGGTTCGCGCGTGCAGGCCGTCGTCGGCGAGCTTCAGGGCGAGAAGATCGACATCATTCCGTGGAGCCAGGACCCTGCCTCCTTCATCGTCAACGCCCTCCAGCCGGCCGAAGTCTCCAAGGTCGTTCTCGACGAGGACGCCGAGCGCATCGAGGTGGTCGTTCCCGACGAGCAGCTTTCGCTGGCCATCGGCCGCCGCGGCCAGAACGTGCGCCTGGCCTCCCAGCTCACCGGCTGGGACATCGACATCATGACGGAGCAGGAAGAGTCCGAGCGCCGCCAGAAGGAATTCAACGAACGCACCGCACTGTTCATGACGGCGCTCGACGTCGACGAGATGGTCGGCCAGGTTCTGGCCTCGGAAGGCTTCGCCGCCGTCGAGGAACTGGCCTATGTCGATTCGGACGAGATCTCCTCCATCGACGGTTTCGACGAGGAGACCGCGTCCGAGATCCAGACCCGCGCCCGCGAATATCTCGACCGTATCGAGGCCGAGATGGATGCCCGGCGCAAGGAACTCGGCGTGGCCGACGAGCTGAAGCAGATCGACGGCATGACATCGCAGATGATGGTCGCCCTCGGTGAGGACGGCATCAAGACGATCGAGGATTTCGCCGGCTGCGCCGTCGACGACCTGACCGGCTGGACCGAGCGCAAGGACGGCGAGACGAAGAAGTTCGAGGGCCTGTTCTCGAAGTTC
Organism: Ectorhizobium quercum; assembly: GCF_026552795.1. Classification (GTDB taxonomy): domain Bacteria; phylum Pseudomonadota; class Alphaproteobacteria; order Rhizobiales; family Rhizobiaceae; genus Ectorhizobium; species Ectorhizobium quercum. The sequence continues at coordinate 122,351 of NZ_JANFPI010000001.1, forward strand.
GACGTGTCGCGCGTCGAGGCCGAGAACATGATCCTCCAGGCGCGTCTCGCCGCCGGATGGATCACCGAGGAGGAGCTTGCCCAGGACGGTGCCGAAACCGTCGAGGGCGACGCCCCCGCGGAAGAATGAGCGGGCCCGGCCCAGAGGCGGAGGCTGCGGATGACGACATGGAGGCGCTGGTGAACGGCCGCCTCTGCATCGTCACCCGGCAGAGTGCTCCGCCGGAAGGTCTGATCCGCTTCGTTGCCGGGCCGGACGGTTCGGTGGTTGCAGACCTGAAGCGCAAGCTTCCGGGACGCGGCTGCTGGGTCACGGCGAACCGCGCGACGATAGAAACGGCCCTGGCGCGGAAGCTCTTCGCCAGGGCGCTGAAGGCCGATGTCACGCCGGCGCCGGATCTGGTCGATCGGGTCGAGCGGCTGCTGGCCGCCGATCTGGCGAGCATGATGAGCATGGCGCGCAAGGCGGGCCAGTTCGTCATGGGGGCGACGAAGGTGGAGAACGCGGTCCGTTCGGGCGCGGCGCTCGCCACCTTCCATGCCCGTGACGCCGCGCCCGACGGCGTCCGCAAGATCGACCAGGCGCGCAAGGCCTTCGCTCTGATGAGCGATGAAGACGAAATACCGTCCTTTTTGCTCCTCACGCGGGAGGAAATGGACGTGCTGATGGGCCAGAACGCGTTTATCCATGCCGCAGCGCTTGCAGGGCAGGCGGGTGAGGGTGTAGTGAAGCGCGCAACAGCGCTTGTCGGTTTCCGCGATGGCGGAAAAGACAACCGGATTGGCGGCCGTGGCGGCCGGTCCTCGCGATGAGACGGGTACGGGCGGCAGCTCGTCATCCATCTCAGGAATTTGATTGAACGACGGGGTCCGGTCCCAATCCGGCCTTGTCTGAAGGAACGGAAACGGAATGACCGACAACAAAGACGACAAGACCCTTGGCATATCCGGCAAGAAGACGTTGACGCTGAAGCCATCGGGGCTCGCGCAGGGCACGGTGCGCCAGGACATGGGCCGAGGTCGCACCAATTCCGTCGTGGTCGAGACGGTGAAGCGTCGCACGACGCGCCCCGTGGAGGCGCCCAAGCCGGCCGCCCCCGCGCCGGCCGCACCGGCGCCCGCGGCGAAGACACCGGAACCCGTGGCCGCCCGTCCGGCCCAGCCGGCCCAGCCGCCGCGCATTCACCAGCCCGTGCAGCAGCGCCCGTCCGGCGGCCATCCGCAGCGCCACGACCGCCAGGATCGCGACCACCGTCCGCGCGGCGGCCAGCCGTCGCATGGCGGCAGCCTGTCCGCCGGCGAAATGGAAGCCCGCCGCCGTGCCCTGATCGAAGCCCAGGCCCGTGACGCCGAGGACGCCCGCCGCCGCGTGGAGGAGGAAGCTCGCCGCCGCGTCGAGGAAGAAGCGCGCGCCGTAGCCGAAAAGGAAGAGGCGGCCCGCCGCGCGGCGGAAGCCGCCGCAGCGCCGGCTGCCGCTTCGCAGGCGCCCGCCGCCCCGGCTCCGGTGCAGCATCCCGCCGACGCGACGCCCGCCGCCGCCCGCAAGCCCGACGCCCGCCCGGCAGCCCCGGCTGCGGTCGTGGCCGGCCGCGGCCGCAAGACCGGCGACGACGAGGACGAGGACCGCGGCGCTGCCCGCAGCAGCCCGGCCCGCGGCAAGGTCGCCGCACCGGCTCCGGCCAAGGTTCCGGCCCGCCCGAAGGGCGAGGAGGACCGCCGCCGCGGCAAGCTGACGGTAACGGCCGTCAGCGGCGAGGACGACGAGGGTTCGTCGCGCGGCCGCTCGCTTGCCGCCATGCGCCGCCGGCAGGAGAAGTTCCGCCGCGGCCAGATGCAGGAGCCGCGCGAGAAGCTCACCCGTGAAGTCGTCCTGCCGGAAACCATCACCATTCAGGAACTGTCGCAGCGCATGTCCGAACGCGCCGTCGACGTCATCAAGTACCTGATGAAGGAAGGCCAGATGATGAAGCCGGGCGACGTCATCGACGCCGACCTCGCTGAAATCATCGCCGGCGAATTCGGCCACACCGTCAAGCGCGTGTCCGAATCCGACGTCGAAACCGGTATCTTTGGAGTGGAGGACCGCGACGAGGACCTCGTGTCGCGTCCGCCGGTCGTCACCATCATGGGCCACGTCGACCACGGCAAGACCTCGCTGCTCGACGCCATCCGCAATGCCAACGTGGTCGCGGGCGAAGCCGGCGGCATCACGCAGCACATCGGCGCCTATCAGGTCGAACAGCGTGGCCAGAAGATCACCTTCATCGACACGCCCGGCCACGCCGCCTTCACGGCCATGCGTGCCCGCGGCGCGCAGGTGACGGACATCGCCATCCTCGTGGTCGCGGCCGACGACAGCGTCATGCCGCAGACGATCGAATCGATCAACCACGCCAAGGCGGCGGGCGTTCCGATCATCGTGGCGATCAACAAGATCGACAAGCCGGCGGCCAACGCGCAGAAGGTCCGCACCGAACTGCTCCAGCACGAGGTCTTCGTGGAATCGATGGGCGGCGACGTGCTCGAGGTGGAAGTCTCGGCCAAGGCCGGCACCAACCTCGACAAGCTGCTCGATGCGATCCTGTTGCAGGCCGAAATCCTCGACCTCAAGGCCAACCCGAACCGCTCGGCGGAAGGCTCGGTTGTCGAGGCCAAGCTGGACCGCGGCCGTGGTTCCGTCGCGACGGTCCTCGTCCAGAAGGGCACGCTGAAGCCGGGCCAGATCATCGTCGCCGGCGATGTCTGGGGCCGTGTGCGCGCGCTGGTCAACGACAAGGGCGAGCATGTGAAGGAAGCCACCCCGGCCATGCCGGTGGAAATCCTCGGCCTGTCCGGCACACCGCAGGCCGGCGACAAGTTCGCCGTGGTCGAGAACGAGGCCCGCGCCCGCGAGATTTCCGAATATCGCCTGCGTCTGGCCCGCGACAAGGCCGCGGCCCGCCAGTCCGGCTCGCGCGGCTCGCTCGAACACATGATGACCCAGCTCCAGACCTCCGGCATGAAGGAGTTCCCGCTGGTCATCAAGGGCGACGTGCAGGGTTCGGTCGAGGCGATCAATGCCGCGCTCGACAAGCTCGGCACGGACGAAGTCCGCGCCCGCATCGTCCATTCGGGCGTCGGCGCGGTCACGGAAACCGATATCTCGCTGGCCGAGGCATCGAACGCCGCCATCATCGGCTTCAACGTCCGCGCCAATGCGCAGGCGCGTGCCGCAGCCGAACGCACCGGCACGGAAATCCGCTACTACAACATCATCTACGATCTGGTGGATGACGTGAAGGCGGCCATGTCCGGCCTGCTCTCGCCCGAGCGCCGCGAAACCTTCCTCGGCAATGCCGAAATCCGCCAGGTCTTCAACATCACGAAGGTCGGCAAGGTCGCGGGTTGCCAGGTCACGGAAGGCAAGGTCGAGCGTGGCGCCGGCGTCCGCCTCATCCGCGACAACGTCGTCATCCACGAAGGCAAGCTCAAGACGCTCAAGCGCTTCAAGGACGAAGTGGCGGAAGTGCATGTCGGCCAGGAATGCGGCATGGCCTTCGAGAACTACGAAGACATCCGCGAAGGCGACACGATCGAGTGCTTCCGCGTGGAGCACATCACCCGCACGCTGTAACAAGCCGCGGCATCGAGAAAAAGCGATCTGGCGGCGGGCGCTGGTTTTCCAGCGCCCGCTTTGCCGAACGCGTTTGTTTCCCAGGTTCCATCCCTGAAGGACGAGACCATGACCAGACCCACATCCTCCGCTCCCTCGCAGCGCATGCTGCGCGTCGGCGAACAGGTTCGCGCCGCCATCACCCAGGTGCTCCAGCGCGGCGAGGTGCGCGATCCGCTGATCGAAAAGACGGTGATCTCCATTTCCGAAGTGCGCATGTCGCCGGACCTGAAGATCGCCACCGCCTATGTCACGCCGCTCGGCGTCGCCGACCACAAGGCCGTCATCGACGCGCTGAACCATCACGCGAAATATATCCGCGGCCGTCTCGGCCCGCAGCTTCGCCAGATGAAATACATGCCGGAAGTGCGGTTCCGCGACGATACGAGCTTCGACAACTACAGCCGGATCGACGCGCTGCTGCGCTCGCCGGAAGTGGTGCGAGACCTCGATCACGACGACAACGAAGACAAGCAGTAAAGAAGCCATGTCGAAACCCCGCAAACCCAAGGGCCGTGCCGTTTCGGGCTGGCTGATCCTCGACAAGCCGGTCGATTTCGGCTCCACCGAGGCCGTTTCCAAGATCAAGTGGCTGTTCAACGCCCAGAAGGCCGGCCATGCCGGCACGCTCGATCCGCTCGCCTCCGGCATGCTGCCGATCGCGCTCGGTGATGCGACCAAGACCGTCCCCTATGTCATGGACGGCCGCAAGATCTACGAATTCACCGTGAGCTGGGGCGAGCAGCGCACCACGGACGATCTGGAAGGCGAGGTCGTCGCCTCCTCGGACAAGCGCCCGGCGAAGGACGAGATCGTCGCGCTTCTGCCGAAATATACCGGCACGATCAGCCAGATTCCGCCGCAGTTCTCGGCGATCAAGATCGACGGCGAACGTGCCTACGATCTCGCCCGCGACGGCGAGGCGGTGGACATTCCCGCCCGCGAGGTCGAAATCTACCGGCTGAACCTCATCGGCTGTCCGGATGAAAACACCGCCCGTTTCGAGGTCGAATGCGGCAAGGGCACCTATGTCCGGGCGCTCGCCCGCGACTTCGGCCGCGATCTCGGCTGCTACGGCCATATTTCCGATCTGCGCCGCACCTTCGTTGCGCCCTTTGCCGAGGAAGCGATGGTGCCGCTGGCCGATCTCGTCGCGTTGGAAGAAATCGAGGACCGGGACGAGCGCCTTGCCGCCCTCGATGCGTTCCTGATCGATACCGGCGAGGCGCTTTCCGCTCTGCCGCATCTGGCGGTTTCGGAGGATCAGGCCCACCGCCTGCGCATGGGCAATCCGATCATCCTGCGCGGCCGTGATGCGCCGCTTTCGGCCGAGGATGCCTGGGTGACGGCGCGCGGCAGGCTGGTCGCGATCGGCGAGATCGCCGGCGGCGAATTCCGCCCGAAGCGCGTTTTCGGCGGATAAGGCGCGGCCGCGTCAATCGCCCGGCGCGGCAAGCTGCTCGGCAAGGGCGGCGAACAGTTCGGCGACCCTCGTTTCGTCGATGGTTGTGTCGCTGTTGACGGTGAGCGAAACGCAGCGGCTGCGCCTGTCGTGGCCGGTCAGCGCGGCCGTCAGGTTGAGAACGCCGGCCTCGCTGCCGCCCTTGAAGGCGACGCCGGCCCATCGTCCGGCGTTGACCGGGCCGGGATTGAGGGCGAACACATCCGCCTCGCGAACGGAAAGGGCCAGTTCGCACAGCGTTGCCGCATCGACATACCATTCGACGCCGGGCGTGTGGTGAACGCTTGCCCGCACCGGGTCCGGCAGCGGGCGTCCCGCGAGGCCCGCGAGGATGTCCGCGCGTTCGGCAGGGTTCTCGCGGTAACGGGCGGCCAGCGCGCCGTCGGCCTTGAGCGTGAAGAAGGCCCGCGTGGTCGGCAACGCGTCGAGGCCGAGCGTTTCGGCGATCCGTTCCGCCCCGAGCACGCGGATGAGCACATCGGTTGCAGTGTTGTCGCTGTTTGCGATCATCGCCGCGGCCAGCGTGTGCAGCGTGAAGGGAGAGCCGTCCGGATAGCGCTGGAGCGTGCCCGAAGGCAGGGACTTGTCCTGCGCTTGTAGCCGCACGACATCCTCCCATTTGCGTTTGCCGACCGCGATGTCGTCGATAAGCACTTTCAGGATGCCGAGCTTGAAGGCGGAACCGACGGCCAGTTTTTCCCCGCCGTTGCGTCCGTGGAGGACCGCGTCGCCGCTCCGCACGAGATAGGAGACGGTTCCGGGAAGTTCGGATATCGCCGCCAGCGTTTCGGTGATGTCGCCGCCAAGCGGCAGGGCGGCGCGGAAGAAAAGCCCGGTGATGCGGCCTTCGGCATCGAGCGCGATCTCGACGGGAATGCGGTGGCTTGCGGTTTCGATCGCATAGCCGCCGGCCTCTTCACGGACGGCGGCCGCGGGGCCGTAGCGCGCCCGCATGCTTTCGACGATCTCGGCGATCTGCGCCAGCGGCACGGCTTGCAGGAACCCCTCCGAGAAACGGGCGCCGGCCGCCGCCGGATCGGCATAGACGGCCTCTATGGTTTCGACTTCGGCCTCGCCGGCCGATGCGGGCAGGACCGCACCGCCGATCAGGCCGGCCGAGAGAGCCATTGCACGGCAGGCTGCCGAAACGCGGGCAGTGAGACTTTCTGTGGGCATGGCGGCATAATGCCCGCTCGCCGATGGGGGTGCAAGTCCGCGCGGCCTGCTCTGCGCCTGCCTTTCATGCCGGCGGTTTCGCATGTTTTTGCGCGATCCAGTCGCTCGGCGTCGCGCCGGTCACGCGCAGAAATTCCCGGTTGAAGTTCGATTTCGTGTTGAAGCCGCTGTCCAGCATGGCGGCGGTCACGTTCGCGCCCGTCGCAAGTCGTGAGCAGGCATGGCGGATGCGAAAGCCGTTGATGAAGCGCGAGACATTCTCGCCGGTCGCCCGGTTCACCGCCGCCGAGAGCCGTTTCGCCGGCACCCGCAGCCGCCGGGCGAGGCGTGCCAGCGTCAGGTCCGGATCGAGGTAAAGCGCGTCCTTTTCCATGAGGCTTTCCAGCGCGGCAATCAGCGTCGTGTCGGGCTCGCTTGCCCCGGCCGGCGCTTCTTGCGGTGCATCCTCCCCGCCGTCGAGGCTCTGCGAGAGGCTGAGCGCGCCGATGGCGAGAAGCCAGAGCGAGGAACCGAGGCTGACGATCAGCGGTGCGAGCCAATGCGCGCCCGCGGCGTGCGAAAGGGCGATCAGCACGTCGCTCAGCGCCGAAAGGATCAGGGCGGCGGCGATGGCGCGCCAGACGAGCGCCGGAAGGTCCCCGGCCTCCAGTTTCGCCAGCGGCAGGCTGTCCGTCCCGGGGCGCAGCGCGACGAGGATCGCCGCGCCGTAGACGGCGAAGGTGCCGGGCACCACGACGTCGAGCGCCGGGGAGGCGAACAGCACGCAGAAGGCGGTGAAGGCGGGAGCGGCGAGGTGAACGAGGTCGCGGCGCGGATCGGGGGCGCGAATGGCGGTCGTCTGGAGCGTTACCCAGGCGAGCGGCGGTATGACGGTCGCCGTCACCGGCTGCACGGCGAGAAGGCCGTTCAGGCCGTAATGCTGGCAGAGCGAGACGACGACGCCTTGCAGGGCGCAGGCGGCCAGCAGCGCCAGGAACAGCCGTGGGCGGTCGCGCCGCACCCAGGCGCGGACGAACAGGAAGCCGAGGACCAGCGAGACGATAAGCGGAATGGGCAGGGCGATCATGGGGCACCGTTCGATTTGCTGCGCACGCTTGTGGTCCTCGATCCGGTTTCAGGACGCGGATTTCTACAAACCGGGCGTATCGGCATCGGCGTCGATGTTCAATCCCGAAAGGACCGCCCCATGAAACGCCTCCTGCTCGCCGCCTGCGCGACCGCCTTGCTCGCCACCTCCACCCTTGCCGATCCGCTGCCGGGCTACGACCGTCTCGACATCGAGGCTCCCCACCGCGCAGCCCCCGTTGCCGCCTCGCTCTGGTATCCCGCCGGAGAGACCACCTATCGTGTCCCCATCGGCGAAAATGCCATCTTTTACGGCACTCCGGCCTATATGGGCGCGGCCATCCGCGAGGGACGCCATCCCCTCGTTCTTCTCTCGCACGGCTCCGGCGGCAACATGGACAATCTCGGCTGGCTGTCGTCGCGGCTGGCGCTGAAGGGCGCGATGGTGCTCGCCGTCAACCATCCCGGCTCCACCTCCGGCGATTCCTCGCCGCGCCGTTCGGTGCGCCTCGCCGAGCGGGCAGCGGATCTGACGGCGGCGCTGGACCAGATCCTGAACGATCCAGACCTCGCCAGATATATCGACCCCTCGCGGATCGCCGCGCTCGGCTTTTCGCTCGGCGGCGCGACGGCGCTGAACCTTGCAGGCGCAAGGGCCGACAGGAGCCTTTACGCGCGCTATTGCGAACGCTTTCCCGACGCGGCCGATTGCGTCTTCTTCGGCGTGAGCGGCGGCGTCGATTTTTCCAGCCTGCCGGATGCCTTCTCGGACGACAGCCGCGATCCGCGCGTCACCGCCGCCATCGCCGTCGATCCCGCCATCACCTATGCGATGACGCCGGAAAGCGTGAAGGCGATGAACCTGCCGGTGCTGCTGGTCAATCTCGGCGGCGACGATCTCCTGAAGGCCGTCGACGTCAGCGCGGCCGGCAGCGGGCTTGCGGGGGCATTGCCGCAGGCCGAATACGCCCGCTTTGCACCGGCCAATCACTTCACCTTCCTCGGCCTCTGCAAGCCGGACGGCGGCAGGGTGCTGGCACAGGGGGGGGAAGACGCGATCTGCGACGATCCGCAAGGGGCGGACCGGGCGGGCGTCCACGAGGTGATCGCCGAAAGGATAGCGGCCTTCCTGCGTCTGTAAGGCCTCGCGGTTTGGCTCTTTCCTTCCGGGTCGAAATGCACTATATGCGGCGCCAGCAGCAGGCTTCGCCTTGCGTGCGTTCATGGCCAAGGCTGGACGACATCCCGGCTTCTGGCGTCCCTCAAGATCCAGCATATGAAAGGATTGTCCGATGTCGATCACTGCTGAGCGCAAGGCTGCCCTCATCAAGGAATACGCAACCGCCGAAGGCGACACCGGTTCGCCGGAAGTCCAGGTCGCGATCCTGACCGAGCGCATCAACAACCTCACCGAGCACTTCAAGGGCCACAAGAAGGATAACCATTCCCGCCGTGGCCTCCTGAAGCTGGTTTCGAGCCGTCGTTCGCTTCTCGACTATCTGAAGAAGAAGGAAGAAGGCCGTTACGCCAAGCTCATTGCGAGCCTCGGCATTCGCCGCTAAGCTCTTCCGGCAGACGCCGATAACCGGCGTCTGCCGCCTCTTTTCCGGGCCCTGTCGGGTTCGTGCCGTCCCGGTCTGAAGCCGGAACGGATTGCGCCGAAAAGCGCCGCCATCCGGGCGGACATGATTTCGGCGCGTATCAAGGCGTCCGCCGCAGGCGGAGGCCGGGGTGAACCGGATGGGCCGGTCGCCCGTTTCAACCGATGACCTGTCATGGGGCAGGATTGCCGGATGCTTGTGCCCGCGCGGCGCGTCTTTGAAGCCTCCCGCTGTCTTGCCCGTGATGCGTCACAATCGCGGCATGCTCCCTTGCCCCTTTCGAGGGCGGGGCTGTCGCAGTTTCAAGGACAAGATATGTTCGACGTTCACTCTGTAGAAATCGAATGGGCCGGCCGCCCGCTGAAGCTGGAAACGGGCAAGGTCGCCCGCCAGGCCGACGGTGCGGTGCTTGCCACCTATGGCGAGACGGTCGTCCTCGCCACCGTCGTTTCGGCCAAGTCGCCGAAGCCGGGCCAGGATTTCTTCCCGCTCACCGTCAACTACCAGGAAAAGACCTACGCCGCCGGCAAGATCCCGGGCGGCTACTTCAAGCGTGAAGGCCGTCCGAGCGAAAACGAGACGCTCGTTTCCCGCCTGATCGACCGCCCGATCCGCCCGCTCTTCCCGGAAGGCTACAAGAACGACACGCAGGTCGTCGTCACCGTTCTCCAGCACGACCTCGAAAACAACCCCGACATCCTGGCCATGATCGCGACCTCGGCGGCTCTGACGCTGTCCGGCGTTCCCTTCATGGGCCCGATCGGCGGCGCGCGCGTCGGCTACATCAACGGCGAATATGTTCTGAACCCGCATCTCGACGAGATGCCGGAAAGCGCCCTCGACCTCGTCGTCGCCGGCACGCATGACGCCGTGCTGATGGTCGAGTCCGAAGCCCGGGAACTGCCGGAAGACATCATGCTCGGCGCCGTCATGTTCGGCCACCGGGGTTTCCAGCCGGTTCTGGACGCGATCATCCGCCTCGCCGAAGTGGCCGCGAAGGAACCGCGCGATTTCCAGCCGGAAGACTTCTCCGCGCTCGAAACCGAAATGCTCGGCCTTTTCGAAGCCGAACTGCGCGACGCCTACAAGATCACCCAGAAGGCCGACCGTTACGCCGCCGTCGACGCCGTCAAGGCCAAGGTGAAGGCCCGCTTCCTGCCGGAAGAGGGTGAGGCGCAGTACACGCCCGAGGAAGTCGGCGCCGTGTTCAAGCACCTCCAGGCCAAGATCGTCCGCTGGAACATTCTCGACACCGGCAGCCGCATCGACGGCCGCGATCTGAGCACCGTCCGCCAGATCGTCGCCGAAGTCGGCGCCCTGCCGCGCACCCACGGCTCGGCCCTCTTCACCCGTGGCGAAACGCAGGCCCTCGTGGTCGCGACGCTTGGCACCGGCGAAGACGAGCAGTACGTCGATTCCTTGACCGGCATGTACAAGGAAAACTTCATGCTGCACTACAATTTCCCGCCCTATTCGGTCGGTGAAACGGGCCGCATGGGCTCCCCGGGCCGCCGCGAGATCGGTCACGGCAAGCTTGCCTGGCGCGCCGTCCATCCGATGCTGCCGACCGCCGAGCAGTTCCCCTATACGCTGCGCGTCGTCTCGGAAATCACCGAGTCCAACGGCTCGTCCTCGATGGCCACCGTCTGCGGCACCTCGCTGGCGCTGATGGATGCGGGCGTGCCGCTGGCCAAGCCGGTCGCCGGCATCGCAATGGGCCTCATCAAGGAAGGCGAGCGCTTCGCGGTTCTCTCCGACATCCTCGGTGACGAAGACCATCTCGGCGACATGGACTTCAAGGTGGCGGGCACGGATGCCGGCATCACCTCGCTCCAGATGGACATCAAGATCGACGGCATCACCGAAGAGATCATGCAGGTTGCGCTGACGCAGGCCCGCGGCGGCCGTCTGCACATCCTTGGCGAAATGGCCAAGGCCATCACCGAAAGCCGCTCGCAACTCGGTGAATTCGCACCGCGCATCGAAGTGATGAACATCCCGGTCGACAAGATCCGCGAAGTCATCGGTTCGGGCGGCAAGATCATCCGCGAGATCGTTGAGAAGACCGGCGCCAAGATCAACATCGAGGACGACGGCACCGTCAAGATCGCCTCTTCCTCCGCCAAGGAGATCGAGGCGGCCCGCAAGTGGATCCACTCCATCGTCGCCGAGCCGGAAGTCGGCCAGATCTACGAAGGCACGGTCGTCAAGACCGCCGATTTCGGCGCCTTCGTCAACTTCTTCGGTGCCCGCGACGGCCTCGTCCACATCTCGCAGCTTGCCGCCGACCGCGTCGCCAAGACGACTGACGTCGTCAAGGAAGGCGACAAGGTGTTCGTGAAGCTCATGGGCTTCGACGAGCGCGGCAAGGTCCGCCTGTCCATGAAGGTCGTCGACCAGGCGACCGGCAAGGAAGCCGCCGCCAAGAAGGACGAAGGCGAAGCCGCCGAATAACCGGCCCGCCTTATGAATGAACAGGCGCGGGATTTCGGTCCCGCGCCTTTGTCGTATCTGTATCCTGCTGCTGGAGGCTGCGATGTCCCGCGATGCCCTGAAGACCCTGTTTCATCCTTTCGCCGCCGAGGTGCTTCCGGCACCCGCCGCGGGCGAACGTTACCTGTTTCTCGGGGCCGAGGCGGGGTTCCGGCTACCGGATGGTTTCGAGGCCGGCCTCGACTGCGTGCAGGGGTTCCGCCCCTTCTGGCTGCCGCTGGAAAAGGCCGGCTTTGCGCCGAAGCCGGTCGTGGAGGGCGATGATTACGACGGCGCGCTGGTGCTGGTCGGCAAGCACAAGGGCGAGAACGAGAACCGGGTCGCCGAGGCGCTGAAGCGCGTCCGCGCCGGCGGTGCCATCGTCGTCGCCGGTTCGAAGGAAGACGGCATCCAGTCGCTGCGCAAGACGCTGGAACGTCTTGGCCTGCTGACGGATCACATGCCCAAGTATCACGGCGTCGCGCTGATCCTGCGCCGGCCGGACGATATCGCGCCGGCGCTCGCCGTGCTGTCCGCCCGCCCGGCGACGGTCGAGAACCGCTTCACCGCCGCGCCCGGCATGTTTTCCCACGACCGTGTCGATGCCGGTTCGGAACTGCTGGCAAGCCGCCTGCCGGCGGGCTTCGACGGCAATGCCGCCGATTTCGGCGCCGGCTGGGGCTATCTTTCCGTCATGCTGGCGGAAAAGGCGCCTTCTACCGCGCGTATCGACCTGTTCGAGGCCGATTACGCGGCGTTGCAACACGCCAGGGCCAATCTCGCCGCCAATTGCCCGAACCTCACCGCACGCTTCTTCTGGCAGGATCTCGGCACCGAGCCGCCGAAGGAAAAATACGATCTCGTCATCATGAACCCGCCCTTCCATGAGGCGCAGGCCGCCGAGCCGGCACTCGGGCAGGCCTTCATCCGCACCGCCGCGGCGGTGCTGCGCCCGGGCGGCGAACTGCTGCTGGTCGCCAATCGCGGCCTGCCCTACGAGCCGGTGCTGAAGGAGAATTTCCGCGAGAGCGGCGAGGTCTGCCGCAACGCCCGCTTCAAGGTTCTGCAAGCCCGCAAGTAGGCGCGCGGATCTGTCGCGATTGTCCCGATCGCTTTGCGGGTTCGGGAAAGGCCCGTCGGCCTTACGGAAACCATTTTGTGAATCCATTCCCACGTCCGGAAGCGTCCGGGCGGCTGTCGGGACGCGCCGTCCCGATCTTTCTATCGACAAGCGCGAATGTCATGTTAACATCATCCGACATTAACTTGATGTCAGGCGCCATAGTATGACTCATTCTCCGGATCTCGAGGATATCACCGTCATCGCCGGCGTCGCGTCCGCCATTGCCGTGCATGCGCGCAGTTACGGCATCGATATCAAGCCGATCTGCGATGCGCTGGACATCGATCCGGCGATCTTCCAGGACATGACCGCACGCGTCAGCCTCGATCGCGTTTGTCGTCTGCTGGAAGCTTGCGCGCTGCTGGCGAACGACGAGGCCTTCGGCCTGAAATGCACAGACGTGTACGAGCGCGGTGCAAGCGGCCCGTTCGGCTATGGCCTGATCGTCGCGCCGGATGTCCGGTCGCTGGTGGATTTCCTGGAGGCGCATGTGCCCGGCGCGACGTCGTCCAGTTATTTCGCCCGGGAAACGACGGACCGGGGCGTGACGCTGCGGCTGACCTTCTCGCCGCTCGTCGTCAAGCGGGATCAATATGTCGATATGGCGCTGGCGATGATCATGGCGCGCGTGCGCGAGATCATCGGCGAACGGGCGTCGCTGATCGAGATCGAGCTGGAACGGCCGAAGCCGCGCGAGCCGGCGATCTTCCAGCGCTATCTGTCGGACCGGCTGACCTTTTCGAGCCGGATCAACAGCCTGATCTTCCCGCACGAAATCCTCGATGTGGTCAATTCGCGCGGCGACAGCCGGCTGTTCACCCTGATGGACATGCAGTGCCGTAGCCTCTATCCCGCGCGTTCGGCCTCGCAGGAGGAATTCGTGAGTGCGGTGCGCGAATATCTCCAGCTTCGCATCGCAGAGGCGGAATTGTCGCTGGCCGATGCGGCCCGGCATTTCGATCTTTCGGAACGCACGCTGCAACGGCGTCTGGCGGAGCGGGGAACGAGCCTCAACGATATCCGTGACGATATCCGCCGCGAGATGAGCCTGACCCTGCTCCGGGAGAGCGACCTGCCGATCGCCGAAATCTGCTACCGGCTCGGCTATTCCGCGCCCAGCGCCTTCAGCCGTTCGGTCACGCGCTGGTTCGGAGCCTCGCCACGCGCCGTGCGCAACGGCAAGGCGCGCTGAGGGCCGGGGAAAGGCGCCCCGAAACGAAACCGCCCGCCGGAGCCCGGCAGGCGGTTGTTCTGTCCGTATGTCGGTGACGGGATTGCCGTCTTTACTCGGTATCGACGTTCTTCAGCACTTCCAGCGGCGGAACCGAGGTGATGTTGAAGCCGCCGTCGACGTAATGGACTTCGCCCGTCACGCCGTTCGACAGGCGGCTGAGCAGATAGAGCGCCGAGCCGCCGATGTCCTCGATGGTCGCCGTGCGGCGCAGCGGCGCGTTCTTCTGGTTCCACGAATACATGGCGCGGGCATCGGCGATGCCGGCGCCGGCCAGCGTGCGCACGGGGCCGGCCGAAATCGCGTTGACGCGGATGTCGTTCGGGCCGTAATCGGCGGCCAGATAACGCATGGAGGCCTCGAGAGCCGCCTTGGCGACGCCCATGACGTTGTAGTTCGGGATGACGCGCTGCGAGCCGTTGTAGGTCAGCGTCAGGATCGAGCCGCCCTCGTTCATGATCGCCGCTGCCCGCTTGGTGACTTCCGTGAAGGAGAAGCAGGAGATGATCATGGTGCGGACGAAATTGTCGCGCGTCGTGTCGGCGTAGAGGCCCTTCAGCTCGTTCTTGTCGGAGAAGCCGATGGCATGCACCAGGAAGTCGATCTTGCCCCAGCGGGCCTCCAGCGCGGCAAAGGCGGCATCGACGGATGCGAGGTCCTCCACGTCGCAGGGCAGGAGGAAGTCGGAACCGACTTCCGCGGCCAGCGGCTTGACGCGCTTGCCGAGCGCCTCGCCCTGATAGGTGAAGGCGATTTCCGCGCCTTCCGCGGCAAGCGCCTTGGCGATGCCCCAGGCGATGGAGTGATTGTTGGCGACCCCCATGATGAGGCCGCGCTTGCCGTGCATGATACCCGTCATGGAGTTCATCCGTTGTAGCGCTGGAATACCAGCGTGGCGTTGGTGCCGCCGAAGCCGAAGGAGTTCGAGAGCGCGATGTCGATCTTGGCATTGTCGATGCGGCTGCGGACGATCGGAACGCCTTCAAATTCGGGATCGAGCGTTTCAATATGGGCGCTTTCGCCGATGAAGCCGGCCTGCATCATCAGGAGGCTGTAGATGGATTCCTGCACGCCCGCCGCGCCGAGCGAATGGCCGGTCAGCGACTTGGTGGACTGGATGTGCGGAATCTTGTCGCCGAACACTTCGCGGATGGCGCCGATTTCCTTGGCGTCGCCCACCGGCGTCGAGGTGCCGTGGGTGTTGATGTAGTCCACCTCGCCCGTCACCGTGGAAAGCGCCTGGCGCATGCAGCGCGCGGCACCCTCGCCCGAAGGGGCGACCATGTCGTAGCCGTCGGAGGTCGCGCCGTAGCCGGTGATTTCGGCGTAGATCTTGGCGCCGCGCGCCTTGGCGTGTTCCAGCTCCTCGAGGATGACGACGCCCGCGCCGCCGGCGATGACGAAGCCGTCGCGGGTGGCGTCATAGGCGCGCGACGCCGTTGCCGGCGTATCGTTGTATTTCGAGGACATGGCGCCCATCGCGTCGAACAGGTTCGACATGGTCCAGTCGAGATTTTCATGGCCGCCGGCGAACATCACGTCCTGCTTGCCCCACTGGATCAGCTCGTAGGCGTTGCCAATGCAATGGGCGGAGGTGGAGCAGGCCGAGGAAATCGAATAGTTGACGCCGTGAATCCGGAACCAGGTGGCAAGCGTTGCCGAAGCGGTGGACGACATGGCCTTCGGCACCGCGAAGGGGCCGATGCGCTTCGGATTGCCGTTCTTGCGGGTGATGTCGGCCGCGTCGATCAGCGTGCGCGTCGAGGGGCCGCCCGAGCCCATGATGATGCCGACCCGCTCCTGCTCGGCATAATCCTTTTCCTCCAGGCCACTGTCGGCGATGGCCTGATCCATTGCGGTATGGTTCCAGGCGCCGCCCTCGGAGAGGAAGCGCATGGCGCGGCGGTCCACCAGTTCGGCGACGTCCAGTTCCGGCTTGCCCCAGACCTGGCTGCGGAAACCGTTTTCGGCGAAGTCGGGCGAAAAGGAAATACCGGACTTCGCATCGCGCAGCGACTGCGTGACCTCGGCCGCGTCGTTTCCGATGGAGGACACGATGCCAAGACCCGTGACAACAACACGTCTCATCTCATGGACCTTTCGTTCTGTGGGCGGGGGCGGGCGTTTCAGGCGCCCGCGCTTCCGTTTAGCCCTGTTTTTCCTGGAACAGGCCGACGCGAAGATCGGTGGCCTTGTAGATGACCTCGCCGTCCGCCTTCATCCAGCCATCGGCGATGCCGAGCACGAGGCGGCCACGCATGACGCGCTTGAAGTCGATGCCGTATTCGACGAGCTTCGTTTCGGGCGTCACCATGCCGGTGAACTTCACCTCGCCGGTCGAGATCGCGCGGCCCTTGCCCGGTTCGCCGAGCCAGCCGAGATAGAAGCCGGTGAGCTGCCACATGGCGTCGAGGCCGAGGCAGCCGGGCATGACGGGATCGCCCTGGAAATGGCAGGGGAAGAACCACAGGTCCGGCGTGATGTCGAACTCGGCGCGGATATAGCCCTTGTCGTGCGGGCCGCCGGTTTCGGAGATATCGGTGATACGGTGGAACATCAGCATCGGCGGAAGCGGGAGCTGAGCATTGCCCGGACCGAACATTTCGCCCCGACCGCAGGTCAGGATTTCCTCATAGGTGAAGCTCGACTGTTTCTGTGCCATTAACGTGATGTGTCCCGTCTTGATCTTCGCGCTCTGCCGAGAGTGCCTGAAAAGCCTCTAGTGCATGTTTGCGGGAAAATGAAGCGCCACTTTGGCGCAAGCGCCAGGCCGGGCCGCCCTCTCCCTGTTTTCCGTTCAACAGGTCGCATACAGGAACAGCCCCGTTCCGGCCAGCGAAAAAGCCGCATCCGCGCCTCTCGTCAGGGTGCTTTGGCGGAATCTGTTGAAAGAAGCAGCGCGAAACGTTATATGCAACCGTAAGAATTCCCTCTTTCCGGGGGGACGGGGTGATGTGCATGAACGAAGAGACCGATCTGGAGATGGAAGACAGGCTGCGCGAGTCGGGTTTGCGCCCGACGCGGCAGCGTGTCGCATTGGCGGAGCTTCTGTTCGCCAAGGGCGACCGCCATCTGACTGTCGAGGAACTGCACGAGGAGGCGGTCACGGCCGGCGTGCCTGTGTCTCTCGCAACCGTCTACAACACGCTGCACCAGTTCACCGAGGCGGGGATGATCCGCGTTCTGGCGGTCGAGGGGTCCAAGACCTATTTCGACACCAACACCTCGGACCATCACCATTTCTTCGTCGAGGATACCAACGAGGTTCTCGACCTGCCCAACGGCAATCTGGCGCTCAACCGCCTGCCGGAGCCGCCAGCAGGCATGGAAATCGCCCATGTCGACATCGTCGTGCGCCTGCGCCGCAAGACGAACTGATCCTTTTCCGTCTCAAGTTTCGTTCCTCTCGGCCTGCGGCCCTGCCGCGGCCTGACCGGGCACGAGATCGCACATCGTGCCGCCGCCGATCCTTGTCATGGCGGCGAGGAACAGGAAGCCGATCGGATCGAGCTGCCCGCGTGAAGCGGCGAGCCTACCGGTGACGGCAAAGACGGCGGTGCCGGCATGATCGAGAATGGCGAGCGTCGACATCGGGATTCCCGCATGGGGGCTGGCGGGTTCCAGGGGCTGTGGCGGCGAAACCGTTAACACTTCCGTGGCATCATGCCATCGGATCGCCCGAAAGCACCGGGGGCATGAAGCTGGCCTGGAGGCGATTCGGTGCCTTGCCTTCTTCCTTCCGGCGAAAACCGCCGGATGCCGGAAACAGAACCCGTGAAAAAGTCCCGCCCGCTTCTTGCCGCCGTCCTCATGCTTTTTGCCGCCAGCGATGCGTTCGCCCAGCAGGAATTGCTGAGCGACCCGGAAATCCACGAGAAGAAGTATTTTCAGGAACGGTGCGGGACCGTCCAGTTCGACAGCGCATTCGTGATCCGTCAGGACATCAACAATGACGGTCTGGTAGATGCCGTGGTCAATCACGGCGCCGCCGTCTGCGACGGCGAGCGCGGCCCCGGCTGCAACGAGGACGGCTGTCTTTACAATTTCTATCTCCAGGTGAAGGAGGGCGGCTATTTCATGATCGCCACCGCCCGCCTCTATGGCTACGATTTCGTCCAGCGGTTCGGCAACATGGTTCTGGCCATGAAGATGCATCCGCGCTTCTGCGAACGGGCCGAGGGCACGGAGCCCTGCGTCGTTACATCGCGCGTGCGCGGCGCCAGATTCTACACCATCTCCAGGATGTGAGGCGATTGCGGCGCTCAGCCGGGAAAGAAGGCGTCGGTGCGTCCGGCCAGCCGGTAAGCGGCAAGCCCGATCCATTCGCGGATGGCGGTCGACATCAACTGGGTGTTGAGGGACGGCTGGGTGAAGTCAATGGACGGGCGCCCGATCCCGCCGCCGGTGCGGTAATCGGTGGGCCAGGCGACGACCTCGATGCCCTGCCTGCGGAACAGGCCGATGGAGCGCGGCATGTGGAAGGCCGAGGTGATCAGCAGGCAGTCGCGCAGCCCGGCCTCGTCGAGAATTGCTTTCGAATGGGTCACGTTCTCGAAGGTGGTGCGCGACGTGCCTTCCAGCACCAGCCTGTCGGCGCCGATGCCGAAGGCAGGGTAGAAGCGTTCCGCCGCCGCCGCATCGCCTTCCTTGGGGCCTGACAGCGAGCCGTCGCCGCCGGAAATGACGATGCGCGCCTGCGGGTGCTTCAGGGCGAGCCGGAGCGCCTCGACCAGCCTGTCGCCCGCCTGGTTGAGTTCCACGGTGCCGCGCGCGGTCGTGACGTCGAGATCGAAGCCGCCGCCGAGAACGATCATGCAGGACAGATCGTGCGGTTCCGCCAAGGGCCTCGGAAACCGTTCCTCGAGAATGTGCAGGAGATAGGAGCCGGTGCTGGTGTAAAGCGTGACGAAGAGCAGAAGGACGGCGACGCCGTGAAAGCCCATCCCCGCCCTGCGCCAGCCGATGGCGATGGCCAGCAGGCCCGCGGCGATCAGCAGAAAGGCGAGCGACAGCGGCTGGGCGAGAAGCCAGAAGATTTTCGAAAGATGGAACATGCGTCTTCCACGGCTGATTCGGACGCCGGACATCATCCGTGCCGCAGGCAGGATAACAACCCCGCTTCACGCATTCGTGCAAAACCCGGCCCGCCGGGGGAGCGCTTGGGAAGCGGCGGCTGTATCAGCTTTTCGCGGCAAGTCCGATGGAGAAGCTGAGGGGCGGGGTTTCCGGTCTTGCTTGCCTATGGTCGCGGTTCAGCGCGTGACCAGATTGATTTCGAGCTTGGCCCCGGTGGCTTCCGCATAACGCCGCAACGTCGAGATCGAAGGCGACACGCCGCCGCCTTCCAGCCGGGCGATGGCCGATTGCGTCGTGCCGATGCGCTTGGCCAGTTCGGCCTGGGAAAGGTTCGCCTTCGTCCTGGCATGGACAAGGGTTTCGATAAGCCGGAATTCCGCGTCCGCCTTCTCGTATTCCCGCCGGAACTCCGGGTTCTCCATGAGCTTCTTCTTGAGGTCTGCAATCTTCGTCATGGCTTCACCTCCTTCATGCGTGCCCTCGCAATCTCAAGGGCCGCTTTCGGCGTCTTCTGCGACTTCTTCATGAAGACATGCAGGATCACCACACGCCGCCCCGTGACGGTCACGTAGATGCCCCGCGCGATGCCTTCGGATGCCTTGGCCCGCAATTCCCAGAGCTTGCCTTCCAGATGCTTGACGTGCGGTTCCCGCAACTGTTCAAGGCCGACAGCCTCGACCGCCTCCATGAGGCGGATAAGCCGGGCCTGAAGACCGGGTGGCAAGGCCTCGATTTCCGAATCGACAATATCGAGGGTTTCAACCGTCCATCGCATAAATGCTATATAGCGAATACGCGATAAACATGCAATGCCGTCAAACCCGGTTCAGTCGGCCCGCATTGATTTTCGTTCTCGGGGTGCCCCGGGGGTGCCCCGAAGCGGTCCGGCCAAAACCACCGAAAACCATGCATCGATAACATACTGTATTGTCGGGAGAAATTTGGTGGAGCTAAGCGGGATCGAACCGCTGACCTCTTGCATGCCATGCAAGCGCTCTCCCAGCTGAGCTATAGCCCCATCTAAGGTGCCGGTCTTTCCGGCCCGGGAACCATCCGGAGAGCGCGTCCCCGTCTGGTGTGCGGCTTATTACTTCGTGGTCTTTTGAAGCGCAAGCCGAAAAATGCAGGCCGGCCGAAATTTTTTCGGCAGGCCTGTGCAGTGTTCGCGATCAGGCGTCGTCGTCGCCGCCGGTCACGCCGATGATGCCGGACATGTCGTCGTCGTCGTCATCTTCGTCCGCTTCGAGGAAGGTGTCGTCGTCGTCATCGTCGAGCTCGACGTCGTCGTCGCCGATATCCGGCAGGTCGTCGCCGCCCGACGCTTCGTCATCGGCTTCTTCCAGCGAGACCAGTTCGACATCCGTGTTTTCGGTATCGACTTCCTGAACCTCTTCTTCCTCGGCCTTCTCCATGATGGCGGCTGCCGTGCTTTCTTCGAAGAAGGAAAGCGGCCAGCTCTTGCCGGTATAGGGAGAAACGACCGGATCACGGTTCAGGTCGTAGAATTTCTTGCCGGTATCGGGGTCGGTGCGCTTGGTACCAAGTTCCGCTTTTGCCACTGTTAGGCCTCATGAATGGCTGAAGTCACAATCGGTGCGAGCCGTCAAGACGGGCGCAGGACGAAAAATTATAGCCGGTCCCCATAATCGTTGTCCCGCCGTCTGTCAAAGGCAAACTGCGCAAGCGCCGCAGGGCTTTTCGTCGTCCGGTGCGTGACCGGGTTGCGACAATGTGGTAGCAAGCGGCGCAAGCAAGCGAACAGGATCACCGGGGAAGCCCCTCATGCCGCATTCCGACGCCCGGCCGAAGCCCGCCGTCGCGTTCAAGTCCGGGAAACTCTCGGGACACCTGTGTGTTCCCGGCGACACGTCGATTTCCCATCGCAGCCTTCTGCTCGGCGGCCTGGCTTCGGGCGAAACGCGCCTGACCGGCCTTGCGGAGAGCGCCGACCTGCTCGATACCGCGAAGGCCATGCAGGCGCTGGGCGCGCGGATCGCGAAGAGCGACGGGACATGGGTGATCGAGGGCACCGGCAACGGCTGCCTGCTGGCACCCGTTGCCCCGCTCGGTTTCGGCCCCGCCGGCACGGGCTGCCGTCTGGCGATGGGGCTGGCGGGCGTTTACGATTTCGCGACCACCTTCACCGGCGATGCGTCGCTTTCGGCCCGGCCGATGGCGCCCGTGCTCGATCCCCTGAGGATGATGGGTGTTCAGGTCGATGCTGCCGGGAGCGACCGCCTGCCGGTGACGCTGCGGGCGCCGGGCACGGCCAATCCCATAGATTATCGCATGCCCGTGGCCTCGGCGCAGGTGAAATCCGCCGTTCTGCTAGCCGGGCTCAACACGCCGGGCGTGACGACGGTGGTGGAGCCGGTTGCGGCGCACGACCACATGGAAAGGATGCTGCTCGCCTTCGGTGCGGCCCTCTCCGTCGAAAAGGGCGCCGGTGGCCTGCGCACGATCCGCCTTGAAGGGCGCGGCAAATTGACCGGTCAGGCAATCGAGGTGCCCGGCGATCCGTCCCTGGCGGTGTTCCCGCTGGTGGCGGGCCTGATCGTGCCGGGCTCCGACATCGTGATCGGCAACGTGCTGATGAATCCGGCCCGCACCGGCCTGATCCTGACGCTTCGGGAGATGGGCGCCGATATCGACATCCTCGCGCCGCGGCAGGCGGGCGGCGAGGATGTCGCGGATCTGCGCGTCCGCTCCAGCGAACTGAAGGGTATTGCCGTTCCGGCGGAGCGCGCGCCGTCGCTGATCGAGGATTATCCGGCGCTGGCCGTCGCCGCCGCCTTTGCGGCGGGCGAGACGGTGATGGACGGCCTCGGGGACGCGCGCGTCGGGGAAACCGGCCGGCTGGCCGCCCTCGCCGCGGGGTTGACGCTCAAAGGCGTCGATTGCGAGACGGGCGGGGCAGGTCTTCTCGTGCGCGGCCGTCCCGGCGGAAAGGGCCTGGGCAATGCGTCCGGGGCCGCCGTCGAGACCCGTCTCGACCACCGCATCGCCATGAGCTTCCTCGTCATGGGGCTTGCCAGCGAGCATGCGGTGCGCATCGACGATTGCGGCCCGATCGCCACGCATTTTCCCGGCTTCGTCGGTCTGATGACCGGGCTGGGCGGAAGAATAGAGGAAGAACCATGAGTTTCGTTATCGCCATCGACGGTCCGGCCGCCGCCGGCAAGGGAACGCTTGCCCGCCGGATCGCCGAAACCTATGGTTTCCACCATCTCGATACGGGGTTGACCTACCGGGCGACGGCCAAGGCCCTGCTCGACGCCGGGCTGCCGCTCGACGACGAGGCCGTGGCCGAAAAGGTGGCGTCGCAACTGGACCTTGCCGGTCTCGACCGGTCCGTGCTGTCGCGCCATGAAATCGGCGAGGCCGCCTCGAAGGTCGCGGTGATGACACCGGTGCGCCGGGCGCTCGTCGAGGCCCAGCAGCGCTTTTCGCGAAAGGAGCCGGGCACGGTTCTCGACGGCCGCGACATCGGCACGGTGGTCTGCCCGCAGGCGCCGGTGAAGCTTTACGTGACGGCGTCGCCCCAGGTGCGCGCCAGGCGCCGATACGACGAAATCGCCGCCGCCGGCGGCACGGCGGATTACGAGGCGATTTTCGCCGATGTGAGGAAACGCGACGAGCGCGACATGGGACGGGCCGACAGCCCTTTGCGGCCGGCGCAAGACGCGCACTTGCTAGATACCTCGGAAATGAGTATAGAGGCGGCGTTTCAGGCCGCAAAAGCCGTCATTGACGCTGCCCTGAACGGGAATTGATTCTTTTCTTCCGAAGAGAAATTGTCGAATACGGAGGGAACCGGCACTGGCCGGTTTCGTTTAAGGGTCCGCAAGCGCGTCCTGCGCCGGTTGCCCGCCCTTTGGATAGAGGCGGGCGGACACACTTGCGGATCGGTGCAACACCAACCCCCGGCGCAATCGCATCCGCTCGGATAGAGCGGATGACCCAGGAGATTACATGTCTGTTTCTACCCCCACGCGCGAAGATTTTGCCGCTCTGCTCGAAGAGTCCTTCGCCAAGACCGACCTTGCCGAAGGCTATGTCGCCAAGGGCATCGTCACGGCCATCGAAAAGGACGTCGCGATCGTCGACGTCGGTCTGAAGGTCGAAGGCCGCGTTCCGCTCAAGGAATTCGGCGCGCGCTCCAAGGACGGCTCGCTGAAGGTCGGCGACGAAGTCGAAGTCTATGTCGAGCGCATCGAAAACGCGCTTGGTGAAGCGGTCCTGTCGCGCGAGAAGGCTCGCCGCGAGGAAAGCTGGATCAAGCTCGAGGCCAAGTTCGAAGCCGGCGAGCGCGTCGAAGGCGTCATCTTCAACCAGGTCAAGGGTGGCTTCACCGTCGATCTGGACGGCGCCGTCGCCTTCCTGCCGCGTTCGCAGGTCGACATCCGTCCGATCCGCGACGTGACGCCCCTGATGCACAATCCGCAGCCCTTCGAAATCCTCAAGATGGACAAGCGCCGCGGCAACATCGTCGTCTCGCGCCGCACGGTTCTCGAAGAGTCCCGCGCCGAGCAGCGTTCGGAAATCGTCCAGAACCTCGAAGAGGGGCAGGTGGTCGACGGCGTGGTCAAGAACATCACCGACTACGGTGCGTTCGTCGACCTCGGCGGTATCGACGGCCTGCTGCACGTCACCGACATGGCTTGGCGCCGCGTCAACCATCCGTCGGAAATCCTGTCCATCGGCCAGCAGGTCAAGGTTCAGATCATCCGCATCAACCAGGAAACCCACCGCATCTCGCTCGGCATGAAGCAGCTCGAGTCGGATCCGTGGGACGGCATCTCGGCCAAGTACCCGGTCGGCAAGAAGATCTCCGGCACCGTCACGAACATCACCGACTACGGTGCGTTCGTCGAACTGGAACCGGGCATCGAAGGCCTGATCCACATTTCCGAAATGTCGTGGACGAAGAAGAACGTCCACCCCGGCAAGATCCTGTCCACGAGCCAGGAAGTCGACGTGGTGGTGCTCGAGGTCGATCCGGCCAAGCGCCGCATCTCGCTCGGCCTCAAGCAGACGCTGGAAAATCCGTGGCAGGCATTCGCCTTCTCGCATCCGGCCGGCGCTGAAGTCGAAGGCGAAGTCAAGAACAAGACCGAGTTCGGCCTGTTCATCGGCCTCGAAGGCGACGTCGACGGCATGGTCCACCTCTCCGACCTCGACTGGAACCGTCCGGGCGAGCAGGTCATCGAGGAATACAACAAGGGCGACGTCGTCAAGGCTGTCGTTCTCGATGTGGACGTCGAGAAGGAACGCATCTCGCTCGGCATCAAGCAGCTCGGCCGCGATTCGGTCGGCGAAGCTGCCGCTTCCGGCGACCTGCGCAAGAACGCGGTCGTTTCCGCCGAGATCATCGCGGTCAACGATGGCGGCATCGAAGTGAGGCTCGTCAACCACGAGGACATCACCTCCTTCATCCGCCGCGCCGATCTGTCCCGCGACCGCGACGAGCAGCGTCCGGAGCGTTTCTCCGTCGGTCAGGTTGTCGACGCCCGCGTCACCAACTTCTCCAAGAAGGACCGCAAGGTGATGCTGTCGATCAAGGCGCTGGAAATCGCCGAAGAGAAGGAAGCCGTCGCACAGTTCGGTTCTTCCGACTCGGGTGCTTCGCTCGGCGACATTCTCGGTGCCGCGCTGAAGAACCGCAACGCCGAGTAATCGGCGGTTCGATCCGAAATGAAGAAACCCGCCGGGCGGCCTGCCCGGCGGGTTTTTTATTGCCTTGTCTTCTGTGTCCTGTGAGCGGAGCTTGACCGGCGCCCTGCCGGGCACTGGGGGAAGGGCGTTACAGACCGCCCGACATGCGCTGGTAATAGGTGTAGGCCATGTCGTCGCCGGCGGTTTCGCCGGCCGCATCCTCTTCGCCATCCTCGTCGGACGACAGGAGCAGGCCGTCATCACCGTGCTGGCTGCTCTCTTCTCCGGAGGCATCCTCGTCGTCGCCCCGATGCGGTGCGTGGCGGCGTTCGATGTCCTCCTCGGCGTCCGCCTGCGCGTCGTCGATGGCGTAGCTGACATAGGGCAGGGCGATGCCGGCCCGCATCGCGGCGGAATGGGCGGCCTGCGAGAGCTGGGCCTCGAGCATGGGGGAGAGCATGCGCCCCTGCAATTCGATTTCCGGACGCGGCTGGCGCAGGACGGGCGTGCCGAATCCGTTTTCTTCGTCCCCTTCGTTCTGGAGATAGGACGCGACGACGGCCTGCGTCACGGGATCGCCCTTATGGCGATAGAGTTCCAGATAGGCGCTGATCCGTGCGGCTTCGGGGCCGCCGGGGTGTTTCAGCGCCAGCGCCACCAGTTGCAGCGAAAGTCCTTGCAGGGTGTGGGCGAGCTGGCGCTCGAGGGCCATGCGCTCGCCGCCGTTCAGGTCGAGAACGGCCTCGGCCAGCCGCAATGCGTGCATGGCGGCGCTTTCGCCGGGCAGCGCCGGCATGTCCAGCGCCTTGCCGATGGCCTGCGAGAGGCGCGCCATCTCCTTCGTCGGGGCGTCGAGGCCGGAAAGGTTGAGCACGTTCATGCGGCCCGTCGCCGCGCTGGAGACGGCCACCGGCGCCTGTTCCTGCCGTTCGCCCTGGTGCTGGCCCTGGTACTGGGCTTGCCCGCCGCGCTGCTGGCCGCCATGTTCCTGCCGCGGCGGCACCTTGTGCTGTACGGTCATGTTCGAAACGGATTGGATGGGAGTCAGCATGCGGTTTTCCTCGTGGAGGCCAGCAGGAAAAGACAACATCAAGCCGCTCATGCGGCCGCCGCATCCGAGGCGCGGTCGCGGGAACCGCGCATTGCCTCATGGCTCGTGCGAATGCAATTCACTCTTCACATGCCGCAGCATGCCTGAACCGAGTTACTGATGCGATGCCCGGGCGGTTCAAGCGCGATGCGACTTGCTGCACGATAAACATCCGATATCCCCATGCAAAGGATATGGATCAACCCATCTTCGTTATAATGCCGAATAGTTAACAATCCATCAAGATCGTCAACTATGGGCGAAGATGTCGGTGTCCTCCCAGCCGATCAGGTCGAGCTGCGCGCGGGTCGGCAGGAAGCGGAAGCATTCCTCGGCCAGCTGGCGGCGGCCGTCGCGCCTCAGGCGGAAGTCCAGCTTCTCGCGCAGGGCATGAAGATGCAGCACGTCGGAGGCGGCATATTCGAGCTGTTCCGGCGAAAGCGTCTCGGCCGCCCAGTCGGAGGACTGTTGCGCCTTGGAGATGTCGATGCTGAGCATTTCCTTGAGATTGTCCTTGAGGCCGTGGCGATCGGTATAGGTGCGCGACAGGCGTGAGGCGATCTTGGTGCAGAAGACCGGCGCCGTCAGCACGCCGAAGGTGTGGAACAGCACGGCGATGTCGAAGCGCCCGTAATGGAAGATCTTCTCGCGGGCCGGATCGGCCAGCATGGCGACGAGGTTCGGAGCCTCTTTCTGCCCGGCGGCGATGCGGATCACGTCGGCGCTGCCGTCGCCTGCGGAAAGCTGCACGACGCACAGGCGGTCGCGGCGCGGAATGAGGCCGAGCGTTTCGGTATCGATGGCGATGGCGCCCGTATAAAGGGCTGCGGCTTCGGCGGAAATGTCGCCGTCATGGTAGCGGATCGTCGCGGGCATGGCATTCTCCGGTCGTTCGGGTGTCGAGCGTTTGCCTAGCTCCTATGACGGCCCCGTGCAATGGCTATTTCAGGCGGCTCTTCAGCGAAACATCCGGGAAGCAGGTCGGCGCCAGCCCGTTCTTCGCCTGCCATTCTCCGAGCGAGCGGCGCGTCTTGAAGCCCGCCAGGCCGTCGGCCCTGCCGACGTCGTAGCCCTGCGCGACGAGCCGGTTCTGCATCGCCAGCACGTCCGAGCGCAGCATCTTGCCGACATTGCCCCACGGGGCCCGGAATGCGCCGGACCCGTAGGCGATCCGGTCGGCGAGGTTGCCGATGAAGAGCGCGTAGAGGTCGGAATTGTTGTATTCCTTGAGCACGTAGAAATTCGGCGTCACGATGAATTCCGGCCCGTGCGTGCCCGCCGGAACGAGCATCATGGCCGAGGCCCGCATCTCGCCGGAGGGAAAGGCGCGGCCGGAAACCCGGGCGATGCCCTGGCCCGCCCAGGCCGAAAGCGGCTTGGCGCGGTCGGGCCCTTCCTGCGCGCAGGAGACGCCGGCGGGAATCGTCACCTCATAGCCCCAGCCGCGCCCGGCCTGCCAGCCCCGCTGCTTCAGATAGTTGGCTATGGAACCAAGCGTGTCCGGCACGGAGTTCCAGATGTCGCGGTGCCCGTCGTCGTCGAAATCGACGGCATATTTCAGATAGCTACCGGGCATGAACTGGGGCTGGCCGAGCGCGCCGGCCCACGACCCCATCATGGAACGGGCGGCGACGTCGCCGCCGTCGACGATGTGAAGCGCCGAGATTAGCTCCTGCCGGAACATGTCCTTGCGGGTGGACATGAAGGCCTTGGTGGCCAGAACGCCGATGGCCGGATAGGGCAGCCTCGCCCGCCCGTAGCCCGATTCACGCCCCCAGACGGCCAGGACGATCTCGCCGGGCACGCCATAGGCAGCCTCGACCTTCTTCAGCGTCGCCGCATGCGTTCGCGCCAGCGTCCGCCCGGTGGCGGCAAGGCCCTGAAGCCGGCTCTCGTTGAAATAGGCCCCCGGCGAGGAGAATTCCGCCTGGCTCTGGCTCTGCTGCTTCGGCGGCTGCGTGCCCGGCGGCACCAGGTCCGGCAGGTCGAAATAGAGGGTGACGCCGGAAAAGGCCTGCCGGAAGGCGGTCTCGGAAATACCCGCCGCCTTGGCCTGCGGCCAGAGATCGCGGTCGATCCACTGGCGGAACTGCGCCTCGACGGCGGCCTTGTCGAGCGCGAAGGCGGGGGCAGCCGTCGCGATCAGCCCGGCGGCCAGCATCGCGGCAATACGTTTCAGACCCATCGGCACATTCTCCCGGTTCCTCGCGAATCGTTCGTCCGAGGATGACTTATCGGAACGAAGGAGGAAACAGTAGGGCGGGCCGGATCAAATGCTGGTGCGTGCCCGCAACGCCGCCGTCAGCGTGCCCTCGTCGAGATAGTCGAGTTCGCCGCCCACCGGAACGCCGTGGGCGAGCCGGGTGATCGTCACGTCGAGGCCGGCAAGCTGGCCGGTGATGTAGTGGGCCGTCGTCTGTCCCTCGACCGTGGCGTTGACGGCGACGATCACCTCGCGCACGCTGCCCTTGCTCACCCGGTCCACAAGACCGGCAATGTTCAGGTCGTCGGGGCCGACGCCGTCGAGCGGCGAGAGCGTGCCGCCGAGAACGTGATAGACGGCATTCAGCGCGCCGGCGCGTTCCAGCGCCCACAGATCGGACACGTCCTCCACGACGATGATGACGCCGTGGTCGCGGCGCTCGTCGGTGCAGACGGTGCAGGGGTCGATGGTGTCGACATTGCCGCAGCAGGAACAGACGCGCACCTTGTCGTAGGCCTCGCCCATCGCCCTGGCGAGCGGCCCCAGAAGCTGGTCCTTCTTCTTGACGAGGGTGAGCGCGGCGCGCCGGGCCGAACGCGGCCCGAGTCCCGGCACTTTCGCCAGAAGCTGGATCAGTTTTTCGATTTCGGGGCCGGTGACTCGCTTTGCCATGCGCCGTTTCTATCCCATATGCTGACCAAACGGAATCGCCGAGGAGCGGCTTGCCGATGAAACTGACAGCTATCTGCCTGGGCCGGCCCGAAAGGCTGCCGGGCAAGAGCTACAAGACGGGCATCGGCAAGATGCCGGTCAACGCCCCCATGATGATCGACACGCTCGGCCTCGTCGGCGATGCGGTGTGCAATGCCCGCCATCATGGCGGCCCGGATCAGGCTATCCTGCTGGAAGGATCGCTGACGATGGACTGGTGGGCCGAACGGCTCGGCAGGCCGGTGCCGCCCGGCATGTTCGGGGAAAATCTCGTGATCGACGGGCTGGACAACCGCGACGTGGCGGCCGGAGACCGGTTCTTGATCGGCGAGGTGGTGCTGGAGGCGGCCTCGCCGCGCGTTCCCTGCAACACGCTCGCGGCCCGCATGGGCGATCCGGGCTTCGCCAGGCTCTATGCGCAGGCAGCGCGTCCGGGCATCTATTGCCGGGTCGTGCGGGGCGGCGTGCTCGAAGCCGGGCAGGCGGTCGCGCTTCAGCCCTATGCGGGCGAGCGCGTTGGGATGGCCGAACTGCTGTCCGGCCTCGCACGGGACCTTTCCGCCGAAGACAGGCGGCGCCATCTGTCGGCGCCGCTCGGCGTCAGGTTCCGGGCGCTGGTCGAGGCCCCCAAGCGGTAAGGCGGATCAGAACGGCAGCTTCATGCCGGGCGGCAGCGGCAGGCCGGCGGTGATCTCCTTGGTCTTCTCGGCGGCGGCGGCCTCGGCCTTGTCCTTGGCGTCCTTGTGGGCGGCGACGATCAGGTCTTCGAGGATTTCCACGTCGTCTTCCTTGAAGAGCGAGGGGTCGATCTTCAGGCCGGTCAGCTCGCCCTTGCCGGTCAGCTTCACGGTCACGAGACCGCCGCCGGAGCGGCCTTCCACTTCGAGACTGGCGATCTCGGTCTGCAACTGCTCCATCTTGGCCTGCATTTCCTTGACCTTGCCCATCATGCCCATGATGTCGCGCATGGCTGCTCTCCCTTCCTCGTTGTCGTCGGATGTATGCGTCAGAATTCGATGTCGTCGCCGGGCAGGATGTCGCCCTCGGCGGATTCGCTGATCGGCGGCGCTGGCGGATTGTCCACGTCGCTTTCCGCCTCGGCGGCCGGCTTGGAAATGCGCACGTCGACGATCTTCGACCCCGGGAAAAGCGCCATGACGGCGGCGACGTCGGGATCGGCCTTGGCGTCCTCGAACCGCGCCTGCTTGGCCTGCGCCTCGGCTTCCACCAGCGTCGGCTCGCCCTGTTCGTTGGAAAGCGTGACCCACCATGTCGTGCCGGTCCATTCGCGCAGCTTCGTCGTCAGGTCGTTGACAATGGTTTTCGGCGCATCGGGCGTCAGGCCGATCTCCAGCCGGCCCGGTTCCAGATGCACGAGGCGGACGAAATTCCTGAGCTTGGCGCGCAGGACCGGATCGTGGTTCTCGCTGCACAGGCTGGCGATATCCTCCAGCGAGCGGATATGCACCTTCGGTTCCGGCTGCGGTTCCGGCGCGGCCTGCGAAACGGGGCGTTCCATCGTCTCCGGCTGCCGTTCCGGCGTCGGCACGGCGCGCAGGTGGGCGGTCGGCCCGCTGGATGCGGGCGCGCGGGTATCGGAATTGCGCCCCACCGCGGCCGTCGCCTGCTGCATCTGCGCGCCGCCGCCGTTGCCATTGCCATTGCCGGCGGGGGCGCGGGGCGCGGCAGCGCCTGAAAAGTCGGCGAGGCGCCGGGCGGCATCTTCCGGCGAGGGAAGATTGGCCGCATGCGCAAGGCGGATCAGCACCATCTCGGCGGCCGCGGCGGGCCGCGAGGAATTTTCCGCTTCGGGAATGCCCTTCAGCAGCATCTGCCAGAGGCGCGACAGCGTACTGACGGCGATCGCTTGCGAGAATTCGTGGCCGCGGACGCGCTCCACCTCGGAAAGCGAGGGATCGTCCGCCGCGTCGGGCACGAATTTCAGCCGCGTCACCAGATGGGTGAAGTCCGCCAGGTCGGTCAGCACCACGACCGGGTTCGCGCCCGCCTCGTACTGGCTGGTGAACTCCGCGAGCGCCGCCGCCGCGTCGCCGCGCAGCACATGCTCGAACAGGTCGACGATCCGGGCGCGGTCGGCAAGGCCGAGCATGCCGCGCACGGCTTCCGCCGCCACCGTGCCGCCGCCATGCGCGATCGCCTGGTCGAGCAGCGAAAGCCCGTCTCGCGCCGAGCCTTCCGCCGCCCGGGCGATCATCGCCAGCGCTTGCGGTTCGGCATCGATGCCTTCCTTGGCGGCGATGGTGGTGAAGAGATGCACGAGGTCGGAGGCGCTGATCCGGCGCAGGTCGAAGCGCTGGCAGCGCGACAGCACCGTGATCGGAACCTTGCGGATTTCCGTGGTGGCGAAGATGAACTTCACATGCTCGGGCGGCTCTTCCAGCGTCTTCAGCAGGCCGTTGAAGGCCTGCGTCGAGAGCATGTGGACCTCGTCGATGATGTAGACCTTGTAGCGTGCCGACGTCGGACGGTAGCGCACCTGCTCGATGATCTCGCGGATGTCGTCGATGCCGGTGTGCGAGGCGGCGTCCATCTCGATCACGTCGACATGGCGGCCTTCCATGATCGCCTGGCAATGGATGCCCGGTTCGCGAAGGTCGATGGTCGGCCTGTCGATCGTGTCCGTCTTGTAGTTCAGCGCGCGAGCGAGGATGCGGGCGGTGGTGGTCTTGCCGACCCCGCGCACGCCGGTCAGCATGTAGGCCTGCGCGATGCGCCCGGTCTCGAACGCGTTGGTGAGCGTGCGCACCATCGGTTCCTGACCGACCATGAGATCGGAGAAATCCTTCGGGCGGTATTTGCGGGCCAGAACGCGGTATCCGCCTGCATTCGTCTGGCTTGCCGCCGGTTGCGTGTCGCTCATCCGACCTCAGATCGTGCCGCCAAGGGGAAAACAGGGTGGGAGACCGGCGAGGCGACCCGTGCCCGCTCGTTAGGGCTGCTTCCTTCCGGACCTGACCCGGTTGGCGAGTGGCGACGTCCGCCACCGGCCTCCCGCGCCACATATCGGCAATTCCTGTTGCAAATGCAAGCCAACCGGTCAAAAAACTGTTATGAGGAAAAAACGGGAAGGAGCGCCCCTTCTCAAAAAGACGACAGCGCTTCAGGAGGGACGTCAGGTGAGCGATTTTCTGCTGGATGAACGGCTCGCACGCGACAGCGATTGCCTGTCGAAGCTGGGTCTGTGCCAATTGCGGCTGATGAAGGATAGCCGCTGGCCCTGGCTGGTGCTGGTGCCGCAGCGAAGCGGCGTGAGCGAGATCTTCGAGCTGACGCCGCTCGATCAGGCGGTGCTGACTTTCGAAATCAACACGGTGGCGGTGGCCTTGCAGAAGATCACCGGCGCGACGAAGATCAATGTCGGGGCGCTCGGCAATGTCGTGCGCCAGCTTCACGTCCACGTCATCGCCCGCAAGGAGGGCGACCCCAACTGGCCGGGCCCGGTCTGGGGTCACGGTTCGGCCGAACCGTGGGACGAGGCGGCGCGGCAGGCATTCGTCGACAGGCTGAACGGAGCCCTGGCATGACGACAGCCGCCGTCTTCGACCGCACCGGCGAGGCGAGCGCGCTGACCGCCTTTGCGCGCAACACGCTAGTGCGCGACTCCGAGCATCGCACCGACGATTGCGCCCAGGTCGCACTGCGCGACCGGGAGGCCCGGATCTTCGCCTTTTGCAGCGGCAAGCTGGTGCTCAAGCACGAGCACACGGTGGTGGATCCGCTGTTTGCGCTCTACGAACTCGCCGATCTCGAACCCGCCCTCGACGAAGCCGTGCTGCTCGGCCACGATCCGGACGGGCGGCCGCGCCTTGCCGTCAGCATCCTCAGGAATGTCGAGGAGCCGGCCAGCCATTTCCGCCTCACCGACGGGCGTTCGCTGATTCGCGAATACGATCTCGATCCCGAGCTGCTCGGCGAATTCGCGCAGGCTGCCGGCCTGATCCGCTGGAATGCCGACAACCGCTTCTGCGGCAAGTGCGGCGCGCGGATGAACATCCGCGCCGGCGGCTACAAGCGCGAATGCTCCGGCTGCGATCATGTCATCTTTCCGCGCACCGATCCCGTGGTCATCATGCTGACGCTGGATGCCGCCGGCGACCGCTGTCTTCTGGGGCGCGGCCGGCATTTCGCGCCGGGCATGTATTCCTGTCTCGCAGGCTTCGTGGAGCCGGGAGAGACGATAGAGGACGCCGTTCGCCGCGAGACGGCGGAGGAATCGGGCCTGAGGATCGGGCGGGTGCGCTATCACGCCTCCCAGCCGTGGCCGATGCCGCATCAGTTGATGATCGGTTGCTATGCCGAAGCGCTGTCGACGGACCTCACCCCCGATCTGGAGGAGCTTGAGGATTGTCGCTGGTTCACCCGCGATGAATTGCGGACCGTGCTGTCCGGCCGCGCCGGGGAGGACCCGCTTTTCGCGCCGCCGCCCGGTGCCATCGCCCACCGGCTGATGCGCGACTGGCTGGAAGGCGGCGCCTGAAGCCTTCCTCCGGCTTCGGCCTCAAAGCTGGTGGCGCATCTCGTGTCCCATGTAGACGCCGAGAATGCGCACCTTCTCCGAGAAGAAGCGCAGTTCCTCCAGCGCGCGCCGCACCGGCTCGTCGTCGGGATGGCCCTCGATGTCGGCATAGAACTGGGTGGCCACGAAACGCCCGCCGATCTGGTAGCTTTCGAGCTTCGTCATGTTGATGCCGTTCGTCGCGAAGCCGCCCAGCGCCTTGTAGAGCGCGGCCGGGATGTTGCGGACGTTGAAGATGAAGGTCGTGACGATCATGTCGTCGTCGCGCTCGCGCTTCACCCACTGCTCGTCGCGTGACAGGATGACGAAGCGGGTGACGTTGTTGTCGGTGTCCTCGACGTTCTCGGCCACGATGTCGAGGCCGTAGAGCCCGGCGGCCAGCCGCGGCGCGAGCGCCGCCATCGACCGGTCGCCCTGTTCGGCGACGAGTTTCGCCGCTCCCGCCGTATCGCCGGCGACCACCGGTTTCCAGCCGTTGGCGCGGATGATCTGGCGGCACTGGCCGAGCGCATGGATGTGGCTGTGTACGGTGCGGATCTCGCTCGTCTCGACGCCCGGCAGCACCATGAGCTGGAAGCGGATCGGCATGAAGTATTCGCCGATGATGTTGAGCCGCGACAAGGGCAGCAGATAGTGGATATCGGCCACCCTGCCGGCGATGGTGTTCTCGATCGGGATCATGGCAAGGTCCGCCTCGCCGGTTTCGAGCGCCGTGAAAGCATCCTCGAAGGTCGGGCAGGGCAGGGGCTCCATGCCCGGAAACACGTCGCGGCAGGCCATGTCGGAATTGGCGCCGAAGTCGCCCTGGAAGGCGATCCTGTTGGTACGCTGGATCATGGTGTCAGACCGTTTTTCTGGAAGAAAGAAGGATGCGGGCCTTTTCGAGGTCTTCCGGCGTGTCGACGCCGAGCGGCACGGCCGCGACGATTTCGGCGTCGATGCGCATGCCGGCCTCGAGGGCGCGGAGCTGTTCGAGCTTCTCGCGCAGTTCGAGCGTCGACGGGCCCAGCGAGACGAATCTTTCCAGCGCCGCGCGGCGATAGGCGTAAAGCCCGATGTGGTGGTAGAGCGGGCCGTCGCCGTAAGGGGCGGTGGCGCGGGTGAAGTAGAGCGCCTTCAGCCGCGTGCCGGAAAGCGGCGAGCCGACGACCTTCACGACGTTCGGGTTGGTCTTCTCGCTCTCCTCGGTGATCGCGGTCGTCAGCGTGGCGATGTCGACGGCCGGGTCCTCCAGCGGCCGCAGTGCGGCGCGGATGGTTTCGGGCTCGATGGTCGGCAGGTCGCCCTGGACGTTGATGACGATCTCCGCCCGGCCGTCCGGATCGGCCGCCGCTAGCGCCTCGTGGATCCGGTCCGAACCCGACTGGTGCGCCGCCGATGTCATCACGGCGGTGAAACCGGCGGCCGAAACCGCATCGAAAACGCGACTATCGTCGACTGCGACAATTATTCGCCCCACCTGCGCCTCCTCGGCGCGTTTGGCCACCTGAACGATCATCGGAAGCCCTTCGATGTCGGCCAAAGGCTTGCCAGGCAGGCGAGTCGAGGCCATTCGGGCCGGAATCAGGACGAGAATCCGGTCTGAGGCGGATTTGGACATGGGTCGGCCCTTCGATTGCGGCCCCTGAAATGGCACGATGAGCGCGATGCGGGCCGGGTGACGATATTGCAACGAACAGCCAAAAGACATAGGTTCCGCGCAATTTCAAGGGCGGTTCGGGGGGCCGGATCGTCGACTTGCGATGAAGAGGGACGGGTTCATGACATCAATCCTATTGAATGGCGCGGGAGCGCTGATCAGCACGGCTCTGGTGGTTGCCGCGGCTTCGGTCACGGCGAATGCGATTTTCACCACGACGGTTCCGGCAACGCCCGGTTACGAGATCGCCGTCGGCGATGCGCCGGCCACCGTGACCGAGGAAGCGGCGCCGAAGACGCTCTCCGAACTTCTGGCGAGCGCCGATGCCTCGGCGGGCCAGGCTGTTTTCAGGAGATGCGCGGTCTGTCATGACGCCTCCGCCGGAGGCCCGAACAAGGTCGGCCCGAACCTTTACGGCATCATCGGCCGCCCGATGGCCGAGCATGAGGGATTTGCCTATTCCGAAGCGATGAAGTCGTATGCCGATGGCGGCAAGACCTGGACCTTCGAGGAACTCAACAACTACCTGACCAACCCGAAGGACGAGATCCCCGGCAACAAGATGGCCTTTGCCGGCCTGCGGCGGGACGAGGATCGCGCCAACCTCCTGGCCTGGCTGAACGCCCAGTCGGAAGAGCCGCAGCCTCTGCCCTGACCGGGGCCGAAAAACGGGAACGGGATGCGGCCCGGTCGGTTCTGCCGGCCGGGCTCGGTTATATTGACCCAGCCTCTCTTTCGTCATGGTCGGGTCCAAGCCCGACCATGACGAAAGAGAGCGATACACCCTTTGTCAGCAAATCCGGGCCCGGCCGGCCTTTCGGCTCACATAAGCAGCCAGGCCCAGAAGGAAACGGAGAGAACGCCGAACAGCGTACTCATGGTGATCGTTGAGGCGGCCAGCGACTGGCCGGCATTGAAGCGCGTGGCCAGAAGCCACGAGTTGACCCCGGTCGGCAGGCACGAGGTGAGCACCAGCGCCAGCGCCCAGGTCGGCGGCAGGCCGAAGAAGTGGGCGGCGAGCCACACGCCGGCCGGCATCAGGAACAGTTTCAGGAGCGTCATGACCGCCGAAAGGCCGATATTGCCGGAAACGGAATAGCGGGTGAGGCCCATGCCGAGCGAAATCAGTGCTGCCGGACCGGCGATGCCGGCGATCTGGTCGAGCACGGTCTTGCCGACGGTGGTCAGCGGCACGGAGGCGAAGTTGACGGCAACACCCGCAGCCATCGCGATCACCAGCGGATTGGTGACGAGATTGCGGCCCACCTGCTTCAGGATGGCGATGACCGAGCGTCTTTCGCCGCCCTCCAGCTTGAACTTTGCGTTCTCCATCAGGATCGTGCCGATGATCATCATGATCGGCAGGTGGATGGCGAGCAGGATCGACAGCGGCACCAGGCCGCTATGGCCGATGATGCTGCCGACCAGCGGCAGGCCGATGAAGACGTTGTTGGCGAAGGAGGAGGATATGCCCGCAATCACGCCGAGCGTCACGTCGCGCTTGAAAATCCGCGTTGCGATGAGATGGGCGGTGGTCCAGGTGATGCCGACGCCGCAGAAATAGGACGCCCAGAGCCGGAACGGCGAAAGCCCGTTGAAATCCGCTTCGACGAGGGTGCGGAAGATCAGGACCGGCAGGGCGATCTTGAAGACGAAATCGCCGAGCCCGTCGCCCACCGTCGCCTTCAGGACACCGCTTCGGGCAAGCGCCCAGCCGAACAGGATGAGAATGAAGATCGGAGCGACATTCAGGGCGATTGCAGACATGGAAGAGGCGGCTTTCGGCAGGGGCGAGTATCCGCTTCCTAGCGGATAAAGCCGAAAGTGACAAATGGTTTGAACCAATTTTCGCGCATGGCAGGGCCGCGTTTTCGCGCGCGTTTCCCGACGAAAGCGGCTGCGCATTTTTCCGGAACGGCTCTGGATGGCGAAGCGGCTTTTGCGGCTGCCCCTCGGGGGCCGGAAAGCCGTGCCGCCAGTTCCTCCGTGGTCGACACGAACATTCCGGTCGGAAAGGGCCGCGGCCGGTGCCTTCATGGCGTGACCCCGACTTTCCGGGCGAAACCATGTTTCCGCCGCGACCATCTCTAGCGGCAGCCCGTGACGGGCGTATGACGGCGCGGCGGCGCTTTTTCTCTTTCCAGCGGCCCAAAAACGGCTATACCCTCTGCCCAGGGAAATCAGGGGTTCTCGAGGTTCATGACGCAATATGACGTGCTCACCGTCGGCAATGCGATTGTCGATATCATCTCGCGCTGCGAAGACGGCTTTCTGGCGGACAACGCCATCGTCAAGGGCGCCATGAACCTGATCGACGCCGGGCGGGCGGAAAGCCTCTATGCCCTGATGGGGCCGGCGGTCGAGGCTTCGGGCGGCAGCGCCGGCAACACGGCGGCGGGCATCGCGAATTTCGGCGGCCGCGCGGCCTATTTCGGCAAGGTGGCCGAGGATGCGCTCGGCGAGATCTTCCGTCACGACATCAGCGCCCAGGGCGTGCATTACGGCGTCTCGCCGCTTGTCGGCAGTGCGCCGACCGCCCGCAGCATGATCTTCGTGACGCCGGACGGCGAGCGCTCGATGAATACCTATCTCGGCGCCTGCGTCGAGTTCGGCCCGGAGGATGTCGATCCTGCCGTCGTCGCCGAAGCCCGGGTCACGTATTTCGAAGGCTATCTCTGGGACCCGCCGCGCGCCAAGGACGCCATCCTCGAATGCGCCCGCATCGCGCATGAGAATGGCCGCGAGGTGTCCATGACGCTTTCCGATTCCTTCTGCGTCGATCGTTATCGCGGGGAATTCCTCGACCTGATGCGGTCCGGCACGGTCGATATCGTCTTCGCCAACAAGCAGGAAGTGCTGGCCCTTTACGAGACGGAGGATTTCGAGGCGGCCCTGACGCAGATCGCGCAGGATTGCCGCCTTGCCGCCGTGACGATGAGCGAGGAGGGCGCCGTCATCCTGCGCGGCGGCGAGCGCATTCCCGTTGCCGCCTTCCCGGTGCCGGAGGTGGTCGACACCACGGGCGCCGGCGATCTCTTCGCCTCCGGCTTCCTGTTCGGTTATACCCAGGGCCGCACTCTGGAAGAGAGCGCCCGCCTTGGCTGCCTGGCGGCCTCGATCGTGATTTCGCAGATCGGCCCGCGCCCGCTTGGTTCGCTTCAGAAGGCCGCCGCCGAGGCCGGCCTGCTCTGACGGGCCCGGCTATTTGAAGGCTTCGCCGGGATAGGCGCCCCAGATCTCGCTCTGCGCGACCCATCCCTCGATGCCTCCGGCCTCGGCCCGGCACCAGTCGCCGTTGCATTCCCGGATCCGGAAGATCACGCCGGGTTCGAGCCGGGCGGTGATGGTGGCGTTCGGCTGCCGATCGCGGCGCAGGTTGACGTAGACATCCTCGCCCCTGCTGCGCATCCACGGGGCGGCGACCGCCATGCGCTCGCCGGACAGCAGCGACTGGTTCACCCAGCCCTCGGTGCCGTCGGCATCGCGGATCTTGCGCCAGTTCTCGTATTCCTGGGTGATCTCCACCGGCAGTCCGGCGCGCGTATACATCCACGCCGCCGCATAGTCGGTGCTCGGCCCGATGCGCAGGTTGACGCGCCTGGCCTTGAGGCTGACGAAGCGGGGAAGCGGCAGGCCGCTGGCCCCCTTGGCATTCTGTGCCTGGGCTTCCGGAATCATCGTCACGAGTCCGAGGGCGAAGGCGAGGCAGGAACGGAAAATCACGCGGCGCATTCTGGATAATCTCCGGTCTGTTTCATGGCGTTTGGCAACGCCCGCCCTGGCCCTGCGGCTCAGGTGCGACCCCAAAACCGTTTGCAACACCACGAGTTTTGTTGTCTTCCCCTGCGGGTCTGGTAGAAAACGCCCATAACAGCTTAATATTCGGTCATTCTGGTTAATGACCTCTAAATCAGGCGGCGGGAAACGCGATGACGAACAAGAAACGTCCGAGGGTTTACATTACCCGGAAACTCCCCGAAGCGGTCGAAGCCCGAATGGGCGAATTGTTCGATGTCGAGCTGAACGCCGATGACCGTCCGCGCACATCCGCGGAACTCGCCGCGGCCATGCGCCAGGCCGACGTTCTCGTCCCGACCGTCGGCGACCGCATCGACGCGACGCTGATCGAGCAGGCCGGTCCCGACCTGAAGCTCATCGCCTGCTTCTCGAACGGCACGGACCAGATCGACGTCGAGGCGGCGACCCGCCGCGGCATCACCGTGACCAACACGCCGAACGTCCTGACGGAGGATACGGCGGACATGACGATGGCGCTCGTCCTCGCGGTTCCGCGCCGGCTGGCGGAGGGTGCGCGGCTGCTGACCGACACGCCCGGCGACTGGGCGGGCTGGTCGCCGACCTGGATGCTCGGGCGCCGCATCTGGGGCAAGAAGATCGGCATCATCGGCATGGGCCGCATCGGCACTGCGGTCGCCCGCCGCGCCAAGGCCTTCGGCCTGTCGATCCATTATCACAACAGGAAGCGCGTCAACCCGGCCACCGAGCAGGAGCTGGAGGCGACCTGGTGGGACAGCCTCGACCAGATGCTGGCCCGCGTCGATATCGTGTCGGTCAATTGCCCGTCGACGCCGGCGACCTTCCACCTGCTGTCGGCGCGGCGTCTCGCGCTGCTCCAGCCGACGAGCTACATCGTCAACACCGCCCGCGGCGATATCATCGACGAGGCGGCGCTGATCCAGTTCATCCGGGAGGGAAAGATCGCCGGTGCCGGCCTCGACGTGTTCGAAAGCGCGCCCGCCATCAATCCGAAGCTGGTGAAGCTGGCGGCGGACGGCAAGGTCGTGCTCCTGCCGCACATGGGTTCGGCCACCATCGAGGGCCGTGTCGAAATGGGCGACAAGGTCGTCATCAACATCCGCACCTTCTTCGACGGCCATCGCCCGCCGAACCGCGTGCTGCCCCTGCGTCCCTGAGACCTGTCGAATCAGAGCGCCTTGCGCATTTCGATACAGGTCGGGCGGTCGTAGCCGGCATGGGCCCTCTCCGCGGTCCTGACGAAGCCCCATCTGCCGAAGATCGCATGGTTCTCCGTTAGTTCGATCCGCGTTTCGAGACGCAGCGCCGACAGGCCGAGCGCGCGCGCATGGGCGGTGGCGGCGTCGAGCAGCGCGCGGCCCACGCCCTGGCCCTGGGCCGAAGGGGAAATCGCGAGCTTGCCGATATAGAGGCTGTCCGGCTCCGCCTTGCAGAAGATGCAGCCGATCAGTCCGCCGTTTCCGGTGGCGAGGATGCCGGTTTCGAGCGTCGCCTTTTCCTTGAGGCTTTCCGGCGTCAGCCGGTGCGCGGAGGAGGGCGGGTCGATCCGCCCCTCCATAGAGGCGAAGGCATCGAGAATGAGGTCGAGCAGCGCCTGCCAGTCGTGGAAGCCTTGCGGATCGAGGCGCGAAATGACGACGCTCATGCTGTTTTCCTGCGGCTGTAGCGGATCGTGTCGAAACGGCCGGCAAGGCCGTCATAGAGCATCAGGCGCCCGACCAGCGGGTCGCCGGCGCCGGTTATCAGCTTGACAGTCTCCATCGCCATCAGGGAGCCGATGATGCCGGTCAGGGCACCGGCGACGCCGGTCTGTGCGCAGTCGGGCACGAGGCCGGGCGGTGGCGCCTCGGGAAAGAGGTCGCGGAACGTTGGGTTCGGCCGCCCGTCGGCGCCGGTCTCGTAGGGTTTCAGCACGGTCAGCGATCCGTCGAAGCGGCCGACCGCGCCGGTGACGAGCGGCAGGCGGGCGGCCTCCGCCGCATCGGCCGCGGCATAGCGCGTGTCGAAATTGTCGGAACCGTCGATCAGCAGGTCGAAGCCCGAAAGCAGGCGTTCGCCGGTGTCGGGCGTGAAGCGCTCCTCGAAGCGGGTGACGGTGACATGGGGATTGAGCCGGACGATGGCGCGGGCGGCGCTCTGCGTCTTTTCCTCCCCGATCGTGCCGGTGTCGTGGATCACCTGCCGTTGCAGATTGGAAAGGCTGACGCCGTCGTCGTCGACGATGCCGAGATGCCCGACGCCGGCGGCGGCGAGATAGAGCAGGACCGGGCTTCCGAGCCCCCCGGCGCCGATCACCAGAACGCGGGCACGCTTCAGCTTCTGCTGGCCGGCGCCGCCCACCTCCGGCAGCAGGATATGGCGGGCGTAACGCTGGATCTCTTCGGGCGAAAGCGTGTCGCTCATGGGGCTTCCTCCGTCACGGCGGCGTCGCGCACGGTGAAATATTGCGCCCTTTCGCCGAGCGCCGCAAACATGGAACGGTCGGTGCCGGTCATGAAGGCCTGTCCGCCGAGCGCATGGATGCGGTCGAACAGCGCCGCACGGCGGTTCACGTCGAGATGGGCGGCGATCTCGTCGAGCAGCAGCAGCGGCGCATGGCCGGTCATGTCGGCGATGAGGCGGGCATGGGCGAGAATCAGGCCGACGAGCAGCGCCTTCTGCTCGCCGGTCGAGCAGCGCTCCGCCTCCATGTCCTTCTCCCGGTGGCGCACGAGAAGGTCGGCGCGGTGCGGCCCCTCCAGCGTGCGGCCGGCGGCGGCGTCGCGATGGCGGCCCTCCTCCAGCATGGCAGCATAGCGGTCTTCGAGTTCCAGGGCGGGCACGCCACGCGTCTCGTCCAGAAAGCCGGAAAGCGCCAGCGTCGCGGTCGGGAAGGGCTGGGCGTCGCCGCCGGCGGTGCGGTCCATGAGCGTCGTCAGGAGGCCGAGCATTTCGTGCCGGGCGAGCGTCATGGCGATGCCGAGCCCGGCCATCTGCCGTTCGAGGCCGGATAGCCAGGCGGGATCGAACCGGCCTTCGGAAAGCAGCTTGTTGCGGCCGCGCATGGCGCGCTCGAAATCGGCCGCGCGGCGTCCGTGGGCCGGATCGAGCGACAGCACCAGCCGGTCGAGAAAACGCCGCCGGTCGGAGGCGCCGCCGGTGAAGAGGCCGTCCATCGAAGGGGTGAGCCACAGGACGCGCAGATGGTCGGTCAGCTCGTCGGCGCTTTTCGCCGGCGTGCCGTTGAGCCTCAGTTTGCGGGAAAGGCTTTCTTCGGAAAGATCGACGCCGGTGCCGATGGCGATTTCGTCCTCCATCCCCACCACTTCGGCGAAGACGGTGAAGGCCCTCGCGCCGTTGCGGATCACCTCGTCATAGGCGGCCCTGCGCAGGCCGCGTCCGGGCGAGAGGAAGGAGACGGCCTCCATGAGGTTGGTCTTGCCCGCGCCGTTCTCTCCGCTCAGCACGACATGCCGCCCGTCGAAGCGCAGGGCGAGCGACGCATAATTGCGGAAATCGGTGAGCGACAGGCGCTTGAGGTGGACTTTGTGGGTCATGGGCCGAATCGGAACGTGTCCGAACGTGCTACCCTATTCGGACCCGGGACGGAACCGCCGTTCATGCCGCCCGCACGGCGATGCCGGCCAGAACCATGTCGACCGCCGCAACGATATCCCCGTCATTCACGTTCAGCCGGTCGGTCAGAAGCCGGCTCCAGGCGAAGCTTGCCAGAAGCTCGGTGACGATTTCCGGGTCGGCGTCGGCCCGCACCTCGCCGCGCGCCTGCGCCTTTTTCACGATCTCGCTGCTCTGGCAGCGCCGGTCGGCCATATAGGCGGCGAGTGCGGCGGCCGTGTCGGGATCGGCCTGCGCCTCCGCCACCACCGACCGGAACAGTGCCCCCGTCGCGGGATTGCGCCACACGGTGAAGAGGCCGGAAAGATAGGCAATCAGGTCGTCGCGGACGTTTCCCTTGTCCGCATAGGAAAAATGCGTTTGCTTGTGGTTGTGGTAGACGTCGAGCAGCAGGGCGGCTTTCGACGGCCACCAGCGATAGATGGTCGGCTTGCCAGCCCGCGCCCGCCGCGCCACCGCCTCGATGGAAAAGCCGGAAAGGCCGTTTTCCAGAAGAACGGCCTCAGCCGCCTTCAGGATCGCCTCCTCGCTCGCCGGGTTGCGTTGGGCGCCGATGGAGCGCCGCCCCGGTTTCACCTCTGCCTCTGACATTCTGCCTCCCGAACGATTTTTGTCCACGATAGCACGAGGGGGACTTGAACGGAACGTTTCGTTCTTATATAAACGAAACGTTCCGTTCAATAAAGGGGTCCGCCATGAGCAACACCGCTCCCGCCCGCAAGCTTTCGAAAACCCGCCTGGCGCTCGCCATGCTGCTTCCCGTCTATCCGCTGATCACCGCGCTGCTTTACATCGTCCTGCCGCTGACCGAAGGCTGGGCGACCTGGCAGAGGACGCTGCTGATGGCGCCGGTCATGGTCGCCTGCATCGTCTTCATTGTCGCACCAATGGTGCAGAAGCATTTCGCCGGCTTCATCATGCGCGTCGTCTGAGCAATTCCAGGAAAAGTGCGAAGCGGTTTTCCGTCCGGAGTTGCGCAAAAAAAGAGTTGGAGCCTCCCTGATGCTTTCGTTCGGATGCACGCCGCTTCAACGAAAAAAGGCCGGAACGCTTTGTTCCGGCCTTTTCCTGTCTTCGGTCTTCGGCGCTCAGCCTTCGAAGAAATCCTTCATGCGGGCGAAGAAGCCCGACGATTCCGGGCTGTTTTCGCCGGAGGAAAGTTTCTCGAACTCCTGAAGCAGTTCCCGCTGGCGCTTGGTGAGTTTCTGCGGCGTCTCGATCTGGATCTGGATGTAGAGATCGCCGATCTGGGAAGAGCGCAGCACCGGCATGCCCTTGCCTTTCAGGCGGAACTGCTTGCCGTTCTGCGTGCCTTCCGGCACCGTCACCCGCGATTTCGAACCGTCGAGCGTCGAGACGTCGAACGTCCCGCCGAGCGCTGCCGTCGTCATGGAGATCGGCACCGTGCAGTAGAGATCGGCGCCGTCGCGCTGGAAGAACTCGTGTGGTTTGACCGACAGGAAGATGTAGAGATCGCCCGCCGGACCGCCGCGCAGGCCGGCCTCGCCCTCGCCCTGGAGGCGGATGCGCGTGCCGTCCTCGATGCCGGACGGGATGTTCACGGAAAGCGAACGCTCTTCCGTCACACGGCCCTGCCCGTTGCACTTGGTGCAGGGGTCGGGAATGATCTGGCCGCGGCCGTGGCATGTCGGACAGGTGCGCTCCACCGAAAAGAAGCCCTGGGCGGCCCGCACGCGGCCGGAGCCCTGGCAGGTGGCGCAGGTCTTCGGCTGGGTGCCGGGCTTGGCGCCCGTGCCGGTGCAGACGTCGCAGATGATCGACGTCGGAACGTGGATCTGCGCGGTCTTGCCGGTGTAGGCTTCCTCCAGCGAGATTTCCATGTTGTAGCGCAGGTCGGCGCCGCGTTCGCGCCCGCCGGACGAGCGGCGGCCGCGACCGCCCCCCATCATCTCGCCGAAAATGTCCTCGAAAATGTCGGAGAAGCCGCCGGCGCCGAAACCGCCGCCACCGAAGCCGGCTCCACTACCGCCGAAGCCGCCCTGTTCGAAGGCGGCATGGCCGTAACGGTCGTAGGCCGCGCGCTTTTGCGGGTCCTTCAGCGTCTCGTAGGCTTCGTTGACTTCCTTGAACTTCTTCTCGGCTTCCGCATCATCCGGATTCTTGTCGGGGTGATACTTCATCGCCAGCTTGCGGAAGGCGCTCTTCAGTTCCTTCTCGTCAGCCGTCCTGCTGACGCCCAGCGTTTCATAGAAATCAGCTTTTGCCATCGAAATTCCGGTCCTCAAAGAATGTCCGGCTGTCTGCTGAGACAGCCGGACTCCAAGGTTTCAGGCCTGAGAGAAATCCGC
Organism: Ectorhizobium quercum; assembly: GCF_026552795.1. Classification (GTDB taxonomy): domain Bacteria; phylum Pseudomonadota; class Alphaproteobacteria; order Rhizobiales; family Rhizobiaceae; genus Ectorhizobium; species Ectorhizobium quercum. The sequence continues at coordinate 166,744 of NZ_JANFPI010000001.1, forward strand.
GATCAGGCGGACTTCTTGTCGTCCTTGATTTCCTCGTAGTCGGCATCGACGACATCGTCGTCCTTGCCGCCTTCCTCGCCGGTGGCGCCGGCTTCGGCCTGCTGCGCTTCATAGACCGCCTGACCGAGCTTCATGGAAACTTCGAGCAGGGTCTGCGTCTTGGCCTTGATGTCCTCGGCATCGGGCTCAGAAGCCTCGATCGAGGTCTTGAGGGCGGCCAGCGCATCCTCGATCGCCTTGCGGTCGGTCTCGGAAACCTTGTCGCCGTAGTCCTTCAGCGACTTCTCCGTGGAGTGGACGAGGCTTTCGGCCTGGTTCCTGGCTTCCACGCCCTCGCGGCGCTTCTTGTCCTCGGCGGCATGGGCTTCCGCGTCCTTCACCATCTTCTCGATGTCGGCGTCGGACAGGCCGCCGGAGGCCTGGATGCGAATCTGCTGTTCCTTGCCCGTGCCCTTGTCCTTGGCGGAGACCTGCACGATGCCGTTGGCGTCGATGTCGAACGTCACCTCGATCTGCGGGATGCCGCGCGGTGCCGGCGGCAGGCCGACGAGGTCGAACTGGCCGAGCAGCTTGTTGTCGGCGGCCATTTCGCGCTCGCCCTGCGATACGCGGATGGTCACGGCCTGCTGGTTGTCTTCCGCCGTCGAGAACACCTGGCTCTTCTTCGTCGGGATCGTCGTGTTGCGGTCGATCAGGCGGGTGAAGACGCCACCGAGCGTTTCGATGCCGAGCGACAGAGGGGTCACGTCGAGAAGCAGGACGTCCTTGACGTCGCCCTGGAGAACGCCGGCCTGGATGGCGGCGCCGAGCGCCACGACTTCATCCGGGTTGACGCCCTTGTGCGGCTCCTTGCCGAACAGCTGCTTGACGACTTCCTGGACCTTCGGCATGCGGCTCATGCCGCCGACGAGAACGACTTCGTCGATCTCGGCCGCCGAAACGCCGGCATCCTTGAGGGCGGCCTTGCACGGCGCGATGGTGCGCTGGACCAGATCGTCCACCAGGCTTTCGAACTTGGCGCGGGTCAGCTTCAGCGTCAGGTGCTTCGGGCCGGAGGCGTCGGCGGTGATGAACGGCAGGTTGATTTCCGTCTGCTGCGAGGAAGAAAGCTCGATCTTCGCCTTTTCGGCGGCTTCCTTCAGGCGCTGAAGGGCCAGCTTGTCGTTCTTCAGGTCGATGCCGTTGTCCTTCTTGAACTCGTCGGCAAGATATTCGACAAGACGCATGTCGAAGTCTTCACCGCCGAGGAAGGTGTCGCCGTTGGTCGACTTCACCTCGAACACGCCGTCGCCGATTTCCAGAACGGAGATGTCGAAGGTGCCGCCGCCGAGGTCGTAGACCGCGATCGTCTTTCCGTCCTTCTTGTCGAGACCGTAGGCCAGAGCGGCGGCCGTCGGCTCGTTGATGATGCGCAGAACGTCGAGGCCGGCGATGCGGCCGGCGTCCTTGGTGGCCTGGCGCTGGGCGTCGTTGAAGTAGGCCGGAACGGTGATGACGGCCTTTTCGACCTTCTCGCCGAGATAGGCCTCGGCCGTTTCCTTCATCTTCTGAAGAATCATCGCGGAAATCTGGGCCGGCGAATAATTCTTGCCGCCTGCGGCAACCCATGCGTCGCCATTGTCGCCCTTGACGATCTCGAAGGGAACAAGAGCCTTGTCCTTGGTCACGGTCGGGTCGTCGAAGCGGCGGCCGATGAGGCGCTTGACGGCGAAAAGGGTGTTGGTGGGGTTGGTCACTGCCTGGCGCTTGGCCGGCTGGCCGACGAGGCGTTCGCCATCGTCGGAGAAGGCGACCATCGACGGCGTCGTGCGTGCGCCTTCGGCATTTTCGATGACCTTGGCGTCCTTGCCATCCATGACGGCGACGCAGGAATTGGTCGTTCCGAGGTCGATACCGATAACTTTTGCCATATTACTTCTCCTTGAAGCAGACCGTCTTGAACCCCTTGAAGGCATTCGTGGGCGGCCCCTTGACGTAGGTCCTGGATTTCGGGGCCTCCCCGGCCTCGATTATGACGGGTATATAAGGAGCCGTTTTTCGGACTGCAAGGCGCTCATCCGCGCAATAGCGGCCAAATTTCAGCTTGTTGCAATGATCAGTTGCCCAGAATGACGTCGAGCAGCGTCGTGCGCCTGCCTGCGGGCGGTTGGCCCGGCGCCGCACCGACATCGGCCGGCGGAACCGGCCCTCCCTGCGCGGCGGAGCGCCCGGGCGGCAACGGCTGCTCGAAGCCGCCCGACGCGGGGGGCAGCGGAGTGGTCGCGCCGGTCCGTTCGGGCGTCACCCGGGGCTGCGGCGCGGGCTCCCGCTCGCCGGGAAAGACGCCGGAAATGATGTCCAGGATGGAGGTCTGCGGCCGCTCGTGCGCGGCGGGGATATCCTGCGGCGGCGGCACCGCCGCGACGGGATCGCCGCGGCCGAGGCCGAAGAGCGGCGAGGGCGAAAGCCCCTTGTGGGCGGCGGTCATGAATTCCTTCCATGCCCGGGCAGGCAGGCCGCCGCCCGTGACCTTCTTCATCGGTGTTCCGTCGTCGTTGCCGAACCAGACGCCGGTCGTGAGGTTGGAGGTATAGCCGACGAACAGCGCGTCGCGGAACGATTGCGTCGTGCCGGACTTGCCGGCCGCCTGCCAGCCGTCGAGCCGCGCGGCCTTGCCGGTGCCCTCGGTGACGACGCGCGTCAGCATGGAGTTCATCGTCGCCGCGAGCGTGTCCGAAAGCACGCGCGGCGGATCGCCGTAGGTATTCTCGTAGAGCACCTTGCCGTCGAGCGAGGCGATCCGGCGGACGATGTGCGGCGTTGCCTTGTAGCCGCCGTTCATGAAGGGTGCGTAGGCCGCGGTCAGCTCGGTCAGCGAGACCTCCGACGTGCCGAGCGCGATCGAGGCGTTCGGCTGGAGCGTGGATTCGATGCCCATGCGGTGGGCGAAGCTGACGACCTGATCCGGCCCGGCCTCCATGACGAGTTGGGCGGCGATGGTGTTGAGCGACTGGGCGAGCGCCGTCGAGATCGTCACCGGGCCGCGGAACTTCTGGTCGTAGTTTTCCGGCGTCCAGTTGCCGATCCTGACCCGGGCGTCGTTGCGCATGGAATCGGGCGAGACGCCGGCTTCCAGAGCCGCGGCATAGACGAAGGGCTTGAAGGCCGAGCCCGGCTGACGCTTTGCCCTGACCGCGCGGTTGAACTGGCTGGTCGCATAGTCCCTGCCGCCGACCAGGGCGCGGATCGCGCCGGTGCCGTCGATGGCGACCAGCGCTGCCTGGCTCGCGCCCTGCTTGGCGCCGTCGCCGGCGAGAAGTGTCGAAAGCGTCCGGTCGGCCGCGTGTTCCAGTCCCATGTCGAGCGTGGTGTCGACGACAATGTCCTGCTTGATGTCGCCGATCAGGCGCTTCACCTCGTCCATCACCATGTCGGCGGCATAGTATTGCGCGCCGGACCAGTAGCTCTTGGCCTTGGTCGGCGGCTGGCTCTTGGCCGAGGCCACCTCGCTGTCGGTGATCAGGTCCTGATCGTGCATCGCGCCGAGGACGACCTGCGCGCGCGCTTCCGCCGCCGCCGGGTCGCGGGCCGGCGACAGGCGCGACGGCGCCTTGAGAAGCCCGGCAAGCAGCGCCGCCTCGCCGAGATTCACGTCGCGGGCCGATTTGTTGAAATAGCGCCGCGAGGCCGCTTCCACGCCATAGGCATTGGAACCGAAGAAGACGCGGTTGAGATACATCGCAAGGATCTGGTCCTTGGTGTAGTTCTGTTCCAGCCAGAAGGCGAGCAGCACTTCCTGCACCTTGCGCTCGAGGGTGCGTTCCGGCGAGAGGAACAGGTTCTTGGCGAGCTGCTGCGTCAGCGTCGAGCCGCCCTGCACCATGCGTCCGGTCGTCACGTTGGTGATCATGGCGCGCGCCAGCCCTAGCGGATCGATGCCGAAATGCGAATAGAAGCGCCGGTCCTCGATGGCGACGACCGCCTGCGGAATGTAGGGCGACATGTCTTCGAGGGCGAGTGCCTCGCCGCCGGTCGTGCCGCGGTTGGCGATGGTTTCGCCGTTGACGGACACGATCTTCACGTTCGGCGGGCGTTCGGGAATCGACCAGGTGGAGGCATTCGGCATGCGCGCGCCGTAATAGATGACGACGCCCGCCACGCCGATGCCGCCCCAGATGCCGAGCACGATGGTCCAGTAGGCGGCGAAACGGATCAGGCCGAGGAAGCCGCCGCCCGACCGGCGGCGTCCCTTCTTGCGGGCCGGGCGCTGCGGTTTCGCCGCGCGTTTCGAACCGCTGCCGGTCACGCGGTCGCTGGCGCTGAGGCGCAATTCGCCGTTTGCGCCGGACCGGGACCCGGACTCGAAGAAGGGGTCCACACGTTCAGATGATCTTTTCCTGCCTGTCATGGACCGGCCATATCCTCCGAAATCCGGGTCGCGTGAAAGACGAAACCCGCGGGCACTGAGATAACGCAATCGCGGCCCGGGCCACGCCAGGCACCGCCACGTTCGTGGACTGCACGTTAAATGCGGCGATTTAAGGTGACGTTAACAGCCGGTTAACCGGGAAGACGCGGGGACGGCGGATCCTCTACTGGCAGAGGTCGGTCCATTCGGCGCCGGTGAGTTCGGCCATGCGCTCCGGCGCGATCCGCACCGCCGCATTCGTGGCGCCGGCGGCCGGCACCACCTGCTCGTAGGCCTTCAGCGACACGTCGCAATAGATCTTCAGCGCAGAGGGCAGGCCGAACGGGCAGACGCCGCCGACCGGATGGCTCGTCGCCGCAACCACCGATTCGGCGTCGAGCATGCGCGGCTTCACGCCGAAGGCGTCCTTGAACTTGCGATTGTCGAGCCTCTTCGTGCCGGCGGTGACGATCAGGGCGATGTCCTCGCCGAGCCGGACGGCGATGGTCTTGGCGATCTGGTCGGGTTCGACGCCGTGCGCCTCTGCCGCCAGCGCCACGGTGGCGGAACTGGCCTCGGTTTCGATGACGGTGATGTCGGGGGCATGCGCCGTGAAAAAGGCGCGAACGGATTCGATACTCATGCCGTCAATCTATTCGCGAACGGGCGACGGTCAACCCGGATGTTTGAGCTATGCATTCATTGCATAACAGCGGTGTTGTAATGTGACTGTTTTTTAGGCGTGATTGCGTTATCTTAAAGTCATCCAAGTAGCGCACTTCTCCTCCCGGTGCTCTTGGTGTCGGACTGGCAACACCCTCCTCCCGGTTGTCGGTCAGTTTCTAGCAGCCCGGCGCCTCCTCCCGCGCCGGGCTGTTTGCTTTCCGGCCACCGTCATCTGGCCCGCATCCCTTGAAAGCATCCCGCCACGCTCCCATTTAAAGGTCATCGGTGTACCGAAGACATGTTTCGCGCAAGCTTGCCGGGCAATGCTGGCGGCGAGCGAAACGGAAGCGGTCGCCTGAGGGAAGGCCGGCGGCGATTAACCATTCGTTAATCATTCTGCCGCATTCTTCTTCTCAAGAGCGTTTGCAGGCTTTGCCTGACGCGCCGGGAAATCGATGAATTAAATTCGCCTCGAAAGTCTGACCACGGATGTACTGGCAGGTTTCGAAAAGCGGATTGGGAAAGGTCGGGCTTGCCCGGCCTTTTTGTTTTCGGGGCCTTTGAAAGAAAGGGCGCTGGCTGCGCCTTCAGTATATTGGCAACCCTTCTCCTTCGTCGCCCTCGGGCTTGAGCCCCAAGGGTCTACGCCGCAAGCGACGCGGATATGGTCGGGTTCAGGCCCGACCATGACGACAGGAAGCAACGAGTCCTTTCGCAACAGCCGGGCGGGCGCAGGCTGCGCCCTTTTCGTCCGTCTCAAAGGGCTGCGAGGATCCGGATCCACGAGCGGATGCCCTTGTGGAAGGAGCGAAGCTCGTATTTCTCGTTCGGCGAATGGATGCGGTCGTCGGAAAGACCGAAGCCGACCAGCAGCGATTCCATGCCGAGCAGTTTCTGGAAATCGCCGACGATCGGAATGGAGCCGCCCATGCCGACGACGATGGCCGGTTTCGGCCACTCGTCGGACAGCGCCGCCTGCGCCTTCTGGAGCAGCGGCGAATCGTAGGAGAGATGGATGGCGGGCGAGCCGCCATGTTCGTGGAACGCGACCGAGCAATCGGCGGGCAGCTTCGAGCGCACATAGGCGCGGAAGCTCTCGCGGATCTTCGCCGGGTCCTGCTGGCCGACGAGACGGAACGACACCTTGGCGGATGCCTGGCCGGGAATGACGGTCTTGAAGCCCTGGCCGGTATAGCCGCCGGTGATGCCGTTGACCTCCGCGGTCGGCCGCGCCCAGGTCAGCTCCAGAATCGAGCGCCCTTTCTCGCCGGAGGGAACGGACAGGCCGACCTCGCCGAGCAGGCTTGCCGAATCGCGGCCGAGCTTGTCCCATGATGCCTTGATGTTGGAGGGCGTCTCCTCGACGCCGTCGTAGAAGCCGTCGAGCGTCACGCGGCCCGTCTCGTCGTGCAGGCCGGCGCAGATGTCGGCGACGATGTGGATCGGATTGGCGGCCGCGCCGCCGAACATGCCGGAATGCAGGTCGCGGTCGGCGGCGGTGACGACGAATTCCTCGCCGACGAGCCCGCGCAGCGTCGCGGCGATGGCCGGCGTGTCGGCATCCCACATGCCGGTGTCGCAGACCAGTGCGTAATCGGCCGTCAGTTCCCCGGCATTCGCCTCGAGGAAGGGCTTGAGTGAGGGCGAGCCCGATTCCTCCTCGCCCTCGAACAGGATCGTCACCTTGCAGGGCAGCGCGCCCCTGACCGCCTTGTAGACGGCGCAGGCTTCCACGAAGGTCATGAGCTGGCCCTTGTCGTCGGATGAGCCGCGCCCGGTGATGACCTTGCGGTTTCCGTCGAGGTCGGCGACCGACGGATCGAAGGGATCGCGGCTCCACAGATCGAGCGGATCGACCGGCTGCACGTCGTAATGGCCGTAGAAGAGCACATGCGGCGCATCCTCCGTTGCGCCGGGATGATGGCCGACGACCATCGGATGGCCGGCTGTATCGCGCACCGAGGCCTCGAAGCCGAGCGCCTGGAGGCGGGCCGCCAGCCATTCCGCCGCCCTGCGGCATTCCGGTGCGTAGGCCGGGTCGGTCGAGATCGAGGGAATGCGCAGCAGCTCGAACAGGTGTGCGAGGCTGGCATCGAGCTGGCTGTCGGCGTGGTCGAGAAGGGCGGGAAGATCGGTCATGGCGCTGGACTCACATAATGAATTCTGTGAGGGAGCGAAGCACGGCCGGGCGTGCGGCGCAAGGCGTCTTGCCGGCTTTTATGCCTTGCCGGCATTGTCGATGACGCGGCGGATATATTCCAGCATCAGCTCGCGTTCGAAACGGCGGAAGCCGGCAAACAGGACGTCGTCCGCCTCCAGTGCGGCGGAAATCGCCGCCTCGCGCATGGCATTGGCCTTTTCGGTCAGGCGGATCACCTGCTTGCGGCGGTCGTTCGGATGCGCCTCGCGTTCGATCAGCCCGTCGCGTTCCATCCGCGACAGGGTATTGGCGAGCGTCGCCTGTTCCACGTCGAGCCGGTCGAGCAGGTCCTTCTGCGTCAGGCCGTCGCCGTTCCACAGTTCGAGCAGCACGGGGAATTGTCCGGGCAGGAATCCGAGGCCCGCCGACCGCTCGTGAAGCGACCGGCTGAAACTCTTCGCCAGTTGTCCGGCAAGATATGTGGCCGAATTCATGCGATCGAATGCCATGATGACTGGATAAGCCGAATCCGGGCCGCATACAATCGTCGGGTGGTCGCATATCGGGGAAGGGTAAACGGCAGCGAAAAGCCGTCATGGTCCGGGGGCTGACCATGACGGCTTGTGCAAATGGACGAAGACCCGGAGAGGGGGGAAGGTCTTCATCCGGCCTGCCGCGGCGGGGGACGAGCCGACGGCAAGAAGGTGGGCGGACAACGCCGCCGTCGAGGAACAGATGATAGGCCAAATGCGGCTTTTCAAGGGAAAGCCCATTACAAATCGGTAACGTTGCGGTGAGAGGCGCCGCCGGTTCCGGTGCAGAACTTTGTGTTGGACGCCGCGCGGCACTCGGGTTATCCATTCGCGCATGAAAAAAGGTGATCATCTCTTCCTCGTCGACGGTTCCGGCTTCATTTTCCGCGCCTTCCACGCATTGCCGCCGCTCACCCGCAAATCCGACGGCCTGCCGGTCGGCGCCGTGTCCGGTTTCTGCAACATGCTCTGGAAGCTGATCACCAATGCGCGCGACACTTCCGTCGGCGTCACGCCCACCCATCTCGCGGTCATCTTCGATTATTCCTCCCAGACCTTCCGCAAGGAACTCTTTCCCGAATACAAGGCGAACCGCTCCGCGCCGCCGGAGGAACTGGTCCCGCAATTCGGCCTGATCCGTCAGGCGACCGTCGCCTTCAACCTGCCCTGCATCGAGACCGAGGGCTTCGAGGCCGACGACATCATCGCCACCTATGCCCGCCAGGCGACCGAGGCCGGCGGCGACGTCACGATCATCTCCTCCGACAAGGACCTGATGCAGCTCGTGACGCCCTGCGTCCACATGTACGACAGCATGAAGGACAAGCAGATCGGCATTCCCGAGGTCATCGAGAAATGGGGCGTGCCGCCGGAAAAGATGATCGACCTCCAGGCGCTGACGGGCGATTCGATCGACAACATTCCCGGCGTTCCCGGCATCGGTCCGAAGACGGCGGCGCAACTGCTGGACGAATATGGCGATCTCGATACGCTTCTCGCCCGGGCCGGCGAGATCAAGCAGGCCAAGCGCCGCGAGAACATCATCGCCAATGCCGACAAGGCGCGTCTTTCCCGTACGCTCGTGTCGCTCAGGACCGACGTGCCGCTGGACATGCCGCTGGACGGGCTGGTGCTGGAGCCGCAGGACGGGCCGAAGCTGATCGCCTTCCTCAAGGCTATGGAGTTCACCACGCTCACCCGCCGCGTCGCCGAAGTCACCGGCGCGGATGCCTCCGCCGTCGATCCCGTCGAGGTGACGGTGGAATGGGGCGCGGACGCGCATGGTCCCGATGTCGGCGAGGGCGCAGCCGCCCTGCCGGAACCGGCGAAGGCCGGGGCCGTTTCCGCCATTTCTGCCCCAGCCGTTTCGCCCGATGCGCTGACGCCCGCCTCGCTCGCGGCTGCGCGCGCCGCAACCTTCAAGGGTGCGAAGATCGACACGGAAGCCTACGAGACCGTCCGCGATTCCGCGGCGCTCGACCGCTGGATCGCGCTGGCGCGCGAAACCGGCGTCGTCGCCTTCGATACCGAAACGACCTCGCTCGATCCGATGCAGGCCGAACTGGTCGGCTTTTCGCTGGCGGTGGCCGACAACACGGTCGATGCGGCGGGCACGGCGGTCAGGGCGTGCTATGTGCCGCTTTCCCACAAGAGCGGCCGGGGCGACCTGCTCGGCGGCGGTCTGGTGGAAGACCAGATTCCCGAAAGGGAAGCGCTGGCGCGCCTGAAGCCGCTTCTGGAGGATACCTCCGTTCTCAAGGTGGCCCAGAACCTGAAATACGACTACCTGCTGATGAAGCGCCTCGGCATCGAGATCGCCGGTTTCGACGATACGATGCTCTTGTCCTACGTTCTGGAAGCCGGAACCGGCTCGCACGGCATGGACGCGCTGTCGGAACGGTGGCTCGGCCATACTCCCATCGCCTACAAGGAGGTCGCGGGGTCGGGCAAGGGCGCCGTCACATTCGATATGGTCGAGATCGCCCGGGCCACGGCCTATGCGGCGGAAGATGCCGACGTGACGCTGCGCCTCTGGCATGTGCTGAAGCCCCGCCTTATCGCCGAAGGGCTGGCGACGGTCTACGAGCGGCTGGAACGGCCGCTGGTGCCGGTGCTGGCGCGCATGGAAGAGCGCGGCATTTCGGTGGACCGGCAGATCCTCTCGCGCCTTTCCGGCGAGCTTGCCCAGAAGGCCGCGGCCTTCGAGGCCGAAATCTACGAACTGGCCGGGGAGACGTTCAATGTCGGCTCGCCGAAGCAGCTCGGCGACATCTTGTTCGGCAAGATGAGCCTGCCCGGCGGGTCGAAGACCAAGACGGGGCAATGGTCCACCTCCGCGCAGGTGCTGGAAGACCTCGCCGCCGCCGGCCACGACCTGCCGCGCAAGATCGTCGACTGGCGCCAGCTTACCAAGTTGAAATCCACCTACACCGATGCGCTGCCGGGCTTCATCCACCCGGAGACGAAGCGGGTGCACACCTCCTATTCGCTGGCCGCGACCACGACGGGCCGGCTTTCGTCTTCGGAACCGAACCTCCAGAACATTCCCGTGCGCACGGCGGAAGGCCGCAAGATCCGCACTGCGTTCATCGCCTCGCCGGGCCACAAGCTCGTCTCCGCCGACTACAGCCAGATCGAGCTGCGCGTGCTCGCCCATGTCGCGGAAATCCCCCAGCTTTGCCGCGCCTTCGACGAAGGCATCGACATCCACGCGATGACGGCGTCCGAAATGTTCGGCGTGCCGGTGGAAGGCATGCCCGCGGAGGTGCGCCGCCGCGCCAAGGCCATCAATTTCGGCATCATCTACGGCATTTCCGCCTTCGGTCTCGCCAACCAGCTCGGCATCGAGCGCTCGGAGGCGGGCGAATACATCAAGCGGTATTTCGAGCGTTTCCCCGGTATCCGCGACTACATGGACAAGACCAAGGCCGAGGCGCGCGAGAAGGGCTATGTCGAGACCATCTTCGGCCGCCGCGCCTATTATCCGGAAATCCGCTCCTCCAACCCGCAGGTCCGCGCCTTCAACGAACGCGCGGCGATCAACGCGCCGATCCAGGGCTCCGCCGCCGATATCATCCGCCGGGCGATGATCCGCATGGAAGGGGCGCTTTCGCACGCCGGGCTTGGCGAAAAGGCGAAGATGCTGCTTCAGGTTCACGACGAACTGATCTTCGAGGTCGAGGACGAGGCCGTCGAGGCGACGCTCGGCGTCGTCACGCAGACGATGGAAAACGCCACCCGCCCGAGCCTCGAGATGAAGGTGCCGTTGAAGGTCGATGCGCGTGCCGCCCATAACTGGGACGAGGCGCACTGAGGGTCAGGACCGGTATCTCCCATACGCTCTCGTTCGTCATGGTCTGGCCTGACCCGACCATTCATGTCGCGTCCGCTGCGTGGACCCTCGGGTCGAGTCCGACAGTGACGGAATGTGTGTGGGCATTCGACCCCATTGTCTCCCCTTGTGGGGGAGATGGCCGGCAGGCCAGAGGGGGCGACACGGCAAGCCCCGAGCTAAACGCGCTCCGCCGCGGCCTCTTCCAGCGCCGTCACGAAGGCGTTCACCGTATCCTCCAGCCGGCCGCTGTTGTCGATGGTCAAGACATCGAGGTCGCAGTCGATTTCCTGGGGCGCGCGGGCGAGGCGGTTCAGGATCTCCTCGCGGCTTTCCCGGCCGCGCGCTGCGAGCCGTTCGGCGAGAACCTCGGGCGTGGCGGTGATGGAGATCACCTTCACGCGGGTGAAGATCCGCCCGAAGGCGCGTAGGGCCGAGCGCGAGCCGTTGACGACGGCGACATGCCCTCTGGCGAGTTCCTCGCAGGTCGTGCGCGGCACGCCATATTTCAGCCCGTGGGCGCCCCACCAGACCGCGAACGTATCCGCTGCCACCAGCCGGTCGAATTCCTCGCGGGACACGGCCGCGTGGTCCTCGCCGCCGGCTTCGGCCGGCCGGGTGATGACGCGGCGCACGAAGTGGATGTCGGCGCGCCCGGCGAAGTGGCGGCGGGCGGCGTCCATCAGCGTGTCCTTGCCGGCCCCGCTCGGGCCGACGACGACGATCAGGGCGCCTCTGCCGGTGCCGGTCGTGCAGTCCATCAGACCACCCGCCGGCCTTCGCGCCACACCGAACGCACCACCGGGACATCGTTGGAGCGGTGGACGCGGACGAGATCGGCGCGCAGGCCCGGTGCGATGCGGCCCCGGTCGTCGAGCGAAACCGTGCGGGCCGGGGTGGCCGTCACCATCGCCAGCGCCTTCGGCAGGCTGATTCCCTCGACGCCGTCGGCCAGCAGGAAGGGCGCGTAGAGCAGGCTGAAGGGAACGTAATCCGACGAGAGCACGTCGAGCACGCCCTTCTCGGCGAGGTCGCGCGCGGCGATGTTACCGGAATGCGACTTGCCGCGCACCACGTTCGGCGCACCCATCAGCACGCTCATGCCCGCGCCGTGCGATGCCTTGGCGGCTTCGAAACTGGTCGGGAATTCGGCCAGCCGCACCCCGTGGCCGATCGCCTCCTCGACATGGGCAGTGGTCGCGTCGTCATGGCTCGCGACGGTGATTCTGCGCTCGGCGCAGGCCTTCGCCAGGAAATCGCGGTGCTGCGCCGCGTATTTTTCCGAGGCTGCCACGCGCCGGTCGACGAAACGGGCGAAGGCCGCGTCGTCCAGCCCGCGCTTGTTCTTGTAGTAGAAGGTGTACTGCTCCATCGATTGGAACTGGCGCTGGCCCGGCGAATGGTCCATCAGCGAGATGAGGCGGACATGCGGGTCCTCCTCGAAATCGGAATAATGGTCGAGCACATCGCTGGAGGCCACCTCGCAGCGCAGGTGGATGAGGTGGTCGGCGCGCAGCCGGCCCTCGCGCTCGGCGGCCTGGATGGCGTCGGCCATCTCGCGCATCTCACCCTTCTGGAAGCCCCCGTCCTCGTCGGAGCCGAGGCGCAGACAATCGAAGACGGTGGTGATGCCGGAAGAAGCGATCTGTGCATCGTGCGCCTGGATCGCCGCCGTCTTGTGCCAGCGGACGCTGGGGCGCGGCGAATAATGCGTCTCCAGATGGTCGGTATGCAGTTCCACCAGGCCGGGGATCAGGTAATCGCCCTCGATATCCTCGCCGGCATGGGTGTTGCCGGCGGAGATGTCGGCGATCCGGCCGTCGCGGACCAGCACGGATCCGTTGACGATCTCGTCTTCGAGGACGATGGCGGCGTTGGTGAATATCTGTTCGGCGGACATCGGTTTTCTTTCGTCAGTCATGCCGCAAGCGGCAGCCATGTATGGACGGTGAAGGGGGCTCCCCGCTCCGGTTCGACGAAGAGCGCGAGACCCGAGACAGGGAGCGGTTTGCCGAGGAAACCGGCAAAGCGGGATTTCAGAACCGGCTCGACGGCATCGGCCAGGGCCGGTTCCAGCGGGCCGGAAAGCGTCATGTGGAAACGGAATTCGTCCATGACGTAGGGATAGCCCCATACGGCGAGATGCTCGCGTTGCGCGGGCGTCAGCCTTTCCGGCCTGCGGCGCGCGATATCGGCTTCCGCAAGAGGGGCGCGGAACGGTTCGAAACGGCGCACGCAATCCGCCGCGAATTCCCGAAGCGGTGGGCAGGGCGCGCCCGGCACCAGCGCGAAGAAGGCGCCGATCCGGCCGAGGGACAGGGCCGGGATGTCGAAGATGCGGGTTTCGGCGGCAAAGGCGGCCATAGCGTCGATCAGCCCGGCTGGCGACGCGCCGTCCGCAAGGGCGAAAGGCGCCTTCAGCGTCGCGTGGAAACCGTAGCGGCGTGGTTCGGCGGTCGCCTCGCGCAGCGTTTCGAGGGAAAGCGGCGCCTCCTCGCCCTGCGCCACAAGCCCGCCGGAAAAGGCGTCGCGACCCAGCCACCGGGCGGCCGCAACGGTCAGCGGATCGTCCTGGGCGGGCGTGAAATAGAGGGCGTAGCGCACGGGCGGATCTTTCTGTCATCGGCGGAGGGCGTGCATTAGAGTGCAATCGCGTACCCGCCGCAAGGTCGGCTACTGCCCTAGTCGCTTTCCATGACAGAATGATGATGGTTTTCCGGCGATTTCGCCGGAAAAGGATTTCAGTGCGTCTGCTTGCCGATCAGCCTCCAGCGCAGCGTGTTGGAGATGTTGTCGAAGATGAAGACGACGGCGAGGATGAGCAGCACCATATAGGCCACCTTGTCCCAGTCGGCGTTGGTGCCCATTGCCTCGAGCAGCTTCAGGCCGATGCCGCCGGCGCCCACCGCGCCGATGACGGTGGCCGAGCGGGTGTTCGATTCCCAGAAATAAAGCGACTGCGAGATGAACACCGGCAGCACCTGTGGCACCACGCCGTATCGGTTGACGGCCGCGGGGCCGGCGCCGAGCGACTTCACGCCCTCGCGCTGCTTCTCGTCGATGTTCTCGACGGCCTCGGCATAGACCTTGCCGAGCGCGCCGGTGTCGGTGGCGAAGATCGCGGCGATGCCGGGAATGGGGCCGGGGCCGAAGCTGCGGGTGAAGAACAGCGCCCAGATCAGCATGTCGATGGAGCGCAGGAAATCGAAGCAGCGCTTCATGCCCCAGTTCACCGGGCGGCTCGTCGTAATGTTGCGGGCGGCGACGAAGGCGAGCGGGAAGGCGACGAGCGTCGCGAACAGCGTGCCGACGAAGGCCATGACCAGCGTCTGCATCAGCTTCGACAGGATGTCGGCGTGCTGCCACGTGCCGTTGTTGAGGAAGTCGCCCAGCATCTTCGAGGCGTTCGACTGCGCCGGGTCGACGCGCTCGCCGAAAAATGCCAGCCCCGCCAGTTCGGTGAAGCTCTTGCCCCAGAACGGCGAGCGGGTGTCGAAGAAGAAATTCGCCCAGCCGAGGAAGCGCCGCTGGATATAGACCTGGCTGGTGCGGATTTCCGCCTGCCCGGCGAAGCCGTAACGAACGACGACCTTGTTGCCGTCCTGCACGATTTCCTCGGGCGCGCCCGCCGGCGCCACGGTCTCCTCCTGGTGGATGGCAACAGGCCAGGACACGCCGTCGACGAAGACGTCGACGCGCTGCGGCGTGACTTCGAGGCGATTGTCCATGCCGTCGAAGATCACCGTATAGCCGCCGTCCGGGGTCGGAACCAGCCAGTCGATCTCGGCGCCCGCCGGATATTGCCCGCGGCTCGACCATTGCGCCGTCACCGCGCCGTCCTGGAAGCGCAGGCGCGGCTGCGCCCGCCAGGAATACCAGTCCTGGATGTAGATGGAGGCGCGGTCCCAGCGCGCCTGCTGGAAGGCCGGGCCGACATTGAAGAAGACGAAGCACATGCCGAGATAGGCGAAAATGGCGGCGACGGCGACGACAAGCCCGTAGCGCTGGAGGAAGCTGCGGTGGAAGGCCTGCGGATAGGCGGCGAGAAGACGCTCGCGCTCGGCGGCGTTGATCAGCGGAACGGAGGATTTCATATGACACCCCTGCCGATGTTGAAGGTCTGGTCGTTGGTCAGCCGGCGGCGCAGCCAGGCGGAGAACTGGTCGACCACGACGATGGTGACGAAAAGCAGGATGATGATCGCATAGGTCTTGGCGGCATGGTCGCGGCCGATGGCGAGGCGGAAGACCTCGCCGATGCCGCCGCCGCCGACCGCGCCGATGATCGTCGAGGCGCGCACGTTGATCTCGGCGCGCAGCAGCGCATAGGAGACGAAATTCGGCAGCACCTGCGGCACGATGGCGAAGCGCACCCGCTCCACCCAGCTGGCGCCGGCCGCGCGCAGGCCCTCCTCGGGCCGCATGTCGGCATTCTCGACCACTTCGAAGAACAGCTTGCCCAGCGCGCCGATGGTGTGAACCGTGATCGCGATGATCGCCGCGATCGGGCCGATGGAGAGGATAGCGGTCAGGAGCCCGGCGATGACGATTTCCGGGAAGGCGCGCATCACCTCCATGATCCGCCGGACGACGAAGCGCAATGGCCCCGTGCCGACCAGGTTGGTGGCGGCGAGGAAGCACAGCACGAAGGCGAGGGACGTGCCGATGATGGTCGCGACGAAGGCGATGTTGAGCGTGACGACGAGCTGGTAGATGAATTGCGGGATGTAGATGCTCTCGGTGATGTAGACCCGGCTGGAGGTGTAGTCGTATTTCAGCGAGCCGTCCGCATAGGGCGAGGGCAGGTCGAACATCGCCCGGACGATTTCCATCGGGCTGTCCGGCACGAAATTGCGGATGAAATCAAAGAAATAGGGCAGGCGCTCGAAGAACTTGCCGGAATTGGCGTTGTTGGCGAAGTTCAGCGACGCGCCGAGCGCGAAAAGGAAGACCACGATGGCGATGCCGGTATAGATCCGGCGCTGCACCACCTGCTGCTGGTAATGGCGCATCACCAGCGCCGAGGAGGCGCCAAGCCCG
Organism: Ectorhizobium quercum; assembly: GCF_026552795.1. GTDB lineage: Bacteria > Pseudomonadota > Alphaproteobacteria > Rhizobiales > Rhizobiaceae > Ectorhizobium > Ectorhizobium quercum. The sequence goes on from NZ_JANFPI010000001.1 coordinate 182,840, forward strand.
TCATCCGGTGCGGTTGAGATATTTCCGGCCATGCTGTCGGCTTCCTTTCATGAAGACGGCGGCGCTTTGATGAAGCGCCGCCGTTCCGGGGTTCGAAGAGGGATCAGCCGCCGATGACCGATTTGCGGGCGTCGATGATCGTCTGGTAGAAGGACTGGTCGACCTTGATGTAGTCCTTGTTGTCGCCCTGCGTGTAGGCGCGGAAGCACTCGGCGTCCTTCTGCGGCAGTTCGAAGAAGTAGGTTTCCACCTTTTCCTTGACGTCGGCCGGCAGCTTGTTGGAGACCATGAGCGGGCCGTTCGGGATCAGCGGCGACTTCCAGACCTCGACGAGGTCGTCCATGTCGAGGATGCCCTTGTTGACCATCTGGTGCAGGTTGCCGCCGGTGTAGCCCTCTTCCCAGCTGCCGACGCCGGAGCCGAAGGTGGTGGCGACGTCGAACTTGCCGTCGAGAACGCCGAGAACGAGGTTCTCATGGCCGCCGCCGAAGCCGGTTTCGCTGAAATACTGGTTGACCGGCGCGCCGATTTCGTTCGGCAGGGCGACGTTCGGCACGAGATAGCCGGAGGTCGAGTCGGGATCGGCGAAGCCGAGCGTCTTGCCCTTGGCGTCGGCGAGCGTCTTGATGCCGCTGTCCTTGCGCGCCACCATGATCGAGTAGTAGCCGCTGGAGCCGTCCGACTGCGTATAGGTCAGGATCGGGTCGACGGCATCGGGGGCCTGGAGGTAGATCGCGGCATAGGAGGAAGCGCCCATCGAGGCGATGTCGATGGTGCCGCCGAGCAGGCCCTGGATGACGCCGTTATAGTCCGGCGACGGGAAGATCTGGACTTCCTGGACGCCGGTCGCGGCCTTCAGGCCGTCGGCGACACATTGCGTGTTGCGGATCTGGTCGGCTTCGTTTTCCGAACCGTCGAGGCCGATGCGCAGGACCTTGACGTCCTGGGCGGCGGCCGAGCCGGCGAGAAGGCCGAGCGTGGCGACGGAGAGGAGGAGTTTCTTCAGCATGGGTGTTGCTCCTGTTGGACCATGTGTGAGGGGATCGAAAAAATGGCGCCGGTGACGGCGCCGTGACGGGAACGGATTCAGGCCCGCGCGGTGGCCACCGCCGGCACGGACGGCGTGAAACCCTGCGCGGCCTTGCCGGAGGTGATGCTGGTCGAGGTCATGCTCTCGTCGATTTCGGAGCCGTCGCTGCCGGTTCCGTAGATCATCCGCACCGCCTCGGCGTCGAGCTGGTCGGGCGTGCCGTCGAACACGACGTGGCCGCCGGCCATGCCGACGATGCGCTCGCAATAGGCGCGGGCGGTGTCGAGCGTGTGCAGGTTGGTGATGACCGTGATGCCCTCGCGCTCGTTGATGTCCTTCAGCGCGTCCATGACGATGCGGGCGTTCAGCGGGTCGAGCGAGGCGATGGGCTCGTCGGCGAGCAGCATTTTCGGCGCCTGCATCAGCGCCCGGGCGATCGCCACGCGCTGCTGCTGGCCGCCGGACAGCGTGCCGGCCGGCTGGAGCGCCGTCTGCTCAATGCCGAGCCGTTCGAGGGCGGCGATCGCCGCGATGCGCTCCTCGCGGGTGAAGATGCCGAGAAGGCTCATCGCCGCCGGGCGGTGGTTGAGCCGGCCGAGCATGACGTTGGTCATCACGTCGAGGCGCGGCACGAGGTTGAACTGCTGGAAGATCATGGCGCAATCGCGCTGCCAGTTGCGCAGCGCCGCGCCCTTGAGGGCGGAGACTTCGAGATCGCTGAAATGCAGCGAGCCGGAGGTCGGGTCGGCCAGCCGGTTGATCATCCTGAGCAGGGTGGATTTGCCCGCGCCCGACCGGCCGATGACGCCGACCATCTGGCCCTGCGGAATGGTGAGATTGACGGAATTGACCGCGATATGGCCGCCGAAGCGCCGGGTGATATTCCTCAACTCGAACTTCATGTCCAGACCGTTCCCTGCCGTTATTGCTTGCCCGGCAATAGCGACCTGTCATGAAGCCCGAATGTCAGTTGTGTGTCAGTTTTGTTAAAGCGGCGGGCGGCTGACGATTCAGCCGCCGTGGCGGTTCAGGAATTCGTGAACCGTGAGCGACCGAAAGTCGCCGAGCGCCTCGCGCAGCCGTTCGTGGTCCCAGTCCCACCAGGCGAGCGCTTCGAGCCGCGCCGCCGTCTCCCGGTCGAAACGCTCCCGCATCGGCCGGGCCGGAACGCCGGTGACGATGGTATAGGACGGCACGTCGCGGGTGACGACGGCGCCGGAGCCGACCACCGAGCCGTTGCCGACGGTCACGCCGGGCAGGATCGTGACGCCGTGGCCGATCCAGGTGTCGTGGCCGATGGTCACGGGCTTCGAGCGCCGTGCCGCGAAGAAATCCGCCTCGTCGTCCTCCACGCCCGGCCAGTAGTTGCCGGCGCGGTAGGTGAAGTGGTGCAGCGTGGCGCGCTCCACCGGATGGTTGGTGGCGTTGATGCGCACGAAGGCGGCGATGTTGGAGAACCTGCCGATATGCACGTTCCACAGATGGCCCTGTTCCATCACATAGGAATAGTCGCCGACCACGCTCTCGCGGACGCGGCAGAATTCGGCAATCTCGGTATAGCGGCCGAGACGGCTGTCCTTCACCACGGCGGTTTCGTGAATGGTGGGCTGTTCGGAAAGAATGCTGTTCATGCCGCCTTCCTTCCGGGCGAAAAGGCCGAGACGTCGATCAGCCGGTCGGCGACCTTCCTGCGCACGTCCGCATCGTGGAAAATGCCGACGATGGCGACGCCCGCCGCCTTCTTGGCCGCGATCAGCTCTTCGACGACGGCGCTGTTGGCGGCGTCGAGCGAGGCGGTCGGCTCGTCGAGCAAAAGGATCGTGTGGTCGGTGATGAAGCCGCGGGCGATGTTGACGCGCTGCTGCTCGCCGCCGGAGAAGGTGGATGGTGGCAATTGCCACAGTGCCTCCGGCAGGTTGAGGCGCGACAGCATGCGGCCGGCGCGCTCGCGCGCCTCCTCCTGCGCGACGCCGCGCGCCAGCAGCGGCTCCGCCACCACGTCGATGGCCGCGACGCGCGGCACGGTGCGCAGGAACTGGCTGACATAGCCCATCGTCTTGCGGCGCACGTCGAGAACGGTGCGGGCGGCCGCCGAGGCCATGTCCAGCACCTTGCCCTGATGGTTGACGAGGATCTGGCCGCCGTCGACGCCGTAATTGCCGTAGAGCATCTTGAGGATCGAGCTTTTGCCGATGCCGGAGGGGCCGGAGAGCACGGCGCATTCGCCGCTCGCCACCGAGAAGCCGACATTGGAGACGACCGGCAGCACGAGGCCGCCGCGCAGGTGCATGACGAAGTTCTTGCGGACTTCGGAAACGACGAGAGGGGTGGGCATGGTCACACCTGAAGGATCGAGGAAACAAGCAATTGCGTATAGGGTTCGCGCGGATCGTCGAGCACCCGGTCCGTCAGGCCGGTCTCGATGACGCGGCCCTCCTTCATCACCATCATCCGGTGCGAGAGCAGTCGGGCGACCGCGAGGTCGTGGGTGACGATGACGACCGCGAGGCCGAGATCGTTGACCAGCGAGCGGACGAGGTCGAGCAGGCGCGCCTGCACGGACACGTCGAGGCCGCCGGTCGGCTCGTCCATGAAGACGAGGCGCGGGCCGGTGATCAGGTTGCGGGCGATCTGGAGGCGCTGGCGCATGCCGCCGGAAAAGGTGCGGGGCTGGTCGTCGATGCGGTCGGTGCCGATCTCGACGCGCTCCAGCCAGTCGGATGCCGTGGCGCGGATGCGGCCGTAATGGCGCTCGCCGACCGCCATCAGCCGCTCGCCGGCATTCGCCCCGGCGGAGACCGTCATGCGCAATCCGTCGGCCGGGTTCTGGTGGACGAAGCCCCAGTCGGTGCGCATCAGCATGCGCCGTTCCGCCTCGCCCATGCGGTAGAGGTCGCGGAAGGCGCCGTCGCGCATGCGGTATTCGACGCTGCCGGCGGTCGGGGTCAGCCGCGTCGAGATGCAGTTGAGAAGGGTCGTCTTGCCCGAGCCGCTTTCGCCGACGATGGCAAGCACTTCGCCCGGGTAAAGCTCGAAGGAGACGTCGCGGCAGCCGGTGCGGGTGCCGTAGAACTTCGAGATGCCGTTGACCTTGAAGAGGGGAGTGTCGGTCATCGGTTATTCTCCACGAAACGGTTGGATGAAATGCAGGCGGCCCTCTCATCCCCGTGCCGGGACCTTCTCTCCCCCGGGGAGAAGGGAATCGGGGCAAGGCCGGCGCTTCTTTCGCCTTCTCCCCGCCGGGGAGAAGGTGGCGGCAGCCGGATGAGGGGGACTTTCCGGAAAACCGCGCTCATTCCGCCGCCTCCCTGACACCCAGCTCGCCGACGCAGCCGCAGGCGCGGCGTTCCTCGCAATGGTCGGTGTCTGAGCAGACGAACATGCGTCCGCCGCGGTCGTCGAGGATCACCTCGTCGAGATAGACGTCTTCCGCGCCGCACAGCGCGCAGGGGCGGTCGAACGTCTGCACCTCGAAGGGATGGTCCTCGAAATCGAGGCTGACGACTTCGGTGTGCGGCGGCACGGCGTAGATGCGCTTCTCGCGGCCCGCGCCGAACAGCTGGAGCGCATCCGACATGTGCATCTTCGGATTGTCGAACTTCGGAATGGGCGACGGGTCCATGACGTAGCGCCCGGCGACCTTCACCGGATAGGCGTAGGTCGTGGCGATGTGGCCGTTCATCGCGATGTCCTCGTAGAGCTTGACGTGGATGAGGCCGTATTCCGAAAGCGCATGCATGGTGCGCGTCTCGGTCTCGCGCGGTTCGAGAAAGCGCAGCGGTTCGGGGATCGGCACCTGATAGACCAGCACCTGGCCTTCCTTCAGTGTCTTTTCCGGAATGCGGTGGCGCGTCTGGATGATCGTTGCCTCGTCCGTGTGGGTGGTGACGGCGACGTTGGCGACCTTGGCGAAGAATGCGCGGATGGAGACGGCATTGGTCGTGTCGTCGGCGCCCTGGTCGATGACCTTCAGCCTGTCGTCGGGACCGATGATCGCGGCCGTCACCTGCACGCCGCCGGTGCCCCAGCCGTAGGGCATCGGCATTTCGCGCGAGGCGAACGGCACCTGATAGCCGGGAATGGCGATGGCCTTCAGGATGGCGCGGCGGATCATCCGCTTGGTCTGCTCGTCCAGATAGGCGAAATTGTAGGCCGCAAGGCCTGTCGCGGCGGCGTCGCTCATTCGGCAGCCTCCTTTTTCTCGGATGATTCGGGAGTGGCGTTGGCCGCCTCGTATTCGGCGCGCATCCGCCTGACGAGGCCGAGTTCGGCCTGGAAGTCGACATAGTGCGGCAGTTTCAGATGTTCGACGAAGCCGGTCGCCTGAACGTTGTCGCAATGGGACAGCACGAATTCCTCGTCCTGTGCCGGGGCGACGATGTCCTCGCCAAATTCCTTCGCCCGCAGGGCCCGGTCGACCAGCGACATGGACATGGCCTTGCGTTCGCTCTGGCCGAAGACGAGGCCATAGCCGCGCGTGAACTGCGGCGGCACCTTGGCGGAACCCTTGAACTGGTTGACCATCTGGCATTCGGTAACGCGGATTTCACCCAGCGAGACGGCATGGCCCAGTTCCGGAACCTCGATCTCGATCTCCACCTCGCCGATGCGGATCTCGCCGGTGAAGGGATGGGTGCGGCCGTAGCCGCGCTGTGTCGAATAGCCGAGCGCCAGCAGGAAGCCCTCGTCGCCGCGCGCCAGCGCCTGAAGGCGCAGGTCGCGGCTCATGGGAAATTCCATCGGCTCGCGGGTCAGGTCGCCGCCGCCCTCGTCGTCCAAAAGCGTGCCGTCGCCTTCGATCAGCCCTTCCTGTGCCAGAATGTCGGACACGCGCATGACGTCGTCGCCGCCCTCCTCGCGCCGTTCGCCTTCCTCCACGGCGCCGTCGTCGAGCAGCGAGGGGTCGAGCAGCCGGTGGGTGTAGTCGAAGGTGGGCCCGAGAAGCTGGCCACCCGGCAGGTCCTTGTAGGTGGCGGACACGCGCCGCTCGACCAGCATGGCGGCGGTGTCGATGGGGCGCGACGTGCCGAAGCGCGGCAGCGTGGTGCGATAGGCGCGCAGCAGGAAGATCGCCTCGATCATGTCGCCGCGCGCCTGCCGGAAGGCGAGCGCGGCCAGCGTCCGGTCGTAGAGCGAGGCTTCGGCCATGACGCGATCGACGGCAAGCGCCAGCTGCTCGATCACCTGTTCGTTGGAAATCGCCGGCAGCGAGCGGTCTCCCCGCCGCCGGTCGGCCAGCAGGCGGTGGGCGTTGGCGATGGCGGTTTCCCCGCCTTTCACGGCTACATACATCTTACAGTTCTCCGGCGGAAATCCGCGTGGTCCGGGGCAGGCAGAGGAAGCGGTCGCCCGCCGTCAGCACGATGTCCATGCCGCGCGGGAAAAGGGCGTGGTTCTGCGCCCATTGCCGCAGGAAGCCTTCCGGCAGGCTTTCCGGGTGGACGAGGCGGCCGCCGGCAATGCCGGGACCCGACAGCTTCAAGGCGTCGGCGCCGTCGAAGCCGCCGATCTCGATGATGAGGGTCGCCGAGCGGTCCGGATAGTCCTGCGTTCCGGCCGAGAACAGGCCGAAAGCGGGAAGGGGGGCGTCGGCTTCGAGGAATGCGAAACGGGCCTCGGTCTTTTCCGTCGCCGGCGGTGCGCCGGTGTGGAAGGCGAGCCAGCCCGGCACGGAGGATTTCTGCAAACCGGCGGAAAGCCAGACCGGCGTGTCGTGGTCGAGCAGCGTCAGCGCGATGGCGCCCGCCGCCGCGCCGAGCGGGGCCGGGGCGCCGGCCTCGTCCGTCACGGTCTGGAGGGTGCCGGGCCGCGCCATGCCATCCATGACGAGGCGGAACACGGCCTGCCCCTGAAACACCGGGTCGTGAAAGCCGCCGGCCAGCGTATCTGCTGCTGCTCCCATCAGTCCTCTCCTCTGACCATCGTGAAGAAATCGACGCGCGTGGCGGCGGTTTCGGCCCGCTTGCGGGCATTCTCTTCGGTGATTCGCCGTTCGACGGGCGCAAGCAGGCCGCTCTCGACGCGGTCCCGCGTGGCCTCTTCCTGCCACAGCGCATGGACGATGGCGCCGAGCCGCGCCTTTTCGCGGTCGGTGCCGAGCGCATGGGCGTGGCCGACCGTGCCGGAGGCAAGCCGCATCGTGGCACGGCTGACCGTCACCTCGCCGAGATTGAAGGGAGAGCCGCCGCCGCCCATGCGGCCGCGCACCATCACAAGGCCGGTTTCCGGCCCTCTGAGCGGCGTCGCCTCCGCCGTGACGCCGAGCGCATCGATCAGCGTCTTGAGTTCGGCCCGCGTCGCGCGGGCAATCAGGTCGGACGCGCGCTTGGCCCGCGCCGTTCCCGGATCTGGAATTGCCGTCTCGGCCATGTCTTGCACCTCCTGGGTCGGTTCGGGGCGCATCTTCGAAAAATTCGTCGGCTGTCTCGAAGATGGCTCGCAAATATCTATTTATGTAGACAACCATACAATATGGTGTATATCTATTCCGAACTCATGACAAGCGTGTGACGGATGAACGACAGCGGATTGGTAAGACGGCAGAGCGGCGTGGCATTGTGGCGGCAGATCGCCGACCGGATTCGGGCGGCGATCGCGGACGGAAGCTACGACGAGACGGGCATGGTGCCGCCGGAAACGGTTCTCGCCGCCGATTTCGGCGTCAACCGCCACACGGTGCGCGCAGCGCTTTCGGCCTTGACGCAGGAGGGCATGCTGCGGCCCGTGCAGGGCGTGGGGACGCTCATCCTGCGCCGCGAGCGGCTGAATTTTCCGATCTCCCGTCGCACCCGCTTCACCGAGGGGATCGGGACGCAGGCGCGCGAACTGTCGGGTCATGTGCTCGACCATGCCGAGGAGCCGGCCAGCGCCGTCGTCGCGGCGGCGTTGGACGTGGCGCCGGGAACGCCGGTGCTGCGGATCGAATCGCTGCGCATGGCCGACGCGCGGGCCGTGTCGCGCTCGACCGCCTGGTATCCGTTGCCCCGCTTTCGCGGGATCGCCGATGTCTACGCGCGGACCGGATCGGTGACGGCGGCGCTGAAGGATTTCGCGGTGGAGGACTATGTGCGCGTGAAAACGGAAATCAGCGCGGTGCATGCCGAGCCGGGCGATCTTTCCGATCTCGGCCTCGCGCCCGGCGCCATCGTTCTGGTCACGGCGGCGTTGAACGCCGATCCGCACGGCCTGCCGATCCAGTATGCCGTCAGCCGCTTCCCGGCGGACCGGGTGCAGTTCACCGTCGAGGGCTGAAACGGAAAAACCCGCCATGCGGCGGGTTTGGAAGGTTGGCGAAACGCGCCGCCCCCTCCTCCGTCATGGTCGGGCTGGACCCGACCATCCACCGCGCTGCTTGCGGCGTGGAGCCTTGGGGCTCGAGCCCGAGGGTGACAAAAGAAAAACTGAAGGCGGCGCTCAGTGCGCGTTCGACATGTCGCCCAGGACGTCCTTCGATGCGACGGTCGAATCGGCGTTCAGCTTGTAGACCATCGGCACGCCGGTCGCGAGGTTGAGCTTGAGGATTTCCTCCTTGCTCAGCCGGTCGAGCACCATGACGAGGGCGCGCAGCGAATTGCCGTGGGCGGCGACCAGAACCTTCTGGCCGGCCAGCACGCGCGGCAGGATTTCCGTCAGGTAATAGGGCCACACGCGGGCGCCGGTGTCGCGCAGGCTCTCGCCGCCGGGCGGCGGAACGTCGTAGGAGCGGCGCCAGATGTGAACCTGATCCTCGCCCCACTTGGCGCGGGCATCGTCCTTGTTCAGGCCGGACAGGTCGCCGTAGTCGCGTTCGTTGAGCGCCTCGTTCCTGATCGTCTCGAGGCCGGCCTGGCCGACATTCTCGAGAATGATGTCGCAGGTCTTCTGGGCGCGGGTCAGGGCGGAGGTGAAGGCGATGTCGAAGGTGATGCCGTAATCCGCCAGCGCCTTGCCGCCGGCATTGGCTTCCTCGACGCCGAGCGCGGTCAGATCCGGGTCGCGCCAGCCGGTGAAAAGGTTCTTCAGGTTCCATTCGCTCTGGCCGTGGCGAACGAGGACAAGGGTACCGCTCATGACATGATCCTCTGCTTGGGTGATGGAAAGGCGTTCAGGTTTTCGACAGCCCGAGAACGTCGGACATGGTGTAGAAGCCGGGCTTCTGCCCGAAGGCCCAGAGCGCGGCCTTCACCGCGCCGCGGGCGAAGATGCTGCGGTCGAGGGCGGTGTGCGACAGCGTCACCAGCTCGCCCTCGCTGGCGAAATAGACCGAATGGTCGCCGATCACCGAGCCGCCGCGCAAGGTGGCGAAGCCGATATCGCCCTCCCGGCGCGGTCCCGTATGGCCGTCGCGCACCCGCACCGATTTCTGCGCAAGGTCGATGCCCCGGCCTTCCGCCGCGGCCTCGCCGAGCAGCAGTGCCGTGCCGGAGGGGGCGTCGACCTTGTGCTTGTGGTGCATTTCCAGAACCTCGATGTCCCAGTCGGCGGCTTCGAGCGCGCGGGCCGCCTGCCGCACCAGTTCGGCCAGCAGATTGACGCCGAGGCTCATATTGCCGGACTTGACGATGCGGGCGTGCCGGGAGGCGGCGCGGATCTGCTCGTCCTCGGCGGCGGAGCAGCCCGTGGTGCCGATGACGTGGACGATACGCGCCTGCGCCGCCAGCCCCGCATATTCGACGCTGGCCGCCGGGGAGGTGAAGTCGACGACGCCTTCGGCATTGAGGAAGGCGGTCAGCGGATCGGCGGTGATCGGCACGCCGAGCGTGCCGACGCCGGATATCTCGCCGGCATCGCGGCCGATCAGCGGCGAGCCTTCGCGGTCGATGGCGGCGTGCAGCGTCGCGCCCTGCGTTGCCGCGATGATGCGGATGAGCGCTTGGCCCATGCGTCCGCCCGCGCCCGTCACCACCAGTTTCATGCCGTCCCTCGTCCTGTTTTCGTTCCGTCAGATATCCGCACGCACTGTTTGCAGGTTGTTGAGGCGCGCGTAAAGCCCGTTTTCGCGGCCCATCAGCGATTCGTGCGTTCCTTCCTCCGCAATCCTGCCGTCCTGCATCACGACTATCTTGTCTGCATTGACGACCGTGGACAGGCGATGGGCGATGACGATCACCGTACGGCCCGTCATGGCGGTGTCCAGCGCCTTCTGCACGAAGGCCTCCGATTCCGTGTCGAGCGCCGAGGTCGCCTCGTCGAGAAGCAGGATCGGCGCGTTGCGCACCAGGGCGCGGGCAATGGACAGGCGCTGGCGCTGGCCGCCGGAGAGCGTCACGCCGTTCTCGCCGACGGCGGTGTCGTAGCCCTGCGGCTGGGCGACGATGAAATCGTGCGCATAGGCCATCTTCGCGGCTTCTTCCACCTCGGCGTCCGTCGCATCCGGGCGTCCGTAGCGGATATTGTCGCGGATCGTGCCCTCGAACAGGTGCGGCTGCTGCGACACATAGGCGATGTGGCGGCGCAGGGACGATTTCGTCACCTTGGCGATGTCCTGCCCGTCGATCAGGATCGCACCCTGCTCGGGATCGTAGAAGCGCGGGATGAGATTGAGGATCGTCGATTTGCCGGCGCCGGACGGGCCGACCAGCGCGGTGGTCATGCCGCCTTCGGCGACGAAGGACACGGCATCGAGCACGCGCCTGCCGTTGCCGTAGGCAAACACCAGATCGCGGAACTCGATGCGCGCCTGCGTGACCTCGAGCGCCTTCGCACCGTCCGTGTCGCGCTGCAACGGTTCGATGTCGAGGATTTCGTAGAGCATGCGGGCGTTGGTCGCGGCAGCCTCGACCCTCACCTGGAGGCGGGCGAGCCGGCGGGCCGGGTCGTAGGCCATGAGCAGGGCGGTGACGAAGGCGACGAAGGCGCCGGGCAGCGCGCCCGCATAGAGCGACTGGTAGGCGGTGTAGGCAATGACGCTGGAAATCGCCAGGCCGGCGAAGGTTTCCGTCATCGGCGCCGTGCGCTCGGCAAGCCGGGCGATGCGGTTGGCCCGCCTCTCGGCGTCGGAGATCAGGTGGCTGACCTTGCGGCTGAGTTCTTCCTCCATCGTGAAGGCCTTCACGACGGCAATGCCCTGAACCGTTTCCTGCATGGCGCCGATGACGTAGCTGTTGACTTCCACCGACAGGCGCGTAGCGGAACGAAGCCGCTTGGAAACGTAGCGCAGGCCGAGCATCAGCGGCGGCGCGACGATGAAGACGATCAGCGTCAGCACCCAGTCCTTCGAGATCATCACGCCGATCAGCGCGATCAGCGTCAGGAGATCGCGGGCGATCGAGGTGACGGTCATGTTCAGGATGTCGCGGATGCCCGAGATGTTCTGGCCGATCTGGGCGGCGAGCTGCGCCGAGCGCGCGTCGCTGTAAAAGCCGACGGAAAGCTTCATCAGATGTTCGTAGATGCGGCGCTGGTATTTCGCGACGATATTGTTGCCGATCTTGATCAGCAGCACAGCCTGCCAGTAGGTCGCCAGGCCGCGCAGGACGAAGGCCAGGAAGATCACGACGCAGACGATCCAGATTAAGCCGGAATCGCTGCGGCCGAACGCCTCGTTGATGACGGTTTCCATGATCCACGCCGTGAACGCCGTCGTTCCGGCGATGAGGCCGAGGCAGATGATGGCGAGGATGTAGGACTTGATGTGTTCGCGGCCGTTCTCGGCGATGACGCGCTTCAGAACCGCCCCGACGTTCTGCGTGTCGATGGCGCGCTTGGGCTTATCCGTATCGGTCAAGGCGCGAGACCTTCCTGTCGATTCAAATGCTTTCCAGCCGCGCTCTATAGAGGCTGGAAAGCCGTTTGACCATAGGTTTTCGCCGGGGCCGGAGGCGCGGTCTCAGCCGCGCCAGCGGCGGCCTTCGGTGGCGACGCCGAAATTCGTCGGCGTGCGGGCATAGGCGGCAAGGCCCGCCAGCGCCGCCTGCGGATGGGTGACGGCAAAGGTGGGGATCGTCCGCATCAGCGCCGAATGCGGTGCCTTGTCCTCGAACGCCGCGCGGAATTCCGGCTGCTTCAGGACGGGCAGGATCTTCTGCGTGATGCCGCCTGCCAGATAGACGCCGCCGCGCGCCATGAAGGCGAGTGCCATGTCGCCGGCGACGCGGCCGAGATAGGTCGCGAAAAGCGACAGCGTCTCGACGGCGACGGCATCGTTCCCGCCGAGACCGGCGGCGGTGACGTCGGCCGGATCGGACAGGGCCGGCTTCACGCCGTCCGCCTTGCAGACGGCGCGGTAGAGGTTCACGATGCCGCGGCCGCACAGCACCTGCTCGGCGGAAACGCGCCCTTCGATGCGCTCGATATGGGGGAAGACCGAAAAGTCGCGTTCGCTGCGCGGCCCGAGATCGACATGGCCGCCCTCGCCGGAAACGGGAATCCAGCGCCGCTGGACATGGACCAGCCCGGCGACGCCGAGCCCGGTGCCGGGGCCGAGCACGACCCGCGACGCGACCGGCACCTTGCCGACGCTGCCGATCTCCTCGCGGTTTTCGTCCGACATCGATGCCACGGCCAGCGCCTGCGCCTCGAAATCGTTGATGACGACGATGTCTTCCAGTCCGAGGCTGGCGCACATGTCGGCCGGGCGCAGCACCCAGTGACAGTTGGTCAGCGGAATTTCCTTGCTGTGGATCGGCCCGGCAACGGCGAGAATGGCCGAACGCGGCTGGATCGAGGTCTTGTCGAGCACGCCCTGCTGGATCGCGTCCTCGATGCCGGCGAAATCCGCCGTGCGCAGGATCGGAAATTCCTTCGGTTCCGCATAGGTATCGATGAGAATCGAAAAGCGGGCGTTCGTTCCGCCGATGTCCCCGATCAGGATGGGAAAGGGCTGATGGTCGGTGTCCGGGTATTTGAGCATCGTCGATCCGTTTTCGCGCCGCAGGGCGCCGTGTGCGAGAGGCTGGCAGGGGCCGCGACCGCCTGACGATCGCAAGGCCGGCCGTCAGGCGGATATGACCTTATACCCGCTTCGTTACGATCCGGCTATGTTTCCGGATGCGTTCCGCATCGCCGCAGCCCTGTCATTTCAACCGATTGAATAGCGCCGGGACCACGCAGAGGCAAGCCCCTTCGATCGGTTTCAGCGCCCGGCGGGCCGGGCCCGCGGCACGGGAATCGTCTGGCCGGGCAGAAGTGCTCCGGCTGCGGCCGGCGCGGCAGGGGAGGGCGCGTAGGCGCTGGCGGCCACCGCGCCGGAGGGGGCGGCGGCCAGCACGGCGGAGCAGGCCCTCGGCAGGTCGGCCAGCGTTACGGCGCGCGGCGGCTTGGGCGGCGGCGCGTTCGGGTCCTTCTTCGGTGCCGCCCAGGGCTCCTTGGTGAACCACCAGGCGAGGTTCTTGCCGCAATCGTCGCCGCTCGGCGGCGCGGCCTGTTCCTGGCAGCCGGAAGCCCCGGCGGGGCAGGAGATGCGGATGTGGAAATGCGCGTCGTGGCCGTAGATCGGGCGCACCTTGCCGAGCAGGTTGCGGTTGCCGGTCCAGGTCTCGCAAAGCCGCTTCTTGATCGCCGGGTTGACGAAGATGCGCGCCACTTCCGGATAGCTTGCCGCCTTCATGATCAGGCGGGCATGGGCGGGCGTCCACTTGCTGTCGTCGATGGTCAGGAACTTGTTGGGCGCCAGCATGGAGGTGAAGGGCATCTGGTCCCGTTCGCTCGCTGAAAGGCGGCGGTTCGGCATCGGCGTCAGCCAGATGTCGGTGTCGAGGCCGATCTGATGCGAGGCGTGGCCGCTCGTCATCGGTCCGCCGCGCGGCTGGGAGATGTCGCCGACGAGAAGCCCCGGCCAGCCTTCCCGCACGCCGTCGCGCGAAAGCCGCTGGATGACGGACAGAAGCTCCGGATGGCCCCAGTTGCGGTTACGCGAGAGGCGCATCACCTGCCAGTTCGGACCGTCGACCGGCAGGGCCTGCGCCCCCTCGATGCAGCCCTTGGCATAGGAACCGTAGGGCACCGGCGAACCGGCGCTCGGAACCGCGGCCGCGCCGAAAAGCGCCTTGGCGGGGGTGGCGTTGTCCGCCGCTGCCGGCGATGCGCCGGCGGCGACCGCCAGAGCCAGGAGCGCGCCGGCAACCCGCCGGGTGCCGGAAGAACGTGTGAGGAAGGATGTCATGCCGCTGCCGCTCGTCTTTCGTTTCCACGCGGTCGGTGCGGAGCCGCCGCCTGCCGGGCAGGATCCGCCTCGTTCCCGCGTGCCCCTGGGAATACGTTTCTTGTAAACTGATTTGCGATTGGGGTGAAAGCGTGGCCTTTGCGCCGCTCGGCTTATTGTGATCGACGGCCCCTGTTTTTCGCCTTACTTTGGCCTATGCTTGGGTTGCGATGCAAAAACGAAAGGGTTGGCATGGCTGCAATGCGGATGATGGTGACGGGGCTTGCGGTTCTGGCGGCGAGTTTGATCGCGCTGGCGCCTGCGGGCCGGGCGGACGACAGGGTGTGGCGTCACGGCGTGACGCTCGGCGACGAGATGAAGTATCCGGAAGGCTTCGCCCGCTTCGACTATGTCAATCCGGATGCGCCGAAGGGCGGCACGCTCAGGCTGTCCTCGGACGGCACGTTCGACAGTTTCAACGCCACCCTCGCCAGGGGCGAGGTCGCAGTCGGCGTCGGCATGGTGTTCGACACGCTGCTGAAAGCCTCCGGCGACGAGGTTTCGACCGCCTACGGGCTGCTGGCGGAATCGCTCTCCTATCCCGATGACGTGTCCGAAGTGACCTTCCGCCTGCGCCCGGAAGCGAAATGGGCCGACGGTGAGCCCGTGACGCCCGCCGACGTGATCTTTTCCTTCGAGACGCTGAAGGAACACAATCCGCTTTACGGCAACTATTACCGCCACGTCACCGAAGCGGTCGAGACCGGCGAGCGCGAGGTGACGTTCCGCTTCGACGAGAAGAACAATCGCGAATTGCCGCAGATCCTCGGCCAGTTCCCCATCGTGCCGAAGCACTGGTGGGAGGGCACGGGGCCGGACGGCAGGCCGCGCGACATTTCCCGCACGACGCTGGAGCCGGTGATGGGCTCCGGCCCCTACCGGATCGCTTCCTTTTCCGCCGGCTCGACCATCCGCTACGAGCTGCGCGACGACTATTGGGGCAAGGACCTTCCGGTCAATGTCGGCCAGAACAATTTCGGCGTCGTCACCTATACCTATTTCGGAGACCGCGACGTCGAGTTCGAAGCCTTCCGTGCCGGCAATATCGACTACTGGTACGAGAACATGGCCGCCCGCTGGGCCACGGGCTACGATTTTCCCGCGATGAAGGACGGCCGCGTGCTGCGCGAGGAGATCGAGAACCCCTTCCGCGCGACCGGGGTGATGCAGGCGCTGGTTCCCAACATGCGCCGTGGGAAGTTCAAGGACGAGCGGGTCCGCGAGGCTTTGAACTACGGCTTCGATTTCGAGGAACTGAACCGCACCATCGCCTTTTCCGCCTACAAGCGGGTGGACAGTTTCTTCTGGGGCACGGAACTGGCCTCCTCCGGCCTGCCGGAAGGCCGGGAGAAGGAAATCCTCGAAGGGCTGAAGGACAAGGTGCCGGAACGGGTCTTCACCACGCCCTACGCCAATCCGGTCGGTGGCGATCCGCAGAAATCGCGCGAGAACCTGCGCACGGCGCTGACGCTCTTCCGGGAAGCCGGCTACGAATTGCGCGGAAACCGCCTCGTCAACGCGGCGACCGGCGAGCCCTTCGTCTTCGAGATCCTGCTGTCGAGCCCGACGCTGGAGCGCTGGGCCGTGCCCTATGCCCAGAACCTGCGCAAGATCGGCGTGGAGGCGCGCGTGCGCACGGTCGATCCGGCGCAATACACCAACCGGGTGCGCGCCTTCGACTACGACGTGACCTGGACGGTCTGGGCGCAGACGCTGCATCCCGGCAACGAGCAGTCGGACTACTGGGGGTCGGTCTCGGTCGACCGGCAGGGATCGAAGAACTATGCCGGCATCTCCGATCCGGCCATCGACGAGCTGATCCGCATGGTGACGTTCGCGCAGACCCGCGCCGAACTGGTGCCCGCGGTCCATGCGCTCGACCGCGTTCTGCTCGCCCACCATTACGTGATGCCGCTCTTCTACGGCAATACGGCGCGCATCGCCTATTCGAACGCGCTCTCCCATCCGGCGGAACTGCCCTATTACGGCACCGGGTTTCCGGATGTGTGGTGGTCGAAGGCCGCGGCGAACTGAGCCGGGGTTGCGTTGGCGGCTGGAGCCGTTACCAAATGAAACGGAACGAATCACGCCGCCCGCCGCAGGGCGGTGCCTGCTTGGAAACGACCGGAAGGGCCTGATCGTATGGGCGCCTATATTCTCAGACGCCTTCTCCTGATGATCCCGACGATGATCGGCATCATGGGCATTTCGTTTCTCGTCGTGCAGTTCGCGCCGGGCGGTCCCGTCGAACAGGTCATCGCCCAGCTCACGGGGCAGGCCGACGGCGTTTCCGACCGCCTGAGCGGTGGCGGCGGCGACATGCTGGGCGGGCAGGACTTCTCCTCCCAGGACAGTTCGAGATATCGCGGCGCGCAGGGCCTCGACCCGGAACTGATCGAGAAGCTCGAAAGGCAGTTCGGCTTCGACAAGCCGCCGCTGACCCGCTTTCTCGACATGATGTGGAACTACATCCGCTTCGATTTCGGCGAGAGCTTCTTCCGCAACACGCCGGTGATCGACCTCATCATCGACAAGCTGCCGGTCTCGATCTCGCTCGGCGTCTGGATCCTGATCATTTCCTACACGATCTCGGTTCCGCTCGGCATCCGCAAGGCGGTTAAGGACGGTTCGGCCTTCGACGTGTGGACCTCGGGCGTCATCATCGTCGGCTATGCAGTGCCCAGCTTCCTGTTCGGCATCCTGCTGATCGTGCTTTTCGCCGGCGGCTCGTTCTTCGACTGGTTCCCGCTGCGCGGCCTCGTCTCCGACAATTTCAGCCAGCTGTCGTGGTGGGAGAAGATCATCGACTATTTCTGGCACCTGACGCTGCCGCTGATCTCGCTGGCGCTCTCGGCCTTCGCCACGACGACGCTCCTGACCAAGAACTCGTTCCTCGACGAGATCCGCAAGCAATATGTCGTCACGGCCCGCGCCAAGGGGCTGAGCGAGCGCAAGGTTCTCTACGGCCACGTCTTCCGCAATGCCATGCTGATCGTCATCGCCGGTTTTCCGGGGGCCTTCATCTCGGCTTTCTTCACCGGATCGCTGCTCATCGAGAACATCTTCTCGCTCGACGGGCTCGGGCGGCTCGGCTATCTCGCCATCGTCAACCGCGACTACCCGATCGTCTTCGGCACGCTCTACATCTTCTCGCTGCTCGGCCTCGTCGTCGGTCTGGTGTCCGACCTGATCTACACCTGGATCGACCCGCGCATCGATTTCGACAAGAGGGAGGTCTGACATGGATGCGACCTCGCCCGCATCGGCGGCGCAAACCGCGAAGAAGCCGCGCCGTCCCTGGCTTTCGCCGGTCAACCGGCGCCGGCTGGAGAACTTCAAGGCGAACCGCCGCGGCTACTGGTCCTTCTGGATCTTCATGATACTGTTCGTCCTGAGCCTTTTCGCCGAGTTCATCGCCAACGACAGGCCGCTCCTCGTCTCCTACAAGGGCGAGATCCTGTTTCCCGTGGTGGTGAACTATCCGGAGGAGAAGTTCGGCGGCTTCCTGGCCGAAACCGACTACCGCTCCTCCTTCATCGCCGACGAGATCGACGCGAACGGCTGGGCGGTCTGGCCGCCGATCCGCTATTCCTACAACACCGTCAATTCGAACATCCCGCATTCCGCTCCGACCCCGCCTTTCTGGCTGATGAGCGAGGAGGAGCGCTGCTCGGCCTATCCGGGGGGGACTGCCGATCCGGATTGCAATTTCGGCAACCTCAACTGGTTCGGCACCGACGACCAGGCCCGCGACGTCACCGCCCGCATGATCTACGGTTTCCGCATCTCCGTCCTGTTCGGGCTGGCGCTGACGATCTGCTCGGCGGTGGTCGGGGTCTCGGCGGGCGCGGTGCAGGGCTATTTCGGCGGCTGGACCGACCTGCTTCTCCAGCGCTTCATCGAGATCTGGTCGTCGATGCCGGTGCTCTACATCCTGCTGATCATTGCGGCGATCCTTCCGCCCGGCTTCTTCATATTGCTCGGCATCATGCTGCTGTTCTCCTGGGTGGGGTTCGTCGGCATCGTGCGTGCGGAATTTCTGCGCGCCCGCAATTTCGAATATGTGCGGGCGGCCCGCGCGCTCGGCGTCGGCAATGCGACAATCATGCTGCGACACCTTTTGCCGAACGCGATGGTGGCGACGCTGACCTTCCTGCCGTTCATCCTGTCCGGCTCGATCACCACGCTGACCTCGCTCGATTTCCTCGGCTTCGGCATGCCGCCCGGCTCGCCGTCCCTCGGCGAGATGATCGCGCAGGGCAAGAAGAACCTTCAGGCGCCCTGGCTGGGGCTGGCGGCCTTCTTCACCATGTCGATCATGCTGTCGCTGCTGATCTTCGTCGGCGAGGCGGTGCGCGATGCCTTCGATCCGCGCAAGACGTTCCGGTGAGGCGGTAATGACAGAGCAACACAAGAACCCGCTTCTTTCGGTGAGGAACCTCTCCGTCGCCTTCCACCAGGCGGGGGAGACCGCGCTTGCGGTCGACGACGTGTCCTTCGACATCATGCCGGGAGAGGTGGTGGCGCTGGTGGGCGAATCCGGCTCCGGCAAGTCCGTGTCCGCCAATTCGATCCTGAAACTGCTTCCCTATCCGGCGGCCAGCCATCCCACGGGCGAGATCCTCTTTCAGGGCACGGATCTGCTGAAGGCCGACGAGCGCACGCTGAGAAGGGTGCGCGGCAACGACATCACCATGATCTTCCAGGAGCCGATGACCTCGCTCAATCCGCTCCACACGATCGAGAAGCAGATCGGCGAAATCCTCGAACTGCATCAGGCCATCACCGGCGACAAGGCCCGCACCCGTACGCTGGAACTGCTCAACCAGGTCGGCATCCGCGAGCCCGAGAAACGGCTGAAGGCCTATCCGCACGAGCTTTCGGGTGGCCAGCGTCAGCGCGTGATGATCGCGATGGCGCTGGCCAACCGCCCGGCGCTGCTCATTGCCGACGAGCCGACCACCGCGCTCGACGTGACCGTGCAGGCGCAGATCCTCGAACTGCTGCGCGACCTCAAGGTCACGCACGGCATGTCCATGCTGTTCATCACCCACGATCTCGGCATCGTGCGCAAGTTCGCCGACCGGGTCTGCGTGATGACCGGGGGCAGGATCGTCGAGACCGGCGCGGTGGAGGACGTCTTCACGGCGCCGCAGCACGCTTACACAAGGCACCTGCTCGCCTCCGAGCCGCGCGGCGAGCCGCCGCCCGCCGACCCCACCCGGCCGGTGGTGATCGAGGGCCACGACGTCCGCGTCTGGTTTCCCGTCAAGGCCGGCTTCCTGCGCCGCGTGGTGGACCATGTGAAGGCGGTGGATGGCATCGACGTGACGCTGCGGGCTGGCCAGACGCTCGGCATCGTCGGCGAAAGCGGCTCCGGCAAGACGACGCTCGGCCTGGCGCTCACGCGTCTCGTCTCGTCTAAGGGGCGCATCGCCTTTCTCGGCCAGGGCATAGACGGCTACTCCTTCAAGGCGATGCGGCCCCTGCGCGACCGGTTGCAGGTGGTGTTCCAGGACCCCTACGGCTCGCTATCGCCGCGCATGACCGTGGGCGACATCATCGCCGAGGGACTGAAGGTTCACGAGGCCGCGCTCGATGCCGATGCCCGCGACGCCCGCGTGGTGGAGGGGCTGACGGAAGTGGGCCTCGACCCGGCCACCCGCTGGCGCTATCCGCACGAGTTTTCCGGCGGCCAGCGCCAGCGCATCGCCATTGCCCGCGCGATGGTGCTGAAGCCCCGCTTCGTCATGCTGGACGAACCGACCTCGGCGCTGGACATGAGCGTGCAGGCGCAGGTGGTCGATCTGCTGCGCGATCTCCAGAAACGGCACGATCTCGCCTATCTCTTCATCAGCCACGACCTGAAGGTGGTGAAGGCGCTCGCCAACGATATCGTCGTCATGCGCGCCGGCAAGGTGGTCGAGCAGGGACCGGCGGCGGACATCTTCTCCGCGCCGAAGGAACCCTATACGCAGGCGCTGCTGGCGGCCGCCTTCGATCTCGAGGCCCGGCCGGCCGTCGGCCAGTAAGACGCAGCAAAACCGGAAGGACCGTTTTCATGAATGCCAGAAGCGCCATCATTCTCGACCTGAAATTCGCGCGCGGCGAACTCCGGGAGACGATCCAGGGCTTTTTTCCGGACCGCGAAATCGTCGATCTGGCCGATCCGGCCAATGCCGGGCGTGACCTTTCCGGTATCGCCTATGCGGTGGTCTGGAAGCCCGACGCCGATCTCTTCCGCCGCGCGCCTGATCTCGAGCTTCTGTTTTCCGGCGGCGCCGGCGTCGATCACATCATGGCGGTCGAGGGCATTCCCGACATCCCGATCGTCCGTTTCGTCGATCGCAACCTGACGACGCGCATGAGCGAGTGGGTGGTGCTGCAATGCCTGATCCACCTGCGCCGCGTCCTGCCTTATCTGGAGCAGCAGCAGAAGCGTATCTGGAGCGAGTTCCTCCAGCCGGAGGCGGCGGAGGTGACGGTCGGCCTGATGGGGCTCGGCGTCCTCGGCCTCGATGCTGCGGCAAAGCTGAAGGCGCTCGGCTTCGACGTCATCGGCTGGTCGCGCACGAAGAAGCAGATCGAGGGCATGGAGACCTTCGATGCCGCCGGCATGGACGATTTCCTGTCGCGCACCGATTTTCTCGTCGGCCTGCTGCCCCTGACGCCGGAAACGACAGGGCTTTACGACCGCGCGCTTTTCAGCCGGCTGCGGCAGGGCGGCGCGCTCAAAAAACCGGTCTTCATCAATGCCGGGCGCGGCGGCAGCCAGAACGAGGCCGATCTTTATGCGGCGCTGGCCGACGGCACGCTGGGCGGTGCCTCGGTCGATGTGTTCCAGGTGGAGCCGCTGCCGGAAACGAGCCCGCTCTGGGGCCTCGGCAATCTCGTCATCACGCCGCATGCGGCCGCCCCTTCCGAGCCGGCGGCGCTTTTCCAGCTCATGCAGGACCAGATCGGCCGCTACGAGCGCGGTGAAACGTTGCAGTTCACGATCGATCGCGCCGCCGGCTATTGATGGACCGCCGTCCTCAAGGGTGGACAGGGCTGCGGATTTGGTCATAACTTTCGCCCGGGATGAGCGGCGGAAAAGCCGCCGGAAACATCGAAGGACGAGGGGATTCAGGGCGCATGACCAACAAGATCGATATAGCGGCGCGCGTGTATAACCACACGTTCAAGCTCGACCCGATCATCCGCAGCCTGATCGACACGGATTTCTACAAGCTCCTGATGCTCCAGATGATCTGGAAGCTCTATCCGGATGTGGACGCCACCTTTTCGGTCATCAACCGCACGCGGACGGTCCGCCTTGCCGACGAGATCGACGAGGGCGAGCTGCGCGCCCAGCTCGATTTCGCCCGCACCCTCCGGCTGACCAAGAAGGAGATGATCTGGCTCGCCGGCAATACCTTTTACGGGCGGGCGCAGATATTCGAGCCGGAATTCCTGACCTGGCTTTCCACCTATCAGTTGCCCGAATACGAGCTGACGAAGCGCGACGGCCAGTACGAACTGACCTTCCGGGGCCGCTGGAAGGACACCACCATGTGGGAGATTCCGGCGCTCGCCATCATCAACGAGCTGCGTTCGCGCGCCGCCATGCGCAATCGCGGCTTCTTCACGCTGGACGTGCTTTACGCCCGCGCCAAGGCCAAGATGTGGGAAAAGGTGGAGCGGCTGCGCGAATTGCCGCGCCTGAAGATTTCCGATTTCGGCACCCGCCGCCGGCATTCCTTCCTGTGGCAGCGCTGGTGTGTCGAGGCCCTGAAGGAAGGGATCGGCCCCGCCTTCACCGGAACCAGCAACGTATTGCTCGCTATGGATTCCGACCTCGAAGCCGTCGGCACCAATGCCCACGAACTGCCGATGGTGGCTGCCGCCCTTGCGGAAACCGGTGCGGACCTGAAGGCTGCACCCTACAAGGTTCTGCGCGACTGGAACACGCTCTACGGCGGCAATCTGCTGATCGTGCTGCCGGACGCCTTCGGAACGGCCGCCTTCCTGCGCAATGCGCCGGACTGGGTGGCCGACTGGACGGGATTCCGCCCGGACAGCGCTCCGCCCGTCGAAGGCGGCGAGAAGATCATCGACTGGTGGAAATCGCGGGGCCGCGATCCGAAGAAGAAGATGCTGATCTTCTCCGATGGTCTCGACGTCGATGCGATCATCGACACCTATCGCCATTTCGAGGGGCGCGTGCGGATGAGCTTCGGCTGGGGCACGAACCTGACTAACGATTTCGCCGGCTGCGCGCCGAGCGAGATTGCCGGGCTGAAGCCGATCTCCATCGTCTGCAAGGTGACGGAGGCCAACGGCCGCCCGGCGGTCAAACTGTCGGACAATCCCGAAAAGGCCACCGGTGATCCGGCCGAGGTCGAACGGTATCTGAAATTCTTCGGCGGCGAGGATCGCGTTCCCCAGCCCGTGCGCGTATAGGGCAGGCTGACAAAAAAGGCGCCGTCTCCGGCGCCTTTCGGGAAGCAGCGCTTAGCGCCAATGTTTCGTCCAGTTCGAGGACGGCGTGCTCCGGCCCGAATTGCCGAGCAGGTAGCCGAGCGCGAAACCGGCCAGCGCCGCCACGGTGGCGAGCGAAGTCGCCGTGCCCGGGTTCTCCTTGACGGCCTCCAGCGCCTGATGGCTGTTGTCGCGAACCGTCAGGGCCGCGCGGCGAATGCCGCCCTTGGCGTCTTCCAGACGGTCTTCCGCCTTCTCCTTGAGCGAGCCCGCCTGCGCGGAAACCGTTTCCGTCAAGCTGGAAAGCTGCTCACGCAAGGCCGCGATCTGTTCTTCAATGTTCGCTTCGGTCGATTTCGTAGCCACGTTGCACCTCATTTCTTTGTTGTCGCTATTATAATGCACGGCGAGGGGGAAAGTTCCGAAAATGGGCGCTGGCCCACCTCCATCACCGAAACCGTGCCGATGAACGTTCCCGTTTCATATTCCGGCCAAGCGGACGTCGACGACCCACGCGCCGCAAGCAAGCGTTACGGAAGGCAGGATACGATTTTTGAACTATTGCGGCAGCTATAGCGAAAATCTGCCATTTACTCTGAACCGAGCAATTCTATCCAGGCATGGCCGGGATGCAGCATCTCCAGCCACCGGCGAAGATCGGCCCTTTCCTGGCGTTTAAGCCGAGGGAGGGCGATGTGGAAGTCATGATGGTCTTTTTCGCGAGCATGTTTGGCTTTGAAGAGCAGGACTATTGAGGGGGCCAGATAGGGAATACCATATTCGGTTGTACGAATCGCAGTCGTTCGCGGCATTCTCAGCGCCGGGTCACGCTTATAGACCCAGTGGTCATGCGTTCCCCGATCAACCATCATGTCGACGCGCCAGCATCCGGCAGCCACATCCGCTCCCCATTGCTGCCAAACATTGGACGGAACCACCGCAGCCGATGGGAGATGACTTAGTTTTCCATCGGCTACTGAGAAGAATTCGAGGCCGGACAGTGCCCGGCGATAATGTTGGCTTCGTATAGACAGGACCGAGAACTCCAAGTCCTCGTGTTCACGGGTCTGGCGTCCATGCCACAGATCCAGAGCCCAGCCTCCGACAATATACCAGTCTTCACCCATGCCTTCCAGGCGCACTTGAAGTTCAGAAGGAGACCACGGGCTCCAATTGTCTTCGGGAAGCGGATTCATTGAGCCTCGTTTTGATAAACCGGATGGATTGGCTTCTATTCGGTCTGAGCTAACAGGTGCAATCTCGCTTCGACGCTAAAGAGGACATGCATGGATCCCAGCCCTATATCCGCAATTGGGTCGGAGGTTGCCGTTGCAGCACTCAAGACATATCGGGCTGTCGAGCGTAGGTTCGGCGGCTTGCTATCTCACCCGGCGGATGCGGTGATCGGCGGCAATATCGCGACATGGAGGGCAATCGGGGGGTTATGGCGGACAGAGAGGGATTCGAACCCTCGATACGCTTTCACGTATACACGCGTTCCAGGCGTGCGCCTTCAACCACTCGGCCACCTGTCCTTATCGGGGCGTGAGATGCGTGAGGTGCAAATCAGCCGGTCGGGCGCGATATATACCGATGATTTCCGAAGGATCAACCGGAATCTGACGTTTTCTTGACGGTGGCTGTGAAAAGAGGAAGAGGTGCGCCATTGTTCCCCGGAGGTTTCCGCCCTATTTCTAACAGGCCTGCGGCTGGAAGAGGTGGAGATGTCGGCTTTCATCAGGTTTTGCGCCCGCTTTCTCAGTTTCGTTGCGCTGGTTGCAGCCGTCGTGGCGGCGGCGGTGGATGCGGTCCGGTTCGCCGCGACGTCGGTCGTCAGTCTGCTGCCGCTGAGGTCCGTGCTGGTGGCGGTGGGAGGCGATGTGGCCGGGGCGCATGTCCCCGATGCCCTGCTGGCGCAGCCGGCCGTGCCGGTGCTGCTGGTGTTTTCGCTGGTTTTCTGGATGGCGGGCTATCGCCGCCCGAAACCGTTCGCGCCGTTCAGGGCGGCGGATATCTGACGATCTGGAGGTAAGACCATGTTCGGATTTCATGAGAAGAAGGTGGTGATGCCGACGCCGGACGCGGCGCTGCCCGGGCGTCCGGAGCCCATCCCCACGGCGACGCGTCACTTCGTGAACGGCAATCCGCTCAAAGGCCCCTATCCGGACGGCTTCGAGACCGCCGTTTTCGGCATGGGCTGCTTCTGGGGCGCCGAGCGCCTGTTCTGGAACCTGCCGGGCGTCTGGGTGACGGCCGTCGGCTATTCGGGCGGCCTCACCCCGAACCCGACCTATCGCGAGACGACGACCGGCCTGACCGGCCATGCCGAAGTCGTGCTCGTGGTGTTCGATCCCGCCGTGATCTCCTACGAGCGCCTGCTGGCGACCTTTTTCGAGGAGCACGATCCGACGCAGGGCATGCGCCAGGGCAACGATATCGGCACGACCTATCGCTCGGCGATCTACACGACCTCGCCGGAACAGCAGCGCCAGGCCGTCGCGGCGCGGGATGCCTTTGCCGAGGCGCTGAAGAAGGCGGGCCACAGGGCGGAGATCACGACCGAGATCGCCCCGCTTGGCCTCTTCTATTTCGCTGAAGCCGACCATCAGCAATATCTCGCGAAAGTGCCGGACGGCTATTGCGGATTGCGGGGCACCGGCGTTTCCTGCCCGGCGCCGGCTGCCTGAAAAATCCTGTTTTTTCCGCTGGGGCAAAAGTTTACCGTTTGAAAAAATCGGGTGAATTTTTGTTCGGCCCGTGCAAGACTGGTCGGAGCCGTGCCTGAAAAAGGCCGGTACCGCGGCCGTGCCGTCCAGACGGCTGCGGGGGGAACCGAAGTTCAACAGCGATGACAGGGCTGAACAATGAAAAAAAGCTTTTTGACCATGCTGGCGCTTGCCGCGATGTCCACAACCGCGCTGGCCGCCGACATCAGGCCCGCACTGGTCTACGGCACCGGTGGCAAATTCGACAAGTCCTTCAATGAGGCGGCCTTCGCCGGCGCCGAGAAGTTCAAGGCCGAAACCGGCATCGATTTTCGCGATTTCGAGCCGACCGGCGACACGCAGGGCGAGCAGGCCATCCGCAATTTCGCCAGCCGCGGCTTCAATCCGGTCGTCGCCGTCTCCTTCGCCTGGACCTCGGCCATCGAGAAGGTCGCCGCCGAGTTCCCCGACACCCAGTTCGTCATCGTCGATTCGGTCGTGGACCAGCCGAATGTGCGTTCGGTCGTCTATGCCGAGCATGAAGGCTCCTATCTCGTCGGCGTTCTCGCCGGCATGGCATCGAAGACCGGCAAGGTCGGTTTCGTCGGCGGCATGGACATTCCGCTGATCCGCAAGTTCGCCTGTGGCTACGAGCAGGGCGCGCGTGCCGCCAATGCCGATATCCAGGTCTTCCAGAACATGACGGGCACGACGGGCGCTGCCTGGAACGACCCGGTTCGCGGTGGCGAACTGACCAAGAGCCAGATCGACCAGGGCGCGGACGTGATCTACGCGGCGGCCGGCGCGACCGGTCTCGGCGTTCTCCAGACCGCCGCCGACAACGGGAAGCTGTCGATCGGCGTCGATTCCAACCAGAACCACCTGCATCCGGGCTCGGTGCTGACCTCGATGGTCAAACGCGTCGATCTGGCCGTCTACAACGCCTATCTGGACGCCCGGGACGACAAGTTCACGGGCGGCACGGTGGCGATGGGCGTCAAGGACGACGGCGTCGCCTATTCGGTCGATGACGACAACAGGGCGCTGATCACCGACGAGATGACGGCCGCCGTCGAAAAGGCCAAGGCGGATATCATCTCGGGCGCCATCCAGGTGCATGATTACATGACGGATAATTCCTGCCCGAAACCCTGACGGAATGGCATTGATGCAGCGCGCGGGCGGAACATGCTTTCCGTCCGCGTCCGTTCGTTTCGGGAGTTTGCGGTTTGAGTGACGTCGCAGCGATTGAACTTTTCGGGATCGATAAGCGGTTCGGTTCCGTCCACGCCAACAGGAACATCGACCTGAAGGTCGCCAAGGGCTCGATTCACGGCATCATCGGTGAAAACGGTGCCGGAAAGTCGACGCTCATGTCGATTCTCTACGGCTTTTATCAGGCCGATGGCGGCGAGATCCGCGTCGATGGCCGGCCGGCTCACATCCGTGACAGCCAGGCGGCGATCGCGGCGGGAATCGGCATGGTCCACCAGCACTTCATGCTGGTCGAGAATTTCACCGTCCTTGAAAACATCATGCTCGGCGCCGAAGGCGGCGCGTTTCTGAAGAGCGGCACCGACAAGGTGCGCGGCGAACTGAAGCGGCTGGAAGAGGAGTACGGGCTGGATGTCGATCCCGACGCGGTGATTGATGAGCTTCCGGTCGGCCTCCAGCAGCGCGTCGAGATCCTGAAGGCGCTTTATCGCGGCGCCGAGATCCTGATCCTCGACGAGCCGACCGGGGTTCTGACGCCGGCCGAGGCGGATCACCTGTTCAGGATTCTCGTGCAGCTTCGCGAGCAGGGCAAGACGGTGATCTTCATCACCCACAAGCTGCGCGAGATCATGGCGGTCACGGATACCGTGTCCGTCATGCGCCGCGGTGAGATGGTGGCGACGGTGAAGACCGCCGAGACCTCGGTCGAGGAACTGGCCGAACTCATGGTCGGCCGCCGCGTGCTCCTGCGCGTGCGCAAGGGCGAGGCCGCCCCCGGCGCGGTGCTGCTTTCGGTTCGCAACCTCACGGTCAAGGACAATCGTGGCGTCGTCATGGTCGATAACGTGTCCTTCGACGTGCGTGCCGGAGAGATCGCCGGCATCGCCGGCGTGGCGGGCAACGGCCAGTCGGAGCTGCTGGAGGCGATCGCCGGCATCCGCAAGCCCGTTTCGGGCGAGATCGTCGTGGACGGCAAGCCGCTGGCGGCCGCCGATCCCGCCTATATGAGGGAAATCGGCCTCGCCCATATTCCGGAAGACCGCCACCATATGGGGCTCGTCCTTCCCTTCGAGGAATACGAGAACGCCATGCTCGGCTATCACCGTGACCCGGCCTTCGGCCGAGGCCCTTTCCTCGATCTGGAGGCCATCCGCGCGGATGCGCGCGAAAAGATCGAGAAATACGATATCCGTCCGCCGGATTGTCGGCTGAAGACCGCCAATTTCTCCGGCGGCAACCAGCAGAAGATCGTCTGCGCCCGCGAAATCGAGCGCGACCCGAAAATCCTGATCATCGGCCAGCCGACGCGGGGCGTCGATATCGGCGCCATCGAGTTCATCCACAAGCGCATCATCGACATGCGCGATGCCGGGAAGGCCGTGCTGCTGGTCTCGGTGGAGCTGGATGAAATCCGCGCGCTGGCGGATCGCGTCCTGGTCATGTTCGCCGGTCATGTCGTCGGCGAAACCGTGCCCGACGCCGATGAAAAGACGCTCGGCCTGATGATGGCCGGCATCGCCGCATGAGGTCCGAATGAGTACCGCTTCCGTCAAGCTGCCCAACTGGATCAATTACGGCCTGATGCCGTTCCTGAACCTCAGCGTGGCCTTCTTCATTTCCGGCCTCGTGGTCTGGTCGATCGGCGAGAATCCGTTCGAGGCCGTTTCGCTGATGCTCGAAGGGGCGCTCGGCAGCGGCGAGGGCATCGGCTTCACGCTCTATTATGCCACGAGCTTCATCTTCACCGGCCTGTCCGTCGCCGTCGCCTTCCATGCCGGTCTCTTCAACATCGGCTCGGAAGGGCAGGCCTATGTCGGCGGGCTCGGCGCGGCGCTCGTTGCGCTGGCGCTCGATCATTACGTGCCGTGGTACGTGACCATGCCCTTCGCCGTCATCGGCGCCGCCCTGTTCGGCGCCGGCTGGGCCCTCATCCCGGCGTGGATGCAGGCGACGCGCGGTAGCCATATCGTCATCACCACCATCATGTTCAACTTCATCGGCGCGGCGCTGATGGTCTATCTTCTAGTCAACGTGCTGATCGTGCCCGGCAAGATGGCGCCGGAAACCCGTACCTTTCTCGAGGGCGGGCAATTGCCCAAGCTCGACTGGCTGATGGCGCTTTTCGGCATGAGGCTCGGTCCGGCGCCCTTCAACGTGTCGTTCCTGATCGCCCTGGTCATGGCATTTCTGGTCTGGGTGCTGATCTGGCGCACGAAGCTGGGCTTCGAGATGCGCACGCTGGGCATCAGCCCCTCGGCCGCGGTCTATGCCGGCGTTCCCTATGTGCGCACGGTCATCGTCGCCATGCTGATTTCCGGCGGCCTGGCCGGCATGATGGCCCTGAACCCGGTGATGGGCGCTTCGGCCCGCCTCCAGGTGGAATTCGTCGGCGGCGCCGGCTTCGTCGGCATCGCGGTGTCGCTGATGGGCCGGAGCCACCCGGTCGGCATCGTGCTGGCCGCCATTCTCTTCGGCATGCTCTATCAGGGCGGCAACTGGGTGTCCTTCGAGATGCCGAACATCACGCGCGACATGATCGTGGTCATCCAGGGCCTCGTCATCCTGTTCGCAGGGGCGCTCGAATACATGTTCCGGCCGGCCATCGCGAAGGCCTATGGCCGGCTGGCGAAGGGGTGAGGAGGCAGACATGGACGGTTTCGATATCTTCGTCAGCATTCTCGGCTCCACCATCCGCCTGTCGATCCCGCTGATCTTCACGGCGCTGGCCGGCCTGTTTTCCGAGCGCGCCGGAGTGTTCGACATCGGGCTGGAAGGCAAGATGCTGGCGGCGGCCTTCGCCGCGGCCTGCTTCGCGCATGTCACCGGCTCGGCGCTGACCGGGCTCGGGGCGGGCATCGTCGTCTCGATCCTGCTGTCGCTGGTCCACGGCTTTGCCTCGATCACCAGCCGCGGCAACCAGATCGTTTCCGGCGTGGCGCTGAATTTCGTGGCGGCGGGGCTCACCATCGTGCTCGGGCAGGCCTGGTTCGGGCAGGGCGGGCGTACGCCGACCCTGCCGCTGACGGCGCGTTTCCAGCCGATCGCCCTTCCGGGCGTCGATCTGGTGCGTGACGTGCCGGTTCTCGGGCCGCTTTATGCCAATGTCGTCTCCGGCCACAATCTCCTGACCTATCTCGCCTTCCTCGCCGTGCCGCTCAGCGCCTGGGTGCTTTACCGCACCCGCTTCGGCCTGCGCCTGCGCGCGGTCGGCGAAAATCCGGGCGCGGTCGATACCGCCGGCATTTCGGTCTCCTGGCTGCGCTATCGCGCCGTCATCGTCGCGGGCTTCCTCTGCGGCTTCTCCGGCACCTACCTGGCCATTGCCCAGTCGGCGGCATTCATCAGCAACATGTCGGCCGGCAAGGGCTATATCGCGCTCGCGGCGCTGATCTTCGCCAAGTGGAGGCCGGTGCCGGTGCTGTTCGCCTGCCTGCTGTTCGGCTTCCTCGATGCCGTCGCCAATTTCATGCAGGGCAAGGCGGTGCCGGGCATCGGCGAGGTTCCGGTGCAGATCTTCCAGGCGCTGCCCTATGTGCTGACCTGCATCCTGCTTGCCGGTTTCATCGGCGTTGCCCGTCCACCGAAGGCCGGCGGCGTCGCCTATACGAAGGAACGCTGATATGTCCCACGACCTGTTCGAGGCGGCGCGCGGCGCCATGAAATTCGCCCATGCGCCCTATTCGAAATTTCCGGTGGGCGCGGCCATCCGCGCCGACGACGGGCGGATCTACACCGGGGCCAATATCGAGAACCTGTCCTTTCCGCAGGGCTGGTGCGCAGAGCCGACCGCCATCGGCTGCATGATCATGGGCGGCGGAAAAAAGATCGTCGAAATGGCGGTGATCGCCGAAAAACGGGCGCTCTGTTCGCCCTGCGGCGGCTGCCGCCAGAAGATCGCCGAATTCGCGCAAGCCTCGACGCGCATCTATCTGTGCGATGAGGCCGGCGTGGCGAAGGCCCTGACGATGGACGAGCTTCTGCCCTTTTCCTTCGAGGCGGAGATCCTCGGGTGAGACGCGTGATCGACCTTCTCGTGGACCGCCTTGACGGGTTGATGCCGCGCGTCGCCGTCGTGCTCGGCTCCGGCCTCGGATCGCTTGCCGACGAGGTGGAGGTGACGCTGCGTGTGCCCTACGGCGAGATGGAAGGCTTTCCGGTCAGCCGCGTTTCCGGCCATGCGGGCGAGCTGATCGCCGGTCGTATCGGGCGTGAGCCCGTCATCATGCTGTCGGGCCGCGTGCATTTCTACGAGCGCGGGGATGCGCGCGTCATGCGCCGGCCCATCGAGGTCCTGGCAGGCCTGGGCGTCCAGTCGGTCATTCTCACCAATGCCGCCGGCTCGCTCAGGCAGGACATGCCGCCCGGTTCGGTGATGGCGATTACCGATCATATCAACTATTCCGGCATGAACCCGCTGATCGGCGAGGAAAGCGACGGTCGTTTCGTCGGCATGACGACGGCTTATGACGACAGGCTCGCCTATCGCATGCGGGCGTCGGCGGAAAAGCTCGGCATCCCGCTGCACCAGGGCGTTTACATGTGGTTTTCCGGCCCGAGTTTCGAAACGCCGGCGGAAATCCGCATGGCGCGCACGCTCGGCGCGGATGCCGTCGGCATGTCCACGGTGCCGGAAGTCATTCTGTCGCGTTTTTTCGGGCTGCGCGTTGCCGCCGCATCGGTTATTACCAATTTCGGGGCGGGAATGACCGGGGCCGAGCAAAGCCACGATGAAACCCGGGAATGGGCCCCCGCCGGCGGCAAGCGGCTCGCCGCGATCCTGAAGGATATGATTGCCGCTGGAGGATTCGAGGCATGAGCGAGCTCAACCTGCGGGAGGCTGCCGCCGTCGCGCTGACGCTTCTCGACCTGACCAATCTCAGGGACGATTGCACCGAGGCCGATGTCGTGGCGCTGGCGAAGCGCGCCCACACCCCGTTCGGAGACGTGGCGGCGATCTGCATCTGGCCGCGTTTCGTCGCCGCCGCGCGCCGGGAACTGGGCGCGGACAGCCCGATCCGGATCGCCACGGTCGTGAATTTCCCCTCCGGGGATGAACCCGTTGCCGATGTCGTTGCCGAAACGCGCCGGGCGATCGCCGACGGCGCCGACGAGATCGATCTCGTCCTGCCCTACAGGGCGCTGATGGCCGGCGATGCCGCCGCCGGCGAGGTCATGGTCAAGGCCGTGCGCGAGGCCTGCCCCGCCCCCGTCAAGCTCAAGGTCATCATCGAATCGGGTGAGTTGAAGGAAAAGGCGCTCATCCGCCAGGCCTGCGACATCGCGATTGCCGGCGGCGCCGATTTCGTCAAGACCTCGACCGGCAAGGTCGCCGTCAACGCCACGCTGGAGGCCGCCGACACGATGCTGCTGGCGATCCGCGATTCGGGCCGCAATGTCGGCTTCAAGGCGGCGGGGGGCATTGCCACCGTCAACGACGCGGTTTTCTATCTCGATCTTGCCGATACGATCCGCGGGCCGGACTGGGCGATTCCGTCCACCTTCCGCTTCGGCGCCTCCGGCCTGCTCGACAACGTTCTCGCGGTGCTGGCCGGCAGTCATCAACCGGCGGCCAGAGGCTATTGAGGTCGGCATGATCCCGCAGGAAATCATTCGCCGCAAGCGCGACGGGCAGGAACTGACGGGGGGCGAAATCGCGGCCTTCATCGAGGGCCTGACCCGGGAAACCGTGTCGGAAGGACAGATCGCAGCCTTTGCGATGGCGACGTTCTTTCGTGGCATGAGCCGTGACGAGGTGATCGCGCTGACGCTTGCCATGCGCGATTCCGGCGACGTCCTGACGTGGTTGGATGCGGGCAGGCCGGTGGTCGACAAGCATTCGACCGGCGGCGTCGGCGACAATGTCTCGCTGATGCTGGCGCCCGTGGTCGCCGCCTGCGGCCTTGTCGTGCCGATGATTTCGGGCCGGGGCCTCGGCCACACGGGCGGCACGCTGGACAAACTCCAGTCGATTCCGGGATATGACGTCATGCCCGGCGAGGCGGCTCTGCGCCGCGTGGTCGGGGATGTCGGCTGCGCCATCATCGGCCAGACCGGCGATCTCGCCCCCGCCGACAAGCGCCTCTATGCTATCCGCGACGTGACGGCGACGGTCGAATCCGTTCCGCTCATCACCGCGTCCATCCTGTCGAAGAAGTTGGCGGCGGGGCTGGAAAGCCTCGTGCTCGACGTCAAGTGTGGCAACGGCGCCTTCATGGCGAGCCGGGAGGATGCCGAGGCTCTCGCCCGCTCGCTGGTCGACGTGGCGAATGGTGCGGGCGTGAAGACGGCGGCGCTACTCACCGACATGAACGAGCCGCTGGCGGATGCCGCCGGCAATGCCGTGGAAGTCGCCAATGCCGTTGCCTTCCTGCGCGGCGAAAAGGCCGGCACGCGGCTCGACGAGGTGACGTTCGCGCTGGCCGCCGAAATGCTGGTTCAGGCCGGCAAGGCTCCTGATCGTGCCGCTGCCGAGGCGCAGGCGCGCCGAGCTCTGGAAAGCGGTGCGGCGGCGGACATCTTCGCCCGCATGGTCCATGCGCTCGGCGGTCCGGCCGATTTCATCGAAAGGCCGACGGCCTATCTGGCGCAGGCACCGGTGATCAGGCCCGTTCCGGCCGTGGCGAGCGGTTTCCTCGCCGCCTGCGAAACCCGGGATGTCGGCATCGCCGTTCTGGAACTCGGCGGCGGCCGCAAGCGCCCGCAGGACGATATCGACCACCGGGTCGGCTTTTCGGATATTCTGCCGTTGGGCGAGCGCGTCGAGAAGGGCGTGCCCTTCGCCTTCGTGCATGCCGCCGACGAGGCGGCGGCGGAAAGGGCGCTCGTTCGCCTCCAGTCGGCCTACACGATCGCGGCCGACGCGCCGGCGTCGCGTCCCGTGATCCTCACGCGGTTCTAGAGTGCCGTGCGTCCAAATAGACGCAGTAGGTCAAAACCCAATCAACCTTTTAAGAAATTTTGTCTTTCCTGATTCACTACCGGGTGCTGATCGGGAGAAGCTAGATGGCTTTGTTTTGGCTGCCGGATGATGCATGGTGGACGACAGTCTGGTGATTTCAGGTATTATCCACGTTTTGAAGATTGACAGCCGTTGGTGTGATTGTCCTGTCGATTATGGCCCCTCGACGAAGGTCATTTCTGGTCGGCGCAACCGAAAGAGAGCCGTTCGCCATGACCCGCAGCGATACCGGGGGCGGCACGTGATCGAAAACGCCTCTTGTCGTCTCAAGGATTTTCGACACATTGTTAACCGTTGCGACAAATTGGCCACCACTTCCTGTTGGAGGTGTCATTGGCTACCATAATATCATTCTGGCTTTGAGAGGTGACGTCATGCTCAACCCGGTGATGAACAACACAAAATGGGACGAACTCAGGCTGGAGATGCATGCGCTAACGCCGCCCCCGGCATGGAGTACAGTTTCCACGGCTGGCTACGACCACGGGCCTGATCGGGAATGGTTCTACCACTTTAAAGAAGGCGGTTACGATGACATTGTCCACGTCGATATCCAGGTCGAAACGCCTGGCCAGCGTGAACTTGTCAGATCAGTACTCAGAAAAGTGCATGTGCCGGGCGAGGAAATCTCTGAGGGCTTTCGCGTGTTCGGCTATCTTCAGGATGGCCAAGGGGCTGAGTACATTTGAAACCTTCGTACTCGGCTGATTGAGTCTGAGTCCTAATGACGCTCTATCTGTTTGAATTTAAAGAATTTTAAGAAAAGTGAAGCGGTTTTCCGTCAGGAAATGCGTAAAATAAGATAAGCCGGTCAGTCGACCAGTCGCATTTGCCCGCCTTCCACCTTGTAGGCGGAGAGCTGCCTCAGGAAGGTGTTTCCGATCAGCGTCGCCGACAGCGCGTCGTCCTTCAGGACCAGCGCCGCGACGTTGCGGACGCGCACCGGGCCGATCTCGACGCGGTCGAGCGTCACCAGCGCGCCCGTGATGCTGCCGTTGGCGGTGGCGACCGGATAGTCGAACCTGAGCGCCGCGGCGCCGAAGCCCAGCCGCCGGGCGACGCTTTCGGGCAGCGTCACGAAGGATGCGCCGGTGTCGACCAGGGCGTCCACGGATTTGCCGTTCATGCGGAACGTACCGAGGTAATGGCCACGACTGTCGGAGGCGAGCGTCGCCGCACCACGGCTGGCGGCGGACTGCGTTTCGACTTTTTGCGGAACGGTGGCCATCGCCCGGGCCTCGGCCTGTGGCCGCAGCGCGAAGCGCTCCAGGTAGGCCGGCACCTGCGTGGCGGCGGCGGCGATCACGCCGGCGATGAGGATGAGGCTGCGCATCGACATGAAACGGTTCCGAGGGCGATTGCATTCGCAGCGAACGTCGCAGGCCGGCGCTGATATGCCGTTAAACCCGTCCCGGCAATTTTAACGAATGCCGGAACGGGACGATCCACGGGATCATTTCGTGCCGTACATGCGGTCGCCGGCGTCGCCGAGACCGGGCACGATATAGCCCTTCTCGTTGAGATGGCTGTCGATGGAGGCGGTATAGACCGGCACGTCCGGGTGCGCGGCGCGGAAGTTCTCGATGCCTTCCGGCGCGGCCAGCAGGCAGAGGAAGCGCAGGTTCTTCGCGCCCCGCTCCTTCAGCTTGTCGACGGCGGCGATCGAGGAATTGCCGGTCGCGAGCATCGGGTCGACGACGATGACCAGGCGCTCGGCGATGTCTTCCGGGGCCTTGAAGTAATATTCGACCGGCTTGAGCGTTTCGTGGTCGCGATAGACGCCGACATGCGAGACGCGGGCCGAGGGAACGAGGTCGAGCATGCCTTCCAGCAGGCCGTTGCCGGCGCGCAGGATCGAGGCGAAGACCAGTTTCTTGCCTTCGAGAACGGGCGATTCAATCGTCTCGAGCGGCGTTTCGATGGTCTTCATCGTCAGTTCGAGGTCGCGCGTCACCTCGTAGCAGAGCAGCGTCGAAATTTCGCGCAGCAATCGCCGGAAGCTTCCGGTCGAGGTTTCCTTGCAGCG
This sequence comes from Ectorhizobium quercum, assembly GCF_026552795.1. Lineage (GTDB taxonomy): Bacteria > Pseudomonadota > Alphaproteobacteria > Rhizobiales > Rhizobiaceae > Ectorhizobium > Ectorhizobium quercum. The sequence goes on from NZ_JANFPI010000001.1 coordinate 218,354, forward strand.
CATGATGGTCAGCTTGTGCTGGACAAGCGGGTGTTTGATAACGGTCACGCCATTCATTGGAAGCTCCCCGGCCACTGGTTCTTTATCTTTTGTTTTTCACGGAAGCCGCGGCGCCGCAAGGGGTTCGTCCGCGCAACGGCGCACCGTCCCCAGAAGGCGTGCCCGTGTTTCCTCGTCGACGAATGCGGCTTCGATGGCGGTGCGCGTCGTGGCGAGAAGCCGTTCGCGGGAGAGGCCGAAGACTGTTTCCGCCCGCTCGTATTCCATCGCCAGCGTCGTGTGGAAGAAGGGCGGATCGTCGGCGTTCAGCGTCACGCGCACGCCGGCCTCGATGAAATCCGTCAGCGGGTGGCTTTCATAGTCGGGGAAGACCTGGAGTGCGATGTTCGAGCCCGGGCAGACCTCCAGCACCGTGCCGAGATCGGCAAGCCGCCTGACGAGATCGGCATCCTCTGCCGCCCGCACGCCGTGGCCGATGCGCGACGGGCGCACCAGATCGAGCGCGTCGGCCACGCTTTGCGGGCCGGTCAGTTCGCCGGCATGGATGGTCAGCCCCAGGTCGGCATCGCGGGCGATGTCGAAGGCGGGGACATAATCGGCGACGCGGTTCATCCGCTCGTCTCCGGCCATGTTGAAGCCGGTGACGAGCGGGTGCCTGTGCAGGTGCCGCGCCGTTTCGCGCGCACGGCGCAGCACGTTTTCCGGGCCGAGATGCCGCTCGCCGATGATCGTCATGCGGGATTCGATGCCGGTCTTTTCCCTTGCCGCGAGCATGCCGGCGGCAAGCCCTTCCAGATAGGCGTCCGCCGGCAGCCCGACCGCCTCGCCATGATCGGGCGAGACGAAAAGCTCGCTGTAGATCGTGCCGAAGGAGGCAAGCTCCAGCAGGTAGGTTTCCGCCAGGCGGGCATAGTCTTCCGGCGTCCGGAAAAGGCCGGCGACGAGATCGTAGGCGGCGATGAAGCTGGTGAAGTCCTCCCACATATAGGCGTTGCCGCGGATGAAGCGGGAGGTGTCGACGCCGTATTTGCGGGCCTGTTCCAGCGCCAGCGCGGGCGTTGCCGCGCCTTCGATGTGGCAATGCAGTTCGGCTTTGGGCAGTTCGGCTTTGGGCAGCTCGGCCTTGGGGACAGTGCCGGTCACAGGAAGCTCTTTCCGTGCGGGCCGGGTTCGAGGCCGAGATGGGCGGCGACGGTCTCGCCGATATCGGCATAGGTGTCGCGCACGCCGATGGAGCGTGAGCGCAGGCCGGGGCCGAAAACCAGCACCGGCACGCGCTCGCGGGTATGGTCGGTGCCGCGCCAGGTCGGATCGCAGCCGTGATCGGCGGTGACAACGACGATATCGCCGTTTTTCAGGCGGCGGTGGATGTCCGGAACGACGTAGTCGAAGGCTTCCAGCGCGGCGGCATAGCCGGGCACGTCGCGGCGGTGGCCGTAGGCCTGGTCGAAATCGACCAGATTGGTGAAGACCAGATCGCCGTCGCCGGCCTCCTCCATGACCTGAAGGGACGCCTCGACGAGCGCCGCATTGCCGTTGGCCTTGATGACGCGGCTGACACCCTGATGGGCATAGATGTCGCCCACCTTGCCGATGGCGTGGACCTGCCCCCCGGCGAACGTCACCCGGGCGAGCAGGGTCGGCTCCGGTGGCGGCACGGCGAAGTCGCGGCGGTTGCCGGTGCGGGTGAATGTGGCGGCGGTTTCGCCGACGAAGGGTCGGGCGATGACGCGGCCGATGTTCAGCGGATCGAGCAGGCGGCGCACCACCTGGCACAGCGCGATCAGCCGCTCGAGGCCGAAATGCTCCTCGTGCGCGGCGATCTGGAAAACGGAATCCGTCGAGGTGTAGCAGATCGGCATGCCGGTGCGGATATGCTCTTCGCCGAACCGGGTGAGCACGTCGGTGCCCGAGGCATGGCAATTGCCGAGAATGCCGGGAACGTCGCCGTCGCGGCAGATATCCTCGATCAGGTCCTGCGGGAAGGCGGTTTCGCCCGGCGGGAAATAGCCCCAGTCGAACGTCACCGGCACGCCGGCGATCTCCCAGTGGCCGGAAGGCGTGTCCTTGCCACGCGAGACCTCGCTCGCGGCGCCGGAAAGGCCGAAGATGCGCTCCGGCACCGGCATGCCGGCGGGAAAGTCGCCGCAGGCGAGCTTCGCCGCATGCAGAAGGCCGAGCGCGCTCAGATTGGGAAGCTGGAGCGGCCCCTGCCGCAGTCCGGCGCGATCGCCGGCGCCGGCCGCGCAGAATTCGGCGATGTGGCCGAGCGTGTTGGAACCGGCATCGCCATAGAGGGCTGCGTCGGGCGCCCCGCCTATGCCGAAGGAATCGAGAACGTAGATGAAGGCACGTGCCATGATCGACCTATTCTGGAGACGCCCCGCGCCGCCCGTCGGACAGGGACGGGCGGCGCGGGTCAACCGTCAGATAGGGTGCCGGAGGCGGATTGGCAAGAAACTCAGCTGGTAGGGCAGTCGCTGCACGCCACCGAACTGTCGACGCGCTGGCGGAAGAAATATTCGCGGCTGATGGTGATGTTCTTGACGCTGGCCGGCACCAGGCTCGGCATGAACATCAGGATCTGGTGCGGTATCGAGACCCGCACATGCACGAGGAAAGAGTCCGGCACGGCGATGTCGGAGGGAAGGTCGTATTCCGTGCCCGTCGTGTGGGCGGCGTGGCCATCCTGCGCCCAGGACCAGTCCACGAGTGCCTTGCGGGTGCTGTCGATCTTGAGGGCGGTGATCTCGATGGCGAGATTTTCGGTCGAATAGGGGGCGAAGATCGCGCTCGCCACATCCCCCATCGTTTCCAGCGTCGCCTTGTCGACCGCGTTGACCTGCGTGGTCAGGTCGGCGATGGCGCTGGCCGCCCGCGCCGTCCGCTTCGTGACGGAAAGGCCGACCGTCACCTCGAAGGCGGTGAGATAGAGCATCAGCAGAAGCGGCGCGATCATCGCGAATTCGACCGCGCCCATACCCGAGCGGTCCTTGCGGAGCCTCGAACAAAGGCGCTTGAATCTCGAAACGTCCGGCCGGCGGCCTGTCATGCGCATGGTCCTATTGCGGGAAGGCTTCGTTCTTGTAGGCGGCGGTCGCCATGATGAGGAAATAGGAATTCGACCCGTCGGTGCCGAGCTTGATATTGCTGATATAGGGGCGGACGAGATCGGTGATCACCTGCCACTTGTAATAGGCGCGGAGCATGTTGATCGTGCTCGGCCCGCCCGGATTGTACTGGAAGGTGCTGGTGTCCAGGTCGGAGCCCTCTCCCTCCTCCTCTTCCTCCAGCAGGGTGAAGTTCTTCGGTATGCTGGCGAAATCGGGAAAGCTGCGGATGTCGAGGTAGAGTTTGGACGGGACGTTGATCTCGGATTCGCTACAGGAAATGAGGATCGATACCTCCGCGCAGAACGCCCGCCGGAATTCCGGCTCCGTGCTGCTCGCGGCGGTGATCTGGCCGGTGCGCAGCTTGCGCGCCATCGTATCCACCGCGTTCGAGACGAGCTGCTCGCCGGTGAAGGCGATGAAGGTTTCGAAGATGGCGAAGACGATGACGAAGTAGGGAATGGCGAGAAGGGCGAACTCGATGGCCGCGGCGCCGTCGCGCGATCTTGCCAGGCGGGGCAGGAGACGCCGCAGGCGTCCTCGGCGGGAGACGTGCCGTTTCTTCTTGTTCTGTGCGTCGCTCATGCCGGTATCCGCATCCAGTCAGGACTACGAGAGTAGGGCGAGAGGGGTTTATTTTCCGTTTCCGTCCATTCCACCGGGTTTTATGGACCAGTGGCGCCCGCCTGCTGCACATGCTTCTCGCAGTTCGGGGCGCAGGAGAAGACGTTCCGTTCCGTCTGCTTGTAGACGCGCACCGTGTTTCCCTCGTCGATCGACACCAGAATCCGCTCGTCGACGATCGGATTGCCGTCGATATCCAGGAGAAGCAGGTTGGTGGTGCCGAAATTCTTGCCGGTCAGGACGATCGTGCGGGCATCCGCGACGGTGGCATCCGCAACCGCGGCGTTGCCGATGATGACCTTGGCCACCGGCCGGTCCAGCCGCAGCACGCGCGCATGGTTCATGTAGACGAGCAGCATGTCGCCTTCCGGGGCGGCGTTCGCCGGGCCGGCACTCAGCGGAAGAAAGACGCTTGCAGCCATCGCCAGACAGGAAAGCAGGTTCTTGAGGGTCATGGCCGCGGTCATCCCGAAAATGGACGTGAAAAGCTCCGTGCCGAAAATGAACCGGATGGGTGAACGAAGCGTTAAGCCCGCCTTCGCGGCGGCCGTATATAGAGGCAAACGCGTTGCCGGTCCGGGAAACGGCTCCGGGAAATACCGGGTTCGAATTCGCGTGGGCGCCTTAGCCTTTTGTTTACCAACGCCTCCTTTCGGCCCGCCTTTAGCGCCCTCTTAACCCTGTTCCTTAAATCGCTGGAAATGAGCCTGCGCTAATTTGTGGCCAACCGAACAACGGAAACAGTTGTCGGACGTGCTGAAAAAACGAGTGGAGTTAGGAGAGAGTAATGACCAAGCTTTTCGCAAAGTTCCTGAAAGACGAATCCGGCGCGACCGCCATCGAATACGGCCTGATCGCAGCCCTCATTTCCGTCGCCCTGATCACCGGCGCGACGACGCTCGGCAACACGCTGAACGAAACGTTCGGCGCGATCTCTGACCGGATGGGTGAAGCCCGGGATAACATCCCCGCTGGTGCCGGCGAGGGTGGTGGCTGATCGCTTGCATCGGCTTATGCTGATCGGAGCGCCCTGCGGTTTTCGCGGGGCGTTTTCGTTTCGGCGCGATGCTGCCGCCCGTTCGCCCTTTCTTAAGGGCGCGGGCCTATCCTGACAGCAATGATTGCCGATCTTTCGAAAGGAGCGCGCCGGAAATGACGACCGCAGCGATCTTCGTCGTATTGCCGCTTTGCCTCGCCTTCGCGGCGCTTTCCGATCTGTTCACCATGACGATCCCGAACCGGGTTTCGGCAATCGTCCTGGCGGCGTTCCTCATCGTCGCCCCGTTCAGCGGGCTCGCCTGGAGCGAGATCGGCATGAGCCTCGTCGCTGGCGCGGCGGTCTTTGCCGCCTGCTTCGCCCTGTTCGCGTTCAACGTCATGGGCGGCGGCGACGCCAAGCTTTTGACCGCCGCATCCGTGTGGTACGGCTTCGGCATGCCGCTGGTCGAGTTTCTCGTCTGCGTCGCCTATGTCGGCGGCCTGCTGACCCTGTTGATCCTGATCCTGCGGGCCAAGTCGGCCTCGGTGCTGGCAATGGGGCTGCCCATTCCCTCCTCCCTGCTTCTGGCCAAGAAGGTGCCCTATGGCATCGCGATCGCCATCGGCGGTTTCATGGCCTTTCCGGAAGCGCCGATGGTGGCGATGCGCCTCGCCGGCACGGGCTGAAGGCAGTCCTTGCTGCCACGACAGGTTATGAGCAGCCGGTCCTCTGGGCCGGCTTTTTGCGTCGGGGCGCCATTGGCGTAACCTGTTGTTAACCGAACACTTAAGGAAGTTGTTAACCATAATTACACCATTGCGGCCCATGCTTGTGTGACGAAGCAGCAGCTTGCGCACATTTGCAGGAAACGCCCATGAAGCCCGCTCGCATTATCATTCTCGCCGTCGCGGTCGGCGCAGCCGGTCTTGCCGGCCTCATCGCGATGCGGATGACCGGCACGAAACAGGTCGTCATGCAGCAGGCGGAAACCATCGTCCAGAAGGAGCCGACCGTCAGGGTTCTCGTCTCCGCCGAGAACCTGCCCGTGGGCTCCCGCCTGAACGACAAGGCCGTCCGCTGGGCGGACTGGCCGGAAACGGCGCTTGTCGACGGCTTCATCACCGACCGTGCCATGCCCGACGCTGTCAGGGACGTGACGGGCTCGGTGGTGCGCATGCCGCTCTTCGCGGGTGAGCCGGTCCGCCGCGAGAAGATCGCCGATGCGAAGACCAACATCATGTCGGCCCTGCTGCCGGCCGGAAAGCGGGCGGTTGCCACCGAAATTTCCGTTTCGACCGGTGCCGGCGGCTTCATCCTGCCGAACGACCGCGTCGATATCATCATGGTGCGCCAGGCGGCGGGCCGCGGCTACACGACCGAGGTCGTTCTCGAGAATATCCGGGTCCTCGCCATCGACCAGCAGATTCAGGAGCGCGACGACGGCGTGAAGGCGGTGGTCGGCACGACGGCGACGCTCGAACTCACGCCCGACCAGGCCAAGGTCATGTCGGTCGCCCAGCAGATGGCCGACAGGCTGACGCTTTCGCTGCGGTCCATCGCGGACGCGCAGGAAGAGGACACGCGCTCGGCGGATTATCTCCTGAGCGGCGGCACGAATGCACCGGCCATCCAGCTCATCAAGTCGGGCGAGATCGTGACCAGCACGACGAGCGCCGGCGGTTCGCCCGCCACGCAGGCGGCGGGCGCCTCCGCCGGAGGGGTTCAGGACGGGACGGAAATGCGATGAGCGAGGTCGGGGCAGTGAAAAACAACCGCAAAACATTCTCCGCCGTCCGGGCTGTCCTCGCGCTCGGCATCGGTTTCTCCATGCTGCCTCCGCCGCTCTGGCACGCTCCGCAGGCGCTTGCGGCGGCAAACGGTTCGGCCAGCATCCTGCGTGTGGCCGACAGCGGTCCCGGCACCCGCAAGCGCGTGAAGCTCGGCCTCAACAAGGCGCTGGTCGTCGACCTGCCGGCCGATGCGCACGACATTCTGGTCGCCGATCCGTCGATGGCCGATGCCGTGACGCGCACCGCGCGGCGCATCTATCTGTTCGGCAAGACGGTCGGCCAGACGAACATCTTCATTTTCGGTGCCAACGGCCAGGAGATCGTCAGCCTCGATGTCGAGATCGAACGTGACATTTCCGGGCTCGAGGCCAATCTCCGCCGTTTCGTGCCCGATTCCGATGTCAGGATCGAGATCGTTTCGGACAATATCGTCCTGACCGGTACGGTGCGCACGCCACAGGATTCCGACCAGGTGGTCAAACTGGCCAGGGCCTTCCTCAAGGGTGGCGAGGCGACGACGCGCAATATCTCGCTGACGGGCGGCGACAATGGCGGCGATGCCGCGATCTATGCGGAAGGACGTCAGACCTCGCAGGTGGTCAACCTGTTGACGGTCGAGGGTGAGGACCAGGTGACGCTGAAGGTCACGGTGGCGGAGGTGCGCCGCGAAGTGCTGAAGCAGCTCGGCTTCACCAATAGCGTCCAGCAGGGATCGGGCTCCGGCTTCGACCTTCTGACCCTTTCCAGCAGCGCCGCCGGCCTGTCCGGAACGGTCACGGGCCAGATCGGCAAATATGCGCTGCAATCGACCCTCGATGCGCTCGAACAGGCCAAGGTGCTGAAGACGCTGGCCGAGCCGACGCTGACGGCGATTTCCGGCCAGTCGGCCACCTTCAATTCGGGCGGCGACCGGCTTTACTATGTTCCCGACGGCAACGGCAGCTACACGCTGACGTCATACAGTTACGGCATCTCCCTCGGGTTCACGCCGACCGTCCTCTCCTCGGGCCGCATCAGCCTGCGCATCCAGACGAAGGTTTCCGAACCGATCAGCTCCACGACCGGGGTGGAGTACCGCAAGCGCGACATGGAGACCTCGGTCGAATTGCCGTCCGGCGGATCGCTGGCGCTGGCCGGCCTCATCCAGGACGACCAGAGGCATACGACCAACGGGACCCCTGTCGCCAACAAGTTGCCGATCTTCGGCGCGTTGTTCCGCGACAAGACCGTCGAGCGGTCCGAAACCGAACTCGTGATCATTGCCACGCCCTATCTCGTGCGTCCGGTGGCGCGCAATCAACTCGCCCGGCCTGACGACAACTTCTCGGCTGCCAACGATGCGGGCACGTTCCTGCTCGACCGGGTGAACAAGATCTACGGTCGCAAGGAACAGGTTCAGCCGGGTTCCTATCACGGCAATGTCGGCTTTATCTACAAGTGAGGAACGGCGTCATGAAGATGAGTGAAACCATCAGGCCGTTCGACGGAAGGGACGGGAAAATGTCCGGTGGAATCAAGGTTGGCCCGCTCCGCATCCTCGGCGGTCTGTCGCTGGTTCTCCTGCTTTCGGCCTGCGGGAGCGCCCGCGACGGCACGACCACCGGCTCCATCGACGACTATCGCGAGCGCCATCCGATCGTCGTCACCGAGGCAGAACATTCGATGGACGTCCCGATCGCCGCCGGCGACCACGGTCTGAACATGGCCTCGCGCGAAGTGATTCGCGGGTTCGCCAGGTCGCGTGTGGAGCGCTCGCAGGGCACGGTGCAGGTTCTTTACCCGCAGGGCGCGCCGAATTCTGCCGCGGCGCAGGCGGCCCGCAGCCAGATTGTCGCCGAACTGAAGCGCGGCGGCGTCGATTCGCGCTACATCGTGGAGGGCAGCTACGCGGTTCCCGGCGGCGAATCCGCTCCGATCCGCCTGAGCTATGTCGCGACCACCGCGATGGTCGCCAGCACCTGCGGCGAATGGCCGAAGAACATCGCCCCCGACATGGCGAATCGCCAGTACCACAATTTCGGTTGCGCCTATCAGAACAATCTCGCAGCGCAGATCGCCAATCCCTCCGATCTGATCGGCCCGCGGGCCATGACCCCGGCGGATGCGGAATCCCGCGCAAACGCGCTTGAACGCTACCGCACGACATATACCGAGCTGAAGGACATGAGCAATTGACCGGACGTCGTCAGGGAATGGAACGCACGAGATGAGCGCAGTCGATTACGAAATCCGCAGGCCCGACGACCTTGCCGGTTCGGCGATGGACGAGGGCGCCCATCCCTCCGATCTGGAAACGCTGCGGCCGCTGCCGCGCATCTCCGTGCATGCGTTTTGCGAAAGCCCGGAGGTGCAGCGGGTCATGGAGCGGCTTGCGGCCGACCGACGCATGGCCAAGGTCGGCATGCGGGTGACGGGCGGTTCGGTCTCCGCGGCCGCCAACATGTTCTCGGCCGCGCCGACGCCGAACCTCATCATCATCGAAACCCACGCCGGGCCGGAGGACATCCTGCCGGAGCTCGGGCCGCTGGCGGAGGTCTGCGACCCCAACACCCGCGTCATCGTCATCGGCCTCTACAACGACATCGCGCTCTACCGCGAACTGATCCGCAACGGCGTTTCGGAGTACCTGGTGAGCCCGGTGGGCATGCCCGAACTGCTGACGTCGATCGCGGCGATCTTCGTCGATCCCGATGCGGAACCGCTCGGTCGCTCGATCGCCTTCATCGGCGCGAAGGGCGGCGTCGGTTCCTCGACCATCGCCCACAATTGCGCCTTCGGCATCTCGACGCTGTTTTCCTCGGAGACCATCCTCGCCGATCTCGACCTGCCCTACGGCACGGCGAACATCGATTTCGACCAGGACCCGGCCCAGGGCATCGCGGAGGCCGTGTTCGCGCCCGACCGTCTCGACGAGGTGTTTCTGGACCGCCTGCTGACGAAATGCTCGCAACACCTGTCGCTGCTTGCCGCGCCGTCGCTGCTCGACCGGGCCTACGATTTCGAAAGCGGGGCCTTCCTGCCGGTCATGGAGGTGCTGCAGCGCAGCGCTCCCGTGTCCGTGCTCGACGTGCCGCATCTATGGTCGGACTGGACGCGCTCCATCCTCGCCGATGTCGACGAGGTGGTGATCACGGCCGTTCCCGATCTCGCCAACCTGCGCAACACCAAGAACATGCTGGACGCGCTGAAGAAGCTGCGGCCGAACGACAGGCCGCCGCATCTCGTGCTGAACCAGGTGGGGATGCCGAAGCGCCCGGAAATCGCGCCTGACGATTTCTTCGAGCCGCTGGAGATCGAGCCGCTCGCCGTCATTCCCTTCGACGTGCAGATGTTCGGCAATGCCGCCAACAGCGGCCGCATGATCTTCGAGGTCGATCCGAAATCCTCGATCGCCGAGACCTTCTCGCAGATATCCCATGTCGTGACCGGCCGCGTTGCGGCTAAGAAGCAGAAGAAGGGCGGCCTGGAATCGGTGCTCTCGATATTGCGCAAGCGCAAGTAGTGACGTGAATGCCGGAGCTTTCGCAGTTCCGGACCCGGGTGAAGATGGAAACAGGGCATGTTTGGAAAACGCGGTAACGATGGCTTCGGCAGGAAACCCGCTGCGCCGGTTCAGACGGCGCCGCCGGCTGCGCCCGCGGCTTTGCCGGCATCCGCGCCCGTTTCGGCGGGGCCGGAGATCCTGGCGGAGCCCCGGCTCGATCATGGCCAGCCGCGCCAGCAGATGACGCCGCCGGCCATGCAGGCGCCGGCCGCACCGGCGCGCCGCCGTCCCGCCCGCGACGAGGACTATTACGATACCAAGACGCAGGTCTTTTCCGCGCTCATCGACACGATCGACCTGTCGCAGCTCGCCAAGCTCGACACGGAAAGCGCGCGCGAGGAAATCCGCGACATCGTCAACGACATCATCACCATCAAGAACATCGCCATGCCGATCGCCGAGCAGGAAGACCTGCTCGAGGACATCTGCAACGATGTTCTGGGCTATGGTCCGCTGGAACCGCTGCTGGCCCGCGACGACATCGCCGACATCATGGTCAACGGCTCGGGCCAGACCTTCATCGAAGTGGGCGGCAAGACCGTCGAGTCGGAAATCCGCTTCCGCGACAATACCCAGCTCCTGTCCATCTGCCAGCGCATCGTCAGCCAGGTCGGCCGCCGCGTCGACGAATCGAGCCCCATCTGCGACGCCCGCCTGCCCGACGGCTCGCGCGTCAACGTCATCGCCCCGCCGCTGGCCATCGACGGGCCGGCGCTCACCATCCGCAAGTTCAAGAAGGACAAGCTGACGCTCGACCAGCTCGTCCGCTTCGGCGCGATCACGCCGGAAGGGGCGGTCCTGCTCCAGATCATCGGCCGCACCCGCTGCAACGTCGTCATTTCCGGCGGCACCGGCTCGGGCAAGACGACGCTGCTGAACTGCCTGACGCGCTACATCGAGACGGACGAGCGCGTCATCACCTGCGAGGACACCGCGGAACTGCAATTGCAGCAGCCGCATGTGGTGCGTCTGGAAACCCGCCCGCCGAACATTGAGGGCGAGGGCGAAGTCACCATGCGCGACCTCATCAAGAACTGCCTGCGCATGCGTCCAGAGCGCATCATCGTCGGTGAAGTGCGTGGACCGGAGGTGTTCGATCTCCTTCAGGCGATGAACACCGGCCACGACGGCTCGATGGGCACCATCCATGCCAACACGCCGCGCGAATGCCTGAGCCGTATGGAATCGATGATCGCGATGGGCGGCTACACGCTGCCGGCCAAGACGGTCCGCGAGATCATCTCCGGTTCGGTCGACATCATCATTCAGGCGGCGCGCCTGCGCGACGGTTCGCGCCGCATCACCCATGTGACCGAAGTGGTCGGCATGGAAGGCGATGTGATCGTGACGCAGGATCTGGTCCGCTACGAGATCGAGGGCGAGGACATCAACGGCAGGATCATCGGCCGCCACGTCTCCGCCGGCATCGGCAAGCCGCATTTCTGGGATCGCGCCCGCTATTACAACGAAGAGAAGCGCCTCGCCGAAACGCTCGACGCTATGGAAAAGCAGGTCGGTTGACGCGCATCCGGCGCGCCCCGCACGGTTAACGGAGGAATGGAGCGATGGACCTGACCGTAGCGGCGATTGTCGTCCTTGCCGCCATTTCCGCCGGCGCGATCACCTGGGGCCTGCTTTACAACCGCCTCGAGGTGGAAAAGAAGACGGAAAACCGCGTCCGGCGCGTCAAGTCCGCCGAAACGGACCGGGCCAAGATCAAGGCGTCGCGCGACCGCATCGCGGAAATTTCCAAGCGCCGCAAGTCGGTGCAGGATTCGCTGCGGGACCTCGAGCGCAAGCAGGTGGAAAAGAACCGCAAGGCCGGCAGCGGCAGCGTCAAGACCCGGCTGATCCAGGCCGGGCTGTCGATCTCGCCGCGCCAGTTCTTCCTGATGGGCGGCGGTTTCGGCCTGTTCATAATGCTGGTGGTGCTGCTGGCGGGCTTCAATCCGCTGCTTTGCCTCGGCGTCGGCTTCATCGCCGGCGTCGGTCTTCCCCATTTCGGGCTGAACTATCTGCTGAACCGGCGCAAGAAGAAGTTCCTCGAAGAGTTTCCGAACGCGCTCGACGTCATGGTGCGCTCGATCAAGTCCGGCCTGCCGCTCAACGACGCCCTGCGCCTGATCGCCGCCGACGGCCAGGAGCCCGTCAGGAGCGAGTTCCGCCGCGCCGTCGAATCCCAGCAGATGGGGCTGTCGGTGGCCGATGCCTGCGCCCGCATCATCCACACCATGCCGCTTCAGGAGGTGAACTTCTTCTCGATCGTCATCGCCATCCAGTCGCAGGCCGGCGGCAATCTGTCCGAGGCGCTGGCAAACCTGTCGCGGGTGCTGCGCGAGCGCCGCAAGATGCGGGCCAAGGTCAATGCGCTGTCGATGGAGGCGAAGGCCTCCGCCGTCATCATCGGTGCGCTGCCCTTCATCGTCGCCCTGCTCGTCTACCTGACGTCGCCCGATTACATCTCGGTGCTGTTCAACGACGTGCGCGGCCACATCATTCTCGGCGTATCGGGGGTCTGGATGTCGATCGGCATTCTGGTGATGCGCAACATGATCAACTTCGACATCTGACGGGGAGGGAACGATGGACACGTCGATGATCATTGCCGTTCTGGTCGCCGTCGCGGTGTTCGGCACGCTCTACGCGCTGGTACAGCCCTATCTGGAGCGCGAGGGGCTGGAAAAGCGCATGCGCGCCGTCTCCTCCGAGCGCGAGCAGATCCGCGCCCGCGAGCGGGCGCGGCTCGCCTCGGAGACGGCGATCGGGCGCGCCTCGCTGCGCGGCACCAACAACACCTCGGTCAAGCAGATCGTCGAGCGCTTCAATCTGCGCGAGGCGCTGGTCGACGCCAACACCGTGAACAAGCTGAAGGCGGCCGGCTATCGCTCGCAGAACGCGTTGAACGTCTTTCTCGTTGCGCGCTTCCTCCTGCCGTTTGTCTTCATCGTCCTGGCGCTGATCTGGCTGTTCGTGCTCGGCAATCTGGCCGACAAGCCGCTGCCCATGCGCCTGTTCGGGGTGATCGTCTTCGGTTACGTCGGCTTCTACGCGCCGAACATGTTCGTTTCCAACAAGATGGCCAAGCGCCAGCTTTCGATCAAGCGCGCCTGGCCGGATGCGCTCGACCTGATGCTGATCTGCGTCGAATCGGGAATTTCTATGGAAGCCTCGATGCGGCGCGTCGCCGAGGAAATGGCCGAGGCCTCGCCTGAACTGGCCGAGGAAATGGTGCTGACGACAGCCGAGCTTTCCTTCCTTCAGGATCGCCGCACGGCGCTCGAAAACCTCGGAACCCGTACGCAGCTCGATATCGTGAAAAGCGTCGTGCAGGCGCTCATCCAGGCGGAGCGCTACGGCACGCCGATTGCCGCGGCGCTGCGCGTGCTGGCCCAGGAGAGCCGCGACGAACGCATGAACGAGGCCGAAAAGAAGGCCGCGGCGCTGCCACCGAAGCTCACCGTGCCGATGATCCTGTTCTTCCTTCCGGTGCTGATCGCCGTGATCCTCGGCCCGGCCGGCATCCAGGTCGCCGACACCTTCTGATCGCGCCGCGCCAGGCGTGCGGCGGTCCTGCGAAAACGGGGAGGGGATTCAGCCGCCGGCCTGCGGCTTGTCTTTCTGGGCAAGGGCCTGCCAGGCATTCTGCTGGGAGAGCATGCTGCGCAGATAGGCGAGGTTGGCGTCCGCCTGCTGCGGCGAAAGTTCCTGCCGCGCGATCTTTTCGGCTTCGGCGAAGCGGCCCTGAAGGCCGATGACCAGCGAATAGTTCTGCCGCACGCGGCTGTCGGCCGCCGGTTGGGCCATTGCCGAGCGCAGATAGCTTTCCGCCGATTTCAGGTCGCCGGTCAGGAGATAGGACATGCCGAGGTTCGAAAGGATGCTCGGCTCGTTCGGCTGGATCTGCAATGCGTCGTTGTAGCGGCGGCGGGCCTCGTTGGCACGCCCGAGCTGGTCGAGGACGGCGCCCTCGGCGGATACGAGACGCCAGTCGGGCATGTCGGGGGTCTGGGCGCGGCGGATCGTCGCCAGCGCCTCGTCGAGCTGGCCGGCCCCGGCCTGCGCCTTGCCGTAGGCGGCCAGAACCTCGCGGTCGTTCGGATAGGAGATCGCTATCTGCTGCATCACGGCCAGCGACTGCGCGTTGCGGCCCGTCATGCGCAGGACGTTGGCGTAGTTCAGGCCGATAGCGCGGTCCTTCGGGTTCTTTTCATAGGCCGCGCCGTATCGGCGGGTGGCGTCGGCCAGTTCGCTCGCCGTCATGTTCTCGATCGGCTTGCCCGAGTCGGAAAGCGGTGCCGAGGCGCTTCGTGTAGAGCCGGTGATTTCGCGACCCGACGCGCAGGCGACCAGCGGCAGGGCGATCATGATCGCCGCGACGCTGCGCAAGAGGCGGCTGTTCGACTCGGACGATATCTGCGGCATGGGTTGGCTCCCGATTCAGGCCCTTTTTCGCCGCTTTGCAGGCATTGGACGCGGCGCAATCCTCAAGTCAGCAATAATCTGTTAACCCTAACAGATCGTTAACGCATCGATTCTGCCCTATCCGAAGGTCGCCATGCAGCCCTATCAGTTCATCGAAAGAGCCACTCCCTTCTGCCAGAAGGGGGCCAGAACCCTTCCCGTTTTCGCGGTCACGCCCGCCCATATCGAAACGGGAACCATCGAACCGGCGGCGCTCGACTGGGCGCGAAAGGCCGGCTTCAAGGCCACCAACGGCTCGCTTCTTCTCATCCCCACGCCGGACGGCCATCTGGGCGGCGCGCTGTTCGGCCTGGGAAGCAACCCGCGCGAAACGCCCTTTCTCACCGGAAAGCTGGCACGACTGCTGCCGCCGGGCGACTGGCACGTCGAGACCGCGCCGCTGACCGCCAACCGCCTGGCACTGGGCTTCGGCTTCGGCGCCTACGGTTACGACCGCTACAAACCGGAGCCCTCCGCCCAGCCGAAGCTGCTCGTTCCGGCGGATGCGGACGCAGTCCTGGTGCGCCGCGAGCTGGCGGCGGTCTACCTCGCCCGCGATCTCATCAACACGCCGGCCAACGACATGGGGCCGGTGAAGCTGGAGGAGGTCTTCCGCGCGCTGGCCGCCCATTACAAGGCGGAGGTTAGCGTCATCACCGGCGATGCGCTGCTGGGCGCGAATTTCCCTCTGGTGCATGCCGTCGGCCGCGCCGGACCCCAGGCGCCGCGCCTGATGGAAATGCGCTGGGGCAAGCGCGGCCATCCCCGGCTGACGCTGGTCGGCAAGGGCGTGTGTTTCGACACCGGCGGCCTCGACATCAAGACGGCGGCGGGCATGGCGCTGATGAAGAAGGACATGGGTGGCGCGGCCAATGTGCTTGCCCTTGCCCTGATGATCATGGATGCCCGGCTGAAGGTCGATCTGCGGGTCATCGTGCCCGCGGTCGAGAATTCGATCTCCGCCGACGCCTTCCGCCCCGGCGACGTCTATCGCAGCCGCAAGGGGCTGACGGTGCAGATCGACAACACCGATGCGGAAGGCCGCCTGATCCTCGCCGATGCCCTTGCCTATGCCGACGAGGAGGCCCCCGACCTGCTGATCGACATGGCGACCCTGACCGGAGCCGCCCGCGTCGCGCTCGGGCCTGACGTGCCGCCCTTCTTCACCGATGACGAGGACCTGGCCGCCGGCATCGCCGATTCGTCCATCGAAACCGACGATCCGGTGTGGAGGCTGCCGCTCTACCGCGGATACGAGAAGGATCTGTCCGCGCGAATCGCCGACCTCACCAATGCGCCCTCCGGCGGCATGGCCGGCTCCGTCACCGCCGCGCTTTTCCTGAACCGCTTCGTCAAGGCCGCGAAACAATGGGTGCATTTCGACGTCTATGGCTGGGCGCCGTCGCAGCGTGCGCACGGCCCGGCGGGCGGAGAGGCGCAGGCGATCCGCGCGCTCTACCATCACATATCGACGCGGTTCGTCTGATTCGCTTGTCAACCGGCCCGCATTGACGGAAAATGAAACGGAAGCGAAACGACAACGCGGAGCCTTCCGTTGCCCGTCGAAATGAACCCGTCGCAGGCGCTCCTGCTCTGGCATGCGGTGACGCTCGCGCAGGTCCGGCAGGAGCGGTCCGATCTGACATTGCGCCAGATGGCCATCCTGCTGCATATTTACCTGAAGCCGCCGCCGCACACGGTGCGCGGGCTGGCGGCGGCACTCGGCGTCACGAAACCTGTGATCACGCGGGCTCTGGACACGATGGGCGAAATGGGTTTGGTAGAGCGCATGCGCGACGAGCGCGACCGGCGCAACGTCGTCATCCGCCGCACCGTTTCGGGCGCGCTTTATCTCGAGCGCCTCGGCGACCTGATCATCGCCGAAGGCCATCGGCTGGACGTCTGAGGACGTGCCGCCGCATCTGTCATCCAGGGGAATGCCCGCATGCTCGACCGCCGTCTCAACGCCTTTCGTTCCGATCTCGCGGATATCCGCCTGAAGGGCCGGGTCGAGGCCGAACGTTTCGTCGAGGGCGAGCCCGCGTCGGTCGCCGTTCCGGTGGCGGCGCTGCGCCCGCATCCGGATTTCCGCGCGTCCATCGACACGCAGCTTCTGTTCGGCGAAACGCTGACCGTTTTCGACCGCCGGGACGAATGGGCCTTCGTGCAGTCCGATATCGACGGCTATGTCGGCTATCTGCCGGAGGAGGAGATTTCCGACGCGATGGAGGATGCGACCCATTGGGTGGCCGTGCCGCGCACCTTCGTCTATCCCGGCCCGGACCTACGCTTTCCCCATGCCGGCGAGCTTTCGATGGGAAGCCGCGTCGCCATCGTCGGCGAGGAGGAAACCCGCGGCACGCGCTATGCGCTGATGGAGGGCGGAGGTGCGGTGGCCGCTGCCCATCTCCTGCCGGTCGGGACGGCGGCGGGCGACGATTACGTGGCGATTGCCGCCCGCTTTCTCGAAACGCCCTATCTCTGGGGTGGCCGCTCCGGCTTCGGCATCGATTGCTCGGGTCTCGTGCAGCTCGCCATGATGATGGCCGGCGCTTCCGCTCCCCGCGATTCCGACATGCAGGCCGCCGGTCTCGGCCAGCCTGTCGGGCGCGAGGCGCTGCGCCGCGGCGATCTGGTCTTCTGGAAGGGGCATGTCGGCATCATGGAGGACGGGGAGACCCTCCTCCATGCCAACGGGCTGACGATGACGGTCGCGCGCGAAAACCTCGATGCGGCTGTCGAACGGATCGGCCGGCTCTACGATGCGCCGACCGGCTACAGGAGGCCCCGATGAACCTGCGCCCGCTCATGATCGTTCTGGCCGCCTGCATCGCCCTGCCTGCGGGTGCGGCGGAGAAGAACCCGCCAAAGCTGAAATTCGATACCATCCTGCCCGAGGTGAGGCTTCCCGCCTACAAGGACCTGCCCGGTGTCAAGACGCCCGAGGAACTGGAGGCGAGCCGTGCGGACGGCTTCACCTGCACCACGGCCCTGCGCAGCTATCGCAACGACGACCCCAGGGCGGGCTTCCGCCGCACCTTGCCGCGCCAGGTCTACCGCTGCGAGAAGAACGGCATCGTCGTCGAGAGCCGCGAACTGCCGGCCCGGGGTGCATGGATGCCCGGCATCAACCCCTCCGACGCGCGGATGGACTGATCCCGGTCACGGCCCGGTGTGGCGGGCTTGCGATCGGGCGGCGCGGGGTTTGGCGATGCCGACCGGCGGGAGACCCGGCATCGACGCCACTACCTGTTGCAGAAGCTCCGGCGCGGTGGCCTTGGCGAAATACCATCCCTGGAGATGGTCGCAGCCGAGTCGCAACAGCAGTTTGGCCTGATCGAGCGTTTCCACGCCCTCTGCCGTCACCGTCTTGCCGAGATTGTGGGCGATGCCGACCATGCCGCGCACGATCGCCAGATCCTCAGGGCTTTTCATGATGTTGGTAATGAAGCTGCGGTCGATCTTGAGCCGGTCGAAGGGAAGCTGGCGCAGATGCGTCAGCGAGGCATATCCCGTGCCGAAATCGTCGAGGGCGATCTCGACGCCGGCATCGTGCAGGCATTTCAGGCGATTGCGCACCTGGGTCAGGTTGCGCCCGAGAAACATGCCTTCGGTGACTTCCACGCAAAGATGGGACGGATCAAGCTCCAGCGTCTTGCAGAGCTCGAAGAAGCGGTCGATGAACGTCTCGGAGCGGAGGTCGGCATTGGTCAGGTTGATGGCGACGCGCCCGATCGCCATGCCCTGCCGGTTCATCGCGGCATAGTCGGTCAGCGCGCGCTTGAGCACGTAAAAGCCGATTTCGGCCTGGATGGCGGGATCGCGCATGCCTTCCGCGAAGCGTTCGGGCGAAATCAGGCCGAGGTGCGGATGCTGCCAGCGCAGCAGGGCTTCGAGCGATACGGGTCTGCCGGGGCGGGCATCGACGATCGGCTGGTAGGAAAGCGAGAACTGGCCCTCTCCCAGCCCGGTCTCGATCTCGCCCAGCAGTTCGCCGCGGCGGTCTATGGCGTCCTTGAATGCGCTGTGGAAGCGTTCGCAGCGGTCGCGGCCCATGCCCTTGGCGTAATAGAGCGCGATATCGGCCATCTTGAAGAGGCTTTCGGTGTCGCTTGCATGTTCGGGGCACAGGGCGATGCCGATGCTGGTGGTGCTGTGCCTTTGCCGGTCATTGATGGAAAACGGCGCGCGCAGGGCCTCCTGTGCTGCATGGACCAGCTTGCCGGCCTCTTCCGCCGGCATTCCGTCGATGACGATGGCGAATTCGTCGCCGCCCAGCCGGGCGATGAAGACCGTGTCGCCGGCCAGTGTCCGCAGGCGGCTGGCAACGGTCTTCAGGAGCTGGTCGCCGGTATCGTGGCCGAACGTGTCGTTGATTTCCTTGAAGGCGTCGATGTCCAGCAGGGCCAGGCAGAGCGACGAACCGGACGACGACGCCAGACGCAGCCTGCCTTCCAGATGCTCCTGGAAGCAGCGGCGGTTGGGAAGACCGGTCAACCCGTCGATGTTGACGGCCTTTTCCAGTTCGGTGCGATTGGCGAGCAGCTCGCTTTCGGCCTGCTTGCGGCCGGTGATGTCGAAACGAACGGCGGTGTAGCTCGCCAGGCGGCCGGCATCGTCGAAATGGGGAACGATGGTCGTATCGACCCAGTAGAAATTGCCGTTCTTGCGTCGGTTGCAGATTTCCCCGTGCCAGATACCTCCTTGCGTGATGACGCGGTACATGTCGCGGAAGAAGGCCTTGTCATGCACGCCCGAGCGGAGAATGCGGTGGTTCGCCCCGATCAGCTCCTCTTCGGAGTAGCCGCTGATCTCGCAGAATTTGGAGTTCGCGAAGGTGATGGTGCCGCGGACGTCTGTGCGGGCGACGATTGCCGCGTTGTTCAGCGCGTCGCTGATCAGATGCAGGGTGTTGGGGTGGTTCTTGGTCATCGGCAATACCCCCGCGGTGTGGGGCGGACGTGCAGTGCCATTTCGCCGCTGCCGGTCGGCGACGGCGCCCGAAAGCATGCGGGGAACTGAACGGCGGGCAAAGGAGTTCCTTTCGTCGAATGCATGGATGGTCCTTCATCGTGTATGACGAAGTGCTTAATTTTCTTCTGTGGGGAGGCGTCTTTTCCGTGAGTATAAAATCCGCCGGGTTTCCGGAGCAAAGAGAAGATCGTACCTCTATTCCACTAAATGGAGGAAAAATCAGCAAAATTTTGCCATTGTGGGGCCATATTAGTTGACTTATTTTGTGGGAAATCATATTCATGTCTCATCAAATACATTCAATGAGACCGGATTTGTCCGCAGGAATGAAGCCTGCCAACCAGAGGAGAGTATGCGATGATTCATGTATCCGCGCGTCATACGCTGCCCTGGCCGGTTGCGTGCTGCCGCCTGAAACGCACCTGTCGCCGCTCGCTTGAACGAATGTGACGCTCGCCCGTCATCTTTCCCTTACAAAGCGAAATTAAGAGACAGCCCGGCAGCTCGCTGCTGGCAGGAGTTTTTCATGCAGAAGCAAGTCGTAGAATATCAGGGTGTTCCCGTCGGGATCGTCATTCCCGATCAGAACCGGCTGCGGTTCATCGCGGTGAAGTACCATGTGATCGGCCTCGACAACCAGCACTTCCACTCCGTGCAGGACGTGCAGCGCGCCATTCGCGCCCATCTCAACCACGCACCGCGCTTCGCCGCCTGAGCGGCCGCGCTGCGCCTTGACAGGCGCTTGCCCGCAAAGGCTAATACCTGTGCGGCGAGGCGGAACGATCCGCTTCGCTGCACAGGCATTTCCTTTGAAAGCGTCGCGAAATCGCGCGCGCAGGACTACGGGCAGGCGCATGGATGTTTCCGACCTCGTGATCGATGGCGACACGCCGGGCGTGGCGTGGCGCCTCCCGGTTTTCCGCTTCAGCGGCACGGTGCCGGCCGCACCTTCCGTCTATATTCAGGCCGCCCTCCATGCCGGCGAACTGCCCGGCACGGCGCTGGCGCACTTCCTGCTCGGGGCACTGGCCGAAGCCGAGGCGAGGGGCGCCATTCGCGGCGATATCACCGTCGTGCCGCATGCCAATCCGATAGGCCTCGCCCAGAGCCATTTCGGCGAGATGCAGGGCCGTTTCGATCTCGGCTCGCGCACCAATTTCAACCGTGATTTTCCCCTGGTTCCGCTATCCGGCCGCGATGGCCTGCTGGAAAACCTCGGAACGTTCAGCGCAGTCGAGCGCCTGAAGCGGCATGTGCTGCACACGGCGCTGGGGGCGGACCTGGTGCTCGATCTGCATTGCGACGACGAATCCCTGCAATATGCCTATCTGCATTCCGTTTTCTGGCCCGGGGCGGCCGATCTGGCGGAGGCTCTCGACATGGATGCGGTCTTTCTGTCCGATGGGGCGAGCACGGCGTTCGAGGAGGCCGTGGCCCACGCCTTCAGGATGGACGCACCCCATGACGGGCTGCCGGCCGGCCGGCTTGCCGTCACCGTCGAGTTGCGCGGTCTCGCCGATGTGGATAGGGATACGGCGAAACGGGACGCGGCCGGTCTCCTGCGCTTTCTCGCGATGCGGGGCGTCGTCGCGGCCGAAGCCGGTTCGCCGCATAGCTTCGACGGGCCGGTGCTGCCGCTCGACTGGGTGGAAATGATCCGCGCCCCGGAGGCCGGCACGGTGCTGTTCCATCGCCGGGTCGGAGACAGGGTCAAGGCTGGCGACGGGCTGGCGACGATCATCGCCCGTCCGGGCTTCGCCGATGGCGAGGTGACGCTTCACGCACCGCAGGACGGCCTGGTCGTGACGCGCGTTTCCCGCCGCTACGTGCGCCGCAACGGCGACCTGATGAAGATTGCCTGCGCCGGGCCGAGCGCCCGGCAGCGCCCGCCGGGAACGCTCGAGGACTGACCGCGGTGCCAGCTGTCTCGGCGACGAGATTGCAATTGCCACGGTTTCGGCGTTCCATTATCACCCGGTCCGGAACGCCGCTTCGGTTGCGTGCCCTTCTCTTCGGCGGGGAGGGCGACGAATCCGCCGCCTGTCCCCTTGCATGAGGTTTGCATTCCATGACGATCATCATCTACGGTATCCGCAACTGCGATACGATGAAGAAGGCCCGCACCTGGCTCGACCAGCATGGTGTCGATTATCGGTTCCACGACTACAAGGTGGAGGGCATCGGCCGCGACGTTCTGGAAAGCTGGAGCGGCAAGACGGGGTGGGAAACCCTGCTCAATCGTCAGGGCACGACCTTCCGCAAGCTTTCCGAAGAGGAGAAGCAGGATATCGACCGCAACAAGGCGATCGAACTGATGCTGGCGCAGCCCTCGCTGATCAAGCGCCCGGTGCTCGAAAAGGACGGAACGATTCTCGTCGGCTTTCGCCCGCAGGCCTATGAGGACGCCTTCGGAGCCTGACACCGGCGTCACCGCCGGGCACGAAAGAAGTTTTCGAGCATCTTTCGTATTTAATATCAATCTCTTGAGAGGTTAATGCGGGGTTGGGAAGACGGATTTACGACAGGTTTTCGGGTAAAGAAGCATAAAACTTCAAAATGCCTGTTGACAGGAAAGCCCCCTCCTTTTACATGCCTCCTCGTCGCCCAGATGGCGGAATTGGTAGACGCGCCAGCTTCAGGTGCTGGTACTCGCAAGGGTGTGGAGGTTCGAGTCCTCTTCTGGGCACCATTTCCTAGTTTTTCAACGTCCAAGGACGTCTGAGAAATACCGAAATTCTCAAGGAATTTCACCAGTCTACGTCTGATGACGTTTTCTGGCGCCCGTTGGCATCCGCAAAATTTGTTGGTATGATTGCTGGTATCGGCATAACGGTACCAAACAGGCACCAGCATATGACGACGGACAGACTCGGTGATGCGGCGCTCCGATCCATCAAGCCGTGCGACAAGCCATTCAAGCTGACGGACGGCGGGGGCCTGTTCCTGCTCGTAAACCCGAACGGCAGTCGATTGTGGCGGCTTGCTTATGGTTTCGCAGGTCGCCAAAAGCTGCTCGCTCTCGGTTCATATCCGGCAACCCTGCTTGCCGACGCGCGGGAAGCACGCGGAAGGCAAAAGGGCTACTTGAGGCAGGCATCGATCCGGGCGAGGAAAAGAAAGAGCGCAAGGTCGCTGTGAAGGCTGCCAAAGAGGCCGCAGAAAACACCTTTGCCGCAGTCGCGGAAAAATATCTGACCAAGGCGGAGAAGGAAGGGCGGGCAGCTGTCACGATGGGCAAGGCGCGCTGGTTGCTTGTCGATCTGGCCGCGGGCTTGGCGGACAAGCCTGTGCATGAGATCGCGCCGAAGGATGTTCTCGCCGTGCTTCGCCCTATCGAGGCCAAGGGGAACTACGAAACGGCGCGGCGCTTGCGCTCGACCATCGGCCGCGTCCTGCGGTTTGCCGTTGCCAACGGCTGGGCGGAACGGGATGCGACTGCCGATCTCAGAGGCGCGCTGACGGCCCCCAACGTTCGACATCGAGCCGCTATCGTGAAGCCAGAGCCGCTCGGTGTGCTGATGCGCGCGGTCTATTCCTGGGAAGGCGGTCAACCGACCACGATCGCCGCGTTGAAGCTGATGGCGCTGCTTGCCCTTCGGCCCGGCGAGGTCCGGGCCGCACGGTGGGACGAAATCGATTTCGAAAAGCGGACGTGGACCGTTCCATCGGGACGCATGAAGGATGCGGCGTGTCCATGCCACACCCCTGCCTGATCAGGCGATTGCGATCCTCAAGGCATTGCACCCGCTGACAGATCGAGGCGAATCTTCATTCATTTCCCCGTCCACAACTTCGTCCAAAATTCCGATTTCGGAGAACACCACGACAATTGCCCTGCGCCGGTTGGGCTTCGGCCAGGACCAGATGACAAGCCACGGTTTCCGCGCAGCGTTTGCCACGCTTGCAAACGAAAGCGGCAAATGGTCCGTGGATGCTATCGAGCGCCAGCTTGCACATATGGAGGGAAGCGCTGTCCGCCGCGCGTATGCGCGTGGACAATATTGGGATGAGCGCGTTGCGATGATGCAATGGTGGGCGGACTACCTAGACCAGCTTCGAGAAGGTGCGAAAATCATCTCTTTTCAGGACAAGCGAAAGACAAAGCGGCGATAACTCGATTGCTCCTCCCCTACATATGGAAATGCTTCGGAAGGGAAGCCCTTTTGCCTTTTCCTCGCCTCTTCTGGATAGAGCCATTTCCCCTAATTCCCTTCCCCTGAATTCTTGCCTTCAAGCCCTTTCCCTTGGCTTTTCAGCATGGCTTAACCCGGCAGCATCATGTGTCGGCTGCAGCAGATATGAGCGCTGCGGTTTGGGGTTTGTGAATGTTGTAATGGTCTGGCACCTTGCGCGGACCGCAACCACTTCAGAGCTTCGAGGTCCTCGTCCTGAAACCGCATGAATATGGCCTTGCGGAGTTGGCCGTTGCGCAAATCGTGGAGCGCTTGCGCGATCACCGCCTGGTTGAGAGGATGCGGACCGGACATGGTGGCTACCTCATGATCGGGCCGCTGCGAGCAGCCAATCCCCGCCGACTTGGAAAGTAAAACGAGGACCTGGCGAGTGTGGGCGGCGGCGGCGCGATCGTTGTTCATCGGATTCGGCTCTAACCTCACGCCGAATTATAGGCTTTTAGGGCCAAAATTGAATTTTGTTTTGTTGCGGTTTGTTTCTATTGCCAAATCGACTCACCTGATCCTGCCACGTTTGCCCCGAGAAATTGTGGCCGTCACCTCTGTATGAGCGCCCTCAGACCTGAAGGATTGGGCGCACTCCTCGTATCTATGAGGCCAATTTTCACAGAGGCGTCGAAGTGCTGGAATGTCATTCCCACGTGATCAGTCGACACTCAGGGGAAACGTCTCGCCATCCTGTGTTGCAATAAACCGAAACAAAAAAACACACATGCCTGGATACCCCCGTGGGAAGGAGTGAAGGGGCCACGAATACCGCCAACCGCTGCATACCAGCATGGCCGGTCAACTTATCTGGAGCAAATATGCTGCGCGTTAAAAAAAATCATCCGCTTCTCAAGCCATTGTCGATAAGCGCAAGTTTAACCGTGCTGGCAGTGACGACAGGGGCTCGTGCCGCTGATTTTGCCATCGCCGACCAGACGCCCGGGCCCGTCTTTGACGAAAGGCGATTCGAGCCGGAACGGGCCGAACCGAAGTGGGGCCTGATTATCGGCGCCGGCGCGAGCTATAAGCCGGAATATGAGGGCAGCGGCGACTTCAAGGTCAGTCCGATACCCATGATAGCGATCACCTATGGTGGTTGGGTGGAGGTCGATCCTCGCGGTCTTTCCGTGACGGTCCTTGAGCACAGCGGCTTTTCGTTTGCGGGCAGGGTCGGTTATGAAACGGGCCGTGACGAGGACGATCACGACATGCTGCGTGGCCTCGGCGATATCGACTTCGCGGCGACGGTCGGCGCAAGGGTGGGATACAATTGGGGTCCGCTCGAACTCTATGCCGAAGTCGACAAAACGATCAGCGGAAGCGAAAGCCTCATCGGAACCTTCGGGATGGAGTATAGCGCTCCGGTGACGGAAAGGCTTATCCTCGGCGCCGGCGTTTCGGCGACCGTGGCGGACGACAACCACATGGAATCCTATTTTGGCATCAATGCCGTCCAGTCCGCAGCCTCCGGCTTGTCCGAATACAAGGCCGAAGCCGGCCTGAAGCGAGTCGATTTCACAGCCACGGCCACCTACATGGTCAACGAGAACTGGCTTGTTCGCGGGCAGGCAGGGCTCGGCGTTCTGACGGGGGATGCAGCCGATAGCCCGATCGTCGAGGAAAAGATACAGCCATCGATCATGCTGGGCGTGGGCTACAAGTTTTAGTTCGCCCCACCCACCCCAAGCCGAAACCGGGCGGCGGGCTGCTTGCGGCCTGTCGCAGGCCGGCGCCGGAGGAATCGGACTTCCTAAGGCTGTGCTTCATGGCGCGGTAAAACGATCGAGACACGCAGTCCATGGGGGACATTGTCGTCGAAGACAATAACGCCCCCATGGTCGCGAACGATCTCGTCGACGATGGAAAGACCAAGGCCGAAGCCGGTCTGATCGGTCCCGCGCGTTCGCGCCGCGTCCATCTTGAAGAACGGCTCCAGCACCTCGTGCCGGAACGGCTTCGGGATTCCAGGTCCGTCGTCGAGGATTTCGATCCTCAAGGATGCGCCATCCTCCCGCAGAACCATTTGGACCTGCGTGGCGAACTTCAGTCCGTTCTCGCAAAGGTTGGTGATCGCACGGGTGAGCGCGCCGGGCTTGCAGGGCCAGACCAGCCTGGCCGGTCCTTCATAGGTGATGGCGCCGCCCATATCGGAAAAATCGAAACAGATCGTCTGCATGACGCTGGCGATATCGGTCCGTTCCCGTTTTTCCGTCTTGCGGTCGTCCCGGAGAAAATCCAGCGTTGCGTTGATAAGCGCGTTGACCTGCGCGATATCAGACAGGATCTGATCGCGAACAGCAGAATCCCCGATGCGCTCCGCGCGCATCCGCGCCCGGGTAAGCGGGGTCCTGAGATCATGGCTGACGCTGCGCAGCATCCGCGTGCGGCTTTCGATCATGTCCCGGATGCGGGAGCGCATTTCATTCAAGGCCCGCGTCAATTCGATGATTTCGACACTGCCGTTCTCTTCGAGAGGCTGCGGTTGGGCAATGAATGCCTCCGTATCCTGCAATTTGCCGGCTATCGATTTCAGGGGGGCGGTAATGGCGCGAACCGCGAAAACGGAGAAAAGGCCGACCAGCGTCACGAATGAAAGGAAAGAATACAACACCCGGCCGGTCAGATCCGTCGTCAGCATCGTATCCGGAACAGACTTGTAGATCAGAGCATCATCGTCGTCGATCGGCATGGCGAAGGCCCGACGCGTTTCATAGACGATCATGCTCGCTCCGGCAGGCAGGTCCATGTCCGGCGGAAAGAGGTAGGTCACAAGTCGGCCGATCCGGGACTGGAAATCTTCCGGCTTGGGGAGAGCGTCGATCTGTCGGCGGCTGACGATGTCGAGATCGATCCCCGCCTCGGCCGCGCGCGTTACGATGCGTTGCCGATCCTCTGGACCTGCACCCTGAAGCAGCAGCGACAGAGTGTGCGCACGTTGGCCGATCAGGTCGACATCGGCTGCCGTCACGTATTCGAACGTGTCCACCCTGTCGAGAAGCCGGCCCGTCATGAGGACGAAGACGATGGCAAACACGACGATAAGCATGATCTGGCCGCGAATTGTCCGCAGGCCAAATGTCGGGATACCCATCAGGCTTCCTCGACAGCGGCCGTGAACAGATAGCCGCCAAGCCTCACAGTCTTCAAAAGCATGGGCTCCTTGGGGTCGCTTTCGATCTTTTGCCGCAGGCGGCTGATCTGGACATCGACGCTGCGTTCGATCGGTCCGGCAAGGCCCGAATGCGTCAGCGTCAGAAGCTCCTCGCGCGTGATGATCCGCCCAGGATTGCGGCAGAAGGCGAGCAGGAGATCGAACTCCGTCGTGGTAAGCGCGACGCGCGCATTGCTGGGGTCATGAAGTTGACGGCGCAAAGGATCGATCCGCCATCCCTCGAACCGCATCGGCCGCTGCCCGTTGACGCGCGCAAAGCCGTATGAAGCGCGCCTAAGGATGCTGCGGATGCGCGCCACCACCTCGCGGGGACTGAACGGCTTGGTGATGTAATCGTCGGCCCCGACCTCCAGTCCGACGATCCGGTCGACTTCTTCTCCAAGCGCGGTCAGAAGAATGATCGGGGTTGTCTTTTCCGCGCGGATGCGGCGGCAAAGGCTGATGCCGTCCTCGCCGGGCAGCATCACGTCGAGAATGATCAGGTCGAATGCCTGCTTCCTCATCAGCGCGTACATCGCATGACCGTCTTCCACGATGCTCGCCGTCATGCCGCTATCGTTGACGGTTTCAGCCAGAAGCCGGCCGATTTCCGGATCATCCTCGACGATCAGTATCTGGGGGCCTTTTGTGCCATTCGCCTGCATGTGCATTTCCCGTTGCGTCGATCCGCGCAAGATGAGCGCGGGGAACCTCCGCGTTTATTTCACTTTGTTAAGTTTTATTACGGTTTGCAAATGCGCGAACGGAAATCGGCCTGCCATGAAAGAGCCGGACGGCCTCGGGGACGGGCTGCCCCTGCTCTTGCCAAAGCGCCATCAGCTCAGCCGGCGCTTCTTCCGGCGGCCTCGGTCTCGTAAGCATGCATCTCGCTCGACTGGAGAACAGGCCTGAAGATCCGTGCCACGCGGTCGCTGAAATTCGAAACGATGAGATGAAGGGCGGGGATGACGATCAGCGACAGCACCGTCGAGACCAGAAGCCCGCCGATCACGGCGATCGCCATGGGAGCCCGGAACTCGCCGCCGTCGCCGATGCCGAGCGCCGAAGGCACCATGCCGGCGGTCATGGCAAGCGTCGTCATGACGATCGGGCGGGCACGCTCCGAGCAGGCTTCGACGATGGCGTCGAAGCGCGAAAGGTCATGGGCTTCGCGCTCGACCGCGAAATCCACCAGCATGATCGAATTCTTGGTGACGATGCCCATCAGCATCAGGATGCCGATGACGACGGGAAGCGAGATGGCGCTGCCCGTCAGCACGAGCGCGGCGGCGACACCCCCGATGGAAAGCGGCAGGGCGGCAAGGATGGTCCAAGGTGTCAGCAAGCTGCCGAAAAGCAGGATCAGGACGACGAGGACGAGCATGATCCCCGAGCCCATGGCGACAGCGAAGCTCTCGAACACGTTGCCCTGCGTATCGGAATCGCCGGTTTCCAGAATCCGCACGCCGTCCGGCAGGTTTCGAACGCTTTCGAGCTGGCGCAGACGATCCAGCCCCTGCCCCGACGTCATTTCACCGGCCATGTCGGCGCTGATCTCGATGCGCCGTTCGCGGTCGAGGCGCTCGATGGCGGAAACCGTCTGGTCGAAGGAGAAATCGACGAGGCTTGAGAGCGGCACCTGCTGGCCGTTCGCCGTGGGCACGCCGAGCAGTTCGAGCGTCGGCATGTCGTCCCGGGCTTCGCGGCCCAACAGCAGGCGGATCGGAATCTGCCGTGACCCGTCGATGAAGGTCGGCAGGCGGCTGTCCACATCGCCGACCGTCGAGACCCGGATGGTCTGGGCGATCGACGCAGTCGAGACGCCGAGAACAGCGGCCTTGTCGGCCTGGACATCCATGCGCAGTTCGGGACGCATGGCGGCGGTATCCGAGCTCGGATTGACGTAGGCTCCGTCGAGCGCCATCTCTGCCAGGATCGCATCCGCCGCCTGCTGCGCGGCCTCGCCGTCGGTGTTGAGGACCGCGAAGGAGATATCGCGTCCGCCCCGGCCGTTTAGAAACTGGAGACGAACATCCGGAATGGCCGACAGGATTTTCTCGATGTCCGCCTGGATGGCAAAGGACGACCGGGCGCGTTCCGATTTATGGACGAGATCGATCGAGACGGCGGCGCGGCGAACATCCTGCTGGCCGGTCGGGCTCGCCCCACCGCGGACGAACACGCCTTCGACTTCATCCAGCGTGCCGATGCGGCGGGCGATCTCGTCGGACGCCAGCCGCGTCTCCTCCAGCGTCGAGCCGGAGGGCAGTTCGACGGACATCGTCAGCCGGCCCGTGTCCTCCTCCGGCAGGAAGGCTGTCGGAAGCGACATCAGCGACATCATCGAAAGAACGAAAAGGCCGATGGCGAGGGCCACCGTCATCCTGCGCCAATGCAAGGTGAGCCGCAGGAAACGCTCGTAAGTTCGTCCGGGCAGGCCTTTCTGCTGTTTCTTCGGCGGCCTGGTCGTCATGATATAGGCAGCCATGATCGGCGTGATCATGCGCGCCACCAGAAGCGAGAAGAACACGGCAATGGCGACGGTGAGACCGAACTCCCTGAAATAGAGGCCGACGATGCCGCTCATCATTCCGACCGGCGCGAAGACGGCGATGATGGTCGCCGAGATGGCGATGACGGCAAGGCCGATTTCGCCGGACGCATCCAGCGCGGCGCGCCAGGCGGACTTGCCCATGTTGCGGTGGCGTACGACGTTCTCGATCTCGACGATCGCGTCGTCGACCAGAATGCCGGTGACAAGCGTGATGGCGAGCAGGCTGATGATGTTGAGCGAAAAGCCCAGCATATCGATGACGAAGAAGGTCGGGATGATCGAAAGCGGCAGGGCGACGGCCGCGACGAGCGTCGCGCGCCAGTCGCGCAGGAACAGGAAGACGACCACCACCGCCAGCGCGGCGCCTTCAAGCAGCGTGTTCATCGCCGAGTGGTAGTTTCCTGCCGTGTAGGAGACGCTTTCGTCGACGAGACTGAAATCCACATCGGGATACCGGGCGCCGAGATCGCTAACGGCGGCGGCGACGGCTGCCGCGACGCTCACGTCGCTCGCACCCTGCGAGCGGAAGATGGAAAAGCCGGCCACCTCGGCGCCATCGAGGGCGGCGAAGACACGCGGTTCCGCAAACGTGTCGTCAATCGTGCCGAGCTCGCCAAGCCTGATGTGATTGTCGCCCGTGAGCGCGATCCTGAGATCGGCAAGGTCCGAAATGCTTTTTGCGGCGGCGTTGGTCGACACCGACCGCTCGCGGCCGTTGATCTCGCTGCGGCCCCCCGAGAGGTCGAGCTGCGTCGTCATGAGGCCTTCGTTCACGGCGCTCGCGGTCAGCGAAAACGCATGAAGCCTGTCGGCATCCAGCTCCAGATGGATTTCCCGGTCGACCCCGCCCACGCGGTCGATGCGGCCGACCCCGGCAAGCCCCTGAAGGTCGCGGATCAGCACGTCGTCGATGAACCAGGAAATTTCTTCCGCCGTCATGTTCCGGCTTGAAACCGCATAGGTCGCGACGGCCTGGGCCTCCTCCTCGATCCGCTCGATCACGGGTTCGTCGATATCGTCCGGCAGATCGGATCGGATCTTCGCGATTGCATCGCGCACGTCCGCAATGGCGCGGTCGGTGGAGACGACGCCGAGCTCGAACTCGACGGTGGTGGTCGAGCGTCCCTCGCTGAGGGTCGAGGTCATCTCCTTGATGCCGGTCAAGGAAGCGATCGAATTCTCGACAAGTCTTGTAACTTCCGTCTCCAGCTCCGCCGGCGTCACGCCCGGCTGCTCGATCGTCACGCTGACCTGCGGCACGTCGATTGTCGGGAAGTAGGTGACGGGGAGCCGGCTGAAGCTGTAAAGACCGACGATCGTCAGAACGGCGAACAACAGGATGGAGGGAAGCGGATTGCGGATCGCCCAGGCCGAGATGTTGCTGTTCATCGCACCGTCGCTCCCGTGATGTCGGCGAGCGAGGATCGAAATGTCGAAAGTTCCGGCCCGGAAGGCCCCGGATAATCGGCGACGACAGGCTCGATCCGTTCTTCGGCTTTCAGGAAGCTGCCGGCTTTCAGCACCACCAGCTCGCCTTCGGTCAATCCCTCGATAACCTCACGGAGATTTCCCTGCTGGAGGCCGACCGTCACGATGCGCGGGCTCACGATACCGTCGTCCACCACATAGACGCTGTGTACGCCGCGGCGGCTTTCGACCGCTGTCCCCGGCAGCAGGATGTTCCTGCGTTGCAGCGCGTTGATCGTACCCCGGCCGAAAGCGCCGGCGACCAGGCCTTCGTCCCCGGCAAGGGCGATCCGCACCGTCCCCATCCGTGTCGCCGGATCGAGCTGCGCGGCGCTGAGCCTGACCCGGCCGATGAGCGGCCGGGCTTTGCCGGCGACGTGGATCTCGGCCGGCATGCCTTCCCCGAGGCGGACGAAGCCGGTTTCGCTCACGCGGGCTTCCATCTCGATGTCGCCGTCCTCGGCGATGACGAACATCGGATCGCCCGACGACGATGTCATCGCGCCGACCCGCGCATTGCGGGCAAGCACGAGGCCGGACGCGGGAGCGCGCACCGTGCTGCGTTCGATCGTCAGCCGGATTTCGAGGCGTTCGCGCTCGATCAGCGCACGATCGGCTTCGGCCAGCGCCAGCGACTGACGGGCAAGCTCCAGCTGCGACAAGGCGCGTGCGTGGGCGTTCTCGTGTTCGTCGAGGATCTGTTGCGAAACGACGCCCTTCACCTGCAGCGACCGGCTCCGCTCCAGAAGCTTGTGCGCCTCGCGTTCGGTGATCATCGCCGCCTCGACCCTGCTGCGCTCCTGCGCGATTGCTGCTTCGGCGCGGCGTCCCTGCACGACATTCCTGTCGAGCAGCATGCCGGCATCCGTGTCGTCAAGGACGGCAAGCGGCTGCCCCTTTTCCACGAACGCGCCGACCTCCGCCAGGATTTGCCGGATCTCCTTTTCCTGCACCAATGGATTGACCCGGATTTCCTCGCGCGCAACCAGGGTCCCGACGACCGCAATCCGGTCGGTGACAGCGCCCTGCCGGGCCGCGACGACCGTGACAGGCCTCGGTTCCTGCCCGGCAGCTTCGACGGCGAAAAGCGGCACGATCAACGCGCTCAGGAAGAAAGCGAGGACCATTCCCGCGCGCCGGACCTTCGGCGATTTGGATGCAACGCCATTTTCCATGTTCGAGTCCTTCTGTTGCGTCGCCGGCGATGAGCTCACCGCGTGCTGCAACCGGACTCTAGAGATGCGCGGACGTCGCGTTGTGTGATCGCATTACGAAATGTTGCGAGCCTCACGAATGCAGTCGCGCCTCGTTCGATGATCGGGACGTGGCAGCGTCGGTTACGCACCGACGCCTGTCGGACGCGGCTTTCACATTTCGCAATACAACGAAACATCCCGGCTTGCCCGCATGTGCAAGGGTGCCGGGAAGACAGACGTTTTCCCGGCTTCGTTCGTCGGAATGAAGATGTCTTAGAGGTTTTCGGCGGCTTGTTAAAAGGAGTGCCGGGTGGCAAATGCGAAGAAGACCTGGCTGCGGATAGCCGTCGTTGCGGCCGCCATAGTTGGAGGCGGGTCTTATTTCTGGTCCTCGTTCGCGAGCAACACCCTTCCCGAGTGGATCGCAAAGGGTAACGGGCGAATCGAGGCCACCGAGATCGATATTTCGGCGCTCTCGGGGGGGGCGGATAAGCGAAATCCTGGTGGAGGAAGGCGATTTCGTCGAGGCTGGGGACGTGCTTATCCAGATGGATATCGCGCAGCTTTCCGCCCAGAAACGCCAGGCCGAGGCGCAGTTGCATCGCGCCCGGATCGGTGTGGAAACCGCCAGCAGCCTTGTCGTCCAGGCCGAGGCGCAACGGGCCGCCGCGCGAGCCGCCGTCGCACAGCAGCAGGCGGTTGCCGATGCCGCAGCTTTGCGGCTGGCGCGATCCGAGCAACTCGTCAGAACCAGTGCCATCTCGCAGCAGACGCTTGACGACGACAGGGCCGAGGCCTTGCAGGACGCCGGGCTTGCCTCGGCGCAGGCTTCGCTGGCGGCGGCCGATGCCGCCCATAGGAGCGGGAAAGGCGCAGGTCGTGGATGCCGGGGCTGCGATCGACTGGGCCCAGGCCGCGATCGACGCCTCGATCGATGACAGCACACTGACATCGCCGCGTGCAGGAAGGGTGCAGTATCGCGTCGCGCAACACGGCGAGATCGTGGCGTCGGGCGGACGCATCCTGAACCTCGTCGATCTGGAGGATGTCTACATGACGTTCTTCCTGCCGACTTCGCAGGCCAGACAGGTGCAGGTCGGCGCCGAGGTGCGGCTGATCATGGATGCAGCACCGCAGTTCGTGCTTCCGGCCACGGTCAGCTATGTGGCCGATGTGGCGCAATTCACCCCGAGGACGGTTGAGACGGCGGAGGAGCGCGAAAAACTGATGTTCCGCATCCGTGCCCGCATCGCGCCGGACCTGCTGAGGAAGTACATCCGTTATGTCAAGACCGGCCTTCCGGGGATCGCTTATGTGCGTCTTGGCGAGACCGGGGCCTGGCCGGGCTTTCTGGGCCGTGTCGTTCAATGAGCGCGGGACCGGGAGGGTCCGGCACACCCGCCACGGTGGCGGAGGTTGCGGCACTGTCGCTCTCCTATGGCAACGTCCGCGCGATCGACGATGTGACGCTGGCGATTACCGCGGGTCGGAAGGTCGGGCTGATCGGCCCGGACGGCGTTGGCAAATCGAGTTTTCTGTCGCTTCTGGCAGGCGCGCGGGAGATCCAGACTGGCGAGGTCCATGTTCTGGGCGGCGACATGCGCGATAGGGGCCATCGCCGCCGCACCTGCCCCAGGATCGCCTATATGCCGCAGGGTCTGGGCAGGAATCTCTATCCGACGTTATCGGTCTTCGAAAACGTGGATTTCTTCGGGCGCCTCTTCGGCCATGACAGCGCCGAGTGCGAACGGCGGATCGGCGAGCTTCTGGACTCGACCGGCATGTCGGCCTTCCGCGACCGTCCGGCCGCAAAGCTCTCAGGCGGGATGAAGCAGAAGCTGGGGCTGTGCTGCGCACTGATCCACGACCCCGATTTCCTGATCCTCGACGAGGCCACGACCGGCGTCGACCCGCTGTCGCGCCGCCAGTTCTGGGAATTGATCGACGCGATCCAGCGCGAGCGTCCGGGCATGAGCGTGATCGTCGCCACCGCCTATATGGAGGAAGCGGCTGGTTTCGACTGGCTGGTTGCGATGAATGCCGGCAAGTTGCTGGCGACCGGCACGCCCGCCGAGTTGATGCTACGCACCGGGACGGCCAATCTGGACGACGCCTTCATCGCGTTTCTGCCCGCCGAAGACCGCGCCGGTTATCGGAAAGTCGCAATCCCTCCGCGTGATGTCGCGCCTCGGGCACGCTATCGATCCGAGGAGACCCGCAGCATCTCCACCAGCGCGCGCAGGGCGGCTGGCGCCTGGCGGCGGCTGGGGTAATAAAGGAAGAACCCCGGATAGGGTGGGCACCAGTCCTCCAGCACGCGGACGAGGCGGCCCGAGGCCAGATGCTCGCCGATATGCTGCTCGGTCGAATAGGCGATCCCGATGCCATCGAGCGCCGCCGCGACCATCAGGTCGGGATCGTCGAGGACGAGCGGGCCGTTCACCGCGACGTTGAGCGCCCGTCCGTCCTTCTCGAACTCCCAGCGATAAAGCGCGCCGCTGGCGATCTGGCGAGAACCGATGCAGCGATGGCGATGCAGGTCGCGCGGCGTTTCCGGCGGCAAAAAGCGTGCGAAATAGTCGGGCGAGGCGACGATGGCCGCGTTGAGATCCGGCGTCACCCGCACCGCGATCATGTCGCGTTCGAGGCTTTCGCCGAGGCGGATGCCGGCATCGAAACCCTGCTTGATGATATCGACGAAGCCATTCTCGGCCGCGATCTCCAGCGTCACGTCGGGGTAGCGGTCGGTGAAGGCGCGGAACTTCGGCGTCAGCACCCGCGCCGCCACCGTGCGCGGCACGCTGAGCCGGATTGTTCCGGCAGGGTGGTCGCGGAAGTCGTTGATGGTCTCGACCGCCGTTTCGATGCTGGCGAAGGCCGGGCCGATCTGGCGCAGCAGCGCGTGCCCGGCTTCGGTCAGCGCGACCGTTCGCGTGGTGCGGCTGACCAGCCGCACGCCGAGCTTGCCTTCGAGCGAGCGCAGCGAATGGGAAAGCGTCGAAGGTGTGAGGTTCAGCCGCGCAGCCGCCCGGCGGAAACCACCTTCCTCCGCAATGGCCACGAAAGCCGCCAGTTCTCCGAGATCGCCCGTTCGCATGATTGATGAATTTCACCCAACAGCACATGCAATGCAAGGCGGATTATTCTGAACAATGCGCTGGCCTATCGTGGTGGTTCAACTCCAGCTTCCATGAGGATCACCCATGTCCGATACCATTTCCACGTCTTCCACCCGCCGTCTTCAGGATCGCGTCGCCATCGTCACCGGCGGCGGCACCGGCATTGGCCGCGCCGCAGCACTCGCCTATGCGCGGGAGGGTGCGACGGTCGTGCTGGCCGGACGCCGCCCCGCCGAGATCGAGACTGTCGCGCAGGAGATCGTCGCGGCAGGCGGCGACGCGCTGGCCGTGCCCACGGACGTGTCGAAGGAAGACGACATCCGCCGCCTGGTCGACATTGCCCTCGATCGCTATGGCCGGCTCGATGCCGCCTTCAACAATGCCGGCATTCTCGGCAATTTCGCGCCCATCACTGAGCAGACGAGTGCGGACTTCGACACGGTGATCGCCACCAACCTTCGCGGCGTATGGCTGTCGATCAAATACGAGATCGAAGCCTTTCTCGCGCAGGGCACAGGCGGCAGCATCGTCAACACGTCGTCCTGGCTCGCGAAGGGCGCGCTGGCCGGATCGTCCAGCTATTCCGCCAGCAAGGGCGCTCTCGACGCGCTGATCCGGGCCGTGGCCATCGAATACGGGCCGAAGGGCATCCGCATCAACAACATCAATCCCGGCATCATCGACACGCCGATGGCGCGCAGCGGCTGGACCGACGATTCCGCTTTCGTGCCCTTCATCGAGCACACCCCCGCCAGGCGCGCCGGGCAGCCCGATGACGCCGGCGATGTCGCGGTCTGGCTTTCGACGGACGAGGCCCGCTTCGTCACCGGCCAGAGCATTCTGGTGGATGGCGGCTACACCATCGCCGGCCTGCGTTGAATGCCATTCATGTTGTGGATGCGCCGGACATGCTAATGTCGCCGCATGGATATCTCGCGCATCGACTTCAATCTGCTGAAGGTGCTGGACGCGCTTCTTTCCGAGACGAGCGTATCGGGCGCCGCGCAGCGGCTGGGGCTCAGCCAGCCGGCGACGAGCGCCGCGCTTTCCCGTCTGCGGCGGGTGACGGGGGACCTGCTTCTCGTCAGGCGGGGCAATCTGATGGTGCCGACGGCGCGGGCGGAAGAACTCCGTCCCCGCGTCGCGCGTCTCGTTGACGAGATCGCGCAGACGCTGCAACAGCCCGTCGCCTTCGATCCGATGACCAGCCACCGGCGCTTCCGCGTCATCGCCAACGAATATGCGACCCTCGTGCTGATGGCGCCGCTGGCGCTGCGCCTCAGGGAAACGGCTCCGAACGTCACGCTGGAAGTGCTGCCTTTCGATCCCCGGTTCGAGGAGCGGCTGGCCGCGCAGGACTGCGATCTCGTCGTCGGCCACAGGGATTTTCTCGGGCCTGCGCGCCGGACGGAGGCGCTGTTCACCGAAACCTGGGTTTCGATCGCCCGCGCGGACCATCCCCGGCTGGGGGCGAAGGTGACGCTGGACGCCTTCCTCGCCGAAAGCCACGCGATGGTGACGAGCACCGGCCGGGCGGAAGGCAATGTCGACCGGGCGCTCGCCCGGATCGGGCGCGAACGCACGGTTGCGCTTACCCTGCCGCATTTTCTGGTGGCGCCGGAGGTCATCGCGCGCAGCGATCTCGTCATGACCCTGCCGCACTGCGTTGCCTCGACATTCGCAGAGACCTGGCCGTTGCGCCTGTTTCCGCCGCCGCTCGATCTGGCGGGCTTCGAGGTGGCGCTTGTCCGCCATCCACGCAGCGTCGGCGATCCGCCGGTGGACTGGCTGCGACGCGAGATCGATGCCGTATGTGCAAGGCTGTCCGCCACCTGCACGGACGCCGGAAGGTCATTTGTCAAACCGATATCGTGAATACATGCCATCTATTTGAATGATTTGAGGGGCGGCTTCATCTTGAGCGGGAAATCCTGTCACGCCGGAGGTCGCACTATGGATACCCCTTTCACCCTTGCTCCGCTTTTCGAGCCCTTCACCATCGGACGCACGACGCTTTCCAATCGCATCGTCATGGCGCCCATGACCCGGCAGAAATCGCCGGGCGGCGTGCCGGGCGTGGATGTCACGGCCTATTACCGGCGCCGGGCCGAAGGTGGCGTCGGCCTCATCATCACCGAGGGCACCTACATCGATCATCCCGCGGCCAACGCCTTTGCAGATGGGCCGGATTTCTTCGGCGAAGCCGCGCTCGACGGCTGGAGGCGGGTCGTCGATGCCGTGCATGATGCCGGCGGCAAGATCATCCCGCAGCTCTGGCATTGCGGGCCGGAGCGTCGGCCCGGCATGCCGCATGATCCGGCGGTGCCGGGATACGGGCCGGTCGAGCTGCGCGACAACGACCGCGTGCTGGTGCATGCCATGACGCCGGCCGATATCGCAGCGGTGACGGACGCCTATGTCCGCGGTGCGCGGACGGCCGAGCGGCTCGGCTTCGACGGCGTCGAGATCCACGCCGCGCACGAATTCCTGCTCGACACCTTCCTCTGGGCCGGCAGCAATACCCGCATCGATGATTACGGCGGCAGCATCGAGAAGCGCCTGCGGTTCCCGCTCGAAGTGGTCCGGGCCGTGCGCCAGAATGTCAGCGCCGATTTTCCCGTTGTGCTCCGCTTCTGCCAGTTCAAGCGGAGCGATTATGGCGCGCGGATCGCGGAAAATCCCGAGGACCTTGCCCGCATCCTCAAGCCGCTCGCACAGGCGGGCGTCGACGTGTTCCACGCCAGCGAGCGTCGTTTCCGGGAGCCGGCCTTCGCGGAATCGCCCGATAATCTGGCGAGCTGGGCGAAGACGCTGACGGGCAAGCCGGTGATCACCGTCGGCAGCGTCGGGCTCAAGAACCCTGGCGAGGGCGATCCCGGCGTGATGTCTTCGGCGCCCGCCGACCTTCGGCTGGTTGCCGAACGCTTGCGGGCGGGCGCCTTCGATCTGGTGGGGGTGGGGCGGGCGCTGCTCGCCGACCCGTTCTGGGCCGCCAGGGTGCGCGATGGGCGGTTCAGCGAGCTGAAGGACTACGATCCGGTGATCCTGTCAGGGCCGCTGGTCTGAGCGGTAGGCAAGCCCGCTTCATCGATCTGGCCGGATGAGAGTTCCTGAGCGTCGAATACCGGGAATACGCAACACTTCCCCGGCCAGAAACTCCACCAGCAGCCTGACGCGCGCGATGCCGGCACGTTCCGGCACGATGAGCATGTTGAGCGGTACGGAGGGCGGTGCATAGTCCGGCAGGATCGTTTCGAGCCGCCCTTCGGAAAGCAGGTCGTCAACCAGCCAGAGGTGCGCCGGGCCGATGCCGCGACCGGCAAGATAGGCTTCCCGCGCGGCAAGCCCGTGATCCACCCGAAGGTTTCCGCCGAACGGCACGACATGGCTTTCGCCATCCGGCCCTTCCAGCGCGAGCGTATCGCTGCCGGCGATGTTCGACATGCGGATGCCTTCTAGGGTCGCCAGTTCCTCGGGTGTCGTCGGCCTGCCATGCCGCGCCAGATAATCGGGCGCGCCGACGAGGATGCGCCGGCTATGCCCGAGCGCCCGCAGCTTCATGGAACTGTCGGCAAGCGGGCCGAGGCGGATGGCAATGTCGACGCCCTCTCGCACGAGGTCGATGCGCTCGTCGGTCAGGCTGAGATCGACGGAAATCCCGGGATAGCGGTCCTGGAAGGCGAAGACCAGCCGGCTGATATAGCGGACGCCGAGCGCCGCCGTGCAGGACATGCGCACCACGCCGGCGGCGGCTTCGCCCGCATTGCGCACTTCGCCGCTCGCCTGATCGACAAGACGCAGAATCTGGACCGCGCTGGCGTAGTAGCGGCCGCCTTCCTCGGTGAGCGTCACGCGCCGCGTCGTTCGGCTGAACAGCGCCACGCCGAGGGCCTCCTCCAACTCGCGGACATGCCGTGTGACGCTCGACTGCCCGAGATTCATCTCACGCGCCACCGCCGACAGGTTCCCGCGTTCCGCAACGCGGACGAAGGTGCGCATGCGCTCGAGCGTGACGTTCGATTGATCCATTTTACGGCATTGTCCTATCCATAACCGATCTATATCGGATCAATGGCAAGGCGCCTAGCTTGGGAGAAATTCGTCTCCAACACATAGGTGCCTGCCGTGAATGTACTTATCGTCTTCGCTCATCCCGAACCCCACTCGCTCAATGCGGCCCTCCGCGACGCCGCCGTCGAGGAACTGAAGGCACAGGGCCACGTCGTGCAGGTCTCGGACCTTTACGCCATGAACTGGAAGTCGGAGGTGGATCGCGCCGATTTTCCCGACCGTGCAGCGGGCGAGCGCCTGAAGATCGCTCCGGCTTCCGGCGCTGCTTTCGCGGCCGATGCACTGACGGATGACGTAAAGGCCGAGCAGGACAAGCTGCTCTGGGCAGACGTGCTGATCCTTCAGTTTCCGCTCTGGTGGTTCACCATGCCGGCGATCCTCAAGGGCTGGGTCGATCGTGTCTATGCCTACGGCTTCGCCTATGGTGTCGGGGAGCACAGCGACAGCCGCTGGGGCGACCGCTATGGGGAGGGCACGCTTGCCGGCAAGCGCGCCATGCTGGTCGTGACGGCCGGCGGCTGGGAACAGCATTACTCGCCGCGCGGCATCAACGGCCCGATCGACGATCTGCTGTTCCCGATCCATCACGGCATCCTGCACTATCCGGGCTATGACGTGCTGCCGCCCTTCGTCACCTACCGGGTGGACCGTCTCGACGCGGCCGGTTTCGCGCAGGCGGCCGACCGCCTGCGCGCGCGGATGCGCACGCTGGAAACCACGCCGCCGATCCCGTTCCGCCGTCAGAACGGCGGCGACTATCTGATCCCCAGTTGCGAGCTTCGGCCTGGTCTGGGCGCACCAGCCGCGACCGGATTTGCGCTGCA
This sequence comes from Ectorhizobium quercum, assembly GCF_026552795.1. Classification (GTDB taxonomy): domain Bacteria; phylum Pseudomonadota; class Alphaproteobacteria; order Rhizobiales; family Rhizobiaceae; genus Ectorhizobium; species Ectorhizobium quercum. The sequence goes on from NZ_JANFPI010000001.1 coordinate 258,399, forward strand.
CCAGCGCGAAAACGAAGCGGGAACCGCTTAGGAGCGACGCATCGGCAACAATGGCAACCGGTCGCTTTTCAGGGCGCGCCCGGTTTCCACGATTTCACGAGAGCCAGCAGGCCGGGAAAGCGCGCATCGAGGTCTTCGGTGCGCACCCGGCTACGCCGTTCGAGGCCATATTGGCGTTGGCGGATCAGGCCGGCTTCCCGCAATGCCTTGAAATGATGCGTCAGCGACGACTTGGGCCGGTCGATGCCGAACCAGCCGCAGGGATGGTCATAGGCTTCCGATTCCAGCAGCAGCTTGCGGATGATCGACAGACGCAGCGGATCGGCCAGCGCCGCCAGCACTGTCTCCAGACGCAGTTCTTCCACCGCTGGTTCGGGCAGCGGAGGCGGTAGATCGGAGCCGGGCGTTGCGGCTTCAACGTGGAGAATCTCGGAGCACATAAGCGAAGGATAGCACGAAAGTACGATTCTTGTCGAACTTATATGTACGAACAAAGTCGAACTATGATAAGTACGATTCAATTCGTACTGTCAGGTTCAAGGAGCGTACCCCCATGTCGTCGGCAGGTTTGGCCAATCATCTTCAGGCACAGCGCGAACCGCCATCCATGCTGGTTGTCGTCGCTCATCCCGATCTCGCCCATTCCCGGATCAACGCGGCATGGCTCGACGCGGTGCGCGGTATCGGAGGCCTCACGGTCGACGATCTTTACGGGCGCTATCCCGACTGGAGGATCGATGTGGCGGCAGAGCAGGACCTGCTTGTCCGGCACCAGCGGATCATCCTCCAGTTCCCGTTCCAATGGTACAATTGCCCGCCGCTTCTCAAGCATTGGCTCGACACCGTGCTGACGAATGGCTGGGCTTACGGGACGGGCGGCGGTGCGCTCAAGGGGAAGGAACTCGGGATCGCGGTCTCCACCTGGTCGAAGGCCGGAGATTACCAGCCCAATGCCCGCTACCGGCGGACCATGCAGGAATTGACCAGCCCGTTCGAGGTGACGGCGCGGCGTCTCGGCATGCGCTACCTTCCGGGCTTCTTTCTCAATGGCGCCGGAGAGGTGGACGACGCCCGCCTCGCAGAGAACGCACACGCCTATGTCGCGCATCTCCAGGGCGTTGCGGAGAGTGTGGCATGACGATAGCCCGGACGCCGATGCCTGCCATGCTCGCCGCCGCCTGGGTGGTGACGGCAGTCTTCATCCTCTCCAACATGCCGACGCCGCTCTATGTCCGCTGGCAGGAGGAGATGGGCTTCTCCTCCGCTACGCTGACGATTGTCTTTGCCGCCTATATTCTCGGATTGTTGCTCACGCTGCTGGTGGCGGGACAGGTCTCCGATCGCTTCGGCCGCCGGCCGGTGCTGTTGCCCGGAATGGCGGCGGCGATCCTTGCGAGCCTCATCTTCCTCGGTGCGGATTCCGTCGGTGCTCTGGTGATCGCCCGGTTCCTGTCGGGTGTCGCCGTCGGCGTTGTCGTATCGGCGGGCATGGCGTCGATCATCGACGTGGGCGGTCCTGAAAGACGGCGGCAGGCCTCGCTCCTCGCCTCGGTCTCTATGGTGCTGGGCGCGGGTCTTGGACCTCTGACGGCGGGGGCTATCGCGCTGACCATCCCTGAGCCGGTGGTGCCGATCTTTGCCACGGAACTCCTTCTTCTCGCCAGCGCCGTCGTGATCGTTCTGCTTCTGCCGTTGAAGCGAAGCCCTGCCAGCCGAAACGACGGATGGCGATTGCGCCTGCCAGGCGTGCCGCGCGCGAACCGCAGGCATCTCGCCTTCGGTATTGCCGTCTTCGGTCCGGGGATCACCGCGACCTCCTTCGTGCTGGCGCTCGGGCCATCGCTCCTGTCACGGCTGATTGGCGTCACCAGCCCTCTGATGGCGGGTGGCATAGCCTGCGTCATGTTCCTGACGGCGACCGGCGTGCAGTTCCTTTTGCGCAACCTCGCCGTCCGCACGATCTTGCTGGCCGGAGCCGGAGCGACCATTCTTGCCATGATGACCATCGCACTTGCCGTGTGGACATCCAGCGCCACGGCGCTGATCGCCGGTGCTCTCCTGGCCGGCAGCGGACAGGGGCTCGGCCAACTCGGAGGGCTGACCCTCATCGGCCTGCGCGTGCCGGGCGAGCGGCGGGCCGAGGCCAATGCGGTGCTCAACATCGGCGGCTATATTCCGGCCGGCCTCATGCCGGTCGCGGCCGGCTTCGTTATCGACGTGACGGGACTTGCGTCAGGCGCGGCTCTCTTTGCGGCAGCACTGACCATTCTGGCCGGCCTTGGCGGTTGGATCGTATGGCATGGGGTTCAGGCTGACTGAGGGAGCGCTGCTGAAAAACAGATCTCCATCCGGAAACGGCATTGGCGCAAGCTTCCAGACCTTTAACCGTCCGGCGTGGGTTTCCGGAAGATGTCAGGCGGTCGATTCATGCCGGTCTGTGACGGGACCCTCGGACGCAACGTCTGCGGCGCCCCTGTAGCGTCCGGGCGAGGTTCCCATGATACGGCGGAAGGTCGTGCTGAATGCCGCCTCCGATTCGTAGCCCACCGACGAGGCAATAGCGGGAAGCCGCTCGTCGGTTCGCCGCAATCGGTCTGCCGCCGACCGCATGCGCCAGTTGATGAGATAATCGAGCGGCGTCCGCCCGACCGCGTTGCGGAAGCGCTCGGCAAAACTGGTTCTCGACATGCCGGCGACGCCGGCGAGTTCGGCCACAGTCCACTTCCGGCCCGGCTCGGCGTGCATCGCTCCGATGGCGCGGGAAAGGCGCGGGTCCGACAACGCACCCAGCCAGCCCGGCGCTTTCGTGGCTTCGGACGCAAGCCACAGTCGAAGCACCTGCAACAGCATGATCTGCGAAAGATGCTCCGCCATCAGCGCGCCGCCGGGCGGCCGTGCCCTGAGCTCGTCGGCCAGTTGTTCCAGCGACCAGCGCAGCACGGCCGCTTGTGCGGAAGCATCGTGAACGTGAAGGACCGCTGGCAGGGCATCGAACAACAGCGCCGCGTGATCGCCCTCAAAGGAAAACCGGCCGCCGATCAGAAAGAAGTCGCCGCCGCCGTTGCAGGTGGCGATACCGTCCACGGCCCGGTCGTAGATCGTCGTGGACTCTATTGCCGGCAGCGCAAGATCGGTCGCGAACTGGAAAGACCGGCCGCGCGTGAGGAGAAAGCAGTCGCCGGCCTCGATCCTCTGCGCCTCCGGTTCGCCTTCGACCTGCACCCAGCAGGATCCGCGCATCACCGCGTTGAACTTGATTCCCTCATGCGGCGGGAAGCGGATCGCCCAATCGCCGCCCGCATCGAGGCCGGCGCTGATCGCGCTTTTTGGCCGTAGCAGGGAAAGGACATCGGACAAAGGGTCCACGGTGGCAAATCCGAACGATCAAGAAGGAGGTTCGTACTCTATAGCATGGATCGTTCGGCCTCCAGCGTGGATGTTCTCCTGAACATCCAGAATGACAGGAGAACCTCATGACCGATCGTCAAAAACCGCTCGGCTCCGGCTTCGGAGCGAGGACAACAGCCTGCGAAGTGCTCACCGGCCTCGATCTTTCCGGCAAGCGGGCCATCGTCACCGGCGGGCACTCCGGGCTGGGGCTCGAAACGACGAAGGCGCTGGCCAGCGCGGGCGCGACGGTGATCGTCGCGTCGCGCGATCCGGCTTCGGCGGAGAAAGCCACCTCTGAGATTGGCGGCGTAAGCGTCGAGAAACTGGACCTGTCGGACCTCGCCAGCGTGCAGTCCTTCGCAGATCGTATCCTCGCCGCAGGCAGCCATATCGACACGCTCATCAACAACGCCGGCCTCATGGCCTGCCCGGAAACGCGCGTCGGACCGGGCTGGGAAGCGCAGTTCGCCATCAATCATCTCGGGCATTTCGCGCTGACCAATCGGCTTTGGCCGGCGCTGAGGGGTGGTGCGCGCGTCGTTTCCGTGTCGTCGGCCGGTCATCACAATTCACCGATCCGCTGGGACGATATGCAGTTCGAGCAGGGCTATGACAAATGGCTCGCCTATGGCCAGTCGAAGACGGCCAACGTGCTCTTTGCCGTCCATCTCGACACGTTGGGCCGCGAATCCGGCATTCGTGCCTTCTCGCTGCATCCGGGCAAGATCTTCACGCCGCTACAACGGCATCTGTCGCAGGCGGAAATGATCGCGGCCGGCTGGCTCGCTACGGACGGCTCTCCAGCCGATCCCACTTTCAAGACGCCGGAGCAAGGCGCGGCGACAGCGGTATGGGCCGCGACTTCGCCCCAACTCGCCAACCTCGGCGGCCTCTATTGCGAAGATTGCGACGTGGCCGCATGTGCCGAAGCGATCAATGAGCCGTTCTCCGGCGTTCGCTCCTATGCAACCGATCCTGGCGAGGCCGAACGGCTCTGGAGGCATTCCGCCGAACTCGTTGCAGGCTTCACCCCTCCCGCCGGGGCCACGGCCGAATAACGGGAACTGGTAGCGATGCTCGACCTGTCTCTCTTCCGCTATACGCGTATTGGCGCGCCATCGGCGGCGTTCGGATGAGCCTGAATCATTCCCACTCGATGGTGCCGGGGGGCTTCGAGGTGATGTCGTAGACGACGCGGTTGATGCCCTTGACCTCGTTGATGATGCGCGTTGCCGCGCGGCCGAGGAAGTTCATGTCGTAGGGGTAGAAATCCGCCGTCATGCCGTCGACGGAGGTGACGGCGCGTAGCGCGCAGACGAAATCGTAGGTGCGGTAGTCGCCCATCACGCCCACGGTCTGCACCGGCAGAAGCACGGCGAAGGCCTGCCAGATCGTGTCGTAGAGGCCGGCCTTGCGGATTTCGTCGAGATAGACGGCGTCGGCCTTGCGCAGGATGTCGAGCTTCTCGCGCGTCACGCCGCCGGGGCAGCGGATGGCGAGCCCCGGGCCGGGGAAGGGATGGCGGCCGATGAAGCGGTCGGGCAGGCCGAGTTCGCGGCCGAGCGCGCGCACCTCGTCCTTGAAGAGTTCGCGCAAGGGCTCGACGAGCTTCATGTTCATGCGCTCGGGCAGGCCGCCGACATTGTGGTGGCTCTTGATCGTGACCGAAGGGCCGCCGGAGAAGGAGACGCTTTCGATCACGTCCGGATAAAGCGTGCCCTGGGCGAGGAAGCTCGGAGCGCCCTTGCCGTCGGCGGCGATCGTCTTCGCCTCGTCCTCGAACACCTCGATGAACAGGCGGCCGATGATCTTGCGCTTGGTTTCCGGGTCGGCAACGCCTTCCAGCTCGCCGATGAAACGGTCGGCCGCATCGACGTGGACCAGCGGGATGTTGTAGTGGTCGCGGAACATCGAGACCACTTCGTCGGCCTCGTTCAGGCGCATCAGGCCGTGATCGACGAAGACGCAGGTGAGCTGGTCGCCGATGGCCTCGTGGATGAGGATGGCCGCCACGGAGGAATCGACGCCGCCGGAAAGCGCGCAAAGAACGCGTTCGGAGCCGACCTGCTCGCGGATCTTGCGGACCATTTCGGCGCGGTAGGCCGCCATTGTCCAGTCGGATTTCAGGCCGACGATCTTGTGGACGAAATTGGCGAGCAGCTTGCCGCCGTCCGGCGTGTGCACCACTTCCGGATGGAACATGGTGGTGTAGTAATGGTGGCTCTCGTCGGCCGCGATGGCGAAAGGGGCGTTTTCCGAGGTCGCGATGACCTTGAAGCCTTCGGGAAGCTTCGTCACGCGGTCGCCGTGGCTCATCCACACCGGATAGCGCTTGCCCGTTTCCCAGAAGCCGTCGAACAGCGGGCTTGCCGCCTTGATCTCGATATCGGCGCGGCCGAATTCCGCCGCATGGCCGCCCTCGACCACGCCGCCGAGCTGGGTGCAGAGCGTCTGCTGGCCGTAGCAGATGCCGAGGATCGGAACGCCCGAATCGAACACCGCCTGCGGGGCGCGGGGGCTGCCTTCCGCCGTCACCGAAGCCGGGCCGCCGGAGAAGATCACGCCCTTCGGGTTCAATCGGGCAAAGGCTTCCGCCGCCGAGTTGAACGGGTGAATCTCGCAGTAGACGCCGGTTTCGCGCACGCGGCGCGCAATGAGCTGCGTCACCTGGCTGCCGAAGTCGATGATGAGGATGGTGTCGTGATGGGCTGTCTGGGTCATGGCGCGGTCAGAGCAAGTCCAGGAAAGTGTGAAACGGTTGTCCGTCCCGAATTGCGACGAGACAAGACGAGGCAGCGGTTCGGCAATTCCAATTGAATTGTCGATGGCTCTAATGGCTTTTGCCGCTTTTCGCAACCGGAGAAATGAGGGCAGCCGGCCTTTCAGCCGATCAGCCGTCCATCCGCCGCCAGCGCTTCCAGCCGGTCGACGGCCTGGGCCAGCTTTTCGTCGATGACATGGAGATATTCGGTCCAGTCGTCGACGTGCCGCAATTCCGCCCGCCCGTCGGAAATGCCGCGCAGGCCGATCAGTGCAACGCCGAAAGCCTGGCATGCCCGGAGCAGCGCGAACGTCTCCATGTCCACCATGTCGGCGTCGATGGCGTCGTAGGCGGCGCCCGATACGATGTTCGCGCCGGTGGACAGGCGCGCGGCGGGAATGCCCGGCAGCGTGCAGGGCAGGGGAATGGCGGCCGGCAGGTCGAGGAAAGGCGTGCGGCCCTTCTCGAAGCCGAGCGGCGAGGCGTCCATGTCGCGATAGGACACGGAAGAAGCCTGATAGATTTCCGTCTGCTCGAGGCTTGCGGAACCCGCCGAGCCGAGTGAAACGACGATATCGGGCAGCGCATTGCGCGCCGCGAGTTCCCCGAGCGCCCGGGTCAGCGCGACCGCAGCCTCAACCGGGCCGACCCCGGTCATCAGCGGCGCGATGCGGGCCTGAAGATGCGGGCCGTATTCGGCCTTCGCCGCCATGACGTAGAGGATCGCCGTTTTGCCGACGGTCTTCGGCTTCCATGTCATTGCTGGATGTCCTCGCGCCCGCGCACGATCATCAGCGTGCTGGTCATGGAGGCGATCAGCTTGGCGGGCCCGTCGGTCAGCGCATAGGCGCGCCCGTCGGCGACGATGATGGTCGAGCCGGGCTTGGTGATCTCTCCGTGGAAGAGAAAGCGCTCGCCGCGTCCCGGCGACAAAAGGTTCACCTTGAATTCGATGGTCAGGACCGAGGCGTCGGCATCGATCAGCGTGTAGGCGGCAAGGCCGCAGGCGGAATCGAGCCCGGCGGCGATGGCGCCGCCATGCAGCCAGCCATGCTGCTGGGTCATCTTCTCGCTGAAGGGCAGTTCCAGTTCCACCAGCCCGTGGCCGATCCGGGTCAGTTCGGCGCCCATGCTCCTCAGCGCCGGCTGCCGCCTGAAATTCTCCTCGATGCGGGCCTGGACAGCCGCAGCATGTCCTTCGCTCATCCTCTCCTCCCTGTTTTCGCCGAGAGTGGCACGGGCCTGCCGCTTCGGCAAGTCGCCCGCGAACCGGTTCAGCCCCGGCGCTTCAGGTGGCAGAAGAAAAAGCCGTCCGTGTCGGTCGTGGCCGGCGTCAGTGTCAGCGTCTTTCCGTCGCGGCTGATCGGCCGGACCGCATCCGCGCCGTAGAGGTGGTCCCAGGCGGGCAGCGCCGATACCACCTCGAAGGCCGGATTGGCGGCGGTGAAGGCCTCCATCTGCCGGTCGTTTTCCTCCGGCAGTACCGAGCATGTGACGTAATAGAGGGAGCCGCCGTCGCGAACGAAGCGGCTGGCCTGCGCCAGCGCGTCCTGCTGCTGGATGATCCGTTCCTCGAGGTTGCGCGGGGTCAGCCGCCACTTGGTGTCCGGGCGGCGTCGCCATGTGCCCGTGCCGGTGCAGGGCGCGTCGACCAGAACGCGGTCCATGCGGCCGTGCAGCTTTTCGAGTTCCGCGTCCCTGTCATGGACCTGGACATTGCGGGTGCCGGCCCGTTTCAGCCGTTCGATGATCGGCGCGAGCCGCCGCGAATCGGCATCGTAGGCGTGAACCTGCCCCTTGTTGTTCATGGCCGCGGCCATCGCCAGCGTCTTGCCGCCGCCGCCGGCGCAATAGTCGAGCACCTGCTCGCCCTCCTGCGGCGTGACCAGATCGGCGACGATCTGCGAACCTTCGTCCTGAACTTCGAACCAGCCTTTCTGGAACGAAATCTCCGCTGTCACGTTAGGAAGGCGTGCGCTCTGCTCGCCGGCCGGAATGCGAATGCCGAAGCGCGCGGTTTTGCAGGCGGCGGCGCCGGAGCGCTCCAGCGCCCTGAGCACCTTGGGGCGTTCGGCCTTCAGCGTGTTGACGCGCAGGTCGAGTGTCGGGCGTTCGGTCAGCGCCTCGGCCTCGGCAATCCAGCGGTCGCCGAAGGCGGAGACGAGCGAGGGTTCGACCCATTCGGGAATGTCGCCCTGGACATGCAGCGGCGCGTCTGAAAGCGGGCGGCGGGAGAAGGCGGCGAGATGTTCGGCGGACAAGGGAGCGGGGGCGAAACGGTCGCCTTCGAACTCCGCCCCGAGCGCTTCGGGCGAAAGGCCCCATTGCCGCAGCAGGACGGCATAGCCCAGCGCGAAGGGGCTGTCGTCGTCCATGAGCCAGGCATGGGAGAGACGCTTGCGCAGGGCGTCGTAGACGATGTTGCCGATAGCGGCGCGGTCGCCAGAGCCTGCGAAACGGTGCGCGAGACCCCAGTCCTTCAGCGCGTCGGCGACGGGACGCTTGCGCGTCTCTATGTCGTTCAGAACCTCGATGGCTCCGCTCAGTCTGCCGCCCAGCCGCATGTTCCGTCTCCCGGTACTGGCGCCCGCCTCCCGGGCCGCATGGGTCCGGGCAGGACAGCTGACGCCGTCTCAAAACCTGCCGGCGCCGTGAGGGTCTTGGGAAATGCCGGCGCCGAGAGAATAGAACCGGGCTCCTAGCGGCGAAAAGGCCCGAGGGCAAGCCTTCTCTTGTGCGGGCTCCTAGCCGACGCTCTGGAAGCAGACATGGGCGACGCCGGATTGCACCATGCCGATCTGGTGGGCGGCGGCCTTGGAAAGATCGATCACCCGGCCCTTAATGAACGGGCCGCGGTCGTTGATGCGCACGATCACGCTCTTGCCGTTCTTGCGGTTTGTCACTTTCACCTTGGTGCCGAACTTCAGCGAGCGGTGGGCCGCGGTCAGGTGGGCGGCGTTCATCCGTTCGCCCGAGGCGGTGCGGGAGGTCAGCGCATACCAGGAGGCACCGCCACAATTTTGAGGTGTGGATGCCTCGGAGGAAGTAACGAATGCAGAGAGAAGAACTGCCGAAGCGGCAGCGAGCATGAGGGGCTTCTTGATGGTCAAACCGTAATTTCCTGTGCCATTAAACGTCCGCTTGCGCGTCGGCGGGCTTAAAGGCGGCGAAAAATGGCAAAAAACGGCCACTTTCGATCACGAAACATTACATAGTGTAATAATCGTGATGCAACCGGATTGAACATATCGGGCTATGGATCGCGGTTGTATCCCAAAAAGCGTTTATGATTCAGTAACCCTGGTGGAAGGACGGCGTTCCGCCCGGGCGGATGACGCGCGATCACGAAAATGAGAGAAATAAATTTTCTCGCACGCCGCAAAGTCTGCCCGACATGCGGATTCTTTAAGGCTTGAAGTGGCGGAAATGGAGAACAAACGGACAAAAATGGGGCTCTCTCTGGAATTTTCCTCCGAATGCCCCTTGCGCTGCTCGTGGAAGTCAGCCCCGCCAGCGGTCGCTTTCCCACAAATCCGTGAGCGCGCAATGGTAGTCCGGGAAGCGGAACGAAAAGCCTTCGCGGTTGATCCGGGCGTTCGAAACGCGCTTGTTCTCGCTGTAGAAGGAACGGGCCATCGGCGTCATGGAAGACGGGTCGAAAGGCGTCTCCGGCGGCGGTTCGACGCCCATGATCCGGGCGGCTTCCGTCACCACGTCGGGGGCCGGCGCAGGCAGGCTGTCGGTGACGTTGTAGAAGCCGTCCCCACCGCGTTCGGCAAGAAAGAATGCGGCCGCGCCGATATCCTCGACACGAATGCGGTTGAAGACCTGACCGGGCTTGACTATGCGCCGGGCCGTGCCGGCGGCGAGGTTTACGAAGGCGTTGCGGCCCGGCCCATAGATGCCGGAAAGGCGCAGCGAAGCGACCGGCAGGCCGCGCCCGGCAGCGTGGCGGCGCCAGTCCCTTTCCGTCGCCACCCGCGCCCGGGAACGGGCGGAGACAGGGCGGCATTCCGTCTCCTCGTCCACCCAGGCTCCGTCATGATTGCCGTAGACGCCGACGGTCGAAAGATATCCGATCCATTCGAGGGCGGGCATGGGAAGGTCGCCTGCCAGCCGCAGGAAGGGATCGCCCGCCTCGTCCGGCGCGATGGACTGGACGAGATGCGTCACGCTGTGAAGGGCGTCTCGCAGATCCGCGCGGATCTGCGTTCCGTCGAACAGAAAAGGGTGGATGCCCGCGGCGCGCAGGCGTTCGGCCTTTTCGGGCGAGCGGGTCGTGCCCAAAACCGAAAAGCCGGCGGCTGAAAAGACACGGGCGATTTCGCTGCCGGAATATCCGGCTCCGAGGATCAACAGATTCATGCGGCGGCTCCTGCCATTGTCCATTCCAAGGCGACGTCCGGGTCGGCATCCGGGGCGCGGCCGTCGCGCAGCGCGCGCAGCTCGTCCGGCGTCGTCAGCCGTGCCAGCGCCCACACGGCCATGCCGCGCACCTCGGGCGAGGCGTCGTCCAGCAGCGCCGTGCAGGCAGCGATGAAACCGCGATTGTCGGAATTGCCGGCGGCGATCAGCACGTTGCGCACGAAGCGGTTGCGGCCGATGCGCTTCACCGGCGAGCCGGAGAAGAAGCTGCGGAAGGTTGGGTCGTCGAAGGTGAGGAAGAAGGCGATATCCGGCGCCTTCAGGTCGTCGCGGGCCCGGAGCTTCATCTCGGAGGCGGCCTGCGCGAACTTGTTCCAGGGACAGGCGGCAAGACAGTCGTCGCAGCCATAGATGCGGTTGCCGAACAGCGGGCGCAGCGCCGGATCGATCGTCCCCCTGTGCTCGATGGTCAGGTAGGAGATGCAGCGCCGCGCGTCGATCCGGTAGGGCGCCGGGAAGGCGTTCGTCGGGCAGGCGTCGAGACAGGCCCGGCAGGAGCCGCAATGGTCGCGTTCGGCTTCGTCGATGCTCAGTTCGGCGGTGGTGAACAGGCTTCCGAGAAACAGCCAGGAGCCGAATTCGCGGGAAACGAGGTTGGTGTGCTTGCCCTGCCAGCCAAGCCCGGCCGCCGCGGCCAGCGGCTTTTCCATCACCGGTGCGGTATCCACGAAGACCTTCACGTCTTCCCCGGCGCGGGCGGCGAAGCGCGTGGCGATTTCCTTCAGCCTGCCCTTGATGACGTCGTGATAGTCGCGGTGCCGCGCATAGACGGAGATGACGGCCTTGTCCGGCCGCGCCGATAGCGCCCGCGGGTCTTCCTCGGGGCCATAGTTGAAGCCGAAGAGGACGACGGAGCGGACCTCCGGCCACAGCACGCGGGGGTCTGCGCGGCGCTCGCGCGTCTGCTCCATCCATTCCATCGTGCCGTGATGGCCGGCTTCCAGAAAGGCGTCCAGCCGTTCGGGCGCCAGCGGGATCGCATCCGGCGTCGTGACGCGGCAGAGATCGAAGCCCTGGGCGGCCGCTTCCGCGCGCAGGAACGCTGCCAGCGTTTCGCGCCGTTTACGGGCCTTTGCTTCCGGATCTGCGACCACGCCTTCTCCCCGAACGATGACAGGACGTTCTGTAACCGTTTTGTGCCGGTGACGGCGACAGAAAAATCAGAAATCGAGATCGGCGTAATGGGAAACCGGGGTGACGCCGCGAATGCGCTCGGCAAGCAGCGGGCGGAAGGAAGGCCGCGATTTCAGGCGCTGATACCATTCCTTCGCCTCCGGGTTCTCCTGCCAGTTGATCTCGCCGAGATAGTCCAGCACCGAAACCGTCGAGGCGGCGGCCAGATCGGCATAGGACAGCCGGTCTCCGGCCAGCCACGAGCGCGAGGCGGCCAGCCAGCCGAGATATTTCATGTGCTGGCGCACATTGTTGCGCGCCATGCGCAGGATCTTCGAATCCGGCGCGCCGCCGCCCATCGCCGCCGGCATCTGCAATTTGAACACCCGCTCCCGCACCAGCGGGTTCGTCACGTCCTGCTCCATCTTTTCGAGAAACCATTCCGTGAGCCGGCGTATCTCGGCGCGCTGGAACGGGTCTTCGGCAAGCAGGCGCCGGTCGCGTTTCAGAACCCCGTGGGTCTCGTCGAGGAATTCCGAGATGACGGTTGCGCCGCTCAGGACACGCCGGCTGTCGTCGACATAGACCGGCAGGGTTCCCGCCGGGTTGAGGGTCAGGAATTCCCGCCGCTTCTCCCAGGGTTGCTCTTCGGCAAGATCGTGCTGAAAGCCGTATTCCTGGAGAATCAGGCGGACGAAGCGTGACGCGGCGGACATGGGATGATGATAAAGAATTGTCATTCAGGGAAAAACGCTGGCGGATGAGTTCAACTGGAATATGGCTGTGTCCGTTATCGCCCGCATGCGGCACCCTTGCAGCCCCTATGGGCGGAAATCTGCCGAAACGAACAAAAGACAGGCCATTGTAAGGTTGCAAAAAGGACAAATCATGGCTGACCAACGAAAAGGGCCGGCTAGAAGCCGGCCCTTTTCGTTTCACTCATTCGGCTTCCGAGCCGCAGGGGTCCACGCCGTAGGCGGGGCTGCACTCGGCCCGGCTCGCGGCAACGGTGCCGGGCGACAGGAAGGAACCGATCAGGATAATCGAAGCCGCGCACACGAAGAAGAGCGCGATGGATTTGCCCATAATGGAGTGCCTTTCAAAATTCCGGTGTCGCACGCACTGTCCAGCCCATAGACAGGCCGCTGCGTGCTGCGGCGCTGTCTATGCTGTGAAACGCAGAATATCAATAGAGGTTCATACTGAACTGTACGTTAACGGCTATTATTTTCCGCTGCTGCATTTTTGCAACGTAAAGAAAAACCCGGACCGCTATTCCGCGTCCGGGTTCGCATCGATTCAGGCCGCCGGCGCGCCCTTGCGCAGCGTGATCAGGCGGTCTTCGCCATGCGCGTGAACTGGCCCTGCGGGCGGAAATGCACGGTGTAGTCCGGCAGGATCGAGGAGATCAGCACCGGCGCGATGCCGAGGCCCTCGAGGGTCAGGCCGGCCTCCTTCGCGGCGGCGGAAACGACGTTGTCCTTGTGCAGCAACTCGACCTGATCGGCGGTGATCGGCGGCGTGATCAGCGGGATCTTCTCGGCGATCCTGCCGATCAGCGAGGCGAGGCCGAAGGGCAGCGTTACCAGCACGCGCTTGCGGCCGATGGTCTTGAGAACCAGCTTGAGACAGTCCTCGAAGCTCAGCACGTCCTCGCCGCCGAGTTCGTAGACGGCGCCGGGCTTCAGCGTGCCGTCGACCGAGCGGGCCACCACTTCGGCGACGTCACCGGCATAGACCGGCTGGAATTTCGTCTGGCCGCCGCCGATCAGCGGCAGGACGGGGAACAGCCTGGCCATCGCGGCGAACTTGTTGAAGAAGTCGTCCTCCGGGCCGAACACCACGGACGGGCGCAGGATCACGGCGTCGGGGACGGCTTCGAGAACGGCCTTCTCGGCGCGGCCCTTGGTGGAGGCGTAGGCGGACGACGAGGAAGCGTCGGCGCCGATGGCCGAGACATGCGTCAGCTTCGCACCGGCGGCTCTGGCCGCGGCGGCAACGGCGGCCGCGCCCTTGTCCTGGACGGCGAGGAAGGTGTTCTTGCCGCTTTCGAACAGAAGGCCGACGCAATTGACAATGTGATCGGAGCCTTCGGCGGCCTTCGCAACCGATTCCGGATAGCGCAGATTGGCCTGCACGAAGGATATCTGCCCGACATTGCCGAGCGGCTGAAGAAAGAGCGCGAGATCGGGCCGGCGACAGGCGACGCGGATGCGGTATCCGCGCTTGGCGAGGGCGCCGACGACATAACGTCCGACGAAGCCAGACCCCCCGAAAACGGTGACGAGCGGAGGAAGGTTTGCCAGGGTCATGAGAGGCTCCAAAAATATGAATGGTTCTATGCGCTGCTTATAGCGCTTCTTAGCCTAATCGACCATGAAGGTGAAGAGAGAAGCGCTGTCGCAAAAGGTCTCAGACGCCCTCAACCACGATCAGTTCGCCGTCGGCGATTTCCTGCCGGATCTTTGCCGCGATCTGGTATTCCGGCGAGTTGTAGCAATCGATGGCCGCCTGCGCGGAAGGGAACTCGATCACTACGTTGCGCGCCCGCGCCTGGCCTTCGAGGGAGGTCGTCGCGCCACCGCGGGCGAGGAAGACCGCGCCGTATTTCTCGAAGGCCGGTTTGGCGGCGGCCACATAGTCCTTGTAGCGTTCCGCATCGTGCGAATCGACGCGTGCAATCCAGTATCCCTTGGCCATTGCTGTCCTCCTTCAGTCTTCGAGTACGGTGTTCATCTCGTCGAGAATGGCACGGGCTGCGGCGAGCGGATCGGCGGCCCTGACGATGGGGCGTCCCACGACGAGATGCGTCGCGCCGGCGTTCAGCGCCTGCGCCGGCGTCATCACGCGCTTCTGGTCGCCGGGATCGCTGCCGGCCGGGCGGATGCCGGGCGTGACGATCGCCATGTCGGGGCCGAGGATGTCGCGCACGCGCGACGCCTCTTCCGCCGAGCAGACGATGCCGCCCATTCCCGCCTCGCGCGCCTGGGCGGCCCGCTTGAGGACCAGCGTTTCGGCGCTGTCGACATAACCCGCTTCCTGCAGGTCGGCATCGTCCATCGAGGTGAGGACCGTCACGCCGAGCAGGGTCAGCGGCGAACCGGCGGCGGCCTTCACGGCAGCGCGCATCGCCTTCGGATAGGCATGCAGCGTCAGCATGGAAACGCCCATGCGAGCGATGTTCTCGACGCCGGATGCGACCGTGTTGTCGATGTCGAGCAGCTTCATGTCGAGAAAGACCTGCTTTTCGCTTTCGATCAGTTCGCGCGCGAAACCCATGCCGCCGGCAAAGAGAAGCTGGTAGCCGATCTTGTAGAAGGTGATGTCGTCGCCGAGCGTCGAGACGATGGTTTCGGCTTCCCTGAGGGTCGGAACGTCGAGGCCGACGATCAGGCGGTCGCGTGCGGTCATGGATCAGACTCCCTGCCAATCTTCGATGGGCGTCCAGTTGCACGAGACGCGGCGATCCGCAAGGGAAAAGCAGTAGAGATTGCCGCCGCCGCCAGACTGGTCTTCGTCGCGGGCGATCGGCCGGCGCTGGAGATGGCATTTCAGCAGCGTGCCGACACCGCCGTGGCCCACGAAGGCGATGGGGACCTGCGGGTCGTGGGCATCGAGAATGCGGGTAACGGCCGAGACGATGCGCGCCTGGGCGTCGGCGGCGCGCTCCCATCCCCTGAAGCTTTGCTCGGGGCGGGCGAAGAACTGGTCCGCTGCTTTCTCGAAGTCCGGCGGCGGCAGGAAACCGGTTGCCGAACGGTCGTTCTCATGCGTGTCGCCGGCGATCTCCACCGGGACGCCGGCTGCCCGCGCGAGGATGTCCGCCGTCTCGACGGCTTTCGTCTCGTCGCTGGAAACGATCCGGCCGAGCCTTTGGACCCACGCTTGGCGCGCAGCCGCTTCCACCCGCGCCCGTCCGCCATCGGAAAGGCTCCAGCGCGGCACGGGGATGTCCGGATCGATCGTCACCTGCGGATGGGTGATGTACAGTCCGAACATCGGTCGTTCCGTTTCGGGTCAGGCCTTGCGGTAGATCCAGAGCTGGGCCGGCGGAATATTGCGCACCACGAATTCGAAGTGCTCGATGTGGTAGCGGTCGGGCCAGGCGATGACCGGCGAGACCGGACCGTAGGTGATCTGGATCACCGGCCGGCCGGGCGGCAGGAGTTCGAGCAGCTGCTCCATGAGCTGCACGCGGCGGTACATCGGGAAGGACAGCAGCGGTATGGCCGAGATCACACTGTCGAACTTCCGGTCCTTCCAGGTCTCGCCGAGCGTGTTGCGGATGTCGAACGCATCGCCGTTGATGAAGTTCACCCCCGGGAAGTGCTCCAGGAGATGGTGGTAGAAGTCGGTCGAGAACTCGACCGAGACCAGCTTCTCCGGTGGAATGCCGCGCTCGAGGATTGCCTTGGTGATGATCCCGGTGCCGGGACCGAGCTCGAGGACCGGAAGGTCCGATTGGGGGTTGATGACGCTGGCCATTCGCCGCGCCGTGACGGAGGAGGTCGGCAAAATCGCGCCCACCCGCTTCGGTTTATCGATCCAGCCTTTGAAGAAACGGATTTCCTCGTCGAATTTCTGTTCGATCTTCTCCCTGAGGCGCAATGCCATCCTCGTCCTCTCCACTGAGTTCAAACAACGTCATGCCTTGAACCGACAGACGTTGCGGCTTGATCTAGCACAAATCCGCAAGGCCCGCCACGGTTCCCGAAGGAAACGCTTATTTGTCGTCCTAAACGCGCATCGGCATCAGAACGTAGAGTGCATCGCCGCCCGCCGTGTCGCGGATCAGCGTCGGCGATCCGGCGTCGGCCAGCAGGAAGATCGCCTCGTCGCCGGAGAGCTGGCCGGTGATGTCGAGCAGGTATTTGGCGTTGAAGCCGATCTCCATTGGATCGGACTCGTAGGTGGCGGACAGTTCCTCGGTTGCCGAACCCGAATCGGGATTGTTGACCGTCAGCGTCATCTGACCTTCGGAAAGGGCGAGCTTCACGGCCCGGCCGCGCTCGGAGGAAATGGTGGACACGCGGTCGACGGCCTGGGCGAAGGCGCCGCAATCGATGCGCAGTTCCTTGTCGTTGCCGGCGGGAATGACGCGCTGGTAATCGGGGAAGGTGCCGTCGATCAGCTTCGACGTCAGCACGATGGAGCCGACCGTCAGGCGGATCTTCGCGTCGGAAAGCTCGACCCTGGCGATGGCTTCGGCATTGTCGGAAAGCTTCTGGATCTCGCCCACGGTCTTGCGCGGAATGATGATGCCCGGCATGCCTTCGGAACCGGAGGGCGCCTCCACTTCGGCGCGCGCCAGACGGTGGCCGTCGGTCGCCACGGCGCGCAGCTTCAGGTCGCCGCCGCTTTCGATCGTGTGGAAATAGATGCCGTTCAGGTAGTAGCGGGTCTCTTCGGTCGAGATCGCGAACTGCGTCCGGTCGATCAGCATCTTCAGGTCGGTGGCCTTGAGGCTGAAGGAATGGCTGAAGCTGCCGGCCGTCAGGTCCGGGAAGTCCTGTTCCGGCAGGCATTGCAGCGAGAACTTCGAGCGGCCCGATGCGACCGTCATGGCCGCGCCGTCCGGGGTGGTGGCGAGCAGCACTTCCGAGCCGTCGGGAAGCTTGCGGACGATTTCGTAAAGCAGATGGGCCGGAACGGTGGTGGCGCCCGCCTGTTCGACGGATGCCGGCGTCGCCTCGGTGATCTCGAGATCGAGGTCGGTCGCCTTCAGCGAAAGACTGTCGCCTTCCGCCCGCAGCAGGACGTTGGAGAGAATCGGGATCGTATTGCGCCGCTCGACGACACGGTGGACGTGGTTCAGGGATTTCAGAAGATTCGAGCGTTCGAGAGTAATACGCATGGGATACTACCGTTTTCGACCTTTTCGGACGGGCGGGACCCGGCCGCATGAAATGTGTCCCGCCATGAAACCGGCGGGGTGGAGAGTCAAATTGCAAAATGGCCGGGGCTTTGGCAAGGGCCGCGACGCGCGGCAATGCGCTTTGCCGATTTTTGCATGCGCCTTTCCCCGTAAATCATCACTTGCGGCGCGTCGGTCTCTTGACCCATAAGGGAAAAACAGCGGGAAACGGAGCGGATCAACACGGTGACGGACAGCGAAACGGCGGCAGGCGCATCGGAAAAGACCTTTCGCATCCACGATCACGTCATCGTCGCCCGGCCGCTGACCGCCGGCCTCCATCTCGTTGCGACCCCCATCGGCAATCTCGGCGACATCACCTTGCGCGGGCTGGAGACGCTGGCCGCCGCCGACGTGCTGGCGTGCGAGGATACCCGCGTGACCCGCGTGCTTCTCGACCGCTACGGCATCCGCAAGCGGCCCTTTTCCTATCACGAGCACAATGCCGGGGAGGCGGGCGACAGGCTGCTCGCCTTTCTGGAGGAGGGGAAATCCGTGGCGCTGGTCTCGGACGCCGGCACCCCGCTCGTCTCCGATCCGGGCTATCGCCTCGCCGTCAGGGCCATCGAGGCCGGTCATCGGGTCGTGCCGCTGCCGGGTGCGTCCGCGCCGCTGGCGGCCCTTCTCGGCTCCGGCCTGCCGAACGATGCCTTTCTCTTCGCCGGTTTCCTGCCGACGCGGGACAAGGCGCGGCGCGAGCGGCTGCGCGAGCTGGCGGCGGTGCCCGCGACGCTGATCTTCTTCGAATCGCCGCACCGGATTGCCGCGACACTCGCCGCCGCCGCGGCGGAATACGGCGCCGACCGCCCCGCTTCCGTCTGCCGCGAGCTCACCAAGACCTTCGAGGAGTTTCGCCGCGGCCCGCTCGGCGAACTCGCCGCCGATTTCGCCGAGCGCACGGTCAAGGGCGAGATCGTCCTCGTCATCGGCCCGCCGTCTGAAGAGGAAGCGGCAGACCCGGCGGATGTGGACCGGTTGTTGCAGGAACTGGCGGCGGATCGGTCGGCGGGGCAGGCGGCGACGGAAGCCGCCCGGCTCACCGGCCTGCCGCGCCGGCAGCTTTATCAGCGCCTTCTGGACCTGAAGGGCGGCGCATGAGCCGGCACACCGGCGCGCGGCGCAAGGCCGAACGCCGCGGCCGTATTTGCGAGTTTCTCGCCGCGGCATGGCTGACGCTGAAGGGATATCGCGTCGTCGCCTTCCGCTACCGGACCCATGCCGGCGAGGTGGATATCGTAGCGCTGAAGGGCGATCTCGCCGTTTTCGTCGAGGTCAAGGCGCGGCGGGAGGCCGGACTTGCCGTCGACGCCGTGACGCAGGCGGCGCAGGCGCGGATTCGCGCCGCGAGCGATGTGTGGATGTCACGCCGGCGAGATGCCGCCCGCCTTTCGCAGCGCTACGATATCGTCGCGGTTCTTCCCGGCCGTCTCCCCCGCCATTTTCCCGATGCCTTCTGACGGGTTTCGCCGGGGTCGCTAAAATGCGAGCGATCGGCTGAACCATGCCCTTACTTTCATCGGCTATGGAGAAGGCCAAGGTAGAACGACGCTGTGGGGGAAATCATGGCCTTGAAACTGCTTCTGGCCGGTGCGCTGGCCTTGATGGCGAAGCGCCGCACCGCGGCGGAGGGCGACACGACGCTGTCGGACCCGGCATTCGTGGCCGCCCGCGACGGGTTCATGCCGATGCACGACGCGCCGATCGAGCCGTCGTGGATCGTCGAGGGCACACCGCACGCGCGCGAATCGGTTCACTCGAAGGGGGACGACGATGCCTCCGTGACCGCGCTGTGGGATTGCACGGCTGGCACGTTCCGCTGGCATTTCGGCTGGGACGAGACGGTCGTCATCCTCGCGGGCGAAGTCCATATCACGGCCGAGGACGGCAGCGAGCGCGTTCTCCAGGCCGGCGACATCGCCTATTTCAAGGCCGGAACCTGGGCGACCTGGCGGATCGACGACTATCTGCGCAAGGTGGCGTTCGTGCGCCGGCCTTTCCCCGGTCTTCTCGTCACCGCGATGAAACTGAAGCGCGCCCTCAAGGGCAAGGAGCCGCAGGCCGGGCTGGCGGCCTGACGCCGTCGCGCGTCCGCGTTGCGCTCGCTCGTTTCCCGTCTTAAATAAACGGAACTTTATGGCTGGACAGCCTCCTTTTCCGAGCCGAAAAGGAGGCTGTCCATCCGTGTGTTTGCGCAATGCCCGCTGAAAGGCCCTTACGGCTTCCGGGAATTGCCCTGAAGAGGATTGTTATGGCGAAGATCAGGAATGTCGCGGTCCAGATGGACCATGTCTCGACCATCAGTATCGCGGGTGATTCCACATTCGCCATGAGTCTGGAGGCTCAGGCGCGGGGCTACAGGCTGTTTCACTATACGCCGGACCGCCTGAGCCTGCGCGACGGCAAGGTCTACGCCACCGTCGAGCCGATGGAACTGCGCGACGTCGAGGGCGATCATTACACGCTGGGCGTGCCGGAGCGGGTGGACCTCGCCACGATGGACGTGGTGCTGCTGCGCCAGGACCCGCCCTTCGACATGGCCTATATCACCTCGACCCATCTTCTGGAGCGCATCCATCCGCAGACGCTCGTGGTCAACGATCCGGCCTGGGTGCGCAATTCCCCCGAGAAGATCTTCGTCACCGAGTTCGCGGACCTGATGCCGCCGACGCTGATCACGCGCGACCCGGCTGAAATCGCCGCCTTCCGCGCCGAAATGGGCGATATCATCCTGAAGCCGCTCTACGGCAATGGCGGCGCCGGCGTCTTCCACACCTCCCGCGACGACCGCAACTTCGCCTCGCTGCTCGAGATGTTCGCCCAGATGTTCCGCGAGCCCTTCATCGCCCAGGCCTACCTTCCGGCGGTGCGCAAGGGCGACAAGCGCATTCTTCTCGTGGACGGAGAGCCTGTCGGGGCGATCAATCGCGTTCCCGCCGAGCACGACAGCCGGTCCAACATGCATGTCGGTGGTCGCCCGGAAAAGACCGTGCTTACAGCGCGCGAGAAGGAAATCTGCGACCGGATCGGGCCGTCGCTCAAGGCGCGCGGCTTCCTCCTCGTCGGTATCGACGTGATCGGTGACTACATGACGGAGATCAACGTCACCTCGCCGACCGGCCTTCGCGAAGTGCGCCGCTTCGACGGCACCGACATCGCCGCGCTGCTTTGGGACGCCATCGAGCGCAAGCGGGCCTGATCGCCCGTCCGGCACGCCCCGCGTGTGCCCGGTTGCCGCAATTTGTTCCGGCGCCACAACCTTTCGCAACCTTTATGCACTGGATGCGGGAGATTGTTCCTATATTGTTCTTGTTCTATTCCAGAAATCGTGCCAGATTGCAACCGAAAAGCCGAAGGAGGGGCTGACCCTCGCCTTCGGCAGAGGGTTACTGGGGATTTCTGCATGGTGGCGCGCGTCTCGACGGTTGCATTTCAGGGTATCGACGGCGTTCCCGTCGAGGTGCAGGTCATGGTCGCTCCGGGCAAGGTCGGCATGCAGATCGTTGGCCTGCCCGACAAGGCGGTGGCGGAAAGCCGGGAGCGCGTTCAGGCAGCGCTTCATGCCACAGGTCTTGCGTTGCCACCCAAGCGGATCACCGTCAATCTGGCGCCTGCCGACCTGCCCAAGGAGGGATCCCATTTCGACCTGCCGATCGCGCTCGGCCTGATGGCGGCTCTGGGTGCCGTGCCCGAACAGGCGCTCGAAGCCTATGTGGTGGCGGGCGAGCTGAACCTCGACGGGACGCTGGCGCCCATTGCCGGGGCCTTGCCCGCGGCGATTGCCGCCAATGCCGCCGGCAAGGGGCTGATCTGCCCCGCCGCCAGCGGCCCGGAAGCGGCCTGGGCCGGGGAGGGAATGGATATTCTGGCGCCGCGCAGCTTGATCGCGCTCGCCAATCATTTCAAGGGCCAGCAATTGTTGTCGCGTCCCCAGCCGGCGATCCGCGGCGTTCAGGGCGCCTTGCCCGACCTTGCGGATATCAAGGGGCAGGAAAGTGCCCGCCGGGCGCTCGAGGTGGCCGCTGCCGGCGGGCACAACCTGCTGATGGTGGGGCCGCCCGGTGCCGGCAAGTCCATGCTGGCCGCGCGCCTTCCGTCCATCCTGCCGCCGCTGTCGCCGGCCGAACTGCTCGAAGTGTCGATGATACACTCCGTCGCGGGTGAACTGGCCGATGGACGGCTGACCGACAGGCGTCCGTTCCGCACACCCCACCATTCGGCCACGATGGCCGCGCTGACCGGCGGTGGCGCCCGTGCCAGGCCGGGCGAGGCGTCGCTGGCGCATCATGGCGTGCTGTTCCTCGACGAATTGCCGGAATTCTCGCCGCAGGCGCTCGATGCCCTGCGGCAACCGCTCGAAACCGGCGCCTGCGTCGTTGCGCGCGCCAATCATCGCGTCTCCTATCCCGCCCATATCCAGCTCGTGGCTGCGATGAACCCCTGCCGCTGCGGCATGGCGGGCGAGCCGGGCCATACCTGCGCGCGCGGCCCGCGCTGCGTGGCCGATTACCAGTCGCGCGTGTCGGGCCCGCTGCTCGACCGCATCGATATCCGCATCGACGTGCCGGCGGTGACGGCGCTCGACCTGATCAAGCCGGCGGCGTCGGAGGCGAGCGAAAGCGTGGCGAGACGCGTCGCGGCGGCGCGGGAACGCCAGAGACGGCGGTTCGCGGAAGCGGGCTTCGGCGGGGTGACAACCAATGCCCGCTGCCCTGCCGCGCTGATCGAAAGGCTGGCGGAGGCGGATGCCGGCGGAATGCAATTGTTGAGCGACGCGGCGGAGAAGCTGAAGTTCTCGGCGCGCGGCTACCATCGCATCCTGAAGGTGGCGCGCACGCTGGCGGATCTGGATGGCAGCGAGCGGGTCGGGCGGCTTCATCTCGCCGAGGCGATTTCCTACCGGATACCCGGCGACCGGCTGTCGGCGGCGGCCTGACCGTTGCGTCCGGTCTCCTGCCGCCCGCCTTTGTCCTGCGCTCGGGCGGTGCAACGCCGTAGCGTTTCCGGCAGGAATGCGGGCCTGCCTTTTGCGATCGGCAATACGCAAGAACAATGAGATGGAGCTGTTTGGCGGGGTGAAACCGGTCAGAAACCGGCTTCCTCGCTTTCTTCCAGCGGCTTGGCGATGGCCCGCATGGGGATCGTCATGGTGACGCACGCGCCGCTTGCGGGAAACTCGATGCGGGCTTCGCCGTCCAGCATGGCGATGACGCGGGAAATCAGCGTCGAGCCGAAGCCCTTGCGTTCCGGTTCTTCGGAGGGCGGCGCGGGCCCCCGGGTTTCGCGCCAGACCATTTCCAGCCGCGGTTCGCCGGGCGCATCGGAAAGCAGCACTTCCTTCCAGCTGATCTCCACCTGTCCCCGGCTGGTTGAAAGCGCGCCGTACTTGGCCGCGTTCGTTCCCAGCTCGTGCAGGATGAGGCTCAGGACGACGGACGTCTGCCCGGCGGCGGCGATCGACGGTCCGGCCAGCTTGAAGCGGTTCGTGTCGCCGGCGCAGAAGGGAGAGATCGCCTGCCGGACCACGGCGCTCAGCGTCGTCGGGCCGCTGTGGCCCGGCTGGCG
Source organism: Ectorhizobium quercum (assembly GCF_026552795.1). Taxonomy (GTDB): domain Bacteria; phylum Pseudomonadota; class Alphaproteobacteria; order Rhizobiales; family Rhizobiaceae; genus Ectorhizobium; species Ectorhizobium quercum. The sequence continues at coordinate 281,564 of NZ_JANFPI010000001.1, forward strand.
CAGCAGCAGGCTGGACCGTGCCATCGAATTGAGCCGCTCCTTCAGCTTATTGGCAAGCTCGCCGGAGGTAGAGGCATGGCGTTGCGACAGCGTGATGACCGCGTTCATCGTGGCGAAGACGTTCTTGAGCCGGTGGTCCAGCTCGTTCATCAGGATTTCCCGTTCGTCGGCCATGCGCTCGAGGTCGCGGCGCGCTTGCAGATCCGCCCGGTAGGCGCTCATCATCACGCTGAGCAGGAAGAGATCCGTTGCAACCACGATGATATAGAGCGCCATCGCCGTCAGGGTGCCCTTGGCGAAAAACGGTTCGCCGGGGGCGACGAAGAAGTACCATGCGGAAATGCCGGACAGGACGGCGACGACCATGCCGGCCCGCACGCCGAACAGGAAGCCGGCAATGACGACCGCGGGAAAGAATGTCAGGAACGGAATGCCGGGCGGAAGAACCGGTTCCAGCCAGAATCGGAGCGCAAGGGCGATGGCGAAGATGCCCAGGGAATAGAGATAGCTGGCCGCTTCCTGCCGGCGGGTCAATTCTCCACGAGCGGCCTTGAAGGCGGGAAATTTTCGAAAATGGCCGATCTTTTTTGGCATGTGCGCTCCCGCGACAGAATACGCGTCGTACAAACGCGCCGACACGCTACTTCAGATGTCGCGAAATCACAATCCTGTGCGAGGTATTTGAAAACGGTGTGAGAATCAGGATGAACGAACCGGTCGGGAGAGGATCGCGGTGGCAGGGATCGTCCCCGCGGATGCGCGGAAAGAGCTGCCGAAAGACAGCCTCCGGCGAAGTGGGCCATGACGAAGCTGCCCCCCGTTTTTCGTGCGTCGGCCGGCCTTGATGGCCGCCAGACAGGAGCCGGGCGACGGTTCGTGCCCGCGGCGACTGCGAAAGCCGGGGCAATACCCGCCTTGCCCGGGGCCGATCCGATGACGAAAGTCCTGCCGGAGGCGATCCTGCCATTGCCGGACGCGGCCGCGGAGACCGGCAATATCGACCCCGGCAGGATGCGACTTTCGTCGACCCGGAAGGAGAATGTCTTTTCAACCCGGGCGAGCGTGGGCGCCCGCGGTGCGGCTTTCGTCCGGCTGGCCGCGGTCCGGCGTTCGCGCTATAGTGACGGGCGCTTTGCGCGAAAGCCGTGCCGCCGTCTTCCTGGTGCCGGCGAGGGCGCGAAGTGCATGAAGGGTCAGGGAGTTCATCGCATGAGGCGATTGCAACGGCTTGCGGACTTCTTCGGAAATCCGTTCCGTTCCCGATCGTCCGCATGGAAGAAGCGATCTGTCCGGGAAGGGAAGCCCCAAGCTGCGGACAATGGATTGACTTTTCGGCACATCTATTCGCCGGGCGCCGCCTCGCACCGGCCCGAGGCCCGGCTGGCATTCCGGAACGCGTTCGTCCGGGGGCTGATCGTGTCCGTTCCGGTGCTGGTGCTGCATGCGCTGCTGCTTGCCTTGGCCGGCGAGCCGGGCTGGGCGCTCCTGTCGGTTGCAGTCATTCTCGTCATAGCCATCGCCTGTATGGTCGCGATCCATGCGCCGGATCACCATCCCCTGGCGGCAACCGCCGTGCCGGCGGTGGTGTTCGCGTCGGCCTATTGCCTCGTTCTGGCCATAGGGTTCGGGCCGGCGTTCGGTTTTCACAATCTGCTGATCGTGTTCCTGCCGCTGATGCTGCTGTGGGAGAAAGTCGGCGAGGCCGGAAAATGGGGCGGGGCGACGGCGCTGGCCCTTGTCGTCCTTTGGGTGGAACTCGGCGGTGCCGGCACCTTCCTTGCGAAGGGTGATGCGGCCGGTCTCCCCGCGAATCTGTTCCGTTTCGTCAATGTCGCGGCGTCCCTGCTGCTGCTGGTGGCGTTCGTCCGCATCCTGTTCGATTTCAAGGACGACCAACGGCGCAGGGAGCCGTCTCCGGCCGTTTCGTCGCGGTCGGGCACCGGCGGGAGCGAAAGGCGGCGGTTGACGGATGCGGTCAACAGGCCGCACCTGCATTTTCTCGATCCGGATCGGGTCTTCTCGGTGATTTTCGTCGGCATCGATCATCACGTGGCCATTGCCGAAATCTTCGGGCCTCGGGCGGCGGACGACGTCACCCGTCACGTCTCCGCGCTGATCATGGGCAAGGTGCGCGAAACGGACATGATCAGCCGGCGCTGCCGCGGCGGCTTTCTCATCTTCCTGCCGGAAACGGTGGAGGAGGAGGCCCACACGGTCGGCGAGCGCATCCGCATGGCGATTGCCGCCACCCTGTTGCCGGCCGCCGGATTGACGATCAGGGTGTCGGCGACGCTTGGCATCGCCCAGTCCGCATCCAATGCGGATGTGGCGGCGGTGATCGAGGAGGCGCAGAACGCGGCGGCTGCCGGACGCGCCGCCGGGCATAACAGGACGATGCTGGCTGGCCTGCTCTGAGAGGCGCCGGCCTCAGACGCCGGTCGAGCCGAAGCCGCCCGCGCCGCGGCCGGTGCCGGAGGTTTCCGTCACTTCGGCAACAGTGATCTGCGTGACCGGCGCGATGACCATCTGGGCGATGCGCATGCCGCGCTCGATGACGAAATCCGCCTCGCCCAGATTGACGAGCAGCACCTTCACCTCGCCGCGATAATCGCTGTCGACTGTTCCGGGCGTGTTCAGGCAGGTGATTCCGTTCTTGAAGGCAAGGCCGGAGCGCGGACGGATCTGCGCCTCGAAGCCGCCGGGAATTTCCATGACAAAGCCGGTGGGAACCAGCGCCCGCCGGCCGGGCGCCAGCGTCAGCGGCTCGCCTTCCGCCACGGCCGCGCGCAGGTCCATGCCGGCGGCGCCCGCCGTCTCGTAGGAGGGCAGGTCCAGTCCTTCGCCGTGCGGCAGGCGAAGAAGTTTCAGGGTCGGGCGTGCGGGATCGTGAAGGGTCATGGGCGATATGTTTGTCTTTTGCGGGCCGGGGTCAATTGCAAAGGGGGGGCATACCCGCTAGATACGCGGCAATTCCACAGGATTCAGAGAATGGCCGAAACCCTTTCCGAAGCGGTCTCCCGCCGCCGCACTTTCGCGATCATCGCGCACCCGGACGCCGGCAAGACCACGCTGACCGAAAAACTGCTGCTGTTCGGCGGCGCCATCCAGCTTGCCGGCGAAGTGAAGGCGAAGAAGGACCGCATCCAGACCCGCTCGGACTGGATGAAGATCGAGCGCGAGCGCGGCATCTCGGTCGTGACCTCGGTCATGACCTTCGAATACGGCGGCAACGTCTTCAACATTCTCGACACGCCCGGTCACGAGGACTTCGCGGACGACACCTACCGCACGCTGACGGCGGTGGACGCCGCCATCATGGTCATCGACGCTGCCAAGGGCATCGAGCCGCGCACGCTGAAGCTGTTCGAAGTCTGCCGCATGCGCGATATCCCGATCATCACCTTCATCAACAAGATGGACCGTGAAAGCCGCGATCCCTTCGAGATTCTCGACGAGGTGGAGGAAAAGCTGGCGCTCGACACCGCGCCCGTCACCTGGCCGGTCGGCCGCTCCAAGACCTTCTGCGGCGCTTACAATCTCGCCGACGGCACGTTCCGCGGCGCGGATACGCAGGTCGAGGCCGAAAAGGTTGACGGTCCGCGGGCCGTCGCCGCCCACCTGCCGGAAAACGAACGGCAGGTCTTCGTCGACGAGCTGGAACTTGCCATCGAAGCCTGCCGTCCCTTCGACCGGGAAGCGTTCCTGGAAGGCCACATGACGCCGGTCTTCTTCGGCTCGGCGCTCAGGAACTTCGGCGTTCGCGATCTCATCGATGCGCTGGGCGCCTTCGCGCCGCCGCCGCGCGACCAGGTGGCCGATACCCGCACCGTGCATGCCTCGGAAGATTCCATGACCGCCTTCGTCTTCAAGATCCAGGCGAACATGGACCCGAACCACCGCGACCGCATCGCCTTTGCGCGCATCTGCTCCGGCAAGCTGCAACGCGGCATGAAGGCGCGGCTGGCCCGCACCGGCAAGCAGATCGGCCTCACCGCGCCGCAGTTTTTCTTCGCCTCGCAGCGCCAGCTCGCGGATACGGCCTATGCGGGCGATGTCGTCGGCATTCCCAACCACGGCACGCTCAGGATCGGCGATACGCTGACGGAGGGCGAGGCGATCGTCTTTCAGGGCGTGCCGAACTTCGCGCCGGAAATCCTGCGCCGCGTGCGGCTCGAGGATGCCATGAAGGCGAAGAAGCTGAAGGAAGCGCTCCAGCAGATGGCGGAGGAGGGCGTCGTGCAGCTCTTCTCGCCGGAAGACGGCTCGCCGGCCATCGTCGGCGTCGTCGGCGCGCTCCAGCTCGACGTTTTGAAGGAGCGCCTGATGGCCGAATACGGCCTGCCCGTGTCCTTCGAAATGTCGCGCTTTTCCGTTTGCCGCTGGATTTCGGCCGATCAGGCGGGCGACCTCGACACGTTCATGAACAGCCATCGCGGTGACATCGCCCGCGATCTTGACGGCGATCCGGTCTACCTGTCGCAGGATGCATTCTCGCTACGCTATGAATCGGAGCGCTATCCGGCCGTCAGGATGGTGGCGATCAAGGAGTATCACGCCGTCAAGGCGTGATATTACGGGTCGGCATCGACGAAATGCTGGCGCAGCCGGTGAAGGCCGGCCTCGTCATAGGCGCCCGTTCCCGTCACCGCCACCCAGGCATCGAGATAGTGTTCCGGCGCGTAGGAATGTCCGTAGCCGTTCGGCGCCTGATTGGCGATCAGCATGTCGAATCCCATTTGCAGGAAGGTGACGGCCGGAAACCAGCGCACGGACGGCGAGACGTCCGGCGCGCGCGGCGCCTCAAGGATCGCTGGCGGGCGGTAAAAGCTGGCAGGTTCGAAAAAGGTGACGGCGTCGCTTGCATATTGCAGATAGACGATCCTGATCGGCCCCCACCCGTCCTGCGGGCCGCGTCCCGTCAGGTCGAGCGCGTTGGTCTGGCTGGTGAAGCGGATGGCCGCGCCGTCGCGGTAGCGCGGCAGCCAGACGGGCGTGTCCCTCTCGCGCTCGGCCGTCGCCATCTGCCAGAGGCGGCTGTTGAAGGGCGGGCCGCTCCATAGCGCCCCCTGGAACGGGTCGCCGGCGATATCCAGGAAATCGGCGGAAAGATCGGAATTCATCGCGCCGAGGCTGAGGCCGAAGAGATAGAGCAGCGGGCGGCTGTCGCGCGGCAGCGTCTTCCAGTGGCCGTAGACGGCGTTGAAAAGCGCGCGGGCGCTTTCCTGGCCGTAGCCCGGTTCGACGGCCAGTGCGAGAAAGCTGCTGAGATAGGAATATTGAAGCGCCACGCTGGCAATATCGCCATTGTGCAGGAACTCGATGGAATCGATTGCGGCCTGATCCACCCAGCCGGTGCCGGTCGGGGTGATGAGAAGCAGGACCTTGCGCTCGAAGCCGCCGGCCCGTTTCAGGTCCTCCAGCGCGAGTGCCGCCCGTTCCTCCACCGTTTCCGCTGTGTTCAGCCCGGCATAGATGCGAACGGGGGTGAGGGCGGGCTTGTCGGAAAACCGCTCCATTTCCTCAAGGGTCGGTCCGGTTGAGACATAGGAGCGGCCCTGACGGCCCAACGTGTCGAAATCGATCAGCGAACCGGGGCCGCCGGCGCGCAACGGCGAGGCGGGTGCGGCGAGGTCGGCATCGATCAGGGCGTCGAGGCGCTGGTAGGAGCCGTCGACGGCGCGCAACGCGTAGCGCAGCACGACGCCGTCGATGATCCCGGCCATCAGCAGCGCTGTTGCGAGAAGCCCGGCAAGCGTGGCCGCCCGCCGCGGCACGCGGTGATGAATGCTGGAGGTGACGGTGCGGATCACAAGAAGGATCGAGCGGGCAAGGCCGAGCAGGGCGAAGAAGATGGCCAGTGCGATTCCCGAGACCTTGAGGATGCCGAAAGGCTCGATCGACTGCATCGCCATCAATCCGCGCAGTTCCTTCTGCCAGCCTTCGGCCAGGAACAGCATGGCGATGCCGAACAGGCTGGCGGCAAGGGCGATCCAGCGGCCCGGCCGGCGCGGCAGGTCCGGCAGTTCGAGAAGGCGGCCGAGTGCGGCGACCGCCGTGCCGGCGCCATAGCCGACCGCAAGGCACAATCCCGAAAGGGCGCCCTGCATCAGTGCCGTGCGCGGCAGAAGGCTGGGGGTGAGGGAGGCGGCGAGAAAAAGGGAGGCTCCGGTTATCCCGGCAAGCGACAGGCGTCTCGGAAACAATGGGCACTTCTCCGTTGGCATCGAACTTTATTGTAGCACGATCGCGACGCGCGGGGCGTCCGGCCGGGCCGGGGGAGGAGCCGTTCACTTGAGGATACCGGCATTGCAAAAGTGTGAACGGCGGGCGGCCCGGAATCGTGCAAGATTTCCGTTCGTTCAGTTTGCATTAACTTACACGGATGGAAACTGGCGTCGACGTCAACAAAGCCGGAGTGTTCAGAATGTGCCGCTGGGCTGCCTATCGCGGGGCGCCTGTTTTCATCGAGGAACTCGTGTCTTCGCCCGCCCATTCGCTGATTGTCCAGTCCCATTGTGCCACGATGGCACATACGGCCACCAATGGTGACGGTTTCGGCCTCGCGTGGTATGGCGAAAGGCCGGAGCCGGGGCGTTATCGTGACGTTCTGCCCGCCTGGGCGGATTGCAATCTGCGAAGCCTTGCCAGCCAGATCCGTTCCGGCCTTTTCCTCGCCCATGTCCGGGCCGCCACCCACGGTTCGACGCGCCGCGACAATTGCCATCCCTTCGTCGTCGGCAACTGGTCCTTCATGCACAATGGCCAGATTTCCGGTTTCGCGCATCTGCGCCGCCGGCTGGAAGCCGAGCTGTCCGATGTGCTGTTCGGTTTCCGCACCGGCACCACCGATTCCGAATTGCTGTTCCTGCTCGCCCTGCAATTCGGTCTCGACGACAAGCCGCTGGAGGCGATGGCCAAGGCGGCCGGCTTCGTCGAGGACCTGTCCAACGAGATTCTGGGCCATGCGCTGCTGCGCTTCACCGCCGCCTTTTCGGACGGAAAGAACCTCTTTGCCGTGCGTTATGCCACCGATGCGCGGGCGCCGACATTGTATGCCGCGCCGGTCTGCGGCGGCTCCGGGCATTGCCTTGTGTCCGAGCCGCTCGACGACGAGAAGGACGCCTGGGTGGAAATTCCCGACGGCTCGACGGTCATCCTCAACGAGCGCGGCCTGGATGTCGCCCTGTTCGAACCCGCGACCGGCTGGGCGGCGAGGATGCGCAAGGCGGGCTGACCCCGGAGCATTTCCAGCAAAGGGGGACGCGGTTGTGCGTCCGGACATGCGGAGATGCTCTATGGCGCCAGCCGCTCCGCGGCAAAGGCGGCGAGCCTTGCGGCCACCGCCTCCTTGTCCATCTCCGGCCATTCGTCGATCCCGTCGCGGGAGACGATCTTCACGCTGTTGCGCGTGCCGCCCATGATGCCGGTTTCCGGCGAAACGTCGTTGGCGACGATGAAATCCGCGCCCTTCGCATCGAGCTTCGTCCGGGCGTTGGCGAGAATATCGTGCGTCTCGGCGGCGAAGCCGATGATCAGTTTCGGGCGGGCGGCATGGTGGCCCACGGTCTTCAGGATGTCGGGATTTTCCGTCATGGCGAGGGTCGGCGCCTTGTCGCCCGGCTTCTTCTTGATCTTGCGGGCCGATTCCGCCGCCACGCGCCAATCGGCGACCGCCGCCACCATGACCGCGAGATCGGCGGGAAGCGCACCCAGAACCGCTTCCAGCATCTCCGCCGCCCGCTCCACATGGATGACCTTCACGCCGGCCGGATCGGGGATCGAGACGGGGCCGGACACCAGCGTCACATCGGCGCCGAGTGCGGCAAGTGCTGCCGCGATCGCGTGGCCCTGCCGGCCCGACGAGCGATTGGCGATGTAGCGCACCGGGTCGATGGGCTCGTGCGTCGGGCCGGAGGTGACGATGGCCCGCTTGCCCGCAAGCGGCCGGGGCGTGTCGTCGAGAAGCGCTTGCGCCGACGCGACGATGTCCAGCGGCTCGGCCATGCGGCCGATGCCCTGTTCGCCCGCCTCGGCCATCTCGCCGGCCATCGGCCCGATGAAGCGGACGCCGTCTGCGGTCAATGTCCTGAGGTTGCGCTGCGTGGCCGGGTTCGACCACATGGCCGGGTTCATCGCCGGGGCCATCAGCACCGGGCGGTCCGTGGCGAGCAGGATGGCCGAGGCCAGGTCGTCGGCCAGCCCGTTGGCGCGCTTCGCCATCAGGTCGGCGGTCGCCGGCGCCACGACGATCAGGTCGTGCCCGCGGGCAAGGCGGATATGGCCGACATCCTGCTCGTCCGTGCGGGAAAAGAGATCGAGGAAGACATGGGTCGCCGACAGCGCGCCGACCGCAAGCGGCGTCACGAATTCCTGCGCCGCCTTCGTCATCACCGGCGTGACGGTCGCGCCGCGCTCGCGCAGCCGGCGGATCAGGTCGAGGCTCTTGTAGGCGGCGATGCCGCCGGAGATGATGAGAAGGATGCGCTTGCCGGAAAGTGTCATGGTCCCCTCCCGTTTCCCGATCAGGTGAACTGCACGGCGATGTAGACGAGCGACGCGGCGATCACCCAGAGCGCCAGACGGCCCGACCGGCTGTGCCGCGCCTCGGCGCGCCCGATGGCCTCGGCCGTTTCCGGGTCGAAGCGCAGGCCCTTGTCCACCATGCCGGCGATGTCGTGATTGAGCTTTTCCGCCCGGGCCGCGATCTCGGGCGCCGCTTCCGCCAGCCGCCGCGCCGCCTTCAGCCCCTCGCGCACGTCGTTGACGATACGGCCGGGGCCGAGGTTCTGGCGAATCCAGCCCCCGACCACCGGCTCGGACGCCTTCCACATGTTGAACTGCGGATTGAGGATGCGCGCCACGCCCTCGACCACGACCATCGTCTTCTGGAGGTTCACCAGTTCGGGCCGGGTTTCCATGTCGAAAAGCTCCGTCACCTCGAAGAGCAAGGTCAGCAGCTTGCCCATCGAGATGGTTTCCGCCGGCTGGCCGTGGATCGGTTCGCCGATGGCGCGGATTGCCTGCGCGAAGCTTGCGATATCGTGATGGGCGGGCACGTAGCCGGCTTCGAAATGCACTTCCGCCACGCGCATGTAGTCGCGGGCGATGAAGCCGTAGAGGATTTCGGCGAGGAAGCGGCGCTGTTTCGGATCGAGCCGCCCGACGATGCCCATGTCGACTGCGACGATCATGCCGTGCGCGTCGACGAACAGATTGCCGGGGTGCATGTCGGCATGGAAGAAGCCGTCGCGCAGCGTGTGCCGCAGGAAGGACTGGATCAGCGTGTCGGCGAGCCTGTCGAGGTCGTGGCCGGAGGCTCGAAGCGCCTCGACGTCCGACATCTTGATCCCGTCGATCCACTCCATCGTCACGACGTCGCGGCCGGTGCGCTCCCAGTCCACCTTCGGCACGCGGAAGCCCGGATCGTTTTTCGTGTTGTCGGCGATTTCGGAAAGGGCGGCGGCCTCGAGGCGCAGGTCCATCTCGATGCGGGTCGTCTGCTCGAGCGTTCTCGTGACCTCGACCGGGCGCAGGCGCCGGTGGGAGGGGAGGAAGCGCTCCTGCATCCGGGCCACGAGATACATGGCCTCCAGATCCTGCGTGAAGCGCTGGCGCACCCCGGGGCGGATGACCTTCACGGCCACCCGGCGGGGCCCCGACGCCGTCGCCACTTCCGCCGGATGGACCTGGGCGATGGAGGCAGCGGCGATCGGCGCGTCGAAGCGGCTGTAGAGTTGTGAAACCGGGCGTCCGAGCGAACCCTCTATGGCCTTTTCCGCAGCCTTTTGCGGAAAGAAGGCCATGCGGTCCTGAAGCTTGGCGAGGTCGTCGGCGAAGTCCTTGCCCACCACGTCCGGACGCGTGGCGAGAAATTGCCCCATCTTCACGTAGGACGGGCCGAGCCGTTCCACGGCGCTCGCCAGCCGGTCGCTGCGGTCGGCGTCGCGTGCGCGGTTGCGGGCCAGAAGCGAGGTCGCCTTTCTGGCCGCGATCGCAAGGGGGGGCATCCCCTCTTCGGGGAGGGCGGCGATCACACCCTCGCGCATCAGCACCCAGCCGACGCGGACGAGTTGGTAATAGGCGTTGAAAAGGCTCATCGGCGCCCTTCCGTGCGGAAGCGATTCCAGCGAAGGCGTGAAGCGGCCCCGCATGCGCGATCACCTGAAAAAGCCTCGATGCGAGCCATCACAGCTTCCAGCCGGAATGCAGCGCGGCGATGCCGCCGGTATAGTTCGTGTAACTGACCCGCGAGAAGCCGGCGTCGCGGATCATCGTCGCGAAATCCTCCTGATTGGGGAATTTGCGGATCGATTCCACCAGATACTGGTAGGGCTCGGCATCGCCGGTGATCATCTTGCCGAAGCGCGGAATGGCGTGGAACGACCAGGCATCGTAGAACCGGTCGAGCAGGGGCATCTCCACTTCGGAAAACTCCAGCACCAAGAGCCGGCCGCCGCGCTTCAGCACCCGATGGGCCTCCGAAAGCGCCACGTCGATATGCGGCACGTTGCGGATGCCGAAGGCGATCGTATAGGCGTCGAACGAGCCGTCCTCGAAGGGCAGCTCTTCGGCATTGGCCTCGACGAAGGTCAGATTGTCGGCAAGCCCCTTCCTGCGGGCGCGCTCCTCGCCGACGCCGAGCATGGAGCCGTTGATGTCGAGCACCGTCGCATGGGCCTGCCGGTTCGAGGCCTCGACGATGCGGAAGGCGATGTCGCCCGTGCCGCCGGCAACGTCCAGCACCGTGTAGCCCGGCTCCTTGCGCGGGTTGAGCGCCGCGATCATGGCGTCCTTCCAGGCGCGGTGCAGGCCGGCCGACATCACGTCGTTCATGATGTCGTAGCGCTTCGCGACCTTGTGGAACACATCGTTCACGAGACCCTGCTTTTCTCCCTCGTTCACCTCGCGGAACCCGTAGGAGGTCGCCATACCGCCATCGGCGGTGGTGCGGCTGTCGGCCATCATGAAACTCCCTGCTTTAAACTCGAACTGCGGCGCACCATATAGCAGGCGAAGAACCGGCGCCATGCCGCGGGTTGCGACCAATTAGGTCAAGTTCTATAGCTCAAGCGCCCGACCGTTGAAACAGGAAGATAAAGCGCCATGCCGGAATTGCCAGAGGTCGAAACGGTGCGCCGGGGACTTGCCCCGGTCATGGAGGGCGCCGTCATCGAACGGCTTCAGCTCAACCGTTCCGATCTGCGCTTCCCCTTTCCGCCGGGCCTTGCCGAACGCGCGCAAGGGCGCCGTATCCTGTCGCTCGGACGGCGCGCCAAGTATCTCCTGATCGAGCTGGACGACGGTGCGACGATCGTCGCGCATCTCGGCATGTCGGGCTCGTTTCGCGTCGAGGCCGGCGAGGGGACCGAGACGCCCGGCGACTTCCACCACCCGCGCTCCAAGGACACAAGGCACGACCATGTGGTTTTCCACCTGCGCGGCCCGGCGGGGCCGGTGCGGGTCCTTTACAACGACCCGCGGCGTTTCGGCTTTGTCGACCTGATCGCGCCGGGCGGCCGCGATGCCTATCCGCCCTTCCTGGGGCTCGGGCCGGAGCCGACCGGCAACAGCCTGGACGCCGCCTATCTGGCCGCGCGCTTCGCCGGCCGGGCGCAGCCGCTGAAGAGCGCGCTGCTCGACCAGAAGGTGATCGCCGGGCTCGGCAATATCTATGTGTGCGAGGCGCTGTGGCGCGCGCAGCTTTCGCCCGCGCGCAAAGCGGGCAGCCTGGTGACGCCGGCGGGAGGGCCGAGCGGCGAGCTGGAGCGCCTGACGGACGCGATCCGCGCGGTGATCGCCGATGCCATCGCCGCCGGCGGCTCCTCGCTGAAGGACCATATCCGCACGGACGGATCGCTCGGCTATTTCCAGCACTCCTTTTCCGTCTACGATCGCGCCGGCGCGGCCTGCCCGACGCCCGGCTGCGGCGCCACCGTTCTGCGCATGGTGCAGGCCGGCCGCTCGACCTTCCATTGCGCCGCCTGCCAGACATGATCCCGGGCCATCGGGGGGAGGCGGGGAATCGGGAATGTTGCATGCCGGGCGAAATTGCGCGTTGACGCCGTGCCGCTTTCCCGTTATAGGACCGCCCACGGTTTAGGAAAGCCCCGCGGGTTTTCCGGTTGCTCCCGTTTGCTGTCATGACAGGCTGTCGAAGGCCGGCGCGGCGATCGCGGAGATAGGTTCGATTTCGAGAGAGGCATAAATGGCCAATACCACTTCCGCGAAAAAGGCGACCCGCAAGATCGCCCGCCGCACCGCCATCAACAAGGCACGTCGCTCGCGCGTCCGCGGCTTCATCCGCAAGGTCGAGGAAGCCATCGCAACCGGCGATCTCGCAACGGCGACGGAAGCCCTGCGCGCCGCGCAGCCTGAAATCCAGCGCGCCGCCACGAAGGGTGTCCTGCACGGCAACACCGCTTCCCGCAAGGTGTCGCGTCTGGCCCAGCGCGTGAAGGCGCTCGCCGCTTAATCTACACATTTGTGACATGTTTGAACCCGGCCGTATGACGGCCGGGTTTTTCGATTCATACTTGTCTTGAAGATGTCGCAGGCTTGCTTCCGAAGGTCGTTCGCGGCTTGTTCCGCGCTTTGGTGGCAGCATAAATAATCGTGTAAAAACAAGAGATTATCGGAGAACTGCGATCCGTCTCCGCCAGTGGCGGGGAGCGTCCGGGCCTGATCCTGAGTCAAGCGCTTTTTTATTTTTTTGTCGTATTGGCCGGTCTCATACCAGCCATTTTTGAATCCCATTGATTCAAAAGCGATTCTCCAACGGGGTAATTGTGACGCTCAAATGACGCCCCGAGAGTCAATGGCTTTCCGGCGCGCCGCGTCAAAAAAGGCCGTTGATCTCCCTGATCGATCCTGCGTAAATGGCTCTCAGGAAAGGGCCGAGGCCGATAAGAACGGACCTGAAAATCTGATCGCAGCCGATGCGGCAGAATAAGGCTTGGACCCTTCCTCGGAGCAGATCTGCTTCGTTTTTTCATTCACTGGCTGACTGAAGCCTGCACTGTCGGTAGATGCAGAATGTGTTTCTGTGTCCATGTCGGCGTGGCGGGGTGAGGGAAGCCGTATTCTGACGGCTGCGCACGTTTAACGAGGACGGGCGCAGTCGGGCGGACCCTCGGGTCCCGAACGGGGGCGCGGAACGCCGGTTCATGAATGAGCCGTATTTCCGCATGAGAAGAGAAGTCCCGGCGGATGGTATGCAAGCCATCTGGCGGTAATGAAATTCGGAAGGCGGCGAAATGCAGATGAACCTGGTGACGAAGAACGTATCCCCCAGCGAAAGCGAGGGCTGCGGGCGGGAGGAACTGGTCTCTGGAACCACGGCAGGAGATGCGGCTTCAATGAAGCATGATGCTCTTTTCGAGCGGGTCAGCATCCGCTTGAAGACGCAGGTGGGCCCGGAAGTTTACGCAAGCTGGTTTGGCAGGCTGAAGCTGCACTCCATCTCCAAGAGCGTCGCCCGGCTGACCGTGCCGACGACTTTCCTGAAATCCTGGATCAACAACCGCTATCTGGATCTGATCACCGGCCTGTTCCAGGCCGAGGACCCGGCGGTCCTGAAGGTCGAGATCCTGGTGCGCACGGCAACCCGCCATCCGCGCGCTCCTGCCGCCGACGAACGTCCGGCAAGCGAGATCGCGGTCAACCAGGGGCGCCTGCGCGGTCCCCAGCAGGTCGGCCAGATCGCCGTGCCGCAGCCGGATTCTGCCGCTGCGCCGCGGTCCGCCGCCGGCCCGCTGTTCGGCTCGCCGCTCGACAGCCGCTTCGTCTTCGACAATTTCATCGAGGGCTCGTCCAACCGCGTGGCGCTGGCCGCCGCCCGGACGATCGCCGAGGCCGGCGCCGGGGCCGTCCGTTTCAATCCGCTCTTCATTCACTCGAATGTCGGTCTTGGAAAGACGCATCTTCTTCAGGCCGTCGCCAATGCCGCCGTCCGTTCGCCGCGCTCGCCGCGCGTCGTCTATCTGACGGCCGAATATTTCATGTGGCGTTTTGCCACCGCCATCCGCGACAATGATGCGCTGACGCTGAAGGATTCGCTGCGCAATATCGATCTGCTGATCATCGACGACATGCAGTTCCTGCAAGGCAAGATGATCCAGCACGAGTTCTGCCATCTGCTCAACATGCTGCTCGACAGCGCCAAGCAGGTCGTCGTCGCCGCGGACCGTGCGCCCTGGGAGCTGGAATCGCTCGACCCGCGCGTCCGTTCGCGTCTTCAGGGCGGCGTCGCCATCGAGATGGAGGCGCCGGATTACGAGATGCGCCTCCAGATGCTGAAGATTCGCCTCGAAGCGGCCCGCGCCGACGACCCGACGCTCGACATTCCCGAGGAAATCCTCAACCACGTCGCGCGCAACGTCACCGCCAGCGGTCGCGAGCTGGAGGGTGCCTTCAACCAGCTCGTGTTCCGCCGCTCCTTCGAGCCGGACATCTCCATCGATCGTGTCGACGAACTGCTCGCCCATCTGGTCGGCACCGGCGAGGCCCGCCGCGTGCGCATCGAGGACATCCAGCGCATCGTTGCCCGCCATTACAACGTGTCGCGGCAGGAGCTGGTTTCGAACCGCCGCACCCGGGTCATCGTCAAGCCGCGCCAGATCGCCATGTATCTGTCGAAGACGCTGACGCCGCGCTCCTTCCCGGAAATTGGCCGGCGTTTCGGCGGCCGCGATCATACGACCGTGCTTCACGCCGTGCGCAAGATCGAGGAACTGATCTCGGCGGATGCCAAGCTCAGCCACGAGATCGAGCTGCTCAAGCGGCTGATCAACGAAAACAACGCCTGACCGGGTGAGCCCGATGTTCCTTCTGTCGGTTGCGATGATCTGGACTGTAGCGGCGATAACGCCGGGTCCGAACACGCTTCTGGCTATCCGCTACGCGCTGACGGCAGAGCGGCGCGTAGCGATCGTCGCGGCCGTCGGAACGATAACCGGCACCTTGTGCTGGGGGCTTGCCGGCTGGTTCGGCATCAATGCGCTGTTTCAGGCGGCCCCTTTCGCCTATACGGCGCTGAAGGTGGTAGGCGGCCTCTATCTGATCTGGCTCGGCGCGAAAATCCTCTGGGCGGCGCGTAGGCCCGCGCCGGCGCCCGAACTGGTGCTGGAGCGCCGGGCTGTGTCGCTGAAGACCGCCTATCGCATGGGGGTGATGACGAACCTTGCCAATCCCAAGTCCGCCCTGTTCGTCGCGAGTCTCTTCGCGGCCACCATGCCGGCGGATGCGCCGTGGCACTATGGCGTCGCCGCCATTGCCACGATGGTCGTCATCTCGGCCATCTACTATGTGATGCTGATCGGCCTTCTGACGCATCGCCGTGTGGCCGCCGCCTATCTCAGGACACGCCGCAAGACCGATCTTCTGGTCGGGACCATCTTCGTCGGCTTCGGCTCGCGGCTTCTCCTGTCCGGGCGCTGAAGCCGTTCCGGCGGGAATGCGGGGATGGAATCTTTCCGCATCCCCGTTTGGTCGCCGTTTCAGGATCTGCCGGCTTCCGAAAGCAGCCAGTCGCGGGTCTGGCGCACGGCGGGGCGGTCCAGCACACCCGGCGGATAGACGATGTAATAGGCGAAACGGCTTTTGACAGGCTTGCCGAAAGGCGCGGCGAGACGCCCCTGCGCAAGATCGTCGGCAACGAAGCCCTGCCGCATCAGGGCGAAGCCGATGCCGGCACGCGCCGCTTCCAGCGCTCCGTTGCTGTCGGGCGCGATGAGCGGCCCCTTGCGCCAGCCGATCTCCGCCACGCCGGCGGCTTCCAGCCAGAGCCGCCAGTCCTCCCGCCCTCCATCGTGGATCAGCGTTGCCCCGTGCAAGGCCCCGGGCTGCGGGTCCGGCCCGAGCCGTTCCGCGACGGCGGGGCTTGCGACCACGATCAGGTCGTCGTCGATCAGCTTTTCGCTGACGAGGCCGGGGTAGCCGCCCAACCCGTGCCGCACGGCCAGCGCGACGCCGTCCCGCTGGAAATCGACGAGCCGGCTCGTCGTGCTGATGCGCAGGTCGATGCCGGCATGGCCGGTCTGGAAACGGTCCACCCGCGGCAGAAGCCACTGGAGGGCGAAGCCCGGCGTGCAGCTCAGCGTGACGATGTCCGACCTCGCCTGCGCCCGTGCGACGGCCGTCGCCTCGCGAATGAGCCGGAACGCCGTATGCAGCGTTGCCGCATAGTCCTTGCCGGTAGGTGTCAGAATGAGCTGTCGCGGCCGCCGTTCGAAAAGCGAAAGCCCGAGCGCGGCTTCCAGCTCCCGCACCTGAAGACTGACCGCGCCGGCCGTCACGTTCAGTTCCGCCGCCGCGCGCGTCATGCTCTGGTGACGGGCGGCGGCCTCGAAGGCGCGCAGGGCGGAAAGGGAGGGCTCGGCCGGGTTCATGGTTTAGAAAAACTCGTTCATGGGTCGAGAAAGTCTCGTTTGCCGAAGGCAGCGCTCAAGGCTATGCAATCCATAGCACAAGGACCAGCCCGCAGCCAGTTTCGCCTGCCTGCCGCAGGGGTGTTTGTGGCGATTCCATCTTGAACGTCCGGCTGCGGGATTCGGGTGGCTACCGGTTGAAGACTGTGGAAAGATGGCCGGGCGGCAAGGGAGAAGGCGATGGCGTCGAAGGAAATGGGACTGGCGGAATGGGCCATGCTGGCGGCGCTCTCCGTGCTGTGGGGCGGCTCCTTCCTTTTCAACGGCATTCTGGTCAAGGTCTGGCCGCCGCTCACCATCGTCGCGGGCCGCGTGGTTCTGGCCGCGCTGGCGCTCTGGCTGGTGGCCCGCCTGTGGGGCATCGTCGTGCCGAAAAGCCGGCAGGCCTGGCAGGCCTTCTTCGGCATGGGCCTGATCAACAATGTCGTGCCCTTCGTCCTGATCGTCTGGGGCCAGACGCATATCGCCAGTGGCCTGGCGGCGATTCTCAACGCCACGACGCCGCTGTTCGGCGTCATCGTCGCGCATGTCCTGACGGCGGACGAAAAATTGACGGTGAACCGCGCCGCCGGCCTGCTTGTCGGCTTCGCCGGGGTGGTCGTCATGGTGGGGCCGTCCGTTCTCGGTCACGCCGGCAACGATTTTCTGGGGGAACTGGCTGTTCTCGGCGCCGCGCTCAGCTATGCCTTCGCCGGTGTCTATGGCCGCCGGTTCAAGGCGATGGGCATGCCGCCGCTCGTGCCGGCGGTCGGCCAGCTCACGGCCTCGTCGGCGCTTCTCCTGCCCGTCGCCCTGCTGGTCGACCGGCCGTTCAGCCTGCCCGTGCCGGGGCTGGAAGCATGGCTCGCCCTGTTCGCGCTCGCGATCCTCTCCTCCGCGCTCGCCTATATCCTGTTCTTCCGCATTCTGGCGACGGCGGGCGCGACGAACCTGATGCTGGTCACGATCCTCATTCCGCCGAGCGCCATCCTGCTGGCGGCGATGGTGCTCGGCGAGCAGCTCGCGCCGCGTCACTTCGCCGGCATGGTGCTGATCGGGGCAGGGCTTGCGGCCATCGACGGCCGCCTCTGGCGACGCTTCGTCGCGCGATAGAGTTTGTCAGGGAAAAGTGGGAACCGGTTTTCCCGAAAAGACAAACGTAAACAAAGAATCCTGGAGTTTGCCTGGTTCAGAATGAACCAGACAGTCTCCAGGCGCGCTGATCAGCAGGCGAGGTCGGCGACCACGGCGTCGAGAATGAGCATGCCGGATGGCGTGCAGCGCAGCCGCGAATTGCCGATACGCTCGACGAAGCCGTGTTCGAGCAGGAGCGCTTCCCGGTCCGGATTGAGATCGCGCCCGGAAAACGCGCTCCAGCGGGCGAGATCGATGCCCTCGCGCAGCCGCAGCCCCATCAGCAGAAGCTCGTCGGCCTGCTCTTCCAGGCCGAGGCGCTCCCGGTCGACCATGCCGTGGCCGTCCTGCTCCACGAGGTCCAGCCAGCGCTCCGGGTTGCGCTCGGTCGCGGTGGCGAGCTTGTCGCGCCCGGTGGTCAGCCGTCCGTGCGCGCCGGGGCCGATGCCGGCATAATCGCCATAGCGCCAGTAGGTGAGATTGTGCCGGCTTTCCGCGCCGGGGCGGGCATGGTTGGAAACCTCGTAGGCCGGCATGCCCTCGGAGGCGGTGATGTCCTGCGTCGCCTCGTAGAGCGTTGCGGACTGGTCGCCGTCCGGCACGATCAGCTTGCCGGCCTTGTGCAGCCCGTAGAAGGGCGTGCCCTCCTCGATGGTGAGCTGGTAGAGCGACAGGTGGTCGACCGCGTAGGAAATGGCCTGCCGCAGTTCCGCCTCCCAAGCCTCCACCGTCTGGTTAGGCCGGGCATAGATCAGGTCGAAGGACATGCGCGGAAAGATCTCGCGCGCCAGCCGGATCGCCTTCAGGGCGTCTTCCACGTTGTGCAGGCGGCCGAGGAATTTCAGGTCGCGGTCGTTCAGGGCCTGCACGCCGAGCGAGACGCGGTTGACGCCGGCGGCGCGATAGCCGCGGAAGCGTTCCGCCTCGACGCTGGAGGGATTGGCCTCCATCGTGATCTCGATGCCGTCCGGCACATGCCAGCTGCGGGCGATGCCGGACAGGATCGCATCGACCGTCTGCGGGTCCATCAGCGAAGGAGTGCCGCCGCCGATGAAGATGCTGGTCACGGTTTTCGGGCCGCTCAGCGCCCGCATCCTCTCCATTTCCCGGAGAAAGGCGGAGACGAAGCGCGGCTGGTCGACCGGCTGGTGGCGCACATGGCTGTTGAAGTCGCAATAGGGGCACTTGGCCGCGCAGAACGGCCAGTGGATATAGACGCCGAAGCCCGGTTCGCCCGTGTCGGGCAGAAGAAAGGTCGAGGCTGCGGCGTTCATGGGGTCAGGCCGTCAGGCAGGTTTCGACGAACAGCTTGAAGGCGCGGGCGCGGTGCGAAAGCGCCGTGGCGTCGCCCGGCTTCCAGCCGTGCTTTTCCTCCGACGTCAGTTCGCCGAAGGTCTTGTCGTAGCCTTGCGGCTGGAAGAGCGGATCGTAGCCGAAGCCCTTGTCGCCGCGCGGAGGCCAGACGACCGTGCCTTCGACCTCGCCGCGGAAGATTTCCGTGTGGCCGTCCGGCCAGGCGAGGCAGAGAACGCTGACGAAACGGGCGGAACGCTGTTCCGGTGCCGTGGCGCCCCGTTCGGCCAGCGCCTTTTCGACCTTTTCCATCGCCCAGGGAAAATCGCGGGTCCCGTCCTCGCGCTCGGCCCAGTTGGCGGTGTAGACCCCCGGCGCGCCGCCGAGCGCGTCGATGACGAGGCCGGAATCGTCGGAGAGCGCGGGCAGGCCGGAGGCTCTGGCCGAAGCGAGCGCCTTGATCGCGGCATTCTCCTCGAAGGTCGTGCCGGTCTCCTCCGGCTCGGCGAATTTCAGTTCGGCGGCGGATTTCGCCGAAAAGCCGAACGGGCCGATCAGTTCCGCGATCTCGCGGATCTTGCCGGCATTGTGGCTTGCGACGACGATGGTGCGGGTGTCGAGCTTGCGCATCGGTTCAGGTCTCTTCCATGTTCCAGATCGCCGGTTCGGCGCATTCGAGGCTGTTTCCCGCCGGGTCGCGGAAATAGAGCGAGCGGGCGCCGTTCGGCCAGCGGAAATCCGCCTCGATGGCGATGCCGGCGGCCCTGAGGCTTTGCGCCATCGCATCGAGTTTCGCGCCGCGCACCCGGAAACAGGCGTGCCCCGGCCCGTGTGCGCCATGCGCGGGAACCGGAAAGCGGCTGGCCGGATCGGGCCGTGCCGTCTCGGCGGCGTTGAAGATCAGCAGAACGCCGGGGCCGCATCGGAAGAAGACGTGCCGGTTGCCGTCGCGCAGGATTTTCTCAAGTCCGAGCAGCGTGCCGTAAAAGGCTTCTGCCGCATCGAGGTCGTCCGCGTAAAGCGCCGTCTCCAGAATGCCTTCGATCAGCTCGGCCACGGGTTCGCTCCGTTCAGGCGATCGCCTGTTTTTGCAGTTCCACCAGTTCGGCGATGCCGTTGCGGGCAAGGCCGAGCAGGGTCATCAACTCGTCCTGGCTGAAGGGTTCGGCCTCCGCCGTGCCCTGGATCTCGACGATGCCGCCCTTGCCGGTCATGACGAAATTGGCGTCGGTCTCGGCAGAGGAATCTTCGAGATAGTCGAGGTCGATGACCGGCTGGCCCGCGAAGATGCCGCAGGAAATGGCGGCGACATGGTCCTTCAGGACCTTCTCGACCTTGACCATGCTGCGCGCTTCCATCCACTTCAGGCAATCGTGAAGGGCGAGGAAGCCGCCGGTGATCGAGGCCGTGCGCGTGCCGCCATCGGCCTGGATGACGTCGCAGTCGATGGTGATCTGGCGTTCGCCGAGCGCCTGGAGATCGACGACGGCGCGCAGCGAGCGGCCGATCAGGCGCTGGATTTCCTGCGTGCGGCCGCCCTGCTTGCCGGCGGCGGCCTCGCGGCGCATGCGGTCGCCGGTGGCGCGCGGCAGCATGCCGTATTCGGCCGTCACCCAGCCCTTGCCGCTGTTGCGCAGCCATGCCGGCGGCTTTTCCTCGAGGCTAGCCGTACAGAGAACATGCGTGTCGCCGAACTTCACCAGACACGAGCCTTCCGCGTGTTTCGAGACGTTGCGCTCGAAGGAAACCTTTCGCATCTGGTCGGTTTTTCTGCCTGAAGGCCGCATTTCTCGCTCCTGAATCCGTTCGTTGGAGCCTTCTACGGGCACGCACGCCGTTTTGCAAAGGAAAAGCGGGCGGGAATGACGGACGTCTCGCCCATTTTCCCTTTTGCATGGGCGAAGTCGTGACTATATTTCGGATATGGAGAATGTCGAGGTGTAACGGACAGATGGGATCGACGAAACCGGCCGGGGAAGAGATTGTCGCGGCGCTGGACGAGCGCTCGCGCGATATTTTCCGTCGTATCGTGGAAACCTACCTCGATACCGGCGAGCCGCTCGGCTCGCGCAACCTGTCCCGGCTGCTGCCGACGCCGCTGTCACCGGCTTCGGTGCGCAACGTGATGAGCGATCTGGAATCGCTCGGACTCATCTATTCGCCGCATGTCAGCGCCGGGCGCCTGCCGACCCAGCAGGGCCTGCGCTTCTTCGTCGATGCCTTCATGCAGGTCGGCGATCTTTCCCATCAGGAGCGCGCCGAAATCGACCGGCAGATCCGCCCCTCCGGCACGGACACGACGATGGAAAGCGTCATGAACGAGGCGAGCCGGCTGCTTTCCGGCGTCTCGCGCGGCGCGGGCCTCGTCATCACCGGCAAGAACGACCCGGTTCTCAAGCATGTCGAGTTCATCCGGCTGGAGCCGACGCGGGCGCTCGCCATTCTGGTCGGCGAGCACAACCAGGTCGAAAACCGCATCATCGAGCTGCCGGCCGGCGTGTCCGCCTCGCAACTCACCGAAGCGGCGAATTTCCTCAACGCCCATCTCGGCGGCCAGACACTCGCGGAGCTGCGCGGCCAGCTTGCCCGGCTGAAGATCGAGATCGCCGGCGAACTCGACCAGCTTGCCGGCGATCTGGTCGAGCGCGGCCTTGCGGTCCGGTCCGGCGAGAGCGAAAGCGGCAAGCCGGCGCGTCTCATCATCCGCGGCCATGCCAACCTGCTGGAAGGGCTGGCGGGCGCGGAAGATATCGACCGCGTGCGCATGCTGTTCGAGGACCTGGAGCAGAAGGACGGGCTGATCGAACTGCTCGATCTGGCCGAAAGCGGGCCGGGCGTGCGCATCTTCATCGGTTCGGAGAACAAGCTTTTCTCGCTGTCCGGCTCATCGCTCATCGTCTCGCCCTATCGCGACAGCGAGGAGCGCATCGTCGGCGTCGTCGGCGTCATCGGGCCGACCCGTCTCAACTATTCCCGCATCGTGCCGATGGTCGACTATACGGCGCAGGTCATGGCAAGGCTGTCCCGAAAGCCTTGATTTTTCCGGGCCGAACCTCGATATGTGCGACGAATTCCTTCATACTCGAAATCGAAATCGGAGTACGTCATGACCGACGAAACAAAGAACAACGGACCTGACGCCAATACGGCGGAAAAGCCGGAGACCGTGGCGGACGAAACCGCCCGGGAAGCGCCGGTTTCCGAGGAATTAAACCCGCTCGACGTTCTGAAGGCCGAAAACGAGGATCTGCGCGACAAGTTCCTGCGGCTTGCCGCCGAGATGGACAACCTGCGCCGCCGCACCGAGCGTGAGGTCAAGGACGCCAAGACCTATGCGGCCTCTTCCTTCGCGCGCGACATGCTGGCCGTTTCCGACAACCTGCGCCGTGCGCTGGACGCCATTCCCGCCGAACTCAAGGATTCCGCCGACGCCGTCATCAAGCCGCTGGTGGAAGGCGTGGAAATGACCGAGCGCTCGATGCTCTCGACGCTTGAGCGTCACGGCGTGAAGAAGATCGAGGCCGAAGGGCAGAAGTTCGACCCCAACTTCCACCAGGCCATGTTCGAGGTGCCGAACCCGAACGTGCCGAACAACACGGTCGTCCAGGTCGTGCAGGCGGGCTACACGATCGGCGACCGCGTTCTGCGCCCGGCGATGGTCGGCGTCGCCAAGGGTGGCCCGAAGGCGGATGCCGCCTCGCCCGAGGAGGCCCCGGCGGAAGGCGGCAAACAGGGCTGAACGGTCGCTATCGCGGCCGGCCCCGTAACGGACAATCGCTCCCTTCTCCCGCGCGGGAGAAGGGATTTTTGTTTGCGTGAGGAAGGCGAAGCGGAATGAAGGATGTTTTCGTCGTCACCCATACCCAGTCCGTCCACCATGTCGAAAACAGGGTCGGCGGCTGGTACGACACGGGATTGACGGAAAAAGGGCTGAGGGACGCCGGCGCGGTCGCCGGGCGGCTTGTGGCCATGATCGGCGGCGGGCCGGTCGAGATTTTCAGTTCCGATCTCCTGCGCGCTACACAGACGGCGGAAGTCATCGCAGGGCGGCTCGGGCAGCATGTTTCCCGTACCGCCGATCTCAGGGAAATCAGCTACGGGGCTGCGGGCGGAAAGCCGCAGGAATGGCTGGATGCCCGTCAGGTTCCCGCTCCCGAGGACAACCGGCTCGATCACCGGGGAGGCGTGGACGACGCCGAAACGCGCCGCGAATTCGCCGCGCGCATCTATCGCGGCATGGACGCCATTCTGGCGCGGCCCTGCGAAACGCAGATCGTGGTGACGCATGGTTTCGCGCTGACCTTCGTCATCGCCGCATGGATCGGCATGCCGCTGGAGGCCGTGGGCCGCGTCAGCTTTCCCGCCCGATCCGGCAGCCTCACCCATCTGCGGCAGGACGATTACTGGCGCAACCGCGCCGTGCTGCGCCTTGCGGATATTTCCCATCTGGCGGAGGAGGAATGAGGCCCGCAGGCCGCTCCCGCACTTTTGTCGTTCGAGCATGAAAAAGCCGCGGTTTTGCCGCGGCTTTTTCATTACATCGACTTTCCGCGATGCGAAAAGGCGGGTCAGGCCGCGTTCGATGCGTGGTCTTCGTTCAGGAAGGTGTAGATGGCCGTGGCCGAATCCGTGGCGCGCAGTTTGGCGACCAGATCCTGGTCGCGCAGCACGCGGGCGATCCGCGAAAGGGCCTTCAGGTGGTCTGCGCCGGCGCCTTCCGGGGCGAGCAGCAGAAAGACGAGATCGACGGGTTCGTCGTCGATCGCTTCGAAATCGACGGGCGTTTCAAGGCGCGCGAACAGGCCGCAGATCGCGGGAATGCTGTTCAGCTTGCCGTGCGGAATGGCGATGCCATTGCCCACGCCGGTGGAGCCCAGCCGTTCGCGCTGGAGAATGACGTCAAAGATTTCGCGTTCGGGCACGCCGGTCAACTTCGCGGCCTTGGCCGCGAGTTCCTGGAGCAATTGCTTCTTGGAATTGACCTTGAGGGCGGGAATGATCGCGTCTGGTTGCAGCAGATCTGCCAAAGCCATACTTCTTTTCCTTCAAGCCTTCAGGCGGAAGAGGGGGGCGCCGGTGCGGCCGGCGCCGCCCGGCTGGTTTAACTCTTGATGCTGGCCGAATCGATCCAGCCGATATTACCGTCCGGACGACGGTAGACGATATTGAGCTGCTCGCTGCCGGGGCTGCGGAACAGCAGGATCGGATCGTCGGTCATGTCCAGCGCGATCACCGCGCTGGCGACCGACATCGTTTTCAGCGGCCGGGTGTTTTCGGCCACGATGGTCGGGGCGAAGTCTTCGGGAACCTCTTCCGCCTCGTCCGGAACGGCATCCATCACGGAGAAGGTGAACTCGCCGGAGGCGCCGTTGGCGCTGGCATGGTGGTCGCGGAGCTTGCCCTTGTAGCGGCGCAGGCGCTTTTCAAGCCGCTCGCAGGCGGTGTCGAAAGCGGCCTGCGGTTCGGTGGCCTGCCCGGTGGCGTGAAGATTGACGCCCGTGTCGAGATGAAGCCTGCAATCCGCCGAAAAGCGGGATGCGGATTTCTCCACGATCACCTGACTGGAATACCCTCCCTCGAAATACTTCGTGACCGCATCGGCAATCTGGCCCTCGATTTTCTGACGGAACGAGTCACCGACATCCATTTGCTTACCGGATACACGCACACTCATGGAGTTTCCCTTCTTGTTGTGATTTGCGGGTACCAGTTTAAGTCAACCCCGGTTCGCATCCAAGCCTTCGCGACAAATATACCGGCTGGCCGAAGCCCGGTCCGGCAGGTGCTTCGTCGTCAATGTGCCGGTATGCCGCAGCAGGGTAGAGGATCCTTCGATCATGCCGTTCTGGCGCATCGTGACTGAGTGCCGGTTCCTCCGGCACAGGTTGTCCCGTGCCCGCATGCCCGATCCTCGATACGAGCGGGCTTCTACCTTTCGGGGCACCGAAAGTCAATTGCCGCTTAAGAACAGGTTAATTTCCCGGCCCCGTATCGTTAACATGCGCCCTTCACTGCGCGGCGATCCTCGCCAGCGCGCGCTTCTCCCGGCGGCGCTGGACGGAGGAGGGGATGTTCATGGCCTCGCGATACTTCGCGACGGTGCGCCGGGCGAGGTCGACGCCGGCGCCCTTCAGGCTTTCGACGATGTCGTCGTCCGACAGAACGGCGTCCGGGCGTTCCTTCTCGATCAGCGCGCGGATGCGGTGGCGCACAGCTTCCGCCGAGTGATTGTCGCCGCCTTCCGCCGAGCCGATCGAGACCGTGAAGAAATATTTCAGTTCGAACAGGCCGCGCGGCGTCAGCATGTATTTGTTGGAGGTGACGCGGCTGACCGTCGATTCGTGCATCTTGATCGCATCGGCGACCGTCTTGAGGTTGAGCGGGCGCAGATGGTCGACACCGTGCAGGAGGAAGGCGTCCTGCTGGCGTACGATCTCGCTTGCCACCTTCATGATCGTGCGGGCGCGCTGGTCGAGGCTGCGGGTCAGCCAGTTGGCGTTCTGCATGCACTCGGACAGGAAGGCCTGGTCCTGGTTGTTCCGGGCGGTGTTGCGCGAAACCTCGGCATAATAACTTTGATTGACCAGAACCCGCGGCAGCGTGTCGGGATTGAGTTCCACCAGCCAGTTTCCCTGCGGGCCGGCGCGGACGACGATGTCGGGCGTGATGGTTTCCGACAGGGCATCGCTGAAGCCGCTGCCGGGCTTCGGATTGAGCCCGCGAATCTCGCCGAGCATCTCGATCAGGTCCTCCTCGTCGACGCCGCACAGCTTCTTGAGCGTGTGAAAGTCGCGTTTCGCCAGCAGGTCCAGATGGTTGACCAGGGCTTCCATCGCCGGGTCGAGACGGTCCTTCTGCCGAAGCTGGATCGCCAGGCACTCGCTGAGCGAGCGAGCGAAGACGCCCGGAGGATCGAGCGTCTGCAACGCCGCCAGGACGCGCTCCAGATCGGCGGCATCCTTGCCCAGCCGCTCCGCGATTTCCGCAAGCTCGCCGCGGAAATAGCCGGCCTCGTCGAGATGGTCGGTCAGGACCTGCGCGATCAGCCGGTCAGGCGCGGTGGTCACGAGAAAAGGGATCTGCTGGTTGAGATGGTCGGTCAGCGTGGGCTGCATCGCCGCGAAGGCATCGAGGTCGTAGCCTTCGCCGGCATCGCCGCCTGGCATGGATTTCCATTGGCTGACCAGTTCCGGCACGTCCGCGTGCCGCTCCGGCCCGTCATCGGGAAACACGTTCTCGAAGCTGGTGTCCAGTGCGCTGTTCAGCCGGTCGGCGCCGCCGGACTGGCCGCTTTCGTACCAGTCGCTCGAAAGCCGCTCCTCGCCCGTGTCGCGGTCGTCCGGGCGCTCCTGCGTTTCGGCGCCGAAGGGTTCGGCCGCCGGTTCCGCAGCGCCGTCGTCATCGCCGGACGAAAGTTCCAGCAGGGGATTTTTCTCGACTTCCTGGGCGATGAACTGGGCCAGTTCGAAATGGGTCATCTGAAGCAGCTGGATGGACTGCATCAGCTGTGGAGTCATGACGAGAGACTGGCTCTGGCGCAGGAAAAGACTGGCGGAAAGTGCCATGACTGACGCGAAACTCCCTCAATTCCCTCGGCGTTCCCCGGTCCTGAAACCCGGACATGCGGAACTGGCCCAAAAATTGCTTTTTTGAAGGTTCCGGTCAAGCGGAACTGTCATCGGCCTGTCAAAAACTTTCAAACGCGCCGGATTTCACGCAAAAATACGCCTCGACACGCGTTTTTGCGCTAAAGGCTGAATTTGTCGCCAAGATAGAGGCGGCGCACATCCGCGTTGGAAACCACGTCGTCGGCCCGGCCGTGCGTCAGTACCTCGCCGGCATGGATGATGTAGGCGCGGTCGATGAGGCCGAGCGTTTCGCGCACGTTGTGATCGGTGATCAGGACGCCGATGCCGCGCGCCGTCAGGTGGCGGACGAGGTTCTGGATATCGGCGACGGAGATAGGATCGACGCCGGCGAAGGGCTCGTCGAGAAGCATGAAGGCGGGGTCGGTGGCCAGCGCCCGGGCGATTTCCAGACGGCGGCGTTCGCCGCCCGAAAGCGCCACGGCGGGCGACTTGCGCAGCTTCTCGATGTGGAACTCGGCCAGCAGGGAATCGAGCTTCGCCTCGCGACGGGCCTTGTCGTTGTCGTGCAGTTCGAGAACGGCGCGGATATTGTCCTCGACCGTCAGGCCGCGGAAGATCGAGGCTTCCTGAGGCAGGTAGCCGACGCCGAGACGCGCGCGCCGGTACATCGGCATGCCGGTCACGTCGTCGCCGTTGATGGCGATGGTGCCGGTGTCCACGGGCACGAGGCCGGTGATCATGTAGAAGCAGGTGGTCTTGCCCGCGCCGTTCGGCCCGAGCAGGCCGACCGCCTCGCCCCGGCGCACGACGAGCGACACGCCGTTGACGACACGGCGCGTCTGATAGGTCTTCGTCAGTCCGTGGACGACCAGGGTTCCCTCATAACGGCTCTTGTCCGCGATCGTCTTGACGGGCTTGCTTTTCGGCAGAAGCCTGCCGGCGATGTTGGTAAGGCTGCTGATCTTCACGGGAACAGCGCCTTAGGGCTTCTTCTGCGATTTCGGATCGAGCTGGATGTTGACGCGGCCGCCGCAACTGTCGAGCCTCGCCTCGCCGGTGTTCATGTGAACCGTCAGCTTGCAGCCGACGAACACGTTCTGGCCTTCGGACAGCACCACGCGGTCGCCGGTCAGCACGAAGGTCTGCGAATCCATGTCGAAACGCCCGTCGTCGGCGGTGGCCTGCTGCGTGCCGGACGACAGGAACACCTTGCCGCCGACCTCGATGCTCTGGATGTCGGCGCTGCCCGAGCTGATCGAGGTGCCCTGGCCGCGATAATGGACGGTCATGTTGCCCGACTGCATGGTCATGCCGCCCTGCACCACCTTCACATTGCCGGTGAAGATGGCCTTGGCTTCCTGGTCCTTGACGTCGAGCTGGTCGCTTTCGATCTGGATCGGCTGGTCGTTGGAAAGCCTCAGGTCGCCCCGAGTCGAGGTGCTCTGCGCCAGTGCGATCTGCGGCAGACAGACGGCGGCGAAGGCGAGCCCCGCCAGAACGGCGACGGTCTTGCGGGCGGGGATCAGGCTGAACTCAATCATTAAGGCCGCTCTGCTGCTTGTTGTTTCGGATGGCGACGGGATCGATGTTGACGCGAACCTCGCCGGCGAAGGATATCAGGTGCCCCTTATCCGTTATCTTGACGCTGTTCGCAAGAATCGAAGATCCATCCGTGAAGATCGTCACCGGCTCGTCGCTTTCGAGCGTGCCGCCCTTGACGTCGATCCGGGCCGAGGCGAGGTGCGCGCGCAGGCCCGTCGAAAGGTCGATGTCGAAGGGGGCCGTCATGTTCAGCCGGTCGGAGGAGCGGTCGTAATCGCCCCGCTCCGCCGTGACGCGGGCGATTAGCCTGTCGTTCAGGGGCACGGCGGCTTTGATCGTCTCGAGCGTCAGGAAGTTCGGGTCCCTGATGTCTTGCAACGCGCGTTCCGCGGTCATCGAATAATTGATGCCGTCCTTGTTGCGCCCGGCAATGGCAGGCTTCTCCATGACGATCCGGCCGTCCTCGATCTTCGTGCCGAGAACGGAAATCTCGTCGGGAATGTAGGAACGGATCACGGAGACCAGAACGAACATCAGCGATATGAGCGCCGCGCCGACGGGAAGAATGATCTTCAGGCGCTGCACGCGTGCGGAATGCTGCCGCGCAGCCGTGTAGGAGCGGGCTTCGGGCATCTTCACGGCATTCGTCTCGGCAGCGCTGTCTGTTCGGTCAAGCATCGTCGGGGCCTGCGGTGGAGGTGGGGCCAGGTCGGCCCACGGGGTCGTTTCGCATGGATATCGGTGCTTGCCAATATGGAAATTGCCGCAGCCCTCTTCAACCCGGGGCGTATCCGCCATAGATAATACATTTAATGCGCCTTCATTGAGACCGGAGCCTGGGCGCGGCGTTGCAACGGCAAGGGATCGGGCGGGGCATGGAAATGGACGGAACTTCGATTGCCGAACGGCGGCGCCTGCGCCGGAAACTCACGTTCTGGCGGGTGGCGGCCCTTGTCGTCGTGGCCGCCGCGCTGTTCTTCGCCTGGCGTGCGATCCTGCCGTCGGAACGCGATACCCGCCGCGATCATGTGGCGCAGGTGACGATTTCCGGCGTCATTCAGGACGACCGCGAACTGCTGGAGCGTCTTGACAGGATCGCCAGGAGTTCCTCCGCGAAGGCGCTGGTGGTCTCGATCTCCTCGCCCGGCGGGACGACCTACGGCGGCGAACGGCTCTACAAGGCGTTGCGGCAGGTGGCCGACCGCAAGCCCGTCGTATCCGATGTCCGTACGCTTGCCGCATCCGCCGGTTATATCGTCGCACTCGCCGGCGACCGGATCTTCGCCGGGGAAACCTCCATCACCGGCTCGATCGGCGTTCTCATGCAATATCCTCAGGCCGGAGAACTACTTGAAAAGATTGGCGTTACGGTCGGCGAGGAAAAGTCCTCGCCGTTGAAGGCCGAGCCGTCGCCCTTCCATCCGGCCAGCGAGGAGGCCAAGGCGATGATCCGCGCCACGATCATGGACAGCTACGACTGGTTCGTCGCGCTGGTGGCCGAGCGGCGCGGCCTTCCGCGCGAAACGGTTCTGCCGATCGCCGACGGCCGCATCGTCACCGGACGGCAGGCGCTGGGCCTGCAACTGATCGACGAACTGGGCGGAGACGGCGAGATCCGCGCCTATCTGGACACCCGCGGCGTCGGGACCGCGCTGCCCGTGGTGGAGTGGAAAACGCCTTCGCGTGGCTCCGTCATTCCGCTTCTGGGAAGCGTCATGCGGCTCGCCGGATGGGCGTCCGGCGAGGAAAGCCTTGATCCGGCCGCCATCCTGCGCGAAATAAGGTCGCGCAACTTGTTCCTTGACGGGCTTCTTTCCGTTTGGCAGGTTGGGCGCGATTGAAAATGCCTTGGGGTTTCAGGGGGTAAACGTGATCAAGTCGGAGCTTGTCCAGATTGTCGCAGCGCGCAATCCACATCTCTACCACCGGGACGTCGAGAACATCGTCAATGCCGTGCTCGATGAAATCACCGATGCACTGGCTGCCGGCAACCGTGTCGAACTGCGGGGGTTCGGCGCATTTTCCGTCAAGAACCGTCCCTCCCGTTCCGGCCGCAACCCGCGCACCGGCGAAACCGTTTTCGTCGAGGAAAAATGGGTGCCCTTCTTCAAGACGGGCAAGGAATTGCGCGAGCGCCTGAACCCCGGCATGGCCGACGACGATCAGGCCGACTGACCGGCGTCACGTAAGAGCGATTCCAGGAAAAGTGTGAAGCGGTTTTCCGTTCGGAATTGCGTAAAAGAAGAGTTAGAGCGTTTCAGCTTTTCCATGAAAGGATGAAATGCTCTAAGGAGGTCTGCCATGATCAGGAAACTGGCCAATCTGTTCGTCCTGTTGCCGCTCGGCATCGTGCTGATCGTTCTTTCGGTGGCGAACCGTCATTCGGTTTCGCTCGCCTTCAATCCGTTCAGGCCCGAAGACGAGGCGCTGGCCATCAGCGCGCCGTTCTTCGTGTTCCTGTTCCTCGCCCTTATTCTCGGCATGGTCATCGGCTCGCTGGTCACATGGTTCTCGCAGGGGCAGTACCGCAAGCGTGCCCGCGCCGAGGCGCGCGAGGCGGTGAAGTGGCACGACGAGGCGGATCGCCAGAAGGCCCGCGCCGAGGAAATGGCCGCCCACGCGGTCGCCCCGTTGCCCGCCCAACTGCCGGCCAAGTGATTGCATCGCACCGTTTTCAGGCTTTGACCGTGCCCGTCGCGATGGTAAAGCAGGCGCCGGAGCCGGTCGCCGGAAATGTGCGTCCGCAAATCTTGGGGTAGAGGCGTGAAGGACAAGGATCGCCGCAAGGCGCAGAAACCGGCGGGAAAATCCGGCTTTGGCGAAAAAACGGCAGCGGCGAAGCGCCCGTCCGCGCGCGGGCCGGTCCAGCCGCGCCGGCAGGGCGAGGCCGGGCACCCGCCCGCCCGTGCCGAACAGGCGGAAAAGCGCGCGGAAACGGTGGAGAAGGTCTTTCTGGCGCTACGTGAAGGCGCCCGCCCCGCCGAGCGCGTCCCCGTCATTCTGGAAACCGGCGGTTCGGAGAGCTTCCGCCTGATCGATAGCGGCAACGGCGAGAAGCTGGAGCAATACGGCCCCTATCGCATCGTGCGTCCCGAGGCGCAGGCATTGTGGCCGAAGTCCCTGCCGGAGCATGTCTGGCAGAAGGCCGACGCGATCTTCACCGGCGATACCGACGAGGACGGCATGGGCCGCTGGCGTTTTCCGCGCGAGGCGCTCGGTGAAACCTGGCCGCTTTCGCTGCTCGGGGTCGATTTCCTCGGCCGCTTCACCGCCTTCCGCCATGTTGGCGTCTTTCCGGAACAGCTTGCGCACTGGCGGTGGATGAAGGACGAGATCGACAGGGCCGGCCGGCCGCTGAAGGTGCTGAACCTCTTCGGCTATACCGGCGTCGCCTCGCTGGTCGCCGCGGCGGCGGGCGCCGAAGTCACGCATGTCGACGCCTCGAAGAAGGCGATCGGCTGGGCGCGCGAGAATCAGGCGCTGTCGCGTCTCGACCGCGCCCCGATCCGCTGGATCTGCGACGATGCGATGAAATTCGTCCAGCGCGAGGTGCGCCGCGGCAGCCGCTACGACATCATCCTCACCGACCCGCCGAAATTCGGCCGCGGCACCAATGGCGAGGTGTGGCATCTGTTCGAGCACCTGCCGCTGATGCTCGACCAGTGCCGCGAAATCCTCGCGCCCAGGGCGCGCGGCCTCGTGCTGACGGCCTACTCGATCCGCGCCAGTTTCTATTCCATGCACGAACTCATGCGCGAGACGATGCGCGGACGCGGCGGCGTGGTGGAATCGGGCGAACTGGTGATTCGCGAGGCGGGTCTCGACGGAGAGACGCCCGGCCGGGCGCTTTCCACCTCCCTTTTCAGCCGCTGGGTGCCGGAATGAGCGAATTTCACAGGGAAGACGGCGTGCGCCGCGTCGGGCAGGTCAAGGAAATCACCAGCCTCGCCAATCCGATCGTCAAGGACATCAAGGCGCTGGCGAACAAGAAGGCGCGCGAGGAGAGCGGAACCTTCATCGCGGAGGGGCTGAAGCTCGTCATCGACGCCATCGAGCTCGGCTGGATCATCCGCACGCTGATCTACGCCAAGGCTGCCAAGGGCAAGCCGGTAGTGGAGAAGGTGGCGGCGAAAACCGTCGCTTCCGGCGGCCTGGTGCTGGAAGTTTCCGAAAAGGTGATGTCCTCCATCGTCCGCCGCGACAATCCCCAGATGGTCGCTGGCGTGTTCGAGCAGCGCTGGCGACCGCTTGCCGGGCTGAAGCCGAAGAAGCACGAGACCTATGTGGCGCTCGACCGGGTGCGCGATCCGGGCAATCTCGGCACGATCATCCGCACGGCCGATGCGGCCGGCGCCTCCGGCGTCGTCCTTGTCGGCGAGTGTACCGATCCCTTCTCGGTCGAAACCGTGCGCGCCACGATGGGCTCGGTCTTCGCCATGCCCGTCTCGCGCGCCTCGGCTGAGGAATTCCTTGCCTGGCGCAAGGGCGTGGACGCACAGGTCGTCGCCACCCATCTGGCCGGCTCCGTCGATTACCGCACGGTGGATTATGCAAGGAAACCAACCGTGCTGCTGATGGGCAACGAACAGTCCGGCCTGCCGGACGATCTGGCGGAGAAGGCCGATACGCGGGTGCGCATCCCGCAGCAGGGCCGGGCGGATTCGCTCAATCTTGCGGTCGCGACCGCCGTGATGCTCTACGAATCGCGCCGGCATCTCCTGTCGCTGGAGGGGCCGTGACGGTGGAGCGCGTTCCCTTTTTCTCCCGCCCCGCCGTTGCCGCGGTCGTCGTCATCGTCGCCCTGGTCATCGACCAGATCGTCAAGGCGGCGGTCGAGGCCTGGCTACCGCTCCATCAGGATGTGCCGGTCCTGCCGTTCCTGGCGCTTTACCGCACCTATAATCTCGGGGTCGCCTTCTCCCTGCTGGCCGACATGGACGGCTGGTTCATCGTCGGCATGCGCCTTATCATCGTCGGCTTCGTGTTGTGGCTGTGGAAGCGCACGCCGCAATCCCACTGGCTGGCCCATCTCGGCTTTGCCCTCGTCATCGCCGGGGCGCTCGGCAATATCATCGACCGTTTCGTATACGGGCATGTGGTGGACTACATTCTGTTCCACACGGGAAACTGGTCTTTCGCCGTCTTCAATCTCGCAGATACCTGGATTTCCGCCGGCGCCGCGCTGATTTTCCTCAACGAGTTCTTCGCGCCCAAAGCGTCGGATCGTTAAAATTCTAACGATCCGGACAACCGGATCGGAACGGGCCTCATGCCAGGGTATTCCCATGAGCGACCTGACCCGGCTGAAGAACCGCATTTCCGATGCTTTCGGCGCGTCTCCCGAAAAGGGAGAGGGATCGTCTGGCCGTGTTGCGCTCACGCCACCGTCTCTCTCGGCCGATGCGGCTTTCGATACGGTAAACGAGGTGCTGCGGGCGGAGCGTCGGCGGTCCTTCCGGCCCGGCTCCTATCTTCTCGGCGCCGCGGGCCTGCTCGCCTGCGCCGTCGCGCTCGCCGTCGGCCGGGATGCCGGCCTTTACGCGGTCATCGGCGGTCTGGGCAGCGGCAGCGCCGCCGCCGCCCTGTTCCATCTCCTTTCGCGGGCGCCTGCCGCGGCATCGCCCGGCCCGGTCCCGGCCGCGCGGCAGGATGCCATGTGGTATTTCGGCGAAAGCGCGGTCATCCACGACACGCTGGGCGATATTCTGCTGACCCGCGATGCGGAGGGGCGCATCCTTTCGGCGAATGCCCGCTTCCGCAGCCTTGTCGGTGATGCGGCGCCCGAGGGCCGCACCTGCGGTGAGCTCGGGCTGGTGTTCGAGCCTGCCGGCAAGCCGGGACGTTTCGAGGTCGGGATCGCCACCGGCCGCGGCCCGCGCATGTTCCTCTGGCACGACGTCATGGGTCGCGACGCCGCCGGGCGGCCTGTCGTGCAGAGCCTTGCCCGCGATGTGACGGACGAGCATCAACTTGCCCGTGCCCGCGAGGAAGCCCGCCTGCGCGCGGAGGAGGCGAGCGAGGCCAAGTCGCGGCTGCTGGCCACCGTCAGCCATGAGATCCGCACGCCGCTCGGCGGCATTCTCGGCATGGTCAGCCTCCTGTCCCGCACGCGGCTGACACCCGAGCAGGTCAATTATCTCGAAGGGATCCGCCAGTCCGGCGAGGCGCTGGGCCAGCTGGTCGACGAACTGCTGGACTGC
This sequence comes from Ectorhizobium quercum, assembly GCF_026552795.1. GTDB lineage: Bacteria > Pseudomonadota > Alphaproteobacteria > Rhizobiales > Rhizobiaceae > Ectorhizobium > Ectorhizobium quercum. The sequence continues at coordinate 315,725 of NZ_JANFPI010000001.1, forward strand.
GCCTCCATCGAGGCAGGCCGCTTCTCGGTCAATCCGGTCGTCACCGGCATGCGGCCCTTCGTCGAGGGCGTTTCCGAAATGCTCGCCCACCGGGCCCATGCCAAGGGGTTGGAAATCGCCGTGACCGTCACGGCCGATGTGCCGGAGCGGCTGGAATTCGATTCCGCCCGCGTGCGGCAGGTCCTGTTCAACGTCATCGGCAACGCGGTCAAGTTCACCCGCACCGGCGGCGTTCTGGTGTCGGCGGCAATGGACCGCTCCGAGATCGTCATGACCGTCAGGGACACCGGCCCGGGCATGGGTGAGGCGGAGCTTTCGAGCATTTTCGAAGAGTTCGAACAGGTCGGCGAGGCGCGTGACCGCAGCGGCGGCACGGGTCTCGGCCTGTCGATCTCCGCGCGCATCATGACGGCGCTCGGCGGCAGCCTGTCGGCGGCAAGCCGCAAGGGCGAGGGCAGCATCTTCACGATACGCTTTCCGGTCGAGGTTCCGGCGGGTGAAGTGGGTGCCGGCAACGGCCACCCTCTCGAAGAAAGCCGCGTCCTGCTGCTCGCCCCGGCCGGCCCGGCCGCGCGGGCGACCGTCGCCACGCTGGAGACGCTCGGCGCGCTGTGCCGCCATGTCACATCGGCCAGCCAGGCCGCGCGGGCGCTCGGCGGCGCATCATCGGCCAGGGCGTCCTTCACCGACATCATCGTCGACCATCGCCTGTCGGCTTCCTTCGCCCGCGCCGTGCCCGCGCGCCGCGAGGGCGAGACCGGCGGCCCGCGCCGCATCTTCCTCGTCAACCCGGAGGAGCGCACGGCCCGCCGGCGCGGCGATTACGATGCCTGGCTCATCCGTCCGCTGCGCGAGAAGACGCTGACCGACGTGCTGACCGGCCGCATGAGCGGCGTCGAAAAGCGTGATGCCCGCAACGACAACCGGCCGCTTCCCGGTTTCGCCTCCACCCTGCCGGACGACGGGACCATGTCGGGCCTCGACATATTGCTGGCCGAAGACGATCCGATCAATGCCATGCTGGCCCGTTCCGCGCTGGAAAAGGCTGGTCACAACGTCTCCCATGTCAGCGATTTCGAGGCCGTGCTGTCCGTCATGACGGATCGCCATGCCGCGCGCCCGGACCTTCTCGTCACGGATCTCTCCATGCCGGGCGGCGAGGGGCTGGAAATCATCGGCCGCATCCGCGACACCGAGCGGCAGGATGGGCTGGCCCGCGTTCCGATCCTCGTCCTGACCGCCGACAAGCGCCGGCAATCGGCCCAGCGCGCGCTGGCGAACGGCGCCGACGGCATTCTCGAAAAGCCGGCCGTGCCCGAGATGCTTCTCGAGGAGGTCGCCATCCTGTGCGGCCTTGCCGGCGCGCAGAAGGCCGGCGGCTGAGCCGTTCCTGCGTCGCCCTGTCACTTTCCTGTTGCACAGGAGTGGCATATGCCTGATCGCAGGATTGACGAGGGTCAGGCCATCATGAGCATCGAACTCCTTAAACCGGAAACCGCAGCGCAAGCCGGCGAGCACATTCTCGCCCGCGCTGGCGCCGGCACCGAAGGTCTGCTCGGGCGGATCGGCACGCTGGAGACGCGGCTTGCCCGCTCGCCCGCCGAAGTCGAGGCGGCCCAGCGCGTCCGCTTCAATGTCTTCGTCGAGGAGATGGGCGCGCGGCTTCCCGCCTCCACCATGCAGACGCGCCGCGATTTCGATGCCTGGGATACGATCTGCGATCATCTTCTGGTCATCGACAGCGCCCTCGAGGGCGACCCCGAAGATCAGATCGTCGGCACATACCGCCTTCTGCGCCAGGATGCGGCCGAGCATCGAGGCGGCTTCTATTCCGCCCACGAATTCGAGATCGAGCCGCTTCTCGCCCGCCACCCGGACAAGCGTTTCATGGAGCTCGGCCGCTCCTGCGTGCTGCCGCAATACCGCACGCGCCGCACGGTGGAACTGCTGTGGCAGGGCAACTGGGCCTACGCGCTGAAGCACGGCGTCGACGCCATGTTCGGCTGTGCCTCCTTCCCCGGCTACCGGCCCGAGGCGCATGCGCTGGCGCTTTCCTTCCTGCACCATCACGCGCGGGCCGGCAGCGACTGGGCCGTTTCGGCGCTTCCCGAACTGCATTGCTCGATGGACATGATGCCGGCCGAGGCCGTCGACGCCCGCCGGGCGCTCGCCGTCATGCCGCCGCTGGTGAAGGGATATCTGCGTCTCGGCGCGATGGTCGGCGACGGCGCGGTGATCGACAGGGCTTTCAACACGACGGATGTTCTCGTCGTGCTGCCGATCGCGGCGATCTCGGGCCGCTACGTGAACTATTACGGCGCGGATGCCGGACGTTTCGCCGGCTGACACGGGCCGTCCGTGGTTTTCACGAAGCCATTTTCAGTAGGTCTTTTCGAGAATGGACATGCCCTGCACGGCTTTGGCCATGCAGGGCATGTTTCTTTCGTGCTCAGTCGCCGGCATTGTAGGCAGCGATGGCCGCCAGGTTGACGATGTCGCGGTCGCGGGCGCCCTGCGAGGTGATCTGCACCGACCGCGCGAAACCGAGCAGGATCGGGCCGATCACGGTCGAGCCTCCGAGTTCCTGAAGCATCCGCGAGGAAATCGACGCCGAATGCGTGCCGGGCATGATGAGGACGTTGGCCGTATCGGAAAGACGGCAGAACGGATATTGCGCCAGGCGCTGGGCGTTGAGCGCGACATCGGCGCCCATCTCGCCGTCATATTCGAAGTCCACGTCGCGGCCGTCGAGTTCCGCGACGGCGGCCCGCATCCGGTCCGACGTATCGCTGACCGGCGAGCCGAAGGTGGCGCTGGAGAGGAAGGCGACACGCGGCGTGTAGCCCATCTCGCGGGCGAAGGCGGCGGCCGTCTCGGCGATATCGGCCAGTTCCGCAGCGCCCGGGCTGTCGTGAACGGCGGTGTCGGCGACGAACACGGTGCGCCCGCGCGAAATCGCCATCGAAACGCCGATGACGGGCCGGTCCGATGCCGTGTCGATGCAGCGGCGGATGTCCTTCAGCGCCGTCGGGAACTTGCGCGTCGCGCCGGTCACGATGGCGTCGGCATCGCCGAGCGCCACCATGCAGGCGGCGAAATGGTTGCGGTCGGTGCGGATCAGGCGCTGGCAGTCGCGCAGCAGGAATCCCTTCCTCTGAAGGCGCTCGTAGAGATAGGCCGAATAGCGCTCGATGGTATCGGGCAGGCGGTGGTTGGCGATCTCGATGCCGGCCCTGTCGAGTTCGACGCCGATCTTGCGGGCCGTCGCTTCGATTTCGGCCTCACGGCCGAGCAGTACGGCGGTGCCGAGGCCCTGGTCGGCGTAGCCGATCGCCGCGCGCAGCACCTGCGCTTCCTCCGCTTCGGCGAACACCACCCGCTTCGGGTTGGCGCGCACCTGCGCGTAGAGGCTGTCGAGCGTCGAGGCGATGGGGTCGCGGCGGGCCAGCAGCGAGCGCTTGTAGGCGGCGAAATCGGCAATCGGCTTGCGCGCGACGCCGGAATCCATCGCGGCGGCCGCGACCGCTGCCGGAATGGCGGCGATGAGGCGCGGATCGAACGGGACGGGAATGATGTATTGCGCGCCGAAATGCGGGCGCTGGCCGTGATAGGCCGCCGCCACCTCGTCAGGCACTTCCTGTCGCGCGAGGCTGGCGATCGCCCGCACGGCGGCGATCTTCATCGGCTCGTTGATCGTGGTCGCTTGCACGTCCAGCGCACCGCGGAAGATATAGGGAAAGCACAGGACGTTGTTGATCTGGTTGGGATAGTCGGAACGGCCCGTCGCCATGATCGCATCGCCGCGGATCTCCGCCACTTCCTCCGGCGTGATTTCCGGATCGGGGTTGGCCATCGCGAAGATGATCGGGTTCGCGGCCATCGAGCGGATCATGTCGGCGCAGAAGGCGCCTTTCTGGGAAAGGCCGAGAACGACGTCGGCGCCCTTCATGGCGTCGGCCAGCGTGCGTGCGCCGGTCTTCACCGCATGCGCCGATTTCCACTGGTTCATGCCTTCGCTGCGGCCCTGGAAGATCACGCCCTTGGTGTCGCACAGCGTCACGTTCTCGGGCGCGAAACCCATCGCCTTGATCAGCTCGATGCAGGCGATGGCCGCAGCGCCGGCGCCATTGCAGACGAGTTTCGTCGTCTTCAGGTCGCGGCCCGTCAGCTCCAGCGCGTTGATCAGGCCGGCGGCGGCGATGATCGCGGTGCCGTGCTGGTCGTCGTGGAACACGGGAATGTCCATCAGTTCGCGCAGCCGGCTTTCGATGATGAAGCATTCCGGGGCCTTGATATCCTCCAGGTTGATGCCGCCGAAGGAAGGGCCGAGATAGCGCACGCAATTGATGAATTCGTCGACATTCTCGGTATCGACCTCGAGGTCGATGGAATCGACGTCGGCAAAGCGCTTGAACAGGACGGACTTGCCCTCCATCACCGGCTTGGATGCCAGCGGCCCGAGATTGCCGAGGCCGAGAATGGCCGTGCCGTTCGAGATGACGGCGACCAGATTGCCCCTGGCCGTATAGTCGAAGACCGCCGCCGGGTTCTCCGCAATCGCCTGCACCGGAACGGCCACGCCCGGCGAATAGGCGAGCGAAAGATCGCGCTGTGTCGCCATCGGCTTGGTCGGCACGATCTCCAGCTTGCCGGGACGGCCCATAGAGTGGAAATCGAGCGCCTCCTGCGCAGTGACGGTGGCGCGGCTGCGCTCGGGCTTTTCGGATGCGGACATGCTTGGGAACCTGGTTTCTGTGGGCAGCCCCGCGGAGGCCGGGGGCTTGTCTTGTTTTGACTGGGGCACACCGATAAAGTCGCAGGCCCTGCCGCGCAATAAAAATCTAAAGCCGTGACAACAAGCGATACAAACGAAAACGGCCTCACCGCCGCTGCCCTGATTTCCGAGGAAAGCCGCGCATCGGCGACGCCGATGATGGAGCAGTATATCGAGATCAAGGCCGCGAACCCGGATTCGCTGCTGTTCTATCGCATGGGCGATTTCTACGAGCTGTTCTTCGACGACGCCGTGGAGGCCTCCCGCGCGCTCGGCATCACGCTGACGAAGCGCGGCCAGCACATGGGCCACGACATTCCCATGTGCGGCGTGCCGATCCACGCGGCCGACGATTATCTCCAGAAGCTGATCTCGCTCGGCTTCCGCGTCGCCGTCTGCGAGCAGGTGGAGGATCCGGCGGAGGCGAAGAAGCGCGGTTCGAAATCCGTCGTGCGCCGCGATGTCGTGCGCCTCGTGACCCCCGGAACGCTGACGGAGGAGAAGCTCCTTTCCCCGTCGGAATCCAATTACCTGATGGCGCTCGCGCGCATTCGCGGCGGCGGCGAGGCGCAATATGCGCTGGCCTGGATCGATATCTCGACCGGCATCTTCCGCGTCGCGGAAACCGAGCAGTCGCGGCTTCTCGCCGATATCCTGCGTATCGATCCGCGCGAGCTGATCCTTGCCGATCCGGTCTTCCACGATGCCGAACTGAAGCCCGTCTTCGACGTTCTGGGCCGCACGGCCTCGCCGCAGCCCGCCGTTCTCTTCGACAGCGCCAGCGCCGAGGGCCGCATCGCCCGCTATTTCGGCGTCGGCACCCTCGACGGTTTCGGCACGTTCAGCCGCCTGGAACTGGCGGCCGCGGCGGCGGCCATCGCCTATGTCGAGAAGACGCAGATCAACGAGCGCCCGCCGCTCGGCCGTCCCGAGCGCGAAAGCGCGGGTTCGACGCTGTTCATCGATCCCGCGACCCGCGCCAATCTCGAACTGGCCCGCACGCTTTCCGGCAGCCGCGAGGGCGCGCTGCTCAGGGCCATCGATCGCACGGTGACGGGTGGCGGCGCCCGGCTTCTGGCAGAACGGCTGATGTCGCCGCTGACGGACCCCGCAAGGATCGGCGAACGGCTCGATTCCATCGGCTGGCTGATCGGCGAGCCGGACACGGTGTCGTCGCTGCGCCATCTCCTGAAGCGTGTGCCGGACATGCCGCGGGCGCTGACCCGTCTGGCGCTCGACCGCGGCGGCCCGCGCGATCTCGGCGCGATCCTTCAGGGGCTCGTCGCCGCGCGCGAACTGGCCGGGCGGCTGGCGCTGGCCCCGCTGCCGCCGGAACTGGCCGGGGCGCTGACGGCGCTCCAGGCGCTGCCGGCCGGGCTGGAGGAGACGCTGGCCCAGCAGCTCGACGACGAGTTGCCGCTCCTCAAGCGCGATGGCGGCTTCGTCCGCGCCGGCGCCCGGGCGGACCTGGACGAGGCCCGGGCCCTGCGCGACCAGTCGCGGCGGGTCATCGCCGGGCTGCAATTGCAATATGCCGAAGAGACCGGCATCCGCTCGCTGAAGATCAAGCACAACAACGTGCTCGGCTATTTCATCGAGGTCACGGCCGGCAATTCCGACACGATGACCGGCACGCCGGAGGCGAAGGCGCGCTTCATCCATCGCCAGACGATGGCGAACGCCATGCGCTTCACCACCACCGAACTCGCCGAACTCGAAACCCGCATCGCCAATGCGGCGGGCGAGGCGCTGGCCATCGAGCTTGCCGCCTTCGGCCGCATGGTCGAGGCCGTCGTCGCCGAGGCGGACGCGATCAAGGCGGCGGCCCGCGCGCTCGCCGTCTTCGACGTGGCGGCGGGGCTGGCCGTTCTCGCCGTCGAGCGCGCCTACTGCCGTCCGCAGGTGGACGGCAGCCGCGCCTTCCGCATCGAGGGCGGTCGTCATCCGGTGGTCGAGCAGGCGCTGTTCAGGCAGGGCGCCGGCCCCTTCATCGCCAACGATTGCGATCTTTCGCCCGCAGAGGGTGGGACCTATGGCGGCGTCTGGCTGCTGACCGGGCCGAACATGGGCGGCAAGTCGACCTTCCTGCGCCAGAACGCCCTGATCGCGATCATGGCGCAGATGGGCTCCTACGTACCGGCGACGCAGGCCGTCATCGGCGTCGTCGACCGGCTGTTCTCGCGCGTCGGCGCCTCCGACGATCTGGCGCGGGGCCGTTCCACCTTCATGGTGGAGATGGTCGAGACGGCGGCGATCCTCAATCAGGCGACCGACCGCTCCCTGGTCATCCTCGACGAGATCGGCCGCGGCACGGCGACCTTCGACGGGCTTTCCATCGCCTGGGCGGCGGTCGAGCACCTGCACGAGGCGAACCGCTCGCGGGCGCTTTTCGCCACCCATTTCCACGAACTCACCGTGCTTTCGGAAAAGCTCGACCGCCTTTCCAATGTCACAATGAAGGTCAAGGAGTGGCAGGGAGAAGTGATCTTCCTGCACGAGGTCGGCCCCGGCGCCGCCGACCGTTCCTACGGCATCCAGGTGGCGCGTCTGGCCGGCCTGCCGGACTCGGTCGTGGCGCGGGCCCGCGAGGTCCTGACCAAGCTGGAGGACGCCGACCGCAAGAACCCGGCGAGCCAGCTGATCGACGATCTGCCGCTTTTCCAGGTTGCGGTGCGCCGCGAGCAGGTCTTGGCCGGGCCCTCGAAGGTCGAGGAAATGCTGAAGGGCATCAACCCGGACGACCTGACGCCCCGCGACGCCCTGGAGAAGATTTACGCTCTCAAGAAAGAGCTTGGCAACGGGTGAGGGCTATCCTATCCCGCGAGCCGGAAACGCGTCGAACGCGGCGCGACAAATGAAAGATGCCCGACATGGCGAAACTCGAAGCGGAATTTCCTGAAGTCATCGACGTGGAGCGGCTGAGCGCCGAATGCGAGGTGCTCGCGACGGCCCATGCCGGCAATCCCGACGACATGAAGGCGGCGCTTCTGCCGGTTCTGAAGGCGGCGAGCAAGGAAGGACGCGATACCGCCCGCCGCATTCTGGAAGCCGAAGGCGGCGGCCTCGATTGCGCCCGTCGCATCTCTTACCTTCAGGACTGCCTGATCGACATCATTCACGGCATCACCATCAACCACATCCACCCCGTGGCGCGCGCCCAGATCGCCGTGACGGCGGTCGGCGGCTACGGGCGCGGCACGCTCGCGCCCGGCTCGGATATCGACCTTCTCTTCCTGCTGCCGCCCAGGGCCGACAATGTCGTCCACAAGGCCGTGGAATTCATCCTGTATCTCCTGTGGGACATGGGCTTCAAGGTCGGCCATTCCGTGCGCAGCGTGGACGAATGCATCCGGCAGTCGATCGCCGACATGACGATCCGCACCGCCGTTCTCGAAACGCGCTTCATCTGCGGCGAGGAAGCCTTCGCCACCGAACTCGCCGGACGGTTCGACAGGGAAATCGTCGTCAATACCGGGCCGGAATTCATCGCCGCCAAGCTGGCCGAGCGCGACGAGCGCCATCGCAAGGCGGGCGACACGCGCTATGTGGTGGAGCCGAACGTCAAGGAAGGCAAGGGGGGCTTGCGCGACCTGCACACGCTGTTCTGGATCTCGAAATACTACTACCGTATTTCCGATCCCGCCGAACTGGTGCGCCTCGGCGTGTTGTCGCGGCAGGAATGGCGGCTGTTCCAGAAGGCCGACGATTTCCTCTGGGCGGTGCGCTGCCACATGCACTTCCTCACCGGCAAGGCCGAGGAACGGCTGTCCTTCGACATCCAGCGCGAGATCGCCGAGCTTCTGGGCTACAATGCCCGCCCCGGCCTGTCGACGGTCGAGCGCTTCATGAAGCACTACTTCCTGGTGGCGAAGGACGTGGGCGACCTGACGCGCATCTTCTGCGCCGCGCTGGAAGACCAGCAGGCCAAGGACACGCCCGGCCTGACCGGCGTCATCAGCCGGTTCGCGCGCCGCCGGCGCAAGATCGCCGGCACGGTGGATTTCGTCGAGGATCATGGCCGCATCACGCTCGCCGACGCCGATGTCTTCAAGCGCGATCCGGTCAACATCATCCGCCTGTTCCACATCGCCGACATCAACGGGCTGGAGTTCCATCCCGATGCGCTGAAGCGCGTCACCCGCTCGCTGTCGCTGATCGACCAAGGCGTGCGCGAGAGCGAGGAGGCCAACCGTCTCTTCCTGTCGATCCTCACCTCCAAGCGCGATCCGGCGCTGATCCTGAAGCGGATGAACGAGGCCGGTGTCCTCGGTCGTTTCATTCCCGAGTTCCGCAAGATCGTCTCGATGATGCAGTTCAACATGTATCATCACTACACCGTCGACGAGCACCTGATCCGCTCCGTCGAGCAGCTTTCGCGTATCGACAAGGGGCTGGGCGCCGACACGTTCCCGCTTTCGGTGAAGCTGATCGAGACCGTCGAGGACCGCACCGCGCTCTATGTCGCCGTGCTGCTGCACGATATCGCCAAGGGCCGGCAGGAGGATCACTCCATTGCCGGCGCCAAGGTGGCGCGCAAGCTCTGCCCGCGCTTCGGCCTGTCGCCGAAGCAGACCGAACTGGTCGCCTGGCTGATCCAGGAACATCTCACCATGTCGATGACCGCCCAGACGCGCGATCTGCACGACCGCAAGGCGATCACCGATTTTGCCGAGAAGGTGCAGTCTCTCGACAGGCTGAACATGCTGCTGATCCTGACGGTCTGCGATATCTGCGCGGTCGGTCCGGGCGTCTGGAACGGCTGGAAGGGCCAGCTTCTGCGCACGCTCTACTACGAGACCGAACTGCTTCTGTCCGGCGGCTTCTCGCAGGTGCCGCGCAAGGAGCGCGCCGAGGCCGCCGCCAACGCGCTGGCCGAAGCGCTGTCCGATTGGCCGCAGAAGGACCGCCGTCAATATACGCGGCTGCATTACCAGCCCTATCTGCTGTCCGTGCCGCTCGAGGATCAGGTGCGTCATGCGCAGTTCATCCGCGAGGCCGACAAGGAAGGCAAGACGCTTGCCACCACGGTGCGCACCCACTCCTTCCACGCGGTGACGGAAATCACCGTTCTGGCACCCGACCATCCGCGCCTGCTTTCGGTCATCGCCGGAGCCTGCGCGTTTGCCGGCGCCAACATCGTCGGCGCCCATATCTTCACGACGTCGGACGGCCGCGCGCTGGACACGATCTTCATCAACCGCGAATATCCGCAGGACGAGGACGAGATGCGGCGCGCCGCCACCATCGGCCGGATGATCGAGGAGGTGCTGGCCGGCACCAAGCGCCTGCCGGAGGTGATCGCCAGCCGCACGCGCGGCAAACGGTCGAAGAACCGCGCCTTTCCGGTCATTTCTGGCGTTTCGATTTCCAACACGCTGTCGAACAAGTTCACGGTCGTCGAGATCGAATGCCTCGACCGGCCCGGCCTTCTGGCGGAAATCACCGCCGCGCTCGCCGATCTGCTGCTCGACATCCAGTCGGCGCACATCACCACCTTCGGCGAGAAGGTGATCGACACCTTCTACGTCACCGACCTGACGGGAGAGAAGATCAACAACGAGAACCGCCAGGCGGCCATCACCTCCCGACTGCGCTCCGTCATGGCCGGCGATCACGATGCGCTTCATGCCGGCGCGCCGAAACATTCGGGCGCGGGGCTCGCCCCGGTCGGGGGCGGCAAATGAGCCTTCTCCGGAAGTTCGCGACGGTCGGGGGCGCCACCCTCGGCAGCCGCGTGTTCGGCTTCGTGCGCGAAATGCTGATGGCGGCGGCGGTCGGGACCGGTCCCGTGGCCGATGCCTTCAACGCCGCCTTCCGCTTTCCGAACACCTTCCGCAGGCTCTTTGCCGAGGGCGCCTTCAATTCCGCCTTCGTGCCGCTGTTCGCCAAGGAGATCGACGCCGGCGGCATGGAGGGCGCCCGGCGCTTTTCCGAGGAGGTCTTCGGGGTTCTCTTCACCGTCCTTCTCGTGCTGACCATCGTCATGGAACTGTCCATGCCGCTGCTGGTGCGGACGATCATCGCCCCGGGCTTTGCCGACGACCCGGAGAAATTCGGGCTGACGGTGCGCCTCGCCGTCATCATGTTCCCCTATCTCGCCTGCATGTCGCTGGCGGCGATGATGGGCGGCATGCTCAATTCCCTGCACCGTTATTTCGCGGCGGCGATCGCGCCGGTGTTCCTGAACTTCATCCTGATCGGCGTTCTGGCGTTCGCCTGGTGGAACGATCACGACGCGCTGGATGTCGGCCTCGGCCTGTCCTGGGGCGTCATGGCGGCGGGCGTGGTGCAACTCGCCATCGTCTGGATCGCCGTGCGCAATGCCGGCATGCGGATCGGCTTCCGCCGCCCGCGCCTGACGCCGAACGTCCGGCGGCTGCTCGTTCTGGCGCTGCCGGCGGCGATCACCGGCGGCATCACGCAGGTCAACCTGCTCATCAACACCGCCATCGCCTCCGCGGCGGAGGGGGCTGTGTCCTCGCTCGTCTATGCCGACCGCATCTATCAGCTTCCGCTCGGCGTGATCGGGATCGCGGTCGCCACCGTGCTCCTGCCGGAATTGTCGCGGGCCCTGCGCGGCGGCGCCGGGGCGGAAGCCGCCAATCTCCAGAACCGTTCCGTCGAATTCGTGCTCTTCCTGACGCTGCCGGCCGCCGCCGCCCTGCTCGTCATGTCCGAGCCCATCGTGCGGCTTCTCTACGAGCGCGGCAATTTCCACGCGGATGCGACGGTCACGGTCGGCGCGATCCTCGCCCTCTACGGCCTCGGCCTGCCGGCCTTCGTGCTGATCAAGGCCTTCATTCCCGGCTTCTTCGCGCGGGAGGATACCCGCACGCCGATGATCTTCGCCGGCATTTCGGTGGTCGTGAACGTCTCGCTCGCCATCACGCTCTTCCCGCGCTTTTCCGCCCTCGGCATCGCGACGGCGGAAATCGTCGCCGGCTGGGTCAATGCGGCGCTCCTGTTCTTCACGCTGGTCAGGCGCGGCCACTGGGGCGGCGACAGGGCGCTTTTGCGGCGCATTCCCCGCCTCGTGCTGTCTGCCGCGCTGATGGCGGCAGCGCTTTATTACGCCATCGGCCTGCTCGGTCCCCAGCTTTCCTCCGCCGCCCCGGTGGCGGTGAAGGCAGCCACCGTGGCGGCGCTCGTCCTCGTCGCCATGACCCTCTATTTCGGCCTGGCCTTCGCCACCGGCGGAGCGGACCGCTCCATGCTGACGCGGGCCCTGAGGCGCAAGGCGGTCCCGAAGACCGAACCGCTCTCCGAGTGAAGGTTTTTCTTGATCGCGAAAGGTTGAGGGTGCATACAGCCCCCGCCTTTCCACCCTTTTCGGGGCCTCCATCCGGGGCCTGTCGAGGACGACGATGACCGAATTCAAACCGCTTGTCTTTTCCGGTATCCAGCCGACCGGAAATCTCCATCTCGGCAATTATCTCGGCGCCATCCGCAAGTTCGTCGCCCTTCAGGCCGAGAACAACGACTGCATCTATTGCGTCGTCGATCTGCACGCGCTGACGGCGCAGCTCGTTCACGACGACATGCCGACGCAGATCCGCTCGATCACCGCGGCCTTCCTCGCTTCGGGCATCGATCCGGTGAAGAGCATCGTCTTCAACCAGTCCGCCGTGCCGCAGCATGCCGAACTCGCCTGGATCTTCAACTGCGTCGCGCGCATCGGCTGGATGGAGCGGATGACCCAGTTCAAGGACAAGACCGGCGGCAAGAATGCCGAACAGGTCTCGCTCGGCCTGCTCGCCTATCCGAGCCTGATGGCCGCCGACATTCTCGTCTACCGCGCCACCCATGTTCCGGTCGGGGAAGACCAGAAGCAGCATCTCGAACTCGCCCGCGACATCGCCCAGAAGTTCAACATCGATTTCGGCGCCCATATCCGCAAGGCGGGCCTCGGCACGGATGTCCTCGTCGGCGACGAGCCGGTACATGCCTATTTCCCGATGGTCGAGCCGCTGATCGGCGGCCCGGCGCCCCGCGTCATGTCGCTGAAGGACGGCACGAAGAAGATGTCGAAGTCCGATCCCTCGGACCTGTCGCGCATCAACCTCACCGACGACGCCGACGCCATCGCCCGCAAGATCCGCAAGGCCAAGACCGATCCGGACGCGCTTCCTTTGGAGGTCGCCGGCCTTGCCGGCCGTCCGGAGGCTGGAAACCTCGTCGGCATCTATGCCGCGCTGTCCGACACGACGCGCGAGAAGGTCCTCGAACAGTTCGGTGGCCAGCAGTTCTCGGCGTTCAAGCCCGCCCTGGTCGATCTGGCGGTTTCGGTTCTCTCGCCGATCGGCGAGGAAATGCGCCGCCTTCTGGATGCCCCCGACCATATCGACGCGGTGTTGCGCGACGGCGGTGCGCGGGCCCGCGAGATTGCCGAAAAAACCATGCAGGACGTGCGCGACATCATCGGTTTCGTGCGCTAAGATCGCCACGCTTCCGGGGCCGGAATCCGGTTCCGCAGTCGGTTTCGCGGGTGGAGGCTCTATGGTTTCGAAACGATTGTCCAGTCTCGAGGGCCATCGGCGCAAGTTCATGGCGGTCATCGACAATACGCCGGAATGCGCGCGCGCAGTGCATTATGCGGGCCGGCGCGCCAAGAATTCCAATGGCGGCCTGGTTCTGGTCTACGTGATTCCCGAGGGCGACTTCCAGCAATGGCTCGGCGTCGAGGAAATCATGCGCGTCGAGGCCCGCGAGGAGGCCGAGGCGGCGGTGGCCGCCGCCGCCGCGACGGTGCGCGAGACGATCGGCGTCGAACCGGAGATCGTCATCCGCGAGGGCTCCGCCGCCGAGCAGATCAATGCGGTGATCGAGGAAGATCGCGACATCGCCATCCTCGTTCTGGCCGCAGGCTCGACCAAGGAAGGGCCCGGTCCGCTGGTTTCCTCCGTCGCCGGTCGCGGCGCAGCCTTTCCCATTCCGGTGACGATCCTGCCGGATACGCTGACGAACGAGGAAATCGACGCCCTGTGCTGAGGCGATCACAATCGTCCCGTCGCTCTTGAAAGTGGAGCGGCGGAGTTATATTTTGGAAGAATTCTAAATTGACGCGGTGGCGCCACCGCAGGGAGACGATCATGTTCATCCAGACCGAGACGACGCCGAACCCCGCCACGCTGAAGTTCCTGCCGGGCCGCGTGGTGATCGAAAGCGGCACCGCCGAGTTCCGCAACGCTGCGGATGCCGCCGCGTCGCCGCTTGCCGCACGCCTGTTCGAGATCGGCGGCGTGACGGGTGTCTTCTTCGGTTATGATTTCATCACCGTCACCAGGGACGGCCCGGAATGGCACCACCTGAAGCCGGCCATCCTCGGCACGATCATGGAGCATTTCATGTCCGGCGCGCCGGTGATGGGCAGCGCGGGCACGACCGTGGACCCCGATTCGGATGAGGAATTCTTCGACGCCGACGACGAGAGCATCGTCCTGACGATCAAGGAATTGCTGGAAACCCGCGTCCGCCCGGCGGTGGCGCAGGACGGCGGCGACATCACCTTCCGCGGCTACAAGGACGGCACGGTCTATCTCAACATGAAGGGCGCCTGCTCCGGTTGCCCGTCCTCGACGGCGACGCTCAAGCACGGTGTGCAGAACCTGCTGCACCATTTCGTTCCGGAAGTCCGCGAAGTCGAAGCCGTCTGATCCATGATCCTTCTGGCTCTGGACACGGCGGGGGCGGATTGCACCGCCGCTCTTTATGAATCGTTGGAAGACCGGCTGCTTTCGAGTGCGGTCGAAACCATCGGCAAGGGCCATGCCGAGCGGCTGATGGCGGTGGTCGACGCCGCACTCGACGAGGCCGGGCTGACGCTCGACGCTGTCGGGAAGATCGCGGTGACGGTCGGGCCGGGCTCCTTCACGGGCATCCGTGTCGGCGTGGCGGCGGCGCGCGGTTTCGCGCTGGCGCTCGGCATCGAGGCGGTCGGCGTGTCCACGCTCGGCGTCATCGCCGCTGCCGCCCGCGAGGCGCATCCCGGCCGGCCGGTCATGGCCGCCATCGATGCCCGGCGCGGCGAGATCTATGCGCAGCTCTTTTCGGCGGCCGGCGAAGCCGATGGACCGCCCCTGCTGCTGACGCAGGCGGAAGCCGCGGAGCTCGCGCGCGAAAGCGGCGCCCTCGTCGCAGGTTCCGCGCGGCCTCTTCTTGTGGAGAACGCCGAAGACGGCGGGACGGACCGTTATCCGCCGCTTTTCATTGCCAGACTGGGGGCGAGCGCCGATGCGCTGCCGCCTTCGCCGCTTTACCTGCGCGGTCCCGACGCCAGGCCGCAGACGGGTTTTGCCGTCGCGCGGGCCGGATCGCCTGCCGCCTGACGATTGATTGCCGATACCGTTTCGACACCCGCATATTCGAGAATCGCATGCTGAAATATCTGACCGGAGCCCCGGAATTCGATCTTGCACCGATGGAAGCCGGCGATTGCGCCGAGGTTGCCGCGCTGCATGCCGGCCGCTTTCCCTCTCCCTGGGGCGAGGACGAATTTGCGTCGCTGTTTTCGCAGGAGACGGTCTACGGTTTCGTGGCCCGCCAGACCAATGCCTGGACGGGCCGCCCCATGACCGGTTTCGTGCTGGCCCGCGAGGTGGCGGGCGAGGCCGAGATCCTGACGATTGCCGTGTCCGAAAGGGTGGCGCGCGCCGGTCTCGGCTGGCGGCTGATGCGTGCGGCGATGGGCGAGGCCGATCTGCGCGGGGCGACCGAGATGTTCCTCGAGGTCGATTCGGCCAACGGCCCGGCGGTCGGCCTCTACGGCAAACTCGGCTTCGAGAAAGTGGGAGAGAGGGCGGCCTATTACGCCGCCGGGGACGGGACGCGATCGACGGCGCTTGTCATGCGCCGCGTTCTTGGCTAACCCCATCTCAGGACCTGAACGGACGGGGGCGCCTCATGGCTGATCTTTCCAATACGCTGGAGGAGCTTTGCACCGAGCGCGGCATGCGCATGACGGAGCAGCGCCGCATCATCGCCCGCATCCTCCAGGAGTCGGACGACCACCCGGATGTGGAGGAGCTGCACCGCCGCGCCGTGCAGATCGATACCCGTATTTCGATCTCGACGGTCTATCGCACGCTGAAACTGTTCGAGGATGCCGGCATCATCGCGCGTCACGATTTCCGCGACGGCCGCTCGCGCTACGAAACGGTGCCGGAAGAACATCACGACCATCTCATCAACCTGAAGACCGGCGAGGTGATCGAGTTCCATTCGCCCGAGATCGAGGCGCTTCAGGAACGCATCGCCCGCGAATACGGGCTGAGGCTGGTCGATCACCGTTTCGAGCTTTACGGCGTGCCGATCCGCAAGGACGAAGGTTGACCGTGAGGATGCGCCGCGCAAAGCGCCGGGCGACCGCTCGTCCGCCGTTGCGGTAGGACGGCGCTTCATGCTCGCGCTGCGCGCCGCTCTCCTTGCCGTCGTGCTTCTGGCGGTCACGCTGGTTCTTCTGCCCTTCCAGCTTCTCGGCCTGCGGTTCGACTGGAGGCTGCGCCGGCGCATCCCCCGCCTGTGGCATCGTGTCGCCTGCTTCATGATCGGCCTGAAGATCCGCGTTCACGGCAGGGTCGACCGCCGCCGGCCGCTGATGCTGGTTGCGAACCACGCCTCCTGGGTCGATATCCTCGTTCTCGGCGCGATCGCCGATGTCGTCTTCATCGCCAAGACGGACGTGGCCGGATGGCCGGTCTTCGGTGTTCTCGCCCGGTTGCAGAAGACGGTCTTCGTCGCCCGCGACGCGCGCGGACGCGCAGGCGAGCAGGTGGACGAGATCGCCGAACGGCTGAGGGGCGGCGAGATCGTCGTGCTGTTTCCGGAGGGAACGACCTCGGACGGAAACCGCCTTCTCGAGGTGAAGACGTCGCTTTTCGGCGCCGCCGCCGCCGCGCGGGCGCATGTGCCGGGCGGGGTCGTTCATGTGCAGCCGGTTTCCATCGCCTATACCGGCGTGCAGGGAATGCCGATGGGGCGGTTTCATCGGCCGATTGCCGCCTGGCCCGGCGATATCACGCTTCTGCCGCATCTGAAGGGTATTCTCGCCGCCGGTGCGTTCGAGGTCGACGTGGATTTCGCCGAGGCGATCGCTTTCGGCCCGGATGGCAACCGCAAGATCCTCGCCGCGGACGTGACCGCGACGATCCGCAGCATGCTTTCCGAGCGGTTGCGCGGTCGCTGATTCCCGCGCGGAGCGGCTTTTGCGGCATTTTTTGATTTTATCGCAGGCGGAAAAGCATTAAAGCGAGGCCGAGACAGTTCCCGGAAAAGCCGATGACCGAACAGACCGCGACCCTTTCCGCTCCCGAGGCAGCGCCCGGCGCCAACAGCCGCAAGGTGTTCATCAAGACCTATGGCTGTCAGATGAACGTCTACGATTCCACGCGCATGAGCGATGCGCTGGCGCGCGACGGCTATGTGCAGACCGAGGAGATCGCCGATGCCGACCTTGTGCTGCTGAACACCTGTCACATCCGCGAGAAGGCAGCGGAAAAGGTCTATTCCGAGCTGGGTCGCCTGCGCGACATGAAGAAGGAACGGCATTCGGACGGCCGTGAGTTCATGATCGGCGTGGCGGGCTGCGTCGCGCAGGCCGAGGGCGAGGAAATCCTGCGCCGCGCGCCGGCGGTCGATGTCGTCATCGGCCCGCAGACCTATCACCGCCTGCCGGATGCGCTGAAGCGCGCCCGCCGCGGCGACCGCGTCGTCGAGACCGACTATGCCATCGAGGACAAGTTCGAGCACCTGCCGAAGATGGAAAAGGCGAAGATCCGCTCGCGCGGCGTCACCTCCTTCCTCACGGTTCAGGAAGGCTGCGACAAGTTCTGCACCTTCTGCGTGGTGCCCTATACGCGTGGTTCCGAGGTTTCGCGGCCGCTGGCGCAGATCGTCGACGAGGCGCTGCGCCTGGTCGATGCCGGCGTGCGCGAGATCACGCTGCTCGGCCAGAACGTCAACGCCTGGCGCGCGGCAGGCCCCGATGGGCGCGAATGGAGCCTCGGCGACCTGCTTTACCGTCTGGCCGATATTCCCGGCCTCGAGCGGCTGCGCTACACCACCAGCCATCCGCGCGACATGGACGACCGCCTGATCGAGGCGCATGCCGACCTTCGCAAGCTGATGCCCTATCTGCACCTGCCCATCCAGTCGGGTTCGGACCGCATTCTCAAGGCGATGAACCGCCGGCACACGGCAGACGACTATCTGCGCCTGATCGAGCGCATCCGCGCCGCCCGCCCGGATATCGCCCTGTCCGGCGATTTCATCACCGGCTTTCCCGGCGAGACGGACGAGGATTTCGAATGCACCATGAACGTGGTGCGCGAGGTGAAATATGCCGGCGCATTCTCGTTCAAGTATTCTAGCCGTCCCGGCACGCCGGGCGCCGACATGAAGGGCCATATCGATGAAGACGTGAAGGCCGAGCGGCTGGAGCGGCTGCAAGCGCTGCTCGTCAGCCAGCAGGCCGAGTTCAATGCTTCCTGCGTCGGCAAGACCGTTTCGCTGCTCCTGGAGAAGCCCGGACGCTTCGATGGACAGTTGATCGGACGCTCTCCCTGGCTTCAGTCTGTGATTGTTGATGCAAAGGGCGTCGAAATCGGTGACATTATTTCTGTGCGAATCACTGGAACCGGGCCGAATAGTCTATATGCTGACATGGTGCCCGGCGTATAAATGGCCAAACAGAGGAGCATGACCGCTTGAACGGACAGGACTTGGTAGCCACCCCCACGCGCCAACCCAAAAGTGCAGCGACCGACGCCAGCCACTTTGTCCTGACCTTCGAGAACAACCGGCTTGCCGGTCAGCTCTTCGGCCAGTTCGACGAACATCTGAAGCTTCTCGAGCAGCGGCTGAACGTCGCCGCCAATCCGCGCGGCAATTCCGTGGCCATCAAGGGCGATGTGACCGCCACCAATCAGGCCCGCCGGGCGCTCGATTTCCTCTATGCCCGCCTCCAGAGCGGCGGCTCGGTCGAGCTTTCGGATGTCGAGGGTGCGATCCGCATGGCAGTCGCGGCCGACGACCAGCTGACGCTGCCGACGCTGGAGCGCCGCGCGAGGCTGTCGATGGCCCAGATATCCACCCGCAAGAAAACGGTTGCCGCCCGCACGCCGACGCAGGACGCCTATATGCGGGCGCTGGAGCGCTCCGAACTCGTCTTCGGCGTCGGCCCCGCCGGCACCGGCAAGACCTATCTCGCCGTGGCGCATGCCGCCCAGCTTCTGGAGCGCGGCGCGGTCGACAAGATCATCCTGTCGCGTCCCGCCGTCGAGGCGGGCGAGCGCCTCGGCTTCCTGCCGGGCGACATGAAGGAGAAGGTCGATCCCTATCTGCGCCCGCTCTATGACGCGCTCTACGACATGATCCCGGGCGACAAGGTCGAGCGGGCGATCACCGCCGGCGTGATCGAGATTGCGCCGCTCGCCTTCATGCGCGGCCGCACGCTGGCCAATGCTGCCGTCATTCTCGATGAGGCGCAGAACACCACGTCGATGCAGATGAAGATGTTCCTCACCCGTCTGGGCGAGAACTCGCGGATGATCATCACCGGCGATCCGAGCCAGGTGGACCTGCCGCGCGGCGTCAGGTCCGGCCTCGTGGAAGCTCTCAACGTTCTGAACGGCGTGGAAGGCATTTCGGTGATCCGCTTCAAGGATACCGACGTGGTGCGCCATCCCCTCGTCGGCCGCATCGTTCAGGCTTACGACGCGCAATATGTGGCGCGTGCAGAAGATGCCGTGACGACGCCCGAGGAATGAGGTGTCGACAAGGGTCGCTTGGCGGCCCGCGGACTGCTGATAAAAGGCGCAGCGCTCTTTTCGTCATGGTCGGGCTTGACCCGACCATCCACCGCGCCGCTTGCGGCGTGGACCCTTGGGGCTCAAGCCCGAGGGTGGCGAAGGAGAGGGGGTGCTCGATATACTGGGCCGCCCGAAGGCGCCCCGTTTTTCATCACGATGAGAAGGTTCAAGCGACAGGCCCATGCCCGAACTCGACATACAGGTGAGCGTCGAAGACGCCGGATGGCCGGATGAACCGGTCCTGGAGGCGGTGTCGGCCCGTATCCTCGGGATGGCCGCGTCCTATCTCGCCGAGAACGAGGAGCAGCCCTTCCCGGAGCATCCGGTGGAGGTTTCGCTGCTTTTCACCGGCGACGAGGATATCCGGACGATCAACGCGGAGTGGCGCCAGCAGGACAAGCCGACCAACGTTTTGTCCTTTCCCGCCGCCCCGCTGGCGCCCGGCGACATGCCCGGCCCGATGCTGGGCGATATCGTGATTGCCCGCGAAACGGTGGAGCGCGAGGCCGAGGCGCTGGAAAAAACGTTCGACGAGCACCTGGCGCACCTTCTTGTGCATGGATTTTTGCATCTTTTCGGTTACGATCATATGATTGCCGAAGAGGCGGAGAAAATGGAGGGGCTCGAGACTCGCATTTTGGCGTCTCTTGGCCTATCTGATCCCTATGCGGGTCAGGGTCCCGTTTGACAGACAGGTATAATGAGCGACTTTACGACACATACGGCCTCGGCGGCCAGGGATGAAGCGGGTGCTTCGTCGTCCGAAGAGGGAAGTAGTAGTTCCTCCGGCGGACAGGAGACGGCGGCGCGTGCGCGCCCGTCATTCTGGGCGCGCGCTGCGCGTCTGTGGCGCCCTGCCCAGGGAGAAAAGCTGAGAGAGAACATCGCCGACGCGCTGATGACGGATTCCGAGATCAGCGCCGCCTTCTCGCCGGAAGAGCGGGCGATGTTGCAGAACATCCTGCATTTCCGCGAGGTTCGCGTCGAGGATGTCATGGTTCCGCGCGCCGATATCGAGGCGGTCGAGCAGAGCATTTCCATCCGCGACCTGCTGATCCTGCTCGAGGATTCCGGCCGCTCGCGCATGCCGGTCTATGCCGAGACGCTGGACGATCCGCGCGGCATGGTCCACATCCGCGACGTGTTGTCCTATGTGACGCGCCAGGCCCGCAACAAGCGCCGCAACGGCAGCAAGGCGCCGCCGCCGGAGAACGGCGAGAAGCCGGCCCGCCAGCCGCGCCCGGTCTTCGACCTGGCCCGTGTCGATCTCGACAAGTCCGTGGCCGAGGCGGGGCTGATCCGCTCGGTTCTGTTCGTGCCCCCGTCCATGCTGGCGTCCGATCTTCTCAAGCGGATGCAGGCCGCCCGCACCCAGATGGCGGTGGTGATCGACGAATATGGCGGAACGGACGGTCTCGTTTCCCACGAGGATATCGTCGAAATGGTCGTCGGCGATATCGATGACGAACACGACGACGAGGACGCGATGATCGTCTGCGTGTCGGACGATACCTATATCGCGGATGCCCGCGTCGAACTTGACGAGATCGCCGAGACGGTCGGTTCGGATTTCGACGTGCGCGAACAGGCCGAGGAGATCGACACGCTCGGCGGGCTGATCTTCTCCGCGCTCGGCCGCATTCCGGCCCGTGGCGAGGTGGTGGAGGCCGTCCCCGGCTTCGAGTTCCATATTCTCGATGCCGATCCGCGCCGCATCAAGCGCGTTCGCATCACCCGCAAGAAGACGGCTGTGAGCCGTCGCCAGCGCGGGGCGCTCAAGATCGAAGCCGGCCCGAAGGCGGACGTGCCTGCGGCCACCGATGCGCAACCGTCTCCGCCGGCGGACGGGAACTGAGCGGACAGGCGCCGTTCCCCGGCATGTGAAACCGCCGCCGCGTCGCTCCGGTGACGACAAGCGTCGCGTTTTTCTGCAAGATCGCGCCATGTGATTCGTCGTCTTCGCCCCGCCTGCTCGGCCGGGGCGGCGAGATGGTATGCGGAAAGGAATCTGCGTGGAACGGCTTGCGGGCAGGGTCATGCTGTTGTGGGGGTGGCGTCGCGCCCTGCTGGCCATTCTGGCCGGTGCCTTTGCGGCGCTGGCGATGCCGCCGCTCAGTTTCTTCGCTGCGCTGTTCGTGGCCTTTCCGATGCTGGTCTGGCTGCTCGACGGCGTGTCCGGCGGGCCGGACGGCGGCTGGATGCGCCGCCTGCTTTCGGCCTTTCTTCTCGGCTGGTGCTTCGGTTTCGGCTATTTCGTCGCGGGCCTGTGGTGGCTCGGCAACGCGCTGCTGCTCGAGGCCGACGAATTCGCCTGGGCGCTGCCGCTGGCGACGCTGGGGCTTCCGGCCGTCCTGGCGGTCTACTACGGCCTTGCCGCCCTCGTGGCGCGCCTGTTCTGGTCCGATGGCGCCGGGCGCATCGGCGCGCTTGCCGTCGGCTTCGGCCTTGCCGAATGGCTGCGGGCGTTCCTGTTCACGGGCTTTCCCTGGAATTCCATCGGCTACGGGCTCATGCCCCTTCCGGTCATGATGCAGCCCGTCGCCGTGGTCGGTTTGCACGGCATGACGGTTCTGACGGTCCTCGTCACTGCCGCGCCCGCCCTGCTCGGCACGGGCAAGGGCGTCAAGACCGGTATCGGTCTGGCGCTCATCCTCGTCGCGGCCCAGTTCGGATACGGCTTCTGGGCCCTGTCGCAGCCGGAACCGGAAGGGCCCGGGAAACTCAACGTCCGGCTGGTCCAGCCCGATATCGACCAGTCAGTGAAGTTGCAGGGCAACGACCGCGCGGAGATATTCAGGGAGCATCTGCGTCTTTCGGCGCTGCCGCCGGAAGAGGGCGGGCCGCGTCCCGACGTGATCGTCTGGCCCGAGACCTCCATCCCCTTCATCCTGACGGAGAATACCGACGCGCTGGCAGCCATCGCGGAGATGCTGGACGACGGGCAGATCCTCATCACCGGCGCGGTGCGCATGGAGGAGGCCGCCGCCGGCTATCTGCCACGCTACTACAATTCCGTTTACGTGATCGACAGCAGCGGGCAGATCCTCGCGGCGGCCGACAAGGTGCATCTGACACCGTTCGGCGAATATCTGCCGATGGAAGACATCCTGCGCGAGCTGGGGATGGATAACCTGATCGCGCTTCCGGGCGGCTTCACGGCGGCCACGCGCCGGACCGGCCTGACGCTGCCGAACGGCATGGGCCTTTATCCGCTCATCTGCTACGAGATCATTTTTCCCGACGAGATGGACGGCGTCGAGGCCGGTGCGAATGCGCTGCTCAACGTCACCAACGATGCCTGGTTCGGGCTGACGCCGGGGCCCTGGCAGCATTTCCAGCAGGCGCGGGTGAGGGCCGTCGAAACCGGTCTTCCCTTGATTCGGGCCGCCAATAATGGCATTTCGGCCGTCGTCGACGCGAAAGGCAGAATTATTGCCGGTTTAAGCCTTGGCACGAAAGGTAAAGTGGATGCTACCGTGGATATGAAAGCGCGACCGTCTGGCTTTATACTCTGGCGAAAAAGTAACTTCTGGTTGTTGATTCTGGCGGCGTTTGTTTACGTTGTTTTGACCCGCCGACGTTTTGTTTTCGGGGAGAATTGACCGAAAACCCCTAAAATTGCATAGTGCCGAAACTTTCTACTCCAGGACGCGCTCTGGCTGTATTGTGTATAAAGCACACGCGTGTATCCGGTTGTATTCTGGTGTGGAGCGAACGCGGTTTTTTAATTTTAGTCAGGACATGATGATGGAGAATAAAAAAAAGCCGAACCCGATCGACATTCATGTCGGGAGCAGAATCAGGCTGCGTCGCACCATGCTGGGCATGAGCCAGGAGAAGCTGGGTGAAAGCCTCGGAATCACCTTCCAGCAGATACAGAAATACGAGAAGGGCACCAACCGCGTTGGCGCCAGCCGTCTCCAGAATATTTCGAGCATCCTCAACGTGCCCGTCTCGTTCTTCTTCGAGGATGCGCCCGGCGATAACCCGGTCCGGGCCGATGGCCTGGCGGAGGCGGCCAGCTCGAACTACGTGGTCGATTTCCTCTCCTCCTCGGAAGGATTGCAACTCAACCGTGCGTTCGTCAAGATCGCCGACCCCAAGGTCCGCCGCCGGATCGTCGATCTGGTCAAGGTGCTCGCCGACGATGGCGAGGCGGAGTAGGTCCGCTAGACAAGCATCGTTCCCGAAAGCGGCCTGCGGGCCGCTTTTTTGTGTCCGAATGCGGGGGGTGCCCGCCATGTCGGCGGTTGCGCTGCGCTGGCGCGTGACATAAAGATATGCTTATGTCGTTGTGCGCTTGTCTTCCGCCTGCGAACTGAATAGAAGCCTATCTTGTGTCTTTCTTTGAGGGGAATCCCGAATGCGTGCCAACTACCTCTTCACCAGCGAGTCCGTGTCCGAGGGGCATCCCGACAAGGTTTGCGACCGCATTTCCGATGAGATCGTCGATCTGGTCTACCGCGAAGCCGCCAAGACCGGTATCGATCCGTGGACCGTTCGCATCGCCTGCGAAACGCTGGCGACGACCAACCGCGTCGTGATCGCCGGCGAGGTTCGCCTGCCGCCGAGCCTTCTCAAGAAGGACAAGGACGGCAAGGACGTCATCAACCCCTCGAAGTTCAAGTCGGCCGCCCGCAAGGCGATCCGCGACATCGGTTACGAGCAGGACGGCTTTCACTGGAAGACGGCGCGCATCGATGTGCTGCTGCATTCCCAGTCGGCCGACATCGCCCAGGGCGTCGACAAGGCTGCCGACCACGACAATGCCGAGGGCGCCGGCGACCAGGGCATCATGTTCGGTTACGCCTGCCGCGAGACCCCGGACCTGATGCCGGCGCCGATCTATTATTCCCACCGTATCCTTCAGCTTCTGGCCGCCGCCCGCAAGAAGGGCGAGGGCGATGCCGCAAAGCTCGGTCCCGATGCCAAAAGCCAGGTGACGGTGCGCTATGTCGACGGCAAGCCCGCCGAGGTGGCCTCCATCGTTCTTTCCACGCAGCATCTGGACGACAGCTGGGATTCGGACAATGTTCGCTCCGTCGTCGAGCCCTATATCCGCGAGGCCCTGGGCGACCTGAAGATCGCCGACGATTGCAAGTGGTACATCAACCCGACCGGCAAGTTCGTGATCGGCGGTCCCGATGGCGACGCCGGCCTCACCGGCCGCAAGATCATCGTCGATACCTATGGCGGTGCCGCGCCGCACGGCGGCGGCGCATTCTCGGGCAAGGACACGACCAAGGTCGACCGCTCCGCCGCCTATGCCGCCCGCTATCTGGCCAAGAACGTCGTCGCCGCCGGCCTTGCCGAACGCTGCACGATCCAGATCGCCTATGCGATCGGTATCGCCCAGCCGCTGGCGATCTATGTCGACCTGCACGGAACGGGCAAGGTCAGCGAGGACCAGGTCGAGGCCGCGATCCGGCAGGTCATCGATCTTTCGCCGACCGGCATCCGCCGTCATCTCGACCTCAACAAGCCGATCTATGCCAGGACGTCCGCCTATGGGCATTTCGGACGCAAGGCGGGCCGCGACGGTTCCTTCTCCTGGGAGCGCCTCGACCTGGTGAAGCCACTCAAGGACGCGATCAAGGGTTGATCCGGGCGTGAGCGAGGAGACGAGACGCAGCCGCGCGACCGAAGCCTTCTTCGGTCGCCGCAAGGGCAAGGCGTTGCGCGACCGGCAACTGGATGTCATGGAGCATCTGCTGCCGGCGCTTCGCATCGACCCGAACGGGCCACCGGTCGCCGATCTGTCTAAGCTTTTTCCGGTGCCGGTAGAGCGCATCAGGCTGGAGATCGGTTTCGGCGGGGGCGAGCACCTCGTTCATCGCGCAACCGAGGAGCCGGCCACGGGCTTCATCGGCGTGGAACCCTTCGTCAATTCGATGGCCAAGCTGCTCGGCAGCGTGCGCGACCGCGATCTTCGCAATATCCGGGTCTATGACGACGATGCCACCGTTCTGCTCGACTGGCTGCCGGAAGCCTCCGTCGACCAGATCGACCTGCTCTACGCGGACCCGTGGCCGAAGCGGAAGCACTGGAAGCGCCGGTTCGTGTCGCAGGTCAATCTCCGCCGGTTCCATCGCGTGCTGAAGCCCGGCGGCCATTTCTGCTTCGCCTCGGATATCGACACCTATGTGAACTGGACGCTTCAGCACTGCAAGCGTCATGGCGGCTTCGCGTGGACCGCCCGCAACGCCGCCGACTGGCTGACGCCCTATGCCGGCTGGCCTGGCACCCGCTACGAGGCGAAAGCCAGGCGGGAAGGGCGCTCGTCCGCTTACCTGACCTTTCGTCGAATCTAGAGCAATTTCAGCAAAACCGCTGCGCACTTTTGCCGGAATGGCTTCAGGTGGAATCGTTACGGCCCGCCGTTTTCCAGCGGGCCGTTTGCATCAGTGTACGCTGATGGTTTTCAGGTCGTCCTCGGCCGCCTTGAAGAAGGTGCTCGACCGGTTGTCGGTCAGGAGGATCGGTGTGCCGTCCGCGCCGAACAGCGCCCAGAGATCCAGCTGGGGATCGATGACCGGCGCTTCCGGGAAGCATCGGGACACTTCTTCGGACCGCATCTTGCGGACATAGGCAACTTCACCCGCGCCGATATGCGCCAGTTGCGAAGGGGTCAAAAGCGCGTGGGCTTCTTTTAAAAGCATTGCTGTTTCTCCGTGAAACAGAGGAAGTCTCGGCCTTCGCCGCAATGCTACTTTGAGACGGAAATGTTAATTTTCTTTACCATGTTTATATTTTCCGGGCGGACCAGATCGATCGCGAGAAGACCGTTGCGCAATCGCGCGCCCTGCACTTCGATGCCTTCCGCCAGCAGGAAAACGCGCTGGAACTGCCGCGCCGCGATGCCGCGGTGAAGATAGTCGGCCTCGGGGCGCTCGACCTGCCGTCCGCGCACGATCAGGCGGTTTTCTTCCGTCAGGACATCCAGTTCGTCCTCCGAGAATCCGGCGACGGCAAGGGTGATACGCAGATGGTCGGAGCCGCTTTTCCGGTTGCGCAGGCGCTCGATATTGTAGGGAGGGTAGCCGTCATTGCTGCGCATGTGGCGGCGCAGGCTTTCTTCCAGCATGTCGAAGCCGATCAGGAGGGGGTGGGAAAAGGGGCTCGTCGCGTCTCCAGCCATTCGTTTTCCTCTCGGCGTCTCAAGCTGCTGTCAATATAGGAAGGGGCCGTGCGCATGCAAGGAATTGTCCTGCATAAGCCGCCGCCCCGGGTTGCGCCGTATTGACATGGACCGCCATGCCGATCCCATATCGTCGCACGAGGAAAGCCCCGGAAGGACGACATGCCAGCACCGCAGAAAATCATCATCGATACGGACCCGGGACAGGACGATGCCGCCGCGATCATGCTGGCGCTCGGCAGTCGCGAGGAGGTGGAGGTTCTGGGCATCTGCGCGGTTGCGGGCAACGTGCCGCTGACGCTGACGAGCCGCAATGTGCGCATCGTCTGCGAACTGTGCGACCGTCGGGACATCAAGGTCTACGAGGGCGCCTCCGGGCCGCTGGAACGGCCCCTGGTGACGGCCGAGCACGTTCACGGCAAGACCGGCCTCGACGGCCCCGTCCTGCCGGAGCCGTCGATGTCCGTCGAACGGCAGCACGCCGTGGATTTCATCGTCGAGACGCTGATGCGCGAACCGGCCGGAACGGTGACGCTGTGCGCGCTCGGGCCGTTGACCAATATCGGCATGGCCCTGCGCCGGGAGCCGGCCATCGCCGGGCGTATCAAGCGCCTCGTGATGATGGGCGGCGGCTTTTTCGAGGGGGGCAACATCACGCCCGCTGCGGAGTTCAACATCTATGTCGATCCGGAAGCGGCTGCGGAAGTCTTCGCGGCGGGCATGCCGATCACCATGATGCCGCTGGATGTCACTCACCGGCTGCTGACCTACCGGCGTCGCGTCGAACGGCTGAAGGCGATCGGAACGCGTCCGGCGGTGGCGCTCGCCGAAATGCTGGAATTCTTCGAGCGCTTCGATGTCGAGAAATACGGCAGCGACGGCGGTCCGCTGCACGATCCCTCCGTCATCGCCTGGCTTCTGAAGCCGGAGCTTTTCAGCGGACGCGACTGCAATGTCGAGATCGAGACGCACTCGCCCCTGACGCTCGGCATGACGGTGGTCGACTGGTGGCAGGTTTCGGGCCGCAGGCCCAATGCGACCGTCATGCGTTTCGCCGACGATCAGGGCTTCTTCGATCTCCTGACGGAACGGGTGGCCCGTCTCTGAGGCCGGGGCCGGCGGGGCGTGAAAGAAGAAGGCCGCCGGGGCATGCCCGGCGGCCTCTTTCATGTCGTATGGCCCGGTGTCAGAACTCTTCCCAGTTCTCGGCGGCCTGCGCCGCTGCGCGCGGGGCGGGTTTGCGAACCGGCGCTTCCGGCCTTGCGGGTGCGCGCGGCGAGGCGGCGGCCCGCAGGGCTGCGGCGGTTTCGCGCAATGCGCCCGGCGCGGCGGCGGAACCGCCGGAGACCTGGAAGCGGGTGGAAAGCGCCCGCAGGCGCTCGGCCTCGTCCTTCAGCGCCATCGAGGCGGCGGTGGTTTCCTCCACCATCGCCGCATTGTGCTGCGTCACCTGGTCCATCTGGTTCATGGCGGCATTGACTTCCTTCAGGCCGACGGCCTGCTCGCTCGCCGACTGCGAGATTTCCCGGATCAGGCCGCTGATCTGCATGACCTGCGCGGAAATGCCTTCGAGCGCGGCGCCCGCCTCGCCGACCAGATCCACGCCTTCCGCCACCTGCGTGGAGGAGGCGTTGATCAGCGAGCGGATTTCCTTGGCGGCGTCCGCCGAGCGCTGGGCAAGCTGGCGCACCTCCTGCGCGACGACGGCGAAGCCCTTGCCCGCATCGCCGGCCCGTGCCGCCTCGACGCCGGCATTGAGCGCCAGCAGATTGGTCTGGAAGGCGATCTCGTCGATGACGCTGATGATCTGGCCGATCTGGCTCGACGAACGCTCGATCCCCTGCATGGAGGTGATGGCGCGCTGGACGATCTCGCCCGATTTTTCCGCATCGGTGCAGGCCAGGGCGACGGTCGTGGCCGCCGACTTGGCGTTCTGGGCGCTGGAGTTCACCTGTTCGGTGATCTCGTTGAGGGCGGCGGCCGTTTCCTCGAGGCTGGCGGCCTGCTGCTCGGTGCGCTGCGAAAGGTTCGAGACGCTGCCGGAGATTTCGCCCGTGCCGTTGCCGATGCCCTGGATCGTACTGTTGACCGTGATGATCGTCTCTTCGAGGCTGGATATCGCCGCGTTGAAGTCGTCGCGCAGCTTGGCGTATTCGCCCGGGAAGGCTTCGGTGATGCGGTGGCTGAGCCGGCCGTGGGAAAGCGCCGTCAGCCCTTCGCCGACGATGGAAACGATATGGCGTTGCAGTTCCTCGGAGCGGACGCGGTCGGCTTCCGACAGGTTGCGCTGGTTTTCCGCATCCCGGCGATGCGCGGCGGCTTCCTGCTCATGGAGATGGGACTGGGCCAGCGCATGACGGAAGCCTTCGAGCGCCTTGGCGACGGAGCCGATCTCGTCCGAACGGTTCTGGCCGGTGACGGGCTGGTCGTAGTCGCCGGAGCCGAGCCGGGCGACATCGCTGACGAGGCTGTCGATCGGGCGGCGGATCAGGCTGCGGACGGCGAGGTAGAGCGCGAGGATGACGGCGCCCAGAACGACGATCGCGCCGATGACCATAAGGGTGGTCTGTTCGTTGACGGCGGCGCCGATGGCCGTGTTCGGCACATCCACGAGAACGGCCCAGGTGGTCGGCATGTCCGGAACGGTGAAGGGCAGCACCACGCGCTGGTAGCCGCCTGTGCTGCCGGCTTCCTCCGTCGCATGGAAGCTCACCGGCTTCATCGAGGCGATGGATTGCCTGACGAGGTCGGCGCCTTCGCCGTCATAGTCCTGCATCAGCCGGTCTTGCGTCGGCGCGACGAGCCATTTGCCGTCGCCGGACACCAGCATGACGCGGCCGGTGCCGAAAGGCTTCAGCTGCGAGAGATGGTCGGAAAGCGATGCGAGCGACATGTCGACGCCGCTGACGCCGATCAGCCTGCCGCCGGACAGGACCGGATAGGAAATCGAGGTCATCAGGGTCGGCACGTCCGTGTCCTGCGTCGTGTAGGGCGGCGTGATGGCGCCCTTCTGCGTGTCCCTGGAGACCTTGTACCAGGCCGCGGCATAATCCTCGGCGAAGGTGGTCAGCGAAATCTGGCCGTTGCGGTCCTTGGCCCAGTAGGGCGTGAAGACGCCGTTGGCGTTCGTGCCCAGCGTCTTGTCGTCGCGGATGTCGGTGCGGCCGTCGAAAGCCTGCGGCTCTTCCATGAACCAGCTTCCGAACGCCGACGGGTTCTGGTCGGTGCTCGCCTTCAGGATGGTGACGACGCCGGCGCGGTCGAGAAGGTTTGCCGCATGCGTCTTGCCGATGATGTCGGCCATAGAGCGCGCCGCGCTGATCATCAGGCCCGTGCTGGCCCTGAGTTCGTTGGCGATCGAGCTGGCCTCGGCTTCGGCGCGTTCGAGCGTCAATTGCTGGACGCGGTCGCGCGTCTGGAAGATGAGGAACGAGTTGGAGACCAGCATCACGCCTGCGATGGCGACGCCGGTTGCCAGAATGAGTTTGCCCGCCAGGGACTTGAGAAGGATTTTCGACATGAATTCCTCGACAACGGAGCATTGCCGCAAATGAGAATGAAACGAAGTTCTTTTGGGAAATGCTCCGTCATGGAGCGACAGGGCACAATCATGCGCGCGTCATGACGTGTAAAATACAAATTAAAATGTTAATCGCATGTAAAAGGCGGCCATTGCGAGTGACAGGGCCTTGTCGGATCGCCGCGGCTCAGAGTGCGGCGTCCACCGCCTCCGCCAGCGGGATCGAGGGCTGTGCGCCATGCGCGAGGCAGGCGAGCGAGCCGGCGACCGCCGCACGGCGCAGGGATTTCTCCAGGCTGAGGCCCGCATCGAGACTGGCCGCCAGATAGCCCGAAAACGTGTCGCCGGCGCCGACGGTGTCGACGGGCCGTATCGCCAGACCCTCTGCGCGCCGGACAGCACCACCGCTCGCCGCGACGACGCCGTCGGCGCCGAGTGTCACGACGACCGTCTGCCCTGTCCGGGCATGCAGGGTCGCAAGCGCGGCCTCGCTGTAGGCGTCGATGCCGGCGAGAAGCGCGAATTCCGTTTCGTTGGCGATCACGATATCCGCAAGGGCGGCGAGCCGCACCGCGTCGTCGGTCAGGGGCGCGACGTTGAGAAGGGAGACGAGCCCCTTCTTTCGCGCGAGAACGAGCGCCTTTTCGACGACCGCTGCCGGCACTTCCAGTTGCAGCATCAGGATATCGCCTTCGCTCGCCCCCTCTATCGTGGCGACGGCATCGTCCTCGGTCAGCACGCCGTTGGCGCCGGGCACGACGACGATGGTGTTCTCGCCGTCCGCCGAAACCGTGATGAGCGCCGTTCCGGTGGGCTGCTCCGTCTGCCGCACGCCGGAAAGATCGACGCCGGCCTCGGCCAGGAACGCAAGCGCCGGGGCGGCGAACTCGTCCCGTCCGGTCGCGCCTGTCAGGGCGACGGACCGTCCCGCGCGCCGCGCCGCCAGTGCCTGATTGGCGCCCTTGCCGCCGGCGGACATGGAAAAGGCCGTGCCGCCGACCGTCTCGCCCGGCTGCGGCAGCCGCACGGCATTCGCAATCAGGTCGATATTGATGGAGCCAAGCACCTTGATCACGCCGTTTCCTCCTCGATCTGGCCGGTTGCGACAGTGGAGAAATCCATTCCGCGTGTCAAATCCACGGGAAGTTCTGGGGGGTGAATTCTGGTCATGCCGGATTAAGGCCCGATATACCTAATTCCTTGAGTTCTAATAATGGATTCAAAATTCTAAAACGGTACTAGGCAACCTATAGCCGACGGTTTCCAGCGGATTGCGTCTGAAAGACGCCGGCCGGCCTTCCCGCATTTAAGATAATGAATTGCTTTTGATCACGATAGGGAATGGGACGGGTGGGGGTTGCAGATGGCCGATGATGTGGAAAAGACGCTGAGAGAGCGTCTCGAGTTTGTGGAGATCGACGAGAAGACCCGTCGCACCTTGAGGGAGATACAGCCGGCCATTCGCGAAAGCCTCGGCGGCACGCTCGATTACTTCTACGACAAGATCGCCCGGGTTCCGGCCCTTGGCGGATTTTTCCGCGACAAGGGCCATATGAACGGCGCCAAGGGGTTGCAGGAAAAGCACTGGGAGCGGCTTTCCGGCGGTCAGCTGGATGCGGATTACGTCCGCAGCGTCACCATGATCGGCAGGACCCATGCGCGCATCGGGCTCGAGCCGCAATGGTATATCGGCTCCTACTCGCTGGTCGTCGCCGGCCTGGTTCACGCGGTGCTGGACAAGCACTGGCCCTTCTTCTTCGGCAAGCGGCATGCGAAGCGTCTGGCGGACAAGATCGTGGCCATCGTCAAGGTCTCGAACCTCGACATGGATTACGCGATCTCGACCTATCTCGAGGCGCTGGAAAACCAGCGGCAGGCGATGGAGTCCGAGCGGCTCAGGTTCGAGGCCGATCAGAAGATCGCGCTCGAGCATCTGCGCGCCGGGCTGGCGGCGCTGGCCCAGGGCGATTTCGAAACGGAAATGACGACGGACCTGCCCGACAACTACAAGGAGATGGCGGCGAACTACAATGCGACGCTTGTGGGGCTGCGGCGCTCCTTCGGCGGCGTGCGCGAGTCGTCCCGGGAAATCCTGGCGCGGACCGAGGCCATCGCCTCGGCTGCCGACGACCTTGCCATGCGCACCGCGCAGCAGGCCGCCGGCGTGGAGGAAAGCTCGGCGGCACTTCAGCAGCTTTCCGTCAGCGTCGGCCAGACCGCGGCCAGCGCGGAGCAGGCCTTCAAGGTCGTGCGCGATACCCAGACCGCCGCGAGAACCTCGGGTGAGGTCGTGACCAAGGCCGTCTCGGCGATGGCCGGGATCGAGCGTTCGTCTTCCGAAGTCTACAAGATCATCGGCGTGATCGACGATATCGCCTTCCAGACCAATCTTCTGGCACTCAATGCCGGCGTCGAGGCGGCCCGCGCTGGCGATGCGGGCAAGGGCTTCGCCGTCGTCGCGCAGGAGGTGCGCCAGCTTGCGCAACGTTCGGCAGATGCCGCCAAGGAGATCAAGGCCCTGATCGAGCAAAGCTCCAATCAGGTACAGGAAGGCGTCGCGCTGGTCAGCAACACCGGCGAGGCGCTGAGCGGCATGATCGATCGCATCGATTCGATCAACCGCATCGTCACCGGCATCGCCTCGGCGGCGCGCGACCAGGCCACGGGCGTGGGCGAGGTCAATGTGGCGATCCACAACATGGACGAGATCACCCAGCAGAATGCCGCGATGGTGGAAAAGACCTCCGGCGAAACCGCCGGCCTGCGCGAGCAGCTCGATCTGCTCGTGACGACGCTCGACGGTTTCAGGACCCGGGGAAGCGCCCACGGGCAGATCGTTTCGGCCTATCCCGGCGACGACTGGCGCGAAGCGGCTTGAACAGCCGGCCGGGCATCAAAAATATCGCCTCGCGGCGCAAGCGGATTATTCCATCGCCGGGCAAGATGCGCTAAGGGAGCCTTATGACGATCAAGCCCCTTATCATTTTGCCGGACCCCTTGCTGCGCGAGGTTTCCAGGCCCGTCGAGCGTGTCGATTCGGAGACCCGGACGCTGGCCGACGACATGCTGGACACCATGTACGATGCGCCCGGCATCGGCCTTGCCGCGATTCAGATCGGTGTGCCACGCCGGCTTCTGGTGATCGACATCGCCCGGGAAGGCGAGGACAAGCAGCCGCTCGTCGTCATCAATCCGGAAATCGTCGCCTCGTCCGACACGCGCTCGGTCTACGAGGAAGGCTGCCTTTCGATTCCCGACTACTATGCCGAGGTGGAGCGCCCCTCCGAAGTGACCGTGCGCTTCCTCGACCGTGAGGGCCGGGAGCAGATGTTGCAGGCCGACGGGCTTCTCGCCACCTGTCTCCAGCACGAGATCGACCATCTGGATGGCGTTCTGTTCATCGATCATATTTCGCGCCTGAAACGGGACATGGTGATCCGCAAGTTCACCAAGGCCGCCAAGGCCAAGGTCTGAGGGGAGCGACGCTCTCATTCTCAAACGGGAGGAGGCCGTCATGACGCTCCGCATCGTCTTCATGGGCACGCCGGACTTCTCGGTGCCGGTTCTGGAAGGGCTGGCCAGGGCCGGCCACGAGATCGTCGCGGTCTATACGCAGCCGCCGCGCCCGGGCGGACGCCGCGGTCTCGAACCCGTGCCCTCGCCGGTGCATCGCACCGCCGACGCGCTCGGGCTTCCCGTTCTCACGCCGGTGAACTTCAAGGCGCAGGAAGACGGCGAACGCTTCCGCGCCTTCGGTGCCGATGTGGCGGTGGTCGTCGCCTATGGCCTGCTGCTGCCCGAGGCGATCCTGACCGGAACGAGGCTCGGCTGCTATAACGGACACGCATCCCTGCTGCCGCGCTGGCGCGGCGCCGCCCCCATCCAGCGCGCCATCATGGCCGGCGACAGGAAGACCGGCATGATGGTGATGAAGATGGACAAGGGGCTGGACACCGGCCCCGTGGCCCTGACCCGCGAGATCGCCATCGGCCCGGACATGACGGCCGGCGAGCTGCACGACGCCCTTTCGCCGCTCGCCGCCTCGGCCATGATCGAGGCTATGGAAAGGCTGGAGGCCGGCGACCTGCCGTTGACACCGCAGCCGGAGGAGGGGGTTCTCTACGCCGCCAAGATTTCGAAGGAGGAAACCCGTGTCGAATTCTCCAAGCCGGCGGCCGATGTCCACAATCACATTCGCGGCCTTGCGCCGGTGCCGGGCGCCTGGTTCGAACTGACGGTCAACGGCCGGCCGGAGCGCGTGAAGATACTGGGGTCGACGATCGGTGACGGGAACGGCCAAGCCGGCGAGGTTCTGGACGGACTTCCGCTGACGGTTGCCTGCGGCGAGGGCGCGGTGCGGCTGACGACGCTCCAGAAGGCGGGCGGCAAGCCGCTTGCCGCCGTGGATTTCCTGCGCGGCACGCCGGTTCCCGCCGGAACGAGGCTTGCCTGATGCCGCGTTACCGCATGACGGTCGAATATGACGGCACGACCTATGTCGGCTGGCAGCGGCAGGAGAACGGCCATTCCGTGCAGAGCGCGCTCGAGGGCGCGCTCCTGTCGCTGACGGGCGAAGCCGTGACGATCCGCGGCGCCGGCCGCACCGATTCCGGCGTGCATGCGCTGGGGCAGGTCATCCATGCCGATCTGTCGCGGGAATGGGCGGAATACAAGCTGCGCAACGCGCTGAACGCGCATCTGGCGCTCGCCGGGGAGCGCGTCTCCGTCCTCGACGCGAAGGCGGTCGGCCCGGAATTCGACGCGCGTTTTTCCGCCCTGCGCCGCCACTATCTCTACCGCATCGTCAACCGTCCGGCCCGCCTGGCGCTGGAGGCGAACCGCGCCTGGTGGGTGCCCCGGCCGCTGGATCACGAGGCCATGCATGCCGCGGCGCAACGCCTGGTCGGCAAGCACGATTTTTCCACCTTCCGCTCCGCCCATTGTCAGGCGAACAGCCCGGTCAGAACGCTCGACCGGCTGGACGTGACGCGAAACGGCGATGTCGTGGAGATCCGTGCCACCGCCCAGAGTTTCCTGCACAACCAGATCCGCTCCTTCGCCGGAACGCTGAAGCTCGCCGGCGACGGCAAGATGACGCCCGACGACGTGCAGACGGCGCTGGAAGCCCGCGACCGTAAATATTGCGGGCCGGTCGCGCCGCCCGACGGGCTCTATTTCATGCAGGTCGATTACGCCGGCTGACTGCACTCAGACCGGGAAGATGCCGAGAAAGCGCTGCAACCAGTCGGCCAGCAGCAGCGGCGGCACGAGCAGCAGCATGGTCAGCGTTCCCGCCATCAGGTTCTGCTTTTCGCAGACGAGGTAGAGGATGCGGAACAGCATCGTGACCAGGGCGAACACCAGCGCCAGCCACAGCAGCGAGATGATCGGCGCGGCGCCGGGAAGCAGTACGAGCAGGATCACAAGCACCGTATAGGCATAGGCGAAAGGCACGGACAGCCAGTTGTTGACGACGACCGCCGCCGGAAAGAACTTTTCCGCCTTCAGCGCGAAGAGCAGGATGCCGGCGACGACGATGGGGAATATCCAGCCGGCGGCTTCCACCATCGCAAGCCGCAGATAGAAGGTCGATCCCGGGCGGAAGCCTTCCGGCATGCCGTCGAGGAACAGCGCCCGCCGCCACAGCCACGAAACCAGGATGGCCGGGAAGGTCCAGACGATCGCCCAGAAGGACCGAACCATGCCGCGGTCCGTCAGGTCGAGCTGGCGGAACCCCTGCGGATCGTGCATGGCCAGCAGCATGAGGCCGCGCAGATAGAATCGGACTTCCTCAAGCCTCGGCATGCCGGAACCAGCTTTCGATGAAGGTCTGGTAGATTTCGGTCAGCTTCTCCAGATCGGAAATGGCCACGCGCTCGTCCACCTTGTGCATCGTCTGGCCGACCAGGCCGAATTCCACGACCGGGCAGTAGTCCTTGATGAAGCGCGCATCCGACGTGCCGCCGGTCGTGGAGAGCGACGGTTCCTGTCCGGTGACGGCGGCGATGGCTTCCGACAGAGAGGAGATCAGTGCCTCGTCGCGGGTCAGGAACACCTGTCCGACCCGTTCGGGCCAGACGATGGTGTAGTCGACCGGCGGACGGCCGGGGCGCAGCGGACCGGATGCGGCCGCGATGTCGAGGCGCCGCCGGATTTCCGCCTTCAGCGTTTCCTCGTTCCAGACGTTGCTGAAGCGGATGTTGAAAGCGGCGCTCGCCCGTGCGGGAATGACGTTCACGGCCGTGTTGCCGGTGTCGATGGAGGTCACTTCGAGGTTCGAGGGCGGGAAAAGATCCGTGCCGTGGTCGAAGGGCGGGTCCATCAGCGCATGGGTGAGCTGCAACAGGCCGCGCAGCGGATTGTCGGCCAGATGCGGGTAGGCTACATGCCCCTGCACGCCCTGGACGGTGATGCGCCCGGACAGGGAGCCGCGGCGGCCGACCTTGATCATATCGCCGAGCTGGTCCGGGTTGGTCGGTTCGCCGACGAGGCAGGCGTTCCAGCGCTCGCCGCGTTCCTCCGCCCATTTCAGCAGTTTCTCGGTGCCGTTGATCGAAGGGCCTTCCTCGTCGCCGGTGATCAGGAAGGAGAGGGAGCCCCTCGGAGCGCCGTGCCTTGCGATGGAGCGCGCGACCGCCGCCACGAAGCAGGCGATGCCGCCCTTCATGTCGACCGCGCCGCGGCCGTAAAGGTCGCCGCCGTCGAGCGTCGCCGCAAAGGGCGGATGCTTCCATGCCGCCGCGTCGCCGGGCGGCACGACGTCGGTGTGGCCGGCGAACATCAGGTGCGGCCCCTCCGTGCCGAGGCGGGCGTAGAGGTTCTCGACGTCCGGCGTGCCCTCCTCGCGCGCCACCATCCGCTCCACCGCAAAGCCGAGCGGCGCAAGCATCGCTTCCAGCGCCGACAGGGCGCCGCCTTCGTCGGGCGTCACCGAAGGGCAGCGGATCAATGTCTGGAGATTGGCAACGGGATCGGTCGCGGTCATGGTGGGCGTTTCCGGAAGAGAAAACCGGCCGGATCGCTCCGGCCGGCCGGGACAATCAGTCGCGCAGCAGTTCGTTGATGCCGGTCTTGGCGCGGGTCTTCTCGTCGACGCGCTTGACGATCACGGCGCAGTAGAGGCCGGGACCCGGCTCGCCGTTCGGGAACGGCTTGCCCGGCAGCGTGCCGGAAACGACGACGGAATAGGGCGGCACCTCACCATAGGTGATTTCGCCGGTGGCGCGGTCGACGATCCTGGTGGACTTGCCGATATAGACGCCCATGCCGAGCACGGAGCCTTCGCGGATGATGCAGCCCTCGACGACTTCCGAGCGGGCGCCGATGAAGCAATTGTCCTCGATGATGGTCGGGCCGGCCTGCATCGGCTCCAGCACGCCGCCGATGCCGACGCCGCCGGAGAGATGGACGTTCCTGCCGATCTGGGCGCAGGAGCCGACGGTCGCCCAGGTGTCGACCATCGTGCCCTCGTCGACATAGGCGCCGAGATTGACGAAGGACGGCATCAGCACGACGTTCCGGGCGATGTAGGCGGAGCGGCGCACGACGGCGTTCGGCACGGCGCGGAAGCCGGCGGCGCGATACTGGTTCTCGCCCCAGTTCTCGAACTTGGAAGGCACCTTGTCCCACCAGGTCGCAGCACCGGGACCGCCCCTGACCACTTCCATGTCGTTCAGGCGGAAGGAGAGCAGAACCGCTTTCTTCAGCCACTGGTGAACGGTCCAGGCGCCATCGGCGCCGCGCGAGGCGACGCGGGCCTTGCCGCTGTCCAGAAGCTCGAGCGAAGCCTCGACGGCGTCGCGGATTTCGCCTTTGGTGCCGGTGTTCACCGCGTCGCGGTCGTCAAAAGCGGCTTCGATGATCTTTTCGAGGGAGGCGAGATCCGTAGTCATGGCTTTCCTTAAATATTCTCTGGCTATCATCTGGGGGTCGGTCTATCTCAGGATGCGATTGGTCTAAGGGAGAGCCGGGCAGGCGTCAATGCGGTTGTCCCGGTCGCGCGTGTTCCGCACCGCTCGTGAGACAGGCGGCCGGACACGGCACACGTGATTTGCGCATCGCCCGCCGGGTCCGTCCGGGGCCGGCGGGGCGCGCTGTTTGAACGAGAGGAAAGCATGGCGAAAAACGACAAGGCGGTCGAGCGTAAACCGGGCCGCCGGTGGGATCCGTTGCAGAGCAGTTCGAGCGACAAGCGTCGCGCCGAGGACGTGCCGAAGACACCGCAGACGCTGTCGCCCGCCTATCGCCTCGCCTATGCCGATACCGATTTCCTGCTGCGCCCGGAATTGCAGCCGGTCCGCCTTCAACTGGAACTGATGAAGGTGGACATGGCGCTGGCCGAAATGAATATCCGCTCCACCATCGTGATCTTCGGCGGGGCGCGCATTCCCGCGCCCGGCGCCGAGGCCTGGGCGGCGCGCAATCCGGTGCAGCGCGCCAATCTGGAGGGTGCGTCGCGTTATTACGAGGAGGCCCGCAAGTTCGCGCAGCTCTGCTCCGATCATGCGCGCCGGTCGGATTTCGAGGAATTCGTCGTCGTCACCGGCGGCGGGCCGGGCGTGATGGAAGCCGGCAACAAGGGCGCCGCGGATGCCGGCGCGCCGACCATCGGCCTCAATATCGTTTTGCCGCACGAACAGGCACCGAACCATTTCGTGACGCCCGAACTGTCCTTCAACTTCCACTATTTCGCCATCCGCAAGATGCACTTCCTGAAGAGGGCGAAGGCGATCACGGTCTTCCCCGGCGGTTTCGGCACGCTGGACGAACTGTTCGAAACGCTGACCCTGATCCAGACCGGGCGCATGGCGCCGGTGCCGCTGATCCTGTTCGGCGAGGCCTTCTGGCGCCGGATCATCGATTTCGAGGCGCTGTCCGAGTTCGGCACCATCGCGCCGGAGGACATCGAACTCGTCAATTTCGCGGAGACGGCCGAGGACGGCTGGCGGATCATCCAGGATTTCTACGGGATGTCCGGCGAAGCGTGAAACGGGGAGTGCCCGCCCCGCTGGGTAGGGGGCGGGCGGCGGAACGGACACTCCCGACGCGCCGCAACCGGGGCAAGGCTGCGGCGCGGAAGGCCGGGGAGCGCTGAAGCGCACTCTCCGGCCCGATGCATGGGATCAGCGCCTGAAGGTCAGGGGAACGGACGATCCGGCAGGTCGTCGATGGACATCACGCCGTCCTTGTTCACGTCCAGACGGGCGAAGATCTTGTCGCCGAAGGCCTTGGCTTCCTCGCGGCTGACCTGGCCGTTCTCATCGGTGTCGGCATGGCGCAGCGGCAGCGAGGCGCGCAACGGGCGGGCTTCGCGATCGCCCCGGTCCCGGCCGAACCAGCCGCGGCCTTCGCCGCGCGGCCCGTCGCCCCGCGGTCCTTCCGCACGCGGGCCTTCCCCACGCGGCCCGTCGCCGCGTTCGGCATGCCGTTCACCGCGCGGGCGCTCACGGTCCGGGCGGGCATCGTTCTGTGCCTGTTCCTGATCGTCGGCATCGTTTGCCTGCGCGCGCTCCGGGGGCGGGTTGTTCTTGCGGAACTCTTCCATGCGTGCCTGGGTATAGTTGCGGAACTCGCCGGGCGTCACGGCGCCGTCCTTGTCGCCATCGATCTCGTCGAAGATCTTCAGGAAGGCGGCGTCGGCTTCTTCCTTCGTCACTTTGCCGTCCTTGTCGGCGTCGGCGAGCTTCAGCATGTGGATGAAGGCCGCATCGGAGCGCATGTCGCCCCGCGGGCCTGCCTGATGCGCATGGCCGCGTTTTCCGCCGCGCTCGCCATCCCAGGGAGCTGCGTGAGCGATGCCGCCGGCCAGCAGGGCGCTACCTACGGCTACAATGGCGATCTTCTTGAGATTCATGTCTTTTCCTCTCGGTTGTTGATGAGAGGAAGATAGGCCGGGCAATTGCAGGCCACCACTTAAATGCCTGTAATGTGAATGAAATTTTGGTAAGCTTGCTTACAGCCGGCCGATGACGGAGCGCAGGAAGCGTTCCAGGTCCTCCGTCATGTAGTCGATGTGGTCGTCGGCGTCGCTCACCTGTTCCCAGCGGTCGAGCACGGCGTCGCCCAGATTGTTGGGCACGATCAGCACGGTGCGCATGCCGCGTTCCTTGGGCGCCTTGAGGTTGCGCGGCAGGTCCTCGAACATGGCGGCCCGGCTTGTGTCGACCCGGTTCAGCGCCGCGAACTTGTCGTAGGTCTCTCCCGCCGGCTTCGGCACGTAACCGGCCGCCACGATGTCGAAAATATCGTCGAAATGGTCGAGGATGCCGAGCGCCCGCGCCGTCGCCTCCGCATGCGGCACGCTGCCGTTGGTGAAGATGAACTTGCGGCCCGGCAGCGCCTTGATGGCCTCGCCCAGTTCGGGGTGCGGCAGCAGCGGCGAATAGTCGATGGCGTGCGCCCGCTCCAGAAAGGCGTTCGGGTCCACGTGGTGGTGGATCATCAGGCCCTGAAGCGTCGTGCCGTGGTCGAGATAATACTGCTTCTGG
Source organism: Ectorhizobium quercum (assembly GCF_026552795.1). GTDB lineage: Bacteria > Pseudomonadota > Alphaproteobacteria > Rhizobiales > Rhizobiaceae > Ectorhizobium > Ectorhizobium quercum. Next base: position 356,448 of record NZ_JANFPI010000001.1, read on the forward strand.
AGCTTCCTCGCCTCCACGGCATCCACTTGCAGCAGCTCCGAGACGAACCGTGTCATGTTCCGGTCGATCTGCTCGAACAGGTTGATGCGGTGCGGATAGAGCGTGTTGTCGAGATCGAACACCCATTCACGGACATGGGCGAAATCGGCGGCATCGGGCGTTTGGGTGAGCTGCGGCATGGGTGCTTTATGCACCGCCGGCAGCCAAAAGAAAAGACGGAACGGATTCGCGGCCCGCCGGGCTTGGCGGCTGTGTTTTGCCCATGCTACCGCAGCGCCTATGGAAGCCTGGATACCGATCACCATCGCCGCCGCGTTCCTCCAGAACCTGCGGTCGGCCCTTCAGAAGCGCCTGCGGTCGTCGCTGGGAACGCGCGGCGCCAGCTTCGTGCGTTTCGGCTACGGTTTTCCGCTCGCCGTCCTTTATGTCGGCGTGCTGCACGGCGTCGTCGGCTATGCCGTGCCGGACCTGAACCTGCGCTTCGTTTTCTGGGCGGTGATCGGCGGACTGGCGCAGATTTACGCCACCATCCTCTTGGTCCACCTGTTCTCGCTGCGTAATTTTGCGGTCGGAACGGCCTATTCCAAGACCGAGCCGGTTCAGGCAGCGCTGTTCGGCTTCCTGCTGCTGGGGGAGAAACTGACCGCCGGCGCGGTGTTTGCGATCGTCGTCGGCGTGGTCGGCGTCATGCTCATCTCGATGGCCCGGTCGCCGCTGTCGCCGAAAAGCCTGCTGACGGCGCTGGCCAGCCGCACGGCCCTGATCGGCATCGCCTCCGGCGGTATCTTCGGCATTTCGGCCGTTGCCTACCGGAGCGCGGCGCTTGCGCTCGAGGGACCGAACCCGGTCATGCAGGCCGCGACGACGCTCGCCTTCGTCACGGGCTTCCAGACGCTCTACATGCTGGTGTGGATGCTGGCGACGGACCGGGGCGAGATCCTCCGCGTCGCGAAATCGTGGCGTTCCTCGTCGCTGGTCGGCCTGGCCGGCGTGCTCGGCTCGGCGTGCTGGTTCACGGCGATGGCGCTTCAGCCGGTCGCCTATGTCCGCGCGCTCGGGCAGATCGAGCTGGTCTTCACCTTCATGGCCTCTTGGTTCATGTTCAAGGAGCGCCTCAACCTGCGGGAATTGTCCGGCTGCCTGCTCATCGTCGGCGGCATTCTCGGCCTGCTTCTCGCCTGAGCGGCGGCGGTTACTGGGCCAGCGCGCAATTTCGACAGGGCCAGAGGACTTTCCTGCCAGCATTACCGATATATCGTGCTATTTCATGGTCATCCAATGACCTTGAGAGGCCCGCTATGAACAGTGTCGTCAACCCCAACGATATTCGCGGCGTGATCGAAGCCGACCGCGCGCATGTCTGGCACCATCTGAGCCAGCACAAGCAATATGAAACGATTGACCCGCGCGTCTTCGTCGAGGGGCGCGGCATGAAGCTCTGGGATGCCAAGGGCGCCGAGTTCCTCGATGCCGTTTCGGGGGGCGTCTGGACGGTGAATGTCGGCTACGGCCGCGAAAGCATCGCGAACGTCATCCGCGACCAACTCGTCAAGCTGAACTACTGGGCGGGCGCCGGCGGCAACGTGCCGGCCGCGCTGTTTGCCGAAAAGCTTCTGACCAAGATGCCGGGCATGAGCCGCGTCTATTATTCCAACTCCGGTTCGGAAGCGAACGAGAAGGTCTACAAGATGGTGCGCCAGATCGCGCATCGTCACCACGGCGGCAAGAAGTGGAAGATCCTCTATCGCGACCGCGACTATCACGGCACGACCATCGGCACGCTGGCCACATCCGGCCAGGACCAGCGCGCGGCCATGTACGGGCCCTATCCGGACGGTTTCGTGCGGGTGCCGCATTGCCTCGAATACCGCAAGCAGTGGGATGTCGGGAATTACGGCGAACGCGCCGCCGACGCCATCGAGGAGGTGATCCTGCGCGAGGGCGCCGATACGATCGGCGCGATCGTGCTGGAGCCGGTGACGGCCGGCGGCGGCGTCATCGTCCCGCCGAAGGGCTACTGGGAGCGGGTTCAGGAGATCTGCCGCAAATACGAGATCCTGCTGCACATCGACGAGGTCGTTTGCGGCGTCGGCCGCACCGGCACATGGTTCGGCTACCAGAACTACGGGATCGAGCCGGATTTCGTCACGATGGCCAAGGGCGTCGCTTCCGGCTATGCCGCGATTTCCTGCACGGTCACGACCGAGCGGGTGTTCGACCTGTTCAAGGACGCGCCGGACGACACGATGAGCTATTTCCGCGACATCTCCACCTTCGGCGGCTGCACCGCCGGCCCGGCCGCGGCGCTCGAGAACATGCGGATCATCGAGGAGGAAGGCCTGCTCGACAACACCGTCAAGATGGGCGAGCGCCTGATGGACAATCTCGCCGGCCTCATGGAAAGGCATGAGGTGATCGGCGATATCCGCGGCGCGGGCCTGTTCTGCGGAGCCGAACTCGTCTCCGACCGCGCGACGAAGGAGCCGGCGGAGGAGAAGAAGGTTCAGGCCGTCGTCGCTGAGTGCATGGCCCAGGGCGTCATCATCGGTGCGACCAACCGTTCGCTGCCGGGCCTCAACAACACGCTATGCCTCAGCCCGGCCCTGATCGCGACCGCAAACGACATCGACGCGATCACCGGCGCCATCGACACCGCGCTGACGAAGGTCTTCGGTTGACCGGGACGCGCAGGGACCGGCTCCCGTAAGGAGTGCAGTTTTGGGGGTCGCCTTCGGGCGGCCCTTTTTCATGGATGCCGCGCCGGGGCAGGAGACCGGCGGTTCAGCCGGTCAGCAGGCCGCCGCGCGCATGCGAGACGAGCAGCGGCACGACTTCCCTTTCCAGGCGCTCGACGCTCCAGCTTCGGACCGGGGCCGAAACGACGATGGCGCCGCATGGCCGGCCGTGCGGGCCGGGAACGGCGGCGGCGACATTGACCTCGTCGCGGATCGACTGCCGGTCGGTGAAGGCGATGCCGCGCGGGCGGGCCGCAACGATCTCGGCCCGGATCGCCTGCTTGTCGGTCACGGTATGGGGCGTGCCGGGCTCCACCGCGCTGTTGGCCAGGATCGCGTCCATCTCGTCTTCCGGCAGCCAGGAGAGGATCGCCCGCCCGCCCGAGGACGAGACGGCCGGCAGCCTGCGGCCCGGATAGGCGGTGCGGAAGGCGGGCTGCGGGCGGCTCTGGATATGCAGCAGGTGGACGATCTCCGAGCCGTCGAGAATGCAGAAGGAACAGCGCAGCCCGCATTCCTCGCGCAGCCGGACGAGGCGCGGCCAGATCGAGCGGATGAGGCTGCTGCCCATCTGCAAGCGATAGAGCAGGTCGAGAGAGCGGACGGATACGTGGAAGGCACGCTTCCTGTCGTCCCTTTCCAGATAGCCGAGGCCGATCAGCGTGTCGGTGATGCGCTGGACGGTCGGCACTGGAAAGCCGGTCTGCCGCGACAGTTCCGTCAGCGTCATGAGCGGAACGGCCGGATGGAAGAACTGCATGAGGTAAAGGCTCTTGGCCACCGCCGTCACGGCCAGCGGGTCGCCCGCGTCGTCGACGAGTGGCCAGGTGTAGCGTGTGTTCGGTTCGATGTTGGCGGGGTGGACGGCCCGGGTGACGCGCAGTTCGTTGATGCGGGCGACCGTTTCGGCAAGCTGCTCCGCCGCCTTGCGCGCGGCCTCGGCATTGCGCAGGCCGGAAACGGAAATCGCCGCGACGGGCTGGCCGGCCGCATCGCGGAACGCGGCTGCGACGAGATGGCCGCCTTCGCTTTCCTGCGGCGCGTCGGAGGCATGGCCCGCCGCGCGTTCGGCCGACAGGCGCCCGGAGAGCCCCTGTGAGGCGCCGGCATCGGCCGTCGTGGTGTGGATGCTGAGGAAGCGGGCCAGCATGTCCGGCGCCATCGCGGCCAGAAGGGCGCGGCCGGGAGCGGCATCGGCGAGTGCGATGCGGCTGCCCACGGGCGCGAGCGCCAGCGAGGCCGCCGGCGAAGGCACGCGGGCGAGCGTCACCGCCTCGTCGCCATCCAGAAGCCAGAGGTCGCAGCTCAGTCCGGTGCGGGCGTTCAGCTCCACCAGCAGCGGCATCGTAAGGTCGATGAGCTGGTTCGAGGCGAGATAGACATGGGCGGGATAGCCGGCCCGGTGCGCGAGCGAGAAGGTGCCACTGGCCGCATCGCGCTGAAGCCAGCCGGACGTCACAAGCGTGTGAAGCAGCCGCTGGGCGCTGGACCGGTTCATGCCCGTGCGCGATGCTACATCGGCGATCCTGAGTTCCGGAGCGTCCGGACCGAAAAGCTCGAGAATGGCGAAGGCCTTTTCCAGCGCGGCTATGCGAGCCCTGCGATCGGTGGCCTTTGGCGTTTCCGGGATGAAATTCATTTTTTGCGATGCGACAGAAAGTTGACAACCATGATCCTGAGCCTATAATCGTATCTCAAGAATAGCAATCGCATCGCGGTAAAATAATCCTGAGGGGAACGCAGTGCATCGGATGTCTCATTCCTGATGATTCCATAGGAAGCGCGCGGACGCCAGCCCGGATGCGAAAAGAGCGTCTTGCGCCGGGACGATGGGGACGGTGGGGCCGCCCCGAAGGTGTCCGCAGGCTTCCTTCGACGCCTTTCCCGCAGGCGGAAAGGGGTGTCTTGCGCCCGGCAGCGCGGGGCGGCCGAAGCTTTCCTGACGTGCATTCTCATGTGGGAGGATGTGCGGCGGGCATTTCGAAAACGACCCGGCGGGAAGACCGGTGCCGTGCGTTTGCGCGCGGGCCATCGCTGTCGGCTTGCCGGTCGTCATCTGCAAATGAAACAAGGGAACAGCGAACAAATGAATGTACCAACCACCAGAAAAGCAGGCCGCCTGAAAAGCCGGCTTGCCGCCGCCGTCCTCGCCCTTTCGGCCTGCGTGAGCGGCTTCGCGACCGATGCGTCGGCCACCACCCTCCTCGCCGTTCCGCATTCGGGCCTGCGCATTCTCGACCCGATCATCACGACGGCGCATATCGTGCGCAATCATGGCTACATGGTGTGGGATACGCTGCTGGCGCTCGATTCCGAGTTCAATCCGCAGCCGCAGATGGCCGACTACACGGTTTCCGACGACAAGCTGACCTATACGTTCACGCTGCGCGACGGGCTGAAATGGCATGACGGCACCCCGGTGACGGCGGAAGACTGCATCGCCTCGCTACAGCGCTGGGGCACGCGCGACACGTCGGGCCAGGTTCTGTTCGACAAGACCGAGAGCCTGACCGCCGCCGACGAGAAGACGATCGTGCTGAAGCTGAAGGAGCCCTTCAACTACGTGCTCGACGTTCTGGCGAAGCCGTCCTCCGTCGTGCCCTTCATGATGCCGAAGCGCGTCGCCGAAACGCCGGCTGACACCGCCGTCACCGAAATCATCGGCTCGGGCCCGTTCAGGTTCGTGCAGGAGGAATACCAGCCGGGCGTGAAGGCGGTCTACGAGAAGTTCGAGGACTACGTGCCGCGTTCGGAACCGGCGAGCTGGCTGTCCGGCGGCAAGGTCGTAAAGGTCGATCGCGTCGAATGGATCACCATGCCGGACGCCCAGACCGCGCTCAACGCCATCCAGTCGGGCGAGATCGACTATGTCGAGTCGCCGCCGGTCGATCTCCTGCCGCTCATCGAAAGCAATGACGAACTGACGGTGAAGATCCTCAACACCCTCGGTTCCCAGACGATGGGCCGGATGAACTTCCTTTTCCCGCCCTTCGACAACAAGCAGATCCGCCAGGCGGCGCTGAAGGCGCTGAACCAGAAGGATGTTCTCGACGCGCTGATCGGCAACCCGGATTACTATACGGTCTGCGGCTCGGTGTTCGGATGCGGCACGCCGCTGGAATCCGAGGCCGGCGCGGACAGCCTGATCGGTTCGGGCGATATCGAGGGCGCCAAGGCGCTGCTGGAGGAAGCCGGCTATGACGGCACGCCCGTCGTGTTGATGCAGCCGACCGATGTCGTCACCATCAAGGCCCAGCCGGTCGTCGCCGCTGCCGCCCTGCGCGCCGCCGGCTTCAACGTCGACATGCAGGCAATGGACTGGCAGACGCTCGTGACCCGCCGCGCCTCCCAGAAGCCTCCGGCGGAAGGCGGCTGGAACCTGTTCTTCACGAACTGGATCGTTCCGGAGATCATGACCCCGCTCAACAACCCGATGCTGAACGGCCGCGGCACGCAGGGCTTCTTCGGCTGGCCCACGGACCCCGCGCTCGAGGAGCTGCGCGCCAAGTACATCGCCGCCGGCTCGCTGGAGGAACAGCAGGCCGCCGCCGCCGAGTTGCAGGCGCATGCGCTGGACGAGGTGAACTACATCCCGCTCGGCCAGTACAAGAACCCGAGCGTCTGGCGCAACGAACTCTCCGGTTTGCTGGAATCGCCGGTTCCGGTGTTCTGGAACATCGAGAAGAAGGAAGACTGAGGTCTTCTTCGTGATCCGCCGCCGGAAGGTCGCCCTCGTGCGCGTCCGGCGGCAAGCCTCCGCTGTCAGCCGCGGCCCGGCGGCACCCTTCCCGCAAGGCGGGCGCCGCCGGCCTCTCCCGAATAACCGACGTGAGGATGCTCATGCTCGCCTATACGTTCCGCCGGATACTGGCGGCCATCCCGGTGATGGTCACGGTTGCCGTATTCGTCTTCCTGCTGCTTCGCCTGACGCCGGGCGACCCCGCCGCCATCATCGCCGGCGACATGGCCACCCCCGAACAACTCGAACGGATCCGTACCTCGCTCGGCCTCGACAAGCCGATCGCCGTGCAGTTCTTCTCCTGGTTCTGGTTGCTGCTCCAGGGTGATCTCGGCACCTCGCTGATTTCCAACACGCCCGTCACGGCCATGATCGGCCAGCATATCGAGCCGACCATCAGCCTGGCGCTGCTCACCATCGTCCTGTCCGTGCTGATCGCCGTTCCGCTCGGCGTCATCGCCGCCTGGCGGCACGGCACCTGGATCGACTACGCCGTCATGTCGATCTCGGTCATCGGCTTTTCCGTGCCGGTCTTCGTCATCGGCTATATCCTGATCCAGTTCTTCGCCATCGACCTGAAGTGGTTCCCGGTTCAGGGCTTCCGCAGCATTTCCCGGGGACTGGGGCCGTTCCTCGAACGCGCCGTGCTACCGTCCCTGACGCTCGCCTCGATCTATGTGGCGTTGATCGCCCGCATGACGCGCGCCTCCGTGCTGGAAGTGCTGGGCGAGGACTATATCCGCACCGCCCGGGCCAAGGGCCTGCGCGAGAACATCGTTCTCTTCCGCCATGCGCTGCGAAACGCCGCCGTGCCCGTCCTGACGATCATCGGCACCGGCTTCGCGCTGCTGATTTCCGGCGTGGTGGTGACGGAAAGCGTCTTCAACATTCCCGGCATCGGCCGACTGACCGTCGATGCGATCCTCGCCCGCGACTATCCGGTCATCCAGGGCATGATCCTTCTGACCAGCGGCATATATGTGCTGATCAACCTGCTGATCGACCTTTCCTATTCCTTCTTCGACCCGAGGATCCGCTACTGATGGCCCAGCCGACCCCTCTCGGCGCCGCGATGCGCCTGCCCGGTTTACGGTCCAAAGGCAAACGCCAGCGCTCGATGCTCATTCCCGGCATCGCGCTTGCGGTGTTGGCCATAACCGTGCTGCTCGCCGTCTTCGCGCCGCTGCTCGCCCCCCACGATCCGCTGGCGATGATGCCGTCCGCCCGTCTGAAACCGGCAAGCGACGTCTATCCGCTCGGCACCGACGCCTACGGCCGCGACCTCCTGTCCCGCGTTCTCTACGGCGCGCGCATCTCGCTGTTCATCGGCGTCGGCGCGGCGGTCATCTCGGTCGCCATCGGGCTGTTCATCGGCCTCGTTTCCGGCTTCTTCCGCATTCTCGATGCCATCGTCATGCGTATCATGGACGCGCTGATGGCCATTCCGAGCCTGTTGCTCGCCATCGCAGTCGTCTCGCTGACGGGTGCGAGCATCTGGACCGTGATGTTCGCCATCACCGTGCCGGAAATTCCCCGTGTCGTGCGCCTGGTCCGCTCCGTGGTGCTGACGGCGCGCGAGGAGCCCTATGTGGAAGCGGCGGTTGCCGCCGGCTCCAGCCTGCCGAAGATCCTCTGGCGGCATCTGATGCCGAACACGCTGGCGCCGCTTATCGTGCAGGGAACCTATGTCTGCGCCTCGGCGATCCTGACGGAGGCGATCCTGTCCTTCCTCGGCGCCGGCGTTTCGACCGAAATCGCCACCTGGGGCAACATCATGGCCGAGGGGCGCGCCTACTTCCAGCTCAAGCCTTCGCTGATTTTCTGGCCGGGGCTGGCGCTTTCCCTCTGCATTCTCTCCATCAACCTTCTCGGCGACACGGCGCGCGACCTGCTCGATCCGCGCATGAAGAAGAGGGAGGCCACGAAATGACGACAAACGTTTTCGATCCCGCCGCCGCGGACGTCCTGCGCATCAACGATCTGGTCATCGCGCTCACCGGCGACGATGAAAGCCCGCCGGTCCTCAACGGCATATCGATCACCATCCGCGCCGGCGAAACGGTCTGCCTCGTCGGGGAGTCCGGCTCCGGCAAGTCCGTGACCTCGCTGGCGACGATGGGGCTCCTGCCGCGCCAGTCGCTGGAGCCGCGCGGCGGCGAAATCCTGTTCGAGGGCGAGGACCTGCTGAAGGCCGACGCCGCCCGCATGCGGGCGCTGCGCTCGAAGAGCATCGCCATGATCTTCCAGGAGCCGATGACGGCGCTGAACCCGGTGCTGACCGTGGGCCGGCAGATCTGCGAGGTGCTTCAGGAACACACGAGGCTGTCGGCGAAGGAACAGAAGGACGCCGTGCTCGAGATGATGCGCGAGGTGCATCTGCCGGATGTGGAGCGCATCTTCAATTCCTATCCGCACCAGCTTTCCGGCGGCCAGCGCCAGCGCATCATGATCGCGATGGCGCTGATCCTGAAGCCGAAGCTCCTGATCGCCGACGAGCCGACCACGGCGCTCGACGTCACGACCCAGAAGCAGATCCTCAAGCTGATCGACGAGTTGCAGGAAAAGCAGGGCACCGCCGTCCTGTTCATCACCCACGACATGGGCGTGGTCGCCGAAATCGCCGACACGGTCTATGTCATGCACCGCGGCAATCTCGTGGAGAACGGCCCCATCGGGCAGATCCTCACGGCGCCGGAAAAGGACTACACGCGCACGCTTCTGTCGTCTGTTCCGAGCCTCGTGCCGCGTGAGCCGCGCGCCTCCGTCTCCGACGAGATCGTCCTGTCGGCCTCGCAGCTCGAAAAGGTCTACGGCAAGAAGTCGTTTTTCGGGAAACAGGCGCCCGGAACCAGGGCGGCGGCGGACGTGTCCTTCACGCTGAAGAAGGGCCGCACGCTCGGCATTGTCGGGGAAAGCGGTTCGGGCAAGTCGACGGTGGCGCGCTGCATCATGCGCCTCATCGACCCGACCTCCGGTTCGATCCGCATCGGCGGGCAGGAGATCGCCGATTTCTCCCGACGAGCGTTGCAGCCGCATCGCCAGCATATCCAGATGGTGTTCCAGGACCCCTACCGCTCGCTCAACCCGCGCATCACCGTGGGCGAAAGCATTGCCGAGGGGCCGGTGAACTACGGCACGCCGAAGGCGGAGGCGCTGAAGCGCGCCCGCGAGATCCTCGCCATCGTCGGTCTGCCGGAAGACGCGGTGAACCGCTATCCGCACCAGTTTTCCGGCGGCCAGCGACAGCGCATCGCCATCGCCCGCGCGGTGGCCATGAACCCCAAGGTTCTGGTGGCCGACGAGGCGGTTTCGGCACTCGACGTCTCGGTGCAGGCACAGGTGCTCGACCTTCTGGCGGAACTTCAGGAGCGGCTCGGCATCGCCATCCTGTTCATCACCCACGACCTGCGCGTCGCCGCGCAGATCTGCGACGACGTGATCGTGATGCAGAAGGGCCGGATCGTCGAATACGCCACCGGCTACGAGGTGCTGACCAACCCCTCCCATGCCTATACGCGCCAACTCATCGAGGCCGCACCCGGACGGCACTGGGATTTCGCCAATTTCCGGCCGCTGGAGCCGGAGGCGGCATGAAAGACCCGACCATGCGCCACACGTTCGCCCCACGCTCCCCCGTCACCCTCGGGCTTGACCCGAGGGTCCACGCGGCACCCGGGGCATGGATGGTCGGGTCAGGCCCGACCATGACGGAGGGGAAGGGGCAGAACCTGCCGGATACGGCAAAGGCATTGAAACAGGAGAATACGAAATGAAGTCCCGGCGCGTTGCCTTTGCCGGTTTCATTCATGAAACCAATACGTTCGCCCCCACGAAGGCCGATTACGACGCCTTTCTGAAGGGTAGCGGCCATCTGCCGCTTTGCCGCGGCAAGGACATGATCGAGATGGTCGCCGGGGCCAATACCGGCATCGAGGGGGCGCTCGATTACGCCCGCGAGACGAAATGGGACGTCGTGCCGGTGCTGCGCGCCAGCGCCGTGCCGTCCGCCCATGTCACGCAGGACGCCTTCGAGCGCATTTCGGCGGAAATCGTCGAGGGCATCGTCGCGGCGCTGCCGCTCGACGGCATCTATCTCGACCTGCACGGCGCGATGGTCTGCGAGCATCTGGACGACGGCGAGGGCGAGCTTCTCGCCCGCATCCGCAAGGCGGTCGGCCCCGACATTCCCGTCGCCGTCAGTCTCGACCTGCACGGCAACATGACCGAACAGTCGATGAAGGACGCCGATATCATGGTCGGCTACCGCACCTATCCGCATGTGGATATGGCGCTGACCGGCTACCGCGCCGCCGTCCTGCTCGACCGGCTGATGGATGGCGAGCGCTTCGCCAAAGCGTATCGCCAGATCGATTACCTCATCCCGATCTCCTGGCAATGCACGAGCATGCAGCCGGCGAAATCCATCTATGCGAAACTCGAGGCGCTGGAGGAGCGGGAAGGGGTCGTCTCCATGTCGTTCTTTCCCGGTTTTCCCGCTGCGGATTTCAATGCCTGCGGCGCCACGGTGCTCGCCTACGGTGAGACGCAAGCGGCCGCTGATGCGGCGGCCGACGAGCTGAAGGCGCTGGTCGACGCCAGCGAGGACGCCTTCGCGGGCCGCGTCTTCGACCCGGACGGGGGCGTGAAGGAGGCGATCAGGATCGCCGCGACCGCCTCGAAGCCCATCGTCATTGCCGACACGCAGGACAACCCCGGCGCGGGCGGCGATTCCGACACGACCGGCATGCTCCGCGCGCTGGTCGAAAACGATGCACAGAACGCCGCCATCGGCCTGCTCTACGATCCGCAGGCGGCGCTGGCCGCGCAGGAGGCGGGCGTCGGCGCGACGATCCGCATCGCACTCGGCGGAAAATCCGGCATTCCTGGCGATGCGCCCTATGAGGCGGAGTTCACCGTCGAGGCACTGTCGGACGGCTTTACCCGCGTCAGCGGCCCCTATTACGGCGATACGCTGATGCGGCTCGGCCCCTCGGCTTGCCTGAGGATCGGCGGTGTGCGCGTCGCGGTCGCCTCGCACAAGGTGCAGATGGCCGACCGGGGCCTGTTCCGTTATCTCGGCATCGAGCCGGAGGGTGAGGCCATCCTCGTCAACAAGAGTTCGGTGCATTTCCGCGCCGATTTCGAGCCGATCGCCGAAACCATTCTCGTTTGCGCCGCGCCCGGGCCGATGGCCGTGGACCCCGCTTCCCTGCCGTGGACGAAGCTTCGCCCCGGTATTCGCCTTTCCCCGCTCGGCCCGGTCTTTTCCTGACCGAACTTTCATCGCCAATATCCGCCAAGGAATGAAGACATGCCCGTTATCGAGAAAATCGCCTCCTGGCACGATGAGCTGACCGCCATCCGCCGCGACATCCACGAACATCCGGAAATCGGCTTCGAGGAGGTGCGCACCTCCGGTATCGTCGCCGAAAAGCTGGCAGGCTGGGGCATCGAGGTGCATCGCGGCATCGGCAAGACCGGCGTCGTCGGCATCCTCAAGGGCGCGAAGGGCGAGGGCCGCACCATCGGTCTTCGCGCCGACATGGACGCCCTGCCGATGGAAGAGCGCACCAACCTGCCCTATGCCTCGAAAATCCCCAACCGCTTCCACGGCTGCGGCCATGACGGCCACACGACCATGCTGCTCGGCGCGGCCCGCTATCTGGCCGAAACCCGCGATTTCGCCGGCACTGCCGTCTTCATTTTCCAGCCGGGCGAGGAAGGCTGCGGCGGCGCGCGCGCCATGATCGCCGACGGTCTGTTCGAGCGCTTCCCCTGCGACGAGATCTACGGCCTGCACAACGCCCCGAACGACGATCCCTTCCGGATCGGCATCAAGCCGGGCACGGCGATGGCCGGCGCGGATTTCTTCGACTTCCGCATCAAGGGCCGCGGCAGCCACGGCGCCCATCCGGAAGTGTCGAAGGACCCGATCATCGTCGCGACCCAGCTCGTCTCGGCGCTGCAATCCATCGTCTCGCGCAACATCTCGCCGCTGAAATCCGCCGTCGTCTCGGTCACGCAGGTTCATGCCGGCACGGCCTACAACGTCGTGCCGGAAGAGGCGACGGTGTCCGGCACGGTGCGCTATCTCGACCGCGAGGTGAACGATGAGATCCGCGAACGCATGCGGGCGATCGCCAGCGGGCTGGCCGCTTCCTTCGAGGTCGAGATCGAGACCGACATCCGCAACGTCTTCGACGTGCTGGTGAACACGGACGAGCTGGTGGAAGGCTTTGCCGATGCCGCCCGCGACATCGTCGGCGCGGAGAGCGTCTACACCAAGACGGACCCGGTGATGGGCAGCGAGGACTTCGCCGACATGCTGTTCAAGGTGCCGGGCGTCTATTGCACGGTGGGCCATGCCGGCACCATTCCGCCGCACAATCCGGGCTACGTGCTCGACGACGGCATCCTGCCGGTCGGCGCGAGCCTGCTCGCCCGCATCGTCGAAAAGCGCCTCGCCGCCTGAATTCCCTCCCGCCTGGCCCGGCCTCGCAAGGGGCCGGGGCTTTTTCCGAATTGTCCAGCATCGTTCGGGCTGCGAACCCGCGACGAAACGAGAAAGCGCAAGATGGATTTCACCCGACTTCCCTTCGAAACCGGCGAGATGCTGGCGGGCCTCAGGCCCTGGATCGAGTGCGAGAGCCCGACCTACGACGCGGCCGCCGTGAACCGCATGATGGATCTGGCGGCGCACGACTTCGCCACCCTCGGCGCGTCCGTCGAGCGCATTCCCGGCCGCATGGGCCTCGGCGGCAGCCTGCGCGCACGGTTCCCGCACCCGGTGCCGAACACGCCGGGCATTCTGGTTTCCGGCCATTTCGACACGGTCCATCCCCTCGGTACGCTGGCGAGCCTGCCCTTCCGCATCGACGGCAACCGTGCCTACGGTCCCGGCATTCTCGACATGAAGGGCGGCAATTTCATCGCCTTCGAGGCAATGAGGCAGTTGATCCGCGCCGGCATCGAAACGAAGCTGCCCGTCACCTTCCTCATGACCCCGGACGAGGAGATCGGCACGCCTTCCACCCGCGAACTGATCGAGATGGAGGCGGCGCGCAACCGATATGTGCTGGTGCCCGAACCGGCGCGTGAGGAAAACGGCGTGGTGACGGGGCGCTATGCCATCGCCCGCTACAATCTGGAAGCGCGCGGCAAGCCCTCCCATGCCGGTGTCTCGCCGAAATCCGGCCGTTCCGCCATTCGCGAAATGGCCCGCAGGGTGCTGGAAATCGATGCGATGAGCGGCGAGGAATGCACGTTCTCGGTCGGCGTCATCGATGGCGGCCAATGGGTCAATTGCGTTTCCTCGCTCTGCACCGCGCAGGCGCTTTCGATGGCGAAGACCGACGAGGATCTGGAAGCCGGCATTGCCCGCATGCTCGCCCTGTCCTGCACGGAAAACGGGGTCGAGTTCGCCGTCACGCGCGGCGTGACCCGGCCCGTCTGGCAGCCGGGTCGCCCGGAAACGATGGCGCTTTATGAAAAGGCGCTGGCGCTGGCCGGCAGGCTCGGCGTTTCCCTGCCGCACGGCAGTTCCGGCGGCGGCTCGGACGGCAATTTCACCGGGGCGATGGGCATTGCCACGCTCTGCGGTCTCGGGGTCCGGGGCGCGGGCTACCACACACTGGAAGAACATATCGAAATCGACAGCCTGATCGACCGGGGGCGGCTGATGGCCGGCCTGTTCGCGACGCTGGACTGAGCCGGAGGACATTTCCGTGACTGAAGACATCACCCGGCTTTCCGCCGCCGCCCTTTCCGAAGCCATCCATCAGCGGCGCCTTTCCTGCGTCGCGGTGATGGAGGCCTATCTCGACCGGATCGACCGGTTGAATCCCGAAATCAATGCCATTATCAGCCTGCGTCCGCGGGCAGACATCATGGAAGAGGCGCGCGCCTGCGACCGCGAACTGGCTGAGGGCCAGTCGCGCGGCTGGATGCACGGCTTTCCGCAGGCGGTAAAGGACCTTTCCGAAGCGAAGGGCCTGCCCTGCACCTTTGGCTCGCCGATCTTCAAGGATTATGTCTCGACGGCGGATTCGATCCCTGTCGAGCGCGCACGCGCGGCGGGGGCGATCTTCATCGGCAAGACCAACACGCCGGAATTCGGCCTCGGCTCGCATACGACCAACCCCGTTCACGGCCCGACCCGCAACCCCTACGACCGTGCGAAGAGCGCCGGCGGTTCCTCGGGCGGCGCGGCGGCGGCGCTGGCGGCGCGGCTTCTGCCGGTGGCCGACGGCAGCGACATGATGGGCTCGCTGCGCAATCCCGCCGCCTTCGACAATGTTGTCGGCTTCCGCCCGAGCTTCGGCCGCGTTCCGAGCGGCAAGGGCACGGAATTCTTCCTCGGCCAACTCGGCACGTCCGGCCCGATGGGCAGGACGGTGGCGGACGCGGCCCTGCTTCTGGCGACGCAGGCCGGTTACGACCGGCGCGATCCGCTCTCGCTCGACGATGCGGACATGACGCTGCGCGGCCCGGCGAAAACCGCCGGCCTGACGATCGCCTGGTTCGGCGATTTCGGCGGCTACCTGCCCTTCGAACCGGGCGTGCTGGATGTGGATCGCAAGGCGCTCGACGTGCTTGCGGATATCGGCTGCCAGGTGGACGAGATCGCGCCCGAATTCGACCTGCCGAAGCTGTGGGACGCGTGGCTGACGCTGCGCTCCTTCGCTGCCACGCACGGCCTGCGCGCCCTCTACGACCAGCCGGAAAAGCGGGCGCTGTTCAACCCGCAGCTTTCCTTCGAGTTCGCCATCGCGCTTTCGCGCAGCGCGGCCGACATTCACGCCGCGTCGGTGGTGCGCACGAGCTGGTACAAATATATGTGCAGCCTGTTCGACCGCTACGATTTCATCATCATGCCCGCCGCGCAGGTCTTTCCCTTCGACGTGACCCTGCCGTGGCCGGGTGAAATCGCCGGCCGGACGATGGACACCTATCATCGCTGGATGGAAGTGGTCATCGGGCCGACGCTCGCCGGTCTGCCGGTCGCGGCCATGCCCGCCGGCTTCGGCGTAAACGGCCTGCCGAACGGCGTGCAACTGGTCGGCCCGCCGCGCGGCGACCGCGCGACGCTCGAATTCGCGCTCGCCTATGAACAGGCGGCGGGCATCGAGACCGGCAACGCCTTCGATTAGAGCAACTCCGGGAAAAGTGTGAAACGGTTTTCCGTCCGGAATTGCGCAGAAACAAAGAGTTGGAGCATTTCATGGAAACACTGAAATGCTCCAACGGCCGAGGGCGTCGCGGCCCGGCTGGTCAGCCGTGCTGTTTTTCCAGAAAGGCCTGACGGGAGGTCTTTCGGCCGCTCTCGATCAGGGTTCGGGTGTAATCGTCCTGCGGGTTCGCGAAGAGGTCGTGCGAAAACCCTTCTTCCACGATCCGGCCGCGCCGCATGACGATCACGCGGTCGCATATGGCGCGAATGACCGCCAGGTTATGGGAAATGAACAGGTAGGTCAGGTTCAGGTCGCGGCGCAGCTCCTGAAGGAATTCGAGAACCTGCGCCTGCACCGACACGTCGAGCGCCGAGGTCGGTTCGTCGAGCACCAGAAGCTTCGGATTGAGCGACACGGCCCGGGCGATGCAGATGCGCTGCTTCTGGCCGCCTGAAAGCTCGTGCGGATAGCGATACTTGAAGGCCCTGGGCAGTTGCACGATGTCCAGCAGCTCTTCAACGCGCCGTTCGATGTCGCGGCCGCTCATCCGGGTCTGGAGGCGCAACGGTTCTCCGATGGCGTCGGCAATGGTGTGCCGCCCGTCGAGGGCCGAATGCGGATTCTGGAAGACGAGCTGCATGTGGCGGCGCATCTGCCGCAGTTTTTCGGCGTCGAGCCTGTTGACCTTCTGGCCGTCGAAGACGACCTCTCCCGCCGTCGGCTCGATGAGCCGCAGGACCATGCGCGCCACCGTCGATTTGCCCGAGCCGGATTCGCCGACGATGCCGAGGATCTCCCCCGGCGCGACCGAAAAGCTCACGCCGTCGACGGCGGCAAAGTCCCTGCCGCTTTTCGAGCGGTAGACCTTTTTCAGGCCGTTGGCTTCCAGCAGGGGACCGGCGTTGCTGTCGACGGCGGCTGCCGCAATCGCCGGCTCATCGTCGATTTCCGGCACGGCGTCGAGAAGCCGCTTCGTATAGTCGTGCTTCGGAGCGGCGAGAATGTCGGCGGTCAGGCCCTGTTCGACGATCTCGCCGCGATACATGACGGCGCATCGCTTCGCGACCGTGGCGATCGCGCCGACATCGTGACTGATCATGATGACGGTCAGGTTCAGCTTCCCGACCAGCTCGTTGATGAGGTCCAGAACCTGCGCCTGGACCGTCACGTCGAGGGCCGTGGTCGGCTCGTCGGCGATCAGCAGGTCGGGTTTGCCCGAAAGCGCCATCGCGATCAGGATTCGCTGCCGCATGCCGCCGGAAAGCTGGTGCGGATAGCTTGCGAAGACCCGGGCCGGCTCGGGAATGCCGACCTGGTCGAGCAGTTCCTCGACGCGCACCCGCCGTGCGGCTTTCGGGGAAACACCGTTCCCGGAGGCCTTCTCATGGGCGGCGATCACGTCGGAAATCTGGCCGCCGACCGTGAACAGAGGGTTCAGGTAGGTCATCGGGTCCTGGAAGATCATCGAGATGCGGACGCCGCGGATCTTGCGCCAGCCCTTGTCCGTCAGCCCGAGCAGGTCGATCCCGTCGAAACGCAGGCTGCCGCTCTTTACCTCGGAGCGTTTGGGCCCGATGCCGAGGATGGTACGCACCAGCACGGTCTTGCCGGAGCCGCTTTCGCCGACGATGCCGAGCGTATCGCCGCGATGGACCGTCAGGCCGATGCCCTTCAGCACATGGACGGGACCGTCGAACGTGCCGATGTCGAGCGTCAGGTCGCGGATTTCGAGAAGCGGTTCGATCATCGCTCGCGGCTCCGGGGATCGAGAATGTCGCGCAGGCCGTCGCCCAGCAGGTTGAAGCCGAGCACGGTGAGGAAGATGGCCGCGCCGGGGAAGAAGGAATACCACCACCAGTCGGGCATGTAGGTGCGCGCCACCGAGATCATCGCGCCCCATTCGGGCGCCGGCGGGCGGGCGCCGAGGCCAATGAAGCCGAGGCCGGCAGCCGCGAGAATGGCCATGCCCATGTCCATGCTCATCTTGACGATGATCGGCGAAAGGCAGTTCGGCAGGATGTGGTGCCAGAGGATCCACGGCGTCTTCGCGCCGATGGAGCGGGCGGATTCGACGAAGAGCTCTTCCTTGACGGAAAGTGTTTTCGCCTCGACCAGCCGCACATAGCCCGGCCACCAGACGATGGCGAGCGCCAGCATGCAGTTGGTGATGCCGGGGCCGAGCGCCGCGACGATGGCGAGCGCCAGCGCAAGGCCCGGCACGGCGAGGAACAGTTCCGTCACGCGCATGATCACGGCGCGGGCCCAGCCGCCCTTGTAGCCGGCAATGACGCCGAGCGGCACGCCGATCAGCGCTCCCAGCCCGGTGATCACGATGCCGATCCACAGCGAGGTGCGGGCACCGACGATGACGCGCGAGAAGATGTCGCTGCCCATCTCGTCCGTGCCGAACCAGTGAACCGGCCCCGGCGGCATCAGCCGGTTCGCCATGTCCGTGGCGCCGAGAGCGTCTTCCGGAAACGGCGCGAGCCACGGTCCGAAAGCGGCCAGAAAGAGAAAGAGAACCACCAGAAGCAGGCCGAGCATCGAGGAAAAGCTCGACCGGAACATGTGGGCATAGAGCCGCCATTGGCGGATGCGGCTGGCGTGCCGCTCGCGAAAGGTGAGCGCCGGCGGCTGTTTCGAGGAAGCCGTGGGGGAGGGCGTCGTCATCAGGCACTCCTGAGGCGCGGGTCGATCCAGGCATAGGCGAGATCGACGAGCGTGTTGGCGACAATGAAGAAGAATCCGATCATCAGCGTGACGCCGATCACCGGCTTGAAATCGGAAGCGAGAGCGGAGGAGACGGCATAGAGCCCTATGCCCGGCCAGTCGAACACGGTTTCCACCAGCACGGTCGAGCCGAGCATCCAGCCGAAGCGCAGGCCGATGATGGCGAGCGTCGGCAGCATGGCGTTCTTCAGGGCATAGAGGGCGACCACGCGACGCGACGAAATACCGTGCGCCCGCGCCGCGACGATGTAATCGGATTGCAGGACCTCGACCATTTCGGCGCGGTTGACGCGCAGGATGGAGGCGAGGCAGGGGAAGGACAGGACGAAGGCGGGCAGGATGATATGCTGCAAGGCGACCCAGAAGGTCGAGAAGCGTCCGGCGATGAGGCTGTCGATCAGGAGCATGCCGGTCACGGTTTCCGGCGGGCGGGTGATCAGCGGCAGGCGGCCGGACACGGGCAGCCAGCCGAGATCCACCGAGAACCAGAGCTGGAGCAGGATGCCGAACCAGAAGGCGGGCAGCGCCACGCCCGAAATCGACAGGATGCGCGTGACGTGGTCGAGCGGCCCGTCCTTGTAGACGGCCGAGAGCATGCCCAGCGGAACGCCGACAAGGATGCCGAACAGCATGGAGACGAAGACCAGTTCCAGCGTTGCCGGGGCATAGCGCAGCAATTCGTCGAGGACCGGCCGGGTCGTGACGATGGACTGGCCGAGATCGCCGCGCATCAGGTCGCCCATATAGACGACGAACTGTTCCGCCAGCGGCTTGTCGAGCCCGTATTCGACGCGGATGGTCTCCACCATGTCCTCGGTGGCGTTCGGGCCGGCGACCAGACGTGCCGGATCGCCCGGCGCCACATTGGTGATGACGAAGGTCAATGCCGCGATGCCGATCATGGTCAGGACCAGCGTCGCGATCTTGCGCAGGATGAATGTCAGCATCGATTGGGTTCCGGCATTCCTGGATTGTGCGGCTTCGTCGAAGGATCCTGCCGCCCGGTTGGGACAAGGCGGCAGGATACCTCACGAAACGGATCGGGTAACAGAGGGGGCCTAACCCGATCCGGCTGCGCCGGGAGCGTCATGCCGCCCGGCGCAAATCGCGGCGCTTATTCTTCCTTGATCCAGAGCGGATAAAGGTCGACCTCGCCGGTGAAGCGGACGGGGCTGAAGGTGAAGCCCTGAAGGTAGTTCTGGTGCGCCCAGCGGCGGTTCTGGAGCATGCCGAAGACTTCCGGCTGGTCGGCGACGATCTGCTTCTGGATGTCGGCATAGAGGCTAGCGCGCTCGTCCCAGTTCGTCGAGGCGCGGGCCTTGTCGATCATCTCCGAAACATCCGGGTTGTCGTAGAACGCCATAGCGTAATACTGGCCCCAGGAACTCTTGTGATACTGGTAGGCGACGGCGTCCGGATCGGTCGAGATCGGCGTCGTGTAGACCGAGGTCATGGCCGGGGAGGTCTCGACCCTGGAGCCGGCGGCAACCATGTTCGGCCACTGTTCCGGCTTGATCTCGACGTTGATGTTCAGCTCCTTGAGGTTTTCCAGAAGCACGAGGCCGATGCGGCGCGCTTCTTCCAGACCGGCCACATGGACGTAGGGCAGGGTGATGCCGCCGTCCGGATAGGCCGATTTCGCCAGATATTCCTTTGCCTTGGCGATGTCGCGGCGGGGAATGTCGGGCACGGCGATGTGGCCCTTCATGCCGTCCGGCAGCGGGCTGGTCTCCAGCGTCGCCTCGCCGTTATAGACCTGCACCAGCGCGTCGTAGTCCATCGCATAGGCAATGGCCTTGCGCAGGTTGATGTCGGCCGTCGGACCCTGCTGCGTGTTGAACTTGATGCCGAAGGTCGTCATGCCCTTGTGGTTCTGGATGACGATGTTCGGAAGCCGGGCGATCTGGGTGTAATCGTCCGAGGTCAGGCCCTCGACGATGTCGGCCTCGCCGCGCTGGAGGGCGGCCTTCTGGGCGGCCGGCTCGCGGATGATCTTGTAGATGACGCCGGCCGGTTTCGTCTCGCCTTGCGGCCAGCCCTTCCAGTAGTCGTCGACCGACTCGACCTCATAGAGAACGTTCGGTTCCCAGCGGCCGAGCTTGAAGGGACCGGAGCCTGCGGCATTGTCGGTCAGCCACTTCTGGCCGTAGTCGCCGTCCACCTCGTGCGCCGTCACCTCGGCCGGGTTGACGACGAACCACCAGGGCAGGAAGGAGAGGAACGGGGCGTAGGGGGCCTTGAGTTCGAACTTCACGGTGTAGTCGTCGACGACGGAGACGCCTTCCGGCGCCAGGAAGTCCTTGAGCATCCAGGCGATGCCCTTGTTGAGCTTCAGCCCGCGCTCGAAGGAATAGCGCACGGCTTCGGCCGTGACCGGGTCGCCGTTGTGGAACTTGGCGTTCGTGACGAGGTGGAACGTCCAGGTCTTGCCGTCCTCGCTCGTTTCCCAGCTTTCGGCGAGCCACGGCTTCACCTCCGCCGGATCGCCCTCGTATTTCACCAGCGCGTCGTAGACGGCCTGCTGCACCATGCGGGTCGACCAGTCGTAGCGGACATGCGGATCGAGCACGGGAATGGCCTGGCGGCCGCCGAAGACGATGACGTTGCCTTTGTCGGTGCGTTCGAAGGCCTGCGCCGGAGCCAGCATGGCGCTGGACGCCATCAGCCCGGCCAGAACGGTGCAACGGATAATTTTGCCGAACATTTTCGTTCCCTCTCTTGTTTCGTTAACGGATCGGTTCAAAGCATCTGGCGGACGACGCCGGCAACGACGCGGCGCGACAGCAGGACGGGAGCGCCCGACGCGCTGCGGGCCTTTTCCAGCATGGCGGCGGAATAGCCCATGCAGTGCATCACGATCAGGCCGCAATCGGCAAGCTCGGCGGCGCGGGCGGTGATGTCGTCGCCCGCATAGGGCGATGCGGCGACCAGCTTCGGTGCGCCGGGCAGAACGTGGCGCTCGTGGAAATCCGCGACCTGCCGCTCCAGCGGCAGGATCACGCCCAGCTTTCCGCACGACGCCGACAGGGCTTCCACGGTGGAATCGACGATGCGCTGCGCCTCGACGACGAGCGTATTCTTCAGCGGCTCGATCTGCGTGCCCGTGCATAGCAGTACGATGAGGTCGAAGCCCTCTTCGTCGATCCGGTGCAGGAGAGCGTTCAGCCGTTCCTCGGTGCGTGCCTTCGAGGTGACGATTTCCTCGCCGCTTTTCAGGCGGGTGGCGAAGGAATGCTCGCCGGGCCGCGCGCGCAGTCCGTCGAGTGCGGCGCCCTCCAGCCCGTCGAGAACGCCGAACTCCCGGTAGGATACGTCGCGGGCGTCCAGTCCGGCAACGATCTCCTCCATCATCTCGGGGACGAGATCGACGCGGGGCGTCTGGCCGATGGTGACGAATGCGATTCGGGATGATCTGGACATGGCTGGTGCGCTTTCCGTTTCAGGCGAACATGAAGCGAAGCCTACTGCCTCCGGTCGTATCTTCACTATAAGGTAATGCCCCTAGAAGGCGCGATTTTCGGCAGGAAAATGAAAGCCCGAAAAATGTGCAGGCAGCGCCCCGGAGCGGTTGTCCAGATCATATTTGAGGCATGGGCAGCCGGGTGTCAGGACCAGCCCGCGCCGATGACCAGACGGATGAGCGCGCT
The DNA here is from genome assembly GCF_026552795.1 of Ectorhizobium quercum. Lineage (GTDB taxonomy): Bacteria > Pseudomonadota > Alphaproteobacteria > Rhizobiales > Rhizobiaceae > Ectorhizobium > Ectorhizobium quercum. The sequence goes on from NZ_JANFPI010000001.1 coordinate 378,469, forward strand.
GGAGGAGGATACCTCCATCTTTCCCATCAGGTTCGAGCGGTGGATTTCCACGGTCTTCGGGCTGATGCCGAGCTGGCGGGCAATTGCCTTGTTGGACAGACCTTCGGCGACGAGCGACATCACCTGCCGCTCGCGCGGCGTCAACCGCGCCAGTTTCTCCATGAATTCCGACGATATGCCGGGCAGGGCGACGGGCCGGGTGTCGTGCAGGAGCAGCCGGATGGCGCTGGCGACGATCCGTCTGGCGAGCACGACCGGCTTGCCGCTGGCGCGGGCCACCGTCTCCCGGTCGGCTTCGGTGAAGGACACGGAGTTGAGCACGATGATTTCGCTGCCCGACAGGTCCATCAGCGCCCGGGCGAGAAGCGAACGGTCGCCCTCGCGGCCATAGGCCGCCAGCACCCGGTAGGGCGACAGTGCCGGAATGTCGAGTTCGTGAATCTGCTGTTCCAGCGGCTGGATCAGGCCGACGACGGCGCCGTGCGCGGCAAGGGAGATGATCGCCGATTCGATGGCGCGCTGGGCGTTGACGGTCGGGCAGGTGCTTTCGAAATCCCGGAAAAGCCCGGTCGAGAGCATGACCACCAGATCGTATTGCTTCGGCGAGAAGGCGGCGACGATCTCCGCCATGCGCTCGCCGATCCGCGGCTTCGAAAGCACGATGTCCGAACCGTCGGCCAGGCGGGAGATGATGCTCGTCTCGCCCGGACGCACGCGCAGCGCGTCGATATGCTGTGCCGAAAGCCCGTCGAGCGCGCCGATCTCCAGCGCTTCGATGGGAACGTCAAGGTTCTTCAGCATCTCGTCGATCAGGTCGCGCCGCGGAGACTGCCCGACGCTGACGAACATGACGCGGTGCGGCCTGTCCGGCGTCGCCTGCGCTGCATCGTCTGGGCCGGAACTCTCCCGCACGGTCTCTCCTGTCATTCGATCTGCCTAAAAAAACGGCGCACCTAATATAAGGGCAGTTCCCTATAGGCATGCAATACACCTCGACGCTAGTGTCTAGCACAGTTTTCGGAGGTAGACATGATCCGTGATTTCCAAGAAAGCGAGATCGATCCGCTCGCTGTCGGCGCCTGGATTCTGGGAACCGGCGGCGGCGGCAGCCCGTATCTCGCTCAGCTCAACCTGAAGAATCTCTATCGTCAGGGCAAGCGCGTCCAGCTTATCGATCCGCGTGATCTCGACGACGACGACGCGGTTGCCGTCGTTTCCAAGATGGGCGCTCCGCTCGTCGGGCAGGAGAGGCTGGTCGATCCGGCGCACCTCGCCCGCGCCGTGCAACTGATGGAATCCTATACCGGCCGCAAGTTCCGGGCGGTCATGAGCGTGGAGATCGGCGGCGGAAACGCCCTGTCGCCCTTCCTGGCGGCCGCTCATCTCGGCATTCCCGTGGTGGATGCCGATGCGATGGGCCGCGCCTATCCGGAAGCGCAGATGACGAGCTTCGCCATCGGCGATCTGCCGATGTATCCGCTGACGCTGGTCGACTGCCGCGACAACGAGGCCATCGTCGCCAGGGCGGCTTCGTGGAAGTGGATGGAGCGCATTTCCCGCAAGATCTGCACGGAAGTCGGCTCCACCTCCGCCACCTGCAAGGCTCCGCGCACCGGCCGGGAAGTGAAGGACTGGGGCGTGCTCGACACCGTGACCAAGGCGGTGGCGCTCGGCGGGGCCGTGCTCGAGGCGCGTGCCGCCCATACGGATCCCGTCGAGGCCGTTCTGCGGCACGAAGGCGGCAAGACGCTCTTCAAGGGCAAGATCTGCGATGTGGACCGCACCACGACGGGCGGCTTCCTGCGCGGTTCCGCGAAGATCGAGGGACTGGACGACGACAGGGGATCGGTGGTGGAACTGGCCTTCCAGAACGAATGGGCCGTCGCCTTCCGCGACGGGCAGCCCATCGCCATGACGCCGGACCTGATCTGCCTGCTCGACACGGTGTCCGGCGAGGCCATCGGCACGGAGACCGTTCGCTACGGCCAGCGCGTCACCGCCATCGCCCTGCCGGCGCCCGCCGTCCTGACCACGCCGAAGGGGATCGAGCACGTCGGTCCGCGCGCCTTCGGATACGACATTGATTTCAAATCGGTATTCGCATCATGAAACGCATAGGTATCGACGTTGGCGGCACCAATACGGATGCCGTGCTCATCGACGGCGACACGGTTCTGGCCGCCGTCAAGTTCCCGACCACCACGGACGTCATGCAGGGCGTTGTCAATGCGATAGGCAAGGTCATGGACGGTCAGGCGGCGGATGCGGCGCCCGTCGACGCGGTGATGATCGGCACCACGCATTTCACCAATGCCGTGGTCGAGCGCGCCCGTCTGGAACGGATCGCCGCGATCCGCATCGCCATGCCGGCGGGGGCCTCCCTGCCGCCGATGATCGACTGGCCGGAGGATCTCCGTTCGGAGGTGAACGCCCTGTCCTTCATGGTCGAGGGCGGGCATGAATATGACGGCCGTCCCCTCGTGCCGCTCGACAGGGCCGCCGTGCGCGATGCCGCGATGAAGATTCGCGATGCCGGGATCACCTCCATCGGCATCACCGCCCTTTTCTCGCCGCTGACTACCGAATGCGAGGACGAGGCGGCGGAGATCGTCCGCTCCGTCATTCCGGACGCGCGCATCACGCTTTCCCACACGCTCGGCCGCATCGGCCTTCTGGAGCGCGAGAACGTGACGTTGCTGAACGCCGCCCTGCAGGGTCTGGGCGGGCGGACGGTGGCGGCCTTCGGGAAGGCGCTGAAGGAAGCGGGCATTTCCGCTCCCTTCTACCTGACCCAGAACGACGGAACCGTGGTTCTCGCCGAAGTGGCGGCCGCCAACCCGGTCTACAGCTTCGCCTCCGGTCCGACGAACTCCATGCGCGGCGCCGCCTTCCTGACCGGCCTCAAGGAGGCGATGGTCATCGATGTGGGCGGCACCACGTCGGATGTCGGCTGCCTGGTCGGCGGCTTCCCGCGCGAGGCCAACAATGTGGTCGAGGTCGGCGGCGTGCGCACGCTGTTCCGCATGCCCGACCTTCTGCCGATGGCGCTTGGCGGCGGAACGATCATCGATCCGCAGACTGGGCGGATCGGCCCGCGCAGCGTCGGCTACCGCATAACCGAGAAGGCCCTCGTCTTCGGCGGCGATACGCTGACGACCTCCGATATCGCCGTGGCCGCCGGCCTCATCGACATCGGCGACCGTGATCGGGTCAAGCATCTCGACAAGGCTTTCGTGTCCGAAATGCTGAAAAGGATCGGGGCGATGGTCGAGGACGGCGTCGACCGGATGAAGACATCCGCGGAAGGCGTGAAGGTCGTCGCCGTCGGCGGCGGGGCGGCTCTCATTCCCGAAACGCTGAAGGGCGTTTCCGAAGTCGTGACCGTCGGGCATGCCGGCGTTGCGAACGCACTCGGCGCGGCAATGGCGCAGGTCTCCGGCGAGGTCGATCAGGTCTTCTCCGGCCTGTCGCGCGAGGAAGCGGTTGCGCAGGCCGAGACGATGGCCCGCCAGCGGGCCATCGATGCCGGCGCGCAGGCCGGTTCGATCACCCTGCTGGATACGGAGGATATTCCGATCGCCTATCTGCCCGGCAATGCCCGCCGGGTGCGCGTCAAGGTGGTCGGCGACATCGCATTCGCAGGTCGCTGAACCCCGCTTCCGAAACGCCCATGCTCCGGAGCATGGGCGTTTTCCGTAACAGCGCGCTTGCCTACCGGCCGCTGGCTTCGGACAGCAGGGGCGAGCCGGCCATCGGAGCGCCCCGTACCTCGATGCCGGTTTCTCTCATATGACGTCGCCCGCGCCTGTTGGCGTGGCTCACGGCGTCTTTGACGGCAACGACTGGAAGCCGGGGTGCAACCGGCAGAATGCCATTGGCGGCTCCGCTCTCCGGGTCGACCCTTACGGTCGCGACCGATGCGTCTGGAGATAGGCCGTCAGAAGCCGGACGAGGTGGTCTTTGAGGCGTGTTTCGAAGCCGGCCTCGGCATGTCCCTCGAGCCACGCCCGCACCGGCCCGATCAGAGCGCCGAAGGCGATCGTGCCGGTCGTGGCCGGATCGTCGAAACGGGCATCGGGAGCGCTCGCCAGCATCGCCGCGATGGCCACGACGATGCGCGCATGCCCGCGAGCGGACAGCGCCGCCCCGCCCCGGTCTCCCGCGACCGCATAAAGCGCCTTGGATTCCTCGGGGTCACGCAGCTTTGCGGCCAGGACGGCGGTGACAAGGGCCGAGGCCATTTCGCAAACAGGCTTGCCCCGGTGGGCGTGGCAGGCACGCTCGATGGCATTCGCAACGCTGTCCAGATGCTTTTCCAGGATGGCGGCAAGCAGGGCGTCCCGGTTCGGATAATACTGATAGAGGCTGCCGACCGACATGCCCGCCCGCTCGGCGACGCGCGTCGTCGTGCAGCGGCTCAGGCCCTCCTGCGTCAAAACCTGAATGGTCGCGGTATGCAGCGCGCCGACGGTTGCTGCCGAACGCGCCTGAACCGGGGATTTCCGCGGCTTCAGGGCCGCTGTGACTGTGCTCATGGAATGCGAATTCCAAAACTGAAGGATGCTTCATATACTTCCCTGATCCTAGCAACGCAAGAAAGTATGGATATGACGAGCATCGACAAGACCGGCACATTCCCCCTTGGCAGCCGCACCGTCAAGCGGCTCGGCTACGGCGCCATGCAGCTCGCGGGACCGGGCGTGTTCGGCCCGCCCAAGGATCGCGGCGCGGCGTTGGCCGTGCTGCGCGAGGCCGTCGCCTCGGGGGTCGACCATATCGACACCAGCGACTTCTATGGCCCGCACATCACCAACCAGATCATCCGCGAGGCATTGGCTCCCTATCCCGACGATCTCACCATCGTTACCAAGATCGGCGCCCGGCGCGGCGAAGACGCTGCCTGGCTGCCCGCATTTTCGGCGGAGGCCCTCACGCAGGCGGTGCATGACAATCTGCGCAATCTCGGTCTCGACGTGCTGGACGTGGTCAACCTGCGGATCATGTTCAAGACAGAGGGGCCGGCCGAAGGCTCGATCGAGGAGCCGCTGACGGTGTTGGCCGAATTGCAGCGGCAGGGGCTGGTGCGGCATATCGGCCTGAGCAATGTCACCGCCGCGCAGGTGGCGCAGGCGCGCACGATCACGCCCATCGCCTGCGTGCAGAACATGTACAACATCGCGCATCGGCAGGACGACGCCCTGATCGACGATCTTGCCCGGGACGGCATCGCCTATGTGCCGTTCTTTCCCCTGGGTGGGTTCACGCCGTTGCAGTCCTCCACGCTGTCGGCGGTCGCCAGCCGCCTCGACGCCACGCCGATGCAGGTGGCGCTCGCGTGGCTGCTTCGCCGCTCGCCGAATATCCTGCTGATCCCCGGCACCTCCTCGCTCGCGCATTTACGCGACAATCTCGCCGCCGCCGAACTCGAACTGCCGGATGATGCGCTCGCCTTGCTCGATGACGTCGCGGCATAGATCCGGGGCCGGCGCGGCCAGGAAGGTCCGCCGGAAAGGGAAAGATGGGCCGGGTCGAAATCCCCTTGCGCAGGGTGGGGGCATTTCCCGGCCATGCGCCGCCGGAACAAAGAGTTTGCTGTCACGTTCCTTCTGTACCGCGGGCGATAGCTGCCGCATCGCCTTGACTTCCCGGCAAATTGCACGCCCAGAGGAGACGTCGCCATGACCCGTTCGTCCGGATTGCAGGACCCCCGCAGCCTCTATCCCGCTCCGCCCTTTCCGCAGCAACCCCAGCCCATGCCCGGCCTCGCCCGCCAGATGGACCCCGTTCCCGACCACGGCGAGGAAAGCTATCGCGGCTCCGGCAGGCTCGAAGGCCGCAAGGCGCTCGTGACCGGCGGCGATTCCGGCATCGGCCGGGCAGCCGCCATCGCCTTCGCCCGCGAAGGCGCGGACGTGGCGATCTCCTACCTTCCCGAGGAAGAGGCCGACGCCAAACAGGTGATCGACCTGATCGAGGCGGAGGGCCGCAAGGCGGTCGCGCTGCCCGGCGACATCCAGGACGAGGCGTGGTGCCGGGAATTGGTCGAAAAGGCGGTCTCAGGGCTCGGCGGGCTCGATATCCTCGTGATCAATGCCGCCAGGCAGCAGTACCGCGAGACGATCGAGGAGCTCACGAGCGATGACTTCGACCGGACGATGAAGACCAACCTCTATGCGCTGCACTGGATCGCGCAGGCGGCGGTTCCGCATCTGCCTGCCGGAGCGTCGGTCATCACCACAGCCTCGATTCAGGCCTACCAGCCCTCACCGATCCTGCTCGACTATGCGACGACCAAGGCCGGCATCGTCGCCTACACCAAGGCGCTCGCCAAGCAGCTCATCGAGAAGGGTGTCCGCGCCAATGTCGTCGCGCCCGGTCCGGTCTGGACGGTGCTTCAGCCGAGTGGCGGCCAGCCGGACGAGAAGGTCGAGAATTTCGGCAAGAGTAGCGATTTCGGCCGCCCCGGCCAGCCGGTCGAACTGGCGCCGGTCTATGTGCTGCTCGCCTCTCAGGAAGCAAGCTTTATCAATGGCGAAGTCTACGGCGTCACCGGCGGCAAGGGCGTCGCCTGATAGCCGGGGCCGACTATCCGCGTCGGGCGTTGAAGGTCACTTGAACACCGGGAGAGACGAATAACACCGGAACGAAAGCTGACCGCTTCGACAACGATCTGCGACCTTCAACATCGACGGCGTGAACGAACGGCCCCGGTGCGCTTGCGCTGGCCCGGGGAAGCGTGGCTGGAAGGTGTGGTCGCGCGCTTTTCTCGCGCGCATAGCATTTACCATCGATGTTTTGCGCCTGAACCGTGAGGTGACGGGATACTGCTCCCCTTCGGATCGGAAAGGACTATCGATCCTCTCGTCGCTGTCGTCCCTCTGTCCTGGTGGCGGCGTCTTTCCGAAACCAACGGTTCGCAATTGTCTTACTCTGGTTCGTCCGTCTCCAAGCCTGCTTTGCCGGCTCCGGTTAAACATGAGAAAAATACTCGTGTTTCAATCTTCGTGATCGCGGAGAACCACTACGCGCAACGCCGCGTGTGTTGGCTCAACTGATCATGACGTGGACTTGGTTGGCATATGACAGACGTCCAAAGCTCTGATCCATTATATGTGTCCAAAACTGCTGGTTTTGACCGGCGTCTCATGGCGGTTCTCGGCGGCCTTTATCTCGCCCAGGGGATACCAACCTATCTGCTGCTGGTCGCTCTGCCGCCTATCATGCGTGAAAGTGGCGCCTCGCGCACGGCAATCGGCCTGTTTTCGTTGCTGATGCTGCCATTGATTCTGAAATTCGCCGTGGCTCCATTGGTGGATCGCTGGTCGCCCTTGCCGAAACTCGGCCACCGCCGTGGCTGGGTTGTCCCGACCCAGCTTCTCGTCAGCGCCGGCATCGCCTCGATGGCGCTGGTCGACCCAAGCGATGCGGGGATCCTTTTCTGCGTCTGCTTATCGATCACTATTATTTCGTCGATACAGGATATTGCGACGGACGGTTATGCCGTGCGGCATCTGACGGACGAAACACGTTCCATAGGCAACGCCGTGCAGGCGGGGGCCGTGGCGTTGGGCGTGATTATCGGCGGGACGGCCGCACTCGTGGTGTTCCACATCGCCGGATGGCGCACGATGATCCTGCTCGTTGCGGCACTTTCGCTGCTACCGCTCGCCGCTGCCTGGGCCATGCAACCGGAAGCGCCCGCTGCCGGGAGAGATCGAAAGCGAGCCAGCTTGCTCGGTTTCTTCCGCCGCCCGAATGCCTGGCTGATCCTCGGTTTCGCACTGACATACCGGGCCAGCGAGGGCCTGGTGCGCGGCATGGAGGGAGCCTATCTGGTCGATATCAAGGTGCAGACGGACTGGATTGGGTATCTCTCCGGCGGAGCTGCGGCAACGGCGGGCCTGATCGGTGTGGCCATCGCCGCCTTCCTCATCCGCAGCGCCGGACTGACGGCGACACTCGTTCTTCTGGGCGGGCTCAGAAGCATCTGCTTTCTTGCCTTTGCGCTGAATGCTTTCGGCATATGGCCCGGCATAGGGGTAGCCATGTCGGCCTCGGCATTCCAGACGTTGATCCGCTACATGGAACTCGTCGCCATCTATTCCTTCTTCATGAAGTCCTCTTCGAACGACCAGCCGGGAACGGATTTCACCATTCTGACCTGTGCGGAATTGATCGTCTACGTGGTGGGGGCCTCGTTGGCAGGGCTGGTGGCGGACAGGTTCGGTTATCCTGCCCTGTTTTCCACGGCAACCGTTATCTCCCTGCTCGGAATGGGACTGTCGGTCTATTTCCTCCAAAGGATCGGGCGCTGTTCGAGGGCATCTGCTCCGGCAGGTGTCTGATACGAACGCGAATTCCACGAAAGATTCCACTGGAGTTGATCTCATGGACACGTTCCCGCGGTGCGATAACGACTTCTACCTCAAGCGCCAGGCCCGACGAGAATCCAATGCGCGCAGCTATCCGCGACGCTTCCCGCTGGCGCTGAAATCGGCGTCTGGCTGCCTGGTGAGAGATGTCGAAGGCCGCACCTATCTGGATTGCCTTGCCGGTGCCGGAACATTGGCGCTCGGCCACAATCACCCGGAAGTCATTGCAAGCCTTCAGGACGTGCTCGCCTCCGGCCTGCCCCTGCATACGCTGGACCTCGTGACGCCTGTGAAGGACAAGTTCGTATCGGATCTCTACGAGACCTTGCCTGCGGACCTGCGCGACGAAGCGAAAATCCAGTTCTGCTCGCCGAGCGGCACGGATGCGGTGGAAGCAGCGATCAAGCTTGCCAAGACCGCCACGGGACGTACCGATATCATAGCGTTCCGGGGCGCCTATCACGGCATGTCACAAGGGTCGCTTTCGCTGATGGGATCGCTGGGGCCGAAGGCGGCTGTCGGCCAACTGGTGCCGGGAACGCATTTCTTTCCCTACCCTTACGCTTATCGTTGCCCTTTCGGGCGCGGCGGGGACGAGACGGCCACGCTGGCCGCGGACTATTTCGAAAAGGCGCTGCGCGATCCCGAAGGCGGCATCAACCTGCCAGCGGCGGTTATCCTCGAGGCGGTGCAGGGTGAGGGCGGCGTCATTCCGGCACCTGTCGAATGGCTGCGCAAGATCCGCAGCGTCACCCAAGAGCTTGGTATTCCGCTGATCCTCGACGAAGTGCAGAGCGGCGTAGGCCGCACCGGAACCTTCTATGCCTTCCAGAAGGCGGGCATCGTGCCGGATATTATCGTTCTCTCCAAGGCGATCGGCGGCGGCCTGCCGATGGCGGTGATGATCTATCGCGAAGGGCTCGACCTGTGGAAGCCCGGCGCGCATGCCGGCACGTTCCGAGGCAACCAGCTGGCGATGGCGGCGGGATCGAAGACTTTGGAAATCATCAAACGCGACGGGCTTGTCGAACGGGCGGCGATTGCCGGAAGCAGGCTGCGCGCCAATCTGGAACGCATCCAGATGCACACTCCCTATATCGGCGAGGTGCGCGGGGAAGGGCTGATGCTTGGCATCGAAGTCATCGATCCGGGCGCCAGACCGGACAGTTTCGGCCAGCCCCCGCACGGCGCAGAAATCGCGAAGGCGGTGCAGGGCGAGGCATTCCGTGCGGGCCTTATTCTGGAAACAGGGGGGCGACACGGAAGTGTCCTGCGGCTTCTGCCACCGCTGACCATTTCCGACGCCGAGATCGACCAGGCCTCCAGCATTCTTTCCGATGCCTTCATGCGCCTTGGACGCAACGCGGCATGAACGTGACCTTGTTACCCGGCAAACAGGCGCGTGTCATGGATGACGAGCTGTCGTCCGTCATTCTCGGACCCGGTGTTGCCGCGCAGGCCGCTTATCGTCAGGCGATGGAGGCGGCAGTCGCGATGATTGCCGAAAACGCCTCCCGGCACAGTATTCATTCCGGCGTGAATGCGGATGGCCTGCGCGGCTTTCTGGCCGCGCTGGAGGTTTGCCCGGAGCGTGGCACCGGTGTTTTCGCCGCCCTTGAGGAGATTGGCATTCCGGCCGTGCGGCATGCGCTCGATGTGGGCAACCCGGCGACGATGGCGCATCTGCATTGCCCGGTGGCCGTGCCCGCCCTGGCGGCGGAAGTGCTGATTTCCGCCACCAATCAATCGCTCGACTCCTGGGATCAGTCGCCCTTCGCGACGCTGGTCGAGGAAAGGGTTCTGGCGTGGCTAACCGCCTTTTGCGGCCTGTCCGCGGAGGCTGGCGGCAGCTTCACCAGTGGTGGCAGCCAATCCAATATGACGGCGCTTTATCTCGCCGCGGAACGTCATGGTGCGGTGGCCAGAAGCCGGGGCGTCATCTTCGCCTCGGAGCAAGCGCATTTCAGCATTCGCAAAAGCGCCTCCATTCTCGGTTTTGCCGGCGATGCGGTGATAGCCGTAGCGACGGATGACGAGGGGCGCATGTCCGCCGCCGCCTTGCGAACCGCGATCGAAAACGCAACAGGGCACGGGCGGGCGCCTGTTGCGGTGGTGGCCACCGCCGGCACGACCGACCTCGGCGCTATCGACCCCCTGGCCGATATCGCCGATCTCGCCGCATCGCATGGGCTATGGCTGCATGTGGACGCGGCCTATGGCGGTGGGCTTCTGTTTTCTCGGCATCGTCATCGCCTGGCTGGAATGGAGCGGGCGGACTCAATAGCGCTCGACTTCCACAAGATGCTGTTCCAGCCGATCAGCTGCGGCGTCCTGCTTTTAGGGGATGGCGCGAATTTCTCTCCTCTGGCGACGAAGGCGGATTACCTCAATCCCGAAGTTTCGATCTTCGGCGATGTGCCTAACCTCGTGGAATCATCCGTGCAAACCACGCGCCGGAGCGATGCCCTGAAAGTTCTGATGACCTTGCGTTCCATCGGGTGCGAAGGTCTCGATGCGCTGGTTTGCAAAACCCTCGACAATGCGACGTCGGCGGCGGAAGCGATCCGCGCACGCGCTTACCTGCATCTGGCGCAACAGCCGTCATTGTCCACGGTTCTGTTCCGTTATGTTTCACCGCACGGCGCGGAACGGTCGGACGAATTGACGCTGACGATCCGGACCGAACTTTTCCGCACCGGCGTCGCGGCACTTGCCACAACCGTCCTTGATGGACGCGTTCACTTCAAGCTGACGCTTCTCAATCCGAATTCCACTCCCGACGTCATCGGCCGTGTTCTGGATGCGATTGGAGATATGGCACGCGAACTGGAGAACGACCATGTACGCACGTAAAGCAGCAACACTTGCACTTCGATCCCTTCTCAATTGCGTCGCCCGTGAATATGCGGACCGCTCTGTCTGGGAGCAGGACAACGGCCGACAAAGACTGATGCTGAATTTTCCCGGGAATGGCGGCAGCCTGAAGATTCCGGTGCTCTATCGCTCCGCAACGGGACATCATCTGTTCGGCGAGCCGCTTGTCCTGAGCGACAAAAGCGGTGCGGGCACGATCAGTGCCACGGATGCGATCACGGTCATCGTCGAGCGGATCGAGGCGAATGCGTCCGAAGACGGTCGCACGGACCTGCTGAACCGCGCCCATTCCAGCCGCCTGCTGGTGGAGACGGCTCTTCATGACCGCCATGCCGATCTGGAAAAGCTCATTGGCAACGAGGTTTCTTTCGTGGAGGCGGAACAGGGATTGCTTGCCGGTCACGGCATTCACCCTTGCCCGAAAAGCCGCGACGGCATGACGGAAGACGAGGGCAGGCGTTATTCGCCGGAATTTGCCTCGAGCTTCCCGCTGCGCTGGTTCGCCATTTCCCGCGACGTCTATCACACGGGCCATTCCTCTGGCTCTCCCGGCGCTGAGGAATGGCTGAACGGGGCGGAAGGCGAAACGCTCGCCGCCCTGCGCAGCAAGCTGCCTGCTGGAGATTTCGCTTTCCTGCCGGTCCATCCCTGGCAGGCGGACGCGATGCTGAAGCAGGCGGATGTCGCGAGACAGCTTTCCCTCGGCAAAATCGTGGATTGCGGCGAGGCGGGCAAGCCGTGGTTCCCCACCTCTTCCGTCCGCACGCTCTACAGGCCGGACGCCCCCTTCATGCTCAAGCTCTCGCTCGGTGTCGGCATCACCAATTCCGTGCGGGTCAATCTGGCGCGTGAACTTCTGCGTGGCGATGACATGTATCGCTTCCGGGCGCATTCGTTGTGGCAGGATCTGGCAAGGGATTATCCGGGATTGAACCTGATGCCCGACCCTGCCTATGCGGGCGTTGCCCCCGGCGGGGGCGTGATCGACGGGCTCTCGGTATCGCTGCGCGAAAATCCGTTCCACGGTGCGGATGCCGGACGCAACGTCACCCTGCTGGCCGCCTTGTGCGAACATCTGCCGGATCGCGGCAGCAGGGTGGGGGCGTTGATCCGCGAGCGTGCCGAACTCGAAGGCCGCCCGGTCGAAGCCGTTGCCGTCGACTGGTTCTCACGCTTCCTCAAGGTTTTCGTGCAGCCGGTCTTTGCGCTTTATCTGCGCCACGGCATTGCCATCGAAGCGCATCAGCAGAACATGCTGCTCGAAATCGGCGATGGCTATCCGATCGCGGCATTCTATCGCGACAATCAGGGTTTCTTCCATCACGAGCGTGCTCATGCGGCGCTGAACGCCGCCATTCCGGGGATCGGAGAACGCAGCGAATCCGTCTTCGGCGAAGAGGCGGTGGATGAGCGTATTCTGTATTACGCCTTCATCAATTCCACCCTCGGCATGATCGGCGCGCTGGGACGCGAGGGACTGGTCGAGGAAGAGACGCTCATTTCCCTGCTGCGCGAGACGTTGCTGGAACTCGACGCGAAGGAGGGTGGGCAATCCAACGTCATCGGAAAGATGCTGTCGCCGGTTCTGCAATGCAAGGCCAACCTCAAGACCCGGCTCGCGCAGATGGATGAGCTGGTGGGGCCGCTTGAAACGCAGTCGGTTTATCTCGAAATCGACAACCCGTTGTTTCGGCGTGCGCGGGCGCAGGCTCATGGCTGAGCGTACCGAATCCGGCGCTGATTTTGCCTATTCCAGATATGATCCGGATATAGGCCGGACAATCGGCTTCCGGCTGCTCGACAAGGGCCGCGACCTCGACCTGCTGTGGCACTGGATGAACCAGCCGCATGTGGTGCCGCAATGGAAGATGGCAAAGCCGAAAGAGCATATTGCCGCCTACATCGACACCAATCTGGCCGACCCGCATCAGGATCCGTATATCGGTTTCATCGACGGCACGCCGATGAGCTATTGGGAAGCCTATTGGGCTAAGGACGATATTCTCGGCCGCCATTATCCGGCGGACGAGAAGGATCGCGGCTGGCACATGCTTGTGGGGGAGCCGTCCTTCTTCGGTCGCGGCATTGCGCCCGCGATAATCCGGGCTTTCACACGCTTCCTGTTTCTGGATGATCCCGCGACCGAAAAGGTCGTCGGAGAACCCAGCGTCGAAGCGCGCCGCCTGCTTCGCTATGCCCCCGTCTGCGCCTTCGAGGAGCAGGGGGAAATCGATCTGCCGGACAAACGCGCCAAGCTGATGTTCTGCCATCGGCATCGCTTCATCGAACAATTCGGATTATGACCATGACCACACTCGACCTGACCGGTATCGGTATAGGACCATTTAATCTGGGCCTCGCCGCCCTTCTCTCCTCCCATCCGGAAATCTCGGCCACGTTTCTGGAACGCAAGCCGGGCTTCCGCTGGCACGAGGGCCTCATTCTGCCCGGTACGACCCTGCAAGTGCCGTTCCTCGCCGATCTCGTTTCGATGGCCGATCCGACCCACGGGATGAGCTTTCTCAACTATCTGGCGGCGCATGACCGACTCTACAAATTCTATTTCTACGAGAATTTTCTGATCCCCCGGCAGGAATACGACGATTATTGCCGCTGGGCGTCGCATCAGCTGAAAAGCTGCCAATTTGGCGAAAGCGTTGTCGATGTGCGGCATGTTTCCGCTTCGGACACCTTCGTGACCGAAACCCGCTCTCTGAGCGGAGCGACACGCAGCTACCGCAGTCGCAATATTGCGATCGGCGTCGGCACCGCGCCCTATCTGCCGAAGTGGACCGGCCTGCATGGCAATTCTCCGGTTTTCCACTCGGCTGAATTTGCAAAACGCAAGGAGGAACTGACAAGGGCCCACCGCGTGGTCGTGATCGGTTCCGGCCAGAGTGCGGCGGAGTGCGTGCTGGCGCTCTTCAGCGAACTGACGCCGGAAAGGGTGGCCGAGGGAGCTTCCATTCGCTGGATTACCCGTTCGCCCGGCTTCTTCCCGATGGAATATTCCAAGCTTGGGCTGGAATATTTCACGCCGGATTACATGCATGAGTTCCACAAGCTGCCGAGATCGACACGCAGGCAGGTGGTTGCAGATCAGGGCCTTCTCTACAAGGGAATCAGCTTTTCGACCATCGCCGACATTTTCGATCTTCTCTATGAGCGTTCCATCGGCGGGCGCGATCCGGGCCTGTCGCTCGCATCCAATTGCGAGGTCACTGCGGTCGAAGGCGCCGGTTCTTCCGATGGCGTCAGGGTCAGCCTCCGGCACAATCTTTCCGGCGAGGAAAGTGCCGTCGTGGCGGATGCCATCGTGGCGGCGACCGGATACCGCCATGCCTGGCCCGAATGGCTGGACACATTGAAAGGCGAGGTTCTCGCAACCTGCGAGCACGGCGACCTCGTCGTCGGCGCCGATTTCCGCGCAGAGCGCCGCGATGGTGGAAACGGGGCCGTCTTCATCCAGAATGCCGAAACCTTCCAGCATGGCGTCGGCGCACCGGACCTCGGTCTTGGTGCTTTCCGCAACGCCGTCATCATCAACCAGTTGCTCGACCGGGAGCATTACCGGGTCACGGCAAGATCTTCCTTCCAGAATTTTGGCGTTCCGCAAGACCAGATCCCGTCATCGAGAATTTCAGGAGACGTCTATGCCCGCGCCGTTTGAAACGCTTCTTCAGCCCGCCTTCGCACCGGCTCTCTGGAGAGAGACGGCACGTCGCCTTCTGGCCAAGGTCATCGAGGAATTCGCCTATGAGCGGATTTTCCCCGTCACACAGGACAGGCCCGGACATTACCGGATCGATTTTTCCGCCGCGTCCTACAGCTTCAAGGCCAGGCGCTATGTCTTCGACAATTTGTCCGTCGATCCACACAGCATCGTCAGGCACGCGGCCGGTCTCGACACACCGGCTCACGATCCGCTGGCCTTCTGCGCGGAGATTCTGCCCGAGCTCGGCGTCAAGCCGATGACGGTGGCCCATTTCATTCGCGAGCTTGGCAACACGCTGGTGTCGGACGCCCATATTGCTGCCCGCGCCGACAAGACCGGTGCGGATCTGGCGCAGCTCGATGATATCCGCATGGAAGGCGAAACGACCGGTCATCCGTGGATCACGGTCAGCAAGGGCCGTATAGGTCTCGGTTACGCCGACTATCTCGCCTATACGCCGGAAAACCGCGCGGCGACGAAGATCGTCTGGATCGGCGTCAGCCGTCAGCGGGCCTCCTTCGTGGCCGAAGACGGTTTGACGAACGAGGCGCTCGTCGCAGAAGCGCTCGGCGACGCGCTTTACGCGACGTTCGTCGCGAAGCTCCAGGCCGCTGGCGCGTCGCAGGAAACGCACCACATCATGCCGGTCCATCCGTGGCAGTGGGACCACATGATCGTGCCGCACTTTGCCGCCGAGATTTCTTCCGGCCATATCGTCCTGCTGGGGGAGGGGGACGATCTCTACGTGCCGCAGCAGTCCGTCCGAACCATGTCGAATGTCAGCCATCCCGGAAAATCGACGCTGAAGCTGTGCATGACCATTCTCAATACCGCCGTCTATCGCGGCATTCCGGGCAAACGGGCGCTGACGGCAGCGCCATTGACCACATGGCTGGACAGGCTTCTGGAAAACGACGCTTTTCTTTCGCGGGATTGCGGCCTCATCCTTCTCGGGGAGCGGGCGGGCATGCATTATGTCCATCCCCAGTTTTCCACCATCTCCGGCGCACCCTACCAGTTCAACGAAATGCTGGGGTGCCTGTGGCGCGACAGTCTTGCCGGTCATCTGAAAGCCGGAGAGACCGGAATGCCCCTTGCCGCCTTCCTGCATGCGGGCACGGATGGCAAGCCGGTGGTGCAGGCCCTCGCCGAAAAGGCCGGTGTCGGCGTTGAAGACTGGATTGCGCGCTTTTTCGATGTCGTCATCCCGCCGGTCCTTCATCTTCTCGCCCGATATGGCCTTGCATTTTCCGCGCATGGGCAGAATGCGACGCTTGTTCTGAAAGATGGTTTGCCGAAGCGTCTGGCGTTGCGCGACTTTATCGATGACGTCATCGTCTGCGACCTGGATTTTCCCGAAAGCGCCAGCCTTCCGAAGGAAGTTCAGGAAGTCCTGCTGCGCCTGCCGCCGGATTTCCTCATCCATTTCATCCAGACGACACTGTTCATCTGCGTCTTTCGTTACATGTCGGTTCTGCTCGACACGCGTTCCGGGCTTTCGGAAGAAACCTTCTGGGCGTTGGCTGCCGAAAGCATCCGGCGCTATCAGGCGCGCTTCCCGGACATGGCCGAGCGCTTCGCCATCTTCGATCTGTTCACGGATGAATATCCCCGGCTTTGCCTCAACCGTGTGCGGCTGTTCACGCACGGCTATGCCGACGACGACGAGCGCCCCTCGCCGGATTTTCAGGGCATGGTAGACAATCCGCTTGTCCATTTCCGCAGGAAGAAAGACGCCGCCTGACGGCGCTGTGGCAAGTTGAAATCGCGGGCATCAAGGCGTCCCGCGAAATCCAGGGATTACACATTTTCGGTTTGCGCCGCCATGCGGCGCAAATCCGTGGGACGTATGCCGTAGCGGCTGCGGAAGGTCCGGTTGAAATAGGACAGGTCGTTGAAGCCGACGCTGTAGACGATCTGGCCGATCGGGGTGGCGCTATTATCGGCCAGTATCTTGTTCTTTGCGAGCACGAGCCGCCTTTCCAGCAGGTAGCGGGAGAAGGTCGTTCCTGTCCGGCTGAAAAGCTTCTGGATGGCGCGGGGCGTAATGCCTTCCGCCGTCGCCACATCGGCGATGGAAAACGAGCCGTCCGCCAGATTTTCCTCGATCATCGCCTTGATCGCTTCCAGGCGGTTTTGCGGGGAATCGGGCAGGGCATCGTCGTTGACGTGCTGGGCCAGAACCGGAAGCAGATCATAGAAATGCGCCACCATCATGCTGGCATGCTGTTTGTCCTGATGTTCCTGCCGCAAAAGATAGCCGGCGTAGTTCGTCAGCAGCTGTAAAGGCAGATATTCCGAGGGGAAGGGCTTCAGCAAGACGCAATCGACAGACTTGCGAACATGCGCCATCGCTGAATGCGGAAGGTGAGCGCAATCGAATCGCCCGCCTTCCGGCAAAACGATCTCCGAACGCCTGTCTGCGGGAAGCAGGATGACGTCACGCGGCGTCAGTTCGAATGTTCGCTGCCTGTGGTGAACGACGAGCGGACCGTCTATTGCCCGCATGATGACGATATCCGGCGAGTCGACACCATGCGCAGTAAGGCGGAGCGGCATCCGGGGGAGGTACAACGTTGCCAGCGAAAGATCGACGTGTTTCCAGAAAAGGCCGGTGACGCCGGCGAGATCGCCGTCCTCGACGGTGATCGTCGCCTCACCCAGCATGTCCAGCAGGATGGTGCGGCAAACGAGCCTGCTTTCTGAATCCGGCAGGGAGAACGCTCCGAGTTTCAGGGGTCGGATTACTTCCATGAAAATCAACCTGTCTTTCCTGTTGATGTTCGCATCTATCCAAATCAGGTTCGCTCAAATCCAAGCCCCGCCATCTCTTACCTCATAAAACATGACAAAAACAGTCTTGTATTTTTCACGGCTCGGTGGCTGTGGGCATGTTTTTGCGCATCGGGGGCGAAATGAACGTAAAGTGGAATGTTGGCTCAAGCCTGTTGGCGATCGTCGTTGCAACCGCCGCAACGGCGACTGCGCGAGCGCAGGACACATCGCAAGATGGAGAGGGAAGCGGCAACGTCACGGTGCTTGAGCCGATCGTCGTGACTGGCAGCCGTATTCCCCAGCAGATCTCCCAGACCGCCCGCACGATCTATGTCGTCGATGCCGAGGAAATCCAGGCGGAGGCCCGTTCAGGAAAATCGCTTCAGCAGATCCTCGCCAAAACGATTCCAAGCTTCGATCCTGCCAGCGAAGGCGCGCGCACCTCCTACGGGCAGAACCTTCGTGGGCGAACCGCACTTATCCTCATCGATGGCGTTTCGATGAATTCGGCGCGTTCGCTGAGCCGCCAATTCGATTCCATCGATCCGTTCAATATCGAGCGGGTCGAAGTGCTGTCCGGAGCGACCTCGATCTACGGCGGCAATGCCACGGGCGGTGTCATCAATATCATCACCAGGAAAGGCAAGGACGCGCAGGAGGGCCTGCATGGAGAGGCAACCGGCGGCATGGCCAGCGGGTTTTCCGGCAGCCGGGACTTCGACCGCAATGCGGCGGGAGCGGTCACGTACAACGGTGAGTACTGGGATGCGCGCCTGTCGGTCGCAGGCACCCGCTCGGGCGCCTATTATGACGGTGACGGCACCATGCTGATCCCCGATATCACGCAGACGTCGACCGCTTTCAACAAGCGTATCGACGTCATGGGATCGCTCGGCTTTCAGATCGACGATAGCCGCAGGCTGGAACTGTCGGGACAATATTTCGACAGCGAGCAGGACTCGCCTTACGGCCTCTATTATGGCCCCTATTTTGCGGCCCTCGCCAATCCCGACCTGTTCGAGACGCGGAACGGGTATGAATCGGACTTCAATCCGCAGACCCGCCGCTCCATGTTCAACGCCACCTATACGGACGACGATTTGCTGGGGCAGGAATTCCTCCTCCAGGGGAGTTTCCGGCGGGAAGGAATCCGCTTCAATCCGTTTCCCGGAACCAGCCCTTACTTCTATTTCGGCGGAAGCTCGCAGGACACCGACTATTACAGCGTGAAGGCGGCCTTTATTGCCAAACCCCTCGATGGATTGACGATTACCTATGGCGTCGATGCAGACCGCGATTCTTTCACGTCCAAACAGAATATCTTTGACATGGCGACAGCAGCGCAGACCGGCGGGCTCGACTTCGACACGCTCGGGATCGTAGGCCTTTACCCCGATATCGACGTTTCCACCGTTGCCGGCTTCGTACAGGCGGCCTACGAAGCGACCGATCGACTGACGATCAATGGTGGCGTGCGCTATCAATACATCAAGACGGAAGTATCTGATTTCGTCGGCGCCGCCCAGCAGATCGCCATTCTCAACGGCACGGCAACCTCCGCGGATGTCATTCCCGGTGGCGAGGTCAGCTATGACGCCGCCCTTTTCAACGCCGGTGCAGCCTACAAACTGACGGACACCCAGGAAGTTTATGCCAATTTCAGCCAGGGGTTCGAGCTGCCTGATCCGGCAAAATACTACGGCATTGGAAATTATGCACTTTCAGGCGGCGTCTACTCTCTTCTGGGGAGCGTGAACGTGGGCGATTCCGCGCTCGAGGCCATCAAGACCAATTCCTTTGAGGTCGGCTATCGTTTCAACGATGGCACATACAGGTTCGAAGCTGCCGGATATTATTCGACTTCCGATCGGTCGATCGATCTCAACCGCACCACGCTCGCCGTGGATGTGGTCGATCAGGAACGGCGCGTATACGGGATTGAAGCCAGCGGCAGCGTCAGGCTTGACCACGGCTTTGATGTCGGCGCGTCCGGGCATTGGGTGAAAACGGAGGTTAAAGCCGATGGAGGATGGGAAAACGAATCTATCGGAACGGCAAGCGTTTCCAAGCTCGGCGGTCATCTCGGCTGGACGAACGATACTCTCAGCCTGAAATTCTCCGGGCAACATGTCTTTCAGCTTGACGATGCCGACGGCTACGAGATCGACGGATATACCCTGTTCGACCTGACCGGCTCCTATACGTTCGAGAATACGGACACGACGCTCCGCTTTGGCGTCCTCAACCTGTTTGACAACGACTATACGACCGTCTGGGGCGCACGCGCCAAAGCGCTCTATGGTGCGCTCGCGGATGAGGCCATATTTGACTACAAAGGTCGGGGACGAACCTTTGCGGTGTCTCTGACGAAGGTCTTCTGATGGATCGTTCGCTTGTGGCGCAGCAACGCGCGAGCGCGTCCTACGGGGCCGGCTTCTTGATGGAGACCGCGGACGACCTCGTCTTCAAGACCTTTCATCTCGACGGAAAGGCCATGAACGCTGTCCGAAGAGCGGGGCCGATCGTGTCAGTGTCGTCCGCGGGGGCTGAAACTGCCTTCTTCCGTTTGTCCCTGCAGGAGGGGCTCACGGAACTCGAGGCCGTCGAAGGGGCGGCGCATGGTGCCCAGGGACGGCGCTTTGCCTGCGCGGTTTTCGAATATCTCTTTGCGACATACCCAAATCTGCGTTCGCTGTCGCTGAAAGGCGACTACTGGTTGTCTCTTCTGCCGGAATTCCGCCAGCATGGGCCTCATATCCTTGTGGATGGCTTGTTCTCGCAGCCATACGTTCTGGCAGATATGTTCTGGCAAACAGCCAATTTGTGGATGACCTCCGGACACCAGCCCTATCCGCGCCACGACGTATACGATGGAAGGATCGCACACCCGTCGCGCCCGCCTAAACCGCAGGGCAGGTTGTATGCCCGTTTCATTCCCTGGCTCGGAGGGACTCTTTCTTTCGACGTTGCGACATTGGAGGACCTGCCTGACATCCACCGCTGGATGAACGATCCGAGAGTCAACGAATTCTGGAATGAGGCTGGAGACGAAGACCGGCATCGTCGGTATCTGGAGGGAATGTTCTCGGACCCGCATATCATTCCATTGATCGGCAGGTTCGATGAGAAAGCTTTTTCCTACTTTGAAATCTATTGGGCCAAGGAAGACATCATCGGCACTTTTTGCGACGCTGGCGACTATGACCGGGGCTGCCACGTGATCGTCGGGGAAGATGCGTTCAGGGGGCAGCCCTGGTATACGGCGTGGCTTCCCTCACTGTTGCATCTCATGTTCTTGGACGATGCCCGCACGGAACGGATCATTCAGGAGCCCAGCAGCAGGCATTTCCGGCAATTGCGTAACCTGCAACGTTCGGGCTTTTCCCATATCAAAAGCGTTGACCTGCCCACAAAGCGGGCGGCCATCATGTCGATCTCCAGACAGCGCTTTTTTTCCGACCGGCTCTGGCATCCGGCGCATGCGCCGGATGAGGGACTTTAAATGAACGATGACGAGGTTGACGTGCTGGCCGATGATGCCGTTTTTCGTCGCGGATTGCCTCATGTCGCGAATGCGACGATCATGCCGGGTGATGACGCAAGCCTTGTGCTTGCAAGGCTTCACGCTCACCTGCGCCAGCACGACGTCAGCGTTCGAAAGCTGAATGACACTCTTTTCGTTGAAATGCCGGACTTGTCGGCTGCCTTGCGATTATCCGACAGCAATATTTCCGTAGAGATCACAGCGGTCGATACCGATACGCTCTACTTTTCTAAACTATGGCTTGAGGACGCCGTTTCCGGGGCATGCGATGGTGAGGGGAGAATCGAATGGGGCGAGAACTGTCGCAGTTCCGTTCTTCCGCCTGGCCTTCTTGTATTGACGGTTGCTGGCGTAGAAGATCTTTCCCCGAAAAATCGTCGCATTACCTTTCGGACTTCTCATGCAGCGTCGTTCGACAGAGCGGATCGTATCCACCTGCGTCTCATGCTGAATTTTCAGGAGGTCACGGCATCAGTCATCCGGTCGGATGCGAATGGAGAGCCAAGAGCGGATCATCCAAAACCTCTTTGGCGGACGTACACGATCTCTTCGGTCGATTCGGTTGCAGGCACGATCAATGTCGAATTCCTGCTGCATGGAGCGAACGGGCCGGGAGCAGACTGGGCCCGGCAGGCCAAACCACTGGATCGTGTGGGGGCTACCGGACCGATCGGCAAGGCACTTCGCCCGGCCCGATCCTATCTTCTTGCGGGAGATGAAACCGCTCTTCCCGCGATTCGTCGCCTTATCGCGTCTCTCGACGAAACCGTGACCGTAAAGCTTGTCGTGGAAGTCGCGACGCAGCAGGATACGATTCCTATGGAAAGTAAGGCTATGATCGAAACTCGGTGGCTTTATCGTGGAAAGCAGGGCTCCGCCAGTATCCTTCCGGATGTACTGCGTACGATGGAAATTCCTGCCGCATCCTCCCGACGGTTCGTCTGGGCCGCATGTGAAGCAGATGCTGCGAAGCGCATTCGATCCGTTCTCTCCGACCGGGGCGTCAAGCCGGAAGAGCAATTGGTTGCGGCCTATTGGCATAGGTAGTCCCCCCGTTCTGTGTTTCATAGCGGCAGTGGGAGGATGATGGCTGAGATTTCTCGCCCGATACGGATCTGCCTATGAAGGATGGTCGCGTAAACGAGGTAGATGTTGCCCGATCTGAAAATCAGCGATCGTGAAATTCAGGGGCGAACTACGGATCGTGTAGTAGATGGAGCGTCGTAGCGAGGAGACAAGTTCCGCAGACTAAATCGCGGACTAATTTGATTTTCTAGTCTGCGATGATCGGCTAAGTTATTGAAAAAATGGCGCACCCGAAGAGATTCGAACTCCTGACCCCCAGATTCGTAGTCTGGTGCTCTATCCAGCTGAGCTACGGGTGCGTGCCGTTTCGGCGGTGGCGAGCGGCGTTGCGCTTGCGTGGCGATCCTCTAAAACGTCGCCGGTTCGATTGCAAGCGAATTTCTCCGCACGAGGAAATTTTTTCGGGAAGAAATATGTAACCTGTTGATTATACGGGAAATGTCAGCTTCTCCGCTGGCGGTAGTCATGCAGGGAGACCGGGCGGTCGGGAATTTCTATCCGGAATTCCGTGCCCGGCGTCGATTTCTCGACCAGTGCGATCGTGCCGCCATGCGCCAGAACGAGCTCGCGGGCGATGACGAGGCCAAGTCCCGTGCCGCCCGAGCGCACGCCGCCGCGGAAGGGCCGGAACAGGTTCTCGCGTGCCTTGTCGGGCATGCCCGGGCCGGTATCGTCCACGGATATGGCCACCACCGTGCCCCGCCTTTCAGCGGAAACGGTGATGCGGCGCGGCAGCGACGGATCGCCCGGTATCATCGAGGCGAGTGCCTGATGGGCATTGCGGCAGAGATTGTTGATGACGCGGAAAAGCTGCTCGCTGTCGGCGTCCACCTCGAGACCGGGGTCGATGGCGATGACGAATTCGATGCCGCCCGCGGCGTCGAGGCCCAGCATGTCGCGCACCTCGCGCGCCAGCGCCGCAAGCGGCAGGCGTCGCCGTTTCGGCTCGGCCTCGGTGGTCTGGCCATAGGAGAGCACTTCGTTCGTATAGCCCACCGCCCGGTCGATGGTGCGCAGCAGCTTCGGGGCGAAATTGCGGACCATCGGATCGTCCACGTCGACCAGCCGGTCCGATATGAGCTGGGCGGAGGCGAGAATGTTGCGCATGTCGTGGTTGATCTTGGAGACGGCCAGCCCGAGATCGGCGAGGTTCTTCTGCTGCTTGAGCGTCCGTTGCAGTTCGGTCTGCATGGCCGCGAGGTGCTGGCCGGCAATGGTCAGCTCGTCGCCGCCCGTGTCGGGCACCATGATGCGGGCCGGATCGGACGGGTCGGCGGAAAAATCGCTCATGCTGTTGGTCAGCCTGCGCACGGGTCGGATCATCATGCGGTTGATCGACACGTAGATGAGCCCTGCCGTGATGAGCGAAATCACCAGCGAGATGGCGAACACGTTGCGGGCATAGACGAGCATGGCGCGGCGCAACGGCTCGTCCGGCATCACCAGCTCGACCACCATGTCGGTGTCGCCCAGGGTGCCGTAGGCGCGTATCAGCCGCGAGCCGCCGAACAGAAGCGTGTCGAACGCGTCGCTGACGGTTGCCACGAGGGCGGTGTGGCCGACGTCGTAATGGCCGTCCACCTCGCCCGGCATGTCCTCCGACACCGCGATCAGCCGCGACGTGCCGTCCTTGCGCAGCACGATGGCGCGGGCGCCCGTCGCCAGCAGCGTGTCGGCCTGGACCGAAGGGGGGAGTTCCGCCTGAAGACCGTCGATCACCACCCCGGCCGCGGCGGCGATGGCGAGGTGGTCCTGAAGCCAGCGCAGGCGCATGGAGGCGATGGACGGCACGAAGATCAGCACTTCCGCCAGCATGACGAAGACGACCGTCAGCGCCAGCAGCCGGCCGGAAAGGCCGCGGAAAAAGCCCGGCAGGCGTTCGATCGCCCGCTGCCCGTGCTCCGCTTCGGCTTTCTGGTCCATCGTCCGGCTTTGCCTTTCTGGCGTCTCGCCGCCGGAGGGTCGTCACGCCCCCGGGCAACGGTTTGCTTATGCGCCTATTCTAAAGCGCTGCACCGCGATTTCCAGCCCCCTGTCGCGGCGAAAGGAAGCAGCCGGCGATCAGAACTCCTGCCAGTCGCCGGACGCCCGGGCAAGCGGCGGCGCGGCGAAGGCCGCGGCAGCCCTGGCAGCCATCTCCCGCGCCGGTGAGGCGACCGGCGCGGTGCCGGCGCGGACGGCGGCGGGACGCGGTGTCTTTGCTTCGCCCAGCCGGAAGCGGTCCACCAGGCTGAGCAACCGTTGCGCGTCGGACGAGAGCCGGGACGTGGCGGCGGAGGTCTCCTCCACCATCGCGGCGTTCTGTTGCGTCACCTGGTCCATCTGGTTGATCGCCGTATTGATTTCCTTGAGCCCCGAGGACTGTTCGGAGGCGGCCGTCGCGATCGACTGGATGTGGTCGTTGATCGTCAGAACGCGGGTCTCGATCCCCGAAAGCGCCGTGCCGGTCTGCTGCACCAGCGTGACGCCGCTCTTCACGGCATCGCCGGATTTGGAAATCAGCTCCTTGATGTCCTTTGCGGCGGTTGCCGAGCGCTGGGCGAGTTCGCGCACTTCCTGCGCCACGACGGCGAACCCCTTGCCGGCCTCGCCGGCGCGGGCGGCCTCGACCCCGGCGTTCAGCGCGAGAAGATTGGTCTGGAAGGCGATCTCGTCGATGACGTTGATGATCTGGGTAATTTCGCCGGACGCCTGTTCGATGCGGTTCATGGCGGCGATGGCGTCGCGGACGATGGCGCCGGATTCGGCGGCGCTGCGGTTCGCTTCGGCCACCATCGTGCTGGCTTCCTGCGCGCGCTCCGACGAGGCGGTCACGACGGCGGTGATCTCGTCCAGCGCGGCGGAGGTTTCCTCCAGCGCGGCGGCCTGCTGCTCGGTGCGCCTGGAAAGATCGTCGGCGGCGCTGCGCAGTTCCCCGGCATTGGCCTCGATCTGGTCGGTATTGGCGCGAACGTCGCCGAGAGCGGCGCGGAGCGCGTCAAGGGCGCTGTTGAAGTTGCGCTGAAGGTCTGCGAAGGCGCCGCGGAATTCGCCGCGCATGCCCCGGGTCAGATCGCCTTCGGCCAGCCAGGACACGGCTTCGCCGGTCTGCGTCAGGCCGGTTTCCACGCCGTTCAGCAGCGCGTTGACGTTTGCCGCGAAACGGTCGAGGTTCTCGTCGTCGTAGGTCTTGTCGATGCGGCGGCTGAAATCGCCCTCGGCGGCGGCCGCGACGACGACGGAAAGCCCGGCCTGAAGGTCGTCGCTGCGCGCCCGCATGGCTTTTTCCTCGCTGTCGCGGCGCTGGATTTCCAGTCCGTTGTCGCGGAAGACAGCGACGGCGCCGGCCATCGCGCCGATCTCGTCCCGGCGTCCGGTATGCGGAATGTCCGTCTCGTAGCGACCGTCGGCGACTTCGCGCATCGACGTCGTGATCTCGCGGATGGGCCGGCTGATCTGCCGGTTGGCGACATAGAAGCCGGCGCCCGTTCCGGTGACGATGCCGAAGGCCGTGACGCCGAGCACGAGTTCCACGATCATGGTGGAAAAGCTGGCGAGGCTGGCGGTCACGGCGGTGAGTTCGGCCTTGTCGGAATCCACGATGGAATCGATCGCCGCCTGGAAATTCCTGCGGTTGGCGCGGTTGGCCTCGTTGTTGCCCTGGGTGTTGGCGGCGGCGGGACCTTCCGTTTCGGCCAGACGCACCGTTTCCGAGCGGAACGCCTCGAATTCGCGGGCCTGCTGGACCATCCTGTCGAATTCGGCGCGCTGCGTGGCGGGAACCAGCTTGTCCCATTCGGCCAGCAGGCCGCGAATGTCGGAGAGGGTGCTCGTGAGGCCGTCGCCGAACCTTTTCGCATCCTCGGAGCTTTTCGAGGCGTAGATCCCGCGGGCCTCCATGACGACCGCCGTCACGAGCCGGTTGAGCCGCTCGCCCTGGTAGGCGCGCGTCGCCGCCGTTTCGTAGGCTTGCGACTTGCTGTGATACTGGGAAAGAGCATAAAGCGAAACGATGCTCACGATGATGGCCATGAGGCTGGCAAAGGCCACCAGCAGATTGATCTTGCGTCCGATACTCAAGGGATTGTCCTCCACATATCCTGCAAGCGGCCGGATGTTCTCCCCTGCATTCGCACCGCTTGCGTTTCCTGCCCAGTCTACGGCGCCGTGCTTAACGAAGCGTTGGGGTCCTCTTCCCAAAAATAGTGTGATCCGGCTTTCGCCCTGCGGCGATTGACTTTTCGGGCCGCATGCCCTTATAAGCCGGCACGTTCGGCCGCTTGCCGCCTGCCTTCCGGGCAAAGGTAATGCACCGTTCGGCAATCATAACGCTCAGATCAAGAAGGGCCGCACTCCGCGGTATTTAAATAACATGGCTACAAAGCGTACCTATCAGCCTTCCAAGCTCGTCCGTAAGCGTCGTCACGGCTTCCGTGCGCGCATGGCAACCAAGGGCGGCCGCGCCGTTCTGAACGCCCGCCGCGCCCGCGGCCGCAAGCGTCTGTCGGCTTGATGCCTCGCGCCCCGATCCTTGTCGCCGAGGTCCGGGGATGAACGCGCCGGCAGGGTTCCGGCCCTTCCGGTGATGTCTTGAGGTTGCCGGAATGACGGACCCACAGACTTTGGAACAGATGCCCGGGCGGCTGAAAAGCCGGCCGGAATTTCTCGCCGTCAGGGAGGGCGAGAAGCGCCGGGGTCCCCTGTTTCTTCTCGAGGTGCTCGACCGGCGGCGTCCCGACACGCCCCCGCGGGCCGGCTTCACGGTCACGAAGAAGCAGGGCAATGCGGTCGAGAGAAACCGGATGAAGCGGCGTCTCAGGGAGGCTGTCAGGCTCCATGCCGCAATTGCAATGCAGCCCGGACATGATTATGTGATCGTCGCCCGTCGGGAGGCGCTGACGGCGCCGTTCGATCGTCTGGCAAACGAACTTGTCGCGCGCGTGAAAGGCCGGCCCGGTCCAAAGCGAAGTCAGGGCAAAGGCCCCAGGAAAGAGTGATGGAAAAGAATCGAAATTATCTGGTGGCGATCGTCCTGTCCGTGATCATCGTGCTCGCCTGGCAGTTTCTTTACATGGGCCCGCGTCTGGAGCGGCGCCAGGCCCAGGAAGCGGAACGCGCCGCCCAGACGCAGACGCAGCCCCAGACCGCGCAGCCGGGCGGGGCGGGTTCCGCAACCGGCGGTGCCGGCGTTCCCTCGGCAACCACGGCCGCGCAGCCCCTCTCGCGCGACGAGGCGCTTGCCCGCTCGGCCCGCGTCGAGATCGACACGCCCTCCATTTCCGGCACGCTCAATCTGACCGGTGCCCGCTTGGACGACATCCACCTGAAGGAATATCGGGAGACGGTCGAGCAGACGAGCCCGATCATCACGCTTTTTTCCCCCTCCGATGCCCCGAACAGCTATTTCGCCGAACTCGGCTTCGTGAGAAGCGAGACGTCCGGCACCGTGCCCGGCCCGGCGACGGTCTGGGAAGTGGCCGAAGGTTCGCGGCTGACGGATACGACGCCGGTCACGCTGCGCTTCGTGAACGAGAAGGGCGTGACCTTCACCCGCCGGATCGAGGTGGACGAGCATTACCTCTTCACCGTCACCGACCGTATCGAGAATGCCGGTTCCGAGCCGGTGACGCTGGCCTCCTATGGCCGCATTACCCGCGCCAACAAGCCGACGACGCCCTCCATCTACGTTCTGCACGAAGGCTTCCTCGGCGTCATCGGCAGGGACGGCTCCTTCATCGAGGAGCATTACGACAGCGTCGACGAGAAGCCGATCGAGAACGCCAAGGCGACCGGCGGCTGGATCGGCATCACCGACAAGTACTGGGCCGCCGCCCTCGTGCCGCCGCAGGACGCGGTCTTCGATTCCCGCTTCGCGCATTTCAAGGACGGTCAGCCGCGCTACCAGGCGGACTACCGCAACGAGGATTTTTCCGTTGCGCCCGGCCAGCCGGTCGAGCTTCAGACCCGCGTCTTCGCCGGGGCCAAGGAAGTACCGATCGTCGATGCCTATGAGGAGCAGTACGCCATCCCGCGCTTCGACCTGATGATCGACTGGGGCTGGTTCTATTTCATCACCAAGCCGATGTTCAAGCTGATGGACTACTTCTATCGCTACATCGGCAACTTCGGCGTCGCGATTCTGCTGACGACCGTCGTCGTGAAGCTGATCTTCTTCCCCCTCGCCAACAAGCAATATGCCTCTATGGCGAACATGAAGCGCGTCCAGCCGAAGCTGGAGGAGCTGAAGGCGAAGTTCGGCGACGACCGCATGGGCCTCCAGCAGGCGATGATGGAGCTTTACAAGACGGAGAAGATCAATCCGCTGGCCGGCTGCTGGCCGCTGCTCCTGCAAATTCCGGTGTTCTTCGCGCTCTACAAGGTGATCTACGTCACCATCGAAATGCGCCACGCGCCGTTCTTCGGCTGGATCCAGGACCTTTCGGCGCCCGATCCGACGACGCTGTTCAACCTGTTCGGCCTGCTGCCCTACGATGTTCCGGCCTTCCTGCATCTCGGGATCTGGCCGATCATCATGGGCATCACCATGTTCGTGCAGATGCGCATGAACCCGACGCCGCCAGACCCGACGCAGGCGATGATCTTCAACTGGATGCCGCTGGTCTTCACCTTCATGCTGGCGAGCTTCCCGGCCGGTCTGGTGATCTACTGGGCCTGGAACAACACGCTCTCGGTCGCCCAGCAGGCCTTGATCATGAAGAAGCACGGCGCGAAGATCGAGCTGTTCGACAATCTCAAGGGCCTGTTCCGACGAAAGGGATCGGCGCCCACCGAGAAGTGAAATCGAACCCCGGGGCCGGTCCCCGGGGTTTTGCTTGATGAAGCGGGATCGTCAGGGTCCCGGACGCAGCGAGGACAAGCGAACATGGCCGAGGCCGACCGCAAGACTGAACGACCGATCTTCGGCCATCCCTGGGTGTTCATCCGGGGCGTGCCGTCGATGAAGTTCCTGCCGCCGGAAGGCCCGCTGGAAATTGCCTTCGCCGGCCGTTCGAATGTCGGCAAGTCGTCGCTGATCAATGCGCTGGTCGGCCAGAAAGGGCTGGCGCGTACCTCGAATACGCCGGGCCGCACGCAGGAACTGAACTATTTCGTGCCCGACGGCTATTCGGGGCAGGGCGACGACCTGCCGCCGGCGGCGCTGGTCGACATGCCCGGATACGGCTATGCGCAGGCTCCGAAGGAGCAGGTGGATGCCTGGACGAAGCTGGTCTTCGACTATCTGCGCGGCCGCGCCACCCTGAAGCGCGTCTACGTGCTGATCGACAGCCGTCACGGCATCAAGAAGAACGACGAGGAAGTGCTGAGCCTGCTCGACAAGGCGGCCGTTTCCTATCAGATCGTTCTGACCAAGACGGACAAGATCAAGGCGGCCGGCGTGCCGCGGCTGATATCCGAAACGGCGGCGAAGATCGCCAAGCGCCCGGCGGCCTATCCGGAAATCCTGGCCACATCGTCGGAGAAAGCCTCGGGCCTCGACGAATTGCGCGCCGAGATCGCCCGGACGCTCGGCCTGCCCGGCTGAACCGCTTCATCTCATTGTCTTGAGGCGATTCCGGACGGAAATCGGCCGCGCACTTTTCCCGGAATTGCTTTAATCGACCGGCACGGCGGCGATGCTGGCGCCGTCGGCCAGCCGCTGCTTCATGTCCGCGTCGAGAGCCACCGTGCCGTTTGCCGGCACCTTGCCCAGCAGATGCGCCTGTCCCGCCCTTTCGATCAGCCAGACGTTGAGAAACGGCTTCGCCGGCGTCGCGATATCGACGATGATGCGTCCGGCCGCCGGATCGTAGACCGGCGTCAGCACGCTGGCCGCCGCCTCGACGGGCGCTGCCGGCGCCGTGACGGTGTTGCGGCTCTCGATCACGGCATAGAGCGCCAGCAGGCCGAGCGCCGCGAAGCCGAAGCCGCGCCAGAAGGCGAACGACTGCCAAGCCTTGAGGCGGGACATGGAGAAGCCCGGCGCCAGGCGCGCGCCCGGCACGCGGTCGCTGCCCGCCAGCATCCAGGGATCGGCATCGCCGTCGTCGCAATCGCTGAGATTTTCCTGCCAGCGCCGGACCATCGCCGCGAAGTGGCGGTCGGTCCGCACACGGGACTCCACCTGCCGCGCCGTATCTGCCGGCAATACGCCCAGGACATATTCGCCGGCCAGCACTTCGTCATGCGCGCCACTGCCGGTTCCTCCCACGGGTACTGTCATAATCGTGTGTTCCTGCTGTCCGAATAGTCCGGAACATTTCCGGAATTAGCCTTTTGTTAACCATTTTTCCTGCTTTGGCCGAACTGTCAATTCTTCAATGGGCGATGGAGGCGCACTTAATGTCACAGTTGCGTAATATTTTCGGCCATTATTCCCTCGGATCGCAACATGGTCTAAAAGGCCGCGACACACAGGCATGGAGGATCGAATGAGCGCTTCGGAAAGTGAAACCCAGGCCCGGCTTCTGGCGCAGGCGCTGCCCTTCATGCAGCGGTACGAGAACAAGACGATCGTCGTGAAATATGGCGGCCATGCAATGGGTAACGCCGAACTGGGCAAGGCTTTCGCGGGCGATATCGCGCTGCTCAAACAGTCCGGCGTCAATCCCATCGTCGTCCACGGCGGCGGGCCGCAGATCGGCGCTATGCTGAACAAGATGGGCATCGAATCCAAGTTTGAGGGCGGCCTGCGCGTGACGGACCAGAAGACGGTCGAAATCGTCGAGATGGTTCTGGCCGGGTCGATCAACAAGGAGATCGTCGCGCTCATCAACCAGACGGGCGAATGGGCCATCGGCCTGTGCGGCAAGGACGGCAACATGGTCTTCGCCGAAAAGGCCAACAAGACGGTGCGCGATCCCGACTCCAATATCGAGCGCATCCTCGATCTCGGCTTCGTCGGAGAGGTGGTCGAAGTCGACCGCACGCTGCTCGATCTGCTCGCCAAGTCCGAGATGATCCCGGTCATCGCCCCGGTGGCACCCGGCCGCGACGGCCATACCTACAACATCAACGCCGACACCTTCGCCGGCGCCATTGCCGGCGCTTTGCGCGCCACGCGCCTTCTTTTCCTGACGGACGTGCCCGGCGTGCTCGACAGGAACGGCGAGCTGATCAAGGAACTTTCCGTGTCGCAGGCGCGCGCCCTGATCGCCGACGGCACGATTTCGGGCGGCATGATCCCGAAGGTGGAAACCTGCATCGACGCGATCAATGCGGGCGTCCAGGGCGTGGTCATCCTCAACGGAAAGACCGCGCATGCCGTGCTGCTGGAAATCTTCACCGAGGGCGGTGCGGGAACGCTGATCGTTCCCTGATCTCCGGTTCCCCCACACCGAAAACCGTGACATTCACCGGATGGACGGCGTGGACGGCCTTTGTCCCGTCGCTTCCGGCAAGCGCCCGCACGGCTCTGTGCGCAGGCCATCGACGGCTATGGTTGCCCCACCGCCGCGTGATCGCGGCTGGCCTCTCTCGTAAAAATGTGGGGAGCAGATATAGGAATTTGTTGACGGAAAATTCACGATGTCTACTATATCTTGTGTCTGAGGTTCTCGCGATTCGAAAGATCGCGGGCTAAGACGGGAATCCGGTGCGCGGCTGTCATGGCTGCAATTCCGGAGCTGCCCCCGCAACTGTAAGCGGCGAGCGCCCGTTCCGAAATGCCACTGGGCCGAAAGCCCGGGAAGGCGGGGCGGGAGCGTTGACCTGCGAGCCAGGAGACCTGCCTCAGCGCGTGAACGTCCACCGGCGGGGTGTCCGGCAGGTCGCGGTTTTCGCACGGCATCAGGCCGGGCGCGCCGCAGCCTCCGAAGCGTCGCCAATCGTCAGCTTCGGGGTGAAGTCCATGTCCGTTTCGATCCGTTTCCGCTTGCCCGGCTCCTGATCCGTCAGGCCGTCCCGGCCCGTTGCGTCCTTTTGCTATCCATTCTCTCGACCGGCGCCTGCCGCGCCGGAACGATCCCGCATGCGCCTTTTCACGTCTCACGAGGAACCCATGACCGTCACCGTCTACAGCAAGCCCGCCTGCGTCCAATGCACCGCCACTACCCGCGCCCTCGACCGGCAGGGCATTCCCTATGACGTCGTCGATATTTCGCGCGATGCGGCCGCCCTCGATCTGGTCCAGGGCCTCGGCTACCGGCAGGTGCCCGTGGTGGTCGCCGGCGAAACGCACTGGTCGGGCTTCCGTCCCGACATGATCGGCAGTCTCGCCTAAGGGGGCGGTTTCATGGGTGGGCTCGTCTATTTCTCCAGCCGGTCGGAAAACACCCGCCGTTTCGTGGAGAAGCTGGGTGTGCCGGCGCTGCGCCTGCCGCTTGCGGGCGATGAGCCGGCACCGGCGATGCAGGAGTCCTATGTGCTCGTGACGCCGACCTATGGCGGCGGGGGAGAGAAGGGGGCGGTGCCGAAGCCGGTCATCCGCTTTCTCAACGATCCCGCCAACCGCGCGCTCATCCGCGGCGTGATCGCCGCGGGTAACACCAATTTCGGCGCGGCTTTCGCGATGGCGGGCGACATCGTCGCCGCGAAATGCGCCGTGCCTTTCCTCTATCGGTTCGAGCTTCTCGGAACGGCGGAGGACGTCGACAACGTCAGACAGGGACTCGCACGATTTTGGACCAGATGACCCTCGCAAAGCCGCCGGCAGGCGCCGAGCCGTCGCTCGACTACCACGCCCTCAACGCCATGCTGAACCTCTACGACGAGGACGGCCATATCCAGTTCGACAAGGACCGGCTGGCGGCGCGGCAATATTTCCTCCAGCACGTCAACCAGAACACGGTCTTTTTTCATAACCTGCGGGAAAAGCTCGATTATCTGGTGAGAGAAGGCTATTACGAGCAGGAGGTTCTGGATCGCTATTCCTTCAACTTCGTGCGCGATCTCGTCGATCTGGCCTATGCGAGGAAGTTCAGGTTTCCCACGTTCCTCGGGGCCTTCAAGTATTACACCTCCTACACGCTGAAGACGTTCGACGGGAAGCGCTACCTGGAGCGCTACGAGGACCGCGTCTGCATGGTGGCGCTGACGCTGGCGCGCGGCGACGAGCAGCTTGCCCGCGACCTGATGGAGGAGATCATTTCCGGGCGCTTCCAGCCGGCGACGCCGACCTTCCTCAATGCGGGCAAGAAGCAGCGCGGCGAACTCGTTTCCTGCTTCCTGCTGCGCATCGAGGACAACATGGAATCGATCGCCCGCGGCATCAATTCCGCGCTTCAGCTTTCCAAGCGGGGCGGTGGCGTCGCATTGTGCCTCACCAATCTGCGCGAGGCCGGCGCCCCCATCAAGCAGATCGAGAACCAGTCTTCCGGTGTCATTCCGGTCATGAAGCTGCTGGAGGATTCGTTCTCCTACGCAAACCAGCTCGGCGCGCGGCAGGGGGCGGGGGCCGTCTATCTCCACGCCCATCACCCGGATATCATGCGTTTCCTCGACACCAAGCGCGAGAATGCCGACGAGAAGATCCGCATCAAGACGCTGTCGCTCGGCGTGGTGATCCCGGACATCACCTTTGAGCTGGCGAAGAACAACGAGGACATGTACCTCTTCTCGCCCTACGACGTGGAGCGCGTTTATGGCGTGCCCTTCACCGAGATTTCGGTGACGGAACACTACAGGGACATGGTGGCCGACAGCCGCATCCGCAAGAAGAAGATCAAGGCACGCGACTTCTTCCAGGTGATCGCCGAGATCCAGTTCGAGAGCGGCTATCCCTACATCATGTTCGAGGACACGGTGAACCGGGCCAATCCGGTTGCCGGGCGGATTTCGATGAGCAATCTCTGCTCGGAAATCCTCCAGGTCAGCGAGGCGAGCACATACAACGACGATCTGTCCTACAGCCATATGGGCAAGGACATTTCCTGCAATCTGGGCTCCCTCAACATCGCTGCCGCGATGGATTCGTCCGATTTCGGCAAGACGATCGAAACGGCCATCCGGGCGCTCACCGCCGTCTCCGACATGAGCCACATTTCGGCCGTTCCCTCCGTCGAAAAGGGCAATGACGAAAGCCATGCCATCGGTCTCGGCCAGATGAACCTGCACGGGTTTCTGGCCCGCGAGCGCGTCTTCTACGGCTCCGAAGAGGGCGTCGATTTCACCAACATCTATTTCTACACGGTGACGTATCATGCCGTCCGGGCCTCGAACCGGCTGGCCGCGGAGCGCGGCACGAGCTTCAAGGGGTTCGAAAACTCGACATATGCCTTGGGCGACTATTTCGACAAATATACGCAGCAGGAGTGGGCGCCGGCGACGGAGCGGGTGCGCACCATCTTCGAAAAGGCCGGCATCGCCATCCCGACGCGCGAGGACTGGCTGGAACTGAAGCGCCGCGTCATGGAAGGCGGGCTCTACAACCAGAACCTTCAGGCCGTGCCGCCGACCGGGTCGATCTCCTACATCAATCACTCGACCTCCTCGATCCATCCGATCGTTTCGAAGATCGAGATCCGCAAGGAAGGCAAGATCGGCCGTGTCTACTATCCGGCCGCATTCCTGACCAACGACAACCTCGACTATTATCAGGATGCCTACGAGATCGGCCCGGAGAAGATCATCGACACCTATGCGGCGGCCACCCAGCATGTCGACCAGGGCCTGTCGCTGACGCTTTTCTTCCGGGATACGGCAACGACGCGCGACATCAACCGCGCGCAGATCTACGCCTGGAAGAAGGGCATCAAGACCATCTACTACATCCGGCTGCGCCAGATGGCGCTCGAGGGAACGCAGGTTCAGGGCTGCGTCTCCTGCACGCTGTAATCCTGGGCGGTGCCATCGGCCCCCTCATCCGCCTGCCGGCACCTTCTCCCCGCGGGGGAGAAGGAGAGGCGCAACCGACGCCACTCCGATGGCACCGTCCGGTGCGGGACGTGAGCGTTTGCCGCAGGTTTCCTTCTCCCCGCGGGGAGAAGGTGGCCTGAAGGGTCGGATGAGGGGGCTTTCTCCGCCGCTCCCGTTTTCAAAGGAACAATGCCATGAACATTGCCGTGAAACCCGTTTCCCGCGTCCGGGCGATCAACTGGAACCGCATCGAGGACGACAAGGATCTGGAAGTCTGGAACCGGCTCACCTCGAATTTCTGGCTGCCGGAAAAGGTGCCGCTTTCGAACGACATCCCCTCCTGGGCGACGCTGAAGCCGGAGGAACAGCAACTCACCATCCGCGTCTTCACCGGGCTGACGCTGCTCGACACGATCCAGAACGGCGTCGGCGCGGTCCGGCTGATGGCCGATAGCGCCACGCCGCACGAGGAGGCGGTGCTGTCCAACATCTCCTTCATGGAGGCGGTGCATGCGCGCTCCTATTCCTCGATCTTCTCGACGCTGTGCCCGACGCCGGATGTGGACGATGCCTATCGCTGGTCGGAGGAAAACGAGTTCCTGCAAAGGAAGGCGACGCTGATCCTCAAGGAATACGAAGGCGGCGATCCGCTCAGGAAGAAGGTGGCGAGCGTCTTCCTCGAAAGCTTCCTGTTCTATTCCGGCTTCTATCTGCCGATGTTCTGGTCGAGCCGTGCGAAGCTGACCAACACGGCGGACCTCATCCGACTCATCATCCGCGACGAGGCGGTGCATGGCTATTACATTGGCTACAAGTTCCAGCGTGGGCTGGAGAAGCTGTCCGAGGCGGAAAGGCAGGCGGTCAAGGATTTCGCGTTCGATCTGCTGCTGGAACTCTACGACAACGAGGCGAAGTATACCGAGTCGCTTTACGACAGCGTGGGACTTTCCGAGGATGTGAAGAAGTTCCTGCACTACAACGCCAACAAGGCGCTGATGAACCTCGGCTACGAGGCATTGTTCCCGGCCGAGGCCTGCAAGGTCAATCCGGCGATCCTTTCGGCGCTGTCGCCCAACGCTGACGAGAATCACGACTTCTTCTCCGGTTCCGGCTCGTCCTATGTCATGGGCAAGGCGGTCTCGACCGAGGACGAGGACTGGGATTTCTAGAATCGTGAGATCGGGCCTTGGGCCGATGAACGAGGAAAGCCGCCGGACATGTCCGGCGGCTTTCCTGTTTTCGGAGCGGGCCGCTTGATGAAGAGACCCGTTCGCCGCTTTCCCGGGAGGACGCTTACTCGGCGGGCTGGGGGGCGGCCGGCGTCACCTCTTCAGCCGGCACCGAGATGTCGTCCACCGGCTCACCGGCGAGAACCTTGTGGAAGGTTTCCTCGTCCAGTTCGCCTTCCCAGCGGGCGACGACGACCGTTGCAAGGGCGTTGCCGATGAAGTTGGTGATGGCGCGGCATTCCGACATGAAGCGGTCGATGCCGAGGATCAGCGCCATGCCGGCGACCGGGACGGACGGCACAACGGAAAGCGTGGCGGCAAGCGTGATGAAGCCTGCGCCGGTGATGCCGGCTGCGCCCTTGGACGACAGCATGGCCACCAGCAGCAGCAGGATCTGCTCGCCGAACGACAGCTGGATGTCGGTGGCCTGGGCGATGAAGAGCGCCGCCAGCGTCATGTAGATGTTGGTGCCGTCGAGGTTGAAGGAATAGCCGGTCGGGATGACGAGGCCGACGACGGAGCGCTTGCAGCCCGCCTTTTCCATCTTGCTCATCAGGCCCGGCAGGGCGGCCTCGGAGGAGGACGTGCCGAGAACGAGCAGGAGTTCTTCCTTGATGTAGCGGATCAGCGCGAAGATCGAGAAGCCGTTGTACTTGGCGACGGCGCCGAGGATCACGACCACGAAGAAGAACGACGTGATGTAGAACGTGCCGATCAGGAAGGCGAGGTTCGTGACCGAGGAGATGCCGTACCTGCCGATGGTGAAGGCCATCGCGCCGAAGGCGCCGATCGGGGCGGCCTTCATCAGGATCGCGACGAGCTTGAAGATCGGGTACATCAGCGCGTGCATGAAGTCGGTGACGGGCTTGCCGCGTTCGCCGACGATGCCGAGCGCAATGCCGAACAGGACCGAGAAGAACAGCACCTGAAGAATATCGCCGCTGGCGAAGGCGCCGACGATGGTGGCCGGGATGATGCCCATCAGGAAGCCGGTGATCGTCGATTCATGCGCCTTGGCGGCATAGTCGGCGACGGCCGCGCTGTCGAGGGTCGCCGGATCGATGTGCATGCCGGCGCCCGGCTGCAACGTGTTGGCGACGATGAGGCCGACGATCAGCGCCAGCGTCGAGAAGGTCAGGAAGTAGATCATCGCCTTGCCGGCGACGCGGCCGACCTTCTTCATGTCGCTCATGCCGGCGATGCCGGTGGCGACGGTGAGGAAGATGACGGGTGCGATGATCATCTTGACGAGCTTGATGAAGGCGTCGCCCAGCGGCTTCAGTTCGGCGCCGACGCTCGGCCAGTAATGCCCGAGCGTGATGCCGGCGACGATGGCGACAAGAACCTGGAAATAAAGAAGCTTGTAGAAAGGGGTATGCACGTGGCGGGTCGCCACGACCTTTTCATCGATCATGATGTCCTCCTTGGCGGGCCTGCCCGGTTCCCCGGCCTCCGAGGCGCGCCTGTGTTGCGTAGCAGCCGTCCGCGGCTGTTCGTTTCCGTATTCGCAAGAGGCGTGCCAGTTTGGTTCTGTCGAGATAAAAGGCTGATAAGAAAAGATTAATTAATTTGTCTGCCCTGTGGCGGGATGCATTCGTGCGGATATCCGCACATTCCGTCTTGTTGTTTGTGTGAAAATGCGCACAATAACCGCATGTCCGATGCTGCCCTTTCTCCTGCTTCCCGCCTGCGAATCCGCGCCCGCCGCCAATGGATCGCCTTCTTCGCGATCGCGGCGGCGATGGTCGTTGCCGCCCTGCTCGCCGCCGGTGAGGTCGGGCGGGCGAGGGCCATGCGCGCGCTGGAGGCGCAGGCCGAGACGGACGCATCGCTGAAGGTGGCGCTTCTCAACGCCGCCCTGGAAAGGCCCCGGGCGCTGCCACTGGTTCTGGCGGGCGACAGCGATATCCGGCTGGCCCTTGAAACGCGCTCCGCCGCTGCCGTCGACCGGGTCAACCGCAAGCTGGAGGGCCTGATCGAGGCGACGCAGGCCTCGGTGATCTACGTGATCGGCGCCGATGGTGTGGCGATGGCGGCGAGCAATTTCCGCGAGCCCGACAGTTTCGTCGGGTCGAGCTATGCGTTCCGCGATTATTTCGGCCATGCGATGGAGCGCGGTGGAACGGAGCAATATGCGCTCGGCACCGTCAGCCTCCGGCCGGGCCTTTATATTTCCCGCCGTGTCGAGAACGAGGCGGGAGAGGTTCTCGGCGTCGTGGTCGCCAAGGTGGAGTTCAACAGGCTGGAAGCCGACTGGAGCATCGGCGGCCGGCCGGTCTACGTCACCGACGGGCGCGGCATCGTGCTGATGACCAGCGTCCCCGACTGGCGCTTTCTGGCGGTGGCGCCGATTTCCAACGAGCAGAAGGCGAGCATAGCCGACAGCCTGCAATTCGGCGATGCCCGGCTCGATCCTTTGCCGTTCTCCACGCTCGAGCGGGCCGGGGAGCACGAGGACACGATCCGGATATCGAATGCCGGCGTGCTCGATGGCGATTACCTGCGGCTCAGCCTTCCCGTCCCCACCACCGGGTGGCGCCTGCATTTCCTGTTGCCGGTGGCCGAAACGGTCGCCGCCATGAAATGGCAGGACAGGTCGGTGGCGTTCGCCACGCTTCTTCCTGTACTCGGCCTTGCGGGGTTCGTCCTGCGCCGCCGGCAGCAGGCCCTGCGCAAGATCGAGGTCGAGCGGGTCGCCCGCGAGGAACTGGAGCGTCGCGTGGAGGCCCGGACGCGGGATCTGACGGCCGCCCGCGACCGGTTGCAGGAGGAAATATCCGGCCATGAACGCACCGGCCGCAAGCTCCAGAGCGTGCAGCAGGAACTCGTCCAGGCCAACCGCCTTGCCATTCTCGGGCAGGTGGCGGCGGGTGTCGCCCATGAGATCAACCAGCCGGTTGCGACTATTCGCGCCTTTGCCGATAACGGCCGCACCCTTCTCGACCGGGGTCGGGTGACGGAGGTAGAGGAGAATCTGGAACAGATCGCCGCCCTGACCGACCGCATCGGTACGATCACCGGCGACCTGAAGATGCTGGCGCGCAAGGGCCGCGCCGCTGCCGGGCCGACCGGCATGAAGGATGTGATCGAGGGCGCGGTGCTTCTTCTGCGCAGCCGCTTCGCCGGGCACATGGATGCGCTCGATATCGTTCCCCCCGATGCCGGGCTGAAAGTGTCCGGCAGCCGCGTGCGGCTGGAGCAGATCGTCATCAATCTTCTCCAGAACGCGCTGGAAGCGGTCGCGGGCCGCGAGGACGCCCGGGTTTCCGTTCGCGTGCGGGAGGAGGGGACGGACGAGGTGGTGCTGACGGTATCCGACAACGGTCCGGGTCTTGCGGCGGAGATCCGCGAGGCGCTGTTCACGCCCTTCAACACCTCGAAGGAGGCGGGGCTGGGCCTCGGTCTCGTCATATCGAGCGAGATCGCCGCCGATTACGGCGGACGGATCGAGGTGGAAAGCGGCCCGGACGGCGCCTCTTTCTCCGTACATCTGAGGAGGGCCTGACGATGGGCGCCCCCGGTCCCGTTCTTCTGGTCGACGACGACACGCAGCTTCGCAAGGCGATGGCGCAGACGCTCGATCTTGCCGGCTTTTCCGTGACGCCGCTGACCGGCGCCGCCGAAGCCCTGCGGCAGATCACCCCCGATTTCCCCGGCGTCGTCATTTCCGATATCCGCATGCCCGGCATCGATGGCCTGCAATTCTTCGAGCGGCTGAAGGCGATGGATCCGGACCTGCCCGTCATTCTCGTGACCGGCCACGGCGACATTCCGATGGTGGTGAAGGCCATCCAGGAAGGTGCCTACGACTTCATCGCCAAGCCTTTTCCCGCCGACCGCCTGGTTCAGAGCGCGCTGCGGGCGATGGAAAAGCGCCGCCTCGTGATGGAGAACCGCGCCTTGCGGCAGGCCGCCGAAAAGGCGGAAGGCGATGCTCCGCTGATCGGCCAGACGCCGGCGATGGAGCGGCTGCGCAACACTCTGCGCCATATCGCCGGCACCGATGTCGACGTGCTGGTGGCGGGGGAAACGGGCAGCGGCAAGGAGGTGGTGGCCACACTTCTCCACCGCTGGAGCCGCCGGGCATCGGGGCATTTCGTGGCGCTGAACTGCGGCGCCCTGCCGGACAGCGTCATCGAGGCCGAGCTGTTCGGCCACGAGGCCGGCGCCTTTACCGGCGCGCAGAAGAAGCGCGTCGGGCGCATCGAATATTCGAGCGGAGGCACGCTGTTTCTCGATGAGATCGAAAGCATGCCGCTTTCGGCCCAGGTGAAGATGCTGCGCGTTCTGGAAAAGCGCGAGGTTTCGCCGCTCGGCACAAACGAGGTGCGGCCCGTCGACCTGCGCGTCGTGGCGGCGGCGAAGATCGACCTCGGCAATCCCGCCGAACGCGGCGATTTCCGCGAGGACCTCTATTACCGGCTGAATGTCGTGACGCTGTCGATCCCGCCGCTTCGCGAGCGGCGCGAGGACATTCCGCTGCTTTTCTCGCATTTCGCCGCGCGCGCGGCCGCCCGCTTCGACCGCGATGTGCCGCCGATCACGCCGGCCATCGCCCGGCATCTGGCCGAGCATGCCTGGCCCGGCAATGTCCGCGAACTGGGGCACTACGCCGAGCGCGTCGTGCTCGGCGTGGACGGCGCGGCGCCGGCGGAGGTGCCTGCCGGTTCGGCGGCGGGCGGCGGCACGCTGCCGGAACGGATCGACCGCTACGAGGCCGAGATCATCCGCGAGACGCTGAGGGAGAAGAAGGGCGACGTGGCCGGCACCGTGGAGGCGCTCGGCATCGCCCGCAAGACCTTCTACGACAAGCTCCAGCGTCACGGCATCCACCGCTCGGATTATGTCGGGGAGTGATCCGCCTGGCGGTTCTGCCGCTCGACCAGCCGCCTTTCCGTCAGTCGGCATGCTTCCAGCGCGGCGTCCGGCGGCGGCAGGCCGTCGAGAACGGCATGAAGATAGCTGCCGGCGAAGATATCGCCTGCGCCGATCGTGTCGGCGAGCCGCAGGCGACCGGGCGGCGGAACGAGGCGGATCGTCTCTTCGTCGATCAGCCTGACGGGCTCCGGCCCGTCGGTCATGACGAGATGGGTCAGGCGTGCGCCGGCGATGCGGTGCGCCGCAGCCAGGATGTCGGGATAGTCGCGGCCGCTCATGTCCGCCGCCGAGCCGATCAGGATATCGGCGGGCCGGGCGCTCTCCCGTGCCGGGAACTGCGCCATGCCGAGCGGCGCCCGCCGCATGGCGTCCAGCAGGCCTGTCGTGCATTCGGCCGCGTTCACGTAGACCGCATCGGCCTCGACGGCGCCGGAGACGGTCACGGGCGGGCGCCTGCGGCCGGGCGGGGCGATGATGGTGCGTTCGCCGGAAGGGTCGAGGAGAATGTCGGCCGGGGCGGTCTTGCCGTCGACGACTGCGACATGGGTCGTGTCGAAGCCCATGCCCTTCAGGGCGGCAAGGGCCTCCCGTCCCGTTTCGTCGTTCATCAGGCCGCCGGCGATCAGAACCGTGTGGCCGAGCCGCAGGAGCTGCGCGCCGGTATGGTAGGCGCCGCCGCCGAGCCGGATTTCGCGATCGAGGCAGGACAGACGCCCGCCAGGCACCAGCGTCCGGTCGAGGTGCCAGATGCGGTCGTGATTGATGTTTCCGGCAACGAGAATGCGGGCCACTTTGATCCGTCCTGCATGGCTGTGTTCGGTCGGGTCCGCTACTATTCTCAACCGGGGCGCATCTGGCAAGCGCGCCGTTTGCCTTTCCGGTCGGGAAGGAATGCGGGCGGGGTGGGCTTGCGGTCGGCAATTTGCGCCGGAATCATTCCTGTGCGATAGAGAGGAACGTCTGGCAGCGACAGGAACGGCCGGACCTGCTTCGAGGAATTTACGGTTGACCCCGCTGCCCAATCTGCGTCAGCTTCGCTATCTCGTAGCGCTTGCCGACCATCTTCATTTCGGCGAAGCCGCCGACGCCTGCCAGGTGACGCAATCGACGCTTTCCGCCGGCATCCAGGAGCTGGAATCGCTGCTCGGCGTGCCGGTGGCCGAACGCACGAAACGCTCGGTGATGATCACGCCCGTCGGCCGCCGCATCGTCGAGCGGGCCCGCTTCATCCTGCGCGATGCGGAGGAACTGGTGGAGATCGGCACGCGCGCCGCCAATCCGCTTTCGGGCCGGTTGGAACTCGGCGTCATTCCCACCATCGGCCCCTTCATGCTGCCGAAGCTGGTGCCCTACATCATCGGTCGCTATCCGGACATGCGGCTGATCCTGCGCGAGGACAAGACCGCCGACCTGCTGGAGCGCCTGCATGCCGGGCGGCTCGATCTGGTGCTCATGGCCTTTCCCTACGAGGCCGAAGGGTGCGAGACGTTCATGCTGTTCAGCGACGGCTACCGCCTCGCCTGCAATCCGGAGGACCGTCTTGCACACCTGGAAAACGTCAGCGTGGAGGATGTGCGCGACGTTCCGATCATGCTGCTCGAAAAGGACCATTGCCTGCACAGCCACGCGCTGCCGTTCCTGAAGGCGTTGCCGGGACAGGCGGTCACGACGTTTCAGGGCACCAGCCTCTATACGCTGATCGCGATGGTCGCCGAAGGCCTAGGATCGACGCTGGTGCCCGATCTGGCGATCGCCAGCGGCATTCTGAACGAAAGCAACGTGACGACACGGCCGCTGGCGGACAGCACGGCCGTGCGCGAAATCGGGCTCTGCTGGCGCAGAAATTCTTCGCGTGCGGCGGAATTCCGCGAACTCGGCGCGGTCATCCGCGCCTGGGCGGAAAGCCACATAGCGCCCGTCGGCAACGTTTCCTCACGGCCTTCCGACTGGCTTCCCGACCGCGCGCCGTCCTGACCGGCGGGCAAAAATCGTCGCTGCGGCGCAGTGACTTCCAGCGGTCGCGATGAATTGAACCGATTAGGGTGGACGTGCCCGGCATTCGGGGCCGGCATGCGGAAAACCCGTTGCCGAACAGCGGATTA
Source organism: Ectorhizobium quercum (assembly GCF_026552795.1). Taxonomy (GTDB): domain Bacteria; phylum Pseudomonadota; class Alphaproteobacteria; order Rhizobiales; family Rhizobiaceae; genus Ectorhizobium; species Ectorhizobium quercum. The sequence continues at coordinate 421,815 of NZ_JANFPI010000001.1, forward strand.
CGCCGGATATCGACCGGGCGCCGCACAAATTTCCGCCGTCCCCGGCGAACTTCGCGCCGCGAAAAGATGGATGGATTTCGAGCCGTCTTAGTCTCTTGGATAATTGCTTTTCCAACGCCGGGGCTTATTGCAGGCATAAGTGTGTTCGCGCATGCCTCCGGCCGTCGCGAATATCGGGTTGAGGACAACAAGGTTTTACGACCATTACGCAAAGAGGGATTGCCTATGCTTCGTGACCGTGTGCGCCGCAAAGCGCTTCTGGATAAAGTGGTGAGTGCCGAAGAGGCTGCCTCGCTGGTTAAGAACGGTAGCCGTCTCGGCATGAGCGGCTTTACCCGCGCCGGCGAAGCCAAGGTGGTGCCGCCGGCGCTGGTGGAGCGCGCCAAGAACGACGGGCTCAAGATCGAGCTGTTCACCGGCGCGTCGCTCGGCAACGACATGGACGGTAAGATGGCCGCCGCGCATCTTCTGACCCGCCGTTCGCCGTTTCAGGCCGATCCGGTCATGCGCAAGGCGATCAACAACGGCGAGATCATGTTCGTCGACCAGCATCTGTCGCTGACCGCCGAATCCATGCGCGCCGGCCAGATCAGGAAGGTCGATACGGCCGTCATCGAGGCCTGTGCGATCACCGAGGAAGGCTACATCGTGCCGACCAGTTCCGTCGGCAATTCCGCGACCTTCGCTCTCGACGCCGACCAGATCATCGTCGAGCTGAATCTCGCCCATACGGACCAGCTGGAGGGCATGCACGACGTCTACATCCCGGAAAAGCGTCCGAACCGCACGCCGATCCAGGTCAGCCACACGATGGACCGCATCGGCGTTCCCTATTTCGCCGTCGATCCGTCGAAGATCTCCGCGATCGTCGAGACCAACATCCCGGACAGCCCGGCCAACAACCTGCCTCCGGATGACGATACCGCCCAGATCGCCGGCCACCTGCTCGACTTCCTCAAGAACGAGGTGAAGCAGGGCCGCCTGACGAATGCGCTGCGTCCGCTGCAATGTGGCATCGGCACGATTGCCAACGCGGTGCTCTCCGGCTTCCAGGATTCGCCGTTCCACGACCTGGAAATGTTTTCGGAGGTTCTTCAGGACTCGACCTTCGAACTGTTCGACTCGGGCAAGCTGCTGCGCGCCTCCACCACGTCGTTCTCGCTTTCCGCCGCGACGAACGACCGCGTCATGTCGAGCCTCGCCGACTTCAAGGACAAGATCATCCTGCGCCCGCAGGAAATTTCCAACAATCCGGAAATCTCCCGTCGTCTCGGCCTGATCTGTATCAACACGGCGCTGGAATTCGACATCTACGGCAACGTCAACTCGACGCATGTCGGCGGCACGCACATGATGAACGGCATCGGCGGCTCGGGCGACTTCGCCCGCTCCGGCCAGATGTCGATCTTCGTCACCAAGTCGATCGCCAAGGACGGCAAGGTCTCCTCGATCGTGCCGATGGTCGCCCATGTCGACCACTCCGAGCACGACGTCGCAATCGTTGCGACCGAAATCGGCCTCGCCGACCTGCGCGGCCTGGCGCCGCGCGAGCGCGCGCCGCTCATCATCAAGAACTGTGTGCATCCGCTCTACCGCGACCTGCTGACGGATTACTACGAGCGCGCCGTCAAGCGCGGCGGCCACACCCCGCACGTTCTCGAGGAAGCGTTGTCCTGGCACGTCAACCTGGCCTCGAAGGGAACGATGCTGCTTTGATGGTCTGTTGATCGTTAAGCGGGAAGGGCGCCTTGGGCGCCCTTTTACGTTGCTGTGGTGTTTCCGCCACTGGCATTCGGCGTGCGGGGGCTCTAAAGAATAAACCAACGGCGAATTTCGGAGCAGCGGCATGACGGCCACGAATGGCGGATCGAACTTTCGGTGCCTGGAGCGCACGGCCCGGGTGGTCGCCGTTCTGGCGCTGACGCTTCTCGTGGCTTCGTGCGGAGGGCGCCCCATCGGGGTCATGACGCCCGAAGCCGCGGCGGAGACGGTGCCGGGCGCTTCGAAGGTCAACCTTCTCGTCGCGACGACCCGCGCTCCGGCTGAAAACCCGGCCGTGCTCTTTTCCGGTGAGCGTGGCACGGGCCTTGCCATTTCCGCGGTCACGATCTCGATCCCGCCGGAAAGCCATCGCACGGTGGGGCAGGTGCAATGGCCGAAGAAATTGCCGGCGGACCCGCGGACATCCTTCACCACCGTCTCCGTGAAGCCGATGCTCACCGCGCCGCAGGCGCAGGAGTGGATGCACGGCTCGCTGAGGAAGGGCCATCGTGTCATGGTCTTCGTCCACGGCTTCAACAACCGTTATGAGGACGCCGTCTATCGCTTCGCGCAGATCGTTCACGATTCCAAGGCCGACGTCGCGCCGGTGATCTTCACCTGGCCGTCGCGCGCGAGCATTTTCGATTACAATTACGACAAGGAAAGCACCAACTTCTCCCGCGATTCGCTGGAAGAGCTTCTGAAAAGCCTGGCGGACGATCCGTCCGTGGAAGAAATCACGGTCATGGCCCATTCGATGGGCACCTGGCTGGCGATGGAATCGCTCCGCCAGATGGCGATCCGCGACAAGCGCGTGGCGGCGAAGATCGGCAACGTGATCCTCGCCGCGCCGGATCTCGACGTCGATGTGTTCGGCCGGCAACTTGCCGAGATCGGCCCGCAAGGGCCGCATTTCACCATCTTCACCTCGCAGGACGACCGCGCGTTGCTCGTGTCCCGCCGCATTTCGGGCAATGTCGACCGGCTCGGCCAGATCGATCCGGGCGCGGAGCCCTATCGGTCGGCGCTGGAGCGGCTCGGCATCACCGTCATCGACCTGACCAAGATGAAGTCCGGCGACAGCCTCAATCACGGCAAGTTCGCCGAAAGCCCGGAAGTGGTCCAGCTCATCGGCACGCGCCTTGCCGCCGGCCAGACCGTGACCGATTCGGATGTGGGCCTCGGGGAGGCGCTGGGCTCGGTGGCCATCGGCGCCGCCAACACGGTCGGCCAGGCGGCTTCCGTCGCCGTCTCCACCCCGATTGCGGTTTTCGACGCCAATACGCGCCGCAACTATGGCGGCCAGTGGCAGCGGGTGACGGGCTCCGTCGGCGCCACGGTCGGCTCCTTCGGCGCGCCTTTGGAACTCCTCACCAACGAGAATCGATAGGGACGGCTGAAATGCGGTGGAAGCGGACGCTCCAGCTTCTGGATGTTCATTGCGAGGGTGAAATCGGCAAGGCCGCCATCGGCGGCGTGCCGAAGATTCCCGGCGAGACGGTGGCTGAACAGCTTCACTGGCTGAACACCGATCCGAAGGGCGAGGCCCTGCGGCGCATGGTCTGCCTGGAGCCGCGCGGCGCGCCCATCGGCTCCGTCAATCTCGTCCTGCCGGCGAAGAACCCGCAAGCCGATTTCGCGTTCATCATTCTCCAGCCTGATCAGGCGCATGCCTCCTCCGGGTCCAATTCCATATGCGTCACCACCGCACTGCTCGAAAGCGGCATGGTCGAGATGACGGAGCCGGAAACCATCGTCATGCTCGAGACTGCCGCGGGTCTGGTGAAGGCGACGGCGCGCTGCCGGGACGGGCGCTGCGAGAAGGTGACGCTGACGATGGTGCCCTCCTTCGTCCACACGCTCGACGCCGAAATCGAGGTCGCGCCGTGGGGCAGGGTGCGTTTCGACCTTTCCTATGGCGGGATTTTCTACGCGCTGGTCGATGCGGAGCAAGTCGGACTGACGATCAACGAGGAAAGCGCCCGGGCGCTGGTCGAGGCCGGCATGGTGCTGAAGGCGGAGATCAACCGGCAGTTCACGGTGGTTCATCCCGAGATACCCGCCATTTCCGGCGTCGCCTACGTGATGTTCCGCGGCGTCGACGACGATGGCGCGATCCGCACCGCGACCACGATGTGGCCGGGCCGGGTCGACCGTTCTCCCTGCGGCACGGGCAATTCCGCCAATCTCGCCACGCTTCATGCGCGCGGCAAGGTGAAGGTCGGCGACGTCTACACGTCCCGCTCGACGATCGGGTCCGAGTTCGAGGTCGGCCTTGCCGGCGTGACGGAGGTTGCGGGCCGTCCGGCGGTCATCCCGACCATTGCCGGACGCGGCTTCACCTTCGGCCTGCATCAGGTGGCGCTCGATCCGTTCGATCCGCTTGGCGACGGTTTCGCCCTGACCGATGTCTGGGGGCCGGAAGCCGGCAGCATCGGCCGGTCCAGAGGGTGATTTTCCTGCGTTCGGCGCTGTTTTCCCGCGTTCAAAAATGCTAAGCGCGGAAAACATCCCGTTCCGGAGGCTCCCCATGACAAAGCTCACCATCCGTCGTCCCGACGACTGGCATCTGCACCTGCGCGACGGCGCCATGCTGGAAGGCGTGATCGGCGATACGAGCCGTCATTTCGCCCGCGCCATCATCATGCCGAATCTCGTGCCGCCGGTGGTGACGTGCGCCGATGCGAGGGCCTATCGCGAGCGGATCGTCCGGGCCATTCCCGCTGGCGACCGGTTCGAGCCGCTGATGACGCTTTACCTGACCGAGCACACCAGCCCCGACGATGTGGAAGAAGGCTGGAAGAGTGGCCTGATCGCCGCCGTGAAGCTCTATCCGGCCGGCGCGACGACCAATTCCCACGGCGGCGTGCGCGATATGGATAAGGCCATGCCGGTTCTGGAGCGCATGGCGAAGATCGGCCTCAATCTCTGCGTTCACGGCGAGGTCACGACGCCGGAGGTCGATATCTTCGACCGGGAAGCGGTGTTCATCGAGACCGTGCTCGATCCGCTGCGCCGGCGCCTGCCGGACCTGAAGATCACGATGGAGCATGTGACGACCGAAGACGGCGTGAACTACGTCCGTGCCGCGGATCGCAATCTGGCCGCGTCGATCACCACGCATCATCTCATCATCAACCGCAATGCCATTCTGGTCGGCGGCATCAAGCCGCATTATTACTGCCTGCCGGTCGCCAAGCGCGAGAAGCACCGGGTCGCCCTGCGCGCCGCCGCGACCTCGGGCGACGCCCGCTTCTTCCTCGGCACGGATTCCGCGCCGCATGTCGATCCGCTGAAGGAATGCGCCTGCGGCTGCGCCGGCATCTACACCTCCGTCAACACGATGAGCTGCCTCGCGCATGTCTTCGAACAGGAGGGCGCGCTCGACAGGCTCGAAGCCTTCGCATCGCTGAACGGCCCGGCCTGGTACGGGCTGCCGGTCAACGAGGAGACGATCACGCTGGTCAGGCGCGACGCGCCGGTTGCCTTTCCCGAAAAGATCGAGACCGGCGCAGGCCCGGTCACTGTCTTCGACCCCATGTTCCCGCTGCATTGGGACGTGGCCTGAACCCTGCTTTACGAAAGGAAAATCCGATGAGCGTCAATTCCTTCAACGACAGGCAGGTCGTGGCCGAACTCGTGGCCGGCATGCTGTGGGAAATCAAGGCGGTGCATTTCTCCGCCCATGAGCCCTACACGCTGTCCTCCGGCATGAAGAGCCCTGTCTACATCGACATGCGCAAGCTGATCTCCTTCCCGCGCATCCGCTCCGCCGTCATGGATTTCGCCGCTTCCACGATCATGCGCGAAGCCGGTTTCGAGGCCTTCGACGTCGTCGCGGGCGGCGAGACGGCGGGGATTCCCTTCGCCGCCTTCCTGTCCGAGCGCCTGTCGCTGCCGATGATCTACTGCCGCAAGAAGCCGAAGGGCCACGGCCGCAACGCCCAGATCGAGGGCCACATGCCCGAAGGCGCGCGCGTTCTCGTCATCGAGGACCTGACGACGGCGGGCGGGTCGATGTTCACCTTCATCGACGCCATCCGCGCCGCCGGTGGCGTTGTCGACCACGGCATTGCCCTGTTCTACTACGGCATCTTCCCGGAGGCGGAGCAGCGTTTCGAAAACGGCAAGGTGAGGCTGCATCATCTCGCCACCTGGCGGGATGTCCTGGCTGTTGCCAGGACGCGGAAACTCTTCGACGACAAGACGCTGGCCGAAGTCGAGGCCTTCCTCGATGCGCCGCTTGCCTGGTCGGCCGAAAAGGGCGGGGTCGGCGCGTTGCCGACCGCCTGAAACCCCGGGCGATCCGGGCGGCACCCGCAAGGTGCCGCTTTGTCAACCGAAACCGGCATTTCCGGATGATCGTCCGCTCTGTATGGTCGTGAAAAATCGCGGCCGGGCCCTTTGCGGGGCGATGCCGCACCCGATGCGAAAGGATCTGGCATCATGCTCGTGAATGGCAAGTGGACGGAAGACTGGCAGCCCGTGCAGGCGACGGATGCGCAGGGCGGCTTCGTGCGGCAGACCTCGTCCTTCCGCAACTGGGTGACGCCGGACGGAGCACCGGGGCCGACCGGAAAGGGCGGCTTCAAGGCCGAGTCCGGCCGCTACCATCTCTATGTCGCGCTGATCTGTCCCTGGGCCTCGCGCACGCTGATGGCGCGCAAGCTGAAGGGGCTGGACGAGGTCGTTTCGCTTTCCGTCGTCGATCCCGACATGTCCGACAAGGGCTGGCGCTTCGGCAACTATCCGGGCGCGATCGCGGACAGCGTGAACAATGCCGAATACATGTACGAACTCTACGTGAAGGCCGATCCGCACTTCACGGGCCGCGCCACGGTTCCGGTTCTTTGGGACAAGGAAACCGGCACGATCGTCAACAACGAGTCCGCCGATATCCTGCGCATCTTCAACACCGGCTTCGGCGATCTCGCCGATTCCGCGGTCGACCTTTATCCGCAGGCTTTGCGGGCAGAGATCGACACGCTCAACGAATGGATTTATCCGAACCTCAACAACGGTGTCTATCGCGCCGGCTTCGCGACGACGCAGGTGGCCTATGACGAGGCTTTCGTCGGCGTGTTCCGCACGCTGGATGCCCTTGAGGACAGGCTGGCGCAGGGCGGACCGTTCCTGGCGGGCGAGCGCTTCACTGAGGCCGATATCCGTCTTTTCGTGACGCTGATCCGTTTCGACGCCGCCTATCACGGCCTCTTCAAGTGCAATCTGCGCATGCTGAAGGACTACAAGGCGCTCACCGCCTATCTTCACCGCGTTTACGGGCTGCCGGGCGTGGCGGAAACGGTCAGCATCGACCATATCAAGCGCGGCTACTATTCCATCAAGGCCCTGAACCCGAAGGGCATCGTGCCGCTCGGCCCCGACCTGCCGGGTATCGATCCAGTCAAGGTGTGAACTGGGTCCGTCCCGTTCACCTCATTGCAGGGAATCGAGAAAGAGGGCGATGAAGGTGACGGGGCCGATTGCCTGGTCCACCGTGTATTCCTGCTGGATGATCACGGCGGGATGTTCCACGAGATATTCGAAGAACGGCAGCGTGAAGCGGTGCGGTTCTATCCGGCGCGTGGCGACGATGCGTTCCGGGCCGACCTCCGCCAGCGGCGACCATTCCGGGCCGAACACCCAGCCATAGGCGGAGGCGCTTTGCGGCGCCCAGCCGTAGATGGTGATGCCGGGTGGCACCGGGATGCCCATCGAGCGATGGTCCTCGTGCAACGGGTGCTCGATGCCCCTGACGCCGATTCCAGTGGTGAAACTCAGCCCCAGCTGGTTCGCGCCATGCAGGCCGTGCATCGTCTGTTCCATGAGGCGGATGATGGCCGGATTGCCGTTCAGCTGATAGGCGCGGAACAGCAATTGCGTCTGGCCGAAGTCGGGTGGGCCGCCCTGTCCCCAGCCGGCCGGCGCGTAAGGATGCTTCATGCTCGGATAGGCGAGCGACGATTGCGCTGACAGGAGAAGCTCGCTTTCGCGCAGGATCGTCTCCCCGATCGCGGTGCGGATCGCCGGGTCGGCGTTCGCGCTCTGGTGATAATCCCAGGCCGCATCGCCCTTGTGCAGATAGAGATCCCAGCCGCCGCGCCACGCCTCCTCCACGATTTCGGCATGGCTTGCCTCTCCCTCCAGGCGAAACAGCGATGCCGCCGCCGCGACCCGGAAGTCGCCGGCGGAATCCTGCAAGGCCGCCTTGCGCTCCTCCCACGGCACATCGTTGAAAGCGCCCGCCTTCGTCGCGGCGGCAATCGCGTCCGCGTAGAACGCGTCCGGATCCGCGGTGGCCCGTTCCGCCGCGTCCCAGGCATGCAGCGCGCTGGCCCTGAACAGGTCCGCCAGCGCCGGCTGGCCGGCATCGCGCAGCACGCGGGCCAGCCGGGCGGCGGAGGCGGCATATCTGTATGTCGCGATATGATCCGGCGCATAGGCGTAGACCGGAAGATGCTCCAGAAAGCTGGTCGAGCCGGGCATGGGGTGCTCACTGCTTTCGATGCCGCCGCGAATGCTGCCGTCCGGCATCTGGAGCCGCCGGTAGAAATCCACGTTCCAGATGGCTTCGTGCAGCAGGTCGGGAAGGGAATCCGCATCCCGGTAGGCCGGGTGCGGCAGCACCTCGCCCGATTTCGGAATGCCGGCGGAAACCGTGCGCTTTTCAGGCGGAAGCCTTTCGAACAGATCGATGAAAGCGTCGGAAATCACGAGATGCTGTATCCGCCGGTCCCAGTCGCCGGCGTCCATGTAGCCGCCCCAGTAGTCGTCAGGAACGGTCCGCCCCGTCACCCAGTCCGGCTTGGGGCCCTGTTCGAACGAGATGAAGCCGCCGGGCCAGTTGGAGGTCCAGGAAAGCGGCAGTTTGCTTTCGGCGATTGCCATGTCCGGCCCCGGACGAAAGGCCGCCGGGCGAGTGAAGCCGAAGCGGCCGTCCAGCGGAATGCCGCTGCGGTGGTTGTAGAGGCCGGCGAAGCCATTGCGCGCCAGGGCCATCCACCGGTCGTCCGAAACGGTGAAGGTGTCGCTGACGCCGAGCCCGTCGATATGGAGACGGTATTCGCCAGAGGCCGCCGGAACCCAGTCGGAATAATCGAGTTCGAAGACGAATGTCCCGGCCCGGTTCGACCTGTGGGTCGAGGTGAAGGTCGCCCCGGCTGCTGCCGTCTGCGGTATCGGACCATCCAGGTCGACGAGGGCGAATGTATCGGCATCGGCCTCCGCCACCGTGGCGAGCAGGCCCGAGGCATCCTGCTCCCCGCCCATCCGCTCCAGCAGGACGCGGGTCCCGTCGCGAAGTCCGTGTCCGGGTGCGGTGATGCGCGGTGGTTCGCCGGGTTGAAAATCCTCGACGGGTTGCGGCGTGCCATCGGCATAATCGACGAGCGGCGAGGGAAGGCCGTTGGCCGGTTCCGGGTCGGCCGGGCCGGAGCGCAGCCGGATCGGCGCGGAAAAGACCTCCCGGCCGGAGGCGTCGACGACGGAAAACGCTTCGATGCCGTAGGTGCGGAAATTCACGGCGCCGTGGTCCGGCCCGCCCGGCAGCCAGAGGGCCAGATAGGCGGCCTTGCCGAGATCGTGGGAGCGGTGGCCGATCTGCGTGGCGCGGATGGCCAGCGCGCGGGTGGTCAGCGGATCGAAGGCGAAGTCCGTTGCCGGAAACGTCTCCTGCGGCCACGCGATCCGGTGCGGCCCGGTCTCCAGCGCGCGATCCAGCTTCAGGTAGAGCATGTGCCGGAAGGAGGCGCCGGTCTGCGTGGTGCCGCCGTCGCCGCGATAGAGCCCGGAGCTGCGGGGCATGGATTTGCGGTAGACGGCGACGACGCGGTTGTCCCCGTCGATCCGGTAGGCGTCCGGCCTGTCGAAGGCGGCACGCTCCAGAAACCGGTCGGGCGGCACGTCCGACATCCGAAGATGGCGCCGCTGCGGGCCGATCACCAGGCCCCATCGGTTCTCGTGGAAGACCCAGGTGCCGACTGCCTCGGGCCGGGGGCGGTCCAGTTCGACGATCTCGCCGCTCAGGAAGGCGGAATCGTGAATCTCGACGGCGATGATGTCCGGAGCGGCCATCGTGATGTCGTGAACGTGCAGGGCGGGGTCTGGCGGCGGGCTGGCGAGTGCGAATGCGGGACACAGGAGATGGAGCGACAGGCACAATATCAAGAAATGCTTCATCGTATCTCTTTTACCTTCCACGCCTTGCACTTTGTGATAAATCTGATCCCGACGAGGATCTATGGAACAAGTTCAGGATATTTTTCTTGAAAATTGCATTCGCCGCTCTCGCAATTCTGAGCACGCTGCCGATAGCCTTGTTGCTTCAACGCTATGTCTGGTTATCCAGACTGTTCTGGACGTGTTTCGGAGCACTGCCGTTCTTCCTCTCAGCCATACCGGTTCTCGATATAGGAATTGTTTCATGGGAGACCTGGGCGGGTTTCGTCTACGGCGTCGAAATCACTGCCATCGACTTCATGGCCGTGATCGCTTTTCTCATCCTGCCGCGACACCGCGTGCCCGTATTCTTCTTCCTCCCTTTTATACTGTACATAATCGTCATCGCACTGTCGATGTATCAGGCGATCGAGCCTCTGGCGGCCTTCTTCGGCGTCTGGCAATTCGCCCGCATGTTCCTCATCACGGCGGTGATTGCGCGGGCCAGCGCCTTCGAGGAAATCCCGTACCTGATCTTCAGGGGAATGTTCATCGGCATTCTGGGGCATTTCATCGCTGTCCTGTGGCAGCGTTTCGGCCTCGGCCTTCCGCAGAACACGGGTCTCTTCGTCCATCAGAACACGCTCGGCATGGCGCTTCATTTCGTCCTTTTCCCATGTCTGGTCATGCTCCTGTCGGGCGAGAGAAGCCTGAAGTACCTCGTTCCGCCGCTGGCCATGACGCTGGTCACGCTCATCCTCACCGCGTCGCGGGCCTCCATCGGCTTTGCGGCGGTGGGAATAGGCGCTACCTTCCTGTTGATGGCCCTGGCAGGACTGACGCGGCGCAAGCTGGCGGTCGGCTTCGCGGCCCTTCTCGCCGTCGCCATCGTCGGGCCGATCACTTTCGTGACATTCCAGAAGCGGTTCGAGAATGCGCCGCTGAACGAGGACGTGTACGACGAGCGGGCGGCCTTCAATCAGGCGTCGTTCCACATGATCCATGATTTCCCGTTCGGCGTCGGCCTGAACCACTATGTGTTCGTCGCCAAGAACCAGGGCTATTCGGATCGGGCCGGGGTCGCCCCGGCCGAGGGCAACCGCAACGCCATCGTCCACAACGCCTACATGCTCGCCGGGACGGAGACGGGGTACGCCGGCTTCGCGACCTTCTGTCTCATGCTTGCGGTTCCGTTGATCGTCGCCTTCGTTTCCGGCTGGCGCAACAACCGCGAAGCAGATGGCGTGGTTCTTCTGGGCTGCGCGATGGCCATGCTGGTCACATATTTTCATTCTTTTTTCGAATGGGTCATCTTTTCTAAAGAAATCCAGTATCTTCTGTCGCTCACGATGGGATTGGTCTTCGGCATTGCAAGCCGTGCCAGAATTCGCGAAACTCCCGTTATTGTGAATAAATTTACCGCTGTAGAAAATACGGTTCTTTTAAATTCGCAGTAAATCCTGTTTAGTAATTCTATTCAGGACCGTCTGGCGCGGCGTGCGGTCCTACTGCCGGATAACTCGGCGTCATGGCCGCGCTAGTCAGTCGATATAGTTCATGTGTGAGCAACAGGATCAGGCGATGACGATCTCCAGAAGGCAAGCACCGCTCCCGGCCCGTGTTCGCATGTCTGCATGGGTCCGCAAGGCGACCTCGATGGCGGCGCTCCTGTGCTGTCTCGCGGCGGGATCGGGCACCGCTTTCGCGTATACGCTCGACATTCAGGATCGCCTTCGCGTCTACGTCAACGAATGGCCGGCTCTGAACGGCGAAGTGTCGGTCGGGGCGAACGGCAGCGTGTCGCTTCCCGTGATCGGCGAGGTGGAGGCGCGCGGGATGCAGCCTTCCGAACTGGCCACGCAGATTGCCGACCGGCTGAAGGCGAAGGCCAATCTGCGGCAGCTTCCCGATGTCTCGGTCGATGTGGTCATGTACCGGCCCTTCTACATTCTGGGTTCCGTCACGACGCCGGGCGAATATTCCTACCGTCCCAACATGGTCGTGCTGAATGCCGTCAGCATCGCGGGCGGCGTCTATCGCGCGGTCGGGCTTTCCGAGTGGGATCTCGCCCGCACATCGATCAGCAGCACCGGCGAACTGAGGGTTGCCGAACTGCGGCGCTCGGCCCTGCTCGCCGAGCAGATTCGCTTCGAGGCGGAGGTCGGCAAGCGGGCGTTTCCGCCTACGCCTGCGGACGCATCGCCCGAACTGGTCAGGGCGATCGAGGAGCAGAGGGAACTGTTCGAGGCGGAGTTGCAGGGGTATGAAAACCAGAGCAGGGCGCTGGGTGCGGTCGTCCAGTTGCATGAAATGGAAATAGAATCCATTTCGCAGCAGCTCGAGGCGGTCGCCGGCAAGCTCGAATCCTTCGAGGCCGAACTGGCCACGGCCACCAAGCTCGAGCAGCAGGGACTATCCGTCAACCGGCGCCTGCCGCTTGCGCGCGACGTCTTCGATATCCAGCGCGAGCAGAGGCAGCTCGAGTTCGAGAAGGTCCGGGCCGAACGCGCCGTCCAGGACGCGAAGATCCGGATCGACGAACTGGACAGCCAGCGCAAGGCGGACGCGCTGTCGGGCCTGCAACGGGTGCGTTCGCAAATGCGCGAGCTGGAGGAACAGTTCGCAACGCTGAGCAGGCTGGTCAGCGGCGCCGTCTCGCAGGGCGAGGAACTGGAGCGGACCCGCGTGGCCGGCTCTTCGCCGAGGTTGCGCTTTACGATCGTGAGGGGCAACGGTCAGGACGTGCAGCAGCTTTCGGCAACGGAAACGACGCCGGTCCTGCCGGGGGACATCATCAAGGTGGATTTCGAGGGACGGAGTTCGATGTGACCCCCGGGTCTTCTATCGAGGCGCCCGGTTCGGCAGCTTTTCGTGGAATTGCGCAAAATTGAAGAGATCGGGCATTTCCGCGATCCGGCTGCGGCCGGAAATGTCCAGGCGGCGTAGAGAAACATCAAGAGAGATTTAATGTCCCTGCCCACTATGACGAAGAGTTTCGAAAAGTCTCTTCCCGTGTCATCGGATCTGCTCTACGACTGGCGCTGGATGGTCAGGACCATTCTCGGGCAGCGGCTGGTCGTGCTTGTCTTTCCCGCCATCGCCATCGTTCTCGCCATTGCCTATGTCATTTACCGGCCGGCCGAATACACGGCCACGTCGACGCTCAACGTCACCAACCTGCGACTGACGTTGAGCCGCGACGATGCGTTCTTCGCGGAATTGCAGTTCGATCCGACCTTCCTGGAAACGCAGATCCAGATCATTTCCTCGGAATCGGTCCTCACCGACCTTCTGGGCAAGATCGAGATCGAAGGCGTGCCATCCAACCTGCCGGAGCGCACGCAGGACAACAACGAAACCTTCGACATACGAGCCGTCGACGTCAGGGCGCTGGAGGAGTTCCGGCGTCCGCTCAACGTCCAGCGCGTCGGCATGAGCAATCTCGTCAATGTCAGCTACACCGCTTCCGACCCGAACCGGGCGGCGGAAGTGGCGAACGCCTTTACGAACGCCTATATCACCAAACTCGAACTGGACCGGTTGGAGGCCGCCGAGGCTGCCAGCAGTTGGCTTCGCGAGCGGTTGCAGGACGTGGGGCCGAAAGCGCAGGTCGTTTCCGTGGCCCTGCCTCCGATCCACAAGAGCAGCATGCGTGGGATCGTCATCATCGCCGCCGCTGCGGTGGTGGGAACGGCTGTCGGCGTGATCGCCGCACTGGGCGTTGCCTTGATCGATAACCGGGTCCGCAGCCCCGAGCAGATCCTGGATGCCCTCGGCGTGCCCTGTTTCGGCATTGTCCCGACGCTCGCGCCGGACCGGGGCAGCGACGGGGCGATGTTCCGCGAGGCGCTCGACCAGCCGATGTCGCCGCTCTGGCATGCGCTCCGGCATATCGACATCGCGCTTCAGGAAGCGGGAAAGCTGACGAAGACCCGCCTGATCGGCATCACGTCCACCGTGGCGGGCGAGGGCAAGACGACGATCGCGGCGAACTTCGCCATCATGCAGGCCAATGCCGGCAAGCGCGTCCTGATGGTCGATGCGCAACCCTATAACATGTCGCTTTCGCGGCTGCTTGCGCCGACGGCGGGCAGGGGCCTGTCGGACATGCTGCGCCTCGGCGATGGCAACCTCTCCTTCTATGTAAAGACGGACCGTGCGACGGGTCTGGATTTCCTGCCGCTCGGCGGCATGGACGCGCCGGAAAGAACGGCCCAACTCCTGTGGTCGGATGCGATGACGAAGTTCATGCCCTCGTTCGAGGGCTACGATCTCGTCGTGTTCGATCTTCCGCCGATGGTGGCTGTGGGCGACCTTTATGGCGCGGCGCGCATGCTGCACAGCTTCATCCTCGTCGTCGAATGGGGCAAGCCGACCAGCGAGGCGCTGCGGACCGCAATGGTGATGAACCCGCTGCTGCACGCAAAACTGGGAGGCGCCTTGCTCAACAAGGCGGACCAGTCACGCATGCGGCAGGTCTTCTCGCCATTCGCATCCCTGCTGATGAAGCAGCCGGCGCTTTCCGCCACGGCACGTCTGCCCTATCAGGGGCATGCGTCGTCCTGACCGGGCGGGTTACGATGCCACGAAGATCGCATTGGGCCCGCTGTTCTTGCCCGGCCGAAGTCCGCCCGCGTCGAGTGCGAATTCCCGGTAGCCGAGATTTCCGAGAATGGCGGATACGCCGTCGAAGCCCCTGTCTCTTTCGATGAGCATCGTCGGCCTGTGCCGGGTGATTGTATCCATCCCGCCTTTGATGACGCTGAGTTCCGTGCCCTGCACATCGATTTTGATGAGACCGGGAGAAAAATCGTAATCGTCGATCCGGCGGACGAGACACGATTGTTCGAAGATCTTCAGCTTCGATTTCCGGAAGAGATAGAGCGAGGATTCGCATAGCCAGCTCTCGGCGGCGTCACGATCCAGCGAAGCTAGGCCATCATATATGTGCCCATTGTATATCGGCGTATAGAGCGTGAATTTACCTGGCTTTTCGCCGAGGGCCGCATTGACGATTTTGATGTTCCTGTCGCGCCTGTAGCGAAGCTCGATTTTCTTGGCCAGAAGGACGTTCGGTTCAAAGGCGCAGATCTTCACGGTCTCGTTGTAGACCCTGATGGCCTCGATGCTCTGGCCGCGGTTCGCGCCGACATCGATGATCTCCCGTCCCGCGAGATCGATCAGGCGAAGGATCCCGAAATCCTTCTCGTGCGGACGCTTCAGCCATTTCCTGTAATGCCGCACGCCATTTTCTTTAAGAGCCTTTATGAACGGAATTTCGCTTTGGGCAGTCCGCAACAATTTGGCAATCATATCCCCCTCCCGTTTCAGTTTCCGCAAAGCTTTCCATGAAGCATCGTTCACGTGTGCGAGATTTAATCTTGATCGATATGTTCGGGTCCATCGCGATGTTGTTGAATTTTTTAGTTTAAATTTACGAATGGAATCAATGTATCATTCATTATGATGTAATTTATGTGCAATATAGATTATTTATTTGTGATTTGTAGATTGATCATGTGTTGAATTATACATGGAAGTAGCGATTGGAGCCCTATCCAGTCGAGAAACATTGAAGAATCCAGAATGAGTGCGGGATATCGCAGCAACCTGCATCACGAAATTTTAATTTGAAGAATAGAAATATTACCGAAAAGAGAACAGTCGCGTTAACGAATCGGTTCGTGACTGGATTGACTCTCTTTAAAAGAGCAATATTGTGCGGTCGGAAGTTAAATTTCTATAAAAAAGATTGAGGGAGAAGAGACCGTGGCCAATATTTTGATCGATACAGACATTTTTGAGAGAAAGGAATATTTTTTGAATGTTCCTTACACGAATATAGAATTCGAGAACGTTGTCGAATTAATCGACAGTGTTCATGGGTATGAAAAATTTTTTTATATCGTGACGCCGAATGTGGATCATGCAGTAAGATTGCGTGATAATGAAGCATTGCGGGATGTATACAGAGGCGCCTGGTTGTCGCTTTGCGATAGCAAGCCCATTTCCTGGATGGCGCGCGCGCTGTTTCTGCGTCTTTATCTTGTGACGGGATCGGATCTGACTTCAAGGCTGTTTCACGAAACCATTCGCGAAGGCGATCATGTCGTTCTGATCGCCCCGTATGAAGAGGTCGGGCTCAAGATGGCGAAGCGGTTTCCGCATATTGAATTCCGCTGTCATGTTCCTCCTCCGGACGTCATCAACAATCCGGATGCAATGGCCGAATGCGTCGATTTCGCCGCGACGGGAAGGCCCGATTTCGTGTTCATTGCGATCGGCTCGCCGCAGTCGGAACTGATCGCGCATCAACTGTCGAAAGAGCCCGGCGCGAATGGCGTATGTATCTGTTGCGGCGCGTCCCTTGAATTCATCACCGATCTCAAGAAGAGGGCGCCGGTTGGAATGCAGCGGTTCGGCTTCGAGTGGCTCTACCGGTTGATGTCGGACCCGCGCCGCCTCTGGCGCCGCTATGTTTTCGCGGTGCCGCCGCTGATTTCCATGTTCGCTGCCGAGGCGCTCAGGCGGGCGAAGATGGCCTCGTCTCCCGTCGGCATCAAGTCGGCCTTTTCCCGGAGATTGAAGAAAATCTGAGGGTTGGCTATAGCCGGCTGACCCACAAGGCCACGGTCTGCCGGTTCCTGTAGAAAGCCATGCGTCACAGGGTTTTCCGAGGCGGGTGGCTTTTGGCATATGGGCGTGCCAAAATCCTGTGAAGGTCCGATTGCCGTCGCAACCTTGCCCGTCACCACGATATTGTTCTGGTTCCTTCCGCCATTTATGGGCCGGGCACAGTCTCGACGCATGCGGTTATCCGCTTCCACCGGCAACTCTTTTGAACGGCTGCTTCCCGCCGATTGCACGATATCGCGGCATCGACGATGCCTGCTTCGGCATATTGTCGTGTTTGAAAACCGAAAGCCATCAGAACGCCTCCATCTTCGCGCAAGCTCACAGAGCGATACTCGACACCGAATGGCGGATCGTGCCCGGACAAGCCAAGGGCAACTGTCGGCCTCCTGTTTGCCTTCTATGTGGTCAGCATGGACGGCAGAAGCGCGAGGGAGAGAATTGTGGCGATACTGGAATATGCCTATATCATCATCGCCATTATTTTTTTGACGGCGAATTTCTTTGAGGGCCGGAGAAGACGGCTCCCTCTGATGGACCGGCTGATCGGATTCGGATTGTGCCTGTTGTGGCCGATCCCGCTATGCGTTGTCGCCTTTTCCGAACTCCGGAGCCTGAAGCCGAGCCGCAGCGACACCTGAACGGTCCCGGGTCCTGCGATGCAAGAGCCGCGCCGCTGGCGAAGACCCTTCTGCCGACGGCCGCAGAGGCCCCCCCATCCTGTCATTCCACCATTCACCTGCGGATCGAAAGCCGGGCAAGGTCCATTCCGGGCTCCGGCCACGTCCTGGACAGTCCGTATTCCCCGGCTCTTTATGTGTCGCTAAAACCGCGCCGGAGGCCTCCGTCGGACTTCACGCTGCCCCTCGCGTCTTTTCACCCCATAAACGCCTTCAGCATCTTCGCGGCACGGTCGAGTTGGTCGTCGTTCATACGCGACAGGGTACGGTGAATATCGGTTAGAAGCCGTGCCCGTTCCCTGGTGCCCGGCACGGCATCGGCGCCGAACAGGACAGGCGCGGGAACGTCGAGTGCCGCCGCAATCTTCTCGGCCGTCTCGAAAAGCGGTGCCGCGACGCCCCGCTCGATCTTGCCGATGGTCTCGCGAGAGATACCGGTTTGCCCGGCAAGCTGCTCAAGGGTCCAGCCCTTGGCTTTCCGATGATGACGCACATTCGCGCCGAATAGTCGTTGAAGCTCCATACGCACACCTCTGCCGGAGAGAGGTGGCAATGCAGTGCGCAAATCGAGAAATGAGAGCTTTGCATTCTCATAATTGAGAACTATAGATTCTCTTATACGCTAAACAGGATGTTGTGGTTCAGTTCGGGATGATTGGCGATATTTTCCTCCGGGCAGCAAGCTGGCTCCTGCTCGCCTTCTTCGGCGGTCAGGCGCTGATCTTTATCGGGCTGGTCCTGCGGGTGATCTGGACGGATACGATAAAGCCGAGGCTGATTCCCGCTGCGGACATCGACCGCGCAGCAGCAGACATCATCGCCAACCATCCCGATCCTGAGGAGGAGGCCTTCGCCCGCCACGAGCGCGCGTGGCACGATAGTGACGGCGCGGAACAAACCTATTGGTATCGGGTGCGGAAAGCCGTCAGGCGGCGGCTGCAGGACAGGCGAGCGATGGAGGAATGATCCGTTCGGGCAATGGGAAGAGGTGGCGCCTCACGGCAACTGCCGGTCGTCCGGCATTTCCTCCGAGGCGAAGCGACCGAAGCTTGCAACAGCGTGAGGAAAAGAGATGGTGCCGCTTACGTGACTCGAACACGTGACCCCGTCATTACGAATGACGTGCTCTACCAACTGAGCTAAAGCGGCTTGCTTCGCTGACCGGCAGGTCCGGCTCGCGTTTCGTGTGGCGGTGGATACAGGCAAAGCGTTTTAATTTCAAGCGCTGAATTGGGGAAAAATGCGGAAAGTTTGCCGCATTCTTCTCTCGTTTCAGAGCGCCAGCCGTTGCCGCGCGGCACGGTATTCTGCCGCCAGTCGGTCCACGATGGTTGAAACCGGTTCGACGGCTTTGACCGCGCCGACGCCCTGGCCGGCACCCCATATGTCGCGCCACGCCCTGGCGCCGTCGCCGGCCTTGCCGAAGTCCATTTTCGACGGGTCGGCTTCGGGCAGGCGATCGGGGTCGAGGCCCGCGGTGATGATCGAGCCGCGCAGATAGTTTCCGTGTATGCCTGTGAAAGAGTTGGAATAAACGATGTCCTTCGAGGCGCTTTCGGTCAGCGCTCTCTTGTATTCGTCGCTGGCCCGGGCTTCCTCGCTGGCGATGAAGAGCGAGCCGATATAGGCCATGTCGGCCCCCATCGCCTGGGCCGCGAGAATGCCGCCGCCGGTGGCGATGGCGCCGGCAAGAAGCAGGGGCCCCTCGAACCATTCGCGGATTTCCTGCACCAGCGCGAAGGGCGAGGTGGTGCCGGCGTGGCCTCCGGCGCCGGCGGCGACCGCAATCAGCCCATCCGCACCCTTGCGAATGGCGGAGCGGGCGTGACGGTCGTTGATGACGTCGTGCAGCACGATGCCGCCATAGGAATGTATCGCCGCGTTGACCTCCGGCACCGCGCCGAGCGAGGAGATCACGATTGGAACCTTGTATTTCACGCAGAGCGTCAGGTCGTGTTCCAGCCGCCTGTTGGAGGTGTGGACGATCTGGTTGACGGCGAAGGGCGCAGCCTTGCTGCCCGGGTTCGCTGCGTCGTGGGCGGCCAGTTCTTCGGTGATCTCGGCCAGCCATTCGTCGAGCTGGCTTTCCGGCCGGGCGTTCAGCGCGGGAAATGCCCCGACGATCCCGGCCTTGCATTGGGCGAGCGTCAGTGCCGGATGCGAGATGATGAAGAGCGGCGACCCGATGACCGGCAACCTGAGATTTTCCGTCAGAACGGACGGTAGCACCATGTTCTCCTCCCTGAGAATTGACGTTTACGATAACGTCAAAACAATAGCGGCGTCCCCGGCATCTGTCAGCCGTTTTGTTTCACGCGTCCGTTTTGCCGGTCTCGGCCGTCATTACGTGACATATGTCAATTCCAGCGGGGACTTGCCACTTCTGAGGCTTGCGGATTGCCATTCTTGCCGTTACCGAATCTTTCACGAAGTATTAACGGACCGGCGGAAGCGGTCCGTTGGGTTTGCGAGAAGGACGGCATGTGAACGGATTTGAAGCTGCCATCAGGAATGCGCTGGCGAAGTCCGACAGGACCAACCCCGAAATACGGGCCCGCATCTACCAGTCGGCACGTCATGCCTTGGAGGCGGGCCTGCGCAAGCAGGGCGTCAGCGACGCCGGCAAGATCGCGGCGCAGCGCCGCTGGCTGGAGCAGCTGATCGCCACCGTCGAAGCCGGCGAACAGCAGGCCGCCGCTGCATCCCGGCAGCCCTCCGGCAAGCGTATCGAGCCGGATTTGTCCTCGCACCCGGCCGCTGCCCCGGTGTCCGGCGGGCGCCGCGAACCCGGTCTGACGGTCCCGCCCGTGGAACGCGATGAGGACGACTACGACGACGATTACGCCGATGACGACGATCTGCGGGCGGAGCGAAGCGACGCGGTGCCGGACGGGGAAATGCTGGGTGCTGCCGGCTACCGGCAGGTGGCGCTCGAAGACGGCGTGACCGCCGGTGAGAACCGTGCCGCCCGCCCGCGCCGCCGGCGCGGCTTTTTCGCCCGCCTTTTCATCTATTTCATTCTCGGCGTTTCGCTGATCATGGGGGCCACCTGGCTATACATTTCCGGTGCGTTGCTGAGCCCGCAGCAGCGCGACACCAGCGTTCCCAATCCGCCGCCGAGCGTGGCCGACGAGGATTTCGCCGGAACCTCCTCCACGCCGAACTTCGATCCGCAGGGCGGGTTTTCGGGCGATTGGGTGGAGATTTTCACGCCCGATGCCGCGTCCCGCCTGAGGGTGGGCTCGGCGGCGCGGGCGGAGACGACCGCGAGCGCCGGCGGCCCGGCGGTCCGCATTACGTCCACCCGGCCGGGAGACGAGGGGCAGGTGCAGATCGACGTCCCGGTGGATGTGCTCAGTCGCATGGCGGGGCGCACGTCGACGGTGGCCCTGACCATGCAGTCGGCCACCAGCGAATCGGCCACCGTATCGGTGCAATGCCAGTTCGGCAGCCTCGGGCGGTGCGAGCGCCATCGCTTCACGGCCAATCAGGAGAAGTTCGATGCGCTGTTCCGCGTGACGCTGCCGCGTGGCCTGACACCCGGCACGCCCGGAGCCCTTCTGGTCAATCCCGGTCTCGGCGGCGCCGGCCGCAGCATCGACCTGTTTTCCGTGCGTGTCCTGCCCGGCGAGTAAGGCCGGGCAGGGTGCTCACTTTTTCAGGAAATCATATCCGAAGCCGAGAATCTTGTCGTCGATCTCGCCGATGGCGCTTTCGTCCTTGTCCTCATAATCGAGGCTGGAAAGGATGTGGCGGATGACGTTGATGCGGGCTCGCCGCTTGTCGTTGGCCTTGACGACGACCCAGGGCGCGTGGTCGGTGTGGGTTTCCTTCAGCATCCTGTTGCGCTTGTCGGTATAGTCGTCCCAGCGGGACAGGGCGGCGATATCCATTGAGGACAGTTTCCACACCTTGAGGGGATCGTGGCGGCGATCGTGGAAGCGCTTGATCTGCATCTCGCGGCCGAGGTTGAGCCACACCTTGAAAAAGTGGATGCCCTCCTTGACGACCATCTTCTCGAAGCGGGGCACCTGTTCCATGAAATGTTCGTATTGCTCCTGCGTGCAGAAGCCCATGACCGGCTCGACCCCCGCGCGGTTGTACCAGGAACGGTCGAACAGCACGAACTCGCCCGCTGTCGGAAAATGCGAGACGTAGCGCTGGAAATACCATTGGCCCTGCTCCGTGGTCGTGGGCTTGGTGAGCGCCACGATGCGGGCCGAGCGCGGGTTCATGTAGGCCATCGTCGCGGAAATGGCACCGCCCTTGCCGGCGGCATCGCGTCCTTCGAACACGACCATCACCCGCTGGCCGGTCGCCTGTTGCCAGAACTGGACCTTCACCAGTTCCTTTTGCAGCTTGGTCAGGGTCCGGATATATTCGTTTTCCTTCAGTTTTTTCTTGTGCGGATAATCGCCGGAGGAGAAGGCTGAGTCCTTCACCCAGTCCGGAAGCACCGGGTCGTCCACGTCGAAGAGGCGCTTTTCGCCATCGATCTCCAGTTCCACGACGCGTGTGCCCTTCTGATCCTGATGCATGCCAGTCTCCTTGCTGCTGTATTCCGGTTGCGCAGAATATATGTTTTCCGTCCGGGTTGAAGACCGGCGATGCGGAATTGCATATCTGACAAGATCGGATGATATGCGGTCGTGATTGGCAAGCGGGCGCAGCGGCCGGAAGGAGAGAGGTTTTGAACGGACAGCAGTCATTTGGAAGCCGTCTCGGCCGTGCCGTTGCCGCGCAATGGACCGTGCTCCTGGCCGTGGCGCTGGCCACGCTGATGTCCGCGCTTGCCGGCGCGCCGTTCTGGGCTGCGGCATCCGGCGGCACGCTTGCCGTCTTCGCCCTGCTGGCTGCCAATCTCCCGCCGCGCCGCGTCATCGACATCGAGCCGGAACCGGAGGCGGATGAGGCGGTGGACGTCGGCGCTCTCGTCGAGGCGGCCTGCGCCTCCGTTCCGGCGGCTCTCGACCTGCCGCTGTTCCTGCTCGGCAGGGACGGTTCCGTCATCTTCCAGAACCGCGCGGCGGAGCGCCTGTTCGGGCCCGTGCCGCACGGCGCGCATATCACGGCGCGGCTGAGGTCGCCCGGCATTCTGGACATGGTGCGGGAAACCATGACGACGGGCGAGCCGAACCAGATCGAACATTCCGAGCGCCTGCCTTCCGACGCCGTCTATGTGGTGCGCATCGCGCCGCTCGCGCGCGTTCTGCCGGAAGCTGACGGCGCGCATTACGTCCTTTCGCTGCGGGATATTTCCGAGTTGCGCCGCATCGACCGCATGCGGTCGGATTTCGTCGCCAATGCCAGCCACGAATTGCGCACGCCGCTCGCCTCGATGCGCGGGTTTATCGAAACCCTCCAGGGGCCGGCGAAGGACGATACCCGGGCGCGCGAGCGCTTCCTGTCCATCATGCTCGACCAGGCGACGCGCATGAGCCGTCTGGTCGATGATCTTCTGTCGCTGTCGCGCCTCGAGGTGAAATCCCACATCGCCCCGGACAGCATCGTCGATCTGGTGCCGCTGATCGGCAAGGTCAGGGATTCGCTCGCACCGCTTGCGGAGGAACTGGGCGTCGAGATTGTCATGGATGCGCCTCAGGGCAAGGTCGAGGTGGCGGGCGACCCGGACGAACTCGTGCAGGTCTTCGAGAACCTGATGGAGAATGCCTGCAAATACGGTCAGGAGGGCAAGAAGGTCGAGGTGCGCATCGCGAACGAGCCGGGCCGGCCCGTCGAGGTGGCGATCAGGGACTATGGACCGGGCATTCCGGCGGAGCATGTGCCGCGCCTGACCGAGCGCTTCTACCGCGTCAACGTGGAGGCGAGCCGCTCCAGAAAAGGCACCGGATTGGGGCTGGCGATCGTCAAGCATATCCTGACGAGGCACCGCGCGCGCCTCGTCGTCCGCTCCCAGGAGGGGCAAGGTTCGGAGTTTACCGTGCGTTTTTGACATAAAGGCGGGAAGCGTCACGGATGTGCGTAAAATCATATAATGATTTCAATATATTGGCTTGTCACAAATGTTTCATCGAAATGACATAAAAGGGAGGGCCAACGGGGGCTAAGAACCCTTGGCGAGGCCCAACGGAGCGGAGGAAAAGCACCGGAGAGCCTCGCGGCAAGTCACCGGCCGGCTCCGAAGATCAAGGACCGGCAGATGCTTTGAGGTTTCAAACAGCGCATGTCGCGCGCCGGTGCTGCCGGCGGCGTTACCATGTGCCAGCCCTGACGGGAGTTGTTCATGACCCTTCTGAAAATGTCCGCCGCCGCTCTGGTGGCCTCTGTCGCCTTTGCCGGCGCCGCTGCCGCCCGCGACCAGGTGCAGATCGCCGGTTCGTCCACCGTTCTGCCCTACGCCAAGATCGTCGCCGAAAACTTCGGCGAGACCTTCCCGCAGTTCAAGGCTCCGATCGTCGAATCCGGTGGCACCGGCGGCGGTCTGAAGGAATTCTGCAAGGGCGTCGGCCCGGAGACCATCGACATCGCCAACGCCTCGCGCCCGATCAACCCGAGTGAGCTGGAAGCCTGCAAGGCCGCCGGCGTGACGGAAATCCAGGAAATCCGTATCGGTTACGACGGCATCGTCTTCGCCACGGACAAGGGCAACCCGGACCTCAACCTGGTTCCGGCCGATCTCTACAAGGCCCTGGCCGCCCAGGTCATCGTTGACGGCAAGCTCGTCGCCAACCCCTACAAGAAGTGGTCGGAAGTCAATTCCAGCCTTCCGGACCTGGAAATCGCCGCCTACATCCCGGGCGAAAAGCACGGCACGCGTGAAGTGTTCGAACTCAACCTGCTGAGCGCCGGCTGCAAGGCCACCGGTGCGGCAGAAGAGCTGAAGACGCTGATTTCCGACGAGAAGGCCGCTGCTGCGGCTTGCATCGCGGTCCGCAAGGATGGCGCTGCGGTCGACATCGACGGCGACTACACCGAAACGCTCGCCCGGATCGCCGCCAACAAGTCCGGTATCGGCGTGTTCGGCCTGTCCTTCTATGAAAACAACGCCGACAAGCTGAAGGTCGCCACCGTTTCGGGCGTCGTCCCGACGGCCGAAAGCATTGCCGAAGGCGAATATCCGGTTTCGCGCCCGCTGTTCTTCTACGTCAAGAAGGCTCACCTCGGCGTCATTCCGGGCCTGAAGGAATATGTCGAGTTCTTCATCGACGACCAGCAGATCGGCCCCGATTCCCCGAACGTCGAATACGGCCTGGTTGCGGCTCCGGAAGCCGAACGCGATCAGGTCCGTGCGGACTTCGAAGCCGGCAAGAGCCTCTGATACATGGAAATCGGGCGCGGTGGTCTTCCGCCGCGCCTCCCTCTTTCGGCGGCCGTCCATGAGGACGGCGAAGGGAATACCCGATGAGCGGATCCGTTCTTCTCTTTTGCTTGCTGGTCATAGGCGTCGTGGCCTATTGGCTCGGTCGTCTGAGGGCCCGCGCCCTCGCCGGCCCGAAGCTGTCCTCCCTCCATTCGCGTCCATCCTATTACGGCGGCTATGTCGCGGTCTGGTCCGCGCTGCCGGCGCTTCTCATGCTCGGCGTGTGGCTGTCCGTCAGCCCGAGCCTCGTCCAGTCGGTCGTGCGCGGCGGTTTTCCCGAAGAGGTGCTGGCCGCTCCGCAGGCCACGCAGAACCTCGAATACAACATGATCCGCTCGCTGGCGCGCGGCCTGACGCTTCTGTCGCCGTCCGAGGCCACCTCGCTGGTCGACGGCTCCGGCGACGTTCGCGCGCTCCTTTCGGCGAAGGGCGTCCCGGTCGCGGGCGAGCCCAAGCCCTACATGATCCCCGCCGCCGTCGAACTCAATCGCCTCAGCGCCATCAGCCAGTGGACGATGACCGGTGTCGTCTTCCTCATGGCCGCCATCGGCCTTTTCTTTTCGCTGCGCGCCATCACGCCGAAGCTCAGGGCGCGCAACCGGGTCGAGCAGGTCGTGCTGGGCGGCCTGATCCTCGCTTCCTCGGTGGCGATCCTGACCACGGTCGGCATCGTCGCCTCGATGCTTGGCGAGGCGGCCCGCTTCTTCAGCATGGTTCCGGCCCATGAATTCTTCTTCGGCACGGTCTGGGACCCGCGTTTCGCCGCGGCCGGCTCGGGCAGTTCGGCAGGACAGTTCGGCCTCATTCCGCTGCTCGCGGGCACCCTTTACATCGCCATCGTCGCGATGGTCTTTGCGGTGCCGGTCGGCCTCTTCGCCGCCATCTACATGGCCGAGTACGCCAGCTCGCGCCTGCGCTCCGTCGTCAAGCCGCTTCTCGAAGTGCTCGCCGGCATCCCGACCATCGTCTACGGCTTCTTCGCGATGGTCACGGTCGGCCCGTTCCTGCGCGACCTCTCCGGCCAGCTGAACGGCCTGGTCTCCGGCAATTACGCCAGCTTCATCCAGGCGCAAAGCGTTCTGACGGCCGGCTTCGTCATGGGCATCATGCTCATCCCCTTCGTCTCCTCGCTGTCGGACGACGTCATCACGGCGGTTCCGCGCGCCATGCGCGACGGCTCGCTCGGCCTCGGCGCCACGCGCTCCGAAACCGTCAAGCGCGTCATCCTTCCCTCCGCCCTGCCGGGCATCGTCGGCGCCCTGCTGCTGACGGCCTCGCGCGCCATCGGTGAGACCATGATCGTGGTTCTGGCCGCCGGCGTCGCCGCCCGCATGCAGATCAACCCTTTCGAACCGATGACGACGATCACGGTCAAGATCGTCAACCAGCTCACCGGCGACCTCGAATTCACCTCGCCGCAGACGCTGGTGGCCTTCGCGCTCGGCATCACGTTGTTCGTCATTACCCTCTGCCTCAATGTCTACGCGCTGTACATCGTCCGCAAATACCGGGAGCAGTATGAATGAGTGAGATCGTTTCCAGCCCGGTCGTGGCCCCGGCAGGCGCCCCCGCTTCGCGCACGAAGCGGCGCGACATCGGCCTCAAGCGCCGCTATGCGGCGGAACGCCGGTTTCGTTTCTACGGGATATCGGCCATCGTCATCGGCATCTTCTTCCTCTTCCTGCTGATGTACACGGTGGTCAGCGGCGGCTACACCGCCTTCCGCCAGACGATGATCACCCTGCCGATCGAGTTTACGGAAGAGATCATCGATCCGAACGGTGAGCGCGCGACCAACCCGAACGTCCTGATCACCGCCAACTACCCGCTGCTCGCCCGCAATGCGCTGGCGAAGGAACTCGGCGTCGATGCCGACGACCGGGTGGCGATGCGCCAGGTCAATGCCATGATCTCGGCCAGCGCCCGCGTCCAGTTGCGCGACCTCGTGCAGGCCGATCCATCGATCATCGGCAGGACGGTCGACGTCGCGATCCTCGCCGAGGCCAATGTCGACTCCGCCTACAAGGGGCAGATCGACCTTGCGGTGGACGAGGGCAGCCGCAAGATTTCCGACCGCCAGGTCGGCTGGATCGAAGAGCTTTCCCAAAAGGGCGTGCTGGCGGGCCATTTCAACACCGGCCTGTTCGTCAACGGTGCCTCGAGCCGTCCCGAGGCGGCGGGCGTCGGCGTGGCCCTCATCGGCTCGCTCTACATGATGCTCACCGTTCTGGTCCTCGCGCTGCCGATCGGGGTGGCGGCCTCGATCTATCTCGAGGAGTTCGCTCCGAAGAACCGCTTCACCGACCTGATCGAGGTGAACATC
Source organism: Ectorhizobium quercum (assembly GCF_026552795.1). Classification (GTDB taxonomy): domain Bacteria; phylum Pseudomonadota; class Alphaproteobacteria; order Rhizobiales; family Rhizobiaceae; genus Ectorhizobium; species Ectorhizobium quercum. Next base: position 448,690 of record NZ_JANFPI010000001.1, read on the forward strand.
AACAACCTCGCCGCCGTGCCGTCGATCGTGTTCGGTCTGCTCGGCCTCGCCGTCTTCATCGGCTTCGCCGGCATGCCGCGCTCGGCCTCGCTGGTCGGCGGCCTGGTGCTGACGTTGATGACCCTGCCGACGATCATCATCGCCACCCGCGCGGCGCTGAAGGCCGTGCCGCCGTCGATCCGCGCCGCGGCCCTCGGGCTCGGCGCCTCGCGGATGCAGACCATCTTCCACCATGTTCTGCCGCTTGCCATGCCCGGCATTCTCACCGGCACGATCATCGGGCTCGCCCAGGCGCTCGGCGAAACCGCGCCGCTGATCCTGATCGGCATGGTGGCCTTCGTCGCCGGTTATCCGACGACGCCCCTCCAGCCTGCCACGGCCCTGCCGGTGCAGATCTACATGTGGGCGAACGAGGCCGAGCGCGCCTTCGTGGAGCGCACCTCCGGTGCTATCATCATTCTCCTGCTTTTCCTCCTGGTCATGAACGTTGCGGCCATTCTTTTGCGGCGCCGCTTCGAACGACGCTGGTAAAACGAGGTAACGTCAATGAATATGCTGAACGAAACGGCAGTCGAGAAAGTTCTGGAACGTAAAATGAGCAATGCAGCCCTGAAGATGAGCGGCAAGGACGTCTGTGTTTTCTACGGCGACAAGCAGGCGCTTCACAATGTCAATCTCGACGTGCGCGAGAATACGGTGACGGCGCTGATCGGCCCCTCGGGCTGCGGAAAGTCGACCTTCCTGCGCACGCTGAACCGCATGAACGACACGATCGACAATTGCCGCGTCACCGGCAAGATCCTGCTCGACGAAGACGATATCTACGATCCGTCCATCGACGTCGTGGAGCTGCGTGCCCGCGTCGGCATGGTCTTCCAGAAGCCGAACCCGTTCCCCAAGTCGATCTACGAGAACGTCTCCTACGGCCCGCGCATCCACGGCCTGGCCCGCACGCGGGCCGAATTCGACGAAATCGTCGAAAGCTCGTTGCAGCGCGCCGGCCTGTGGAACGAGGTGAAGGATCGTCTGCAAGAGCCGGGCACCGGTCTTTCCGGCGGCCAGCAGCAGCGCCTGTGCATTGCCCGCGCGGTGGCCGTCAGCCCGGAAGTCATCCTGATGGACGAGCCCTGCTCGGCACTCGACCCGATCGCCACGGCCCGCGTCGAGGAACTGATCCACGAGCTGCGCACCAACTTCACCATCGTCATCGTGACGCACTCCATGCAGCAGGCGGCGCGCGTCTCGCAGCGTACCGCCATGTTCCATATGGGCATTCTCGTCGAGGAGAACGATACCGACAAGATGTTCACCAACCCGGACGACCAGCGCACACAGGACTACATCATGGGCCGCTTCGGCTGACGGCGCGTCCTGTCGCCCGCTTCCCGTTCTCGAGATTCCAAGGAACAATCATGGCACCGTCCCACATCGTTTCCGTCTTTGACGACGAATTGAAATATCTGACCCGCCGCATTTCCGAAATGGGCGGACTGGCCGAGCAGATGGTCGGGGAGTCCGTTCGTGCGCTCATCAATTCCGACGTCGCGCTTGCCCAGAAGGTGATTTCCGACGATACGATTCTCGATGCCGCGGAGCGCGAGATCGGCGACAAGGCCATCGTCACCATCGCCAAGCGCCAGCCGATGGCGGCGGACCTGCGCGAGATCATGGGTGCGATCCGCATTGCCGGCGACCTTGAGCGCGTCGGCGATCTCGGCAAGAATACAGCCAAGCGCGTCATCGCCGTTCGCGACACGGGCGTTCCGCGCTCGCTTGCCCGCGGCCTGGAGCATCTCTGCGAACTCGCCATGAGCCAGTTGACCGACGTCCTCGACGTCTACGCCACGCGCTCGCCCGAAAAGGCGGCGGCGATCCGCGAACGCGACGACGAGATCGACAGCGTCTACACGTCACTGTTCCGCGAACTCCTGACCTACATGATGGAAGATCCGCGCACGATCACCACCTGCACGCATCTTCTGTTCTGCGCGAAGAACATCGAGCGCATCGGCGATCATGCCACCAACATCGCCGAGACGATCTACTATATCGCCACCGGTGCCCAGCCTGAAGGCGAGCGTCCGAAGGAAGATCTCTCGACTTCCGTGGGCGCGGGCGTCAAGTAAGCCCGGACGGAGTGGAGACATACAATGCAGCCCAGAATTACGGTTGTCGAAGACGAGGAGGCGTTGAGCGTCCTTCTTCGCTACAATCTGGAGTCCGAAGGCTATGAAGTCGAGACCATCATGCGTGGTGACGAGGCGGAGCTTCGCCTTCAGGAGCGCGTGCCGGATCTTCTGCTTCTGGACTGGATGTTGCCCGGCGTGTCCGGCATCGAACTGTGCCGGCGGCTTCGCGCCCGTGCCGAAACCGAGCGCCTGCCGATCATCATGCTGACGGCGCGCGGCGAGGAAGCGGAGCGGGTGAGGGGGCTGAGTGTCGGCGCCGACGACTATGTGGTCAAGCCGTTCTCGACCCCGGAGCTGATGGCCCGCGTCAAGGCGATGCTTCGCCGCGTCAAGCCGGAAACCATTTCGACTGTTCTGCGCTGCGGCGACATCGAGCTGGACCGCGAGACCCACCGCGTCCACCGCAAGAGCCGCGAAGTGCGCCTCGGCCCGACCGAGTTCCGCCTCCTGGAGTTCCTGATGGCATCGCCGGGGCGTGTCTTCTCGCGCTCGCAGCTTCTCGACGGCGTGTGGGGCCACGACATCTATGTCGATGAAAGAACGGTGGACGTCCATGTCGGGCGCCTGCGCAAGGCCCTGAACTTCGCCAACATGCAGGACGTCATCCGCACCGTGCGCGGCGCGGGCTATTCGATGGAAGCCTGACGAAATCGGACGACGGGCGGCTGTGAGCCGCCGTCGTCCTGCCGGGTCAGTTGATGGACCGGATGTCCGTACTGGCCGCATGCTCGACCGGCAGCCGGTGAGACCAGTAGATGCTGACGCTGCACACCACCACAAACCAGCAGAGTGCAGAGAACGTTATAGCCGTGAGCATTGCTTTCATGGGAACCGACATCGACATTGCTCCTCCTTCAAGGTCGACGAACTGTACTTTTCCAACGTTCTAACAATCCGATGGTTCCCTGTCGACCGGATTTCAGGAATGGCTGGCTGCAAAATCAAAAACGGGCCGCGAGGCCCATCAGCGTGTTGATAAAATGCCTCATCTCTCTTTCGTCATGGGCGGGCTTGGCCTGACCATCCACCGCGACGCCTGCGGGGTGAACCCTCAAGTCAAACACGAGAGTAATGAGGAATACAGTAACGGGCCTCAAGGCCCGTTCTGAAAAGAAGCTATGCGCAATACGCGACGCGGCTTTCCCGCCGGAATGGTCCGGTGCGGCTTCGCACGTGGGATCAGCGCATCTTCCGGCGTTCCGTCACCGGCTGGTAGGCCAGCTTGCGATGGAAGTTGCAGTAGGGAGACGCCTCGTTGGCATCACAGCCGCAGAAGTGGAAATCGTCCTTCAACGGATCGCCGACCGGCCACTTGCAGGTCCGTTCCGTCAGCTCCGTGAGGGCGAGGCGACGGGAAATCGGCACGACGACGTTTCTGGCCGGCGCGTATTCGACTTCCTGGATCGTGTCGATCTCGATTTCTTCCTTGAGCATCGTGGCGCCGGACTGGCGCGCAACGGTGCGCGTCGTGACGCGGGATGCGTAGTTCGGTGCGCGCGGCGCTGATGTCTGACGCTTGGCGGGGCGGCTCGCCGCGCTGGTGCCGCCGCCGGCTTTCGCGCGGCCCGGCAGGCTGAGGCGATGCACCTTGCCAATCACGGCATTGCGGCTTACACCACCGAGCTGGGCTGCGATCTGGCTTGCGCTCAGACCTTCAGACCAGAGTCTCTTGAGTTTCTCGACTCGTTCATCTGTCCAGTTCATGACGCCTCTCCGCATTTGGCGTTGGGCGGCGGAATCCATCACCGTTGCCGCGATCGGTATCGCGACACCCTCGTGCCTCTGACTTTCGGTGAATAGTCCGCCGCATGCAGTCAATTCATTAAATATTAACCTAGTGTCAGGCTGACTCGCTGACAAGAGTCCCCGGAATCACGGGGAATCGATTTTGCAGTTTTCCCCAACATTGGTGACGCGGTGTGACATTTAGGACTCCGGGCCAACGGGTGCAAGAACGTGCCATAATGCTTGGAGTGCCTTTAAACGCCCGGAAATGCACCCTTTTGTTGACAGCGCCGGGTGAAAGGGGAATAGTGCCTCTGCCGTCCGCACTGGGCGGCATTTTGATTTTTTGAGGCTTGGCGGCTCGCGTCTCGCAGGATGGCCGCCTGAACACCACGGAGATAGCGCGTCATGGCCACGGCCGCCTCGCTTTATGAGACCTATAACAGAGCCCCGCTCCGGTTCGAGCGCGGCGAAGGCGTCTGGTTGATTACGGAAAGCGGCGAGCGATATCTCGATTTTGCGGCGGGCATCGCCGTCAATTCGCTCGGCCATGCCCATCCGCATCTCGTCGAGGCGCTGAAGTCGCAGGCCGACAAGGTGTGGCACCTGTCGAACCTCTACGAGGTTCCCGGCCAGGAAGAGCTGTCGAGGCGCCTGACGGAGGCGACCTTCGCCGATCGCGTCTTCTTCACCAATTCGGGCGCGGAAGCGCTGGAATGCGCCATCAAGACGGCGCGTCGCTATCAGTATTCGAAGGGACACCCGGAGCGCTTCCACATCATCACCTTCGAGGGCGCCTTCCACGGCCGCACCCTGGCGACGATCGCCGCGGGCGGGCAGGAGAAATATCTCGAAGGCTTCGGCCCCAAGGCGCCGGGTTTCGACCAGGTGCCGTTCGGCGATCTCGACGCGCTCGATGCGGCGATCACCGACGCGACGGCGGCGATCCTGATCGAGCCGGTTCAGGGCGAGGGCGGCCTGCGTCCGGCGTCCAAGGAATTCATGAAGAAGCTGCGCGAGATCTGCGACGAGAAGGGCCTGCTTCTCATCCTCGACGAGGTCCAGTGCGGCGTCGGCCGCACGGGCCGGTTCTTCGCCCACGAGCTTTCCGGCGTGACGCCGGACATCATGGCGATCGCCAAGGGCATCGGCGGCGGCTTCCCGCTCGGCGCCTGCCTGGCGACGGAAGAGGCCGCATCCGGCATGAAGCCGGGCACGCACGGCACGACCTATGGCGGCAACCCGATGGCGATGGCCGTCGGCAATGCCGTGCTGGACGTCGTTCTCGGCGAGGGTTTCCTCCAGCACGTCAACGATGTCGCGCTGATCTTCCGTCAGGGGCTGGAAAGCCTCAAGGACCGTTTCCCGGAGGTTATCGAGGATATCCGCGGCGAGGGGCTGATGCTTGGCATCAGGACCCGCGTGCCGAACACGGATTTCGTGGCCGCGGCCCGCGACGAGCATCTGCTGACGGTGCCGGCCGGCGACAATGTCGTGCGCATCCTGCCGCCGCTCACCGTGACGGCGGAAGAAGTGCGCGAGGGTCTCGCCCGGATCGAGAAGGCCGCCGAAAAGCTCGACGCCGCGAAACTGAAGAAGAGCGCCTGAGCGGTAGCGCAGGTAACGAGACGGGGCGTCTCGTCGTTTCCCAAGGCAAGCGAGATGCTCCGAGGCCGCCGCACCAGCGGCGTCTTCCATGACAAGGGGTAAAATGGAATGGCTGCACCGAAACATTTTCTCGATCTTTCCGCGATGTCTTCCGCCGATCTGCGCTCGATCATCGACGATGCGCGCACGCGCAAGACGGCGCTGAAGGAGGGCAGGGCCGACAAGCCGCTCGCCGGCAAGGTTCTGGCCATGATTTTCGAGAAGCCTTCGACCCGCACCCGCGTCTCCTTCGATGTCGGCATGCGCCAGCTCGGCGGCGAGACCATTTTCCTGTCCGGCACGGAGATGCAGCTCGGCCGGGCCGAAACCATCGCCGACACGGCGCGCGTCCTGTCGCGGTATGTCGATGCGATCATGATCCGCACGACGCAGCACTCGCGCCTGTTGGAACTGGCCCAATACGCGACCGTTCCGGTCATCAACGGCCTGACGGACGATACGCATCCCTGCCAGATCATGGCCGATATCCTGACGTTCGAGGAGCATCGCGGCAATATCGCCGGCAAGACGCTCGCCTGGACCGGTGACGGCAACAACGTGCTGCATTCGCTGGTCGAGGGCTCCGCGCGGTTCGGCTATCGCATGCACATGGCCGTGCCGCTGGGGTCCGAGCCGGACGACAGGTTCCTGAACTGGGCGCGCAACAATGGCGGCAACGTCATGCTGTGCCACGAAGCGGAACGGGCCGTCGAGGATGCCGATTGCATCATCACCGACACCTGGGTGTCGATGAACCAGGAGCACAAGGCACGCGGTCATAACGTTTTCCAGCCCTTCCAGGTGAATGGCGAGCTCATGAAGCGGGCCAATCCCGATGCGCTCTTCATGCACTGCCTGCCGGCCCACCGCGGCGAGGAAGTGACGGACGAGGTGATCGACGGTCCGCAATCGGTCGTGTTCGACGAGGCCGAGAACCGCCTGCATGCCCAGAAGTCGGTTCTGGCCTGGTGCCTCGGCGCGATCTGACGCCATCGTCCGTAAACGGGCTTGATCTTGCGCAGCCGAGCCCCCATCTGTCCGCCAAACAGGACGCGGCGATCTTCGTCGCGCGGCCGGTGCTGCATGCGGGCAGGCGCCGGCCAGAACGTTCACCCATCTTGCAGGGCGCTCACGGCTCGTTCGGGCCCGGGTTCCCGTTGTGCCGCCAGAGCAATTCCAGGAAAAGTGTGAAGCGGTTTTCCGTTCGGAATTGTGCAGAAACAATTAGATAGAGCAGTTCAGCGATTCCGTGAGGCGCAGGACCGCTCTTGCCAGTCCGGTCGCGTTTCGACACGCGGGCCGCAAGGAGAAGTGCCATGACGGATAATGCGATGCAGCTCGACGATATTGCCCTTGCCGGCGATGATCGGGTCGTGCCCTTTCAGGCCGAAGGGCTCGACGTGCGAGGCCGTGCGGTCCAGATCGGCCCGTTGCTCGACGGCATTCTCGGTCGCCACAATTATCCCGCGCCGGTCGCCCGGCTTCTGGCGGAAGCGATCGTGCTGACGGCTCTGATCGGCACCTCGCTGAAATTCGAGGGCAAGTTTACCGTGCAGACCCGCAGCGACGGCCCCGTCGATCTTCTGGTCGCCGACTTCACCTCGCCGGATAGTATCCGCGCCTATGCCCGTTTCGACGATGCGGCGCTGGCCCGGGCGGTGGCCGATGGCAAGACCTCGCCGCCGGAGCTTCTCGGCACCGGTGTTCTGGCGCTGACCATCGATCAGGGCTCCTTCATGCAACCCTATCAGGGCATCGTGCCGCTCGACGGGTCCTCGCTGGAGGAAATCGCCGGCACCTATTTCCGCCAGTCGGAGCAGATTCCGTCGCGCGTGCGTCTCGGCGTGGCCGAGTTCTTCGACCGCGACAGCGACGGCAAGCCTCGGCGCGGCTGGCGGGCCGGCGGCATCATCGCCCAGTTCCTGCCGGAAGCGCCGGAGCGCATGCGCCAGCCCGACCTGCACGGCGGCGATGGTTACGAGGCCGGCAACCACAGCGACGACGATTCCTGGACGGAAGCCCGGATGCTGGTGGAAACCGCGGACATGGACGAACTGACCGATCCGCAGATCGGCGCGGAACGCCTGCTCTACCGGCTGTTCCATGAACGCGGCGTCCGCATCTATCCGTCGCAGCCCGTCTATGACCGCTGCACCTGTTCGCGCGAAAAGTTGTTCGGCGTTCTGAAGGGCTTTACCGCAGAAGAACTGGAGGCAAGCACGGAGGACGGCGCGATCTCCGTGACCTGCGAGTTCTGCTCGACGACCTATCGTTACGAGGCCTCGGAAATCCTTCAGGGGTAATTCCGGCACCCGGAAGGGAAAAGACCGGCGCGGCAACGCGCTGGACTCGCACCGCTGACGAAGGGTGTATCGCTCTTTTTCGTCATGGTCGGGCTCGAACCGACCATCCACCCGTATCGCTTGCGGCGTGGACCCTCGGGTCAGGCCCGAGGAAGACGAAGGAGGGGATTGGCCAACATTACCGAGGCCGGTGCGGCAGCGCGCCGGCCTTTTTCATGGAATGGCGTCGGTTCAGTTCAGAACGCGCACCAGCCCGGGCAGGTCGAGGGAGAAAGCGGGGATATCGGCGTTGAACGTCGCGCCCTCGTCGGTTTCCATGCGGAAATGACCGAACATCATGCCCGACGGCGTATCGAGCGGGCAGCCGGAGGAATATTCGTAGACTCCGCCCGGAAGGATGCGGGGCTGATCGCCCACCACGCCTGGGCCTGTGACTTCGTCGACCTGCCCGTTTTCGTCGGTGATATGCCAGTAGCGGTGGGTCAGCGTCACCGGCTGTTCCGAATGGTTGGCGATGACGATGCGATAGCCCCAGACATAGCGATTGTCCTCCGGATCGGATTGCTCCTCCAGATAGAACGGCTCGACAGAAATTTCGATGTCGCGCGTGCGGGCACGATACATCGGCTCACCTTTTTCTTTTCCGGCAACGAAACCGGAGACTGCAAGGCCAATGGCTTGACCCTGCAATATAATCTACAGCTTTGCGGCGAAGGTCAAGGAAAGCCGTGGCCGGCCGCAGCGCTTGCCACGGCCGTTGGCGTCAGGCCGGAACCTTGTCGAGGGCCGCGAGGAAGTCGTCGATCAGGTCCTGCGTGTCCTCGAGCCCGGCGGACAGGCGCAGCGTGCCGCCGGAAATGCCGAGTTCGGCGCGGGCCTCGTCCGTCAGGTTCTTGTGCGTGGTCGTCCCCGGATGGGTGATCAGGCTGCGGGCGTCGCCGAGATTGTTGGAGATCTTCACGATCTTCAGCGCATCCTGAAGCGCGAAGGCCGCTTCCTTGCCGCCCTTCAGTTCCAGCGCCACCAGAGTCGATCCGCCGGTCATCTGCTTGGCGATGATGTCCGCTTGCGGATGATCCTTGCGGCCCGGATAGATTACGCGGGCAACCTTCTTGTGATCGGCGAGCACGTCCGCGAGGGCGGCGGCCGTCTCTGCCTGCTGGCGGACGCGCAGCGCCAGCGTTTCCAGCCCCTTCAGCAGCACCCAGGCGTTGAACGGCGACATGGCCGGCCCGGTATGGCGGAAGTAGTCCTGAAGCACTTCCTCCGTCCACTGCTTGTCGGCGAGGATGACGCCGCCGAGGCACCGGCCCTGACCGTCGATGTGCTTGGTGGCCGAGTAGACGACGATATCGACGCCAAGTTCGAGCGGCTTCTGGAACAGCGGCGTGGCGAACACGTTGTCGACCACGACCTTCGCGCCGATTTGCTTGGCGAGCTTGGCGACGCCAGCGATGTCGACCACTTCCAGCGTCGGGTTGGTCGGGCTTTCCAGGAAAAACAGCTTGGTGTTGGGGCGGATCGCCGCTTCCCAGTTCTTCAGGTCGCGGCCGTCGACCAGCGTGCATTCGACGCCGTAGCGCGGGGCAAGGGTCTCGACGACCCAGCGGCACGAACCGAACAGCGCGCGGGCGGCGACGATGTGATCGCCGGCCTGGACCTGGCAGAGAATGGCGGCGGCAACCGCAGCCATGCCGGAAGCGAGCGCGCGGGCGTCCTCGGCGCCTTCCAGCAGGCACATGCGCTTTTCGAACATGTCGTTGGTCGGGCTCGCGTAACGGGCGTAGATGAAGCCTTCCGTCTCGCCCTTGAAGCGGGCTTCGGCGGCGGCGGAACTGTCATAGACGAAACCCTGCGTCAGGTAGATGGCCTCGGAGGTTTCGCCGTAGGGGGAGCGCAACGTGCCGCCATGAACGAGTTGGGTTGCGGGACGCCATGTCTTGGTCATATCGGTTGCCTTCACATCAAAAAACCGGTCGCAAAAAGCAGACCGGTTTGACAACAACCCGGTCCTTTTAGCCACTTGTTTAACGTGGCTGCAAGCCGACCGGCCAAATCACCACGGAATAGGATGTGCATTACGCCTCGCTACGCCTTGCGTCAAGCACAAGAGTTTGCTTGTGTCGCCGGTCAGATAAGGAAGGACGACGATGACGGACAAAACGGGGATTCTGGCCGATGGCGCCATTCATGCGCTGTTTGCCGCGCGCGGGCTGATCAGCGCCTCCGCGCTGGACCCCGACCAGGTTCAGCCGGCCAGCCTCGATCTGCGGCTCGGCCCGAAGGCCTATCGCGTGCGCGCCAGCTTCATGCCTGGGCCGGGCCATCGCGTGGCCGACAAGCTGGAAAGGCTGAAGCTGCACGAGATCGATCTCGAGAACGGCGCGGTGCTGGAAACCGGCTGCGTCTACATCGTGCCGCTGATGGAAAGCCTCGCGCTGCCCTCGCATCTGTCGGCCTCGGCCAATCCGAAAAGCTCGACGGGCCGTCTCGACATCTTCACCCGCGTCATCACCGATTTCGCGCAGGAATTCGACAAGATCCCCGCCGGCTACCACGGCGGTCTCTATCTCGAAGTTTCCCCGCGCACCTTCCCGGTGGTGGTTCGCAGGGGCTCCCGCCTTTCGCAGATCCGTTTTCGCGCCGGCCACGCCCTTCTGACGGAAAGCGAGCTTCTGGCCTTGCACGAGGCCGAAACGCTGGTGGCGAGCGAGCGGCCGAACATTTCCGGGGGCGGCATCGCCCTGTCAATCGATCTTCAGGGTGCGGGACCGGATGGGCTGATAGGCTATCGCGGCAAGCACCATACCGCCGTCATCGACGTCGACCGTAAAGCCGCGCACGACATCTACGATTTCTGGGAACCGCTCTATAGCCGCGGCAGCGGCGAACTGATCCTCGATCCAGATGAGTTCTATATCCTCGTGTCGCGCGAGGCCGTTCATGTGCCGCCGCTCTATGCCGCCGAAATGACGCCCTACGACCCGCTCGTAGGCGAATTCCGCGTCCATTATGCCGGCTTCTTCGATCCCGGTTTCGGCCATGCCGGCGCCGGCGGTGCGGGCAGCCGGGCGGTGCTCGAGGTGCGCAGCCACGAAGTGCCCTTCATTCTGGAGCACGGCCAGATCGTCGGGCGCCTGGTTTACGAACGGATGATGGAGCCGCCGGGCGCGCTTTACGGCGCGGGCTCCGGCTCCAACTATCAGGCCCAGGGCTTGAAGCTCTCCAAGCATTTCCGGACGCCCTGACCGCTTGACAGCACGGCCGAACTGTCCGAAGAGTGCGCACCGGCGTTTCGCCACGATGCGCCGCCAGGCGGGTATGATGTAATGGTAGCCTGTCAGCTTCCCAAGCTGAACGCGCGGGTTCGATTCCCGCTACCCGCTCCAATTTTTATTCCATTAAATTCCACTGAAGTTTACAACCCTATGAAATCCGAGGGCTATTCGATTTTCTTCGTTCCAGTGAGTTCTACTGAGAGCCATCGACAGCCAGCATTTTTGGGTACGTTAAATTTTATAAAATATAATAAGATCAATACTATAGAGGAGGGTTCAATTCTGTATGAATTTCTCGCACTGAGAATGGCGCCTTGGAAGGCAGAAGGCTCTCAGGTTTGACTTTCACGGACAGCAGTTCAATAATTTGAGAAATATACCGTATATTTCGGCTCGCAATTTTTGTTCCGAGAGATGGCGCGGCATTGTGATTTCTCTGGCTCAGGATCCTTTGCTTCAGATGTTTCCTTGCCGGCCTAGCGAATGATTGCTTCAAGGCCCGAGTTAGCTTCTTTTGCAACATAGGCGCCAGATCGTCCTCAAATATTGTAGGCTGCTGAGAGAATCCAATGGAGAGGTTGGTATTTACTTGATAATGAATACTTCGCTGCCAACCCCTCTGGACCGATCAAGTAGTCGATAAGGCCACCCTCACAAGTCAGGCGCCATATTGATCGGAATGTGGACGACACCGTTCCTGAAGGGCGATGGCACTATGCTGGTCCATCCCCACTGCGCATAGTCCTTCAGGCAGGCCGTGGTGGAAACTCTGGTCGTTGTCTTCAGATGCGGCATCTGTGCCTTCAGCCTGCGGCGATATCGTCCATGCCTTCGGCCAGGGCCATACCGGCCTCTCTTCCGCGCCCGTCAGCGGCCACATCGTCGCCGATCTTGTCGCGGGCGGGGCGGTCGATCTGCCGATGCCCTGTCGGCGCGCCGCTTCTGAACGATTCCGGCAACCGTTCCGGGACCCGTCAGCTACAACGCTTCGCCCTTTCAGAAGGTATTGCGTGGGGCTCCCTTTAAACAACGGGCACCGTGAACGCGACAGGAGCAACTCGTTCGATGCGTAGTATGAGCCAAATCTGGGAACTGGGCGGAGCTTTCGAACGAAGGTAGTCTGCTGCTCGTTGAGCGGCGGCAAATTCGAGAACCCAAGGCAAGCGGCGGAGGTGGTCTCGTCCGACGAACTAAAGCGAATGGAAATTGCCATATTGGTCCAAATATGTATTATGATGAGGAATAAATCATAATAACGGATGGCCCTGGACTATTCCACCGGGCCGATTGAAGAGCGTTCCTTGTCAAGAGGCATTCAGACCATCGACACGAGCTCACTGAGTTCCTTGCAGGCGGAGGTGGCTCGCAAGATTATAGCGATGATGCAGGAAAGCCGCTGGAGCATAGGAGACAAGATCTCGGATGCTGCTCTCGCGCGGGAGTTGAGATTGTCACGCTCGCCCGTGCGGCATGTCCTGCAATTTCTCGCGGAGCGGGGTTTTGTCAGCCAGACGGAAAATCGCGGCTTCCAGCTTGCGCGGGCAATGCCGGCGGACGAGGACATGGATGCGCTTGTTCCGCCTTCGGAGGTCGATAGTCTCTACGAACGGCTGATGCGCGCGCGCGCGAACGGCCTGATCGGCAACGAGGCATCCGAAACGGAACTGCTGGAGCAGTTCGGCACATCGCGCGGCACGATCCGCCGGGCGCTGATGCGGTTTGCGGCAGAGGGGCTGGCGGAACGGCGGCAGGGCCACGGCTGGCGTTTTTCCGAGTGCCTGGATAATCGCCAGGCGGTCAATGAAAGCTATGCCTTCCGCACGATCATCGAATGCGGCGCGATGATGGAAACCACATTCCATGCCGATCCGGCGCAACTTGCCGCCCTCGAGGATGAGCAGAGAAATCTGCTGAATGCACCGCTGTCATCGATAAACGGTTCGGAATGGTTCGAGGCTAATGCCAATTTTCATGAAACCGTGGTCGCCTGGTCCGGAAACCGTTTTCTGACCCAGGCGATCCGCCGGCAGAATAATCTGCGCCGGATGACGGAATATGCCGAGTTCACCGAACTCAGCGAAGCCGGTGTGCGCAAGGCGGCGACGGACCACCTTGCGATACTCGAAGCGATCAAGCTGGACGACCGGAAACTGGCGGCGGCCATCCTGCTGCGTCATCTGAGCCGGTCGACCGTTACCGTCAACGCGCAAAAGACGACCGGTTGAGCGCGCCGCCGCCTCCCAATGCACACGGATGTTGACATCAGGCAGCCGTGGTGCCGTTCAGGACGTCAACGAAGAAGGCCTTGACCGGCTGCTGAACGAGCCCGCCTCTATGCCCCACGCCCGGCACCATATCGAAACGCGGCGCGATGCCCATCCCGACGAATGCGGCCTCGAGCGCCCGCAACCGCTCGATCCTTGTATTGCCGGTATCATTTATGCCGTCCGTCCAGAGGGCGGACGTCGGCTTGACGACGACTGTCCCCGTCTCGGTATCCTTCTCACCGACAACGAGTTGCACCGGAACCTGCCGCATGGCCTGCGGATTGAAAGGCCGGCCGAAGATTTCCTGCATCCGGCGGGTGCCGACCCACCAGTCGGCGTTCTCGTCCGGCAGCGTCACGGTTCCCGGTGCGCCGATGGAAACGCCGAGCAATCGTTCCGGGTGAAGATAGAAGAAGCGGTGAACGAACTGCCCGCCTCCGGAGAAACCGTGCATCAGAACCCGGTCTTTTTGCAGACGGTAGACTCCCGAGATCTCCTCGATCATGTCGAGGAGCAGCAGGTCGAAACGGATGCCCCTATACAGGATAAGCTTGTAATTGTGCGTATCGCCCGGCTCCTCGATACCGCAGGGAAAGAGCGGCGCCAGCAGAACGCACTGGTTTTCCTCGGCGAAATCGATGAATTCGTCGCGCAATATATCCGCATTGCGCAGACTTCCGTGCACAAGCACCGCCAGAGGATAGGTGCGGTCGCTTTCCTTGCTGTAGCTCGAAGGCGCATAGCAGCAGTAGGAAAACCGCTGGTCCATGCGCGATGCGAAAAGCGCGGTGGGTCCGGGCTTGGACAAGACGGCTGCCCTGCGCTGATCGGTTGTCGTCATCGGTGTCGCTCCAGGTAATGGATAGGAATTGTCCGGCATCGTTTCAAATCTGTGCGCGGGCATAATCGGCCAGCACCCGGTTCATCCGCGCCAATGCCGCCTTGAGATCGTCGTAGCCCTCCGTGCGCTGCCGGGTCGTCTCGTCCATGTAGAGCCTGCGGTTGATTTCGAACTGGACACTGTGGCGCCCATGCGCCGGGTTCGAATAGGCTTCGATCAGTTCAGCACCGCGGAACGGCTTGTTCAAGGCAACGCTCAAGCCTTCGCCACGCAGGGTATCCGCGATCAGTTCGACAAACTCGGCCGATGCCGAAGTGCCTCTCATGTCGCCGATGCAGATGTCGTCGCGCAACGTTCCCGCCGGGTCGGAGGAAATCGCATGGCCAACGGCTGTCATCGAGTGGCAATTGATATGATAGACCCGGCCGAACCGGGCATACACCGCATTCAACAAGCCGGTGAGGCTGCGATGGTAGGGCTGCCAATACCGGATGATCCGGTTCTCGGCCTCCTCCACTGTCAGCGGGCGAGCGTGCATCAACTCATCGCCCCACGCAAAGCGCCACATCAGCCCCATGCCGCGCCGCGCCGTGGCACTGTCGCGCACCGGGTGCGGCCAGGGCTGGCCCACCATGCTCTTGTCCATATCGAGCAGCGAGCGGTTCACATCCAGAAAGCTGCGCGGGAATTGCGCTGCCAGAAGCGGTGCGCCGATGCCCGGCGCGGAGGAAAAAAGATCGTCGACATGCGTATCGGCAGCCACCAGCACCCGCTCCGCTGAAACGGCGGGTTCGAAATCGTCCGGAATGGTCAGGCCGCTATGCGGGCTGTCGAAAACCATCGGCACCAGTTCCGCCTTCGGGCCGGTGACGGATAGAACTCCCTCGATCATGCGGTCCTGTAAATCCTCGAACATGGTCCTCATCCGTGCTTTCCGCCTTTTTGTTCATGCCTTTGCGCTTTGATTGCGAGGTGAGAATTGACCTTTTCAACCGCCCGCGTGATGTCGCCCAGCTTCTCCCCGGTCAGAAGGCGCTCCATCGTGCGGGCGACCCGGATTTCGCGGGCAATACATTCCGTCGCGATTTCCCATGCCTCATCGGCAGGAAACGCCACGACGCCGGAAGCGTCGGCAAGCACGATGTCGCCGGGCAGAACCGGCACGCCACCGCAGGAAACCGGCCTGTTGAAGGTGCCGCCAAGTTCCGCCTGCCGTGTGGTGACGGGCGATACACCGCGGCACCACACGGGCAGGCCTTCCGCCAGGATTTCCGCGACATCGGTGCAGGGGCCATCGATCACCACGCCCGCGAGACCGGCCTGTTTTGCCGCGCGCGCAACCGCGCCGCCAAGGCAGGCATGCTTGCCATCGCCCAGCCGGTCGATGACCAGCATGTCGCCGGGCCGGACGTGGCTGAGCGCATAATGCAAAAGGGTCGAGCAGACGGCAGGCAGCGCCAGCGTCACCGCCACGCCCGCCCGCGTTTTCTGCCCGCGGTCGAGCGACTGTATATCGCCATGCATGAAACCGGTGTAGCGAAGATGCCCGACACTGGCCGTCTCTATCTTTTCAAGCTCCGCCAGAAGCGCCGTATCGGCAGGAGCCGGCATGGAATCGATGCGGTATTTCTGCATTGCGCGTTCCTTCAATCATGGTTCCCGTCAACGTCTGCAAGCATCTTCCGTGGATCGTATTGCAGCAAATGCCGCATCAGGCGTGCCGTATGACCGACGATATGGTCGCAGATCGCCCGTCCCTTGTCGGCGCTCGCCATGTCGGAGATCCCGCCCAGCAGGCCTTCCCGGTCGACCTCGTGGCAATCCAGCGGCAATTGCACCGGCTGTCCCTCGAAACGCGCCCCGGACACGCCCGCTATCGGCAGGCCGAATGCCTTGCCGCGCGGCGATGGCGTTCGTGCGAGATCGCGGCGCATCAGTTCCGGAAAGAGATGCATGCAGACCGAGGTCAGCGGTTCGCCGCCATGTCCGCGAACCCTGGCGCCAGCCTCGCCGTAAAGCTCGTCCCACAATCGCTCCGGCAGGATCTTCCAGATATTGAGCGACGCGACTGCGGTGCCGCGCTCGCGCCGGATCTTCCGGGCGACCCGGTCGATCAGCGATGCATTGGTGGTATGCCCGTTGAAGATCAGCAGCCGCTCATGGCCATGATCGAGAAATGCGCCGAGCATGTCCTCGAGAACCGCACAGAAGGTTTCGGCCCGCAACTGTATCCCGCCGGGCATGGAGCGGAAAAATTCCGCATGACCGAATGGCAGCGTCGGAGCCGCAAGCCCGCCGCCGATGCGGGCGCTCATTTCCGCCAGCCTTTCGGTCAACATGAAATCGCCCATAGGCGCGTGCGGCCCCTGCTGCTCCTGCGATCCGAGGGGAACGAGAATAACGGCCGGTTCTTTCATGCGTTCGGCGAACTCGGCATGCGTCATGTCACGGATCGCAACCTTTTTCATGGCATCTGCACGCTCAGGCATAATCCCTGTCTCCCATTGCCGGAACCTGCGCGACGAACCGCCCCGTCAGATCGGGCAGATGCGTTTCCATCGAATTGACATTCACCTTCCGCGTCATGCGCAGATCGCCCTCATGAAAGTACAGCCGGACCGTATCCCTGAAAGCGGTTTCGACAAAAACCCAATCCATTTCCAGCACATGGCTCTCTTCCACCAGGGGCAGCCAGCGCGCGCAGGCCAGAATGCGCAGGCCCCCCTCCGGCTGGTAGGAGTGGTGCAACCGCGCGCCCGGCATTGTCGTCATGGCCTCGATCCACCGGCCGAAACCGGCATGGATACGATGTTGCCCGTCGGCATCTTCCAGCAGGATCTCGACACCGCCGGAGATGGGCAGGATTGCAATGCGGCTCACATGCTGGTCGTTTTCGGCGATGCGATAGACACCATAGGCATCATTGCCGGCACACGCGTTGCGAACCACGCCCGGCTGCGTTTTCAGCGACAGGCCCGCAAGCCGCGCAGGCAAGGACGCGCCCGCCCGGCCGCTCGCAGATACGCCGGCGCCAAGCGCCGGGCGCAGATGGTCGTAGATCAGCGAATGCACCCTGCGGTCGCTGTCGGCCAGCCCGCCGGTGAAGGCCACGACCGCCTTCTGCTCCGGCAGGACGATGCAATATTGCCCGAAGAGACCATTGGCCGAAAAACTGTTGTGCGGTCCGCGCCACCATTGATAGCCGTAGCCCTCGCGCCGCGCGGCGGGGCTGCCGTCGCCTTCCTCGCCGGGGCCTAGGTAATGATCGCCGGTGAAAACGCCCAGCACCACGTCGCGCACCTGCAATGCCGTGGCATCGGCAACCCATTGCCGGGGCAAAAGCTGGCGGCCTTGCCAGGCGCCCCCTTGAAGATGGAGGATGCCGAGCTTCAGCATGTCGAGCGCTGTGCAGCTCATGCCGTTTCCGCCGGTATTGACGCCATCCGGTCCGACATCCCATGTCATCGAGGGCGACATGGACATGGGGCGAAAGATCTTTTCATCGAGATAGTCGTGAACCGGCCGCCCCGTAACGCGCTGGACGATGGCCGAAAGCATGTAGCTTGCTGCACTGTCGTAGACGAATACGGTGCCCGGTTCGTATGGCACCGGCTGGCGCAGGAAATCGGCGATCCAGCTCGTCTTGAGACGCCGCCACGCGCCGCCGGAAATGCCGCGATCGTGGCCGCTGGTCATGGTCAGCAGATGGCGCACCCGCATGGCCTGAAGATTGGGCGCTGGATTGATCCCGGCATGCTCGGGAAAGAAACTCATCACGGTGTCGTCGACCGACATCAGTCCCTCTCCGACAGCCAGCCCGACAGCCACGGACGTGAAGCTCTTGGTGACGGAGTGCATCATATGTGGCCTGTCGGCCGCGAAAGGCGCCCAGTATGCCTCGGTGACGAGCGCATCCTCCTGCCAGATCAGCAGGCTGTGAAGCTCGATGTCCTGACGCTCTATTTCATCGAGCATGGCAAGGAGCACGGCCGGATCCGTCAGCCGATCCTGGGGCTCCGCACGCGGCAAGGTGTCCATCATGTATTTCACTGCATCATTTCCGTTGTTTTTGCTGTCTCGCCCGCGAAGCGCCAGTTGAGGGTGACACCCGTTTCCGTGCGCGAAAGCGTCGGGATGGCCGACAGAAGGGCCCGGGTGTAATCGGAACGCGGCGCATCGAAGATGCTGTCCCGGCTTCCTTCTTCCACGATGCTGCCGTCCCGCATCACGACGACCCGATCCGCCAATTGCTCGACGACGCCGAGATCGTGGCTGATGAACAGGCAGGAAAACTTGTAGCGCTGCTGCAATTGCGCCAGAAGCTCGAGCACTCTGGCGCGCACGGTTACATCGAGTGCCGAAACCGCCTCGTCGGCGATCACGAAATCCGGACGCCGCACGATGGCCCGGGCAATGGCGACACGCTGGCGCTGGCCACCGGACAATTCATGCGGAAACCGGTCGAGGTAGCGCTCGTCCATTCCCACTTCGGCCAGAATGGATCGCACGCGATCGGCGATCTGCTCGCGGCCGGGCATATCGTCATGGCGAAGGGCTTCCGCGACCAGATCGCGGATCCTGATGCGTGGATCGAGCGAGCCGAACGGATCCTGAAAGATCATCTGGCAGTTGAGCCGGTAGTCCCTGTAGCCGTCGGTCCCGGGTTTGACCGGCTTGCCGCGAAAAAGCATGCTGCCGCCTGAAATCGGCGTCAGCCCGGCGATCGCGCGTCCCAATGTCGTTTTTCCCGAACCGGAGGCGCCCACAAGCGCGACCACCTCTCCGGGGCGGATCGAAAGATCGATGCCGTGCAACGCCCGCTTGGCCTTGCCCCGTGCCAACAGGCTCGCCTTGACGCGGTATTCCACCTCGAGGCCGCGCACTTCGACAACGGGAGGAGCCGTGGCGTCAATCTCGCGCACCGGCCCGCGCGTCGGCATCGCCTGCAGGAGATCGCGGGTATAGGGGTGCCGCGGATGGGCAAGTATCGCCGCGGTTTCCCCTTCCTCCACGATTTCGCCCTGCCGCATGACCAGGATGCGGGTGCAATAGCGGGCGACCATCGGCAGATCGTGGCTGATCATCAGAAGTGCCGTTCCCTGATCCCGCGTCAGCTCCAGCATCAGTTCCAGCACTTCCTTCTGCACGAGCGCATCGAGCGCCGTGGTCGGCTCGTCGGCAATCAGGAGAGCGGGATGCAGGAGCATTGCCGAGGCAAGCATGATACGCTGGCGCATGCCGCCGGAGAACTGGTGCGGAAAAGCGCTCAAAGCGGCTTCCGGCTCCTGGATGCCGACGCGCCGCAGGATGTCGACAATCCGCGCGTGCCTTTCCTGCGTCGTTGCGCGGGAGTGGAGTTTCAGCGGTTCGTCGAGCTGCCGGCCGATCGTCATCGACGGATTGAGCGACGTCATCGGCTCCTGAAACACCATGCCGATTTCGGCACCGCGCAACCGGCGCAACTGCTTCGCAGGCATGCCGGGAATCGACTGGCCGCGAAACAGGATGTCGCCACCGGTCAGTTCGATCGCAGGCGGCTGCAAGCTCATCAGGCTGCGCGCCACCATCGTCTTTCCCGACCCGGATTCGCCGACGATGCCGACGATCTCGCCGGGCGCAATCTTGAAGGAAACGTCACGGACGATATGCAGGTGGCTATCGCCGCGCACATGAAGGTTCAAGCGGTCGACCTGAACAAGAGGATGGGTCATGGCTTTACAATCCTCTCATGCGCGGGTCGAACCGGTCGCGGATGGCATCTCCGAAGAGATTGATGCCGAGAAGGGTGAGCGAGATGCAAAGGCCGGGGAAGATGCCGAGCCAGACGGCTTCGGCCATATGCGGCCGGGCGCTGGCCAGCATGTTGCCCCATGTGGGCGCCGGCGGGGGCACGCCGAGGCCGAGAAAGCTGAGCGCGCTTTCGGTCAGCAGCACCGAGCCGAACATCGAGGTCGCAAGCACGATGACCGGCGCCATGCAGTTGGGCAGGATGTGCCGGAACATCGTATAGGCCGCCGAATTGCCCATGATGCGCGACGCTTCGATGAATTCGCGTTCGCGCAACGACAGGACGGAACCGCGCACCACCCGCACGACGGACGGCGTGTAGGCCATACCGAGCGCGAGAATGATGCCATACATGTTGGCGCCGGTGATGGAGAGCAATGCAAGCGCCAGAAGCATGCTCGGGAAAGCCAGAAGCGCGTCGTTGAAAGACATGATGACGCGATCGGTCCAGCCACGGGTATAACCGGCAAGAACGCCGAGGAATACGCCGGCGAGAATGGCGAAGCAGACCGTCGTCAGGCTGATCGAAACGCTGCTGCCTGCCGCCGCCATCAGCCGGGACAGAACGTCGCGGCCGAATTCGTCCGTTCCGAGCCAGTGCGCGCCACCCGGCGCCTGCAGCTTGCTGCGCAGGTCTATCCGCAGAGGGTCGAATGGCGTCCATATCCGGCCCAGCAGGGCCGCAAGCAGGAAACCGGCAAAGAGGGCACCGCCAATCGCGCGGTTTCGTTGATGTTTTCTCATTCGGCAGTCACACGCGGATCAAAAAAGGGATAAAGGAGATCGACCACCAGATTGACCATCACATAGGTCACGGCCACGAAAAGAAGGCAGCCCTGCACGACGGCATAATCGCGCGCATAGATCGCATCGATGATCAGACGGCCGAGCCCCGGTATGGTGAAGACGGTTTCCACCACGGCAACGCCACCGAGCAGGTTTCCGAGGATGAGGCCGATCAGCGTCCAGGTCGGGCCGAATGCGTTGCGGGCGGCATGGCGCAGCAGGACGGACGTCTCGCTCAACCCCTTGGCGCGGGCATGGGTGATATAGTCGAGCCGCAGCACGTCGAGTGTCGAGGCGCGCGCCATGCGCACGATGATACCCGCCTCGTGCAGCACCAGCGTCATCACCGGCATCACGAGATAGATCAGGCCTTGCACCGGATTGTCGGTGAGGGAAACGTAACCGATTACGGGCAGCCAGCCGAGTTTGAGGCCGAAAGCCAGCAGGATCATCAGGCCGAGCCAGAACGTCGGGATGGACAGCAGCAAGGTGGACAGGCCGACGATGGACAGATCGAGCGTACTGTTCTGCCGCCAGGCGGCGATCATGCCGAGCGGGACCGCTATTCCCACCGAAAGGCCGACGGCGATCAGCACCATCTGGGCACTGGTCGTGAACCGGTGCAGCACCAGTTGCAGCACCGGCTGATCGTTGATGATCGACCGGCCGAGATCGCCTTGCAGGACATTGCCGATCCAGATCGCAAACTGGACGGGTATGGGCCGGTCGAGCCCCATGCGTTCGCGCACGGCGGCGAGCGTCTGCTCATCGGCGAGATCGCCGAGCATGAGGCTTGCGGGATCGCCCGGTATCAGACGGATCAATCCGAACACCGCAACCGACACGATGAAGAGGGTAGGGATTGCCGAAAGCAATCTGGAAAAGGCAAACTTCAACATTGTTCATGTCCTGCCGAACGCCGCGTCATTCGCTGCGTTCAACACCCCAGAAGCGCGAAAAGCCCTGCCATGTGCGATAACCTTTGATCCTCGGTCCCGAAACGCCGACATCGAGGCCGTTGGCGAGCATGACGAACGGAACCTGATCCAGGAACCGGGAATGCAGATCGTCGAAGATGGCCTGGCGCTTGACCGGATCGGTCTCTTGCAGCGACTGATCGACAAGCCTGTCGACGGCAGGATCGTCCCAGATGGCATTCACGCGCTTGTCCTTCGATCCGACGACCGTGCGGTAGGCCAGACCGGGATCCGGGCGGTTGGAGTAGGTGAACGCCATGACCTGATATTTGCCGCTATTGAAACGGTCGAGCTGGCTTGCCCATTCGAGAACCTCAATCTCGGCATTGATGCCGGCCGATTGCAACATGGCCTGCGCGATCACCGCCGTATCGTAATTGATCGACGAACGGCGATTGGTGAGGATATTGATCTTTTCACCCTTGTAACCGGCTTCGGCCAGCAGAGCCGCAACGGCGTCCGGATCATAGGCATAACCCTTGTCATGCGCCGCCGTATGGTAAAAGGAGCCAGACGCCACCAGCGAATTGTTGGGAGTTCCCAGCCCGGAGGTGACGGAATCCACGATCTGCGGCGTATCGAGCGCGGCAATGAACGCCCGGCGCAACGCGATGTTCGACATCAGCGGGTCCGCCGTCTGGAACAGCATGGTTATCAGGCCGCCATGCGGGGCGGCGACCAGGGTGAAATCCTTTTCCTCTTTCAGCTTGGCCGCTTCTCCCGGCGGCAGATAAGGCAGGATGTCCAGCGCTCCGCTGCGCAGTCCGGCAACCGCCGTCGCCGCATCGGGCACGACCACGAGCTTGACATCGTCCACCATCACAGCCTTGCGGCCGCCATACCCGTCGATTGCCTCGCCGGTAATGGAATAATCGGCAAATTTCGTCAGTTGCAGGCTTTCGCCGCGCCGCCATTCACCGAACATGAAAGGACCGGTGGCAACCGGCTTGTTCCAGCTTCCGTCCTCATTGTAGGAGGACTTGTGAACGATGCCGGTCGCGCCGCACTGGGCCTGCGCCATATAGTTCAGCAGCATCGCATCCGGCCGTTCCAGCCTGAGAACGACCGTCTGCACATCGGGAACCTCGATCGCCGTTATCTTCGCGTCGCGGCTGCCGTCGAAAAAGGTCTTGCAGTTGTATTCCGCAGTGCCGAGCATCTTTTCGAGGCTCCACTTCACATCGGCAGAGGTCATCGTCTCGCCATTGTGGAATTTCACATTGCTGCGGAGTTTGAACGTATAGACGGTCCCGTCGCCGGACACCGTCCAGCTTTCCGCCAGCATAGGCCGTATCTCGCCCTTCTCCCCGGCGGCCACGAGGCCTTCCACCACATTGAGCACGATGGAATCGGTAATGGCGTCACGATTGACGCCGGGTTGCGAGCTGCGAATATCCGCGGAAAGCTGCACGGTGAGGGTATTGGCGGCGGCCAGGCACGGGGTGCCGGCAAGCGCTGCGGCGAGCAGGATACGGCGCATGGATTTCATTGAGGTCATTGCGTTCACCCTTTTATGTTTTATAATTTATCAAAAAACATTTCATGGATGATAAATATAGTCAAGGACCTTTTTGACTGTATTATGATGCATAACAGAGCATGTACGAATGGCTACACCAAGCGCATGAAACCTCCGATGAAACTCGATTCGATAGACCTGCGAATTCTCGACGCGGTCCGCCGTGACGGACGCATCACCAAACAGGCGCTGGCGGAACAGGTCGGCCTGTCTGCCACGCCAAGCTGGGCGCGGCTGAAGCGAATGGAAGCCGAAGGCATCGTGACCGGTTATCATGCCCGCATCGTGCGGCAGCGCATCGCGCCCGTTACGCGCGTCATGGTGGAGATCACCCTTGCCAGCCACCGGCAAAATGATTTCGCACGCTTCGAACAGGCAATAGCCACCATTCCGGAAATAACCGGTTGCTGGTCCGTCGGTGGCGGCATCGATTATTTCCTGACCGTCGCGACGGCCGATATCGATAGCTACCAGCGCCTCATCGACCGTCTTCTCGGCATGGAAATCGGCATCAAGCAATATTTCACCTACATCGTCACCAAGACGATCAAGGAAGAGGCGGACTGAAACACGGCCCGAATTCAGCCTGTACGGGCTGCCGGGCAGGATTATTCGGCCCGAAATCACCCTGCATACCTGACATTCTATTCCCACGCATAAGATGGGGAAAAGCAATGTCAGTCGTTCCGAAGGCAGAAGGCGGCGTGCGGGTCAGGCGCCACGGCGCGCTCGTCAACCTCGCCGATCCAGGCCTTTTGAGAGAGCTTGCCTATATTGACGGCCGCTGGACGGCGGGTCCTAAGGATTTCCCTGTCACCGACCCGGATTGCGGTCTGCCGCTTGGCCATGTCGCCGCCATCGATGCAAGCGGCACGGCCAGCGCCATCGAAGCCGCTTCGTCGGCCCTTGCCGGCTGGCAATCGCTGCTGCCGCAGGAACGCGGCGCCATATTGCAGCGCTGGCATGCGTTGATGATCGGGAATCGCGAGGATCTCGCCCTGCTGATGGTTCTGGAGCAGGGAAAACCGATTGTGGAAGCGCGGGCAGAGATCGATTACGCCGCATCCTTCCTGGAATGGTTTGCGCAAGAAGGCTGCCGCCTGAATACCGAGGGCATTACCTCCCATCTGCCTGATGCCGAAATGATCGTGCGGCGCGAACCGCTCGGTGTCGCGGCCCTCGTCACGCCGTGGAACTTTCCCTCCGCAATGCTGACCAGAAAGGCCGCCGCCGCGCTTGCCGCCGGTTGCACCGTCGTTGCCCATCCGTCTTCCGAAACGCCCTTGTCCGCCCTGGCGCTGGCCGAGCTTGGCGAGCGCGCCGGGTTGCCGGCAGGCGTATTCAATATCGTCACGGGCGACGCAGAAGAAATCGTCGGCGTGCTGTGCGACGATCCGCGCGTGCGGGCCCTGAGCTTTACGGGCTCCAGCCCGGTCGGAGCCCGTATCGCCGCCCGTTGCGCCCCTTCCATGAAGAGGCTGGTCATGGAACTGGGTGGCCATGCGCCGCTGATCGTCTTCGAGGATGCCAATCTCGGCCGCGCCGTCGATATCGCGATGGATGCCAAGTTCGCAACATCCGGCCAGGATTGCCTCGCCGCCAACCGCATCTTCGTCCATCGCTCGCTGAAGGACGCCTTCCTTACGCTTTTCGCCGAAAGAATAGCCGGGCTACGCGTTGGCTCCGGTCTTGAGGCCGGCACGGAAATCGGCCCGCTGATCCATGAAAGGGCTGTTGCAAAAGTCGATGAGCAGGTGCGCGACGCGATCGCCCGCGGCGCAAGATGCCTGACCGGTGGCGGCCGGCATGCGGCAGGCCCGCTCTATTACACCCCGACATTGCTGGCGGACGTGCCCGACGATGCCCTGATCATGCGCGAGGAAACCTTCGGCCCCGTGGCGGCAGTCACCTCGTTCGACACCGAGGAAGAGGTCATACGCCGTGCCAACGCAACGGATTACGGTCTCGTCGCCTACGTGGTGACGGCCGACGGCGCGCGCCAGTGGCGCATGGGCCGCGCCCTCGATTTCGGAATGATCGCGATCAACCGGGTGAAGATGACCGGAAGCCCGGTTCCTTTCGGCGGCTGGAAACACTCCGGAACAGGGCGCGAAGGTTCGCGCCACGGCTTGGAGGCCTTCACCGAACTCAAATACCTCTGCATCGATACGGCCGCCCGGGCGGCGGAATGAAAGGAAACAGCATGACTGACAGACGCAACGACCTGACCGCCTGGGACAGGGATCACTTCTTCCATCCCTCGACGCATATGGGTGCCCATGCCCGTGGCGAACTGCCGGCAAGGACCATCGCCACAGGGGAGGGCGTCTACATAACCGACACACAGGGAAAACGCAGTCTCGATGCCTTTGCCGGGCTTTATTGCGTGAATGTCGGATACGGCCGCCGGCAGATTGCCGACGCGATAGCGGCACAGGCCAGCAATCTCGCCTATTATCACGCCTATGCCGGCCACGGCACGGAAGCTTCGGTGACGCTTGCGAAAATGATCATCGACCGTGCGCCGAAGAGCATGAGCCGCGTTTATTTCGGCCTGTCGGGTTCCGACGCCAACGAGACGAACATCAAGCTCATCTGGTACTACAACAATGTGCTCGGCCGCCCGGAGAAGAAAAAGATCATTTCGCGCTGGCGCGGCTATCACGGCTCCGGCATCATGACAGGCAGTCTGACAGGTCTCGAAGCATTCCAGAAAGCATTCGACCTGCCGCGCAGCCCGATCCTGCACACGCAGGCGCCCTATTATTTCCGCCGTGAAGACCGCAGCATGAGCGAGGAGCAGTTTTCGGCGGATTGCGCTGAAAAGCTTGAAGCCCTGATCCTTGCCGAAGGCCCGGATACCATCGCCGCCTTCATCGGCGAACCGGTCCTCGGCACCGGCGGCATCGTCCCGCCACCTTCAGGCTACTGGAGCGCCATTCAGGCCGTGCTCAGGAAGTACGACATTCTGCTGGTCGCCGACGAGGTCATTACCGGCTTCGGCCGCCTGGGCACGATGTTCGGCTCCGATCATTACGGCATGGAGCCGGACCTCATCACCATCGCCAAGGGACTGACCTCGGCTTACGCTCCCCTTTCCGGCAGCATCGTCAGCGAAAGCATGTGGCAAGTGCTCGTGCAGGGATCGGATGAGATGGGGCCAATAGGCCACGGCTGGACCTATTCCGCGCACCCGATCTGCGCGGCCGCCGGTGTCGCCAATCTCGAACTGATCGACGAGCTTGGCCTTGTCGGGAATGCCCGCACCACCGGCGCTTATTTCCGCAAGGCTCTGAAGGAGGCGCTTGGCGATCACGCCCATGTCGGCGATGTGCGCGGCGATGGCATGATCGCGGCCATCGAGCTTGTCGAGGACCGGGACGACCGGCGTTTCTTCGATGCCTCCCGCAAGGTCGGTCCTGCCATTGCAGCCGCCATGCTGGAGCGCGGAGTGATTGCCCGGGCCATGCCGCAGGGCGACATCATCGGCTTCGCGCCACCCCTTTGCCTGACCGAAGATGAAGCTGCGACGATCGTTTCCGTAACAGCCGACGCGGTCAAAGCGGTCCTCGGCTGACCACGCCCTTGGGCAACCGGGTCCCGCACGATCATTCTGAAGGTTCGTCGAACGAAACCGAACTCGCCCGGCTGAGATGGCGCCGAAGCAGGGCGGAGGCGAAATTGTAGTCGCCGGCCTCGATGGTGCGCAGGATCGTCAAGTGCTCCTGCGCGGATTCCCTCAGCCGCGGTTCGCTCAGATGGGAGAAATCGCTGAGTTCCGTCATGCGGCGCAGGCTGTTTTGCCTCTCCAGGCTTTGCGTCAGAAAACGATTGTTCGACCATGCGACAATCGATTCATGGAACCTGGCATTGATCGAGAACCATTCCGTCCGGCTGATCTCCTGGATCGGCCGCGTCAGCATGGCTTCCTGTTCACGGATGAGCGCCTGCAACTGATCCCGTTTCGGCGCATAGCCCGGCACGAGAAGCGCGTTGCACTCTATGATCAGGCGAAATTCGTAGCTCTCGTCCACGGCTTCCTTGCTGACCAGGCACTCCACGAACTGCCACCCATGCCCGGCGCGGCGGCTGACGAGGCCCTCCATCGACATGCGCATCAGCGTGCGCCGCACGGCGCCGCGCGTGGTGGAAAACTGCTCCAGCAATTCCGCTTCGGAGACTTCCTCTCCGATCCTGCCGGCGGCCCGTGCTTCCATGAACTGGTTATAGAGGGTTTCGGTTTCGGATTCGCCGATCACATCCTCCATCGAGACCTCGCGCGGGTCTCGCGCCAGCTGGAAGCCACGCGTCGCGGAATGTTCGATCAGCCCTTGGGACAGGAAAAGCTGCAAGGCCTGACGAACGGGCGTGCGGGAGACGCTGAGTTCCCTGGCGAGCGCCGTTTCGGAGATGCGTTCCTTCACGCCCCAGCGGCCCTGTTTGATCAGGGCGAAAACCTTTCTGGCCACATCGGCCTGGAGGTTGCTCAGCGCCGATGTCTGTTCGGGTGCTCCGGTCTCCGCCAAAGGGTGCCTCCATGCCGCGCCATTTTCCGGCGCATCCTGTTGTTTCTGCGCGAATATAGGGATGTCGTGACGTTGGTGCAATCGTTTCCCATGATTTCAAAATTCCAAAATTGAGGACAAAATAATAGACAACGGTTTTTTGTGAATATATAGAACCAAAAAGACATAAACGGAGCAGGCATGCAGATCGACCCCTTTCCGCTCGTGACACTGACAGGCGCGCCTCACGAACGAGGCCGGCAATACGGCGCGCTTCTATCGGGCAGGATCGCACTCAGTGCGCGGCTCTATGGCGGCGCCCTCGAAAAGCTCGGTTATCCGGAAGACCGCAGGATCGCCCTTATCCGCTCCTACGCGGACCGGATCGGTGAATTCGACGGGACCTATGTGGAGGAGATGCGCGGCATCGCCGACGGCTCCGGCGTCGCTTTCGAAGACATCGTAATGATCAACGCGCGGACCGAGATCGTCGCCGTCGCGCGGGCCGAGCTTGGCGCCGCCGAGGAGGAAGACCCGGATGACGGCTGCACCTGTGCGCTCGTCATGCCGGAGCGGAGCGAGAGCGGCACATTGCTGCATGCGCAGAACTGGGACTGGCGGGCCGAGTGCGCGGAAACCGGCGTAGTGCTGCGCGTCCGCCGCGGCGACGACGGTCCCGACTTCGTCACCTTCGTCGAGGCGGGCGGTCTGGCGCGCAGCGGCTTCAACGCCGTCGGCACGTCGATCACGGCCAACTATCTCGAATGCGAACGCGATTTCACCCAGCAGGGCGTGCCGCTCGGGGCAATCCGCCGCAAGGTGCTGGAAGGCGGCCATTTCGCCAAGGCGATCAAGACGGTGGCCACGACGCCGAAGTCCTGCTCGAACAACATCATGATCGCATCGGCGGCGGGTTTCGGCATCGATATGGAGTGCGCGCCGGACGAGGCGTTTCCGATCTATCCGGAAAACGGCCTGCTGGTGCATGCGAACCATTGGGTCAGTCCGGTGGCATTGTCTAAACTCCGCGACACGGGCATTCCCTATGTTCCGGAAAGCTATTATCGCGACTGGCGCGTGCGCCGCATTCTCGACGAGCGGGGTGTGAAGCTCGGGCGCGACGATCTGAAGGCCGCGCTCTTCGACGATTTTCTGACGCCCTATTCCGTCTGCCGTCCCCCGCGGGAAAGCGAGACGAACAGCATTTCCACGACGGTTGCGATGATCGTCATCGATGCCGCCAAGGGGTTCATGGAGATCGCGCCCTTGCCGGCTCTCAATCGGACGTTCCGCTCCTATGCGCTGGATGACTGGCGGCCGTTGCCGCAGGATGCGGCGCCCCGGGAGCCGTCCCGGCAGATCGGGGACTAGCGATGCTTCGTTTCGCGCTCGGCCGCCTTGTCATGGCAGTACCGACACTCGTGCTCGTCGCGGTCACCGTGTTCGTTCTCATCCGCCTCATTCCCGGCGACCCGGCCGCGCTGATGCTGGGCGACGCCTCGGATGCGCAAGGTCTCGCGGCCCTGCGGGAGCGGCTCGGGCTCGATAGAAGCATTCCCGAACAGTTCGTCATATGGGTGTCCCTGCTGCTTCAGGGCGACCTCGGAAAATCGATCGCGACCGGCCACGATGTGCTGTCGTCCATCGTCGATCGCTTTCTCGTCAGCGTGCGGATCGTCGTGCCGGCCGTCATTCTGGCAACGCTGGTCGCCGTGCCGCTCGGCATGTTTGCGGCATGGAAACAGAACAGCCTGCGGGACATAACGCTCGTCAGTTGCGCGACGCTTCTCCTGTCCATTCCCGCCTTCTGGATGGGAATGCTGATCCTGCTTCTCTTCGGGCTGAAACTGCGCTGGCTGCCGATCGTGGGCTATGTGGATTTCTCCGAAGATCCGAAACGCGCCCTTGTTTATCTCATACTGCCGGTGCTGACGCTTTTTCTGCACGAAATCGGCGTGATCCTGCGCATGGCCCGTGCCTCGACACTCGAAGTGCTCGGGCTGGATTACATTACCCATGCACGGGCGAAGGGCTTGCCGGAAAGCGCCGTCATGTGGAAACACGCGTTCCGCAACGCCTTCGGTCCGACATGGACGCTGCTCGGGCTGATCCTCGGCAATCTGCTGGCCGGCGTCGCGATCATCGAAACGGTTTTCACCATTCCCGGCTTGGGCCGGTTTCTGGTCGACGCCATTTTCGCGCGCGACTACCCGGTCATCCAGGGATGCCTGCTGTTCATCGCGTCCATCTACATTCTGGTCAATCTCGTGATCGACCTGCTTTATCCCTTCTTCGATCCCAGGATTACGGTGCAATGAAGCGGGTCGGGCTCAACCTTTATCTCGGGGGCGCGCTGGTCGGCATGCTGCTCGTCATGGCCTTTCTCGGCATGGTCTGGACGCCGCACGATCCTCTGGCGATGAATTTTTCCGCCCGGCTTTCCCCGCCCGGCCCCGGTCATTGGCTCGGAACGGACGAATTCGGGCGCGACCAGTTGAGCCGCCTGATGAAGGGCGCGGCGACGAGTGTCAGAATCAGCGTGCTGACCGTCATTCTCGCCATTGCCAGCGGCACGGTGCTCGGCGTGGTCAGCGGCTTCCTGCGCGGCTGGGTCGACCGCGTGATCATGGCGGTCAACGATGTGCTGCTCGCCTTTCCCGGGCTGCTGTTCGCGCTCGGCCTGCTTGCCGTGCTCGGGGCGAGCGAAAGCGGCATCATCCTGTCGCTCGGCCTCATCTACATGTCGTCCGTCGTGCGCGTGGTGCGCGGCACGGTTCTCGGCCTCAGGGCGCGGGAATTCGTGGAAGCCTCATCGGTGATGGGCAATTCCAGCCTGTTCACCATGCGCCGGCATATCCTGCCGAATTGCGTGGCGCCGCTGACGGTGCTTGCGACGTCGATCTGCGGCTGGACGATGCTGGCGGAAAGCTCCCTCAGCTTTCTCGGTCTGGGCGTCGCGCCGCCGGCGCCGACCTGGGGGAACATGCTCGCCGGCAGCCGTTCCTTTCTCGATCAGGCCGTCTGGCTGGTGGTGTTTCCCGGACTTTGCATCTCCCTGTCGCTTCTCGGCATCAATCTTCTCGGCGATGCCCTGCGCGACATGCTCGACCCCCGCATGAGGAAACGCGCATGACGGACGCACCGCTTCTGGAGATCGGGAACCTCTCGCTCGGGATACCGGACATAGACCTGACCATCGTGCGCAATGCCAGTCTCACCATCAAAGCGGCGGAGACCGTCGGTATCGTCGGCGAATCCGGCTCGGGCAAGACCATGCTCGGCCGGGCGGTGATCGGCCTTTCGCCGCCGCCGGTCCGGGTGACGGAAGGCGACATCCGCTTCCGTGGCGCCTCCTTCCGTTCGATGAGCGAGAAGGCGATGCGCGCCATTCGCGGGCCGGGCGTCTCGATGATCTTCCAGGAGCCGATGACGTCGCTCAATCCGTCGATGACCATCGGCAGGCAGATGGAGGAAGGGCTGGCGCTGCACGGAGGTATCGATGCCAACGAACGTCGCCGGCGCATTCTCGCCATGCTCGAGCGGGTCGGCATCGGTGACGGCGAGCGGCTGCTGCGCGCTTACCCTCACGAATTTTCCGGCGGGATGCGCCAGCGCATCATGATTGCCAGCGCCATGCTTCTGAAACCGGCGTTGCTGATCGCCGACGAGCCGACGACGGCGCTCGATGCCGTCACGCAACGCGACATCATGGATCTCCTTGCCGAACTGACCCGGGAATACCGCACGGCGGTCATGCTCATCAGTCACGACCTGCCGATGGTCGCGCGCTACGCCGACCGGATCGTCGTCATGCAGCACGGCGATATCGTGGAAACGGGCAGGAAGGATACCGTTCTTGCCGCGCCCGCGCACGACTATACCCGCAAACTTTTGTCCTCCCTGCCGGTGCGCGGCCCTTCGCGGCCGAAAGCGGAGGGCGACCCGCTGATATCCGTGGAAAAGCTCGGCGTGACGTTCATGAAACGGGGCGGATTGTTCGCCCGCAACGGCATCAAGCAGGCCGTGCGCGGGGTCAACCTCGATATCCGGGCCGGGGAGGTGGTGGCCGTGGTAGGTGGCTCCGGCTCCGGCAAGACGACACTCGCCCGGGCGATTGCCGGTCTGACGGCTTACCAGAGCGGCGCGATCCGCTTTCGCGGTCTCGATCTTTCGGACGCCAGGGGGCAGGCGAGGGCGCAATACCGCAGGCAATGCCATATGGTGTTTCAGGATCCGTTCTCGTCGCTCGACCCGCGCATGAAGGTCGGTGAGCTGATCGCCGAAAGCCTGTGCATCCTGCCTGAAATCCCGCAATCCGATCATGCCCGGCTGGTCAGCGAGGCGCTGGCCGATGTCTCGCTCGATCCCGGGCTTGCGGAGCGGTATCCGCACCAGCTTTCCGGCGGTCAGCGCCAGCGCGTGGCGATTGCCCGCGCGCTGGTGCGGCGCCCGTCTTTCGTGATCGCCGACGAAGCTGTTTCCGCGCTCGACGTCACCGTGCGCGCGCAGGTGCTCGCCCTGCTGGCCGACCTGCAACGGAAATACGGTTTCGCCTGCCTGTTCATCACCCACGACCTCGCGGTCGTGGAGCAGATCGCCGATCGCGTGATCGTGATGCAGAACGGCGAGATCGTCGAGGAAGGCACGCGCGATGAAATCCTCGATGAGCCTCGCCATCCTTACACGCTGAAATTGCTCAGCGCGATTCCCGTGCTCGAACCGACGAACACCGGCGGCCTGACGCTGAAATGGCGGCATACGCCCGTCTCCGACGCAACGCCGCTGAACTGAAAGGAGAAGCCGGATGGCCGACACACTCGCAAAACAACGGCAAGGGCACGGAATCAAGCTGAGCTTCTACGATTTCGGTGCGACACCCTTCTTCGCCAGCCAGATGGACCAGCGGTTCAGCTATTGCCTCTATGTGCCGCAGGATTACAGCGAGACGGAGGATAAACGGTACGATCTTGCCGTGATCGTTCACGGCACGGGGCGGACCGCGACGTGGTATCGTGATCGCTTCGCCGATTTCGCCGAGAAGAACGATTGCATCGTCCTGGCGCCGCTCTTTCCGGTCGGCATTATCGAACCGGGAGAACTGGCCAACTACAAGCGCATCGAATTCCACGGCATCCGTTACGATTTCGTGCTTCTGTCGATGGTCGACGAGGTTGCCGCAAAGTACCGTCTCCGCGACCGGGGGTTCCTGATGTACGGCTATTCCGGCGGCGGTCAGTTCTGCCAGCGCCTCTTCATGCTGCATCCGCAACGGCTGATGGCCGTTTCCATTGGCGCACCGGGCGTGGTGACGCTGCTGAACGCCGATTACGACTGGTGGGTCGGCGTTCGCGACATCGGGCAGAGGTTCGGCCGGGAGATCGACCTCGAAGCGATGCGAAGCGTCGCTGTGCAGACGCTGATCGGCAGCGAGGATACGCAGACCTGGGAAATCACCATTCCCCGCGACAGCAAGCTCTGGATGGACGGTGCCGAACTCCAGGGCGCCAATCGGCTCGACCGCATCGAGGCGCTTGCGCGGTCTTTCGAGGCCGCCGGCATCCGGGTGCGCCGGGATGTCGTGCCGGGGGTGGCTCATTCGCCTTTCGACATGGCCGATCCGGCCGAAGACTTCTTCAGCAGCGTCCTCAAAGAAAAAAACTGACGCGCAACCTCCAGCAACGGGAACAGGATCATGAGATTGAAAATACGATATTCGCTCGCTTCGGCTCTGGCAGGTGTGCTCGCCATGACGGCGCCTGCTTTGGCGGCGGACGCCGGCACGCTGCGGGTGGCGATCCATTCGGACATCGCCAGCCTCAACCCGGGCGTCAATCGCGACGCCAATTCCGACATGGTGCTTTTACACATCGCCGAGGGTCTCGTGGCGTTCGGCGACGATCTTTCCGTCAAGCCGATGCTGGCCGAAAGCTGGACCGTGAACGACGACAGCACGGTCTACGAGTTTCGCCTGCGGTCCGGCGTCACCTTTCATGACGGCAGGCCGCTGACCGCCGAAGACGTCGCCTGGAACTTCGAGCGTTATCTCGATCCGGCCACGGCGTTCCAGTGCGTCGGCCGCTACAACGGCCAGATCGGTCCGAAGCTGGCGAAGATCGAAGCCGTCGACGCCACGACGGTCCGCTTCACCTTCGATGCCTCCGCGCCGAATTTCCTCACGACGCTTGCGACTGTGCAATGCACGCCGTGGATCATCGCCAGGTCTTCGGTCGACGAGAAGGGAGCGTTCGTGAAACCGGTCGGAACCGGCCCCTATACGTTCGATTCCATGCAGAACGGACGCTATCTCGATCTCGTCCGCTACGCGGATTACACGGCCCTTCCGGGCGGCAAGGACGGTCTGGCGGGCAACAAGACCTCGTCCATCGAACGGCTCCGCTTCATGACGGTGCCGGACGCCAGCACCCGGTCCAACGGCTTGCAGGCAGGCGAGATCGATGTGATCGACGAAGTCGAGCCCACCCTGTTCGACAGCCTGAAGGCGAACGGGATCACCGTCGATATCCAGCCGACGCCGGCCTGGATGACGCTTCAGCTCCAGACGGGCGCGCCGGTGCTGGCCGATCCGCGCATGCGGCAGGCAATCGCCCATGCCATCGACCTCGGGCAGCTTTCGGAAGCGCTGGGCGGCGGTCTCTACAAGCCGAATCCATCGGTGCTTTCCGAAGGAACCTATTATTACGACAACGCCGCCGCCGCATGGCCCGCTTTCGACATCGAGGCATCGCGCAAGCTGGCGGGCGAGGCCGGATACAAGGGCGAGCCGATCGGCCTCCTGGTCGCCAACCGCCAGAATCGCGTGCAGGTGGCGACCATCGTCCAGGCGATGCTGCTTCAGGCGGGGATCAATGTGCGCCTCGATGTGCGGGACTGGGCGAGCCAGCTCGACCAGTACCGTTCCGGCAATTACGAACTGGCGATCTTTGCCTATTCCGCCCGCCTCGACCCGCTCCTCAGTTTCCAGTCGCTGATCGGCGACAAGAAGGCCGAGCCGACCCGCATGTGGGATGACGGGACCGCCTCGGCCCTGCTGGATAGGGTGGAGGCCCTGCGCGAGCCGGCCGATCGCAAGGCGGTGTTCTCCGAACTGAATGCCGAAATGGGCAAACAGGTGCCGATCCTCGGCCTCTACAACATTCCGAGCGTCACGGCGCTTGCGCCTTCGGTGAAGGACTATGCCGGCTGGCAGGGCGGCACCCACCGCTTCTGGGGCGTTTCCAAGATTGCGAACTGAAGAAGAGCGAACGCGGAATGACGATGCGGGATTTCAATTATGAAACGTCTGACGCCGTGGGCGTTGCCGAGGCCATCGCCGCCGGTGTCCTCACACCGGGGGAGGCCGTGGAGGAGGCGTTCGCCGCCATCGGCAGGGTCAATCCCGCCTTGAATGCCGTCATCCTCGAAATGCGGGAGGCGGCTGAGGCGCAGCTCGCGGCGCTTCCGGCGGATGCCCCCTTGCGGGGCGTTCCTGTCCTGCTGAAGGACGACTGCCCGTCCTATGCCGGTGTCGCCATGTCCTTCGGCTGCCGGGCGGCGGTCGGCAACGTGTCGAGGACCGATCATGCCATCGTGACCCGCTATCGCGCGGCGGGTCTCGTCGTCGTCGGTAAGACGAACATGCCGGAAATGTCCTGCAACATCGCGACGGAGCCGACCCTGCACGGCGCCACGCTCAACCCCTGGAATGTCGAGCGCAGCGTCGGCGGCTCGTCCGGCGGTTCCGCCGCCGCCGTCGCCTCGGGCATGGTGCCGGTGGCCTATGGAAACGACGGCGCGGGCTCGATCCGTATTCCCGCAGCCAATACCGGTCTTTTCGGCCTCAAGCCGTCGCGCGGCCGCACGCCCTGCGGTCCGGTCTCCTCGGAAAACTGGGGCGGTCTCGTCTGTCACCATGTGCTGACGCGCAGCGTCCGCGATTCAGCCCTGATGCTGGATCTGACGTCCGCGCAGGAACCGGGCGCGCTCTATGCCGCGCCCGTGCCCCGGGGCAGCTTCCTTTCTGCGTTGAATGCAAAATCAGGCCCGATGCGCATCGGGATCGTGTCCGATGCCGGTCTCGGCATGCCGGTCGACCCCGAAGTGGGCGCGGCTCTGGATCGTGCAGCGACGAAGATGGAGGCGCTCGGCCATGCCGTCGTTCCGATTGCGTTCGCCCATGACGGCGAGGCGCTGGCCGACGCGCTGCAAAAGCTGATCGCCACCTATACGGCCATCGAGGTGGACGATATCGCACGCGACATGGCTTGCCCTGCCGATGACCGGCATTTCGAGCCGGTGAACCTCGCGCTGGCCGACTACGGCCGCAGCCTGGCGGCGACGGACGTCATCCGGGCGCGCAGCCTTGCGAATGCGACCGCGCGTTGCTTTGCCCGTACCTTCTCCGACGTCGATATGGTCATGTCTCCGGTGACACCCTGCCTGCCGCAGCCGCTGGGGACGTTCGATGTGCGCAGCGCGGACTGGCGGCATTTCATCGGACTGTTCCTTTCAGGGAGCGTGTTCACGCATCCCGCCAACGCGGCGGGCATTCCTGCGATGAGCGTTCCGCTGGAGACGAGCGCGAGCGGCTTGCCCGTCGGCACGCAATTCATGGCTCCTTACGGCGAAGAAGCACGGCTTCTCATGCTCGCGGCCGATCTCGAACGTCATTATCCGTGGTCGGCCCGCCGTCCGCTCATTCATGCCTGAGGCTTTCCCGATGCTCTATACCAAGCCCTATTTCGCCCCCCAGGCAGACGAGGAAATTTTCGATCTCGTGGACAGGGTGGTGCTCGGAACCCTGATCACGCCGCACGAGGAGGGCGTGGCGATCTCGCATCCGATCTTCATGGCCGACAGGAAGCGCAATCGCCTCGTGTCGCATCTGGCTGCCGGCAACGATCATACCGATCTGATCCGCCACGGCCTGCCTTCGGTTGCGGTTCTGATGGATGCCGGAAGCTACATTTCCTCCTCCTGGTATCCCGCCGCGCCGGCGCGCGACAGTGCCCCCACCTGGAATTTCATGGTCGTTCATTTTCATGGAAAACCCGAACTCATGTCGACGGCGGCGACGGCGAAACATCTGAGCGATCTCGTTTCCCATATGGAAAAAGGCCGCGACAAGGCCTGGAAGATGGGGGAGCTGGGCCCCGGAGGACTTGAACGGCGCCTGCCGAATATCCTCGGTTACGAATTGCCGATCGAGCGGGTGGAGACCCGCTTCAAGCTCGGGCAGGACGAACGCCGGCGTGACATGCTGGCGGCGGAGGACAAGCTGCGGGAGGAAGGAAAAACGGAACTGGCCGCACGAATGGCACAATACCGCCCCGAGGAGTGACCCTGGGGAGGGGTCTCAACAAGCGCAGCCTTTCAACAGAATGCGCCCCCGTTCATCACGGGGCAATATCACGCCCGGTGAATTTGCAATGAAAATGGCTATGGAACACAGGCCGCAAGAGGCCTGATCTGCTCCCGAAAAGGTTTGGGAGCAGATCGGATCGTCAGCCGCTCGACCAGGCGGACGGCTCAAGGTCGAGGTTGGGATAAAGCGCCTTGACGGCAGCGATGTCGTCGTGGAGTTCGGCGATCAGCCAGTCCCGGACCTGCGTGACGATCGGGCGGGCGGGCTTGTCGCGCAGCCGGATGAGATGGCATTGCCGGCCCGTCTTCATGAGGTGCTCGCTTGCCGGCACGAGCGCGGCCGTGCGCAGCCAGTGGGCGACGACGTTCAGCCATCCGAGCGCCACGCCCTGTCCCAACAACGCTGCCTGAACCACGATCGCATAGTCGGAAAAGATCATCGAATTGACTGCGTCGCCATCATTGGCGGGAGAAAACAGGCTGGACCAGTTCGGCTGGGCATCGCTGAGATTGATCGTCGTGTCGGGAGCGCGCCTGACATTGATGCCGTCCAGGCCGTGGCTTTCCCGATAGGGGGCCCGCAAGCGTCGCGACGGGCGATACGTCGGTCGCCGTGGGCTCGCAGTCTTCGGCCGCCGGCGACGGGGCATCGGCAAGCGAGGGGAACAGCGTGGCGCTGGGTGCCGGTTCAACGACGTCCGAGGTCGTCGCAACCACTGGCACCACGATCCGAGGGCAGGGCTATACCTTTGCCGGCGGCACGCCGGTGGGCACGGTATCGATCGGCTCGGAAGGCGCGGAGCGTACCCTGACCAATGTCGCGGCGGGCCGCATCGGCGCCGGCTCGACCGACGCCGTGAACGGCTCGCAGCTCCACGCCACCAATCATGTGGACCGGCACCCTGCCTCAGCGGCACGCCGCCGAAATCAGGGAGCGAAAATGGTCCGTCAGCTCAGAGTTCGCCGGGCTGTAAACCATCATGTTGAGGTCGGATCGTCCTTCGACTGCAAAGGTCGAGAATTCAAGTTCTATCGGCCCGAGGACAGGGTGGTGGAGACGCTTGACGCCTTCTTGGAACCCAGCGATTTCGTTATCGTCCCACAGCGCCTTGAATTCGGGGCTGCTGGCCGAAAGCTCATCGACCAACCGCTGAATTTCCACGCCGGCACCTGCACGCGTGGCATCGGCGCGGAAAGCGCCGACGACATAGCGGGCGACACTCTGCCAATCGTCTTGCGCCGCACGTATCCGCTCGTCGGAGAACATCAGGCGAAGGATGTTGCGCCCATCCTTGGGGAGCCTGGCATAGTCCGTCAGAATTACGGTTGCTGCCGCGTTCCATGCCACCACATCCCATGTGGCCGTCCTGATAATGGCAGGGCTGAAGCGCATGGCATCAAGGACGCGTTGCAGCCGCGGGGTAATGCTTTCGAACTGGCGGTATCGCGCCTCCGGCGGATGGCCGAAAGCGAGAATGTGAAGGTGGTCGCGTTCGGGCTCTGTCAGCATGAGCGCAGTGGCAATTCGATCGAGCACATGTGCTGAAGGCGCTCCGCCGCGCCCCTGTTCCAGCCAGGTGTACCAGGTCGGGCTTATGTTCGCGCGCTGGGCGACCTCTTCGCGACGCAGGCCCGGCGTGCGGCGGCGCCCAACCTGGAAGCCGAACGTCGCGGGATCAAGCCGCATGCGCCGGTCGCGCAGGAATGTGCCCAGGATGTTTTCGAAGTCGCTCACGCTCGTGATCCTGTTGGTAATTATACCATGATAAAGTCACTACTTTAACAGGACAATTTTTCATGAGATCAAGCGGCACGTCAATGTCGGAGACTTTCCATGCGTATTTTCCTAACGGGTGCCACGGGTTTCATCGGGTCCCGCATTCTTCCCGAATTGCTCGCCGCCGGCCATGAAGTGATCGGCCTCACCCGCTCCAGGGCCGGAGCGAACGCCCTGGCGGCGGCAGGCGCAGACGCTCATCTCGGCACGCTGGAGGATCCGGCCGGGCTCGCAGACGGAGCTCGGAACGCAGACGCCGTGATCCATACTGCCTTTGATCATGATTTCACGAATTTCGTGGCGAATTGCGAGAAGGATCGCGGCGTCATTGCTGCGCTCGGGTCTGTGCTGAGAGGGTCGGATCGGCCGCTGCTCATCACTTCGGGCGTTGGCATGGGGGACCCACGCGATGGCCGACCTGCCAGGGAAGACGTCTTTGATGCACATCATTCCAATCCGCGCATCGCGTCGGAACTGGCGGGGCAGGCCTTGCTCGAAGCGGGCGTGAACCTGTCTGTGGTGCGACTTCCGCAGGTCCACGATACCTTCAGGCAGGGCCTGGTCTCGCCCTATATCGAGATGGCGCGGGAGAAGGGCGTGGTCGCCTATGTCGGGCAAGGCGCCAACCGTTGGGCGGCCGGCCACGTACTCGATGTGGCAAAACTCTATGTGCTTGCCGTTGAGCGCGCCGAGGCAGGTGCCCGCTACCATGCTGTTGCAGAAGAAGGCGTGGCGGCGCGGGACATAGCCGAGGTGGTTGCTGGCGGTCTCGCCCTCCCGACCGTCTCCCTTTCGCCGGACGAAGCGGCACCGCATTTCGGCTGGTTCGCGATGTTCGCCGCGGCAGACATGGTGGCATCCAGCGCGCAGACGCGTGAGAAACTGGGTTGGACGCCGACTGGTCCTGGCCTGCTCGAAGACCTGCGGCAGATGGATTATTCCGCGAAAACGGCCTGACGCCGTCAGTCCGCTTCCAGCCAAAGCCAGCCTCTCAACTCCCGGCCTCAACGTGATCGCCGGCGCGGACCTGACGCTTTTCCGCGAGCGGATGGCCCAAGGTTTTTCTCTTGCAGCCTTGCGGAGTGGGCGTCCGGTGGGGAACCTCAGGTCGTCTGAAACAGTTTTTGATGCTGGCAGCCAAAGCGAGGACATTGCCATGCTGAGAGTCGGTTCAATAGTCTGGGGTGTGGAAAACGTTCCAAGGGCCATCGCGTTCTGGTGCGCCGCCTTGAACTACAAACCCCTGAGAGAACCTGCGGTCGATTGGGCGATACTGGTGCCAAAGGAAGGGCCGGGCGTTCAGCTTGCGATCGACAAGGCCGATGTCGGCCCCTCCAGGGAGCGGCCCCGGCACCATCTGGATCTTTATGCCGATGACCAGAAGAAGGAAATCGCCCGGCTTCTTTCACTCGGTGCATCCGAAGTGGAGAGAGAGTATCCCGAAGACGCAGATTACGTCGTTCTGGCCGACCCCGATGGCAATCGATTCTGCGTGATACAGAAGTAGACGGAGATCGGCTCCGCTATTCGATGGAAGCTCCGGGAAGCAAGCCGGGTGTCGTTGCGCAAGCCTGCGGAGCAGTGCCCGGCGAGCGTTCCGCTCGGCTTTAACGGATCGAAGGCGAGGTCGCGCTTATCGGCGGGCTTGAGACGTGGGCGGAGTGCGTCCGCCTGACTATGTGCGGGCCGGCGCTGCCCAAACGCTCACCAGAATTAGGGATGGCGACAGCGAAGACGACGTGGCCGGGCTTTTCAATCCTGCCTTCGTGATTTGAACTGGAAAGCAGAAGGCTTGCCCGGCCGGGCTATCGGCTCACCGGACATTCGAATGCCCCCGGTGCTTTCGAGCCCGGCTACTTCGGTCAGACCGACCATACAGCCGAGCGCAAGCTGTT
The DNA here is from genome assembly GCF_026552795.1 of Ectorhizobium quercum. Lineage (GTDB taxonomy): Bacteria > Pseudomonadota > Alphaproteobacteria > Rhizobiales > Rhizobiaceae > Ectorhizobium > Ectorhizobium quercum. The sequence continues at coordinate 489,546 of NZ_JANFPI010000001.1, forward strand.
GACCTCCGGTGCCACGCTCAAGACGGTCTGGAGCGATCTCGCCAGCGTCGCCAATATACGGGTCTGACGGCGGGGCCGTCACCAATGTCACCTTCCGGACCTGCCAAACCCTTCACTGGCGATCAGGAGCTGGCGGGTGTAGTCCGCGGAGAATTCACGCTTTTCCAGCGCCTCGGGCAGCAGTGTCTCGACGACCGCGCCATTCTTCATCACGGCCAGCCGGTCGCACATATGGCTGACGACGCCGAGATCGTGGCTGACCATGATGAAGGTCAGGCCTCGCTCGGTCCGAGCCTGTTCGAGCAGGTTGAGGATTTCCGCCTGGATGGAGGCGTCGAGCGCCGAGGTCGGCTCGTCGAGCAGCAGGATCTTCGGCTCCACGATCAGCGCCCGGGCAATCGCGATGCGCTGGCGCTGCCCGCCGGAAAGCTGGTGCGAGTAGCGGAAGCGGAAGCCGGAACCGAGCCCCACCTCATCCAGCGCCCGGGCGATGCGCACCTCGCTGTCGGAAAAACCGTGGATCGCCAGCGGTTCGGAAAGCAGCCGGTCCACCGTCTGGCGCGGATGCAGCGAGCCGTAGGGGTCCTGGAACACCATCTGCACGGTGCGATAGAAATCCTTGTCGCGCCCCCGGCCGGGATAATCGCGGCCATTGACGGCAAGCGTGCCCTTCTCGAACACGTTGAGTCCGGCGATGGCGCGCAGAAGCGTCGATTTGCCCGAGCCGGATTCACCGACGATGCCGAAGGATTCTTTCTGGGCGACATCGATACTGACATCCTTCAGCGCGACGAAATCGTCGAAGGCGACCTGCATGTCGCGGATGGAAACGGCGGGATTGTTCATTCGGCCCACTCCGCCTGGCGCTTGAGAACGGGAAGCGGGTGCCGATGGCTGCCGATCACCGGCAGGCAATTCAAAAGCCCCTGCGTATAGGGATGCTTCGCGTTCCTGAGATCGGCCGAGGGCAGTTCCTCGACGATCCGGCCCGCATACATCACCAGCACCCGGTCGCAGAAGGAAGAGACGAGGCGCAGGTCGTGGGAAATGAAGATCAGCCCCATGCCGCGTTCGGCCACCAGCTTGTCCAGGATCGACAGCACTTCGAGCTGCACGGTCACGTCGAGCGCCGAGGTCGGCTCGTCGGCGATCAGCAGTTCCGGCCCGCAGACCAGCATCATGGCGATCATCGCCCGCTGGCCCATGCCGCCGGAAACCTCGTGCGGATAGAGGTCGAAGACCCGCTCCGCGTCACGGATCTGCACCGCCTCCAGCATGGCGAGCGCCCGCCCGCGCGCCTCGGCCTTCGAAATCTTCTCATGCGTCCTGAGCGTCTCGACGATCTGCCGGCCGATGGTCATCACCGGGTTGAGCGAATATTTCGGGTCCTGGAGGATCATCGCCACCCGCCGGCCGCGCAAGGCCCGGCGCTCCCGGGCGCTCGCCTTCAACAGGTCGATGCCGGAGAACTCGAGCGTCTCGGCGGAAATCGCCGCATGGCCCGGTGTCAACCCCATGATCGCGCGGCCCGTCTGCGACTTGCCGGAGCCGGATTCGCCGACGATGCCGAGCCGCTCCTTTCCGAGCGTGAAAGAAACGCCGCGCACCGCCTCCACCCGGCCAGTGCGGGTCGGGAAAGCCACACGCAGGTCCTTGACCGTCAGAAGCGGCGTCATTGCCCCGCCTCCTTCGGGTCGAGCGCATCGCGCAACCCGTCGCCGAGCAGGTTGAAGCCGAGGCTGACGATCAGGATGGCGAAGCCGGGCATCGCCGCCACCCACCACTGATCGAGAATGAAGCGTCTTCCGGAGGCGATCATCGCCCCCCATTCGGGCATCGGCGGCTGCGCCCCGAGGCCGAGGAAGCCGAGGCCCGCAGCAGTCAGGATGATGCCCGCCATGTCGAGCGTGACGCGCACGATCAGCGACGACATGCACAGCGGCATGACGTGGCGAGCCACGATGCGGAAGGGCGAGGCGCCCATCAGCTTTACCGCCTGGATGAAATCGGAATTGCGGAAGGTCATGGTCTCGGCCCGCGCGATGCGCGCATAGGGCGGCCATGAGGTGACGGCGATGGCGAGAATGGCGTTCTCTATGCCGGGTCCCAGCGCCGCCACAAGAGCCAGCGCCAGAACCAGCTTCGGAAAGGCGAGAAAGATGTCGGTGATGCGCATCAGCACCGCATCGACCCAGCCGCCCGCATAGCCGGACACCGTGCCGACGATGAGGCCGATGGGCGCGGCGATGATAGCGACGAGCCCGACGACGAGCAATGTCAGCCGCGAACCGTGGATGAGCCGCGAGAGAATGTCGCGGCCCTGGTCGTCGGTGCCGAGCAGGTAGCCGTCCGTTCCCGGTGGCAGCAGGCGCGCGCCGCGCAGGTTGCCCTGTACCGGCGAATACGGCGCAAGCTGGTCTGCGAAAATCGCGATGAAGACCAGCGCCAGGATGATGGCGAGCCCGATGAGCGCCAGCCGGTTCTCCGAAAATCTTCGCCAGACGATATAGGCGCGGCCGAGCCTTGCCTGCGCGCGCGATTGCGGCCGGTCGGACAATAGCCATTCCCGGAAGGTGGGTGGGGTTTCGGCGGTCTGGCTCATTGGCTGCGCGTCCTCGGGTCCAGCGTGCGGTAGATGAGGTCCGACAGGAGGTTGATGCCGATGAAGACGGAACCGATGATGATGGTTCCGCCAAGCACGGCGTTCATGTCGGCGTTCAGCAGCGAATTGGTGATGTAGAGGCCGAGCCCCGGCCAGGCGAAGACGGTTTCGGTCAGCACCGATCCCTCCAGAAGCCCCGCATAGGAAAGGGCGATCACCGTCACCAACGGAACGGCGGCGTTTCTCAGCGCATGGAACCAGATGATCCGCGTCTCCGAAAGCCCCTTGGCGCGGGCGGCGACGATATATTCCTGTTGCAGTTCGGCGAGCATGAAAGAGCGCGTCATGCGGCTGATATAGGCAAGCGAGAAATAGCCGAGCAGCGAGGCGGGCAGCACGATATGCCGGAAGATGTCGCGGAAGGCGCCCCAGTTGCGCTGCCACGCCGCATCGAGGAGATAGAGCCCGGTGATCGGCGTGAAGGTATATTCGTACACCACGTCGATGCGCCCCGGCCCCGCCGTCCAGCCGAGCCGGGCGTAGAAGATCAAGAGCGCGATCAGCCCGAGCCAGAAGATCGGCACCGAATAGCCGACGAGCCCGATCACCCGCACGATCTGGTCGATGATGCTGCCGCGCCTCACCGCCGCCAGCACCCCGAGTGGCACCCCGAGAAGCGCCCCGATCAGCGTGCCGAGCGAGGCGAGCTCGATCGTCGCCGGAAAGAAGCGGCGGATATCCGTCATTACCGGGTTGGAGGTCATGACGGAGCGGCCGAACTCGCCGGTCGCCGCGTTCTTCACATAGATTGCGAACTGCTCGATCAGCGGCCTGTTCAGGCCCAGTTCCTCGCGGGTGCGCTCCACCAGATGCGCCGGCGCCCGGTCGCCGACGATGGCGAGAACCGGATCGACGGGAATGACCCGGCCGATAAAGAAGGTCACGGCCAGCAGGCCGAGGAAGGTGGTGATCACCGTCACGAGGAAACCTGCGACGGCAGTCAGCCGGGCAGGAGCGCGGCTCTTGCCGCGCCCCGTCCGCTCAATCGGTTCGACGATGCTCAAGACTCCGGTCTTTCCCGATCAATCCTTGGAGACGTTGAAGACGTAGTTGGCATCGAAGGTCGGCCCGAGCCGGTAGCCCGAAATGCCCTTGCGCACGCCCGCCACCTCGGTCTGCTGGAAGATCGTCACGTAGGGCCCGGTTTCGCGGACCTGCTTCTGAAGGTCCTGATAGAGCTGCACGCGCTTTTCGGTGTCCGTTTCCAGAACGGCGGCGCGGGTGGCGGCCGTCAGTTCCGGAATGTCCCAGGCATTGCGCCAGGCGAGCGTCGTCGAGGACGCACCGTCGGCATTGTCGGGGTTGCTGGCGAAGGTATCGGCGTTGGTGTGCGGGTCCCAGTAATCCGCGCCCCACTGGCCGATATACAGGTCATGGTTGCGGGCGCGGTACTTGGTCAGCGTCTGGCTGCCGTCGCCGGGAATGATCTCCAGCTTGATCCCGGCCTGGGCGAAGGTCTGCTGCACGCTTTCGGCAATGCCCGTCACCGGCTGCGTGTTGCGCACGTCCATCGTGATGGTGAAGCCGTTTTCGAGCCCCGCCTGCGCCAGCAGTTCCTTGGCCTTGTCGACGTCGAGCGTGTAGGGCTTTTCGTCGGAGGCGCCGAGCATGCCGACCGGCAGGAAGTTCTGGTGGACGGTGCCGATGCCCTTGATCAGCGTCTCGCCGATGCCGTCGTAATCGACGAGATATTTCATCGCCTCGCGCACTTCCGGCCTGGAAAGGATTTCATGCTTCTGGTTGAGGCTGAAATAATAGATCGTGCTCTTCGGCGCGCTGGTGACGGTCAGGTCTTCATTCGCCGACACGGCGTCGAGATCGCCGGGCTCCAGGTTGCGCGCCACGTCGATGTCGCCGGCCTGCAACAGCAGGCGCTGCGTGGCGCTTTCCTTCACGTGCCGGTAGATGACGCGGTCGAGCTTCGCCTTCTCGCCGTAATAGTTGTCGTTGCGTTCGAGAACGAGGATCTCGTTGGCGCGCCAGTCGCGGATCGTCAGCGGGCCGGACCCGGCATAATTGGTCTTCAACCATCCGTTGCCGAGATCGCCGTCTGCCTCGTGCTCCTCGACCAGCGCCTTGTCCACCACTGCCGCGACGCTTGCCGTCAGGCAGTTCAGCACGAAGGTCGGCGCGTAGGCCTCGTCAGTGGTCAGCACGAAGGTCAGTTCGTCCTCCGCCTTGGCCGTCTCCTCGATATTGTCGGTGGAAAGGCCGAGCTGCGTCAGGATGAAGGCCGGGTTCTTGTCGAGCTTGATCGCCCGCTGGATGGAGTAGGCCACGTCCTCGGCCGTCACCGGGTTGCCGGAGGCGAAGGTGAGCCCCGGCTTGATCTTGAACGTATAGGTCTTGCCGTCCTCGGAAATGGTCCAGCTTTCGGCGATGTCGCCGACAAGCTCCTCGGGCTTGTCGATGTTAAAGCGCACGAGGCGGTCGTAGCTGTTGCCGAGAATCTCGCCGGCGCTGATTTCGAAGGATTCGGCCGGATCGAGCGTGATGATGTCGTCGATCGCCCAGGCGAGAACCAGCGTGTCCTTCGGCGTCTCGGCGAAGGCCTGCGGTGCCAGCGCCATCAGCGCCGACATGGCCGCGCCGGCCGCCAGCATTCGGGCGTTACGATTGAATTTCATGTGCATAGTCGTCATTCCCCTGATCGTTAAGATAGGCATGGATCGCAACATGCCGACGGACACCCGGCACCGGTTCTCATGGCGGATATTCTTGACAGCGAATATAAGGCTATCCCGCGTTCCGAAGCCTCGCAACCAGTTTCTGGCGTCCTCTACGCCGCCGGGATTTCGACCGCGTAGATTATGCTATAGTCGCAGCGGGTTGATTGTTGCCGGAAGACGATCTCTATTCCCGGCCCGCGCAGTTGAGGCTCCCGCCTTCTTTCCGATTTTCAATCCGAGTGGCCCATGTCGATTTCAGATGCGATCTACCGTCCCTTCGACAGGTCATCGTCAACGGCGTAACGCAACAGGGCGCTTCCGCTTTCCTGCAGAGCGAGTGGCCGCTGTTGACGGTCCTCGGGCTTTTGATCTTTCCGGCCATACCGGCGCCGATCTTCGTCGAACGCTCGCGCCGCACGGCTAAGCAGCGCAGCCCCGTGGCCGGCGCCATTCGCCGCATCCTTCTGAAGGCGGTTCAGACCCGGCGTCAACACATCTATAGGACGTCGGAGTGGCCAGAGCCTGTCCGTGGCCACTGGTGCCGCGTGCGGGCGGATGCGCGCAAGCATGTGGCATATCGGCCGGAAAACGGTCGGGAACGTCTGACGCAGGCCGCGGCGGAGCATGCCTGTCCCCCAAGTATCCGGGGAGGGCGCAGCACCGCCGATGCGAAGCATGCGCGCGCCGATGCGCCGGCGATCGGAAGAATGCGCATCGCTTTCTGGAACGGCAAAGGGAAGGCCATTGTCACCGACGAGCGTCGTTCCGCTGGCGCTCTCTGTCGCGGAGTTCCGGTTTCGCCTTTCCTGCGGATGCGCTATCGCGTGCGTTATCAACCAGGGCGAAAGGAACCATCACCGGAGCGGCGATCACCATGCCGGTGGCTAGGCCGGCTTGGCAATGCGCGGGCATGGGGGAGGAAAGAATATTGCAGTTGGCGCAACCGGCCAGCATCAGCGAAGCAAGGACGACAGAAAATTCTTTCAACGGTTTCTCTTCCCGGATCGGCGCTACAGAAGACACTGAAAGGGGCTCATCGAGTAGATTGGCCCGATCGGTCCTGACCCTAGGTTGCCAATGAGGCACCGGTCAAGCGTGCCTTCGAAACGCGACATCGATGAAAATGCAAGAATATCTTGATTGAATTGATGTTTTTTCCATTTTCCAGTCAACCTTCCGGCCCGGTCGGCACCTCGGCCAGCCTATCGGTCCGGTATTGGCGCGGCCGTCAACGCCTTCTGGATGGCACGGGCGAGATCCGGATCGAGGAACGGTTTCTGCACGATGATGGCGTCCGGCATACGGGAGCGGACGCCGGCGCGGTCTCCGCTGACGAACAGATGCGGGACGAAGCGATGGCGCACGATTTCCTGAACCGCATCCACGCCGCTGCCGTCCCGCAGCGATGCGTCCGCGATGATCAGATCCGGCTCGTGTTCCGCCGCCGCCGCCACGGCGTCGGTCACGGTCTGCGCGATCGCACAGATGCTATGCCCCATCTCCGCCAGCACATCCTCATAGAGCATGCCGATCAGGGCATCGTCCTCGATGACGAGGACGCGGTGCGCCGATACGGGCGCCTTGTTCGTCTCTGGTGTCTTCATCCGGCCGCTCGCGCTCTTAATTTCCGTTCTGCCTTGACCTTGACGCTTTCGCAGCGCCAATGATCTCCGCATGGATGCGTGTTCCGGTCAAGTCATAGCCGGATGACGCCTGTCCGCGCAGGGACGGAAACTACTCAGTCCCTGACTTGTGGGCTTTTTTGACTTGCGCGGCAACACGGGGGCCCTGATGGCGGGTCGAACGCCAAGACAGGGCACGCCACCGTCTGCATGCCGGCAGCGTCAGCTGTCTGTCGCAGAGTTCCGTGTGAACCAGGGATTCCGCTTCCCCCTTCTCCTCCTCCCGATTGAGTGAAAGTGATGTCGCAATGACCCAGACAGACCCCTCCGGGGACATGGCCGCGCGTGGGCCGCCGCATGGGTTCGGGGATTTTCCCGTTGTCGGGATAGGCGCCTCCGCGGGCGGGCTGGATGCCTGCGCACGATTTCTCGATGCCTTGCCGTCCGCCAGCGGAATGGCTTTCATTCTCGTGCAGCATCTCGATCCGACCCACGAAAGCATGATGGTGGAGCTGCTGGCGCCTCATACCGCGATGACTGTGGTGCAGGCCGATGACGGCATGCGGCTCGAACGCGACCATCTCTATGTCATCCCCCCCGGCACATATCTTTCGGTGGCATCCGGCGGCACGCTCCACCTCTCCGCACCCGAGGCGCCTCACGGCGCCCGCATGCCGTTCGACTTCCTGCTGCGGTCGCTGGCGGAGAAATTGCACGAGCGTGCGGTCTGCGTGGTTCTGTCCGGAACCGGCGCCGACGGCAGTCTCGGCCTGAAGGCCGTCAAGGAAAAGGGCGGCCTCGTCATTGCGCAGGATCCGGCCGAGGCGGCGCATGACGGCATGCCGGGCAGCGCGATCCTCACCGGGGCGGTCGATCTCGTGCTGCCCCTGGCGGGCATTCCCGCCGCTCTTGTGCGGTTTCATCGCCGCCTGTCTCGCATCCGCGCGGCGGCTCCACCGCAGGCGCGGAAGGCCGGCGAGGATTGGCTTCCCGCGATCATCGAGCTTCTGCGGGAGAAGACGACCCATGATTTCAGGCTCTACAAGGACGGCACGCTGCGGCGGCGGATCGAGCGCCGCATGGCGATGGCGGCGGTGGAGATCGACGACATCAACCGGTATGTCGAGATATTGAAGGACGATTCCCGCGAACTCGACCGCCTTGCGACGGATCTGCTGATCAATGTCACGAGTTTCTTCCGGGATCCCGGCGTCTTCGACGTTCTGGCCAGGACGATCGTTCCCGATCTGGTCAGGAATCATTCCATCGACCAGCCCTTGCGCATCTGGATCGCCGGATGCAGCACGGGCGAGGAAACCTATTCGCTTGCCATGCTGTTTCGCGAGGAGATAACCGCCGCGAAACGGGAGATCAAGCTTCAGATCTTCGCCTCCGATATCGATGCCGACGCCGTGGCGACGGCCCGGGAGGGGGTCTATCCGCCATCGATCGCAGCAGAGGTGTCGCCAGAGAGACTGGCGCGGTTCTTTTCGAAGGACGATCACGGCTACAGGATCCTGCCCGAACTGCGCGCGGCCATCGTCTTCGCGGTGCAGGATGTCCTGACCGATCCGCCGTTTTCGCGCCTCGACCTGGTCTCATGCCGCAATCTGCTGATCTATCTGCTGCCGGAAGCCCAGCAGAAGGCGATTTCCTTCTTCCACTTCGCCTTGCGGGAAGGTGGCATTCTTCTGCTCGGAAGTGCGGAGACGGTCGCAGAGTCGGAAAATCGCTTCGAGGTCATATCGAAGGCGGAAAGGCTTTATCGCCACATCGGACGCAATCGTCCCGGAGAACTCGGGGTTCTGATCGGTGCGGCGGATGCAGCGCGCGGTCTCGCCCGCGCGCCGGCCGGTCAGGTTCCGTCGCGGCAGGCGGCTCTTGCCGAGGAGTGCCGTCGCCTGGTCATGGACATCTACGCGCCCGCGGCGGTGCTGATCAACCGCAAGCTGGAATGCCTCTACTCGCTCGGCCCCACGGAGCGTTACCTGCGGGTGCCGCAAGGCCATCCGAGCTACGATTTCCTCGCGATGGTGCGGCCGCACCTGCGCATCAAGCTGCGCGCCGCCATCCATCAGGCCATCGTGGAAAAGACGCGCATCCTGATGTCGGGCGGTCAGACGGATTATGAAGGCCGGCCGGGATCGTTCCATATCGCCGTGCATCCGGCGGCGATCGACGGCGAGGCGTTGCTGCTGATCTGCTTTCTCGACGATCCGGAGCCGGCCTTGCCGGACACGCAGCCGGATGGCCCGCAGGATGCAGCGCATGTCGCCGAACTCAGGCAGCAGCTTGCAGCGACCCGGGCGGAGCTTCAGGCTGCGATCCACAGCCTCGAAACCTCGAACGAAGAGCAGAAGGCGATCAATGAGGAAGCGCTGTCCGTCAACGAGGAATATCAGTCGACCAATGAAGAGCTGCTGACATCCAAGGAGGAACTCCAGTCGCTCAACGAGGAACTCACGGCCCTCAACGGCCAGCTTCAGGAAACGCTGGAGCGCCAGCGCACGACCGCCAGCGACCTGCAAAATATCCTCTACAGCACCGACGTGGCGACGATCTTCCTCGATCTCGGCCTCGATATCCGTTTCTTCACGCCATCGACCAGATCGCTCTTCAACATCATCCCGACCGATATCGGCCGACCGCTCGCCGACCTCAATTCGCTTGCCACGGACGATGATCTGTTGGCCGATGCCCACACGGTGTTGCAGACCCTCACCCCCATTGAGCGGGAGATTCAGGCGCGCAACGGCCTGTGGTACAACCGCCGCATCCTGCCCTATCGCGCTCAGGACGACCAGGTGGAAGGGGTGGTCATCACCTTTTCCGATATCACCGAGCGCCGGCGTGCGGTCGAGGCGCTCGAGGCGGCCAGGAAAGAGGCGCAGCAGGCCAATATCGCCAAGTCCCGCTTTCTTGCCGCCGCAAGTCACGATCTCCGCCAGCCGTTGCAGGCCCTCAATCTCATGCACGGCGCCCTGGCCCGCAAGATCCGCGACGACAGGAAGGACGAGGCGCTCGCCTTCATGACGCGCCTGGACGGGACGGCGGCGGCCATGTCCGGCATGCTCAATACGCTGCTGGATATCAACCAGCTCGAAGCCGGTACGGTTCATCCGCAATTGACAAGCTTCCGTATCGACGAACTGCTCGAACGTCTGCGCGACGAGTTCACCTATCATGCGCAGGCCCAGGCGCTTCTCCTGCGCGTCGTCGCGTGCCGTGTGTCGGTCTACAGCGATCCGCATTTGCTGGAGCAGATGATCCGAAATCTGATGGCGAACGCGCTTAAGTACACCCGGCGCGGCAAGGTGCTGCTCGGCTGCCGCAGGCATGGTGCAATGCTCCGCATCGAAATTTGGGACACCGGTGTCGGCATTGCCGAGGCGGATCTTCAGTCGATCTTCGACGAGTATCATCAGGTCGGCAACGCGGCGCGCGAACGCAGCCGGGGCCTCGGTCTCGGGCTGTCGATCGTCCAGCGTCTGGCGAGCCTGCTCGATCATCCGGTTCGCGTCCGCTCGCAGCCTGACAAGGGGTCGGTCTTCTCCATCGACGTTCCGCTTCCGCCAGGGGGCGGGCCGGAGCCCGACAAGGATTCCCATGCCGTTTCCGGCCGCCCGGACGATGATCCGGTCCCCCGGTCGATCTTCGTCATCGAGGACGATGGCGAACTGAGGGAGCTTCTGGAAGCCGTTCTCACGGAGGAAGGTTACGTCACGAAATCGGCGCCCGATGGGCTTGCCGCGCTCGATGCGCTGGCCCGCGGCGCTTTTCAGCCGGAGTTGATCCTTGCGGATTACAACCTGCCGAACGGGATGAGCGGACTGGCAGCCGCCACGACGATGAGGGAGCGCCTGCATCGTCCGGTCCCGATTGTTATCCTGACCGGCGACATATCGACGGATACCTTGCAACGGATCGCCAGCCAGGATTGCGTGCAGCTCAACAAGCCGGTCAAGACGGCGGATCTCGTGCAGACCGTCCGCCGGCTTCTCCGCGCTTCCCGGCCTCTGCTGGCCCCATCGTCACACCGGGCGGCGGAAGCGACCCGGTCGGCGGCGCAACCTGTCATCTTCGTGGTCGATGACGACAGCCACATTCGCGAGGGCTTGCGCGGCCTGCTGGAGGCGGAGGGGCTGACCGTCGAGACCTTCGCGACGTGCGAGGCGTTTCTCGGGGCCTACCGCCCCGACCGCGAGGGCTGCCTTCTGGTCGATGCCTACCTTCCGGGCATGAGCGGTCTCGAATTGCTGGAATGGCTCCGCGACAGGAAATCTGGCATGCCGTCGATCATGATCACGGGGTCCAGTGACATACCGATGGCGGTCAACGCCATGAAGGCGGGGGCTTCCGACTTTATTGAAAAACCCGTGGATCGCGGCGAGCTGCTTGCCGGCGTGAAACGCGCCCTCGAACAATCGCGCGACGCGACCAAATTGTCGGCATGGCGCAGCGTGGCGAGGGATCAGGTCGCCTCGCTGACGACGCGCCAGCGCGAGATCATGGATCTCGTGCTCGCCGGGCACCCCAGCAAGAACATCGCCGCGGATCTGGGCATCAGCCAGCGAACGGTCGAGAACCACCGGGCGGCGATCATGAGGAAGACCGGGACCAGATCCATTCCGGCCCTGGCTCGGCTGGCGCTGGCGGCGGCCTCGAACGAGCCACGTGAGCCGCCTGCCGAAGGCGCCGTCACAATGGATCATGGCTGCCGGCCGGAGTGAGCGCAGAACGGCCGGGAGCGTTCGCCCCCGGGCCGCCTGCGCTCGGCTCTGGCTGACACTGGTCTTCAAGACCAGTAGTGCGGCGCGTTATAGTAGCTGTCGACCCTGCGCCCATATTCCGGCGTCCATTCGAAGGGCGAGCTCTGGTCGTAATGGGGGGCATCCTGCAATTGCTTCTTGTCGAGATCGACGACATAGCCATCCTTCTGGCTGTCGTATTTCAGGCTGCTCCACGGCAGGGGATGGTACTTTTCGCCCATGCCGAGGAAACCGCCGAACGACATGATGGCGTAGATGGCCCGGCCGCTGGCCTTGTCCAGCATGATGTCGTCGACGCTGCCGAGCTTGTCGCCGGCCGTATTGTAGACATTGGTGCCATTCACCTTTTCGGCGGCGATCAGAGATCCGGATGTCGTCTTGGTCATGTCGGTCATTGGATGCTGTCCTTGAAAGAGAGGTGGCCCGACCGTTGCGATCCGGCTTGCCATACGATCAAGGTCATCATGCCCCGGGTCCCGGCGCCAGTGACGGAAACTACTCAAGGGGCCATCGGCGCTCATGGACAGCGCGGTGGCGCTGTCCGGCCCGCTCGCAAGCTGTCCGGCCGCCGTGAGTAGTTTCCGAGCCTGCTGCTTCACCTGCGAACCGGCTAGGGTGCGCCATCGAAGCCGTCAGCGGACCTGTCCGCTGAACGACCAACAATGAAGGCTAAGCGTATGGGAATGATTTTACTGATCCTGGTCCTGTTCCTCCTGTTCGGCGGCGGTGGCTATTACGGCTACAATCGCTATGGGAGCCGGGGGCTTGGAGGCGTGCTGGGTCTTCTGCTTCTCGTCGTCGTGGTGCTTTGGCTCATGGGCGGCCTCGGCGGACTGAACCTCGGCAGGGTCTGACCCGATCTGCCCGACGGCCTTACTGGCCTGAGGACCGCAGCGATGCCGGACATGTCTGTGCATCGTCAGCCCTTTCCCGCATCCGGTGCCCGACGGTTCCGGATGCGGTTGCATTGCAACGCCGGGATTTCCGTTCGCGACAATCGGAGACCGGACAACAGAAGACTGCCGTCCTATTCGAGGTCACGTATAATGGAACGCACCATTGAAACGGAAATTACCTTTGCCCATCCCTTTGTGCTGAGTTCGCTGGTGATACCGCTGGAGGCGGGAACCTATCGGCTCATCGTCGACGAGGAAGAAATCCCGGGCATCTCCTTCTCCGCATTCAGGAGAACAAGCACCCAGCTCGAGATACCGGCCATCGCGATAGGCATTGGCGTCAGGCAGCGCCTGCAGGTGTCTTCGCAGGAGATCGAAACCGCCCTGGCCAGGGACGCAAGGATTGGCGGTGATGCCGCCGGAACAGGATAAAGGGCTTCCCGTCCTTTGACTGCACATGGAATTTCCATGCTACGGCTTCGTCATTCCCTGCGTGCGCTCGAACTCGCCTGCCAGCCATTCATGGAGACGATGGGCCGGATGCCATGAGGGACGGGACGGCGGACGTATGAGGGTGTGGCTGAGGGTGGTGGGCTCGCCGGCGCCAGCCGGCGCAACGAGCTTTCCGGCGTCCAGATAGGGCGCGCAATAGCTGGAATAGCATACGGCGACGCCGAGACCCTGCGCTGCCGCTTCCAGGGCCGAGGCGGAAGTGTCGAGCTTGATCGGCGACATTCCGCCTTCGAGTGAGAGGCCTCTTGGCTTCGACCAGCGCTCCCAAAGCGGGTGTCGTCCCTGAACGTAGAGGCGGCGCGTGTTCGCAAGCGCTGCCTGAAGCGGCAGTTCGCGAAATGGGACTGCGAGATCCGGCGAACAGACCAGGACCAGATGCTCGGGTTTCATCCTGGGCATGGTCGAATCCGTCTCGCCGGCATCGCGAACCTCGATGGCGATATCGGCGAGTTCGATATTGGGGTCCGTCCAGATGGCGCTGTTGATGCGCAGCTCGACATCCGGATTCGGCAGGAGAAACCCGTTTACGCGCGGCAGCAGCCAAAGCGTGAGGAAGGAGAAGGGCCCCGAGACCGTGACGCTGCGGCGCAGGTTCCTGCCTTGAAGGCCCTCCGTCGCCGCTGCGGCGATGTTCAGCGATTCCGTGATGCCGGGCAGGTAGGCTTCGCCGACTTCCGTCAGTTCGAGGCCGTTCGGCTTGCGCGAGAAAAGCTTGCGGGCAAGATAGGTTTCGAGCCCGCGGACGCGCTGGCTCACGGCGGCCTGCGTGCAGCCAAGCTCCTTGGCGGCCTCCGTGAAGCTGCGATGGCGTGCCGCGGCCTCGAACGCCTGAAGATAGCTCAAAGGTGGCAGGGTTCTCATGGCGGACCGGCGGGCAACGAAAACGATGGCAGAGGGATCGTTTCTATTTCTTGGGCGGTGCGCAGGCAAGTGCCAAGATACTCCGCAGTCAACCGGAGAATCCAATGGTGCTATCGCTCCTGAAATACGGCCTGCGTCGCAGGTATGTTTCGCATGCGGACATACCTGCCACCCCGGAGTTGAAAAGGTCGTATGACGTCGTCATCATCGGCGGCGGCGGGCATGGGCTGGCAGCGGCCTATTATCTGTCGAACCTGCACGGCGTCCGCAGCATCGCCGTTCTGGAAAAAGGGTATCTGGCCGGCGGCAACACGGCGCGAAACACCACGACGATCCGTTCCAACTACATGACGGAGCAATCCGTCCGCTTCTACAAGGAAGGCGTGTCGCTGTTCGAGACGATGTCGAACGACCTCGGCTTCAACGTCATGTTCTCCCAGCGCGGCCAGCTAACGCTCGCCCATTCGGAAGCCACCTTGAGGTCGTTTCGCCTGCGGGCCGAAATGGGCAGGCACGCGGGAACGCGGATCGAGGTCGTCGACGTCGCCACGGTTCGCGAGATCTGCCCGCACGTCAATCTCGATCCGGGCGGCCAGCATGAGGTGCTCGGCGGTCTCTGGCACGAGGACGGCGGCACGGCGCGGCATGACGCGGTGGCCTGGGGTTACGCCAAGCGTGCCGCGGAGAAAGGCGTCGAAATCCATCAGCGCACGGAGGTGACGGGTTTCCGCACCGAGGCGGGCCGGATCACCCATGTCCGGACGAACCGGGGTGATATCGCAGCCGGTCAGGTTCTTCAGGCCGTGGGCGGCCTCAACGGCCAGCTGGCGGCGAAGGCCGGCATCCGCCTGCCGATCCGCAGTTTCCCGCTTCAGGCGATGGTGACGCAGCCGCTGAAGCCCTTCCTCGACATCCTTTTGTCGTCGGCCAACATGCACACCTACCTGGTGCAGTCGTCCCGCGGGGAAATCGTGATCGGCGGCGGTTCCGACCCATATCAACTCGTTTCCACCCGCTCCACCTTCGACCAGAAGGAGAGCCTGGCCGCCGGGGCGGTTCATCTCTTTCCGTTCCTTCACAATGTGAAGGTTCTTCGCCAGTGGGCGGGCATCACGGACATGACCCCGGACTACAGCCCGATCATGGGCGAATCCCCGCTGAAGAATTACTGGCTGGACTGCGGATGGGGAACCTGGGGGTTCAAGGCCACGCCCGTCGCCGGAAAGCGGATGGCCGAGACCATCGCCACCGGACGGGTTCCGGATATCCTCCATCCTTTCAGCCTCTCCCGCTTCGACCGGTTCGCGCTTGTGAACGAAATGGGCGCAACGGCAGCGAGCCATTGAGAAACCGTCATGAAAATCCTGAACTGCCCGATCAACGGCCCGAGGAACATCAACGAGTTCCAGTGTTTCGGGCCCGTGAAAGACGAGGCGCCGGAAACCGCGGAATCGATCGTCTCGCGCATCTTCCATGCCGCCAATCCGGCCGGACCTCTCGTGGAGTGGTGGCGGCATACGCCATCCAACACGTTCTTCCTCGCGGAACGAAACACCCTCACCGACGAAATCATCCGCACTTGGCTTCCCGCCGGGACGGCAGGGGAGCCTGAGCAATGACCGATCGTCTTTCTCTTCCCTGGGGATCGCGGATCGATCGGGCTTCCTCGCTGGACTTCGTTTTCGAGGGGCGGAGTTATTCCGCGCTCAAGGGCGACACCATTGCCAGCGCGCTCGCCGCGAATGGCCGGAAGGTGCTGTCGCGCTCCTTCAAATATCACCGGCCCCGGGGAATCCTGACGATGGCGGGGCAGGATGCGAACACCCTTGTCCAGCTCGGCGACGAGCCGAACGTGCGCGCCGACCTGCGCGAAGTCGAAAAGGGCATGGTCGTCAGCGCCCAGAACGTGGTCGGCAGCCTCTCGCACGATCTGGCCGCGGTCATGGGGCCGCTCGGCAGGTTCATGCCGGTCGGGTTCTACTATCGCAGCTTTTACGGCCCCGGCCGGAAGAGCTGGCTGAAGGTGTGGGAACCGATCATCCGCAAGTTCGCGGGCCTCGGAAAGATCAGCTTTGCTCCGGCCCCGGTGCATTACCGCAAGCGCAGCCTGCATTGCGACGTGATCGTCGTGGGCGCAGGCCCGGCCGGCATGGCCGCGGCGCTGAAGGCGGCAGAAGCCGGGCTGGATGTGCTGGTGGTCGACCAGAATCCCGAGATCGGCGGCTCCCTGACCTATGCACGGTTCGACGTCGAGGGGGACGCCGCGCGAACTGCGCTGGACGATCTTCGCGCGCGCGTCGAAAGGCATCCTGCTATTCGCCTGCTGGCCGGCGCCACGTGCAATGGCTGGTATGCCGACAACTGGTTGCCCGTTCTCCGGAAGGACACGCTGTTCAAGGTTCGGGCGAAGCAGGTGGTCCTTGCAACCGGTTCGCAGGAGCAGCCGCTCGTCTTTCGCAACAACGATCTGCCGGGCATCATGTTCTCGTCCGCCGCCCAGCGGCTGATGCGCCATTACGCGGTGCGCCCGGGCGCACGGAGCGTAGTCTTCACCGGCACGCCGGACGGCTACCGGGTGGCGCTCGATCTGGACGATGCCGGCATCGAAGTGGCGGCGGTTGTCGAACCGGCGGTGAACGACGGCAGCGAGTCCTATCGGCAGGCAGTGCGGTCGCGGGGCATCAGGCTGCTTCCGGATGCCCGGATCGTGGAGGCACACGGACGGTCGGAAATCACCGGCGTCACCGTCGCTTCCGCAGCGACGGGAGAGGAAAGGATCGCCTGCGATCTGCTGGTCACGGCAGCCGGTTACACGCCGACCTATCAACTGGCGCTTCACGCCGGCGCCACGCTCGGCCATGACGACGAGACGGGGCAATTCCGGCTCGGCAACGTTCCCGGGGCGATGTCCCTGGCCGGATCGCTGGCCGGCGCCTTCGATCTCGATGCCGTGATCCGGTCGGGCGAAATCGCCGGGGTGAATGCGGCCCGAAATCTCGGCGGAGCCATGCCGGAATTGCCGACCATCGGCAATGCGAAGGGAAGCGCCGTCAACTACACGCCGGCTCTCCGGCCGCATCCGAAGGGACACGATTTCATCGACTTCGACGAGGACCTGCAATCCCGCGACATCTGGAATGCCGTGGCCGACGGTTACAGTGAACTGGAACTCGTCAAGCGGTTCTCGACCGTGGGTATGGGCCCGTCGCAAGGCCGCCATTCGGCCTTGAACACCGCACGCATCGTTGCAGCCGCCACGAAGCGCTCGGTGGGCTCGGTCGGGATCACCACGTCGCGGCCGCCTTTCGGGCCGGAACGCCTGGGCTTGCTGGCGGGTCCCGCCCACCATCATTTCCGTCATACAGCGCTGCATGAGGACCTGCTGGCGGCCGGCGCCCGGATGATCCCGGTCGGCGCCTGGTGGCGGCCGTCCTGTTTCGCAGGGGCTTCCGGGGTCGGGCCGGCCATCGAGGCCGAGGTGCGGACGGTTCGGAACGCCGTCGGCATGCTCGATGTCTCCACGCTCGGCAAGATGGCCGTCCGCGGCCCTGACGCAGGCCTGTTTCTCGACCGTTTCTACACGATGATGCACAGCAGCCAGCCGGTCGGAAAGGTGCGCTATTGCCTGATGCTGAACGAGATGGGGTCGGTGGTGGACGACGGGGTCGCCTATCGCGTCACCGACACCCATTATCACGTCACCACCACCACGGGCGCGGCGGCGCGGGTCTATGCGGAAATGACCTGGTGGAACGCCCAATGGAAGCTGGATGTCGACATCCAGAACATAACCGGCGCGTTTTCCGGGATCAACCTGACCGGGCCGCTGGCCAGAAAGGTTCTGGAAGATCTGGATGGCGATATCGATTTCTCGGCCGGGGCCTTCCGATTTCTCGACGGGCGCACGGGAACGCTGGCGGGCTGCCCGGTTCTCGCGATGCGGATCGGTTTCACCGGCGAGCTGAGCTACGAAATCCATGTGCCCTATTCCAGCACGCGCCGTCTCTGGAAGGCTCTGCTCGAAGCGGGCGAACCCTGCGGCATCAAGCCCTACGGCCTAGAAGCCTCGCGCATCCTGCGCCTCGAGAAGGGGTATATCATCATCGGGCAGGACACCGATGCGCTGACGACGCCTGACGAACTGTCGATGGAATGGGCATTGTCGAAGAAAAAGCCGTTCTTCATCGGCCGGACCGCGCTGCAACACCGCCGCCGGTTTCCGATGTCCCGCAAGCTCTGCGGCTTCCGTTTCGACGGTGAACTGGCAGGATTTATCGCAGAAGGCTGCCTCGTCTACAGGCAGGGAAATCCGGCAGGTTTTGTGTCCTCGTGCGCCTGGTCGCCCACGCTCGGCGCGTCCATCGGTCTCGCATACGCTCACCCCGACGATGCCCGACCGGGCGGCGCCATCGACATTCGAGGCCTCGACGGCACGACCATCACCGTCCCGGTCGTCTCCCCCCATTTTTACGATCCGCAGAACAACAGGCAGGACATCTGAATGCTCATCTCCGGCTCAAGGCATTTCGCCTCCCTGCTTCCTCCATCCGTCTCTGCACGGCAGGATTCGCTGATCGTGGATTGCACGACGGTTCCGAGGTTCGGGCTTCGCGGTCCCGGCGGTTGCGAATGGCTGGTCTCGCAGGGCTTCGACGTCCCCGAAACCGTCAACCGCGCCACTCTGGACGAAAACGGGGTTCTCGCATTGCGGCTCGGACGAAACGAGGCGGTGATCAGCGGTCTGCAATGGGGCGGCCATCCTCTTTGCGAAATCGGGCGCCGCTGGTCGGCGGCGCAAGGGCCGAAGGGCTATGACGGCTTCCGGCACGATGGCTGGGGACATATTCTGGTGTCGGGCCCCGAAGCGCCCGCTTTCATGACGGAGATCGCCGAGATCGATTTCCGTCCCGCCCACATGACGACAGGCTGCATCGCGCAGACGCGGGCATTGCACCTCGACGTGATCATCGTCCGCACCGACAGGTTCGGCACGTTCGGCTACGAACTGTTCCTCGACATCGCGTCGATGACCTATGCCGTCGAGGTCATGACCCGTCTGGCCGCCGGCTACACCTTCCTCGCCCTGGCGGAGGCGTGAACGCGACGAATGTGGCGTGTCTTCCCGCCGTTACATTAGACGCCTGCGCCGGCCGGTCTTTTCGCCCTGATATCCGGTTTCGATGGAGATTTCGATGACATCCTATGTGTTGAATGTGCAATGCGCGTCGCGCAGAGGCATTGTTGCGGCCATTTCGACCTGTCTCGCCGGCAATGGCTGCAACATCACGGATTCGGCGCAGTTCGACGACGAACTGACCGGCCGGTTCTTTACGCGCATCGGCTTCCGCTCGGAAACCGGGGTTTCGGCGGAAGCGCTGACCGAGGGATTTTCCGAGGTCGCCGCGGCGTTCGACATGGAATGGGCGATCAGTGCGCAGAAGCATCGCATGAAGGTTCTGCTCATGGTGTCCAATTTCGGGCACTGCCTCAACGACCTGCTCTATCGGTGGCGCATCGGCGGGCTGCCCGTCGATATCGTCGGCGTCGTATCCAACCATATGACCTATCAGAAGGTCGTGGTGAACCACGATCTTCCGTTTTATTGCATCCGGGTGACGAAAGAGAACAAGCCGCAGGCGGAAGCGCAGTTGATGCAGATCGTCGAGGAGGCCGGTGCCGAGCTGGTGGTTCTCGCGCGCTACATGCAGGTGCTTTCGGACGGGTTGTGCAGGAAGATGTCGGGCCGGATCATCAATATCCATCATTCGTTCCTGCCGAGCTTCAAGGGAGCCAATCCCTACAGGCAGGCATTCGAACGGGGCGTGAAGCTGATCGGCGCCACGGCGCATTACGTGACGGCCGATCTGGACGAGGGCCCGATCATCGAACAGGATACCGTGCGTGTCACCCACGCCCAGAGCGCCGAGGACTACGTGGCGCTCGGGCGGGACGTCGAAGCGCAGGTTCTGGCGCGGGCCATTCATGCCCACATCCATCACCGGGTTTTCATCAATGGAAACAAGACGGTGGTCTTCCCCGCCTCGCCGGGCTCCTATGCGTCGGAACGCATGGGGTAGGCGCGTCGTCTATGGATAGAGCGTGCCGCAGACCTCGACCAGAGCATGGACCGCCGCGATGCGCGCCCCGGAGCGGTTCCACAGGAGGCCTGTGCGCCGCATCGCGCGGCCGGGCAGCGAAACCTTCTGCAACCTGAGCCCCTCCGGCCAGGGCGGGGCCCAATCGGGAACGATCGCCACGCCGAGCCCCCGGTCGACGAGTGCCGCGATCGCATCGAGCGCGTCGAGTTCCAGCCATTCGCGTACCTTCAGGTCGTGACGGCGCAGGTAATCGTCCACGAGCTGGCCGCCCCACTGGTTGCGGTCGTAGCGGATGAAGGGATGGCTGGCGATCATCGCGTGCGCAGGGCCGACAGGAAGGTGCTCGGGGGCGATGAGCAGCAGCGGATCGGCCCGGAGCGTCAGCCAGTCGGCGGATTTCGGAACCGGGAACTGCGGCTGGACGATGATTGCGGCATCCAGTTCGCCTGCGATGACCCGGTGATAGAGATCGACCGATGAGCCCGGCCGCACGAAATAATCGATTTTGGGATGCCGCGAACTCAAGGCGGTGATGATCCCGGGCAGAAGCCCGGTCAGGCCGGTTGCCGTCGCGCCGAGGCGCAACTGGCCGGCCGGCACGTCATTGGCCGCGATCGCCCTGAGGTCGCGTGCCGCTTCCACCAGTTCGCGGGCATGCGGGAGAATGGCGAGGCCGGAACCGGTGGCACGGACGGTACGGCCGACGCGGTTGACCAGCGAATGGCCGAGGTCGCTTTCCAGCGTTTTCAGCCGTTGGGCCAGGGTGGCCGGCGTCACGTTGAGCCGTCGCGCGGCCTCGGCGATGGAGCCACATTCGGCGACGATGACGAAACTCTCGAGGAAACGGATGTCCATAAGATGGTTTTTGTATCTTTTGAATCAAGGAATGGAAACATTTTCTTTCTTTTGAGGCGGGTCTTAAATTCCGGGCCGGAGCTTTCGTCCTTTCACCTCATTGCCAGTCCAGGGAGTATGCCGTTGTCGATCAAGAGCAAGTTCAGCCGGTTGGGTGTAAACAATGCGCCCGGACAGGAGGTCCGGCAGGATGCCGCCGGCATCGAGACCCTGTTGCGGGGCGGTCCACTGCCCGGCATTCCTGTTGATTTTTCGCATGGCGACGTCGACGCGCACCCGCCGACGCCGGGGTCGTTCGAGGTATTCTCCGCCGGCGTGGCGCTCGGCGGCAAGCAGGCCTACACGGAATATCGCGGCGATATCGGCATTCGCGAGCTTGTGGGCGAACGGCTTGCCGCGTTCACCGGTGCGCCGGTCGATGCCCGCGACGGGCTGATCATCACCCCCGGCACGCAGGGCGCGCTTTTCCTGGCCGTCGCGGCCACGGTGGCGCATGGCGACAAGGTCGCCATCGTGCAGCCCGACTATTTCGCCAACCGCAAGCTCGTTGAGTTCTTCGAAGGCGAAATGCTGCCCGTGCAACTGGGATACGCCGAGGCGGAAGAGGGGCGTTCAGGCCTCGATCTCGACCAGCTCGAAGATGCGTTCAAGGCCGGCGCACGCGTGTTTCTGTTCTCGAACCCGAACAATCCGACGGGTGTCGTCTATTCTCGCGACGAGATCGACCGGATCGCCGCGCTGGCGGGGCGGTATGGCGTCACGGTCATCGTCGATCAGCTTTACGCGCGCCTGCGCTATGCGGGTGTTTCCTATACGCATCTGCGGGCGCGGGAGATCGATCCGGAAAATGTCGTCACGATCATGGGGCCGTCCAAGACGGAATCCCTGAGCGGCTATCGTCTGGGCGCCGCCTTCGGGGCGAAGGAGATCATCGCCCGGATGGAGAAATTGCAGGCCATCGTGTCGCTGCGGGCCGCGGGCTACAATCAGGCGGTCATGCGCACCTGGTTCAACGAGCCGGAAGGATGGATGGACGACCGCATCCGCCGGCACCAGGCCATCCGCGACGATCTGCTTGCGGTGCTGCGGGGCGTCGAGGGCGTGTTCGCCCGCACGCCGGAGGCCGGCAGCTATCTCTTCCCGCGCCTGCCGGCGCTTGCCGTGCCTCACGACCGCTTCGTAAAGATCCTGCGGGAACAGGCGGGCGTGACCGTCACGCCGGGAACCGAATTCAGCCCGCGAACCGGCGACAGCGTCCGGCTGAATTTTTCCCAGGACCACAAGGCGGCCGTGGCCGCCGTCGAGCGCCTCGCCGTTCTGATCGAGCGCTATCGCGCCTGATCCTCCCCGGGCGCGCGGCGCGCCCGAAACAGCCTGTCCTTTTGCGCATATGCAATTTTTTCGATGACTCGCGATTTCGCGCTTGCATTGGTATCCTGTTTGGATACTGAATAAGAAAACGTCGTATTAAACAATTGGCGATGGTGATGGGAACAGTACAAAAGAACGAAAACTGGGTCATCGGCGTAGATGTCGGGGGAACATTCACCGATTTCTCGGCGCGGGAAACGAAGACAGGTCGAGTGTTCATTCACAAAAGACCTTCGACGCCCGACGATCCGTCTCGCGCGATTATTTTCGGCCTACGGGAAATGACCGAGAAATACGAAATCGATTCAGAAAGTATCGCAAGATTTGCGCATGGAACGACTGTCGCCACGAATGCGCTTCTCCAGAGACGCGGCGCCCGGGTCGCACTCGTCACGACACGCGGATTTCGCGATCTCGTCGAGATCGGCCGTCAGGTGCGGCCCCACATCTACGATCTTCAGGCCGATGCGCCCCAGCCTCTTGCCGAAAGGGCGCTTCGCTTCGAAGTCGATGAGCGCATCGGCCCTTCCGGGGAGATCATTCGCGAACTGACGGACGAAGCGATTGACGATCTGGTCGCCAAGCTGCGCCGCGAGCCCGACATTCAGGGGCTGGCGGTGTGCCTGCTCTTTTCCTTCATGAATCCTGAGCATGAGCGGCGGCTGGCGGCTGCCCTGCGGGCCGCTCTCCCGGATGTGTTCGTGTCGGCCTCCAGCGAGGTGCAGCCGGAATTCCGGGAGTTCGAACGATTTTCCACCACGCTGATCAACGCCTTCCTGCAACCCGAAGTCGGCCGGTACATGGATCGCCTCAAGGCCGAGGTCGCCACGGTGGCGCCCAATGCCGAGTTCGGCATCTTCCAGTCCAGCGGCGGGCTGATGTCGGTGGACAAGGCCTCGCAGTTTCCGGTGCGGACCGCCTTGTCGGGCCCGGCGGCCGGCGCGGTCGGGGCGACGGGCGCGGCGAAGATGTCGGACATCGGCGATATCATCACGCTCGATATCGGTGGCACCAGCACAGACGTGTGCCTCATTCGCGACGGGAAGACCGCAATCGCCAGCACGCGCGACATATCCGGCTTCCGCATCCGCCTGCCTATGGTGGACATTCACACGGTCGGCGCCGGCGGCGGGTCGATTGCCCGTCTGGGCGCCGACGGCCTGATGAAGGTCGGTCCCGAAAGCGCCGGCGCGGTTCCCGGTCCCGCCTGCTACAACCGCGGCGGCCAATTGCCGACCGTATCCGACGCGAATGTGATCCTGGGCCGCCTGCCGGTGTCGCTGACGGGCGGCGGCATGACGATCGACCGCAATCTCGGCGTGAAGGCGGTCGAGCCGCTTGCCGCACAATTGTCGACGAGCGTGGAGAAGACGGCGCTCGGCATCGTCGGCATCGTCACCTCGAACATGGTCCGGGCGATCCGGGCCGTGACGATCGAGAAAGGCTACGATCCGCGCAAGTTCTCCCTCATGCCTTTCGGCGGCGCGGGCGGGCTGCACGCAGCCGACGTCGCGCGTTCGCTGGGCATGTCGCGCGTCATCGTACCGCATGCGCCGGGAATCCTGTGTGCCGAAGGGCTGATCCTCTCCGATCTTCAGGAGGATTTCGTGATCAGCTATCGCGCGCGGGTCGACGGCGACATGAACGATGTGCGGGCAGTCGTCCGCGATCTGGTCGCCCGGGGAAACGGGTGGCTGGCCGGGGAGGGCGCCGGTGCGCTCGACACCAGCCTCGTCCTCTCCCTCGACATGCGCTACGTGGGGCAGAACTACGAATTGTCGGTCGAGGTGTCGAGCGCGTCCGGCAAGGTGGAATTACCCCCGACCGGGGAGCTGACGCAGGCCTTTTTCGCCGAGTACAAGCGGGCCTATGGCCATTATGACGCGCAGGCGCCGATAGAGATCATCAATATCCGGTTGCGGGCCGTCGCTAGACTGTCGCAAACCGAGGCGTCGGTCGCGGCACCCTCCGGCACGGCGGAACCGTTCGACGTCCGGGACGTCTGGTTCGACGAGAGCGGCAGCGTGCCGACCCCGATGTACGAGCGCTCCGGCCTTCCGGCCGGCACGGTTATCGCCGGTCCCTGCATCGTCACGCAACTGGATTCCACCACCGTCGTGCCGCCGTGGGCGACGATTGCCGTCGACCCCGCCCTCAACATGATCATGGAAATCAAAAATGTCTGACGTGGTCATCGACCCCATCTCGCTGGAAATCACCTGGAACGGACTGAAGTCCATCGCGGACGAGTGCTTCATCAGCATCATGCGCAGCGCCTTCTCCACAAATGTGAAAGAGCGCCACGATCACTCCACCGCGATCGCCGACGCGCAGGGACGGTTGATCGTGCAGGCTGAAATGGCCCTGCCCATCCATCTCGCCTCCATGCGCGGTCTCATGACGGCCATTCTCACGCGTTTCGGCGACGACATATCGCCCGGCGACATTTTCATCGCCAACGATCCGCATACCGCCGGCGGCACGCATCTTCCGGACATCAACATGGCGATGCCGGTTTTCGAAGGCGAGCGGCTGATCGGTTTCGTCGCCAATATCATCCACCATGCGGATGTCGGCGGCGCCGCCGTGGGATCGATGTCGGGAGGGCTCGACGAGATCTACAAGGAGGGGCTGCGCATCCCGATCATGCGACTGTTCTCCAGAGGCGTGCTCGACGAGGACCTCCTGGGCCTTCTGATGCTCAACATGCGCCTTCCGGACGAGCGCAAGGGAGACCTGAATGCGCAGATCGCGGCCTGCAAGCTCGGCGTGGCGCGGCTCGGGGATGTGGTGCGGGAGCAGGGGGGAGATCGCATGGTCGCGATCTTTTCCGAGATCGTCAGCCGGACCGAGATGCGGATGCGCAAGGCGATCGCCGCGCTTCCCGACGGCGTTTTCTCCTTCGTCGATTACATGGATGACGACGGCGCCGGCACCTACGACATCAAGATCGCGCTGAAGATCGAGAAGGCCGGCGACAGGATCCTGTTCGACTTCGATGGGACGGACCCTCAGGTCAAGGGCAACTTCAACATGACGCAGAACGCGACGCAATCCGCGATCTGCTTCTCCATCAAGGCGCTGCTCGACCCGAACGTTCCCAACAATCAGGGGATATTCGACGCCATCGAATTACGCGCGCCGCTAGGCTCCTTCGTCAACTGCGTCGCGCCGGCGGCGGTCGCGCTGCGTGCCAACTCGTGCCAGCGCGTGGTCGATTGCGTCTTCGGAGCGCTCGCTCCGGTGATACCCGATCGCGTCATCGCCGGGGCGAATGGTGCCAATACCAGCGCGGTGTTCACCGGCATCGATCCGCGCACCGACCAGTTGTACGTCTATCTGGAAACGCTTGGCGGCGGCATGGGTGCCCGCGCCACCTTCGATGGCAAGGACGGCGTGCAGGTCAACATCACCAACACGTCGAACCTGCCGGTCGAAGCCATCGAACTCGAATATCCGCTGCGCGTGGAGGAATATGCCCTGATTGAGGACAGCGGTGGCGCCGGGCGCAACCGCGGCGGACTGGGTATCCGTCGCTCCATCCGTCCGATCGGGCACGAATGCGAGTTCAACGGTGTCGGGGAGCGCTTCCTCCACAAACCGTGGGGACTGTTCGGGGGCGAAGAAGGAGAATGCGGACGCTTCTACGTGAAGAGCGATGGCGGTGAAGAGCGTGCGCTCGTTCCGAAGGCGTCGTGCATCCGCATTCAGGAAAACGAGATGGCGGTTCTCGAGACCGCGGGCGCCGGCGGCTACGGCCCTGCCGAAGAACGCAGCCGGGATGCGGTGCTCGAGGATATGCAATCGGGCAAATTCAGCCGCGCTTACATCGAGCGCCACTATCCCGGAATCATGACCGAACGAGAGACGGGCTCGATCCGGACGTTCGCCGGTGCGTCATAGCCGAAAGGGGCGCACCGGTTACTCCCAATAACAAGGCCGAAAAGGTCGTTTAACCTCAGTGGGAACAGGAGAATAACAATGAATGGGAATGGGATAAGCAGAAGAAAAGTGCTCGCCCTCACCGCAGCCGGTGTGGCGATGCCGTGGGTAAGCAGGGCGTTCGCACAGGAACGCCAGATCACGGTGTGCGCATACAGCGCCATTTTCGAGGATATCTACAAGAAGACGGTCATCGAGCCGTTCATGGCCGGGCATCCGGGCATCAAGGTCAACTATGTCGGCCTGCCGACGTCGGCACAGATCCTCGGCACGTTGCGGGCCCAGAAGGCCGCACCACAGATCGACGTCGCCATCATGGACATGACGGTGGCCAAGGCCGGCGGCGACGAGGCGATCTTCGCCCCGGTGACTGTCGAGCAGCTTCCGGTGATGAGGCAGCTCAACCCGCGCGCGCTCATCGAGGGGCTTCCGGGGCCGGCGGTGACGTTCGACAGCATCGTGATGCTCTACTCGCCCCAGAAGTTTGCGACCGCGCCGACCTCCTGGCGCGAGCTGTGGAACAAGGACCATGCGGGCCGCATCGCGGTGGATGCGCCGCCGAACGCGCTCGGACTGGGCCTCACCTTCATCGCCGACAATCTGGCCGGCGGCACCAACTACATGGAATCCGTCGACAAGGGGCTGGAGCTTCTCGGGGAGATGGCGCCGCTGGTGCAGACCTGGGAACCGAAGCCCGAAGTCTACACCGCCGTGATCAGCGGCGCGGTGGATCTCGGCATCGGCTACAATGCGCGTGCCCAGACCTTCTCGCTCCAGACGCCGGAGCGCATCGGCGGCGCCCTGCCGGATGAAGGCTCGGTGTTCCAGATCAACA
Source organism: Ectorhizobium quercum (assembly GCF_026552795.1). GTDB lineage: Bacteria > Pseudomonadota > Alphaproteobacteria > Rhizobiales > Rhizobiaceae > Ectorhizobium > Ectorhizobium quercum. Next base: position 516,639 of record NZ_JANFPI010000001.1, read on the forward strand.
CGATAAACCTGGTCAACGGCTCGGCCCAGAGCGACGCAGCCCTCGAATTCATGTCCTACGCCCTTGGAGCCGAGGCGCAGAAGACGTTCACCGAGGCGATGTTCTACGCGCCGACCAACCAGGAAGCCGACGTTGCTCCGGAAGCGCTTGCCAGAACGGCGGCAACGCCGGAACGGATGGCGAAGATGATCGACGTGAACTGGATCGAGGTGGCGAATATCCGCGACGCGGTGACGAACCAGTGGCGAAGACAGGTCCTCAGCCGGGGTTGAACCGGTTCTCCTGACAAACCGCGCCCCGCGCTTGCGGGGCGCCATTGCCATTGCGAGGATGCCGTGTATCTGACCGTCGAATCTCTTGAAAAGCGATATGGACATCACGATCCGTCCGTATCGGATCTTTCTTTCTCACTGTCGCAGGGGGAGTTGCTGGGAATCCTCGGACCCTCCGGCTGCGGCAAGACCACGACCCTGCGCATGATCAGCGGGCTGGTCCCGATCACGTCCGGGAAAATCTTCGTCGCGGGCAGGGAGGTGAGCAATCTGCCCACCTACCGCCGGAACATGGGTGTCATGTTCCAGTCCTACGCCCTGTTCCCGCATCTGACGATCGCGGAAAATATCGCCTTCGGGCTGGAAATGCGCAAGCTTTCCCGGGCGGAGATCGGCAGGCGGGTGGCCGATGCGCTCGCGATGGTCCAGTTGAAGGCGGTGGGCGAGCGCAAGCCGCGGGAGCTTTCCGGCGGGCAGCAGCAGCGCGTCGCTCTTGCGCGCGCGCTGGTGATCGAGCCGGACATCCTCCTGCTCGACGAACCGCTCTCCAATCTCGATGCGAAACTGCGCGACGACATGCGCAACGAGATCCGCGACATCCAGAAGCGGTTGCAGATGACCACGGTTTTCGTCACGCACGACCAGACGGAGGCTATGGCCATCTGCGATCGCATCGTGGTGATGAACCGGGGGCGGCTCGAGCAGATCGGCACGCCGCTGGAAATCTACGAGAAGCCCGCCACCCCGATGGTGGCCGACTTCGTCGGACGTATCAACCGCCTTGCCGGCACCTGGCGCACCGACGGCGCCCTCATGCTCGGCGATGCCGTGGTCCGCGGAAACGCGTCGGGGACAGCCGGAACGGATGCGGTGGTAATGGTGCGCCCCCACCGGATCACGATGCTGGCGGCGGACGAGACGCCTGCTGCCGGTCCGGGCCGGAACAGGCTCGCAGGTGTCGTCAGGGACGTGACCTTCGTCGGCGACACGCTGCAATACAAGGTCGAGGCGGCAGGCGGTCTCGTCGCGGTCGAGAAGACGACGACCTCGGCGGGCAACCGGTTCAACCCGGGCGATGCCGTCAGTCTCGTCTGGCGCTTTGACGATACGCTGACATTTCCCGGGGAGGTGGCCGGATGAGCTCTGCCAATCTCGCCAGAACCGGCCAGGGACGCACAGTCATCCTGGCTTTCCTGCTGCCGATCCTGCTGGTGAACATGGTGGCCTTCATCGTGCCGGTGGTGAATCTGGCGCTGCTTTCCCTGCGCACGGCCGCGGCGACCGGGGCGCTGACCGACGGTTTCAGTCTGGAAACCTGGCGGTCCGTGCTGGTCGATTCCTTCTACTGGGCCATGCTCGGCAGGACCGTGTGGGTCGGAACGATCATCACGGCGATCACGCTCATCCTGTCCTATCCGCTCGCCCTGTTCGTCAGCAGGACGACCGGCGCGTTCAAAACGGTGCTGGTCATCCTGTGCATCTCGCCGCTGCTCATTTCCGCGGTGGTGCGCACTTACGGCTGGATGGTGATCCTCGGCGATCAGGGCTTCATGCCGGCGCTCATCCGCGCCGTGGGCCTTACGCCGCCGGTATTGCTCAACAATCAGCTCGGCGTCATCATCGGCATGACGGAAATCCTGATGCCCTATATGATCCTGGCGCTGATGTCGGGCTTCGGCAAGCTGGACCCGACCCTCGAGCAGGCCGCCGGGACGTTGGGCGCCAGACCCTTCACGGTTTTCCGCCGCATCGTGCTTCCCCTGAGCCTTCCCGGCATTCTTCTGGGATGCCTTCTGTGCTTTGTGCTCGCGGTCAGCAGTTTCATCACGCCCAAGATGCTTGCCGGCGGCCGGGTCTCGCTGCTGGCAACCGAGATCTACGATCAGGCGATTGTGACGCTGAACTGGCCGCTTGCCGCCTGTCTGTCGGTGCTTGTCCTGGTGGTGTTCGGCACGGCGCTGTTCTTCTACGGACAGCTCTCGAAGATCGTCGATTGAGTGAGAAAGGGAAACTGAAAATGGTGTCGCGCTTTCTGTCCTTTCTGAAGATCGTCGTGGTGATCGCCAGCCTGGCCTTCCTTCTGGCGCCGGTGGTTCTCGTGTTTCCGATGTCGCTCTCGGCAGACAGTTTCATCGCCTGGCCGCCGTCCGGGTGGAGCCTGCGATGGTACGTCGCGCTGGTCGAGAACGAGGCGATGGTTGAGGCCTTCAAGAACAGCTTTCTGCTGGCGTCGATCGTGACGGTGCTGACGCTCCTCATCGCGACGCCGGCGGCTGTGGCACTGGCGCGAAGCAGGTTCATCGGCAGCGAGGTCCTGCTGTCCGTATTCACCGCGCCGCTGCTTCTGCCGAGCATCGTGCTGGGGCTTGCGATCCTGATCATCTTTGTCGGCTACGGTCTCGTCGGCAGCTGGCCCGGCATGATCGTCGGTCATCTCGTGCTGACGCTGCCCTATGCCCTGCGGGTGCTGATCACGGGTCTCAAGACGCTCCCGCCTTCGCTGGAGGACGCCGCGGCGACGCTTGGCGCCCATCCGCTGACGGTGTTCCGGCGGGTGACGCTGCCGTTGATGATGCCGGCCCTCGTGGCATGCTCCGCACTCGCCTTCATCATCTCGTTCGACGAGGTGGTGGTGTCGCTGTTCATCTCGGGCACGCAACTGAAGCTGCTGCCGGTGGTGCTTTACAATTACGTCGAAAGCCGCAGCGATCCGCTGGTGGCGGCCGCCTCCGCCTTGATGGTGACGGGAACGTTGCTGCTGGTGCTGGTGATCGAACGGGCGGTCGGGCTGCGCAGGACGGTCGGCAAGTGAAATCGGTTGGCCATCGGGTGCCGCCAGACACATGGATGAGAAAATGCTGAGTTTCGATTCAATCGCCGAGGCTTGCGCCCGGCTCAAAGGACGACATGTCGTCACCCCGCTGCTCGAATATGAGCCGTTGAACGAGATGTCGGGCGGGCGCGTCCTCTTCAAGGCCGAAAACCTGCAAAAGACGGGATCGTTCAAGTTTCGGGGTGCCTTCAACAAGATCGCCTCTCTCGATCCTGCTGCGCGCCGGCGCGGCGTCGTCACCTATTCCTCCGGAAACCATGCCCAGGGCGTGGCCGCCGCGGCAAAGGCGTTCGGTGTTCCCGCAACCGTGGTCATGCCGCAGGACGCACCGGCCCTGAAGCGGAAGAACACAGAGCGGCTCGGCGCGACGGTCGTTCTCTACGACCGCAGGACCGGGGACAGAAAGGCGATCGCGGAAAAGATCGGCGCCGAAACGGGAGCCGTGATTGTGCCGCCCTACGACGATGAGATGATCATTGCAGGCCAAGGCACGATCGGCATCGAACTGTCCCGCCAGCTGGATGAGGCCAGCATCGCGGCGGACCTCCTGCTGTGCCCGGTCGGAGGCGGCGGCCTGATCGCCGGCATCTCGACCGCGCTTCGCACGCTGATGCCGCATATGCGGATATATTGCGTGGAACCGGCGGGGTTCGACGACACCCGGCGCTCGCTGGAGGAGCGCCGCCGCGTGGCGAATGCGCCGGATGCGTCCTCCATCTGCGACGCGATCGTCACCGCGATGCCCGGCGAGGTGACTTTTCCGATCAACCTTGCCAATCTGGCCGGCGGTTTTGCGGTCGGAGACGGCGATGTCGCCCGCGCCGTCGATGCGCTTTTCGAGATCGCCAAGCTCGTCGTCGAGCCGGGCGGCGCGGTTGGCCTCGCCGCGCTGCTTGGCCGGAGGCTCGAGCTTGACGGTCGCACGGCGGTCGTCGTGCTGTCGGGCGGCAATGTGGACATTGCGGCCTTTCGATCCCGGTTCGGCGTGAAAAGTGATATGATCTGACGCGGTTTCGGGTCGTTGCTGTGATTTCAGGCCGGTTTCATCCGGCGCAAGGAGATGAAATGTCGGGGATAAAGCGGAGACTGCCGAAAATCGGCATCATTGGCGGCGGTACCATTGCCGGGGCGATCGTCGAGCATGTGCAGGGAGCGGGTCTGGCCGATGTCGAGTACGTCCTCGTGTCCTCGCTCGGCAAACCGCGCGGCATGCAACTGCCGGCGGGGATATTGCTGGACGATGTGGAGGAAGCGCTGGGCCGCGACGTCGATCTCGTCGTGGAGGCCGCGATGCCGGACGTGCTGGCGAGCCTGGCTCCACGAATCCTCCGGCGCAGCAGCCTTTGCGGTTTCAGTTGCACCGCACTTGCCGATCCGTCCACGGAGGCGGCGATCCAGGAGGCCGCCACCGCGGCAGGCTTCCGCTACTACGTTCCTCATGGGGCCATCCTCGCCCTCGACGGTCTCGCGGACGGGCGCGAGGTGATCGATACGGTCGTCATCACCACCACGAAGAGCGGAAAGAGCTTCGGTCTGGCGGAGGATGTGTCCGGGGTGGTCTTCGAGGGGAGCGCCCGCGAGGCATGCCGGCTTTTCCCGCGCAATGTGAACGTGCATGCAGCCGTCTCTCTCGCAGGCATCGGCTTCGACCGGACGCAAAGCCGCATCGTCGCCGTGCCCGGTAAGGCCGCGATGGAACACCGGATCGAGATCAAGGGCAAGGGTCTGGAATGGGATCTGCGTGTCTCGTCGCAATCGCTTGGCGGCGTCACCGGATCCTACACGCCCGTCTCCGCTGCCGGATCGGTCAAGCGCATCCTCGCCGGGGCGGGCGTCGGGATCGCATGAGCCGTTGGCATCATTGACGGTTTTGGCCGGCGATAGGCAATCGCTGCCCTTGCCACGCCTGATCGCGTCTTGTAATCGATCCGTTGTCAGCGAGTGATCCGGACCGGGCTTCCCGTCTCGTTGTGATATCCCGGCCTCGGCGCGCGGGAAGGGAGCCCACGGGAAAGGGGGCAAGCGTATGGCGAAGAGGGTTCGCGACGGCAGCAAGGTCTTCAGCAGCATCCGGGATTCGATCCTGCGGCTCGAATTGCGTCCGGGTGCGGTGATCGATGAGGCCGAGCTTGCCACGAGGCTCGATGTTTCCAGAACGCCGGTACGCGAAGCCATCATCCAGTTGATTTCCGATGGCCTCGTCATCAGGGACGGGCGCACGGCCAGGATTGCGCCGCTCGATTTCGACGAGGTGCCGAAACTCTACGATGCGCTGCTCGTATCGAGCCGGATGGTCCACAGGCTCGCCGCCCAGAACCGGACCGAAAAGGATCTGCGCAAGATCAAGGCGACGATGATCGCCTTCGAGGAAGGGATCAAGACCGGAGACGGGCTGTCGCGCTCCGAACTCAACGTCGATTTCCATCTGGCGATCTCGGCGGCGGCCCATAACAGCTACTTCGAGGATTTCTACGAAGGCGTTCTCTTCGCGACGATCCGGCTGGCCAGAGCCTGTTTTTCGGGTGATGAGCCGTCCGAATTCGCACCAGCCTATCCCGACGAGGACATTGCCGCGCATCTGGCGGAAACAGCGCGGCATCACAGGCTGATGTATGAAACGATTCTCAAGCACGACGTCGAAGGATCGGACCGGATGGCTGTCCTGCACGAAAATCTTTCCAAGGCCAGACTGCAAAGAAAGCTCTTTTCCACGTCCGAAGCATTGACGCCCGAAGTGTCCCTCGCTCCCGCCTGACTGCCGTTTTCCAAGGCCTGCCCTGCTTCGGCGTCCGCGATCTGCCGGGTTGCGGCGTTTCGCGTCGATTCCGCCCATGATCGGCGCACTTCCGTGCGGCTTGTCCCATCCTGCGAATAGGAGTTTAAATGGTCGGAAGAACCGTCAAACGGAAAATGGGTAACTTAGGCTAAGTCCGGAGTAAGACGTGAAAAATCCTTATGAGGTCCTTGGTGTCAGTCCGACCGCCTCGGCGGCGGAGATTCAGTCCGCCTATCGCAAGCTGGCAAAAAAGCTGCATCCCGATCTGAACCCGGGTGACAAGGCTGCCGAAGAGAAGTTCAAGGAGGTCGCGTCGGCTTACGATCTGCTCGGGGACGCCGAAAAGCGGAAGCGTTTTGACAGTGGCGAGATCGACGAGTCGGGAGCGGAGCGGCCGCAACATCACTATTACCGGGACTACGCGCATTCGGATGGCGGGCATTCCTATACGGATACGTCGGGATTCGCAGACTTCATGGATTCCGACGATGCCTTCGCCGAGCTTCTGAGACGCAGCCAGCGCAGCCGTGCCAACCGGCGCGGCGAGGACCTGCACTACACGCTGTCCATATCCTTCGTGGAATCGATCACCGGCGCGACCAAGCGCCTGACCCTTCCCGGGGGCGATACGCTGGATGTCACCATTCCGGCCGGCCTCGTCGACGGGCAGGTGCTTCGCCTCAAGGGCAAGGGCGCGCCGGGCGCCGGCAAGGGCGGCCCCGGCGATGCGCTCATCCAGGTCGAGGTGCTTCCGGATCCCCGTTTCGATCGTGACGGCGACGACATCTCGCTCGAATTGCCCATTTCGCTCACCGAGGCGGTGCTTGGCGGCAAGATACGTGTCCCGACGCCCACCGGCGATGTCTCGATGGCGGTGCCGAAGGGCTCGAACACCGGCACGACGCTGCGCCTGCGCGGCAAAGGGGCCCCGCGGCGAGGAGGCGGGCATGGCGACGAGTTCGTCAGGCTCAAGGTCGTTCTGCCGAAGCAGCACGATCCCGAGCTGGAAGCCTTCGTTTCGAACTGGACGGCCGGAAAAGACTTCAATCCACGCGAGGACAGGTCATGATCATCACCAAGAAGGAGTTCCTGACGCGGTCGGGTTTGCAGGGCCACACGCTCGAATTCTGGATCGAGCAGCAATGGGTCATCCCCGAAGAGACGGAGTCCGGACTGTTCTTTTCGGATGCCGACGTCGCCCGGGCCTATCTCATCCGCGATCTCACCGAACGGCTCGGCGCGAACGAGGCGGGAGTGGATGTCATCCTGCACCTGCTCGACCAGCTTCACGGCCTGCGCCGCGCCCTGGAGCAGTTGCAGACGGATATGAAGGAAAAGGACGTCTGATTCTTCCAGCCGTCAGGCGACCGACGTCTCCCATAGGCCGTGATCGCCCTCGCTTCAGGGCAGGGGCGTCATCGTCGGCTTCCGCCGGAAGTCGACACCGTAGAGTGCGGAGAAGATGTCGATGCCGGCGGAAATCAGGGGTGTCCGTACGCCTTGTCTGCGTCCGAGCGCCTCCAGCGGCACGAGCCCGTAGGGAACGTCTTCCAGCACATAGCGGGTGGACAGGCTGGCCGGGCCGAGAGGGCTGAGACCGCGTTCGACGATGGTTTTCGAAATCTCCGGGACGGTCCCGCCGGACATGCCGTTCCATTCGGCGAAATAGCTGTATGTGGAACGGGTCTCGACGCCGATGCTGGCGGCGATTGCCTGGCGTTCGGCGTCGAGCGCATCGATCAGTTTTCCGGCATGCTCCGTATAGCCGGCATAGGTCAGCCAGCTTTCGCCCTTTTCCATGCGGGTGAAATTGCAGAGCGCGTTCGCATAATGGGCTATGGGATTGATGTTGTTGAGATCGGCGCCCGCCAGCGGCGTGAGCGACGAGAGCGCGGTGGCCGGCAGAAGAGGCTGGAGAACCCGTCGCAGACCTTGCGCATGCGGCCCTGCCGAAAACACCTCCAGCGTTTCCTTGATCCGCGACACCAGCACCTCGCAAGGGCCGGTCATCCGCGCATTGACCGGCGGCACCGGCGTCGCCCCGATCGGGACGTCGATGCCGCGCCCTTTCAGCCTCTCCGCCAGAAGCGAGGTCGCGAAGGCGAGCGCGCCGCTCACCAGAACGCATTGGCCGTTGCCGAGATGCGCGTCGAGCGCATCGACGGCGGCCAAATGGCCCTCGACCTGCTGGGCGATGACGGCCAGTTCCGCGCCTTCGAGCGCGGTGTGCGGATCGAGGAATTCGATCTGCCATTGGCCGCTGACGCAGCCGCTTCCTTTCAGGACAGGCCGATCGGAAAAGCGGGCTCGGCCACGGCCGGACAAGGAGACGATAACGGCCTGGTGGCCCTGCGAAAGCCAGTAGGCGGCAAGACTGAGACCGACGGCGCCGGCTCCGAAAATCGCGATACGCATATGCTCCTCCTGCGGGGTCAGCGGCGCCAGCCGTGTGACAGGGCCAGGGCTTCGCGAAAACGGCGACGATCGGCTGCGGAAATCGCATTGCCCGGATCGTATTCCCGCGGATTGCCGAGTTTTGTGCGGATATCGAGACCGCAAAGCTCCGCCAGCCCGATGGCGGTCAGTTCGTGCATCGGCGGCACGAGGATTTTCCGGCCGCAGGCCGAGGCGATCATTCCGGCGAAAGCGCCGCTTTGCGACAGGCCGCCATCGATGGAGATCGGGTCGTGGGATGGAGCGGCTTTGCCCGCCTCGTCGATCAGGATCGCCGTCAGCATGGCGATGCCTTCCAGTACGGCCCGCACGAGATCCTGCTTGCCGGTCGCATGGTCCATGCCGATGAAGAGCGGCGCGGCCGTCCTGTCCCAGAAGGGTGCGGCAAGCCCGGACAGGGCAGGGACGAAGACGATGCCGCGGCTTGCGGCGCTCGGGCCTTCGAAACCGTCCAGCGCGGCTGCGTCCTGAAAGAGACCGAGGCGCCGGGCCCACTCGATGGCGGCCCCGGCGTCATAGACGCCGCCTTCGATCGCCAGAACCGTCCGGTCTTGTGCGCGGCTTCGACGGCGGGAACGTTGCGCAGAAGCCAGCCGAGCTTGCTTGCGGAGAAATAGGGATCGAGCGTCAAGCCGGAGATTTCGCGCGACCGCGCTTCGGCGTGCGGGCATCCTGCCAGACGATGACCGGCGAAAGGGGCGTGCCGGTCAGCGCATCCCAGGAGAGACAGCTTTCGCCCTGGTTGGCGACGGCGATGGCATCGACCGCACCGGCCGCCTGTCAGGAGTTCAGGTTGCTGGCCACCGACAGCATTCGTTTCCATTCCTCCAGAAGCTGCTTCTGGGTGTCCTTGGTGGAATCGGAACTGAAGCTGTTGTGGAGGGCGATGCCGCGCATGACGCAGAGGTTCAGTTGAATGAAACGGCTCGTCTTCGGGTCGCTCAGCGGCGAACCGAGCAATTTCGCCAGCAGCCTGTCGCGGTGCGAGGCCCAGCGCACCATGATTTCGCGGATGCCGTTGCCGAGTTCGTCGTCGTTTCGCGAGGCGAGCATGATTTCCAGCGACGCGATATAGTTGCCGGCCTGGAACAGCTTCTCCCAGAGCAGATCCGTGATGTCGGTCACGGCCATGCGGCGGATATCGTTTTCGTTGGCCGCGACCCAGTCCTCTTCCCACGAGGAGATCAGATATTCGAACGCGGCGATGATCAGCGCATTCCGGCTCGGAAACTGGTGGGTCAACGCACCGCGGGATACATTGGCGCGCGAGGCGACATCTTCCGTCGAGAAACGTCCGTAACCCACCTCGTTCATTGCATCCAGGGCGGCCTGGCAGAGTTTCTTCCGGGTCTCTTCCGACCGCTCCGCCTGTGTCCGCCTTCTGGCCGGTGTGACCCTGCGCTTTCTCGTCATCGGGCTCCGTTTCGTTCTCATTTCGCCGCCACGGTCCGCCATCCGTATCCGCTCGTCTTTCGAAAGCTGATACTAGACGATACCGGTATGGGGAATAGGCTTTCACGAAAAATCAAGGCGTCGCGCCGAATGACCGCACCGGCCGAGAGCCGCTTCACGCGGGCCTGAACGTCGCGGCAACGACCGGCGCGACGATGCCGGCAAGCATCTTCAGATAACCGGAGTCCGCCGCGGTGAAACGGCCTTCGTCATGCGAAATGTTGACGGAGCCGATCACGCTGCCGTTCCAGATCAGCGGAACGTTAATCATGCCTCCGATGCCGAGGTCGAAAATCGTCGCGAAATCCGTGAAGTTGTTGCGGATGTCGTCCCGGTTCCTCGATATCAGCACCTCGCCCCGGTCGAGAACCGTCTCGCCCCAGACGGTGTCCTGCTTCTTCTTGCGCCCCAGCAGGGGATAGGCGTCGAGATTGCTGGAATGAAGCCGCTCGATTTCCATGTCCTTCTCGATGAAGCGGAACAATGTGAAGAGCTTGTGCCCGTAGCGCTGCGCGACGATTTCATCGAGCGCCCGATACGCGCCGGCCGGATCGAGCGGGCCGGTGGTGACGGACACGAGGCGAGCGATATCGTCGAGGGTGGGTTTCCTGTCATGCATGAACATATACTGCCTTTTCTGATCTGCCCGATGGCGGAAACGGCCGGAATCGCCGCCGCCAGCGATGAATGCTCGCCGTCTATCGGGACGGGGTCGCGCCGGGCCGGACAATGAGATGGTCGTGCGCTTCCGGAACGAGGCCTTTCAGCCGGAACCGGAGAACGATGAGCAGCGTGGCGCTCAGGAAGAGTTCGCGCAGCGCAGCGCCCTGGGGCGGCGTGATGTAGGGAATGAAGGGAACGAGGAAACGGGTTCCCTCGAGGATGAGGATGATCACCGCCGCGCCGACCACCGCGCCGCGGTTGTTGCCCACGCCCCCGGCCAGCAGCGAGAGCTTCACGTAAAGGGTCATCAGGGGCACGAACAGCTCTGGCGAGATGAAGGAGGTGTAGTGGGCGTAGAGCCCGCCGGCCAGGCCGACGATGCCGCTGCCGATCGCAAAGGCCGTCACCTTGAAGAGCCGGGCGTTCTTGCCGGCAACCCCCACGACGACGTCGTCGTCGCGAATGGCGTGGAGAACCCGGCCGAAGGGCGAGTAGAGGATGCGCTGGCACAGGACGTAAAGCGCCAGCACGACGGCGGCGACGATCGCCAGGTAGATCAGGTTGAACTGGAGCGTCGTCACCTCTGAGCGGAACGGGCGGGGAATGCCCGAAATGCCGTCGGTCCCGTTCGTCAGCCAGATCTCGTTCGAGGCGACGATCCTGATCGCCTCGGCGAAGCCAAGCGTGACGATGGCAAGATAATGATCTTTCAGCCGGCTGCTGACCAGCGAGAGAAACGCCCCGGCGGCGGCGGCGGCGAGCGCGCCGGCCAGCATGCCGACGCCGATCGGAAGGCCGAGGGACTTGGTGAGAAGCGCGCTCGTATAGGCGCCCACGGCGGCCGAGCCCACCAGGCCGAGATTGACCAGCCCCGCCATGCCCCACATCACGTTGAGACCGAGCGCCATCACCGCGTAAATTCCGGCGACGACCGTCATGCTGACAAGATAGATTTCCATTTCAGGCTGCCTCCCGCCCGAGAATGCCTTGCGGACGGATCGTCAGGATGACGATGATGGCCAGGAAGGCGATCGACGATTTGTAACTTGCCGGCAGCGCCAGCAGGGAAAGCTCTTCCGCGATGCCGACCACCATCGCGCCGGCGACGGCGCCGGGAATGCTGCCGAGCCCGCCGACCACCGCGGCGGCGAAAATCGGCAGCATCGCCCGGAAGCCCGTCAGCGGATCGATGGAGGAATCGAGGCCGATCAGCATGCCGCCCAGCCCGGCGAGCCCCATCCCCATGAAGGAGACCATGCGCGCCACCGTTTTCGCGTTGATGCCCTTGATATCGGCGAGTTGCGGGTTGTCCGCCACGGCGCGCATCGCCTTTCCCATCCGGGTGAAGGAGAGAAAGCCGAAGACGAGCCCCATGACGACGACCGAGACGGCGATGTTCTGGAGTTGCTGGGGGCCGACATGGATACCCCAGAACACCAGGTCCCGCGCCAGCGGCAGGTCGTAGCCGCGCAGGTCGCTTCCGAAGAAAAGCCGGACGAGGTTCTCCAACCCGATCGTCAGCGCCAGAGAGCCGATGGCCGTGGTGATGAAGCCTGCGGAACGGAAGGGCTTCAGCACGAACTCGTCCGTAAGCAGCCCGACGACCCCGCCGGCGAGCAAGGCGACGGCCAGGGAGGGCAGGACCGGCAGGCCGAACGCGGTGTTTGCGACCCACCCCGCGAAGGCGCCCACGGTGGCATGCGAGGCGATCGCGAAGTTGGGAAAACGCAGGACGGCATACATTGCGCTCAGCCCGATGGCCGGTATGGCGAGAATGCTTCCCGCCATGATGCCGTTGACGAGCAGTTGGAGAACGTTCATCTCGGCGTCCCCGTTCAGACGATCTTGATCAGTTCGATCTTGCCGTCCTTCGCTTCGCTGTAACGGAAGCGGCAATCGATGATGTCACCCTTTTCGTTGAAGTCGCACGCGCCGCTGGCGCCGTCGTAGTTCACGTCCTTGCCCTCGCGCAGCAGCTTCAGGCCCTCGACGGCGGACGGCACCTTGACGCCCTCGCCTTGCGAGATCAGGCGCACGGTGTCGCGAATGTCGGTGCCGCTCGCGCTCTTCGCCTTCTCGATGGCCAGCAGGGCGAGGCTTATCCAGTCCGTCGCCTGTGCCTCGTAGGAATCGGGAGACGCGGCGCCGAGCCGTTCCTGCACCAGCGTATAGGCCTGGCTGTCCACGTCGCTGGAAGGCTGCACGGCGATCAGGCCGTCCGTCACCTCGGCGGGAATGCCTTCCGCGACCTGGGCCGTATAGGCGTAGGACTGGGTGAACCTCGCGCCCTCATAGCCGGCGCGGTAGAGGTCCTTGAGCAAGACGGTCAGGTCCGGCGAGTAGCTGTTGAGATAGATCAGGTCGGGCTGCGCCGCGATCGCGCTGTCGATTTCCGAGCGATAGCTCGTCTTGGACGGTTCATAGACGAGGCCGCCGACCAGCGACGCCCCGTTGGCGGCAAGGACGGTCTCCAGATTGTCCTTCATCGACAGGGCGAACGGCGTCTGCACGGCGACGTAGAAGATTTTCTTCGCACCGGTGGACGCGATGTACTCGGCATGTTTCGTCGCCTGCAGGGTCGTCGTCGGCTGGGTGCGGAAGATGTAGCCCTGATGCGGAAGCTGGGTGATGGAATCCGCCCCCGAAACGGTCATCAGGCACGTCCTGCTTTCCCAGCACACGGGCGCCACCGCGGAGGTGACGGCGGAAGCCCAGGTTCCCATGATGACCGGAACGCCGTCGACGCCCACGAGCTTCTGGGCGGCGCGCACGGCGGCTTCCGGGTTGGTCTGGTCGTCCTCGATGATCAGTTCGATCTGGCGGCCGAGCACGCCTCCGGCCTTGTTGACCTCGTCGGCGACGGCCTGCATGGCCTGGACCATACGGGGGCCGTCCTGGGCGCCGGCGCCCGTCAGCGGTGTCAGGACGCCCAGCTTGACGGGCGTCTCCGCCCGGAGAAGGCCGGGTGCGCAGAGCCCGCCGGCAACGAGGGCGGTGGCGGAAAGAAATTCTCTTCTGTTCATCGTGGTTCCCCTTTTTTTCGAACAGGTCTGCTGGATCTATGCGGTATCAGCCTCCAAGGAACATGCGGTTGATGTCCTTGTTGGCCAGAAGCTCGACGGACGGGCCGTCCACGTTGTTCCTGCCGTCCACGAGAATGTAGGTCCTGTCGGAGATGGCCATCGCATCGCGCGCGTTCTGCTCGACGAGCGCGATGGCCTTGCCGACATCCCGGAGCCTGATGATTTCCTGAAACAGTTCGTCGGCCGCCGTGGGAGAAAGCCCGGCCGTCGGCTCGTCGAGCAGGACGAGGCCGGGATCGACCATCAGCGCCATGCCGACCGCCAGCAGTTGCCGCTGTCCGCCGGACAGCGTCTTGGCGAGCTGGCCGCGCTTGCGCCTGAGGATCGGGAAATGCGTCATGACCTCTTCCGCCCGCTCGCGGAACTGGCGGGGATTGATGTAGCCGCCCATTTCCAGATTCTCGTAGACGGTCATGTTGCCGAAGACGTTGTGTTCCTGGGGCACGAAAGCGATGCCGTGGCGGGAGATGTCATGCGGCCTGAGGCCGCCGATCGGCGTGTCGGCGAAGACGATCCGCCCCTCGGATGGGTGCAGCAAGCCGGCAATGGTTTTCAGCAGCGTGGACTTCCCGGCGCCGTTGGGACCGACGATGCAGACGATCTCGCGCGGTTCGACCCGGAAATTCAGGCCCTTCAGGATCTGGTCGCCGGGGGTGTATCCGGCAACGAGATTCTCGACGGTCAATACGGTCATCGGCGCGTTCCCATGTAGGCGTTCTGCACTTCGATATTGCCGGCCACGAAATCGAACGTGCCCTCGATCATCCGCTTTCCGTCGGCCATGACGATGACGTGCTGGCAAAGCCTCGCGATGAGATCCATCTGATGCTCGATGAGAACGATGGTGATGCCGGCCTCGGCAATGGAGATCAGCCGGTCGCCGATCTCCCTGACGAGCGATGGATTGACGCCGGCCATTGGCTCGTCGAGCAGCAGCATGTCCGGATCACGCATCAGGGCGCGGCCGATTTCGAGCAGTTTTTTCTGGCCGCCGGAAAGGTCGGAGGCCTTGTTGTCGAGAACATGGGCGAGTTTCAGCCGTCCGGCGATGGTGAGCGCCTTTTCGATCAGCTCCTCTTCCCGGCGGATGCTCGCCCGGCTGCGGACAAGGGCCTGAAGCAATCCTTCCCCGGGCTGGTCGGCGCCGTAGAGCAGGAGGTTTTCAAGAACGGTCAATCTCGGAAAACCGCGGGCAAGCTGAAACGTGCGGACCAGCCCGCGCCCGGAAATCTGGTCGGATCTCAGGCCGTCGATGCGTTCGCCCATGAAGCGGATTTCGCCGCTGGAAATCGGCAGGATGCCCGAAATGCAATTGAAAAGTGTCGTCTTGCCGGCGCCGTTCGGCCCGATCACGCCTGTAATGCCGCCCTTGCCGATCGTCATGTCGACGCCGGAAAGGGCGTGAACGCCTGCGAATTGCCGGGTCACGCCGCTGATTTCAAGCATATCCACCTCATCCGGACACATGACAAGGCGGCCGGTTCGCCTTGTTCAGACTCTTGCAGACGGTCGTGGGCATCCTTCGAGAGGAAGGAGCGCCCTATCCGTTCATTCCGCCCGGGCCGCGAGCGTGTTCTTGTAGAAACGGCCGCCGCGGACGATTGCCGCAAGCCCCTCGTCGTGACGCTCCAGAAGGGTGATGTCTTCCAGCGGATTGCCGTTCACCACGATGAAATCCGCATAGGCGCCTTCGGCGATGACGCCGATCTGCTCTTCCATCCGGCACAGTTGCGCCGAAACGCGCGTCGCCGAATGGAGGATTTCGGCCACGGGCAGGACTTTCGCCCGGATCGAGAACTCCATCGACTGATACTTGTGCAATTGCCCCAGCAGGTCGGAACCGAACGCCATCGGCAGGCCGGCTTCGCGCATGATGCGCAGGGATTCGAGACCCGCCTTGCGAACGACGTCGATCTTCGCCTGGGAATCCGCGCTCAGGCCGAAGGCAGCGCCTTCGAGGGCGAGCCCCTCATAGGCGACGAGCGTGGGGCAGGCGATGGCGCCCCTTTCGGCGGCGATGCGCGCCGTTTCCGGCTGGATCAGATTGCAGTGCTCCAGCGATTTCACGCCGCATTCCACCGCCCGGCGGATGGAGGCGTCGGAATAGGTGTGGGCGGAAACGTAAAGCCCGTAATTTTCCGCTTCCTCGACGATGGCGCGGATTTCCTCGACGGAATATTGCAGGACATGGATCGGGTCGTTCGGCGAGGAGACGCCGCCATTGGCCATGATCTTGATGAAATCGGCCCCGCCCTTGATCTCCTCCCTTGCGGCGCGGCGCACCGCGTCCACACCGTCGGCGATGCGCCCGAGGCTGCCGAGCGAGGCTTCGTGCAGCGGGCGCCTGTCGTTGCGGCCGCGATAGTCGCAATGGCCGACGGTCTGGCTCAGCGCCTTGCCGCAGATGACCATCCGCGGGCCGTCGATCAACCCTTCCTCGACGGCAAGCTTCAGTCCCAGATCCGCACCGGCCAGATCCCGGATGGTGGTGAAGCCGCGCATCAGCATGTCGTGCATGATCGAGCGGACGCGCAGGGCGATCAGCGAGGAGGGCAGTTCCGCATTCTTTGCAAGGTCCACGAGCGTGGCGATGACATGCACATGCGCATCGACCAGTCCGGGCATCAGCGTGCGTCCGCCCAGATCGATACGCTCGACGCCAGCCTCGCGGATTTCTTGCCCGGAAACCCTGACGATGCGGTCTCCCTCGACCTGAACCTCGACCCCGTCCAGCAGCGTCCCGTTATCCACGTCGTAAACGGTGCCGCCAAAAAATACGTAACTGCGCATGGCTTTCTCCAACCAGATATCGAAGCAAGCTACAAACGATCATGACTGTTTGTAAATATCAAAAACGATGTGCTCTGCACAATTTCCATACGAGGCAGGAAAGTGCCTATAAAATGCACAAGCCGCACGCGGATTGGCGAGAAGATGGTGTTGAACTGGCCGCCTTGCCGTAGCATGGTCGGGTCGACGCGCGCGCCGGCCTGGAGCGCCGTCCCTCAGTCCGGAACGTGCAGGTGGCGCCGGGCAAAGGCGATGAGGCTCTCGATATGCGAGGCGACCGAGCGTCTCACCGCATCGGCGTCCTTCCTTTGCAGGGAGTCCACGATGACCAGATGTTCGGTCGAATCCGGTGTCAGGCGGTCCTTGAGGTTGCCGATCTCGAACAGGCGCGTCGTGGAACGCAGGCCGCGCAGCACCTCGGCCATCACATCGTTGCCGCAGTAGTCGATGATCAGATTGTGCAGATGGTCGTCCGAAAACCAGTGGGCATCGGTATGATAGGCCGTGGCTCCCATCAGGTCGTCGATTTCGCGGCGCACCTCGACGAGCTTGCGGCCGGGAATGCTGTCCATCGCCTGGACGGCGGCCTCCGGCTCGATGAGGGCGCGCAGTTTCAGGCTCTGGATATATTCGCCGATATCGACCTGCCGCACGACGTAGTTGCGGCCGTCTCCCTTGTGGACGAGCCCTTCGCCCTCCAGCCGTTGCAACGCCTCTCGCAGCGGGGTTCGGGAAACGCCGAGCGTTTCGGCCAGCCGCGCCTCGACGATGACGTGCCCGCCGCGCAACCGCCGATGGCGGATCATGTCCGAAACCGCAGTATAGGCGAGCGCCGCCAGTTTGTGGCCTGCCTTGTCGGATGTCATGGGGGCGGGTCGTTTTTCGGCGTGCGTCACGATGTCAAAAGTCCTGTTGCGTTCGAGGCGGATGTGTCGGTTTGTGGGGCGGGGAGGCTTTCCCCGTCCTATAGCATGGTTCATAGCTTTCAGGACGGTGAATCGGCCCGGAGGCGAGGGAGACATGGACGGTGATAGCGTGGCCACCACGGAAGGCAGCCTGGCGGACGAGACCTACCGGACGCTTCTGGACGACATTCTGGCGGCGCGTCTTTCCGGTGGGGCGGTGGTGCAGGAGCGGCGCCTTGCCATGCGGCTCGGTGTTTCGCGCTCTCCCATGCGCGATGCGCTCGGCCGGCTCGAAGGGCAGGGGCTGCTGGTGCGCAACAGCAAGGGCGTGCTGACGGTCCGGGTCATAACCCTCAAGGATTATCTCAACAGTCTCGCCATGCGCCTGCTGATCGAACCGGCGGCCGCTGCCGCTGCCTGCGCGACGATCGATCCCGCCCGGGTGGAGGCGCTGGCGGCGATGCTCGACGCCATCGATGCCGATCCCGATCCCGACCCGGCGGTCGTCTGGCGTTTCGACGATGCACTGCATGACGGCATAGGAGAGGCGAGCGGCAATCCCTTCATGGCGGAAACGATCACGCAGATGCGCCGCTATACGACCATCTTCGAGCGCCAGCGCAAGCTTGGCCGGCGCAAGCCCGGCCTTGCCGACCATCGCGCCATCCTCGAAGCCCTTTCCGCGCGTGACGCCGAAGGGGGGCGCCATGCGATGGCCGTGCATCTGGAACGGGTGCGCGAGGGCGTTCTCAGCACATACTAGGCCGTGTCCGCCTTTCTCCGAATCGTGAAAAAGGTTCGCGCTTTCGGTTTCGCGCCCTTCCGGACGCAAAACCGCTTCACACTTTTGCTGGAATGGCTGCGGGCGCATTTTTTCTGACCGTTCCGCCTTCGCTCTTTTCCGCATCCTTCCGTGAAAAAGAGGGCTTGCGGAATGACGTTCTGATGTGTATGAAATTGGTATACCAATTGAATGCGAACATGGCAAGCATTCAACGGTTCGTGCAAGAGAAAATAGAAACCTACCCCAGAGGCTCTTCCCCATGTCTGTTCGTATCGCTGCCTTGACGGCCCTGGCCGTGTTCCAGCTTTCCTCCGTCGCATTTGCGCAAAACTGCACTCCGAAAGTCGCCGATTCCGAACTCGTCAAGCCCGGCACGCTGGTGATGTCGACCAATCCGACCCTGCCGCCGCTTCAGTTCGTCGCTTCCAGCGGCGAGCTTCAGGGCATGCGCGTCGAGCTGGGCAAGGAGATCGCCAGTCGCCTGTGCCTGACGCCGGAATATATCCGCATCGAATTCTCCGCCATGATTCCCGGCCTTCAGGCGGGCCGCTGGGACATGATCAACACCGGCATTTTCCTGACGCCCGAGCGCGAGGCCATGATGCAGATGATCCCCTACGAGGATCAGGCGATCAGCGTTTCCGTCGCTCCCGACAGCACGAAGGAATTCGCCTCTCAGGACGATCTGGCCGGCCTTCGCGTCGGCGTCGAGATCGGCGGTTTCGAGGAGAACAAGACCCGCGCGCTCGACGCGGAACTGCGCGCCGCCGGCAAGGAGGGTCTGACGATCCAGACCTTCGACAATTTCGCGCTGGCCTTCCAGGCGTTGCGCGCCGGTCAGGTCGAGGGCGTGGTCTCCATCGACGCCGTGGCCAAGGAATACGATACGCGCGGCGACTTCAAGCGGGCCGTCCACGGGCTTTATCCGGCGCCCGTCGCCGTCGCCTTCAAGAGCCCCGTGCTCGCGGATGCGGTCTCGGGCGTCCTCAGGGAAATGAAGGCGGACGGCTCGCTCGGCAAGCTCTTCGATACCTACGGCCTGCCGATGGTGCAGGGCGATTACGCCGTCAAGGGCCCGAACCGCTAACCGTATCTTCCCTTCGCGTCCTGCGGGCGCCGGCCGGGTCCGGCGCCCCTGTCTCCCCGTTTTGACGCAATCCCGCGGGCAAGGCCGTTTTCACGCCTGTGCCGGGATTGCTCTGGAAAGGCCCCGTCATGTCGTTCTGGAACTGGTCAGGTTTCTTCGAATACCTGTTCAATCCTTTCATTCTCGGAGGTGTCGCCACCACCATATGGCTGACATGCGTCTCTCTGGTCTGCGGGCTGATCCTCGGCTTCTTTCTGGCGCTGATGCGCCGGTCGAACGTCGCGGCGGTGCGCGGCAGTGCGAAATTCTACATCTGGCTGTTCCGCGGCACGCCGCTGCTCGTGCAGCTGATCGTCATCTATACGGCCCTGCCGCAGGTCGGCATCCGCTTCTCGGTCGTGCAGGCCGCGCTGATCGGCCTGGCGCTCAACGAGGCGGCCTATCTGGCCGAAATCATCCGCGCCGGCATCGAGGCCGTGCCGGAAGGGCAATCGCGTGCCGCGCGGGCGCTCGGCATGACGGAGCGGCAGATCATGCGCCATATCGTCATGCCGCAGGCCTTCAAGGTCATCATCCCGCCGCTCGGCAACTCGGTGAACGGCCTGCTCAAGACGACCTCCGTCACATCGGTCATCTCGATGGAAGAGCTTCTGCGCCGCACGCAGGTTCTGATCCAGGAGCGCTTCATGGTGCTGGAACTCTTCGCGGTCGCGGCCATCTACTACCTTCTTCTGACCACTGCGTGGGACTTTATCCAGCGGCGGATCGAAAGCCGTTTCGGGCAGGCGTCGGCCAACGTCCGCATCGGTGAAAAGCGTTGAATTTGATAAGGAAAGCGATAATGGCAAAGAAATTTCGCGGTGTCTTCACGGTCATGATCACGCCGCTCGACGCAAACGGCGCCGTCGACCTCAAGGCGCTCGCCGCCTTCACCGACTGGCAGATCCGCGAGGGCATCCACGGCCTGATCCCGCTCGGCTCGACCGGTGAGTTCCTGTCGCTTTCGCAGGAGGACCGTGACGGCGTGGCCCGCACCGTGATCGAGACGGCGGCAGGCCGCGTGCCCGTGCTGATCGGCACCGGCGCCGAGGACACCCGTGAGGCGGTTCGCCTCAGCCGCCAGGCCGAAGCGATGGGCGCCGACGGCGTCATGGTCATTCCGCCGTTCTATTCCACCCCGACCGACGACGAACTGGTCGAGCACTACCGCCAGATTGCGGCGGCCATCTCGATCCCGGTCATGGTCTACAACAATCCGGCGACCGCCAATGTCGACCTGAAGCCGGAGCTTCTCGCCCGCATCGCCGAAATCGACGGCTGCGATTACGTCAAGGAATCGACGCTCGAAATCACCCGCGTTCGCGACATCGTTCGCCTCGCGGGGAAGAACATGACGGTCTTCGGCGGCATTCTCGGCTTCGAATCCTTCGTCATGGGCGCCGAGGGCTGGGTCGCCGTCGCCTCGAACGTGGCGCCGGGCGTCATGTCGCGGATGTTCACGCTGGCCGCCGACGAGAAGAAATACGACGAGGCGCGCGCGCTGTACCTCGAATGGCTGCCGGTCATTCAGGCGGTCGGCGGGCAGGCCTATGTCGCCGGCTCGAAGTCGCTGCTCACGCATATGGGCTTCCAAGCCGGTGCGCCCTTGCCGCCGCGCCTGCCCCTGCCGGCCGCGCAGGATGCGGCGATGAAGGCGCTGGTCGAGCGTTTCGGCCTTCGCTTCAGCGTCTGAGCCGGAAGAGTATCGATCATGGCCGCTTCCGCGATGTCCGACCGCAAGCTGACCCTGTTCATCGACGGCGCCGAACGGCGCGTCGATGCGGGCGTCAGCATTGCCGCCGCGATGGCGCAGGAGGGCCGGAACGGCTTTTCCGCCGATGTGGCGGACAGGCCGCGCGGCGTTTTCTGCGGCATGGGCGTCTGTCACGACTGCATGGTGACGGTGAACGGGCGCACCAGCCAGCGGGCATGCATGACGCCGGTTTCCGAAGGCATGCGGATCGAGCGCCAGATGCCGCGGCCGGACATAATGGATGAAGGGCTTGCCGATCTCTGCGCGGTGCCCGCCGAACTGCCGCGCCGGACGATGGATCTGCTGGTCATCGGCGCCGGGCCGGGCGGGCTGTCAGCGGCGGTGGCCGCAGCCGCGGCGGGCGCTTCCGTCGTGGTCGTCGACGAGCGGCACACCGCCGGCGGACAGTTCTACAAGCAGGCGAATACCGCAGCGGCCGCCTCGGCACTCGCACGCGACAGGCAGGCACAGGACGGCGCGGCGCTGATCGAAAAGGCTCGACGGCTCGATGTCGCCCTGCTGGCCGGCATCACCGTCTGGGGGGCGGCATTGCAGGAAGACGGCCTGCCGCTGGTCGCCTGTCATGGCCCGGACGGTGCGTTTTACTGCGCCCCGCGGATGCTGGTGATCGCGACCGGCGCCTTCGAGCGCCCGGCGGCCGTTCCCGGCTGGACGCTGCCCGGCGTCATGACCGCCGGCGCGGCGCAGACCCTTCTGCGCAGTTATGCCACGCTTCCTGGCAAACGCATCGTGATCGCCGGCAACGGCCCTTTGAACATTCAGGTCGCCAGTGAAATCCTGAAGGCCGGCGGCGGGATCACCGCGCTTGCGGAGAGAGCGGCTTCCCCCTGGAGTAATCCCGCCGCCGCCCTTGCCGTCCTGCGCCGGGACCCGGCTCTCGCCTTCAAGGGCATGCGCGAACTCGGCAGGCTCGAAAAGGCGGCGGTTCGCGTCCTGTGGAAAACCGGCGTCGTCGCGATCGAGGGCGAGGGGCGTGTCGAGCGCGTCACGCTGGCATCGCCCGCGGGGCTGGAAACGGTCGAGGCCGACACCGTGCTGCTCGGCGGCGATTTCACGTCCTCGAACGAGCTTTCGCGCCTGTTCGGCTGTGCCCACGCTGTGGGGCCGGACGGCACCTTGCGGGCATCGTGCGGGGAGGACGGTCAAAGCTCGCTCGCTTCGGTCCACATCGTCGGCGAGGCCGTGCGTTTCGGCGGCGCCCATGTCGCGATGGCCGAGGGCCGGCTGGCCGGTCTGGCGATCGCTGCGAAACTCGGCCTGAAATCGACGCCTGACGGCAAGGCCGAGCGGCGTCTCGCCCGCGCGAAAGCCTTTCAGGCATCGCTGTGGACGATGTTCCGCCCGGCGGCGGAATCCCCTGACGCGCCGGACGAGACGCTGGCCTGCCGGTGCGAAAGCGTCACGCTCGGCAGGCTGCGCGCGCTTTCGCGGCAGGGGCCGCCGGACATCGCCACGCTCAAGCGCCTGACCCGCGCCGGCATGGGCCGGTGCCAGAGCCGCTATTGCGGACGCACCCTGACGGCTCTGAGCGGCGCGCCCGTTTCCCAGACCCAGGGCCTGCTTGCCCCGCAGATGCCGCTGAAGCCGGTGCCGCTTGCAGCGCTCGCCGTCGAAAAGCCCGAATGGGGCGGCCACAGGCGCGCGCTTCTGCCGGAGCGTCCGCCGCTGCCGCATCCGGAGCCGCTGCCGGTGAAGGATGTGGCGACGCTCGTTATCGGCGCGGGCATCGCCGGCCTGTCGACCGCGATGTTTCTGGCGGAAGCGGGCGAAGAGGTCGTCGTGCTGGAGCGCGCCTTTCCCGGCGGCCTCGCCTCGGGCGGCAATGCCGGCAGCCTGCATGCGCAACTGCTTTCCTTCGATCACGGCGCCCGGGCCGAGGGCGGCGGTGGGCCGGCTGCCCGCACGCTTTCGCTGCAACGCGATTCCATCGACCTCTGGCAAAGCCTCGAAAAACGCCTCGGGGCCGATTTCGAGATGAAGATCACCGGCGGCCTCATGGTGGCCGAAACGGAGGCGCACCT
Organism: Ectorhizobium quercum; assembly: GCF_026552795.1. Classification (GTDB taxonomy): domain Bacteria; phylum Pseudomonadota; class Alphaproteobacteria; order Rhizobiales; family Rhizobiaceae; genus Ectorhizobium; species Ectorhizobium quercum. The sequence continues at coordinate 539,572 of NZ_JANFPI010000001.1, forward strand.
TCGCTTTCTCGAAGAGAAGACCGCCGTGGAGCGCGCTTCGGGGGTGGAGTGTCACGTCATCGGCCGCGACGAGTTGCACCGGCTCGAACCGGCTCTGTCGCCGGCCATGATCGGAGCCGCCTATTGCCCGCAGGAGGGCAAGATCAACCCGCTCGCCGCCACGCGCCATGTTCTGGACGCGGCGGTGAAGGCCGGCGCACGGATTTTCGACCGGACGGAAGTGCTGTCGATCGCGGCCGAGGATGGACGCTTCGTCGTTGAAACGTCGCGCGGCAGGCTGACGGCGGCGCGGATCGTGAATGCGGCGGGCGCCTTTTCCGCGCGCATCGGGGCCATGCTCGGCCTTGACGTGCCGGTTTTCGGCGCGCCGCTCCAGATGGTCGTGACCGAGGCAGCGGCGCCGGCGATTTCCCATCTCGTCGCCCATGCCGACCGCCACCTGACGCTGAAGCAGGCCGCCAACGGCAATTTCCTGATCGGTGGCGGCTGGACGGCCGGCCTCGATCCCGTTCACAGCCATCCGCGCCCGCTGTTTTCCAGCATCGAGGGCAATCTGTGGGTCGCCCAGCATGTGGTGCCGGGCCTGCGCAAGCTGCACGTCATCCGCAGCTGGGCGGCCATGAACATCAATATCGACGGGGCGCCCATCCTTGGCGAGCACCCGGCCATGCCGGGCTTCTTCAACGCCGTCACGTCCAACGGCTACACACTCGGGCCGATTGTCGGCCGGATCACGGCCTGCCTCGTGGCGGGCCGCGATCCCGGGCGGGACCTGTCGGCATTTTCCATTTCCCGTTTCAAGTGAGGCGATCATGATCGAGATCACCGGCGTTTCCAAATATTATGGCGAGTTCGAGGTTCTGAAGAACTGCTCGACCCGGGTCGAGAAAGGCGAGGTCGTGGTGGTCTGCGGCCCCTCGGGCTCGGGCAAGTCGACGCTCATCAAATGCGTGAACGCGCTCGAACCCTTCCAGAAGGGATCGATCCGCGTCGACGGCATCGAGGTCGGCGATCCCGGCACCGACCTGCCGGACCTGCGCTCGCGCGTCGGCATGGTGTTCCAGAACTTCGAGCTGTTCCCGCACCTGACCATCGAGACCAACATCATGCTGGCGCAGCGCATCGTGCTGGGCCGCAGCGAGGACGCGGCCCGCAAGAAGGCGATGGAACTGCTCGACCGGGTCGGCCTTTCGGCCCAGGCGCTGAAATACCCCTCGCAGCTTTCCGGCGGCCAGCAGCAGCGCGTCGCCATCGCCCGGGCGCTGGCGATGAACCCGATGGCGATGCTGTTCGACGAACCGACCTCGGCGCTCGATCCGGAAATGATCTCCGAAGTGCTGGACGTGATGAGCGCCCTTGCCCGCGACGGCATGACGATGATGGTCGTCACCCACGAGATGGGCTTCGCCCGCCGTGTCGCCAACCGGGTGATCTTCATCGACCGGGGCGAGATCGTCGAGGACCGCCCCACCGAGGAATTCTTCACGGATCGCCGCAACCCGCGCACCGAAGCCTTCCTCTCCAAGATCCTGCAACACTGAAAGGACGAAGCCATGCGCCCGCTCGACCTCATCATCCGCAACGGCACGGTTGCCACCGCCTCTGACGTGTTTCGCGCCGATATCGGCATCGCCGGCGGCCGGATCGTCGAGATCGCCGAGCGTATCGAGGGCGATGCTGCGGTCGTCGACGCGACGGGCAAATATGTCCTGCCCGGCGGTATCGACAGCCATGTGCATGTGTCCCAGCCCTCCGGCGAGGGGATCGTCATGGCCGACGATTTCGAAAGCGGCACGCGCTCGGCGCTCTATGGCGGCAACACCACCGTCATGCCCTTCTGCCTTCAGGAGAAGGGAAAGTCGCTGCGCGAGGCGCTGAAGGCGTATCACGCGCTGGCCGAGGGCAACTGCTACACCGATATCAGCTTTCACCTGATCGTCAACGATCCGACCGAAGCCGTTCTCGGCCAGGAATTGCCCGCGCTGGTCAGGGACGGCTATGCCTCGCTCAAGGTCTTCATGACCTATGAGGATCTGCGCCTCAGCGATGCCGAGATCCTGAAGACGCTGGATGTGGCGCGCGAAACGGGCGCGACGGTCATGGTGCATTGCGAGAACGAGGATGCCATCCGCTTCCTGATCGAAAAGCACGAGGCGGCCGGCGACGTCGCCCCGCGCGCCCATGCCTCCACCCGTCCCGCTGCCGTCGAGCGCGAGGCGACGCACCGGGCCCTGACGCTGGCCGAAATCGTCGATGTCCCGGTCGTCATCGTTCACGTCTCCAACGGCCAGTCGATGGAGGAGATCGCCCGCGCCCGCAGCCGCGGCATCGAGGTGATCGGTGAAACATGCCCGCAATATCTGGTCCTGACGGCGGACGATCTGTCCGGCATGGACTGGGAGGGCGCCAAATTCGTCTGCTCGCCGCCGCCGCGCGACAAGGCTGCCCAGCAGGATTGCTGGCGCGGCATCGAGACCGGCGTTTTCGACCTGTTTTCCTCCGACCATTGCCCGTTCCGCTACGACGACGAGCGCGGCAAGCTGAACCCGAAAGGCCGCAGGAGCTTCCGCCATATCCCGAACGGCATTCCCGGCGTGGAGACGCGCATGCCGATCCTGTTTTCCGAGGGCGTGATGAAAGGGCGGATCGACCTGCCGCGCTTCGTGGCGCTGACCGCCACCAACCACGCCAGAACCTACGGCCTTTATCCGCAGAAGGGCACGATCGCCATCGGCGCGGACGCAGACCTTGCCATCTGGGACCCGCAGGCCAAACGCACCATCCGCCATGCGGACCTGCATGACGGCGCCGATTATTCGCCCTATGAAGGGCTGGAGATCACCGGCTGGCCGACGACCGTCATTCTCGGGGGCCGCGTGATGATCTGCGACGGCGAACTCATCGGCCGCAAGGGAGACGGCGCCTATCGCCCGGCCGCGGCCCGTACCACGGCATTTCCAGCAAAAGCGTGAAGCGGTCTCGTGTCCGCAAATGCTCTACTGTCCAATCCCCCTCATGGAGAAATGAAACGCAATGAAACTGAAAGTCACCGCCGGCCCGTTCACCTTCGATGCCGTGCTTGAAACCGAAAAGGCGCCGCAGACCTGCAAGGCGTTTCTCGAGCGCCTGCCGTTCGAAGGCCAGATCGTCCATGTCCGCTGGTCGGGCGAGGGCGTGTGGATTCCGCTCGGCGATTACAATTTCGGCGTCGGCTACGAAAATCACACCAGCCATCCGGCTCCGGGCCAGTTCATCCTGTATCCCGGTGGCATGAGCGAGACGGAAATCCTGCTCGCCTATGGCGGCGTGGATTTCTCCTCCAAGGTGGGCCAGCTTGCCGGCAACCACTTCGTCACGCTGACCTCGAACCTCGACAAGCTGCCGGAAATCGGCCGCAAGGCCCTGTGGGAAGGCGCGCAGCCGATCCGCTTCGAGCTGGCCGAATAGGAGTTTCCTTTACCGGTTGTCCATCTCCGGGTCCCTCGCCGCACGGCGAAGGGGCCCGAAGTCGTTTCTGCCGCCGGCCCGAACGGCGGATGCTCGCGGTGCGCGAGGGATCGAAAACATCGTTCACGCAGTTGTGCCTGATGGATCGGACGAATGTCGTGCGATCCGGTGTAGAATTCGAAATCGATGCCGCAGCACTGCCTTCGGTTCGGTATCGGAGCCGTCCGGACGGTTGCCGGATCGCGCTGCGCGATGACGTTCATGAGAGGAGAAAGCCATGACCTCACCTTCGGCACGCCCCTTCCGCCCTGTCCTGACCCTCGGATGCTCCCTGGCAATGGCTCTTGCCTGCGCGGCCCATGCGCAGGACTTCAATGCCGAGCCGCCGAACGCGCCCGACCAGCGCCCCGCCTTCGCGGAACAGACCCGGGCGCCGGTGATCGACGACGGAGTTGAACCTGTGCGCACCGTCGTCGCCAGCGGGCTGGTCAACCCGTGGGGCATGGCCGAACTGCCTGACGGAACCTGGCTCGTGACCGAAAAGGCCGGGCGGTTGCGGATCGTCGGGACGGATGGCTGGGTCTCCGGTCCGATTGCGGGTTTGCCGGAGGTCTACGCGGGAGGCCAGGGCGGCCTTCTGGATGTGGCGGTGCGCGACGATTTCGCCGACACCCGCCGCGTCTGGTGGAGTTACGCCGAGCCGCGCGAGGACGGCAAGAACGGCACGTCGGTCGCGACCGGCACGCTCTCGGCCGACGGCAGCGAACTGACCAACGTGCGGGTGATCTTCCGGCAGGAGCCGGGCTGGGATTCGCGGGCGCATTTCGGCTCGCGGCTGGTTTTCGACAATGAAGGTGCGCTCTTCGTCACCACGGGAGAGCGTTCGGTCGCCGATGCGCGGGTGTTCGCGCAGGATGTCGGCACCCATATCGGCAAGGTGGTGCGCATCGATCCCGATGGCGGTCCGGCGCCCGGCAACCCGCAGATCGAAGGCGGCCTGCCCGAGATCTGGTCCTACGGCCACCGCAACCTGCAATCGGCGGCCCTCGGTCCCGATGGCGCGCTCTGGACGGTGGAGCACGGCCCGCGCGGCGGCGACGAGCTGAACAGGCCCGAGGCGGGCAAGAACTACGGTTGGCCGGTCATCACCTACGGTCTGGAATACAGCGGCGGCGCGGTCGGCAACGGCCTGACCGCCCAGGACGGCATGGAACAGCCGATCTACTACTGGGACCCGGTGATCGCCCCGAGCGGCATGGCCTTTTACAGCGGCGACCTCTTTCCCGGCTGGGAAGGCAGCGCCCTGATCGGCGGTCTGCGCGGGCAGGCGCTGGTCCGGCTGACGATCGAGGACGGAAAGGTGACGGGCGAGGCGCGCTACCTTCAGGGCTTCGCACGCATCCGCGACGTCGCCGTCGCGCGTGACGGTGCGGTCATGGTTCTCACCGATGACGAAGACGGCGCGCTGATCCGGCTCACCCCGGACGAAGGCTGACGCGTCGTCGGCCGCCCACCGGCGTTTTCCGCGGCCGGCAAAGGGGAGGCGGCGGGCGAAGGCGTCCGTCCCGTCCCGTGCGGCGATCAATTCCCGGTGAACGGCTGAGACGCGCCGGCCGCTTGAGGCCGGCGGCACGCTGTGACATCCTTTCCTTTCGCGGCTGCGAAAACATGCAGGACGCTAACGACAACGTGATGGCCGTTTTTTTGATATTACAAAAAGTTAATTTCGCTTTCTGAAACCATTCCGCGATTATCAAGATGATTGATGCGGCGCAAATTTTGCAGGGAGTTCCGGATGAGATTACTGGCCGGTCTTGTGATCGCTCTGGCGGGAGGCGCCATAGGAGCGGCGGCCGTTCATTGGAAAGTGGCGGACCCTTCTGCACTTCTGTCGAGCGCGGCGCCGTCCGGCGGCGGCGCGGGGGAAGGCGCGCGTGCGCCCCAGCCCGTTTCCGTCGAGGTGACGGAGGCCAGGGAAGTCTTGACCAGCGACGACATCGCCGCGATCGGCTCGCTGGAATCGGATGAATCCATCCAGCTTGCACCGGAAGTCGCCGGGCGGGTCGCGGCCATCAATTTTCAGGAAGGCCAGGCGATCAAGGCCGGAGAGGTCCTCGTCCTGCTCGACGACGCACTCGCCCGGGCATCCGAGCAGGAAATAAAGGTCCGCCTCGATCTGGCCAATGCCAATTACGAGCGCGCGCGGCGCATGACCGCGAGCGGAACCGGAACCACCCGCGACCTCGACACCGCGCTGGCGGAGCGCAGCACCGCCGAAACGCTTTTGAACTCGCAGCGCGTGCAGGTTGCGAAACACTCGCTCTCCGCCCCCTTCGATGGGGTCGTTGGCCTCCGCAACGTTTCGGTCGGCAGCTATGTCGGTGTCGGAACGGCGCTCGTCAATCTCGAAAAGATCGACGTGCTGAAGGTCGGCTTCAAGGTGCCGGAGAGGTACCTGCAAAACATCCGCGTCGGGCAGACCGTGGACGTGAGCGTCGATGCTTTCCCCGGCCAGGCCTTCGAAGGCACGATCTACGCCATCGATCCGATGCTGGACGTCAACGGCCGGGCCCTGAACGTGCGCGCGCGCCTTTCCAACAGCGAGATGACGCTGCGTCCGGGCCTGTTCGCCCGGATCGTCATCAAGGGGTTCGATGAGCGCAAGGCCGTTTCCATACCCGAAAGCGCAGTGGTCGCGCGCGGGCAGGAACGGCTGGTCTGGACCATCGTGGACGGGCACGCGCAGGAAGCGAAAATCCGGATCACGGCACGAAAGGTCGGGTCGATCGAGGTCGAGGGCGTGGAACCGGGCACCGTCGTGGTGACGGCCGGCCAGCCTCGGCTGCGCAACGGCGCGCCGGTCACGATCGTCGGCGGCGAGCAGGTGGCGCGAACGACGGGATCGAACGGATGAGGCAGGGCTATGGGTTTCTTTGAACTGTGCATTCGCCGTCCGGTCTTCGCCACGGTGCTCAGCCTGCTCATGCTGCTGGTCGGCATCGTTTCCTACGATCGCCTCGTCGTCCGGGAATATCCGAACATAGACGAGCCGGTCGTTTCGGTGGTGACGAACTATTCGGGCGCCTCGGCCAGTATCATCGAAACCCAGGTCACCCAGGTCCTTGAAGGGTCGATCGCCGGCATCGAGGGGATCGACGTGCTGGAATCGACCAGCCGGGCCGAATCGAGCCGCATCACGGTCCGCTTCCGGCTGGAGGTCGATCCGAGCGTTGCCGCCAGCGACGTGCGCGACCGCGTCAGCCGGGTTCGCCAGCGCCTGCCCGACGAGATCAGCGAGCCCGTCATTTCCAAGGTCGAGGCCGATGCCCAGCCGGTCGTCTTCATCGTGTTCCGCAGCGACCGCATGTCGGCGCTCGAACTGACGGATTATGTCGACCGCAACGTGGTCGACCGGTTCAAGAACCTGACGGGCGTCGCCGACGTGCAGATCTATGGCGAGCGCCGCTATGCGATGCGCATCTGGATCGACCGGGAACGGCTCGCGGCCCTTGGTCTCACGGTCCAGGACGTCGAGAGTTCGCTTCGCAGCCAGAATGTCGAAATCCCCGCCGGCCGTATCGAAAGCACCGACCGGGAGTTCACGATTCTGTCGAAGACCGCGCTGGGCTCGGTGGAGCAGTTCCAGAACATCGCGGTGAAGCGCGACAGCGGTATGGTCGTGCGTCTCGGCGAGGTCGCCCGCGTGGAACTGGGGTCCACCGAAGCGCGGCGCTCAAGCCGATTCGACAGCGACAGCGCCATCATCGTCGGCGTCATCAAGCAGGCGGTGGCGAACCCGCTCGACGTGTCCACCGGTGTCCGCGCGGTGTTGCCCGACATGAACGCCACCCTGCCGGACGGCATGAGCGCCGCCGTCGGCAACGACAATTCCGTCTTCATCGAAAAGGCGATCGGCGCCGTCTACAGCACCATCATCGAGGCGATCATACTGGTTCTGCTGGTGATCGTGTTCTTTCTTCGCTCGGCGCGCGCCTCGATCATTCCCATCGTCACCATTCCGATTTCGCTGATCACCACCTTCGCGATCATGTATGCGTTCGGCTTCAGCGTGAATACCTTGACGCTGCTGGCAATGGTGCTGGCGATCGGCCTCGTGGTGGACGATGCCATCGTGGTGCTGGAAAACATTTTCCGGCATATCGAGGCGGGAATGAAGCCCGTGCCGGCGGCCATGAAGGGCACCCGTGAGATCGGGATGCCCGTCATCGCGATGACGCTGACGCTTGCGGCCGTGTACACGCCGGTCGCCTTCTCCGCAGGACGGACGGGACGGTTGTTCACCGAATTCGCCCTGACGCTGGCGGCCGCCGTCATCGTTTCGGGTTTCGTCGCATTGACCCTGACGCCGATGATGTGCTCGCGCCTGCTGAAGCATCAGGAAAACCCCGGCCGGGTTTCCGCATTCGTGGAGCGGCTGCTGTCCGGGATGGAAAGAGGCTACCGGCGCGCTCTGACAAGCTCGTTCCGGGTGCGGCCGCTGATCGCGCTTCTGGCGGTCGTCGTCGCCGTCGGCAGCGTCTATTTCTACCTGCGGCTGCCGCAGGAGCTTTCGCCGGTGGAGGACCGCGGGGTCATCCGCGTCGTGGGCACCGCGCCGGAAGGATCGACGCTCGCCTATACCGAACGATATTCACGACAGGTCGAGGAGCTTCTCAAGCCGATTTCCGAGGTCGGGAGCGTGCAGACGATCAACGGCATGCCGGAGGTCAACCGTTTCCTCGTCATGGGACGCCTGCGGGACTGGGACGAGCGGGGCCGCAGCCAGCAGGAACTCGTGGCCGAACTCCTGCCGTCGCTGCGCAGCATCGCCGGCGTCAACGCCTTTGCCAGCAACCCGCCGTCTCTGGGAACCTCGGGCAATTCCCGTCCCATCGAGTTCGTGTTGCAGAGTTCCAGTTCCTACGAGGAGCTTGACGAGGTGTCGAGGCGTTTCCTCGACAGGCTTGCCGACTATCCCGGCATCACCAATGCCGATACGGATTTGAAGCTCAACAAGCCCGAGATGACCATCGAGATCGACCGCGACAAGGCCTCGGATCTTGGCGTCGATGTTTCCGTCATCGGTCGCACGCTGGAGACCCTGCTCGGAAGCCGGCAGGTGACGAGCTTCGAGAGCGACGGCGAGCAATACGACGTCTACGTCCAGCTCGCCGCCGAGGACCGGGCCTCGCCCGATACGCTGTCGATGATCTTCGTCCGCTCGGCATCGGGCGAGATGGTGCAGCTTTCGAACCTCGTCACCATCAGCGAAAGCGTCGCGCCGCAGGAGTTAAGGCGCTTCAACCAGCTTCGCTCCGTGACGGTCTCGGCCAATCTGGCGCCCGGCTATTCGACCGGTGAAGTCCTCTCGCATCTGGATGCCGTCGCGCGCGAGGTGCTGCCAGACAACGTCCAGACCGACGTTTCCGGCCAGAGCCGCGAGTTTCTGGCGGCCGGGCAAAGCCTGGCCGTGGTCTTCGTTCTCGCCCTGGGCTTCATCTATCTGGTGCTGGCGGCGCAGTTCGAGAGCTTCCGCGATCCGCTCATCATCATGATTTCGGTGCCGCTGTCGATGACCGGCGCGCTCGCCGCGCTCTATTTCGCCGGCGGCACCCTGAACGTCTATTCGCAGATCGGCCTCGTCACGCTGGTCGGGCTGATCACGAAACACGGCATCCTGATCGTGGAATTCGCCAACCAGCAGCAGGAAAGGGGCGAGGACAGGCTGACGGCGGTGATCGACGCTGCCGTGCTGCGCCTTCGCCCCATCCTGATGACGACCGGCGCGATGGTGCTCGGCGCCATTCCTTTGGCGCTTGCCCACGGGGCGGGCGCCGAAAGCCGCCAGCAGATCGGCTGGGTGATCGTCGGCGGCATGACCTTCGGCACGATCCTGACGCTTTTCGTGGTTCCGATGGTGTATTCGGTCATGGGCCGGCGCATCGCCAAGCGGGACGAGCCGATCGAGCTGGTGCGCCCCGTCATCGCGGCGGAATAGCCAGCCTCATGGCCAAGGGAATCGCCGCGCTTTGCCTCAGGCGATTCTATCGTGCCGGACCGGCGCCGGACGATCTGCTGGCGGGGAATGGGGATGACCGGGGCATTTGTGTGGCAAGGCATTGAGGCCGGTCGCGATTGCCCCCGACTCGCACCGTGGGGTATCACCGGAGGCGACCCGGCAAGGCCGGCCTGCCTGTCAACGGTCGGCTGTCAAGGACAGCGCCACGCGTCGGCCTGCGTGGCGGATTATCCGCTCAAGAATAGAAAATCCGGCCTCTTTTTCATGAAATGAGGCAGGTTTCCTGTGCGCGCCCGCTAAAACATCTTCCTGAGATTCGCAGGTCCGGTTATGGGATTTGGAGGCCGGTATCGCGTGGCTTCTGAGCCATGAAATGCCTCACGCAATGAGTGTTTCCGCGCCTCTGATTTCTCCGTTCACGCGAGATGTGGAGCGGCCTGTGACACAAAAATGCCACAGTAAGGCAAACTTGACTAAACCAGTCTTGTTAAGGTTCCATCGATCAGTTAAGCCGCTACTCATCGATCGTTTCTGTTTCAGTTAACTTTTTGTGGGGGCTTTTATGGGTAGGCGGATCACGTCATTTCGGGCAACAACGGCTCTGGGGCTCGTTCTTTCGATCGGTGCTTCGCACGCGTTCGCTCAGTCGGCGCAGAGCAGCGAGGATGAAAACGGCGAAACCGTCCTCGAGGAGATCGTCGTTCTCAGCGCCGAGGAGCAGCTCAAGCAGTCGCTCGGTGTGTCCGTGATCACCAGCACGGACCTGGAGCGCAGGCCGGTCGGTCGCGATCTCGCCGAAATTATCCGCACCCAGCCCGGCGTCAACCTGACCGGCAACACCTCCAGCGGTCAGTATGGCCAGAGCCGCCAGATCGACCTGCGCGGCATGGGGCCGGAAAACACTCTCATCCTCATCGACGGCAAGCCGGTCTTCTCGCGCAATTCGCAGCGCATGGGCCGTCAGGGCGAGCGCGATACCCGCGGTGATTCCAACTGGGTTCCGGCAGAGCTGATCGAGCGTGTCGAGGTCATTCGCGGTCCGGCCGCAGCGCGTTACGGTTCGGGCGCTGCGGGTGGCGTGGTCAATATCATCACCAAGCGCCCCGAAAAGCAGACTTACTCCCTGACCACCTATGTGGAGGTTCCCGAGGATAGCAAGGAAGGCGGCACGCGCCGTGTCACGGCCACGGCCGGCGGCCCGATCAACGATATCTTCAATTATCGGCTGACGGCCAGCGGTAGCTGGACGGATCCGGATGATACGGACATCAATGCGGACGCCGCAGCCGAAGAAGGACTTGATACGATTCGCGCCGGTCGCGAAGGCGTCAAGTCGTATAATTTGCGCGGCCTGTTGAGCGCCGAAATCGACGGCAGCAACCGCCTCGATTTCGAAGCGGCATGGAGCCGGCAGGCAAACAGCTTCGCTGGCGGCCAGCCGAGCGGCAGCATCGGAACGCCGGGCGATATTATCAACGAACTGGCGGAATCGAACGCCGAGACCAGCCGTATCGACCGCACCACCTTGTCGGTGACGCATATCGGCGATTACGAGTTCGGCAAGTCCAACAGCTATATCCAGTGGGAACATACCGCCAACCGTCGCTTGCGAGAGCCGAACAATGCGGGTGGCGAAGGCGTCTTCGATACGGATAACGAATATCGCACGGCGAAGCTCGACAATCTGAACGCCAAGACGGAGTGGGTTCTGCCGCTCCACCTGTGGCGTGAACAGAAGGTGACGCTCGGTACGGAATATCGCGGCGAGTTCCTGAGCGCTCCGATCAGCGGGGACGCCATCACCAACAATGATAAGAACCACATGGAGACCCACCTGATCGGTCTCTATGTGGAGGACAATGTCCTGCTGACCGACCGGTTCACGCTGACACCCGGTCTGCGCTTCGACTGGCATGATTCGTTCGGGGCCAACCTCAGCCCCAGCCTGAACGCCTCGTACGAAGTGACCGACGAGATCACCCTGAAGGCCGGTATCGCCCGCGCCTTCAAGGCTCCCAATGTCTATCAGCTCAGCCCTGACTATGTCTGGGGAAGCATGGGTATGGGGTGCCCGATCTGGGCGGATGGCCAGTGCTCGATGCGCGGAAACCCGGACCTCGATCCGGAAATCTCGCTCAACAAGGAAATCGGCATCGCCTATGCCAATCTCGATGGCTGGGCAGCAAGCCTCACCTACTACCATAACGATTACAAGAACAAGATCACGACCGGCGACGTCCAGGTCGGCTGGGACGGCACGACAAGGCTCTTCTCCTGGGAAAACAGCGGCCCGGCCATCATTTCCGGTCTGGAAGGCAGCGTCACCGTGCCGCTTCATGAGCGGGTGGAATGGACGACCAATTTCACCAAGATTCTCAAGTCCGAAAGAGAGGTTTTTGGACAGTTGGCTGACGGCACGGACGGGAATTACAAGGTCCCGGTCTCCCTCGTGCCCGATTACACGATCAATAGCTCCGTGCGTTGGGAAGCCAGGGAAGATCTCGGTCTGACGCTGTCGGCGACGCATTACGGGGAGATCGAGCCGACCAACAGGAATGCCCGGGGACAGGAAATTCCTGCGATAGATCAGGAGGCACGCAAGCCTTACACGATCGTCAATCTTTCTCTCGACTATGACTACAATGAGAACGTGAAGGTCGCGGCCGGCGTCAACAACCTGTTCAACAAGCAGCTTTATGCAACGGGTGGCGGTGTCGGGACCGGTACGACCAGCAGCGCCAACACCTATAACGAACCGGGACGGACCTACTGGGTTTCGCTCACCGGCACGTTCTGAGCTATAAGCACGGCTTTGGAATCACCCGCATCGAAGAAGTTCGATGCGGGTGGTTTTGTTGGACGTTTTGAATAATATCGACCGCCTGAAGGCGTCATAAAATGACAGGAATGCCGTATGTCGGATTATCTCCTGGATGTCCCCTATACACCGCAATTTCATCGCGAACATGCGCCGCTGTGGTTTCAGGCAGTGCTTACGGCACTGGGCCGGCCGCAGCCTGTGACGCAGGGGGCAAGCTGGTGTGAAGTGGGGTGCGGATCCGGCCTCGGCCTGATCGTTCTGGCCGCGACCAATCCGTCCACAACCTTCCACGGCATCGATATCAATCCCGAGCATATCGCCCAGGCACGCGCGCTCGCCGAAGAGGCGGGCATCGGCAATGTGGAGTTCCGTTGCGCCGACCTGCGGCAAGCCGAGAGCCTGCCGGGCTTCGACTACATCGTCGTGCGGGGCATCTATTCATGGGTTTCGCCTGAGGTAAGGCAAGCCATCCGCCGGTTTGTCGGACAAAAGCTCAATCCCGGCGGAATAGCGCTCCTGCACTATCTCGCCCTGCCGGGAGGCGCCGATTTCATCGCGGTGCATAGTCTGTTCCGCGCACTTCACCTTCAGTCCGGCACATCGGTACGCGATTCGATCCGGGCGGGTCAGGATATCCTTCTCAAGCTGCACGAGGGCAAGGCCGGCTTCTTCAACACCCATCCGGTTGCGGAGATAAAGGCGCAGCAGATCGCCACCGACGATGCCGATTATACCGCCCATGACTACCTCAATGAGTACTACGTGCCTTTGTCATCGGCGGAGGTTATCGGTTCCATGTCGCAGGAAGGCCTTCATTTCGCAGGCAGCGCCGTGCCGTTCGACAATCTTGACGATTTCTCCGTTCCGGGAAATCTGATCGCTCTGTTCCGAGCGCAGAAAACCCAGATCATGCGTGAGACCGTCCGGGACTTCGCCAGCAACCAGCTTTCCCGCGTCGATCTTTATATGCATGCCGCCCGCCCGCTGGCGGCGGCCGAGCATTTTGCGGCGCTCCGGCGCCTGCGTTTTCGGGCATTGCCCGGCGCTCCGGTCAAGGGCGGTCTGGCTTTCGATGCCCGCATCGGCAAGGTTGAAGGCCCTGCGCAGATTTTTTCTCCCATCCTCGAGCGATTCGCCGGAGGGCAGAGTGTGTCCTATGCGGAGATCGAGGCGCTGCCGGTGTTCAGGGCCAATCCGGGCATCGTGAATCAGGCGCTTCACGCCCTCCTGGGCGCAGGCCTCGTCCACCCCGTTCCGGAAGCCGTTTCCGACCCGGCCCCGGCACGGCGGCTGAACGCCGTGCTTCTGGAACGCCACCGTGCCGGTCAGGCCGTTCCGGCCCTTGCCGCGCCGGCGCTGGCCTCGGGACTTTACTTGCAGCCGGAGGATCTTGAAGCGCTTTCGCGCAGCGACGACGTGCCGCAGGCCGTCCGGCATCTGCTGCCATGATCCTCGGCCCGGGTGCTTTCGCCGCCCGGGTGAAGAGCTGTTCCAGCCTCTGCTTCCGTCCTGCGACGGTGGAGGGGACGCAATGTGGATAAAATTTAATTTGACAGTAAAGATTTGATTTTTAAAAGGATAGTTCATGCGAGCAAGACGGGGAATGGCAGGTTGGAATCGCCGTTTTCTTCAGTGACAGTGTTCAGCCGCCAGCATGAAATTTCCTGACAGCGCCGACTTTGTTGCGATGCACTGCATGCCCGTTTCCGCCCTTCTGGCCCCCTTTTTGTTTTTCTGATCTGATTCATGAGCGATACCATCAAGCCTTCTTCCCGTTCGTCCCGGCGCTCTCGCGTCCGTCTGATTTCGGTCGCGGCGATATTGGCCGTGGCCGCCGCGGGCGGCTTCGTCTGGAAAGCGTGGAGCGGCTCCACGGCGACGGGAATCGAATACATCTTCGCAACGGCCCAGCGCGGCGATTTCGAGGATCTGGTGGCAGCGACCGGCGCGTTGCAGCCGCGCGACTATGTGGATGTGGGCGCGCAGGTCTCGGGGCAATTGCGCAGGCTGCATGTCGAGGTCGGCAACGATGTCACGGAAGGGCAATTGCTGGCGGAGATCGATGCGGAGCAATCCGTCGCCAGGGTGGAGGCCAGCCGCGCCAGCCTGCGCGCACAGCAGGCGCAACTGGTGCAGAGCGAGGTGAACCTGAAGAAGGCCGAGCGGGATTTCGAGCGGCTCCAGAACCTCTTGAAGGCGGACGCCACGACGCTGGAACTGGTGCAGAACGCCGAGACGCTGGTGGAGACCACCCGCGCCCAGATCGAGACGCAGAAGGCGCAGATCGAGCAGCTCCAGGCCAGCATGCGTGTGGATGAATCCAACCTCAAATATACGAAGATCTATGCGCCCATGTCGGGCACGGTGGTGAGCATCACCGCCAAGCAGGGGCAGACGCTCAACACGAACCAGTCCGCACCGACCATCCTGCGGATTGCCGACCTGTCGGTCATGACGGTGCAGACGCAGGTGTCCGAGGCCGATGTGACCAAGCTGCGCACCGGTGTGCCGGCTTACTTCACGACGCTCGGCAGCCAGGGGCAGCGCTGGTACGGCCAACTCGCCAAGATCGAGCCTACGCCCACCGTCACCAACAATGTCGTGCTCTACAATGCCCTGTTCGACGTGGACAATTCCAGCCGCAGCCTGATGGCGCAAATGACGGCGCAGGTCTTCTTCATCGTGGCCGAGGCCCGCGATACGCTGCTCGTGCCCATGTCGGCCGTCACGTTCGAACGCGTGAGCCAGCCGCGGCGCGAAGGTGCGCCCCAGGATCGCAATGCCGCACCGGGACTGTCCGGTGAAGGCGGCCGGCCGGGTGCAGGAGAGCGTGTCCGCGGCGCTGCCGGCGCCCGTGCGGGCGACGGTCAGGCGCGGTCTGAGGTGGGAGCGTCGCCGGAGACGGCAGCCGCCGGAGCTGATGGAGAGCCGCGCCAGCGTCCGATGCGGCCCCGCAATGCCGGTTCCGGAGCGGGACAGGGGGCGGGCGCCGGCCCGAGGCCGGGGGCGGTCATGCCGCGGCGCGCCACCGTCAAGCTCGCCGCCGGGGACGGTGACATCGTCGAGCGCGAGGTCGTCGTCGGCGTGAACAACCGGGTGCAGGCGCAGATCCTGTCCGGCCTGGAGGAAGGCGAACGCGTCGTGGTCGGCATCAGGCCGCCTGCGGCCCAGCGTTCCTCCTTCAGCCAATCGGGCTCCGGCATGCCGCCCGGTGCTGGTCCGGGCATGGGTCCCGGAATGGGACCCGGAGGTCCGGGACGGTGAGCGCGGGCCCGGCTTCGGCGGAGACCGCGCCCGTGCCGCTGATCGAGCTGCGCGGCGTCACCAAGACCTACGGCCAGGGCGAGCTGGCTGTCGAGGTGCTGCACGGGATCGACATGGCCATCTATCCCGGCGAACTGGTGGCGATCATCGGCGCCTCGGGCTCGGGCAAGTCGACACTGATGAACATCCTGGGCTGTCTGGACCGGCCGACGACCGGCAGCTATCGCTTCATGGGCCACGATGTATCGGCGCTGGATCGCGACGAACTGGCCGTCTTGCGGCGCGACGCTTTCGGTTTCGTGTTTCAGAGCTACAACCTCATTGCGACCGGAACGGCCGCCGAGAATGTCGAGGTGCCGGCCATCTATGCGGGCGTTGCGCCGCATGAGCGCCGCGAGCGCGCGAACGAGCTTCTGGCGTCGCTCGGTCTTTCCGACCGCACGCATCACCGGCCAAACCAGCTTTCGGGCGGCCAGCAGCAGCGCGTGTCGATCGCCCGGGCGCTGATGAACGGTGGCCGCGTCATCCTGGCCGACGAGCCCACCGGCGCGCTCGACAGCAAGAGTGGCGCCGATGTGATGCGGCTGCTCAAGGATCTGGCGGCGCAGGGCCATACAGTCATCATCATCACGCACGCGCCGGAGGTGGCGCGCAATGCGCAGCGGGTGATCGAGATCAAGGACGGCAATATTCTTTCCGATCCGGGGCCGCAGGCGGCCGACGAGAGTAAGGGCGAGGCGCGGGTATGGGCGCCGCGCGTGCAGGAGCGCGCCGGCCCCTTCTCGGATGTGCTGGAGGCCACCAAGACGGCCTTACGCGCCTTGTACGCCAACATGTTCCGCTCCATTCTGACGCTGTTGGGCATTGTGATCGGCGTCGCCTCGGTCATCGCCATGCTGGCCATCGGCGACGGCGCCAAGCAGGTCGTGATCGACCGTATCAGCGCTATGGGGTCCAACCTGCTTCTGGTGCGGCCGGGGGCGCCCAACCAGCGCGGCTTTGCCAACACGGCCACACTCGTGCTGTCCGACGTGATGGCGATCGACAGGGAAGTGCCCAATGTGCTCGCCGCCATTCCGGAACAGAACAGTTCCGTGACGTTGCGTTTCGGCGGCTCCGATTATTCCAGCAGCGTGACCGGCACCTCGTCGAAATTTCCGCTGGCGCGGCAATGGCCGGTGGCGACGGGCAGCTTCTTCAGCGAGGACGACGAGAGCAATTACGCGACCGTCGCCGTTCTCGGCCAGACGGTGGCCAATGCCCTGTTTCAGAACGGAGAGGATCCGGTCGGCCAGTTCGTGCTCGTTAACAACCTGATCTTCCAGGTGGTCGGCGTCATGTCGCCGCGCGGCGCCTCGCCGACCGGGCAGGATCAGGACGATGTGGTCCTCGTGCCCTATGCCACGAGCCAGCTTCGCCTGTCGGGCCAGCGTTTCCTGCGCAATGCGACCGTGGCCGTGGAGGATACCGCGCGCATCGACGAGACGCAGGCCGCCGTCGAGGCACTCCTCACCGAGCGCCACGGCGTGGTCGATTTCCAGATCCGCAACATGGCCTCGATCATCGAGACCGCGACCGAGACGCAGAACACCATGACCATCCTGCTCGGCTCGATCGCCGCCATCTCGCTGCTGGTGGGGGGGATAGGGGTCATGAACATCATGCTGGTGAGCGTAACCGAGCGGACCCGCGAGATCGGCATCCGCATGGCGACCGGCGCGCGCATGCGCAACATCCTCCAGCAGTTCCTGATCGAGGCCCTGGTGGTTTCGGCGCTCGGCGGCATCATCGGCGTGATGGGCGGTCTCGGCGTGGCCGCCGTGATCCAGTCTTTTGGCACGCCGGTGCAATATGCCTTGTCGCCGGTGCTGGTGGCCTTCGGCTGTGCCTTCGCCACGGGTCTCGTTTTCGGTTATCTGCCAGCCAAGAAGGCCGCCGGGCTCGATCCGGTGGTCGCTCTCGCCTCGGAATGAAAAAGCGGTTTTCCATGCCTGTTCCGTCTTCTGCCCCATCCTCTCCGTTCTCCTCCGCCGGCCTGCTGGCGACCATCGTGCTCGGCCTCGGTGGCTGCGTGCTTCAGGAGCCGCGCGGTGTCGAGGCGGTCGGCATGCCGGCTGCCTGGAGCGAAGCGGCTCCCGGTGGCGGACAGGCCGATGCCACGGTTCCGGCCGAGTGGTGGCGCGGGTTCGGCTCGCGCCGGCTGGAGGCGCTGGAGGCGGAAGCGCTGGCCGGCAGCGGCGATCTGCGCACCGCCGCCCAGCGCGTGCGGCAGGCGGATATCGCCTTGCAGATTGCGGGCGCCTCGCTGTTGCCGGGCGCCTCCGCATCGGCCGGCAGCTCCGCCAGCCGCAGCGAAGGGTCGAGCACGCGCAGATCCACCAGCATGTCGCTCAACGTGAGCTACGAGGTGGACGTGTGGGGCAGGCTGGCGGCCGGCACGGAAAGCGCCCGGGCGCTTGCCGAGGCCAGCCGCTACGATCTTGAGACCGTCCGCATCACCCTGACGTCCTCCGTGGCGGCCACATATTTCCAGTTGCTTGCCCTGCGGGAGCGCCTGGAGATCGCGCGCCGGAACCTCGCGACGGCCGAACGCATGTCGAACATCGTCGAGGCCCGATTGCGCATGGGCGTCGCCACCCCGCTGGAAGTCTCGCAGCAGGCGACGACGGTGTTGCAGCAGCGCACGGCGCTCGCCCCGCTGGAGTTGCAGATACGCCAGACCACGTCGGCCCTCGCGCTGCTGCTGGGACGCCAGCCCGTTGGCTTCGAGGTGGGGGCGACGGAAAAGCTGATGCAGTTGCAGCCTCCGGCCGTGGCGCCCGGTTTGCCGTCCTCCCTGCTGGTGCGGCGCCCCGATCTGCGCTCCGCCGAGGCACGGCTTGCCGCCGCCAGCGCCGATGTCGCCGCCGCGCGGGCCGCCCTGCTGCCAAGCATATCGCTGTCGGCCGGCGGCAGCGTCAGCAGCGCCGCCCTCGTGAGTTTCGCCGGCGGCGCCGGCACCGCCTCGCTGGCGGCTTCGCTGGCTCAGACCATTTTCGACGGCGGCAGAAGGAGATTACAGGTCGAGTCCTCGCGCTCCCAGCGGGAGGTGCTGGTGGAGACTTACGCCAGCGCCATACGCAGCGCGCTCAAGGAAGTGGACGATGCGCTGGGCAATGCCAGCACGGCCCAGCGACAGGAGCGCACGCAGCGCGAGGTGGTGGTGCAGGCGCAACGCACGCTGGATCTGGCGGAAGTGCGCTATCGGGAAGGGGCCGACACGTTGCTGACCGTGCTGGACGCGCAGCGCACGCTCTTCAGCGCG
The DNA here is from genome assembly GCF_026552795.1 of Ectorhizobium quercum. GTDB lineage: Bacteria > Pseudomonadota > Alphaproteobacteria > Rhizobiales > Rhizobiaceae > Ectorhizobium > Ectorhizobium quercum. Next base: position 558,427 of record NZ_JANFPI010000001.1, read on the forward strand.
CAGGACGCGCTTGCCCAGCAGCGTCTGACGCGGCTGAATGCGGCGGTCGATCTTTACCGGGTTCTCGGGGGCGGCTGGCAGTCGCCATAGAGCGATTCCCGTAGACGGGCGGAACGCGCTTCCGTGTCCGCAGTGGCGCAAGAACGAAAACACGGAGCGCCATGCATCCGTTGGGACGCAGGGCGCTCCGGGCAGGAGACGGGCCGGTGGTGCCGCGAAAGGCAGCCCCGCCGGCCATGAAGGGGGCTGGCAAGGCCGCGGGGGCAGCCTCGGTGCAGGTCGTTTATCGGCTTGCGGCGGTGACGCCGAGGATCACGCCGGTTGCGATGCTCACCAGCAGATAGTCGTTATCGATCTTCACCCACTGTTGACCCCTGGCAGGCGCGCGAAGCCCGTGGCGCTGGTAATCCTTGACGGCAGGCTTGCGCTTCCAGTCCGAAACGCGCTGGCCCCTGGCCCACTTCTGCTTCTTGGCGACGGTCTGCTTCTTGACGACGGGGGGCTTCTGGGCCTGGGTCTTTTGCTGGAACTGGACCACAGGCTTTTTCGGGGGATTGTGCTGCTGTGCCTGGGCTGCGGGAATAGCCGCGAAGGAAAGTGCCAAAGCGGCGATGACGGCACGGGGAAGGAATTTCATGGTCGTTATCCTCTTGTAGTCGATGCGAAGACCCTAGGACCGAGGATGTGAACCGAAGATGAATTTGCAGATTAATTATCTGTAATGAAGTCAACCATTTAAGGTGAATATCGGTTGTCCGGATGCCGCCGGGAAGGCGGTGCGGAAGCTGTGCGAGGCCGTCCGGAGAGCCCCGCACGGCCCCCTCGGCTTAGCCCTTGTCGAAACGGATCGGGACGGTGATCGTCTTGCTCGCTCCGGGCGGCGGAGCGGGGACCGGCGATGCCCGGCGCACGAGCGACAGCACCTCGTTGTCCAGTTCCGAGAAGCCGGAGGAGCGGACCAGCGACGCGGACAGGACATTGCCGGAATCGTCGATGCGGAAGCGGATATGCACGACGCCGCGTTCGCCGCGGGAGCGGGCGCCGCCGGGATATTTCTTGCGCCTTTCGATATGCGCCATCAGCCGGGATTTCCATCTCGCGGGCGAGGCCGAGGAAGAGAACAATCCGCCGGACGACGATTCCCGCGCGGCGTTGCGGTTCGACTGTTTCGCGCGTGCCTTTGATTCGACTGCCGCCTGCGATGCCGGTTGCGGACGCTTGCGGCGTTCCTCGACCTGCTTCTTCGGCTCTTCCTTCTTGACGATCTCCCGCGGCCTTTCGACCTTGGGCTTTTCCTCCGGCGGCCTGGGCCGGGCGACCGGAATCGGCACCTCGACATTTTCCAGCTCGGCGACCTGCTCCTCGACGGGCTCTATTTCCTCCTCGACGATTTCTTCGACCGGTTCCGGCTCGGTTTCCTGCGGCTCGGCCTCGGCCACCTCCTCGACGGGTTCCGGCTCGGTTTCCACGATTTCTTCCGGCGGTTCCTCGACCGGGGTCTCCTGCTCCTCGACAGGCTGGCTTTCGGCCACCGTCTCCTGATCGGGCGAGACCTGGTCGTCCTCGGTGTTGATCGCTTCCGGCTCCGCCGCCATCTCGATCATGATCGCGGCAGGCGCGTCGGCCTCGACCGGCTCGGCGGGGCGCTCGTATATCAGCCATGCGGCGGCGCCGACATGAAGTGTAAGCGTGATCATGGCCGCGCTGGTCCACAACACGGTTTCGGCTGCGCGGACGCCCCGGCTCGTACCGTTGTGAAGCGTGTTCATGGGGCCTTACCTCCTGCGGGGACGAGGGAAACGCCGCCCTGGGAGAAGGCGCGCCTTCCGTCACGTCCGTCATGATCGCTGCTGGATACCGGCATCGTCCGGCCGCGGACGAAAGCGATCTTCGAATATCCTGCTGTGCGAAGAAACAGTCCGGCCCGCCGGCGCTTTTCTGCGGGGACGTTGAATGCCAGCCCCGGCGCTGCGTGCCCGCTTCCGCGGTGGAGCGGACGGCGGTGCATCATCTGGCTGAAGCCGGCCGTCCGCACGGCCTGGCCGGCAATGTTACAACTGCGCATACCCATTGTGGTGATCCAACCCCCAAGCAGACACCCAAGGCTGCGTCGCGGCCGCCGTCTTCCAGAATATTGCCTGAAACTGAAAGGCCAGCCCCACAAACGCCCCGATATGCCGAGTACAATACTTGCATTGGCCGCTCAAGTTTTAAATTGCAGATGACGCGGGTCGAACACGGCTTTTTTATCGGTCTGTCGTTCCGCGGGTCCTGACGTTCGAGCCGGCGCGCCGGATCGTCGCAGCCTTTCCTATTTCACGAGGTCGATCGAGCGGTCGAGCGCGGAAGCGAAGCCTTTGAGCGAGACGGTGAACGTCAGCGGCTCCTCGCTGTCGGCAGGGATGGCGGTCAGCTGGATGGCATTGCCGGCCTTGAACTGCGCCAGCTCGCTCTGGTCGATGTCGATGCTGACCAGACATCCCTGTTCGGGGCAGACCGAGAAGGGCAATGTGACCACCAGCTTTTCACCGTCCAGATTGAGCCGGACCCCCTGCCGCAGATCCAGCCCGAAAGGCATGGTCAGCAGCATGTTGGCGGCGCCTTGCGGCTTTGCCGACACTTCCGCGGAAAGGATGGGGCGGCGGCTCTCCTTCGTTCCGAGCGTCTGCGAGGCGACGCAGCTTCGCCCGCTGGCCAGCGCCTCGCAGAGAACGGTCCAGTCGTCATGCGTTTCCGTGATGGCCGTCGCGCCGCCCGGAAAACGGAGGATCTCGCCGCCTGCGTCCTGCGCTGAGGGGAGTCTGCCGGTGCGCGTGGCCCCGGGAGCGGGTTCGGCGTCGTCCGGTGCGTCCTGCGCCAGCGTCGTCGTCTGTGCGGATGCCGTCACGAGCAGGACGGTGGCCGCAGCCAGGAGATGTTTCCTCAACAAATTGAAAGCCTTTCATGTCTGTCCGGTATGCGCGCGCCCGACCTTGGAATTGCCGGGCGACAAGTCTGCGTGGATGATTGAACGCACCGCCGCGCCCAAGGCAAGCCTTTCCATGCAATGTTGAGAAAATTTAATTTGACAAAGGAAGTCAAGTTTATATTGGTGCAAATCGCAAGGGGGAGGACGTGATAACCTCACTCGATATTGTTCATCACGCCACCAGGAAATTGGTGCTGGGGTCAGACTGAAATGGAGAGCAAGTAATGAAGACCGTTGCCTATCGTTTAATGTTGTTAACGACAATCCTGGCGTCGGGGTATTCCTATGCCAACGCGCAATCGGTCTTTTCGACTGCGCCGGAACCGGAGTTTCAGGGTAGCGTTTCGGCTTCCTCCGCAGAGCGCGGCCAGCCCATCTATGCCGGCAGCGAGATCACGCTTTCCGGCGATCGTTTCGCGCCCGGCCAGGAGGTGACGATCTGGCGCGGCGCGACGCAGCTCACCACGGAACCGCTGAAGGCGGACGGCGAGGGCAAGTTCAGGTGGAGCGCGACGATCCCCGATGATGCGGCGGTGGGGCAGCATTATCTGGTGGTCAACGCGGAGAACCCCGCGGCGTCCTCCGTGTTCAAGGTGAAGGTCTCGCCGAAGGTCGACCTGTTCGGCGACGACAAGTTCGTCCTGACCGGCAGCAAGCTCGTGCGTGGCCTCTATCAGGCAGCCTATAGCGACAAGAACGATGCCCTGTTCGTCACCGCCGCGGTCGGCCGCCCGCCGGTCAAGGAATCGGCTCTCGTGAAGATCGATCCGGCGACGCTGGAAATCTCCGCCCAGATTTCGCCGGAAGCGGCGCCCGCGCCGGAGCGCGGCGCAGGCCCTGCCGGCGGACCCGGCGCCGGCCAGGAAGGCCCGCGGGAAGGCGGCGTTTTCGCCGTCTACGGCATCGGTCTGGACGACAGCAAGGACACCGTCTGGGTCACGAACACGCGTCAGAACACGATTGCCGTCTACAAGCAGTCTGACCTGTCGCTGGTCAAGCAGTTCGAGCCGAGCGCGATAAGCCATCCGCGTGATGTGGTGGTCGATGAAGCCCGCGGCCATGCTTACGTTTCGGCAGCCCGCACCAACGTCGTGGCCGTCGTCGATACCAATACGCTGGAAATCGTCAAGAATATCGAGATCCGCTCGGGCAAGCGGGGCCGCGAACAGTTCGGCGCGGCCAGCCTGGCAATCGACGAGGCGGCCGGCAAGCTCGTGACGGTCAGCCTGACCACCAACGAACTGGCGATCATCGACCTCGAAACCCAGAATGTCGAGAAGGTCATCCCGGTCAAGGGTGCCCTGTCGGCCATCGGCGTGGCTTACGATCATGACAGCAAGCGCGCCTTCGTCGCGTCGCAGGGCAGCGACAACCTCGCGATCGTCGATACCGACAGCGGCGAGACGCTGCATACCGTGCCGGTCGGCGCCGGCGCTCTGAGCGTTACCTTCGATCCGGTCAACCACCTTGCTTTCGTCAGCAACCGTGGCGCAGGCACCGTGACCGTCGTGTCTCCGGACGGCGAGATCGTCGCCAACCTGGACGGCGGCAGCAACCCGAACCACGTCATTGCCGACGGCAAGGGCAATGTCTACGCGATCAACAAGTCGCGCGGCGAGGACGATCCGACGGGCGACCGCATCTCCAAGATCGAGCCGAAGTCGTAAATCCGGGCCAGAAGAACCGGAATACCGGCGGCGCCAGCTTCATTGCTGGCGCCGTTTTCGTTTGCGGAATCTGGAAGCGGACTGGGTGGGGCGGAGGAAACGCGTCCTCGCTACCCGTTCCTGGCGAAGGCCGGCAGGAGGGGAAGGGTTGCCGGAAGCGTGGCGGCGTGTCCCAGTCCTTCGAGGACCCGGGAGGTGACGGAGATGTTGTTCCGCTGCGAAAGCCGCCGGATCATCTCCAGCGTGTGCGGGGCGGGGCCTTGCCAATGCGGGCCGGCCGGACTGGAGCGGCGTTCGCTGTCGCCGAGCGTGATGAGAACGTCATGAGGCTCGCCCGGATCGCCGGTCTTCGCCTCGAGTTCCAGCATGATTTCATCGCCCCACCAGATCGACGGGCTGGCGGCCGCGATGTGGCGGAATGCGCCGGGGCGCTTCAGCAGCGTGTAGAGCGCGAACATGCCGGCCAGCGAATGGCCGAAGAGCATGCGGCGGGCGGGATCGACCGGCAGACCTGCTTCGACGCTTTCGCGGATCGGCCCGGTAAGCCGTTGCAGGAAGGCGCCGGCACCGCCGATCAGGCGGTCGGGCCGGTTCGGATCGGGATAGGGGTCCCCGGCATGGCGCGCTGGTGTGTAATCGCGCGAGCGGGCCGGCGGGTCGAAGCGAAGGTCCGTATCGTGCCCGATCCCGGCGAGGATCAGGCCGCTTGCGGCGGCGAGCTGCCCGGCATCCATGAGGTCGAAGGCGGCGTTGCCGTCGAGCAGGTAGAGGATCGGAAAGCCGCCGGCGGGCGGCGAGGATCGGGGAACGGCCAGAAACAGCCGGTGGGCGACGCCGTCGGCGGCGATTGTCCGGCGGGAAAGGCTGTGTGTCGGATGTTCGTTCCGGAACAGCGCCAGTTCGGCAACCGGCGGCGGAGGGCGTATGAGGGTGGACGGCGAATTCGTCATGATCGCGCATTATCGTCAATCATGTGTCATCGAGTCAATAATTGACTATGCCGGTCGCCTGTCGCATATGCTGCGGCCGGGCGCGGTCGATCCGCAACGCTGAAAAATCATGCACTGGGCGGAATCAGTCTTGCCAGCCATCCGAGAGACTCCATCAGACGTCGAAGGCTACACGCGCATCGTCTATCGCCGGGTGGCGCTGGTGGTGCTGCTCGGCGTGGCGATGGCGGCGGCTTTCGTCGCCGACCTGGTGACGGGCCCCTCCAGCCTGTCGGCCGCCGAAGCGCTGCGCGGGCTTTTCGCACCGGACGGACTTTCCCCGTCCGCGCGGGTCATCATATGGGATGTGCGGCTTCCGCAGGCGCTGATGGCGGTGCTGGTGGGGGCAACCCTGTCGCTGGCCGGTGCCGAAATGCAGACCATTCTCAACAATTCCCTCGCCAGCCCCTTCACGCTCGGGGTGTCGTCGGCCGCTTCGCTCGGCGCGGCGCTGGCCATCGTGCTCGGCGTCGGGGTTCCCGGCTTTGACAATGCGTGGCTCGTCTCGACCAATGCATTTCTCTTCGCCTTCGGCTCCGTCCTGCTGCTCCAGTCGCTCGCGGGCCTGCGCGGCACGGGCCCCGAAACGCTGGTGCTTTTCGGCATCGCTATGGTCTTCACCTTCAATGCGCTGGTGGCGCTGATCCAGTTCATCGCGAGCCAGGAGGCGCTGCAACAGCTCGTCTTCTGGAGCATGGGATCGCTGACGCGCGCCAACTGGGAGCGGCTGGGCGTGCTCGTCGTCGTGCTCGCCGTCGTTTCGCCGCTTGCCGTCATGGATTCGTGGAAGCTGACGGCGCTGAGGCTCGGCGAGGACCGCGCGCGTTCGTTCGGCATCGGCGTCGGGCGACTGCGGTTCATGTCGCTGCTGCGGGTCAGCATCCTCGCCGCGACGGCGGTCGCCTTCGTCGGAACGATCGGCTTCATCGGCCTGGTCGGCCCGCATATCGCCCGGCTGCTTCTGGGGGAAGATCATCGTTTCCTTCTGCCGGGAAGCATGCTGACCGGCGCGCTGGTGATGTCCCTGTCGTCCGTGGCCAGCAAGGTTCTCGTGCCCGGCGCGGTGCTGCCGGTCGGCATCGTCACCGCCCTGATCGGCGTGCCGTTCTTCGTGGCGCTGATTTTTCTGAAGCGGGAACGGGTATGAGCGCGCCGGTCCATCGCCTGAGCGTTGCGGATTATTCGGTCGGCTATCCCGGCCGGCACGTCGTTTCCGGCCTGTCGCTGCCGCTCGTGCGCGGCGGTGCCCTGACGGCGCTGGTGGGGCCGAACGCGGCGGGCAAGACCACGCTCCTGCGCGGCCTGGCGGGCCTCATCCGCTCGCAGGGCTCCATAGAGGTCGACGGGCGCGAATTGCATGGCCTGTCGGCATCCGCCTATGCCCGGCACGTGACCTACATGCCGCAGGCCCTGCCGCAGCGCGTTGCGCTGAGCGTCTACGAGGCCGTCCTTTCGGCCCTGCATGCGACCCCGCCCGAGGGCACGAGCAAGGCCGACCTGCGCCGGCGGGCCTTCGAGACGCTGGAGCGCCTCGGGATCGGCGATCTGGCGCTTGCGCCGCTCGACCGTCTTTCCGGCGGCCAGCGCCAGCTTGCGAGCCTGGCGCAGGCGATCGCGCGCCAGCCGTCGGTCCTGTTGCTGGACGAGCCGACCAGCGCGCTCGATCTCCGATACCAGCTCAAGGTCATGAGCGTCGTGCGCGACCTGGCGCGCGAGCGCGGCATGGTGACGATCTTCGTCCTCCACGATATCGCGCTTGCCGCCCGCTGGTGCGAACGCGTCATCGTGCTGTCGAACGGCAGGGTGGCTGCGGACGGGACGCCGGCCGAGGCCATTACGCCGGCGATGTTCGCCGAGGTCTACGGCGTCGAGGCGCGTGTCGAGCGCTGCTCGCACGGCCATGTCCAGATCATGGTCGACGGCCTGCTCTGACCGGGCGCTGTCAGAGGTCCATCCAGTTGATGCCTTCGAGCGGAACGGCGAGGAACCGCGCGTTGATCTCGTGCAAGGTGCCGTCGAGGTCGATGCCGTCGAAGAGGTCGGGACGGATCCATTTCGCCAGCGCTTCCATCGTCAGGACGTCGAGCGGGCTGTTGAGGAGTTGGTGGGCGATGCCATGCACATGGCCCTCGCGCACGGCCTTCAGGCTGGATATGCCATTTCGTCCGGCGACGCGCTCCAGCGTGTCGTGGACGCGCTGCCTGTCGTAGCCCGGGCCGATCAGCAGGCCGTTGGTGCCTTCCATGTGAGGGCCGCCGGTGGCGATATAGACGTCGGGATCGGCCTCGATCACGAATTCCAGGCTGAGGACGCCGGTCACGCCCTTGATGGCCGCGCTTCCGATGTTCTCGCCGCCGGCGAACTCGATGTAGTTGCCGATATTGCCCGTGCCGGGCGAGGCGCAGCACTCGTCGGTGCGCGCGGCATGCGGCTCCAGGAAGACACGGGGCCGCTCTCCGGTCGATGCGGCAAGTGCAGACGTGATCGCATGGGCGCGTTCGCTGCGAAAGGCGATGAAGTCCTCGGCCTGTTCCGTGCGGCCGGTCACTTGTCCGAGAAAACGCAGGCTCGGTTCGAGGTTTTGCAGGGGCTGGTTGAAGAAGTCGATGATGGCGACGGGAACGCCGCCTGCCTCGATCTGCCTGATCTGTTCTTCGGAGGGCTGCGAGGTGAGCGAGAAGATCGCAAGGTCCGGTTCGGCCGCGAGCACCTGTTCCACGGAAAGATTGCCGGCGGAACTGGCGATCTGGTGCAGCGTCTCGATGGCGGGGAATGTCTGGCGGTACTGCTCGTAGACGGCCGGGCCGATGCGGTTGATGTCGCGCGGCCAGGCCGACAGCAGGCTGACGGGATCGGGGGCGATCAGGGAGAGGGCAATGAGATATCGGCCGTCGTCGATGGCGATGCGCTGTGCCGGTTGCTCAAGCCTGACCTGACGGCCCAGAACGTCCGTGGCGATCACCTGGGCGTTCGCTTCGGGCGAACAGATCATCGCGCCGGTCAGGACGATGGTGGCGAGGCTCGACGGCAGCATGCGCGACAGCAACCCGTCGCGGCGAATGAACTGGTGCCAGAGCGCGGCGGCGGCATGCAGGACGATGATCGCGAAAATCACCCCGGTGAGTGTCACATGCAGATCGCGGGGCCAGCGGCCGAGCGTCTTGCCGAAGGCGGTGATCGTCAGAAGGCCGAGGATCGGCTGGATCAGGATGGCCAGATACAGAAGCCCGTGGGTGGCGCGCGCGGCGATGACCGTCGGCCGGTTCATGCCTGCCGGCAGCGGCGGGGCCGGATGCGTCAGCCGCCAGCCGATGCGGAAGACGGCCAGTGCCAGAACGGTGCTGCCCAGCACGATATGCGCCCGGAAGAGATACATGCGCGGCGGCGAGCCGCGTTCGAAAATGCCCCAGATCCAGCCAGTCGCAAAAAGGGCGATGATCAGTATGGCCATCGTCCAGTGAAGCCAGATCGAGACCCGATCGTAAGTGTGCCTTTCCTGCATCGCTATTCCTTTTCGTCGACGCCGTGGCCATGCCATTTCGTCGTGCAAGATTACAGAATTTTAAGTTGACAGGATTGATCATCTTTTTATTCCTGCCTATATGGTGGCCGCCGGCGTTTATGCCGCGCCTTGAGAGCAATCGTCAATCTATCCCATGCGAATGCTTTGGGAAAGTAAATAATTCAGGGGGTTTTGCGGCAAATTTAGTCGCATTTACTTTGCTATGGAAAGTTTTTATCTCAAATCAGACGATTTGTGCTTGAGGGCAGAAGGTATAAATCGGCGGCTGACAAGAGGTAATGCGTCCTCTTTGGCGGCCCGGGCGAATGCTTTCTTCAGCGAATTTCAGGACGGGGTGCGGTTGCTGGCCGGTGTGCTTCCGTTCGACCGCGAAGCCGACGATTATCTTTTCCAGCCGGCCGGCTTGGAACGGGTTGCCGGGCCGCAGGCGGCGCCGGATCGCGCGGCTTTCGCCGGCGACGGCAAGTGGATCGTCTCGCAGGAGCCGCCCGCCGCCGACTACGCCGCGGCGGTCGAAAGGGTTCTCGAGGAGATCGGGCGCGGCGGCGGCGAACATCCGCTGCAAAAAGTGGTTCTGTCGCGCAGCCTGAATATCCGGGCCTCCGCCCCGGTCGATCCGGGCGCCCTGCTGCGCCGTCTTTCCTCCGATGCCAGCACCGTGACGTTCTCCGCATCGCTGCCGTCGCGCGAGGGAATGCCGTCGCGCTTGATCGGCGCCACCCCGGAACTGCTCGTTTCGCGGCAGGGGGAAACCATCGTCTCCCACCCGCTGGCGGGCTCGGCCCGGCGCCGTGCGGACCCGGCCGCCGACCGGCAATCCGCCGAAGCGCTCGAACGATCCGACAAGGACCGGCGCGAGCATCGCGCTGCGGCGGAGGCCGTGTTCGATGCGCTGGCGCCCTATTGCAGCGCGCTTTCCGCGCCGGATGGCACGGCATTGCGCGCCACGGCCACCATGTGGCATCTGGGAACGCGCATCGTCGGCCGGCTCAGGGACCGGGACACGCCGGTGGCCGAACTTGTCGCGGCGCTTCATCCGACCCCGGCGGTCTGCGGCCTGCCGCGCGACCGGGCCGCGGCGCTGATCCGGGAGGTCGAGGGATACGATCGCGACTTCTATGCCGGCGCCGTCGGCTGGATGGACGATCGCGGCGATGGCGAATGGTATGTCGCTTTGCGTTGCGCACAGCTCTCCGGTTCGCATATACGGCTCTATGCGGGTGCCGGTATCGTGGCCGGATCGGACCCGCTGGCGGAGGTGGACGAGACCTCGGCCAAGTTTCTGGCCATGCTGAATGCGCTGGGCGTCGACGAGCAGGGGCGCCCGCTGGGGGAGAAGGCAGCGTGATTCCAGTTCATCAGGATTTTCCGGTCGAGTTCGCCGAGCGCTATCGCGCGGCCGGATACTGGCGGGGCGAAACCTTTCCGGCCTTCATCCGCGAACGCGCGGCTGCGTTTCCTGACCGGGTGGCCGTCATCGGCGGGGAGCAGCGCTGGACCTATGGCGAGTTGCTCGGCCGGGCGGAAGCCGCCGCTGCCGGTTTTCTCGCCCTCGGCCTCAAGCCGGGCGACCGTGTCGTCGTGCAGATCCCCAACATTCCCGAATTCCTGTCGGCGGTCTTCGGCCTGTTCATCGCAAGGCTGATCCCGGTCTATGCCCTGCCGGCGCACCGGCTGACCGAGATCGTGCATTTCGCCCGGAAGTCCGATGCTTGCGCCTATGTGATCGCCGCCGGCCATGACGGCTTCGACTATCGGGCGCTGGCGCGTGAGGTCGTCGCCGAGGTGCCGGACATCCGCCATGTGGTCGTGATCGGCGATGCGCAGGAGTTCACGCCTTTCGCCTCCTTTGCGGCCGACCCGTCGCTGGAGTTTGCGCTGCCGTCTCCCTCCGAGGTGGCGTTCCTGCAAATCTCGGGCGGCAGCACGGGCCTGTCGAAGCTCATTCCGCGCACCCACGACGATTATATCTACAGTTTCCGCGCCAGCGCGGACATCTGCGGGCTCGACGAGACCAGCGTCTATCTCTGCGCGCTGCCTGCGGCGCATAACTTCCCGATGAGTTCGCCCGGCTATTTCGGCGCGCTTTATGCCGGCGGGCGCGTCGTCCTGTCGCCGTCGCCATCGGCCGAGGCCTCCTTCGCGCTGATCGAGCGGGAAGGGGTGACGATCACCGGTCTGGTGCCACCGCTGGCGCTGCTCTGGCTTCAGGCGGCGGCGCGGACGAAACACGATCTTTCCAGTCTTCAGGTGTTGCAGGTGGGCGGGGCGAAATTCATGCCGGAATCCGCCAAACGTGTGCGCCCGGTGCTGGGCTGCACCTTGCAGCAGGTGTTCGGCATGGCCGAGGGGCTGGTGAATTACACCCGCCTCGACGATCCCGAGGACGTCATCGTGGAGACGCAGGGGCGCCCGATCAGCCCGGACGACGAGGTGCTGATTCTCGACGATGCCGGCAATCCCGTTCCGGAAGGCGAGCCGGGCAACCTCCTGGTGCGCGGTCCCTACACGATCCGCGCCTATCACAACGATCCGGGCGCCAATGCCCGCTCCTTCACCGCGGACGGCTTTTACCGCACCGGCGATGTGGTGAAGCGCACGCCCGAGGGCAATCTGGTCGTGCAGGGCCGCGCGACCGACCATATCAATCGCGCCGGCGAGAAGATCTCGGCGGAAGAGATCGAGGATCATCTCCTCGCCCATCCCGATGTGTTCGATGCGGCGGTCGTGTCCGTTCCCGACGAATTTCTCGGCGAGCGAAGCTGCGCGTTCATCATCGCCCAGGGCGAGCCGCCGAAAGCGTCCGCTATTAAGGCGTTCATGCGCACCCGCAACCTCGCGGACTTCAAGGTGCCGGACCAGATCGTCTTCGTGAGCGCGTTCCAGACGACCGCCGTCGGCAAGATCAGCCGCAAGGAACTGCGCGCGGCGCTGCGCGAGAAATTCCTCGAAGGCCAGCGCGGAAAGGCGTGAGACGATGGGACTGCCGAAGATCGCATCCTACGAACTGCCGCGCGCCGACGAGCTTCCCGCGCCGCGCGGGCCGTGGAAAGTCGAGACGGACCGTGCGGCACTGCTGATCCACGACATGCAGAACTATTTCGTCGGCGCCTACGCGTCCGATACCGCGCCCATCGCGCCGGCCACGGCGAATATCGCCGCGCTGGCCGCCCATTGCCGTGCCCGGGGCATCCCGGTGTTCTACACGGCCCAGAACGGTGATCAGGACCGGCGTGATCGCGGGCTCCAGGCGGACCTGTGGGGTCCGGGCATGGGCTCGGCCCCGGAGCATCAGTCGATCGTGCCGGCCCTGACGCCTCAACCCGGCGATATCGTGCTGGTCAAGCACCGCTACAGCGCCTTCCAGCGTAGCAATCTGGAAACGCTGATGCGCGCCCGCAAGCGCGATCAGCTTCTGGTGACGGGCATCTACGCGCATATCGGCTGCCTGATGACGGCCGCCGAAGCCTTCCAGCGCGACATCGAGACGTTCTTCATCGCGGATGCGCTCGCCGATTTCAGCCGGGCCGAACACGACATGGCGGTCAAATGGGTCGCGGGACGTTGCGGCGTGCCCATGACCACGGTAGAAGCCGTTGCGGCGCTGGCCTGACGGAGAGGGATCATGACCATAACACTCGAACGGATGCGCGCGGACATCGCAGCGCTGGTCCATCTGGAGCCCGAGGAAATCGGCCTGGACGACAATCTCATGGATCTCGGCCTCGATTCCATGCGGCTTCTCAACCTCATCATGATGTGGGAGCAGGCCGGCGTGGATCTCGATTTCGGCACTTTCGCCGAACGCTTCACGCTTGCGGCCTGGTGGGAGGCCGTCGAGGCGCGCCAGGGCGGCCAGGGTGACGCCGATGCGGAAGCCGCCGATGGCGTTCGGTAAGGAAATCGAAGCCGGCACGGCGGACGATACGGGCGCCGGCCTGACCGAAGCGCAGTCCGGCCTGTGGTACTTCCAGCGCATCGAGCCGGAAAACCCGATCCTGAACACCGGGCAGTACATCGAAATGCGCGGAAGCCTCGATGTCGCGGCGTTCCGCACGGCCGTCGACCGGATGGTCGCGGAGGCGGATGCGCTGGCGCTGCGTTTCACGGAGACGGGCAACGAGGTTCGGCAGGTGGTCGACGAGGACCATCGTCCCTGGCTGGAGGTGGCAGACCTTACCGGCGAGGCCGATCCCGAGGCGGCGGCGCTTGCCGACATGCGCCGCGACACCGCCACGCCGCTCGACCCGGAAAAGGACAGGCTGGTGCTGTTCCGGCTCTACATCCTCTCCGGCAATCGCGCCTTCTGGTACGAGCGGGCGCATCACCTCGTCATCGACGGCTACGGCTGGGTGCTCGTCACCAACCGCGTAGGCGAGATCTATTCGGCGCTGGTGAACGGTGTCGAGCCGGGTCCGGCGCTGCGTCCGCTCACGCTGGCCGTCGAGGACGACGCGACCTACCGCGCTTCCGAAAAACGCGAAACCGACCGTGCCTGGTGGCTGGAGACGATGTCCGGCATGCCGGAGGTCGCGAGCCTTGCATCCGGGCGTGCCGTCTCGGCCCAGGATTTCATCCGCCATACGATCCGCCTCGACGCCGGACGCCTCCGGCCGCTGACGGCGCTGGCCGAACGGGCGAGCGTGACGTGGCCGGATGCGCTCACCGCCCTCGTCGCCGCCTATTGCCAGCGTTTCGCCGGCGCGGCGGAAACCGTCGTCGGCGTGCCGCATATGGGCCGTCTGGGCAGCCCGACGGCGCGCGTGCCCTGCATGTGGATGAACGTCCTGCCGCTGCGGGTCCGGCCCGATGAGGATATTCCCATCGGGGAATGGCTCGCCGGCGTGTCGAAGGATCTGGTCAAGGCGCGGCGGCACGGGCGCTATCGCAGCGAGCAGTTGCGCCGCGATCTCGGCCTGATCGGCGGCCACCGCCGGCTGTTCGGGCCGATGGTCAACGTCCAGCCCTTCGACGTTCCACCGAAGATGGCTGGTCTTGATGTGACGCTGCACATTCTCGGCGCCGGCGCGGTCGATGACATCACCTTCACCTTCCGGGGCGACCCGAAGGATGCGACGATCTTCGAGGTCGACGCCAATCCCGGCCTTTATTCCCGCGCGGATGCGGCGGCGCATGCGCAGCGGCTGCTGGCCTTTCTCGACCGTGCCTCGGAGGCTGCGGCCCTCGCCGAAGTGCCGACGGCAAGCCCGGATGAGGCGCGGCGCTTCCTCTTCGATCTCAATGCGACGGACCATGCGGTGCCCGACACCACGCTCGTCGCGCTGATCGAGGAAACCTTCCGCGCAACGCCCGGTGCGACGGCGCTCGTCTTCGAGGGCCACACGCTCACCTATGCAGACCTCGACCGGCGTTCCGCAGCACTCGCTGCACAGCTTGCATCGATGGGCGCGGGACGCGAGACCATCGTCGCAGTCGCCCTGCCGCGCTCGCTGGAACTGGTCGTGGCGCTGGTCGCGATCCTGCGCGCCGGCGCGGCTTACCTGCCGCTTGACCTCGACCATCCCGACGAACGCATAGCCCGCATTCTCGCCTCCGCCGGGCCCGTCGCCGTGCTGGCCCTTGACGCAGATGCCGGGCGGTTCGGGGAAAAGGTGCTGGCCGTTTCGCGCTGGGCGCCGGAGGGACAGGCGGCGCCGAGCCCGGCCCGGCCCGGCGACGCGGCCCGGCCGGACGACATGGCCTATGTCATCTACACGTCCGGCTCGACCGGCGAGCCGAAGGGCGTGGTGATCGAGCATCGCGCCATCGTCAACCGTCTCGTCTGGATGCGCGACCATTACGGCGTCGACGCTACGGATCGCATCCTGCAAAAGACGCCCGCCACCTTCGACGTGTCGGTCTGGGAGTTCTTCCTGCCGCTGATCGCGGGCGCGACCCTCATCGTTGCGCCGCCCGGCGCGCATCGCGATCCGGCGGCGATTGCGGCATTGATCCGCGACGAAAGGATCACGACGCTGCATTTCGTGCCGTCCATGCTGTCGGCCTTCCTCGCCTCTCCGGCCAGCCGGGGGCTCGTCGTGAAGCGCGTCTTCTGCTCCGGCGAGGAACTGACGGCCGACCAGTGCGAGCGTTTCCACCGGACGCTGTCCGCCGAGCTGCACAATCTCTACGGCCCGACCGAAGCCGCCGTCGATGTCAGTTCCTGGCCTGCGACCCGCGACGACCGCTCGCTTCCCGTGCCCATCGGCTTTCCGGTCTGGAACACGCGGCTCTACGTGCTCGACGAACGCCTGCGGCCCTTGCCGGCGGGTGTCGCGGGCCACCTCTATCTCGGCGGTGTACAGCTTGCGCGCGGCTATCTCGGCCGGCCCGATCTCACGGCAGAACGCTTCCTGCCCGATCCCTTCCGCCCCGGCGAGCGCATCTACAAGACCGGCGATCTCGCCCGCTTCCGCGAGGACGGCGCGGTCGTCTTCCTCGGCCGCTCCGACCATCAGGTGAAGATCCGCGGATTGCGCATCGAACTCGGCGAGATCGAGGCGGCGATCATGGCTTCCGGCCTGGTGCGCGAGGCGGGCGTTGTCGCCCGCGAGGATCGGCCCGGCGACAGGCGCATCGTTGCCTATCTCGTTCCCGGCGACGGCTTCGGGGAGGCGGCGTTGCGCGCCCATCTCACCCGCACGCTGCCGGATTACATGATGCCCTCGGCCTTCGTCGAATTGCCCGCCCTGCCGGTCACGGCCAACGGCAAGCTCAACCGTGCCGCCCTGCCGGCGCCCGCCTTCCGGCACGAGGGTGCAAGCCGCCCGGCCACACCGACCGAAGCGGCGGTCGGGGCACTCTTCGCAAAAATTCTCGGCCTGCCCGAACCGGCGGGGCCGGAGGCCGATTTCTTCGCGCTCGGCGGCGATTCGCTCTCCGGCGTCCATCTCGTTCTTGCCTTCGCCGAACGCTTCGGTTTCGATCCCGGCCTCGGCGCGCTGTTCGAGCGGCCCACGGTCGCGGCCCTTGCCGCGCTGGTGGATTCAGGCGTCGTGGGGCCGGACGAGGGGCTCGGGCCGCTGATCCGCCTCGCGGAAGGCAAGGCCGGCAATCCGCCGCTCTTCCTTGTCCATCCGGCGGGCGGTATCGCCTGGGGCTATCGAACGCTGGCGCGGGCGCTGGCTGCCGGCCGGCCGGTCTACGGTCTTCAGTCGCCCGCGCTCGATCCGGCGGCACCCATGCCGGAAAGCCTCGCGGTGCTGGCCTCCGGCTATGTTGAGCGCATCCGCGCCGTGCAGCCGCAAGGCCCCTATCACATCGGCGGCTGGTCCCTCGGCGGCATCATCGCGCAGGAAATGGCGGCGCAGCTTCAGGCCGCCGGCGCGCAGGTCGGCGTCGTCGCCCTGCTCGATTCCTATCCGGCCGATTGCTGGCGCGCCGAGCCCGAGCCGAGCGAGGTGGATGCGCTGCGGGCGCTCATCGTCATCGCCGGTCACGATCCGGAAAAACATCCCGATCTCGTGACCCGCGAGGCGATTTTCGATTTCCTGCGGCAAGGCGACAGCCCGCTCGGAAACCTGCCGGCCAGCGCGCTCGAAGGCGTGGTGCGCGTCGTTCCCGACACCAACCGCCTCGTGCGCGGGCATTTCCATTCGCACTATGGCGGAGTGCTGACACATGTGCTGGCCGCCCTCGATCACGAGGGCACCGATCTCAGGCCGGAACTGTGGCTCGCCTATGCGGACGGGGTGGACGTGATCCCGGTGCCGTTCCTGCACCCGCAGCTCACCTCCGCCAGGGCGGTGGAACTGATCGCGCCGCATCTGGCGGAGCGGTTGCGGTCGTTTGACAGAACAGAGGATGAAACATGATGCGCGACACGGGTCTTGCAGGCAAAATCGCACTGGTGACGGGAGCCGGCGGAGGCATCGGTGCCGCGGTTGTCCGGCAGTTACTGGAGGAAGGCGCCCGCGTTGTCGCGATCGACCTTGAAGCGCCCGGTCTCGTTGCTAAGGACAATCTGCGCGCGGAGGCGCTGGACGTGCGCGACAGCGCCGCCGTCGAGGCGCTGGTCGGGCAGGTCGAGCGGGAATGGGGACCGATCGACCTCGGCGCCAATGTCGCCGGCATTCTGGCGACGGGGCTGATTGCCGAAACCGACGATGCCACATGGCGCAACGTCTTCGCCGTGAACACCGACGGCGTGTTCCACGTCTCCCGGGCGCTCGCCCGCCGCATGACGCCGCGCCGGCGCGGATCGATCGTCACCGTCAGTTCCAACGCTGCCGGCATCCCGCGCCACGCGATGGCGGCCTATGCGGCGTCGAAGGCGGCGACGACGATGTTTACCCGCTGCCTCGGGCTGGAACTCGCGCCGCACGGCATACGCTGTAACATCGTCGCGCCCGGATCGACGCTGACGCCGATGCAGACCGGCATGTGGGCCGACGACCAGGGTGCGGCGCGTGTCATCGCGGGCTCGCTGGAAACCTACAAGGCCGGCATTCCGCTTGGAAAGCTCGCCACGCCGGAAGACGTCGCCGACGCCGTGGTGTTCCTGCTCTCGGACCGGGCCGGCCACATCACCATGAGCGATCTTTATGTCGATGGCGGCGCCACCCAGCGCGCCTGAGCCGGATCGGCGTTCAATCGCGGTGACGGGCCGACCACTCCATCGGTAGGCGGCGGGGCAGACGGCCGGCGCCGCCCGAAGCTTCCGCAGCATCCGCCCTGCCGGCGAGCAGGTCCTCCAGCGGGACGGCCGCACCGACGCCGTGTCCCTCGAACAGATCGCATCCCGCCAGGGCCAGCAGGGTCTGGGTGAGCTTGTCGCGAACCCCCTGCGCCACGACCACGCAGCCGCGCGAGTGGCACAGATCGATGATGGCGTTCAATGTGAGCGTGTCGCGGCCGTCATGGATCTTCCCGACCAGATCGCGGTCCAGCTTCACCGTATCGAGCGGATATTCCAGGATCTGCTTCAATGACGTGAAGCCGGCGCCGAAATCGTCCAGCGCTATCCGGAAGCCGGCGTCCTTCAGGCCCTGCACGACGGCCTTCACCTTCTCCGGCGCCCCGATGGAGAAGGTTTCGGTCAGTTCCAGTTCGATCGACGATGCCGGAACGCCGTTTTGCCCGATGGCCTGGAGGGCATGGTCGATGATGGCGCTCGACCGCAGTTCGGCTGTCGAGATGTTGATGCCAAGCAGGAGGCCGTCGCCGAACACCTGCTGCAATTGCCTGAGATCGCCGGTTGCCTTTTGCAGGACCCACCTGTCGATCTTGGAAAACAGGGCATTCGTTTCGGCCAGCGGGATGAATTCGCGCGGCGACACCTCGCCCAGTACAGGCGAGGTCCACCGCAAAAGCGCTTCGCACCGGGTGATGACGCCGCTTCTCGACACGATGGGCATGTAGACGAGGGAAAATTCCTCGTCCGGATCAAGCCGTTGCAACTCCGCCCTGATCTGCTGGATGCGCCGGTCGCCGTCGGCGAAGGCGGAGGAATACCGGGTGATGCGGTTCTTGCCTGACGCCTTGGCGTGATACATGGCCTTGTCGGCGGAGGAGACGAGCTGTGTCAGCGATCGGGCGTCCGCCGGAAAGCTGGCGATGCCGATGCTGGCGCTGACCGGATAGGTCTCGCTTCCCACGGCAAGCCCGTCGCGGAACAGATCGACGATGCGCGCGGCGATCTCCGCCGCCCTGTCCGCCGTCCCGGTGTCCTGAAGCAGGATCGCGAACTCGTCCCCCGACAGGCGCGCGAGCCCCGGTGCCTCCGCCGGGCCTTCCTGACGGCTGGCGGCAAGGATTTCGCGGGCCAGCAACGTGAACCGTTGCAGCACCGCGTCGCCGGCGGCATGGCCGAAGGTGTCGTTGACGAACTTGAAGTTGTCGAGGTCGATGAACAGCAGGCTCAGGCACTCCCGCGCGGCGCGGGCGTCCTCGATCATGCCCTTGCCGACGAGCGTGAAGCGGGAGCGGTTGCTGATACCGGTCAGGCTGTCGGTCCACGAGGCGGTCTGTACCTTGTCGAGCGTGTCGAGCGCCTGATCGTGCAACGTCTTGATATTGGTGGTCAGGCGCTCTATCTCGCCGCGGCCCGTCATGCGGTCGAGATGCAGGCGGCGGCCCGACAGGATGTCCGTGACCTGACTGTCGAGCACCGCAATCGGTTTGGTGACGATGCGCCGGATCAGGAACAGGAGCAGACCCACGGAGCCGAAGCTCAGCAGCAGGCATGCGATCGCCAGGGTGGCTTTCAGTGATTGCAGGCGCGCGGCGAGATAGGCATCCGTGAGCGGCAGACCCAGCTTCAGATTTGCCAGGACGCTGCTCACCGCCATGAATTGCCCGCCATCTCCGGTGATTTCCGGCGCGATGACCAGTGCCGTACCGTATTCCTTCTCCAGCTTGTCCTTCATTCTCAGGAAGTCGCGGGGCCGGACGGCGGCCTGGACGATGAAGGCCTCGTCCCTCTGGGTTGCGAAGGCATTCGAGAAAGTGGTCCGGTCGAGGAGGGCGGTGTGGATGATCAGCGGCCCGCCCTCGTCCTGGACGAATTCGTCCGACGAGGTCGCGACCCCGCTCAGCCGCCGCGTTGCCGTTTCGATCTGCACGGAAGGGATCGAGGCGAACGGGTCGTCGCTCTTTTCAAAGTAGTAGGCGACGGACAGATCGTTCTGGAGGATGGCGAAGGAGACGAAGCGGCTCGAGTTGCTGGAGAAGAACTCGATGCCTTCCTGCACCCTGACACCGAGCGCCGTGGTCCTGAAGCTTTCGTCGGCCTCGCGCATGAAGGCGCGCACGGCATCGCCCGTCTGCATCATGAAGACCAGATTGCGGGCGAAATCCAGATCCTGATCGAACAGCGATTGCAGCCGCTCCATCTGCCTGGAGAGACGGGCGGTTTCGCCCCTCTCGATGCTGTCGCGTTCCAGCCAGTAGACGGATACGGCAATGAGGATGTTGCTCAGCAGGACCACCGGCAGGATGATCGCGGAGGCCCGCCTACCGAGCGTCATGAAGGCCCGTGACCGCGCTGACGATGCGCTTGCGCAACTGGATGATCGGTGCCGAATACTCGTAGTAGAACTGGCTGGCCGCGACGATCTCCTCCGGCGGGAATATCTCGGGATTGTTTTTCATCTCGTCCGGGAGAAGGGGAATGGCCGTTTGGTTGGCGGTCGGCATCGAAAGATCGATGGCGTTCCGGACGGCGATGTCGGGCCGGTTGATGAAATCGAGGAACTGGACCGCGAGATCGCGGCGCGGCGATTTCGCATTGGCCGCCAGACAGTCCACCCAGATCACGCTTCCCTCCTGCGGCAGCACGTATTTCCACGGCTTGCCGGATATCTCGCTCAGCGTGAACTGGTCGCCGCTATAGGCAAGCGCCATGTGGAGCTGGTCGCCGATGGCCGCGTCCTGCGAGGACGTCATGATGTAGTCGTAGGTGCGGACGGATGGTGCCTGCGCCTTGAGCATCTCGAAGGCTTCCTTCAGTTCGTCCTCGTTCTCCGAACTGACGGATTTGCCCGCCAGAATGAGCGGCGGAGAAAGAAGATCGTCATAGCCCGTCACCATCGCCAGATGGCCGGACAGGTCCGCGGAAGGTTCGAGCAGGTCGTTCCACGACGTCGGCGCCGTCTCGATCTTGTCGGAGCGGTAGACGATCCCGAGCGTTCCCCAGAAATAGGGTAGACCGTACCCCACGCATCGCTCGCGCCATCGCGCAACCGAGTGCCTCGCAGACGGCACCGTCTCGTCCGACACCTCGACCAGCATGCCGTTGCGAGAATAGAGGCCGGTGATGTTCTCGTTGAGGATCGCAAGGTCGATATTGCTGTTGGGGTCGGCAAGCAGACGGTCGCGGTCGTCGCCGTTGTCGTAGTAAATCTGCCGGATCTGGACGCCGGTTTCTTCCGTCCACGTCTCCAGGACTTTTTCGGAAATGTATTGTTCCCAGATCAGAAGATTGAGTGTTTCTGCCCTCGCAATTGCGGGAAATACAGATGCGGCGAGCAATGTGCCTGCAAAAAATATTTTTTCCATGATTGTCCCCCTTTTGACGAAGGACAGCATGGTTCTCTGAAAAAAGAGCTAAGCCTCACGAAAGGATTTGAGGCTTATTTCGGTATTTAGAGGTTGATGGCTGCGGTTTCATTGCGTTGACCGTGATGGTCGGAAGATATTTTTACCGAAATTTTAGGTTGCTTTGAAAATATTATGACGACCTTCAAGGCGAGGATGCCGGCGCGTGCGGCGTCTTGCGCCAGAAGAACGGTCTGCGGACCAGTTCGGGCAGGGCGCGCCAGGCAGCGAAGGAAAGCGCCAGCCAGTAGAAGGGCAGAAGAAGCTGGCGCCATCCGACGGCGCGCCGCTCCCGTGCCGTCATGCGCTTCATGCCCATCTGCCGGATGATCCAGTAGCTGCCTAGCACGTTGAAGATATCGACGGCCAGAATGATGCGTTCCATTCCCGTCAGCGGATGCCCGCCGATGAGGTCGTGCAGCGTGTGGACGACGAGCACGATGATCAGGGGATGGGCGAGCGACGAGAGCAGCATGCCGCCGATCAGAAGATGAAAGACCAGGCTGGCCTTCAGGCCGATCTCGCGGGGCAGGGCGAAAGGCGCGCGCATCATCACGAGCCAGGTCTGCATCCAGCCCTTGTACCAGCGGGTGCGCTGGTTCAGCCACACCCGTCTTCGCACCGGCGCATCCTCGATGGTGGGGCGGGAAAGCACGCCGCTGCGATATCCGAGCCGGTGCAGGCGCAGGCCGAGATCCGCATCCTCGGTCACGTTGAACGGGTCCCATCCGCCAACGCGCCTGAGGACATCCGTCCGGAAATGGTTCGACGTGCCGCCAAGAGGCAGCGGCAGGCCCGCGCGGGCCAGCATCGGCAGAAGCGAGCGGAAAAGCCCCGCATATTCCAGCGCGAAAAGCGCGCTGACAGCGCTCTCCTGCGCGTTGGCGATGTGCAGCGGAGCTTGCAGGCAGGCAAGCCGTTCCGGTGCCGACCGGAAGCGGCGGTAGGCTTCCCGAAGCTGGCCGGGATGAGGGCGGTCCTCGGCGTCGTAGATCACTGTGAATTCGCCGCGCGCGCCGGCGAGAGCGTAGTTCAGCGCCTTGGGCTTGGTGACGGGCAGCATGGGCGGCACCTCGACGATCTCGAAGGCTGGACCCGGGTCCGCGGCCTTCAGCGCGGCAATCGTGGACAGGTCGCCCGCTTCGCAGACCAGCTTGATGTCCAGCAGCGAGGCCGGCCAGTCCAGCTTCGTCAGGGCGTCGACCAGTTGGCGAGCGACGGCGCTTTCGCGGTGAAGAGCCACCATGACGGTATAGACCGGCAGCCCGGCATCGTCGGGCGTTGGCGGTGCCGGCGGCGTCGCCGCGCCACGGATCGCGGCGGCGCGGATCAGCAGGGCGGCGCAATAGAACAGTGAAAGAAAGGCATGCAGCCAATCGCCGGTGGCCAGCGGCGCCAGAACCAGGGCGCTGGCGAACAGGGTGATGGCGATTCCCGCGTAGAAGCCTTGCAGGCCCCATAGCGTGACACGGGCGGAAAGATGGGGAGCGGAAAAGATGCGTCACCGTTTCGCGCACCCGTCTTCGTTCGCCGGCCGTCCGCACGGCATCGCGGAGCGCGCGGCGGCCGGTCGCGGCCAACGCCCGGCGGGCATCGGGAAGCCCGTCGAGCAGCGCCGTCAGCTCGAAAAGGCGCCGTGCCTGCGGAACGATGACGATGAGCGGCGGCCGGCCGGGCGGATGAAGCCGCACCATTTCCGGTTGGATGAGCTGCGTGTCCAGCCCGGTTCCATCGGCAAGGTCGTCGGGATCGAGACACGGCAGAAAACGAATGTGCAGGTGGCGGGCAAGGGCGGCATGGTAATCGTTCTCCCGCACCCCGCTTGCCAGCAGCTCATCCTCGATCGTCGCGCCGCTTCGGGCCGCTCGCGCGGCCATGAAGGCGACCAGCGAGGCACCGTAGCCGATGGCGACGAGAATGGCGGCTTCGGGCGCAAGCGCATCCGGCAACGGAATGGTCGCCGGCTCTGCCGAAGATTCATGCGGCATCGCGTACGGGGAGACGGAGTGGAATGAATCCCCGGATTTGCCTTGCCGCATGAGTCTGCTAACCTTGCCCTGACGGTCTGCTACCGGGTTCCCCTCATGATTGTGAATAATAGGTATGAAATTACATTTTGCATCCCTTAAATATAAGGGGATCGGATTTCTTTCCGCAGCGCTTGCGGCCATTGCCGCGACGACCGGCGCAGCGCCCGCGCAACCGTCTGCAGCGCCCGGCATGCCGCTTCTGTTCGACGCGCGCGAACACCTGCCCCTGCCGGACCTGTCGGCTTATCCGCGCCTCCGGTTCCTGACGACGACCGATTTTCCGCCCTTCAGCTTTGCCGACCAGAACGCCCGCCTTGCCGGTTTCCATATCGATCTCGTGCGCGAGATCTGCGCGGTGCTGGCTCTTCAGGCCCGATGCCAGATTCAGGCCGTCCCCTTCGACGAGCTGGAGACGGATCTTTCCGCCGACCAGGCCGAGGCGGCGGTGGCGGCCGTTGCGGTGACGCCGGAGCGGCGCGAGCGTTTCGGCTTTTCCCGGCCCTATATGCTGCTGCCTGCCCGTTTTGCCGCCGTGAAATCGGCGGTGAAGCCAGGAGGCACCGTGCCGGAACCGGGCTGGAAGGTCGGTCTGGTGAAGGCGACCGTGCATGAGGCGATGGCGAAGGCATGGTTCCCTACCATGCAGTCGCAATCCTTCGACAGCCAGGGCGACATGCTCGAAGCGCTGAGGCAGGGCACGATCGATGCCGTCTTTTCGGATGCCCTGCGGCTGTCCTTCTGGGTTTCCGGCGGCGCCTCGCAGGAATGCTGCGTGCTGGCGCCGGGGGCCTTCCTGTCCGAGCGGTTTCTGGGGGAAGGGCTTGCCATCATGGTGAAGCGGCAGGACAGGGTGCTTGCCGCCGCCTTCGACCATGCGCTGGCGGAACTCGTGGTCACGGGCCGGCTCGATGACATTTATCTGCGCTATTTCCCGCTCGGCCTTTTCTGAGCGGCCGGTGCCGGACGCCTATTGGCTGGTGACGCCTACTGGCTGGCCCAGATGATGCGGGCCACCCATTCGACCTCGCTCATGTCGAGGGTGCGGTTCGGGTGTTCGGGATTGAGCGAGACCAGCTCGATGGTCCGGGGCGTCTGGCGCAGCAGCACCTTTGCCATGACCTCGCCTTCGCGCGTCTTCACCACGACACGGTCGCCGCGCCGCACCTGGGCGCTGGGCTCCACGATCAGCACGTCGCCGTCGCGGTAAAGCGGCTGCATGCTTTCGCCCTGAACCTCCAGCGCATAACAACCCGTGCGCCGGGCGGGATCGGCCGGAAAATCGACGATATCCCAGCCCTGGCCGGCGGGAAAACCGCCGTCGTCGAAAAAGCCTCCCGCGCCGGCCTGCGCGAAGCCCAGAAGCGGTATGGCGCTGGTCTGGGGCGGAAAGGCGCCGTGCGGCAGGGAGGCGTCGCGACCGTTCGGAGGGGCGATGCGGCTGAAGAATTCGTCCAGGCTCGCGCCCGTCGCCTCCAGAACCTTGGCGATCGATTCGGTCGAGGGCCAGCGCAGCCGTCCGTCGGGGCCGAGCCGCTTGGACTTGTTGAACGCGGTGGGGTCGAGGCCCGCCTTGCGGGCGAGGCCGGACGGGGTCAGCTGATGGTTTTCCGCAAGGGCGTCCAGCGCATCCCAAATCGTCTCGTGCGAAAGCATTGTCGCCCACTCCCCACCCCGGCGCCGTTCCGGCGCAGCATAAATTCCTGCGGGCCGAATGCGACGGCGAGCCTCAGGCCGCCTTTTTCGCGCCGATGCGCCACGCATCCCGGCGAAAAATCCTCGAAACGGAAAGCGTTGCGGGCAGAACCGGGACCCGGCACGCAGGTCGCTGGAAGATTAGCGGCACTGCGGGGACGAGTAAAGAGGGAGAGGAATAAAATCCTCTCCCTGTCCGCTCAAGCGACCAGCGCCATGTTGATCTTGCTGAGCTGGATGACGGCCTGGGTGCGGCTGTCGACCTTGAGCTTCAGCAGGATGGCCGAGACATGCGCCTTGATGGTGGCTTCGGAAACGCCGAGTTCGTAGGCGATCTGCTTGTTCAGCAGGCCTTCGCGCAGCATGTTCAGAACGCGGTTCTGCTGCGGTGTCAGGGTGCGCAGGCGGGTGATCAGCTCCGCCATGTCCGGGTCCTGTTCCTGGGCACCCTTGTAGGATTCGGGCGTGGCGATATCGCCTTCCAGCACGGTGCGGATGCTGTTGCGGATATCCTCGATGCCCGACGACTTGGAAATGAATCCCGAGGCGCCGAGTTCGATGGCGCGGTGGATGGTGGTCGGATCGTCGGTCGCCGAAACGATCACGATCGGCAGGCCGTAGAATTCGGCCCGCAGCGACATCAGGCCCGAGAAGCCGCTGACGCCGGGCATGGCCAGATCGAGCAGCATGAGGTCGGCGTCGCAGTGATCCGCGGCGGCCTTGCGGGCGTCGTCGAAATCGCCTGCCTCGACGATCGTGACACGGCCCTCGATGCCGTCGACGGCCTGCCGCAGGGCGCCACGAAACAGGGGGTGATCGTCGGCGATGATGATGGTCAATGCAGCCATTCCGGTGTTCCCTCCCAAGAACGTGTTTACAATCCCGCCAGTCGTTTCTCTTTAACCGGGTATGGAGTTTTATACAATAGTCCGGGGTTGCGGCCTGTCATATTCACGGTGCTTAACCGTGAAACCTTGGGCCAGGCGTGTCAGGTCCGGTCGGGTTGCTGTTGCCGGCCGCTGAATTCTTCGACGAGGTTCATGAATGCCCGCATGAACCGTTCCATGATGGAGATCGACTTGTCGATTTCCGCGTCGCTCGGCAGGGGTGAGCGGGACGAAGGCTCCCGTCCTTCGAGGGCGGCGACGCGCTTTTCCAGACGATCCAGCTCGGTTTCGAAAGCCTGCTTCTCGTCGGCGGCCATCCGGCAGGTCAGGGTGCCGTCCGCCAGCGTGCAATAGGACATCGCGCCGGTCTGCCGGTCCATGCGCACGAAGCCCTCCTCCGATTTTTCCAGCACGAACCGGTCGGCCCGGATATCTTCCGCCGGTTGTGCCGGTGCGGCGGCCGGGACGAGGGCGGCCAGAAAGGCAAGGGTCGCGGCGCTGCGCATGGTTCGGTCCTCCTCTTCCGCCCGCTCGGCCGGCATGGCCGTTTCGGTCATGGACATGGCCTGCATTTTGCGGCAAACGGGGCGTCATATTCAATCGTTCCGAGGAAGGCCGCCATGTCCGAGCGCCCATATCCTGCCGTCGTCTACAAGATCGTTCCCGCCCCGCTCTGGGATGAGGCGCGGCAAAAGGGTCTTTTCGAAGGCGCGCCGGTCGATCTGGCCGATGGATTCATCCATTTCTCGACGGCTGCGCAGGTGAAGGAAACCGCGGCCCGGCATTTCGCCGGCCAGACGGATTTGCTGCTGGTGGCGGTCGATGCGCGGGTGCTCGGGGAGGCACTCGTCTTCGAGCCCTCGCGCGGCGGCGACCTCTTTCCCCATCTCTATGCCTCCCTGCCGTTCTCGGCGGTCCTTTCCGAAACCGCCCTGCCGCTCGGCGAGGACGGTTTGCATATCTTCGCGGAGACTCTCGCATGACCAGTCTTTTCAAGCTTGCGCGCCCGGGCCTGTTTCTCATCGATCCGGAAATCGCCCACGGACTGACGATCAAGGCGCTGAAGGCGGGCATCGTGCCGTCCTGCCGGCCCGTTTCCGATCCGCGCCTGGCGGTGACGGTGGCGGGGGTGGACTTTCCCAATCCGCTCGGCATGGCCGCCGGCTTCGACAAGAACGCCGAGGTGCCGGATGCGCTGCTCAGGCTGGGCTTCGGCTTTGCCGAGGTCGGCACGCTGACGCCGAAGCCGCAGGCCGGCAATACCCGGCCGCGCCTGTTTCGCCTGCCGGCGGACGAGGCGGTCATCAACCGCATGGGTTTCAACAATGAAGGCCATGCTCCGGCGCTCGCGCTGCTGAAGGCGCGCGCCGGCCGGCCGGGCGTCGTCGGCGTCAATATCGGCGCCAACAAGGACAGCGCCGACCGCATCGCCGATTATGTCGAGGGCATTCGCCGCTTCTACGCCGTGGCGACCTATTTCACGGTCAACATTTCCTCGCCCAACACGCCGGGCCTGCGCGATCTCCAGGCGCGCGACAGCCTTGCCGGCCTGCTTGCCGCGGTGCTGGCCGCCCGCGCCGACGAGGCCGGCAAGGCCGGCCGGCATGTTCCGGTTTTCCTGAAGATCGCGCCGGACCTGACCCCCGAAGGGCTGGACGACATCGCCGCGGAGGTGCGGGAACACGATCTCGACGGCCTGATCGTATCCAACACCACACTGTCTCGCGAAGGGCTGACGGACCGCACGGCCGCGAAGGAAGCCGGCGGCATGTCCGGCAAGCCGCTGTTCGAACGTTCGACCGCCGTGCTGGCCGCGACCCGAAAGCGCGTCGGCCCCGACCTGCCGATCATCGGCGCGGGCGGCGTGTCGACGGCGGCCGATGTCGTCGCCAAGGTCAGGGCAGGCGCCGATCTCGTGCAGCTCTATTCGATGATGGTCTACGAAGGGCCGGGCATCGCAGCCGCCATCCTGAAGGACCTGCCGGCCCTGCTCGACCGTGAAGGCGTGTCCTCGATCCGCGACCTGCGCGACCGTGACGTGGAAAGCCGGGCGGCCCGGTTCTGATCCGGCGCTCCCGCCTCAGAGCATTTCCGGGCGCAAAACTGCTTCACACTTTTGCTGGAAATGCCTCTAGCGCGAAAGCACCATCGCCCAGTAGGGGCGATTGCCGCTGGCGGGATCGCGCGCCACCGCCACGCCGAGCGCGGTGTAGGATGGGCCGAGCATGTTTTCGAGATGGCGGGGCGAGGCGATCCACGCCTTGACGGCCGCATCCGTCGCCTGTTGCCCGGCGGCGATGTTTTCGGCCGCCGGCAGCGGCACGTTCGCAGCCCGCATGCGTGCGCCGAAACTGTCGCCGAGCCCCATCAGATGCTTCATCTGGCCGTTGGCCGCCATGCGCCGGGCCTGGTCGAGTGCTGCCGCCCGCGTCGGCTGGGCCGCTGCAAGCGCCGGCAATCCCTTGCTGGCGCGCAGTTCGTTCACCGCGCCGAGCGCCTCGGCGGTCCGGTCTTCCGCGGTTCCGGTGAAGGAGCGCTGCGGCTGCATGCCGGTGCAGGCGACAAGGGCACAGAGCGAGCCGATGGCCATGACGGAAAGGGCGCGGCGGGAAAGGCTGTGCGGCACGGGTCAGCGCCTGTAGCTCAGGATGCGCAGGATGACGAAGACGGGGATCACCACCGTCGCGCCGATCACCAGATAGCTCCACACCTCGCCGAGCGCCTCGAAGCCGCGATACCACAGGCCGAGGAAGAATCGGTGCAGGCCGTTGAGAATATCCATCGGAAACACGCCGAAGAAGGCCATGACGAAGCCGACGACGAGGGAAACCAGCACCAGTTTCACGATGGTGCGTAAAGGCGTATCGCCCAGAAAACGGTTCAACTGATCGGACATGCGCTGCTTTCTCCTTGGTTTCGGAGAGATAGGCCCTCGCGACCTGTGCGGCAAGGGGGGAGAGGCATCCGGCGTGCCGGTTTCAGCCGCCTTGAAAATCCCTCTTGCTTTCGGCCGCGCGATTGAGCATGGAAGCGCACCCTTTCCCTTGTGTTTCAGGATATCGCAATGGTGCCGGCCAGCCTTTCTTCGGGCGATCTTCTCGCAGACCGCCGCGCCGCCTACGCGAAACTGCTGTCCGGTGACGGTCTCTTCGCCGAGGCGGCGGAACTGATGGAACAGGCGCTGGAACTGGCGCCCGGATGGCGCGCCGGCTGGTTCCAGCTCGGCGAATACAGGGAAAAGGCCGGAAACCGCGACGGTGCGGTCGAGGCCTATGCCCGCGTGGCGCAGGGCGGGGGCGAGGACATCTTCGGCGCGAACCTGAAACTGGCCGTGCTCGGCGCGGCGGACATGCCGGCCCGTCCGGAAAGCGCCTATGCCGAAAGCCTGTTCGACGACTATGCCGATCGTTTCGAGGAGGCGCTCACCGGAAAGCTCGGCTACGATCTTCCGGCGCTCCTGGCGGAGCGCATCGCGGCCCACGGTGGCGGCAGGCAGCACTTTTCCCTCGTCGCGGATATCGGGTGCGGCACCGGGCTGGCCGGGCCGGAAGTGCGTCCCCTTGCGGAGCGTCTCGAAGGCTTCGACATTTCCGCCAACATGCTCGCCAGGGCCCGCGAGAAAGGCGTGTACGACCATCTCGGCCGCGCCGACCTGTCGCTGTCGGTGGAGGAAAGCGGCCTGTTCGCCGCCGGCCTGCCGCGCCGCCGCGCCGATCTCGTGCTCGCCGCAGACGTCATGATATATCTCGGCGATCTCGATGCGGTCTTTGCGCTCGCGGCCGAACTGGTGAAGCCGAACGGTTTCTTCGCCTTTTCCGTCGAGACGGCGGAAGAAGGCTATGTCTTGCAGCCGTCGCTGCGCTACGCCCATTCCGAGGCGCATGTCGGCGGGCTTTTCGCTCGCCACGGCTTCGAACGTCGGCTCTTCGAGCGCGTGA
The DNA here is from genome assembly GCF_026552795.1 of Ectorhizobium quercum. GTDB lineage: Bacteria > Pseudomonadota > Alphaproteobacteria > Rhizobiales > Rhizobiaceae > Ectorhizobium > Ectorhizobium quercum. Next base: position 588,157 of record NZ_JANFPI010000001.1, read on the forward strand.
CCCTTCGCATGGACAGGGGGAAACCGGTCTTCGGCTTTGTGTTTATTGCGGAAAGGACGGGTTGAACGGATCGTTTCTTGCTATTTTGCGCAAGCGAACCCGATAGGTCAGCATTGCTGACCGAACCGTCTTGAAAACCGGGCCGGCTCACGGCACAATCCGCCCGTACTTGCCTTGGAAACGAAGCTGGAGAGCCGCATATGCCGCAGTTGAGCAAGGTACCGGGATTCTGGAACACCAGCCCGACCCATCATACCGCGACGGAAGATTTCCAGGGCCTGCTGACGGGAGCGATGGTTTCGTCGCTCGGCTTCTTCCTGCTTGCCAAGGCGGGGCTTCTGACCGGCGGCACCGCCGGTGTCGCCTTCCTCCTGCACTATGTCACCAACACCAGTTTCGGCGTGTGGTTCTTCATCGTGAACCTGCCGTTCTACTATCTCTCGATCCGCAAGGTCGGATGGGATTTCACCATCAAGACCTTCGTCGCCATCGGGCTGACGTCGCTGATCACGGAAATCCAGCCGCACTTCCTCGGTCTCGACCGGCTGAACCCGGTCTGGGCCGCCGTTCTTGGCGGCCTTCTTCTCGGCTACGGCCTGCTGGCGCTCTATCGCCACCGGGCGAGCCTCGGCGGCGTCGGCATTCTCGGCATCTATCTTCAGGATCGTTTCGGCATCCGCGCCGGCCTGGTGCAGATGATCTTCGATGTCGGCGTGCTGGTTGCGGCCTTCTTCGTGGTCGATCCCTATATCGTCGCCTGCTCGGTGCTTTCGGCGGTGGTCATCAATCTCTTCGTTGCCATCAACCATCGCAAGGACCGTTACATCGTCCTGAAATGAAGCGGGCTTGATTGACGTATCGGAGCCGCTAAAACGGCAAGGGACCTGCCTGAAGGCAGGATTCGGAGGTACGTCTTGTCCGAGAAGAAAATCCTGAAGATGATGCTGGAGTCGACGCCGGTCCGCCATTCGCTGGCGGAGGACGCGCAGGCGCTGGTCGTGGGCGCCATGCTTTCGGCGCTCGGGGTGGCACTGCTGAAGAGCGCGGGGCTGCTGAGCGGCGGAACGGCGGGCGTGGCCTTCCTGGCCTATTACGCCTTCGAGTTTCCCTTCGGCGCGGCCTTCTTTGCCATCAACCTGCCCTTCTACTATCTCGCCTGGAAGAAGGTCGGGCTTTCCTTCACCGTCAAGACCTTCATCGCGGTGACGATCACGTCGCTGATGGCGGAAGCACTGCCGCGCTACATCGGCTTCGGCTTCCTCGATCCGGTGGTTGCCGCGCTGTTCGGCGGCGTGCTGCTCGGGAACGGCATGCTGGTCTTCTTCCGCCACCGGGCGAGCCTCGGTGGTTTCGGCGTTCTGGCGCTCTGGCTTCAGGATCGCTACGGCATCCGGGCCGGGCTGGTCCAGCTCGGTCTCGACCTGATCATCCTCGCGACCTCCTTCCTCGTCGCCAGTCCCCGCATCGTCTTCGCCTCCGTTCTCGGCGCCGTGGCGATCAACCTCGTGCTGGCGGTCAACCATCGCCGCGACCGCTATATCGCCGTCTGATGCCGGAACAGGGCGCGCTCCTTCCGACGATTTTCGAACGCTGGTTTGCGGAAAAGGGCTGGTCGCCCCGGCCGCATCAGCTTGCGTTGCTCGAACGCGCGCGCGCCGGGCAAAGCACGCTCCTGATCGCGCCGACCGGGGCGGGCAAGACGCTGGCCGGTTTCCTGCCTTCGCTGACGGCCCTGACGGAGCGGGGCAGGCTGCCGCCGGGCAGTCCGTTCACCGGCATCCACACGCTCTACGTCTCGCCGCTCAAGGCGCTCGCCGTCGATATCGAGCGCAATCTGATGAAGCCCGTATCGGAGATGGGCCTGCCGATCACCATCGAGAACCGCACCGGCGACACGCCGGTTTCCAAGCGCCAGCGCCAGAAGCTCAACCCGCCGGATATCCTGCTGACGACGCCGGAACAGGTGGCGCTGCTGCTGGCCAACGGTCAGGCCGGGCGGTTCTTCCGCGATCTCGAATATGTGGTGCTGGACGAGTTGCACGCCCTCGTTACCTCCAAGCGTGGCCACCTGCTTTCGCTCGGGCTGGCGCGCCTGCGCCAGATCGCGCCCGGCCTGAAGACGATCGGCCTGTCGGCGACCGTTTCCGAGCCGATGGAGTTGCAGCGCTGGCTGGTCGGCCAGCCGCGGGACGGCGAGGCCCATGCCGGCCTTGTGACGGTGAAGGGCGGCGCGAAGCCCGATATCTCCATCCTGTCGACGGAAGAACGCATCCCCTGGTCCGGCCATTCGGCGCGTTACGCGGTGCCGGATATCTACGAAACGCTGAAGCGCGCGAAGATGGCGCTCATCTTCGTCAACACCCGCAGCCAGGCGGAAATGCTGTTTCAGGAACTCTGGAGCATCAACGACGACAACCTGCCGATTGCGCTGCATCACGGCTCGCTGGACGTGGCCCAGCGCCGCAGGGTCGAGGCGGCGATGGCCGACAATCGTCTGAGGGCGGTCGTCGCCACATCGACGCTCGATCTCGGCATCGACTGGGGCGACGTCGATCTCGTCCTGCATGTCGGCGCGCCGAAGGGGGCGAGCCGTCTGGCCCAGCGCATCGGCCGCGCCAATCACCGCATGGACGAGCCGAGCCGCGCCATTCTCGTGCCCGCCAACCGTTTCGAGGTCATGGAGTGCCGCGCCGCGCTCGACGCCAATTATCTCGGCGCGCAGGATACGCCGCCGATCGGCGAGGGTGCGCTCGACGTTCTCGCCCAGCATGTGCTCGGCATGGCCTGCGCCGAACCCTTTGTGGCGGATGCACTCTACGCGGAAGTCACGACCGCCGGGCCCTATCGCGGCTTGCCGCGCGAAACCTTCGACCGGATCGTCGATTTCGTCGCGACCGGCGGCTATGCGCTGAAGACATACGAGCGCTATGCGAAGATCCGGCCGAATGCGGACGGGCTGTGGCGGATTTCCAACCCGGCGGTCGCCCAGACCTACCGGCTCAATCTCGGCACCATCGTCGAGGCGCCGATGCTGAACGTGCGGCTGGTGAAACATGGCGGCAAGGCCCGCTTCGGCGGCCTGTCGCTCGGCAAGGTCGAGGAATATTTCCTCGAACAGCTCGTGCAGGGCGATACGTTCCTGTTTTCCGGCAAGGTGCTGCGCTTCGAGGGCATCCGCGAGAACGAGTGCCTCGTCAGCCAGGCCTTCTCTTTCGATCCGAAGATCCCGGCCTATGCGGGCGGCAAGTTTCCGCTCTCGACCTTTCTGGCCGATCAGGTGCGCGCCATGCTCGCCGATCCCTCAAGCTGGAGTAAGCTGCCGCAGCAGGTGCGCGAATGGCTGGAAATCCAGCGGCTGCGCTCCATCCTGCCGAAGCGCGGGGAATTGCTGATCGAGACGTTTCCGCGCGGCAGCCGTTTCTACATGGTCGCCTATCCCTTCGAGGGCCGGCTGGCGCACCAGACGCTCGGCCTGCTCCTCACCCGGCGGCTGGAGCGCATGGGCGCCCGTCCGACCGGCTTTGCTGCTACCGATTACTCGCTTGCCGTCTGGGGGCTCGAAGACATGGAGGGCGTCGATTTCGGCGACCTGTTCGACGAGGACATGCTGGGCGACGATCTCGAGGCGTGGCTGGCCGAATCCTTCATGCTGAAGCGCACCTTCCGCAATTGTGCCGTTATTGCCGGCTTGATCGAGCGGCGGCATCCGGGCAGGGAGAAGACCGGGCGGCAGGTGACGGTCTCGACCGACCTCATCTACGACGTTCTGCGCAGCCACGAGCCGGATCACATCCTGCTCGAGGCGGCAAGGCGCGATGCGGCGACGGGGCTTCTGGATATTGCCCGTCTTGGCGCTATGCTGAAGCGAATCAGGGGCCATATCACCCACAAGGCGCTGACGCGTGTCTCGCCTTTGGCCGTGCCCGTGCTGCTCGAAATCGGCCGCGAGCCGGTGACGGGCAGCGCCGAGGATGCGGTTCTGGAAGAGGCGGCGGGCGATCTGGTGGAAGAAGCATTGAGGATAGAGGACGAGGCATGAACCGCATGGTTCTGGCGGAAACGTTGAAGAGGGCGGCGCCCGAGAGCGGAGCGGCGATCACGGTCGCCGGCACGCGGGCGGTTTGCGAGCCTACCGGCGCGCTCTGGTTGCCGGAATTCCGCCTGCTCGTCGTTTCCGACCTGCATCTGGAAAAGGGGGCGGCTTTCGCCCGCCGCCGCCAGTTCCTGCCGCCCTACGATACGGCCGCGACCCTTGCCCTTCTGGAACAGGCCGTCGCCCGGCGCGATCCCGACATCGTCGTCAGCCTCGGCGACAGCTTTCACGACCGCATCGGCTCGTCGCAGCTTGCCTTCCCGTTTCGCGAACGGCTTTCATCGCTCGCGCGCGGACGGCAGTGGATATGGATCAACGGCAACCATGACCCGGACGGCGTCGAGGGGCTTGCGGGCGAGGTTGCCGATGAAATCGCGTTCGGGGCGCTCGTCTTCCGGCACGAACCGAAACCGGGCCGGGCGCGGGGCGAGGTGGCGGGTCATCTCCATCCCGCCGCCGCCGTCACCCGGTGGGAAAAGACGGTGCGCCGGCCCTGTTTCGCCTGCGACGGGGAGCGGCTGGTCATGCCATCCTTCGGCGTCATGACCGGCGGCCTCGACCTGCGCCACAGGGCCTTCGGCGGCCTCTTCGACCCTGCACGGCTGACGGCCCACCTGCTCAATGCGGGCCGGGTCTATTCGGTGCGGTACGGGCGACTGTCGGGATGATCACCGGTAGACGATGACCGGCACCGTGGATTCGTTCAGGACACGCATCGTCACGCTGCCAAGAACCAGCGCGGTCAGCCCGCTGCGCCCGCGCGAGCCCATCGCGATCAGGTCGCAGCCGGCCTCGTCGGCAGCCTGGACGATGCTGCCGGCCGCATCGGTTCCGTCGGCGACAATGCTTTCCACGGCAACGCCCAGTTCCTCCGCCCGGCTTTCGGCCTCGCCGAGAACCGCCTTGGCTTCGTTATGGGCGATTTCGAGGAAATCCGTTCCCATGCCGGCAAGCTGCACGTTCTCGACGGACACCAGCGGCTGCGGTTCGACGATGGACAGGAGGGTTACGCGGGCGCCGAGGGCTTTCGCCAGTTGCAGGCCCTGCTCAACGGCCTTGGCCGACAGGTCGGACCCGTCGGTCGGGATCAGGACATGGTGATACATGGCTTTCTCCTCAATCCTTGCGGAAGATCAGGCTGGCACCCCAGCCGGTTGCGATGGCGAGGAACACGCAGAAGATGCCGTAGAGATACGGGGTCTCGTGGGCGGCTTCGGTGATCGCCTGCTCAAGGCCGGTCTTCACGACGCGCAGGGGTAACGTCCGGCCCGTGACATAGGTTCCGCTCTTGAACAGGTAGGCCTTTACCGTATGCACGCCGTCGGGAATGTTGGCGGGCAGCCGCAACGTGGCGCGAAACAGGTTGGAACTGACGAAGCGGACCCCGTTCGTGTCGCGCTGGTAGAGGCCGTGCGTTTCCTTGAGGCGGCGAAAGGCGTCGCGGAACTCGCCGAGGCGCGCCGCCGCGCCGCCGAACGCCGTCGGATTGAGCGCCATGTAGTGGAAGCCCGCCCCCACATCAGCAAGCACCTGCGGTCTGGCGATGTCCTCCAGCGCCCGCGTGCTGGCGAGCGAATAAGATTCCGGAACCGGCGCGAAGGCCATCGACTGGGTGTTGATCCACACCCCCATGACGCGTTCCTTGCGGCGGATCGTGGCCGGGGCGAGGGGACCTTCCAGCGTCACGATGATGTCGTACTGGCCGATGGCGAGCAGCAGCGCGTCGGGATTGCCGAGCGCGCCGAAGACGGTGAGATCGGCGCCGCGGAAATCCGAGGTGATGGCGATTTCGCTGGTCGAGGTGCCGATCTCGATCGTCTCGCGCGGGCTGTCCGGCATCTGGAACGGTACGAGCGATTGTGCCGCCGCCGGAAGCGCCGCGGCAACGGTGAGGCCGAGGGCGAGAAGGACGTTTGCGAGGCGGCGTGCGGCCATCCGTCAATATCCTCCGATTGCGATGGAATAGACATCCGCCGGGGTGACGACGAGTTCGATGGCCAGGCGAACGCCGACGGCAAGCACCAGCAGTGCCAGCAGCGCACGCAATTGTTCGCCGCGCAGCTTCTGCCCGACGCGCAGGCCGTATTGCGCGCCCACCACGCCGGCGCTCATCAGGATGAAGGCGAGCACGACATCGACCGAGTAGTTCGTCGCCGCCTGCACGATGGTGGCGTAGGCGGTGGTGAAGATGATCTGGAACTGCGAGGTGCCGACCACGACGTTGGTGGGAATGCGCAGCAGGTAGATCATGGCCGGAACCATGATGAAGCCGCCGCCGACACCCATGATCGAGGTGAGGATGCCGATGATGAAGCCGAGCGCGATCAGCGGCAGGACGCTGAGATAGATGCGCGATTTCTTGAAGCGCATCTTGAAGGGCAGGCCGTGTACCCAGTTGTGCTGGCCGGGACGCTTCAGCGACACGGGCTGGTTGCGGGCGGCCTTGCGCAGGGCGGAGATGCTTTCCATCAGCATCAGGCTTCCGATGATGCCGAGCAGGATCACGTAGAGCAGCGAGATGATCAGATCCAGCTGGCCGAGCCGTCTCAGCCAGGAAAATATCCATATCCCGACGGTCGCGCCCGTCAGGCCGCCCACGAGCAGGACGGACCCCAGCTTGGCATCCAGCGTGCCGCGCCGGAAATGCGTGATGGCGCCGGACATCGAGGAGGCGATGACCTGGTTGGTGCCGGTGGCGACGGCCACGACCGGCGGCACGTTGTAGAAGATCAGCAGCGGCGTGATGAGGAAGCCGCCGCCGACGCCGAACATGCCCGACAGGAAGCCGACGGCAGCCCCCATCCCGAGAATGATGAACACATTCACCGAGAGTTCTGCAATCGGCAGGTAAACGGTCACGGTATCCTCGATACGCCGGTGGACCGGGAATCCGCCGCAGGTCGCAAACGGGAGAGCCGGTTGAAACAAAGGGGCGCAGGAGCTTCCCGCGCCGGGTGATATCTTTGACCGCGCCGACCGGTGTGTCAATCGCCGCGGGGCGGAGGCTCCGGCGGCGAACCCGCCCGTCCGGCCGGGGCCTTACTTGTTGCGTGCCAGAAGCTCGTGGACCAGTCCGTCGGTGATCTTGCCGGTCGGTTCCTGTCCTATGGAGGTCTGGAAAGCCCTGATCGCGGCAACCGTCTTCGGTCCCATTTCGCCGTCCGGCTTGCCGGCGTCGTAGCCGTTGTTGTTCAGGATGGCCTGAATGTTGTGGATCGCCTTCTTCATGTCCACGGAGGCGGTCTTCAGCCCCTTGCCTGCCCACTCGTCCGGCACGATCGCGTCGTTGGACTTGCTGTCCAGCGGAAGCTGCTTCCACAGCGAGGCGCGGGCGCGGGCGTTTTCGAGCTGTTCCGGCTTCAGGGCGTTGGCGACCTCGTCGCGCTTCTGCGCGGCGTCGGTGTCGCCCGCTTCGGCCGCGATGGCGAACCACTTGTAGCTTTCCTCGAGGTCGCGGGCGATGCCCGAGCCGCGGGCATAGAGAATGGCGAGGTTGAACTGACTGTCCGAGACGCCGAGGTCGGCGGCCTGGCGGAACCAGTTCACGGCTTCCTCGAGATCCGGCGCGCCGTTGGTGCCCGAGGCATACATGACGGCCAGGTTGTGCATGGCGCTGGCATTGCCCTGGGCGGCGGCCTTCCGGTAGTAGTCCATCGCCCTGGCGGCGTCCGGGGCGACGCCGGTGCCCTTCTCGTAGAGGTTGGCCAGGCGATATTGCGCCGGGGCGAAACCGAGGTCGGCGGAAAGCTTGTACCAGACGGCGGCTTCCGGCAGGTTCGCTGCAACGCCGTCGCGTCCCTCCGTGTAGCGTGCGCCGATCTCGAACAGGGCGAGCGCGTCGCCCTGACGGGCGGCGTCGGCGAGGCTTGCGGGCTGTATCTCCTCCGGAACGGAGATGGCGGCCTTGTCGGCTTCGGGAACGGCCAGCGACGAGGAAGGGGAACGGCTTTCCTCGTCCGTGGAACCGGCCGGGGCGAGCGGAATGGTCTCGATCGGGCTGGCCGGCGCGCCGGACCCGCCTTGACCGGACGCTGCCGCCGGGGCTTGCCCTGCGGGAGCCGGGGTCGTTTCGCCGGCATCGCCGGGCAGGCTTTGCTCGATGGCCGGACGGTTCGTGTTGTCGACCACCGGCGGCACGCTGTTGCCCTTCAGGAGCGTGTTGACGAGCGGCAGGCTCATGACGACGAGCAGAACCGCGCCGACGGTGAGCAGCAGCGGGCGGCGATAGCGCGCCAGCCTGCCTTCGCCCGACACCGGGGCGGCTTTCGCCTTCCTGCCGGCTTTGGTCTTCTTGCCGGAACCCTTCGCATCCGCATCGTTGCCCAGTTCGCGGGCGGCGGCTTGCGCGGCGCGGCGCGCGGCGGAAATATAATCCGTGCGGCCGCCGTCCTCCGGCTGGCCGTCCCGGGTCTGGCTGGCGCGAACCCGTTCGAGAATCTTCTTCACGTCCGGCACGCCGGTGCCCGGTTCGAGAAGGTCGTCGGGACCGCCGGCAAGCACGGCGTCGTCCGGCGCGATCGGCGGCGTCGGTTCCAGCACCTGGCGGCCCGGCCCGGTCACGGCGGTGCTTTCCCGGGATTTCTTCGCGAAGCGCCGCGTCAGGCTGCCGAGCAGCCCCTTCTTTTCCTGTGCGGCAGCCGGCATTTCCGGCGGACGGATCAATGAGGCGGAATCCCATTCCGGCAGCGCGTCGCGGATGATGGGGCCATCGGTGCCCTGCTCGTCAGCCGCCGGTGCGGGCGTCGCTTGCGCGCGTGCCGGCGGCGGGGCGAAAAAATCGTCGCCCTCGTCGTTGAGGACGGGAACGGCGCTGGCCGTGGCGGGCGCGGCCTCCTCGCGGCGGACGTTTCCGGTGAAGGCGTAGGCGGGCTCGTCGGCCTCGACGGAGACCGCAGCCTGCGTCGCGGTTTCACGCGGCGGAACGGCCGCCGTCTCTTCGCGGGGCGCTTCGGACCTGTCGGAATTCTCGATATATTCGAGGCGTCCGGCGATTTGCAGCAGCGTGTCGTGCAGCGCTTCGAACGTGCGGTGCGTCCGCTCGTCGGAACTGCGCGTCAACTCCTCGAGATGGCGCAGGTCTTCCGCAAGCCCCGTCAGGGCATTGATGTCGGCGGGCGGAACGGAGCCGGCGGTGGCGCCGCCATTGCGCATGAAGCCGTCCAGCACGGCTTCCGCCGCCTGCCGGGCGGCCTCGATGACATATTCGTCGCTGGTGGCGATATAGTCCTCGATCACCGCCATGCGGTTTTCGATTTCAGGCGACAGCGAAGCGGCGGCGGGAGCCTCCTGCGGCTGGCTGATCAGGCGCGACAGGTTGGCGATCTGCGCTTCGAGACCGGCGAGCGCCCCCTCGTCCGCCGGCGCTGCGGCGGTTTCGTCGAGGCGCGCGGCAATGCCGCCGATCTGGCTTTCGAGACGGCGAAGCGCGCTGTCGTCGAAAGCGGCGGCGGGCTGCGGCTGCGTTTCGATCTCGTCGATGCGGCGCGCGAGATAATCGAGACGCTCGGCCAGAACGTCGTTGACCAGACCGTGGTCGAGCGCGTCGATCTTGCGCGAAATATCGGAGAGCGTGCGGGTCAGGTCCGGCGCCTGCTGGGCCGGCTTCTGGCTGTTCTCCAGCAGGGCCGAAAGGGCGTCGAGCCGCTCGTCAAGCCGCGTGGTCGCGCGGTCGCCGGAAAGGTCCTCGATCCGTGCGGCCAGCGTCTCGAGACGCGAATTGAGCGCGATGGCGGGGTCCGGCCGGCTTGCGGCCACGCCGATATCCTCGATCTGCTCGGCCAGCGCGCCGATGCGGTTTTCGAGCCGCTGAAGGAAGATCGGGTCCATTGCCGGCGCGGCATTGCGTGGCGTCGCGGCGATGGCGCGGGAAATCTCGTCCAGCCTGCGGTCGAGGCCGGCGAACTGCTCGGCGACGATCTCGTTGCGCGGTTCGATGCGCCTGCCGAGGTCGTCGAGCGAGGTGGCGATGGACATCATGCGGTTTTCGAGCGTGCGGATCGCCGGGCTGTCGCTCATCGAGCCGAGCTGCGACTTGATGTCGTCGAGACGGTAGGCGAGTGCGACCAGTTCGTCCTGGAGCGCGTCGGTGCTGAAGCCCTGAAGGCGCTCCTCGACGCCGTTCCAGCGGCTTTCCATGCGGCGCACGGACTCCTCGCGGGCGAGGCCGTCCATCATGGCGCGCAGGTCCTCGAATTCGGCACGCAGGCTTGCGGCGTCGTCCGGCTGGGCCTGGCGGCTGATATGGCCGATTCCCTCGGCAAGCCGGGCGAGGTCGCCGCGCATGTCCTCGGCATAGCGGCGGTCGCCGGCCATCGCCTTGATCGTGCGGATTTCGGAGAGAAGGCCGCCGATCTCGCGCGAAACGCCTTCGGAAATATCCTGCTTCAGCTCCTGGCGCAGATCGACGAGTGCCCGGGCAATGTCCTTCATGCCGTTGTCGCGCCTCGGGGCCTCGCTGCGGGCATAGTCGCGCGGGCCCGGCGCGGGGCGCTCCTCGTAATGGCTAGACAGGCGCGGCTCATAGGGATCGGCAGGGCGGGACGGCGTGTGGCCGGCTTCGAGCGCGCGCTGGCGCTGGCGAATTTCGTCGAGCGGATTCGGTGCGCCGATGGCCGGACGCCCGGTGCGGCGCTCGTCGCGTTCACGCATGCGCTCGGGTTCCGCGCCGCGGCGAGGATCGCGGTGGCCGGGACCGTTCATCAGGTCTTCAATTCGCGCCTCAAGGCCCTCGATCGTGCGGCTCAGGGCGTCCAGTGACGACCTGTTTTCGCCGTGGCGGGGATGAGAAGATCGCGATCCGTTCATGTTTCTGCTCGCTTCGACGTTGCCCGGCCAGGACCGGAGGGGCATGCTGTGCAAACCGGCTCTGGCGGGCCGAAAGGCGTAAACCCGGTGCAGGGACTCTGGCAGGAATGACTGTCTCGAGCCTGACCGGGACGGCATCCGTCCCGGTCCGCCGCGCAGACCGATTCATGAGAGATGCCGCCGACGCTCACATTTCACGAAACGTGGTAAACAAGACGTTAATATCGGCAAAGTTTTCTTTAACCGGATGCGCGTGGGCGGGAAGTCCTTGCCCTTTCGGTCCTTGGCCGCCGGGTCGTTCCGCCGCTTTCCGCTCCGTTTGAAGCCGTCATGCAAGATTGACTTGACGTTTACGCAAACGTCAATATTTTGGTTGGCGAGGAGTGGCTGAACGCCGGGGAGGGCGGATGCGACCGTGCATCGCCCGGACCGGCAGGACGGCCTTATGACGAGGAGGATTTTCTGCGATGCCGGTCTACAAGGCGCCCGTGAACGACACGCTGTTCGTGCTGAACGACGTTCTGAACCTTCAGAACTATGGAAACCTGCCGGGTTTTGCCGATCTCGGACCCGATATGCTGGAAGCGATCGTCAGCGAGGCGGCAAAGGTGGCGGAGGAAGAATTCTTTCCGCTCAACCTGTCCGGCGATCAGGAGGGCTGCACGCGCAGCGACGACGGGTCCGTGACCGTGCCTGCGGGCTTCAAGGAAGCCTATGACGCCTATTGCCAGGGCGGCTGGCTCGGCCTTGCCGTGCCGGAGGAATTCGGCGGACAGGGCCTGCCCTATACGCTGCATGCTGCCGTCGGCGAATACATGTCGTCCGCCAACATCTCGCTGACCATGTATCCCGGCCTGACGCAGGGCGCCATCGCCGCGATCCTCGTCCACGGCTCCGACGCGCAGAAGGCGAAATACCTGCCGAAGATGGTCGAGGGCGTCTGGTCCGGCACCATGAACCTCACCGAGCCGCATTGCGGCACCGATCTCGGCCTCTTGCGCACCCGGGCGGTTCCGGCGGGCGATGGCTCCTACAGGATTTCCGGCCAGAAGATCTTCATCTCCGCCGGAGAGCATTCGATGACGGAGAACATCGTCCATCTCGTTCTCGCCCGCATCGACGGGGCGCCGGCCGGCACGAAGGGCATCTCGCTGTTCATCGTGCCGAAGTTCCTCGTCAACGAGGACGGGTCGTCCGGCGCCCGCAACGGCGTCGCCTGCGGGGCCATCGAGCACAAGATGGGCATTCACGGCAATTCCACCTGTGTCATGAACTACGACGACGCCACCGGCTATCTGCTCGGCGCGGAGAACAAGGGCCTCGCGGCCATGTTCGTGATGATGAACGAGGCTCGCCTCGGCGTCGGGCTTCAGGGCCTTTCGCTCGGCGAGACCGCCTATCAGAACGCCGCCGCCTATGCCCGCGACCGCTTGCAGGGGCGGGCGCTCTCCGGTCCCAAGGCTCCGGAAAAGGCGGCCGACCCGATCATCGTCCACCCCGACATACGCCGCACGCTGATGACGATCCGCGCCTTCACCGAGGCGGGCCGCGCCTTCACGCTGTGGACCGCGCTGAAATCCGACATCGCCCACCGTTCGGAAGATGCCGCTGAGCGCCAGACGGCGGACGACCTGTTGAGCCTCGCCACGCCGATCCTAAAGGGCGTCTTGACCGACAAGGGCTTCGACCATGCGGTGGCCGCCCAGCAGGTGTTCGGCGGCCACGGCTACATCGAGGAACACGGCATGAGCCAGTATGTCCGCGATGCCCGCATCACCATGATCTACGAGGGCGCCAACGGCATTCAGGCGCTCGATCTCGTCGGCCGCAAGCTGGCGGCGAACGGCGGCCGCGCTGTCATGGCGCTGTTCAAGGAAATCGGCGATTTCTGCGAGGAGAACCGCAGCGACGAGACGCTGACCTTCTACACCAAGGGGCTGAAGAAGGGTCTGAACGACCTTCAGACCTCGACCATGTGGTTCATGCAGAACGCGATGGCCAAACCGGACAATGCCGGCGCCGGTTCCACCGATTACATGCACCTCTTCGGCCTCGTGGTGCTGGGCTACATGTGGGCGAAGATGGCCAAGGCCGCCGAGGATGCGCTCGCGGCCGGCGATCCGCGCAAGGAATTCCTCGAAGCCAAGCTCGTCACCGCGCGCTTCTACATGGAGCGCATCATGCCGGAAACGGCGCTGCGCAAGGCGCGCATCGAAGCCGGCGCCGACAGCCTGATGGCGCTGCCCGCCGACGCATTCTGATCCCCGGAGGATATCATGACGGACGTTTACATCTACGACCATGTGCGCACCCCGCGCGGGCGCGGCAAGAAGGACGGTTCGCTGCATGAAGTGCCCTCCGTGCGCCTCGCCGCGAAGGTGCTGGAGGCTCTGCGCGACCGCAACGGTATCGACACGAAGAAGGTCGACGATATCATTATGGGCTGCGTCGATCCGGTGATGGATGCCGGCGCGGTGATCCCGAAGGCCGCCGCCTTCGAGGCGGGCTACGATTTTTCCGCGCCGGGAATGCAGATTTCCCGTTTCTGCGCTTCCGGGCTCGATGCGGTGAACCTTGCCGCGGCCAAGGTGGCGCAAGGGGCCGACGATCTGGTGATCGCCGGCGGTGTCGAAAGCATGTCGCGCGTCGGCCTCGGCATGTCCGGCGGCGCGTGGTTCATGGACCCGTCGGTGAATTTCCCGGCCTATTTCATGCCGCAGGGCGTGTCCGCCGATCTGATCGCCACGAAATACGGCTTTTCCCGCGACGATGTCGACGCCTATGCGGTGGAAAGCCAGAAGCGCGCCGCCCATGCCTGGGAGCAGGGTTACTTCAAGAACTCCGTCATTCCCGTGAAGGACGGCAACGGCCTGATCATCCTCGACCGCGACGAGCACATGCGCCCCGGCACCGACATGCAGGCGCTGGCCTCGCTCCAGCCGTCGTTCCAGATGCCGGGCGAAATGGGCGGTTTCGAAGCCGTCGCCATTCAGGCCCATCCGGAAATCGAGCGCATCAACTACGTCCATCACGCCGGCAACTCGTCCGGCATCGTCGATGGCGCGGCGGGTGTGCTGGTCGGCTCGAAGGAAGGCGGCGAAATCCTCGGCAGGAAGCCGCGCGGAAAGATCCGCGCCTTCGCCAATATCGGCTCCGACCCGGCGCTGATGCTGACCGGCCCGGTGGATGTGACGGAAAAGCTTTTGAAGCGCTCCGGCCTGACGCTCGCGGATATCGACCTGTTCGAACTCAACGAGGCCTTCGCCTCGGTCGTGCTGCGCTACTGCCAAGCCTTCGACATTGCGCACGATAGGATCAACGTCAACGGCGGCGCGATTGCGCTGGGCCATCCGCTCGGTGCGACCGGCGCGATGATCCTCGGCACCGTGCTGGACGAACTGGAACGCCGCGATCTCAACACCGCGCTCGTCTCGCTCTGCATCGGAGCGGGCATGGGCACGGCGACGATCATCGAGCGTGTCTGAGGGAGGACGATATGAGCTACCAGAATTTCACCGTCGAAACCGACGCCGACGGCATCGCCCTCGTCACCTGGGACATGCCGGAAAAGTCGATGAACGTCTTCACGGCCGAGGTGCTTGAAGAGCTTGCCGCGATCCTCGACGCCACGGTGGCGGACGATGCGGTCAAGGGTGTGGTCTTTACCTCGGGCAAGTCCACTTTCTCCGGCGGGGCGGACCTGTCGATGATCCGGTCGATGTTCTCCTTTTATAACGCGGAGAAGGCGAAGGACCCGGACGTCGCCGCCGCGAAGCTGTTCGAGCTGGTCGGCCGGATGAGCGGGCTTTACCGTCGCATCGAAACCAACGGCAAGCCGTGGGTCGCCGCCATCAACGGCACCTGCATGGGCGGCGCGCTCGAATTGTCGCTCGCCTGCCACGGCCGCGTCGCCGCCGATGGGAAGAACGTCAAGCTCGCATTGCCGGAAGTCAAGGTCGGCATCTTCCCCGGCGCGGGCGGCACGCAGCGCGTGGCGCGGCTCACCGATGCGCAATCGGCGCTCCAGATGATGACGACCGGCCAGTCGCTCACCCCGCAGCGGGCCAGGGCGATGAACCTCCTGCATCAGGTCGTGCCCGCCGACCAGTTGATCGAGGCGGCGAAGCAGATGATCAGGGACGGGTTGAAGCCCGTCGCCCCGTGGGACGAGCGCGGCTTCAAGGTTCCGGGCGGCGGCATCTGGACGCCGGCGGCGGCCCAGCTCTGGCCGGCGGCGCCCGCCATCCTGCGGCGCGAGACGGCGGGCAATTACCCGGCGGCGCTTGCCATCCTGAAATGCGTTTATGAAGGGCTTCAGGTGCCGTTCGACACCGCGCTTCGCATCGAGCAGCGCTATTTCACCGAAATCCTTCGCACGAAGGAAGCCTTCGCGATGATCCGCTCGCTGTTCATCTCCATGCAGGAGTTGGGCAAGGGCGCGCGCCGCCCGGCGGGCCAGCCGAAGACGGAGTTCAAAAAGGTCGGCGTGGTCGGCGCGGGCTTCATGGGCGCCGCCGTCGCCTATGTCACCGCCGCCGCCGGCATTCCGGTGGCGCTGGTCGACCGCGATCAGGAAGCTGCCGAAAAGGGCAAGGCCCATGCCGGGGAAACGGTGAAGGCCGCCGTCGGCAAGGGCCGTCTCACGACCGACGAGGGCAACGCGTTGCTCGATCTCATCACCCCGACCGCCGATTACGGCGCCTTGTCGGATGCCACCCTCGTCATCGAGGCGGTATTCGAGGACCGTGACGTCAAGAAGGCGGTGATCGAGAAGGTCGAGGCGGTTCTGCCGGACGGCGCGGTCTTCGCCTCCAACACCTCGACCCTGCCGATCACCGGCCTTGCGAAGAACGCAAAGCGCCCGGTGGATTTCATCGGCATCCATTTCTTCTCGCCGGTCGAGAAGATGATGCTGACGGAAGTGATCCTCGGCAAGGAGACGGGCGACAGGGCACTGGCCGTCGCGCTGGATTACGTCGCGAAGATCAGGAAGACGCCGATCGTCGTCAACGACACGCGCGGCTTCTACGTCAACCGCTGCGTGCTGCGCTACATGGCCGAAAGCTACAACATGCTGGTCGAGGGCGTGCCGCCGGTGATGATCGAGAACGCCGCCAAGTTCGCCGGCATGCCGGTCGGCCCGCTGGCGCTTAATGACGAGGTGGCCATCGACCTGTCGCTGAAGATCCTCAAGGCCACCGTCGCCGATCTCGGTGAAAAGGCCGTCGATCCGCGCCATCTGGACCTGGTGACGCGCCTCGTCGAGACGGAAGACCGCCTCGGCCGCAAGAACGGCAAGGGTTTCTACGATTACCCTCCGAAACCGGCGAAAAAGTCGCTGTGGCCGGAGCTGAAGACCTTCTATCCGCAGAAGAAGCCGGAGGATGTGGATATCGAGGTGCTGAAGGAACGCTTCCTCGCCACCATCGCGCTCGAAGCCGCCCGCACCATCGAGGAGGGCATCGTCACCGATCCGCGCGAGGCCGATGTCGGCTCGATCCTCGGCTTCGGTTTCGCCCCCTATACGGGCGGCGCGCTGTCCTACATCGACGGCATGGGCGTGAAGGCTTTCGTGGCGCTGTGCGAGAAACTGTCGGAGGATTACGGCCCGCACTTCCGGCCGACGCCGCTTTTGAAGGAAATGGCGGAAAAAGACGAAACCTTCTATGGTCGATTCGACCCCTACGGGCCGAAGCATCTGGCGGCCTGAACCCGCGACGGCACCCGCGTGGATTGTCGTCCGCGCGGGCGCGCTTTGCGGATTGGGGAACCATTTCACCGGATGGCCGTTCTCCCTACAGGAGAATAAAAGGATAAAGCCATGAAGATGAAAACAAGATTTTTTGCTGTCGTTTCGATCGGCCTGTCGATGGTGGCCACGTCGCTGACGCCAGCGGCTGCTTTCAACGTCCCCATTCCGGGTGCGAGGCCGGCGGTCGATGTCGAGCAGGTCCAGTATCGTCGTCCGCCGCCGCAGCGCGACGTGCGGCGCGACCGTGACCGGAACCGTCCGGGCTGGTATAACGGCCAGCGCGGTTCCCGTCAGTCTAGGCCCGGCTATCGCCGCCACAGCGACGGTTTCTGGTATCCGCTGGCCGCATTCGCGGCAGGTGCGATCATCGGTGGCGCCGTAAACGCTCCGCGTCCGGCGCAGGCGATGTCTCAGCGTCATGTCCAGTGGTGCTCGTCCCGTTACCGCACCTATCGCGCATACGACAACACCTATGCGCCCCGCGTCGGCGTTCGTGCCCAGTGCAGCTCGCCGTACAACTGACGGTCTGAACGAGCCCGTTGCTGGTCTTTCAAGGGCTCCGCCGGTCGGCGGGGCCTTTTTTCGTGCGGGAGTGCCGTTTCCCTCGGTGAAGCCTATTCCGCCGCGATTTTTTTCTGTCCCGCCACCTGGGTGAGGTAGGCGCGAAGCGCCGCCGGTCGAACCGGCTTGTGCTGAAGCCCGATATGGTGCTTCTCCGCCTCGCCACGCACTTCCTGCGTGCGGTCGGCGGTGATGAGAAGGGCGGGAATATCACGCTCGTAAAGGGCGCGCAGGCGCAGGATCGCGCCGATGCCGCTGCCGTCGTCCAGATGGTAGTCGGCGATGATGATATCGGGCGCTTCCGGGTTTTCGGCGAAGATAGTATCGAGCACCTCGATGGACCCCGCCGTCTGGATGACGCAGCCCCAGCCGGCAATCAGCATGCTCATGCCGTCGAGAATAGCCTGCTCGTTGTCGATGCACAGCACCCGGAAGCCGCGCAGCGGCTGGAGCGCCGGCTCGGGAGCGGGGGCGGCGACCACCGTCTTCGGCTTCTGCACGGACAGGTCGAGCGGCGCGAAGACGCGGAATGTCGTGCCTTTCGCCTGCCGCGAAAGCAGTTCGACCCTGTGGTTCAGCACCCGGGCGATGCGGTCGACGATGGACAGGCCGAGGCCGAGGCCGGAGGCCGTGCGCGCGCCTTGGTCGAGCCGGGCGAATTCCTTGAACACGGTGCGGAACTTGGACGAAGGAATGCCAATGCCGGAATCCGTCACCTGGATGACGACCTCGTTGCCCCATTTGCGCACGCCGACGATCACCTTGCCGGAAACCGTGTACTTGATGGCGTTGGAAACGAGGTTCTGCACCAGACGGCGCAGCAGGTTGGGGTCCGAGCGCGTTCTCAGTTTCGTCGGCAGCACCACGAATTCGAGGTTCTTCTCGCGCGCCATCGGCGCGAAGTCGGTTTCGATGCGCTGGAGCAGTTCGTTGAGGTCGACCGAGGCGAAGCGCGCCTTCATCGCGCCCGTGTCGAGGCGGGAAATGTCGAGAACCGCCCCGAGAATGATCTCCACGGATTCGAGCGCGGAATCGATATTCCTGACAAGGGCGCTGTTTTCGGAATCGCCCATCCGCTCGACCAGCGAGGAGGAATAGAGACGCGCGGCGTTGAGCGGCTGGAGAATGTCGTGGCCGGCGGCGGCGAAGAAGCGCGTCTTGCCGATATTGGCCTCGTCGGCGGCGGCGCGGGCCTCGGCGAGTTCCCGGTTCACGCGGGTCAGTTCCGCGGTGCGCTCGCTGACGCGTTGTTCCAGCGTCTCGTTGGCCTGTTTCAGCGCCCGGTCGGCCTCCACCCGCTGGGTGATGTCGGTGAAGGTCGCCACGATGCCCTTGTCCGGCATGGCGTTGGAGCGCACCTCGATGATCCGCCCGCCGCCGGACAGCACCAGCGGGAAGGGGGCGTCCAGCGTGCGGAAGGTGGCGGCGAGTCTCTGCGGCTCGTCGGCGGCGATGTCGCCGCGCTCGGTCAGGATGGCGATGATCTCCGTCAGCGGAAAACCGACCTGCCCGACATGCTCCGGCAGATCGAGCAGCGAGCGGAACCGACGGTTCCAGATCGTCAGCCGGTTGGAGCTGTCGAACACCGCGATGCCCTGGTCCATCTGCGACAAGGCCGTTTGCAGCATGTCCTGATTGTATTGCAGCGCCTCGCTCGCCTGGTCGAGCAGCCATGCGGTGTCGGCGGAGGTGTCCTCGGCCTTTTGCAGGATGAGCGACAGGACGAGCCGCGCCGAGGAGGAGCCGATGGCGCTGCCGAGAAGCTGCTCTGAATAATGGATCAGCGCCATGTCGGCTGGCTGGTCGTCCTCCAGCCGGCGGCCGATGTTCTTCTCGTAGCTCTCGAAGGAGCGCAGCATGCGCTCGTCGCCGAGATAGCGGGCGATGGCGACTTTGAGGTCGCCGACATTGACGCGGGTCTTCCAGCCGCGCGTGGCGAATTGCGAGCGCGAATGGCGCTTGACGAATATCCCCGACTGGATGCGCTCGACGGGCTTCGGGTTGCGCGACAGCGAGCCGAGCACGAAGGCCGTGCAATTGACCAGCAGGCTGAGGATGGAGACCGTGACCAGCGGGTCGGCATGGTCTGCCGTGAAGGCCGTGACCCCGGGAAACAGGAAGCCGAGAATCGTCGCGGCCACATGGCTGTTGTCGGTGCCGCCGAGGCTCGGGACGAACAGAAGATAGGCCCAGACGAGGAAGCCGGAGGTGAGGCCGGCGATCGCTCCGCGTGCATTGGCCCGCCGCCAGACGAGGCCGCCGAACAGCGCCGGCGCCATCTGCGCCACGGCCGCGAAGGACAGGAGGCCGATGGAGGCCAGCCCCGCGCTGACGTTCACCGACCGGTAGTAGAGATAGCCGAGCAGCATGATCGCGAGGATCGCCGTGCGGCGGATATTGAGGAGCGTGCGGACGAAATCGTCGCGCTGGCTCTGCTTGCCGATCAGCCTCTGGCGCAGCAGGATCGGCATCACGATGTCGTTCGACACGGTGATGGCCAGCGCCACCGAGGCGACGATGACCATTGCGGTCGCGGCGGAAAAGCCGCCGATGAAGGTGATCAGCGTGACCAGCTTCATGTCGTGCGAGAACGGCAGCGCCAGAACGTAGAGATCGGGATTGCCCGTGCCGCCGAAGGTAATGACCCCGCCGATGGCGACGGGCAGCACGAACAGGTTGATCGCGACGAGATAGAGCGGCAGCAGCCGTCCGGCGCGACGCAATTCCTCCGGTGTGCGGTTTTCCACCACGGTGACGTGGAACTGGCGCGGCAGGAGGATGATCGCGAAGGCCGACAGCATGATGAGCACCAGCCAGCGGCTCACCGGTGTCTGGTAGGACAGCGCCTGCATGGCCCGCTCGTTGGCCAGCGCCTGTTCCCAGAGGTCGAGGGGGCCGTCGAAGATCAGGAAGATGACGGCCAGCGAGACCGTGCCGAAGGCCACCAGCTTGACGACCGATTCCATCGACACGGCCAGGATGAGGCCGTCCTGATGCTCCGTGGCGTCGGTGTGGCGCGTGCCGAAGATGATGGCGAAGACGGTCAGGACGGCCGTGACCACAAGCGCGAGATCGACGAAATAGAGATTGCCGTCGCCGATGCCGTAGGAGGCGGGATCGACCATCGCGGAAACCGAGCCGGCCACCGCCTTGAGCTGGAGCGCGATGTAGGGGATGGCACCGACCAGCGAGATCAACGCGACGATGGTCGCCACCGCCGGGTTCTTGCCGTAGCGGGCGGCGATGAAATCGGCGACGGAGGTGAGCTTCTCGGCCTTGGCGAGCGCGGTGATCCGTTGCAGGAGCGGCATGCCCAGCGTGAAGACGAGGATGGGGCCGATGTAGATCGCCGCGAATTCCAGGCCGCGCTCGCTGGCCAGCCCGACGCCGCCGAAATAGGTCCAGGAGGTGCAGTAGATCGCGATCGAAAGCGCATAGACCGTCGGACGCCCCTTTTCGGGCACGCCCGTCGCGCGCGTCCTGCGGTCGCCATAGCTGGCCACTGCGAAAAGCAGCAGCAGATAGGCAAGCGCCGTCGCCAAAATGATCCAGCCTGCGAGCATGTCTCCTCCGGGATCGCCGCCGATCGGTTGAAATCATCTTTATGAACAGGTGAAAGCGCAACGCAAGACAATTGTCCCGCATCGGACCGATGCTTTCGGCGAATGGTGGCGACAATAGGTGATCGTCATGGTTGTTGCCATCTGGCGCCAGCAGTGAAAAAACGAGTGTGAGCCGCAGCCGATTCTGATAATACTCAATTCGACGCAGCGGCGGGGGCACATGCCGCAGCGTTCCGGGCCCGGGGTCCGGAAAGACAAACGGAGAAGGATTAGATGCTGAACGAATTCAAGGCATTCATTGCCCGCGGCAACGTCATGGACCTTGCCGTCGGTGTGATCATCGGCGGCGCATTCGGCAAGATCGTGTCGTCGCTGGTGGACGATATCATCATGCCGGTCGTCGGGGCGATTTTCGGCGGGTTCGATTTTTCGAACTACTTCTTCCCGCTCAGCTCCAACGTGACCGCATCGACACTGGCTGCCGCCCGCGAGCAGGGTGCCGTTTTCGCCTATGGCAACTTCATCACCGTCATCATCAACTTCATGATCCTCGCCTGGATCATCTTCCTGATGGTCAAGGGCGTGAACCGTCTGCGCACGTCGATCGAGAAGGAACAGGAAGCCGCCCCGGCTCCTCCGCCGGCCGATGTCCAGCTTCTCACGGAAATCCGCGATCTTCTGAAGAAGGGCTGAGGCATTTCCGTTCGGCGCGGCGATCGATCCATCACCGGAATAGATTGTTGCCGCACGGAATGTCATGGGATTCTTCCGTCGACTTGCGCTAAGAGACTGAACCGAGGACGCCCTGCGGCGTCGTGGGCCGGGAGCCTTCGTTTCCGGCCCTCTCGTTTTTTAGGAACATACCGACCCAGGAGATACCCGTGACGGTTCTGGAAAGCCTGAGCCCCCGCGCACTCGCCGCGCCGGAGAGCGGCATCGTCGAAGTCATCACCTATGCCCGCGGCCGCGAGGGCCTGATCCCGCTGTGGGCCGGTGAGGGCGACCTGCCGACCCCGTCCTTCATTTCCGATGCCGTTTCCGAGGCGCTGAAGGCGGGCGAAACCTTCTATACCTGGCAGCGCGGCATTCCCGAGCTGCGCCAGGCGCTGTCCGACTACTATGCGCGGCATTTCGGCAAGACCCTTTCCGTCGACCATTTCTACGTCACCGGTTCCGGCATGCACGCCATCGCGCTCGCCGTTCAGGCATTGACGGAGCCGGGCGACGAACTGATCTATCTTTCGCCGATCTGGCCGAACATCATTTCCGCGACGGAGCTGGCCGGCGCGCACGCCAAGGGCGTCACCCTGTCCTTCGAAGGTGGACGCTGGACGCTCGACCTCGACCGGCTGGAGGCGGCAATCACGCCGAAGACGCGGGCATTGTTCGTCAACACGCCGTCCAACCCGACCGGCTGGACGGCGAGCCATGACGATCTGGCCGCCATTCTGGCGCTGGCCCGCAAGCACGGCCTCTGGATCATCGCCGACGAGATCTACAGCCTCTATTACTTCGCCGGGCCGGGCCGGGCGCCGTCCTTCCTCGACATCATGGAGGAAGGCGACCGTGTCATCTTCGCCAACTCCTTCTCCAAGAACTGGTCGATGACGGGCTGGCGCGTCGGCTGGCTCGTCGCCCCGCCGGAGCTTGGGCAGGTGATCGAGAACCTCGTGCAATATTCGAATTCCGGCGTGGCGCAGTTCATGCAGCGCGGTGCGGTCGTCGCCCTGAACGAGGGCGACGATTTCGTGCGCGAGAATATCGCCCGGGCGGCCGAAAGCCGCGACATTCTCTGCGACGCCTTGCTGGCGACGAACCGTGTGGAAACGCTCAAACCCGACGGCGCGCTCTATGCGTTCCTGAAGATCGACGGTGTGACCGACAGCCGCCAGGCGGCCTTCGATATCGTCGACAAGGCTCTTGTCGCGCTGGCGCCCGGCTCCGCGTTCGGTGCCGGCGGCGAGGAGATGCTGCGTGCCTGCTTCCTGCGCAATCCCGACCATATCCGCGAGGCGGCGGGGCGACTGGCGGATTATATCCGCAAGCTGTGACGTTCTGCGGCGGCGAGACACACCGTTTCGCCGCCGTTCGATACAATTCTTCGAAGCATAAAACCCATATTTAACTATAAATCCGAATAGGCACTGTGATTTTTGACGGGTGACTTCGGGAATAACGATTTCTGAAACGCCGCCATGCGAGATTTCTTCCCATAACAAAAGCAGGAAGAAAGATCATGGCTGTATTGGTCACGGGCGGTGCAGGCTATATCGGAAGCCATATGGTGTGGACCCTGCTGGATGCGGGAGAAGAGGTGGTCGTCCTCGACCGTCTTTCCACCGGCTTTCGATGGGCGGTCGCACCGCAGGCGCGTTTCTACCTCGGCGATGTCGGCGACAGGGCGCTGCTGCGGCGGATATTCGCCGAAAACGCCATCGATGCCATCCTGCATTTCGCCGGCTCGGTCGTCGTGCCGGAATCGGTGGCCCATCCCCTGCGCTATTACGAGAACAATACCGCCAACACCCGCACGCTGATCGGGGAAGCGGTCGCCGCCGGCATCGGCCATTTCATTTTCTCGTCGACGGCGGCGGTCTATGGCCGCCAGCCGGTGCCCGGCCCGGTGCCGGAAAGCGGTATCGTCAGCCCGGAAACGCCCTACGGCTTTTCCAAGCTGATGTCGGAAATCATGCTGCGCGATACCGCCGTCGCCTATGATTTCAACTATGTGGCCCTGCGTTACTTCAACGTGGCCGGGGCCGATGTGCAGGGCCGCACTGGCCAGTCCACCAAGGGCGCAACGCATCTGATCAAGGTGGCGTGCGAGGCCGCCCTCGGCATTCGCGATCACATCGATGTCTACGGCACGGACTATCCGACGCCGGACGGCTCCGGCGTGCGCGATTTCATCCATGTCAGCGATCTGGTCGACGCCCATCTCGCCGCGCTGGCCTATCTGCGCCGGGGCGGCGCGCCGCTGGTGGCCAATTGCGGTTACGGCCGGGGTTTTTCCGTGCTGGAAGTGCTGCGGGCGGTGATGGCGATGGAGAAATGTTCCTTCAAGGTCAATCTGTGCCCCCGCCGGCAGGGCGATCTGGGCAGCGTCATCGCCGATGCGCGGCTGATCGGCCAGGAACTCGGCTGGGCGCCGAAGCATGACGATCTCGACCTGATCCTCCGCACCGCGCTCGACTGGGAACGCAGGCTTTCGCAGCGGGCGGCCACCGATCTGGAAACGATCTACCGGAAGCTGGCTTCCGGCCGTTTTCGATGAACTCCGACGCTCCGGGGGGACAAGGGCCGGGGCGTCGGAGTGAAATCCGGGTCAGGAATTCAGCCAATCGCCTGCTGCGCCGGCTGGCAAGGCACGGGGTAGGGATTGCCGGCGGCGCAACGGGCTCGCAATAGGCGGTGCGTGAGGCGACGTTCTTTTGCGGCCCGGCCGCGATTGCGCGAAAATTTATCGCCGAAGGGATTGCGGTCGGGAATTCCGTCCCTGTAAGAATCGGGAAGCGAAGCCGAAAGTGATGTCTTCGCCCCCTCAATTCCGTTCCGGTGCCGCCGCCAGGTTCCGCTCCTTGCACGACGGTCCTCCGATCAGGGAGTATGTCATGCCTTTCCTGTCTCTTTACCGCCGCGATCTTCTCAGGAGCACCGCGCTCGGTCTTCTGGCGACGGCCGCGCCGTTTTCCGCTTTCGCGCAGGCAACGGGCGGCCGCCTGATCGTCGCAGCCGATTCGGAGCCGAAGAACCTCAATCCGGCCATCGTCGCCTCGAACGGCGTTTTCTATGTCGCGAGCAAGGTGATCGAGCCCCTGGCCGAAGCCTCCTATACGGGCACGGACGGTCTGGAACCGCGTCTCGCCACCTCCTGGGAAGGCGCGGAGGACGGGCGCTCGATCACCTTCCGGCTGCGCGAGGGCGTGACCTGGCATGACGGCACGCCGTTCACCTCGGCGGACGTCGCCTTCTCGGCGCTGGAAGTCTGGAAGACGCTCCAGAATATCGGCCGTTCCGTCTTCGCCAATCTGGAAGCCGTGGATACGCCCGATGCGGCGACGGCCGTCTTCCGCTTTTCGAAGCCGACGCCGATCCAGCTCATCCGCAACGCGCTGCCGGTGGTGACCAGCGTCATCCCGAAGCACCTCTACGAAGGTACGGATATCGCCGCCAACCCGGCCAACGTGAAACTCGTCGGCACGGGGCCGTTCAGGCTGGCCGAATACAGGCCCGGCGAATATTATCGCCTGACCCGCAACGAAGCCTACTGGGACAGCAATGCGCCGAAGCTGGACGAGATCGTCTATCGCGTCTTGCCGGATCGTGCCGCCGCCGGCGCGGCGCTCGAGGCGGAGGAAATCCACCTCGCCGCCTTCTCCGCCGTGCCGCTCGCCGATCTCGCCCGCATCGCCGAGGTGCCCGGCATAAAGGTGATCTCGAAAGGCTATGAGGCCCTGACCTATCAGCTTGTCATCGAGATCAACCATCGCCGCAAGGAACTGGCCGACCTCAGGGTGCGGCAGGCCATCGCCCATGCCATCGACCGGACATTCGTGGTCGATACGATTTTCCTCGGCTATGCCGAGGCCTCCACCGGGCCGGTGCCGAAGAACGCTCCCGAGTTCTATACCGCCGATGTGCCGACCTACGATTTCGACGTCGCCCGCGCGAACGCCCTACTGGACGAGGCGGGATATCCGCGCGGTGCGAACGGCCGGCGCTTTTCGCTGAAACTTCTGCCGGCGCCCTATTTCAACGAGACCCGCCAGTTCGGCGCCTATCTGCGTCAGGCGCTAGCCGACATCGGCATCGACGCGGAGCTGGTGAACAACGATTCCGCCGCCCACCAGAAGGCCGTCTACACCGACCACGCCTTCGATCTCGCCGTCGCGCCGCCGGTCTTCCGCGGCGATCCGGCCATTTCCACCACCATCCTCGTGCAGTCGGGCATTCCGGCGGGGGTCGGCTTCTCCAACCAGGGCGGCTATGCCGATGCGGAGCTGGACGACATCATTGCCCGGGCCGCGGAGACCATCGACACCGCCGCCCGGACGGAACTCTACAGGACGTTCCAGAAAAAGGTGGCGGCCGACCTGCCGCTCATCAACGTCGCCGAGTGGGGCTTCATCACGGTTGCGCGCGACACGGTGGAAAACGTGTCGAACAATCCGCGATGGGCCGTTTCCAACTGGGCCGACACGGCCTTGAAGGGCTAGGCCGGCCGTGAAGCGGGTTGCGGCATTGCTGAGGCGGCGGGCGGTCGGCGCCGTGCCCGTCCTGCTGATCGTCGTCGCCGCGACCTTCCTCCTGCTGGAACACGCTCCGGGCGATGCCGTGGATGCCTATCTCATCTCGCTGGGCGGCGGCGATGCGGCACTGGCCGCGTCCCTGCGGGCCCGCTACGGGCTCGACCAGTCCGGCCTTTCCCGCTTCTGGCTCTATCTGTCAGCGCTCGCCCGTTTCGATCTCGGCTGGTCCGTCGCGTTCGACAGGCCGGTTCTCGATCTCATCGGCGAACGGCTGCCGAACACGCTGGTCCTGATGGGCAGCGCCACGGCATTGTCCTTCGGCCTCGGCTCCCTTCTCGGCGTGGCGGCCGGCGCGAAGCCGGGCGGCGTCCGCGACCGGGCGCTGTCGGTCGGGGCGCTGGCGCTCTACGCCGTGCCGGGCTTCTGGCTCGGCCTGGTGCTGGTCATCGTCTTTTCCGTGCAGTTGCGCTGGCTGCCGCTTGCCGGCATTGAAACCATCGCCTCCGGCAAGCAGGGGCTCGACCGGGCCGCGGACATCGCCCGGCACCTGGTCCTGCCGGTCGCCGCACTCGGCCTCATCTATCTGGCGCTGTTCCTGAGGGTGATGCGCACGGCGATGGCGGAGGTCTGGCCGCTCGATTTCGTGCTGTTCGCTCGCTCGAAGGGGCTGAGCCGCAGCCGCATCGTCTGGCGGCATGTGGTGCGCAATGCGCTCCTGCCGCTCGTGACCGTGCTCGGGCTGCAATCCGCCGCCATGCTGGGCGGAAGCGTCGTCATCGAAAGCGTGTTCGCCATCCCGGGATTCGGCAGGCTGGCGCAGGAGGCGGTGAGCGGCCGCGACGCGCCGCTGCTCGTCGGCATCATTCTGACGAGTGCCGTGCTGGTCGTCTGCGTCAATCTGGCCGTCGACATCGTCTACGCCGTTCTCGATCCGCGCATCGGTTCGGGCGAGGAGGGCGCATGAGCTTTCTCGCCCGCTACGCCCGGTCCGGGCCGGGACTGGCCGGGGCCGCCCTCCTCGCGGTGTTGGCGCTGTCTGCACTCATGGCCCCGCTGCTCTTTCCGGGCGATCCACTGCGGATCGCGGGGCCTGCAATGAGCGCCCCCTTTGCCGATCCGGCTTTTCCCTTCGGCACGGACCGTCTCGGCAGGGACGTGCTGGCCGGGCTCTTTCACGGCGCGCGCGCCTCGCTTGCCGTCGGTCTGGCGGCGGCCCTTGCGGCGCTCGCCATCGGTCTCACCGTCGGCACGCTGGCGGGCTTTGCCGGCGGCGTCGTCGACGAGGCGCTGATGCGGGTGGCCGACGCGTTCCAGATCGTGCCCGGCTTCCTGCTGGCGCTGGCCTTCGTCTCGACGCTCGGCGCATCCATGCCGACCGTCGTGCTGGCGATCGCGCTGGCCGCCTGGGCGGAGCCGGCCCGGCTCGTCCGCGCCGAGGTGTTGCGGATTCGCGAATCCGATTATGTCGCTTCTGCCCGCGTTCTCGGCATGCACCCGCTGGAAATCGCCTTCAGGGAAATCCTGCCCAATGCCCTGCCGCCGGTCATGGCGTTTGCCGCGATCATCGTCGCCGGGGCGATCCTGACGGAAGCGGCGCTCTCCTTCCTGGGCCTGAGCGATCCCAACATCGTGACCTGGGGCACGATGATCGCCGAAGGGCGCAATGTGCTGCGCGCCGCACCCTTCCTGTCAGTCTTTCCCGGGCTGGCGCTGATGATCGCCGTCCTTGGCGTCTATCTGGCGAGCGAGGGGATCAACGACGCGCTTCGCCCGCGCGACGGAGGCGGACGATGACGACCCTCTGCACGACAACCGGCCTCGGCGTCCGCTACCGTCATGCCGGCGCTGCGGCGCTGTCCGGCGTCTGCCTTGCCATCGACGCGGGCGAACGTCTGGCGATCATCGGCGGAAGCGGCTCGGGCAAGTCCACCTTCGCCCGGGCGCTGGCGGGGCTGTTGCCGGCCGGCGCGGCGGTGGACGGCACCGTGGCGTGGCCAGCCCTGGGGCATCCGCCCCGGCCGGGGCGCGATCTCGGCTTCGTGTTTCAGGACCCGGGGGCGAGCCTGAACCCGGTGCTGACGGTCGGCGAACAGGTGGCGGAGGGCGCGCAACGCCATCTTGGCCTCGACTGGAAGAGGGCTTTCGAACGGGCTGAATCCCTTCTGGCGCGCGTGCGCCTGCCGGAACCTGCGCGCCTTCTCAGGGCCTTTCCCCACCAGCTTTCGGGTGGCCAGCGCCAGCGCGTGGCGATTGCGGCGGCAATCGCGGCGAAGCCGTCCGTTCTCATCGCCGACGAAGTGACCAGCGCGCTCGATCAGGCCGTGCAGGCCGAAATCGTCGCGCTGCTCGACGAACTGGTGCGCGAGGAGGCGATGACGCTCATCTTCATCACCCACGACATGGCGCTCGCCTCCGGTCTGGCCGACCGGATTGCGGTATTCGACCGGGGCGAACTCGTGGAACTGGGACCGGCCCGGCGGATCGTGACCGCGCCCGAAAGCGCTGCGGCCCGCCTGCTCCTTGCGGCTCACATCGATCTCGGTACGCCGTCGCTGGTGACGGGAGGCGGCGCATGAGCGGCGTTCTTCTGGAGGCCGGGGGACTGGTCAAGACATGGCAGGCGCGGGGCCGTCAGGTCGCGGCTCTGAAGGACGTGAGCCTCGCGGTGGCGCCGGGCGAGACGCTGGGACTGGTCGGCCGTTCCGGTTGCGGCAAATCGACGCTTGCACGGGTGCTGACGCGGCTCACGCCGCCGCAAGCCGGCTCCATCCGCTTTCGCGGAAAGGACTGGCTGTCGCTGGCCGGGGCCGGGCTGCGGGCCGAACGCCGCCACATGCAGATGGTGTTTCAGGACCCGCTGGCGGCGTTCAATCCGCGCAGCACGGTTGCCGGCGCGCTGGCCGATCCCCTGCGACTTCACCGGCTCGTGCCGAGGGAGCGCCGCGCCGCCCGCATCGGCGAACTGCTGGAGCGCGTCGGCCTGCCCGCCGGCTATGCCGCCCGCTCGATCCTCAATCTCTCCGGCGGCCAGCGGCAGCGCGTCGCCATCGCCCGGGCGCTGGCCTGCGAACCGTCGCTGGTCGTGCTGGACGAGGCGGTGTCGGCGCTCGACGTGGCCGTTCGGAGCATGATTCTCGATCTTCTGGTCGATCTACAGCGCGAGCGCGGGCTGGCCTATATCTTCGTGTCGCACGATCTCGCTGCCGTCAAAGCCGTGTCGCACCGCATCGCCGTCATGGAAGCGGGGGAAATCGTCGAGACCGGTCCGGCGGAAACCGTCGTGCGGAACCCGCAATCGCAGGCCGCGAAGGATCTCGTTGCGGCGGTGCCGCGTCTTGTCAGGGAAGGGCCATGACCATGTTCGACGCCAGTCTGCTTCTCGATCCGCCGGCTTGGCCGGCCGCGGGCTATGCCGGCCTTGCGGACCGGATCGGCCGCCTGCTCGGAACCCGGGGCGACGTGATCTTCGTGCAGGCCGAAGCCGTCGTGGCGCTAGAGGCCGTCGCTTCGAGCCTGGCGGCGCCCTCGCTGAAAGTGCTCAATATCGTCACGAGCCCCTATGGCGGGCTGTTCGGCGGCTGGCTTCGCCGGGGCGGTGCGCAGGTGACGGATCTTGTGGCGGAGCCCGCGCGCCCGGTTACGGTCGAGGCGGTGAAGGCGGCGCTCGATGCGGGGGGCAGGGTGGACGCGATCGCGCTCGTCCATGCCGAATCGGCAAGCGGCATTTTGAACCCGCTGGAAGGGATCGCGGCGCTTGCAAAGGCGCGGGGCAGCCTTCTGGTCGTCGATGCGGTCGCTTCGGTGGGTGGTCATCCGCTCGACGTCGATGCGCTGGGGATCGACATTGCCGTGATCGGCCCGCAAAAGGCGCTGGCCGGGCCGGCGGGCGTTTCCGCCGTTTCCGTCAGCGCCAAAGCCTGGGCGCTGATCGACCGTCCCGGCGCGCCGGTCGATTCGGTTCTGTCCCTTCTCGACCAGAAGCGCGGCTGGCTGGATACGGGGCGTGGCGCTCTGCCGGGCACGCCGCCGGCGCTGGAATTCCATGCGCTGGATGCGGCGCTGGCCCGGATAGAACAGGAAGGGCTGGAGAATGTGCTCCACCGCCATGCGGCGGCCGCTGCCGAAGCGCGTGCCGGGCTGGCGGCGCTCGGCCTCGAACCGTTCGAAACCGGCGAACGCGCCTCCAACCTCGTCACGGCCGTTGCGCTGCCGGATGCGGTCGATCTAGGCCGTTTAACGGCGCTGGACATTGCCGTGAAGGCGGAACTGACCGCCGGCGTCGGCCCCGGCGCGGAACGGCTGGTGCGCATCAACCACACGGGCCGCCGGGCCGATCCGGCCATCGTGCGGGCAACGCTTGCCGCGCTTGCGCAGGCGCTGCATCGCGTCGGGCGATAGATCAGAACCGGTTGGGATCGAAACCCTGGACCGGAACGGTCCGTGGTTCCGCTGCGGACGAGGCGGCAGGCGGAGCGACGCGTGCGGCCTTGCCCGGCTTGGCCGGTGCTTGACTCGCCTGCGCCACCGAGACGGGGCGGGCGGGAGCCGAAGGCTGCGCTGCGGCCGTCAGCGGAGCGGCAGGGCGCGGCGGTGCTTCGGGACGAACAGGGCGAACCGGGGCCGAAACCCGTGGCGCTTCAGCCTCCCTCGTGAGAATGGAGGTGGACGGACGGAAGGCGACGGACATCGAAGGCTGTGTGGCGGTGGCGACCTGCGGTGCGGATGCAAGCGCGGCGGACATGGAGTCCGGCGATGGGCGCAGGGCCGGCACGGTGGGAGCGGGCGTCTCGGCGCGTTCGCCGTCGGGCGCGGACGCCTCCGGCTGGGCCGCCGATGCCGGACGGCGCAGCGGCAGCGGAACGAAGGCAAGTTCGGATGCGGGCGTTTCCTGCGCCGGTTCGCGTGCGAGCAGCGACGGCACCGGGATCTGGTAACTGCCGAGATCGGCATGGGCGGGCTGCTGCGGCGCATCCTGCTGGATCGCCTGGAGCGCCGGATTTGCGCCGGGCGGCGGCGTGAGCGCCGACATCAGCGTGCCCGAAGATGCCTGAGCCTGCGGCGGCGCAAGCGCCGGGCGGTTGACCGGCACCGGCGCATTCAGCGCCGCGAGCGCCGGCTGCTGCGTCTGTGCATCGGCGGTCAGGACGGGTTTTGCGGCGGGTGCGGGTTCAGAAGCGGGCACGGCGGGCGCTGCCGGTGCGGCGATGGCATCGGCATCCTCGTCCTCGTCGCCGCCACCGAACAGGAAGGCCAGCAGATTGCGGCGTTTCGGCTGTGTGCTGCTGCTGCTTTCGGCGATCTCGATCGGCGTTTCGGCGCGGGTCTTGTATTCGGCAAGAGCCTGCTGATAGCCCGGCAGGGGCTTGCCGTCGGCGGGAATATGCAGGGTTTTGCCGTTCGGGAACAGGCGCACCAGATCCTCGCGGGGCATGCGCGGCCATGCGCGCACACCGGCAACGTCGAGATGCACGAAGGGCGACTTGGACGACGGATAGAAGCCGACGCCGCCCTGCTGATACCTGACGGCGGTTTCGCGCAGCAGCTTCAGGGAAACGCCGGGAATGTAGAAGTCCATCGCCTTGCCGCGCATGTGCTGGCTGGTTTCCGCCACGCCCTTGGTGCGGGAACGCAGCATCGCATTGGTGGCCGGCGCCCGGTAGGCGGATACGACGTGGACATAATCCTTCGCGCCGACCTTGTTATAGACTTCCCACAGGAGGTCGAACAGGCGCGGGTCCATGCGGGTCGGCTCGTTGCGCCGCCAGTCGCGAAGGAACCGGTTCATCTCCTGCAAGCCCTTGGCGTCGTACTTGCCGTTACGCTTGAAGGTGATGGTGGCCTTCTCGCCGGTATGGATGAAATAGAGCTTGAGGGTGCGCGTTTCGCCCGCAGCTTCGGCAAGCGTCGCCGGATAGGCGCCCGCGGTGAGCGCGATGAGCAGCGCCGCCATCCGGCACCGCGCGGATTTCATCGAAAACATCCTCATCGCGCCGGGCCTGCCTTCGCTGGCGTTGAATGTTTTCCGGCTGGATACGTCATGGGCAGCGACACCATCAGCAGGCACAACGACCCCCGCCGCCGTGCTCTCTCCTCAAACCCCGAAACCGCGATCGATGCCGGTTTCGCAACAAGCCGGACCGTCGTCGACGCGGACCGGGCAGCCCCTTATAAAGCAAGGTGCTCAAGAAGGGAACAGCTTCCGTTGAACTGTTCCGGACCAATCCATGAGTGAAGAATGGTGCTGCCGAGAGGATTTGAACCTCCGACCTCTCCCTTACCAAGGGAGTGCTCTACCCCTGAGCTACGGCAGCATGAAGAGCGGGTGCGAAATCGCGTTGCCTTCAGGCGAGGGGGCTTCTGCCACAGCTTTTTGTGGAGCGCAAGCCGCAATCGGAACTTATTTCATTCGCCCCCCAAAAAGGCGGGACGGGTTTTTTGCGGAGGCGCTTTGCGCTATGGAAAAGCCATGACCGAGAAGAACGACATGTCCGGGAAGAACAAGGCCTCCGGGGCGGGCCGCAGCAATGCCGAATTGCACCGAGAACGGGCGGCGGCCAAGCTGCGCGAAAATCTTCAGCGCCGCAAGCAGCAGGCGCGCGCGCGCCGCGCCGGCGAGGCCGACGAGACGGTGGGACTGCCTGCCGCAAAAAAGGACGAATCGTCCTGAACCACTAAGCGCCTGCGTATCGATTGAAGCGGCGGCCGTTTTCGTCTAAAGAGCCGCGAACTCCCGACAAGGCCATGAGGCTTCGTACCGGCGCAGGCGCGTGTCGCGCCCGGCCGCCGGCTTTGCGAAACAGGCCGGCCTTGCGAAACAGGAAAGGCGGGCTCTGCCCGTAGGAGAATATGGATCGTATCAGAATCGTCGGCGGCAACCGCTTGAACGGCACCATCCCGATTTCGGGCGCGAAGAATGCAGCCCTGCCGCTGATGATCGCCTCGCTGCTGACCAGCGATACGCTGACGCTCGAAAACGTGCCGCATCTCGCGGATGTCGAGCAGCTCATGCGCATCCTCGGCAACCACGGTGTCGACATCTCCGTGAACGGCCGCCGCGAGCGCCAGAGCGAGGTCTATTCCCGCACCATTCATTTCACCTGCCGCACCATCGTCGATACGACGGCGCCCTACGATCTGGTGTCGAAGATGCGCGCCAGCTTCTGGGTGATCGGCCCGCTGCTCGCCCGCGAGGGCAAGGCCCGCGTCTCGCTGCCGGGCGGCTGCGCCATCGGCACGCGTCCGGTCGATCTCTTCATCGAAAGCCTTCAGGCGCTCGGCGCGGATATGGAAATCGACGGCGGCTACATCAATGCCACGGCCCCGAAGGGCGGCCTTGTCGGCGCCTCCTATACGTTCCCGAAAGTGTCCGTCGGCGCGACCCATGTGCTGATGATGGCCGCGACGCTGGCGCGCGGCACGACGGTCATCGGCAATGCCGCCCGCGAGCCGGAAGTGGTCGACCTCGCCACCTGCCTCAACAGCATGGGCGCCCGCATCACCGGCGCCGGCACGTCCACGATCACCATCGAGGGGGTCTCCTCGCTGTCGGGCGCGCGCCATCGGGTCCTGCCGGACCGCATCGAAACCGGAACCTACGCGATGGCGGTGGCGATGACCGGCGGCGACGTGATCCTCGAGGACACCGACATTCACCTGCTCGACAACGCCGTCGAGGCGCTGCGCCGGGCCGGTGCGACGATCGAGCCGGTCGAGCGCGGCTTTCGCGTCGCCCGCAATGGCAACGGCATCAAGCCGGTGGATGTCGTGACCGAACCCTATCCCGGCTTCCCGACCGACCTCCAGGCGCAGTTCATGGGGCTGATGACGAGGGCTGAGGGCGTTTCGCACGTCACCGAGACGATTTTCGAGAACCGCTTCATGCACGTGCAGGAACTCGCCCGCCTCGGCGCGAAGATTTCGCTCTCCGGCCAGACGGCCCGGATCGAGGGGGTCGAGCAGCTTCGCGGCGCCCCGGTCATGGCGACGGACCTGCGGGCTTCCGTGTCGCTGGTGATCGCCGGCCTCGCCGCCGAGGGCGAGACGATGGTCAGCCGCGTCTATCACCTCGATCGCGGCTTCGAGCGGCTGGAAGAAAAGCTGACGCGCTGCGGTGCGATCGTCGAGCGTATCCGCGACTGAGCGGATTTTGCCGGGCCGGATCGTCGTCCGGCGTTGCACAATCCCTCGCCCGCTCCTATCTCACGGTTGTGTGATGGCAGGTGGCAGAAACCATTCCGGCGGCGGCATAGCCCGGCACCGGAACGGCGGGCGCCCCACAAGAGCGGCCGAGGAACAAGCGATGACCGATCTCAAGCTGCTGGCGCTGGATGCGGAGGATCTTTCGATCGTCTCCGCCCATGTCCAGGACAGCGTGTTCAAGACGAAAGATATGTCCTACAAGCCGGGCGGCGGCCAGTTTTCCCTTGCGGTGAACCGCTTCGTTTGGGAAGAAGCGAAGCGGGGGGCGAAGTCCTTCGAACGCTGCCGCGCCGCGCTGGTTTTCAAGCGTGTCAACGCGGTGCGCCTGTCCGGTGTCGACCGGCGCAGGGCGGAGGATGTTCTGTCCCTTCTGGCCATCCGCTTCGCGCCCAATGGCGAGGGGCCGGACGGCACGGTGGAATTGACGCTGGCCGGCGGTCGGGCTGTCGCGCTCGATGTGGAATGCATCGAGCTTCAGTTCGCCGATATCGGCGGGGCGTGGGAAACGGAGCGCAAGCCGGACCATTCGGTTTCGCAGTAATGACTGCCGGGCGGGCGTCGCCGGGCGGAAAGAGGGGAGCAGGCAAGTGGCTATCTGGCTCGATCGGTCGGACGCAGGGTTCGAGGCGCGGTTCGCCGCCTTTCTGACGACCAAGCGCGAGGTCTCGGAAGACGTGAATGCGGTCGTGCGCGATATCATCGCGGATGTGCGCGCTCGCGGGGATGCCGCGCTGGCCGATTACTCGCGCCGGTTCGACGGTGTGGATTTCGCGACCCTGCCGATGAAGGTCGGTGAGGCGGAGATCGACGCGGCCATCGCCGAAGTCGATCCGGTGGTGCTCGACGCCCTGAACCTTGCCGCCGAACGCATCGAAAAGCATCATGCCCGCCAGATGCCGAAGGACGACCTCTACGAGGATGCGCTCGGCGTCGGCCTCGGCTCGCGCTGGACGGCCATCGAGGCGGTCGGCCTCTACGTCCCGGGCGGCACCGCCAGCTATCCGAGTTCCGTGCTGATGAATGCCCTGCCGGCCCGCGTTGCCGGCGTGGAGCGCATCGTCATGGTCGTGCCGGCGCAGGCGGGGCACCTGAACCCGACCGTGCTGGCTGCTGCACGCATCGCCGGCGTGAAGGAAATCTACCGCATCGGCGGCGCGCAGGCCGTTGCCGCGCTCGCCTACGGTACCGAAACCATCGCGCCGGTGGCGAAGATCGTCGGCCCCGGCAATGCCTATGTCGCCGCCGCCAAGCGGCAGGTTTTCGGCACGGTCGGCATCGACATGATCGCCGGCCCTTCCGAAGTGCTCGTCATCGCCGACGCGAACAACGATCCCGACTGGATCGCCGCCGACCTTCTGGCGCAGGCCGAGCACGACATGGGTGCACAGTCCATCCTGATGACCGACGACGCTGCCTTCGGCAAGGCGGTGGAGGAAGCCGTCGAACGCCAGCTTCGCAGCCTGTCGCGCGCGGAAACCGCCAGCGCGAGCTGGCGGGATTTCGGCGCCATCATTCTGGTGCCGGATCTCGCCGATGCGATCCCGCTGGCCAACCGTATCGCTGCCGAGCATCTGGAGCTTGCCGTGGACGACCCGGACGCACTGATGAAGGATATCCGCAATGCGGGGGCGATCTTCGTCGGCCGCCATACGCCCGAAGTCATCGGCGATTATGTCGGCGGCTCGAACCATGTGCTGCCGACGGCCCGTTCCGCCCGCTTCTCCTCGGGGCTTTCCGTGCTGGATTACGTGAAGAGGACGTCCATTCTGCGGCTCGGTCCCGAGCAGTTGAAGGCGCTCGCTCCGGCCGCCATCGCGCTTGCCCGGTCCGAAGGGCTGGATGCGCATGGCCGGTCGGTCGCGATCCGCCTGAATCTCGAGGGGTGAACGATGGCCGACGGCGATTTCCGGCTCTGCGACGTCGTTCTGGACGAGTCCATCGGTCGCTCGACGCCGGACGTCGAGCACGAGCGCGCCGTCGCGATCTTCGATCTGATCGAGGAAAACACCTTTCATCCCGTCGGCCACGCGGGCGGGCCCTACCGGCTGAACATTTCACTGGTCGATTCCAGGCTCGTCTTCGTGATCGCCACCGAGCAGGGCGACGACGTGGCCACCCACATCCTGTCGCTGACGCCTTTCCGGCGGATCATCAAGGACTACTTCATGATCTGCGAAAGCTATTACGAGGCGATCCGCTCCTCTACGCCGTCGCATATCGAGGCCATCGACATGGGCCGCCGCGGTATCCACAACGAGGGATCGCAGACGCTCAAGGACCGGCTGAAGGGAAAGATCGAATTCGATTTCGACACGGCCCGGCGCCTGTTCACCCTGGTCTGCGTGCTGTATTGGAAAGGCTAGGCGGCATGGACGGTCCGGCCTCCGAAGCGATGGAACGGGTGCCGGGCGCGATCCTGTTCATGTGCGGCATGAATGCCATACGCTCGCCGATGGCCGAGGCGCTTGCGCGCTCCATGCTGCCGAAGGGCATCTACATCGCCTCCGCCGGTGTCCGCAAGGGCGAGCAGGACCCTTTCGTCGAGGCGGTGCTGTCGGAGGTCGGCCTGACGTCGCCCAAGCGCCTGCCGCAGACGCTGGAGGAGCTTGAGGACGATTTCTTCGACCTCATCGTTACGCTGACGCCCGAGGCCCATCACCGGGCGCTGGAACTGACGCGCTCGAGCGCGGTCGATGTCATCTACTGGCCGACGCCCGATCCGACGGCGACGACCGGAACGCGGGACCAGATTCTCGATGCGTACCGGGAGGTGCGCGACTATCTCTCCGGGCTGATCGCCAGCCGTCTGGCGCAGCGCGGCAGGCCCTGAACGGCCCTGCGAAATATACGCGATCTGCGTGGTTCACAAAAGCGCAGCGATTGTGTAGTTTCCGCCCAAATTTGCCGGGGTATCTTATGCCCGGCCCCAACTCGTGAGAAAGATCTGTCTTATATGGCCAAGGAAGAAGTCCTCGAATTTCCCGGTGTCGTCACCGAACTCCTGCCGAACGCGACCTTCCGCGTGAAGCTGGAAAACGAACATGAAATCATCGCCCACACCGCCGGCCGCATGCGCAAGAACCGTATCCGCGTTCTCGCCGGCGACAAGGTTCTGGTCGAGATGACGCCCTACGACCTGACCAAGGGCCGTATCACCTATCGCTTCAAGTAGGCGACAGCGAAATGCCGCACGCCGGAGGTAGCATGGCGCCCGTCCGCAAGCTGATATTGGCCTCGGGATCGCCGCGCCGGCTCGACCTGCTTGCACAGGCGCGGATCCGGCCTGACCGCCTGATGCCTATGGACATCGACGAGACGCCGAAGAAGGCGGAGCATCCCCGCTCGCTCGCCCGCCGGCTGTCGTCCGAAAAGGCTGAGGCCGCCCAGAAGGCCGTCGCGGACGACCCGGCCTGGTCCGGTTCGTTCATCCTTTCGGCGGATACCGTGGTGGCCGTCGGGCGCCGCATCCTGCCCAAGGCCGAATATCTGGAAGAGGCGAACGCCGCGCTGGCGCTGCTGTCCGGCCGAAGCCATTGGGTCTTCACCGGCGTCGCCGTGATTGCGCCCTCCGGCCTGCTTCGCCAGACCGTGGTCGAAACCAAGGTGCGCTTCAAGCGGCTCTCCGACCGCGAGGTTGACGCCTATCTCGATTCGGGCGAATGGCGCGGCAAGGCCGGCGCCTACGCCATTCAGGGCATCGCCGGAACCTTCGTCCAGAAGCTTTCCGGCTCCTATACCGGCGTCGTCGGCCTGCCGCTTTACGAGACCCTGCGCATCCTCGAAGGCGAGGGGTTCGGCGTTACATCCGGCTGGGCGGAGGGTTGATCGATGGCTGAAAAGACGACACGCGTTTCCGGCAAGGTCGCACCGCTGCGCAAGGCAAGGCCGTGTCCCGAATGCGGCAAGCCTTCCGCGCGGGACCACTATCCGTTCTGCTCCGACCGCTGCCGTACCCTCGACCTTTCGCGCTGGCTGAACGGCTCCTACGCCATTCCCGTGGCCGACGACGAAAGCAGTGCCGATCCCGAGGACGGCAACGCCTGACCGCGCTGCCCATGCCTTCCTGTCGAACGGCTTGTTTTTCCACAGGAAACGGCAAATTTCGCCAAGCGGCCAAAAAAGTACGTTTTGCCGCTTGCCATGCGTGAGCAAGATGCTATAACCCCGCTCGCTTCCGGGGGAAACCAACCCCCTCGTGCTTCCAAAGCGAAAGCACAGGCTCGAAGAGCCGGATGCCCGGATAGCTCAGTTGGTAGAGCAGCGGATTGAAAATCCGCGTGTCGGTGGTTCAAATCCGCCTCCGGGCACCATTTTTATTCGGTAAGATCAATGTGTTGAGGTGCTAGCGCTGGGTGGGTGTTCCGGCGCCGGATGCGCTTGGATACCGTTCTGGGTATCAGGTGATTTCATATTCTTTCTGAAAGAGTGCGTGCGCTCGTTTAATCACCATCAGCAGGGTCAGAAAAAAGTGCGCATACAGCCATATGGAAATTAGTGTTTCTATGCTGCTGGTTTGCTTCATAACATAGAAAATAAGGAAAGCTGTTACAGCTAGGCAAGACACGACAATCAAGTATGAAATATTGGTGTTGAGCTCACCTAGAAGTTCACGCCGTTCTTCGAGTTTTTTCTTTTTTAAGTCATCTGACAGCTCGTCACCCTCGTATTTCCATTCTCGTTGCGAAATACCAAACAGGGCAATTTGAACATTAAGAAGCAGCGCAGAGAAAATGGCAAAAACGGAAATTGAAACGTTAAAGGTATCTCTGTCTATTGATGCTCCCAATGCCGACGCGATGACAGCCATCAAGAGCGGTAAGATGAAAAATAGCAAGATGTCGGGTCGATGATAACGAGTTTCACCGTCCACCTTTAGTGTGGCCAAGTGTGCTTTCAGTATATGGAAAATGTTAGCCTTCATTTTTTCGGCTTGGACAGCGTTGAGTGGAAATCCTTCAATATCTGCTCAGTTTCGTATTTGATTGAGGCAAATGATGGATGGCCGTCAGTCCCGTATTGCACGCTTTCCGACAGCTCAATGACGCCTGCATCGTTGCTATAACCGAGCACGCCTACAGTGCGACGTTTATTGCCTACAGTTACTTCAGCTTTCGCTTGATCGAACTGTATGCCATCAAAGCGAAGAGCTTGCGCGGCATTGCTGCTAGATCTATCTAAAAGTGACGCTAATGAGCCAAGGGTACGTCTTCTCTTGGCTTTGAACGAAATTTCAAACTCAACTTCTTCTGGCTTGAAGTCGAATAGATATCGGTCTTCTTTGTTCTGCGGAATTTGTTTTTTCACCAAGGTCAACTGTTTGACTGGTGCAGAGTACAGGGCGCTGGATTTCACATCGCCCGGCATCAGCTTTCGAAAGAAAAGTTTATATCCTTTATGTTTTTTCGCATAGGTAGCACATGCTGCTCCTATGACCACCTGAACGCAAGAGCGGGCTTGAAAAGATTGAAATGCTGCTAATGCAAAATCTTGCTTTGCCGGGGTCCAAAAATGAAAATATAATGGGATTTCTTCAAGGTCCCCCACTTTTC
This sequence comes from Ectorhizobium quercum, assembly GCF_026552795.1. Taxonomy (GTDB): domain Bacteria; phylum Pseudomonadota; class Alphaproteobacteria; order Rhizobiales; family Rhizobiaceae; genus Ectorhizobium; species Ectorhizobium quercum. The sequence continues at coordinate 627,927 of NZ_JANFPI010000001.1, forward strand.
TTTTATAATTACTCTTTTTTGTTTTTCTGTCGATTAGATCGCTCTCGAAGCCGTAAGTGCCGTACCTCAGATACCCATAAATGTTATTGACAGAAGATTCTGATTTTTTCTCAAAAAACCAACTTCTTTGCAGGTCTTCATGATCGTTGGCATTGACGTTTTCGCCCACAAAATCAGATAGAAACTTATGGGCATCTGTGGCGGAACCATCCCCCGTCAATAAAAGCGGGGTACGGTCGTTCTCTTTATGAACTGTAACCTGATATACGCGAAGCCCTATAGAAAACGCCATCTTCGAATCACCCGTCTATTGTAAGGGCAATTATTATCGGTTTCCTGATGCCTTTCTACGGGGAAACCATTTTGGATTGTGGGCGGACTAGGCGTTTTAGACAACTATGAGCTACTTCGGCGCGAGCAGGCCCCTGCTTCTTCTCGTACGCTGATCCTTTCAGCCATTGCCAGCCGGACCATTCTGGTTCCTCCTCAATCATTCTGCTGTCTTTAGATTGTGAGAAGAACAAGTACCTCATTACTGCTGATGCGTTTCGCCCGCTCATAAATCCCGTTTCGACCACACCGCGCGTCTGCGCCGGTGAGGTCGATGGCAGCTTCACATGACGAGCGCGGGCGTGACGATCGCGCCGTCAGGGAGCCGGCGGATCGGTCCGACGCGGGAGAGGCGCAAAAATGGCAGAGCCGTGATGATCCCTGGCGAGCGGCATCCGTTGAATGTCCGTCACCTGTTCGTTTTCCAGATCATATTGCACCCGAAGGGCGACGTCGCCCCTTCGGCAACGCTTTCCGTCGCGCGTGGCATGCGTGCATGCCAGCACATAGGTGCGGATCACATCCACCCGCTCCGGGTCGAGCTCGGTCTCCCAAAGCATGACAAAGGTTTCCAGAATCACATCGTCAGGCTGTTTTCGCAGAAAGCTCTCGGCTTCCTTCCCTATGGCTTTTCTGAGTTCGTCGTTGAGCGGGTAGAACGGCAGAAATCGCAATGCGCCGGCCTCGACGTCGGGCCTATCCAGGGAAAAAGTGACGGAATAGGCCGGGGCGCTTTGCAAGAAACCGGGAACGGAGGCCTCGAAGTTCAGGGGATCGGGTGCTTGCGCTTTCCGCCCTTTATCGTTGCTGCTGATGATGATCCTGATGGCGGAACGCTGGTCCCACCATGCCGTGTCGCGATACGCCGCCCGGAAGGTCGTGACGCAGGCGGCGAGCGCGTCGACCACCTTGTGCTGGTTTTCGTTGGTCAGGCGTTGCTCGATGATCGGGACAAGACCGGACGTGCCGCCGTACCAGTGTACGGCAAGAACGGGAATGCCGCAGTTTCGGAAGGTCGTATCGAGCGCCTTGATTTCCTGCCCCAAGGCGATGCCGTTGTCATAGGCCCTTCGCAGCCGTTCCTCACAAGGCGTTCCGAGCGTGCAATCGGCGGGGTTGCGGTCCATCGCGAAACGGATGCGGGTGACGGGATCGTCTTTGACAGCGAGCGTGACGTCATAGTAGCCCTTTTGCAGATGGGTGTCGTAGAGCTCGAGCTGACCCGGATAGATCGCTTCGGCCAGTTTCATGGCCGCTTGCCCCGCCTCTTCGCGCCCGGCCCTGCAACCGCTGGCGAACGCCATCACGGCAATGACGGCCAATCCCCGCATTGCCTGACGCGCAATAGGGTTTCGGCGGCGGGTCGCGAAGAGGGCAATCATGGGCTTGTCTTACCGGGCCCGGTAGGAGAGGTTGCACAATTCGCCATTCTCAAACGCCGTCAGCTTGATGTCGTCGGTCCCGCCGGTCCAGTCGGTGATTGTGATGATGCCGGCACTCATGCTGGTTCCGGGGCCATGTTCCTGCACCAGATGGTCGTGCAACGCCTTGCAGTCATCCGCCGAAACGGGGTTGATCAGGACAAAAACCAGCCGGTCATCGGTGTCGAAGAGCAGGGAGGCCGTCGTCGCGACGCCGGCCAGCCGGTAATCGGTCTTGACGAGCGGCGCATAGGTCGCATCCCCTTCCTCGTAGAGTTCGCTCTGCGCGGGCGTATGCGCCTTCGCGTTCGCCAGGGCCGACAGCGCCTCGTCGGGCGACATGCCCCATCGTGTCGTTTCCCAGTCCGCACGGGCAGGGAAGGCGGCGAGCGCCATCGCCATGATGCTCAGCAAGGCTGCGGGTTTGATTGGCATGGTCGGTTCTCCATCATGCTCATTCGCCTTTCGGCCGGATCATTGCGCCTGCGCGCGCTTCAGGTACTCCTCCTTCAGGAATACAGATGCGTCGAGATCCCGGTTGATCTCGTCCACGAGGGAGCCCATCTGCCGCGCTGTCTGTCTTGGGCCGCATTCGGACGGCGGATCGGATCGGCGGCGTTCGGTCTCCGCGACGATCGCGTCCTGCTCTTCCTTCGGAAGGAAATCGGGAATGCCGAGCGCCTCCTGCGTATCCACCCGGTAACGCCCCCCGTGGCACAGGTCGGCATAGTCCATGTGGGACCGCGTATAAATGATCATGAGGACTTTGTTCCTGCGCAGCGCCCCGGAATAGCCTTCGGCAGTATCGGGTCTAACGAGGATCTGGGGCCGCGCATCCGGCCCGAGCCGCGTGTACGTGAGTTCGGGCAGGTTCCGGTCGGGCAGCAGCCAGTCCCAGGGGTCCATCCGCACCACATCGAAAGCGGCAACAACCTGAATGACGCCCAGCAGACCAGCCAATGCCCCGAGCGCCTTTCGCGCCGCGGTGCCGGATGCCGAAGGCTTCAGGATTGAAAAAGCCATGCCGACGGCAACCAGGCCCAGAACGACGCCGAGGATGTTGAAGCGGTTATCCGCCGTCACGACGCCGTTGACCCGGACCGTATCCTGTGACCCGAGAAAGACAAAGAAGGGGATGATCGCAAGAATGATGGCGATGAGAGGTTTCTTCAAATGAGGCATTTCATATTCCCGCATTAACAGGCCTGTCTCGGCCATCCGAGGCCTTCAGATCATGAATGATCAAGGGCAGATACCCTGCTTCTTGAGCTTCTGGTGGTAGGCCATGCCCTGTTTGCGGGCGTAGGCAACCGCCGCCGCCCGCCCTTCCCGCTGCATGATCCGCATGGCCTGTGCTTCCATCCTCCGGCGCTCGGCAGGGGGCATGGAGTCGGCGGAGCAAGCCGGCCTCGACGCTTTGCGGTTTGTCGGGGTATTCTTTCGTGGCGCAGGTTTCATTCTCTGGCTGTTCTGATGGTCCTGCAGCCGGTTCCACCGCTGGGTATCCAGATGCCGGTCCAGAGTGTTCATGTCATATGCCATGCCGCTCTCGATGAACGAGAACAGGGCAAAAACCGTGAGCGAAACTATTCCCAATCTGTATGACGTCATTGCTGATCTGCTTCTCCACCCGTGTTCGCGATGTTCGCAACAACGGCACATCTTGTAACCGTCGCCCTGACCCTTGATGATATTTCGACGTCTGGAACTGTAACGACCTTTGCCATTTGCGACTTTTTTTAAAGGAAATTGCAAGTGGCCACCAAGTTTGAGAGTTTCGTCAGCGTCTGTCATTGCAGGGGAAACCACTGAAAGGACGAGCGATATGATGATGTCCGGAAGAAAGCGGCGGCGAGCGGGCCTTGCTCTGGCCCTCGCTTTTTCGTTGGCGCTCATAGCCGCTGAGGCACGCGCCGCGACCGAGGCGGAATTCAACGCTGCGCTGTCGGAGACGGCCAGCCGGGTGGTGACGGCGCGTACGCTCAAGACGCTTTGCGACGAGCGGGACCCTGCCGGCGAAAGCGCCCGGCGCGATGCGCTGGCGAGTTGGACCCAACGCAACGATATCGCCGACTACGATGCGGTCATGGCCGCGCTCGAGCGCAGGAGCGATGGGTTGCGAAAGGAGATAGAAGACAATCTGGCCCGTGCGCGCACGCAGATCGGGCAGGCGCTCGATGAGGATTCGACGCATTGCGGAGACCTCGCCGCCTTTCTGGCCGACGAGAAATACGCGATCAGGCCGGTCGTACGGACGTTGCGGCGAATGGCGCGTGACTTCGATCTGGACATGGCGAGGCCGCAGCCGGACACGCCGGAGGTGACGGCGAAGCTTGTGGGGCTGGCGCATCTGTCGGTTCTGGCCGAAGCGGAGATGGCCGTCGTCGGCTCCCATGAGGGCGCGCTCAAGGATCGCGATCTGCGCAAGGCCCGTGAAGCCCGGCTGGAAGACCACCTCGCAAGGCAAGGAACCGTCGCGGGATACGGCCGCGTGGTCTCCGACGACGAATTGCGCGAGTGGCGCGGAGCGAAGCAATCCCGCTTCTCCCTGTCCTGCCGCAGCTTCCGCGACGAGGCGCAAGAGGCGCGCATGAAGAATGCGCGCGGGCAGAAGATGGTCGTCGTCGGCCAGCCGCGCAGCGTGGTCGATGGAGAAAATGCCCGGATAAACCTTCGCGATTGTCTGCTCTTCACTCTGGAGGAAACCGGGGAGACCATCGCTGGAACGGATGATGAGGCCGGCCTCGTGCACAGGCCGCCGGAAGCCGACGAGGTCTATGCCGGCCCCGGCAAGGGCATGGCCATGAAGGATATCGATCGCGTTCTCTATGTGGCGGATTTCGAGAACCGTCTGGACGGTTTCGGCAACGGCTACACCCATCGCGAGGAGGACGTTTACGTCCTGCTGAGGGACGGGACGGCCTATCGACATGCGTGGAGCTTCCCCTTCACGGACCTCGATGTGGCAACGTCGAAAGAGCGTGAACCGGGGCGCTGGATGACATGGTCGAAAGGCTGGACGGGAAAGGTCACGCTGTCGCAGGACGGAGACGAAATCGATCTTTCGAAGGCGCAGCAACTCGTATCCCTGCCTGCGGAGACGCGTCTCGACCACAGCTACTATTTCCTCAATGTCGGCATGGGCGGCATCCGGCGTGACCGGTCCTTCGTGTTCCGTCCCGACGGAACCGTCACCCATGCGCGCGGCGGCTTCGTCGCCGGCAATTTCGCCACCAGCTACATGATCGTCACCAGCGATCGCGACAACAGCGTCACCTCGACCTACCGCTTCGAGGATTACGCGCTTGTCCTCTCCCATCCCGAAGGCGAGGAGCGCCGCTTCTTCGCCGTCTTCGGGAGCGCCGAGAAAAGCGATCCTGACGATGTGATCATAGATGGCGCGGTCTACTGGACCCGCAAGGCCAAGGAGGAATAGGACGGCAGCCTGATCAGTTTCCCGTTTCGGCGCGGTATCTTTCGAGATAGTCCCTGAACCGCTGATCGTTCAGGTTGCCGTCGATCCGGTAGGGCTGGCCGTAGGAAAAGGTGAAGTCGAAGCGGCCGTCGCGCTCGATCACGAGGTCGCAGACCGTCCACCAGCTTCCGCCTTGGGCCTGCATGAGCGCGGCCAGCCGCTGGAAGCCTTCACGAGCCGCGGGTGAAAGCCGGAACCCCATTTTTTCCAGTGCTTCGCCGGGACGTCTGGCAATGGTGAAATTCAGGCTGCTGGTGCGAGTTTGCGGTTGATCCCACAGCGCCTCGTGATTGACGACGATCCGCAGCCAGTCGCGATCCTCCCATTCACCGTCGTAGAGATCCGTGATGCTCGCGGCCACGGCCCGCGCGAGTTCGGTCTGGCAGGCCTTTATTTCGGCGGGCGCCGCGGAGGCGGGCGGCGGGTTTCCGGCCGTGGCGCCGCTATTCTTCTTTCCACCGAACAGTTTTTCCCACATGACGTTTTCTCCCTATTCGCCCTGACCGTCGGCAAGGCCGACGATCACAAGCCGGTCGCCCTCGAAGTATCCATAGGCGAGGATCGACCCGTCCGGCCTCTGCCATGCCTGCTCGATGAGATGCCTGTGCGCGGCCGAGCCGGACAAGGCCGGCAGTTGCGTGCCCGACCACAGCGGCAGGGAAGGGTGAGACCGGCCGTCTTCATGGACTTCGATGATGCCCTTGCGGGGACAAGGCTCCCTGACACACAGGATGCCCGTGTTGCCGATGCGCATCAAAATCGCCTGGTCGGCGGCAAGAGACGCGGTGGTCGCGCCAACCATTCCCAGCATTCCCAGCAAGACGATGATGCCTGGTGTCCTCAGCATGTTCCCTCCTGTCGGTTCTGCCTGTAGGACGGTTCCCGGCGCGTCTTCCTTGGCAGGACAGGACAAGTCGACTACGGCTCTGTCGAGGATGGATGACCCAGGCACGCAGGAAGCCTGCGACCGGATCGCCAGGCTTGCCGTCTGCGACGAAAGCGCGTCCGGCCCATCATCCGGGCTGTCGGCTCATCGGGGCCAGCCCGCACAAGGAGGCTGCGGCCAAGCGTTGCGGATGCGGCACCCGGACTCTGGCGAACATCCTGCCAAGGTCCAGATTGTTGAAATCGTCCTACGCTCTAACCCGAGAAGAAGAAGGAGAAGATGATGCGTAAGCTTTGCACGTCAATTGCGGTAGCCCTTGCCCTGTGCATAGGGGTTGGAGATCCCGCCTCAAGCGCGCCGGGGGAAACCAGTGGCATGACAAATGGCCACGCCGGCGGGGGAGGCGGCGGCGGCGGCGTCGGTGGACGTTGAATCGAAGGCATGTCGTCATCGGATCGACGACGGCGAACGCGTCGCGCTTTCAATCAAATCAGAAAAGGGAGAGAGGCGATGAAACCTATGCTGATCGCCGTCGCGATTGCCGCGATGGCCACGGGCGCGCGGGCCGAGATCGTGATTGAGCCCGATCATGGATTGACGCTCGTTGTTCCCGCCGGGTTCAGCGCAACCCTCCAAAGCATTGATCCGGCTGCCAGTTCACGCCTTATCGGCGTCAAGACGACCGACGCCGATCTGCCGACCGCCAAACCGGCTGCGAACCTTTGCGAGATCGTCTTTCATTATGACGCCACCTATGGCGACTTCACCCAGGGAGAGCTGAACGCGCTTTTTCTCTCGACCAATCATTTTGAGATGATGCGCGAGAAGGTCGTGGCGCCCGGTCCGATCGAAGACAGCGCGCATTTCACGCATAACGGTTCCGCCGCCCATCACTTTCTGGGCAAGATCGATGCCGGCGGAGCATTCGTCGTCAGCGTCATCCCCTCGCCCCGGGGCTTCACCCTGGTCTCATGCGTGACGGCCAATACCGAACTCGATCCGGCCCATCTCCAGCCGCTTTACGACGGGCTGGTGGTGCCCGGCCAGCCCCGCGATGGCCTTGTGCCTTCAGGCGATTGCCCGGCCAGCCCGCCCGATCTGCCTGCGAGCGTGGACGAAGCCGAATATGTCGATGCCGAGGGTGTGCTGATCCGCGCCCTCGATGCCGAACGCGATCGCATCGCCAGCCAATGCGATCCTCTTCATGCCGACATCATGATCGACGCCGCCATGACCGGAACCGGTTTTTCCGGCACTTATCGCGATTTTCGCGAGCACACGCTCTCACGCGCCATTTTCCATCAGCTCTCCAGTGAAGAACTCTCCGAGTTGGAAAAGGGCCACGAGCAGATGGCGGCACTGGCCGGCGCCGAAACGGCGGATCTCTGGATGCGCCACACCCTGTTCATCCTCGGACGGGATCGGCTGCTCGACTAGGGCAGTTGCAGGCAAAAGCGGGAACCGATTTTGCGTCCGGAATTGCGTGAAAACAAAGAGATAGAGCGTTTTCGCGATGCGAGGAAAAGCGGAAATGCTCTCAGCGCCGTCACTGGGCCTCCTTGAAATTACTGGACGGTCCGGGAGGTGGAGGATGGCAAGTCCAGCAGGCCCTTGAGCCAGTCTATGCGTTCGCCGACCAGCCGGACCCGGCAATCGAGGACGGCGACTCCCGAAAAGCTGCCGCCGCCTTGAAATGCGGCCTCGGTGTTGCAGGTGCTGTCGCGATAGGCCAGCCAGTCGCGTTGCGATGACTGGAGCGCATCGGCCATGTCGTCTTCCAGTTCCGACATTGCTTCGGACCACACCTGGTTCAGGATATCGTCGAGCCGGACATGTTCGGCATCGAGACAATCGAGCATCTCGACCGTCACCCCCTGTGCCTCATGGAGGCAGGTGGACAAGGGGATGCCGGCGTCCTGGGCCCATAAGGGGGTGACGGCAAGGCCGGCCCCAAGGAGAGGCGCTGCCACCCACAGGCGCATCATTGCGTTTGACCGATCTGCAGCACCGTGAATTCCCGGCGCATGACAGCGTCCAGGACGCGGCGCGCCAGAACCGGGGAAGACGGGTCGGGAGCGGCGTCGATAAAGGTGACGGTCGCGGCGCACAACCCGCTGCCGCTCTCGACCGACCTCCCCGAGATTTCCACCGGGTTCTGCTCCTGCATGGTCTGGTTCCACCGCGCCTCGATCTGCGTGATCGCCGTATCGGCGGTGGCGCAGTCTTGATAGGCGAGCGACACCACCAATGCAGGTGCGTCGCCTGTTTGCGCATCAACCAGAATGCCGCCCAGATAGGGCGGAATACCCTTTTGTGCGGTTTTCATCTGCGCCTCGATCGCCGCGCGCATATCATCGATGTTCTGCGCGTCGGGGACCAGCATCGTGCCCGGATCGATGGAGGCCATTCCCAGGACGGGCGAGATCAGCATGGCCTGGATCAGCGTGCCGTCCGTCAAGGCACCGTCGATGCCGTCGAGTGCCGTTGCCACGACGATGTTGCCGGCGGCGCCGGCATCGCCTTCCCCCAAAAGCAGATTGGCCATCGCCTCGGGCGCCGGCGCCTGGATCAGGACGCTGCCCTGCCGGGCGACGAAACTGGCCTGGCCGACGGCACCCCGCCAGGGATTGCGCGGATCGATCGCGGAGGGGTCGATGGCGTTCGGCTTGCCATTGCCCAGCACGCCATCGCCAGCGGAAACGAAACCAAGGCCGGAGAGCCCGGTCATCATCTCGCCTGTGGCCGCTTCATCGGCGAGGCCCCAATAGCTGACCGCGAAATGCGATTGCCCGAAACCGGCAAAGTACCTGATCTCCCTTGCATCGATGCCGGCCTTTTCCTTCCACTCCTCGGGAAAGCCCGGCAGCGCGTTGGCCATGACATTGACCGGCGCGACGAAGCGTCCGAAGTTGAGCCGGTTCAAGGTCTCGGCAGGCGATGCGGAAGGGTTCAGCTGCCAGAGCGCCGCCATGTCGACGAAATAGGCCTGATCCGCAACGGGATTGGTGAGGACAATCTCGGGAAGCCGGCCAAGCGCCTCGCGCAAGGTGGCGGTGCTGTCCTGAGCATGGGATGGGGCGCCGGTGGTCATCAACAGAGCAGCAGCGAAGAGGGCAAGACGCATGGGGTTCTCCTTTCCTGTTTTCATACCAGACGCCCGGAGGTGCGCCGACCTTGGCCGCATGCGAAAAAATTCCCCCGAAGATTTTGCACGCGCTCAGAGGGCCGCGACAAGCCTGCGAATACGCAGGACGAGAATGCCGGCCGGGACAAGCGCCAGCAGCAGGGCCGCGCTGCCGAGATTGCCGTAGCGTGTCTTGCGGGTGATCAGACGCTCGTATTCCGCGACGGGCTCGGCGAGCACGCTGCCATTGTGGCGAACCCCGACCACGTCGATGACGAATGTGGAACCGGGATTCGCGCGATGCATGCGGCTGGCTTCAACCGGATCGCGGGTCAGGGTCAGGTCCAGATCGGTCTCCACCGGCACGGAAATGGAAACGGCGGGCCCGCTCAGCCTGAAGGAGACGCCCGGATAGGCATCGGCCAGAAGGGATCTGGCCGGTCGAAGTAAATATCCCGGCCGTTGCGATTTATGCGGGACCCGTTCGCGATGGTTTTCGATCCGGTCGACATAGACGGACCGGGTGAACAGGGCTTCGGGATCGTAGGGGATGCGCACCTGTCCAGCCATCGAAAAGAACATCCATGCCACCACGATGAGAACGCCGGCTGCCGCTGCGGGAAAGGCCAGCGGCTGCAGGGCGGCGCGCAAGTTTGGATCGATCATTGCTGGGCCGTCAGTTCGGGTTGCGTTCGAGTGTGGGACGTCCGGGAAACGGCAAGGCTTGGCTGCGGTCCCCGAAAAAAATGTCAACGCCACCAAGGATAGCGATTACCATGACGTCCCATTGTCGGATTGCGAACCCGGGTCGTCCAGTGAGACTCTTGGTTTCACATTCCGACCTGCATGGAGACCGTCATGGGCAATTTCCATCGGCCTCATGCTGCTGGAAGGTCCCGGACGGCGCAGAACGGGTGGGGACACCCGAAAGGAGAAGCCGTAATGTTTGGTTCGATATTGAGATCCTTGCGCGGTCAGCCGAAACCTCCGGCGATCGACCAATTGCAGGCGGCGCTCGTCAAGGCGGTCGCCGCAGACGTGAGCGATCTTCATGACGGGGAGTGGGAGGATCGGGACTGGCTCAGGATCGGCGTCAACCTCGAACTGCTCATCGATGGAGGCCAGCGCATCAGCAACCAGGCGATCGTCATCGCGCAAAAGCCGGGTGGGTCGCTGGAAAAGCTGAGCTTCCGGCTTCGCCTGGCGAACAAGGAGAAATTCGTCGAACTGGCCCAAGCTATGGGGAAGGGGAACAAGGAACGCTGGACGATCTGCGATCTCCAGATCGAAAGGGATGGGCGCTTTGCGTTTTCGTTCGGCTACGGGCCGCCGCCCCGGCTTGGGGGCGATCTGCTCCATACCCCGCTGAGTGACATGCTCGAGCGCTATCGTGCTGAAACGGGGGCGACATGAGGCCGATCACGCCGGCGGGCATCGCCGCTGTCCTGTCCTGTTGGGCGGTCCCGATCACGGGCGGCGCGCAGGCCCAGGTCGACGGCTGGCAGGCCGGGGCGATCGAGAAGGCCCAAGCCCTCCATCGCGAGAGCCTGCCGGAAGACTGCACACCGGAGGAGGAAATGGCTGCTGCCGGCGACGCCCGGATCGCCTATCCGCTCTGGTTCGGCGAGGATGGCGCGGCGCGCGATGCATTGCTAGTGCAGTTCCTGTGCAGCGAAGGGGCCTATAACCGGAGCTTTGTCTATGTCCTTGTCGACCAATACGGCGTGGCCTCGCCGGTGTTTTTTCCCTCTCCGGTGGTCGAGGTCCGCTATGCTGGCGGCGACCCGGAAGCGGCCGTGGAAGGCATAACGATTACAGGGACGGTGGACAGCCGACAGGTCGTGAACGCCCGATACGATCCCGACAGCCGGACTATGGAGGAATACAACAAGTGGCGTGGCCTCGCCGATGCCTATTCCCTGACCCGCTGGGGCTTCCGGGATGGACGATTCCAGATCATGCATTTCGCCGTCGATGCGAGCTATGACGGCAAGGACAACCCGCAGGTGCTGATCGAACGCGATATCTGGTAGCCTGAAGGCGTGCTCCCGGTCGTCAAGGCCTTCGGCGAGGGGGAGCGACGAAGCGCGCACCAAAACCCGCGCTGGGGACACCCGCCGGGAGATTTGAAAAAAAACCGCCAAGGAAGCGAAAGCCCGTCTCGTCTTAGGAACAACCATCCTGAAGAGAACGGGAATTTCGAAGATGCCAAGACATTTTCTTTTGGGAACGGCCCTTGCCGTATTCGCAGCGATAGCGGCAGGTGCCTTCCTGTTGAGAAATCCCGCTGGAGAGCCGGCCTTCACAGACCGGCAGGAGATGCCGGCCCTTGCACGCCCCGCGGAGCTTTCCCTCATCCGGGATCGTGGTCATGCACCGCACCTGGTCCCCGCTTCCAAAGACCGGTTTCCCGGCTTCGATGCGAACAAGGTGCAGATCGTCGCCGAAGACCCGGTATCCACGTTCTCGATCGACGTGGACACCACATCCTATGCCTTTACGCGCCGATTGCTGGAGATGGGAGAACGTCCCGAACCCGACGCAATTCGCGTGGAGGAGCTTATCAACTACTTCGATTACGACTACGGGGCGCCGGATCAGGCAGACGCACCGTTTGCCTCGACGGTGACGGTTACGCACTCTCCCTGGAAATCCGGGAACCGGCTTGTCCATATCGGGATCAAAAGCCCGCGTTTGCATACGGAGACACTGCCGCCTGCCAATCTGGTGCTGCTGATCGATACGTCGGGCTCGATGAACACGCCCGACAAGCTGCCGCTCCTGAAGCGTGCCTTCGCCCTGCTGGTGAATGCAATGCGGGCGGATGACACCATTTCCATCGTCACCTACGCCGGATCGGCGGGGATCGCCCTCGAGCCGACACCCGGGAGCCAGAAGGCAAAAATCCTGGCGGCGCTCGAAGCGCTCGAGCCGGGCGGGTCCACCGCCGGTTCCAAAGGGATAGAAAGCGCGTACCGCCTGGCCGGACAGGACTTCAGGAAGGACGGCATCAATCGTGTGCTGCTGGCGACCGATGGGGATTTCAACGTCGGCATTTCCGAACCCGAAGCGCTCGAACGGCTGATCGAACAGAAGCGTGGCGAAGGCATATCCCTGTCGGTGCTCGGCTTTGGACGCGGCAATTACAACGATCGGGTGATGCAGGCGCTGGCGCAGGCCGGAAATGGCAATGCCAGTTATATCGACAGCTATTCCGAAGCGCGCAAGGTTCTGGTGGAAGAGATGGGCGGAACCCTGATGACCGTCGCCAGGGACGTCAAGGTGCAGGTGGATTTCAATCCCGCCACCGTGTCGGAATACAGGCTGATCGGCTATGAAACGCGCCTGCTCGATCGTGAGGATTTCAACAACGATGCGGTGGATGCGGGCGACATCGGCGCGGGCCACAGCGTCACCGCCATCTACGAGATCACCCCGAAAGGCGCCGATGGAGCGAACGATCCCTTGCGCTATGAGCATCCCGTGACGGCCGCAAGCGGAAACATCGATGAGTACGGCTTCCTGAAAATCCGCTACAAGGCGCCCGACGGCGATGTCAGCGAACTGATCGAGACGCCGATCCTCGCCGAGGCGCAATCCGCACCGCTCGATGACGCGAATGAAGACACCCGCTTTGCCGTTGCCGTCGCAGCCTTCGGACAAAAGCTCCGGAATTCCAGCTATCTCGCCGGGATGGATTGGGCCGATATCCGCAATCTCGCCGTTGCCGGCCGTGGCGCCGACGAGAGCGGAAGGCGCGCCGAGTTCATCCGGCTCATCGATATCGCCTCGGGACTGGACAATCTCTAAGCCGGCCATTCCTCGAAGACGGCATGCTTGATGAAGTGATGCTCATTGTCTAGACTTCAACAGGGAGTGATATAATTCAGGGAGATGGGGGTGGGCATTACCGGTACGAGGCATCCGGTCGATGGCGGTTCGGCGAGGAGCGGGACGATCGCGCCACCGCAGGAGACGGACACATTCGTCAGGCTTGCAAAGGCAGGCGATGTCGCCGCGTTCGAGCGGCTGGTCGCCTTGCATTACCCGTTCATCCTGAAAACGGCGTTTCGCTGGCTTGGACACCGGAGCGACGCCGAGGATGTCACGCAGTCGGTCTGCATGCGGCTCGCCACGATCCTGCCCGGCTTCGACGGCCGGGCCAGTTTCACGAGCTGGCTCTATCGCGTCACCTTGAACGCGGTTCGCGATTTCCAGCGCAGCCAGCAGCGCCGCCGGCAAATGGCTTCAAGGGTCGCTCTGATCGCTCCCGAAAAAATGGAGCCGGATCAGGAAAACCGTATGCGGGTGGAGGATATATGGCGCAGGGTGCGCGAACTGCCTGAAAAGCAACGTGATGCCGTGCTTCTGGTATATGGTGAACACCTGAGCCATGCAGAGGCCGCCAGGATCATGCAATGCAAGGAGGTTACCGTTTCCTGGCATATTCACAAGGCACGTAAATCTTTGAGAGACCTGCTATGAGCCGTGCGGAACAGAATCCATTCGAGATGCTGTCCAGTATTCCCGTCCCGGAGCCGGATCCCCGGAAGATGGAGGATACGGTGCGCCGCAGTACGGAGGCTTTCGCGCAATATATCGCTCGTCCCGGTCCGGAAAACCGGCCCGGCGCATGGGCGCGCCTTCGCCTGTGGCTGAGAGACCATGCCAATCGCCTCGTGCCCGTCGCGGCAGGCGCATGCGCCGTGGCCATCGGGGTGATCGTCGCCATGCCTATGCTGCGATCGCCGCTGCCATCGACGGCCGAAGCGCCGACGACCGTATCACGGCAGAGAGCGCCCGACATTGCCGACGAGCAATCCGCCCAGCCCGGTACGCGCATGGGGATACGCCCAGCGCCCGTGCCGATGCCGCGGACCGTCGACCCGCAATCCCAGCCTGTCCTCGAACGCTACAGCTTCGGGGATTTCGAACTCGGGGTGATCAACACGCCGGACACGGTGGCGATCTATCTCCTGGAGGGCAATCTCCAGCGACAACTGGAGATCACCAGGAAGGATGCAGGCGTGACGGGCGCGATCACGGATGCCTTTACCTACCAGCCCGGCTCGGAAGCCCCGCAATTGCTGCTGATCCGTTTCCGTCTCGGAGAGGACGAAGGCTGGAAGGTGTTCGCCAGAAGCGGCGCCGGCTACGCGTTCTCCAGCGAGATGACGGCAATCGCCGAAAACGCCCCCGACCGTGCGGAAGCAGAAAGGCGCCTCGGCGGCGCGCCATAGCCGCCTGTCCTGTCCTGCCGAGGAAGACCGCTCGCCGGAGATCGTCACGGCTCGGCTATCCGGGAAGAGAGGCGAAGTTCGGCCCGCTGAATTTCAGTCGGGGACTGGCCTGCGCGCCAGCATTTGCTTTTTTCTTCTTGCCCGGCCAGGCGCCCGATATGTTCCGCGTCCGGGAAGGAATGCATTTTCACAGGCGTCGACCAAGCTTGTCTGAGACAAAAGCGTCCTAGATGATGAAGAAGGGTCCACTCCGGACTGCCTCACCGTGAAAGGAACGATTATGGCTACCCTTATCAGATCGCTCGCCGTTGCCACCGTGATGGCGATGCTCGCCCTGCCGGCAATGGCCCAGTCGGCAACCGCACCCGACCGCCTCGGCATTCCCGGACCCATTACATTCGACGACAAGGCATTCGTGCTCTCCTGGTCGTCGCAGCCGTCGACGACCTACTTCAAGCAGGAATATCTGCCGGCCGGACAGACGGGAAACACCTATACCGAAATGTTCCTTGTCGAAGCGCTGCTCGGCAATGTACGGCCGATCGACAGCGCCGGCGCACAGGTCAAAATGATCCAGCAGCGCCAGCAGACCGACAAGGTCGCCAATTTCAGTATCCTCCAGAATGAGCAGACCGGCGAGGTTCTGCTCGACTTCGTGCTGAGCGATCTCCAGGCCAACCCCATCATCGTCGAGTGGAATGCCTACCGCTATGTACCCCTGGAAGGCGCCGAAGGGGTCGCACTCTACGCCATCAGCCGCCGGGGCTACGGCGAAGACGGCGCCAAGGCTCTGCTCCAGGGATTGGGCGCCATCCGCGACAGCCATATGCAGGAGTTGGGGTCTTCCGATCTGCCTCCCGTCAAGGTCGCTCCGTAGTCGGCGCAGGCCTCTCGGATATGATGCCCGACGAGGACAGGCGTTTGAGGTAATCCAGCAGGTCGCGGATCATATTCGCCTCCCTGTTTCAAGGGTTCATGTTAGCGTCGAGCAGATGGCGACACGACCGAAATCGACCTCTTTCCGGAGGATGACCCGCTTCGCCGGCTATTCCGCGGAACCGATAGAAGGCACTCCACGCCGAACGGCGCGAGTGCCGCCTCACCGAACCGCCGGGCCATGTCGGGGTCGCTCACCGGCATCTCGATGCGGTCGATCGTCATGTTGTTTCTCCTATTTGTCCGTGATCCGCGTATTGGCGATCGTTTCGGCAAAGTCATAACCGAGCAGTCCCGCAGGCGTCTGAAAGCCGGGCCGAACCTCACCGCCGAGCACACGCCGCGCAGCTTCCGCGGCGGCCATAGACGTGAAGGTGTAGCCGTTCACCGTATCGAGCACCGAACGTGTCACCGTTCCGTCCGCGTCGGTCACTTCGACGGCCGCATGATAGCGGTTCGCTTCACGCTCTTCGAAGCTGGGGCCGGCAGGCAGATCCTTGACGTCTCCCGTCGGGAACGCGCCAGCGGTGACATGAACGAAGGTTTCGATGTCTCGCACGCCGGTTGCCTGGTGAATCGTCACAAGATCAGGCAGCGTTGCCGGGAACGAGGATTGCGGCCCGCTGCCGAAGTCGAAGTCGCGCACCTCTTCCGGGCTGCGCGTGACGAGTTCGCCAGCGACGAGATGAAGTGTCTCCGTCACGAGATTCTGGCTCGCGCTGGTCGCCGACCCTCTCGACATCGCCCCCGCTACATGAAGCGCGATGCTGATCTTTCGAGGGTTCTTGATGCGCGCGACGACATGCCCGGCAAGACTACCCAGCATCGCGACGCTTCCACCGCTCCCCGGCAGAAGCATGACGCCGGCTGCGCGAGCGCGGGCATCGAGCGCCAATGCCTCGCGGTATGTGTCGAGTTCGGCCGAAAAATCGAGATAATGGACCCCGGCGCGGATGGCGGCAGACATGAGAGGCTCGGCCGTGTTCGCGAAGGGACCGGCGGCGTTGAGCAGAACGGAGACGCCCTCGAGGCTGGCCGCGATCGCATCGGGATCGTTGATCGAAAATAGCCTGACACCGGCGCCGAGACGACCCGCCAGAGCTTCAAGTCTCACCCGGTCTTGCTCGCGACCTGCAAGAACGAGGTTAAGTCCGGCAGATGCAGCATGCTCCGCTGACATGCCGCCGGTATAGCCGGCGGCTCCATAGATCATGAGAGTGTTCATGGGGATGTTTCTTCTGTGATTATTCGAGATCGGCGTCGATGCGCGTGATGAGTCCATCGGCGTTGACCGAGATGTCGAGAAGGCCGATCTCGTGACCGAAGTCGCCGGTGAAATCGACTCTCGCGCGCGCTCGGGTTTCGCTGATACTCTCGATCGAAAGGAAACGCGTGACCGTGTGATAGCCGATGAAGTATCGCTCGACGTAGTCGCGGATGCCGGCATGGCCGTCGAACCGGTGGCCGGTCGACGGATCGTTCATCACCGCATCCGGCGTAAACCAGCTCAGTGCCGCGGCCGCATCGAAGGCATTGGTTGCGGCGATCAGCGCATCGACCACTGCGCGCACGGTGTTCGTGGTCATCGCATCAACTCCCGTGCTGCCAGCTCTTGAAGACGAATTCGAGACTGTAGCCGTCCGGATCCCTGACCTGCGCCGCGTAGTAGCGGGGATCGTAGTGAAGCTGCGGTCCCGGCGGATGGATCTCGGCTGCGCCGGCCGCCAGAGCTTCGGCATGGGCGGCATTCACCATCGCCTCGGATTCGGCGACGAAACCGACATGCACCGCGCCCGGTGCTGCCGTGCCTTCCCGCAGCCAGAAGAACACCCGGCCCTTCGCGCCGAATCCCTTGAGGTCGGGGTGCCCCGCCGGACCGTCCTTGCCGTCATAGTCGTGTCGGGCGGTGATCCCGAGGATCGGGAGCACCTTTTCGTAAAAGGCGACCGAACGAGCAGTGTCGCTTACGGTGAGGAAGATATGATCGAGCATGTGAACCTCCTCAGATGATGTAGCCGCCGCTGATTTCGATGTTCTGGGCGTTGATCCAGCGGTTCTCGTCCGACAGCAGGCTGGCGACCATGCAGCCGACATCGTCCGGTTCGCCGACGCGCCCGAGCGCCGTCTGCCCGGCGAGCAGCACCTCGAATGCTTCGCTGAGTCCTCCGCCAAGTTCGGTGCGGATCGGTCCCGGTGCGATGGAGTTCGCGCGGATGCGGCGCCCGCCGAATTCCTTGGCCATATAGCGGGTCAGCACGTCGAGGCCGCCCTTGAAGGAGGCGTATGGCGCGACACCGGCGGTCGCGACACGGCTGGTTGCGCTCGTCACGTTCACGATGTGACCGCTGTCGGCCATCAGGGGAAGCAGTGCCTGCGTGAGGAAGAACGGCCCCTTGAGATGCACGCGGAACAGCCCGTCGAACTCTTCTTCCGTCACTGTCGCGATCGGGTTGTAGAGCCCGTACCCCGCATTGTTGACGAGGAAATCAAAGGTCCGGGCGTTCCATGTCTTTGCCAGAGCCTCGCCGACTGCATCGCGAAACCCGGGGAACGCCGCACTGTCGCTGACGTCCAGCTCGAGAGCGACTGCCTTGCCGCCATCGGCTTCGACCGTGCTGACAACCTTCTCGGCTGCTCGGCCGTTGCTGTTGTAGGTAAGAATGACGCCCATGCCGCGCCTGGCGCATTGGACCGCGATGCTGGCGCCGAGGCCGCGACTGCCGCCGGTGATGATGACGATGCTCATGTGGTGCTCCTTTGATCGGATACCTGAACGATAGCCGGTAAGTCCACGCCGTCGCTCGCACGATCCTCTTCGAATCTTGCCTGATTCTGCTTTCTCGTTGAATGTGCGGCGCCCCTATGAAACAACAAAAGGCATGGACACACAGCTTCAGGAGCTCAGGCAACTGGCGTCACGGGCGGAGAACCGCCGCACCGAGACAGGTATTCCACGGGTCGCTATGGTGCAGGGAGAAATCCCGGAACATCAGCTTGCTGCCGTCTACGATCCCATGATCAATCTGATCCTGGCCGGTTCGAAGACCATGACGGTCGGCGACCGGACGTTTCGCTATGATCCCGCGACGTATTTCGTCATGTCCGTCGATCTGCCGGCGGTCGGTTCCGTGCATGCGTCTGATGACGGAGATCCCTATCTCGCAATCAGCCTGACGCTGGAGCCGGCGATCGTCGCCAATCTGCTGGCGGACCTGCCCAAACCTGCCGGAGGTGAGCTCTACAGCCCCGGTTTCTCGGTCGCGCCTGTCACGCCCCAACTGCTCGATGCCTGGCTGCGCATGCTGCGCCTGATGGAGCACCCGAACGAGATCGCAGCGCTGGCACCCGCCTATGAGCGCGAAATCCTCTTCCGGGTGCTGCAGGGGCCGCTGGGCTGGATGCTGCGGGATATCGCCACCCCCGATACCGCTCTTTCGCGGATCGGCATCGCCATCCAGTGGATCAGGGCAAACTTCGCCAAGCCGCTGCGCGTCGAGGCCCTGGCGGAGATGGCGGCACTTAGCGTTTCTGCGTTCCACCGCCACTTCAAGGCGGTGACGGCTCTCAGCCCGCTGCAATACCAGAAGCATGTGCGCCTGCTACACGCGCGATCCCTTCTGATCGCCGGCGAAGGCAATGCCACGTCCGTCGCATTCGGCGTGGGTTATGAAAGCCCGACGCAGTTCAGTCGCGAATATGCCCGGCAGTTCGGCCTGCCGCCATCGCGAGACGCGGCGAGAATGCGCGGGAGAAATATCAGGCGGTAGGCGCGACGGCGTCGCCAACGGCTGTTCTTCAAGGTCAATGGGCTGATTTCTAAATATGGCAGGTCTCGACCTCGGCCGGACGAAAGCTGTCCGCCTGCTCTCCGGCAAACCAAGACGTGATCGGCGGCCGGGTGGCGATTCCCGGGGCTGGCGATAGCCACCGAAGCCATCGCCAAGCCAAGGTGGGAAGAGAGCTGTGTTTAACCGACTACGACCTGGTTTCTTCCCTGTCTCTTCGCGCGATAGAGAGCCTGATCAGCCGTTGCGAGGAGTGATTCAAGATCGGCGGATGGATGTTGGCTTGACGCTGCTGCCCCTATGCTGACTGTTACCGGGACAGCATCCCCATCGTCGTTGCTCGATTTTTCGACAGCTGCGCGAATGCGCTCCGCGACCGTCTCCGCCTGTCCAATGGATGCGTGAGGCAGGACCACGGCAAATTCTTCACCTCCGGTTCGCCCGAAGATGTCCTCGGGGCGCAGCACGTCTGCGACAGCACGAGCGAAAGCGACCAGCACCCTGTCGCCGGTCGCATGGCCGTATCGGTCGTTCACTTGCTTGAAATGGTCAATATCGAGCACCAACACGGCCAACTGGCGGTTGCCTTGGGTTTGATCACCGAAGATGCGGGCTGAACGGTCCATAAATGCCCGTCTGGCAAGCACGCCGGTCAGGTGGTCGTGATCGGCGGCGTGAGCCAGTCTGGAAAGCAGTTCGGTCCGGGCTGAATTGATGCCGGCAGCGGTGAGCGGGCCCAACGCGATAAGGGCGATTCCGAGTCTGAGCGACGATGTCGCGGCGAGGATATCGCCCTGCATGTGAATCTGGACGATGCCGGCCGAGATGGCGACGAGCAGCCAGCCGCAGCAGCACATGGTCAGAACGGCGGTTATGAACACGGAATAGGTAAGGGCACACCATAGCAACGCCGGTACGGCGAACGCGACCGCGCCGGGACCGCCTATCCACATCCCTGCGATCACCGAGGCGAGGAGCGCTCCCAGTGGCGCGATCCGCCACCATGACAGCTTGTCTAAGCTGCGGTGTGGACAGAGTGGATCGAAAGGAGGTTGCCGCCCTTTCGACGAGGCGGGAAATGTGAGTATCGCAGGCAGGATCACGAGGTTGTTTACCAGCTCCGTAACGAACCAGAATTCAAGCCCCGTCAGAAAGCTCCTGCCGAAAACGTTGCGTGCGGCTCCCGCACCGACGAGGGCTGCCACTGCTGCTGCCACAAGGCAGATCGCAAACAGATAGAGCACGGAAAGAGGCCGGCTGAGTCGACGATCGGCTTCCGGCAGCAACTGGAACAAGAGATAGCCGGTAACGGCGCCTGCCATATTGGCGACGGTGAGCCATATGGTGATGCCGATTTCGCCACCTGTTGCCAGATCGGCGGCGATGTATCCGAGGAAGGCGCCTGACCACCCCCATATCGAGGCCATGACCGGGTTTCGCACCATGAGACCGAGCAGGATCGCATTGGCCGGCCACAGGGCAGCAAGAAACCCCACGGGGCGGGTGAGAATGCCGAACAGGGATGCGATGAAAATGACTGAGGCGACGACCAGCCCGACCATCATCTGCCTGGCTATGGGCTGCACCCGGTCGCGAAGGGTGATGATTGCTATTGCCACGCGCTCACTCCCTCATGCATCAGTATCTCGGACAGTTTTATGATGACGGATATGCGTTGAATTCATATTAATCCTGTCGACGAAATTAGACCTTTCCTGTGAAAGGATCACGTCTTACTTCGCTCAGAAAGTCATAGTCATTTTTCGGCGAAGTTCTTACGCCTCAGAAATCCAACGATGGATAAGATATCCATTTTCTTTCATTTCCGACGAAGACCAGACCGGCGGTTTTCCACGCAATCCCGGCCATACCGGCTGAAGCGTTGTGAACTGGGGGCCGCGCTTCCCGGTTCTGTTGAAAATCCGCGCGTCGGTGGCTTGAATCCGCTCTCCGGGCACCATTTCTCTCCAGACAATAAAGCCGTTTATAAGGGTTCTTCCGGGTCGATCCGGCGCATGTAATCGGAACCGGTCGTCTGGCTTGCCTTCCGTCGCGCGGAACGATGCTGTATTCGTGTCCGCCCCATCTATGTGAAGGAGTAGAGTCATGAGGATCAGTGCCCGCAATCGTCTCAAGGGCAAGATTGTCGAGGTCACGAAGGGAGCGACCACGGCCCATGTGCGCATCGACATCGGCAATGGCGTGATCGTAACGTCCTCGATCACCAACGAGGCGGTGGACGAACTCGGCCTGGCCGTGGGAGGGGCTGCCTATGCGGTCGTCAAGGCATCGGACGTGATGGTCGCCGTCGACTGATCCTTCAGAAATCGCTTGCCGCGACATAGAGGGCGGCAAGCGCCTCGAAACCTGCCTGGTCCTCGGCATCGAAGCGGCCGGGCAGCGGGCTGTCGAGATCGAGAACGCCGAGCACTTTTCCGTCTTTCACCAGCGGCATGACAAGCTCGGACCGCGAGGCGGCATCGCAGGCGATGTGGCCGGGAAAGGCGTGAACATCGGGCACAAGTTGCGTTTTCCGTTCCGCGGCGGCGCTGCCGCACACGCCCTTGCCGACCGGAATGCGCACGCAGGCCACCTTGCCCTGGAAGGGGCCCAGCACCAGTTCGTTCTCTTGCCTGAGAAAGTAGAAGCCCGCCCAGTTCAGGTCGGGCACGAGATCGAAAACCAGGGCGGAAAAATTGGCGGCGTTGGCGATGAAATCGCGCTCGCCGTGGAGAAGACCGCCAAGCTGGGCCGTAAGTTCGCGATAGAAGGCGGCCTTGTCGTCGGTTTCGATTGTCGTCGCGGCAAACATGATCTTACCTTCTGAATGAAACGCTAAGCCTTCTGGCAATGATGGACGGCGTCGCCCTGTCCGGTTTCGAAATCGCCCTTCTGCGGCGGTGCGATCGGCTTGAACAGCGTCCGGTCCGGCTTGATATCGATGAGCGGCGTTCCGTCAAGGCAATCCATTCCGCGCACGAACAATGTCGCGCCCTCCACCTTTTCCAGCAGGACGATGGAGGTGCCGATGGGGTTCGGCCGGACGGGCGAGCGGATCGAGAAAGTGCCATGCACCTCGCCGTTGGAGGCCGGGCTTTGCAGCACGAGGTCGCGGCGCGAGCGGTCGAGCCAGTAGAGCACCTCCAGCCGCTCGAACGCCTCGATGCCCCTCAGCGCCGCCACCCACGGCTCGAAGACCTCGATGGTGCAGAGCGGCCCGTCGGGACGGCCCTGCCGGGGCGTTTCCATGCGGAAGGTCCACGGGGTGTGGATGCAGCCGATATAGACCAGCCCGGCATCGACCGGGGCAGGCGGCTCGACGGCGACTTCGTTCAACCGGACTTCGTTCTCGCGCACCATCACGTCTCTCCTCGATACGGCATGCGGTCGAGCCGGGGGGAGCAGACGGGTGCTCCGCCGCCGGCGACCGTGCCGATCACCACATCGATACCATAGATCGTCTTCATCGCCTCGGGGGTCAGAACCGTGTCGGGTGCTCCGACGGCGTGAAGCCCGCCATCCTTCAGGAGCGCGACGCGATCGGCCGCCAGAAACGCATGGTCCGGGTTGTGCGTCGAAAGCACGACCGAAAGACCGGCCCGCGCCAGTTGCCGGATCTGCGCAAGCAGGCGCATCTGGTTGCCATAGTCGAGGCTGGAAGCCGGCTCGTCCATCACCACGATCCTCGCCTGCTGCGCAAGCGCCCGGGCGATCAGGGTCAACTGCCGCTCCCCGCCGCTGATCTCGGTGTAGACGGCATCGGCCAGTTTCACGATTCCGACGCTTTCCATGACGGTTTCCGTGATTTCGCGGTCCCGCCTGCCCGGCGTGGCGAACGGCCTGATATAGGCCGTGCGTCCCATCAGCACGACGTCGCGAACGGTGAAGGGAAAGCTCGTCTCGTGCGCCTGCGGCACATAGGCGATCCTCAGCGCCCGTTCCCTGCGGGACCATTCGGCAAGCGGCTTTCCGTCGAGGATCACCTCGCCGGCCCTGATCGGCAGGAGGCCGAGGATCGTTTTGAACAATGTCGTCTTGCCGGCTCCGTTCGGCCCCAGCAAGGCCAGCACTTCGCCGCCGGCGAGCGAGAGCGATATGTTGTCGCCGATGGTCTTCCGGCCATAGCCGATCCCGAGCGCGCTGAGTTCGAGCTTCATTCCCAGCCCCTCCGTCCGGAAACCAGAAGCCAGAGAAAGAACGGTGCGCCGACCACCGCCGTCAAGATGCCGAGCGGTACCTCGATGCTGGCGATGCTGCGGGCCAGCATGTCGACCACCAGAAGATAGGCGGCGCCGATCATCATCGAGGCGGGAAGGAGCCGGCGGAAATCCGGCCCCACCAGCATGCGTGCCACATGGGGAATGATCAGCCCGATCCAGCCGATGATGCCGGTGACGGAAACGGTCGCCGCCGTCACCAGCGTCGCGCCGGCAACGAGAACGAGCCTGACCTTGAGCGTGTCAACCCCGAGCGTCCGCGCCTCGTCCTCGCCCAGCGTCATAACGTTCATGCGCCAGCGCAGCAGGACCATCGGCGTCAGTCCGATCAGCACCGCCGGCAGGATGGAGAAGACGTCGAAGCGGGTCATCGCGGTCATGCTGCCCAGCAGCCAGTAAGTGATCGCCGGAAGCTGGTCGTAGGGATCGGCGAGGATCTTGATCAGGGAGATGCCCGCCCCGATCAGCGCCTGAATGGCGATGCCGACCAGAACGAGGGTCAGCACCGGATCGCGCCGGCGGATGAGGGAGCCGACTGCATAGACGATGGAGACAGCGATCAGCCCGCCGGCAAAGGCGGCAAGCTGGATCAGCAGCACGGGCAGCGACAGGAATATGCCCATCACCGCGCCGAGGCTCGCGCCGACCGAAACGCCGAGCAGATCGGGCGACACGAGCGGATTGCGGAACAACCCCTGAAACGTGGCGCCTGCGGCGGCCAGCGCCGCGCCGACGATCAACGCCGCCATCACGCGCGGCAGCCGGACATTCCACAGCACGGTCGCCAGCAGGGGATCGTCCGCCTTTCCGCCGAGCAATCCGCCGATGGCCGAAAGCAGCGGACCCGGCCCGCTGCCATATTTGCCGACCATCATCGAGGCGGTCGCAAACGCCAGCACGGTGAGGATTCCGATGAAAATCCATCCGCGCGTGACGCTCTCGCTGGCGACCGGCCTCGTCACGTCGGCCCGCTGCCCCTGGTCAGGTCGTCCACCTGCCGGTCGGTGAGGTCGACCTGGTAGAACAGCTTGAAGAAGTCGCGGATTTCGGAATCGAGATCGAGCCTGAAGGTGTCGGGATAGAACAGGGTCTCCAGCCAGGCGAGACCGATCAGCCGGTTGATGCCGGGTGGCGAATCGAACCAGCCAAACGGCATGCCCGGCGCCACATAGACTTTTCCGGTCCTGACGGCATCGAGATCGGCCCAGAGCGGATCGGTCTTCACGCGGGCGGCGAACTGGGGCGATGCGGCAAGAACGATATCCGGCTTCCAGGACAGCACCTGTTCGAGCGACACCTGCGTCAGCCCGCCCTTGCCAGCCGCGGCCGCGACATTGGTGGCGCCGACGGCTTCGAGGATTTCGACGTTGATCGAGCCGGAAAGGCCTGTTTCCAGCCCTTCCGGCCCGCGTCCGTAATAGACTTTCGGGCGGGCGGATTCCGGGATGGAAGCCAGCCCGTCCCGGAGTGTCTTCAGCTTCTCTTCTGCATAGGCCGCCAGCTCCTCGGCCCGGCCGGAAACGCCGAGAATGTCGCCGGCCTCGCGAAGGATCTCGGCACTGCGCGCAAAGCCGCCGTCGATCAGCACATAGGGAATGCCGGTCTGTTCCTGAACCTTGTCGGCCAGAGACGCATAGGTCGGGTTGACCGTGCCGACGTCGATGATGACATCCGGCCGGGCGGCCAGCACGGCCTCGATGTTCGCCGTTCCGCCTCTGCCTGTCAGTTGCCCGAAGGTCGGCAGATCGCGGACCGATGGGAGAAGATAGGCCTTTTCCGCATCGCCTGGCTGGCGCACCCACCCGGCCAGTTTGTCCGGCGCCAGCACGTAGACGAGAACGGAAGCCGGCGGGCCTGCCGCCAGCACGCGCTCCACCCTGTCCGGCACCTCCACCGTCCGCCCGGCGGCGTCGGTGATCGTTCGCGCGTCGGTGCTTGCAGCCGCAAGTCCCGACACGATGAACAGAGCCAGCAGCAACTTCGAAATTGCCATGACGAACCCCCATCAATATGTCTGCCGGAATATATCGCTTTTAATGTCCGGGCTGGCAACCGTCCGTCGCGATCGGGGGATTGCGGACGGTTGCCGGAGGTCCGAACAGGACCCGTGCCCGTATGTCCCGGCCGTCAGATGGCCTGGGGCTTGTAATCGCTCTGGGCGACGGGCAGGACGCCCTTCAGAAGCGTGATGGACTTTTCCAGTCCTTCGAGGCTGTTGAGGAGCACGTCCTCGTGCTCGACCGAGAGCCAGCCGTCATAGCCCGCCATCCTCAGCCGGTAGCAGAACTGCCGCCACCATTCCTCGCTGTGACCGAAGCCGAGCGTGATGTAGGACCAGCTGCGCGCGGCAATATCCATGAGCGAGCCGTTTTCGAGCAGCGAGGTTGTCGCCTGGACGGGGCCGTTCAGCATCGTGTCCTTGGCATGCACATGGTGAACGGCGTCGCCGAGCGCCTCCGCCGCGACGAGCGGATCGGCCCCCATCCAGAACAGGTGCGACGGATCGAGGTTCGCGCCGATGACAGGGCCGACCGCCGCGCGCAGCTTCAAAAGGGAGGGGACGTTGTAGACGCATTGGTTGCCGTGCAGTTCGAGGGCGATGCGCTCGACGCCGCATTCCCGGGCCAGCGAGACGATGCCGGTCCAGAACGGCAACAGTTCCTCCTCCCACTGGTAGCGCAGGATCTCCTGGGTTTCCGGCGGCCAGGAGGAGACGACCCAGTTGGGCATGAGATCGCCCTTGCGGCCGGCGGGCAGGCCGGACATGGCGCAGACCGTCGTGATTCCCATGTCGCCGGCGATGCGGATCGTGTCCTTCAGGCATTCGCCCTGCTGCGGCTCGGTCGGATGCAGCGGATTGCCGTTGGCGTTGAGCGCGATCACCTCCAGGCCGCGGGTCTCGAAGGCCCGGGCGAAGGTACGGCGGGCATCGGCGCTCGATTTCATCGCCTGAAGGTCGAAATGCGGCGCGGTCGACCAGCCGCCCGTGTTCACCTCGACGCCGGAAACGCCCATGCGGGCGGCCTGGTCGAGCACCTCCTCGAAGTTCATGCCGCCGAGACTATCGGAAACAAAACCCAGTTTCATGTCGGTATCCTCTTATGATCGCTGATAAAGGGCGGGGCGCTCCGCCACCGCGATGTCGACCCGCGCGCCGGTCGCGAGCGCCTCGACGCCCGCTTCCGCGACGCGGGCGGCGCAGTAGCCGTCCCAGGCATGCGCGGCGATGGCGGGAAAGCTTCCGGTGCGGACGAAGTGCAGGAAGGCCCTGTTCTGGAGCCGGTAGGCTTCGGCAAAGCGCGGGCGCCAGTCGGGGGCGTAGCGTTCGGCCGCGGTGAGGGCGATGTTGTAGCGCAGATGGATGGGCGCGTTCAGGAAGACCGAGCCCTTCTCGCCGATGAGTTCGCCGCGCACGTCGTAGCCGTAGGCGGCATTGTTGTTGATCTCGATGTTGACGAGCTGGCCGCGGTCGGTTTCCAGCACCATGAACACCGGCGCCCCGGTCTGCGCCCCGTCCACCGCTCCCGGCTGGAACACCGAAATCGCGGTATAGTCGGCGCCGAGCACGAAGCGGGCCACGTCGAATTCGTGCGGCGCGGAATTGGTGATCGCCATCTGCCCGGTGAAATTCGCCGGTGCCTCCACGTTGCGGTGGAAATTGTGCATCATGATCGCGCGCCCGAGCGTGCCGTCCGAAAGTGCCGCCTTCATCTCCGTGTAGGAGGGGTCGAAACGGCGCATGAAGCCGAGCTGGACGAACTGCCGCCCGCGCGCGACTTCGGCCTCGATCACGTCGAGGCATTCCCGCCCGCTTTGCGACAGCGGTTTCTCGCACAGTACCGGCTTGCCGGCCCTGATCGCGGCAAGCGAAAGCGGCGCATGCGTCTCGTCGGGGCTTGCCACGAGCACGGCGTCGACATCGCCCCGGGCTATGGTTTCCAGCGGGTCGGTCGACACGTCCGCCGCGCCGCATGCCTCCGCCACCGCCCGTGCGCGTTCGCCGGACGCGTCGCAGACGACCTGCACGGAGGCACCCGGCAGGTCGCCGGAGAAGATCCGGGCATGGTCGGACCCCATGATGCCGGCGCCGATGATCGCCAATCTTATGGACATTTCAATTTCCTCAGCGTTTCAGCGCCCACTGGCGTAGCGACCTGTCGCCGTAGGCGGCAAGAACGACGATGATGCCCAGCAACAGCATGAACCATTGCGGACGCACGCTCATCACCACCAGATAGGACTGGATGGAGGAGAGGACGAAGGCACCCGCCAGTGCGCCGGCCAGCGAGATGCGCCCGCCGGCGAGCAGGCAGCCGCCGAGCACGCAGGAGGCGATCGCCTGCAATTCCATCAGCCGGCCCATCGATCCGTCGGCGAAGCCGAGCTTTCCGGCTTCGAGCGAGCCGGCGAAGGCGGCCAGCATGCCGCAGATGACGAAGGCGGAAAGCTTGATCCGGTCGACCCTGACCCCGCGCGAATGGGCGCTTTCCGCCGATCCGCCCACGGCGAGCAGCCGGTTGCCGAACGGCGTCGCCTTGAGAACCACGGTGAGCACGACCGCCAGCAGGATCAGCCAGTAGATGGCCGTGTTGAAGCCGAGGAAATCGCCGCCACCGAGGATCGAGAAGCTCCAGCCGTTGCGTGCCGCATAGGGGATGGAGAAGGAAAACCCCTCGGTGAGCGCGATGGCGATGCCGCGGAAGATCATCAGCGAGCCCAGCGTGATGATGAGCGAGGGCGTGCCGGTGCGCGTGACCAGAAACCCGTTGAAGAAGCCGATGGCGCAGCCCGTCGCGGTCGCGGCCATGACGGCGAAGGCGGGATCGATGCGGGTGGCGAGCCACAGATAGACCAGCGCGCCCATGCCGAAGGTGGAGCCGACCGAAATGTCGATTTCGCCCGTGCCGATCACCAGCGCCACGCCCAGCGTCATCAGCCCGAGCGTCGCCGTCACCTGAAGGATGGTGCCGATGTTATAGACATTGGCCCATTTGCCGTCCGATGTGGCCGAAAACAGGAAAACGAGCGCGACCGCGATCAGGAATATCCCGATCTCCGTATGCCGCCGGACGAGCGGTTTGATTGCCGAAAGACCACCCATCAGACGGCCTCCTGCTTCTCGACCACGCGGCCACCCTGGCGGATTACCTCCTCCAGCTCTTCGGCGCTCATCGTATGGGTGGAAGCATCGGCGATCTTCTCGCCGTTCTCCATGATGACGATGCGGTCGGCGAGCTTATGGACCTGGAAGATGTCATGGGTGATGTAGATCACCAGCAGGCCCTGTTCCTTGAGCTGCACGGCCAGTTCGTTGACGTGCTCGCGTTCGCGCACCGACAGGTGGTTGGTGGGTTCGTCCATGATCACGACGCGGTTCTTGAACTCCACCGCGCGGCCGATCTTGACCGACTGGCGCTCGCCGCCTGAAAGGCGCTCCACCTCGTCGTCGGCCGAGACGTTGTCACGCAGCCCGAACTGGCGGATGACGCGCGTGGACTTGTCGCGCATCAGGGCGAAATCGAGGAAGGGAATGCCGAGGATGCGCCGGACCGGCTCGCGGCCGAGGAAGAAATTGCGGGCGATGGAAAGGTTGTCGCAAAGCCCGACCGATTGCTGGATCGTCTCCATTCCCTGGTCGATGGCGAGTTTGGGATGAAACTTTTCCACCTTCTTGCCGTCGAAATGAACCTCGCCGGAAGTCGGCGTGTGGATGCCGCACAGAACGCGGATGAGCGTCGTCTTGCCCGCACCGTTGTCGCCGACCAGACCCACGAGTTCGCCGGCATGGAAATCGACGGAGACGTTCTTCAGCGCATGGAAGGCGCCGAAATAGAGATCGAGGTTCCTGACCTGGATGAGAGGATGGGTGTTTGCCATTTGGCCTGTCTCCCGCGTCAAACGCTATGCCCGAGCCAGCGGGCGAGTTTCCGGTTGAAGATTACCGCCACGATCAGGACGATGCCGACGAAGGTGATGAACCAGGACGAGGGCGCGCCGAGCGCGATCAGCTCGTAGCGGAAGCTCACCACGATGAAAGCGCCGAGGATGGCGCCGACGAGCGAGCCCCGTCCGCCGGTGAGCAGGCATCCGCCGATCACCGCGGCGGAAATCGCCTCCAGTTCCATCAGGTCGCCCAGCGTCACATGGGTCTGCGGCCGGTCGCACAGGGTCAGGATGCCCGCGAAGCCGGCAAGCAGTGAACAGAGGACGAAGGCCGTGATCTTGATGCGGTCGGTGCGCACGCCCCGCGATTCCGCGCTCTCCCGGCTGCCGCCGGTGGCGAGAAGACGGTTGCCGTAGGGCGTGGCCCACAGAAAGATGTTGAGCACGATGGCGACGGCGACCAGCCAGAAGATCGACGCCTCCACGCCGAAGATTTCACCGCCCAGGGCGCGGGTGACGGGATGATTGCGCGCCGCCTCGGAGAAGTTGTGCACCGAGCCGCCGGTCCAGACATAGATGATGCCGCGTGCTGTGAAGAGGCCGCCCAGCGTGACGATCATCGAGGGCAGCTGTCCCTTGACCACCGCGATCGCCTGGACGAAGCCGGCAAGCGCCGCGATGCAGAGGCCGGCGACCAGCGACAGGGGAACGCCGAGCGTCGGTTCGAGCGTGATGAAGGCGACGCCGGCCAGCCCGTAGACCGAGCCGACGGAGAGGTCGATCTCCCGCGTCATGATCACCAGCGCCTGGCCCATCGCCACGAAGCCGAGGATCGAGGTGAAGTGTGCGACGTTCGACAGGGTCTGCCGGGTCCACCAGCCGGAAAAGTCGATCAGGGTAAAGGCCGTCAGCATCACGACGACGCCGATGGTCGCACCGAAGCTCTGGCCCCGGATAAGCCGTTTCATTGCCATTCTGAAGCTCGCTGAATTCGATGAATGCCGCAGGGATCGTCAGCGGGTGCGAGGCGGCCGGGTTTTTGCGATACCCGACCGCCCCGACCCGGGAGGATCCTTTTACCAGGTGTTCTGCGCGTCGTAGGCCGCATCCCCGAACACGCCGCGGACCAGATCGGCCCATTGGTCGGCATTGTCCTTGTTGATGACGACGGGACCCGTCAGGACGCTCGACTGCGGCGCGTATCCGAACGCCTTGTTCCAGTAGAGCCATTCCATCGGCACATAGCCTTGCAGCCAGAAGCCCTGGCTGTTGGTGGCCAGCACGTGGCCGGCGCGAACGCCCTCGATCGAGACCGGGCCTTCATCGACGGTGAGCACCGTCACGCCCTTGTCGTCCACGTCCGGGTCGAGGCCCATGTCGTTCGCCACGCCCCAGGCCCAGGGCGACGACCAGCCTGCCACCGTGAAGATATAGTTCGTGTCGGAATTGGCTTGCAGGAAGGATTGCAGCGTGTTGCGCGCCGTCGCCGGCTCGGCGCCGATGAACAGTTCGTCGAATTTCGCGCCGGCCGCTTCCATCACCTCCCGCATGCCCTGGCAGCGCGCCTTCAGGCCCTGATGCGCCGCGTCATGGCTGGCACAGACCACCCGGGTCGGTTTCGGGATCGTGCCGGCCTCGGCCTGTTCGAGCGCATATTCGCCGAGCCTCTTGCCGGTCAGGTATTCGTCGCCGCCGACATAGGTCAGGTAGGGAATGCGCTCGTCGTCGGGGCGCGCGTCGGGAATGTTGAAGGCGACGACGGGAATGCCGGCCTCGATGGCCCTGCGCAGCGGGCCCTCGAACGCATCCGAACTGACGATCGGAACGGCGATACCGTCCGGGCGCGTGGCGATCGCCTGTTCCAGAAGACGGACATGCTCCTGAACGGAATAGTTGTTGGTCGAAATATATTCGGTCGTGACGTTCGGATACTTCTTCTCGAACTCCTCCAGCGACATGGTCAGCCAGTTCATGTTCGGGTCGTTGGACCCGATGTGGGAGACCATGACGAAACGGTACTTCTGGTCGCTGTCCTGCGCCACGGCCGCGCTGCCCAGCGCGGCGGCAGCAACAAGGGTGGCAGCCAGCAATCTGCGGGTAATTTTCATGATATCCTCCTCCAATGGACGTGCTCATTATTCAGATCGAAATCACATCATTCAATGACGATCGGAGGAGATTCCTGATGTGATTTGCATTAAAAATTGCTGCAAAGCAAAAAGAGCAGTAAATGTTGCGGCAATCTGGTGTTGCAGAGCACGCGAAAATGGGGAGATGATGTGATATGCATCATTGTTCGAGACCGGAATGACCGATCACCTGAAATCGAAGGCCTGGAAAGGGCCCACCATTCAGGAGATCGCGGAACTTGCGAATGTCGGGCCGGCAACGGTCGACCGCGTTCTCAACAGCCGCAGCGGCGTGCGCGAAAAAACCCGGTTGCGCGTCCTGGGGGCGCTGGAAAAGCTCACGCGCGAGCGTTCCGATGCGGACCTGCCCCTGACCATCCGCCTCTATTGCGATTCCGGCGAGTCCTTCAACGCGGCGATGGCCGAGGCCGCGGCGGAGGTCAACCGTTCGGTTCCGGGCGTGGCGGTCGACGGGGTCTACGTGACGACCAGCGAGGTCGAGCCGATGGCCTTCGCCCGCCAGATCGAGCAGGAGGGCGGGGCCGCCGACGGCGTGGTCGTCGTCGCGCGCGAACATCCCGCGATCAACCGTGCGATCCGCAAGCTGCGCTCCGTGGATGTCCCGGTCGTCTGCCTGACCACGGACCTGCCGAGTTCACGGCGCAGCGCCTATGTCGGCAACGATCAATATGCGGCCGGCAGCGTCGCGGCCCTGCTGATCGGGCATGCCCTGCCGAAGGAGCGCAACAGCATCCTGCTTGCCATGAGCGTGCCGTTCCGCTGCCAGCAGGAGCGGGAGATGGGCTTCCGCAGGGTCCTCCGGTCCGATTTTCCCTATCTGAAGATCGAGGAGCGCGTGCTTTCCGACGAAAGGCTGGAGAGCACCTGCGAGCAGGTCATCCGCTATATCGAGGCGAACGGTCATCCGGCCGCGATCTACAATGTCGCCGGCGCCAACCGCGGCATCGCCAAGGCGCTGGAAAGCGTCGGAAAGGCCCGCGAAACGGTGTTCGTCGGCCACGAGCTGACGAACCATTCGCGCACCCTCCTGGAAACCGGCGTGATGGACTACGTCATATCGCACGACTATGCCGGCGAACTCGCCGTCGCGGTGCGGTGGATCCGCGACAGTTTCAGGGGCTTGATGGCCGAACCCGGCCATTCCCAGATTCTCGTGCATACGCGATACAATTGCGGCCTTTGAGGGCGCATGTACGAATTCGCTTGCCAGGGATGCGTTCACTTAATACGCTGTTAAGTGAGCAGGGAAGGCGCGTTTGAAAAAGCATCCGCATGACCGATGAGCGCGAGAACGAGGCAGGCGATTCCCGGGGAATCGGGCAGCGGATCAAGACCTTCCGCACGACACGGCGCCTGACGCTCCGCGAGCTGGGGGAGATGACGGGCACCACCGCCAGCTTTATCAGCCAGCTCGAGAGAGGCCTGAGCGGCGCCAATACGAGTACCCTGATGCGCATCGCCACCGCCCTGGGGATCGGTATTTCCGATCTTTTCGAGGACGGGACGGTCCTGACGCATCAGATCGTCAGAAAGGCCGATCGCCCGGCCCTGCCGCCGAGCGAGGGATATCGCAAAACGCTTCTGTCCAGCCGCCCGATCCGGGAGTTCGAGGTTTACAGCGGCGAATTCGAGCCCGGCGGATCGACCGGCGAGGACGCCTACGTCCACGGCGGCACGAACGAGATGTTCCTGGTGATCCGCGGCGAGGTGGAACTGACGCTCGGCACCGAGCGCTTCATCCTGCGCGAAGGCGACAGTGTCGAATATTCGACCTCGACCCCGCACAGGACCCGGAATATCGGGCCGGAGCGCGCCGAGGTCCTCTGGATCATCTCGCCGCCGACCAGCGGCGTCGCCGAACTCGACCAGTATGTCCCCCGGAAGCTGCTCGCGGCCGGGGAGAAGGAAGACAGCGGGCCATAAAACAAATTCGGATAACAAAGGGAACGAGTGGACATGATGGGAAGAATCCGGTTCGGCGTTGCCGCCGTAATGGCAACGATTTTGATGGCAGGCCCGGTGACGGCGCAGGAAAAGCCCGTCGCCGGCGAGGTGGCGGAAGGCTCCCTGAAGGGCAAGACGCTCACCTTCGTCTCCTTCGGCGGCATTTATCAGGACGGTCAGATCGCGGCGCTGAAGGAATTCGTCGAGAAGTCGGGCGTGACGCTGCTCAACGACGGGCCGACCGAGATCGCCAAGGTCCAGGCGCAGGTCGAATCCGGCAATGTGAGCTGGGATGTGGTCGACACCGCCGACCTGCCGCCCTTCGTCCATTGCGGCACGCTGTTCCAGAAGCTCGATTTCAGCAAGCTCGACATCTCGAACATCCCGCCGAACCAGGTCGGCGAATGCAGCGTTCCCGCCATGAACTACGGCGTGATCTACATGTACAAGACCGAAACCTACAAGGACAACCCGCCGAAGGACTGGAAGGACTTCTTCGATACGGAGAAATTCCCCGGCGTGCGCGCCATCGACGGCAGCGGCGACCCGACGGGCGGCCTGGTCGAGCAGGCGGTCCTTGCCGATGGCGGCTCGGTCGAAAACATGACGGTGGAGGACATCGACCGCGGTCTCGAAAAGTTCAGGGCTCTCGGCGAGGACACGATCTACTGGAAGACCGGTGCCGAATCGCAGCAGCTTGCCGAATCCGGCGAGGCCGACATGATCATGATGTGGACCGGCCGCGCGATGACGGCCATCCGCAACGGCGCCGAATACACGCCCGTCTGGCAGGACTGGCTGGTCGTCATGGACCAGATGACGATCCCGGTCGGCGTCAAGGACACGGATGCGGCCCATGCCCTGATCAACGCCTATCTCGGCAAGGCATCCCAGGAAATCCTCGCCAAGGAAACCTCCTACACGCCGATCCACATGGACGCGAAGCCCGACGTCGACGAGATCACCGCAGCCTTCATGACGAACAGCCAGGAACGGATCGCGCAGGGCTACCAGCAGAACATCAAGTTCTGGGTCGAGAACTTCCCGGTCGCCTCCGAGAAGTGGACGGAACTGTTGGCGGGTAACTGAGCCTCCCGGGAGCCACGTCCGTGAGCGATCCTTCCGCCATCGACAGAAGCGGGGCCGGCGTCGAACCGGCCCGGCGGCTGCCCGCCTTCGGGCGGACGGTCCTGCACCGGCCCGTCTGGCTGACGCTTCCGGCACTCTTCCTGCTGCTCGCCGTGATGGGCTATCCGCTTCTGACCATCGTCCTGCGCAGTTTCCAGGAGCCCGAATGGGGATTGCAGAACTATGTCTGGTTCTTCGGCACCCCGGTCAACCTGACCGTTCTCCAGCGCACCTTCTCGATCTCGGCGTGGGTGACGCTGGTCTGCGTGCTTGCCGCCTATCCCTATGCCTATATGATGACCGCCGTCGGCCCGCGCCTCCGGCTGGTTCTCATTCTCTGCGTGCTGGTGCCGTTCTGGGTGAGCGGCGTGATCCGCTCGCTCGCCTGGGTGATCCTGCTTCAGGATTCCGGCGTCATCAACTCGATGCTCAAGGCGCTCGCCCTGTCGCCGGTCCGGCTCATCCGCACCCAGACCGGCGTGGTCATCGGCATGGCGCAGGTTCTCATGCCCTTCATGATCCTGCCGCTCTATTCGGTGATGAAGGGCATCGACCTGCGCCTCGTCCAGGCGGCGCGCAGCCTCGGGGCAAGGCCGTCCAGGGCCTTCCTCGACGTCTATCTGCCCCTGTCGCTGCCCGGCGTCTATGCCGGCGCGATCATCGTCTTCATCCTCTCGCTCGGCTTCTACATCACGCCGGCGCTGCTCGGCGGCCCGCGCAGCACCATGCTGTCGACACTCGTGCAGAACCAGGTGCTCAGCCTGCTCAACTGGGGCCGGGGCGGTGCGATGGGCGTCGTGCTTCTGGTCGCGACCTTCATCCTGCTGGCAATCGCGGCACCCCTCATGCGGCAACGCTACAAACAGGTTTCGAGGCACTGATGCAACGTCACACCCGCATCATACTGGGTCTTTTCTGCCTGCTGATGGTGGTCTGGCTTCTCGCCCCGACGCTGGTCGTCGTGCCGATGTCCTTCAACGAGCGGAAGTCGCTGGCCTTTCCGCCGTCGGGCTTTTCCTGGCAATGGTATGTGAACTTCTTCACCAACCCCGAATGGTCGACGAGCCTCTTCAATTCGGTCAGGGTGGCGGCGCTCGTCGCCGTGCTGGCGACCGTGCTCGGCACGCTTGCCGCCTTCGGCATCGACCGCATGCGCGGCAGAAGCAGCGGATTGCTGCGCGCCATGCTGATCACGCCGATGGTCGTTCCGGGCGTGGTGCTGGCGATCGGCATCTATGCGGTCTATCTCGACGCGCGGCTCGTCGGCACGCTGACGGGCTTCGTGCTGGCCCACACCATGCTGGCGATCCCCTTCGTGCTGATCGCCGTCTCGGCGAGCCTCGAGGTCTTCGACAAGCGCCTGGAGACCGCGGCGGCCAGCCTCGGCGCCAATCGGCTGACGACCTTCCGCACCATCACCCTGCCGCTGATCGCGCCGGGCCTGCTGTCGGGCCTGCTCTTCGCCTTCGTCACCTCCTTCGACGAGATCATCGTCGCGCTCTTCATCACCAGCCCCTATCTCAAGACCCTTCCGGTCCAGATCTTCACGAGCATCACCCGCGACGCCGATCCGACGGTGGCGGCGGTGGGATCGATGCTCTTCGTCCTGACCACGCTTCTCATCACCGCGGGACTTCTTCTCGGCGCAAGGCAGAAAGGGAACTGACATGGCCCCCTCCGGCGGACGCGGCGCGGCAATCGACATCCGCTCGGCAACCAAGCGCTACGGCAATTTCGTCGCGCTCAACGATGTCGACCTCAACATCGAGCCCGGCGAGTTCATGACGCTGCTCGGGCCCAGCGGCTCCGGCAAGACCACGACGCTGAACACCATCGCCGGCTTCACGGAGCTTTCCGCCGGCGAACTGAGCATCGGCGGCCGCAGCGTGGTCGGCCTGCCGGCGCACAAACGCAACATCGGCGTGGTCTTCCAGCACTATGCGCTGTTCCCGCACATGACCGTCGGCAGGAACGTCGCCTATCCGCTCGGCCTGCGCGGGGTGGGCAAGGCGGAGCGCGACAGGCGCGTCGAGCGTGCCCTCGACATGGTGAAGATGACCGATTTCGCGCACCGCTATCCGAGCGAGCTGTCCGGCGGCCAGCAGCAGCGCGTCGCGCTGGCGCGTGCCATCGTCTTCGATCCGCCGCTGCTTTTGATGGACGAGCCGCTGGGGGCCCTCGACAAGAAGCTGCGGGAATGGCTGCAACTGGAGATCAAGCGCATCCACCGCGAACTCGGCACCACCTTCGTCTATGTCACGCACGATCAGGAGGAGGCGCTGGTGCTGTCCGACCGGATCGCGGTGTTCAACCAGGGACGCATCGAGCAGATCGGAACGGGCCGGCGCCTCTACGACGAGCCCGAAACGCTGTTCGTCGGCAGGTTCATCGGCGAATCCACCATTCTGAGAGGGTCGGCGGAGACCTCGGCGGCGGAAACCGCGATCACCGTCGCCGGCGAGAGGGTGGTTGCGCCGAAACGGCTGGGCAAAGGCGGCGATCCGGTCATGCTGCTGCGCCCGGAAAAACTCGTGCTGGTTCGTTCCGGTGAACCCGTTCCCGCGGGCCACAACCGGCTGCGCGGGCGGATCGGCGAGGTCATCTATCTCGGCTCCGGCTCGAAATACGAGGTATCGCTGGCCGACGGCTCGGCGGCGATCGTCCGCAGCACGCTCGTCGACGGCGGATTTGCGATCGGCGATGAGGTCGACATCGCCTTTTCGCCCGTCGACATCAAACTTCTGGCCGACGACGACCGCGCCGACCTGACCCTTACCTGACATTGCGAAGCGACGGACCCTCACACATGCACGCGAAAATCAACGGACACGTTTCCTTCTGGTATGCCGACATGGGCGGCGTTCCGGACTATCGGCCACCGCTTGCCGGCGATGTGGAGGCCGATGTCTGCATCGTCGGCGCCGGCTTCACCGGTCTGTGGACCGCCTATTATCTCAGGAAGGCCGACCCTTCGATCCGCATTGTCGTGGTCGAGAAGGAGTTTGCCGGTTTCGGAGCCTCGGGGCGCAACGGCGGCTGGCTTTCGGGCGGGTTCGACTGGTCGCGCGAGAAATATCTGAAGACCTCGTCGCGCGCGGGCGTCATCGCCATGCAGCGCGCGATGGCGGCGACAGTCGACGAGGTGATCGCCGTCACCGAAGCCGAGGGCATCGACGCCGACATCATCAGGGTCGACAATCTCTCCATCGCCACCAGCGGGCCGCAGTTCGAACGGGCGAAGGCGGAATACGAGAAGGCCCTGTCATGGGACGTTCCCCGCGAACGGATCGCGCTGATCGGGGCGGAGGAGGCCCGCGCCCGCATCGCCATCCGCAATGTCGAAGGCGCCCTGGTCATGCGCGGCAAGGCGCGCGTCCAGCCGGCCAAGCTGGTGCGCGGGCTGGCGGCGACCGTCGAGCGCATGGGGGTGCCGATCTACGAGCAGACCGCGGTGACGGCGATCGAGAAGGGGAAGGTTTCCACCGATCGCGGCACCGTGCGCGCGCCGGTGATCATCCGCGCGACGGAAGGCTTCACGGCGGGCATTCCCGGCCACAAGCGCCTGTGGCTGCCCCTCAACAGCGCCATCATCGTCACCGAGCCACTTCCCGAGGCGCTATGGCGGGAGATCGGCTGGGAGGGACACGAGATTCTCGGCGACATGGCGCACGCCTATTGCTACGCGCAACGCACTCGCGAGGGGCGCATCGCAATGGGTGGTCGCGGCGTGCCCTATCGCTTCGGCTCGCGCACCGACATTCGCGGCCGGACGCAGCAGGCGACGATCGACCAGCTGCACGACATCCTGATCCGGCTTCTGCCGCAGACGAAGGGCCTGCGCATCGATCATGCCTGGTGCGGCGTGCTCGGCGTGCCGCGCGACTGGTGTACCACCGTCGGCCTCGATGCCGGGACCGGGATCGGCTGGGCCGGGGGCTATGTCGGTCTCGGTGTCTCCACGTCCAACCTGTCCGGCCGGACGCTTTGCGATCTCGTCCTCGGCCGCGACACGGAGCTGACGCGGCTGCCCTGGGTCAACCGTTCGGTGCGCAAATGGGAACCCGAGCCGCTGCGCTGGCTCGGCGTCCATGCGATGTACCAGCTTTACCGGATGGCCGACCGGCGGGAGGAGGCCGGTCTTGCGCATACGTCGAGGCTCGCCGCCATCGCCGACCGCATCACCGGCCATTGACCGGAGCCGCATTCCCTCCGCCACCCATTTTGCAGGCAGTTCCATGATCGACTTCAAGACCTTCGCCCATCTCGCAGCCATCGACCTTGGCCAGGCGGCGGCAAAGCCGACCTCCATCGCCGGCGCCCAGAGGGAGGCGAGCAGGACGCTCTGGTCGTCTGCGGACGGGCGTGTCGAAGTGGGCGTCTGGGAATGCACGCCCGGCCGGTTCACCGCCGCGCGCGACGACAATTCGGAGATTTGCCATATCGTTTCCGGCCGGGTGTCGCTGCACGAGACCGACGGGCGCAGCCGCGATGTCGGTCCCGGAGAGCTTCTCGTCCTGCCGCTCGGCTGGAAAGGGGAGTGGACCATCCATGAGACGACGCGCAAGCTCTACATCCTGCATTTCGCCGGGTGAGGCCGCTTGCACCGGCTTGTGTCTTTTCGCTGTCGCCGCCATACTTGAGTGCGGTCCCGTTCAAGCCGGATCAATTTTCGGAGAAACCGGATTGACAGACCACAACAAATATCCGAACAAGCGTTCGGATATTTGTTGTGGTGCGGGATAAATGGGACGCAAGCGCAGAGCGGACAAGGAAGAGATCATCGATGCGGTCGGCCTCGTCATCCGCGAAAGCGGTCTCGACGCGCTGAGCATCGATGCTGTTGCGAAGGCTGCCGGGATAGGCAAGGCCAGCGTTCTTTATGATTTCAAGAGCAAGGATGGGCTGCTCGCGGCTTTCGTGGAGCGCACCATCCGGCTGCATCATGAAGCCGTGGACCAGTTGCGCGGCAGATATGCGCAATGTCCCGACACGACGATGCGGGCACTTCTGGAGTATCTCCAGTCACCGGAATCGCAGGACGATTTGTGCAACGGCATGCTGGTGGCGGCTGCCGCTTCGGGAAACGAGAGTTTCCGCACGTTCCTGCAACAGACCTTCCTCGAAAAGATGAGGGTCGTGGAAGCGGAGGCGGCGGCGCCGAACACCTCCCTCATCGCCTTTCTGGCGATCCACGGCCTTTTTGCGCTGGAACATTTCGCCTTCTGCCCGCTGGAGGGCGATGTGCGTATAAGAATACTCAACGAAATCGGGCAGCTGCTCGGAACAGGCAAGCCGCTAATGCCCGCCGCTGAGGCCCCTTTGTCGAATCCTCCCGAACTTTCTCGCAAGAGCCAGGTATCTCCATGATAGAACACATTGCACGAAGCGTCCGTATCGCCGTTCTCTCCGCCTCGCTGGCCGTTGTGCCGGCGGCTTCCTTCGCGCAGGCACCCGGCAACATGCCGCCCACGCAGGTCAGCGTGCTGGAACTGGTGCCGGAGCCGCTGCCGGTGATCAATGAGTTGCCGGGCCGCGTGTCCCCGACCCGCCTTGCCGAAGTCCGCCCCCGCGTTTCCGGCATCGTCGTGGAGCGCGTGTTCGAACAGGGCAGCCTCGTCAGGGAAGGCGACGTGCTCTACCGCATCGATCCCGCCCAGTTCCGCGTGCGCGTCACCAGCGCCAACGCGACGCTGGCGCGCGCCAAGGCTGCGCAACTGAACGCGCAGGCGCAATTGAAGCGCCAGCAGCAATTGCGCGAGCGCAACATCTCGACCGAGATCGAGCTGGACAATGCGGTCGCGACCGCCGCGCAGGCCGACGCCGACGTGGCGGTGGCCGAGGCGACGCTGGCCGAAGCCCAGCTCAATCTCGACTACACCGAGGTCCGGGCGCCGATCACCGGCATCATCGGCCGCGCCACGGTGACGGAAGGCGCGCTGGTGACGGCCCAGACCGACAACATGGCGACGATCCAGCAGCTCGACCCCGTCTATGCCGACTTCACCCAGTCCTCCGCCGACCTGCGGCGGCTTCGGCTGGCAATGGCCTCCGGCCAGCTTACGGCGGCCTCTCCGAACGAGGCGCGCGTGCATCTCTTCTTCGACGACGGCGCGCAATACGAGCACCCCGGCAGGCTTCTTTTCTCGGAAGCGGCCGTCGACCAGACCACGGGTCAGGTGACGCTGCGCGGTGAGTTTCCCAATCCGGACGGCGAACTGCTGCCGGGCCTTTATGTCCGCATCCGCATCGAGCAGGCCATCCGGCAGAACGCGCTCGCCATCCCGCAGATGGCGGTGCAGAGGGACGCCCAGGGCAATGCCCAGGTCTATGTCGTGCGCGACGACAACGGCGTCGAATTGCGCACGGTAAGGCTCGGCCAGACGATCGACACGCGCTGGCTGGTCGACAGCGGCCTCGAGCCGGGCGAAAAGGTCGTCGTGATCGGGGCGCAGAAGCTGTTCCCCGACGCGAAGGTCGATCCGCAGCCCTGGTCTCCGGCGGATGCCGGCGCCGCTGACAATTCCGGCAACTGAGGGGCCCCCGGCATATGGCTCAGTTCTTCATTCATCGCCCGGTCTTCGCCTGGGTTCTCGCCATCTTCATCGCCATTGCGGGGATCATGGCGATCCCCTTTCTGCCGATTGCGCAATATCCGCAGGTAGCACCGCCGCAGATCCAGATTTCCGCGACCTTTACCGGGGCCTCCCCCGAGGAAATGTACCAGAGCGTCGCCCAGCCGATCGAGGAGGAGCTGAACGGCGTCGACGGTATCCGCTATTTCGAATCCACCTCCGACACGTCCGGCCGCATCTCGATCACGGCGACCTTCGCGCCGGGAACGGTGATCGGCACGGCACAGGTCGACGTGCAGAACGCGGTTGCCCGCGTCGAGCCGCGTCTTCCCCAGAGCGTGATCGACCAGGGCATCGAGGTGAGGGCGGCCGGCAGCGGCTTCCTCATGGTGGTGGCGCTGATCTCGAGCGACGGCAGCTTCGACGCGACGGCGCTCGGCGACTATCTCAACCGCAACGTGGCGGGTGAGATCCGCCGCATCGACGGCGTCGGCCAGGCGCAGGTCTTCAGCGCGGCGCGTGCCATGCGCGTGTGGCTCGATCCCGACAAGCTGACCGGGCTCAATCTCTCGGCCGACGACGTGGTGTCGGCGATCAGGGCGCAGAACGCCCAGGTCGCCGCGGGCAGCGTCGGCGCCGCCCCGAACCCCATCGAGCAGCAGTTGACGGCGACCGTGATGGTCAAGGGCCAGCTCAGCAATACCGAGGAGTTCGAGAATATCATCCTCAGGGCCAATGCCGATGGCTCGACCGTGCTCCTCAAGGATGTCGGGCGCGTCGAGATCGGCTCCGAGAACTACAGCTTCGCCTCGCGGCTGAACGGCCAGCCGGCGGCGGCGCTCGGCGTCCAGCTTTCCTCCGACGGCAACGCGCTGGCGACGTCGCAGGCGATCCAGGAGCGGATGGAGGAGCTTGCCGGCTTCTTCCCGGACGGCATCACCTATGCGATTCCCTACGACACCTCGCCCTTCGTCCAGGCGTCGATCGAGAAGGTGCTGCACACGCTTCTGGAAGCCGTGGCACTGGTCTTCATCGTGATGTTCCTGTTCCTCCAGAACTTCCGCTACACCGTCATTCCGACCATCGTCGTGCCGATCGCTCTGCTCGGCACGCTGGCGGTGATGCTGGCGGCGGGCTTTTCCATCAACGTGCTCACCATGTTCGCGATGGTGCTGGCCATCGGCATCCTCGTCGACGACGCCATCGTCGTGGTCGAGAATGTCGAGCGCATCATGGCGCAGGAAGGACTGGCGCCGAAGCCCGCGACGGTAAAGGCGATGGGCCAGATTTCCGGCGCCATCATCGGCATTACCCTCGTTCTGACCGCCGTTTTCATGCCGATGGCCTTCTTCCCCGGTTCGACGGGTATCATCTATCGCCAGTTCTCGCTGACGATGGTGGTGTCGATCCTGTTCTCTGCCTTCCTGGCGCTGACGCTGACGCCGGCGCTGTGTGCCAGCTTCCTGAAGCCGGTGAAGGAAGGCCACCATGAGAAGCGGGGCTTCTTCGGCTGGTTCAACCGCGGCTTCGACCGGACGACGGAGGGTTACGGCAACGGCGTCTCGCGCGTCGTGCGCCGGCCGTGGGCGATGATGCTCGTCTATCTGGTGATCTGCGGCGCGACGGCCTTCGGCTTCATCCAGCTGCCGTCGAGCTTCCTGCCCAACGAGGACCAGGGCTTCATCCTGACGGACATCCAGACGCCGCCCGCCGCCAGCGCCAACCGCACCGAGGAGGTGCTGGCGTCCGCCGAGGCGATTTATCGCGAGATGGATGAGGTGGAGAACATGGTCTCCATCCGGGGCTTCAGCTTTTCGGGCACCGGTCCGAACGCCGGCCTGATGTTCGTCACCTTCAAGGACTGGGGCGATCGCGAGCGCTCGGCTCAGGCCATCGCCAACGCCGCCAACATGCGCCTGTTCGGCCTTCAGGATGCGCAGGCTTTCGCGCTGTCGCCGCCGCCGATCCAGGGCTTCGGCACGGCCAGTGGTTTCAGTTTCCGGTTGCAGGACCGGGCCGGGCACGGCCAGCAGGCCTTGCAGGCCGCCTCCAACCAGCTGATGGCGATGGCGGAACAAAGCGCGGTGGTGACGGGCCTGCGCGTGGAGGGTCTTCCCCCCGCCGCCCAGGTGTCCCTGACGATCGATCGCGAGAAGGCCAACACCTTCGGCGTCACCTTCGCGGCGATTGCCGCGACGATCTCGCAGAACCTCGGCTCGGCCTATGTCAACGACTTCCCCAATGCAGGCCGCATGCAAAGGGTGGTGGTGCAGGCCGACGAAAGCGCCCGCATGCACGCAGAGGGGCTGTTGAACCTCAACGTGCGCAATTCGCACGGTGGCATGGTGCCGTTCTCCTCCTTCGCGACGGTCAGTTGGGAAAGGGGCCCCGCGCAGGTGGTCGGTTACAATGCCTATCCCTCGGTCCGCCTTGCGGGGCAGGCCGCGCCCGGCTATTCCACCGGTGCGGCGA
This sequence comes from Ectorhizobium quercum, assembly GCF_026552795.1. Taxonomy (GTDB): domain Bacteria; phylum Pseudomonadota; class Alphaproteobacteria; order Rhizobiales; family Rhizobiaceae; genus Ectorhizobium; species Ectorhizobium quercum. The sequence continues at coordinate 671,490 of NZ_JANFPI010000001.1, forward strand.
TTGCGGAAATGGAACAGCTCGCTTCGCAGCTTCCGGAAGGCTTTGCCTATGAGTGGACGGGACAATCGCTGGAAGAGCTTTCTTCCGGCCAGCAGGCGCCGCTGCTGTTCGGCCTCTCCATCCTGTTCGTCTTCCTGTTGCTGGCGGCCCTTTACGAAAGCTGGTCGATCCCGCTGTCGGTGATGCTCGTCGTGCCGCTCGGCATCCTCGGCTGCATCGCGGCGGTGATGCTGCGCGACATGCCGAACGACATCTACTTCAAGGTCGGCCTGATCGCGATCATCGGCCTGTCGGCGAAGAACGCCATCCTGATCGTGGAATTCGCCAAGGACATCCACGCGGAAGGCAAGAGCCTCATCGAATCGGCGGTGGGGGCGGCCCGGCTGCGCTTCCGCCCCATCCTGATGACCTCGATGGCCTTCACGCTCGGCGTGCTGCCGCTGGCGATCGCCACCGGCCCGAGCGCCGCCAGCCAGAACGCCATCGGCACCGGCGTCATCGGCGGCATGATCACGGGCACCATACTCGCGATCATCTTCGTGCCGGTCTTCTTCGTGGCGGTGCTTTCGGTCGCCAACCGCGTGAAAGGCAAGAAGCCGGTTGCGGACAGCGAGGCATGACGGGTCCCGCAACGCACCATGACATATGAAAAAACGCCGCCCGGAACCGATCCGGGCGGCGTTTTTCATGGAAAGGGTGGAATGGGCGGAGATGCCCCGCAGCCGGCTGTCCTGACGGGGATCAGAAGATCCGACAGGCGGGCTTGTGCAGCTTCGCCTGCATCGTGCCGAGCAGGGCGAAGGCGAGGAGCGTCATGGAAGTGATGAAAAGGGCGCCGATAGCGAGAACAGTCATTGTTGTCCTATTCTGACATCATGGTCATAACTGGCTTGGTCGAGAAAAAGAGTGCATCCGCCAGCTTGCCCGTGGCTTACGTGGTAAACGGGTCTTCATTATGTCCGCAAGGTTGCATCAAAGAAATGATCGGCGTCTTTACCCCGCCCTAATTAACCTTCGGGCAAGGAATTAACCATAAAGATTGTTCCACACGGGGGAATGGGATGGCCACACCGGCTCGTCCCTTCTGGCATGACGCCGCAACTTCCGTACCGGGTCGATCCGGTATTCCTTTAAAAACAATCACTTGACTATCGTAACCGGTGCAGTTGGCGCGCGTGTCGCGCCTGTCGGATGGCGCGTTCACGCTTCCGGCCGCAGGCGGTTCACGCGTTGGAACGCTCGCGACGCGCCCCTCTGGGCTGCGCGGATGCGAAGAGGGGGCATGGTGCGGCAGGAAACGCCATCGGAAACGGCAGGGAAAGGGCAGGCCGGCGGCCTGCGCGATCGCCTGCGTTTTGCCGGGCTGGATGCCGATGGAACCGAGCTTCTGCGCCGCCACCGTCCGCTTCTGGAAAAGAGCGCGGGACAGGCGCTGCGCGACCTCTTCCAGCGTTACCAGACCTTTCCCGACGCCGCCCGGCACTTCGCCAGCGAGAGCGGCATCGACCGCCTCCACGATCTTCACACCTCGCACTGGAACGTGCTGACCGATGCCCGTTTCGACGGCCTCTATGCCGAGCGCGCCAAGCTGGTTGCCGACACCGAGGAACGCATGGGCCTCGATCCGCGCTGGAACATGGCCGGCCACGCCGTGGTGCTGGACCATCTGGTGACGGCCGTTCTCGACACGCTGATGCCGGCCCCCTTCCTGCCTTCGTCGAAGAGGAAGGCCGAAGAAGCCCGCGCGCTGGTCTCGGCGCTGATCCGCCTGGTCATGGTGGACGCCGAGATCGCCCTGTCGCTGCGCTTCAACGGCGAGCGCATGCGCCACGGTGCGGAACTCAAGGCGCAGCGCGCGGACCACGATGCGGAATCCCTGCGACTTCTGTCGACGGTGGCCGAGGCGCTGGAAGACGGCGGCGTCGGCCATCGCTTGCCGGAGGACGGGCCGGAAGGGTACGGCGAGGTCGTCGCACGGCTGAATGCCGGCCTCGAAAAGATCGCGGGCAGCCTTCTCACGGTCGATCGCGTCCGCGGCGACGCCGCCGATCTGGCCCGCTCGGTGGGCGAAGGTACGGAGCGGCTGATATCGCTGGCCGGCAGCCAGACGGAAACCGTCACCGCCGCGGGCGATCTGCTTTCGCAGCTTGCGGACCGGCAGCGCCGCGCCGCCGAAAGCACCGGCGCGGTCGAGCGCGCCGCCACGGACACGGAACGCAGCGTCGAGGCGAGCGGCACGATCGCCGGCAACGCCCTGAACGCGATGGCGGACATCGAACATTCGGCAGAGGAAATCGGCCGCATCATCGGCGTGATCGACGAGATCGCCTTCCAGACCAATCTTCTGGCCCTCAATGCCGGCATCGAGGCGGCGCGCGCCGGCGACAGCGGCCGCGGCTTTGCCGTCGTCGCGCAGGAGGTGCGGGCGCTGGCGCAGCGTTCGGCGGATGCGGCGCGTTCGATCAAGACGCTGGTGGCGACGACGCGCACCCAGGTCGAGGCGGGCGCCGGCATGGTCGGGCAGACGCGCGAGGCGATCGGCGGCATCATGCGCCAGGTGGGCGAGATCAACGCCGCGATTACCGGTATCGCCCGCGAAACCGGCGAACAGGTGGCGGAAATCGAAGCCGCCGGCGACCGTATCGGGCAGATCGGTGCCGGCCTGCGCGAAACCTCCGCCGAGGCCGTGCGCTCCGGCGGAGCGGCTACCGATCTTCACACGGTCATTCTCGAGCTCGGCGACACGGTGCGCGAATTTCGCATCGCCCGCCAGCGTCACGATGGCTGGGGCGAACCGGCTCCGGCACGCATGCCGGAGCCCTCCGCTCCGGCCTTGCGTGCGCTGGGCGGCGGTCAGCCGGGAAGGGCGCAAGGACGATGAACATGGAACAATGTCTCCGGCTGGAAGCGGAAGGAAGGAACTGATGGCGGCGAAGAAGACTGCGACCACCATGAAACTCGCGGCGGTTCTCGATATGAACGAGGCCACGTCGCTGCACCGCGCCTTTCTCGATGCGCGCGGCAAGAACATCACCATCGACGCCTCGGGCGTCGAGCGGGCCGGCGTGCAGTGTATCCAGGTGCTTGTCGCGGCGGCGCGTGCCTGGGAAGCGGATGCCCGCACCTTCACCATCACCGCCCTATCCGAAACCTTTCGGAAAACGCTGAACCTCGTCGGCGTGAACGTCGATCATCTGCTTGCCAAGGAGAGCCACTGATGAAGAAGAGAGTCCTCACAGTCGATGACTCCAGAACGATCAGGAACATGCTTCTGGTCACTCTCAACAATGCCGGTTTTGAAACCGTTCAGGCGGAAGACGGCGTGGAGGGGCTGGAAGTGCTCGAAACGTCCAATCCGGACGTGATCGTGACCGACATCAACATGCCCCGTCTCGATGGCTTCGGCTTTATCGAGGGCGTGCGTCGCAACGAGAAGTACCGGGCCATCCCGATTCTCGTCCTGACGACGGAAAGCGATGCGGACAAGAAGAACCGGGCCCGCCAGGCCGGTGCGACGGGCTGGATCGTCAAGCCCTTCGACCCTGCGAAACTGATCGATGCGATCGAGCGTGTAACCGCCTGACGGGAAGCCTTCCTATGGATATGAACGAAATCAAAGAGATCTTTTTCCAGGAATGCGAGGAGCAGCTCGCTGAACTGGAGTCCGGTCTTCTGAAGCTCAACGACGGCGACCGTGACCCCGAGACGGTCAATGCCGTGTTCCGTGCCGTCCACTCGATCAAGGGCGGGGCCGGGGCTTTCGGCCTGGACGATCTGGTTTCGTTCGCGCATGTGTTCGAGACGACCCTCGACGGCGTAAGGTCCAACAAGCTCGAGCCCACGCAGGACGTGCTGAAAGTCATGCTGAGATCGGCCGACGTCCTGTCCGATCTGACCAATGCCGCCCGCGATGGCGGTCATGTCGATGAAAGCCGCACGCGCGGCCTCGTCAAGGAACTGGAGGCCCTGGCGCGCGGCGAGGTTGTCGCCGCAGCGCCGGAACCGGCAGCGGCGCCCGCTCCGTCTGCCGCCGCCACGCCGGCGCCGACCGACGAAAGCGGCTTCCAGCCGATCCCGTTCTCCTTCGACGATTTCGGCGGCGACGAGCCGGGCGAGGCTGCGCCCGATCCGCTCTTCGAAGTCACCTTCAGGCCGCGGCCGGAACTCTATTCCAAGGGCAACGAGGCCGCCCTTCTGCTGCGCGACCTCGCCCGCCTCGGCGAGATGACGGTCAACTGCAACATGGACGAACTGCCGCCGCTGGACGAGCTCAATCCGGAAGGCGCCTATTTCCATTGGGTCGCAACCGTGCGCACCGCGAAGGGCGAGGAGGGCATCCGCTCCGTCTTCGAATTCGCCGAATGGGATTGCGAGCTCGATATTCGCGGCCTCGAGGAAAACGAGGATGCCGAACTGCCGATGATCCCGGTGCCGTTCGATCTGGCCATTCTCGATGGCGAGGACGGGGCGCTTTCGGCGGAAGAGCACGAGCATGAGGCCGAACCGGACCATGCCGAACCGGCACCGGCTCCGGTGGCCGTCGCGGCCGAGGCCGTCGGTGCCGCCAAGGCGGCAACCGCCGTCTCGCAGGCCGCGCGCGCTGCCGCCGTTGCTCCGGCCGCGGCAGCGGCGAGCCCCGCCGCCAATGCCGCCAATCAGGCCGGCCAGACGATCCGCGTCGACCTCGACCGCGTCGATCGCCTGATCAACCTTGTCGGCGAACTCGTGATCAACCAGGCGATGCTGTCGCAGAGCGTGGTCGAGAACGACAATAACGGCACCTCCTCGATCAACATGGGCCTCGAAGAGCTTCAGCAGCTCACCCGCGAGATCCAGGATTCGGTCATGGCCATCCGCGCCCAGCCGGTGAAGCCGGTCTTCCAGCGCATGTCGCGCATCGTCCGCGAAGTGGCCGACATGACCGGCAAGTCGATCCGTCTCGTCACCGAAGGCGAGAACACCGAAGTGGACAAGACGGTCATCGACAAGCTGGCCGAACCGCTGACGCACATGATCCGCAACGCCGTCGACCACGGCGTCGAGACCCCGGAGAAGCGCGAGGCCGCCGGCAAGAACCCGGAAGGCACGGTTCGTCTTTCCGCAAAGCATCGTTCCGGCCGCATCATCATCGAGCTGGCCGACGACGGCGCGGGCATCAACCGCGAGCGCGTTCGCCAGAAGGCGATCGACAACGATCTCATCACGGCCGATGCGAACCTCAGCGACGAGGAAATCGACAACCTGATCTTCATGCCGGGCTTCTCCACGGCGGACAAGATTTCGGACATTTCCGGCCGCGGCGTCGGCATGGACGTCGTGAAGCGCTCCATTCAGGCGCTCGGTGGCCGCATCTCGATCCAGTCGCGTCCCGGCCAGGGCTCCACCTTCATCATGAGCCTGCCGCTGACGCTCGCCGTTCTCGACGGCATGGTCGTCACCGTCGCCGGCCAGACGCTGGTCGTGCCGCTGACCGCCATCGTCGAGACGCTCCAGCCGGAAGCCTCGTCCATTCATTCCTTCGGCGCGTCGCAGCGGCTCATCTCGATCCGCGACAGCTTCTGCCCGCTGGTGGATGTCGGGCACATCCTCGACTTCCGCGCCCATCAGGCGAACCCGGTCGACGGCGTCGCGCTTCTGGTGGAATCGGAAGGCGGCGGCCAGCGCGCGCTCATGGTCGATGCGATCCAGGGCCAGCGCCAGGTGGTGATCAAGAGCCTCGAAGCCAACTACACCCACGTTCCGGGCATAGCGGCGGCCACCATCCTCGGCGATGGCCGCGTCGCGCTCATTCTGGATGTGGATGCAGTCGTCGCCGCCTCGCGCGGACAATCTCTGAAACCGGACATCGCATTAGCAGCAGCAGGTTAAGTCATGTCGTACACTGCCAGAAATCTGACTGAGGGAAATCGGGAGCTGATCGCCTTCCGCATCGGGGATCAGGAATTCTGCGTGAACATCATGTCCGTGCGCGAGATCCGTGGCTGGACGCCGGCAACGGCAATGCCGCATGCGCCGTCCTATGTGCTCGGCGTCATCAACCTGCGCGGCGCGGTGCTGCCGATCGTCGATCTCTCGGCGCGCCTCGGCATGAAGCCGGCCGAACCCTCGCCGCGCCACGTCATCATCGTCGCGCAGGTCAAGAACCAGGTGGCCGGCCTGCTGGTCGACGCCGTTTCGGACATCCTTACCGTCACCGACGAGAACATCCAGCCGGTTCCGGAAGTGTCCTCTGATATGGAGCGTCAATATGCACGCGGCATTTTTGCCATCGACAAGCGCATGATCTGCATGATCGAACTCGACGCGTTGTTTCCGGACGCCGAAAGCGAGGCTGCATGACGCTGCCCGGATTGAAGAGCCACGGACAGGACGAGGTGCTGGCGGCGGGTGAATATCCGCTGACCCGCCGCGATCTCAACGAGATCGCCGCGATGATCTACGCGGATGCCGGAATCTATCTCAACGAGTCCAAGGCGTCGCTGGTCTATTCGCGCCTGTCCAAGCATATTCGCAAGATGGGCCTCGATGGCTTCCGCAGCTATTGCACGCTGGTGGCGTCGCCGGAAGGTGCGGATGCCCGCCGCGAAATGCTGTCGCATCTGACGACCAACTTCACCAAGTTCTTCCGCGAGAACCATCACTTCGAGCACCTGCGCGACCAGGTTCTGCCAGGCCTCATCGAGCGTGCCCGCCAGGGCGGGCGTGTCCGCATCTGGTCGGCCGCCTGTTCGGACGGGCAGGAGCCCTATTCGATCGCCCTGACCGTTCTCGGTGCGATGCCGAATGCCGCCGACTACGACGTCAGGATCCTGGCGACCGATATCGATCCGAAGATCCTGGCTGCCGCGCGGGCCGGTATCTATGACGAATCCTCGCTGGAAACGGTGGCGCCGCCGCTGCGCAAGCAATGGTTCGGCGAGGTCGACGTTCAGGGCCGCCGCAAGTTCCGGGTCGACGATCGCGTCAAGCGGCTGATCACCTTCAACGAACTCAACCTCATGGCCAACTGGCCGTTCAAGGGGCCGTTCGACGTCATCTTCTGCCGCAATGTGGTGATCTATTTCGACGAGCCGACGCAGATGAAGATCTGGTCGCGCTTCGCCGGCATGCTCGCGCCCGGCGGCACGCTTTATATCGGCCATTCCGAGCGCGTTTCGGGCGATGCCAAGAACGTGTTCGACAACACCGGCATTACCACCTACCGTTATACGGGCGGTCGGTCGCAGGCCGGGAGGGGGAGCTGATGCCGGCACGCGTTCTGGTCGTCGACGATTCCGCCACGATGAGGGGCCTCATCTCCGCAGTGCTGAATTCCGATCCGGATGTCAGCGTCGTTGGGCAGGCCGGCAGCGCTATGGAGGCGCGCACGGCCATCAAGGAACTCAATCCCGATGTGGTGACGCTCGATATCGAGATGCCGAACATGAACGGGCTCGAATTCCTCGAAAAGATCATGACGCTCCGGCCCATGCCGGTCATCATGGTGTCGAGCCTGACCCACCGCGGGACCGAGGCGACGCTGGCTGCGCTTGAGATCGGCGCGTTCGACTGCGTGAGCAAGCCGCGTCCGGGCGAACTCCAGCCGTTCGGCGATCTGGCCGAGAAGGTCAAGGCGGCGGCACGCTCCCATCACCGGGTCGTGCGACCCACGGCGGAGTCGCGGCAGGCGGTCTCGTCGCCCGCCGCGTCGGACTATCGCGTCGGGCACAAGATCGTGGCCATCGGATCGTCGACGGGTGGCGTCGAGGCCCTGATCGCTGTCCTCCAGAAATTCCCGGCGAACTGCCCGCCGACGGTGATCACGCAGCATATGCCGCAGACCTTCACCAAAAGCTTCGCCGAGCGTCTGAACCGGCTCTGTGCGCCGGTCGTCGAGGAAGCGACCGACGGTGCGCGTCTCGAAATCGGCAAGGTTTACCTCGCCCCGGGCGGAGACCGGCATCTCCAGGTCGCCAATACGTCCGCGCCGATGTGCCGTCTGGTCGAACGCGAGCCCGTGAACGGGCACAGGCCGTCCGTCGACGTTCTTTTCGATTCGGTGGCCGAGCTTGCCGGCCGCCGCGCCGTGGGCGTCATATTGACGGGCATGGGCCGCGACGGAGCGGCCGGCCTGCTCAAGATGCGCCATGCCGGCGCCAGAACCATCGGACAAAACGAGAAGACCTGCGTCGTCTACGGCATGCCGCGGGTTGCCTACGAGCTTGGAGCCGTCGAACAGCAATTGCCGCTCGGCTCGATAGGAGAGGAAATTCTGAAGCTTACTGCCGCCCGGAAAGAAGGTGTAGAATAATGTCGATCGCTGAAAAGATTAAAGTGCTGATTGTCGATGATCAGGTGACGAGCCGGCTGCTTCTGGGGGATGCCCTCCAGCAGCTCGGCTTCAAGCAGATCACCGCCGCAGGCGATGGTGAACAGGGTTACAAGATCATGCAGCAGCAGCCGCATCATCTTGTCATCTCCGACTTCAACATGCCGAAGATGGATGGCCTGGGCTTCCTCCAGGCGGTTCGCTCCAACCCGAACACCAAGAAGGCCGCGTTCATCATCCTGACGGCCCAGGGCGACCGTGCCCTGGTACAGAAGGCTGCGGCGCTCGGAGCCAACAACGTTCTGGCAAAGCCGTTCACCATCGAGAAGATGAAGGCGGCCATCGAGGCCGTCTTCGGAGCGTTGAAATGACAGAAAACGACGCGGCCAGGCGGGTGCATGTGATTCAGGGCGAGTTCAAGGTCGTTCGGGACCCCAATGTGGTGCTGACGACCATTCTCGGCTCCTGTGTCGCCGCATGCATCCGCGATCCGGTCGCGGGCGTCGGCGGAATGAACCATTTCCTGTTGCCCGGCTCGGCGGATGCCCTGCGGGCAGGGGGAGACGCGACGCGCTACGGCGTGCATCTCATGGAGCTTCTGATCAACGGGCTCCTGAAGGAGGGCGCGCGTCGCGACCGGCTGGAGGCCAAGGTGTTCGGCGGTGCCAAGACCATCGCCACCTTCTCCAATGTCGGCGATCAGAACGCCGCTTTCGCCATGCAGTTCCTGAAGGACGAAGGCATTCCCGTGGTCGGTTCCTCCACGGGTGGAGAATTCGGCCGAAAGCTGGAATACTGGCCGGCCTCCGGGCGGGCGCGCCAGTATCCGCTGACGGGCGCCGAGACCAAGAAGACCGTGGCGATGGAGCAGGCGCGTCCCGCGCCGGCGCCGAAGCCGGTGGAAAGCACGATCGAGTTCTTCTGACGTCCGGCACGGATGCGGAGGAACAGGCAGGGGCGACGAACGGCAAAGGTCGCCCGTTGCCCGGCGGCATGGACAAGACCGAGGGCGGGCGGTTCCCGGCTATGTATATTCAGGTGAGTGATCGGAGTGGTTATGGAAGGTGGAGAAACGAAACCGGCAGATGTCGAGGAAGCGCTTGCGGAAGTGCTGATGCGGATCGTTTCCGAACTGCATGACGTCGCCTATCTGATCGAGCGGGTCGAGCCGCAGCTTCTGGCCGTTTCGGGCGGCGAGCAGCTCCTGTCCTCGCCCGACAGCCTGAAGGTCCTGCAAGGCATCGACCTTGCGGTGCAGAAGACCCGCGGCCTTGCCGAATTCATCGACACGATCACCGCCTCGATACCGGAAGACTGGCAGATCGACCTGAGCATCGCGCTCAGCCTGGTCAAGCTCGCCGACATGCAGAAGGCGCTTGCCAGTGGCCTGCGTCACGGCCATTCGCAGCCGATCAACAAGGCGGCGGGAGACTTCGACTTCTTCTGACGCTCCGGGCTTTCCGGCCCGCAAAAACGCTGCAACGAAACGCTCGCACAAGTTTCGTTCTCTACCGTGGGACAAGGACAAAGGATGTCCACGGCTTGACTGGCGGCGTGAGAACAGAATGAATCTGTCGAATCAATTAGTTAAAATATATCAAAACCTGTTGGATCTCGGGCAGAAACGGCTCGCCATCCTGGGCGGTGCCGTTGCGGTCTCGCTCGGCCTCGTCGCTGCCGCGGCGTTGTACGTGAACCAGCCGGCCTACGAAACCCTTTATGTCGGCCTGGAAACGGCGGACCTCAACAAGGTCAGCGTCGCGCTTGCCGAATCCGGCGTCAACTTTCAGGTCGGCACCGACGGTTCGAGCGTCAAGGTGCCGGTCGGCGAGATGAGCAGGGCCCGTCTCCTGCTTGCCGAACGCGGCCTGCCGGACAGCGCCAATGCCGGCTACGAACTCTTCGACAAGGTCGGTTCGCTCGGCCTGACCTCCTTCATGCAGGAAGTGACGCGCGTGCGCGCCCTGGAAGGCGAAATCGGCCGCACGATCCAGCAGATCAGCGGCATCGCCGCCGCCCGCGTTCACATCGTCATGCCGGATGCCGGCAATTTTCGTCGTGGCGAGCAGAAGCCGACCGCCTCAGTGATGATCCGCGCCTCGACGAGCGTCGGGCGCAAGGCGGCTCCCTCGATCCGCCATATGGTCGCTTCCGCCGTTCCCGGCCTCGATGTCGCGGATGTCACCATCCTCGATTCCGCCGGCCAGCTTCTGGCCTCCGGCGACGAGAACGACAACGGATCGATGGCCCGCTCGCTCGGGGTCGTCCAGTCCGTCCAGCAGGAAATCGAATCCAACATCGACAAGGCGCTCGCGCCCTTCCTCGGCATGGACAATTTCCGCTCCAGCGTGACGGCTTCGCTCAACACCGATAGCCAGCAGATCCAGGAAACGGTCTTCGACCCCGAATCGCGGGTCGAGCGTTCGGTCCGCACGACGCGGGAATCGCAGAATTCTGAGCAGCGGCAGCAGGACAGCGCGGCGACCGTGGAGCAGAACATTCCCCAGGCGGCGCCCCAGGGCGGCGCGGGCGGCCCGGCCTCTACGGACCAGTCCGACAAGAGGGAAGAGCAGACGAATTACGAGATCAACAGCCGCGTGGTCGCGACGACGCGCAATAGCTACAAGATCGAGAACGTGTCGGTGGCGGTCGTCGTCAATCGCGGGCGTATCGCCAAGATGGTCGGCGAACCGGTCGATCAGGCCAAGATCGACGCCTATCTTGCGGAAATGCAGAAGATCGTGACCTCCGCCGCCGGCCTCAACAGCGAGCGCGGCGACACGGTGACGGTCACGGCGATGGAGTTCCTCGAGAACCAGCTGCTCGAAGACGCCGCGTCCGGTCCGGGGATCATGGATAGCCTGAGCCGCAATATCGGCAGCATCATCAATGCACTCGCCTTCATCGCCGTCGCCTTCCTGGTGGTCTGGATGGGCATTCGTCCGCTGGTCCGCGAGATCTCCGGCAAGGGCAGCGCCGCTTCGGCCGGCGGCCTCGGCGAAGCCGGCGGCGGACTGGAACTGCCCGATTTCGCCCCCGAAATCGGCGGCGGCAATCCCGCCCTCATGGAAGGCTTCGGCGCGGATTTCGGCTTCGACAGCACCGACGACATTCTCTCGGCAGGCGACGAGGACGGTGGCTTCAACCGCCGCGTCAAGGAAGGTCCGGAACGTCGCCTCGCCCGCATGGTCGAGATCAGCGAAGAACGCGCGGCCAAGATCCTCCGCAAATGGGCGGCCGAGAAGGCGGCGTGAGAAAAGCCGGCGGGAATTGATTACGGTCAAATCGATGTTCGCCGGCGGATGCGATGAACGTGCAGGCAAAGATGGCCGTTGAAGTTCGCGGGCACTGACGGTAGCGTGAATTCCGTAACGCGCGAATAAATGGTTTTCTGTCATGGCCGCATGGCAAAGGCCGGAATACCGACGGTGTTGCCGCTATTGGCAGTAGCATTTTGCCGGTGCAGCCTTTTACAATGCAGATGATTCGCGGGGGTTCTTTTTTGAGGCAGGTCGGGGCATTTCGTCGGGGAGAGGATGGCGACAAGGCGGCGGAAGCCGGGTTTATGGCAGGCGAGTTGCTCGCCCGCGGGGTATGCGGAATGGAAGCTGAGGACTTTGCTGGCGCAGCGGAACGTAAGGCACCGCACGGGGATCGCGGTGGTGAGGCGCCGCGAACCCTGCCACGCGAGCAGCTCATCGGCAGGCTCACGCAACTGGCCGGCGTCGGCAATATCGAAGAAGCCATGCGCTGCCTGTCCGAATATGTCGGCGCGAGCCGTTTCATGCTCGCCCGCTACGACCTTCTTCAGGAGCAGGGCCTCAATTTCATCGTGACGTCGAACTGGCCGTTCGACCTCGTTCGCAAAATCAGCGGCGTGCTGGCCGACCGCTATTCCCGTTCGACCGAACTGGAAAAATGCATCGCCCTCCTGCAACCGTCCTTCGAGGACCTTCCGCCGGAATGCCGCGTGCCACCGGGCATGTCGCAGCGATATTGCTCGCTGCTTTTCTGCGTCGGGCGCGTGCGCTTCGCCCTGCTGCTGCTTTTCCCCGATCACATGATCCTTTCGCAGGAGCGCCTGCGCGAAGCCGCCCTGCTCGCCGCCTATGGCGCGAGCTTCGTCGAGGGGCGCAGCCAGAGGAACGACCGCGATTTCGAGCTGACCGAGCGTGAGGTGGAATGCCTCTTCTGGATTGCGGAAGGCAAGACAAGCGACGAGATTGCGGTTATTCTCGGCATTTCGCGCAATACGATCAACAATTACATTACCAGCGTCATGCGCAAGACGGCAACGAAAACGCGTTCCGAGGCGATTGCCTACGCAGTGAGGAACAATCTCGTATGAGACGGGGACCAGCAAGCATGGCGCAATTTCCTGATGCGGTGACGCTGGCCGCTTCGGATGCGGGGGCCTCGCAGATCAAGCGCGTGTCGAGCCGCTCGGATCTCTTCCCGCAGTTCGTGGCCATGCAGAAGAAGCTGAAGGCCCGCAATTTCGCGGTTTTCCGCCTGGCGGGCGGCGGCTTGCCGAACCGCCGCAAACTGGTTTGCGAACTCGAAAATTTCGGGGCCGGCGCGGCGGAAATCTGCAACCGCTTCATCGATACCTACGGTCCGGCCCTGCTCGATCATCTCGACAAGTCGCTTCTGCCGATGATGTGGAGCGGTTCCGGCGAAGCCTGCTTCGCCGAGGCGCCGGAATTCGCGTCGCTGACGGTGCGCCTGCCGGCTGGCGTCCTGCCCTTTTCCGGCATTGCCTTTCCGGTGCGGCTCGGCACGACCGGCAATGGCTACGTCGTCTTCACCGCCACCGCATTCGATCTTGCCAGCGACGACATCATCGACCAGCATGTCGGCAGCTGTCGCCTGATGACCGACCTTCTTGCTCTCGACGAGCGCCGCGTAGCCCATGCCGAGACGCTGAGCGAACGCGAACTCGCCTGCCTCCAGCTTGCCGGAGACGGCCGGATCAGCGACGAAATCGCCGAAAAGCTCGGCCTTTCCGTACACACCGTCAATGCCTATCTGGGATCGGCGGCGATCAAGCTCGATTCCGTCAACCGTATCCAGGCGATCGCCAAGGCGATCCGGCTCGGCTACATCCACTAGGTCCTGACCATAAGCCTGCCTGTGACGGTTCTCGAATGACGTAGCCGCCCCGCAACGATGCGCGGGCGGCTTCTCGTCATGTCGGCCCTCGCGAAGGAATGCGGATGACAGGCTTCCCGTCAGCAGGCCGTGCCGATCCGGCGCGGCGAACGGTTTTCCTCGTCGGCCGCTGATGTTGTGTCTTGCCATGTATGGGAGAGATGGCCCGCGGCCCGTCATGGACCGGGGAAAAATGCCGGCGCGGTGCCTCAGGCGGCGCGATCTTCCCGGAAAACCGGGCCCGTCAGGCATTTGAAGTCCTTGATGAAGGACGCATCGCGCAGGCTTTCCACGAGGAAAGCGGTATTCGCCTCCGGGTCTTCGCAAGGGTTTTCGAAGGCGATGTGGTTGATGGAAACGCCGGCCTCTTCGGCCTGGAGCGTGAGTTGCGCATAGATCGTCACGCCCTGTGGCCTGATTTCGAGATCGAGCGTGATGGAAGGCTGGCTGTCCCAATCGAGCCGGAAATCGCCGCCGAGACCGAAATTCACGGTTCCGGGCAGGAAGTAAAGCTCGGCCGCCGACGCCACGAGGTCCACCAGGCTGCCGTGGCATTCGAACCGCAGCAGGGAAATCAGGTCGGATGCGTCAAGCAATCGCAGTTCCGCCGCCACCGGGCTGATGGCTTCCGCAAGAATGGCTTCGCGTTTTTGGGAGTATGGGCATTTTTTCATCAGGTTATGTGACCCGTTTGCTTTGTGGGCTTGCGGCGTAGACCCTGTGGATCAGTTCCGCGACGGCCTTGTAGAAGACCGACGGGATGACACTATCCACCGAGACTTGCGCAAACATGGAGCGCGCGAGCGGCGGATCTTCAAAGATTGGAATGTGGTTTTTCTCCGCGATTTCGCGAATCCTGAGCGCGATCAGGTCCTGGCCCTTGGCGACGACGACCGGCGCCTCGTTCTCGTCCTTCTCATAGCGCAGGGCGACGGCGTAGTGGGTGGGGTTGGTGATCACCAGCGTGGCGCGGGGCACCGCGTCGATCATGCGGCGGCGGGCGCGGTCGCGGGCGACGGAGCGCTGGCGGGCCTTGACGATCGGGTCGCCCTGCGACTGCTTCATCTCGTCCTTGATTTCCTGCTTGCTCATCTTCAGGTCGGTGAACCATTTGTGGCGCGTCCAGAAGAGGTCGACGATGGCAAGCGCGCCGGTCGCGAACAGAAGCACGATCATCGCCTTGGCGATGACCGCCGACAGCCGCGCGAAAATCGTTTCCGGTTCGGAGAACATGGCGTCGAGCGCCCGGTAGTAGTCGTTCCTGAGAACGAAATACATGATGATCGCGACGACGATGATCTTGAAGATCGACTTGCCGAATTCGACCATGCCCTGGATGCTGTAGATCCGCTTGAAGCCGGACAGCGGCGAAATCCGCGACAGTTGCGGGCGGATCCGCTCAAGAACGAAGGACGGCACGTTCTGGGCCGCGGAGGCCGTGAAGCTGAACATGATGAACATCACGGCCACCGGCAGCAGGAACATCGCGCCTTCCTTCGCCACGTGGAAGAAGAGCGAGATCAGATCCTGGCTGCTGTTGAGCCGCCATTGCTCCGGATGCTCGAAAATATCCTTCAGAGACTGGCTGAGGCGGGCCATGTTGTCGGGCAGGAAGAAGACGAGATAGATATAGAAGGCGAGGGCGGTCGCGAAGACCGAGACTTCACGGGATGAAGGTGTGTTGCCCTTCTCGGCCGCGTCGCTCAGTTTCTTCTCTGTCGGGTCTTCTGTTTTGCTGTCCTTGTCTTCGTCCGACACGGCGCGCTCCCTAAGGTCATGACCCTT
This sequence comes from Ectorhizobium quercum, assembly GCF_026552795.1. Lineage (GTDB taxonomy): Bacteria > Pseudomonadota > Alphaproteobacteria > Rhizobiales > Rhizobiaceae > Ectorhizobium > Ectorhizobium quercum. The sequence goes on from NZ_JANFPI010000001.1 coordinate 686,734, forward strand.
GGGTCAGGACAGTCTACAAGCTCCGGGCCTGATGGAACGCAGGGTATCGCCGCATGCGGCACGCTTCAATGGAAGCGGGCCGCGCCGGCGCTGTTTTTCAACATTGTTCGGACAAATGCGGGGCCGGCATCGTCGGCCCGGTGTCCCCGGCAGGTCAGGCAGCCTCCTGGCTTTCCTTTTCCTTGAGTTCGATCTGGCCGGAATTCGCCAGGCGAATCGCTTCCTGCGCGACGGCACGGCGGGCGATGGCGATCTCGCGCGGGTTGATCCCGGCGACCCCTGTGACCAGGTCCGACTCGATCATGCGGCGCTGGCGCGGGCTGATCGAGGAAAGCACGCATTCGCGGATTTCCGCCGATGCGCCGCGCAGCGCCATCGTGAGGATGTCGGCGGCGATGTCGTTGAGCAGCATGACGCGGCCGCGCTGCGGCATCTGCAACAGGTCCTCGAAGAGGAAGATCTTCGGACGAACCTTGTCGACGGCCTCGCGGCTGACCTGTTCGAGCGAGCTGAGCAGGGTGTCGACCTGCGGTTTCTCCAGCTCGTTCATCAGTTCGGCAACCTTGGCCGAGCCGGTCGAGTTGCGCTCGGTCTCGATATCGCGGAGCAGTTCCATCACGCGGTTCTCGATGATCTGGGCGGCCTTCGGCGACACGTCCTTCATGTTGACGGTGCGCTTCATCACGTCGGCGCGCAGCGCCTCCGGCAATTGCAGCAGGACCTTGGCGCCGAAGGAGGACGGCAGCATGGACAGGATATAGGCGATGGTCTGCGGATGCTCCCGCATCAGGTAGCGGCAGATGAAGGCCGGGTCCGCTTCCTGGAGGCGGTCCCAGCTCGATTCCTCGTAGGACTGGAAGGCGGTGCGGCGGCCGAGCAGGCCGTCGACTTCCTCCGGGGTCAGGCCGGCATCGAGAATGCTCTCGATCGCCTTGGCGTTGTCCATGAGGCCGGTGCCTTCGGTGAAGAGGTCCTCGAACTCGTTCACCAGGGCATTGAGTTCGTCCGGAGGAATGGAGCGCAGGGTCTGCGCAGACGATATGATGACCTGAAGTTCGCTCTGGGTGAAATATTTCAACAGCTTGCCGGCCACCGGCGTTCCCATCGCCAACAGCACCGCCGCCGCCTTTTCCGTCGGGGATAGCGGAGAGCCCGGCAGATTCGTGCCGAAATTGTCAAAGTCCATCATGGTCTTCCACCTTGTCTGCCCCTCAGGGGTCAGGCTTTTCTCGTACCGAGAACTTCCAGCAGCTTCACACCGAAGCGTGTATCGTCACCTTCCATGATCGTGATCTCGCCGCGCGCGATCCTGCGGCCGTTCACCATGATGTCGACCGGCTCGCCGATTCGCTTGTCCAGACCGATGATGGCGCCTTCTTCCAGGCTCATCAAGCTCGAAACCTGCATCCGGCTGGTCCCCAGAACGATCTGAACGTCGATGGGGATGTCCATGATCAGATCGTGGTTGGCCGAGAGCGCGCTGCCCGGCGCCTTGGCGGTCGCGGTGTCGGCCGGGCCGGTAGCGTCCGCGGCGAAGTCGCTCCCGCCGCCGAAGTCGCCGCCCCCGAAGTCTCCACCGCCGAAATCGCCGCCGCCGAAATCAGCTCCGTCGAAAGACGCAGGCTCGGCCTGGTCGAAGTCGCCTCCGAACGGGGTGCCGCCGTCGGCATCGGTTTTCAGAACGCCGCGCAGGCTGTCTATCGCGCTGTCGAGGTCTTCGTCGCCTACCGGCACGGGCAGGGCGTCTTCATCGCTGATGGGGGTCGGTTTCTTTGCCATGACGTCATTATTCCTGTCGAAACTTGTCTGAAGCTGCCCGTGCTTGTCAGACGTCAAAATATCAGCCTTTCAGGAGATGCCTGAGAAGCTCCTCGTCGGATGTCGTGTTGTCCTTGATCCGGACGGTGTAGTTCTGGCCGGAACGGCCGAATTCGCAGGCATAGAGTTCATGCCCGTTGGCGGCGACCTCGACATGCACGTCCTCTTCATCGAAGAAAGGAATGACGTCGCCGACCGCGAGGCGGGCAATCGTGCCGAGCTTGAGCGGCGTGAGCTGGATGCGCGCCTCCAGCATCACATGCGAACGGCGGACCTGTTCGGTCAGGTGATCGGCCCAGTCCTTGCTCGCCCTGTTGCCGATCGAGCCGCTTTTCGGCGGCGTGATGCGGGTTTTCAGAAGCGTCTTCTGCGGAACGATGAGGACGATGTCCGATTCGACCGGGTTCAGCTTGATGGAAAAGCGCACGGCCAGCGCGAAGCCCGCTGCCTTCTCGAGTTCGCCGGCCACGCGGTCGGGGTGGTTGACCGGCGTCGAGAGAATGGGTTCGAAGCCGCCCGGCACGGTGATGGCCGAACGCAGCACGCCGGCCACCTTCGAGAAGATCAGGGCGGCGGCATCGAGTTCGATCTTCGAGAGCGGACGCTCTTCCGGAACGTCGATCTCCTCGGGCAGCGCGCCGAGCATGGTGGCCATCAGCGAGATCGCCAGGCTGTTGCCGCCCGCTATCAGAAAATGCGGACACCAGTTGCGCAGGGAGACGTCGACGGTGGAGAAATTGGAGCCGATGCGGGAGACGAGATCGCTGAAGAGGCCGGATTCGCATCCCTGGTAGGACACCTCGATCGGCAATCCCGTTTCGCTTTCGAAGACATCCGGCAGGAAATCCGTGTAGAGGGCGCCGATTTCGCCGGCCAGGCGGTTCAGCATCTTCTGGTCGCCGAGCCCGCCCGTCAGGCGGGCGAGCACGATGGGGTCCATCGGGGTTTCGATTTTCCGTGCAAGATCCGCCATGATCGTCAAGCCGCCTTCTCGCCGCCGGGGTTCATCATTTCCTGCTCGACGGCGTCGATGGACGGACGGTCGCCGCCGGAGATCGTTTTGCGGCCGTATTCCAGCGCGACCTGCGGAACCGAGCCGTTCATGTAGGCGAGCAGCGTCTGCTTGACGATGATGTAGAGACGGTGCTGCTTGGTGCGGACGATCTTGATCTGCGAGGTGAGCGGGCTGCAGAAGCAATAGGAGAGGAAGATGCCGAGCATGGTGCCGACGAGGGCCGCGCCGATGAGGCCGCCGAGCACTTCCGGCGATTCGTTGATCCTGCCAAGCGCCTTGATGACGCCGAGAACGGCGGCGACGATGCCGATGGCGGGGAAGGAATCGCTCATGACGGTCATTGCGTTGTAGGGCTTCATCTTGTCGGCGAGCATGGTTTCCATCTCCTCGTCCATCAGCGCCTCGATTTCGTGGCTTCGGGCGTTGCCGATGATGATGAGGCGCACATAGTCGCAGATGAAGGTGGTGAGTTCCTTGTTCTTCAGCACCGTCGGGGCGGACTGGAAGATGGTGGATTCTTCCGGATTGTCGATATGGGCTTCGATCTCATTGCGCGATTTGGTGCGCAGGTCACGCATCAGGGAGTAAAGCACGCCGAGAACGTCGAGATATTCGCGTTCCTTCGGCACCTGATACTTGAAGGCCTCTACGAGCGCCTTCCCGGAATCCTTGACGGTCTTCATCGGGTTGGCCATGATGAAGCTGCCTATGCCGGCGCCACCGATGATCACCAGCTCGAAGGGCTGCACCAGAACGTCGACGTGGCCGCCCATCGCCATGTAGCCGCCGATGACGCAGCCAAGGGTGATCACGAATCCGATAATAATGGTCATAGTTTGCTCGCAACCGTCATGAATGTTCAAGCGTGAGGGATACGTTTCCTGCCTTGCGTGAGGCTGGTCCGGGTCCGCTTTTCACGGTCTGCGGCCCGCGATTCTTGCGGGTATTTTTTTGCGGTGCGTCAAGTGCGGGACATGCTGCCAGTTTCGCGCAAGGCTTTTTCCTTAACGAAAGGTTAACGGGCAATCTCGCCCTCTTGTCAGACGCGCATGCGGCCCGTCCGCTCCGGCGCGAAAGCCGAGTTTCCAAGGAGAAGCCTGAGATGCAATCCGGTCTTTACGTTGCCATTTCGTCCCAGATCGCGCTGGAAAAGCGCCTGACGACGATTGCGGACAACATCGCCAACATGAACACGGTCGGCTTCCGTTCGACGGAAGTGAAGTTCGACGAGATGATGTCGCGCACGGGTAACGACCTGAATGCCAGGATCGCCTTCGTTTCGCAGGGCAACGATTATCTGAACACGCGCACGGGCCATTTCGTCCAGACGGAGAACCCGCTCGATTTCGCGATCCGCGGCGACGCATGGTTCGCGATCGAGACGCCGGCCGGCCAGGTGCTGACCCGCGACGGCCGCTTCTCCATGTCGGAGAACGGCGACCTTCTCACCACGCGCGGCTATCCGGTTCTCGATGCGGGCGGCGCGGCGATCCAGCTCGATCCGGCTGCCGGTCCGCCGGATGTCGGCGCCGATGGCCGCATCACCCAGAACGGCGTCGTCGTCGGCGCCCTCGGCCTCTTCGAGGTGGATATCGACCAGGGCTACCTGCGTTACGACAACAGCGGCATCATCACCACGGCGGCGCCGCAGCCGGTCGTCGACAATATCGAAGTGGGCATCGTTCAGGGCTATGTCGAACAGTCCAACGTCAACGCCATTGGCGAGATGACCCAGCTCATCCAGGTCAACCGCGCCTTCGACGGCATAGCCTCGCTGATGCGCGACAGCGAAACCGGCTTCAGTGAAGCCATCAAGACCCTCGGCGGCAGCCGATAGTGTCGGGAGCCCGGCAGGATATGCAGGACGCAGCCGTCAGTCTTTCCGTTTCCACCGACCGGCTCGACCGGCTGTCGCAGCTTGCCCGGCAATTCGCCGAGCCTGCCGCGACGGTCGCCCACGGCGGGCGCGTCCGCACGATCTCCGCCGGTTACTACACGGTCAGCGGCCTTTCCCGTCACGTCCGGCTGGGCGATTTCGTGACCCATCGCAGCGTTTCGGGCGAACAACTCGGCGAGGTTGTGCGCGTCGAGCCGGATCTCGTCTATGTCTGCCCGATCCAGCCGGGCGAGCCCATCGGCATTCACGACGTGGTGCTGCGCAAGGGCGAGTTTCGCCTCTCCCCCGACGAGAGCTGGTGCGGCCGGGCGATCAACGCCCTCGGTGAACCGATCGACGGCGGCCCGCCGCTGACGCAGGGCACCGACCGCCGCTCCATCGTCGCCACCGCGCCGCCGTCCATGACGCGCCGCCGCGTCGAGCAGGGTTTCCGCACCGGCGTTCGCGCCGTCGATATTTTCACGCCGCTCTGCCTCGGCCAGCGCCTCGGCGTTTTCGCCGGCTCGGGCGTCGGCAAGTCGACGACCCTGTCCATGCTGGCGCGGGCCGATGCCTTCGACCGGGTGGTGATCGCGCTGGTCGGCGAGCGCGGCCGCGAAGTGCGCGAATTCATCGAGGACACGCTCGGCGACAACATGGCCAAGTCGATTGCCGTCGTGGCGACGAGCGACGAAAGCCCGATGCTGCGCAAGATGGCGCCGCTCGTCGCCATGACGATTGCCGAACATTTCCGCGACCGTGGCGAAAACGTTCTCTTCATCGCCGACAGCGTGACCCGCTTTGCCCATGCCATCCGCGAAGTCGCGATGGCCGCCGGCGAGCCGCCGATCGCGCGCGGCTATCCGGCCTCCGTCTTCACCGAGCTGCCGCGCCTTCTGGAGCGCGCCGGGCCGGGTGCGGAGGGCGCGGGGACGATCACGGCGATCATCTCCATCCTCGTCGACGGCGACAACCACAACGATCCGATCGCGGATTCCACCCGCGGCATTCTCGACGGTCATATCGTCCTCGACCGGGCGCTGGCAGACGAGGGGCGCTATCCGCCGGTCAATCCGCTGTCGTCCATTTCCCGTCTCGCCCGCAAGGCATGGAGCCCGGACCAGGAGAAGCTGGTTTCGCGCCTCAAGACGCTGATCAACCGTTTCGAGGAAACCCGGGACCTGCGCCTGATCGGCGGCTACAGGCCGGGTGCCGACCCCGATCTCGACATGGCGGTCAAGCAGGTGCCGGTCATTTACGAAATTCTCAAGCAATCGCCGTCCGACAAGCCGGCATCCGACGCCTATGCCGATCTCGCCGGCGCCCTGCGCGTCGCCGCGTCCGCAGGACAACAGGGCCGCCCCGCACAGGGAGGAATGCGATGAAGGACACGGGCATGACCGATTTCGACGCAGACGAGGCCATCGCGCCGCTCACCACGGCACGGCCGCGGCCGAAATATCGCTCGCAGCGCTCGGACCGGATTCTCGCCGCGGTGGGCGTCGCGCTTGCCGCCGCCGCTGCCGCCTTTCCGTGGTACGTCTTCTTCAACGAGGAGAAGTTCGGAATCCGCATCGCCGGCTGGGAGCAACTGAACGATTTGCCGCCGGGCTCCGCCGCGCGGCGTCCCTTCTCGGTGTCGCCGCTTGCCACGCCGGACCCGGAAAACAGGCTCGCCGCACCGCCGGCCATCGATCCCGTCGTGACGGCGACCGTCTCCTCGATCGGTGAGGTCAAGGAGGATGCGCCGCTTCTTCAGGAATTGCAGCCGATGCCGGGGCGCAGCGGCTTCCGTCTTCTGCACGTCGCCAACGGGCGCGCGCTGATCGAGGACGGCAACGGCATGTACATGGTGCAGGTTGGCTCCATCCTGCCCGACGACAGCCGTCTCGCGACGGTGGAGCAGCGCGACGGCAAATGGGTGATCATCACCTCGAAGGGCGAGATCTACACCGCGCCGCAATAAGCTCTCCCGGTGTTGCGTCCGCCTGCCTGCCGGGATGATCCGGCGAACCAATGACTGGTCGTGACCTGCTGCGCCGGAGGGATCCGGAAGCGGCTTTTTCCGGTCGTTGCCGAGCGCTTCGCACCGGCCACCGGCGTTTGTCCGAAAAGGCGGCGAACCGGCGCTTTCCCGTAAGTCCCACGCAAGTTTACCGCACTAGTTTCTCCGGCAGATGAGTAGACGGAGAAGTGTCAATGCAGCCGATTCAGCTCTTTGAACTGGCATCGAAGCAGGCCGAATGGCTTTCGGTTCGCCAGGAGGTGGTTGCGACCAACATCGCGAACGCCAACACGCCGAAATACCGCGCAAGGGACGTGACGCCATTCGAGTCCGTGCTGAAGTCCAGCCACATTCCGATGGCGCGCACCAATCCGGCGCATTTTGCCGGCGACACCCTTGCCTCCGACAGGGTCGGGATCGAGGAGAACGACCTGAACCAGGAGATCGGCATCCAGGAATCTGGCAACACGGTGGCGCTTGCCACCGAGCTCGCCAAGACCGGCGAGATCAAGCGCCAGTATGAGCTGAACACCCAGCTCATCAAGAACTTTCACGGCATGATGCTGAGCGTGGTGGCCCGATAATGCCGATCGATCCCTTGTCAGCCTCCCTCAAGATCGCCGGCAGCGGCCTGGAAGCCCAGTCCACGCGCCTGCGCATCGTTTCGGAAAACATCGCCAACTCCCGCACCACGGGCGACACGCCCGGGGCCGATCCCTACCGCCGCAAGACGATCACCTTCGGCGCGGAAATGGACCGCTCCTCCGGCGTCACGCTGGTGGGCGTGAAGAGGCTCGGCGTCGACCGGGGCGACTTCACCGAGGAATACGACCCCAGCCACCCTGCCGCCGACGAGCGCGGCATCGTCAAGATGCCGAACGTCAACATGCTGATCGAGATGGCCGACATGCGCGAGGCGAACCGCACCTACGACGCCAATCTCCAGACCATTCGCCAGACGCGCGACCTCATCAGCGCGACGATCGACCTTCTGAAAGGCTAGTCATGATCGACACAATCCAGGCCACTTCGTCCCTGCTCACCAAGGGCATCGGCACCACGACGGGTTCGAAGACCGAAAATTCGCTGATGGGCAACGCCGTCACCGCCGCCGCCAGCACCGTCGTCGGCCCGACCTTCGGTGCCGTCCTCGGCAACATGGCCAACGAGGCGATCACATCTGTGAAGAACGGCGAGGGCGCCGCCTTCGCCGGCATCCAGGGCACGGCTTCGACCCGCGAGGTCGTGGACGCCATGCTCCAGGCCGACCAGTCGCTCAAGACGGCCATCGCCGTCCGCGACAAGGTCGTCCAGGCCTATCTCGAAATCACGAAAATGCAGATCTGACGGTTCGGAAGGAACGGAAAGATGAGAGCACTCGCCATCGCAGCCACCGGCATGGACGCCCAGCAGACCAATCTGGAAGTCATCGCCAACAACATCGCCAACATCAACACGACCGGTTACAAGCGCAGCCGCGCCGAGTTCACCGATCTGCTCTACCAGACGGAGCGGGCCGGCGGCGTCGCCAACCGCGCCAACCAGGCCGTCGTGCCGGAGGGCGCCAATATCGGCCTCGGCGTCCAGACCTCCGCCGTGCGCAAGCTGCACATGCAGGGCGAGCTGACGCAGACGAGCAACGACCTCGATCTGGCCATCGTCGGCCGCGGCTGGTTCACGGTCGAGGCGCCCGACGGCAACACGCTCTACAGCCGCGCCGGCGCCTTCAACAAGGACGCGGACGGCAATCTGGTGACGATCGACGGCTACACTGTGCTGCCGCAGATCACCATTCCGCAGGACACGACGGAAATCCAGATCGGTGAGGACGGCACGGTTCAGGTCCGTCTCGGCAACGACGAGAACTTCACCGAGGTCGGCCAGCTCCAGCTCGCCAACTTCGCCAACGAAGCCGGCCTGAAGCCACTCGGGGACAACCTGTTCATGCAGACCGAGGCATCCGGCGAGGCGGTGATTTCCAATCCGCGCGAAGTCGGTTTCGGCTACGTCAAGCAGGGCTATCTGGAATCGTCCAACGTCGACCCGGTCAAGGAAATCACGGATCTGATCTCGGCGCAGCGCGCCTATGAGATGAACTCCAAGGTGATCACGACCGCCGACGAAATGGCTTCCATCGTCAGCAAGAACCTGAAGTAATCCGGAAGGCAGGGCAAGCATGAGGTTTCGCCGTCACATCGCAATCAAGGGCCGCGCGCTCGCCGTGGCGGCGGCCTCCTTCGTCCTTCTCGCCGGCCCGGCCGCAGCCGATACCGGCTACGCCATCGTGCCGGTCACGACCATCTATCCGGGCGAGACCATCACCGAAAGCCGGGTGAAGGCCGTGGAAGTCACCAATCCCAATCTTGCTCCGGGCTATGCCAGTTCCATCGAGCAGGTGATCGGGATGGTGAGCAGGCGCACGCTTGTCGCCGGACGCACCATTCAGGTCGGCACGCTGCGCGAACCGTTCACGGTGCAGCGCGGCACGCCGGTCCGCCTCGTGGCGCGGGTCGGCAACCTCACCATCTCGGCGAGCGGAACGCCGCTTGCGGATGCGATGACCGGCGACGTCATCCGGGTGCGCAATCTCGATTCCGGCGTGACCGTCAACGGCACGGTCATGGCGGACGGCACCGTGGAGGTGATGAAGAAATGAGACCGAGCCTGTTCCTGACCGCCTTCGCCGTGCTGTTCGCGCTTGCCGCGAACGCTCTCGCGGCCGGCACCACGGTCTCGCGCATCAAGGATATCGCCTCGCTGCAATCAGGCCGGGACAACCAGCTCATCGGCTACGGTCTGGTCGTCGGCCTGCAAGGCACGGGCGACAGCCTGCGCTCCTCGCCCTTCACCGAACAGTCGATGCGCGCGATGCTCCAGAATCTCGGGATTTCGACGCAGGGCGGCCAGTCGAGCGCCCGCAACGTCGCCGCCGTCATGGTCACGACGAACCTTCCCCCCTTCGCCAGCCCCGGCAGCCGCATCGACGTCACGGTCAGTTCGCTGGGCGACGCCTCGTCGCTGCGCGGCGGCACCCTCGTCATGACTTCGCTTTCCGGCGCCGACGGCCAGATCTATGCGGTCGCGCAAGGGTCGGTCATCGTTTCCGGCTTCAGCGCCCAGGGGCAGGCCTCTTCCCTGAACGAAGGCGTCGTCACGGCGGGCCGCGTTCCCGGTGGCGCGATCATCGAGCGCGAGCTGCCGTCCAAGTTCAAGGATTCCATCAATCTGGTGCTGCAATTGCGCAACCCGGATTTCTCCACCGCCGTGCGCATCGCCGATGTCGTCAACGCCTATGGCCGCCAGCGCCACGGCGGCCCGATCGCCGAAGCGCGCGATTCGCAGGAAGTCGCGGTGGCGAAGCCGGCCTCTGTCGATCTGACGAGATTGATGGCCGACATCGAAAACCTTCTGGTCGAGACGGACTCGCCGGCCAAGGTCGTCATCAACGAGCGCACCGGCACCATCGTCATCGGGGCGGATGTGCGTGTGTCGCAGGTGGCGGTCAGCTACGGCACGCTCACCGTTCAGGTCATGGAAAGCCCGCAGGTCATCCAGCCCCTGCCGTTCACGGACGGCAGGACGGTCATCCAGCCGCAGACCGACATCATGGCGGAACAGACCGGCGGTCCGGTCGCCGTTATCGAAGGTCCCGATCTGAAGACCCTCGTTGCCGGCCTCAACAACATCGGCGTCAAGCCCGACGGTATCATCGCCATCCTTCAGGGGATCAAGTCGGCCGGCGCCCTCCAGGCGGAGCTTGTCCTGCAATGATCGTCAGCAAGAGCCTTTCCGGCCTCAGGGCCAGCCTCACCACCGGCCGCCTCGCCGCGCTGGGTTTCGTTCTGGTCGCGCTGAGCGGCGCGCAGGCGCAGGAGCCGGTCACGGCGGTGATGCCGGGCAGCACGCAGGACGAGATCCGCCAGTTCTGCGGCAATATCGCCGACGCGGCGCGCGATCAGCGTTACCTGATGCAGAAGCAGGAGCTGGATACGCTTCAGGCCGAGATCAACGAGCGCATCACGCTGCTCGAGGAGCGCAGGGCCGAATACGAGGAATGGCTGAAGCGGCGCAACGACTTCATGCAGCAGGCCGAAGTCAGCCTCGTCGATATCTACAAGACCATGAAGGCGGATGCCGCAGCGCCCCAGTTGCAGGAAACGCCCCCCATTCTCGCCGCAGCGATCATCATGAAGCTGCCGGCCAGGCAATCCGGCCTGATCATGGCCGAAATGGACCCTAAGAAGGCAGGTATCATCGCCTCGATCATGGCGAGCGCTGCCGATCCGGTCATCCCGAAGGACCCGTCATGAAAAAACTCGCAATCGCCCTGATGGCGACCGCCGCGCTGACGGGATGTCAGTCGGTGGAAAAGAACCAGACCCTCCGCGAGATCGGCAATGCACCTTCGATGAGCCCCATCGGCTCCGGGCTCGCCTTCGGCCAGACGCCGCAGATGGCACAGTATCCGAAGCAGCCGCGCCATATGGCGAGCGGCTATTCGCTGTGGAGCGACAGCCAGGCGGCTCTGTTCAAGGACGCCCGCGCGCTGAATGTCGGCGACATCCTGACGGTGGACATCTCCATCAACGACAGGGCCTCCTTCGACAACGAGACGGAACGCACCCGCGCCAACAGCAAGCAGACCGGCTGGAACGCCGCCGCGCAGATCTTCGGCTGGACGCCCAACACCGATTCGACGCTCGGCTTCGATTCGGACTCGCAGAGCAAGGGCAAGGGCTCGATCACCCGCTCGGAAAAGCTGACGCTGCTCGTCGCGGCGGTCGTCACCGGCATCATGGAAAACGGCAATCTCGTCATCAGCGGTTCGCAGGAAGTGCGCGTAAACCACGAAATCCGCATTCTCAACGTCGCCGGCATCGTTCGCCCGCAGGACGTCAATTCCGACAACACCATCTCCTACGACCGGATCGCCGAAGCGCGCATCTCCTATGGCGGCCGCGGCCGTCTGATGGAAGTGCAGCAGCCGCCGGTCGGCCAGCAGATCGTCGATATCTATTCGCCGATCTGATGCGGCGGGGTCTTGAGAGGAAGGAACGGTTGGGTCATGGCTGACGAACTGGCCGAGGGCGGCGAAGACGCCTCGAAGAAGAAGTCGGGTCTGATACTGACGATCGCCGGCGTCGCCGTTCTCACCCTCGTGGGCGCCGGCGGCGGCTGGATCGTCGGCAACATGCTGGCGCCGGGAATTTCCCAGGCGGAGGCCGAACAGGCCGCGGCCGCCGAGCATGCCGCCGCGCCGGCCGGCGGTCACGGTGCGCCCGGCGGCGAGGAGGAGGGAGGCCTGCCCCGCGTCGCGACGGAGGCCAACGGCACGGTGCTGCTGGAGCCGATCACGACCAACCTCGCCTATCCGGCCGAAAACTGGATCCGCCTGGAGGTCGCCCTGACGTTCAACGGCGTGCCGGATGCGCCGCTGGCCGAGACGATCCATCAGGACATTCTGGCCTATCTGAAGACGGTTTCGCTCCAGCAGATTCAGGGTCCGCGCGGCTTTCAATATCTCCGGGAAGACCTTCAGGAACGTGTTGACCTGCGTTCGCAAGGGCGGGTATCCAAGGTTCTGTTCAGAACCTTTGTGATCGAATGATTCGTAAGCTCCTGCTCATTGCCGCGGTCCTTGCGGTGCCGCAGCTGGCCGTCGCCCAGCAATTCCCGACGGAGCTGTTCAATGCCCCGCTGGAGGGTTCGGCTGCGGCCTGGATCGTCCGGACCTTCGGTCTCCTGACGATCCTTTCGGTCGCGCCGGGCATCCTCATCATGGTGACGAGCTTCCCGCGCTTCATCATCGTCTTTTCCATCCTGCGCACCGGCATGGGCATCGGCACGACGCCGTCGAGCATGATCCTGTCGTCGATGGCGCTGTTCATGACGTTTTACGTCATGGCGCCGACGCTCGAGCGGTCGTGGCAGGACGGCGTCCAGCCGCTCCTGCAAAACCAGATCACGGAGGCCGAGGCCGTCGAGCGCATCGCCGAGCCGTTTCGCGGCTTCATGATGGCGAATACCCGCGACAAGGATCTGGCCCTGTTCGTCGATATCGCCCGCGAAAAGGGCCAGACCGTCGAACTCGGCGAACGCATCGAATACCGCATTCTCATTCCGGCCTTCATGTTGTCGGAAATCCGTCGCGGCTTCGAAATCGGCTTCCTCATCCTGCTGCCGTTCCTCGTCATCGACATGATCGTCGCGGCCATCACGATGGCGATGGGCATGATGATGCTGCCGCCGACATCGATCTCCCTGCCGTTCAAGATCCTGTTCTTCGTGCTGATCGACGGCTGGAACCTGCTGGTCGGCTCTCTCGTGCGCTCCTTCGCCTGACGCGATACGGATCGGCGTTTCCGCCGATCCGGCAAGCACGATGGAATTCAACTGAAAAATCCCCCGCACGTGTCACAGCGCGGCCCTTGACGGGCAGGCTTAGCCGGTCCCTGCCGGATGCCGCAAAAACCGCCGGAAATATTCTGCCCGAAACGGAATGAGCCGGGCAGCCTCGCGCCCCGGACCGCCCTGCCGCGAAACTTCAGGTTCGGGCAAGCCAGTTTCCCTATTTTCCTCTTCGCTGCGGACAGGCCCGGGTGATCGGCCCGGTCCAGTTGCGGGGCCTTACAAGCGGCCTCGCACGGAAAATGATCTTTCCCGTGAAGCTAATGTATTGATCGGATTGCGCAAAAAGCTTGCTTCAAGGACTTTAGAAAATGACCACGACCATTTCTTCCCTGCCCGTCAGCGTCATCAGGTCTCTTTCGACGGCCGCGGTCGCTGCGTGGACGACGGAAGATGTGGCCTCGCTGACCTCGGCGCAGATCACGGCGCTGTCCTCGGTGCAGATCGCTGCGCTGGACACGGAGGATGTGGATACACTCACCACCCAGCAGCTTCGCGCCATTTCGTCCGGCGCCATCGTCGGGCTGACGCTCGATCAACTTGCCGTCCTCGGCCAGAGCGACATCGAAAACCTCAGCGGCAACCAGGTGGCGGCGCTCACCACCACGCAGCTCAGCGCCCTGACGACCAGCCAGGTCGAGGCGTTCACCACCTCGCAGGTCAGTTCGCTCAGCGCCGCGCAACTGGCGGTCCTGAGCGCGGAGGACCTTGCGACGTTCACGACCGAGGAGATGGCCGCGCTCAGCGACATCGCCGTTTCGGGCCTCAGCCCGGAGGTCATCGGCGCTCTTCCCCCGGAGCATATCGCGGCCTTGAGCACGAGCGCGATCGCGCGCCTGAAAACCGCCCAGGTCGCCGCCCTGACGCCGGCTCAGGTTGCTGCGCTGACGACGGTCCAGGTCGGTGTCCTCAAGGCGTCGCAGGTCGCGGTGCTGGATCTGGAGGACGTCGCCGCGTTTTCGACCGCACAGATCGCCGCCCTGAGCACGGCGGCCGTCGCGGGCTTCACGTCCGGCCAGATCGGCGCCCTAAACATCACCCAGCTCGAGGCATTCTCGTCCGCGCAGGTGAAGGCGCTGACTTCCACGCAGCTTTCCGCTCTGAACGCCGATACCATATCGGCGTTCTCCACCGCGGATATGGCGGCCATCGGCAACAAGGCGGTTTCCGGGCTGAGCACGGCCGTCATCGCGTCTCTCTTGACCGCGCAGATCGCCGCCTTGAGCACCGTGGCGATCGCGGGCCTGACGACCGCGCAGATCGGCGCCCTCGGGACGGCTCAGGCCGAGGCGCTGACCTCCATCCAGGTCGCCGCCCTCGGCGCGGCGCAACTGTCGGCCCTCGGTTCGGACAATATCGCGACGTTCTCGACTGCGGACATGGCGGCCATCGGCTACAAGGCGGCGACGGGTCTGGATACGGCTATCATCGCCTCCCTGTCCACGGCGCAGGTCGCGGCCCTGAACACGAACGTGATCGCACGTCTGACGACCGCCCAGATCGAGGCCCTGTCCACCGCCCAGATCGGCGCGATCACCACCACCCAGGCCAAGGCCCTGACGGCGGCGCAGGTGTCGGCGTTCAGCGTGGACGACATCGGCGTGATGTCCACCGGCACCATCGCGTCTCTGGGGTCGGGCGTCATCGCCGCCTTGTCGACCATCCAGATCGCCGCCTTGTCGACCGGCCAGGCCGCGGCGTTCTCCGCCGCCCAGATCAAGGCGCTGGGTTCCGCGCAGCTCATTGCGCTCGGAACCGAAAAGATCGCGGTATTTTCCACCGAGGGGATTGCCGCCATCAGCAGCAAGGCCATATCGGGCCTGAGCACGGATGTCATCGCCGCATTCTCCACCGCCCAGATCGCGGCGCTGGGCACGGCCACGGTCGCGGGCCTGACCACTGCGCAGGTCGATGCCTTGTCCACCAGCCAGCTCGAGGCTCTCACCTCCGCGCAGGTGAAGGCGCTGACCTCCGCCCAACTGGCGGTCCTCGACGCGGACGACCTGGCGGTCTTTTCGATAGACGACATCGCGGCGATCACCAGCAAGGGCATATCCGGCCTGAGTACCGATGTCATCGCGGCGCTGACCTCCGCCCAGGTCGCCGTGCTGAGCACGAGCGCGGTCGCGGGCCTGACGACGGCGCAGGTGAACGTTCTGTCGGCCCAGCAGGTGGAAGCGCTGTCGTCGGCGCAGGTCACGGTGTTGAGCGCCAAACAGGCCGCCGCGCTCAGCCTCGACGCGATTCCCGGACTGTCCACCGATCAGATTGCCGCGTTGAAGACGACCGCGGTCACGGGACTCGGCGCGGAGCAGATCGCGGCCCTCTCCGCCGCTCAGGTCGAGGCCCTGTCCGTCACGCAGGTCGCGGTTCTCAGCTCCGCGCAGCTTGCGGCCTTCGACGCCGACGACATTGCATTGTTCTCGACGGCCGAGATCGCCGCCCTTAGCAGCAAGGCCGTGTCCGGCCTGTCGACGGATGTAATCGCCGCGCTGACGACCGCCCAGATCGCGTCCTTGAGCATCAGCGCCACGTCCGGCCTGACCTCGGAACAGATCGCGGCCTTTTCCACCGCGCAGGTCGATACGCTGTCCGCCGCGCAGATTGCCGCCCTCAACTCGGTGCAGCTTTCCGGCCTCGACGTCGACGATATCGGGACATTCTCGACGGCGGACATCGCCGCCATCGGTTCCGCTGCCATATCGGGATTGTCGACGGAGCTGATCGCGGCCCTGTCGTCCGAGCAGATCGCCGCCTTGAGCACGGGCGCCGCTTCAAGACTGACGACCGCCCAGATCGGCGCTCTGACCACCGGCCAGATTGCGGCGCTCACCACCAGGCAGCTCGCCGTCTTGAGCGCGACGCAGGCTGCCGCATTGGGCGCGGACGGCATCGCGGCCTTGTCGACCGCGCAGCTCTCGGTCCTGAATACGTCGGGTATTTCGAGCCTCTCCTCCGAGCAGATCGACGCCCTGACCGCCGAGCAGCTTGCCGCCCTGTCCACCAAGCAGATCGCAGCGCTGAGTTCCGGACAGGTCGCCGCCTTGGGCACCGACGGTATTGCAGCCCTTTCCACCGCGCAGATCGCGGCCTTGAGCACGGCCGGCATCAAGGGGCTCGCGGCCGGCCAGATCGATGCCCTGAGCACCGCGCAGATGGAGGCGCTGACGGCGGCCCAGGTCGGCGCTCTCAGCGCCGAGCAGCTCGATGCTCTCGATGCGAACGACATCGCCGTCTTCTCTTCCCAGGACATCGCGGCGATCGGTTCGGCTGCCATATCGGGCCTGTCGACGGCCGTCATCGCCACGCTCTCGACGGCTCAGCTCGCGGCCTTGAGCGCCTCCGGCATATCGGGCCTCTCCACGGCGCAAGTCGACGCGCTGGGCGCCGGCCAGCTTTCGGCCCTGTCCACCCGGCAGGTCGCGGCGTTGAATTCCGCGCAGGTCGGAGCCCTCGGCACGGACGGTCTCGCGGCTCTTTCGACCACGCAGGTCGCCGCGCTGAGCACCTCCGGTATTTCGGGGCTTTCCACCCGGCAGATCGACGCGCTGAGCACCGCACAGGCGGCGGCATTGACGACAATCCAGGTCGGCGCCCTCAGCGCCGCGCAGCTTGAGGCCTTCGGCACGGACGACATCGCCGTCTTCTCGACGGGCGACATCGCGGCCATCGGTTCGGGTGCCATATCGGGCCTGTCCACCGCCCAGATCGTCGCCCTTTCGACGGCGCAGGTCGCCGCGCTGAGCACCTCCGGCATTTCGGGACTTTCGACCCGGCAGATCGACGCGCTGGGCACCGCGCAGCTTTCGGCCCTGTCCACCCGGCAGATCGCGACGTTGAGTTCCGCGCAGGTTGCCGCGCTCGGCACCTCGGACATATCGGCCCTTTCGACGGCGCAGATCGCGGCGCTGAGCACGGCGGGCATCGCCGGGCTGTCGACCGGGCAGATCGCCGCCCTGAGCACGGCCCAGGCCGAAGCGCTGACAAGCGCCCAGGTCGGCTCCCTCAGTTCCAGGCAGGCCGCCGTTCTCGGCACCGACAACATCGCGACCTTCTCGACGGCCGATGTGGCGGCCCTGAGCGCGGATGCCGTCTCGGCCCTGTCCTCCGGCATGATCGCCGCCCTTTCGACCGCGCAGATCGCGGCGTTGAGCACGGCGGGCATATCCGGCCTCTCCTCGCAGCAGATCGTGGCCATGAGCGCCGCCCAGGTCGCGGCTTTCTCCACGCGGCAGATCGCGGCGCTGAATTCTGCCCAGATCGCGGCGCTGTCCACCAGCAACATGGCGGCCCTTTCCACACGGGAAATCGCTGCGATCAGCTCGAGCGCCATCGCGGGATTGTCAACGGGCACGATCGCGGCGCTTTCGGCCGAACAGGTCGCGGCGCTGAGCACGGCCGGCATTTCCGGCCTGACCACGGCCCAGATCGCCGCCCTGAGCGCCAGCCAGATCGACGCCCTGAGCACGCTCCAGCTCGCCGCGCTGGGTTCCAGACAGGTCTCGGCGCTGGGCACGGAGGACATTGCCGCCCTGACGACCGCGCAGATCGCCGCGCTTGGCACAGCCGCCATCGCGGGCCTGACCACGGCGCAGATCGCCGCCCTGAGCATCGACCAGGTGGAGGCGCTGACGAGCCTTCAGGTCGGGGCGCTCACGTCGCGGCAGCTTGCCGCTCTCAGCGCGGCCGAGATCGCGGTCTTCTCGACGAAGGACATCGCCGCGATCAGTGCCGGCGCCATCGCCGGACTGTCGGCGAGCGCGCTCGCCGCCCTTTCGACGGAACAGATCGCGGCCTTGAGCACCGCCGGCATATCCGGCCTTGCCACCGGCCAGATCGCGGCCCTGACCACCCTCCAGATCGGCGCCCTCAATGCGGAGCAGATCGGTGCGCTCGGCTCGCAGCAGGTCGCCGCGCTCGGCACGAATGACATCACGGCGCTTTCGACCGACCAGATCGCCGCCCTGAGCACGGCGGCCATCGCCGGACTTTCCACCGGGCAGATCGCGTCGCTTTCGACCGAGCAGGCGGAGGCGCTGACGAGCCTTCAGGTCGCGGCGCTCACGTCGCGGCAGGTCGCTGCTCTCAGTGCGGCCGAGATTGCGGTCTTCTCGACGAAGGACATTGCCGCGCTCAGCGCCAGTGCCATCGCCGGATTGTCGGCGAGCGTGATCGCCGCCCTTTCGACCGAACAGATCGGCGCGCTGAGCACGGCTGGCATCGCGGGGCTTTCGACGGCCCAGATCGCCGCCTTGAGCGTGGCGCAGGTCGAATCGCTCGGCACGGCGCAGATCGGCTCCCTCAGCTCCCAGCAGGTCGCGGCGCTGGGCACCGCCGACATCGCCGCCCTTTCGACCGGCCAGATCGGCGCGCTGAGCACGGCGGGCATCGCTGCGCTGACGACCGCGCAGATCGTCGCGCTGAGCAACGAGCAGCTGGAGGCGCTGACCAGTACCCAGATCGGCGCCCTCACGTCCAAACAGGTGGCGGTTCTGGATGCGGACGATCTCGAGGCGCTTTCGGCGGACGGCATGGCAGCACTCAGTTCGAGAGCCGTTGCGGGATTGTCGACCGACACCATCGCCACGTTGACGACCGAACAGATCGCCGCGCTTTCGGCGGACGGCATATCCGGCCTGACCACCGGCCAGATCGCCGCGCTGACGACCGGGCAGGTCGAGGCGCTTTCCACCACGCAGGTGGCAGCGCTCAGCGCCAGGCAGGTTGCGGCGCTCGGTGCCGAGGATATCGCGGTTCTCTCGACCGCACAGGTCGCCGCCTTGAGCACGACCGGCATCGCCGGGCTTTCGGCAAGCCAGGTCGCGGCGCTCAGCGTCGATCAGGTCGAGGCGCTGACGAGCGTGCAGGTGGGGGCATTCAGCTCCGTGCAGGTCGCCGCTCTCGGCACGGACGGTCTGGCGGTCTTCTCGGACGAGGACATTGCGGCGCTCAGCGCCAGTGCCGTTCTGGGATTGTCGACGGGCACGATCGCCGCGCTGACGACCGGGCAGATCGCCGCCCTGGGCACGGCGGGCGTCAGCGGTCTTTCGACCGGCCAGATCGCGGCGCTCAGCGTCGATCAGGTCGAAGCGCTGACGGCCGGACAGGTCGGGGCCCTGAGCGCCCGGCAGCTCGGGGCGCTCGGCATCGACGGCTTCGAGGTTTTCTCTGACGAGGACATCGCAGCGATCAGCGGCACCGCCATTTCGGGATTGTCGACGGACATGATCGCCGCGCTGACGACCTGGCAGATCGCGCTGCTGAGCACCGCCGGCATCGCCGGTCTTTCGACCGGCCAGATCGCGGCGCTCAGCGCCGATCAGGTCGAGGCCCTGACGACCGGGCAGGTCGGCGCGCTGACCTCCAAGCAGGTCGCCGCGCTGGAAACGGCCGATATAGTGGCGTTCTCGGCGGCCCAG
Organism: Ectorhizobium quercum; assembly: GCF_026552795.1. Taxonomy (GTDB): domain Bacteria; phylum Pseudomonadota; class Alphaproteobacteria; order Rhizobiales; family Rhizobiaceae; genus Ectorhizobium; species Ectorhizobium quercum. Next base: position 706,275 of record NZ_JANFPI010000001.1, read on the forward strand.
ATCGCCGCCCTGAGTGCGGCAGGCGTCTCGGGCCTGACCAGCGGTCAGGTTGCGGTTCTGGATGTAGACCAGATCGACGCGTTGTCTACGGATCAGATCGCGGCCCTGAGCAAGGGCGGCGTCGCCGGACTGAGCCTGGAGGTTCTGGAACGGCTTTCGCCCGAAAAATTCGGGGCGATCGGTTCCGGGGCGATCGCTGGCCTGTCGACCGATTTCATCGCGGCCCTGACCGTCGCCGAGATCAACGCCCTCGCCACCGCCTTCATCTCCGGCCTCAGCAGCGCGCAGATCCACGCCCTGAGCGCGGGCCAGATCGCTGCCCTGTCCACCGACCAGATCGCGGCGCTGAGCCAGGATGGGGTCGCCGGATTGACGACGGAGGATATCGCGACCTTCTCGACCGCGGACCTCGTGGCGATCAGCTCGGCTGCGATCAAGGGATTGTCGACGCAGGTCATCGCGGCTCTTTCCACGGGCGAGATCGCCGTGCTGACGACGGGCCAGATCGCCGCGCTCGGCTACACCCAGGTGCTGGCCATGAGCACCGGCCAGATCGCCGCCTTGACCGCGTCGCAGATCGGCGCCCTGAACGCCATACAGGCCGCCGCCTTGGGGACGGACGACATCGCCTTGTTCTCGACGGACGAGATCGCCGCCCTCGGCACGAGCGCCATTTCCGGTTTGACCACGGCGACCGTGGCCGCGCTGACGACCGCGCAGGCCGAGGCCCTGACGGCGATTCAGGTCGGCGCGCTGACCTCCGCCCAGGTCGCGGCCATGACCGCCGATCAGCTGGCGACCTTCTCGACCGAAGACATTGCCGCCTTCAGCGCGTCGGCCGTTGCCGGCCTGTCCACGGACGATATCGCAGGCATGTCGAGCAGCCAGCGAACCGCGCTGATGGAAAACCACATGGCCAACCTTTCCCCCGACCAGATCGCGGCGATCATCTCGTTCTATCTGGCGGCCTAACGTCGGGGACATGCATCCGATGCCGTTCCCGCGGCATCGGGCGCATCTGTCGGCCATTGCGGCCGCCGGGTCATCAGCCCGACGCAAGTTCATTCCGGTAAACGGCAGGACAAACCATGTTGCGCGTGGTTCGCCACGCCCGTGCCACCGGATTATCTTGTCGCAGGATCTCGATGAACGCCAATAGCACCACCCTAGCGAAACAGGCCTCGCCGTTTGCCATCTTGCTGTTGCGGGCGCGCCGCCAGCAATTGTCCCTGCACGACCTGTTCCAGGCCGCCGAAACGCTGACGGCCACTGGCCAGCAGGCCCAGGCGGTCGAACTCTACAAGACGTGGATCGCATTCAACGATACGAATGCCCTGCTCCACATGGTCTATTTCAACTATTCCGTGGCCCTGGGGCAGGTCGGAGACACGGCGGGGGCCATCAATGCCCTGCGCGCCTGCCTGAAGCTCGACCCGCTGTTCGGCGCAGCGCATATCAATCTCGGCCGGGCCCTCGAAGACAACGGCCTGACCGGAGAGGCCATTCAGCAATGGCGCAGCTTCACGGAGAGCACGGCGGAACTGACGCCGGACCGGCTCAATTACCGGCTGCTGAGCCTTCAGCACATCGGCCGCGTTCTCGAAAACGTAGGAATGCTCGAAGAATCCGAATCGGTACTGTGGAACGCCATCGAGCTGCGTCCCGACCTGTCCGAAGCCGCACAACACTGGATGCCGTTGCGGCAGCGTCAGTGCAAGTGGCCAATGCTCGCGACCTCGCCGCATGTATCGGCGAAGCATCTGATCGACGCCATGTCGCCGATGACGCTCGCCTGCTATGCGGATGATCCCCTGTTCCAGCTCGCCAAGGCGCACCGCTATAACCGCTATCTCGTCGGGCGGCCCGACACCAGCGAGGTGCCCCGTCCCCAGCCGAAGCTCAAGTCCTGCACCGGAAAGCGCGTGCGCGTCGGCTATCTGTCGTCGGACCTGCGCGACCACGCGGTCGGTTTCGCGCTCTGCGAGGTGCTGGAACTGCACGACAAGGAGAGCGTCGAGATCTACGCCTATTATTGCGGCGAGCCGCGCACTGGCGATGCGACGCAGGACCGGATCAGGAATGCCGTGGATTGCTGGCGCGATATCGCCGCGATGAGCAATGTCGCCGCCGCAAGGCAGATCGTCGACGATGAAATCGACATCCTGATCGACGTCAACGGTTATACGAAACATGCCCGCGCGGCGATTTTCGCCTACCGGCCGGCACCGGTGATCGTGAATTTCTGCGGTTTTCCGGGAACGACGGGAAGCCCTTTTCACCAGTACGTCATCACCGACGGGCAGATCGTGCCGCCGGAATACGAGATCTACTATTCCGAAAAGGTCCTGCGGATTCCCTGCGACCAGCCCGTCGACCGCAAGCGCAAGGTTGCCGAAAGGCCGAGCCGGGCCGCCGCCGGTCTGCCGGAGGATGCGTTCGTCTATGTGTGCTTCAACGGCATGCAGAAGATCACGGAGGCCTGTTTTACGCGCTGGATGACGATTCTTTCGGCGACGCCCGGCAGCGTGCTGTGGCTGCTGGGCGGGGAAAAGGACGTCGATCAGCGGCTGCGCAAGCTGGCCGAGCAAAGCGGCGTGGCGCCAGAGCGCCTGATCTTCGCGCCCAAGGCCGCCAATCCCGACCATCTCGCCCGCATTGGTCTCGCCGACCTTTTCCTCGACACGTTTCCCTACGGCGCGCATTCGACGGCGGCCGACGCCATCACGATGGGGACACCGGTGCTGACGGTTCCGGGAAAGAGTTTCGCGTCCCGCTTCTGCTCGTCGATCGTCAAGGCCGCCGGCATTCCCGAACTGGTCTGCAAGGACCAGGACGACTATGTGAGCCGCGCCATCGGTTTCGCGCAGAATCCCGCTTCGCTGGCGGCGGTGCGCGAAAGCCTGCAACGGCAGAGGGAAACCTGCGTCCTGCGCGACATGCCGGCTCTCGCACGCCGTCTGGAGGAACTGTTCTGGCAGATGCAGGGCGAGGCCGAACGCGGCGAGACGCCGGTTCCCGATCTGCGCAATCTCGACGTCTATTACGAAATCGGCGCGGAACTCGTTCAGGAAAACATGGATTTCAGCGACGACGGCGCCTATCGCCAGCGCTACCGCGAAAAGCTGGCGCAATGGAACGACTACGCGCCGCTGCTGCCCGACGCCCGCCTCTGGCCCTGAGCGGGCATCCGGTTCCGCCCTCGGGCGGAACCTAGAGCATTTCCACCCGAAGGGGGATCGCTTCGGCGTCGGACAATGCGGTAAAAACAAAGAGATAGAGCATTTTCGGTGAACTCGTGTTCAGCGGAAATGCTCTAGGTCGGATCGACGATGAACGGCGGGATTTCTCCGCCGTTGCGCACATAGGCCTCGGCGGCGTCGAGCGCCTCGCGGATCGTGACGTCCATGTCGAGGTAGCGGTAGGTTCCGAGCCGACCGACGAACGTGACCTGCCGCTCCCGTCGCGCGCGCTCCACATATTGGCCAAGAAGCGCTTTCTCCTCCGCCATCCGGATCGGGTAATAGGGAATGTCGTCCGGCCCGCATGCCCGTGAATATTCCTTGTAACATACGGATTTTTCGTGCTTTTCCCACGGGGAAAAGTGCTTGTGCTCGGTAATGCGGGTATAGGGAACCTCCGCGTCTCCATAGTTCATCACCGCGCAGCCCTGATAGTCGCCGTCGTGACGGAACATCTCGAAGTCGAGCGTCCGGTAGCCGAGCCGACCGAGTTCGCAATCGAAATAGCCGTCCAGCGGTCCGGAATAGAAGACGTGATCGAATTCGGCAGCGTCTGACCGGGAAAAGCGTCGGTTCAGGTGAACCTCGATTCCCTCATGGGCGAGGATTTTGCCGATCATGCCGGTATAGCCGTTTGCCGGCATTCCCTGATGGCGGTGGAAGAAGTAGTTGTCGTCGTAGTTGAACCGCACCGGCAACCTCTTCAGGATGCTCGCCGGCAGGTCGTTCGGGTCGCAGCCCCACTGCTTGATCGTATAGCCCTTGAAGAACGCCTCGTAGAGGTCCTTGCCGACGAAGCGCAGCGCCTGTTCCTCGAAGGTTCCCGGCTCCGCGATGGACGTGTCCGAGAGGGATTCGATGAATTGCCTGGCCTCGTCGGGCCGGAAGCATTTGCCGAAGAACTGGTTGATCGTGTGGAGGTTGACCGGCAGGGAGTAGACCCTGCCCGCCGAGGTGGTCTTGACCCGGTTCACATAGGGCATGAACGTCTCGAACCGGTTCACGTAGTCCCAGACCCGGTCGTCGTCCGTGTGGAAGATATGGGGGCCGTAGACATGGACCATGATGCCGCTTTCGGCATCCCGTTCGGTGTGGCAATTGCCGGCGATATGCGCGCGCTCGTCGATGACGGTCACGGCGTTGCCGGCTTCGGCAAGCGCCCGCCCGATCACCGCGCCGGAAAGCCCGGCTCCCACCAGAAGAATCCGTTTTGGCATGGAATATGTTTCTCCTTCAGGAACGGACCCCGGATGATGCCGGCGGAAGCTTGCTTGAAGCCGGTGAAAAGCGTTTGCAATCAATTCTTAACCATGCCGACGGCAGGGGGCCGGGGAGGGGGCTGGATTTAACGGGTTGGCAAGCTTTGGCTGCAAAATTGACCCCACATGACGGGTTTGGTCTTCCAAACGAAAGCGGAACCGAGTGGCATGATGCCGGTCCGTCATCACCGGTAATAGCAATATAGTCCGGTATGTCCTCACCAAAGTCACGCGTTTAGGGGACACTCCAATGACGAGCATCAACACCAACACGTCCGCAATGGCCGCGCTTCAGACGCTGCGTTCGATCAACTCCAACCTCGATACCACGCAGAACCGCGTTTCCTCGGGCTACAAGGTCGAGAAGGCATCGGACAACGTTGCCTACTGGTCGATTTCCACGACCATGAATTCCGACAACAAGGCGCTGAACGCCGCTGCCGATGCGCTCGGCGTCGGCGCTGCCAAGGTCGATACCGCCTATGCCGGCATCGAGAGCGCCATCGACGTTGTGAACGAAATCAAGGCCAAGCTGGTCACGGCCAGCGAAACCAGCACCGACAACGACCAGATCCAGCTCGAAATCGCGAAGCTTCAGGAGCAGCTTACGTCCATCGCCGAAGGCGCTTCGTTCAACGGTGAGAACTGGCTGACGGGCAAGAATACCGCCGACGGCGATATCGACGAAGGCACCGTGGTCGACGGTTTCGTCCGTGAGGGCGGCGCCGTCCGCGTCACGACCGCGACCGTCGATCTTACCGAGGTCATCCTGACCGGCACTGGCGGCCTTCTCGAGAGCGTCCTTACCATCGATGCTTCCACCTCGACCGATCTTGCTGGCGACCTGACGACGGTCGAAACCGCCCTGGCCGCTCTCAACACGGCCGGCGCGACGCTGGGTGCGCTGTCGACGCGCATCGACCTTCAGGACAACTTCGCCTCGAAGCTTTCCGATGCCATCGAGAGCGGCGTCAGCCGTCTGGTCGATGCCGACATGGAAGAGGAATCGGCCCGGCTTTCGGCTCTGCAGACGCAGCAGCAGCTCGCCATCCAGTCGCTGTCGATCGCCAACTCCAGCACGCAGAACATCCTCACGCTCTTCCGTTAATCCGGAAGCGAGCATCTGGAAAAAAGGTGGGCCGCCCCGGTTTCGGGGCGGCCCATTCGTTACTGAATGGTTTCACCGGTCATGTAGAATTTTGCCTCCGAAATGGTGGGGCATGTTTATTTCAAAAAAAAACCGGCGTTTATTCGATGTTAACCAAGCTACTGTTTTATAGGGTCATTCAAGCGGTGAGTTGACCAGACAGTAAAGTAAAGGTTAACGGGCATGTAGCCGATTACCGTTACCGGTTTCGATCCGGGATGTCCCTTGTAAAATAGTGCCGATTAAAGGGGCAATAGTATCATGACGAGTATTCTTACCAACACGTCTGCAATGGCTGCTCTTCAGACGCTGCGTTCTGTCAACACCAACCTCGACACCACGCAGGCCCGCGTTTCCTCGGGCTATCGCGTTGGCGAAGCCAAGGACAACGTCGCCTACTGGTCGATCTCCACGACCATGAATTCCGACAACAAGGCGCTGAACGCTGCTGCCGATGCGCTCGGCGTCGGCGCTGCCAAGGTCGATACCGCCTATGCCGGCATCGAGAGCGCCATCGACGTGGTCAACGAAATCAAGGCCAAGCTGGTCACGGCCAGCGAAACCAGCACCGACAACGACCAGATCCAGCTCGAAATCGCGAAGCTTCAGGAGCAGCTTACGTCCATCGCCGAAGGCGCTTCGTTCAACGGTGAGAACTGGCTGACGGGCAAGAATACCGCCGATGGCGATATCGACGAAGGCACCGTGGTCGACGGTTTCGTCCGTGAGGGCGGCGCCGTCCGCGTCACGACCGCGACCGTCGATCTTACCGAGGTCATCCTGACCGGCACGGGTGGCCTTCTCGAGAGCGTCCTTACCATCGATGCTTCCACCTCGACCGATCTTGCTGGCGACCTGACGACGGTCGAAACCGCCCTGGCCGCTCTCAACAAGGCCGGCGCGACGCTCGGCGCGCTGTCGACCCGGATCGACCTTCAGGACAACTTCGCCGCGAAGCTTTCCGATTCCATCGAGAGCGGCGTCAGCCGTCTGGTCGATGCCGACATGGAAGAAGAGTCCGCCAAGCTGTCTGCCTTGCAGACGCAGCAGCAGCTCGCCATCCAGTCGCTGTCGATCGCCAACTCCAGCACGCAGAACATCCTCACGCTCTTCCGCAGCTAAGGATATTAGACTTGACGAACGCAACGGGCGGCCACATGGCCGCCCGTTTTTCGTTGGCATCCTCTTCTTCGTCACCCTCGGCCTTGGCCCGAGCATGACGAAAGGGAACGACAGGTGCTTGATCATCAGTCTGACGGGCGGCTTTAGAGCCGCCCGTTTTCTGTTGCGTTTAAATAATTGAATTAATTTCACTTAATGGAGTTTTCGAAAACTTTAATAAGTCGCCGGCCCCTTTAAGGTTTGTTAACCATAATAGTGTTTTCTGTGATCATTGAAACGGCGAGTTAACCATTCACACATCGCAGGTTAACAGGCATGTGAGCTGACCGCCGTTCCCGGTTCCGGCCCGGAATGTCCCTTGAAGAATCGAGACCGCAATTAAGGGGCACGTATTCAAATGACGAGCATCATCACCAATATTCCCGCCATGTCCGCGTTGCAGACGCTACGCGCCATCAACAGCAACCTCGAGGCTACCCAGGATCGTGTTTCGTCGGGCTACCGCGTCAGCGAGGCCAAGGACAACGTTGCCTACTGGTCGATCTCCACGACCATGAATTCCGACAACAAGGCGTTGGGCGCCGCCATCGATGCGCTCGGCGTCGGCGCGGCCAAGGTCGACGTGGCCTATGCCGGTGTCGAGAGCGCCATCGACGTTGTGAACGAGATCAAGGCCAAGCTGGTCTCGGCCAGTGAGACCAGCACCGACAACGATCAGATCCAGCTCGAAATCGAGAAATTGCAGGAACAGCTCCGCTCCATCGCCGAGGGCGCCTCGTTCAGCGGCGAGAACTGGCTGACGGGCAGGGACGGCAGCGATAATCCCATCACCACCGGCACGGTGGTCGACGGCTTTATCCGCCAGGGCAGTTCCGTGCTGGTCACGACGGCGGATGTGGATCTTGAAGACATCATTTTCTTCGGCGATGTCGATGCCGGCACGGGCGGTATTCTCGGCGACGTCAATGGCATCACGCTGGAGAGCACCGACGATTTGGATGACATCGACGCCTACCTGACGATCGCTGAGAATACGATGACGGCGCTCAACAAGGCCGGTGCGACCCTCGGCGCCCTGTCGACGCGGATCGACCTTCAGGACACGTTTGCCTCCAAGCTTTCCGATTCCATCGAGAGCGGCGTCAGCCGCCTGGTGGATGCGGACATGGAAGAGGAATCGGCCAAGCTGTCCGCCTTGCAGACGCAGCAGCAGCTTGCCATCCAGTCGCTGTCGATCGCCAATACCAGCGCGCAGAACATTCTCACCCTCTTCCGCCAGTAAGCGGCAGGGCCCTGAAACCGGGCGCTTGGAGATCAGGACGGCCGCATCTGCCCCGGATGCGGCCTTTCCGTTGCAGGAAGGGCACTTTGCGGCGCGCGGGGTGCTTGCCAAAGTCTTTCCGTTTCATTAACCATATGCGAAGCGCTTCCCGATTGTTTGTGAGTGAGCGGCAGAGACCCCGAAGGGTTTCGGCATGAATGCCAGAAGGCCGCAGCCGGTGTTCAGCCCGGCATGTTCCCGTCGACCGTACAGGGACCTCCTCTCATGTCTTATGTGATCATGACATCGAATTCCGTATCCGCCGCGTTGCAGACGCTGCTGTCTTCCAACACCCAGTTGACGGAGGCCCAGAAGCGCCTTTCGAGCGGCATGCAGATTTCCGACGCGAAGGACAATCCCGGTTACTGGTCCGTGGCCAATGCGTTGACCTCGGACGAAAGCACGCTCACCAGCGTCGGGGATGCCCTGAACCTGAGCGAGGCGATGATCGACACCGCCTATACCGCCATCACCACCGTGCTGGACCAGCTTTCGACGCTTCGGGCGACACTGGTCACGGCAACGGATTCGAGCGTCGACCGTTCGCTGACGAATGTCGCGGTCGAGGGCGCGAAGAAGGCGATCGAAACGGCGGTCATATCGGCGCAGTTCAGCGGCACCAACTGGCTCACGAACGGCGACGCCACCCTGGCCGGTACGAACAGTATCGTGACCTCCTTCCAGAGAACGGGGAACGGTTCCGTCAAGCTCCAGACGCAGGGCATCCCGGCTGCCGACACGATTCTGATCGATACCTATGACCCCGGCCGCGGCCTCCTGACCCGGTCGATCGACGCGAATGAGCTTAATCCCGACGGCACCGCGACGCCGCGCAACTATTACCTGCTCGCCCCGGGCGACGGCGGCACGGAAATCGCCGTGACCGACACCACGACCGAGGACGAGATCGCGGACATGATCGACGTGATCGAATCCATGATGGCGGATATTTCGGAGATTGCGAGCCGTTTCGGCGACATGCTGAACCGGGTTGCCAGCCAGTCGAGCTTCGCCCAGTCGATGGCCCAGACGCTGAAGACCAGCGTGTCCCGGCTGATCGATGCCAATATGGAGGAGGTCAGCGTGCGCGTGACGGCTGCGGAAACGCAGGCGTCGCTGGCGGCGGAGACCGTCTCGCTCGTCAATACCAACATGAAGAAACTCCTGCTCGTCTTCGGCTGACCGGAGAAAACGGCAGCGATCTTCATCCTCGCACAAGTTTGACGCCCTAGGCTCAGGAGGAGGTTTCTTCTGGCAAGGCTCCGTTCGGTGCCTGCCGGGATGACTGTCAGCAAAAGTTGGAGAGTTCCTTGGTGAAAAGCAGGGTTTCGAGACGGCCGGAGCGGGCCGTTCACGACGGTCCGCGCGGCTCCGGAGGTCGATGATGAGCGCGATGATCGCCCGCTACCTGAAAGATTTCGGCTCGCCGGTCGCGGAGCCGTTGCCGTCCGACGAGATGCCGTTCGGCTTTCCCGCCGTCGCCGGACCCGAGCCGGAAGAGTCCGTCGACGCCGAGGCCGAACTGCGCGAGACGCTGGCCCGGGAGCACGAGGCGGCGATGGCCGAGCTTTCCGAGCGCCATGCGGCGGAAATGGCCGCGCTGGCGGAGAGCCATGCGAAGGAAATGGCCGATGTCAGGGAGCGTTGCGAAACGGATCTCGTTGCCATGATCGCCAGCCGCATTACGGAAATGACCGGGACGATTGCCCATGCCGTGACCGAGGCTGCCGCGCAGGCGCTGGTGCCCGTTCTCAGCGAGGCGGTCGCCCGCGAGGCGGTCAAGGATTTTGCCGACATGCTGAAGGGCGCGATCGAGGAAGGGGAGGTTGCCCGCATCAGGCTGCGCGGCCCCGAAACCGCCTTCCGGCGATTGTCCGACCTTATGGGCGAAAAGGCGGAGCTTCTCGATTTCGAGGAAAGCGCCGAAATGGATTTGACGGCCGAGATCGGCACGGCCGTGCTGGTGACGCGATTGAGCGCCTTTGCCGCCGGCCTTGAGAAGGTGATGGAATGAGCGAGAGCGAAAGTCACCACCACGGCAAGAACGAGATCATCGTCATCAAGAAGCACAGGGGCGACCACGACGGCCATCACGGCGGCGCGTGGAAGATCGCCTATGCCGACTTCATGACCGCCATGATGGCCTTCTTCCTCGTGATGTGGCTGGTCAATGCCGCCAACGAGGAGACGAAGGCCTCCGTCGCGAGCTATTTCAACCCGATCAAGCTTTCGGACGACACGCCGGCCCAGAGGGGGCTGAAGCAGCCGTCGGAGCAGGCGGACGGGGAGCAGTCGGCCGAGCGCTCGAAGGTCGAGGACCAGACGGAAACGGAGATCGGCGGCAGCGCTGCAACCGGCCAGGACATGGCTGCGACCTCCGGCGACAGCAGTCATTATTCCGAGGCCGACCTCTTCCAGAACCCGTATGCGGTTCTGGCCGAAATCGCCCAGGAAGTCGGCCAGCAGGCCAATGTCAGCGCCAGGGGCGAGGGCGGTGCCGCCAATGCCGGCCCGGCCACGGGAGCATCCGGCGGCGAAGCCTATCGCGATCCTTTCGATCCGGATTTCTGGAGCCGCCAGGTCGAGGCCGCCAAGGTTCAGGCGCCGAGGGTCGAGGACAGTTCCCTGCCGGAAGCCGAGCAGACCGTCGCGGCCCGTCAGCCGGCCGAAACGGACAGGGCCGCTGCCGGGACGGCGGCGAACGCCGGCGAGGCGGCAAGCCAGGCCGCCGAGACCGCCCGCGAACAAAGGGCGGCCGACGATCTGGGCGATGAGATCAGGCAGCAATTGACCGGCGTCAGCGGCAGGCTGGCCGAGGGGCTCGTCGTGACGCCGTCGGAAGGCGGTCTTCTCGTGACCATTTCGGACCGGCAGGACGGCGCCATGTTCGCCGTCGGCTCGGCCGTTCCGCAGCGGGAAATGGTGCTGGCGATGGAGAGGATCGGCAATATTCTCAAGGAACGGCAGGGCCAGGTCGTCATTCGCGGCCACACGGACGGACGCCCCTTCACCGGCAGGTCGGGCGACAACTGGAGCCTGTCGATGGATCGCGCGCATGCGGCCTATTTCATGCTGGTGCGCGGTGGACTGGACGAGAAGCGCATCGAGCAGGTCTCCGGTTTCGCCGACAGGCGTCTTCAGGTGCCGAACGATCCGTTCGATCCGGCCAATCGCCGCATCGAAATCCTGCTTCAGGACGGCTGAGCCCATGACGAGACACAGCCAGCGGTTCCGGTTCCCTTCCTGCCTGCTGATCGGTGCGCTTCTGTGCGGAAACGCCGCCGCCGAGGACGAACTCGCCCCCTACAAGGTCGTGCGGTCGTTGCAGTTCGTGCAGGATTCGGTTGCCCAGGGAGACCACTCCGCCGGCGAGATGCAGCGGTTCATTCTGGAAACGATGGACGAGCGCCTGCGTGCCGCTCCCGTCTCGGTCTTCGACGACCCGCGCAATGTCGATGCCGCCCTGGTCTATGCGATGAGCGGCGGCAATCCGGCGACGCTCGAATATCTGGTGGCGCGCGATATCGAGGGCAATTTCGACAGCCGCGTGATCGACGCCCTGCGCAAGTATTTCGACGGACAGGGCGCGCTGGTCGCCCGCAGCCTGATCGACATGGTGCCGGAATATCGCGACACGAGGATCGGCGCCTATCTGGCGCTTGTCGCCGGCAACATCCTTCTCGGTTCGAACGTGAACGAGGCGCTCTCCTTCTTCGATCAGGCGCGGCTCACGGCCCCCGGGACCATCATCGAGGAGGCGGCGTTGCGACGCTCGCTGGCGATTTCGGTCGAGAGCAATCTCGTGCCGCGCGCGCTGGCGATGGCCAACCGGTATGTGCGCCGCTTTCTGCACTCGCCCTATGCCAGCCAGTTCGCGGACCTGTTCGTCCAGCTCGTGGTGGCGAATGACGGCGCGGTCACACACGACGATATCGCCGCGACGCTCGAAATGATGGACGCCGCGCGCGCCCGCGAAATCTATCTGCGCATCGCGCGTCGCGCCACGCTGGCCGGCAGGAGCGATCTCGCCCGCCATGCCGCGGCCGAAGCGGAGGCGCGGGCCTCTGCGGCGCCGGATGACGGACGCGAGGTCCTGGGCAGTCTCTACGGCAATGTCGCGGCGATTCCGAGCGGCGATGTGGCGAGTGCTGTGAAGGCGATCGACGATATTCCCGACGACCAGCTTTCCGAGCGCGACAGGGCGCTCAGGGACGCGGCAAGGGCGGTCGCGGAACAGATTATGCAGACACCGGCCGTCCCTGCAAGCCACACGCAAGTGGGGCAGGGCAATACGGTCGATGAACAGGTGAAGGACGATCCGGTCGCGGCCCCCGGGCAGACACCGGCCGGCGGCGCATCCGATCCGCAAGCGGACGATGCATACCAGTCCTTCGTCGAGCGCGGTCGCTCGCAACTCGATGCGATCGACGCGCTCCTGAAGCAGAAAGGCATGTCGAGATGATGGATGCACTCAGTCTGCTGGTGAAGCCCGCGCCGGAGCCCGCGGCTTTCGCCAAATCCGGTAAGGCCGTCAAGGGAGGCGATACTGCCGAGAAGGGCAGTTTTTCGCGTGAACTCAAGGGGTTGAACACGGATGAGCGCGGCGGCAAGGGAGCAGGCCGCGGCGCCGTTTCCACCGAAACGGAACAGGCCGAGACGGATGCGGACAGCGCTGACGCCGCGAAGGCGAACGTGAAGATCGCTCCGGCGGCAGCCGGGCCATCCTCGTTTGCGAGCCTCAAGGCCGAATTGCAGACGGCGGTCGATGCGACGTTCACAAGGAACGTTCCACAGCAGCCGGACAAGACCGTTCAGGCACCGGAAATGGAGCTGGAGGTTCAGGTGCCGGACGAGGGGCTGACGGAGCGCATTCTGCCCGAGCCCGTCGAAGGCGAGGCCGTGCCGGCGAGTGAACGCGATGCCGGGCGGAAGCCCGGGGCGGGGGAGACGCAGACGGTCGACAAGACCGACCACAAGGTCAGGATCAAGGGTGCCGATTTTTCAAAGGCAGGTGGCGATAGCGGCTTCACGGTGGACCGCCGGACCGCAACGCAGATCGCCGACCGGATAAAGGTGGACACGCCGAAGAGCGGCGCGGCAAAGGCCGATACCGCCCCCGATACGGACGCCCCGGATGCGAAGGACACGGCGGATACCGGGGATGCCGCCACGGTCGATGCCGGGCCGAAGGCGGATGCCGAAACGCTGACCAATGTTCTGGGCCTTCTGGCCGCCGGCGGCAACGTGACCGACCGCGTCGAGCGGAAGCAGGATGCCGGCAACGGCATGCGCGAGCCGGAAAAGATCGGCAATACCGGCAGGATGTCTGCGGAAACGCAGGATGCCGGGGTGGACATCGGCACCGCCAATGGTGAGGGCGAGGCGCTGGCGACGGATGGCCAGTCCGATCGCCTCTTCCGTCTGACGCGCGGCGAAGGGCGGGGGCAATCCGTCGACCTGAAGATCGCCAGCACGGCCAGCGGCCAGATCGACGTGGAGGCACGCTCGCCGGCGAGCGGCCAGGCGGAAACCGTCAATGTGCTCGAGACGCGCCGTTATCTCGGCTTCAACGCACCGTCGAATTCCTCGACCCTCACGGCGGCTCTGGCCGGAAACGACGAATGGGTCAGTGCCATGCACCCGTCGGCACGCCTTGCCAACGCCGCCCAGCAATCCAGCACCGGGCAGGTCGTCAACACGTTGAAGCTGGAGCTCAATCCGCACGCGCTCGGCACCGTGACCGCGGTGCTGCGCCTTTCGGGCGACGAACTCAACGTGCATCTGACCGTGCATACGGCGGCGGCGTATCGGGAAATGCGGGAGGATTCCTCGGCGATGCTCGACGCCTTGCGGTCGCAGGGCTTCAGCGTCGATCAGGTGACGGTCAGCATGGCGTCGGGCGCCTCGTCTTCCCAGGACGGTGGCGATGCTTCGAGCCGTTTCGCACAGCAGCAACAGCAGAACATGCAGCAGGCAGCCGGTGAAGGCGGCCGCAACGGCGACCGGGGCGCACCGCAGAACGGGCGCCAGGACGGCTCTGATGGCCAGTCGGGTGTCGCAGCAGGACGCAGCGATGACAGTGAACAGAACCTCGCCCCTGCGCGTGGCGCTGGCGCTCCTCGCCCTAGCCACGTTTACATCTGAGGCTTGGGCTGCCGGCGGCTCGTGCGAGCGGCAGATCGAGGCCGCCGCCCGCAAATATGGCATTCCCGAAGGCATCCTGTACTCGGTCGGTCTGACGGAGACGGGCCGCAAGGGATCGCTGAGCCCGCTCGCGCTCAACGTCGAGGGCAAGGCCTATTTCGCGAAATCTCCGGCGGAGGCGCTGACACGCTTCAACCAGGCCCGCAATGGCGGCGCCCGGCTGATCGATATCGGCTGCATGCAGATCAACCATTACTATCATGGCGCAGAATTCGCGTCCGTTCAGGAGATGTTCGATCCGGGACGGAATGTGGAATATGCGGCACGCTTCCTGAAATCGCTCCACGACAGGCATGAGACCTGGACGATGGCCGTGGCCAGATACCATGCCGGTCCCAATAACGACCCTGCCCAGAAACGCTATGTCTGCCGCGTCATCAGCAATCTGGTCGCGACGGGCTATGGAAAATGGACGCCGGAAGCTTCACGCTTCTGTAGCTGAATGCAACCTTTAATCTATTGATTCGCACGCAATGCGGTGTTCGGCGAAATAAGGCAACATTTCGTGCATTTTGTGACTGCAAGACTCTTGTTAAAAAACCGTTAACTTTTCCACGCGAAAATAGTGCTATTCCGCCTTAAGGCCTACTACATCTAGGCCAAATCATGGCATTATGGTTAATCAATTATTAATTTCTCCCAGTAAGTTCCTCCAGTTGTTCCAGATTCGTCCGATTCGTACCCATAGTACATCGAAAACACCACACTGATTCGGAGGCGGACGAATGATCGTAGTGGTTGATGAGCGCGAGCTCGTTAAGGACGGCTATACATCTCTTTTTGGGCGCGAAGGAATTCCGTCCACAGGTTTTGATCCCGGTGAATTTGGCGAATGGGTCAACACGGCAGCAGATTCCGATATCGCTGCCGTCGAGGCCTTTCTGATTGGCCAGGGCGAGCGGGCGCTGGAACTGCCGCGGGCCATTCGCGACCGGTCGCAGGCCCCGGTGATCGCGGTCAGCGACCAGCCCTCCCTGGAGGCGACGCTGGCGCTGTTCGACTGTGGCGTGGACGATGTCGTCCGCAAGCCGGTCCACCCGCGGGAAATCCTGGCTCGTGCCGCGGCGATCCGCCGCCGGCTGAAGGCCGTCGCGAACGTCACCGAAGTCGGTCCGATCCGGGTCTTCTCCGATGGACGCGATCCGGAAATCAACGGCGACGTTTTCCCGCTGCCGCGCCGCGAGCGCCGCATTCTGGAATATTTGATCGCAAACCGCGGCCGGCGCGTGTCCAAGACGCAGATCTTCAACGCGATCTACGGCATCTTCGACGAGGAAGTCGAGGAGAACGTGGTCGAGAGCCATATTTCCAAGCTGCGCAAGAAACTGCGCAAGAAGCTGGGTTTCGACCCGGTCGATTCCAAGCGCTTCCTCGGCTACTGTATCGACTGGGAATGAGCGACGCGGCGGTCCTCTGGAAGAGGGCTGCGCGACCGAGACCGATATCCGCCACCCGTGGCGGATGTTCCTTGAAGGCCCCGTGAATGGTACGGTTCCGGGGCAGCCGGCAAGGGCCGGCGATGCGTTTCGAAACGGGCCGGACGGTCGGGTCGACCAG
This sequence comes from Ectorhizobium quercum, assembly GCF_026552795.1. Taxonomy (GTDB): domain Bacteria; phylum Pseudomonadota; class Alphaproteobacteria; order Rhizobiales; family Rhizobiaceae; genus Ectorhizobium; species Ectorhizobium quercum. The sequence continues at coordinate 722,124 of NZ_JANFPI010000001.1, forward strand.
CTCCGGGAAGACGAACGCAGAGTCGACAATAATCGAAATAAAAGAATGACTTCATGGTGCGCCGGCAAGCCGTCCGGGTTTGCGCGTCCGCGAGATCGCTTGCCGTGCGGTTCACTCCGATCTTCGGCATCGTCGCCGGAGCGCCATGCCGGAAATCGGGAAATCGGAATGCGGACAAGGGCGGGGCTAAAACGGAAGCACATCCAGCTTCACGCAAGGCCCGCCGCATAGTCTCGAATGCAACGACTGAAACGAGGGTCTCAGATGAGCATCTACGGAACGATGAAGACTGCCGTGTCGGGCATGAATGCCCAGGCGAACCGCCTGAGCACGGTCGGCGACAATATCGCCAACGTGAACACCACTGCCTACAAGAAAGTCTCGACGGCGTTTTCGTCCTTCGTGCTGCCATCCGGCAGCGGCAGCTACAATTCGGGCGGCGTGACGACCACCGTCGTCAACTCGGTTTCCCAGCAGGGTTCGCTGACGTCGACCTCCTCCGATACCGATCTTGCGATCAACGGCGACGGTTTCTTCGTGGTGCAGAACTCGGCGGGCGCCACCTACCTGACCCGCGTCGGCTCCTTTTCGCTCAACGAGGAGGGCTATCTCGTCAACGCGAACGGCTTCTCGGTTCTCGGCACCGAAGTCGGCGGCATCGCCAACACCTTCTCGGATCTCTCGCCGGTCAAGGTGCAGGCTTATCAGTTGACCGCGGTCGCCACGACCAGTGCGACGGGTAACACCAACCTGGACCTGAGCGCCGAAGTCGTGGATGCGGCGGCGGACGACACGGCAGCCGACAATACGGCGGATTCGGTCTATACGCTCAAAAGCTCGCTGACCACGTACAACAACGCCGGTACCGAAATAACCTACGACGTCTATTACACGAAGACGGACGACAACACGTGGGAAGTGGCGGTCTACGACGCGGCGGATGCGGATCCCACGAGTTCCACGGGCTTCCCCTATGCCTCGTCCGCCATCACGACGGCGACGATGAACTTCGATTCGTCGACCTACCTGCTGTCCTCGATTGAAACCAACGGGGTCGTCAGCACGGACCTGACGCTCGACATCGACGGCATTTCGCTGGATCTGTCGAAGACGACGCAATACGACGCAGACAGCTTCTCCAAGCTGGCGAGGGACAACGGCAATGCGCCCAGTTCTCTGGATGCGCTGTCGGTCGATTCGGCCGGCGTCGTCTATGCCGTCTATGAGAACGGAACCCAGCTCCCGATTGCTCAGATTCCGCTCGCAACGGTGATCAGCCCGGACAATCTCTCGATGGGAACCGGCAACGTCTACAGCCTCACCAGCACGTCGGGCGCCGCGGTCCTCGGCTTTGCCGGCGATCCCGGCTTCGGCAACATCGTTTCCAGCTCGCTCGAAACCTCGAACGTCGATCTCGCCAACGAACTGACGGAGATGATCGAGGCCCAGCGCAGCTACACCGCGAACTCGAAGGTGTTCCAGACCGGTGCGGACGTTCTGGACGTTCTGATCAACCTGAAGAGATAATTCCAAGCTTTAAGGATTGACGGATGTCACTCGCATCGACTCTCAATACGACAAAAAGTATTTTCAACAATACTTCTGCCCAAAGCGCTGTCGTTTCCACGAATATCCAGAATGCGAGCAATCCCGACTATAACAAGCGGTCGGCGACGACATCCGTCAACATCTACAGCGGCGCCGTCATTCTCTCCACGGAGAGGGCGCAGAACAGCGCCCTCCTCAAACAGGTCCTGAACTCCACCTCGGTCGATTCCGCCCAGCAGGAACTGGTTTCGACGATGGACCAGATCAGCGCCCTGCTTGGCGGCGACAGCTATTCGCTCTCGCCGTCGACCTATCTGGCCACGTTCCGCGACACGCTGACGACCTATGCCGAGACGCCGAGCGACATCACGCTGGCCCAGTCGGTGGTGGCTGCGGCGCAGGACGTCGCCAACTCGCTCAACAATATGTCCGACGGCGTGCAGTCCCTGCGCGTCGAGGCCGACAACGAGATCGCCACGCAGGTGGCGACGCTCAACAGCCTGCTGGCCGAGTTCAAGGTCGCCAACGACGCCGTCATCAAGGCGACCGCGACCGGCCAGGACCCGAACAGCGCCATCGACAAGCGCGAGGCCCTCGTCAAGCAGATCTCCGGGATCATCGGCGTTTCGACCTACGTGCGCAGCGGCAACGACATGGCGCTCTATACCAGCGCCGGCACCACGCTGTTCGAAACGGTGCCGCGCAATGTGAGTTTCTCCGCCTCGGTGGCTTTCGCCGCCGGCGGCGAGGGCAACGGCATCTATATCGACGGCGTCAAGGTCGATGCCGGCGACGGCGCCAGCACGACGGCCCGCGGCAGCCTCCAGGCGCTGCTGCAATTGCGCGACAATGTTCTGCCGACCATTCAGGACCAGCTGGACGAAACCGCCCGCGGCCTGATCTCCCTCTTTGCCGAAACGGATGCGTCGGGCGACAGGATCGCCGGCCTGTTCACCACGAAAACCGGCGCCGCCGTCGATTTCGATACGGCGGAAATCATCACGGGCCTGGCATCCTCGATCACGGTTTCCAGCACGGCGGCAAGCTCTCCCTTCACGCTGCGCGACGGCAACATCTCCGGCGAAAGTGTCAACGACGACGATGCCAGCGGCTTCTCCGATCTGCTGCGCGATTATCTGAGCGCCTTCGATGCTCCGATCGACTTCGACGGCGCGGCGAAGCTCGGCACGAACGTGACGCTTCTGGACTACGCGACGGATACGGTCGGCTGGATCGAGGAATTCCGTAGCAGCGCCACGACCGCGAGTGAAACGACCGGCGCTATGCTGGTCCGGGCGTCCGAAGCCTATTCGAACAATACGGGCGTCAATCTGGACGAGGAACTCATTCTGCTCCTCGATATCGAACAATCCTACAAGGCTGCTTCCAAGCTTCTGTCGACCATAGACGAGATGCTGAAGGCGCTGATGGCAGCGACGGGTTAAATCATGAAAACTTCCACCATTTCGTCCCTTTCGGTCAGCAATGCCATCCAGCTGGTGGTGTCGCATGCCCAGAAGGAAGCCGTGAAGCTGGAAAACGAGTCCGTGACCGGCACCTACTACGATGTCGGTCTCGAACTGGGTGTGAAGACCTCGCAGAGCCTGAATTTCAATCGCGAAAGCGCCCGCCTTCAGTCGATCGTCGATTCCAATGCGCTGGCCGCACAGCGCATGGAGACGTCGCAGCTGGCGATGGGGCAGATGGCCGCCTCGGCCCAGTCCATCCTCGACACGTTCGTCGGCGTCACCGGCGCCAGCGACGGCACGTCCTCGACCGTCGCCGCCAACACGGCGCTCGCGGAACTGGAGAACTTCGCAGGCGTCGCGCTGACGTCGGTCAACGGTGAGTTCGTCTTCTCCGGCATCAACACGGATGCCCAGACGCTGCCGACGGGTTTCATAGACGATATCAAGCAGGACTTCAGCGACGCGCTCGACACCTATCTGGCGGCGAACGGCCTTGGCAGCGTCAGCGACATGACCGGCGACGACGTGGACGCGTTCATCGCCGATTATACCGCCGCTTTCGACTGGTCGAGCTGGACGAATGCCTCCGATACGGTCATGTCGAGCCGCATCAGCATGACGGAAACGGTCAAGACCTCGGCCAGCCTGAACGGAGACGGGTTCAAGAACCTTGTTCTTTCGGCTATCATAGGCTCGCAGCTCACCCGCGAGAACATGCAGTCGGATGCGCTGGCGCAGGTCAAATACAATGTGGTCGAGATTTCCGGCGCCGCGGTCTCGGGCATCAATGCGGCACAGAGCCAGCTCGGCCTGTCGCAGTCCCGCATCGAGAATGCCAACGAGACCCTGGCAACCCAGAAGACGATCATCGACACGCAATTGTCGAATCTCGTCAGCGTCGACCAGTACGAGGCGAATGTGCGTCTGACGGCCCTGATGACGCAACTGGAGACATCCTACACGATTACCGCGAAAATTCAGCAGCTCAGCCTGGTGAACTTTCTCTGAGACGTGAACTTCTCCCGATGAATGGGAGACTGGCCGTAAACATGAAGGAAACACGATGTTTCAGTTTTCTTACGCCGAAGTCATGGCAGATGATGTTGCCGACGCCAAGGAGCGAGAACGTCAGGTTCTTGACCGGTCGATCGAGCTTCTCGCCGCTGCCCGCGACCGGGGCGGATTTTCGAGGGAATCCATCGAGGCCCTGTTCTATACGCGCCGTGTGTGGCTTCGCTTCATCGAAGACCTGAAGCAGCCGGACAATGCGTTGAGCGTCGAACTGCGCGCCAACCTGATTTCCATCGCAATCTGGATCATGAAGGAATGCGAGCGCATCAGGCGGCGGGAATCGACGAACTACCAGGGAATTATTGACGTAACCACCATCATCAGGGATGGCTTGAAATGAAAAGTACGCTCCGAATCTCGCTGAAGTCCGGCGAAAAGATCTTCATCAACGGCGCGGTTCTGCGCGTCGACCGCAAGGTCGCGCTGGAATTCCTCAACGACGTGACTTTCCTCCTGGAAAATCACTTCCTTCAGCCGGAAGACACGACGACGCCGCTGCGCCAGCTTTATTTCATCGCCCAGATGATGCTCATCAATCCGGAAGGCAAGGAGCAGTCGATGACGCTGTTCCGCAAGTCGATCATGATGCTGCTGTCCTGCTTCCGCAACGAGGAGATTCTCGCCGAGTTGAAGCGGATCGACGCGATGGTTTCCTCCGGGCGCCCCTTCGATGCGCTCAAGGCCATCCGCATGCTCTATCCGGCCGAAGACCTCGTCCTGTCCAACCAGGAAATCACGCCGGCCATCATCGACGACATTCGCAGGGAGATCGCACCGTGGCGGTAGACAGCATCAACAGCGCGACGGCGACGACGACCGCCACCGCAACCAAGGCTTCCTCCTCCGACGCCAAGACGGCTTCGCTGGATTACGATTCCTTCCTCAAGCTGCTGCTGGCGCAGATGAAGAATCAGGACCCCACCGATCCGATGGACGCATCCGAGCAGCTTTCGCAGCTCGCCACGTTCTCGCAGGTCGAGCAGTCCATCAAGACGAACTCGCACCTGGAGAACCTGATCACCATCGGTTCCCTTTCGAACGCGGCGTCCTATATCGGCAAGACGATCACGAGCGTGGACGGGCTGACCTCCGGGGTGATCGCTTCCGTCAGGGTCGCTTCCGACGGTGTTACGGCGACGACCACGGACGGCAAGGAAATTCTCGTTGAGGAAGGCATCAAGATCTCCGAGACTGAGACCTGACCCTTGAATGATTCGGAGGCAGCGGTCGTCTCATGAATGAAGCAGACGCCCTCGATATCGTCCAGGCCGCGGTCTGGACGATTCTCGTTGCATCCGGCCCGGCCGTCATGGCCGCTATGGTCGTGGGGGTCGTGATCGCCTTCCTTCAGGCGCTCACCCAGATCCAGGAAATGACCCTGACCTTCGTCCCGAAGATCATTGCCGTCATGCTGGCGCTCGGCGTGTCGGCGCCGCTGATCGGCGGGCAGATGTCCATTTTCACGAACATGCTCTTTTCCCGGATCCAATCGGGCTTCTGAAGACGTTGCCGGCGTTTGCGCCGGCTTTTCCCGTCTTCCGTCCCGCCGGGCCATCCTCGCGCAAGTTTGAACCTTTAGTCCTGTCGCCGAATGGCGCCACATGCGCCGCTGACGCTCATGAAGAGACGGGGTAACGATGGCGCAGACCGATGCGATCACCATTCCGAAGGCCGTGCCGAACGGCCGTGACATCGGCTTCGCCGCCGGCATAGTTCTCATCCTGTGTATTCTGTTCCTGCCCATTCCGGTCATCATGATCGACATGGGGCTGGCGTTTTCGATCGCCTTCTCCGTCCTGATCCTGATGGTGTCGCTGTGGATACAGAAGCCGCTGGATTTCTCGTCCTTCCCGACGGTTCTCCTGATCGCGACGATGACGCGGCTGGCGCTCAACATCGCCACGACGCGCGTCATCCTCTCGCATGGCCATGAGGGGCACGATGCCGCCGGCGGCGTGATCGCCGGCTTTGCCAGCATCGTCATGTCCGGCGATTTCATGATCGGTCTGATCGTGTTCCTGATCCTGATCACGGTGAACTTCATCGTCATCACCAAGGGCGCGACGCGTATCGCCGAAGTCGGCGCCCGCTTCACCCTCGACGCCATTCCCGGCAAGCAGATGTCGATCGACGCCGACCTTTCCGCCGGTATCATCGACGAGAAGGAAGCGCAGCGCCGCCGCCGCGAGCTTGAAGATGAAAGCTCGTTCTTCGGTTCGATGGACGGCGCCTCCAAATTCGTGCGCGGCGACGCCATCGCCGGCCTGATCATCACCGCCATCAACATCGTCGGCGGCATCCTGATCGGCGTCTTCCGCCACGGCATGCCGGTGAGCGAAGCCGCCGACGTGTTCGTCAAGCTTTCGGTCGGCGACGGCATCGTGTCGCAGGTTCCCGCGCTCATCGTCTCGCTCGCCGCCGGCCTTCTGGTCTCCCGCGGCGGCAATCGCGGCTCCACCGACCAGGCGGTGGTCAGCCAGCTTTCGGGCTATCCGCGCGCCCTTTCCGTCGCCGCGGCGCTGATGTTCATCCTGGCGCTCGTTCCCGGCCTGCCGCTGCTGCCGTTCACCGTCCTCGGCCTGATCATGGCCTTCGGCGCATGGTTCATCCCGCGCCAGATCGAGGCCGACAACCGGCTCCTGCGCGAAACGGAAGAAAAGAAGGTCGTCCAGAACAAGGAAGCCGAGCGCGAAAGCGTCAAGAACGTGCTGCGGTCGACGGAAATCGAGCTGGCGCTCGGCAAGCAGGTTTCCACCCGTCTTCTCGGCGCCCATCAGGAACTCGCCTTCCGCGTCGGCAAGATGCGCAAGAAGTTCGCGGCGCAATACGGCTTCGTCGTTCCCGAAATCAAGGTCACGGACGATATCGCCATCCCGGACAAGTCGTACCAGATCCGCATCCACGGCACGACGGTCGCTTCCAACGTCCTGCGCGTCGGCGAGGTGCTGGTCGTGACCGGCTCGGGCCGCAAGCCGTCCGTTCCGGGCGACGAGATCCGCGAACCCGCCTTCGGCATGCCGGCGGTGTCGGTCATGGAGACCTTCGTGGAGGACCTGAAGCGCGAGGGCTTCCACCCCATCGACAACGTTTCCGTGGTGCTGACCCATGTCAGCGAGGTGATCCGCAACAACCTGCCGCAGCTTCTGTCCTACAAGGACGTCAAGATCCTAATCGAGCGTCTGGACCCGGAATACAAGAAGCTCGCGGATGAGATCTGCACCTCGCACATGTCCTATTCGGGCTTGCAGGCCGTGCTCAAGCTGCTGCTGGCCGAGCGCGTCTCGATCCGCAACCTGCACCTCATTCTCGAAGCGGTGGCGGAACTGGCGCCCCACGTCCGCAAGACCGAGCAGATCGTCGAGCATGTCCGCGTGCGCATGGCCCAGCAGCTTTGCGGCGATCTGGCCGACAACGGCACGCTGCGTGTTCTCCGCCTCGGCTCCAAGTGGGATCTCGTCTTCCACCAGGCGCTGAAGCGCGATGCCAAGGGCGAGGTCGTCGAATTCGATATCGATCCCCGCCAGCTCGAGGAATTTTCCGAGCAGGCGAGCAGGGTAATCCGTGAATTCATGGATCGTGGCCTGCCTTTCGTACTTGTCACGTCGCCCGAAACGCGCTCCTATGTGCGCATGATCATCGAGCGACTGTTTTCCACGCTGCCCGTGTTGTCGCATGTGGAACTGGCGAAGGGGATCGACATCAAGATACTCGGATCGATTTCATGATAACGGACCCGCAGGGATCGGTACTGGCGCTCTTTCTGCTCTTCTGCCGTATCGGTTCCTGCTTCATGGTGCTGCCGGGTTTCGCATCGGCGCGAATTCCGGTGATGATCCGCCTCATGGTGTCGCTGGCGGTCACGATGGCCATCCTCCCGCTGATGTGGGATATGGTCTACCCCCGCATCAATGCCGCCGATCCCGGCGCCTATGTCGTGCTGATCGTCAGCGAAAGCCTCATCGGCGTCATGTTCGGGATGATCGCCCGTCTTTACGTCCTCGGCCTCCAGTTCACCGGCGCGGTGATCGGCTCCTCCATGATGCTCATGTCGCCGGGCGGGACCGATATTCTGGAAGAGACGGCGGAAACCGCCCTGACCAACATGATCACCTTCACCGGCCTGATGGTCCTGTTCCTGCTGGATTTCCACCAGGTGGTGATGAAGGCGCTGATCGATTCCTACGACGTCATGCCGGTCGGCACGCTGGTCAGCGGCCAGAAGATGCTGATCACGCTCACGGATACGCTCAGCCAGGTTTTCATGATCATGCTGCGGCTTGCCAGCCCGTTCCTGATCTTCGGCATCATGTTCAACTTCGCCGTCGGCCTCATCAACAAGCTGTCGCCGCAGATCCCGATCTACTTCATCGCGACGCCGTTTTCACTGATGGCGGGCATTTTCCTTCTCTATCTGGCGATAGCGGCCATGCTGCGTCTCTTCGCCGACGGCTTCGGGCCGGTCTTCATCGGGCAGTAGGGCAGGGGCCGCATGGCGAAGGACAGGAAATCCGACAAGCTGAAACGCCTCGTGGCGGTGCAGCGCCATCTTGAGAAGATCGCCGAGAACGATCTGGCCGACACGACGCGCCAGCGCGCCGACGTCGGCGAATCGATGACGATGGTGATGGATGCGATCACGTCGCTGTCGGAGTTGCATCGTCCTTTCGCCCGCAATTATTCGGAACGGTTCTCGCGGCTGATGTTCCGCGATCAGCAGCTTTCCAACCTCCAGCGCACGCACGAATCGCGAATCCTGAAGGAGCGCACCAAGGGCGACCGGCTCGAGGAGCGGATGGAGGAGGCGCGCGGCCTTGAGGAGCGTGCTGCCGAGGACGAGGCCGTTTACGATCTTCTCGACATGACGCTGGCGAATTCGACGCCAGCCTCCAGCAAGCTTCGTTCGTCATAGTGCCTGCCACACCCTGCATGACAGGGCCTTGCGGCCCGCAGGAAGAGGTACAATCCGATTGAGCGCATGCAGCCGGCGGGCCCGGGCGGTCCGCCGTTGCATGCTCCATGCGAGGAAAGCGATATGGCGATTTCACCTCCGAGCGATCTCGTGCTCGATGTGGTCAAGGCGGCCGAGCCGAGCGAGATTCAGGCCGCGCGCGAGAAGCTGCGCAGCCGCGCGGCAGGGGCCGAGGCGACGCTGCTGGCCGGCACGGGCGCCGGCTTCGCGTCCACGGTCGGCACGGTCGACGGCGCTGCGTCCAAGGCGGGTCTCGGCAATGCGCATCCGGCATCGGCGAGCGCCGTTCCGGAGGTCTACCGTAAGTTCGAGGCGAGTGTTCTGTCGACCTTCATCCAGAACATGCTGCCGTCCGAAAGCGAAGAGGTCTACGGCAAGGGCTCTGCCGGCGAGTTCTGGAAGAGCATGATGGCCGAGCAGATGGCCAATGCCGTTGCGGAGCGTGGCGGCATCGGCATTGCCGAACAGCTTTTCTCCAGGCAGGTCGAGCAGATGCGCGACGGCACGCCGAACGCCACGACGGACGAGAATGACCGCAGGATGGCGCTTGGCAGCGTCATGGATTTCCAGCGCCGCACGCTCGGCGTCGGCGAGGATGAAAAATCCGTTGCGGAGAATACCTGAGAGCGCTGCATGAAGCGTCTCCCGGGCCAGGTCGTATCCGCCGAAAGGCGGGTCGAGGCGGCGTGCTGACGGGGCACTCCGTGAAAAAAGCAAAAAAAGGGCACAACATATGGAAATCGTATCCGGTGATTATCGCATCAAAACGGTCCTCGGTCGTCTTGAGGCGATAATCGACAACGAGAACCAGCGCATCGGCAAGGATCCGGAGTTCGACCTCAAGGTCTCGAATGCGCACAAGAGCCGTTGCCTTTATGAATTGACCATGTTGTTCCGCGATACGGACCCGCAGGAACTGGCGACGACCTATATCGGCCAGATGCACGAACTGAAGGGCAAGCTCGCTCTCAATGCGCGCCGGGTCGAGGCGCATCTGCACGCCGTGCGCGCGGTCGCCGATCTGCTGAAGAATGCCGAGCAGTCGGCCGACGGCGACGGCACCTACTCTCAGGAACAGTTCCGTCATAGCGAGATGTGATGCTGAAGCTCCTTCTGACAGGCATTTGGGTTTGCCTTGTGACGCTCGGGGCCGTCTGGTTCTCGATCGGGCAGGCGACGGCGCCGGTTCAGGGCGACACGGGGCCGAGGATCGACACCGAGCTGCTCCGGGGCGAGACGACCACCATCCCGCTGATTGCGGACGGTTCCGTTCAGGGATATTTCCTGAGCCGCGTTTCCCTCATCGTCGACAAGGCCAAGATCGGTGAAACGAAACTGCCGATGAAGGAACTGGTCACGGACAGCCTGTTCACGCTGCTTGTCGGCAACCCGGTCGTCGACGTGGCGCATGTCGAGCGTTTCGACCTCGCTGCCTTCAAGAGCCGCATCAAGGACGGTCTGAACGACCGTTTCGGTGACGGTATCGTGTCGGACGTGCTGGTCGAGCAGCTCGACTACCTGTCGAAGGACGACATCCGCATCAACACCAATGCGCAGCGGTCCGTCCGCCCGGGCTTGCAGATCACGCCGGGCGAAGCGGTCGCCGACCCGGCCCCCGCCGGCCACTGATATCCCCCTTATCCCGATCCGTCGCAAGACGGCCGCAGACGCGTATCTCCCCGCCCGGAGTGCGCGTCTGCGTCATTTCCACCGGGGGTCAAATCGACCGATAGGTTGCATTTTAGCGTTTGATTTAAGCCGTGTGAGACAGACGCCGCGGTAGACCGCTTCATAGCCTTCGCAAATGCCAGCATTCGACTGGCCGGATAAGGGAGGGGGGCATGAACATCGCGGTCAATTTCGGGATTCTGGCATCGAAAAGGGCGGTTCTCGACGTTCCGGTGTGCGATCTCGACTGGGATAGCGCGCTGGCCTTCACGAACCAGCTTGCCAATGTGCCGACGGGCCAGACGGTCATCGCGTTTCTCAATGCGCATAACGCCAACCTGATGATGAAGTTCGAGGACTATCACGAGCTGTTGCAGAACCAACTCGTTTTCCCGGACGGCTTCGGTCTCGATATCGCCTCCGCCCTGCTGCATGGCGAACCGTTTCCGGCCAATCTCAACGGCACGGATTTCATCCCCGCACTCATGACCTACATGTCGGCCGGAAAGCGGATCGGCCTGGTCGGCGCGACGCCGGAAGTGCTGGAGGACGCGGCCGGCGCATTCCGGCGCCGCTGTCCCTGGCACACGTTCATCCCCGTCAGCGACGGCTATCTCGACCACGAGAAGAGCCTGAAGGTGATCGAGAAGATCGAAACGCTCGGGCTGGACGTGCTGGTCGTCTGCATGGGAACCCCGCGCCAGGAGCGCTGGGTCGCCAGATATATCCGTCCCGAACACGCCAGGCTGGTGATGACAGGCGGCGCGCTGTTCGATTTCGTGTCCGGCAGGGTGCCGCGCGCCTCGCACCTGTTGCGCAGCCTGCGGCTGGAATGGGCCTATCGCTTCTGGAACGAGCCGCGCCGTCTGGCGGGCCGCTATCTCGTGGGCATCCCGATCTTCTTCTTTCATCTCCTGCGCTTCCGCTTCGGCAAGCGGGCGCTGCCGTCCTACATGCGACTTGCCGAGCCTCTGCTGAAGCCGACGGAGAAGAGCAAGCCGGAACGACCCCCGCTCGACATGGCCGTGGGCAAGCAGAGGGGCGCTGCGCGTTAACCAAATATTTGCCATGAAAATTTAAACTGGGTTAACCATGACCGTCGGCACGCCCGACGACCAGACCCAGGCGGCAGATATGTATGACCCCGCGGAACAAGGCAGACGGCGCGATCGCGGCTTTCCCGATCGAGAGATCGCCCGCGACGATGTCCGGACGTTCGAAACGGCCAACGGCAACCGCAAGCCGCGCCGGGAAAGAAGCATGGCTTTCTCCCTGCTCTTCCTGGCATCGGCGGCCCTCGGCGGTGCTTCGCTTCCCTTCACGTTCGGCGAAATGTTTCCCCGTTCCTTCACATCGACCGCAGTGGTCGGCATTGATGCAAGCGAGGCCGTCGATGCGCTGGCGTCCGGCCTGAAGAGCGATGCGAGCCTCGATCGCGTCGCCGTGTCGCTCGATCTGTCGCGCGAACCGCTGCTGGCCGCTGGGGCGCCCGGAATGCTTGCCGTCGCCGCCGATCTTCTGGCTGGAACCGAAAAGACGGTCTCGAACCCGGACGACGCGCTGCAACGGACGCTTGCCGGTTCGCTCTCCGTCATGCCCGATCGTTCGGCGGGCCGGCTGTCGCTGGCCGTGACCACGCCGAGCCCGGTTCTGTCCGAGCGGATCGCCAATGCGTTCGCCGAGGAGAGCCTGTCCCTGGCGGCCGGGCAGGCGGTCGAGAAAACCTATGGATTGACCGCCGCCCGCAAGGCCGCCGAAGACGCGGAGCAGGCGCTGGCCGACCATGTGGCAACCAAAAGCACCGGCGATCTGGATGCCGCCGCCCGCCTTGCCGCCGAGATCGCCGGGCACGATGCCGATATTGCCAGCCGCGAGGCGATGCTCGCGGCCCTGAAGGACGAAAGCACCCGTATCGGCGCGCTGAAGGTTTCGGACGACGCTCCCGCGGCATCCGATCTGGGGATCGACGCACCGGGTTTCGACGACGCCCGCCAGAAATATATCGCGGCCAAGCTCGATTACGAGCGCCTCGCGGTCGACCTCGGGCCACGCCATCCCCGGCTTCTCGCCGCCCGCGGTGCAGCGGACGACGCCCGCAATCGTTTTCGCGATGCGCTGGGCAAGCTGGAGGCGGGCTACAAGGAAAAGGTGCAGGCGGCCAGCCGGGCGCTCGACCAGGCGAAAGCCGAAAGACAGCGGCTGGAAAGCGGCCCGGCGGAAAACGGTCAGGACCTCGAAAAGCTCGAGGCCCTGAAGGGCGAGGCCGACCGCCTGCGTGCCGGCTATCTCGACAAGCTCGACGCCAGCCGCACATCGCCGTCACCGGTGCCGGCCCGCATCCTGGCGCCGGCCCATGCGCAAACCGTGATCGTCAACGGCGTCTCGCCGCTCATGGTTTCCCTTGCCGGCGCGGCAACCGGCCTTCTGATAGCCTTCGGCTGGCTCTGTCTTTCCGCCCGCCGCCGGACGGATGATGCGGACGTTGAGCCTGCGGAGGTTCGGCAGAGCGCGGAACCCCATCCTGCGCCCCGGCACCGCCCGGACGACGAATACGGCTACGACGACGAGGAAGACGGTGGGGATGGCGCGTGGGGACCGCCGCCGGCTCAGAACGACGATATGCCGCTGGCCGAGCGTTTGCGCGCGGTTCTGCGGCGCAGCGCCGAAATGGACCGGCACGAGGCGATGCCGGATCCGCTGACCGGCCGCGAGGCCGAGATCGAGGCGATCCGCCGCCGCATGGAGGCCCTGAAGCACCGCGTGAGAGCCTATCAGGCGGGCAGGTCGTCCTCTCGCTTCTGACGTGCCGAAAAGTCTTGCATTCTCCGCTGTTTGGGACCATAGCCCGGAAGGATTGAAAGGCCCCAGTCAGGAGAAACGCCCATGACCACGGTAATCGACGGCAAGACAATCTCGGCCTCCGTCATCGAGGCAGTAACCGCTTCCGCAACGGCTCTCGAACAGGAGACCGGCATTCGCCCCGGTCTTGCGGTTGTCATCGTGGGCGACGATCCGGCCAGCCATGCCTATGTCGCCTCGAAGGGTCGCATGGCCAAGCAGTGCGGCTTCCACTCCGTCCAGCATACGCTGCCGGTGGAAACGACGCAGGAAGCGCTCCTCAAGCTGGTCGGCGAACTCAATGCCGATCCCGCGATCCACGGCATTCTCGTGCAACTGCCGCTGCCGAAGCATCTCGATTCCGAACCGGTCATCCAGTCCATCCTGCCGGAAAAGGACGTGGACGGCCTCCATGTCGTCAACGCCGGCAAGCTCGCCACCGGCGATCTGGAAACGGGGCTTCTCTCCTGCACGCCCGCCGGGTCGATGCTGCTCGTGCGCACGATCCACGGCGCCGATCTCTCCGGCCTCAATGCAGTCGTCATCGGCCGCTCGAACCTGTTCGGCAAGCCGATGGGGCAATTGCTTCTCAACGCCAATGCCACGGTGACGATGGCCCATTCGCGTACCAGGGATCTGGCTGCGATCTGCCGCACCGCCGACATTCTGGTGGCCGCGGTCGGGCGTCCTCACATGGTGAAGGCGGATTGGGTGAAGCCCGGCGCGACGGTGATCGATGTCGGCATCAACCGGGTTCCGGCGCCCGACAAGGGCGAGGGCAAGACCAGGCTCATCGGCGACGTGGCCTATGCCGAGGTTGCCGAGATCGCCGGTGCGATCACGCCGGTTCCGGGCGGCGTCGGCCCGATGACCATCGCCATGCTCATGGCGAACACCGTCATCGCGGCCCATCTGATCCTCGGGCGCCCGCGGCCCCGCTTCTGACAGGCCGAAGGCTGCGGCGCATGAAGAATGAGCGGCCCCGAAGGGCCGCTCGGACGACTGACAAAGGGCGTATCGCTCTCTTTCGTCGTGGTCGGGCCTGGACCCGACCATCCACCGCGCTACGTGCGGCGTGGACCCTCGGGTCGAGCCCGAGGGTGACGAAGGAGAGGGGTGTCAATACGCTGAGCGGCCCCGAAGGGCCGCTCGTCGCAAGGGGCATGTCTTGGGAGGAAGTCATGCCTTGCGATAGCTGTGTCCGTCGGCGTCGAAGAGATGCAGCTTGCCTGCGTCGGCGGTGAAGGTGAGCGTCTTGCCGCGCACGTCGCGCACGATGCCGGGAAGCTTGACGACGACCGGATCCTCTCCCGACAGTTCCTCCAGATGCAGCAGCGTCACCTCGCCCAGCGCCTCGACGATGCCGATCGTGCCGGAGAACAGCGCGTGCTCGCCCTCGGTTGCGATGCGGAGGTCTTCCGGCCGGACGCCGAAACTGGCTTTCCGGCCCTTGTGGTCCGGCGGGGTGGCAATATCCAGCGATATGTTGCGGTCGCCGCCGAGCGAGACCGTGGTCGTCGGCCCGGCTTCGACAATCGTAGTGGGCACGATGTTCATGGCCGGCGAGCCGATGAACTTCGCCACGAACAGGTTCGCCGGGTGCTCGTAGAGTTCGAGCGGCGCGCCGACCTGCTCGACACGGCCGGCCGAAAGCACCACGATGCGGTCGGCAAGCGTCATGGCCTCGACCTGATCGTGCGTCACGTAGATCATCGTCGTATCGGGCATGGATTCGTTCAGTCTCGCGATCTCGATGCGCGTGGCGACGCGCAGCGCCGCGTCGAGGTTGGAGAGCGGCTCGTCGAACAGGAAGACCTTCGGATTGCGGCAGATGGCTCGGCCGATGGCCACGCGCTGGCGCTGGCCGCCGGAAAGGGCCTTCGGCAGGCGGTCGAGATAGGGTTCGAGCTGAAGCTTCTCGGCGGCGGAGCGGACGCGGCGGTCGATTTCGGCCTTGTCCTCGCCGGCGATCCGCATTCCGAACGCCATGTTGTCGTAGACCGTCATATGCGGGTAGAGCGCATAGGACTGGAACACCATCGCGATGCCGCGCTTGGACGGCGGCACGTCGTTGACGCGTTGGCCCTCGATCTGCATCTCGCCGGCGGTGATGCCTTCCAGCCCGGCGATCATGCGCAGAAGCGTGGACTTGCCGCAGCCGGACGGCCCGACGAAGACGACGAACTCGCCCTTTTCGATCTGAAGGTCTATGCCGTGAAGCACCTTCACGGGTCCGTAGGACTTGCGGATATCCTTGAGCACCAGCCCGGTCATGAGAGCCTCCCTGTCTTTCTTATACATGCCGGGCGAAGAAGCCGCCCCACGCCGGAAGCTCGACCGTGCCGCCTTCGAGGTTGCCCGCCAGACCGTGGTCGTCGAGAACCGTCCAGTCGCCCGGCGGCAGCGGAAGGCGCGCCGTCGTCTCGCCCATGTTGAACAGGCAGAGCAGCTTTTCGCCGTCATGCGTGCGGGTGAAGCCGAGCACGTTGTCCGTTACCGGCAGGAAGCGGATGTCGCCCTTGACAAGGGCGGGGTGCTGCTTGCGGAAGGCGAGGAACGTCCGGTAGTGCTCCAGAACCGATCCTTGCGTGCCCTTCTGGGTGTCGACCGAGCGCGAGAGGTGCTCGACCGGCACCGGGAGCCAGGGTTTGGGAGCCGAGGAGAAGCCGCCGTTCAGGCTGCCCGATTCCCAGACCATCGGCGTGCGGCTTCCGTCGCGTCCCTTGAAGGCCGGCCAGAATTCGATGCCGTAGGGGTCCTGAAGGTCTTCGAAGGCGAGGTCGGCTTCCGGCAGCGCCAGTTCCTCGCCCTCGTAGATGCAGACCGAGCCGCGCAGGCTCATCAGCAGCGAGGCGAAGAGCTTGGCGAAGCCGTCGATATCCTCGACGCCGTCGCCCCAGCGCGAGACATGGCGCATGACGTCGTGGTTGGAGAAGGCCCAGCAGGCCCAGCCTTCCGGCGCGGCGGCGGCGAAGGCGTGCAGCACCTCCGCCACCGAAACCGGTGTCGGGCGCTCGGGGGCGAGGAATTCGAAGGCGTAGCACATGTGCATCTTGTCGCCGCCGGAGGTGTATTCGCCGACGATCTCGAGGCCGCGCTGGCTGTCGCCCACTTCGCCCACGGCGGCGATCGCCGGAAACTCGTCGAGTACGGCGCGGAAGCGTTTCAGGAATTCGAGGTTCTCCGGCCGGTTCTTGTCGTAGAGATGCTCCTGGAAGTTATAGGGGTTCACCGCCGGCGCCGTGTTGGCGTTGCGCCGTTCCGGCTCCAGCGCCGGGTTGTCGCGAAGCTGCTGGTCGTGGAAGTAGAAGTTGATCGTGTCGAGGCGGAAGCCGTCGACGCCGCGCTCCAGCCAGAAGCGGGTCGCGTCGAGAAGCGCGTCCTGAACTTTCGGGTTATGCAGGTTGAGGTCCGGCTGCGACGTCAGGAAGTTGTGCAGGTAATACTGCATGCGATCCGGGTTCCATTGCCATGCCGAGCCGCCGAAGATGGAAAGCCAGTTGGTCGGCGGCGTGCCGTCCGGCTTCGGATCGGCCCAGACATACCAGTCGGCGCGGGCATTGTCGCGGTCCTTGCGGCTTTCCTGAAACCACGGATGGTCGCTGGACGTGTGCGATATGACCAGATCGATCATGACGCGGATGCCGAGCCGGTGGGCTTCGGCGACCAGGTCGTCGAAATCGGCAAGCGTGCCGAAGATCGGATCGACGTCGCAGTAATTGGAGACGTCATAGCCGAAATCGCGCATGGGCGAGGTGAAGAACGGCGAGATCCAGATCGCGTCCGCGCCCAGTTCGGCGACGTGGGGCAGGCGCGAGGTGATGCCCTTGAGATCGCCGATGCCGTCGCTGTTCGAATCCTGGAACGAGCGCGGATAGATCTGGTAGATCACCGCGCCGCGCCACCAGTCCTTGTCCGCAGTCAGAATGGAAGAAGAGGTCATGCGATTTTCCTGTTCCTGATGATGTTCTCAGCCGCCCTTGACCGACCCCGCCAGCAGGCCGCGCACGAGGTAGCGCTGCAAGGCGAAGAAGACGAGGAGCGGGACGATGATGGTGATGAAGGCGGAGGCCGTCAGGATTTCCCAGTTGCCGCCGCGCGAGCCGAGCAGCGCGTTCAGCGCCCCGGTCAGCACGAGCTGGTCCCCGGATGTGCCGAGGAAGACCATCGCCACGAGCAGGTCGTTCCACACCCAGAGGAACTGGAAGATGGAGAAGGACGCGAGCGCCGGGAAGGATAGCGGCAGCACGATCCTGACGAAGATCTCGAAGTCGGACGCGCCGTCGACGCGGGCCGATTCGATGATTTCCTTCGGCAGGCCGGCAATGTAGTTGCGCAGCAGGTAGATGGCGAGCGGCATGCCGAAGGCGGTGTGCGCCAGCCAGATCCCGGCATAGGTTTTCGACGGCACGCCGAACAGCATGCCGATGCCGTTATACATCCGCAACAGCGGTATGAGCGACATTTGCAGCGGCACGACGATGAGGCCGACGACGACGGCGATCAGGATCGCCCGGCCCGGAAACTCCATCCACGCCAGCGCATAGGCGGCGAAGGCCGCGATCAGGATCGGGATGACCGTCGCCGGGATGGTCACGGTCAGCGAGTTGACGAAGGCGTTGCCGATGCCCTCGGCGTTCAGCACCGTGCGGTAATTGTCGAACGTGAAGGCGGGCGGCGTCACCACCGTCAGGTAGACGCGCCTGCCGCGCTCGCCGTCGAAACTCGTCGGCTTGCGGTATTCGTAGGTGCCGTCGGCATGGACGGTCAGCGTTTCGCCGTCGCCCACGTCGACCGTTTCGCCGGCCGGAAAGGCGCCGGGCTCCAGAACCCGCGTGCCGAAGGCGGAAACCGTCTTGTCGCCCTCGACCAGCGTTCCGGAGATCACGTAGCCGGTGCCGTCCTGCCGCTGCGCGGAGGGTTCGGCAAGGCGCACGGCCTCGGTCTGGGTCGCGCCCGCAAAGGCGGTCCACCATCCCGAAACGGTAATCTGGTCCTTGTCGCGCAGGGAGCTGACGAGAATGCCGAGCGTCGGCAGGAGCCAGAGCAGCACGATGACAAGCACGGCGAAATGCACGAACAGGCGGGGAAAGCCGGTGCGGCGCAGGGATTGTGCGATGTCCATGTCAATGGCCTCCGTTCTCGCGGTTCGCCTGGCGGATGTTCCAGATCATGATCGGCGTCACGGCGGCCATGATGATCAGCGCGATCACCGCCGCGCGGCCGGAATCGCCGCCGCCGCGGAACATCCAGTTGAACATCAGGTTGGCGAGAACCATCGTGTCCCACTGGCCGTTGGTCATGGTCAGGACGATATCGAAGACCTTGAGGACGAGAATGGTGATCGTCGTCCAGACGACCGCGATCGTCCCCCATATCTGCGGCACCATGATCTTCCAGAAGATCTGCCAGCCGCTGGCCCCGTCGATGACGGCCGCCTCGACGGTCTCTTCCGGAATGCCGCGCAGCGCCGCCGACAGGATGACCATCGCGAAGCCGGTCTGGATCCAGACGAGAATGGCCATCAGGAAGAAGTTGTTCCAGAAGGGCAGGGCGATCCACACCTGCGGGTCGCCGCCGAACCACGTCACGACGGCGTTGAGAAGGCCGATCTGCGTGCCGGAGCCGCGATATTCGTAGATGAATTTCCAGATCACCGACGCGCCGACGAAGGAGATCGCCATCGGCATGAAGACGATGGACTTGGCGATGTTGCCCCACCAGATGCGGTCGGTCAGGACGGCAATGACGAGGCCGAGGAAGGTGCAGGCGGCGGGCACGACGGCCAGCCACAGCACGTTGTTGAGGATGGAGCGGCGGAACTCGCGGTCGAAGACGGCCCAGCGATAGTTGTCGAGGCCGACGAAACTCGTCCCGGTGCGGTCGTAGAAGGACAGTATGACGGTGGCGATCACCGGATAGACCAGATAGACCGCGAGCAGGACGAGGGCCGGCCCCAGGAACAGCCAGGGCCGGACGACGGCCCGGCGGTTGAGGTTGCGCGATGCCGTCATGATGTCGCGGCCGCGCACCGGCAGCGCCGCGTTCAGCAGCCGGTCGGACAGCCAGTAGTAGGCGGCGCAGGCGAAAACGCCCGCGATCATGATGCCGATGGCCGAAACGATCTGTCCTGCCATGTCCCTCCCTCTCCGTTCGTGAACGGGCGGGCTTGCACCGCCCGCTTGCCCTGAAGCTTAGTTCAGTCCGTCCCAGGCGTTCTGAATTTCCGTTGCGGCCTGCTCCGCCGATTTGCCGCCGACGAAATCGACCATGCCGGTCCAGAAGGCGCCGGCGCCGATCTGGCCGGGCATCAGGTCGGAACCGTCGAAGCGGAAGGTAGTGGCCGTCGTCAGGATCTCGCCCTGCCGGCGCATCTGTTCGTTGGCGTAGGCTTCCGGTTTCGCCGCCTTGTAGGGCGTCAGGAAGCTCGACTGCGCCATCCACACTTCATGGGCGATCGGGGTCTTCAGGAAGTCGATGAAGGCGCGTGCGGGCCGGGTGTCGCGGGTTATGGAAACCAGCGTGCCCGCGCCGAGAACCGGTTTGCCGAGGTCGGCCTTGGACGCATAGGGCGGCAGGTAGAAGAAGTCGACATCCGTTCCCAGCTCGACACCTTCCGGGAAGAAGGAGGGGACGAAGGACGCCTGTCGGTGCAGGTAGCATTTCGGCGGAATGGTGAACAGGCCCTTCGGGCTGTCGCGGAAGTCGGTCGAGGCCACGGCTGCGACGCCGCCGTCCACATATTTGCTGTTCTTGGCGAACTTGCCGAATTCCTCGATGGCGGCGACGATTTCCGGCGCGTTGAACTTGATCTCGTTGGAAACCCACTGGTCGTAGACCTCCGGAGGCTGCTGGCGCAGCAGGATGTCCTCCACCCAGTCGGTCGCCGGCCAGCCCGTCGCGCCGCCGGAGCCGAGGCCGATGCACCAGGGGGTGCCGCCATCGGCGACGATCCGGTCGCTCAGCTTGAACAGGTCTTCCATTGTTTCGGGGATTTCATAGCCGGCTTCCTCGAAATTTTCCGGCACGTACCAGACCATCGACTTGAGGTCGGCCTTGAACGGGAAGGCGAAATAGGCCTCGACGCCGTCCCGGCCCTTGTAGGTGCCGTAGTTCACCCAGCTTTCGCCGGCGCCGTAGTTTTCCTTCACCCAGTCGGCCACGTCCTGTCCGAGCGGCACGAGGAAACCCTTGGCGGCAAGGTCGGCGTAAAGGCCCGGCTGCGGCAGGATGGCGATATCCGGCGGCGAGCCGGCCTGTGTGTCGATGACGATCTGCTGCTCGTAGTTTTCGGAGGAGGAATAGCGCACGTCGATGCCCGTCGCATCGGAAAAATAGGCAAGAACCGTGCGGAACAGCGCCTCGTCGTCGCCGCGCCAGGGGCCGAAGATGGTCAGCGTCTGGCCCTTCAGGTCGGCATGGGCCTGCTTGAACGCCTCGTAGCTTGCCCAGTTCAGCCGCTGGTCCTCGCCCGGCGTGAACTTCAGCTCGGCCGCCGCAGCCGGCATCGCGAGCAGGGCGAGCGCCGCAACTCCCGCCTTCAGGTGAAACTTCATCAGGATGACCTCCCCGTCATTCGTGCTGTACCGAAACCACAGTCGAAATCGTGTACGCCCGGCTCCCTCTCAAAGCGCTTTGACCCGTCAATTCACATTTCCTCTTCATGCGAGTCAAGCCTTTTCAGGTGTTGTACCCGGGCAACCTTTTGCCTTGCGGTCTCTTGATGTTGTTTGTTGAGAAGGTTAGGCGCGATGGTGGACAAGTCCAGTATGTGACAGTGTGCGGGTGGGATTGAGTCGCGCGTATTTCTGTAGCCGCCGGGGGAGGACGGATGAATCTGAAGCAGCTTTCGGAAATGCTGGGCCTGTCGCAGACGACGGTGAGCCGTGCCCTGAACGGTTTTCCGGAGGTCAGCGAGGCGACGCGGCAGCGGGTTCTGGCCGCCGCGGAAAAGACGGGCTACCGTCCCAACAAGGCCGCCCAGAGGCTGGCGACCGGGCGGGCGCGCTCCATCGGTCTCGTCATGCCCACCTCGTCGGAGCATCATTTCGACGTTCACTTCGGCGAATTCCTGAGCGGCATCGGCGAGGTTGCGCTGAAACACGACTTCCATTTCGTCATCATGCCCGCCGACCCCCACGACGAGGAAAAGGCGATCCGCCGCCTGGCCTCGTCCGGCAGCGTGGACGGGCTCTATATCGGCTATCTGCGCGCCGGCGATCCGCGCATCGCGACGACGCGGTCGCTCGGCCTGCCGTTCATCGTGCATGGGCGTTCCGCCGGCCTGCCGGAGGATTATGCGTTTCTCGATATCGACAACGAGGCGGTGTTCCGCGATGCGGCCGACCACATGATCGACCTCGGACATCGCCGCTTCGGCCTGATCAACGCGCCGGAAGAATTCGATTTTGCCTTGCGGCGGCGTCAGGGGGCGGAAAACCGGCTGCGCGAGGCGGGCATCGCGCTCGACCCTTCGGCCTGCCTTGCCGTTCCGATGACGGACGACCAGGGCTATCGCGCCATGAACGCGCTTCTCGACCGGCCCGCCCGGCCCACCGCCGTCCTTTGCTCGTCCACCGCGCAGGCGCTCGGTGCGGTGAGGGCCATCTATGCCCGGGGATTGAAGCTTGGCCGCGACATCTCGCTCACCACGCATGACGACGATCTGCCGCTTCTCAAGCCGGAGAATTTTTCCGTGCCGTTGACGACGACGCGCTCCTCGCTGCGCGCAGCCGGTGTTCGCATCGCCGAACGTCTGATCGGCGTGATCGAAAACGGACGGGAGCCGGACCTTCAGGAAATCTGGCATGCCGCTCTGGTCCGGCGGGCCTCGACCGGCCCCGTGCCGGATTGATACGCGGCGGTTTATCCGGCGCTCGAACCCTCTGTTAAAATTTCGGTGCTAAACATCCGGTAGCATACACGGAGGCCGGGTCGTGAGTAATTCCAAGGCTGCGCTGGGGCAGCCCTATCTGAACAAGGAAGAGTCCTTCATGTACGATCGTGAAGCACGCTTTCCCATGCAGGAAACGCGCAATGCGGCGCGCATCGAATATACCGAAAAGGGCGTCATGCACTTGGCGGCGCGCCGGTGCGATATTTTGCAGATTTCGCAAAGCACGGCGATCCTGGGCCTCATGACCCAGTATCATGTGCCGAACCAGTTCTATCTCGACATTCCCGATGCACGCATCACCAAGATCGGCTGCGTGCTGATGAAGACGCTGGCCAACAACCGCATCGAGGTCCGTTTCCTGCGCCTTCTGACGGACAAGGAAATAAACCGCATTTTCGTCTACAGCACGCATCCGGCCCATAAGGACTACGTGCTCGACGTCCGCGCCTGAAGAGGCGCGGCCCGTCGCCAGGGCAATTGCGTGAAACGCTGAACCGCCCTACGCGAACAGCACGCTCGCACCGTGGTCGGCCGGGCCGGCGTTGCGCCGGAACGAGGCGAAAAGCTCGCGCCCCAGCCCGAATTCTTTCGCCGAAAGGTCCGCTTCGACGTGCGGCCGTGCGGCGAATTCGGCGGCATCCACCAGCACTTCGAGCGTTCCGGCCACGGCGTCGAGACGAATCAGGTCGCCGTCGCGGATCTTCGCGATCGGCCCGCCGTCCACCGCTTCCGGCGTGACGTGGATCGCCGCCGGCACCTTGCCGGAGGCGCCGGACATGCGGCCGTCGGTCACGAGCGCGACCCTGAAGCCGCGGTCCTGCAACACGCCGAGCGGCGGCGTCAGCTTGTGCAGTTCCGGCATGCCGTTCGCCTTCGGCCCCTGGAAGCGCACCACGGCGATGAAGTCCTTTTCCAGCTTGCCGGCCTTGAAGGCGTCCTGGATTTCCTGCTGGTCGTGGAAGACAATGGCCGGCGCCTCGATGACGTGGCGGTCCGGCTTCACGGCGGAGACCTTGATGACGCCATTGCCGAGATTGCCGGTCAGCATCTTCAGCCCGCCATTCGGCTGGAACGGCGCTTCGATGGGAGCCAGAACCCTGGGATCGGCGCTGACGTCGGAGATCGGCTCGCGCCTGACCGTGCCGTTCTCGCCGAGCCTGACGTCGATGGCGTAGGCCTCCATGCCCTGGCCGAAAACGGTGCGCACGTCGTCGTGCAGCAGGCCCTTCTTCAGAAGCTGGGCGATGAGGAAGCCCATGCCGCCGGCCGCGTGGAAGTGGTTCACGTCGGCAAGGCCGTTCGGATAGACGCGGGCCAGCAGCGGCACGATGTCGGACAGGTCGGAAATGTCCTGCCATGTCAGCATGATGCCTGCCGCCCGCGCCATCGCCAGCAGGTGCAGCGTATGGTTGGTCGAGCCGCCGGTCGCGTGCAGGCCGACGACGCCGTTGACGATGGAGCGCTCGTCGATCATCTCGCCGGCGGGCGTATATTCGTTGCCAAGCGCGGTGATGGCCAGCGCGCGCTTCGTTGCTTCCTTCGTCAGCGCGTCGCGCAGCGGCGTGCCGGGATTGATGAAGGAGGCGCCGGGCATGTGGAAGCCCATGATTTCCATCAGCATCTGGTTGGAATTGGCCGTGCCGTAGAAGGTGCAGGTGCCGGGGCCGTGATAGGATTTCGATTCTGCCTCCAGCAGTTCCGCGCGGCCCACCTTGCCCTCGGCGTAAAGCTGGCGGATCTTCGCCTTCTCGTCGTTGGGCAGGCCGGAGGTCATCGGCCCGGCGGGAATGAAGATGGCCGGCAGGTGGCCGAAGGTAAGCGCCGCGATGGTCAGCCCCGGGACGATCTTGTCGCAGACCCCGAGATAGACCGTCGAATCGAACATGTTGTGGGTCAGGCCGATGCCGGCGGCCATCGCGATGAGATCGCGCGAGAAAAGCGAAAGCTCCATGCCGGGCTGGCCCTGGGTGACGCCGTCGCACATGGCCGGAACGCCGCCGGCCACCTGGGCGACGCCGCCGGCCTCGGCCGCGGCCTGCCGGATCAGCGCCGGATAGGTTTCGAACGGCTGGTGCGCCGACAGCATGTCGTTGTAGGAGGTGATGATGCCGAGATTGAGCGCGCTATCGCCGGCCAGCGCCTCTTTCCCGGCGGGGGAACAGACGGCGAAGCCGTGCGCCAGGTTGGCGCAGCCGAGAACGGAGCGCTGCACCTTCTTGTGGGAAGCGGAGCGCAGGCGATCGAGATAGATGTCGCGGGTCGGCCTCGAGCGTTCGACGATGCGCTTCGTGATGGACATGATGCGAGAATCGGCGGGCATGACGGCGTCCTTTCTTCAAAGCGCTTCAAGTGACGGGAAGACCGCTGAAAGCGCTGGAACGTTGGATCGAATGGCGGCGGCGCTCAGGGCGCCCAGAAAATCTCGAGCGGCGTGAGCGAGCGGTTCAGCACGGCGCGGATCGGCATGTCCTCCTCACGGCCTTCCGCCCGGGCGGCCTCGAGCACGCGCTTCTTCTCCTCACCCTCGATGTGGAGAGCGAGAAAACGCGCATCGCGCAGCGCGCTGAAGGTGAAGGTCAGCCGCGGCTCGCCCGCGTCCGGCGCCCGTATGGTCACGACGCCGCGCGTCGCGGCGGCATCGAGTGCTTCGGCGAGATTGTCCCCGCCGGGGAAGAACGAGGCCGTATGGCCGTCGGTTCCCATTCCCAGGATCGCCACGTCGAACGGCTCGTCGATGCCGCAGGTTTCCCGGCTTGCGAGGACGGCTGCTTCCTCCGCCGTCCTGCCGGCGTGGTAAAGCGGCACGAAGCGGGCCTTTGCGGCCGCGTTCGTCAGAAGATGCGCGGCGAGCAGGTTATGGTTGGAACGGTCGCTTTCCGGCGGCACGAAGCGTTCGTCGACGAGCGTCACCGTCACCTTTTCCCACGGCAGTGGCCGCGTGGAAAGCGTGGCGAAGAACAGTTTCGGGGTCGAGCCGCCGGACACGGCAAGGCTCGCCCTGCCGCGTGCCTTGATCGCCGCGGTCAGGGCGCCCGCCACTGCGTCGGCCAGCGCGTCTGCAAGCGCCTGCCTCGTCTCGAATGAATGGAAATGCTCCATGTCGTTTCCTTCCTGCGCGGGCGCTCAGTCCGCCTCGTGCCAGGTGCGGCCGTCGCGTTCGATCAGGGCGATGGAGCCGCTCGGGCCCCAGGTGCCGGCGGTATAGCCCTGAACCGACTGGCCGGTGGCTTCCCAGCCCTTCAGGATCGGGTCGACCCATTGCCAGGCGGCTTCCACTTCGTCGCGGCGCATGAACAGCGTCTGGTTGGCGCGGATCATGTCCATCAGCAGGCGTTCGTAGGCTTCGGGGTTGCGCTCCTTCTCGAAGGCTTCCGCAAAGCTCATGTCGAGCGGCACATGGCGGAAGCGCATGCCGCCCGGTCCCGGTTCCTTGATCATCAGCCACTGTTTCACGCCCTCGTCGGGTTGCAGGCGGATGACCAGCGTGTTCGCCTCGATGCGGCCGATGGAATCGGTGAAGATCGAGTGCGGGATCGGCTTGAACTGAACGACGATTTCGGACATGCGCGTCGCCAGGCGTTTGCCGGTGCGGATGTAGAACGGCACGCCCGCCCAGCGCCAGTTGCCGATCTCGGCCTTGATCGCGACGAAGGTTTCGGTGTTGGACACGCCGCCTTCCAGTTCGTCCAGATAACCCTTCACAGGCCCGCCGGCGGAGGCACCGGCGCGATACTGGCCGCGCACCGTCATTTTCTCGGCATTGGCGGCGGTGATCGGCTTCAGTGCCCGCAGGACCTTCAGCTTCTCGTCGCGCACCGCCTCCGATTCCATCGAGGAGGGCGGCTCCATCGCCACGAGGCAGAGAAGCTGGAGAATGTGGTTCTGCACCATGTCGCGCAGCGCACCGGCCTTGTCGTAATAGCCGGCGCGGCCTTCGAGGCCGACCGATTCGGCCACGGTGATCTGGACATGGTCGATATGAGCCGAATTCCACAGCGGTTCGTAGAGCGCGTTGGCGAAGCGCAGGACCATGAGGTTCTGCACCGTTTCCTTGCCGAGATAGTGGTCGATGCGGTAGATCTGCTCTTCCTTGAACACCTTGCCGATCGTGTCGTTCAGGTCGAGCGCGGAGGCGAGATCGCGGCCGATGGGCTTTTCCACCACGATCCGCGTTTGCTTGGTGATCAGCTTGAAATCGCGGATCTTTTCCGAAATATCCCCGAAAAGTGCCGGCGACACGGCGAGATAGAAGGCGCGGATGCGGTCCTTGCCTTCTTCCAGCAGCGCCTTGAGATCGGCCCAGCCCTCGCTCGATTTCGCATCGACCGGCACGTAGAACAGGCGCGAGCAGAAGGTGGCGATCTCCGCCTCGTCGTATTCTTCCGCCTGCAAATGCGTCTTCAGGGCCTCGCGGGCGAAGGTCCGGTATTCCTCGGAGGTCATCTGCGCGCGGGAGGCGGCGATGATTCGGGTCGGGTTGGTGAACTGCCGGGCGAGCTGGCGATGATAAAGAGCCGGCAGGAGCTTGCGCTCCGCGAGATCGCCGGTGCCGCCGAAAACGACGCAATCGAAGGGATCGACGGGAATGATCTGGATGGTCATGCGTTTTTCTTCTCCGGAAAAGAATATCGACATTGTAATCTAATCGATTTAAATACGCCAGTGTGCAACGCAACAAAATTCGCCGACGCCGTTCGCTCCGGCGTCAGCCGCGGGCGTATCCAACAACCCCGGCACCCGCCGGCAGGTCTCTTGCGGCGGGCCGAACCGTGAAAGCGAAACACGCCGGAACCGCCGGAAAAACACGTGCGGTGGAAGGATCGCGGGCCGGCACGCAACGGGAATCGCCACGCCGCCGAAAGCGACTATCACTCTATGGTGCCAGAATATGGAGGCCGTATGAAGCGGCGTCGCGCGGAGCCTCGGACGCCTTGTTCAGAACCTGTCCCTCAGGGCGTACCAGGAAAGCGCGAGGAAAAGCAGCGGCGCGCGCAGCTTCGGCCCGCCGGGGAAGGGGCCGACCTTCAGGTCCTTCAGCAAGTCCAGATCGGGGCTCTTGCCCAGCACCGCCTCGGCATAGAGCCTGCCGCAATAATTGGACAGCATGACGCCGTGGCCGGAATAGCCGCCGATGGAGACGACATGCGGCATCACCTCGCGCACGAAGGGCCGGCGCGGCATGGTGATGCCGACCGACCCGCCCCAGGCATGGGTGAAGGCGATGTCCTTCAGCGCCGGATAGAGTTCCGTGACCTGCCGGTGGATATGGACGGACATATCGGTCGGATGGTCGGCGGTATAGGCCTCGCGCCCGCCGAACAGCAGGCGGTTGTCGCGGGTCTTGCGGAAATAGCGCACCACGAAGCGTGAATCGGCCACCGCTTCCTTGCCGGGCAGCACGTCGGGGAAGTCGTCGAGCGGAACGGTGGCGCCGATGAAGGAGCGGATCGGCATGACATGCGCCGCGGTGACGGGTTCGAGCCGCTCGATATAGGCGTTGGTGGCGATCAGCGCCTTGCCGGCCGTGATCGTGCCGCTGGCGGTGTCGATCTCGACCCGGCCGGACTGCGAACGGATCGCCGTTGCCCGCGTGTTCTCGAAAATGGCGGCGCCGGCGGCGCTGGCGGCCCTCGCCAGGCCGATCAGCAGCTTCATCGGCTGGATATGGCCGGTGCCCATGTCGCGCACGCCGCAATAATAGCGGTCCGAGCCCAGCCGCTCCGCCGTCTCCTTGCGGTCCATATAGGTGGAATGCGGATAATCGTAGCGTGTCGCGGCGATCTCGGCATTGGCCTGATAATCACGCTCGTGACCCGGCTTGTGGGCGACGTTCATCTGGCCGGGCAGGTAGTCCATGTCGATGCCGTTCTCGGCGGCGAAATCGAGCACGTGCTTCTTGGCACCTTCGGCGAGATCGAACAGTGCCCTGGAGCGCTCGTAGCCGAGTGTCGGTTCCAGTTCCTCCGGCCACCAGCGCTGGCCGGTGCCGAACTGGCCGCCGTTGCGGCCCGAAGCGCCGTCGCCGCAGCGATGCGCCTCGATCAGCATTACGGAAACGCCGGCCTTCGCCAGCGCATAGGCCGCCTGCAAGCCGGTGAAGCCGCCGCCGATGATCGCGACGTCGACCGTCGCCGACCCGTCGAGCGCGGGAAAATCCGGCCGCTCGCCGGCATCGGCCTGATACCAGGAGATTCCCGGCGCGATCGGGCTTTGCCACAGCATCCGTGCGCCTCACACGTTGAGAAGCAGGAATTCCCGCTCCCACGGGCTGATCACCTGCATGAAGGTCTCGAATTCGGCGCGCTTCACGCCCGCATAAAGGCCGATGAATTCCGCGCCGAGCACATCGGCCAGCGCCGTTTCGCCTTCGAGAAGCGCCACGGCTTCCAGAAGGCCGCGGGGCAGCTCGATCAGCCCTTCATTGGCCGTGTCCTCGGTCGGCGGCGTCGGCTCGACCTCGTTGATGATGCCGAGCCAGCCAGCGGCCAGCGAGGCCGCGAGCGCCAGATAGGGATTGGCGTCGGAAGAGGGCAGGCGGTTTTCCACGCGCCGCGCCGCCGCATCCGAGACGGGCACGCGGAAGGCGGTGGTGCGATTGTCGTAGCCCCAGGCGGTGTTGACGGGCGCGGCCATGTCCGGCGTCAGGCGGCGATACGAATTCACGTAGGGCGCCAGCATCACCAGCGCGGCCGGCACGTATTTCTGCATGCCGCCGATGAAGTGGAAGAATTCGGGCGAGGGGCCGCCTTCCGGCAGCGAGAAGATGTTCTTGCCCGTCTTCGCATCCACCACCGACTGGTGGATGTGCATGGCCGAGCCCGGCTGGCCCTGCATCGGCTTGGCCATGAAGGTGGCGTAGATGCCGTGTTTCATGGCCGCCTCGCGGATCGTGCGCTTGAACATGAACACCTGATCGGCCAGCGCGATCGGGTCGCCGTGGCGCAGGTTGATCTCGAGCTGCGCCGGCCCTTCCTCATGGATCAGCGTGTCGATTTCGAGGCCCTGCCCCTCGGAGAAGTGGTAGATGTCGTCGATCAGCTCGTCGAACTCGTTGATGCCGGCGATGGAATAGCCCTGGCCGCCGACGATCGAGCGGCCCGAACGACCTTTCGGCGGATGGAGCTGGTAGTCGGGATCCTCGTTCTTGGCGACGAGATAGAACTCGATCTCCGGCGCGACGATGGCTTTCCAGCCCTTGCTGGCGTACAGGGACAGAACCCGCTTCAGCACGTTGCGCGGCGTATAGGGCACCTCCTGTCCGACGGAATTCACCACGTCGCAGATGACCTGCGCCGTCGGATCGGTTTCCCAGGGGACGGAGGAGAGCGTGGAAAGGTCGGGCACCAGCTTCAGGTCGCCGTCGCGCGGCTCGTAGCGGAAGTTCGCCGTTTCCTCCGGATAGTCGCCGGAGATCGTATGGCGGTAGAGCGCCGAGGGGAGCGCCAGAGAGGTGTTTCCGGTGAATTTGGAACTCGGCATCATCTTGCCGCGCGGCACGCCGGCGAAGTCGGGCGTGATGCACTCGATGTCTTCGATGCCGCGGACGCGCAGCCATTGCGCGGCTTCCTTCCAGTTCGTCACGCCGCGCGGCTGATCGTAGGTCGGCTGGGGGATTGCAGTTTTGGTAGAGGACTTGATGGGAGCGCCGGATTTGCGTTTGGCGGGCATGGATCACCGGTTTGATGTTTCGGTTCGTGCCATGATAGACGCGCCATGACGCATTTGGCGAGAGGAAAACGGCGATTCGGTCGCGGGAAAGGGCTGGCCTTGGTTCACAGACGGGATGCGATCGTCATCGGCGCGGGAGCCGCCGGCATGATGTGCGCGCTGACGGCGGGCCGGCGCGGCCGGCATGTGGCGGTTCTCGATCACGCCGCCGCGCCGGGCGAGAAGATCCGCATTTCCGGCGGCGGGCGCTGCAATTTCACCAATGTTCATGCCGGTCCGAAAAACTATCTTTCCGCCAACCCGCATTTTGCCAAGTCGGCGCTCGCCCGGTTCAGGCCGGCGGATTTCATCGCGATGGTCGAGGCCCACGGCATCGCCTGGCATGAAAAGACCCTCGGCCAGCTTTTCTGCGACGGCAGCGCCCGCGACATCATCGCGATGTTCCTCAAGGAGCTTGCAGCAGTGGGCGCGACGCTTCACCTGAAGCAGTCGGTGGTCTCCGTCGAAAGGACGGACGGGCTTTTCCGCGTGCGGACCGAAACCGATCTGTTCGAGGCGCCCGCGCTGGTGGTTGCAAGCGGCGGCAAGTCGATCCCGAAAATGGGTGCTACCGGCCTTGCCTACCGGATCGCCGGGCAGTTCGGCCTCGCTGTGCTCGAAACCCGGCCCGGCCTCGTGCCGCTGACGCTCGATCCCGCATTTCTGGAAAAGATCGCGCCGCTGGCGGGCGTCTCCGTCGATGCCGAAGTCCGCCACGGCAGGACGGCCTTCCGGGAGGCCCTGCTGTTCACCCATCGCGGCCTGTCCGGGCCCGCCATCCTGCAAATTTCCTCCTACTGGCGGGAAGGCGACGAGATCGCCATCCGCATCGCCCCGGATGTCGATTTCGCGGAGGTCCTGAACGCGGCGCGCCGGGAAAACGGCCGGCAGTCCGTCGCCACGGCGCTGGCCGCCGTCCTGCCGAAACGGCTTGCCCAGTTCTTCGCCGCCGAAACCGGCGCCGAAAGGCCGCTTGCGGAACTGTCCGGCAAGGCGCAGGCCGCGCTCGTCGCCCGCCTCGGCGACTGGCGCATCCGGCCGGCGGGGTCGGAGGGCTATCGCACGGCGGAAGTGACGCTCGGCGGCGTGGATACGGCTGGCCTCGATTCCCGCGACATGCAGGCGAAGGCCGTGCCGGGCCTCTATTTCATCGGCGAATGCGTCGACGTGACGGGATGGCTCGGCGGCTACAATTTCCAGTGGGCCTGGGCCTCGGGTCATGCGGCGGGCGAGGCGGTGTGACGCCTTTCTTCGGAGAAGCGGGATCGTCTCCCCGCCGGGGATTCACACGATCTTAAATTTTGGCGCGGAAGCTCGAAGGTCAGCCCGGCTTCGCGGCCGCTTCATGACGATAGGCTGGCCCGCCCTTTGCGGCATGATCGAGATCACCCGTTTCCGGGAAGGAACGCCCATGACCAGATCGCATCGCCGTGCCCGCGCCATCGCCGTCGCCGAAATCCGCGACCGGAACACGCCGCACCTTTGGCGTCTGACGGGGCTTGCCGCCGCAGCGCTCTGCGCCTGGCACCTTTTCCTGCCGCTTTGAGCTGTCCGGAATTGCGCGGAAACAAATAGCTGGCGCAACGGTTGCGGCTGCCGGAAACGAATGAGACCGCGACGGCAGGGCCGTCGGCGGTCTCGTCGTCCTCCTCAGGAAAGCCGGTCCTTTCGACGCGATTCCGCATCGTTTTCCGGAATGGGGCATCGGCCCGGTTACGGGCCGGGCCGATGGGTTTCAGAAACGGATTCAATGGAAAACGGGAGATTTTCCAGAGGGTTCTGCGCAAATCCGTCCCCGAGGTCTGGCGGCTCATGGCAGGCCGCCAAAGGGTAATTCTTCAGGCCGCCTCGCTGCGGACATTGGCCAGAATGACCGGGATCAGGAGATCGCCCCAGTTGCCGTCGCCCCCGTGGTGCCGGGCCGAACGCACCAGTTCGACGGAAACGCCGGCATCGACGGCCTTCATGATCGACTGGTTCAGGCGATGCAGGTCGTTGGCAACCATGCGGATCGTCGCCTGCTGATCGCTGTTCATCGCGGACGCCTGCTCCTCGGCACGCTCCTTGACTCGGGTCTGCGGGGTCATGGCACTTCTCCTCTTGTATGACCGGGTTCTTGTCGGCCGCGCAACGGGCCTGTCGGAACCCGTTGCGTCGCCGCACTGTCCGTCTCCTCCCGAGCGCTCCGCATGGGAACCGTCTTGCCCGGTGTTGATGTGACTAGTTTTACAAAATCTTCCGCTCCCATTCCAGAAAAATCGAAAAAACAACGACTTGAAAAAGGTCGAGATGTCTTGCCTTTGACAAATAAGAGATGTAAAAATGTAAATGTTGTAAAATATGTTGCATCCCGGTTTCGGGGCGGTCTGTCGAACGGCTGGAAGAATGGCGGAAAAGAAGATCTTTGCCGGTCCGAGGGTCAGGCGTATCCGCGCCGGCCTCGACCTGACCCAGACGGCGATGGCCGAGGCGCTCGGCATCTCGCCCTCCTATCTCAACCTCATCGAGCGCAACCAGCGTCCGCTGACGGTGCAGCTTCTCCTGAAGCTCGCCGCCGTCTACAAGGTCGATCTGGATGAATTGCAGGGCGAGGCGGCGGGCGCCGTGGCGCATCTGCGCGAGATCTTCGCCGATCCGCTTCTGGCCGGCGAGGTGCCCGGCGAGCACGAGTTGATGGAACTGGCGGATGCGGCGCCGAACGCCGCCAATGCCGTGGTCAAGCTTTACCGGGCGTACAGGGAGCAGACGGCGCGCCTTTCCGACCTTGCAGCACTTCTGGCGCAGGAGGGGCACGAGACGTCGCTGTCCGGCGCCCGCCTGCCGATGGACGAGGTGCGCGGCAGGCTGGAGCGCCGCGCCAATTTCTTCCCGCGCATCGAGGATGCGGCGGAGGCCTTCCATGCGCGGCTTGCGCCCGCCGACGATCTGTCCGGCGCGCTGAAGGCCTGGCTGAAGGCGGAGCACGGCATCGCCGTTCGCCTGTTGCCCGTCGAGGCCATGCCCGATCTGCGCCGGCGCTATGATCGCCATTCGATGCGGCTTTTCCTGTCCGGCCGGCTGTCGCCGTTCGACCAGACGCGGGAACTCGCCCAGGAGGCGGCGCTGCTTTTCATGGGAACCGATATTCTTGCGGAACTGGATGGGCTCGGCTTCGAGGGCGACGAGGCGCGGCGCATCGCCCGCTTCGAACTCGCCCGCTATGCCGCGCATGCGCTGATGATGCCCTATGGTGTGTTTCTCGCCGCGGCGGTCCGCACCCGCTACGACATCGACCTGCTGCGCAGCCGCTTCGCCGTGTCGTTCGAGCAGGCGGCCAACCGGCTGACGACGCTTGCCCGGCCGGGCGCCTCGGGCCTTCCCTTCTTCCTGATGGAAATGGACCATGCGGGCCACGTTCTCAGGCTTGCGGGCGCCGAAGGGTTCCCGCGCGTCCGTTTCGGCGGGCTCTGTCCCAAGCTCAACATCCATTCCGCCTTCGCCCAGCCGTCGCAGGTGCTGGTCGATCGCGTCGAGATGCCGGACGGCGGCGGCTTCCTGACCATTTCGCGCACGCTGGAGGGGCCGCAGATGCCGTTCAGCGAACGGGTGCGGCGCTCGGCGGTGCTGGTCGGCTGCGATATCGTCCACAAGGACGATGTGGTCTACGGGCAGGCCGCGGTTGCGGCCGTTCCGGCCGGCACGGCCTGCCGGTTGTGCGAGCGCCGCGGCTGCCTTTCCCGTGCCGAGCCGCCCGTCACGCGCCCGCTCGGCCTCGACGAGATGGTCAGTGGCCTCTCCGCCTTCGATTTCCAGTAACGGTTGCGGATATTTTGTTGCGTTGCAATTCCCCTCTTGTGGCTCGCGCAATTCCTTTCTAGTCTCTTGCCCACAGGGGAACGACGGCACCTTAAACCGTTCAATGATAAGGACAGGAGACATGATGAAGTCCGCCATTTCAGGTCTGATTGCAGCTTTTTCGGCCGCCCTGCTTTCGACATCGGCATTCGCGCAGGAACGTGTCGTCCACGTCTACAACTGGTCCGATTACATCGATGAATCGGTTCTGGAGGAATTCACGAAGGAAACCGGCATCAGGGTCGTCTACGACGTGTTCGACAGCAACGAGCTTTTGGAGACGAAGCTTCTCGCCGGCGGCTCGGGCTATGACGTCGTGGTGCCGACCGGCCCGTTCCTGGCGCGCCAGATTTCCGCCGGCGTGTTCCAGAAGCTCGACAAGTCGAAGCTGCCGAACCTCGAGAACATGTGGCCGGAGGTCTCCGAGCGGCTGGCGAAATACGATCCCGGCAACGAATATGCCGTGAACTACATGTGGGGCACGACCGGCCTCGGCTATAACGTCGCCAAGCTCAAGGCGGCGCTGGGCGACGTGCCGGTGGAGAGCTGGGACATCATCTTCAAGCCGGAAAATGCCGAGAAGCTGAAGGCCTGCGGCATCAACATCCTCGATGCCTCGGACGAAACCTTTGCCATCGCGATGAACTATATCGGCAAGGACCCGGACAGCAAGGACGCTGCCGATCTGGAAGCCGGCGGCGATGTCTACAAGGCCATCCGCCCCTATGTGAAGACGTTCAACTCCTCCGGCTATATCGACGATCTCGCCAATGGCGACATCTGCCTGTCGATCGGCTGGTCGGGCGACGTCCTCCAGGCCAAGTCGCGCGCCGAGGAAGCCGGCAACGGCGTCGAGGTGGAATATGTCATTCCGGAGGAAGGCACCTATATGTGGTTCGACAACCTCGCCATTCCCGCCGATGCGAAGAATGTCGATGAGGCGCATGAATTCATCAACTTCCTGATGAAGCCGGACGTCATCGCCAAGGCGTCGGACTATGTTCAGTACGCCAACGGCAACCTCGCCTCGCAGGCGCTCCTCGACGAGGAGGTCTTCAAGAACCCCTCCGTCTACCCGGATGAGGAGACCATGAAGAAGCTATTCACCATTTCTCCCTACGGGCCGAGGGAGCAGAGGGTGCTGAACAGGGTGTGGACTGCGGTGAAGACCGGCAACTGAAGACAGGAAAAAGCGGCGGCGACGCCGCTTTTTTTCAGGATACCGCAGAGCCGGAGCGCGACATGGCCAAATCCCTCGGACCCGTCAAACGCAAGTTCTCCCCGTGGAACGATCCCAATGAAAAGCCCTTCATTCGCTTCGAGAACATCACCAAGACCTTCGGCGACTACACCGCCATCGACAATCTGACGCTCGATATCTACGAGCGCGAATTCTTCTCGCTGCTCGGCCCGTCCGGCTGTGGCAAGACCACGCTGATGCGCATGCTCGCCGGTTTCGACGAGCCGACCTCCGGGCGTATCCTCTTGCAGGGCAGGGATATTTCCGGCGTGCCGCCCTATCGCCGCCCGACCAACATGATGTTCCAGTCCTATGCGCTCTTTCCCCACATGACGGTGGAGAAGAACATCGCCTTCGGCCTGAAGCAGGACGGCCTGCCGAAGGACGAGGTCGCCGCGCGCGTCGCCGAAATGCTCAAGCTCGTGCAGCTTGCGTCGTTTGCCGGGCGCAAGCCGAGCCAGCTTTCCGGCGGCCAGCGCCAGCGCGTCGCGCTCGCCCGCTCTCTCGCCAAGAAGCCGAAGGTGCTGCTGCTCGATGAGCCGCTCGGCGCGCTGGACAAGAAGTTGCGCGAGGAAACCCAGTTCGAGCTGATGGATATCCAGACCAAGCTCGGCCTCACCTTCCTGATCGTGACGCACGACCAGGAAGAGGCGATGACCGTTTCCGACCGCATCGCGGTGATGGACAAGGGCGTCGTCGTGCAGGTCGCCACGCCGGCGGAGATCTACGAGGCGCCGAACAGCCGCTACGTGGCCGATTTCATCGGTGACATCAATATCCTCGAAGGCAAGGTGGTCTCCGGCGGCGCCGGTGCGACCCGGCTCGATTGCGACGGGCTTTCGGTTGCCGTCGCCGAAGAGGCCCGCGGCGCGGCGGGAGACGGCGTGGCCTTCGCCATCCGCCCGGAGAAGGTGGCGATTTCGCCCGACCCGCCGGCCGACACCTCGGTCAACGCCTTTTACGGCGAGGTGTGGGATATCGGCTATCTCGGCGATTTCTCGGTCTTCATCGTCCGCGACGAAGCCGGCCGCACCATGCGCGCCGCGCAGGCCAACGTCGCCCGTCTGGTCGACCGGCCGATCACCTTCGGCGACATGGTGTGGCTCTCCTGGAAGGCCGAATCCGGCCTCGTCCTGACGCGCTGAGGGGGGAATTGCGATGGCCGCCGTGCAAGCCGAACTGAGCAACAAACCCAATCCGGCCCGCTGGCTGGTCGTGCTGGTGCCCTATGTCTGGCTGCTGCTCTTCTTCCTCGCTCCCTTCCTGATCATCTTGAAGATATCGCTGTCGGACACGGCGATCTCGATGCCGCCCTATACGCCGGTTTTCGAGGGCTTTTCCGCGATCGGCGACTTCATTTCCCAGCTCGATTTCGAGAACTACGTCTTCCTGACCGAAGACCCGCTTTATATGGATTCCTATCTCTCGTCGCTGAGGATCGCGGTCATCTCCACCGTCTTCCTGCTTCTGATCGGCTATCCGATGGCGCTCGGCATGGCGCGCGCGCCGGCGTCGATCCGCCCGATGCTGGTCATGCTGGTCATCCTGCCGTTCTGGACCTCGTTCCTGATCCGCGTCTATGCCTGGATCGGCATCCTGAAGCCGGAAGGGCTGCTGACGCTGGTGCTCCAGACCATCGGCTTCCTCGGCCCGGACGAACAGGTGCAGATTTTCCGCACCGATACGGCGGTCTTCATCGGCATCGTCTATTCCTACCTGCCCTTCATGGTGCTGCCGCTCTATTCGACGCTGGAAAAGCTCGACGGCACGTTGCTCGAGGCGGCGAGCGATCTCGGCTGCCCGCCGTGGAAGGCCTTCTGGCTCATCACCTTCCCGCTCTCCATTCCGGGTGTGATCGCCGGCTCGATGATCTGCTTCATCCCGATCACCGGCGAGTTCGTGATCCCGGACCTGCTCGGCGGCGCGGGAACGCTGATGATCGGCAAGACGCTGTGGACCGAGTTCTTCGGAAACCGGGACTGGCCTCTGGCGTCCGCCGTCGCCGTGCTTCTGCTTCTGGTGCTGGTGGTGCCCATCGCCATCTTCCAGAACCAGCAGCGGAAAGTGTGAGGAGGCAAAGACCGTGAAGTTTACCCGCCTCGACGCAACGGTTCTCACCTTCTGCTTCGCCTTCCTCTACATCCCGATCCTGATCCTGATCGTCTATTCGTTCAACGATTCCCGGCTGGTGACGGTCTGGGGCGGCTTTTCGCTGCGCTGGTATCGCGACATGTGGTCGAACCAGGGATTGATGGATGCGGCGTGGATCACCGCCCGCGTCGGCGTGCTGTCGGCCACGATCGGCACGGTGCTCGGCACGCTCGCGGCGCTGGCGATGACCCGCTTCCAGCGGTTCCGCGGCCGGCTGCTGTTTTCCGGCATGATCTATGCGCCGCTGGTCATGCCGGAGGTCATCACCGGCCTGTCGCTCCTCCTGCTGTTCGTCTCCATCGGCGTCGACCGCGGATTCTGGACCGTGGTGATCGCCCACACCACCTTCACCATGTGCTATGTGGCCATCGTCGTGCAGTCACGCCTCGTCGTCTTCGACCGCAGCCTGGAAGAAGCGGCGCTCGATCTCGGCTGCCCGCCGGTGAAGACCTTCTTCGTCATCACCCTGCCGCTCATCCTGCCGGCGGTGATTTCGGGCTGGATGCTGGCCTTCACCCTGTCGCTCGACGATCTGGTGATCGCCAGCTTCACCACCGGTCCTGGCGCGACGACCCTGCCGATCAAGATCTATTCGCAGGTGCGCCTCGGCGTCACGCCGGAAATCAATGCCATCAGTTCCATTCTGGTCGGCATCGTCACGCTCGGCGTCATCGCGACGTCCCTGATGGCCAAGAGCCGCGAGTTGCAGCGTCAGCGCGACGAGCGCGCCGCCTTCCGCGCGGTGGGATGACGCCGCGGGGCGGTCCGGCAAATCGTGATGTCTCGCGGCGGGAAGGCCGGACGCGCTTAAGGAGCCGCTGGCGCGGCGGCGGTGACGACAGGCTCCGACAGCGTGCCGCCGAGGGAGACCGTCACCTGTGGCGCGCTTTCCGGCGCGGCCGCGGAAAGGCTCGCCGTCAGGTTCACGGCGTCTGCGTCGGAAACCCCGCCGGCAATCCGCAGGCGCTGGTTCTGATGGTCCAGCATCGTCGCGTCGATGTCGACGGCACCCTGTTCGATCCTGAGCGCGGCGTCCAGCCGGTTGTATTCGAAGGCGGCGCCGATCTCGGATAGCGGCAGCGGCATCGTCCGCGCCGCCAGCCCTTGCAGGTCCGTCGGGTGGAAATGGTTGAGGCGGCCCTCATTGGCCGTGAGCGTCGCCCGGCCGGAAAGGTCCGTGCGCCCTGTTTCGGTGAAAGGCCTGTCGCTGGAAAGGCTGATATCGAGCGAGCCCGGTCCCGCCGGCCACAATTGGCTCAGCCCGAGGCGCTGGCCGAGAAGCGCGAGGTCGATGTCGCTCAGCGAAAGTTGCAGCCGCGCGCCGCGCCCCATGCCTTGCGGGCCCGAGCTGAGACGGCCGGTCAGCCTGCCGCCGCCGAAATCGCTGTCGCCGATGTCGAGCTGCGCGTGATCTGCCCGGATGAGCACGCTGGCGCCGACATTTGCCAGCGTGGCCTCGCCGAAGCGCGCCCGGCTGGCCGAAAGCCGCAGGTCGAAAGCGGCAAGCGGCTTAGCGGTTCCGGTTTCGTCGCTGGTGAACCGGTTGGCGAGCGGCAGCAGGTTGCGGATGTCGCCGATGTCGAAATCCTCGAAGGCCAGCGTCCCCGTGAATTTCGGCAGGCTGTCCGGCAGCAGGGCCAGGTCCATGATGCCCGTCGCATTGGTGTCGTTCACCGTGAAGGCGAGCTGGTCGAAGCGCAATATATGGCCGGAGGCTCCCAGCCGGGCCCTGATGCGCGCCGTTTTCATGGCTTCCATGCCTTCCGGCATGCGTCCGTACCATGTCTTGAGCGTTGGCAGGTCGGGCGCATCGAAGCTGACATTGCCATTGAAGAAGCCGGAGGCCATCAGGCTTGCGGTTCCGTCGGCCCGCAGCGAGGCGCCGCCCGGCAGCGCGAGCGCGAGCACCACGGGCGCATCCGCGCCGGCGATCAGCCTGTGGAAGCGCGGCGCCGTAAACTCGGCGCGCAGGCGGTGTCCGGCGATGTCGGCGCTCGCCGAGCCCTTGAACGTTTCGTCCGGGTCCGGCCAGGAAAGCGTCGCGTCGATATCCTGCATGATCGCCAGCTGGCCGGCCCTGTCGTTCATGATCAGCGAGCCGTCGACGATCGTGAGCTCTCCGAAGGCGCGTCGGGTGAGAATGAGCGGATCGAGCGGGATTTCCCGGACGATGCCGGAGAAAAGTTCGAGGATGTCGCCGCCGCTGCTCGGCAGGCGCTCGTTCCATGTTTCCGGCAGGTGAAAGCGGGGCCCGTCCAGCTCCACCTCCGGGAAATGCGGGCTTCCGGCGAGCGTGGCCAGCACCGAGAATTCAGCCGAGATCCGCCGGGCTTCGAAGAGCGTCGTGCCGTCGGCATGCCGGGCGGCGACCTCCGAGAGGATCAGGGACGGCACGGGCCAGAGCGAAAGGCGGGGCGCCGAACCCGATTCCAGTTCCAGCCCGCCGCGCAGGCGCAGCATGGTCCGAAGCTCGGTTTCGAGATGCTCGGCCGAGACGATTCGGGGAAGCGACAGCCAGAGCACGAGCACCGCCAGCACGCAGCCGGCAGCCACGCGAAGCCCGGCGCGCAGGATCGTCCTGCGCCAGACTGTCCGCTTTTCCCGTGCCGGGTTCTGCATGTGGTGTCCATCCTCGCAACCAGCCGCGGCCCGCAGGCTTAGAGCATTTCCGGGAAAAGTCTGTAGCGGTTTTCCGTTCGGAAATGCATAGAAACAAAAGGATGGAGCATTTCCGTGACTCCGTCTGAAACGGAAATGCTCCAGGCTGACAGGCGATACAGGATTTGCCGCCGCGAGGCAAACGGATGGCGGTGCCAGTCCTTCCCGGTTTTCCGGAACTGCGGCGGGGCAGGCGAGGCCGGAAACGTGTTTGCGGGGCAGGGGCGGCTTAACGCTTTTTTAATAGGTATTTGTCAATTCTGAATCCAACTTGGGGTCATCCGATGAAAGGGTGACTTGGGGCTTCCAGGCCCCCGATGAACATGATGTTGACGCCCTGTCCCCTCGTTTTTACAGCATTCCACTTGAAAGGCGGCATCTTGCCGCCCTTTTTTTGACGCTGCGCCTTCCGCCCTGCGAAGGTCAGTTCGCCAGCACCCGTTGCGGCGGGAAGGCGATCTCGACCAGCGTTCCCTCGTTCGGCGCCGACTGGATGACGAAGCTCGCCCGGTTGGCCTCGGTCATGGCCTTGGTCAGCGGCAGGCCCAGTCCCGTTCCTTCGCCCCGCTTCTGCTGGCTGGACGTGATCTGTCGGAAGGGCTTCATAGCCTGTTCGAGTTCCGCCCGCGTCATCCCGATGCCGGTGTCGCGGATGCGCAGCGAGACGCTGCCGTTCGCCTCGTAAGAGGTCGAGACCACGATCTGCCCGCCGGCGGGCGTGAAGCGGATCGAGTTCGCCAATATGTTCAGCACGATCTGCTTGATGGAGCGCATGTCGGCGACGACTGCCGGCACCGCCTGCGAAAGCGCCGTGCGGATGATGACGCGCTGGCCGTTCGCCTGCGGCTGCACCAGCGACACGGCCTCGGCGATGGTCTCGTTCAGGCTGACCGCCGTGAAATCGAGTTCCATCTCGCCGGCCTCGATCTTGGAAATATCGAGCAGGTCGTTGACGATGTCGAGCACATGCCGGCCGGAGCGGCCGATGTCGTTGGCATATTCGACATAGCGCGGATGGCCGATCGGGCCGAAATGCTCGGAGGCGAGCAGGTCGGCAAAGCCGATGATCGCATTCAGCGGCGTGCGGATCTCATGGCTCACCCGCGCCAGAAAATCGGTCTTGTGGGCATTGGCGGTCTCGGCGGCGCGCTTGGCGTTGCGCAGTTCCTCCTCGGAGCGCTTCCACTGGGTTATGTCGCGGATGACCGCGCAATAGCCGTTCGAGGAGGTCAGGCGCCCGATGGTCATGAACAGCGGCAGGAAGCCGCCGGACGCCTCGCGGCCGATCACCTCGCGGCCGTCGTTCAGGACGCTCATGACGCCGTTGCCGGACAGGCCGGAAAGATAATCGGCAACGGCGCGTTGGCTTTCATGCGCAAAGAGCATCACGAAGGGTTTGCCGCGCGTTTCATCGTTGTCGTAGTTGAAGAGGGCGCTGGCCGAGCGGTTCATGGAGCGGATGTCGCCGTCCGCACCGAGAATGACGACCCCGTCGGTCGCCGTCTCGAGGATAGAGCGCAACTCGTCGGTCTCGACACGCAGCCGGGCGATTTCCGAGGCGTCCGTGTCCGGCACGGTGGCCTCGGGCGCGGGCAGGTCCGTGGTTTCGCTCTGGTCGCGCTCGACCGGCATCAGCGCCAGCAGCAGCGCGGAGGTGTTTTCCCAGCGCACGGATTGTAGCCGGGCGGTGACGGGAACCACCTCGTCATCGGCGCAGACGACCATCATCGTGCCGGTCGCAAGCTCCTTGCCGTCGAGGTCGGCCCGTTGCAGCAGGGCGTCGAGCCCGCCCACCTCGCGAACCGCGTCGAGGTTCTCGTAACCCGTCAGCCGCAGGAATTCCGGATTGGCATGGTAAAGGACGTCGCCGGCGAGGACGAGCAGGGCCACCGGCATCTGCGCCAGAATGGCCGGCGTCAGCCCGTCCGCCTGCGGGTCGCGCTGAACCGGAACGAAGGGCTCTTCCGGCGCCTGTTCGGCGAACGCGGCCGGCGCCGGCGTTTCGGCGGTTTCGGTATCCGGTTCGTCGACGGTCTCCGCAGGGCCGGGAACGCCGGCTTCCGCAGCCGGCTGGTCGTCTTCCGTCTCTCCGTCTTCGTGCTGCTGCAAGGATTCGAGCTTGCGGCCGATTTCCTGGAAGGCCGCCTGTTCTCCGGGCGTCAGATTGTCCGTCGCCCGGCTGCGGTGCTGCTCGAGGCTGATGATCTTGTCGGAAAGACGCCGTCCCGCATTCTCGGAGACGCGCAGCGCCGGCGGTTCCGCCGACGGCCATTCGTTTTCGCCCTCGTCGGGAGCGGTCTCCTCGGCAGCATCGTCCGTTTCATCTACGGATGCGGGAGAAATTTCCTCGGCGGCCTCGCCTTCCGCGGCAGCCTCGTCTTCCCGGGCGATGTCCGCGACCTCATCGGAGGGTGCGGCAGCGGCCGGTTCGTCTTCGGGAATGATCTCGGGGTCGGCCATGCTCTCCGCAACGGACGGCGCCTGGTCGAAAGCGGGTTCTTCGGCAATCGGCGCTTCTTCCGCCAAAGTATCGGCAGCCGCTGCGCCGTCACCCGATGCGGTGCCGATCGTCAGGCCGATGCCGTCCGGATCATCCACGGCGTCGCCCGGGCGGACGATGCCGAAGCCGCGGAAGCCGT
Source organism: Ectorhizobium quercum (assembly GCF_026552795.1). Taxonomy (GTDB): domain Bacteria; phylum Pseudomonadota; class Alphaproteobacteria; order Rhizobiales; family Rhizobiaceae; genus Ectorhizobium; species Ectorhizobium quercum. Next base: position 764,812 of record NZ_JANFPI010000001.1, read on the forward strand.
CGAATTCCCGTGTCCGGCTATAGGCGGGCAGGGCCGCCAGATCGACGGGAACCTTCAGCCGCGTGCCCTGCACCGGCCACAGCACGGTCTTGCCCGACCATGTATCGCGCCGCGCCAGCACTTCGCTGATCTTCCCGTCTCCGTCGAGCCCGTAGCGGGTGGCGAGATCGGCGAAGGACCGGCCGGTGATATCCGCCGCCTGGGGGCCGACCGCATCGGCGAACTCGCCCGACACGTCGCTGAAACGCCCTTCCGCATCGGTCTTCCAGACGAAGCGGAAGGTGCGGCGGGCCGGATCGAAGGTAAATGCCGGTTCGGCACCGGGCGTGTCGTCCGCAATGGGAGCCGATGCCGGGACGGCCGGGTCTTCCGCCGCGACGGGCGTCTGCGTATCGGCGGTGCTTTCCTCGTTTATTCCATCGGAAGACGCGGCTTCCGCGCCGTCTTCGCCGGCGGTGCCGGGCGCGGCGGCGTCGAAGGATTGCGCCACGGCGTCGTCCGGTTCCGCCACGGGAACGGCCGGCGGCGGCTCGGCCTCGGCTTCCGGCTCGACGATGAGGATCAGGTGCAAGCCATCGGCGATCCGCGCCGCGGCGGAGGGCAGGTGGCCGCGCACCGTGGGAACGGGGCGCTTGACGAGGCCCGCCGGGTCTTCCGCCGCCAGCGTCACGAGCGTGCGGGCGGTGTGCGGCGTCACGCCCAGATCGGCAAAGCCGGCCGAAGCGGCGATCAGGCCGCCCTCGGCGTCGAGCACCGCCATATGGGTATCGTCGTCGTCGAGGCCGGCCAGCATCTGCTGCGCCCGGTTTTCGGTGTTCGCCTGCGCCGTGTCGCCCGGAACGGAAAGGAGAAGCGCCCTTTCGCCGTCGTCGAGAGTGATGACCTCGGCGGTGGCGTTCACCGTGGCGCTGCGGAAGCTCGTTGCGATCCGCATCAGGAAGGAGCGGCTCTCGCCCGGTTCCGCCAGGCGGCTTGCCGAGGCCTGAAGCTGGCGGAAGAAAACCGAAAGCCGGTCTGGCCCCTGCTCGATGAAGTCGTAGACGGAGGAAAAGTCGAACAGGGCCGCACCCGCGCCATTGGCCCACAGGGCCTGCTCCATCCCCGTCGAAAACAGCGCAAGCGCGTCGCCGGCGGCATAATGCGCGCGCACCTTTTCATGAACGGCGATGTCTATGAACGGATAGTAAGCGGCGACCATGAGTGACCTGTCGAGGTTCCTGCGAGACTGAAATTAACAGATTGTTAATAGCTTTGCACGCCCCCCGGGTCCATCGGCCCGCCGGTTCATTCGGCCAACAGGGTTAACCGGCGCCGGCGGCTTCCGGTCCGGCGCATTTTTTTGTAGAATGCGCTGCGTCGAGGCTTGCAAAACCGGCAAACACCTCGTATGTGACGGCCCGTAACGCCCCCGTGGCGTTTCGATGTGCGGTTGTAGCTCAGTTGGTTAGAGCGCAGGTTTGTGGCACCTGAGGTCGCTGGTTCAACTCCAGCCAACCGTACCATTTTCTCCGATAATAGCGAGATGATTGGCAGGCTTTTGTCGCAGACGGCCCGGTTTGGGTTGGCGTCTCCGGCATGTCCATGCCGCCGTCCTGACAGGCGCCATAGCCCGGACGATGGCCGTTCCCCCTGGTGCTTCGGCGGCGATGTCGAGGTCGAACGTGCCGCCCGCGATCGCCCCGGCACAGCACGCAGCCGGGCCCGGATTGCCTTTCACATCCGCAGCCGAGGCTAAAAAAGGGGTTTACCTTTGGCTCCGGGACCGGCAAATTCGGGGCATGTATGCATCGCACGGCTTTCTCCGCTCAGACATCGGCGACGTTGACGTGGTTTATCACGAGGGCATTTATCATCTCTTCCATCTCGTGCTGCCGAACCACGACTTCATCGCCCATGCGGTCAGTTCCGACGGATTTTCCTGGCGGCGCGTGAAGAACGCGTTTTTCGTCGGCGATCCGGGCGCATGGGACGACGACATGCTCTGGACCATGCATGTCACTCCCGATCCCGACCGGCCGGGCCAGTGGCGGATGTTCTATACCGGCCTGACCCGTGCGGAATTCGGCCGGGTCCAGCGGGTCGGCATGGCGCGATCCTCGGATCTCTATGCGTGGACACGATGCGATGCGTCCTATCCGCTGGAGATCGGCGGCCCGCATTATGAATCCGGCATCGACGAGGGGCGTAACTGGGTCAGCTTCCGCGATCCGTTCTTCTTTCACGAACCCGAAACGGGCGCGCGCCTGCTGCTGGCCGCGGCGCGGACGAAGAACGGGCCGGTGATCCGCCGCGGCTGCGTGGGACTGGCCCGCGAGGTCGCCCCCGACCGCTTCGAATTCGGCCCGCCGCTGCACCGCCCCGGCCTCTATGACGACATCGAGGTGCCGAACCTCTTCCATTTCCACGACCGCTATTACCTGATGGGGTCGATCCGCGAGGATACCAAGATCCACTATTGGTATTCGGATCGCATCGAGGGCCCTTACGAGAACTTCAGCGACGATGTGCTCCTGCCGCACGGCAATTATGCCGGCCGCATCTGCCGGGCCGGGGATCGGCTGCTGCTGTTCAGCTTCTTCAGCAAGACCGAACTGCTCATCAATGGCCGCGAATTCATCAAGAGGCTGCTGCCGCCGCCCAAGGAGATCGTCGCCCTTCCCGATGGCCGGCTCAGGCTGAAATCCTATCATGGCTTCGACGGCCTGGTTACGAGCAGCCTGACGCTCGGCACCGCGGCGGAGTGCCGGCTGCTCTGCGGCAATTCCACGGCCCGGGCCGAGACCCGCGACGATAGCCTGTTCATCGCCAGCAAGAGCGGTTTCGAGGCCTTCATGCTGCCCGGCCAGTACGACGAATTCCGCCTGCGTGCCGCGATGACGCTCGAGGGGCCGGGCAAGACCGGCCTGGTCTTGCGGGCAAACAACGAGGGCGACGGCTACTACCTGTCGCTCGACTACATGAACGGCATCGTCCAGATGCGCGCCTGGGGTGCCAATCCCACGCCCGAATTCGAGCATGCCTTCCGCTACAATTCGTTGCAGGAGGCGCGCCTGCACAGCTCCGCCGGCACATGGCAGATAGAGGTGGTCGCGCACGGCACCTATCTGGAAGTGTCCGTCGATGGCCATGTGGTCCTGAGCCTGGTCGACGACAGCTTCCTCTCCGGCGCCGTGGGCTTCTATGTCGAGTCCGCGACGCTCGGCCTGAAAGGCGTCACGATCGAGACCCTGAGCCGGCCGATGAGCGAACATGCGCCCGAGATGGTCTATACCGCGACCCAGGCGCCCGAGCTCCTGACCGGCGCAGGTGCGGGCGAATGAGCGGGGAACCCGGCGAGGGCCCCTGGCTGCTGGTCAGCGATGTCGACGATACGCTGACCGGAGACCGGCGCGCGCTGGAGCAATTCTGGGCGGCCGTCAGGCGTCATCCCGACCGGTTGCGGCTGGCGCTGAACTCGTCGCGGCCGGCGGCCAGCGTCGATGCGACCCTGGCCAGCGAATTTCCGGCGGATTTCGCGCCGGATGCGATCATCACCGGCATGGGCACCCAAATCCGCGTGGGCGGCGCCTGGCTTTCGGACTGGACCGCCCGCTTCGACCGCTGGCCGGGCGAGGCCGTCTTCGCCCTTGCCACGGAGATGGGCTTTGTCCCCCACGCCGCCGAGTTCCTGACCGCCGGCAAGCTCAGTTTCGCCGCACCCGACCCCAATGCCCGCGCCCGGCTGCTGGATGCGCTCGCCGCGGCGGGCCTTCCGGTCCGGGCGGTCTTTTCGGGAGAAAGCGACCTCGATCTGCTCGCGCCCGGCGCAGGAAAGGATGTGGCAGCGCAGTTTCTGGCCGAAAGACTCGGTATTCCGGCCGACCGGATGGTGGTTGCGGGTGACTCAGGCAACGATCTCGCTATGTTTGAGTTATCAGCCCGTGCCATTGCCGTCGGCAATGCGCGGCGGGAACTGATCGAGGCCATGCCTCCGGGCAAGACCTATCGAGCGCGGGCGCCTCATGCGGCAGGCGTCCTGGAGGGGCTCGTCGCGCTGGGTATCCTGCCCGGCTGACCGTGCCGCACGACAAGAGGAGAGAAGAACATGACGCAGCCGATCGGTTCGCTATTGATGATTTCGTTGCATGGCTATGTCGCGGGGTCGCCTGAGCTTGGCAAGCCCGATACCGGTGGCCAGGTGGTCTTTGTCCTCGAGCTTGCCAAGCGCTTCGCGCGGCTGGGCTACAAGGTCGATGTGATGACCCGGCGCTTCGAGGACCAGCCGGCCGAGGACGTCATCAACGACAACCTGCGGATCTGGCGTATCCCCTTCGGAGGGCCCGATTTCATCCGCAAGGAGGACATGCACGACTGGTATGGCGACTTCATCACCAACGCCCTTGCCGCCATCCGCCGCCGCGGCCTGCGCTACGATGTGGTCAACAGCCATTATTGGGATGCCGGCGTCTGTGGGCAGAAGATCGCCGAGGAATTGCAGATCCCCCATATCCACACCCCTCATTCGCTCGGCTGGTGGAAAAGGCACGACATGCACGGCGCCACGGCGGAGGAGATGGCGGGCTATCGCTTCGAGGAGCGCATCCAGAAGGAATTCGTCCTTTACCGCAACTGCGACCATGTCATCGCGACCTCGGAGCAGCAGGTGGACCTGATCGTGGCCGAATACGCCCTGCCGCGCGAGCATGTCACGATGATCCCGCCCGGCATCGACGAGAACCGCTTTACGCCCGCGACGCCCGACAAGGTGGCCGCGGCGCGCCAGCGTCTGAACATGGGGCCGAGCGATGTCTATGTCGTCGGCCGGGCGGCGGAGAACAAGGGCTATGACCTGATCATCCAGGCGCTGCCGGCCCTGAGGATCCTCCAGCCGGAGGCGCGGCTGGTTCTGGCGGTCGGCGGCAATTCCGAAGCCGATTTCGAGCTTATCGATACGTGGAAGGCGGTGGCCGCTGAAGCGGGCATTGCCGATTTCATCGACTGGCGCGGCTACGTTCCCGACGAGGAACTGGTCGATTATTATCGCGCGCCCGGGGTCTTTGCGCTGCCCTCGCGTTACGAGCCATTCGGCATGACGGCCGTCGAGGCGATGGCCTGCGGCACGCCCACGGTGACGACGATCCACGGCGGCTTGCGCGAACAGGTCGAATTCGGCCGGCATGCGCTCGTGGCCGATCCGAAGCGGCCGGAGGAGTTCGCCGCGATGATCAACATGCCGATGCAATATCCCTGGCTGCGCGAGGTGCTGACCGTTGAGGGCGCGCGCTTTGCCCGCCGCGTCTTCGGCTGGACAGGCATTGCGCGGCGAACCATCGCCGTCTTCGAGCAGTTCCGCGGTCGCTACGACGCCTATCAGGCCGACGTCGATCCATAATCCGGATTGCATGTCTGCATGAGCGGCCGCAGCCTTTCGCATCGCCGCCGTTCCGGCTTTTTGTCGTCTTCGCGGTTCCCGCGTTGCGCCGGCTACTGGAAGATTTTCCGTTCGGCGCTCACCAGTTCCTGAATGAAGGTGGAGACGGCGCGCACGCGGGCAAGCTCGCGCGCGCTTTCGTGAAACGTGATCCAGTAGGCGCGCCGGATCGCCACGTCGGGCAGAAGCCGTCTCAGGTCGGGTGCATGCCGGGCGATGTAATTGTGCAGGATGCCGATGCCGGCGCCGGAGCGCACCGCCTCGAACTGCCCGGTGGCGGAGGAAATTTCCAGCGCCGCGTTCCAGTTGCGCATGATTTCGCCGGTAAAGTCCAGCGAGGCGGAATAGAGCAGGTCCTCGACATAGCCGACGCGGCGGTGGGCGCGCAGGTCGTCGATCGTGCCCGGCGCCGCCCGCCCGTCGAGATAGCGCCTGGCGGCATAGAGGCCGAGCGAATATTCGGTGAGTTTCGAGGAAACGAGCCGGCCCTGCTCGGGGCGGTCGATGGTGATGGCGATATCCGCCTCGCGCCGCGACAGCGAGAAGGACCGCGGCACCGGCACCAGTTCTAGCTTCAATTCCGGATGCCGTTCCGCAAGCCGCCCGAGGCGCGGCGCAAGAAAGGAGACGCCGAAGCCGTCCGGTGCCCCGATGCGCACCGTGCCGGAAATCGCCGCATCCGTTCGCCCGAGGCTTGCCTGCGCGGCGAGCATTTCCGTTTCCATGCGTTCGGCGGCGGCCAGGAACCGCTCGCCCTGCTCGGTCATTTCGCAGCCCTGCGGGCGGCGCACGAAAAGCTGGGTGCCAAGCGCATTTTCCAGCGCCGAGACGCGTCGCGCCAGCGTGGCGTGGTTGACGCCGAGCCGGCGGGCGGCGGCGAGAAACTGGCCGCTGCGCGCCACGGCGAGGAACAGGCGAACGTCGTCCCAGTTCATGTGAGAGGCTCCAGGTGTCGAAAAATGCACAACGGTTACTTATAACAGGCCATTGATTTGGCGTAAATTGAAGTGCAATCCTTATTCCATCAACAAACGCAATGAACCAGAAGGTGAGGAGCCATGAGGGAAATCGGTCATTTTATCGGCGGCAAGCACGTCGCCGGCACCAGCGGTCGCTTCAGCGACGTCTTTAACCCCGCCACCGGTGAGGTGCAGGCGAAGGTCGCGCTTGCCACCGTCGAGGAAATCCGTGCGGCGGTCGAAAACGCCAAGGCCGCGCAGCCCGCCTGGGCCGCCACCAACCCGCAGCGCCGCGCCCGCGTCTTCTTCCGGTTCGTCACCCTGCTCAACCAGCACATGGACGAGCTTGCCACCCTGCTGTCGCAGGAGCACGGCAAGACCGTCGACGATTCCAAGGGCGACATCATCCGCGGCCTCGAAGTCTGCGAATTCGTCTGCGGCATTCCGCATCTCCAGAAGGGCGAGTTCACCGAAGGCGCGGGCCCGGCCATCGACATGTACTCCATTCGCCAGCCTGTCGGCATCGGTGCGGGCATCACGCCGTTCAACTTCCCGGGCATGATCCCGATGTGGATGTTCGCCCCGGCGATTGCCTGCGGCAACGCCTTCATCCTCAAGCCCTCGGAGCGCGACCCGTCCCTGCCGCTGCGCCTTGCCGAACTGATGATCGAGGCCGGCCTGCCGGCGGGCGTGCTGAACGTCATCAACGGCGACAAGACCGCCGTCGACGCGATCCTCACCGATCCGGATATCGGCGCGGTCTCCTTCGTCGGTTCCACGCCGATTGCCCGCTACGTCTACGGCACGGCGGCGATGAACGGCAAGCGCGCCCAGTGCTTCGGCGGCGCCAAGAACCACATGATCATCCTGCCCGACGCCGACCTCGACCAGGCCGCCAACGCCCTGATGGGTGCGGGCTACGGCTCCGCCGGCGAGCGCTGCATGGCCGTTTCCGTCGCCGTTCCGGTCGGCGAGGAAACCGCCAACCGCCTTCTCGAAAAGCTGGTTCCCAAGGTTGAGGCGTTGCGCATCGGCCCCTACAGCGACGACAAGGCCGACCTCGGCCCGGTCGTGACCAAGGAAGCCAAGGCCCGCATCGAGGGGCTGATCGATTCCGGCGTGGCGCAGGGCGCGAAGCTTGTGGTCGACGGCCGCGGCTTCAAGCTTCAGGGCTATGAAGACGGCTTCTTCGTCGGCGGTACGCTGTTCGACGACGTCACCCCGGACATGGACATCTACAAGACCGAGATCTTCGGGCCGGTCCTGTCGGTCGTCCGCGCCGCGAATTACGAGGAGGCGCTCTCCCTGCCGATGAAGCATGAATACGGCAACGGCGTCGCCATCTTCACCCGCGACGGCGATGCCGCCCGCGATTTCGCGTCCCGCATCAATATCGGCATGATCGGCGTCAACGTTCCGATCCCGGTTCCGCTCGCCTACCATTCCTTCGGCGGCTGGAAGGCGTCGTCCTTCGGCGACCTGAACCAGCACGGCACGGACTCGATCAAGTTCTGGACGCGCACCAAGACGATCACCGCCCGCTGGCCGTCCGGCATCAAGGACGGCGCGGAATTCGTCATGCCGGTCATGAAGTAAAAGGTGGCGGCTTGCCGTTCCGGAAAAGGGGCCTCACGGCCCCTTTTTTACATTTCGTCAACAAACTGGATGAAAATAGTCATGAATTAACCGTCTCCTTTCTTGCATTCGGCGCCGCGGGACAGAATGTTTGGAGACAACGAATCGCAAGGCAGAGGATTTTCATGACGGAGACGACTGGGGCGCCGGTGACGGAAGCCGGATATGAACGTGGCATCTTCAGGGGCAATGCCCGGGAATATTTCGGCATCTGGATCGTCAATGTCCTGCTGACCATCGTGACCGTCGGCATCTATTCGGCCTGGGCCAAGGTGCGCCGCAAACGTTATTTCTACGGAAACACCGAGCTTGCCGGACGGACCTTCGACTATCACGCGCGCGGTCTCCAGATCTTCATCGGACGCCTCATCGCGCTCGCCTTCATCGTCGTGGTCAACATGCTCGGCTATGTCAACCCGATCCTGGCGCTGGCCGGCTCCCTGCTGTTCATCGTCATCCTGCCGTGGCTGGTCATGCGCAGCCTGCGGTTCAACGCCCGCGTCACCAGCTATCGCAATGTCCGCTTCGATTTCGTCGGCGGCGTCGGCGGGGCGTTCGTGGCCATCGTGCTCGGCTCTCTCGTCGCGCTGGTCTCGCTCGGCATTCTGGCGCCCTTCGCCAGCCGCTGGCTGAACCGTTATGTCTTCGACAATCTCCGCTACGGCGACCGCGCCTTCGCCACCGATCCGCGGATCGGCGCGCTCTACCGCGTCTGGATACTGCCCGTGCTTCTGATGGTTCTCGGAGTGGTACTGATCGCTCTGGTCAGCATTCCGGCGTTCCTGCTGGCCTCCGACGACGATGCGGCGATGACCATCTGGATCGGGCTGGTCTATGCCAGCGTCTTCGGCACGCTGATCGTGTTCGCCATCGTCGGCTTGCTTTACCAGATCGGCGTGCGCAACGTCGTCTGGTCGGCCACCGTGCTCGACGGGCGCCACCGGCTGGGAAGCGACATGTCCCGCTTCCGCTATCTCTGGATCATGGTGTCCAATCTCGTCGTCACCGTGCTGACGCTCGGCCTGATGCGTCCGTGGGCGGCGGTGCGCGAGGCGCGTTATATCGTCGAACATTCCGGAATCCGTTTCGATGGCGAGCTGGGTGAGATATTCTCTTCGATCGAAAGGACGGGAGGTGCGGCAAGCGCCGAGTATCTCGACATGGAAGGGTTCGATTTTGGCTTCTGAGGACACCGGCCGGCTCGCCGGCGCGTGGCATCCGCCCCGCTCCAGCCTGTCGGTGGAGGCGCTGCTGGTTTGCGAAGGCCGACGCTTCGTCGTGCGCGATGCAGCCGGCGCGCGTCTGGCGGAAGCCGGGGTTGCCTCGGTGGAGGTCAGCGCCCGCGTCGGATCGGTGCCCCGCCGGTTCACCTTTGCGGACGGCTCCCTGTTCGAGACGGTCGACAACGATACCGCCGATCTCTTCCTGCGCTCGGCCGGGGCAAGGCCCGGCGGTTTCGTCCACTGGCTGGAACAGTTCCGGCCGAGACTGGTGGTCATCGTGCTGGCGGTGATCGTGCTGGCCGCCGGCGTCTACCGGTTCGCCCTGCCGGCGCTGGTGGAGGTCGCCATCGTCGTCACGCCGCCCGTCGTGCCGCAGTTGATGTCGCAGGGCACGATGTCGACGCTGGACCGCGCCATATTCTCCGAAAGCACGCTCGACCCGACCCGCCAGGCGGAGATCCGCGCCGGCTTCGGCGAGATCGCCGCCCGGTCCGAGGCGGGGCCGGAAGCCTTCGCCCTGAATTTCCGTCACGGCGGCATCACCGGGCCGAACGCCTTCGCCCTGCCGGACGGCACCATCGTCATCACCGACGAACTGATCGAACTGGCCGGAGGGGACGACGACATGATCCTCGGCGTTCTGGCGCACGAGATCGGCCACGTCGAACACGAGCACAGCCTGCGCCAGCTTTACCGCGCCGCCGGCCTTGCCGGCCTCGTCATGCTGATCGCCGGCGACATCGGCTCGGCGATGGAAGACATACTGGCACAGGGCGGCGGCCTTCTGGCGCTGTCCTATTCCCGCGACGCCGAACGCGAGGCCGACCGTCATTCCGTCGATCTCATGCTGGCCGCCGGCCGCGACCCGCTGGCGATAGACCGTTTTTTCGCGCGAATCGAACCGATTATCGGTAATGAAAGGACGACGAGCCTGCTTGCGACCCACCCGGCCACCGCCGAACGCCGTCAGGCGATCGCGGATTATGTGGCCGAACGGACCGCCGAAAGGCCCTGAACGGCGCCCGCGACAAGATGATGCGCCCCGGGGCGGCATTTTTTTATATTTTGGAATTGTTCCAAAGAAGGTTAGAGACTATATATTCCGCATTCGAGATGGAAGGAGTGCGAAATGCGCCTCACGAAGCAGACGAATTATGCGGTCCGCATGCTGATGTATTGCGCCGCCAATGACGGACAGCTCAGCCGCATTCCGGAAATCGCCAGGGCCTACGGTGTTTCGGAGCTGTTCCTTTTCAAGATCCTCCAGCCGCTCAACAAGGCCGGTCTGGTGGAAACTGTTCGCGGACGCAACGGTGGTGTGCGGCTCGGTCGTCCGGCCGAGGCGATCACCCTGTTCGACGTGGTGCGGGTGACGGAGGATTCCTTCGCGATGGCCGAATGCTTCGACGACGACGGTGACGTGGACTGTCCACTTGTCGACAGCTGCGGTCTCAACTCCGCGCTTCGCCATGCGCTCGGCGCCTTCTTCGAGGTTCTGTCCGGCTATACGATCCACGATCTGATCAAGACCCGGCCGCAGATCAACATGCTGCTCGGCTTGCCGGAACACGAGGCGCAGCCGGCCGCCTGACCATCGAATACTTGACCGCGGTCAGTCATAGCGGATACATCGTCAGGCCGGTTGCGTAGCGCAGCCGGCCTTTGACATTGGATGGCATTTGTGAGTTCTGCGCAGTTTCGCGCCGTCCTGCTGACGGCCTTCTTCGGCGCGGTCGGTGCGGCCGGCGCATGGTATGTCGGCGCTCCCGCACCTTATCTCATCGGCCCGGCTCTGGTGGTCATGCTGGCGGGGCTCGCGGGGCTGAAGCTGGCCGTGCCGAACCGGCTTCGCGATGCCTGCTTCGTGCTGGTCGGCATTTCCATGGGCGCATCCGTCACGCCGGATATCATCGGCGCGGCGAAGCGGTGGCCCTTCAGCTTCTTCATGGTGCTGGTCATGGTCGTCGTGCTGCTCTACGTGGCCGCCTGGATCCTGCAACATCTGTTCCGCCTCGACCGCAAGACGGCGCTGCTCGCCTCCTCGCCGGGCCATCTGAGTTTCATCATCAGCCTCAGCGCCGACAGCAAGGCCGACGTGCCCGCTATCGCCATCATCCAGAGCGTCCGCGTCATGGCGCTCACCCTTGCCGTGCCGCCAATCCTGTCTGCGCTCGACATGGCGGCGCCGGGCTTCACGGGGCCGCAGCAGATGATGGAACTGCCGGTTCTCGCCGTCGTGCTGCTGGCGTCCGTCGCGCTCGGCCTGCTGTTCACGCGCTGGAATTTCCCGGCGGCACTCCTGCTCGGCGGTCTTGCGGCGTCGGCCCTGCCGCATGTCAGCGGCTTCATCTCCGGCCAGGTGCCCTACTGGATCATGAATCCGGTCTATGTGGTCATCGGTTCGCTGATCGGCACGCGGTTCTCCGGGGTTTCCGTTTCCGCCATGCGCACCGCCTTCATCGCCGGCGCCATCACCACCGTTGTCGTCACCATCATGGCGGCGGCCTGCGCGGCGCTCGTATCCTCCGTCATAGGCGTTCCGTTCAACGCCGCCCTGATCGCCTTCGCGCCGGGCGGTCTTGAAACGATGGCCGCGATGGCGGTCATCATGCATGTCGACACGACCTATGTCGGGTCGCACCACGTTCTGCGGTTGATCTTCCTGTCGTTCCTCATGCCCTGGGCCATGAGCCGCCTGCAAAGAAATGGAGAAAGCAAGTCATGATGCCGAAGGTCGTCGTTGTCATGGGGGTCAGCGGTTGCGGCAAGTCGTCGGTCGCCGCCCTCATCGCCGGGGCACTGGGCTACGCGCTGGTCGAGGGCGACGCGCTGCATCCGCCGGAAAACATCGCCCGCATGAGCGCCGGCCTGCCCTTGCGCGACGAAGACCGCATGCCCTGGCTGGACAGCATCGGGGCGGCGGTCCGCGAGGCCCGCGCCGCCGGCGGCGGCATCGTCGTCACCTGTTCGTCCCTGCGCAGGATCTATCGCGACCGCCTCCGGGCGGGGTTCGGCGAGCGGGCGGCATTCGTCTGGCTCGACGGCAGCCGCGAACTGATCGGCTCCCGCATGACGGCGCGCACCGGCCACTTCATGCCGCCGGCACTGCTCGACAGCCAGTTCGCCACGCTCGAACCGCCACTCGGCGAGCCCGATTGCATCCGGGTCGATATCGACCGCTCCACCGAGGAAGTGGCGGCTTATGCCGTAAACGAACTGTCTGAACTCTAGACACCGAGCCTGTCGCGCAGGCCGTACCACCAGGCGCCGAGCACGGTGAGCGGCACGCGGAAGGTCTTGCCACCGGGGAAGGGCAGGTTGGGCAGGGATGCCCAGACGTCGAACCGCTCCGCCTGGCCGGAGACGGCCTCGCCCAGAATGCGGCCGAGGAGCTGCGTGGTCGTCACGCCGTGGCCGCTGTCGCCATGCGAGAAATACACGCTGGGCGAAAGCCTGCCGATATGCGGAATGCGCGTCAGCGTCAGCGCGAAATTGCCGCTCCATGCGAAGTCGATCTTCACGCCTTCGAGCTGCGGGAACGTCTTCAGCAGGTTGGGACGGATATAGGCGACGATATCCTTCGGGTCGCGGCCGCCATAGCCGATGCCGCCGCCGTAGAGCAGCCGGTTGTCGGCGGTGCGGCGATAGTAGTCGAGCACGTAATTCGCATCCTCGACGCAATAGTCGGCCGGCAGAAGCCCCTCGATCAGGCCGGCGTCGAGCGGTTCCGTCGTCACGATCTGGCTTGAGACCGGCATCATCCGGCCGGAAAGCTCCGGCAATGTCTCGCCCAGATAGGCGTTGCCGCACACCAGCACGTATTTCGCCTTCACCGATCCCTTCGCCGTGGTCACGGACGGGGCCGTGCCGGTGGCGATTTTCAGCGCGCGCGAATTCTCGAAGATCCGGCCGCCCTGGCTTTCGATGGCCGCAGCCTCGCCGAGCACATAGTTCAGCGGGTGGATATGGCCGCCGAGCCGGTCGATCATGCCGCCGGCATAGCGGTCGGACTTCACATATTTGCCGGTCTCGGCCTTCGGCACCATTTCAAGCCCGCTATGCCCGTGCTTTTCCCAGGTGGCCTTGAGGACTTCCATGTCACGGACCTGCTTTTCCGTGAAGGCCGCGAAGAAGCCGCCGTGGCGCAGGTCGCAGGCGATGGAGTACCGGGCGACGCGCTCGCGGATGATTTCGCCGCCCTCCAGCGACATGGCGGCCAGCCTGGCGGCCTTCTCCGGGCCGTAGCGACGGGAAATCGTGTCGATGTCGCGGCTGTAGCCGTTGACGATCTGGCCGCCGTTGCGTCCCGATGCTCCGAAGCCGATGCGCTCGCTTTCCAGCACGACGACGGAATAGCCCTTTTCCACCAGCGTCAGCGCGGCGGAAAGGCCGGTGAAGCCGGCGCCGACGACGCAGATATCGGCTTCGATGTCGCCTTCGAGCGTCGGGCGGATGGTCTTGTCGTTGGCCGACCAGGCGTACCAGGACGCGGTGTGGCCGGGATTGTTCGGGGAGGTGATCTGTGCAGTCATGGTCATACCGTTCGGATATAGGCGTCGTATTCGACATCGGTTACGCGCAGCGAGAACTCGGAAATCTCCTGGTCCTTGCAGGCCGTGTAGAGCGCGCGGTACTGCGGGCCGAGCGCCGCATAGGCGAAGCTGGAGCGGGCGAAACTGTGGATCGCCTGCGCCCAGTTGGTCGGCAGCGGCTCGTGCGTGGCGCCGTGCTCGTCGCCGCTCACCGCGCCGCCCGGCCGGATCCGTTCCTTCATGCCGGCGAGTGCCGCCGAAAGGATCATCGCCAGCACCAGATAGGGATTGGTATCGGCGCCGGCCACGCGATGCTCGATGCGCGTCGCCGGCTTCGAGGCGGTGATGACCCGCACGGCGGCCGAGCGGTTGTCGAACCCCCAGGAGGCATAGGTCGGCGCATGTTCGGACGGCCGCAGGCGGCGGTAGGAATTGGCATGCGGCGCGAAGATCGCCATGCTGGCCGCCATATTGTCGAGCAGGCCGCCGACCGAATGCAGCAGCGCCTCGGACGGCCCGTTTTCTCCGACATAGATGTTGCGTCCCTCGGCGTCGAGCATCGAGAAATGAACGTGCATGCCGCTGCCGGCCTGCATGCCGTAGGGCTTGGCCATGAAGGTCGCGTCGAGGCCGTGGCGGCGGGCGACGCCCTTGACGATGCGTTTCAGCAGCAGCGCGTAGTCGGCGGCCCGCACGGCGTCGGGAACGTGGTTGAGGTTGATCTCGTACTGGCCGGGCCCGTTTTCGCGCAGCGTCGTATCGGCGGCGACGTTCTGCGCCCGGCAGGCGGCGGAGACGTCGTGGAAGACCGCTTCGAAATCCTGAAGCTCGGAAATCGAAAGCACCTGCGTCTGGCCGGTGTGCCAGCGACCCTCGCGGCTGTTCGGCGGGCGAACCGGGTCGAGCGCGGAGCGCACCGGATCGATGAGGTAGAATTCGAGTTCCGTGGCCACCACCGGCGTCAGGCCCGCGGCGCGGTAGCGCTGGAGCACCTGTTGCAGCAGGTGGCGCGGATTGGCGAAGAAGGCGGTGCCGTCCGGGTTGCGCATGTCCAGAAGCACCTGCGCGGTCGGCCGGTTCAGCCAGGTCACGCGGGACAGCGTTTCGATGGCCGGAAAGCAGATGCCGTCGGGATCGCCGGTGCCTTCTGCAAGGCCGGCGGCGTTCACGTCGCGGCCCCATACGTCCAGCGCATAGACGGAGCGGGGAATGGCCATGCCCTTGGTCAGCACGTCGAAGGCGCGCTCGCGGGGAATCCACTTGCCGCGCGGCATGCCGTTCACGTCGATTACGAAGGCTTCGAGGAGTTCGATGTCGGGGTTCTGGTCGAAAAAGTCTTTTGCTTGGCTGGCGATATCCATAGGGCACCGGTTGTTGCTTCCGATCTTCCCGGGACGGAGTCCGGCCGGTTCGCAGGAGAGCGGGCCAGGATGCGAATGCCGCGCAGCCGGTTACGGCTGATCTGTCCTTGGAAATCCGATGTCGTCGGGGACGGGCTTCGGCCGACCGCGCGCCGCGCTGTCGAAGGCCTCATGCTCCCATCGGAAGATGCTGCGGAATGACGTCGATGAAACGCCGTTGCGCTAATCGCCCTTTTCCGCGTGGTAGATCAGAAAACGAGGCATGAAGCCGGTCCCCTCTGCATGAATGTCCGGCGGAAGATCCCGTCGGCCCCGATATCCGCCGTCTTGTGCGGCGCCGTATTTTCGAGCTTGCCCGATCCGTTGCCGGAAAGCAACCATCGGGCGATGGGGTTACGGGTTGAAGCGTTCTGCGCGATAGGGCGTGATGTCGATGACCGGCGTTTCGCCGTACATCGCCTCGGAAAGAACGCGTCCGGTGATCGGGCCGAGCGTCAGTCCGTGATGGGCGTGGCCGAAGGCGAACCACAGGCCCTGATGGCGCGGCGCCTTGCCGATGACCGGTATCATGTCCGGCGTGCAGGGCCGCGCGCCCATCCAAGGCTCGGGGTCGAGCCGCTCGGTCAGCGGCAGGATGGAGCGGGCGATGCGTTCGGCCTTTTCGAGCTGGACCGGCGTTTTCGGCGCGTCGCGCAGGGCGAATTCCGCGCCGGTGGTCAGGCGTATGCCCTGGTTCATCGGCGCGAGGAAATAGCCGCGCTCGGCATCCATCGTGCAGCCGTTCAGCGTCGCGCCGTCTTTGGTGGCGTAGTGCATGTGATAGCCGCGCTTGACGCCGAGCGGGAAAGAATAGCCGAGCCGGCGCGTCAGGTCGTCGGACCAGGGGCCGGTGGCCAGAACGGCCTGTTCCGCCTCGACGATACCGTCCTGCGTCACCACCTGCCAGCCGCGTCCGGTCGGGCCGGTGCCGAGGCTGGCCGCGTCGCCGGTGACGAAGCGGCCGCCGAGGCTCTTGAAGTGTTCGACATAGGCAAGCGTCAGCGCGCGCGGATCGCGCACCGTCGTCGGGTCCGTCCATTTCAGCGCGCCGGTGAAGACCGTGGCCAGATGCGGCTCTTCCCTTGCAAGCTCTTCCGGCGTCAGCGTCTCGTAGTTCAGGCCGAACTCGCCTTTCAGCTTCTCGGCGGCCCGGAAATCGTCGTCGCGGCGCCCGGCGGTGCGGTAGATTTCCTTCCAGCCCTCGCGGCGGATCAGGTGCTCCGCGCCGGTGATCGCAATCAGCCTGTCGTGTTCGCTCACCGAATGTTCGATCAGCGGGGCGTAGGCATAGGCGATCCCCTTGTGGCGCTCGGGCTGGGAGTTCCACCAGTAGCGCGCGAGGAAGGGCGCGACCGCCGGAACTGCCGAAAGGTGATAGCGCGCGTCGATCTGATCGTTGAAGGCATAGCGGAACAGGACGTCGAGGCCCTGCGGGAAGGCATAGGGATAGATGCCTTCGCGCTGGATCAGGCCGGCATTGCCGTAGGAGGTTTCGAGCCCCGGTTCGCGCCGGTCGACGAGAACGACGGACTTGCCGCGCAAGGCAAGCTGAAGGGCGGTCGACACCCCGATGATGCCGGCTCCAAGGACGATTGCATCCGCTGTCATGATTAAGTCTATCCAACTGCTTTTGAGAACTTCGCTGCCGACAGGATGCCTCCCGGATACGGGGCAGGCAAACGAAAAATCCGGCTATCCGGGCAAATCGGATGCTGCGATGCAAAAAAGTGTGGGAAGTCGATATATTGCCGCGAAAACAAGCGTCGCGCCGGGCGGGGACGGAAGGGAACGGCCCGCGCCGCCCTTCCTGGGTGGATTGACAAACCCTCTTTTCGTCACTCTCGGGCCTGACCTGAGGACCGGCCCAAAGAGAATAGCAATGAGCCGTTCGTCGGCAGTCCGAGGGCGGCGCAAGCCGCCCTCTAGATGATCAGTGAAGGGCTGCTGCCGCTTCGGCTTCCCTTTCCCTGCGGTTGTGCCGCACGGAGGCCCAGAAGGAGATGCCGATGAGGGTCGCGCCGCCGAGGCCGGTGATGACTTCCGGGATGTGCGCCAGCGTCTGGACATACATGATCACGGAAAGGATCAGCACGGCATAGAAGGCACCGTGTTCCAGATAGCGGTATTCGGCAAGCGTGCCCTTCTCGACCAGCATGATGGTCATCGAGCGGACATACATGGCGCCGATGCCGAGGCCGATGGCGATGATGAAGAGGTTCTGCGTCAGCGCGAAGGCGCCGATCACGCCGTCAAAGGAGAAGGACGCATCGAGCACTTCGAGATAGAGGAAGGCACCGAGACCGCCCTTGGCCCCCGTTTCGACGATCGACTTCTGCGACAGGTCGAGCAGCCCGCCGACGACCTCGACGGCGAGGTAGGTGATGAGGCCGTAGATCGCCGAGGTCATGAAGGTGACGGTGTCCTGGCCGTCCAGCAGGTTGGAGAACAGCACGATGAGCAACAGCACGATGCCGATCTCGATGCCCTTGATCGAGGCGGCGCGGGCCATGTTCTTCTCCAGCCACTGGATCCAGTGGATGTCCTTCTCATGGTCGAAGAAGTAGGTGAGGCTGACCATCATCAGGAAGGTGCCGCCGAAGGCCGCGATCGGCAGGTGGGCGCCCGTCATGATGCGGGCGTATTCGTCGGGGTTCATCGCGGCGAGCTTCACCGCTTCCCACGGCCCGATCTTCGCGGCGATGACCACGATGGCCAGCGGGAAGATGATGCGCATGCCGAACACGGCGATGATGATGCCCCAGGTCAGGAACCGGTGCTGCCATTTCGGCGTCATGTCCTTGAGCTTGTTGGCGTTGACGATCGCGTTGTCGAAGGACAGCGAGATTTCGAGAACCGCCAGCACGACGCAGATGAAGAAGACGGTGCCCATGCCGCCCAGCGTGCCCGTCATCTCCCAGCCGAGCCACGCGCCGAGCAGCAGGCCGACGGCGGTGAAGATGAACGCCCAGATGAAATAGCTGAATGTGGACTTTTGCGTCTGGGGCTGGCTCATCGTCCCGCCTCCTGGGTCCCGACGTTGCACGGGGCGATGACGAAAAGCGAAGACGGCATGCGGTCGAGAGCACGCACGCGAGGCATGATCTTTGTGTTCATGTCAAAAAGAGATCCGCCGGCTTGATTTGCAGGCGGTACCGACATCACGAGAGCGCCGTAAAACTCTCGCCAGAGGGGCCCGGCACCAGGTTTTCGTTCGCCGCGCCGATGTTCGCTGCGGCGGGAACGTCCATTAATTGTCTCAGGCCGCAGGCTTCGTCAAGAGACCTGTAGGAGGGTGGCAGGCGCCACGGCGCATTCCGGCTCCGCCGCACCGGCGCTTGCGGCTTGTCAAGTCGGTATATCGGTTGCAAGGAAAGGCTTTACATCGGCCGGTCTTCCCGCATTGAATAGGCCGCGCGAACAGGCGGCGCTGCGCCTTGCGTCCGCCCCGATGAGGAATGCGATCATGCCCGAGACTTTGAAACTGAGAGCGCTGGCGCGGGAACTGGCCGAAGGGCGCACCACCGCGCGCAAGCTGGTGCGTGAATGCCTCGACCGCATCGCCGACCCGGAAGGAGAGGGAGAGCGGGCGTTCGTGAAGGTCCACTCCGAGCAGGCGTTGGCGGCGGCCAGTGCCATCGATCTGCTGCGCGAGGCCGGGCTCGCGCCGTCGCCCTTCGCCGGCATTCCGGTTTCAGTCAAGGATCTGGCCGATATCGCCGGCGACGTGACGACCGCCGGTTCCGTGGTGCTTTCCGATGCGCCTCCCGCCGCGCAGGATGCGCCGATGGTCGCACGCCTGCGCGCTGTCGGCTTCATCGTCATCGGCCGCACCAACATGACCGAGTTCGCCTTTTCCGGCATCGGCATCAACCCGCATTACGGCACGCCGGCCTCGCCCTTCGACCGGGCGACGCGGCGCATTCCGGGCGGCTCTTCCTCCGGCGCCGCCGTTTCCGTGGCGGACGGCATGGCCGCCGCCGGCATCGGTTCGGACACCGGCGGCTCATGCCGCATTCCCGCCGCGCTGTGCGGCATCGTCGGGTTCAAGCCGACCGCCTCGGCCGTGCCGCGGGAGGGCGTCGTGCCGCTGTCGACGACGCTCGATTCCATCGGCCCGCTGGCCAATTCCGTCGAGTGCTGCCGTATCGTTCACGCCATCCTGTCCGGCCGGCCGGTCGGCGAGGCGGCGGTCCCGGCGCTGAAGGGCATGCGGATCGCCGTTCCGCAGACGGTGGTTCTGGACGGTCTCGACGCCCATGTCGCCTCGCGCTTCGAGCGGGCGCTGGACACCCTGTCGCGCGCCGGAGCGCTTGTGTCCCATGTGCCGATGAAGGAATTCGCGATGGTCGAGGCGATCAACGCGAAGGGCGGCCTGACCGCGGCGGAGGCCTATGCCTGGCATCGCGGGCAGGGGCTGATCGAAAGCCGTGCGGAGGATTACGATCCGCGCGTGCTGGCGCGTCTCGTACGGGCGAGGGAGCAGACGGGCGCCGATTACGTCGATGCGCTGAAGCTGCGCGCGGCCTTCATCGCCGCCGTCGAGGCGGCGGTCGCTCCCTTCGACGTGCTCGCCATGCCGACCGTTCCCCTGGTGGCGCCGGCGATTACGGCGCTGGAGGCCGATGCCGACCTGTTCACCGCCACCAACCTGGCGATGTTGCGCAATCCGGCCATCGTCAACATGTTCGACGGCTGCTCGATTTCGCTGCCGATGCACCGCCGCGGGGAAGCGCCCGCCGGCCTGATGCTGGCCGCGACGGCGGGCCGTGACGGCGCCCTTTTCGCCCATGCGACGGCGATCGAGGCGGCTCTGGCCCCATAGTGCGATTCAGACGTTGCACTTTTGCGGCTTCGCGGTTATAAGCCGCCGTTCCGAACGGTCCGGCAGGGCATGCCGTGGCCGTTCTCAATGCTTGGCAGAACCGGTTTCGTCGCCGGCTTTGCCCCAGAAAAAACGGAGTAGCAAAATGCCCAAGATGAAGACGAAATCGTCCGCCAAGAAGCGGTTCAAGATCACGGCGTCCGGCAAGGTTCTCGCAGCCGCCGCCGGCAAGCGTCATGGCATGATCAAGCGTACCAACAAGTTCATCCGCGATGCGCGCGGCACGATGGTTCTGGCCGAAGCCGATGGCAAGAAGGTCATCAAGAACTACCTGCCGAACGGTCTCTGAGACCAGTCGCCGAAAAGAACGATAAGGAGATCATGACATGGCTCGCGTAAAACGTGGCGTCACTTCCCGCGCCAAGCACAAGAAGGTTCTGAAGGCCGCTGAAGGCTTCTACGGCCGCCGCAAGAATACGATCCGCGCCGCAAAGGCTGCGGTCGACCGTTCGCGCCAGTACGCGACCCGCGACCGCAAGGTCAAGAAGCGCACCTTCCGCGCGCTCTGGGTCCAGCGCATCAATGCCGCCGTCCGCGAATTCGGCCTGACCTACGGCCGCTTCATCGACGGCCTGAACAAGGCCGGCATCGAAGTCGACCGCAAGGTCCTGTCCGACCTGGCCATCCATCAGCCGGAAGCGTTCAAGGCGCTGGTCGATGCATCCAAGAAGGGCCTCGAATACCTCAAGGAAGCCGGTTCGGCCAACGAGTTTGAAACTGCGGTCAACTAAGCCGCGCTTTCCGACGCATTTTGAAAAGCCCGCGTCCGTGAAAGGCGCGGGCTTTTTCGTTTCCAGAGCAATTCCAGGAAAAGTGCCTGGCGGCTTTCCGTCCGGAATTGCGTGAAAACAACGAGATAGAGCCATTTGACGGGGAGGTCCGAATGGAAATGCAGGGTCTCTCGTCCATTCCGGACGTGAGCGACGCCGACGTCGCGCTGCTGGTCGCCGCCCTTGCCGACACGGGCAGGCGCGTGCAGCGGGTCGAGCTGTCCCGGCGAACGGTGTGGATCAAGCGCTATGGAACCGAGGGCGCGAACCTCTGGCAGAAGCTCTATGCCCCGCTCGCCCGCTTCCTGCCGGTGGCCTTTCGGCTCGCGCCGCGCCGCAGCCCGGCGGACATGATCCGGCAGGAGGAAAGCCGGATCATGTGCTTTGCCGGGAAAGGCTTCCGCGTTCCGCAGGTGCTCTTCCGTTCCGGATCGGCGCTCGTTCTTTCCGACACGAGCCCGTCGGTCGAGAACAGGCTGCGCGCCCTGAAGGACGAGCGGCCGCGGGAACATGAAGACCTGCTGGTGTCCTGCGCCGCCACGCTGGGGCGGCTGCACGGGGCGGGCCTTTGCCACGGGCGGCCGCATCCGCGCGACATGACGATCGTCGACGGGGAAATCGGCTTCATCGATTTCGAGGAGCAGCCCGAGGCCGTCATGCCGCTTGCGGTCGCGCAGGCGCGCGATCTCTGGGTGCTGTTCTTCCAGCTTTCCACGCGGGCCGGGGAGGGCGAACGAACGCTGCGGCGGGCCTATGCCGCCTGGAGCGAGGCGGCACCGGCTGCGGCAGGAAGCGAACTGCGGGCCCTGATCGGCTCCGCCGCACGATTTTTGCCGCTTGCCCGGTTGATTGGGCGCGTGCGTATGGGTAGTGATCTGCGACGTTTCATTGTGGCTACCGGATATCTCGAAAAGGCGGTCGGGCTGAGAAGCGAGCCGGTCGGCAAGGCAGGAAAGAATGACTGAACTCACCAATTTGCAGAATGCGCTTCTGGCGGCGGTCGCGGGCGCTGAGGACGAGGCCGCCATCGAGGCCGTGCGCGTCGCGGCTCTCGGCAAGAAGGGGTCGGTTTCGGAACTCCTGAAGACGCTCGGCTCGATGACGCCGGAGGAGCGCCAGACCCGCGGCGCGGCGATCAATGCGCTGAAGACCGAAATTGCCGATGCCATCGCCGCCCGCAAGAGCGCGCTGAAGGACGCCGCCATCGCCGCCCGGCTGAAGGCCGAGACGCTGGACGTTTCCCTGCCGGTCCGCTCCTCGCCCGCCGAGCGCGGCCGCATCCATCCGATCAGCCAGATCGTCGACGAGATCACCGCGATTTTCGCCGATCTCGGCTTCTCCATCGCCGAAGGCCCGGATATCGAGACCGACTATTATAACTTCACGGCGCTGAACTTCCCGGAAGGCCATCCGGCCCGCGAGATGCACGACACCTTCTTCTTCAACCCGGACGAAAAGGGCGAGCGCAAGGTGCTGCGCACGCATACCTCGCCGGTGCAGGTGCGCACGATGGAAGCGCAGGAGCCGCCGATCCGCATCGTCATTCCGGGCAAGACCTATCGTCAGGACAGTGACGCCACCCATTCGCCGATGTTCCATCAGGTCGAGGGGCTGGTGATCGACCGCAAGGCGCATGTCGGCAACCTGCGCTGGGTGCTGGAGGAGTTCTGCAAGGCCTTCTTCGAGGTGCCCTCCGTCACCATGCGCTTCCGCCCGTCCTTCTTCCCCTTCACGGAACCGTCCTTCGAGGTCGATATCCAGTGCGACCGCTCGGGCGGCCAGGTGAAGTTTGGCGAAGGCAACGACTGGATGGAGATTCTCGGTTGCGGCATGGTCCACCCGAACGTGCTGCGCTCCGGCGGCCTCGACCCGGACGAGTTCCAGGGTTTCGCTTGGGGCATGGGTCTCGACCGCATCGCCATGCTGAAATACGGAATGCCGGACCTGCGCGACTTCTTCAACGCCGACGTGCGCTGGATGAACCACTACGGCTTCCGCCCGCTCGACATGCCGACCCTGTTCGGCGGCCTGAGCGCTTGAAGGAGATATTTCGATGAAATTCACGCTCTCCTGGCTGAAGGAGCATCTGGAAACGGATGCCACGCTTGAACAGATCTGCGAACGGCTGACGGCCATCGGGCTGGAAGTCGAGGATGTCGACGACAAGGCGGCCTACAAGCCTTTCGTCATCGCCAAAGTCCTGACCGCCGAAAAGCACCCGGAGGCCGACCGGCTGAAGGTGCTGACAGTGGATGCCGGCGATGGCAAGCCGGTGCAGATCGTCTGCGGTGCGCCGAATGCGCGGGCCGGCCTCGTCGGCGCTCTGGCGCGTCCGGGCACCTATGTTCCGGGCATCGACGTGACGCTTTCCGTCGGAAAAATCCGCGGCGTCGAAAGCCACGGCATGATGTGCTCGGAAAAGGAACTCGACATTTCCGACGACCATGACGGTATCATCGATCTGCCCGCGGATGCGCCGGTCGGCACGTCCTTTGCGTCTTACGCGGGTCTCGACGATCCGGTCATCGAGATCAACCTGACGCCGAACCGTCCGGATTGCACCAGTGTCTACGGCATTGCCCGCGATCTGGCGGCCTCCGGTCTCGGCAGGCTCAGGACGAGGCCTGCACCCGCCTTCCCGGTGGAAGGCGACCTGCCGACCGCCCTGAAGATCGTGCTGGACGACGAGCGTCTGTGCCCCGGCTTCGCGCTTCGCCTCGTGCGCGGCTTGAAGAACGGCCCGTCGCCCGCCTGGATGCAGCAGCGCCTGCGCTCGATCGGTCTGCGCCCGATTTCGGCGCTGGTGGACATCACCAATTACATGACCTTCGATCAGGGCCGTCCGATGCACGTCTTCGACGCCAGCAAGGTCAAGGGCGATCTTGTGGTGCGTCGGGCGAGGGAGGGCGAGACCATCCTCGCGCTGGACCAGCGTGAATATACGCTCAACCCGGCCAATGTCGTCATCGCCGACGACAACGGCGTCGAATCCATCGGCGGTGTCATGGGCGGCGAGCATTCCGGCTGCGACGAGAACACCACGGATGTGCTGATCGAATCGGCGCTGTGGGACCCGATCAACATCGCCCGCACCGGCCGTTCGCTCGGCATCATCACCGATGCGCGCTACCGCTTCGAACGCGGCGTCGATCCTGAATACATGGTGCCCGGCCTGGAGCGCACCACCGAACTCGTTCTCGAACTGTGCGGCGGCACGGCCTCCGAGGCGAGGGTGTTCGGCTACAAGGGTTACGAGCCGAAACGGATCGATTTCCCGGTTTCCGAGGTCAAACGCCTGACCGGGCTTGAGGTTTCGGGCGAGGAAAGCGCCGAAATCCTCAAAGGTCTCGGCTTCGATGTTGAAGGTTCCGGCGAACGGCTGACGGTTTCGGTTCCTTCCTGGCGTCCGGATGTGGAAGGCAAGGCCGATCTCGTGGAGGAGGTCATGCGCATCCACGGCGTCGACAAGATCGCGCCGGAACCGCTGCCGGCGCTCGGCACGGTGCATCCACGCATCCTGACCACGCTTCAGGTCCGCACCCGCACTGCCAAGCGCGCGCTCGCCGCCCGCGGCATGCTCGAAGCCGTCACCTGGTCCTTCATCCCGGAGGAGCAGGCGAAGCTCTTCGGCGGCGGCACGCCGGAACTGAAGCTCGCGAACCCGATCGCCGCGGACATGTCGGACATGCGCCCCTCGCTGCTGCCCGGCCTGCTGACGGCGGCCAGCCGCAATGCCGACAAGGGTTACGGCGACGTGGCGATCTTCGAGGTCTCCGGCACCTATGAGAACGACCGGCCCGAAGGCCAGCGCCGCGTTGCCGGCGGCGTGCGCCGCGGCACAGCCTCGCTGGCCGGCGCGGGCCGCATGTGGTCGAACGCTTCGAAGGGCGGCGGCAAGCCGGTTGACGTCTATGACGCCAAGGCCGATGCGCTCGCCGTGCTAGAAGCCTGCGGCCTGCCGATGGGCAATGTCCAGATCGAGGCCGGTGCGCCGGAATGGTATCATCCGGGCCGCTCCGGCACGATCAAGATGGGCCCGAAGGTCGTGCTCGGCCATTTCGGCGAATTCCATCCCAAGACGCTGGCCACGCTTGACATTTCCGGCGCCTACTGCGGCTTCGAGGTCTTCGTGGACGCCATGCCGGAGCCGAAGAAGAAGGCGACGCGCACCAGGCCGCCGCTGGAGCTTTCGCCCTTCCAGGCGGTGAAGCGCGACTTCGCCTTCGTGGTGGAAAAGACCGTGGAGGCCGGATCGGTGCTGCGCGCGGCGCAGGGCGCGGATCGCAAGCTGATTACCGGCGTCAACGTCTTCGACGTGTTCGAGGGCGCAAGCCTCGGCGAAGGCCGCAAGTCCATCGCCATCGAAGTGACGATCCAGCCTTCCGACCGCACGCTGACGGACGAGGATTTCGAGGCGCTGACCGGCAAGATCGTCGCCAGCGTCACCAAGGCCACTGGCGGCACGCTGCGCGCCTGAACGGGACGAAAGAGGGGCCGAAAGGCCCCTCACTGCACTGTTGAAAGCCCCCTCTCTTCCGTCATGCTCGGGCTTGACCCGAGCATCCAGCGGCGCCCGCTGCATGGACCCTCGGGTCCAGCCCGAGGGTGACGGAGAAGAGAAGTCGAGGACGTGTCAACGAGCCGGGGCCTTGCCGGCCCTTCTGCTTTCCGGGAAGACGGATTTACCGGTTCGACATCCCCGCCATGCGGGTGTTGAGCCGCCCGCCGGCCACCTTTGCTGGGGCGAGCAGTGCGCCGAGCTTCTCCACTTCCGCCGCGCTGAGCACGATATCGGCGGCGGCGGCGTTTTGTTCCAGATGCGGCACCTTGCTCGCGCCGGGAATGGGCACGATGAAATCGCCCTGCGCCAGCACCCAGGCGAGCGCGAGCTGGGCAGGGGCGACGCCCTTTTCCCGCGCCATCTCTTCCAGCAGCGCGACCAGCGCCAGATTGGCGTCGAAATTCTCCGGCTGGAAGCGTGGCAGCGAGCGGCGGAAATCGTCCGCGGTCAGGGTGTCTGTGCTCTTCAGCGCCCCGGTCAGCGCGCCGCGCCCGAGCGGGCTGTACGGCACGAAGCCGATGCCGAGGTCCCGGCAGGTTTCCAGCACGCCGTTTTCCTCCGGGTCGCGGCTCCACAGTGAATATTCGCTCTGCACGGCGGCGATGGGGTGGATGGCATGCGCGCGGCGGATGGTCTCGGCGCTGGCTTCCGAAAGGCCGAGCGCCTTCACCTTGCCCTCGCGCACCAGTTCGGCCATCGCCCCCACCGTATCCTCGATGGGGACGGCGGGATCGACGCGGTGCTGATAATAGAGGTCGATGACGTCGGTATCGAGCCGTTTCAGCGAGGCATCGGCGACGGCTTTCGCGTTTTCGGGCCGCCCGTCCGTGCCGGTGATCATCTCGGCGGCGGGCTTGTCCGGATCGATGCGGAAGCCGAACTTGGTGGCGATGACGACCTTGTCGCGCACCGGCTTCAGCGCCTTGCCGACGAGGATTTCGTTCCTGTAGGGGCCGTAGACCTCCGCGGTGTCGAACAGCGTGATGCCGAGATCGACGGCACGGTGAAGCGTGGCGATGGCGGTGCTTTCGTCGGAAGAGGGGCCGTAGGCATGGCTCATGCCCATGCAGCCGAGGCCGAGGGCTGAAACGGTGAGATCGGAACCGAGGTGACGGGTGTTCATGGTCATGGGATCGCCTTTCTTGAAGAGGATGGACAGATCATAGATCTCCGCGACTGAAAGAATAATCCGTGCAAATGAGTGATGGCTGTTCTATCTGTTGTAACAATGCATCGGAACCAGCTCTCCCAGCTTGCGGTCTTCGCCATTGTCGCGGAAACGCGCAGTTTCCGGAAGGCGGCGGCCGAACTCGGCATCGCGCCCTCCGCCGTCAGTCATGCCGTCTCGGCGCTGGAGGAGGGGCTCGGCGTGCGGCTGCTGGCCCGCACCACCCGCAGCGTCGCGCCGACGGAGGAGGGCAGGCTGCTGCTCGATACGCTCGGACCCGCGCTCTCCGATATCGGCTCAACGCTGGAAGAACTGGCCGAACGCCGCCAGCGTCCCGCCGGGCGGCTCGCCGTCACCATGCCCCGGCTGGCGGCGGAGGAACTGATCGTGCCGCGGCTCGGCGAATTCCTGCGGCTTTACCCGGATATCGCGCTCGACATCAGCACGGACGACCGTTTCGAGGATATCGTTGCCGAGGGCTACGATGCGGGCCTGCGGCTTGGCGAAAGCCTTGAGCAGGACATGATCGCGGTGCACGTCAGCGGCCCCCGGCGCGGTGCGGTGGTCGGCTCGCCCGGCTATTTCGCGGAGCATCCGCCACCCGAACATCCGCAGGATCTTGCCCGCCACCGCTGCATAAGACGCCGCTTTTCCAGCGGCCGGCTCTATCGCTGGGAACTGGAAAAGGACGGCAAGGTGCTGGTGGCCGATGTGCAGGGACCGCTGATCCTCGCCGACCAGAGCCTGATCCTCGCGGCGGCGCTCGATGGCGCGGGGCTCGCCTTCGTCTTCGAACAGCGCGTCGAGGAGGATATCCGGGCCGGCCGCCTGATCCGCGTGCTGGAGGACTGGTGCCCGCCCTTCGACGGCTTCTACATCTATTATCCGTCGCGGCGCCAGATGCGCCCGGCGCTGCGCGCTTTCGTCGATTTCTTCCGCTGCGCGGAGTGAATCAGAAGCTGATCCGGTAGCGGATGTGGTCGTCCCACGCCACATACTGGTCGTAGAGTTTGCGCGCCGTGGCGTTGTTCTTGTGGGTGTGCCAGTAAAGGCGGCTCCAGCCGTTCCGTTTCGACAGCGCCACCAGATCGTCGAGCAGCGCCCGGCCGATGCCCCTGCCGCGCAGCTTTTCGTCGAGGAACAGGTCTTCCAGATAGCAGAGCGGCTCCTTCACCCATGTGCCCTCATGGGTGTGGCAAAGGGCGAACCCCTCCACCGCGCCGTCCACTTCGGCGACCCTGAGGAAAAGCCGCGATGCCGGGTCGAACACCCGGCTCCAGACCGAATCCGTGACCTCCGCCGGCACGTCGACACCGTAGAACGCGGTATAGGCCGCCCATAGGTCCCGCCAGCGGGCCTCGTCGGCGGGCGTGGCGTCGCGAATGACGACAGCCATCATTCACCCGCCTTGTCGAGAAGCGCGACCACCTCGTCGGGCAGGGTGAGATTTGCCGCCGCGATCAGGCTTTGAAGCTGCGAAAGGCTGGTGGCGCTGGCGATCGGCGCGGTGACGCCCGGCTTGCGCAGCAGCCATGCGATGGCGATGGCGGCATGCGTCGCGCCGGTGATCCGCGCCGCCTCGTCGAGGGCGGCCAGAACCTTCGCGCCCCGCTCGTCGAAATAGGCGGCGACACGGTTTTCGCGCGCTTTTCCGACGGCGTCGTCCTTCGTCCTGTATTTGCCGGTCAGGAAGCCGGCGGCAAGGCTGAAATAGGTGATGACGCCGATCTTTTCCTCGATGCAAAGCGCGGCGAGCGGCCCTTCGAAGGCGTCGCGCTTGACGAGATTGTATTCCGGCTGGATGACGTCGTAGCGCGGCAGGCCGGCGGCCTTCGCCGCATCCAGCGACGCCCGGAGTTGCGCGGCGTCGAGGTTGGAGGTGCCGATGGCGCGGATCTTGCCGGCCGTCTTCAGCCTGTCGAAGGCGGCAAGCGTTTCCTCATAGGGCGTGTTCGGGTCCGGCCAGTGCGAGAGGTAGAGATCGATATAGTCGGTCTGGAGGCGCTTCAGCGAATCCTCGACCGCCTTGACGATCCATTGTGCCGAAAGGTCGACATGGCCCTGCCCCATGTCGGAGCCGACCTTGGTGACGATGATCGCCTTGTCGCGGGAAACGCGGCCCGATTTCAGCCATTTGCCGATGATCGTCTCGCTCTCGCCGCCGGAATGGCCTGCAATCCAGCGGGAATAGACATCCGCCGTGTCGATGGTGTTGAGGCCGGCGTCGAAGAAGGCGTCGAGAAGGGAAAACGAGGTCTTCTCGTCCGCCGTCCAGCCGAAGACGTTGCCGCCGAAAACGACGGGTGCAATCGAAAGGCCTGTACGGCCGAGTGGACGCAGTTCCATGTTTCCTCCGATGTTTTTCTGAAGCGATGCGCGAAATGGTTCGCACCATATTGGAAGAAGAGAAAGCCTTAGGCAATAAGCCGCAGTCGGTTGTTCACCGCCGGGCGAAGACAAGGCGGGAATAGCCGACGAAGCTGAGGCCCATCGCGGCGGCTGAGGCGAAGACCAGCGCGGCCAGCGGCTGCAATCCCGGAAGGCCGATGAGAAGCGCCGCATAGAATCCGTAATTGAACAGCGCCGTCACCGTGCCGACGGTGCCGTAGCGGATGCTCTCGGACAGCATGCGGCGGTTGGAACGCCCGAAGGTGTAGCTGCGGTTCAGGACGAAGGTGAAGCTCATGGCGGCGGCGATTGCCGCGATGCGCGCCAGGAACGGATCGGCCGGCGTGAAATGCAGGAGCGCCGAAAGCACCAGCGCATCGACCAGAAAGCCGCCGCCGCCGACGATTGCGAAGCGCGCGATGCGTTTCATGCCGCATCCTTTCTCCCGCTCGTCCCGGAGCGGTACCGGTCGCGCCGGCGCTCGCGGCTGGCCTCCGACTGGCCGATATAGGCAAGGCGCAGATGCTCGTAGCGGGCGCGCGACAGCGAATCCAGGATCATGCCCGCCGTCAGGGCGAGGAAGGACAGCCCGATCATCGCCACCGACAGGATCCAGCTCGGCATGCGGCTGACCATGCCGGTGCGGAAGAACTCGGCAAGAACGGGAATGGCGAAACCGAGGCCGATGCAGAAGCCGGCCCAGCCGAGCATGGCGAAAAACGCGAAGGGCCGCGTTTCTTTCATCAGCATGATAAACATCTTCAGGATCTTCCAGCCGTCGCGAAAGGTCGAGAGCTTGGATTGCGACCCCTCCGGCCGGCGGCCGTAGTCGAGTTCGATCTCGACCACCGGCAGCTTCAGGCGCGAGGCATGCACGGACATTTCCGTCTCGGTCTCGAAAGCGTCCGACATCGCCGGAAAGCTCTTCACGAAACCGCGGGTAAAGGCGCGGTATCCGGAAAAGATATCGGAGAAATCGTTGCCGAACAGGCGGCGGTAGAGCGAATTGAAGACGCGGTTGCCGAAGGCATGGCCCTGCCGGCCGGCATCGTCCGTGACACCGCGCCGGGTGCCGACCGCCATGTCGGCGCCCTCGGCGATCAGGACGCCGACGAGCCTGCCGGCGTCGGCCGGCGCATAGGTGCCGTCGCCGTCCGCCATGACGTAGATGTCGGCGTCAATGTCGGCGAACATGCGCCGCACGACATTGCCCTTGCCCTGCCGTCGTTCGCTGCGGACGATGGCGCCGGCCATCACGGCGGCCAGCGCCGTGCCGTCGGTGGAATTGTTGTCGTAGACGTAGATACGCGCCTGCGGCAGCGCCGCGCGGAAGCCGCGCACCACCTCCGCGATCGTCGCCGCCTCGTTATGGCACGGCAGCAATACGGCTATGTCCTGATCGCCGTTCATCGGCGAGGTCGGGGCTTCGGTCATGGGTCCACCCGGTATTCGATCATCATGCGACGGATTCATTCCGTTTCTCTGGCCTTTACTATTTCTTGAACAGGTTAAGGCTAGGTTTCGGACCGCCGAACATCGTGAAAGTAAGCCGGAAACATGAGGGTCAGGACCTGTTGAATTGACGCATTCTGTTCGAAGTCATGGGATTGGATGGAAGCAAACACGCGCAAGGCAAGACCACATGGTCTTGTCGAGCATTGTCTGCGATCAGCCGGCCCATGACTTCGAACCCGAAGGGCGTTGCGGATTTCGCGCCCGGACGTCGTCGGGAAGATTTGAAAATGATCGGCATTTCCTGCATCTTTCCTCCTCGCCGAACACGAAATCCGCGACGCAGAATGCGCCAATTCAACATGTCCTGACCCTGAGGAATCTGCGGACATGACGAACGCATTTCACCTGCCTGCCGGAACGCGCCGCGTCGATTCCCTGATAGCCGGCGAGGACCGGCTCTGGTGGAGCCGCCTGTCGCTGATGACGGTGCTTTTCAGCCTGGCCGCGATCTCCACTGTCCTGTTGCTGACCGTGCCCGGCGCCACCGATTATGTCGGCGCCGACAATGACGACGTGATGCGTCTGGTCGTCGTGCGCGATCTTCTCGCCGGTCAGGGCTGGTTCGATGCGATGCAGTATCGCCTCGGGCTGGCGGGTGGAACGCTCATGCACTGGTCGCGCCTGATCGACGCGCCGATTGCCGGCCTGATCCTGTTTTTCGGCCTGTTTCTCGACGGGACGGCCGCCGAGGCGGCGGCACTCGCGGTCTGGCCGCTGGCGCTCGTCCCGCCGCTGATCGGCTGCGTCGGGCTCGGCGCCCGCCGTCTCGGCGGTGCCGGGGCCATGAACGTCGCCATGAGCTTCACGGTCATTCTGGTCGTGACCTCCAACCGCTTCCTGCCCGGCTCCATCGATCACCACAACCTCCAGCTCGTCCTGATCGCCGGATTGGCCGCCGTGCTGTTGGATCGCCGCTACGGCGCCGTCAATTATGCTGTCGGCGGCGTTCTGGCGGCGCTGGCGCTCGCCATCGGCGCGGAAACGACGCCTCTGCTGGCCGTCATCTGCCTTGCGGTCACGGGCCTGTGGCTCGTGCATGGCAAGGCGTTCGAAAGGGCTGCTTCCGCCTTCGGCCTGTCGCTGGCCCTTTCCGTCACCGTCCTGTTTCTGGCGACCGTGCCGCCCTCGCGCTATGCCGTGGTGACGTGCGACAGCCTTTCGCTCGGCTTCTATGGCCTGTCGGCGCTGGGCGGCGCGCTGATGTTCGTCTCCGCCCGCCATGCCAGCGGCTGGAATATCCGCCGGCGCCTTGCCGTCGTCGGCGCCAACGGCGCCATCGTCCTTCTGGCCGCGCTGGCTCTGGCGCCGCAATGTCTCGGCAGCCCGCTGGCCGATCTCGATCCGCTGCTCGTGTCCCTGTGGCTGAACAAGGTGACGGAGGCGCAGTCGTTTCTGGCGACGATCCGCTCGGAACCGGCGACGGCCGGCGGCTTCTATGCGGTCGGCTTCTTCGGCATGGCGGTTGCGCTGTCGCGCGTGCTGCTCGGCGATCGCGTCGAAGGCCATGCCATCCTGTTCGCGCTCATTCTCGCGGCCTGGGCCGTCGCGCTGGTTCAGGTGCGCGGCGCGATCTTTTCCAACCTGCTCGTCATCCTCCCGCTCTCGCTGCTCGTCGCGGAACTCCGCCGGCTTTCGAATGCCGAGCCGGAGAACATGGCCGCCGGGTTCTTCTTCCTGACCGCGACGCTCGCGTCCGTTCCGGCCGTCTGGGTGTTCGGCGGCGCCTTGCCGAGCGAAGGCATCAACGGCATCGTGCAGCGGTTCCGCGCGCCGGTCGTCGCCCCCGCCGTTGCCGGTGCGGAGGCGGGCGCGTGGCGCTGCAACGGCGAGGACGCGCTGTCCGGCCTCGCGGCCCTGCCGCCGGGCGTCGTCGCGGCGCCCTCCAATCTTGGAGCGTCGATCCTGCGTTTTTCCGGTCATCGCGTCCTGACGGCACCCTATCACCGCAATCAGCCCGGCATGCTTACCGAACTGCATATCGGGCTGGCCATACCGCGTGAAGCTGAAGCCTTCCTGCGTGGCGCCGGGGTCACGGTCGTCGCCTTCTGCGCCGACGACCCGCAGACGCGACAGATCGCCGCTCTCAAGCCCGACGGGCTCTATGCCGGTCTCGCGGCGGGCCGGGTTCCGGCCTATCTCGAACCGCTGCCGACGACGGCCGGCGCGGGATTGCAGCTTTTCCGCGTCAGGCCGTAGGCGCAGCGGGTTCGGCTGAAGGTGCATGAAACGACCGAAGCGCTCCGTCATCCCTGAAGGAGCGCTTCGGTCGGTCCGCGCGGTTGCGGGAAATGCGGGTCGGATCAGCGCGCTTCTTCGGCGCTCGGTTCCTCGCCGGCAATGCGGACGCAGATGTTGGCGATCAGGCCGACATTGTAGCCGCCGATGGCGACGAGCAGCGCCATGAGGGAGGCACCGCCGCCCAGTGTGGCGGCCAGCGCGAAGGTCACGAGAATGGCGACGGAGGCGGCCACGACCGAGAGGATGGAACGTGTGAGCCCGGCGGCCAGCCCGATTCCGAACGTTGCGACGAAGATCATTGCGAATATCCCTGTTTTCTTGATTGTCGTCAGAATAGCCGTGAACCGTTAAAAAAACGGGCCCTGACAAGGGTTAACGCTTTGTTTCGGTGTTCGAAATCGGGAAATGGCCTCAGATGAGGGCGACGATTGCCGTGGCGGTCGTGCCGGTGGCGTGAACCCGGCTGACGCGCAGCGGCAGCAGGCTGCCGGCCGGAACGGCGCCGAGGCTCACGCTGTCGCCGGACAGCAGCGTCACGGCGAGGTCGCCCGCACCGCCGACATAAAGGGCGCGGCTCGGCTGCGCCAGTTCGGCGCCGTCCGATGGCGTGACGGCAAAGCCCGCCGTGGCCGGACCGGAAAGCGAGGGGTGGGTGTTGAGGAAAGGATCGCTCATTCTGTGCTCCTGAAGGGTTGCGTCGCAGGGGAAGTATGGCCTTGGCCGCAGGCAGGGCGGACGACGCCGGCATCAACCCATTGAACGGACAGGGGCGGGCGGCGCGATTATGCCCGCCCGGCTTTTCCCGAGGAATTCGCCAGATCGGCTGCGAAAAGACGCTGCAATTTGCATCTGCCATGCGATATTTGCGGCCATGAGCAGCTTTTTCGACGATTCGCCGACCAATCTCGCCGAGTTCTCCGTTTCGGAGCTTTCCGGCTCCATCAAGCGCACCATCGAGACGGCGTTCGACCGCGTCCGCGTGCGCGGCGAGGTGTCCGGCTATCGCGGCCCGCATTCCTCCGGGCATGCCTATTTCTCGCTGAAGGACGACAAGGCCCGCATCGATGCCGTCATCTGGAAGGGCACGTTCAGCCGCCTGAAGGTCCGCCCCGAGGAAGGCATGGAAGTGATCGCGACCGGCAAGATCACCACCTTTCCCGGTTCGTCCAAATATCAGATCGTCATCGAAAGCCTGGAGCCCGCCGGCGTCGGCGCGCTGATGGCGCTGCTGGAGGAGCGCCGCCGCAAGCTGGCTGCGGAGGGGCTGTTCGACGCCGCGTCGAAGAAGCCGCTGCCCTTCATGCCGATGGTCATCGGCGTGGTGACGTCGCCCACCGGCGCGGTCATTCGCGATATCCTGCATCGCATATCCGACCGTTTTCCGGTTCATGTCGTCGTCTGGCCGGTGAAGGTGCAGGGCGAGGGATCGGGCGACGAGGTGGCTCGCGCCATCGAAGGCTTCAACGCCCTGACGCCGGAAGGCGGGATCGCCCGGCCCGACGTGCTGATCGTGGCGCGCGGCGGCGGCAGTCTCGAAGACCTCTGGAGCTTCAACGACGAGGCCGTGGTGCGCGCCGCGGCGGCCAGCCGCATCCCGCTGATTTCCGCCGTGGGGCATGAAACGGACTGGACGCTGATCGACCATGCCGCCGACATTCGCGCGCCGACGCCGACGGGTGCTGCGGAAATGGCGGTGCCGGTGAAGGCCGAACTGGAGGCCCAGATCGCCGGTCTTGCCGCCCGCCTGCAAGGCGCCGTGTCGCGGCAAATGCAGAACCGCCAGCAGGGTGTGCGCAGTCTCGTGCGCGCCCTGCCGTCGCTGGACCAGCTTCTCGCCCTGCCGCGCCGTCGTTTCGACGAGGCCGCCACCGGCCTCGGGCGGGGGCTGGAGCGCACCGCCATCGCCAAGCGCCGGACGCTGGAACAGGCCGCGGCGCGGCTGCGGCCCGACATGCTGGGCGCGCGGATCGTGCAGCAGAGGCAATTCATCGCCGAGCGCCTGAACCGCGCGGAACGCATCGTCGAGCGTCTGGTTCTGGCTGGCCGAAGCCGGGTCGGTGCCGCCGATGCGGTGTTCCGGGCCTTTCCGAACCGCCTGCGAAATCAGACGGGCCGCGAGCGCGAAAAGGTGCTGGCCCTGTTCGCACGGGCCGACACGGCAGTGGCGACGGCGCTCGCCCATCGCAGGCTGGCCGTTGCCGCGCAGGATCGCGTGCTGCAATCGCTTTCCTATCGCAACGTGCTGAAGCGCGGCTATGCCGTGATCCGCGACGGGGACGAGCGTCTGCTGGCGCGGGCATCCCTCGTCGCTCCAGGGCAGGTCCTGTCCATCGAATTCGTCGACGGGCGCATCACGGCGACAGCGGGGGAGGGGGCGGAGCCTCCGGCGCCTGTCGCTCCCCCGTCCTCCCGCAAGCGGCCCGCGAAGGCCGGCAAGGCGCCGCCCGATCAGGGCAGCCTGTTCTAAGCCATGAAAAAGGGCGCCGTCCTGGCGCCCCGGGGGTGTATTGACAATTTTCTCTTCCGTCACCCTCGGGCTCAACCAGAGGGGCCACGCCGCAAGCGGCGCGGTGGATGGTCGGGCAAGCCCGACCATGACGAAAGAAAGCGATGAACCGTTTGTCAGCACTCTGATGACGCCGTCATGGCGTCCTCCATCGTTCTCAGGCCCATTCGCCCTTGCGGAACACCGGCACGCGCGTGCCGTCCGGCTTCACGCCGTCGATATCCACCTTGTCGGAGCCGATCATCCAGTCGATGTGGATGAGGCTCGAATTGCCGCCCTTGGCCGCGATTTCCGCCTGCGACAGCGATGCGCCGTTCAGGAAGCATTTGGAATAGCACTGGCCGAGCGCGATGTGGCAGGAGGCGTTTTCGTCGAACAGCGTGTTGTAGAACAGGATGCCGCTCTGCGAGATCGGCGAGGAATGCGGCACCAGCGCCACTTCGCCCAAACGCCGCGCGCCCTCGTCGGTGTCGAGCACCTTGTTCAGCACTTCCTCGCCCTTCGACGCCTTCGCCTCGACGATGCGGCCGCCCTCGAAGCGCACCTGAATGTCGTCGATCAGCGTCCCTTGATGTGACAGCGGCTTGGTGGACGACACCGTGCCTTCGACGCGCAGCGCATGTGGCGTGGTGAACACTTCCTCGGTCGGAATGTTGGGATTGCAGGTGATGCCGTTCTTGGCCGTGGAGGCGCCGCCATGCCATTCGTGATCGTCGGCCAGGCCGACCGTGAGATCGGTGCCGGGGCCGGTGAAGTGCAGCGCCGCGAAACGCTCGCCGTTCAGCCAGGAGGATTTCTTCCTGAGGTTGGCGTTGTGCTCCTCCCAGGCGGCGACGGGATCGTCGCGGTCGACGCGCGAGGCGGCGAAGATCGCCTCCGCCAGCTTTTCGACGGCCTTGGCTTCCGGCAGGTCCGGGAAAACCTGCTTCGCCCAGGCGGGGTTGGGATAGGAGACGATGTTCCAGTTGATGTCGAAATTGGAGATCTTCTCCAGCGCCGGCTTGTAGGACATGGAATTGGCGCGGTTGGCGCGCGCCACCCTGGCCGGGTCCTGTCCCGCCAGCATCATCGGATTGTCGCCGGAAATGGCAAGCCGCGCCGCATTGCCGGCAAAGGCCTTCGCCATGCCCTCGTAGAGCCAGCCGCTGGCGCGGTCGAAGCTCTCGTCGGGCGCATATCGATAACGCGCGAGAATGGCTTCCTCGTCGGAATAGAACGTGGTGACGAGGCCGGCGCCTGCCTTGTAGGCTTCGCGGGTGATGAGACGCACGAGCGGCAGCGCGCCGATCGGTGCCGTCATGACGAGATCCTGCCCCTTTTCCAGCCGCAGCCCGACCTTGACGGCGGTCGTCGCCAGTCTTTCCAGTTTCACGGGGTCGATGAAGGCGCTTGTATCGGATGTCATGGAAGAACCTGCTGTCGTTGGCTATGGAGAAGGGCGGAGGATAACGCCTGAGGGGACGGTGTCCACCCGCAAAATCAGGAGATCAGCGGTGCCGCCTTCGCCCCGAGCGCGGCAAGCGCCGCCTTCGGGTCGAGGCGGACCTGAAGACCGCGCTGCCCGCCGTTCATGAAGACATAGGGCTCCGAAAGGGCTGCGATCTCGATGGCCGTCGGAACGGTCTTCCTCTGGCCGAAGGGGCTGATACCGCCCACATGATAGCCCGTCAGCCGTTCGGCGTCGGCGGGCTTCATCATCGCCGCCGACTTGCCGCCGAACGCCGCCGCGAGCTTCTTCATGCTGACCTCGCGGTCGGCAGGAATGACGGCGCAGACCGGCTTGCCGTCCACCGTCGCCATCAGCGTCTTGAGCACACGGTGCGGTTCCTCCCCGATCGCTTCCGCCGCCTGAAGGCCGACACGCGGCGCATCCGGATCGTAGTCGTAGGAAACGGTTTCGAAGACGACGCCCGCATTTTCGAGCGTCCGGGTGGCAGGGGTGGTTTTCGACATGGCACATTCCGTCTTTTCGATGGACCCGTCATAAACCCCTTCCTCCATGTTTTGAAGGGGATACGGTTACGGAAAGGGCGGCGGCGAAAGGTCGAGACCCCGTTCTGCGCTTCGGGTCATCGCAGCGACGCGTTCGCGGGTGGCAGAGGCCGCAGCGGCACGCTTGTCCGCATCGTCGATCAGTTCCAGCAGCGCCGCGCGCCAGGCGTCCGGATCGTAGCGAAGCAGTATTTCCCCGTCCGCGCCGGCTTCGCCATAGGCCGGAGAGACCGAAAAGATGCCGGCGGCGCCGGCGCGGGCCACATCGATGCGCTTGGTCGGGGAGCGGCAATCGTTGACGGGCGATGGCGTGAGCGGCACGAGCATGATATCGATCTGCCGCGTCGAGGCTTCCGCGAGATAAGCGGCCCACGAAACCGGCCTGCGCACCGTGACCCGCTCCATGCCCTTCCATCGTCCGGCGGCCTTGCCGCCGGCGAATACTTCGAAGAGCGCGTCCGGCCGCGCGGCAAGCACGTCGCGAATGACGGGTTGCAGGAAGGCATGCTCCTCCACATGGACGGCTGTCGCGTGATAGGCGATCATGACGGTGCCGGTGTCGCGGTTGCCGGCGACGTGGGGAATGTTCCACAGGGCTTCGGGCGGGGCAGGTGGCAGGACCCGAGCGTTCGCCGCGCCGAGGCGTTGCGCGAGGCGGGGCGTCGAGGCCCAGACGATATCGAGATGCCGGTTGAGCCGCCTGAGCGGCAGAAGCGCCCGGAAGACGAGAAACAGCCGATAGCCGATATCCGCGTCGCGCCCGGTGACGACGGCGGGAATATCATCATCGAGAAACAGGCCGACGCCGGCGAGTTGCCGCTCTTCCCGCTCGATCCAGCGCAGGGCGGCGGCGGAGGCATAGCGGCAGAGAATGACGAATGTGCCGTCCGCGTCGATGCCGGCCGGATCGCCGTCGCGGATATCGATGAACCGGTGCTCCGGCATTCCCGGTGCCGCAAGCCGCGCCGCGAAATAGTAATCCGCGGTCGGGTTCGGATGCCGCCCGAAGACGATGATTCGCTTCACGGGCCGTCTGGGGCCGCCTGTGGCTCCCGCGCGCAGCCTGGGCGCGGGCAGCAGCCGGGCAATGAGCGCGCGCACCCTGTCGGTCAACGGAGTGTCCTCATGCCGCCCGTAGTGGGCAGCCGCTCGTCGTCAGTCTTCATGTCCGTCGATCCCGTCGCAATCTGGCCGTTCCCAGCCATAGGTCGCCATCTTCCCCGAGTCAAAGCGGGATCGCGGAAGGGACTGCGGGAACCGTTTGAGAGGAAGCCGCCGGGGTGATATATCCAATGCAAAACTGCGGAAACGGAGAGGAGCGACACGCGTCAAGCTTGACGAAAGAAACCGCGTCTCTTCTTATGCCGCGTCACTGAATGTGTGCTGACAGCGGAGAAGATTGCCAAATGCGTGTACTCGTCACGGGCGGAGCAGGTTTCATAGGATCGGCGCTGGTCCGTTATCTGGTTCTTGAAAAAGGCTACGAGGTTCTGAATGTCGACAAGCTGACATATGCCGGCACCTTGACGTCGCTGAAGAGCGTAGAAGGCAATCCGCTCTATCGTTTCCTGAAGGACGATATTTGTGACGGGCGCGCCATCTCCGAGGCTTTCGCGAGCTTCAGGCCGGATCGCGTAATGCACCTTGCCGCGGAAAGCCATGTGGACCGCTCGATCACCGGTGCGCGAGATTTCGTCGAGACCAACGTGCTGGGCACCTTCACCATGCTCGAAAGCGCGCGCGCCTACTGGCAGTCGCTGCCGTTGGAGGAGAAGGACGGTTTCCGGTTCCTGCACGTATCGACGGACGAGGTTTACGGCTCGCTCGGCGACGAGGGGCTGTTCGAGGAGGTGACGCCCTACGATCCGAGCTCGCCCTATTCCGCTTCCAAGGCCGCTTCGGATCATCTCGCCAAGGCGTGGGAACGCACCTATGGCTTGCCGGTCGTCGTTTCCAACTGCTCCAACAATTACGGTCCCTTCCATTTTCCGGAAAAGCTGATTCCGCTGATGATCATCAGTGCGCTGGAGGGGCGGCCGCTACCCGTCTACGGCAACGGCGCCAATATCCGCGACTGGCTTTTCGTCGAGGACCACGCCCGGGCCCTCGATATCATCGTGGAGCGGGGCCGTATCGGCGAGACCTACAATGTCGGCGGCCGCAACGAGCGCCGCAACATTGACGTCGTCAAGCGCATCTGCGCGCTGATGGATGAGCTTCATCCCGCCGGAAAGCCTCACGAATCCTTCATCTCCTACGTGCAGGACCGCCCGGGACACGACGCCCGCTACGCGATCGACGCCACCAAGCTCGAAACGGAACTGGGCTGGAAGGCACGGGAAAATTTCGACACGGGCATCGAAAAGACGGTCAGGTGGTATCTGGAGAACGAATGGTGGTGGGCGCCGCTGCGCAAGAACTACGACGGAACCCGGCTGGGCCTCGTGAAGACGAAGGGATAACGCGGTACGGTTCAGGCCTTGTCCGGTGACGATGGCCGCTTGCGAAGACCGGGACGCCTTGGGGCAAGGTCGCGCGGCGCCGCGTCGAGGGCACGGTCGCCGGCCGTCAGAGACAGGCAAGGGTGGTAGAAAGGATCCCGCAGGAGCACGTCACCCCACCTTTCGTGCATATAGCGTTCTTCCTCCGAAAATCGGGCAATCTTTTCTCGCGTATCATCCGGCCCGCGGGAAACGGATTCGCGATGAATGAGCCTCGCATGGGGCGTCCATATGATGCCCTTGCCGACCTCGCGCAGCTTCAGACAGTAATCGACATCGTTGAACGAGACGGCGAGGTCTTCCTCATTCATTCCATGAACCTCCTGCCACAGGCTTTTGCGGGTGAGCAGACAGGCGGCCGTCACGGCACTGACTTCCTGCCGCTGGACGAGCAGGCCGAAATCCTCGCCCGCGTCTGGATGGCGGAAATGGAAGCTGTGTCGGGCGACTGAACCGGCTCCGAGCGTAGCGCCGGCATGCTGGACGAAGCCGTCCGGAAAGAGCAGGAGCGCCCCGGCGGCGCCGATCCGCTGATCGTCCAGTTCGGCGACCATCTGGTCCAGCCAGCCGGGTTCGATGGGTTCGATATCGTTATTGAGCAAAAGCAGAAGTTCGTGGCAGGCAGCTTCCGCCCCGAGATTGCAGGCCTGCGAGAAATTGAACGATCCGGGCTGAATGATGCGCCGGATGCGTCCCGCGTCCTCATGCTGCTTGAACAGTGCAAGCGTTTCCGGTTCCCGGCTGCCATTGTCTATCACGATCACGTCGATATCGTCGGCGCGCGTGCGATTGAAAAGACCCTCGAGACAGGCTCCCAGCAGGTCCGCCCTGTCGCGGGTCGGGATGATGACGCTCACGCACGTCCGCGTCGTCGCGACTTTCGGCTTGGACGGCGGAGCCGGTGCGCGCGCCCTGTCACGATGCAAGAGCATGCGGGGAACGTGAACGATATCGCCTCGCGCGGCCGCGGTCTGCACCATCTCCTGCGCATACATTCCGTCCATGTCGACCGTGGCGGGCAGACAGTTCCCGCGCACGAGAACGCCTTCCGGCGGAAGCCAGCCGGTGGCCGCGAGAGGAGGGTTCCACGCGGGCTTGAAGAAGGGAGCATGCCGGTCGCCGCTGGCGTCGATGCAGTCTTCGTCACAATATGCCGCTGAGACGTTGCTATCTGCCAGAAGCGGTTGAACGAGATGCTCGATGGCCGTGTCTTCCAGCGTGAAGCCGGCAGGCAGGCGCATCAGGAAGGATGAAGCGATCCGGTCGGGCACGAGGCTTTGCACGCGTTCGGCGCTTGCCTCTTCGACTGCTGGATAGGTTTGACGGCCGATCGATGCGCGGGTGAGTTCAGCCCGGGCACCGTTGCCTGTGATCGTAATGAGGACGGGAGGGGTATCGTGACCAGCGGGCAAGGGCATGTCTTGCCTGCGGGTTTCAGGCCAGGCGGCCAGCCAGTCGGCGTAGCGCGGTTCGCCCAGTCTTTCGAACAGGCGCACGAAGCGATACTGAAACCCCTTGCTGTTTCCGGCGAGAAGAAGCCTGAGTGTCTGGAGCGCGGCGAAAGACGATGCGCACGCGATGTGACATGCGATTTCCGGATAGGAAGGGCGGCGTATACGGAGTGTCGGCATCCTGCCGTTCGAGGCTGAATCGGGAGAGGGCTCGGCCGATATGGCCGTCAGTCCGGCAGGCGTCCAGCCGAAGAATCGACCCCGGCCCCTGTCGTCGATCAGGACAGGACGCGTGAGAATGGCAGGTGTTCTGCCGGACCTGTGCAGGCAGATCGTGGGAGACCGGCCGAGCAGCCGGTCGGGATCGTTGATCGTCACAATCACTGGCTTGTCCGAATAGCGCAGGGCATCGGGCCCGCTAAGCACTTGAAACGTTTGGTGAGGTGTTCGTGTCATGCCTGCCCGTTCATGCCGATGCCGAAAGCCGCTTCGGACGTATGGCGGCATGTTTGTCATAGTTGATTTGAGGCTGCAATCGATGCTGGACCGGCTTTGTGGCTTCGTGTTAAGAATCCCCCAGTTTAGTTGCGCAGGATGTTCGCATGTCATCGAAAGTTTTGTTGATCAAGCCAAAGCGTTTTGGTGATGATCGCGGGTGGTTTTCCGAAGTATATAACAAGGATAAATTTTCGGATTTCGGTGCTGGTGATGAATTCGTGCAGGATAATCACTCGCTTTCCGTGCCCGTTGCTACGCTGCGGGGGCTGCATTTCCAGACGCCTCCCCATGCGCAGGCCAAGCTTGTCCGGTGTATTCGCGGGCGAATCTTCGATGTCGCCGTGGATGTTCGCCGTGGCTCGCCAACCTACGGGGAGTGGGTTGGCGCGGAACTGTCCGCCGAGAATGGACATCAGCTTTATATACCCGTCGGCTTCGCGCATGGTTTCATCACGCTTGAGCCGTCGTCAGAAGTGACCTACAAGGTTACGGATTTCTATGCTCCGGCCAATGACGGCGGAATCCGCTGGAACGATCCGCAGGTGAATGTCGCCTGGCCCTTATCAGGGGGCGTTCAACCCCTGTTGAGCCCGAAGGATGAGGTGCAGCCGCTTCTGGCCGATTTCGACAGTCCGTTCGAATACGATGGAACGCCGCTGACGCTGGTGGAAATCTGACTGGAAAGAAACTCATGCGCATTCTGATTACCGGCATCACCGGACAGGTTGGATACGAGCT
Organism: Ectorhizobium quercum; assembly: GCF_026552795.1. Taxonomy (GTDB): domain Bacteria; phylum Pseudomonadota; class Alphaproteobacteria; order Rhizobiales; family Rhizobiaceae; genus Ectorhizobium; species Ectorhizobium quercum. The sequence continues at coordinate 807,179 of NZ_JANFPI010000001.1, forward strand.
TTGCCGGTACGAATGGCCTGAAGATGTCGAAATCGTCGCCGCTTCCCGGCAGGAACTGGATTTGACGGACGCCGGGTCGATTGAGACGTATATCGCCGAAGGGCGCTTCGATGCCGTCATCAATCCGGCAGCCTATACCGCAGTCGACAGGGCAGAGACCGATCCGGTTACGGCCTGGAAGGTCAATGCGCTGGCGCCGGCCGTCATGGCCGAGGCAACCCGCAAGGTCGGAATTCCGCTGCTCTGCGTTTCGACGGACTACGTGTTCGATGGCACGAAGGCGGAAGCCTATGACGAAGGCGATCCGATCGGTCCCGTCGGGGTCTATGGCGCATCGAAGGCGGCCGGGGAGCTTGCTGTCCGTACCGGCAATCCGCGTCATGCGATTTTGCGCACGTCCTGGGTATTTTCCGCGCATGGTGCCAATTTCGTCAAGACGATGCTGCGTCTGGCGGCGGATCGGCCTCTTCTGCGCGTCGTGGACGATCAGAACGGCTGCCCGACGGCTGCGAGCGATATCGCCGCGACACTGGCGAGGATGGCTCTGCGGCTCGTCGCGGACCCGAAGGCTCCGACAGGAACCTATCATTTTTCCAATGCCGGTCCCGTAACCTGGTGCGGTTTCGCCCGCGAGATCTTCCGTCAGCAAGCGGCGCTCGGCTACGCGGTGCCGAAGGTGGAGGCCATTACGACTGCCGACTATCCGACGCCGGCGAAGCGGCCGGCCAATTCCGTTCTGGGGGTGGAAAAGATCGGACGTGATTACGCGATCCGGCCTCGGCCCTGGCAAGAGGCCCTTTCGGAGGTACTGTCCGAACTCCGGCTTGAACAAAGAAAATCACCAGAGGAACCTCGATGAAGGGTATCATTCTCGCCGGCGGCTCCGGCACACGCTTGCATCCGGCGACGCTGGCGGTGAACAAGCAGCTTATCCCGATCTATGACAAGCCGATGATTTATTATCCCTTGTCCGTTCTGATGATGTCGCAAATCCGGGACGTTCTGATCATTTCTTCCCCCGAATATATCGACAGCTACAAGCGGTTGTTCCGCGATGGTTCCGATTGGGGGTTGAACATCTCCTATGCTGTCCAGCCGAGCCCGGATGGTCTGGCGCAAGCCTTTACGATCGGCTCCGAATTCATCGGTGGCGATAATGTTGCGCTTGTCCTAGGGGACAATATCTTCTTCGGCGCCGGCATGAGGAAGCTGCTCGCAAATGCCCGGGATCGCAAGGAAGGGGCGACGGTGTTCGCCTACGAGGTGGACGATCCGGAGCGCTACGGCGTCGTCGAGCTCAATGCCGAGGGGCGGGCTTTTTCGCTGGAGGAAAAACCGAGGCATCCGAAGTCCCGCATGGCAGTGACGGGGCTTTATTTCTACGACAACAAGGTTGTGGAGTATGCGCGCGATCTGAAGCCATCCGTCCGCGGCGAATACGAGATCACCGATCTGAACCGGATCTACATGGAGGTGGGTTCGCTCTACGTCGAGCGCATGTCGCGCGGTTACGCCTGGCTCGACACGGGCACGCACGACAGCCTTCTGGAAGCGTCCGAATTCGTACGCACCATCCAGCACCGCCAGGGCATGAGCGTCGCTTGCATCGAGGAGATCGCCTATCTGAATGGCTGGATATCCCGCGATCGGCTGGTTGAATACGGCAAGCTGTTTTCGAAGACGGCTTACGGGCGGACCCTGCTGAAGATCGCTGAAGAGTAACTGGATTTTGGTCGCTTCGAGTTGTATTATTGAATGCAATTCAATGGGGATTGTGGCGCGGGACAGTTGTGAAAACTTCAGCTAAGAATGTGCATAAAAGCATAGGGATGGAGAGTGCTTGGAAATGAATCAAAGATCGATAACAGAAGCATTTCAGCTTGTTTGTACGCCTTCAACTTTCATGATTCCCCAATATCAGAATATATCTGCTTGGCACGAGCATGTTCCATTTGCATTTTGGTTAATGGAGAGTATGAGGCCCACCTCATTTGTTGAACTAGGTACGCATTATGGGGTTTCATACTTTTCATTTTGTCAGGCAGTTAAAGCGCTTGATTTGGGAACGAGATGCTACGCAGTAGACAGTTGGCGTGGCGATCCACATGCTGGCTTTTATGGAGAAGAGGTGTATAAGGAGGTTTCTTCTTATAATAATGATAATTATTCAAGTTTTTCTTGTTTGATTAGAAGCTCTTTCGATGATGCGTTAGAGTCTTTTCAAGGCGGTGAGATAGATATTCTTCATATTGACGGGAATCATACTTACGAATCCGTAAGAAATGATTTTGAAAAATGGTTCCCAAAATTATCTTCTCAGTCACTTGTTTTGTTTCATGATACAAACGTTCGTGAAAGGGATTTTGGTGTATTCCGGTTGTTTAATGAGCTAAAGGCTCGCTATCCCTATTTCGAATTTTTGCATGGCTATGGTTTGGGTATAATAGGTACGGGATCAGTAATACAGGAAGCGGCGCGAAATTTGTTTGAGTGTCAATCAAATCTGGAAACATATGTCACGGTTGCAAATGTGTTTTCACGATTGGGTCGAGCCTGCTCCGAGGCGGCCGCAAACAAACGAAATGTTGCAGAAATAGGGGCATTGAAAGAGAGGCGGGATCAATTAATAGAAGAAAGTGCCACTAATAAGCAACAATTTCATGCGGTGCAATTGGTGGCATCCGATGCGCAACAGGAAGTGGCGGACCTTCGGGCGCAAAACGAAGCAATGAAGTCCGAGGTTGCCGTTTTGCGGGCGCAAGGCGGAGCCGCGCAACAGGAAGTGGCGGACCTTCGGGCGCAAAACGAAGCAATGAAGTCCGAGGTTGCCGTTTTGCGGGCGCAAGGCGGAGCCGCGCAACAGGAGGTGGCGGACCTTCGGGCGCAAAACGAAGCAATGAAGTCCGAGGTTGCCGTTTTGCGGGCGCAAAGCGGAGCCGCGCAACAGGAAGTGGCGGACCTTCGGACGCAAAACGAGGCCAGCGCATGCGCGAAAAGTGCACTATTGCAACAGCTAGAGGATGCGAATGCAGGGGCTGCGGAAAAAATTAAAGAGAAAGAATTTATTTTGATGGAAAAAATTAATGAAATTGCCGCTTTGACAAATATTATTGGAGATTGTCAGCGAGAGAACATGCTTGATAGGCGTAATACAAAAAGTGATATATATAATGTAATTAATGTCTTAATGAGCGGACCGATTTCAAAATTAAGAATTCGCAAAAATGCCCGACTTTTGCAAGAGGTGGGTTTCGTTGATCGGGAATGGTACTTAAAGAGCTATCCTGATGTAGATGCGGTAGGGATGGATCCGGGAGTCCATTTTCTCCTATACGGATATAAAGAAGGGCGTAGTCCAAATGGAAGATGACTCATTAGATCTCTATTCATATGGACGAAACTTTAAGGTTGGCGTGACGATGTTTGTATTTCAATGCGTTTGGGGGTGGGAGTGCGGTTTATGAAAAGCGAAGATATTGAATTAATTAAAGATTCTGGCTTGTTTGACGAAAATTGGTATAAGGAACAATATTCTGATGTCCAAATAACGGGAATGGATCCTATCGAGCACTACCTTTGGATTGGTGCTAGAATTGGGAGAGATCCTAGCCCGTTGTTTTCGTCTCAAGATTATACTTCTGTTTATGCTGATGTCGCTGCTGCTGGTATGAATCCGTTAATTCATTATATCAGGTTTGGAAAAGCAGAAGGTCGAAAGTTCCTTCCATCGTGGCTGACGCGGCGAATCTATAGGAAATCAAGGTATTCAGACGGCAGAAAGCGTGTTGCTATATTTGCAGTATATAGTGATTCCGGATTCATAACTGATAATATTCTTATTTATCTTTCAAGGTTGACTGAGATTGCTGATCACATAATATTTGTTGCCGACAATAATTTTTCGGATGCAGTCCTTACAAGGGTGCGGCACTTCACTCGACATTTAATCGTTGGTCGACATGGTGAGTATGACTTTGGTTCCTACAAGCGTGGCATTAACTACGCAAAAGAGCAGGGTTTATTTTACGATGCAGATGAACTGATCCTTTGTAATGACAGTTGCTATGGTCCGATAGGGGGATTTAGACGAATTTTCAATTCCATGAACACTCGAAAATGTGAATTTTGGGGTGTCACAGCGAATATTCAGTTTCAACCACACATTCAAAGTTATTTCGTTGTCTTTAAACGGCCTGTGTTTCTGGACCCAGAGTTTCAGCTGTTTTTTAACGGCGTTGAGACCAAGAAAAATGTTTCAGAAGTCGTGATGTCATATGAAGTTCCGATGACTCGGCATTTCGAGAGCCTCGGATTCGAGTGGGACACGTTCATAAACAATGACACTCCAGAGTATTCCAGCTTACAGAAAATAAATCCAAACTTCACTGTTCGCCCTCTCTATCTTCTCGAGCATGGATGTCCTATTGTAAAAGTGAAGGCATTCAAGAAGACTAACTGCAATCATGATGGAATTATTCCTTCTTTAAATCGAGTACGCGCTCAAGATGAAGGAGTTTACGCAGCGATAATGGAACACGCTGGTCCAGAAGCATTTTTTGCTATCCCCAAAGTGGAATTTTCGATTATCGTCCCATTTTATAATAGAGCGCCCAAATTACAGTCCGCCGTTCAGTCAGTTCTACAGCAGGATCACCGCAATTTCGAACTGATACTGATAGATGACGGATCTACGGACGGTGCATCGGATATGATCCGATCACGGTTTTTTAGTGAAATCCAGAGTGGGAAAATTGTACTAATTCGACAGCCGCAACGAAGCGGTGTGTCTGCTGCTCGGAATGTTGGTTTGAAGGTGGCCAAAAAACCGTGGATAGCGTATCTGGATTCCGATAATCAGTTGAAAACGAATTTTCTTTCGACTTTCGCTAGTAGTATTGTGGAGAATCCTAGCCATAAAACATTTTATTCGTATTTTAAGCGCCAGCCGAGCGGAAAAATTCACGGCCAGCATTACAATCGCGCGAACTTACTTGCGGCGAATTATATCGATCTCGGGGCTTTCGTGCATGCGAAGGAAGTTTATCAAAAAAATCTTGGCTTCGATGAAAACCTACGGCGTTTAGTCGATTGGGATTTGATTATAAGATATACAGAAAAAAATCCACCAGTTTGTATCACTATTCCTCTTATAGAATACTGGGATAATGATAAAGACACGTCGCGTATCAGCGTTAGTGAATCTCTTGATGACGCAAGGATCGCTATCCGCCTTAAGTACCGTATGCCGTTTCGCGTTACAACAATCATCCCGACATACAATCATCGCGACTTTATCGAGCATGCGGTTTTGAGTGCTATTGAACAAAAAGGTCATTTTAAGCATGAAATTCTTCTGTGTGATGATTTTTCAACAGACGGAACACGCGAAATCGTATCGGGGTTGGCGCTTAAATATCGCGGATTGGTGCGGAATGTACGAAATTCGGAGAATCTAGGAATATCGAAGACCTTTAAGCGTTGTATTGATCTGGCTAGCGGAGACTTCATAGCTATACTTGAAGGTGATGATGTATGGACAGATAAACAGAAGCTTGAAAGGCAAATTAATTTTCTTGCCGAAAATAATGATTGCTCAATGGTTTTCTCAAAGATACGAGTCAGGTCTTTGCCAAGCGGGAAAGAACGGTTCCTCCAAAGGCAGGATGTAATTAAAAAACAAAAGGTCGATGGGGATGATTTTTTAGCTCATCCATCAATGAATTTGATAGCTAATTTCTCGAGTTGTTTGTTTAAGGCGGGTCTTCTGAAAAGCTCACCGGAGCGCTTATTCCAAGGTCGTTTCAACGAGATTGCAGTTGCTTTCTACATGGAACGTCATGGAAAAATTGGTTTCATCAACGAGCCTATGAGTATTTACCACCAACATGTCAAAGGTGTGTGGTCTGGAAGCAATCAAGAGCAACAGCTACGTAGTGGTATTGAGACCCGTGAGATGGTACTAGACATAGCTCATCCGAAATACAGGGAGCGTATTCTTGAGATCATTGAAAAACGTTATCGGGAGCCGCTGTCAGAATTTTTAGGGCATATATAAACGCTATCGCTATGCTATCTTTCACGCTATGAACCAGCTGCGTGCCTTATGCATATACGGCAGCGGCAGCAGCCTCGGATCCGAATGGCTCCGGCTATAACCCGGATGACACGCCGGGTCGAAAAAGCCCTGGGTTTCGTGCAATCTGCGCAGGTTGGCTTTCTCCTTTTCGAAACGTGCGCGGCGTTCGCCCGAGATGTCGGAACCGCGTGAAACGGATTCGTGATGCACCAGGCATGCGAATGGAGTCCAGACAATCCGGTAGCCTGCCTTGTAGGCCCTCAGGCAATAATCGACGTCGTTGTAGGCTATGGAGAAGTTCTCTTCGTCCCATAGACCTATCTCTCGTGCGCATTCACCTGTGATCAACATTGCGGCGCCGGTAACGCAGGTCAGGGAATTGCGCAGGTGGAGGCGGTTCATCGGTCCGCCGAATCTTTCCGGCTTGTTCAGATACCAATGGCCGGCCAATCCTCCGAATCCGACGATCACTCCCGCATGCTGAAGCTTCCGGTTCGGGTAGAGAAGCTTTGCGCCGACGATCCCGACCCTGTCGTAACTCAGGCATTGTACCATTTCGTCGAGCCAGTCGCGGCTGGTGATTTCAATGTCATTGTTCAGAAGCAGGAAATGGTCTCCGCTTGCATGTGCCATACCCTCGTTGATCGCCCGGGAGAAATTGAAGGGGCGGGCCTTCACATGGAACTGGAAGGATGGATGGCGGCGCGCATAGTCTTCGTAGAGCGCTATCGTCGCACTTTCGGTCGTGCCGTTGTCGACGATGATGACCTCATAGTTGGGATAGTCTGTTCCTTCGTAGATACCCTTCAGAACTGTTGAAATCAGATCGAATGAATCCCTGTTGGGGATGATGATCGAGATTTTTGGCCGGCCGACCGCCGGTTCGTTCCCGAAGTTGACGCGATGCAATGTTTCGGTAAGGGCGGGCAGAACCGTATTGGGTTTGTGGTTGCGCTCGAAATGTTCGTGCAGCGCGCGCCGTGCACTGTCCGTCGCCCTGTACAGGAATTTGTGTGAATAGCTCTTGCCGTTGCGCCGCCACCAGTAGGCCGGATACGGCACATGCAGAACCTCGGAATCGTTCACGCCCTCCAGATAGCGCAACAGCAGGTCATAATCCTGGGAACCCTCGAAAGTGGTGCGCAGAAGCCCTATCTCTTTCAGTCGTTCACGCCGATAGATCGAGAAGTGATTGATGTAGTTGACGCCGGATAGCAGAACGGGGTCGTAGGCGGGCTTCAGCAGGAGGCCGACCGGCTTGAGTGCTTCATCGACAATCAGTTCGTCGGTGTAGAGAAAACAGGCGCCGGGGGAAGCCTCGACCGCTTTGCGGATGACCTTGAGCCCGTGCGGGGCAATCATGTCGTCGTGGTCCAGCAGGGTAATCCAATCGCCTTTGGCGACATCAAGGCCGGCATTGGTCGTGGAGGCAATCCCGCGATTGACCCCGTTGAGCAGACAGTTGATGCGGGGATCGGGCTTGCGAGAAGCGAACCAGTCAAGCGTTTCCGCCGATGTGGAGCCGTCGTCGGACAGGATCAGTTCGGTTCCCGGAATGTCTTGCTTCAGAAAGGACGAGAGAAGGTCGTCCAGATACTGTGCCGGAGCATTGTAGACCGGGACAACGATGCTGAGCCAGGGGCGGTCGGCTGACCGGGGCGCGGCAAGCGACATTTCACCGGCAAGTTCGGCAGCACGCGTCACATAGGCCTGCAAAGAACTGCTCTTGCGTCGAAACGGCAGGGCCGGAAGTGTCTTCCAGAACCGCGGCAGTTTCCAAAAGCGCACGTCTTTCAGGGCCGGAGACTGCCGCCTTTGATCCAGGATATGGGCCTCGACCGCGGCTGTGGTGTCGAATTCCTCGACGGTCATGACGAAACGGCAGGGTTCGTTGGTTGGGTCTACACGCAATGCGCGTATCGTGCCGAAGGCGCCGACATCCGCGACGATCAGGAAGTCCTTGCCGCGACCGACGTCCCGGCTGTCCTCCTCGCGAAAGCCGTGTCCGGTATTGATATAGAGTTTCGGGTCGATCTCGCCATCGGACGCCGTCAGGCGGATGGCGAAGTAACGCTTTCGAAAAAACGGGAACCGAATGAGAAAAAAGGGATCGTCGCCCTCCGCCAGCCAGACTGAGCGTTCGCCCGGGTCGGCGGTCAGTTCGTTCTGGGCAATAATGTCAGGCATGCAAGTCTACTTTCCTTCCAGAGCGATACGGCGAACGATTCTTTCGAGCACGAGACCGCTGCAAAGTGCCCCCAGTCCGAATGACAGGAGATAATACTTGTCCAGCACCGGACTGCTGTAGGACGGATAGAATGCCGAGCGCATCCATTCGACGGAATGCATGACCGGATTCCAGGACAGAGCATAGGCCACCTGAGCGGGGAGGGCGGCGACCACAAAGAGTGTTCCGGACATGATGTAGACGAGAATGAGAGACAGCGCATAGACGGTGGCGAAGAAAGCAAACAGAGAGGTGATGACGCCTGCCAGAACGCCCATGCCGATTGCCAGCAGAATGGTTGATAGAAATGCCAGTGCGGCCTGCTCCCAATCGTGGGGGAACGGATTGTCGCCGAGGGCAAGAAGAATCAGGAATGTCAGCAGGACAGTCATGAAAGCCCCGATGATCTCCAGAAAGGCCCGGGCGAACAGGATGTCGAGCACCTTTACCGCCGGTATGGCCAGCATGGGGCGGTTCATCACGATGGACAGCGCCATGAAGCGGGATACGTACATGAAGGTGAGGCAAGGTAGAAGGCCGGTTGCAAAAAACAGGCGCAGGCTGTCGCCGAAGGGCGCCTTTCTGCCCATGAACGTGTAGATGAGCAGCAATATGAACATGTGCGCCAGCGGCCATAGCGGCACGAGCAGGAAACCCAGGCCGTGATTGAAGAAGCGTGTGCGAACGTCGCGCAGGATCACGGCCTGCATGACATGGCCCTTCTGCGTCAGTGCGTAACGAATCGAGCGCGGATTCTTGCTGGCATCATATTGCGTGATCGTCCGCGTCATCAGACGTCGACCTTGCTTTTGACCAGCTTCATGATGCCGGTCATGGCCAGCCAGAGGAAGAAAGAGCCGAGCACGGTCATCCCCATCCAGAGCCCGCGACGAGGAAAGAGCGCGTCGTCGGGCAGGCTGGGCGGGAGAAAGCTGTCGAGGTACATCAACTGCTGCTTGCTCATGAACTGGACCTGCTCGAAGGTTCGCACGCTTGCCGCGAACTGTTCCTCGGCGAGGCGCGTCTCGAACTGGAGGTTCGAAAGCTGGGCGGAAACGCTTGCCAGATTTTTTCCTTCACCGGCATCGGGGCTGGCGATCTGGCGCTGCAGATCCTCGATCTGGGCTTGCTTGCTTTCAATCTCGCGGGCGAGAACCTTCATCTGCGGAGCAGTCCTGGCGATGCTTTCGAGCCTCACCGCATAGGATTGTTCAAGTGCGATCTTTTCCTGTTGAAGCTTGGTCAGCAGGGACGAGAGCATGAGGGAGGAACTTTCGACAGTCAGGACGCCGCTTTCGTTTTGCTGCGAGGCGACGCGCGCGCGCACCTCCTGAAGCTTTTCGGTCGCCCGGTCCAGATTGACCTTTGCCGTCCCGGTCACATCCTGCCAGATGCGGTCGCTGAGCTGATTGATCATCCTTTCCGAAGACCGGGTGATCTCCGTCGCGATGTCGCGCGCATCCTCGGCGGAAAAGGCGTTGACCGTCACGGTGATGATGCCGCTCGACGGGCTGATCGAGGTCTTGACCATGCCGTCCCAATAATCCAGCAACTCCTCATAGGTGGCATCCGGTTTCAGCCGGGCCGGTCGGTCTATGTCCGGACGCATGAAGCGGCTGCGCAGATCCATCGCCTCCTCAAGCTCTTCGAGCATGGAGCGGCTATGGATGAAGTTCGTAACGATCTGCGTATCCTGTACGATCTTCGCGGAGGGCAATCCGGTTACTTTGCCGAGCTGATCCGTGCCGATCGCGGGGGTCGAGGTGCGTACGACAAAACGGGTTTCCGACCGGTACTGATCGGAGGCGATCACGCCGAAATAGAGAAACGAGGCGATGACGGGCAATATCAGCACGACGAGCGTGTTGATCATGAAAGCCCAGCGAAAAACGCGATCGATGAGACGCGGGCGAAGGCCGACAGCCTTGTAGAGATCGCTGCGATTGGATGTTGAAAAGCGGAGCTTGCGCGCGGTTGCCGACAGGGCTTTCGCCGCCTGCCGGCTCTTTTCGAGAGCCGAGGGTTTCCGTATGTCCTGATCGAGATTCGTCATGGTTTCGATTTTCGGCTTCCGTCCGCGGGAAAATTGATCAGCGATTCAGGCGATAGTAAGTTTCGATGGCGTCGACGACTTTGTCAAACAACAGCATCTGGCCGTCCACGAGCACGATTCCCTTGTCGCAATAGGTGCTGATCGTCGACATACTGTGTGAAATCATGATGATGTCCGAGTTTTTCCGGCGGCCTTCGAAGGCCTCCCTGCACCGTCTCTGAAAGCGGGCGTCACCGACGGCCGTGATCTCGTCGACGAGGTAGCAATCGAATTCGACCGCCATCGACAGACCGAAAGCGAGGCGGGCCATCATGCCGGACGAGTAGGTGCGTACGGGAGCGTTGATGTAGTCGCCGAGTTCCGCGAAATCCTCCACGAAGCTCGAAACGCGGCGAACGTCCTCGCCATAGGCGCGGGCGACGAAGGCGAGATTGTCCCGGCCCGTCATTTGCGGGTGGAATCCGCCGGCAAAGCCAAGGGGCCAGGACACGCGCAGGTCCTTGATGATCCGGCCCGAGTTCGGCAGCGCGGAGCCGGCGATCATCTTCATGGTGGTGGATTTCCCAGCACCGTTCACGCCCAGAAGCGCATAGGAGTAGCCCGACATGAACTCGATGTTGCAACAGTCGAGGATGATCTTCTTGTGCCCTTCCGTCTTGAAGTGCTTGGAGACGTTCTTGAAACGGATCATCCGGCCTCCTCAAAGCTTGTGGTCTTCGATCGAGGCCCACATGAGGGCTCCGGTCAGCCAGGCGACAGCCAGTGCCAGCAGCAGCAGCAGGGGCGTCGATACCCGGTGGGGGTAAAGCGATTCCTCCGGCACGGTCGGCGGCACGAACACCACGAGGTACAGGCCTTTGCGCAAGGCCTCAGCCTGCGCCATTTCGAGGTTCTTTCGGGCGGCTTCGTAGAGACTTTCGGCCACCCGGCGGTCGGTCTCGATCCGCGAGAAATCCCGGATGACGCTGGCGACATTGGCGGCGGAATCGGAGTCGCCGGCCAGATCCTGCTTCAATTTGTCGATCTGGATCTCCAGGTTCTGGCTGGCCAGCACGAGTTGCTGGTGGGCAGGGGAGGATTCCGCATTCGATTCTTTCAGGACGAAGAGGCGCGTCTCAAGCTCGAGCTTTTGTGCGAGAAGCCCCGTCAGCAGCGTGCCGGTTTCCGTCGCGCGGGCTTCGGGGGTCAGCAGGCCGGATGCGTTCTGGAATGACCTCATGGCTTCAAGCGCCGCGCGATAATGCCCGGTTGTCCTGTCCAGTTCGGCTCTGAAGCGGGCGATCATGTCCCGTTGGGCGCGCTCTGAAAGCTCGTTGATCAGCGCCTCGCTTTCCACGAGGATGGCGGAAGCCAGAGCCTTGGAATCGTCCGGCGAGAATGTGCGGGTCTTGAGCGTGATGATGCCCGAGGGACCGTCGATATAGGTCATCACCTGATTGGCCCAGTATTTCAGGAAGCGCTCTTTCGATTCGTCCTTGTCGAAACGCGAAAGGTAGTCGATGCCGTCCTGCGTGAACATGCGGCGGTAGTTGATCTTGTTTTCCAGCCTGTCGAGAATTTCGGATGAGTGTATGAAGTTGGTGACGATGAAGCCGTCCTGGGGCATCGTGCTCATCGACAGGATGCTGCTGTCGACGGAATCGCTGTTTTGCCCTTCCGCAAGAGAGCGTACGGCGAAGCGGGTTTCGGCAATATACTGGTCCGATGCGATGAAGGCGAAATAGAGTATGCTGGCGACAAATGGCAGAATGACGGTGACGACGAAGCTTATGAGCATGAAGGGCATGCGCGAACTGGTTTTTGGTCCGGTTTGTTCTTTCGGCGTCGGCCGCAGCGGTTCTATGTCGAGTGCAACCTCGTCGCGGCTGCTCCGCTGAAGAGGGGAGGCCTGACGCAGCAATCTGTTGATCAATCCATTGCGCGGACGAACCGGCAATTCGGCTTTAGCCTCCCTGGTGTCGGTTTCGGTCATGGTTCGGCGTTCCGTCTGTCAGCTCTTTTTTGCAGCGGCGTCGTCAATCGCCTTGCGCACGTAGTAGTCGAGAATGAGATCATCCTCCAGATAGGATTCCGCCACCGCAAGCGTCTGGAGTTCGACAGCGATCCGGTTGATCGCCCCGTTACGTTGCAAAATCGGTATCCTGTCCATGTCGATGTTCAGCAGTTCTCCCAAGGACGAAGCGAATGAAAGTGTGTCATTAATATGCCCGATAACCTCGAAGCGGGAAATGATGTCCATTGCCGCGGCGATGTCCCGTCGCGTCGCAGGTTGCTCGGCATCGGCACAGGCGAATTGCCGGGTGGTCGGCGACATCAGGACGGTTCGCACGCGCGCCGGAGCCTTCTTGAGGGCCTTCTCGATCGTGTCTGTGTTCTGAAGGTCGATCGTGCTGAAATAGGCGATGGCCGGCGAAAGCGACATTAAATCGCGCTCTCCGAGGAAGGTGGGCTTCGTTGTTGAACAGAGTTTCAGCGTGGCGAGGCGGATTGCCATCTCGTAATAGGGATCGGTGAGAAGCGCGACGCCGACAAAACCCTTGTCGAAAAAGTCCTGATGATTGCGTACCTGCAAGCGGCCGCTCAGGTAGATCGATTGGAGTTTGTCGAGGAGGAAGACCTGCAAGGTCGTTTCATGGCCGTAGCGCTCGATGGAAGGGAGCACGTATTGGAAATGATGCTTCATTTCGCGGTCGAGCGCGACATGCGGCACGAGCTGCGTTTCAATCCGCACGACCTTCCTGTTGATTTGCCCGGACGGCAGCGGTCGGCGATAAATGAGGAGCCCCGATTTGGCGTCCTGAAGAAAGAGTTTCGAGCGGCTCTTCAGTCCCGGAACATTCCCGTCCGTGAGTTTGAAGCCGACGAGCCCTGTCTTGTGGCGTCCGGACGCCACAACCGCGCTGTGCAATTGATCGCATTCGACTTCGGCAATGCGTCCTTCATCGTCCGACACCAGAACAACGGGCACATCGGAAAATCCATCCGGGATAAGGTATCCCTCAACAAGATCGCCGCTGTCACGTTGGATGTTGAAGAGCAAATCAGGCCTGTTTCGCTAGGGCATCACGCTTCGCAAAAAGACAGAAGCATGGGCCACCCGAATGGTTGGGATCTTCCTGAGTGATGCTGATGTCGCCGAAGCCCAGAGATTGGATCAATTTCAGGATGTCGTCCCTATGCATCCAGTAGTGGCGGTCTTTCATGCCGCCGCAGAATTCCTTCGTGGCATTGGCGTTGAAATAGTGGCGCTCATAATAACGAACTGGAACACCGGCGAAAGTGCGCGTCTCGACATTGCCGTTGAACGCTTTGCGGCGCGGATCGTCGGCCTGCATCACCGTTTCATCGAAATAATGTGTCCAGATGAAAAGCTGGTCGCAGCGGCGTGTCAGCTGGGAGAGGAAATAACCTGGATCGGCCATGTGATAAAGAACGCCGGAAGCCACGGCCAGATCGTAGTGCCGTTCTTCCGATTCGAGCCATTTCAGAGCATCGCCCAGATAGAAATGAGCCCGTTCCATACCCAGGATTTCCTTGGTCACGAGACACCGCAGAAAACATTGCTTGTTGGCTTCGACGGCGTCGATGGAAGCGGGCCGGTGTTTGTTGAGCATGTAGGTGTGCATGCCCTCAAGCGGGCCGATTTCCAGCACCTTGCGATTTTCAATGGGGCCGGCCTGCTTGATCGCCCAGACTATGCGCGGATCTGCAAAAAGCGCATGGTTGCCGGCCTGCAATGGAAGGGGACCCGGAAAGGCGGAATTCCATCCGGGCAGAATATCGACCGCGTTTTGGTGGCTGGGGAGATCGTGACAGTACTGATCGAAAAAGCCATCGCTTTCCGGCTGCTCCGTACTCGGACTACGCCCGAAGAATTTCTGGAAGAGCCGCATGATATTTCCCATCATTCATGTCATGTATCGCCTGATGGGCCGTTATAATGGCCGCCCATTCCGAATGCAACCTTGCCATAGATTGCCTGCCGGCAACATATTGAAATAAAAGCGTATTATCAGCGTATGGCTGTTCTCAGTCTGTTACGTCCAGGTAGAGGCCCGTCGTGGAGGCGGCGATGCCGATCGGGCGTGCGACGATGTTCATGAACTTGACGAAATCGACGCTCGGGTGGCGCGACGCGTATATGATATCGCGATTCTTGACGGGAAAGGTTTGCCCTGTGAGCAGGCTGCCGGCCTTGGTCATGTCGAAGCGGTAGACGATCGGATATCGTCCTTGCTTGTCGGACGTCATGCCCTTGCTCAGCAGTTCGTTGAAGCGTTGCCGGCCGAGAAGGTCCATCACGATATCGGGTTCTTCATAGCGGAAGACGAAATAACCGCGCATGTCGCTGACTTCAGCGGCTCCGCCTCCGGCCATTGCGACGCCTTCAAGCAGGTTCAGGTCGTTTGCGCCGAACTCGATCCTGTTATTGGTCTTCACTGCGCCCAGGACCGTAAAGGTGCGCGGCTCCCGCGTTACGAAAATCTGGTCGCCCGGCTGGACGTAGATATTTTCCTGGGGATTATCGATCAGGGTCTTCAGGAGGACCGTTCCGGTCCTCCTGTTGCGCGTCAGGGTGATGTAGCTCTCATACGGCTGGGCCGCGGGGCCGCCGGCTTTCGCCAGGGTTTCCATGATCGTTTCGGAGACGAGACTCAGCGGAACGACGGCCGGCGAGTTCACGGCACCGGAAATTGTCACATTTCGAGACGCAGTTCCGACCGAGTTGATGATGACGTCCGGCTCCACGGCCTTGTTGGCCAGGGCCTCCAGAATGCTCTGGCGCGCCTGTTCGAGGGTCTTGCCCGCGAATGTGACGAGACCGGCATAGGGTATGGCCGCCTTGCCGTCCGGCTGGACGATTATGTCGAGAGTGGCCTGTTTGGTGTCGCCGGTGGAGAAGAGACCGTCCGAGCCCGCTTCGAAAATCGTGATCTTGAGTTGGTCGCCGACGCCGATGACGGGTCGTTTCACGCCGCCGCCAAGGCCGAATCGGCGCTGGAGCAGCTTGCCGTCGTAGTTCGAGATCAGATTTGCGGACCGCGTATCGATATCGACGATGTCGAAAACGACATTGGATCGCGCGGCAGACTGGCTGACCACGGACTGCCGGGACTGTTCTGCGATATCGGAAGCAAGCGGACCGTCGCCCGGCAGGTTTTTGCATGAAGTCAGGGCGAGCCCGACAATCAGAACGCCAGTCTTTTTCACGGCCACTCCATATACTCTACGCCAAGGCAGCACCCACCCCCTAGCAAGAAACGGTTAACAATCAGCTGCACCGCGACTGCTGGGTTACAAAATTTTGGATCGCATGTCACCTCTGCATTTGACGGGGGAACCTTTATCCAAGGGGCTACCCAAACGCTTGCGATAAGTCTAAATTTCCGTATTGGTGCATAATCATAACACACGTGCTACGGCCTTTTTCTTGCCATGTGTTTCGTCTGAATGGCAGGTTTTAAGGGGTGTCGGCCTTGATCGGTCCTGGCCTCGGGCGTTGAAAGTGGGTCTGAATGACGATTGAAATACTGGGTCGCGCCTGTTGTGTCCCGTCCGCAGGTAGCCCTGAGCAATTGTTTGAACTGTTGCGGAACGAGGTCTGCGCAGTCACCACGATTCCGGATGAGCGATGGGATAAAGCCCGCTTCTGGCACCCCGTACGTGGAACGCCGGGCAAGGCATACACGTTCGCCGCCGGCGTGTTGGACAATGTCTACGACTTCGATCCCGCCGTTTTCGGTCTATCGGTGCGCGAGGCCTCCTATATGGACCCGCAGCAGCGCATCCTGTTGCAGCTCGTCTGGCGCGCTCTGGAGGATGCTGGCATCGCGCAGGGCGATCTTCAGGGCGAGCGGGTCGGGGTCTATGTCGGCTCGTCGGGCCTCGATAACGGCAATCTCTATATAGAGGATCCGGCCTCCGGCGGTCCCTATTTCATGACCGGCAACACGCTGTCGATCATCGCCAACCGTATCTCGCACATTTTCGGCCTGAGCGGCCCGAGCATGACGATCGACACGGCCTGCTCGTCCTCGCTCGTCGCTCTGGCGCAGGCAGAGCGTGCGCTTCGTGACGGCGACATTGACACGGCCATTGTCGGGGGCGTCAATCTCCTGCTGCACCCGTTCTCGTTCATCGGCTTCTCGCAGGCGCGCATGCTGTCGCCCGAAGGCCTGTGCCGGGCCTATGGCCAGAACGGAGAGGGCTATGTGAGGGCGGAAGGCGGCGGCGTCGTCATCCTGCGCCGTTCGGATCGTGTCGCTGCCGAAGGCGGGCGCAGCCGTGCCACCCTTGTGGCTGCGGGCATGAACTCCGCCGGCCGCACCAATGGCATCTCCCTGCCGTCGCGCGAAGCACAGGCGGAACTCCTGCGTTCGATCTACGAGGGCCGGGGAATCGATCCGGCGCAGCTTGCCTTCATCGAGGGGCACGGAACGGGCACCCGGGTCGGGGATCCGGCGGAAGTTTGGGCCATCGGCGAGGTTCTCGGCAAGAGGCGACGCGACGTCCTGCCGATCGGCTCGATCAAGACCAACATCGGTCACGCCGAGCCGGCCTCCGGCATCCTCAGTCTCATCAAGGTGATTCTGGCGCTGGAGAACGATTATCTGCCGGCATCCCTGCATGCCGAGGTCCTCAACGAGGACATCGATTTCGAGGGCATGAACGTCGAGGTTGCGATATCGGGCCGTCCGCTTGCGCGCGGTGCCGAACCGCGTCTGGCCGGCATCAACTCCTTCGGTTTCGGCGGCACTAATGTTCATGTGGTCGTTTCCGATCCGCCGGCCCGCGAAAAGCCTGTCGTGGCCGACGACGGCGGCCTCTTCATGGTCAGTGCTCATACGCAGACGGCGCTCGGGCAATTGTTGCAGGGGTATGCGGCGCATCTGTCCTCCTCGTCGCAGGCCGAAGGCGCCCGGATCGTCTCCGCCACGCGCAACCGTGCGGCCCTGAGGCACCGCTTCGCCGTTTCCGGCCGCAACGCTGCGGATATCGCCGAGGCGATCGAAACCCATCTCTCCGGTGCCGCGGCGGGCAGGGGCGAGACCGGCGAGGCGCCGGCGAAATCCGTGAAGACGGCCTTCGTCTATGCCGGAAACGGTTCGCAATGGGCCGGCATGGGGCTCGACGCCTATCGTGAGAATGAAGAGTTCCGCACCCGCTTCGACGCGCTTTCCGCGCTGTTTTCCGAACGGACGGGAGGAAATATGGTGGAGCTTCTCCACTCGGCGGATCTTGCGGCATCGCTGCGGGATGCGCGCGTCGCACAGCCGCTACTTTTTGCGATCCAGGCCGCTCTCACCGATTGCCTCGCCTCGCGCGGCGTCAGGCCGGACGTGGTCTTCGGCCATTCAGTCGGCGAAGTGGCGGCCGCCTATGCCGCCGGCATTCTTTCGGCGGCCGATGCCGCGACGGTGGTGGCGGTGCGCTCGTGTCATCAGCATGCGCTGGCCGGTGCTGGCACGATGGCGGCCGTGGTCATGCCGGAGAAGGCGGCTGTGGCCTTCGCGGCGTCGCACGGCCTTGCCGGCATTCATGTCGCGGCGGTCAATGCCCATAATTCCGTGACGATTTCCGGCCCCGTCGAAGAGATTAGGGCGTTTAAGAAACATGCCCAGGCGTCGCGAATCGTCGTCCATGTTCTCGATATCGACTATCCGTTCCATCATCCGGTGATCGATCGGGAGAGGGAAGCCTTCCTTTCCGAGATTCCGGCGATCTCGCCGATGAGCAGCCACACGGCCTATGTCTCCACCGTCACGGGCACGGTTCTGGACGGCGCTGGACTCGACGCCGGATACTGGTGGCGCAACGTTCGCGAACCGGTCGCCTTCGAGGCCGGCATTTCGGCGGCGCTGAACCTCGGCTGCAACCTCTTTATGGAGATCGCGCCGCGCCCGATCCTGTCCGGCTATATGTCGGAAACGGCGAAGCAGGCATCCGCCGCCGTTGCCGTGATCCCGACGCTGCTGCGTCCGGGGTCGGGCGAGGGCGACGACCCGGTCGAGCGCTCGGTGGTACGTGCGGTGGCTCATGGCGCCGATCCCTGTAGCCGCGGCCGTGCCCGCATTTACGGCGTGGATCTGCCGCCTCTGCCGTTCGAGAACCGGGAATGCCGCACGCAGAAGACCTCGGACGGCATCAATGTCTATGGCCGCGATCTGGTCGAGGCGCCCTACACGCTCCTCGGCTGGCGCGCCGACCCGCGGGCATCGGTCTGGAAAAACCATATTGACGCGCTGCTTCTGCCGGATCTGGCCGGCCACGTCGTCGACGGCAAGCCGATCATGCCCGGCAGCGCCTATATCGAGATCGCTGTCCAGGCCGCCCGCCGCTATTATGGTGCCGCAGAAGTGGAAATCACCAACCTGGAGATTTTCCGCCCGTTGGACCTGCGCGACACACGCATTGCCGAAGTGTCGACGCGGATATCGCCGGAAACCGGCCTGATCGAGATCGCGTCGCGCGAATATATGAGCGAGGACGGCTGGACCGTGCATGCGACGGCCCGCAGCCGCGTTTCCGCCGGCCTGTCGCGCAAGCACGAACTGAACGTGGTGCCGTTCGGCAAGGCACATGAAATCCGTGCGGAGGAGGCCTATGAAACGGCCCGCCGTTTCGGCCTCGACTATGCGGAGAGTTTCCAACTCCTGTCGCGCGCCGAACTGTTCGGCGAGCGCCACCTTGTCGTGGATCTGAAGAGCCCGCCCGCGCCGGCGCATCCGTATCTCTCCTACGATCTCAATCCGATTTCCATCGACGCCGCCTTCCACGGCCTGGTTGCCCTGTTCGGCCGCCTGACGGGCGATGCCGATGGAGCGCCCTATATTCCCGTGCGTTTCGGCGCGATCCGCACGGCGGCCGCCGGCAAGGAAATCGTCCGCGCGGTCATTGAAATCCAGCGCTTCAGCCCGAACAGCCTCAAGGCGCGCTTCGAACTCCTGGCCGAGGACGGCACGCTGGTCGTGGCGCTCGACGATTGCCGTTTCCGCCGCACCTGGTTGCGCCAGCATAACACGCTGGAAACGGTCTCCTTTCACTACGAGACCGTGGCGAACGGCTATGTGGCCGGCCCTCCCGCACGCGCCGTCCTGCCGACCGGCCTCGTTCCGGCATGCGACGCCGAAGAGCCGGGCGAGGCGACGCTTCTGATCGACGCCGCCGTGCATCGGGCCTGCCACGATATCGCGATGGCGCTTTCCGGCAGCGCGGGCCGCATCGATCTGGCGCGGCTTCCGGACGACCGCGCCTTCGCCTGCTTCCTTGCAAGCTGCTTCTACACACTGGAGGATGGCGGCCTTGCAGCCTTCGACGGTGAGGGCTGGTCCGTGCCAGCCGAAAGCGGCCTGCCGGAGCTTGCCGTTCTGCTGCGCGAAGTCTATCGCCGCTTCCCCGGCCGGGTCGCCGAGGCGGTTCTGGTCAACGACGTCTATCTCGAAACACTGGCGCGCCTTGCGCGGGCCGGTGGTGAACGCGAAGAGGGGACACGGTTCCTCAGCGAAGCGACGCTGGACCACGCGCGTCACCATATGCCGCTTGGCCGCCTGCGAAACGACCTTGTCTTGCAGGCCGCCGCCCGCGTTCTCGAGACCGTTACGCCCAGCTCGGCTTTCACCATTCTGGAGGCGGGGGCCGTTTCGGTGGCCTTCAGCGCGCGGCTTGCGGATATGGCGGCGCGCAAGGGAGCGCGGCTTATCATTCTGGAGCCGTCCGATCATCTGCGC
The DNA here is from genome assembly GCF_026552795.1 of Ectorhizobium quercum. Lineage (GTDB taxonomy): Bacteria > Pseudomonadota > Alphaproteobacteria > Rhizobiales > Rhizobiaceae > Ectorhizobium > Ectorhizobium quercum. The sequence continues at coordinate 827,263 of NZ_JANFPI010000001.1, forward strand.
CGCACCCTCGAGTTGGCTTTTGAGCGCAATCCTATGGTGTCCGTGCCGGCATTCGATGCCGCGACGGTGGCCGAAGGTGCCGATTTCGCCGTCAGCGCCAGCGGTTCGCTCCATGCCGGCCTGCGCGGCGGCGGCATTCTGCACGAGGCCCTGCGGGCGGTCGCCGCATCCGGCGGTTCCCTTGTCGCGGCCGAACAGCCGTCTTCCGGCCTTGCCGATTTCGTCTTCGGGCTCACCGAAGACTGGTTCGCCGAAAGCGCGTCGCCGGAATTCCCGCTGGGCCGTTTCGCATCGCCCTCCCAGTGGGAGGACATGCTCAAGGAACTTGGCTTTTCCGAGACCCATGTGGCGCTCAACGATTCGGCGGAAGGCAGCCTTCTTTCGATCGAGGCCGCCGCGCCGGCGCCTGCGGTGGAGGCGCCTGTCGAACCTGCGCCTTTCGGCACGGTGTTGCAGATCCTCCCCGAAGGGGTCGCGCCGCTTGCCTTGGCCGGTGCCGAATTCCTCGGCGTGCCCTATGCACCCGACACCGGCGCTGCGGTTTTCGCGAAAGCCTTCGAAAGCTGGAGCGAGGAGCCGGTTCAGGCGGTCTTCACCCTGCCACACCCCCGTGCGGGCGAAGGTGCGGAGGAATTGCAGAACCATATTCTGGTTCTGAGCGCTTTCGCGGAGGCGACCCGCGCCCGGTCCCAGGCCGGCAGCGGCATCAAGCCGGCGCGGCTGGTGATCGTTGCCGCCGGCGGCTCGCCCGCCGGCACGCATCCGGTCGCAAGTGGTGTCTGGACCTTCGTGCGCACCTTGCAGAACGAATATGAGGAGATCGACGCCTTCCTGATCGACGCCGATCCGGCATCCGGCCACACCGAAAAGGCGGTCGCGCGCCTGCTCGCCTATAAGGGCGCGGAGCGCGAATGGCTGCTTGATCGCGAAACGGGGCTGCTTTCGGTCATCCGCGCCGTTCCGGGGCCGGCGCCGGTCTCGCTGCGCACGACGTCGGATTTCGAGGCGGCGACCATCCGCCAGCAGGTGAACGGCCGCGTCGACAGCATCGTCTGGGAAGCCTGCGATCCGCCCGCACCGAAGGCCGGCGAGGTCGTGGTGAAGGTGGCCGCCACGGGGCTCAATTTCCGCGATGTCATGTGGTCGATGGGCCTGCTGCCGGAAGAGGCGCTGGAAGACGGTTTTGCCGGCGCCACCATCGGCATGGAAATGGCCGGCACGGTCGTCGCGGTCGGCGAGGGCGTGAGCGACGTCGTGCCCGGCGAAAGCGTCATGGGGATCGGCCCGCAGGCCTTTTCCACCCATATGAGGGTCGCTCGCGAAGGCCTGATGCGCCTGCCGGACGGCATGGACCTGACCGCCGCCGCCACGGTGCCGGTCGCCTTCCTGACGGCCTGGTACGCGATGGTCGAGCTTGGCCGCATCCGGCCCGGCGAAACGATCCTGATCCACGGCGCGGCGGGCGGTGTCGGGCTGGCGGCGCTCCAGATCGCCAAGCTGAAGGGCGCGACGGTCATCGCCACGGCGGGAACGGTGGAGAAGCGCCGTTTCCTCGCCATGCTCGGTGCCGATCATGTCTTCGATTCCCGATCGCTGGATTTCGTTGGCGACGTGTTGCGCGTCACCGGCGGCGAGGGTGTCGATCTCGTGCTCAACTCGCTCTTCGCCGAGGCGATGGAGCGCAGTTTCGAACTGGTCAAGCCGTTCGGCCGCTTCCTCGAACTCGGCAAGCGCGACTATTATTCCGACCGCAAGCTGGCGCTCAGGCCGTTCCGCCGCAACGTTTCCTATTTCGGCATCGATGCCGACCAGTTGCTGGTCAAGGCTCCTGCGCTGACGCACCGGATCTTCGATGAAATCGGTGCGCTCTTTGCCGAGGGCAAGCTGACGCCGCTTCCGTTCCGGGCTTTCGGCCATGACGAGACGTCAGGCGCGTTCCGGCTGATGCAGAATGCCGGCCATATCGGCAAGATCGTCGTCCGGCCGCCGGTGCCGGGCAGGGATCCGGTGCGCATCGCCACCGGCGGCAGGCTGGCATTGCCGGCGGGCGTCTATCTGGTGGCCGGCGGCATCGGGGGCTTCGGCCTGGCCGCCGCCGGCTGGTTGGCCCGGCGCGGCGCGACCCATGTGGCGCTCGCCACCCGGCGCGGCATCGCCGACGAGGAAACGGCCGCTGCCATTGCTGCCTGGAAGGCGGCCGGCGTCGAGGCGAGCGTTCATGCCTGCGATGTGACCAGCGAGGCTTCGGTGGCCGCATTGCTCGCCCGGCTCAGGGCCATCGGCCCGTTGAAGGGCGTGTTGCATGCGGCAATGGTGCTCGACGACGCGCTGATCGCCAATCTCGACCGCGACCGCAATCGCCCGGTCATCGCGGTCAAGGCGGACGGCGCGTCGATTCTCGACCGTCTGACGCGCGAGGACGATCTGGAACTGTTCCTGCTGTTTTCCTCGGCGACCACGATGATCGGCAATCCCGGCCAGGGCAACTATGTCGCCGCCAACGGCTATCTCGAAGGTCTGGCGCGGGCGCGCCGGGCGGCGGGCCTGCCGGCGCTGGCGGTCGGCTTCGGCGCCATTGCCGATACCGGCTTCCTTGCCCGCAACACCGGCGTCAACGACATCCTGTCGAAGCGTCTCGGCCGGTCGGCGCTCAGGGCGCGCGACGCGCTGGCCTTCGTCGAGCACTGTATGATCGGCGACACCGGCAGGCTCGACGCGGCCATCGTGATGGTTGCGGAACTTGACTGGAGCGCCGCCTCGGCATTGAGGATCACCGATCAGCCGCTGTTCTCGTCGATTCCGCGCAATGCCGGTGCGGGCCAGCAGGGCGGTGACGGCGAGCAGATCGATCTTGCCGCGCTGGTTGCCGGCAAGTCCGTGGAGGAGGCACAGGCCATCCTGCATCGCTTCCTCGCCGGCGAGATCGCCGGGATCCTGAAGGTCGCCGAGGACAGCGTGACGGCGGACAAGGTGCTGAAGGATATCGGCCTCGACAGTCTGATGGCGATGGAGCTCGGCGTCGGATTCCAGCAAAAAACCGGTGTGGACATCCCTCTTTCGGGCATGGGAGACGGCGCGACGGTAGCGGATATCGTTCGCAAGCTGTATGAGAAGGTGACTGCGCGCGGTGGTGGCGACGATGCCGCCGCTTTCGAGGGGAGCATTGTCGAGGGGCTGGCAAGCAAGCACATGAACGCGGAAGCGGAACAGGGGGCCGGCCATAATGGCTGATGACAGGGACGATGAAGTCGGGTCGGCGGAGCTGCTCGGCGCATGGCGCAGCCGCCACGAATCGGCTGGGCAGAACCGCATGGCGCGCATGCGCCGCCGGGCTCCCGAAGTGGTTAAGGCGCCGAAGCGCTTCGAGGACCTGCCCGAATACAAGAAGCTGATGGCCCATAAGGCGATCAGCGTGATGGCCAGCGTCGAGAATCCGTTCTACCGCTCCCACGAGCGTGCGGCGGGCGCGACGACCGTCATCGGCGGCAAGGAGCTCGTCAATTTCGCATCCTACGATTATGTTAGCGCCAACACCCATCCGAAAGTGACGGCGGCGGCGAAGGCCGCCATCGATCGCTTCGGCATCTCCGCCTCGGCCAGCCGTCTGGTGGCCGGCGAGCGCCCGCTGCACACCGAGCTCGAGACGCGTCTGGCCGAGGTCTATGGAACCGAAGCGGCGGTCTGTTTCGTGTCGGGCTATCTCACCAACGCCGCCACCGTTTCGACCCTCGTCGGCCCGAAGGATCTCGTCGTTCACGACGAACTGATCCACAACAGCGTTCTGGCGGGCGTGAAGCTCTCCGGCGCGACGCGCCGTTTCTTCCGCCACAACGACACGGCCGATCTGGAAAAGGTGCTGACCGGCGTCGCCGGCAATTTCGACCGCGTTCTCGTCATCGTCGAAGGCGTCTATTCGATGGATGGCGACATCGCCAACCTGCCGGAACTGGTGCGGCTGCGCTCGCGCTACGGTTTCTGGCTGATGGTGGACGAGGCCCATGCGCTGGGTGTGCTGGGCAAGACGGGGCGCGGCACCTTCGAGCATTTCGGCATCGATCCGGCGTCGGTCGACCTGTGGATGGGAACGCTTTCCAAGACGGCGTCGAGCTGCGGTGGCTATATCGCCGGCAGCCGGGCGCTGATCGAGATTCTCAAGGCCGAAGCCGGCGGCTTCGTCTATTCGGTGGGGCTCGCTCCCGTTCTGGCCGCTGCCGCGCTTGCCAGCCTCAATGTGCTGAAGGAGGAGCGGGAACGGGTGGAAGCCCTGCGCCGCAACGGCCACCTGTTCCTGGATCTCGCCCGGCAGGCGGGGTTGAATGTCGGAACCAGCGCCGGCTATTCGGTCGTGCCGGTCATCGTCGGCGACTCGCTGCGCGCCGTCCAGCTTTCGAACGAACTGCTGGAGGCGGGCGTGAACGCCCTGCCGATCATTCATCCCGCCGTGCAGGAGGGGCTGGCGCGCCTGCGCTTCTTCCTGACGGCGGATCATACGCCCGAGCAGATAACCCGGGCGGTCACGCTCACCACGGAAATTCTGAAGGATCTGGAACGCCGCAAGGTCGGCCTCGGATCCCTCGACATCCACCAGGCGGCGAAGTTCATTTCCTGACGGAGGAACGGACCGGCAGGACGCGGCCATGACCCATGCGATCATCACCGGCGGCTCCAGCGGGATCGGGCTGGAAATTGCCCGTCTTTATCTCGCCCGCGGTTATGCGGTGACGCTTCTGGCCCGCAGGACCGGCTTGCTGGAGGCTGCGCGCCGCGATCTGGCGGCCGCAAGCCCGGAGAATGCGGCCCGCATCCATGTCGTTTCCGCCGATGTCGCGGACGAGGCGTCGGTCGCCGCCGCGCTCGCCGGGGCGGAAGCCGCGCTCGGGCCGTGCGACATTCTCGTGACCGCGGCCGGCCGGGTCGACCCCGGCTTTTTCGACGAGCAGCCACCGGGCCTTTTCGAGGAGCAGGTCAGGGTGAATTTCCTCGGCACCGTCCATGCCGCGCGTGCGGTCCTTGCCGGAATGAAGGCAAGGGGCCGGGGACGGATCATGCTGGTCTCGTCGGCGGCCGCCCATATCGGCATTCCGGCCTATGCCGCCTATTGCGCCTCGAAATCGGCGCTCAAGGGTTTTGCCGAGGCGTTGCGGGCCGAGGCCCGGCCTTTCGGCGTGAGCGTCTGCATCTGTTATCCGCCGGATACGCGGACGCCGCAATACGAGCAGGAGATCCGCCTCAGGCCGGCTGCCGCGCAGGCCGTCATGGGCGGGCTCCGGCCGTGGAAAGCCGGCATTGTCGCCCGGCGCATCGTCACGGGGCTTGATCGCGGGCGCGCGGAGGTGCATTTCGGGTTTGCACTGACGATGCTGGCGCTGTTCGGCGCTTTCATCAAGCCGGTGATCTACCGGCGGACGGCGCATGGCAGGCGCCCGTAACGGAGTGGCATGGTAATGCTTGAAGGGTTGCACGGACATCCTGTGGCGCTGACCGCGGCATGTTTTGCGGTTTCCGCATTGGCCGTCTATCTGACCGACCCCTTCGCCATGCCGCGAAGCGTGCGGCGGGAATCGCGCATCGAGCGGACGCCGTCGCGCGTGGCCCTGGAACTGGCGGCACGGCTGCCGATCATCCTGTTCGTCTTCTCGATCTTCTTCGCCATTTCCTGGCGGCCGCTCTATTGCGCGGCGGGCACGATCAGCTTTTTCGTGATCTTCACCGGCATTTCGCGGGCCAAGTTCATCTTCATCCGCGAGCCGCTGGTGTTTTCCGATATCGCGCTGGTCATGGACGTCTTCAAGTACAAGACGATCTTCTACGCCACGCGGCTGAATATCCTGTTCTGGATCGCGGCGCTTTCCTATGTGTTCGGCGTCTCCGCCCTGTTCATGATCTTCGAGCCGCATCTCCTGCCGGCGCGTTTCGGTTTCTTCTGGATTGTCGTCGGCATTTCCGCGCCCCTGCTGCCTGTCATCCTGCTCTTCGTGCGCCCCGTGGGGCAGGCAGCGGCCTGGATCGCGGAACATCTGCTGCGGACCCTGAACGTGCGCGTCAACACCGTGCGCTTCGGCACCTTCGCCACGGTCGCGTATCATTTCATGATCTGGCTCGGCATGCGGCGGGAGGCGATCGTCGCCGAACTCGCCCACGGCATCCAGAACGTGTTGCAGGAACTGAGGGGGCATGAGGAGGAAGACGCGCCGCTGATCGTGATCTGGCAGTCGGAATCTTTTCTCGACCTGCGCAATGTCGGCGACAGAGACCTCGAACTGCCGACCATCGACGTGCTGAAGAAGCGTGCCGCCCAGTGGGGCCGCATGTCGAGCGTGTTCGAGGGCGGCTATACCCTGCGCACGGAATTTTCCGTCCTGAGCGGCCTCCAGCCGGAGGACGTCCATGCGGATGCGAGCTACCCTTACCTGCGCGCGGCGCATTATTCGGATGTCGTCTGGCCTTCCAAGCTGCGCAAGGCGGGATGGCTGACCCATTTCATCCATCCCTACGACAGCGCCTTCTTCCACCGCAACAAGGCCATGCCGCTGCTCGGCTTCAGCGAGATGACCATGCTCGACGCCTTCGATCACGTGCCGGAGCGCGACGGCCCCTACGTGTCGGACATGCGGCTGACGGAAAAGGTGCTGGAAATCACCGCGGCGCTCGATCATGACAGGCCGGCGCTGCTGTTCGTGGCCTCGATGGCCAATCACGGCCCCTGGGGCCCCGGCCGCTGCGAGGGCATGACCGATTCCGTCGAGATCTACCGCGAACTGCTGAGGCGGGCGGATGCCGCGCTCGGCCGTCTGGTCGAGGAGCTGGACAAGCTCGACCGGCCGGTCTGGCTGACCTTCTACGGAGACCACGCACCGCTTCTGAAGCGTTTCGCCGATCCGTTTCCCGATCCGCGCACCGACTATTTCATCGTGCCGCTGGGCGGGGCGAGCGAGGACGGCCACAAGCCTACCCGCGCCCGCGTCGAGGCGCCGTGGAACCTGTTCGAGACCCTGCTCTGGCATTCGCATCTCTACAAGGAACAGTTCCGATGAGCGGCAAGGCCGCTTTCCTGTTCCTGCAAGGGCCGGCCTCGCCGCTTTTCGGCAAGATCGCCGACCGGCTGGAGGCGGCCGGCCATGCCTGCTGGCGGATCAATCTTCATGCCGGCGACAGCCTGTTCTGGCGGCGCAGGGGCGCCATCGCCTATCGCGGGCGGGCGCAGGCGTGGGGGGCCTTCATTCGCCGCGTGATCGAGGAGCGGGCCATCGGCTCCCTCGTTCTTCTCGGCGAGGAGCGGCCCTACCATGCCGAGGCGGTGCGGGTGGCCCGCGCGGCGGGCGTCGGGGTGTTCGTCGTCGAGATGGGATATCTGAGGCCGGACTGGGTGACGGTCGAACGGGACGGCATGTCCTCGAACTCGCACTTTCCGAACGAGCCCGAAGCCATTCTGGCCGCCGCCGGGAACCTGCCGGAGCCGGACCGAACACGCCTCTATGGCCATAGCTTTCTGGCCGAGGCGCTCTATGACCTCGCCTACAACCTGCCATCCGTCTTTCTCGCCTTCCTTTATCCGCATTACCGCCGGCATGGGCTGTTCCATCCCCTGGCGGAATATGCGGGCTGGATCGTGCAACTCGCCACGCGGGGGCGGCGTGATGCCCGGGCGCTGGCGACGGTTGCCGGGCTGAAAGCCGGCGGCGCGCCGTGGTTCGTCTATCCGCTGCAATTGCAGACGGATTTCCAGCTTCGCGCCCATTCGCCCTATAACAGCCAGCAGCAGGCCATCGCCGCGGTGCTGACGTCCTTCGCCGCCCATGCTCCGGCCTGCGCGCAGCTCGCGATCAAGGTCCATCCGCTGGATAACGGGCTGATTTCATGGAAACGCGTCATCGCGCAGAAGGCGCAGCGGCTCGGCATCGCCGGGCGGGTGCATTATGTCGGCGGCGGCGACCTGGGCTCCCTGCTCGAGGGCTGTTCAGGCATCGTCACCGTCAACTCGACGGCCGCGCTGCACGGTCTGCGCGACGGCATTCCGGCCAAGGTTCTCGGAACCGCGATCTACGACATTCCCGGCATGACGGAACAGCGCCCCCTTGACGCGTTCTGGACGGCGCCGCACAGGCCCGATCCGGTGCTGACATCGGCCTTCTACCGGCTGCTGGCCGCCTCCATTCAGGTGCGCGGCGATTTTTATTCGGATGCGGGCACGACGGCGGCGGCCGAGGCGATCGCCGGGCGGCTTCTGTCCGGCACGGTCAACCAGCCCGGTGGCGACAGCGGTTGCGTTCCGCGCCGCAAGCCGGCCAAATATCCGCCGGCGCTGTTTATCGATTGAAGGCGCCGGGCCGTGCCGGCTTCTGAAGCTGGCGCACGTCCGGATTGGTGCTGGCCGGGCGGATGATCAGGTTATAGGCGTCGGTGTTGGTATATTCCTGCCTGAAGGTCACGGACAGGCTGGAATCGGTCATGTCGATATTGTCCTCCAGCCGGGCGATCCGCTCGCGCAGCGGGGTGAGGTCGCTCCAGCCGGTCGCCTCGATGAGATCGGCGAGAATCTCGTCCATCTCCTTGCGCGCGGCATTTCCCTCCGCCGTCTGCGGTGCGATCATCTTGACGCGCAGCGACTTGATGTCGTCGTGCTGCGTGCCGCGCACCACGGCGAAGAGCGAGGCCGGCGCGCCGGCCTCCGTCTCCGTGCCGATCATCTTTTCCGCCGTGCATTCGGCCTGCGCCTCGCCGGCCATCGGCGACGTGTGCCATCCTTCTCCGACAAAGCCCCGGTCGTTGAAGAGCCGGCACATCTCCGGCGCCGGGAAATGGATCATGCGGGCGAAAGGCGTGGTTCCCGAACCGGAAAAGAGGGCCACCGCATTGGGGGGAGGGACCGCTTGCGGCGTGGCGCGCGCGTGTTTCTGGCTTGCCGCCTCGGGCGGCTGCGGCGGTTCCATCATGCCGTAGTGGATGAGCAGCGCGTTCAGGTGGCGGCGGTCGTTGGCGAAAAGAACGGTCGCCGCGATCGCAAGCACGATCGCCATCGTCATGCCGAGGAAGAAACCCCTGTTCTTTCTGACCGGCATGTCGGTCACGCTTTCGCTCCTGCAAAGGCTGCCCCGACGAATCGGAAAGGCGAGATCATGTTCCACGTGGATATATGGCAGCTTTTATCGGAAATTTTATGGCCTGCCTATCGGTCGCGGAACGCTGCCGCGCGGGCAGCGATGGCCGCAACGGGCGGAAGGCGGGGAAAGCGCCGCCGGATAAAGCGTACGGCATATATCGGCCACTCAGCGGCCGGCATGGAGAGAAGGTGCTCTCACCCGCATCGGGCACGAGTGCCGCAGATGCGGGTGAGGGGGCAGGGACAGGGACAGGGGTCAGTTGGTCGTCTTGCCGTCGGTCGCGATGGCTTCCTGGTGATACCAGCAGGTATCGACGACGGCGTAATGCACCGGCTGCGGAAAGTCGATGACAGACGACTGCATGTTTTCCGCTTTTTGCCCGAAGGTCCGGCGCCGCGTTGCGACGGGGAACTGGTATATGTTAGCGGAATCGTGGTGAAAACCTGCGGTCATTGTCTTTCCTTTCCGAGCTACTCTTTATGCAAAACATCCATCCGGTTAGTTTTTGCGCATTTTTTAGGCGTTAAGCCTATTTTATTATCATGATCTGATCGAGTTGTAACTAATTATTTTTGCAATTTGCCTGATTATGTAAGGGCGTTGGCTACATTTTGTGCATTTATGTGCAAATGAAACGCGCGAGCCGGCATCCGGTTCCCTTGGCGCCGTTTCGAGCCCTTTGAAATAAAGGACTTGGACACTTTCTGACCGCGCGGCTCCCAGTCTGGCACGCGGCGTGCATGGTAGCGAGCGACCTTCATCCGCCGCCTTGTCGGTATAGCAAGGGCCTTGCAACGTTACGTAGTGAGAGATTCGCAATGACCAAATTTAAGCTCGAGTATATCTGGCTCGATGGCTACAAGCCTGTCCCGAACCTCCGCGGCAAGACTCAGATCAAGGAATTTGAGTCTTTCCCGACGCTGGAGCAGCTGCCGCTCTGGGGTTTCGACGGTTCCTCGACCGAGCAGGCCGAAGGCCGCAGCTCCGACTGCGTTCTGAAGCCGGTTGCCGTCTTCCCCGATCCGGCCCGCACCAACGGCGTTCTGGTCATGTGTGAAGTCATGATGCCCGATGGCAAGACGCCGCACCCGTCCAACAGCCGCGCCACCATCCTCGACGATCCCGACACCTGGTTCGGCTTCGAGCAGGAATATTTCTTCTACAAGGACGGCCGTCCGCTCGGCTTCCCGGAGCAGGGCTTCCCCGCTCCGCAGGGTCCGTACTACACGGGCGTCGGCTACAAGAACGTCGGCAGCATCGCGCGCCAGATCGTTGAAGAGCATCTGGACCTGTGCCTCGCCGCCGGCATCAACCACGAAGGCATCAACGCCGAAGTGGCCAAGGGCCAGTGGGAATTCCAGGTCTTCGGCAAGGGCTCCAAGAAGGCCGCCGACGAAATCTGGATTGCCCGCTACCTGCTGACCCGCCTGACGGAAAAGTACGGCATCGATATCGAATGGCACTGCAAGCCGCTCGGCGACACCGACTGGAACGGTTCCGGCATGCACTGCAACTTCTCGACCAAGTTCATGCGCGAAGTGGGCGGAAAGCCCTATTTCGAAGCGCTGATGGCACAGTTCGCGAAGAATATCGACGATCACATCGCCGTCTACGGCCCGGACAACCACATGCGCCTGACGGGCAAGCACGAAACGGCTCCGTGGAACAAGTTCTCCTACGGTGTGGCCGACCGTGGCGCCTCGATCCGCGTGCCGCATTCCTTCGTGAACAACGATTACAAGGGCTATCTCGAAGACCGCCGCCCGAACTCCCAGGGCGACCCCTACCAGATCGCCTCGCAGATCCTGAAGACGATCTCGGAAGTCCCGGCCGAAAACTTCGCGACGGCCGCCGCCTGATCAGGCCGGATCCTTCGGTACGAACCGATGAACCTCCCCGTCGAAAGGCGGGGAGGTTTTCTCGTTCGGTGCCCTTGAGAGCATCTTATCTTGAATCCGGTGTTCCAGCTGATCGAAAGGTGCTCTGGAGCAACTCCAGGAAAAGTGTAACGCGGTTTTCCATGCGGAAATGCATAAAAACAAATAATGGGAGCATTTCAGCGTTTCCATGAAAAAGATGAAATGCCCTAACGGGACGAGGCGCGTTCGTCCCGCAGCGCGGCGTTCAGCCTTTCGATCAGCGGCGCGTCCCGCTCGCTCGGCATCGGGCGGCTGAAGAAATAGCCCTGAACCTCGCTGCACCCTTCCTCCCGCACGCGGTCGAGATGCGCTTGCGTTTCGACACCCTCGGCGACGGTGGTGACGCCGAGCCGCTTGCCGAGTTCGGCGATGGCCCGGACGACGGCGGCGCAATCGGGCCGGTCGACGGCGTCCCTCACGAAAGAGCCGTCGATCTTGATCTTGTCGAAGGGGAAGGCCCGCAGATGGGCGAGGGAGGAATAGCCGGTGCCGAAATCGTCCAGCGCGACCCTGACGCCCATGTCGCGTATGCGCCGCAGGTCGCCGATGGCGTCCGCTTCCTCGGTGAGCAGGGCGGTTTCCGTCACCTCGATTTCCAGCCGGCCGGGCTCCAGGCCGGATTCGACCAGTGCCGCAAGCACGGCGGGCGCCAGCGTGCCCTTGCCCAGCTGTCCGGCCGAGACGTTGACGGCGACGCGGGCGCCGTCGCGCCATGTGGCGGCCTCGCGGCAGGCGCTTTGCAGCACGAATCCCCCGAGCCGGTCAATCAGGCCGCATTGCTCGGCCACGGGCACGAATTCGCCGGGCGAAATCCATCCGCGCTGCGGATGATGCCAGCGCACCAGGGCCTCGCGGGCGGTGGTCTTGCCGGTGTGGATATCGACGATGGGCTGGTAAAAGACGAACAGGCCGTCGTTTCCGTCGAGTGCGCCGCGCAGTTTCGCCTCCAGCCGCACCCGCTCGTGAATGCGGCATTCCATGTCATGCTGGAAGAGCCGCAGCGTTCCCTTGCCTGCCGCCTTGGCCGAATAGAGGGCGATATCGGCGCGCGAGAGCAGCGTTTCGGCGTCGTCTCCATGTTCCGGCGCGAGGGAGAGGCCGATGGAGACGCCGATCTGCGCCTGCCAGTCGTTTTCGAGGTGGTAGGGCGCGCTGAGCGCGCCGATGATCGCGTTGCCGAGCGTCACGGCCTGATCGGGGTCTTCATAGGGGGCCACCACGGCGAATTCGTCGCCGCCCAGCCGCGAGATGCTCATGGACGGCCCGGTGCAGATCGCCTGCAACCGTTCGGCAACCTGCTTCAGCAGCATGTCGCCGGCGCGGTGTCCCCGCGTGTCGTTGACGAGCTTGAAGCCGTCGAGATCGAGGAACAGGAGGCCGATCCGGCCTTCGGGTGCCGCAAGCCGCGCCGCCAGTTGCTCCTGGAAGGTGTTGCGGTTGGCAAGCCCGGTCAGCGTGTCGTAATGGGCGAGCTGGAGGATGCGGTTTTCCGCCTCGATTTCCTTGGTGACGAGCGCCCAGGTCAGCATCGGGCCGATATAGCTGCCGTCATTGTCGCGGACGGCGGAGACTTTCAGGTCGAGCACTTCCGGCCCGAGCTTGATCCGGGCATTGTGCGGCAGGTTGGCGGGATCGGCGAGGATGCCGCGCTGATGCTCCGGGTGCCTGTGGAAGATGTCGATGCACGTGCCGAGCAGGTCGTCCGCCTTCAGGGGCAGGAGATGCTCGATGTTCCGGATGAGCTGTTTCGAGGTCTCGTTGGCATAATTGATCTTCAGCGTGTCCGGCTCGACCGTCATGACCGCGACCGGCATGTCGTCGATCATGTGCAGCAGCCGGCTTTGCTCCCGCTCCTTGCGGAGGGATTCGGTCCGGGCATTTACCATGCGGGTGAAGTCGCGGTAATTGATCCCGAGAATGACCAGCATGCCGGCGGAGACGAGGATGATGTTGACGGCGGTCGCCATGAAGACCGCGTGGCCGGTGAGGGCGAAGAAGGTGACGAACGCGCCGTTGACGATGACGGCGACGATCATGGCGGCCGAGCGCAGGTGCATCAGGCAGAAGATGCAGGTGATGACCGTGATCGCCATGTAGAAGGCGACATGCGACTGCGCATAGGCGTTGCCATAGGGAAACAGCAGGAACGACCACAGGGTGAAGCTGATTGCGATGCCCGGCGCGAGACGATTGGTGCGCCGCAGGGCGCCGGCGGCAATTTCGGCGGTCGGCTCGATGTGTCGCGATTTCCACCAGCGTCGGATCCTCAGGGCCGAGACGAGCGTGAACAGCAGCGGAATGCCGATGGTCAGCCAGACCGGCGCGCCCTCGTCCATATGGGTGATGGCCAGCGCCCATGTGCTCAGCATGAGGATGAGATACATCATCGGCATCTGCCGCGAGAATGCGCGGTACTGGGCCTTCAGAAGTTCCGGATTGTCGGTCGGAACCGAGAAGAACCGGGCGATGGGGCGGATGATGTCTCTCATGATGCCTGTTCCTTCTCCGGCTTCATTGCGTCGGGCCCGGGGATGACGTCTGTTGCGGCGGCGGTGGGCGGCCGGTGGTTCTCGAGCCGGATGGCGGCGGGAGCAACGCGGACAGTCGGTTTCAGCCGCGCCATGCCTATGAACCGGAGACGCAAGATGGGACGGTCGGAGAAAGCCATCTATAATTGTAATTTAAAGAAGTGCCCGATATGATTGTTGTCATGTGAGGAACGCTTTGCCGAGGGAACGGGATGTGCCGGAGCGGCACGCCGCCGGACGATATCGCCCGGCCCACGGCATCATGACGTGGCGATCCGGTTGCATTCGTCAGCCGCCGCGCCATCCCCGTCGTCCGGCGGGAAATGGGGCGGCCATGCGCCCGGATCAGGATCGTATATTAGGTGGAAAAGTTAAAAAAATGCCGCTTATCGCCCGGAATCCGCCGGTTTTGCGGGAAGGCCGGTCGCAAAAACCGTTCGACGGGGCCATGAGCGGGGCATCGCCGAAGCAGGGATACCGTTTTCCGTATAATTACAACTATTGATGGAAATTCTATCCGGCAACACCGCCGGGCGCATCGTTGGGCAGGGGAGGCCGCCGCTTCCGCGCGGCGCCTCCGGTTTCGTGCGAAAACGCCTATTCGGCGGCAAGCGTCGTCGGCGGCAGCGAGAAGCTTGCTTCGGCCTCGGCCAGATGCTGGCGAATCCGCGCCGACATGACGCGCACATTCGGATTGAGCACCATAGAGTCGTGATCGCCGGGAACCTCGAGGACGGTGAGGTTCGGGACGTAGGGAGACCAGCCGTTGTCGTAGCGCACGAGGTTGCGTCCCTCCTGCAACTGCCGCCCGCCGGTGATCCTGTAGAGCACCTTCATTTTCGGACGCAGCAGCAGGACATGTCCGCCGTAGGGCTTGACCTCGTAGCGGTCCAGCGCGCGCAGGAAGGCCGCATGGATGCGCTCGTTGTGGAAATCGACCGCCTTCGGCTGTGCCTGGAGCGATTTCGATTCCTGGTAATGCGCCCACTCGCGCCGGTTCTTGAGCCACTTGGCGATGAAGGCCCCGCGGTCGCGCCTCACATCCTGGGCCTTCATCAAGAGGCGGTCCACGACCGTCAGGTGGTTGGGGCCTGGCAAGGGGGTGTCGAGCATCACCACCAGAGCCACCTCCTCGCCGGCCGCTTCGAGCTGAAGCGCCATTTCGTAGGCGACCAGGCCGCCGCCGGAAAAGCCGCCGAGGAAATAGGGTCCGTGCGGCTGGACGGCGCGAATTTCGGCAAGGTAATCCCGCGCCATCTCCGGGAACGTCTCATGCGGCTCCTGCCCGCCGTAAAGGCCGCGCGCTTGCAGGCAATAGACGGGCCGGTCGCTGCCGAGTTGCAGGGACAGGTGGCGCAGGTTCAGCACGTTGCCGAACATGCCCGCGCACAGGAAGAGGGGCGTGGCGTGGCCGCCCTGTCCCTCGTTCATCGGCACGAGGTGCGTCGGCACGGCCGTGGCGCCTGCCTGCCCGTGCTGCGCATCGGTTTCCGGCGCCGGTGCGCTTTCCGCCGAGATGAGTTCGGCGCATTGGGCAATCGTCGGCGCCCTGAACAGCACCGATATCGGCAGGTCGACCGAAAAGGTCTGGTGGATCATGCGGAACAGGCGCACGGCGATCAGCGAATGCCCGCCGATGTCGAAGAAGCTGTCGTGAACGCCGATGCGCTCGACACCCAGAAGCTCCGTCCAGTATCCCGCGAGCGTGCGCTCTATGTCGGTGCGCGGCGCGACGTAGTCGCTGTCGAGATCCGGGCGCTCGAACACCTGCGATTGCGCGGCCGTATCCTTCTCCACGCGGTTCGCCCGTTCGCGCAGCCGGTCGAGCGGCATGGTGGAAACGATCGGCTGCGGCTGGCCGGTCGCCAGCGCGCGCGACAGGGCCTCGAAGCCTTCCGACGGCAGGATGCCCTGCCGGACCTGCGCCGCCAGCTCGGCAGCGGCCGGCGATGCGGCGGCGTCCGCCCGCCGGCCCACCCGCCCGGTCTGTGCGGCCGGGCTCGCGAAACTGACATTGTCCGCCAGCCGCTTGATCGTGAAACGCTCCACCTCCAGAACGACGGTGCCGTCCGGCCGTGCGATCGTGACGTCGAAGGCCGCATAGCCGTCGTCCGCATTGCCGATTTCGGACAGCCGGACGTGGCTGAGAACCTCCGAAGGCAGCGTGTCATGGACGCGGATGCTGCCATAGGACACCGGCGCCCACAGCACGCCGGAGCGGTCGTATCCCGCGATCAGCTCCATCGCGTAGCCGGTCGCAATATCGAGAAGACCCGGATGCAGGCGCGTTCCCGCCTCGATGTCGGCGGCAAAGGCAGCCGGAAGGGCGAGTCTTGCCAGAGCGTCGCCGTTTCCGAGCGATACGGCGCGAAGCACGGACCAGCGCGGCCCGAATTTGATGTGGTTCTCCTGTGCTGACGGCAAGGCGCGGTCGGCCTCGGCGCGGCGGGTGCTTGTCCAGCGGTCGTCGTCCAGCGTGACCCGCAGCCTGCCCGGAACCGTCTCTTGCAGCCGGTGGACCGATGCTTCCGCATGGATGTGGAACGTATCGGCGTCGCCCCCTTCCGAGCCCGCCGCGACATAGGCGCGGAGGCCGCCGTCCTGCTGCTCGAGGCGGACGCGGACCGGTTTTTCCGTTCCGTCGGCGATGTCGAGCGTGCTGAGGAAAATGAGGTCCCGGATTTCGAATCCGCCGTCGATGCCGTATTCCGCCATCGCCTGGGCGATGAGTTCGATATAGCCGGTGCCCGGCAGGATGGGCAGGCCCGAGACGAGGCGGTGCTCGCTCCACATCCAGTGGCGCTCGGGGCTGGCGGTGAACTGAAGCCATTGTGTGCGGCCGGCATCCTCCACCCATTGCTCGAAAAGCGGCCCGTGCGCCGGGGCTGGCTGATGGCCGTTCGCGGCGGCGGTGCTGCCGCCGCCTGCCGCCCGCGCGGCAATCCCCACCTCGTTCCAGATGCCCCAGTGAACCGCCACGGTGCGCCGGCCCGCAATGCCGGCGCGGCTTTCCGCATAGGCGTTCAGATAGGCATTGGCGGCAACGTAGTCGACCTGTCCCGCCGGACCCGTGTCGGTGCTGGTCGAGGAAAACAGCACGAAAAGATCGAGCGGTTCCTTTTCCAGCAGACGGTCGAGCACGGCGGTCCCGTACACTTTCGGCGACAGGACATTCTCGGTTTCGGCGAAGGACTTCAACTGGATCAGATTGTCATCGACGATGCCGGCGGTGTGGAGGACCCCGTGAAGGGCGCCGAACTTCGCCTTTGCGGTTTCGATGGCCCTGGCCATCTGCTCGGGGTCCCGCACATCGGCGGTGATGTAGAGGACCTCCGCGTCCAGCGCCTCGAGTTCGCCGATGGCGGCGATGGCGCGGCAGACCGGGTGGTTGCCGGCATGCAGGCGGCGGAAGGCCGTCCACTCGGATCGTTCGGGCAGCCGTGTCCGGCCGAGAAGAACGAGCCGTGCCGCAAACCGCCCCGCCAGTTCCCGCGCCATGACGAGGGACAGGTCGCCGAGGCCGCCGGTCAGCAGATAGACGCCCTTCTGCCGGAACTGCTGTGCCGCATCGGCGGGCCGGAGCGGCAGCCGCTCGTAATGGCGGATCCAGCGGCGGCCTTTCCTGTAGGCCACCACTTCGCTGGCGGGCGTCGCGAACAGATCGTCCCAGAGCTGGTCGAGCCCGTATCCGGCCGTTGCGGCCTCCGGCGCCTTCGCCACGGTCCGCAGAAGGTTTTGCAGGGTGGAGCCGTTGCGGGCCTCCGGCTCCGCCGGGCGGTCGATGTCGATCAGGCGGATGGTGGTGTTCTCCAGTTCCTTCGCGATCACCAGCCCCGGCCCCAGCGCGGTCGCCTTGCCGGGATGCGGCAGCGCCTCGTCGCCGACCCGCTGCATGCCGTTGGTCACGACATCGATATGGCAATCCTTCAGCGAGGCGTCGCCCATCGCCTGGGCCAGATGGAACAGGCTGTAGAAGCCATGCTCCTGCAAGCGGTCGAAGAAGCTCGATCCCGGCCGGTGCGTCTCGTCACCGGTCACGAGCCAGAGATGGACGATATGGGACGGGAAGGGGCCGTCCTCGATCAGGCCGCTGACCAGCGCATCGTATCCGACCCGCCCGTCTTCCGGGCAGAGGACATAGGCGTTCTGCCCGATCTTGCCGAAGGCGTCGCCGACGGAAACCGTGGTCACGCTGTGGCCGAGCGCGGTCAGCCGGGCCGTCAGCTTTGCGCCGAGGCCCGTGTCGTCCATGAAGACCAGCCAGGAGCGCGGCTCGATTCCGGCATCGATGGGCGCATCGCTAAGAGCCTGCTTCCAGGTCGGACGATAGCCCCAGTCGGCCATGTCGGCCTGCCTCGCCAGCGGGGCATCGGTTGCCTCAGGCGACCGGGCGGCATCCTTCACCCGCTCGATGAAATAGCGCTGGTGAAGGAAGGGATAGGCCGGCAGGCTGGCGCGGCGCGGTGCATGGTCCCGCCATGACCGTTCGACGTCGACATCAAGGCCGGTGGCCCATGCCCGCCCGACGGCGGAGAGGAAATGGATGCGGTCGTCCGTGTCGTCGTCGGGATGCGGCAGCGTGTTGATGACCTCGTTGGCCTGGATGCCCGGCTGGAGCTTGGCGAGCGAGGAAAGCGTGCGCCCGGGCCCGGCCTCGATATAGATGCGCCCCGGTGTCTGCGAGAGCTTTGCCATGCCCTCCGCGAAAAGGACGGTCGAGCGCAGGTGCCGCACCCAGTAGAGCGGATCGCAGGCATCGGAATGGGTGAGCCAGTCGCCCGTCAGGTTGGACATGATCGGGATCGACGGCGCCTCGAGGCGTATGCCGCGCAGGAAGGCTTCGAATTTCGGCAAGATGCCGTCGAGCATGCGCGAATGCGCGGCGATGTCGATGGCGACGCGCGTCGCATCGATGCCCTTTTCGGCCAGCGCCGCCCGGAAGGCGTCGATGTCCTCGTCGCGGCCGGACACCACGCAGAGTTCCGGCGCATTCACCGAGGCGAGGTCGAGTTCCGGCGGCAACAGGGCCGACAGCCGGTCGGGGGACAGGGGAACGCTGAGCATGCCCCCCGGCGCGATGGTGTCGAACAGCTCGCCGCGCAGGCGCACGAGGTTCACGGCGTCGCGATAGGTCATCACGCCGGCGATGCAGGCCGCGGCGTTCTCGCCCATCGAATGGCCGATCAGGGCGGCGGGCCGGACGCCCCGGTCCATCCACAGGCGGGCGATGGCCACCTCGACGATCAGGATGGCCGGAAGCTGAAGGGAGGGGCGCAGGAACCTGTCCGCCGCCTCGCCGTCCGCGCCGAACCAGACGTCGCGGATGTCGGCCGCGACGGCCGCCGCGAGATAGGAAAGCCCCTCGTCGACCGATGCGCGAAAGGCGCCGTCCTGCGCGTAGAGGACGGCCGCCATGCCCGCATGCTGCGCGCCGCCGCCGGGCATCAGGAAAACCGAGCCCGCCGGCGCATCGAGGGCCGTGTGGCTGAACAGGCGTTTCGGCTCCGCGCCGGACAGCACGGCGATGGCGTCCCGGCGGCCGCGCACGGCGAGGACGCGGCGATGCTCGAAATGCTGGCGCCCGGCGTGCAGCGTATAGGCCGTGTCCGCCATCGAAAGCGCCGGTCGGCTGGCGATAGCTTCGCCCAGGCGCTCGGCCATCCGGTCGAGCGCCTTGCGGTGTCGGGCGCTCAGAAGCAGGATCTGCGGTTCGTCGTCGAACGCGCCGTTCGAATGCTCCTCGACCGGCGCCTGTTCCAGGATGACATGCGCATTGGTGCCGCCGACGCCCAGCGAATTGACGGCGGCGCGGCGCGGGCCGTCGACATCCGGCCACGGCATCAGCGCGTCGTTGACGGTGAACGGGCTGCTGTCGAAATCGATCGAGGAGTTCGGTTTCTCGAAGCCCAGAACGGGCGGTATCTCGCCGTTCTTCAGCGCCAGCGTCGCCTTGATCAGGCTGACGACCCCGGCGGCCGTGTCGAGATGGCCGATATTCGCCTTGACGGAGCCGACATGGCAGAAGCCGGTCCGGCTGGTCGTCTGCCGGAAGGCCTGCGTGAGCGCCTCGATCTCGATCGGGTCGCCCAGCGCCGTGCCGGTGCCGTGACATTCGACATACTGGATGGTGTCCGCGTCGATCCCGGCGAGCCCCTGCGCCTCGATGATCGCTTCGGCCTGGCCGGTGACGCTCGGCGCCAGATAGCCCGCCTTGGTCGCACCGTCGTTGTTGACGGCCGTGGCCTTGATCACGGCGTGGATGATGTCGCCGTCGGCGATCGCGTCGGAAAGGCGGCGAAGCACGACGACGCCGGCGCCGCTGCCGAACACGGTTCCGGCCGCGCGGTGGTCGAAGGGCCGGCAGCGCCCGTCGGGAGACAGGATCTCGCCTTCGTGGAAGATGTAGCCGCGCCGGTGCGGCAGCTCGATGGTCACGCCGCCCGCCAGCACCATGTCGGTTTCGCCGTTGAGCAGGCTCTGGCAGCCGTAATGCACGGCCACCAGCGATGTGGAGCAGGCCGTCTGCACGTTGACGCTCGGCCCGCGCAGGTTGAAGGCGAAGGAGGCGCGGGTGGCGAGAAAATCCTTGTCATTGCCGGTATGGCGCAGCAGGAACATGCCCGTCTGCTCGACGAGCTGCCGGTTGCTGCAAACGTTGAAATAGAAGTAGCTGCCCATGCCGCATCCCGCGAACACGCCGACCGGGCCGGGGATCGTGTTCGGCGTGCGGCCCGCATCCTCCATCGCCTCCCAGGCGCATTCAAGGAACTGCCGGTGCTGCGGGTCCATGATCGCCGCTTCCTTGGGGCTGAGCCCGAAGAAATCGGCATCGAACATTTCCATGTCCGGCATGTCGGCGGTGCGGCGGACATAATTCGGATTGAGGATGCGCGACTGGCTTTCGCCGGCTGCGATCAGCTCCTCCTCCGAAAGGGTGCGGATCGATTCCGTGCCCGAGCGCAGGTTCTGCCAGAACGCGTCCACCGTTCTCGCACCCGGCACCCTCAGCGCCATGCCTACGATTGCGATATCATTCGGCGAAGCATCGATTTGCGTTTGCATCATTTCAGTTCTTCGTTAAATCCCGCGCCTTGACAATTCTAGTATCAAAATTGATATTCAGGCATCAATAAATTTTTTATGCAGTTAACTTGACTTAAAGGTGAAAAATAATTCCGAATTATTGCATTGACACAAACATGTGAGAGCAATGAAACTGCCGTTATCGTTCGAAAAATATTCTTTCAAGGAGCGAAGCGGGAGGCGTTTGAGAACAAAACCTGCATTCGTGCCGATATGATGGGCAGGAAACATCTGCGCAGCCCATAACGGAAGCGCCCCGTTTTTGAAGGAACATATTCCCGCTATTCGAAATTCGTCCGTTAATAGTGAATTTTGTTTGGGCGACGGGAACGGGCGATAGAATTCGCGATGGTTTTCGAGGGGCCTCGTTCTCGGGGAGACGTCTTTGCCGGTCATGCAGTCCGTTTCTTTCTGGTGCCTTTTCGCCCTGAATATCGGGCTTTCGGCCATCACCTTCCTGTATGCCGCCGAGCTGTTCGCCGCACTGGTCCCCGGCCGCCGCCGTTCCGACGCCGTGAAGCAGGCGCGGCCGCATGCCGCCGTGCTGGTTCCCGCCCATGACGAGGAGGCCGTTCTTGCCGGCTCGCTCGCGGCGATCCGCGCCGCACTCGCGGACGGGGACAGGCTGGTCGTCATTGCCGACAACTGTACCGACCAGACCGCCCGGATCGCCGCCGCCGCGGGAGCGGAGGTTGTGGAGCGCAACGACCCCGTCCACAGGGGCAAGGGCTATGCCCTGGATGCCGGCATGCAATATCTGGCGTCGGCGCCGCCGTCCGTCGTCGTTCTCATCGATGCGGATTGTTTTCCAGCGCCGGATGCGGTGGAGCGGCTGGTGGAGACGGCGGTCCAGACCGGCAGGCCGGTGCAGTCGCTTTACCTGATGACGGCGCCCGCCGATGCGGCAATCCCCGTAAAGGTCGCCGAATTCACCTTCATGCTCAAGAACAAGGTGCGCCAGCGCGGCCTTCACCGGCTCGGCCTGCCGTGCCACCTCACAGGCAGCGGCATGGCTTTCCCGTGGCAGACGCTGAACGGCCTGCACCTCGCCCACGGGCATCTCGTCGAGGACATGAAGATGGGGCTGGAACTGGCGGTTGCCGGATCGGGGCCGGTCTTCTGCGAGGAGGCCGTGGTCCTCAGCCCGTTTCCGCAGACCGCGACGGGCTTGCAGTCGCAGCGCCGCCGCTGGATCGGCGGGCATCTGACGCTGATCGCCGGCGCTCTCGTCAGCGTGCCGCGGGCACTCGCCCGGGGCAATATCGCCGGCGCGTTCGCCGCGCTCGCCACGGCGATACCGCCGCTCACCGTGCTGGCGGCGCTTCTCGTCGCGTCCCTGCTGGTGACGACGGTCGCGACATGGGGTCTGCAACCGGACCTGTTGCCGTGGGGCCTGTCCGTCCTGAACATCACTCTCTTCCTCGTCGCGACCCTGTCGGCCTGGCTAGCCTTCGGCCGCGCCATCCTGCCGGCGGAGGATCTCGGCCGCGCGGTCGTTCTGGTCGCCTCGCGCATGCTGAAGGCCCCGTTCGCGTTCTTCGCAGCGCGTCGCGACGGCTGGATCAGGACCGACCGCAGAGGGTCCGGCGACTGATCTTCCCCTCTATTTGTATTCGATGAGCGTCTGGCGGCGGTTGCACAGCCTGTTCAGGTAATAGGCGCAAACGCCCTGCATTTCCGCGAACTTGCCGATCACCATGAAGAAGGAATGCCGCCAGTTGTCCGGGCGGGGCAGGTCGCTGCGGACGGCAAGCCGCGCGATTTGCAGCGGATAGGCCGCCAGCAGGGCGAGGAAGGCCGGGTGGATGGCGAGACTGCCCGAAACGGCCAGCAGTGGCAGCAGACCGCCCCACAGGACGGCGCGCCGCACGTTTTGCGACCAGATCCGTTTGGGCGATGTCCTGTGCCGCGCGGCGACCTCCGCATAGGCATGCCCGGCCCGGACGGACCGCCGCCACCATTGGAAAAAATGGGTGAGAGCGGCATCGTGCAGGGTCATTTCCGCATCGATGCGCCAGATGGACCAACCCGCCTCGCGCAGCCGCAGGCACATTTCGGGTTCCTCGCCCGCGATGAGGTCGGGGGCATAGCCGCCGACCGCGCGAAAGGCGCTGCTGCGCACGAGGCAATCGCCGCCGCAGGCGATGGCCTCGCCGACCGGCGTGTCCCATTCCCGGTCGCAGATCGCGTTGTAGATGGAGGCATCCGGGAAACGTTCCCGCCGTCGCCCGCAGACGATGGCCGCGTCGTCCCGGTTCAGAAGGAAAGCCCGGGCCTTCTCGATCCAGCCGGCGGCGATCCGGCAGTCCCCGTCGACGAACTGGACGAAGTCGAGCGCGGGTGCGGTCCGCATCAGTTCGGCAAACCCGGCGTTGCGGGCACGCGCGGCGGTGAAGGGCGTGCCGGCGTCGAGCAGCACCACCGTCAGCCCCATCCTGCGCGCCGCCTCGACGCTGCCGTCGGTGGAACCGGAATCGACATAGACGGAGCGGGACGCCAGCGGACCGAGCGATGCCATGCAGGCGGTGAGGCGGGCGCCCTCGTTGCGGCCGATCAGCACGACCCCGACATCCTCGACTGCGCTGTGCATCGGTGTCCTCCTGCGGGTTTCGCCCGTCAAAATCCGGGGATTGCGTCGAAGGGCGTGCCGAAACCCGTTTCCAGGCGCACGAACAGGAACAGGGCGAGGAACGCCACCAGGGCGGCATTGACCAGAACGTCCTGCCTGACGAAGGATATCTGCTCGCGCCATTGCCCATAGACGACGGGAAGATAGCGAAACAATTCGCACGCCGATATCGCCATGATCGCACCCGGCAGCCCCATCCACGCCGATGCAACCGGCGTGAGCGCGACGAGGCCGGCAAGCTTCAGGCTGTTTCCGATCACCGCATAGACGGGCTTGCCGAGCCCGAGCAGCATGTAGTCGTTGACGGTGCAGACGATGGAGAACCAGATTCCGACGAGCAGCATCGCCAGCATCCAGCCGGCCTCGTGATAGCGGGAATCATAGATGATCTCGGTTGCGATATCGGCGACCGAAATACCGAACGCCATGCAGAAGGCCGCGCCGAGCAGAAGCTTCAGGCGCAGCGAGCCGACATGCCGGCGCAGGGCAGCACGCGTTTCCCCGGCATGGGCGGCGATCAGCGGAAACACGAGCTGATAGCTGATGCGGCCGATCAGGGCGGAGGGAAGGTCGGCGATGGTGCGGGCGATCGCATAAACCCCGACGACGGCGAGCGGCAGCGACTGGGCGAGGAAAAGCTTGTCGAAATTCATGCACAGGAAGGACAGGATCGACGACAGGAAAATCCACTTCCCGAACGACAGCACCTCCTCAACATGCGCCCTGTTCCATTCGAACCAGTTGCGGGCCCGCGGCAGCGCGTAGCTCAATGTGGCGCGAAAGGCGGCGCCGAGCAGATTGGCCGCGATGATCGACCACACGGTCGGGTTGATCAGGGCGAGGCCGACCACGAGCACGGCGGAAACGGCGTCGACCGCCAGGTCGAACAGGTTCATCCGCATGAGCTGCATCTGCCGTTGCAGGTAATAGATCGAGGTCGACGCCGCTCCCAGGATGACCAGCGTCAGGCCGCTCAACTGGATGGCCGAGGCGGGGATCTGGTAGATCTGGCTGAGGGGATAGGCGGCCATCGTCAGCAGGCCGAAGAGAACGAGGCCACGGACGAACTGAAGCGTCCAGGCCGTGTTCTGGAACGACTTCTTGTCGCCGTCCTTGCTGCGCACGACGTTCTGGGCGATGCCGACATCCGTCAAAAGTTCGATGCCGAACTTCAGCGTGGTGATGATCATCAGCACGCCGAACACCTCGGGAACCACGATCCGCGACAGGATGATGTTGGATACGAAGCGTATCCCGACGGTCAGGACATAGGTTCCGATCGTCCACATCGCTCCCGTGACGACACGTCTCTGCGAAATGGCCATCAGCGATTCCCGCCGCCTGCGAACAGCCGGGCGAGATCGCCCGCCAGCCTGCGAATGTCGTGCATGGCCATGACCCTTGCGCGGCCCGCCCGTCCCATCCGGTCGATGTCGGCGGGCGTGGCTTCCAGCGCCGAGCGCATGGCCGCGACGAGTTGCGCGTGGTCGCCGGGCTGGACGAGCCAGCCGCAGGTCGCATCGACGAGTTCCGGTATGCCGGCGATCGTCGTCGTGATGACGGGCCGGCACAGGGCCAGCGATTCCATCAGCACGATCGGCAGCCCCTCGGCGTAGCTCGGCAGCAGGAGCGCGCGGCCGTCGCGGATCAGCCGGCGCACCTCCTCGTTTGAGGCCCAGCCATGCAGGAGGACTTGCCTTTCGACGCCGTGGCGGCGGATTTCCGCCTCGACGTCGGCCCGGCTTTCTCCGTCGCCGACGAGAATGACGCGAAGCTGGGGAAAGTCGCCCCGCAAGGCCGCCACGGCCGCGGGGATATGAACCTGCCCCTTCTGCGGGCACAGGCGCCCCACGCAGACCAGCGTGAGGTTGCCGGGCTGGATGGGAGGCGGCGGCACGAAGTCCTCCAGGCGCAGGCCGCACCGCACCACCTCGATTTTCCGGCGGCTGTCCTCGTCCCCGCCGATGCCGCTCAGGACGCGCTTGCAATAGTCCGAAATGGCGACCACGAAGGACGAATGCCGGATTTTCAGGGCGTAGCTGCGGGATTCGGCGTCGACGAATTCATCCGGCCCGTGGGCGGTGAAGCTGTAACGCGGGCCGCCCATGAGACGGGCGAGCATCACCACCGCCGCTGTATTGGTGCCGTAATGCGCATGGACGTGGGCGATGCCGGCGCGGCGCGTCTTCCGGCGCAGGCTGGCGGCCTGCATCGCATAGGCGGCATGACGGATCGGCTCGCCACCCGCGTTGCGGACGAGCGTGATCCAGGCGGGCAGCATCCGCATGACACCGGCCGGATTGAGCAGGATTTCGCGCAGGGTGGACAGCATCAGGTCCGCAACGTTTCCTTCCAGCAGATAGACGGTTTTGTCGCTTTCGGCGATGTCGCGCGGGTCCACCAGTTCTCCCGCGAAGCGCCGGACCGCGAAGCGCGATACCGTCTCGCCTTCGGCTTCGAGGGCTTCGATTTCCCGGCGGATGAAGGTGCCGCTTGGTACAGGATACGTATTCAGGAAATAACCAATCTTCATCCTGCACTTCCATCAAGGAATTCCGGCGCGGGCTACGATATTCCTTCGCCTCGCAGCGTAGTTTACAATAATTACGGGGAACGGTATATGTATTAACGCGCGTTCGGGGTAAGTTTCATTCGGGAAAACTGAAAACATGGTTAGTGACGGAAATTTTTTCTAATTATGCTTAATCGTATAAGGTCCATGTAAAATATAGACGGATTTGTGAATGGTGTAGTCAAGTTCGATTTCTGTCCGGAAATTTAAACATTGCATTTTGTATGTGTTATATGTTGATCTATTGCGAGATACATTTCAGCTTAATTCGATCCGGGTGTTCCGCCTGCATGTTTGACGGCGGGGAGATTTATAGGGAATTTTGACTGGAAAGTCGAATGTCGATCGGCTTGGCTGACACGGGTGGCGCGTAATCGTAGCGGGGTGGTGTTTATATGTTCGATTGCCTTCTCATCGGCGATGAATCGCTGCTGGTACAATGCTGTACGCTGCTGCGCGACCGCGGCCACCGGATCAACGGTGTGGTCTCGGCCAGCCCGTCCGTCAGGGACTGGGCGCGCCAGCACGACATTCCGGCGCTGGAATGGGGCGACGATCTCGCACGCTCCCTCCAATCGGTCGATTACGACTGGTTGTTCAGCATCGCCAACCTTCGCATGATCCCGCAGGCGGTCTGGCAGAAGGCCAGAAGCGGCGCCGTCAACTTTCATGATGGCCCCCTGCCACGTTTCGCCGGCCTGAATGCGCCCGCCTGGGCGCTCATCGCGGGCGAGACGTCATTCGGCGTGACCTGGCATGAAATCACCACCGGCGCCGACGAGGGCCGCATTTACGCGCAGGCCCGCTTCGACATCAGCCCCGACGATATCAGCCTGACCCTGAACACCAAATGCCTTGCTGCCGGCGCGGAGACCTTTGCGACTTTGGTCGCCGATATCGAGAACGGGACGCTGACGGGGCGCCCGCAGGACTTTTCGCAGCGCAGCTATTTCGCGAAGAACCGCCGCCCGGATGCGGCGGGAACCCTGCTGTTCGACAGGACGGCGGAGGAACTGTCGCGCCTGTACCGCGCCCTGAACTTCGGCCCCGGCTATGCCAACCGGCTGGTGCATCCGAAGGTGCGCCACGCCGGCCGCGTCTTCCTTCTCACCAAGTTCGAAATCTCCGGGCCGGGGGCGGGCGGGGTGCCGGCCGGCAGCGTTCGCGCGGCCGGCACGGATGGCGTCGTGGTCGCCACGGCGCAGGGCGACGTCGTCATCGATGGTGTCTGCCGCGATGGCGGGCGCGAAATCCGCCTCTCCGCCAGCGTTCGGCCGGGCGAGACCCTGCCCCTGCTGCCGGACGCGGAGATCGAGGCGCTGAACGGCGCCGTCGCCGAGGTGGTGCGCAACGAGGACAGGGCGGTCGCGCGGTTGCGGGCCCTGGAAGACGTCCAGTTGTTCGATGTGGCCGAGACACCGCAGCGGGATGGCGATCTCGCCGGCATCGCGCTCGACCTTCCGGCGCGCCTGACGGCGGACGGCCGCATGGCGGCGATTGCCGCGTTCCTCGCCCGGTTCTCGGGTCAGGACCGGCTCGACGTCGCCTATTCGGGCGATGCGGTCCTGCGCCATGCCGGCCGCTTCCCCGGCTATTTCGCCAGAAGCGTGCCGCTGCGCATCGAACTGCCTTCGGCCGGTTCTGTCAGCGCTTTTACCGCCGACGTGGCGGGCCGGCTCGAGGTCCTGCGCGGCGAGGGAACCTATCTGGACGACCTGACCTGGCGCGAGCCGGAGCTGAAAGACGTCCGGCTGACCGTCGGCATCGTCGAGACCGGTAATACCGCCGACGCGGCCGGCATTGCCGGATGCGCGCTGACCTTCGTGGTTGGCGCCGCCGGCGGCGCCGACCGGCTGATCTACGATCGCGCCCGGCTCTCCGATGCGGTCGCGTCGCGATATGCCCGGCAGGTCGAATGGCTCGCCTCGGCCTTCGCCACGCAGGAGGGCCTCGTCGCCGACCTGCCGCTGATGTCGCCCGAAGAGACCGACAGGGTGCTTTACGCGTGGAACGACACGGCGCGGGAATATGACGGCTCGGCCTGCGTCCACACGCTCATCGCGCGTCAGGCCGCACGCACGCCCGAGGCCGTGGCGCTGGCATGGCGCAACGAGGAGATCACCTACCGCGAACTCGACGAGCGCGCCAACAGGATCGCCCATGCGCTGGTCGGCATGGGGATCGGACCCGACACGATGGTCGGCCTCAACCTGCCGCGCTGCATCGATCTCGTTGTCGGCGCCCTGGCCATCCAGAAAGCGGGCGGCGCCTATGTGCCGCTCGATCCGCATTTCCCGGCCGACCGCCTCACCTACATGGTGGAGGACAGCGGCATTCCCGTCATCCTTTCCAGCCGCACCCTTGCCGGTGCGCTCACCGCGCCCGGCGTCAGGACCGTGTTCGTGGAGGACATTCTCGCCGGGTCGCAGCCGGCGCAGCCGCCTGCCGTCGAGGTCGGGCCGCATCATCTGGCCTATGTGATCTATACGTCCGGCTCGACGGGCCGCCCGAAGGGCGTGATGGTCGAGCACCGCAACGTCGTCAACTTCTTCGCCGGAATGGACGAGCGGATCGCGTATGACAGGGCCAGCCAGCCCGTCTGGCTCGCCGTGACCAGCCTGTCCTTCGATATTTCGGTTCTCGAACTGTTCTGGACGCTGGCGCGGGGCTTCAAGGTCGTCATTTATTCCGCCAGCGCAAAGGAGCACAAGGCCGTGCCGGTAGCTGTGCGGCGTGCGAACGGTAGCGGCGCGGCGATGGATTTCGGCCTGTTCTACTGGGGCAACGACGACGGGGCAGGGCCGGCCAAATATCGCCTGCTGCTCGAAAGCGCGAAATTTGCCGATGCCAACGGTTTTCAGTCGATCTGGACGCCGGAGCGGCATTTCCACGCCTTCGGCGGGCCCTATCCTAACCCGTCCGTCACCGGGGCCGCCATCGCGGCGCTCACGACAAACCTGTCGATCCGGGCCGGCAGTTGCGTCCTGCCGCTGCATCACCCGGTTCGCGTGGCCGAGGAATGGGCGGTTCTGGACAATCTCAGCAACGGCCGCGTCGCCGTGGCGTTCGCCTCCGGCTGGATGCCCGAGGATTTCGTCCTGCGGCCTGAAAACGCGCCGCCGAACAACAAGGCCGCGCTTCTGCGCGATATCGAAACCGTGCGGAAACTGTGGCGCGGCGAGCGCGTCGAATTCGATTTCGGCAACGGCACCGCCGGCATCGTGACGCAGCCCCGGCCCGTGCAGGCCGAACTGCCCGTCTGGCTGACCACGGCCGGCAATCCCGAGACCTATCGCGAGGCGGCGCGGATCGGCGCCCACATCCTGACCCACCTGCTCGGCCAGTCGATAGAGGAACTGGCGGACAAGCTGCGCATCTATCGCGAGACGCTGGTGGAATGCGGCCGCAATCCGGACGACTACAAGGTCACGCTGATGCTGCACACGCTGCTGGGCGAGGACCGCGAGGAGGTGCGCGACGCCGCGCGCGGGCCGATGAAGGATTACCTGCGCAGCGCCGCGGCGCTCATCAAGCAATATGCCTGGGCCTTTCCGGCCTTCAAGAAGCCGCAGGGCGCGTCGAGCGCAATGGATATCGACCTGCAATCGCTCGACCCGGACGAGATGGACGCCATCCTCGAATTCGCCTTCCTGCGCTATTTCGAGGACAGCGGCCTGTTCGGCACCGTCGAGGATGCGCTGCGGCGGATCGATCAGGTGGCCGCCATCGGCGTCAGCGAAATCGCCTGCCTCATCGATTTCGGGGTTCCCGCCGGCCTCGTTCTCGAAAGGCTCACGCCTCTCGCCCAGGCGGTTTCCCTGGCGCGGGCGCCGGCTGCTATGACCGATGCGGTCTCCGACAACAGCTTCGAGGAGGATGTTCGCCGCCACAATGTGACGCATCTTCAATGCACGCCGTCGATGGCGCGCATGTTCCTGATGAGCGAGACCGACCGTTCGGCCTTCGCCCGGATCCGCCACCTGTTCATCGGCGGCGAAGCGCTTCAGGCGTCGCTTCTCGCCGATATCCGCACGCTGACGCAGGCGAGCGTCGAGAACATGTACGGCCCGACCGAGACGACGATCTGGTCGTCGACGATGACCGCGGACATGTCGGAAAGCGTCGTTCCGCTCGGCCGGCCCATCGCCAATACGCAGCTTTACGTGCTGGACGCGGCCGGAAAGCCGGCGGCGCCCGGCCAGCCCGGCGAGCTTTACATCGGCGGCGACGGGGTGACACGCGGATACCTCCACCGCGAGGAACTGACGCGCGAACGCTTCCTGCCCAATCCCTTCGCTCCCGGCCGCATCTACCGCACCGGCGACCTCGGTTGCCGCACGGATGACGGAACCCTGCGCTTCCTCGGACGAACCGACTATCAGGTCAAGGTGCGCGGATACCGTATCGAGCTTGGCGAGATCGAGGCGCGCATCGCCACGTTCCCCGGCATTGCCGAGGCGGTGGTGATCGCCCGCGAGGACCGGGCAGACGATGTCCGCATCGTCGCCTATGTCCGGCTGAGCGGCGAGCCGGTCTCCGAGGATGCGCTGCGGCGGCATCTCGGCGAAACCCTGCCGGATTACATGATTCCGGCCCATGTCGTCACGCTCGACGCCTTCCCGCTGACGCCGAACGCGAAGGTCGACCGCAAGGCGCTGCCCAAGCCGGCGACGGCGACGGCGACCGCGCCGGCTGCGGCGCAGGCCTTCGTCAGCCCGGAAAGCACGCTCCAGAAGGATATCGCCGAGGCGTACAGGCGGACGCTGGGGCTGGAGCGTGTCGGTGTGAACGACAATTTCTTCGCCATCGGCGGTCATTCCCTTCTGGCCGTCCAGCTTCACCGCGACCTCAAGGCCGGCCTCGCGCCGGAATTGACGATCACCGACATCTTCCGCTTTCCGACGGTCGGGACGCTGGCCGGCCACCTCGCCAACCGCGAGAAGGAGGACGACCGGCTGAGTCAGGTGGCCGACCGGGCGGCCATGCGGCGCGCGGCGCTCGGGGACAGGCGGGCGGCCTTGACGCGCGCGCGGACCTGAGCGGCATGGAGGCGTTGCGGGCTCTTTTTGCCGAAGGCGTCGGGACGGCGTGCTGCGATCCGCGCGCCGCGGTCGCCCGTCCGTATCGCGAGGAGGAACGCTTCGTGGAGCGCGCCGTCGACAGCCGCAGGCGCGAGTTTCACGCCGGACGCGCCTGCGCGCGGATGGCTATGAGTGCCCTCGGGCTGGAAGGCGTCGCCATTCCCGCCGCGCCCGACCGTGCGCCCGTCTGGCCCGAGGGCGTCGTCGGCAGCATCAGCCATTGCGCCACGCTCTGCGTTGCGGCGGTGGCACTGGTCCGCGACGGCTATGGATCGATCGGCCTCGACGTGGAGCCGGCCGAACCTCTGCCGGCGGATCTGGTCGAAACGATCTGCACGCCGGAAGAGGAGGCATGGCTCGGCCGCCAGCCGCCGGAGCGCCGGATGCTGCTGGCCCGGGCGATCTTCAGCGCGAAGGAATCGCTCTACAAATGCCAGTATCCACTGACGGGCGTCCTCCTGGATTTTCAGGATATCGACATCGCTCTCCATGCGTCTTCCTATCATGCGCGGTTCCGCAGGGATGCCGCCGGCATCGCTCGCGGCACGATCCTCGAAGGCCGCCTGACCATCGAGGACGGTTACATTCTCACCGGCTTGACGATGACGGCTTCCCGGCATGCCGGGTTATTTCGCCGTCTTGAGACGGCCAACCTGACGGATTGAAGGCGGCGCCATGCTGGATGTGCAGGACACGAAAGGCCGGGAAACGCTGCCGCCTCGCGCCGATGCAAGCGTTCTGCTCGTCACGGCGGTCCGTCTGCGCCGCGGCCCGCGCGGTCTCCAGCTCGACGATCAGACCTGCGCCGGTCTCGTCCGCTATGCGGAGAATTTCCGGCAGGTGACATTCGCCGGCATCGTTCTCGATGCCGAGCGCGAGGAGGACACCTCCGTCGCCTGGGTCGACGTCGTGGATCTGCCCTGTTCCGGGCGCGTCGAATTCATGGAACTGCCGTTCGCCTACAGGATCACGGCATTCGCGCGGACCTACAGGCGGACGCGCGCGCTGCTCGGGCAGGCCATTCGCGACAGCGATCACCTCTGCTTCACGCTCGGTTATCTGTCCGGCGACTGGGGTGCGGTCGCCGCGCTGGAAGCGGATGCGCAGGGCCGCAAGTTCGCCGTCTGGTTCGATCGGGTCGAGCACGACGTCATTCTCAGGACGCTTCCGGACCACAGGTTCCGCCGGCGCATGAAGGAGCGCATGACGCTGCCGGTCATGAAGCGCTATCATCGCTATCTCATCGGCCGCAGTTCGCTCGGCCTGTTCCAGGGACGCGATACCTACAACGCCTATGCCGGCTTCTCCTCCAACCCCGTGTGCATGTATGACGTCCACACGCAGCGCGCCGACCGCATCGACGGGGAGAGGCTGGAGGCGAAGGTGGAGCGGCTTCTGTCCGGCGCGCCGCTTCGGATCGTCTATGTCGGACGGGCGGCGGCCATGAAGGGGCCGCAGGACTGGATCGACGCTCTGGCGGCCGCGGCCGGCGCCGGCGTCCCGCTCGAGGCGCGATGGCTGGGGGACGGTCCGCTCGTGGAGGCGATGCGCGGCCTGATCCGCGAGAAGGGCCTGTCCGGTCATATCCGTCTCGCCGGCCATGTCGCCGACCGGGAGGCGGTTTTGGACGCGATGCGCGACAGCGATCTGTTCGTGTTCTGCCACAAGACGCCGGAATCGCCGCGATGCCTGATCGAGGCGCTGGTCTGCGGCTGCCCCATCGTCGGCTACACCTCCCCTTATGCCGAGGATCTGGTTGCCGAACAGGGCGGCGGCGTCCTGACCCCGCTTCACGATGCCGGGGCGCTCGGCCGCCGGATCGCGGACCTCGCCACCAGCCGCCGCGATCTGGCGCAACTGGTTCGCGATGCGGCCGCGTCCGGCGCCCGCTTCGATGAGGAAACGCTCTACCGCCGCCGTGCGGACCTGCTCGTGGAGTTTGCCTGAATGATGTCGCGTGCCTTCGCACTCTCTGCCGCCGCCGTCCTTGCGGGATCGATCCTCTTCGCATTCGCCGCCGGGGCACCGCAAACCGGAAAGGATACCCCCGTGCATCTCTCGCTGCCGGACCCGGCCGGAATGGAAGCCCGGCGCCACATCTTCATCTCCGGCCACAGCCTGACAGACCGCCCCGTGCCGTACTTTCTCAGCGAGATCGCCGATGCTAGCGGCCTGCCGATCGTCTGGAACCGGCAGCATATCGGTGGATCGTCGATCAGGAGCCGGTCCTTCGGCGACGACGCGGCAAGGCCGTGGTCGGGATTTTCCGCCGGCACGGACCCTGAGGGCCGGCCGATCGACGTGCTGGCGGAGCTGCGTGCGCCCGAGGTGCCGGAGGCGGGGCCATACGACATCCTGCTGATCACCGAGCAGCACAGGCTGCTCGACACGCTTCTGTGGCAGGATACGGTGACGCATCTGGGCGCCTATCAGGACAGGTTCGTGGCGGCGAACCCGCAAGGGCAGACGTTTTTCTTCACCCCGTGGCTCGACGTATCGGACAAGAGCGACCTTGCCGACTGGATCGCCTATGAGCGGGCGGCATGGCCGGTCTGGCAATGCACGGTTGCCCGGGTGAACGACCGGATCGCGGCCGAGGGCCGGCCGGACCGCATCTTCATGATCCCCGTGTCCCTTGCGCTGGCGGACCTGATGGCGCATCTGCGCGACGACCCGGCTCTGCCCGGTTTCGCCTTCGCGGACGACAGGCAGGCGGCGGATGCGATCTTTTCGGACGACGTCCACTTGACGCCGGTCGGCAACTACTTCGTGGCGGCGCTCACCTTCCATGCGATCTACGGCAGGCTGCCCGGCCCGGGGGCGCCGTCCCCGATCCCCGCCGGACAGGCGGAAACGCTCCGGCAATTCGCCGCCGCCTTCATGGATCGATACCGCGAGACGACGCCGACCTTCGACAGCGCGGCCTGCGCCTCGGGCCCGGGCCTGCCGTTCATCCTGCATTATACGGGCTATGTGGAGCGAACCTACACGCGGGCGGAAAGGGGCTATCTGCGATCGAGGATCCAGCAGGTCCGCGATACGCTACGCTTTGCCTTCCGGCTGTGACGCCTCCCGGACCTATCCGTTTCGCGAGACCATCCGGCGCAGCTTGCCGGCGATCATGTCGCGGGTGGGGATGTTGCCCCTGAACGTTTCGGCAAGGGCGCCGAGGCCGGCGACATTCCACGGCCGGTAGCCCCTGTAGGCCGTCCTGTCGAGGATGCCGTAGAAGCCGTCGTACATGACGTTCTTCATATAGGGATCGTCCAGCTTCTTCGCATAGCGGGCATGCCACGGCTTTACGGTGCCGATCAGGTGGATGATCCTGCCCTCCAGCCGCTCGGGCCGTTCATACTGTGAGGTGTTCCAGTCGGGGTCGAGGAGCAGCGTTTTGTTTTCGAAGACGAGGTTGAGGGCATCCTGGTCCTGCGAATCCAGCCTGTCGAACGCGGCAATCGAGATGTCCACCAGCGCCTGCTCGATGTCATGCGCCCGCCAGGCGGTGAGATCGATGATCAGGAAGCCGCTGTTGAAGTAGGTGCGTTCGTCCTGAAGCCCCAGCCGCGCCCGCAACTCGGGCCAGCTCTTGCGGGTCCGCACGGACACGTCCGCGACGGCGGCGATCGGATGGCCGGCGAGATCCATTCGCGCGGCTTCGGCGAGATCCCGCATCACCAGAAGATCGGTGTCGAGATAGATGCAGCGCGTCACGTCGGCGGGGAGGAGGGCGATGAAGTAGCGGGCATAGGCCGATTTGCTCTTCAGGTACTTGGTCGAGCGGAACGGCGCGAGCTTTTCGGCCGGAACGTCGTAAAACGCGACGGTCCCGCACTTGCCGTGCGCCCACGACCGTTTGAGATCCGCGCGGTCCTTTTCCGAAAAGCCGGTTGCCAGCACATGGACGTTCACGATGTCCGACGACGATTCCAGTGCGGAGCGCACCGTGGTCGCAAGGCCGTAGAGTACGCCCCGGTCGGCGGAAAGAACGATATCGATGGTCATGGACGCCTCTGCCGCGGTTTTTCCCAGTATCGGCGCACCAAGCGCCATGAATAAAAGGTCATCGCTTCGAAGCGGCCCGGTTGTCGAAGACGATGTAGGATTTGGGCAGCCCCATGAACCGCTCGACGATCACCCTGGCCTCCGGAAACAGCCGCTCGAGCTCCTTGCGCGAGACGATATCGGTGCCGTCGATCATCTCCGTCCAGGCCGGCAGCTTGCGCCGCCAGCGCTCGACGATGAAGCGGCGCAGCGATGCGGGATAGAACCACCAGAACGGCATGCCGTTATGCGGCTCGATGGGGAAATACTTGCAGGGCGTCTGCACCCAGTAGCTCTTGCCGAGCCGCTGGACCTCGCGTGCGAAGGCCGCCCGGAAGCGCTCGTCGCCGACATGCTCGATGACGCTGTTGCTGAATACGATGTCGAAGCTCTGGTCTTCGTAGCCCGTCACATTGCAGGCATCGCCCTCGACGTAACGGATGGTGTGGTGGGAATGCGGGGCAGCCTGCGCGATCCCCGGAAGATTGAGAATGGTGATATCCAGGCTGGGATCGACCGGTTCCCAGATCATCGGCTGTCCGCCAAGGTCCAGAACAGTGACGCTGCGGTCGATATTCATGATCGAACAGAATTGTTCCATGCGCTTGCGTCGCGTGCGGGCCGAAAACGGCATCAGTAACTTGTAGAACAGATTGATACGCAAATACCGAAAGTCTACCAAGCTTCTGTCTCCCCAACGCAAATCGACTTGGCCGGGATGTTGCCCAAGGCAATAACAAAATGCAAATATTATATAAGTTGAACGGGAATTTTTTTAACTGGAGAAGGTGAAGTAAACCAGAAAGAAAGATTGGAAGCCGTGTATTGACAAAACTTTTCCTTTGTCACTCTCGGGCTCGACCTGAGGGCCCACGCCGCAAGCGGCGCGGTGGATGGTCGGGGGTCGAGCCCGACCATGACGAAGGAGAGCGAGGCGCCGTTTGTCAGCAGTTTGACGCGTCATGAAACGCCGATAGACAGTCAAACCGGACATGCGGAACGCGGGCATAGCTTGTCGCTGCGTCGAACGCTTTTACCCGGCGTGACACGTTCGGTTCAAAGAAGGCGGTCGGCGTCGACGGCTGGCCGGGCGCGTCGCTGCCTGCGGCCGGGGCCGGATGCCGGCTCCCCACTGGTCTTCGCCTCGGGAGCCAGTGCGCGGTCCTGGTCTTCGGCTTCCGGCGGCAATATGGTTTCCGGCGTCTGGGGCTGCGGGTCGGGCTTCGTTACGAAACGGATCATGGGCATGTTCCCTGTTGTGGTCGGTCGTGGAATCGCTCCGGCAGGCACCGGAGCGCAGGCGTGCCGGAGAAGGCCGGTTTCAGGCGGAGAGGGCGGCGGCACAGCCTTGTCCGCCGAGCCTGTCGGCGGTCGTCTGCCCGGGCATCGTCGCCCAGCCGCCGGTCTCCACGAACTGGCGCCTCCTGTAATTATCGGGCAGGGCCTTGAATTCCGTGAGGCGGGCCGCCGCGTCCGGCGCCGCGTTGAACCGTTCGACACAGATGGCGGTCGCCAGTTCGCCGCGCGCGACATCGCCGGCAGTGGTCGCTGCCGCGCGGGACGTGCCGCCCGTCACCCAGCCGCCCCAGTTGAACCCGATGACGATCGTGGCGACGACCGCCCCGATACATGCCCAGATCAACGCGCCCTTCGAAGGCTGATAGTTTTCCCAGCGCTGGGACAGGGATGGTTTCGTCGTGCTTTGCATGGCCATGAAATCAATCCTTTCTGATCGATATTCGGTTTGCGCCCGCTGTCGCGGGACGATTGAGGTGCGCATGCTTATGCCCGCCCCGCGCCGCTATCGGCCGCCGGAGCGGGTTTTCCTGCCGGAATGCCGGCGGTCGTTTCGCCGTCCTGCGGCTTTTGGCTGATGGGGTGGGGGTGACGATCCTGTTCCCGGGTCTGGCGCCGCCATCCACAGGCCGGAGGACGGCGCGGTCGGCGACTGGATGGGATGTCATCGGGATCTTTCTGCGGCCTGCGAATAGGGCGTCCGCAATTCATTCATAACACCTTTGCTATTTCGAGGACAGGATTTTCAAATTTAAAATCCGGTTTATGTGAAATTATTGAAATAAATAAATTGATTTCCGGATTATTATATACGTTATGACGCGATATTTATTTTTGGATAAGAGTGATTTTCATTCGGATGTTGTATTTTTTATATGAATTTAGAAATAAAAATTTCTTCACGCCTTGTTCGAAACTCATTTGGGGCGCATACATGATGCTCGTTGAGCCTGAAGAACATGGTTTCGCGGCTCCGGTTCTTGGTGGACCGCGCGCTGCGGCCCGCCATCCGATACCGAATTCTCGACAGCGAATGCACCGTGCCGGTCCGGCGCGGTCGAACTTGTGGAGACCGAGACATGGCCAGCCGCGCCACGCAGACCGTCGCCCGTTTTTCGTTCCCGTTCCGCCTGCCTGGCCTCACCGTGGCGCAACCGGCCGGACAATACCGCGTCGAGCAGGACGAGGCATTGATCGAGGCCGTCTCCCGCCATGCCTGCCGGCGTCTGGGCGCTGTCATCCACCTGCCGGCAATCGGCCGGCAAGCCTCCGCCTGGCAGATGGTGCCGGTCGATCCGGCCGATCTTCAGGCCGCACTCGAAAAGGATCAAGAACACGCGATGACCGCTATCCATTTCCGGCAATCCTATACCCGCCCTGTCCGACGCGCCGCGGCAACGCATCTTTTCGCGGTGGGGCAGCGCGTCCGGATGAAGGCCGGCTTCATCAAGTCCGCCATCCGCTCTCCCGATGTCTACCGCATCACCTGCGTGCTGCCGCCGCAGGGCACGTCTTTCCAGTATCGCATCCGCAACGACGAGGAGCGTCATGAGCGGGTGACGACGGAAGACAATCTCGAGCCGGTGGACCGGAACTGAAGGGAATGGCGCGCTCTTAGAGGGAAGAGAGGGTCGGTGAAGGTCGAGATCGAGTTCTACCGCACCCGAAACAGGGACGATGCGCACGCCGTCGTCGGCCGTGAGGTCGCGGAAGCCGCCGATCTCGCTGACGCGATCGAAATCGCCCGGCGGCTGGCGCAGACCCTCGGCATGCCGCAGCGGCCGGATGCCATGACCATAAGGGACGGGCAGGGGAACGAACTCTATTCAGGCGACCCCGGCGCCATTGAGACATTTTGACGAAAGGTCATCACCATGAATATCCTGAGAACGGAAATCGACAGTCCCCGACGGGCGTTTGCGCTCGGTGTCTGGGAAAACGAAGGCGGAGCATTGCCATCCGCAACGATGGATCATCAATACGGTCGCCGCGTCGAAGGGGACCGGTCCTGGACGATCTATCACGTCTTCACCGGCGTGCCGGCACGCATCGACGGCGAGGCGATGACCGGCCTCAGCCGGGCGGATGCCACCTGCGGCATGCTGTCCCTCAACCTCCGCAGTCTCGCTCGCCGGAAGGAGCGTGTCGCCACCCGGCCGGCCGTCGTGCGGGCTCCCACGGACGCGGGGTGCCAGTCATGACGCTGGCCTTTCCCAATCCGAGCCGCAGCTTCGACGAAACACGCAACGCCGTGCGCTTCATCGGCCATGACGGCATGTTCGAGGTGCGGTTCTTCATCGAGGCGGGCGCTTTGGCAAAATCGGATGTTGCCGCACGCCGGGCCGGGTCGCTGGAGGCGAAGTGCCTTTCGGCCTTCGATGCCCTGCGAACGTCGATCCACGATATCGCGCGCAAGGCCTATGCCCAGGGCCGCCGCCCGTCCTACACTCTGACCGCCGCCGATTTCCATTAGGGGGCATTCGATCTTTTCACGGAAACGCTGAAAGGCTTTGATTATTTGTTTTTGCGCAATTCCGAACGGAAAACCGCCTCATACTTTTCCTGAAATCGCTCCAAGAGAGGACCCCGCCCGGATGCTGATCCGCTACGGTTACGAGATCACGCTGGCCTGCCGGCAACCCACCGCTCTGGTGTGTCTTCTGTCGGTCCATGACGATCGCGCGGCCGACATCAGGGGGGCGGAAACGGTGTTCACCGATCCCGATGTCCCGACATCGACCTACCGGGATCTTTTCGGCAACCGCTGCCGGCGGCTCGTCGCGCCGGCGGGCGACCTGATGATATGGGGCGATGCCACCATCGAGGACGACGGCCGGCCGGACAGGGTGCTGCCGGACGCGCGGGAGCTTCCTGTGGCGGAACTGCCGGACGATTGCCTCAACTATCTCATGGGCAGCCGCTATTGCGAAACCGACCTTCTCAGCCAGGCCGCCTGGGACATGTTCGGCACGGTGCCGCCCGGCTGGGGCCGTGTGCAGGCGATCTGCGATTTCGTTCACGGCCACATCCGTTTCGACTACATGCAGGCCCGCTCGACGCGGACGGCCTATGAGGTGTTCCATGAGCGCGTCGGCGTCTGCCGCGATTTCGCCCATCTCGCCGTCACGCTCTGCCGCTGCCTCAACATTCCCGCCCGCTACGTCAACGGCCATCTCGGCGATATAGGCGTTCCGGTCGTCGATCCGATGGATTTCAGCGCCTGGATCGAGGTCTTCCTGGACGGCGAGTGGCACACCTTCGATCCGCGCAACAACACGCCGCGGATTGGCCGGATCGTGGTCGCGCGCGGCCGGGATGCGGCCGACATACCGCTCGTCAATTCCTTCGGCCCGCACGTTCTCAAGGCGTTCCGCGTCTGGACCTACGAAGTGCAGGACCTGCAAAGCGTCTGAGACGTCGGGATGGCGCGGCCAGACTGGAGAAGGACGCTGTTCTCCGCATCTGGAAAATGCGGCGGCGTTCGGATAGAAGATGCCTCCCGGGCGTCTTCGCAAGACATAAAGGCGAGGTACGGCGGTATGGTGTCGCTTCATGGGCGACCGGTACGATGGAAAGAGCCGTAGCATGGATTTCGCCGACAGAGTGACTGCCGTTTTCACCACGTTCAACAGCGCGCATGTCATCGGCAAGGCATTGCAATCCTTGCCGGACGGTGTCCGCGTCATCGTGGTGGATAATGCCAGCCGTGACGACACCGCCGAGCAGGCGAAACGGGCCCGTGCCTCGGTGGAGGTTATCTCACTTCCCAAAAATGTCGGTTTCGGGCGGG
This sequence comes from Ectorhizobium quercum, assembly GCF_026552795.1. Lineage (GTDB taxonomy): Bacteria > Pseudomonadota > Alphaproteobacteria > Rhizobiales > Rhizobiaceae > Ectorhizobium > Ectorhizobium quercum. The sequence goes on from NZ_JANFPI010000001.1 coordinate 867,303, forward strand.
GATGCAATGTCGGCCTGCGTCTGGTGGAAACCGATTATGCGGTGGTGATCAACCCGGATCTTTTTGTCGGGGAGGATTGCCTTTCGGTCTGCGTCGCGGCTGCGGACGCTCATCCCGAAGTGGCCTTGTTCGGCCCCCGGGAGGAAACCGGCGGCAGGGGTGATGCCCGGATTACGGATGTGGACTATTGCGAGCAGGTGTCCGGCGCGTTCATGTTCATGCGCATGAGCGCTTTCCGGACGATCGGCTTTTTCGACGAAAACATATTCATGTATTTCGAGGATAACGACCTGTGCCTGAGAACGCGCGATTGCGGCTACAGGCTCGCCCGCGTGCTGCGCGCCGAAACGCAGCATATCGGCGCCGGCTCGACCCAGAAGAATTACGACTCGGCCTATGAAAAGTCCCGGCTCTGGGGAAGCGCCTGCGCCTATTTTGCCGACAAGTACAAGGATTCCCCCGAGGGAAAGGCCGCCGGACGCAAGCTCAGGCACTATTATATCAAGTATTACAAGAACCTGGTGCTCGACCGGCATCTGGCGAGAATATATGCCGAGCGCATCCGTGGCTGGAAAGAATATTCCTCCCTCGGGCCGGGCGCGATGTTCGACAACACGTTCGTGACGCCGGCGAATGCGAAGGCCGACGCGTAAGACGTCCGGCCACCGGGATTGCTAGGTTCCCCTGTGCTGTCCCGGCTTTCAGCCGTCGATGCCCACCTTGGCGACCAGAACCGGATCGGCCCGGAAATCGTCGGGAAACAGTCGCTTCAGGTTCTCGATCTTCGGCAGGTCGTTGTGGACGATATAGGGATAGGTCGGATTGTTGGTCAGAAAATCCTGATGGTAATCCTCCGCCGGGTAGAAAGCCTTCTCCGGCTCGATGGTGGTGACGATGGCGGCATCGTAGACCCGCGCCTTGTTGAGCTGGTCGATATAGGCCTTGGCGATACGGGCCTGTTCCTCGTTCACCGGGAAGACGGTCGAACGGTACTGCGTGCCGATATCGGGGCCTTGCCGGTTGAGCTGCGTCGGATCGTGCGCCACCGAGAAATAGATGTGCAGAAGATGACCGTAGGTGATCTTGCCCGGATCGTAGGTGATCCTGACCGCTTCCGCGTGGCCGGTCCTGCCGCTGCCGATCATCTCGTACCGCGCGGTTGCGGCCGCGCCGCCGGCATAGCCTGACACCGCGTTGGCAACGCCCTCGACGCGCTGGAACACGCCCTGAACGCCCCAGAAGCAGCCGCCGGCGAAGATGGCCGTTTCCTTCGCGGCGCTGGTCTTCGCCTCATCGACGGCCGGGGCCGGGATCGCGATCCCCTCCTGGGCGGACGCGCTTGCCGTTGTGAGCGTAAGCCCCGCGAAAACGAGGCCAGCGCTGGCGATGGCGGTGAACATGCCGGATAGTCTCGCTCTCGTTCGCATGGCGGTCTCCTCAACCGAAGGTGAAAGCATAGGCCTCCAGACCGGGGTCCAGGAAGCGGATTTCGAAGGTGCGGTCGGCAACCGGCCCGCTCTGGCGCACGAGCTGGTAAAGCCGCTGTTCCGTCACGGTGCCGTTGCCCTCGGCATCGGTATCGACGCCGTGATCCTCGCCCGGCGGCTTGCCGTCGATCGTCACCTTGAACCGCACCGGCTTGCCGTCGCTGCCGGGGCCGAGAACGAGGTGAAGGTCGCGGGCGTGGAAGCGATAATAGAGGCTGCCTTCGCCCTGCGAAAGCGCGGCCTTTTCCGGGCCGACGACCCAGCTTCCGGTCAGGCCCCATTCGTTGCGCCGCGGTGTCTCGGCCGTGTAGACATGGGCGGCATCATTGACCATGCCGTCGGCGCCGAGAAAGTTCTGCGCCCTGAGATAGCCGATATAGGTTTCCGGCGATTGCACCTCGGCTTCGTTCGAGGCGGCTTCCGCGCCCGTGGCGTTCACGGCGACGATATCTTCGGCGACATCGGGCCGGCCGGCCTCGGCCAGAAGCTGCTGGATCACCCGTTCGGACTGCTCGTATTCGCCCTCGCCGAAATGGTGGTGGCGCACGCGGCCCTCGGCATCGATGAAGTAATGCGCCGGCCAGTACTGGTTGTTGAACGTCCGCCAGATGGCATAGTCGTTGTCCACTGCCACGGGATAGTCGATGGCCAGGGTCTGCGTCGCGCGCCTGACATTGTCGATCCGCTTCTCGAAGGCGAATTCGGGCGAATGCACGCCGATGACCACGAGGCCCTGATCCCGGTACTTCTCCGCCCAGGCGCGGACATAGGGAATGGCGCGCAGGCAGTTGATGCAGGAATAGGTCCAGAAATCGACCAGCACCACCTTGCCCTTGAGCTCGCTCATGGTCAGCGACGGCGAGTTCAGCCACTCGACCGCACCGTCGAACGAAGGCACGATGGATTCAACCGGAAGCGGCGCATCGCCCGACGGCGACGGCCCGCCCTGCATCATCATCGATGGATTGCCGGACATCATCATGCTGTTGTTGTCGGCGCCCGTCATCGCATTGCCCGGAGCGGGCTGCATGGACATGGAGGGCGCCATCGCGGTGCCGTTCGCACCCGTCTGCGGCCTCGGTTGAAGGCGGTCGATCAGGGATTGTTCGAGCGCCGTGGTGCTCTCGGCCGAAATCCGCGTCAGGAAGCCTGTGTCGAGCCCGAAGGCAATCGCCACGACCGCCACCAGCACGGCGGCACCGATGCCGCGCCTGACATATTCGCCGATGCCGAGCGACCGTTTCATGGCCTGATAGACGCGCCCGCCGACCAGCAGTGCCAGCGCCAGCGAGGTCGCCGCGCCCAGCGCATAGGCCGCCAGCAGCGCCGTCGTTCCGGCGCTCGCGCCATTCAGTGCCGCGCCGGTCAGGATGAGCCCGAGGACCGGTCCGGCGCAGGGCGCCCAGAGAAGGCCGGTCGCCACGCCGATGAGCAGCGAGGTTCCGACCCCTGAAAGCCCACCGGTCCTGCCGCGGCGGTCGGCCGTTTCGCTGAGACGGGCGCCCAGCGCCACGACCGGGCGCGTGACGCGCTCGGCCAGCGCCGGAAAAAGCAGGATCACGCCGAAGGCGGCGAGGATGATCATCGCGATCAGCCGTCCATATTCGTTGGCGTCCACTGCCCAGCCGCCGCCGACCGCGGCAAGCGTCGCCACCGCGGCGAAGGTCGCGGCCATGCCCAGCAGCATCGGCAGCGTGCCGCTGAGGAAGGGTTGCCCGGCCCGCGCGAAGACGAAGGGCAGCACCGGCAGAATGCACGGGCTGACGATGGTGAGCACGCCTGCGAGATAGGCGAGGATGGCGAAGGTCATGGTTCAGCCTTTCCCGGTCACGCGGCGGCCGGCGTGAATGTCAGGGCCAGTCCGTTCAGGCAGTAGCGCAGTCCCGTCGGCCGCGGCCCGTCGTTGAAGACATGACCGAGATGGCCGCCACAACGGCTGCAATGGACCTCCACCCGCACCATGCCGTGAGACGTGTCGCGCGTCGTGCCGACCGCATTGTCGAGCGGTGCCCAGAAACTCGGCCAGCCGGTGTTGCTCTCGAACTTGGTGTCGGAGGAAAACAACGGCTGGTCGCAGCCCGCACACGAGAACGTGCCCTTGCGGTGCTCGTTGAGAAGCGGGCTCGATCCCGGATACTCCGTTCCCTGCTTGCGCAGGATGTCGAACTGCTCGGGCGTCAGGCGCTTGCGCCACTCCTCTTCGGTATGGCTGACCGCAAACGTCCCGCCGGATGCGGCAAGAAGCGAGTGGACACCCATGCCGAGATAGCCCGCAGCGACGACCGCCGTTCCCGCCGCCAGAAATTTGCGTCTGTTCATCATGCCACACCGCCTGTTCCTGACCTGGCCTTTCGGTGACGAAGAGGCAGGCGACCGCTCCGCTGTCGCATTCCACCCCCCATCACGGGGAGGAGCGGTTCGCCTGCGCCTCGTTCACATGCCGTCAGCGATCCATGCTGTATATTGGCTCTTACCGGCGCGCTGACAATCCCTCTTCTCGCCCCGCGCGTTCAGAGCTTCGTGACAGGCCCGTCGCCGGAGAGGTGGGGGAAGGCCGGCGGCCGATGGATGCGATAATCGGGATCAGGCCTGTGCCGATTCCGCTCACCTGCCGGTATGGGTTCAATGAAGCCTATCACGGCTGCTCGGAAAGACGGCTCGACCCCGGCGCGCGTCTTTCCGGCTCGGGCTCGCTTGATCTCGCCGTTTCGAAAGGCTGATCGGCAAGTTGCCGGCTTCGGTTTACTGATTGGGCCGCCCCGTCAGGGCCAGGCGAACTGCGAGGCCAATGAAGAAGATGCCGGCAATTCCGTCCAGCCAGCGGCCGACGCTCGTTCTGGAAATCCACCCGGCAGCCTTTCCGGCGGCGAGCCCGACCGCGATCAGGAAGGTCAACCCGATGGCATTGTGGATGCAGCCGAGCAGGAACACCTGCAAGCCGACCTGTCCAAGCTCGACGTTCACGAACTGGGGCAGCAGGGCGATGTAGAAGATCACCACCTTCGGATTGAGGATATTGGTGATCAATCCGCGTGAGAAGACCCGCCATACGGAAACCTCTTCGCTCTGCCCGAGCTTCGCGTCAGCGCCCGCGTTGCGGATGAAAGCCCTGAGCGCCTGAAGCCCGAGCCAGGCCAGATAGGCCGCGCCGACCATCCTCATGATGTCGAATGCGAGCGGAGATGCGGCGATGACGGCAGAAACGCCCAGCGCTGCGGCGGTTGCATGAACGAGCGAGCCAACCCCGATGCCGAGGGCGGCGGCGAAAGCCCCTCTGGCCTTGTGTCGCATGCCATTTGCGACGACGAAGACGACGTCGGGTCCGGGTGCCAGCGCGAGAGCGGCGGCCAGCACGATATAGGCGGCCGTCAGGGCGGGATCGAGTATCATTGCGACCTCTGAAGAAAAAGGGTTGGGAATCGGACGCGGGCCCAGACATTCGTAACTCTAAAGACGGCGATCGTCTCCATCCAGATTCGAATTCAGATGACGGTCCGCCGACCTCCCGGAGCAACGGGCACCAAGTCGCCAAAACGATATCCGGCACGACTGGAAAATCAAGGAATCAAGGGCTTTTGGGGAGAATTGGCTGGGGAACCTGGAGCCGGACAAACGTTCCTGAAACCCATTTACTTTCAATGCGTTGCTCGATGTCGCGCCAACAATGTGGGGGTAGTTTGTGGGGGTGTCAACAATTAGATTTTGTTTCAGATACGGAACGATTTTGTGAGGCGGTTGACCAGATCGCGCCTACGACCGAGCATGGAAAAACCGCCATCACAGGGCTCGCAACCCTCCGGCGGTTTTCACAAGGTGTTCCAGAATGCTGAACGACATTTCTGAAGTTGTAAAGCCGCCGATGGCGGTTGCGTGAGCGCGAATCCCGAAGCATTCGAGTTTCTGCGAAAGAGCGCGTACGGGCATGTGCAGAAGCATGGGAATGAAGCGCAGGCGCTCCGCCAGCATTGCCGGGACGCGCTCGATGCCTGGCTTCGAGATGAAGGGGCAGGTAGCGACCTGCATGCCAGCGAGGCCGAAGCGCTGGTTGACGATGTCTCCTTCTGGGTGAACCAGAACTATCGCAGACCGAAGCGGAAGGCAGAACGGCGACGGGAGGAACGTGCCGCATCCGCGATGGTAGCTTCTTTCTTTCTGGAAGAGGCGGCGCAAGCTGGACTCAAGCCGAGCATCAGGAACGCCGCCCGGATGGCGGGGCGCTCGAAGTCCACTATGGCGCGGCATCTGCGCTTGCAAGGCATCGCACCCGTCCGTGAGAAGAAGATCGCGGCGCTGGCGGCTCCGGCGAAGCGCCTTGCGCGTATCCTCGACAGCACCTTCCCGATCGATGGCGCATGGCTCGTCCAGGTGGATCATTGCATCGCCAAACTCTGGGACGATCTGGATGTCCTGCCCGAAGCCATGCCACGCTCCACGAAGTCCGAGCGCCGGAAGAAACTGCCGGAACTGATGGCGACGATCACGGCGGCCGGGATCGGCTTCAATGCCCTCGTCAACGGCGACGTGGTTGCCGTTCGCCGGGGCCGACGCTTCCACGGGATGAAGGATGCTGCGGCATGGATGGAGGAAGAGGAGCGCGTCAACGGTTTCCGGCTCTTGCGAGGCCCGGAGACCGATGGCCGGAAACAATGGTTCTGGGACGATCCGTGGGTTGCCGACGTGCTGGCGGTGATGTCTACGGGAGCCATCTGGCGAACGTTTCCGGATGCGGGCCATTTGAAGCCGTGGCTGCGTCTCCTGCGCCCTCTGCTCGATCCTCGCCCGCTTGTCGCCGTCATCGATACGGCGGTCCGTGGGGCGATACAGGGCGATTTCGTGCTCGATCTGCGTGGCTTGTGCGCGGGCGTGACGGACGGTGAAGTCAGGAAGGCCGGGTACAGGCTGGCAAGCGTTATCGAGACGGCCCGGCTTTGTGCGGAACGAGGATGGGAACCGTTCGACTACTTCAACGATGTCGACCACGAACTGGGATTTATGAAGTACGTGGCGGCCAACGTGCCGAAGAGCTATGCGAAGCTGATGTATTTCCGGAACGTCGTGCTTGAGGAAGTTGGCGCAAGCTACGCGGACGATCCGAATCCGATCCAGGCGACACTGGCACGATGCAGGACGCTACGGGAGGAGGAGCGGGCCGGAACGTGGACGGCTCCCAAGCCGAAGGAACTGGCGGCGTTCCTGCCTCCGAAAGGGTGACGGCATGGGCTTCCACCGCGCAGGTCGCCAAGTCGGCATGTTCGGATTTTGGAGATTAAAAATTCGATGAAAACAACGATATTTCAGATGTTTACTTCTGAAATCGTCCCGTTTTCCTATTATAGTAGGAAATCTACCTGATTGCCTACTGCCGCACGAGAAAGCGAATGACAGACGCAGGGCACAGGTCCTGCATTCGGCATTTCGGGATCGGTGTGCGGCGTGACGGCAGAGCCTGTCGTCACCACGGCAACCACCCGGTTGCCTCGTCGTCCCTCTGGACGGCGACAAGGCCCCTGCTAGGTCCGCCGGAAGGCTCTCCATGAAATGGTCCGGCGGAAGCCTCCCCGAAGGGCCGACGACTCGCCCAACGGAAGAGCCATTAGTCGGTCACTAAAGACTATTGTTTCAGGCTCCGCCGGCGGTCACGATTCTTCCACCGGGATTTCCCCGGCGAGGATCACATCATGCAGGAATATGAACTGCCTATCGTCGTCACCAACCAGGGCCCGGCTGCCCCGGCACTGCTCAAGATCATCCGGTTGCCGACTAGCTGGTACGCCGCCATCTGGGAGAGCGCCGAGCGATATGCCAGCTTCTCGCAAGAAAAGACCGAACTGAACGGTGGCTTCGCTCATATGAACGCCCGCGAGTTCCTTGACCGCGTGCAACTCGTCGCGGCCTTCACGCATGGCATCAGTTTCGAGTGGGGGGAGGATCTGTAATGGTCCTGAACATCACTGACACGTTGCGCGATCGGGTTCGTCGCATGGTCTATGCCAAGGCCCGCGCCGAAGGTCTTGGTATCGCTCTGATGACCCAGATCAAAGATGATCCGAAGTTCGGACCGCTCTATGCCGAACACAAGGCCGCATACGAGGAATCCTTGATGCTCGAAGCGAAGACTCTCGGCCTGGTCGGCGGCAACGTCGATCTTCTCGAACGGCTCATTCGAGATGTTCACGCGGAAGGCGGGGCGACCTCCCGGAAGCACTGATGTCCTTCCAGTTCGTCCATCTCGAAGCATTCTCGCGCAAGGGTGACGGCAAGGGACGTTCCACGGCCTTTGTCTTCGCGGAAGCCCGACGCGATCCAGCGGCATCCGTCCACGTTGCGAATCCATTGCCCCCCGCCGTCGTCTTCGGCATCGGCGTGGATGAGGTCGAGCGGTTGCACGATGCCACAGCCGATGCCGCGACGACGACCCCGAAGGGTGGAAAGCCACGAAAAATCCAGAAGACGCAGCACACGTTGATGACGGTGGTTGCCTCGCATCCGTATTCGATGGAGGAAGTTCGCGCCGATCTGGAAAAACAACGCGAGGCGGAGGATTGGGAAAAGCGAACAGTGACGTGGCTTCGTTCACAGTACGGCGACAAGCTTGTCTCCGTGATCCGCCACGAAGATGAAGGGTATTTCCACGTTCATGCCTACATCCTGCCGGACGATCCCGCCATGCGGGCCTCTGCCCTGCATCCCGGCCAGTGTGCGAAGGCCGCTGTCATGGCGGCCGGTCCTGCCGAAGGCGAGGATATCAAGGCGCTGAACAAGCGCGGAGATCAGGCATATAGGCAGGCGATGCGGGAATGGCAGGATTCGTATCACGAGACCGTCGCCATCGCGTGCGGCCTGACCCGCCTCGGCCCGCAGCGCCGTCGGCTGACGCGGGCCGAATGGCAAGCGGAGCAGACGCAGGCCAAATCTCTGAAGACGACGATCGAAAGAGCGAAGGCCGTGAAGGAGAAGGGCGAATCCTTCATCACTGCCACGAAGGAAGATGCAGCCGCGATCCGGGAGGAAGCGGCACAGGCGAAGGCGGAAGCCGACCGCCAGCTTGCCGCCGCCAAGGCCGCGACAGAAGCCGCCAAGGCGGCTCAAGACAAGGCCGTCTCCGAACAGCGCAAGGCCCGGTCGATGATGGCCCGCGTCCGTCAGGAAGCCGCCCGCGTCCGGGCGGCGACGGCAAGGCTCCAGCGCCTGCCGGGTGCGCTACGCAGCGTGTTCGACGGCTTCAGAAATTCAGCGGTCGCGGCCCGCATCCGGCAGGCCGTCGAATCCGAGATGGAGGCTCTTCGGCGAGCCGCCGACCATGCCGCCGACCGGGCGAGTGCCGCAGACGCGGGGCGGCGTGAAGCCGAGATACGGGCAAAGAACTTACGGGAGAACTTTGCAGAGGTCGGGCGCGAACTGGCCGTCGCCAGGCGTGAGCTTGCCGCGCTCCGTCCACCAGAGCCGGAACCGGAACGGGCTCCGTCCATTTCGATGCCCGGTCTGCGTCGGCCGTGATGTGCCGTTTCGAGACTCTGGAATTGTCAACAATTACAGAATGTTAAGTGTCAACTTTTTTGTAAAAAGTTGCGTCTGCCCCCTTGCTAAGGTCAGCGATTGGCGTCATCATTTTTCTTGTCAGCGCGATGAAAGAAACGCTGACACGGTGTCGCTCCGCACGAGGGATTAGGAAATTGCCGGGTTCCGACTTGGTGTTCCGCGTTATCGTTCCCCTTGAGGGATTACGTTGCGGTCTCTACGGGGGCCGTTAACAAAATTAAGACCAGAGCTCCGGCTCTGGTCTTCACGTCCGCCGCTGCATAAGCGGTCTGGGGTTCGGTGGCCTGTCGGCTGAGTCCCTTTACCTCCTTTTAAGGGAGGCGTGTGACAGGACTTTCCTCCCTTCACGGGAGGGTGTTCTCTGCTTCGGCAGAGATGTACCGTTCTAGATGGAGATGCCTGCATCTCTACGAGCGTCCCTCTGCATCAGCAGAGATTTTGGATCGGGAGGCTTCGGCCTCCCTTTTCTGTTGATGGATCATGCCGCCTCCGCGAATCCTTCAATCGGCTGCGCGGTAGCCTGTCGAGGCTTCTGGCGGCGCTGTTTGCCTTTGGCCTGATATTCGGCCAGCAACCGCAATGCCTGGCGAAGATCGGATTGCGTGGCTTTCCTCATCGCCTGAAACTCCGGAAGACTTTCGAGGGCGGAGATTTCCAGTGCCAGATTGTTGAATGTTCTTCCGCCAAGTAGCCGGCGCGCACGGCCAGCGGATGCCTTGACGTTGCGGGCCGATGCCTTCGATTTCCCGCGCTTGTGTAACCATTGAAGGAACCCGCCTGAAATATCAGGCGCTGTCCTGCCTGCCTCGCGATCGAGGATGACGCGACCAAGCGCGGTGGCAACCGGGGCAGGAACGGCATTTGCGATCATCTGCAAGATGTCCTGTTTGGCGCTGGCCCGCCATTCCCATGAGACCGGGAACCCCTGGATTCGGGAAATCTGGTGAACTGTCAGGACGGCGGTATCGACCGCTGCAACAGGGTCGCCGGGATGAGGTGCTGAGAGATAGCGCGGGGTCGGTCGTTCCCATGCCGTGCGTGTCACGGTAGGGAACGGTTCATCGATCGAGCGAACGCCCCGGCCAGCGCGAACAGGGCGGGAATACACGTATCCATTCCGGATCAGGGCCGCGTCGTCTGGATGCGGCTGGTAAGAGGTAGGAATGGGCCTGATGGACCGTTCGCGGATCGTCGGTGCTGGTTCATCTGGCCCCCATATCGAACGTCGGGCTTCGGAGGTCGCAGGGAAATAGATTGCCGCCGGCGTGATCGCGCCAAACAGGTCGCGCAACGTCATCGGCTGCGCGGATGCCGTCGCCGCTATCGACGACGCGAGGAAGTCGTCACGTTCTCCGATCCTTCCAATGACGAACAGACGCCGCCGCGATTGCGGAACCCCGTATCGGCTGGCGTTGATCCTGCTTTCGGTGATGCCGTAGCCCGCCCGTTTCAGGATCGCCCGCGCCTCGGCCCATGTTGATGACTTCGCGCAGCCGATGACATTCTCCATCATGAACCATCTCGGCCTGACCGTCGCTACGATCAGGGCGAAGGCCAGTGTCAGACGGGCATTGTCGGCTTCCGTGCGGTTCCCGGCACTGGAATAGTCCTGACAGGGAGGACCGCCCGCAATCATGTCGGGGGCCAGTCCAAGGATTTCCGGAATGGTCGAAAGCAGGTCCTTCAGGTCAGCGACCACGGCATGGTTGCCGACATTCCGATTGTAATTCTCGACCGCGACCGGCCACGCATCATATGCCTTTAGAATATCGAACCCCGCCCGCCGGAGCCCGAGCGATATTCCTCCGGCACCCGAAAATAACTCAACTACCCGCACGAAATCCCCGAAAAACCATCTTGTAAAATTACATGACGGAAAATGACGGCCAGAGCTTACGAAAATGCAAATGCTGGCGACTGCCTCTGGATGCAATGAGGGGGATTTCCCCCTGCCGGATTGGCATTTCTCTTAATCGGAAGATGCCAGCATCCCCGCACAACAGGGGGTATAATATGTCCATTCAAGACAATCCGAATATTATCAAGGTCACTGGAACCGTGAAGGAATTTAACGGCAGAACGTTCCTCGACCGCAATGTGCTCGATGACCTGTGGCACTATGCCTATCTGATCATCGAGGACGAGAAGGGCGAATTGCTCAAATTCGAGCGCGTCACGACCAATGAAAAAATCGATCCGGAAATAGTGATCGGGAATTCCTGCACGCTCTACTTCCGGCGAATCCGCTCGTGGAACAGGTCGGTTTTCCATTTGGTCGCCAGCGAAAGCGATGACCGTGGACTCAATTGCTTCAGTCTCTACCAGACGGCGAACAGAATCGCGCATACCGCGATGATGGTGAAGGCGGTTCCGGGGGCCTATATTTTCGGTCTGCTCATGTTCCTGATTCCCGCCCGGTTCACCATCGGTATCGGGAACGTCTTCTGGCTCGCTCTCATCCCGCCCATAGCCTTTCTCGTGATGAACCATCTGAGCGGACCTGGCCGCATCAGGAAGGATTCGATCGCTCTCCACAAGGAACTGGAACAATCGAGAATCGGCGCGAAATTCGACGGTCGCCAATTGAAGACGGTGTGATGCGATGAAAATCATGTCGGAAGAAAGCAGGCTTCGGCGCTGGCTCATCATCGCGCTGATGGGCGCGTTCATCCTGCCGCTCGGCGCAACGCTGATTATGGCATCCTACAAGCTGGTGACAACGGCAGGGCCGATGATATGGGGTTCGTGGTCGAACCATAGCTCCCGCCTGCAACGGGAAGAGGATCGTGTCGCCCGCATAGAGCAAGATGCACGGGAAAGAAGTTTCCAGATTGTCTGCCCCGATTACTTCGATGCCTCGATCCTCGACAGGTGGACCGGATATCGGAATCTTTCATGGTGCGAGGATTATCGCGACAGGATGCCCGAAACGGATTGAACGGGGTGGAATGCAGGGCGGGCATCATCCGTCCTGCCTGCCGATCCCCGCGATGCCTGCCGAAATCGCCAGCGCAACGAGATGGGGGATGTTTCTGGCCTTGAAGCGGGCCTTCAATCGGTCGATCCGGTGTTCGACCGTCCGCGGCGACAGGCGCAAGATCGCCGCGATTTCCCTTGTGCTGGCCCCTTCCGTCAATAGCTGGAGAATACCGGGATCGATGTTGTCGAAGCCGATGCCGTGCGGGGCTGCTGGCAGCAGGGCATGAATTGCGAGAAGGCCGATGCACCATGCGCTTCGGCCACGGGCATTCTTCTGCGGGAATATGGCCCTGTCGTAGATCATGGTCATGCCGAGTGCTTCCGCCGCCACGCGTCTTGTCGCGGGGCGCTGGCGTTCGGCTGCTTCAGTATAGGCCGGGATCACGGTGCTACGGAGATAGGCTTGATCCGGGAAGTCGGAAAACCGCACGGTCTGTTGAAGCGTCTGCATCGCCTCAAGCGTGGTCGGCAGCCGATAGCGACGGATGAACACGATCCCGAAATCCTCGCAGGCGGTCGGCTGCATGTCGATGACGACAAGCGCCATGTTCGGGCGCAGCACGTCGAGGAATGGCACATAGAGAGCGGTAGCACTCTCAAGGCCGCCGGGGCTGGAAATCCACGAATCCATCATCCACCGCGATATTTGCCGGAACGTCGCCGGCGGCCTCATGGGCAAAATCCGATGACGCGCAAAGAACAGACGACGGTTCGCGAGGATGGAAACCAAGGTTTTTGTCACGACGAACAAAGCCCATTTGTTCCATGCGTAAGTCCTTGTCATCGTTTCCATAATGAATTTGTCGCATTTCCAGATATTCGCCCCGCGAAAACCTTCCTTTCTGTCAAGGCATCCGGAAATGCGTATCGGCGTGGAGGATTCGACGGGAATGGCAAGGATTGGATATGCGCGGGTTTCAACGGCAGACCAGCATCTTGACCTGCAAAGGAACGCGCTTGAGGCGGCGGGATGCACGCGCATATTCGAGGACCACGGTGTTTCCGGAGCGGCGAGCAAAAGGGATGGCCTGTCTTCCGTTCTGAGAATGCTACGGCGGGGCGACGTTCTGGTGGTCTGGCGGCTGGACCGCCTCGGTCGCTCGGTCGGCCATCTGGTTCAGATTATCGGTAGGCTCCAGAAGCGACAGATCGGATTCCACTCTTTGACCGAGAACATCGAAACGGAATCCGCCGGGGGCCGGATGGTTTTTCATGTCCTCGCGGCGATGGCGGAATTCGAGCGGTCCATCATCCGTGAGAGAACGGTGGCAGGCATTGCTGCTGCGCGTGCGCGTGGGCAGCGACATGGCCGGAAACGGTCACTGACGGATGAACAGTGTGTCGAGGCGTATCGGAAGATCGACGGTGGCGAGCAGTGGGAAGATGTCGCTTCGCGTCTCCACGTCCATCCGCGCACGCTGAAACGCTGTATCACAAAGGTTTGCGGCGACCTGCCGGGCGGCATCGGCTGAGCAAGATCACTTCTTCCCTGTCGGGTGCTTGAAGCTTTTCATTCAGTTCGGATCGGTCTCGTTTTCATAGAGCAACTTCGTATTGCCATCCTACGAACTGACTGGTGATCACTCTGAGGTTGCGATGCTCGATAGAAAAGCCAAAACGGGATCCGAGAACAATCTTGTTAATGTTCTCTTTATGTTCTATGGATAGTTTTCTGCCGGGATGTCAGAAAGATTCCCAGAGCGATGCGAGGTGATTCATGTCCGATTTTTCCGTTCTCCGGCAAAAAGCCGGATTGAGCGTCCCTGAAGCAGCCAAGCTTCTAGGCTACAACGAGCGTCAGGTTTATCGGTGGGAATCGGGAGAAAACGTTCCGCGAAAGATTGTGACGGACAAGCTTGAAGCCATGCGTCAAGAGCGATGCGCTGCTTCTCCAGAGCATTCCTTCACCTTTATCGACTTGTTCGCTGGTATTGGCGGCTTGCGTCGTGGATTTGATGCCATTGGTGGCAAGTGCATTTTCACCTGCGAATGGGACAAGCATTCCAAGGAAACTTATCGTGCAAACTATCCTGACGACGAGCACGAAATCTGGAACGACATCCGGGATCTCAAGGCGGAAGACGTGCCTGATCACGACGTTCTTCTTGCAGGTTTCCCATGTCAGCCGTTCTCACTTGCCGGGGTCTCGAAAAAGAATGCTCTAGGACGAGCTCACGGGTTCGCCTGTGAGACGCAGGGGACGCTATTCTTCGACATCCAGCGGATAATCGAGGTGAAAAGACCAAAGGCGTTTCTACTCGAAAACGTCAAGAATCTCGTGAACCATGACAAGGGGCGTACGTTCGCCATCATCAAAGATGTTCTCGAAAATCAGCTTGGCTACACGATTGAATGCAAGATCCTTGATGCCAAATCCTGGCTACCGCAGCACCGAGAGCGCATCTTCATCGTCGGTTTTCGGGAAAATCAGGGATTCTCGTTTGAAGATCTTCAGATCCCGGATGTCCTGAAAGGGCCGAAGCTTAAAACGATCCTTCATCCGGAGAACGGTGAAGAGGCTCCCGAGAAGCCTTTCACTGATGGTAACATCGGGCGCGTTTCGGATAAGTACACGCTCACCGACAAGCTCTGGGCCTACCTTCAAGCTTATGCAGACAAGCACAGGGCTGCGGGTAATGGTTTCGGTTTCGGGCTATTCACGCCAGAAGGTATCGCACGGACTCTGTCGGCACGATATCACAAGGACGGTTCCGAGATCCTGATTTCCAGAGGTGACGGACGCAATCCTCGTCGGCTAACGCCGCGCGAATGTGCTCGTCTCATGGGCTTTGACGGGCCCGGCGAGAGCAACTTCAGGATTCCAGTCTCCGACACGCAGGCTTACCGCCAATTCGGCAACTCGGTTGCCGTTCCGGCCGTGAAAGCTGTAGCGGAGCTCATGAAGCCGTATATTCTTGACTACCAGGAATTCGAGGAAGTCGTCAGAAAGCGGGCCTGATGGTCGATATTGTCAGCCCTGAGAAGCGTAGCGCCATGATGGCGGGTATTCGGGGCAAGGACACCCGACCCGAAATCGCCATCCGTAAGGCCCTTTTCAGGTTAGGATGGCGCTATCGCATCCATGACAAGCGGCTTCCTGGCAAGCCTGATCTGGTATTTCCCAAGCGCAAAGCCGTGATCTTCGTCGAGGGCTGTTTCTGGCACGGGCACGACTGTCACCTTTTCAAGATGCCATCCTCTCGTCAGGATTTCTGGCAGACGAAGATCGAAGGCAATCGGCAACGCGATGCCCGCGTCCGGAGCGAGCTACAAGCGTTGGGCTGGCGATATCTTGCTGTGTGGGAATGTGCCCTCAAGGGTAGAACCCGATTGCCATTTCCCGTCCTCTTGGACACCATCATCGGATGGCTCGAATCAGCCGAGCCTACGGGGGAAATCGAAGGGGTGAAGGATGGCGCTGGCTGATCTGACAGATTGGATGAACGAATTTGGTCGGCCGGGATATGTCTGGTATGCCAAGCGCCTTTCTGGCAATGACACTCTAGCAAACAAAAGCCATCAGGCGGGGCCTTACATCCCGAAGGATTTCCTCTTCGAGATGGTGCCAAGCATCAACAAACCGCAGGTATTGAATCCCGATGCCTTCTTCGAGCTTTACGTTGATTCACATCCTGACGTTAAGACAATCCGGGCGATCTGGTACAACGGGAAGCTGCATGGAAAGACTCGTAACGAGACGCGTCTGACGGGGTTCGGCGGGGCACAATCTGCGCTGCTGGATCCTGACAGCACCGGTGCGCTTGCCGTATTCGCATTTCGTCCAGAAACAGAGACGACGGTAGCGGAGTGCCATGTGTGGGTCTGCGGCGGCGAAGGCACTGAAGCGGACCTGGTGGAAGAGCGGCTTGGCCCTGTCGAGCCAAAGATTCCTGTGATCTGGCGTCCGGGTGTGTCGGAGCCTCAAGCCGACCTGTTCACTCGGCCTCCTCCGGCAAGGGCTTCCTGCTGGCTACAGCCAGATGAGATTCCGGCTGACTGGTTGATCACATTCCCGACCGGACGTGAGATCATTGCCAAAACGATCGAGCTACGGTCAGCAACCGGGATGAATGCCGATGTTCGGCTGCTACGTCGGCGGACATGCGAATTCGAGATCTTCAAATCCATCGAAGAAGCGAGCTGGCTACCGAAGATCAAGGAAGGTTTCCATTCTATCGATGGCTTCCTCGGGCTGGCGAACACAATCCTGCAAAGCCGAAAATCCCGCGCTGGCAAGTCTTTGGAATACCACACAGCATCAATCCTGGAAGAGGAAGGCCTGACACCAGGAACAGCCTTCGTTCACAATCCGCTGATCGAGGTGAACAAGCGTCCCGATTTCCTGTTCCCGAATGTTGCCGCTTATGAGGATTCATCATTTCCCGCGCATCGGCTACGCATGCTTGCCGCAAAAACGACCTGCAAGGACAGGTGGCGTCAGATCATAAACGAAGCGGATCGAATCCAGACGAAACATCTGCTGACCCTTCAGGAGGGTGTTTCTGAACCGCAATTCCGCGAGATGACCGAAGCAGGTGTTCGTCTTGTCGTGCCTTCGGGGATCCATGATGCCTATCCGGAAGCTGTGCGCCCCCATCTGATTACGCTCGAAGAGTTCATCGGAGACGTTCGCACCGCCTGACAGGCCGCGCCATGATTTGCGCCGGTCCGCCTTCGCCCGCATCCTTTTGAGGTGCATATGGCAACGGAGGATCGGGCATGTCGGCAGTCAATCAACGGATCGAATACGTCTATCAGAGTGCAGCCTGGCTCGCGGAAGGCGTGTTGATAGCTGCCTGCGAGGGAGACTGGCCCGCCGACCAGATCGCCCAGGCTGCGCGGGAGTGGCATCGCACGCGGGGCCTTCTGGCTCTCTCGAAAAGATGGCGGGAGGAGGTCCGTCCGGGGGATGTCGATGGCTAGGAAGAAGCGCCGTCGCCGGACATGTTTGGATGAGATGCGCCGGAAACTGACGGAACGCCAGAGGCAACGCCGTGGCGGCGATCCTGCCGGAAAGCTCATGCTCCAGCTTCTCGGCATCCTATCGGGAGCGCTGGCGATGGTGCCGCCGATCCCGATGCCTGCCTTCGCGTTCTCCTTCGGTCCATCCCGGTCGTCGGTCCCGGCCATCGATGATGATCGCGGGCCTACGGCCTACGCAATGGAGCGCGGTATCGAGCCGCATTTTTACGCCACCAGCGTCATGCAGCCAGCGCCAGCGCCGTCTTTCCGGCGGCTTGTGAAGGACTTGGCGCGTAGCCGAAAGGCAGACCGCGCACGCGAACTTCTCGAAGCGCGGGTTCCGCCAGCCGCTATCGAGTGGCTGCGCGACATGATCGACACTGGCGACCTGTGGCAAATCCGGATGGCAGCCCAGCCTGGTTTCACTGAGGATGAAATCACGGCATCCATGCTGGCGGCGGCGCAAATGTGGGAAGCCGAACGGCAGCAGGCTGCGGG
Organism: Ectorhizobium quercum; assembly: GCF_026552795.1. Classification (GTDB taxonomy): domain Bacteria; phylum Pseudomonadota; class Alphaproteobacteria; order Rhizobiales; family Rhizobiaceae; genus Ectorhizobium; species Ectorhizobium quercum. The sequence goes on from NZ_JANFPI010000001.1 coordinate 884,768, forward strand.
GCCACAGCCGGAAACTCCGGGCGACGATCCGGACACGACGAAAGGACTGCAATCATGAGCGACAACGTTTTTATCGGTGCCCCTAGCCTCTCCGGCTTCCTCGATCGCCTCGGCCTGCCTCCGGCATCTCGGGATCGTGTGATCGCCATCGACCGGGAGCTTGCTGAAAAGGTGGAGGGCGGCGATCCGGATGAGTGTGCAGAACTCATCCTCGAAGCGGTCGATCTGCTCGCGGATGTCAATCCGGCGGGATTCGAGTGGTCGGGATGGGATGATGACGATGATCCGGGCGATCCCGGCGACTTCGATCTCGACGGCATGGAACGGGGTGAAGAATGATCCGCGCCTTCCTGATGCTTCTGAGCCTCGGCGTTGCCGTGCCGGTCCATGCAGATACGATCTCGTCCGCCCTGACGTGGGGCGGAAAATCCGACGCGGCACACTGGTCGGCGTTCGTTCCTCCGCCTGCCAGCTTCACCGTGTCGATCGCCGGGGAGGCATCCGTCACGGCAGGGGCGGCGCTCGATCTCCGTCTGGTGGTTAATCCGATCGTCACCGGACGGCAACCGCCATCCGTCACCTATCTGTTGTTCGGGAGGCTACCTGATGGGGCTATCTTCGATGCCACGACGGGCAGGATCGGCGGGCGGGTGCTGGAAACAGGATCGCATCGGGTCTGGGTGTCGGCGACGGATTCGACCGGGGCGACGGTGAGTGCCGGAATCACCATCGTCGTGACCTGAAACGCGAAAACGGGGCCAATCGGCCCCGCTGTCCATTTTCTAAAGCTTCTGGAAGGCCGTAGGATGCCTTCCAGGCGCTCGGGTGGTGTCTTTACTCATCGACTTTCGCGGTCGCTTCCCAGTCTATGATTTCGTCCTGAAATTCAGCGCGTAGCTGCCTGACTAGCACGATGTCCTGATCGCGGAGATAGCGCCAGCAGCCGTCCGAATTCAAAGAGGTCAGGCCGGGAGGATGGTCAAGGATAAGAGCCAGCGCGGCAAGCTCTGTCGTGCTACCGGGCATCTTGCGCGGTGTGATCTCGCCGGAGAGAATTTCCTTCAGCTTCCGGCGCACAATGTCTTCAAAGTCCATTTCAGTTTCCTTTCACGATCTTGATCGATGCGCGGCGGGCCTCTATCTCTGCCGTCCGGCATGCCGTTTCAAAATCGTCTTCGATGCTCTTCCAGATAACAACCTGTTTTCCGTCGCGCATCGCAAGAACTTCGCAGGAGAAGGGAGGTTTGTTGCCGACCTTGCCAGTCACGACCATCTCAATGTCGCCATCTTTGCTGTCCCTGCCTTTGAGATAATTGGTCCAGATTGAATCAACGTCCGGTGCAATGTCCGGATCGATCTCCCATCCTTCGAATTTCACAGCGTTCATGTCGGTGTCCTTTCGGTTGCGTTGGTTGTCATGTAATGAGCGGCGTTCAGCCTGCTTACGTTCCGCATCTCTCGACTTGCGCCAGGGTCGGGAGCCGGGTGACCGGGATGGCATTGGAGCGGGACAGGTAGGGCGTGAGGTCACGCTGGTCGCAGAGCTGATCCTGAACGGCCATCAGGAAGCGGTGTGTCAGCGATGGCGACAGTGTCACGAAGCGAATACCGCGAAGGATATTGCTGGCCGTATCCACGAGATGGACCTCGATGCTCAATCGCTGCTGGTCGTTCTCGATATCAGGCAGCCACCGTGCGGATGCGGGTATGATCCTCGCATCGAAGGGGCAATCTAAGATGATCGTACCGAACTGGAAGACCCAGAGGATCAAAGGGCCTTCCACGATGATTCCGGCCTTCATGGGATCATTCCGGATCGACCTGGCCTCGGTTCTGACCAGGTTCGGCATGGCGATCTGAAGTACATTTCCGGAGTTGGTCAGGAAGTTGGCTGCCGCTCCTTCATAGGCTCGGACGGGAAGCGGGTATTGCTCACCCCGCGAAAGTTTAATAAAGCTCATCTGGACCTCCTGTTGAGCATTGATGACAGAGACAGGGTTGCCGCTTTCGAGGAGAAAATCGAGGAATTTCATATCCTTGGGGCGGATGTGCGGTTGCCCTGCGACCGCTTTGAATCCTTGTTGGAAAGGATTCGAGGGGGACCGAATCCTTGCATCGGCAAAACGAGTCCTTGGCGAATCCTTGGAAAAATATTTCACGCCGCTGTCAAAAAAGTTTCCAGAGCCCTGAGACCCCGCCTCTGAACATCGCGGGCAAGTGCCTGCCCGGAGTTCGGAATGCGGGTCCGCTGAACAAGGTGCTGCGCACCAGTCTTGCGGTGACGGACGTAGATCATCGCGATATAGAAGAGCGTCCCGATAGCATCCGTATGCATCGTCTCGACAACGATCACGTCAATCGCCAGACCGCGCACAATGGTCTTTTTCGTCTCCATCCGGGAGTCTCCTAAAGCATTGAAAACATGAGTTTTATATCAGATTTCGGGAGTCGAGCCCAGGGCGATCGGAAATCATTTCCGGCTTCCCGGAGAGAAGGCGTCCAAGGTGTTAACGTGCTTCAGGATGGCGCAACGGCTAGGCAGGGGTTGACGGCCAGCGTGGCGGCATAGGCTCTTCGTCCGCCTTGGCCAGAATGGGCATGGCGGTGCCCGCAGGGCATAAAGAGCCGCCGCGCTGGTCGTCACTGAGCGAGAAGGTTCCGCGACTATTTTTTTCCCGGTCCGCTTGCGGATCGGATCGAGACACGTGGCTCGATCCGAAGGACAAGGAAAAAATCGTCGTGGAAGAGAGCGAGGCTACCCCTGCCGGATTACATGGATGAGCGTATCGGAGACGTCAGCATAGCGACCCTGTACGGGAGACGGCGGGCATTCGCGCATGCCGAGACCGGATGAGAGCACAGCCGCAGGAGCGTCAACATAGTGCCGCCAACGGCGGGACGCGGGATCGACTGTGCCCGGCGAAGCATTCCGTCCGTCGGCTATACCTTCCGTCCTCGAACAACCCGTCCGTTGGAATCCAGGATGGGCGGTGTCAGTTTACGTTTCTTTACTGTAACCTTCGGAAGGGGCGGAGTAGTGGTTGCCGCTGCCGCGCCTAGGAAATCGAGTTCAAGAGGCGGATGAAAGGCTTCCACTACCTCTTTGAGTTTCGCCGTCGTGACTCGTTTGGCGTAGGTTTGTCCTTGGCCGCCTCCGCCTTCGTGGCCCATCACGGCATTGATATGAGACTCCTTGAGATCAGTCGATTCTAGTACAGTCCGGAAGCTGTGCCGGAAGGAGTGAAACGCGGTCTTCGAGCCGACACCCAGTTCAATTTTCAACTTCGAGAATTCGCGGCTGAATCCCGAACTGATCTTGCCCTTGTGAAGTGGCAATTCGGGGGAGAACAGATGTTCCGCGCCTCTTGCACGCTGCTGTGTCAAGAAGTCCATGAACCCATGCTGGATCAGCCAAGAATGCACGGGGATAAGCCGGGTTCCTGCCTCGGTTTTGGGGTCCCACCCGTCGCGCTTGGCGATGTTGAAGCATGGGATGCCGTCCTTTGTGATGATATCGATTCCAGGGCGCAGACGGCATATCTCTTCCAGTCTCATGCCGGAGTGCAGAGAGATGAGGGGCAGCCAGTGCAATGCGCTGGAATCCGGTGCATCACGGTATTCGCGGGATGTGAAAAGACGATGCAGGTCTTCGCGTGACCAGTCGTCGCGAGCGGATTTCTTCGATTTCGTTCCCGGAAACGAATGACCGGAAAACGGCTGAGCAGTCACAGAAACGTGCTTCTTGTAGATGAGCCATTTCCAGATGGAATTCATACCGGAAAAATGGCGCTTTGCGGTTTTCATGGTTACGCGTGGCAAGGTCTTGTCGGCCTTGGCGCGAGCCAGTTCCTTTTTCGGAGACCCCGTTGCACCCTTCCCGTGGGCCGCCGGCATCTGAAGGACAAGCTCTCGAAACTCGGCGGCTGTGTCGAAGGTGATCTTTCCAACGGGAAGGTCGCCCATCAAGGCGATGAACATCTCCACGGTTTTGAGATACTGATCCGTGGTCTCGTCACCGAGCCCCTTGTTGTAATTGTACCCGGCGATGATGTCGTTCTGCCATGCCTTGATGAACGTCGAAAGCTTCGTCATGTTCGCGGGCGATTCTGATGGCGCTACTGCGGCTACGGTCTGCACCGAGGCCACGGCAACGGTTTCCTGTCCGAAGACGGTCTCCATTCGACGATCGACATATTCGCGTAGCTGTTTCTGAAGCGCTGACGCTGTCCTTCGGAGACGGTCCCCGCTTCGAACGTCGAAATAGTCGGAATGATCCAGTGCAGCGTTTGCTTCCTGACTGAGATTATCACCATAGGAGACACCTTCGTCGGCGCTCATCTTGAGGAGCGTATCCGGTAAGGACTCATGGTACGCCCTGAGCCCGCCGGGCGACATCTCATCCACGATCTTGAGGCGCTGCTTCCATGCGCTCGTATCAAGCCATCTGCGCACGGCGACCCGGATGTCGTCATCCGTCAAAGGAAATTCATCGTCTTCTTCTTCCAGCATCCGGAATAGCTTCTCCGTAGCAATGAACAGGTGCGCGGCTCGCGCTCTGGCTGTTCTTCGCACGGTGGTCTTTAAGGACCGGTATATCTCGGTCTGCCCGAGGCGGGCTTGAAAAGGGGCGGGGACACGCCGCCGGAAGAAGAAGGAATCGGCTTCGCGCCGGAGGAAGTTCGACATCGCCAGAAGCGCCCTTTGTGGGGGTGCAGTGTGGGGGTATTCCCGGCACTGGCGACATGAAGCTAAGTTATTGAATTATAACAGGGAAAGTGGCTGGGGAACCTGGATTCGAACCAAGATCGACGGAGTCAGAGTCCGCTGTTCTACCATTGAACTATTCCCCAGCAGGGTCCGCACGTTTCCGTCCGGTGGCCGGGCTTATAAACAAATCGCCGTGGAATGCAAATAGGTTTTTCGAAAAAAAAGCGCGCTCCCGTCCCTGTGCGGGCGGGTCCAAAAACAGTTTGGAGAATGGCCCCGCCGCTGGTATGTTGTTGACAACGTAGCATTTGGTGCCAGCAGCATGCCGTTCACGGCCTTGCGCGGCGACATAGGACATAACAGTGAAAGACCCCGAAAACGGCTTCAAGCCGTCCGATGGCGGGGTGTTGGCCGCTCAGCGCGGGGAGGCGAAGCCTTCCCGGCGCCGCAAGGGCAAGCGTGGCGGGGGAAACCGCAACGCGAACCAGGCAGCCGATGCCAGACCGGATATGAAGGCCGGTCTGCCTGCTGATGCCGTCTTGGCGGAAGCGGGCGCTTCGCCTCCGCGCAAACGCAAGCGTCGCCGTCGGTCGAAATCGGCGGCAGCCGCTGCCGGAGGCGCCACGCAGGCCGGTGAAACACCCGTGTCCGCCGGTGGCGCGCCGGCCGTGCGTCCGCCTGTGCCCCCAGGTGCCGGGCCGCAGGCCCCCAAGGCGCGCCGGAAGCATCGTCCCGGTCATCATCATCAAAAGCGCGGACCGCAGGGTCGGCCGCTGGCGAACGGCCAGAATCCCGGTCAGAAGCAGGGCGCGGCCGTTGCCGGACCCACCGCGGATGCGCGTGCGGAACCGGAGCGTGCCGGCGGCGCGCGTCATGAGGACCACCGTCGCGGCCATGCCGCCGGTGACGGGGGTGCTGCTGCCCGGCAGGCATCGGGCGGGTTCGGCGATCTCTATGCGGCGCTCGACCTCGGCACGAACAATTGCCGCCTGCTGGTGGCCCAGCCGACGCGCCCCGGCCAGTTTCGCGTCATCGATGCCTTTTCGCGGATCGTGCGGCTGGGCGAGGGGCTGGGCGGCAGCGGCCGCCTCGCGCCCGAGGCGATGGACCGCGCCGTGGAGGCGCTGCGCATCTGCGCCGGCAAGCTCCAGAGCCGCCGCATCCGCCGCATGCGCCTGATCGCGACGGAAGCCTGCCGGGCCGCGGCCAATGGCGAGGATTTCCTGAAGCGCGTGACGCATGAGACCGGGCTCGATCTGGAAATCATCGACCGCGAGACGGAAGCGCGCCTGGCGGTATCCGGCTGCTCCTCGCTGGTGGAGGCGGAAGCGCGCTCGGTCGTGCTGTTCGACATCGGCGGCGGTTCGTCGGAGATCGCCATGATCCGGCTCGGGCGCAACCGCGCGGGAAGTCGCCTCGCCAATAACATCACGCACTGGACCTCGCTTCCGGTGGGCGTGGTGACGCTGTCCGAGCGCCACGGCGGACGCGACGTGACGCCCACCGTCTTCGATGCGATGGTGAGCGAGGTGGCGGGCATGCTGGACCGCTTCGACTGCCCGCCCGTGCCCGGCACGGAGGAGGGCGGCATTCCGGAGGATTTTCACCTGATCGGCACGTCGGGCACGGTCACGACGCTTGCGGGCGTCCATCTCGGCCTGGCGCGCTACGACCGCCGTCGCGTCGACGGCCTGTGGCTGTCGGATTCGGAAGTATCGGCCATGCAGGCCAAGCTTCTGTCCTGGGATTTCGAAGGGCGGGCCGCCAATCCCTGCATCGGGCCGGATCGCGCCGATCTGGTTCTGGCTGGCTGCGCCATTCTGGAAGCGATCCGCCGCCGCTGGCCGTCCCGGCGCATGCGCGTTGCCGATCGCGGCCTGCGGGAAGGGCTTTTGACCGACATGATGACGGAAGACGGCGTCTGGCGGCGCGCGGGCCACAAGCCGCGCCGCGCCGGACGCGGCAAGCACGGCCAGAAAGACGGGTGAACGGAATGGTCAAGACACCGACCGGCGGCAATCGTACCGGCCGAAAGATCGGCCAGAAGGTGAAGAAGGGCAAGCTGAAGGCGTCGTCGCGGCGCTGGATCGAGCGCCACATCAACGATCCCTATGTGCAGCGCGCGCGGCTTGAAGGCTATCGCGCCCGCGCCGCCTTCAAGCTGCTGGAGATCGACGAGAAGCACGCCATCCTCAAGGGTGCCCGCCGGATCATCGATCTGGGGGCGGCGCCCGGAAGCTGGTCGCAGATCGCCGCCAAGGTCACGGGCTCCACCGAGGAGGACATCCGCGTCGTGGGCATCGATTTTCTCGAAGTCGCGCCCATTCCCGGCGTTACCCTGCTTCAGATGGACTTTCTCGACGACGAGGCGCCGAAAAGGATCATGGAAGCCCTGGGTGGCACGCCGGACCTGGTGATTTCCGACATGGCGGCGCCGACGACCGGGCACCAGAAGACCGACCACCTGCGCACCATGCATCTTTGCGAGGTCGCCGCCTATTTCGCCGTGGAGGTTCTGGCGGAGGGCGGCCATTTTCTCGCCAAGACCTTCCAGGGTGGCACGGAACGCGACCTGCTCAACATGCTCAAGCAGAATTTCAGGCAGGTCATCCACGTCAAGCCCGGCTCGTCGCGGGCGGAATCGGTCGAGATGTTCCTGCTGGCCAAAGGGTTCAAGGGGCGCAAACCTGTCGAGGCGCAGACGCCCGGCGAGGCGTGACCCGCCGGGTCAGGCCCGGCTGCCCGCCTTGTGACCGGAGACCGACGCGCCCGCATTGCGCGGCAGCGCGAGAAGCGGCGGCAGCGCGGTGAGCGACAGGGCGGCGATCGCGAAGAAGGCGACGTGGAAGTCGCCGAGGGCCAGATGCGAGCCCGAAAAGACAGTCTGGATCTCGAGGATGGCCGCTGCCGCAGAGACGCCGAGCGCCAGGCTGATCTGCTGCGTGACGGATGCGATGGACGTGGCCTGGCTCGCCTGAGAATCCTCGATCTCCGAATAGGAGAGCGCGTTCGTGCTGGTGAAGAAGAACGAGCGGGCGAAGCCTGCCAGAAGCAGGAAGAAGAAGATCACCGCATAGGGCGTTTCCGGCGTGAAGAAGCCGTTGGCCGCGGTGGCGACGGCCGTGACCAGCGCGCCGGTGATCAACACGGTGCGGAAGCCGGCGAAGGCGAGAACCCGTCGCGCGATGAACTTCGTGGTGATGGCCCCGATGGCACCGACGAAGGTGATCATGCCCGACTGGAAGGGCGACAGCCCGAACCCGATTTGCAGCATGAGCGGCATCAGGAAGGGGATGGCGCCGCCGGCGATGCGAAACAGCGTGCCGGAGGTGATCGCGCTTCTGAACGTGCGGTTGGAAAAGATCGTCAGCGACAGGATGGGGTCCGGTGTGCGGCGGGCATGGATGACATAGGCCACGCCCGCGGCGATGCCGATCGCCACCGTCGCGATGCCGATGGCCGGCGGCAGCGCCGGAAGGCTGACGACGGACAGCCCGAAGATCACCCCGCCCGCCGCCGTGGCCGACAGGATGAAGCCGGGCGTGTCGAGCGGCGGCGGCCGCTGGGCCTCGATCTCAGGCAGGAATATGCCGGAAAGGATGTAGCCGATCACCCCGACCGGCACGTTGATCAGGAAGATCCAGTGCCAGGAGAAATAGGTGGTGATGAAGCCGCCGACGGGCGGGCCGGTCAGCGGTCCGACGAGTGCGGGAATGGTCAGGAGCGCCATCGCCGACACGAGTTCGCTGCGCTTGGTGGTGCGAAGCAGCACGAGGCGGCCGACCGGCGTCATCATCGCGCCGCCCATGCCTTGCAGGAAGCGTGAGACGACGAACTGCAACAGGCTGGACGACACGGCGCAGGCGATGGAGCCGACGACGAAGACGAGGATGGCCAGGCGGAAGACCTTCTTGGCGCCGAACCGGTCGGCCATCCAGCCGCTGACGGGTATGAAGATGGCCAGCGACACCATGTAGGCCGTCAGCGCCAGCTTCAGCGTGATCGGGCCGATGCCGAGATCCTCGGCGATCGTCGGCAGCGCCGTGGCGATCACGGTCGAATCCATCTGCTCCATGAAGAGGGCGACGGCGAGGATGAGGGGGACGATGCGGTTCATGAGCCGGGCAGACCATTCCAGAAAGACAGGAATGTCTGTAGCCTCAGTTTTGGTCTGTGCCAATTGCGCGTGGGAGATTAAGGTGCATTTGGGTGTCCATGCCTGCCTGCGATGGCGCGTGAAGGCAGGGTGTGGCGGGTTTCATCAAGTCTGCGTGAGCGTACTTTTCGTGTCGCAGCTTTGTTCTATGTTGTGCGAAACGGCAAAGGAGACAATCATGTCGGAGGATGCGATTTTCAACAGACGGCTTCTGCTCGGAGCGGGCGCGGCGGCGCTGGCGGCTCCCGCCCTTCTGGGGGCGACGCGGGCAGCGGCGCAGCAGGCCGGTGCGCAGGAGGCGCGGCCGTTCGTCTTTCCCCCGGATATTCACCGTTTCAAGGTCGGGGGCTTCGAAGTCACCGTGATCAAGGACGGCGCCCGCGAGGCCGGCGCGCCCAACGAGACCTTCGGCATCGACCAGGCGCCGGATGAGGTCGCCCGTCTGCTGACCGACAATTTCCTGCCGCCGAACACCTTCGTGAACGGGTTCTCGCCGGTTCTCGTCAATACGGGATCGGATGTCGTGCTGTTCGACACGGGGTTCGGCGAAAGCGGCCGCGAATGGGGCGGCGGCCGCCTGGTCGAAGGCATGGCGCTGGCCGGCTACCAGCCGGAAGACGTCACCGTCGTCGTTCTGACCCACCTGCACGGCGACCATATCGGCGGCATGACGGAGAACGGCGAGGCCACCTTCCCGAATGCGCGTTATGTCACCGGCCAGGTCGAATACGATTTCTGGGTCAACCCCGAACGGGTCGGCACGCCGGCCGAAGCCGGCCATCAGGGCGTGCTGGCCAAGGTGCAGCCCTTCGCCGAGAAGTTCACCTTCCTTGACGACGGCGGCGAGGTGGTGTCCGGCATCGGCGCGATGGCGGCGTTCGGCCACTCGCCCGGCCACATGATCTATCGCCTCGAATCGGACGGCAAGCAGCTCATCCTGACGGCCGATACAGCCAACCACTACGTCCTTTCCCTGCAACGGCCGGACTGGGAGGTGCGTTTCGACATGGACAAGGCTGCGGCCGCCGAAACCCGCAAGAAGGTGTTCGACATGATCGCCACCGACCGGCTGGCCTTCCTCGGGTACCACATGCCGTTCCCCGCCGCAGGTTACGTGGAAAAGCAGGACACGGGCTATCGCTTCATCGCCAAGTCCTACCAGTTCGACGTCTGAGCCGTTTCTCAGGCGACAGAGTACCGGCATCATCCCCGCTCTCCGGGCCGGGGATGATCATGTCGCGGCCGTCCGTGTGCGTGGTCAAACCATGACACGGCTGTGAAATTGTACCGGAGTGCAAGATTTTGCCGGCCCCGGCTGTTCCCATCTTCGCAAAAGCGTGGTAGCAGCCCTCGTCAACTTCCTATTCGCGAAGATCTCTTCCGGCCTCCCTCCGCCGGACGAATTTCTATTTACTCAAGGAACTTGGCATGGCCCGCATCCTGCAAACCGCAACCGGCGCTGAAGCGCTGACCTTCGATGACGTTCTGCTCCAGCCCGGCCACTCGGAAGTCATGCCGGGGCAGGTCAACATCGCAACGCGCATCGCCCGCGACATCGATCTCAACCTGCCGATCATCTCGTCCGCGATGGACACGGTGACGGAAAGCCGTCTTGCGATCGCGATGGCCCAGGCCGGCGGCATCGGCGTCATCCACCGCAATCTCACGCCGGCCGAGCAGGCGGAGGAAGTCCGCCAGGTCAAGAAGTTCGAAAGCGGCATGGTCGTCAATCCGGTCACGATCGGCCCGGACGCGAAGCTTTCCGAGGCCCTGGCGCTGATGAAGGCACACGGCATCTCCGGCATCCCGGTTGTCGAGAACGGCGGCTCCGGCGGCCACAAGACCGGCCGTCTCGTCGGTATCCTGACGAACCGAGACGTCCGCTTCGCCTCCGACCCGGACCAGAAGGTCTACGAACTCATGACCCGCGAGAACCTCGTGACGGTCAAGGAAAACGTCGAGCAGACGGAGGCCCGCCGCCTCCTGCACAAGCACCGCATCGAAAAGCTGCTGGTCGTCGACGGCGACGGCCATTGCGTCGGCCTCGTCACCGTCAAGGACATGGAGAAGTCGCAGCTCAACCCCAACGCTACGAAGGATGCCCAGGGCCGCCTGCGCGCCGCCGCCGCCATCTCGGTGGGCGCCGATGCCGTCGAGCGCGCCGAGCGCCTGATCGACGCGGGCGTGGATATTCTGGTGGTCGATACCGCCCACGGCCACTCGCAGCGCGTGCTCGATGCCGTCGCCCATGTGAAGAAGATGTCGAATTCCGTTCGCATCATCGCCGGCAATGTCGCGACCGCCGACGGCACGAAGGCGCTCATCGATGCCGGTGCGGATGCGGTCAAGGTCGGGATCGGCCCGGGCTCGATCTGCACCACCCGCATCGTCGCCGGCGTCGGCGTTCCGCAGCTTGCTGCCGTCATGGCCTCCGTCGAAGCCGCGGCTGAGGCCGATATTCCGGTGATCGCGGATGGCGGCATCAAGTTCTCCGGCGATCTCGCCAAGGCGATCGCCGCCGGCGCTTCCGCCGTCATGATCGGCTCGCTGCTGGCCGGAACGGACGAAAGCCCGGGCGAGGTCTTCCTCTACCAGGGCCGTTCCTTCAAGGCCTATCGCGGCATGGGCTCGGTCGGCGCGATGGCGCGCGGCTCGGCGGACCGCTATTTCCAGGCCGAGGTGCGCGATACGCTGAAGCTGGTTCCGGAGGGTATCGAGGGGCAGGTGCCCTACAAGGGCCCGGTGGCCGGCGTGCTGCACCAGCTCGGCGGCGGTCTGCGCGCGGCGATGGGCTATGTCGGCGGTGCGACGATCAAGGACTTCCAGGAGCGCGCCACCTTCGTGCGCATCTCCGGCGCGGGCCTGCGCGAAAGCCATGCCCACGACGTGACGATTACCCGCGAAAGCCCCAACTATCCGGGGGCGGTCTAAGGGTGGCTGCGGGCGGCATGCAACAGGTCGACCGCGTGATCCTGCTGACGGGGGCGGCATCCGCCGCCCTGTTCGGCTGGATGCATTTCGCCTTTCGCCGGCCGCTCGAGGCCCTTCTGCCGAATGCCGACCTGCCGGATCTCGCCGTCGGCGACCATGCCCGCGAGAGCGTGGCGGCCTTCTTCCGCGCGCTCGAGGGCAGTTCGCAGGCCGCGGCCCTGTTCCACAACATGCTGCTGGGTCCGGAACTGTATTTCCCGCTGGTTTTCGCGGCGTTCCTGTTTCTCTTCCTGCTGCGCGTGTCGGAGGGCGCACAGATGTTCAGCCGCCCCGTCACCGGGCCGCTGAAGGCCATCGTGCTCGCCCAGCCGTTGACCTATGTGCTGGCCGATTATGCTGAAAACGCTGCCTTTTTCGCGCTGCTGCAAAGCCCGGAACCGTCCGGATGGCTGCTCGATCTCGCGCCGTGGCTCACCGCCTTCAAATTCGTCGGCGTGTCGCTGGCGGCGGTCTTCCTGCTGCGCTTCACATTGCTGAAACGCTTGCAGCCAAAGGCGTAACTATATAACTTTACTTTCCGAGTCAAGTTTTTGACTCCACGCCTGTCGCGTTTTCGATACAGATCGGCATCACAAATTCCGTGGGTTTGATCCAGGCCCTTGGCCGCGCGTTGCGCGACTGTCTTCCTGTCATGTGGTTGATCCGCCGTAGGCGGAGCGTACCGCCAACTCTGGAAGTTTTACGGGAGAAAACTCATGGCAAAAACGATGAAGGCCGCCGTCGTGCGGGAATTCGGCAAGCCACTGACCATCGAGGAGGTTCCGATTCCGGATCCGGGTCCGGGTGAGATTCTGATCAACTACAAGGCGACGGGCATATGCCACACAGACCTGCACGCCGCCACCGGCGATTGGCCGGTCAAGCCCAATCCGCCCTTCATTCCGGGCCATGAGGGCGTCGGCTACGTCGCCAAGATCGGCGCCGGGGTCAAGGGCATCAAGGAAGGCGACCGCGCCGGCACGCCTTGGCTCTACACGGCTTGCGGTTGCTGCGTTCCGTGCCGCACCGGCTGGGAAACCCTGTGCCCGGACCAGAAGAACGCCGGTTACTCGGTCAACGGTTCCTTCGCCGAATACGGGCTGGCCGATCCGAAATTCGTCGGCCGCTTGCCGGACAATCTGGAGTTCGGCCCCGCCGCCCCGGTGCTGTGCGCCGGCGTGACGGTCTACAAGGGCCTGAAGGAAACGGAAGTGCGGCCCGGTGAGTGGGTGGTGATTTCCGGCGTCGGCGGTCTCGGCCACATGGCCGTGCAGTATGCCAAGGCGATGGGCATGAATGTCGTCGCTGCCGATATCTTCGACGAAAAGCTCGAACTGGCGAAGAAGCTCGGCGCCGACGTCACCGTCAACGGTCGCGACCCGGATGCCATCGAGCAGGTGCAGAAGGCGACAGGCGGCACGCATGGCGCCCTCGTCACGGCCGTGTCCCCCAAGGCGATGGAGCAGGCCTATGGCTTCCTGCGCTCCAAGGGCACGATGGTGCTGAACGGCCTCCCCCCGGGCTTCGTGGCCCTGCCGGTTTTCGAAACGGTGCTGAAGCGCATCACGGTGCGCGGCTCCATCGTCGGCACCCGGCAGGATCTGGAGGAAGCGCTCACCTTCGCCGGCGACGGCAAGGTGGCGGCCCACTTCTCCTGGGACAAGCTGGAAAACATCAACGACATCTTCCACCGCATGGAGGAAGGCAAGATCGACGGCCGTATCGTGGTCGATCTCGCCGCCTGATCGACGGTTCGTTGTTGAACGGAAAAAGGCCCGCGCGGGAAACCGCGCGGGCCTCTGTGTATCTGCAAACCCTCTCCCCGGTTGCCCTCGGGCTCGACCCGGGGACCGCCCATGCCGAAAGAGAGCGACACCTCCCTCGTCGGCAGTCTGCGGTCCGCGCAGGGTCGCCCGTCTTTACCAGCCCGGCATCAGGTGGCCGGGGCGGTGGCGCGGCGGGCGTGGCGTGAAACTGCGCACGTCGCCGTCCAGATCGTCGGGAACCGCGGCCTGGCCGATCGAGATATTGTCGAGGCAGGCGGTGATGTGGTCGGTGATCGCGTTCATCAGCGAGGCGGAGAGGCCGGGGCGCTTCATCAGGCCGATCTGCACCGGCGGCAGCGGCGGGAAGCCGTCGGCCGAAGTCAGCACCTTCATGCCGGGGCGCAGGGCCGATTCCGGCAGGACGGAAACCGCCATGCCGGCCAGAACCGCCGCGGTGACGACGGTGGACGACCAGCTCGTGAAGAGAATCTGGTAGTCGCGGCCGTCCGCGTCGAGCGCCGAGCAGGCAAGCTGCCGCCAGCAGCAATCGCGCCGGCCCACGGCCAGCGGCACCGGCGCGTTTTCGCGCAGCGGATGGTTGGCGGACGTGACCCAGCACAGGGGTTCGGTGCGCACCACGTCCGATTGCCGTTCGCGCGGATTGTGCGTTACGAGCGCGATATCGAGTTCGCCGCGCTGCATTTTCTCCGTCAGGCTCGTCGAGGGCTCGCAGACGATATAAAGCTCGACATTCGGATGCGTCTTGGCGAAACGGCCTATGATTTCAGGCATGTAGCGGTCGGCGTAATCGTCGGGCGTGCCGATGCGCAGCGTGCCCTCCAGACGGTTGTCGTCGAAGGCGGCGATGGCCTCGTTGTTCAGGCGGATGATGCGGCGGGCATAGTTCAGCAGCTTCTCGCCTTCGGCGGTCAGGCGGTTGCCGCGCCCGTCCTTGGCGAAAAGCTGTTTGCCGATGCGTTCCTCAAGCCGCCTCATCTGCATGGAAACGGCGGATTGCGTCTTGAAGATCCGGTCGGCCGCCCGGGTGAAGCTGCCCGTATCGGCGATGGCGATGAAGGTGTGCAACTGGTCGATGTCGAGGGGTGCGGCCACGGAAACCATCCATAAAAATAGTTGATGATACATATTAAAAACATTCGATGGACTGATCAATAGGTTTTGGGCAATTTATCTCGCGAGGCCGGATCGAACACGGTCGGCCCGCAAACCAGACACCAATAACGGGAAGAACCCCATGTCCAGCATCAAGGAGATCAGTTTCGCCAGCGCGGCAAGCCTTGGCCGCAAGCCCAAAGCCCGCTCGTTCGTCGGCGCACCGTCCACCGTCCGCACCGCCGTTTCCGGCCTGGTGCGCGCCGTCTTAAACCGCCTGAGCGCCAACGACCTGCGCGATCTCGACGATCGCATGCTCGACGATATCGGCCTGACGCGCGCCGATCTGGACGATGCGCTTGCCGATGCCGGCGCGTTCGGAGACCCGACGCCGGGGCTGACGCGGGCCGTCCGCGCCCGCGCATGGCGCCGCTTCGCGCCGCGCCGCGGCTGATCCTGACGATTTTCCCCGCGAAGCGGCCGCCAATCCGCTTCGCATTTGCCCGGCGCCGCACCCCGTCGCCGGGTCTTTTTATGCCTGCTTGCGTCCGTCCCTTCGGGACGCTATACCGTCCGCCGCTGCGTGACTGGCGAATTGAGATGGATACCATCGGGAAGCGCGGCCTTGGCTTGCCGCTCGCCTGGGCACCGATCGGGAATGTGACGAGGGTGCCGACCATGCGGAAGATCCACGACCAGCATTTGATTGATGTTCTGGCCGAGCTTGACGGGCTGACCAACTGGGAAAGCCGTCCGCGCGACGGCATGCGCGTCGATCTGGAGCCGATCCGCGATCTCGCCGCCCGGCTCGGTCATCCCGAACGCAGTTTCCGCTCCATCCATGTCGCCGGCACCAAGGGCAAAAGCTCGACCTGCGCGCTGCTGGAGGCTGCCCTTTCGCGAGCCGGCTTTCGTGTCGGGCGCTATTCCTCGCCGCATGTCGAATATTTCGGCGAACGCATGACCCTTGACGGGCATACTGCCCCCGAGCCGGTGATGGCGCAGGCGCTGGCCCGCGCGCTGGAGGCGCTGAAGCAGGCGCGCGCGCAACAGACGCCTGCTGCGGACGCGACATGGTTCGACGTGCTGACCATCGCGGCATTCCTCGTGTTTAGGGAAGCGGGCGTGGAATGGGCCGTGGTGGAGACCGGCCTCGGCGGCCGCCTCGATTCCACCAATGTCGTGCCGAGCGATGTCGCCATCGTCACCAATATCGAGCTCGAGCATACGGAAGTGCTGGGCGATACCCGCGCGAAGATCGCCTTCGAGAAGGCGGGCATCGTCAAGCCGGCACGCATCGCCGTGACGCCGCTGACGGCGGACGACGAGGCGGGCGCGGTGATCGCCGCCCGGGCGGATGAGCTGGGCGCGGCGCTGATCGTGCCGGTCCTTCCCGAGGACGCGACCATTGCCGAACGGAATACCCAGGTCGTCGGCGCGGCGCTGGAAGCACTCGGCGAACGCGGCGTGGCGGCGAAAGGCGGGGCTGCCGCCGGCAAGCCGCTCGGCGCCTGGCTGCTCGACCGCGCCACGCTGGAGGCGGCACGCCTTCCGGGCCGCATGGAATTCTTCGACGTTAACGTGGGCGAGGGGGCCGGGGCCCGCAGGGTGCATGTCGTTCTCGACGGCGCGCACGTTCCCTTCAACCTCGCTGCCGTCCTCGCCGACCTGCGCCGGACGCCGGAACATGCCGGTGCCTGTCTCGCCGTCGTTTCCATCGCCCGCGACAAGGATGCGGAAGGCTTGCTTGGCGTTCTGGCGAAGGCGGGCGTGACGGCGATCCTGACCCGCGCCAACGATCGCTCGCGCGATCCGGCCGAACTGGCCGCGGTTGCCGAAAAGCTGGGCCTTGCGTATTCCGTCGAGGCCGATCCGCTGGACGCTTATGCCGGGGCGTTGAGGCGGGCGGCGGCGGCTGGCCAATGGGTACTCGTCACCGGCTCGCTCTACATGACCGGCGTCGTGCCGCGCCCTTGAGGGCACGCCTTCGCGGTCCCTCTCTGGTTGCCGCCATCTCCCCCACAAGGGGGGAGAACGATAGATGCGCCGGTTTCCCGTATCACAACATTTGCGAAGGGCGAAAGGTTGCCGCGTATCTTCTCCCCTCTTGTGGGGGAGATGGCCGGCAGGCCAGAGGGGGTAAACCCGGCCAAACCTTCAATATCGGTAGGCTTCGAAAACCGGCTCCACCGAGCCGTTCCACGGGCCGTTGAAGGCGGCCAGCATGTCCTCGGCCAGCGTCGCCTTGCGGGCGATGATCGCGTCCAGCGGCGCGAGGAAGAGGCTTTCGTCCTCGCCCTGCGCGTTGCGGATGCCGCGGGCCTTGAGGCCCTTGCGCGAGATCGCCACCGCCTCGCGGGCGATGTCGAGAGCCGTGTGGCCCCTGATCGCCGTCTTCAGCCCCTGCGTCGGAACGCCGTCGCGCAGGGCGGTCACGTCCTCGAACGTCCATGCCGCGGTCAGCGCTTCCGCGTCGGCCAGCGCCGCTTCGTCATAGAGCAGGCCGACCCAGAACGCCGGCAGCGCCGTGATATGCGGCAGCGGGCCGTTGTCGGCGCCGCGCATTTCGAGAAAGCGCTTCAGGCGCACGTCGGGAAACAGGGTGGAAAGATGGTTGGTCCAGTCACCCTGCGTCGGCTGCCAGGCGTCGATCCTGCCCTTCAGCGCCCCGTCCAGGAACTGGCGGAAGGTGATGTCGGTGCAATTGATGTAGCGGCCGTCGCGGATGACGAAATACATCGGCACGTCGAGCGCCCATTCCGCATAGTCGGAAAAGCCGAATTCCGGCTTGAAGACGAAGGGCAGACAGCCGGCGCGGGTGTTGTCGGTGTCGCGCCAGATCTCGCCGCGCCAGGAATGATAGCCGTTCGGCTTGCCGTCGGTGAAGGGTGAAGCCGCAAACAGCGCGGTGGCGATGGACTGGAGCTTCATGGAAACGCGCATCTTGCGCGCCATGTCGTCCTCGCTGGAATAATCGAGGTTCACCTGAATGGTGGCGCTGCGATACATCATGTCCAGCCCGTGGCGGCCGACCTTCGGCATATAGCCGGTCATGATGTCGTAGCGCGATTTCGGCATGCGCGGGGTTTCCGCGAGCGTCCATTTCGGGCTGCCGCCGACGGCGAGGAATTCGATGCCGAGCGGCTCCGCCACGGTCTTCAGCACATCGAGATGCGTCTGCGTTTCCGTCTGCGTGTCGAACAGGCTGGCAAGAGGGGCGCCGGAAAGCTCGAACTGGCCGCCGGGCTCGATGGAGATCGCGCCGTTTCCGGCCGGCTCCGAAAGCCCGATGACATGGTCGCCGTCCACGATGGGCTCCCAGCCGAGCAGGTCGCGCATGCCTTCCAGCAGGGTCTCGATGCCGTTTCCATAGGGCACGGGGCGATTTCCGTCGACGTAGAAGGCAAACTTCTCGTGCTCCGTCCCGATCCGGAACTGCTCCTTCGGCTTGCTGCCGGCTTCCATGTAGGAGGTCAGTTCGCAATGCGCGGAGAGCGGCGTATCGTCGGTCGTGTCGCGAGCCATGAAACCTGCCTTGTCTGGGACGCTCTTTTCGGTTTTCCGGAGTGATTGGACTGGAAATTGTTCAGAGGCAAGTGAATTTCTTTGGGAGATCGTTCAAAAAAACAATCTCCTTCTGCCGGGGAAAATGAGCGGGATATTCTCTTGCTATCGTACCGGCAGTGCGAAAAAATTTCTACGGGCCGGGTCAGCGCCAGTCGCCGGCGGTCGCCTGGACCAGCGCCATCGCCGCCACGGCCGCCGTGTCGGCCCGCAGGATGCGCGGCCCGAGCGGAATGGCGGTGACGAAGGGCAGCGCGCGCAGCCAGTGCCGCTCCTCCTCAGAAAAGCCTCCCTCCGGGCCGATCAGCAGTGCCGCATGCCGTTCGGCGATCGCCTGCAAGGCGCTGAGCGGATTGTTGGTTTCCTCGCCTTCGTCGCAGAAGAGAAGGCGCCGGGCCGGGTCCCAGCCGTCCGTAAGGTCGCGCAGCTTCACGGGCGCTTCGAGCCTCGGCACGGAAATCACCCCGCATTGCTCGGCCGCCTCGACGATATTGGCCCGCAGGCGGTCCATGCTGGTGATCCTGCCCTGAACATGCTGGGTCATGACGGGCTGAAGCACGCCGGCGCCCATTTCCACGGCCTTCTGCACCATATAGTCCATGCGGCCGGTTTTCAGCGGGGCGAAGAGATAATGCAGGTCGGGCATGGGCGTCTGCGCGCGCGTCTGCTCCGCGGCCACCATGACGATCTTCTTGCGGGCCGGAAAGGTCAGGCGCGCCAGCCATTCGCCATCGCGGCCGTTGAACAGGAGAACCTCGGCGCCGTCCTCCATCCGCAGCACGTTGGCGAGATAGTTGAACTGGTCGGCATCGGCGGGGATGGCCGCTTCGGCATGAAGGGCATTTTCGACGAACAGCCGTTGCAGGCGGAAATTGGCACGCATGGCAGGCGACCTCAGAAGAACAGCGACATCAGCCCGTAAAGGGCGGCGGACATGGCGGCCGACGCCGGCACCGTCAGCACCCATGCGGCGATGATCGTCATGAAATGCGAACGGCGCACCAGATAGCGGCGGCGCACCTCGTCGGGATTGTGCTCGTGCCGGTTCGCCATGCCGGATCTGTCGTGCATGTAGGCGAGGCGGCGGCTCGAATTTCGCGTGTACCACTCGCGGAAGAAGCCGACGCCGAACACGGCGCCCACGGCGATATGCGTGGTGCTGACCGGCAGGCCGAGCCAGGAGGCGACGATCACCGTCACCCCCGTCGAAAGCGATACGCTGAAGGCGCGCATCGGGTTCAGCTTGGTGATCTGGGCGCCGACGAGGTTGATGAGGCGCGGGCCGAACAGGATGAGGCCAACGGAAATGCCGAGGCCGCCGATCAACATCACCCAGAAGGGAATGGCGACGGTCTCGCCGAAATTCGCCCGCTCCGTCGCGTTGACGATGGCCGAGAGCGGCCCGACGGCGTTCGACACGTCGTTGGCGCCGTGGCCGAAGCAGAGGATCGCCGCGGTCAGCACCAGCGGCAGGCGAAACAGCTTTCGCAGCGACTGGTTGCGGTTTTCCAGCCCGGCGGCCTGGCTGCGGATGAAGGGAATGGCGGCGAGCCAGCTCAGGATGCCCGTGGCGAAGCCGAAGAAGGTGGCGTGCGGCAGAGAGACGAAGAACAGCCGGTTCAGCCCCTTGAAGGCGAGATAGGCGGAAAAGGAGCCGGCCATGACGCCGATCAGCACAGGCACCCAGACGCGCGCCGCTGCGATCTTGTCGTCGCGGTAGACCACGGTTTCCTTGATGACGTAGAGAAAGCCGGCGGCGATGAGGCCGCCCAGAACGGGTGAGATCACCCAGCTTGCCGTGATCCCGGCCATCGACGGCCAGTTGACGGCATCCAGCCCGGCGGCGGCGATGCCGGAGCCGAGCACGCCGCCGACCACGGTGTGGGTGGTCGAGACCGGCGCATTGGCGAGGGTGGCGATGTTCACGAACAGCGCGGACGACAGCAGGGCGGCGATCATCATCCGCACCAGCGTGCCGGGGTCTGAAATGGCGGCGGGTGATATGATGCCGTCGGAAATGGTCTCGACGACATCGCCGCCGGCGATCAGGGCGCCGGCGGTCTCGAACAGCGCCGCCATCATCAGCGCCGCGCCCATGCTGAGCGCCTTGGCGCCGACGGCGGGGCCGACATTGTTGGTGACGTCGTTGGCGCCGATGTTCATGGCCATGTAGGCGGCGATCGTCGCGGCGGCGATGACGAGCAGCGAACCCGGCTGCTGGATGACCGTGGCCGTGGCGATGATCGCGGCGGCAATCAGGAACAGCAGGCCGAGGCCGGGCGCAATCAGCGGGCGGGCGACGTGGTGCGCCGCCTGCTCGTGGAGCGTCATCCGGTCCAGATCCTTGTCGAGGGTCGGCTTGCCGGCCGGCCGCGGTGCCTGTTCCATGAATTTTCCGCAGGTTGGAAATGACGAAGCGATCCCCGGCGCCGTTGCCGGCGCGGGAAACCGCGTCCGGTCGAGTGCCATGATGCCTCCGGCATTGCAATGGAAGAATGACGGCGGAGACGAAAGTCGGCCGGCCGTTCAGCCGTTCCCGGTCACTCCGTCCCGATCACTCCTTGCCAGACAGCCGTGCCGGAAAATCGCGCAGAATGCTTCGCAGCCCCGACTCGCGAACGCGCCCGGCGGCCTCCTCGAAGCTGAACCATTCGAGGCGGCGCTCATCCCTTTCCGGGAAGTCGTCCACCATGTGGTCCACCTTCAGCGCGTGAACCTGCACCCGGCAGGGAATGCGCAGGCCGTTGTCGAGAACCTTGGTATAGAGGAAGGAGCCCGCCGGGACGGGATCGGCCTCGCCGCGCACCCCGGCTTCCTCATAGGCTTCCTGCGCGGCCACGGCATGGGAGGGCTTGCCCGGCATGGGCCAGCCCTTCGGGATCACCCAGCGCCCCGTGTCGCGGCTGGTCAGAAGCAGCACCTGCGGGCCGGCTTCGCCCGCGCGATAACAGATCGCGCCATATTGCTGGCGCGGCGGCCGCTGCACCATCAGCCTGACATTCGTTGCGATCCGTTCGAGCAGGGTCAAGTCCTTACCGTCCTTTCGCGGCACTCATCGCCGCAAATCAGTTTCGTGAATCGTGCAGCACCGACCGTGGCCGCGCAAGAGCGTCCTTCGGTCGGGCACATACTTATATGGGGTTGCTGATGCGAAGCTTGAAGGCCTGACCCTATCTATCCCAGTAGGGGGTGGGGCCGTAAAGCGACGCCAGATAATCGATGAAGAGCCGCACCTTGGCCGGCAGGAACTCGCGGCTCGGATAGACGGCGGAGAGCGAAACGCCGCGCCCGCTCTCGTAAGCGGGAAGTACCTGCGTCAGCCGGCCGGACTTGAGTTCCTCGCCGATATCCCAGGTCGAGCGCAGCGCGATCCCGAGACCGGCGATCACCGCCTCGCGGATCACCTCGCTGGAATTGGTGACGAGGCTGCCCTGGGGCTTCAGTGTCACCGGTCCGCCGGGACCGACGAGCCGCCAGCTGTCGTGATTGTGGGCCGGCAGGCAGGCATGGGTCTTCAGTTCGTCCAGAGATTGCGGCATGCCGTGGCGGGCGATGTAGTCCGCCGAGGCGCACAGGATGCGCCGCACCGGCGCCAGCCGGCGCGCGACCAGCGTGGAATCGCTCAGGTCGGCGATGCGGATCGCCAGATCGTAGCCGCCGCCGACGATGTCGGTGAACTCGTCCGACAGTTCGAGCTGCACGATCAGGTCCGGATGCGCTTCCATGAAGCCGATGAGATGCGGCGCGACGTGCATGCGCCCGAACGAGGTCGGCGCCGATATCTTCAGCGTGCCCTGCACCTTGGCGGAACGGCCGGAGACGAAGGCCTCCGCCTCCTCGATGCCGGACAGGATCGACTGGACCCGGTTGAAGAAGCCCTGTCCCGCTTCCGTCAGGGCGATCTGCCGCGTCGTGCGCTGGAGAAGCCGGGTGCCCAGCCTGTCCTCCAGCCGCTTGATGCGCTTGGAGACGACGGCGGGCGACAGCCCGAGCGACCGGCCCGCCGTGGACATGGAATTGCAGGCCGCAACCCGCACGAAGACCTCGAGATCGCCGAGATTGGTCATGCACGCTCCTCTTTTGCCCGGCGGCCGGTGCCGCGTTCCGGCCTCTCCGCATCCCGATTCATGCGGACGCGCGCCCGCGACCTTCGCCGTCTCCTTCGTCATGCTCGGCCCCGACCCGAGCATGCGAGAAAAAGGCCAGAGGCCGGAAAGGCGGGTTCCGGAAACAAACCCGCCTATTCTTTCCATTTTCGTCATAGGTGATTAGCATTTGTTCGGTCCTTCGCAAACTGCTAGGAATCGCAATCGGGAGGAACGGGCGATGAGTGGATCGATCGGATTTCTGGAGCCTCGGGCCGATGTTCTGTCGCGCCGTAAGGCGATCGTCGAGGATCTGGCGGACCTCCTGCCGCCGGACGCGCTGATCGCCGAGCCGCGCCGGCTGGTGCCTTTTGAAACGGACGGTTTCATTTCCTATCGCCGCCTGCCGCTCGCCGTGGCCCTGCCGCGCACAACGGCCGAGGTGGCCGCTGTCATGAAATACTGCCATCGTTATGGCGTTCCGGTCGTTCCGCGTGGGGCGGGGACGTCCCTTTCGGGCGGCGCGATCCCGCAGGAGGATGCCGTCGTTCTCTGTCTTTCCGCCATGACCCGCATCGTCGAGCTGGATTACGCCAACCGCACCGCGACGGTGGAGGCGGGCGTGACCAACCTGGCGATTTCGGAGGCCGCCGGCCCCGAGGGCTATTTCTATGCGCCGGACCCCTCGTCGCAGCTCGCCTGCACCATCGGCGGCAATATCGGCATGAATTCCGGCGGCGCGCATTGTCTGAAATACGGCGTGACGACCAACAACCTGCTCGGCGTGAAGATGGTTCTCGTCGACGGCACGGTGATCGAGCTGGGCGGCAAGGCGCTGGACGCGCCGGGTCTCGATCTTCTCGGGCTGGTCTGCGGTTCGGAAGGCCAGCTCGGCATCGTCACCGAGGCGACCGTGCGGCTCATCGCCCGGCCGGAAGGCGCGCGCCCCGTCCTGTTCGGCTTCGACACGTCGGAGGCGGCGGGCGCCTGCGTGGCCGATATCATCGGTTCCGGCATCGTGCCGGTCGCCATCGAGTTCATGGACAAGCCGGCCATCGAGATCTGCGAGGCCTTCGCCCATGCCGGCTATCCGCTGGATGTCGGCGCGCTGCTGATCGTCGAGGTCGAGGGGTCCGAGGAGGACATGGCCGCGATGCTCGCGAGCATCGTCGGGATCGCCCGCCGTCACGGCGTGAAGGTGGTGCGCGAAAGCCAGTCGGCAATGGAGGCGGCGGCGATCTGGAAGGGCCGCAAGTCCGCCTTCGGTGCGACGGGCCGCATCGCCGACTATATCTGCATGGACGGAACCGTGCCGCTCGGCCAGCTTTCCCATGTGCTGAAACGTACCGGCGAGATCGTTGAGGGCTACGGCCTGCGCGTCGCCAACGTCTTCCACGCCGGCGACGGCAACATGCACCCGCTCATCCTCTACGATGCCAACGACCCGGAGGATGCCGCGAAGGCGGAGGCCGCCGGCATGGACATCCTCCGGCTCTGCGTTGATGCGGGCGGCTGCCTGACCGGCGAGCACGGGGTCGGCATCGAGAAGCGCGACCTGATGCGCCACCAGTATTCGCAGGCGGACCTGAACCAGCAGATGGCCGTGCGCGCCGCCTTCGATTCCGGCTGGCTGCTCAATCCCTCCAAGGTCTTCCCGCTGGAAGGACGGCCCCGGCCATGACGGAGCCACCCGTGACGAAGACGCGGTATCCCGCATCCGCCGAGGAGGCCGCGGCCCTGATCCGCGATTGTGCCGGTTCGGGCACGCCGGTCGTGCCGCGGGGCGGCGGCACCCGGCTGGATTTCGCCGTGTCCGGAACGGTGCTTTCCACCGCCGGCCTTGCCGGCATCGCGGTTTACAACCCGGCGGAAATGGTGATGACGGCCGGGGCCGGAACGCCGCTTGCCGAAGTCGAGGCGGCCCTTGCCGCCAACGGCCAGATGCTTCCCTTCGAACCGGCGGACAGCCGCCCGGTTCTCGGCACGGCCGGCGAGCCGACCATCGGCGGCGTATTCGCCGCCAATGTCTCCGGCCCGCGCCGCCTGACGGCGGGGGCAGCGCGCGACAGCCTGCTCGGCGTCACCTTCGTCAACGGTCGCGGCGAGGTGATCAGGGCCGGCGGCCGGGTGATGAAGAACGTCACCGGCCTCGATCTGGTCAAGCTGATGGCCGGCTCCCGCGGCACGCTCGGCTACATGACCGACGTCACCTTCCGAGTCCTGCCCGCGCCGCGCGCGACGGAAACCGTCGTGGTGACGGGGCTGGACGACGCCCATGCCGCAGCGGCGATGGCGACGGCCATGTCCCTGCCGGTCGAGGTGTCCGGCGCCGCGCACCTGCCCTTCACGGTCGCCGGCCGTTTCCTGTCCGGCGCCCTGCCGCAAGGGGCCGCGACCGTCTTTCGCCTGGAGGGCCTGCCGCATTCGGTGTCGGTCCGCACGGAAAAGCTCACGGCGGCGCTGTCCGCATTCGGTGTGATTACATGGCTCGACGAGCCGCAAAGCCTGACACTCTGGCGCCAGATCCGCGACGCCGCGCCCTATGCGCAGGATCGCGGCAAGGTGCTGTGGCGCGTCTCGGTCGCCCCCACGGCCGGCCACCTGCTGATGGGCGCCCTGCGCCTGCATGCCGGCGCCGACTGCTTCTACGACTGGCAGGGCGGGTTGATCTGGCTGCGGATGGAAGCCGATCCGGAGGCGGATTTCCTGCGCAAGGCGATCCGCCAGCTCGGTGGCGGCCATGCGACGCTGGTGCGCGCGCCGGACCGTTTCCGCAAGGATATTCCGGCCTTCGAGCCGGAGGCTCCGGCGGTGGCGGCGCTTTCCGCCCGGATCAGGGAGAAATTCGATCCGCGCGGCATTTTCAATCCCGGCCTGATGGGGTGAGATGGTGATGGTTCTCCTGTGGCTAAGACCCCCTCTGGCTGACGCCATCTTCCTCGCAAAGGGGGAGAGCGGTGGGCGCGCCGGTTTCCCGGTTTCCGATGTTGGGAAAGGGCGAAAGGTCGTCGTGAAACGTCGCCCCCCTTGTGGGGGAGATGGCCGGCAGGCCAAAGGGGGGCTCTTCCCCGTTGCCACCGGAGGATCGGCCTGATGCAGACTCATTTCACGCCCGGGCAACTGGCCGATCCCCGCGTGGCGGAGGCGGAGAAGATCCTGCGCAAATGCGTGCATTGCGGCTTCTGCACGGCCACCTGTCCCACCTATGTGACGCTCGGCAACGAGCTGGACAGCCCGCGCGGGCGCATCTATCTCATCAAGGACATGCTGGAGAACGGCCGTCCGGCGGACAGGGAGATCGTCACCCACATCGACCGCTGTCTTTCCTGCCTTTCCTGCATGACCACCTGTCCCTCCGGCGTCGACTACATGCACCTGGTCGACCATGCCCGTATCCACATCGAGGAAACCTACCGGCGCCCGCTGCCGGACCGGCTGACGCGCGCGCTGCTCGCCGCCGTGCTGCCTCATCGCCGGCGCTTCCGCGCCGCGCTGAAACTGGCGAACCTCGTCCGGCCGCTGGCGGGCCTCCTCGGAAAGGCGGCGGCCCTGCGGCCCTTCGCGGCCATGCTTCGGCTCGCCCCCGAAAAGGCCCATGAGCCGACGCCTTTCACCCGGGCCTGCACCCATGTCACGCTCGGCCCGCCGAAGGGGCGCGTGGCGATGCTGACCGGCTGTGCCCAGCCGGTGCTCGATCCGGGCATCAACACGGCGGCGATCCGCCTGCTGACCCGTTTCGGGATAGAGGTCGTCCTGCCGGAAGGGGAGGGATGCTGCGGCGCGCTGACCCACCATATGGGCAAGGAACAGGCGGCGCTCGCCTCCGCCCGCCGCAACGTCGACATCTGGGCGAGCGAGATCGATGCGGGCGGCCTCGACGCGATCCTCGTCACGACGTCGGGCTGCGGCACGGTCGTCAAGGATTACGGCTACATGCTGCGCCACGATCCGGCCTATGCCGAAAAGGCGGCCCGCGTTTCGGCGCTGGCGCGCGACGTGACGGAATATCTCGATACGCTCGATCTGCCGCAGCAGACCTTCCGGGGGCTGACGGTCGCCTATCATTCGGCCTGTTCACTTCAGCACGGCCAGAGGGTGACGCTTCAGCCGAAGGCGCTTCTGCGGCGAGCGGGTTTCGCCGTTCGCGATCCGGCCGAGGCGCATCTGTGCTGCGGCTCTGCCGGCACCTACAACATGCTGCAACCGGAGATTTCGCAAACGCTGAAGGCCCGCAAGGTGCGGAACATCGAGGCGACGAAGCCGGACCTGATCGCGGCGGGCAATATCGGCTGCATGACCCAGATCGGCAGCGGCACGCCGCTTCCCGTGGTCCACACGGTCGAACTGCTGGACTGGGCCTATGGCGGCGACGTGCCGGAAAAGCTGGAAAAGCTGCTGGCGCAAAAGGCCGCCGCCGTGTGAACGCCTTGAGCGGAAAGGCACGCCCCCCGGGCAGGCCGGAGGATTCTTGCTTATTGACCAACCCTCTCCTTCGTCACCCTCGGGCTAGACCCGAGGGTCCATGCCCCGGACGCCGCGTAGATGGTCGGGTCAAGCCCGACCATGACGAAAGAGAGCAATGCGTACTGTGGCAGAGGTCTAACCCCTCAGGTATGCCCGAGGGGTTCGATTTCCCGTTTTCGGCGCCTCACTCAGCCGCCAAACAGCGTCCGCAGGAGGTCGGTGCCGCGGTCCTCGAAGCTGACCTGGCCCTGCCGGTTGCCGGGGCCGATCACAACGACCTTCGAGCCTTCCGGCACGCGCTTGTAGAGATGTTCGACATCCTTGTTCATCATGCGGATGCAGCCGGAAGACAGGTTCTGCCCGATCGACCACGGCTGGTTGGTGCCGTGGATGCGGAAGCCGGTGTCGCCGCCGTTCGGCCGGTAGAGATAGAGCGCGCGCGAACCGAGCGGATTGTCCGGGCCGCCTTCCATACGCGCCGGCAGGATATGGCCGCGCTTGCGTTCGCGGGCGATCATTTCCTGCGGTGGAATCCAGGCCGGCCATTCGGCCTTGCGGCCGACGCGGGTGACGCCCGACCAGCCGAAGCCTTCCCGTCCGACGCCGATGCCGTAGCGGGTCGCCTTGTTGCCGCCTTCGACGAAATAGAGGTAGCGGTTATGGGTGTCGACGAGGATGGTGCCCGGCTTCTCGCTGGTCACGAGGCGGACGGCCCTGCGCTTGTACTTGTCGGCGACCGGCTTGTTTTCCGCCCCCCTCGGCAGGATGACCTCGCCGCGCGCATTGGTCTGGAGAGACTGCGCCGTGGCGGTCTGGGCCGCCGTAAATGTCGTCATGATTGCAATCGCCGCCGCTGCGGCAGCCATCCATGCTTTCGTCATATGGTTCGTTACCCCCGTTGAAACTGGCGGAAAGATTACGTTTGCGCGTGCCCTGCGTCAAACCGCCGCTGGTTGCATTTCAGTCGACGGAAAAGGGGAGGGCGGCCTTCGCCGTCCTCCCCCTCCCATGCTCATCGTCCGGTGTTGTGCCGTCACTGGACGATAACGCGGGTTCCCACGCCGACCCGTTGATAAAGGTCGATCACGTCTTCGTTGCGCATGCGGATGCAGCCGGAGGAGACGGCGTTGCCGATCGTCCAGGGCGCGTTGGTGCCGTGGATGCGGTAGAGCGTCGAGCCGAGATAGAGGGCGCGGGCGCCGAGCGGATTGGCCGGCCCGCCCTCCATTTTTACCGGCAGGACATGCCCCTTCTTGGCCTCGCGGGCGCGCATCTCCGCCGGCGGATGCCAGGTCGGCCATTCGGCCTTGCGGGTGACTTTGTGGACGCCGGCCCATTCGAAGCCCGGTTTGCCGACGCCGACGCCGTAGCGCTTGGCCTGCCCGCCGTCCATCACCAGATAGAGAAAGCGGTTGTTGGTGTCGATGACGATCGTTCCGGGCTTTTCCGGGGTCCGGTAGGACACCATCTGCGGCAGGAACTGCGGCTCCACGCCGCCGACGGGCGCGTTCGGCCGCACGGCGGCCTGCTGGATGACCTGCTGCCGCCCGGTATTGCGGCCGATATGGACGCCCGGCGGCGGCGCGGCCAGCTGGCGGCGCTGATAGGTCTGGCGCTGCTGGTATTGCGGCGCGGGCTGCTGCTGGAACCGGGCCTGCGGCTGCGGCTGGACGCGGCGCGGCGGCGCATAGACCTTAGGGCGGACGCCGCCGCCGAGCTGGTTGACCCAGGGCGCCGTCAGGTCGGAATTGACGATGACCGGCGGGCGGTTGCCGTAACGGTCGCTGGCCAGCGCCGGCTGGGTGATGCCGGCCAGCAGGCCGACGGCAAGAAGAAGGAAGGATCTGTTCATCGGATCGACTCGCTACATTCACCGAAGAAGGGGCGCGAACATGCCCCGGATGGCAGGATCGTCGCATTCCGCTCCACTCGGAATGGTAAACGCCCGTTCATGAAGGGGCCGGGCGCCGTCTAAACCTTCCGGCAAGGTTAGCATCCGGTTGCGAAAATAGGTGAACAAATGGTAAACACTCCCGAGAAGGAGAATCGAACCATGACGGATGCCGCCAAGACGGGGTTGATCGAGGGCGAGGACGGGCGCACGGGCTGTTTCTGGCACGGCAATCTTGAGGATTACCGCCGCTACCACGACGAGGAATGGGGGCATCCGGTGACGGACGACCGCCGGCTTTTCGAGAAGATCTGCCTCGAAGGCTTCCAGTCGGGCCTGTCCTGGCTCACCATCCTGCGCAAGCGCGAGAATTTCCGCGCTGCCTTCGCCGGTTTCGATTTCGAGAAGGTCGCCCGTTTCGACGAGCGCGACGTCGAGCGGCTGCTGGCCGACAAGGGCATCGTGCGCCACGGCGGCAAGATCACCTCCACCATCAACAACGCCGCCCGCGCGCTGGAGATGAAGGCCGAGTTCGGTTCGCTCGCCCGCTATTTCTGGCGTTTCGAGCCGACGCCGGATGAGCGCCCGGCGGTGTTCGACTACCAGACCCTGCGCGCCAACCCCACGACGCCGGCCTCCGTGCGGCTGTCGCGCGACCTGAAAAAGCGCGGCTGGAGCTTCGTCGGCCCCACCACCGTCTATGCCTTCATGCAGGCGATGGGCATGGTCAACGACCATATCGAGGGCTGCCATTGCCGGGCGAAGATCGAGCGCCTGCGGGCGGAATTCGTGCGGCCGGTATAGGTTATTCGAGCGACCGGATGAGGTCGGTCAGATCGCCGATCTCGGGCAGTTCCCGGAAGCGCGGCGCGTCCTTCGGCTTTTCGACATGTTCGAGAATCCACGTCAGGGCATGGGGAATGAACACACCCCAGGCGCCGACGGCGAGTGCCGGCACGACGTCCGATTTCAGCGAGTTGCCGACCATCATCGCCCGCTCCGGCGCTTCGGCGTGCCGGGAAAACAGGCGGCGATAGGTGGAGGCGGTCTTGTCGGAGACGATCTCCACCGCGTCGAAATAGTCGCCGAGCCCCGATTGCGCCAGCTTGCGCTCCTGGTCGAACAGGTCGCCCTTGGTGATGAGAACGAGAGCGTAGTCACCGGCGAGCGCCTCCAGCACGTCGCCGACGCCCGGCATGGTCTCCACCGGATGGCTGAGGAGGTCGCGGCCGATGGAAAGGATTTCGCCGATCACATGGCCCGGCGCGCGTCCGTCCGTCACCTCCAGCGCCGTCTCGATCATCGAAAGGGTGAAGCCCTTGATGCCGAAGCCGTAATGGGCAAGGTTGCGCTTTTCCGCGTCCAGCAGGCGGCTGGACACGTCGTCCCCGTCGGCATAGTCGGCCAGCAGCCCGCGGAAGTGGTCTTCCGTCAGCCGGTAATATTGCTCGTTCTGCCAGAGCGTGTCGTCGGCATCGAGGCCGATGGTGGTAAGCTGGCGCGTCATGCTCGTCGGGTCGTGCTGATGGCGATGCGCCATTCTAATCCAGTTTTCGCGCAAGTGTGAACGGATTTGCAAACCGGCAATGCGGCGGCGCGCAAGCGCCGCCGCATCGGGTTTATTGGCCGTGCTTTTCCAGCCATTCCCGCATGAAGGCGATCTCGCCTTCCTGGGCGGCGATGACCTCCTCGGCCAGCTTACGGATCTCGGGGTCCTTGCCGTGTTCCAGCACGATCCGGGCCATGTCGATGGCGCCCTGATGGTGCGGGATCATGCCGCGCACGAAGTCGACATCGGCATCGCCCGAAAGCTCGATTGCCATGTTCTCGTGCATCGTCTCGCTGGCTTTTTCGAATGCTTCGGTCGCGGCGTTGCGTGTCCCGCCGCCGGAAGCGTGGCTGCCGTGGTCCTGGGCGAGCGCCGGAACGGCGAAGGCGAGGACGGCGGCGATGGTGAGGGTGTTCCTGAAAGACATGATGGTCCATTCCCTTGCAAGGGGTTATGTCTGCCGGTCGCCCGGCGGTTCGACGATGGGGAAAGCGGATTTTCAGGCGCGGGGAGGCGGTTCCGCCGGCGCGGGCGCGGCATCGGCCAGTTTGCGGGTCGGCAAAGGCTCCGGCCAGGAAAAGGGCGGGTGCCCTTCGCGCCCGGCATCGACGACCGGCACGATGGCGAGGCAGGCGGCGCAGAAGGTGCCGCATCCCGGCAGCCCGGAATGCGGACAAGGATCGTTGCGGGAATGCGCCCCGCCGTGATTGCCGTGCGTTCCGGCCGTCTCCATGCCGTGATGATCCGCGTGGTCGTGATGGGCCACGGAGACCTGAACGGCCTCCATGACGACGCCCGCCCGGGCCGGCATGAAGCCATAGACGAGGCAGGCGATCAGCATGGTGACGACGACGAAGGCGCGCATAAATTCAGTCTAGTCGCATTTCACCGTGAAACAAGCCGTCCGGATGCGGCCTCACGCCGCGATGACGCGGTGGACGACCCGGTAATCGGGGCTTTCCTCGCCGAGCGGGGCGACGGGCCAGTCCCAGCTCGCGAAGGCTTCAGGATGCGCGACGCCGGCCAGCAGGTCCTGCCGCTCGTGGGTATGGCCGTTGCGGTCGATCACGGCGAAGGAAATGTCGCTCAGCAGGCAGGTCGCCGCCGGCAGGCCCGCAAGGCCGTCGAAATGGGCCGAGACCAGCCGCGTGACGGTATCGGCCGGCATCGCGCCCGGCGGCTCCTTTTCCAGAAGCCGGCCCGCGCCGATACCGATCTGCGAGATGAGATTGGCCGAGACCACGAAATCCAGATAGGGAACGTGCCGCAGGAAGGCGAAGGGTTCGGGATCGCGGCCCGCCTTGAGGTCGCCGTAGCCGGACAGGTCGCGTTCCACGAGTTGGATGTTGGGGAACTTCTTCAGCGAAAGCCCCATCCGCACCGAGGCCAGATGCACGCGGTCGACCAGAACCACGGTGTCGAAGGCGCGGGCGAGCATGTCCAGCGGCACGTCGCGCAGCAGGCCCGAGCCGAGAACCACCGCCGTGCGGCGCAGCCTGAGGTCCTTCGCCTTGAAGAGAACGGCGCGGTGGCAATTGTCCTCGTGATCGCGCCATGCGCCGGATACGCGCCGGGCGCGCGACCACAGATTGACCGAGGCGCGGACGAACGGCCGGTTTTCCGGCTTGGTGAGCGGCCATGTGGCGGCGAAATTCAGGGCTTCGGCCAGCATTTCAGGCGCAGCGCTCCGGCGCATTGGGAAGGATGGGGTTCATGAAATCGGATGACCGGGAATCGGAACGGGGAAAAGTCGCGGATTTGGATAGCAGAATCCGGCCCCGCCTGCCAATCGGCCGTGTGCTTGCGGCTTGCCGCAGGGGGCTACTTCCTCTAAGACACGGCCACGAATTCCAACTCCTGTGAGCGATTTCGGGCCGCGCCCGAATGGTTGAAGACGATGAGCGACAAGCAGAAGAAACCGCAAAAGCCGAAAGCCCGCCTGCCGCGCGGCTTCGTGGACCGCGACGCCGCCGATATCCGCGCCGTCAACGAGATGACCGCGAAGATCCGCGAGGTCTACGAACGCTACGGCTTCGATCCGGTGGAAACGCCGCTGGTGGAATATACCGACGCGCTCGGCAAGTTTCTGCCCGACGCCGACCGTCCGAACGAGGGTGTCTTTTCTATTCAGGACGACGACGAGCAATGGGTGAGCCTGCGCTATGACCTGACGGCGCCGCTCGCCCGTCATGTCGCGGAAAATTTCAACGAGATCCAGCTTCCCTACCGCACCTACCGCGCCGGCTACGTGTTCCGCAACGAGAAGCCCGGCCCCGGCCGCTTCCGCCAGTTCATGCAGTTCGATGCCGATACGGTCGGTGCGCCCGGCGTTCAGGCCGATGCCGAAATGTGCATGATGATGGCCGATACGCTGGAGGCGCTGGGCATCCGGCGCGGCGATTACGTCATTCGCGTCAACAACCGTAAGGTTCTCGACGGCGTTCTCGAAGCCATCGGCCTCGGCGGCGATGAGAACGCCGCCAGGCGCCTGACGGTGCTGCGCGCCATCGACAAGCTCGACAAGTTCGGCCCCGAGGGCGTGAAACTTCTGCTCGGTGCCGGCCGCAAGGACGAATCCGGCGACTTCACCAAGGGCGCGGGGCTGGATGCCGCGCAGATCGAAAAGGTGCTGTTCTTCGTCGGCATCGAGGACTATGCGGCAAGCGCCGCCGACCTCTCGGCGCTGGTCGCCGGCACGGCGAAGGGCGGCGAGGGTGTGGAGGAACTGAACCTCATCGGCGCGCTGGTGAAGGGTGCCGGCTATGACGACGGCCGCGTGAAGATCGATCCATCCGTCGTGCGCGGCCTCGAATATTACACCGGCCCGGTCTACGAGGCGGAACTGACCTTCGACGTGACCAACGAGAAGGGCGAGAAGGTCGTCTTCGGCTCGGTCGGCGGCGGCGGGCGTTACGATGGCCTCGTTTCCCGCTTTATGGGACAGGCGGTGCCGGCCACCGGCTTCTCCATCGGCGTCTCGCGGCTGATGACGGCGCTGAAGAACCTCGGCAAGCTCGGCCAGGACGAGGTGTTCGCCCCCGTTCTCGTCACCGTCATGGACGGCGATGCCGAAGCGATGGGCCTCTACCAGCGCTTCACGCAAGAACTTCGCGCCGAAGGCATCCGCGCCGAAATGTATCAGGGCAACTGGAAGAAGTTCGGCAACCAGCTCAAATATGCCGACCGCCGCGGCTGCCCGGTCGCCATCATCCAGGGCGGCGACGAGCGCGCTGAGGGCGTCGTCCAGATCAAGGACCTGATCGAGGGCAAGCGCCTGTCCGGCGAGATCGAGGACAATGCCGCCTGGCGCGAGGCCCGCGTCGCGCAGGTCGTCGTGCCGCAGGACGAACTGGTTGAAAAGGTGAAGGAAATTCTTGGGGCTCAGGCGGAGGACCGCAGGCGGGCCGGGAAGTGACTGCTTCGATGCGCCTGAAATTCCCCCTCTGGCCTGCCGGCCATCTCCTCCACAAGGGGGGAGAAGACGCGCGGCAAACCCTCGCCTCCCACGAACCGCAGGAGCGGGGCAGACACGCCGCTTCCCCTTGTGGACAGGGGGTGGGGAGGGGGGCTTCTTTCAATCCGGAGGCATTTCCATGCCGATGACCGATCTGCCGGGTTTTGCCGGCGAACTGCTGGATGTCTTCGCGGTTAGAAGGGCAGAGCGCATCGATACGCCGATCATCCAGCCGGCCGAGCCCTTTCTGGATATCGCCGGCGAGGACCTGCGCCGCCGCATCTTCCTCACCGAGAGCGAGCGCGGCGAGAGCCTGTGCCTGCGCCCGGAATTCACCATTCCCGTCTGCCGCCGCCATATCGAGAGCGCCACCGGCACGCCGAAGCGCTATGCCTATCTCGGCACGGTGTTCCGCCAGCGCCGCGAGGGCGAGAACGAATTCTATCAGGCCGGCATCGAGGATCTGGGCGACCGGGATTTCGCCAGTGCCGATGCGCGTGCCGTCGCCGATGCGCTGGCCTGCCTGACGACGATCCTGCCCGGCCGCGCCTTCGCGGTGACGATCGGCGATCAGGCCGTGTTCGAGGCGGTGGTCGATGCGCTCGGCCTGCCGGCCGGCTGGCAGCGGCGGCTGGTCCGCGCCTTCGGCCAGACCGAGCTTCTGGAACAGATGATCGCCCGTCTCGCCCGGCCCGAGGCCGTGTCGGGCCTCGGGCCCGAGGTCGAGGCGCTGCTGGAAAAGGGCGACGACGAGGCGCTGGCCGCCCTGATCGCCGCCCGCATGGAGGCGACCGGCTATTTCACCAATGCCAGCCGCTCGCCGGAGGATATCGTCCGCCGCCTCAAGGAAAAGCGGTTGCTCGCCGGTGCCTCGCTCGATGCCGGCAAGCTGGATACGCTGAAGGAATTTCTGTCGCTCAATGTCAGCCTGCGCTATGCGCCGGGCGTGCTGGCCGATTTCGCCCGCGCCGCGAACCTGCCGCTCAACGCCGCCATCGCCGGGTTCGACGCGCGCGTTGCGGCCTTCGCCAATGCTGGCGTGCCGCTGGCCGACATCACCTGGCGTGCCGCCTTCGGCCGGCCGCTGGATTACTATACCGGCCTCGTCTTCGAGATCACCGCGCGCGGCGACCATGCCATTCTGGCCGGCGGCGGCCGCTACGACCGCATGTTGACGCTGCTCGGCGCGAAGGACCATATTCCCGCCGTCGGCTTCTCGCTCTGGCTCGATCGCATCGTAAAGGCGAGGGGGAACCCATGATCACCATCGCGCTTCCCTCCAAGGGCCGGATGAAGGACGAAGCCTCGGCGGTCTTCGAGCGTGCCGGCATGAAGATCGTCGCCGTCGGCAACGACCGCTCCTATCGCGGCCGGGTCGAAGGCGCGGACGATATAGAGATCGCCTTTCTCTCCGCCTCCGAGATCTCGCGGGAGATCGGCGCGGGCACCGTCGATTTCGGCGTCACCGGCGAGGATCTGGTGCGTGAGGAACTGGCGGATGCCGACGCCCGCGTCGACTTCGCCGCCCGCCTCGGTTTCGGCCATGCCGATGTCGTCGTCGCCGTGCCGGAAATCTGGTACGACGTGGAGACGATGGCCGATCTCGGCGATGTCGCGGCGGATTTCCGCGCCCGCCACGGACGCCGGCTGGCGATCGCCACCAAATACTGGCGGCTGACGCAGCAGTTCTTCTCCGGCAGCCACGGCATCCAGCTCTACCGCATTGTCGAAAGCCTCGGCGCGACCGAAGGCGCGCCGGCGGCAGGCCAGGCCGATATCATCGTCGATATCACCTCCACCGGCTCGACGCTCCGCGCCAACCATTTGAAGATCCTCTCGGACGGGGTGATCCTGCGCTCCGAGGCCTGCCTGGTGCGGGCGCGCAAGGCGGAACACCACGGCAATCCGGCCGTGGAACGAATCGCTAGCGCCATCCGCACGGTGCTGTGAAGCGACCGTTTCCCTGAACGGGAAAAACCCGCCGGTGCGATCCCGGCGGGTCCGTGTATCGATCAACCCTCTCTTTAGTCACCCTCGGGCTCGAACCGAGGGTCCATGCCGCAAGCACGGCGATGGATGGTCGGGTCAAGCCCGACCATGACGAAAGAGAGCGATACGCTCGCTGTCAGAAGTCTGACCCGCCGGATCGCCCCGGCGGGTTTTGCCGTTCAGGCAGAGCGCGGTCGTTCAGGCGGCGCGTCTGGCATCGAGCGACCAGGCGCCGGCACCGAAGGCGGCGAGGATGAGAAAACCGCCGGCCAGTGCGAAGTTCTTGACGAGCATGATGCCGTTCAGCGTGTTGATCCAGCCGAGCGCGGGTGCCGGCCAGCCGTCGACGGCAACCGTGCCGGAATGGAAGGCAAGCGCGGTGAAGACCGAGAACGCGGCGAGCGCGACGGCGGCGATCTTGGTCTGGAAGCCGACCAGAATGGCAAGCCCGGTGACGGTTTCGAACAGGCCGGCCAGATAGGCGAGCAGGGTCGCGGCCGGCAGGCCGGCGCCCTCGATCATGCCCGCGGTGCCGCTCGGGTCGATGAGCTTCGGCACGCCTGCGGTAATGAAAAGATAGGCGAGGAGGATGCGTCCGGCGAGGACGAGGGCGTTCTGGGCAGTGGTCATCAGTATCTCTCCGTTTGAGCGCGTTCGGGAAGGCCGCTCTGTCGGGATGAGATATGCACCTTTTTGGTTGTTCTTAAAAGACGAACGAATAAAGACATATCGTTCACTGTTATTGACATAATCACGACGGCGCCTTTTCCGCTACCAGCCGGCGCGGCCGATCCCGGAGCCCCATCGAAAAAGCGTCGGGTGAAATCGGCCATTTGCGACTCTGGTTGTTTCCCCGGATCCAGGGACGAAAGGCCCGCAACGCGTGGGCCGGTTTCACCCGCCGGCAATACCCGATGCCTCGCAAGATGGTCCGTTTATGGAGGTCTTCGTAAGCCTGGCCCCAAGATAACGCGGCGATCTCCCCGGAACTTTTCCTCATCCTATGGGTTGTCTATACACGTTAACGTTGAGGGAAAGCCAATGACTCAAATATCCATTCACGACGATCTCCGTTCCACATCCTGGGGGGCCATCTTTGCCGGGACGGCTACGGTCATCGCCGTTTTCTTCACACTGTCGCTTCTGGCAACATCTCTGGGGCTGGGGATGGTGGATGCGCAGTCTGGCAGTCCCCTTGAAGGTGTCGGAACGACGTTTGGAATATCTGCCGCGATAACGTTGCTTCTTAGCCTCGTTGCCGGTGGATTCGTCGCAGGCAGGTTGGCCGGGACCAGCGGTTTCACACATGGCTTTCTAACCTGGGCCGTAAGCCTGATCCTCGCCGTCCTGTTCGGTATGGTGACAATCTCGGGCGCGGCGCGGACATCGGTCAGTGCGCTCGGGTCGGTCGCTTCGGGTGCGGGGGCAGTGGCCGGTGCGACAGGCAATGCGGCAGGCTCGGCCGTCAGTTCGATTGCCGGTGCCGTCGATGAAGACCTCATCGGTAACTTCGACATCAGCCAGACCCGAAACGATCTTCGGACCACGCTGCGCAATACCCAGATTGATGCGCTTCAGCCCGAGCGCCTCGAGCCGGTCATCGCCGCCGCACGCGACGACGTCGCGGCCGCGGCCCGGGAGATTGCATTTAATCCCGGCGACTTTTCCCGGATTGCCCAGGAGCTTGGAGAGCGGCTGAAAGAACGTGCCGATAGCGTCGCAGGCGATATCGACCGCAACGAGATCGTAACCGCGCTCACCAACACGGGAATGACGCAGCCGGAAGCCGAGCAGGCTGCGGACCGGGCCATTGCGACATATAGCAACGCCCGCGACGCGATAACGGAACGGATCAATAACGCGAATGAACTGATTGAAAAGGGACGCCAGCGGCTCGCCGCTCTTGAAGAGGAAGCGCGCCGTCAGGCCGATGCGGCGGCATCTGCCGCGTCCGCTGCCGCGCTTTGGGCATTTGTTGCCGCTCTGGTCGGCGCATTGGCAGCCTCGCTCGCAGGACTCGGAGGAGCCCGGTCCCGCGATCGCTACCATTTCGAATAGTCGTTCGCACAATTCGAACGGGACGGGCCGGGTTCGTTTCGGCCAAGTGCATGGGGCGCGGTAAAACCGCGCCCCATGCACTGCCTCAGTTCCGGTTCAGGAAGGTCTGCAACGCCCATAAAAGAATGGCGGGTTGGTCGTCCTGGGCGGAATGATCGGCGAACGGCAGGTTGAGGAAGACGGTGTTCGGGACGCGCTCGACCAGTTCGAGCGCATTTTCGCGCGACACCAGCCGGTCCTCGTCGCCCCTGACGGCCAGCAGCGGGCAGGCGATGGCGCGCACCGTCTCGCCGGGATAGCCGTCGGGTCCGTCATCCAGCCAGAGCGCGGTAATGGTGCGGGTCAGGCGTTCGAAATCGGGTTCCGGGTTCAGCCGCAGGTAAGCCTCGCAGCTCTCCGGGAACATGGCCTGCCAGCTTTCCGCGGTCACATCCGCATAAAGTGCGCGTGCCGGGTCGTCGGCGCCGAGCGCCCAGTGCGCGCCGATCGTGACGACCCTGCGCGGCGTCACGTCTCCATTCGCGGCCAGCCGCAGCGCGGTGATGCCGCCGTCGCTGAAGCCGACGATGCCGGCCGTTTCAACGCCGAGATGGCGGATGACGACCACGGCGTCCTTTTCGAGGCGGGCATAGGTGAGGGGCTCCCGTCCCAGCGTCGATTTCCCCTGGCCGCGGCTGTCGATGCCGATGAGGCGATACGTGTCGGCAAGCCCGGGCAGGATGGGATTGAAATCCTCGATGCTGCCGAGCCCGCCATGCAGCAGAACCAGCGGCTCTCCCGCCTCGTTGCCCCGGACTTCGTAATAGATCCGCGCGTCGCCGATATCGAGATACCGGCCGCTTTCATGGCTGAATAAAGCTGTCATCGTCAAAATCCCCGCGATTCCCTTCCATCCGACCATGCCATTGTTGCAGGGATTCCGCGCGGAAAAGTGATGGCGGCAAAGAAAGCGGCAAAGAAAAAGGGCGACCCGAAGGCCGCCCTTTCGTATTTCCGGGACGAGGACGTCTTAGAAGTCCATGCCGCCCATGCCGCCGCCCGGCATGGCCGGAAGCGGAGCGTCCTTCTTCGGCAGTTCGGCGATCATGGCTTCCGTCGTGATCAGCAGCGAGGCCACCGAAGCGGCGTTCTGGAGCGCCGTGCGGACGACCTTGACCGGGTCGACGATGCCGAGCGTGATCAGGTCGCCGTATTCGCCGGTCTGGGCGTTGTAGCCGTAGTTGTCCTCGTTCTTTTCGAGGATCTTGCCGACCACGATGGAGGCTTCGTCACCGGCATTGTCGGCGATCTGGCGAACCAGCGACTGGAGCGCCTTGCGCACGATGTTGATGCCGGCTTCCTGATCGTCGTTCTCACCCTTGACGGTGATCTTGACGGAGGAGCGCAGCAGGGCGACGCCGCCACCGGGGACGATGCCTTCCTGAACGGCGGCGCGCGTTGCGTTCAGCGCGTCGTCGATGCGGTCCTTGCGTTCCTTGACTTCGACTTCCGTGGAGCCGCCGACGCGGATCACGGCAACGCCGCCAGCGAGCTTGGCCAGACGTTCCTGAAGCTTTTCACGGTCGTAGTCCGAGGTGGTTTCCTCGATCTGGGCCTTGATCTGGGCAACGCGGCCTTCGATGTCGGACTTGGCGCCGGCGCCGTCGACGATCGTGGTGGTTTCCTTGGAGATCGAGACCTTCTTGGCCTTGCCGAGCATGTCGAGCGTGACGTTTTCGAGCTTGATGCCGAGGTCTTCGGAGATGACCGTGCCGCCCGTCAGGATGGCGATGTCTTCCAGCATGGCCTTGCGGCGGTCGCCGAAGCCCGGAGCCTTGACGGCAGCGATCTTGAGGCCGCCGCGCAGCTTGTTGACGACGAGCGTGGCAAGCGCTTCGCCTTCGACGTCTTCAGCGATGATGAGGAGCGGCTTGCCGGTCTGGACGACGGCTTCGAGAACCGGCAGGAGCGCCTGGAGGTTCGAAAGCTTCTTCTCGTGCAGGAGGATGAAGGCGTCTTCGAGGTCCGCAATCATCTTCTCGGCGTTGGTCACGAAGTAGGGCGACAGGTAGCCGCGGTCGAACTGCATGCCTTCGACGACTTCGAGTTCGGTTTCGGCGGTCTTGGCTTCTTCAACCGTGATGACGCCTTCGTTGCCGACCTTCTGCATGGCTTCGGCGATGTCGAGGCCGATCTGCTTTTCGCCGTTGGCGGAGATCGTGCCGACCTGGGCGACTTCTTCCGACGTGTTGATCTTCTTGGCCTTGGCCTGGAGATCCTTGACGACTTCGGTGACGGCGAGGTCGATGCCGCGCTTCAGGTCCATCGGGTTCATGCCGGCTGCGACGGCCTTGGCGCCTTCGCGGACGATGGCCTGGGCCAGAACCGTGGCGGTCGTGGTGCCGTCGCCGGCGATGTCGTTGGTCTTGGAAGCGACTTCACGGACGAGCTGCGCGCCCATGTTCTCGAACTTGTCTTCCAGTTCGATTTCCTTGGCGACCGAAACGCCGTCCTTGGTGATGCGCGGAGCGCCGAAGGACTTGTCGATCACGACGTTGCGACCCTTCGGGCCGAGCGTCACCTTCACGGCGTCTGCGAGGATATCGACGCCGCGCAGCATCTTTTCGCGAGCGCTGCGGCCGAATTTGACTTCTTTAGCTGCCATTTTAAAAACTCCCGGGCTTTTCGCCCTCAGTCGATCATGGAATGGTTGGAAACTTGATCTTCAGCGAAGCCGGCAATCAGCCGATGATGCCGAGAATGTCGGATTCCTTCATGATCAGAAGGTCTTCGCCGTTCACCTTGACTTCGGTGCCGGACCACTTGCCGAACAGCACGCGGTCGCCGGCCTTGACGTCGAGCGCAACGACCTTGCCGCTGTCATCACGGGCGCCGGTGCCGACGGCGACGACTTCGCCTTCCTGCGGCTTTTCCTTGGCGGTGTCCGGAATGATGATGCCGCCCTTGGTCTTTTCTTCGGACTCAACGCGACGAACGACGACGCGATCGTGAAGGGGGCGGAAGTTGGTGCTTGCCATTGTCTAATCCCTCGATCAAATGACACATGACGGCCTTGATGGCGCGTCGTGAATTTGCGTTAGCACTCTCTTTTTGTGAGTGCTAGCAGCGACGAGATAAGCAGGCCTCATCGAGGAGTCAAGGACGGGGCCTGCAAAAAATCCGCAAAATGGCGACGGCGTCTGGGGCGCCTTTGCGCAGCTCTCCGGCAGGGCCGTTTCGCCCGGGCGCTTTTTTGGCGGCGGGGCGGGGAAACTTCTTGCCACGCGCCGTTTCCTTTGCAATGTCACCCTGACGAAATGGAAGGGAACGAAGGATATGGCCGCTCTCATTGACGCTTTTCAGGATATCGTCGCGGATTATGACGTCATCCTCTGCGATGTCTGGGGCGTTCTGCACAACGGCGTCACGCCCTTCATGCCGGCCTCGCACGCGCTTGCGGCCGCCCGCAAGGCCGGCCGCACCGTGGTGCTCATCACCAATTCGCCGCGTCCGCGCCCCGGCGTCATCGCCCAGCTCGATGCGATCGGCGTTCCGGCCGCGGCCTACGACCGGATCGTCACCTCCGGCGACGTGACGCGCGATCTGATCGCTGCCGGGCCGAAAAGGATATTCCTGCTCGGTCCCGAGCGCGATCTGCCGCTGGTCGAGGGA
Organism: Ectorhizobium quercum; assembly: GCF_026552795.1. Lineage (GTDB taxonomy): Bacteria > Pseudomonadota > Alphaproteobacteria > Rhizobiales > Rhizobiaceae > Ectorhizobium > Ectorhizobium quercum. The sequence goes on from NZ_JANFPI010000001.1 coordinate 926,185, forward strand.
CTGGACGTCGATCTCGTGTCCGCCGGCGAGGCCGAATCGCTGGTCTGCACCGGCCTTTTCGACGACGAGACGGAAACGCCGGAAGACTATCGCGACATGCTGCTGGCCATGCGCGACCGCAATGTGCCGATGATCTGCGCCAATCCCGACCTGATCGTCGAGCGCGGCGACCGTCTCATCCCCTGCGCCGGCGCGCTGGCCGTCTATTACGAGCAGCTCGGCGGGACGACGCGCGTCGCCGGCAAGCCGCACCGGCCGATCTACGACGCCGCGCTTGCGGCGGCCCGCGAACTGCGCGGCGATGTCGATCCGGCCCGCATCCTCGCCATCGGCGACGGCCTGCCCACCGATGTGCGCGGCGCGCTCGATTACGGCCTCGATCTCCTTTATATCGGCGGCGGCATCCATGCGGCGGAATACACCGTCAACGGCGTGATGGACGACGCGCTGGTCAACGACTGGCTGAAGCGCGAAAACGCCGCGCCGAAATACTGGATGCCGAAACTGGCCTGAGACCGATCCGATGACCGTCTTCCATCGCAACGAGAAAAAGCACCCTCTGGCGGACAATCTGCGCGGCGGCGTCATTGCCGTCGGCAATTTCGACGGCGTGCATCGCGGCCACATGAGCGTGCTCGGCAGGGCGCTGGAACTGTCCGCCGCCCACCGCCGGCCGGCGCTGGTGCTGACCTTCGAGCCGCATCCGCGCACGGTCTTCAATCCCGACAGGCCGGTCTTCCGGCTGACCCCGGCGCATGTGAAGGCGCGTCTTCTCGAGGCGGCCGGCTTCCACTCGGTGGTGGAATATCCCTTCGACCGCGAATTCGCCTCCCGCTCGGCGGAGGATTTCGTTTCGTCCGTGCTGGTCGACTGGCTGGGGGCGGCGGAAGTCGTCACCGGCTTCGACTTCCATTTCGGCAAGGGCCGCGAAGGCGGCCCGGCCTTCCTGATGGAAGCCGGAAAACGCTACGGTTTCGGCGTGACGCTGGTCGACGCCTTCCGCGACGAGGGGGCCGAGGTCGTCTCGTCGAGCCGCATCCGCGCCTGCCTTTCGGAAGGCCGGGTGGAGGAGGCCGCCGGCCTGCTCGGCTATCGTTATACGGTCGAGGCGGAGGTCATCGGCGGCCAGAAGCTCGGCCGCACGCTGGGCTTTCCCACCGCCAACATGGCGCTTCCGCCGGAAACGGTGCTGAAACCCGGTATCTATGCGGTGCGCCTGCGCCGTGCCAACGGCGATCTGCACGATGGCGTGGCAAGCTTCGGCCATCGCCCGACGGTGACGGAAAACGGCGCTGCGCTGCTGGAAACCTTCGTTTTCGATTTTTCCGGCGATCTTTACGGCGAAACCTGTTCCGTCTCGTTTTTCGGGCATCTGCGCGACGAACTGAAATTCGACGGTCTGGAGCCGCTGGTGGCGCAGATGAACCGGGATTGCGAGGAAGCGCGCGCCCTGCTGGCGGGCGTCAGGCCGCTCGGCCGGCTGGACGCGCTGATCGCATTTTAACCAAACCGGATTTTTTCTGTGCTTTATTCGAAATTGACTTTGGCGCGGGCCAGGGCGTTCAATCTTTGTTGGCGCTTTTCTGATTGTTTGCCTCGCATCCGCAATATTGCAGGTGCGAGAGCTTGATGCTGGAACTGAAGACTGTCTTTCTCTATTCTGCGGCGATCAATTATTGTACCGTCGCAGCCGTCACGATCGGCTGGTTCCGCAGCGAGGGCCGCAGCGACATGAGGTTCTGGCTGCTGGCAGCCTGGCTCATGGTCGTCGGCAACGCCATCATGGCGCTCAGCAACACCCTGTCCTATCACGCCGCCGGCTATATCGGCGGTTTCGTCCACATGGCCTCGATGGGCTGCCTTCTGCTCGGCTTCAAGGCCTTCTTCGGCCTTCCCTATCACTGGTCGGAGGCGATCGCAGTTCCGTTGGCGACCAGCGGCGCCATCGTCCTGTCCATGTTCGTCACCGGCGGTGCGGCCGACGGCGTATGGCTGATCTATTTCGGTTCCGGCGCCAACCTGCTGATGACGTCGCTCGTCGTCTGGCGCGGCAAGCAGGGCGAAGTGCTGCCCTCGCGTATGCTGGCCATCGTCATCACGGCGATCTACGCGCTCGGCAACCTCTGCATTGCGCCCTTCGCCTATTTCTTCCCGCTCGGCTTCGTCGATGGCGTTCCGCAGGCCACGTGGCTGGAGGTCTGCGCGATCCCGCTGGTCATCTGCAATGTCGCGACCTACGTGGTCGTGCTCGTCCTCAAGCTGGAAAGGGCGACCGAGCGCCAGCGATACCTCGCGACCCGCGATATGCTGACCGGCGTCCTGAACCGCCGCGCCTTCTACGAGGCGGTGGCCGGTCTGGCCGATCGCGACGGCTCGATGGCCGTGATCGACCTCGATCATTTCAAGGCGATCAACGATGCGCACGGCCATCGGGGCGGCGACGATGCGCTGCGGGCCTTCGCCCGCTGCACGCAGGCCACGCTGCCGGAGACGGCGGTGTTCGGCAGAACCGGGGGCGAGGAGTTCGCGATCTGCCTGCCCGACTTCGATCCGGCCGCGACGCAGGGCCTGCTCGAGCGTCTGCGGAAAAATGTCGAGCGGATGGAGGTTGTCTCGCCGCGGGGCGGCGGCCTCATCCCCGTCACGATCTCCTGCGGCCACAGCGCCTTCAGGGCGGGCAACTGGGTCATGGACCAGACTATCGCCGAGGCCGACAGCGCGCTCTACCAGGCCAAGAACGGCGGCCGCAACCGCGTCGAGGGCTACGCGCCGGCGGCCTGGCTGCAACGCTGCATCGAGGACACGCTGGCGGCGCTCGGGGCGGCCACGCGGCGGTGAGAACCCGCCGGGCGCCGCGCAGCATTTCCTTGCCGCGCCCCCTTCCTTTTTGCGGCGAAAACACATAAACAACCGCAACCATGACCCGATACCGGTTGATGATCACGTCCCGAATTATGGGCCCGGCCTTCTGAGGCGACTTCCGCAAGGTCGTCCGAAGGTCCGGGATTTTCGCGCTGCCCGAGGCTGCGCATCGAGATTTTCACGCATTCCGTATTCCGGGCGGCTGGATGGCCAGCGCCCTATCCGATTGGCAAGACCATGACCGACGCCCCTGAAAAGAAAGACTATTCCTCCACCCTTTACCTGCCGCAGACGGATTTTCCGATGCGCGCCGGCCTGCCGCAGAAGGAGCCGCAGACGGTGGCCCGCTGGCAGGAGATCGACCTTTACAGAAAGCTGCGCGAGAACGCGCAGGGCCGCGTCAAGTTCGTGCTGCATGACGGCCCGCCCTATGCCAACGGCCACATCCATATCGGCCACGCGCTGAACAAGATCCTCAAGGACGTCATCACCCGCTCGTTCCAGATGCGCGGCCGCGACGCCAACTACGTCCCGGGCTGGGACTGCCACGGCCTGCCGATCGAATGGAAGATCGAGGAAAAATACCGCGAGAAGGGCAAGAACAAGGACGAGGTTCCGGTCAACGAATTCCGTCAGGAATGCCGCGACTTCGCCGCCCACTGGATCGGCGTGCAGGCGCAAGAGTTCAAGCGGCTCGGCATCGAGGGCGATTTCGACAATCCCTACACGACGATGGCCTTCCACGCGGAAGCGCGCATCGCCGGCGAACTGCTGAAGATCGCCAGCTCCGGCCAGCTCTATCGCGGCTCCAAGCCGGTCATGTGGTCCGTCGTCGAGCGCACGGCGCTGGCCGAGGCCGAGGTGGAATATCATGACGTCGAGAGCGACACGATCTGGGTGAAGTTCCCGGTCACGCAAGGCCCGGACGATCTCAAGGGCAACTATGTCGTCATCTGGACAACCACGCCCTGGACCATCCCCGGCAACCGCGCCATCGCCTTTTCGTCGCGCTATCCCTACGGCCTCTACGAGGTCGAGAGCGCCGTCAACGATTTCGGCCCGCAGCCGGGCGAGAAGCTGATCTTCGCCACCCGCCTTGCCGACGAATGCGCCGCCAAGGCCAAGGTGACGCTGAAATTCCTCCGTGATGTCGATCCGGCGGAACTGTCCTCGCTCGTCACCGCCCATCCGCTCGCCACCCTCGGCTACGATTTCCCCGTGCCGTTGCTCGATGGCGACCATGTGACCGACGATGCCGGCACGGGCTTCGTCCACACCGCGCCGGGCCACGGCCGCGAGGACTTCGATGCGTGGATGGATGCCGCGCCGAAGCTGCGCGCCGCCGGCATCGACACGAAGATCCCCTTCACCGTCGACGATGCCGGCTTCTACACCAAGGATGCGCCCGGCTTCGACGGCGCGCGTGTCATGGACGACAACGGCAAGAAGGGCGATGCCAACGAGCGGGTGATCAAGGCGCTGATCGCCGAGAACCACCTGTTCGCCCGCGGCCGCCTCAAGCACAGCTATCCGCATAGCTGGCGCTCGAAGAAGCCGGTCATCTTCCGCAACACGCCGCAATGGTTCGTCTACATGGACAAGGAGCTTGGCGACGGCACGACGCTGCGCTCGCGCGCTCTGAAAGCCATCGACGAAACGCGCTTCGTGCCCGCCGCCGGCCAGAACCGCCTGCGCACCATGATCGAGACGCGGCCCGACTGGGTTCTCTCGCGCCAGCGCGCCTGGGGCGTTCCGATCGCCGTCTTCGTCGACGACAACGGCGAAATCCTCGTGGACGAGGCCGTCAACGCCCGCATCCTCGACGCCTTCGAGGCCGAGGGGGCCGATGCCTGGTTCGCCGATGGCGCACGCGAGCGCTTCCTTGGAAGCCGCGCCAACGAAGACTGGAAGCAGGTTCGCGACATTCTCGACGTGTGGTTCGATTCGGGCTCCACGCATTCCTTCACGCTGGAGGACCGCCCGGACCTCAAGTGGCCGGCCGACGTCTATCTCGAAGGGTCCGACCAGCATCGCGGCTGGTTCCATTCCTCCCTGCTCGAAAGCGCGGCCACGCGCGGCCGCGCGCCCTACGATGCCGTCATCACGCACGGTTTCACGATGGACGAGAAGGGCGAGAAGATGTCGAAGTCCAAGGGCAACGTCGTGTCGCCCCAGGACGTGATGAAGGAATCGGGCGCCGACATCCTGCGCCTGTGGGTCATGACCACGGATTACTGGGAAGACCAGCGTCTGGGCAAGACGATCATCCAGACCAACATCGACGCCTATCGCAAGCTGCGCAACACGATCCGCTGGATGCTCGGCACGCTGGCGCACGACAGGGGCGAGGACATCGCCCATGCCGATCTGCCGGAACTCGAAAGGCTCATCCTGCATCGTCTGGCCGAACTGGACGTGCTGGTGCGCGAGGGCTACGACGCGTTCGACTTCAAGAGGATCGCCCGCGCGCTGATCGACTTCTCGAATGTCGAGCTGTCTGCCTTCTACTTCGATATCCGCAAGGATGCGCTTTATTGTGACGCGCCGTCGTCGCTGAAGCGGCGCTCGGCGCTGTTCGTCATCCGCAAGCTGTTCGAAAGCCTCGTCACCTGGCTTGCGCCGATGATCCCGTTCACCACGGAGGAAGCGTGGCTGTCGCGCCATCCGGATGCGGTTTCGGTCCACCTGGAGCAGTTCCCGGCCATTCCGTCCGAATGGCTGGACCCGGCGCTGGCCGAAAAGTGGGAAAAGATCCGCAAGGTCCGCTCGGTCGTCACCGGCGCGCTCGAGATCGAGCGCAAGGACAAGCGCATCGGCTCCTCGCTGGAGGCCGCGCCGGTCGTCCATGTCGCCGACAAGGCGCTTCTGGCCGCGCTGGAGGGTCAGGACTTCGCGGAAATCTGCATCACCTCGGCAATCGCCGTGACCGGCGACGAAGGCCCGGCGGACGCCTTCCGGCTTGCGGAGGTGACGGGCGTTTCCGTCGAGCCGAAGCTGGCGGAAGGCACTAAATGCGCCCGCTCGTGGAAGATCACCTCGGATGTCGGCTCCGATCCGGAGTTCCCGGATGTTTCCGCGCGCGACGCGGCGGCGCTGCGCGAACTGAAGGCGCTCGGCGTCGCGATCTGACCGGCTGTCTGGGCCGGATTGTGCCGGATGAATTGCACTTCGGTGCTTCATCCGGTACAACACCGCCTGAAATTGGCCGGAATTGCCGCGCAATGGAAAGACAAAAGGCTGTTCGGGCCGCATGACGGTCGGCGGAAGGGGTTTCATGAGCAAGACGCATATGTATCGGGTAAGCGCTTATGCGGCGGGCATCGCCTCTGCGTGCCTGGCGCTCGGCAGTTGCGCCAGCGGGCCGACCTACGGCACGGACAAGACCGCGACGGAGCAGCTTTTCTCGGATCTGGGTTCCGTCGTTGCGGTGAGCCGCAAGAGCGACGGGCCGGCGCCCAAATACACGCCGCGCCCCGGCCTCGTCACCCCGGCCCAGGGTTCTGCGCCGAATCTCGTCGCGCCGCAGACGGCCCTCAACGACCGGACCAACAATCCCGACTGGGTGGAATCGCCAGAGGAAACCCGCCGGCGTCTGGTGGCTGAGGCCGATGCCAATGCCGACAACCCGAACTACCGTTCGCCGTTGCTGGCCGGGCGCGGCCAGGCCGGCACGCTCACCGAGGAACAGCGCTGGCAGGCGTTCCGCAAGGCGAAGGCCGACGCCAGCCCTGCGGCCGGTCTCGAGCGCCGCCGCTACCTGAGCGATCCGCCCCCGACCTATCGCCAGCCCGCCGAGACGGCGAGCATCGACGATCTGGGCGTGCCCGAGACCCAGAAGGAAAAGCGCCGCCTGAAGGAAGCGCAGTCCGGCGAGAAAAGTACGAGCTGGTGGAACCCCTTCCGCTGAGTTCCCTTTCGCGGTCGGAAATGCTTTAGCGCCTGTTCCTGAAAAAATCGGTGAGGATCTGCGCCGCCGCCGTTTCGGCTATGCCGGAATAGACCTCCGGCGCGTGATGGCAGGTCGGTTGCGCATAGAAACGTCCGCCGTGATCGACCCCGCCGCCCTTCGGATCGGCGGCGCCGTAATAGAGACGGCGGATGCGGGCGAAGGAAATCGCCGCCGCGCACATCGCGCAGGGCTCCAGCGTCACATAGAGATCGGCGCCGGTCAGCCGCTCCTGTCCGAGTCGCGCCGATGCTGCGCGGATCGCCAGGATTTCGGCATGGGCGGTGATGTCGGCAAGCTCGCGGGTGCGGTTTCCGGCCCGCGCCACGATTTCGCCGTCGAGCGCGATCACGGCCCCCACCGGCACCTCGCCTCGGCGGGCGGCGGCTTCCGCCTCTTCAAGGGCGACGGCCATGTAGCGATTTTGAGCGGCCATGCGGCAATTCCTCTGATAAACCCTCTTAACCCCGGACGCCTCACCTGATAGAGCATGTTTCCAAAAAGTGCGATGCGGTTTCTGGCGTGGACGATCCTGTCCGGCCGGCCTTCGCCAGCTTCAGGCAAACGGTACATGAGCTTCAACGACAAATCTGGAAAACCCGGTGGAAAACGCCCCGGCGGCAACAAGGCGTTCAAGGGCGGCGGCAGGGCGTCCGGCGGCAAGTTCGCCGGGGGCGGCGCTGGCAGGGACGGCAAGGACCGCTTCGCGGACAAGCCCGCCCGTGACAAGGCCCCGGCCAGGGCTCAGGACAAGGCCCCGGCCAAGGCCATTGCCGCAAAGGCGGCGAAGCCGGTCCGCGAGAAGGCGGTAGAGGCCGCACCGGGCGAACCGGAGCGCATTTCCAAGCTGCTCGCCCGCGCCGGCGTCGCCTCGCGCCGCGACGTCGAGCGGATGATCATGGAAGGCCGCGTCAGCGTCAACGGCAAGGTGCTGGACACGCCGGTGGTCAACGCCACCTTCGACGACACGATCGAGGTGGACGGCAAGGCCATCCGCGGCCCCGAGCGTACCCGGCTGTGGCTCTATCACAAGCCCTCCGGTCTGGTGACGACCAATTCCGATCCCGAAGGCCGCCCGACCGTGTTCGAGAACCTGCCGCCGGAACTGCCGCGGGTGCTGTCCGTCGGCCGGCTCGACATCAATACGGAAGGCCTGCTGCTGCTGACCAATGACGGCGGTCTCGCCCGCACGCTGGAACTGCCGAAGAACGGCTGGCTTCGCCGCTATCGCGTGCGCGCCCACGGCAAGGTCGAGCAGGCCCAGCTCGACGCGCTGAAGGAAGGTGTGGCCGTCAACGGCGTGCTCTATGGCGGCATCGAGGCGACGCTCGACCGCGTGCAGGGCGGCAATGTCTGGATCACGATGGCCTTCCGCGAAGGCAAGAACCGCGAGGTCAAGAACGTGCTCGGCTCGTTCGGGCTCGAGGTGAACCGTCTCATCCGCCTGTCCTACGGTCCGTTCCAGCTCGGCGACCTGCCGGAAGGCGCGGTGGTCGAGGTGCGCGGCCGCACGCTGCGCGACCAGCTCGGCCCGCGCCTCATCGAGGAATCGGGCGCGAATTTCGATGCGCCGATCTTCACCGTTTCCATCGATGACGACGAGGATGGCGAGGCGCCGGCCGCGCCGGCCCGCCGCGCCGACAGGCCGGATGCCAAGGCCGGGCCGCGCAAGGAGGGCAGGCCCTTCGAAAAAGACCGCGGCGGCAAGGGGCGCGACGACAGGGGAGCCGACAGGCCCGCCCGCGGCTTCGACAAGCCGCGCCGCGATTTCGACGACGACGGCGAGCGCCCGAAGCGCGCGAAACCCGGTTCGAGCCGCACGGCCAACATCTGGATGGCGCCCGGCGCCCGCCCGGTCGGCCCGAAGCAGGCGGCTCGGCCCGGCAAGTCGCGCCCGGAAGCCGCACCCTATCGCCCGGTTTCCGACAAGCCGTCTGTCGCCTCGACCATCCGTCGCTCCGGCGAGGAGAATGAATGGATCAGTGCCAGCGAGGCTCCTGCCGGCCGCGGGCGCGATGACGACAGGCCGTCCGGCCGCAAGGATGCCGGCGGAAAGCGCGGCTTTGCGGGCAAGCCGGCCCGTCCGGCCGGCGAGGGCCGCCCGGAACGCGGTGAACGCGGCGAGAAGCCTTTCGCGGACAAGCCGCGCGGCGCGAAGTCCTTCGGCGGAAAACCGCGAGGAGACGGCGGCGGCAAGCCGTTTGGCGGAAAACCCCGCGGCGCCGGCGGCAGCAAGCCGTTCGCCGGCAAGGGCGGCAAGCCCGGCGGGCGAGGCAGGAAGGGGTAAGGCACAGTGCGGATCGTAGGTGGAGAATTCCGGGGGCGCACCCTGGCGACCCCGAAGTCCAGCGCCATCCGGCCGACCGTCGACCGGACGCGCGAAAGCCTGTTCAACATTCTCACCCACGCCTATCCGGAGGCCCTCGACGGCACGAGGATGATCGACGCTTTCGCCGGCACCGGCGCAGTGGGGCTGGAGGCGCTCTCGCGCGGCTGCCGCCATGCGCTGTTCGTGGAAAGCGGCGTCGAGGGCAGGGCGCTCCTGTGGGAGAATATCGATGCCTTCGGCCTGCACGGGCGCACCCGTATCCTGCGCCGCGACGCCACCCGCCTCGGCTCGCTGGGCAATCTGGAGCCGTTCCACCTGATGTTCGCCGATCCGCCCTATGGCAAGGGGCTGGGCGAGCAGGCGCTGCGCGCCGCCCATGAGGGCGGCTGGCTCGTGCCCGGCGCGCTCGCCATTCTCGAGGAGCGTGCCGATGTCGAGCCGCAGGTGTATAATGCCTTCCAGCGGCTCGAAACCCGCACCTTCGGCGATACGAAAATGCATTTCTACCGCTATCAGCCGGCATGACGTGAAAGTCCGGGCATGACGAACCAGAACCTGCCTGCTGTCGTTTCCTCCTCCACCCCGACTATCGCCGTGGCCTTCGGCGGCGGCGGCGCGCGCGGGCTGGCCCACATTCATGTCATCGAGGTGCTCGACGAACTGGGGCTGAAACCCGTCGCCGTGGCGGGCGCGTCGATCGGCGCGATCATGGGCGCAGGCCTCGCCGCCGGCATGTCGGGCCGCGAGATCCGCGACTATGCGGTGGAGACGCTCGGCAACAGCGGCCTGGTCTTCTCGAGGCTGTGGAGCATCCGGCCCGACAACATGCGCGATGCGCTGGGCGGTTTCCGGCTCGGCCAGTTCAATCTGGAACGGATTCTGAAAGCCTTCCTGCCGGAAGCGATCCCCGACGATTTCAAGGATCTCGTCCTGCCGCTGAAGATCGTCGCGACCGATTACTACGGCCAGTGCGGCACCCTGATCGAAACCGGCCCGCTGCGCCCGGCGATCGCCGCCTCGGCGGCGCTGCCGGCGCTGTTCATGCCCGTGCGCATCCACGGACGCGTGCTGATCGATGGCGGCATCTTCAACCCGATCCCCTACGAGCCGCTGATGGACGAGGCCGACATCGTCATCGGCGTCGACGTCGTCGGGGCGCCGGAGGGCGACGGCACCCATGTGCCGAACCGCATCGACAGCCTGTTCGGCGCCAGCCAGTTGATGATGCAGGCGAATGTGGCCCTGAAGCTCAGGATCGCGCCGCCGCACATCTTCCTGCGCCCGCCCGTCAATCGGTTCAAGGTGCTGGATTTCCTCAAGGTCGAGGAAGTGCTGGAAGCCACCGCCAGCGTTCGCGACGAACTGAAGCGCGAACTGGACCGGGTGATTGAGGCGCGCATCCGGGCGTGAGGCCGGCCTGTCACGTCAAAGTGTCGTGCCGTGCCGCACGATTGCCGGTTCCCCCGGCTTGATGACGCCGCCGTCCGGCAATAAATGAAAGAAAACGAAAGGCCGACGTGATGACCGATACGATCAATGCCGCAACCCTGACCGACCGTGCCGGCGCGCTCGTCGAGCTTGCCCTGAAAGCCGGTGCGGACAAGGCGGACGCCGTTATCGTGCGGTCCCGCTCGACCGGCGTCACCGTTCGCCTCGGCAAGGTCGAGGGCACGGAATCGTCGGAAAGCGACGATTTCTCGTTGCGCGTCTTCGTCGGCAACCGGGTAGCGAGCGTTTCCGCCAATCCCGGCTTCGACCTGAAGGCGCTGGCCGAACGGGCCGTCGCGATGGCCAGGGTTTCGCCGGAAGATCCGTTCGCGACGCTTGCCGACGCGGCGGCACTCGCCCGCGATATCGCCGATCTCGATCTTTTCGACCCGACGGTGGTTTCCGCCGAGGAACTGACGGCCGCGGCGCTGGAGGCGGAAGCGGCCGCCCTTGCCGTCCAGGGCGTGGCCAACAGCGGCGGCGCCTCGGCCGGCGCCGGCATGGGCGGTCTCGTCCTCGTCACCTCGCACGGCTTTTCCGGCAGCTACATGGCCACGCGCTTCAGCCGTTCCGTCAGCGCCATCGCCGGCGAGGGCACCGGCATGGAGCGCGATTACGATTTCGATTCCAGCCTCTATTTCGGCGCCCTTCGGGGTGCCGCCGATATCGGCACGGTTGCCGGCGAGCGCGCGGTAAGACGCCTGAACCCGCAGCGTCCCGATACCGCCTCGGACGTCACGGTCGTCTTCGATCCGCGCGTGGCGCGCGGCTTCGTCGGCCATATCGCCGGGGCGATCAACGGCGCGGCGGTGGCCCGCAAGACCTCGTTCCTGCGCGACAGGATGGGCCAGCAGGTGCTGAAGAGCGGTCTTTCCATCACCGACGATCCGCAGATCCGGCGGGGTTCCTCCTCGCGCCCCTTCGACGGCGAGGGCGTGAAGGGCGAGAAGCTGACGATGATCGAGGACGGTGTGCTGAAGCACTGGTTCCTGTCGACCTCCACGGCCCGCGAGCTTGGCCTGACCACCAACGGGCGCGGCGTGCGCGGCGGCAATCAGGTCTCGCCCGGCTCCACCAACCTGGCGCTGGAGCCCGGCACGGTCTCGCCGCAGGACCTGATCCGTTCGGTCGGCAACGGCATCTATGTGACCGAACTGATCGGGCATGGCGTCGACATGATCACCGGCGAATACAGCCGCGGCGCCTCGGGCTTCCTGATCGAGAACGGCGAACTGACCGTTCCGGTTTCCGAAATCACCATCGCCTCGAACCTCAAGGACATGTTCATGCGGGTGACGCCGGCCGACGATATCGACCGGTCCTTCGGCGTCGCCTCGCCGACGCTTGCCATCGAGGGCATGACGCTGGCGGGCCGCTGACGATGGCCGGGATGCGCCAGACGCCGGCGGAACCGTGGGCGGACGACCTTGAATTGCTGCGCGCGGCGGCACGCGAGGCAGGCCGCGCCGTCATGGGCTTTTTCCGCAACGACCCGCACGTCTCCTGGAAGAACGGCGGGCGCTCGCCCGTGACCGAGGCCGATTTCGCCGCCAACCGCATTCTCGCCGACCGGCTGCGGCCGGCGCGGCCGGATTACGGCTGGCTTTCCGAGGAAAGCGACGACGACGCCTCGAGGCTCTCGCACGAAACGCTGTTCGTCATCGATCCGATCGACGGAACGCGGGCCTTCATCGCCGGCGAGCCGACCTGGGTCGTCAGCGCTGCCGTCGTCCATCGCGGGCGGCCGGTCGCGGGCGTTCTCTATGCGCCGGTCATGGAGGAGGAGTTCACGGCGGTGGCCGGCGGGCCGGCCCTCAGGAACGGCGCTGCCATTTCGGTCAATGCGGTGCGGCCGGACGGGCCGCTCCGGCTGGCCTGCGGCAAGGACATGCTCGGCCTTTTCGAAAGCGGCTTCGCCGCGCGGATCGAGCGTGCCCCGCACGTGCCTTCGCTCGCCTACCGGCTGGCGATGGTGGCCGACGGGCGGCTGGACGCGACGCTCGTCAGGCCGGACGCCCAGGACTGGGATCTGGCGGCGGCGGAACTTGTGCTCGAGGCCGCCGGCGGCGCGCTTTGCGATTGCAACGGCGAGGCCATCGCCTACAATCGGCCCGACGTTTCCCACGGATTCCTCTGCGCCGCGGCAGCGCCATTGATCGGCCCTCTGCTGCGGCATTTTTCCTGGCCTCGCGAAGGTTGACGTTTGGCCCGGAATCCAGCAGATGAAAGAATGAAATCAGCCAATGGAAGAGACTGAGAGATGACGCAAGGCGATAACAAGAAGCAACTGCTCCATCTGGTGTTCGGCGGCGAGCTGGAACATCTCGAAGAGGTCGAGTTCAAGGATCTCACCGCTCTCGACATCGTCGGAATCTTCCCGGATTACGCCAGCGCCCTGACCGCCTGGAAGGCCAAGGCGCAGCAGACGGTCGACAACGCGCACATGCGCTACTTCATCGTTCACATGCACAAGTTGCTGACGCCGGAAAAGAACTGACGTCACACGTCTGCGCAGCTTGCGCGCCGCTTCAATTTCGACGTATTCCGGGGGCATCAACATATGCTTTCCCGCGCACAGTTCAGATGGAGAGGAAAGGGATATTTCGGTGATGGCAGCGGCGCCTTTCCCGGTCGGCCGGACGGCATTGGAGCAGGCGGATCGCATCCGCCCCGGGAGAGGCCTGTGATGAACGGTCTGGCTCGTGTCGCGCTGATGACCTACCGGGGACTCGGTGTCTGCGCCTATCCCGTCGTCTCGCCCTATCTTCTCTGGCGCGCCGCCAAGGGCAAGGAAGACCGCAGGCGCAAGTCCGAGCGGTTCGGCTATGCCGGCGTTGCCCGTCCGCAGGGGCCGCTGATCTGGATTCACGCCGCGAGCGTGGGCGAAATGCTGTCGGTCATCGCTCTGGTTCGCGAACTGCGTCGTCTCGATATCGCCGTGCTTCTGACGACCGGCACGATCACCTCCGCCCGGATCGCCGCCGAGCGCCTCGGAGGCGATGTGATCCATCAATATGCGCCCCTCGACCTCAAGCCGGCGGTTTCCCGTTTTCTCGATTACTGGCACCCGGATGTGGCGCTGACGGCGGAATCGGAGATCTGGCCGGCGACGATGGCCGAACTGGAAGCCCGCCATATCGCCCAGGTGCGCGTCAATGCCCGCCTGTCGGACCGCTCCTTCGCCCGCTGGAGCCGCCATCAGCCGATGGCCGAATTGCTCTTCTCGAAGCTCTCGCTGGTGGTGGCCCAGTCCGATCTGGACGGCGAGCGCTATCGCGATCTCGGGGCGTGGCCGGTCGTCGTATCCGGAAACCTGAAGGGCGACAGCGATCCCCTGCCGGTCGACGAGGGGGAACTGCAAAAGTACCGCCGCCAGATTGGCCAGCGCAAGACCTGGGCCGCGACCTCGACCTTCGAGGGCGAGGAGAAGGCGGCCGCTATGGTGCATCGCGCGCTGAAGGCCCATAACGACCAGCTCACCATCATCGTGCCGCGTCACCCGGAAAGGGCAGACGCCATCGAGGCCATGTTGGTGGAGAAGGAACTGAAGGTGGCGCGCCGCAGCCGCGGCGACGTCATCACCGCCGAAACGGATGTCTTCCTCGGCGATACGATCGGCGAAATGGGGCTCTACCTGCGCCTGACCGATCTCGTCTTCGTCGGCCGTTCGCTGATGACGGAGACCGGCGGGCAGAACCCGATGGAGCCGGCAGCCCTCGGCTGCGCGATCCTGTCCGGTCCGCATGTCGAGAATTTCCGCGAGGCCTATCAGAAGCTGGTGCGCAATGGCGGCGCGCGCATCGTCAAGGATGTCGAGGTTCTGGCCAAGGCGGTGCATTACCTCCTGACCAACGACATGGCCCGCCTGCGCATGATCGATGCCAGCCAGGCGACGGTGCAGGACATGCGCGGCGCGCTGTCGGCCACGCTTCGCGCGCTCGAACCCTATATCAATCCGCTGGCGATGAAGGCGCGGCTGGAGCCGAGGGCCGCGGCCCAGTGACGGGCTTTGCGGCGGCTTTTGCCGTGGGCGGGGCAGGCGCGAGGCACCGGCGATGATGGCCGGAACCCCGTCCTTCTGGTGGAAGCCTCCCGGCTGGCAGGCGCTGGCCCTCTGGCCACTGTCGCTCCTCTACGGTTTCGTGTCCGGACGCCGGATGCGCCGCGCCGCGGGCTTCGCGGCCTCCGTCCCGGTGCTGTGCGTCGGCAATTTCACGCTCGGCGGCGCAGGCAAGACGCCCACGGCGCTGGCGCTCGCCGAGGCGGCCAGGGCAAGAGGGCTGGTTCCCGGCTTTCTGTCGCGCGGCTATGGCGGTTCGCTGGGCGGTGGCGTTCTGGTCGATCCCGCCCGCCACACGGCGGCCCTGGTGGGGGACGAGCCGCTCCTTCTGGCGCGCAGTGCCGTCACCGCGGTGTCGCGCAAGCGTGTGGACGGTGCGCGGCTGCTCGCCGGGCAGGGCGTCGATCTCATCATCATGGACGACGGTTTCCAGAGCGCCCGCATCGCCATCGATTTCGCGCTGATCGTCGCCGATGCCCGGCGTGGCGTCGGCAACGGCCTCGGCTTTCCGGCCGGGCCGCTGCGCGCACCGCTTTCCATTCAGGCGGCGGCGGCCTCCGCGCTGCTTGCGGTCGGCGAGGGGGAGGCATGCGCGTCCCTCGCCTCGGATTTCTTGGCATGCGGCAAGCCGGTTTTTTCGGCCGCGCTCGAACCGGAGCCGGCCGAAGACCTGCGCGGCGCGCGCGTGCTTGCCTTCGCCGGCATAGCCGACCCCGCGAAGTTCCAGCGCACGCTGGAAGGCCTCGGGGCGGAGGTCGCGGAACGGCGCGATTTCGCCGATCACGCGCCATTGTCGGACGTGGAGATCGGCGCCCTGCTGCGCGATGCCGCGTCGCGGGGGCTGAAGCTCGTGACCACGGCCAAGGATGCCGCCCGGCTGGCGGGCCGCGACGGGCTGGCGGCGGAGCTTCTGGCCGCTACCCGCGTCGTTAAGGTGAAAATGGCCTTCGCGGACCCGCAGGCGCCGCAAAAGATCGTCGCGGCGGCGATGGACGCCGGAAAGGCGCGTCTTCGCGCGCCATGAAAAAAGCGGAAGTGTTTCGGCGCGGGAAGAGTCAGTTCTGGACGGGAAGCGCTCCGGCGCGTTTTTCGGCCTCGAAGGAGGCCTTGGCGTCGGCATAGGCTTCCTGCCGGGCCACGCTCCAGTAGCGCAGCTCGTCCAGCGGAATGTGTTTGCCGGTGATCGCGCAGACCACGTAGTTGCCATGCGTGACGATCTGGAAATCGCCGTCCAGATACTTCACCCTGGCTTCCCTCGGGCCTCCCACGTCGATCCGGTTCATGCGCTGTCTCCTGCGTTTACCCCTTTGCAATAACGCCGCCAGAAGCCGATTGCCAGCCATTTTTGTCCCCGCCATGCTCTCGTCGCCTCATGCGCGCCCGAACAGCCGCTCGATATCGGCGAGCTTCAGCTCGATGTAGGTGGGGCGTCCGTGATTGCACTGGCCGGAACCGGGCGTGGCTTCCATCTGGCGCAGGAGCGCGTTCATTTCCTCAGGCCGCAGCCGGCGCCCGGAGCGCACCGAGCCGTGGCAGGCCATCGTCGCGGCGACGTAATCCAGCTTTCCGCCGAGCGTCGCCGCTGCGTCCCATTCCGCGATCTCGTCGGCGAGCTGGCGCACCAGCCCCGTCGCATCCGTCTCGCCCAGCATGGCGGGCGTCTCGCGAACGGCGATGGCGCCCGGCCCGAAGCGCTCGATGGCGAGGCCCATGCGGTCGAACTCTTCGGCATGGTCCATCAGCCGGTCGCAATCCTCTTCCGGCAGGTCGACGATTTCGGGAATGAGAAGCGCCTGCGATGGCACGCGCCGGTCGGCGAGCCCCTTGCGCAGGGCCTCGAAGACGAGCCGTTCGTGGGCGGCGTGCTGGTCGACGATCACCAGCCCGTCCGCCGTCTGGGCGACGATGTAGTTTTCATGGACCTGGGCGCGGGCCGCCCCCAGCGGAAAGGCCTGCGCCTCCTCCGTCTTCGCGGCCGGTGCGGGAGCCGGTGCCTCGCCGGGTTCCATCCGGGCCGAAGGCTCCGAAAGCCCGTCGAAGCTGTTCTGGCGCAGGGGCGCCGCAGTGACGAAGTCCAGAGGGCGGGACGGCGAGGCGGCCGGCGCCCAGCGCTGCGCCGGGGCGGTGTGGCGCGGCGAGAAACCCGGCCGGAACGAGGAGAGCATGTGGCTGGCGCCGCGCGTCGAGGCGCGGTCGCCCTCGCGCTGGAGCGCCTCGCGGATCGCGCCGATGATCAGGCCGCGGATCAGGCCGGGATCGCGGAAGCGCACGTCCGACTTGGCCGGATGGACGTTAACGTCCACCAGGGCCGGATCGAGCGCCAGCGACAGCACGGCGACCGGATAGCGCCCCTGCGGGATGGTCTCGGCATAGGCCGCCCGCAGCGCCGACATGATGAGCTTGTCGGCCACCGGCCGGCCGTTGACGAAAGCGTATTGATGGGCGGAATTGCCCCGGTTGAAGGTCGGCAGCCCGGCGTGGCCGGTCAGGCTCACGCCCTCGCGTTCGGCGTCGATCTCGATGGCGTTGTCGCGGAAATCCTCGCCGAGAACCTGCGCGATCCGGGCCAGCCTGTCGGCGCCGGTGGCCGGAAATTCCAGTGTCTGCCGGTCGGTGCCGGACAGTACGAAGCGGATGGCGGGAAAGGCGATGGCCATGCGCTTGACGATTTCGGTGATCGCCCCCGCTTCGGCCCGTTCGGTCTTCAGGAATTTCAGCCGCGCCGGCGTGGCGTAGAAAAGGTCGCGCACCTCGACCACCGTGCCCGGATTGGCCGGGGCGGGGCGAACGTCCGAGACCGAACCGCCGGCGACGGTGACGGACGCGCCGGTCGCCGCGCCCGGCGGACGGCTGGTGATGGTCAGCTTGGCCACAGAGCCGATGGAGGGCAGGGCCTCGCCGCGAAAGCCGAGCGTGCGGATGTCGTCGAGGTGGGTGGCGATCTTCGAGGTGCAATGCCGCTGCACGGCCAGCGCCAGGTCGCGTTCGTCCATGCCCGCGCCGTTGTCGGTCACGCGCAGCAACGCCTTGCCGCCGCCGGCGGTGGCGATCTCGATTCGCGAGGCACCGGCGTCGATGGCGTTCTCGATCAGCTCCTTCGCGGCGCTCGCGGGGCGTTCGATGACCTCGCCGGCGGCGATCTGGTTGATGAGCGTTTCGGGAAGGAGATGGATGTTCATGGAACCATTTTCCCGGATTCGCGCGGCCATGAAAAGGCGGGCGCTCTTTTTTGACGGGGAAATGTGCAAGTCGCGCTTTATTAATGTCAATTTAAGACAAATTTTCTACGGTCGGCCGGTCTGAAATGACACGGGAATTCGGTTTTCGATCCGATGTGCGATGACGGCAGGCCGGTCCGTCACCTCCAGGCACGATCCTGTTCAGCATCTTTCCCCGGCATGATCGCGGCAATTGCGCCCTGACCCGTCCGCCACGGCCGGCGTCCGGGCCGACCCTCCGTTTGAGGGACGAGGATGTATCGACGGTCTCGCCCTCGTACATTCGAAAAAGGGGGAGCGATGGAGAATGTTGCGTCCTGCGACGCGAGCATTCAGACGGCAGTGCTTGAGACCCTCAGCGAAGGGCTCGCCGCCGCCATCCTGATCTATGACCGAAACGATCTGCTCGTATTCGCCAGCCATTCCATCCAGCAGTTCTTTCCGGTGCCGGCCAGCGCCTTTTCCGCCGGCAGGCGTCTCAGGGATTTTCTGGGCGCCGTCTACGACAGCGGCGCATGCTTCGCTAACGGCGTGCCGCCCGACCGGACCGGCGGCCGCGAGGGCTGGCTTTCCGCCCAGATCGCCCGCCACTGGAAGGAGCGGTCCGACAATGTCGAGCGCTTCGGGCAGGACCGCTGGGTCCGCAATGTCACCCGCCGCCTGCCCACGGGCTACGGCATATGCCTGATCCGCGACGTCAGCGAGGAAACGAAGCGCGAGAACCAGCAGCGCATCGATCTGGAACGGGTGCAGCTGACCGAGGACATTCTCGACAGCCTGCCGTTCCCGATCTCGGTCAAGGATCGCAACCTCACCTACGCGGCCGTCAACCGCGCCATGTGCAGGCTCTTCCGGCGCGAGCCGGAGGACATCATCGGCCGCACCGACCGGGATATCCAGCCGCCGCATGTGGCCGCGGCTTTCGAGGCCAGCGACCGGCGGGTCATGGATACCGGCGCACCGCTGCATTTCACCGAGCGCGTGAAGGACGACGCGGGCGATGATGCCCTTCTCTTCACGCAGAAATGGCGGGTCGGAAAGCCGGGCCGTTCCTTCCTCGTCACCGTCACGCAGGATATCACCGATCTGGCGGAGGCGCCCGCCAGCGAGGGGCCGGCGGTGGTGCGCAATGGCGGCCAGCCCGTCCGCGCCCTTAATTACCAAACGCTCCAGGCCCTGCCGGGACAGCGCATCCTGCTCGTGACCGCCGACGGCGGCCTCGAAGCGCGCGCCCTGCGCGTTCTCTCCCGGCTCGGCTTCGATTCCTGCTCCGTGCGCAACGGCCGGGAATTGTCGGCGTTTCTCGATGTCGCCCGCTCGTCCCATGTGCATATCGATCTCATCGTGCTGGACAGCGACATGGATGTCGCCTGCCTCGAACTGGCGGAACGTCACGGTGTTGAGACGCTGGCGCTGGATGGCTGGCAGATCGCCAACGAACTGGCCTTTTCCATCGCCCGCGTGCTGAAGCCGCGCGACGCCGAGGCGCGCAAGGCCGATCCGCAGGAGCTTGAGGCGGCGCATGTCGTTGCCGGCAAGCCGCCCGTTCCCGAGCCGCCCGCCCCCTCGCTCGACGTGCTGGTGGTGGAGGATAACGACATCAACCGCATTGTCTTCTCCCAGATCCTGGACGGGCTCGGCTATTCCCACGTCATCGCCACCAGCGGCGAGGAGGCGCTGCGCCTGTGGCAGGAGCATGCGCCGCGCATCGTCCTTCTGGACACGACCCTGCCCGACATGCCGGGCGGCGAGGTGGCGCGCCGCATCCGCCGGCAGGAGACTGTCGACGGCGGCCGCGTGCCGATCGTCGGCGTGCTGGCGCGCGCCACCGATGGCGACCGTGAGACCTGCCTGCTCGACGGCATGGACGAAGTGATGATGAAGCCCATCAGTCCAGACATGCTCGAAGGCGTCATCCGCCGCTTCTTCGTGGAAGGCATGACCGGCGTCGCGCTCTGACGGCGCCGGCCTTTCGCCGTCCTTCGATCAGACGAAGACGTGCGAGCCCATTTCCACCACGCGATTCGCCGGCAGGCGGAAATAGTCGGAAGGGTCGGCGGCATTGTTGGCCAGCACGATGAACAGGCGGTTCTGCCAGCGCGGCATGGCCGATTTCGGATCCGGCATCAGCTTGCGGCGTCCAAGGTAGAAGGACGTGGACATGATGTCGAACTTCAGCCCGCTCTTGCGCAACTGGCCGAGCGCCTGCGACACGTTCTGGGTTTCCATGTAGCCGAAGCGCAGCTCGATGCGGCTGAATCGCTCCGATATCGTCTCGATGACGAAGGGCG
This sequence comes from Ectorhizobium quercum, assembly GCF_026552795.1. GTDB lineage: Bacteria > Pseudomonadota > Alphaproteobacteria > Rhizobiales > Rhizobiaceae > Ectorhizobium > Ectorhizobium quercum. The sequence goes on from NZ_JANFPI010000001.1 coordinate 946,379, forward strand.
CTTCCGCACCGATGCGCGGAACGTTCAGCGTGCGGATCGTCAAGATGACGTTGCGGCTGTGCAGGACGTGGTTGTGCTTGAGGTTGTGCAGCAGGGCGGCGGGCGTGTATTCCGGGTCGGAGGTCAGGAAGATCGCGGTGCCGGGCACCAGCGTCGGGGCGTTCTCGCCCGGGCGCTCCAGCGTGGCGACGAAGCTTTCCAGCGGCACGTCCGTGCGGCGGGTCTTCGCCATCAGGATGGCGGTGCCGCGCCGCCAGCTCACCATCAGAACGGTGAAGCCGCCGGCGAACAGGACCGGAATATAGCCGCCGTCGTGGATCTTGAACATGTTGGCGCCGAGGAAGACCAGTTCGAGCGCCATGAACGGGGAGAGCGCCAGAAGGGCGAGAGACCGCGGCCAGCGCCAGACGGTGCGCAGGAACTGGAAGAAGAGCACGGTCGTCACCACCATCGCCCCGGTGACGGAAATGCCGTAGGCGGTGGCGAGCTTTTCCGAACTGCCGAAGCTCAGCACCAGCCCCATCACGCCGGCCATCAGCAGGGCGTTGACCGCCGGCAGGAAGATCTGCCCGGTATTGGTTTCCGAGGTGAAGAGGATGCTCATGCGCGGCAGGAAGCCGAGATGGATCGCCTGGCTGACCAGCGAGAACGCCCCGGTGATGACGGCCTGGCTGGCGATCACCGTCGCGATGGTCGCGAGGATGACGACCGGCAGGATGCTCCATTCGGGAAACATCAGGAAGAACGGATCGGAGACCGCTTCGGGATGGCGCAGCACCATCGCGCCCTGGCCGAGATAGTTCAGCGTCAGGGCGGGGAAGACCAGCACGAACCAGGCGAGCTGGATCGGCGCGCGGCCGAAGTGGCCGAGGTCGGCATAGAGCGCCTCGGCGCCGGTCACGGTCAGGAAGACGGCGCCGAGGACGACGATGCCGAGCCAGCCTTCGGTCATCATGAAGGTGATGGCGTGCAGCGGGTTGAAGGCGGCCAGGATGCCGTAGTCGTCGGAAATGTGCAGGATGCCGCCGAGCGCCATGACGATGAACCAGAGCGCCGTGATCGGGCCGAAGAAAGCGGCAAGCGCGCCGGTGCCGCGCGACTGCATCACGAACAGCCCGACGAGGATCGCAAGCGCGATCGGCACGATGTAGCTCTCCGTGGCCGGATAGACGATCTTCAGGCCCTCGACGGCGGACAGCACGGAGAGCGCCGGCGTGATCATCGCGTCGCCGAGGAAGAGGGCCGCGCCGATCAGGCCCAGCACCATCAGCAGCGTGCCGTGGGGCGCATGCTTCTTCATCAGCAGCGCCAGAAGCGACAGCGTGCCGCCTTCGCCCGCATTGTCGGCGCGAAGCAGCAGGAGAACGTATTTGACGGTGACGATGATCGTCAGCGACCAGATGATCAGCGAGGTGAGGCTGATGATCTCCTCGCGCACCAGCCCGTCGTGGGAGATGGGCTTCAGCGCCTCGCGAAAGGCGTAGAGCGGGCTCGTGCCGATGTCGCCGTAGACGATTCCGACGGAACCGAGCGCCAGCGCGAGAAACGCGCGCAGGTCGCCCTTGCCGCCGTTCTCGGAAGAAGCATTGCGTGTCTGCATGTAGGATCAGGCTCCTGGGGCTTGTCCGGCGCGCGGGCGGAACGCGGTTGTGCGTCCGGACATGCGTAAAAACGAGAAATGAGAGCGTTCGGGGCGATTCCGCGAACCGCCGGACCGCGCCGGAGCCGGCCTTTCCGGCGAAAGACGAAAAGGAAAACGGCTGCGCAGACCGGTGTCGGCGCCGGCAGGGGAGGGTGGCGGTTTCCCGCAAGGAGGCCGCATCGCGGCGTCACTCGCGCCATAGGCAATGGTCAAGCGTTTCGAAGCTCCGCGTCTGCCCGGGCAGACGGGATTCATACGGCTTTTCCGGGGGCGAGGGAAGCCCCCTGCCGGAAGGGCCTATTCGAAGACGATGGCCGGCGGCGGCGCGATCCTGCGGCCGGCAAGGGCGGCCTGAACGCGCTCGGCGATCGCCAGGTAGGTCTTTGCCTGCTCGCCCTCCGGATCGGCGACGACCACCGGTGTGCCGGCGTCGGAAAGCGCGCGGATCGACATGGTGAGCGGCACTTCGCCGAGGAAGGGCACGCCGATGCGTTCGGCTTCCGACCGCGCGCCGCCGTGGCCGAAGATATCGTAGCGGTGGCCGGTGTCCGGCGCGATGAAGTAGCTCATGTTCTCGACGATGCCGAGCACCGGGATCTGCACCTTGTTGAACATGGTGATGCCCTTGCGGGCGTCGAGCAGCGCCAGGTCCTGCGGCGTCGAGACGATGACCGCGCCGGCCAGCGGAACCTGCTGGGCCATCGTGAGCTGGACGTCGCCGGTGCCGGGCGGCATGTCCACCACCAGAATGTCGAGATCGCCCCAGGCCACCTCGCGCAGCATTTGCAGGAGGGCCGACTGCACCATCGGCCCGCGCCAGATCATCGCCGCTTCCTCGTCTACCAGGAAGCCCATCGACATGACCTTGAGGCCGTAATTCTCCATCGGCACGATGATGCGGCCGTCGATCTGGCGCGGCCGGCCCGAAATGCCCATCAGCCGGGGCAGGGAAGGGCCGTAGATGTCGGCGTCGAGAATGCCGACCTTCAGGCCGTGCGCCTTCAGGGCGAGCGCCAGATTGACCGCGGTAGTCGACTTGCCGACGCCGCCCTTGCCGGAGGCGACGGCGATGATGCTGGCGATGCCGGGAATGCCGGGCTTTGCCGGAGCGGCGGGCCGATGCGGGGCGGGCGCGGCCGGCGGCGCCGGGCGTGCGGGCGCGGCGCCGGCAGGGGCCGCCTTGCGGTCCGCCGTCAGCGCCACCACCGCGCCGCGCACGCCCGGCAGCGCCTTGACGGCGTTTTCGGCGGCGATGCGCAATGGTTCCAGTTCGCGGGCCTTTTCCGCCGGCACGGTGATCGAGAAATAGACCTTGCCGTCGGAAATGAAGATGTCCGAGACGAGCCCGCCGGTCAGGATGTCGGCCTTCGAGCCGGGAATGGCGATTCGGGAAAGCGCCGCGCGCACCTGGTCGCTGGTAATGTCAGCCATTTCGTTCTGCCTGTCTCATTCGCACTGTGCCGCCGCCAGAGGTGGGGGCCGGTCCGGGCAAGCTGTAACGGTACGGCAGGATGCGTCAATGGCAAATTTGTGCGGAAGGCGCCGCGACCGGGCCGGTATGGCTGCGGTCAAAAAACGAACCGCCGCTTCCGGCAGGCGTATCATACACCCTCGAAAGCGGCGGTTCGGTGTCCGTATCTCTAGGTGGATACGTGTTGACGTCCCCTCTGGACCTGCCGATTAACATGCAGGATGCGTGCCAGTTTCGAGGGTGTGTCAAAAAATGTTTCGAATCAATATATTATTGTCTTTCTTCTGATGAGTGTATGTCGTCGTTCCCTTGACTGCTTAGTTTTTGTGCGGTGCAAACCTTCAAATCGGGCCGATGACCAAAAAATATTCTCCGCGCATTACTTCAGGATATTGAGCCGCATGGCCTTGGCGACCGCCTGGGCACGGTTCACGGCGTCGAGCTTGCGGGTGGCGCGGTTGAGGTAGTGATTGACGGTATGTTCCGAGAGGCCGAGGATTTCGGCGATCTCCGCGCTGGTCTTGCCGGCGGAGGTCCAGACCAGGCAGGCGACCTCGCGCTCGGTCAGCAGCTCGCGGGCCGGCGTGTCCCTGCGCTCGATTTTCTGAAGCTGGTCGTAGACGGCGATGCTGATCCAGCACAATTCCACGAGGTCGAGGGGCCTCGGCGGCGTTTCGCCGGAAAAGGCGATGGCGCCGAGCGCGCCGAAGGAGCCATGCACCGGGAACCATAGCCCGTGGCGCATGCCGAAGCTTTCGAACAGCGCGCCGTGTTCGCCCGCGGTCCGCGCGTCGAAGTGGAAAGGCCGCGTGGACTGGCGCAACTGCCGGAAAACCGGGCTGTGCGGCAGCAGCTCCTTGCGATCGTACTGGTTCAGAAGGTCCGTCGGCCAGTTGGTGATGAGCGTGCAGGCCGAAAGCTCGCTCGAGAATTCCGTCGGCCGGGCCATGACCATGAATGCCTTCATCCGACGGTCTTCGGTCAGGCGCTTCAGGAAACGGAAAACGTCGAACTGGGTTTCCAGCCCGGAAATTTCCGTCGTCGCTTTCTCCAGCCGTGCTGCGATAGCGTTATCGTCAGCGAAATCCATCAGGGTCGCACTTCTATAATCGTTCGCTTGTCGATTGGCCTTCGGAAAGAAGAGGCCGGCGGCGATGTCGCTGCCCTCGGGCGACGGGAGACGGTATCCGCCGACGGGCGGGCGGCAGAGTTTGCGCTGACGGGCTGGCCGGCAAATCCGTTTTCTGCAAACGGGACGGGACGCACGGTGCCATGCGGGCGCGGCGAAGGGTGAGGCACTTGTTCGCGAATGCCAAGCAGCGACGTGTATTTTACGGTTAACTTGGGGGTTTCCGGTCTTTCTGGCCCCGCTGGCGGCCATTTGCGCCGGCCCTACCGTTCTCTCCCGCCGCCCGCCATCTGCGCCGGATGCGATGCCGGTTCCGTCTTCGGGCAGAAATTTTTTTGGGAACGATCCTCTCGGACAGCCATTTCCCCCTTGTATCCAGTCGAGACCGGAGGGTGACAAATCACCTCGGTGAACTTGAAACATGGAGATTAAGAGATGTCCAAGACCCTGAAAATGATGACGACCGCCATTCTGCTTGGCTCGGCTGCTGCTGCACCGGTTGCCTATGCCCAGATGACGCCTGCGCCCTCGCAGGGGGCAGAAGACACCTCGCCCTCGGCCACGCCGACCCAGCCGGGCGCCGTGCCTGACGTGATGCCGTCCGCCCCGGCCACCCCGGGCGATTCCGCGGCCACGACCACGGAGACGCCGGGCAGCTACCTGACCGGCCAGGAGCCGGGCCAGATCGCCGCCACCAGCTATATCGGCCAGACGGTTCACAACAGCGCCGATGAGAGCATCGGCAAGGTGACGGACCTGATTCTCGATGGCGACCAGCGCGTGGTTGCCGCCGTGATTGGCGTGGGTGGTTTCCTCGGCATCGGCGAAAAGAATGTCGCCGTCCCGATCGACAGCATCGAGGCCGTTCGCGATCCGGAAAACGGTTCGCTGAAGCTGACGACGCTCGAAACCGCGGAAACGCTTCAGGCCGCACCGGAATTCAAGGCCGTGGTGACGCAGTAACCCCCATCGGCATGGCGCACGCCAAGTCGATACGATGGAAGGCCGGCATGACGCCGGCCTTTTTTCGTCAGTCCATTCTGTCGAGGGGGCGGACGTCCAGATTGTGGCGTTCCAGATAGGCGAGCGTCGCGGCGGCGTCGACGGGTTTGCCGAACAGGTAGCCCTGCCCGTAGCGGCAGCCGAGTGCCTTGAGCATGTCCGCTTCCGTTTGCGTCTCGATGCCTTCGGCCACCACGGCCAGGTCCAGCCCGTCGCACATGGCGATGATGGCGCGGATGATGTGCTCGCTCGCGCGGTCGGTCGCAATGCGCGAGACGAAGGCGCGGTCGATCTTGACCTTGTCGAAGGTGAAGTCGCGCAGGCGGCCGAGGCTCGACTGACCGGTGCCGAAATCGTCCAGCGAGATGCGCACGCCGGCCGAGCGCAGTTCCTCGATGATTCGATGCGCCGTGTCGGCGCTGGTCATCACGGCGGTTTCGGTGATTTCCAGCTCCAGCCGATTCGGGTCGAGGCCGACCCGCCGCAGGGTGGAGAGAATGTTCGCCGCCGTGCCCGGGTCCATGAGCTGCGCCGACGACAGGTTGAACGACAGGAACAGGTCCCGCGGCCAGGAGAGGGCGGCCTCCGCGGCCTTGCGCAGCAGCGTTTCGGACAGCGTGTCGATGAAGCCGCGTTCTTCCGCCAGCGGCACGAAGACGCCGGGCGAGACGAAGCCCAGATCCTTGTCGATCCAGCGCGCCAGCGCCTCGAAGCCCGTGGGCACGCCGTCGGCAATGCGGACGATCGGCTGGAAATGCACGTCGACGGCATCGGCGATGATGGCGTTGCGCAGCGTCTGTTCCAGTTGCGTGGCGCGCTTCATTTCCAGCGCGATCTCGTGCGAATAGACGGTGATCTGGCCGCGCCCGCGCCGCTTGGAGCGATAAAGCGCGGTCTCCGCGCTCTTCAGCAGGTCCTCGAACTCCTCTCCGGCGAACGGATAGACGGCAAAGCCGAAGGAGGCGGACAGGCGCACATTGCGGTCGCCGAGATCGTAGGGGGCGGACAGCACCTCGCGGATCATCTGCCCGATCTTTTCCGCGCCGGAGCGTTCGAAGATCAGCGGCAGGACGAAGGCGAACTCGTCGCCCTCGTGGCGCGTGACGATGGCGCCGTCGGGAATGCAGGCTTTCAGCCGGTGGGCCACCTGGCAGAGAATCTCGTCGCCAGCATCGCTGCCGAAGAGGTCGTTGATCGGTTTGAAGCCGTCGAGATTGGCAATGGCGATGGTGAACGGCGCGGGGTCGCTGGCGCGTTCCGCGGCCAGCTGGCGCACCTTGTCGCGCAGCCGGTAGCGGTTGCCCAATCCGGTGAGCGGATCGGTATAGGCCATTGTCTGCAATTCGTGCTGGCTGAGAGAATCAGCCAACGGCGGCAACGCCGACTTCATTCGGAACCTCGTGCTGTCTGGGCCCCGCAAGCATGCGCCCAATCCCTTAAGAATAACGAAACCGGCCACCCGCAGGTGGCTGGGGAAGAGATTCGGAATGCGGAGGAATGTCTTCGTGTTGGGCCGCGCAAGAGCCGTTCAATTGTGGGCAATTTGAGGCGCGAATGAGATTTTTCGGGTCATATGCGTTGATTTGGCACGATATTTGCCTCAAAAATTGACCCTGTGCGCCAAACGGGCGGAAATCTTGGCTTGCAGCGCCTTGCGGTCAAGTGCCGGGTGCGGACGTTAACCTCGTATCAAGGTTAACAGCATATTTCTTGCAGGAGTTTCCGGTGGGTTCCTGTGGGGTACTTGCGTTGTCCGTCAAGCGTAACAAGGATCGCGGCCGTTCCGCGTCTCTCGAGAAATGGCTGTCGCCCGCCGTTTTCGGCGTTGCCGCCTGGCTGGTTTTTCCCTCCGTGGCCGCCAGGGCCGATCTGGCGGCGCTGCTGACGGGCGCCGATGGCGGTGGCTCCGCCTGGCGCATGGTGCTGACGGATTCGCCGGCCGGCTCGCTCCACCGGTCCGAGCTGACGTTCGCCGACCTGTCCAGCGCCCCAGCGCTGGCGGGCAATTCCGGCATCGCCCTGCCGAACGGCGAGCGCATCGCCATGTCGAGCGGCCGCAAGGGCGAAGACGGGGTGACGCCCGACGAGGAGCGCGTCAACCGCTCCGCCAAGAAGGGGCGGGTGATGGCCGTCGAGCAGGTCCGGCCGCCGCGCAGTTTCACGGCGGGCGCGATCAGCGATCAGCGCGCCGGGCTGATTCTCGGCGCCCCGGCCGAAAAGCTGGAGCGCGTCGCCCTCGTCAAGCCGGACGCGGCCCGCAAGGTGGAGGTGGCGACCTTCTATCGCGCCCGCCCCGACGTTCCGGCCACGGCGTTGCCGTCCGCCATCGCCAGCCTCGTCACCAATAACGTGCCCGACAGCCTGGCCACGGCCTATGCGCCGCCCGCTCCCGACTTTGCAAGGGAATCGCCGTTCGACGCCATCCTGCGCGACGAGAGCGCAGGCCGCTTCGTGCCGAAGATCGGCCCGGGGGATCACGCCTGGGCGGCCAGCGTGCTTTCGCCCTCCGTCTTCAGTGCCGCCGAGCAGAAGTGTCTGGCCGAGGGCATTTATTTCGAGGCGCGTGGCGAAACCGTGAAAGGGCAGGCGGCGGTCGCCCAGGTCATTCTCAACCGCGTGCGCAATCCGGCCTATCCGAAGACCATCTGCGGCGTCGTCTACCAGAATGTGGACTGGACCAACGCCTGCCAGTTCTCCTTCGCCTGCGACAAGATCAAGGACGTCGTGACCGAGCCGGACCGCTGGAAGATCGCCCGCGACGTGGCGATGGCCGTCACCGCCGGAAAGATCTGGCTGGCGGAAGTGGGTTCGTCCACCCATTACCACGCCACCTATGTCCGGCCGCGCTGGGCGCGCACCATGAAGAAAATGGGCCGGATCGGCCTTCATGTCTTCTACAGAACCTATGGTGGTGGGTGGATATGATCCGTTCGCGGGCGGCCGGATCGGCCGTTGCGCGCCGATTCTTGCGGAAAGAATGGCCGTTTTGCGGCGTTTGAGACTTAAGTCTATGTTTTTCCCTGTTTAATTTGTGTTGAATCAAGGGCGGTCAATGCCTTGACTATGCGGGCGCTCAAAACTATGGTGCGCCCGACTTCAAAACGGGTAAGAAGGTATCAATCCTTGCCGTTTGCGCGTGCTTGGCAGGCTGAACAGGCGGAGCGGAAATGCCGGAAGACCGGGAAGACAGTCTTGACGAACGTCGCAAGCGCCTGGGTGCAAGCCTGAAGCGCATCAGGACCGACGAGACGATGGAAGCGAAGGCCGAGGCCAGCTCCGAGGAAAGCCGTAAGGGTTTTGCCGTGGCGATGAAGCTCTCGAGCGAGTTCATTTCCGCCATCGTCGTCGGTGCTGCGCTGGGCTGGTTCGTCGACTGGTATTTCGGCTGGACGCCGTGGGGCATGATCTTTTTCCTGCTTCTCGGTTTCTGTGCCGGTGTTTTGAATGTTCTGAGGGCGACGGGCGCCGTGCCGACGAGGCTGGCGGACACCCCGAGGGACAAGACTGACGACAGTAACCGGGACGGCGCATAGGCGCGGTTTCCGGGAAATGGTTCCGCCCTCGGGCGAGCATAGCGAGAGAGGCCTTTCAAGGTGGCAGACGATCCGACCCATCAGTTCGTGGTTTCCCCCATTGTTCCGATCGAAATCGGCGGTATCGATTTCTCCTTCACCAATGCTTCGCTGTTCATGGTGGCCACTGTCGCCTCGGCATCCGCTTTCCTCTATCTGTCGACTGCCCGCCGCGGGCTGATTCCCGGCCGCGCCCAGTCGGTGGCGGAAATGTCCTATGAATTCATCGCCTCGATGCTGCGCGAGGGCGCCGGAACGCAGGGGATGAAGTTCTTTCCCTTCGTGTTCTCCCTCTTCATGTTCGTGCTGACGGCCAATCTTCTCGGCATGGTGCCGTACTTCTTCACCGTCACCAGCCAGATCATCGTCACCTTCGCGCTCGCCCTGCTCGTCATCGGCACCGTCATCGTCTACGGTTTCTACAAGCACGGGACCGGCTTCCTGCATGTCTTCATGCCGCCGGGCGTGCCCGCCGTTCTTCTTCCGCTCGTATCCGCGATCGAGGTCGTGTCCTTCCTCTCGCGTCCGATCAGCCTTTCCGTCCGTCTTTTCGCCAACATGCTCGCCGGCCACATCACGCTCAAGGTGTTCGCGGGCTTCGTCGGCTCGCTTGGTGCGCTGGGCGCACTCGGCGTCGGCGGTGCGATCCTGCCTCTTCTGATGACGGTCGCCATGACCGCTCTCGAGTTCCTGGTTGCTTTCCTGCAGGCCTATGTCTTTGCGGTGCTGACGTGCATGTACCTCAACGACGCCGTGCATGGGGGAAGCCACTAAGGTCCACGTTAGGCGCCGCCGGCATCCCGGTTCGTGCGCCGCACAATCCAGCCGCAACAACCATTCTAAAGGAGTTCTTACATGGAAGCGGAAGCAGCAAAGTTCATCGGCGCAGGTCTGGCTTGCCTTGGCATGGCTGGTACGTCCCTCGCTCTGGGCAACATCTTCGGCAGCTACCTGACCGGTGCCCTGCGTAACCCGTCCGCCGCCGACAGCCAGTTCGGCCGTCTGGTGTTCGGCTTCGCCGTTACGGAAGCTCTGGGCATCTTCTCGCTGCTCGTTGCCCTTCTCCTCCTGTTCGCCGTCTGATTTTTCGGCGGGAGTTCGGATCACGGCCGGCCTGAAGCGCTTGCCGTGATCCTTTGCATCCGAGAATACACCTGGAGGTGAGCATGTTCATCAGCCCGGCATATGCACAAACTGCGCCGGACGAGGGAGCGACGCATACGGAAACCGGTACCGCCCACGAAGGCGCGTCCGGCGTTTTCCCGCCCTTCGACAGCCAGACCTATCCGTCCCAGATCCTGTGGCTGGTCATCACGTTCGGCCTGTTCTACGTGCTCATGCAGAAGGTCATCGCGCCGCGCATCGGCAGCATTCTGGAGCAGCGGCATGACCGTATCGCCCAGGATATCGACGAGGCCGGCCGCCTGAAGGCAGAAGCCGACGCCGCCGTCGAGACCTATGAAAAGGAACTGGCGGAAGCCAGGGCCAAGGCAGGCGAGATTGCCGCCGCCGCCCGCGACGACGCCAAGGCCAAGGCCGATGCCGAGCGCGCAGCGGTGGAAGCCGACCTGACGGCCAAGGTCGCCGCCGCCGAGGCCGGCATCGTCGAAATCAAGACCAAGGCGCTGGCCGAGGTTGGCACCATTGCCGAGGAGACGGCCTCCGCGATCGTCGAACGGCTGATCGGAACCCCGGTTTCCGAAGGCGAGCTGAAGGCAGCCGTCTCTGCCGCCAAGGAGGCCTGATCCCATGACGTTCGATGCAACATTTTTCGCATTCGTCGGCCTCATCCTCTTCTTCGTCCTTCTCGCCTTCCTGAAGGTTCCGGGCAAGGTCGGCAAGTCGCTCGACGAGCGCGCTCAGAAGATTTCCGAGGAACTGGCCGAGGCCAAGCGCCTGCGTGAAGAGGCGCAGCAACTGCTCGCCGAATACCAGCGCAAGCGCAAGGAAGCCGAAGCCGAAGCGGCCGGCATCATCGCCGCCGCCGAACGCGAGGCCACCGCGCTGACCGCCGAGGCCCGTCAGAAGACCGAGGAATTCGTCGTCCGCCGCAATGCGCTGACGGAGCAGAAGATCAAGCAGGCGGAAACGGAAGCGGTCAATGCCGTCCGCGCCGCCGCCGTCGATCTGGCGATCGCCGCCGCCGGCAAGGTTCTCGCCGGCAAGGCCGATGGCGCTGTTCGCGACGAGCTGTTCCGCAATGCTGTCGGCGAGGTGAAGACGCGCCTCAACTGAGACGCCTTCTTTTCGAGGATACAAAGCCGGTTGCGAAAGCAGCCGGCTTTTTCATTGGAGCAATTCCAGGAAAAGTGTGAAGCGGTTTTCCGTTTGGAATTGCGCAAAAACAAAGAGTGAGATCATTTCAACGTTTCCATGAAACGCTGAAATGATCCAGGGGAGCCGGGCCATGCGGGATGAAAAGGCGCTGTACGATCTGGCCGCGGCATTGCGCCGGTTCATGCCCGATCTCTGGCGGGAATGGCACATGCGGGCCGGAAGTCCCCTGCCGTCGCCGCTTTCCACCGATACCTGCGGTCGGACGAGCCTCGTCCTGCAAGGCGTGCTGGCGGATGCCGGCTTTCAGGCCGTCTGGCGTAGCGGCGCGGCCGATGCCGGTTGCGGCTTTTTCGACGGCGCGCGCTGGCGCAGCCATTCATGGATCGAATGCGGGCCGTTCGTCGTGGACATTACGGCCGACCAGTTCGGCGCCGCCCCGGTTGTCGTCGCACTGGTGACGGACGGGCGTTACAGGCCGGGCGGCGGTGATCGCGCCTCCGGGGCGGCCAGGTTGAACCGGCGGCGCTGTGCCGATACGGCCCTGCTGCGCTGGCGACAGGCGGTCGCACCGGGTCGCGAATCGGGCTGACGCGCCTATTCCTTGCGCAGCGGCCGGAAACTCATGCGGTGCAGGGCGCAGGGGCCGGTCTGCTCGATGGCGGCCCGGTGCCCGGCCGTCGGATAGCCCGCATGCTTTTCGAAGCCGTAGGCCGGGAACACGATGCCGGCCCGCGCCATCAGCCGGTCGCGCGTCACCTTGGCCAGAATGGAGGCGGCGGCGATCGAAACGCTGCGCGAATCGCCCTTCACCACCGCCTTGCCCGGCAGCCCGGTTCCCGGCGGAAGGTCCCTGCCGTCCGAAAGAACGAAGCGCGCGGCCACCGGCAGGGAAAGAATCGCGCGCCGCATTGCGTCGAGGCTCGCCTTGCGGATATCGGTTGCATCGATGCGCGCCGGCCCGGACGACGCGATGGAAACCGCAAGTGAGGTTTCGAGGACAAGGCTGAACAGCCGTTCGCGCTGCGCCTGCGAAAGCCGCTTGGAATCGTCGAGGCCGGGCGGGATGTTGTCGGGATCGAGAATGACGGCGGCGGCCACGACCGGCCCGGCAAGAGGGCCGCGGCCTGCCTCGTCCGTCCCGGCGACGGGCCAGCAGCCGAGCGCCTTCGCTTCCAGCTCGAAACTGAAATCGGGACCGGCGGGTTTCACGGCGGCGGGGAGCCCGGCAAGGAGCGGCGGAGAATCGGGGGGCGTGCGGCGTCTCATGCGGTATCAGTCGCACGCTCCCCCGATCTTCTGCAAGAGCCTCCGGCCGCGTGGGACCCATGCGGTGGACCGTGACGCGGCCGGAGGCGGCGGGGCGAGGCGGTGGCGTGCTCGACCCCGAACCGGTCCGGCCGAGGCGGCAGCCGGATCGGACACCGGTCCGCGATGGCGGCGCGGACCGGAATGGCGTGCCTCCCGGAGGGGAGGCGTGAAATGCGCAAGCGGCCTCAGAGCAGCGAAAGCTGCACGCCGCTGCCGTTCGGTGGAACGAAGAGATCGTCGCGCATGTGTATGCCGCGCCGATGCAGTTCCAGCCGCTTGGTGACCAGCTCGAAACGGCGGCTGATCTGCCAGGCATAGGGGCCGGCCCCCTTCATGCGCTTGCCGAATTCGGCGTCGTAATCCTTGCCGCCGCGCATGGAGCGGATCAGCGACATGACGTGCCGGTAGCGATCCGGATAGTTTCGCAGCAGCCAGTCGCGAAACAGCGGGCTGACCTCCAGCGGCAGGCGAAGCAGCACATAGCCGGCCTCGCCCGCGCCCGCCGCCTTGGCGGCTTCGAGGATGCGCTCGATCTCATGGTCGTTGAGCGCCGGGATGACGGGTGCCGCCATGACGCTCACCGGAATGCCGGCGGCGCTCAGCGCCCGGATCGCCTCCAGCCGACGGGCGGGCGTCGAGGCGCGCGGCTCCATCAGCCGGGCGAGCTTGCGGTCGAGCGTCGTCACCGAAATGCCGACCTTGGCAAGCCCCTGCGCGGCCATGCCGGCAAGAATGTCGATGTCGCGCATCACCATCGCGGATTTCGTGACGATGGCGACGGGATGCCGGGCGGCCGCCAGCACTTCGAGGATCTGGCGCATGATGCGCCACTCCTTCTCGATCGGCTGGTAGGGATCGGTATTGGTGCCGATGGCGATGGTGCGCGGCTTGTAGCCGGGTTTCGACAATTCGCGCTCCAGAAGCCGCGCGGCGTCGGGCTTGGCAAACAGCTTCGCTTCGAAATCCAGCCCGGCCGACAGCCCCATATAGCTATGGGTGGGGCGGGCGAAGCAATAGATGCAGCCGTGCTCGCAGCCGCGGTAGGGATTGATGGAGCGGTCGAAGGGAATGTCCGGCGATTCGTTGCGGGTGATGATGGTGCGGGGCTTTTCCACCTGCACCTCGGTGCGGAACGGTTCGAGCGATTCCAGCGTCTGCCAGCCATCGTCGACATCCTCTTTTGCCTGGGGTTCGAAACGGCCGGACGGATTGAGTGCGGCTCCCCGGCCGCGCCGCCGCTCGCCATCGACGCGCAGGCCGGAAGCGTCGATCAGCGCGTCGGCAATATCCGCCGTATTGGCAGGCGCGAATGCGGCCTGCCCTGTCAGGGACGACTGGTTCATGCGGTGGGCTCCGGCGAGGCTTCCTCTGCCTCGATGATTTTATTCCTACCGCTGAAAACGGAACATTGCAAGAACAAAAATGCGGAATTGGCCAATGGTGTTTCAGATGGCGTTTCGGGTTGCGATGCGATAAATGTGACACATGCTGACTGTGCTGATGGAATGCCGCGATCAGGAACCCGAACTCGCCCAGAGCCTTGCCGTGCTTGTCGCCGGCGCGGTGGAGGGGCTGGTCAGCGATGTCGTCGTTCTGGACCACGGTTCGAAGGACGGCAGCGAGCGGGTCGCCGACGCTGCGGGATGCCGCTTCCACAGCGACTGGAACCTGGGCGACGTGCTCGGTACGGTACGCGGCGAATGGCTGCTTTTGATGGAAGCCGGAGCGCGCCCCCAGTTCGGCTGGGTCGACGAGCTGTCCGAATATGTGACGCTCAACCGCGATCCGGCCCGCTTCTCCCCCTCGCGCACCTATCGCCGGCCGTTGCTGAAGCGTCTCATGCAGCCGTCGCCGCCGCTCGAAACCGGCATCGTCCTGTCGCGCAGCCAGGCGCTTTCCGTGGCGCGGGCGGATATGAAACTGTGCGAACTGGCGCGTGGCCTCAAGTCGCGCCGCTTGTCGAGCGAGATGATCCCGGCCTGGGCGGCCCGCAGTCCCCGTTAAAGCTGAAACGCTCTGACGTCAGGGTTTGCGGCGCAGATGCTCGTCGAGCCGCTGCATGATTTCCACGAAATTGCAGGGCGTGTGGCGGTAATCGAGCTGGTCCCGGAGAATGCCGTCCCAGCCGTCCTTGCAGGCGCCGGGCGAGCCGGGCAGGCAGAACACGAAGACCGTGCCGATCAGCCCGGCGGTCGCCCGCGACTGGATCGTCGATGTGCCGATCTTGTCGAAGGAAATGCGGTGGAAGACCTGCGAGAAGCCGTCCATGCGCTTGTCGAACAGCGGTTCCAGCGCGTCCGGCGTCACGTCGCGGCCGGTGAAGCCGGTGCCGCCGGTGGTGATGACGACATCTGCCGTCCCGTTTTCGATCCAGCCGAGCACGGTCGCGCGGATGCGCTCGCGGTCGTCGGGAACGATCGCGCGGGCGGCAAGGCGATGGCCGGCGGCACTGATGCGGTCGGCGAGCGTCTGGCCGGACCTGTCGTCCTCCGGCGTGCGGGTGTCCGAAACGGTCAGCACGGCGATGTCGAGCGGAATGAAGGGGCGCTGCGGGGCGTCGCTCATGTCTCGTCTCCCGAAACGGTGGTCAAGGCCTCGACGAACCAGCCGGGCTGGGCGGTGCGCAGGTTGCGTTCCGCGGCACGCGCCGCCTCACGGCTCTCGTAAAGGCCGAAACAGGTGGCGCCGGAGCCGGACATGCGGCAGAGCTGCGCGCCGGTCAGCCGCAGCAAGGTCTGGATGATGCCGATCTCCGGCACGCATTGCCGCGCCGGAGCTTCCAGATCGTTGCGCTGGCCGGCCAGGAATTCGCTCCAGTCCGGCAGGGAGAACGAGCCGGGCAGGGCATCCATCGGCGGATTGTCGCGCCGGTCGAGCCGGCGGAAGATGTCGGGTGTCGAGACCGGCTTCAGCGGATTGACGAGCAGAAGATGAAGCGAAGGCAGGCTCGGCGCCGGCGTCAGCTTCTCGCCGATGCCGCGGGCGACGGCCGGCCGGCCGGCGAGGCACATGGGTACGTCCGCACCCAGCCGGAGCGCCAGCGCGCCGAGCGCTTCCGCGTCGCTCTCCACGTTCCACAGCCGCATCAGCGCCCTCAGCGTCGCGGCCGCATCCGCCGAACCGCCCCCGATGCCGGCGGCGACGGGCAGGTTCTTTTCCAGATGCAGGGCAACCGGCGGAGCCGCGCCGCCGGCCTCGATAACGGTTGCGCGCAGCAGGTCGCGGGCCTTGAGGGTCAGATTGTTGCCATCCGTTTCCAGCCCGCCGGAAAAGGGGCCCGAGAGCATGAACGCATCCGCGTCCGCGATCCGGGCGCTCACGCGGTCGCCCCGGTCGGCGAAGGTCACGAGACTGTCGATCAGGTGATAACCGTCAGCGCGCTGCCCGATGACGTGCAGCGCGAGATTGATCTTCGCCGGAGCGATTTCGGCCGTCTGGTCCACGGATCGGCTTATTCGGCCGGGGGAACGATCAGGATCTGACCGGGCGCGAGGCGGTTCGGATAGCGTTGCAGCGCCGGATTGGCCCGGATGAGTTCGATGAAGCGGTTTCCGTCGCCATAGACCTTGACGGCGATCTTCCACAGCGTGTCGCCGGGCTCGACCGTGTAGGTATCCTCCGGCGCGCTTTCGGCCTTTTCCTTTTCGGCGGCGAAGGCGGCGCGGGCGGCCGCGGCCTGCGCGACCTCTTCCGGCGTCAGTTCCGGCAGGCCGTTCTTGATCTTTTCCTCGATCTTCGGGATATCGGCCAGTTCCGGGTTCAGCTTGAGGGCGTTCTGCCACTGGAAGCCCGCCTCGAGCCGGCGGCCGACGCGCCAATAGGCATCGCCGAGATGGTCGTTGATCGTCGCGTCGCCGGCGCGCAGCGAGGTGGCGCGCTCCAGTTCCTCGACGGCCTCGTCGAACCGCCCAAGGCGGTAATAGGCCCAGCCGAGGGAATCGACGATATAGCCGTCATCGGGGCGCAACTCGACGGCCTTGCGGATCATCTCCAAGCCCTGGTCGAGATTGCGGTTCATGTCGACCCAGGAATAGCCGAGATAGTTCAGGACCTGCGGCTGGTCGGGGTTGAGTTCCAGCGACTTGAGGAAATTCGGCTCGGCCTTGTCCCATTCCTTGAGGCGCTCGTAGGCGATGCCGCGCTGGAAGAAGATCGACCAGTTCTGCGGCCGGGCGTTGTTGCCGATCACTTCGACGGCCTTGTCGTAGTTCTCGGCCATCGCCTTGTAGTCCTTGGCCTCGGAAAGCACGCTGCCATAGGAAAGATAGCTGCGCAGATCGGTCGGATCGGCCTCGATCAGCGATTTCAGGTGCGAGCGCGCTTCCTCGACCTCGCCCGTCTGGGCGAGCGCCAGGCCGAGTTGCAATTCGGAAACCCGCCGCATCGGCGAGTTTTCCGGCACCTTGCGATAGTACTCGATGGCTTCCGCGGGCCGTTCCAGGTTTTCGGCCAGCCCGCCGAGCAGGATCAGCGTGTCGGCGCTCTGCGGGTCAAGCGCATGCGCGATCTGAAGGTAGAGGCTGACGACGTCCTCGGCACCCGGACGGTTCAGCGCGCCGCCGACAGAAAAGAGAACCGCGCCGGCGCCCTGCGCGGCATCCTTGACCTGCTGTTCCTGCGGCTCGTCCTGCTCGATGGCCGAGCGCAGCGCCTTCAGCGGTGCGTAATTGGAAATGACGGCCTCGCCGGCGGAGATGCTGTCGAGCGCCTTCTGCTTGTTGCCGGCGGCGGCTTCGAGCCGCGCCAGCGCCATGACGGAGCGCATGAACGTATCCGGCGCCGTGCCGGCGCCTTCGCGGTCCGTCACCGCCGCTGTCAGGAAACGGCGCGCCTTGTTCTGGTCGCCGGCCACGATGGCGATCGCGCCCGCATGGTAGTTGCGGAACAGGGCGTACCAGTCCGGCCCGCGCAGTCTTTCGAGCTGGGTGAGCGCTTCCGCGCCCTTGCCGGCGCCGGTCATGGACCATGCGGCCAGCAGGGAATTCATCAGCCGGTCGAGATCGTTCGGTCCGTTATATTTGAGGATCGCGTCGGCGGCGGCATAGTCCTTGCGGCGGATGGCGTCGGTCGCGCGCACCACGGTTGTCACGCGCTCGAAGGCCTTGCCGGTCTTCAGTTCCTCGGCGAGCTTGGCGCCTTCCTCGAAATCGCCGCTCATCAGCAGCGTGAACATCAGCCGTTCGCGGATCTCGACATGGCCCGGCTCGAAGGCCAGCGCTTTCCTGTAAAGCGCGGCGGCCATCTTGTAGTCCTTGTCGGTGTCGGCATTGCCGGCGGCCAGCAGCGCGCCCGAGAAGCTGTTGATGCTGTCGGGATCGAAGGTGCCGGTTTCGACCGTTTCCGGCTTCTCTTCCTGGGCATGGGCGGGAAGAGAGGTGAAACCGACAAGCAGGGCGAGCGCCGTACCGGACAACAAGCGAATGGCGGAACCTTGCCGCATGGAAAAGCCTTTCATCAGAAGTCACCGGCTGGTGCCGGGCGGACAGAACGGATTTCCGCAAGCCGAGTCATTCATACGCAGGATGGCTTTTTTGTAGCGATGCCGCAAGAAATCCGTTTTTCCATATCCTCAATTTACGCGGCCGATGCAGAAGTCGATCACTTCCATCATTGCGTCCTTGTGGGCCCCGTCGGGCAGCGGCGCCAGTGCGTCGCGGGCGATGGCGCCATAATGCTCGGCGCGGGCGATGGTGTCCGTCAGGCCGCTGTAGCGGGTGATCAGCCCGAGCGCCTTTTCGAGATTCTCGTCGCTGGTCTCGCCGTTCTCGATGGCCTTGCGCCAGAAACTGCGGTCCTCGGCCGTGCCGCGCCGCCAGGCAAGGATGATCGGCAGCGTGATCTTGCCCTCGCGGAAATCGTCGCCGACATTCTTGCCGAGGTCGGCGGCCTTGCCGCCATAGTCCAGGACGTCGTCGACGAGCTGGAAGGCGAGGCCGAGATTCATGCCGTAGGATTTCAGCGCGTTGCGGGTCGAGCGGTCGGTGCCGGCGATGATCGGGCCGACTTCCGCCGCCGCGGCGAACAGCGCCGCCGTCTTGGCGCGGATGACGGAGAGATAGTCGTCCTCGGTCGTTTCCATCTTCTTGGCGACGGAAAGCTGGAGCACCTCGCCCTCGGCGATGACGGCCGACGCGGTGGAAAGCACGTCGAGCGCGTCGAGCGAGCCGACATCGACCATCATGCGGAAGGCCTGGCCGAGCAGGAAGTCGCCGACGAGCACGCTCGCCTGGTTGCCCCAGATGGTGCGGGCGGTGGACTTGCCGCGCCGCAGGTCGCTTTCGTCCACCACGTCGTCATGCAGGAGCGTGGCGGTGTGGAGGAATTCGACGCTGGTCGCCAGCTTGATGTGGCCCTCGCCCTGATAGCCGAACATGGCGGCGGAGGCGAGCGTCAGCATCGGGCGCAGCCGCTTGCCGCCGGAGGAGATCAGGTGATTCGCCACTTCGGGGATCATCTGCACGTCGGAACCGGCCCTGGACAGGATGAGCTGGTTCACGCGCTCCATGTCCGGCCGCGTCAGGTCGACGAGGGGCTTGACCGAAGCCTGTTTGTTCTTGCCGTCTTCAAGCGGTATCACGACGCCCAAGGATGAAACTCCTGCTCACTGCGCCGCCGCGCCGTCCTGAAGGGGTGGCGTGGTCGCAGACCTGAAAAAATGCCGCATAACGTCCATCAATAAACCGGAATTGGGTTCGAGGCGTATGCACTGTGTTGCCCTAAGAATAAAAAGGGGCCGGTGGCACGGCAAGGGTGAATCGTTTCAGTCCAGAAAAATTGAGGAATCGGCCAATATGCGTGAACTGATCCGGACGAATGACGCAGTGATCCTTTCCTTCGCGGAAAGCCTGATGAAGGATGCGGGCATTGCCTGTATGATCGCCGACCAGTCCATGAGCGTTCTGGAAGGCTCGCTCGGGCTTCTGCCGCGCCGCTTCCTCGTCGAGGAGGCGCGCGGTGCCGAGGCCCGCCTGATCCTCGTCGAAGCCGGGCTGGAATCGGAGCTGGTCGCTTGAGCCTTGTCGAAGACATTCATGCCGAACCCGCGAGGGCCGAAACCGTCGATGCCTTCCACCGCGGGCGCTTCCACCTCGTCCAGCCGAAGGGCAGGGGGCACCGCGCCGGCGTGGACGCCATGCTGCTGGCCGCGCTCGTCGATGCCGCCGGCCCGGTTCGCGTCGCGGATCTCGGAGCGGGAGCGGGGGCCGCCGGCATGGCGGTCGCGGCGCGGATCGGCCAGGCGCAGGTGGTTCTCTACGAGCGCTCGCCGGATATGGCCGCCTATGCCCGCAAGAGCCTTGCGCTTGCCGAGAACGCCGCGATCAGCGATCGCGTGTCGGTCATCGAGGCCGATGTGACGCTGAAGGGGCGGGCTCGCGTCGCCGCCGGCCTGCCCGACGACACGTTCGATCACGTCGTCATGAACCCGCCCTTCAACGACGCGGATGACCGGCGCACGCCCGACAGGCTGAAGGCGGAGGCCCATGCCATGACGGAGGGGCTGTTCGAGGACTGGATCCGGACCGCCGGCGCGATCCTGAAGCCCGGCGGCCAGCTTTCGCTCATCGCCCGGCCGCAATCGATCGCCGACATCATCGCCGCCTGCGGGCGCCGGTTCGGCGGGCTGGAACTGACGGCGCTTCATCCGCGCCCCGGCGAGGATGCGGTGCGCATTCTCGCGACGGCGATCAAGGGGTCGCGCGCCCGGCTCCGGCTGCGGCCGGCGCTGGTGATCCACGACGGGGAGGCGCACGCCTTCTCCCCACTGGTGGACGATCTCAACAACGGCCGCGCGGCGCTGGCCCGCAACGGCCGCTGAGGCGATTCGTCCCGCCGGGCACTTGCGGTCGACCCCGGACGTCATACATGTGGGAAAACCTCCAACATGGATTCGTGCCGGAATGAAGAA
This sequence comes from Ectorhizobium quercum, assembly GCF_026552795.1. Taxonomy (GTDB): domain Bacteria; phylum Pseudomonadota; class Alphaproteobacteria; order Rhizobiales; family Rhizobiaceae; genus Ectorhizobium; species Ectorhizobium quercum. The sequence goes on from NZ_JANFPI010000001.1 coordinate 966,686, forward strand.
CCTCATCAAACGCCTGCTGCCGAAGCGCTTCCGCAAGGAAGGCACCGTCATCCCCGTCGTGCGCCTGTCCGGCGCGATCATGACGGGCGGCAGCGCCCTGCGTCCGGCGCTCAACCTCGCCTCGGTCGCGCAGATGCTGGACAAGGCCTTTTCCGTGAAGAAGGCGCCCGCCGTGGCCGTCATCGTCAATTCGCCGGGCGGCTCTCCGGTCCAGTCGCGGCTGATCTTCGCGCGCCTCCGGCAGCTTGCGGAGGAAAAGGACAAGAAGGTCCTCGTCTTCGTGGAGGATGTCGCCGCCTCGGGCGGCTACATGATCGCGCTGGCGGGCGACGAGATCATCGCCGATCCGACCTCCATCGTCGGCTCGATCGGCGTCGTTTCCGGCGGCTTCGGCTTTCCCGAACTGCTGAAGAAGATCGGCGTCGAGCGCCGGGTCTACACCTCCGGCGAGAACAAGGTGATCCTCGATCCGTTCCAGCCGGAAAAGGCAGCCGACATCGAATACCTGAAAACCCTCCAGCACGAGATCCACGACGTTTTCATCGGCATGGTGAAAGCCCGGCGCGCCGCGCGTCTCGCCGACGATCCCGACCTGTTCTCCGGCCTGTTCTGGACCGGCACGAAGGCGCTCGAACTCGGCCTGATCGACGGTCTCGGTGATCTGCGCGGCACGCTTCAGGCCCGCTACGGCAAGGATGTGAGGCCGGAACTGGTCACGGCGGCCAGGGGCTTCTTCGGCCGCCGCATTCCCGGTGTCGATGCCGGCGGACCGGAGCGTATCGCCGCAGCCGCCGCCGGCGGTCTTGCGCAGACCGTCGAAGAAAGGGCATTGTGGGCCCGCTTCGGACTGTAATCGCGGGCTTCGCATGACACGTATTCTCTTCTTCATCGCCGTTGCCGCGGCGGTCTACTGGTTCTACCGCCGCTTCACCGCGGATGCGAAAAGCCTGACGCGCAAGCAGAAGCGTCGGTCGCGGGAGGTGCGAAACCGCGCGCACGGCACGCTCGTGAAGGACCCGAAGACCGGCGAATACCGGGTGAAGAAGGACGACGAAGAGTAGGGGTTGCGAAAATCGGCCGGGGCGGCAGCCGCCCGGAACAGGGCGCGAGGCCTATTCGCGCTTGACCCCCGCGCTTCGGCGTGGCACTCGTCCGCATCCGAAAAACAAGCAAGCGCCTCCGTCCATGAACGCCACGAACCTGCCCGCTCACATGCATCCCTCGCGCTCCTTTCAGGGGCTGATCCTGACGCTCCAGACCTACTGGGCCGACAAGGGCTGCGCCATTCTCCAGCCCTACGACATGGAAGTGGGTGCGGGCACGTTCCACCCGGCCACCACGCTGCGCGCGCTCGGCCCGAAGCCGTGGAAGGCGGCTTATGTGCAGCCCTCGCGCCGCCCCTCCGACGGGCGCTACGGCGAGAACCCCAACCGTCTCCAGCATTATTACCAGTATCAGGTCATCCTGAAGCCGAACCCGTCGAACCTTCAGGAGCTTTACCTCGGCTCGCTGGCGGCCATCGGCCTCGATCCGCTGGTCCACGACATCCGCTTCGTGGAGGACGACTGGGAAAGCCCGACGCTCGGCGCCTGGGGTCTCGGCTGGGAATGCTGGTGCGACGGTATGGAAGTCTCGCAGTTCACCTATTTCCAGCAGGTCTGCGGCATCGAATGCGCGCCGGTGGCCGGTGAACTGACCTATGGTCTCGAACGGCTGGCCATGTACGTTCAGGGCGTCGACAACGTCTACGACCTGAACTTCAACGGCCGCGAGGGCGACGAGAAGATCACCTATGGCGACGTCTTCCTTCAGGCGGAGCAGGAATATTCCCGCTTCAATTTCGAATTTGCCGACACCGAACTGCTGCACCGCCACTTCATCGACGCGGAAAAGGAATGCCTGGCGCTTCTTTCCGCCGGCGCGCCCGGCGATTCGAACGGCCTGCACAAGTGCGTCTTTCCCGCCTACGACCAGTGCATCAAGGCGTCGCACGTCTTCAACCTGCTCGATGCGCGCGGCGTGATTTCGGTGACGGAGCGCCAGAGCTACATCCTGCGCGTGCGCACGCTGGCCAAGGCCTGCGGTGAGGCCTTCCTGCTGACGGAAGCCGGTGGCGTGAATGCCAGGCGCGAAGCGGCCTGACGGGCATGGCGCGCGGGCGGGGTGACATTTCCTGCTCGTCCGACTAGTCTCCGGGCAAAACATGAGCCGGAGGAGTCTCCCTGTGTCGACCTATATTCTTCTCGCGATCGTGGCGGTCGCGCTCTATGGCGTCTTTCTCTACAACGGCCTCGTCAGGGCGCGCCAGATGGCGGAGGAAGCGTGGTCCGGCATCGACGTGCAGCTCAAGCGCCGCGCCGATCTCGTTCCGAACCTCGTCGAAACGGTCAAGGGCTATGCTTCGCACGAGCGCGAGACGCTGGATGCGGTGATCGCCGCCCGTAACAGGGCCATCGCCGTTCCGGCGGGCGATGTCGAGGGCCGCGCGGCGGCGGAAGGCGTTCTGGGCCAGGCCCTCGGCAAGCTCTTCGCACTTTCCGAAGCCTATCCCGACCTCAAGGCCAACGAGAATTTCCTGGAGCTTCAGCGGGCCCTCGACAGTCTGGAGGGCGAGGTGCAGATGGCGCGCCGCTACTATAACGGCGCCACCCGCGACCTCAACGTCAAGGTCGAGAGCTTCCCGTCCAACCTCGTCGCCAGCCGGTTCGGCTTTGCCAAGAAGCCCTATTTCGAAATCGACGATCCGGCCGACCGCGCCGTTCCGTCCGTGACATTCTGAAGGCCGCAATGACTGCCGACAAACTGACCATCCTGCCGCCCGCCCGACCGCTTTCCGGCGCGGTGAGCCCGCCGGGCTCCAAGTCGATCACCAACCGCGCCCTGCTGCTGGCCGGACTGGCGAAGGGCGAGAGCCGGCTGACGGGTGCGCTGAAAAGCGACGACACGCTCTACATGGCCGAGGCGCTGCGCGCGATGGGCGTCGCGGTGGAGGAGCCCGATGCGACGACCTTCCTCGTCCGCTCGGCGGGCGTCCTGAAGGAACCGTCCGGGCCTCTCTTCCTCGGCAATGCCGGCACGGCGACCCGCTTCCTGACGGCTGCGGTTTCGCTGGCGAAGGGGCGCTTCGTCATCGATGGCGACGCGCACATGCGCAAGCGGCCCATCCTGCCGCTGGTCGAGGCGCTGCGCTCGCTCGGCGTCGCCATCGATGCGCCGACCGGCTGCCCGCCGGTGACGGTCGAGGCCACGGGCGCCTTCGCAAAGCACCGCGTCGTCATCGATGCCGGCCTGTCCAGCCAGTACGTGTCCGCCATCCTGATGGCGTCGGCGCTGGCCGATGCGCCCTTCGAGATCGAACTGGCCGGTGCCGAGATCGGTGCGCGCGGCTATATCGACCTGACGCTGGCGGCCATGCGGGCCTTCGGCGCGCGGGTGGAGCAGGTGTCGCCCGCCATCTGGCGCGTCGCGCCGACCGGCTATACGGCGACCAACTTTCACATCGAACCGGACGCCTCGGCCGCCACTTATCTCTGGGGCGCGGAAGTGCTGACGGGCGGCGCGATCGATATCGGCACGCCGGCGGACGCCTTCACCCAGCCGGATGCCCGGGCCCACGCGGTCATCGCCGCCTTCCCGCACATGCCGGAGGTGATCGACGGGTCGCAGATGCAGGATGCGATCCCGACGATTGCCGTCCTTGCCGCCTTCAACGAAAAGCCGGTGCGCTTCACCGGCATCGCCAATCTGCGCGTCAAGGAATGCGACCGCATCCGCGCGCTCTCCACGGGCCTGAACGCCATCCGCCCCGGCCTTGCCGAAGAGGAGGGCGACGAGCTGATCGTCCATGCCGATCCGTCGCTGGCCGGCCAGCGCCTGCCGGCGGAGATCGACACCTTCGCCGATCACCGCATCGCCATGAGCTTCGCGCTGGCCGGGCTGAAGATCGGCGGCATCGCCATCCTCGATCCCGGCTGCGTGGCGAAGACCTACCCGGCCTACTGGGATGCGCTCGCAAGCCTTGGCGTCGGATTCAGCCGCGAGGCCGCATGAAAACGCTTCTTCGCTTCTTCGTCGTCCTTGTCCTCGCCCTTGGCGCTGCGGCGGGCGCTGCACGGGCGCAGGAATATATTCAGTCCTACCACGCGGATATCGAGGTTTCTCCCGAAGGACCGCTGACGGTGGTCGAGACCATCCAGGTGCGGGCGGAAGGGCTCAATATCCGGCGTGGCATCTACCGCGATTTTCCCCTTTTCCAGACCGGGCCGGGCGGGGCGAGGCGCGAGGTCGATTTCAGGGTGATTTCGGTGGAGCGCGACGGCCAGCCGGAAAACTGGTTCACGGAAAGCATTTCCGGCGGCGTGCGCATCTATACCGGTGATCGCGACGTGCTCCTGGCCCGCGGCCCGCATGTCTACCGCATCACCTACGAGACGGGGCGGCAGATCCGCTATTTTGAGGATCACGACGAGCTTTACTGGAATGTCACCGGCAACGGCTGGCGGTTCGCCATCGCCGAAACCTCGGCCACCGTCACCCTGCCGCCGGGCACAAGCGTGCTGGAGACGGCGGTCTACACCGGCCGCCTGAACGAGACCGGCCAGGATGCCCGCGCTGTCGTCGAGGGCAACAGGGTTTCCTTCTCCTCGACCCGTCCGTTCCGGGCGGGCGAGGGGCTGACCATCGCCGTCAAGCTGCCGAAGGGCGTCGTCGCGCCGCCTTCGGCAAGCGAGGAGCGCCGGTGGTGGTTCCGCGACAACCGCGTGCTGATCGTCGGCATCGGCGGGCTGCTGGCGGTCCTCGCCTATTATTTCCGCGCCTGGACCGCGGTGGGGCGCGATCCGCCCGCCGGTGTCGTGGTGCCGCGCTGGGACCCGCCGGAGGGCATTTCGCCGGCGCTGGTCAACTACATCGACAACAAGGGTTTTTCCGGCCAGGGGTGGACGGCGCTGTCCGCCTCGGCGCTCGACCTCGCCGTCAAGGGTTACGTGACGCTGGAGGACCTGAAGCGGTCCATCGTCATCCGCCGCACGGACAAGCCGCTGTCCCCGCAACTGCCGGCGGGGCAGGCCGCGCTCCTGTCGGAAATCGGCGCGGCAGGCCGTGAACTCGTCATCGACAAGGCCAATGGCGAGCGGGTCCGCACGGTGGGCAGACGCTTCCGCGCGGCCATCGAGAAGGAGCATAGCGGTAAATATTACCGCAGCAATGCGGGTTACATCGCCGGCGGCCTCGCGCTTTCGGCGGCGGCTCTCGCCTGCCTTCTGGCGTTCGGGGGGCTGCGAGGCGACGAGGTGGCGCTGATGGTCATGCCGGTCGTGGTGGCTGTTTTCGCCGGCCTGATCGCGGTGAGGATCGGCAGGAGCTTCCGTCCGGGCGGTTCCCTCGCGAGCCGAATCGGCGCGATCATCGTCCTCGGCTTCATCGGCACCTTCTTGCTCAGCGTCCTCGGCACGCTCTTCGCGACGGTGATGACGGAAACGGCCGATCGCGCCGCGATTGTCACGCTGCTCGCCGGCGGCGGCATCGCTCTGGTCAATGCGCTGTTCTTCTTCCTGATGGGCGCCCCGACGCCGCTCGGGCGCCGCCTGATGGACGGGATCGAGGGGTTGCGCACCTATCTGAGGCTGGCCGAGAAGGACCGTATGAACATGGCCGGCGCGCCGGAAATGTCGCCCGCCCATTTCGAGAAACTGCTGCCCTATGCGGTGGCGCTCGGCCTCGAGAAGCCGTGGACGAAGACCTTCGAGACCTGGCTGGCCTCCGCCGCCGCGGGCGCTGCCGCCGCAACGAGCTACCAGCCGGTCTGGTACGCCGGCAATCTCGGCTCGTTTTCCGACCGGATCGGCAACTTCTCCTCCTCGATGGCGTCCACCATCGCTTCCACCATTCCCCAGCCGTCGCCTTCCTCCTCCGGTTCCGGCTTTTCCGGCGGCGGCGGTTTTTCAGGCGGCGGCGGCGGTGGCGGCGGCGGGGGTGGCTGGTAAGGCCCTTTCCGGCGAAAACCTGGCCCTTGCGGCGTGACATTTCCCCCGCGGCTTGCTAGAGCCTGCCGCAATCATTCCAACAGTCAAAGTCAGCGACAATGCCCGATCTTCTGCTTGAACTCCGCTCCGAAGAGATTCCCGCACGCATGCAGCGCAAGGCTGCCGGCGACCTGAAGAAGCTCGTCACCGATGCGCTGGTGGAAGCGGGCCTGACCTATGAGGGCGCGCGCGAATACTGGACGCCGCGCCGTCTGGCGCTCGACATTCGCGGCCTGACCGCCCGTTCCGCCGATATCCGCGAAGAGAAGAAGGGCCCGCGCACCGATGCCAACGAGAAGGCCATCGAAGGCTTCCTTCGCGGCGCCGGCCTTTCGTCCGTTGCCGAGGCGCAGGTGCAGAGCGATCCGAAGAAGGGCGATTTCTATGTCGCCATCGTCGAGAAGCCGGGCCGTCCCGCGCAGGATATCGTCGCCGAGGCGATGCCGGGCATCATCCGCAATTTTCCCTGGCCGAAATCCATGCGCTGGGGGGCCGCCTCCGCCCGGCCGGGGTCGCTGCGCTGGGTGCGCCCGTTGCAGTCGATCGTCTGCACGCTCGGCTCCGAACATGACGAGACGACCGTCATTCCGTTCGAGGTGGATGGCATCGTCGCCGGAAACGTCACCTATGGCCACCGTTTCCACGCGCCGGACGCGATCACCGTGCGCCGCTTCGAGGACTATGCCGCGTCGCTGGAGCGGGCCAAAGTGGTGCTCGACGCCGAGCGCCGCAAGGATATCATCCTGCACGATGCCCGCGATCTGGTCTTCGCCTCGGGGCTGGAACTGGTCGAGGACGAGGGCCTGCTGGAAGAGGTCTCCGGCCTCGTGGAATGGCCGCAGGTGCTGATGGGCTCCTTCGAGGAGGAGTATCTGGCGATCCCCTCGGAAATCATCCGCCTGACCATCAAGACCAACCAGAAATGCTTCGTCACCCGCGCGCCCGGAGCGGAGACACTGTCGAACAAATTCATTCTGGTTTCGAACATCGCCGCGACCGATGGCGGCCGGGAAATCGTCCACGGCAACGGCAAGGTCGTGCGCGCCCGCCTGTCGGACGCCAAGCACTTCTGGACCCGCGACCAGGGCGACCTGCCGGACCTCGGAACGCTGGAGGCCTCCGCCGCGAAATTCGGCCTCGATCTTGCCAGGCCGCTCGACCAGCGCATGGCCAAGCTGGACCATCTCAATGTCACCTTCCATGCCAGGCTCGGCTCGCAGGGGGAGCGCGTCAGCCGCATCCGGGCACTCGCCGCCGAACTCGGCAAGACCGTCTTCGCCGGCATGACGGAGACCGCGAAGGTCGCGGAGCCGGACATCGCGAAGCTTTCGGAAGCCGAATTCCTGAAGCTGGTGGACCGTGCCGCAGTGCTCGCCAAGGCCGACCTGCGCACCGAAGCGGTCGGGGAGTTCCCGGAGCTTCAGGGCGTCATGGGCCGCAAATACGCCCTGCTTCAGGGCGAGGCCGAAGCCGTCGCCGCCGCCATCGAGGACCATTACAAGCCGCAGGGCCCTTCCGACCGGGTGCCGGCCGGGCGCGTGGCGCTGACGGTGGCGCTGGCCGACAAGCTCGACACGCTGACCGGCTTCTGGGCCATCGACGAAAAGCCGACCGGCTCGAAGGACCCCTATGCCCTGCGCCGGGCCGCGCTCGGCGTGGTGCGCATCCTGCTGGAACGGGATATCCGCCTGCCGCTGCTGCCGGTTGTCGGCAATGCCGATCTTCTCACTTTCTTCCATGATCGCCTGAAGGTCTATCTGCGCGACCTCGGCGCGCGCCACGACCTGATCGACGCGGTGCTGACGTCCGAATCCGACGACCTGCTGATGATCGCCCGCCGCGTCGAGGCGTTGACGGCCTTCATCACCGGCGATGAGGGGTTGAACCTTCTGGCCGGAACCAAGCGCGCCACCCAGCTTCTCGCGGCGGAAGAGAAGAAGGGAGCCGTCGTCGGCGATACGATCGACGAGGCGCTTCTGAAGCTCGATGCGGAAAAGGCGCTCCACGCGGCAATCCGCACCGCCTCGGCCCAGGCGGCGGAAGCCGTGCAGGCGGAAGACTTCCGTGGCGCGATGAAGGCCCTGTCGGCGCTGCGCGCCCCGGTCGACCGCTTCTTCGAGGACGTGCTGGTCAACGACGAAGACCCGGCCATCCGCGCCAACCGCCTGGCGCTGCTGAAAGCGATCCGCGCCGCAACCGGCACGGTCGCCGATTTCTCGAAGATCGCCGGCTAAGGGGGCTGCCGTAGCATACAGAAGCCGCCGGAGTGACGCGGCGGTTCAAACTGCTGACAAACGGTTCATTGCCCACTTTCGTCATGGTCGGGCTTGACCCGACCATCCACCGCGCCGCTTGCGGCGTGGAGCCTTGGGGCTCGAGCCCGAGGGTGACAAAGGAGAGGGTACGTCAATACATTAAGCCGCCGGATCGCTTCGGCGGCTTTTTTTATCGCATTTCTACCGCAGGCGCAGTTCGAAGTCCGGGAAGTCGTTCGGCGGTGCGGCGGGGGCTTGCGGGGCGACGGCGGCGGTCGTTGCGGTGGAGTCGATGCCGTCGGCGGGGGGCGGGGCGGCGGCGACGGGGGGCGTATCGGTGCCGATCAGCGGCTTGCCGGTCATGGCCGCTTCCATTTCGGGCGTCAGCCTCTGGTAGAACACGGCCGGCGAGCCGCCCATCCACCTGTCGGTGCGCATGATGACGCGCTCGCCGTGGAAATCGCGGATTTCCTCTTTCTGCACGCCGCTTTCCAGCACGGGCACCTTGTATCCGGAATAGGTTTCCGGCGGCTTCGGCGCCGGGCAGTCGGGGCAGCTCATGCGGATGATGCTGCCGTTTCCAAGGCGCGTGCCGTTGATCACCTCGATGGACGAAGCGAAGGACGGTGCGGCGGCAAAGGTTGCGATGGCGGTCAGGGCAATCACGCGCATGACAGTTTCTCCCTCATCATGGGGAGACGATAGCGCCGCTTCGTTTCGATCCCGTCAGAAGAAAGGGTAAAATTTGAATGAAGCGGCCGCTTCCGGGCAAAAACGGCGGCGCGTGAGCAGCCCTTTCGCCCGTTCGTGCGCCAGAACGGGGCAGTATTCGTTTGCCCCGGGGCTCAGACCTTTTCGCGGGCCACGGCGCGCCAGCCGATGTCGCGGCGGCAGAAGCCGTTTTCCCAGTCGATGCGGTCGACGAGCGCATAGGCACGGGCCTGCGCCTCGGCCACGGTCGCGCCGGTCGCCGTCACGTTGAGAACGCGCCCGCCGGTCGCCACCAGTTGGCCGGACTTCAGAGCCGTTCCGGCGTGGAAGATCTTCTCGCCTTCGCCGGTTTCCGGCAGCGGGGCGATCGGCGTGTTCTTCTCGTAGGAGCCCGGATAGCCCTTCGAGGCCATGACGATCGTCAGCGCCGGGCCATCGTGCCATTCGGCGCTCACCCGGTCGAGCGTGCCGGTGGCGGTAGCGTGAAGGAGCGGCAGGAGGTCGGATTTCAGCCGCGTCATCAGCACCTGGCATTCCGGATCGCCGAAGCGGACATTGTATTCGATCAGTTCGGGGCCTTTTGCGGTGATCATCAGCCCGGCGAAGAAAACGCCGCTGAACGGATGGCCGTCCGCCGCCATCCCGGCGATCGTCGGCTCGATGATCTCCCTCATGGTGCGCTCGACCATCTCCGGCGTCATGACCGGGGCGGGGGAATAGGCGCCCATGCCGCCGGTGTTCGGGCCGGTGTCGCCGTCGCCGACGCGCTTGTGGTCCTGCGCGGTCGCCAGCGCCAGCGCGTGCGTGCCATCGGACAGCACGAAGAAGCTCGCCTCCTCGCCGTCGAGAAAGGCCTCGACCACCACTTCTGCACCCGCTTCGCCGAACGTGCCGGAGAAGCAGTCGTCGATGGCCGCCAGCGCCTCGTCGAGCGTCATGGACACCGTTACGCCCTTGCCGGCGGCAAGGCCGTCGGCCTTCACGACGATGGGCGCGCCCTGTTCGCGCACATAGGCTTTCGCGCTTTCGGCGTCCCTGAAGCGCTGATAGGCGCCGGTCGGGATGCCGTGGCGGGCGCAGAGATCCTTGGTGAAGCCCTTCGAGCCTTCGAGCTGTGCGGCGGCGGCGGAGGGACCGAAGACGGCGATGCCGTCGGCCCGCAGCCGGTCGGCAAGACCGGCGACCAGCGGTGCTTCCGGCCCGACGACGACGAGGTCGATACCCTTTTCCGTCGCGAAGGCGGAAACGGCGGCGTGCTCGTCCGGGTCGATGCCGGCAGGCTCGGCGTGCTCGAAAATGCCGGGATTACCCGGCGCGGCATAGAGCGTTTCGAGAAGCGGCGACTGCGCCAGCTTCCAGGCCAGCGCATGCTCGCGTCCGCCCGATCCGATCAGGAGCACTTTCATGGTCAAATCCCCGCGAGAGCCTTTAGTGCGTAAGACAAAACGTACCTTACAGGGGCGGTTAAGGGCAGGGGGCGAAAAGGTCAAGCGGAGATTGGGATTGAGCCCCCCTCATCCGGCTGCCGGGACCTTCTCCCCGTCGGGGAGAAGGGGAAAACGGAGACCTCGTGGCATACCCCTTCTACCCTTGGGGAGAAGGTGGCGGCAGCCGGATGAGGGGGGCTCCCCGGCTTTCCCTGTGGAATCGAACACCCCCGCGTTGCCATGCCGCATTTCCCCGCTAGATTGCCGGCTCCTCATAACGAATCCGAGAGTGACGATGGCCAACGACATTCAATCCCTGAGCGTGACGATCGCGGCGGTTATCGGTGCGAAGCCGGCGCAGGCAGCGGCCGCCATCGAGCTTCTGGACGGCGGCGCGACGGTGCCGTTCATCGCCCGCTACCGCAAGGAAGTGACCGGCGGTCTGGACGACACGCAATTGCGCGATTTGTCCGAACGCCTCGTCTATCTGCGCGAACTGAACGCGCGCCGCGCGTCCATCGTCGAATCGATCCAGACGCAGGGCAGGATGACGGACGAGCTTCTGGGCAAGCTCAACGCTGCCGCCACCAAGGCCGAACTGGAAGACCTCTACCTGCCCTACAAGCCGAAGCGCCGCACCCGCGCCGAAATCGCCCGCGAACGCGGCCTCGGGCCGCTGGCCGAAGCGATCCTCGAAAACCGCGCCGCCGACCCGTCGAAGCTTGCGGAAGCCTATCTCACGCAGGAGGTGCCGGACGTGAAGACGGCGCTGGACGGCGCGCGCGATATCGTCGCCGAGGGCATCGCCGAAAACGCCGATCTGCTGAAGGTGCTGCGCGACCATATGAAGGCCCGCGCCGTGCTGCGGTCGAAGGTGGTGGACGGCAAGCAGGAGGCGGGCGCGAAATTCTCCGATTATTTCGACCATGTCGAACGCTGGGCCACCGTTCCCGGCCACCGGGCGCTCGCCATGCTGCGCGGCTGGAACGAGGAAGTGCTGTCGCTGACCATCGAGGTGGATCAGGACGATCCCTCGCCGGTCAAGCCGGCCCAGGCGAAGATTGCGGCCGCTTGCGATATCCGTGATCGCGGCCCGGCCGACCGCTGGCTGATGGATGTCGCCGGCTGGACCTGGCGCGTCAAGCTGTCCGTTTCGCTCTCGCTCGACCTGATGCGCGAGATGCGCGAGCGGGCGGAGGAAGAGGCGATCCACGTTTTTGCCCGCAATCTCAAGGACCTGCTGCTGGCCGCACCCGCCGGCTCCCGCGCGACGATGGGGCTCGATCCGGGCATCCGCACCGGCGTCAAGGTGGCGGTGGTGGACGGCACCGGCAAGCTTCTGGAAACCGCGACGGTCTATCCCTTCCAGCCGCGGAACGACGTGCGCGGCGCGCAGGCCGAGCTGGCAGGACTCATCCGCCGGCACAAGGTGGAACTGATCGCCATCGGCAACGGCACGGCCAGCCGCGAGACCGAGCGGCTCGTCGCCGACCTGCTGGCGGACCTGCCCGCGCCGAAACCCACCAAGGTGATCGTTTCGGAGGCGGGGGCTTCCGTCTATTCGGCATCGCAGACGGCGGCGAACGAGTTTCCCGGCCTCGACGTGTCGCTGCGCGGCGCGGTGTCCATCGCCCGCCGCCTTCAGGACCCGCTGGCCGAACTCGTCAAGATCGAGCCGAAATCCATCGGCGTCGGCCAGTACCAGCACGATGTCGACCAGGGCAGGCTCGGCCGCTCGCTCGATGCCGTGGTGGAGGATGCGGTGAACGCCGTCGGCGTCGATCTCAACACGGCCTCGGCGCCGTTGCTCGCCCGGGTTTCCGGCCTCGGCGGCTCGCTGGCGGAAGCCATCGTCGCCCATCGCGATCAGGAAGGCCCGTTCCGCAGCCGCAAGGAGCTGATGAAGGTGCCGCGCCTCGGTGCCCGCACCTTCGAGCAATGCGCCGGCTTCCTGCGCATCCCGAACGGCGCGGAGCCGCTCGACGCCTCCGCCGTCCATCCGGAAGCCTATGACGTGGCGCGCCGCATCGTCGCCGCCTGCGGCCGCGACCTGCGCGCGCTGATGGGCGACAGCGCGGCCTTGAAGGCGCTCGACCCGCGCCGCTTCATCGACGGGAAATTCGGCCTGCCGACCGTGAAGGACATTCTTTCCGAGCTTGAGAAGCCGGGCCGCGACCCGCGTCCGAGCTTCAGGACCGCGACCTTTGCGGACGGGGTGAACGAGATTTCTGACCTGAAGCCCGGCATGATGCTGGAGGGCACGGTGACGAACGTCGCCGCCTTCGGCGCCTTCGTCGATATCGGCGTTCATCAGGACGGGCTCGTCCACGTCTCGCAGCTTGCCGACCGGTTCGTGAAGGACCCGCACGAGGTGGTGAAGGCGGGCGACGTGGTGAAGGTGCGCGTGGTGGAGGTCGATGCGAAGCGCAAGCGAATCGGCCTTTCCATGCGCAAGGACGACGGCAGCACGTCAGCGGCCTCGCCGCGCGGCGAGCGCCCGGCGCCCGGCGGGCGGCCGCCGGCGAAAATGTCGACCCGGCCGGAAAAGCCCGCGCAGGGCGCGCTCGGCGCCGCACTTGCAGAAGCATTGAAAAAGCGTTGAGAAAAACTCATCATGACGCGATCACTCAGAAGTGATTTCGTCACTTCAAAGGGCTTGCCTCGCTGGCGCAAGGGATTAAGTTTCATGACACGGGCATGAAAGTTAATGCGGTTCCGGGGGTGTTGAATGACCTCTTCCTTGCGTTTGCTATTGCATAAAATCATTGCGACCGGCTCCCTCCGGTTGACGGACCATTCAGGAGCGACGGAAACCTACGGAGATGGCAGCGGAAAGGCCGTCGCCATCCGCTTCACGGACGAGGAGGCGGAGGAGGCCGTCGCCAACGACCCGCTCCTCAAGCTCGGCGAAATGTACATGGACGGCCGGATGGTGCTCGAAGAGGGCGACATCTACGACTTTCTGGCGCTGGTGAAGGAAAATACCCGCAGCGAGGCGCTCACCTGGAAGATGGTCGGCCTCACCGTCGCTCGCATCGCCGCCGCACAGGTCAGGTCCCGGCTGCCGGTCAACCACAACCGCCGCAATGTCGCGCACCATTACGATCTGAACGCCAGGCTCTTCGACCTTTTCCTGGATCGGGACTGGCAATATTCCTGTGCCTATTTCAATCCGCCGGGCATTTCGCTGGATGAGGCGCAGCAGGCCAAGAAACGCCATATCGCCTCCAAGCTTCTGCTCGAGCCCGGGCAGAAGGTGCTTGAGATCGGCTCCGGCTGGGGCGGGATGGCGATGTATCTGGCGGAGGCCGCGGCTGTCGACGTCACCGGCATCACGCTTTCGGAGGAGCAGTTGCGCGTCTCGCGGAACCGGGCCGAAAAACGCGCACTGGCCGACACGGTGCGCTTCAAGCTTCAGGATTATCGCTATCTGCCGCCGCAGAAATACGACCGCATCGTTTCGGTCGGCATGTTCGAGCATGTCGGCATCGGCAATTACGGCCGCTTCTTCGGCAAGGTGGCCGAGGTGCTGGACGACAACGGCGTGATGCTGCTGCATTCCATCGGCCGACCGAAGCCGAGCTATGTCACCAACCCCTTCATCGAGAAGTATATTTTCCCGGGCGGCTATATTCCGGCCGTCGGCGAGGTGCTGCCTGCCATCGAGAAGGCCGATCTTCTCATTCGCGACGTGGAAATCCTGCCGCTGCACTACGGCCATACGCTGCGTCACTGGCGCGAGCGATTCGTGGCGCGCAAGGAGGAGGCGGTCGCCCTTTACGACGAGCGTTTCTTCCGCATGTGGGAGTTCTATCTGGCCGGCTCGGAAATGGCCTTTACCCACGAGGAACTGTTCATCTTCCAGATCCAGATCGCCAGGAACCAGAACGTCGTGCCTGACAACCGCGATTACATCGCCGAGGCCGAGGCCCGGTATCGCACCTTCGAGGCGGGCCGCCCGCCGCTGGAGCCGGTCGCGTTCTGAGCGTCGCGGGTCTCTTCGCGCCCCGCCGGTTAACGCGACGGTAAGCCTAACGGATTATTCTCCGCGCAGTTGAGCGGCCCCGCCGGTGGGCCGTTTTGTATTGCGTTTTCCGGAGACATGATCTGTGTTCAAGCCCGCATTCGTTCTTCTCGCCCTCGGTTTCCCTCTTCTCCATGCCGGAACCGCTGCCGCGGAAGGCAGTCTCTGGTCCGGAAACTGGGCGTTGACGCTCGGTGGAACCGGCTTCGTCGGCCCGAAATTCGAGGGCTCGAAGAAGAGTTCGTTCCAGTTCTCGCCGATCATTTCGCTCGGCAAGCAAGGGGAGGGCCCGCGTTACGTCTCCCGCAACGACAACGCGTCCGTGTCCCTGTTCGACCAAGGCGCCTTCCGCGCGGGTATCGCCGGCAAGCTCGTCATGCCGCGCGATGCCGACGACGAGCGGGAATTGCAGGGCATGCGGGATATCAAGCTCGGCGTGGAACTCGGCGGTTTCGCGGAAGTCTATCCGACGGAGAATTTGCGCGTCCGCGGCGAAGTGCGGCAGGGCTTCCGTAGCCATCACGGTGTCGTGGCCGATGTCGCGGCTGATGCCTTTGTCGATGTCACGCCGAACATCCGGGTTTCCGCCGGCCCGCGCATCCGCTTCGCCAGCGCCGACTACTTCGACCACTATTACGGCGTTTCCGCCGCGCAGGCGGCGTCGGGCGGCCCGAGCGCCTACAATCCGGGCGGCGGCGTTCATTCGGTCGCCGTCGGCGGCGCCATCGATTGGAAGCCGACCGACAGGTTCACGGCGTCCTCCTTCGTGGAATATCGCCGCCTGACGGGCCCCGCCGCCGATTCCAGCCTTGTGCGTGAACGCGGCTCGGCCAACCAGTTCGTGGTCGGCCTGTCCGCCAGCTACAAGTTCAATTTCACGCTGGATTAGACGCGGCTCTGGCCCGACCGGGATCGCGCCGGCCGCGTGAGGCTTGACCACGGCCGGGGCGGGCCGGTACTGGAAAGGGCAGGGGAGCCGCCGCATCGTGCCGGCAGCGCAGTCCCCGTCTTCGGGTACGGGAGCCTTCGATGGCGGAAAGTGCAGGCAAGGACTGGCGCGTGTCGGACGCGCCGTCTGAAAACTGGGTCTATCGTTTCCTGCCGCGCGGCCTTTGGCCCTATGCGCAGCTTGCGCGCTGGGACAGGCCGATCGGCTGGCAGCTTCTGATGTGGCCCTGCTTCTGGTCGTCGGCGCTCGCCGCCAACGTCGCCAAGGCGGAGCATCAGTTTTACCTGCCGCTGTTCGTCTTCCATCTGTTCCTGTTCTTCGCCGGCGCGGTCGCCATGCGCGGCGCGGGCTGCACCTGGAACGACCTCGCCGATCACGACATCGACGCGCAGGTCGCGCGCACCCGGTCGCGGCCGCTGCCCTCCGGGCGCGTCACCCGCTTTCAGGCGAAGCTTTTCATGGCCGCGCAGCTTGCCGTCGGGCTGCTGGTCCTGCTCCAGTTCAATACATTCTCCATCCTGCTGGCCATCTCCTCGCTGCTGGTCGTGGCGGTCTATCCCTTCGCCAAGCGCTTCACCGACTGGCCGCAGCTCTTTCTCGGCCTTGCCTTCTCCTGGGGCGCGCTGATGGGCTGGGCCGGCATGTTCGGCACGCTCTCGGTCGCCGCCGTCCTGCTTTATGCGGGAGCGGTCGTCTGGACCATCGGCTACGACACGATCTACGCCCATCAGGACAAGGAGGACGACGCGCTGGTCGGCGTGCGCTCGACGGCCCGGTTGTTCGGAAGCCGGACGAAGATCTGGCTCTGGCGGCTTTACGGCGCGACTTTCGTCGCCATCGCGGCCTCCTTCGCGCTGGCCGGTGTCGGCGCGGCCGCCTATCTCGGCCTCCTCGCCGCCGCCGCCGTGCTGGTCTGGCAGATCGTCGTGCTCGATATCGACGATCCCGTGCAATGCCTCGCCCTGTTCAAGGCCAACGGCCGGGTCGGCGCGCTGGTCTTCGCCGGATTGGTGCTTGCCCTTTTCTTCCTCCCGGGCTGAGCCGGGAGGCGAAACGGAAAGGACCCGGCTTCGTGGGAAGCCGGGCCCGGTCATGCGCGGGGCGGTGGATGTGCCGGAACCGGAGAGCGATCCCGCGGTTCAGGTCCGCGCGATGATCTCCTTGCCCTCGATCTTCATCGCCACGCCGAGCGAGCCGGTCTTGCGGCGAACGAGGAAGCGCGGGCGGCGGTTGGCGAAATAGGAATGGCGCCGGCGTTGCGTCGCCATGTCGGGGCGCGGCTCGCCGATATGGTCTTCCAGCGGGCGGGCGATGCCGTCGGCCTCGACCATCAGCATCGGCAGGCGGAAGGCCACCGACCATGTGCGCCAGTCGGCGGCGATGTCGCAGAGATCGTGCGCGACCAGCAGCGGAATGCACAGGTTCGGGTCCTGGTGGTGAAGCTCCAGCGTCACCGTCATGCCGCCGTCGCCGTGGTCGATGGCGCGGGCGGCAATGCCCTTGAATGCGCGGGTCGGCAGGGCGAAGGAGATCGGCAGGCCGCTGGAGGGCAGCATCCGGCGCAGGACGGCGCCGCGCTCGTCGAGCGTCACGCTGACATTGCCGTTTTCTCCGCTCAGCGCGTACTCCACCTGCTGTGGAAAACGGGCCGGATCGATCCGGAGTGCTGCTTCTGCCCATGCGGGCTTGAGAACCGTGTTAGCCATCGAGATTCTTTCCCTTGTCTTGCCTTCGGAGTCTTCCGCTCCTGAAGTGGCGGGACGTTTTCGTCCTCTGATGGCTCTCACGATATCGCCGCTCCGTTCGATACCGCTTAAAAATCGCGGTAAAGAAACCCTTGCCGTTTCTGATGGTTAGCGGTTTTGCCAACGGACAGGGTTGAGAAAGTGTTTCCTCCTGTCCCGCAAGGAGACGCAAGCGCCAGCCGGCCGGGCCGGGAATGTGTAAAGCTTCGGTTAAGGAAGCGGCGCTAGAATGGCCGCCTGATCGTGCGACGCGATGTTTGCGTTACGATACGGGCCATGACCTCGGCCTTTTCCATCAAAGGAATTGTTGCGTGGCCCTGTCGACCTATACCAGCTACCTCATCGTTTCGAAGGACGTGAACACGTCGCTCAACCGGGTGGCATCGCAGGCGATGGTCAAGCGCGACACGGAGTATTATCAGGCCAATATCGGCAACGTGACCTCCGTCGACGAGTTCATGGCCGACTACCGCCTCTATTCCTATGCGACGAAGGCTTACGGTCTGGAAGACATGACCTATGCCAAGGCGTTCATCCGCAAGGTGCTGGAAAGCGACCTGACGGACAGCAACAGCTTCGCCAACAAGCTGACCGACAAGCGCTACCAGGAATTCGCCGCCGCCTTCAATTTTACCGGCGGCACCAGGGCGGCCCAGTCCGGCGCCCAGGAGGCCGACCTGCTGGCGGCCTACGAGGCGTCGTTCAGTGCGCAGGAAGCCGGGATCAACGCCGAGACGAGCTATTACGATACAACCATCGACGCCATCACCAGCGTCGACGGTCTGGTGAACAACAGCCGGCTGATGAGCTACGTGCTCAAGGCCAACGGCGTCTATTCGGATTACTACTCGCAGGACAAGCTGAGGCAGTTCCTGACCAGCGACATGGACGATCCGTCGAGCTATGCCAATGTCGAATATGTGCAGAAGCGCGCGACGCTGCTTCAGGACAACAGCGACATGCAGCAGATCACCAGCGTGATCTCCAGCCGCAACACCCTCGTCAACGCCAATGCGAACATCGACGCGCAGCTCAACAATCCGGACTCGACGCTGACGGCAGAACAGCGCCAGCAGCTCGAGGCGACCAGAGCCGCCAACCAGCAGACGATCGCCGGTTACGACAGCACCCTTCAAAGTGCCGTGGGCACCACGGACACCGCCGAACTGGCCGCCATCCGCTCGCGCTACAGCGCGGCGATCAGCGAGAACACGCGCCTCGTCGGGGTCATCGATTCCTTCCTGGCGCTGAAGGAGCAGTTTTCCTTCAACGCCGACGGCTCGCTGGCGGGCGCCACCGCGCAGACGGCGGAACAGAAGGAGGCGGTGACGACGGCCTATCTTCAGAACGTCTCCACCGGCCCGTCCTACACGCTCTTTACCGCCAACAAGGCGCATTACGAGCAGGTCATCGCCAATGCCACGACCGTCGACGATCTGGTCAACGACGCGCGTGTCGTGGAATATATCAAGACGGCCTACGGCATCAGCGCCATCACCGACGCATCGACCCTTCGCGGCATGCTGCTGAGCGACCCGGACAATTCCGGCAGTGCCGCCGCGATCAAGGGCTTCCAGGATTTCCCGCGCCTGTTCAACTTCAATTCCGACGGCACCGTGAAAAGCGGCATGACCGCGCAGAGCAACGAGACGATCACCTACACGAATGCGCGGGGCGTCGAGGTGACGGTCAACCCGCTGGCGGATAGTGCGTCCCGCTACAGGGCGAACTATCTCACGGCCTTCCAGGACGACATCGACGTCGCGATGGAGAACTACGAGAAGCGCATCGACGCGGTGCAGTCGGTCGACGATCTTTTCACCACGAACACGAGCTACTGGCAGAGCAATTCCGTCCAGTCCAGCGACTATGCGACCTACAGCAAGCAGCCGGAACTCTGGCAGATGGCGCTGGATGCATTCGGCGTGGATTCGACCAAATATTCCGAACACAAGCTTCGCCGCATCCTGACCAGCGACCTCGACGATCCGAAGAGCTACGTCTATTCGTTCAAGGACGAGAACCTGGTGAAATTCGCCAAGGCGTTCAACTTCGACACCCAGGGCAATATCGACGTGCCGCAGCAGGCGCAGTCGGAGCAGGTCGTCAACGATCTCACCTCGGAATACAAGTCCCGCATGGTCCGCTTCCTCTCCGGCAAGGAAGCCGAGACTGCCGCCGAGAAGGCCGATGCGGAGATCGGATACTACAAGGAGCAGGTCGCGCGCATCACGACGGTCGACGAGCTTCTCGCCGACTCGCGGCTCGTGAACGTCATGCTCCAGTCGCGCGGCATCGACCCGACGTCGGTCACGACCGCCGATCTGAAGAAGATGTTCCTGTCGGATCTGTCCGATCCGAAGAGTTTCGTGAACCAGCAGGACAACAGGGAACTGGCGGAGCTGGTCGCCTCGTTCAACTTCGACAGCGAGGGCAATCTCACTCAGGACAAGGACGTCATCGGCACCGTGCAGCAGCGCGGAGACGTGATCGAGACCATCAACCTCTATGTCCGCCAGACGCTGGAGGAGAACGAAGGCAATGCCTCCGAGGGCGTGCGCCTGGCGCTCTATTTCCAGCGCAAGGCGCCGGACATCACCACCGCCTACAACTTCCTCGCCGACACCGCGCTGACGCAGTTCTTCACCACGGCCTTCAGCCTGTCCGACTATTTCTCCAGCATGGACGTGGATCGCCAGAAGGAGATGGTCGAGAGGATGGTCGACGTGAAGCGGCTGGGCGATCCGGATTACGTGCGCACGCTGGTCCAGCGCTACACGGCCCTCTACGATGCGGCCAATAACACCGTTTCCTCCGCGGCACTGACCCTGCTGACGTCGTAGTGCCGCGCCGGTTTTTCACAGCCTTTTTTCCGGGCCGGTTCGCATGCACCGGCCTCTTTCATATTCGCGGATTCGAGGCGTTGACGTATTTCGGCCTTCGATATATTCGGTGAAACATATCGAAAGGAAGATTGCCATGAAACGTTTCACCGTGTCCGCCCGCCTTGGCGGCTTCATGCTCATGCTGCTGGCGCTGTTCGCCACTGTCCCCGCCCAGGCCGCCGAAAAGGTCACGGTGTTCGCCGCCGCCAGCCTCAAGGACGTGCTCACCGCCATTTCCGACGACTGGAAGGCGGAAACCGGCAACGATGTCGTCCTGTCCTTCGCCGGCAGTTCGGCGCTCGCCAAGCAGATTGGCGAGGGCGCGCCGGCCGACGTGTTCATCTCCGCCGACCTCGACTGGATGGATAATGTCGAGCAGCAGGATCTCCTGAAGGAGGGCACGCGCTTCTCGCTGCTCGCCAACCGCATCGTGCTGGTCGCACCCGCCGATTCCACCGCTGCGCTGACGATCGCGCCCGGCTTCGACCTGGCCGGCACGCTCGGCGACGAGAAGCTTGCGATGGCCAACACGGACAGCGTTCCCGCCGGCAAGTACGGCAAGGCCGCGCTGGAGAAGCTCGGCGTCTGGGATGCCGTCGCACCCAAGGTTGCGCAGGCCGAGAACGTCCGCGCCGCGCTGCTGCTCGTCGCCCGCGGCGAAGCGCCGCTCGGCATCGTCTACGAAACCGATGCCAAGGTCGATCCGCAGGTGAAGATCGTCGACCGTTTCCCCGAGGATACGCACGCGCCGATCATCTATCCCGCCGCCGTTCTCAAGGATGCCAGCTCCCCGGTCGCCACCGCGTTCCTCGACGCGCTGAAGACGGACAAGGCGAAAGAGGCCTTCGAAGCCGCCGGTTTCACCGTTCTGGCGCAGTAAGCCGGAATGGACCTGTCCGATGCCGAATGGGTCGCCGTCGCGCTCAGCCTGAAGGTGGCGGTGGTTGCCGTCGCCTTTTCCCTGCCCGTCGGCGTGGCCGTGGCTGTGCTCCTGTCACGCAGCCGGCTGCCGGGCATGGGCATCCTCAACGGGCTCGTGCATCTGCCACTCATCCTGCCGCCGGTCGTCACGGGCTATCTGTTGCTGATCGCCTTCGGGCGGCGCGGCTTCTTCGGCGCGTTTCTCGACCAGTGGTTCGGGCTGGTCTTCTCCTTCCGGTGGACGGGGGCGGCCCTTGCCGCCGCCGTCATGGGCTTTCCGCTCATGGTGCGCTCCATCCGGCTTTCGCTGGATGCGGTGGACCGCAAGCTGGAGGCGGCGGCCGCGACGCTCGGCGCCAGCCCCGTGAAGGTCTTTTTCACGGTCACGCTGCCGCTCATCCTGCCCGGCATCGTCGCAGGCGCCATTCTCGGCTTCGCCAAGGCGCTCGGCGAATTCGGCGCCACGATCACCTTCGTCTCGAACATTCCGGGTGAAACCCAGACGCTCGCCGCAGCCATCTACACCTACACCCAGGTTCCCGGCGGCGATGCGGGCGCGGCGCGGCTGACGGCGATCTCGATCGTCATATCGCTTGCCGCCCTGATCGGCTCCGAATTCCTGTCGCGGCGGATCGCGCGGAGGGTCGGCGCATGACGTTGCAGGTCGACATCACCCAGAAGCAGGGCGATTTCACGCTCCGGGCCGCTTTTTCCGGCGCGGACGGCCTCACGGCGCTGTCCGGGCCGTCCGGTTCCGGCAAGACGACGCTCATCAACCTGATCGCCGGCCTCGTGCCGCTCCAGGAAGGCCGCATCGTCTTCGGCGGCACGGTGTGGAACGACACGCGCAAGGGCATCTTCGTGCCGCCGCACCGGCGCCGGATCGGCTATGTCTTTCAGGAGGCGCGGCTCTTTCCGCATATCAGCGTGCGTGCCAATCTGGCCTATGGCATGGGCCGCGTTCCCAAGGCCGAACGCCCGGCGCGCATGGCGCGCGTCGCCGGCCTGCTGCGGATCGACCATCTGCTGGATCGCCGTCCGTCCGGCCTCTCCGGCGGCGAGAAGCAGCGCGTCGCGCTTGGCCGCGCGCTTCTGTCGGCGCCCGACCTTCTGCTGATGGACGAGCCGCTATCGGCCCTCGACGCCGCGCTCAAGGCGGAAATCCTGCCCGATATCGAACGCATCCGCGATGCCGAAGGCATTCCCATCCTCTATATCAGCCACTCGATGGAAGAGGTGGCGCGGCTCGCGACGCGGGTCGTGGCGATGGAGGCGGGTCGCGTCGTCGCAACCGGCGGCCCGGAAGCGGCGCTCGCCAGCGCGATCCCGGGAAAGCGTGCCGGCGCCTTCCTTGACGCGACGATCGCCGAGATCATGGACGGGGAGGGGCTGATGCTGGCCCGCTCCGCCGCCGGGCCGCTCTATCTGCTTGCCGCGCCGGTTTCCGTCGGAAAGGCGGTGCGCGTCTTCGT
Organism: Ectorhizobium quercum; assembly: GCF_026552795.1. Classification (GTDB taxonomy): domain Bacteria; phylum Pseudomonadota; class Alphaproteobacteria; order Rhizobiales; family Rhizobiaceae; genus Ectorhizobium; species Ectorhizobium quercum. The sequence continues at coordinate 989,098 of NZ_JANFPI010000001.1, forward strand.
GCCGGCGTCGGAGGTGATGCTGTCCGTCGGGCTGCCGCAGGAAATCTCCGCCCTCAACCGTCTTTCCGGAACCGTTGCCGGCGTCAAGGAAGGGGCGGCGTCCGTCACCGTGGAACTGGATTGCGGCGGCGAGACCGTGCTTGCCGAAGTCACCCGCCGCTCGGCCGAGCGGCTGGGGATCGCGCCGGGCGTGGCGCTCAACGCACTGTTCAAGGCGGTGCGCATGGAGCCCGAAAGCCTGTTCCGGCAGACGGGTCAGCCGGACCTTTCCGAAGCGGCCAGCGCCGAAGCGAGACAGTCTAGGTCGCTTTCGATGGTGCTGCGCGTCGCCTGCTCCATGCGGCGGTAGCGGGCGAGAAGTTCCTGACCGAACGGGGTCAGTTCCGCGCCGCCGCCGGCCTTGCCGCCGTGTCGCGTCACCACCGAAGGCTCGCGGAACATGCGGTTGATCTCATCGACCAGCATCCAGGCGCGGCGATAGGACATGTCCATCGCCGCCCCGGCCGCGCTGATCGAGCCGTGCCGCTCCACGAGTTCGAGAAGATCGGCCTTGCCCGGCCCGAGACGGAAACCGTTCGGAAAATCGATGCGCAGCGACGTTCTCGCAACCCCTTCGTTCATGATTGCGCCTTGAGCACCTTGTCCGGGTTCATGATGCCCGCCGGATCGAAGGCGGACTTGATGCGGCGCATGAGCTGCATCTCGATGCCATCGCCGCGCACCTCCGCCAGTTCGTCGCGCTTGATCTGGCCGATGCCGTGTTCGGCGGAAATGGAGCCGCCATGCCGGATGACGATGGCGTGGACGATGCGGTTGATCTCGTGCCAGCGGGCGAGGAAGGCCTGCTTGTCGGCGCCGATGGGTTGCGAGACGTTGTAGTGGATATTGCCGTCGCCCATGTGGCCGAAGGCGCAGATGCGCGCGCCGGGGATCGCCTCCATGACAGCGTCGCCCGCCTCGGCGATGAAGGCGGGTATCCGCGAAACGGGCACGGAAACGTCGTGCTTGATCGAGCCGCCTTCGGGGCGCTGCGATTCCGACATGCTCTCGCGCAGGTGCCACAACGCATCCTGCTGGGCGACGGAGGAGGCGATCACGGCGTCGTTGATGATGCCGCGCTCGAAGGCCTGTTCGAGAACGCTGGTCATCATCGCGGCGGCCGTTTCCTCGGAATCGGCGGTGGAGATGTCGATCAGCGCGTACCAGGGATGCACGCCATCGGGCAGCGGGTCGCGCACGCCCTCGATGTGCCTGACGGTGAATTCGAGACCGATGCGGGCGATGATCTCGAAGCCGGTCAGCGCCGTGTGGCACAGGCCGGAGGCGAGATCGAACAGGGCCAGCGCGTCTTCCGGCGTATTCAGCCCGGCAAAGGCCACCTGATGGCCGACGGGGCGGGGGAAGAGCTTCAGCACCGCCCCGGTGATGACGCCGAGCGTGCCTTCCGAGCCGATGAAGAGGTCGCGCAGGTCGTAGCCGGTATTGTCCTTCTTCAGCCGGCGCAGCCCGTCCCAGATCTCGCCGGTCGGCAGCACCACCTCAAGGCCGAGGCAGAGGTTGCGGGTGTTGCCATAGGCGAGAACGCCGGTTCCTCCCGCATTGGTCGCAAGGTTGCCGCCGATGCGGCAGGATCCTTCCGCGCCGAGCGACAGCGGAAACAGTCGGTTGACGCCTTCCGCCGCCTTCTGAACATCGGCCAGGATGACGCCGGCGTCGCAGACCAGCACGTTGGCCACCGGGTCGACATCGCGGATGCGGTTCATACGCTCGATCGAAAGCACCACGTCCGGCTTGTCCCGGCGCGGGATCTGCCCGCCGACGAGGCCGGTATTGCCGCTCTGCGGCACGATGGCCGTGCCGGTTTCGCTGGCAAGTTTCAGGATCGCCGCGACCTCCTGCACCGAGCCGGGGCGCAGGACGAGGGGCGAGGCGGCCGGGTAGAAGGCGCGCGGCTCGCGCAGATAGGGTTCCTGCGCCGCCGGTTCGCGGATCGCATAGGCGCTGCCGACGATGGCGGCGAAACGGTCGAGAAGGGCGCTGGAGGGAGCGGCGTCGGTCATGATGCTTCGTCTTTTTCCGGTCTCGGGGCGGCGGCGCGGGCCAGCCGGTCGTTGACGGCCTCGCCAAGGCCGGTCGGGGGAATGGGGGAAACGGCGATGGAGGTGGCGCCGGTCTCGTCGGCCCGCTTCATCAGTTCGAACAGGCGGGAGGCGGCCTCCGCCGGATCGCCCGCGGCGCTGAGCGCGAAGACGGCGACGGCCGCGTCCTCGCCCGGAACGGCAGCGGAGCCGAATTTCAGGAACGCCTCGCCGGGGCGCACCTCGGTGGCGCCGATGCGCACGGCGGCGCGCGGCGCGTAATGCGAGGCCAGCATGCCCGGCGCCTCGATGGCCGCCGACGCGGCCTGGCCGCGGCTGACCGGCACGCCCGCGACGCGCTCGATGTCGTCGACGGAAAGCCCGCCGGGCCGCAGGAGCCTCAGCGTGCCGTCGCCCTCCACCTTGACGATGGTGGATTCGACCCCGACCCGGGCCGGGCCGCCGTCGAGAATGAGTTCGATCCGCTCGCCCAGTCCCGCCTCGACATGGGCGGCGGTCGTCGGGCTGATCCGTCCGGAGGGATTGGCGCTCGGCGCGGCGAGCGGCTTTCCATAGGCGGCGATCAGCCTGCCGGCAAAGCCGCGTGGAACGCGGATGCCGACGCTCGGCAGGCCGGCGGTGGCTTCCGGCGCGATCGGGCTGCCGGCCCTGAGCGGCAGGACGAGGGTGAGCGGGCCGGGCCAGAAGGCTTCCGCCAGCCGCCGCGACAAGGGGTCGAAATCGGCATGACGCTCGGCCATGACGAGATCGGACATGTGGCAGATCAGCGGGTTGACGCTCGGCCGGCCCTTGACGGCGTAGATGGTGCGCACGGCGCCGGAATCGGTGGCGTCGGCGGCGAGCCCGTAGACGGTCTCGGTGGGGATCGCGACCGGCAGGCCGCGTGCGAGCACGGCAACCGCCTGCGCGAGCGAGGCTTCCTCCTGCCCTTCGATCTGAAGCGTTTTCGCCATTCCGTTCCGCCTTCCGAAGGCCCGAGTCCTTAGCGCGGAACGATACGGGCAATCAATCGTTTTAGCCGTGCAGGCGACGCGCAAAAGCACTTTTTCGTTGAGCGCTCTGTTCCCCCGCGGCATCGTGGGGGTGGGAGGTTCCGTTAATGCGCGGTTCAGGCGGCGCAGGCTAGAACGGATACATCAAGAGGTCGGCAGGCGCCGACCGATAACTGGAGGGATGCAAAAGATGAGCAGGCTTACCAAGACGCTTCTCTCGGCCGGTCTTTCGGCGATCATGGTTGTCGGCACGCTTCTGCCGGTCCAGGCCATGCCGCTGGTCAGGGCCCCGGCTGCGGTCGATGCCAATATTGAACTCGCCCAGTGGGACCGGAGGGACTACCGCCACAGGCCGCCGCCGCGCTACGACGACCGTCGGGGGCCGCCGCGCAACTTCAATCGCGCGCCGCCGCCGCGCCAGGGTTGGCATAACGGCCACCGCGGCTATCGCCAGGCGCGTCCGGGCTACCGTTATCACAACGGCTACTGGTTCCCGCTTGCGGCCTTCGCGGCCGGCGCCATCATCGGCGGCGCGGCTTCCCAGCCGACGGTTCCGCGTGCGGCTCCGTCCTCGGGCATCAACCCGCGGCATTACGACTGGTGTTCGTCGCGCTACCGCTCGTACCGGTCCTACGACAACACGTTCCAGCCCTATAACGGGCCGCGCCAGCAGTGCTATTCGCCCTATTTCTGAGCGCGGGAACGGTTTTCCATCCTTCGACGCCCGGCCTTCGTGCCGGGCGTTTGCATGTCCGGCACACTCTTTATTTGACGTTTACGTAAAATCCTCTTAACAGAAAACGGAAACGTTTCGCTAAAAGCTTTGCAAAGCGTTTCAGGGATTGGCAGGAAGTTCTTGCGATGCTCGACGGAGGCTGGGATCGCGAAACGCGCCGGAGGAGAGATATCGATGTCCGAACACCACATTCTCCTGGAACGGGTGGAAACCTATCCGGGTGTGCAGATCATCCGCTTCAACAGGCCGGAGAAGAAGAACGCGATCACCGAGGCCATGTATGCCCGCATGGCGGAGGCGCTGACGACGGCGAACACGGATTCCGCCGTCCGCGCCATCGCCTTTCTCGGCACCGACGGCTGTTTTACCGCCGGCAACGACATGAAGGATTTTCTCGCCTATGCGATGGGCGGTTCGCTGGCCCGTCCCGTCGCCTTCGACTTCCTCCAGGAACTGGCCGATAGCGCCAAGCCCATCGTCTCCGGCGTCGACGGCCTCGCCATCGGCATCGGCACGACGATCAACATGCATTGCGACCTGACCGTCGCTTCGCCGCGCAGCCTGTTCAAGGCGCCCTTCGTCGATCTCGGCCTGGTTCCCGAGGCGGGATCGAGCCTGATCGCGCCGCGCGTCATGGGCTACCAGCGCGCCTTCGCCCTGCTTGTCGCCGGCGAAGGCTTTTCCGGCGTCGAGGCGAAGGATGCCGGGCTGGTCTACCGCGTCGTCGAACCGGACGAGGTGGCGCCGGAAACCCTGCGCCTCGCCGCGCGCCTCGCCAGCCTGCCGCCGGAGGCGCTCGCCATCTCCCGGCAACTGCTGCGTGGTGATCGCGGCCCGCTGATGGAACGGATGAACGAGGAACTGGTCTCTTTCGCCGCCCGCCTCAGGAGCGCGGAAGCCCGCCGCGCCTTCGAAGCCTTCCTCAACCGGTGACGGAGCGGCGGCAGGGGACGGTCCCCCGCCGGTTCATTTCGAAAGCAGCGCCACCGTTTCCACATGCGTCGACCAGAGGAATTGGTCGATGGGCGTGACGCTGTTAATGCGATAGCCGCCGTCCGTGAGAAGTTTCAGGTCGCGGGCAAGCGTCAGCGGATTGCAGGAAACGGCCGCGACCCGCGAAATGCCCGAGCGCACCAGCTCTTTCACCTGCGCTTCCGCTCCGGCGCGGGGCGGATCGAAGACGAGGCCGTCATAGGCCTTGAGTTCGCTGGTCATCAGCGGCCGGCGGAAAAGATCGCGCTTCTCCACCGTCACCGGCTTCAGCCCCTGCGTGTTGCGTGCCGCATGGTCCAGTGCCGCCAGCGCCTTGCCGTCGCCCTCGACGGCGTGGACTCTCGTCCGGCGCGCCAGCCGCAGCGCGAACGTGCCGGCGCCGGCAAACAGGTCGGCGACCTTCTTTGCCTTCGAAAGATGCCCGAGCACGAGTTCGGCCATCGCGTCTTCCGCCGGCCGGGTGGCCTGCGTGAAGCCGGCGGGCGGCGGCACGACGGGAATGCCGCCGAAATCGATGAGCGGCTTCACCGGCTCGATCAGGATTTCGCCGTCGAGCGAGACGCGGGCGATGCCCCTGAGTTTCAGAACGGTCTGGGTCATGGCCCGGCGCTCCCTGTCGCCGGCCTTGCGGATGCCTTCGAAGCCGAGGTCGAGCCCGGTCGAGGTTTCCAGGACGGTGACGCGGAATGGATCGGGACCGGTCGCCAGCGAGGCGGCGATGGCACGGATATCGGCAAGCCGCGCCACGATGCCCGGCGCGGCGATGGGACATTCCGCAATCGCGATGATGTGGTGGCTGCCGGCCTGGTTGAAGCCGAGCAGCATGTCCTTTTCCGTCCGGCGCAGGGTGAAGACGGTGCGCCGCCGCTCGCCCGGCCGGGCGGGAATAAGCGCGCCGACCTCGGTGTCGAGGCCTTTGGCCTTCAGCGCATCCGCCACCAGCGCGCGCTTGAAGGCGCGGTAGGGCGCGTCGGCGTAATGTTGCAGCGAACAGCCGCCGCAGGCCCCGCCCTCGGCATCGGGGCCGAAGTGGCGACAGGGCGGTTCGCGCCGGTCGGGAGAGGCAACGGAAAGCGACATGATCGTGCCGTGGTTCCTGACCCGCGCGATGGCCGCGACCTCGCCGGGCAGGGCGAAGGGCACATAGACCGTGCCGCTGGCGGTGTGGGCGATGCCGTCGCCTTCGGCCCCGAGGCTGGCGATCGTGACCGTTTCCGTGCTCATGCTTTTCTCCCGGCGAGCAGGAACTCGCGGTTGCCGTCGCCGCCCTCGATGGGCGAGGGGATCAGTCCGAGGCTCGTCCAGCCCATGTCGAGCACCAGCCAGTCTTCCAGCCCGGCGGCGACGGCGGGCGCCGTTTCCGGCTCCTTCAGAAGTCCCGCCTTGCTGATCGCCTCCCGCCCCGCCTCGAACTGCGGCTTGACCAGCAGGACGCAGGACGCGCCGGGGCGCGCGAGCGTGAGCGCCGGCGCCAGCGCCAGTTTCAGCGAGATGAAGGAAACGTCGGAGACGATGAAGCCCACCGCAACGTTACCGATGTCGCCGGCCGTCAGGTGGCGCGCGTTCAGGCCCTCGATGTTCGCGACCTTCGGATGGGCGGCAAGCGTCGGATGCATCTGGCCGTGCCCGACATCGACGGCGGTGACGCGATCCGCGCCGCGTTCGAGCAGCACCTGCGTGAAGCCGCCGGTAGATGCGCCGACGTCGAGGCAGGACAGGCCCGCCGGCGACAGCGCGAAAGTGTCGAGCGCCGCCACGAGCTTCAGCGCCGCGCGCGACACATAGGCCTGCGCCGGGTCGTCGATGGCGATATCCGCATCGGCCGCGACGTTCGCCGCGGGCTTCGTCACCGTGCGGCCGTTCACCGTCACCGTGCCGCGCTGCACGGCGTCGCGGGCCCGCGAGCGGCTTTCGAAAAGGCCGCGTGCCAGCAGAAGCTGGTCGAGCCGCAAATCTTCGGTTTTCTGTCCCATGCGACCGTCAATGACCGGCCTTTGCGGCGCGCGCAAGAAAATTGTTGTGCAAAACCGCCCGGCGCGCCGCGAAAATCCGCCATGCGGCGGAACGCCGCGCGGGGAGGGCACTTTCTTGGGGAAGCGGGTTAACATGATTTCAATACAAGCGCCGGACACTTGGCAGCGAGTTTACTGCCGGACATTACGGCAGCGCCGCCATGAGGGCGGCCATCTCCCACTTCGTGTCAACGCAAGCATGCGGCGGCAACGCCGGTTCCGGCGGCGCCTCGCCGGCCATAGTTCTGGAATTAAGTCCGATGTCCCTGAAGAATCTCTCGCTCAACCTGAAACTGGTTCTGACGTTCATGGCCATCATGAGCGTGTGCGCCTTCGCGTCGGCCTGGGTCTTCTGGAGTTCCATGCAGAACAACATGGCATCCGACGAGGTCGACCGCTTCAGCGAGGTGATGCTGAAGGCCGACGATGCGCAGGCTGCGATGCTGGAACAGGCCGTCAACCAGCGCGGCTACCTGTTGCTGCGCAGCGAGGGTGCCTACAACGACGTTTTCGCCAGCCGCGACAGGATGCTGGCGGCGCTGGACGACGCCGCCCGGCTGGCCGACGGAGACGCGCAGGCGCTGGCCGGGCTGTCGGCCATGCGCCAGGCCGCCGACGCCTTCCACACGCAACTGGCCGTGCCGCAGCTTGCGGCCCGCAAGGATACCGGCATGCCGGTATCGGAAATCGTCGAGATCGGCGGGAGTGCCGCGCGTAATCATCTCGACGCCTTCCGCCAGGCCTTCACCGGCTTCCGGGAGGATGTCGGCGGGCGCCGGGAACTGCTGATGGCCGAGCAGAACGTGCGCCAGACCGGCATCTACATCGCGCTCGGGCTCGGCGGCACGCTGGCGGGCGTCGTCGCCCTCCTGCTCGTCTGGCTCCTGTCGCGCTCCATCGTCACGCCGGTCGTGGGCATGACGGCGGCCATGAGCCGGCTGGCCGAGGGCGACCACGACATCGAGGTGCCTGCCGTCGACCGCGGCGACGAGGTGGGCCGCATGGCGCGGGCCGTTCTGGTCTTCAAGCAGGCCGCCATCGACAAGGAGCGTCTTTCGGGCGAGACCGAGCGCATGCGTACCGAGAGCGAGGAAGAGCGCCGCCGCAACGATGCGGACCGCGCCGAGCGCGACGGCCAGACCCGTTTCGCCGTCGAGCAGCTGGCCGACGGTCTGCGGGCGCTGTCGGACGGCGATGTCTCCTATCGCCTCGACAGGGATTTCGCGCCGCATCTGGACGAGCTGCGCGTCGACTTCAACAATGCGCTGGAGAAATTGCAGGCGACGTTGAGGGCGGTCGGCACGACCGCCGCCACCCTGCGGGCCGGCGCCTCCGAAATCCTCTCGGCAACGGACGACCTCGCCCACCGCACCGAGCAGCAGGCGGCCTCCGTGGAGGAGACGGCGGCGGCGCTGGAGCAGGTCACGACCACCGTGCGCGATTCGGCCAAGGGTGCCGAACAGGCCGGCCAGCTCGTCGCCAAGGCGAAGGGCGAGGCGGAGAAGTCCGGCGATGTCATGCGCCGCGCCGTCTCGGCCATGCGGGAGATCGAGAAGTCGTCGGCGGCGATCGGCAGCATCATCGGCGTCATCGACGAGATCGCCTTCCAGACCAATCTTCTGGCGCTCAATGCCGGGGTCGAGGCGGCCCGTGCCGGCGATGCCGGCAAGGGCTTCGCCGTCGTGGCGCAGGAGGTGCGCGAACTCGCCCAGCGCTCGGCCAATGCGGCCAAGGAGATCAAGACCCTGATCAACGCGTCGAGCCAGCAGGTGCTCAACGGCGTCAACCTCGTCGACGAGACCGGCAAGGCACTGGAGGCGATCATCGTCGAGGTCGAGGAGATCGACGCCCATGTGTCGACCATCGTGATCGCTGCGCGGGAACAGGCGACGGGCCTTCAGGAAATCAATGCCGCCGTCAACACGATGGATCAGGGCACGCAGAAGAACGCCGCGATGGTGGAGCAGCAGACGGCGGCAAGCCATACGCTGGCCGGCGAGGCGCAGTCGCTGAACGACTTGCTCGCGCAGTTCAGGATCGACGGGGAAGCCGCCGTCGCCGGCGCTCCGCAGCCGCGCGCGCAGGGTTTTTCGCCCGCCGGGGCATCCGGTGCCGCCGCATCGCGTCCGGCGGCCCAGCCGGTCGCGCGCCAGCCGGTCCGCAAGATCACGACGCCGCAGGCCGCGCCCGAGACGGCCCGCCCGGTTCCCTCGCCGGCCCATGCGCTCGGCCAGAAGCTTGCCGGTGCGTTCGGCGCCCGGCAGGAAGAGGGCGGCAGGAGCGATCCGGACTGGACGGAGTTCTGAACCGCCCTGTCGCGACGGTTGCCTGCCGGAGCGTTTCGAGCAAAAATGTGAAGCGGTTTTGCGTTCGGAAAGGACGGGTGGACGATCCGGCGAACACGAAAGGGGATGGGAATGTTGTCCGAAAAGGTTCTCAGGGAGGCGCTGGCCGACCTCTTCGATTTCTCCCCCGTTCCCTTTTCCATTTCGACGATCGAGCATAATTCCCGCTATGTGAAGGTGAACCAGGCCTATCTTTCGCTGGTCGGGCGGAGCTGGCCGCAACTGGAGGGCCAGTCGCTGTCCATCGACCTTCCCTACGGCCTAGACGATCCGGCCCGGCTGCAACGCATGCATCTTCTGGAAACGCAGGGCTTTTACGACCTGGCCGAGGTCGAGATGATCGATTCCGGCAATCGGCTCATTCCAACACTGATCAGCGCGCAGAGGCGCCGCATTCATGGCGAGAGCTTCGACATCGAGTTCATCCTCGACAATTCCGCCCGAAAGGCTTTCGAGCATTCGATCATCGAGGCTGCCTTCACGGATTCCCTGACGGGCCTGCCCAATCGCCGCGCCTTCGACGACGCGCTGGCGAAGGCGCTCGACCGCCAGACGCCGCAGCAGAGCCTCGTTCTGGTCTATATCGACCTCAACGGCTTCAAGGGCGTCAACGATATCTACGGACACGCGGTCGGGGACGAATTGCTGCGCATTGTCGCCAAACGCCTGCGGGCCGCCATGAACGCCAGGGACTTCGTGGCACGGCTCGGCGGCGACGAGTTCGCGGCGATCCTGACGGTCCCGCGCGACAGAAAGCCGGTCGCGAGCCGCTTTTACGAGCTGGCGCAGGGCATCGTCGGCAATGTCGATCTCGATGGCGTCGCCCTGCCGGTCGGCGCCGCCGTCGGCGTGTCGGTCGCCGATGCCGTCGCCACGGCCGATTCCTTTCTCAACCACGCGGATTCGCTGATGTATCTGGCAAAGTCGAGCGGGAAGAGTATCGACGTGCGGATCGCGCCGTTCATGTCCTGAACGGTTCCCCGGGTGAGGGAGGCGCCATGCCCCCTCAGCCGGCGGTGCCGAAGCTGATCGCCTTGTGGTCGAGCGCGGCGAACACCGTCTTGACGATGCCGGTGCGGTCGAGCCCGGCATTGGCATACATGGATTCCGGCTTCGCCTGCTCCACCCATTCGTCGGGCATCGTCAGACAGCGCACCTTCAATCCGCTGTCGAGCAGGCCCTCGCCGGTCATGAAATGCAGCACCTGCGAGGCGAAGCCGCCGGCGGCGCCTTCCTCCACGGTCACGATGATTTCGTGATGTCGGGCAAGCTGGCGGATGAGATCGGTGTCGAGCGGCTTGGCGAAGCGCGCATCGGCGACAGTCGTCGAAAGGCCGGCGGCGTCGAGGTCCTCGGCAGCGTGCAGGCATTCGGCCAGCCGGGTTCCGAACGACAGCAGCGCCACCTTCGACCCCTGCTTGACGACGCGGCCCTTGCCGATGGCGAGGACCTCGCCGCGCGCGGGCATGTCGATGCCGACGCCCTCGCCGCGCGGGTAGCGGAAGGCGATCGGGCCGTCGTCGTAAGCGGCGGCGGTGCGCACCATGTGCTTCAACTCGGCCTCGTCGGCGGCGGCCATCACCACCATGCCCGGCAGCGTGGCGAGGAAGGCGGTGTCGAACGAGCCGGCATGCGTCGGCCCGTCGGCCCCGACGAAGCCGGCGCGGTCGATGGGGAAGCGCACGGGCAGCTTTTGCAGCGCCACGTCGTGGACGACCTGATCGTAGGCGCGCTGGAGGAAGGTCGAATAGAGCGCGCAGAACGGCTTGAAGCCCTCGGTCGCGAGGCCGGCGGCGAAGGTCACGGCATGCTGCTCGGCGATGCCGACATCGAAGCAGCGCTCCGGGAAAACCTCGGCGAGCTTGTCGAGGCCGGTGCCGGACGGCATGGCGGCGGTGATGCCGACGATCTTGTCGTCCTGGCGGGCTTCCTCCACCAGCGCATCGGCGAAGACGGAGGTGTAGCTCGGCGCGTTCGGCTTGGCCTTGGCCTGCGCGCCGGTGATGACGTCGAACTTGTTGACGCCGTGATACTTGTCGGCGGCCTCCTCGGCCGGGGCATAGCCCTTGCCCTTCTGCGTCACCACATGGATCAGCACCGGGCCCCGGGCGTTGTCGCGCACGTTGCGCAGCACCGGAAGCAGATGGTCGAAGGAATGGCCGTCGATCGGGCCGATATGGTAGAAGCCCAGTTCCTCGAACAGCGTTCCGCCCGTCACATAGCCGCGTGCATGGCCGACGGCGCGGGTGATCGCCCGGTCGATGGTCTTGCCGAGATAGGCCGTCAGCTTCCGCCCCAGGTCGCGGATGCCCATGTAGGTGCGGCCGGAGGCGAGCCGGGCCAGATAGGCGCTCATCGCCCCGGTCGGCGGGGCGATCGACATGTCGTTGTCGTTGAGGATGACGATCAGGCGGGCATCCAGCGCCCCGGCATTGTTCAGCGCCTCGAAGGCCATGCCGGCCGACATGGCGCCGTCGCCGATGATGGCGATGACCTTGCGGTCCGAGCGGTCGAGATCGGCAGCGACCGCCATGCCGAGGCCGGCGGAAATCGAGGTCGAGGAATGGCCAGCGCCGAAATTGTCGTATTCGCTCTCTGCCCTGCGGGTGAAGCCGGAAAGGCCGCCTTCCTGCCGCAGCGTGCGCATGCGCTCGCGCCGTCCGGTCAGGATCTTGTGCGGATAGCACTGGTGGCCGACATCGAAGATCAGCCGGTCGTCCGGCGTGTCGAACACCTTGTGGATGGCGATCGTCAGTTCCACCACGCCGAGGCCCGCGCCGAGATGGCCGCCGGTGCGGGACACGGAGTCGATCATCTCATCGCGCAGTTCGCGGGCGAGTTGCGGCAGGTCGCGGTCGTCGATCGTCTTCAGGTCCGACGGATAGTGGACCTGATCGAGAAGCGGCGTCTGCGGGGCGGGGGTGGATGTGGATTGCGTCACTGGCGGTTCTCTTTACTGGGTCCAGTCCGGGCGGTTCCGCTCGTTTCATCGGAGTTGGGCGATGGGCGGAATACGCTCGTCCGAACCGTTCTAGCGCAAATCAGCCCTGCGGCAAGGGGACAAACTCGTCTTCGTCGCCCGGAACGATGTCAAAACGCCCCGTGCGCCACTCTTCCTTGGCCTTTTCGATGCGCTCCCGCGAGGAGGAAACGAAGTTCCACCAGATGTGGCGCGGCGAATTCAGCGCGGCACCGCCGAACAGCATGATGTGACATCCCTCCGGCCCGCCTTCCAGCGTGATCGCGTCGCCGGGGCGGAACACGAGCAGCTGATCGGCGGCGAAACGGTCGCCCGCGACGCCGAGGCTGCCGGAAAGGATGTAGAGCGCCCGCTCCTCCTGCTTGGCGGGGAAGGGAAAACGCGCGCCGGCCTCAAGCGTCAGGTCGACATAGAGCGTGTCGGAAAAGGCCCGGACCGGCGATGCCAGTCCCTCGAACGAACCGATCACGACGCGACCGCGCGCCCCTTCGGCGGAAAATTCCGGCATGGAGGCGGCTTCGGTATGGGTGAATTCCGGGTCCATCTCCTCCAGCCTGTCGGGCAGGGCCAGCCAGGTTTGCAGGCCGGAGATGGAATGCGGATGGCCGCGCAGCTTTTCCGGCGTGCGTTCGGAATGCACGATGCCCTTGCCGGCGGTCATCAGGTTGATGTCGCCGGGCTTGATGACGAGTTCGGTGCCGAGGCTGTCGCGGTGCTTGATCTGGCCGTCGAACAGATAGGTGACGGTCGAAAGGCCGATATGCGGATGCGGTTGCACGTCGAGCGCCTGATCGGCCCTCAGCAGCGCCGGGCCCATGCGGTCGAAGAAGATGAACGGGCCGACGAGCCGCCGCCGGCGCGAGGGAAGCGCGCGGCGCACCTCGAAATTGCCGAGATCGCTGGTGCGCGGAATGATCAGGCTCTCGATGGCCGAGCAGGAAAAGGCGTCGCCCGCAACGGGATCGTCTCCGGGAAAGAAGGACATCGGTTCTCGCTCCTCGCTGGGGTTCCTCCAGACATCATATAGGTGTCCTCCCGGCCTGCACCAGCCCGCCGCGGTTCAATCGTCGTCGCAGACGCTCAACACTGTGTCTTCGCCGGCGCGGCTTCCCAGTTGGAGGCAGCCACCGTCGTGGCAGAGCTGCCAGCCGCCGCCGGTGGCGCCCGAAGCGGCCAGCGCGAGGGAGGGCAGGGGCTTCGTCCGCGGATGCCAGACGAGCCATCCGTCCCGCGCCACCGCGCCTTCGCCCGGCTCCATGCCGGCGCCCGAACCCCTGATCATCGCGGTTTCGAGCACCAGCCCGGCGGGCGTGATCCGCCATTCTTCGCGCCATCCGGTTTTCTGCACCGAATGCGTCCAGCCGAGGGAGAAGAGGCTGACGGCGAGCGTCACGGTCTTTCCCCCGGCAAGGATGCAGAGCGCGCTCATGTCGCCGGGGAAACGGCGCTTCTCGCTCGCCACCAGTGCTGGGCGATGATGAGGGCGGCGAGCGCGAAGCCGATTTCGTCGGTCAGCGGCAGGGAAAGCACGAGAAGCACGCCGGCCGCCAGCGCCAGCCCCCGTTCCCATAGTGCCGCCGGGCGGATGAGGAAGCCGACGACCGCCATGCCCCACAGGCCGATGGCCAGGCACGCCTTGGTGAAGACATAGGCCACTTCCACCGGATAGCCCCAGGCTTCCGCCATCGGCCCGGCGTCCTGAAGCATGAGCGAGGGCGTGTAGACGGCCATGAAGGGCACGACGAAACCGGCGGTGGCGAGCTTGGTCGCCTGTAGCGAGATGCGCAGCCCCGATGTCTTGGCCATCGGCGCGGCGGCGAAGCAGGCGAGCGCCACGGGCGGCGTCAGGTCCGCCATGATGCCGAAATAGAAGACGAACATGTGGCTGACGATCAGCGGCACGTCGAGCGCCAGCAGGGCGGGGCCGGCCAGCGACGAGGTGATGATGTAGTTCGGAATGGTGGGAATGCCCATGCCGAGCACGAGGCAGGTGATCATCGTCAGCACCAGCGAGAGGAACAGGTTGTTCTCGCCGATCCGGATGATCGCGCCGATGAAGGTGGAGGCGATGCCGGTCAGCGTCAGCGTGCCGATGACGATGCCGACGATGGCGCAGGCGATGCCCACCGGCAGGGCGTTCTTGGCGCCTTCGGCAAGCGAATCGCGGCAGATGATCAGCGTTTCGCGCCCGCCCTGCACGAAGAAGCAGGCGGCGACCAGCGCGGCGATGACGAGGAACAGGATGTTCACGCCGAATTTCAGGAAGGCCGAGGCCGCGACGCCGAGCGCCACCCAGAAGACGATGCGGAAGGCGAACGGGCCGATGCGGGCGGCCAGCGGCGTGCCGAGGATCAGCACCACCACCAGCGCCAGCCCCATCGTGCCGGCGAAGATCGGCGTGTAACCGGCAAACAGCAGGTAGACCAGCGCCCCGAGCGGCAGCATGAGCGCCCAGTCCTTCCTCAGCGCTTTCCACGGGTTCGGCAGGATGGCCCGGTCCATGCCGGACAGCTTCGCCTTGCCGGCCTCCAGATAGACCATCCAGAAACAGACGCCGAAATAGAGGACGGCCGGGATCAGCGCCGCCTTGACGACATCCGCATAGGGCACGTTCAGCGTTTCGGCCATGATGAAGGCGACCGCGCCCATCACCGGCGGCATGATCTGCCCGCCCATCGAGGAGGTCGCCTCCACGCCGCCCGAAAAGGCCGAGGAGAAGCCGAACCGCTTCATCAGCGGAATGGTGAACTGGCCGGAGGCGACGACATTGGCCACGCCCGAGCCGGACACGGTGCCCATCAGCGCCGAGGACATGACGCAGACCTGCGCCGGCCCGCCGCGCCAGGAGCCGACAAGCCCGAGCGCCAGGTCGTTGAACAGGTTCAGCATCCCGGCCCGTTCGAGGAAGGCGGCGAAGACGACGAAGATGAAGATATAGGCCGAGGAGACGTAGATCGGCGTGCCGTAGATGCCTTCGGTGCCGAAGCCGAAATGCTCGACGATCAGCTCGAAATCATAGCCGCGATGCTGGAACGGCGCGGGCAGGTATTGCCCGAAGAAGCAGTAGGCGAGGAATATGCCGGAGATGATGGTGAGCGGCAGGCCCATGAGGCGGCGCGCGCCCTCGAACACCAGCACGACCATGAGGCTTGCCACCACCAGGTCGAGGTCGGTGTGGAAGCCCGAGCGCTGGATCAGGTCGACATAGAAGATCCAGTTGTAGAGGCCGGTCGAAAAGCCGAGCAGCCCGAGCGTCCAGAACCAGACCTTGCCGGCGGTGCTTTTGGCCACCAGATTGCCGAGCAGGGTGAAGCCGAGCAGCAGCAGGAAGCCGACATGCATGGCGCGCACCACCTGGCTCGGCAGGCTGCCATAGGCCGCCGCCCATATCTGGAACAGCGAGAAGACGATGGCGATGGTGAAGACGGTCTTGCCGGCAAGGCCCTCGCCGAAACCGGACGGCAGGCCTTCGATGGCCTCCTCCGCGCTGCGCGGTGGGGCATTCGGGGCAGGTTGGGCGCTGATGCTCAATGTCGTTCCTCCGGCGACGTCGAATGGGCATGGCCACCGCCCGGTCCGGGCGGCAGGCGGTGCGCGCGGCCCTCCTCCCTGGCCGCGCGCGCAGCGCCCCCGCATCCGAAAGGGCCGGGGCACTGTCGGGAAACGGGACGGCGCCCCTTACTTGAGGACGCCGATCTCCCGGTAATAGCGCTCCGCGCCGGGATGCAGCGGCACAGGCATGCCCTCGATCGCCTTCGTCACGTCGATGGCCGTCGCGGCGGCATGCGAGGCCGCCAGCCGGTCGACATTCTCGAACAGCAGCTTCGTCATCTGATAGGCGGTTTCGTCCGAAACGCCCTCGTGGGTGATGAGGAAGTTGCCGACCGTTGCCGTTTCCACATCCTCCGTCTGGCCGTCATAGGTCCCGGCGGGAATGATGGCGGCGACATAGGGCGCGCCGATCTTCTCCACATCGGCGGCGGGCACCGCCACGACGTTGATCGGCAGAGAGGTCGCAAGGTCGCGGATCGAGGCGACGCCGAGGCCCGCCGATTGCAGCGTGGCGTCGAGCTGGCGGTTCTTGATCAGCTCCACCGATTCGGCGAAGGGCAGGTATTCGAGCTTGCCGAGATCGCCGTAGGCAAGACCGGCGGCCCTGAAGATCGCGCGGGCGTTGAGTTCCGTGCCGGAGGCAGGCGCCCCCACCGAAAGGCTCTTGCCCTTGAGGTCGGCCAGCGTCGTCACGCCTGAATCCTTCGAGGCGACGATCTGGATATAGTTGGAATAGATGCCGGCGATGCCGCGCAGCTTGTCGAGCTTGCCGGGAAAGCCCGCTTCGGTGTTGCCTTCCCAGGCCTCCTGAACGCTGTCACCCAGCGAGAAACCGAGCTCGCCGCGCCCGCGCTGCAACAGGTTGAGATTTTCGACCGACGCCTTGGTGGCCTGGACCTGGGTGCGCACCCCCGGGATCTTCTCGCTGTAGATTTCCGAAAGCGCGACGCCGAGCGGATAATAGACCCCCGAGGTGCCGCCGGTCAGAACGTTGATGAATTCGTCCGCGCGCGCGGTCGCAACGGTTGCGAGGCTCGAAAGAGCCACGATGCCTGCGCATGCAATACGGGTTGTGATATGCGTCATGATTGCTCCTCCCAAAACAAATCCTTCGGCTGCGACGATTTGACCGGATGGGAGGAGAAAGGTCAATGACCCCAAGGGGAAATTCTGTTGCCGTGCCGAAAGTCCGCGCCTTGCCCGGCGCGGGGCATGGACAATCAGCCGTTGTCCAGCGGTTCCGTGCCCTGCGGCTTGCCGGCGCGGTCGATGCGGATCTTCTCGATGCGGTTCTCGGCGGCGGAAAGAAGGGTCTCGCAATGCTTCTTCAGCGCTTCGCCGCGTTCGTAGATGGCGATGGATTCGTCCAGCGCCACGTCGCCGCGCTCCAGCCGCGCCACGATGTTTTCCAGTTCTGCCACCGCCTTTTCGAAGGAAAGGCCGGTGATGTCGGCGGGCGTGGCGATGTCGGTCATGGTCAACCCCGGATCAGTCTTGAAATATGCAGGCCGGCCGACTCGGCCAGACCTTCAAGATCATAGCCGCCTTCGAGCAGGCTGACGACCCGGTTGCCGGCGCTATCCTCGGCAATTTCCATCAGCCGGCCCGTCGCCCAGTCGAAATCCTCGCCGGTGAGGTTCAGATGGCCGGCCCTGTCGCGGTGATGCGCGTCGAAGCCGGCGGAAACGATGACGATGTCCGGGCTGAAGTTGCGAAGCGCCCGGAGGATGCGGTCGCGGAAGGCTTCGCGGAACTGGTCGCCGGAAGAACCGGCGGAAAGCGGAACGTTGACGACGTTTCCGGCGATGCCGGTTTCCTCCACCCGGCCGGAGAAGGGATAGAGCGGCGCCTCGTGGATCGAGGCGAACAGCGTGTCGGGATCGTTCCAGACGATCTCCTGCGTGCCGTCGCCGTGGTGGACGTCCCAGTCGACGATGGCGATGCGCTCGGCCCCGTGGGCGGCGCGGGCGTGCGCGGCGGCGATGGCCGCGTTGTTGAACAGGCAGAAGCCGGCGGTGCGGGCGCGGCCCGCATGATGCCCCGGCGGGCGGGAGGCGACGAAGGCGTTGTCGGCCGTGCCGGCAAACACGTCGTCGACCGCCGCTATCGCCCCGCCGACGGCGCGAAGCGCTGCCTGAAGCGTGCCGGCGGACCCGTAGGTATCCTCGGCCACCCTGCGGATGTCGCTCTCTTCCTCCGGCATCGAGCGCATGATGTGCTGTAAATACTCTTCCGTATGGGCCATCAGGACGGCGTCCTCGCTGGCGCGCGGCGCTTCCGCCCGCTCAAGCCGCGCGAAATTCGGATGTTCGAGCGCGAGCGCCAGCGCCCGCAGCCGGTCCGGATGCTCCGGATGGCCTTTCGGCACCTCGTGCCTGAGAAAATCCGCATGTTCGTAAAGGCGTGTCGTCATGCCGCTCGTCCGTTGGCGAAGGGAGTCTTGTTCTTTTCCCCGTCGACGTTTTAGATGCGGTTAAAGCTGGGGAAAAACAATGGCCACGAACGACGCTTTCGATACGATGGACATTCGCGTCGCCTATCGCGACGTCGACATGCAGGGGCAGATGCACAACGCCGCCTATCTGACGCTGGCGGAACAGGCGCTGGTCGATTTCTGGAGCCAGCGCCCGACGGTGGAGAGCGAGCCGGCTTTCGCGATGAAGCGCATGGAATGCGTCTTTCACAAGCCGCTCCACTATGACGATATCGCCCGCCTGCGGGTGGAGATCGACAAGATCGGCATGCAGACGGTCGGCTTTGCCGTGCTCATCGAGCGGGACGGCACGCTTGCCGCCCGCGTTGAAATCGTCTGGACGGCCTATGACCGGGACAAGGGCGAGGAGGCCCGCCTGCCGGAAGCCCTGCGCGACTGGCTCTACGATTTCCTGCCCTGAAACGGCAAGGCCGCTCCGGACCGCTGACAAAGGCTGTATCGCTCTCGTTCGTCATGGTCGGGCCTGACCCGTCCATCCACCGCGCCGCCTGCGGCGTGGATCCTTGGGCTCGAGCTCGAGGGTGACGAGGGAGTGGGGTGGTGGATACGTTGAGGCCGCCCGCAGGCGGCCCCGGTGTCTCCGATTTACCGGCGGACCGGCAGAAGCGGGTAGCCGGCCTGCACGGCGCGGGCGGCGAGCGCTGCGACGCCCGCCTTGACGAGATCGCCCGGGATGAAGGCCAGCGAGCCGGCGAAGGCCTTGGCGAAGGGCAGTCCCGTGACCAGCATCACGCCGAGGATGCCGCAGGCATAGAGCACGACCACGCCGCCGGCGACGGCGGCGATGAAGAAGTTGGCAAGCTGGGCGACGCTGCCCTGCGTGCTGTTGACGAAGCGCTGGGACAGAAGGCCGGTGACGAAGGCGGCGGGCAGCCAGCCGAGGAGGAAGCCGACGGTTGGCTGGGAGAAGACGCCGAGGCCGCCGCGGCCGCCTGACAGCACGGGCAGGCCGACGATGACGAGAAGGATGACCAGAGCCACGGCGAGCGCGCCGCGCTTCGCCCCGAGGATGACGCCCGCCAGCATGACGCCGAGCGATTGCGCCGTGATCGGCACGGGAATGAAGCCGAGCGGGATCGGCGGCAGCAGGCCGAGCGCCACGATGATGGCGGCAAACAGTGAAACGAGAACGAGATCGCGGGTATTCATGGTCTGGGAAACCTCCACTTCATTGACGTCTTAATGGCGGCGAAGGCCGCGCGCGTCAATGGCGGCGGCGATCTGGTCGGCCTCGCGGAGGGTCAGAATCACCAGGGGTGCGACCAAAGTCAGGGGCCGGACCTTCAGCCCGCGTGCCTTGTGCGCCTCGCGGATGGCTTCGTAGCGGGCGAGGATTTCCGGCACGAATCGCACGACCAGCCCGAAGGCCAGCCCGATATCGGCGGCGCGGACGAGGCCCGCCCGTTCCAGCGGCTGCGCCAGCCGGGTGATCTCGTCGATGAAATCCCCGACCGTCGTGGTGGCGGTGACGGCGGCGGCAAACAGCATCAGCGTCGTCAGCCGCAGCAGTTGCAGCAGCGCCTCTTCCGCCGAATTGACCATGAAACTGAAGGCGGCGACGATGGCGATGGTCAGGAAGACCGGGCGAAGGCGCCTGAGCGCCTCGGCCGCCGGCAGGCCGAGCGTGAAATAGACGAGCGCGCCGAGTGCGGGGCCGATAAGCAGAAGCAGCGGGTTGCGCGTCAGGAACAGGCTGATGCCGAGCAGGGCGAGAAACACGAGTTTCGGCCGGACGGGCAGGCGGTGGAGCGGGCTCGTGCCTTCGACGTAGAGCGACTTCATGCGCCGGCGATCTCTAGATAGCGGGCGACGGCCTCGGCCGGTGGCGCATCCGCCGCAAGCCGGCCCTCGTGGAAAAGAAGCACGCGGTCGAAACCGTCGAGCAGCGCCAGATCGTGGCTGATGACGATGAGCTGCTGCGAAAGCCCGGCCATCGTCCGTTCGACGAGGCGCCGGTTCTTCAGATCGAGCTGGTTGGTGGGCTCGTCGAGAATGACGAGGTCGGGGCCGGTGACGAGCACGGCGGCCAGCGCCGCAAGCTGAAGCTCGCCGCCGGACAGCTCGTGCGCCCGGCGCCGTTCCAGATGGGCGATGGCGAGCGCCTCCAGCGTTTCCGCGATCTTCGCCGCCCGCTGCGCCTTGTCGAGCCCGCGGTTCTTCAGGCCGAAATCCATGTCTTCGGCGACGATCGGCATGATGATCTGGTTGGCCGGGTTCTGGAAGATGTAGCCCGTGCGGCCTGCCAGCGTTTTCGCATCGGCCACCGTGTCGAGGCCGTCGAGCGTGATGCGGCCCCGGCTCGGCGCCACGAGCCCGTTGATCAGCCGCGCGAAGGTCGATTTTCCAGAGCCGTTGAGGCCGATCACGCCGATGCGGCGCTCGGCGAGCGAAAGCGTGAGCGGCTGAAGCACCGTGCGGTCGCCGAAATCGACGCCTGCGCCCTCGAAACGAATGTTCACGCTCTCTCCTTCCATCGGACCCGCAGGCTTATACTCCCTGGAGAATGAAAAGAGAAATCGGAACATAAAAAGAACATTGTCTTTTTGCGCCGTCTTTTCTACGCTGGTTTCATGGCGATTCCGGTTTCGAACAAAGATGCAAGGCGGTTTTTCATCGAAAGGCAGGGGCTTTCCGGCCCGCCCGGCCGTTCGCTCGGCAAGGAGGGGCTGTACGATCTCGTCACCCGGCTCGGTTTCGTGCAGGTGGACAGCATCCGCACGGTCGAGCGCGCCCATCACATGATCCTGTTCGCCCGTAACCAGACCTATCGCCCGGCCCATCTCGACGCGCTGATTGAGAAGGACCGGCTGCTGTTCGAGCACTGGACGCATGATGCGTCGATCCTGCCGTCCGCCTTTTTCCCCTACTGGAAATGGCGCTTCCTGCGCGAGGAGCCCCGTATCCGCGAAGGGTGGAGGAAGTGGCGCGGCGAGGGCTTCGAGGCCGTCTTCGAGGAGACGCTCGAACGCATCCGCACGAACGGCCCGGTCATGGCCCGCGACCTCAAGGCCGAGGATCACGTTTCGGGCGGCTGGTGGAACTGGCACCCCTCGAAGACCGCGCTGGAGTTCCTCTGGCGCACCGGCCATCTGGCAATTGCCGGACGCACGAACTTCCAGAAAGTCTACGATCTGTCCTCGCGGGTCCTGCCCGCCGACCTGCATGCCGCCGAGGTCGATCACGACGCCTTCGTGGATTTCGCCTGCCGCGGCGCGCTCATGCGGCTGGGCTTTGCCACGCCCGGTGAAATCGCCGCCTTTTTCGCGCTCGTCAGCCCGCAGGAGGCCCGGGACTGGGTTGCCGCCCATCGCGACGAGCTTGAGGAGGTCGCCATCGCACCGGCAGCGGGGGAAAAGCCGCGCCCGGCCTTCGCCTTCGCGGGCATTGCTGGCAGGATCGGGCAGGCGCCGGAACCGCCGGCCCGCATCCGGGTGCTTTCGCCGTTCGATCCGCTCTTACGCGACCGCAGCCGTGCCGAGCGCCTGTTCGGCTTCTTCTACCGCATCGAGGTCTTCGTGCCGGAAGGGAAGCGGCAATACGGCTATTATGTCTTCCCGCTCATCGAGGGCGACCGGCTGATCGGCCGCATCGACATGAAGGCCGAGCGCGGGGAAGGGGTCCTCTCGGTCCGGCGCCTGTGGTTGGAACCCGGCGTGCGGGCCTCGTCCGGCCGGCTCGAGAAGCTCGACGCCGAATTGCAGCGCGTCGCCCGCTTCTGCGGGGTGGAGCGGGTGGATTATCGGGACGGGTGGCGGGGGTAGCGGATATGCGGGCGGTTTACGCTTCCGAGGTCGCTCGTGTCACGCCGCCTCCGGCTACCCGCAATCTCCCCACAAGGGGGCAAAACGAAAGATGCGCCGGTTTCCCGGTTCGCAGGCGTTGAAGAGAGCCGGGCGATTGCCGCGGTTTTCTCCCCCCTTGTGGGGAGAGATGGCGGCAGCCAGAGGGGGTATCCGCCCGCCGCCGCTTCTTTTGCCTTGGAGGTCAGCCGATATCCGTCGCGGTGATCTTGATGCCGAAGCCTTCGAGGCCGACATAGTGGCGCTCGCGGGTGGTCAGCAGGCGGATCGAGGAAATGCCGAGATCCTTGAGGATCTGGGCGCCGAGGCCGATTTCCAGCCATTCATGCTCGCGGGAGCGGGCCTGCTCGTGGTCTTCCGGCAGGCTGCGCACCTTGCGCGCCCGCTCGCTCTGGCCGACGCCGACGGAGCCCTCGCGGAGGTAGACGATGACGCCGCGGCCGGCCTCGGAAATCTTCTGCATGTAATGCGCCACCGGCTGGCCGGCGCCGAACACGTCGTTGGCGACGTCTTCCGGGTGCAGGCGCACCGGAATGTCCTCGCCGTCGCGAATGTCGCCGAAGATGACGGCCATGTGCTGCATCGGGTCCCAGGGCAGCGAATAGGTCTGCGCCCGGGCCGGGCCGAAGGGCGTTTCGATGGTGAAGCTCGATTCCAGCTCGACCAGCGTTTCCTTGCGCTGGCGATAGGCGATCAGGTCGGCGACCGAAACCTGCTTTAACCCGTGCCGTTCGGCGAAATCGGCAACCTGCGGGCCGCGCGTGACGGTGCCGTCGTCGTTGACGAGTTCGCAGATCACGCCGATGGGCGGCAGGCCGGCCAGCTTGCACAGGTCGACGGCGGCTTCGGTATGGCCGGAGCGCATCAGCACGCCGCCCTCGCGCGCCACTAGCGGAAAGATGTGGCCGGGGCGGGTGAAGTCGGTGGGGCCGACATTCGGATTGGCGAGGTTGCGTACCGTCAGCGTCCGGTCCTCGGCGGAAATGCCGGTGGTGGTGCCGTGCTTGAAGTCGACGGTGACAGTGAAGGCAGTGGTGTGGGCGCTGTCGTTTTCCGCAACCATCGCGTTGAGGTTGAGGCGCTTGGCCTCCTCCTTCGGCA
This sequence comes from Ectorhizobium quercum, assembly GCF_026552795.1. Classification (GTDB taxonomy): domain Bacteria; phylum Pseudomonadota; class Alphaproteobacteria; order Rhizobiales; family Rhizobiaceae; genus Ectorhizobium; species Ectorhizobium quercum. Next base: position 1,012,202 of record NZ_JANFPI010000001.1, read on the forward strand.
TGGGCGCGCAGACGATGCCCGAGGTGTGGCGCACGATGAACGCCATCTTTTCCGCCGTACAATGAACGGCAGCGACGATCAGGTCGCCTTCGTTTTCACGGTCGTCGTCATCGGTGACGACGACGATTTCACCAGCTTCGAAGGCGCGGATGGCGTCCACGACGCGCTTCTGGTCAAAGCTCATCTCGGTTGTCCTTGCGTTATTTCAGGCGGCCGGTCTGGCCGCGGTCTCTCAGGTAATGGTCGGCGATGGCGCAGGCGAGCATCGCTTCGCCGACGGGCACGGCGCGGATGCCGACGCAGGGGTCGTGGCGGCCCTTGGTGCGCACCTCGACCTGCTGCCCGTCCGCGTCGATGGACTGGCGCGGCGTGAGGATCGACGAGGTCGGCTTGACGGCGAAGCGGGCGACGATCGGCGCGCCCGTCGAGATGCCGCCGAGAATGCCGCCGGCGTGGTTGGACAGGAAGAGCGGCTTGCCGTCGTTGCCCATGCGCATCTCGTCGGCGTTTTCCTCGCCGGTGATTTCGGCGGCCTCGAAGCCGTTGCCGATCTCCACGCCCTTGACGGCGTTGATCGACATCAGCAGCGAGGCGATGTCCTGGTCCAGCTTGCCGTAGAGCGGCGCGCCGAGCCCGGCGGGCACGCCGTCGGCGACCACCTCCACCACGGCGCCGACCGAGGAGCCGGCCTTGCGGATGCCGTCGAGATAGTCTTCCCAGACCGGCACGGTTCCGGGGTCAGGGCAGAAGAACGGGTTGCGCTCGACCTCGGCCCAGTCGAAGCGGCTGCGGTCGATCCTGTGCTTGCCGATCTGCACCAGCGCGCCGCGGATCGTCACGCCGGGCACGACCAGCCGGGCGAGCGCGCCGGCCGCCACGCGCGCCGCCGTCTCGCGGGCCGAGGAGCGCCCGCCGCCGCGATAGTCGCGGATGCCGTATTTGACGTCGTAGGTATAGTCTGCGTGCCCGGGACGGTACTGGCGGGCGATCTCGCCGTAGTCCTTGGAGCGCTGGTCGGTGTTCTCGATCAAAAGCGAGACCGGCGTGCCGGTGGTGGTGTGGCCCTGGCCGTCCGGGGAGGGCATGACGCCGGACAGGATGCGCACCTCGTCCGCCTCGCGGCGCTGCGTCACGAAACGGGACTGGCCGGGCTTGCGCCTGTCGAGAAAGGACTGGATGTCGGCGGAGGTGAAGGTCAGGCCGGGAGGGCAGCCGTCGACCACGCATCCGAGTGCCGGGCCGTGGCTCTCGCCCCAGGTGGTGACGCGGAAAAGATGACCGAACGTATTGTGCGACATGGGTATCCGAAATGCTTCTTGAGGCGCGATCGACGGGCACACTCTTAGTGGAAAACGCCCCTCAAGCAAAAGGCTTTATTTCCTTCAAGGGGTGACACAGCGGGCGTTTTTTCCGGACAATGCCTCACACGGCGAATTTCCAGCCCGTCTCGATGGTGCGCTGGGCGAAGTCCTCGAAGGACAGCGGCTTGGCGAAGGCGTAGCCCTGAAGCATGTCGCAGCCCAGATCGGCGAGCATGCGCGCGTGATCGAGCGTCTCGACCCCTTCGGCGACCGTTTCCACGCCGAGCGAGCGGGCGATGTCGATGATCGAGCGCACCAGCGCCCGCTCGCGCGTCGACGCCAGGATCGGCATGACGAGCTGGCGGTCGATCTTCAGCCGCTTCGGCTTCAGTTTCAGAAGGCTGACGATGGAGGTATGGCCGGTGCCGAAATCGTCGATCTCGATGTCGATGCCCAGCGCCTTTATCTGCTCCAGATTGATGTCGGTGATCGCCTCGCGGTCGTCGAGGAAGATGGATTCCACCAGTTCGAAGCAGAGTTCGCCCGGCGTGATCGACAGGCCCTTGAGGGTTTCGATCAGCGCCTCGTCGTGCAGCCGGCGCAGCGATACGTTGACGGAAACCTTGGGCACGTTGATGCCCATCGCCGCCCAGCGCATCCGGTCCTTCAGCGCCGTCTGCATCACCATCCGGTCGAGCGTGGCGACGACATTGAGTTCCTCGGCGATGCTCAGGAAGCGGTCCGGCGTGATGAGACCGTGGGTCGGATGATGCCAGCGCACGAGCGCCTCGACGCCGGTCAGCTGCATGGTCTTGGCGCAGAATTGCGGCTGATACCAGGCGGTGAACTCGTTGTTGTCGATGCCGGCGAGGATTTCGTCGGCCATGCGCTTGGCGTTGATGATTTCGGCCTGAAGGTTCTGGGTGAAGAACTCGTAGCGGTTCCGGCCCATGCGCTTGGCGCGGTAAAGGGCGATGTCGGCGTTGATGAGCACCCTGCGCGCGTCGACGTCGGTGCCCGAACCCTGCGCGATGCCGATGGAAACGCCGCAGCGGCAGGAGAAGCCGTCGATCTCCACCGGCTGGCGGATTTCCTGGACGATGCGGTTGGCCAGCGCCGTCAGGGCCGTGCGCGAATCCGTTCCCGGCAGGAGGATGACGAATTCGTCGCCGCCGATGCGGGCGACGAGGTTCGCCGCCGGCTCCGGCGTCAGGTGGCCGACATTCGACGTCAGGACCCGCGCCACATGGTTGAGCATCGCGTCGCCGGCGGCGTGCCCCAGCGTGTCGTTGATCTGCTTGAAGCGGTCGAGGTCGAGATGGAGGATGGCGAAGCTGACGCGCTTTCCCGCGCTTTCCTGTGAAAGCCGCTCGAGTTCGAGGTCCAGCTTGCGGCGGTTGCCGAGCGCGGTCAGCGGATCGTGGAGCGCGTTGTGCTCGATGCGGCTCTTGGCCGCTTCCAGCTCGACGTTCTTGACGTCGGCTTCCTGCTTGGCCGATTTCAGCGCCTGCGTCAGCAGCGTGTCTTCCGTCACGTCGATGGCGATGCCGATGATCTTGCGGCTGCCGTCGCGCCCGACATGCATCTGGCCGACGGAGCGGATGTAGCGGGTCTCGCCGTCGGGGCGGATGACGCGCACCACGAGCGCTTTCGTGCGTGCGCCGGGCTCGAATTCCGCAATGTTGGTTCGTGCCAGCACGCGGTCGTCGGGATGGATGGCGTCGAGCCAGTCCTTGTGGGTCACGATGCACCGTTCCGGCGGCACGCCGTAAAGCTGGCACATGCGTGCATCCCAGTATTCGGTTCCGTTCTCCAGATTGGCTTCCCATATGCCGCAATGATAGGATTCCAGCGCCAGGTCGAGCTTGCGCGAAAGGTCTTCGAGCTCCTGCTCGCGGCTGGAAAGCTCCTGCAAGGCGAGTTCGAGTTCGGCGTTCTTGATGTCGCTGAGTTCCTTCGCCTCGCGTAGCGTCTGGTTCAGCATCTCGTCCGATGTCACGTCCCAGATGATGCCGGTCGTGCGGGTCGAGGTGCCGACGCTTTCGTAACGCGAGCCGACCGAGCGCAGGCAGCGGATGGAGCCGTCGCTGGTCTGGATGCGGTAGGTCGTATTGTAGGTGCAGCCCGTCAGCTTGTCGTCGCAGAAATGCGCCCGCACCTTGTCGCGGTCCTCGGGCACGACGCGCATCAGCCATTGCTCCAGCGGGCTGACGATTTCCTCCGGCAGCTCGCCGTGCAGCATCGCCGCGCGCTCGTCCCAGTAGATGTCGTCCGAGCCGTCCTGCATCTCCCAGATGCCGATGTGGGAGGATTCCATCGCCAGGTTGTAGCGCTGCGAAAGCTCCAGCAGCCGGGCCTCGCGGCCCTGGAGCGCGACGATGTTGCTGTTGCGCTCCGCGATCAGCATGCTGGCGCCGAAGATCGGGATAATGATGGCGCAGCCGGCCAGCACGAGGGCGAAGCGGAACGCCGCCGCCTTGGCCCACGGGATGTCCCAGCCCGTTGCCGGCATGACCATGACTTCCAGCGCGCCGCCGTCGAAGGGAACGCGGCGGACCACCGGCGTCTCGCCCGCCATCTCCGGATCGCCGAACAGATAGGTCGGCGCGATGCCGTTGCCGCGTCCGGAAATATCGCGGATGGCCACGCGCATGTCGCGGATCTCGTGGAAGATCTCCGGGGTCATGACGGTAAAGCCGGCGGCATTGAAGAAATGGTTTTCGGCGATGATGATTTCGACCGTGCCCCAGAAGGTGCCGGTCGACTGGTTGAGCGGGTTGATCATCACCGGCGTCAGCAGGACCAGCTGGCCCTCCTGCGTCGCGATCAGCGAGGGCCGGCCCTTGTGGAGATTGGCTTCGGCATGCCGCATCTGGCGGCCCTCGCCGGCATAGCGCTCCGTCAGCGAAAGACCCGCCAGCCCGGTTTCGGGATGTTGCGGGAAGCTGTAGGCCAGCCTGGCCGCGGGCGCGATGTCGATCCGGGTGAAATAGGGGTTGGTGGCCAGAACGAACTGCGCCTCGTCGGCGAACCGGTGCATGGCCTCGTCGGGGTTCAGCGCAAAGGCGCGGGCGAGATTGCGCGCGGTGTTCTGGTCGGCCTTGATCTGGCCGGACAGGCGCTGCTGGAGGAAGAAGGCGGTCCGGTCGGCGTCCTCGTGCAGAGCGGTGCGATAGGTCTGGCTGTTCTGGCGGTCGAGGGCGACGCTAATGGCGACGATGGACAGCGCAATCAGACCCGCGCCAGCCACGGCGACGCCCGTTCGCTGCATGAAATCGCGGAAACGCCGTCGTTGGATAGCCCAGTAATTCAAACCCCGTCCCTTTTCGTTTCAAGGAAAGACGATAGAAAGGGGAGGTTAATTTAGCATTTCCCCATAATCCTTGAAATAGGCAAGGCAAGCTGAGCATAAACCGGCTACGCCCTTGAAAGGCGCCCGAAATAGGTCCATCAATCGTTGCCCTAATGTCATCTTGCGGGCCGCAATTCGCCATATTCAGGAGAGTATTCTTGCCGCGTCGCTCAAGAATGGATCGTAAGGGAGCCCGCTCCGTGCATATCATCCTAGCTCTGCTGATAACGGTCGGCGTCCTGCTGCCCGTGACCTCGTTCGCCCAGAGCGCCGATGTCGAGGCCAAGATCGCCCGGATCGACACCGACAAGCTGACGATCACGCTCGACGACGGCAAGAACTACGAGGTTCCGGAGGAGTTCAACTTCGGAGGGCTGGCGACCGGGCAGACGGTCGTCGTCTTCTACACCGTCGTGGACGGCCGGCGCATCGTGGACGACCTTCAGGTCAGCGAATAGGGCAGTTCCGGACGCAAAAGCGCGGCAGCGGTATTGCGTCCGGAATTGCGTGAAAACAGGGAAGTCGAGCGGTTTGGTGGTTCGGTGGAACGCCGGGCCGCTCGCGTCAGACCCAGCCGATCCGGCCCTCGCGCGGTGCGACCGACAGGATGCGGTCCTGCGGCGTTTCCGCAACGGCCGCCTGATCGGGCTCCAGACCGCCGACGAGACGGAACAGGCTGCGGATGACGCCGCCGTGGCAGACGCAGACGGTGGGGCGGTTGACGGAGGCGAGCCAGGAGCCTACCCGCCACGACAGAATTTCATAGCTTTCGGCAGCGGGGCCGGGGGGAATGAAATCCCACTTCGAGCGTTCGCGCTCGGCCACCCGCTCGGGAAAGCGCTGCGCGAGCTCCGCCAGCGTGAAGCCTTCCCAATCGCCGAACGAGACTTCCACCAGCCGTGCGTCGGTCGTGTAGTTGCGCGGGTCGAGGCCCATCGCGCTGCGCATGCGCTCCATCGTTTCGCGGGTCCGGCCGAGGGGGCTGGCGACGTAGTCGTAGGCCGCGGCGCTCGCCCCGAGAACCGCCTTCAGCGCCTCGCCGTTGCCGGTCGCCTGCGCCCGTCCGAGGCTGTTCAGCGGAATGTCGCGCTGCCCCTGCATACGCTGCTCGGCGTTCCAGTCCGTCTGGCCGTGGCGGATGACATAGATCAGCATGTCGGCTCCTGGTGGGGTGTTCAGGCGGCGATGGCCGGCGGCTTGCCGTGTCCCGCATCGTCCGGGACGAGGGGGAAAGGCGCCTCGCCGTGCGGCGGAAGCGCCCTGGGTCCCGCCCCTGACGATATCATTCCTTGACGACGGAAATATCCGGGGCGTCCACCGCCTTCATGCCGACCGTGTGATAGCCGGAATCGACGTGATGGACCTCGCCGGTCACGCCGGTCGACAGGTCCGACAGCATGTAGAGCGCCGACTTGCCGACTTCCTCGATGGTGACGGTGCGCTTCAGCGGCGCATTGTATTCGTTCCACTTGAGGATGTAGCGGAAGTCGCCGATGCCGGATGCGGCGAGCGTCTTGATCGGGCCCGCCGAGATCGCGTTGACGCGGATGCCGCGGCCGCCGAGGTCGACGGCCAAGTAGCGCACGGAGGCTTCCAGTGCCGCCTTGGCGACGCCCATGACGTTATAGTGCGGCATCACCTTTTCCGCGCCGTAATAGGTCAGCGTCACCATCGAGCCGCCGTCGTTCATGATGCGCTCGGCCCGCTTGGCGATGGCGGTGAAGGAATAGACAGAAATGTCCATCGTCCTGGTGAAGTTGTCGCGGCTGGTATCGAGATAGCGGCCGGTCAGCTCGTCCTTGTCGGAAAAGGCGATGGCGTGGACCACGAAGTCGATCTTGCCCCACTTCTTTTCCAGCGCGTCGAACACCGTGTCGATGCTTTCGAGATCGGTGACGTCGCAATCGCCGGCCATGAAGGCGTCGAGTTCGCCGGCGAGCGGCTCGACGCGCTTCTTCAGCGCCGTGCCCTGCCAGGTGAGGGCCAGTTCGGCGCCCGCGTCGCGTGCGGCCCTGGCAATGCCCCAGGCGATGGAACGATTGTTCGCAACGCCCATGATGAGGCCGCGTTTGCCTGCCAGCAGACCGGAAAGCTCAGCCATGTATTGCTCCCTGCTTCTTCTGCGCGGCGTCATGAAAAGCGCGGCGCCAGAATCGAAATTGCTATCGAAATGGTTCCGGCCCGGGTCTCTCCGTGGTGTCGGGAGGGTCCGGGCATCTTGAATGATGCCTATGGCATAGCCGGCGGGAGCGTTCAAGCGGGGCCGGATCATCTCGTGTAAGGCGCTGTAACAATGCTTGCTCGGCGCGTGGCGGCCTCAGATATACAGGCCTTCGCGCATGTGGCGCATCAGGTCCGTCACCTTGTCGTCCGGCTTTTCCCACAGGACGAGGCGCAGTTCCACCACCAGGTCGCCGCGCCGGTCTTCCGTTTCCGGCAGGCCCTGGCCCTCGATGCGGATGGAACGGTTGGAATCCGACCACGGCGGGATGCTGATGGCGACCGGCCCCTCGGGCGATTCGACGGTGCTTTCGCAACCCAGCACGGCATTTTCGAGCGTGACCGGAAGAACGGTGTGGATATCGAAACCCTCCACGTCGAAGCGCGGGTCGGGGGCGATCTTCAGCGTGACGCGCACGTCGCCGCGCTGCATGCCCTGGAAGCGGTGCCCCTGGCCCTCGATCCGCACCACATGGTCCCGGGTCATACCGGGCTCGAGCTGGACGCGCACCTCGCGCCCGTCGAACAGCGTCGCGTAGACCTTGCGGCCCGCGATCAGGTCGTCGATGGACACCGTGACGTCCGTGACGATATCGGGCGCCTTTTCCGGCACCGGCTCGATGCCGCGCAGGCGGCGGATCCAGTAGCTGATGAGATCGATCGCCTGAACCGACAGCGGCGCGGAAGATGCGCGGCCGGCCTCGGTCTCCTCGGGGGACGATGTCTGGGTGGTTTCCGTCGTCGCATCCGCGGGCCCGGCGCCGCCGTCATAGGCGCCCTGCTGCGGCGCGGCGTCCTGCTTCGGCGCCGTGTCCTGCGCCGCGCCCGCCGCGCCGGCCTTTTCGCCGGTGCCGAAGATGCGGTTCACCATCGCCTCGGCGCTGTCGTCGGAAGTCGCGCCGGACGTCTCCCGGGCGGCCTGCGCGGCGCGCTGGGCGTTCGCCCGCGCCAGTTCCTCCATCACCCGGGCGGCTTCCTCACGGGCGGCGTGGGCGCGTTCGGCCGCTTCGCGGGCGGCCTGCCGCTTCTGCATGATGGTTTCGCCGTCACCATCGGCCTTGCCGTGGCGGGCGTCGTAGCGGTTGCGTTTCTGCGGGTCGCGCAACAGTTCGTAGGCCGCGCCGATTTCCGCGAAGCGGGCAGCGGCCTGCGGGTCGTCCCGATTGTGGTCGGGATGCACGCTTTTCACCCGGGCCCGCCAGGCTGCCTTGATTTCTTCGTCCTGGGCGTCCTGCCTGACGCCGAGAACGGTATACGGATCGCGCATCGTGGCCACCGAAACTTCGACGGCCATGCCGCCGGTTCGGCACAGCCGCTACTCTACTCGAACACTCGTGCGCACGGCCCACGCAACCGGAAGACATGCCGCGGGCGCACTTACCCTGCTGCCGAGATTAAGCCAGAATTGCTAATCGATAGTTTATGGAGATGGGGGTCAGTTCTGTCGCGTAAAACGCACGAGCTTCCATTCGCCGTTGGCGTCGAGGCAGGTGTCGCCGGTAAAGGCGGCGATGCCGTCATAGGCGTGGCGCGTGGTGGAGAAGCTGCGGCACAGGGTGCCGCCGATGCGGTTCTCGTTGATGGCGGTGACGACGCCGGCGCTGCCGGTCGAGGCGTTGGCCCAGGGCAGGGGAGACTGGCCGAGCTTCGCCAGGTCGGCGGAGGTCACGGCATTGCGCACGGTGGCCTCGTCGGAAACCGCTTCCTGCGATTTCTTCTGCGGCACCGAATTCGTGGTGACGGAGGAGTCCGTGCGCGAATCGAAAAAGTCGAAGCTCATGCAGCCTGAAAGTGCCGCACACAAAAGCGACACGGCAAAAAAAGCACTGCCGATCCGAAGCGCACCCTTTCTGGTGTTCCGGCTTTTTGTTATGACGATCACCTTTCATCGTGTCGCTGGCCCTTGCCGGGCCAAGTTCGGAGCATTTTACTTAATATGACGGAGAATGGGTTAACAAGCGGTGACTTCACCGCCGAAGAGGAGCCGTTCGCCCTGTTCGAACGCTGGCTCAAGGATGCCGAAACCGCGGAAGTCAACGATCCCAACGCGGTGGCGCTCGCCACCGTCGACGAGACCGGCCTGCCGAACGTGCGCATGGTCCTGCTGAAGGGCTACGACACGGCCGGCTTCGTCTTCTATACCAATTTCGAAAGCCGCAAGGGCCGCGAAATCCTCGGCCAGAAGAAGGCCGCCATGTGCTTCCACTGGAAGTCGCTGCGCCGCCAGGTGCGCATCCGCGGGCCGGTCGAGCCGGTGACGGACGCCGAGGCCGATGCCTATTATGCGTCGCGCCCGCGCGGCAGCCGCATCGGCGCCTGGGCCTCGAAGCAGTCGCGCCCGCTCGAAAGCCGCTTCGCGCTGGAAAAGGCCGTGGCCGAATACACCGCGAAATACGCCATCGGCGAGATTCCACGGCCGCAATACTGGTCGGGTTTCCGCATCCGCCCGACCTCCATCGAGTTCTGGCACGACCGGCCTTTCCGTCTGCACGACCGCGTGCTGTTCGAACGCGGCGCGCCGGATGCGCCGTGGGGCAAGGCGCGGCTCTATCCCTGAGCTGTCAGGACATGCGGCCTGCCGGTTTCACCCGAAAACAGGCAGGCCGAGCACGGCAGCGGCGGCGATGAGGCCGAGGCAGATGCGCCGGAAGGTCGCCTCGCTCGCCAGGCCGAACAGCCGCGCGCCGGCGGCGATGCCGAGGCCGAAGCTCGGGCAGGCGATCAGCGCCACGGCGAAGGCTTCCTTCACGAAAAGCCCGTTGGCATAATAGCTCGCCGCTGAAAGCACCGAGCCGAGGCCGAAATAGAGCACGATGCTTGCCCGCATGCGGCTCGCGGGAAGCGCGCGGCCCAGCCAGTAGGCGACGACCGGCGGGCCGCTCAACTGCGCCGCGCCGCCGAAGAAGCCGGCCACCGCTCCCACCAGCACCGTCAGCGGCGTTTTCGGCCGGCCGCGATAGCGCCAGCCGGAAACGAGCAGGACAAGCATCGCGAAGACCAGGATGCAGATGCCCCAGCGCACCGAAAGCGGCGGCAGGTGCGCGAGTGCGGCGGCCCCCGCCGGAACGCCGACGAGCGCGCCGGCCAGCATGACGAAGGTCTCCCGCCGGTTGGCGTTGCGCCAGCCGTTCGGCAGCATGCCGGCGGTCATCACCGCGTCGGCCAGCAGCAGGGCGACGGTCGCGATCCGCGGCCCCACCAGCGCACTGGCCAGCGGCATGAAGATCAGCGCGCCGCCGAACCCCGAAAAACCGCGCGCCAGGCCGGCGAGGAAGGAAACGCCGACGAGAAGGGCGATGGCGCCGCTGGAAAGCCCGGAGGCTTCGAGGAAGGACATGGAACCGGTTTCCGGATGGGAGGCACGAAACGAAGACCGCGTGCCGTCGCAACGGCTACGCGCCCTCCGGTCTAGCGCTCCACGGCGTGGCTTTGCAAGGGTTCTCCCAAGACAGCCGCCCACCGCGAAAACGGTGGACAGCCGGTCCGAATCCTGATTATTTTTGCGTGAACAAATGGAGAACAAAATGTTTGCCGACCTGCAACGCCGCTTCGAGGACGCCTCGCGCCGCTATGCCGATTCGAACGGCATCCGCCGCGATGCCGACTGGTTCCTGCTCAAGCTTCACGAGGAGGTGGGGGAACTGACGCAGGCCTGGAACCGCCTGTCCGGCCGGGGCCGCGCCAAGGGCAGGAGCGAGGAGGAAAGGCGTCGCGATCTGGAGGACGAGACCGCCGACGTGCTGGGGCACATCCTGCTTTTCGCCCACAATAACGGTATCGACCTTGCCGCCGCCGTCGAGCGCAAGTGGCGGTTCAGGCCGGATGACGGTTGACGGGCTTCAGCGTTCGCCGAGGTCTTCGTACAGTCTGAGGAGGTAGCCATCGGGGTCGGCGACGGCGAACTGGCGGTTGCCGGTTTCGCGGGTATCGCGGCGATACCATTTCTCTTCGAGCGGCAGGTAGAGCGGCACGCCTGCCGCCTCGAGCCGGGGGAGGATGGTGCGGACGTCCGGAACGCGGATTTGCAGGTTGAGACCGCGCCCGAGCGGGCGTTCGAGCGGCGCGCCATCGACCGCGAAGGTGCGCCCGAGGCCGATCTGGTCGATCATCAGTTCGGCCTGATCGAGCGTCAGGAAGCTGAAGCCCTCTTCGGGACGCTCGTAGAGCACGGTGAAACCGATGAGGTTGCAATAGAAGGCGCGGCTGGCCTGCCAGTCGGTGACGGCCAGTTCGGGAACGAGCGCATTGCCCATCAGGCCCGGGTGCCGCCCACCGTGATCTGGTCCATGCGCAGGTGCGGCTGGCCGACGCCGACCGGGACCCATTGGCCGGCCTTGCCGCAATTGCCGATGCCGGTGTCGAGTTTCATGTCGTTGCCGACCATCGTGACGCGCTTCATCGCGTCCGGCCCGTTGCCGATCAGCATCGCACCCTTCACCGGCGCGCCGATCTTTCCGTCCTCGATCAGGTAGGCCTCGGTGCAGCCGAACACGAACTTGCCGGAGGTGATGTCCACCTGGCCGCCGCCGAAGGAGACGGCGTAAAGCCCCTTCTTCACCGAGGCGATGATCTCGTCCGGCGTCTTGTCGCCGCCGAGCATGTAGGTGTTGGTCATGCGCGGCATGGGCCGGTGCGAATAGCCCTGCCGGCGGCCGTTGCCGGTCGGCTTCATGCCCATCAGCCGGGCGTTCTGGCGGTCCTGCATGTAGCCGACGAGGCGGCCGTCCTCGATCAGCACGTTGTAGCCGGAGGGCGTTCCCTCGTCGTCGACGGTCAGCGAACCACGGCGCTCGCCGATCGTGCCGTCATCGACGACGGTCACGCCCGGCGCGGCCACCATCTCGCCCAGGAGGCCGGCAAAGGCCGAGGTCTTCTTGCGGTTGAAGTCGCCTTCGAGACCGTGGCCCACGGCCTCGTGCAGCATGACGCCTGGCCAGCCGGCGCCGAGCACCACGTCCATCGTGCCCGCCGGGGCCTCGACGGCCTGAAGATTGACGAGCGCCTGCCGCAGCGCGTCGTCGGCGCCCTTCTGCCAGTGTTCTTCGGTGAGGAAGGCGTCGAAGCCCATGCGTCCGCCGAAGCCGAAGCTGCCCGATTCCTGCCGGTCGCCTTCGCCGGCGACGACGGAGATGTTGAGGCGCGTCATCGGACGGATGTCGCGGACGCGGTGGCCGTCGGCGCGCAGGATCTCGACCACCTGCCAGCTTGCGGCAATGGAGGCCGTGACCTGCCGCACGCGGCTGTCCTTGTCGCGCAGATAGCGGTCGACGGTCTGGAGAAGCCTGGCCTTTTCCTCGAAGCTCGGGCTGCCGATCGGGTTTTCCTCGCCGTAGAGCTTGCGGTTGGTGCCCTGCGGCGGTTCGCTGTAGGTGCCGCCATGCCCGTGCGCGACAGCGCCCGCGGCATCGGCGGCGCGCCTGAGTGCTGCGGCCGACATCTCGCCGGCATGGGCATAGCCCACGGTCTCGCCCGCCACCGCCCGCAGGCCGAAGCCCTGGTCCGTGTTGAACGAGCCGCCCTTCAGCCGTCCGTCGTCGATGGTCAGCGATTCCGCCTGCGCGTGCTCGATATAAAGCTCGCCGTCGTCGGCCCCGTGCAGGGCGGAGGAGACGATGGACTGGATTTCGCTTTCGGAGCAGTCGAAAAGCGAGAGAAGGTCTGTGCTGGTCATGGCGGCTTCCGGGTCTGGCGGGGTCTGCCGCCTATATGGTGTCTGGTGCGGCGGCCCTCAAGGCAGGGAATCGTAACCTTCGGAAAAGCCGGCGAGATCGACCGGTATGCCGATGCGCTCGTCGTTGTCCGGCGATTCCTTCAGCGCGAAGATGGCGACGTCGCCCGCCCGCAGCGATTTCAGAAGGTCGTCCGGCACCTCGAATTCCAGCGTGCAGCCTTCCTGGAAGCAGCGCGTGAAATAGGCGCGGCCGGCCTTCTTGTCGTCGATGTAGAGATCGACGCCGTCGTGCAGCCAGACGCCGAGCGGGGCGAGAATGCGCATCAGGCGCACCTTGCGGTCGGCGGTCTTGAGAACGGCAACGGAAAGGCCCACTTCAGGCCGTTCCTGGTCGATGACGTTCTGCATGAGCAGGCATTGCTCGGCCTGCGCGCCGGGCGGCGTCTCGCACACCTGCGACCAGGCGCCGAAGGTCTTGCCGCCGGGCGGCTGCGCGCCGCTGGTGGACTGGCCGGGAACCGGCTGTCCGTTGCCCGGCGTCGCCTGTTGCGCGCCGGCCGGCACGGCGGCGAGCGCGGTGGCCGCGGCGAGAGCCAGAAGGCCGGCGCGCGCGAAGGAAGAAAGGCCCATGAGTACCTCTGGAATGCGAATCATTGCTGACATTCTTGGCGACCGTCGCCCGATAAGAAAAGGGCTTCCCCTTCATTTCCAACGGAACGGGGCGGAAATAGGACCATTTGGCCCCTTCCTCAAGCCATTGTGAGCGAAAGCGGCGGGTGACGAAATGGCATTGCCGTTTTTCGGCCCGATCTGTAGAGGAAAGAAAATGAAAAGCGGACCGAGCATGACCCCTGATGTGATCAAGCCCTCCCTGACGATACGCCTGTGCGGCCCGCGCGGCTTCTGCGCCGGCGTGGACCGTGCCATCCAGATCGTCGTTCTGGCGCTCAAGGCCTATGGCGCGCCCGTCTACGTGCGCCACGAAATCGTCCATAACCGCTATGTGGTCGAGGGACTGGAAGCCAAGGGCGCCGTCTTCGTCGAGGAACTGGACGAGATCCCGGCCGAACACCGCGCCCAGCCGGTGGTCTTCTCGGCCCACGGCGTGCCGAAATCCGTTCCGGCGGATGCCACCGCCCGCAATCTCTTCTATCTCGACGCGACCTGCCCGCTGGTGTCGAAGGTTCACAAGCAGGCCATGCGCCACCAGCGCCTCGGGCGCCATGTCATTCTGATCGGCCATGCCGGGCATCCTGAAGTGATCGGCACGATGGGCCAGCTTCCCGAAGGCTCCGTCTCGCTGGTCGAGACGGTCGAGGACGCCAGCGTCTGGGAGCCGCCGGTCGATCCGGACAATCTCGGCTTCGTGACGCAGACGACGCTGTCCGTCGACGATACGGCCGGCGTCATCGCAAGGCTTCAGGAGCGGTTCCCGGCCCTTCAGGCACCGGCGGCCGATTCCATCTGCTATGCCACCACCAACCGTCAGGAAGCGGTGAAGCAGGCCGCGCCCGGCTGCGATCTCTTCATCGTCGTCGGCGCGCCCAATTCGTCGAATTCGAAGCGGCTGGTGGAAGTGGCGCTGAAGGCCGGCGCAAAGCGCTCGCTTCTCGTGCAGCGCGCCTCGGAACTCGACTGGGACGAGATAGGCACGATCGGAACGCTCGGCCTGTCGGCCGGCGCATCCGCGCCGGAGGTCATCGTCGACGAGATCATCGCCGCCTTCAAGGAACGATTCGACGCGACCGTCGACCTGGCGATCACGACGGAGGAAAACGAGCATTTCCTCGTCAACCGCGAATTGCGCAGCCTTGAACTCACCGTCGCCGACATGGCCTTCGTCAACGGCGACCAGGCCCCGCCGCCGCGGGTTTGACCGGGCCGGACGTGGCCCCGGAAGCCACGGCCATTCGCTCCGCCCGCTCTTGACCTCGCCCGCCGCCGATGCCATCCCGTTCGGCGAACGAAGCAAAGCGGCGAGTCTTCAGGCGTGGCAGTCTATACCGATATCAACGAGGTCGATCTCAGGAATTTCCTCACCGCATACGATGCGGGGGATCTGCTGTCCTACAAGGGCATCGCGGAAGGGGTCGAGAACTCCAACTTCCTGCTGCACACGACGAAGGCCCCGCTGATCCTGACGCTCTACGAAAAGCGGGTGGACAGGGGCGACCTGCCGTTCTTCCTCGGCCTGATGGAGCATCTGGCAAGCCGCGGGCTGACCTGCCCCCTGCCGCTGCCGCGCAGGGACGGCGCGCTTCTCGGTGAGCTTTCGGGCCGTCCGGCGGCGCTGATCTCCTTTCTCGAGGGCATGTGGCTGCGGAAGCCGGAGGCCCGGCATTGCCGGGAAGTGGGCGCGGCGCTGGCTGCCATGCACCTTGCCGGCGCCGATTTCGCGCTGAAGCGGCCGAATGCCCTGTCGCTGGAAGGCTGGAAGGGCTTGTGGGAGAAATCCGCCGCCCGCGCCGACGAGGTGGAAAAGGGGCTGGAGGACGAAATCGGCGCGGAAATGGCCTTCTTCTCGCAAAACTGGCCGAACGACCTGCCGCAGGGCGTGATCCACGCCGATCTCTTTCCGGACAACGTCTTCTTCCTCGGCGACCGGCTCTCCGGCCTGATCGACTTCTATTTCGCCTGCAACGACATGCTGGCCTATGACGTGTCGATATGCCTGAACGCCTGGTGCTTCGAGAAGAACGGCGACTATAACGTCACCAAGGGCAGGGCGCTTCTGGAAGGCTACCGCTCGGTCCGCGCCCTGAGCGACGCGGAAATCGCCGCCCTGCCGACGCTGGCGCGGGGATCGGCGCTGCGCTTCTTCCTTACCCGCCTCTACGACTGGCTGACGACGCCGGCGGGTGCGCTCGTGGTGAAGAAGGACCCGCTCGAATATCTGGGCAAGCTGCGTTTCCACCGCGGCGTCGTCTCGCCCGGCGAATACGGGATCGACGTGTGATGAAGCATGTCGATATCTTCACCGACGGCGCCTGTTCCGGCAATCCCGGCCCCGGCGGCTGGGGCGCGGTCCTGCGCTATGGCGAGGTCGAGAAGGAATTGTGCGGCGGCGAGGCCGAGACGACCAACAACCGCATGGAGCTGATGGCGGCGATCTCGGCCCTGAACGCCCTGAAGTCGCCTTGCGAGGTCGATCTCTATACCGACAGCGCCTATGTGAAGGACGGCATTTCCAAGTGGATTTTCGGCTGGAAGAAGAACGGCTGGAAGACCGCCGACAGGAAGCCGGTCAAGAATGCCGAACTCTGGCAGGCGCTGGAGGAGGCCCGCGGCCGCCACAAGGTGACGCTGCACTGGGTCAAGGGACATGCCGGCCACCCCGAGAACGAGCGCGCGGACGAGCTTGCCCGGCGCGGCATGGAGCCCTACAGAAGAAAGTAGCGGTTCCGGGGGCTCTGCCCGGAACCGGTTCAAACAGGAGAAGCCGACGATGATCCTGCACTGCGTGTTTCTACGTCTCAAGGCTGCGACGACGGCGGAGGAGAAAGAGGCGCTCTATCGCGATGTCGCGAGCCTCAAGAGCGTGATCCCGGGTGTCGCCAGCATCAAGGCCGGCCCGAACGTCTCGCCGGAGCATCTCGACGGCGGTTTCCTCGACGGTTTCGTCGTGACCTTCGACACCACGGACGCCCGCGACCGCTATCTCGCCCATCCCGCGCACCGCGCCGTCAGCGAGCGGATCGTCCAGTCGCTGGATGGCGGGCTGGCCGGCATCATCGTCTACGATATCGAGATGTGAGACGGAGCGGGGTCCGTGCCTTCGTATTCACCACCTCTCCTTCGTCACCCTCGGCCTTGAGCCGAGGGTCCACGCCGCAAGCGGCGCGGTGGATGGTCGGGTCAGGCCCGACCATGACGAAAGAGAGCGATGAGCCGATTATCGGCTGCTTGAGGCGCGGGCCTTGCATCCCGCGCCTTCGCGTTTCCGCCGGAACGGCTCAGAGCTGCTCGAGGATGGACGAGGCGCTGGAGACCGTGGCCTGACCGGGGTTTTCCTCGACGGCGATGTGCTTCACCACGCCGTCGTCGACGATCATCGCGTAGCGCTTGGAGCGCACGCCGAGGCCGCCGCCGGAAAGGTCGATATCGAGGCCGAGCGCCTTGGTGAAGGAGGCGTCCCAGTCGGCCAGGAAGCGGATCTTGCCGAAGCCGCCGGAGGCCTGCGCCCAGGCACTCATGACGTGCCAGTCGTTGACGGCGACTACGGCGACGTCGTCGATGCCCTTCTCGACGAGCAGGTTGTAGTTTTCGACATAGCCGGGCAGGTGGTTCAGGGTGCAGGTCGGCGTGAAGGCGCCCGGCACCGCGAACAGCACCACCTTCTTGCCCTTGAAGAGCTGTTCGGTGGTGATCTCGGCCGGGCCGTCCGCCGTCTTTTCCTTGAAGGTCGCGGCCGGGATCGTGTCGCCGATGGCAATGGTCATGATAGTCGTCTCCTCGATTGGAGCGCGGCCGGGAAGCCGCGCTTTGCTCTCAAGGGACTATAGGTTGACGTCAGTCAAAAACAAGCGGCGTTTCCATCGCGCGCTGGCCGGAGACGGCAAGAAGCGTCCACGTCTTGCCCGAAAGCGTGTAGCCGCGCGGAAGTTCCTCGACGCGGAAGATCGCGTAGGTGTCGGACTTGCCCCCCTGTTCGAGCGAGGGGTCGAGATAGACGTAGCCTTCCGGGCCGGTCAGGTAGAAGGCGGGCCAGTCCCCGGCCTCGGGCAGGCGGACGGGAACGGTCACGGTCCGGCCGTCCGCGCCGATGCGCGGCTTGCTAGCGAAGAAGTCGGCCGAAGGCGCTTCGGGCAGGCGGGCCTCGGCCTTTTGCACCACGGCCTCCGCCTCGCTGCCCGCCCCTTGCAGCGGCACCTCGAACTCGGCCTGGAAGGGAATGCAGATTTCCTTGCAGATGCCGATGAAGGCGCTGGCCTTGAGCGTTCCGGTCTTCGCGTTTCCCTTGAGGGTGAAGGGCAGGGCGACGGGCCCGTCGTAACCGATGTCGCGCACGCCGTTCTGCCGGAAGGTCTTGGGCGGCGGAAAGCGCAGGGCGTCGAGCGAGAGCCCGCTTTCCGGCGCGATCGTGATCTGCGGCGGCGTCCCCGCATCGCCCGGCTCGCGCCAGTAGGTGATCCAGCCCGCCGTCGGCTCGATTTCGAGCGCGCCGCGGATGTGGCCGTCGGCGTCCGGCGGCAGGACGACGATGCGCATGCGCGCACCGGGATTTTCCGCCCAGCCGGAGATGCCCGCATCCGCAAGGGCGGGAAACAGGAGGAAGGAAACGAGGAGAGTGAGCGCGCGCATCGTTGTTTTCATGCCGCGGCTTTAGCGCATCGCCGCGCCGCTCTCCAGTCTCCGCGGCATGCCGGCCGATCATTTTCCGTTGATTCGGGTTGATTGACGCTGCCGGATGCCGCATCCTGCATGAACGGGTCACGAAGCCGCCTGAGGCCAGGCCGCGGCCCGAACGGAGGCATGGATGACCCTGTCGACGCTTGTGGACAAGAGAGAGCGCGGTTTTCTCGACGGCCATTTCCTGATCGCCATGCCCAGCATGGAGGATCACAATTTCTCGCGTGCCGTCGTCTATATCTGCGCCCATACGCAGGAAGGCGCTATGGGCTTCATCATCAACCGCTCCCAGGCATTGAGCTTTACGGATGTCCTGCTGCATCTCGACATGGTGGGGGACGACGAGGCGATCCGCCTGCCGGAAAGCGCCCGGCGGTTCCCGATCCAGAGCGGCGGTCCGGTGGAGACCGGGCGCGGTTTCGTCCTGCACAGCGACGACTATTCCAGCGAGTCGTCCATTCCCGTCAGCGACGAGATTTCGCTGACCGCCACGCTCGACATCGTCCGCGCCATTTCGGGCGGCAGGGGGCCGCGCAAGGCCGCCATGCTGCTCGGCTATTCCGGCTGGGGTCCGGGGCAGCTGGAACGCGAGATCTCGTCCAACGGCTGGCTGACCTGCCCGGCCGATGAGCGGTTGATCTTCGACACGCCGCTGGAGGCGAAGTACGATCAGGCGCTGGCGCTTCTGGGTATCAACCCCGCGATGCTGTCGCGCGAGGCCGGCCACGCCTGATCCCGCGAGGGCCCGGAACCAAATCGAATCTGCCGCGTTCTCCTTTCGACCATCGCATAACGCGATGGAACGAACAGAGGAGAAACACAGCGATGGGTAGCACCTCCGACAAGATCAAGGGTACCGCCAACGAAGTGGCGGGCAAGACCAAGAAGGCCGTCGGCAAGGCGACCGACAATCCCAAGCTCCAGGCCAAGGGCGCTGTGCAGGAAGGCAAGGGCAAGGCCCAGGTCGCCACCGGCAAGGCGAAGGACACGTTGAAGAACGCGGTCGACCGTCTGTAACAGTTCCCCCGCTTCGGCGGGTTCCGCCGCCGGCTCTCGCACCCCAAGGCCGCTCCCCTACGGCCTTGCGGGTGTGCGAAAGCCGGCGGCGTTACCGTATTCCGGTTTCATTTCCGTCTTCTTCGATACTGGAGATCGCCATGAGATTGTTCGCCTGCGATGCCTGCGGTCATACAATTCATTTCGACAATCGGTCCTGCGTCAATTGCGGCCACAATCTCGGCTTTGTTCCCGAGCGTCTGGCAATGCACGCGCTCGAACAGGGCGATGACGGGGCCTTGCGACCGGTGAACGAGCCGCAGGCCGCGCCGCTTCTGATGTGCGCCAACGCCGCCGCCGATATCTGCAACTGGACGGTGCCTGTCGGTGGAACGGACGGCTTCTGCCTCGCCTGCCGGCATAACCGTCTCGTTCCCAACACGGATACGCCGCAGGGGCTGGACCGCTGGCGGCGCATCGGCCAGGCGCAGCGGCACCTGTTCTATTCGATCCTAAAGCTGAACCTGCCGCATCCGACGCGCATGGAGGACCCGCAGGGCGGGCTGGTCTTCGACCTGCTGGAGGACCAGATCGACGACAACGGCAACACCGTCGCGGCGATGACGCTGCATGACGAAGGGCGGATCGCCATCCGTGCGGCCGAGGCCGACGACGCGGTGCGTGTGGCCGCCAAGGAGAACATGGACGAGCCCTATCGCACCATGCTCGGCCATTTCCGCCACGAGGTCGGCCATTTCATCTGGAACAAACTGGTGCGCGACGTCGGACGGCTGGAGGAATGCCGAGCCGTCTTCGGCGACGAGCGGCAGGACTACGCCGCCGCGCTCCAGTATCATTACGAAAACGGCCCGCCGCTCGGCTGGCAGCAGACCTATATCTCCTCCTACGCGACGACCCATCCCTGGGAGGATTTCGCGGAATGCTTCGCGCATTATCTCCACATCGCCGATACGCTGGAAACCGCCCATGCCTTCGGGATCGCCATCGATCCGCGCGGCCATGAGGAAATGGCCGTCGAGGTCGCCTTCGATCCTTACCGGGCGACCAGCGCCGCGCAGCTCGTCGCCGCCTGGGTGCCGCTCTCCGTCGCCATCAATTCGATTCAGCGCAGTCTGGGCGAGGGCGACATCTACCCCTTCGTGCTGACGCCGGCGGTCACGGC
The DNA here is from genome assembly GCF_026552795.1 of Ectorhizobium quercum. Classification (GTDB taxonomy): domain Bacteria; phylum Pseudomonadota; class Alphaproteobacteria; order Rhizobiales; family Rhizobiaceae; genus Ectorhizobium; species Ectorhizobium quercum. The sequence continues at coordinate 1,032,274 of NZ_JANFPI010000001.1, forward strand.
GAAGCTCGAATATATCCACCAGCTCGTGCAGGGGCAGGCGAATGCCGCGACCCTGCCGGTCCAGGCGGCATGACGCATCGGATTTGAATATGGCGGGCGGCGTACAGCAGCCCGCCGGGAGCCGGAAGAAGCCGGGCGAAGCTCGGCCCCGTCTAGGACAACAGAGCCCGACCGGCGCCGGCGCTCAGGCGCGCTTCTGTTGCAGGAAGCGTTCCTTCAGAAGCCTGAGGATCGAATCCGGGCTCATCGGCGCGCCGAACAGGAAGCTCTGTCCGTAGTCGCAGCCCATGCGGGCGAGATCGGCCACGTCCTCGGGCGCCTCGATGCCTTCCGCCACGACCTGCATCTTCATTTCCCGCGCCATCGAAATCACCGAACGCAGCATGATGCCGCGCTTTTCGCCCATGTCGTCGTTGAGCAGCGCCTTGTCCAGCTTGATCGTGTCGAAGGGGAAGCGGGTGAGATAGGCGAGCGACGAATAGCCGGTGCCGAAATCGTCGAGCGCTAGGGAAAGTCCCATTTCCTTGAGCTTGTCGAGCACGAGGCGGGCCTGTTCGGGGTTTTCCATCACCACGCTTTCGGTCAGCTCCAGCTTCAGCCGCTCGGGCTTGCACTGGGTCTTCGACAGCGCCGAGCGCACGTCGGTGCACAGTTCGCTGTTGAGCAACTGGGCGCTGGAAACGTTAACCGACAGGAAGATCGGCAGTTCGCCGGTCTGGTTCTCCCACGACATCAGGTCGGTGCAGGCCCGTTCCAGGGCGAAGGCGCCGAGCGCGCCGATCATGCCGGACAGTTCGGCGATCGGAACGAATTCGATCGGCGGGATCTGGCCGCGCTTGGGGTGTTCCCAGCGCATCAGCGCCTCGAAACCGGCGATCTCGCCGTCCGAAAGGCGGATGATCGGCTGGTAGACCATCGACAGTTCGCGCCGGTCGAGCGCGCGCCGCAGGTCGGTCTCGAGCTGGAGACGGTCGGCGCCGGTGTTGCGGAAGGCCGGGCGGAACGGCTCCACCCGGTTTCCGCCGGCCCGCTTGGCACGGTACATGGCCAGTTCCGCATCGGCCAGAAGGTCGCTGGCATGCGCCTGCTGGTCGACGAAGGAGGCTAGCCCGATGGAGGCCGTCAGGATGATCTCGCGGCCGGCGAAGTTGATCGGCACCATGATCGCCTTGGAGATCGCGTCGGCGAAATCCGCGACCTTCACGGGGTCGTTTTCCGATACGAGGATCAGGCCGAACTGGTCGCCGGAAAGCCGGGCCAGCGTGTCCTGCGGGCGCAGCAGGCGGCGCAGGCGGCGCGTCAGCGCGATCAGGATATTGTCGCCCGCCGCGATGCCGAGCGCGTCGTTGACGTGCTTGTAGCGGTCGATGTCGATGGACATGACGGTCGGCTTGACGCCGCTCGACGGAGCGATGGCGATGACCGATTGCAGGCGGTCGAGGAAGAGCTGGCGGTTCGGCAGGCCGGTCAGGTTGTCGTGCAGCGCATCGGCCAGCAGCCGGTCGATGGAGTTCTTCTGCTCGGTCACGTCGATGATGGTGCCGACGCAGCGGATGACCTCGCCGGTTGCGCCGACCACCGGCCGGGCGCGGATCTTCAGCCAGTGGAAATGGCCGTCCTCGGCGCGGATGCGGAATTCGTGGTTGAGCCGGCCCTTGCGGTGTTCCAGCAGCACGTCCAGCGTGGCGCGGAAGCGGTCGCGGTCGTCGGGGTGAAGGCGCGGCACCCAGTTGCGCACGGGGCCGTGCATGGTGCCGGGCTCCAGGCCGAGGCGGCCGGAAATGTCCGGCGTCGTCACCACCCGGTCACGCGCCACGTCCCAGTCGAACACGGTGTCGCCGGAGCCGGTCAGCGCCAGCGCCTGCCGCTCGAGATCGGAGAACAGCCCCTGCGAATAGGCGCCGCCGGCAAACGCGTGCTGCATCACGGTGAAGCCGATGAGCAGCACGATCAGCACGAGGCCGCCGCCGAGCGCCGGCTGGATGATGTCGTTGTCGAGCCGGCCCGTCACCGTCAGCCAGGCGCCGAACAGCCACACGAGGATGAGCGCCCAGGCCGGCACCAGCAGGATGGCGCGGTCGTAGCGGTTGAAACCGAGATAGACGATCAGCACGATGCCGGCGGTGGCCGTCAGCGCGAAGGACAGGCGCGCGATGCCGGCGGCGATGGACGGGTCGTAGATTGCCACGCCGAACAGCAGCGCCAGCCCGATGATCCACGCGAAGGTGACGTAGGAAAGATGCGTGTGCCAGCGGTTCAGGTTCAGATAGGTGAAGAGCAGGATCACCAGGCTGGAGGCCAGCGCCACCTCGGCCGAGGCCCGCCATATCTTCTGGTCGCCGGAGGTGATGCTGATGAGCTTTTCGAGAAAGCCGAAGTCGATGCAGACATAGGCCAGCACTGCCCATGCCAGCGCCGCGGCGGCCGGCAGCATGGAGGTGCCCTTCACGACGAAGAGGATCGTCAGGAACATGGCCAGAAGGCCGGAAATGCCCAGCACGATGCCGCGATAGAGCGTGAGCGAGTTAACCGTGTCCTTGTAGGCGTCAGGCTCCCACAGGTAGAGCTGCGGCAGGTCGGGCGAGGACAGTTCGGCGACGAAGGTGATGACGGAGCCGGGGTTCAGCGTGATGCGGAACACATCGGAATCGGGGCTGGGCAGCCGGTCGAGCGCGAAGCCCTCGGACGGGGTGATGGCGCTGACGCGCTGCGAGCCGAGGTCCGGCCAGAACAGTTTCGAGCCGACGAGACGGAAATGCGGCGCGACGATCACCCGTTCGAGCTGCTCGTCGGAAACGTTGGCGAGCGCGAAGACGGCCCAGTCGCCGTGATGGTCCTCTGTCGCCGAGCGCACCTCGATGCGGCGACGGATGCCGTCGGCGCCGGCGGCGGTGGAGACCTGGAACGCCTCGCCCTGGTTGGCATAGACCTCGGTGGTCGCCGTCAGGTTCAGCGCGGTGTCCTCGCGCGAAATCTTCACCGGCTCCACGGCGAATGCCGGGCGCGCGGCGGCAAGCGCCATGACGAGGGCTGCGGCCAGCAGGAAGAGGGCCGCAAGGCCCCTGCCGTTCAGGGCGGCCTGAAACCGACGCGCCATCATGAGGAGGCGCTTCGCCCGTCTTGGCGGTCGTTTTCCGCAATCAGGGAAAACATCAGGTGGTCGCGCCACTCGCCGTTTATTTTCAGATATTTGCGCAAAAGACCTTCCCGTTCGAAACCAGACTTCTCCAAAAGTCTTATGCTTCTTTCGTTATCCGGAATACAGGCTGCTTCGATCCTGTGCAACCGGAGACCCTCGAAGATGTAAGGTATTACGAGCCGAACTGCGGCGAACATATGACCTTTGCCCGCATGAACCGCACCCATCCAGTATCCGATCATGCAATTCTGCGCCGCGCCCTTGCGGATATGGCCGATGGTGATGCCGCCGAGCAGCGTCATGTCGCGGCTGTCGAAGATGAAGAGCGGTACGGAAAGCCCGGAGGCGTATTCCTGCCGGTTGCGGCTGACGCGCACGCGGAAACTGGCCTCGGTCAGTTCGTCGCTGCGCCATGTCGGCTCCCAGGGCTGGAGGAAGGCACGGCTGGCGTGGCGTAGACGGTGCCATTGCCTGAAGTCGCCGTAATCGGGCAACCGCAGGACAAGGGTGCCGTCTGCGAGTTCAGGATAGTCCGGCTGCCGCGACAGAAAGCGGAAGACCGATCTCGCCATTCATCCAACCTCCCGCTGCCGCACCGCTCGCGGTTCTGGATGCGCGGCAGGCACTGCATAGATTTGACTCGCGGCTTCTTCGAGCGCGCCTTGGCCTGAAATTACGCTTTCGCGCGCGAAAGTGAAGAGAGTATATCGGACGGTCCCGCCAGTTTGCCGAGCGGCCCGATGGCGGAGACCGTCGGGTTGCCCGAGAAGAACAGCCGTCCGGCCAGATCCGTCAGCCGGTCGGGCGTGATCGCGGCCAGCCGGTCGAGGATTTCCTGGTTGGGGATGGTGCGGCCGTAGAGGATCGCCTGCCGGGCGATCTGCCCGGCCCGGGCAACGGGGCTTTCCTGCGCCATCAGAAGTTGGGCGCGGGTCTGAGCGCGGGCGCGGTCGATCTCTTCCTGGCCGATGCTGTCGGCGGCGCGCGCCAGTTCGACGGCGATCACCTCGACCAGCTCGGCCAGGTCGTCCTCGCCCGTGGCGGCATGGACGCCGAAGATGCCGCTGTCCGAGAAGGACCAGTGGAAGGCGTAGACCGAATAGCACAGGCCGCGTTTTTCCCGCACTTCCTGGAAGAGCCGGGAGGACATGCCGCCGCCAAGGATGTTGGCGAGGATCTGCGAGGCGTAGAAGTCGCGCGCGTGGTAGGCGATGCCCTCGAAGCCGATCAGCACCTGCGCGTCCATCAGGTCGCGCTCCTCGCGGCTGTCGCCGCCGGTGTAGCGCGCCTTCTCGATCTCGGCCGTGGCGTCCGTCCCGGTCGGCAGGGCGGCGAACCGCTCCTCGACCTGCCGGACGAAGGCGTCGTGATCGATGGCGCCGGCGCCGACGACATACATCCGGTCGGTCGTGTAGTTGCGGGAAAGATAGGCGCGCAGGTCGCCGGTCGTGAAGCCGTTGACCGTCTCCGGCGTTCCGAGGATGGAGCGGCCAAGCGTCTGGTCCTTGAAGGCCGTCGCCGAGAAATGGTCGAACACCACGTCGTCGGGCATGTCGTCGGCGGCGCCGATTTCCTGGAGGATGACGTTCTTCTCGCGGACGAGTTCGTCCTCGTCGAAGGTCGATTCGGTCAGGATGTCGGCGAGGATGTCGACGGCGAGCGGCACGTCCTCCTTCAGCACGCGGGCATAATAGGAGGTGGTTTCCGTCGAGGTGGCGGCATTGAGTTCGCCGCCGGCGTTCTCGATCTCCTCGGCGATCTGCCGGGCGTTGCGCCGCTTCGTTCCCTTGAAGGCCATGTGTTCGAGAAGATGGGCGAGCCCGTGCTCGTTCGCCGTCTCGTCGCGCGAGCCGGATCGCACCCACACACCGAGCGCCGCGCTTTCCAGATGCGGCATCCGCTCGGTCACGACCGTCAGGCCGGAGGGAAGGCGCGTACAGTTGATGTTCGGGTTCGCAGCGGTTGCCTGGTCCATCAGTTTCGTCCTGCTCGTGTCAGACCGCCGATATGGGTTTCGACGCTGCGGATGTCGTTGTCGAGAATGTCGAACCGTTCCGGCCGTTCCATGAGGTCGCCGAGCCAGACGGGCAGGCCCGGATCGACGCCGCTCGCCTTCCTGACGGCGGCCGGGAACTTGGCGGGATGGGCGGTCGAAAGCGTCACCATCGGGCTGTCCGGCTTTTCGAACTTCTTCGCCACGAACAGGCCGATGGCCGTATGTGGATCGGCAAGATAGCCGGCGTCGGCAAGCGTGGTGCGGATCGTCTCCGCCACCTGCTTCTCGCTGGCCCGGGCGGCGCGGAAGTCGCGGCGGATGGCCTTCAGCGTGCCGGGCTCGATCTCGAAGCTGCCGGATTGCTTGAGGCCGGCCATCGCGGCGCGGACGCCGGCGGCGTCGCGCCCCGACGTTTCGAACAGCAGGCGCTCGAAGTTGGACGAGATCTGGATGTCCATCGAGGGCGAGGTGGTGGCCTTCACCGATTTCATTTCGTAGCGCCCGGTTCTCAGCGTGCGGGCGAGAATGTCGTTCTCGTTGGTGGCGATCACCAGCCTGCCGATGGGAAGGCCCATGCGCTTTGCCGCATAGCCGGCGAAGATGTCGCCGAAATTGCCGGTCGGCACGGTGTAGGAGACCTTGCGGTCCGGCGCGCCGAGCGCGAGGGCCGAGGTGAAGTAATAGACGATCTGGGCCATGATCCGCGCCCAGTTGATCGAGTTGACGCCGGACAGGCGGACGCGGTCGCGGAAGGCCCCGTCGTTGAACATGGCTTTCACCAGGTTCTGGCAATCGTCGAAATTGCCCTTTACGGCCAGCGCATGGACGTTTTCGGCGGCGGTCGTGGTCATCTGGCGCTGCTGCACCGGCGAGACCTTGCCCTCCGGGAAGAGGATGAAGACATCGGTGCGTGAACGGCCGGCAAAGGCGTCGATAGCCGCGCCGCCGGTGTCGCCGGAGGTCGCGCCGACGATGGTCGCGCGCGCGCCGTTCTTTTCCAGCGCATGGTCCATGAGCCGGGCGAGAAGCTGCATCGCCACGTCCTTGAAGGCGAGCGTCGTGCCGTGGAACAGCTCGAGAATGAAGGAATTCGGCCCGGTCTGGACGAGCGGCACCACCGCCGGATGGCGGAAGGTGGCATAGGCCTCGTCGATCATCGCGCGGAATTTTTCCGGCGCGATCTCGTCGCCGACGAAGGGTGACAGCACGGTGAAGGCGATGTCCTGATAGGACTTGCCGCGCAGCGCGCGGATCTCGCGTTTCGTGAACTGCGGCCATTCGCGGGGAACGTAGAGGCCCCCGTCGCGGGCCAGCCCCGCCAGCAATGCGTCCGAAAATGAGAGGACAGGTGCCTCGCCCCTGGTCGAAATATAATCCACGGCGTCTTCCCGAATTTTTGGCGGAGGAAACCGGCCCGGCCTCGATTTTCACACTCCCCGGCGAAAATGGAACCTTCGTGCGGCTTACCCTCGATTTTTCAGTGCGCCGCTGATATAGACCATCGGCATGGGTCAGGAAAGGCCCGTAACGTCGGATGTGACAGGCGGGTGACGCCTGAATGCTAAAGGGTCGGGTTTCCGTGTTGTCCAAAGTATCGTGCGCAGTGGTTTCCTTTACGCTTCTCGGCCTTCTGGCAGGCTGTAATTCCTCCTCCTCCCTTTCCGATACGGCCCCGCAGGGGCAGGCGTCGGACCTCCGGCAGGGAGCGTCCGTCAATTCCGTCGTGGTTCAGGCGACGTGCCCGCAGATCTTCATGCGCGACGCAACGGCCTCCCATCGCGTCTATGCCCGGGGCGGCGACGGCGATCCGACGAAGCTCGTCTACCAGGCGGCCTTCGCGGATACGACACGCTCCTGTACGACGGACGGCAACCAGATGACCATCAACGTCCTGGCGCAGGGCCGGATCGTCGCGGGTCCCGCCGGGTCGGCCTCCACGGTTTCGCTGCCAGTCCGCATCACCGTCACCGAGACCAACGCCATGCAGTTGGAAGAGCAGATCTATTCGCAGCTCGTCTCCTATCCGGCCGCCATACCGGCGGATTCCCTGTCCGGCCAGTTCCTGTTCCAGAAGCCCGACGTGACGATCCCGGCCAGTTCGGCGCAGAACGCCAAGGTCTATATCGGCTTCGATTCCGGCCCGGCCCCGAGAAACGCCCGCAACTGAGCGGCGCACCGCTCCGCTCACGCCGAAATATCCGGCAGCGCCGGCCGTCATGGGCCCTCGGTCTCTCCCGCATGGCGGGCAAATCCGACCCCGAGCGCACGCCAGCCGGCCAGCGCGACGAGCAGGATGCCGGCCGCCGCGACCCAGAAGGGCGCGACCAGAGCCGTCTCGCGCGGCACCATCCCGTCCAGCCCGCGGACGATCAGTCCCGACAGCAGCAGACCGAGCGGCATCATTCCCCAGGCCAGCAGGCGATAGACGCTGTTGACCCGGCCGAGGAGATGATCGGGAATCATCCGCTGGCGCGTCGAGACGGACACCGTGTTCCAGACCAGTCCCGTAAACTCGAACAGCGCCAGGACAATCGCCAGCGACACGGCGCCGGGCGCCAGCGCAATGCCGATGAAAGCGGGAACGGATGCGAGCAGCATCCATTGCGCGGCGGGTCCAGGGCCTATAAGGCGCACGATCCGCTCTCCCAGCAGCCCGCCGGCGATCCCGCCCACGGCCCCGGCGGCGAGGATCAACCCGTAGGCGGCGGAGGAAAGGCCGAGATTGTCCTGCACATGCAGGATCAGTGCGATCATCACCATCTGGAAGAACAGGTTCCAGAAGCCGGTCAGCCAGGCAAGCAGCCGCAGCAGCGGGGCGTCGCGCAGGAAGGCGATACCCTCGGCCAGTTCGGCACGCCAGTTCCGTTCCGTCGTCCGGCCGGGCTGAAAGTTTCCGGCGATGCCGGCCACGACCAGCGCCGCAGTGGCATAGAAAACCGTGTTGGCGGCAAAGGGCAGGGATAGCGCAAGCGCGATCATCGCCGCCCCGAGCGGCGGGCCGACGAGGGCGTTGCCCGTCAGTTCGACGCTCCACAGCCTGCCGTTGGCCGCTTCGAGCCGCGCATGCGGGACGAGCCCGGGAAGCATGGTCTGGGCGGCGTTGTCGCGAAAGACCTCGGCCGCGCCGACGACCAGAGCCGCCAGGGTCAGAACGGCGAAGGCCAATGGCGATGCGAGGCCGGTTTCCGGCGGCGCGGGCAGGGGCGTCGCCGCCCAGAGCACCAGTGCGGCGACGCCGAAAGCCGCGGCGCGCAGCACATCCATCCGCAGGATCAGTTTCCGCCGGTCGGTCCTGTCCGTCATGATCCCGGCCGGCAGGGCGAAGATCGCCCAGGGCAGCCGCAGGGCGATCGCCACCAGCGCGATCAGCAGCGGGTCGCGGGTGATGAGCGAAGCCGTCCACGCCCAGGCTATCGTGGCGATCCCGTCCGCGAGATTCGTCAGGCCGCTTGCGGCGATGAAGCGGGTGAGCGGCGCGCCGTTCATCGAGCGGGATCGTCGTATCTGGCGTCCAGTGTCGTTTCGTTCATCGTCGAGCCCTTGCCTTTCCGGTTCATTCGGCTGCACTCTGCATTCTCAAGTCAACTTGAGGTCAAGAGCCATGTCGCAATCCGGCCGGAAAAATTCCTCCGCCGAACTGACGGTCGGCCAGATGGCGGCACGTGCGGGGATCGCCGTCTCGGCGCTGCATTATTACGAGGCGGAGGGGCTGATCCGCAGCACCCGGACGCCGGCGGGGCATCGCCGCTATGACCGGCGCGAGCTGCACCGCGTCGCCGTCATCCGCATCGCGCAGTCGCTCGGCCTGTCGCTGGCCGAGATCCGGGCTATGCTGGACCAGGTGCCGCAGGGCAGGGCGGTCGGCCGGGCCGACTGGCAGGCGGCGTCCGAGGTCTGGCGCGCCGCTCTCGAGGACCGGATAGCGCGGCTCGTGCGCCTTCGCGATCAACTCGACCATTGCATCGGCTGCGGCTGCCTGTCGCTGGAAAGCTGCCCGCTCGGCAACGCAGGCGACAGGCTCGCTTCCGAAGGCAGCGTGTAGAAACATAATGTGGAAGGTTACATGACAGCCGGTCTCTCCATTTTTAAGCGAGCACGGATCGCATCGATTTTAGGTTTGAGAATATCATTGTTTTTCTCAACGTATATTGAACTAAAACCTCTTCTAATAATAATTTCGGAAATAAAACCAAGTTTTTCCCCTAATTTAATAAAATAAAGATGCGGGTCGGTTGTGTCAATTTTGACCGATTTTATTGCAGAGACAATGCCATCTTGCGTAACAGACGGACACTGGCACCGCTGCTGCACAAAGGCGGCCATCGACTCCGCATTGTCGTGGATGAAACCAAAGACAATTGATTCCGGTGTGCCGTCAGGTAGTTCAATTACATCATCGTTGGGTTCGTTGAGTGGAGGGTTATCGCCATCGATAACAGCTACCGCTTGCGCAGTGACCGTAGGATTTGCGTTGTGGTGCTTTAATACCTCAACAACAAACGGATATCCACCAGCCTTGTGCACTCGTACTTGATCAAAAATGTCGCGTGCATATTGCCGTAACATTTCCTCTACAAGATCTTTGGCGAAATCGTCTTCTACGAAAATCGCCGCATTCTGGGAAACTGTGCCTTTGAGCGCCCGCAGACTTTCAATTGTAAGCTTGCCCTGATAGGCCGTGCCGTCAATGCATGCCCAAATCGCCTTCGGCGGCAAAACGTCGAGTGCGTATTCCGAATGAGTCGTGAAGATAATTTGAGCTTTCTTTCGCGTTGCGACATCAAACAGATATTCGACCATCTTTCGCGTCGCCAACGGATGAAGCCCGTTCTCGATCTCCTCAATCAGAATAAGTGAGTTATCAGTCGCTCCCTCAATGCGCGACACCATTTCGATAATCGACGCCTCGCCGGCCCCAAAGTGGAATTGTGAGTAGTCGTTTTTTTGATGCATCCCAATAAGGATATTCTTTAGTGGATCGGATTTAAGCGATACGCGTTCGTAATTCTTCGCATCTTTACCAAGAATACGGCTAACGTAGCCTATTACCGCTTCATCAATCGGAGTTTTGACGATCTCGGTGTTCTTCGCAATGCCGACGAACTGCTTGAACTTTGTCTGCTCGTTAGCTGGAACGGTTCGCTGGATTGGAATCACAACCACATTGCGTTCCATAACTGTATCGCGCCGCCATTTGGCGGACACGAAACGAGCATTTCTCTGTATCCGTCCAGTCTTATTCATTTTCCGATCAATAATGTCATAGTCAATGCGCCAGTTTGCCATGCTGGTGTCACCGATATTAGACTTTGGAAAAAATTCACCGGGCTTGACGTCCTTGTAGGCAAGGGCAGCAGCACCGAGAATGGTAGATTTTCCGCCGCCATTCGTGCCAATGATTGCGGTAACTGGAAAGTCGAAATTGATCGTTTGGTTTGTGAAGCTTCGCACGTTTGAAAGTCGAAGATTTGGCAAATACTTCTCGTAGGAAAGCTTTTTGACCTTCTCTTCTAGACTCTCGATATCGCTCGGGCGCACGTCCATGATGTGTTCTCCTTTGTTACAATAACAGCCAACAGGACTGGAGCCGATTTCGGTAAAGCGACCGTTTCAGGGTGTGTTGCTGCGGCCGGCCGTATGGAACGCCTGCCCGGTCAGGCCACGCCGTCCCATGCGGCCAACGCCTCGATCGTGGCGGGCAGGTCGCTCATTCGTGCGATCACGGTTTCCGCGCCCGCGTCCATCAGGCGGCCGGCGTGGCTCGGATAGGTGTGCGAGGCGCCGGTGAAGCCGATGACCCGCATGCCGGCGCCGCGTGCGCCGGCGATTCCGTGGACGGAATCCTCGATCACCACCGTCCGTCGGGGATCGGCGCCCATCGACTTCGCGCCGTGCAGGAAGATGTCGGGCTTCGGCTTCGCCCGGTCGGGGCCGAGATCCTTGGCCGAAAAGATGTTCGGTGCGAACGCGTTGTAGAGCCCGACCTTCTTCAGCATCATGGCCAGCCGGTTCGTGCCGGAATTGGAGCAGATGCAGCGCGGCCCCGACAGGCGCGCCACGGCGTCCGCCGCGCCCGGGATCGCCTGCACGTCGCGCTCCAGCCGGATGTCGAGCAGCTTCTCCGACTTGTCGAGCAGCGAGGCCGACAGCGGGATCGAGACTTCCTTCTCGACGGCGAGGAGAATGTCGCGCCACACCAGGCCGGCGAATCGCTCGCCCATTTCCTCCGGACTGATCGGATAGCCCGCATCGCGCAGCAGCGCGGATTCGACCTCCGCCGCAATGATTTCGGAATCGACCAGCACGCCGTCGCAATCGAAAATAATGAGGTCGAAACCGCTCATCGTCGTTCTTCTTCCACTTTCGGAAATGGGGGCAGGGCCGCAAGGGCCCGTGAAACCCGTATGAAACTCGTGGCTGACCGGCTTTTAACCGAAGCGGGCCGCAGGCTCAACACCTGTGGCGCCAGAGCAATTCCAGGAAAAGTGCGCAGCGGTTTTCCGTCCGGAATTGCGTGAAAATAACAAGATGGAGCATTTCCGCGATTCGGAGAAAAGCGGAAATGCTCTATCGGCGGGTTTTCGCTTTTTTCGCCGCGACGCGGGGACGTTGAGACTTTCGTAACCATCTTCAGTAACCATAACGGACATCAGGTTTTCGAGTAAGCGTAACGAGCGAGTTCAAAAAATGGCGTCTGTCCTCCGTCTGGGCGAACTGTATCAGCAGTCCGCCGGCCCCCGGTCTCTTGTCGACACCATCATCAAGGGTGACTGCGTTGCTGCCCTCGAGGCGCTTCCCGACCAGTCGGTCGATGCGATCTTCGCCGATCCTCCCTACAATCTCCAGCTTGGCGGCGCGCTCACCCGTCCGGACCAGTCGCTGGTCGATGCCGTCGACGACGAATGGGACCAGTTCGCCTCCTTCGAGGCCTACGATGCCTTCACCCGTGCATGGCTGCTGGCCTGCCGCCGTGTCCTGAAGCCGAACGGCACGATCTGGGTCATCGGCTCCTACCACAACATCTTCCGCGTCGGCGCGACGCTCCAGAACCTCAATTTCTGGATCCTCAACGACGTTATCTGGCGCAAGACCAATCCAATGCCGAATTTCAAGGGCCGCCGTTTCCAGAACGCGCATGAGACGCTGATCTGGGCGAGCCGTGACCCGAAGGCCAAGAGCTACACCTTCAACTATGACGCGATGAAGGCGTCGAACGACGACGTGCAGATGCGCTCCGACTGGCTGTTCCCGATCTGCAACGGCGGCGAAAGGCTGAAGGACGCGGATGGCCGCAAGGTCCACCCGACCCAGAAGCCGGAAGCGCTGCTCGCCCGCATCATCATGGCCTCCACCAAGCCGGGCGACGTGGTGCTCGATCCCTTCTTCGGCTCCGGCACCACCGGCGCGGTCGCCAGGCGCCTTGGTCGCCACTTCGTCGGCATCGAGCGCGAGGACAGCTATATCGCGGCCGCCGCCGCCCGCATCGCCGCCGTCGAGCCGCTGGGCAAGGCGGAACTGACGGTAATGACCGGCAAGAAGGCCGAGCCGCGCGTTGCCTTCAACGTGCTGGTCGAAAGCGGACTCGTGCGTCCGGGACAGGTTCTGACGGACGCGAAGCGCCGCTGGAGCGCCATCGTCCGTGCCGACGGCACGCTGGCTGCCGGCGGGGAAGCCGGGTCGATCCACCGGCTCGGCGCCCGCGTGCAGGGGCTCGATGCCTGCAACGGCTGGACCTTCTGGCACGTCGAGGAACAGGGAAGCCTTCGTCCCATCGACGACCTGCGCGCCCGCATCCGCAAGGAGATGGCGGGGCTGGAGTAATCCCTGACTCCGATCCGCCTTGAAACCCCCTGACGGTTTCGTACCTTCAGTCCCGTCAGGGGACGTGGCGCCCGGTCCGGCAACGGACCGGGCGCAGCCTTGTCCAATATATGCCGATATCCCGTCTTTCGCGTTGAGCTTGCTCGCATGCGACCGGGCCGCGACAGGTTTCGGTCAAGGACTTACAGACCGTCGTAGGTCCTTCGGTCGATCAGGAAATATGCCGCCGCAGGATCTTCTCCACTTCAGGCATGAGCTTCAGGACATATGTTTTGGTAATGTGATGCTTGTCCCGATAGACGAGAACGGAGTCTTTGACTGCCCAGCACGATTCGGCGTCGCAAAACTGCTGCGAGAGGTCATAGAAGTTCACGTTGTCGATATTGATTTCCGTAGTGGGATCATGATCCGCCAGCAAGAGCTTGCGCGAAACCGAGCACTTGTTGAAATCATCGCTATTGAGGAAGACGCATGTCGGCACGTCCATTCCCATCCACGGATTGTCGCGCAGGGCGACGACGCTGATATTCTCCTGTCCAAGAGATTTCCATGCGTTCAGATAGCCCTGCGGAATATGCTCCCTGTCGCCCTGGCCTCTTGTCGCCGTCGTAAACACTAGCTCCGGCTTCAGTTCCTTGATCCTTGCCACGGCCTGCTTCGCCCATGCCGTGCAGGACGGATCAATATCGAATTCCTGCGCATCTATGCTGAAGAAGCAGGCGCTCTTCGTCATGTTGACGATCCGGAAATGCAGTTTCAGGCCGAGGTCGTTCAACACGGGCAGCCATTGCAGGCTATGGGAGCCGCCGACCAGGACGAGCGTGCGGGAAGCGTTCACATCGCCATAGGTGCATTCGATAACCTTTGAATTGGTTATGTTCTGGTGGCATCCGTCGTTGTAGGCGACCGGCAGATCCAGCCGCGCTATCACCGGAGCGGGAATGATGGAACCTTCGGCCGGCGTCGCCTCTCCGGTCATGAATTGTGCCAGCATTCTTTGGCCGTCGCGCACTTCAACCCTGTAGACATAATACCAGGTTCCAATCCCGATGACCGCTGGCAGAAGTATGGAAGCGCAGGCGACAACCGGAAGGACGAAGCCTCGAATGGCGTTCACAAACTTGCGCAGTGGACGTTCGGCCGCGACTGTCGTGAGCCATGCAAGGATACCCGACGCGAAAATGATGACCAGTCCCGCCGGAATGGTTACGGATTCCGTTTCGAACAGAAATCTGTAGGTGATGAGCAACGGCCAATGCCACAGATAGAACGAGAAGGAGATGTCGCCGAGCTGCACCAGAAACCTGTGTTTCAGGATTCCGATATTGCCGTCGTTCTGCGCCGAGACGATGATCGCAGTCGCCGCCAGCACAGGGATCAGGGCAACTGCGCCGGGAAACAGCCGGGAAACATCGATGATGGCGGCCATCAGGATAATGACGACAAGGCCGGCATAACCCAGTGCTTTTGCCAGTCCGCCGGAGAGTTTGATCTTTCGATAATGCAGGCCGAGCAGTGCCCCGGCGCAGAACTCCCAGATGCGCGCGCCTGTGTCGAAATAAGCCCAGGGCTGATTGAGACGGGTAATGATGACAGAATAGACGAACGAAGCGATGAAGATGACGCCAAGGCAGAAAGTCCAAGCCGATATTCTGGATACGCCGATGAGTTTTGAGACTTTGGCCGCGACGAAAAACACGAGCGGAATCAGGAAGTACAGCTGCATCTGTAGCGACAAGGCCCAGAATTGCTGGAAGGGAGATGCGGTGAAACCCTGCTGAAGATAGTCGGCTCCGCTTCTGGCGAGCAGCCAGTTTTCCAGGAACAGTGTCGAGGCGATGGCATGCTTGAGTTCGTCTCCCCAGATCGTACTGGGCAGAAATGCTATGCCAAGAAATATGGTCGAGACGATTACGACAGTGGCGCCAGGAAGTATTCTCCCGAGCGTTTTTACAATATAGTTAAATACATCTGTGAATTTCAGATCATGGAACTTGTCAAAGCTGGTGGCTATGAAGAACGCTGCAACAACGAAAAAGATATCGACACCGCCGGAAACGCGATGGAACCATATATGGTATACGGCCACCATGAGGGCGGCAACAAATCTAAGTCCTTGAATTTCATGAAGATACTTCTTGTCGGTAGCGGTACGACCCATATTTGCATCTCCAAGGATCAAAAAACTGACATCCTGACGTAGGTTTAAATCATATCGATGGCGTGTAAACAACCGTTTCGAAATTCGCCTGTACGACTATAAGGAAGCTTGCGGATTCATCTTGTCCTTTCGTTGCCGGCGTGCCGGGAAGCCGTGATGGTTCACAGAAAAATGGAACGGATGGACGCTCACTTCCGTCATGAATCCCGGTTCAATCGCTCGCCCGACGCGCGAATTGCTATCATCCGTACATTGCGAGACATTCTGCGGCTTACACAGCAATCCCGACCGCGGAGAGGTCGGCCTTGAGCTTTTCGGCGCCGGTGAAGCGGATGGCTTGCCAGCCGGCGGAGCGGGCGCCTTCCACGTTTGCCGCCACGTCGTCGATGAACAGCGTGTTTTCGGGCGTCAGGCCGAAGGAGCGGGCGTGGTGCCGGTAGATTGCGATATCCGGCTTGATGAGGCCGACTTCGGCGGAAACCGTGACGCCGCGCGGGGCGTTGAGGAAGGCGAAGCGCCCGCGGGCCTCGGCAAAGGTGTCGGCGGCGAAGTTGGTCAGCATGGTGACGTCGAAGCCGGCCTCGATCAGCGACAGCATCACGGCGACGCTGTCGTCCAGCGCACGCGGAACCATCTCGTGCCAGCGCTGGCGGAAGGCGCGGATGCGCGCTTCCTCCTGCGGGTGTCGGGCGATCAGTTCCGCCTCGGCCTCGCTCCACGGCCGGCCGCGGTCCTGCTCGAGATTCCAGTCGTGGGTGCAGACGGTTTCGAGGAACCGCCGCCGCTCTTCCGGATCCGGAATGATCTGGCGGAACGGCAGTTCGGGATCGTAATGGATCAGGACGCTGCCGATGTCGAAAACGATGTGGCGAATGGGGGTGGTCACTGTGCATGTCCCTGTGTCGGATCGGGGGTGGAGACGATAGCTGTCTCGATGATCTTTTTCATGACGGACGGAAGCGCCTGCGCCGCGAGATTGTCCAGCGGCTCCCACCAGCCGTCCTCCACGGCGCGTTCCGCGACGCCGGCCCTGTAGACGTCCACCCGCAATTCGAAATGGGTGAAGATGTGGACGACCGTGCCGCGCGGCTGCCAGCCGGCGGGGAAGGGGGCGGCGTCCGGGGAGGTCGCGCCATCGCGGCGGGAGGTGAAGTCCGTGACCGGAACCTGCGTCATGCCGCCGAGAAGGCCCTTGTCCGGGCGGCGCTGCAACAGCATGCGGCGCTGCGGCGAAACGGCGACGAAGGCTGCTGCCCGGCGCACCGGCTTCGCCTTCTTGGCCGCCTTGACCGGATAATGCTCCGGGTCGCCCACGGCCAGCGCGCGACAGTCCTCGCGGAACGGACAGAGGGCGCAGGCCGGCCGTTTCGGCGTGCAGATCGTTGCGCCGAGGTCCATCATCGCCTGGGCGAAATCGCCCGGCCGCTCCTGCGGCGTCAGCGCGGCGACCTTCGCCTTCATGGCGGGCTTCGAGCCGGGCAACGGATCGGAGATGGCGTAAAGGCGCGAGATCACCCGCTCGACATTGCCGTCCATCACCGCGGCGGGCTCGTCGAAGGCGATGGCGGCGACCGCCGCCGCCGTGTAGTCGCCGATGCCAGGCAGGGCCTTGAGCCCGGCCTCGGTCGCGGGGAACCGGCCGCCGTGTTCCGCGGCCACCGCCTCGGCGCATTTCTTCAGGTTGCGGGCCCGCGCGTAATAGCCGAGCCCGGCCCAGGCCGCCATCACATCCTCGGATCGGGCGGTGGCCAGGTCGTTCACGCCGGGCCACAGCGCCAGGAACTTCGCGAAGTAAGGCTTGACCGCGGCCACGGTGGTCTGTTGCAGCATGACTTCCGACAGCCACACATGATAGGGATCGGCCTTGACGCCGCGCGCGCGCATCGGCGGCGAAACCCGCCAGGGCAGGTCGCGGTGGTGGCGGTCGTACCAGCCGAGAAGGCGTTCGGCTTCCGGCGCGGTGGAGGTCTTGTCGAGCATGATTTGGGCCGTCTGGATTTTTGCCCTATAGTTGGACGATTGATTTGCCCGGTTCAACAGGGCCGGAGCCTTATACATGAGTTACAAGAGACGCGGCGAGAGACCGATTTCCGATATTGCCAACGGTATCATGGACCCCGTGCTGGCGCGGCGTGCCGGCATTTCGACGGCATTGCTCGGTTCCTGGGACGAAATCGCCGGTGCGGAATTCGCCGATTGCACCCGGCCGGAGAAAATCGTCTGGCCGCGCCGCGACGATCCGGGGCAGATGGGCGGCCATCGGCCCGGCCAGCTCATCGTCGCCTGCGAGGGCGCCCGGGCGCTGTTCCTGACCCATGCGCAGGATGAACTGATCGACCGCATCAACGGTTTCTTCGGCTATCCCGCCATCCGCCAGATCCGCATCGTCCAGAAGCCGGTGTCGCGCGCGCTTCCCCTGCGGCGTGTGGTGCGCCCGCTGCCGAAGGCCGCCGAAAAGCGACTCGAGGACATGATGGAAGGGATCGAGAGCGAGGCCCTGCGCGCCGCCATTACCCGTCTGGGAAAGGCTGTCCTCCAGCCCGGGCGGGCGGCGCGGAAGAAAACCGGCGAGTAACGGGAAATTAAAAGCCTCGTGGAGCCGCCCTGCAATCGGCTCCACGAGGCTTCCGTCCGGTTTTGACACTGGACGGGGGGTCCGGGGGATCGATCCGCGCCACGCGGCACGGCGTGTGCGGTCAATATCCGAAAATTGGTATGTGAAAGCTACAGCAGTTTTGCGGCGTTGAACGTCCCCCGTTTGGGGGGTGCCGTTAAATTTTTTTGGAGATACGGGGTTCAGTCGCCAGCGGAACTTATCATCCGGCGTCGCGCAGGCGTTCCGCCGTCTGCAAATCCACCGAAACGAGCTGAGAAACGCCCTGTTCGGCCATCGTCACGCCGAACAGCCGGTCCATGCGCGACATGGTGATGGGATTGTGGGTGATGATGACGAAGCGCGTCTGCGTGGAGGCCGCCATCTCGTCCATCAGGTTGCAATAGCGCTCCACATTGTGGTCGTCGAGCGGCGCGTCCACCTCGTCGAGCACGCAGATCGGTGCCGGGTTGGTAAGGAAGACGGCGAAGATCAGCGCCATCGCCGTCAGCGCCTGCTCGCCGCCCGAAAGCAGCGTCATGGTCTGCGGCTTCTTTCCCGGCGGGCGGGCGAGGATTTCGAGGCCGGCTTCCAGCGGGTCGTCGGACTCGATCAGTTGCAGCTCCGCCGTGCCGCCGTTGAAGAGATGGGTAAAGAGCCGCTTGAACTGCTCGTTCACGACGTCGAAGGCGGCGAGAAGCCGCTCGCGGCCTTCCCGGTTCAGGTTGCCGATGGCGCCGCGCAGCTTGCGGATCGCGTCGATCACGTCGTCGCGCTCGGCGATCAGAGCGTCGAGCTTGTCCGAAAGCTCCTTCGCCTCTTCCTCGGCGCGCAGGTTTACCGCGCCCAGCCGCTCGCGCTCCATCTTCAGCCGGTCGAGGTCGCGTTCCACCTCCCGCGTATCGGGCAGCGCCGCATCCGGCTCGATGCCGGCCAGTTTGTAAAGGCCCTGAGGCTGAAGGTTCAGCGTTTCGCGGATGCGGGCTTCCGTGTCCTCGCGCCGCTCGCGGGCGGACACCAGCCGTTCCTCGGCACGGCCGCGCTTCTCGCGCGCCTCGGCCAGCGCCGCCAGCGCGGCGGCGGCGCGGGTATCGGCATCGCGCTGGAGGTTTTCGGCCTCGACCAGCCGGTCGGCGGCCTCGCGGCGCGTTTCCTCGACCGTGGCGATTTCGCTCAGCAGACCGTGCCGCCGGGCTTCGAATTCCTCGGGCGCCTCGTCGAGCGCCTCGATCTCGTCGCGCGCTTCCGCCTCGCGCTCCCGCAGGGTCGCGATATGGGACGCGGCGCTCGCGGCGCGGTTCTGCCAGAGGCGGCGCTCGTCGCCGATGGCGGCAAGGCGGCGGCGGCGGGCCTCGTTCTCGCGGGCGAGACCTTCGTGGCGGGCCCGCGCCTCGGCGACCTCGCTGCGGCCGGCGGCCACGGCAAACTGCTGCTCGGCAAGCTTCGCATCGAGGCCGGAAAGATCAGGCGCTTCGGTCAGCCGGGCGCGGGCCTCCTCCTCGGCAACGGCGATTTCCCCGATTTGCGCCTGTACCTGGTTGCGGGCTTCGGCCATCACGTCGCGGCGGCGGGCGAGATCCCCGAAGGCCCGTTCGGCGGCGGCGAGCGCCTCGCGCGCCTCGGCCGCGATGCGGGCAGCGAGCCGGACGACCTCGCGCGCCGTCGAGACGCTGCGTTCGGTCTCGCGGATCGTCTCGCCGGCCCGCGCCAGCGTCTCCAGCGCCTCGGCAAGCTGCTCGCGGGCCTCGTCCGCCTCGGCCTCGATTTCGGCAAGGCGGTTCTTCTGGGCAAGGCGAAGGGCGGCGGCGGAAGGCGCGTCGGCGCCCTTGACGTGGCCGTCCCAGCGAAAGACCGCCCCGTCGCGCGTCACCAGCGACTGGCCGGGCTTCAGCAGGCCCATCAGCCGTTGCGCGTCGGCAGGCTCGGCAAGTCCGGTCTGCGCCAGACGGCGGGCAAGGGCGGCGGGCGCGGACACCAGCGCGGAGAGCGGCGTGACGCCTGCCGGCAGTGGTGCGTCGTCGCCCGGCGCGTCCGTTTCCGTCCAGTAGGCGGGAGCCCGGGCGTCGAGTGGGCTGTCGAGATCCTCGCCGAGAACGGCGCCGAGCGCGGTTTCGTAGCCGCGCTGCACCTCGATCAGGTCGGCCACCGGAATGAAGCCGCCGGAAGGCGCGCTTGCCGCCAGCATGCCGGAAATGGTGCGCGCCTCCGTCTCCAGCGCCGCGGTACGGGCGCGGGCCATGTCGGCGGGCGGGCGCAGCGAGGCTTCCTGCGCGCGCGCGTCGGCCAGCGAGGCTTCGGCATCCTCGACGCCGATCTGGGCTTCTTCGAGTGCTGCGTCCGCGTCGGCGACGGCAACGCGCTTTTCCTCCGGGTCGGGCAGGGCGGCAAGGTGCCGGTCGATGCCGTCGAGTTCCTGTGCCGCCTCGGCGTCCTGCCGTTCCAGACGCTGCCTGCGTCCGGCGAGATCGGCCAGCATCCGCTCGACCTGGCTGCGCCCGGCGGCGGCCTCCGCCCGCTCCGCGGTCAGGCGGGTGAGAAGCGCCTCGGCGTCCGAAAGCGTCGCCGCGGCGGCCTCGAAAGCGGCGCGGGTCTCTTCCGCCTCGATGCCGGAATCGGCCAGTTCTCCGACGATCTGATCTTCCTCGGCGGCCAGCCGTTCGAGAATGGCGGCATTGTCGGCGACGAGCCGTTCCTCGCGTGCCACGTCCTCGCCAAGCTGGGCAAGGCGGCGGGTCAGCTCGTCGCGACGCCTGAGAATGCGGCTTGCCTCCTCGTCGAGCTGGGAACGGGCGATTTGCAGGCGCTGGAGTGCTGCGGCGGCGCGGGCCTCGGCCTCGCGCAGTTCCGGCAGCTTCAGGGTCGCGATTCCTTGAGCCTTGGCGGCCTCCATTTGCGCCTGCGCCTTTTCGGCCACGAGGCTGGTCGCGTCGTTCAGGGCCGTGTTGGCTTCCGTTTCGGCCTCCTGCGCCTGCTTCCAGCGGATATAGAGCAGGATGGCCTCATGCTCGCGGATCGACGCGGACAGCGCCTTGAAACGATTCGCCTGACGGGCCTGCCGCTTGAGGCTTTCGATCTGGCTGTCGAGCTGGGCGGTCACGTCCTCCAGCCGGTCGAGATTGGCCTCGGTGGCCTTCAGGCGCAGTTCCGCCTCGTGGCGGCGCGAATGCAGGCCGGAAATGCCGGCGGCTTCTTCCAGAAGCTGGCGGCGCGCCTGCGGTTTCGCCTGGATGAGTTCGCCGATCCGGCCCTGGCCGACCATCGACGGCGAGCGCGCCCCGGTCGAGGCGTCGGCGAACAGAAGCTGCACGTCGCGCGCCCGCGCCTCCTTGCCGTTGATGCGGTAGACGGAGCCGTTCTCGCGCTCGATGCGGCGCGAGACCTGGATTTCGTCGGTGTCGTTGAAGGCGGCGGGCGCGGTGCGGTCGGCATTGTCGAGCCACAGCGCCACTTCCGCCGTGTTGCGGGCCGGCCGGTTGCCCGAGCCGGAAAAGATCACGTCGTCCATGCCGGAGGCGCGCATGTTCTTGTAGGAATTCTCGCCCATGACCCAGCGCAGCGCCTCGACGAGGTTCGACTTGCCGCAGCCGTTCGGCCCGACGACGCCGGTCAGCCCCGGCTCGATGACGAACTCCATCGGCTCCACGAAGGATTTGAAGCCGGTCAGGCGCAGGCGGGTGAACTTCATGGGCGGCCCGCCGTTTTGCCGCGGAGTTTCCCCTCCGGTTGCCGTATCCCCCGCGAGGGCAGGGTCATGGCACGGGAAACGAGCCGGTGGGGCTTCTCCTTCTCCCCGGCGGGGAGAAGGTGCCCGAAGGGCGGATGAGGGGGGCAGGCGCACAGCGCCTGCCCCGAAAGGCCCCTCATCCGGCTGCCGCCACCTTCTCCCCGCCGGGGAGAA
>NZ_JANFPI010000021.1 GCF_026552795.1 Ectorhizobium quercum
AGCCCGAGCAACTGTGTCGTTGGTTGTCAAGGCTGGAATGTCCGGTTGTCCCTGAGGAGGGCGTTAAGTGCGACGAGCAGGCGTCTTGCGATGGCGATGATCACCAGCTTTGCCGGCTTTCCCCTGTCGCGCATGGCCTGGGAAACGGCCTTGAAGGGAGCGCAGCGGCAGGCCGCGAGTGCGGCCATGTAGAGCGCATCGCGCACCCGTTTGCGCCCGCCCCAGATGCAGCGCCTGCCGTGCATGGCGCCCGAATCGCACGACAGCGGTGCCAATCCGGCAAGAGCCCCGATGGCGCGCCGGTCCCGATGCCCGAGTTCCGGCATATGGGCCAGCAGAACCTTCGCCGTCACCGGCCCGACGCCGGGCGCCGAGCACAGCAGGGCCTTTTGAGCCAGCAGGCGACGCGACGACGCCATCAGCGCATCGATACGGGCTTCGACCGCCTCGATCTGCCGGTCGAGGGCATCGATCATCTGTCGAAGGCTCTCCTCGAGCCAGTCCGCATGCGGTTGAGCCAGGCGGGTACGTTCGCCCTTGCGCATCTCCACCAGCTGGTCGCGGCGCGCCATGAGATCGCGCAAGGCCTGCCTTGCCGGCTGTGGCCGCGCCTCGGCCGGCAGGGACATGGCCGCGCCGTAGCGCGCCAGCATGCAGGCGTCGACCCGATCCGTCTTGGCCAGGAAGCCGGCCGCCTTCGCGAACTGGCGCGCCTTGCGCGGATTGGCCCGGTGGAAGGGTTGGCTCTCGTCATGCAGACGAAGGCAAAGAGAGCGATCGTAAGGGCCGGTCGCCTCCAGGACGCAGAAGCTTTCCTGCGTGGCGAGCAGCGCAACGAGGCCATCGTGGCCTTGCGCGTCGTTGGCAAACCGGCATCGCCGGCCCGCCGGGTGAAAAAAGCAGTCCAGCCACTGTTTGGAAACGTCGATCCCGACGATGCAAGGTGCTATGGTCATGGAACCCGTCCTTATCCTGCGGGACCGCCGCGCCAACGGCCTCCCGGTCAACTGTTCGGGTGAAACATGCGCAAACGGCAGCGTACCGGGCTCGGACACGGTCTCTTGCGACCAAGGGTGACACGGTACGCTGCCAGCAACTCAAGCCTACCAAAATCAAGCCGATAAAACAGATAAGGGTGACGAAGGAG
>NZ_JANFPI010000002.1 GCF_026552795.1 Ectorhizobium quercum
ACATGCGCAAACGGCAGCGTACCGGGCTCGGACACGGTCTCTTGCGACCAAGGGTGACACGGTACGCTGCCAGCAACTCAAGCCTACCAAAATCAAGCCGATAAAACAGATAAGGGTGACGAAGGAGAGGATGTGTCGATAATGCATTGCGGCGCGGAGCCCCTTCCCGTCCGGATCACATGCCCTGCGAGCCGCGGTTCATGGCGGCAATCCCGGTGCGGCAGACCTCGATCAGCCCGAGTGGCTTCATGATCGAGACGAACTGGTCGACCTTGGCCGACTTGCCGGTAATCTCGAAAATGAAATGCTCGACGGACGCATCCACCACCTTCGCATTGAAGGCGTCGGCAAGGCGCAGCGTTTCCGCACGGGTCTCGCCTCCGCCGGCGACCTTCACCAGTGCCACCTCGCGCTCGACGGGGCGCTCCTGACCGAGATCGCGGGCGCGGACGGAGAGGTCCACCACCCGGTGAACCGGTACGATGCGTTCGAGCTGGGCCTTGATCTGCTCGAGGACCGTGGAGGTGCCGCGCGTCACGATGGTAATGCGCGACAGGTGCGACTCGTGCTCGGTTTCCGAAACGGTGAGGCTTTCGATGTTGTAGCCGCGGCCCGAGAACAGGCCGATGACGCGGGCGAGCACGCCCGGCTCGTTATCGACGAGAACCGAGAGCGTGCGGGATTCGATGGCCTGCTTCTCCTTGGCGATGAAGTAGGCGGAGCCGGTCGGCTGATGCTGTGCGTTCATGATGGTTTCTCCACGTTCCGGCATAGAGCATTTCCGTTTGAAACGGCGTCACGGAAATGCTCTATCCTTTTGTTTTTACGCATTTCCTAACGGAAAACCGCTTCACACTTTTCCTGGAAATGCTCTAGACGAGCTGGCGGCCCTTGGCGTCGATGGCGTTGGCGACGGCATCGTCCGTCGCCTCGTCCGGCAACAGCATGTCGTTATGGGCGCGGCCCGACGGGATCATCGGGAAGCAGTTGGCAAGGTTGGCGACGCGGCAATCGAAGATGACCGGGCGCTTCACGGCGATCATCTCGGCGATCGCGCCGTCGAGATCGCCCGGCTTCTCGCAGCGCAGGCCGACCGCGCCATAGGCTTCCGCCAGCTTCACGAAGTCCGGCATGGCTTCCGTATAGGAGTTGGACAGGCGGTTGCCGTGCAGAAGCTGCTGCCACTGGCGCACCATGCCCATGTACTGGTTGTTCAGGATGAAGATCTTGACCGGCGCGTTGTACTGCACCGCGCAGGACATCTCCTGAATGCACATCTGGATGGAGGCGTCGCCGGCAATGTCGATGACGAGCGCGTCGGGATGGGCGATCTGCACGCCGATGGCGGCCGGAAAGCCATAGCCCATCGTGCCGAGCCCGCCCGAGGTCATCCAGCGGTTCGGCTGTTCGAAGCCGAAATACTGGGCCGCCCACATCTGATGCTGGCCGACTTCCGTGGTGATGTAGGTGTCGTGCCCCTTCGACGCCTCGTAGAGCCGCTGGATGGCATATTGCGGCATGATGACATCGTTGCTCATCGAATAGGCGAGAGAGTTGCGTGCCCGCCAGCGATCGATCGCCTGCCACCAGTCGGCAAGGCGGGCCTTGTCCGGCGCGGTCGGCCGCGCCTTCCACTGCCGCAACATTTCGGCCAGAACCCGATTGATATCGCCGACGACGGGCACGTCGACGCGAACCGTCTTGTTGATCGACGACGGGTCGATGTCGATATGGATTTTCTTCGAACCCGGCGAGAAGGCGTCGAGACGGCCGGTGATGCGGTCGTCGAACCGTGCGCCGATACAGACCATGACGTCGCAATCGTGCATCGCCATGTTGGCCTCGTAGGAACCGTGCATGCCGAGCATGCCGAGCCAGGCCTCGCCGGAAGCGGGATAGGCGCCGAGGCCCATCAGGGTCGAGGTGATCGGAAAGCCGGTCAGCTCGACGAGTTCGCGCAGCAGCGTCGAGGCGTCCGGTCCGGAATTGACGACGCCGCCGCCGGTATAGAAGACCGGCCGGCGCGCATTCGCCATCAGCTCGACGGCCGCGGCGATTGCGCCGACATCGCCATCCATCTTCGGCTGGTAGCTGGTCTGGATCGCATGCTTTTCCGGCGGAACGTAAGTGCCGGTGGCGAACTGGACGTCCTTCGGAATATCGACGACGACCGGCCCCGGACGCCCGGACTGCGCAATGCGGAAGGCCTCGTGGATGATGCGGGCCAGATCGTTGACGTCCTTGACCAGCCAGTTGTGCTTGGTGCATGGGCGCGTGATGCCCACGGTGTCACATTCCTGGAAGGCATCGGAACCGATGAGCGTCGTCGGAACCTGGCCGGAGATGCAGACGAGCGGGATAGAATCCATCAGCGCGTCCTGGAGCGGCGTGACGGCATTCGTCGCCCCCGGACCGGACGTCACCAGCATAACGCCGACCTTGCCCGTGGAGCGGGCGTAGCCTTCGGCGGCGTGGCCTGCACCCTGCTCGTGGCGCACGAGAATGTGCTGGATATCGTCCTGCTGGAAGATTTCGTCGTAGATCGGCAGCACGGCACCGCCCGGATAACCGAAAATATGCTCGACGCCGTTGTCTTTCAGCGCTTGCAGGACGATCTCCGCGCCCGTCATCTGGTTCTCTGTCGCTGTCATTCCTTTGTCCGTCTCTTCTGCAAGGTTGGATCGTTGCGGGCATAAAAAAAGGCCCCTGTGAGGAGCCTCGTCTAGCGCATGGGTGGCTATCGCCGGATGGTTACACCATCCTGCCCATGCGCCGTCCCACTACGATAAGGTTTGCGAATTTTTTCATGGCCGATTTGTTAGACGCAAACACGACATTCGTCAACGCCCACAGCCTGAAAAAGAGGCGGCTGGCGGATAATTTGCCGCCGTTTTCGCCAGAAGGCGCACGCCTGCCTATACGAGTTATTAAATCCGCACGCATAGGATGGAGGCAACCGGCAGAAAAGGCGCGGGCGGCCCAACCTCCCCCGAAGCTCCGATGCCGGCCTCCTGCGACGGAAAGCACCGATTTGTTCACGGACGAGCACAGCATGCCTGAACCCGGCAACGACACGGAACGCCGCGGCGACAAGCCGGGAAACCGCCTGCTGGGGCGGGTCGTCTCGTGCAACGGCGCCCGGGCGACCATCGCCGCCGTGGCCGAAAACGGCGGCACGGACCTCACCGAACTGTGGTCCGTCGGCCGGCTGATCTCGATCAGCGTCGGCGAGAACCGGGTCGTCGCGCTGGCCTTTTCCATGCGCACCCGTTCCAGCGGCTGGACGGAAGCGGTCGACAATCCCTTTGAGATCGAAGTGGAGATTCTGGGAGAAATCCGTCCGGGCGCGGACGGCCGCCCGGAATTCTCGACCGGCATTTCCCGCTACCCCTATCTCGGCGCCATCGCCCACCGCATCCGCGCGGCGGACCTGCGCTGCATCTACGACACGGGCAAGAACGAGAGCTGCGTGGTCGGGCATCTTTCGCAGGACGAGAGCATCGCCGCCACGATCCATGTCCCTTCCATGCTGTCCAAGCATTTCGCGGTCGTCGGCTCCACCGGCGTCGGCAAATCGACCGCCGTCTCGCTGATCCTGCGCAAGGCGATCGAGACCGATCCGAAGCTGCGGGTGCTGATCCTCGATCCGCACAACGAATTCGCCGCCGCCTTCCCCGATCATGCGGTCGTCATCGACACCGACAATCTCGACCTGCCCTTCTGGCTCATGAAGCTCGAGGAATTCACCGAGGTCATCTTCCGCGGCCGGCCCGCTGTTCCCGAGGAAATCGAATTCCTGCGCGATGTGGTGGCCGAGGCCCGCAAAGCCTTCCGCGGCGAATCCAGCTTCATGCGGCGCGCGACGGAAAAGAGCGGCATCACCGCCGACACGCCCGTTCCCTACCGCATCGCCGACCTGCTCGCCCTCATCGACGACCGTATCGGCCGGCTGGAAGGCCGCAACGAAAAGCCGCATCTGCGTTCGCTGAAGGTGCGCATCCTGTCGGTCATCAACGACCCGCGCTACCATTTCATGTTTTCCAACAATACGATCAGCGACACGATCATGGAAACGGTCGCGCATATTTTCCGCATTCCGGGCAACGACAGGCCCATCTGCACGTTCCAGCTCTCCGGCATTCCCTCGGAGGTGGTCAACTCGGTGGCCTCCGTCCTGTGCCGCATGGCCTTCGAACTGGCCCTGTGGTCGAACGGCGCGGTCCATATGCTGGTCGTCTGCGAGGAAGCGCACCGCTACGTGCCGGCCGATCCCCATCTCGGTTTCTTCCCGACGCGTCAGGCCATCGCGCGAATCGCCAAGGAGGGGCGCAAATACGGCGTCTCGCTCGGCGTCATCACCCAGCGCCCGAACGAACTCGACCAGACCATCCTTTCGCAGTGCTCGACGCTGTTCGCCATGCGTCTGGCCAACGAGCACGATCAGGACATCATCCGCTCGGCCATTCCGAACTCGTCGATTTCGACGACGAGCTTCCTGTCCTCCATTGGCAACGGCGAGGCCATCGCCTTCGGCGAGGCCATCGCCATTCCCATGCGCATGCGTTTCGAGCGCGTGCAGGAAAACCGGCTGCCGAAGACGGCGAGCGCCGCCCGCAAGGTGGAGGAAACCGCCGATCAGGTCGATCTGCGCTCGGTCATCAGCCGCATGCGGGCCATGAACACCGAGCCGGACATCAGCGCCTTCAGGGCATCCTACGACAGCTACGCCGCCGAACGCGAAGCCGCCCTCGCCGCCAGCACGGGCCTCGATGCCTGGAATGGCGGACTCCACCGCGAATCCCTCGTCGTCCGGGAAGAGCCACACGATCCGCACCGCCAACCCGCACCGCCGCTCGACCCGTCGACGGATGCCGGTCCGTTCCGCCGCGACAATCGCCTGTCACTGCGGGAAAGTATCCTGAAAAAGCCCCTGAGCAGCCTGCGCGATCCCGACTAAGGCGTCAGGGCCCGTACTCCATCAGAATGGGTGTTCTGCAAGCGGCATTTTGCGTCTGAGTAGGAGGGAAGGTGCAGGAAATGCCGATCATTTTCAAACCTTTCCGACGTCCGCAGGCGCAAAATGCCACTTGCCCAAAGGGTTGGCCGGGATGAGCCGCCTGATTGCAAACAATGCTCGACAAGGCCAAAAGCCTTGCCTTGCGCTTGTTTGCTTCCATCCAATCTCATCCCGGCCAACAGAACACCCATTCTGATGGAGTGTGGGCCCTAGGCGGGCGGCGTCAGGCGCTGCCAGCTTTCGTCCATCTGGTTGCGGAACCACGTCATCTGCCGCTTGGCATATTGCCGGGTGGCCGCCGCCCCGCGCTCCTCCACCTCGGAGCGGCTCATCGAACCGTCCAGCATGGCGGCGATCTCGCGCACGCCGATGGCCTTCATCACCGGCAGGTCGTCCGCAAGCCCGAGCGCAAGCAGGGCCCGGACCTCCTCGACCGCCCCGTGATCGAGCATCAGCCCGAAACGCCGGCCGATCCGCTCATGGAGAACGCCGCGCTCCGGCAGGACCACGAATTTGGCCGCCCGGGCGGGATCGACCAGCACCGGCCCCGCCTTGCCCTGGAACGCGCGGATGGAGCGCCCCGTCGCCTCGATGACCTCGAGCGCGCGCACGATCCTCTGCCCGTCCGCCGGCTGGAGGTCTGCCGCCGTCTCCGCGTCGCGGCGGGCAAGTTCGGCGTGCAGCGCCTCCGCCCCCTCTTCCTTCAGCCGCAGCCGCACCTGGCAGCGGACCGCCTGGTCGATCTCCGGCATATCCGACAGGCCGCCCGTCAGCGCCTTGAAATAGAGCCCGGTGCCGCCGACGAACACGGGCAGCCGGCCATCGGCCCGGAGGACGGCGAGCAGGGCACTGGCGTCGCGCAACCACTCGCCGGTCGAATAGGCGCGCGAGGCCGACACATGCCCGTAAAGACGGTGGGGAGCGGCCGCCTCGTCCTCCAGCGAAGGACGCGCCGTCAGAACCCGCAGCGTGTCGTAGACCTGCATGCTGTCGGCATTGATCACCACGCCGTTGTGGCGCCGCGCGAGATCGAGCGCCAAAGCGGACTTGCCGCTGGCCGTCGGCCCGGTTATCAGAACGGCATCGATATCGTCGTCAAGGTTTATCGTCATGGGCCTAGTTGCCACGCTGATCGCCAATCCGTCAAATCCCGTTCTCGATACGGCCTTCGGCGAGAAGGCCGCCGAAACCGCCGGCTCGACATTGCTCTACTGGCTGGCCGACGGCGTCGCCTGCGACATTCCCTTGCCCGATTTCGGCGATGCCGACGGGACGGAAGCGGCGCTGCGCACGCTGATCGGCTCGAAACCCGTCGACCTCGTCATCCAGCAGGCGGAAACCCGCCGCAAGAAACTGCTGATCGCCGACATGGATTCCACCATGATCGAGCAGGAATGTATAGACGAACTGGCCGCAGAAGCCGGCCTGAAGCAGCAGGTCTCCGAAATCACCGCCCGCGCCATGAACGGCGAAATCGCCTTCGAGCCCGCCCTGCGCGAGCGCGTGGCGCTGCTCAAGGGTCTTCCGGTCTCCGTCATCGGCGATGTCATCGAAAAGCGCATCACGCTCACCCCCGGTGGCCGCGAGCTGATCGCGACGATGAAGGCCCGCGGCCATTACACCGCCCTCGTGTCCGGCGGCTTCACTGCCTTCACCGACCGCGTCGCCCATCTTCTCGGCTTCCATGAAAACCGCGCCAATCTCCTGATCGAGGAAGACGGCCGGCTGGCCGGCACCGTCGCCGATCCGATCCTCGGGCGCGAAGCCAAGGTCGATGCGCTGAACGATATCGCCGCGAAGCTCGGCATCTCGCCGGACGAGGCCATTGCCGTCGGAGACGGGGCCAACGACCTCGGCATGCTGCATCTTGCGGGTTCCGGCGTGGCGCTGCACGCCAAGCCCGCCGTCGCCGCCCAGGCGCGGATCCGCATCGATCACGGCGACCTCACCGCGCTTCTCTACATCCAGGGCTATCGCAAGTCGGATTTCGTTTCGGCATGACGCAGGCCGTCGAACTCCTGCAAACGCAGCGTCTGCGGGTTCGAAACTGGCAGGACGGCGACCGCGCGCTCTTTCGCGAGATCAACGCCGATCCGCAGGTCATGGAATTCTTCCCGCACCGGCGAACGGCGGACGAAGCCGACAGGCTGATGGACGAGGCCAACGCCGCCATCGCAGCCACCGGCTACGGCATCTACGCGCTGGAACGCAAGGACACGGCGGACCCCATCGGCTTCTGCGCGCTGATGCCGGTGAACTTGCCCGGCATTTTCCCCCACGAAGCCGTCGAAATCGGCTGGCGGCTGGCGACGCGCTTCTGGCGGCAGGGCTATGCGTCCGAGGCCGCCCGCGCCCTTCTCGACCACGCCTTCGACGTCCGGCGCCTCGACGCCGTGGTCTCCTTCGCGGTTGCGGCCAATCTCCGCTCCATCGCCGTCATGGAACGTCTCGGCCTCGTGCGCATTCCGGCGCTCGACTTCGATCATCCGCGCGTTCCCGACACCCATCCGCACCTGAAACGCCACCTCGTCTTTGCCGTCACGCGGGATGCGTGGCATGCATCCCGCCAGACACAGCAGAAGACGCTGCCTATTCCATGAGCACGCCGACGAAGCGCAGGTTGCCGTCGGGGCCGGCGATCATCATGTGAGCGCTGCGGC
Organism: Ectorhizobium quercum; assembly: GCF_026552795.1. Classification (GTDB taxonomy): domain Bacteria; phylum Pseudomonadota; class Alphaproteobacteria; order Rhizobiales; family Rhizobiaceae; genus Ectorhizobium; species Ectorhizobium quercum. The sequence continues at coordinate 7,678 of NZ_JANFPI010000002.1, forward strand.
GGCCTTCCTTCTTGAGCGCATCCACCCGGCCGGAAGCATCCGAAGGTGTCGCCATGAACTCCTGCGCGATCTCCACGACCACCTCGCCGACCTTCAGCCCGGCCTTTTCCGCACCGGAACCGGGCGAGACTTCGGTAATGACGAGACCGTCCACACCCTCGCCGATACCGTAGGTCTTGCGGCTGTCGTCGTCGAGATAGGCCAGCGTCATCCCGAGAACGGCCACGCTGTCGGCATTGGCGTCGGCGTCGCTGCCGGCATCCGGGGCGGAAGCCGCGCTGTCGTCGGTCGGAGCGTCGTCGGCCTTGCCGACGCTGGCGGTTTCCTGGTCCTCCAGCCGGCCGAGCGTGATCTGAACGGCCTCTTCCTTGCCGTCGCGCAGGACCCGCGCCTCGACCGGCGCGCCGATCGGGCTTTCGGCGACGATGCGTTGCAGGTCGCGCGTATCGTTCACCGTCTTGCCGTTGAAGGAGACGATCACGTCGCCCGGCTTCATCTCGCCATTGGTGATCGGCCCGCCTTCGATGATGCCGGCGATCATCGCCCCGCCGGCCTTTTCGAGGTTGAGGCTCTTGGCCACCTCGTCCGTCACCGGCTGGATGCGCACACCGAGCCAGCCGCGGCGGGTCTCGCCGAATTCGGAAAGCTGGTTGACGATATTGGCGGCAAGTTCGGTCGGAACCGCGAAGCCGATGCCGATGGAGCCGCCCGACGGCGATATGATCGCGGTGTTGATGCCGATGACCTCGCCGTCCATGTTGAACAGCGGGCCGCCGGAATTGCCCTTGTTGATCGCCGCATCCGTCTGGATGAAGTTGTCATAAGGGCCGGCATTGATGTTGCGCCCGCGCGCCGAGACGATACCCACGGTGACGGAACCGCCGAGGCCGAACGGGTTGCCGATCGCCATCACCCAGTCGCCGATGCGGATCTTGGTGGAATCGCCGAATTTCACCGCCTTGAGCGGCTTGGTGGGCTCCACCTTCAGCACGGAAAGGTCCGTCTTCGGATCGGTGCCGACCAGCGTCGCCGGAAGCGAGGAGCCGTCGGCGAAAATCACCTCGATGGCATCGGCGCCCTCGATGACGTGGTTGTTCGTGACGACGATGCCCTTCTCGTCGATCACGAAGCCGGAGCCGAGGGAATTGACCTTCTGGTTGCCGCCGCGCCGGCCTTCGCCCTTGAAGAAATCCTCGAACAGTTCCTGGAACGGAGAACCGTCCGGCACGGTCGGGGAAGGAGATCCTTCCTCCTCCTGCTGCACCTTCTGCGATGTCGAGATGTTGACGACGGCATCCAGAAGCCCCTCCGCCAGATCGGCCACCGATTCCGGTCCCTGCGCCACGGCCGGGCGGATACCCGCCGCCGGCACGCCGGCAAGAGCGATGGCCAGAACCATCGCGCCCGCAAGAGGTTTCCTCAGGCTCGGAAGATAATACGAAACACCCATAGTCAATCGTTCCTGTCGCTAGCCCCTGCCCGGCTCATCGGCGTAAGGATATGCCGGATCATAGTCGGGCGAAATCATCTTTTCGCGAGCGCGATGCGATCATCCACGCAAAAGCCAGACGAGCCCCACCCCGGCGCCGATGGCGCCGAGCCCGGCAAGACGCAGTTGCCGCTCGGGAATGAGGGGAAGAATGCGTGCCATTTCAACGAGAAATCGAGGGGCCAGCGCGTAGACCAGCCCCTCGATGATCAGGAAGAATGCCAGACCGGTGAAAAAGTCCGACATAAGCTTTTTCAGTTCGACGGCGGCGCGGCAGGAGCGGCAGGAGCGGCGCTCGGGCCGTTGGAATTGCCGAAGTAGCGGAAGAACTGCGAGTCGGGCGACAGCACCAGCGTCGTGTCCGGCGAGGACAGCGAGGCCGAATAGGCGCTCATCGACCGGTAGAACTCGAAGAAGGACGGGTCCCTCTGGAAGGCCTCGCCGAAGATGCGGTTACGGTCGGCATCGCCCTCACCGCGCAGGATTTCGGCGTCACGCTGGGCCCCGGCCACCAGTTCGACGACCTGGCGGTCGGCGACGGCGCGGCGGCGCTGTCCCTCTTCCGTTCCCTGCGCGCGCAGGAACTCGGCTTCGGCCAAGCGCTCGGCGCGCATGCGGTTATAGGTGCGTTCCGAAACCTCGGCGCTCAGATCCGTGCGGCTGATGCGGACATCCTCGAGAGAAAGGCCGAGCGTGTTGGCATCGTTGGCAAGATCGTTGCGGACTTCCGCCATCATCGTGGTACGGGAATCCGCCAGCACGGCGGCGATGCTGCGCAGGCCGTAGACCCGGCGAAGCGACGAGTCGAGACGGGTGCGAAGGCGCATTTCCGCGGTGTTGCGGTCGCCGGAAACCGTTTCGCGGAAACGGCGCGGGTCCGAAATGCGGTAGATGACGAAGGCGTTCACCTCATAGAAGGCGCCGCCGGAATCCTGAACGCGGATATTGTCGAGATCGAAGCGCAGGGCCAGATCCTCGACATACTGAACGCGGTCGGCATCCATGAAGGCGAAGGGCAGCTTGAAATAGAGGCCCGGCTCGCTGTGGACGTTCTGGATCTGGCCGAAGCGGACGACGATCGCCTGCTGGCGTTCGTTCACGACGAAGACCGATGCGTAAACGAGACCGAAAAGAGCGGCGACGACGCCAAGAACGATCATAAGTCTGTTCTGGTTCATGGCGCGGTGCCTCCCTGCTGCGTGGCCGGACGGTTAAGCTCGTTGAGCGGCAGATAGGGCACGACGCCGCTCTGGTTTTCGTCGATGATGACCTTCTTCGAATTCTTCAGCACCGCTTCCATCGTTTCGAGGAAGAGACGCGTGCGGGTCACGTCCGGGGCATTGCGGTACTGTTCGTAGATCGAGACGAAGCGCTGGGCCTCACCTTCGGCTTCCTGCACGACGCGATTCTTGTAGGCGCTCGCTTCTTCGCGAATCTGGGCGGCTTGACCGCGGGCCTGGCCGAGAATCTGGTTGGAGTACTGGTTGGCCTCCTCGACCAGCCGCTGGCGGTCCTGACCGGCGCGCTGAACTTCCTCGAACGCATCGGCCACGTCGCGCGGCGGCGCCACGTCCTCGATGTTGATGCGGTTGATCGCGATACCGGCGCCGTAGAGATCCATCGTCGACTGGAGGATGGTGCGAACCTCCTCCTCGATCGGCTGGCGGTTGTCGCGATAGGCGTCCTGCGCCGGACGACGGCCGACGACTTCGCGCATCGCGCTCTCGGCCACCTGCTGAAGCGTATCGGCCGGATTTTCCACGTTGAACAGATAGGCGGACGGGTCCGTCACGGTATAAAGAACGGAGAACTGCACGTTCACGATGTTCTGGTCGCCGGATAGCATCAGGCCCGTGCCGGAATTGGAGCCGGCCCGGCTACCGATATTCTGCTGCTGCTCGGTGACTTTGACGATCTCGACCTTGTCGACCGGCCAGAGATGGAAATGCAGCCCCGGCATGGACACTTCCTCGCGCGGCTTGCCGAAGCGCAGCTCGACGCCGCGTTCGTCCGGCTGGACCGTGTAGATGGCCTGCGTCAGCCAGAAGATGGCGAAGATTCCCACCACGATCACGGCCATGCCGCCGTTGAAGCCGCCGGGCACGATGTTCTTGAACTGGTCCTGCCCGCGCCTCAGAATATCTTCCAGATCAGGTTGTCCGCCATTGCCGCGCGGCCGGTTCGGCCCGCGTCCCCACGGCCCCTGATTGTTGCCGCCTCCTCCACCGCCGCCGCCACCCCAGGGGCCGCCGCCATTCTGATTGCTCCAGGGCATCGAATCCTCTTTACATCTTGTATTTTTTGGCTCCACGACCGAGAGACCGGCGTGAAATCCGATGGCCCCGTTATAGGGAGGCCAACCCCCGCTTTCAACGCCGATGCACTCGCGCGAAAGTGATTTCAGGTAAAATAGTTGTCAGAGGGGGAAGATAAATCCGAAAAAACCGTCCTCCGGTCACGCGCGGCGGCGATAGAGCCTGTAGACCGTCGCATGGTCGTCGCGTTCGCCGGCCGGAACCTCGACCTCCTCCCCGACCGTCCAGCGCTCCGGCGGGATATCGGGAAAGGTCGTGTCACCCTCCGGTTCCGCCTCGACATGCGTGACGTGCAGCAGGTCGGCCAGCGGCAGGGCCTGGCGGTAGATGTCTCCGCCGCCGAGTACGCAGATCTCGTCGACGCCGCGTTCCTTCGCCAGCCGCGCGGCGATTGCAAGCCCGTCCTCCAGCGAATGCGCGACCGTCACCCCGTCCGGCGCGGCAAAGCCGGCATTGCGCGTGACGACCACATGCGGGCGTCCGGGCAGAAGCTTCGGCAGGGATTCGAGCGTCTTGCGCCCCATCACCACCGGCTTGCCCATCGTGAGAGCCTTGAACCGCCTGAGATCGGACGAAAGCCGCCAGGGCATGTCGCCCTCGCGGCCGATGACACCGTTGCGCGCCTTCGCCACGACGATGACAACCTTCACGCCGTCGATCATCACACGGCCACCGGCGCCTTGATATGCGGATCAGGATCGTAGCCGGACAGGGTGAAATCCTCGAAGCGGAAGGCGAAGATATCCTTCACTTGTGGGTTGACCGTCATGGTCGGCAACGCCTTCGGCTGGCGCGCAAGCTGGGTTTTCACCTGCTCGAAATGATTGTGGTAGATATGCGCGTCGCCGAAGGTGTGCACGAAATCGCCCGGCTCCAGCCCGGTCGCCTGCGCGACCATCAGCGTCAGCAGCGCATAGGAGGCGATATTGAAGGGCACGCCGAGAAAAATGTCGGCAGAGCGCTGATAGAGCTGGCAGGAAAGCCTGCCTTCGGAAACGTAGAACTGGAACAGGCAATGGCAGGGCGGCAGCGCCATCTCGTCGACAAGCGCCGGATTCCAGGCTGAAACGATGTGGCGGCGGGAATTGGGATTCGTCTTCAGCCCCTCGACCAGATGGGCGATCTGGTCGATATGCCCTCCCTCGGGCGTCGGCCAGGAGCGCCACTGATAGCCGTAGACCGGGCCGAGATCGCCTTTGGCGTCGGCCCACTCGTCCCAGATGGAAACGCCGTTTTCCTTCAGCCAGGCGATATTGGTCTCACCCTTCAGGAACCACAGCAGCTCGTAGATGATGGAACGCAGATGCAGCTTCTTCGTCGTCAGAAGCGGAAAGCCTTCCGAAAGATCGAAACGCATCTGATAGCCGAACACCGAGCGCGTGCCGGTGCCGGTGCGGTCGCCCCGGTCGGTGCCGTTCTGCATGACGTGGTCGAGAAGATCGAGATATTGCCGCATGGGTTCCGCCGCCGATTCCTGTCAGGCAGGATACATAACGGGTCACGGCAACGGAACCAAGAAGCCGGTGGATGCTTTTCCGCCTTATCCTCAGAGATCGCCGAGCTTGCCGAGTTCCTTGGCGACGAGATAATAGAAGGTGACACGCGACTTGCTGCGGTCGGCGGCCATGAGGCTGGCGACGGTGGCCACGGCCTTTTCCGCCGGCTCGCCGGTCACGCCCAGCTTCTTGCCAGCCCATTTCTCGACCACGCGGTCGAGTTCCGTCTTGTCGGTCGCCGACACCAGCGCCGAGTCGCGGTTGCGCAGGGCGATCCCGAGATGGCGGACGATCTTCTGGACGGCCGCTTCGTCGGCAGCGGCATCGTACTTTTTCACATCGGCAAGATAATCAGTCATGATGTCCTCTTTTCTGACCGGTCGAGCGCGCAACATCCGCGCTTCCCCCGGTTGAGAACATGAGTCACGGCCTGCCCGCCGTCAAGAACGGGCAATTTCTTTTTACATTCAAAAGCCGCGGCATCTTTTCACGGAGCGAATAACACCCTATATGAAGCGTGCCGGACTTGATCCGGCTATGGCGATAAACGGCCTTTGTAATAAGCCTATTGGACCCGGGGGCGGTACCCGGCGCCTCCACCAGAAACCGGCGGCCTTCTCGATAAAGAAAAAGGCCGGCTTCTGATGGGGGCGAAACAGGATCGACAAGGGTGTAAAGATTGGACTTTCGCTCGGCATGATACCGCCGTTATCGGGTCACTAGAGTAGTTGCAAACGACAACTATGCGGAAGCTCGTCTCGCTGCCTAATGGCGGTGTGACACTTCAAATCAAGTCCTGAGGGGTCGCACTCTCAGGCGGGGTTCGAAGGCACCTGGCAACAGAAGCCTTCACTTTCCCTCTCTTCAATTTCCGCGGACACACGGCTCTGAAACGCAATCCCTTTCTGGATTGTGAACAATCTTGCGCTGGTATCGCATACAATAATCCTACATAGAGAATCCAAAGAACAAGATATTTGACTACAAAATAATATTTTTTATGCACACATTGGTGACATTTTGTTCAAACTATCGCCATCCCTTTGGTCGTCAATCGAAATGATCCGATACACATCATCTGCCGACGGCCCTTCGTTGCGAATTTTCTTCTTTTGAAAACAGGTCTCTAACGAACAAATTACCCTGAAAGCCGTCATCGCACCCGCAATTTCCGGGTGCGGGCCTTCAATCTGGCACGGCACCTGCATCGTCATGGGCAGAAGCCAGAGGGAAGACCATGACGAAAGCCGCCGAAATCGACATAGCCTCCGTCTCCAAGATTTACGGCCAGACAACCGCCGTCCATGCCATCAGCCTGAAGATACCGGCGGGCAGCTATTGCTGCCTGCTCGGCCCGTCGGGCTGCGGCAAGACCTCCACCTTGCGGATGATCGCCGGCCACGAAAGCATTTCGACGGGAGACATCCGCCTCGGCTCCAAGGTCGTCACCGACCTGCCGCCGGCGCGGCGCGGCACCGCCATGATGTTCCAGTCCTATGCGCTGTTTCCCCATCTCGATCTTGTCGAGAATGTCGCCTTCAGCCTGAAGATGAAGGGCGTCGACAAGGAGGAGCGCCGCCGCAAGGCCCTCGACATGCTCCGGCTGATGCAGCTCGAACCCTATGCGCAGCGCCGCCCCGCCCAGCTTTCGGGCGGGCAGCAGCAGCGCGTGGCGCTGGCGCGCGCCCTCATCACCGACCCCGAGGCGCTGCTGCTCGACGAGCCGCTGTCCGCACTCGATCCCTTCCTCAAGATCCGCATGCGCGCCGAACTCAAGAAGCTCCAGACGTCGCTCGGCATCACCTTCGTCCACGTGACCCACAGCCAGGAGGAGGCGATGGCGCTCGCCGATCTCATCGTCGTGATGAACGACGGCAGGATCGAACAGGCCGCAAGCCCCCGCTCCGTCTTCGAGCGTCCCGCGACCGCCTTCGTGGCCCGCTTCATGGGCGATCACAACGTCATTTCCGGCCGAACCGTCGAGACCGACGCCAACGGCATCACCATCGAAGTCAACGGCGGCGGGCGCTTCCAGGCCATCGACGGCAAGGGCGAGGCCGGCGAGCCGGCGGATATCGCGGTGCGCACCGACCGCGTGCGGATCGCCGAGACGTCCGCGCCGGGTCTCGGCTTCACCGGCGTCGTCCAGAACGTCGAATACCGCGGATCGAGCGTGAAGATCGTCGTCAATGGCGCCGGGGTGGAGGATTTCACCCTGACCGTTTCCGACACCGCCTATTTCGAAACGCCCGTCAAGCCGGGCGACGCCATCCCACTTTCCTGGAATGCGGCCGACGCCATCGTGCTCGGCCGCGCGCAGCACTGATCCCACCACATCCACAGTCACCGAACAAGGAGAACTTCGCATGACTGATACTCCGATCAAGAAGACGGGCCTTTCCCGCCGCTCGCTCCTGAAGACCGGCGCTGCGGCGGCCGGCCTTGCCGCCGGCTCCGGCGCCATCACCGGCTTCCCGACCATCTGGGCCCAGAACCCGATCACGCTCCGCCAGTTCGGCACCGGCGTTTCGAACATCAACGCCATCGCCCAGAAGTGCAAGGAAGACCTCGGCATCACGCTCGAAATGACGGCGACCGACAGCGATGCCGCCGCCCAGCGCGCCGTCACGCAGCCGAACTCCTACGACATCGCCGACATCGAGTACTGGATCCTGAAGAAGGTCTTCGCCGCCGGCGTCATCCAGCCGATGGATACGACGAAGCTGACGCACTACGACAAGATCGTGCCGCTGTTCAAGAACGGCAAGCTGACGCCGGACAGCGTCATCGCCCAGGGCACCGCCCCGCACACGGTCGGCTTCGTCGAAAAGCCAGGCGACAAGACCTTCGCCACGGAAGAGACCCAGTGGTTCACGATGGTTCCCACCATCTACAACGCCGACACGCTCGGCATCCGTCCGGACCTCGTGGGCCGCGAGATCACCACCTGGGCCGATATTCTCGACCCGGCCTTCAAGGGCAAGACCTCGATCCTCAACATCCCCTCCATCGGCATCATGGACGCCGCGATGATCATGGAGGCCGCCGGCAACATCGAGTACGGCGACAAGGGCAACATGACTCAGGAGGAGATCGACAAGACGATCGACTTCCTGATCGAAACCAAGAAGGCCGGCCAGTTCCGCGCCTTCTGGAAGAGCTTCGACGAGAGCGTCAACCTGATGGCCTCGGGCGAGGTCGTGATCCAGTCCATGTGGTCGCCGGCCGTCGCCGCCGTCCGTTCGAAGGGCATCGCCTGCAAGTACCAGCCGCTCAAGGAAGGCTACCGCTCGTGGGGCGGCGGCCTCGGCCTCGCCGCGCATCTGTCGGGCGCCAAGCTCGATGCGGCCTATGAATACATCAACTGGTACACGTCCGGCTGGGTCGGCGCCTACCTGAACCGCCAGGGCTACTATTCCGCCGCGATGGATACCGCGAAGGAATACATGACCGCCGACGAATGGGGCTACTGGATCGAGGGCAAGCCGGCCCAGGGCGATATCGTCTCGCCGGAAGGCCAGGTGATGGAAAAGGCCGGCGCCGTGCGCGACGGCGGCTCCTTCATCGAGCGCATGGGCAAGGTCGCCTGCTGGAACTCGGTGATGGACGAGGACCGCTACATGGTCCGCCGCTGGAACGAGTTCATCGCCGCGTAAACAGCCCCCGCCGGCAGTCGACCGTACGGCCTGCCGGCCTCTCCCCACAAGGGGGAAGAAGATATGCCGCGCCGGTTTCCCGACCGCCGGCCCGGCGAGGAGCAAGAAGCCCCTCCCTTTCATGGGGGGCGGGGCGGTGTATTGACAAACCCTCTCCCTCGTCACCCTCGGGCTTGAGCCCCAAGGGTCCATGCCGCAAGCGCCGCGGTGGATGGTCGGGTCAAGCCCGACCATGACGAAAGAGAGCGACGAGCCGTTTGTCAGCAGTCTGGCCGCACCCCCTATGCGGGGATGGGTCTTTTCGCAGCCGCAGACAAGGAGCCGAACGAAATGCCGATGGTCGTCCCCCAGCCGAAAACGGCAGCGGTCGAAGTGCCCGAAAAACCGCCGCTGCGCTTGCCGCCCATGCTGATCTCATGGCTCCAGGCCACGCCGCTTGCGCTCATTCTGGGAGCGTTCCTGGCGCTTCCCATCCTGATGATCGCGGTCGTCAGCTTCTGGGACTACGATTTCGCCCAGATGTATCCGGACTTCGTGACGTTCAACTATGCCGAAACGCTCGGTTCCTGGGTCACGTGGAGGACCTACCTTAACACGTTGAAATATACGTTCCTCGTCTGGGCGCTCACCCTGTTCATCGGCTTCTGGGTGGCCTATTTCCTGGCCTTCCACATCCGCACCAGCACCATGCAGATGGTTCTCTTTCTCGTCTGCACCGTGCCGTTCCTGACCTCGAACATCATCCGCATGATCTCGTGGATACCGGTGCTCGGCCGCAACGGTCTCGTCAATTCCGTGCTGGTGGAGGCGGGCATCGTCTCGGTGCCCATCGAGTGGCTGCTCTATTCCGATTTCGCGGTGGTGCTGGCGATGGTCCACCTCTACACGCTGTTCATGGTGACGCCGATCTTCAACACCATGATGCGCATCGACCGCTCGCTGGTCGAGGCCGCCCGCGATGCCGGAGCAAGCGGCTGGCAGATTCTGACCAACGTCATCATTCCGCTTTCGAAGCCCGGCATGGCCATCGGCTCCATCTTTGTCGTCACACTCGTCATGGCGGACTTCTCCACCGTGCAGGTCATGTCCGGCGGCCAGAGCGCATCCGTGGCGCTGATGATGAAGAACCAGATGTCGCTGCTGCAATATCCCGCCGCGGCCGCAAACGCCGTCGTGCTGCTCGCCCTCGTTCTCCTGATGGTGGCGGGCATCCTGCGCGTCGTCGACATCCGCAAGGAGCTGTGACCATGAACCACGAAACGCGCACCTGGGAATTCTATATCCTCGCCTTTTTCTTCGCGGTCTTCGTGCTGTTCCTCTACGGTCCCCTCTCCGCGATCCTCATCCTCGCCTTCCAGGGACCGAACGGCGGCCTCACCTTCCCGCTGAACGGCGTCTCGTTGCACTGGTTCTTCAACCTGTTCGAACAGCAGGCGGTGGGCGATTTCGGCGGCTCCTTCCGCCGCTCCTTCATGCTCGGCCTGATGGTCATGGCGGTGACGGTCGTCGTTTCGCTGCTGGCGGGCCTCGCCTTTCGCCGCAAGTTCCCGGGCGGGACGCCGCTGTTCTACCTCGTCGTCGCCAGCCTCGTGGTGCCGTCGATCATCATCTCGCTCGGCATCGGCGTCATCTTCAGCCAGGCGGGCCTCCAGCCGGCATGGTATTCCTCGGCCTTCGGCGCCCACCTGACCTGGACACTTCCCTTCGGCGTGCTCATCATGTTCGCCGTGTTCAACCGCTTCTCGCCATCCTACGAGGAAGCCGCCCGCGACCTTGGCGCGAATTCCTGGCAGACCTTCAGCCATGTCGTCCTGCCGATGATCCTGCCAAGTCTCGTCGGCGTCGGCCTGTTCGGCTTCACGCTCTCCTACGACGAATTCGCGCGTACGTTGATGACCTCCGGGACTTACAATACCCTGCCGCTTGAGATATATGGCATGACCACCAACGTAACGACGCCGGTGCTCTACGCTCTCGGCGCGGTCACAACCTTCTTCTCCTTCCTCGTGATCGCCTGCACGCTTGGCATCATCGTCGCGATCAATCGCCGTCGCGCGCGCGGTTAGCGCCACGCTGGAAAAGCGCCGCGCGATCCCGGACGGAAATGCTCCGGCGACATGCCGGGGACGCCATCGAACGTTCAACCTGCCCGCGAACCCTTCAAACCACCTCCGGTCTGAAGGGTTCGCGTGCCAAAGCAGACCTGAAAATCCATGCAGATACTCGTCGTCAATCCCAACACCACGCAAACCATGACGGCCACCATCGCCGCCGCGGCGAAAGGCGTGGCGGCGGCGTCCACCGAGATCGTCGCCGTCACCTCCCCGATGGGCCCTGCCTCCATCGAGGGCTACTACGACGAGGCGCTGGCCGTTCCCGGCCTGCTGATCGAAATCGCCAGGGGCGAAAAGGCGGGCGCGCAGGCGGCGGTCATCGCCTGCTTCGACGATACCGGCCTCGATGCCGCCCGGGCGCTGGCCGGCATTCCCGTGCTGGGAATTTGCGAAGCCGCGCTTGCCACCACCGCCTTCGTCGCCCGCCGCTTCGCCGTGGTGACAACGATGGAGCGCTCGCGCCTGCCCGTGGAGGCGCTGGTCGAGCGCTACGGCATGAAGGACCGCTGCAACGTGCGCGCCGCCGATATTCCCGTGCTTTCGCTGGAAGACCCGGCCTCCAACGCCCGCGAACGGCTGCGGGCCGAAATCGCCGCGGCGCTGGCGCAGGACAGGGCCGAGGCCATCGTGCTCGGCTGTGCCGGCATGGCAGACCTCGCCGCCGAGCTGACCCATGAATTCGGCTGCCCCGTCGTCGACGGCGTTTCCGCCGCCGTCAAGCAGGCCGAAGCGCTGATCGCGCTGAACCTTTCCACCGCCAAACGCGGTGCCTATGCGCGGCCAGTCGACAAGACCTACACGGGGCTTCTCTCCGCCTTCGCACCGCAGGAGCTGCTCGGCAATGGCTGATTCGTCCCCCCTCATCCGCCCGATGAGCCTCTCCGAAGTGGAAACCCTCGTGGAATGGGCCGGCGACGAGGGGTGGAATCCGGGCTTCGCCGACGCCGAGGCCTTCCATGCGGCCGACCCGGAAGGCTTCATCGGCTGTTTCGTGGACGGGCGGCTGGCCGCAGCCATCGCCGCCACCGCCTATGGCCGGGAATTCGGCTTCATCGGCCTTTACATCAGCCACCCCGCCTTTCGCGGCAAGGGATATGGCAAGCGCGTGTGGGATGCGGGCATGGAGCGCCTGTCCGGCCTGAGCGTCGGTCTCGACGGCGTGCCGGCGCAGCAGGAGAACTACCGCAAATCCGGCTTCGTGGAACAATACCGCACCTGGCGGTGGAGCGGCCATTTCATCGGCAAATACGAGGCAAGGGACGACATCGTGCCGATCGCCCCCGGCCAGCTCGCGGATCTGAACGAATATGACAGGCGCTTCTTTCCGGCCGCCCGCCCCGCTTTCCTGCAAGCCTGGACAAGCGCGCCGCGCCTGTCGCTCGCCATTGTGACGGACGGCAGGATCCGGGGCTACGGCACGCTGAGGCAATGTCGCGACGGCTGCAAGATCGGACCGCTCTTCGTCGACGACGATGCGGATTCGCAGCAGCTTTTCGCCGCGCTCGCCTCGCGCAGCGGCGGGCAGATGCTTCATATCGACGTTCCGGAAACGAACACGGACTTTTCCGCCTTTCTGGCTGAAACGGGCTTCGAAAAGGGTTTCGTCACCGCCCGGATGGTGCGCGGCCCCGCCCCGCAGGCCCCCTGGCGCACGCCCGCCGGCATCACGACGCTCGAACTTGGATAGAGCCGCTTTCCATCAAACTCCGACAGATGTATGAATAGAATAAGTGATTTGAGCGTCGCGGTGGACTTTCCCCATGCCGACGCCCATGTCATAAGCGGCACCGAACATCTGTTAACCAAGAAGAGAGACAGGAGCGCATGGGGCAGGATCACATCCGATACGACATTCTGGCACAGGACGCATTGCGTGGAGTCATCCGCAAGGTTCTGACCGAAGTCGCCGCCACGGGCCGCCTGCCCGGCGACCACCATTTCTTCGTGACATTCCTGACGGGAGCGCCGGGCGTTCGCATTTCGCAGCACCTGAAGGCAAAATATCCCGAGCAGATGACGATCGTCATCCAGCACCAGTTCTGGGACCTGAAGATCAGCGACACCCAATTCGAGATCGGCCTCTCCTTCTCGGATACGCCCGAGCGGCTCACGGTGCCCTTCGCCGCCATCCGCGGCTTCTATGATCCGTCCGTGAATTTCGAACTCGAATTCGACGTGCCTCTCGTAGCCGAGGATGCCGGCGAGGAAGAGGGCGAAGCGGAAATCGCCACCTACACGCCGCCGCCCGCCGCCGCCGAAACGGCCGAGGCCGACAGCGAGCCCAAGGAAGGCGAGAAGAAGGAGGCATCGGTGGTCTCGCTCGATGCCTTCCGCAAGAAGCAGTAGTCAGGTCGGGGCGGCGCGGATGCCGCCCTTTTCGTTTCGGAGACAAGCCATGAGCGCCGATGTCGTCAATTTGCGCCAGTTCAGGAAGCGGAACGCCCGCGCCGAAAAGGAAAGGCAGGCGGAGGAAAATCGCGCCAGTTTCGGACGCACCAAGGCGGAAAAGCAGCTTGCCCATGCCCTGAGCGAACAGGAAGCGCGCAAGCTGGACGCCGGCCGCATCGAACGCAAGGACGGCGACGACTAACGGACTGCGAGACAAAACGAATCCGCAAACAACGGCTTGCGGCGAAAAGCTGAATCGATCCGCGAGCCCGTTCAGGTAATATCCGAAGCACCCCGGACGCCGACAGGACGACGGGATTTCACCGGAAGAACGGAACCGCTCCAGGATGATCCGCAAGCATTCCATTACCCTGCACGGCCACCGCACCAGCCTTTCCCTCGAAGACGCCTTCTGGGCCGAACTCAAGGCCATCGCCGAGGCGCGCGATTTATCGGTCGCCGCCCTCATCGCCGAAATCGACGATGCCCGGGAGCCGGACAGCAATCTCTCCTCGGCGCTGCGCATCTACGTCCTGAACTGGCTGAAAACGCGCTGACCCCCGCCATGCGGGCCGGCAGCCGGCAATCCTTCGTTTACCAATCGGCGTTATTTTCACCAGCATTGTAAGTGGGAAATCACCCCATTTAATTCGACGCTACTGCGTGATGCCATCCGAAGTTTCAAGGACCGGGATCAGGCAGCAGATTTAAAACGTTGCCGCATCCCTTACGCATCACGAAAGGCGCGTTCGGCAACGCCGTCCGAATGACCGCATGAAGCGGTGTACCCAAACTTCGGCGAGACTTTCCATGACAAGCATTTCTTCCGTTTCGAGCGCCGCAACGACGCTCCTCACTTCTTCTTCCTCCACCACATCCAGCTCCGTTTCGGAACTGCAAGCCCAGATCGCCGCCAAACAGGCAGCCCTCGGCTCCGCCCAGACCGACGAGGAGACGGCGGAAATCGAAGACGAGATCGCCGGGCTGAAGGCCGACCTCGCCAAGGCGCAGGCCGCGGAAAAGCAGACGGCCCAGTCGTCCTCCGGTTCGAAAAGCACCTCCTCCCTGTCTGCCGCCACGCCGCTTTCCGGCGAAAGCGAGCGGATCGGCACGTCGAACTTCACCGAGGATACGCCGTTCGGAGACCGCACCGCCTGGGTCTGAGGCACGGGCGAGGCCGCGGAAAGCGGGCCGGAACGGCAGCCGTTCACAGAGATGACGCGTTTCGAGTGCGTCCGTTTTGAACGCACGGCGCGCCGCGTCAGGGATTTGCATCCACCGGCGGCGGCAGGGGCATCTGGATCACCCTCTCCTCGGCCGGAACGGGCATGTGGCCTTGCGTCGGCCGGCTTTCCTCGGCGGCCTTCCGGGCTTCCGCCTCGGCCCGCGCCCTGGCCTCCGCTTCCGCCCTGGCCCTGGCTTCCGCCTCCGCCCGCGCTTTGGCTTCCGTCTGCCGAACCTCCTCACGGAAGCGGTAGAGCGCGACCTCGCGGCGCAGGCGCTGCTTCTCCATCACATTGGCCTGCATGCGCTCCACCCGCCGGCGCTCGCGCTCGTAGGCGCGCAGCGAGAGGAAATTGGCGGCGTCCGACACATCCATGCTCATCGACGGCGCCCGGACGGGACCGTCGAAATGAAGCCGCGCCCCGGGAACGGCACCCGCCTCGGCGAAGTCGCCGGGATCGAAGGCAAGCTCCAGCGTGCCGTTCAGCACCTCGCCAGCGACCTTGAGGCGTCCGTTTGCCGCAATCCGGCCGTGCGCCGCGTTCATGACCACGCTCTGGACCCGGAACTCTCCCTCGGTAATCTGGAAGGGAACCTCGCCCGAACCCAGATCGGTCCGGCCGTTCTTCACCAGCGTTTCCAGCACCGGCGCGATCTTGGCCGTGGTGATTTCGCCCTGCATCAGGTCGGCCGCCGTCACCAGCGGCCCCATCACATCGAGATTGAGGCCATCGACGGCAAGGTCGGAAAAGCGCAGCAGGCCGGACCCGCCAAGACCCGAACGCAGGGCCGCCAGACTGCCGCCGAGACTTTCCGCCGAAAGCGCGAGATCCAGCTTGCCGGCCGCCATAGGCCGGCCATCCTGTTTCCATGCGAGAGCCGACACATCGGCGCCCGCCAGATCGAAGCCCAGCCGGAAAATGCCGTCGCTGCCGCCATTGGCCAGCACGACGCGTCCGCCAGAAAGCGTGCCGCCGAACCATTGCCCCTGCGCATCGGAAATTTCCAGCGTGCCCGAGCGGTAGGAAAGGCGGGCGCTGGCCGCCGTGATCGGGTCCGCAACACCGGGATCGAATTCGTCGACGCTGAGATCGAGCGCGATATCCGCATTGCCCGCCAGCGGCTTGCCGAACGCATCATCCGGCAGGTCGCCCGATACCGGATCGATGACTGGCCCGTACATCGCCTCTCCCAGCCAGGAAATGGCCGCATGGCCGAGCTTCAGCTCGCCCTCGATGTGCGGCAAGGGCGCATTGCGGGCAAGGGAAAGCCGGCCCGCCACCGGATTTTCACCGACGCTGCCGGCAAGGCCGGAGAAATCGAAACGCTCGGCGGCAATGGCGATATCACCCTCCAGCGTCGTCGGCAGGCTGTTTCCGATCTGCGGCACCGCGATGCCGTTCATCGCCAGATACGGCTCGACATTGGCGCTTTCGAGCTTGAAGCGCCCTTCGCCCTCGGCGAACGTCGCGCCTTCGAGCGCAAACCCGCCATCCACCTGAAATCGCGTCTGGTCGGTGGTGAAGCTCAGGGCAGTCTCGGCCGGGTTCCGGCCATCGGCCTTGACGGTCACGGCCAACAGCCCGCTGCCATCGGTCTCCAGCGGCAAGGGCGAAAAGCCGACCTGTCCGAACAGGATCGACGTATCGGGGTTCTCCAGCGTCGCATCGAGACGCAGGCGCGCCGATCCGTCGGTCAGGATCGCCAGACCTTCGGCCAGCTCGAATTGCAGCTCCGCCCCCAGACGCGACCCGTTCGCCGTACCGTTCAGGCGCACATGCACCGCCCCTTCGTCGCGCGGCGCGGCGGCGGATTCCACCGTGACGTCCATATCCCGGTAATAGGCCGCGTTGCGCCTCAGCATGGCGAGGAAGGGATGGTCCGGCAGTCTTTGGTCGAGCAGGCGGAACAGACCGGCCGGATCGGACGACTGCACATGCGCGTTCAGCACGCCGGCCTGCGGCCGCCCGCTGACCACGATGGACGAACCGGCCAGGTCGTCGACCGAAAGCCGGGAAATATCCACGACACCCTTGGAGCGCGTGACGACCGCATCCAGCGAACCGGCCTCGATTCCATCGGCGGTGAAGCGGTCGAGATCGAGCTTGGCGGCAAGCTCGTGGCCGGAAAACAGGTCGCCGCTTCCGAACAGCGCCAGAAAGGCCTGCGCCTCTCCCATGTCCAGAAGCTCGCCCTTGAGATCGGCCGAAAGCGACGGCGGCAGTTTCGCCAGCGTCTGGTGCTCCAGCCGGCCGGTCAGGTGGCTTTCGCCCAGTACGACCTCCAGCCGCTCGAAACGCTGGATGGTGCTGGACAGGCTGACGGCCGCGGAAAAACCGGCCTTGGAAATGTTGCGCACGGCCGGATCGACCGAACCGTTCAGCCAGTTGGCAAGCCCCGTAGGCTGCGAGGAGGCGACCAGCAGATTGCCGGCGAACGAGGGGTCGCCTGCAAGCCGCAGGCGGCCGGATGCCTCGACCTGCGTGCGGCCCGGCAGCACGGCCACGGCGCGCTCGACGATCCAGCCGGTGCCGGCGGGGCGCACGTCGAGCTGGATGTCGCGCAACGTCGTATCGCCGGCAACCACGGCCGGCAGGCGCAATGTCGCCTTGCCCTCGACCTGCGGCACGGGAATGGCCGCGGCGACCGAAAGCAGCGCATGGAGACGCCGTTCGAGCGAGCTTTCCGGCTGGCGTCCCGTCTTGGCCGCCGAACCGTTGACCTCCAGATCGCTGACGTCGATCTGCTGGCCTTCCGCCTTCAGCAGGAACTCCGGCTTCGCGCCCACGTCGAGCGTCGCCTCGCCGGTCACGAGATAGGGCGCGTCGGCCGCGCCGATCTCCAGCCGGTATTCCGGCACGCGCACGCGCTCGTTGGTCAGCTCGAAGGCGCCCTTCACGCGCGGCTGCGGCTTCTCGTCCTCGCCGCCGGTCAGCGCCGCGGAAAAATTGCCCTTGTAGACGGGCCGGGCCTCCTCGATGGCCAGGCTGCCATCCAGATCGATCTCGACCGGATGCGCCTCCGGCATCAGGCGCAGGCGCAGGCCGAGCGATGCCCGGTCGGAACTTTCCGCCGTATTGAGCGTGAAGCGCCCCTTCTCGCCGTCGACCGTCGCCTCTCCCTCGACCCGCCACGGCCCGGCGAGCGAGTGGGCCGACATGGCCGCCTCCAGCCCTTCCACCCGGCGGACACGGCCCGACTGCTCGTCGATGAACTCGATGCTGCCATCGGCGATCTGCACGCTTTCGAGGATCACGGTCCGGGCCGGCACGGAAGGCGTTGCGCCACGCACCCAGTCCATCCGCCCGTCGGCCAGCAGCCGCACCCGCGCCCGCGGCCTTTCGATGCGCATATCGAAGATGCGGGCCTCGCCGGACAGGAACGGGGCAAGCTCGGCGTCCATCGAGAAGCGGTCGATCTGCACGATCGGCGTGCCGTCCACGTCCTGGCCGACGCGCACATCGTGCAGGGTCACGGAGGGAAAGGGCAGAAGGCGCGCCTCGACCTTGCCGTTGACCGTCACCTTCTTGCCGAAGATGCGACTTGCCTGACGTTCGAAATCGGTGCGAAAATTCGTCCAGTCCACGAAAAACGGGGCCAGCAGCGCCGCAAACAGCACCGCAACCACCAATCCGCCCAGCGCTACAAGCAACTTTCCGAGCACTTCGACCCTCACACGGCCACATATCCACAATCCGGCCCTTGGACGTTCTTAAGGCCGGATTTTACGAAAATTATGTCGGCTGCCGCATCCCGGCAAACCAGGAGTGCCTGACAAACCCCGGCGTTGAGGATGACGCGAGATTTTTCGCTGTCCTACACGGCGCCGGCCGCAGTCGATGCCGGGGCATCGGAAAGGATCGGCAACGAAGCAGGCGTCGAAAGCACCGATCAGCCGACCCCGGAGATTTTGTCGGGCACTCTAAACGCAAACGGGCCGGTAGCAAGGCATAAAGCGCCCTGCCCCGGCCTCGTCGCGCGTTTTTGCGATGCCGGTCAGTCCTGCGGGAAAATCTTGCCGGGATTGAAGATGCCCTGCGGATCGAGCGCGTCCTTGATGGCGCGCATCGCCGCCAGCGCCGGGCCGATTTCCTCTTCCATATAGGCGACCTTGCCCTGCCCGACTCCATGCTCGCCGGTGCAGGTGCCGTCCATCGCAATGGCCCGATGCACGAGACGCTCGACGAAGGCCTCGACCTTCTCCACGTCCTTCGGGTCCTTGCCGTCATAGATCAGCAGCGTGTGGAAATTGCCGTCCCCGGCGTGTCCGACGATCGGCGCCAGCAGCCCATGCTCCTGAATGTCGGCATGGGTCTCCGCCACGCATTCGGCAAGCCGGGAAATCGGCACGCAGACATCGGTGGAAAAGCCGTCGAGATGCGGCGCCAGCGCCCGCGAGGCCCAGTAGGCGTTGTGGCGCGCCTTCCAGAGCCGTGCGCGCTCCTGCGGATCGACCGTCCAGACGAAATCCTCCGCGCCGTTTTCCGTCGCGATCTCGCGGAAGAGTTCCGATTGCAGGCGCACCGTTTCGGCATCGCCGTGAAATTCGAGGAACAGCGTCGGCTTCTCCGGCAGGGTCAGGCCGGAATAGGCGTTGCAGGCCCGGACCTGGATGTCGTCCAGCAGTTCGATGCGGGCGACCGGAATGCCCATCTGCACCGTCATGATGACCGCGTTGCAGGCCGATTGCACATCGGAAAAGGCGCAGACGCCGCCGCCGATCACCTCCGGAATGCCCTGAAGCCGCAGGGTGATCGACGTCAGCGCCCCCAGCGTGCCTTCGGCGCCGACGAAGAGCCGCGTCAGGTCGTAGCCGGCGGACGATTTGCGCGCCCGCCGTCCGGTACGGATTTCCTCGCCATTGGCCAGTACGGCCGTGACGGCAAGCACATTGTCCTTCATCGTGCCGTAGCGGACGGCGTTCGTGCCCGAGGCGCGGGTTGAGGCCATGCCGCCGATGGTGGCGTTGGCGCCCGGATCGATCGGGAAGAACAGCCCGGTGTCGCGCAGGTATTCGTTGAGCTGCTCGCGCGTCACGCCCGGTTCCACCGTGCAGTCCAGATCTTCCGCGTTCACCGAAAGGATACGGTTCATGCGGGTGAAATCCATCGAGATGCCACCGCTCGGCGCATTGACCTGGCCTTCCAGCGACGAGCCCGCCCCGAACGGAATGATCGGCACGCCGTGTTCGGCGCAGACGCGCACCACCGCCTGCACGTCGCCGGCGCCTTCCACGAAGACCACGCCGTCCGGAAGCTGCGACTTTAGCCCCGTGGCGGTGTGGGCGTGCTGCTCGCGGAAGGATTGTCCCGTCTGGAAGCGCTCGCCGAATTCCTGCTTCAGGATACCGAGGGCCTTTGCGATGCCCTCTTCGTTACGGGGCCCCGCCTTCACATTGCTGACAGTCATGGACGAACTCCTGCTCGGCGCAATTCCCGGACGGGCAATGGCGGTTTCCGTCCGGAATTGCGCGATAAGAAAAAACACCGGCGAAGGGCCTAGAAAGCCTCCTCCAGCCCGAAGCGAACCGAAGGCGGATATGCGCCGTAAAACCGGGGATGTCCAGACCATTTGCGGCCCGTTCCCCCCTTCTAGATCGGGGAAAAGAGGGTTTCCGCCCGCGCCACTTTCGCTCGTTGCGCCACGGATCGGCCTGCTTTGCAGGGATGATTGGAATGAAACCAGAACGCTTCGGCTGGTCTTTGCCGCCCGAATCACTACATTGAACGGCATGATGAACGGTTACGACGATATTCCCTTCTTCGAGGACGAACCGCCGAGGCAGCCGGCCAACGCGCCGGCCGGCGGCATAGCGGCGCGGGCGATGGCGGCGCGCGACCACGGCCGCGAGGCCCCGGATTATCTCGCCGGCCTCAATCCCGAACAGCGCGACGCCGTCGAGACTCTGGAAGGCCCGGTTCTCGTGCTCGCCGGCGCGGGCACGGGCAAGACGCGCGTGCTGACGACGCGCATCGCCCATATCCTGTCCTCCGGCCGCGCCTTTCCCTCGCAGATCCTCGCCGTGACCTTCACCAACAAGGCCGCCCGCGAGATGAAGGACCGCATCGCCCGTCTCGTCGGCGGCGCGGTGGAAGGCATGCCCTGGCTCGGCACGTTTCACTCCATCGGCGTCAAGCTGTTGCGCCGGCACGGCGAACTGGCCGGCCTGTCGTCCGATTTCACCATTCTCGACACCGACGATGTCGTCCGCCTCATCAAGCAGATCATCCAGGCCGAAGGGCTGGACGACAAGCGCTGGCCGGCCAAGCAGTTCGCCGGAATGATAGACGGCTGGAAGAACAAGGGGCTCGGCCCGGCCGACATTCCCGAAGGCGACGCCCGCGCCTTCGCCAACGGCAAGGGCCGCGAGCTTTACGCCGCCTACCAGGCGCGGCTGAAGAGCCTGAACGCCTGCGATTTCGGCGATCTGCTGATGCACCCGATCTCGATCTTCAAGCGCAATCCGGATCTCCTCAAGGAATATCACCGGCGCTTCCGCTACATTCTGGTGGACGAGTATCAGGACACCAACACCGCGCAGTATATCTGGCTGCGGCTGCTGGCCCAGCGCCCGCAGGGCGAGCCCCAGAACGTCTGCTGCGTCGGCGACGACGACCAGTCGATCTATGGCTGGCGCGGCGCGGAGGTGGACAACATCCTGCGCTTCGAAAAGGATTTCCCCGGAGCCAAGGTCGTCCGTCTGGAGCGTAACTACCGCTCGACGGAACATATTCTCGGCGCCGCCTCCCATCTCATCACCCATAACGAGGGCCGGCTCGGCAAGACCCTCTTCACCGACCGCCGCGATCCCGACGACGAAAAGGTGCAGGTCCACGCCGCGTGGGATTCGGAGGAGGAGGCCCGCGCCGTCGGCGAGGAGATCGAACAGCTCCAGCGCCAGGAGCATAACCTCAACGGCATCGCCATCCTCGTGCGCGCCTCCTTCCAGATGCGCGAGTTCGAAGACCGCTTCGTCACGCTGGGGCTGAACTACCGCGTCGTCGGCGGTCCGCGCTTCTACGAGCGCCTGGAAATCCGCGATGCGATGGCCTATTTCCGCCTCGTCTGCCAGCCGGCGGACGACCTTGCCTTCGAGCGCATCATCAACACGCCGAAGCGCGGCCTCGGCGACACCAGCGTGCGCGCCCTGCACGACTACGCCCGCGCCCGCGACATGCCGATGCTGGCCGCTGCCGACGATATCGTCAATTCCGACGAGTTGAAGCCCAAGGCCCGCAAGGCGCTGACCGACGTGGTGACGGACTTCCGCCGCTGGCAATCGCTGCTGGAAAACACCCCGCACACCGATCTTGCCGAACAGATCCTCGAGGAGTCCGGCTACACGGACATGTGGAAGAACGACAAGTCGGCGGAAGCGCCGGGCCGTCTGGAAAACCTCAAGGAACTCATCCGCTCGATGGAAAGCTTCGAATCGATGCGCGGCTTCCTCGAACACGTCTCGCTGGTCATGGATGCCGAGCAGAACGAGGATATGGAAGCCGTCTCGATCATGACCCTGCATTCGGCCAAGGGGCTGGAGTTCGACACGGTGTTCCTGCCCGGATGGGAGGAAGGGCTGTTCCCGCACCAGCGCTCGCTGGACGAAGGCGGCCGCGCCGGGCTGGAGGAAGAACGCCGCCTCGCCTATGTCGGCATCACCCGCGCCAAGCGCCGCTGCCACATCTGGTTCGTCTCCAACCGCCGCATCCACGGCCTGTGGCAATCGACTCTGCCGTCGCGCTTCCTCGACGAGCTTCCCGCCGCCCATGTCGATGTCGCCATGCCGGAAACCTCCTATGGCGGTTACGGCCGCGGCGGCTACGGCCAGTCGCGCTTCGACAAGGCCGATCCCTTCGCCAATACCTATTCGACACCGGGCTGGAAGCGCGCGCAGGAAAACCGCAACGACGCGACGCGCAACAACTGGGGCAACCGCTCCGGCCACGCCGTCGAGCGGGTCGGTTATGGCGAAAGCGGCCCGCGCTCACGTACCATCGAAGGCGAGCTGGTGGCCAAGAGCGTGGCGGAAACGCCCTCGCGCTTCGAAATCGGCGACCGCGTCTTCCACATGAAGTTCGGCAATGGCAATATCGCCGGCATCGAGGGCAACAAGCTCACCATCGATTTCGACCGCGCCGGCCAGAAGCGCGTGCTGGACGGCTTCGTCGAAAAAGCCCGTTAGAGCGGGTTCAGCGTTTCACGGAATCGCAGAACCGCTCCATCTCATTGTTTTCACGCAATTCCGGACGGAAAACCGCTACGCACTTTTCCTGGAATTGCTCTAAAGGAAACCGACGCATGCTCGACCACCTCTCCGTCGCCGTGAGCGACATAGGCCGCAGCAAGGCCTTCTACACCGCTGCCCTCGCAACCCTCGGCTATCGTCCGCTCAAGGATTTCGGCGATGCCGTCGGTTTCAGCGACGGCAAGGGCACCGACCCCGGCGGCGATTTCTGGATCGTCGAGAAAAAGCCCTCCCTGCCGCTTCCCCATTTCGCCTTTTCGGCCGCAACACGCGAGGAGGTCGACGCCTTCTTCGCCGCGGCCATTGCAGCCGGCGGCGGCGATAACGGCCCGCCCGGTATCCGCCAGGCCTATCACCCGCATTACTACGCCGCCTTCGTCATCGACCCGGACGGCTACAATATCGAAGCCGTCTGCCACGCCGGCTGACGGGACACCCCCATGAAACACGCTCCGGCGACACAAGGCGGCGCCCGCATGGGCTATGTGGAACTGCCCGGCGACGGCCCCGTCCTTGTCTTCATACACGGGCTCGGCAGTTCATCGCTGCCCTATTTCACCCCGGTTGCCGCCGATCCCGCCCTTGCCGGCGCCCGCTCGCTGCTCGTCGATCTTCTCGGCTTCGGCATCAGCGACCGCCCGCATGATTTCGGCTACACGATCCCCGAACAGGCGCGCGCCGTCGCCACGTTTCTGGATAAGCTGAACATCGCCGGGGCGCACGTCGTCGCGCACAGCATGGGAGGCTCCATCGCCATCCATCTGGCCAGCGAACGCACCGATCTCGTTGCGGGACTGGTGACTGTGGAGCCCAACCTCCTCCCCTCCAGACGGCCCCGGGTCGAGCCCTATACGGAAGAAACCTTCGTCACCAAAGGCTTCGCCCGGGCGCTGGCGACCTGCGGCGAGGCCTGGGTAGCGACGATGCGCCTTGCCGACCCGGTGGCCCTCTTCCGCGCCGAAAACGCTTTGGGACGGAACATGCCGGCCGATCTGGCCGAGCGTTATCTGCGCCTTCCCATGCCGCGGCTGATGATCCGCGGCGCGCTGACTGCCTGTCATCCGTGTGAGGAAGAGATCGCGGCAGCCGGGATTCCGGTGGCAACGATCCCGGATGCGGGGCATAACACCATGCTCGATAATCACGCTGCCTTCGTCTCCGCACTCGCCGCCTTCCTGCCGCGCTGAGACGCGACGGCAAGGCGCAGACATAAATCGGAGACCCGTCCCATGCCTCTCACCGCCCCGACGCTGATGGAAGTCACCCGCTGGCGCCGCAAGCTGCACGCCAGACCGGACATTTCCGGCGAGGAGCACGAGACGGCAAGGGAAGTCGTCGATTTCCTGTCTCCCACGAGGCCGGACCGCGTGATCACGGGCCTCGGGGGCACCGGCGTCGCCGTCATCTATCAGGGCACCGAGCCCGGCCCGACCGTCGCGATCCGCGCCGAACTCGACGCCCTACCGATTTTCGAAACCGGCACGCCGCCGTGGCGCTCGACCGTCGCCGGCAAGGGCCACATGTGCGGCCATGACGGACACATGGCGATCCTCGCCGCCGTCGGCCATGCGCTCGGGAACAGGCGCCCGCGGCGCGGCCGCGCCGTCCTGCTGTTCCAGCCGGCGGAGGAAACCGGCGCGGGGGCCGCCGCGATGATCGGCGACGGACAGTTTGCCGACGCCCGGCCGGACGTCACCCTGTCCCTGCACAACATGCCGGGCCTGCCCTTCGGTCATGTCTGGCTGAAGGAAGGCACGGCCAACTGCGCTTCGCAGGGGCTGAGGATCGTCCTCACCGGACGCACCGCCCATGCTTCGCTGCCCCACACCGGCCTCTCGCCGGCGCCGGCGATCGCCGACCTCGTTCCGGCCCTGACCGCCCTTGGCGGCGGTTCGCTGGAAACGGGCGACCTGACCCTTGCCACCGTCACCCATGTACGGATCGGCGAACCGACCTTCGGCATCGCGCCGGGCGAAGGGGAGATCCGGGTAACGCTGCGCACCCAGACGGACGCGGCGATGGCGGCAGTGCGGGCTGCGGCGGAAGACTGCGCGCGCGCCGCGGCGCAGCGCGACGGCCTGACGGTACTGTTCGAGGAACACGATGTCTTCCGCGCTGCGGTCAATCACCCGCAGGCGGTCGCCCTTCTCAGGAATGCGCTGGATGCCGAAGGCGTACCGCATAGCGAAGGCGAAGCCATGCGCGCGTCGGAGGATTTCGGGCGCTTCGCGGATATCTCCGCCTCTGCCATGTTCTTCCTCGGCGCCGGCGAGACGCATCCCGCCCCGCATAGTCCAGACTACGATTTTCCCGACGACCTCATCCCCATCGGCGCGCGCATCTTCCTGCGCGCCATCCATGACCTGCTGGACTGAAGGCGGCCTTAGTCCTTGGCGCGCATGTAGTCGACCAGCGTACGCTTCGGCTTGTCGCCGTTCTGCGCGACGGAAAGCGTGGGCCTGCGGCCGTCATGGCGCTCGACGATGACCATATGCGTCACCTCGCCACGCCGGAACGCCTTCAGGAACCGGTCGTACTGGGCGAAGGCCACGCAGCCGTGCGAATCGCCCTTGCGCGGCAGAAGATAGCTGTGAGCGAGAAGACCGGTGCGGCCCTTCGGCGCGATCCCGTCGATCGGGTTGAGGCGGATGGCCGCCACGCCGTGGAAGAGCTTCTCGCGCATGGTCAGCTTGTAGGTGCCGGGCGGCGTCGCGCCGCGCATCTTCACATGCGTGAATTTCGGGTTGTCGCGCATCTCGCCGATGCCGGAATGGGCCTCGAGCTTCTCGCCGTTCGGCATGTGGACCACGGCATTGGTGATGTCGTAGACGGCGATCTTCGTGCCGCGGTCCGGCCACGGAACGGACTTGCCGAGGCTCCGGGCAGGATTGTCCGGACGCGCGAAGGCCAGCGCCTTGGTCGCGGGCTCCTCGGCGTCGCGGGCAGCAACGGCCGGGGCCGGCTTCGCCGGACGATCGGGCCTGGTGGCTACCGCCGGACGGCGAACCGGCAGCGGAACGGCCGCCGGCAAGGCGCCCGATTCGGCTTCGGCAACCGTTTCCTCGACCGCGGCCTGCTCCATGATCCTGACGGTATCGGCATCGATGGAAGCCACCTCGACGGATGCTTCCTCCGGCGCGTTCCAGGCGACGTTGCTCCTAGGGGCAAGGGTGAGGGTCTCGCTGAGCGCCGCCGCCAGCGCGGTGCGGACGGTCTCGGCTTCGGGGCGCTTCTCCAGAACCGCGGCGATCCGCCGGTTTTCCTCGTCGGCCCGAAATGCCGCCTGAAGCCGTTCGCGCACCAGATCGCCCTGCGGGCGGTTGGCGGAGCGGTGGGCAAGATCGGCATGGGTCAGCCGTTCCGCCTTGCCGGCGGCAGGCGCGATGCGCTTGAACTTGACGGAATGGACGATCCTCTCGCCGTTCGGCGTCGGCCGCGCTTCCGCGACCCTGATGGCGAGCGGCGCCGAAAGCGTCCGCTCGTGAACAGAGAGAGCAAGCCCCTGCATGCTGGCGAGGCTGCCGGCGACCCAGCCGCCGACAGCAAGCCCGATACCGATCAGGACGGTGCGGCTGAAAAAGCCGCCTCGTTCTGCCGCCTTGCGGACCGGGAGATGACGGCCTTCGCCGCCCTTTGCAGATTTCTTGGCCATCACACGCGCCATTTACCCCTTACTCCTCCCCGGCTGTTTTAACATTCACGCAACGGCCGGGCACTTGAGCAGGATCAAGAACGGTTCGTTTCGCGAACCCCGTTCCTGTCTGCCGGTAATGGCAAGCATGGGCAATTATAGTAACCAATCCGTTTACAACGCCCCCGGATATTTACGAATGTGCAGCCGCCCCTTAACCATAGAAGGCGACGGAAGTTTAACCCCATTGCGACGGAAGCGGGGCAATCGACCGCACCGATGGCCCTTGAACCGCCGGCGGCGGCTTGGCATGGTTGGTTTCCGGGAAAGGTGAAGGAGACACCATGAACGCGCTGCTGCTCATCGACCTGCAAAACGGCTTCTGCCCCGGCGGCAGCCTTCCCGTGCCGGATGGCGATTCCATCATGCCGATCGCCAACCGCCTGATGAAGAGCGGCCACTACGGCCTGATCGTCGCCTCGCAGGACTGGCACCCGGCCGATCACGGCAGCTTCGCCTCCCGGCACCCCGGCAAAAGACCGTTCGAGATGGGCGAGCTTTCCGGCAAGCCGCAGATGCTGTGGCCGGATCATTGCGTGCAGGAAACGAAGGACGCCGAGTTCCATCCGGCGCTGGAAACCCGCCACATCGCCTATGTGCAGCGCAAGGGCGAGAATCCCGAGGTCGACAGCTATTCCGCCTTCCGCGACAACGACCGCGCCGCGCTCACCGGCCTTGCCACCTATCTGCGCAACAAGCGCGTGACGGAGCTGGATATTTGCGGCCTTGCCACGGATTACTGCGTGAAATTCTCCGCGCTCGACGCCGTGGACATGCTGCCCGGCGTCAAGGTGCGCTTCATCGCCGATGCCAGCCGAGGCATTGCCCCCCAGGGCGTTTCGGACGCCATCGCCGAGATGGAGGCGGCGGGCATCGCCATCGTCGACAGTTCGGACGTTCTCGCCGGCTGACCGGCCCGGTTGACCGACCTTGCGGCGCGAGCCCGACCCTTCGCGTCATTGCATTTCCGGGCCGCCCGCGGTAATCCCGCATGGGTGTCCGGGAGGGACCGGCGATGGCCTTGCGGCCCATCGCCGCGCAGGGTGGAGAATTGCGGATGGAAACGGTGAAATCCATCGCCGGACTGCGGGCGCGGCTCGCACCGGCGAAATCCGAAGGCAGGCGCATCGGCTTCGTGCCGACGATGGGATACCTGCACAAGGGCCATATGGAGCTTGTCGCCCGCGCGCGGGCGCAAAACGACGTGGTCGTGGTCTCGATCTTCGTCAATCCCCTGCAATTCGGCGCGAACGAGGATCTCGCCGCCTATCCGCGCGACCCTGGCCGCGACAGCAAGCTGCTGGAAGCCGCGGGCGTCGACATCCTCTTCGCCCCGGACGTCGCTGACATGTATCCGCGGCCGATGGAAACGGTGGTCGACGTTCCCCGGCTCGGCTCCGAACTGGAAGGCGCCGTCCGCCCCGGCCATTTCGCCGGTGTCGCCACCGTCGTGACCAAGCTTTTCAATATCGTCGGGCCGGATGCGGCCTATTTCGGCGAGAAGGACTACCAGCAGGTGGCCGTCATCCGCCGCATGGTGGAAGACCTCGCCCAGCCGGTGCGCATCGTTCCGGTGCCGACGGTGCGGGAAGAGGACGGCCTCGCCTGCTCGTCGCGCAACGTCTATCTGTCGCCGGAAGAACGCGCCGCCGCCGTGATCGTGCCGAAGGCGCTGGCGGAAGCCGAGCGGCTTTACGCCGCCGGCATCGCGACCGCCGGCGAACTGGAGGCCGCTCTCGCCCGTTTCGTCGAGGCGGAGCCGAAGGCCGTTGTCGAGGTGATCGCCGTGCGCGATCCCGACACGCTGGAGACCGTGGACCGGATCGACGGGCGGCCCGTTCTGGTCCTGCTCTTCATCCGGATCGGGCAGACGAGGCTGCTCGACAACCGCGTTATCGGAAAGGAGCGCTGACATGAGCGCGCCCACCCGCCCGAAACGGTTCGGCCCAGCCGCCATCACCGCCCTCAAGGGCCAGCGCCCCATCGTCGCGCTGACCGCCTACACGACGCCGATGACGAAATTGCTCGATCCGCATTGCGATCTCCTGCTTGTCGGAGACTCGCTCGGCATGGTGCTCTACGGACTGGAAACGACGGTCGGCGTCACCCTCGAAATGATGATCGCCCACGGCCAGGCCGTCATGCGCGGGGCGGCAACGGCCTGCGTGGTCGTCGACATGCCGTTCGGTTCCTATCAGGAATCGAAGGAACAGGCGTTTCGCAACGCCGCGCGCATCCTCAAGGAAACCGGAGCCGACGCCGTGAAACTGGAAGGCGGCGCGGAAATGGCCGAAACGGTGTCCTTCCTCGTCACGCGCGGCGTTCCGGTCTGCGGACATGTCGGCCTGATGCCGCAGCAGGTGAACGCCACCGGCTATCGCTCGCAGGGCCATACCGAAGGCGAAGCCGCCAAAATCCGCCGCGACGCCGAGGCCATCGGCAAGGCCGGCGCCTTCGCCGTGGTGGTGGAAGGCACGGTGGAGCCGCTGGCCCGGGAGATCACGGCGAGCATCGCCGTCCCGACCATCGGGATCGGCGCATCGCCCGCCTGCGACGGCCAGATTCTGGTTTCCGACGACATGCTCGGCCTGTTCAGCGACTTCAGGCCGCGCTTCGTCAAGCGCTTCGCCGATCTCGCCCCGCTGATCGCGCAGGCGGCCGAAGCCTATGCCGAAGAGGTCCGGTCGCGGACCTTCCCCGGCCCCGAGCACACCTTCAGGCGACGTCCCGGCGCGGATTGATCGGCTGGGGCGAAGGCGCCGCTCAGCGCTTGCCCGGCACCGGCAAGGGCTTCTCCAGCATGCGGATCGCATCGGAAAGATCGTCCATCTTCCCGAGCATCGCGGCCTCGGCATCGAGAAGGCCGCGATTGTAGAAGACCGGCCCGAGAGTTTCCGTCAGGAAATCGAGAAAGAGTTCGGCCTGAAGGCCGCCGATCTCCTGATCCAACTCCTCGGCGAAATAGCGCCGGATCGTCTCGGCAAGCGCCGCGCGCTCCGGCTTGGAAAACACGATCCCGCTATTCACGGTTCAGCCGCTCGACGGGCGCGGTCGCCTTTTCCAGCCATGCCTTCGCCTCCGGGGTGCGGATGAGCGGCATCAGCATGTCGCGGGTGCGGGCGTGGTAGTCGTTGAGCCACAGAAGTTCCTCGCCCGACAGGAACGAGGTCAGCACCAGCCGCGTGTCGATCGGGCAATAGGTCAGCGTCTCGAAGCTCAGCATCGGCATGTCGCCGCCCTCGACCTCTTCCGGCTCGCGGACATAGAGCAGGTTCTCGATCCGGATGCCGAACTCGCCGGGGCGGTAATAGCCCGGCTCGTTCGAGAGGATCATGCCCGGCAGCAGTTCCTGCATCGCCGCGCGGGAAATACGCTGCGGGCCCTCATGCACCGACAGGTAGGAGCCGACGCCATGACCCGTTCCGTGGCCGTAGTCGACGCCGGCTTTCCACAGCGCGGCACGCGCCAGCGGATCGAGATCCACGCCGCGCGTGCCCTTCGGAAAGCGTGCCGTGGAAATGGCAATCATGCCTTTCAGCACCAGCGTGTAGAAGCGGCGCTGCTCCGCCGGCACCTCGCCGATGGCGACCGTGCGGGTGATATCCGTCGTTCCGTTCACATACTGCGCGCCCGAATCGACCAGAAACATCTCGCCCGCCTCCAGCCCGCGGTCGGTATCGGTGGTCACGCGATAATGGATGATCGCGGCATTCGGCCCGGAGCCGGCAATCGTGTCGAAGGAAATGTCCTTCAGCGGGTTCTGCATCGCCTCGCCCATGCGGCGGCGGGCGTCCTCGAGCGCCTCCACCGCCCCGATTTCCGTAACGGAACCGGGCGGCTGGGTGTCGAGCCAGCAGAGAAACTCCACCATCGCCGCGCCATCCTGAAGATGGGCGGCGGCCGATCCGTTGATTTCGACCGCATTCTTGCAGGCGCGCGGCAGCCGGGCCGGATCGGCACCTTCGACGACAACGCCGCCCGCCTTGCGCACCGCCTCGGCCAGCGCGACGGACGTGACGTCGGGATCGATCAGGATCTTCGCGCCGCCAGCGGCGAGTTCGCCCAGATAATCCGGCAGCGCCTCCGGGCCCATCTGGGTGGCCATCTGCGTCAGATAGGCCTCCTGCTCGATGCCGGTCTTGCGCCGGTCGAGGAAGATGGCGGCGCTCCCGTCCGCCCGGACGACGGCGCGCGACAGCGGATGCGGCGTATGGGGCACGTCATTGCCGCGGATGTTGAAGATCCATGCCACCGAGGACGGATCGGCGATCAGCGCGGCCTCGGCGCCCGCCTTCCTCAGCCCGGTGGCGATGTCGAGGATCTTCTCGTGCGCGGAAAGACCGGAAACGTTCTCCGCCTGTATGGAAACCGGCCCGAGCGGCTCGCCGGGACGGTTGGTCCAGATGTCGTCGAGCGGGTTGCTGTCCAGAAACACGAGCGCGCCGTCAACCGTCGCCAGCGCCTTTTCCAGACGCTTCACCTCCGCGCCGGTGTGCAGCCGGGGATCGATGCCCAGCCGGAACCCCTTGCCGGCATTCTTCTCGATCCACACCGGCGGCGGCGCTCCGACGAGATCGCCGCCGGTAAACACGTCGGGATCGACCTGCCGGGCAAGCTGCGTCGTATAGCGCCCGTCGACGAACACCACGGCCTGCGCCTGCGTGACCAGAACCACGCCGGCCGAGCCGGTGAAACCCGTCAGCCAGGCAAGGCGCTCAGACGAGGCAGGAACGTATTCTCCCTGATATTCATCGGCGCGGGGCACGAGGAAACCATCGACGCCGAGATCGGTAAGACGCGCGCGAAGCGCGGCAATCCGCTCCTTGCCGAACTGCGGTTCGGACGAATTGTCGAACGACTGGAACATGACTGGCCTTTCTGAATTGCGGACGAATCCATCAGCCAGGATTTTAGATCAGGATTACGACCGCCGCGAAACGGTTTTCGGGCGCTTTCGTGTCAGCCCCGGCGTTCGAGGCGGATCGTCACCCAGCCGTTGCGCCAGATCGTCCGCACATGGGCGAGGCCGGCGCCGTTATAGGCGGACAGAACCTTCCACCGCTGCGCAGCCAGGATGCCCGACAGGATGACGGTTCCGTGCGGCGCAAGATGCCGCGCCAGTTCCGGCGCCATCCTGATGAGCGGGCGGGCGAGGATATTGGCGATGATGACGTCGAACGGCCCGTATGCGCGAAAGGCCGGGGAATGGAACCCGGGCGCCGTCTCGAAGGCCAGGCCGCTGGCGATGCCGTTGAGCCGGGCATTTTCCCGCGCCACCCGCACCGCCACCGGATCGATGTCGGTGGCCAGCACCGGAATGGGACGCAGCTTGCGCACCGCGATCGCTAGCACGCCGGAGCCGGTGCCGAGATCGAGCGCATTGCGCGCGGTGCGGGCCTTGAACACGTCCTCGATCATTTCGAGGCAGCCGGCGGTCGTGCCGTGATGCCCGGTTCCGAAGGCCTGCCCGGCCTCGATCTCGATGGCGAGATCGTTGGCCTGCACCTTGTCGCGGTCGTGGCTGCCGTGAACGAGGAAACGCCCCGCCCTCACCGGCTTCAGCCCCTCGAGCGACATGGCGATCCAGTCCGCGTCGGGAATCGTCTCCTTCTCGATCGGAAAACCGGCAAACTCCGAAGAAAGCGCCTCGGTAATCCGCGCCCGGACATAGGCCTCGTCCTCGGCCATGAGATAAACCGAGGCTTCCCAGATGTCCCTGCTTTCGTCGATTTCCTGCGTCGCCAGCGCGAAGTCCTCCTCGCCGAAGGCAAGGGTCAGGAGATCGAGAATCTGTTCGGCCTGCTTTTCGCTGGCGCGCACGTAAAGACGGAGTTCACTCAACGGGCCGGTCTTTCCTGTCGGGGCGGCTCCGGGCAGGCGCGGGCAAACCCGCATGCGCAATTGCCCGAGACGTCCGGATGGCTTCGGGCCGTGGCTTGCCATAAAGCGCCCCGCATCGCAAGCATCAGCCCTTGCCGATCAGATCCCTGATCTTGGAAATCGCGCTTTCCGCTTCCTCGCCATAGGAAATCGTGCCGCGGAACCGTCCCTGACCGTCGAGAAGATAGACGGCGGCGGTATGGTCCATCGTGTATTCGCCGTCTTCGGTCGGAACCCTGCGGGCATAGACGCGGTATCCCTTCAGCACCCGTTCGATCTCGGCGGGTTCGCCGGTAATGCCGAACACGCGGTCCGACATGGCCGGGACATACTCCGCCAGCACCTCCGGCGTGTCGCGCTCGGGATCGACGGTCACGAAGAAGGCGCGAACCTTGTCGCCGGCCGGATCGGCCTCCTTCAGCCATCCGTCCATTTCGTAGAGCGTCGTCGGGCAGATTTCCGGGCAATGGGTGAAGCCGAAGAATATCAGCGCCGGCCGGCCGCGCAGCGCCTGCTCGGTGATCGGCTGCTCGTCCTGCCCGGTCAGGGCGAAGGCGACGCCGAACGGCTGGTCGCTGAGATTGCGCTGGGAACGGTTGATCTCGGTGGCGAGCCATCCGACCATCCCGGCCAGAAGCAGGATGCTCGCGGCTATGGCGATCCGGAATTTCCTCATGGCTCGTTCCCGTCTTTCTGTTCGGCAGGGACCTGCGGCGGCGCGCATCGCTCGTGACCGGCAAAGGGTGCCGTAACACTTTAAAAACGCTGCACGATTCGGCCCTCAAGCCGATTCCGGCCCAAGGACAGGTTCATGCAGTAGCGCGGCGGGGCGTCAAAGGCAAATCACACCCGTGTTCCCGGCAGGACACCACATTCACGAGGCAGCCGTCAGAGGCACCAGTTGATCGCGCTATCGGAAAGAGCGAGGAAAATGTCCGGCCCGTAATGCAGCCATGCGGAAAAAGCGGCGGTGGTGAACACGCCGGCCAGGGCCAGGCCGGCGGCGATCACAAGCGGGCGGAACCGGAATGTCTGTTCAGCGGGCGGCGTCATGATGAAATCATAGCATTCACGAGGCGGAATGTCTTGCGGTTGCGGCGAATGAACGCATTCACCACCCGAATCTTCACCAAAGATTAAAGTCTCATGAGGCACCATGAAAGAAGCGGACTGCCCGCAAGCGCCGACGACGATTCGGCGCGGGCAGCCAGAGACATGATGTCAGCCGGAAGCGTTCCGGCCCGCCGCATATTCGGAAGCATGCGCTTTGCCGTAACGGACGGCGGGAGACTCTCGTATCATGAGCAACACGATCAAGCAGTCGGGTGCCTATCTCGAAATCGTGTCTTTCCATCTTGGCGATCAGGAGTTCTGTATCGACATCATGGCGATCCGGGAAATTCGCGGCTGGGCTCCGGTCACGCCGATGCCGCATACTCCGCCCTACGTCCTCGGCCTCATCAACCTGCGCGGCGCCGTGATCCCGGTCATCGACATGGCCTGCCGCCTCGGCATGAAGTCCACCGAACCGTCCGAACGCGCGGCAATCATCGTCACCGACATCGCCGGCAAGCTGGTCGGCCTCCTCGTCGAGCAGGTCTCCGACATGATGACCATCCGCAGCGAGGACCTTCAGCCCGCCCCCGACATCATTCCGACCGCCCAGCGCGATTTCTGCCGCGGCATCGTGGCGCTCGAAAAGAACATGATCTGCTTCCTGAACCTCGACACGGTCATCGCCGACGAACTGGCAGCCGCCGCCTGAACCGCCCCGTCCCCCTTCCGTCAGCGCAAGCCGCAAACGCCGGTCATTCGGGCGTCTGCGGTTTTTGCCGTTCGCGCGAATATCCGCAAAAGTGTCATTTTCATGGAATTCATCACTTCTCGTGAAAATGTGATTAAATAATTAAAATCAAAACATTACGATCATTTAATCTTTGATGGCTGGAACATATCCGCCCGCATGATCATTTCCCTGTTGTCCGAAGCGTGAGAAACGCCGGGCCGAAATTCCAAGAGGAATGACGCACAGCAGCCCCCTGCGCCGTGCGCCTCAACAAGGAGATACGATCATGAACACCACCATCAAGATGACTTTCGCCGCCGCCCTTGCCGCCGCCGCCCTGGCTCCGGCTGCCTACGCCGCGAACGCTGAAGGCGTCAGCATCGTCTATATCGATTCGCTCGATACCGGCGCCAATCGCTCCACGTTCAACCTGCTGAACCAGAAGGCTCAGAACCCGAACGTGACGCAGGAAGCCCAGGCGGAAGCAAGCTCCGACCCGGCCATTGCCGACCAGCTGGCAGCCCGCAGCATCGGCCTGCACAATGTCGTTGAAGTCGACACCGCTGCAAACGGCGGCAAGATCGTCTACGTCCGCTAAAGCGGCCTGACGAACGGCCGAACGGCTATCCTCTTTCGTCGCCGGAGGCTCACGCCCGAGCATCCACCGCCCCTTTGCATGACCCTCGGGTCAGGCCCCGAACGACGAAAAACGGGTTAGTCGATACAGTAAGGCCCCGGCGCACGCCGGGGCCTTTTGTTCATCTTCTATTCGGGCTTGCCCTTCTGCCAGTTCACCGTCTGGCCGAAGAGCGGCACGGTGGAAATGGCCATCTTGGCCGAACCGTCACTCAGTTCCCGCGTGTGGACGAGATAGATCAGCGTGTCGTTCTTGCGGTCATAGATGCGGTTGATCACCAGCGTCTTCCAGATCAGGGACATGCCCTCGCGGAACACTTCCTCCCCATCCTTCGACAGATCGATATCGCCGATCGTCAGTACGCCGGTCTGGCGGCAAGCGATGGAATTGTTCGAGGGGTCCTCGAACCAGTTGCCGTTCTTCAGGCGGTCGATCAGGCCGCGCTCGAAATAGCTGACATGGCAGGTCACGCCTTCGATCTTCGGATCGGCGAAGGCCTCGACGATGATATCGTTGCCGATCCAGTCGACGCCCACCTCGCCCACCACTTCGGCGCGCGCCGGAAGGCCGGCGGCAAGGATGAGCCCGGCGGACAAAAGCGCCCGGAAAAAACAGGTCATGCGGCAGTCTCCTTGTGAGGACGCGGCATTCGTGCGAGCCGCCCGTCACAAAGATATGATCACGCCCCCGCTTTGCAAGAAATGCCGCCGGGCAGGCGTCACGAAAAATGGAGGAACGCCTTGATCGGCAGATGATCGGAGGCGACGCGCGCCAGCGGGCTGTCGTGAACCTCGACGCTGCGGATCAGGTCCGGCCGGTTGGAGAGGATGCGGTCGAGCGCGAGCACGGGAAGCCCCGCCGGAAAGCTCGGCACCGCCACGGAAGCGTCGAAAACGGGGGCGAGCGCCCGCAGGGCCGAGCCCTTGCCGAGCCGCCATTCGTTCAGGTCGCCCACCAGCAGCGTCGGATATTCCCCGCCGTTTCTGACGATATCGAGAATATGGTTCGCCTGCTGCCGGCGGGAATGACGCAGCAAGCCGAAATGGGCGGCGATGATGCGCAGTTCGCGCGAATCCTTGAGTTCCAGCTCGGCCACCAGCGCGCCGCGCGGCTCCAGCCCGGGAAGCCTCACCGTATTCAGGTCGCGCACCAGCCCCTCGCGGAACAGCAGCGTATTTCCGTGGAAGCCGTGCGCCCGCTCCGACACCGATAGCGGAACCCGCGTCAGCCCCGTCTCCCGCTCCAGCCAGCCGAGATCGAGCAGCCCCGTCCGTTCGCCGAAACGCGTATCGGCCTCCTGAAGCGCGATCACGTCCGCATCGATCTCGCGGATCACCTCCGCGGTCCGCCCCGGATCGAAACGCCGGTCGCGTCCCACGCATTTGTGGACGTTGTAGGAGGCTACGGTCAGGTCGCAGACCGGCCCCGCCACGGCCGCAGGCGAGATGATGCGGCGCTGCCTGCTTTGGCGCAGGCTTGCCAGAATGCGCTTGGGCAGGCTCTCGGAAAGACCCTCCGCCTGAAGCTTCTCTTCTATCATGCCTTTTCCGTCCCGCCGTTTTTCCTGATCGGACAAAGCCACTCCTTCACGTTACAAATAAGGCGAACCGAGCCACAGGATGCGCTCCATGAGCCGGACCGGGAACGGCCGGTTCCTGAGCGCCTCCAGCGTCACGGGCCGTGCCTCGGCAATCGCCGCGTCGATGCGCCGTTCCACCTGCGCCGCGAAGGCGGAATCGTAGACTTCCAGATCGATCTCGAAGTTCAGCCGCAGGGAACGCCCGTCGAGATTGGACGATCCCGTATAGGACCAGCGCCCGTCGATCGTCAGCAGCTTCGAATGGTTGAACGGGCCGGAAGAGCGCCAGATGCGGCAATAGTTCTTCAGGAACTGGTCGAACTGGGCGGTCATGGCCTTGTCGACCAGCGTGAGATTGTTCACCCCCGGCACGACGATATCAACCTGGACGCCGCGTCGCGCCGCCGTCGCCAGCGCGCTGATCAGTTCCCGGTCGGGAAGAAAATAGGGCGACATGATGCGGATCGAGCTTCGCGCCACGGAAAACGCCCCCATCAGCAGCTTGGCGTTGGTTTCCACGCTTCGATCCGGCCCGGAAGGCACCGCGCGGATGATGACCGGACCGCCGGGCGGCGTATCCGGATCGGCGATGCGCCACGCCTCCCCGTCCAGCGTCTCGCCGCTCGCGAAACGCCAGTCGGCGGCGGCGATGAAGAAGAGATCGGCCACCACCCGACCCCGCACCTGGAAATGCGTGTCGAGCGCGGCTTTGTCGCCGAGCAGCGCGTGGGAAAAGCCCTCGCGTATGTTCATGCCACCGGTGAAGGCGACCGTCCCGTCCACCACCAGGATCTTGCGGTGCGTCCGCAGGTTGGCGTAAGGTAGCCTGAGACCGACGATCACGTTGCCGTTGAACACATCGACCGGCACGCCCGCCTTCCGGAACCGGCTGAGGATCGAGGGAAAGGAATAGCGCGCGCCGACCGCATCGACCAGCACGCGCACTTCCACCCCGCGCGCGTGGGCGGCGATCAGGCAATCCGCCAGATGCTGCCCCACCCTGTCGCGGTCGAAGATATAGCTTTCCAGAATGATGCTGCGCTCCGCCGCCTCGATGGCGGCGCACATCGCTTCATAGGCCTCGTCGCCCCTTTCGAGCATCCGGACATCGTTGCCCGTCGTCAACTGATGGGGCGTGATGTTGTTGCCGAGCACCATCAGCGAGGTGAACCGCCGCCCGTAACAGGCGGTGATCTGCTCCTCGGTAACGTCGTAACGGGCGATATGCTCGGGCGGCCCGACGAGAACGCGCATCCATTGCTGGCCGACATTGGAGCGGCGGATGCGGTTGACGCCGGCGATCATATAGAGCACCGCGCCGACGACCGGAGACAGCATGATGACGCCCACCCAGCCGATGGCCGAACGAACCTCCTCCTTGGTCATCGCAACATGAATGGCCGCCGCCGCCCCCACCGTGAAGGAAAAAACGGCAAGAATATGCGGCCAGTAGTGCGACAGAAGCTCCATGAGGGCGAATATAGGACGGCCGGAACGAATTAAACAGATCGCCCACGCCCTTTACCGGCCGGATTCCCCTGCGTTTTCCGTCTCGATGGCATCCAGCAGCAGGTCGCGGAACAGGGCGACGGCGGGCGGCGGACGGGCTTCGTTGAGGTGAAGGCGAAGCCCGAGCGGCGGTAACGGCGGCAGGCCGCAACGGTCCGGGTCGAGCCGCGCGAGATGCGCGGGCACGCCATCGGCCACGCGCACCGTCACGCCGAGCCCCGCCGTCACCGCCGCCCAGAGCCCGGCAAGGCTGGGGCTGGCGAAGACATGCCGCCAGGAAATGCCGGCGCCGTCCAGCGCCGCGATCGCCGCGGATCGAAAGGCACACGGCGCGTCGAAGGCCACGAGCCGCACGGGGTCGCCCTCTCGCCGGGAAAATCCGGGGGTACCCACCCACACCAGCGAACGCTCCGCCACCGGCCGGCAATGGGCGCTGTCCAGCTCGCCCCAGGCCAGCGCCAGGTCGAGCCCGCCGCGCTCCACCGCCTGCACGAGCTGCACGCCCCGGTCGGCCCGCGCTTCGAGTTTCACTTTCGGATGGGCCCGGGCAAAACGCCCGAGCAGCGCCGGCAGGAGGTGCTCGGCGAAATCCTCCGGCATGCCGACCCTCAGCCAGCCGGCGATGCCGCCCTCGCCGGCCAGCGCCAGCGCTGCCTCGTCGTTGAGATCGAGGATGCGCCGCGCATAGGAAAACATCAGCTCGCCCGCCTCGGTCAGCGCCAGCCCCCGGCCCCGCTTCACGAGAAGTGGCTTTCCCGCCTGCTCCTCCAGCTTGCGCAATTGCAGGCTGATCGCCGAGGGCGAGCGCCCGAGCCGATCCGCCGCCCGGGCGAAACTGCCGAGCGAAACGCCGGTGACGAAGGTGCGCAGCACATCCATGTCGAAATTGGCGACGCGACCCATCGTTGAGATTTCCAAAACTGAAAATGAAATATTACTCGATTTTCAAAACGATAATGATCAACGACCATCGCCGCGTCAACCGCACACCGATGGAGAAAGCCATGCCCTTCGTCCACATCCGCATTGCCGGCAAACGCCTGCCCGAAAGCAACCTGAACCTGTTGCAGGATGAAACGACCCGCCTGATGGAAAGCGTCCTCGCCAAGAAGCGGGAACTGACCGCTGTGCTGGTCGAGCAACTGCCCGCCGGCGGATGGGCGGTGGGCGGCCAAGCCGTTCCCGCAGCCGCCCATCTGGAAGCGACGATCACCGCCGGCACCAGCACGCGGGAGGAGAAAGCCCGCTTCATCGACAAGGCGACCGCCCTGCTGAAATCCGTCTGCGGCACGCCGCTTCCGCTGGCGACCTATGTGGTCGTCCGCGAGCTTCCTTCGGAAAGCTGGGGGTACGACGGCAGGACGCAGGCCTCCCGCCGCCCCATGACAGCCCCGGCGACATGATGATGCGGGTCAGCCGGCGATCAGTGCCAGCCACTCGTCCTCATCCATCGTCGCAATGCCGAGTTCGCGGGCCTTTTCAAGCTTCGAGCCGGCCCCCGGCCCGGCAACGACGATATCCGTCTTCTTCGAGACGGAACCGGCCACCTTGGCGCCCAGCGCCTCGGCGCGGGCCTTGGCCTCGTCGCGCGTCATCTTCTCCAGCGAGCCGGTGAAGACCACGGTCTTGCCGGCCACGGGACTGCCTTCAGCCGCCGGTTTTTCCGCTTCCAGCGGCACCACCTTCTCGAGAAGCCGCGACAGGACTTCAAGGTTGCGCGGCTCCTTGTAGAATTCGACGACAGAACGGGCGACGACCTCGCCGATACCGTCGATGGCATTCAGCTCCGCCCAGGCGTCGCTGCCCGGCGCGGCCTCCTTCATCGCCGCTTCGAAGGCGGCATAGGTGCCGTAGGACCGCGCCAGAAGCTTTGCCGTCGTCTCGCCCACATGGCGGATGCCGAGCGCGAAGATGAAGCGGTGCAGCGCGATTTCGCGCCGCGCCTCGATAGCGTCGAAGAGCTTCTTCACGCTCACCTTGCCGAAACCGTCGACATTTTCCAGCTTCGTCAGTTGCGCCTGTTCCTGCCGGTCCCTGAGCGTGAAGATGTCCGGCGCGGTCTTGATCCACATCAGCGGATCCTCGCAGGCGAAGAAGAAGTCGATCTGCCTGGTGCCGAGCCCCTCGATATCGAAGGCGTTGCGCGAGACGAAATGCTTCAGGTGCTCCACCGCCTGCGCCGAGCAGACGAAGCCGCCGGTGCAGCGGCGCACGGAATCGACCTTGCCGGTCTTCTCCTTGATTTCGCGCACCGCATGGCTGCCGCAGACCGGGCACGCGGTCGGGAAAGCATAGGGCACCGCCGTTTCGGGGCGCTTCTCCATGACCACGTCGACGATCTGGGGAATGACGTCGCCGGCCCGCT
Source organism: Ectorhizobium quercum (assembly GCF_026552795.1). Classification (GTDB taxonomy): domain Bacteria; phylum Pseudomonadota; class Alphaproteobacteria; order Rhizobiales; family Rhizobiaceae; genus Ectorhizobium; species Ectorhizobium quercum. Next base: position 48,052 of record NZ_JANFPI010000002.1, read on the forward strand.
GCACGATCACCGTGTCGCCGATGCGGATGTCGCGACCCTCGCGGATCGGCTCACCGGAATTGCCGATGCCCTTGATGTAGTCCTCGTTATGCAGCGTCGCATTGGTGACGACCACGCCGCCGACCGTGATCGGCTCCAGCCGCGCCACCGGCGTCAGGGCGCCCGTCCGCCCGACCTGGATGTCGATCCCGAGAAGCCGGGTGAAGGCCCGCTCCGCCGGAAACTTGTGCGCCGTCGCCCAGCGCGGACTGCGCGAGCGGAAACCGAGACGCTCCTGAAGGTCCAGCCTGTCGACCTTGTAGACGACGCCGTCGATGTCGTAGTCGAGATCGGCCCGGGCCTCGCCGATCGCCTGATACTGGGCCAGGAGTTCGGCGACCGAGTTCACGCGCTTCATCAGCGGATTGACCGGAAAGCCCCAGTCGCGGAACCGCTCGACGATCCCCAGCTGCGTGTCGGCGATCGGCCCGGAGACGTCGCCCAGCGCATAGGCGAAGAATTTCAGTCGCCGCAACGCCGTCACCTTCGGGTCGAGCTGGCGCAGCGATCCCGACGCCGTGTTGCGCGGATTGACGTAGGTCTGCCTGCCCTCGGCCTCCATGCGGGCATTGAGTTCGAAAAAGTCGCTCCTGGCCATGTAGACCTCGCCGCGCACCTCCACCACATCCGGCGCATCGGCCGGCAACACCTGCGGAATGGCGGAAATGGTCCTGATGTTCGCCGTCACGTTCTCGCCGGTCGTGCCGTCGCCGCGCGTCGCGGCCGTCACCATCCGGCGGTTCTCGTAGCGGATCGACATGGAAAGCCCGTCGATCTTCGGTTCGGCGGTAAAGGCGATGGAATTGTCCGGCAGGATGCCGAGGAAGCGATAGACCGAGCCGACGAAGTCCCGCACCTCCTCGTCGGAAAACACGTTGTCGAGCGACAGCATCGCCCGCGCATGAACGACAGGCGCGAAAGTGGGAAGCGGCTCCGCCCCCACCCGCTTCGACGGGCTGTCGGCGCGAACGAGATGCGGAAACCGCGCCTCGATGGCATCGTTACGCTGCTTCAGCGCGTCATAGTCGGCATCGGAAATCTCCGGCGCGTCCTTGCCGTGGTAAAGCTCGTCGTGGCGGGCGATCTCCGCAGCCAGCGCGGCAAGCTCCGCCGCCGCCTCCAGTTCGCCCAATTGCTCGACGGGAAGTTTTTCACTCGACATGCCGCGCCTCATCCGCTCCGTTCGCAGCGTGTTTTAGTGCAATTGATGGGAAAGAAAAGCCGGAAAGACACGTTGCATCGCAGACGGAGGAAACGCCCGGGCTGTGATCAGTCGGTCGCGGCGAGAAGCTTGGCGGCGGCGGCGCGCGCCTCGTCGGTTATTTCGGCGCCGGCCAGCATGCGGGCGATTTCCTCGCGGCGATGCTCGGGCTGCATGGCCGTGACACGGGTGGCGATGCGCGAGACGTCGCCGTCCACCGGCCCCTTGGCGATCAGAAGATGCGTCGCCGCCCGTGCGGCCACCTGCGGCGCGTGCGTGACCGAAAGAACCTGCACGGTTTTTGAAAGCCGCCTCAGACGCTGGCCGATGGCATCCGCTACCGCCCCGCCAACACCCGTGTCGATCTCGTCGAAAACCAGCGTCGGCGCCGAGCCTCGGTCGGCCAGCGCCACCTTGAGCGCCAGCAGGAAGCGCGAAAGCTCGCCGCCCGAGGCGACCTTCATGATCGGCCCGGGGCGTGTGCCGGGGTTGGTCTGCACGTGGAACTCGACCGTATCGATGCCCTCCGCGCCGGCATTGCCGGCATCGCTTGCAACATCGACCATGAAGCGCGCCCGCTCCAGCTTCAGGGCCGGAAGCTCGGCCATGACGGCGGCTGACAGCGATTCGGCGGCGCGATGGCGCTTTGCGGACAGCGAGGAGGCGGCGGCATGATAGGCGGCGGCCTCGGCCTCCACTTCCTTCTCCAGCGCCTTCAGCCTTTCCTCACCTGCATCGAGCTCGGCGAGATCGACCACCATCTTCTCGGCCAGCGCCGGAAGCGCCGTCACCGGCACGGAATATTTGCGCGCCGCGGCACGCAGCGCAAACAGCCGCTCCTCGACGCGCTCCAGTTCCCTCGGGTCGAACTCGGTGCGCCGCAGCGCCGCCTCGACCTCCATCTGCGCATTGGACAGGATATCGAGCGCCTGGTCGAGCAGGGAAACGGTCTCTTCGAGAAGCCCCGGCGCCTCATGGCTCTTGCGCTCCAGCCGGCGCATCAGCGAGGCGATTTCCGGCACCGGCGAGGCATTTCCGTTCAGGAAATCGCTCGCCTCGGTGATGTCGGACGCCACCCGCTCGATCTTCATCATCCGGGCGCGGACTTCCGCCAGTTCGTCTTCCTCCCCGTCGACGGGGGAGAGTGCTTCCAGTTCGTCCACGGACGAACGCAGGTAATCGGCCTCGCGGGCGGCGGCCTCCACCTTCTCGCGATGCTTCTTCAAAGCCCGCTCGGCCTCGCGCCATGAGCGATAGAGACCTGCCAGGGCAGCCGCCTCCTCGGAAAGCCCGGCGAAGGCGTCGAGCAGGGCGCGATGGGCCGCCGTATCGGTCAAGGCCCGGTCGGCGTGCTGGCCGTGGATTTCGACGAGGGCCTGCCCGGCCTGGCGCATGAGTTGCACGCTGACAGGCTGGTCGTTGACGAAGGCCTTGGTGCGCCCGTCGGCGGACTGGATGCGCCGGAAAATCAGATCCCCGTCGTCGTCGACGCCGTTCTCGCGCAGGATCAGGCGGGCCGGATGGTTCATCGGCACGTCGAAGACGGCCGTGATCTGCCCCCTGTCCTCGCCGTGCCGGACGAGATCGCCGTCGCCGCGCCCGCCAAGGGCGAGCGAAAGACTGTCGAGAAGAATGGATTTGCCAGCCCCGGTCTCGCCGGTCAGCACCGAAAGCCCTTGCTCGAAGGCAAGATCCAGCCGATCGATCAGAACAATGTCACGGATCGAAAGCTGGATCAGCATGGCTTATCCGATATCAAGCGCCAACGAGTCGCTTGCCCGCACGCGCGATCCAGGAGCCGGGGTTTTCACGCGGTTCGTGACCGCCGCTTCTGAGCAGCTTGTAGGAATCGGCGTACCACTGGCTGTCCGGATAGTTGCGGCCGAGAACGGCGGCGGCGGTCTGCGCCTCCTCGGTCAGGCCCATCGCGAAATAGGCTTCGGTCAGGCGCGCGAGCGCTTCCTCCACCTGATTGGTATTGTTGTACTGTTCCACGACCGTGCGGAAGCGGGAAATGGCGGCAAGATATTCCTTGCGCTCCAGATAGTAGCGGCCGACCTGCATTTCCTTGCCGGCGAGCTGGTCGCGCGCGAATCGGATCTTCGTCTGCGCGTCGTCGACATATTCGGAATCGGGAAAGTTCGTGACGACCTTCTCCATCGCCTCGATCGTCCGGCGCGCCGGGGTCTGGTCCTGCGTGACGGCGGTGATCTGCCGCGAATAGGAAAGACCGATCAGATACTGGACATAGGCGCTGTCTTCCGAGCGCGGATATTGCGCCAGGTAGCGGTTGCCGCTGGCGATCGCGTCCTCGGCCCGTCCCATGCGATATTTCACGAACGTGCCCATCACCAGAGCCTTGCGCGACCAGTCCGTGAACGGATACTGCCGGTCGATCGCGTCGAACTTGCGCCCGGCTTCGGGCATCTTGCCCGCCTTGATGTTGGCAAGGCCCTGATTGTAGAGAACGTCCGGCGGGTCGGTCTCCGGCACCAGCTTGGTGATGTCGATATCCTTGTCCGACTGGCAACCGGCCAGAACAAGACCTGTGCCGCTGAGCGCGAAAGTGAGCATCACCGCCCGAAGCGTCGTCTTGGTCATGCCGGAAATTGCATTGCTCATAGAAGAGATCCCGTTTGCCGCCCTATACGCGAGCGCTACGTAACAACTGGCGTTTCTAGCCATAAATGCACACAGAGAGCAACGCAATGATGCTGCAATTACGCATTTTTGTGGCAAGGCCGGAAAATACTGCACGGCCCCTCTTAGTACAGGATGCGCCGTCCCGCCATGAAAAACCCCGCACGGCCGAAGGGCCTTGCGGGGTTCTTGCCAATCCGGTGCGGATGACCTGTTCAGGCCGACCAGGGCGCGAAGCCCGGTGCGTTGACGGCGATGAACTCGCCGGCGCGAACCCGCTGGCTGCGGGCCGGAGCCTCCACCACCTGATAGGCCGAGACATCCGAGAGCAGCGCCTTGAGGGCAATCGCGTTGACCTTGTGGCCGCCGCGATAGGAACGGTAGCAGCCGATGAACTGCGCACCGGCAAGCGCCAGATCGCCCACGGCATCCAGCGTCTTGTGGCGGACGAATTCGTCCTTGTAGCGCAGGCCTTCCATGTTCACGACCGTATTGTCGTCGGAGATGACGACAGAGTTCTCCAGCGAGGAACCGAGCGCGTAACCGGCGGCCCACAGGCGCTCGACGTCGCGCATGAAACCGAAGGTGCGCGCACGCGACAGTTCTTCGCGGAACGTGGACGCGGTCAGGTCGCCTTCCCACTTCTGGCGGCCGATGGCCGGGCTGTCGAAATCGATCTCGACCTCGAATCGCGTGCCGTCATAAGGACGGAACTCGGCCCAGCTTGCGCCCTGCTCGATGCGAACCGGCTTGATGACGCGGATATAGCGGCGCTTGACGCCGAGCGACTTGATGCCGACCTGCTCGATGGCGTCGATGAACATGCGCGAGGAGCCGTCCATGATCGGCATTTCGGCCGAATCGACCTCCACCACGATGTTGTCGATGCCGAGCGCGTAAAGCACGGCCATCACATGCTCGATCGTCGCGACCGAATAGGCCGGCGAAAAGCCGAGAACGGTGGAAAGGTCGGTGGCGCCGACCTGCGAGGAAACGGCCTTCAGCTCCGTTATGGAGCCGTCGGGATGAGCGCGATGAAAGACGATGCCGGCGCCGGCTTCCGCCGGATGGAAGGTCAGCGTGACGGGAGCGCCGGAATGCACGCCGATGCCCGAAAGCGTGACGGGCGTGGCAATCGTCGTTTGAAAACCCAGCAATCCCAGAGACATGTACTTCACCTTGCTTGCTCGAAGCCCGCGCCTGCGGGGCGCAACTTCCATTTCGACTGATGCCGCCTTGCGGCGAACGACGCGGCACCGGAATCGTCCGGGGCGCATCTGGTAGCGTCTACATACGTCTCACCGCGCCACAAACCAAATCACTGTTTTTTTCGCTCTGTAACGAATCTACCGGGTTGAAAATCAACGGGTTTTCAACCTTGCCCGGACCACAGCAAAAAGCCCGGCCGTTACCGGCCGGGCTTGCTGAAAAACACCGCAATGCGCGCTGTTCAGTTCGACTGGCGGCGCAGGAAGGCCGGGATTTCGAGCTGCTCGTCGTCACCCATCGAAGCCTGCGGAGCGCTGCGGCCGTGGTCGTCGAGCTGGCCGCGGCGCGGGGCGTAGAGGCTCGCCTCAGGCGACAGCGGACGGCGCTGCTGGGCAGCCGGAGCCGCCGATGCCGACGGGGCGGCAGCCGCATGATCGTCCTCGTCGCGGCGGCCGAGCGAATTCGTGATCCGCTTCAGAAGCCCCATCGGGCCGCGCTCTTCGGCCTGGGCCGGCGCAGCATGCGAACGATGCTCCATCTCGGCCTTCACGACCGGCGGGAAGTCCTCGACCTTCGGCATGCGGACCGGCTCGTGGCGGACGACCGGTTCGGCGTGCAGGGCCGGCTGCTGGGCAGCGACCTGCGGAGCAGCGGGCTGCTGGATGCGCGGAGCCGCCGGAGCGTGCATCTGCGTCTGGAGCGGCGCGGGCTGCTGAGCCGGAGCCGCCGCCGGAGCGGATGCGAACAGGCGGCTCTGCGGACGGAACTCGTCATGGGCCGGCTGCTGTGCGGCCGGCTGCGGAGCGTGAGCCGGGGTGAAGGCGGGCTGGTGCGAGACGGCGGCAGCCAGTTCGCGTTCCATTTCAGCTTCGGCGCCGCGAATCGTATCGGCAACCGGATCGAAGGCCGGCTTCGGCGCAGCGGCCGGAGCCTGCTGTGCGGGAGCGGCGGCAGCCGGGGCGTGCGGAACGGCGGCGGCCGAACGCACCAGCGGCTTGGACAGGGCGGCCGGACGGATGTCGGCGGTGCGGACGTCCTGCGGCTGGGCCTGGGTGCCGCGGTCGATGCCGGTGGCGACGACCGAAACGCGGATGAGGCCTTCCAGAGCCTCGTCGAAGGTCGCACCGAGGATGATGTTGGCGTCCGGATCGACCTCCTCGCGGATGCGCGTCGCGGCCTCGTCGACTTCGAACAGGGTCATGTCGCGACCGCCGGTGATCGAGATCAGCAGCCCCTGCGCACCCTTCATCGAAGCGTCGTCGAGCAGCGGGTTAGCGATCGCCGCCTCGGCGGCCTGCATGGCGCGGCCCGGACCGGATGCCTCGCCCGTGCCCATCATCGCGCGGCCCATCTCGCGCATCACGGAGCGGACGTCCGCGAAGTCGAGGTTTATGAGGCCTTCCTTGACCATCAGGTCGGTGATGCAGGCAACGCCGGAATAGAGCACCTGGTCGGCCATTGCGAAGGCATCGGCGAAGGTGGTCTTGTCGTTGGCGATGCGGAAGAGGTTCTGGTTCGGAATGACGATCAGCGTATCGACCGACTTTTGCAGTTCCTTGATGCCGGATTCGGCAAGGCGCATGCGGCGCTGGCCTTCGAAGTGGAACGGCTTGGTGACAACGCCGACCGTCAGGATGCCCTTGTTGCGGGCCGCCTGGGCCACGACCGGGGCAGCACCCGTGCCGGTGCCGCCGCCCATGCCGGCGGTGACGAAGCACATGTGCGTGCCGGCCAGATGCTCGATGATCTCGTCGATGCACTCTTCGGCGGCGGCGCGGCCGACTTCAGGCTGGGAACCGGCGCCGAGACCCTGGGTGACATTGGCGCCGAGCTGGATGATGCGGTCGGCCTTGGTCATGGTCAGCGCCTGGGCATCCGTGTTGGCGACGACGAAATCGACGCCTTCCAGGCCCGCGGTGATCATGTTGTTGACGGCGTTGCCGCCGCCGCCGCCGACACCGAACACGGTGATGCGCGGCTTGAGCTCGGTGATGTCTGGCTTTTGCAGCTTGATGGTCATTCTCCGGTTCCTTTCCCTCTTGGCCGCATCGCCACGCCGGCCAAATTCATTGCAACTCTTCACGTGAGCCCCGCACCGTCATGCGCGCGCGGCTCAGAAACTTTCCTTGATCCAGCGCCCCACCCGGGCGATCCGCCCGCCGCCGAGCAGCAGCGCGGAACCCGCCTGGGTCTGGCTTTCCATATCCGCCACCTGCGGATAGATCATCAGGCCGACCGCGGTCGAAAAGGCCGGTCCCTTGGCCGCCGCCGGCAGGCCGGACACGCCCATCGGACGGCCGATGCGCACGTTGCGCGCCAGAATCCGGCGTGCGGTATCAGGCAAACCTGTCAGCTGGCTTGCGCCGCCGGTCAGGACGACGCGTTTTCCGACGATGGGGCTGAAGCCCGATTTCTGGATACGGTCGCGAATCAGCTCCAGCGTCTCCTCGATGCGGGCGCGCACGATGCGCGTCACCAGCGACCGGGATACCTGCACCGGCTGGTCGCGGTCGTCCTCGCCGATCGGCGGAACGGAGACAGTCTCGCGCTCGTCCGCGCCGGTCGCAAGCGACGAGCCATGAACGACCTTGATGCGTTCCGCATCCTCGATTCGGGTCGACAGGCCGCGCGCCAGATCCATCGTGACGTGATGCCCGCCGATGCCGATGGCGTCGGTATGAACCAGCTTGCCTTCCGCGAAGACCGAAATGGTGGTCGTGCCGCCGCCCATGTCGATGGCGGCGCAGCCAAGTTCAACCTCGTCGTCCACCAGCGCGGCAAGGCCGCTGGCATAGGGCGTCGCGACCATGCCCTCGACGGAGAGATGGGCGCGGTTGATCGAAAGCTCCAGGTTCTTCAGGGCCGGACGCTCGCAGGTCACGACGTGCATGTCGACGCCGAGAAGGTCGCCATACATGCCGAGCGGATCGCGGATGCCGCGCTCGCCGTCGAGCGAAAAGCCGGTCGGCAGCGAGTGCAGGACGACGCGGTCGTGCCTTAGCGACTGGAGGTTCGCCGCCGTCAGCACCTTGCGCAGGTCGCTCTCATCCACCTCCTGCCCGCCAAGATCGACGGTGGCGGTATAGATGTCGCTGGACAGGCGGCCGGCGGAAACGTTGACGATCAGGCTGTCGACGGTCAGCCCGGCCATGCGCTCGGCAGCGTCGACCGCCAGGCGGATGACGCTCTCGACCGCATCGAGATCGGCGATGACGCCCGACTTGACCCCACGCGAGCGCTGATGGCCGATGCCGATGATCTCGACCTTGTGCGTGCGGCCCGGCAGCACTTCGCTTTCCTTGCAGGGCGTCAGCTTGCCGATCATCGCCACGACCTTGGTCGAGCCGATGTCGAGTACCGAAACGATGTGCGACCGCTTCGAGGACAGCGGCTTCATCCGCGGCAGGCCGAAATGGGAATGACCGAAGATGCTCATATATTTTGCCCCGCTTTCTTCAGGGCCTTGCTGCGGGCCTCGACGGCGGCCTGCCGCCGTTCGGCCGCGCCGGGCGTCAGCTGAATGGTCATGCGGTCGCCGAGACGCAGATCGACGGCGGCGATGTCACGCTCCAGAACCTGCTGTTCCTGCTCAAGACGGGCGAGACGGCCGAGCGCGCCGTCCACATCCTCTTCCGGCAGGCGGACCACCACACCATTGTCGAGGTGCAGGTCCCAGCGGCGCCCAGCGACGCGGACATAGGCCCGCACCCGCTCGCGCAGTTCCGGCCAGCCGGTAAACAGCGTTTCGAACGTCACGGCGGCCTGCTCGGCATCGCGGCCGACGAACAGCGGCAGGGCGGCGAACTTGTTGTCGCGCAGCGGCGCGATCACGCTGCCGCTCTTCTCGATCAGCGACAGTTCCGAACCGTGCTGCCAGATGGCATAGGCCTCGCGCTCGCGCAGCTTCACCTCGACGGTGCCCGGATAGATCTTGCGGATCTCGGCGTTCTCGATCCACGGCAGGTCCGTCAGCTTCCGGCGCGCGTCGTTGATGTCGAGGGCGACGAGCGAGGTCGTGCCGTCCAGACCGAGAAGCTGGAGAATATCGATTTCCGACGTCTGGGCGTTGCCCGAAATCTTAACGTCCTCGATGGAGAAGCCGGCGGCGCTGGTGATCCACTGCTCGACGGCCGGCGTATGGCCGCCGACGGACATGCCGTAGAGCCCCGTCGCCGTATAGAAGGCGACGGCGGCAAGCGTGCCGGCATGGTTCGGGATCGCGATGCGCCCGGTCGCAAGGCTGGCGCAGAAGCGGAACGTGCGACGCAGCGGACGCGGCAGAATGAAGCGCTCGCCCGCCTCTGCCGCGGGGATTGCGGCCCGTCCGTCCGGCAATTTTGCGTTTCTACCCTTCACCGCAGACAAGACGCGTCCTCCACCATCCAACGGAGAAATTCACCGAATGAAAGCCCCGCATGCTGAGCCATTTCCGGAACGAGAGATGTCGGGGTCATGCCCGGCTGGTTGTTCAGTTCCAGCCAGATCACCTCCCCTTCCCGGGAGAAACGGTCATCGAAACGGAAATCGGAGCGGCTGACGCCGCGGCATCCGAGAGCCTGATGGGCCTTCAGGGCCAATGATTGTATTTTTTGGTAAATATTCGGTGAAATTTGTGCCGGAATGACATGCTTCGAGCCGCCGGGCGCATATTTCGATTCATAATTGTAGAAGGCGAGCCCCTGCGGCAGAACCTCCGTCACGCCCAGCGGCGTGTCGCCCATGACGCCGCAGGTCAGCTCGCGCCCGTGAATGTAGCGCTCGACCATCACCAGATCGCCATAACGCCATTCGTCGCTGGTGAGAATCTGCGGCGGATGGGCCTGATCCTCCTTGACGATGACGACGCCGAAGGACGAGCCCTCGCGCACCGGCTTCACCACGTAAGGAGGCGCGATCGGGTGCTCGTTGCCGAAATCGAACCGGTTCATCACCTTCGCCTCGGCCACCGGAATGCCCGCGGCCGCAGCGACGATCTTGGCCTGCCTCTTGTCCATCGCAAGGGCCGAGGCCAGCACGCCGGAATGGGTGTAGGGAATTTCAAGATATTCGAGGATGCCCTGGATGGTGCCGTCCTCGCCGAACGGGCCGTGCAGCGCATTGAACGCGACATCGGGACGAAGACCGGCCAGGACGGCGGCGACGTCGCGCTCGACATCGAGCCGCGTCACGCGGTAGCCGACCTCTTCCAGAGCATCGGCGCAGGCTTTGCCCGAAGCCAGGCTCACCGGCCGCTCCGAAGAAAAACCGCCCATCAGGACAGCCACATGCTTGCCGCTCATCAACGAACCCCCGAAATGCCGCAGAACGCCGGCCGGAACCCAAGAGACGCGTGATACCGGAATCGTCCGCCATCCGCATCGACGCTATTCAAACGACATTAAGGTTAATGAAGCGTTTACTTTCGTTAACCTCCGGCATGAGGATCGGCAAAAAACGAATGCCGGACGAATCAAGCCATCGAATGAATTATCCACAAGAATCAGAGCCTTGGCCACAAATCAAGATTCTGATTCAAAACATGAGCAAAAACAAAGCCCCCGTGGCGCCGTCACCACGGGGGCTTCATGTTAAGGGAAACCGCAAGGCGGCTCAGGATATTGCCCGCACCTCTCCTTCGTCACCCTCGACCTCGAGTCGCGGGTCCATGCAGCGGGTGCCGATGGATGCTCGGGGCGAGCCCGGACAGGACGAAAGAGAGCGGCAGGCCCTTTGTCAGCAGCCTGAGCCGCAAGGCCGTTTTCAGGCTCAGTCCTTTTCGCCGACGACCTTCCAGATCGCCGCGCCGATGATGGCGCCGGCAATCGGAGCCACCCAGAACAGCCACAACTGCTCCAGCGCCCAGCCGCCCGCGAAGATCGCCTGCCCCGTGGAGCGCGCCGGATTGACCGACGTGTTCGTGACCGGGATGGAGATCAGGTGGATCAGCGTGAGCGCGAGACCGATGGCGATGGGCGCAAAGCCTACCGGCGCCCGCCCGTGCGTCGTGCCGAGAATGATCAGCAGGAAGAACGCCGTCAGCACCACCTCGATGACCAGCGCGGCGCCGAGGGAATAGCCGCCCGGCGAATGCTCGCCGTAGCCGTTCGAGGCAAAACCGCCGAGTTCGGCGCCCGCCTTGCCGGTCGCAACCACGTAGAGCACCGCTGCCGCCGCGATGGCGCCGACGACCTGCGCGACGATATAAGGAACGAGGCTTGCCGCCGGGAAGCGCCCGGCCACCGTCAGCCCGACCGAAACCGCCGGATTGAAATGACCGCCGGATATGCCGCCGACGGCATAGGCCATCGTCAGCACCGTCAGGCCGAATGCCAGCGAAACGCCGAGCAGGCCGATTCCGACCTCCGGAAAGGCCGCCGCCAGGACGGCGCTGCCGCAACCGCCGAACACAAGCCAGAACGTGCCGAGAAACTCGGCACCCAGTTTTTTCATCATGTCCCTCTCCTTTCCCGCATCATGCGGGAGCTAGGCAATTCCGGAAAACGCGGGAAGCGGCTATCCGTCCTGAACTGCGTGAAAACAAAGCGCCAGACCGGTTCTTGGCCCCCGTGAAGCGGTGAACCAGTCTCACGGCGGCTCCCGCGCCGACCGGACGAATTTCCCCTGTCCGGCCGTGCGCGAAAACCGCCACGCGCCATCCCCTAATGCTCGCAAGGTGAACGGAATATGAATATTACTCGCGCATGAGGAGAGCCGAATTGGCCTGGACGCCACCGGGACGAATGGCGAAGCGGAGAAAAGCGATTCGCGCCCGCGCGACAGGAATTGCGTTTCCTCATCTCCACACCGCTTTGAAAAATTGCGCAGCAGGGGGTGTTTTTGCAAGAAAATGACGTGAAACGGCTTGACTATTGCATCTTTCGTCGTATGTAGCAAACCGAACCGGCTGGTACGCCCCTTTGCGACGCAGCAGCTCCCCGATACAAAAGACGGACACCATTCATGACAGACGCAACCGTTTCGGACGTTGCGGCAGTTCCTGCTTCATCGTCTCCTGCCCGCATTCTCGTCGCCAGCCTCATCGGCACGACGATCGAGTTCTTCGATTTCTATGTCTACGCGACGGCCGCGGTGCTGGTTTTCCCGCACCTGTTCTTTCCGGCGAGCGATCCGGCATCGGCCATGCTGCAATCCTTCGCCACCTTCTCCATCGCCTTCTTCGCCCGCCCCATCGGCGCGCTGGTCTTCGGCCATTTCGGCGACCGCATCGGCCGCAAGGCGACGCTGGTCGCGGCACTGATGACGATGGGCCTGTCCACCGTGCTGATCGGCTTCCTGCCCGGCTACGAAGCCATCGGCGTCGCCGCGCCCCTGCTTCTGGCGCTATGCCGCTTCGGCCAGGGTCTCGGCCTCGGCGGGGAATGGGGCGGCGCGGTGCTGCTGGCGGTCGAAAACGCCCCGCCCGGCAAGCGGAGCTGGTACGCCATGTTCCCGCAGCTCGGCGCACCCATCGGCTTCTTCCTCTCCGCCACCTTCTTCATCGTGCTGACCGAGACGATGAGCAACGAGACGTTCCTCGACTGGGGATGGCGCCTGCCCTTCCTCGCATCGATCCTGCTCGTGGTCGTCGGCCTGTACGTCCGCCTGAAGATCGCCGAAACGCCGGAGTTCGCCGCCGCCATCGAGCGCAAGGAGCGCGTTGAGGTTCCCATCGCCACGCTCTTCAAGAACTACAAGCGCAGCCTGTTGCTCGGCACCTTCGCGGCGCTCGCCACATTCGTGCTGTTCTACATCATGACGGTCTTCTCGCTGTCCTGGGCGACCCGTCCGGCCGAAATCGGCGGTCTCGGCTTCACCCGTCAGTCCTTCCTGTTCATCCAGCTCTTCGGCGTGATCTTCTTCGCCCTGTTCATCGCCTTTGCCGGCCGCATCTCGGACCGCTTCGGCCGCCGCGCCGTGCTCTCCGTCACCTCGGTCATCATCGCCGTGTTCGGCTTCGCCATCGCGCCGCTCTTGTCGGCGGGCACCGCCGGCGCCGTCGCCTTCTCGGTCATCGGCTTCGCCCTGATGGGCATGACCTACGGCCCGATCGGCGCAGCCCTCGCCGCTCCGTTCCCGGCCGGCGTGCGCTACACCGGCGCCTCGATGACCTTCAACCTGGCGAGCATCTTCGGCGCGTCGCTCGCGCCCTACATCGCCACCTGGCTCGCGACGACCTACAGCCTCGGCGCGGTCGGCTTCTATGTGGGCGGCGCCGCCCTCATCTCGCTCGCCTGCATCCTTTGCAGCGGCAAGAACGAAGTCTGAACCGGACGTATATACGGAAAACGGGGACCGAAAGGCCCCCGTCAGACTGCTGACCAACGGCTCATCGCTCTCTTTCGTCATGGTCGGGCTTGATCCGACCATCCACCGCGCCGCTGTCGGCGTGGCCCCTCGGGTCAAGCTCGAGGGTGACGAAAGAGAGGGTTTGTCGATACACTGACGGGGGCCCTTCGGCCCCCGTTTCATTTTGTCTTCCAGAAGAGAACGGCTTATTCCGTGGTCGCGCCGAGGAACGGCTTCACTTCCCGGCCCGGGATGAACTTGCCGAGACGCCTGATTTCCCATTGCAGCTTGATGCCCGAATGTTCGAAAACACGCTGGCGGACATTCTCGCCGAGATATTCGAGGTCGTAGGCCGAGGCGTGGCCCGTGTTGATCATGAAGTTGCAATGCAGGGACGACATCTGCGCGCCGCCGATCATCATGCCCCTGCAACCGGCCTCGTCGATCAGTTCCCAGGCCGAATGGCCTTCCGGGTTCTTGAAGGTCGAACCGCCGGTCTTCTCGCGAATCGGCTGAACAGTCTCGCGATGCTGGCGCACGGCGTCCATGTCGGCGCGGATCTTCGCCCTGTCCTCCGGGAAGCCCTCGAAAATGGCCTGCGTGAAGATCAGCCCTTCTTCCGGCGGATGCGAGTGCCGGTAGCCGTAACCCATGTCGGTCTTCGTCAGCACGTGCCTGTTGCCCTTGCGGTCCACCGCATGGACTTCGACGACGCGTTCGGACGTCTCGCCGCCATTCGCGCCGGCATTCATCGTCAGCGCGCCGCCGATCGACCCCGGAATGCCGTAGTAGAAGTGAAAGCCGCCGAGATCGTTATCCATCGCGACGGCCGAAATCGTCTTGTCCGGGCAGATCGCGCCAGCCCGGATACGGTTGTCGCCGATGAACTCGGCCTGGCCGAAGCCCTTGGCGGAAAGCCGCACCACCGCGCCCGAAATGCCACCATCGCGCACCAGAAGATTGGAGCCGAGGCCGATCACCGTCAGCGGCACCTCTTCGGGCAGAAGCTTCAGGAAAGCGATCAGATCGTCCTCGTCGTGCGGATGGAAAAGCAGTTCCGCCATGCCGCCGGCCTGGAACCAGGTGGCGCGCTCCATCGGCGCGTCCGTGGTGAGACGCCCCCGCAGTTCTTTCACGCCCTCGCCCAGCGACGCCAGCAGTTTTTCCCCATCGACCTGTTTCATCAAGACTTTCCCGAATAGCTTTCCAATCCATGCGGCAGCGCCTGCGCCCACTGGGTAATGCTGCCAGCCCCCAAACAAACCACAAAGTCGCCAGGCTTCGCAATGCCGGCGATGGCTTCGGCCAATCCTTCCGGCTCCGGAAGGTAGCGCGCATCGCGATGTCCCGCCGCCTTCAGCGCCGAAACCAGCGCTTCCGCATTCGCCCCCCCGATGGGATTTTCACCCGCCGCATAGACCGGCGGAATGAAAATGACGTCGGCATCGTTGAAGCAATGCGAGAACTCTTCGAACAGGCTCGACAGGCGAGAATAGCGATGCGGCTGGTGAATGGCGATGATCCGGCCCTTGCAGGCCTCCCGCGCCGCCTTCAGCACCGCCCGGATCTCCACCGGATGATGGCCGTAATCGTCGAACACCTGCACGCCGTTCCATTCGCCCGTCAGCGTGAAGCGGCGCTTGACGCCGGTGAACGAGGCGAGCCCGCGCGCGATCGCCTCGCCGTCGATGCCGAGTCGGTTGGCGACGGCAATCGCCGCGCAGGCGTTCGACACGTTGTGCCGGCCCGGCATGGGCAGCATCAGGTCCCGGAAGAAAAACACCTTGCCCGTCCGGCGCCGGCGGATCTCGACGTCGAAGAAGGACTGCGTCCCCTCCATGCGCACGTTCATGAAGCGCACATCGGCCTGCGGGTTCTCGCCGTAGGTGATCACCTTGCGGTCCTCGATCTTGCCGACCAGCGCCTGCACCTCCGGGTGATCGAGACACATGACGCCGAAACCGTAGAACGGCACGTTCTCCACGAACTGCCGGAAGGCGGCGCGCACCGCGTCGAAATTGCCGTAATGGTCGAGATGCTCCGGGTCGATATTGGTGACGACGGCGATCTCGGCGGGAAGCTTCAGGAAGGTGCCGTCCGATTCGTCGGCCTCCACCACCATCCAGTCGCCCGCGCCCATGCGGGCATTGGTGCCATAGGCGTTGATGATACCGCCGTTGATCACGGTCGGGTCCAGGCCGCCCGCCACCAGCAGCGCCGCGACCAGCGAGGTCGTCGTCGTCTTGCCGTGGGTGCCACCGATGGCGATGGCATTGCGGAAGCGCATCAGCTCGGCCAGCATTTCCGCCCGGCGCACGATCGGCAGGGCGCGCTCGCGCGCCGCGACCAGTTCCGGGTTATCCTTCCGGATGGCGGTCGAAACCACCACCACCTCGGCCTCGCCCAGATTGTCCGCCCTGTGGCCGACGAAGACCGGAATGCCCTTGTCGCGCAGGCGCTGGACATTGGCGCCGTCCGACTGGTCGGACCCTTGCACGCGGTGGCCGAGATTGTGCAGCACCTCGGCGATGCCGCTCATGCCGATGCCGCCAATGCCGATGAAATGAACGAGACCGATGGCTTGCGGCATCTTCATGGCCGTGCCCCCTTGTTGTTGCAATGTGTCTTGAAATGCTCGACCGTTTCGCCCTCGGCGATGGCGACCACCAGATCGGCAAGGCGCGTCTGCGCGTCCGTCCGCGACAGCGTGCGCGCCGCCGCGGCCATTGCCGCCAGCCGCGCGGGATCGGAGAGAAGGCTTGCGATCTCCGCGGCGAGGTTGTCCGGGTCGATGGTGTTCTGCCGGCGCATTTCGGCCGCGCCCACGTCGACGAGGATCTGCGCGTTGTGGCCCTGGTCGTCGTCGAGCGCGATGGGCAGCGGCACGAGGATCGACGGCCGGCCGATCACGGTCAGTTCCAGAACCGTCGAGGCCCCGGCGCGGCCGATCACGAGATGGCTTTGCGCCACCCGGCCCGGCAGGTCGGAAAAGAACGATGCGATCTCGGCCTCGACGCCCAGTTCGCCATAACGGGCCTTCACGCGCGCCTCGTCTTCGGCGCGGGCCTGCTGGACGATGTGCAGGCGCTTCCGCAGCGCCTCCGGCAGGCGCGCGACGGCTTCCGGCACCATGTCGGAGAAAAAGCGCGCACCCTGGCTGCCGCCGAACACGGTCAGGCGCAATTCTCCCTCCTCCTGCGGCGGCGTGAACGGCACCGTCGCCGCCTCGATCACCGACGGCCGGACCGGATTGCCGACCTCGACGATCTTGCCGGCGAAAGCGCCGGACGGCTTGAGAAACCCGCCGGCAATCGCCTGCACGCGCGGCGCGAGCGCCTTGTTGGCGCGGCCCATCACCGCATTCTGCTCGTGAACGACCGAGGGGATGCCGAAGCGCACGGCCGACATCAGCGGCGGCACGGTGGGATAGCCGCCGAAGCCGACGATGGCGGCGGGGCGATGGCTGCGAAGGATGCGGCGCGCGGCGATGAGGCCGCGCCACAGCATCAGCGCCGCCTTCGCGACGACGATGGGGTTCTTCGAACTGATCGTCGCCGAGGGAACCACATGGATCTCGTCGGCCGGAAACTTGCCGGCATAGCGTGCCGCGCGGCTGTCGGTCACGAGATGCACGCCATAGCCGCGCGCCTTCAGCTCATGCGCCAGCGCCTCTGCCGGGAAAAGATGGCCGCCGGTTCCCCCGGCGGCGAGAAAGATCAGTCTATCGGTCATTCTGGTCCTATTCCGCCGGCACGCTGCGGCTCGACCGGAACAGGCTGCGCTCCTGTGCCCGCTTTTCCGGGCGATGGCGGGTCAGCGCCAGAAGGAAGCCGGCCGTGACGCAGATCGCGATCATCGACGAGCCGCCGTAGGAGATGAGCGGCAGCGTCATGCCCTTGGCGGGCAGGAGTTCCAGATTGACGCCGACATTGATGAAGGATTGCAGGCCGAGCAGAAGCACGAGGCCGGCAATGGAGAAACGGGTGAAATCGTCGCGCTCGCGAAAAGCGTGGCCCAGCCCCCTGAGCACGATGAAGGCGAAGATCGCCACCAGTGCCATGCAGAACAGGATACCGAACTCTTCCGCCGCGACGGAGAAGACGAAGTCGGTGTGGCCGTCGGGGATGATGCGCTTGACGATCCCCTCGCCGGGACCCTGGCCGAACCAGTCGCCGCGGATGATCGCCTCGCGCGCCGTGTCCACCTGGAACGTGTCCCCCTCGCCGGTCATGAAGCGGTCGATGCGGCCGGCCACGTGCGGCAGGGCGAAATAGGCGGCGGAGAGCCCGCCGATGCCGAGACCGCCGAGCAGGATGATCCAGAACCACGGCAGGCCGGCCATGAAGAACATGCCGCCCCAGACGGCACTGGTCAGGATCGTCTGGCCGAGGTCGGGCTGCGCGACGAGCAGCACGACGACGATGCCATAAAGCAGCATGGCGAAGAAATTGCCCGGAATGTCCGGCTGGCGGCTGTTTTCCGAAAACAGCCAGGCGCAGACGATCACGAAGGCGGGCTTCATGAATTCGGACGGCTGGATGGAAAGGTTGCCGATATTCACCCAGCGCCGCGCGCCCTTCACCTCGATGCCGAAGAACAGCGCGAAGACCATCAGCAGGACGGAGACGACGAGCATGATCATCGCCGTGCGCCGCACCTGCCGGGGCGACAGGAAGGACAGGCCGATCATGACCGCGAAGGACGGCAGCAGGAAGAAGGCGTGACGCGTGACGAAATGGAAACTGTCCAGGCCGATGCGCTCGGCCACCGGCGGCGAGGCCGCGAAGGACAGCATGAAGCCGATCCCCATCAGGAGGATGAAGGCTGCCAGGAAATACCGGTCGATGGTCCAGAACCAGTCGGCCAGCGCTCCACGTTCCGCTCTGCTCACCATGTCATTTCGTCCCCGTGTTCGGTTCCACCAGCATGGTCACGCCCTCGATCTCCGCCACATGCGACACGAAGGCTTCGCCCCTCACTTCGAAATTCTTGTACTGGTCGAAGCTTGCGCAAGCCGGGGATAGCATCACGACCGCCTCCCCGCCGTTTCGCTCCGCATCCGCCGCCGCATGCGCCACCGCGCGGTCCAGCGTATCGGAAATCTCGAACGGCACGGCCTCGCCCAGCGTCGCCGCGAAGGCCGGCGCCGCCTCGCCGATCAGATAGGCCCTGGCAATGCGCGGAAAGAGCGGCGAAAGCGACGCGATGCCGCCGGCCTTCGGCAGGCCGCCAGCGATCCAGTGGATATTCTCGTAGCTCGACAGCGCCGGCGCGGCGGCATCCGCGTTGGTCGCCTTGGAATCGTTGACGAACAGCACGGCCCCCTTGCGGCCCACCGGCTGCATGCGGTGCTTCAGCCCCGGGAAAGAGGAAAGCCCGGCGCGGATTTCATCGCGACTGACGCCGACGGCAAGGCAGGCGGCGATGGCGGCGCAGGCGTTCTGCGCGTTGTGGCCGCCGCGAAGCGTCGCGATGCCGTCGAGATCGGCCAGCAGCGCGGAAGCCCCCTGATGCGCTTCCATGATCCGCGAGCCCTCGGCATAGAACCCGTCGGCCACCGGCTGGCGGCGGGAAATGCGCACGACCTTCGTACCGGCGCGCTCGACCCGGTCGGCGATGAGCGTGCAGAAGCTGTCGTCGACGCCGACGATGGCCGTGTCGGCGCCTGCGACCAGCCGCTCCTTGATGTCGGCATAGTGCTGCATCGTGCCGTGGCGGTCGAGATGATCCGGCGTCAGGTTCAGCAGGATGCCGGCGGACGGGTCGAGCGTCGGCGCAAGGTCGATCTGGTAGGACGAGCATTCCACGACATAGAAGCGCCCGTCCTTCGGCGGATCGAGCGTCAGCACCGCCGTGCCGATATTGCCGCCGAGCTGCGTGTCGCGGCCGCTCGATTGCAGGATATGGGCGATCAGCGCCGTGGTGGTCGATTTGCCGTTGGTGCCGGTGATGGCGATGAACGGGCAATCCGGCGCATGCGCCCGGCGCTCGCGGACGAAAAGCTCGACGTCGCCGATCACCTCGACGCCGGCGGCGCGGGCGAGATCGACGGACCAGTGCGGCTTCGGATGGGTGAGCGGCACGCCCGGCGAAAGCACCAGCGCGGCGATGCCGCTCCAGTCGAGGCCGCGCAGGTCGGCGGTCTTCAGCCCTTCGGCGGCGGCTTTGGCGACGCTTTCCGGATTGTCGTCATGGACAAGGGTGTCGGCGCCGCCGGCGACCAGCGCCCGGGCGGTCGCCAGCCCCGAACCGCCCAGTCCGAAAAGCGCCACCTTCCTGCCCTTGAAGACCGAAACCGGGATCATCGCCAATCACCTGAGCTTGAGGGTGGAAAGGCCGAGCAGCGCCAGCACCACGGCGATGATCCAGAAGCGGATCACCACCTGGCTTTCGGTCCAGCCCTTCTTTTCGAAATGATGGTGGATCGGCGCCATCAGGAAGACGCGCTTGCCGGTGCGCTTGAACCAGAACACCTGGATGATGACCGACAGCGTTTCCATGACGAATAGGCCGCCGACGATGACCATGACGATCTCGTGCTTGGTGGCGACCGCGATGGAGCCGATCAGGCCGCCGAGCGACAGCGACCCGGTGTCGCCCATGAAGATGGCGGCGGGCGGCGCGTTGAACCACAGGAAGCCGAGCCCGGCCCCGATCACCGCGCCGACGATGACCGCCAGTTCGCCGGTGCCCGGCACAAAATTGATCTGGAGATAGTTGGCGAAGATGGCGTTGCCGGCCACATAGGCGATGACGCCGAAGGTGGCGGACGCGATCATCACCGGCACGATGGCCAGCCCGTCGAGGCCGTCCGTCAGGTTCACCGCATTGCCGGCGCCGACGATGACGAAGGCGCCGAACAGCGCGAAGAAGACGCCGAGGTTCAGCATCAGATCCTTGAAGAAGGGAAACGTCACCGAGGTGCCGATGCCCGACCCGTTCGGCGCCGTGGCGATGGAATGGCGCATCATGAAGAACACGGCGATGGCCGCGATCAGGGCCTCGATCCCGAGGCGCGCCCGCCCGGAGAACCCCTTGTCGGACTGCTTCGTCACCTTCAGATAGTCGTCGTAGAAGCCGATGGCGCCGAAGCCGAGCGTGACGAGCAGCGTCGCGACGACATAGGTGTTCGAAAGATCGGCCCACAACAGGGAGCTGACGACGATGCCGCTCAGGATCATCAGGCCGCCCATCGTCGGCGTGCCCGCCTTCTTGAAGTGGGTCTGCGGCCCGTCGGCGCGAATCGGCTGCCCCTTGCCCTGACGCACGCGCAGCGAATTGATCATCGCCGGCCCGAACAGGAAGACGATGGCCGCCGAAGTCGCCAGCGCCGCACCGGTGCGGAAGGTGATGTAGCGGAACAGGTTGAAAACCTGAAAATGATCCGCAAGTTGCACGAACCAAAGGAGCATTTCTGTCTTTCCCCGACGACGGCTGGTTCGCGCATGTTCCCCCGGATCCGGAGCGAACCCGGGAGCCATGCGCCATTACGAAAAGTGCTACGGCGTCCCCTGCCCGTCATCCGCGACGTGCGGTGCTGCCGTATCGGCCTGCGTGTCGGCCAGTGGCGGGAACTTGTCAAGCAGGGCCGCGACGATCTTGCCGAATCCGAGGCCGAGTGACGATTTCACCATCACCGCATCGCCCGGAAGCACCGATTGCGCGACAAAAGACGCCAGATCTCCGGTCTTTTCCCGATATTCCACCGAAACGCTCTCCGGCAGGGCGTCGCGCAGATGCGCCATAGCCGGCCCCGCCAGCCATACGTGACTGATTCCCGCTGCAAGCAGCGGCCCGGCGAGGTCCGCGTGAACGGCATCGGAATGCGCGCCCATTTCCAGCATGTCGCCCAGAACCGCGATACGGCGCCCCTCTCCCCCGGTCTCTGCCGCCGCGAGCACGGCAATCGCCGCCCGCATCGAGGCCGGATTGGCGTTGTAACTCTCGTCGATCAGCATGAAGGCGCCGTCGCCGATCCGCCGGCGGTGGCGTTCGCCGCGCCCCTTCACGCCGCCGAACAGGGCGAGCGCATCGATGGCCGCATCGAGATCGGCTTCGGCCTGCTGCACCGCGCCGAGTGCGGCGACCGCATTTTCCGCGACGTGACGGCCCGGCGCGCCGATCTCGGCGGCAAAGCGTTCCACACCGGCGATGAAGGTGAAAGCCGACCGGTCGGCCTCGCCGTGAAAATCCTCCATGCGGTAATGCGCCTGCACATGCTGGCCGAAGGGAAAGATGCGCGTGACGCCGGCCGCGCGCGCCGCCTCTTCCAGTTGCTCGAACTCCGGATTGTCACGGTTGATGAGTGCCGCGCCGCCCGGCAGCACTCCCTCGAAGATCTCCGCCTTGGCGGCGGCGATCTCCTCGATGCTGGCGAAATTGCCGAGATGGGCCGGGGCGATGGTCGTAACGATCGCGACATGCGGCTCGACCATCTTCACCAGCGGACGGATTTCGCCGGGATGGTTCATACCGATCTCGAACACGCCGTAACGGGCGCTGACCGGCATGCGCGCCAGCGTCAGCGGCACGCCCCAGTGGTTGTTGAAGGAAGCGACCGCCGCATGGACCTCGCCCGACGGGGCCAGCAGGCCCCGCAGCATTTCCTTGGTCGTCGTCTTGCCCACGGAGCCCGTGACGGCGAGAACCGTCGCCTGGCTGCGCTTGCGCGCGGCAACGCCGAGACGCTCCAGCGCCGCCAGCACGTCCTCGACGACGATCTTGGCGCAGGTCAGGCGGCCGAGCGCCGGCAGCTTCGCCTCGGCCACGACGATCAGCGCCGCGCCGTTGGCCATCGCCACGCCGGCGAAATCGTGGCCGTCCACCCGCTCGCCGCGGATGGCGAAAAAAGCATCGCCCGGCTTCACCGAACGGCTGTCGATGGAAATGCCGGTGACGCCGCCCGGCAGACTGCCGAGCGGCCGTCCCGCCATTGCCGTGACGAGTTCCTCGGACGTCCAGAGAAAATCATCCATCAGGAGACCTCCCTATGATTCTGCGCGTCGCCGTCCCGCAACGCATCGCGCACTTCCTCATGATCGGAGAACGGCAGCACCGTCGAGCCAACGATCTGACCTTCCTCGTGCCCCTTGCCGGCAACGATCAGCGTATCGCCGCTTTTCAGCAGCGCAACCGCATGGCGGATCGCCTCGCGGCGGTCGCCGATCTCGGTCGCTCCCGGAGCCGCGGTCATGATTTCGGACCGGATCGTTTCCGCCACTTCCGAGCGCGGGTTGTCGTCGGTGACGATCACCACATCGGCGTATCGGGTGGCGATTTCACCCATGATCGGACGCTTGCCCTTGTCGCGGTCGCCGCCGCAACCGAACACCACGACGATGCGGCCCGAGGTGAAGGGGCGGACGGAGGCCAGCACATTGGCGAGCGCATCCGGCTTGTGGGCGTAATCGACATAGGCGAGCGCACCGTTGACGGCCTTGCCGACGAGTTCGAGACGCCCCGGCGCGCCCTTGAGCTTGCCGAGCGCCTCGAAGGCGACGGACGGCTTCACGCCGGTCGAGATGGCGAAGCCGGCGGCAACCAGCGCGTTGGAAATCTGGAAATCGCCGGCCAGCGGCACCCGCACCTCGTAGATGTCGCCACCATGATGGACTTCCGCCATCTGGGCGTCGCGAAGATGCTCGACACGCTTGACCGTGATGAACGTGCCCGAGCGGCCGACGGTGCGCACGTCCTGCCCGGCGGCGCGCGCCGCTTCCACGGCCCGCTTCGACCATTCGTCGTCGGAAAAGATAATCGCCGGAGAGCCCTTCGGCAGAAGATCGAAAAGCCGCATCTTGGCGGCGAAATAGTCCTCGACCGTCGGATGATAATCCATATGGTCGCGCCCGAGGTTGGTGAAGGCCCCTGCCGCCAGCCGCACGCCGTCGAGCCGCGACTGGTCGAGCCCGTGGCTGGATGCCTCCATCGCCGCATGGGTCACGCCCTCGCCCGCAAGCTCGGCCAGAAGCGTCATCAGCGAAACCGGATCGGGCGTCGTCAGCGAGCCGTAATCGTCGCGCTCCGGGGAGATGACGCCGGTCGTTCCGATCTGCGCGGCCTTGAGGCCGGCGAAAGCCCAGATCTGGCGGGTGAAGGAAACGACCGACGTCTTGCCCGCCGTGCCGGTGACGGCAACCATGCATTCCGGCTGCGCGCCGAAGAACCGCGCCGCGGCCAGCGCCAGAAAGCGGCGCGGATCGCTTGTGACGAGAACCGGGACAGAGACGCCCTCGAGCGGATGGGCGGAAACGACGGCGGCGGCGCCCTTCGACACCGCGTCGGCCGCAAAGCCCGCGCCGTCGGCCTTGACGCCCGCCACGGCGACGAACAGGTCGCCCGGCGCGATCCTGCGGCTGTCGGCGGAAATCCCGGAGACGTCAACCTCGCCAGCGCCCCCTTGCAGGGCTTCCGCAACGTGCCGGTCGATCTCTCCGGCCAGATCCCGCAGCTTCATCGTCTTGCTTTTCTTTCGTTCGAATCCCGGCGCTTTTCATGCCTGCATGAATCACCCGGCTTCTCTTCATACTATCAATAAGACTGCAACAAGGCAGTCCCGCCCTCGCCGAACTTCGGCTCCACGCCCAGCACGGCGGCCGTCCGGCGGATGATTTCGCCCGCCATCGGCGCGGCGGAGGTGCCGGCGAGCGCCGCGCCATTGCCCTTGTCGGTCTTCGGCTCGTCGATGAAGGTCAGGACGACATATTGCGGGTCGTCCATCGGAAAAGCGGAAAGGAAGGCGTTGAAATTCTTGTCGCGGGCATAGCGGCCGTTGACGACCTTGTCGGCCGTGCCGGTCTTGCCGCCGACATTGAAACCCTCGACGCGGGCGTTGCGGCCCGACCCCTTGATGCCGTTCCATTCCAGCAGGAAGCGCATGTCCTTGCTGGTCGACGGCTTGATGACCTGCTCGGCCACCTGATCGGCCTCCTCGCGGGTTCGCGGCAGGAAGGTCGGCTGGATCAGCTTGCCGCCGTTGACCAGCGTCGCCCCGGCCACCGCCGTCTGGAGCGGCGTCGTGGAAACGCCGTGGCCGAAGGAAATGGTGATCGAATTGATCTTCTTCCACTGGCGCGGCTGGCTGGGCATCGCCACTTCCGGCAGTTCCGTCCGCAGGCGCTTTGTCAGGCCGAGGCGTTCGAGGAACTCCTTGTGCCCTTCCGTACCCACGGTGTCGGCGATCCTCGCCGTGCCGATATTGGAGGAATACTGGAAGATTTCCGGCACGGTCAGCACCCGGCCCTTGCCGTGGAAATCCCGGATGGTGAACCCGCCGATGCGAATCGGATAGCGGGCATCGAAGGAATCGGAAAGCCGAACCTTGCCGGAATCGAGCCCCATCGCCAGCGTGAAGGACTTGAAGGTCGAGCCCATTTCGAACGTGCCGTTCGAAACGCGGTTCAGCCAGCCTTCCTCCTTGCCCTCGGTCGGATTGTTCGGATCGAAATCCGGCACCGACGCCATAGCGAGGACTTCTCCGGTGTGGACGTTCAGCACCACCGCGCCGGCCCCAAGCGAATCGAACTTCGTCATGGCGTTCACGAGCACGTCGCGCAGGATCGACTGGACGCGCAGATCGATCGACAGCCGCATCGGCTCCAGCGGAACGTCGCTGGTCATCCCGAGCGCCGTCAGGTCGGCGAGGCCCTGATTGTCCATGAAGCGTTCCATGCCGGCCGCACCGCGGTTGTCGATATTCACGAAACCGAGCACATGGGCGGCGGTCGGGCCACCGGGATAGAAGCGGCGCTTTTCCGGGCGGAAGCCGATGCCGGGAATGCCGAGCGCGAGAATCTGGCTCTGCTGCTTCGGGGTCAACTGGCGGCGCAGCCACTGGAAACGCGAATTCTTCATCGAGAGCCGGCGATAGGTGCCGCGCACGTCGAGATCGGTCAGAACCGTCGCCAGCTTTTCGACGGCCTCGTCGGCATCGACGATCTTGTGCGGCTCGGCAAACAGCGAGACGGTGCGGATGTCGGTCGCCAGAAGCTCGCCGTTGCGGTCGAGAAGGTCCGGGCGCGAGGCCATCAGCCGGTCGGCCGGCATGATCGAGGATACGGTTTCCGGCGCGGCCATGCCGTATTGCACCAGACGCCCGCCGACCACGGCATAGACGCCGACGAAGGCCAGCATCATCAGGCCGACGCGGTTGCGCGCCTGCTTCGCCTTCTTCTTGACCGTCCCCTGGAATCCGGCGGGGCGCTTGGCGCCTCCCGCCGCAAAGTGGGCCTTGCTCTTCACGACCATGATTCGGGAAAGGAAAGACATCAGCGGTTCACCGATCCTGTTGTCATCGTGTCCGGGCGAAGGGCGGGAATGGCGATCCCGCCGATAACGGTCCCGAAAACGGAATTCGGTCTGCCTTCGCCGCCTGCCGCGCCTTCCGCCACTTCCGGCTGCGGCGCCTGCGAGCGCAGCATCGGCAGTTCGGAGGGGCGGGCAAGCTGCGTCGGCTGCGTCGGCTCGAGCTTCAGTTCGTCATTATATGCCTCGACAAGCTTGCGCAGGCGGTTCGGCTGGCTCAGCAGCGCCCAGTCCGCCTTCAGCAGCTCGATCGTGTCGCGCTCCAGCTTGATTTCCGCCTGAAGACGGCGGACCTCCTGCAACTTTTCATCCGCCCTGTGCTTGATCTGGTAGGTGATGGTGGCGGCCACCACCATCATGCCGATCAGGAGAAGGTCGAAGGCACGGAACATATCAGCCTCCAAGCCGTGCGATGTCGGCAAGTGCCGGCAGATCGAAGATGGAATGATCGGCCTTGCCCGCCGGTGTCGCGGTGCGCAGCGCCGCGCGCAGCTTGGCGGAACGGGCGCGCGGATTGGCTTCCGCCTCCGCTTCGCCTGCCGTCACTACCTGGCGCGTCAGCATGTCGAAATGGGCCGGGGCCGCCGCGGCCGCCGGCAGGTGCCGTGAGCCGGAAGCCTTGCCGGAGCGGGCCGCGAAGAATTTCTTGACGATGCGATCCTCCAGCGAATGGAAGGTGACGACCACGAGGCGGCCGCCGGGCTTCAGCGCCCGTTCGGCCGCGAACAGCGCCGAGGCGAGTTCGCCCAGTTCGTCGTTGACGAAGATGCGCAGCGCCTGGAAGACGCGCGTCGCCGGGTGGATGCGATCCTTCGCCTTGCGCGGCGTCACGGTCTCGATCAGCCCGGCAAGATCCCGGGTCGTGTGGAACGGTTCCTCGGCGCGGCGCTTCTCGATGGCGCGGGCGATGCGTCCCGCCTGCTTTTCCTCACCGAGAAAGCCGAAGATGCGGATGAGATCGCCCGTCTTCGCGCGGTTCACCACATCGGCCGCGGAAACGCCCTCGCCCGACATGCGCATGTCGAGCGGCCCGTTCTTCTGGAAGGAAAAGCCGCGTTCGGCCTCGTCGATCTGCATGGAGGACACGCCGATGTCGAGCACGACGCCATCGAGGCCGCCTGCCGGAGCATGATCGTCGAGGCGCGAGAAACGCGAATGGATGAGATTGAGACGTCCGCCGCTTTTTTCGACCAGCGCCCGGCCTCCAGCAATCGCCGCCGGGTCGCGGTCGAGGGCGATCACGTCGGCGCCGGCGTCGAGGATGGCCGACGTATAACCGCCCGCCCCGAACGTGCCGTCGAGGACGACGTCGCCCGCCCTGGGCGCGAGCGCTTGAAGAACCTCCGCGAGAAGGACCGGAATGTGCCGAACCGGTCCGCCACCGGCCAGGGAGTTTTCCTCGCCAGAATTCGACGCCATTCCGATCCCCCGCTGTCCGCTGCCTGCAAACACCGGCCCGATGCGGAATGCATCCTGCCGCTGCCCTACCCTGAACGCGTGCCCGGAAGGCCGCGCTCCGCTCTGGCCGCCGCCTGCGCCTCGTGAAACGCCTGCGGTTGCCACAACTGAAAATGATCCGCCCGACCGACGAAGGTCACTTCCTCGGAAATGCCGGTGAAGGAACGAATGAAATCCGTCACCATCAGCCGCCCTTCCGGGTCGAGCTTCATGAAGACGCCGCCGCCATGTACGAGCAGCGACATCCGGTTCGCTTCCGGCGAGAACGGGTCCATGCCCGCTATCTGCCGTTCGTAACGCTCCAGAAGGTCCGGACCGCCACAGCTGATCGCCGGGAAAACGAAGTCCTGGAGACAATAAAGCTCCCGGATATCCCGGTTTGCGAGAACCGCACGAAACGGCGCCGGCACGGAAACCCGTCCCTTGGCATCGATCCGGTTGGTCGCATTCGACAGGAAGCGGTCCATGACGCGATACTGCCGTCTCCCTCAGACGGGCGGCCCTAAACAGCCGCCACGAACGCAAAACGCCACCCCGCCGGCAGACGCACAACGCCTTGCCAGCCCCGAACGGGAACTCATGCTTTTTCTGCGATGAGCGGGCGAATGATGGCCCGTGAATGGTGTGTATTTGGGATAGCATGGGACAACATGGGCGTCAATGGGAAGAGACGGCACGGCGCACCGCTCCAGGTCAAATCTTTATAAGCCGTTAAGTTTAACGAAAGGTTAGTCCGCGGCGGCAAGCTGCACCTTTCCCATGCCCGGGACGGGAATAAAAACTATGGTTTTTCAATAATTTGATAAAAAATGCCGCCCGATTCGGCCGTGTCGGTCCCGGGCGTGGGAAAAAATTTGCCAGTCGGCCTGTAAGCCGGGTTCTGTATGGCTCCGGAGGCCCTTGCGGGACGCCGGAACGTGGCAGCCATTCATCTGGGACACCGCTTGCGCGGCGCCTCTCGCAACCCACCCGGACGACGAGCCCGGAAACAGGCCTGGACACGCTTGCGCGGCCCGTGTCGTCCCTATTCGGTCTTGCTCCCGGTGGGGTTTACCATGCCGTTCCTGTTGCCAGGTCCGCGGTGGGCTCTTACCCCACCCTTTCACCCTTACGCCGCGAATGTGCCCCTGACGGGCACGTCGGCGCGGTCTTCTCTCTGTGGCACTTTCCCTGGGGTCGCCCCCGCCGGACGTTATCCGGCACCGTGTTTCCGTGGAGCCCGGACTTTCCTCACCTCACCGCCTTTCGGCATTGGTGAAGCGCGGCTGCCCGGCCGACTGGCAGCCGGGTGATAGCCGGGAACGCCGACAAACGCCACCGAAATGTTCCGGGTCCATACGGTTAAAGTATTTCCAGCAAAAGTGCGACGCGGTTTTGCGTCCGGAAATGCATCAGAACGAATAGTGAGAGAATTTTCGCGATTCGGAGAAAAGCGGAAATACCCTAAAGGAACTGCGGCGCGAAATCCGTGCCGAAGGCGGTATCCTCGATCCGGTCCTCGAGGAGAAGCACGGCACCGAGACGGCCGATCTCGTCCGAACTCTTCGCCGCCGCCCCGCAGCCGCCAGCGAGAACCGCCAGGCGCTCGGAGCCCGGCGCGAAGCCGATGGCCGGATAGCCGGACGGCGTGAACGAGGTCACGCAAGCCGCCATCGTCGGCGCCTCGGCCTTGAGGCCCGGCACCAGCGCCCGCATGGAGACTTCGAGATGATCGCGCGTGCTCGCCCGGCCGCCGCTGCGGAACCAGGCGCGGATTTCCGGCTCGCTCGGCAGCACGTAATCGTCCGGGTCGCCGCCGATCTTCAGGTAGACCTTGCCGTCGGGATAGGCGACCGGGGGCAGGAAATAGAATTCCTTCGTATGATCCTCCGGCTTGCAGATCAGCGACGGCATCTTCGCAAAACGGACCTGCTCCTCCTCGTCCAGTTCGAAGAAGGCCACCGTGCGTGCGAAGATCTGAAGCGCCAGAGGCCGCGGCAGCAGGTTGCGGTTGATGGTGAAGCCGCCGGCGGCCACGATGACCTTGTCGGCGCGATAAACGCCCCCCTCCTCGGTCGAGACGCTGACGCCGCCATCCTCCTCTTGGATCGACGCCACCGTTTCCCCGATCACCGCCGCGCCGTGACGGGCGGCGAGCCACGCCTGCGCCTTCACCAGGCGGCGCGGATTGATATAGCCCGCGCCCGCCCGTTCATGAACGCCGTCGAACCCGTCCGGGAACCGGAAGAAGGGAAATTCCTGCGCCAGCGCATCGGCGTCAAGCCGCGCCAGTGCTGCGCCGGCCTTGCTCCCCGCTTCGATAACGCGATCGGTATATCCCGCCCCGTATCCGGTGGGTGCACCGACGATCAGGCAACCGGTCTCGCGGTAGAAATCGATGCCGCTTTCGCGGGCGATTTCCGCGTACCGGCTGATCGACCGGTTGGCGAGCAGCGCCCAGTTCGGGTCCGGATCGATGGTGCGGGTAATGCGCGCCTCGTCGTAATGGCTGGCGAACACGCCGGTGTGGTTTGCCGTGTCCTGCGGCTCGCCCGGCCCGATCAGGGCGACGCCATCGCTTCGCATGGCGAGATGACGCGCCGCCGCGGCGCCCATCATTCCGCGCCCGATGACGATATATTTGAAGCGACTGCTCATCTGCATCTCCCGGCGATCAGGGCATTCCCGGCAAAAGCCTGAAACGGCCTTGCCGGGAACGCGTAAGTGAATAAGCGCGCACGCTTTGATCTAGGCAACGGCCATCCGCGGCAGGGAAACCAGAAGCCTGTGCAGCGTGTCGATGGTCGACATGTCGGCGATGCCGTCGACCCGCTCCGGGCGGAAATGACGCTGGAAGGCCTGCACGACGCCCTCCGTCCTTTCGCAGAACGAGCCGGTGATCTCGATATTGTAGCCGTAAAAGGCCAGCATCGACTGGAGCGCCTCGACGGGCTGACCGTCGTCGCCGCGGTGGAAAAAACGGCCGCCGGCAATCGGCGTCGGCTCGACCCAGTGGCCGACGCCCGCCGCCGCCAGCCGCGCCCAGGGGAATTTCTCGCCCGGATCGGCCTTGCGCACCGGCGCCACGTCGGAATGGCCAAGCACCCGTTCCGCCGGAATATACCAGCGCGTCGCGCAATCGCGACAGATGTCGATCACCGCCTCGATCTGCGCATCGGTGAAATCGGGAAGCCCGGCGGGATGGCCCGCATTGGCGATCTCGATGCCGATGGAATGCGAATTGATGTCCTCCTCGCCCGCCCAGAAGCTCCTGCCCGCATGCCAGGCACGGCGCGCTTCGGGCACGAGCTGCACGACGCGCCCGTCCTTGTGGACGAAGTAATGACAGGAAACCTCGCTTTCCGGGTTGCAGAGCCAGGCAAGTGCCTGCTCGTCGTCCGGCATGCCGGTATAGTGCAGGAGGATCATGTTGGGCTCGCGACCCTCCTTGCGCTCGCCGTGATTCGGCGAAGGCCGCACGAGAGCCCGGGAGAAATCGGCCGTGCACGACGTCATGCGGCGCGGCGCTCTTTTTCGATGGCTTCATAGGCCGCGTTCAGCGCGGCCATGCGCTCATGGGCGACGGCATGAAACTCCACCGGAACGCCGCGGGCGATCAGCCGGTCGGGATGATGCTCGGAAACGAGGCTGCGATACCTGCGGCGGATTTCCGGAAAATCGTCGGACGGCGACACGCCGAGAACGTCATAGGGATCGGTGCCGCCGACATGCAGATGCCGCGCCTTAACCCGCTCGAAATAGTCCTTGTCGAAGCCGAATATTTCCGCGATGCGGGCGAGATAGGCCATCTCGTTCTCGTGGATGAGACCATCGGCCTTGGCGATGTGGAACAGCCCGTCGAGCACGTCATCGAGGATCTGGCACGGTCCGCCGGCGCAGGTGCGGCAGAGCGTCGCCATCTGCGTCGCATAGGCCTCGATGCCCGCCACGTCCTGCTTGGCGAGATTATAGAGCCGCGCGACATGCGCGGCCTCCGATTCGGGAAACTCAAAGATCTGGCGGAAGGCATCGACCTCGGCGCGGCTGACGATGCCGTCGGCCTTGGCGATCTTGGCGGAAAGCGCGATCATCGCCACCGAGAAGGCAACCTGCTTGCGGGTTTCGGGATCGCCCTCGAAAATCGTCCGCACGGCCTCGACGACGCGGCCGAGAACGCTGCCGGCAGCCTCGCCCACGGCACTCAGGACTTTTTCAAGAAAGCTCGTCAGTTGCCCGCGGGCGTGATCGAATACCATGCTGCCAGCATGACCAAATTCGGAGCATAAAAGCAACAAAAAGCGCCGTCTGGCGCATTAAACTTTCTTCACGCTTTGTCAGGCCGGCTGAACCTCGGATCGCGCCGGACACGCATCGCGGGAAGCGGCACGCAAGGGGCGGCGCCCGCGATGCGTGTCCGGCGGAATTGAACCGATTATAATGGCGGATCGGGACGACCGCCCTGTAAAATATGGCAAAAACCCTATGTCTTCATGATATTATCACTTTACAGAGGCACGCGCCTGTCGCATCCATGCCCTCCGGTAATGTGAGGATCGACTTGCGGCAAAGTCCGCTCAAGGAGGAATGAGATGGCCAAACAGAAAGTTGCGATGCTGACCGCCGGAGGCCTTGCCCCATGCCTTTCCTCGGCCGTGGGCGGACTGATCGAGCGCTATACCGACATCGCGCCGGACATTGAGCTGATCGCCTATCGCTCCGGCTATCAGGGCCTTCTGCTCGGCGACATCATCGACATCACCCCGCAGATGCGCGAACAGGCGCCGCTCCTGCACCGCTACGGCGGCTCGCCGATCGGCAACAGCCGCGTCAAGCTGACCAACGCCGTCGACTGTGCCAAGCGCGGGCTGGTGAAGGAAGGTGACAACCCGCTGAAGGTCGCGGCCGAGCGCCTGGCGGCCGATGGCGTCACCACCCTCCACACGATCGGCGGCGACGACACGAACACCACCGCGGCCGACCTCGCCGCCTATCTCGGCGCCAACGGTTACGACCTCACGGTCGTCGGGCTGCCGAAGACGGTCGACAACGACATCGTGCCGATCCGCCAGTCGCTGGGCGCCTGGACCGCCGCCGAATACGGCGCCGCCTTCTTCGACAACGTGTCGAACGAGCAGAGCGCCGCACCGCGCACGCTGGTCATCCACGAGGTCATGGGCCGTCACTGTGGCTGGCTGACCGCCGCCACCGCAAAGGCCTACATCAAGCGCACCGCCGGCAACGAATATGCCGACGGCTTCATGATGAACACCCAGATGAAG
Source organism: Ectorhizobium quercum (assembly GCF_026552795.1). Taxonomy (GTDB): domain Bacteria; phylum Pseudomonadota; class Alphaproteobacteria; order Rhizobiales; family Rhizobiaceae; genus Ectorhizobium; species Ectorhizobium quercum. Next base: position 80,425 of record NZ_JANFPI010000002.1, read on the forward strand.
AACATCGACGGCCTCTACCTGCCGGAGATCGCCTTCGACCTGGAAGCGGAAGCGGCCCGCCTCAAGGGCATCATGGACCGCACCAGCTTCGTGACGATCTTCGTTTCCGAAGGCGCCTGCCTCGACGCCATCGTCGCCGAGCGCGAGGCCTCCGGCGAGACCGTCAAGCGCGACGCCTTCGGCCACGTCAAGATCGACGCCATCAATGTCGGCGGCTGGTTCGCCAAGCAATTTGCAGCATTGATCGGCGCAGAGCGTGCAATGGTGCAGAAATCCGGTTACTATGCCCGCTCCGCTCCGGCCAACACCGAAGACCTGCGCCTCATCCACTCGATGGTGGACCTTGCTGTGGAAAGCGCGCTCGGCGGCGTTTCGGGCGTCACCGGTCATGACGAGGACCAGAACGGCAGGCTGCGCACCATCGAGTTTCCGCGCATCAAGGGCGGCAAGCACTTCGATATCAGGCAGCCGTGGTTCGACGGCGTCATGGCCTCGATCGGACAGGACTACAAGCCGGCCTGACGGGCCGCGACGGGAAACGGATGCACACGGAATACTGGCTTCCATTCACGGCTCTGAGCGCCTTCTGGCTGGCCATTCCCGGCCGGAGCGGGTTCCTGATCGCATCCTATGCCCACGGAAAGGGTCGCCGGACGGCCCTTTTCACCGTTCCCGCCTTCGTGCTCGCCAATCTCGCCGCCGCTCTGGCGGCGGGCCATCTGACGCTGTGGGCCAGCCTCGTTTCGCCCGTGCTGTATTCGGCCGTGATCTGGATCGGCGGCTTGCTGCTAGCCTTCACCATTGCCGGCATCGCCCTCGCGCCCGATCTCGTCGGCCCCTTCGCCGATAACGACAACCTGCGGGAAAAGCGCCTGCCGCGCATCTTCCTCGACGTCTTCGCCCAGACGTTTTTCGAACGGCGCATCCTGTTCTTCCACCTCGCGGTCGTGCCGCATTTCCTGTTCGCCAACGCCGCCTGGCAACCACAGCTTGCGTGGCTTTGCGCCGCCGTCGCCGTTGCAGCGCTTGCCGTGTCGCTCTATCAGGCCATGATGCCCGATGCCTTCCTGCGCCGCATCCGCCGCCGCACGGCGTTGCGCCGCAAGCCCGTCCGCGGCGGAATGGTGTCGATCGCATCCGGCGCGGTGGTGGCCGGCTACCGGAAAATCGCAGCCTGACAACTGCAACCTCCGGGCAGCTTGCGGCGCAGCGGCCAATCGGTTAATAAAATCCCATCGAACGAAGCACCCCTTGAAGACGGGGGAGGCGAAAGGGAGGTATCATGTCCGGAGACAAGGCGTTGAGGAAAAGTCCGCAACTCCATCTGGCCGTGATGGTTTCTCTCTGCGCCGTCCTTGCAGGCTGTGAAACGACCGGCCAGCAGGCATCCGGCTCCTCCGGCACCGAGCGGCGGATCTCCGGCAAGCCCCGGCTTGCCGAATCCGGCACGGCCGTCGCCGCGATCGAGCTTCCCGACACGCCGCCGGAAACGCTTTATCCCGTCACCGTCGCCTACGAACCCGCGGTCGATCCGGTTCTCGCCGCCGAGGCCGTCGATCCCTCGCTCGTTCCGGGTTCCGTGCCGGTTCCCCGCCCCTCGCCGCTGACGGCGCTCGCCATGACGACACCGGAGAACGGCGCAGCCGATCCCGCCGCGCAGGCTGACAATCTGCCCGGCGTTCCGGCCACGGAAGCGCAGAGGCTCGCCGAATCCAGCATTCCCGCCTCTCCGCTCGCCGCCAAGGGCGCCCGCGCCGGTACGCCCGTCGCCGTTGCCAGCGCCGCCGGCATTCCCGCCAGCGTCATGCTGGCCGAGCAGGCCTCACCGCAGACGGCGGCGCCCGGCAGCCGGCCCGCCGGCGCGCTCGGCTATGCGGCTCCCGCCGGCCGCAACGGCGCGCTCGCCGCCATCGACGGCAATGCGTCCGCCTCCACCGCCGCGTCGCGCATGCAATCCGGCGAGACGCAACGCGAGCGGATCAACGACCTGATCGCCCGCTACGCGGTCGAATACGGCGTTCCCGAAAAGCTCGTTCACCGCGTCGTCCATCGCGAAAGCCGCTACGACCCGGCGGCCTACAACAGGCGCGGCTATTTCGGCCTGATGCAGATCGCCTACCCGACCGCCAAATCGATGGGCTATCAGGGTCCGGCCAACGGTCTTCTCGATGCCGAGACCAACCTGAAATACGCGATCAAATATCTGCGCGGCGCCTATCTGGTCGCCGATACCGACCATGACAACGCCGTTCGCCTCTATGCCCGCGGCTATTACTACGATGCCAAGCGCAAGGGCATGCTCCACGTCATGAAATAACCCCCGCGCGGGTCTTCCCCTTCATACCCCTGCGCCGCGTCTGCGGAACGGAAGCCGCCACGTTCACGTGAACCGGTGGGGCACGGCCGGACCCGCATACGGCGCGCGCCGTCATCATTCCTTTGCATGACCGGCCTATGAACAGCGACAGTCTCACCCACTGGACGGTCGCCATGACAAGGCACGAACGCAATCCGATCGGCAACGGCCCGGGCAAGGTCGGCGAGGCGATGCTGCGCCACCGCACGCTCTCCGCCGACGGCCTCTCGGAACGTCTCTTCCGCATTCTCTTTTCCGGGCTGGTCTATCCCCAGATATGGGAGGACCCGGAAGTCGACATGGAGGCGATGGATCTGGCACCCGGACACCGGATCGTCACGATCGGTTCCGGCGGCTGCAACATGCTGGCCTATCTCTCGCGCTCGCCCGCCCGGATCGATGTCGTCGATCTCAACCGCCATCATGTCGCGCTGAACCGGCTGAAGCTCGCCGCCTTCCGGCACCTGCCCGGCCATGACGACGTGCTGCGCCATTTCATCGGCCATAACCTGCGCGGCAACGTTCAGGCCTACGACCGGTTCGTCGCACCGCATCTCGATCCGGAAACGCGCGCCTACTGGAACCGGCGCGGCCTGACGGCCCGCCGCCGCATCACGATGTTCAACGGCAACATCTATCGCAAGGGCCTGCTGGGCCGCTTCATCGGCACCGGCCATGCCATCGCCCGCCTCCACGGCGTCAAGCTGAAGGACATCACCGCCGCCCGCACGATCGAGGAACAGGAACGGTTCTTCGAAACGCGCGTCGCGCCGCTCTTCGACAAGCCGGCGATCCGCTGGGCGACCAGCCGCAAGAGCTCGCTCTTCGGCCTCGGCATCCCGCCGCAGCAGTTCGACGAGCTGGCGGGCGCCTCGGGCGACGGCACGGTGGGGCCGGTGCTGAAGGAGCGCCTGCGCCGCCTTGCCTGCGGCTTTCCGCTGGAAAGCAATTATTTCGCCTGGCAGGCTTTCGCCCGCCGCTATCCCGCGCCCGGAGAAGGGCCGCTGCCGGCCTATCTTCGCCCGGATTACTACGCGGCGATCAAAGCCTCGGCGTCCCGCGTCTCGGTCCACCACGAGAGCGTGACCGACCTGCTCGCCCGCAGGCCGGCCGCCTCCGTCGACCGCTACTGCCTTCTCGACGCCCAGGACTGGATGACCACCCGGCAGCTCAACGCGCTGTGGCGGGAAATCACCCGCACCGCCGCGCCCGGCGCCCGCGTCATCTTCCGCACGGCGGCGGAGGCGTCGATCCTGCCGGAGCGGCTCGATCCCGGGCTGATCAACCGCTGGCACTACAGGCAGGACGAATCGCGCGCGTTTACCGCCCGCGACCGCTCGGCGATCTATGGCGGCTTCCATCTCTACGAGCGGCTCGACGCATGAAGCGCGAGGAGACAGCCGCAACCGCCGACCATGCGCGGCTGATGGACCGCATCTATCGCGGCCAGAAACATATCTACGACGCCACGCGCAAATATTACCTCTTCGGCCGCGACCGGACCATTGCCGGCCTCGACGCCCGACCGGGCCAGAGCCTGCTGGAACTCGGCTGCGGCACGGGGCGCAACCTCCTGCTGGCCACCCGCCGTTTTCCCGGCCTGAACCTCCACGGCCTCGACATCTCACGGGAAATGCTCGAGACGGCGAAGGCCCGCTTCGGGCGCGAGGGCGTTCAGGCGACCTTCGTCGCCGGCGACGCTACGCGCTGCCGTCCGGCGGATTTCGGCGTCGAGGGCTTCGATCGCATCATGATCTCCTATGCCCTTTCCATGATCCCGGACTGGAAAGGCACGCTCGACGCGGCCTTCGACGCCCTTACCCCCGGCGGTTCGATCCATATCGTCGATTTCGGCGACCAGTCCGGCCTGCCCCGCTGGTTCAGAACGCTGCTGCGCGCCTGGCTCGCACAATTCCACGTCGCCCCGCGCGACGACATGCCGGCCGTGCTGGCTGGAATGTGCCGGGCGCGCAACCTCTCCCTTGCCGTCGAGACCATCGGCCGAGGCTATGCCGTCCGCGCGGTCGCAAGCGCGTGAACGGTCGCCTCCCCCCTTGCCCTAAAGGTTTGTTTACGCTGTTATGATGTAAACATATCAGGCGCGCGCCTTGCACCGGGCGCGAATCTGCCGTTTTCCACCGGGGTGGAAATACGGGAGGCGGCAGGGCAGCGAACGGGTAATCCATGCGGCGATTTCTACTGGCACTTCTGCCTTTGACCCTTCTGACGGGCGGCTGCACCGCCGTCGGCTACGACATGATCGAGACCGCCTCCATCAATCCGCGTTTCCACGACACGAAACCGATCGATTTCGGCGAGCGGCATCCGCACCGCCATCAGGTCCACGGCATCGACGTTTCCAAGTGGAACGGCGACATCGACTGGCCCGAGGTGCGCAAGTCCGGCGTTTCCTTCGCCTTCATCAAGGCGACCGAAGGCAAGGACATGATCGACCCGAAATTCGACGGCAACTGGCGCGGAGCCTCCGCAGCCGGCGTGCCGCACGCGCCCTACCATTTCTACTACTGGTGTTCGAGCGCCGACGAACAGGCCGACTGGTTCATCGCCAGCATACCGAAGGCCGCGCTGAAGATGCCGCCGGTTCTCGACGTCGAGTGGAACCACGATTCGAAGACGTGCAGCTACCGGCCGAGCCCGCTGACCGTGCGCTCCGAGATGCAGCGCTTCATGGACAGGATCGAGGCCCACTACGGCAAGCGCCCGATCATCTACACCACGGTCGATTTCCATGCGGACAATCTGGTCGACCAGTTCAAGAACTACCATTTCTGGGTCCGCTCGGTCGCCTCGCATCCGTCCGACAAATACGACGAGCGCCGCTGGGCCTTCTGGCAGTACACCGCCACCGGCGCCATTCCCGGCATCCGCGGCAACACCGACATCAACGTCTTTGCCGGCGATGCCGGAAACTGGAAACGGTGGCTGACGGCGATGAACAAGTAGCGGCGTGGCCGCCACGCATCGGCCCGCATCAGTTTCCCGGCATTTTCGGGCCGGAGCGATTGAATTTCTTGCTTCGGTCACAATCTTCCTGAAAAGCCTTTGAAAAAGAAGCAAGGCGCGGACAGGACGACCCCGATACGCGCCGCAGACAGGATTTCACCATGTTCGGCGCCCATTCCCGCTCCATGATCCTTTCCCTCGCCCTGGCTGCCGCCGTGGCAGGCGCGGCCTCCGCCCAGCAGACCGCCGCATGCGGCGGCGATTTCAATGCCTTTCTGGACGGCGTCAGGGCCGAGGCGCAACAGAAGGGATTGCCCGCCGATGCGATCGAGAAGACGCTCGCCGGCGCGACGATCGACCAGAAGGTGCTGTCCCGAGACCGGGCCCAGGGCGTCTTCCGCCAGACCTTCCTCGAATTCTCGCAGCGCACGGTTTCCCAGAGCCGGCTGAACATCGGCAGGCAGAAGATCGAGCAGTTGCGCTCCGTCTTCCAGCGCGCCGAAGCCGAATACGGCGTCCCCCCCGGCATCATCACCGCTTTCTGGGCGATGGAAACGGATTTCGGCGCCGTGCAGGGCGATTTCAATACACGCAACGCGCTGGCGACCCTGTCGCACGACTGTCGCCGTCCCGAACTCTTCCGTCCGCAACTGCTGGCGCTGATCGAGATGGTTTCCCACGGCGATTTCGATCCGGCGAGCGAAACCGGCGCCTGGGCCGGCGAGATCGGTCAGGTGCAGATGCTGCCGAGGGACATCATCGCCCACGGCGTCGATGGCGACGGCGACGGCCATGTGCGCCTCAAGTCCAGCGCCCCGGACGCGATCATGACGGCGGCCAACTTCATCAACAGCCTCGGCTATCGCAGGGGCGAACCCTGGATTCAGGAAGTGGCCATTCCGCAGAACCTGCCTTTCGAGAAATCGGGGCTCGGCGGAACGATGACGGCAGGCGAATGGTTCGACCTCGGCGTCAGGCCGCGCGACGGCAACACGAATTTCGCCTCTCTTCCCGCCGCCCTGGTGCTGCCGCAAGGCCGCCTCGGCCCGGCCTTCATCACCTATCCGAACTTCGGAATCTATCTGGAGTGGAACCAGTCCTTCATCTACACGATCTCCGCCGCCTATTTCGCGACGCGCCTGATGGGGGCCGAGCCCTACCAGAAAGGCAATCCGGAACCGGGCCTCGACGTGGATTCCATGAAGCTGCTCCAGACCAGGCTTCAGGCCCACGGCCACGATGTCGGCAAGGTGGATGGCATTCTCGGCTCCGGCACACGCGTTGCCGTTCAGAAGGAACAGCAGCGCCTCGGCATACCCGCTGACGGCTGGCCGACGCAGGCGCTTCTCAACGCCCTTTGACGGCAGCAGACGCAAAAACCACGCAAAAAGGGCTGCGACAAAGCAGCCCTTTTTCTTTTTTCGTTTAATTTCATCCCAAAAATAGAACAATATTTTCAAAACGATGACAGGGCTGCATGTCCGCCCGCCGGGCCTGCGCCGCATCGCACAACACAAAACGGCTTTCCATTCGACACGAAACCGACATATTATCGTTTCGTAAACGCGAGGAGGCTGAGATGGGAATAACCAACTCTCTCAATAAACTGATCGTCAGTGCGGCGTTTCTTTTCATCACGGTGATGCTCTTCATCTGAGGGCGCCGCCTGAAATCTCATCCGGCGTCCAGAGCCGCCGGATCCACCTGTTTCCGTCACGAAACGTGACGCATCACACGAAAGCGGGCGGCTCCCTTGCCGCCCGCTTTCCCGTTTCAGCGCCGTCGCCGGCCGCGTTTCCTCACCCCTTGCGGGCAAGACCGAGGCGCGTCAGTACGGCATTCGTCAGCGGCGCGCGGTTCATCGTATAGAGATGGAAATCGCTGATGCCGCGACGGACCAGATCGGCGATCTGCTCGGCGGCGACATCCGCCCCGACCTCGAAACGGCGCTCGGCATCCTCCTCGGTTCCGGCGAAACGCTCATCGAGGAAGGCCGGAATGCTGGTGCCGCAACGGCCGGCAAAACGCTTGAGCTGCGTCAGGTTATGGATCGGCATGATGCCGGGCAGCACCGGAAGGGTGATGCCCGCGGCGCGCACCGCGTCCATGTAGCGCTCGAACTGGTCGTTGTCGAAGAAGAACTGGCTCAACGCCCGGTCGGCGCCATTGTCCGCCTTGCGCTTCAGCATCTCGATGTCGGCGGCCACGCTTTCGCTTTCCGGATGCTTTTCCGGATAGGCGGAAACGGAAATGTCGAAATCGCCGATGCTTTTCAGTCCCTTCACCAGTTCGGCGCCGTTGGCGTAGCCCTGCGGGTGCGGACGATAGACGGAGCCGGGCCCTTCCGGCGGATCACCGCGCAAGGCCACGAAACGGCTCACCCCGACCGCCTGCAATTCCTCGACCACGCGGCGGACATCGTCCTTCGACGATCCGACGCAGGTCAGATGCGACGCAGTCCGCAGCGGCGTCTCCGCGATCAGGCGGCGGACGGTCACGAGCGTCGGCTCCCGCGTGGAGCCGCCGGCGCCATAGGTCACGGACACGAAATCCGGCTCCCAGCCGCCGAGATCGGCCACCGTTTCCCACAGCTGGCCTTCCATCTCCGGCGATTTCGGCGGAAAGAATTCGAAGGAGATCTTCAGGCGTCCGATATCGGCGTCGCTGAGAAGGGGCGTGGACATGGGTATCTCTCCGTAAAATCCCGGAGCATTTCATCTTTTCACGGAAACGATGAAATGCTCCAAACCTTTGTTTTTGCGCATTTCCGGACGCAAAACCGCTACGCACTTTTGCTGGAAATGCTCTACCTTTCTTGCCGGGCCTTCAGGCCGCCGCCGGACGCGGATCGCGCGCCAGCCAGATCGTCACCGTGAGCGCGCGCTCCGCCTGCCCGCCCGGTGGAATGTCGATGACCTTTTCGACCGCAAGCCCCGCCTTTTCGAGCGCCTGCGCCATCGCCTCGTGCGCAAAGCCGAGACGCACATGCGCATGGTCCTCGCGCAGATGGTCCAGATCGTGCGGCGCCAGATCGATCACCGCCAGCCGGCCGCCGGGCTTGATGACCCGTGCCGCTTCCGCCAGCGCAAGCTGCGGCTGGTCGAGAAAATGCAGCACCTGATGAATGGTGACGAGATCGAATTCCTCGTCGTCCACCGGCAGGTTGAAGATATCGCCCTGCCGCACCGAGGCCTTGACGATCCCGCCCTTGTCGAGATTGGCGCGCGCCACCGACAGCATGTCGCGGCTGGCGTCGATGCCCGTCGCATGGCTGTAGAGGCCTTCGAGCAATTGCAGCATGCGCCCCGTTCCGGTACCCAGATCGAGCAGCGAGCCCACCGGCGTATCGCCGACCGCCTTCAGCAGCGCCGCCTCGACCGCCTCGTCGTTCACATGCAGGCGGCGAAGCTCGTCCCACTCGGAGGCGTTGCGGCTGAAATAGGCCTGCGCCTTTTCGGAGCGCTGGCGCTTGACCGCCACCAGCCGTTGCGCGTCGCGGACGAGAACCGGATCGTCCCGTTCGGCCATCGCGAGAATGGCCCTGACCAGTTCCGTCGCGGCACCGTCGCGCCGCAGGCGGAAGTAGGCCCATGCGCCTTCCTGATAGCGCTCGACGAGGTCGTCTTCCGCAAGAAGCTTCAGATGGCGCGAAATACGGGGCTGCGATTGTCCGAGAATATCGGTAAGATCGGTGACGGTGAGATCGCCCGAGGACAGGAGCACGAGCAGGCGAAGCCGGGTCGTCTCCCCTGCCGCCTTCAGAATATCCACCAGCTTTTCCAGACCGAACGTCGCCACGGCACCCCTGACACACATAATCAAGATATAAACATATCTTTATGTGATTGGGCATCGCATTGCAAGCCCGCCCGGCGATGCCATCCACGGCATTCGCGCCGGCATGAAAAAGGCGGCCCGGATCGCCGCCTTCAGTGTATTGGCAACCCCTCTCTTTCGTCACCCTCGGGCTCGACCCGAGGGTCCACGCCGCAGGCGGCGCGGTGGATGGTCGGGTCAGGCCCGACCATGACGAAAGAGAGCGATGAGCAGATAGTCAGCAGGCGGCATCAACCGCCTCGTTTCATACGTTCCCACTATGGGATCAGCGCGTCAGGCGCTTGTAGGTCACGCGCCTGGGGTTGACGGCATCCGCGCCGAGACGACGGATCTTGTCCTTCTCGTAGTCCTCGAAGTTGCCCTCGAACCATTCCACATGGCTGTCGCCCTCGAAGGCGAGAATGTGCGTGGCCAGACGGTCGAGGAACATGCGGTCGTGCGAGATGATGACGGCGCAGCCAGCGAAGTTTTCCAGTGCGTCCTCCAGCGCCGACAGCGTTTCCGTGTCGAGGTCGTTGGTCGGTTCGTCGAGCAGCAGGACATTGTAGCCGCCCTTCAGCATCTTGGCGAGGTGAACGCGGTTGCGCTGGCCGCCCGAAAGATTGCCGACCTTCTGCTGCTGGTCGCCGCCCTTGAAGTTGAAGGCGCCGCAATAGGCACGCGAGTTCATCTCGTACTTGCCGAGCTTCAGCACATCGTTGCCGCCGGAGATTTCCTCCCACACGGTCTTGTCGGCGGCAAGCGTGTCGCGGCTCTGGTCGACATAGCCGAGATCGACAGTCTCGCCGACGGTGATCGTGCCGGAATCGGGCGTTTCCTGACCGGTGATCATGCGGAACAGCGTGGTCTTGCCGGCACCGTTCGGGCCGATGACGCCGACGATGCCGCCGGGCGGCAGCTTGAAGGTGAGGTTCTCGATGAGAACGCGGTCGCCATAGGCCTTTGTAAGCCCCTCGGCCTCGATGACCACCTGCCCCAGACGCTCACCGACCGGAATGACGATCTGCGCGTCGCCCGGACGGCGCTCGCCGGCGGCCTTCACCAGTTCGTCATAGGCCTTGATACGGGCCTTGGACTTAGCCTGACGGGCCTTCGGGCTGGAGGAGATCCACTCCTGCTCGCGCGAAAGCGCCTTCTGGCGGGAGGCCTCCTCGCGGCTTTCCTGCGCCATGCGCTTGGCCTTGGCCTGAAGATAGGCCGAGTAATTGCCCTCGTAGGGAATGCCGCGACCGCGGTCGAGTTCGAGGATCCAGCCCGTGACGTTGTCGAGGAAGTAGCGGTCGTGGGTGATCATCATCACCGCGCCCGGATATTCGCGCAGGTGCTTTTCCAGCCAGGCGATGGTTTCGGCGTCGAGATGGTTGGTCGGTTCGTCGAGCAGCAGCAGGTCGGGCTTGGCGAGCAGCAGCTTGCACAGCGCCACGCGGCGCTTTTCGCCGCCGGAAAGATTGGAAACGTCGGCATCGGACGGCGGGCAGGCCAGCGCCTCCATCGCCATTTCCACCTGGCTTTCCAGATCCCAGAGGTTCTGGCTGTCGATGATGTCCTGAAGCTGCGCGCCCTCGTCCGCCGTCTCGTCGGAATAGTTCATCATCAGCTCGTTGTAGCGGTCGAGGATCGCCTTCTTCTCCGCCACGCCTTCCATCACGTTTTCCAGAACGGTCTTGGAGGGATCGAGTTGCGGCTCCTGCGGCAGGTAGCCGAGCGTCGCGCCTTCGGCCAACCAGGCTTCGCCGGTGAATTCCTTGTCGAGGCCGGCCATGATGCGCAGCACGGTGGACTTGCCCGCCCCGTTCGGACCGAGAATGCCGATCTTGGCGTCCGGGTAGAAGGAGAGGTGGATGTTCTCCAGAATCTTCTTGTTGCCGTAGGACTTGTTAAGCCCGGCCATATGGTAGATGAACTGACGCGCCATCGCTCAAAAGCTCCGCATAGGGGAAAAGGATTGTGCCGCTATGTAGGCGAATTAAGGGCCATGAGCAACCGGCACGCGGCTTTTGACGAGCGGGAGGACCAACATGCCGCCGGATATCGAACGGCTGGAAAGCCCCACGGGCGCATCGCTGGCCTTCTGCCGCTGGCAGCCGGTAGACGCCCCTCCCCGCGCCGTCCTCCTCGTGTGTCACGGTCTCGGCGAACATGCCCGCCGATACGGCGGCTTCGCCGGGGCGATGGCCAAGCGCGGTTTAGCGGTTCTGGCCCACGACCACCGCGGCCACGGCCTGACAACAGCGCCGGATGCGCCACGCGGCCGCTTCGCCTGGCGGGAAGGCGCCGACACACTCGTCGCCGACGTGCTGGCCATGCGCGACCATGCCGAGGCGCTTTATCCCGGCCTTCCCGCCTTCCTGTTCGGCCATTCGCTGGGCGGGCTGATCGCGCTCAACGCGGCGCTCGAGGCGCCGGAGCGCTTCGCCGGAGCCGCGCCGTGGAACATGAACGCCGTTCCGGGCCGCTTCCTCATCGGCCTCGCGCGCTTCATCCTCAAGGCCGAACGGGCCCTGAAGGGCTCGGACGTGCCAGCCGACCTCGTGCCGCGCCTGACCATCGAGGCATGGAACCGGGCAATCGCCCACCGCCGCACCGATGCCGACTGGCTGAGCCACGACCCGGCGGAAGTCGATGCCTTTCTTGCCGATCCGCTCTGCGGCCACCCGGCCAGCGTTTCGCTCTGGCTCGACATTTTCGACCTGATCGCCGGCTGGCCGCAACGGGCGGGATACGCCCGCGCCCGTGCGCTGCCCTTCTTTCTGGCCGGCGGCGACGAAGACCCCGGCACGGACGGCGGCAAGGCCGTGACGAAACTGGCGCAAACGATGCGCACGCGCGGTTTTCTGTCTGTAAAACTTGCGATATACCGGAATACCCGACATGATACGCTGCACGACATCGGGCGGGAGGAGGCCATAGCGGAGCTTGGCGCTTGGTGCGATTCCTGCCTGGAGCGCGCGCCATAATCTTACCGAAAGGGGAACCGATGCCGGATATCGTCAAGGCCGCCGCGTCCGACCGGACGGCGGTGGAAGCCCTGGTGGAAGCCTCCTATTCCCATTACATCGCCCGCATCGGCGCGAGGCCGGGCCCTATGCTCGACGATTACGCCTCATCGATCGCCCGCGGCCATGTGAACCTGCTGCGCGGAGATGGCGGCATAGAGGGCGTTCTGGTCCTCATTCCGGAAGAAGACTGCCTGCTGCTCGACAACATCGCCGTCAGCCCCGCAGCGCAGGGCAAGGGCTATGGCCGCCTTCTCATGGATCACGCCGAAGCGGAAGCCCGCCGGCTGGGCTTTCGCCGCATCCGCCTCTACACCCACGAACTGATGACCGAAAACCAGGCGATCTATGCCCGGCGCGGCTATGTCGAGACGCACCGGCAGGAACAGAAGGGGTTGAAGCGGGTGTTCATGGAAAAGGCGCTGGACTGACGGCACGTCCGCGCGCCTTGCGAAAACGGAATGAGCCCGATGAGTTTATATCGCGTGCGCGAAGGCGGCGGCGTGGCTATAGCTTGAGCAGCAAGGCACATGCACTATCATTCTGTTTTCACGCAATTCCGGACGCAAAAACGCGCTCCGCATGTTTGCCGGAATCGCACCAGGGAGTCGCCATGAGCGAGAGGAAACCGCCGCTTTCCGGCATCCGCGTCATCGAACTGGCCCGCGTTCTCGCGGGTCCCTGGGCCGGGCAGATGCTGGCCGACATGGGGGCGGACGTCATCAAGGTGGAGAACCCGGCCGGCGGCGACGACACCCGCACCTGGGGGCCGCCCTTCGTCGAGAGCCGTGACGGCGAAAACCTCTCCGCCGCCTATTACCACGCCACCAACCGCGGCAAGCGCTCCATCGACATCGACTTCCGCAGCGAGGAAGGCCGCGCCGTCGTGCTCGACCTCATCCGCGACGCGGACGTGGTGATCGAGAACTTCAAGCGCGGCGGCCTCGTCAAGTACGGCCTCGACTACGAAAGCCTGAAGTCCATCAACCCGAAGCTCGTCTATTGCTCCATCACCGGCTTCGGCCAGACCGGACCCTATGCCGATTTCGCCGGCTACGACTACATCGTGCAGGGCATGTCCGGCTTCATGTCGATCACCGGCGCGCCGGACGGCGAACCGATGAAGGCAGGCGTGGCGATTGCCGACATCTTCACCGGCATATATTCCGTCACCGCCATTCAGGCGGCGCTGATCCATGTCCTGAAAACCGGCGAGGGCCAGATGATCGACATGGCGCTGCTCGACGTGCAGGCCGGCGTTCTGGCCAACCAGAACCTCAACTATCTCGTTTCCGGAAAGTCGCCGGTCCGGCTCGGCAATGCGCATCCGAACATCAGCCCCTACGAGGTCGTGCCGACCGCCGATGGCCACCTGATCCTCGCGATCGGCAATGACGGGCAGTTCGCCCGCCTCTGCGCCATTCTCGGTCTCGAAGGCGTGGCTGAAGACGAGCGCTTTTCGACCAACAAGGCCCGCGTCGCCCACAAGACGGAGGTGCGCCGCCTCGTTTCCGAAAGGACGGCGCGATGGCACAAGCGCGATCTGCTGACCGCCTGCGAGAAAAGCGCCGTGCCCGCCGGACCGATCAACACCATCGGCGAGATGTTCGACGACCCGCAGGTGAAGGCGCGCGGCCTGCGCATCGACCTCGAAGCGGCCGACGGCACGGTCATTCCCGGCGTGCGCAGCCCGATCGTCATGTCGCAAACGCCGCTGAAATACGACCGGCCGAGCCCGGCTCTCGGCGAGCATCGCGAGGAGATCCTCGCCGAACTGAAGGCCCGAAAACAGAACTGAACATATGCAATGGGAGGATATCATGGAAAGAACGGGAGGAGAGCTGATCGTCGAGGCGCTGAAGGCGAACGGCGTGAAGCGCGTGTCCTGCGTGCCGGGCGAAAGCTTTCTGGCGGTGCTGGACGCGCTCTATGAAAGCGGCATCGAAACCCTCGTCTGCCGCCAGGAAGGCGGCGCGGCGATGATGGCCGACTGCTGGGGCCGCCTCACCGGCGAACCCGGCATCTGCTTCGTGACACGCGGCCCCGGCGCCACCAACGCCTCGGCAGGGCTGCACGTCGCCCGGCAGGATTCGATCCCGATGATCCTGTTCATCGGCCAGGTGCAGGGCGAAGCCCGCGAACGCGAGGCCTTTCAGGAGGTCGAATACCGCCGCGCCTTTACCGAATTCGCCAAATGGGTCGGCGAGATCGACGACCCGGCCCGCATCCCGGAATTCGTGACGCGCGCCTTCGCCGTCGCCACCTCGGGCCGCCCCGGCCCCGTCGTTCTGTCGCTGCCGGAAGACATGCTGACCCGCAGGGCGGCGCCGCCGGCGGCCAGACCCTACATGCCGGTCGAAAGCCATCCCGGCCCGGCCCAGATCGCAGCGCTCGGAGACCTGCTGGCGAAGGCCGAGCGTCCGCTGGCCGTGATCGGCGGCACCCGCTGGGACGCGGCGAGCGTCGCGCAATTCCGCGCCTTCGCGGAAGCGTGGAAGCTGCCGGTCGGCTGCTCCCTGCGCCGCCAGATGCTGTTCGATCACCTGCACCCTTCCTACGCGGGCGATATCGGCATCGGCATCAATCCGGCTCTTGCGCGGGCGGTGAAGGAAGCCGACCTGCTTCTGCTCGTCGGCGGGCGCTTTTCCGAAATGCCCTCCTCTTCATACACGCTGATGGATGTTCCCTATCCGAAGCAGACGCTCGTTCATGTCCATCCGGACCCGCAGGAACTCGGGCGCGTCTACCGGCCCGACCTTGCCATCGCCGCCGCGCCGAAAGATTTCGCCGCCGCCCTCGCCGCGCTCGCGCCCGCCGCCGCGCCGAAATGGGCCGCCCGGACCGAGGCCATGCACGCCGCCTACCTGAAATGGTCCACGCCGCCCGCCACGGGTCCCGGCGCGGTGCACATGGGCCCGATCATGGAATGGCTCGAAGCGAATGTCGCCCCCGACGCCATCTTCACCAACGGCGCCGGCAACTACGCCACCTGGCTGCAACGCTTTCACCGCTTCCGGCAGTACGCCACGCAGGCCGCACCCGCCTCCGGCTCGATGGGCTACGGCCTGCCCGCCGCCGTGGCGGCAAAGGCGCTCCATCCGGACCGGGAGGTGATCTGCTTCGCCGGCGACGGCTGCTTCATGATGCACGGGCAGGAATTCGCCACTGCCATCCGCTACAACCTGCCGATCATCACGGTGGTCGTGAACAACGGCATCTACGGCACGATCCGCATGCATCAGGAGCGGGAATATCCCGGCCGCGTCTCCGGCACCGGCCTCACCAACCCGGATTTCGCCGCCCTCGCCCACGCCTATGGCGGCCACGGCGAAACGGTTCGCGAAACAGCGGAATTCGGCCCCGCCTTCGAACGGGCCCGTGCCAGCGGCAAGCCGTCGATCATCGATATCCACCTCGATCCCGAAGCCATCACGCCGGCAAAGACGCTGACGGAGATTCGCGAGAAACGGTAGGGCGCGGCACCTGCCGTTCCCCCTCCGGCTACGGTCTCAAACGCAAAAGGCCGGGAAGCAACCGCTTCCCGGCCTTTGTCATCTCTCGTCGGTGTCCGGCTCAGTCGAGAGCGGCGGTGACGACGAACTCGACCTTGTAGTCCGGCGTGGCCAGCGCGGCCTGGCTGGTGGCGCGGGCCGGCGGGTTCTTCGGATCGATCCAGCTTTCCCAGACGGCGTTCATTTCGCCGAAGGTGGACATGTCGGACAGATAGATGATCGTCTGAAGGATCTTCGCCTTGTTCGAGCCGGCGGCAACGAGCAGGCGTTCGACTTCGGCAAGCGCGGACCTGGACTGTTCGGTAACGGTCTTGCCGTCGCCGACCTGGCCGGCAAGATAGACGACGTTGCCGTGAACGACAGCACCGCTCATGCGGGCACCGGGTTCGATACGCTTGATGCTCATTGGTATGCTCCTGTTATTGAAGGGCTGATGGATGGCGCGGCTTCAGCCGCGCATGTGATGGGTTTTCTGGTAAACCGTGGTGGAGCGCGCGCCGGAACGGCAATAGCCGAGCATGGGGCGCGGCAGATCGTCGAGCGCATCGACCATGCCGGTCACGGCCTCTTCATCGACGCCGGTCTTGCCCACGGGCACATGCGCCGTCTCGATTCCGAGTTCGGCCGCGCGCGCGGCGATCTCCGCGAAAGCCGGCTGGCCGGGCTCCTCCTCGTCGGGACGATTGCAGACTATGGACTTGAACCCAAGCGCCTTGATCTGATCGAGATCGTCCACCGTGATCTGACCGCTGACGGAATATTCGCCGTCGATCTCTCTGATATCAACCATCGTCGTTCCTCTTTGAATTGCGAACAAGCTGTACGATCGGGACGTGCCTGCGTCAATGCGAGGCTTCATCATTCCCCGGAGATGAAAGCGAAGGAAAGGCGGTAATCCAGTGCCTCGCCCGGCTGAAGCGCAACAAGCTCGCCCCGCGTCGCAAGCTCGGAGCGTCCCGTCCACCGGTGCGACGCCGGCTCGATGCCGAGGACATCGGCAGGCGCCGACTGGTTTCGCCACACCTGGAGGAAAGGCAGCGTCGCGGTGGCGAAGCGCACCCTGAGCGTCAGGCCGGAAAGCGCCGCCACCGGGCCGAGCCGCACCTCTGCCTGTCCGGCCTCCCCCGCCGGAATGCAGAAAACACCGCCGTCGCCCTCGCCGAACGCCCAGGGCAGCGAACCGCCCTCCAGCATATCCCCTTGCAGGCGCGTGCCGGCATCGAGCAGCCCGGCCGCGAGGTTCATGTGATACATCAGCATCGGCGCGAAAGGCCTGGCGCCGTCGTTGACGAGCCGGTCCTCCAGGAAGACCTCCCCCGTCGCGCCGTCGATCCTCCAGACGCGGTAAAGCCGCGCATGGCCGCCGCTGGCCAGGCGGACGGGAACCTCGCCCCTGCACACGGCATCGTCGCCGCAGCATTCCATGAGGACGTTCTCGGCCGGACTGGCGGAAAAGGAGCCGTGCAGCGGATAGAGCGAGCCGTCCGAGGCCCCTTCCACCGGTTCCGGATGACGGATATGATCGGGACCGCAGGTAAACAGAAAGCCCTCCAGCGAATGGTCGATGCGGGGGTCTCCGTCGTCGGGAATGGCCCGGCCCGGCGAGACATCCCTGCCCGCGACGAACAGCTTGCCGATATCCAGCACCGATGCCCGGTCGAGGAAAAGAACGGGGCCGCGCGCGGCAGAAAACTCGATCATGGAACGGTCCTTCATTCCTTCGTCCGCCAGGCGGCCCGGAAGCGGGCCTGCAAGCGGGTAATAACGCGGAATCATTGCAAATTAACGTTACCTTAACCTGAAGTTCATTCTTTCCATATTAGGGTCAAATTTACCATGTGAGAGATGGCCGAAGTAGATGATGAGGATCAGATTCACCGTGACCCTTTCCAGAGCAACCAGCCTTGGCCTCGCCCTTGCCGTCCTGCTTCAGGCGCCGCTTGCCGACATGGCGGCCGCGCAGAGCGTTTACAGGCCTTTCGTTGAAACGGTTCTGGTCAGCCCGGAAGGCGACCTGCTCGACTATACGCCCGAACACGGTTCCGTCGTCGTCAGCCGGGATCGCGAGGGCCGCCGCGTGCTTCTCGACCACTACGGCAATCTCGTCGCCACCGAGATTCCGGCCGAAACCTATTTTCCGCGGCCGCGCAACGCCCGCCCCGGCGACGCCTATGGCGGCGTGCCCGACTATCGCAGCTATCGCGGCGACGGCGACGACCTCACCACCGGCGCGGTTTCCATGCCCGAACGGGTCGAGCGCGCGCCGCTCGACGCCCGCCCCCTGCCCCCGGCGGACGACGGCTTCGCCAACTACGGCGACAACCGGCAGACGGGAACCCTCGCCTCGATCGAGCAGGATCGGTCCCTGCCCGAAGTCACCGTCACGCCGCAGACGCCGCTGACGCTGAACGGCAAGTCGCGCTCCGAAATCGCCGCGCTCCAGACCCTGCTCGACCGCGCAGGCGCCTCGCCGGGCGTGATCGACGGCCGCATGGGGTCGAATGTGACCAAGGCGCTGGAAGCCTATGAAATGATGACGGGCGAGCGGCTCGATCCGAACGATTCCGAGGACATCCTGCAACGCCTGAGCTTCAGCGGCGGCATGCCGATCGTCAACTACACGATCACGCCCCAGGATGCGGCCGGTCCCTATGTCGCCGCCATTCCCGACGATTACGGCGAGAAGGCCACCATGCCGGCCCTGTCCTACACCTCGGTCGAGGAAGCGCTGGCCGAACGGTTCCACATGGACGAGAACTACCTGCGGGAACTCAACCCCGGCGTCGATTTCACCATTCCCGGAAGCGTCATCAAGGTGATCTCGCCTGGCGAACGCAAGACGGGCGCCGTGACCCGCATCGTCGCCGACAAGGGGCGCAAGCAGGTCTTCGCCTATGACGAGAGCGGCGCGCTCGTCGCCGCCTATCCGGCCACCATCGGCTCGTCGGACACGCCCTCCCCTTCCGGCACGCATACGGTCGCCCGCATCGCGCTCGATCCGGGCTATACCTACAATCCGAAGATCAACTTCAAGCAGGGCGATAATCACGGCATCCTGCAAATCCCGCCGGGACCGAACGGGCCGGTCGGTAATGTCTGGATCGCCCTGTCGAAACCGACATACGGCATCCACGGCACCCCGGAACCGTCGAAGATCGGCAAGACGAACAGCCACGGCTGCGTTCGCCTCACCAACTGGGATGCGACGGAACTCGCCAAGATGGTCAAGGTCGGCGCCACCGTCGAATTCATCGACTGAGCGAAACCGGCGGGCATGAAACCGGCGGCGATATCCGAAAGGATCTCGCCGTTTTTTCATATCCGGCACGCCGACGCATCGACGGCTCAAATCGTTGCTTTTATTGATTTTACAAATCGAACCGGAAAGTTCGCAAGGCCGAACGACCGTCACCTCTCCAGAGCGGAGAGACTACAGGCTGCGGCGATGTGAAAAGAGAAAGATGGCGCGCCGCACCGGGGGAAGATGACAGCTACGTTTACGCTATAGCCCTATAAAAGAATTCATGAAATCCATTCAGATTTGCTGTTATCACCGATCCCGGTCCTGCGGGTAGCCCCAAACTCTTTGCTATAGGTCCAATCCGTCGCGCGGTAAGTGACATTGGACGCACGCTTCTTTTGGATGCCGGTATCCGGAATAAGCCCGCGTAGATTAAACAGAGAATTTTAGAATGACATTGTCGACTAGGTCCTCAATGAAGTCGATGACCTTAGACTTGTTGACGGTCACTCCCGAAGGATGAGCGCACGAGTTTCGTGTCCCTAGCTTCTGATCCAGAATCTTCCGAACATCGTTCGAGATGATGCCCGCCGCCCGGCATAGTTCGATGAACTTCGTTTCTTTAATCTCCGTAAAATCATCCCGCTGGGCGACGGAATCGATTTTGACACCCTTGTCCTTCCCCAAGGCTGCGTTGAAGTCTGAGAGCTTGTGCGCGAGGATATAGGCGAACAGGTGGTCCATCGCTAATATCCACGCCATGACGATGGCAGCGCGATTAGCGCCAAGCTCGAAGCAATCGATGGCTTCCTTTAGAAATTCCTTATTCGCTCCGGCCGGGAGCTTGTGTTCCAACCCCCGAAGGGTCGCGCTTGTCTGAGCAGTGACCGTCTCGGCTCCGAGTTTACGCGACAGGGCCTCCCGCATATGACGCTGTAGCTTATATCCACCGTTCGCCTTGATGTATTTTGCTGGCTTGCTCTTGAGTCCTTCGGACAGCCGCGCGCCAACGTTTCCTGGAACAACAAGATCGCACGCAGCAAAGCAATCAGCGACCTGCTTTGGCGTTGCCGCGTCCTGCCCCGATTCCACCGTCAGAAAATAGATGAACAATTCGACGAGCGCGCTCTGACTCTGATTGGCAGCATTCTCGATGGAATTGTAGAAGCGGTTGACCGCCGTGGTCATTCAGCACCTTTCTTCTTCAGCGTATGATTGAAATGGTTGTCACCGGCGATCGTAATGGGCATATCTGTTGACGAACGAAAGTCTATATACCCAAGCTTAGAGCTTGTATCGTAGAAGGCTTGCGCAAATGCCTTGGGGATCTTCTCTCCTGTCGCTTTGAAACACGTGTATACCTGATCCGTATTGGGATTACTAATCTTTAGATCTTCCGTCATAAATTTAAGGAATATGAGAATCTTTTCCGCGTTATTCTTTGGGACATACTTTCCGTAGAAGGTGCCCAATCCCGAAGTATCCAGATTTTTATCAAGCTTCGGCGAGTCCGCTACTACACCGCTACCGCCCTCGTCGCCGTTGGCCTTCTTCTTGGCAGCGGCGCGACGCTTCGCTTTTGGTTTATTAGCCGCACCGCTGGCGGCATCGCCATTTTCAGAAGACACAGGCTCTTGAACAGATGCCGCAGGAGCAGAAGCCACACCCTTTACACTCTCCAGCAACTGCTCTTTGAAATCAGCGTAAATCGCTTGGACAAGTTCGGGATCACCTTCAACGTCGATAATGCCCTGCGAGATGTTGATATGAAGCTTCGCGGTCATGCCACCCCCCTAAAACTGTTGTGCCATCTTGAGTCCCTTGGCACGCTTGAAGCCAAGATAATGGGGTTGTCGACCTCTAAGTGCAAGCGGCCAAGAGAACACCTTTGTTGAACTGTAAGAAGATGCAGCGGGAATGGACCTGCCGTTTCCGAGTTTCAGACGGTCCCGTCGCTTACGCGCCGGGGCTTTTTCACTGACGGCCCTCCGGCTCTCTACAGCGCAATATGGAAGCGCGTTCGCCTCCGGGCTGACACCGCCGCCCCATTGGCGCGGCACACCATTTTTCGTCGCATGTTCGGGCAACGTGCGAGCTGCCATTCCGGCGCACGATGCCGCGCTCGGCGGCGCTGGTTTCGGCATCCAGTCAGGTAGGTTTTTGCCCGGCTGGATTCCCGGCAGGAGGGGCAGAAAAGGCAGAAAGGGCGGAGGGCAAGATTAAAGAAGATGGCACCATGTCGGGCCGCTTCTGGAAATTGTTGTTGTCTGCACACTGGTTAGGCGACCGATTCCGGCACCGTGGTTTTGAGGGGTGGCGTGCCGCGATTTCGCGCAAGGCCTTGGATTTGCTGGGTTTCGAGCGGCACCATACGCCCATATCGGCCGTTTTCCGGGGGTTTTGACTGGAGTCGCGCCCATGAGCGCCGACGAGGAAAAGCGCATCCGATCACGGAATGGCCGCATCTTCCATCGGCGCAGCCTTCCCGCCACGTTGCGCGAGCACGAGGTTGTCCGCGTCGGCGCGGAGATGGCCGAGAACAAGGGGCTACCGTTCCGCGCCGCCGTGGCCGGCGAGAAGGTCAGCGGCAAGTTCACCGGCACCGTGCAGCTATCTAGCGGCAAGTTCGCCGTGGTCGAGAAATCCCATGAGTTCACCCTTGCCCCTTGGCGGCCGGTCATCGACCGCCAGCCCGGCCGCGAGGTCATGGGTGTCGTGCAGGGCGGATCGGTGTCGTGGCGGTTGGGGCGGTAGAGAGGGTTGGGGCGATAGATGCGTCCACCAGACGACATCCAACAGCCTGTTGACTCCCTATTATTCCATTTGATAGGGACTTGTGGATAAAATAGAGAATTTTAGACGACACAAGAGCTATACACGGTGGAGGCTGCCGCCGAGCGCCTGAAACTGCACAACAAGACGGTGCTGCGCTTCATCCGCGAAGGTCGCCTTCGCGCGACAAAGATTGGCAAGCAATACCGAATCCTTCATTCCGATCTCGACGCTTTTGCCGGCGTCGGCTCCGCACGGGAGGCACCGGCTGCGCGCGTCACTGCCGTGGTCGATGTTCCCAACGTCGATCAAGAGCTTTTACGGCGGCTCACGTCGATCATGCTTGGTGCTGCGGGAAGCAGCGAGCAGCGTCCACAGGCCATATCAGTTGACATAGCACATGATCCAATTCGACGCGCCGTGAAGGTCATCGCTGTCGGAACACCCTCGGACGTGTCTGGCCTCCTTAAACTTGTCGATGCGTGCTTGGAGGCTTGACCCCATGGCATCTGTCTTCAAGACCCCGGAAGGGCAGAAAATCGTCTTCGAACGCTATCGAGACATCCTCGGTCAATGGCCGGTTGCGCATCGCCAGCATCGCATTGCCACCCGTCAAGGCGAGACATTCGTGGTCGAGAGTGGCCACGAGGACGCGCCGGCCTTGATATTACTGCACGGGACAGCGGCGAACGCGGCAAGCTGGATCGTCGACATCCCGGTTTGGAGCCAACACTTTCGTGTTTTCTGCATCGACATCATCGGCGATGCGGGATTCAGCGCGCAGGTTCGACCGCCATACGATTCCGATGCGTATGTGAAATGGTTTGACGAAGTGATGGAGGGGCTATCTCTGTCCGCTGCGGCTCTTGTCGGCATGTCGCTGGGAGGATGGGTCGCGCTCGACTATGCTACCCGCCGACCCGAGCGCGTAAGCAAGCTCGTGCTTCTCAGCCCCGGTGGCGTTGGTAAAGCCAAGAACATCCTGCTTTGGGCGCTCCCATTGTTGCTGCTCGGTCCGTGGGGGCGGCGCAAGATGCTTGAACGCATCGGCGGACGGATGGATGAACCACTATCGCCGCCTGCTGCCGCGATTGTTGATATATCCAGCAAAATCTTCACCCACTTTATCCCGCGCAGGTCAACGTTGCCTCAGTTCAGCGACGAAGCCTTGCAGCGGCTAAATATGCCAGTTCTGGCGATCCTCGGTGGAAAGGATGTGTTCATCGACGCACCAGTCACACGACAAAGGCTGGAGCAAAACCTGCCGAACCTCACAATGCACTATCTGCCTGATGCACCGCATTTCATCCCCGGCCATACCGAGGCAGTTCTCCAATTCTTGCAGGGCAAGGAAGTGCAAACATGACCTCGTTGCTTGCTGTCGGCCGTCATGTTGCACGGCCGACAGCGTGAAAGGCAACATCATCAAAGATGGCAACAGATGCAGCGACGGTTTTCGAGGAAGGAGAATGCCCACGCATCGGAGCACACGAATCTTCTAGGTTCGCGTATTCCGTTGGTGTCGTTGATTCAAACGCTCGCCGTCGCCGAGTATCTGAACTTTCGCCATGCCGCCAACGCGCTCGGGGTAGCACAGTCCAGCGTCAGCGCGCGCGTGAAGACGCTGGAGGAAGACCTTGGCATTCTCCTGTTCGAGCGCCATGCGCGTGGCGTGCGACTGACCGAGGCCGGGCGCCACTTCGTCGAACGGGTCGCGGCCGGAGTGGATCATCTAGACCATGCGGTGAAGACCGCAGGCATGGCGGCGGCGGGGGAATGTGGTCGCCTGCGGGTCGGCATCCATGCCCTGATCCCCGGCAGCTTCCTTGCGGAGCTGATCGCGCAATATCGCGAAGACCATCCGGGTATCGGGGTCGAAATCACCGAAGGCACGGCCCGCGATGCGGTGATGCAGCTTCGTGCCAACCGGCTGGACGTGGCGTTCGTCGCCGGCAAGCCCGAGCTACCCGACTGCCATACCCGCCCGATCTGGACCGAACCACTGGTGGTGGTGCTGCCGGATGGGCATCGCCTCGCCGGACAGTCGGCAATCACTTGGGCCGATCTGGTCGGCGACACCTTCCTTGTCCGCTATGGTGGCACTGGCCCGCAGGTCCATGACCATATCGTGCTACGCGTTGCCGGGCGCTGGCCCGCGCCCTCGATCCTGCGCTTCGACGTGGGACGCGGCACGCTGCTGTCCATGGTCGGACAGGGCTTCGGCATTACCATCGTCGGGGCGGCGACGGCGCTGCTGCCGACTACCGGCATTGTCTTTCTGCCGTTTGCCGATGAGCCGGAGCCTGTTGCCTTTACCGCCGTCTGGTCGCCGTTCAATCGCAGCGCCACTCTGCAAAACCTACTCACGCTCGCGAGCAATATGGGTCGCCACCGCGTTTCATCCCAACCAACCCCGCAGCGTTGAAAATGCAAGGTCAGCTTCAGGTGCAACTCGACAATCGGCCAGCGGCTTCTTTGAGCAACAGGGGTGCTGCCAGCATACAAACGCAAAGGCGGCACGCTACAGGTTGCCAATCCCCCTCCATGGTTCGCTTATTTCCGGGACTTTCATCACCCCGGAATCCACCAGAACCAAGGAGGATTCCATGTGCGCAGAGCGCCGCAACGCCCGGAGAGGGCGACCGCGACAGTCGATCCCCGAGCCACTTCCCGACGATCTGTTCGACTACGCCGACGATCCCACGCCAGACGGCCGGACGCGAACCGGCGACGCGCCGCTTCTCGACCCGGACGGACAGAGGATGCGCGTCACCGACGATTGGCCGGAGGACATTCCCGTCACAGAGGCCGAGGTTGATGTGTTCGAGGCGTGGTTCGGCGATCTTTTCGATGAGTTTTTCGGGCCGTGCCGATGATCTGAGAAGGAGGTTTCTGCCGTGACCGCACCCCAACTCTTAAAGGGGGTGCGTGCCGCCCTCTATCTGCGCGTCTCGACTGCCCGGCAGGCCGAGCATGATATTTCCATTCCCGACCAGAAGCGGCAGGGTGAAGCCTATTGCGAGCAGCGCGGCTATCAGCTCGTTGAGACGTACGTCGAGCCGGGCGCAACCGCCACCAACGACAAGCGCCCCGAGTTCCAGCGCATGATCGAGGCGGGCACGTCGAAGCCCGCGCCCTTCGATATTGTCGTGGTCCACTCGTTCAGCCGCTTCTTCCGCGATCACTTCGAGATGGAGTTCTACGTCAGGAAGCTAGCGAAGAACGGCGTCAAGCTCGTGTCCATCACGCAGGAGATGGGCGACGATCCCATGCACCAGATGATGCGGCAGATCATGGCGCTGTTCGACGAATACCAGTCGAAGGAGAACGCCAAGCACGTCCTGCGCGCCATGAACGAGAACGCCCGGCAAGGCTTCTGGAACGGCGCACGGCCGCCTATCGGCTACCGCATCGTCGCAGCCGAGCAGCGCGGATCGAAGATCAAGAAGAAGCTGGAGATCGATCCGCTGCACGCCGACACCGTACGGATGATCTATCGTCTGTTCCTTGAAGGCGACGGCACATCCGGCGCGATGGGCGTCAAGGCCATCGCCACCTATCTCAACGAGCGCCGCTTCTTCACCCGCGACGGTGGGCGTTGGGGATTGGCGCAAATCCACGCCATCCTGACGCGCACCACCTATATCGGCGAGCACAGGTTCAACACGCGCTCGCATAAGAACCGGGAGAAGAAGCCGGAGAGCGAGGTCGCCATCATGGCGGTGCCGCCCCTGATCGAGCGCGAGACGTTCGACGCTGTGCAAGCCCGCCTCAAATCCCGCAATCCCATGGTGACGCCTGCACGCGTGTCGAGTGGTCCCACGCTCCTGACCGGCATCTGCTTCTGCGCTAAGTGCGGAGGCGCGATGACGCTTCGCACCGGCCGGGGCAGCGCAGGGCAGACATATCGTTACTACACCTGCTCGACCAAGGCCCGGCAGGGCAAGACCGGCTGCAAGGGCCGCACGATCCCGATGGACAAGCTGGACCATCTGGTCGCTGATTATATCGGGGATCGGCTGCTCCAACCCAAGCGGCTGGAAACCGTGCTCGCCAGCGTCATCGACCGCCGGCAGGAGCGCACCGAACGTCGCCGTGAGCACCTTGCCGAGCTTCAAAGGCGAATCGCGGAAGCCGACCAGCGCCTTGGTCGGCTCTTTGACGCCATCGAAGCCGGCATGGTGGACAAGGACGACGCCATGGCGAAAGAGCGCATGGTGAGCCTCAAGGCATTGCGGGATCAAGCCGCTGCCGATGCAGAGCGCACGCAGCTCGCGCTCGACAGTTCAGGCAATCAGGGTGTCACCTCCGACATGCTCAAGACCTTCGCCAGCACGGCCCGCCAGCGCATCCGACTGGAAAATGGCGGCTACCGCCGCGACCATCTGCGCGCGCTGACGCAACGCGTCGAGGTTGCCGACGACGAGGTTCGCATCATGGGATCGAAATCAGAACTTCTGCGAACGCTGGTCGCCGCTTCCAGCGTAGAAACGACGGCATTCGGCGTTCAGAGTTCTGTACTGAAATGGCGCACCCGACAGGATTCGAACCTGTGACCTTTGGAATCGGAATCCAACACTCTATCCAGCTGAGCTACGGGTGCATGCGGCGAACGGGATTCGCCTGAGCCGGTTCATAGCCCAGCTTTGCGAGCGCATCAACGGCTAAAACGCAAATTCCTTACCGGCAGCGTCGGTATGTCGAAAACTCAGGTGCGGCGGCCGCGCAAGGCGGCGTCGATCAGCCGGTTGGCGGTCGTCATGCGGATGGTGGCGTTTTCGCGAAAAGCCGGGGAAACGCAGTCGGGATGGTTCCGGCGGGCAAACGTCCGGCGCTTGTCGTGCAGTTCGGCGATGGTGGTCGTTTCGCCGATCGCCAGCTCCGCGGCGATCGCATCGGCATCGAGAACCGTCAGGTAGGCCGGCATGATCCCGTCGTCCCCGGGGCCGGGCGAAGGCTCTGGCCGGTCGGCCAATATGTCGGAATAGGCCCATTCCGAGCGCCGGAGACGCGCGTCGTCCGTTTCCGCCGTCGCCGCCGCGAAAGACATGTTCAATCCCGACACCCGGTGCGCGGGAGACCCCTTACCGTCCTTGTCCGGCTCAGCATCCGCCTCGGCGCGAAGCCGCTCCACCACGGATTGGAAAACCGAACGCCCGAAAAGCATGTCCCCTCCTGTCCGCGAGCCTCCTGCGAGAAGAGCAGACAAGGCTTGCTCGGGGCTTGCTCGGGGCTTGCATCAGGACTGGCTCTGGCTCTGCTCCTGCACCACGGTCAGCGAAACCGTCAGCGTTTCCTCGGCATTGCCGATGCGCAGGCCCGACACCGGCGCGCAATCGCGGTAGCACAGCCCGGTGGCGATGCGGACATAGCGCTCGTCGGGGCAGATATCGTTGGCCGGGTCGAAGCCCACCCAGCCGAGAGCCGGAATATGCGCCTCCGCCCAGGCATGCGTCGCGATCTGTTCCGGCGTCTCTTCCGTCCACAGATAACCGGATACGTAGCGGGCCGGAATGCCGAGCACCCGCGCCGTCGCGATGAAAAGATGGGCGTGATCCTGACAGACGCCTTTCTTCGCTTCCAGCGCCTGTTCGGCGGTGGTTTCGGAATCGGTCGTGCCCGGCATATAGGCAATCGTCTCATGGATCGTTTCCATGAGGGCATGCATCCTGGCAAGCTCACCGTCACCGGTAATGCCGCGCGCCAGCTCGCGGACCAGCTTCCCGGCCCTGGTGCGCGGCGTTTCGCGCAGGTAGAGCCACAAGGGCACGAAGCCCTGATGCGGACCGGTCACGCCGTTCGTGTCGATCGTATCGACGGTGCCGGCGGCGAGGATGCGAACCGCGTGGCGGTCCCCGTCCACCGACACCAGATCGTTGCGATTTCCGAACTGGTCGCTGAAGCCCACCTCGACCTGCGCACCCTTCACCTTGACGCTCCAGTCGAGAACGGTCTGGCTGCGGTCCGAAAGCGGAGTCAGCCGCAGCCGTTGCAGGGTATACGGAACCGGCTGGTCGTACACATACTCGGTCTTGTGCGTGATCTTCAGTCGCATGGATATGATCCCGGTTTGCAACGGAAGCGGCTCACGACGTCACAGATGCGGTGAGCGCTCCATTTCCCCTGTTATTTATGATCCGGCCGCCGGGCGGCTCAGCCCGCGCCGCCCGCAATGTCGTTCCCTCATTCGTCGCGATTCCCGGTTCGCGGCATCAGCTGTAGAACCGGTAGCCATCGGTGATTTCCTGACCGAGCTGATTGTTGTGCCCGACGAAATCCTCGAGAAACTCGTGAAGCCCCTTCTCCATGATCGCATCGATCGTCAGGCTCTGGAGCTTGTCGCTGATCGCCGCGGCGGTGTCATGCGCCGCGTGGCGTTCGCCGTATTCGCCGGCCAGATAGCCGAGATTGTTGACGATCTTCTCGTAGCAATAGATCAGCGAGCGGGGCATCTGGCCGTTGAGGATCAGGAAATGCGCGATGTCGGCCGGCTTGTACTCGCCGTCATAGACCCAGCGATAGGAGCGGTGGGCGGAAACCGAGCGCAGAATCGATTCCCACTGGGCGTTGTCGAGCGAGGAGCCGACATGGCTGACACCCGGCAGGAGGACGTAATATTTCACGTCGAGAATGCGGCTGGTATTGTCGGCGCGCTCGATGAAGGTGCCGATGCGCGAGAAGTTGTAGAGTTCGTTGCGCAGCATGGAGCCGTGGAAGGCGCCGCGCACGAGGCCGGCCCGGCGCTTGATGCACTCGATCACCTCCGGCAGTTCCTGTGCCTTCACCCGCCGCCCGAGAACCTGCTTCAGCTCGATCCAGTATTCATTCGTTGCCTCCCAGGTTTCCCGCGTCAGCGCGGTGCGCACCATGCGGGCGTTGTTGCGCGCCGATTCGATGCAGGAAAAGACGCTGGCGGGGTTCGACTTGTCGCGCAAGAGGTAGTCGATGGCGTCTGCCGCGGTCACGTCGCGGTCTTCGCCGAAGGCCTCGCGCACGCCGGCGCTCTGCAACACGCCGTCCCAGTCGGAATCCGATGCCTGGGAGCGGGTCAGCGACATGCGCAGGCCGGCATCGACGAGGCGCGCAAGGTTTTCGGCACGCTCGATGTAACGGAACATCCAGTAAAGTCCGTTGGCGGTTCTTCCCAGCATGTCTTCAGTCCTCCAGAACCCAGGTGTCCTTGGTGCCGCCGCCCTGGCTGGAATTGACCACCAGGGAGCCCTTCTTCAAGGCGACGCGGGTCAGCCCGCCGGGGATGATTCTCACCTTGTCGGAGACGAGGACATACGGGCGCAGGTCCACATGGCGCGGAGCGATGCCCTTGTTGACGAAAATCGGCACGGTGGACAGCGAAAGCGTCGGCTGGGCGATGTAATTGCCAGGCTTGGCGCGCAGCTTTTCCGCGAAGTCCACGCGCTCCTTCCGGCTCGCGGTCGGCCCGACCAGCATGCCGTAGCCCCCCGAGCCATGAACTTCCTTGATGACCAGTTCCTCGATGTGCTCGAGAACGTATTTCAGGCTGTCCGGCTCGGAACAGCGCCAGGTCGGCACGTTCTGGAGAATAGGCTTGGAGCCGGTGTAGAACTCGACGATTTCCGGCATGTAGGAATAGATGGCCTTGTCGTCGGCGATGCCCGTTCCGGGCGCGTTGGCGATGGTGATGTTGCCGGCGCGGTAGACGTCCATGATGCCCGGCACGCCGAGACAGCTGTCCGGGCGGAAGGTGAGCGGATCGAGGAAATCGTCGTCGACGCGGCGGTAGAGAACGTCGATCGCCTCGTAGCCGCGCGTCGTGCGCATCTTCACCTTGCCGTCGATGACCCTCAGATCCGAGCCCTCGACCAGTTCCACGCCCATCATGTCGGCAAGGAAGGAATGTTCGTAATAGGCGGAATTGTAGATGCCGGGTGTAAGCACGGCCACGCGCGGCTTGCCCTTGCAGCCGGGCGGCGCAAGCGAGGCCAGCGACTGGCGCAACTGGAACGGATAATCCTCGACGCGCTGCACCTTGTTCGCCTGGAAGAGTTCCGGGAACATCTGCATCATCGTCTCGCGGTTCTCCAGCATGTAGGAGACGCCGGAGGGGGTGCGGGCATTGTCTTCCAGCACGTAGAACTGGTCTTCGCCGGTGCGGACGATATCGGTGCCGACGATGTGGGTATAGACGCCGCCCGGCGGGGAGAAGCCGATCATTTCCGGCAGGAAGGCGTCGTTCCGCTCGATCAGCTCGCGCGGGATGCGCCCTGCGCGAATGATTTCCTGCTTGTGATAAATGTCGTCGAGAAAGGCGTTGAGCGCGATGACGCGCTGTTCGATCCCCTGGGCGAGCTTGCGCCACTCTCTGCCGGAAATGATGCGGGGAACGATGTCGAAGGGAATGAGCTTTTCGGAGGAATCCGCGTGTCCGTAAACTGCGAAGGTGATGCCTGTTCGTCTGAATATGTTTTCCGCGTCGCGGGCCTTGTTTTTCAGATGCGCAGGATCCTGACTGGAATACCACTCGAAGTAGGACTGATATGGCTCGCGCGGAACATTGTCCGCATTCATCATTTCGTCAAATGCCAAAGGCGCGGTCCCCAATTTTTTGACCATTTGAATACAATGTTTTGGGCAATGCAAGAACCATGCTCAATTCGGAGCAAGAAATTTCCGACGGGGAATCTGCTGGATTTTACCGGGATTTGAACGAATTTCCGCCCGGCTCGTCTGCACGCGATTTGGTCAATCGCATCGCCTTCGCGGCATGCCGCGGCAAGGCAAGGGCGCCATTGCGTCCGAAAAATGGGCGAATGCCCGTTTTCGCGCCCGTTTCAGGATGGCGACGCCGCCATCCTGATTTCTGTATCGCCTGCTGCGAAAAGATCAGGCCTGCTTCTGCCGCTGCGGGCGGCCCTGGCCGAAGGAGCGCTTGCGGCCTTCGCCGCCCTGCTCCTGACGATGGCCGGCATTGTCGCGGCCGTGACCGAATTTGGGCCGGTTCTTGCCGCGATTCTGGTGCGGCCTGTCGCCATGATCGGCCCGGCCGCCTGCAACCGCTGCGTCACCACGGCCCTCTTCCGAGGCACCCTGGCGGCGCGAGGCGCCGTTCGGGCCGCGCGGCGCATCCGCAGGGCGACCACCACGACCGCCGCGGCCACGCGCCGGGCGCGACGACGGCGCGGAGCCGGCATGCGGCTCGCCGCTGGCCACCGTGATGGAAAGGCCCATCAGGCGCTCGATATCGCGCAGCAGCTTCGCCTCGTCCGGCGCGCAGAAAGCGACGGCGATGCCTTCGCGTCCGGCGCGGGCGGTACGGCCGATCCGGTGGACATAGGCGTCCGGCACTTCCGGCAGGTCGTAGTTATAGACGTGGCTGACGCCCGGAATATCGATGCCGCGGGCGGCGACGTCGGTTGCCACCAGCACGGCGACATCACCGTCGCGGAAGCCCTTCAGCGCCCGCTCGCGCTGACCCTGGCTCTTGTTGCCGTGAATGGAGGCAACCGCGAAGCCCACCTGATCGAGATGCTTGGCGAGCTTTTCCGCGCCGTGCTTGGTGCGCAGGAAGACGATGGCGCGGCCGTCCGGATTGGCGGAAAGCTGCTCCTTGAGGACGACGGTCTTGTCGTTCTTGCCGCCGACGAAATGGACGTACTGCTCGATCTTGTCGGCAGCCTTGCCGGGCGGCGTCACCTCGACGCGCTCGGGATTGGTCAGGTAGTCGCGGGACAGATCGGCGATGGCCTTCGGCATGGTCGCCGAGAACAGCAGGGTCTGGCGCTTCGCGGGGATCAGCTTCGCGATCCTCTTCAGGTCGTGAATGAAGCCGAGGTCGAGCATCTGGTCGGCTTCGTCGAGCACGAGATGGGTAACGCCGGCAAGCGTCACGGCCTTGCGGTTGATGAGGTCGAGCAGGCGGCCGGGCGTGGCGACGAGAATGTCGGTGCCGCGCAGGAGGGCAAGCTGCTGGCGGTTGATCGAAACGCCGCCGACGACCATGTTGATCCTGAGCGGCGACTTGCGCATGAAGCCCTTGAGGCTGGTGGCGATCTGGTTGACCAGTTCGCGCGTCGGGGCAAGGATGAGGGCGCGGACGCCGTGCGGGCCGACCGTCTTGCCGTCGTTCATGAGCTGCTGGATGATCGGCAGGCCGAAGGCGGCCGTCTTGCCGGTGCCGGTCTGGGCGAGACCGATGAGGTCGCGGCCCTGCAATACCAGCGGAATGGCCTCAGCCTGAATGGGCGTCGGCTTTTCGTAGCCGGCCTGCGTCAGGGTGGCCAGAATCTGCTGATTGAGACCGAGTTCGTTAAAATTCGTCAAGTCAATTGCCTTTCGGGGCGTCGAAAAACAACCGGCCGGATTATTCCGGTCTGGTTCGTTTCGACGTCAAGAACCCCGCGTGAAATGGGAACTTGTGGGTTGGAGATGCTTTCAGGCGCATGAAAGCCGCGTGTGCGGCCGGGACATGTGTCGCGCCTTCTTCCTTCCTCTGCGAATCTTCCAAGGCAGGGCACGCTCACGCGGCGGCCGGAAGGGTGAAAGCTGCATCTCAAATGCGGCCTTCGGCGCCATAAGTCAAGGTCTTTTCAGAGAAAGCTTTCATTCCCCTCGCATTGCCTGTCTATTATGGAGACGTCCGACATGTCCCGACAGGCCATCTGGCGGCATGACCATATATTGACATAAAGATATGTTTATGTGACTTGGTGACGACGCAACGAAGGACAGGAGCATGCCCGTGTTTGACGATCTTTTCGGTGAGGAATCTGCAAAACGCGACGGCAGCGAGATTTTCTCCGCCCTCGATAAGGCGGCGCGCGAACGTATTCTCATTCTCGACGGCGCGATGGGCACGCAGATCCAGAGCCTGTCACTGGACGAGGATCAGTTTCGCGGCGAGCGGTTCGTCGGCTGTGCCTGCCATCAGAAGGGCAACAACGACCTTCTGATCCTCACCCAGCCGCAGGCCATCGAGGAAATCCACTATCGCTATGCGATGGCGGGCGCGGATATCGTCGAGACCAACACGTTTTCCTCCACCACCATCGCCCAGGCCGATTACCAGATGGAGGATGCCGTCTACGAGCTGAACCGCGACGGTGCGCGCCTTGCCCGCCGCGCCATGCTGCGCGCGCAGAAACAGGACGGCAAGCGCCGCTTCGTGGCGGGCGCCATCGGCCCGACCAACCGCACGGCCTCCATCTCGCCCGACGTCAACAATCCGGGCTTCCGCGCCGTTTCCTTCGACGAATTGCGCATCGCCTACGGGCAGCAGATCGACGGCCTGATCGACGGCGGTTCCGACATCATCCTGATCGAGACGATCTTCGACACGCTGAACGCCAAGGCGGCGATCTTCGCCTGTGAGGAACGCTTCATCGCCAAGGGCATCCGCCTGCCGGTGATGATCTCCGGCACGATCACCGACCTTTCCGGCCGCACCCTGTCCGGCCAGACGCCCTCCGCCTTCTGGTATTCCGTGCGCCATGCCCGGCCCTTCGCCATCGGCCTGAACTGTGCGCTCGGTGCGGAAGCCATGCGCCCGCACATCCAGGAACTGTCGGGCGTCGCCGACACCTTCATCTCCGCCTATCCGAATGCCGGCCTGCCGAACGAGTTCGGCCAGTACGACGAAACGCCGGAGATGATGGCGCGTCAGGTCGAGGGCTTCGCGCGCGACGGCCTCGTCAACATTCTCGGCGGCTGCTGCGGCTCGACGCCGGAGCATATCGCGGCGATATCCGACGCCGTGAAGGGCCTCGCACCGCGCCAGGTTCCGGAACACAAGCCGTTCCTCGCCCTGTCCGGCCTCGAACCCTTCGTGCTGACCTCCGACATTCCCTTCGTGAACGTCGGCGAGCGCACCAACGTCACCGGCTCGGCCAAATTCCGCAAGCTGATCACGGCGGGCGACTATGCCGCCGCGCTCGACGTGGCGCGCGAGCAGGTGGAAAGCGGCGCGCAGGTCATCGATGTCAACATGGACGAGGGCCTGATCGATTCCGAGAAGGCGATGGTCGAGTTCCTCAACCTCATCGCCGCCGAGCCGGACATCGCCCGCGTGCCGCTGATGATCGACTCGTCGAAGTTCTCCGTCATCGAGGCGGGCCTGAAATGCGTCCAGGGCAAGCCCGTCGTCAACTCGATCTCGCTGAAGGAAGGCGAGGAAGCCTTCCTGCACCATGCCCGGCTGGTGCGCGCCTATGGAGCGGCCGTGGTCGTCATGGCCTTCGACGAGACCGGACAGGCCGATACCTACGAGCGCAAGGTGGACATCTGCACCCGCGCCTACAGGCTGCTGACCGAGGAAGCCGGTTTCCCGCCGGAGGATATCGTGTTCGATCCGAACATCTTCGCGGTCGCGACCGGCATCGACGAGCACAACAATTACGGCGTCGACTTCATCGAGGCGACGAAGACGATCCGCCAGACGCTGCCGCATGTGCACATCTCGGGCGGCGTTTCCAACCTCTCCTTCTCGTTCCGCGGCAACGAGACCGTGCGGCAGGCGATGCACTCCGTCTTCCTCTACCACGCCATTCAGGCGGGCATGGACATGGGCATCGTCAATGCCGGCCAGCTCATCGTCTACGAGACGATCGAGCCGGAACTGAAGGAGGCCTGCGAGGACGTCGTGCTCAACCGCCGTCCCGACGCCACCGAGCGCATGCTGGAGATCGCCGAGCGCTATCGCGGCACGGGCACCAAGGAAGCCCGGACACAGGACCTTTCCTGGCGCGAATGGCCCGTGGAAAAGCGCCTCGAGCACGCGCTGGTCAACGGCATCACCGAATATATCGAGGCCGATACGGAAGAGGCCCGTCTTCAGGCAGCCCGGCCCCTGCACGTCATCGAGGGACCGCTGATGGCCGGCATGAACGTGGTCGGCGACCTGTTCGGCGCCGGCAAGATGTTCCTGCCGCAGGTGGTGAAATCCGCCCGCGTCATGAAGCAGGCCGTCGCCGTTCTCCTGCCCTACATGGAGGAGGAGAAGCGGCTGAACGGCGGCAATGGTGAAAAGAGCGCCGCCGGCAAGGTGATCATGGCGACGGTGAAGGGCGATGTGCACGACATCGGCAAGAACATCGTCGGCGTCGTGCTGGCCTGCAACAATTACGACATCGTCGATCTCGGCGTCATGGTTCCGGCGGCCACCATCCTCGAGACCGCCATCCGCGAAAAGGCCGACATCATCGGCCTGTCCGGTCTCATCACGCCGTCGCTCGACGAAATGGTGCATGTCGCCTCCGAGATGGAGCGCCAGGGCTTCGAGATCCCGCTGCTCATCGGCGGGGCGACGACAAGCCGCGTCCACACGGCGGTGAAGATCCATCCGGGCTACAATCGCGGCCAGGCGATCTACGTCACCGACGCCTCGCGCGCCGTCGGCGTCGTTTCCTCGCTGCTTTCGCCGGATACGAAGGAGACCTACGTCGCCGATATCCGCGCCGAATATGCCAAGGTGGCGGCGGCGCACGCCCGCGCCGAGGCCGAGAAGAAGCGCCTGCCGCTGGCCCGCGCCCGCGAGAATGCCGAGAAGGTCGAATGGGCGGCCTACAGGCCGGTGAAGCCGCAATTCTACGGCACGAAGATTTTCGAGGATTACGACCTCGCCGAACTGGCGAAATACATCGACTGGACGCCCTTCTTCCAGACCTGGGAACTGAAGGGGCGGTATCCGGCCATTCTTGAGGACGAGAAGCAGGGCGAAGCGGCGCGCAACCTGTGGCGCGATGCGCAGGCCATGCTGACGCAGATCATCGAGGAGAAGTGGTTCCGCCCGCGCGCGGTCATCGGCTTCTGGCCGGCGAACGCCGTGGGCGACGATATCCGGCTCTATACCGACGACAGCCGCTCGAGCGAACTGGGGACGTTCTACACGCTGCGCCAGCAGCTTTCCAAGCGCGACAGCCGCCCCAACGTGGCGCTGGCCGATTTCGTCGCGCCGAAGGACAGCGGCGTCGCCGATTATGTCGGCGGCTTCGTGGTGACGGCGGGCATCGAGGAAGTGGCGATCGCCGAACGCTTCGAGCGGGCGAACGACGACTATTCCTCGATCCTGGTCAAGGCGCTGGCCGACCGCTTCGCCGAAGCCTTCGCCGAGCGCATGCACGAGCGTGTCCGCAAGGAGTTCTGGGGCTACGCCCCGGACGAGGCCTTGTCCTCCGACGACCTGATCGCGGAGAAATATGCCGGCATCCGCCCTGCCCCCGGCTATCCGGCGCAGCCCGACCATACCGAGAAGGCGACGCTGTTCGAACTGCTCGATGCGGAAAAGGCGACGGACGTGCGGCTGACGGAAAGCTACGCCATGTGGCCGGGCTCGTCCGTCTCCGGCCTCTATATCGGCCACCCGCAGAGCTATTACTTCGGCGTGGCCAAGGTGGAGCGCGACCAGGTGGAGGATTATGCCGCACGCAAGGGCATGCCGGTCGCCGAGGTCGAACGCTGGCTCGGCCCGGTCCTCAACTACGTGCCGGGCGCCGGCCGGGAGAACAACGAGGCGGCCTGACGGCGGCCTCGCCAAGCCAAGGCCCGTTTCGAAAAGCGGCAAACGATCGGGAATCGTTTGCCGCCAGACTGCTGACAGACCACTCGCCCCCTCTCTTTCGTCATGGTCGGGCTTGACCCGACCATCCACCGCGCCGCCTGCGGCGTGGACCCTCGGGTCGAGCCCGAGGGTGACGAAAGAGGAGGTTTGCCAATACGCAGAGCGGCAAACGATTCCCGTCCATTCGCCGCTTTTGCCTGCCCTACGAGAATGTGTCGCGCATGGCGCGGAAGATCAGCAGCGCCGAGGCGCCGCCGGCATCGTAGCCGGTGAAATCGGCCTGATTGACGGCCCCCGATTTCCTGCCGGCATCGGCCATCACGTGGCCGCCGTTGGCGGCGGTCAGCGCCGTGTCGAGCGCTTCGGACAGGGTCAGGCCCTGCTCAAGCGAATCGAGATAGGCGTTCACGCCGAGTTGCCAGACATCGGCCACGTTGAGGCGCGAGACGCCCGGCGTCCCCTTCTCCTTGAAGCTCGACCCCATCGCCACGAGCGCCTTGCCGAACTGCTCGGGCGTGACCTGCCGGCGGCGCATCAGCGTCGTGCCGGCACGGCGAAAGCCGCTTGCATAAAGCTCGGCGGACTTCGCGTCGATCTTCAGGAAGGCTTCCGCCGTTATGTCGAAGATTTCGGCGGGCGTCGTCCTCGCCGGGTCGAGCGCCGAGAACGTGTCTTCGAGAATGGTGAAGACGTAGGTCATCGTCATGCCGTGATCGCCGTCGCCATCCTCGCCGTCGAGCTGACAGAGCCGCTCCCGGTTCTCGCTCATGGCCACGGCGATTTCCGAAAACATTTCGATGAGATCGAGACTCCTGATCATTCGTTCCCCTTCGGTCAACGGTCGCATGCGCGTTGTGTCACATCCTTGCACACTGTTTTCCACGCCGCCTGCAATTGCAAGACGTTAGTGAACAGCGCCTGAGGCCAAACCGCAAGTTTTTGTAGCAGAAACGGGGCGCGACCTTTTGCCCTTTATTAACCGCGGCGGAGGAAAGTCGCTACAGGCGGCGCGATTCAGTGCGTCCCTTGCCCAGCGATGATCGCGCCATCTCCGACGAGGATATTCGCCATGCCCGTTATTTCCTTCGCCAACGCCAAGGGCGGTGCCGGCAAGACGACGGCTGCCCTGATCCTTGCCTGCGAACTCGCCCGCATGGGGCGGCGCGTCACGCTGATCGACGCGGACCCGCAACGCTGGATCACGCAATGGCACGAGGCAAGCGGCGGCATGAACGGCCTGACGGTGATCTCCGAAGTCACCGTCGCCGCCCTGCACTGTCACATCCGCGAGGCGGTGGAGCGGACCGACTATTTCATCATCGACCTCGCCGGCGCCCGCGATGCGCTGACGACGGCCGCTATCAGCCTTTCCGACCATGTCTTCATTCCGATCCAGGGATCGGCGATGGACGCGCGCGGCGGCGCGCAGATCCTCGACCTCATCGCGTTCCTGAAGGAAAAGGCGGGCCTTGAGATCGCCCATTCGGTCGTACTAACCCGCGTCGCCTCCATGCTGACCACGCGCGCCATGCTGACGATCAAGGGCATGCTCGCCACCCGTGGCGTGAACGTCCTGAACACGGCCATTGCCGAGCGCGCGGCCTACAAGGAAATCTTCGCGGCCGGCGCCACCCTCGCGACCCTCGATCCGGCCCGCGTCTCCAACATCGACAAGGCCGAGGACAACGCCCACGCCTTCGCGCTGGAAGTGGAGCGCATGGTGCCCGTGCGCTCGACCGACGCACCGCCGCGCCGGAAGAACGTCTTCCGCCTCGTCTGGGCCGCCTGAGACCGCCGGCGTCAAAACCAGAAATTGGAAAGCGGTGCAATGCACCGAGAGAGAAGGCCGTCAGGCGGAAACGGCCTCGTCCGCGATCCGGTCCGCGACGTCGTCCCAGGTCGCGATGCCGTCGCGCCATGCGGGATCATGCGGCCGCGTGGCGGCTTCGCGCACCTTCCCCGCCCAGTCGGTCTCGCCGTTCGGATCGTAGGCGACGATGTTCGCCCGGCAGCCGCGGCGCATCAGTTCCGGCGCGAGGATGGGCAGCAGGCAATAGGAATATTGCTGGAGCTTCAGGCTCGATTCCACCAGATAAAGTTCGCGTTCCGTAAGACGGTAGGGCGCAATCCCGAAATCCGCGAACTTGAGATAGGGAATGATGTCTGAAAAGGCCCTCTCCCCGTAGACCGTGACGTTCTGCGGGAAGTCGGCGGGAATGCCGGCACCGAAGAAGTGGAACGTCACGTCCGGGGCATGCAGCGCCATCGCGGTCATCGCGTTCTTGTCGAACAGCATGTTGCCGACCGCCACGCCGTTGCGCGAGCCCGCCGGATAGGGTGAGGTGTCGCAGACGTCGAACCCGCTCTTGTCGATGCCCTGCGGAACGAAGACGACCCTGCTGCCGCTCGGAAGATGCTCCGCCATGCGCGACGACGGGACGATCACCCGGTCGAATTGCGGGGCGATCCGTCTCTCCAGCCGCTGAAGATATTCGGACGCGCCGACCGTGTTGAGCAGGTCGCGGGCGAAGTAGATCGTGCGAGCGGCGGGCTTGAGGCGGCGGACGGCCTCGAAGAAGACGATGGACGTTCCCGATTCGATGACCACGGTATCCGCCCGCAGCACGGCTTCCCTCATGAAACGGGGAAGCACCCTGCCGTAGAGATCGAAGAACGGCGACATGGCCCTGTTGAACAGCGCGCTGCCGGTGCTGAACGGATGCAGCAGCGGCAGGTAGCAGGCGGAACGGTAGCGCGACGCGCTTTCGCGGAACCGGCCCTTCTGCTCCCGCGATAGCTGCCGGTAGAGATCCCGGCTCTTCAGCGCCGTCAGGAGACTGTATCCGACGCTGAGCGTCTCCACGCTATGGCCGCGCGCGGCCAATGCCTCGCTGACGAAATGCACGCTGGTCTTGCGCGTGTTCGGCAGGAAGGCATGCGTGGACAGAAAAAGGAAATTCATCCCGCTGTCCCGACAGACAGGGAGGTCTTCTCGAACCGGCGGTTCCGGCTCAACGGCATCCTGATTTCCGTCATGGGATCGCGGGGCTCTTCCATTGCGCTGCCCGCACTCTACCGCGCCCTGCTTACCGGGGAATTAATCGGCGGAATGGCGCATGCGCAGCCCTTTAGCGCCCATTATCCCCACACTACCCGCCTCGAAACCTGCAAGGGCCCGGCTAGCGCGGCATCGCCATCGCGAGCCTGAAGCACCCCTTCCCCTTCCAGGGAAAAAGCGAAACGGTTTCAGGCCCCGAAAACTTTCGTCATCGCCTCAGCGGCGCGCGGGCGGTGGTGGAAACGGTTGCGGACACGGGGTCGCTCGCGGGGAAAGAATCCTCCAACCCTTCTTCGAGCTCTTCTTCCAGAACCTCGGTATCGCCGGACTGCCGGGCGCTTTCACGCGCGCGGACACTTTCCTCGGGAAGAAGCAGCGTTTCCTGGCGTCGCGACCGGGCGAACTCGCCGAGAAGAGCGCGGGCGGCGGTGATGATCCGCTTGTCGTTCGCCGCGGCCGGAACCTGGAAACGCACGGAAGCGATTGCGCCGGTCTCGGACACGAACTCCACCGTCGGATGCTGCGGATCGTCTCGAATGATGCGTGTGTCGGTAATGAGCATGGTCATCTCCTTGCATTTCATAAGAAACGTCCGTGGAGACGAAAGGTTTCGCCTCCACGCAAGAAATCCGGGAGAATTACTGGTCGATCGCGTAGGAAATATTGACCGTCACGGAATAGGTGTTTTCGCCGGCGGCGACCGGAACGGCATCCGACATTTCCTTCGCGGCGGCGGCGCGCATCATCATCTGCGGCGCCGGCATCGGCCTCATGAAGTTTTCATTGATGCTGATGACGCGGCCGAGCTTGACGCCCGCGGCCTCGGCCAGCGTGCGCGCCTTGGCGATCGCCTCCGACATCGCGTTGCGGCGCGCTTCTTCGACGGCCGCATCCGGCTTGTCGTTGGTGAAGCGGATGTTGCCGCCCTGGTTCACGCCCAGCTTGACCGTGCTGTCGATCACGCCGCCCAGCTTGTCGAGGTCGCGCACGCGCACGGTCAGGCCGTTCTGCACCTGGTAGCCGATGATGACCGGCGGCTCGTAACGGCCGTTCTTCGGCTCGTCATGGCGGTACTGCGGCTGGATGGTGAAGCCGGACGTCTGCACGTCCTTTTCCTCGATGCCCTGCTCCGCCAGGGCGGCAAGGACGTCGGCCATCGCCGTGTTGTTGGCGGACAGCGCCTCGGCGGCGGTCTCGGCCTCGCGCAGCACGCCGAGGTCGACCACGGCCATATCCGGCGCGAGCGCCGCCGTCCCCTCGCCCGAAACGGTGATCGTCGCCTCTGCGGGCGCCGGCGCGGCCTGCTGGGCGCCGGCCGGTAATGCCGCCAGCGCCAGACCTCCGGTCGCGGCTGCGGCGAGAACGAAATGACGAATGGACCGAGAACGCATGCTTTCCTCCTTTGTGGACTGTCCCGCTTTCCTGCCCGGCGATTGTGGGTTGATTACGGCGCGCTTGAGACTCTCGGAAAATTCGGCTAGAGGAACCTCCGTCCGGCGGCCATTGCGCCGGCAACCTGCGGCCGCGCCGCCGGGCCTGTAGCTCAATGGTTAGAGCCGGCGGCTCATAACCGCTTGGTTGGGGGTTCGAGTCCCTCCGGGCCCACCAGTCTATATTTTTTCCAATTAAATCAATAATTTAAGAGAACGCATCTTTTTAGAGATTTTTGGGGGTAACAAAAGTCTCCGATGCCCCCCCCCCGCGTTCGTGTGCCGTGTTACCCCGGAGGATCGCTCAATGAGTAATGGCGAGGGTGACGCTTGAGGCTATTTACCAAACACTAACAACTACTTATTGAACTTTGTCTAGCGTTCAGGTACCCAGGTCAGGCGCATGTATTGCACGCTCACGGCTGCGGGTTCGTGTCCGAGATGTTGCAGGTACTTCGTTACGGTCACTGCGCCTGATATTCTCGCTCAACGAATACGGAGACTTCATGAGCACACTGAGTCGGCTTTGGGCTGGTAACATTTACGGCACGAACACCGGCAACGTGTTCGTCGAACTCGACCCCAGTAACCAGGACAACCTGAAGGGTCTGATCCGACTACAAGACCACCTTTTCGGACTTGCGCTGTTTGATGTGGACGGAAAGTTCGACGGCAAGATACTCCTACTCTGCGGAACTGCCAAGCAAACGGCAGAGGGCGTCGCGGCGGGCGATATTGAAGTTAATGGGACGCTCACTGAAAACGGGCAGGTCCGGGGTCGATGGTCATCAACGCTCGGGACAGGCGGCACATTCATCCTGCATCCGCATGACCAAGACAACTCGGCGACCAAACAGGGTCCGTCGCCCGAACAGCTACATACTGCTGTTCGGCAGATAGGCGCTGTCCGGCTTTATGCCGAAGATGTGCGTCACTTGATCCAGTTTATTGCCAGCGACTTTGGACACAATACGGTCACGGTCAGCTTCCGCGAGCGCCGCATCGAGACCAACATGTATGCCGCCGACTTCCTCAACGAGAGCGAGAGACTGGGTGAGCACCGTTACCTTCGGCTTTATATTCAGGAGCCGGACCTTTACGGTGTGAATAAGATGGTTGTGATCGAATTGAATGCCGAAGGCGAAAACGAAGTTCGCGTTCAAGGCGCTCAGGAAAGTTGGGTCACGGGCAAAGCCGAGTCTTTGGTCGCTCACATGAGAAGTTTCGAGAAGCCCTTGGCAACATCTGTGCGGAAGTTCGGTCTGAACGTGAATGGGCTAATGCTGCTTTTCGTTGTCGCTTTGATCCCAGACTTGGATTTTTGGGGGCGCATCGCATTTCTTGCAGCTGTGGTGCTTATTGCAGCTGTGGTCGTGCAGATGCACAAGAGGCTGATCCCCAACACCGTGATCTATCTCAGCCCTCGCAAGCCGGGAATTGTTGGACGCGCATTGCCAACATTCCTCTCTTGGGGATTGGCATTTACCTCAGCCTTGGTGGCAGCGGTAATCTATGGTCTTATCAATGGCGAGATACCAAAACCGTGGTAGAAAAACATTCGGATTTGAGAGGGAGCATCTGAGTGAATGACCCGAAAAACTTCAATGATTTCAACGACAACCCCCTGCCTTCGGGCCCACCGTTTTTCTTTAAAACCAAATACTTATACATAAACTTTCCGGTAAAAAATCCGAGGGAGACGTCGGATTTCTCAACCCTCTCCAAGACGGCTGAAACGGCTTCGGCCACGGTCGCTGGACCGTGGCCGAAGCTTGTCGGGAGCGGCGGGTAGTCTGCCCGCCGCCGGGTTTTCGTCAGTTCATGCCGAGCAGGTTGGGCAGGAAGAGCGATATTTCCGGTATGTAGGTGATGATCCCCAGAAAGACGAGCGCCGTCAGAAGCCACGGAATCACCGCTTTCGACACCTCCGTCAGGCCGAGCTTCGAAATCGCCGAGCCGACATAGAGGTTGAGACCCACCGGTGGCGTGCAGAGCCCGATCTCCATGTTGACGATCAGCATGATGCCGAAATGGACGGGGTCCACGCCGAGCTTGACCGCCACCGGATAGAGGATCGGCGCCATGATCAGCACGATGGCCGAGGGCTCCATCACCATGCCGATGACCAGCAGCATGACGTTCACCATCAGGAGGAAGCCGATCTTGCCGAAGCCGAGGTTGACGATCCAGTCCGACAACGCCTGCGGGATCTGCTCGGACGTCAGGATGAAGGCGAACATCACGGCATTGGTGATGATGTAAAGCAGCATGGCCGACATGCCCGCGGAGGTCAGCAGGATCCTCGGCACGTCCTTCAGGCGGATGTCACGATAGATCCACACCGCCACGATGAAGGCATAGACGGCCGAGACGGCGGCGGCTTCGGTGGGGGTGAAGATGCCGCCATAGATGCCGCCCATGATGATGACGATCAGCAGCAGGCCCCAGATGCTTTCGCGCAGCGCCCGGAAGCGCTCGCCCCAGCTTGCCCGCTCCATGCGCGGATAGCCGCCCTTCCAGGCCTTGAGGAAGGTGGTGAAGCCGAGCATCGCCGCCAGCATCAGGCCGGGAACGACGCCGGCGATGAACAGCGTGCCGATGGAAGCGGAAAGCACGGTCTCGCCGTTCGGGCCCTGCACCACCATGCCCGAGGTCGCCACCGCATACATGACCATGACGATAGAGGGCGGAATGAGGATGCCGAGGCCGCCAGCGGAAGCGACGGTGCCGACGCCGAAATGCGGCGGATAGCCCATCTTCACCATAGCCGGGATGAGGATGGAGCCGACGGCCATCACGGTGGCCGGGCTGGAGCCGGAAATCGCCGCGAACAGCGCGCAGGCCAGCACCGCCGCAAGCCCCATGCCGCCATACCAGTGACCAACCATCGAGGTCGCGAAGCGGATCATCCGCTTGGCGACGCCGCCGTGGGTGAGGAAGTTCCCGGCGAGGATGAAGAACGGGATCGCCATGATCTCGAACTTCTCGATGCCGGTGAACAGCTTCAGCGCGATGCTGTCCATCGGGATGTTGGTGAAGGCGAACAGGAAGCTGAACACCGTCAGGCCGAGCGCGATGGAAACCGGCATGCCCGTCGCGAGCAGGACGGCGAGGATTGCGAAGATGATGAGGGCGGTCATGCGCGGCCTCCCTGATGGGTATCGGCGCCCTCATCCCCGATCCCGTCCACGGCACCGTGGTCGTGATGGGCGATGTAGCCGGTGGTGAGATAGAGATAAAGCGCCTGGATGAAGCGGAAGCACATCAGCGCCGAGCCGAGCGGCACGGCCAGGTAGACGATCCACATCGGCATTTCGAGGTCGGCCGAAATCTGTCCGCCTCTCCAGACGTGATAGACGAAGTCGGTGCCGATCCAGGTGATGATCGCGGTGAACAGGATGCCGCCGGACATGGCGATGGAAGTGACGATCCTGCGCCATTTCTCGTTGAGGCGGATCACCAGCATGTCGACGCCGACATGGATGCCCTGCCGCACGCCGTAGGCGGCGCCGAACTTGGCCATCCACACGAACAGGTAGATACAGGCCTCCTGCG
Source organism: Ectorhizobium quercum (assembly GCF_026552795.1). Classification (GTDB taxonomy): domain Bacteria; phylum Pseudomonadota; class Alphaproteobacteria; order Rhizobiales; family Rhizobiaceae; genus Ectorhizobium; species Ectorhizobium quercum. Next base: position 124,676 of record NZ_JANFPI010000002.1, read on the forward strand.
CCCAGGTCAGCTTGAGCGAGTTGATGGAACGGAAGGTCGAACGCGCCCAGGCCATCAGGGTGGGCATGTCGTTGGCCCGGCCAAAGGCCACGAGATCGGCGGCGAAGCCGATGGAAAAACGGTGAACGACCGCGACGAAGATCAACACCACGGCGGCAGCCATGAGAAAGGAGATCAGGATTTCTTCGAAACGGTCGAGGATGCGCAGCAACATGGCAAACCTCGTCTCAAAAAAGGGGGGCGCCCCGGGGTTCATACCCTGACGCCGCCCCGAGGGTTCCCTTCCGGGAAAACGGGCTTATTCGATGCCCAGAACGGTGTAGGCCTGCTTGATCAGGTCGGGGCCGATGCGGCTTGCCGTCTGGTCGTGGACCGGGCGAAGGGCTTCCACCCATTCCGCGCGCTCGTCCTCGGAAAGTTCGTGGAACTGGGTACGGCCAGCGGCCTTCATCTGCTCCATCGCCCAGTCGTTCTCTTCCTTGGCGATCGAGTTGGCATAGACGGTCGCCTCCGCCATCGCGCGGTCGAGCTTCTCGCGAAGCGCCGGGTCCAGCCCTTCCCAGAAGTTCTTGTTGACGATGACCGCGTAGCCCAGATAGCCGTGGTTGGAGAGCGTGGCGTGCTTCTGCACCTCGTGCATCTTCTGGGTGAACATATTGGACGGCGGGTTTTCGGTGCCGTCGACGACGCCGGTCTGCAATGCCTGATAGACCTCCGAGAAGGCCATGACCTGCGGCACGGCGTTCAGCGCCTGCATCTGCGCCTCGAGGATCTTCGAGGACTGGATGCGCATCTTCAGGCCGAGGAAATCATCCGGCGTGTGGATCGGCGAATTGGCCGACATCACCTTGAAGCCGTTGTCCCAGTAGGCCAGCCCCTTGATGCCCTTGTCCTCCAGCATGCCCAGAAGGCTCTTGCCGACTTCACCGTCGGTGATCTTGCGCAGGTCGTCGTAGCCGTTCATCAGGAAGGGCAGGTCGAAGATTTCGAACTGCTGGACGCCGAGGGGGCCGAACTTCGCCAGCGACGGCGCAAGCATCTGCACCGCGCCGAGTTGCAGCGCCTCGAGCTCTTCCTTGTCCTTGTAGAGCTGCGAATTCGGATAGACCTCCACGGAAACGGCGCCGTCGGTATATTGCTCGGCGAGTTCCTTGAACTTCAGCGCTCCCTTGCCCTTGGGCGTATCGGGGGCGACGACATGGCTGAACTTGATGACGACGGGGTTGGCGAGAGCCGGCAGAGCGGTGGCGAGCGCAATGGCGGCGGCGCCCGCAAGGCGGGCCAGTGTGCGACGGGTAAGCATGTGATGTCCTCCGTTTATCCCGCCCTCCCGCGGCGGGTCTGCCATCTTCTTGTCACACGGGTCACAATTCCGCTATTGTGGTTTTCCGCAATAGCGGGCGCCGAAGCCATTCCGGAAAATGCAGAAACGGAATCGCGGGCACGGGCTCGAAGTGTGGGAGCATTTCCGCGATCGGGAGGTGGAGGAAATGGTCCGATGGTGCGGCGGAGGAGACACGCAGCCGGTGATGTCCGACATGAGCAAAGTCGAATCCGCGGCCGGACGGCCGGACCCGGATTTGCCCGGTGCCGTCCCCTGGGCGCTTGAAAACGCCGTTCCCCAGCGCCGGATAGACCTTCTTTCCCTCGTTCCGCTGGTGGCGATCATCGCACTGGTCGGACTGGTGTGGGCGCTGGTCTGGGCCGTCAGCCGCAGCGAAAACGAACAGGCGCGGCTCAAGCTCGCAACCGATGCGCTCTGGGTCGAGCAGACGCTGCGCTTCCAGCTCAATATCGACGAGGACATGCTCGTCAGCCTGGCGATGGACACGGTCGGCGGCATCGACATGGCGACGATGGACGCCCGGGCACGCAGCCATATCGTCACCAATCCCGAAGCGCTGGCCATCGTCTGGCATGACGCGGAAGGCGCAAGGATGCGCTCGCTGCCCGGCGACGGCGCGCCGACGGACGACGCTCTGGTCATGCAGCTCCTCCAGATCGAGGCGCAGCCCTCACGCCCCGTCTACGGCGCGGTCAGCCCGCAGGGCATCGTCTCCATCGGCATGAAGCTGCCCGAGCGTGCCGGCGTCCTGACCGCGACCGTTTCCATGCCGCTGCTGCTCCAGAGGCACCTGCCCTGGTGGATCGCCGAGCAATACGGCGTCCGGATCGTCGGTGCCGACGACACCGTGCTGGCCACGCGGCAACGGCTGCAACCCGACCCTGCCAATCCGTCGCACACGATCAGTTTCGATCCGCCTCTGCACGGCATCTGGCTGCACATCAATGCCTACGACCGGCCGGCGGGCTTCCGCTCGGCGGCGCTGTTCGGCGCCATTGCGGGCCTGGCAGCCTTCGCGATCCTGGCGCTGGTGGTGCTGTTCCGCTCCGCCCAGCGCCGCCGCGCCGTGGAGCTGCAACTGCGCGGCGAAACGGCGTTCCGCCGCTCGATGGAGGAAAGCCTGACCGTGGGATTGCGCGCCAAGGACCATCGGGGCCGCATTCTGTTCGTCAACCCGGCCTTCTGCAATCTGGTCGGCTGGCGGGCGGAGGAACTGGTCGGGCGCGATCCGCCCATGCCCTACTGGGACCGGGCGACGCTGACGGAAACCCAGGAGCGCCATCGCAAGCTGGCCGCCGGCGGCGCCGTCAGCCAGAGTTTCGAGACCCGCTTCTGCCACCGCGACGGGCACGAGATCGACGTGCAGGTCTTCGAGGCACCGCTGATCGACGCGCGCGGCGTCCATCGCGGCTGGATGGGATCGGTCATCGACATCACCGAGGCCAAGCGCGCCGCCCGCCTCGCACGCGCCCAGGACGAGACGATGGCCCGCACGGGCCGGCTGGTGACGCTGGGAGAAATGGCCTCGACGCTGGCGCACGAACTGAACCAGCCGCTTTCCTCCATCGCCTCCTATGCCGCCGGCATGCTGAACCTGATGGAACGCGGCGATCCCGATCCCAAGACCCTGAAGGACGCGACGGCCAAACTGGCGCAACAGGCCGGGCGCGCCGGACTGATCATCCGCCGCATCCAGGATCTGGTGAAAAAACGCGAGCCGAAATTCATCGAAACCCGGCTCGACGAGGTGATCGCCGAAACGCTCGGCTTCCTCGATGCCGATGCGCGCGAGCACCGGGTCAGGCTGAAGGCGCAGAGCACGCCGGTTCCGCCCGTCACGGCGGATCGCATCCTGCTGGAACAGGTTTTGATCAACCTGATCCGCAACGGAATGGAGGCCATGTCCGAACGCCGCCACGGCGACGAGGTGACGGTCCACCTGCGCGAACAGGACGGTCAGGCGGTGATCGAGGTGGTCGATCAGGGCAGCGGCATCGCCCCCGGCCTCGACAACCGCCTGTTCGATGCCTTTGCCACCACCAAGGCGCAGGGCATGGGCATGGGGCTGAAAATCTGCCGCTCCATCATCGAGCTGCATCGCGGGCAGCTCACCCACCGGCCCGCGCCGGGAGGCGGCACGGTCTTCCGCGTCAGCCTGCCGCTGGCAGGCCCGGAAACCGGCGTCACGGAGGAAGCCGCATGAACGGTATGATCGACATCGTCGACGACGAGGATGCGATCCGCGATTCGCTGGCCTTCCTGCTGGCTTCGCGCGGCCTGCAGGCGCGCGTGTGGGCCTCCGGCGAGGCCTTCCTCGGCGCCCAGCCGCTCGACGACATGGCCTGCATCATCATGGATGTGCGGATGGGCGGGCTTTCCGGGCCCGAGGTCTACGAGCGCCTGCGCGCGATGGGCTCCGTGGTGCCGGTAATCTTCCTGACGGGCCATGCCGACGTGCCCGTGGCGGTGCGCACGCTCAAGGCCGGCGCCTTCGATTTCGTCGAGAAACCCTTCAACGACAACCAGATCGTCGATCTGGCGCTGAACGCCATTGCCGCGGGTAATGCCGCCCAGGCCGAGGCGGAAACGCAGCGCGACCTCGCTGCCCGGCGCGCCACCCTTTCCGCCCGCGAACAGGAGGTCATGGCGCTGATGCTGACCGGGGCGATGAACAAGCAGATCGCCGACGCGCTCGGCATCGCGATGCGCACGGTCGAGGTCCATCGCGGCCGCGTGCTGTCCAAGATGGGGGTCCGCAACGCGCTGGAACTGGCCGCGCTGATCGGCCCCGAGATACGCGACAAGGCCGGAATGACGGGCTGGCGAGTATAAGAGGAAGCTGCCGCCCTCCAGTCCGCCCGCTACTCGCGGCCAGCAGGGTGGGCCCGCTCTTCGGTCAGGCCGAAACGCACGACGACCTTCAATCCGCGACCGCCCGCGCCACTGTCGAGCACGACGGTTCCGCCATAGAGCGAGGCGATTTCCTCGACGATCGGCAGGCCGAGACCCGTTCCCGCCGTTTCCGAACCCTCGTCGCGCACGAACCGGGTCAGCATCGCGCCGCGCCGTTCGGGCGCAATGCCCGGCCCGTTGTCCTCCACTTCCAGCCGGGCAGTGCCGTCCGCGCGAACACAGCGCACCGTAACTTCCGCCCCGTGTCCGGCATAGGCGATGGCGTTTTCGATCAGGTTGCGAAGCAGTTCGCCGATCAGCAGCGGTTCCGCCCGCACATGAACCGCCTCGTCGCCCTCGAAGCCGAGGTCGATCCCGGCTTCGGCGGCGGCGGGCACATGCTCGGCGGTCGCCAGCCGGGCGGTAGCGGTCAGGTCGATCTCGCCCTTCGGCTGCTGCCTGCCGGTCGCGGCGGCATCCAGCCGCGCCAGCGTCAGCAATTGCGCCAGGATGCGCTCGGCCCTCGCCACCGCATCGTCTCCCTTGCGAACGGCTTCGCGCGCTTCGTCGAGCGAGGTTGCGCGCATGGCAAGCGCAAGCTGGGTGCGCACGACGGCAAGAGGCGTGCGCAACTGGTGGCTGGCATTGCCCGTGAACTGGCGCAGCGCCTTCAGCGCGCCGCCGAGACGCTCCATGAAGGTGTTGACCGTTTCCACCAGCCCTTCCACTTCGCTGGGCACGGCCTGGTCGATCAACTGGAGATCGTCGGGGTTGCGCTGGGCGATGGTCTCGCCGAGCCGGTGCAGCGGCCGCAGCGAAACGGTTACGGCGATCCACACGATGGTCCCTGCCCCGGCGATCATCATCAGAAGCCGCAGCGCGGAATGCAGCAGGATCGCCTCGGAAAGCTGCCGTCGCGCGATCGTCGTCTCGGCAACCGTAACGACGAAGGGAACGGACCGGATGCCAGTGGATGCGGACCGCTGCAACGTCGCGACGCGGATCGGCTCGCCACGGAACGTGTCGTTGGCGAACGCCGTCACCTGCCCGGCGGGAACGCCGACGACGGGCAGTTGCTGGTAGCCGGTGATGAAGGTTCCGGGCGGCCCGTCCACCCGGTAGAAGACGCGGTCCTGCGCCGCCGAGGTCAGCATTTCCAGCGCGACATAGGGAATGTCGACTTCCAGCGAGCCGTCCTCCGCCACGACCACGCGCTCGGCGATGGCGAGCGCCGAGCCCGTCAGCACCCGGTCCGAAACCGTCTGCGCGGTCTGGACGGCATCGCGCCAGGTATCGACGAGCGCCAGCACCCCCATGACCACCGTGGCGATCAGCAGCCAGGCCAGCAGGCGGCCACGCAACGAATGGCCGAAGCGCTTCATTCCGCGCGCCCGTCGAAAGCCCTGTCGACATAATAACCGATGCCGCGCGCCGTCTTGACCGTCAGCCCGTGCGGCGCGAGGCGACGGCGCAGGCGGCTTATATATTGCTCAATGGCGTTCAGGCTCAGATCCTCGTCGAAGCCGATCAGCGACTGCATGATGGCCTCCTTGGAGACCACCTTGCCGGCCCGCAGGAACAGCGTTTCGAGCACCGCCCGCTCCCGTGCCGGAATGTCGAGGGGCACGCCTGCGGCGGAAAAGGCGCGCGACACCAGATCGAAGGTCACGGCGCCGCACACGATCGTCGAGGCCCGAAGGCCCGCCTGCCGCCGGAGCAGGACCCGGATGCGCGCCTCCAGTTCGCTGACGTCGAAGGGCTTGGTCAGATAGTCGTCCGCGCCGAGATCGAGACCGCGCACGCGCTCCTCCGGCGCGCCGCGCGCCGTCAGGACGAGGATCGCCGTGCGGTTCTGCCGTCCGCGGATCGCCTTCAACACCTCGAGACCGTCCATTTCCGGCAGGTTCAGGTCGAGCACGACGAGATCGAAGGCCTCCGCCGTGATGGCGGCAAGCGCGGACGCGCCGTCGCCGACCGCATCGACGGCGTAGCCGCTGCCGCGCAGAATGGCGAGCAGCCCGTCGGCCAGCGCCTCATTGTCCTCGACCAGCAGCAAACGCACGTCAGTTCCCCCTCCCCGCCAGATTATCCATGCTTGCGCCGCTTGTGAACACGCCATCGCTCCGGCATTATCGGCTTATGCGCTTCGTCCACCTTTTTTGGATTGTCCTCGTCCTGGCGGCTCCGGCACGGGCGGCTCCCGTCGTCTTCCCGGCGCAATCCGGCGCGGAGAATGCGCCGGTGCTCACCATCTATTCCTCCCTCGACGAACCGCTGGCCCGCCCGATGATCGAAGGCTTTCAGGCCGCGAACCCGGATGTCGCCGTTTCCTACGAGGACATGCTGACCGGCGAAATCTACGACCGGATCGTCAGCGAGACGGACAGCGGCCACAAGACGGCGGATTTCGCCTTCTCCTCGGCTATGGACCTCCAGATCAAGCTCAGCAACGACGGCTACGCCCAGCCGAGCGACCTGCCGATGAGCGACGCATGGCCGGACTGGGCGAGCTGGCGCGACACCGCCTATGCGCTGACCTTCGAGCCGGCGGTCTTCGTCTATCACAAGCCGAGTTTCGCCGGCCGGTCGGCGCCGGCCACCCGCGCCGAGTTCGTCGATTTCCTGAAGACGAACGGGGATTCCGTCTTCGGCCGCATTGGCACCTATGACATCGAACGGTCCGGCGTGGGGTTCCTGTTCATGGCCCGCGACCAGGAACAGTTCAGCGACATCTGGGCCGTCATCCGCGCTATGGGCGAGGCCGGCGTCAAACTCTATTCGACCAGTCAGGCGATTCTCGAGCGCGTTTCGGACGGCCGCTTCCTGCTCGGCTACAATATTCTCGGCTCCTACGCCGCCGACTGGGCCTCGCGCCACCCGGATGTCGGCATCCTCCTGCCACGCGACTATACGGTGGTGATGTCGCGAATCGGCCTCGTGCCGCAGGCCGCCGCCGCTCCCGACCTCGGGCGCCGCTATCTGGCGTTCCTCATGTCGCGCGAAGGCCAGCAGATCATGGCACGGAAGCTGCAAATTCCCGCCGTCAGCCCCGAGGTCACGGGCGACAATACCGCGACCACGATGCATGAGATCCACGGCGCCCAGCTCAAGCCCGTTCCCGTCAGCCTCGGCCTCATGGTCTATTACGATCAGGTCAAGCGGACCCGGCTGATCAAGCGCTGGAACGAGACGCTGCGGCTGCAATAAGCCCAGCATCGTCCTTCGTCCGTCAGCTAAATGTCAGCTTAATGTGGTGGCTTATGCCATTCCGTTTTTCGTGGAGGCGAAAGGCGGGGTGACTCGGGAGGAGTCGAAACCGGCGCGGCCACGATCCATTCGGCCGCCCTTCTTCACGTTCGCTTCTTCCGTGTCCGTTCAATCATCCGCGTCGCGAACGCGGAAACGGAGGAAACGATCTTGAAGAAACTCTTTCTCGCCGCGCTCGTCGCCGGCTCTTTCTCGCTCCCGGCCGTCGCCGCCGACTACACCATCATCGCTCCGGCCAATCCCGGCGGCGGATGGGACCAGACGGCCCGCACGATCCAGACCGTGCTGCAACAGGAAGGCATTTCCCGCAGCGTTCAGGTGCAGAACGTGCCCGGCGCCGGCGGCACCATCGGTCTCGCGCAGTTCGCGAGCCAGTCCAGGGGCAACCCGAACGCGCTCATCATCGGCGGTTACGTCATGGTCGGCGCCATCCTGACCAATAACGCGCCCGTCACCCTCACGGACGTGACGCCGATCGCCCGCCTGACCGGCGAATACGAGGCCATCGTCGTTCCGGCGTCCTCGCCGTTCCAGACCATCGGCGATCTCATCGAGGCGCTGAAGCAGAACCCCGGCTCGGTGTCCTGGGGCGGCGGCTCGGCCGGCGGCACCGACCACATCCTCGTCGGCCAGATCGCCAAGGCGGCCGGCGTCGATCCGACCAAGATCAACTACATCGCGTTTTCGGGGGGCGGCGAGGCGCTGGCGGCCATTCTCGGCAGCCAGGTTTCGGCCGGCGTTTCGGGTTATGGCGAGTTCGAATCGCAGATTCTGTCCGGCACGCTGCGCCTGCTCGCCATCTCCAGCGCCGAGCGCATCGAAGGCATCGACGGCCCGACGCTGAAGGAATCCGGCCTCGACGTGGTCGTGGAGAACTGGCGCATGGTCGCCGCCGCGCCGGGCATTACCGACGAGCAGAAGGACGCCATTACCGCCGACATCGAAAAGCTCGTCACCTCCGCAAGCTGGCAGGAAACGCTGAAGACCAAGGGCTGGCAGGACACCTATCTCGCCGGCCCCGCCTTCGAGGCGCAACTCGCCGAGGATATCGCCACGACGGAAGCCACCCTCAAGGATATCGGTCTGGTCAAATGAGCCATAACGATTTTCGCACATCGTCGCCGCGCCGCCCCGACAGGGCGGCGCTTGCGGTCGCGGCCGGCCTCGCAGCCCTCGCCGGCGTCATCCTCTGGGATGTATCGCGGCTTTCCGCCATCGTCAGCTATTCGCCGGTCGGCCCGGCCACCATTCCCTACGCCATCGGCTTCGCGCTGCTCGGCCTGTCCGTCTGGACGGTAATTGCCGCCTTCCGGGGCGACTTTCCCGAACGCGAGCCGCAGGAAGCAAGGCCGGTCCTGTGGATCGTCGGCGGCCTGGCCGCGCAGATGCTGCTGCTCAACACCGCAGGCTTTTCCATCGCCACCGGCGTGCTCTTCGCCGCGACGGCCTATGCGTTCGGCAGGCGGCAGCTCTGGATCTCGCTGCCGGTCGGCATCCTTCTCTGTTTGGGCGTCTGGTACGTTTTCGCCCGGCAATTGCAGCTTTCGCTGCCGGCCGGCCCGCTCGAAAACCTGCTGTTCTAGGGATTACACGCCATGAGCACTTTCGATTTTCTCGCCCAGGGCCTCGTGGTCGCCGCCCAGCCCATGAACCTGATCTATGCGCTGATCGGCGTGACGCTCGGCACGGCCGTCGGCGTTCTGCCGGGCATCGGGCCGGCGCTCACCGTGGCGCTGCTCCTGCCCATCACCTTCCAGCTCGATCCCGCGGGTTCGCTCATCATGTTCGCCGGCATCTACTACGGCGGCATGTATGGCGGCTCCACGACCTCCATCCTGCTCAACACGCCGGGGGAAAGCGCCTCCATCGTCACCGCGCTCGAGGGCAACAAGATGGCCCGGGCCGGTCGCGGAGGCCCGGCGCTCGCGACGGCGGCCATCGGGTCGTTCATCGCCGGCCTCATCGCCACCATCGGGCTGGCCTTCATCGCACCGGTCATCGTCAAGCTGGCGCTGGTCTTCGGCCCCCGTGAATATTTCGCGCTGATGGTGCTGGCGTTCGTCACCGTCTCCTCGGCCTTCGGCGATTCGACACTGCGCGGCCTGACCTCGCTTTTCGTCGGCTTCGCGCTCGCCATCATCGGCATCGACCAGTTGAGCGGGCAGGCCCGCATGAGCTTCGGCGTTCCGGATCTTCTCGACGGGGTGGAGGTGACGACGCTCGCCGTCGCCATGTTCGCCATCGGCGAAACGCTCTATATCGCCGCACAGGGCAATCGCGTTCAGGAAACCATCGAGGCCGTGCGCGGCTCGGTGTGGATGACGGCGAAGGACTGGTCGCGGTCGTGGAAACCCTGGCTGCGCGGCACCGCCATCGGCTTCCCCATTGGCGCCATGCCGGCAGGCGGCGCCGAAATCGGCACCTTCCTGTCCTATGCCGCCGAAAAGCGTCTGACCAAGCATCCGGAGGAATTCGGCAACGGCGCCATCGAGGGCGTCGCCGGGCCGGAAGCCGCCAACAACGCCTCGGCCGCCGGCACGCTCGTCCCGCTGCTCACCCTCGGCCTGCCGACCTCGGCCACGGCGGCGATCATGCTGGCCGGTTTCCAGCAATACGGTCTCCAGCCGGGGCCGCTGCTGTTCGCCACCAATCCCCAGCTCGTCTGGGGCCTGATCGCCAGCCTGCTGATCGCCAACCTCATGCTGCTGATCCTCAACCTGCCGCTGGTGGGCCTCTGGGTGAAGCTGCTGACCATTCCGCGGCCGTGGCTTTATGCGGGAATCCTGCTGTTCGCCACGCTCGGCACCATCGGCGCCAATCCGTCCGTGTTCGAACTCGGCATGCTGCTGGCGTTCGGCGTGGTCGGCTATGCGATGCGGGTGCTGGGCTATCCGATTGCGCCGGTCGTGGTGGGCCTCATTCTCGGGCCGCTCGCCGAACAGCAATTGCGCCGCGCACTGGCCATCGGCCAGGGCGATTTTACGGTGCTCATCACCTCGCCGATCGCGGCAACGCTGCTCTTTCTCGCCGCGGCGGCACTCGTCGTTCCGCTCATCCTGCGCCTGCGCGGACGCGGAAAGATTCTGGGCCAGCTTGCAGCAAACGAGGACTGATCCACCACGGGAACCCCGCCTCGGGCGGAGTTCTCTTCATCAAGCACTCTGGAGATTGCGGCGGGGGAACCCGCCGCCCCGCTCAGAATTCGCGGACGGACGGGAAGCCTGCGGGATCGATTCCCAGTTCGCGAAGCGCGGCATCGCTCGGGCGGCGATGATTGCGCACGGCAGCCGCAGCGCTGACAGCAGCGCCGACCACGGCAAGCGTGCGACGAAAGACATTCTTCTTTACAGCGGACATGACTTTTTCCATCCATTCTTGCTATTTTTTCACGGTTGCAAGATCGGCCCGGCCACGCACTTTTACAACATTGTAAAACGCAGGGCTGTAATGCAAAAACCTTCGACGAAAGTATAGGCATCGACGGTTGCAGCTCATAGCCACGCACCTGAAAAACATATTGTCCATAAAATTCATATGGATTATTCGGATCCGTCCTGCTAATGTCGGTTCCGTCACGAGCCGAACCGCCCGGAATATCCGGATGCGGTCGATTGTTTTGCGCAATTTTTGTGCGTTCAGGTGACATTTGCTCATTTCCCGCTTCACTCTGGAACCGGATTTCTGTCTTCCGGCCCGATGACACGCGATACTGCGGCCTCATCAAAGAAAAGCCCGCCGCGTGCATTTCCCGGAGACACCCGATGCAGACCAGCCTTCCCGAGACGGAAGCTCATCCGACGCAGACCGCCAGGCCGCCGCTCGACCCGCATTTGAAAGCGCTCGAAAACGAGGCGATCCATATCTTCCGGGAAGTGGCCGCAGAATTCGAACGCCCGGTCATGCTCTATTCGATCGGCAAGGATTCCTCGGTTCTGCTGCATCTCGCCCGCAAGGCATTCTTTCCGGGCCGCATCCCCTTCCCGTTGCTGCACATCGACACCGGCTGGAAGTTTCGGGAAATGATCGCCTTCCGCGACGAGATCGCCGAGAAATACGACCTCGATCTCGTCGTTCACACCAATCCGCGCGGCAAGGCGGAAAATATCACCCCCTTCACGCATGGCTCGACCGTCTACACGGACATCATGAAGACGGAGGCGCTGCGGCAGGCGCTGGATGCCGGCAAATACGACGCGGCCTTCGGGGGCGCCCGGCGCGACGAGGAAGCCTCCCGCGCCAAGGAGCGCATCTATTCCTTCCGCACGCCGGACCACCGCTGGGACCCGCGCAACCAGCGCCCGGAACTGTGGAACATCTATAACGGCATGGTGAAGAAGGGCGAAAGCGTGCGCGCCTTCCCCCTGTCGAACTGGACCGAGGTCGACATCTGGCGCTATATCCAGCTCGAAAACATTCCGCTGCCGCCGCTCTATTTCGCCACGCGTCGCCGCTTCATCGAGCGCGACGGCATGATGATCCTTGCCGAAGACCCGCGCCTGCCGCTTCTGCCGGGCGAGGAGATCAAGGAGGATTCGATCCGCTTCCGCACGCTCGGCTGCTTCCCGCTGACAGGCGCCATCCGCTCCGAAGCCGCGACGCTGGACGAAGTCATCGCCGAACTGGAAATCGCAACCGTGTCCGAACGCCAGGGCCGCGCCATCGACCGAGACCAGTCCGGCTCGATGGAAAAGAAGAAGCGCGAGGGTTACTTCTGATGAGCACCGCATCCGAGATCGCTATTTCCGCGTCCGCCACGATCATTCCCTTCGCCGAGCCGGGCCGCCCGGGCCGCGACACGCGCCCGCTGCGCCTCATCACCTGCGGCAGCGTCGATGACGGCAAGTCGACCCTGATCGGCCGCCTGCTCTGGGATACCAAGGCGGTGAAGGAAGACCAGGCCGCGTCGCTGAAGCGCGACGGCTCGCGCCAGAACGACCTCGGCCTGCCGGATTTCGCCCTGCTGCTCGACGGTCTTCAGGCCGAGCGCGAACAGGGCATCACCATCGACGTCGCCTATCGCTATTTCGCGACCGACCGCCGGTCGTTCATCGTCGCCGACACGCCCGGCCACGAACAATATACGCGCAACATGGCGACCGGCGCCTCGACGGCAGACCTTGCGGTGCTGCTGATCGACGCCCGCGCTGGCCTGCTCGAACAGACGCGCCGCCACGCCACCATCGCCTCGCTGATGGGCATCCGCCAGTTCGTCCTGGCCGTGAACAAGATCGACCTCGTGGACTACAGCCAGTTCCGCTTCGAGGAAATCGCTACCGCGTTCCGCGAATTCGCCAGAAACCTCGGGCCGGTGAAGGTGACGGCGATCCCCATGTCGGCGCTGAAGGGCGAGAACGTCGTCAGCCCCGCGCATGAGACCATGCCGTGGTATGAAGGCCCGACACTGGTGGAAACGCTCGAATTCTCGCCGGCACGCTCGTCCCAGACCGGCGGCTTCCGCCTGCCCGTGCAGCGCGTCGCCCGCCCGGGCGAGAGCTTCCGCGGCTATCAGGGCACGGTGGCCGGCGGCGCGATCAAGCCGGGCGACGCCGTGACGATCCTGCCCTCGGGCGAAACCGCCCATGTCCGCCAGATCGTGACCTTCGACCTCGTGCGCAACGCCGCCGTGGCGGGAGACGCGGTCACGCTGGTGCTGGACCGGCAGGTCGACGTGGCCCGTGGCGACATGATCGTTTCCGAGGAAAGCCAGCCCATGACCGGCCTTTCCTTCGCCGCCAAGCTGGTCGCCCTCCAGCCGGAAGGCATCGAGCCGGGCAAGCGCTACTGGCTGAAGGCCGGCAGCCGCAGCCAGCGTGTCGTCGTCGAGCCGCAGAACGCGCTCGATCTCGCCACCGGCCGATGGAACCCGGCGCTGCACCTGCCGATGAACGCCATCGGCAGCGTGCGGCTGGATTTCGAGGAAATGGCGATCTTCGACGCCTATCTCGACAACCGCACGACCGGCGCCTTCATCCTGATCGATCCCGAAACCCACAACACCATCGCCGGCGGCATGATCACCGCCAGGGTGACGGACGAAACCGCCACCGAAGACGGCGACCGCGTTCTGCTGTCCCTGCCGGCGGATCTGGCGGAAAAACTGCTTTCGAGCGATCTTCTCGCCCAGCACCGCGACCGGATCAAGATCTGCAAGCTGAACGCCGGCGAAGCGAAAACGGTGTTCAGCGCCGAGGAATGAGGCAGAAGGCCGGCATTGCCGCCGGCCTTTACGCCATCTTCCTTCGTCACCCTCGGGCTCGAGCCCCAACGCTCCACGCCGCGAGCGGCGCGGTGGATCCTCGGGTCAGGCCCGACCATGACGAAAGAGAACGATAAGCCGTCTTGTCGTCCGTCCGGGCCGCCGTTTCACCCATCTTCCCTCAATCGCGCGACAGACCGCGCGCAAGGCGCTCCTCGCGGGTAATCTTCTTTTCTCCCAGACGATAGCTGAAATCCGTGACCTGCATCCGCTCCGGGTTCACCGAGCAGCGGAAGGAGATATCGTACCAGTCGCCGCTCATCGTGCGGTAAGCGCCGCCGGACGCATCCAGCGTGTTGTTCTCGACCTTGCCGACATTGTCGGCGAACGGAACCATGCCGTGCAAGGCAACGCCCGGCCGCGCCGCCATGATCTGCGATAGCGCCTCCACCGCGCAAAGCTGAACGATCCGCCGCGACAGGGGAAGCTGGCCGAGCGAGTCGCGCAACGTGGGGTCGGCCACCAGCCGGTCGTCGGAGAACGTTCGCTCCGCCGGCTCGAGCGGGCCGGCAGCGGCATGGGCGGTGCCGGTCTCCGGCGCGCCGGCCGGGAGTTCCGGCCGCGGCAAAGGCACCGGCGGGTTCTCGATCGAAATCTCGGTCCCCTCCTCTCCCTCGACCGCCAGAATATCCACCGCGGCTTCAGGCGCCTCTTCGCCAGCAGCCTCCGGCGCGACGTCGGCGGCGGCGTCGTCCATCGTCTCGGATTGCGCATCGGGTGCCGTCGGAGCGGAAGCGTCCTCACCCGTCTCCTCGGCCTTCGGTCCCGTCTCGACGGGCGCTTCCACCCGTTCCGGCGCCGTGTTCCCCATTGCCGTCTCGGATTCGGGAGCGTCGGACACCGGCGGCGGGATCGCAAGCATGGTCGCCCGTGGCGCAGGCGGTTCAGGCGGCGACGCCTCCTCCTCGGCCGTTTCCGGCTCGGGCGGTTCGGGTTCGGGTGCTTCCGGTTCAGGAGGCGCTTCGGCCTCGGGTTCGGGTTCGGGCTCCGGTGCCTGTTCGGGCTCCGGCTCGGGTTCCGGCACGATATCCACCGAAACCGTCTCCTCCTGCGTCGGCGAAGGCATGGGCAGGTGGATCAGGAAAGCGGCCACGGCGAACAGGTGCAGCAGCACCGAGACCGCAACGCCCCATGCAAAACCCCGGCTCGACTGGTGTGACCTTTCCTGCATGACACGCATGTAAGACCGCATGCCGGCAAGGTCCAATCCTCAATCGGGAATCCGCAGGAAAATCTTCGAGAGGTCAGCCGATACAAACGGCAAAGGCCGGCGATAACGCCGGCTCAAACGGTTCATCCCTCTCTTCCGTCATGGTCGGGCTCGACCCGACCATCCACCGTGCCGCATGCGGCGTGGACCCTTGGGGCTCGAGCCCGAGGGTGACGAAAGACAAGGTGTGCCAATACAGTGAGGCCGGCGTTTCCGCCGGCCTTTGGAATATCGCGATCGTCGCGTCGCCTAGCTGTCGAGGAACGAGCGCAGCTTGCGCGAGCGGCTCGGGTGCTTGAGCTTGCGCAGCGCCTTGGCCTCGATCTGGCGGATACGCTCGCGCGTCACCGAGAACTGCTGGCCAACTTCCTCCAGCGTGTGGTCGGTATTCATGCCGATGCCGAAACGCATGCGCAGCACGCGCTCCTCGCGCGGGGTGAGCGAGGCGAGAACGCGGGTGGTCGTCTCGCGCAGGTTCGCCTGAATGGCGGCGTCGATCGGCAGCAGCGCGTTCTTGTCCTCGATGAAGTCACCGAGATGCGAATCCTCCTCGTCGCCCACCGGGGTTTCGAGCGAGATCGGCTCCTTGGCGATCTTCAGCACCTTGCGCACCTTTTCGAGCGGCATGGCGAGCTTTTCGGCCAGTTCCTCCGGCGTCGGCTCGCGGCCGATCTCGTGCAGCATCTGGCGCGATGTGCGGACGATCTTGTTGATCGTCTCGATCATATGCACCGGAATGCGGATGGTGCGGGCCTGGTCGGCGATCGAGCGGGTGATCGCCTGCCGGATCCACCAGGTGGCATAGGTCGAGAACTTGTAGCCGCGGCGATACTCGAACTTGTCGACTGCCTTCATCAGGCCGATATTGCCTTCCTGGATGAGATCGAGGAACTGCAAGCCGCGGTTCGTGTACTTCTTGGCAATGGAAATCACCAGACGTAGGTTGGCCTCGACCATTTCCTTCTTGGCGATGCGCGCCTCGCGCTCGCCCTTCTGGACCATCGAGACGATGCGGCGGAATTCGGCGATGGAGATGCCGGTTTCCGTGGCGAGGTTCTGGATCTCCTGACGAATGTCGCGGATCGTCTGGTTTTCGCTCTTGGCGAATTCCTTCCAGCCGCGGCCGGCCAGATTGCCGATGGACTTCATCCAGTTCGGATCGAGTTCCGCGCCCTGGTACTGCTCCAGGAACGCCTCGCGCTTGACGCCGTAGGATTCGGCAAGGCGCAGCAGGCGGCCCTCGTTCTGCATCAGGCGCTTGGAAATATCGTAAAGCTGCTCGACGAGCGAATCCACGCGGTTCTGGTTCAGCGACAGCGACTTCACCGCCGTGACAAGCTGGTCCTTCAGTTCCTTGTAGCGGCGCTCCTGGGCGGAAGACAGCGTGCCGGTGGCGGCAAGGCGGGCTTCCACCTGCTGGTCCTGAAGCTTGCGCAGCTTCTTGTAGGTATCGGCAATGACGTCCAGCGTCTCCATGACCTGCGGGCGCAGTTCCGCTTCCATCGCGGCGAGCGAGAGGTTGGATTCGTCCTCGTCTTCCTCTTCCTCCTCGGGAGGCAGGCCCTCGCCGCCGACATTGGTGATGTCGTCGTCATTGGCGGCGGACGGCCGCGCCCGGCGGGTCTTTTCCTTTTCCTCAGCCGCCTTGCGGTCAGCCTCGATCTTCTCCGGGCTCTGGAACTGCGGGGCGGCCTTCGCCTCGGGACCGGAATAGGTCGTCTCGAGGTCGATGATCTCGCGCAGCAGTGTCGTGCCTTCGTTCAGCTCGTCACGCCAGATGATCAGCGCCTGGAAGGTCAGCGGGCTCTCGCAGAGGCCCGAAATCATGGTTTCGCGGCCGGCCTCGATGCGCTTGGCGATGGCGATTTCGCCTTCGCGCGACAGAAGCTCCACCGAACCCATCTCGCGCAGATACATGCGCACCGGGTCGTCCGTGCGGTCGGTCGGCTCTTTCTTCTTGGCGGCGGCAAGCGCCGTGCCGGAGGACGGAGCGATCTCGCCGCCTTCGGCGTCGTCGTCGCTGTCGTCGTCCTCGCTCGGCGCGGCTTCCTCGACATCCTCGTCCTCGATGACGTTGATGCCCATGTCGGAAAGCATGGAGAGAATGTCCTCGATCTGCTCGGAGGTCACTTCCTCCGAAGGCAGGACCGAGTTCAGCTCGTCCATCGTCACATAGCCGCGCTTCTTCGCGGCCTTGATCATCTTCTTGACCGCGTCATCAGAAAGATCGAGAAGCGGACCGTCGTGAGAACCTTCGCGCTCGTTCTCGGCTTCTTCGTTTTCTTTGACTTTGGTTGCCATTCGTCGCTTTCCCTGACGCCTATGTTCTTCGCGGAAGATCCGGGCGGAAGCCCGGCTGCTCCCGACTTCGGAACCGCTCCAACTTGATATCGCAACTCGCAAAGACAGGCCGTCGCATCGTCGTGCGCCGGCCTGCTACCGAATCACTTCTCCGAACCTATCGGAGCGATCTTTAATTCCTGCTTAACCACCGCCGCCGCACGCACCGTGCGCAGCGCTTTATCGAGAGACTGTCCGGTCATGGTTCCGCGGCCCGTCCGGCCCCTGCATTTTTGACTCAAATCGTGATTCCCACAATTCTGCGTCCCGTCAAGCCTTTCCGGTGGAAAACTTAACGAAAAATGAACCGGCACCGGGATTCAGGTCCCTAAAGCGCACTAGCCGGCAATCTCGTTTCCCTATTTAGGATCGCAACCGGCAAAAACAAGGGGTTCCGCGCCAATCAGGAGCCGGAGGCCGCCGGTCCCTTGATCCGGCCCGACAGGACGCCGAACCCGTCGATGATCGCCTCCTGGTTTTCCATCCGGCTGATTTCGAGGTGAACTTCCTGAAGCGCGCGGTAAAGCGGCGTCAGGCGCTCGGCGTCCTCCGCCTCCGTCGCCTCGGCGATCGAACGCTCCAGTTCCAGCTTCTGCCGCCTGAGATCGATCGCCCGCTTGTGCAGCGCATAGGCCTGCCCGTATCCCTCGCGTGCATCCTCAAACGCCGCCTCCACCGTCGCGGTCCACAGACGCGCATTGCGGATCTGCTGCTCCATCGCCGCAATCAGCGGCCCGAACCCTTCCGCCTCCAGCACCTCGCGCAGGCTTTCCGCCGAAAGCCGGTGGCCGAGCAGCGCCCCGGCCGACAGAAGCGCCGACCAGAAGCGCGTCAGCTCCCGGTTCTCGTATTCGATGCCGGCGATCTCGTCATAGGTCTCCAGCATCAGGCCGGGATGGTTGACCACGGTGAGCGCCAGGACGCTTTCCCTCAGCGACGGATGCTCGTAAGCCCCCTTGACCAGCGTCGAACGCGTCAGCCGGTCGGAGATGCCGCCGGAAAAACCCGACGGCGCCTGTCCTCCGCGACCTCCCTGCCCGCGAAAATTGCCGCGCCCGCCCTGCGGCTGGAAACGCCCCTCGCCATTGCCGCGCGGCTGACGCGAGGCGTTGAAGAAGGCGTTCAGCCGGTCGCGCATGTCCTGCTGGTAATGGCGGCGCACGTTCTCGTCGGCGATGACGGAGACGATCTGCCTCAGCCGCGCTTCCAGTTCGGCGCGCTTTTCCGGCGTGTCGAAGGTGCCGTTCGCTTCCCGGCTCCAGATCATCTCGGCAAGCGGCTTCGCCTCGTTCAGCACCCGGTCGAAGGGCGCCCGCCCCTCATGCTTCACCAGGTCGTCCGGGTCCTTGCCGTCCGGCAGCAGCGCGAAGCGCACGGTACGCCCCGGCTTGATATGCGGCAGCGCCAGATCGGCGGCCCGCGCCGCGGCCCTCAGACCCGCGCCGTCGCCGTCGAAGCAGAGGACCGGCTCGGGCGTCATCCGCCAGAGCAGTTCGAGCTGATTCTCGGTCAGCGCCGTGCCGAGCGGCGCGACGGCGTTCTCGATGCCCGCCTGCGCCAGCGCGATCACGTCCATATAGCCCTCGACGGCGATCACCGTGCCGGGCTCCGAACGTCCGCCGCCGGCCTGCGCGGCCCGCCGGGCGCGGGCGAAATTGTAAAGCACGCTGCCCTTGTGGAAGAGTTCCGTCTCGTTGGAGTTGAGATATTTCGCCGGTGCGTCGGGTGAGAGCGCCCGCCCGCCGAAGGCGATCACCTTTTCCCGCGAGGACAGGATCGGAAACATGATGCGGTCGCGGAAACGGTCGTAGGAGACCGGAATCTCCGGCCCGTGGACGACGAGGCCGCACGCCTCGATATCCTCCTTCGGGATGCCCTTGCCGGCAAGGAAGGTCTTCAGCGCATTGCGGCTGTCGGACGCATAGCCGAGGCGGAACGTCTCGATGGTGCGGCCGGAAAGCCCGCGCTCGCGCAGATAGGCGCGCGCCTTCGCGCCCGCCGCCGTCTGCAACTGGTCCTGGAAGAACTGCGCCGCCATTTCCATGACGTCGATCAGCCCGGCCCGCTCCTTCTCGCGCCGCTCGGCCTGAACGTCGCGCTGCGGCATCGGCACGCCGGCAAGGTCGGCGATCTGTTGCACCGCCTCGGGAAAGCTCAATCCTTCCAGATCGGTGAGAAAACGGAAGTGATCGCCCGACACGCCGCAGCCGAAGCAATGGTAGCGCCCCTTGCGGTCCTCGCAATGGAAGCTCGGGCTCTTCTCGCCGTGGAACGGGCAGCACGCCCACCAGTCGCCGCGCGAGGTGTTGGTCTTCTTCCGGTCCCACGTCACGCGCCGCCCGATCACCTGGGAGATCGGTACGCGGTCACGTATCTCTTCGAGAAAGGATTGGGAAAAGCGCATTGGGTCCTCGGGCTCCGGCCTTGTTCTATATAGGCCGTCCATCCCTCAAGCGCCATAAGGGCGGCATGTCCTGCCCGCTATCCACAACCGGGAAAGCGGGAACCTATTTCAGCAGTTCCTTCACCACGCCCGACGCCTTGGCGAAGTCGATCTGGCCGGGATAGCGCTCCTTGAGCGTGCCGATCACCTTGCCCATGTCACGCAGGCCCTCGGCGCCGGTTTCCGCGATCACGGCGGCGATGATCTCGCGCACCTTCGCATCGTCGAGCTGCTGCGGCATGAAATCGCGGATGATCTCGATTTCGGCGCGCTCCTGTGCGGCGAGTTCGGCGCGACCGCCATCGTCGTAGATCTTCGCCGATTCCTCGCGCTGCTTGATCATCTTGGTGAGGATCTGGAGGATTTCGTCGTCCGTCACCGGGTCCTTGCCGGCGCCACGATGGGCGATGTCTCGATCCTTGACGGCCGTCTGGATCAACCGCACGGTGGAAAGCCGCACAGTGTCCTTGGCCTTCATCGCCTCTTTCATGGCCGACGTGAGCGTATCGCGGATCATTGTGTGCGTCTCCCTGAAAAGTCGTGAGCGGCTTCGGAACGATGGCGTTTCCCGTCAGACGCAACCGTCATATCCCAAGGCCGAGGCGATATGCAAATGCAATCCGGCAAGGCATTGGAAAGAAAAGAGTCCTTAATTCCCGGGAATCTGGCGCCGCGCGATTGACCCGGAAGAAGCCTTTGTCTATTTTCCCGCACCTAGCACGAAATCCGAAAATCCTGCGCCGACCGGGCCTCCAGCCCGCGCGCCCGGCTGCACGAAAACGAGGTTCGCCGGGGCCGGTTTCCGCACGCCCCGGACCGAACCGGAAAGGCGAGACAACATGACCGCGACCCCCAAACCGACCGAGGGCTGGACCACCGCCAGACCGACCGCCCTGCTCGTTCTGGCAGACGGCACTGTCATCGAAGGCGTCGGCGTGGGCGCGACCGGCAAGGTCCAGGCCGAAGTCTGCTTCAATACGGCGCTGACCGGCTATGAGGAAATCCTCACCGATCCCTCCTATCTCGGCCAGATCGTCACCTTCACCTTCCCGCATATCGGCAATGTCGGCACCAATGAAGAGGACATCGAGGACCTGACGCCCGCCGCCCGCCGCGGCGCGGTCGGCGTCATCTTCAAGGCCTCGATCACCGAGCCCTCGAACTACAGGGCCGCGAAGCATCTCGACCAGTGGCTGAAGGCCCGCGGCGTCATCGGCCTTTCCGGCATCGACACCCGCGCGCTGACCGCGTGGATCCGCGAGCACGGTGCGCCGAACGCCGTTATCGCCCACGATCCGAACGGCGTCTTCGACGTCGAGGCGCTGAAGAAGGAGGCCCGCGACTGGAGCGGCCTCGTCGGCCTTGACCTTGCGAAAGAAGCCACGTCCGGCCAGTCCTCGCAGTGGACGGAAAAGCCGTGGGTGTGGGACGAGGGCTACGGCGAACTCGACCCGGCCGGCGCGCGCTATCACATCGTCTGCGTCGACTACGGCGTGAAGCGCAACATCCTGCGCCTCTTCGCCGGGCTCGATTGCCGCGTCACGGTCGTTCCGGCGAAAACCGCCGCCGAGGACATTCTGGCGCTGAACCCGGACGGCATCTTCCTGTCGAACGGCCCCGGCGACCCGGCCGCCACCGGCGAATATGCCGTTCCGGTCATCCGCACGCTGGTGGAAAGCGGCCTGCCGGTCTTCGGCATCTGCCTCGGCCACCAGATGCTGGCGCTGGCGCTCGGCGGCACCACGGTCAAGATGCACCAGGGCCACCACGGCGCCAACCATCCGGTGAAGGACTACACGACCGACAAGGTCGAGATCGTTTCCATGAACCACGGCTTCGCAGTCGACAGGAACAGCCTGCCGGAAGGCGTTGAGGAGACTCACGTTTCCCTGTTCGACGGCTCCAACTGCGGCCTGCGGCTGGCGGGCAAGCCGGTCTTCTCCGTGCAGCACCACCCCGAAGCCTCCCCCGGCCCGCAGGACAGCCACTACCTCTTCCGCCGCTTCATCAACATGGTGCGCGAGAAGAAGGGCGAGCCGGCGCTCGCAGAGCGCTGAGAAGACTCGACAATTCCAGGATGGAGAGGGCCCGCGACGAGCCCGATCCTCAGCCGGAATGTGGAATACTTTCTGTCGCGAACGTCAGGTGCAAAACCAGAAACCTTTGCACCTGACGCTTGCGACAGAAATTTCCCCGATTTTTCTGCGCTGGCGATTTTAGCGCGAAACTCAGGATTTGTGCGACAAGCGAAGACCTGTGCTCCGGCGGTTCATGTAAAGTTTGCCGAAGATCATTCCGAGCACAAAACCTGCAACATGACCGGGTTTGGGATACCCGTCATAAATCAGGTCGAGCGCGAAACCAGGAAGGACGACAAGCGCAATCAAGGTCCACGCCGGCTTACGCTTCAGGGCATCTGAAAGCGCAAGCACTGTCGCGCATCCCGCAAACGCGAAGGTCGCCTGTGATGCCCCGGTTCCTACATTCCACGGTGCCTCGATCAGGATCGGGCTGATGACAGTAGCTATTCCACCCGCAATCAGCCAGATCGAAAACGTCCACCAGCCACCGACCCTGCTTTCCACCAGACTGCCGAGTAGAAGCAGGCAGAGGGCATTCAGCAGCATATGGGCCTGTTTCGCATGAATGAGTTGTGCGGTGACGACACGCCAGAGTTCGAAATTTCGTATGTCCTCAAAGGTCGTGCCGCCGTAGCCCCGGAGGATTGGCATCTTTACAGTGCCGAAAAGCTGGTGATTGGCAGAATAGGCGACTGAAAACGAAACGACTATCGTCAATATCGTCAAAGCCGCCGAGACATTCAACCAGCGCATCCGCAAGCTACCCATTGACGTTTCTCGTAATTTTCAAAAGCCTTCTCACGTGTCGCAAATTCGGATGTTATGCGACGGTCGGGCGAAATGAATGTTTCGCGGAAATATTGACCGCAAGATAAACCGCCAGCCACACCCGTCCCGCCCCCGAACAGTGCATTATTCGGGTTAGGGGCTGGCGCGACGAGAGGATCTTTTGCTTTCGACGCTGAGCGTTTCTCAAGCCGCCGCGATCAAGATGCACCAAGGCCACCACGGCGCCAACCATCCGGTGAAGGACTACACGACCGACAAGTCGAGATCGTTTCCATGACCCACGGCTTCACAGTCGACAGGAACAGCCTGCCGGAAGGCGCTGAGGAGACTCGACAATTCCAGAATGGAAAGGGCCCGCGACGAGCCCGATCCTCAACCGGAATGCAGAATACTTTCTGTCGCAAATATCTGCCGCTAAATTCAGGTTTCCGAGACGAAACGGCGGTTATGCGCACGAACCGCTTACTGGCTGGATGGGGTGTCATTCCGGATGACAGTCTCCATCCACGCCTTGAAGAGTCGCAGACGCCTCGTGAAATCAGCCGGTTCTGCCACCGGTTCGTGCGCCTGCTCCAGAAAATACCGCATCTCGCGGGCTTGCTCCGGAAAGAGGCGACAGAACCTCTCTGCGTGATCTTCGAGAGTTGCCGGCCAGTCCCGATCCGTTTCCAGACGCAGGATATTGGTCGCGCGAACAACCTTTCGGGAAGCTTCTCTGACAAGGCGCTGTGAGGTTCTGGCAGGCGGCTCCTCTCGCAGCAGAGTCACATATTGGCCGAGAACGGTGCTGAAATCATCATTCACAGCGAGCGCAAGCGCCTTCGACGGCGCGAACGGGACGATACCGCTGGCAAGGTCCTCGCCCTCTATGCATCGGCAATGATGCTTGAGCCAATAGCGCCAGGCCATCCCTGCATCAGGTGAGGCAAAGTCACCCAGTGAACCTATGTCAAAGTCAATCTTGCTGACGACGGGATGATCTGACTCGGTCTCCTGCCGGATTCGTTCGAGCAGCGCCCTTTCATTCATAGAAGGCGGCGTGTTCAGGATCAGGGACAGGTCGAGATCGGATCGTCCCGGAATTGCACATCCCGCCGCCACGCTTCCATAAACATAGATGCTGTGAACCAGAGAGCCTGCGTCGCCGACCAGACGGAAACGAACAGCCTTCAACACAGGACAAAACTCGTCCTGATAGGGTGCCTCTCCCACTGTTCCGATCAAGCCATCTGCGTCAACGTGCATGAACCGCCTCCTGCCCGATTCCTCCTGGATCGAGCGCCAGCTTCTCGCGCTTCAGCAGCAGCACGAAGCGGATGCACAGCATGATCGAGGCCGCGAGCAGGCCGAAGACGATGCCGAACCAGACGCCGATGCCACCGAACCCCAGCGGGAAGGCCAGGAGCCAGGCCGTGAAGAAGCCGATGGGCCAGTAGGCCACCAGCGCCAGAAGCATCGGCACGCGCGCGTCCTTGAGACCGCGCAGCAGGCTCGCGAAGATCGCCTGCTGGCCGTCGCAGAGCTGGAACAGCCCGGCCGTGACGATCAGCGGTCCGGCATAGGCCAGCACGGCCCCGGCATTCGGCGTCTCCGGGTTCAGGAACAGGGCGGCGAACTTTTCCGGAATGAGGGCGAAGGCCAGGCCGCCTGTGATGGAGACGATCGCGGCCAGGATGACGACGGTGATCGCCGCCCGGCGCACGCCGGTGAAATCGCCCTTGCCGTGGGCGACGCCGATGCGCACCGTCGCACCCTGCCCCAGCCCGAGCGGAATCATGAAGGTGATCGAGGCAAGCTGAAGCGCGATGCCGTGCGCGGCCAGCTCGACGGTGCCGAGCGCGCCCATCATCAGAGAGCTGGCCGAAAAGAGCGACACTTCCGCCAGGATCGTGATGCAGATCGGAAGACCGAGCCGGATGACCTCCTTCAGCGCCTGCCAGTCGGGCCGCCAGAAGCGGACGAAAACCTGGTAGGCGCGCGTCTCGGCGCGGCCCTGAATATAGACGACCAGAACGGCAAGGCCGGCGAACTGCACGAAGACGGCGACGAAGGCCGCGCCATCCATCCCCAGCGCCGGCAGTCCGAAATGGCCGAGCACCAGCCCGTAAGCGAGCACCGCATTCGTGACCAGCATGAAGATCGTCGCCCAGAGCACCACGGCCGCGCGATTGATGGCGGAGACCATCGAGCGCAGCGCGATGAACAGCAGGCCCGGCAGGAGGCCGAATTCGGCGATGGCCACATATCGCCCGGCAAGGGCGGCGGTTTCCGGCTGCTGGCCGAGCCGGATGAGGATGGCCTCGGCATTCAGGAGCGCCGGCTGCATCGCGATCCAGTAGCCGATGGCGACCCAGAGCCCCATGCGCAGGGAGCGGCGCACCGCCGTCACTTCGCCCCGCCCGTAGGCCTGCGCCACCATCGGCACGACCGCCATCGAAAAGCCGGTGCCGAAGATGAAGATCGTGAACAGGAACTGCCCGGCCAGCACGATGGCGGCAAGGGACTGGGCACCGAGCTGACCGATGATGATGACGTCGGTCGTGTGGATGCCGAGTTGCGCCAGTTGCGCGCCGACCAGCGGTATGCCGATCGAAAGCGTGCCGCGAATATGCGACCACCATGAATTTTCCGGCAAAACCGCGCTTTTCCGCACCAGATCCTGCATTTTCCATTCTCCAGACGACAAAAGGCCGCTCCCTGAAAGGGTGAGCGGCCTTGCAATCGTGCATATTCGACATGCCGGCAGCTGGCAAGCCTGCCGGGCGACCGAGCAGAATTATTGATGAATGCCTTCAATCCGCGTGATGACGGACCGCGAATTTCCTCGTGCATCGCCGCGGAAACGCGCCGACGCAGGTTCTCCGATACGCTTGGGAACGGCCCCTAAAGCTGCTCGTAGGGCAGTTCGAAGGTGTTGCAGGCCGAGACCCGGCCACTGTCGAAGCCCTGCTTGAACCAGCGCATGCGCTGGGCCGACGTTCCGTGGTTGAAGCTGTCGGGCACGACATAGCCCTGGCTGCGCTTCTGCAACGTGTCGTCGCCGATCTGGTGGGCGGCGTTCAGCGCTTCTTCCAGATCGCCGCTTTCGAGAATGCCCTTCTGGTCGGTGAAGCGGCCCCATATGCCGGCGAAGCAATCGGCCTGAAGCTCGACGCGCACCGACATGCGGTTCGCGTCCGCCTCGCTCATCGAGCGGCGGGCCTGATTGAACTTCGGCAGGATGCCGGTGAGGTTCTGGACGTGGTGCCCAACCTCATGGGCGATCACGTAGGCCTGCGCGAAATCGCCGGATGCGCCGAACTGCTGCTGAAGCTGGCGGAAGAAGTCCATGTCCAGATAGACCTTCTGGTCGCCCGGGCAATAAAAGGGGCCGGTGGCGACGGACGCCATGCCGCAAGCCGACGAGGTCTGCCCGCTGAACGTGACCAGAACCGGTTCCCGATACGTCTCGCCGGCAGCCTGGAAGATGCCGCTCCAGGTGTCTTCCGTGTCGGCGAGAACGGTGCGCACGAACTGCGTCATCTCGTCGTTGGCCGGCGGGGCGGACGAACCCGGAGCGCTCGTCTGCTGCGTATCGCCGCCAAGATCGATGTCGCCGCCGGAAAGCAGCGTCAGGGGATTGATGCCGAGGACCCAGCTGATGATGAGCAGGACGACGATGCCGCCGATGCTCAGTCCGCCGCCCCGTCCGCGCCCGATCGGCACGCGAAAGCCGCCGCCGCCGCGACCGGCACCGCCGGCCGACTGGTTGCGCCGGTCCTCGATATTGTCCGATTGCCTGCGACCTTGCCACTTCATGGGAATCTCTCCGTAACGTGCCGGCGTACATAGCGCATATATCGCAGATAGCCAGTCGCATTGCCATATCGGCCGCGATTCGCCGCCCGGCCGCGCGAAACCGCCCGAGGAAACCGGCGGCAAGGATTCTGTCGATTCCGGAAAATACGGGGTTCCGTTCGGCAAGACATTTGCCTATAAGCCCCTTCTAGCCTGAAATAGAGAAAAGCCTGTGCCCGGCCCGTGCGAAAATCCGCGCTGGCTGGCCTTCCGCACGGCATCGAGACGGGAAGTAGGAAGTCATGCCCAAGCGCCAAGATATCAAGTCCATCCTCATCATCGGCGCGGGGCCGATCGTCATCGGCCAGGCATGCGAATTCGACTATTCCGGCACCCAGGCCTGCAAGGCGCTGAAGGAAGAGGGCTACCGGGTCATTCTGGTGAACTCCAACCCGGCGACGATCATGACCGATCCGAACCTGGCCGACGCCACCTATGTGGAGCCGATCACGCCCGAAGTGGTCGCCAAGATCATCGCCAAGGAGCGCCCGGACGCACTTCTGCCGACGATGGGCGGCCAGACTGCGCTCAACACCGCCCTGTCCCTCAAGCGCATGGGCGTTCTCGACCGCTACAATGTCGAGATGATCGGCGCCAAGCCGGAAGCCATCGACAAGGCGGAGGACCGCGCCCTGTTCCGCGAGGCGATGGCGAAGATCGGGCTGGAGACGCCGCGCTCCATGCTCGCCAACGCTACCGAGATCAAGAACGCCGACCGCAAGAAGCACGAGGCCGACCGCTCCGGGCTGAAGGCCAGGCTTTCCGGCGCCGAACTCGACAAGGCGCTCGACGAGCTGGAAAACCAGTGGAACCTCGGCGAGACCGACCGCAAGCAGCGCTACATGAGCCACGCGATGGCCGTCGCCGCCCAGGCACTGGACACCGTTGGCCTTCCCGCCATCATCCGCCCCTCCTTCACGCTCGGCGGCACCGGCGGCGGCATCGCCTACAACCGCTCGGAATTCTTCGAGATCGTCTCCGGCGGCCTCGACGCCTCGCCGACCACGGAGGTCCTCGTCGAGGAATCGGTGCTCGGCTGGAAGGAGTATGAGATGGAAGTGGTCCGCGACAAGGCGGACAACTGCATCATCATCTGCTCCATCGAGAACATCGACCCGATGGGCGTCCACACCGGTGATTCGATCACCGTCGCCCCGGCGCTGACGCTCACGGACAAGGAATACCAGATCATGCGCAACGCCTCGATCGCGGTGCTGCGCGAGATCGGCGTCGAGACCGGCGGCTCGAACGTGCAGTTCGCCGTCAACCCGAAGGACGGCCGCCTCGTCGTCATTGAGATGAACCCGCGCGTGTCGCGCTCCTCGGCGCTGGCCTCGAAGGCTACCGGCTTCCCCATCGCCAAGATCGCCGCCAAGCTCGCCATCGGCTACACGCTGGACGAGCTGGAGAACGACATCACCGGCGGCGCGACGCCTGCCTCCTTCGAACCCTCCATCGACTACGTGGTGACGAAGATCCCGCGCTTCGCGTTCGAGAAGTTCCCCGGCGCCGATCCCGTTCTCACCACCGCCATGAAATCGGTCGGCGAAGTCATGGCCATCGGCCGCACCTTCGCGGAATCGCTGCAAAAGGCCCTGCGCGGCCTCGAAACCGGCCTGACGGGCCTCGACGAGATCGAAATTCCCGGCCTCGGCGAAGGCGACGACCACAACGCCATCCGTGCGGCCATCGGCACGCCGACGCCGGATCGCCTGCGCATGGTCGCCCAGGCGCTGCGCCTCGGCATGCCTGAGGCCGAAGTCCACGCAGGCTGCAAGATCGACCCGTGGTTCATCGCCCAGTTCAAGGCCATCGTCGACACGGAAGCCCGCATCCGCGAGCATGGCCTGCCGGAAGACGCCGAAAACCTGCGCATGCTGAAGGCTATGGGCTTTTCCGACGCCCGCCTCGCCAGCCTGACGGGCAGGCGCCCCAAGGAAGTGGCGGAGCTGCGCAACGGCCTGAACGTCCGCCCCGTCTACAAGCGCATCGACACCTGCGCCGCCGAGTTCGCCTCGCCGACTGCCTACATGTACTCGACCTACGAGACGCCGTTCGTCGGCCAGGCCCGCTCGGAAGCCCAGGTCTCGGATCGCAGGAAGGTCGTCATTCTCGGCGGCGGCCCGAACCGCATCGGCCAGGGCATCGAGTTCGACTATTGCTGCTGCCATGCCGCCTTCGCGCTGAAGGACGCCGGCTACGAGGCGATCATGGTCAACTGCAACCCGGAAACGGTCTCGACCGACTACGACACCTCCGACCGCCTCTACTTCGAACCGCTGACGGCGGAAGACGTGATCGAGATCCTGCGCGCCGAGCAGGAAAACGGCCAGCTTGTCGGCGTCATCGTGCAGTTCGGCGGCCAGACGCCGCTGAAGCTCGCGGAAGCGCTGGAAAAGAACGGCATCCCGATCCTCGGCACCGCCCCGGACATGATCGACCTTGCCGAGGACCGCGACCGCTTCCAGAAGCTTCTGATGAAGCTCGACCTCAACCAGCCGAACAACGGCATCGCCTATTCGGTCGAGCAGGCGCGCATCGTCGCGTCCGAGATCGGCTTCCCGCTGGTCGTGCGCCCGTCCTACGTGCTCGGCGGCCGCGCCATGCAGATCATCCATTCCGAATCCATGCTCCAGACCTACCTGCTCGACACGGTTCCGGAACTGGTGCCGGAAGACATCAAGCAGCGCTATCCGAACGACAAGACCGGCCAGATCAACACCCTGCTCGGCAAGAACCCGCTGCTGTTCGACAGCTACCTGACCAACGCCATCGAGGTCGACGTCGACGCCCTCTCGGATGGAAGCGACGTTTTCGTCTGCGGCATCATGGAGCATATCGAGGAAGCCGGCATCCATTCAGGCGACTCGGCCTGCTCGCTGCCGGTCCACTCGCTGTCGAATGAAACCGTCGACGAGCTGGAGCGGCAGACGGTGGCGCTTGCCAAGGCGCTCAATGTCGGCGGCCTGATGAACGTGCAATACGCCATCAAGGACGGCACGATCTACATCCTCGAAGTCAATCCGCGCGCCTCGCGCACCGTGCCCTTCGTCGCCAAGACCATCGGCGCGCCGATCGCCAAGATCGCCGCCCGCGTCATGGCCGGGGAAGCGCTCGACGTCGCCATCGCCGCCTACGGAAAAAAGCCCGATCCGCGCAACCTCAACCACATCGCCGTCAAGGAAGCCGTCTTCCCCTTCGCCCGCTTCCCCGGCGTCGACATCCTGCTCGGGCCGGAAATGCGCTCGACGGGCGAGGTCATCGGCCTCGACACGGATTATGCGCTGGCCTTTGCCAAATCGCAGCTCGGCGCCGGCGTCGAGCTGCCGCGCGAGGGAACGGTCTTCGTCTCGGTGCGCGACGAGGATAAGGAGCGCGTGCTGCCCGCCATCCGCCTGTTATCGAACATCGGCTTCAGGGTTCTGGCGACCGGCGGCACGCAGCGCTTCCTGGCCGAAAAGGGCATCGAGGCGCTGAAGATCAACAAGGTTCTGGAAGGCCGGCCGCATATCGAGGACGCCATCCGCAACCGTCAGGTCCAGCTCGTCATCAACACCACGGACGGCAACAAGGCGGTCTCCGATTCGAAATCTCTGCGCCGCGCCACGCTGATGCAGAAGGTGCCTTACTACACCACGATGGCCGGCGCGCAGGCCGCGGCGGAAGCCATCGAGGCGCTGAAGAAGGGCCAGCTCGAGGTTCGCCCGCTGCAAAGCTACTTCTGAAGGCGGCTGCGCCCGGGATTTGGGCAATCGACGACATGCTTTCCGGGTCATCGTGACGCGGATGCGGAATTAAGTGGCATTTGCCTGCGTCCTTCTGCTATAAGCGCCGGACGTTTGATTTGAGACATGGTTCCGTGGCCTTGCTTCGGGACCTGTTTTCTTTTGTGTCCGCCGCTGCGCGACGAGAAGACAGAAGGAAGTGGAAATGGTTGAGAAAGTGCCCATGACGCAGAGCGGCTTCGTCAAGCTGCAGGAAGAACTGCGCTGGCGGCAGCAGGAAGAGCGTCCCCGGATCATCGAGGCGATCGCGGAAGCGCGCGCCCACGGCGACCTGTCCGAAAATGCCGAATACCACGCGGCCAAGGAGGCCCAGAGCCACAACGAGGGACGCATCGGCGAACTCGAAGACCTGACGGCCCGCGCCGAGGTCATCGATCTGTCGAAAATGTCCGGCTCCAAGATCAAGTTCGGCGCGACCGTCAAGCTCGTGGACGAGGACACCGACGAGGAGAAGGTCTACCAGATCGTTGGCGATCAGGAAGCCGACGTGAAGGCGGGACGCATCTCCATCTCCTCGCCGATCGCGCGGGCGCTGATCGGCAAGGAAGTCGGCGACTCGATCGAGGTCAACGCGCCGGGCGGCGCGAAGGGCTATGAGATCCTGTCGGTCAACTGGGGTTGAAGGCAACGGTGCCGCCCGGATCACCTTCGGGCGACACCATGACGGAAACGCCTGCCGATCTTGAAATTTCCTGTTGCAGATAAGATGCGGCCATGACCGGTGACGCCCCCTTGAGAATCCTGCTTGCTGCCGATTTCGCCCGCAGCAAGGCGCAGCGCACGTTCTTCAGCGTCGAACGCAAGCTCGCGAACGGTTTCATCCGGCTGGGGCACAATGTCGTCTGCTTCTCGGACCGGGATACTGCCCGCGAATCCTCGCTGCTGCGGTCCAGCCGTCGCGGCGCGGCGAAGATGAACCTCAAGCTGGTCGAAACCGCCCGCCATTACCAGCCGCATGTCATCATGGTCGGCCACGCGGACCTCGTCACCGGGGAAACCTGGGCGGCGCTGCGCGAGGCGGTGAAGACAGTCCGACTCGCCCAGTTCAACGTCGACCCGACCTTCCGTCCGAAGACGATGGCGACGTTCGGGGAACGGGCGAACCACGTCGACGTCTCCTTCATCACGACGGGCGACGCCGCCGCCATCCGCGCCATCGAGCCGGCACCGAAGAACGTGCATTTCTTCCCCAATCCGGTCGACGGCTCCGTCGAGACCGCCCGCGTGTTCGAGCGGCAGCGCAACGAGCTGGAACTCGATCTCCTGTTTCTCGGCACCCGGATCGGCACGCGCGACGAGCAGATCGATTTTCTCGATTCGCACCTGGCGCCCGATGTCCGCCGCCGCTTTGCCGGCGGCATTCGCGGGTCGGAGCGGATTTCGGGCCTCGCCTTCCTGAATGCGCTGGCGACCGCCGCACAGAACCTGAACATCCCGATCGACGACCGCCGTCCCGAGGCCCTGCTCTACAGTTCCGACCGGATCGCGCTGCTGCTCGGCCAGGGAACGGCCGCCCACACCTCCGCACCCGCAAGGCTCGACACGCTTTACGACGACGGCGTCCTTGCCTTCTCCAGCCGGGAGGAACTGGCCGAGAATATCGTCGCGCTGTCGAAGGACGACGAACGCCGGCGGCGGATCGCGCAGCGGGGCTGGCAAATCGCCCACAGCAGGACGAACAGCACCCGCGTCGCGAAATACATGCTGGAATGCCTGTTTGCATTGCCGCTTTCGGAGGATTACGGATGGCCGACCGGCCCTCTGAGCTGAACGAACACGAAAAAGCGACACCTGCCTGCCCCCTCCAACGTCATCGAACCGAGCCCATCCTTGTCGAACCATCCTGCTCCCCGACCCGCGCCGGCGAAGCCCGCCGGAATTTCCATTCTGACATGGAAGGCGCCGAAGACGCTGCGCAACACGCTGGCGGCGCTGGCGCCGATCTATCCGCTGTTTTCCGAGCATTACGTCCTGTGCCAGGAAGGTGATCCGGAAGAGATCGAGATCGCCCGCCAGTTCGGCTACACGCCCGTCACCACCGACCGCAATCTCGGCATTCAGGAAGGCCTTGCGCGCTGCGCCGAACTGCCGGAAGCCGAAACCGTCATGGTGATGGAATGCGATTGCATGCTGCGCGATCCGCAAAACGCCGCCGCGCTGGTCGCCCGGTGCATTACCCTTCTGGACGAGCAGGACCTTCAGGCCATCCAGCTCCAGGTTCGCCCGGAGCAGCCGACCACGCGCTACTGGCACTACTGGAAGCCCGGCTTTCCGCTGAGGCCGACGCTTGCCGGACGGCTGCGCCGCGAATCGGCCAATGCCCGGACCAATGAAGCCGTCTGCCTGCCGGATTTCCCCCATCAGGGCATCGACGACATCGAGCCGCTCGGCGACGGCATATTCGTCGCCCGCTCCAACACCCTCAACTGGTGCAACCGGTCGTTCCTGACGACGAAGGGTTTCTTTCTCGATACGCTGATCCGCTTCGCGCGCGAACACCCGACCTCGCGCAAGGTCAACGGCCTGCCGGATCTGGAACATCCGATCAATTGCCCGCAGAACCGGCACTGGTGGCGCGGGCAGAAGTTCCGTATCGGCATCGTCTATCCGGGCCTGTTCGGCCATCATCGGCTGGAACGGCCACAGGACGACGAAAAGAAAGTGATCTGAAGCGCTTAAAGCATTTCCAGCAAAAGTGTGAAGTAGTTTTGCGTTTCGGAGAAAAGCGGAAACGCTCTACCGCCAGTGCTTGGTGATCCACGGGGTCGGCCGGACATGCTTGTAAAGCCGCTTCCACGGCGCATTGACCGGCCACGCCCCGATCTCGGCCTCGTCCGGGTCCGGCTTTCCGGTAAAGGCGACGACGCGCGTCCCCTCCGGCAGGGGCGGAACCTTGAAGAAGTTCATCGGCCATTTCGGCAGAAGCGTGTGCTTGAAGCTGACGCACCAGTCCGAGGGCCAGAACTCCATGTCGTCGACCAGCGCGGAAATATACTGCTGCTCGATGCGATAGTCGCGCAGCACCGCCTCGGGGTCCGCATTAAATCGGTCGAAAATCTCGCTATGCCGGCCGACATGCCAGCGATAGATCGAGGTGTTGCCGATGCGGCTGCCGGGCTGCGTCCAGTTTTCAGCAGCACAGAATTGGCCCGGCCTGTAATCGAAGAACACGTCGAGCCCGCCCGTGACGACGACATCCAGA
Organism: Ectorhizobium quercum; assembly: GCF_026552795.1. GTDB lineage: Bacteria > Pseudomonadota > Alphaproteobacteria > Rhizobiales > Rhizobiaceae > Ectorhizobium > Ectorhizobium quercum. The sequence continues at coordinate 158,123 of NZ_JANFPI010000002.1, forward strand.
TCGAGATAGAGAACGTCCCCATCGAGATCGGCCAGCGGTGCCTGCCACATGGAAAGCTTGCGCCAGGGCAGCCACATCACCCGCTCGGGAAGGGTGATCGGCGGAAGCGGGTGGACGGCGACCTCTTCGGAAATGCCGGAAGTGTCATCGGTGAAGCAGACCAGCCGCGTCGGGCGCTGCGTATTGCGCTTGACCATCGACCAGAGCCGATTGACGTAATCGGCGGGATACCGCGTCCCCCACTTCATGCACACGATGGTTTGCATACCTTGTCCACTCCCGTTGACAGCGCCCGGCTGCCGCCGGACCGTCCATAATACAGTTGCCGGCCTCCGAACAGCCTTAATTTGGGCGCGGCGGACCGGCTTTCGCGGCATCGACCGCCCGGTTCGCGGCCCGGCGAACGAGACTGCTTGCCGTGACCGGGCACACTTGCTACAGGAAACCACCCGGATGCCCGCGTGGACTTTGGTCAACGGCATAAGAAACAAGGAGATACCGCGCCCTTGGGCCGCTCTTGCCCATTCCGCCGCGCCTCCTTTCCCGATGCCTTTCGCTGCCGATGCGACACCGCACGCCCTGCCGGCCGAGGAATGCCATGACGACGCCACTGAACATTCTCATCCTGACGCAATGCTTTCCCCCGGATGTCGGCGGCATCGAATCGATGATGGGCAATCTTGCCGAAACCTGCGCCGCCGCCGGCTACGGCGTGACCGTGCTGGCCGATGGCCGTGATGCGCCACCCGACCGCCCCTCGCCCTTTACCATCCGCCGGTTCGGCGGCTTCAAGCCGGTCCGGCGCTGGCGCAAGGGCCTTGCCGCAAACCGCCTGATCCGTTCCGGCGCGTTCGGGATCGTCATCGCGGATAGCTGGAAAAGCCTCGAATTCCTATCGCCCGGCGCGCTTGCCCGCGGCGGCGCCAGACTGATCGCGCTGGCGCACGGCATGGAGTTTCCGCAGGACGCCTCCTCGAAAAAAACCGGCCGCATCCGCGCCGCGCTCGCGAAGGCCGACGAGATCGTCGCCAACTCGCGCTACACCGCTGGTCTTTGCGCGCGCTATGCCGAGGGCGGCGCGATCCGTGTCGTAACGCCGCCGATCCCGCCGCAGCCTGACGCCGCGCCGGATCTGGTCGAGCGCTTCCGCCAGCCCGGCGAGCAAGGCTTCAACATCCTCACGCTCTGCCGGCTGGAACCGCGCAAGGGCGTGGACAAGGTGATCGAGGCGCTGGCCGCCCTCCGGTCCGACTATCCCGCGCTCCGGCTGCATGTCGCAGGCAACGGCCCCGACAGGGAACGGCTCGAAAGCCTCGCCCACTCCCTCGACGTCGCCGATGCCGTGATGTTCCACGGCCGCGTCTCCGACGAGGAAAAGGCCGCCCTCTACGCCGCCGCCGACATATTCGCCATGCCCGCGCGGCGCGAAGGCGCGTCGGTGGAAGGTTTCGGCCTCGTCTACCTCGAAGCCGGCTGGTACGGCACGCCCTCCATCGCCGGCCACGAGGGCGGAGCGTCGGATGCCGTACTGAACGGCGAGACGGGTCTCGTCTGCGATGGAGACAACACATTCGAAGTGACGGCGGCAGTGAGGCAATTCCTGTCCGATCCTGACCTTCTCACCCATATGAGCGAGCGCGCCGCCGCCCACGCCCATAGCCAGATCTGGCGCGACCGGCTGACCGCTTACCTCCCGCCTCCGCCGCCCGCCTCCGCACCCGCCTCCCCGCGCGTCCTGCAACTCGTTCCCGCGCTCGGCGACGGCGGGGTCGAGCGCAGCGCCGTGGAGATGGCCGGCTATCTCTCCTCCAAGGGCCTGGAAAACTGGATCGCCAGTTCCGGCGGGCCGCTCGTGGCGCAGGCCGAAAAGTGCGGCGCAAAGCATGCGGCGATTGCCGTCGGATCGAAATCGCCCTTCGGCATGCTCACCGCCGGCCGCGCCATCGCCCGGTTGATCGACGCGCAGGGCATCGATATCGTCCACGCCCGCAGCCGCGCACCGGCCTGGGCGGCGCTGATCGCATTGAAGCTGGCCCGCCGCAAACCTCGCTACGTCACCACCTTCCACGGCGTCTACAGCCACGGCAACCCGCTGAAAAGGCTTTACAACAGCGCCATGCTGCGCGCGCCGGTCGTCATCGCCAATTCCCTGTTCATCCGCGATCACATCGTCTCGGTCTATCATTATCCGGCCGGCCAGATCGTCGTCGCGCCGCGCGGCATCGAACCGGACGTCTTCGACCCCGAGGCGGTTCCGGCAGAGCGGCGCGCGGAAGTTCGCGGCGAACTCGGCGGCATGCCGAATCGCCCGCTTGTCGTCATGGTCGGCCGCATCACCGGCTGGAAGGGACATGCCGTCCTGCTGGAAGCCTTTGCCCGGATGAAGCGGCAGGATGCCGACCTCGCCTTCGTCGGCAGCGGCGTCGAAAGCGTCATTGCCGGGCTGAAAGACCGGATTTCCGCGCTCGGCCTTGATGGCCGCGTCTATCTGGCCGGCAGCCGGCGCGACATTCCTGCCGTTCTCGCCGCGGCCGACCTCGCCGTCTCCGCCTCCACCCGGCCGGAAGCCTTCGGGCGCGCGGTCATCGAGGCGCAGGCCATGCGCATTCCCGTCATCGCCACCGATCACGGCGGCAGCCGCGAGACGGTCATTCCCGGCGAAACCGGCTGGCTCGTGCCGCCCGGCGATGCCGCCGCGCTGGCCGCCGCCCTCGACGAGGCGCTGGAAGACCCGGGCCGCCGTGCCGTCATGGGCGCCAGGGGACGCGAGAACGTGCTGGCGCAATTCACCACGCAGGCCATGCTGGACAAGGAATTTTCCGCCTATGTCCGCGTGTCCGCCGCACCGGAGCGCCCATGACCGACGATCCGCGCCCGACAGTCTGGGTTCTGACCGACGGCAAGGCCGGCGATGAGCAGCCGCTGATCGGCGTGTGCGAAGCACTCGGCGCGGAGCCGCAACTGCGCCGCGTCAGCCCCCGGCCCATCTTCACGCTTCTGATGCCGTCCGGCCCGATCGACCCGCGCGAGGCGCCGGGAAAGCCAGGCTCGCCGCTTGCCCCTCCCTTCCCGGACATCTGCCTTGCCACGGGTCGGCGCGCCGTGGCCTATCTGCGCGCGCTCAAGAAGGCGTCGCCCGCGACGCTGACCGTCTTCTTCAAGAACCCGCGGACCGCCCGCAACGGCGCCGACCTCATCGTCGCCCAGAAGCACGACCGGCTGACCGGCGCGAACGTGCTGACGGTCGCCACCATGCCGAACCGCATCGATCCCGGCGCGCTCGACGCGCTGCGCCGCGAGCCGCCCGCCGCACTGGCAGGTCTGGCGCATCCGCGTCTGGCCGTGCTGATCGGCGGCAACAGCCGCCACCACACCTTTACGCCGGGCGATATCGAACGGCTGGCCGGCGGACTCAGGGCCCGTCAGGCCGAAGGCGCATCGCTGATGATCACCGCCTCGCGGCGGACCCCGCCGGTGCTGAAGCAGACGCTCGAAGCGCTGGCCGCGCTGCCCGGCGTCACGGTCTGGAACGGAAGCGGCGCAAATCCGCTGCTGGCCTATCTGGCGCTCGCCGACGAAGTGGTGGTGACGGCGGATTCGACCAACATGCTGGGCGAAGCGGCCTCCACCGGCAGGCCGTTGCAGGTGTTCCACCCGAGCGGCGGCCACCCGAAGATCGACCGGCTCGTGACGGCATTGTCGCAGATCGCCCATGTCGGCCGCTTCCCGGAGGCTCCCGCGTCGGGCACCTATCCGCCGGTGAACTCGACGCGCGAGATCGCCGATGCGATCCTCCGCCTCCGGCTGGAACGCACACGGCAGGCGTAGGCCGGCCGCCCCTTCAGATTTCCACGATCCCCAGACGCTTGACCTGACGGATGGTCAGCATCGTGCGGACGGTGTCGACATGTTCGTTGGCGGTCAGCACCTCGATGACGAAATCCTGAAACGCCGTCAGGTTCTCAGCCACGCAATGCAACAGGAAATCGCTGTCGCCGGAGACCATCCACGCCTGACGGACGATGCGCCATTGCGCAGTCGCCGCCGCGAAAGCCTTCAGGTTGGCTTCCGACTGGTGCTTGAGGCCGACCATGCAGAAGGCGACGAGGTCGAAGCCGAGCTTGGGCGCGTTCAGCATCGCATGATAGCCCTCGATGACGCCCGCCTCCTCCAGCTTCCTGACGCGCCGCAGACAGGGCGGCGGCGAAATGCCCACGCGGTCGGCCAGCTCGACATTGGTCATGCGACCATCCTGCTGCAACTCCCGCAAAATCTTGAGGTCGATGGCATCGAGTTCAACGCGCACGCAGATATTCCTTGTTCCCGCCCGGGTCCGCACCCAAGGCAGGTTTAGCGAAAACGACAGGATTCGCAAGAATATGACGCAATCGGGGAAGATAATGTCGCCGTCGTGAAATCCTGATTGAATTGCCTTGTTGGAAACGCAGGGCTGACCTTGAATAAACGCATGGAAAAACACTAAATGAAAGGTCAATACAGGCACGGTTCGATGGCTGCCTTCCTCCCCGCAGCCTGACGATTTCGACCGTGCCGCGAAAGGAAGTATATATGTCTGCCCAGCATACCAAGGTTCTCATCATCGGCTCCGGCCCTGCCGGATACACGGCCGCGATCTATGCGGCGCGCGCCATGCTGAAACCGGTTCTGATCGCCGGTCTGGAACAGGGCGGCCAGTTGATGATCACCACCGACGTCGAGAACTATCCGGGCTTCGCCGATCCGATCCAGGGCCCGTGGCTGATGGAGCAGATGCTCGGGCAGGCAAAACATGTCGGCGCCGAAATCGTCAACGACCTGGTGACGAAGGTCGACACGTCCACGCGTCCCTTCACCGTCGAGACCGATTCCGGCACCGTCTGGACAGCCGACACGCTGATCATCGCCACCGGCGCCAAGGCGAAGTGGCTCGGCATCGAAAGCGAGCAGCATTTCCAGGGCTTCGGCGTCTCGGCCTGCGCCACCTGCGACGGCTTCTTCTACCGCAACCGCGACGTGATCGTCGTCGGCGGCGGCAATTCCGCTGTGGAGGAAGCGCTTTATCTCTCCAATATCGCCAGAAGCGTCACGGTCGTTCATCGCCGCGACACGTTCCGTTCGGAAAAGATCCTTCAGGAACGCCTGTTCGCCAAGGAGAACGTCAACGTGCTGTGGAACACGGAAGTCGCCGAAATCACCGGCACCGCGGCCAAACCGCCCATGCCGCCGTCCGTGACCGGTGCAAGGCTGCGCGACACGAGGACGGGCGAGATCCGCGATGTCGCGATCGATGGCGTCTTCGTCGCGATCGGCCATGCGCCCGCCACCGAACTGTTCAGCGACAGCCTGAAGCTGAAGGACAGCGGCTATCTGTGGACCGCGCCCGATTCGACGGCCACCAGCCTCGAGGGCATCTTCGCCGCCGGCGACGTGACCGACGACACCTTCCGTCAGGCGATCACCGCCGCCGGCATGGGCTGCATGGCGGCACTCGAGGCCGAACGCTACCTGACGGCAAAATCCGGCTGACGCCGAAACAACGACCCGTCATAATCATAAGGGGAACGGAAATGCCTTTGGACTGGGACAAGCTGCGTATCTTTCACGCCGCGGCGGAGGCAGGTTCGTTCACCCACGCCGCGGAAAAGCTGCACCTTTCCCAATCGGCGATCAGCCGTCAGGTCAGCGCGCTGGAGCAGGATGTCGGCATCAAGCTGTTCCACCGCCATGCCCGCGGCCTGATTCTGACCGAGCAGGGCGAATTGCTCTACCGCACCGCCCACGACGTGCTGCTGAAGCTCGAATCGGTGCGCGTGCAGCTGACCGAGAACACCGAAAAGCCGAGCGGCCGCCTGCGCGTGACCACCACCGTCGGCCTCGGCCAGGGCTGGCTGACCGACAAGATCCAGGAGTTCCTGCAACTCTATCCCGACATGCAGATCCAGCTCATCCTCGACAACGAGGAGCTGGACGTGAACATGCGCCATGCGGATTGCGCCATCCGCCTGCGCCAGCCGCTGCAATCGGACCTCATCCAGCGCAAGCTCTTCACCGTACACATGCATGTCTATGCGGCGCCCTCCTACGTCAACCGCTACGGCGAGCCGCAGTCCATCGAGGATCTCGACAGCCACAAGATCATCACCTTCGGCGAACTGGCCCCCGGCTATCTGATGGACCTGAACTGGCTGGAGACGGCCGGACGCACCTCCGACAATCCGCGCACGCCCATTCTCCAGATCAACAGCCTCACCTCGGTGAAGCGCGCATGCCTTCTGGGAATCGGCATAGCCATGCTGCCGGACTATATCGTCGGCCGCGACCCGGGCCTTCTCCAGCTTTTCACCAGCGCCGACGTGCCCTCCTTCGACACCTATTTCTGCTATCCGGACGAAATGAAGAACGCCGCCAAACTGAAAGCCTTCCGGGACTTCATCGTGGCGAAGGCACGCAACTGGAATTTTTAACGCCGCAGCGCCTTTAAACCTGGAATTTTATTCGACATTCCGAATAAATGACGAAACATGGCGCAAGACAATGCAAATATGCATGGCTGATTTGCAAAATAAGGTATTGAAGATAAAGCCAGCAGGCACCATATCCCCAATTAGCTGATGCACCGTGTGGACGGCTCCGGTCGGTTCCACAGCAGCAGCTGTTCCCCTCTGGAGGTTAATTGACCTTCAAACTTAAAAGGGCCCTGGATTTCCAGTGGCCCTCTTTTTTTGCCTTCAGTTTTTTCCAATTGATCAAAAAAAATGAAATTGCATGGCAGACATGCACAAAAATGCATTGCTTTATGCTCAAAAAACCGCCATATCGCACATAGCTGATGCACTTTGGTGGCCTTCTCCCAATGCCACCGCAGCAGCTGTTCCCCTCTGGAGGTTATAGACCTTCAAACTTAAAAGGGCCCTGGATTTCCAGTGGCCCTCTTTTTTTGCCCGCCGGTAGCCTTTCCCCACCTTCTTGCAAATCCGTGCGCGCGGCATCATATTGATCATCGTAAATTCAAATATCGAAAAACATCGATACGAGAAGACGATGGACCGCGACGAAATCCTCAAGGCGCTTTCCCATCCCGCCAGGGTGGAAATGCTGAAATGGCTGAAGGAGCCCCGGCTCCACTTTTCCGCTCAGGAACATCCGCTGGAAATGGGCGTGTGCGCCAGCCAGTTCGAACGTTGTGGCCTGTCGCAATCCACCGTTTCCACCCATTTGTCCACGCTTCAGAAAGCCGGGCTCGTGACGACCCGAAAGGTGGGGCAATGGGTGTTCTACAAGCGCAACGAACCCGTCATCCAGGCTTTCCTGAAACGGATGTCCGACGACATCTGAACTCCCCTCCAAGCCCTGCATCCAAGAGGACGAAACCATGAGCACATTGTTCGAGCCCGTCACGGCCGGCGACCTTAAACTCGCCAACCGCATCGTCATGGCGCCGCTGACGCGCAACCGGTCCCCGAACGCCGTACCGGTCGACATTACCGTCACCTACTACGCCCAGCGCGCCAGCGCCGGCCTTCTGGTTTCCGAAGGCACGTCGATCACCCAGCAGGGTCAGGGCTATGCCGACGTGCCCGGCCTCTACAAGCCGGAATCGCTTGCCGGCTGGCGCAAGGTCACGGATGCCGTGCATGCGGCGGGCGGCAGGATCGTCGCGCAGATCTGGCATGTGGGGCGCATCTCGCACACCAGTCTCCAGCCGAACGGCGGCCAGCCTGTCGCCCCTTCGGCCATCAAAGCCAATGCCAAGACCTACATCATCAATCCCGACGGCAGCGGCGGCTTCGCGGAAACCTCGGAGCCACGCGCTCTGGAACTCGATGAAATCCCGGGTATCCTCGAAGACTACCGCAAGGCCGCCCGCGCCGCCGTAGACGTCGCCGGCTTTGACGGCGTGGAAATCCATGCCGCGAACGGCTATCTGGTCGACCAGTTCCTGCGCTCCGGCACCAATCACCGCACCGATGCCTATGGCGGCCCGGTCGAAAACCGCACCCGCTTCCTGTTCGAGGTGGCCGAAGCCGTCGCCAACGAAATCGGCGGCGGCCGCACCGGCATCCGCCTCTCCCCGGTCACGCCCGCCAACGATGCGTCCGACCCGGAACCGCAGCCGCTGTTCAACCGCGCCGTCGAGCGGCTTGCCCCGCTCGGCCTCGCCTTCATCCATGTCGTCGAGGGACAGACCGGCGGCGCGCGCGATTACCAGCAGGGCGAAAATCCGTTCGACTACGTCGCCTTCAAGGCCGCCTACCGCAATGCGGGCGGCAAGGGCGCATGGCTGGTCAACAACGGCTATACCGGGGAAACGGCCGCCCACGCCGTCGAAAGCGGCTATGCGGACCTCGTCTCCTTCGGCCGTGCCTTCATCGCCAATCCCGATCTGGTGCGCCGGCTGAAGGAAAAGGCGCCACTCAACGCCCCAGACACGGCAACCTTCTATGGCGGCGGCGAAAAGGGTTACACCGACTATCCGGCCCTCGCCTGAACCAACGAATCAAAGGCTGGCGGGGAGGAAACTCTTCGCCGGCCATTCGCACCGGCGCCGGCACCGACACGCTCAGAAGCGATCCTCGATCTCCGTCTCGATCGGATCGCTGCCGTCATCGAATTCGCGGCGCCAGATGCCTTTGGCATCCTGATAGACGATCTGCTTCGCCTCCCCGGCTGCCATCTGCGCCGTCGCCACGATACGCGCCGCTTCCAGCGCATCTGCATGGCTTGGGAAAGCCTCCGAATAGGCCCCGTTCTGACGATAGGCCCAGCCGCCGTCATGGGGAACGACTTCGTAAACGATCCTGGTCATGCCTTCCTCCAACGTGTTTTTCTCGTTTTTCCAGGCCGGGAGGCTGCTTTCGCACGCGCCCTGTCGCAGAAAGATCACACCATCCCTGACGCCGGCCCCAGTATTGTCTCAAAAAAACGCGATAGCAATCGCGCGTTTTGTACTCCCGGCTGGAACCTTACGGCGAAAAAACCGTTCCCAACCGAGGAGCTGCCCGGTAATCCCGCATCGCCTGGCAGAACGTCCACCCTGACCGACAACGGTACACCGTGGAGGGACCCGGTTTTGAAAAGACTTGATATTATTGACGGAATGCGTGGATACTTTCTTGTTTTCATGCTCATCAATCATCTCATATTCACGGGCGGCTACTGGCTCGTCGAGATCAACCACCGCCAGTTCGCCTTCGTCGAAGACGCTCAGGGATTCGTCTTCCTGTCCGGTCTCCTGACCGGCATGATCTACTCCCGCCGCATGCTCAAGAGCGGCTACGCCGCCGGGCGCGACCAGATACATCGCCGCGTTTTCGAGCTTTATTATCATGCGATGGCGATCATTCTTCTCATTCTCGTCGCCCAGTTGCTCCTGCCCGGCGCGTTCCGCATCTGGGACAACTGGCTGGGCGGCACGCGCCTCAGCGACCCGCTGCGACTGGCGACGATCGCCACCTTCCTCTTCCAGCCGACCTTCATGGACATTCTGCCCCAGTACATCATCTACATGGTGGTGGCGCCGTTCGCGATCCGCATGTGCCTCGACGGACGCTGGCGAACGGTCGCGACGATTTCCCTGCTGTTGTGGCTGGCCGGCCAGCTCGGCCTGCAACGCGTGCTCACCGTCCCCCTCGACGGGCTTCTCTCGGGTGGCGTGGAAGGCAAGGAGGGATTGCGGGTCAGCTTCAATCTGCTGGGATGGCAGATCGTGTTCTTCGCGGGCATCATCGCCGGCGCGCTGACCTCAATGCGCGAGATCAACTGGTCCGAGGTCTTCCATCCGGAGCGGACGTTCCTGCCCAAGCTGGCGCTTGCCATATGCCTTTTCTTCATGCCGCTGCGCATTCTCACCGCGCATGGCCTGATGCCCGAAGCGGTGCTCGCCAAATTCGCGACGATGGAAATCCGCGCCGATCTCGGCCCGGTCTATCTGATCAACCTCGCGGCGGTCTTCTACGGCGTGACCTGGCTTCTGATCGCCGGCGCGCGCCACCGCAACACGATCGTGCAGAACGTGTCGGCCGCGCTGAACTGGCTGTTCACCCGCAGCTATCTCCAGCTGCTCGGCCGCCATTCGCTGCATGTGTATATCTGGCACGTCGTCATCGTGTACTTCGTCTTCTATATCGACGGACTGACGCCGGAACTGACGCAGGCGACGAAGACCGTCATCGCCATCACCGGCGTCCTGCTCCTGAGCCTGCCGGCGCTCTACCGGGAACGCACGCGGGTCGTCGCGCCCGCACCGGCGGTCCCTGCCCGCCAGCAGGGATAATCGGTAACGGCACACCGCAAACGCAAACGGCCGGGGCTTTTCACCCCGGCCGTTTTTTCATCTCGATGCGACGGAAGACTTACTTGCAGGCGGCGGCAAAGCGCTGGATGCGCTTGCAGGCTTCCTCGAGCAGCTCTTCCGACGTCGCATAGGAAATGCGGAAGTTCGGGCCGAGGCCGAAGGCCGAGCCGTGAACGACGGCCACACCTTCCGTTTCCAGAAGCTCGGATACGAAATCCTCGTCCGTCTCGATCACCTTGCCCGACGGCGCCGTCTTGCCGATGAGGCCGGCGCAGGAAGGATAGACGTAGAACGCACCTTCCGGCTTCGGGCACACGATGCCGGTCGCCTGGTTCAGCATCGAGACCACGAGGTCGCGGCGGCCTTCGAAGATCTTCTTGTTCTCGGGAATGAAATCCTGCGTGCCGTTCAGCGCCTCGACGGCGGCCCATTGCGCGATCGAGCAGGCGCCCGAGGTCTGCTGCCCCTGGATCATGTCCATCGCCTTGATGAGCGGCAGCGGGCCGGCTGCGTAGCCGATACGCCAGCCGGTCATGGCATAGGCCTTGGAAACGCCGTTCATGGTCAGCGTGCGGTCGTAGAGCTTCGGCTCGATCTCCACCGGGGTGACGAACTTGAAGTCGCCATAGGTCAGGTGCTCGTACATGTCGTCGGTCAGAACCCAGACATGCTCGTGCCTGACCAGGACGTCGGTCAGCGCCTTCAGCTCGTCGTGGCTGTAGGCCGCACCCGACGGATTGGACGGCGAGTTGAAGATGAACCACTTCGTCTTCGGCGTGATGGCCTTTTCGAGATCCTCGGCCGTCAGCTTGAAGTTGTTCTCCTGCTTCGTGGAAACGAAGACCGGCGTGCCGCCGCACAGCGCCACCATTTCCGGGTAGGACACCCAGTAGGGCGCGGGAACGATGACTTCATCGCCCGCATTCAGCGTCGCCATGAAAGCGTTGAAAAGAATCTGCTTTCCGCCCGTGCCGACGATGGTCTGGGCCGGCGTGTAGTCGAGACCGTTCTCGCGCTTGAACTTGGCGACGATGGCCGCGCGCAGTTCCGGAATGCCGGCCACCGGTGTGTACTTCGTCTCGCCGCGGTTGATCGCGTCGATGGCGGCCTTCTTGATGTTGTCCGGCGTATCGAAATCCGGCTCGCCGGCGCCGAGGCCGATCACATCCCGGCCTTTCGCTTTCAGATCGCGGGCTTTCTGCGAAACGGCAATGGTGGCGGAGGGCTTCACACGGGAAAGGGCATCGGCAAGGAAGGCCATGACGTTGGGTCCTGATTGGTTAAAGACGATCCGGAAAGCCTGCTTCCGGAGACCCCGTTTCTATGTCGAATGTGGGGGCCGGTTTCAAGTCAAATTTCCGGCGGGCAAAGGCGATCTGCGCCCCGCGCCGGCCGCGACGGCCCCGTCCCGCTGCGAATGGAGCGCCCGCGACCGGCAGCTTGCAAAGCCGCGCGCGGCACCGCTCGGCATCCCCTCTCCCGCCCGCTTGAAAACATGTAACGCAATATAACAGACTGTTAAAATTTATTCATAAATATTAACGGATTAACCATATTGTGCAACGCCACAATATCGCCACGATAAATGCCGTGGACCGCCTTTTTTCGGTCCCCCTCAAGTCTCTTTCCCGGAGCCATTTAGGACTCGTTCGCAGGCAAGAAACGAGGACGAAACAATGGAACGCAAAACTGTTGCGAAAAACGCCAACCGCAAAGCGGCCGGCAGCGCAACCGTCTGGGCCGGCGCCGCTCTCGTCGTCTGGTCGGGAGTGCTGGTTGCCGCCGCCGCATTCTCCGGCCTTCTCGGCCCGTTGACCCGCCACGATCTCCTGATCGCCGCCGTCGGCGCCGGCTTCGTCGTCATGGCCTCCGCCAGCGTCTTCCTGCTTCGTCAGGACGTGAACCAGTACCTTTCCTCCGCCCGCAGCCAGAACCGCCGCACCCGTCATTAAGCAAGCCCCACCGGAAACCCCTCCCATGTCTACCGACACGCACGCAAAGCACGCAGAAACCGTTCAGAAGGCCAGCTTCTCCCCGATGGAGAAGTGGATATTGATCGCGCTTTCGACCGTACCCTTCTCCTGCCTTCTGCTCATCACCGACGGCTTCGGCAGCCTGACCTCCCACTGGCTCTGACGGCCGCTTACTCCCGATGAAACGCGGGCCGATTATCCGGCCCGCGCGCCTTGCAGGAAAATCCGCGCCCTGATAGAGCGCCGCAATGCCCGGCCGCCGGCCGTTTTCCGCACAAGGCACAGAGATGACCCGCATTCAGGCCAACCTGGTTCTGCTCCTCGCCGCCGCCATATGGGGTGGAGGCTTCGTCGCCCAGTCGACGGCGATGGAGGTGATGGCTCCGTTCTGGTTCGTCAGCGTGCGCTTCATGGTGGCGACTTTCGTGATCCTGCCTTTCGCGCTGGCGGAAACCTCCCGCGCAACCCGGCCATTGACCCGCCCGGAACGCGCCTCCTTCACCGGTGTCGGCATTGCCCTCCTCGGCGGGGCGACCGTGCAGCAGGCGGGCCTGCTGACGACGACCGTGACCAATGCCAGCTTCCTCACCGGGCTCTACGTGGTCCTCGTGCCCGTCATCTCGCTGGCGCTCTTCCGCCGCGCGCCGCACTGGATCGTCTGGCCCGCCGCGCTGACGGCGCTCGGCGGCATTTATCTTCTGAGCGGCGGCGATCTTGCGGCCCTGACGGGCGGCGACCTGCTGGTCATGATCTGCGCCCTCTTCTGGTCGATGCAGATCATCCTGGCCGGCCACGCCGTTCGCGCCACGGGCCGGCCGCTCACCCTCTGCGCCTGGCAGTTCGCCGTCACGGCGCTGGGCAGCGCGGTCATCGCCGCCGTCACCGAACCTTTCCACGTCGAGGCGCTGAGGCAGGCCTATCTGGAAATCCTCTACGCCGGCACGCTCGCCTCCGGCCTCGCCTTCGTGCTGCAAGTCGTCGGACAGCGCCATACGCCCGCGCCCCAGGCCGCCATCTTCCTCTCGTCAGAGGCCCTGTTCGGCGCCCTCTTCGGCGCTCTTCTTCTCGGCGAAAGCCTGCCGGTCAGCGGCTATGCCGGCTGCGCCCTGCTGTTCGCCGCCGTCGTCGCGGTCGAACTGGTGCCCTTGTGGGCCCGCAGGCGCACGATCGCCGCCCGGCTGGCCGAGGGCACGCCCTGAGCAAAGCCGTCCGGGCAATAGTACAAAAGTTTTCGTTCCGGCCGGTATATCGGCCTGCGAAGGCCGCACCCGGCGCCCGCAGCGCGTCATCGCGCAACAAGCCGGGCGGAAATGCATGCAAATCGGCGAGGCAACGCGCAAACGGGCTCGTTTTCGCCCGCATTCCGCAAAGTCCACTGCTGTTTTGGGGCAGCACTTAAAAAACTTTTGCTTGCCAATTCTGAATAAACACAGCACTCTATCCATGTTCGGGCAACTTGCGAGCATGGGAAGACCTATAACTGATGCGCGCCGGAGACGCTTACAGTTCCGGGTGGATCACAACTTAAGGATTTCGCGATCCAGCAGGAGTAATCTGCGATAAAGACGGGCCCCTTTCCTCACATTTCAAGAACTGCCTGCCCAAACGCCCGTAAGGGCAAAATCGCAATGCTGTCCGCCGGAAACGGGCAGAGTGAAAAGGACCTGATGAATGGCCGAAACTGGCATTGTTAAATTCTTCAACACCGACAAGGGCTTCGGTTTTATCAAGCCTGACAACGGTGGCGCAGACATCTTCGTACACATCTCAGCCGTTCAGGCCTCCGGTCTGTCCGGTCTCACGGAAAACCAGAAGGTAAGCTTCGACACGGAACCGGATCGTCGCGGCAAGGGCCCCAAGGCCGTCAATCTCCAGATTACGGGCTAAGGCACCTCACCGGCCTTCAATTCTAGTTGAAGCCCGGCAGGCGTGCCGGGTTTTTTTGTTCAGCCACCATTCAGGCTGAAGGCGCTATCCCTTTCCGGCATGACGTTGCGCTCAAAGCGCAGTCAGTGCCCACGGAGGTAAACGCCATGAACCGTTCGATTCGAACCGCCATTCTCTCTCTCGCCGTCGGCGCGACAGCGCTTTCGGGCGTCTCCCCCGCTTTTGCCGATGGCTGGCGCCGCCACGGTCATCCTCCGGTCGAGCGCCGCCACGATCGCGGCGAAGCGGCGGCCCTCGGCGTCATCGGCCTCGCAACCGGCCTGATCGTCGGCTCGGCCATCGCCAACGGCCGCCAGAACGACGCACCGGTCTACGATGCCTATCCGGTCGATCCCTACCGCCATGCACCGCCGCCGCCGGCCTATTACGATGCGGACCGCGATTACTATCCCGAAACGCCGCGCCGCTACAACGCCCAGGCCTCTCGCGTCCAGGCCCTGGAGCCGTGGAGCCGCGGCTGGTACGATTATTGCGCCGACCGCTACCGCAGCTTCGATCCGTCGAGCGGCACCTATGTCGGATATGACGGCAACCGCCACTTCTGCACGGCGGGCTAAAGCATTTCCGGCAAAACTGCGCAGCGGTTTTGTGTCCTGAAATGCACAAAAACAAGGAGTTGGAGCGTTTCCATCGTTTTCGTGAAAAGATGAAACGCTCCAACGATCACGATCCGGCGGGCTGTGTAACCTCGTCCTGCCAGCCATCCGGCAAACCGAACAGGCCGGAAAAACCCGCCTCGCCCTTGCGGGAAACCGACAGCGCCCGCCCCTCGGGCATGCGCGCCACCCAGCCGAGATCGAGGCAGCGTGAAAGAAGCTCCGCGCCCAGACGCCCGCCGAGATGCGGGCGCCTTTCGCTCCAGTCGAGGCACGTCCGGCACAAAGGGCGGCTGCCCTTCTTTGCCGGCGCGAGCGCCAGCCCGAAATCGCAGAAGAAGCGGTGCCCTTCGTCGGTGACGATCCCCGCTCCCTCCGCCAGCGAAATGAACCCCTTGTCACTCAGCGTATCCGCGAGCGCCACCGCAAGACGCCCCGCCATGTGGTCGTAGCAGGTTCGCGCCAGCCGGAGCGCCTTGTCGCGCGGGCCGACGGGATGGTGACGCGCGGGTGCGGCGGCGGCGACCACCATCAGCGCCTGCATGGCTTCCGCCACGTCCGCCGACGCCAGGCGATAATAGCGGTGCCGTCCCTGTTTCTCGACCGCGACCAGCCCCGTCTCGAGAAGCTTCGCCAGATGCCCGCTCGCCGTCTGCGCCGTCACGCCAGCCAGCCGGGCCAGTTCACCCGCCGTCAAGGCCCGCCCGCCCATCAGGGCGGTGAGGATGCTGGCGCGCGCGACGTCGCCGAACAATCCGGCCACCTCGGCAATCGTATTTGCGGAAATCATCTTCGACATGCCGACACCATAGCAACGCCGCGGGACCCAGTCAGCCCGGGACGGTTCGGCCGCGGCCGAAACATCGCCGGGCCGCGAAAGGCTAGAGGACGCATCGAACACCCCTTCATGCAGCCCGTGGAAGACTGATGCCCGACACCCCCAAGCTTTCGACCGAACTCGCCCTCCTGCTGGTGCTTTCCACGCTCTGGGGCGCCTCCTACACCTTCATCAAGATCGGCGTGGAGACCATTCCGCCGGTCACGCTGATTGCCGCGCGCACGTTGATCGCCGGCGCGATCCTTGCCGCCGTCATCCGCGCGCGCGGCCTTGTCTGGCCGAAAGACCGGGGCACCTGGGCGCTCTTCCTCGTCCAGGCCTGCCTGAACAGCGTGCTGCCCTTCACCCTGATCGCCTGGGCGCAAACCGTCATCGACGCCAGCCTCGCGGTGATCCTCAACTCCATGACGCCGATCTTCGCCTTCCTGCTGACCGCGCTGGTGACGCGGCACGAAAGCGTCACGGCCCGCAAGGCGTTCGGCGTCGCCACGGGCCTGATCGGCGCCTGCCTGATCGTCGGCATCGAAGCCTTCGGCGGACCGGGCCAGACCCTCTGGGCGCAACTGGCGGTGCTGGCCGCGACGGTGTCCTATGCGGGAGCGGCGATCTTCGGAAAGAATTTCAGCAATCACGACCCCATGATCCCGGCGGCGGGATCGCTCGTCGCCGGCGCGGCGATTCTTCTTCCGCTGAGCCTCGTCGTCGACCGGCCGTGGACGCTGGCGCCATCCGGCAGTTCGCTGCTGGCGCTCGCCGCCCTCTCCGTCTTCTCGACGGCGCTGGCCTTCTCGATCTATTTCCGTCTCATCCGCACGCTGGGCTCCGTCGGCGCGACCGCGCAAGCCTATCTGCGCGTGCCGGTCGGCGTCGTGATTGGAATGGCCCTGCTCGGGGAAAAGCCGGACATCGCCGTCTGGGTCGGCTGCGCCTTCGTGCTGGCGGGCGTCGCGGCGATGACCGTTCCGCCCCGCCGTACCAAAACGCTCAAAGCCCCTTGAGAAACGGATTGTTCAGCCGTTCGTCGCGGATGCGGCTTCCGGGCCCGTGGCCGCAGAGAAAGCCGACATCGTCGCCCAGCGGCAGAACCTTGTCGCGGATGGAGGCGAGAAGCTGATCGTGGTCGCCGCCCGGCAGGTCCGTCCGGCCGACGGAACCGTTGAACAGCACGTCGCCGGCATGCAGAAGCCTGTCCGCACGGTTGAAGTAGACGACGTGGCCGGGGGCGTGGCCGGGGCAATGCAGGACTTCGAACGTATGGTCGCCGAAGGAAAGCACGTCGCCTTCGTCGAGCCAGCGGTCCGGCACGACGTTGCGCAATCCGGCGATGCCGTATTTCTCCGCCTGCGTCTCGATCCGTTCGAGCAGCGGCAGGTCGTCCCTGTGCGGACCGATAATATCGATGCCGAGCTTTTCCTTCAGTTCCGCCGCGCCGCCCGCATGGTCGAGATGGCCGTGCGTGAGCCAGATAGCCTTGAGCGTGATGCCGTTCTCCTCGACGACCCGCAGAATGACGTCGACATCGCCGCCCGGATCGACGATCACGCCTTCCTTGGTTTCGTCGTCGAAAAAGATCGTGCAGTTCTGCTGAAACGGTGTCACCGGAATGATCCCGGCCTGAAGCTTGCCCATGAAACGCTCCTCGCGATGTGTCCATTCCATATAGGAAGAAAAGGCCGCATGGAAAACCGCCGGAGGGTAAACCCGCCGCAAAAGGTCGCGAGGAGCCGGTGAAGCGGCGGAAAACCTGAAATCAGATGTTGATTGTTCGGTTTTTTCCCGGTTAATCCAATGCCGGAAGCATCGCGCCCCTGCTGCCGCTCGTCAGGCCTTGTGCCGGAGCATGGCGCGCGGTGCGGCAATGTGAGGAATCATTCGCGTGACGCCACCGCCTGAGACCGGAAACGCCAGGAAAGTGCAGCCGACGCTGCCCGCCGTCGACGACGGCAGCATCGACTTCGAGCTCATCGAACTGTTCTTTTTCGCCTACCGGGATTTCACGTCCGATCCGGATGCCATCCTGGAGCGCCTCGGTTTCGGCCGCGCCCATCATCGCGTCGTCTATTTCGTCAGCCGCCAGCCGGGCATGACCATCGCCGACCTGCTGGAAACTCTCCAGATCACCAAGCAAAGTCTCGCCCGGGTCCTGAAGCAGCTCATCGACAACGGCTACATCCGCCAGATGGCCGGGCCGGAAGATCGCCGCCAGCGCCGGCTCTATCCGACGCTTTCGGGCCGCGAACTGGCACTTGCCCTGTCGGAGCCGCAGTCCCGGCGGATCGCCCGGGCAACCGCCGGAATGTCGCTGGCGGAAAAGGAGACGATCCGCCGTTTCCTCTCCGCCATGCGCGACAAGAAGGACTGAGACCGAACCGCGCTTACACAACGAGGCAGGCATGACCGCTAAGCCGATCCCCACCGATGACGCCGCCCACCTGCTCGTGGTCGACGACGACACGCGCATCCGCAACCTGTTGAACCGCTACCTGATGGATCAGGGTTTTCGCGTGACGGTCGCGGCTGATGCCGCGGAAGCGCGCCGGAAGCTCGAAAGCCTGCATTTCGACCTGCTGATCCTCGACGTCATGATGCCGGGCGAGACCGGGCTGTCGCTGACGGAATCGCTGAAGGACAGCCGGGGCGACATTCCCGTCATCCTGCTGACCGCCCGTTCGGAATCCGAATCGCGCATCGCCGGGCTGGAGGCCGGGGCGGAGGATTACGTCTCCAAGCCGTTCGATCCGCGCGAACTGGTGCTGCGCATCAACAACATCCTGCGCCGGGCGGCAGCCACCAACGCCCCGAAGATCGATCAGGTCATCTTCGGCCCCTTCACCTATTCGGTCGCCCGCAAGGAATTGCGCCGCGGCGCGGAATCGATCCGCCTCACCGACCGCGAACAGGAGATCATGACGCTCTTCGCGCTGCGGGCCGGCGAGACCATTCCCCGGCACGAACTCATCGGCGACGATGCGGAGGTGGGAGAGCGGACCATCGACGTCCAGATCAACCGGCTGCGGCGCAAGATCGAGGACGACCCCGCCAATCCGGCATGGTTGCAGACGGTGCGCGGCATCGGCTACCGCCTCAACATGGACTGAAAGCCTGAGGAAGCGAAAAGCGATTCCCGCTCAACGGCTTGCCGCATTTTCCTGAATCTCCGTGCCAGAGACTTGAATCAGTTTGGAAAGTGTCCAACTTGGAATTGCTCTGACGGGCGCAAAGGCGAAAGGCTATCGACGTGGAGTTCATCAGGCGCCTGAAGAAGTCGCTGGCCGGGCCGGCCGGGTTCCTCTCCCGGCATGTCCTCGACGCACCGGGACGCTTCATGCACCGCCACCTGCCGTCGGGCCTCTTCGCGCGCTCGGCACTGATCATCATCGTCCCGATGCTGCTTTTGCAGATCGTCGTCGCCTTCGTCTTCATGGAGCGCCACTGGCAGCTCGTAACGCGCCGGCTCTCCGAAGCCATGACCCGCGACATCGCCACCATCATCGATCTGGTCGAGACCTTTCCGGACGACGCCATCGATGAGGAGATCGTCCGCGTCGCCCGCGTCAGGATGGACCTTTCCGTGTCCATCGAGGACCACACGGAGCTTCCGCCGCCGCGCCCCCGGCCGTTCTTCTCGATCCTCGACGACATTCTCGCCAACGAGATCAACCGGCAGATCCGCAGGCCGTTCTGGATCGATACCGTCGGCAACAGCAACCTCGTCGAAATCCGCATCCAGCTCGACGACCGCGTGGTGCGCGTGCTGGCGCGGCGCAGCCAGACCTATGCCTCCAACACCCATATCTTCCTGGTCTGGATGGCCGGCTCGTCGATCGTCCTCCTCGTAATCGCCATTCTCTTCCTGCGCGGGCAGATCCGCCCGATCCTGACGCTTGCCCGGGCAGCCGAGAGCTTCGGCAAGGGCCAGAAACTGTCCGAGCCCTTCCGCCCGCGCGGCGCCGTCGAGATCCGCAAGGCGGGCCATGCCTTCATCCTGATGCGCGAGCGCATCGAACGGCAGATGGAGCAGCGCACGGCCATGCTCGCGGGCGTCAGCCACGACCTGCGCACCATCCTCACCCGTTTTCGCCTGCAACTGGCGCTCGCCGGCGACATGCCCGAACTGGCCGGCATGGACAAGGATGTCGACGACATGCAGTCGATGCTCGAAGGCTACATGGCCTTTGCCCGCAACGAGGCGGAGGAGGACGTCGGCACGCTCAACCTCAGGAGCCTGTTCGACAAGCTGAAGGCGGATTGCGCGCTGGTCGACCTGCAACTGGAATGGACGCTGAGCGGCGACGAAACCGTGTCCGTCCGCCCGAATGCCTTCACCCGCCTGATGAACAACCTGATCGCCAACAGCCAGCGCTATGCCGACAAGATCCGCATCGAGGCCGTTCACAGCGCCCGGTGGCTGACGGTCATTGTCGACGATGACGGGCCGGGCATTCCGGCCGAATCGCGCGAGGACGTCTTCAAGCCGTTCTTCCGGCTGGACGAGGCCCGCAATCTCGATACGTCTGGAACCGGCCTCGGTCTTGCCATCGCCCGCGATGTCGCCCGCAGCCACGGCGGCGACATCACCCTCGACGACAGCCCGCTGGGCGGCCTGCGCGCCTTGGTGCGGCTGCCCGCCTGACGGGCTATGCCGGTCGGAAAAGAGACAAACGCCTCAGCACATCTTCCGGCCGTCCGGCACGCCGCGCTCGACGGATGCCAGCACGATGGCGCCGTTCTCGTCCTCGAAACCAAGGGTCAGGACCTCGGAGCGGAAGGGACCGATCTGGCGCGGCGGGAAATTCACGACGGCCAGAACCTGCCGACCGAGAAGGCTTTCGGGCGTATAGTGAACGGTGATCTGGGCCGAGGATTTGCGGAGGCCGATCTCCGGCCCGAAATCGATCTTCAGCTTGAAGGCCGGCTTGCGTGCTTCCGGAAAGGGCAGAACCTCGACGATGGTGCCTGTGCGAATGTCGACCTTCTCGAAATCGGCATAGGTGATTTCGTCGCTCATCGGTTCCTCCTCAGACGGAAAGCTCTTCGGCGCGCTTGCGCGCGGCTTCGACGGCCTTGTCGAACAGCGGCTGCAAGCCGTCGTCCGCCATCAGGAGCGACAGCGCCGCCGCAGTCGTTCCGCCGGGAGAGGTCACGTTCTTGCGAAGCGTTGCCGCGTCATCGGGGGACTGGTGAAGCAATTCACCAGCCCCCGAGACGGTTTCCCGTGCGAGACGCATGGCGAGGTCCGCCCGCAGACCGGCTTTGCGGCCTGCTTCCGCCAGGCACTCGACGAGATAGAAGACATAGGCCGGGCCGCTGCCCGAAACGGCAGTCACGGCGTCGATCTCGGCTTCGCTGCCGACCCATTCGACGGGACCGCTGACCTTGAGAAGCGAATCGACCGCCAGACGCTGTTCCTCGCTGACACGGCTGTTGGCGAAGGCGCCGGTCACGCCGCGCCCGACCATCGCCGGCGTATTCGGCATGGCGCGCACCGTGGCGGTTTCGCCGAAGAATTCCTCGAAGGAAGCGATTGTCTTGCCAGCGGCGATGGACACCACCACCGTTTCCGGACCGACCAGCGCCGCCAGCGCCGGCGCGACGGCGGCCATGACCTGCGGCTTCACCGCCAGGAACAGAATGCCCGCCTTCACGCCTTCCGGCGGCGCGGTCACATGCTTGGCTCCGGCCCGGGACACCATGTCCACGAGCGCCTGCGACGGCAGCGGATCGAGCACGACCACATGGGCGCCCGGCACCCCTTGCGTGAGCCAGCCGGAAAGCAGCGCGCCGCCCATATTCCCGGCGCCGACCAGAACGAGCGGTCCGGATTTGAACGACGGAGCCGTCATCACGCCTCACCCACCGTTTCGAAAAGGACGGCATCGAGCGCGCTTTTCGCCTCCATGCCCGACCAGACGACGAACTGGAAGGCCTGGAAATAGGCTTCGCAGGCATCGAGCGCGTTGGACAGCAGAACCTCGACCTGGCGGTTGGTGGGCTCGGCGCCGCCGGCCAGCAGCAGCGACTGGCGGAAGATCACCACGTCCTCCTGCCGCCACAGGTCGAAATGCCCCATCAGCACCTGACCGTTGACGAAGGACAGGAGCCGCATGACCTCGGTCGCCCGCTGGTCCGGCACCCGGATATCGAAGGCGCAGGCCAGATGCAGGGCTTCCGCATCCTCCATCCAGGAAAAGGACACGTGGTAATCGGCCCATTTCCCCGCGACCGTCATCGCGATTTCGTCTTCCCCCGACCGCTCGAAAGACCAGTCGTTCGTCGCCGCGACGAACTCGATCATGTCGACCGGGTTGGACTGGCGGCGTTCGATTTCAAATTCCCTAAGGCTCATGCGGCACCTTCTCGACCGGAAAGAATGCGTAGCTCGTGCGCGAACACTCGAAAAACACAGACGATTTTACCGGAAACAACACTTGCGACGATTGCCAACAGCCCTTCAGATAACGCACGCACCCTGCCTGAAGCTTTCGTTGCCGTTTCGAATCATCATTTAAAATCAGTGTATAACGGCGGAGTCGCATCGCCAGCCCCCCTTTGCCGCTTTTTGGCCCGACGGCTGTGGAAACCACTTGCCGCGCCGCCTCAGACGGAGCCTGTAACCGACTCTGGAAACTGGCTTTTTGGGGCATGTCCACAGGCGTGGAAAACGGGCCGAAAAATTTTCGGCGGGCCCCTGAAAACGAGAAAAGGGGAAAGGCACGAACCCTTCCCCTTCCCCCGGATCGGCACGAATCCCGCTCGAGAGCGGATCAGTCCTGAGCGGCGAGCCGCGCTTCCAGCGCCTCGATGCGGGCCTTGAGCGCGTCGTTCTCGTCGCGGGCCTTGACGGCCATTTCCTTCACGGCCTCGAATTCCTCGCGCTTCACGAGGTCGAGGCTATTCAGCCAGCGGTCGGCCTGGGCATGGAAAGCGGTTTCCGCTTCCTTCTTGAAGCCCTGCGCCGCGCCCGCGGCGTCGGTCATCAGCTTGGCGAATTCGTCGAAGATGCGGCTCGGTCCGGTCGTCATGGTCGTAGCTCCTCAATTCCTCCGCAATTCGCGGGGATTTCTACCGTTTGAGTTAGGCCCTCGCACCGGGTGATGCAAGAGTGTGCGCCGCGCATTTGCACCTTGACCGCGTCATTTCGGAACGCCATGTTCCGCCGACGAAAAACGAACGGAAACGAACGACTTGCAGTCAGCAGCAGCCTTCCTCGCCATCTTGCCCTATCCCGAGATCGACCCGATCGCCCTGTCGATCGGCCCGCTGGCCATCCGCTGGTACGGTCTCGCCTATGTCGCGGGCATCATGCTCGGCTGGCTTTATGCCCGCAGTCTCGTTGCGAAGGCGCATCTGTGGCCGGGCGGCACGGCGCCGGCCACCAGGGCGCAGATCGACGATTTCGTCGTCTGGGCCACGCTCGGTATCGTGCTCGGCGGCCGCATCGGCTACATCCTTTTCTACGATCCGGCCCCCGTCCTTGAAAATCCGCTGAGCGCCTTCGCGGTGTGGAACGGCGGCATGTCGTTCCACGGCGGTTTTCTCGGCGCCACGCTCGCGATGATTCTCTTCGCCCGCCGGCATGGCATCCGCATCTGGAGCCTGTTCGACGTCGTTGCCGCGGTTGCGCCGATCGGCCTCTTCTTCGGCCGCATCGCCAATTTCATCAACGGCGAACTGTGGGGCCGCATCAGCGATGTGCCCTGGGCGATGGTCTTCCCCACGGGCGGCCCCTTCACCCGCCATCCGAGCCAGTTGTACGAGGCGGCGCTGGAAGGGCTCGCGACCTTTCTCGTGCTGTTTGCCGCAACCCGCTTCACCGGCATTCTGAAGAAGCCCGGCTTCACCGCGGGCCTGTTCGTAAGTCTTTATGCCGCCTCGCGCATTTTCGTCGAGTTTTTTCGCGAACCGGACGAGCAGATCGGCTATCTTGCGGGGAACTGGCTGACGATGGGCATGATTCTGTCCCTGCCGATGCTCGCTGCCGGAATATGGGCAATGGCCCGCGCGAAGCACAGCGCCTGAACAATCCGTAGAACGAGTCCGAGGCTTTTTGACTGTGACCACGCCGCTCGCCGAAAAGATCAAGAACATCGTCCGGGTCAACGGTCCGATCAGCGTGACCGACTATTTCGCACTCTGCCTGGCCGACCCGGAATACGGCTACTACAAGACCCGCGATCCTTTCGGCCGCGCCGGCGATTTCGTCACCGCGCCGGAAATCAGCCAGTTGTTCGGCGAAATGCTGGGCATCTTCTTCGTTCACGCCTGGCAGCGCCACGGCTCACCGGAGCACGTCCGCCTGGTGGAGATCGGGCCCGGCCGCGGCACGATGATGGCCGACATGCTGCGGGTCGTCTCGCGGCTGGCACCGGAGCTTTACACCGGCACGACCGTGCATATGGTCGAGACCAGCGAAAGGCTGCGCGACATCCAGCGCGAGGCGTTGCAGCCGCATCAGGGCCGCGTGAGCTGGCACGGTGGCTTCGACGAGGTTCCCGAGGGCTTCACGCTGATTGCCGCCAACGAACTGTTCGACGCCATCCCGATCCGCCAATTCGTCAGGACGGCGACCGGTTTCCGCGAACGGCTCGTCGGGCTGGGCGCCGACGATGAACTCGCCTTCGTCACCGGCCCCGCAGGCATCGATCCCGATCTTCTGCCGCCCGGCTCCACGCCGCCGGAAGGCGCGATCTTCGAGATCGCCCCGGCCCGCGCCGCCGTCATGCAGGCGATCTGCGAGCGGCTGCGCACTTTCGGCGGAACCGCGCTCATCATCGACTACGGCCACACCGTCACCGGCTACGGCGACACGCTTCAGGCCGTGCTGAAGCACGAATACGATCCGCCGCTCGCCCATCCCGGCGAGGCCGACCTGACCAGCCATGTGGATTTCGAGAGCCTTGCCGCCGTCGCCTTGGCCTGCGGACTGCATATCAACGGCTGCGTGCCGCAGGGTGACTTCCTGCTCGGCCTCGGCATTCTGGAGCGGGCCGGCGCGCTCGGCCGCGGCAAGGACGCGATCACGCAGGAGGAAATCACCGCCGCCGTCGAGCGGCTGGCCGGCACCGGCCAGGGACGCATGGGCGAACTCTTCAAGGTGCTTGCCGTGTCCAGCCCGGACGTGGATATCGCCCCTTTCCGCCGCGCGCTCGGCGACTGAATCGGAGAAACCGCCATGCAGACCGACGACCGCCCGGAGCCGATCGAAAGCACGCTTCTCAGCGACCGGGCCGGCCACCGGATACGCCACGGCTTCTTCACCCGCAAGGGCGGCGTTTCGGAGGGCATCTACCGCGGCCTGAATGTCGGCATCGGCTCGAACGACGCCCGCGACGCCGTGCATGAGAACCGCACCCGCGTCGCCCGCTGGTTCGGCCAGCCGCTCGAGCGTCTGGCGACCGTGCATCAGGTCCATTCGCCGGACGTACAGGTGATCGGCGCGGGCTGGAACGGCGAGCGCGCGAAGGCCGATGCGCTGGTGACGTCGGAGCCGGGCTATGTCCTTGGCGTGCTGAGCGCCGATTGCGGGCCCATCCTGTTCGCCGATGCCGAAAACGGCGTGATCGGCGCCGCCCATGCCGGCTGGAAAGGCGCCCTGACCGGCGTCCTCGAAAGCACGATCGAAGCGATGATCCGGCTCGGTGCGCGGCGCGAGGCGATCGCCGCCTGCCTCGGACCGTCGATCAGCGGCGCAAGCTATGAGGTCGGCCCGGAATTCGTCGACCGTTTCGTGGCGGCGGACCCGGATTACGCCGCCTTCTTCACGCCGTCCGGAAAGCCGGGACACGCCATGTTCGACCTGCCGGGCCTGACGCTCCTGCGCCTTCGCCGCGCCGGCGTCGTGGCGGCGAGCCTTGGCCTCTGCACCTATCCCGACAGCGAGCGCTTCTTCTCCTACCGCCGCACGACTCATGCGGGCGAACCGGACTACGGCCGGCAGATTTCCGCCATCGCACTGATGGAAGCATGAGCCCTCCCCCTGAAACAAAAGGGGAAATTGCCGCAATTGACACGCCGCCACGCAGGCCCATAAGGTCCGGTTCGACGGGTTTTCCATCGAACAGGGAGGACTGGCACGGTGAACCATTTCAGAGCGGCCCTGCTGGCGGCTCCCCTCCTTCTGGCCGGCTGCAACACCAGCGACGTTCTGATCCCCCGCGAGGAGATCGGCGCGGGCACCGGCACCACGCCGGTGACGCAGGAGGACACCGGCAGGATGGCCCGAAACCCGCCACAGCAGCCTCCTCAACAGGGCACGGCCGCCTACCAGCCGCTGCCGCCGCCGCAGAACACGCTGGAAGCCCAGGCCCGGGCCTTGCAGGACGGCGCATCCGTTTCACCCGCCGCATCGCCGCCCCTTGCCGAAGCGCCGTCGCAGGATGCCGCGGACACGCCCGCGCCGCCGGCCGCCGCGGCGGCGTCGGAACAGGTCGCGTCATTGCCGCCCGCCACGGCGGCGGAAGCGACCACCATCCGTTTCCTGCCGATCATCGGAGCGCCGGTTCAGGCCGTCACGCCGCTCTCGCGCCGGCTCGGCGCGGAAGCCCGCTCGAACGGACTGACGATCAGGAGTACCGGCGACGCCGACGCCGAACACGTCCTCAAGGGTTATCTCTCCGCTTATGCCGACGGCGGGCAGGTCAATGTGGTCTATGTGTGGGATGTTCTCGACGCCGAGGGCGTGCGCCTGCACCGCATCCAGGGACAGGAAAGCGTTCAGGGCAGCGGCCCCGATCCCTGGGCGTCGGTTCCGGCGGGGACGATGGAAACCATCGGCACCAGGACCATCGCGAGCTATCGCGAATGGCTGGCGGCCCGGCGCGGCTAACGGGCCGTAACGGCCGTTTTAACGACGCTTCCGGAAAAACCTGCAAAAAGCCGGAATACCGCTTGCAATCGCAGGCCGGAGCGGTAAAAAGCGCCCCATCCAGCACGGTAACAGGCGGACCCCAATGAAGGTTTTCGCAGGCAATTCCAATCGGCACCTCGCCGAATCGATCTGCAATTATCTCAATGTTCCTCTCGGCAAGGCGACCGTAAAACGCTTCGCGGACCAGGAGATTTTCGTGGAAATTCAGGAAAACGTCCGCGGTGAGGACGTTTTCGTCATCCAGTCCACCTCGTTTCCCACCAACGACCACCTGATGGAACTGCTGATCATGATCGATGCGTTCCGCCGCTCCTCGGCAAAGCGCATCACCGCGGTCCTTCCCTATTTCGGCTATGCCCGCCAGGACCGCAAGCCCGGGCCCCGCACGCCCATCTCCGCCAAGCTGGTCGCCAACCTGATCACCGAAGCCGGCGCCGACCGTGTTCTCACCCTCGACCTGCACGCCGGCCAGATCCAGGGCTTCTTCGATATCCCGACCGACAATCTCTACGCCGTTCCGATCCTGTCGCGCGACGTCAAGGAACACTACGACCTGAAGAACGTCATGGTCGTTTCCCCCGATGTCGGCGGCGTGGTGCGCGCCCGTTCGCTCGCCAAGCGCCTCGACTGTCTGCTGGCCATCGTCGACAAGCGCCGCGACCGTCCCGGTGAATCGGAAGTCATGAACGTCATCGGCGACGTGGCCGGCAAGGACTGCATTCTCATCGACGACATCGTCGATTCCGGCGGCACGCTCTGCAACGCCGCCGAAGCCCTGCTGAAGAATGGCGCGCTCAGCGTCACCGCCTACATCACCCACGGCGTACTTTCCGGCGGCGCCGTCACGCGCATTTCCTCGTCCATGCTGAAGGAACTGGTCATCACCGACTCGATCCAGCCGACGACCGCCGTGCTGTCCGCTCCGAACATCCGCGTGGTTTCCACCGCCCAGCTTCTCGGCGAGGCTATCAACCGCACCGCGCAGGAACAGTCCGTCTCCAGCCTGTTCAACTGACGGGTCAACGACGCAAATCCGCAAAAGGAAAAGCACACGGACGACCTGCCCTGCTCGGCCTACTGAAACAGTGTGCCAACCTCTCCTTCGTCATGGTCGGGCCTGACCCGACCATCCACCGCGGCGCTTGCGGCGTGGACCCTCGGCTCAACGCCGAGGGTGACGTCGAATGCGTGGTGAGGCTTTCAACAAGCCGCAGACAGCCGGTCGCCCGTGCTTCTCCATATGATCAGGAGGCTGCGCCCGGGATCAGACAGGCCTCGTCGCCGCCGAACACCCTCGAACGGGTCAGGAAGCGTCGCTCCCTGCCATTGTCGAGCGAGAACATGCCGCCCCTTCCCGGTACGACGTCGAGAATGAGCTGGGTGTGCTTCCACACCTCGAACTGGCTGCGGCTGATATAGACCGGCACGCCGTCCACCTCGCCGAGCTTCACATCTCCGTCGCCGACGATGTAGTCGCCGGTCGGATAGAGCATCGGCGACGAGCCGTCGCAACAGCCGCCGGACTGGTGAAACAGCACATCCGGGTGGTCGCGCCGGATTTCCCGGAGAAACGCAACCGCCGCATCCGTCGCGAGCACACGCGGCTCGCCATTCACGGTCTCTTCCATCGTCTTCTCCTCCTCACTGAAAAACCCTCGGACGGTTAACGCCCGAGGGAAGTTGGGAGTTGCAAGAGCAGATTCCGCCCGCCGACATCGGCCGGCGGGGCGGATTGAGATCGAACCGTCAGAAGAAGCCGAGCTTCTTCGGGCTGTAGCTCACCAGCAGGTTCTTGGTCTGCTGGTAGTGGTCGAGCATCATCTTGTGGTTCTCACGGCCGATGCCGGACTGCTTGTAGCCACCGAACGCCGCGTGCGCCGGGTAGGCATGGTAGCAATTGGTCCACACGCGGCCGGCCTGAATGGCGCGGCCGAAGCGATAGGCACGATTGCCGTCACGCGTCCAGATGCCGGCGCCAAGGCCGTAGAGCGTGTCGTTGGCGATCTCGAGCGCTTCCTTCTCGTCCTTGAAGGTCGTCACCGACACCACCGGCCCGAAGATCTCCTCCTGGAAGACGCGCATCTTGTTATGGCCCTGGAACACCGTCGGCTGGACGTAGAAGCCGTTCGCCAGTTCGCCGCCCAGATCGTTGCGCGCGCCGCCGGTCAGCACCTTGGCGCCTTCCTGACGGCCGATGTCGAGATAGGCGAGGATCTTTTCGAGCTGTTCGTTGGACGCCTGGGCGCCGATCATGGTTTCCGGATCGAGCGGGTTGCCCTGCTTGATCGCCTCCACGCGCTTCAGCGCCTTTTCCATGAACCGGTCATAGACGGATTCCTGGATGAGCGCGCGGCTCGGGCAGGTGCAGACCTCGCCCTGGTTCAGCGCGAACATCGTGAAGCCTTCCAGCGCCTTGTCGAGGAAGTCGTCGTCTTCCGCCAGCACGTCGGCGAAGAAGATGTTCGGCGACTTGCCGCCCAGTTCCAGCGTCACCGGAATGAGGTTCTGGCTGGCATATTGCATGATCAGCCGGCCGGTGGAGGTCTCGCCGGTGAATGCGATCTTGGCGATGCGCGGATTGGTGGCGAGCGGCTTGCCGGCTTCCAGGCCGAAGCCGTTGACCACGTTCAGCACGCCCGGCGGCAGAAGATGGCCGACGAGTTCCATGAGAACGAGGATGGAGGCCGGGGTCTGTTCGGCAGGCTTCAGCACCACGCAGTTGCCGGCGGCCAGTGCCGGGGCGATCTTCCAGGCGGCCATCAGGATCGGGAAGTTCCACGGAATGATCTGGCCGACGACGCCGAGCGGCTCATGGAAATGATAGGCGACGGTGTCGTGGTCGATCTCGCCGATGGAGCCTTCCTGCGCGCGGATGCAGGAGGCGAAATACCGGAAATGATCGATGGCGAGCGGAATATCCGCCGCCGTGGTCTCGCGGATCGGCTTGCCGTTGTCCCAGGTCTCGGCCCGGGCGAGAAGCTCGAGATTGTCCTCCATCACCTGCGCGATCTTCAGGAGAACGGCGGACCGTTCGGCAGGCGCCGTCTGTCCCCACTTCTCCCTGGCGGCATGGGCCGCATCGAGCGCCAGCTCGATATCCTTCTCGTCGGAACGCGCCACTTCGCACAGCACGCCGCCCGTAACCGGCGTGGTGTTCTCGAAATAACGGCCACTCACCGGCTCGCGCCATTCGCCGCCGATGTAGTTGCCGTATTTCAGCTTGAACGGTGATTCAACGATCTTCTGATGCAGCATGATTTCATCCTCCCTGATGAAAAACAGACTTGAGAACCCTCAATGACGAACAGGTTGCGACCAAAATACGCAGGAAGAAAGTCCTTTTCCCTCCGTTGACGATCAAAACTGTTTCACAATTGCGACACGCATGAACGCATTCAAGATTTTCAAAAAAGAAAATAAATACAAATATATAATGCAAAAATCCGCCGTCCTCGGCGGATACGCCTGGCCGGATGTCTGACGCTGTGCATCGCTGCCCAGCGAGGAAACATATCCTATCGCGATCTCAATGCAGCGAAAGACGCTTCAGCTTGCGGTGCAGCGTCGCCCGGCTGATGCCGAGCAGAACGGCCGCCTGCGACACATTCCCGTTCGTGCGGGAAAGGACGCGGCGAAGTGCCGCCCGTTCCGCTTCCAGAAGATCGTCGCCGGTCTCGCCGCGCGTTTCCGCAAGCACGTCCGAAGCCGGCACGCCCTGCGCGATACGCGCATCGTCGAGTTTCAGCGCCAGCCGCGCCGCCCGCGTCGCCCCGAGGATCAGGTCGTCGCGGTCGACCGCCAGGATGGCGGCGGAGGAGCCGGTGGCCATCGGAACCAGCACGAAACGGCTGCCGGCAAAAGCCCGGCGGAACAGATTGGCCTCGATCCGGGTCGCGGCGTCCCTCACCGCCTGCGCGAGAATCGAAAGCGTCATTTCGCTCACGTCGTCGCGGCAGGTGGAAATGTCGATGGCCGCCGCGATCTGCCCGCGATGATCGCGAACCGGCGCGGTGGCGCAGGACAGCCGCACATTCGACGACAGGAAATGCTGGTCGCGATAGATCATCACGCTGCGTTCGTCGGCAAGTGCGGTTCCGATGCCGTTGGTGCCGACGCTCGCCTCGCTCCACACCGCGCCCTGCCCCAATCCGAGACGATGGAAATCCCGCTCGTCTCCGGCCGAACTGCGCTGTTCCAGAATGGCCCCGGCTTCGTCGCTGAGAACCAGGCAGCAGCCGGCCTTGCCGACGGTCAGGAACAGGCGGTCCAGCTCGTCCTGCGCCTCGCAGACCAGCGCCGTGCTGCGCCGGCGGGCTTCCTCGAGTTCGTTGCCGCTCAGTCTCAGGGGATCGCGCGGCTCTTCCGGCGCTAGGTTGTGCATGGTCATGCACCGCCGCCACGAGGCGACGATCGGCGAGCTTGCCGCCGCAGAATTCTGCCGGGCTATCGAATAGACCCGATCCGCATGGGCTGTTTCATTCAACATCCGCTCCTCCCAAAGCTTCCGATGAAATATGGACGCACCTTGGTATCTTTCAATTGCCGCCGCCGGAAACAAACTAGGCCTGATCCGGCGCGTACCTCATTCTGTAGCACATTTGAGACAGGATTGCGCGCCTTCCGGAAAATTTGATCCGCGACCGGGGTAAAAGACGACATCGGGCACGCCCGGCCCCGTGCCGAAAAGAGACGCCGCGCTGCCTTTCCCGCGCCGTCACCGCTCCCGGCGCCCGAAAGTCGACGGAAAACCCCGCTTTTCCTTGCGTTTGCGCGGCGATTGGTCTATAGCGCCCCCGTCCGCGCAGACACCCTTGGAGGCAACGCGGATGGGACATGCAAATGCCCCGGTCCTGCCGGTTTCCAGCAATGCCCGGCCGGGCTCTCCATAACACGATAAAGGAAAAAGCCATGAGCCATTCTTCTTACACGCTCAAGGCCGAAGCGCGCGAACGGGTTGGTAAGGGGTCCGCCCGTGAACTCCGCCGCAACGGTTTGATTCCCGCCGTCATCTACGGCGACAAGCAGGCCCCCATCGCCATCGCGCTTTCGACCAACGAAGTCACCAAGCGCATCCACGCCGGGGGTTTCATGACCACCGTCGCCGAAATCGAAGTGGACGGCAAGAAGATCCGCGTCCTGCCGAAGGACTACCAGCTCGATCCGGTCCGCGATTTCACCATGCATGTCGACTTCCTGCGCGTTTCCGCCCACAGCCAGGTCGCCGTCGAGGTTCCGGTTCACTTCATCAATGAAGAACAGTCCGCGATCAAGTCCGGCGCCGTCCTGAACGTCGTTCGCCACACCGTCGAACTGAACGTTCCGGCCAACGACATTCCGGAAGCCATCACGGTCGATCTCGCCGGCTTCAAGGTTGGCGATGCGGTCCACATCTCGCATGTGACGCTGCCCGACAACGCGACCCCGGCCATCACGGACCGCGACTTCACCATCGCCACGATCGTCGCTCCGGCGGCCGGTGTCGAGGAAGAAGAAGAAGCCGCTTCCGAAGAATAATCCGGAACGCATTTCGAAAAAACAACAGGCGCCCTGCCCCCGGCAGGGCGCCTGTTGTTTTTTCAGCCCCTGTGATAAATATAAATCCGAAGGAACCTTTCCGTTTCGACCGTGTTCGGCTTATGCTGAAATCTGGCTTGTCCATTGCATTATTTCATTATGAATTAAGACCGCTGCATTACGGTCGGCGTCCGTGAAAAAAACACGGCAAGGCCCTTCCCCGAACGCGGGAGGCTCCTGAACGAACGGCGCGGCGCAAGCCATTGAAATAGGCAGGCTCCTGCAAGCCCGGACGGCAAGGCCGGGTATCCCGCAGGCAAAGATGGAAGCGAGATGACGAGTTCGGTCGAAAACCGGTTTCTGGTAATCATCAGCGGCGCTCTGCTCATTGTCGTGGCGCCCCTGTTCGCGCTCTTTCTCGTCCTTTCCTCCGAACAGATCGCCAAGACGCAGGCCCAGCACCTGACGGCCCTCGTCACCGGCAGCGGCCAGGCGCTGACCAAGCCCCTTTGGGATTTCGACGTCGAGGCTATCGGGCAGGTCGTCGACTCGCTGGTTTCCGATCCGCTCGTCAAGCGCGTCAACGTCCGTGACACGGCCGGCCTGTTCGACATCGTCCGCGACGCGCCCGGCATCGAAAGCGACGACCGCCTCGAAAGCATGACGCGGCCGATCCATTACAAGAGCCTGAACGGTTCGAAGCATGTCGGCTGGCTGGAAATCTATTTTACGCCCGTCGACCTGTTCTCCGCCTTCGACTCCTTCAACATCATGCTCTGCGGGATTTTCCTGCTCGCCATCCTGCTCGTCTGCGGCGCGGCGGTCGTCGGCAACCGGATGATGATTTCCCGGCCGCTGCTCCGGCTGAGCGCGGCGATCGAGGCGACCCGAACGAACGGCTCGCGCCATCACGTCGACTGGAGTTCCAACGACGAGATCGGCCGTCTGGCCGCGAGCTTCAACGACATGCAGACCGCGCTGGAGCGGGAAGAACGCGAGCTGAAGTGGGCCCACGAGCACACGACCGAAATCTACAACAGCACGCCGGCCATGCTGTTCTCCACCGATGCCGCCGAGCGGATCACCGCCGTCAGCGATTACTGGCTTCTCGCCACCGGATACGAACGCCGCGCCGTTATCGGACGCAGGTTCGTCTCGTTTCTGCATGAAAACGACCAGTCCTTCTATTCGAGCCGCTTCGGCTCGACCGTCCTGGACGGCGAGCCGCGCGACATCACCACCCGGTTCATCTGCGCCGATGGACACGTCATGGACGTGCTGATCGCCAGCGCTGTTCTGCCGGCGACGCACTCCCGCCCCGCCGCCTCGCTCAGCGTCATGACCGACGTCACCGAACTGCGCCAGTCGGAACAGCGCAACCGCCGCCAGGCGATCACCGACCACCTGACCGGACTTCTCAACCGGCAGGGCTTCGAACAGGCCCTGTCCCACGGCATCGTGGCCGCCGAGGCCGCGGGCACCGAGCTCTCCTGCCTTTTCATCGACCTCGACCGCTTCAAGGCCGTCAACGACCGGCTCGGCCACGCCACGGGCGATGCCGTACTGCGGCAGTTCGTGGAGCGTCTTCAAACTGTCCTGACAAGGGGCGAGATCGCGGCGCGCCTCGGCGGCGATGAATTCTCGGTCGTGACGAGCGGCCCCGACGCCGGCGAGCATGGGCGGACGCTGGCCGCCCACATCGTCTCGCTGTTCGACGTGCCCTTCCTGGCCGACGGACAGGAAATCCGCCTCAGCGCCTCCATCGGCCTTGCCCACTATCCGCATCAGGCCGTGAGCGCCGGCGAACTGCTGCAACATGCCGATATGGCGATGTATAGCCGCAAGCACGCCGGCAAGAACGGCGCCCATGTCTTCGATCCCTCGATGCTCGACGACACGTTGCGGCGGTCGGAAATCGAGACCCATATCGAGCAGGCGCTGAAGAACGACTGGTTCGAGGTCCACTTCCAGCCGATCCACGGCCTGTGCGGCGGCGGCGTCCGCGGCTTCGAGGCCCTCTTGCGGCTGCGTCACCCGGAAAAAGGTCTCCTGCCGCCGGCGGATATCATCCAGGTTGCCGAGGAAACCGGCTCCATCGGCCGGATCGGCAGTGTCGTTCTGGAAAAGGCCGTCGGCCAGCTCGCCCGCCTTTCGGCCCTCGACGGATTGCACGATACCTATGTAGCCGTGAATTTCTCGGCCATGCAGTTCGATCCGGGACTGGCCGCGCGCATCGCCGCCACCATTTCGCATCACGGTCTCCATCCGGGCCGCCTGGTCGTCGAGATCACCGAAGCCGTCCTCATGGAAGACGATCCGCAGATCCGCATGACGCTGGAGGAAATCGCCCGCTTCGGCTGCCGCATCGCACTCGACGACTTCGGCACCGGCTATTCGTCGCTGAGCTATCTCAACCGCTTCCCGGTCAATATCGTCAAGATCGACCAGTCCTTCATCCGCGCCAGTACCGATCCTTCCCCGGAGATCGCCGCCAAGAGCCGCCTGCTCATCGAAGGCATCGCGATGATTTCCCACAAGATGAACTGCCAGGTCGTCGCGGAAGGCATCGAGACGAAGAGCCAGCTTGCGATCCTGCTCGAAGCGGGAGCCGATTACGGCCAGGGCTATTATTTCCACGAGCCGATGTCGCTTGCCGATCTCCTGAACCAATTCGCAGCGCAACCCGGAACCGAAGCGGCAACAGGCTAGGGTCGGGACCGAAGGAGGAAGACCATGATGCGCCTGTCGCTTCTGCTCTTGACGACGATCCTCCTGCCCTGCATCGCCCGAGCCGATATATTGGTGCTGGCCACGGAACCCTACCCGCCCTTCGTCATGGTCGAGGGCGACAACGTTTCGGGACGCGGCATCCGGATGGTCGATCTCGTCATGAAGGAGACGGGGCAGGATTACCGCATCGAAGTCATGCCCTGGGCGCGCGCGATCGCTCTGGCGCGCAATGACAGCGCCTATTGCGCCTTTGCCGCCGCCCGCACGCCGGACCGCGAGCGGCTTTTCAAATGGGTCGAGCCGCTGCTGATCACCCGCAACTATCTGGTCGCCGCCTCGGAAACGGGCGTGCGCCCCAAAACGCTGGAGGAGGCCAAACGCTATGTCGTGGGCACGCACCGCCATGATTTTACCGAGGCCCTCCTGAAGCGGCTGGAATTTCCGCGGATCGACGTCGCGGTCGATTTCAACCTTTCCTTCCGCAAGCTTCTCAATCGCCGCATCGACCTCATGCCCATGTCGGAGAGAACCTTCCGGAGCCTGACCCAGGCCGGGGAAAAGCTGGAAAAGACGGTGCTGCTTGCCGAACAGCCGCTCGGCATCGCCTGCAATCCGTCCGTTCCCGACGATCTGATCGACCGCATGAACGCCAACCTGCGGCGCGCGACGGAAAGCGGCGAGCTGGAGCGCATCCTCTCCGACGTGCGCTAGGTCGGGGACCTAGACGCCGCCCTGAGGGGTTGACTTGCGGCGGCTTTCCGGTGCTCAAGACAGACGCTCGTCGTCATCAGGAGGAATGTCCTCATGTTCATCATCGCCGGCCTCGGCAATCCCGGCAGCCAGTATGCGGGCAACCGCCACAATATCGGTTTCATGGCCGTCGACGCCATCCACCGCTCGGGCGGGTTTTCCCCGTGGTCGAAGAAGTTCAAATCGGAGATTTCCGAGGGCACGATCGGCTTCGAGAAGGTGCTGCTGATGAAGCCGCAGACCTATATGAACCTCTCCGGCGAGGCAGTCGGCGAGGCCATGCGCTTCTACAAATTGGCTCCGAAAGACATTCTCGTCATCCACGACGAACTCGACCTGCCTGCCGGCAAGGTCCGCATCAAGACGGGCGGCGGCCACGGCGGGCATAACGGCCTGAAATCGCTCGACGCCCATTGCGGCAAGGAATACCGGCGCCTGCGCCTCGGCATCGGCCATCCGGGAACCAAGGAGGCCGTACACGGCCATGTGCTCGGAAATTTCGCCAAGGCCGATTCCGGCTGGCTCGACACCCTTCTCGACGAGATCGCCCGCAATGCCGACATGCTGGTGAAGGGCGAGGATTCGCAGTTCCAGAACCGGATATCCCAGGCGCTCGGCGGCCCCGCCGAGCCGGACAAGCCGAAACCCGAAAAGAAGCCGGCCGCGCAATCGCACATCCGCCAGGCCCGCGGAGCGGCTCCGGCCAAACTGCCGGAAACCGGGCCGATGGCCGAAATGCTGAAAAAGCTGTTCGCAACCAGGGAGAAATGAGCGGAATGCCGGATAACGGGGAACTGCTCATTCGCCGGTCCACGCCGGCGGATCTGGAAGCGCTGATCGCGCTCTACCGCCATCTCAACCCCGCCGATCCGGAGTTCGACAAGGCAACGGCCGAACGGGCCTATGCCGGAATGCTGGCGCAACCCGGCCTGTCGGTCTTCATCGGCTTCGTGGGGGACGTGCCGGCCGCAACGGTCACGCTTGCCGTCATTCCCAATCTGACGCGCGGCGGCGCGCCCTATGCCCTGATCGAGAACGTCGTCACCCACCCCGCCCACCGCCGGCGCGGTCACGCGGGCGCCCTTCTCGCTCATGCCGTCGAAAAGGCATGGGAAGCGGGCTGCTACAAGGTCATGCTGCTGACCGGTTCGACCGATCCGGCAACGCTGCGTTTCTATGAGAATTGCGGCTTCACGCAGGACAAGACCGGCTTCCAGACGAGGCGCCCGCCGGAACCGCCGCGCATGGCATGACGCAAACCGCATTCCGCGAAAATCGCCAGAATCCCGGCCTGTTTCAGGCCGCAAGGCTTGACCTTGCCCGGCCCTTTCCGCAAAAGGCTCCCCAACAGAATTCTTAAACGGACAGGACCCCGGTCATGGGCTTCAAATGCGGTATCGTCGGACTGCCGAATGTCGGCAAGTCCACCCTCTTCAACGCGCTGACCAGGACGGCGGCGGCGCAGGCCGCCAACTATCCGTTCTGCACCATCGAGCCGAACACCGGCGAAGTGGCGGTTCCCGATCCGCGCATGAAGAAGCTCGCCGAGATCGCCGGCTCGAAGGAAATCATCCCGACGCGCATCTCTTTCGTCGACATTGCCGGCCTCGTGCGCGGCGCATCGAAGGGTGAGGGCCTCGGCAACAAGTTCCTCGCCAACATCCGCGAGGTCGACGCCATCGTGCATGTGCTGCGCTGCTTCGAGGACAGCGACATCACCCATGTCGAGGGCCGCATCGACCCGGTCGGCGACGCCGACACCATCGAGACCGAGTTGATGCTGGCCGATCTCGAAAGCCTCGAGCGCCGCGTCGACCAGACCCGCAAACGCGCCACAGGCAAGGACAAGGAAGCGCTGGCCCAGCTTCCGGTCATGGAAGCCGTGATCAAGCTGCTCAACGAGGGCAAGCCCGCCCGCCTGCTTCTGAAGATTCTCGCCCCTGAAGACGTTCCGATCCTGAAGAGTCTGAACCTCCTCACCTCGCATCCGGTGCTCTACGTCTGCAACGTGGCCGAGGCCGACGCCGCCACCGGCAACGACTACACCGCCGCGGTAGAGAAGATGGCGACCGAACAGGGTGCCGAATGCGTGATCATCTCCGCGGCCATCGAGGCGGAAGTGGCGCAGCTTCCGGAAGACGAGGCCAAGGACTTCCTCGAGGCGCTTGGCCTGACGGAGGCCGGTCTCGACCGGCTGATCCGCGCCGGCTACCATCTGCTCGACCTCATCACCTATTTCACCGTCGGCCCGAAGGAATGCCGCGCCTGGACCATCGTGCGCGGCACCAAGGCTCCGCAGGCCGCCGGCGTCATCCACACCGATTTCGAACGCGGCTTCATTCGCGCCAACACCATCGCCTATGACGACTTCGTCACCCTTGGCGGCGAGGTGCCGGCCAAGGAAGCC
Source organism: Ectorhizobium quercum (assembly GCF_026552795.1). Classification (GTDB taxonomy): domain Bacteria; phylum Pseudomonadota; class Alphaproteobacteria; order Rhizobiales; family Rhizobiaceae; genus Ectorhizobium; species Ectorhizobium quercum. Next base: position 196,039 of record NZ_JANFPI010000002.1, read on the forward strand.
GGCAAGGCCCGCGACGAAGGCAAGGAATACGTGGTTCAGGACGGCGACGTTATTCACTTCCGCTTCAACACCTGATCCGGCCGGAAATGCTCTAAATATTTATTTTTGCGCAATTACGGACGCAAAACCGCTTCGCACTTTTGCTGGAATTGCCCTGAACAGAAACGCCGCCCCTCCCGGGCGGCGTTTGCGTTTCTTCCGCCGCATGATGGACGAAGCGACGGGAAGCTTGACCGGAGCCGTTATTTTGTTCAGCATTGAACAGAGTTGGTTTCAGGGAGGCATGATATGGAGAATGCGATCCTCGCATTCGAAGACTTCACCGAGGGCCGGGTCTTTCCGCTCGGCCCGCGCCGGATGACGCGCGAGGAGATCGTCGCCTTCGCCGGCGAATTCGATCCGCAGCCCATGCACACAGACGAGGAAGCCGGCAGGGCGAGCCTGCTCGGCGGGCTTGCCGCCTCCGGCTGGCACACCAACGCCGCCGCCATGCGCATGATGTTCGACAGCTATGTCGGCCGCTCCACCTCGCAGGGCTCGCCCGGCATCGACGAACTGCGCTGGAAACGGCCGGTGCTCGCCGGGGACACCTTGTCGGGCCGCTCCACGGTGCTGACCTCGCGCCCGCTGAAATCGCGGCCCGGCCTCGGTGTCGTCCGCTTCCTCAACGAAATCGAAAACCAGCGGGGCGAACTGGTCTGCCGTTCGGAATTTTCCATCATCTTCGCCATGCGCGACGCGGACACGGGAGCAGCGCGATGCGGATGATCGAGCTTTATCCCGCCGGCCAGCGCGTCGAGCTGGGCAGCCTTCGGTTCACCGCCGCCGACATCATCCGTTTCGCCACCGAATTCGACCCGCAGCCCTTCCACACCGATGCGGAAAAGGCGCGCGATACGATGTTCGGCGCGCTCTGCGCCTCCGGCTGGCACACCTGCGCCGGCTGGATGAAGACGATGGTTGCCTTTCGCGAGAGCGAGGCCAAACGCCTGGCCGCGCAGGGTATCGAGCCGCCGCGCATCGGCCCCTCGCCCGGCTTCCGAAATCTCCGGTGGCTGAAGCCCGTCTTCGCCGGAGACACGATCACCTATTACCAGACGCCGCTCGACAGCCGCGCCTCCCGGTCGAGACCCGGACTGTGGATCAACACCGGCCTCTCCGAAGGCATCAACCAGCACGGGGAACCCGTCCTGAGCTTCGAAAGCAGCGTGATCGAACACGCCTGAACCGGACGCAAAAAGAGCGGCCCGAAGACCGCCCTCATTGTATCGTCCCCTTCTTCGTTACCCTCGGGCTTGACCCGAGGGTCCACGCCGCGAGCGGCGCGGTGGATGGTCGGGTCAAGCCCGACCATGACGAAAGAGAGCGATGAGCCGTTTATCAGCAGGCTGAGGGCGACCCGAAGGCCGCCCTCTCATATCCGTGCCGGACATGCTCCCCGCTCAGTGTTCCTTGCTGGCATAGACCGAGCGCTTCGTCAGGTAGAGGAAGCCGGAGAAGATCACCAGGAAGATCATGACCATGAGGCCGGTCTTCTTGCGCTCTTCCAGATGCGGTTCGGCGGCCCACATCAGGAATGCCGAAACGTCCTTCGCATAGTTGTCGAGGGTCATCGGCGTCCCGTCCTCGTATTCCACCGCCTCATCCGAAAGCGGCGGCGCCATTGCGAGCGTCGCACCGCCGACGAAGTGCGGGTTGAAGTAGGCGCCGTCCGGAAGTTCGAAATCCTCCGGCGGCTCGACATATCCCGTCAGCAGAGAATAGATGTAGTCGGGCCCGCCTTCCTGATACTGCGTGAAGATATCGAAGATGAAGGTCGGAAAGCCGCGCTCGACACCGCGCGCCTTGGCGATCAGCGAAAAGTCCGGCGGGGCCGCACCATTATTGGCAGCCGCGGCCGCTTCCTCGTTCGGGAACGGGGATGGGAAGTGGTCGGACGGAATGGCGGGCCGCTCGAACATCTCGCCCTCGGCGTCCGGCCCATCCGTGACAGTATATTCCGCCGCGAAAGCCTTCACCTGGTCTTCCGTATAGCCGAGATCGCCCAGCATGCGGAAGGGAACCAGGCTCATCGAATGACAGGCGGCACAGATGTCCTTGTAGACCTGCAATCCGCGCTGAAGCTGGGCCTTGTCGTACGTCCCGAACGGACCGGCGAAGCTCCAGTCGAGGTTCTGCGGCTTGTAGACCGGGAAATGGCCGCTGGCCACCGCATGTTCGACGTCGGCGGCCAGACCGTGGCCCTCGGCCGCAACGGCGGAGCCCGCGCCGAAGCCGGTGACGGCGGCGATCAGGGCGATGCTTGCAACAAGCTTTTTCATCGTTTCAAATCCTTTTTGCCGCTTGTCTCAGGCCTGAACGCCGATGGGCTTCTTGCCGTTCTTTTCCAGAACCGCTTCCGTGATGGAGTTCGGAATCCGGCGCGGCTTCTCGATCTTGCCGAGGATCGGCATGATCACGAGGAAGAAGCCGAAGTAATAGAGCGTGCCGATCTGCGACAGGACGACGTAAACGCCTTCCGCCGGACGCGAACCGAGCCAGCCGAGGATGATCGCATTGGCGACGAAAACCCAGTACAGCACCTTGAAGACCGGACGATAGACCGCCGAACGGACCTTGGACGTATCGAGCCAGGGCAGAAAGAACAGCACGATGATCGCGCCGAACATGACGAGGACGCCGCCGAGCTTGGAGTCGATCGGGCCGACGTTGAAGGTGATGGCGCGCAGCATCGCGTAGAACGGCAGATAATACCATTCCGGCACGATATGGGCCGGGGTCTTCAGCGGGTTGGCCTCGATGTAGTTATCCGGGTGGCCGAGATAGTTCGGCATGTAGAAGACGAACCAGACATAGGCGATCAGGAAGATCGAAACGCCGACCGCATCCTTCAGCGTCGCATAGGGCGTGAAGGGAACCGTGTCGGTCTTCGACTTCACCTCGACGCCGGTCGGGTTGGTCTGGCCGGTGACATGCAGGGCCCAGACGTGCAGGATCACCACGCCGACGATCATGAAGGGCAGGAGATAATGCAGCGAGAAGAAGCGGTTGAGCGTCGGGTTGTCCACCGCGAAGCCGCCCAGCAGGAGCTGCTGGATCCACTCGCCGACATAGGGGAAGGCGGTGAAGAAGCCGGTGATGACGGTCGCGCCCCAGAAGGACATCTGCCCCCAGGGCAGGACGTAGCCCATGAAGCCGGTCGCCATCATCAGCAGGTAGATCACCACGCCGAGAATCCAGAGGATTTCGCGCGGCGCCTTGTAGGAGCCGTAATAGAGGCCGCGGGCGATGTGCAGGTAGACCGCGATGAAGAAGAACGACGCGCCGTTGGCGTGCATGTAGCGCAAGAGCCAGCCGTGATTGACGTCGCGCATGATCTTTTCGACAGAGTTGAAGGCGACCGTCGTTTCGGCGGAATAGTGCATGGCGAGCACGACGCCGGTCAGGATCTGGAGGATCAGCATGACCGAAAGCATGGCACCGAATGTATAGGAATAGTTCAGGTTCCGCGGAACCGGATAGGCGACGAAACTGTCGTAGACGAGGCGGGGCAACGGCAGGCGCGCATCGACCCATTTGCCGAGACCGCTCGTCGGCTGGTAACTGGAATGACCACTCATATTGATTTATCCCCCGAAAGCCTTAGCCGACCTTGATGACGGTGTCGGACGTGAACTCGAACACCGGAATGAGCATGTTTTCCGGCGCCGGGCCTTGGCGGATTCGGCCCGACGTGTCGTAGGCCGAACCGTGGCAGGGACAGAACCAACCGTTGTATTCGCCGGACTGGCCGAGCGGAATGCAGCCAAGATGGGTGCAGACCCCCACCATCACCAGCCAGTTTTCCTTGCCTTCGCCAGCCGAGCGCGCAACATCCGTCGCCTCGGCGGAAGCGTCGATATTGGCGTTGCGCGCCAGCGGGTCCTTCAGTTCGGAAACCGGCACGTTCCGCGACGCCTCGATTTCTTCCGGCGTGCGGTTGCGGATGAAAACCGGCTTGCCGCGCCACTTCACCGTCATCGACATGCCCGGCTCGAGACTCGACACGTCGACTTCAACCGAAGCGAGTGCCAGCGTCGACGCATCCGGACGCATCTGGTTGATAAACGGCCAGGCGACCCCGACCGCACCGACCGCGCCCAGCGCGCCGGTGGTCAGATAAAGAAAATCGCGGCGGGTCGTCTCGACCGCGGTTCCGCTTGTACCCTCGTGTTCGCTCACGGTTCCAAATCCCTCTGCGAAAATACCGGATCCGGCCTCGTCCCACCGGGTTTTTTCTCCCCGCCCGGAGGGATCTGGACGCATCCCAATAACCGCGCCTTCTAGGCTCGATGCAATATTATGTCCATAACGAAAGCCCCCACAAGGGCACTATGTCGCGGGCGAAAAGTCTTTTCGTCGCAGGAGGAAGCGCAATTTTGCCGCACCATGTCAAACGTATTTGATAATCGTCATTTATAACGGCGTAACCATCCGCAAGCGGCCCGAATCTTCATCGCGTTGCACAATCGATGCAGTGCATGATAGATATTCTGCCGTCCGTAACTGACCGCAGGAAATAGAGTATGCGTCAATCCATTTCCTGCCTGAGCGGATCCCTCGCAATCCTGCTGCTGGGCCTGATCGCGACGCGCTATGTCTTCGCCATGCCCTATCTGGCGCCGTTCTACAACGCGCAGGTGCATCTGTCGGCACTGGCCACGGGCCTGGCCATCCTCAGCTTTGTTTTCTACCATAAGTGGTATATGGCAATGGTCATTCTCGGCGGCATCGCCATGACCGCGCATCTGCCGGTCCGCAGCCACGCCCTCGGCGACATGGCGACGGCACAGCAGGCCGCCGGCAAGCCGTCACTGCGCGTGCTGAGCTTCAACGTTCTGGCGGAGAACCTCGAAAACGGCCCGGCCATCGCCGATGAAATCCTCGGCTCGAACGCCGATGTCGCCATCGTGCTGGAGGCAAGGCAGCTGGCCTCGCAGTTTGCCCGGATGGCCTCGGCCTATCCCTATCGCCTCGGCTGCGGCCTGGAGACGACCGGCTGCGACCTGGTCGTCCTGTCGCGGCATCCGTTTGTGGAACACACCGTCGGCAATCTCAGCGACCTGCGCAGCGAACGCTACATGCACGCCGTCATCGAAAAGGACGGGGAAAGGATCAATGTCGCCGCCGCCCATCTCAGCAAGCCCTATTTCGACGACTATCACACTGTCGAACTCTGGCGGCTTTGGCGGCGCATGGCCCGCATGGAGGGGCCCATCGTGCTAGCCGGCGACTTCAACGCCGCCAGCATCGCCCCGGACATGATGTGGTTCCTGCGCAGCGCCGGCCTGCGCAAGGCCCCTTACGAGCCGGCGACGTGGCCGACGCCGCTCGGTCCGCTGGGCATCGCCATAGACCACATCTATGCCCGCGCGCCGATGCGCCTGACGGCGCTCGACCGCATTGCCGACAACCACGGCTCCAACCATTTCGGCCTGATCGCCGATCTCGTCATCGAGCCAGGTTCTCTTCCGCGGCAATAAAGCCGCCGGACTGGCGTGCCCACAATTCAGCGTAAAGCCCGCCGCGCGCGGTCAGTTCAGCATGCGTGCCCTGTTCGACGATGCGGCCCGCATCCATCACCACCAGCCTGTCGAGCGCGGCGATCGTCGAAAGCCGGTGGGCGATGGCCAGCACGGTCTTGCCGCTCATCAGCCGGTCGAGATTGGACTGGATCACCGCCTCGATCTCCGAGTCGAGTGCGGATGTCGCCTCGTCCAGAACGAGGATGGGCGCATCCTTCAGCATGACGCGGGCAATGGCAATGCGCTGGCGCTGGCCGCCGGACAGCTTCACGCCGCGTTCCCCCACCTGCGCGTCCAGCCCCTTGCGTCCGCGATGATCCTCCAGCGATGCCACGAACCGGTCGGCTTCCGCCCGTTTCAATGCGGCCGCCAGTTCCGCCTCGCTCGCGCCGGGACGCCCGATCATGATGTTGTCGCGGATGGAACGGTGCAGCAGCGACGTATCCTGCGTGACCATGCCGATGGCGGAACGCAGCGATTGCTGCGTCACGGCCGCGATATCCTGCCCGTCGATCAGGATACGGCCGCCGCTGACATCGTAGAAGCGCAGGAGAAGGTTGACGAGCGTCGATTTTCCCGCCCCCGACCGCCCGACGATACCGACCTTTTCGCCGGGACGGATCGTCAGGTCGAACCCCTGGATCACCGGCCGGGCGGCCCCGTAACCGAAGGTCATGTTTTCGAAACGGATTTCCGGCCCGGTCACGACCAGCGGCACCGCGTCCGGCCTGTCGGTCAGGTCGATCGGGGCCGAGATCATTTCCGCCGCGTTCTGGATCGTGCCGATATTGCGCATCAGCCCGTTGATCTGCCCCATCGTGCGGCCGAGCAGCATGTTGAAGCGGAGCATGAGACCGAGCGAAAAGGCGATGCCGCCGGTCGTCACCTGCCCCTTCAGCCACAGGTCGATGCTCAGCACGGCCAGCAGCGAGATCATCATGCCGGCCAGCAGGTTCATCGAGGAGCGCGCCCCGACGATCAGCCGGGAAAAGGCCAGCGCCGCGTTGCGGTTGCGCTCGAAGCCATCCAGCACATAGGCGTCGCTTTCCCGCTCGCTCGAAAACAGCTTCAGCGTCTGGATATTGGCGAAGGAATCGGTGATGCGGCCGTTCAGCATCGAGGCCGTATCGGCGAACTCGCGGGCGCGGACACGGATGCGCGGCACGAAATAGCGGGCGATGAAGGCGAAGCCGACCACCCACATCAGGATGGGAACGGCAAGCCGCCAGTCAAGCCCGGCCATCAGCGCGACGGTGGAGACGAGGTAGATCGCCACGAACCAGATGTTCTGGATCAGCGTCGAGACCAGATCGTAGACCGCCTGCGTGCCCTGCGCGATGCGCGAGACGATGCGGCCGGACAGATCGTTCTGGAAGAAGGAGAGCGATTGCCGCGACACATGGCGATAGGCCTGCCAGCGGGTGAGGAAGGAAAAGCCGGGCGCCATCACCTGCTCGTCCGTCAGCGCATTGGCCAGCATGATGAGAAAACGCCAGACGAGCACGACGGACAGCATGAAGGCCAGTTCCCAGCCGTGGTCGGCCAGAAGCCCGCTCCAGCCGTTTTCCCGCGCCGTCACGTCGAGAATGTCGACGAGACGGCCGGTGAAGTAGAAAAGACCGGCCTCGATCAGCGCCGTTAGCCCGCCGAGCACGATGAGCGTGGCGATGACGCTCTTGGCCTGGCGCACGTAGAACCACACGAAACGCCAGACGGTATCGGGCGGGCGGACATCCCCCTTCTCGGCGAAGGGAGAGATCCAGTTCTCGAAGGGACGGAGAATGGCTTTGATGATCATGACACAGCTATAAGCCGAACGAACGGCCTGACAAAGGCCGCGCCCCGCACTCCCTCATATTTCCGTCATGCGGGAAGGCGGATTACTCCGCCGCCTTCCCGCCCTGCTCGGCCTGGTCGGCGAGGAAACCGCCCGACTGGCGGCTCCAGAGGTCGGCATAGAGCTCGCCCTTCGCCACCAGCGCCTCATGGGCGCCCTCTTCCACGATGCGGCCCCGGTCGAGAACCACCAGCCGGTCCATCTCGGTCAGCGTCGAGAGCCGGTGGGCGATGGCGATCACCGTCTTGCCCTCCATCAGCGCGAACAGGTTCTCCTGGATCGCCGCCTCCACCTCGGAATCGAGCGCCGAAGTCGCCTCGTCCAGAACGAGGATCGGCGCGTTCTTCAGGAAGACGCGGGCGATCGCGATGCGCTGCCGCTGGCCGCCCGAGAGCTTGACGCCGCGCTCGCCGACATGGGCGTCGAGACCGGTGCGGCCCTTCAGGTCGGAGAGCCCCTCGACGAAGTCCCACGCATTGGCGCGCTTCGCCGCCTCGATGATCTCGGCATCCGACGCGCCCGGATGGCCGTAGGCGATGTTCTCGCGGATCGAGCGGTGCAGGAGCGAGGTGTCCTGCGTGACGACCCCGATGCCGGCCCTCAGCGAATCCTGCGTCACGCCGGCGATGTCTTCGCCGCCGATGGTGATACGGCCCTTCTCCAGGTCGTAGAAGCGCAGGAGAAGGTTCATCAGCGTCGTCTTGCCCGCGCCCGAGCGCCCGACGAGGCCGACCTTCTCGCCCTTGCGGATCGTCAGGTTCATGTCGTCGATGACGCCCTTCGCCTTGCCGTAATGGAAGGTGACGTGCTCGAAGCAGATATCGCCCGCCGCCGTGGCCAGCGGTTTCGCGTCCGGCCTGTCGGTGATCTCGTGCGGCTTCACCATCATGTTCATGCCGTCATAGACCGTGCCGATGTTCTCGAACAACGCGGTGGATTCCCACATGATCCACTGGGACATGCCGTTGACGCGCATGACGAGCGCGATGGCAGCGGCCAGCGCACCGGCCGTTACGTCGCCGTTCAGCCAGAAATAGATGCCGCCGCCGGCGGTCAGGCCCATCAGCAGGGCGTTGTTGACGTCGACGGCCATGTTGAGCCCGGTGATGCGGCGCATCTGGCGATGCACCGTGCCGAGGAAATCGTCCATGCTTTCGCGCGCATAGGTCTCCTCCCGGCCCGCATGCGAGAACAGCTTGATCGTCGCGATATTGGTGTAGGAATCGACGATGCGGCCCGTCATCGCCGAGCGCGCATCCGCCTGCTCGCTGGAGAGCCTGCGCAGGCGCGGGACGAAATAGGTCAGGATGCCGATATAGCAGACGAGCCACAACACCAGCGGCGCCACCAGCCGCAGGTCCGCCGAGGCCACGACGAACAGCATGGAGACGACGAACGAGATCGCATAGATGAAGACGTCGACGATCTTCAGCACGCTTTCGCGCACCGCCAGAGACGTCTGCATCACCTTCGTCGAAACGCGCCCGGCGAACTCATTGGCGAAGAAGTTCATCGAATGGCGGATCAGATAGCGGTGCATCTGCCAGCGGCCGATCATCGCATAATTGCCGGCGAGCGTCTGGTGCAGGATCAAATCATGCAGCGCACCCATCAGCGGCAGCGCGACGAGTGCCACGCAGCCCATCACCACCAGCTTGCCGCCCTCGTCTTGCAGGAAGGTGGCGCGGTCGGCCGAGGACAGCCAGTCGATGATGTTGCCGAGGAAGCTGTAGAGCATGGCTTCCGCCACGGCGATGCCGAGCGACAGCAGGCCGAGCGCGAACAGCCAGAATGCCGCCGGCTTGGTATAGTGCCAGCAGAACGCCACCAGCCCCTGGGGCGGTGTGGTCGGCGTGCCGGAGGGATAGGGATCGAGGCGCTGTTCGAACCAGCGGAACATGACGGAACTCCAGAATGAATGTCCGGCCGGCGCGCAGGGCTCGCTGGGGAGCCGGCTGGCGATCTGGCCGCTGAAAGGCAATAAGGCCGGAGATTAACGGCCCGATGAAGGAAACGATCCGGAAACCGGAAAGATCAGGCGGAAAAAGCCGGCCCAAGGAGGCGGATGCTGTGTGGTGCAATCATGGTATGCCTCCTTTCTTCAACGGGTTAAGAGAGCGCGATGTTAGCGATTCGCGGCCGGTTTGGGAACCCTCCCCCGTCTTTCCTCTCTGCCTGTTGCCTTGCCGCCACAGGCTTGAGCTTATGCCCCGGCTTGCCTAAACCTGCGCCATGAGCCAGCTTCGCATCGCCCTTTACCAGCCCGACATCCCCGGCAATGCCGGCACGATCCTGCGCCTCGGCGCCTGCCTCGGCATCGGCGTCGACATCATCGAGCCCGCCGGCTTCGTGCTGTCCGATGCCAATCTGCGCCGCGCCGGCATGGACTACATCGCCAAGGCGGCGCTGACCCGGCATGTGAGCTGGAAGACCTTCGAGGAATGGCGCGCGCCGACGGCGCGCCGCATCGTGCTGGCGTCGACCAAAGCCGCCCTGCCCTACACGGATTTCGCGTTCCGCGCGGACGACATCCTGCTGTTCGGACGTGAAAGCGCCGGCGTTCCCGACGACGTTCACGAAAAGGCCGATGCCCGCATCCTCATCCCGATGCAGCCCGGCCAGCGCTCGCTGAATGTCGCCGTTTCCGCAGCGATGATCGCGGGGGAAGCGCTTCGGCAAACGGGGTTCTGACCGTCGCAGTCCGATCCCCTCTCTGGCCTGCCGGCCATCTCCCCCACAAGGGGGGAGAAGACTCGCGGCAGGCTCATCGCTTCATCATCGAGGGAAACCCGTACTTCTTCCTTTCTCCCCCCTTGTGGGGGGATGGCGGCAGCCAGAGCGGGAAGCGACCCTCACGACACCCCTGAAGGTATCCTCACCCCTCGCTCGTGATCTTCGAGGCGAGGATCTTGTCGACGCGCCAGCCGTCCATGTCGACGATCTCGAAGCGCCAGGCATCCGTCTCCACCACCTGCCCCACCTTCGGCAGGTCGCCGAGCAGGTCGATGACGAGGCCGGCGGCGGTCTGGTAGGAGCGCTTCTTCGGGATGGACACGCCGAGCTGGTCGGCCATCTCGTCGATCGGCATTTCACCGGAAACGAGCCATGAACCGTCCTCCCGCTGAACGAGATATTGCTCGTCCTCCTCATCGAGATCGGCGCGGAAGACGCCGGCAATGGCCTCGAGCACGTCGGCGGGCGTGATGACGCCTTCGAAATGGCCGTATTCGTCGTGGACGAGCAGGATCGGAACCTGGGCTCCGCGCAGGATTTCCAGAACGCGGGTCGCGTCCATCGTGTCCGGCACAATCGGCGCGTCCTTCAGCCAGGCGCGAATGTCGATCTCGCCGGTCCGCAGCACCTCGCCCAGCACATCGCGGGTCTGGATGACGCCGATCATGGTTTCCTGTCCGCCCTGGGAGACCGGCAGGCGCGAATGCCGTGCCTCCATGAGCGTCTCGCGGATCTCCTCGTCCGTGTCCGAAAGATCGATCCACTTCACGTCCTTGCGCGTGGTCATCAGCCCGCGCGCCGAACGGTCGGCGAAGCGCATGACGCCGGAAATCATCTCGCGTTCGCCGCCCTCGATGACGCCGGAGGCTTCGGCTTCCGCGACCAGCGTGCGGATTTCCTCCTCGCTGACCATGTTTTCGCTTTCCGTCCGGCCGAGCAGCCTGAAGATGAGCTGCGTCGAGGCGTTCAGCAGCCAGACCGCCGGGGCACCGGCCCGCGACAGAAGAAGCATGCCCGGCGCGACGACGCAGGCGATCCGCTCCGGATTGGAAAGCGCCAGATGCTTGGGCACCAGTTCGCCGATCACGACCGACAGATAGGTGATGATCGAGATGACGATGCCGAACCCCAGCGGCCCGGCAACGGTGGAGGGAACGCCGTTTTCCAGCAGGATCGTGCTCAGCCGCTCGCCGAGCGCCGCACCGGAAAAGGCGCCGGCGAGGATGCCGACGAGCGTGATGCCGATCTGGACGGTGGAAAGGAAACGGCCGGGGTCTTCCGCAAGCTGGAGCGCGGTTGCCGCTCCTCTGTAGCCCGTGGCCGTCATCGCCTTGAGGCGTGATTTTCGGGCAGAAACGATGGAAAGCTCGGACAGCGCGAAGAGGCCGTTGAGCAGAATGAGAAAAACAGCAATGAAAAGTTCTAGCAAGACCTGTGACGCCCCGCTTCTTTTCGGTTCGGGCGCGCCTTCTGTTGACGATGGCGTAAGGTAGAGTGCGTTTGCCTGCCGATCAAGCGGCTCATGGCGATTTGCTGTGTGCCGGCGGGTCCGCTCAGTCGGCGCTCGGCAGGCGGCGCATCGTGAATTCGATCCGGTCGCCCTCGAGCTGGCGCCAGCTTTCCACTTCCGTCCAGTAGGCGGCTTTCGGAAAGGCGTCGAACCACTCCCGCGCCTTCTGCCGGGCTTCCTCGCGCGACATGCAGAAGGTTTCACGCACGAAGGTGCCTTCGCCGGCGCTTCTGTCGCGGCGATGTTCGCGAATTCGGCGCTTGAGCGCCTCCATCTTCGGCGGTTGCATCGGTTTTGCCATTTCCCGCATCCTTCCACGCAATACAATAATGGGCAATCGGGCACTTGACCAGATCGGAGAGAATCGGCCGCAGCCGCCGATCTGGTCCCGGCTTCCGCTTGCTGATAAGCATGGTGAAATTAAGGACGCCGAATCGTGGCCGTCGCGACCCGAAACGGAGGAAGAGCATGGAGCGCCCCCACTTGCCGGCAGGCCTGCCGGACGACATCGAAGACCGCAAGGAGCAGGCCCGCCAATGGTTCGAAGGCCTTCGCGATGCGATCTGCGCGTCCTTCGAGGCGCTCGAGGACGGCCTGACCGGCCCCCTGTCCGACCAGGAGCCGGGGCGTTTCGAGGCCACGGACTGGCTGCGCGAGGAAGGCCGCGGCGGCGGCCGCATGTCCATGATGGCGGGCCGCGTCTTCGAGAAGGTCGGCGTCCACACCTCCACCGTCTATGGCGAGTTCGCGGAGGATTTCCGCCACCAGATTCCGGGCGCCTCGGAAGATCCGCGCTTCTGGGCCTCGGGCATCTCGCTGATCGCCCATCCGGTGAACCCGAACGTGCCCGCCGTGCATATGAACACGCGCATGGTCGTCACGACGAGCCACTGGTTCGGCGGCGGCGCCGACCTGACGCCCGTTCTCGACCGCCGGCGCACGCAGGACGACCCCGACACCCAGCTCTTCCACCGGGCGATGGAAATCGTCTGCCGCCGCCATGAACCGGTTGCCGATTACGAAACCTACCGGAAATGGTGCGACGACTATTTCTTCCTCAAGCACCGCAACGAGCCGCGCGGCATCGGCGGCATCTTCTTCGACTGGCTGCACCCGGACGAGGAAAAGGGCGGCTTCGATGCGGCCTTCGCCTTCGTGCGCGATGTCGGCCGCGCCTTCAACCTTCTCTATCCCAAGCTGGTGAGCACCAATTTCAACAAGGATTGGACGGAAGAGGACCGGGACGAACAGCTTGTGCGGCGCGGCCGCTATGTCGAGTTCAACCTTCTCTACGACCGCGGAACGATCTTCGGCCTCAAGACCGGCGGCAATGTGGAGTCCATCCTGTCCTCCATGCCGCCGGTGGTGCGCTGGCCCTGAAAACGGGGTGGAAAATCCCCTCACGGTCTTGTGACGATTTAAATCGTTTGAATAAGACGAAGACGGGTAATTAATTGCGTTTTCGGTCAGCCCTGCGCTGTTTTGTCCGTTTGCGTTCGGAGATAGTCGTGTTAGCCTTTCTTCGGTACTTTCACCGGAGGAGGAAATCATGGTTACGCAGACCAGCATGCCCGCTTCGCCTGAAAACAGCCCGACCTCGCATCCCCTCAATACCCCGGAGTCCATCGAACGCCTTGCGACCGAGTGGCGCCGGCACGGCGATATCGATCTGCCGCATTCCTATTACGTCGAGCAGGTGAAACTCAGCCTCGCCGGCAAGAAGAAGAAGGCGGCTTCGGAAGAAGCATCCAAACGCCGGCAGGCTCCGTATGAATCGTCCGATTGCTTCCGCGCCTGGGCGCTGGGCGACTGAACCATGACACGGCCGCCGGGCCGGGATCATTGAAAAGCCCCTGTCGAAAGTCAGCGGCTCGGCCCGTTGCACCCCCTCTTCTTCATCACCCTCGGGCTTGACCCGAGGGTCCACGCCGCAAGCGCCGCGGTGGATGGTCGGGTCAGGCCCGACCATGACGAAAAAGAGCGATATGCCCTCGTCCGCAGTCACAGGCCCCCGTCGAAAGCCGGGGGCTTTCTCGATGGCCGCGCTCAGCCCGGCTCGGCGGCGTGTTTTTCCAGGCGTTCCAGCAGCTTCTCGCGGCTCAGCGAAAAGTTCATCTCGACCCACTGGCTTTCCAGCCGCTCCAGCACCTGACCGACCCGCGGGCCGGCGGGAACGCCCGCCTTCAGCACGTCCGCACCCGTCAGCGGAAAACGCGGGCGCTCGAAACGCTCGGCAAGCTTCAGAAGCGACGAAAGCCGGGCGGCGCGCAGCATCGCCGCATCCTTCGCCCTCGCCTCGGCCCGGGCGGAGGCCAGCGCCAGCCTGAGCCGCACCGCGATCCCCGGCGCGCCGTGCCGGTAGAGAAGCCGCGCGAAGACCGCATCCGTCACCTCCTCCGGAATGGCCGGCGCAAGCGCCCATTGCCGGAAGAAACCCGCTTCGGCCTTCGACAGGCGCAACCGCTCCGCCATCGCCGCAAGCCGCTCCGCATCCGGCGGTACGATCGCCGCGAGCCGAAGCAGCGGATCGGGCGTCCAGCCGAGGGACTGCTCGCAATCGACCAGCGCGGGAATGGCGTCGATGCCCCATTTCTCGCTTTCGGGAAGAATGTCGGTGAGAACGCCGATCTGCCGCATCCACAGGAGCGCCCTGCCCGGGTCCGGCGCCGCCAGCAGCTTCTTCAGTTCGCTCCACACCCGCTCGGCGGACAGCGTCTTCAGCCCCGGTCGCCCGCGCGCGCAGGCACGCATGCCGTCGGGATCGGGCCGCCCGCCGCCATACCAGGCGAAGAAGCGGAAAAAGCGCAGGATGCGCAGATAGTCCTCGGCGATGCGTTCGTCGGCGTTGCCGATGAACCGCACGGTCTTCGTGCGGATATCGTCAAGCCCGCCGACCAGATCGATGACATGGCCTTCGGCATCGGCATAGAGTCCGTTAATCGTCAGGTCGCGGCGGTTGGCGTCCTCCTGCCAGTCGGTGCCGAACACCACGACAGCCCTGCGCCCGTCCGTCTCGGCGTCGTGGCGAAGGGTCGTCACCTCGAAGGGGCGCCCGTTAACGACCAGCGTCACCGTGCCATGTTCGATTCCCGTGGGCACGGCCCGGATGCCGGCGGCCCCGGCGCGGGCGATCACCTCCTGCGGCACGAGTGTCGTGGCGATATCCGCGTCGTTGATCGGATGCCCCATCAGCGCGTTGCGCACCGCCCCGCCCGCAACCCGGGCCTCGCCGCCGTCGCTGTTCAGCAATCCCAGCACCCTTTGCAGGGCGGCATCTTGAAACCAGTCCTGACCGGCGACATTCGTCATGCGTAAAGCCTTTCGTAGAGGGTGCGGACGATGCTCGCCGTGATGCCCCAGATGTTCCGCCCTTCATAGGGAATGCTGTAGTAGAACCGGTCGGCGCCCGCAAACGGCCGCGTTCCCCGTTCGTGATTTTTCGGGTCCATCAGGAAGGACAGCGGCACCTCGAACACCTCGTCCACCTCGTCCGGATTGAGCCTCAGCCGGAAACCGGGCCGCACGACCGACAGCACCGGCGTGATGCGGAAACCCGTAAAGGAAAGATAATGCGGCAGGCGGGAAACCGTTTCCACATGATCGCCGGCAAGGCCGATCTCTTCCTCCGCCTCGCGCAATGCAGCCTGCTCCGGCGACCTGTCGTCCGGATCGATTCCGCCGCCCGGAAAGGCGATCTGGCCGGAATGCTTGCGCAGCTTCGAGGTGCGCTGCGTGAAGATCACCCGCGCATCCTCGCCGTGATCCACCACCGGCACGAGAACGGCGGCATCCTTGAGCGCCAGGCCGAGCACAAAGTCGTGAGCGCCGGGATTGATGAGATGGTCCCCGTGCTCGCGCCAGGCCGTATCGGCCGGACCGCCGTTCTGGCGGAGCGCCCGGCGGCGAAACTCGGCAGCGGAATAGAGCGCGGCGGCAGTCATGCGGACAGCCGTTCCAGTTCGGCAAGCGGCATGACCGGGAAGACGGCGCCCGATGAGCGAAGGCAGAACGTCTCGACGTCCCCGGCATCCAGCGCTTCGCCGAGCGCGACGAGATCCTGCGTCAGGGCGCGGGTCAGCAGCGCCTCCAGCCGCCCGCGCACGAGCAGATAGGGCTTCAGCCCGCCGTCCGGCGCCGTCTCGAAACGCAGCGGATGCTCGGCATCTGCGGTGACGACATCGCCCAGATTGGTACGGAACGTCAGCCGCTGCGTCTCTCCTTCCCCCTCCGCCGTCATCTCGACGGCGAGGAAGGGAGCGTCCGCGACGCGGATGCCCACCTTTTCCACAGGCGTCACGAGATAGGTTTTTCCATCCTCGTCCTTGCGCAGCACCGTGGAGAACAGACGCACCAGCGGCATGCGGCCGATCGGCGTTCCGAGATAGAACCATTGCCCGTCGGCCCTGATTTCCATGTCGAGGTCGCCGCAAAAGGGCGGATTCCAGCGCTCGACCGGCGGCAATCCCTTCTTGCCGTCGCCCGAAATCTCCCGCGCCCGGGCAATCAGCGCCGAAAGCCCGTCCGCGCCACGATCTGCCTGCTTTTCGTCTCCTGCCATTTTTGCGTCCCGGTTCGCCTTTATTGCTGCTATGACTGTCGCTCTCACGAGATAGTCATTCCGGATGCGCTTGTCAGCGCCCCGTGAGGGGATAAAGTTCTTGAGGCAGGCTTTGAACAGGAGAACGGCATGGGCATGATGGCAGGTGCAGGCGCACTGGACGAAAAGGCCATGATCGAGGCCGCTGAAAAGGCGCTCGCCGATATCGCCACCATCCGGCAGGAGGTTTCGAAAGCGATCTTCGGCCAGGAATCGGTGGTCGAAAGCACGCTTCTCGCGGTTCTGTCCGGCGGCCATGCGCTGCTGGTCGGGGTGCCCGGCCTCGCCAAGACCCGTCTCGTGACGACGCTCGGCACGGTGCTCGGCCTCGACGCCAACCGCATCCAGTTCACACCGGACCTGATGCCCTCCGACATTCTCGGCACCGAGGTCATGGACCAGGACGAAAACGGCCGCCGTTCCTTCCGCTTCGTGAAGGGCCCGGTCTTCGCCCAGCTCCTGATGGCCGACGAAATCAACCGCGCCAGCCCCCGTACCCAGTCGGCCCTGCTGCAATCGATGCAGGAATACCACATCACCATCGCCGGCCAGCGTTACGATCTGCCCGGTCCCTTCCACGTTCTCGCCACGCAGAACCCGCTGGAGCAGGAAGGCACCTACCCGCTGCCGGAAGCGCAGCTCGACCGCTTCCTTCTCCAGATCGACGTCGGCTATCCCGACCTTGCCGCCGAACGGCGCATTCTTCTCGAAACGACCGGCAGTTCGGAAACCCAGCCGCTGGCGGTCATCGATGCCGTCCGCCTGCTGGAAATCCAGCGCCTCATCCGCCAGATGCCGGTGCCGGACGGTGTCGTCGACGCCATTCTCTCGCTGGTCCGCTCGGCCCGCCCGGGCGAAGGCAGCGAACTCACCGACAGGCACGTCGCCTGGGGCCCGGGTCCGCGCGCCGGGCAATCGCTGATGCTGACGGCCCGCGCCCGCGCCCTTTACCACGGCCGCCTCGCGCCCTCCGTGGACGACGTGCTGGCGCTCGCCGAACCGGTGCTTCAGCACCGCATGGCGCTGACCTTCGCCGCCCGTGCCGAAGGCATTTCCATACGTGACGTGATCGCGGGCCTCGTGAAAGAGGCACGCGGATAAAATCCCCTCGCGGGGCCAATGAACCGGGAAGGAAGGACGCCTTTTGGCTTCTATCGGTGAAAGCGTCGAATCGACACCGGCAGGCGATGTCGTCTCACGGGCCCGGCAGCGGGCCATGCTGGTTCCCGACTGCATGGTCGAGGCGCACCGGATCGCCAACACGGTGATCGCCGGCTGGCACGGCCGCCGCCGCCGCGGCATCGGCGAGAATTTCTGGCAGTTCCGCCCCTATGCGGAAGGCGAGTCCATCGCCCGCATCGACTGGCGCCGCTCGGCCCGCGACGATCATCTCTATGTCCGCGACCGGGAATGGGAAGCCGCCCACACCGTATGGCTGTGGGCCGATCTGTCCCCGTCGATGCTCTACAAGTCGCGCTTCGGCACGGTCTCCAAGGAAAGCCGCGCGCTGGTCCTGATGCTGGCGCTGGCCGAAATCCTCGCCCGCTCCGGCGAACGGATCGGCTGCCCGGGCATCATGGAGCCCGTCGCCGCCCGCAACGCCGCCGAACGGCTCGCCACCGCGTTGCTCCATGCGCCAGAAACCGCCGGCATGCCGGAAACGGGCATGATCCGCGGCGCCAGCGACATCATTCTGATCGGCGATTTCCTCGACGATCCCGACGCCCTGATGGCCCGCATCGGCCCGCTGGCCCGGCGCGGCCTGCGCGGCCACGTCATCGAGGTCCACGATCCGGCCGAGGAAGACTTCCCCTATAACGGCCGCACCGAGTTCTCCGACCCCGAAACCGGCGCGAAGCTCACCTTCGGGCGGGCAGAGACCATCCGCGAAGATTACCGCCGCGCCTGGTTCGCGCGCCGGGAAGCGCTGGGCAACGGCCTGCGCCATCTCGGCTGGACCTTCGTCCCCCACTCCACCGGCGCGCTCGCCTCCCAGGCGCTGGTGGCCGTTCATTCCTATCTCTCCGGCCAGCCGGCCACGCCGGCCAGAAAGGAGAAGCGATGAGTGCCCTGTCTTTCGCCACCCCCGCCGTTCTGGCAGCCCTTCTGGCCCTGCCGCTGATCTGGTGGCTGCTGCGGCTGACACCGCCGCGCCCGCAGCAGGAGGTCTTCCCGCCGCTGAAAATTCTGGAACGTATCCTCAAGCGGGAGGAAACGCCGGCAAAGAGCCCCTGGTGGCTGACGGCGCTGCGCATGGCGCTCGCCGCCGCCGTCATCCTGGCGCTCGCCGGGCCGGTGCTGAACCGGGATACGACTGCGCTTTCGAGCGCCGGGCCGCTGACGCTGGTGATCGACAACGGCTGGGCCGCGGCGCCCGACTGGGAACAACGCACCGAGACGGCGGCAACGCTGATCGACGCCGCCGAGCGCGCCGACCTGCCGGTCTCCATCACCTTCACCGCCGAAACCGCCCACGACGCCACGCCGGAAAGCGCCCTCGCCGCCCGCGAGAAACTGGCCGCCGCGCGGCCGCGGCCGTTGGAACCCGACCGCGCCCGCGCCATCGAATCCATATCCGCCGCGCTGGCCGGTGCCCGTCCCGGTACATTGGTCTTCCTTGCCGACGGCATCGAGAACGACGCGGACGAACCCGTCGTCCAGCGCCTGTCCGCTCTTGAGCCCGGCGAGCTGCGCATCGTCGAGGGCGACAATGCCCGCACCGTGGCGCTGACGGCCGTCAACAACGGCGCGACCACCATGACGGCCCGTGCCGTGCGCCTCGATGCCGCCGCCCCGCTGGCCGCCACCGTCTCCGCGCTCGACGCCCAGGGCCGCGCCATCGCCTCCGGACCGCTGAACTTCGGCCCCGGCCAGAGCGAAACGACGGCCGAAATCGCCGTGCCCTTCGAATTGCGCAACGATTTCGCCCGCCTTCAGATCGACGGCATCCAGACGGCCGGCGCCGTCCGCCTGCTGGACGACGGCTTCAAGCGCCGCCGCGTCGCGCTCATTTCCGGCGAAAGCGGCAGCGATTTCCAGCCGCTTCTCCAGCCGCTCTATTATATCGAACGGGCGCTCGGCCCCTATGCCGATCTGGTGAAGCCGGACAACCCCGATCTCGCCGCCGCCATCCCGGCCTTGCTGGAACAGAACCCCTCCGCCATCGTCATGGCCGATGTCGGCCGCCTGCCGGCCGGCGTCTACGAGCCGATGCAGCGCTGGCTCGCCAACGGCGGCACGCTGATCCGCTTCGCCGGGCCGCGCCTCGCCGCCGCCCCCGCCGACGATCCGCTGGTGCCGGTGCTGCTGCGGCAGGGCGAACGCGCCTTCGGCGGCGCACTCTCCTGGAGCGAGCCGCAGCCGCTGGCTCCCTTCCCCGCAGCTGGCCCGTTCGCCGGCCTCCCGAACCCGGACGACGTGACCGTCACCCGTCAGGTTCTGGCCGAACCGGTGCCCGATCTCGCCCAGAAGACGCTCGCCAGCCTTGCCGACGGCACACCGCTCGTCACCATGAAGGACGAAGGCTCCGGCCATGTAATCCTCTTCCATGTCAGCGCTGAGGCGACCTGGTCGAACCTACCGCTGTCCGGTCATTTCGTGGAAATGCTGCGCCGGCTCGTCCAGCTTTCGCGCTCGGGCGGCGTATCGGCGGAATCGCAGGCCGCAGCCGCCGCGACGCTGCCGCCGTGGCGCCTCCTGACCGCCAGCGGCAGCCTGACGGCCGAAACCGGCAATGCCCGCCCGCTGACACTTGCGCCCTCCGCCGCGCCGCTGGCGAGCTTCGACACACCGCCCGGCCTCTACGGATCCGAGGATGGCTTCACCGCGCTGAACCTTCTGGCCGCCGACGCCAGCCTGGCGCCCATCGACCCGTCCGCCGGCCAGATGACGGCCACACGGCTTGCACTGGCGGGCGACACCGCCCGTCCGCTCGCTCCCTGGCTCTATCTCGCGGCCTTCCTGATGCTTCTTGCCGACAGTCTCATCATGCTCTTCATGAACGGCGCATTCCGCCGCCTTCCCAAGGCCCGCACCGCCGCCGCGATGATCGCGGCGCTGGCGTTCCTCGCACCGCTTACCCCGGACCGAGCCCGCGCCGACGACAGCCGTCCGGGCGACGAGGTGATCCTCGACCATCTGCAAACGACCCGGCTCGCCTACGTCATCACCGGCGAAGCCGATGTCGACCGCATTTCCGAGCAGGGCCTCGCGGGGCTGACCGACTTCCTCCTGTGGCGCACGGCGCTCGAACCCGGCAAGCCGGTCGGCCTCGACATCACCAGGGACGAGCTGTCCTTCTATCCGCTCATCTACTGGCCGGTCTCGGCCAGCGCGCAGATGCCCTCGCCCGAGGCGATCTCCCGCATCGACGCCTATATGCGCGCCGGCGGCACCGTGCTTTTCGACACGCGCGACCAGATCGGCGGCATCGACGGCGGCCAGACCAGCCCCAATACGGAACGGTTGCAGGCGATCCTCGGCAATATCGACATTCCGCCGCTGGAGCCCGTGCCGGAGGACCATGTTCTGGCGCGCTCGTTCTATCTGCTGCACGACTTTCCCGGCCGCTACACGGGCAGCCCGCTCTGGGTGGAGGCACGGCCCGATGGCCGCAACGGCGGCTCGACCTCGCTCTCCTCGTCGGGCGACGGCGTTTCGCCGATCCTGATCACCGGCAACGACTTCGCCGGAGCCTGGGCCGTCGACAATGCCGGAAACCCCGTCCTGCCGACCGTGCCGGCCGACGAGGTCCAGCGCGAACATGCCTTCCGCACCGGCGTGAACATCATGATGTATATGCTGACCGGCAACTACAAGGCCGATCAGGTTCACATCCCGGCACTGCTCGAACGGTTGGGGCAGTAGAATGGCGCTCACCTTCTCCCCGCTCCTGCCCTGGGCCGTGATCGGCGCGCTGGCCGTCGTGGCGGCGGTGCTCGCCGCCCTCGGCTTCTGGCGCGGCATGCGCGGCAGCGCGCTGCGCGCGCTTGCCCTTGCGGCCCTGCTCGCGGCCATCGCCAATCCGTTGCTGATCGACGAGCGCCGCGAAGCCCTGTCGACCGTCGTGCCGATCGTCGTCGACCGCTCCGCCAGCCAGGAAACGGTGGAACGCACGGAGCGGACCGATGCGGCGCTGGCCGGCCTGCTCGACCGGTTCAGCGCCTTCCCGCAGATCGAGACGCGGGTGATCGAGGCCAGTGACGACCCGGACACGGATACGCCGTCGACGCGGCTCTTTTCGGCCCTTTCCGATGCCATCGCCGACGTGCCCTCGGCCCGGATCGGCGGCGCGGTCTTCCTGACGGACGGCCAGATCCACGATCTGCCCGGCCCCGATGCCAATCTCGGCTTCAACGCCCCGATCCACGGGCTCATCACCGGCCGCGCCGACGAGTTCGACCGGCGCATCGAGGTCATTCGCGGCCCGCGCTTCGGCATCGTCGGCGAGGAGCAGGAGATAACCCTGCGCGTCTTCGACGACGGCGCGCAGGCCGCAGACGCCCCTCCCGCCGATATCTCGGTCCGCATCAACGGCGAGGAACAGCCGCCGCTGAGGGCCCAACCGGGCGCGGAAACCTCCTTCCGCTTCAACGTGCCGCGCGGCGGCGCCAACGTGCTGGAATTCTCGGTCGCCGAACGCCCCGGCGAAGTGACCGGCGCCAACAACCGCGCGGTCCACGTCATCGAGGGCATCCGCCAGAACCTGCGCGTGCTTCTCGTTTCCGGCGAGCCGCATTCGGGCGAACGCGCCTGGCGCAACCTCCTGAAATCCGACGCGTCCGTCGATCTGGTCCACTTCACCATTCTGCGGCCGCCGGAAAAGCAGGACGGCACGCCGATCAACGAACTTTCGCTGATCGCCTTCCCGACGCGCGAGCTTTTCGTCGAAAAGATCGAGGATTTCGACCTCATCATCTTCGACCGCTACCAGCACCGCAACGTGCTGCCGATCCTCTACTACGACTATATCTCCCAGTATGTCGAAAACGGCGGCGCGCTGCTGATCGCCGCCGGGCCGGAACATGCGAGCGAGGCCTCCATCGCGCTGACGCCGCTTTCCTCCGTGCTGCCGGCCGCCCCGACCGGCCGCATGAACGAGGCCCCCTTCTATCCGCGCCTGTCCGAGGCGGGCGAGAAGCATCCGGTGACGCGCGGTCTGGAAGGGGCGGCCGACGAACCGCCGCATTGGGGCCGCTGGTTCCGCACCGTCGAGGTCGACCAGCCGCGCGGCCAGACCGTCATGGTCGCCAACGACGACAAGCCCCTTCTGGTGCTGAACCGCCAGGGCGAAGGTCGCGTCGCCATGCTGCTGTCCGATCAGGGCTGGCTGTGGGCACGCGGCTTCGAGGGCGGCGGCCCGCATGTGGCGCTCTACCGGCGTATCGCCCACTGGCTGATGAAGCAGCCCGAACTGGAGGAAGAGGCGCTGACCGCCCGCGCCTCCGGCCGCACGCTGACGGTGCTGCGCCAGACGATCGGCGACGATCCCGGTCCCGCGACGGTCAAGTATCCGTCCGGCCGCACGGAAAGCCTGCCGCTTGCCGAGGCTTCGCCCGGCCTCTACCGCGCCGAAAGGCGCATGGAGGAAACCGGCCTTTACGAGATCACCAACGGCGACCTGACGACACTGGTCCACGCCGGCGCGGTCGACGCCCCCGAATTCAAGGCGATGGTCTCGACCACGGAAACGCTCCAGCCCTACGCCGAGCGCACGCACGGCATCGTGACCCGCGTCGCCCCCGCTTCGGGCAGTGGCGTCACCCTGCCGTCGGTCCTGCCGGTCAACGGCGAGGTGCGCGTCTCCGATCCCTCGCGGCTGGCGATCCGCATGACCGGCGAAACGGTGCTGAAGGGCATCGACACGCTGCCGCTCTTCGCCGGCTTCCTCGGCCTCGCCGTGCTGCTTCTGGCGCTTTCCACGACATGGTGGCGGGAAGGACGGTGAACCCGCTGCCAGAACCGGAACTTCTTGCCGACGCGGACGAGGCGGCCGAAGACGCCGTCTACAGCGCACTCCGCGCCTACAATATCGACCGCTTCGGCCCTTCGGACCAAAAGCCCTTGCAGATCGTGCTGCGCGACGGCGAAGGCAATGTCATCGGCGGCCTGACCGGCGAAACGGCGCGCGGCTGGCTGTTCGTCAAGCTGCTCTACGTGCCCGAGGCCTGCCGCGGCCGCGGTCTCGCGACCCGGCTTCTGGCGCTGGCGGAGGAAGAAGCCCGCAAGCGCGGCTGCACCGGCATGCAGATCGACACCATGAACCCGGATGCGCTGAGGCTCTACCGGCGCTACGGCTTCGAGATCGCCGGAACGCTCGGGGCGCTGAAGGGCGGCCACACGCTCACCTGGCTCGCCAACCGCATCGATGGCGCTCAGTCGTAGGGCCGCCAGCCGATGACGCCCCTCAGCCCGGCATGCACCCCGTCCGCCATCGGCACGACCAGAACCCGGCCCGGATCGACCGGCCCCGGGAACTCCAGCGCGCCATAGGCAACCTTCTCGAAACCGAGCGGCATGTAATAGGGTGGATCACCGATCAGGATGACGGCCTCGGAGCCCTTCCGCCGCGCCGCCTCGATGGCGATGCGCACCAGTTCCCGGCCGATGCCCATGCATTTGTGCGAGGGCCGCACGGCGAGCGGCCCCAGCATATGGCCCTTCACCGAACCGGCCAGCACCGGCGTCATCCGCACGGAGGCGATCGTCTCGCCGCCATCGGTGCAGACATAGGAAAGGGAGCGGTCGTGCCCCCCCTGCTCGCGGATCCGCTGGGCGGCCTTGGCGAACCGGGCCGGGCCGAAGGCCTCGTCGTTGATGAATTCGATAACGGCGTCGTGCGACGTATCCTCGGTGAGGTAGACAAGCGCGTGCTGCTGCATGGAGAGACCGGAATATGAAAGCGGACAGGACATGGGTGATGCTTCGCCCGTCAGGGCGTCGGGAGCATCAGCGTCGTCGCAGGGTCCGCGGTCCGGTCATCGATCGAATATCCTCTTGTCAGGTGCGGAATGGGTAGCAGATTTTCCGGCGCTGTCCAGAGGGGAATCCGCGCCGCCTCGCTTTTTTGCGTTGGCGCAGGCCGGGAAAGCCACCTGCCGCCCGTTATCGCAGGACGCCGGCATTGATCATGTTCGAAACGAACATCCGCAGAAGGACCGGATCGAAATGGCCCTCGGAACGCCGCATCATGTCGATGGTGTCCTGCGGCGACCATGCCCGCTTGTAGGGCCGGATCGTCGTCATCGCCTCGTAGACGTCGCAGATCGCGGCCACCCGGGCCGCATGGGGAATAGTCTTGCCGGCCAGGCCCGAGGGATAGCCGGTGCCGTTCCAGCGCTCGTGGTGGTGAAGGCAGATATCGAGCACCGTCTGCGAAATGCCCTCGATTCCCTTCAGCATCTCGTAGCCCAGCTCCGGATGCCGGCGTATGACCGCCATTTCCCGGATGCTCAGCTCGCCTTCCTTCAGCAGAATACCCTTGGGCATCAGCATCTTGCCCAGATCGTGCACCAGCCCGCCGAAGGCGAGAAGCTGGATATCCGCGTCATTCAGTTCCAGCCTGCGGCCGAAGCCGATCATCAGGGCGCTGACCGCGAGCGAATGAAGAAACGAGGCCTCGTCCGCGTTCTTCAGGCGAAGGATACCGACCAGCGCCCCTGTATTGCTGACGGCGCTCGCCATCACCTGCTCGACCGCCGCGTGGGCCGAATCGACCGCGAACACGCCGTTCATCCGCGCTTCGCCGAAAAGATTGCGGATATAGGGAACCGTTTTCTCGACCGATTGCCGGGCTTCGCGGATTTCATCCGGGGAGAACCGGCCGCGCAGCGACTTTTCGAAACGCTCGGGGTCGAGCACGGTGACGAGCGGTCCCGCCTCGCCGGTATCGATGCCGCGCCGCGTGTCGATCACCACGCTCATGGCGCTGCTCTTCATGATGCGTGCGACATCGGACTGCGCCTTGATCAGAAACGGGCTGAAAGGCGGGTCCGTCACCCCCGGCGTGCATTCCAGATCCTCCACGAACATTCCGATCCGGACCTGATGAAGTCGAATTCTTTTTCTCATTCCAGCGTTACGATACTCCAGACACACGACAGGGAATGCGACTCCGCCTTCTGTCACCCATAGCGACCAAAAGTTGAGATTACGCAAATCCGAAGATGTAAAATTGAAGCAATCGGCCTGCCGCGATCCGTTCACCAATGGTCGGGCGGCGGCTGGAGGCCCCGGATTTCATCCAGTCTCAGCCGCGTCGCCTTCGTCGCATTCTCCGGAAGGCGTTCCGGGTCGAAGAATCCGCTTTCGGCAATCTCGCGGTCCGCCGGGCGCGGCGCGGTCTGGCGCACCTCGGCCCGGTAGAGAAGGACGTGATCGCGACGGCTGACCCGGTGATTGAAATAGGCATGGAAGAGAACGGGCGTCGAGACCGGCTCCAGGTTTCCCTCCTCGCGGAGTTCCTTCAGCAGCGCCTGCATGGCGGTTTCGCCACGCTCGACGCCGCCGCCCGGCAGATACCAGCCGGGCACATAGGTGTGGCGGACCAGGAAGACCTCACCCCTTTCGTTGAAACAGGCGGCGCGAACGCCGAGCGTCATGCCGCGCAGGAAGAACTGCACCGGATGCACCAGCCGCAGCAGCAGCCTGTGGCGAAGCTGCAACCCGTCATTCCCGCTGCCGGTATCGCTCATTTTCCTTGCTCCCTGAACGGACGGGCTTTATTGCTCGTGCCATGTTCACACTCGCCCATATTTCCGATGTGCATCTCGGACCCTTGCCCCGCCTGACCTTGAGAGAACTGGCCTCCAAGCGCATCACCGGATATGTGAACTGGCACCGGAACCGGCGCAAGCATCTTTTCGGCAGCACGCTGGAGATGATCCTGGCCGATATCGCCAGCCGCGCCCCCGACCATATCGCCATCACCGGCGATCTCGTGAATCTTGCCACCGGCACCGAAATCCGCAAGGCGACGGAATGGCTGGCGACCGTGGGCGCCCCCGCCGACGTTTCCGTGGTTCCCGGGAATCACGACGCCTATGTGCCCGGCGCCGGCAGCCGTTCGACGAGCGCCTGGTATCCCTACATGTGCGGCGACGACGCCCCGGCTGAGCGCAATCTCGGCGAACACGCCTTTCCCTATATGCGCCGCCGCGGCCCCGTGGCGCTGATCGGATGTTCCACCGCCGTCGCCACCCCGCCTTTTACGGCCAGCGGTTATTTCGGTCCCCGCCAGGCACGCGATCTGGTGAAGCTTTTGCGGCAGGCCGGCGAGGAAGGTCTTTTCCGGATCGTCATGATCCACCATCCGCCGATCCGCGGCGCGACCACCGCCTACAAGCGCATGCTCGGCATCCGCCGCTTCGCGGCCGCGCTGTCGCTGGGCGGCGCCGAACTCGTCCTGCATGGCCACACCCATCTGAACACGCTCCACTGGATCAGGCTCAGGGGTGGCGGCCAGGTTCCGGTCCTCGGCATCGCATCGGCCTCCCAGGGGCCGGGCAGCCACAGGCCGTGCGCTGCCTACAACCTGCTGACCGTCTCCGGCGCTCCCGGCGCCTGGAAACTCGCCTGCGACCGTTACGGCCTCGATCCACGCTCGATGACGATCGGGCCGGAACACCGGCAGATACTGATCGAATAGACCGCTTTCCTTCCCTCTTCCATGCGAAAAGGCGGCGCCTCCTCAATGGAGACGCCGCCTTCATCGTTCAAACGGAATGCACTTACCGGCCCTGACGGTCCAGAACGTGGTTAGCCGCCGAAACGACGGCGGAAAGCGAGGCCGTCACGATGTTCTCGTTGACGCCGACACCGAACAGCCTGCCGCCCGGATAGGTGATCTCGACATAGGCGATGGCCTGCGCGTTAGAGCCCTGCTTCAGCGAATGCTCGGAATATTCGGCCACCGACAGCTCGATGCCCAGATGGTTCGACAGCGCGTTGACGAAACCGTCGATCGGACCGTTGCCGCGTCCCTCGATCTTCCGCGTTTCGCCGTTGTCGGTGATCTCGGCCTCGACGATGCGCGCACCCTTGGCGTCGGTCGCCGGCCAGGTGTGGTGATCGACGAATTTCAGGCGGCCCTTCGGCTGCTCGACATAGTAATCGACGAAGCGCTCGTAAATGCGCTTCGAGGGCAGTTCCACGCCTTCCTCGTCGGTGATGCGCTGGATCTCCTCGCGGAACTCCACCTGGAGGCCGCGCGGCATGTTGATGCCGTAATCCTCTTGCAGGATATAGGCGATGCCGCCCTTGCCCGACTGCGAATTGATGCGGATGATCGCCTCATAGGTGCGGCCGACATCCTGCGGATCGATCGGCAGGTAGGGCACTTCCCACAGGCCGGTGTTCGACTTCCTGATCGCCTTCATGCCCTTGTTGATCGCATCCTGATGCGAGCCGGAGAAGGCCGTATAGACCAGTTCCCCGACATAAGGATGACGCTCGGGCACACGCATTTCGTTGGAATATTCGAACACGTGCTTGATGCGCTCGACATCGGTGCAATCCAGCTCCGGGTCGACGCCCTGCGTGTACATGTTGAGCGCCAGCGTCACCACGTCGACATTGCCGGTGCGCTCGCCATTGCCGAACAGCGTGCCTTCGACGCGGTCGGCGCCGGCCAGCAGGCCCAGCTCGGTCGCGGCGATGCCGGTGCCGCGGTCGTTATGCGGATGCAGCGAAATCAGCACGTTCTCACGGTTGTCGATATTGCGGCACATCCATTCGATCATGTCGGCATAGACGTTCGGAGACGCCATCTCGACAGTCGCCGGCAGGTTCAGGATCAACTTGTTGTCCGGGGTCGGCCTGACGATCTCGATGACGGCGTTGGAAACCTCCAGCGCCACCTCCAGTTCCGTGCCGGTGAAGCTTTCCGGCGAATATTCGAAGCGATAGCCGCCGCCGGCCTTCGCCGCCATGTCGGTGATCATCTTCGCGGCGTCGACGGCGATCTGCTTGACGCCGGCCACATCCTTGCCGAACACCACGCGGCGCTGCAACTCGCTGGTGGAGTTGTAGAAATGGATGATCGGGCGGTTGGCGCCCTCCAGCGATTCGAAGGTGCGGGTGATCAGTTCCGGGCGGCACTGGACCAGCACCTGCAAGGACACGTCATCGGGCACGTTGCCCTGCTCCACGCACCAGCGGGCGAAGTCGAAATCGGTCTGCGAGGCGGAGGGGAAGCCGATCTCGATCTCGCGGAAGCCCATGTCCAGCAACAGCCTGAACATGCGGGCCTTGCGGTCGTGACCCATCGGGTTGACCAGCGACTGGTTGCCATCGCGCAGGTCGACCGAACACCAGATCGGCGCCTTGGTGATGGTCTTCGACGGCCATGTGCGGTCAGGAATGTCGATCTGCGGATAGGGCCGGTATTTCGCGGCGGCGTCCGGCATGCCCTTTCCGGCGGAACGGGTGCGTGCGTCCATTGTCATTCTCCTCGTGGTCTCCGCGGCCTGCCCTTGTCATCTGGGGCGTCCGGCTTGCGGATCGGACCTTTCTCGGTCCGGAAATCTGTCGATAGGGGTGTTTTTGCGAGGAGCCTTGACCTGGCGGGCTATCGGCCGCCGGGCGCTCCTCAACGGACCCGGCAACCGCGAGTAAGGTCGAGGAGAAGAAGCGAGGACAGGGCACGCGAACGGCAGACGACGACAGTAGCGCCGCGCATGATCTTTCCGCCGATGGTTTCGCCCGTGTTCTTCATGAATTCCCTTATAGCCGCGCCTCGAAAAAACGCAAGCGCCCGATCACTTTTTCAGCGTTTGCACGAAATTCGACAGGCCGAGCATCAGGCCGCCGGCCAGAAGCCCCCAGAAGGCGCCGGAAATGCCCGCGAAACTGATTCCGGAGGCCGTGACGACAAAGGTGATCGCCGCCGCCTCGCGGGTTTCCCGCTCGTGGAAGGCCGCATGCACCGCATTCGACAGCGCGCCGATCAGCGCCAGACCGGCGACCGCCTGAAGCAGGATCGGCGGCGACATCGCCACGAACGCAATGATCCCGCCCGCGAGCAGGCCGAGAAAGATATAGGCGCCGCCGCCGATCACCGCCGCCCAGTAACGGCGCGCCGGATCGGGATGGGCGTCCTCGCCCGCGCACATCGCCGCCGTGATCGCCGCCAGATTGGTGGGAAGAGCGCCGAAGAACGCGCTGATCGCCGAAAAGAGGCCTGTCGCGGCGAAGAGCGGTCCGGCAGGCGGCTCGTAACCATGCGCCTTGAGAATGGCGATCCCCGGAATGTTCTGCGATGCCATCGTGACGATAAAGAGCGGCAGCGCCACGGAGACGAATCCGCTCAGCGTGAAGTCCGGCATCACGAACACCAGATCGGGATGGATGGCCCCTTCCAGCCGCGCGAGCGCATCGGCGGGCAGTTCTCCGCCCAGCAGCAGAACGAGAACGAAAGCCGCAAGCGCCGCCGGCACGGCCCACAGGCGGCGCCAGGCGGAAACCGCCATGAAGGTCAGCACGATCGGCAGGCCGAGCCGGGGATCGAAGGCCACCGCCTTCACCGGCGCCAGACACAGGCCAACCAGGATTCCGGCCAGCATGGCACTGGCGAGCGGCGCCGGAATGCGGCGAATCGCTGTCCCGAGCGGTCGAAACAGACCCGTTATCGCGATCAGCAGGCCGCACAGCACGAAGGCCCCGATGGCCGCCGGAAAGCCGCCTTCAATCGAACCGGTGGCGGCCAGCAGCGCCGCCCCGGGCGTCGACCATGCCATCATGACCGGCATGCGGGTGCGAAGCGAGAAGAAGACCGCAAGCACGCTTTGGGAGACGCACACGATCAGCAGCGCGCTCGCCTGCTCGGCCTCGGAGGCGCCCATCGCGGAGAGCCCGTGCAGGACGACGGCGAATGAACTGACGAAGCCGACGACAGCCGTCAGCACGCCCATGAAGAAGGACTGGCCGGAAAAATCACGCAACATGGCAAGATCGCCTGGAAACGAAAAACCGCCCCGCTTCGAGCGGGGCGGCCCTGTTCGGAAAAAAAGAAGATCAGCCGATTTCCGACTGCGAGGTGATGATCTTCGACACGAGGCCGTAGTCCCTGGCTTCCTCGACGGAGAGCCAGTAATCGCGGTCGGTATCCTTGGCGATCCGCTCGACCGGCTGGCCCGTGGCGGCCGCGAAGATCCTGTTCAGGCGCTCGTTCATCTTGATGATCTCGCGGGCCTGGATTTCGATGTCGGAAACCATGCCGCGCGTGCCACCGGACGGTTGATGCAGCAGGAAGCGCGTGTTCGGCAGCGCCAGCCGGCGTTCCTTGGGAACGCTGACATAGATCAGCGCGCCGGCGGAGGCCACCCATCCGGTGCCGATGATCCAGACCTTCGGCTTGATGAACTTGATCATGTCGTGGATCGAATCGCCCGATTCGACATGGCCGCCCGGCGAATTGACGAAGATGCGGATATCCTCGTCGCCGGCCGCCGCCAGCGCCACGAGCTGCGCGCAGACCTTGTGGGCCAGTTCCTGCGTGATGCCGCCGTAGATGAAAATGGAGCGTGACTTGAAGAGGTTGGCTTCCGCTTCCTTGCCCAGCGGCAGTTCGGTCGTCTTTTCGTCTTCGTTGTCGCTCATAGGCATGTCTCCAGTTTGATGTTATACTTTCGTCCGGGCCGTCCGACTCCCGGAGCCGCCGGCCGGCAAAGCCAAGTGCCCCCTGTCGTAAAACAATGCGGGAAAAAGACAAGCCGTTTGGGCGACGCGGCAGCGGAAAGTCATGGAAACGGGGACGATAGAAGGAAACGATGAACGGCATAGTCGCAATCCGACGCCTGACCATCGACGACATGGACGCGGTGGCCGACATCTACAGACGATCCTTCGACCAGCGCCTGCCCTGGCTCGCAAGCACCGGCACCCGGGAGGAAGACCGGATCTTCTTCCGCGAAACCGTCTTTCCGCACAGCGATCTCTGGGGCGCGCTCGACAATGGCCGGATCGTCGGCTTCGCCGCCATCCGTGACATATGGCTCGACCATCTCTACGTCCTGCCCGAATTCCAGAGCCGCGGCGTCGGCAGCCTGCTTCTGCGCCACTGCCAGCTTCAGAACAGCGAATTGCAGCTCTGGACCTTCCAGCAGAACTGCGGCGCCAGCCGCTTCTACGAGACCCACGGCTTCGAACTGGTCCGCGCCACGGAAACCCCGGAAAGCCGCGACAAGGAACCGGATGCGCTCTATCACTGGAAGCGGCCGCCCGGTGCCGATCTCGCCCAATCCATCGATGGCGTGATCGGCGTCTGATACCGGTAAATTGCGCATGGACATGGCAGATCGGCTTGCCTAATCTGAAAATTATTCATGCCGAAAGAGGCTCGCAACGGGGCCTTCCGCCGCCGGCCTGCAACCGCCGCGCCGGACGGAGACCCCGAAGCGCCGCCGCATCCACAATGAGGGAACCGATGTTCAGACGCCTGCCGCTCTCCGCCGCCATTCTTGCCGTAACCGTCGCTCCGGCGTTCGCGCATCTCAACCCCGAGGAACACGGCTCGTTCATGGCCGGCGTTTCGCATCCCCTGTTCGGGGCCGACCATATTCTGGCGATGCTGGCCGTCGGGCTCTGGGCCTCGCAGATCGGCGGACGCGGCCTATGGACCGTTCCCGCCGCCTTCGTCTCGATGATGACGCTCGGCTTCCTGATGGCGGTATCCGGCATCGCCCTGCCATTCGTCGAGCCGGCGATCCTCGCTTCGGTCATCGGCCTCGGCCTTCTGGTCGGTCTGGCCGTGCGCCTGCCGGCCGCCGCCTCGGCCGCCATCGTCGCCGTCTTCGCGCTCTTCCACGGCCATGCGCATGGTGGCGAACTGGGCGAAGCCGGTGCGCTTGCCTTCGGTGCCGGCTTCGTCGTTGCGACCGCCGCCCTGCACATGGCCGGCATCGGCCTCGGCCTCGCCATCGGCCGCTTCGGCCCCCGCATCGCCCAAGGTCTCGGCCTCGCCACCGCACTCGCCGGCCTGTCCCTGATGTTTGGCTGAGACGGCCCGGACCGGACTATGGCGGCAGCTTGAAGTGCAGGCGGAAGGATGCCGCTATATTCTCATGTCCGACAGCATGAACGCTTCCCCTTCGGGCGGATACGGCCCGCGCACCATGTATCCGGTGTCGACGGGTGCGATTTCACCGGGCGTCCATGCAAGCCGGTCGGGTGTCATATACACATGGATGTGACGCTCCCCGTAACCCAGCGCGGCGGCAATGTCTTCCAGCGAAGGGATTGACGGGGCGACGATATCGAGCAGGTTCATGGGGGCCTGGTCGATGTCCCTGACCGCGACGACCGCATCCAGCTCCGGCAGATGCATCAACGCTATCTCCGGGGTTTCCACGGCCTTGAGCATGAACAATGCGGGATGATCGCACGCTGCGGCCAGGAGGGACGTCGGAACCCTGCGGGCGAAAAGGTCGAGCAGCAGGGCCACATCGGCTTCGTTTTCCAGCGATAGCCGGCGGCAGTTCGGCCGGGGGCGTCCCGGAGGCAAGGATCCGCTGAAGAACGATTCGCGGACCGCGCGAAAGCCGAAGCGCGTGTAGAGATCCGGCGTGTCGGTGGAAAGAATCACGAGGCCCGCCCGCGCATCGGCATGGTCCAGAGCCCGGACCATGAGGTCGCGAAACAATCCCTTTCCGCGCCATTCGGGCCTGACGGCGACGGATTGCACGCCGTAGGCCTCGACCCGCTCTCCCGAAAGCCAGAGCCGCCGCTCATAGAGGCTGACATTGGCGACCAGTTCTCCGTCGTGCCACCAGCCGAAAGCGACGATACTCGGATCGTGGCCGAGCCTGTTCAGCGGGGAAACGTCGATCTCGAACACATCGTATATAAGCTTCTTCAAGGCAGACAGCCCTTCCGCGGAAGAAGCGTAATCCGAGCGGAAACGAAGGTCTGGGTGCATCGGCGGTCTCCGGAAGTGACAGGCGCGGGCAAGCCGGCGGCGGCGCAAGACCGGTATGCCGCGGCAATTGCGGACGCAGAGTGCCTCGCGAAGATATCTTCCGCAAGAAGGGCTGCCCGCAAGGCGCGCCGTGCAACCCGCCGCTCGAACCCTTATCGATGCGGATTCCACATTTCAGCGGATCGAAGGCCCGGCCCCGTCTTTCCGCCTGCGCCTTCAGCCGCGGCCGCGATAGGTCGGCACGCCCTGATCGGGCAGCCAGACGCCGGCTGGCGGCTCGCCGGATTGCCAGAACACATCGATCGGAATCCCGCCGCGCGGATACCAGTAGGCACCGATGCGGAACCATTTCGGCTGTAAAAGCTCGGTGAGCCGCCGGGCGATGTAGAGAGAGCAGTCTTCGTGGAAGGCGCCGTGGTTGCGGAACGATGTGAGGAAGAGCTTCAGCGATTTCGATTCGACCAGCCAGCCGTCCGGAATGTAGTCGATGACGATATGTGCGAAATCCGGCTGGCCCGTCATCGGGCAAAGCGACGTGAACTCCGGCGCGGTGAAGCGCACCACGAAATTCATGTCGCCGTTGGCCGCCGGCACCTTTTCCAGCACCGCCTCTTCCGGGCTGGCCGGGGCCTCCGTGCGGCCCCCGAGTTGCGTCAGTCCCGAAACATCCGTATGGCTCATCGCGCTCTCCTTTCGATCCTCACACGCAGCCCATGCGCCTTTTCGCTCTCGGGCTCAACGTGAATATTCGTCACCGCCCCGGGAACCGCCGCGCCGATCGCCTCCTCGAGACGGTCGCAGATACGGTGCGCCTCGGCAACCGTCATGGTCGCGGGAACCACCAGATCGAAATCGATGAAGGCGGCAGGGCCGGCCCGGCGCGTCTTCAATCCGTGCGCGCCGAGCGATCCGGCCGCGTTGTCGGCAATCGCCTTCTTCAGTGCCTCCTCCTCTTCCGGCTCGATGGCCCTGTCCATCAGCCCGCTGAGGGAATGCGAGATGACCTTCCAGCCCTGGAAGAGGATATTGATCGCCACCAGAATGGCGAGAATGGGGTCGAGGATCGGATAGCCGGTCAGGACCGCGCCGGTCAACCCGGCCAGCACGCCCGCCGACGTCACCACATCGGACATGATATGACGTCCGTCTGCCGTCAGCGCAGGCGAACGATGCTTCGTGCCGACGCGGATCAGCACGCTCGCCCACACGGCGTTGACGACAGCCGCCGCCGCATTGATCGCAAGGCCGAGAACCGGCGCATCCATGACCCGCGGCGCGGCAAGCGCGCCGAGCGCCTCCTGGATGATCAGCAGCGCCGCCACCACGATCAGCACGCCTTCCAGGACCGCCGATATGTATTCGGCCTTGTAGTGGCCGAACTGGTGATCCTCGTCCGGCGGCCGCTTGGCGTACCGGATGACGAAATAGGCGATGAACGCCGCCGCCACGTTGACGGTCGATTCGAGACCGTCCGAAAGCAGCGCCACAGACCCCGTCACGTACCAGGCCAGAAGCTTCAGCCCCAGCACCCCGATCGACAAGGGGATGCCCCAGAAGGCAAGACGCTCGACGGTCCTGTCATCCTGTCCAACCATCGTCGCCCTCCTCTTGCAGATGCGAATGAGTTGCAGAAAATGCAGCGTAAACAACGCGAAACCGCGCACACGGACGAACGTGGCGCGGTTTCGGCGAGCGCTTCTATGCACCCACAACCGGGCGGGGTCAATGGCCGATTCCCGCCAGGATTCTTACCCGGCCGCCGTGGCCGGTGAAGCGAAGCGCGAGGAGCTCAGTCGAGAATCGTCGACATCCAGATACTGTCGCGATAAACGCCGTCGATCCGCACGGCATCCCTTGCGACACCTTCCCGCACGAAGCCGGCCTTTTCATAGAGTGCGATGGCGCGCGGGTTGTCGGCGTAAACGTCGAGTTCGACGCGGTGCAGTCCCGCCTTGCGCGCCGCATCCAGCGTCGTTGCGATCAGCCGCGTGCCGAGCCCCTTGTCGCGGAAACCGGGCACGATACCCATGCCCAGCGCACCGCGATGCGAAACCGCCTCCCGCTCATGCCGGCGGATATCGCACCAGCCGACGACTTCGCCGCCGGCCAGGGCCACGAAATGCGGGTTTCCCTTCGCCATCATGTCCTGCACGAAGGCACGCATGGCCTTAAGCGGCGGCGCTTCCAGAAAGATCAGATAGCGGCGCTCGCGCGCGACCACGTCGAGGGCCTTGCGGAACCCTTCGACATGGTCTTCGCGAATCGCTTCGATCGCGATGCCGTCGGCGGTCGTCACGGTCACGCCGCCTTGGTCTTCGCCTTGCGCGACAGCTTCGACACGACGTTCTCGATCATCCGCATGCCGGCCTCGCCGCCCAGCGTCATGATGGATTCGGGGTGGAACTGCACCGCCGCCACCGGCTCCCGGGCATGCTCGATGCCCATGATCGTGCCGTCCTCGCTCTCCGCCGTGATGATGAAATTCCGGTCGAGCGTCGACGGATCGGCGAAGATGGAGTGGTAACGGCCAACCGTCACCTCCCTGCCGAGCCCCGAAAAGACGATGCCCGGTTCCAGAACGCGGATGCGCGAGGGCTTGCCGTGCATGGGAACGGCAAGATGGCGCAATTCGCCGCCATAGGCTTCCGCCAGCGCCTGAAGGCCGAGGCAGACGCCGAAGATCGGCAGGTCGCGCGCCCGCGCCCGCTTGATCGTCGCCTTGCAGTCGAAATCCTTCGGATTGCCCGGTCCCGGCGAAAGCACCACGAGGTCGGGGTCGAGCCGGTCGAACACTTCTTCCGCCACCGGCGTGCGCACCGTGGTCACGGTTGCGCCGGTCTGGCGGAAATAGTTCGCCAGCGTGTGAACGAAGCTGTCCTCATGGTCGACGAGCAGGATCTTCACGCCCTGCCCCACCCGGTTGGCGCCGCCGCGGCCGGCTGCATTGTCGGCGTTCCCGGCATTGCGGATGGCGGCTAGCATGGCCGAGGCCTTCAGTTCGGTCTCGGCTTCCTCTTCCTGCGGATTGGAATCGTTCAGCAGCGTCGCGCCGGCCCGCACTTCGGCGATGCCGTCCTTGACGCGGATGGTGCGCAGCGTCAGCCCCGTGTTCATGTCGCCGTTGAAGCCGACCATGCCGATGGCGCCGCCATACCAGGCGCGCGGGCTCTTCTCGTGGTTCTCGATGAAGCGCATCGCCCAGAGCTTGGGCGCTCCCGTGACCGTAACCGCCCAGGCATGGCTGAGGAAGCCGTCGAAGGCGTCCATGCCGTCGCGCAGCCGTCCCTCGATATGATCCACGGTGTGGATGAGGCGCGAATACATCTCGATCTGGCGGCGGCCGATGACCTTCACCGAACCCGGCTCGCACACCCGGCTCTTGTCGTTGCGGTCGACGTCCGAGCACATGGTGAGTTCGGACTCGTCCTTCTTGGAGTTCAGCAGCTTGAGGATCTGTTCCGAGTCGGCGATCGGGTCGTCGCCGCGCTTGATCGTGCCGGAGATCGGGCAGGTCTCGATGCGGCGGCCGGATACGCGCACGAACATTTCCGGCGACGCGCCGATCAGATATTCCTGCTCGCCCAGATTGATGAAGAAGGAATAGGGCGACGGGTTGATGGTCTTCAGGCGGCGGGAAATATCGGAGGGCCGGCTATCGCAGCGCTCCATGAATTTCTGGCCGGGAACCACCTCGAACAGGTCGCCACGGCGGAAGCTTTCCTTCGCCTTGACCACCAGCGACGCATATTCCCCGGGATGATGGTCGCCGCGCGGCGGAATCGTATCCGTCTTGCGGAACGGATCGGCGGGAATTTCGGCGCTCTTGCCGGCGGTCGTCAGACCATCCTTGCCGAAATCGTAGGCATCCACCCACGCACGGGCCGAATAATGGTCGACGACGAGGATTTCGTCCGGCAGGTAGAGCACCATGTCACGCTGGTTCCCGGGCCGGTCCAGCTTCAGCTTGATCGCGTCGAACTGGAAGGCGAGATCGTAGCCGAAGGCACCGAACAGGCCGATGGCCGAATCTTCCTGCGAATAGAAAAGATCGACGATGGCGCGGAGAACGGAAAAGACCGTCGGAATGCGCGAGCGCTCTTCCTCGGTGAAAACCCGGTCGGGCTCCCGCACCGTAAGGTCGATACGCCGCGTGGTCGCAGCGCCCGGCACGACGTCCTCCACCGCCTTCAGGCGTTCGGAAATGAAGGAGAGCAGAACCTCGCCGCGCTCGTTATAGGCCTCGATCCACACGGAACGGCCAAAGCAGGATATGCCGAGCGGCGGATCGACGATGGCCGTGTCCCAGCGGGTGTAGCGGCCCGGATATTCGTAGTTGGATGAGAAAACCGCGCCGCGCCGCTCGTCCAGTTTCGCGACATAGGCGTCGACCGCGCCTTCATACGGCACCTCGCGGCGCTTGCGCCGGACCCTGATGCCGCCGCGCGTCTCGTAGGCCTCGGCACCATCGCTTTCAATCACCGTTACCATTTTTTCGTCTCTCCATCATCCGAACGCCCGGGTCAGACGGCCGGATACGAAAAAAGCCGCCTGACATTCCGGGCGGCTTGTTGTCTGGTCCGTGGACACAACTGATCAAGGCCGCTTCGAGCAGACCCGCCACCAGTTGGCAATGTTCACGGACACGTTCATCATGACGGAAATTGTTAGCGTGGACGAAAGGGGAACGCAAGCGGCAATTGTCGCGCGCCCGGGCAATTGCACCGCAACCGATCCGGTGCCCCACGCGTTTCTCCAGGACGAGAAGAGGAACAAGCCATGCTGAAATCCGCATCCGCCCTTGCCGCGCTCGTCTTCCTCGCCTCGGCGGCGCCGCCGCCCGTCGGCCCGGTGCCGGAGGAAAAGCCCGCTCAGGAGCAGGCCCCGGCGCCCGAGGCGAAGCCGGAGACGCCGGAAACCGGCATGCCCGATGCTCCGCCCGCCGCGCAGGCACCCGTGCCGGAGGAAAAACCGGTGC
Organism: Ectorhizobium quercum; assembly: GCF_026552795.1. Taxonomy (GTDB): domain Bacteria; phylum Pseudomonadota; class Alphaproteobacteria; order Rhizobiales; family Rhizobiaceae; genus Ectorhizobium; species Ectorhizobium quercum. The sequence continues at coordinate 234,167 of NZ_JANFPI010000002.1, forward strand.
TGGAGGAAAAGCCGGAAACATCGGGCAAGGACGACGCAGGCGCCCGGCAGGAGCCCGAGAATGCCGAAGAGCTTTCCGCCTGCATCAAGACCCTGGAGGAAAGCGGCGCTGTTTTCCGCACCCTCCCCAGGCAGAGCGGCCCGGGCGCCTGCGGCATCGAAAACCCGATCGAGCTTTCCGAACCGGCCCCCGGCCTGCGCCTCGATCCGCCGGCAGTGCTGCGCTGTGCGGCGGCATTGAGCGTCGTCGAATGGACGCGCGAGATCGCCGTCCCGGTTGCGCGCAAGGCCTTTCCCGGCAAACGCATCACCGCGCTCTCCAACGCCTCCTCCTATGTCTGCCGCAACCGCAACACCGAGCAGACGGGCAAGGTTTCCGAACATGCCAGAGGCAACGCCATCGACATCTCCGCCGTCACCTTTTCGGACGGGGAAACCCTCACCATGAAACCACGCCGCGAGGACGGCGACATGGCCGGCGCCTTCCAGCGCAGCCTCACGGCCTCGGCCTGCCTCTATTTCACCACCGTCCTCTCCCCCGGCAGCGACGCCACCCATCAGGACCATCTGCATCTCGACATCATCGAACGCAAGAACGGCTATCGCTACTGCCGGTGAATCGAAAAGGGCGGCCCGTGAGCCGCCCCTCGTTCGATGAAACGTGGATCGCTCAGAAACGCTTCGTCAGCGAAATCTTGAACGTGCGCCCCGCCTCCGAATAGAAATCGACCGGCTGGTTCGCATTGACCACAGAATTCGAACCCGGATTGACGTCGCGCGCGGCGATCGCGTTCCAGTATTTCTTGTCGAAGATGTTGTAGACGCCCGCCTGCACGCGAAGCCCCTTGACCTGCTCCGGTTCCCACCAGCCGGTGAGGTTGGCGATGGCGTAGGCCGGCGCATCGTAAGTCGTGGTCTTGTTGTCGTCACGCGCACGGCTGGAGTAGATGCCGGTCAGTTCCGTGCCCCAGCTTTCCTGTTCGTAACCGATGCCGACAATGGACTTGAACGGCGCGACCGAGCTGAGCAGTGTGCCATCCTCCTTGTTCTTGCCATAGGCGTAGGCAAGAGAGGCATGCGTGAAGAAACCGTTGGCGAATTCCTTGCGGATCTTCGCTTCGACACCGGAAATCTCGACACGCGCGACGTTGCGGTACTGGAACAGCGTTCCCTGACCACCGGTCCACGGACTGGTGAAGAGGTCAGTCGTCGTCGATTCGTTCAGGATATAGTTCCGATACCTGTTATGGAACAGGTTCAGGCCGGCAGTGAGGTCGTCCCCCTCGTATTTCGCGCCGATCTCGAAGCCGTTGCTGGTTTCGGGCTTCAGATCGGAATTGCCAAGCACCGCGTAGCCGGAACTGATATTGGAGAAGTTCAGGTAAAGCTCGTTCACCGTCGGAGCGCGATAGGCCGTCGACCACTGCGCAAAGACCTGGAGTTCAGGCGTGACATCGTAGCTGGCCAGCAGCTTCGGCGAGAAGCGCGAACCGTCCTGCCCCTTCGGCAGCCCGAAGGTATTGTAGCCGCTGTTCGTCGAGGTGGACCCGCTCGGATCGTAATCGTACCAGTCGAACCGGAGACCGGGCGTCAGCTTGAAGCCCGTCTCGGCGAAAGCGACTTCATCCTCGACATAAAGGCCCAGACGATTCCCCTCGACTTTTGGCATGTCGGCCGAGGAAGTCCCTCCGAGCGCGTACAGATATTCCTTGAAATCGAAGGTTTCGAAATTGCCGCCAACCCGGACGGTGTGATCGAGAGAACCCGACTCGAAGCTCGATATGAACCCTCCTGTCAGACCGAAAGCGCTCTGCCGGTAGCTGTCCTCGCGCTCATAGGCTGCACCGCTGCTGATGACGTTTCCTTCGGAACCCGCTTCCTTCGACAAACGCTGCCAGTAGGCGGTGAACTGGGCCGCGTCGATAAGGGCGTCGGCCGACTGAGCTTCGTAGCCGTAGTCGAGCGACACGCGTTCGCGCAGCGTGTCGTCCCATCCCGTGTACGGGAAATAGGTATTGTGCAATGTCAGGAGATCGGTGTCCGTGTCGCGTTCGAAACGCTCCAGGGTCACACCCACGCGATGCCCGCCCTCAAGGTCCTGACGCAGCTTGAACAGCAGGTTGTTCTGGTCGTAATCGGCCGGGTTGGCCTTGGTCCGGGTCGGGCCGATGACATTGACATCGCCCTTGGTGCGGCTTTCATCGCCGCGCTGATAAGCACCTTGGAACAGAATGGAGGTGTTCTGAATCTTCTTCGCCACGGCCACCGAGCCGCCGAAGCTCTTGTCCCTGCTGTCGAAGCCCGACTTGGTGATGGCACCCCAGTCACGGCCTTCGCCGATCACGTCCTCCGGTTCGAGCGTGCGCAGAACCAGTGCGCCGCCCAGAGCGCCGGAACCGGCACGGCTGGAATCGGCACCGCGCAGCACGTCGACCGTCGACAGCGAGGAGAAGTCGAAGCTGGAATTGGAGTCGCTGAAGCTGCTGGTCGCCGTCCCGGCGCGGGCAAAATTCTCGAAATAGGGAATCGGAATGCCGTCGACCAGCGTTACGACGCGCGATTGGCCGAGGCCGCGAATATAGAGGCCGCCCGGCTTGCCCGGTTTCGTGTCGACGAAATCCACACCCGGCTCGGTCGTGTTGCCGAGATCCTTGATGCTGCCGATTTCCTTCTCGCGAAGCGTCTGCGCCGTCGTGGTCGATGCCAGGGGCGTATCGGCAGCCCCCTCCTGGAGCTTCTGGCGTGCCGTTTTGCCCGTCGTCTTCACGACGATCGTGCTCAGAACCGGGCTGTCAGCGGCGGCTTGCGTTTCCTGCGCCACGGCCGCGCCGGATGCCGTCAGACCAGAAATGGCCGTGCAGGCCAGCAGCGCAACCCGAAAATTCCGGTAATTCATGTATGTTTCCCCTGTGCGGCGCATGCCTTTCGGGGGTGGGATCGCGTGACATCGACAGGCCCCGTCGGCGAAATTATCTTGAGTCATAATCTCAAGTTACAATTTCGTGACGTATTATAAGGTGACTGAGGAAGTCAAGATTACAATTGCAAAATTCGGACACATTTCGCAACTGCGAAAGCGCCCCCTTGCGAAACCCCGGTTCCGCGCACTATTTGCACCGCAGCGCAACCGGAGACATTGCACTTCCATGAAATCACTCGAAATCCTCGTTGAGCGGATCATCCTTTCGAGCCGCTGGCTGCTGGTCGTCTTCTATCTCGGCCTCGTCGCGGCGCTGGCCGTCTATGCCGTGTCCTTCGCCTACAAGTTCATCAAGGTGGCGGGCGACGTCTTCACCCTCGGCGAAGCCGAGATGATCCTCGCCATGCTCGGCCTGATCGATGCCGCACTCGTTGCCAGCCTCATCGTGATGGTCATGATTTCCGGCTACGAGAACTTCGTCAGCCGGTTCGACGATACCGACGCCGACGTGTCCTTCCTCGGAAAGCTCGACTCAGGCAGCCTCAAGATCAAGGTCGCCTCCTCCATCGTCGCCATTTCCTCGATCCACCTGTTGCAGGTGTTCCTGAACTCCAGCCAGTACTCGGATTCGAGGATCATGTGGCTGACGCTGATGCACATCGCCTTCGTGATTTCAGCCGTCATGCTCGGCTATCTCGAAAAGGTCATGGCCTCGGTCAAGGCCGCCGGCAAGCAGAAGCTCTGAAAAGAAAAAGGCCGCATGGGCACGCATGCGGCCTTTCCCCGTCCGTTGCGGCGCAAGGCGTCAGCGGTCGAGAACGCTGCGCAGTTCGACCAGGTTGGAGCGCAGCCTCAGGATTCGGAAGCCCATCGTCGACAGATGGGACGGCATGATGATCCCGTCTTCCCGGCCGTTGGAAATGATCCACGGCTGGATGTTGAGCGCGGCGCGCGTCTGGGTCAACGTATCGCTCCACAGCTGCGTCAGGTTCCGCTCGCGCACGACCTGCGAGAAATCCGCGCCCGCCGCCGAAAGCACGCCGTAATAGCCGTAGAGCTGCCCGTAGGCGAACCAGAAGCGGTCGTCTGCGCGGAAGTCGAACCAGCCGCGATTGTGGAACTCCGCGCGCTCGGCCAGGATCGCCGACGTCGAGCCAATGTCGTTGGCGATGCGGTCGATGAACTGCACGAAGTTGTCGGCGCGGGTGTCGAAGGTCGAGGAGCAGTTCTCCAGCGACGCGTTGAACTTGCGCAGGCTCGATTCGGCGGCGCGATAATAGCTCGGCGTCGGCGTCTTCGGCCCGAACGGATCGAGGCCGAAATACCAGGAATATTCGTCGAACTGCATGTTGCCGCGCGCGTTCTGGAGGTCCTGGTTCACGCCCGATGTGCCGCGCACGCGGCCGAGCGAATCGACGAGTTCGACCGCAGTGCGCCGGATGGCCTGGTTCACCCCGCGCTGGAACGACGCCTTGTTGTCGAAGAAGGGCGTATGATCCCAGTCGACGCCGAACAGGCCGATCCGGTAGGCGAGCATCGACGAAACCCAGCCATTCTGGTTGACGTTGAAATCGATCAGGTCGGCAGTCACGTCGACGATGGCCGATGTCTGGCAGACCCTTGCGCCCGTCGTCGAGGGGATTTCCTGCCCGGCGATCGCCGGACGCGCGGCAAGCTCGTATTTCGCGATGAAATCGGGATCGAAGCCGGTCCAGCGCTGCGTCTGCCAGACGAAGGCGCCATAGAAGATCAGCACGATGGCCAGAATGGCCGCGACGATCGCCTTGTGAAGCAGTCCACGGTCCCTGTACCAGCCGTGTACGGCCATGAACGGCCAGACGAGCGCCGCCACGACAAGCCCGCAGACACGTCGGATGCCGGCCCAGAGGCTTCGGAACAAGGCGAAAACGGGGTCGAGCATCAGTTTCTCCTGTAGCGTGCGCGGGCGAACGGCCTCTCCCCATGAGATAGGCTTCCGCCGCGCGCCTGACAACAGCGGCCCCGCGCCTTTTCACCGAATGCCTGCGGAACGGTAAACCGGACCCATTGCGAAGAGCGCTCAGGCCCGGCTGCGCGGCCCGGAAACGGCCCCGAAACGCCGGGCAAGCGCGTCGTCGATCGCCGCCTTGCGGCGCATCGTCTCGGCATGGGTCAGGATGCCCTGTTGCGCCAGCGCCCGCATCGTGGCGACGGGACCCACCGCTGTGGAAACGGTGTCCGCCTCGCCGCCGGCGATGACCGCCCGATGAAGAAGAACGCCGCGCTGGAGTTCGATCGTCAGCTTTTCCGAAAGCAGCGTGCGCGCCGCCAGCCCGGCATTGAGCGCATCGGTGTAGTGGACCGACAGCGCCGCCAGATGGTCCCTGGCCTCATAGAGCGCGAAGCATCCCGCCTCGTCCGTCCGCGCCTCGTCGAGTGCTGCCTGCCGCCGCTCCCTTTCCCTGGAAAGCGCTGCGCGGTCCCCCTCATCGGCGGTGGACAGCAAAAGAACGGCTTCCGTCAGCGGCAACCGCAGCTCCCCGGCCCTCCTCCGCGCCGCTTCCAGATCGGTCAATGCCGTCCGCCGCCGCTCGATTGCCCGTTCCACAACGGCGTCGGCCTGAGCATGACAGCGCCGGAGCGTGGCCTTTTCTCCCTCCAGCATGTCGAGAACGGCTTCGATGTGCGCAAATCCGCCTTCGATCTCGTCGGCAAGCGCCGCCAGGGCCCGATGATCGGAAACGACCACCAGCGGGCGGTTTCTGCGCAGAAACGGCGAACGGGCACGCTCCACTTCCGAACGCCTGATCCGTTCGAAATCCGACATGAAGCCGTCCATCGCCGCCTCCGTCGCGAACACCAGTTCCAGCAATGCGGCTTCCAGCGCAGCGGCGTGCAGGCGCAGCGCCGCCATGCGCTCCTCGCCGCTGCCGTCCTCGCCCTTGCCGTCGCGTTCCAGCCGTTCGAGCGCGGCGGCGGCCAGTTCGACGGTTTCGAGAAACGTCGCGGAGGCCTGCCGCGCACCGGCAAGATGCGCCTCTATCATGTCGGAAACCGGCTCCGGCAACTCATTCTCCTCGGGTAACGGCATGCGGATCGATCCCCTCCTTTTAGCCGAGGCCGGCCGAAAACGGTATCCCCCCGGAGACGTCCGGGGGCCTGCCAGCCACGCCGCCGGCGTTCTTTTCCGGTGACAGCAGGGTGCGCAGGCTGTAATGGCAGCGGAAAGGCGGATGCCGCTCTTTCCGGCTCCGGCCATCCTTGCTACAAGCGCGGCTGGACGAACCATCGGGAGACAAGGGACAATGATTGCATCTCACTCGCGCCGCGCCGCGCTGGCCGTTCTCGTCGCCGGCCTTGCGACCAGCCCCCTTGCGACGGGCGCACTGGCCGCCGAACCGGAAAGCTGCGCCACCGTGCGCTTCTCCGACGTCGGCTGGACGGATATCGCCGCGACGACCGCAACCGCCTCCGTCATCCTCAAGGGCCTCGGCTACCAGACCGAAACCAAGCTGCTCTCCGTCCCCGTCACCTACGCATCGCTGAAGAACAAGGATATCGACGTCTTCCTCGGCAACTGGATGCCGACGATGGAGGCCGACATCGCCCCCTATCGCGAAGACGGTTCGGTGGAGACGGTGCGCGAAAACCTTCAGGGCGCGAAATACACACTTGCCACCAATGCCAGGGGCGCCGAACTCGGCATCAGGGATTTCAAGGACATCGCCACGCACAGCGACGATCTCGATGGCAAGATTTACGGCATCGAGCCCGGCAATGACGGCAACCGACTGATCCTCGGCATGGTCGAGAACGACACCTTCGGCCTGAAGGACTTCGATGTGGTGGAATCCTCCGAACAGGGCATGCTGGCGCAGGTCGCCCGGGCGGAGAAGGAAGGCAAGCCCGTCGTCTTCCTCGGCTGGGAACCGCACCCGATGAACGCCAATTTCGAGCTGACCTACCTGACCGGCGGTGACGACGTGTTCGGCCCGAACCTCGGCGGCGCGACCGTTCTCACCAATGTCCGCGCCGGTTATACCGGCGAATGCCCCAATGTCGGCGCACTGCTTGGCAACCTCTCCTTCACGCTGGAGATGGAAAACGAGATCATGGCGAAGATCCTCGACGATGGCGAGGAACCGGAAACGGCTGCGGCCGAGTGGCTGAAGGCCAACCCCGCCGCCATCGAGCCGTGGCTGGCGGGCGTCACCTCCCGTTCCGGCGAGGACGGCCTTGCCGCCGTCAAGACGGCGCTCGGCCTCTGACCCGAAGCATTTCCAGCAAAAGTGCGACACGCTGCTTTGCGTCCGGAAATGCGTAGAAACAAAGAGTTGGAGCATTTTCGCGAGTTGGGGAAAAACGGAAATGATCCAAGGACCGGCGCTACGAGCGAAGGCGGAACACGATATTGGACTGGCTGACTGAAACGAAGATACCCATCGGCCCCTGGTCGAGAGCCTTCGTCGAATGGCTGACGGCGCATGGCGGCTGGGCGTTCGATGCGGCATCCCTCGGGCTCGGCCGCGCGATCGACGGCATCCTCTGGTGTCTTCAATCGCCGCCACCGCTCGTCGCGATTGCGGTGTTCTCCGTCTTCGTCTGGTGGTATCGCCGCTCCATCGGCGTCACCGTCTTCACCGTGCTCGGCCTGCTCGTGATCCTCAACCAGGGATACTGGAAGGAAACGACCGAAACGCTGGCGCTGGTTCTGGCCTCTACCGCCGTCTGCATGCTCATCGGCATGCCCATCGGCATCGCCGCAGCGCGGCGCCAATGGATCTACGCGGCGCTCAGGCCCGTTCTCGACCTGATGCAGACCATTCCCACCTTCGTCTATCTCATTCCGGCGCTGATCCTGTTCGGCCTCGGCATGGTCCCCGGCCTCATCGCCACCGTGATCTTCGCGGTGCCGGCGCCGATCCGCCTCACGCGGCTCGGCATCGTCTCCACGCCGGAACCGCTGAAGGAAGCCGCCGTCGCCTTCGGGGCGACGCCGTGGCAGGTGCTGCGCAAGGTCGAGCTTCCCTATGCCATGCCGCAGATCATGGCCGGCCTCACCCAGACCATCATGCTGTCGCTGTCGATGGTCGTCATCGCCGCCCTGGTCGGAGCCAACGGCCTCGGCGTGCCGGTCGTGCGCGCCCTCAACACGGTGAACATCGCCCGCGGCTTCGAAGCCGGCCTGTGCATCGTGATCCTGGCGATCATCCTCGACCGGATGCTGCGCGTGCCCGGCCAGGCGCCGCCCAAACGGACGCTGAGCTTCTGGAAAGACCGTTTATGACCGACGCCGTCGTCCTGAAGAATATCGACATCGTCTATGGCGCGAGGCCGCAGAGGGCTTTCCCGCTGATCGACCAGGGCATGGACCGCGACGAGATCAGCACCCGCACCTCGCTGATCGCCGGGGCGCTCGACGCGTCGATCACCGTCGAGGAGGGCGAACTCCTCGTCCTGATGGGCCTGTCCGGCTCCGGCAAGTCCACGCTCCTGCGCGCCGTCAACGGGCTGGCGCCGGTGGTGCGCGGCAGCGTGACGGTCCAGACGGCCCGGGGTCCGGTCGATCCGTACAAGGCCTCGCCGAAGGTGCTGAGGGACCTGCGGCTTTCGACCGTGTCGATGGTGTTCCAGCAATTCGCGCTCCTGCCCTGGCGAACCGTGGCCGACAATGTCGGCTTCGGGCTGGAGCTCGCCGGCGTTGCCGACAGCGAGCGCAGGCGGGCCGTCGACGAGCAGCTTGAACTGGTCAACCTCACGAACTGGGGCTCCCACAAGGTCAGTGAACTCTCCGGCGGCATGCAGCAGCGCGTCGGCCTCGCCCGCGCCTTCGCCACCCGGGCGCCGATCCTCCTGATGGACGAACCGTTTTCCGCGCTCGACCCGCTGATCCGCGCCCGTCTTCAGGACGAGCTTCTCGAATTCCAGCGCCGCCTGAAAAAGACCATCATCTTCGTCAGCCACGATCTCGACGAGGCGTTCCGCATCGGCAACCGCATCGCGATCATGGACGGCGGCCGCATCGTCCAGTGCGGCACGCCGCGCGACATTCTCGACAATCCCGCCAACCAGCACGTCGCCGATTTCATCGCCGGCATGAATCCCATCAGCCTGCTGACCGCCGCCGACGTCATGCGGCCCGGCATTCCGCAGGACCGCACGGCCCGGGTCGCGGCCACGGCCCAGCCGCAAACGCCGCTCGCCGACGTCATCGATGCCCTCGCCCGCCATCCCGGCGTGATCGGCGTCGTCGACAAGGGCAGCATACTGGGCGCCATCGATTCGAACGACGTCGTGCGCGGCCTTAGCCGCTACCGCCGGCGCTGAGGGCTCGCGGCCCGTTCGCGGCATCACGAACCCGTCGCGCATAGGTTTCGGATTGCGGTCCGGCTGGCGACCATTCTTGACCCTGGACGACAAATCAGCGCAGCGGGCAGCTTCCTGTTACAGAAGGCCGGAAGCCGATGTATAAAGTGGTCGACATTTCATCGGGACAATCGCCGTGGCAGACAAACCAGCCGTCATCAGAGACACCGACAACGAAGCCCGGGAACTGGCGCGCACTCTGCTTGCCCAGGCGCGCTATGCGTCGATCGGCGTCATCGATCCGGAAACCGGCTTTCCCTCGGTCAGCCGCATCCTCGTGATAACGGACAAGGCCACGCCCGTCATCCTGGCCTCCAGACTGTCCGCCCACACGCAGGGCATCCTCAACGATCCGCGCTGCTCGCTGCTCGTCGGCGAACCAGCCGGCAAGGGCGACCCGCTCGTGCATCCGCGCATGACGGTCCAGTGCCTGGCGCAGCAGGTCGAGCGCGACGGCGAGGAACACGCATCGCTTCGCGAGCGGTTTCTGGAACGTCATCCGAAGTCGAAGCTCTATATCGACTTCCCGGATTTCAGCTTCTTCCGTCTCGTGCCGCAGAAGGCCGCCCTCAACGGAGGATTCGGCAAGGCATTCTGGCTGATGCCGGACGATCTTGCAGGATGAATCGCCGGAGCCGCTCTTGTGCGGGGCACCCGCCTCGAACGGAGATTTTTTAACATTTGGCGCCAAAGATTAACAACCTTAGATTGAAATAATTTCATGCCCTTGGCGACCAAGCCGACCGGCAGTCAAGGGTTTTTCAACCGATAGAGCCGCATCCGATGCAAATAAAGCTGCGGCGCGATACGGATTTGTGTGTATACAAACACGAAACCGGATTGTTAAGGTTGCACCCGGATCGGCCGTGTCGGGGATGGAAACCGCAGCCGGTTCCGTTGCAGTCGAAGCCGTGTGGTTCTGTGGAGGGGGTCATAGATCATGACAATGATGCATCTGTCGGAAAATGCCGTGGAGATTGCCAGCCTGCTTTCGGCGATGGCCAACCCCAAGCGCCTGCTGATCCTGCTGAACCTCCTCGAAGGCGAGATGGCCGTCGGCGCACTTGCCACGCGCGTCGGCCTGAGCCAGTCGGCGCTCTCCCAGCACCTCTCGAAGCTGCGCGCCAAGAAGCTGGTGACGACCCGGCGCGACGCGCAGACGATCTATTACTCGACCCGTTCCGAAGCGGTTCTCATGATATTGCGCACGCTGGCGGATATCTATGCGCCGTCCGCGGGCAGCAAGACGGCGGCCTGACGCCGCCCGCGCAATCGCCCATGAATGTCGAAAGCGGCTTCACACGCTTCGCTCCCATGTTCTAATGTCCCGCTGTCATTACGGAAATGGAGACAGGCATGACGAGCGGACTTGAACGTCGAATCGATCAGGGCGCGGGGCGCATCCCCGCCGATATCGTACTCAAGGGCGGGCGCTATTTCGATCTCGTCACCGGCGAACTGGTCGCCTCCGACATCGCCGTGTGCGGCGACACCATCGTCGGCGTCGGCGAAGTGTATGAAGGTGCCCGCGAGATCGACATCACTGGCCGCATCGTCGTGCCCGGCTTCATCGACACCCACCTCCACATCGAATCCTCGCTCGTGACGCCGCACGAATTCGACCGCTGCGTCCTGCCCTACGGCGTGACGACCGCCATCTGCGATCCGCACGAGATCGCCAATGTGCTGGGCGAGGAAGGCATCCGCTTCTTCCTCGAGTCGGCGCTGGAAACGATCATGGATATCCGCGTCCAGCTTTCCTCCTGCGTGCCGGCCACGCATCTGGAAACCGCCGGCGCCGACCTGCCCATCGAAAAGCTCCTGCCCTTCCGCGATCATCCCAAGGTCATCGGCCTGGCCGAATTCATGAATTTTCCCGGCGTCATCCACAAGGACCCCGGCTGCATCGCCAAGCTCGAAGCCTTTCAGGGCCAGCATATCGACGGCCACGCACCGCTTCTGTCCGGCTACGGGCTCAACGCCTACCTTTCCGCCGGCATCCGCACCGAGCATGAATGCACCAACGTGCCGGAAGCGCTGGAAAAGATCCGCAAGGGCGTCCACATCCTCGTGCGCGAAGGCTCGGTCTCGAAAGACCTGCACGCCCTGCTGCCGATCATCACCGAGCGGCTGTCGCCCTATCTCGCCCTCTGCACCGACGACCGCAACCCGCTCGACATTGCCGAGCAGGGCCATCTCGACTACATGATCCGCGAGGCCATCGCCAACGGCGTGGAGCCGCTCGCCGTCTATCGCGCCGCCTCGATTTCCGGCGCACGCGCCTTCGGGTTGCGCGACCGCGGCCTGATCGCGCCGGGCTGGCGCGCCGACCTGGTCGTCATCGACAGCCTGGAGAACTGCAAGGCGGAACTGGTCTTCTCCGCCGGCCGCGAGGTGAACGACGCGCTCTTTTCCACCCGCAGGCCGGTCGCCCCGGTCGGCCTCGACAGCGTCAGGGCACGGCCGGTCAAGGCCGGTCATTTCGCCGTGCCGGTCACGGAAGGCGAAGTGCCGGTGCTCGGCGTCCTGCCCGGCAAGATCATCACCGAATTCCGCCGCTTCCATCTCCCCTCCGAGGGCAACGAGACGGTGCCCGACCTCGACCGCGATATCATCAAGGTCGCCGTCATCGAGCGACACGGCAAGAACGGCAACCATGCCAACGCCTTCGTGCAGGGCTTCGGGCTGAAGAAGGGCGCGATCGCTTCCACCGTCGGCCATGACAGCCACAATATCTGCGTGGTCGGCGTTTCGGCGGAAGACATGGCCATTGCCGTCAACCGGCTCGGCGAGATCAAGGGCGGCTTCGTCGTCGTGGAAGACGGCAAGGTGACGGGCGAGATCGCCCTGCCCGTCGCCGGACTGATGAGCACCGCGCCTTACGAAGCGGTGCGCGACACGCTGCACGGCCTGCGCCAGGCGGCATACGCACTCGGCACCACCCTTCCCGAACCTTTCCTGCAAGTGGCCTTCCTGCCGCTGCCGGTCATCCCGCACCTGAAGATCTCGGACCGCGGACTGGTGGACGTGGACAAGTTCGAGCTGATCTGAAACGGACGCATGACATGAAAAAGCCGGGGCTTTCACCCCGGCCAAGATTACTGGCGGCCCCCTGTCCCATCCTTTTTCGTCACCCTCGAGCTCGAGCCCCAAGGCTCCAAGCCGCAAGCGCCGCGGTGGATGGTCGGGTCAAGCCCGACCATGACGAGAGAGGTGTGTGGACCTTGCCGGCAGCGTGAGCCGGGGTTTGCACCCCGGCTTCCTCTTTTCGATTACCTCTCCTGCTCAGTGCGCGGATGCCGCCGCAGCGCCGAGGCCCGTTTCCGAACGGATGAACTGTTCGGGGAAGCCGGCCTTGTCCAGTGCAGCGCGCTTGCTCTTGTCCGTCACGGAGAAGAACCAGATGCCGGAAAAGGCGATCGTCATCGAGAACAGCGCATATTGCTCATAGGGGAAGATGGGCTTCTCGAAGCCGAGCAGCGCCACCCAGACCGTCGGGCCGAGCACCACGAAGGCGATGGCCGAGACGAGGCCGAGGAAGCCGCCGATGAACGCGCCCCGCGTCGTGACGTCCTTCCAGAAGATGGTCAGGAACAGCACCGGGAAGTTCACCGACGCCGCCACGCCGAAGGCGAGGCCGACCATGAAGGCGATGTTCTGGTTCTCGAAGGCGAGACCCAGCACGATGCCGAGAACGCCGATGACGAGCGTGGCGATGCGCGACACGCGCATTTCCTGCGCGCCGGTGGCCGTGCCCTTCATGATGACGTTCGCATAGAGGTCGTGCGACACGGCGGATGCGCCGGCGAGCGCCAGCCCCGAGACGACCGCGAGGATCGTCGCGAAGGCGACCGCCGAGATGAAGCCGAGGAAGGCATCGCCGCCCACCGCCTTGGCCAGATGCACCGCCGCCATGTTGCCGCCGCCGAGCAGCCCTCCGGCCGCATCGAAGAAGGACGGGTCGGTGCCGATGATCGTCACCGCGGCGAGGCCGATGGTGATCGTCAGGATGTAGAAATAGGCGATGAAACCCGTGGCGTAGAACACCGACTTGCGCGCCGCGACAGCGTCCGGAACCGTGAAGAAGCGCATCAGGATATGCGGCAGGCCGGCGGCGCCGCACATCAGCGCCAGGCCGAGCGAGATGGCGTTCAGCGGATCGGCCAGCGTCGGGGACGGCCGCAGCATGTCTTCCCCGCGCGGATGGTTGTCGACGGCGCTCTGGATGAGCCGGCCCGGATCGAACCCGAAATGGCGGAGCGCGAGGAACACCATGACCGTGCAGCCGGCCAGAAGCAGCACGGCCTTGGTGATCTGCACCCAGGTCGTGGCCAGCATGCCACCGAAGGTGACGTAGAGCATCATCAGCACGCCGACCAGAACGACCGCATAGGCATAGTTGAGGCCGAAGAGAAGCTGGATCAGCTTGCCCGCCCCCACCATCTGCGCGATCAGGTAGAACAGCACCACGGAGAGCGCCCCGAAGGCCGAAAGCGAGCGGATGCGCGTCTGCTCCAGCCGGTAGGAGGTGATATCCGAAAAGGTGAAGCGGCCGAGATTGCGCAGGCGCTCGGCGATCATGAACAGAATCAGCGGCCAGCCGATGGTGAAGCCCGCCGCGTAGAACAGGCCGTCGACGCCAGTGCCGAAGATCATGCCGGAAATGCCGAGGAAGGAGGCCGCCGACATGAAGTCGCCCGCAATCGCAAGGCCGTTCTGGAAGCCGGTGATGCCACCGCCGGCAGTGTAGAAGTCGGAGGTCGAGCGCGTGCGGCTCGCCGCCCAGTAGGTCAGGCCGAGCGTGCCGGCGACGAAGACCATGAACATGATGATCGCAGTGACGTTCACCGGCTGTTTTTCGACCGCACCCGAAATCGCCTCGCCTGCGGCAAACGCCGGGGCGGCAAGAGCGGGACAGACGAGAGAGGAGGCAAGGAGAAGGACGATCCGCTTCACTGGGTCGCCTCCTGAACGATGGCCCTGACGGCCGGATCGAACTCGCTATTGGCGCGCAGCGTATAGACGCCGGTGATGAGGAAGGCGAAGATCTGGATGAGCCAGCCGCCGATCAGCCCCCAGGTCCACGGCGAGCTTTCGCCGAGACGGGCAGCGAAGAAGCCCGGCAGCGCCACGGCGACGAAAACGAAGGCCGAAAACACGGCCAGCACGATGAGCGACAGGGAAACGGCGAAGCGGTTTCTCCTGGAAACCAGGTCCGCGAAACGCGGGTCCCCGGCGATTTTTGCGTAAGCAGGCTGCATGGAACTCTCCCGAATTAATCCAATGAAGCCGCTCGGCGCCTGGGGCGGGCAGAATGTCGGGCGAACCGTCCTGAACGAAAAACCGCCGTGGCGAAACCATCGTTTCCGCCGGGCACGCAATCCATCCAGGAAGAAATCCGCCGCGGCGGCAGCCTGCGGACATAGTGCGCCCCTGCCTGTTCCGCCTGTCGATACGGGCGCTGGCGCCCGCATCCCTCTCCTCCTCCCAGAAGCCGAATGGCTCTGCACCTGCGCCATTCCGGCGGCAGCCGCATTGGGTTGCTTATCAGTCCTATCGCAATGCAAAAATCCGACTTAAGTCGTTAAACTTAAGTCGGAATGGGTCCAAGATATTGATATCGCAAAGACTTGCGAAAAATCGGGTCTTTGCGACGCAACATCAATGCGCGGCGGCGGTAGCGGCACCCAACCCCGTCTCGGAGCGGATGAACTGCTCCTGGAAGCCGGCCTTGTCGCGTTTCGCCCGTTCGCTCCTGTCGGTGACGGAGAAGAACCAGATGCTCGTGAAGGCGATGGTCATCGAGAACAGTGCATATTGCTCGTA
The DNA here is from genome assembly GCF_026552795.1 of Ectorhizobium quercum. Classification (GTDB taxonomy): domain Bacteria; phylum Pseudomonadota; class Alphaproteobacteria; order Rhizobiales; family Rhizobiaceae; genus Ectorhizobium; species Ectorhizobium quercum. The sequence continues at coordinate 249,257 of NZ_JANFPI010000002.1, forward strand.
GGGGAAGATCGGCCGTTCGAAGCCGAGGACCGCCACCCAGACCGCCGGACCGAGAACCACGAAGGTGACGGCGCTGGCGAGGCCAAGGAAGCCGCCGATGAGCGCGCCGCGCGACGTCATGTCCTTCCAGAAGATGGACAGGAACAGCACGGGGAAATTGACCGACGCCGCGAGACCGAAGGCGAGACCGACCATGAAAGCGATGTTCTGGTTTTCGAAGACGAGGCCGAGCACGATGGCCATGACGCCGAGGAACAGCGTGGCGATGCGCGAGACGCGCATTTCCTGCGCCCCCGAAGCCTTGCCCTTCATGATGACGACGGAATAGAGGTCGTGCGACACGGCGGAGGCGCCGGCAAGCGCAAGGCCCGAGACGACCGCGAGGATCGTCGCGAAGGCCACCGCCGAGATGAAGCCGAGGAAGACATCGCCGCCGACGGCCTTCGACAGGTGGATAGCCGCCATGTTGCCGCCGCCGAGGATATTGCCGGCGGTATCGAGGAAGGCCGGGTTGGTGCCGACGATGGTGATGGCGGCAAAGCCGATCATGACCGCGAGAATGAAGAAATAGGCGATGAATCCTGTGGCGTAGAACACCGACTTGCGGGCAGCCGTCGCATCCGGAACCGTAAAGAAGCGCATCAGGATATGCGGCAGGCCGGCCGGGCCGCACATCAGCGCCAGACCGAGCGAGATGGCCGACAGCGGATCGGAAATCGACGACGACGGCAGCAGGATGGTCTCGCCCGCCGCATGGTTGGCAAGGGCGGAGTTCATCAGCGCGCTCGGATCGAAACCGAAGTGCCACAGCGAGAGAAGCACGAGGACCGTGCAGCCGCCGAGCAGCAGCACGGCCTTGGTGATCTGCACCCAGGTCGTGGCCAGCATGCCGCCGAAGGTGACGTAAAGCACCATGAGAACGCCGACGAGGATGACGGCATAGGCATAGTCCAGGCCGAACAGCAACTGGATCAGCTTGCCCGCGCCCACCATCTGCGCGATGAGATAGAAGATCACGACCGACAGCGCGCCGAAGGCCGAAAGCGAGCGGATGCTCGTCTGGTCGAGGCGGTAGGAGGTGATGTCCGAAAAGGTGAAGCGGCCGAGATTGCGCAGGCGCTCGGCGATCATGAACAGGATCAGCGGCCAGCCGACGGTCCAGCCGACCGTGTAGAAGATGCCGTCGACGCCCTTGCCGAACACCATGCCCGACAGGCCGAGGAACGCGGCGGCCGACATGTAGTCGCCGGCAATCGCCAGCCCGTTCTGGAAACCGGTGATGCCGCCGCCGGCGGTGTAGAAGTCTGAGGTCGAGCGCGTCTGGCGCGCCGCCCAGTAGGTCAGGCCGAGCGTGCCCGCCACGAAGGCGAGGAACATGATGATGGCCACGACGTTGACCGGCTGCTTGTCGACCGCGCCGGTGATGGCCTCGCCGGCCGCATGAGCGACCGGGGCGCTGAAGACGATGCAGGAAAGAGCGACGGAAAGGCGCTTCATCCCGTGGCCTCCACGACGATGGACTTGATCAGGCTGTCGAACTCGCCATTGGCCCGCAGGGTGTAGACGCCGGTGATCAGGAAGGCGAAGATCTGGATGAGCCAGCCGCCGACGATGCCCCAGGTCCACGGCGAGCCTTCGGCCAGCGGAGCGGAAAACAGGCCGTGGCCGGCAACCGCCACCAGAATGAAGGCCGAAAACACGGCCAGCACGATGAACGACAGGGAAACCGCGAAGCGATTGCGCCTGGAGACCAGTTCCGCGAAGCGCGGATCGCTGGCGATTTTCTCGTATGCCGGTTGCATGAAACTCCCCCGATTCTGCCCCAACGCGCCCCCGCCTGTGGCGGAAGCCTCCGTCGAATGGGATACCAAGGGAGAGTGCGCCGCGAAATCCGACTTAGGTCTTCTGACTTAAGTCGCCAGACGAAAGTCGCGAATCCGGTGGATTTCAGGCCTGAAAGGCCGCTATCGGCGGCATTCGGCGCAAAACACGTCGAACGCATCCAGATCGACCCTGCCGTTCGCCTCCCGCACCGCAGCGGCCGGAATGGCGACGGGCACCGTCCTGCCGAGTTCCGGCGGGATGAGAAAGGACGCAGCCTCGCGCCCCAGATTGAACACGAACAGCAACTTTTCCGTGTCGTTTTCGCGCACGAAGGCCAGAACGCCTTCGGGCGCGTCGAGGAAGGTGATCGACCCGTCGCGCAGCACGCCATGCGCCTTGCGGAAGGCGAGCGCCGCCCGGTAGTGATGAAGCACGGAATGGGGATCGGCCTCCTGCGCGTCGACCGCCAGAACCGCATGCTCGTAAGGCACCGGCAGCCACGGCTTGGCGGTGGAAAAGCCGCCATGTGCCCGCCCCGCTTCCCACACCATCGGCGTACGGCATCCGTCGCGCCCCTTGAAGGCCGGCCAGAAGCGGATGCCGTAAGGATCGCGCAGGTCCTCGAAGGCGAGGTCGGCCTCGGGCAGCCCCAGTTCCTCGCCCTGATAAAGACAGACGGACCCCTTCAGCGTCGCGATCAGCGTCAGGGCTAGTTTCGCGATGCTCTCCCGTTCCGCCTCGCTTTCCATGAAGCGAGACACATGCCGCTCGACGTCGTGGTTGGAAAAGGCCCAGCAGACCCAGCCGTCGCTCACGGCCCGAAAGAAGCCCTCGACCGAGCGGCGGATGTGCCCGGGAGTGAAATCGGGCGAGAGCAGGTCGAACGTGTAGCACATGTTGAGCTTGTCGCCGCCCTGCGTATAGGCCGCAACCGTTTGCAGGGAACGGGCGCCGTCGCCCACCTCTCCCACCGTGGCGCGGTCGTCGTACTGGTCGAGCAGCGCCCGCATCCGGCGCAGGAAGCCGATGTTTTCCGGCTGCGTCTTGTCGTAGAGATGGTTCTGCATGCCGTAGGGATTGACGTCCGGGGCGTCGAGGCCGAACACGCCCTCTTCCGAAAGCGGCGGGTTGTCGCGCAGTTTCCGGTCGTGAAAATAGTAGTTCACGGTATCGAAGCGGAAGCCGTCCACCCCCCTGTCCAGCCAGAAGCGCGCCGCTTCCAGAACGGCGTTCTGGACTTCCGGATTGTGGAAGTTCAGGTCCGGCTGGCTCGTAAGGAAATTGTGCATGTAATACTGCTTGCGCGTGCCGTCCCATTCCCAGGCCGGGCCGCCGAACACGGAAAGCCAGTTGTTGGGCGCCGTGCCGTCCGGCTTCGGTTCGGCCCAGACGAACCAGTCCGCCTTCGGGTTGTCGCGGCTGGCACGGCTTTCCTTGAACCACGGATGCTGGTCGGACGTGTGCGAGATGACCTGATCGATGATCACCTTCAGGCCGAGGCGATGGGCCTCGGCCATCATCGCGTCGAAATCGGCCAGCGTGCCGAACATCGGGTCGACGTCGCAATAGTCGGAAACGTCATAACCCATGTCCGCCTGCGGCGAGGTGAAGAAGGGTGAAAGCCAGATGGCGTCGACGCCCAGCGAGGCCACATGCTCCAGCCTGCTGGTGACGCCGGGAATGTCGCCGATGCCGTCGCCGCCCTGGTCCTGAAAGGAACGCGGATAGATCTGGTAGATCACCGCGCCGCGCCACCATTCCGTCTGTTTCGTCATGCTGCCGGGTCTCCGTGAATATCGGCCAAGCTTATCGCCAAAAGCGTTGCGCGGCGATGAACAGGCCACAAAAGGGCTGACATGCCGTTGTAACATTCGCGACGCATAAGCAGGCCGAACGAAAGATGGCCCTATGACCCGACTCACGATCGTCACCGACGCATGGTATCCGCAGGTGAACGGCGTTGTCCGTTCCATCGAGAACACCAATCGCGAACTCACCCGGATGGGGCTGGACGTCTCGATGGTCACGCCCCGGGATTTTCGCTCCATCCCCTGCCCGACCTATCCCGAAATCCGGCTGGCGGTGACGCTCTACGGCAATGTCGCCCGGCTGATCGAAAGCTATCAGCCCTCCTATGTGCATATCGCGACGGAGGGGCCTCTCGGCCTGATGGCCCGGCACTGGTGCCTTGCCCACCACATGCCTTTCTCCACCAGCTACCACACCCGTTTTCCCGAATATGTCTCCGCCCGCTGGCCGGTGCCGGAAGGCTGGCTGCACGCCTTCATGCGCTGGTTCCACAATTCCGGCAATGTCTGTATGGTGGCGACTGACAGCCTCGAGCGCGACCTGGCCGGACGCGGCCTCAGGCATCTCGCCCGCTGGAGCCGCGGCATCGACGCCGGCCAGTTCACCCCCCGGCCGCTGGAGGACAGGCCCTTCGGCCTGCCGCGCCCGATCTTCATGACCGTCGGGCGCGTCGCCGTCGAAAAGAACCTTCCCGCCTTCCTCGATCTCGACCTGCCCGGCTCCCGGATCGTCGTCGGCGACGGGCCGGTGCGGGCGGCGCTGGAACGGCGCTATCCGGACGTTCTGTTCACCGGCGCGAAATTCGGCCGGGAACTGGCCGCGGCCTATGCGCAGGCGGACGTCTTCGTCTTCCCCTCGAAGACCGACACCTTCGGCAACACCATTCTCGAGGCGCTGGCCAGCGGCGTCCCCGTCGCGGCCCATCCGGTCACGGGTCCCGCCGACATTCTCGGCGGCCACCCGGAAGCGGGCGCGCTGAACGACGATCTCCGGACCGCCTGCCTGACCGCGCTCCAGCGCTGCTCGCGCACGGCGGCGCGCGATCTCGCCCTCACCTATTCATGGGAAGCCGCCACCCGCCAGTTCTTCGACAACGTCATGATGGCGAACGGCGACAGGCTCCTGCCGGTCGCGGCTGAGTAAGCCTGACGCTCAGCGTTTGCGGCGCTTGTTCTCGAAGGGGTTTTCCGATGCCCGGAAATGGATGCGGATCGGCACGCCCGGCATGTCGAAATCGTTGCGCAGCCCGTTGATCAGGTATCGCGTGTAGGATTCCGGCAGCGCGTCGGCGCGCGTGCAGGAGATCATGAAGGCCGGCGGGCGCGCCTTCACCTGCGTCATGTATTTGAGCCGGATGCGGCGCCCGGACACGGCCGGTGGTGGATGCTGCACCTGCTGCGCCTCCAGCCAGCGGTTGAGCTTCGCCGTCGAGATGCGCTTGTTCCACACCCTGTCGGTGTCGATGATGTTCTGCATCAGCTTTTCGAGGCCGTAGCCGGTCTGGCCGGAGATCGGCACGGCGCGGATGCCTCGCGCCTGTGGCAGAAGCCGCTCGGTCTTCTCGCGCAGCTCGGCCAACACCGCCTGCGGCTCCTCGACCAGATCCCACTTGTTGAAGGCCAGCACCGCCGCACGGCCCTCGCGCACGACGAGATCGACGATCTGCAAATCCTGCTTCTCGAAGGGAATGGTCGCGTCGAATACGATCACCACGGTTTCGGCGAAACGGATGGCGCGCAGGGCGTCGGCCACCGAAAGCTTTTCGAGCTTCTCCGTCACGCGCGCCTTGCGGCGCATGCCGGCGGTATCGAACATCTTGATGGTGCGGCCGCGCCAGTCCCATTCCACCGAGATGGAATCGCGCGTGATCCCCGCTTCGGGGCCGGTCAGAAGCCGGTCCTCGCCGAGAAAGCGGTTGATGAGCGTGGACTTGCCGGCATTCGGGCGCCCGACGATGGCGACGCGCAGCGGCTTCGTCTCGTCGTAGACCGGCTCCTCGTCCTCCTCGTCTTCCGTCTTCGCGATGACGACATCGGTCTCGGCCACGTCCTCTTCCGGCGGAAAGGCCCGGTCCTTGCCGATGGCATCGACGATGGCGTCGCGCAGGTCGATCATGCCCTGGCCGTGTTCGGCGGAGACAGGGACCGGCTCACCGAGGCCGAGCGTGAAGGAATCGTAGAAACCGCCATCCGAACCGCGCGCTTCCGACTTGTTGGCAACCAGCACGACCGGCTTGCCGTGCCGGCGCAGCATTTCGGCCAGCGCGTTGTCGACCGGCGTCAGCCCCATCTTCGCATCGACCACGAACAGCGTCAGGTCCGCCTCGTCGATGGCCGCTTCCGTCTGGGCGCGCATGCGGCCCTCGAGCGTCTCGGGGCCGGATTCCTCCAGACCCGCGGTGTCGATGATACGGAACCTCAGGTCGATAAGCTTGGCGTCGCCCGGGCGGCGGTCGCGCGTCACCCCCGGCGTATCGTCGACGAGCGCGAGCTTCTTTCCGACCAGACGGTTGAAAAGCGTGGATTTACCGACATTCGGACGCCCGACGATGGCGACTGTGAAGCTCATGAGCGTTCCTTACGGGGCCTTGCCCGAGGCATTGATGAGATCGAGCATCATCCGGGCGCGGTTGGCGACGTTGCTCGGCGCCTGCGCGTCGGTCGCGGTCTGCTCGAACCAGTCCTTCGCCTTGACCATGTCGCCCGACTTGTAGGCGGAAAGGCCAAGCACCTCGCGGGCCGAATGGCGCAGCGCATTGGCCGGAACGGCGATCTGTTCGGCTTCCGCCGCGACCTGCTCGTAACTGCCCGTGTCGACCAGAAGGTAGGCGGCACGCAGGCGGGCCGTGTCGCGCATGACGTCGGGAACGGACCCGTCCTGGCCGATCGCGGTGAAGGCCGCGATGGCGCCGGCGGCCTCGCCCTTTTCGGCAAGCAGCGTCGCGGCGCGCAGGCGGGCCAGAACCGGATAGGAACCGGCACCGTCCTTTTCCAGCGCCTGAAGCGCGGCCTCGGCCTCGGCGGTCTTGCCGTCGCGCACCAGCGCCAGCGCCGCGATGAACTGGTCGCCGGATGCCGAAGCCTGACGCTCGGCCCAGTATTCGTAGCCGCGCCAGCCCGCCGTCGCCAGCACGACCGCAACCGCACCGCCGATCACGATCCGGCCGTAGCGGGCCCAGAACATCCGCATCTGTTCGGAGCGGATTTCCTCGTTGACCTCGCGGATAAAGCTGTCGTGTTCGTTTGCCATTGTCTCTCCGTCGCGGCTGGCTCGCGTTGTCGCCTTGATAATCGGCGCCTTCTACCCGATTTTACCGCGCTTGTAAGCGTCCTTTCGCGAATCTTTCATAGGAATGCGGCCGCGGACGCGAAACCGCCTCTCACTTTTGCGGGAATGGCCGCGTCAGAACACCAGCGGCGCGACGCCGATCAGCCATTCGTGCAGGCCGAGGATCATCCAGCCCCACAGCGCCAGCCCGGCGACGACGGCAATCGCATCGTAGCGGCCCGAGACGAAGACCGGCAGCGTCACCTCGCCCTCCGCCGCGCGCCGCTTCAGCGAGATGCGCAAGACCACGCCCCAGGCGAGGAAGGTCGCGAACAGGAGGATCGACGAAAGCTCGCCATTGGCGATGAGATGTGCAAGCGCCCAGATCTTGACCGACAACACCAGCGGAAACTTCGCCCGCGCCTTGATGTGGCCGGCAGGCAGGAAGGAGGCGGCAAGACAGATCATCGCCGGCAGCATCAGTACCAGCGCGATATGCTGCGTCCAGACCGGCGGATACCACAGCACGGGTGTATCGGCCCGCGCCACGGCGAAGCCGTAGATGACCAGAACGAGAAAACCGAGGCTGAGAAGCGAATAAAGACCTTTCCAGCCTCCCTCGCCGATCCGCGCGATGATCCCGCTTCGAGCCTGCGGCGCGACCACCCGCGCCGAATGAAGACAGAGAAACAGCAAAAGGCCGACGACGAGCAGGATCATGACGGATACCTCCGGACGTTAGGAAAACGGAAACCATGCCTTACCTGTCCGTGGCGCGGATTGCCAGCGCGGCCATGCCTTCGCCCCATTTGCATCCTTTCTCTGCACGGATGTTCAGGATCGCTCGCTTACTCGCCCGCCTCGCGGCCACGCTGCCGCTCGGCCTTCTTACTCCCCTGCCCGCGGCCGCGCAGGACAAACCGAAACAGCTCGTCCTCGTCTCCTTCGACGGCGCGGGCCCGAGCGCCATGTGGCAATGGAGCCGCGATCTCGCCCGTAGGAGCGGCGCGCATTTCACCTACTTCCTGTCCTGCACCATGATTCTCGACCGGGATTCCGGCAAGAGCTACAAGGGCCCCGGCATGAAAGCCGGCCGGTCCAACATCGGCTTCGCGCCGGACAAGCAGGAGGCCGCCGCCCGCCTCGGCCACATCTGGAACGCCGTGCAGGAAGGCAACGAGATCGGCAGCCACACCTGCGGCCATTTCGACGGCGGCAAATGGAGCGCTGCCGAATGGCGATCCGAGTTCACCGCCTTCCGCAGCGTGCTGGAAAACGCATGGACGACGGCCGATGCCGCCGGGCGGGAACCGGAAGGCTGGCGGGAATTCGTCGGCACGCGCATTCGCGGCTTCCGGGCGCCCTACCTGTCGGAAAGCCCCGGCCTGCTGCCCGCGCTGAAAGCCGAGGGCTTTACCTATGACGCCAGCGGCGTGACCAAAGGCCCGCAGATGCCGCACCGCCGGGAGGGGCTGGTGCGGTTCGGCCTGCCGCTCATTCCCGAAGGCCCGAAGGCCCGGCCGGTGATCGCGATGGACTACAATCTCTACGTCCGCCATTCCGGCGCCAAGGAGGATCGGGCCGGCGCCCCTGCCTTCGAGGAACGGGCCTACGCCGCCTTCCGCGCCGCCTTCGACACGGAATACGACGGCGACCGCACCCCGCTCCAGCTCGGCTTCCATTTCACCGAGATGAACGGCGGCGCCTACTGGCGCGCGCTGGAACGCATCGCCACCGAGGTCTGCCGCAAGCCGGACGTCGCCTGCGTGACCTACAGCGAGGCAATCCGGTCGCTCGAAGAGAACCGGAAGGACGGCATCATCAACGCCGGCCTCTGACGGAGGCCTTTCCTCTCCCCCCTCACGCACTGGCGAACGAAAAAGGGCGGCACCGACATGCCGCCCTTTTCCATGTACGTCCGCGCCGGCCCTTTATGCCTTGCCGACACGTTCCAGATAGCGCTGGTCGATTTCCGGCAGCGGCTCGTTGTCGATGGCCGCCTCGAAGGCCACGAGGCGCTTGTAAATCGACAGAAGCTCGATGATCGTCGACCAGAAGCTGACCAGATACTGGAAGCTGTCCGTCACCTGCCCGAAGGCCGTCGCCACCTGCTGCCAGAGGCCCATCGTCAGCCGCCCGGCCACGAAGGTCGGAATGAGGATGAAGGTCAGGAAGATGGCGTCGAGCTGGCCGTAGGTGTAGCGCGCCACGTTGAAATAGAGATAGTGCCAGTACATGCGGAAATAGTTCCGCCGCACATTGTCGAACAGTTCGCGCACCGTCACCGGGTCGGCGCGCTCGGCGTGATCCTCGCCGTAGACCAGTTCCTTACGGAAGGCCGCCTCGACGCGCTGGTTGCGGAATTGCAGCCCAGGCAGCTTGATGCCGGCCAGCGCCAGAAGACCGGTGCCGAACAGCGACCAGACGATCGCCAGCCAGAAGAGCGCGTGCGGAATGGCGCCGATCACCGGCAGGTCGCCGATATTGTCCGAGAGGCGGAAGAGGATCGGCAGGAAGACCACCAGCGTCATGACGGAGTTGATCAGCGCCACGCCCAGCCCTTCGAGAATGTTGGCGAAGCGCATCGTGTCTTCCTGCACGCGCTGCGAGGCGCCTTCGATGTGGCGCAGCTTGTCCCATTTGGAAAGGTAGTAGTTGTTCATCGCCGTGCGCCAGCGGAACACGTAGTGGTTAGTGAAGAAGGCCGTGATCACGCTGAGCGCCACGCCGATCAGGCCGATTTCCAGGAAGCGGAGCTGAAGGCTGTAGAGCGCGCCGACCGTCACGTCCGGGTCCTTGTTCATGGCCCTCTGGATCATGTCCCAGAACGGCCCGCGCCAGTTGTTCACCGCCACGGAGATCTGCACGCTGAAATAGGCGATGAAGATGATGAAGGCCGATCCCCAGATCGACCAGTCCACCCACGGATGATCCCGCGCGATCACCTTCCAGACGAAGCCGAAGATTCCCACGAAGATCGTGAAGTAGATATAGAACCAGATGTTGTCCGGGGTGAGGAAGAAGGCGAGGCCGACCGGCGGCGTTTCGCCCGGGGGCATCGGCGGCAGGCCGACCAGAGCGCCGATCTGCGGACCGACCGAATACCAGACGCAGATGCAGACCAAAGTCCAGATCGCAGCCGAGGAAAAGAACAGTTTGGGGCGGGGGAAAAAGGAATGAAACACGCGTCGGAACCTTGTCTTGGCGGATGGCTCGAGAGGGCGGAACCCTCCCTGCCCGACCAGTTGACGCGAAACTATGGCAGAAGCGTGTGCGCCGCAATGGCACGGATCGAAGCTTACGGAATTGTCATCTACCGGCCGTCTGGCGGCGCGCGGTGATCACCGGCACGAGCAGCGCCGCGCCGATCATCAAGATGCCGGCCGCGATGACGCTCGGCAGGAGAAAGCTGCCGGATATGTCCGCCGCCCAGCCGCCGACGAGCGGCCCGGCGATCTGGCCGACCCCGAAGATCGCCGTCATGACGCCCATCGCCCGCCGCGGGCTCTCGGGCGCGAACGTCCGGCCGGTCGCCAGCCCGCAGGAGGTGATGACCATGAAGGTGCAGCCAAGCAGGATGCCGCCGGCGACCACCGCAAATCTGGCTGGCAGAAGCACGGAAGCGAGCGTCCCCGCCGCCAGAAGAACCATGCAGATGGCGAACACGACATCCGCCCCGCGCCGCCTGACGAGCGGCTGCCAGGCAAACAGCGATGCGAAGCAGGCAATGCCGGTCGCGAACCAGGCGGAAAACTCCACCCATTGCCCGGACCCCGCCTGCCGGGCGATGGCGACCAGGAACGTGGCGCTGACGATGTAGCCGAATCCGAAGCAGCAATAGGCCGCCGCCACAATCACGAACAGCGGCCGCCATTTCAGTTCGGGCTCCGTCGCCTTGCGCGCGCCAGCCTGCGGTTTCGGCAGCACGACGGCCGCCAGAGCGAAAATGGCCAGCGCCAGGAGCGATCCCGTCAGCCAGCCCGGCCTCCAGCTCTCGCCGCTGCCGCCCGCCAGCACGTAAACCGCCATGACGATCAGGGAGGACAGCGAAATGCCGAGGCCGACGCCGCCGAACATGGCGGAAGGCACGGTCGCGCTGCCCGCCCGGGCCGCCAGTTCGAGGACGATGGCGGAGGTGAAGATCAGGGCGAAGGCGCTCGCCAGCCCGGCCAGAAAACGGATGGCGATGAAGGGCGCGAGCGATTGCGGCCAGGCCATGAGCGCCATCAGCACCGCCGTCGCCAGCAGGCCGGCGAGTGCGGCGGACCGTTCGCGGCCCGCCGCCCAGCTTTGCGCCGCAAGCAGCGCGCCGATCAGATAGCCCGCGAAATTGGCGGCCGCGATCAGGCCCGCATCGGCGGGCGACAGGCCGAGCGAGGCCATCATGCCCGGCAGGACCGGCGTATAGAAAAAGCGGCCGAGCCCCTGCGAGGAGGCAAGCGCCAGCGCGCCGGTCAGGCCGAGGAGGAAAAGCGAGGGGAAGCGGACGGTCCGGACAGTCATGCCGCCGTTCATGCCATTGCCACCGGCGCAAAACAAATCAGGAATTCTGATGGCAGCGATGAACGCCGCTCACCGTGTCAATCCGGCAGCGTCAGCACGACCGGGCCGTTGCGGGTGCAGACCACGGTGTGCTCGAACTGCACGGTCGGCGCCTTGGGACTGGAATAGAGCGTCCAGTCGTCCTCGCCGTCGCTGTCCTCGGCCCACTGGCCGCCGAGCGAGAGGAAAGGCTCGATGGTGAAGACGAGGCCGTCCTGCATGATCCGCTTTTCGTCGGGGTCGGGCCAGGTCGAGAGTTCGGTCGGCTCCTCGTGCAGCGAACGGCCGATGCCGTGGCTGGCGAGGTTGGCGATCAGCGTGTATCTGTTCTTGGCCGCGAAGGTGCCGATGGCCTGCCCGATGCTGGCGAGCGGCTTGTCGGCCTTCACCTCGCCGATGCCGAGCCAGCAGGCGCGCTTGCCGTCGCGCAGCAGGCGGGAGATTTTCGGCGCGGTCTTGCCGACCGTGAAGGATGCGCCCGTATCGGAAAAGAAGCCGTCCTTTTCGGCCGAAACGTCGATATTGACCAGATCGCCCGCCTTGATGACCCGCTCGCCCGGAATGCCGTGCGCCACTTCCTCGTTGACGGAAATGCAGGTCGCGCCGGGAAACTGGTAGCAAAGCTCCGGCGCCGAGCGCGCGCCCGCCGCCTCCAGCGCCCTGCGGCCGATCTCGTCCAGTTCGCGGGTGGTGATGCCGGGACGAAGCGCCTCGCTCATCGTCTGGAGCGTCCGCGCACAGATGCGGCCGATATCGCGCATCTTGCCGAACTCTTCCTGACTGCTGATCACCATCGGACTGCTCTCCCTGACGATTGAAATTCACGCGGCGGGTTTGCCGCCGCTTTCGCTGCCCGTCAATTCCTTTCTGACAAGCGGCGCGACTTTCGTGCCATAAAGCTCGATTCCGCGCAGGATCGCGTCGTGCGGCATCAGGCCGATGGCCATCTGCAACAGGAAGCGGTCGTTGCCGAACAGGCGGTGCGCGGCGACGATCTTTTCCGCCACCTCCTCCGGCGCGCCGACGAAGAGGTTGCCGGTCGGTCCCATCGCCCGGTCGAACTGGCCGCGCGTTCCAGGCGGCCAGCCCCGCTCGCGGCCGAGACGGTCCATCACCGCCTGCTGCGGGCCGTAGAAGGTGTCGGCGGCCTGTTGCCGGGTGACGTCGACGAAACCGTGAACGTTGATCGAGGTCGCAAGCTTCGCCGGGTCCTGCCCGGCGCGGCGCGCTGCCTCGCGGTAAAGCGAAAAAAGCGGCGCAAAACGCGGATACTCGCCGCCGATGATGGCGAGCGCCACCGGCAGGCCGAGCGCGCCGGCGCGAGCGACCGATTGCGGCGTGCCGCCGACGGCCACCCAGACCGGCAGCTTTTCCTGGAGCGGGCGCGGATAGACGCCCCGCCCGTCGATGGTCTGGGTATGCTTGCCCTGCCAGCGAACGGTCTCGCCTTCGTTCAGCCGCATCAGAAGTTCAAGCTTCTCGGCGAAGAGATCGTCGTAGTCGTCGAGGTCGTAGCCGAACAGCGGAAAGGATTCGATGAAGGAACCGCGCCCGACCATGATTTCTGCCCGCCCGCCGGAGATAAGATCGATGGTGGCGAACTGCTGGAAGAGCCGCACCGGATCGTCCGAGCTGATGACGGAGACGGCGCTCGTCAGCCGGATGGTCTTCGTCTTCACCGCCGCGGCGGCCAGCACCGTGGAAGGCGAGGAAACCGCGTAGTCCGGCCGGTGATGTTCGCCGAGGCCGAACACGTCGAGCCCGACCTGATCGGCCAGCTCGATTTCCTCCAGCAGGTTCTTCAGCCGCCGTGCGCCTTCCGGGCCTCGGGGCGCCGCCGGATCGACATCCGCGAAAGTGTAAAGACCGAGTTCCATGCCTCATCTCCTGTGCGTTTCAATTCCAGATAGAGGCTCCCGCACGAAAGCGCAAAGCGGCCTGCCGTTGACAGTTCGTCTCCGCATCCGGCGGCCTCGCCCGCAACTGCGGAAAAATGAGTTCAATTCCGACCGATTTCGTATCCAATCCTTGCGCCCCCTAAAAACATGGATTGCCAGAGCACCGCTTTTGCGCGTAACTTTTCAGACCGGCGCATGAAATCAAGACGACCTGAAGGGGAAGCATGTCCGGTAGTATTCGTTTCATTCTGAACGAGACCGAAGTCGAGGTCCGGGATTTCGGCCCTGCCGACACGCTGCTCGACTATCTGCGGCTCGAGCGCCGGCTGAGGGGCACGAAGGAAGGCTGCGCCGAAGGCGATTGCGGCGCCTGCACCGTGCTGGTCGGGCGTCTCACCGGCGGCGCGCTCGTCTATGAGGGCGTCAATGCCTGCATCCGCTTCCTCGGTTCCCTCAACGCGACCCACATCGTTACCGTCGAGCATCTGGCAGGCAAGGACGGCGCCCTGCACCCCGTGCAGCAGGCGATGGTGGATTGCCACGGCTCGCAATGCGGCTTCTGCACGCCGGGCTTCGTCATGTCGCTCTACGGCCTCTGGCTCGCCAATCCGCAGCCGACCCGCGAGGAGATCGAGCGCGCGCTGCAAGGCAATCTCTGTCGCTGCACCGGCTACGAGGCCATCGTGAAGGCGGCCGAACAGGCGGCCCTTTCACGCCCCTCCGCCGCCGATCCGGTCTTCGGCGGCCGCGAGAAGGTCGCCGCCCGCCTGAAGGAACTCGCCGTGGACGAGACCATTGTCATCGAAAGGAACGGAGAGCGCGCCATCCTGCCCGCCTCAGCCTCCGATCTCGCCCGCATTCTCGCGCAGGAAGCCGGGGCGACCATCGTCGCCGGCTCCACCGACACGGGCCTGTGGGTGACGAAGCAGATGCGCAGCCTCTCGCCGGCCGTCTTCATCAACCATCTGCCCGAACTCCAGACGCTCGACGTGACGGAAGACGGCATGCGGATCGGCGCAGGCGTCACCTATGCCGCCGCCTTCAATGCCGTCAGCGCCATGTTTCCCGCCTTCGGCCGGCTGATTTCCCGTATCGGCGGCCAGCAGGTGCGCAACATGGGCACCATCGGCGGCAACATCGCCAACGGCTCGCCCATCGGCGACACGCCGCCCGCGCTGATCGCGCTCGGCGCCGAACTGACGCTCAACGGCGCCGCCGGTCCGCGCACGCTGCCGCTGGAGGCCTTCTTCATCGATTACGGCAAGCAGGACCGCAAGCCCGGCGAATTCGTCGAAAGCGTCTTCATTCCGCGCCCGGCGCGCGACAGCCGCTATGCCGTCTACAAGATTTCCAAGCGCCGCGACGAGGATATCTCCGCCGTCTGCGGCGGCTTCTATCTTGAGCTTGAGGCCGGAACCGTGAAAGCCGTCCGCATCGCCTTCGGCGGCATGGCCGGAACGCCGAAACGCGCCGGCGCCGTCGAAGCGGCCCTGCTCGGCAGGCCGTGGACGGAGGAAACGGTGCGCGCCGCGCAACCCGCCTTCGACGCCGATTACCAGCCGCTGACCGACTGGCGCGCCACCGCCGGATATCGCCAACTCACGGCCAAAAACCTGCTTTACCGTTTCTTCCTCGAAACATCCGGCACGCCGCAGGAACTGAAGCGTTACGCGGAGGCTTGAACGCAATGGACAAGGCCACCTTCACCGCTGCCGCCACGATCAAGGGACCGATGCACGCATCGCTGCGGCACGATTCCGCCCACAAGCACGTGACGGGCGCGGCCGAATATATCGACGACATTCCCGAACCGGCCGGCCTGCTGCACGGCGCGCTCGGCCTCGCCGAGCGGGCGCATGCGGACATCCTGTCCGTCGATCTTTCCGACGTCGCCGCCCAGCCCGGCGTGGTCTGCGTGCTGACGGCCGGCGACGTGCCCGGCGTCAACGACGTCTCGTCCACCGGCCGCCACGACGAGCCCCTGCTTGCCGAAACCAGGGTCGAGTTCCACGGCCAGCCGATCTTCGCCGTGATCGCCGAAACCCGCGACATTGCCCGGCGCGCGGCGCGCAGGGCGAAGATCGAATATCGCGACCTGCCGCACTGGTCGGATATCGACGGCGCGATCGCCAACGACGCGCCGACGGTCGTCGAGCCGATGGTTCTGCATCGCGGCGAGCCGGAAACCGAGATCGGCAAGGCGCCGCGCCGCCTGAAGGGCACGTTCCATGTCGGCGGGCAGGAGCATTTCTATCTGGAAAGCCACATCGCGCTCGCCATTCCCGGCGAAGACGACGAGGTGGCGATCTGGTCCTCCACCCAGCACCCGAGCGAGGTGCAGCACATCGTCGGCCATGTCATGGGCATCGCCTCGAACGCCATCACGGTCAACGTGCGCCGCATGGGCGGCGGCTTCGGCGGCAAGGAAACGCAGGGCAACCAGTTCGCCGCCCTTGCCGTCATCGCGGCGAAGAAGCTGAACCGTGCCGTGAAGTTCCGCCCCGACCGCGACGAGGACATGGTGGCGACCGGCAAGCGCCACGATTTCCGCATCGACTACGATCTCGGCTTCGACGACGAGGGCCGCATCCACGCGGTCGACGCGACCTTCGCGGCCCGCTGCGGCTTCTCCGCCGATCTTTCCGGCCCGGTCACGGACCGCGCGCTGTTCCATGCCGATTCCAGCTATTTCTACCCGCATGTGCGGCTCGTCTCGAAGCCGCTCAAGACGCACACCGTCTCCAACACCGCCTTTCGCGGCTTCGGCGGCCCGCAGGGCATGGTGGGCGGCGAACGCTTCATCGAGGAAATCGCCTATGCCGTCGGCAAGGACCCGCTCGAAATCCGCAAGCTGAACTTCTACGGCCAGCCCGGCTCGGGCCGCACCCTCACCCCCTACCATCAGGACATCGCCGACAACATCATCGGCCGGATCGTGTCGGAACTGGAAGAGGGCGCGGACTATCAGGCACGGCGCGAGGCGATCCTCGCCTTCAACGAGACGAGCCCGGTCATCCGCAAGGGCATCGCGCTGACCCCGGTGAAATTCGGCATCTCCTTCACCATGACGGCCTTCAACCAGGCCGGCGCGCTGGTGCATGTCTATAACGACGGGTCGATCCACCTGAACCACGGCGGCACGGAAATGGGCCAGGGCCTCTACACCAAGGTGGCGCAGGTGGTGGCCGATGCGTTCAAGGTCGATATCGACCGGGTGAAGATCACCGCCACCACCACCGGCAAGGTGCCGAACACCTCGGCCACCGCCGCCTCCTCCGGTTCGGACCTGAACGGCATGGCCGCATGGGATGCCTGCCGCCAGATCAAGGAGCGCCTCGTCGCCTTCGCCGCCGCGGCATGGAACGTGCCGGAAGGCGAGGTGGAGTTCCTGCCGAACCGCGTGCGGATCGGCGGCGAGCAGGTGCCCTTCCCGGAATTCATCAACAAGGCCTATTTCGCCCGCGTCCAGCTTTCGGCGGCGGGGTTCTACAAGACCCCGAAGATCCACTGGGACCGCAAGGCCGGTCGCGGCCATCCCTTCTATTACTTCGCCTATGGCGCTGCCTGCTCGGAAGTGTCTATCGATACGCTGACCGGCGAATACCAGGTGGAGCGCACCGACATTCTCCACGATGTCGGCCGCTCGCTGAACCCGGACATCGACAAGGGCCAGATCGAGGGCGCCTTCGTGCAGGGCATGGGCTGGCTGACGACCGAGGAACTGTGGTGGGACGCCAAGGGCCGCCTGCGCACCCATGCCCCCTCCACCTACAAGATTCCGCTGGCTTCCGACCGGCCGAAGATCTTCAATGTCGCGCTGGCCGAATGGGCGGAAAATACCGAGCCCACCATCGGCCGCTCCAAGGCGGTGGGCGAGCCGCCCTTCATGCTGGGCATTTCGGTTCTGGAGGCGCTGTCGATGGCCGTCGCCTCGGTCGCCGGCTATCGCCAATGCCCGCGCCTCGACGCGCCCGCCACCCCGGAGCGCGTGCTGATGGCCGTGGAACGGCTGAAGGGGCCTTGATGCAGCTCCTCTCTACCTTCCTCGAAGACAATCCCAGGACCATCCTCGTCGAGGTCGTCGAGGTGAAAGGCTCCACCCCGCGCGAGGCGGGCGCGTGGATGCTCGTCTCCGAAACCGGCCTCCACGGCACCATCGGCGGCGGCGCCTTCGAATATATGGCGATCGACCATGCCCGGGCGCTTCTGGCCGGCAGGGCGGACGATCTGCGGCGGGACATTCCGCTCGGCCCGGCCATCGGCCAGTGCTGCGGCGGCTTCGTGTCGCTGTCCTTCTCGGTCTTCGACGCGGCTGCCCGAACCCGCCTCGAAACACGGCTGAAAGCGGAGACGGAAACGCATCCCGCCGTCTTCGTCTTCGGCGCTGGCCATGTCGGCAAGGCGCTCGCCTCCGCGCTCCTGCCCCTGCCCTTCGCCGTCACGGTCGTCGAGACGCGCCGGGAGGAATTGCAAGGCCTGCCGGAAGGGGTCGCCACCCGGCTTTCCGCCCTGCCGGAAGCCGAGGCGACGGCCATTCCGCCGGGCGGCGCCGCCATCATCGTCACCCACGACCACGCGCTGGATTTCCTGATCGCCTGGCGTGCGCTCGCCCGCACCGACCTTTTCTATACCGGCATGATCGGCTCGGCCACCAAACGGGCGACCTTCGCCAGGTGGTTCGTGTCCGAAGGCGGCGAACCGGCAGCGCTCGACCGCCTCGTCCTGCCGATCGGCGGCAGCGCGGTGCGCGACAAGCGCCCGGCGGTCATCGCGGCTATGGTCGCAGCCGAACTGCTTCGCGCCTCTGCTTCTCGCGCAGCGGCGTCACCTCTTCCTGCCCTGTCGGCAGAGCGAGATCGCCCTTGAGCATGGCCGGCACGTCACCGCCGCATTGGCGCCGTTTCGCCAGCCGCCGCACGGCCCGGCATGAAAATGCGCGCAGGCGCGCCAGCAGCCGCACCGCGCGCGGACTGTCGATGAACATCGTTCTCTCCTTGATCCAGGCCCAAATCCATTGGTTGCCCGAACCGGAAAATGCTTTTTCCTTTCCGGAACATCCAATGAAAACTGCCGCGCCTTCCATAAAGAGAACTTATCCATGAAGATGTCGCGGCAGTTTCCCCTGAACGCATTGAGGGTTTTCGAGGCGACGGCTCGCCATCTCAGTTTCACGAGAGCGGGCGAAGAACTCGGCATGACGCAGACCGCCGTCAGCTATCAGATCAGGCTGCTGGAGGAGAACGTCGGCAAACCGCTTTTCGAAAGGCGCCCGCGCCAGATCGCCCTCACCGAGACCGGCGAGCGGCTTTTCCCGCGGGTTGCGGAGGCTTTCGGCCTGCTGACCGAGGCGGTCCGCTCCGCACGCCGTACCGCCGACGAGACGCTGGAAATCCATTCCGTGCCGACATTCGCCGCGCAATGGCTGGCGCGCCATCTCGGCGGCTTCCAGTTGCAGCATCCCGATATCGCCGTCCGGCTGCTGCGGGCGGTCGACGAAAAGGATTTCGATCGCGAAACCGCCGATGTCGCGATCCGTATCGGAACGGGAAACTGGCCGGGACTCGTCTGCCATCCGATCCTGCGGCTTCGCTACGCACCGATGCTCAGTCCGGAACTTGCGGCCAGCGTCGGAGGGATCAGCCAGCTTTCCGACCTGCTGGCATTGCCCTGCATCAGTTCGACGGCCGCCTGCTGGAGGTCCTGGTTCAGCGCGGCCGGCGTCGATGCGTCCGGACACAGCTTTCCGAAGCTGGACGCCTTCGGCGCTCTGGACATGGAGGCCAATGCTGCTATTGCCGGTCATGGCGTGGCGATGCTGAGTCCGTTCTACGTTCAGGACGAACTCGATTCCGGCCGCCTCATCCAGCCTTTCGACCTGTTTCTGGAAAAGGAAAGCATCTACTGGCTGGTCTACCCGCGAAGCCGGCGCAACACCTACAAGATCAAGGCTTTCCGGCAATGGATCACCGACATGCTGCCGCCCTTCGAACCGGACGGACAGACATGATGCCGGGCGCCGCGCGGCCTTGGGGGCGAGGCTCCGGAATGCTCGTGAAGAACTTTCCTTACCGCGGTTCTTTCGCAAGATCGCGGGGCAGACACCAAGAAGGGGAACCGAATGTTTGACTATCCCATCCTCTGGGAATGGCTGTCCTTCGCCGTCCGCTGGCTGCATGTCATCACGGCCATCGCGTGGATCGGCTCGTCGTTCTATTTCATCGCGCTCGATCTCGGCCTCACGAAGCGCCCGCACCTGCCCTCCGGCGTGCATGGCGAGGAATGGCAGGTTCACGGCGGCGGCTTCTACCATATCCAGAAATATCTGGTCGCGCCGGCCTCGATGCCGGACCACCTGATCTGGTTCAAATGGGAAAGTTACGTCACCTGGCTGTCGGGCGCCGCGCTACTGGCCATCGTCTATTACGCCGGGGCGGACCTCTTCCTGATCGACACGGACGTGATGGAACTGGCGGGCTGGCAGGCGATCCTCATTTCCATCGTTTCGCTGACCATCGGCTGGATCGCCTACGACCTGCTCTGCAAGTCGCCGCTGGGCAGGAACACCCGCGGCCTGATGATCCTGCTCTATCTGGTGCTGGTCATCATGGCCTTCGCCTATACGCAGGTCTTTTCCGGCCGCGCCACCTTCCTGCATCTCGGCGCCTTCACGGCGACGATCATGACGGCCAACGTGTTCTTCGTCATCATTCCCAACCAGAAGATCGTCGTCGCCGATCTCAAGGCCGGCAGGACGCCGGACCCGAAGCTTGGCGCACAGGCCAAGCAACGCTCGCTGCACAACAACTACCTGACGCTGCCGGTCATCTTCTTCATGCTGTCGAACCACTATCCGATGGCCTTCGCCACGGCGTGGAACTGGGCCATCGCGGCGCTGGTCTTCCTGCTCGGCGTCACCATCCGCCACTGGTTCAACACCACCCATGCCCGCAAAGGCAAGCCGTACTGGACCTGGGGCGCGACCGCCGCGATCTTCGCCGCCATCGTCTGGCTCTCGACGCTCGGCAACGGCGCGCCGGTGGCCGAGGATGAAGAAGCGGCCGCCCCCGCGCCGGCCTATGCCCGTTTCGCCGACGATCCGCATTTCGAGGAGGTGCGCGATCTCGTCCAGTCGCGCTGTTCGATGTGCCACGCGCGGGAGCCGGCCTGGGAGGGCATCATCCACGCGCCCAAGGCGGTGAAGCTCGAAACCGACGCGGAAATCGCCCGCCACGCCCGCGAGATCTATTTGCAGGCGGGCATCAGCCGGGCGATGCCGCCCGGCAACGTCACCTACCTGACAGCGGAAGACAGGGCGCTGCTGACAGCCTGGTATGAAAGCGCCCTTTCCCGAAAGACCACGCAATGACACGACTGCTGCTGAGGGGCCGCCTCCTCTCCTTCCACCGCATGCCGGAAAGCCTCGACGACCGGGCGAGCTATCTCTACGAGGAGGACGGCGGCCTGCTGATCGAGGACGGTGTGATCGCCGCCGTCGGTGACTACGCCTCTGTCAGGGCCGAAGCGCCGGAAGGCACCGCGGAGATCGACCACCGGCCACACCTCATCCTGCCCGGCTTCATCGATACGCATATCCATTTCCCGCAGATGCAGGTGATCGGCTCCTACGCCGCCAATCTTCTGGAATGGCTGAACACCTACACTTTCCCCGAGGAATGCAGGTTCGTGGAAAGCGCCCATGCCGGGCGCATCGCCACGCATCTGTTCGATGAGCTTCTGCGCCACGGCACCACCACCGCCGCTGCCTATTGCTCGGTCCACAAGACCTCCGCCGACGCCTTCTTCGCCGAAAGCCTGAAGCGCGGCACCTGCATGATCGGCGGCAAGGTGATGATGGACCGCAACGCCCCGCAGGGCCTGCTCGACACGCCGGAGACCGGCTATGACGAGACCCGCGCGGTGATCGATGAGTGGCACGGCCGGGGCCGCAACCACGTCGCCATCACGCCGCGCTTCGCCATCACCTCCACGCCGCGGCAGATGGAAGCCGCCGCAGCACTCGCCCGCGAGTTTCCCGACCTGCACATCCAGACGCACCTGTCGGAAAACGACGAGGAAATCCGCTACACCGGCGAGCTTTACCCGGAAGCGTCCGACTATACCGACATCTACGCCCGCTACGGCCTCCTGCGCCCGAAGGCGTTGCTCGGCCACTGCATCCATCTTTCCGAACGCGAGGCGGACGTGCTAAGCGACACGGGCGCGGTCGCCGTCCATTGCCCGACCTCGAACCTCTTCCTCGGTTCGGGCCTGATGCCGCTGAAAAAGCTCATCGGCCGCGAGAAACCCGTGACGGTTTCGGTCGCCACCGACATCGGCGGCGGCTCCAGCTATTCGATGCTGAGGACGATGGACGAGGCCTACAAGGTCCAGCAACTGCTGGGCGAGCGGCTGAACCCGCTGGAAAGCTTCTGGCTGCTGACCCGCGGCAATGCCGAAGCCGTCGCGCTGGCCGACCGCATCGGCTCGCTCGATCCCGGCACCGATGCCGACCTCGTGGTGCTGGACGCGTCGGCGACGCCGGCGATGGCATTGAAGATGGAAGTGGTCGGCTCGCTCGCGGACGAACTGTTCCTGCTGCAAACGCTCGGCGACGACCGCGCCGTTGCCGAAACCTACGTTGCCGGCCGCCCGGCGAAAAGCAGCATTGCGACAATTGCGTCATGACGCGCGCCGGCCCGGCGTGCTAGACCGGGCCACTTTCAACCACCGGAATACCCCTCATGACTGCTTCCCTCGATATCGCCGACCTCAAGGCCCGCGCGAAACGCCGTGTGCCGAAAATGTTCTTCGACTACGCCGACAGTGGCTCGTACACGCAAAGCACCTATCGGGCGAACGAGGAGGATTTCGGCAGGATCAAGCTGCGCCAGCGCGTGCTGGTGGACATGGCGAACCGCTCGCTGAAAACGACGATGGTCGGCCACCCCGTTTCCATGCCGGTCGCACTCGCCCCGACCGGCCTGACGGGCATGCAGCATGCCGACGGCGAGATCCTCGCGGCGCAGGCGGCGGAAGAGGCGGGCGTGCCCTTCACCCTGTCGACCATGAGCATCTGCTCCATCGAGGATGTCGCCGCCCACACGAAATCGCCCTTCTGGTTCCAGCTCTACGTGATGAAGGACCGCGATTTTGTCGGCAGCCTCATCGACCGCGCCCGGGCGGCGGGCTGCTCGGCGCTGGTGCTGACGCTCGACCTGCAAATCCTCGGCCAGCGCCACAACGACATCCGCAACGGCCTGTCCACACCGCCGAAATTCACTCCGAAGCATATCTGGCAGATGGCGACCCGGCCCTTCTGGTGCCTCGACATGCTGAAGACGAAGCGCCGTACCTTCGGCAACATCGTCGGCCATGCGAAGAACGTCTCGGACCTCTCCTCGCTCTCCACCTGGACGGCGGAACAGTTCGACCCGCAGCTTTCGTGGAAGGACGTGGAATGGATCCGGCAGCGCTGGGGCGGCAAGCTGATCCTGAAGGGCGTGCTCGACGTCGAGGATGCGGAAATGGCGGCGAGGACGGGCGCCGATGCGCTGATCGTCTCCAATCACGGCGGCCGCCAGCTCGACGGCGCGCCCTCCTCCATTTCCGCCCTGCCCCGGATCGCCGAAGCGGTCGGCGACCGCATCGAGGTCCATATGGATGGCGGCATCCGCTCCGGCCAGGATGTCCTGAAGGCGCTGGCGCTCGGCGCGAGGGGCACCTTCATCGGCCGCCCCTTCCTCTACGGCCTCGGCGCCGGCGGACGCGAGGGCGTGAAGCTGGCGCTCGAGATCATCCGCCGGGAGATGGACACCACGCTCGCCCTCTGCGGCAGGAGGGAGATTTCCGGGGCGACGCGGGAGATCATCGCCGAAAGCCCGTTCTGATCACCGCCGTCTCACGGATGTTTGAAGCGGCCGGCCTTCAAAAGCCCCGCGGATACCGACACACTTGCAGGACGTTCTTTCGTTCAACAGGTCGAAGAGGCTGATCCCATGAAACGGACCCTGATCGCAGCGGCACTCGCGTTTTCGCCGGTTCTTGCGCTTCCCGGCCCGCCGGCGTTCGCCCAGAACGCCAGCGGATGCGCCGCCACCGAAACGATGCGCGGCGGCCGGAACAATTATATCGCCAACGCCCCTGCGGTCGAAAACCTCGGCACCGGCTTCGTCGTGTCGGGAACGGTGCGCGAAGCCGGCACCTGCGCGCCGCTCGCCAATGTGCGCGTGCAGATCTGGACTGCCACGGAACGCGGCGGCGAGCGCGAGCCGACCAACCGCGGCAGCGTCATGACCGACGCCCAGGGCAATTTCCGCCTCGAAACCTCGCCCATCGTCCCGCAATTCGGCCAGGCGCACATCCATGTCGCCTTCGACGATCCGGGCTATGAGACGCTCTTCCTGCGGCCCGTGCT
Source organism: Ectorhizobium quercum (assembly GCF_026552795.1). Taxonomy (GTDB): domain Bacteria; phylum Pseudomonadota; class Alphaproteobacteria; order Rhizobiales; family Rhizobiaceae; genus Ectorhizobium; species Ectorhizobium quercum. Next base: position 273,011 of record NZ_JANFPI010000002.1, read on the forward strand.
GCAAAGCCGCAACGACACGTCCATCGTCGTCGATTTCAATCTGGCTCCGACCGGCGGCGATGCGCCGAAGAGTTGAGGCGATCGCCCTGTGGACGGCGGTCGGCCTCGTCGCCGTCCTGCCCGTCGCCGTGGCGGCGGCAAGCCCCCTGCTGAACGGACGCGACGCGATATGGATCGCCGGCGGCATGGCCGGCGTCCTTGCGTTGAGCACGCTTTTCCTGCAACCGCTCTTCGTCGCCAACCGCCTGCCCGGAACGCGCGGCAGGACCGGCCTGTCCTGGCATCGCCTGACGGGCGCGGTCACACTGCTTCTCGTGATCGCCCATGTCGGCGGCCTCTACATCTACAGCCCGGAGGACATTGCCGACGCCCTGCTGCTCGTCGCGCCCACCCCCTTCTCGCTCTATGGCGTGATCGGCCTCGTGGCCCTGCTGCTGACGGCGGCGCTCGCCGCGGGCCGCCGCCGGCTGCGCCTTGCGCCCGCCCTGTGGCGCGCGCTTCACATGCTCCTCGCCGCCACGGCCACCATTGCCGGGATCGTCCATGCGTGGATGATCGAGGGTGCGATGGGAGACATGACGAAAGCGATGATCTGCGCCGCAGCCCTGCTCGCAACGCTTCTGGCCGTGAAAACCCGGCTGCGACCCAGCCGCTGAGAGCAAACCCGGGAAAAGTCTGAAGCGGTTCTGCGGCCGGAAATACGTAAAAACAAGCAGTTCGAGCGCTTTCTCGATTCAAGGAATGCGGAAATGCTCAAGGACGATCCCGCCGCACCCGGTCGGTCAGCGGACCCAGCCCGTTCTCAGCGCGCTCGTCCAGTCCTTCAGGCCCGCAGCTTCCGAAAGCCGTGCCATTGCCTCGTTGTCGTAGCGCACCTGCCGAAAAGCCGGCTGCCAGCCGCGCGCCGTCTTTTCCACGATGGCGTAGCAGGCGAACAGCGTTCCGGCCTCGGCCTTGTGATACCACGGCTGGTCATAGTCGTAGCCGGGGCAGCCGACGCTGCCGGGATTGACGAGAAGCCGCCCGCCGGACAGCAGCACGGAGCGGGCGATATGGCTGTGGCCGCAGAGAATGAGCGTCTGCTCGATGCCCTCGGCCAGCGCCTTGATCTCCTCCAGCGCCTTCAGCCGGAAGGAACCCTCGGGCGTCAGCGCCTCGGTCCAGTAGGTGTTGTCGTCCTGCGGTGTCGCATGGCAGAGATAGACCTCATCGCGCCACACCAGACTGAAGGGCAAGGCGCCGATCCAGTCGAGATGCGCCGGCGAAAGCTGCGCGCGGGCCGGTCGCTCCCAGTCTCCCATCTCCGCGAAGGGCCGGTCGATCAGGGCGCGGTCGTGGTTGCCGCAAACGGTCGGAATGGCGCGTGAAAGCAGGATGTCCGCCGTCCTGCCCGCCTCCAGCGGCCCGCTGAAACAGTCGCCAAGATTGACGATGTCGGTGATGCCTTGCCGGTCGATGTCGGCAAGGACGGCCTCCAGCGCCGCCGCATTGCCGTGAACGTCGGCGATGACGGCAAGGCGCATGCTCAGCTTCCCCGATAGGTGGAATAGCTGAACGGCGATATCAGCAGCGGCACATGGTAGTGCTGCGTCGTATCGGCGACGCCGAAACGGATCGGGATGGTATCGAGGAAAGGCGGTTCCGGCAGCGCGTGGCCGGCGGCGCGCAGATAATCGCCTGCGTGGAAGACCAGTTCGTATTCCCCGACGAGGAAGCTGTCGCCGGACAGGATCGGCCCGCCGTCGACGCGCCCGTCCGCATTGGTCGTCACCGTCTTGAGGACCGCCCGTCCCTTGCCTTCATGGCGCACCACATCGATGCGCATGCCGGCCGCGGGCCTGCCGAGCGCGGTATCGAGAACATGGGTGGTCACTCCGGTCATGGCGTCGGCTCTCCGATCAGGTAGGGCGTATCGAAAAAATACTCTTCGAGATTGTTGCCCGGCCCGAGACGGTCGACAACCAGAAAATCGCTCACCGCGCCCAGCGTCATCAGCGGATGGTGCCAGACGTTCGAGCGATAGTTCACGCCCTGGCCTCCGCTGGCCAGGAAAACGCGCGGAACCGCCGGAATACCGTCCCTGTCCTCGGAAACGACGACGAGAAACGGCCGGCCGGACAGCGGCGAGAAGCTCTGGCTGCCGAGCGGATGACGCTCCATCATGGTGACGAGATAGGGAAACCGGCGCGGCTCGCCCCGGAAGATGCTGATGACGACCTCCGCATCCTCGCCATAGGCCTCGACGCGGGCGAGCGCATCGAAACGCCGGGTCGTCCCGCCGTTGATCAGGCGCATGGAGGCCGGATCGGGGTCGATCACATCGCCGAAGGGGGCGAAGGCTTCGCGGCTCAGCGGTTCGATGGGAAGGAAATCGTCGGCCATGACGCTCACGCCTTGAAGCCGAACAGACGCAGGCGGCTGATGCCGCCATCCGGGAACATGGCGAGGCGCACATGCGTCACCGGCCCGATGTCGCGCACTTCCCCGGCATAGTCGTGGATGTGGTCGGCCTTCAGCTTCTGGCGGGGCAGAAGCTCCGGCCAGCCTTCGGACGCGGCGATCTCGTCCGCGCTGAAATAATCGCTGTGGCCCGGCAGCGAGATGCCGCGGATCTCCGCGCCATCGGGAAAATTGCCCTTGAAGTGGGCGGTGTCGATGACGATGCGCCGGATAAGGCCCGCATGGCCGAGGCGGATGATCGCCCAGTCGTGGCCCGGTCCGCGGCGGCGGGCGGTTTCCCAGCCGTCGCCCATGTTCACGCCGCGACCGGCGTTCAGGATCAGGTCCGGGTGGCCGTAATGCGCATCCGACCAGGCGAGCGACTTCGAACCGTTGAAGATATAGGCGAGGTCGATTTCCCGGTCCGCCGGGATCTTCGACCAGTCGACATGCGCCGAACCATAGACACGCAGGCGGGCGATGCCGCCATCGGGATAGATATGCAGGCGCAGATGCGTCCATACCTTCGTCTTGTCCGCCACCTCGATGAAGTGGTGGGCGTTCGGGCCGAGCGGATGCTTCGGCAGGATTTCCGTCCAGTCGCTGGCGTCCGTCGGGTCGCCTTCCTCGAGGAAGCACGCCTCGATGGAGCAATGCGGCGGATAGTTTCCGGTGAAATGGCTGGTATCGATATCGAAACCGTGGACATAGCCCGGCATGGCGAGGCGGATCACCGCCCAGTCATGGCCCGGCACGCGCTTGCGGCGGCTTTCCCAGCCGTCCATCCACTTGCCGTTCTCGTCGTATTCACCCGGCAGGAAGACCGCCGGATCGTCCTTCAGCATGCGCGACAGCGGCGCGAAGAACTCGTCGGTGGCATAAAGGCCGCGTGCACCGAGGCGCGCCGAGGCCAGGTTGACCGCGCCCTTGGCGAAATCGGGCACGTCAACGGATTCAACTTCACTCATCTCATTCTCCTGCAAGCAAACTCTTCAGCCTCAGCAGCGCGATCCGCTCGACCTGCGCGCAGGCGGTCGCGAACTCCTCCTCGCGGCTGTTGCCGATCCGCCGCTCGAAGGCGGCGAGGATATCGTCCTTGTTCAGTCCCTTCACCGCGATGATGAAGGGAAACCCGAATTTCTCAACATAGGCGGTATTGAGTTCGGTAAAACGTGCGTGTTCGGCGGGCGAAAGCCGGTCCAGCCCTGCGCCTGCCTGCTCGTTGCGGCTGTCTTCCGTCAGTTCGCCGGCGATCGCCAGCCTGCCAGCCAGATCGGGATGGGCGTTCAGAATGCCGAGCCGCTCCTGCGGCGTCGCGGCGCGGAAGACGGCGACCAGCGCCCGATGCACGCCCTCAGCCGTCAGCGGCTCGACGATGGTGCCGGCGGCGACGGCACGTTCGGCGATGAAGGGCGAATGTTCGAATACGCCGCCAAAGGTCTCGACGAAAGCCTTTCCGTCCATGCTCAGATGGTCTCCGGCGTGTGAAGCGCATGCCAGTGGCGGGCGATCTCGATCCGCTTCGGAATCCAGACGTTATCGTGCGAAAGCACGTATTCGACGAAGCGCCGCAGCGCCGCGATGCGCCCGGCGCGGCCGACGAGCCGGCAATGCAGGCCGATATTCATCATCTTCGCGCTGCCGGCGGCACCTTCGGCATAAAGCTCGTCGAAGCTGTCCTTCAGATAGGTGAAGAACTGGTCGCCGGAATTGAAGCCCTGCGGCGTCGCGAACCGCATGTCGTTGGCTTCCAGCGTGTAGGGAATGATCAGGAAGGGCTTGCCGTCGATGCCCTTCACCCAATAGGGCAGGTCGTCGGCATAGGAATCGCTGGAATAGAGGAAGCCCTCCTCCTGCGTCAGCTTCAGCGTGTTGACCGAGGGCTTGCCCTGATAGAGGCCGAGCGGACGCTCGCCGGTCAGTTCCGTGTGAAGCCGCACCGCCTCGCGGATATGCCGGCGCTCTTCCTCCTCGGAAAAATCCTTGTATTCCAGCCAGCGATAGCCGTGGCTGGCGATTTCCCAGCCCGCTTCCCGCATGGCGGCGACCGCCTCCGGGTTGCGCGCCATCGCCAGCGTCACGCCATAGACCGTGACCGGCACGCCGAGGCCGGTGAACAGCCGCCACAGGCGCCAGAATCCGGCGCGAGAGCCGTATTCGTAAAGCGATTCCATGTTCATGTTGCGCTGGCCCGGCCAGGGCGCGGCACCGACGATTTCCGACAGCAGGCTCTCCGAGGCGGGATCGCCGTCCATGATCGTGCTCTCGCCGCCCTCCTCGTAGTTGACGACGAACTGAACGGCGATGTTCGCGCCGCCCGGCCACTTCGGATCGGGCGCATTGCGTCCGTAACCTGCGAGATTGCGGGGATAGGCATCGGAAACCATGAACTGACCTCGACTTGACGCAACAGACTGTAAGGCGGGCGGTGCCGGATCGCAGCGTATACAACCGGCACGCAGATTGCGGACAATATATCCCATCGCCCCGCCCCGGCAAGAGCGTCCGGCATCAGTTTACCGGCTTTGCGCCAGCGCGATATGGCTGGCGGCCAGAAAGCTTTCCGGCACCGCCGGGGCTTTGCCTTGCAGGGCGGCAAGTGCCGCTTTCGCCAGCAGATGGGCAATGCCGAAACTGACCTTGAAGCCTCCGGCCATCGCGATGATTCGCGGATGGTCCGGGTGCGGGCCGACCATCGGGTCCCGCCCGATGGCCTTGGGCCGAAGCCCGGCCCAGCACTCGACCACGGGGGCGCCTTCGAGCGCCGGAACCATCTGCACCGCCCGGGCGATCAACGGTTCGAGCAGGCCGTCGCAGGCAAAGGGATCGCTGAACGCATTCTCGCTGGTCGAGCCGATGGCGACATGACCGTTCTCGTGGGAAATGACGTAGAGCCCGTCGAGGAAGATCGCCGGAAAGGCGGGATCGACATCCGCCCGAAGCAGTGCCGACTGGCCCTTGACGGCCTGCCCCAGCGGCTTTTCCAGCGGAGCGGAAACGGCTTCGAACATGGCGAACGCATCATAACCGGCAGCGACCACGGCATGGCCGAAACGAACGGTCGGCCCGCCGGCAAGACGGGCGGTGCCCGCCGGATCGAGCTGCTCGACCCGGCTGTTTTCCAGAATGCGCACACGGGCCGAACGCTCCAGCCACCCCGCCAGCAGCGCCGTGACCCGGCGCGGCGCGGCGCGGGCGGCGAGCGTATCGAACACGAAGCCGTGCGCGCCGGCCCCGGCATTCACCCAGCCCTCGACCGGCGGCCGGTCCAGCACATGCCAGTGGAAGCGCCTCCCTTCCGCCTGCCAGACCCGCTCGGCATCCGCCGAATGGCGAAGCGCGATTGCGCGCAGATGCGGCCTGGGCAGCGGCACCAGCCGGCCCGAGCGGCGATAGCCGGCCGAAATCCCGGTTTCCGCCTCCAGCGCCGCGACTTCATGTTCCAGCGAAACGAGAGCATCGAACTGGAACTGCTTCTTTTGATTCCATTTGTCGGGCATGTGCGGCATCAGCGCACCGACCAGCCCGTTGCTCGCCCCCTGCCCTATGCGGCCGGCATCGACGAGCAGCACGTCCGCGCCCGCCCGCGCCGCCTCCACCGCCGCCCACAGCCCCATGACGCCGCCGCCGATGACGAGCACCTCTGCCGAGAGGGAATGTGCCCCTCTGGCTGCCGCCGTCTCGCCCGTTTGGGTGGAGAAACCGGGTGGGATGGCCTCGCCCGCCGTCAAGCCCACACTTGAGGAAACCGACGCGCCCAGCTTCCTCCCCCCTTGAGGAGAAGATGGCTGGCAGGCCAGAGGGGGCATTGCCGGCACGGAGGATTGACCGGCGCCGGTGTCGGGACTAGCAGAAGACATGAGCACTCGGTTCCCAGATCACTCGCCCGAAGCGGACGGCTTCACCCTCGAATGGTTCGATGGCGATATGCCCTATTCGCCGCGGTTTGGCGATCACTTTTATTGCCGCAGCGACGGGCGGCTGGAATGCGGCCACGTCTTCATCGCCGGCAACGGCCTGCCGCAGCGCTGGACGAAGCCCGGCCCGTTCCGCATCAGTGAACTGGGCTTCGGCACCGGCCTGAACCTTTGCGAGACCTGGCGGCAGTGGAAGGAAACCCGCGACCCGGCAGGCCACCTGCATTTCACCTCCTTCGAGCTTTATCCGATGCCCCGCGCGGCGATCGGCAAGGCGCTGTCGCGCTGGCCGGAAATCGATGCCGAACGGCAGGCGCTCACCGCGCTCTGGCCGGACGAGCCCGCCGGCCATGTCGTCCTCGACCTCGACCCGCAGACCCGGCTGACCATCGTCTGCGGCCCGGCGCTCGACGGATTGCGGGACTGGAACGACCGTTTCGACGCCTTTTATCTCGACGGGTTCGCCCCTTCCCGCAACCCGGACATGTGGTCGGCGGGCCTGATGCAACTCGTCTTCGACCGGACCGCCGAGGGCGGCAGTTTCGCCACCTATGCGGCGGCCGGCTTCGTCCGCCGCAATCTCGCCGCCGCCGGCTTCACCGTGAACCGCGCGCCGGGCTTCGCGGGCAAGCGCGAGATGCTGTGCGGCGTGCGCTAGGATCAGGACCGGGCATCCCTGCCGCCGGCGTCCTGCCCCCGGATACCGAGCCAGCGGCTGATCTTCGCTTCCAGGAGTTCCGGGCTGATGGGCTTTGAAAGATAGTCGTCCATTCCGCTTTCCAGGCACAGGTCGCGGTCGCGGTCCAGCGCATGGGCGGTGACGCCGATGATCGGAACGCGCTGCAATCCTTCCTCCTCCTCGATCCGCCGGATCAGCCGCGTGGCCTGATGGCCGTTCATCACCGGCATGGAAACGTCCATCAGGACCATCGAGGGCGTATCCGTGCGCCAGATCTCGACCGCCTCCTGGCCGTTGCGGGCGATGCGGAAGGAAAGCCCGGTCGCCTGCAATATCTGCGTGAACACGATCTGGTTCACCTCGTTGTCCTCGGCGACGAGAATATCGAGACCGCTCCGTTTCGGGGAAAACGACACGGCCGCAGCAACGGCCGGAGCCGGAGCCGCCGGCGGCAGCGAAACGGCACTTGCCGTCTCATCCTCCTTCAGCATGCCGCGCCGCAGCCGGGCGCCGCGCACGACATCGACCACCGTTTTGCGCAGAAGATCGACCCGCGGCGGTTTCATGAGATGGGCCTGCACGTTGAGCGCCGCGAACAGGTGTTCGCTGCCCGCCACCTCCATCGAGGTCAGGAAGATCACCGGAACATCGGCATGCTGCGCGCTGTCGCGCATGCGGCGGGCGATATTCGCGGCATCGTCCTTCTCCATCGGAAAGTCGACGATGACGGCATCGATGGCAAGGCCGCTGTCCAGGGCGGCATCCATGATGGAAAAGGCTTCCCCGCCGCTGGCGCAGGCATAGGCGTCGAACCCCCAGCCGGAAAGCTGCTCCATCAGGACCGCACGGCTGACGGCGTTGTCGTCGATGACCAGGACATGCGCGCCCTGCACATTGACGGGAAGCGGCGACGGATCGCGCTGGCCACCGGCGACCGGCAGCGGCAGGCGCACCGTGAACACAGATCCCTCTCCGGGCACGCTTTCCACGGCGATCTCGCCGCCGAACAACTCGACGAGACCGGCGGTGATCGAAAGCCCGAGCCCCGTGCCTTCGTGACGGCGCGTATTGGAAGCGTCCGCCTGCGAGAACTTCTCGAAAATGGAGTCCAGCTTGTCCTCGGGAATGCCGATCCCCGTATCGGCGATGCGCAGGGTAAGCATTTGCCGCCCGTCCTGCATCGGCGCAAAGCCGAAATCGATCAGCACATGCCCCTTCTCGGTGAACTTGATGGCGTTTCCGAGCAGATTGGTCACGATCTGGCGGAACCGCCCGGCATCGCCCACCACCACCTGCCGCAGCGCCTGCGTGCCGCGCACCGCCAGTTCGATATCCTTGCGGGCGGCCGCCGTCGACAGCAGCGAGGCGACGTCCTCGATCGCCTCGACCGGATCGAACGGCATGCTCCTGAGCTTCATCTGCCCGGCATCGATCTTCGAGAAGTCGAGAATGTCGTTGATGATGGTCAGGAGCGCATTGCCCGACTTGACGATGATATCCGTGAACGTCTTCTGGCGGGTGTCGAGATTGGATTTGGCCAGCAGCTCCGCCATCCCCAGGACGCCGTTCATCGGCGTGCGGATCTCGTGGCTCATATTGGCGAGGAACTCCGACTTCGCCCGGTCGGCGGCCTCGGCCCGCTCCAGAAGCAGGGTCAGTTCCTCCTGCCGGCGCTTCAGTTCGGTCACGTCGGTAAACACCGCGATCCAGTGGTCGCGGCTGCTGAGATTGGATTCGAACAGAACCCAGGTCTTGCCATCGGCGAGGAAGGAGGCGGAAAGGCTTTCGCCGCGCGGAATGCGCTCCGCGAACATCTGCCGGAGGCCGGCCACATCGTCCGGCCCGCCCAGATCGCCCCGCTCGCAGAGAAAGGTCAGAAGACGGCTCCAGGGCTGGCCCGGCTCCAGCATGGCGGGCGGAACGTGCAGCATGTCCGGCAGGGCGCCGTTCGACATGACGATGCGCCCCTCGTGCATGATCAGCAGCCCCTGCGACATCACCCGGGTCGCATCGCCCCAAAGTTCGCCGAGACGCTCCAGCGCCTCCTTCGCCTCATGCGCCTCCCGCTCGCGCTCGCGCACGGCGGTGATGTCGAAATAGGTCAGGAGATACTTGCCGTTCGACAGCGCCTTGTTGCCGATGATCAGCACCTTGCCGTCATGGCTGCGCACTTCCAGCGGCTCGGCATCCGCCTTCGAGAAGCTCTCGATGCGCGAACGGTAGACGGCCTCGAAATCCTCGCCGATCCCCGCATAGGAGTTGCTGTCGTAATTGGCGCGGACGAATTCGCGATAGGGGCGCCCGATGAGCGCGAGCGGATCGCCCGCCGTCCACACATCCGCGAAGGCGGCGTTCACGGACTCGATATCGAAATTGCCGTCGAGGATCATGACGCCGACCGGCAGGCTTTGCAGGATCGTCTCGAGATCGGAACGCAGCTTCTCCGCGTGGCTGCGCGCCTCGAGCAATTGCACCTCGCGCGCCTTCAGCACGGAGACGTCGGTGATGGAGCCGACGACGAAGCGCTCCCCGTCGGGCGCCGCGATCCGGTTGAGGCGGGTGATGACGGACAGCGACGAGTCGCTGGCGAAAACGACGTCCTCGGATTTCTCGATCGCTTCGCCCGTCTCGACGACGGAGCGGTTCTCCTTGCGGAACCGTTCCCAGGCGCCGGGAAACATCTCCTTCTCGGTCTTGCCGATGAACAGGCTCCGGTCGTTGCCGAGCAGCGTCTCGTAAGCGGCGTTGGCATAGGTCAGCCGGCCGTCGGTATCGCGCAGGAACACCGCCACCGGCAGACCTTCCAGCGCCGAGCGATAGATTTCCGTGGCGCGCACCTGCTCGCGCAGCAACTCCTCCTGCCGCTTCGATTCCGAAACGTCGTTGGTGAAGACCAGAAAGCCGCCGTCGTCGAGCCGCCGGGAGATCAGGCGGATGTAGCATCCGTTCGGCAGCAGGTCGACATGCTCGTGATCCTGCCCCTGATGCGCGGCGATCCGCTGCCGGATCCATTCGTCGCGGCCGATCCCGGCTTCGCTGCCGGCAATGATCCCCGTGTCCCAGAGATGCCCGAGCAGGGTATGGACGTCGTCGCCGATGCTGACGGCATCGCCGAAGACGCACTCGTAGAACCGCTTCTGGGTCTCGTTCTGGTAGATGAAAATCCCGTTGCTGTCGAACAGGCCAATACCGACTTCGGCAAGATCGAAGGCTTTTCCGGCGACATGGGGGTCGGCGAACTGCTGCGGATCCAAATCCGCCGGCACGCCGGCGCCAGGGGACCGGCCGCGCTCATTAGCGGAAGGATCGGAACGCCCGATATCGCCGGGCAGCAGGCCGGGCCGCCCCGCGCCCCGCCATTCCACGACGCCGAAAACATAGAAGCGGTCATCCTCGCTGATGAAGCGCTCGACATCCAGAACATGCCGGCGCCCGCCGCCGGGTTCGGACACGAAGGTGCTTTCCTCCGTTCCGAACACAAGGGTGCGCCTTTCGCGGTCCTCGCGGGTCCCGTCGTCGTCCGCATCGGAAAAATCGGCGGAAACACGGCCGGGAAAGGCCGAAGCCGGCCGGCCGAAGAACCGCGCATAGGAATCGTTGACAGCCACATAGCGCAACTGGCTGTCCTTGATGAAGGCAGGCAGAGTGAGCTCCGCGATACGCGCGCAGGCGACGTCCAGCAGCCTGCTTTCCACCCCGTCCACCGTTCAATCACCCTTTACGCATCTGCCAGACAAACGCGAGGAATCAGCGCCTGACACTTTCGGACCAGTGTTCACAATACTGTCCGGGCGCTCATGTGCAACTGCAACAAGTTTTAATCAAATTCTGGCCCACAATTTTCGGGTGGCAAGCTGACCGGCGATTTGCCTTTGCACGCGCCCAAATGCCGCAACCGGCGCCGGAGACTTGCAGCCCGCCCCCAAAGAGGCGAAAAGCGGAACGACCGCAAACGGCAGTCCGGTTTCGCCATGAACGAAGAAACGATCACACTTTACGAGGCCATCGGCGGCGACGCGACGGTGCGTGCCCTGACGGCCCGGTTCTACGAGCTGATGGCGACAGCGCCCGAGGGCGCGGCTTCGCTCGCCGTCCACCCGCCGGACCTCAGCAACGCCCATGACCGCCTCTACGACTATCTGACCGGATATCTCGGCGGCCCGCCCGTCTATGTCGAGAAATACGGCCATCCAATGCTGCGCCGGCGTCATTTCGCAGCCCCGATCGGCCCGGCGGAGCGCGACTCCTGGCTGTTCTGCTTCCGGCAGGCGCTCGACGAGACCGTCGCCAGCCCGGCCTTGCGCGACATCATCTGGCAGCCCGTCGAACGGCTCGCCCATCACATGCAGAACAAGGAATGACCATGAAGCCCGGCGAACCCCTCTCCCGCGCGATCCTTCTTCTGGCGGGCCTTCTTGGCGCCGCCGGCATCGGCCTGGCCGCCGCGGCCAACCATCTCGACGACCCGCGCGGCTTTTCGGCGGCGGCGACGGTGTGCCTCGCCAACGCACCGGCGCTGATCGCGCTCTACGCCGGTCGCGCCTCGATCCGGCTGGCATCGCTCGCCGCGCTGGTCATCGCCTTCGGGGCGATCCTGTTTTCGGCCGACATGCTGCTCAGGTATTTCTACGGAATCCGGGTCTTCGCTGGCGCGGCCCCGACCGGCGGCGTCGCGATGATCGCCGGCTGGCTGGTCGTCGCCGTCAGCGCGATCCTGCCGAAGCCGCAGGCCTGAAGATCGCCGGAAACCGGCAGATATCGCAAGACAGCGGCCGGGACCGCTGATGGACGGCAAGGGGCTGCGCCGGAAAGGGAATGATGTCCGCCGAGCGGAGCGGCCGTCCGGCGACGATGTCGGCAAGTTCCGTCACCCGGATGTCGCCGCTGCCCGGCACCAGACGGTGCAGGCCGATCAGGACCGGCCCGCCCGGAACGGACATCTCAGCCATCCGTGCGTGTCCGGTCGCTCATGGTCTGGAGCGCCCGCTCAAGGCTCGACTTCGAACCGTTGCGCAGCGGAATGAACGTCTTGCCGAACTTCTTGCAGCCGGTCTTCACCCGCAGACACGCATCGTGGCTGATACAGTCGATGGGGCAGAACACGCAGTCGACCGACGGCAGGACCGTGTCGATGCGCGACACCGCCTCGCGCAGCCCGCCATCGTGATGGATCAGCTCCGCCCCGAAATTACTGGCGATCTGCCTCAGATGCGCAACCTGGCAATCGCGGCCGCCGACATAGAGAAAGCTGCGCACATCCGGTGGCGCTTTCGAACCGTTCCCGTCCGTTGCCGTTGTTTCGTTCTGTCCGCCGCCCCTGGCCGCGCGCTTCATCTTCTTCGCCATGTTCAATCCCGTCTTGTCGTCTGGTGAAACCGGATTCGACCCGGTTCCGCCGGCGGCTTTGGCCGGATGACGCGCACCTTATTTAAGTGGAGTATTCAAGTAAAGTATAAACTTGATTTTTTCATTCACCATTTATCGGCCCCGTCCAAACGGCCTCTCCGCCGCCTCCGGCACTTGAATCAGCTTATCAAGACGCTGAATCAAACTCTGGAATTTCTTTCCCAAGATACTGAAATAAATGAATTATCTCACCCCGCTTGAATCGATGCATGAACAGGGAATCCGATCCGGTCGATTTTAAAAATTTTACCGATTGATAAAAATTTTTGGCGTGCTACCGTTTTTGCAGGTTGTTCGCATAAAAGAGGGAACGTCATGGAACGACTGCAAAACGGCGTGGCCGGGGGGAGACTCGACCCGGCCGCTTACGAGACCAATTTTTCCGATCTCCATCCGCGCTTCGACAGGCACGAGGCGCTCGTCGCGGCCGACCGCTGTTATTTCTGTCATGACGCCCCGTGCATGACGGCCTGTCCGACGGCGATCGACATTCCGATGTTCATCCGCCAGATTTCGACGGGCAATGCGCTGGGCGCGGCGAAGACCATCTTCGACCAGAACATCTTCGGCGGCATGTGCGCCCGCGTCTGTCCCACCGAAACGCTGTGCGAGGAAGCCTGCGTGCGCACCGCGGCGGAAGAGCGCCCGGTCGACATCGGCCGTCTCCAGCGTTTCGCGACCGACGCGGCGATGGATGCCGGCAAGCAGTTCTACCGCCGCGCCGAGCCCACCGGCAGGCGCATCGCCGTCGTCGGCGCCGGCCCCGCCGGTCTGGCCTGCGCCCACCGGCTTGCCGTGAAGGGCCATGAGGTCGTCGTCTTCGACGCCCGCGAGAAGGCCGGCGGCCTCAACGAATACGGCCTCGCCGCCTACAAGACCGCCGACGATTTCGCCGCCCGCGAGATCGCTTACATTCTGGAAATCGGCGGCATCGAGATCCGCACCGGCCAGAAACTCGGCGCGGATTTCACCCTTGCCGACCTGACCGCCGCATACGACGCCGTGTTTCTCGGCATCGGCCTTGCCGGCGTCGGCGCTCTCCTCATCGAGGGCGAAGACCTCGAAGGCGTCGAGGATGCGGTGGATTTCATCGCCCGGCTGCGGCAGGCGGACGATATGGCCTCCGTTCCGGTCGGCCGGCGCGTCGTCGTCCTCGGCGGCGGCATGACGGCCATCGACGCCGCCATCCAGTCGAAGCTGCTCGGCGCCGAGGAGGTGACGATCTGTTATCGCCGCGGCAAGGCCGACATGAACGCCTCGCAGTACGAGCAGGATCTTGCCGCCGCGAAGGGTGTCTTCATCCGCCACTGGCTGAAGCCGAAGGCAATCCTCGGCACGAACGGCAAGGCCGCCGGCATCGAGCTGGAATACACCGAAATGCGCGACGGCCGCCTCGTCGGCACGGGCGAGACCGGCGTCATTCCGGCCGACATGATCCTCAAGGCCATCGGCCAGAAGCTCTCGACGGACGGCATCGCCACGCTGCGGATGGAAGGCGGGCGCATCGTCGTGGATGAAGAGGGACGCACCTCGCTGACCAAGGTATGGGCCGGCGGCGACTGCATCGCCGCCGGCGAGGACCTTACCGTCACCTCCGTCGCGCAAGGCCGCGACGCCGCCGAGTCCATCCACAGTGCATTGACGGCAGCCGTCAGGCCCGCCGCCGCCATCGCCTGAAAGGGAGCGTGAACATGGCCGATCTCCGCACGGAATTCGCAGGCATCAAATCACCCAACCCCTTCTGGCTCGCCTCCGCGCCGCCGACCGACAAGGCTTACAACGTCGAACGGGCCTTCAAGGCGGGCTGGGGCGGCGTGGTCTGGAAGACGCTCGGCGAGGAAGGCCCGCCGGTCGTCAACGTCAACGGCCCGCGCTACGGCGCGATCTGGGGCGCAGACCGCCGCCTTCTGGGCCTCAACAACATCGAGCTGATCACCGACCGCCCGCTTCAGGTCAATCTTCAGGAAATGAAGCAGGTGAAGATGAACTGGCCGGACCGGGCGCTGATCGCCTCGATCATGGTGCCCTGCGACGAGGAAAGCTGGAAGGCCATCCTGCCGCTGGTGGAGGAGACCGGCGCGGACGGCATCGAGCTGAACTTCGGCTGTCCCCACGGCATGAGCGAGCGCGGCATGGGCTCCGCGGTCGGTCAGGTGCCCGAATATATCGAGATGGTGGTGCGCTGGTGCAAGCAATACACCCGCATGCCGGTGCTGACCAAGCTGACGCCGAACATCACCGACATCCGCTATCCGGCCCGCGCAGCAAAGCGCGGCGGCACCGACGGCGTATCGTTGATCAACACGATCAGTTCCATCGTCTCGGTCGACCTCGACGATTTCAGCCCGCAACCCTCCATCGCCGGCAAGGGCTCGCATGGCGGCTATTGCGGCCCGGCGGTGAAGCCGATCGCGCTCAACATGGTGGCCGAGATCGCCCGCGATGCGGAAACCTACGGCCTGCCGATCTCCGGCATCGGCGGCATCACCACCTGGCGCGACGCTGCCGAATTCATCGCGCTCGGCTGCGGCACGGTGCAGGTCTGCACCGCCGCCATGACCTACGGCTTCAAGATCGTGCAGGAGATGATCACCGGCCTCGAAGCGTGGATGGACGAGAAGGGCCACCGCACGCTGGCCGATTTCCAGGGCCGCGCCGTGCCGAACGTCACGGACTGGCAATATCTCAACCTCAACTACATCGCCAAGGCGCATATCGATCAGGATGCCTGCATCAAGTGCGGCCGCTGCCACATCGCCTGCGAGGACACCTCGCATCAGGCGATCACCGCAATGGTCGACGGGGTGCGCCACTTCGAGGTGATGGAGGACGAATGCGTCGGCTGCAACCTGTGTGTCAACGTCTGTCCGGTCGAGAACTGCATCACCATGCAGCCGCTCGCCCCCGGCACGCTCGACCGGCGCACCGGAACGCCGGTCAACCCGAACTACGCCAACTGGACGACCCATCCCAACAACCCGATGGCCCGTCAGGCGGCGGAATGAACCGCCTTCCCTGACCGGAACGGGAAATCGACAAGAGGAGCCGAAGCCGCTTGCAGCAGGGATGTTGCAGGCGGTTTTCTTGCCGGGAAGATTCCTGTAAGCACTTTGCCTTACGCGATCGTCGCGGAATTCAGCCGCAAGACCCGCGCCTCGACCGGACGGCTTGCGGCAGTCAGGCAGGAAGGATGCTCATGGCCGACACTTCGAACAGGCTGCGGATTGGTGTGGTGTTTGGCGGGCGATCGGCAGAGCATGACGTTTCGGTGCTTTCGGCAACCAATGTCATGAATGCGCTGGCTGCGGAAAAATACGATGCCGTGCCGATTTTCGTCACCCGCGAGGGGCAATGGCTGTTGAGCGCCTTCGAAGGCGGCACGCTGGCAAAACCGTCGAGCGGCACGCAACTGTGCCTCGTTCCGGGCGGATACGGGCGGGCCATCGCAGTTCCCGAAGACGGCGCGCCCTATGAAGTGCCGCAGCTCGACATCGTCTTTCCCGTCCTGCACGGCCTTCACGGCGAAGACGGTGCCGTGCAGGGTCTGGCCGAAGTGGCCTGCGTGCCGCTGGCAGGATGCGGCATCGCCGGCTCCGCCAACGCGCTCGACAAGGATATCGCCAAGCGGCTGTTCAACGAGGCCGGCGTGCCCGTGGCCCGGTCGGTCACGATCCATCAGGGTGCCGCGCCCGCCTTCGAAGACCTCGAACGCGCGCTCGGCCTGCCCGTCTTCATCAAGCCGGCCCGCCAGGGCTCCTCGGTCGGCGTCAGCAAGGTTTCGACCGAAGCGGATTATCAGGCGGCCCTGTCGGAAGGCTTCCGGCATGACGGCAAGCTGCTCGCCGAGGAGTTCATTCGGGCACGCGAGATCGAATGCGCGGTTCTGGAGGATGAGGAAGGCAACCTGTTCGTATCGCGAACCGGCGAAATCATCCCGGCCGAAAGCCACGGCTTCTACACCTACGACGCAAAATACATCGACGCGGACGGCGCGGCACTGAAAGTTCCGGCCGAGTTGCCCGAAGAGGTCGAAGCTGAAATCCGGGCCATCGCGCCGAAAGCGTTCCGGGCGCTCGGCTGCGACGGCATGGCGCGCGCCGACTTCTTCGTCACGCCGGATCTGCGGATCCTCGTCAACGAACTCAACACGATCCCCGGTTTCACCGACATCAGCATGTACTCCAAGGTGATGGCGGCCAGCGGCGTCAGCTATCCCGAGATCATCGACCGGCTTGTAATGCATGGCCTGGCGCGGGCAAAGCGCACTCTCTAGCGCGGTGCAGGTCGCGGAAATCCCGGGACTTGCTACGTCGCACATGCCGGCCGCAAAATGTCGCGCGGGTGGCGGGGATATTGCGGCAATCACCCGTTGGAGGATTATATGCAACCCCTCGAGCAAGTCGATATTTCCGCGTTTCGGGATGTGCGTTTCGTCCTGACCGACATGGACGAAACGCTGACGTATCGGGGACGACTTGCGGCGGACACCTATGCGGCTCTCGAGAATTTGCAGAAGGCGGGGGTAAAAGTCATCCCAGTGACCGCCGCCCCGGCCGGATGGTGCGATCAGATGGCCCGCATGTGGCCGGTGGATGGCGTAATCGGAGAAAATGGCGGCTTCTTCTTTCGTCGCGGCGACGACGGACATACGGTCGACAGGTATTTCTGGCACGGTGACGAGAACCGCCCGACCATATCCGAACGCCTCGCGCGCATCGGACAACAAGTGCAAAAAGCTGTTCCGTCCGCCCGCTTCGCCGACGATCAGCCGTTCAGGCTCACCAGTCTCGCCTTTGCGCAGCCGCAGGACAAGAAGGAAGAGCGGGCGGCGATCCTCGATGCGCTGCGCGATGCCTCAGCCGACGTGACGATCAACAATCTATGGATACTCGGCTGGCTCGGGGGCTATGACAAGCTGGCGATGGCGCGGCGGGTGCTACTCGATCACTACGGTCTTGACATAAATGCCGGCCGTTCTGCCGTCCTTTACACCGGAGATTCCCTCAACGACGCATCCATGTTCTCGTTTTTTCGGCATACGATAGGGGTTAGCACCGTAACCGAATACCTCGACCAACTCCCACAGCCGCCCCGCTGGATCACGCGCGGCCCCGGCGGGACCGGCTTCGTCGAAGCGGCAAATGCGGTGATCGTGTCGCGCAAATCCTGACATTGGCGACAAAACCGGCGACAGGAACTCGGTGTCCCTCCTTCGTCACCCCCCCCAGCCGGTCCGGGAGGCCACGCCGCTCGATGGACGGGTCGCCGGAAGATATCGCCTCACCTCACCAAGACTGCAACGCCCGGAGCGTCGGCGTCTTCTTGAAGATGTGGCCGTCCATGCGCGCCAGCAGCCGGTCGAGAACGGAGACCGCCTCGCCCACCGCCGGGCCCTTGTTCAGCATCACGCATTCGGCCCGCGCCGCCATCGCCGCGTCGGTCATCTCGCCGCGCGAGGGCAGGCCGTCCTTGACCAGATCCTCCAGCACCTGCGTCGCCCAGATTGCCGGAACGCCCGCCGCCTCGCAGAGCCAGAGGATTTCCTCCTGCATTTCCGCCACGCGCTCGAAGCCGATTTCGGCGGCGAGATCGCCGCGCGCGATCATCACGCCGAACGGGCGCCCGCCCTGCGTCGCGCGGGCGATGAGCGCCGGAAGGTTCCGCACGGCGCGCGGCTGCTCGATCTTGGCGATGAGCCCCAGCGGATGTTCGCGCTTCCCGTGGCGCACCAGCGCCTCGTCCAGCATGTCGATGTCTTCCGCACGGCTGACGAAGGAATAGCCGAGCATGTCGGCGCATTCGAGCACGGTCGCCAGATCGGCGTCGTCCTTGACGGTGAGCGGCGAAAGGTCGAGTTCCGTGTCGGGCAGGTTGAGGCCCTTTTCCGCCTTGAGCTTCGCCCCGCCCGCCTTGGTGTGGGTGACGCGCAGCACGGCCTCGCCGCCGCCGGCGCTCTCCACCACCCCTTCCAGCTTGCCGTCGTCATAGCGCACCCGGTCGCCGGCCGACAGACGCAACACGATCTCCGGCAGCGACACGGACGCGGAAAACGGCACCTCCTCGTCCGGACGCGGCGCGCCCTCGGCCACCAGCCGCACCAGATCGCCCACGGTGAGCTTGCCCTTGCGCGCCGCCAGCACCTCGCCCGTGCGGATCTTCGGTCCGGCAATGTCCATCAGCACGCGAATGTCGCGCCCGACCGCCTCGCCCGCCGCCCGCACATGCCGGGCCAGCTTGCGCCAGGTATCGGCATCGTCATGGGCGCAATTGATGCGCGCCGAATCCATGCCGCGCTCGGCCAGATCGAGCAGGAAGCCGGGATCGCCCGCCGCCTCGCTCGGCAGCGTCACCATGATGCGCCCGCGCCGGTGGGCGGGTGCCGCGCCGAACAGGGCGTCGGTCGCCGCCGCAAGCCGGGCTTCCCCGGCGAAGAAGGCCCTCTCGTCCGGCGCGGGGTAAGGGCTCTGCCGCCCGGTCATTGCCGCAAGCGCCGACAGTACGGCGTCGAGCGTCGGCAGGACACGGCTTTCCAGGCGACCGAGCGAGGAAAGGCCGAGCGGCATCAACCGCCGTTGCAGGGGACGCAGATCGTGATGGCGAAGCGCAAGATAGTGGCCGAGATTGGCAAGCCCCGCCACGGCCTCCCCCTCCGCCGCCGGAACGGCCGGGTTTCCCGCGGCGACGGCGGCGCGCAATGTGAGAACCTCGTCCATCAGCGCTTCGAGCGCCCCGCCTTCGAAATAGGCCCTGTCTGTCATCGGCATCCCTCGTTTTCCGGATTCGACGCGACATTAAGGCGCTGAAATTACAACTGCATGAAGCTTCGCGCCATTTGGCCGATTGCCGCACGGACGGCATTTTCAGGCTGGCGTACCATGCAGGCCGGAACGGCGCTTTTCCCTGTCACGCGGCGATGCTATCAGACAACCGTACAAATCCCGCATCCTTTTGGGCCAACCCGTGACAGCCAGAGAAAACCAGGCCTCCCCCCGGCGGCACAATACCTATGCCAGCGGCCGCGAAAAGATCTCCGCGCATCTGGCCATGCTTCTGTTCGCGGCGCTGATTTCCGGCTCCTTCTCCTTCGGCGGCATGATCGCGCGCGAGGTCAGCCCGGCGCCGCTGATGCTCCTGCGCTACATCGTCACCATCGCAACGATGGGCGTCATCGCCTTCGGTCTCGCCCGCCAACCCTTCCGCATGCCGGAAAAGCCGCTGCGCTTCCTGGTGCTCGGCGCGCTTCTCGCCGTCTACATGCTGACCATGTTCGTCGCGCTCGAAATCACCAGCCCGGTGCAGACCGGGGCGGTGTTCACTTTGATGCCGCTGATCAGCGCCGTCTTCGCCTTCCTCATTCTCGGCCAGAAGACGCGGGGCGGCGTGCTGGCGAGCCTGCTGATCGCCGCCGCCGGCGCGATCTGGGTGATCTTCCACGGCGATCTCGACGCCATTCTCGGCTTCGACGTCGGGCGCGGCGAACTGATCTTCTTCATCGGCGTCGCCAGCCATGCGCTCTACGTGCCGCTCCTGCGCTTTCTCGACCGCCGCGACCATCCGCTGGTCTTCGGTTTCTGGCTGGCCATCGGCACCTGTTTCTGGCTGGCCGTTTCCGCCCTGCCGCAACTGCTCGAGGTCGACTACGGAGCGCTCGGCTGGCGGTTCTGGGCGATTCTCGTCTATATCGGCACCGTCACCACGGCGGGAACCTTCCAGCTCCTGCAATATGCCTCGATGCGCCTGCCCGCCTCCAAGGTCCTCGGCTACGGCTACCTGACCCCGACCTCGATCATCGTTTTCGAGGCCGCGCTCGGCAATGGCTGGACGAGCCTTTCCGTCATGCTCGGGGCGGCGGTGACGGCCTGCGGCCTTCTGGTCATGGCGCTCCTGCCGGATTAATCCGGCCCCGCGGCCTTCGGCGGCAGAAGCCCGTGCATGAAAAGCTGCTCGAGGAAGCGGGCGGCATCGTCGAAACGCCCCTCGCCCGAGTAGCGGTCGCCGAGAACGGCGCGCACCTGCACGTCGAAATCGGCGTAATGCTGCGTCGTCGCCCAGATCGAGAAGATCAGGTGATAGGGATCGCACCTGACGATCTTGCCGGCCCGCGCCCAGGCGCGGATGACCTTGGCCTTCTCGTCCACCAGATCCTTCAGCGGCCCCTTCAGCTCGTCCATGACATGCGGCGCGCCCTGGAGAACCTCGTTGGCGAACAGGCGGCTTTCGCGCGGAAAATCGCGCGCCATTTCCAGCTTGCGGCGAATGTAGGAGCGGATTTCGGCTTCCGGATTGCCGTTGTCGTCGAAGGCGCGCAACGGATCGAGCCAGGTATCCAGAACCCGCTGGATCAGCACCCGGTGGATCGCCTCCTTGGTGCGGAAGTAATAGAGCAGGTTCGGCTTCGACATGCCGGCCACCTCGGCGATCTGATCGATGGTGGAGCCGCGGAAGCCGTTGGCCGAAAATACCTCCAGGGCGGCGTCGAGGATCTGTTCCTCTTTTTCCTCCTGTATCCGGGTGCGCCGCTGGGTCCGGGCCGCTCTGGGATTGTCCATTTCGTCTCGCGATTCCTGTTTTAAATCAAGTTTATCGGGCAGATTTGCGCAAGAAGTCAACATTGCGCATAATTCAGGCATTTGCCGTGCAATTTGGCGCGAATTTTGTTGTTTTCCGTCTTGAGTGCGAAACGGGAAAGAGTAATGTTTACCAACCGGTCAAATTATCCGCCAAAGGCGAAACGATGACAAGCCGCCCTTTTGCGGCGGCCTTCCTTTCCCGTTCGGCGTGGCCGGAAAATGGGCCTGCGGCGGCAGGGCACGTGCCTTGTATCCCCGTGACGGCCCACAAGAAAAGGGGAATGGAGACTATGGCTGCAAATCTGGCCGCACCGGGCGAAAATCTTCGCATCAACGGCGATCGCCTGTGGGATTCACTGATGGACATGGCGAAGATCGGCCCCGGCATTGCCGGCGGCAACAACCGCCAGACCCTGACCGACGCCGATGCCGAGGGCCGAAGCACCTTCAAGAGCTGGTGCGACGCCGCCGGCCTGACGACCGGGGTGGACAAAATGGGCACCATGTTCGCGACCCGTCCGGGCACCGATCCGGACGCGCTTCCGGTCTATGTCGGCAGCCATCTCGACACCCAGCCGACCGGCGGCAAGTTCGACGGCGTGCTCGGCGTGCTTGCCGCGCTGGAAGTCGTCCGCACCATGAACGACCTCGGCATCGAAACGAAGCACCCGGTCGTCGTGACGAACTGGGCGAACGAGGAAGGCGCGCGCTTCGCCCCGGCCATGCTCGCCTCCGGCGTCTTCGCCGGCATCCACACGCTGGACTACGCCTATGCCCGCAAGGACCCCGAGGGCAAGACCTATGGCGACGAACTGAAGCGCATCGGCTGGCTCGGCGACGAGGAGGTCGGCGCGCGCAAGATGCACGCCTATTTCGAATATCACATCGAACAGGGCCCCATTCTCGAAGCCGAGGAAAAGCAGATCGGCGTCGTGACCCACTGTCAGGGCCTGTGGTGGCTGGAATTCACACTGACGGGCAAGGAGGCGCATACCGGCTCCACGCCCATGAACCTGCGCGTCAATGCCGGCCTCGCCTTCGCCCGCATTCTCGAACTGGTGCAGGAGGTTGCGATGGGCGAGCAGCCGGGCGCGGTCGGCGGCGTTGGTCAGGCGTTCTTCTCGCCGAACTCGCGCAACGTTCTGCCCGGCACGGTCACGTTCACGGTCGACATCCGCACGCCGGACCAGGAGAAGCTCGACCGCATGCGCGCGAAGATCGAGGCGGGCGCCGCCGAAATCTGCGAAAAGCTCGACGTCGGCTGTTCCGTGGAGGCCGTCGGCCATTTCGATCCGGTCACGTTCAACCCGGTGCTGGTCTCCCGCGTCCGCTCGGCCGCGGAAAAGCTCGGCTACAGCCACATGGACATCATCTCCGGCGCCGGCCACGATGCCTGCTGGGCCGCAAGGGTCGCCCCCGCCACGATGATCATGTGCCCCTGCGTCGACGGCCTCTCCCATAACGAGGCGGAGGAGATTTCGAAGGAATGGGCCGCCGCCGGCGCCGACGTGCTGTTCCACGCGGTCGTCGAGACGGCGGAGATCGTCGAGTGAGCCCAGTGCGAGCGGCGAGCGGCCCCCTCATCCGACCCTTCGGGCCACCTTCTCCCCCTCGGGGAGAAGGGACGTTCCACCGCACCGAAGTCGAAAACAGATCGGTCTGTCTTCCCTTCTCCCCGAGGGGGAGAAGGTGCCGGCAGGCGGATGAGGGGGCCGCGCCCAAGATGAATCACAACCCCGCCAGGCGTCGCCCCGGCAAGACCGCGCAGGCCCGCAAACTCCGCAAGACCGAAACCGAGGAAGAAACCTTCCTCTGGAGCGACCTGCGCAACCGCCGCCTGAACGGCCATAAGTTCACCCGGCAGGTGCCGCTTGGGCCTTACGTCGTGGATTCTCTCTGTCGTGAGCAAAGACTAATCGTCGAGGTGGACGGTTTCCAGCATGCTGGAAATCTATCGGACGACTTCCGCACAAGCTGGCTGAACCGCCAAGGCTATTCGGTCCTGCGCTTCTGGAACCACGAAATCACCCGCGAGCGGGCGGCGGTCCTCGAGACCATCCTTGCAACGCTCGAGGGCCGGATGAGCGAGGCGTGTGACATCGCGCGTTTCCACCCGGCCCTCACCGACACAATCGAACATAACAGGGAACGGCAATCATGAGCACAGTCATCAAGGGCGGCACCGTCGTTACCGCCGACCTCACCTACAAGGCGGATGTGAAGATCGAGGGGGGCAGGATCGTCGAGATCGGCCCCGACCTTTCCGGCGAGGAAATCCTCGACGCTGCGGGCTGCTATGTCATGCCGGGCGGCATCGACCCGCACGTCCATCTCGAAATGCCCTTCATGGGCACCTATTCGGCCGACGATTTCGAAAGCGGCACGCGCGCCGGCCTCGTTGGCGGCACGACGATGGTGGTGGATTTCTGTCTGCCCGATCCGGGCCAGTCGCTGCTCGACGCGCTGAAGCGCTGGGACAACAAGGCGACCCGGGCGAACGCCGACTATTCGTTCCACATGGCGATCACCTGGTGGGACAAGCAGGTCTTCGAGGAAATGGCCACCGTCGCGCTTGAAAAGGGCATCAACTCGTTCAAGCACTTCATGGCCTACAAGGGCGCGCTGATGGTGAACGACGACGAGATGTTCGCGTCCTTCTCGCGCTGCGCCGAGCTCGGCGCCATCCCCTTCGTGCATGCGGAAAACGGCGATATCGTCGCCTCCATGCAGGAAAAGCTGATGGCCGCCGGCAATACCGGCCCGGAAGCGCATGCCTATTCCCGACCGCCGGAAGTGGAAGGCGAGGCGACCAACCGCGCCATCACCATCGCCGACATGGCCGGATGCCCGGTCTATATCGTCCATACCTCATGTGAACAGTCGCACGAGGCGATCCGCCGCGCCCGTCAGAAGGGCATCCGCGTCTACGGCGAGCCGCTGATCCAGCACCTGCTGCTCGACGAAAGCGAATACGCCAACCCGGACTGGGACCATGCCGCCGCCCGCGTCATGTCGCCGCCCTTCCGCAACAAACAGCATCAGGACAGCCTGTGGGCCGGACTTCAGGCCGGTTCGCTCTCCTGCGTGGCGACCGACCATTGCTCCTTCACGGTGGAACAGAAGCGCTACGGCCTCGGCGATTTCCGCAAGATCCCCAACGGCACCGGCGGCCTTGAGGACCGCCTGCCGCTTCTGTGGACCTATGGCGTCAACACCGGTCGCCTGACGCCGAACGAATTCGTTGCCGTCACTTCCACCAACATCGCCAAGATCCTCAACATCTATCCGAGGAAGGGCGCGATCATGGTCGGCGCCGATGCCGATATCGTCGTCTGGGACCCGCAGCGCGAGAAGACGATTTCCGCGAAAACCCAGCAATCGCCGGTCGAATACAACGTCTTCGAAGGCAAGCAGGTGAAGGGCCTGCCGCGCTTCACGCTGACGCGCGGCTATGTCGCCGTGGAGGAAGGCGCGGTGAAGACGAAGGAAGGCCACGGCCAGTTCGTCGCCCGCGATCCGATGGGGCCGGTCAACAAGGCGCTCTCGACGTGGAAGGATCTGGTCGCCCCCCGCAAGGTCGAACGCACCGGCATTCCGGCCTCGGGCGTGTGATGCAGGCAGGGCCTGTCATCACAATCGCCGCCGCGGCATTTCTCGACCGCGACGGCCGCACTCTCCTTGTGCGCAAGCGAGGCTCGCCGTTCTTCATGCAGCCTGGCGGCAAGATCGACGCGGGCGAGACGCCGCGTGAGGCGCTGGTGCGCGAATTGCGCGAGGAACTCGACCTTGAGGTGGATGCCGGCGACTTCGCCTATGCCGGCCTGTTCTCGGAGGAAGCGGCCAACGAGCCGGATACGATGGTGAAGGCGCATGTCTTCGTCAGCTTTCGCCCGGTGGAGGCCAGGGCGCTCGCCGAGATCGAGGAAGCGCGCTGGTTCCCGCTGCAAGGCGAACCGGACGCCGCCTTTGCGCGGCTGACCGAAAACCATATCCTGCCGCTGGCCCGCCGGGCGCTTGCGGAAGGACGATACCGATGAAAGACGTTCCATGAGTGAGAATTTCGCAGTCGTGCGTGCCCGCAACCTGGGCCTGACGTTCCAGACCGGCGACGGGCCCGTGCATGCCCTTTCCAATGTCGACCTCGAAGTCGGCAAGGGCGATTTCGTGTCCTTCATCGGCCCGTCCGGCTGCGGAAAGACGACGTTTCTGCGCGTCATCGCCGATCTGGAGCGGCACACCTCCGGCACCATCGAGGTGAACGGCACGACGCCGGAAATCGCCCGCAAGGACCGCGCTTACGGCTATGTCTTCCAGGCGGCGGCGCTTTTTCCCTGGCGCACCATCGAGGACAATATCGCCCTGCCGCTGGAAATCATGGGCTTCAGCAGGCAGCAGCAGAAGGAACGCATCGAACGCACGCTGGATCTCGTCAGCCTCGACGGCTTCGGCAAGAAGTATCCCTGGCAGCTTTCCGGCGGCATGCAGCAGCGCGCCTCCATCGCCCGGGCGCTCGCCTTCGATGCCGACCTGCTTTTGATGGACGAGCCCTTCGGCGCGCTGGACGAGATCGTCCGCGACCATCTCAATGAACAGCTCCTGAAACTCTGGGACCGCACGAACAAGACGATCTGTTTCGTCACCCACTCCATTCCGGAAGCCGTCTATCTCTCCACGAAGATCGTGGTCATGAGCCCGCGTCCCGGCCGGGTGACGGACATCATCGACTGTCGCCTGCCGCGCGAGCGGCCGCTGGACATCCGCGAAACCCCCGAATTTCTCGAAATCGCCCACCGCGTCCGCGAGGGCCTGAAGGCGGGGCACAGCTATGAGCAGTGAGTGGACGGCGCGTCAGACAAGAACCCCTCCCCAACCCCTCCCCACAAGGCGGAGGGGCTTGCCTGCCGCGCTCCAGCGGTTTTCGCGTGGCAAGGCATCGCCACGAATCGTCTCCCCCCTTGTGGGGGAGATGGCCGGCAGGCCAGAGGGGGTATTCGCGCCGAGACGAACCGTTCGGAAAGATCGCTCTATGGCCCACTCCAACATCGATCCGAGACCCCGCCACCGTGCCAGGACGCTCCGGCGCGAGATGACAAAAGCGGAGCGTATCATGTGGGATATCCTCCGCGATTTTCGCCCGCGCGGCGCTCGTTTTCGCCGCGAGGCACCCATCGGCCCCTATATCGCCGATTTTGTATGGCTCGCCGCGCGCATCGTCGTGGAAGTCGACGGCCACAGCCATGAAACGGACGACGGCAAAATCCATGACCGTCGACGCGACGCATGGCTCACCGGCGAAGGCTTCACCGTCATCCGTTTTGACAACGATCAGGTGATCGACAATCCCGACCATGTCGCCATCACACTCGAAAGCAGAATCCTGCCTTTTCTGAAACCGGAGGCCGGGTCATGAGAGCTGCCTCCTTCCTTCACGACCGCCTCCTGCCCGTCCTCACCGTGCTGGTCTTCATCGTGGCGGTCTGGTATTGCGCCGCCGTCTGGCTGAATGCCCCCTTCGTGCGCGATCAGGCGGCCCGTGCCGGAACCGCCGTGACGTTCGCGGACATCCTGCCGCAGACGATGGCGCAGGACCGCCCCGTCCTTCCCGCGCCGCACCAGATCGTCGCCGAGCTGTGGAAGACGACCGCCATGATGCCGGTCACGTCGCGGCGCAGCCTGGTCTATCATGCCTGGATCACCCTTTCGGCAACGCTGTCCGGCTTCGCGATCGGCACCGCCCTTGGCATCCTGCTGGCCGTCGGCATCGTCCACAACCGGGCGATGGACAAGTCGCTGATGCCCTGGATCATCGCCAGCCAGACGATCCCGATCCTTGCCGTCGCGCCGATGATCATCGTCGTGCTGAACGCCATCGGCATTTCCGGCCTGCTGCCGAAGGCGCTGATCTCGGCCTATCTGTCCTTCTTCCCGGTCGTCGTCGGCATGGTGAAGGGGCTTCGCAGCCCGGACCGGCTGCTTCTCGACCTGATGCGCACCTATGGCGCAAGCCCGGGCCAGCTTTTCTGGAAGCTGCGCTGGCCGGCGTCGCTGCCGTATCTCTTCACCTCGCTGAAGGTCGCCGTCGCCATCGCGCTGGTCGGCGCCATCGTCGGGGAACTGCCGACCGGGGCCGTCGCCGGCCTCGGCGCGCGCCTTCTGTCCGGCTCCTATTACGGCCAGACGATCCAGATCTGGTCGGCCCTGTTCATGGCCGCCACCGTCGCCGCCCTGCTGGTGGCGACGGTCGGCGGTGCCCACAGGCTCGTCCTGAAGCGGATGGGGGAGCGTCCATGAACGCCTGGCTTCTTTTCGCGCTCGTCTACTGGGTGCTCGCCTGGACCTTCAACGAGGCGCTGGTGCGCGTCAAATTCGAAAGCGCGGCGGCGACCAGGGCCGCGAACTTCGTCGTGCCGCTGGTCTTCGGCATCACCCTGCTCGTGCTGTGGGAATGTCTCGTCAGGGGTTTCCAGATCCCGTCGATCCTGCTGCCCGCCCCGTCCGCAATCTGGACGCGGATCACCGGCTCGGTCCCGACGCTCTGGGCAGATTTCAGGCAGACCTTCCTGAAATCCGTGCTGACGGGTTATGTGCTGGGCTGCGGCCTCGGCTTCCTGACGGCGCTCGCCATAGACCGCTCGCCCTTCCTCCAGAAGGGCCTGCTGCCCATCGGCAATTTCGTCTCGGCCCTGCCGGTGGTCGGCGTCGCGCCGATCATGGTTATGTGGTTCGGCTTCGACTGGCCCTCCAAGGTCGCCGTCGTCGTCATCATGACCTTCTTCCCCATGCTGGTGAACACCGTGCAGGGGCTGGCCGCCGCCGGCCACATGGAGAAGGACCTGATGCGCACCTATGCGTCCGGCTGGGGCCAGTCGCTCGTCAAGCTGCGGCTGCCTGCCGCCATGCCCTTCATCTTCAACGCGCTGAAGATCAACTCGACGCTCGCGCTGATCGGTGCCATCGTGGCCGAATTCTTCGGCACGCCGATCGTCGGCATGGGCTTTCGCATCTCCACGGAAGTGGGGCGGGCGAATGCCGACATGGTCTGGGCCGAGATCGCGGTCGCCGCGGTCGCAGGCTCGGCCTTCTACGGACTGGTGGCGCTCGCCGAGCGGGCCGTCACCTTCTGGCATCCGTCTGTCCGTGGTGGACAGACCTGAACCCAAAGGCAAAACAAGAGGGAAACAGCATATGAAGAATATGATCGCGCTCCTGATGATGGCGACGGCCCTGCCGTTGATGGCCAGCAAGGCGGAGGCCGCCGACAAGGTGACGCTCCAGCTCAAATGGGTCACGCAGGCCCAGTTCGCCGGCTACTACGTCGCCAAGGACAAGGGCTTTTATGAAGAGGAAGGCCTCGACGTCGAGATCAAGCCCGGCGGCCCCGACATCGCCCCGGCCCAGGTGATCGCCGGCGGCGGCGCCGACGTCATCATCGACTGGATGCCTTCCGCGCTCGCCGTGCGGGAAAAGGGCACGCCGCTCGTCAACATCGCCCAGCCGTTCAAGTCGTCCGGCATGATGCTGACGTGTCTGAAGGAAACCGGCATCACCACGCCGGAGGATTTCAAGGGCAAGACGCTCGGCGTCTGGTTCTTCGGCAACGAATATCCGTTCCTGTCGTGGATGGCCCACCTGAACATCCCGACGACCGGTGGCGCCGACGGCGTGACCGTCCTGAAGCAGGGCTTCAACGTCGATCCGCTGCTCCAGAAGCAGGCCGCCTGCATCTCCACCATGACCTATAACGAATACTGGCAGGTCATCGATGCGGGCATCGCGCCGGACGACCTCGTGACCTTCAAGTACGAGGACGAAGGCGTCGCCACGCTGGAGGACGGCCTCTACGTTCTGGAGGACAAGCTCGAGGACCCGGCCTTCAAGGAAAGGATGGTCAAGTTCGTCCGCGCCTCCATGAAGGGCTGGAAATGGGCCGAGGAAAACCCGGATGACGCCGCCGGCATCGTCCTCGAAAACGACGCCTCCGGCGCCCAGACCGAAGCTCACCAGAAGCGCATGATGGGCGAAGTGGCCAAGCTCACCGCCGGTTCCGCCGGCGCGCTCGACCCGGCCGATTACGAGCGTACCGTCAAGACATTGCTCGGCGGCGGCTCCGATCCGGTCATCACCAAGGAACCGGAAGGCGCCTACACGCTGGACATCACCGACGAGGCGCTGAAATAGTCCTGTCGAAGCCGATGGGCGAAAAACGACGCGCGGCCCCGCGAGGGCCGCGCGTTTTTCCATTTGGGGTTTCTTTCAAAGCATTTTCACCTGTGGAACAGTTGCGCCGTCTTTTATGGCCGGTCGCCGAAGTGGCTTCGAAAATAGACGAGGGTGTCCGACGTAAAAACGCCTGTCTTGAGGGATATGCTCTGGCGGTTCGGCATCGCCGTTCCTATCTGAGACAATTCCGGGAAAGGCGGGCGACGGCTTTTCCCGCGAAATGTGAAAAAAACGAAGAGACGCAGCGTTTCCGCGACCCGGCAGAAGTGGAAAGGCCCCGAACCTGCCGACATGGAATGCCGGAAGGCAAGAGACCGACGGATTGACATGATGATCGTGAGACGCTCCACGCCCTGCGAAACCTCAAAGCATTTCCGCTTTTTCCCGAATCGCGAAGAAGCGCCACGCTCCGGCGTTCACGCCATTGCGGACGCCAGGCCGCGCCGCACTTTCGCTGGAATTGTCTTGGCCGTTCTCCACCTCGCATTGCTGGTGCCGCAGGCAGCATCCGCGCAGGACGCACCGGCGCAGATGCTGCCGGCCATCGTCGTCACCGAAGTGGCGCAGCGACAGCTTGTCGACCGCATCGTCGCCACCGGCACGATCCGGCCCGTCGACGAGGTCTATCTCCAGCCGCAGGTCGAAGGCCTCCAGACCCGGACGGTCAACGCCGATGTCGGCGACCGGGTGCAGGAAGGCGACATCCTCGCCGTCCTCAACGAGGACAGCCTGATCCTGCAAAAAAGCCAGCTCGAAGCGACGCGCGCCAAGGCGGAGGCCAGTCTTGCCCAGCTCACGGCGCAGCTCGTCGACACCACGGCCAGCGCCGAGGACGCGGAACGCCAGCGCGCGCGCACCGTCGCACTTCGGGCGAACGGCACCGTCTCCACCTCGCAGGTGGAACAGGCAGAAACCGCCGCCACCGGCGCCAAGGCGCGCCTGAGGGCCGCCGAACAGGCGATCGCCGTCGCCGAAGCCGAGTTGAAGGTGATCGATGCGCAGATGTCCGATATCGACCTGAGGCTTGCCCGCACCGAGATCAGGGCGCCTGCCTCCGGCACGGTATCGGCACGCACCGCCAAGGTCGGCGCCATCGCCGCGGCCAGCGGCCAGCCGATGTTCACGCTCATCCGCGACGGTCAGATCGAACTGGTGGCCGACGTCACCGAAAGCGACATTCTCAGGATCACCCCGGGCCTCAAGGCCTCGATCCGCGTTGCCGGCAGCAACCGGGTGCTGACGGGCGCCGTCCGCCTCGTGTCGCCGACCGTGGACCCGGTGACGCGCCTCGGCTCCGTCCACATCGCCATCGACGAGGACGACCGGGCCCGCGCCGGCATGTATGCCAGCGCCGACATCGTGCTCGCCGAGGCAAGCGGGCTTGCCGTGCCGCTTTCGGCCATCACCGTCACCCGCGACGGCGCGACCGTTCGCCTCGTCCGCGACGGCGTGGTGCATCAGGTCGAGATCGCGACCGGCATTCAGGACGGCGGCTATGTCGAGGTCCTGGAAGGCCTCGATGCGGGCGCCGAGGTGGTGGCCAAGGCCGGCGCCTTCGTGCGCGAGGGCGACCGCGTGGCACCCGTCCGGCAGGCTTCTGCCGGCCCGGTCGATTGATGGAGTAGGAACAGATGAACTTCTCCGCCTGGTCGATCCGGAATCCGATCGCGCCGCTGCTTCTGTTCTTCCTGCTGATGTATGTCGGCGTGAAGTCCTTCTACAGCCTGCCGATCACCCGCTTTCCGAATATCGACCTGCCGGTCATCTCCGTCGTCGTCACCCAGAGCGGTGCCTCGCCGGCCGAGCTGGAAATGCAGGTCACGAAGGAGGTGGAGGACGCCGTGGCCTCGCTGACCGGCGTCGACGAAATCCAGTCCACCGTCACCGACGGCCAGTCCCAGACGGCCATCATCTTCCGCATGGAGGTGAAGACCGAGGAGGCCCTTCAGGACGTGAAGGATGCGATCGACCGCATCCGTTCCAGCCTGCCCGCCACCGTAGACGAGCCCATCGTCTCCAAGATCGACGTCGAGGGGCAGGCGATCCTGAGCTATGCCGTCTCGGCGCCCGGCATGACGCTGGAAGAACTGTCCTGGTTCGTCGACGACACGGTCAAGCGCGCCCTTCAGGGCCAGCCCGGCATCGGCCGCATCGACCGCTACGGCGGCGCCGACCGCGAAATCCGCGTCGAGATGAACCCCGACAAGCTGAACGCCTACGGCATTTCGGCGGCGGACGTGAATGCGCAGCTTCGCGGCATCAACGCCGACCTGGGGTCGGGCCGCGGCCAGGTGGCCGGCGCCGAGCAGGCCATCCGCACGCTGGGCGACGCCCGCAATGTCGCCGATCTCGCCGGCACGACCATATCGATCGGCGACGGCCGCTTCGTGAAGCTTTCCGAACTCGGCACCATCACCGACACCTATGAGGAGCCCGTCTCCTTCTCCCGCTTCAACGGCCAGCCGGTCGTCACCTTCGCGGTCTTCCGCTCCAAGGGGGCGAGCGAGGTGACGGTGGCGGAAACCGTCACCGGCATTCTCGACACGCTGTCCGCCGAACACCGGAACGTTTCCATCGAGAAGGTGGACGACGCCGTCTATTTCACCTACGGCAATTACGAGGCGGCGATGCACACGCTGATGGAGGGCGCGCTGCTCGCCGTCGTCGTCGTCTTCCTCTTTCTGCGCAACTGGCGCGCCACGCTGATCGCCGCCGTGGCCCTGCCGCTCTCCGCGGTCCCGACGCTGTGGATCATGGAGATCATGGGCTTCTCGCTCAATCTCGTCAGCTTCCTCGCCCTGACGCTGGCGACCGGGATTCTCGTCGACGACGCCATCGTCGAGGTCGAGAACATCGCCCGCCACATCAAGATGGGCAAGACGCCCTATCGCGCCGCGCTCGATGCCGCCGACGAGATCGGCCTTGCGGTGATCGCCACCTCCTTCACCATCATCGCCGTGTTCGTGCCGGTCTCGTTCATGCCCGGCATTCCGGGCCAGTATTTCATCCAGTTCGGGCTGACGGTCGCCTTTTCCGTCTTCTTCTCGCTGGTGGTGGCGCGCCTGATAACGCCGCTGATGGCCGCCTATCTGATGCGGCCCGAAGACGGCATGGAAGACCACGAGGACAATGACGGCACCATCCTGTCGGCCTATACCCGGCTGATCCGCACGACCACGCGCTGGCGCTACACCACGCTGCTCGGCGCCGTCGGCTTTCTGGTCGGCTCGCTTTACGTGCTCATGCAGGTGCCGGGCAGCTTCATGCCGCCGGAGGATGCCGGCCGCATCGTCCTGTCCGTCGAACTGCCGCCCAACGCCTCGCTGGACGACACCAGCCGCGCGACCGACGAGCTTTACACCCGGCTGCATGACATCGAGGGGGTGGAAAACGTCTTCGTGCTCGGCGGCGCATCGCCCAAGGGCGACCTGGAACTGCGCCGCGCCTCCGTGACGCTCAACCTGGAGAAGATCGACCACTCCCTCGTCAAGACGCTGGTCAACAAGGGGCTGGGCGGCCTGCCGCTGATCGGCCCCTGGCTGCCGAAGATCGAGGACAAGGGCCGCATCCGCCCGCAATGGGACATCGAGCAGGATGTCTTCGCCCGCGTCCGCGACATTCCCGACGTGCGCGTGCTGCGGCTGAACGACCGCGCCGAGCGCGACATCACCTTCAACTTCCTGGGCAATGACAACGAGGCGCTGAACGAGGCCGTCGGCATCCTTGAAGCGAAGCTGCGCGCCGAGCCGCTGCTGGCCAATGTCAGCGCCGATGGCGCCCTGCCCCGCCCGGAACTCCAGATCCGTCCTCGCAAGGACGAGGCCGCGCGCCTCGGCATCACGCCGAGCCTGATCGCGGAGACGGTGCGCGTCGCCACCATCGGCGACACCGACGTGGCGCTGGCCAAGATCGCCCTCGACGGCCGCCTGATTCCGATCCGCGTTCAGGCGTCGCTCGACCTGCGCCGCGACCTCGCCGCCATCCGGGCGCTGAAGATCGCCACATCCGGCGGGGCTCTGGTTCCGCTGTCGACCGTCGCCGATATCGACTATTCCGAGGGCGTCAGCTCCATCAAGCGCAACGACCGCGCCCGCGTCGTCTCCATCGGCTCCGACCTGCGGCAGGATGTGGCGCTCGACAGCGCGACCGCCGCCTTCAGGACCGTTGTGGAGCAGGCCGGCCTGCCACAAGGTGTCCGCATCGCCGAAAGCGGCGACGCCAAGATCCAGGCCGAAATGCAGCAGAGCTTCGGCAACGCCATGCTGATGGGCCTGCTGCTGGTGCTGGTGGTGCTGATCCTCCTGTTCAAGGACGTCATCCAGCCCTTCACCATCCTGCTTTCGCTGCCGCTGGCCATCGGCGGCGTCGCCGCCGCACTCATCATCACCCAATCGGCGCTGTCCATGCCGGTGCTGATCGGCATCCTGATGCTGATGGGGATCGTCACCAAGAACGCCATCCTGCTCGTCGATTTCGCCATCGAGATGATCCGCGGCGGCCTGGAGCGCAATGCCGCCCTTGTCGAGGCGGGCCGCAAGCGCGCCCGCCCCATCGTCATGACCTCCATCGCCATGTCTGCCGGCATGCTGCCCTCCGCGCTCGGCGTCGGCGAAGGCGGCTCCTTCCGCTCGCCGATGGCGATCGCGGTGATCGGCGGCATCATCGTCTCGACGGTGCTCAGCCTCGTCGTCGTGCCCTCGTTCTTCCTGATCATGGACGACCTGTCGCGCCTTCTCGGCCGGCTGTTCTCCCGCTTCGTCGGCCCCCGGGAGCCGGACGACGAGGTGCTGCCCCCGGAAGAACTGACCGCGCTTGCCCGCAGCAACAGCGAGAAGCTCGACGCGCTCACCGCCCGCGTGGAGGCCGTGGCATCGGGCACCGGCGCGGGCCGCAAGCCGAATCCGCCGCTTGCCCCCAACGCCGCCGAATAGGCACGGCCGGCGATTGACGGCCATATTTCCGCCCGCCGCCCCGCCGGGCGGGCGGCAATTTTTCTCCAGACACGTTGATCGAAATCAAATGCGTTGCCCCTGCGCTTGCGTAAGGTCGTCGCTGCCGAAAGTGAAGTGATCGATACGCCCTCATGGTTGCAGTCGGTGCCTGTCGGATGCGAGCGATGAACTCGCCTTTGCAGGCACGATGACCGGGAAGAGGACAGGAATTTCCCCTGCCGCCCGGGCCGTCAACCGCGGAAGTCCCGGCTTCCGGAAAGCGGAATCGTTACACTTCAGAGCCGACATTGAAAGCATGACGCGCGCCGCACAGGCCGGCGGCATGTCGAAGGGATCGGACGCGGGTGGTCGGGGAGCTATGAATACAGTGAACAAGAGCCTCAAACTGAACACACGGGACAGAAATATATTGGTGAAGACGCCGTTTCTCGCCAATCTGGGCAGCCATACGCTGAACCGGATGCTTGAGATCGTGACCGTCAGCGGCTTCGAGGCGCGCGACATCCTGTTCCGCGAAGGCGAAGCCGCCGAGTATTTCTATTGCGTGCTGAGCGGCTATGTCCGCCTGTACCGCCTGAACAAGGACGGACGCGAGGCGGACATCCGCGTTTGCGGTCCCGGCGATACGGTGGCCGAATGCCTGCTCTACAAGGGCGACACCTATCGCTACAACGCGCAGGCCGCCGAGCCCGTCACCCTCGCCCGCTTCGAGCTTCAAAAGGTGCGCGAGATGGCCGAGCGCGAACAGGACGTGGCCAAGGCCGTGATCGAATGCCTCTCGACCCATCTCATGAGCACGATGGATTGCGTGGCGAACGACCGGCTCCAGACCGCGCCGCAGCGGGTCGCCCATTACCTGCTCGACCAGTGTGGCTCCGAAGAATGCGCCTCGGCCTCGATCCGCCTGCCCTTCCAGAAAAGCCTTCTGGCGGGCAAGCTGGGCCTTGCGCCAGAAGCCCTTTCGCGCGCCTTCTCCTCGCTGCGCCGCGCCGGCGTGACGGTGCGCGGCCGCGTGATCCAGATCAGCGACGTGAGCGCGCTCAAGCAGATCTGAAGGGTCTGGCGTATTGCAGGACGACGGGAGGAAACAAGGCCGGGGCGCAATGTACGCCCCGGCCTTTTCCATTTCTCACACGGGAACGAAGCGGAAGGTCTCGCCCGCCGGCTCGACCCGGACGAAACCGGAGACATGGCCGCCGGACGCGCTCCATCCTTCCCGGGCCGCCCGCCGGAGAATGGCGCGGCGGCTGTGTGCGCCAAGCGCTGCATCCGCATCGTAGATGAAGCAGATATCGGGATCGGCAAGCTGGAGGTCCGGCGTGTGGAACAGGTCGCCCCACAGCACGAGCCGTTCCGGCCCCGTGCCGACCAGATAGCCGCTATGGCCCGGCGTGTGGCCCGGCATGGCGATGGCCTCGATTTCCGGCAGGACCGGCCCCTCGCCGATCCGCGTCACGCGGTCGCCGTAAAGGTCCAGAAGCCGGGCGGCGATGTCGAAACCGCCGCGGCGGATGGCGGGAACGGTCTCCTTCGCCGCAAGATCCGTGAAGAAGGCGAGATCGACGGCGGGGACGAAGATCTCCGCCTCCGGAAAGAATGGCTCCGTCTCCTCGAACAGGCCGAGCGCATGGTCGCCGTGCAGATGGGTGAGAAGCACGCGGCGCACATCGGCGGGGGCGATGCCCGCCTGCGCCATCGCTGTCCGGCCATGCCCGAGGCCGGGGCCCCAGAACGGCCCGGTTCCGGCATCGACCAGCATCAGCCCGTCCGGCCCCGCCAGCGCGAAGAAATTGACGTCCATGTCGACCGTCGGCCGGCCCCAGGCCTCCACCGCCGCGTCGCGCCGCGCGTCGCTCTGCGCATGCGCCAGATGCGCGACCGGCGCCTTGTAGACACCGTCGATGAAGATCGTCACGTCATAGGCGCCGAAGCGGCGGGAAACGGTCATGGCTCAGCCCTCGCAGATCAGCATGAAACCGGCGGCCTCACAACCCGCCGTTCAACTTGAGAAAATCGACGATATCGGCAACGCCATCGCCCTGCTTCAGGTCCGTGAAGACGAAGGGCATCGCCGCCCGCTGCTTCGACGCGTCGCGCTCCATGACGGAGAGATCGGCGCCGACATAGGGCGCGAGGTCCTTCTTGTTGATGACCAGAAGATCCGAGCGGGTGATGCCGGGCCCGCCCTTACGCGGAATTTCCTCGCCCTGGCAGACGGAAATCACGTAGATGGTGATATCGGCCAGATCGGGCGAGAAGGTCGCGGCCAGATTGTCGCCGCCCGACTCGATGAAGACCACGTCGAGATCGGGAATGCGCTCGTTGAGACCGGCGATCGCCTGAAGATTGATGGTCGCGTCCTCGCGGATCGCGGTATGCGGGCAGCCCCCCGTCTCGACGCCGACGATCCGGTCGGAGGAAAGCGCCTGCATGCGCACCAGCGCCTCCGCATCCTCCGTCGTGTAGATGTCATTGGTGACGACGGCCACCGACCACTCGTCGCGCATCGCCTTGCAGAGCTTTTCCGTCAACGCCGTCTTGCCGGAGCCGACCGGCCCGCCGATCCCGACGCGAAGAGGTCCGTTACCCGATTTCATGCTGTCTTCCTTTCTGTCCGGTCAGGACCTGAACAGGCGCGAATATTGCGTTTCATGGCGCATGGCCGCGATGTCGGCCCGGATGGCAGCCGAGCCGAGATCGTCCAGCGTCGATTCTCCCGCGCGGGCCGCAAGCCCGAGCAGCACAGGTTCGAGCCGCGCCAGGATCGCCACGCCGTCCGTCTGGCCGGCGACGCCGAGCCGAAGCCCGGCGGACACCAGTTGCGACGCCGCCGCATGCAGCCACCCGGCGAGCGCCGCGTCGAGCGCGATGCCGTTTATCCCCGCCACCGCCCCGACCGCCACCGGATAGGCCACGGCACTGCCGCGCGAATCGATGA
Source organism: Ectorhizobium quercum (assembly GCF_026552795.1). Lineage (GTDB taxonomy): Bacteria > Pseudomonadota > Alphaproteobacteria > Rhizobiales > Rhizobiaceae > Ectorhizobium > Ectorhizobium quercum. The sequence continues at coordinate 310,132 of NZ_JANFPI010000002.1, forward strand.
TCGGGCACGCCCATTGCGAGGCGGCGGCGAGAAAGGCCGTGCCCAGCGCCAGCGTTTCCTGATGCCGCTCCCGCGAACCGGCGAGCGCCTCGGCAAGCTCCACCGCTGCACCCAGCCCCTCGGCATTCCCGCATTGCCGCCAGGCCTCGGCAAACAGCACCGCATCGTTCCAGCCGGAACCGTGGGAAAGCATGGCCGCGATCCAGCCTTCCAGACCGGCGGCATCCTGCACCCAGCGATCGTGGACCGCCCGTTCAAGCCCGCCGGAATAGGCGAAGGCGCCGACCGGAAAGGCCGGCGAAAGCCACGTCAGAAGGCGCAGCAACGCCGCGCCCGCTTGCTGCCCGTCCATGCTCAACCGTGCTTGTGCCCGTGGTCATGATCGTGGTCGTGCCCATGATCATGATGACCGCCGCAGCCGCATTCCGCACCATGCTCATGGTGGTGGTGCTCACCGGCATGATCGTGATGGTGATCGTGCGCATGGTCGTGGTCGTGATGGTCGTGGCCACCATGCGCATGATAGGCGCCGCGCACCGGCTGGAAGGCCGTCTCGACCGGCGTCACCGACGCGCCGAGCCCTTCCAGCATCGCGCGGATCACATGATCGCGCTGGATCAGGATGCGATCCTCGCCGATCTCGGCCGGCAGGTGGCGGTTGCCGAGATGCCAAGCAAGCTCGGTCAGGTGCAGGCGGTCGCGACCGCGCACCTCGAACAGCTTCTGCGCGGCGGCGACGATCTCGACCAGATCGCCGTTTTCCAGCACCAGCTTGTCGCCATCGGCGAAGAGAACGGCCTCCTTCAGGTCCAGCATCACCATCTCGCCATTGTCGAGGTGAAGCAGCTTGCGGCGCAGGTGCCGCAGATCGTGCGGAAGCTCGACCTTCGCGGCCGCCGGGTCGGAAGGCTCGCCTGCGGGGATATAGGAATGAACGCGCTGCATGGAAAACTCCAGTTCAATTGAAAAGGTTTAGCGACAGAACGAGCGTCTGCGGCGCGGGATTCCAGATGCCCGTCCGCAACCCACCCGTCCGCAAGGCTTTTGCGGTCCATGTGTTGCAGCCGAACAGAGCATTGAAATACCCTCTGGCTTCGAAAAAACGATCCCTCTCGCTATAGCCCGAATCCGCGGCCGGCACCACCCGGTCCGGCGCGCCGGCAAAACTGCCGGCAATGAAGGCCAGCAGCCTGCGATAACCGGCCCCGTCCAGATCGAAGGAGGAAACGGCGGGATGCGTATCCGGGATATGACCCGCAACATCGACATGCATCACCGAACGGTCGAGGGTCAGGGCACGAAGAACCGGCAGCGGCTTCAGATCCGCCCATGTCGGCGTTTCCACATAGAAGGCGCGCCCGCCCCAGCCGAAGACGAGCCATTCCGCCTGTCCATCTTCTATGGGAAGGCCCGCCCCTTCAAGGAAGGAAAACTGCCGGCGTGTCTCCGTGTCGAGCGGGATGGCGATATCCGTGTGAATGGGATTGGAGATCACCAGAATCCGGTGAAATGCTCCCTCCGCTGCGGCGTGCGATGGCGTAAACAACGGCCGCGGAACGAGCATGCCCGCGACGACGCTCAGAAACACGAGGCCGATTGCGACGGCCGACAGCCCGGCCACCTTCTTCATTCCTGCGCCCGGAAAACGCAACCCGCTTCTCAGAACAGGAAATAGCGCTGCGCCATCGGCAGGACCTTGGCCGGTTCGCAGGTCAGCAATTCACCATCGGCGCGAACCTCGTAGGTTTCCGGATCGACCTCGATATGCGGCGTCAGGTCGTTCAGCTTCATCGAGGCCTTGGAGATGCCTCCGCGCACGTTCCTGACCGGCACGAGCGCCTTGCCGACGCCCAGCCGTCCGGCAAGGCCGGCATCGAGCGAGGCCTGCGAGACGAAGGTGACGGAGGACGTGGTGCGCAGCTTGCCGAATGCGGCGAACATCGGGCGGTAGTGCATCGGCTGCGGCGTCGGAATGGAAGCATTGGGATCGCCCATCGGGGCCGCCGCGATGGAACCGCCGAGCAGCACCATTTCCGGCTTCACGCCGAAGAAGGCCGGGCTCCACAGGACCAGATCGGCGCGCTTGCCGACCTCGACCGAGCCGAGTTCGTGCGAAACGCCGTGGGCGATCGCCGGATTGATCGTGTATTTGGCGATGTAGCGGCGAACGCGGAAATTGTCGTTGTCGCCGGTCTCCTGCGCCAGCCGGCCGCGCTGGCGCTTCATCTTGTCGGCGGTCTGCCAGGTGCGGATCGCCACTTCGCCGACGCGGCCCATCGCCTGGCTGTCGGAGGAGATGATCGAGAAGGCGCCGAGATCGTGCAGGATATCCTCCGCCGCGATGGTTTCCTTGCGGATGCGGCTTTCGGCGAAGGCGATATCCTCCGGAATGGACGGCGACAGGTGATGGCACACCATCAGCATGTCGAGATGTTCCGCCAGCGTGTTGACCGTGTAGGGCCGGGTCGGATTGGTGGAGGACGGCAGGACGTTCGGATTGCCGCAGACCTTGATGATGTCCGGGGCATGGCCGCCGCCCGCGCCTTCGGTGTGGAAGGCATGGATCGTGCGACCCTTGATCGCCGCCACCGTATCTTCCACGAAGCCGCTTTCGTTCAGCGTGTCGGTGTGGATCATCACCTGCACGTCGTATTCGTCGGCCACCGTCAGGCAATTGTCGATGGCGGCCGGCGTCGTGCCCCAATCCTCGTGCAGCTTGAGGCTGGAGGCGCCGGAAAGGATCATTTCCTCGAGCGGCTTCGGCAGCGACGCATTGCCCTTGCCCGCCAGCGCGAGGTTCATCGGGAAGGCGTCGAAGCTTTCGATCATGCGTTCGATGTGCCATGCGCCGGTGCAGGTCGTCGCCAGCGTGCCGTGGGCCGGGCCGGAGCCGCCGCCGAGCATGCAGGTGACGCCGCTCATCAGCGCTTCCTCGATCTGCTGCGGGCAGATGAAGTGGATATGCGCGTCCATGCCGCCGGCGGTCAGGATCTTGCCCTCGCCCGCGATTGCTTCCGTCGACGGCCCGACGATGATCGTCACGCCCGGCTGCGTATCCGGGTTGCCGGCCTTGCCGATGGCGTGGATGCGGCCGTCCTTCAGCCCCACATCCGCCTTGTAGATGCCGGTGTGATCGACGATCACGGCATTGGTGATGACGGTATCGACCGCCCCTTCGGCGCGCGTCGCCTGCGACTGGCCCATGCCGTCACGGATCACCTTGCCGCCGCCGAACTTCACCTCCTCGCCATAGGTGGTGAAATCCTTCTCGATCTCGATGAACAGTTCGGTGTCGGCAAGGCGCACCTTGTCGCCGACGGTCGGGCCGAACATCGAGGCATAGGCGGCGCGCGACATCTTGTAAGGCATCTGGAAACTCCCTGTCTTTCTGGCGGCTTGTCCGAAGCCGAGGCCCCTAGAGCCTGCCCATGACCTGCTGGCGGAAACCGTAGACTTCGCGCTTGCCGGAAAGCGGAATGAGCGTCACCTCGCGCGTCTGGCCCGGCTCGAAGCGGACGGCGGTTCCGGCCGGAATGTCGAGGCGCAAGCCGCGCGCCTTGTCCCGGTCGAAGGAAAGGCCGGCATTGGTTTCCGCGAAATGATAATGGCTGCCCACCTGCACGGGGCGGTCGCCGGTGTTCGAAACGGTCATCGTGACCGTCGGCTGGCTGGCGTTCAACTCGATCTCGCCGGCTGCGGCGATGACTTCACCTGGGATCATCGGGACCTCCCCTTGTTCATAAACGGGCGCGGAACCCTGGCCGCCGCGCCGCTTCGATCCGGCCTGTATCAGCGAATGGGTTCGTGAACCGTCACGAGCTTGGTGCCGTCGGGAAACGTCGCCTCGACCTGAACGTCATGGATCATGTCAGCGACACCCTCCATCACCATCGCCCGCGTCACCACATGGGCGCCCGCTTCCATCAGTTCCGGCACGGGCCGGCCATCGCGCGCACCCTCCACGACGAAATCGGTGATCAGCGCGATCGCTTCGGGATAGTTGAGCTTGACGCCGCGCTCCAGACGCCGCCGCGCCACCATCGCCGCCATCGAAATCAGCAGCTTGTCTTTTTCCCTGGGGGTGAGGTTCATGGCAATTCCATTCTCATAAAACGACAGCATTTCCAGCAAAAGTGTACAGCGGTTTTGCGTCCGGGAATGCGTAGAACAAGAAAGTGGAGCACTTTCGCGATTCGCAGAAAAGCGGAAATGCTCTAGAGATTCCAGACTTTCGGCACTGGCGCGCCCTTGCGCAAGACGGAAAGCATCGGAATGAGAATTTTTCTCAATGCGAAGCCGTCGACCGCCGCGAAGCGCACCACCAGCTTGTCCTGCCAGAAACTCGCGCCGCCGATGGCCTCGCCGAGAATGTCGCGCACTTTCGGCAGGAAGGCTTCCGCGTCGCCGCCGCAATAAAGCAGCGTCGCGAAGGCCACCTCCCCGCCGAGCACCGGCACCAGCGAGGTCAACTGGGCGATGTCGCCGTCGAGCTTCAGTTCCTCCGCATGGATGAGCCGTCCCGAGCGGCGCACCCGCCAGCGATCCCGGAAAAGGCCGGCGCTCATCGCCTCGCCCATCGCCTTGCGCCCGAGAAGCGAGGCTTCCAGGCCGATGAACTCGGAGGTTTCGCCAAGATCGACGTCGAGACGGCGCGCAAGGGCGGCGTTGTCGAACAGGATGGTTTCCTGCGGCAGCCAGTGAACGCGGGCACCCTCCCCGACCACGATATGCGTCGCGATCTCTGCGACGCCGTCGGCGGCCTTGTAGATCTTCTCGCAGGCCTGGGTCGTGACCGTGAGAAACGTCTGCTCCTCGGCCCGGATCGTCCAGTCCAGACGGTCGCCGCCGGTCAGTCCGCCGGAGGAATTGATCAGGATCGCCTCCATCTCCACCGAGAAGGTTTCCGGCAGGCGAATCTTGCCGCACCCTTCCTGATAAAGCTCGCCGACCCGCGCCCGCCCGGCGGAAAACCGCGCCGTCAGCCGGCCGGTTCCTCTCGCCCTCTGGGGCCTGATGTCCGCCGCGTCGTTCACCACCTACCTCGTTTGCCTGCATTGCCGCATCTTCGTCCGGTATCGGGGTGGCAGGCAATGGCCACCCCTGTTCCGACACTCGCTGCAAAGCAATTCCCGTGCCGTTTTTTGACCGGGTGGACAAACAGCCGTTTTCCCATGAGGGAAAGTCGGGTGCGGCGAGGTTCCCGAAAGGGCGGACAATTCCTGCACATTATTTACGCAGACACAGGCCTCCGGTCGGGTCACACCGTCAGGTGACGGCGCGCTTCCTGCGTGTCCAGCGTCTCCGCCAGCCCCTCATGCACGATCTCGCCGCGGTCCATGATGTACACGTAATCCGCCAGCTCCCGGCAGAAATCGAGATATTGCTCCACGAGCAGGATGGCCATGCCGGTCGAATCGCGCAGATAGCGGATGGCCCGGCCGATATCCTTGATGATCGAGGGCTGGATGCCCTCGGTCGGCTCATCGAGAACGAGAATGGCCGGTCGCGTCACCATCGCCCGGCCGATGGCGAGCTGCTGCTGCTGCCCGCCGGAGAGGTCGCCGCCGCGCCGGCCCAGCATCGAGCGGAGAACCGGAAACAGGCTGAAAATATCCTCCGGAATGGAACGGTCCTTGCGCGGCAGCGGCGCGAAGCCGGTTTCGAGATTCTCCTTCACCGTCAGCAGCGGAAAGATCTCGCGGCCCTGCGGCACATAGCCGATGCCCTTGCGGGCGCGGGCGAACGGCGGCATGCCGTTCAGCGTCGTTTCCCCGAGCGCGATCGTTCCGGCGGACACCGGATGCTGCCCGGTGACGGCGCGCAGAAGCGAACTCTTGCCCACGCCGTTGCGCCCCAGAACGCAGGTAATCTTCCCCGCCTGCGCCTTGACGGAAACCCCGCGCAACGCCTGCGCCGCGCCATAGTGAAGATTGATGTTATCGACCGTCAGCATGATACAGCCTTTCCCTGATCAAGCGAGCATTGCTCCTCGATATTTTGGTTTCACAACAAGCTATGACGCGAACGCCGCATGGATCCTCGGGTCAGGCCCGAGGATGACCGGAGGACTGAGGGGGTCTTGAAAGAAGCAGGCGAACGATTCTGCCTCATGAAGGCTGCGTGAGGAAAAACTTGCTCCTCCCCTCTCCGTTCGTCATCCTCGGGCTTGACCCGAGGATCCACGAACCGCGAACACCCTTCATGAGCGGCTTTGTCTACATCGTTGCCAGCCAGCCCCGTGGAACGCTTTACATTGGCGTCACATCCGACCTTGAGCGCCGCATTTACGAACACCGGGAAGGCCTCGTCCCCGGTTTCACCAGCCGCTACGGCTGCACGAAACTCGTCTGGTACGAGGAACATGATCGCATCGGCAGCGCCATCACGCGGGAGAAATCCATCAAACGATGGTATCGCCAGTGGAAGATCGCGCTCATCGAAGGTTTCAACCCGGACTGGCGCGACCTGTATGAGGATTTCTCCTGAGCAACGCCGCATGGATCCTCGGGTCAAGCCCGAGGATGACGAAGCTAGCGGGTGCCGTGCTGCTGTCTCGCTGTCGTGGGAAACCATCCCTCACCGCCCCAGATAATTCTCGATCACCTTCGGATCGTTGCTTACGTAATCGATGGAGCCTTCGGCCAGCACGGAGCCTTCGGCAAGGCACGTCACCTTGACGCCGAGGTCGCGGATGAAGCCCATGTCGTGCTCCACGACGACCACCGAGCGGGTCCTGGCGATTTCCCTGAGCAGGATGGCCGTCTCCACGGTTTCGGCGTCCGTCATGCCGGCAACCGGCTCATCGACCAACAGCAGCTTGGGCTCCTGCGCCAGAAGCATGCCGATTTCCAGCCATTGCTTCTGCCCGTGCGAAAGGCTGCCGGCCAGCGCGTCGCGGCGGTGGCCGAGGCGAACGGTGGCAAGGATTTCCTCGATGCGCGCCCTGTCCTCGTCCGTCAGCGTGTAGAACAGCGTGGCGAACACGCCGCGCGAGCGGTTGAGCGCCAGTTCCAGATTGTCCCAGACGGTATGGCTCTCGAACACGGTCGGTTTCTGGAACTTGCGGCCGATGCCGAGCCGGGCGATATCCGCCTCGTCTTGTCTCGTCAGGTCGACGGTATCCTCGAAGAACACCTCGCCCGAATCCGGCCGGGTCTTGCCGGTGATGATGTCCATCATCGTCGTCTTGCCGGCGCCGTTCGGGCCGATGATGGCGCGAAGCTCGCCCGGCTCGATGACCAGCGACAGGGAGTTGAGCGCCTTGAACCCGTCGAAGGAGACGCACACATTGTCGAGGTAGAGCAGGCTTTTCGGTCTCGTCGTCATGGTTCTCACTCCGCCGCCTGAATGTTCGTGTCGCTGTCGACGCCGGCCTGCGCGTCACGCGCGGCCTTCAGGTCCTTGCGCGCCTTCCAGTGCGACTGCACCGTGCCGACGATGCCCTTCGGCAGGAACAGCGTGACCGCCACGAACAGGCCGCCGAGCGCGAAGAGCCAGATTTCCGGAAAGGCGCCGGTCAGGACGCTCTTGCCGAAATTGACCAGCACCGCGCCGATGATCGGCCCGATCAGCGTGCCGCGGCCGCCCACCGCCGTCCAGATGACGACCTCGATGGAATTGGCCGGCGCGAACTCGCCCGGATTGATGATGCCGACCTGCGGCACGAACAGCGCGCCCGCGATGCCCGCCATCATCGCCGAGACGACGAAGGTGAACAGCTTGACGTGCTCGACCCGGTAGCCGAGGAAGCGCACGCGGCTTTCCGCGTCGCGCACGCCGATCAGTACCTTGCCGAATTTCGAGGACACGATTGCCGAGGCGATCAGCAGGCAGAGCGCCAGGAACAGCGCGGTGGCCGCGAACAGCGCCGCGCGGGTGCCGGGGGCCTGCACGGAAAAGCCGAGGATGTCCTTGAAGTCGGTCAGCCCGTTATTGCCGCCGAAGCCCATGTCGTTGCGGAAGAAGGCGAGCAGCAGCGCATAGGTCATCGCCTGCGTGATGATCGAGAGATAGACGCCGTTGACACGCGAGCGAAAGGCGAACCAGCCGAACACGAAGGCGAGCAGCCCCGGCACGACGAGCACCATCAGCATGGCGAACCAGAACATGTCGAACCCTTGCCAGAACCACGGCAGCTCCTTCCAGTTCAGGAAGACCATGAAGTCCGGCAGGACCGGGTCGCCGTAGACGCCGCGCGTGCCGATCTGACGCATCAGGTACATGCCCATCGCATAGCCGCCGAGCGCGAAGAACGCGCCGTGGCCGAGCGAGAGGATGCCGCAATAGCCCCAGACCAGATCGAGCGCCAGCGCCAGCAACGCGTAGCACAGATACTTGCCGAACAGCGACATGGCATAGGTGGGGATATGCAGCGGATGGCCCGGCGGCAGGAGCAAATTGGATGCCGGAACCAGAACCGCCAGCGCGGCCAGAATGACGAAGACGGCAAGGACATGACGTTCCATGCCCCTGAGGAGAAATTGCGTGATCATGATTCCACCGCCCGGCCCTTGAGGGCGAACAGCCCGCGCGGGCGTTTCTGGATGAACAGGATGATCAGGACGAGCACGAGGATCTTGCCCAGCACGGCCCCGACATAGGGTTCGAGGAACTTGTTGACGATGCCGAGCGACAGAGCGCCGACCAGCGTGCCCCAGAGATTGCCGACGCCGCCGAACACCACCACCATGAAGCTGTCGATAATGTAGGACTGACCGAGGTTGGGCGACACGTTGTCGATCTGCGAAAGCGCGACCCCGGCCAGCCCGGCGATGCCCGAACCGAGCGCGAAGGTGAAGGCGTCCACCCACGGCGTGCGGATGCCCATCGACGACGCCATGCGGCGGTTCTGCGTGACGGCGCGCATCTGGAGGCCGAAGGCCGAACGCTTGAGCAGCACCAGCAACGTCAGGAAGATCGACAGCGAGAAGACGATGATCCACAGGCGGTTCCAGGTGATGGCCAGCCCGCCGAGCTGGAAGGAGCCGGACATCCACGAAGGATTGCCCACCTCGCGGTTGGTCGGCCCGAAGATCGAGCGCACCGCCTGCTGGAGCATGAGCGACACGCCCCAGGTGGCCAGCAGCGTTTCCAGCGGACGACCGTAGAGAAAGCGGATGACGCCGCGCTCCAGCACCAGCCCGACCGCGCCGGTGATGACGAAGGCGACCGGCAGGGCGATCGCCAGCGACCAGTCGAAAAGGCCCGGCGCGTGGTTGCGGATGGCCTCCTGCACGATGAAGGTCGAATAGGCACCGATCATCACCATCTCTCCATGCGCCATGTTGATGACCCCCATCACCCCGAAGGTGATGGCGAGGCCGATGGCCGCCAGCAGCAGCACGGAGCCGAGGGAAAGGCCATACCAGACGTTCTGCGCGGCATCCCAGAATTTCAGCGATCCTTCGATGCCGGCAATGGCCCTGTCGATGTCGGGCCGGAGGCTGTCGTCGACACGGGCCTCGGCGGACCGAAGAATGCCGATCGCCCCACGCCCGCCGAGGGAGCGGATCGTTTCGATCGCCTCTCTCTTCTCCTCGACGGAGCGCCCGGACGACAGCACGGAGACGGCCCGCGCCTCCGCCATCACGATCCGCACGGACGAATCCGTCTCGTTTTCCAGGGCCGTTTCCAGAAGCGCCAGATTGTCGTCGGAAGGGGCTCTCAGGATCGCCTGCGCCGCGGAAAGGCGCACCGCCCTGTCCGGCGACATCAGCGTCAGCCCGCCCAGCGCGGCATTGACCGCGCGGCGGATCGTGTTGTTGACCCTGATCTTCGTCAGCGCACCTCGCGCCTCCTCGCCCACGGCTTCGCCCGTCACCGGATCAGCGAGCTGGAGCGTCGCGCCGCGGCCGCGGCCGACGAAAACCTTGCCATCGGCCTTGCGGACATAGAGATCGCCGGCACCGAACGCCTGCAGCGCCGGCGCAAGCGCCGCATCGCCGGTGCGGGCCAGTTCCCCGATGATCTGCTCGGCTTCCGCGAAGGACGCCTTGCCGAGCCGGTCGAACAGCGCGCCCGGATCCGACTGCGCCGCAGCCGGACCGGACAACAGGATGGAAAGGAAAAGGGCGAAGGCCGCCGCTGCATGTCTGAACGTGGTCATGGCGTGATCCCGGAAAAGGTTCCAAGGGAGAAATGCGCGGCCGTTCACCGACAAACCGACCGCATCGCGGCATGGATGGCCGGGTCGAGCCCGGCCTTTCCTTCGTCACCCTCGGGCTTGACCCGAGGGTCCACGCCGCAGGCGGCGCGGTGGATGGTCGGGTCAAGCCCGACCATGACGAAAGAAAGTTTTCCGGGCTTTGCCGTCCGTCTGACGGGCGGGCCTTCCAGCCCGCCCCCTTTTTGCACGATTACTCGCCCTTACATTACTCGCCCTTGCCGCCGCACTTGCCGGTGGCGACGTTGAAGTTGCCGCACTCCAGCGGCTTGCGCCAATCGGCGATCAGGTCCTTCGAGTCCGGCAGGAAGTCGGACCACTCGTCGCCGACCACCGAGGCCGTTTCCTTGACGACGGAGAACTGGCCGTCCTCCTGGATTTCGCCGATCAGCACCGGCTTGGTGATGTGGTGGTTCGGCATGATGGTGGCATAGCCGCCGGACAGGTTCGGAACGGCAACGCCGATGATCGAGTCGAGCACGGCGTCGGTGTCGGTCGTGCCGGCGGCCTCGACGGCCTTCACCCAGGCGTTGAAGCCGATATAGGTGGCTTCCATCGGGTCGTTGGTCACGCGCTTCTCGTCGCCGGTATAGGCATGCCAGGTCTCGATGAATTCGGCATTGGCGTCGGCTTCGACGGACTGGAAGTAGTTCCACGCAGCCAGATGGCCGACGAGCGGCTTGGTGTCGAGGCCGGCAAGCTCTTCCTCACCGACCGAGAAGGCGATGACCGGAATGTCCGTGGCCTCGATGCCCTGGTTGCCGAGTTCCTTGTAGAACGGAACGTTGGCGTCGCCGTTGATGGTGGAGACGACGGCGGTCTTCTTGCCGGCGGAACCGAATTCCTTGATCTTCGCGACCTCGGTCTGCCAGTCGGAGAAGCCGAAGGGCGTGTAGTTGATGAGGATGTCTTCCGCCGGAATGCCCTTGGCCAGAAGGTAGGCTTCGAGGATCTTGTTGGTCGTGCGCGGATAGACGTAGTCCGTGCCCTCGAGGACGAAGCGCTGCACGCCCTCCTCTTCCAGCAGGTAATCGACTGCCGGAATGGCCTGCTGGTTCGGCGCAGCGCCCGTATAGAAGATGTTGCGCGAGGATTCCTCGCCTTCGTACTGGACCGGGTAGAAAAGGATGGAGTTCAGTTCCTCGAACACCGGCAGGACGGACTTGCGCGACGAGGACGTCCAGCAGCCGAACACGGCGGCGACCTTGTCCTTCTCGATCAGGTCGCGGGCCTTTTCCGCGAACAGCGGCCAGTCGGACGCCGGATCGACGACGACGGCCTCAAGCTTCTTGCCGAGAACGCCGCCCTTCTTGTTCTGCTCCTCGACAAGCATCAGGACGGCGTCCTTGAGCGTGGTTTCGGAAATGGCCATCGTGCCGGAAAGCGAATGAAGGACGCCGATCTTGATCGTGTCGTCGGCGGCAAAGGCGCCGGAAAGTGCCGTGGCGGACATGGCGGCTGCGAGCAGCGCACCGGTCATCTTGATCTTCAGAGACATGTGAAGAAACCCCTCTTGTTTTTCGTTGAACGGCAACGGGCGGTTCGAAAAATGGATGCAACCCCTGCTGGACGCGACTATCCGGCAGCGATGGCTGAATCCACATACGTCAATTGACGTAGGCATGGGGGCAAGTTGCGCGCATCCTGCGCAGGGGCAGCCTCAGGCGAAGGCGGCGATGATATACGGCCAAAGCTCCACGAAGCCGGTGTAGAGCATGTTCACCGTCACATAGGCGATGACGCCGAGGCCGACATAGGCGATCCAGCGATGCCGGTGCAGCAGGCGCGCCACGAAATTGGCGGCAACGCCCATCAGGCCGATGGAAAGGACGAGGCCGACGATGAGCACGGCCTCGTGCTCGCGCGCCGCGCCGGCGACGGCCAGAACGTTGTCGAGCGACATGGACACGTCGGCGACAACGATCTGCATCGCCGCCTGAAGGAAGCTCTTCTCCACGTTGAGATCCGTATCGTCCGTCGCGCCCGCCGCATGGGGCGCGGTCGCCGCCTCGCGCAACTCGCCCCACATCTTCCAGCACACCCAGGCGAGCAGAAGCCCGCCGATGAAATGCAGGCCGACGACGTTCATGAGATAGGCGGTGCCGCTGGCAAAGGCGATGCGCAGCACGGTGGCCGCCAGAATGCCGACGAGAATGGCCTTGGTGCGCTGCTCGGGCGCAAGACCGGCAGCGGCCAGCCCGATGACGACGGCATTGTCGCTCGCCAGCACGAGGTCGATGGCGACGACCTCGAACAGCGCGGCAAGGCCCTCGGCCGTGAAAATCTCCATCATGGCGGCGACTCGCGTTTCCCTTCGTTCCCGATCCCGAAGCGGTTATCAGAAGATGGCGGGAAACGGCACCGAAAGGCCGTCATTGCCGCCATGCGCCAGCCGCAAGGCCGCCCGGTCCGATCTACGCCATATGACGTAGGCGCGCCTGCCTTTTCGGCGGCGCCGGACCTTTATCGCGGCGAAACGCCCGTGCTAGGAAGAAGGACGAGAGCGGAAGGGACCACATGACGGCGCGGCAACGCATCATTCCGGTGAGGCGCGAGTACAATCGCTGGGTCGCGAACCAGACGCTGGAAGACTACGCGCTGCGTTTCACCGCCAAGAGCGCCCGCCGCTTTTCCTCGGACCGCATCTCCCACACGGCCATCGGCGCCATCTCGTTTCTCGCGCTGGAGGCAATCGGCGGGGCGATCACCCTGTCCTACGGCACGACCAACGCCTTCTTCGCCATTGTCGCCGCCTCCGTTGCCATGCTGTTCGTCGGCCTGCCGATCAGCCGCTATTCCATCCGCCACGGCGTAGATATCGACCTTCTGACCCGCGGCGCGAGCTTCGGCTATATCGGCTCGACCATCACCTCGCTGATCTATGCCAGCTTCACCTTCATGCTCTTCGCCATCGAGGCGTCGATCATGTCGGGGGCGCTGGAACTGGCCTTCGGCCTGCCGCTGTGGATCGGCTATATCGTCAGCGCGCTGGTCGTCATCCCGCTCGTCACCCACGGCGTGCAGCTCATCTCGAAGTTCCAGCTCGTCACCCAGCCGTTCTGGATCGTGCTCAACATCCTGCCGTTCATCTTCATCGCCTTCATGGATTCCGGCAAGTTCGATCTCTGGGTGGCGTTCGAGGGCATCCACCACGCATCCGCCGAACCCGGCAGCATCGCGCCGTTCCGCCTCGTCGAGTTCGGCGCCGCCTCCGCCGTCATCCTCGCGCTGATGTCGCAGATCGGCGAGCAGGTGGACTTCCTGCGCTTCCTGCCGCCGGAAGGACAGCGCAAGCTGCGCCACCGCATCGCCGTCTTCCTCGCCGGGCCCGGCTGGGTCATCGTCGGCGCGCCGAAGCTGCTCGCCGGCTCCTTCCTCGTCGTCCTGACGCTGTCGAGCGGCGTGCCGGTCGACCAGGCCGCCGACCCATCGCACATGTATCTCGTCGCCTTCGGCTACATGATCCCGAACGAGAACGCCGCGCTCCTCCTCATGGCCGCCTTCGTCGTCGTCTCGCAGCTCAAGATCAACGTGATGAACGCCTATGCGGGCTCGCTCGCCTGGTCGAACTTCTTCTCGCGCCTCACCCACAGCCACCCCGGCCGCGTCGTCTGGCTGGTCTTCAACGTCGCCATCGCGCTTCTGTTGATGGAACTCGGCATCTACCGGCTGCTGGAGGAGACGCTCGGCATCTTCTCGATCATCGCCACCGCCTGGCTCTGCACCATTTCCGCCGACCTCTTCGTCAACAAGCCACTCGGCCTCGCACCGCCCGGCATCGAGTTCAAGCGCGCCCATCTCTACGACATCAATCCGGTCGGCACGGGCACGCTCCTGCTGTCGGCGGGCATCGCGCTGTTTGCCCATTTCGGCCTGTTCGGCGCGGTCGCCGCCTCGCTCGCGCCCTATATCGCCCTCGTCGCCGCCTTCGTCATCTCGCCGCTCATCGCCTGGGCGACGGACGGCAAGTACTATCTCGCCCGAAAGCCGCGCCGCCAGTGGAAGAATCTGAGCGCGATCACCTGTTCCATCTGCCAGCATCCCTTCGAGCCGGAGGACATGGCCTGGTGCCCGGCCTATGCCGCGCCGATCTGCTCGCTGTGCTGTTCGCTCGACAGCCGCTGTCACGACATGTGCAAGCCGAAGGCGCGGCTGAACGCCCAGGCCGGCAGCGTGGCGCGCTCCTTCCTCTCCGAGAAAGCCGTGGAATGGATGACCTCGCGGCTCGGCCGCTACGTGCTGGCCACCTTCGCCTCCATCACCGCCATCGGCGCGATCCTCGCCCTCATCGCCCATCAGGTCGGCACCGGCTCGCCGGAAACGGCGGAAGTGGTCAACCGAACCATCCTCATCGTCTTTTTCGTCTTTTCCGTCATCGCCGGCGTCGTGTGCTGGTTCTATGTGCTGGCCCACGATGCGCAGGTCGTCGCGGAAGAGGAATCCTTCCGCCAGAACAGCCTGCTGCTCAAGGAAATCTCCGCCCACAGGAAGACGGACACCGCACTCCAGCAGGCGAAGGAAGTAGCCGAGGCCGCCAACCGCGCCAAGAGCCGCTATGTCGTCGGGCTTTCGCACGAGCTGCGCACCCCTCTGAACGCCGTCCTCGGCTACGCCCAGATCCTCGAGCGCGACGAGACCATTCCGCAGCCGCGCCAGTCCGCCATCCGCGTCATCCGCCGCTCGGCCGACCACCTCTCCGGCCTGATCGACGGCCTGCTCGACATTTCCAAGATCGAGGCCGGCCGCCTCCAGGTGAACTCCAGCGAGATCAACATCCAGGATTTCCTCGACCAGATCATCGACATGTTCCGCCCGCAAGCGCTCGCCAAGGGGCTGGCCTTCGAGCACGAGCGCGCCCGCATGATGCCGCGCTATGTGCGCGCCGACGAAAAACGCCTGCGCCAGATCCTCGTCAACCTGCTTTCCAACGCCATCAAGTTCACCGACGAGGGCTCCGTGCGTTTCGATGTCGGATACCGCAACCAGGTCGCCACCTTCACCGTGTCCGACACCGGACGCGGCATCGCCGAAAAGGATATCGCCCGCATCTACGAGCCGTTCCAGCGCGGCGAGGCCGACAGCGTTCGCCCCCTGCCCGGCCTCGGCCTCGGCCTGACCATCACCAAGCTGCTCACCAACACGCTGGGCGGGGAAATCTCGGTGTCGAGCGAGCATGGCAAGGGCACGACCTTCCGGGTCCGGCTGATGCTCTCGGCCATCGAGCGGCCGCTGACCAACCCGCCGCCGGAAAAGAAGATCACCGGCTATACGGGGCCGCGCCGCACCGTGGTCGTCGTCGACGACAACGAGGATCACCGCGACCTGATCCATGCCGTGCTCTCGCCGCTCGACTTCGTGGTGCTGACGGCCGGCAGCGGCGAGGCCTGCCTGACACTCATCGAAGGCATCCGTCCCGATATCTTCCTGATCGATATCTCCATGCCCGGCATGAACGGCTGGCAGCTCGTCTCGAAACTGCGCGATGCCGGCCAGACCGCCCCGATCCTCATGCTCTCCGCCAATATCGGCGACGGCTCCTTCGTCGGCGATCAGGGCGGTCACAACGGCGCCATCGCCAAGCCGGTCGACCTGCGCCAGCTGTGCGACAAGCTGGCGCTGATGCTCGGCCTCGAATGGACCCATCAGGGCGACGAGACGGCGGCCCCGGCGGCGCCCGCAGCGCCGCCGCTCAAGAGCCCCGGCGCCGGCCATGTCGAGGAATTGCGGCGTCTTGGCGAAATCGGCTACATTCGCGGCATCCGCTCCAAGCTCGCGGAACTTGCTTCCACTGCGGAGAACCGCCCCTTCACGGAAGCGCTGGAAGCCTATGCGCAGGCCTTCGACATGACCGGATACGAGGCGTTCCTCAACCGCTTCGATGACGAAAGGAAGACGGGCGATGCCTGAGGCAGCCTACCGGCGCGACATCGTGCTTCTGGTCGACGACAGCCCCGAAGCGCTCGGCTTCCTGACCGAAGCGCTGGAACAGGCCGGCTATTCGGTGCTGATCTCCACGTCGGGACAGGGCGCGCTCGGCATCGTCGAGCGCATCACGCCCGATCTCATCCTGCTCGACGCCGTCATGCCCGGCATGGACGGTTTCGAGACCTGCCGCCGGCTGAAGGCCAACCCTTCCGCCGCGCAGACGCCGGTGGTCTTCATGACCGGGCTGACCGATACGAGCCACATCGTGCATGCGCTCGAATCCGGCGGCGTCGATTATCTGACGAAACCGATCAATATCGACGAGTTGCGCGCCCGCATCCGCGTCCATCTCGCCAATGCGCGCTCGGCCCAGAGCGCCCGGGTGGCCCTCGACGCGGCGGGCCGCCATCTGCTGGCGGTGAAAGGCGACGGCGCGCTGCAATGGTCGACGCCGCAGGCCGCACGCCTCGCCGACACCGCGGCGGGACGCGAAAACGGCCTCGACCAGGTTCTGGCCGAAATCGGCAGGTGGATGAAGGATCGCGGCCGCCCCGGCTTCGCGCAGGACGCTCCCTTTTCCGTGGCACACACGGGCGAGACGGCGACCCTGCAACTCGCTTTTCTCGGCAGCATCGGCCCGGACGAATTTCTCTTCCGCCTGACGGCCGCGAGCAACCGCGGCGAGGACGAGCGGCTGCGCCGCGCCTTCTCGCTGACGGTGCGGGAATCGGAGGTTCTGGTGTGGATCGCCCGCGGCAAGTCGAACCGCGACATCGGCGAAATCCTCGGCCTTTCGGCCCGCACGGTTAACAAGCATCTGGAACAGATCTACGTGAAGCTCGGCGTCGAAAACCGCGCTTCCGCCGCCGTCCGCGCCGCACAGGTGCTGCACGGCGACTGAGGACGGCCCATCTCTTCCATCCCTGCCGGCGGGCAATCCGGGAAATCGGCGGTGGCCAGCGCCGTCCGTTTCAACTAATAAAGCGGAAGATCACATCCCGCCGGAGCGGAGGCGAAATTGTCCAGAATTTTCGATTGCTTCACCTACGACCGGGAAGACCTCGTCTACGAGCGCATTGCCCTGCTCGGGCCGCATGTCGACACTTTCGTCATCGTCGAAGGCACCCATACGTTTCAGGGAACCCCGAAGGAAGCATCGTTCGATCCGGGCAGGGTGCCGGAGATGTTCCGCCACAAGATCGACTACACCCTGTTCGACCTGTCCGCGCACCTCGGATCGGGTTCCGCCTGGACGATCGAGGCCGCGCAGCGCAACGCGCTGATGTCCGTCGTCGACAAGGCCGGCGACGACGATTTCATCATTCTGTCGGATGTCGACGAAATCCCGCGGCCCGACCTGCTGGCAAGGCGAAAGCTCCGCCCTGCCCGGCTGGACATGCTCAATTGCTATTTCTACGTCGATTACATCTGCGAGAACGCGCCGATCTGGAGCCGCGCCATCGTTTTGAAAAAGCCCGTGCTGCCGGACGGAATGACGTTCGAGCACGTCCGCAGCCGCAAGCTCAATCACAAACTGGGAAATATCGCCAATGCCGGCTGGCACCTGAGCTATCTGGGCGGCATCGATACGATCTACGAGAAAATCTCCCGTTTCTCCCACACGGAACTGTCGGACTACGCAAATGTCAGCGTCGAGGAATACCTGAATAAAATCAGGAACGGAATCGACATATACGATCGATCAGGCCGCTGGGGAAAATTGCCCTCCCTGCCCGCCTATTACGACGAACTCCTGAAATCGGAGTATTTCAGGCAATATCTGGCGCCGGACGACATTCGTGTCGCCGACCCCGCAATCCTCCGACCGAAATTCCTGAAGGCCAGCATCAAGGCGCAGTTGAAGAAGCTCAGACCGCTCCTGTTCAGGTAAGCTCTCCTATCCGAAGGCTCCCGCCGGCCAGCCTTGACATGAACGGCCGGCCAGCCGAGACTGCCCGAACCGGCTCCGAGAGCCGCTTCCCCCGACAGCAATCGTTTTGCCGCAACCTGCCCATCGATCATGGGCCGGAGGAACGCCATGAACCGTTTCGTCATCATCTCCGGCTGCTCCGGCGGCGGGAAATCCACCCTTCTCGCCGAATTGTCCAGACGCGGCCATGCCACCGTCGAGGAGCCGGGCCGCCGCATCGTCGCCGAAGAGCGGCTGCGCGGCGGCAGCGCCCTGCCCTGGATCGACATGGCCGGCTTTGCCCGCCGCGCCGTGACGCTTTCCCTGCGGGATCGCCGGCAGGCGATCAGAAACGCCGGAGACGGCTGGGTCTTCTTCGATCGCGGCCTGATCGACGCCGCCCTGGCATGGGAGAACGCCACGGCAGAACCGGTTCTCGCCACGCTTGCCGAACAGCATCCCTACCACCGCACGGTTTTCCTCACACCGCCGTGGCCGGATATCTATGCGGCGGACAAGGATCGCCAGCATGGTTTCGCCGAAGCCGTCGCGGAATTCGACCGGCTTGCCGACATCTATCCGCGCCTCGGCTACCGGACGCTTCTCCTGCCGAAATCATCCGTCGGCGAGCGGGCGGATTTCGTGATGGCGCACTTGCCCGCCTTCCCGCCCTGAACGCGCACCTGAAAATGGAAAAAGCCCGGCCGAGGCCGGGCTTTCCCTTGCTGTCGTGGACAGAAATCAGTCGAGCGGGAAGTAGCTGAACTTGCCGTCCTCGCCCTTCTTCCATTCGTAGACGATGTAGTCCGGACGGGTGATGTCGCCCTTCTCGTCGAAGCTCAGCTCACCGAGAGCGGTGGTGAACGGACCGTTCTCCTTGATCGCCGTGGCGACGGCTTCCGGGTCCAGCGAATCGGCGGCCTTGGCGGCGTCGGCGATCACCTGGAGCGAGGCGTAGGAATAAAGGGTGTAGGCTTCCGGCTCGAAGCCCGCGGCGCGGAACTTCTCGACCAGTTCCTTCGATTCCGGACGCGAGCGCGGATCGGGAGCGAAGGTGTTCAGCGTGCCGGCAACGGCATCGCCGGCGATGGCGGCAAGCTCGTTGGAAACGATGCCGTCACCCGAGAACAGCGGCGCGTTCAGGCCCTGGTCGGCCGCCTGGCGGATGATGAGGCCGGCTTCCTGGTGCAGGCCGCCGAAGTAGATCAGCGTCGTGCCGGCCTGCTTCAGCTTGGCGATAAGGGCGGAATAGTCCTTCTCGCCGGGCGTGATGCCTTCATAGACGACTTCCGTGAGGCCGGCAGCGTTCAGGGCTTTCTTGGTTTCGTCGGCAAGACCCTGACCGTAGGGGGTCTTGTCGTGGATGATGGCGACCTTGGCGTCCTTGAACTTCTCGGCGATGTAGGCGCCGGCGACCTCGCCCTGCTGGTCGTCACGGCCGCAGATACGGATCGTGTTCCACAGGCCGCGCTCGGTGTAGACCGGGTTGGTCGAGGCCGGCGAAACCTCGAGGATGCCGTTTTCGGCATAGACTTCCGAGGCCGGGATGGAGGCGCCGGAGTTGAAGTGGCCGATGACGAACTTCACACCGTCGGCGGCGAACTTGTTCGCAACGGAAACGGCCTGCTTGGCATCGGAAACGTCGTCGCCGAGAACGATCCTGACCTGCTCGCCGTTGATGCCGCCAGCGGCATTGATGTCGGCGGCAGCCTGTTCGGCACCCTTCTGGAGCTGGGCGCCGAAAGCGGCATTCGGACCGGTAAGCGGCCCGGCGACACCGACGAGGATGTCAGCCCAGGCATTTCCGCTGAAGGCGACCATTGCCGTCAGCGCGACTGCGGAAAGAAGAGACTTCTTCATGCCAATACTCCCAAAAAAAGACGGGTTCGGTTGATTTTCTCCGCAGCAGCACCCGTCAAGGCTGTTCCGGATGTCGGTTTATCCGTTAGCGTTCCCCGCCTTCGGTATTAGGTGCGCCAGTCTGAAAATGACCGGCACGGTTGTCAATCCTTCGCCTTCCACGAAAAAGGAGAAGTCTTCTCGTAGAGCCAGTAATAGTTGTTGACCATCTGCTGCGTGCGACGGACGCGAAAACCGATCGTCGAGAAGATCAGCAGCACGAGCGTGTCGACAAAATAGTTCAGCGGACTGATGAACGGTCCCTGAAAGAGCGAGAAGTGCAGGAAACGGGCCGCGAAACCCAGCATCAGCGTATAGACCAGCACCGTGCCGTAACCGCTCCAGCCGTCCGCCGCGGCGCGGCCCGAGCGCCATGCCGTCCAGAAACACAATAGCGTGACCAGAAGCCTCAGCACCAGCCGCGCGCCCTCTGCCGTCTCGAATAAAAGTCCTTGCATGTCTCAACCTCCTGGAGGCGGGCCGCCGTCCGATGCGCGGCGGCCGCAGGCTCCAAAAACGCGTAAACCCCGGAACCGGAGACCGGGCCTGCGGCCACGCGCCGCATCGGCCCCCGGGCCTGTTTTCAGTGGTGGCCGCCTTCGAGATAGGCCGCGCGGACTTCCGGGTTGGTGAGCAGTTCGCGGCCGCTGCCGCTCATCGTCACCTTGCCGTTCACCATCACATAGGCCCGGTCGGAAAGCTTCAGCGCCGCGAAGGCGTTCTGCTCCACGAGGAAGACCGTCAGGCCCTCCTCCTGGTTCAGTTTCTTGATCGCCGCGAAGATGCCCTTGACGATCAGCGGCGCGAGACCGAGCGACGGCTCGTCCAGCAGCAACAGCTTGGGACGCGCCATCAGCGCCCGGCCGATGGACAGCATCTGCTGCTCCCCGCCCGAAAGCGTGCCACCGCGCTGGTTCATGCGTTCCTTGAGGCGCGGGAACAGCGTGAAGATGCGCTCCACGTCCTCGTTGAAATACTTCATGCTGTCGAGGCCCGCCCCCATCTGGAGGTTTTCCATCACCGTCATGCGGCCGAAGATCCGGCGGCCCTCCGGCGACTGGGCGATGCGCAGCCGCGCGATCAGATGGGTCGGCATGCGGGTGATGTCGGTGCCGTCGAAGATGATCGAGCCGTTGCGGGCCTGCGGCGCGCCGCAGATCGTCATCATCAGCGTCGACTTGCCGGCGCCGTTGGCGCCGATCAAGCTGACGATCTCGCCCTTGTCGACATGCACGTCGACGCCTGCCAGCGCGCGGATGTTGCCGTAATAGGTCTCGACACCCTGAACCTTCAGAAGCGTTTCGCCGCTCATGCCTTGTCACCTCCGTCAAGGCTTTCCACTTCCGAAATCGCCTCTTCCACCTCGTCGTCATCCACACCCAGATAGGCGGCGATGACCTTCGGATCGTTCTTCACATGGTCCGGCGCGCCATCGGAAATCTTCTGCCCGTATTCGAGCACCACGATATGGTCGGAGATTTCCATCACCACCGACATGTCGTGCTCGATCAGCAGCAGGGACGTCCCCTCGTCGCGGATCGACCGGAGCAATTTGTTGAGCGCCAGCGATTCCCGCGGGTTGAGGCCCGCCGCCGGCTCGTCGAGGCACAGAAGCTCCGGATCGGTGCACATGGCGCGGGCGATTTCCAGACGGCGCTGGGCGCCGTAGGGCAGATCGCCGGCCGGGTCGTCGGCGCGCTCGACGAGATCGGCGCGCTCCAGCCAGTGGGCCGCCTTCTCGATCGCCGCCTTCGCCTCGCGCTTGTAGAGCGGCGCGCCGAGCAGGCCGAGAACCGTGTAGCCCGACGCCTTCATCAGCTTGTTGTGCTGGGCGACGAGCAGGTTTTCCAGAACGGTCAGCCCCGAGAACAGGCGGATGTTCTGGAAGGTGCGGGCGACCTTCGCATCGCGGGTGATGACGAAATCGGGCAGGCGCTCCAGAAGATGCTCCGACCCGTCGTGCCGGGTCATGCGGATCATCCCCATCGTCGGCTTGTAGAAGCCGGTGATGCAGTTGAAGACCGTCGTCTTTCCGGCTCCGTTCGGGCCGATCAGCGCGGTGATCTCGCCGCGCCGGACGGTGAACGAAAGATCGTCGATCGCCATCAGCCCGCCGAAGCGCATCGACAGATGCTCGATCGAAAGAATATCGACGGGAGGCGCCATGAACTCACTCACCTTCATAATCATCAGCCATGCCCCTCCTTGGTGAAGGAGCCGGAAACGGCCTTCTTTTCCTTGAGGAACGCGGAGGGTTGCCGGCTGCCGACGAAGCCGCGCGGCTTGAAGATCATCACCGTCACCATCGCCAGGCCGAACAGCAACATGCGGTAGAGCTCGGGCGTGAAGTCGTTGCCGAAGACATGCTTCAGGAACTCCATCTCGCGCAGCAGCTCGGTGCCGCCAGTCATGACGATGGCCGCGACGGCGATGCCGGTGAGCGAGCCCATGCCACCGAGAACGACGATGGCCAGAATGACCGCCGATTCCATGAACACGAAGGATTCCGGCGAGACGAAACCCTGGCGCGCCGCAAAGAACGAGCCGGCGAAGCCGCCGAACATCGCGCCGATGGAGAAGGCAGTCAGCTTGGTCGTCACCGTGTTGATGCCGAGCGAGCGGCAGGCGATCTCGTCCTCGCGCAACGCTTCCCACGCACGGCCGATGGGCATGCGGCGAAGCCGGATGGTGACATAGGCCGTGAGCATGCAAAGCGCGAGGATGAGATAGAACAGGAAGATCTTGTAATAGGCCGAAGACATCGGCAGATCGAACATCTTGTTGAAGCCGCCCGGCGAATTGTCGAACGGAATGCCGAAGAGCGTCGCCTTCGGAATGCTCGAAATGCCGAACGTCCCCTTGGTCACGTCCGTCCAGTTTATCAGCACCAGCCGGATGATCTCGCCGAAGGCGAGCGTCACGATGGCGAGATAGTCGCCGCGCAGGCGCAGCACCGGAAAGCCGAGAATGATGCCCCAGAAGGCCGCCAGGATGCCGGAAATCGGCAGGAGCAGCCAGAAGGACAGGCCGTAATAGCTCGACAGCAGCGCATAGGAATAGGCACCGACCGCGTAGAACGCCACGTAGCCGAGGTCGAGCAGGCCGGCGAGGCCGACGACGATGTTCAGCCCCCAGGCCAGCATCACGTAGATGAGGATCTGGATGCCGAAATTGTCGACGAATTTGAGCGAGCCCTGATAGCCGTAGATCGAGACGATGAACGGCGGATAGAGCAGCAGCGCCACGAGAGCGATCTTCAGGAAATGCTTGTGGAAGAAGCCCTTTTCCGTCTCGATCTCGCGCGCCGGAGACAGGGCGCGGGCGTCCCTGCGCGCCTTCACCCAGGGCTGGACGAACAGGACCACCAGGAAACGGCCGACCACGGCAATCGCCACGAAGATCGCCAGCAGGCCGGGGCGGCCGTAGATGATGAGGGTGTTGGAGATGTCCTGATCGGTCTTGAAGCCGATATAGAGCACGAACAGGCCCAGCGTCAGGAGACCGGCGAACATGGCCTCCCTGACCGCCTTGACCAGCAGCGAGGCCGGGGCCTTGCCGGGTTCGGAAAGTACGTTTGCCATGAGGTCAGACCTTCTCCACTTCGGGACGGCCGAGAATGCCGGTCGGCTTGAAGATCAGCACGAAGGCAAGCAGGCCGAAGGTGGCGACGTCCTTGTAGGCGATGGTGAAATAGGCCGACCACAGCGATTCGATCAGCCCGATCAGCAGGCCGCCGAGAACGGCGCCGGGAAGCGAGCCGATGCCGCCGAGAACGGCCGCGGTGAAGGCCTTGACGCCCGGAATGAAGCCGTCGTTGAACGCCGCGACGCCGTAATACATCAGGTACATCGTGCCGGCCACGGCGGCCAGCGCCGCGCCCATGACGAAGGTGATCGAAATGGTCCGGTCGACGTCGACGCCGAGCAGCGCGGCCATCTTGCGGTCCTGCTCGGTCGCGCGTTGCGCCCGCCCGAGCGGCGTCTTGTTGACGACGTACCAGAACACCGTGAGCAGCACCGCCGTGACGGCGATGATGACGATCTGCTTGAGCTGGATCGTGATGTCGCCGAAATGGTAGACATCGGTGATCAGCGGCCGGATCGGCTTGTTGCGCGGACCCTGCGCGACCTGGATGAAGTTCGACAGCACGATGGACATGCCGATGGCGGTGATGAGCGGCGCCAGGCGGAACGAGCCGCGCAGCGGACGATAGGCGACGCGCTCGATCGTCCAGTTCCACAGGCTGGTCATCAGCATGGCGACGATGAGCATGACGAGCAGCGCCAGCGCAACCGGCACACCCGCGAAGAGCGAGGTGAGCAGCAGGAAAACGATGAGGGCGGCGAAGCCACCGAGCATGAAGATATCGCCGTGGGCGAAGTTGATCATGCCGATGATGCCGTAGACCATCGTGTAACCGATTGCGATGAGGCCATAGATGGAGCCAAGAGTCAGCCCATTGATGAGCTGCTGGATGAAATAATCCATTTATTTTCCCCTGGGATGCGGCGAGGCTTACGGCGCATCTCTTTTGTCTGTTGTTTTTGAAGCGCCGTCGCCCGTGCCCGCATGGACGTTCCGGCGGCGTCGCCCAACATCAACCGGAGCACGCAGACGGTTCGCTTGCCAAATGCGAATGTCCGCGCTCCAGATCGGGGGATTCCATACCGCTTTAAATGCAAAAGTGAAGCGGCAAACACCCTGACGAGCCATTTTTCTGCCGCTTTTTGTTACTTTGGCGATTTTCTAGCCATCTATCGGGTTTCAGGGCAATCCGTGACTATTTTTTAACCGGATGGAAAAATTTTCTACTCGACTCAATCGGCAAAGCTCGCCGTTAGCGCGAATTCCCGTCCCATGAGACGAAGCTCCTCGAAAACCGACAATGCGAAGGAGCGCATCACGATCAGTTCGTAGGTGTCGGCGGAAAGCCGCGCGACATTGCCGCCGACATGGCAGACGAGCGCATTGGCCGAGCGCCCGACGGCAAAGGCGGAGGGGTGCAGATCGACCGCCGTGCATTTGGCGAGCAGCGTCCGTACATCCGGTCCGGAAAGGGTCAAGACGGTGCGTCCGCCGCTCTGCTCCGCGATGGACGCCCCGGCGATCGCCGAAAGGGCGTTCGCGACCCGTCCGGCATCCTCGCCGGCTGCGACGGCCAGCCATTCCTGAGGCCCGCAGAAGCGCGGCGATACGCCGTCGATGGCAAGAAGCGCATCCCCGACGGCGGCCTCGTGCCCCTTGTGGGCGAGAACGGACCACAGCGCGCGGCTGCGCGGCACCGAAAGATGATTGACGCCCGCGGCCGACGGCGTTGCGGACAGAGCGGTTTCGACCGGATGCCTCGGAATGAAATTCATCGCGCCCACCTTCCCTTATACATGCAGCTTGCTGCCGTCCGGATCGACGAAGACCGGAGTGCAGACGATGGCCGGAAACTCCTCGTTCCGCAGGCCGTCCCAGACGATGACCCTCTCCCCGTGCCGTTCGCGGCCCGATTTCAGCAGCGCCAGCCCGATGAACGATTGCAGCGTCGGCGAATAGCAGGCCGAGGACACATGGCCCTGATCGTTGATGAGCGAGGGCTTCGCCCCCTCCTTCAGGATATGCGACCCCGCCCGGACGGTGCTGTTCGGATCGACCGGCTTCAGCCCGACGAGTTGCAGCCTGTCGGCCGCCGTCAGCCCGAAACGGCTGGCGAGATGCTTGCCGACGAAATCCGGCTTGACCGCCGAAACCATCTTGCCCAGTCCCACATCGTCCGGGATGGTGCGCCCGTCGAGTTCGTTATGGGTGACGTGGCCCTTCTCGATGCGCAACACCGCAAGGGCCTCGACGCCATAGGCGCAGATCCCGTGCGGACCGCCCGCCTCCATCAGGGCGTCGGCGACGGCCTCGCCGTAATCGGCCGGAACCGCCAGTTCGTAGGCGAGTTCGCCCGAGAACGAAATGCGGAAAAGCCGGGCCTTCAGCCCGCCCTTCAGCGTCACCTCGCGGGCGGCGAGGAACGGAAATGCCGCGTTGGACACATCGTCCTCGACGATCTCCTGAAGGATGGTGCGCGCCTTCGGCCCGGCAAGCGCCATCTGCGCCCACTGGTCGGAAGACGACACGAAGCGCACGTCGAGCTCCGGCCACAGCGCCTGGGCGCAATAATCGAGATGGGTCATGACCTCCGCCGCATGGCCGGTCGTGGTGGTCATGAAATAGTGGTTCTCGGCAAGGCGGCTCGTGGTGCCGTCGTCGAAGACGATCCCGTCCTCCCGCAGCATCAGCCCGTAGCGCGCCTTGCCGACCGGCAGCTTCAGGAAGGCGTTGGAGTAGACCCGGTTGAGGAATTCCGCCGCGTCGGCGCCGAAAATCTCGATCTTGCCGAGCGTGGAGACGTCACAGAGGCCGGCATTCGCCCGCACCGTCAGCACTTCACGGTTCACGCTGTCGCGCCAGGTCGCCTCGCCCGACCGCGGGAACCACGCCGAGCGATACCACAGCCCGGCTTCCACGAAGGTCGCGCCGTTCTTCTTCGCCCAGCCGTGCAGCGGCGAGGTGCGGACCGGCTTCGATTCCCTGTTGCGCGACGGGCCTGCCAGCGCCCCGAACGACACCGGCGTATAGAACGGCCGGAACGTGGTTGTGCCGACCTCGGCGGGCGACACGCCCCTCATGCCGGCGAGAATGCCCGCCATGTTGACGTTGCCGAGCTTGCCCTGATCGGTCGCCATGCCGCCGGTCGTGTAGCGCTTGGCATGCTCGACGAAACCGTAGGCCTCGCGCTTGGCGATCCCCAGATCGGCGACATGCACGTCGTTCTGGAAATCGACGAAGGCCTTCTGCCGGGCGCCCGGCACATACCACAGCGCAGCGAAGGCCGGATCGTATTCGCCCTCGACCTCCGGCACGTCGCGTGCCTTCGGCCGCTTGCCGAGGCTGCGCAGCGCCGCTAGGGCCTTCTCCGCGCCGTCCTTCAGTGCCTCGCCGAGACCGGAAAGCCCGGCCGCCGCCCCGGCAGCAACCAGAAGCTCGCCATTGTCGGGTGCCAGGAACGCCTGTTTCTCGTCCGACCAGACCGGCCTTCCGCCGCGCTGGCAGGCCAGATGGATGACCGGCGACCAGCCGCCGGACATGGCCAGCGCATCGCACTCGATCGTTTCCTGGAAGCCGGACCGCTCGACGATCACGCCCGTCAGGCGATTGCGTCCGCGCGTGGCGACGATGCCGCCATTGTGGATCAGCCGCGCTCCTTTCGGCGTGGTCTGGGGAACCGTGCCGCGGCTGTCCACGACCGCCGCGATCTCGATGCCGAGAGCGGCCAGGTCCTCCGCCGTCCGGTAGCCGGAGCCGCCATTGGTGAAGACGGCCACCCGCCGCCCTGCCGCAACGGCGTAGCGGTTGAGATAGGTTCGCATGGCCGACGCCATCATGATGCCCGGCTTGTCGTTGCCGCCGAAGACCAGCGGCCGTTCCTCCGCCCCGGTCGCCAGGATGGCCCGCCTGGCGACGATGCGCCAGACGCGTTCCACCGGCCTGTCGGGCGACGGGTCCGCAATATGCTTCTGCACCTTCTCGACCGCGCCGAACACATTGTCGTCGTACCAGCCGAAAACGGTCGTGCGCGGCATCACCGTCACGTCCGGGAAGCTTGCAAGCTCGTCGAGAACCGAGGCGACGAAATCCGCCGGCAGGTGCCCGCCGATCCGGGCGGTTTCGGACAGGAGCGAGCCGCCGGGACGGAAGCCTTCGTCCGCGAGAATGACCCGCAGGCCGGAGCGCGCCGCCGTCAGCGCCGCCATCAGGCCGGCCGCGCCGGCGCCGACCACCAGCAGGTCGCAATGGGCCCAGGCTTTTTCATAGCGGTCCGGATCGGCCTGCATCGACGCCTTGCCGAGACCGGCGGCACGGCGGATCAGCGGCTCATAAACCTTCTCCCAGAAGGCCGCCGGCCACATGAAGGTCTTGTAGTAGAAGCCCGCTCCGAGGAAGGGTGACAAAAGGCCGTTCACCGCGCCGATGTCGAAGGAGAGAGACGGCCAGCGGTTCTGGCTGATCGCTTCCATGCCGTTGAACAGTTCGGCGACCGTCGCCCGGGTGTTCGGCTCGCGCCGCCCGCCGGTGCCGATGGTCACGAGCGCGTTCGGCTCGGCAGCCCCGGCGGTCAGGATGCCGCGCGGCCGGTGGTACTTGAAGGAGCGTCCGACCAGAACCTCGTTGTTGGCAAGCAGGGCCGACGCCAGCGTATCGCCCGAAAAGCCCCGCATCGGGCGTCCGTCGAAGCTGAAGGAGAAGCCGGCAGTCCGGTCGATCAGACCGCCGGAGGACAGGCGGTAGGAGCTCATTCGGCCGCCTCCCGTGCTGCGGCGGCATCCGTCACCGAAAAGACTTCATGGGTCGTGTTGTCGCGCTCGACGATCAGGAAGCGCCGGCAGCCGCTGGTGTGGTGCCAGCTTTCGCGAATGCGGCCCTTCGGATTGTCGCGCAGGTAGACATAGGCGAACCACGCCTCCTCCGGCGCCTCCGGTGCGGGGCGCACGGGCGACGCGTCGCCACGGATGGTGAATTCCTCTTTGGGGCGAATGCCGCAATGCGGGCAGGAAATCAGACTTGCCATGATATGTCTCAGTGAAGATTGGGTTGAGGGCCTTTGCCGCCCTCGTCGAGAAGAAGGCCGCGCTGGAAGCGGTCGAGGCGAAGGGCGCGGGCGACGGGATGCGCCTCCTCCCGCGCGATCAGGTGGGCGAAGCAGAAGCCGGAGGCCGGCGTCGCCTTGAAGCCGCCGTAGCACCAGCCGGCATTGAGATACAGATTGTCGAGCGGTGCCTTGTCGATGATCGGCGATCCGTCCATCGTCATGTCCATCACCCCGCCCCAGGAGCGAAGCACGCGAACGCGCGACAGGCCAGGGATCAGCGAAACGCCTTCCTCGAGGGTTTTCTCCACCGTCGCCAGGTTTCCGCGCTGGGCATAGGAGGAATACATGTCGATATCCGCGCCGAAGACGAGGCCGCCCTTGTCCGACTGCGATATATAGAAGTGTCCGCCGCCATAGGTGATGACGGTGTCGATCACCGGCTTCAGCCCTTCGGAGACGAACGCCTGGAGCACATGCGTCTCGATCGGCAGCGTCAGCCCGGCCATTCCCGCCGTCACCGAGGAATGGCCGGCGGTCGCCAGCGCCAGCTTGTTGCAGCCGATGAAGCCCCTCGTCGTCTCCACCCCCGTCACCCGGCCGCCCTCGCGGCGAATGCCCGTCACCTCGCAATGCTGGATGAGATCGACGCCCCGGCTGTCGGCGCCGCGCGCATAGCCCCAGGCCACCGCATCGTGACGCGCCGTTCCGGCCCGCTTCTGGCGAAGCGCGCCGAGGACCGGAAAGCGCGCATGGTCGAAATTGAGATAGGGGGCGATCTTGTGCAGGTCCTTGCGGTCGAGGATTTCCGCATCCACCCCGTGCAGCCGCATGGCGTTGCCGCGGCGGCGATAGGTATCGCGCTGCCCGTCCGAATGGAACAGGTTGATGATGCCGCGCTGCGAAACCATCGCATTGAAATTGAAATCCTGCTCCAGCCCTTCCCAGAGCTGCATGGACAGTTCGTAGAACGGATTGTTGCCCGGCAGCAGGTAATTCGACCGGATGATCGTGGTGTTGCGGCCGATATTTCCCGAACCGAGCCAGGACTTTTCCAGAACGGCGACGTTCCTGATGCCGAACTCCCGGGCGAGATAATAGGCCGTCGCCAGACCGTGGCCACCGCCGCCGACGATGATGACGTCGTAATGGGGCTTGGGCTCCGGCTCTCGCCAGGCGGGTTTCCAGTCACGATTTCCGCTGAAGGCATTCTTGATGATGGAAAGGGCTGAGTATCGCATGCGTGAATCCATTTCGGCAAACCGGAATCAGGTTGGCACAGCCGGGCGCAAGAAAAAACAAAAAAACGGACCTGTCCGGCGTTCCGCCCCGATATGACCCCAATTCCGCCCCGGCCCGGCCGCGAAAAATCCCGATCGGCCCGATAGGCACCCCTCAAGGCTTAAATACGGAAATACGAACCAAGGTTTTTCAATGGGTTGAGGCATGCGGCATTCCCGCACCGCCGCCCGGGCGTAATCTCAGGCGAGCAACGACACCATTGAAAGCGCAGCCATGACGGAAAACACAGCCAATCTCGAAATGCCCTACATTCTCCCCTCCCAGGCGCAGAAGCATGTGACGCACAACGAGGCGCTCCAGCGGCTGGACGCGACCGTGCAATTGACGCTCGCCGCAACGCTGGCCTCGCCACCCGCCTCGCCCGAGGAAGGCCGGTGCTTCGCCATCGCTCTCGGCGCGGACGGCGAATGGAGCGGCCGCGACGGGCGAATCGCCATGCGCCAGGACGGCGCGTGGATCTATCTCGCCCCGCGAGCCGGCTGGCGCGCGTGGGACATGGCGGGCGGACGGCTGCTCGTCTACGACGGCGACGGCTGGCGCGGCGTGCCGCTTCCCGACGAGGCCGAATGCCGGACACTGGGCATCTCGACGGCCGCGGACCAGACCAACCGGCTGGCGGTCGCCGCCGACGCCACGCTTCTGACCCATGCCGGAAACGGCCATCAACTCAAGATCAACAAGGCCGCCGCCGGCGACACCGCCTCGCTCCTCTTCCAGTCCGACTGGACCGGCTTCGCGGAAATGGGCCTGAGCGGCAACAACGAATTCTCCATCAAGGTCGGCGACGGGACCGGCTGGGCGACGGCGCTCGCCGTCACGCAATCGGGCGAGGTCCACCGGCCGCTCAATCCGGCTTTCCGTGCTTGGTCCGGCCCCGGAACGCTGTCGCCCGCCCCCGGCAGCCAAACGGGCTTCCAGCACATTTCCAATCTTCAGGGCGACGCGGTTCTCGACACGGCGCTCTCGGCCGGTTTCGCACTGCACATTCCCGCAGGCGGCCTCTATTTCCTGTCGATGAAACTGGTGATCCTGTCCTCCGCCGGCCACGAGATCACCCTGCTCGCCAACGGCACGACGGAACTGCTGAAATGCCAGGGAGGCGCCTCGGGCTCCGTCGCCCTGACCCAGACCGTAACGGGATTCGCACGTCTCAACTCGGGAGACAGGCTGTCGATCAGTCATGCAGGCAACGCACAACTCGAATGCGGTGAGAACAGGACTGAATTGACAGGTGTCATGCTGTAAGTGCTGGCGAAACAGTGCCTTGCAGGTGCACCGTTTCACAATTTCGCACCATTTCGCCTGTAGACCTCCAACCGCAAAAAGTCGCTCGAGGGTTAACCAATACTTAATTTACGTGATGACTTGAAAAGCCGAATGGTTTAAAAAACGACCGAGATTAACCTCCAACTGTGTTATCGGGTGAACAGCGTGAGCATCCTTGAAGTGCTGAGAAGCGACGACACTAAGTCTCAAGAGACACCGCAACTCGTCCATCATGATCCGATGATCGACGTCGCGCTGCCGCAATATGCGCCGCGCAAAGCCATCCAGTTCGCGATGAAGCGGGCTTTCGACATCGCTGCGTCAGGTGCAACCCTGCTGATGCTCCTGCCGCTTTTTTTGACAGTTGCCGCATTGATCAAGCTGGACAGCCCCGGCCCCGTGTTCTTCAGCCAGACGCGCTGGGGCAAGGACGGCAAGAAGATTCGCGTCTTCAAGTTCCGCTCGATGCGCACCGATCTCTGCGATGTGACGGGCGTCGCCCAGACCGTGCAGAACGATCCGCGCGTGACGCGCGTCGGCGCGGTGCTGCGCCGCACCAATATCGACGAGCTGCCGCAGCTGCTCAATGTGCTGAAAGGCGACATGTCGCTGGTGGGGCCGCGTTGCCACGCCATCGGCATGCTGGCCGCCGGCATTCCCTATGAAGAGCTGGTTCCGGACTATCATCGCCGCCATGTGGTGCGCCCCGGCCTGACCGGCCTTGCCCAGATGCGCGGCCTTCGCGGGCCGACCGACCGTCCCGGCAAGGCGCGGGCACGCATCGCATGCGACCTTCATTACGTGGAAAACTTCTCTTTCTGGCTCGATATGCGCATTATCTTCGGCACGATCGTTTCGGAATTGAAGGGCGGAAAGGGGTTCTGATCCCTTTTCCTGCCACGATGTGAATACCCAAAGGCGCCGTTTCGGCGCTTTTTTTTCGTTTTTGGCCCGTAAAACGCCGAAAAAGGCTGTCTGAGGCGCCCTATGCGCCCTGTCGGGCAAATAGGAAAAATTGCGCTCATCCGTTTAGGCAATTTTTAAATGTGGCGGGCTAGAGTTTCATCCGTGGTCTTGAGTTTGTGTAGAGAGTACAATGACCGAAGTGATGCGTCCCCGAGTAAAATACGTCATCGGCCCCGATGGGAGTCCGCTGACGATTGCCGATCTGCCGCCGGCAAACACCCGCCGCTGGGTGATCCGCCGCAAGGCGGAGGTCGTCGCAGCGGTAAGAGGCGGCCTGCTCAGCCTCGAGGAAGCCTGCGAGCGCTATACCCTGACCGTCGAGGAGTTCCTGTCCTGGCAATCCTCCATCAACGATCACGGTCTTGCCGGCCTGCGCACCACGCGCATCCAGCAGTATCGCCACTGACCCAGCTTCCGGGCCGGGTTTTCCGGCCGGCGAAAGATTTTTCCGAAAGCCCGCCAGCGCCTTGACGGCCGCATGCGGGCTTTCGCCGTTGGCACGCCCCTGCCCCATGCCTTGCCACCCCTTGCCTTTTTCGCCGGAATCGCCAGTTTCAAAGACATTCCGAAACGAAGGATCAGGGAGGACAGAATGGATATCGTTCGCGAGGACAGGCCGAGCGGCGGCCGCTACGTTGCGGTGGTGGACGGCCACGAAGCCGAAATGACCTTTTCCCGCACATCGCCGACACTGATCATCCTCGATCACACCGGCGTTCCGGATGCGTTGCGCGGCCGGGGCGTTGGGCAGGCCCTCGCCCTCAGGGCCGTCGAGGATGCGCGCTCCAACGGCTGGCGCATCATTCCGCTCTGCCCCTTCTTCAAGGCGCAGGTCGCACGTCACCCCGAATGGCGCGACGTGATCGCCGGCTGACGCCAAGCCGCCGGTCCGCAGCGAACAGGCGAACGCCAAAGGCGCGCGAACGGATTCGCGCGCCTCGTTTCAGGCCAGATCCAGGAAAGTCATGCCCGCCCGTGGAACGTAGCGGGCGGACATGACTTTTCTCCCCGCCCCGCGGAGCGGTGATCCGCACGGAAGATGAAGCCTGCCTCGCTCCGGGACATCAGGCCCGGGCGCGCATCGCTCCGTCGCGCTCGCCAAGGGCGGCCGCCTTGTCGCGTTCTGCGACAGCTTCCTCGAAGGCGAGCTCCGCAGCTTCCTGCTGGGTCCTCAGGTCGCGGATCGAGACCTGAAGATTGTCGGCACGCTGGCGCGCCGCCTTGGCAAAGGTCGGGTAGGCGAAGTGATTCGGATCGCTAATGCCGGATTTGCTTTCCTCCAGAGTGATCTGGTGCTCCAGCTCCTTCGCCATTTTCTCGAACTCTGCAATCATCATCTGCAACTGTTGCAGCTGGCGGCGTTTTTCGTTCACCTGAAATTCCTTCAGGCGGACAAGACTGTCATGCGGCTTCATACGCTATACTCCCGTGACGCGAGATCCCGGCTTACTTACAGATGCACCCGTTAACGGCTCCTTTAGAGAACCTGTGGCGAAAAAACATCTCGACCTTAACAAAAACCTACCGATGGTAACCTTTCGTTTACGGGCATCGTTAATGATAGGGACGATCATTTAAGGGTCGGTAAATACGGCGCCTCAAAAAAACGAACCGGCAATGATGAGTCGGTTGAATCACTTAGCGGGATTTCCTCACGTAGAGATTCAGTTTTGGCGATGACAGATTCATGTGTGAAAACAGGGAAGTGCCAATCTTATTTAATAAATTCGATACACCTTGCCAGAGGGAATCAGAATTTGTTAACCATTTGGTGGCAGCTTCCAAATCAGGCAATGTCTGGGTCCGTATCGCGTAGGGGGCAGTCAAACACCTTTCGGCGGCGGTAAAGGGGATTAACATGCGGGTTCTACTCATCGAAGACGACAGCGCCACAGCGCAGAGCATCGAGCTGATGCTCAAGTCGGAAAGCTTTAACGTCTATACGACCGACCTCGGCGAGGAAGGGGTCGATCTGGGCAAGCTCTACGATTACGACATCATCCTTCTCGACCTGAACCTGCCGGACATGTCCGGCTACGAAGTGTTGCGCACGCTGCGCCTTTCGAAGGTCAAGACGCCCATTCTCATCCTGTCCGGCATGGCCGGGATCGAAGACAAGGTTCGCGGCCTCGGTTTCGGCGCGGACGACTACATGACCAAGCCCTTCCACAAGGATGAGCTGGTCGCCCGCATCCACGCGATCGTGCGCCGCTCCAAGGGCCACGCCCAGTCGATCATCGTCACCGGCGAGCTGGTGGTGAACCTCGACGCCAAGACCGTCGAGGTCGGCGGCCAGCGTGTTCACCTGACCGGCAAGGAATACCAGATGCTCGAGCTGCTCTCGCTGCGCAAGGGCACGACGCTGACCAAGGAAATGTTCCTGAACCACCTCTATGGCGGCATGGACGAGCCGGAACTGAAGATCATCGACGTCTTCATCTGTAAGCTGCGCAAGAAGCTGGCCAACGCCGCCGGCGGTGCCAACTACATCGAAACGGTCTGGGGCCGCGGCTATGTGCTGCGCGAGCCCGACGGCAGCGCCGAATTCCTCGAAACCGCCTGAAAAAGACCCGTACCGCCAGCCATTTACGGGCCTGTCCTTCCTGCCGGAAGGGCAGGCTCTTCTCGTTTTTCGGCCCGCAGGCGTCCACGCCCTTCCCCGGGTCTGGGACCACGCTTCGGCGGGATCAGGCGGCGGTATCGATGGTGCCGACCGCGGCCGTCAGGCTTCGGCGGTCGAAGGGCTTCAGCATGAAATCGGTGGCGCCGGCGCGCTTGGCGACCATCATCTTCTTTAGGTCGTTCTCGACCAGGCAATAGAAGATCCTGATCTGGCGGTCGCCGGCAAGGCGGCGCATCTCCGCAATCAGTTCCAGCGCACCGTCCGCGAACGAATCGACGATGGCGACATCGGGAAGCTCGGCCCGGCACCGGTCCAGGGCCTCGCCGGCATCGCGCGCCTCGCTGACGAGAAAACCGATTTCCGTCAGGATGCGCCGCCCGACCTTCCGAACGATATCGGAATTGTCCACGATCATCAGGCGTTTCATATCGGCACCTTTCGTTACGTCCGGAATGCCGGGCTTCGGTTGGAGCATTTCCAGCCGAAGCGGAATCGCTTCGGCGTCGGACAATGCGGCAAAAACAAAGAGCCAGAGCATGTCCGGTGAACCTGTGTTCACCGGACATGCTCTAGACCGCCGAAAGCCGGCGCGAGATGCCCCTCACAGGGCCTCTCCGCCAGCCATTCAAGCACGACAGACGATAAGGAAGGGTTACTGCGCCCGTGTCACTCCGCCGGAACGATGCGCGCCGTGAAGACGATATTGTCCTCGTTGACGACATGGGAAAGTTCCATGCCGCTCTCGTCGGCGAGCAGAATGGTGTAGTATGGCTGGATGGCATGGGCATCCACCGCCTCTTCCAGCTTGCCTTCGACGAGTTGCAGGAACTTCGGCGGCACGCGCAGCATGCGCCCCCTGGCCGTCAGGGTGAACACCGCGTCGAATTCCGGGTTCTCCAGGACGATGTCGATGGAGCCGCCGCGCGGGATGGCGCCATATGCCACGAGAAAGAGGTTCAGAAGCAACTTGACGCGGTTCTTGGGGACGATGGCGCGCGGTCCCGACCAGGTGACTTCCGTCTTCTTTTCGGCGGCGGCGAAGTCCTTGGCGGCCTTTTCGGCTTCCCCGGTATCGATCGAGGAGCCCGCCGAGCCGGAAGCGCCGAAGGCGAGCCGGGCGAATTTGAGTCGCACGGAGGCATTGAGCGCACTGGTCCGGATCAGGTCCATCGCATCGGCATCCGTGCCGCCCTCGTCCAGCAGTTCCAGCCCGTTGTTGATCGCGCCGACGGGAGAAATGACGTCGTGACAGACCCGGCTGCACAGCAACGCTGCGAGGTCCGACCCGGACAGGGTGAGATTGGGATTCTTCGGCATGCATGTCTCCTGAAGAGTCGAGCCCGCCCGCCTGCCCGCACGCCGCAAAAGCGAAAAGGCCCGGCACGCGAAGCGGTCGCGGATATGGGTCATAATGACACCAGTTTTGGTAAACCGAATGTTAACACCATCGGAGCAAATATCATTCCCGTCGCCCGACGGCGAAATAGCTGCGGAATCGGATGGAAATCACCCGCAAAACCGTATT
The DNA here is from genome assembly GCF_026552795.1 of Ectorhizobium quercum. Taxonomy (GTDB): domain Bacteria; phylum Pseudomonadota; class Alphaproteobacteria; order Rhizobiales; family Rhizobiaceae; genus Ectorhizobium; species Ectorhizobium quercum. The sequence goes on from NZ_JANFPI010000002.1 coordinate 346,332, forward strand.
TGGCGCGAGGAGGGGCCGGGTCGCGCCCAACCGGAAGGACCGAACAACATGCGTTTCGACAACTTCACCCGCCGGCAGATGCTCGGCCTGATCGCCACGCTCGCCGCGACATCCGGTGCGGCCGTTCCGGCGCTGGCCCAAAGCGGCAACAGCCAGTACAGCATTCAGGAAATCGTGGATGCCGGACACGGTTTCTTCGGCTCGACCAGCGGCGGCCTCGCCAAGGTCGTGGAAAAGGCCTTCGAACGCTACGGCCTGCCCAACGGCTATATTCTCGGCCAGGAAGGCTCGGGCGCCTTCATCGCCGGCCTCACCTATGGCGAGGGCGACCTTTACACCAAGAATGCCGGCCAGCATCCCACCTTCTGGCAGGGCCCCTCCCTCGGCCTCGACTACGGCGGCCAGGGCGCGCGCACCATGATGCTCGTCTACAACCTGCCCTCCGTCGACGCGCTCTACAGGCGTTACGGCGGCGTCAGCGGTTCCGCCTTCATCGTCGCCGGATTCGGCATGACGGTCCTGTCGAACAACAACGTCCTGCTCGTTCCGATCCGCACCGGCATCGGCGCGCGACTCGGCGTCAATCTCGGCTATCTGAAGGTGACGCGCTCGCCAACCTGGAACCCGTTCTGAGCCGCGGGCATTAAAGGATAATCGCTTGCCGGCGGCGACATGGTCTAGACATCACCGGTCGGCAATCAGGAAAGCGGGCGAAGGAAACGGCCAGCCGTGATCGAATATGCGCTTCTGTTCGCACTGGGATTTCTGACGGCGGCGCTGCTGGCCGTGGCGATTGCGCCCGCCATCCACCGGCGGATCGTCGCCTATACGGAGCGGCGCATCTACGCGACGATGCCCATCAGCCCCGAGGAAGTGCGGGCGCAGAAGGACATGGAGCGCGCGGTCTACGCCGCCGAAGCCGCCAGGATCGGCCACGATCTGCGCCAGGAGCGGGACGCCCGGCTGGCGGCGGCAAGACAGGCCGAGGACATGGCCGCCGAAGCCGCCCGCCTGAAGGCGGAAACCGACGACCTGAAACTGCATATCGAGGAGATGAACACCGCCGCCGCCGACATGCGGACGGAAAACCGCCGCCTGGGCATGCACAATGCCGACCTGAAGGCGGCACTCGATCTCTCCCAGACCACCATCGACACGCTGCGCAAGGAGATCGGCCTGCACGAGGAGCGCGCCCGCCGCCTCGAGACCGACATTTCCGGCCTTCGCCTGGACGTTGCGGCCCGTCAGGCGGAAAACGAGAACCTCGCCGCCCGCGTGCAGGCCCTTCGCAACGAGCGGGACCTGCTGCGCAACGACTATCTCCAGTCCACCAGCAGCCTTTCCGACCTCGAGCGCCGCTCCGGCCAGTCCGAGGACCGTCTCGCGCGGCTGGAACAGAAAACCTTGCAACAGGCCGCCGATCTGGCCGATATGGAAACCCGGCTGGAACGGCGCCAGCGCGAGGTCGAGCAGCTCAGGGAGCGCCTGCGCGATCTGCTGCGCCAGAACGAAAGCCTGAAACTGTCCCTGTCGCTGGCGGGGGCCGACGAACAGGTGCCGGATCAGGCCGGCCCGCCCGTTGACGAGGTCGATGACGAGATGCCGAGAGAAAACCGCGAAGTCGAGCGGCTGGAAAAGCGCAGCAAGGCGCTGATGGAACGCATCCGCGCCGCCGAAACCGACCGCGACGACGACGCGCTGCGCGAGGAACTGGCCGATCTGGCAGCCGCGATGACCGCCTATGCCGGCGGACGGGGCCAGAATGCCGAACGGATCCGCGAGATCCTGATAGCCAGCCCGCCCGTCCGGGACGGCGGCCGCATCAGCCTCGCGGCCCGGATCAAGACGGCGATGGCCGAGCGCGAGATCGGCAAGGAGTAACGGCAGAACACCCGCCGTGCCCCGCCCGGGGGCCTCAGATCCGGCCCTGGAGCTGCGCGATCCGGTAGAGACCGATCCCCGCCGCCATCGCGACGTTGAGACTGTCGAGATGCGGGCGCTGGGCGATCCGTGCCGTCCTGAACCGGGACATGACCGCCTGCGGCAGCCCCTCGCCTTCCGTGCCCATCACCAGCGCCATGCGCGGGCCGACGGGAATGTCGCCGACCTCCGCCTCGCCGCGCGGCGAAAGCCCCCAGACGGCGAAACCGGCGGCATCGAGCTTTTCCAGTAGATCGAGAATGCTGCCCTGCCTGACGAACGGCACGGCCAGCACCGAACCGACCGAAACCCGGAGCGCCTTGCGGTAAAGCGGGTCGCAGCTCGTTTCATCGAGAAACAGCGCATCCGCGCCGAACGCCGCGGCGTTGCGAAACAGGCTGCCGGCATTGTCGTGGTTGGAGATGCCGCAGCCCGCCAGCACCAAGGCGCGGTCCGGAAGCGTTGCGATCAGCGAATCGAGATCGGGCGCCGCGTCGGGACGGCGGCCGATGGCCAGCACACCGCGATGCAGGTGAAAGCCGGCGACGGCGTCGATGACCCGCGCCGGCGCCACATAGACGGGAACATCGGCCGGAAAGGCATCGAGAATCGCTTCGACGCCCGGCAGGCGATTTTCGAGGATGAGGACCTGCTCCGCCCGGAACCGCCCCGCCGCATGGGCCGCCGCCAGCATGCGCAGGACGACGGTGCCTTCGGCGATGAAGCGGCCCTGCCGCCCGACCAGATCGCGCTCGCTGATGTCGCGGAACGCGGCGACGCGCGGGTCGTCCGGATCGTCTATGGCGACGGGCGCGGCCACGGCCTACTCGCCGACAGCGATCGTCGCGGCGATGCGGCCGGTGGTGATGTCGAAGACATAGGCGCGCGCGCCTCCGTCCGCCGCCGTGCCGTAGAACAGCACCTGCGGGCCGGAGAGCGAGACATGCGTGACGGTGAACCCCGCCGGCAGCGCGGCCAGAAGGTTGAGCGGCGCATCAGCCGGCACCGGAGTCGGGGTCGCAGCGGGAGCCGGTTCGGACCTGCCGCCGGTCGTCACCTTGTAGACAACGGCGCCGAACACCGCCATAAGGCTGACGAACATGACGAGGCCCGAAACGATCTGGAGACGGATCATCTTGCGGCGAACGTTCTCCATCACCGGGTCGAGCGGCTTTTCCTCCTCGACTTCTGGTTCGATCTGCGACATGACAACCCCGTTTCTGGTCCGTTTCCGGCATTTGGAAGAAAACTATCGATGAGCGATCCCTTTAAACAAGCCGAAGGCGAGAAGAAAGTCCTGATCGTGCCTGAAGGCGCGAGCGGCCGTCTCGACGCCTGGCTGGCGGGCGCTCTGGAAGGCGAAATCTCCCGCAGCCGCGTCAAGGCGCTGATCGAGGGCGGCTCGGTTTTCGTCGACGGCAAGCCCGTCGCCGAGCCGAAGCGCAAGGTGCATCCGGGCGAGACGGTAGAGATCGGCATGCCCCAGCCGGAAGACCCCGAGCCGCAGGGCGAGGATATTCCGCTCGACGTGCTTTACGAGGATGACGACCTGATCGTGCTGGTGAAACCCGCCGGCCTCGTCGTCCATCCCGGCGCCGGCAACTGGACGGGCACGCTGGTCAACGCGCTGATCCACCATTGCGGGATGAGCCTTTCGGGCATCGGCGGCGTGCGCCGCCCCGGCATCGTCCATCGTCTGGACAAGGATACGACCGGCGTCATGGTGGTCGCCAAGAACGACACGGCCCACCGGCATCTGGCCGCGCAATTTGCCGACCACGGCCGCACCGGGCCACTGGAACGCGCCTACATGGCCATCGTCTGGGGCCGCCCGAACCGGCTGGCCGGGACGATCGACGCGCCGCTCGGACGCGCCGGCGACCGCACCAAGCGCGCCGTCAAGCGCGAGGAAAGCGACGACGCCCGCGAGGCCATCACCCATTACGAGGTGATCGAGCGGTTCCGCGAGAAGCCGGACGCGACCTGCCTCGCCTCTCTGGTCGAGTGCCGCCTGGAAACCGGCCGCACCCACCAGATCCGCGTTCACATGGCCCATATCGGCCATCCGCTGATCGGCGATGCGGATTACGGCGCCGCCTTCCGCACCAAGGCCAATCTCCTGCCGGACGAGGCCAAGGCAACCGTCAACGCCTTTCCCCGTCAGGCGCTTCACGCCTATATGCTGGCCTTCGAACATCCGCGCACCGGCGAGGTGATGCGCTTCGAGGCTCCGCTGCCCGACGACATGGAAAAACTGGCTGGTGCGCTGAGGGAATAGGGCCGCCTGCAACAAAGTGACGATTTTTTCGGTTCATCACACGGGTGTGACCCTCCGCCGCTATTGAAACACGGTTCGGCCGCACTTAACTGGTAAATCGTAGACACGGGTTTCCATGAAACCGTGGCAAAAGGCTCGCCCGCATGGGAGCCATTTCCTCGCTCTAGCGTTGAACCTGATATGGGTCCGCCTCGGGGAGATGACAAGGGGGGCCGTTTTACAAGGAGGGTGCTTTATGGCCCGCAATTCGATGCCGACGATCACGGCCGGGGAAGCCGGTCTGAACCGCTATCTGGACGAGATCCGCAAGTTTCCCATGCTTGAGCCGCAGCAGGAATACATGCTGGCCAAGCGTTATCAGGAACATGGCGACCGCGATGCCGCCCACCAGCTCGTCACCAGCCACCTGCGCCTCGTGGCGAAGATCGCGATGGGCTATCGCGGCTATGGCCTGCCGATCGGCGAGGTCGTTTCCGAAGGCAATGTCGGCCTGATGCAGGCCGTGAAGAAATTCGACCCCGAACGCGGCTTCCGTCTGGCGACCTACGCCATGTGGTGGATCAAGGCGTCCATCCAGGAATATATCCTGCGCTCGTGGTCTCTGGTGAAGATGGGCACCACCGCCAACCAGAAGCGCCTGTTCTTCAACCTGCGCCGCCTCAAGGGCCGCATCCAGGCCATCGACGACGGCGACCTGAGGCCCGACCAGGTGAAGGAGATCGCCACCAAGCTCAACGTCTCCGAAGAGGAGGTGGTGTCGATGAACCGCCGCCTGTCCGGCGACGCCTCGCTGAACGCGCCGCTGCGCGCCTCCGAAGGCGAAGGCGGCCAGTGGCAGGACTGGCTGGTGGACGAGAGCGAAAGCCAGGAAGCGACGCTGATCGAGCAGGACGAGCTGGAAACCCGCCGCCGCATGCTGGCCAAGGCCATGAGCGTTCTCAACGACCGCGAACGCCGCATCTTCGAGGCGCGGCGCCTGTCCGAGGACCCGGTGACGCTGGAGGAACTCTCCACCGAATTCGACATCAGCCGCGAGCGCGTGCGCCAGATCGAGGTGCGTGCCTTCGAAAAGGTGCAGGAGGCCGTACAGAAGCAGGCCGTGGAAGCCGCAAACGCCCTCAGGGTGGTGGACGCTTGACGCCGCTCCCCGGATTGCTAGACTGAGGCCATGAACGCATTCGTCTTGATCTCCGCGAACCGACGCCGTCGCCACGCTGCAAAGCGGGGCGCGTCGGCGTTTGGCGGGAGACGGGGCACGGCATAAAGCCGCATACCCCTTCCGAAACCGGAACCCGACCCTGCCCGCGAACCCCGCCGGCAGGGTTTTTCTTTGCCTTCAACCGTCGAACAAGGAACATGACATGGCTTCAACCCCAGCACCGGAATTCGTCACCGCCACAGCCGCCGACGTTGCGCTGGTCCGCGACATCGTCCGGGCGGCCTACAAGCGATGGGTTCCGGTCGTCGGCCGCGAGCCGCTGCCGATGAAGGCCGATTACGACAAGGCGGTCATGGAACACCATATCGAGCTCCTGACCGTCGACGGCCTCGTCGTCGGGGTAATCGAAACCATGCTGAAGGACGATCATCTCTGGATCGAGAATATCGCCGTTTCCCCCGTCGAGCAGGGCAAGGGCTACGGCAGGATGCTCCTCGCCCGCGCCGAGCATCTGGCCAGAGTGGCCGGCCGGAGCGAGGTCCAGCTCCTGACCAACGCCGCTTTCGAGACCAATGTCGCGCTCTACCGGCGAACGGGCTACGCCATCACCCTGACCGAGCCCTTCATGGGCGGCACGACGGTCTACATGGCCAAACCGGTGGAAGGGTAAGGCACGCAAGGGCGCCCGCCGGACGAAAACCGGCCGGCTCTTCCCGGTCCCCCATAGAAATACCGTTGCAGAATACCCGGATTTGCGACGGCAAACTTTCAATCCGAAGCAAACCTTGCCCGGACCAGGCCACTCCGTCAAACTGGAGCGGGTCTCACATCTTGGGAATTTGGTATGAATTCCATAGCCGAACGCTATCGACGCTTTGCACGCGTGGAGGCCGCGGGACGATCTCCTCTCTACGAAACACTGGCGAAGCATGTGGCGGGAACACAGCACGCCCTGACCTTTCTCAGTCGTCTTCCTCGGGACAGACAACAGCCGAATCTGCTTTTCGCCGCACTGCGCCATGTTTGCGGGACACCGATGTCAATCACCGAGTTCGATGAGGCGCTTGGCGAACACGCGCAGGCAATTGCCGAAGTCATGGTGACGCGTACGACCCAGACGAATGAACCCGGACGTTGTGCAGCATTCCTGCCGTCACTGTGCCAGATGCAAGGCCCTCTGGCGCTGATAGAGGTCGGCGCTTCCGCCGGTCTATGTCTTCTGCCGGATGCTTACGGGTACGACTGGGAACGTCAGCAGTTGGCGCCCCCCTCTCAATTTGGCGCGATAGCGCCCGTATTCCATTGCCATGCTTCGGAAAACGCTCCTCTTCCGCTTCAACATCCTGAGATCGTGTGGAGGGCTGGACTGGACCTCAATCCGCTGGACCTATCGAACCATGAAGATGTTGCGTGGCTTGAGAATCTCATCTGGCCTGAACATCATGAGCGCTTTGCGCGTCTGCGCGCTGCTGTTCAGGTGGCCCGAAAAAACCGCCCCCGCGTTGTGGCCGGAGACCTCAGGCAGGATCTGTCCGGGTTGATTGCAGAAGCGCCGAGCGATGCGACCGTTGTGGTATTTCATACGGCAGTTTTAAGCTACATTGCGGATCAGAATGATCGCGATGCTTTTGCCCGCAGCATGATCGACACAGGAGTTGTCTGGCTTAGCAACGAAAGCCCAGGTGTTTTTCCCGAGTTTGCCGAAAAAGCCGGACCAATTCGCGAAAACATGTTCCTTTTGAACATTAACGGACAACCCGTGGCGTGGACGGGTCCACATGGCCAGGAACTTCAGTGGCTCTGAGCCGGGAAGTCGGCAACGGTCGTCCCGCAGCTTTCAACGCAAGCAAGCCTTCAAATCGGATTCTCAGCGGCGGCAGACAAGTGCCGGCCGAATGGGCGCGACGCCCCGTTGCCACAGGGCTTTGCGCCTCCAGCAGACAACGGCATGCCCGAAGCACGAATGCCGTCCCGTGCCGGCCAGAAAGGACGCACCGTTCCCGCCTCGATGGACGGACGATCAGCGGCTCAAAAAACCCGACATGTGCGGCAGACGACCCTGCGGGAGGGATGCGCCCTCCCGCCGCCTTCGCCTTATTGCTGCGCCGCGCCGGCCTGTTCCCACTGGGTCATCGCCTTGTTGAAGGCTTCCGTGCCGGTCGTGCCCTTTTCCAGCGTCAGGAGCGCGCGGCGGCCGTTGCGATAGGTGACGGGGATATCGATCCAGTCGCGGGTCCGCAGCAGTTCCAGATTGGTGGCGCGCGCATCGGGGAAATCGTTGAGCGCGATCATGTGGAAATCGTCGGTGATGCGGGCGGGAACGGCAATCAGCGGATTGCCCCGGTCCTGCTCCGTGCGCTTCATCGAAATGCGCTGGACGCTTTCGATGGCGCCGCCGGCGAAATCGGCCGGAACGGAAAAGACGATCTCGACCAGATGGCTTGCCGGAAGAGAGGGGTCGGCATTGCGCTTGAAGGTCACGAGCGCCGTCAGGTTGCGGCCCGGAACGGTCAGCGTCGCCTGCACGACGGCCTGGGGCCGGCCAGCATCGTCGGCCTCTTCGCGCTCTTCCCACACGACGCCGCCCTCGATCGCGGTCGGCGTGGTCTGGCCAAGCATTTCCTCATAGAGAAGCATTTTCTCTCCGGGCACGGCCGGAGCTGCCGTCGCCGCACCGTTCTGGCCGCCCTCCTGTGGGCCGGCCGCAGGCGGCGGAGCGACGTTCTGCTGGGCGACCGACTGGCCTTCGGTCGTCGGGGCGCCGCCCGTGCCCGCTGCCGGGCCTTCGTCGACTTCGGTGCCTTCCGGCGTCAGGCGCTGCGTGAACTTGGTGCTCGGCACCGCTTCCTCGGCCGGATCCGACTGGGGATCCGCCGCAGCCGGACTGCCTTCCGGCGCAGCCGCGCCGCCGTTACCGGTGGAAACGACCGGTGTGCCCGAGGGCGTGGCCGGGCCGTTGAAAAGCTCCGTCATCGCATCGCGGTTGAGCCAGAGCGCATAACCGCCGCCCGCCAGCAGCAGGACGGCGAGACCGGCAAGGCCGATCTTCGCGAAATTCGGACGCGGCTTCGGCACGGCGCGATAGGGATAGGCCGTCTCGCCGGGAATATGCTCTTCGTCGTCGGCAACCGACGCCGCCTTGCCGGCGGAAGACCTGTCCTCGGCGGCGGCAGCGGGCGCCGAAGCGGCGTTGCCGTCATAACCGATCAGGGCCTCGAAATCGCTCCACGCATCGTTCGGGTCCCTCTGGCCCTTGCCGGCATCGGCAGGCTCGGCAGAGGGCGCGGGCTCGGCAGCGGTCTCCCGCCCTTCGAGATAGGCATCGAAATCGTCGATGATCGAGGCCGGAGAGCGCGGCTTGTCCTGCCCGTCGGATGGGGCTGGCGTCGCAGGTATCTCAAGTTCACCGTGCGAGGGCCAATCCCATGCCGGCTCCTGCTGCGAGGCACCGGCAACGGGCGCCTCTTCGGCGGGCCACGCTTCCGGGCCATCCTTGTCCACCGACGGCTCGTCGCTGTCCACCGGCGGCTCGACCGGCACGTCGGAAACGGATTCCGGCTCATAGGCCGGCTCGGCCTCGGCCGTCGGCTCGGGTTCAACGACCGGAGCCAGCGGCTCGATCGTTTCGGGAGCTTCGAAAACCGGCTCCGGCTCGACGGCCGGCGCCTGTTCGGCATATTCCTCGGGCTCATGCTCGACGGCCGCATATTCCGGCAGATCGTCGGCATAGCCGGTTTCGACCTGTTCGAAAGTCTCCGCCGGCTCGACCGGAACAGCCGGTTCGGGCTCCTCCTCATGCGGGATCGGGGCGATTTCAGGCTCGTCGGCAGCCGGTTCCGGCTCTGCCGCCGCGGGCGCCGGTTCTTCCTCGTAAATCGCTTCCTGCTCGTAGGCCGCTTCCTCGATGGCCGCGGTCTCGTGGATATCGCCGTTTTCCGTCGTCTCCTCGCCAGACGGCTCCCGCGGTGCAGGCGCGTATTCCGCCAAGGGTTCCGGTTCGGACACGGGCTCGGGCGCCGGCTCCTCGCTCCAGGGGGCAGAGGCATCGGCAACGGGCTCGTTCTGCGCGTCCGGCTCCTCCTCGGCGGGCGCTTCTTCCGCTACGGTCGCGGCAGGCTCCGGTTCGACAGGCTCCGGTTCGGGTTCCGGCTCGGGCACAGGAACTGCAAGGGGCGCAGCGGTGTCCTCTTCCGGCAGCGCCTCGGCATGCTCGGCCTCGACCTCCCGGATCGCCTCTTCCAGCTTTTCGAGCTGACGCTGGAACAACGCCTCGGGCGGGCGCGGCTTCATGCTCTCCAACTGCCGGGTAACGGCGCTACGAGCCTTGTCGTAAACCTTCACCCGCATTTCGGGCGTATTGTTCGCCAGGCCGTCCACGGCACGGCGAATAACAGCGACAAAATCCGCCATCAGTTCCTTCTCATGCTCTCCGGCGCCAGCGCCGGATGGATAAAGTCAGGGACCGGAAGTCGCCCCGAACACGCCGCGACATTAATCCTCAAAGGGATCGGTCACAAGTATGGTATCGTCACGCTCGGGACTGGTCGAAAGCAGAGCCACCGGCGCGCCGATCAGTTCCTCGACCTGGCGGACGTACTTGATGGCCTGGGCGGGCAGGTCGGCCCACTTGCGCGCGCCGACGGTGGATTCCTTCCACCCTTCCAGCGTGATGTAGATCGGCTCGATGCGCGCCTGCGCGCCCTGGCTGGCCGGAAGATGGTCGATTTCCTCCCCGTCCAGCCTGTAGCCGACGCAGATCTTGATCTCGTCGAGACCGTCCAGCACGTCGAGCTTGGTCAATGCGATGCCGGTGATGCCGTTGGTGGCCACCGCCTGGCGCACCAGCGCCGCGTCGAACCAGCCGCAACGGCGCTTGCGGCCCGTCACCGTGCCGAATTCGCGGCCACGCTCGCCGAGGAACTGGCCGATCTCGTCGGTCAGTTCGGTCGGGAACGGACCTTCGCCGACGCGGGTCGTATAGGCCTTGGTGATGCCGAGAATATAGCCGAGCGCGCCCGGCCCCATGCCCGAACCGGCGGCGGCCTGGCCGGCGACGGTGTTCGAGGACGTCACGAACGGATAGGTGCCGTGGTCAATGTCGAGCAGCGACCCCTGGGCCCCCTCGAACAGGATGCGCGCGCCCTTGCGGCGCTCGCGGTCGAGCAGTCTCCAGACGGTTTCGCGGAACGGCAGCACCTTGTCGGCGATGGACGTCAGTTCCTCCATGATCGCCTTGTGCTCCACCTCCGGCGCGCCGAGGCCGCGGCGCAGCGCGTTGTGGTGGGTCAGAAGACGATCGACCTTGCCCGGCAGCGTGTCGAGATCGGCAAGATCCATGAAGCGGATGGCGCGACGCCCGACCTTATCCTCATAGGCCGGGCCGATGCCGCGCCGGGTGGTGCCAATCTTCGTGCCGCTGTTCGAGGCGGCGTCCTCGCGCATGCCGTCGAGTTCGCGGTGCAGCGACAGGATCAGCGTGGCGTTGTCGGCGATGCGCAGATTGTCGGGGGTGATCTTGACGCCCTGCGCCTCGATACGGCCGATTTCGGCGATCAGTGCATGCGGATCGACGACCACGCCGTTGCCGATCACGGCCAGCTTGCCCGGACGCACCACGCCCGAGGGCAGAAGGGAGAGCTTGTAGCTGACGCCGTCGATCACCAGCGTGTGGCCCGCATTGTGTCCGCCCTGAAACCTGACCACGACATCCGCGCGCTCGGACAGCCAGTCAACGATCTTGCCCTTGCCTTCGTCGCCCCACTGCGAACCAACAACCACGACATTCGTCATCGATAAATTCCTGTAGTACGCCCGGGTGAAACTCGTTCCCGGGCCATTCCAAACCCGCGCATCTATAATGGTTTGTTTTGCGGAAAGCGACTCCGTTTACAGGGCAAACATGGCCTTTTTTGCGTGACAAATCGCGGCACGGCGCGCTATCTGCCTCCGTTTCCGGCATTTCACCGTCGCCGGAACCCGAAAATCCAGAACGCGAACGGTCCCCGAGTCTTGTCCCGCACCGCCTATCTCCTCCTCGTCGTCGCCACGCTGCTGTGGGCGGGCAACATGATTTCCGGCAAGCTGGCAATCGGACACATCAGCCCGATGATGCTCAATCTCCTGCGCTGGGTTCTCGCCTTCGTCCTGATCGTCGCCGTTTCCCTGCCCCAGCTTCGGCGCGACTGGCCGCTGATGCGGCGGAACTGGGCGCTGCTGCTCGGCTACGGCATGTTCGGCTATACGCTGTTCAATGCCCTGCTCTACACGGCCATGACGATGACGAGCGGCGTCAACGGCGCCATCGAGCAGGCAATCATCCCGATGCTGATCTTCATCATCAACTACATCCTGTTCCGCATCCGCGCCACGGCGGCGCAACTGGCCGGCTTCGTGCTGACCATCGCCGGCATCGCCATCACCGCCTCCCACGGCAATCCGGCCGCTCTTCTGGAACTGGAAGTGAACGGCGGCGACCTGATGGTCCTCGCCGCCGCCGCCATCTATGCGGTCTATACGATCGCGCTGCGCTGGAAGCCGGCCATCGGCTGGCAGAGCCTCATGGCGGCTTCCGCGCTCGGCGCCATCGTTGGCGCCGTGCCCATGCTGGCCTGGGAAATGTCGCGCGGAGCCGCCGTCTTCCCGGATGCGCGCGGCTGGCTCCTCGTTCTGTATACCGGCCTGCTGCCCTCGCTGGTGTCGCAAATCTTCTGGGTCAAGGGCGTCGAGGTCATCGGCGCCAACCGGGCGGGCCTCTTCATCAACCTCATTCCGGTTTTCGGCACGATTCTCTCGGTGGTCTTCCTCGGCGAGACCCTGAGCGGCTTCCACATCGTCGCGCTCGTCCTCGTGACGGCGGGCATCGCGATCGCCGAAAAGGGCAAGCCGAAGGCCTGACGCCTTTCGCAGCTGTCTCTCCCCGGAGCACGTCCGGCAATAGGGTGGAAGCGGGAAGGACGGGTTCAGGGCGTCCGTCCGGGAACGGTCACGCAACGTCCGCGGGCGGCGACGCGCCTGAACCCCTGGAAAGCCTCAGAGAGGCTCGCCGGAAGGAACGGAACCGGTCAGCACGCCAGCGTCGGCGCTCTCCGCCGCCGGAACGGCGAAAGGTGCGATTCCCATCCCCAGAGCCGCCAGAAACCGGCCGGCATCGCTCGCCGTCGGCGTCAGGCGGGCGAAAGGCATCACGGCGCATTCGCCGCAGGAATGCCGCGCAGAGGCGTATGAAATCGCGCCGACCACCTCGGACGACGGAACCGCCGAGGAAAACTGGCGGGCCAGACCGCCCGGCCCGAAGGCATGGGCCGGAGCCGCGGCCAGAAGAAGACCCAGTGCGATGGCTGCTGTGTTGCGCATGACCCTTGTCCCTGTCTCTGGAGCGGTTTCTCCGCTCCTTGTCCTTGATCGGGATCATCCCCTGTAGGCCGGACCGCTTCATGCAAGGGCGCAAGGCCCTCGTCCGCCGTGAAGACCACGATAGCGCCGAGATTTTCCCGCCCGCTTAAACCGGAAGATTCAATTTTAGCGAATTGCCGTTTTTCGGGAGGTTGCGCGCATTGCGCTCAATTCGGCATCGGTGCGGACGCAAATTGATGCTTTTCCGAACACGGGGAATTGCCTAAGCCGGAGGGACCCCATGAGCGACAGGAGATTTCCGGATGGGCCTGCCCTTCTACTGGAACGAACTCAACACCTACGATTTCGCCGGGCTGGACCCGGACAGGACCATCGCCATCCTGCCGATCGCCTCCACCGAGCAGCACGGGCCGCACCTGCCCGTTGCCACGGACGTCGCCATCGCCACCGGCATGCTGGCCGAATACCGCCGCCAGAAACCGGACGATCTGGCGACCCTCGTTCTTCCCATGCAGGAAATCGGCAAGGCCAACGAACATATCTACGGCCCCGGAACCCTGTCCTTCGGCTGGGACATTCTCATTCCCGCCTGGACGGCGATCGGCGGGAAGGTGGCCGAGGCCGGCATCCGCAAGCTCGTCATCGTCAATTCGCACGGCGGCAATCTCGACATCATGCACATCGTCGCCCGCGAATTGCGGGTGCGCCATTCCATGCAGGTCGTCTCCACCCAGTGGACCCGCTTCGGCTATCCGGACGGTCTCGTCAGCGAGCACGAGGCGAAGTTCGGCATCCACGGCGGCGATGTCGAGACATCGCTGATGCTGCACTTCCGTCCCGACCTGGTGCGCATGGAGAAGGCCGAGAACTTCCGCTCGAAGGCCGAGGAGATGAAGGCGCATTCGCGCTTCCTGCAACCCCTGCCGCCGCATTCGCTGGCCTGGATCGCCCACGACCTGAATCCGAACGGCGTCGTCGGCGACGCTTCCGCCGCCACAGCCGAACGCGGCGAGCGCATCGCCCGCCACCAGGTCGCCGGCTTCGTCGAGATGCTCGGCGACCTCGCCGGGTGGCCGCTTTCGAATCTCTACAGCGAATAGGCCGGCAAGGCCCGAATCACGTCAGCCCTCGCGGCGCTCGGCGGGAGCCGGCACCGCGCCGCCCGACTGCAATTCATGCACCATCGTCGACATTTCGGCCATGATATACTCCGCGAACAGGCTCGCCGCCGCATCGAGCGGCGCCCGGGCGCGGGCGAAGAGCTTCATCGCCTGATGGCGCACATAGGGTGCGGTGAAGGGCCGGAAGGCCAGTTCGCCGCGGCGGCATTCGGCAACCACATCCAGCGGATTGAGCAGCGACAGCCCCGATCCCAGCTTGACCATCTTCTTCATCAGTTCGACGGAGTTCGTTTCAAGCACCGGCTCCACCGGCAGCGCCAGCGGCGCGAGCACCAGATTGATGGCGTTGCGCAGGCTGTTGCCGGGGCAGGACAGCACCAGCTTTTCCTGAAGCACCTCCAGCGGATCGATGGCCTCGAACGCCGTCAGCCGATGCCCCTGCGGCATCACCACCCCGACCGGCACGTCGAAATTGGCCAGCGTGCGGATGCCGGGCGTGGCAGGAATGTTGAAGCCGAGGCCGATATCCGCCTCGCCGGTCAGGACCGGCGGCAGCGTCGCCGATCCGGCATCGTTGAGAAGCAGGATGCGGACGCGCGGATGGCTTTCCATGAAGCGGCCGATCACCTCGGGCAACGGCCCGGCCGCAAGCCCTACCGTCGTCACGATGGAAACCTTGCCGGCCTGCGGCATCTTCAGGCCGCGAATGCGCGATTCCAGTTTCTCATAATTTTTCAGCACCTCGCGGATATGCTCGATGCAAAGCTCGCCGGCCGCCGTCAGGCGCAGCCCGCGCGGCAGGCGCTCGAAGATCGGCGCCCCAAATTCCTCCTCCAGCGCCAGGATCTGCCGGTTGACCGCCGACGAGGCGACGTTGAGCCGGGCCGCGGCCTTGCGGATGGAGCCGCAGCGGGCAATTTCGTCGATATATTGCAGCTTCCGCGAGTGAAGCATGGGCACATCCTTGCTTAAATTTTAGCCAGGCCGCATGATTTACGGACAAAGATCCAGCCGATGCCGAAAAGGCATCGTTGCGCACGAATTTTGGTGCTTTTCAAAGAGCAAGGCAACAGGTCAAATGCGGGTTCGGAATAAAATCCCGAACCGCCAGAGTTCCAGAAGGGGGACAGTCGATCATGAGCAACTTGTTGACGCCGAAGACTTTTTTCGCTGCATTCGGCCTCGCCGCCGCTGGTCTTGCCGCCCAGCCGGCCGCCGCCCTCGATGAAGTCACCTATGGCACCAACTGGCTGGCACAGGCCGAGCATGGCGGCTTCTACCAGGCCGTCGCCGACGGCACCTACGAGAAATACGGCCTCAAGGTCACGATCGTCCAGGGCGGGCCGCAGGCCGCCAACCGGGCGCTGCTGATCGCCGGCCGGGTCGATTTCTACATGGGCAGCCCGCTCGGCGAAATGGACGCCGTCAAGGAAGGCATCCCGCTCGTCGACGTCGCCGCGATCTTCCAGAAGGACCCGCAGGTTCTGCTCGCCCACCCGGATCAGGGCGTCGAGACCTTCGCCGACCTCGCCAGGCTCGAAACCATCTTCATGGGCAAGGACGGCTATGTCACCTTCTTCGAGTGGATGAAGAAGAATTTCGAGGGCTTCAACGACGCCCAGTACAAGCCCTACACCTTCAACCCTGCCCCCTTCATCGCCGACCCGAAATCCGCGCAGCAGGGCTACCTGACCTCCGAACCCTTCGAAATCGAGAACCAGACCGGCTGGGCTCCGAAGGTCTTCCTGCTCGCCGACAACGGCTACAATCCGTATTCGACGATGATCACGACCAAGACCGACCTGGTGGAAAGCAATCCCGATCTCGTCCAGCGCTTCGTCGATGCCTCCATCGAGGGCTGGTACAATTATCTCTACGGCGACAACGCCGCCGCCAACGACCTGATCAAGAAGGACAATCCGGAAATAACGGATGCCCAGCTCGCCTATTCGCTCGGCAAGATGAAGGAATACGGCATCGTGGTTTCGGGCGAGGCTGAAGACAAGGGCATCGGCTGCATGACCGACGAACGCTACAAGGCCTTCTTCGACGACATGGTGAAGATCGGCGTCCAGCCGGCCGACCTCGACTACACCAAGGCCTATACGACGCAGTTCGTCTGCAAGGGCGTCGGCCTTTCGCTGAAGAAGTAACGGAAGAAGCCCCTCTGGCTGCCGCCATCTCCCCCACACGGGGGGAGAACGATAAACGTTCCGGCTTCCCCGATCACAAACGCCACAATGGGGCGAGAGGGTGCCACGAATTTTCTCCCCCCTTGTGGGGGAGATGGCCGGCAGGCCAGAGGGGGCTTCCACGATCAATTTCGCATTCCACCGGACCGGAAATCGCCGCTGATGACAGCATCCCCCGCCTCCACTGCCACCGCTTCCGCGAAACGGCCGCTGGTCGTCATGAAGTCGGTCTCCAAGGTGTTTTCCAGCGGCACGGTCGCCTTGTCCGGCATGTCCCTGACGGTGGAAAGCGGTGAGTTCATCAGCCTTCTCGGCCCGTCCGGCTGCGGCAAGTCGACGGCGCTGCGCATCATCGCCGGGCTGGGCGACACCTCCACCGGCTCCATCGACTGGCCGAGTTCCCGCATCAACGCGCGCGGCCTGCCGGAAGGCGACATCTCCTTCGTCTTCCAGGAACCGACGCTGATGCCCTGGCAGACTGTGTTCGGCAATGTCCACCTGCCGCTAAAGCTGCGCGGCGTTTCGAAAGCCGCCGCCCGGCCCGACATCGCGAAGGCGCTGGAAACGGTCGGCCTCGGGGACTTTGCCGATGCCTATCCGCGCGAACTGTCGGGCGGCATGAAAATGCGCGTCTCCATTGCCCGCGCGCTGGTGACGAAGCCGAAGCTGCTGCTGATGGACGAGCCCTTCGCCGCACTCGACGAAATCACCCGGCAGAAGCTCAACGACGACGTGCTGAAGCTGTGGAAGGACACCGGCATCACCGTGATTTTCGTAACCCATTCGGTGTTCGAATCGGCCTATCTTTCCAACCGCATCGTCGTCATGAAGGCCCGGCCCGGCCGCGTGCATGCCGATTTCCCTCTGCACACGAGCCTGGAACGCGACGCTCTCTACCGTTCCTCGGAGGAATACCGGCAGGCCTGCGAGATGGTGTCGAAAACGCTTCTGGACGCGATGGGCGGCGTGGAGGAACACGGATGAGCGAAGCCACCCCCGCCGTTTCCGCGCCGACGCGCCCGTGGAAATATCGCGACACGGCACTGAGGGTCGTCATCCCCATCCTCATGGTGCTCGGCCTTCTGGCGCTCTGGCAGGCGATCGTCACGCTCAACGAGATCCCGCCCTATATCCTTCCCGGCCCGTTGCTGGTCGCCCAGTCGCTGGTGAAGGACTGGGGCACGCTCTTCCCGGCGCTGCTGGTGACGACGCAGATCACCTTCCTCTCGCTCGGGCTGGCGCTGGCCGGCGGCGTCGGCTTCGCCGTCTTCCTCGTGCAGTCGCGCTGGATCGAGACGGCCTTCTATCCCATCGCCGTCATCCTTCAGGTGACGCCCATCGTGGCGGTCGCGCCGCTGATCCTCATCTACGCGCCGTCGACGCAGGTGGCGCTGCTGATCTGCGCCTTCCTCGTCGCCTTCTTCCCGATCCTTTCCAACATGGTGCAGGGCCTGAAGAGCGTCGACCACAACCTGCTGAACCTGTTCGACCTCTATGGCGCGTCGCGCTGGCAGACGCTCCTCTATCTGAAGCTGCCCGCCTCCCTGCCCTATTTCATGACCGGCCTGCGCATCGGCGGCGGGCTGGCCCTGATCGCCGCGGTCGTCGCGGAATTCGCCGCGGGCTCCGCCGGCGCCGGTTCGGGGCTCGCCTTCCGCCTGCTGGAATCGCAGTACCGCCTGAACATTCCGCGCCTCTTCGCCGCGCTCTTCATGCTCTCCGCGCTCGGCGTGGTGATCTTCATGCTGACCTCGTTCATCGCCTGGCTCAGCCTGCATCGCTGGCACGAAAGCAGCCTCAAACGGGAAAACTGATGCCGCACGCCTTCCTCACCCTGCCCGCCGCGCCGCGCTACGTGCTGGCAAACGCCACCCTGCCGGCCGTCTGCGTGAAGGGCTTTCATGCCCCCGCCAAAGAAGGGCTGATCCGGGCGGATCTGGTGATTTCCGGCGGACGCATCGAAGCGATTGCCGCCCCCGGCGAAGCCCACCGCGACCTGCCGGTGGCCGACCTGCGCGACGGCATGGTCTGGCCCGCCTTCACCGACATGCACACCCATATCGACAAGGGCCATATCTGGGAGCGCAGCCGCAATCCCGACGGCACCTTCACGAGCGCGCTGGAAACGGTCGGCATGGACCGCATGCGGCACTGGAATGCCGACGACGTGCGCGCCCGCATGGATTTCTCGCTGCGCTCGGCCTACGCCCACGGCACCGGCCTGTTGCGCACCCACCTCGATTCCATCGTCCCGCAGCACCTGATTTCCTTCGAGGTGTTCGGCGAGATGCGCGACGCCTGGAAAGGCCGTATCGACCTTCAGGCCGTCGCCCTGTTCAACATGGACCACGTTTACGACGAAGCCTATTTCGCCGAGCTGGTCGCCACCGTGAAGCGCTTCGGCGGGCTGATGGGCGGCGTGCCGCAGATGTGGCCCGATCTGGCCCAACGGCTCGACATCGTTTTTCGCGCCGCCGCCGACAACGGCCTCGATATCGACTTCCACGTCGACGAGACGAAGGAGAGGGAAGTGCTGGCGCTGGAGGCGGTGGCGGAGGCGAAGCTCCGCAACGGCTTCGAGGGCACCGTCACCGTCGGTCATTGCTGCTCGCTCGCCCGTCAGGACGAAGCCGTGGCTGCGCGGGTCATCGAGAAGGTGGCGAAGGCGGGCCTCAACGTCGTCTCGCTGCCGATGTGCAACATGTATCTTCAGGACCGCGAGGAAGGCCGCACGCCCCGCTGGCGCGGCGTCACCCTGTTCCACGAACTGGCCGCCGCCGGCGTCGCCACCGCCGTCGCATCGGACAATACGCGCGACCCCTTCTATGCCTATGGCGACCTCGATCCGGTCGAGGTGTTTCGCGAGGCGGTGCGCATCCTGCATCTCGACCACCCGCTGGACGATGCCGCGCGCGTCGTCACCGCCACCCCGGCGGCCATTCTCGACCAGCCGGAAAAGGGCGTCATCCGGACGGGCGCGCCCGCCGACCTCGTTCTGTTCAGCGCGCGGCGCTGGAGCGAATTTCTTTCCCGTCCGCAGGCTGACCGCATCGTGATGCGGAATGGCATGGGCATCGACCGCAGCCTGCCGGATTATCGCGACCTTGACCCGCTATCCGGCGCATGAGCCCGCCCCGAAAGGCCGCATCATGCGCGTCAGATCTGGAGATTGACACATGCCCGACTACGACGCCCTGAAAAGGGACCTTGAAGGGATCGCGATCGAAGACAATCCGGCGCTGGTACGCCAGAAGAGCCGCGACTTCTACTGGTACTCCCCCGTTCTGAAGGAGGAGCTGGACAAGGTCGTCGGCGATCTCGTCGTCACCCCGAAGAACGAGGCGGACCTGATCCGCGTCCTGAAGGCCGCCTACGCCCACGGCGTTCCGGTCACGGCGCGCGGCGGCGGTACCGGCAATTACGGCCAGTGCATGCCGCTGTCCGGCGGCATCGTCCTCAACATGCTGGCGATGAACGCCATAAGGGAAATCGCGCCGGGCCGCGTGGTGGCCGAGGCCGGCATCATCATCGCCGACCTCGACCGGCAGCTCAGGGCGCAATCCGGGCAGGAACTGCGCTTCCACCCCTCCACGGCAGGCACCGCCTCGCTCGGCGGCTTCGTGGCCGGCGGCTCGGGCGGCGTCGGCTCCATCCACTGGGGCGGCCTGCGCGAACTCGGCAACATTCTCAGGCTGCGCATCGTGACGATGGAGGCCGAGCCGCGCGTCATCGATCTCGATGGCTGGGATCTCCAGAAGGTGAGCCACGCCTATGGCACCAACGGCATCATCACCGAAGTCGAGATGCCGCTCGCCCCGGCCTATGACTGGGTGGACGTGATCGTCGGCTACGACGACTACATGGACGCCGTGCGCTTCGCCGACAATCTCGCCCAGCGCGACGGCATTTTGCTGAAGGAGCTGGCCGTCGTCGCCGCCCCTGCCCCGTTCAGCTACTTCACCCGCCACAAGCCCTTCCTGAAGGAAGGTCAGTCGGTGGTGGTGGTGATGGTCGCGCCGCACTCGATGGGTCCGTTCGAGGCCCTCGTCGCGCAGCGCAAGGGAGACCTGCGCTTCCGCTCCGACAGGGTCGAGAGCATGAAGGGCATTCCGCACGCCTATGAACTGGGCTGGAACCACACCACGCTGCGCGCGCTGAAGCTCGATACCGACATCACCTATCTGCAAGTGCAGTATCCGGGGCCGGATCACGTCGAAAAGGTCGAGCGGCTCCAGAGGCTGACCGGCGCGGACACGATCGGCCATCTCGAATTCATCCGCTTCAACGGCGCGGTGCAATGTTCCGGCCTGCCGCTGGTGCGCTACACAACGAAGGAGCGGCTGGAGGAACTGATCCGCATCCACGAGGACAACGGCTGCCCGATCTTCAACCCGCACCGCTACACGCTCGAGGAAGGCGGCATGAAGCAGACCGACGCCGTGCAGCTTGCCTTCAAGCGGGAAACGGACCCGAAAGGCCTTCTCAATCCCGGCAAGATGATCGCCTGGGAAAACCCGGATTTCGATTTCACCGCCGGCAAGAACTACCTGTTTCCCGGTCTGGCCGCGCTGGAGGGATGAGCCGTGCGCGTCCTGCTCCTGCATGCCCATCCGGTCGAATCCAGCTACGGCCGCGCCCTGCACGACCTGACGCTGGCAAGCCTGAAAAAAGCCGGCCACGAGGTGGACGACTGCAATCTCTACGAGGAAGGCTTCGACCCGGTTCTGTCGCGCCATGACCGGCTGGTCTATCACGACTATCCGGACAATACGAAAGGCGTGCAGCCTTACGTGGAGCGGCTGCGCCGGGCGGAAGCGCTGGTGATCGTCACCCCGGTCTGGAATTTCGGTTTTCCGGCCATGCTGAAGGGCTATTTCGACCGGGTGTGGCTACCGGGCGTGACCTTCGATCTCGAGGACGGCAAGCTCACCTCACGGCTGAAGCACATCAGGAAACTCGCGGCCGTGATGACCTATGGCGCAACGCCGTTTCGCGCCTTCATCGCCGGCAATCCGCCGAAGAAGATCGTGACCCGCGTGCTGCGCGCCCAACTCGGCCTGCTGACGCCCGTGACCTTCCTCGCCCATTACGACATGAACAATTGCACGCCGGAAACGCGGGCCCGCTTCATGGAAAAGGTCAAGGCGAGGATGGAGGCGTTCTGATGCCGGCAAAAGAAAAACGCCGCAGCCCGGCGGGGGCTGCGGCGCGTTCCCAGTCGGCTGGGGAGATTACTTCGCCCAGCGTCCTTCGTATTTGAATTCCGGTGCGGACTGAAGCGCTTCCTTGGTCGTGTCGATGCGAGCCGACCACTTGTTGTCGGGTTCGGAATAGACGACATCGACGGAAGCCGGGCTGACGATCACGTACTTTTCCCCGATCCCGAGGAAACCGCCTACGGAGACGATGTAGCCCGAGAGCAGGCCATCGGAGATGATGAGATCGCGGATCTCACCGATCGTCTCGTCCTGGGGGTTGGTGATGTTCAGGCCGACGAGGTTGTAGCTGAGCACGTCCGTCGGCTTGGCCACGACGAAGACCTCGGAGGTCGTTGCGGTGGTCGGCGTCTGGGCGTGAGCGAACGAAACCATTGCGGCGGTGGCGGCAAGAGCAAGAGCGATACGGCGCATTGTAGTTTTCCTTTTTTGAATGTTTTGTTTGCCCAGGCGAAGGAAGAACAGCTGGGACAACGAAAAGTTCCACCGAAGCGTCTTTTCAACCGCCCTTAATGTTTCCCGCATTTTAGCCGGCGCCGTTAACCTTGTTTCAAAACGGGCCGTTAATCGTTACGAATTAGTTTATTTCTCTCGTGTCCGCCCGGATCAGCCCCTCCGGCGGTGGTTTCACTGACGCGGCCCGGCCCTGCCGTTCCGGGAATGCGAACGGGAGAAATGAGACGATGATGCGAGGTTTCGCCACCACTCTTCTGCTGGCCCTGCTTCTGGCAGGATGCGCCACGGCACCGACGCGCATCACCAATGCCTGTGCGATCTTCGATGAAAAGGGCGGCCTTTTCGACAACTGGCGGCGGCAGGCCCATTCCGCCTCGCGCGAATACGGCGTGCCCGTGCCGGTGCTGATGGCGACGATCTACACCGAATCCGGCTTCCGCGCCCGTGCCCGCCCGCAGCGCAAATATGTTCTCGGCATCATTCCGTGGGGACGCGCTTCGACGGCCTACGGCTATGCACAGGCGCTCGACGGAACCTGGGCGGACTACAAGCGCCAGACCGGACGCTGGACGGCAAGCCGCACGAATTTCGGCGACGCCGTCCGCTTCGTCGCCTGGTATCACGCCACCAGCGCGCGGGTGAACGGTGTGCGCCTGAACGACACCTACAGCCTCTACCTGAACTACTATTACGGCCACAGGGGCTATGCGAGCGGCAAGTGGCGCAGCAATCCGGGCATCCAGCAGGCCGCCCGCCGCTCCGCCAACATGGCGAACAACTACGCCGCGCAGTTGCGCAATTGCAGCTAAGTGCGGCGCGCGATCACGGCACCCGGGCGGCGGTCACTTCCACCTCGACCAGAAATTCGGGCCGGGTGAAGCCGGAAACGACGATCAGCGTCGAGACCGGCTTCGGATCGAGCGTGTAGCGGTCGCGCACCGCCATGTAGGGCGCGAAATCCTCGCGACGGGTCACATAGGCCGAGATGCGAATGACGTCGGCGAACGACATTCCCGCCTCGTCCAGAACGGCCCGGCACGCCTCGAAGCACAGTTCCGCCTGCTCCGTCACGCCCGGTGGGATCGTATCGTCGGGACGGATGCCGAGCTGGCCGGACGTCACCAGAAGTGCCGCGCCCGGCGGCACGTAAAGCCCGTGATTGTACTGGCCGAACGGCTTGCGCACCGACGGCGGATTGAAAACCGTCTTCTCCACCGTCATTCGTCCCAGCCGCAGACGCCCTTGATCTCCAGGAAATCATGGATGCCCCAGTCGGCATATTCGCGGCCGTTGCCCGACTGCTTGTAGCCGCCGAAGGGTGCCGCCGTGTCCCATTCGGGATAGTTGATGTAGACATTGCCGGTGCGAAGGCGCCCGGCGACGCGCCGCGCGTGGTCGCGGTCCTTCGACTGGACGTAGGAGGCGAGCCCGTAGACCGTATCGTTGGCGATCGCGACGGCCTCTTCCTCGTCCCGGTAGGGCATGATGGCGATGACCGGCCCGAAGATTTCCTCGCGCGCGATGGTCATGTCGTTGCTGACGTTGCCGAAAACGGTCGGGCGGATGTAATAGCCGCGGTTGAGGCCCTCGGGGCGGCCCGGACCGCCCGCGACCAGCGTCGCCCCTTCCGCGATGCCCTTTTCGATCAACGCCTGAATCTTGTCGAACTGGATTTCGGAGACGACCGGGCCGAGATTGGTCTCCACGTCGAGCGGATTGCCGACCTTGAGCGATTCCGCCGCTGCCTTCGCGTGGACCAGCGCCTCCTCGTGACGGTCGGCGGGCACCAGCATGCGGGTCGGCGCGTTGCACGACTGGCCGCTGTTGCCGAAGCAGTTCGTCACGCCCTTCTTCACCGAGAATTCGAAATCCGCATCCGGCAGGATGATGTTCGGCGACTTGCCGCCGAGTTCCTGGGCCACGCGCTTCACCGTGTCCGCCGCCGTCTTGGCGACGATGATGCCGGCCCGTGTCGAGCCGGTGAAGGACACCATGTCCACGTCCGGATGGCCGGCCATGACCTGCCCGACATCCGGCCCCGTGCCGTTGACAAGGTTGAACACGCCCTTCGGCACGCCCGCCGCCTCCATGATCTCGGCGAAGATGATGCCGGAAACCGGTGCGACCTCGGAGGGCTTGAGCACCATCGTGCAGCCCGTGGCGATCGCCGGCGCCACCTTGCAGGTGATCTGGTTGAGCGGCCAGTTCCACGGCGTGATCAGCGCGCAGACGCCGATGGGCTCGCGCACCACCCGGGTCTTGCCGCGCTGCTCCACAAACTCGAACCGTTCCAGCGCCTCGATGGTGGCGGCGATGTGGGCGGCGCCCGAACCGGCCTGGCTGGCTTTCGCGAAATCCAGCGGCGCGCCCATCTCCTGGCTGACGGCAGCGCCCAGATCGTCGATGCGCGCTTCGTACTCGGCCAGTATCCGCGTCAGCAGCGCCAGCCGGTCCGCCTTCGTCCACTGAGAGAAGACCGGAAATGCGGCCCTGGCCGCGGCAACCGCCTTGTCCACATCGGCGGCTTGTCCCGCGGCAATCTGCGTATAGACCTCCTCGGTCGCCGGATCGACGACATCGATCACGCCGGTTCCGCCCGGCGCGACCCACGCGCCGTCGATGAAGAATTTCAGGTGATGGCTCATGAGAAAGGCTCCGCTGGTCAGTCGGCCTGCACTATCCACCAAGGCAATCGGGTCCGCAAGGGCGGCACGGCCGCGGAAAATGGTTGACGGTTCGTAAAGGCGCTGCCCGCGGCCACGACCGGGCAGCCGCCTTTCCGTTCACGAAATTGTTCAGTCCGGATCGCGGCGATCTCCCACTTTTCGAACTTCCCCTGCAACCATCCACGCGGCATAGTTTCGGCGGGGCCGGGATTTCATTGCAATCCCGCTGAACATGACGTTCAAGGTCGGCACGGCCGCGTGCCGACCGCCTCTCCCCCACGACCGCACCCCGCCTTCATGCGAAGCGGGCGAGGAACCGCCGGATCAGCTCGATCTCGCTCGGGCGGATATCGTGGCCGCTATCGTGCCATTCCAGCGTCACCATAGCCTTCTGCTGCGAAAAGTAGCGCGCCAGCGCCTCGGTGCTATCTTCGGGGCAGATCGGGTCGCCCCGGCCGGCGGTGATCAGGATATCCGTGCCGGCAAGGTCTGCCGGCTTCGGCGCGAACGGGATCAGCGGGTGCATCAGCACCGCCGCGTCGAACAGGCCGGGATGCTCGATCAGCACATTGGCGAGAATGTTCGCGCCGTTCGAATAGCCGATCCCGATGACGCCGACCGAATCGTGCAGCGTCTTCTGCGATGTCACGAAACGCGCCATCTTCTCCGTGGCCCGCGCCAGATCGGCCATGTCGTAGCGGTCTTGCGCCAGCCGCACGAAGAAGCGCAGCGCCCCGTTTTCCGAAACGTCGCCGCGCGGCGAAACCACCGTCGCCTCGGGCAGAAGCCGCGTTGCGAAATCGAAGAACTGGTTCTCGTCGCGGCCCGTGCCGTGGAAGGTGAACAGGATGGGACGGGCCGGCAGGCCCGCCCTTTCCCGGAAGGTGTAGTCTGGCCCCAACATGGCTCAATCCTCCAGAGGCTGGAGATTCTTCTCCAGATGCGGTCGCAGATGCGCGTGCTGGCGCGGCAGTTGCAGCGCCTCGCCGAGATGGGCCGTGTCCTCGTCGCGGGCAAAGCCCGGCTCGTTGGTGGAAACCTCGAACAGGACGCCGCCGGGCGTGCGGAAATAGATCGCCCAGAAATAATCCCGGTCGATCACCGGCGTCACCTGATAGCCGGTATCCGTCAGCGCCTTGCGAACGGCAAGCTGGGCCTGCCGGTTCTCGACGGCGAAGGCGACGTGGTGGACGGAGCCGCCGCCGAGCCGCGCCATCTCCGCGCCCGGCAGGGTTTCGATCTCGACCAGATCGGCGCCGTTGCCGCCCGGCAGGACGAAACGCGCCACGCCGTCGCGGCTGTCGACCCGCTCATAACCCATGTATTCGAGCAGGTCCGCCGTGGCGCCGGCATCGCGCAGCCGCAGGGAGACACCCTGGAAACCGCGAATGGCATGATCGCCGTCGACCCCGTTTCCGGTCCAGCCCAGACGTGTGTCGCCCGCCACTTCCGCCAGCGCGAAAGTGTCGCCGTCAGGCCCGGTGAAGAACAGCCGCCTCCCGCCGAAGGCGTCCGCCTCGGAAAGCCCGGGAACGCCCTCCGTCTCCAGCCGCTCGCGCCAGTAGCCGAGCGAGCCTTCGGGAACGGAAAACAGCGTCGTGCCGACTTCGCCTGCCCCCGGACGCCCGCGGGCGATGTCCGGGAAGGGAAAATAGGTCATGACCGAGCCCGGCGTGCCGGTCTCGTCGCCATAATAGAGATGATAGACGTCGGGCGCGTCGAAATTCACGGTCTGCTTGACGCGGCGCAGGCCGAGCGTCTTCGTGAAGAACCGGTTGTTGGCGCGGGCGTCGCCCGCCATCGATGTGACGTGGTGCAGCCCCTTGATTTCGGTCAGCATGGGAAAGCCCCTTTCCGGCCCGTTGGTTTCGTGGGCCTGTGCATGGACTTATAATCGGTGCACGGGCCGCAAATGCCTAGACGGAGAGGCCGGAACGGATTGTCAATAATTATTGAACGGGACGGAAAATCGTAAACGTATCAGCGACGATCCACGGTATCGGGCAGGCGCCAGTCCACCGGCATCCGGCCCTGCTGTTCGAGCCATTCGTTGGCCTTGGAAAAATGCCGGCAGCCGAAGAAGCCGTTATGGGCCGACAGCGGCGAAGGATGCGGCGCCTTCAGCACCAGATGCCGCGACGTGTCCACGAACGCCGCCTTGCGCTGGGCATAGGAGCCCCACAGCATGAAGACGACGTGCTCACATCGTTCGTTGACGATGCGGATGACAGAATCGGTGAAGCGCTCCCAGCCGCGTCCCTGATGCGAGGCGGCTCGCCCCTCCTCGACGGTCAGCACGCTGTTGAGCAGGAGCACGCCCTGCTTCGCCCAACTTTCCAGATAGCCGTGGCGGGCCGGCGGAATGCCGAGATCGCTCTCCATCTCCTTGTAGATATTGACGAGCGAGGGCGGAATGCGCACGCCGGGCTGCACGGAAAAGCAAAGCCCGTGCGCCTGGCCTGCGCCGTGATAGGGGTCCTGCCCGAGAATCACCACCTTGACGTTTTCGGGCGGCGTCAGGTCGAGCGCCCGGAAATAGTCCGGCCCCCTGGGAAAGATGCGCTTTCCGGCATTCTTCTCGGAGACCAGAAAAGTCTTGAGCGCCTTCATGTAGTCGCTCTCGAACTCCGGTGCGAGAAACCGCTTCCAGCCTTCTTCGAGTTTCACCGTAGCCTCGGTCATGTGCCCTTCTCCCTTTAAAGGAAACGCCCGCGGCGTTGCAGCACCTCGATCTTGTAACCGTCCGGATCGGTGACGAAGAAGAACTTGGCGAACAACGCGCCGTCGCGGTTGAACTCGACGATCTTGCCCGGCGCCAGTCCCTCCGCCTCGAAACGGGCGTGTTCGGCATCGATATCCTCCACCGAAACGGCCAGATGACCGTAACCGTCGCCCAGGTCATAAGGCTCCGTGCGCCCCTTGTTGACGGTCAGTTCCAGTTCGAACGGCGTGTCGCCATTACCGAGATAGATCAGCGTGAAGGTGTCGAACTCCAGCTTCTGGACGATGCCGAGGCCGAAGGCCCGACTGTAGAAATCAAGCGACCGGGCCTCATCCAGCACGCGGATCATCGAATGGATCATTTTCGCCATAGTGCGGCTCCAGGCTGTTTCGGACGTGACGGTTCGGCCAGTTTCATAGCGCCACTTCGCCGGCAACGCCAAACTCTATTACAGGGTTTTCCAAATTCAACCGGGCAAAACCGGCAGCCTGCCGCCAACATCCCTTCCAGAAACTTCACCTGACACGCCAATTATTACGTTTACGTCAATGTAATTTTGCTGTTGCGGAAGCCCCGTCCTTCAGGCAAGAATGACGAAAGGAGACACATGCGGAAGAGGAGCCGCAGGTGTCGGGCGCCCGCGGGGCGGCATGGCGCGACGGCATCGATGATGCCTTCGCGCCGGTTCCGGGAGACTTGTGAGGAACTTCCGGTTTGCCTTCGCCGCACGGTCGCCTGACGACAGTTTGGGAGGATCATCATGACGACAATGGCTGCGAATCCGTCGACCGCAGCGTTCGACCGGATATGGCTCAAATCCTATCCGGCCGGCATTCCGGCTGAAATCGGCGCCTCGATGGCGCCGTCGCTCGGCGTGCTCTTCGAAAGAAGCTGCCAAGAGTACCGCGACCGGCCCGCCTTCACCAGCATGGGCAGGAGCCTGACCTATGGCGAGATGGAAGCGGCCACGCGCGCCGTCGGCGCCTGGCTTCAGGCCAGCGGCCTCAGGAAGGGCGACCGCGTTGCCGTGATGATGCCCAACGTGCTCCAGAACCCTGTCGCCGTCTATGGCATCCTCAGGGCCGGCATGACCGTCGTCAACGTCAACCCGCTCTACACGCCGCGCGAGCTGGAGCACCAGCTTGCCGATTCCGGCGCGAAGATCATCTTCGTGATGGAGAACTTCGCCCGCACCGTGGAACAGGTTCTGCCCCGCACGGGAATCGAGCAGGTGGTCGTCACCAGCATGGGCGAAATGCTCGGCCTGAAAGGCCACATCGTCAATCTCGTCGTCCGCCGGGTGAAGAAGCTGGTGCCGGCCTGGTCGATCCCTTCGGCCATTCTTTTCAAGACGGTGCTTTCGCAAGGCGCGGATCTCAAGCTCGGGGCCGCCGAGGCCGGGCCGCAGGACATCGCCTTCCTGCAATATACCGGCGGCACTACGGGCGTTTCCAAAGGCGCGGCCCTCTCGCATGCCAATCTTCTCGCCAACAAGCAGCAGATCGCGCTGTGGCTCAATGCCGCCTTCCGGAACCGCGAGCGCCCGGAACGCCTGACCTTCCTGTGCGCGCTGCCGCTCTATCATATCTTCGCGCTGACGGTGAATTCGCTGATGGGCGTGGCGCTCGGAGCCAACAACGTGCTGATCGCCAACCCGCGCGACATCCCCGCCTTCGTCAAGGAAATCTCCCGCTATAAAGTCCATATCTTCCCGGGCCTCAACACGCTGTTCAACGCGCTGATGAACAACAAGGACTTCCGCGCCCTGGATTTTTCCTCGCTCGTTCTCGTGCTCGGCGGCGGCATGGCCATCCAGAAACCGGTGGCGGAACGATGGCTGGCGCTGACCGGCTGCCCGATAACCGAAGGCTACGGCCTGTCCGAAACCTCCCCCGTGGCCACCGTCAACCGGCTCGACACGCGCGACTTCACCGGCACCATCGGCCTGCCCCTGCCCTCCACCGACATCGACATCCGCGACGAGGACGGCCGCTCGCTGCCGCTCGGCGATGTCGGTGAAATCTGCATCCGCGGGCCGCAGGTCATGCTCGGCTACTGGCAGAGGCCCGAGGAAACCGCGCGGGTGATGAGCGAGGACGGCTTCTTCCGCTCCGGCGACATGGGATTCATGAACCCGGAGGGTTACGTGAAGATCGTCGACCGCAAGAAGGACATGATCCTTGTCTCCGGCTTCAACGTCTATCCCAACGAGATCGAGGAAGTGGCCATGTCGCATCCGGGCGTTCTCGAGGCCGCCGCCATCGGGGTTCCCGACGAGCATTCCGGCGAGGCGGTGAAACTGTTCATCGTGCGCAAGGACGAGACCCTGACCGAAGCCGAGATCAAGGCGCATTGCAGCGCAAACCTCACCAACTACAAGAGGCCGCGCTTCGTGGAATTCCGCGCGGACCTGCCGAAGTCCAACGTCGGCAAGATCCTGCGCCGCGAATTGCGCGGCTGATCCCGCCGCCGGCCGCATGCATGCCGAAAGGGCCGGAAGACCTCACGTCTCCGGCCCTTTCGACATTGGCGAACCGTATGCCGAGACGTCGATTTAAATCGATTGAAATGACGTGCTTGTTTCCTGCCGCAAAGCAGAATAGGCTCGCACGCGCGGTCATGGACAACTGAGACCATTCGAACGGCTGGACCGCGCCGGAAACGCCAAGGTGTGGAAAATGCAGGATATTCTGAAGCAGTTAAAGGACAATGCCTTCACGGACATTCGCGCGGCCTTCGCCACGGATCCGGATCGCTTCGCTCGCTTCAGCGCCCGGCTGGACGACCTGGTGATGGACTATTCCAAATGCGCCGTCGACGAGACCGTGCTCTCCCTGCTCGAAAAGCTGGCCGACAGGGCCGGCCTCACCGCAAAGCGGGAAGCCATGTTCACCGGCGAGCCCATCAACTTTACCGAAGGCCGCGCCGTGCTCCATACCGCGCTGCGAAACCGCTCCAATACGCCGGTTCTCGTCGACGGCCGCGACGTGATGCCGGATGTGAACGGCGTGCTTGCCGCGATGGGCGCCTTCGCCGCGGCGATCCGCGACGGCGCGCTGACGGGAGCGACGGGCAAGCCCTTCACCGACGTGGTGAATATCGGCATCGGCGGCTCTGATCTCGGCCCGGCGATGGCGACGCTGGCGCTCGCCCCCTTCCATGACGGCCCCCGCCTGCATTTCGTTTCCAACGTCGACGGCGCCCATATCGCCGACACGCTGAAGACGCTGGTGCCCGAAACCACGCTGTTCATCGTCGCCTCCAAGACCTTCACCACCATCGAAACCATGACCAATGCCGCCACCGCGCGCCGCTTCGTGGTCGAGGCGCTGGGCGAGGCTGCGGTGGCGGCGCATTTCGCCGCCGTCTCCACCGCGCTCGACAAGGTGGACGCCTTCGGAATCGGCGCGGAACGCACCTTCGGCTTCTGGGACTGGGTCGGCGGACGCTATTCGATCTGGTCGGCCATCGGCCTGCCGCTGATGATCGCCATCGGCCCGGAGGATTTCGGCCGCTTCCTCGACGGCGCCCATGCGCTCGACACGCATTTCCGCGAGGCCCCTTTCCGCGAGAACCTGCCGGTGCTGCTCGGCCTCATCGGCTATTATCATCGCAACGTGCTGGGCTATCCCTCGCGCGCCATCCTGCCCTACGACCAGAGGCTTTCCCGCTTCCCCGCCTATCTCCAGCAGCTCGACATGGAATCGAACGGCAAGTCCGTGACCATCGGCTCGAAGCCGGTCGAGGGCCAGACCGGCCCGGTCGTCTGGGGCGAGCCGGGCACCAACGGCCAGCACGCCTTCTACCAGCTCATCCATCAGGGAACCTCGGTCATCCCGTGCGAATTCATGGTCGCCGCCAACGGGTTCGAGCCGGATTTGCGACACCAGCACGAGTTGCTGATCGCCAATTGCCTCGCCCAGTCCGCCGCGCTGATGAAGGGCCGCACGCTGGAAGAGGCCGCCGCGCAATTGCAGGCCAAGGGCGCGGACGCCGAAACGGTGGCGAGGATCGCACCGCACCGCGTCTTCGCGGGCAACCGCCCCTCGATCAC
Source organism: Ectorhizobium quercum (assembly GCF_026552795.1). Lineage (GTDB taxonomy): Bacteria > Pseudomonadota > Alphaproteobacteria > Rhizobiales > Rhizobiaceae > Ectorhizobium > Ectorhizobium quercum. The sequence goes on from NZ_JANFPI010000002.1 coordinate 377,469, forward strand.
CTTCGTCTACGACAGGCTGACCCCGGAAGCACTCGGCCGTCTGATCGCGCTCTACGAGCACCGCGTCTTCGTGGAGGGCGTGCTGTTCGACATCAACTCCTTCGACCAGTGGGGCGTGGAACTGGGCAAGGAACTGGCGACCGGCCTGCTGCCCGTCGTCGAAGGCAGGCAGGACACCGGCGGCCAGGATTCCTCCACCGCCGGGCTCGTCGCCGCCCTCCTCGCGGCGAAGGCCTGACACCGCCCCTCGTTTCTTCCGGTGCAATCCGCTCGGAAAAGCGCTACACGCTTTCCGGCATATGTCTGAAGACGGAGAAACAACGCTGTGAGTATCGGATTGCTGGCCCTGCTCGACGATGTTGCGGGGATAGCCAAGGTGGCGGCGGCGTCGCTGGACGACGTGGCCGGACAGGCCGCCAAGGCAGGCGTGAAGGCGGCGGGTGCGGTGATCGACGATGCGGCGGTGACGCCGCGCTATGTCGACGGTTTCGCCGCCGAGCGCGAATTGCCGATCGTCTGGAAGATCGCCCTCGGCTCGCTTCGCAACAAGCTCCTCATCCTGCTGCCCGTGGCGCTGGCGCTTTCCGCCTTCATGCCGGGCCTCATCACGCCGCTTCTGATGCTCGGCGGCGCCTATCTCTGCTACGAGGGTGCGGAAAAGATCTACGGCGCCCTGTTTCCGCATGAGGCCCATGCGCACGAGGACGCGACGGGATCGGTGAACCCGACCGCCGCATCGCTCGAGGAGGCGAAGGTCGCCGGCGCGATCAAGACGGATTTCATCCTTTCCGCCGAGATCATGACGATCGCACTCTCCGCCATTCCGCAAGGCAGTTTCTGGATGGAGGCCGCCGTGCTCGCCCTGGTCGGCACCGGCATCACCATCGCCGTCTATGGCGGCGTGGCGCTGATCGTCAAGGCCGACGACGCCGGCCTCTATCTGGCGAGAAACGGCGTCGGCCCGCTCACGCGCGGGTTCGGCCGTTTTCTGGTCAAGGCCATGCCCCGCTTCATGACGCTGCTCGGCATCGCCGGAACGGCGGCGATGATCTGGGTCGGCGGCGGCATCCTGCTGCACGGGCTGGAAAGCTTCGGCCTCGGCGGTGCTGCCCACGCGCTGGAACACTGGGCGCAGGTGGCGGCAAGCGCGCTGCCCTCCGCCTCGGCCTTCGTGGAATGGGCCGTCTTCGCCTTCGGATCGGGCATCGCCGGCCTTCTGGTCGGCGCACTGCTCATTCCCGTTGCGGGGTATGTCGTCGGTCCCCTGCTCGCCCGGTTCGGACGCTAGACTCTGGCGCTGTCCTGCACGACCACGACGCGGGTGCCCGAATTGACGCGGTCGTAGAGGTCGATCACATCGTGATTCATCATGCGGATGCAACCGCTGGACATCGCCTGGCCGATGGACCACGGCTGGTTGGTGCCGTGGATGCGGAACATCGTGTCGTTGCCGTTGCGATAAAGATAGATCGCGCGCGCGCCGAGCGGATTGTTCGGCCCCCCGGGCATGCCGCCGGCATATTTCAGGTTCCGGGCCGGATCGCGGCGGATCATGTTGGCGGTCGGCGTCCAGCTCGGCCATTCGGCCTTGCGCCCGACATAGGCATTGCCCTGCAACGCCAGTCCCTGGCGCCCGACGCCGACGCCGTAGCGAAGCGCGCGGCCATCGCCCAGCACGTAGTAGAGACGGCGCGACGGCGTGTCGACGACGATCGTGCCGGCCGGATGCGTGGTCGGATAGGCGACCTCGGTGCGACGAAGCTCGGGCTTGATCTTGGTGAGGTCGGCCGCCTTCATCGGATGCTTCTCGTCGGGCTTCGGCCCGTAAAGCGCCTGATGCTGCGATGCCGTGGTGGAGCAACCGGCAAGGAAAACCAGGGAAAGGCCCGTCAGAAGGCCGCGTCGCGTCATCGTCATGTCGTTTCTTGTCCTCGCAACCGCATTCGTTGAGAGGAAAATTAACGAGTATGGTTAACGGACCTTTAAGAGCGGCGCCTTGCGAGAAAGAATTGAGGCGAAACCGCCTTATTTTGCCAGCGCTCACGCAAGCGTGACCAGCGTGCCGGACTTGACGAAAGCAATTCGGTAGCCGACGAATTTTTTACAAAACGACTCAAAAAGGAAATCCGGTGGCTCAATGACCGCCGGAGCGGATGATACGAAACATCAGGTGAAATCGTTTTTCCGGGAGAATTCCATGACCGCGACGGTGACATATCTCCGCGAGCCTGCCATTGCCACCACCACCAGACCGGAAGATCTGCGCCTGTCGATGCGCCATCTTGCCGGCGGCGTCTGCGTCATCACCGCCGGCGGCGGCAACGACCGGACCGGCGCGACCGTCACCTCCGCCACCGCCCTTTCGGTGGACCCGCCGACGATGATCGTCAACATCAACCGCAGCTCCTCACTGTGGCCCGTGATCAGCCGCCACAACCATTTCTGCGTGAACGTCCTCGCCGCCGGGCAGCGCCCCGTCGCCGACAACTTCGCCGGCAAGGGCGGGCTGAAGGGAAGCGAGCGCTATCGGGACGGCGAATGGTACGCGCTTGAAAGCGGCGCGCTCGCGCTGAACGGCGCCCTCGCCGCCATCGACTGCGCCGTCGAGGACGTCATCGAGCGGCACACCCACGCCATCGTGATCGGCCGCGTGCTGGCCATTGACACCGGCGCGGGCGGCGAACCGCTGATCTACCATGACGGCAGCTACGGCAGTTTCGACGGGCGCTGAGCCCGCCGTTCCAATGGGCGGGCGACGGTGCCCGCCGCCGGACACCTGAACGCGCCCGCCGCTGAAAGGCACGGCCGGTCCGTATGGCCGGGCGCTGCGCTCCGTTGCCTGCCCCGGCGATGAAAGCGTCATGGGGTCCCCCCCGGCTTGCTAAAGCCGGCCGCAAGCGTGCTGGCGGTGCCGGTTTTCTTGCCGCTCCGAAACCCGCCGGGCGGATGGCAGGAGGGAAATTTGTAACGAAATGTATCATTCGCCCCGTTTGACACGTTCGCTTACCCAAACGCCTTCCCGCGGCAAGTTTTGATGACAAAAGGGGAGTACGGTCCGGTCCAGTTCAACCGAAACCCTGCCCGGATCGACCATGCAAAACGCGACCATCGACAGACGCTCTTGTCCGAAGGCGGCGGCGGGACGGAACCACCGCCGCGCCTTTGCCCTTTTCGCCCTCCTGCCCTTTCTCGCCGTCTCCTGTAGCGAGGAACCGCAGGCCTCGAAAACCGCCGCTGCCGCCGCCCGGCCGCAGGTCAGCGTGACGGTGCTGCACCCGCAGAACGTCGCCGTCACCGCGGAACTTCCCGGGCGCACGGCGGCATCGCTGGTCGCCGAGGTACGCCCGCAGGTCACGGGCATCATCCGCGCCCGCAACTTCAGGGAAGGCAGCGAGGTGAAGGAAGGCGACGTTCTCTACGAGATCGACCCGGCAACCTATCAGGCGGCCTACGACACCGAAGTCGCGGCGGTGCAGAAGGCCGAGGGCGCCCTTCCGAGCGCCCAGTCCAAGGTCGACCGCTACAAATCGCTGGCGCAGCAGAACGCCGTCAGCGCCCAGGATTACGACGACGCCACATCCACGCTCGCGCAGGCGCAGGCCGACCTCGCCTCCGCCAGGGCCGCGCTGGAGACGGCGCGCATCAATCTGGATTACACCAAGATCCGCGCCCCGATCGACGGGCGCATCGACGAATCCTCGGTGACGGTCGGGGCGCTGGTCCAGGCCGCCCAGACGACGGCGCTGGCGACGATCAACAGCCTCGACCCGATCAATGTCGACGTCACCCAGTCGAGCACCAATCTTCTCAAGTTCCGCCGGGCCGTCGAGGAAGACCGGCTGAAGATGAGCGGCGACAATGTCGCGGTTCGCCTCATTCTGGAGGATGGCTCGACCTACGCGCAGAACGGCACGCTCGAATTCACCTCGGCATCGGTCGACAAGACCGTCGGCACCTTCACGGTCCGGGCGACCTTCCCCAATCCCGACCGGCTCCTGCTGCCGGGAATGTATGTGCGCGCCATCATTGAGGAAGGCGTGGCGCAGAACAGCTTTCTCGTTCCGCAACGGGCCGTCACCCGCAACGCCAAGGGCGAGGCGACGGCGATGTTCGTCGATGCCGACGGCAAGGTCGCGCAGCGGATCCTGCCGGTGCAGCAATCGGTCGGCAACAGCTGGCTGGTCTCGGACGATATCGCCGACGGCGATCGCGTCGTCGTCGAAGGTCTCCAGCAGATCAAGGACGGGCAGGGCGTGACCGCGACCGAGGTCATTCTCGACGATGCGACCGGCATGATCAAACAGTCGGACGCCGGCACGGCCAACCCGGCGGATCAGGCCGCGCTCTCTCCCGACCGGAAGTGAAGGTACACCATGTCCCGCTTTTTTATCGACAGGCCGATTTTCGCCTGGGTGATCGCCATCGTCATCATGCTGGCCGGTGCCCTGTCCGTCAGCACCCTGTCCATCTCGCAATACCCGCAGATCGCGCCGACGACGGTGCGGATTTCGGCCACCTATTCCGGCGCCGATGCCCAGACCGTCGAGAATTCCGTGACGAAGATCATCGAGCAGGGCATGACCGGGATCGACAATCTCGACTACATGACCTCGACGTCGCAATCGACCGGCGCGTCCTCCGTGTCCCTGACCTTCACCAACACGGCCGATCCCGACGTCGCGCAGATGCAGGTGCAGAACAAGTTGCAGCTCGTCGAAAGCCAGTTGCCGCAGGCGGTGCAGAATGCCGGGATAACCGTCACCAAATCCACCTCGAACTTCCTCATGGTCATCGGCTTCGTCTCGACCGACGGCAAGCTGACCGCCAACGACCTGACCGATTACGTCAACGCCAGCCTGAACGACACGCTGAAGCGCGTCGAGGGCGTCGGCGACACGCAGCTCTTCGGCGCCGGCTATGCGATGCGCATCTGGCTCGACCCCGACAAGCTCTCCAAATATTCGCTGATGGTCAGCGACGTCACCTCGGCTATCGAGGCACAGAACACCCAGGTCGCGGCCGGCCAGCTCGGCGCGCTTCCGCAGGTCCAGGGCCAGCAGCTCAATGCCACCGTCACGGCGAAGAGCCGCCTGCAAACGGCGGAGCAATTCGAGAACATCATCCTGAAAAGCAACAGCAACGGCTCCCTGGTGCGGCTCAACGACGTCGCGCGCGTCGAAATGGGCGCCGACAGCTATACCAGCGCCAGCATGTATAACGGCAAGCCTTCGGCCGGCCTGTCGATCATGCTCGCCTCCGGCGCGAATGCGATCGACACCGCCGAACGCGTCCAGTCGACCATCGAGAGCCTCAAGGAGACGCTCCCCTCGAATGTCGAGGTCGTCTATCCCTACGACACGACCCCCTTCGTCAAGCTGTCCATCGAGGATGTGGTCGAGACGCTGGCGGAAGCCATCGTGCTCGTCTTTCTGGTGATGTTCGTCTTCCTCCAGAATATCCGCGCGACGCTCATTCCGACGCTGGCGGTTCCGATCGTGTTGCTCGGCACGTTCGGCGTGCTGGCCGCCTTCGGATACTCGATCAACACGCTCACCATGTTCGGCATGGTGCTGGCCATCGGCCTGCTGGTGGACGACGCGATCGTGGTGGTGGAGAATGTGGAGCGCGTCATGGAGGAGGAGGGACTGTCACCGCGCGAAGCGACCATCAAGTCGATGACGGAAATCACCGGCGCGCTGATCGGCATCGCCACCGTGCTGTCGGCGGTGTTCGTTCCGATGGCGTTCTTTTCCGGGTCGGTCGGGGTCATCTACCGGCAATTCTCCGTCACCATCGTGTCGGCCATGATCCTGTCGGTGATCGTGGCGCTGATCCTGACGCCGGCGCTGTGCGCGACGATCCTCAAGAAGCCCGCGCATGGCGCGAAGGAGCGCGGCGTCTTCGGCTGGTTCAACCGCGGCTTCGAGCGCGGAACCGGACGCTACCGGCAGAGCGTCGGCGCCATCATCCGGCGCAGCCCGATCTTCCTCGTTCTTTTCGTGCTGATATCGGTGGCGGTCGCCTATCTCTTCTCGACCCTGCCCAGCTCGTTCCTGCCGGAAGAGGATCAGGGCACGCTGATCACCAGTGTCAGCCTTCCCGTCGGCGCCACCGCCGACCGCACCCAGCAGGCGCTCCGGACCGTCACGGATTACTATCTCAACGAGGAAAGCGCCTATGTCGACGGCGTGATGTCCGTGCGCGGCTTCGGGTTCGGCGGACAGGGACAGAATGTCGGCATGGCCTTCATCAAGCTGAAGGATTTCGGCCTGCGCAACACGCCGGAAGCCAGGGCGCAGGCCATCGCCGCGCGGGCGACCAAGGCGTTTTCCGCCATCAGGGACGCCCGCATCAACGTTCTGGCGCCGCCGGCGATCCCCGGTTTCGGCAATAATGCCGGCTTCGATTTCTACCTGAAGGACATGAACGGCGCCGGACACGAAAAGCTCATGGCCGTGCGCAACCAGCTGATCGCCGCCGCCTCCGCGAATACGAAACTCGCCGGCACGCGCCCCAACGGCCAGGACGACACGCCGCAATATTCCGTCGAAATCGATGAGGAAAAAGCCAGCGCCCTCAATCTCTCCTTCTCGGATATCGACACGACGCTGTCGACCGCCTGGGGCGGCAGCTATGTCAACGACTTCATCGACCGCGGCCGCGTGAAGAAGGTGTATGTGCAGGCCGACGCGCCATACCGCATGCAGCCGCAGGACTTCGACCGCTGGTACGTCCGCAATTCGGATGACGACATGGTGCCGTTCGCGGCCTTCGCGACCGGACACTGGACCTACGGCTCGCCGCGCCTGGAACGCTATAACGGTTCGGCAGCCGTCGAAATCCAGGGAGCCGCCGCCGCCGGCGTCTCCACCGGCGATGCCATGAACGAGATCGACCAGCTCGTGAGCCAGTTGCCCGCCGGCTTCGGCCACGAATGGACCGGCCTTTCCGCCCAGGAGCGGCTGTCCGGCAGCCAGGCGACCCAGCTCTACGCGATCTCCATCCTCGTCGTCTTCCTGGCGCTTGCCGCGCTTTACGAAAGCTGGTCCATTCCGCTCGCGGTTATGCTGTCCGTGCCGATCGGCATCTTCGGCGCCCTGCTCGCCGCGACGCTGTTCGGCCAATCCAACGACGTCTATTTCAAGGTCGGCCTGCTGACGACCATCGGGCTGGCCTCGAAAAACGCCATCCTGATCGTCGAGTTCGCCATCGAGCAGCAGAAGACGGGCAAGAGCCTGGTCGAGGCGACGCTGGAGGCGGCCCGGCAGAGGCTGCGGCCGATCCTGATGACGTCGCTGGCCTTCATCCTCGGCGTCATGCCGCTGGCCATCGCCAACGGAGCCGGCTCCGGCAGCCAGAACTCCATCGGCATCGGCGTCATGGGCGGCATGATTTCGGCCACAGTGCTGGGGATCTTCTTCATTCCGCTGCTGTTCGTCGCCGTCCGCCGGGTCTTCAAGGGCAAGGGCAACCGGAATGCCGGCGAGGCGCCCCTGACGGAGAACGCTGCACCGTCTTCATCGCCGTCATGAGCATCGCCCGGCGGCCCCCTTCCCCTCGCCCCGGACATCCGGCTACACTTCTCCCGCGCCCTTGCGGGAAAACGGACAGACACCGGACCGGCCGCGCAATCGCACCGACTCAGGAATACGGCATTGGACCGAACGCCCCATATACTCGTGGTCGATGACCACAAGGAAATCCGAGACCTCCTCGCCCGTTATCTCACGCAGAACGGATTGCGGGTGAGCACGGCCAGCGGCGGCAACGAGATGCGCCAGCAGATGCGCGCCGCCGCCATCGACCTCGTCATCCTCGACGTGATGATGCCGGGAGAGGACGGGCTGACACTGTGCAAATTCCTGCGACAGTCCTCGGACGTCCCCATCGTGCTGCTGACGGCGGTCTCGGAGGAAACGGACAAGGTGGTCGGGCTGGAGATCGGCGCCGACGACTACGTGACGAAACCATTCAACCCGCGCGAGCTTCTGGCCCGGATCAGGGCTTTGCTGCGCCGCGCCCGCTCGGCCGAGACGGCCCGGCCGGCGGCCGAGAGCAGGCAATACCGCTTCGGCGAGTGGTCGCTGGATGCGCTTCGGCGAACGCTGACCGGCAAGGATGGCGTCGAGGTGCCGCTCGGAAGCGCCGAATTCAGGCTGCTGCTCGCATTCGTATCGAGACCGGGCGTCGTCCTGTCGCGAGACCAGCTGCTGGACATCACCGCCGGCAGGTCCGCGCAGGTCTTCGACCGCAGCATCGACAATCTGGTCAGCCGGCTGCGCCGGCGCATCGAGCCCGATCCCCAGCAGCCGACATTCATCAAGACGGTCTGGGGCGACGGATACACCTTTGCGGGAACCGTCGAGGAAATCGCGTGAGACAGGCAGCATTATCGCTCTGGCCCAGAACGCTAGTCGGTCGCCTGATCGTTTCCATGATCGCCGCCCTCGCCTTCGCCCAGATCACGCTGGTTCTCATCCTCAACAGGCAGCAGGACAACATCGTCGGAAGGGTCGTTCACAGCCAGACCCTTCCGACGACCGCCGCCATCGCGCGGTTCGTTGCCGAAAATCCCGGCAGCACAGAAGACGCCATCGTTTCGGCGTTCGGCTCCGCCCGGCTATGTCTGGCGATCGACGCGCAATCCCCCCTTGCCGGGCCGATGACCGAGGCGGAACGGCACATCGCCGACCTTCTGGCGATCCAGCTCGGAGCGGTCCGTTCCGGAAAGCCGGTCGTCGGGATCGACTATGTCGACGGCAACGAGCCGGTATGCCCCTACCCGGTGGCCGATCCGCGCGATGCGCCCGATGTCGAGGGCATCGCCGCCTCCGCCGACGAACAGGCGAAATACTATTCGCGCAACGTCGCCCTGAACATGGCGGCACCGCTACCCGATGGCCGCTGGTTGTCCGTCCGGTTCGCCTTCGAGCTTCCCGCGTTCTGGAACCCGATCGCGCTGATGTCCTTCGCCATCTCGTCCTTCGCGGTGATCGTGGCCGTGGTCATGACCGTGCGCGAGCAGACCCGCTCGCTGCGGATGCTGGCCGTCGCCTCCGAGAAGCTGGGACGCGGCGAAACGGCCGAGCCCCTGGCCGTCGTCGGGCCGTCGGAGGTGAAGGCGACCATCGGCGCGTTCAACACGATGCAGGACAGGCTGCTGCAATATGTCGGCGACAGGCTTCGGCTTCTGGCCAGCATAAGCCACGACCTTCGCACCCCGCTGACGACGCTTCGCCTGAAGGCCGAATTCGTCGACAACGATGCCGTGCGCGACGATCTCGTGGCGACCATCGACGAACTGACCTCGATCTGCGAGGCGACGCTGGCCTTTTCCCGAGCCGAGGCGACCACGGAGGAAACCGTCTCCGTCGATCTCGCGGCCCTGATCGGCGAGGTCGTCGAGCAATTCCGGCTCATGAAGGCCGATGCCGTCGCGGCAGAGCTTCCCTCGATAGACTACCCGATCCGGCCGGTCGCCTTCAAACGCGCGCTTCGCAATCTGCTCGACAATGCCGTGCGCTACGGCAAGCGCGCGACGGTGACGCTGGGCGACATGGGCGACGAGATCGTGATCGCGATCGAGGACGACGGGCCCGGCATTCCCGCCGATCTCGTCGAAAGCGCCTTCAACCCCTTCGTCCGCCTGGAGGCGTCCCGCAACAGCGAGACCGGCGGCATGGGCCTCGGCCTGTCCATCGCCCGCAGCATCGTCAAGGCTCACGGAGGCAGCATCTGGCTCACCAACGCGGAAACGGGCGGCTTGCGCGCCGAAATCTACCTTCCCGCGAAAACGGGAAGCTGATCCGGCAACCGCACCGGCCTGCCGCCGCACCGAGAAAGCGGGGCGAGATGGAATCACTCGAAAGGGAAGATCAAACGCAACGTGAATGCCGGGAAAGGTATGGTAGCGGAGGAGGGATTTGAACCCCCGACACAAGGATTATGATTCCTCTGCTCTAACCAACTGAGCTACTCCGCCACAATGCGCTGAAAACGTTTCCGTTTCAAAGGTCCGGCGCATTCCGTTGGTCGGGCTTATAAGGCGCTCTTCCGTTTCCTGTCAAGCGTCATGAAAGAAGAAAGCGCGCTTTCCCGGATGCCGTTTACGCCCGGGCCGCCTGCGGGTCGTTTGCGCCGGAAACGGCTGCCGGACGTGCCAGAAGCGCGGCAAGGGCGGCCTCCGATTCGGGCGAACGCTGCGAGCGTTCGATGAAGCCGCCGCCATAGACGCGAGCATCCTCGCCCGGCGCCGAATAGAGCACGCAAGCCTGGCCGGAAGCGATTCCCGCCTCGCCCACTTCCAGTTCGACATAGATGCCGCCTTCGTCCCGCGCCAGACGCGCCGGCGCCGGCGGGCGGGTGGAACGCACCTTGGCGAAGCAGGCAAAACCGGCATCCGCCGTATTGTCGAGCGGATCGTCGCCCAGCCAGTTCACGTCGCGAAGATAGACGCGGCGCGTTTCCAGCGCTTCCTTCGGGCCGACGACGACGCGGCGGTTGCGGGCATCGAGATAGACGACGTAGAGCGGTTCACCGGTCGCGACGCCGATGCCGCGGCGCTGGCCGATCGTATAGTGCAGGATGCCGTCGTGATGGCCGAGCACGCGCCCGTCGAGATGGACGATCTCGCCGCCGAGCGCCGAGTCGGGGCGCAGCCTGGTGATGATGTCGGAATACTTGCCCTGCGGCACGAAGCAGATGTCCTGGCTGTCGGCCTTCTGCGCCACGACGAGGCCCATGTCCTCCGCCAGCCTGCGGGTTTCCGCCTTCGACATGCCGCCGAGGGGGAAGCGCAGGTAGTCGATCTGCTCCTGCGTCGTCGCGAACAGGAAATAGCTCTGGTCGCGTTCGGTATCGACCGGCCGGTAGAGCGCGCGGCGGTCGGGCCTGCCCGGCGCCGGATTCGGGCGGGAACGGATATAATGGCCGGTCGCCAGCGCATCCGCGCCGAGTTCCTTCGCCGTCGCCAGAAGATCGGCGAACTTGACGGTCTGGTTGCAGGCAACGCAGGGGATCGGCGTTTCGCCGGCGACGTAGGATTCAGCAAAGGGATTGATCACCGTTTCGCGGAACCGGGCTTCGTAATCCAGAACGTAATGGGGAATGCCGAGCGTTTCGCACACGCGGCGCGCATCGTCGATATCCTGCCCCGCGCAGCACGAACCGGCGCGGTGAACCGCGGCGCCGTGATCGTAGAGCTGCAACGTGATGCCGAGCACGTCATAACCCTCGCGTTTCAGAAGACCGGCGACGACGGACGAATCCACACCGCCCGACATGGCGACCACCACGCGGGTATCCTCAGGCTTCTTGTCGAAATCGAGCGTGTTCACGGCTTTTCCGCTTCCCCCCGTCCAAACGGCGCGAGAGACGTTCCGGGGAATGTTCCTGCAAATACGAATGCGGCGGGCACTCATCCGGCACCCGCCTCAGCTTGTCCAAGGCATATAGAAAGGAAGCGGCGCCGTTGCAAGCGCCACGAATCGCCGCACATCCCGAACCTTTGCCGAATCAGGCCGCGACCTTCTCCAGCGAGGCCTTCTGGACGGCATAGGCCCAGCCGATCCACAGCATCAGCGCCTCGAGATCGGCGGTCTCCACGGTCGCGCCGGCCCAGATGCGCAGGCCCGCAGGCGCGTCACGATAGGAGCCGATGTCATAGGCCACGCCTTCCTTCTCCAGCGCCGAGACGATTGCCTTGGCGAAGGCTGCCTGCCCGGCACCATCCAGCGCCGTCACCGCCGGGTCGACAATGCGCAGGCAGACCGAGGTGTTGGAGCGCGTCTCCGGATCGACGGCCAGATTGGCGATCCAGTCGTTCGCATCGACAAAATCGTCGATGACCCGGGCATTCGCATCCGCACGCGCCCGCAGGCCGGCGAGCCCGCCGGCCGACTTCGCCCATTCCAGCGCGTCGATGTAATCCTCGACGCACAGCAGGGAGGGCGTGTTGATCGTATCGCCCTCGAAAATGCCCTCGATCAGCTTGCCGCCCTTGGTGAGACGGAAGATCTTCGGCAGCGGCCAGGCCGGCTTGTAGCTCTCCAGACGCTCCACGGCACGCGGCGAGAGAATGAGCATGCCATGCCCGCCCTCGCCGCCCAGAACCTTCTGCCAGGAGAAGGTAACGACATCCAGTTTGGAAAAGTCGAGATTCTGCGCGAAGGCGGCCGAGGTGGCGTCGCAGATCGTCAGGCCCTTGCGGTCGGCGGGAATGAAACCGGCATCCGGCACGCGCACGCCCGAGGTCGTGCCGTTCCAGGTAAAGACCACGTCGCGGTCGAAATCGACCTGCGAGAAATCGACCAGTTCGCCATAGGGCGCCTCGAACCTGCGCACGTCGGGAAGCTTCAGTTCCTTGACCACGTCCGACACCCAGGTCGCCCCGAAGCTTTCCCAGGCGACCATATCGACGCCGCGCGCGCCGAGCAGCGACCACAGCGCCATTTCCACGGCCCCCGTATCGGACGCGGGAACGATGCCGATACGCCAGCCGGCCGGAACCTCCAGCACCTCGCGCGTCAGGTCTATGGCGCGCCTGAGCCTGTCCTTGCCGATGCGGGCGCGATGGGAGCGGCCGAGCGGCGCGCCGGACAGCGCGGCAGGCGTCCAGCCCGGACGCTTGGCGCAGGGGCCGGAGGAGAAATTGGGATTGGCGGTCTTGAGTTCCGGCTTGGCGATTTCGGCCATGATGCGTTCCTCGTGTTCTGGAAGCGGCCCTGAGGGGTTGACGGTCGCCGTGCTTATAGGCCCGCGCCGGGCGATCGGCAAGATCAACCTGCCCCTGCCGGACGCAATCCTTTCGCGGTTTCGCCGACGGGCGAAAGCGCACTCCTCCCGCGCTCCCGCCCGCCCTTTCCCGCCGCAGAAATACCGGAAAGCGGGCGGATAGACGCCGAAGCGCCGCGGGTATCGGATTCGGAGCCCCGGCGTGGTAAAACACTGTCCTGTCTGCCGGATCGATGGAACGGAATGCCGTTTCGAACGTTTCAGCAAACGGACACAGGGAGACAAAAAATGAACTCGACCAAATTCCTTCTCACCGCCGCGCTTGCGACCGGTTTCGCAACCAGCCTTTCCGCTGCCGATCTGTCCGGTGGCTACCTGCCTCCGGACGACGCCTCGGGTGGCGTGCGCCTTGGCGTGCTGACCTGCGATATCGGCTCGGGCGGCGGTTATCTGCTCGGCTCGGCCAAGACGCTCGACTGCACCTTCAAGTCGACGCGCGGCCGACTCGACCATTACAGCGGCTTCGTGCGCAAGATCGGCGTCGATCTGGGCTACACGGCCGGCGGCAAGATCGCCTGGGCCGTCTTCGCACCCACCGCCGGCTATCACTCCGGTTCGCTGGGCGGCCTCTACAAGGGCCTGAGCGCCGAAGCGACCGCCGGTATCGGCATCGGCGCCAACCTTCTGGTCGGCGGCACCAACGGCTCGATCCAGCTTCAGCCGCTTTCCGTCACCGGCCAGGTCGGCCTGAACGTCGCGGCAGCCGCCACCAGCGTGACGCTGACGCCGGCAGGCTGATCGCCCCATCCCCTCAACGAAAAAGACCCGCACGGCGTGCCGCGCGGGTCTTTTTCGTGAGGCAAACCGGGTCGGCCGGTTACTTGTAGACCGGCGGCGGCACGATCGTCGGCTCGTAGGCCTGGGTCGAACAGCCGTTGAAGACGTAACGGGCGCCGACGCGCAGTTCGTGAGACTGGATGCCCTTGTCGCGGCCCGGGCCGCCATTGGCCCGGTAGCCGAACATGTCGCCGCCCTCGATGTGACGGAAGCGATATCCCGCATCGGCCTTGAGGTTGCAGGTGATGTCGTAGGAGGCACCGGCCATGAGCGCATAGGTGAAGCGCCAGCCGCCCTTGCCGCCATGCTCGATCGTGCCGTCGCAGCCGCTGCCGTCATCGGCGCAGGCCCTGTTCCGCAGCTTGTCCCACTTCACGTAGGTGCCGCCGATGCCCGCGCCGACATAAGGCGTGAAGCCGCCATAGGTGCCGAGATCCACATAGGCGTTGGCCATCAGCGAATAGGCGTGCAGCGACGTCGTGTCCGAAGAGGTACACGGCCCGACGCAGGCGCCGAAGCCCGCACCGCCGCCGCGGGTGGAGCCGTGGAATTTCGACTTGGTGAGATAGTCGAAGGTCAGGTCGGTGCGCAGGTAGCTGTTGACCTGATAGCCGACGCCGGCGCCGACCAGAAAGGAATCCTTCAGCGAGGCGGTGGTGAAATCGCTCACCAGCGCATTGGAGCCCTGAAAAAAGTTCGCACCGCGAAGATGGTTGAAGGAATAGCCGACATCGCCGCGCAGGTACCAGCCTTCGGCATCGCTGACGACGACTTCCGGAGCCTCCAGAACCTGCGGTTCGGGCTGGTAGGGATCGGCAGCGAAGGCCGAAGTACATGCAGTAAGAGCGGCAACAAAGCCGACCACGCTCGATTTCATGGCAATGTCTCCAAAATGCCTCGAGAAACGCCGCAAATCATCGCGAACGCTCTTGTCGGGTTTGGATAATGGAGGATAAAGGTTAATACCCGCTTAACTACGCCTGTTTACGTATTTTCAGCCATGTAATACCGGGAATACTTGAAAGCAAAAGGCCGGATCGTCGCGTGACGGCCCGGCCCCGAAAACAGCGCGGACGTTGCAAGCTGCCGCTCAGGCGGCGTTGCGCACATTGGAGATCACCCCGCAAAGATCGCTGACGATGCGCTCGATCTGGCCGCGGTCGTCGCCTTCGGCCATGACGCGGATGAGCGGCTCCGTGCCGGAGGGGCGGATGACCAGACGCCCGTGCCGGGAAAGTTCGGCTTCGGCCTCGGCAATCGCCTGCTTGACCGTATTGTCCTCCAGCGGCTTGCCGCCGCTGAAGCGGACATTGCGCAGAAGCTGCGGCACCGGCTCGAAACGGCGGCAGATGTCGCTGACCGTCCTTTCGCGGCGCTTGACGGCGGCCAGAATCTGCAACGCAGCGACCAGGCCGTCGCCGGTCGTGCCGAAATCGGACAGGACGATATGGCCCGACTGTTCGCCGCCGACATTGTAGCCGTGCTGGCGCATGTGCTCCACCACGTAGCGGTCGCCCACCTTGGTGCGGGCAAGCCCCAGCCCCTTGTCGGCCAGGAAGCGCTCCAGGCCGAGATTGGACATGACCGTGGCGACCAGCCCACCACCCTTCAGCATACCGTCGTCGGCCCAGGTCTCGGCAATCACCGCCATGAGCTGGTCGCCATCGACGATCTCGCCCTTTTCGTCGACGATGATCACCCGGTCGGCATCGCCATCGAGAGCGATGCCGATATCGGCGCGCACTTCATGCACCTTGTCCTGAAGCGCCTTCGGGCTGGTGGAGCCACAATCGAGATTGATGTTCGTGCCGTTCGGGGTGTTGCCGATGGTGATGACTTCCGCTCCGAGTTCCCACAGCGCCAGCGGCGCCACCTTGTAGGCCGCGCCGTTGGCACAGTCGATGGCAATCCGCAGCCCCGAAAGCGTCACGTCGCGCGGCAGGGTGCGCTTCACGAACTCGATATAGCGGTAGATATCGCCGTCGACGCGCTTGGCACGGCCGATATCCTCCGGCCGGGCGAGCTGCGAATAGATATCTCTTTCCAGCAGCGCCTCGATCTCCAGCTCCAACTCGTCGGAGAGCTTGTAGCCGTCCGGGCCGAACAGCTTGATGCCGTTGTCGGCGAAGGGATTGTGCGAGGCGGAGATCATCACGCCGATATCCGCGCGCAGCGAGCGCGTCAGCATGGCCACCGCCGGCGTCGGGATCGGGCCGAGCAGGAAGACATCCAGCCCCGCCGCCGTGAACCCGGCGACCAGCGCGTTTTCCAGCATGTAGCCGGACAGGCGCGTATCCTTGCCGATCACCACCCGGTGGCGATGATTGCCGCGCCGGAACATCGTTCCGACCGCGATACCCAGCCGCATGGCCAGATCCGGCGTCATCGGAAACGTGTTGGACTGTCCGCGAATACCGTCCGTGCCGAAATAGCGACGTGTCATGTCAACTCCCGTCTCGTATCGTGGCCGTTCTGGGCGGCCCGCTGTTCGTTTGCGTTCCAATGCCACGAATCACGCTTTTGGGCACGTAAATTACCGTCAAAAAACATTATATGTCGTTACCGGCCCACAGACCCCAGCCCCACGCGCTTTCGCCCCGATGCGCCGCCTGCAGCCGAAGACGCCAACGGCGAGATATTCGGAAACGCGCCCCGGTTTACCGTTCGTCAAAGGAAAAACCTCAGGTATCGTACCGCCGGCTGCGAAGCGGTTGCCGCCGACGTATTTTTATTTGCCCTGGGCTGCGAATATGTCTAGGTGCCATTTGATTAACAGGATCATCGAAGGGATAGCCTATGTCAGTAAGCTGGCTGGATGCCGCAATTCTCGGATTGTTACAGGGTTTGACTGAGTTTCTTCCGATTTCCTCCAGTGCGCATCTGCGCATCGCCGGCGAGTTCCTCCCTTCCGGAGCCGACCCCGGAGCCGCCTTCACCGCCATCACCCAGATCGGCACTGAAGCAGCCGTTCTCGTTTATTTCTGGTCGGATATCCGCCGCATCGCACTGGCATGGCTGCGCCAGAACCTGGCCCGCGCCACCGATTACAACCGCGACGACGCGCGCATGGGCTGGCTGATCATCCTCGGCTCGGTGCCGATCGTCGTGCTCGGACTGCTGTTCAAGGACCAGATCGAATACAGCCTGCGCAATCTCTACATCACCGCCACGGCCCTGATCGTCTTTGGCATCATCCTCGGCATCGCGGACCACTTCGGCAGCAAGTATCGCACGCTGGACCGCCTGACGTGGAAACACGGCATCCTTTACGGTTTCGCCCAGGCTATGGCACTGATTCCCGGCGTCTCCCGTTCCGGCGGCACGATCAGCGCCGGCCTTCTGATGGGCTACACGCGCGAAGCCGCCGCGCGCTATTCCTTCCTGCTGGCGGTTCCCGCCGTTTTCGGCTCGGGCTTCTACCAGCTGTTCAAGAGCATTGGCCGCGAAAATCCGGTCGGCTGGCTTGAAACCGGCCTCGCGACGGTGATTGCCTTCGTCGTCGGCTATGTGGTGATCGTCTTCTTCCTGAAGCTCGTCTCCACCAAGAACTATTTCCCCTTCGTCTGGTATCGCATCGGGCTCGGACTGCTCATCATCGTCCTGCTCCAGACCGGCCAGATCGCCGCCCTCTGAGAACGGCTACCGCAAGATCGCCCGGCCCCGCCATTCGGGACCGGGCGACAAGCCAGGCAAGGGGGAAACGCTTCTATTCCGAGGCCTCCCCGCCGACGAATATCCGGCACGACCGCAAACCCGTTTCTCCAACGAAAAAGCCCTCCCCCATTCTGCGGGGGAGGGCTTTTGCATGTCGCGGGATTGTTGGGAGCATTTCCGGGGAAACGCTCCACGTCCCGTGTCTCAGCGCGGCTGGGGCTCGAAACCGCCTTCGGGCTCGCCGCCGCCATCCTTGGTTTCGCCGCTGTTGGCGTCCTTGCGGGCGCCAGCCTTCGGCACGGCGGAACCGCGCGAGGTCGGGGTGTCGTCGCCCGAATCGCGGGTCGGACGCTCACCGCGCAGCAACGCCTTGATCTCGTCACCGGACAGCGTCTCGAACTCCAGAAGCCCCTCGGCCAGCGTGACGAATTCGTCGTGCTTTTCGGTGAGGATGCGGCGGGCCTCGGTATAGGCCTCCTCGATCAGGCGGCGAACCTCGTTGTCGATCTTCTGGGCGGTGGATTCCGAAACGTTGCGGGTCTGGGAAACCGAATGGCCGAGGAAGACCTCCTGCTGGTTCTCGCCATAGGCGACCTGGCCGAGAATATCGGAAAAGCCCCACTGCGTGACCATCGCGCGCGCCAGCTTGGTGGCCTGCTCGATATCGGAGGACGCGCCGGAGGTGATGTTCTCCTTGCCGAAGGTCAGTTCCTCGGCAACGCGGCCACCCATCATGATCACGAGCCGCGAGACCATCCACTTGTAGCTCATCGAGTAACGGTCGCCTTCCGGCAACTGCATGACCATGCCGAGCGCCCGGCCGCGCGGAATGATCGTCGCCTTGTGGAGCGGGTCCGCGACCGGCACGTTGAGCGCGGTGATGGCGTGGCCGGCCTCGTGGTAGGCCGTGAGCTTCTTTTCCGCTTCGGTCATGGCCGAGGTGCGGCGCTCGGCCCCCATCATGATCTTGTCCTTGGCGTCCTCGAACTCCTGCATGGTGACGACGCGCTTGTTGCGGCGGGCGGCCATCAGGGCGGCTTCGTTGACGAGGTTCATCAGGTCGGCGCCGGAAAAGCCGGGCGTGCCGCGGGCGAGAACCTTGAGATCGACGTTCGGCGCCAGCGGAACGTTGCGGACATGGACCTTGAGGATCCGCTCGCGGCCGACGATATCCGGGTTGGGAACGACCACCTGGCGGTCGAAGCGGCCGGGACGCAGCAGCGCCGGGTCGAGAACGTCCGGACGGTTGGTGGCGGCGATGAGGATGATGCCCTCGTTCGCCTCGAAACCGTCCATCTCGACCAGAAGCTGGTTCAGCGTCTGTTCGCGCTCGTCGTTGCCGCCGCCGAGACCGGCGCCGCGATGGCGGCCGACGGCATCGATTTCGTCGATGAAGATGATGCAGGGCGCATTCTTCTTGGCCTGTTCGAACATGTCGCGGACACGGCTCGCGCCGACGCCGACGAACATTTCCACGAAGTCGGAACCGGAAATGGTGAAGAACGGCACATTGGCCTCGCCCGCCACCGAGCGGGCCAGCAGCGTCTTGCCGGTGCCGGGCGGCCCGACGAGCAGCACGCCACGCGGAATCTTGCCGCCGAGGCGCTGGAACTTCTGCGGATCGCGCAGGAACTCGACGATCTCCTCGAGGTCCTGCTTGGCTTCGTCGACGCCCGCGACGTCATCGAAGGTCACGCGGCCGTGCGCTTCGGTCAGAAGCTTGGCCTTCGACTTGCCGAAGCCCATCGCGCCGCGCGAGCCGCCCTGCATCTGCCGCATGAAGAACAGCCAGACGCCGAGAATGAGCAGCATCGGCAGCAGCGTGCCGAGATAGCTGAGGAAGCCGGACGAACCGTCGCTCTCCGGACGCGCGACGATCGTCACGTTCTTTTCCTGAAGCTTGACCATCAGGTTGTCGTCGATGACCGGCGCGTAGGACTGGAAGGCCGTGCCGTTTTCCAGATAGGTGCCGAAGACCCGGTTGCCGGTCACGGTCACGTCGCGCACACGGCCCGCATCCACGTCCCGCAGGAATTGCGAATAGGGAATTTCCCTGCCGCTCGTCTGCGTCGGCGTGGTCTGGAACATGCTGAACAACGCAATCAGCAACAGGGCAATGATGGCCCAAAGAGCGAAGTTGCGGAAATTTGGGTTCATTGAACTCCCCAGAGTACCTCGGGCGCACATATGGCGCGCAATTTGCAGACTAACATAGGGGTCGCACTGACACTTGCCAAGGCGACCGCACGTTTTTCATGTGTTTTCCGGTCAGGCTTCAACGACTGAACGCAGGCTCGGTAAACGGAGTGCGACCGGCCAGCCCCGCCAGCGCATTCGCAAGCCGCAGATCGAAAAGCGGCAGGAAAAGATCGCAAGCGGCGATCCGCGGCTCGAAAGGCGCTTCATCCGGGTGTTTCGCGCCGGAAATGCAGGGCATCGCCTGCGCCGCCCGCCGCGCCAGCGAAACCGGCATTCCCGGAAACAGGGCCGCGACACGGGCATCGTCCGGCGCGGGTGCCGGCACGACGGTCAGCGGCCCGGCGGACGGATTGGCGACCCGGAAACGCCCGTCCCACACACCCTCCGCGCCGGAGGCGACCGTCATCTCCGGCAGGCCGCGCAATTCGCGCATCAGATAAAGCCCGTCGCGGCGCAGGGCAACGAACACGCGCGACAGCGTCATGCGGCCCGGCCGGCCGTCGCCGATCATCGCCAGCAGCCGGTTCATGGCATTGCGGGCCGGTCCGTTCTCCCGCCCGCCGAGCATGGCGACGAGGCCGGAAAGCGCGACCCGCAGCACATCGGGCGGCGCATCGAGTCCTTCCGGGGCGATGCGGGCGAGCACGGCGCTTCGAAGCACCGCATGGCGTTCCAGCCATTCCGCCGCCGCGACGGCAAGGCGGCGGCGCTCTTGCGCCGCAAACGCGACGTCCGGCACCGTCGCCTCCCCCGCCGCCAGCGCCCGACGGATGCGCACGCGCTCGTAATGCGGGTCGTCATTGGTCGGATCGTCGATCCAGCCCATCCCTTCGCCGGCCAGAAAATCGCGGATCGCCCGGCGCCGGACATCGAGAAACGGCCGGGCGATCCAGATCGAGCGGTCGTAGAACACCGCTTCCGCCATGCCGGAAAGACCGGCATTCTCGGCGCGGGCAGACCGTGCGGCCCGCATCAGCACCGTTTCGTCCTGATCGTCGGCGGTGTGGGCAGTCACCACCAGATCGGCGGAAAACCGCGCCGCCGCCTGTTTCAGCAGCCGGTAGCGCGCCAGCCGTGCCGCTTCGGAAAGGCGGCTTTCGGGTTTGGCGCCCTCCCAGCGCAGCGTCGCATGAGAAATGCCGAGGGAAGCACATAGCGCCGCGACGGTCTCCGCCTCCGACGCCGATTCCGGCCTCAGGGCATGATCAATGGTGACGGCGCAGAGTGAATGCCCCCCGCGTGCGGCCCGGTGTAGGGCGGCGAGAAGCCCGGTCGAATCGCTGCCGCCGGAGATCGCGACCAGAATGCGAGCGGGCCGCGGCAGCCGGTTCAGAAAACGCTGCGCGGCATCGAGTGGCTGCATGATCAGCAGGAAAGGCGCTTCTGTTCGCTGGCCGCCTTGCTCAGAACCGCCCGCGAAGCGTTCGGATAGCGCGACGGCACTTCCCGCAGCGTCTTGCAGGCTACGTCGGGATTGTCGAGCGCGGCAAGCGACATGCCAAGCTTCAGCAGCATTTCCGGCGCACGAGGCGATTTCCCGTAGGACTGATGGCCATCCAGGAAGGTCTTCGCGGCCTCGTTGTACTTGCCCTGTGAATATTGCGCCTCACCCAGCCAGAAACTGGCATCGGCGATCTTGGGGCCTTGCGGGAACGAGGAGATGTATTGCTCGAACTCCTGTTCCGCAACGGCATAGTCGCCGGCCAGCACATGGCCGTAGGCGGCCTTGTAGAGGTCCTCGTCGCTTCCCGGAGCGGCAGGCGTCGACGGGGCAGCCGTCGCCACGCCGGGAAGGGACGAAGCATTCGAACCGGGTGCGTTCATGGTGGAGCCGATCGGGTTGCCCTGCGCGTCGAAACGCACGGAACCGAGCGTGGTGGAGGAAGCGCCTGCCCCGGACGAGGCCGGACCGTTCTGCCCCGTCCCGTCCGAATCGATGATGGTCGCCACGTCGTCGTCCGCCCCCGGTGCGCCCGTCCCGGAGGAGGGCGCTGCCGTGGCGACGGAACCGGAGGATGACGACGGCGCTTCGCTGCGCTTCTTGCCGCCTTCCAGGTCCTGGAAGCGGAATTCGTTGTCTTCCTGCGTCTTGCGCATCTGTTCCTGCATCTGGAGAAGCTGGAAGCTCATTTCCTCGATGCGGCCGTTCAACTGGCGGATTTCCTCCTGAAGCTGCTGGATGCGCGCGGCATCGCCCGCCTGCGCCAGAATGACCGGCTGCTGCCGTTCAGCCACCGGCGTGCCGAATGCCCTGAAAAGAGGTTGGGAAAACGCCGTGCCCTGCCACCCGGTAAAGGCGGCGAGCCCCAGCATCCCCGCCACGACAAGTTTCCTCATTTGGTTCGTCCTCAAAAGGTTGAAACGACGATCCGGCGACCCGGACCCTTGCCTTCAATGACACGAATGCCGACTTTTTCCAACGCCTGAGAAAGCAGGTAAGTTCGGCGAAAACATGGAAAACCGCATCCCGCCGGCAAGAAGGGCGGAAGAAGCGGCGCGGGATCGCTATTCGGCCCATTCCGGGTCGGTGGTGAACACGATCGTCAGCCAGCGGTCCGGCCCCTCCCCGCCGATCGCCTCGCCGACCGCATTGCGGATGTCGTCCCATTCCTCCAGCCGCCGCGCGGGGCCGCCGGACGGTACGATGAAGTAAAGCTCGATCTGCCGCCCGCGCCCGACGCGCGCGACATAGGAGCGGAAGGCCGAGAAGCCGTAGCGCCGCACGATTTCCTCCGCGACACCGTCGACATGCCGCTTGTCGGCGGCAGGGGTGATGAGCAGCACGTCGGCCAGCGCCTGTTTCACCGTTCCGACCGGCACCGGTATGATGACGAGGCAGACCAGCGCCAGAATCGCCGGGTCGATATAGGGCGACATCCACTCGAGCGCCGTTCCCTGGATCAGCAACCCGAAGGCGAACGCCAGCAGAAGGGCGCCGCTCAACGCGGCGGACATCCACCATGCCTTGGCGTCGAGCGCCACGAAACCGGACTTCAGGACCCGGCTCGCCCGGCCGCTGTAGATCGCCATGACCACTGCCACGCAGGCCACCAGCGCGGCATACAGAATGCCCTGGTCGAAGTTCAGGACCCGCCCGCCGTCGATGATGCTGCCGATGGCGTTGATCAGCGCATAGACCGCCGCGCCGATGAGCAGGGTGCCGCTCACGCCGAGAACCATCGGCTCCAGATGCCAGAACCCCATCGTGAATCGTTCGGCCAGCCTGTTCCTCGAAGGGCCGCGCGCCGTCGACGTCGCGATCAGGTTCGAGACCACAAGCGCGGCGAGCGTCATCGTCACGTCCGCCAGCGAGTACACGCCGTCGAACACGATGGCCGACGATCCCGAAAGCAATCCGAAAAACACCCCGGCCACCGCGACCAGAAAGGTCACGGCGATGGACAATCTCAGGACGAACTGCTCGCTTCGCACCCTCACGTCTCCCCTGCCCGGCCGGACGCAACGCCCGGACTATGCCCTTGTAGCGCAGATTCGCTGTGGTTGTCCGGTTAGAGCATGTCCCGCAGAAGTGCGCAGCGGTTTTGCGCGCGGAAATGCGTGAAAACACAGAATGAGCGCGGGTTTTTCACGGCCGGACCACAAGACACCTGCCCCCGGACGCATCAAAGGGGGCGGCCCGCAGGACCGC
This sequence comes from Ectorhizobium quercum, assembly GCF_026552795.1. Lineage (GTDB taxonomy): Bacteria > Pseudomonadota > Alphaproteobacteria > Rhizobiales > Rhizobiaceae > Ectorhizobium > Ectorhizobium quercum. The sequence goes on from NZ_JANFPI010000002.1 coordinate 400,540, forward strand.
CCCCTTTGATGTTCGTTTCCGCGATGCGGGGTCGATCAGCGGGCGCCGAGCACCGTGACGGCGCGGCGGTTCTGCGACCAGCACGAGATGTCGTCGCAAACCGCGACCGGGCGTTCCTTGCCGTAGGAGATCGTCCTGATGCTGCCGGCCGGAATGCCGAGCGAGGCGAGGTAATCGCGGGTCGCGGCGGCGCGGCGGGCACCGAGCGCAAGGTTGTATTCGCGCGTGCCGCGTTCGTCCGCATGGCCTTCGACGGTGATCGAGTAGTTCGGATACTGCCGCAGCCACTGGGCCTGACGGGACAGCGTCTGCTGCGCGTCGGCGCGGATCGACGAACTGTCGGTGTCGAAGAAGATGCGGTCGCCGACATTGACGGTGAAGTCCTGCTGTGAACCGGGCGTGGCCGCGCCGGCGCCGCCGAGCCCCAGTTCGCCGGCATTGTTCGGAAGATTCTTCTTGGACGCACAACCGGCCAGTGCGAGCGTCATCACGAGAGCGACGACGATCGGGTTGCGCGCGAGAGTCTGCATGCGGCCTGCGGCCTGGGTATCGATGCGGCTCATCGCCGGTCTCCTTGCGAATTTCATTAAGGTTGCCGAACCATAACCCCTCTCGGTTAATCGGCATCCAACAAGTATGGTTAACGCTTTCCTGAAACGCCGTCCGGAGGACGGTTTTGCGCGGCCTCCGGACGTGATTTGCATGACGTGATAGCCGCTCCCTCACAGGACTTTGCGGCAGGAACGTGACGCGCTGCCAGAATTACTCGAGCAGCGGCGACCAGGCCGGGTCGGAAGCGAAGCTCGGCGTCTTGATAAGCTGCTCGTTATAGCCCGTCAGGTCGATGGAATAGAGCTGCGGGCCGCCCGAACCGGCATTCTCGCGGAAGAACATGATGACGCGTCCGTTGGGGGCCCAGGTCGGGCCTTCGTTGTGGAAACCCGTCGTCAGGATGCGCTCGCCCGAACCGTCCGGACGCATCACCCCGATGGAGAACCTGCCGCCCGACTGCTTCGTGAAGGCGATGAGATCGCCGCGCGGCGACCAGACCGGCGTCGAATAGGAACCGTCGCCGAAGGAAATCCGCTGCTGGCCGGAGCCGTCGGCGTTCATCACGTAGAGCTGCTGGCGGCCGCCCCGGTCGCTTTCGAACACGATCCGCCGGCCATCCGGCGCATAGGACGGCGAGGTGTCGATGGCCGCGGTGTTGGTCAGACGGGTGGTCGTGCGCGAACGCAGGTCCATCGTGTAGATGTTGGAGTTGCCGTCCTGTTGCAGCGACATGATCACGCGCTGGCCGTCTGGCGAGAAGCGCGGCGAGAAGGTCATGCCGGGGAAGTTGCCCACGACCTCGCGGCGGCCCGTTTCGAGTTGAAGCAGGTAGACGCGCGGCTGGCCGCCTTCGAACGACATATAGGTCACTTCCTGCTGGCTCGGCGAGAAGCGCGGCGTCAGCACGATGTCGTTGGTATTGGTCAGGACGCGCAGGTTGAAACCGTCCTGGTCCATGATGGCGAGCTGGCGCTTGCGGTCGTTCTTCGGGCCGTTTTCGGACACGAAGACGACGCGCGTGTCGAAATAGCCGTTCTCGCCGGTGATCTGCTTGTAGATGGCGTCGGCGATGATGTGGGCGACCCGGCGCCAGTTTTCCGGCTGGGTATAGAACTGCTGGCCGGTCATCTGCTGGCCGGAGAACGTGTCCCACAGGCGGAATTCGGCACGAAGGCGCGCACCCTCGCGCACCACCCGGCCCGTCACCAGCGCCTGCGCGTTGATGACCTTCCAGTCCTCGAAGCGCGGCGTCTGGTCCGGGTTGGCGATCTTCTCGATGAACGCCGTCTTGCCGATCGGCGCAAAAAGGCCCGAGCGTTTCAGGTCGGCCGCGATCACCTCGGAAATCTGCGCGCCGAGCGCGTCAGCGGACTGGAAGTCGGTGATGGCGATCGGCAACGGCTCCACGTTACCCTGGTTGATGTTGATCTCCACCCTGGCCTGGGCCGGCGCGGCGAACATCACGGCCATGCCGGCGAACGCGATCATGAGGCGGATGAAAGTTCGTTTCATCATTGATTTCAAGCCTTTCAAAGCAATTCACTCGGGTCGAAGTTCACGACGACTTCACTCCAGGCATCATATTTGTCGGCTGGCAGGCCCCGGAAGGGCGCCGAGCGGCGCACGGCGCGCAGCGCGCTCGACTGCAACGTCCGGCGGGCGCTCTCGGAACCGCCCGAAGCCTCCACGTCCGGCTGGCCGATGATCTCGCCCGACTGGTCGAGACGCATGGTGACGCGGATGATCACGCCTTCCGCACCCTCGATGCCGGAAATGACCGACCAGTTCCTCTGGATCTGGCTGCGAAGGGCATCCAGTTCGCTCTGCGACAAGGTGGAGCCGCCGGTGGTCCGCCTGCCGCCCAACGCCGGATCGTCGGCGGAGCGTCTGGCGCCGCCGCCCTGCGCGTCGGTCTTGTTCAGAAGCGCGGCCACCTCGTCGGCGCTGAAGTCGTTCTGCCTGGTCGAGGACGATCTCGCCGCTTCCTGCCTGCGGTTGTCCGGCCGGGCGTTGCTGGGCGCAGGCGCCTGCTCCCTCTGCCGCGTCTCCGTGGGACGGGCGACGGCCGTCTGAGTCGGCTTCGGCGGCTCCTGCCGCGGCCGCGCGTTCGGCACGGGCACGTTCTGCGGCACGGCGATCTCGCCCGTTTCCGATTGCGCCGGCTGCGGTTCCGGCGGCGGCGCGGCGGCAGGTTCCGGCGGTGCAGGCTCGGGTGCGGGTTCCGGTGGCGGCGCCTCCGCTTTCGGCTCCGGCGGCGGGGTCTGCGGCTTCGGCTCGGGCCTGACGTCCGGCACCGGCGGCGCCGTGTCCTCCTTCACGATCTCATTCGATTCGGTCGGTTTCGTGTCCTGGACGGGCGCAGGTTTTTCGCTCGCCATCGGCGCTGCGGCGACCTCCTGTTCCCTCGGGCGGTTCTGCGGCGTCGGGGGCGTCCTCAGGTCGACATTGTTGTCGCCGAGGTTCTCGGCATTCTCGACCTGGCGCGGATTGGTCGTCGGCACCGGCGCGGCCCTGTCGGCCAACGGCGCGTTCCTGTCGCCCTGCTGGATCTGCGTCAGTTCCGAAACCGGCACGATATCGACCGGCAAAGCCTCCACGTCCGTCATCTCGAACGGCTCGGGCGAGCCGATCGACACCAGCGCGAAAGCGAGTGCCGCGCCGTGCATGACCGCCGATGTGACGAGACTGTTCCTCATCCCGAACCTTACTGATCCTGACGCTGTTGCGTGACGAGACCGATATTCCTGAAGCCGGCCTGCTGGATGCGGGCCATCACGTCGGCGATCACGCCGTAGGCGGCGGCGGAATCCCCGCGCACGAGAATGCGTTCGTTGTATCCGGTCGTGGCTATGGCCTCGAGCTTGGCCGTCACCTCGTCGGCAGCCACGGCCGTCTCCTGAAGGTAGATCTCGCCCGATGCATTGACGGAAATGGTGATCGGCTGCGTCTCGGAATTCAGCGCCCTGGCCGAGGTTTCCGGCAGGTCGATCGGAACGCCGACCGTCATCATCGGCGCCGCCACCATGAAGATGATGAGCAGCACCAGCATGACGTCCACCAGCGGCGTCACGTTGATTTCGCTGATCACGCCCTTGCGGCTGCCGCCGCGCCGGCGCCGTCCGCCTCCGCCCGAATTGTTTCCGCCTACCGCCATGCCCATGATTCAGATCTCCGCTGGCCGTCGTTCGTCATTCCGCTGCCTGCTGGCGCGGCTGGAGCTTCTCGTCGATCTGGCGCGACAGGATGGCCGAGAACTCGTCCGCAAAGCCTTCCATGCGCGCATTGAGCTTTCCGGCATCGCCGGCGAACTTGTTGTAGGCGATAACCGCCGGAATGGCCGCGACGAGACCGATGGCGGTCGCCAGAAGCGCTTCCGCGATACCGGGCGCGACCACCGCAAGGTTGGTCGACTTCGAGCCGGCGATCGCCTGGAACGAGGTCATGATACCGATAACCGTGCCGAACAGGCCGATGAACGGACCGGCGGAACCGATGGTGGCGAGCGAGGACAGCCTCGCTTCGAGCGTCTCGCTCTCGCGCGCCATCGTCACGTCCATCGCGCGGTCGATGCGCATCTGGAGGCCGATGGGCGAGCGGGCGCCCCGCTCGAAGCTCTTCTTCCATTCCCGCATGGCCGCCACGAAGATCGCCGCGAGACCGGTGTTCTGCCGTTCGGACAGCGTGCGGTACAATTCCTCGAGCGACTGGCCGGACCAGAATACCTGCTCGAAATGATCGTATTGGCGCTGCGCCTTCTTGAAGGTCAGCGATTTGTCGATGATCAGCGCCCAGGTCCAGATGGAAGCGGCGACGAGCCCGAGCATGACGAGCTTGACGATCAAGCCCGCCTGCATGAACAACGCCCAGAGGCTCACATCCGTTGCCGCGGCGGCCAGTTCTACCTGTTCCATTCGAAATATCCCCGAATCCAAACGCCCGGCGCAGGACCGGGCGATCAAAAGAGCGTTGTTTACTGCAAGAAGCCGTGGTTGCGGCGTAAAGCCCGTCCTCGCCTTCTTGCTTTTAATTTTGGTCAAAGGAAGGCGTCCGGCGCACATTCCATCTCACGTGCATTAGGACATTATTATGGTTAAAACATTGTTACGTTCTGCGTTGTTTTTGCAACGCAACGAAAAGCTCACCGCCCGAGAAGCCGCGCGGCCAGTTCCGGCGGCAGGCGGCGGGGTCGCCCGGCCTTGCTGATGGCCGCGACCCGAACCCGCGCCGACACCACCACCTTGTCGCGGGCACGGATTTCCTGCTCGATCACCATGCGCGCACCCGCCACCTCCGTGGTTCCGGTCAGGACGGTCAGGACGTCGTCCATCAGGGCCGGAGACCGGAAATCGATCTCCATGCGCCCGACCACGAAAACCAGTCCCGCCTCGTCGTCGGCGAGCTGCCCCTGTTCCACGCCGAGACAGCGCAGGTAATCGGTGCGGCCGCGCTCGAGGAAATGCAGGTAGCGGGCGTGATAGACCCGGCCGGAGAAATCCGTGTCCTCGTAATAGACGCGCTGCGTGAGGCGATGCCGGCCTTCCGCGTCGAACGCGCCGGACAGGGGAACGTGATGCTCAGTCATGCCTTGCTCCAATCGCATCCAGATCGCCGTCGCGCCAGACGAGGTGGCGCGGGCTTTCCGGCAGGGTCTCGATCTCCTCCGCGAGGAAATAGGGCGGGATGTCGAGCGCCGTCAGCGCCTGGCCGGTCGCCGGCACCCATTTGAACTCCAGTTCGCTGCGGCCGTCGGCGACGCGATGCACGATGTCGGACGGATGGAACGGAAAGCTCTCCGGTATCTCCATCAGGTAGTAGAGCCCGTATTCGTGAAAGTCGGCCTCTTCGTAACGGAAGAAGTTCTCGACCGACCAGAGCAGGCGCTTCACCTCCGCGCTGACGCCGAGTTCCTCCTGCATTTCACGCACCAGTGTCTCGCTCGAGGTCTCGCCGATTTCCGCCCGTCCGCCGGGAATCGTCCAGAAATCCTCATGCGTCGCGCGATGCACGAGCAGATGCCCCTCCCGGAAGGCAAGCCCGGCGACGCGCATCTGGAAGATGCGGCCGCGTTTCTTCTGTTTGATGCGGATCAGCCTTCGTTCGCCCACGGTCCCACCATCCCGGTTCGACAACCCCGATTTCCGGCAACAGCACGCGGCGCGGCGGCAGGTCCGGGCAGCCGCCGGACGCCGGCCCCTTGCAGCACTGGACCGCGGCGCATCACTCGTCCTCGTCCAGAGTGAGCCGGAACTGTGCTGCCTCGATATCCTTCGGGGCCGCCAGCCCCAGATGTTTCCAGGCATTCGCGGTCAGGATGCGGCCGCGCGGCGTGCGCTGGATGAAGCCCTGCTGGATCATGTAAGGCTCGATGATGTCCTCGATGGCATCGCGCGGCTCGGAAAGCCCCGCCGCGATCGTCTCGATACCGACCGGCCCGCCGCCGAAGTTCATGGCGATCATCGTCAGGTAACGCCGGTCGAGCTGGTCGAGGCCCATATTGTCGACATTCAGCCGGTTCAGCGCCTCGTCGGCGATCTGCCGGGTCACGGCCTCGGCCCTCGCCACCTCCGCGAAATCGCGCACCCGGCGCAGAAGACGCCCGGCGATACGCGGCGTGCCGCGCGACCGGCGGGCCACTTCCCGCGCGCCTTCCTCCGTCACCGGCAGTCCCATCAGCCGTGCGCCACGCCGCACGATGCTTTCCAGTTCCTCGACCGTGTAGAAGTTGAGGCGCACGGGAATGCCGAAGCGGTCGCGCAGCGGCGTCGTCAGCAGGCCGAGACGCGTGGTGGCCGCAACCAGCGTGAACCGCGCCAGATCGATCTTCACCGAACGCGCCGCCGGTCCCTCGCCGATGATCAGGTCGAGCTGGTAATCCTCCATCGCCGGATAGAGGATTTCCTCGACCGCCGGATTGAGCCGGTGGATCTCGTCGATGAACAGCACGTCGCGCTCCTCGAGATTGGTGAGGAGTGCCGCAAGATCGCCCGCCTTGGCGATGACCGGGCCGGAGGTCGAGCGGAAGTTGACGCCGAGTTCCTTGGCCATGATCTGCGCCAGCGTCGTCTTGCCGAGGCCGGGCGGGCCGACGAACAGCACATGGTCCAGCGCCTCGCCGCGGCCCTTGGCCGCCTCGATGAAGACCTTGAGATTGGCGCGCGCCTCCGCCTGGCCGGTGAACTCGTCGAGCGATTGCGGCCGCATCGCCGCATCGATGTCCTCGCCGCGTTTTTCCGGGGAGATAAGCCGGTCTGCCTCGCTCATGAACCCTCGCATCTGGACGTCCCGGCGCCGTGCCGGCGGCACCGGGATCGAAATCGCAACATTGGCGACGTTCTACCTCTTTTGCCGGAGCTTGCCAGCATCGAACGGATCATTTTAGCGCGAAAGCTCCTTCAGGCCGAGACGGATCAGGCGGGCGCTGTCGGCTCCCTCGCCCGCATTCTTCAGCGCCGCCGCCACCGCGTTCGCCGCCTGATCGCGCGAATAGCCGAGATTGGCGAGCGCCGAAACGGCATCCGCCACCGGCGCGGAGGCGACGCCTTCGCCCAGTTCCTGCTTGAGGCCGATATGGATCGCGGCGTCGCCGGCGAAGGCGGGCGCCTTGTTTTTCAGTTCGGTGACGATGCGGGTCGCCACCTTGGGGCCGACGCCCGGGGCGCGCGAAATCGACTTGCCGTCCTGAAGCGCGATGGCATTGGCAAGCTCGGACGGGGACAGCGTCGAAAGCACGGCCAGCGCCACCTTGGCGCCGACGCCCTGCACGCTTTGCAGCAGGTTGAACCACTCCCGCTCCAGCGCCGACAGGAAGCCGAACAGCCTGAGCTGATCCTCACGCACATAGGTCTCGATGAACAGCACCGCCGCCTCGCCGGCCCCGCCGAGCTTCGAAAGCGTCCGCGACGAGCAATAGGCGACGTAGCAGACGCCATGCACGTCGATCAGCGCATGGTCCTCGCCGATCTCCTCGATAGTGCCCTTGAGCTTGCCGATCATTCCCGCCTCTTTAAGACTTCAGACCGCCAGTTTCGCCATGCGCATGCGATTGCCGCCCCGGTTGTGGGCATGGCAGATGGCGATGGCCAGCGCGTCGGCTGCGTCGTTTCCCTTGAATTCCGCCTTGGGCATGAGGATCTTCAGCATCATGTGAATCTGCTGCTTCTCGCCATGACCGACCCCGATGACCGCCTTCTTCACCGCATTCGGCGCGTATTCGGAAACCGGAAGCCCGGCGCGGGCCGGAACCAGCATGGCGATGCCGCGCGCCTGCCCGAGCTTCAGCGTCGCCACGGCGTCCTTGTTCACGAAAGTCTGCTCGACCGCCGCCTCGTCGGGCCGGTAGCCGTGAACCACGTCCGCCAGCCCGTCATGCAACTGGCAGAGGCGCGAGGCCAAATCCATGTCCCCGTCCGAGGTCACGGTTCCGGAAGCCACGAACCGCAGGCTGTTGCCGAGCGTATCGATGACGCCCCATCCCGTCCGGCGAAGCCCGGGATCAATCCCGATGATGCGAATCGTTTCCTGCATGTCTCACCCTAGCTGCGAGCCGGAATGGGTGCCACCGAAATGTGAACAAAACAAAAACGATCCCTGTTTTTTTGCTCTGCAACATTTACCGCCCGTTAAGCGCAGACACGTCTTCTATTCGAATATCGAACGGAAGTGAGCAACCGGAGAGCGAGGGGCCATCCGGAGCCGCACGCCGCGCCAAAACCGAAAGCTGTCGAGATATGAACCGCCATTCACTCGCCTTCAAGGTCACAACGATCTTCCTGTTCCTGAGCCTGATTTCCATAGCCGCACTCAACCTGCTCGCCTATCGCAGCAGCAGCGGCGTCCTTCAGGATCAGGCTTCGGCCAGCATGAGCCAGGTTCTGGTGTTTCGCGGCGACATGCTCAAGGAGCAGCTCGGGCTCATGGCGCAGCAGGCGGGCTCGATCGCCCGCATCGAGGCCTTGCAGGCGGCATCCACCGGCCTGCGCAGCGGCTGGAACTCGCTGGAGAATGCCGGCGGCGCCCGTGCCGAGCTGCAACGGATCTTCGTGACCGGCAATCCGTTTGCGGAAAAGGAGAGGCTGCTGAAGCCGGAAGGCCCCAGCGGCTTTTATTATTCCACCCACGAGACGGTTCAGGCGGACGTCGCACGCTATCTCGACAACACGCCCTTCGACGACCTGATGATCGCCGCACCCGACGGCACCGTCTTCTATTCCTACCGCAAGGGACCTGCATTCGCCGAAAACGTCGCCGGGGGCCAGTGGGCGAACGGCAGCCTGGGCGCCGCCTTCGAGCGGGCCCGCTCGGCAGTCGGTTCGATGAGCGACGAGCAGGAACCTTCCGCCAGCTTCTCCGGCCTGATGACGGCAGGCGATGACGGCGAGGCCTCACTGGTATTCGCCGTGCCGGTCCTGCGCCTCGGTTCGCTGAGAACGGTCATGCTGTTCCACGTCCGCAACGACGTCGTCCTGTCGATCCTCGAAAAGGGCCATTCCGCCGACACCAGCCTTCTCTCGACGCTGATCAGCGCCGATGGCGACATCTTCGGCAAGGACGGCCAGAACCGCCTGGCCATGCTCGGCAAGGCCCCGGCCGACAGCCTCCGCACGGCGCTGGCTGCTCCCGAAACCGACATGACGACGGTCGACTCGCTGCGCGGCAGCGAACCGGAGCGCAGCTTCCTTCGCTCCGTCAGCTTCGGGGATCAGCGCTTCGCCGTTTCGGAAAGCCTGCTCTCGAGCGAGATCGAGGCCGGCACCCAAAAGATCGCCGGCGTCCTGCTTCTCACCGGCTTCGTCGTGCTCGCCATCAGCGTCGCGGCAACGCTTTTCAGCATGAACCGGCTGCTTTCGCCGCTGGCCCGTCTCGCCCGCGCCACCGGCGACGTCGCCAAAGGCAATCTTGACCTGGAAATCACCGACCAGACCCGCAAGGACGAGACCGGCGTGATGGCCCGCGCGCTGGAAAGCTTCCGCCAGGCCCTTCTCCAGCAGCGCCATCTGGAAGCCGCCAATGCCGAGCGGGAAGCCGGCCTTGCCGCCGAACGCCGCGAACGTCTGGCCGAACGGGAGGCGGAAGCCCGCAGCCTGCAAGCCGTGGTGAGCGAACTCGACGCGGGACTGAGCCAGCTTGCGGAAGGCAACCTGTCCTATGCCATCACACGCCCCTTCCCCGAGGAAACGGAAGGGCTGCGCCTCAACTTCAACCGCGCCATCGCCCGGCTGAACGAGACGATGGCCGCGATCGGCGGCAACTCCTGCACCGTGCGCGACGATTCCGAGCGGATGCGCGAAGGCGCCGACCGCCTTGCCGACCGCACCAGCCGGCAGGCGACCGCCATCACCCAGACCGTCAGCGCCATCGACGCCATCAACAAGGCGCTGGCCGAGCAGACGGCCAAGGCCGAACAGGCGGCCCGGATCGCCGCCACCGCCCAGACCGGCGCCCGCCAGTCCGGCCAGGTCATGACGCAGACCATCAGCGCCATCGAGGCCATCCAGTCGTCTTCCTCGCAGATCAACCGCATCACCCATGTGATCGAGGAAATCGCCTTCCAGACCAATCTTCTCGCGCTCAACGCCGGTGTCGAGGCCGCGCGTGCCGGTGACGCGGGCAAGGGTTTCGCGGTCGTGGCGCAGGAAGTGCGCGAACTGGCGCAGCGCTCGTCGAATGCCGCCCGCGAGATCACCGTGCTTCTCCAGAAGTCCACCGAGGACGTCGAGAACGGCGTAGCGCTGGTCGAGAAGGCCGGACAGGCGCTGAACGAGATCGGCTCGCATGTCGAGACGATCAATGCCGAAATCGCGGCTATCATGGAATCCACCCATCAGGAAGCCAGCATGATCCGCGAGATCAGCCATTCGGTCAGCGAGCTGGATCAGGTGACGCATGAGAATGCGTCGATGGTCGAGGAAACCACCCGGGCCATCCATCGCCTCGCCGGCGAAGCCGGGGAAATGGACCGCCGCATCGGCCACTTCACCCTGAGCGGCGCCGGCACCGCGGGCGAAGCCTATCTGCGCCGGGCAGGCTGACGGATTATTGACCGGTTATTATTTCCCGGCGCACCTTGGTTGCCGGGAAATAAATCTTACATGAGAGGCGACGACAAACGCCTCCGGACACGCGCCCATGATACCCTTTTCGATCCTCGACCTCTCCCCCATCGGCGTTGGCGACACCGTCGGCAGGGCGTTGGAGAACACCAAGCGCATGGCCATCCGCGCCGAGGAGCAGGGTTTCAACCGCTTCTGGCTGGCCGAGCATCACGGCATGCCCGGCATAGCCAGCGCGGCGACGGCGCTCGTCATCGCCCATGCCGGCTACGCCACCCGGCGCATCCGCATCGGTTCGGGCGGCATCATGCTGCCCAACCATTCGCCGCTGGTGATCGCCGAACAGTTCGGCACGCTGGCCGCGCTCTTCCCCGGCCGCGTCGACCTCGGCCTCGGCCGTGCGCCCGGCACGGACATGGGCACCGCCCGCGCGCTGCGCCGCAATCTGGACGCGGGCGCGGAAAACTTCCCGCACGACATCGTGGAGCTGATGCAATATCTCGGCGAAACGGGGGAGGAGCAGCGCATCATCGCCGTTCCCGGCAAGGGCAGCCAGGTGCCGCTCTGGCTGCTCGGATCGAGCCTCTACAGCGCTCACCTCGCCGCCGCGCTCGGCCTGCCCTACGCCTTCGCCTCGCATTTCGCGCCGGACTACCTGATGGATGCGATTGCCATCTACCGCGAGCGCTTCCAGCCCTCGGCCGCGCTGGCCGAACCCTATGTGATGGTCGGCGTCATGGGCGTCGCCGCCGATACGGATGATGAAGCGGATTATCTCTTCACCAGTTCCAAGCAGCAGTTCATCAACCTGCGCCGCAATATCCGCGGCGAATTCCCCGAACCCGTCAGAAGCATGGACGGCATCTGGACCGATCTGGAGCGCTACAATGTCGAGCATACGCTGCGCTACGCAGCGGTCGGCTCTCCCGAAACCGTCGAGTCGCAGCTCACCCATTTCCTGAAGGAAACCGGCGCCGACGAGCTGATCGTCTCCATGCCGATCCACAGCATCGAGGCGCGGCTGCACTCCGTCGATCTGTTCGCCGGCCTGACGCGCCTGATGAAGAAGGCCGGATAAGACGGAAAAGCCCGGCACGAAGGCCGGGATCGGATTGCTGACAAAGGGCTCATCGCTCTCTTTCGTCATGGTCGGGCCTGACCCGGCCATCCACCGCGCCGCTTGCGGCGTGGGCCCCTGGGGCTCGAGCCCGAGGGTGACGAAGAAGACGGATTGTCCATACACTAAGCCCGGCCTTCGTGCCGGGCTCGCGGCATGGTCCGCTCAGGCCGAAAGCCTGGCCATCACCTCGTCGGACACCTCGAAGTTCGAATAGACGTTCTGCACGTCGTCGTCGTCTTCGAGGTTCTCGATCAGCTTCATCAGCGACTGGGCCTTTTCCTCGTCCACCGGAACGGTGTTCTGCGGCTTCCAGATCGCCTTGACGGTCTCGGCCTCGCCGAGGGCGGATTCGAGCGCCTTGGACACCTCGCCGATATCCTCGAAACCGCAGATGATCGTGTGGCCGTCCTCGTCCGTCTCGACGTCCTCGGCCCCGGCCTCGATGGCGGCCTCCATCACCGTGTCGGCGTCGCCAGCGGCGGGTGTGTAGGTGATTTCGCCGACGCGGTCGAAGGAGAAGGACACCGAGCCGGTTTCGCCCAGCGCGCCGCCGGCCTTGGTGAAGATGGAGCGGACATTGGAGGCGGTGCGGTTGCGGTTGTCGGTCAGCGCCTCCACGATGACGGCAACGCCGCCGGGGCCGTAGCCCTCGTAGCGGACTTCATCGTAGTTCTCGCCGTCGTTGCCGGCGGCCTTCTTGATGGCGCGCTCGATATTGTCCTTCGGCATGGACTGCGCCTTGGCGTTCTGGATCGCCAGGCGCAGGCGCGGGTTCATCGCCGGGTCGGGCATGCCCACCTTGGCCGCAACGGTGATTTCGCGCGCAAGCTTGGAAAACATCTTGGATCGCACGGAATCCTGCTTGCCCTTGCGATGCATGATGTTCTTGAACTGTGAATGGCCAGCCATGACACCCCTTGACGTCAGATTTTTCGGATTGGCGGCCTTATAAGAGCGAAAGCGCGCGCGTTCAAGACTTCGGCGCGTTTTTGCCTTTCCCGAAGAAGCGGCCCTCGATCCGGCGGGAGTAATGGTCGAGGGCGAGGACGCCCGCCACCAGGGCGACGCTGAACGCAAGGCCGGACCAGAACAGGACATCCGGATCTTTCAGCACGGCGGGCGGCAGAACCGGCATGGCAACGATAACCGGGGCGACGCTCGACCACTTCATGGTCGTGTGCCGGCGGCTGCCGCGTTCGGCGCGAACGAAGCGGCCCGGCCACTCCCAAGGCCCGAACCTGTCGAGCGATTTCAGGATCGCCAGCAGGAGAAACGGCGTGGAAAACAGTCCTACCGCCAGAGCGATCCGCGCTTCATCCGTCATGCCGCCCTCCGAACCGCGCCGGAAGGTTACATGCCCTTCAGCACGTAGATCAACGGCTTTTTCGGCAAGCTGCGCATCGATACGGTGATCCGCTCGCTCGGCGCGAAGGCCACGTCGAACTGGCCGTCGAACATCTCGATGAAACGGTCGCGCGGGCTGCCGGTGCGGTGCATGGGCAGGATCAGCGAGGAGCGCAGCCGCTTGACCACCCGGCTCATGCTGTCCGCCCCCATCGTCAGCCCGCCGTCGACCGGCACCATCAGCACGTCGAGACGGCCGATTTCGGCATAGTGCGTATCGGTCAGTTCGTGATGCAGGTGGCCGAGATGACCGATGCAAAGACCGGCCATCTCGTAGATGAAGATCGAGTTCTGATCGGCCTCCATCCCACCTGCCCCTGCATCCCCTCCCCAGCCCGGGAAGATTCGCATGTCGGTAGTCACGTTGCGGATATAGGTGTCGCCGATGACGACATGATGCTCCGCCTTGCTGCCCGGTTCGTCGCCCCAGCCATGCAGGACGTGCCGGATCGCCGGGTCCGGCGTCAGCGTGTAGTGCGAACTGTGTGCCTTGTTCATGGTGGCGACCGTCGGCGCCGGCGAGATCGGCAGCCAGCCATTGTAGTCCGTCGCCACGCTCACCCCGTCCGGCCCCTCGATCAGGAAGGTCGAATGGCCGATGAAAGTGATCGCTACCTCGTCCTTGGCCGTGCCGGCGGCCAGGATCGGCGCTTCCGGCCGGAAGCTCGCGAAGGTGACGCCGGGCAGCGTCTGCGCAATCGCCTGGCACTGGCTCACCGCCGCGCGCGCCTGCTGGGCAAGGGCCTGGGGGGCGATGGCGATGAATGCCGCAGCGGCAAAGGCAAACGTCCTGAGCATTGGCAAGGCCCGCATCCTGTCTGTCTGTCACCGGAAGGATGCGGCAGGCGGCATCGGGCGTAAAGGCGTTTAAGTTCCGCCCGGCCTCACAATCGCGTCATCGCGCCGCCTTCGTCAGAGCCAGAACGCCGGAAGGGTCTCCGCCAGCCGCGGTCCGATTCTCAGCGGGGCGATCTTTTCGGCGAGCCCCGTCCTGTCCGAAATCTCGACCCCGACGCCGCAGATGGTCGCGGGGCCGTGGGCCGCCTCGAACCGCCCCTTCGGCATCTTGGAAATGAAGCGGTTGAGCGGCTCTTCCTTGTCCATGCCGAGCGAACTGTCGTAATCGCCGCACATGCCGGCATCCGACATATAGGCGGTGCCGCCGTTGAGGATCTGGTGATCGGCAGTCGGCACATGGGTATGCGTGCCGACGACGAAACTGGCGCGGCCGTCGACGAAATGGGCAAAGCATTGCTTCTCGCTGGTGGCCTCCGCATGGAAATCGAAGACCACGGCGTCGGCTTCCTCCTTCAGCGGGCAGGCCGCGAGAATGGCCTCGGCGGACTTGAAGGGATCGTCGAGTTCGGGATGCATGAAGACGCGGCCCATGATGTTGGCCACCAGAATGCGCGCGCCGTTGCGGGCGAAGAAGAGGCCGGAGCCCTTGCCCGGCGTTCCGGCCGGATAATTGGCCGGACGCAGGAACTGGTCGTGGCGCGTGGAGAAGGCCACGGCTTCCTTCTGGTCCCAGACGTGGTTGCCGGTCGTCACCACGTCGGCGCCGGCATTGATCGTCTCCAGGAAGATGTCCTCGGTGATGCCGAAGCCGCCGGCGGCGTTCTCGCCGTTGACGATCACGAAGTCGAGCTTCAGGTCGGACACCAGCCCCGGCAATTTTTCCCACACTGCCACGCGACCGGTCTTGCCCACCATATCGCCCAGAAACAGCAACCTCATGATGCCCGCCCTTTCAACCGAACAAGGAAAGGGCCTTCTGCAATCGGCACGCCATTCATCGGAATGTCATACGGCCCTGCCGGGACTTCTGCCATTTCCCGGCGGGCAAATGCAATGCCGCATCCCGCCGATTCAGGGCTTTTTGCCGAAAGAAGCCCCTCCACCGCGCCAAAACGGCACGGGGTGGCGACAAAGTGCGCGCGCAAGGCCTGCGTCACAAGCTTCTCTTAAGAATAGGAGGCGATAGTGAAGGCAATCATAATATGGGGATGCCCGATGAAACTCCTGTCCCGCTTCAGCCTCGTCAGCACCGCGACCATCGCGATGGCGGCGATCCTCGTCCTCTGTCTCGGCGCCGTCTCATGGACGGTCGCCGGGCTGATCCGCGAACGGATCGCCTCCGAAGCCATCCACTCCCAGAACGCCAGCCTGCGCATCGCCGCCACCATCATGGAGCGCGACATTCCCGGCCTGAAAGTCACCTGGAGCGAGGACGGCAATGTCGAGCGCATCACCGCCGAACGGCTGCCGGCGGAATTCACCGACCATTCGATGATCGACGCCATCGGCCGCATGACCGGACAGACGGCGACGCTCTTCACCATCGACGGGCAGAGCCAGGGGTTCATACGCCGCACGACCAATGTGAAGACGGCCGACGGCGCCCGCGCCGTGGGAACGCCGCTCGACCCGAACGGCACCGTCTTTCCGGCCGTCAAGCGGGGGGAGACCTATCGCGGTGAGGCGACGATCCTCGACGTCCCCTACTACACGATCTACCAGCCCGTCGCGACCTCCGCCGGACAGGTGATCGGCGTCGTCTATGCCGGCGTCCGCACCGCCGAAATCGCCGGCATCGCCAGCCGCTTCGCCTGGGCCATCGGCCTGACCGCCAGCATCGCCGTGGTCATCGCCATCGCCCTGATGGTCTTCATCATGCGCAGCATCATCGGCCCGATTCCGAGGCTGACGGCAGCCGCCGGCCGGCTGGCGGACGGACAGGTCCGGGACGACATTCCCGATCGCGACCTGCGCAACGAAATCGGCGCTATGGCCCGCGCCCTCGAGGTCTTCCGCCTGAACGCGCTCGCCAAGCTGGAACTGGAACGCCGCTCCGCGGACGAGCGCAGCCGCCACGAGGCCGAGCGCGTGGCCGACGAGCGGGAAAAGGAGGAGGCCGCGGCCGCGCGCGCCGCCTGCATCGACCACCTCGCCGAAGCGCTGGACCGCCTGAGCCAGGGCGACCTCACGACCCGGATCGAGCGGCCCTTCACGCCCGAGATGGAACGCCTGCGGTCCGATTTCAACAATTCGGTGTTCAACCTCAGCAAGGCGTTTGCCCGCCTGCGCGACGAGGCGTCCGCCATCGCCGAAAGCAGCGCCGAGATGCGCGGCTCCGCCTCGGATCTGGCCAACCGCACCGAACAGCAGGCCGCGTCGCTGGAGGAGACCTCCGCCGCCATCGAGGAAATGACGGGAACGGTGCGCTCCTCCGCCGAACGGGCGCAGGAAGCCTCCGGCGTCGCCGCGCAGGCCCAGACCAGCACCGAGCAATCGTCCCGGGTGGTTTCCAACGCCGTGGATGCGATGAACCGCATCGAGCAGGCCGCCGGCGAGATTTCGACCATCATCAACGTCATCGACGAGATCGCCTTCCAGACCAATCTTCTGGCACTGAACGCCGGCGTCGAGGCCGCCCGGGCCGGCGATGCCGGCAAGGGCTTCGCCGTCGTGGCGCAGGAGGTGCGCGAGCTTGCCCAGCGTTCCGCCAACGCCGCGAAGGACATCAAGACGCTCATCACCCGCTCGGGGCAGGAAGTGGCGGGCGGGGTGAAGCTGGTCCGCGAGACGGGCGAGGCGCTCGGCTCCATTTCCGGGCAGGTCAGCCGCATCAACGACCTGATCGCCGCCATCGCCACCGCCGCGCGCGAACAGTCCACCGGGCTTCAGGAAATCAATACCGCCGTCAACCAGATGGACCAGTTCACGCAGAAGAACGCCGCGATGGTGGAGGAAACCACGGCCGTGACCCACAAGCTGGCCGAAAGCGCCGCAACGCTCTCCGACCTGCTGACCGGCTTCAGGGTGGAAGGCCGCGCCGAAGCGCCCGCCCGCGTCGCGCCGCCGGTTGAAACGCGTCCCGCGGCATCGCCAGCCCGGGCCATGCAGAACCGGCTCACCGGCGCATTCCGCAGCGGCGCGAGCCCGGCGGCGGCCGTCAGTTCGGACTGGGAAGAGTTCTGAACCCCTCCTCCGTCAGCACGGCGTCCATCGGCACGTCATGGGCATCCGCCGGCACCGCCTCGCTCTCCTGACAGGCGAAGGCGACACCGACGAGGCGGGGTCTGAGATCCCGCTCGCGCATCCGGTCGATGGCCCGGTCGTAATGGCCGGCGCCGTAACCGATGCGGTTGCCGTAACGGTCGAAGGCCGACAGCGGCATCAGGATGATATCGGGATCGGCCAGCGGCGCATCGGCGGGGGCGCCCATCGTTCCCCATCCCGTATCGGTGAGCGGCCGGGCGGGATCGTAAAGCCGGAAGGCGATCGTCTCGCGGTCGAGCACCGCCGGCAGGCAGAGCCGGGCGCCCTTCTGTGCCAGCGCCGCCAGCAGCGGCATGATGTCCGCTTCGGAGCGGATCGGGTAATAACCGGAAACGACGGCGCCCGGCGGCACGTCCAGACCGGCGATCCCGTGGCGGCAGATGGCAGCGCTCCTGCATGCCCGTTCCCGGGGCGAAAGCCCGTCGCGCGCCGCCAGCCGTTCCGCGCGCAGCACCGCCTTGGATATGGTTTCGGACATCGTTCTCCCCGTTCGCAATCGGGCCGGAACCATAATACAGGCCACGGCCCGGCGAAAGCCGGTCAACGGTTGATGCGGCGGCTTTCCGGGTGCAGCGTCTTGCCGAGGATGCTCTCGTCACGCCCGATGACATGGGCGCTCGCGCCGACGATCAGCGGATCGGGATCGTCCACGGCGCGCACGCCCGGCGGCCGATAGGGCAGAGACGTCAGGAAATGCCGCATGCAATTGAGCCGCGCGCGCTTCTTGTCGTCCGACTTGACGATGGTCCACGGCGCATCCGCGGTATCGGTGAAGAAAAACATCGCCTCCTTCGCCTCGGTGTAATCGTCCCACTTGCCGAGCGACGCCTTGTCGATGGGCGAGAGCTTCCACTGCTTCAGCGGATCGGTCTCGCGCTGCCTGAAGCGGCGGGCCTGCTCGTCGCGCGTCACGGAAAACCAGTATTTGAAAAGACGGATGCCGGAGCGCACCATCATCTTTTCCAGTTCCGGGCATTCGCGCATGAATTCCAGGTAATCGTTCGGCGAGCAGAAGCCCATGACGCGCTCGACGCCGGCACGGTTGTACCAGGAGCGGTCGAAGAACACGATCTCGCCGCCCGCCGGCAGGTGTTCGAGATAACGCTGGAAATACCATTGCGTCCTTTCCCGGTCGGAGGGCTTTTCCAGCGCCACGACCCGCGCACCGCGAGGATTGAGGTGCTCCATGAAGCGCTTGATCGTGCCGCCCTTGCCGGCGGCATCGCGTCCCTCGAAGATCACGACGATCTTCTGCCCCGTTTCCTTCACCCAGTTCTGGGCCTTCAGAAGCTCGACCTGAAGCGCCGACATCTGCTCCATGTAGGTCTTGTTCGGCATGCGGTTTCGATAGGGATATTCCCCCGTCTCGAAGGTCTGCCGGATGGCGTCCGGGTCCTTGCGCAGGCTGCGGATATCGAAATGATGCTCCACCGGCGGCGTCGGCAAGGGCGCGACGTGAACGGCCGTTCCGATCTCCGGTTCGGCAGCCGCTACGGGCTCCGGCGCCGGAACGCTGTCGTCCGTCCTGAAACCCTCGACTGCGGTGACGTTGTCCTGATCCGTCATTCCGTCCCGTTTCCCTCGTTGAAATTAACACAACGCAAATCTCCGCCCATGCAGGAATGCCCGCATTGATCGAAATCAAGGTTGGAATAACAAGTTCTGCGCGGGGTAAAGAAAGCGTTCCACCTGCCGCGCAGGCGCAACCTGCCTCCGATTCAACCGGGTCAATGCGGTGTGTGGGGAAGGAAAGCGCGATCCACGACAACCGGTGGATGTTTACGATCCTGGGTGCCTACAAACGTAGGTGGGCGCCATATGTCCGGACCCACGGGTCCGGTCAGGGACAGCTCCCTTTGGATCGAGTATGGCCCCAGGGATTGTGGTATCCTGCCGGGAAGCGCAGACCGCATGAAACATATAGTCTCAATCGGGCCGTTGCGCCAGAGGCTGCCGGATCAATTCACCGGCGTCGAGGGCGGGCGGGCCGAAAGCTTGGCGGCCAGCGCGGTCATCCGCGCGGTCATCTCCTCGATGACGGCCGTCACTTCCAGATTGCGCGTTTCCAGGCTGGCGGCTGCACCGTCGCGGCTCTGGCGCAGCCCCTCCACTTCCGTCTGGAGCGCCGCGACCTGGCGCGACAGTTCGGTCATCTCGTCCATCACCATGATGCCGGCCATGACGGTCAGGCGCAGATCGCCGATTTCGCCGAACTGGCTCTTGAGATGCCCGACATAGCGGTCGAAGCGCTGGGCGAGATCGACGAGATGCTCTTCCTGGCCTTCCTCGCAGGCCATGCGATAGGCCTTGCCGTCGATGGATACCGTTACCTGTGCCATTGTTCGCCCGCCCGCTGAAGATTACCGGTCAAGAACCGCCCTGATCGTTTCCATCGCCGTCACCAGACGCCGGGAGACCTCCCGGTTCACCTCCTCGAGACGGTTGGCCCTGAACTCGGCCTGGTCCAGTTCCTGCGCCAGACGGGCACGGTCGGCGTGAACGCGGCGCACCTCGTTGTCGGCGTCGCCATGCTCGCGCTCGCGGTCGATGCGGGCATCCACGGCGCTCTCCAGCCCCGTCATCGCCCTTCGCAACTCGCTGAGCGCCGCCTCCATCGATTTCCCTGTCGACATGCTGCCCATCCCGGCCTTGCCCTTGCGGATCGAATCGCACGGACACACTTTGAACCTGATGGCGGACAATATTCGCCGTGAACGAGCCGCGTCAACAAATGCGGGCCGGACGGATCGCTCTTGCTGTGGACGGCGCCCGTTCCGGCCAAAGCCGTCACGCCGATTTCACGTTTCGGGCCTAGCGAAGAATACGGCGAACTCTGCCCGTGGCGCAGCCGGATTTATTGACATGGCCCGCGCACCTGATATGGAACACCCAAACTGAGCGGCCCCGCCGCCATAACCCCTGTCGCCGCCGGATTTAAGGATGGGACGATCATGATCTCTACAGAAAAGCACAACCAGATGGCCAACGCGATCCGTTTCCTGTCGATGGATGCCGTCGAGAAGGCCAAGTCCGGCCATCCCGGCCTGCCGATGGGGGCCGCCGATGTCGCGACCGTCCTCTTCACCCGCTTCCTGAAGTTCGATCCCAAGAACCCGCTCTGGCCCGACCGCGACCGTTTCGTCCTGTCCGCCGGCCACGGCTCCATGCTGCTCTACTCGCTGCTCTACCTCACCGGCTACGAAGACATGACCATCGAGGACATCAAGCAGTTCCGCCAGCTCGGCTCCAAGACCGCCGGCCACCCGGAATACGGCCACGCCTCGGGCATCGAGACGACCACCGGCCCGCTCGGCCAGGGTATTGCCACCGCCGTCGGCATGGCCATCGCCGAGCGCAAGCTGGCCCAGGAATTCGGCGCGGACGTGCAGAACCACTACACCTACGTCCTCGCCGGTGACGGCTGCCTCATGGAAGGCATCAGCCAGGAAGCCATCGCGCTCGCGGGCCACCTGAAGCTGAACAAGCTGATCGTCTTCTGGGACGACAACAACATCTCCATCGACGGCCCGATCTCGCTGGCCGATTCGACCGACCAGCACGCCCGCTTCCGCGCCTCGAAATGGCATACCATCGCCGTCGACGGTCACGATCCGGACGCCATCGCCGCTGCCATCGAGGAAGCGCAGAAGTCCGACAAGCCGACCATGATCGCGGCCAAGACGACGATCGGCTTCGGCGCGCCGCACAAGGCCGGCACCCACAAGGTGCATGGTTCGCCGCTGGGCGCCGAGGAAATCGCCGCCACCCGCGCCGCCCTCGGCTGGGAAGCCGAGCCCTTCGTCGTTCCGGCCGAGATTCTCGATACCTGGCGGCTGGCCGGCCTGCGTTCCACCAAGACCCGCAAGGACTGGGAGGGCCGCCTTGCCGCGCTGCCGGCCGAGAAGAAGGCCGAGTTCGAGCGCCGCTTCGCCGGCGACCTGCCCGGCACCTTCGACGGCGCCATCGACGCCTACAAGAAGAAGCTCGCCGAAACGAAGCCGACCGTCGCCACCCGCAAGGCATCCGAGGACGCGCTCGAGGTTATCAACGGCGTCGTGGTGGAAACCCTCGGCGGCTCCGCCGACCTGACCGGTTCCAACAACACCAAGACCAGCCAGACGGCCTCGATCACGCCCGACGATTTCTCCGGCCGCTACCTGCACTACGGCGTGCGCGAGCACGGCATGGCCGCCGCCATGAACGGCATCGCCCTGCACGGCGGCCTGATCCCCTATTCCGGCGGCTTCCTGATCTTCTCGGACTATTGCCGTCCGTCCATCCGCCTCGCCGCGCTGATGGGCATCCGCTCCATCCACGTCCTCACGCACGATTCCATCGGTCTCGGCGAGGACGGCCCGACGCACCAGCCGGTCGAACAACTGGCGGCGCTGCGCGCCATTCCGAACCTCAAGGTCTTCCGTCCGGCCGACGCCACGGAAACGGCCGAGTGCTGGCAGCTTGCCCTGCACGACAAGGAAAGCCCCTCGGCCATCGCCCTGACGCGCCAGAACCTCAGCCCCGTACGCACCGAATACAGCGAGAAGAACCTGTCGGCGCACGGTGCCTACGACATCGCCCCGGCCGATGGCGCCGAGGTCACGATCTTCGCCTCAGGCTCCGAGGTCGAGATCGCGCTGGCCGCCCGCAAGCTTCTGGCCGAAAAGAAGATCGTCGCCCGCGTCGTTTCCGTTCCCTGCTTCGAACTCTTCGCCCGGCAGCCGGAAGCCTATCGCAAGGCGATCATCGGCAATTCGCCGGTGCGCGTCGGCATCGAGGCCGCCATCCGCCAGGGATGGGACGAGATCATCGGCGCCGACGGCATCTTCGTCGGCATGACGTCCTTCGGCGCCTCCGGCCCCTACAAGGAACTCTACGAGCATTTCGGTATCACCGCCGGCGCAATTGTCGCAGCGGTTGAATCGAAGCTTGCATAAGGGCTTGCGAAGCCTTTCTATACCCGTCGCCTGATTTTGCGTTGCACACACACGCAGGCGGCAGGCCCAAAGAGCCCGAAGGGCACGGCGAAAGCGTTCGGACGCCGCGCCCTTCCGGAACCGACAAAACCGAACACCTGAAGCGGGAGTGACAAGAATGACTGTAAAGGTTGCCATCAACGGCTTCGGCCGCATCGGCCGCAACGTGCTGCGTGCGATCGTCGAATCCGGCCGCACCGACATCGAGGTCGTTGCCATCAACGATCTGGGCCCCGTCGAGACCAACGCCCACCTGATCCGTTACGATTCCGTCCACGGCAAGTTCCCGGGCACCGTCACGACCACTGCTGACACGATCGACGTCGGCCGCGGCCCGATCAAGGTCACTGCCATCCGCGATCCGAAGGAGCTGCCCTGGGGCGACGTCGACGTCGCGCTCGAATGCACCGGCATCTTCACCTCCAAGGAAAAGGCCTCCCTGCACCTTTCGAACGGCTCCAAGCGCGTTCTCGTGTCCGCCCCGGCCGACGGCGCCGACAAGACCATCGTCTACGGCGTCAACCACGGCACGCTGACCAGCGACGACATCATCGTCTCCAACGCGTCCTGCACCACCAACTGCCTCGCTCCGGTCGCATACGTCCTCCAGAAGGCCTTCGGCATCGAGAAGGGCTACATGACGACGGTTCACTCCTATACCGGCGACCAGCCGACGCTGGACACGCTGCACAAGGATCTCTACCGCGCCCGCGCCGCCGCCATGTCGATGATCCCGACCTCGACCGGCGCCGCCAAGGCCGTCGGCCTCGTCCTGCCGGAACTGAAGGGCAAGCTCGACGGCTCGGCCATCCGCGTCCCGACCCCGAACGTCTCGGTCGTCGACCTGAAGTTCATCCCGTCGCGCCCGGTCACGAAGGAAGAGGTCAACGAAGCCGTGAAGGCTGCCGCCGAAGGCGAGCTGAAGGGCATCCTCGGCTACGTCACCGCGCCGCTCGTCTCGATCGATTTCAACCACGACCCGCATTCCTCGAGCTTTGCCGCCGACCAGACCAAGGTTCTGGAAGGCAACCTCGTGCGCGTCCTGTCCTGGTACGACAACGAATGGGGCTTCTCCAACCGCATGGCCGACACCGCCGTCGCCATCGGCAAGCTGCTCTGATACCGGTCGAGAAAGCCGTTATCCGTCCCGCATGGCCGCACCCGAAAGGGTGCGGCTTTTTGTTGCAATGCGGTTTCCACACCCGCTTCCATCCGTTTAAATCGTTATAAAAACAATGGACGAGGGGTGCAAAAAGACAAGCGCCGCGAAGTGCTTGCGTCAGCGATCTGTCCGTGTATGGTCCCCTGTTATAGATGTCCAAGACCAAAGACAGGTGGAAAATTACCATGCCGGCCTTCAAGACCCTCGATGACCTGAGCGATATCTCCGGAAAGCGTGTTCTCGTTCGCGTAGATCTCAATGTGCCCGTCGCCGACGGCAAGGTCAGCGACACGACCCGCATCGAGCGCGTAGCCCCGACGATCAAGGAACTGGCTGCCAAGGGCGCGAAGGTGATTCTCCTTGCCCATTTCGGCCGCCCCAAGGGCGTTCCCGCGCCGGAATTCTCGCTGTCCATCGTCGCCCCCGCGCTCGAGCAGGTTCTCGGCCAGCCGGTCGCGTTCGCGGGCGACTGTATCGGCGACGTCGCGAAGCAGGCCGTGGACGCCCTGCCCGCCGGCGGCGTTCTCCTGCTTGAAAACACCCGCTTCCACAAGGGCGAGGAAAAGAACCTGCCGGAGTTCGTCGAGGCGCTTGCCGCCAACGGCGACATCTACGTGAACGACGCCTTCTCGGCCGCGCACCGTGCCCATGCCTCGACGGAAGGTCTTGCCCATCACCTGCCCGCCTATGCCGGCCGCACCATGCAGGCCGAACTGGAAGCCCTCGAAAAGGGTCTCGGCAATCCGCAACGCCCGGTCGTCGCGATCGTTGGTGGCGCCAAGGTCTCCACCAAGATCGACCTGCTGTCCAACCTCGTGAAGAAGGTCGATGCGCTCGTCATCGGCGGCGGCATGGCCAACACGTTCCTTGCCGCGCGCGGCGTCGATGTCGGCAAGTCGCTGTGCGAGCACGACCTTGCCGAGACCGCCAGCCAGATCACGATCGACGCTGCCGCCGCCGGCTGCGCCATCGTTCTGCCCGATGACGGCGTGGTCGCCCGCGAATTCAAGGCCGGGGCCGAAAACGAGGTGGTCGCCATCGACGCCGTGCCGGCCGACGCCATGATCCTCGATGTCGGCCCCAAATCCATCGACAACGTGAAGGCATGGATTTCCCGCGCCGAAACGCTGGTCTGGAACGGCCCGCTCGGCGCTTTCGAAATCGCCCCGTTCGACGCCGCCACGGTGGCGGCGGCCAAACATGCCGCCGATTGCACCAGGGCCGGCAAGCTGGTCTCGGTCGCCGGCGGCGGCGATACGGTGGCCGCGCTCAACCACGCCGGCGTTGCCGGCGACTTCACCTATGTCTCGACCGCCGGCGGCGCCTTCCTGGAATGGATGGAAGGCAAGGAACTGCCCGGCGTCGCCGTCCTGACGCAGACGGCCTGATACCGGCAATGCGTGGGCGGCTGCGTGCCCCCCGCGCATTCCTGCCACGACCCGGGGGCGGAAGACCCGCCCCCACTCAGTTTCAGATAAGGTCGCGCAACACGATGGTCGCGGCCCAGATCGCGAAAGTGGCAACCGCCAGTTTCCAGAAGTCGGAGCGCCGTTTCAGGCCCGGCAGGCCGAGCGGCCGGATGATCTGCACCACCATGACCAGAAGCATGAAAAGGCCGATCGCTTTGGTCATGAATGTCTCTCCCGTCCTGCACTGTCCGGAGCGCCGTGCATCCGAACGGACGCACTAAAGCCATTCCAGGAAAAGTGTGAAGCGATTTCCGTCCGGAAATGCTCCCGTCAGGACGACATCGGCCATAAGGGCCGTGCTGGCAAGCGCTTTCTGTCCGCGCGAAACAACGACAGCCTGCCGAAAGCAACGCCGCCTATTGTCGAAATCTCTCTTTGGCCTACCTTATTTTTATCAAGAACCGCCACTACAGACAGTGCACATGCCTCGTAACCTCCTGCCCATCCTCGCCCTGCTGTGCGGCACGCTCTTCCTGTTTTCCGGAAACGGTCTGCATGGACTGCTCCTGCCCGTGCGCGGTACGCATGAAGGCTATTCCAACGAAATGCTGGGCCTGCTCGGCACGTCCTGGGCCTCCGGCTTCGTGCTGGGCTGTTTCTTCGCCCCGTCCCTCATCCGCCGCATCGGCCATGCGCGCGCCTTCTCGGTCTTCGTCGCCCTGATCGCCATCGTCGCGCTGACGACCGGCATCATCATCGACGACATCGTCTGGGTGGCATTGCGGGCCATGACCGGCTTCTGCATCGCCGGCACGTCGATGATCATCGAGAGCTGGCTGAACGAACGCGCCACGAACGAAAGCCGCGGCGCCATCTTCTCCTTCTACATCGCCATCACGCTGATCGGCGTGGTCGGCGGGCAGATGTCGCTGGCGCTCGGCGATATCTCGACGCAGACGCTCTTTCTGGCCTGCGGCATCTTCTATTGCCTCGCCATCCTGCCGACGACGATGTCCAACGCGGCCACGCCGCAGCCGCTGAAGGCGGTGAAGCTCGATCTGCCCACCCTCTTCAGGACGTCGCCGGTCTCCTTCTTCGGCATCCTGCTGATCGGCATCGCCAACGGCGCGTTCGGCACGCTCGGCGCCGTGTTCGGCGCACGCGCCGGTCTCAGCCAGAGCAGCATCGCCCTGATGATGAGCCTGACCATCTTCGCCGGGGCGCTGGCGCAGTTTCCCGCCGGCCGGCTCTCCGACCGCATCGACCGCCGCCACGTTCTCGCCGGCCTTTCGGGCGTCGCCTCCCTCGCCGGCCTCCTGATCGTCATCCTGCACCCGTTCGATGCCGTCAACCTGATCCCGCTGATCGTCTTCTACGGCGCCGCGGCAAACGCGCTCTATCCGATTGCCGTCGCCCATGCGAACGACTTCGCCGCACCGGAAGACTTCGTGAAGGTCTCCGGCGGCCTTCTCCTTCTCTTCGGCATCGGCACCATCATCGGCCCGACCATCGGCGGTCCCGTGATGACGCTCTACGGCCCGCATTTCCTCTTCGCGGTGACGGCGCTGGCGCATCTGTCGATCACGCTCTGGGCGATCTTCCGCAGCCGCATGCGGGCGCCGATTCCCGTCGAGGAACGCGAGAGCTACACCACCGTGCCGATGGGCACGACGCCCGCCCTCACCCCCGAAGCAAGCGCGCTTGACCCGCGCGCCGTCGCGGAAGACACTCCCTCCGAAGACAATCCGGCCGGGGACACGCCGGACGAGGCGGCCGCCGAAGCGGAGGCTGTCCCCGAAGGTCTGGCCGAGGCCGATCCGGCCGAAAGGGAGGAGGAGCGCCAGTGAGCATCGGGGAAGAGGACGACCGGCCGAAAGGAAAGCCCGCCCATGAAATCGGCGGCGATCTGTCCGCCCTTTCCGCCGACGAACTGACCGCACGGATCGCGCTTCTTCGCGCGGAAATCGAACGTCTGGAAGCCGAGCGCGCCCGCAAGTCCGCCGGCCGCACGGCGGCGGAAAGCCTGTTCAAGCGATAGCCCGAAATTCCCTGATCGCGTTTCGCGGCCCCTGCCGCCGGCCGCATGTTTCTTCCATGAAACAATTTACACAAACTGTCCGGAAGCTGCCCAATACCGGGAAACGACTTCGTTTCATCGCGTGTCGTTAAGACTTTATTAAGCTTTATAATGGATTATTGTGGGTATCCGGATTCGTCCGGACTCAGACAGTTTCACCGTCTTGGCGAATTGGTCTGATTTTCTCCCTGTTTTACCTTCGGAGCCGCTCACCAGCGGCTCTCTTTTTTTGCCCTAAAAAGCGCAAAATTGTGGGAATTAACCTTTCCTTAAGAAACGCCTTGCGCATTTCTGGTATTCAGAGCATCCTCAAGGACACAAAAAGACGGGAAAAAGGCATTTTTTCAGCCTTCCGTAATTGCCCGAAAAGTGATGCGTTAACAGGGATTTGGTTCTATGTCTGACCTCGGATTGAATACGATCAGCTTTGCAGGTCGCGCGGCCTCCTCCTCCCAGTTCAAGGCGCTGTATGCCGAGGGCATGGCGCTCGTCGAGGAAACCGCAACCTATCTCGATGGCGACGGTCGTACGGCCTCCAAGATCCTGCCGCGCATGGCCTCGGTCCTTTATGCGGCGGAATCCATGCGCCTCACCACCCGCCTGATGCAGATGGCCTCGTGGCTGTTGCTCCAGCGCGCCGTGAACAATGGCGAAATGACCCGCGAGCAGGTTCTGTCCGAAAAGAGCAAGGTGCGTCTGGACGGTTTCAACGTCGACCGCCACGCTCCCGGCTGGAACGACCTGCCGGAGGCATTCCGCGACCTGGTCGAGCGCTCGCTGCGCCTCCAGAACCGCATCTCCGTTCTCGACCGTGAAATCTACCGTCCCGCCGACGCCGTGATCGTTCCCGACAACGAAAACAGCGTTCAGGCCCAGCTCGACCTGCTGCGTACGGCTTTCTCGGTCCATTGACCCTTCCGCAAGTACCTCCAGGTCAACTCAAGGCGCGGTTCCGGCCGTGCTCAAACTGCTGACAAAGGGCTCATCGCTCTCTTCCGTCATGGTCGGGCTTGGTCCCGACCATCCACCGCGCCGCCTGCGGTGTGGACCTTCGGGTTAAACCCGAGGGTGACGAAGGAAAGGGTTTGTCGATACACTGGCGCGGTTTCGGCCGCGCTTTTCTTTGATCTGTCGACCTGAAGCGGACAACAAAAATCCGGCCGAAGCCGGTTTCAGACTGCTGACAAAACGTCGATTGCTCTCTTACGTCCTCTTCAGTCAATACAAAAAACCCGGCTGAAAAGCCGGGTTTTCCACAATCGCCTTCGCTCGCAAGCAGGAATCAGAGGCCGAGGCCGCCGAAACGCTTGTTGAACTTGGAAACGCGGCCACCGCGGTCCATGAGCTGCTGGTTGCCGCCGGTCCAGGCCGGATGCGAGTTCGAATCGATTTCGAGGTTCATGACGGCGCCTTCGGAACCCCAGGTCGAGCGGGTTTCGTACTCGGTGCCATCGGTCATGACCACCTTGATAAAGTGATAGTCGGGATGGATGTCGGCCTTCATCGTAATCTTCCTGGTGCTTCGGGGCTCATTTGCTTTATGTCAAGGAAGCAAGCGAGCCGATCCAATAATCAAAGCCGTGTTCGCAGGTAGCGGAGCACGGCTTTCCAATTCCGTGCCGTGCCTATACATGAAGGCCGACCAGATAACAAGTACCCCGTGCGGCCGATCCGGCGGCATGGGGAGAATGGAGAAAACGTGTCGAGACAAGCCAACAGGACGGAAGAACCCGGCCGCAAATCGGTCAAGCCGCTTCTCGGCCTGCTTCCCTATCTGAAGCGATATCGCACGCTCGTGGCGGCGGCGCTGTTCTTTCTCGCGCTTGCCGCCGTCGCCACGCTGGCCCTGCCGCTGGCCGTCCGCCGCATGGTGGATCACGGCTTCAGCGAGGCAGATTCCGGCTTCATCAACAATTACTTCCTGATGCTGATGGTGATTGCCGGCGTCCTCGCCCTGGCGAGCGCCATGCGCTACTACTTCGTCATGCTGCTCGGCGAGCGCGTGGTGACGGACCTGCGCAACGATGTCTTCGCCCACATCACCGCGCTCTCGCCCGAATTCTACGACAAGAGCCAGTCGGGCGAAATCGTCTCGCGCCTCACCAACGATGCCGCGCAGATTCGCTCCGCCGCCGGCTCCGCGGCTTCCGTGGCGCTGCGCAACACCATCCTGTGCCTGGGGGCCATCGTCATGATGGTCTATACCAGCCCGAAACTCTCCGGCATGGTGCTGGTGGCGATCCCGTTCATCGTCTTTTCGCTGGTCGCCTTCGGCCGCTCGGTGCGCCGCCGCTCGCGCCAGGCGCAGGATGCACTGGCCGATGCCGCCGCGTTTGCCGGCGAGACCATCGGCGCCATCCGCACCGTCCAGGCCTTCAATGGCGAACGCGCCGCCAACACCCGCTACGCGACCGCCGTCGAAAAGGCTTATGACGCCGCCCGTTCCGCCGTCGGCGCCCGCGCCCTGCTGACCGGCGTCGCCATATCGCTGGTCTTCGGCAGCGTCGTCGCCATCCTCTGGTTCGGCGCGCAGAGCGTCCTGTCCGGCGACATGTCCGCCGGAACGCTCGGCCAGTTCGTCCTCTACTCCGTGATTGCCGCAAGCGGTCTCGGCCAGCTTTCCGAGGTGTGGGGCGAACTGTCCCAGGCGGGCGGCGCGGCCGAACGGCTGAGCGAGCTTCTGGCGGAACAATCCAACATCGCCACCCCCGCCGCCCCGCAGACGATGCCGGTGCCGGCCCGAGGCGCGGTGGAGTTCGATGCCGTGACCTTCGCCTATCCGGCAGCCCCCGGCCGCGATATCCTGAACGGCCTGTCCTTCACCGCCCGGCCGGGCGAAACCGTCGCCGTCGTCGGCCCGTCGGGCGCTGGCAAGAGCACGCTGTTCTCCCTTCTGCTGCGGTACTACGATCCGTCAGGCGGCGCGATCCGCATCGACGGCACGGATATCCGCAGCGCCTCGCTCGAGGACCTGCGCGCCCGCATCGCCATCGTGCCGCAGGACGTGACGATATTCGCCGCCTCCATTCACGACAACATCGCCTTCGGCTGTCCGCAGGCGACGCCCGAAATGGTGAAGGCCGCAGCCGTCGCCGCGCAGGCGGACGAATTCATCGGCAAGCTGGACAGGGGATATGAGACGCTGGCCGGCGAGCGCGGCGTCACGCTCTCCGGCGGCCAGCGCCAGCGCATCGCCATTGCCCGCGCCATCCTGCGCGATGCGCCTCTGCTTCTCCTCGACGAGGCCACGTCGGCGCTCGATGCCGAAAACGAGACATTGGTGCAGCAGGCGCTGGAGGGGCTGATGCGCAACCGCACGACGCTGGTCATCGCCCATCGCCTCGCCACGGTGCTGAAAGCCGACCGCATTCTGGTCATGGACGAAGGCCGGCTCGTCGAGGAAGGCACGCATGCGAGCCTTATCCGCACCAACGGTCTCTATGCCCGCCTCGCCCGCCTGCAATTCGACGCCGGAAACGCCGAACTGCCGCAGGACGCCGCCCAGTAAGGGCGCCGCCCCCGGCAGCAGGCGCCGGCGTCCAGAACGGGCCTTACCGTTCCGTCAGCTTGAATTCGATACGGCGGTTCTGGGCGCGCGCTTCCGGCGTATTGCCGGGCACGAGGGGCTGATACTCGCCGAAGCCCGCCGCCACCAGCCGGTCGGCGGGCACGCCCTGGCTCATGAGGTATTTGACGACCGAGGTGGCGCGGGCGGAGGAAAGCTCCCAGTTGTCGGCATAACGGCCGGTGCCGGCAAGCGGCACGTTGTCGGTGTGGCCGTCGACGCGCAGCACCCAGTTGATTTCCGGCGGAATTTCCCGCGCAAGCTCGATCAGCGCCCCGGCCAGCTTGCGCATCTCGTCCAGCCCCGCCGGATTGATGTCGGCGGCGCCGGAGGGAAACAGAACTTCCGACTGGAAGACGAAACGGTCGCCGACGATGCGGATATTTTCCCGGTCGGAGAGAATTTCGCGAAGACGGCCGAAGAAGTCCGAGCGGTAGCGGTTGAGTTCCTGCACTTTCTGCGCCAGCGCGACGTTGAGGCGGCGCCCCAGATCGGCGATCCGCGCCTGCGAGGCCTGATCCTTGGCTTCCGATGCCTGCAAGGCCGATTCGACAGCGGCGATCTGCGCGCGCAGCGCCGCGATCTGCTGGTTCAGAAGCTCGACCTGGCTCATGGCCCGCTCGCTGATTTCCCGCTGCTGGGAAAGCTCGCCGCTCAGGGACGAAATCCGCTGGTCTGCAGCGCCGGCCGAGCCGGTGCCGGCATCGAGCAGCGATTGCAGGCGCGAGCGTTCCCTTTCGGAGGTGCTGAGCGACGACTGCAAGGCCGCAAGCGAATCCTCGAGATCCTGCTTGCCGCCCTTTTCGAGCGCCAGAAGCTCCGTCAGTTCGGCGATCTGGCTGTTGAGACGGATGAGAACCTCGTCCCTGCCGGAGATTTCCCGGCTCAGCACGAACTGCGCCAGAACGAAGACCGTGAGCAGGAACATGACGGCCAGAAGCAGCGTGGACAGCGCATCCACGAAGCCCGGCCAGTAATCCACGCCGCGTTCGCGGCGACGGTTCTTCGCCAGAGCCATTTAGCCGTTGCCCCCGCTCTTCCTGGCCGCCAGAATGTCGATGACCCGGCGCAATTCCTGGCTCTCCTGCTGCTGTTTCTCGATCCAGTCACGCAGCATCTGCTGTTCGTTGCGCATGTTGCGTACAAGCCCCTGCACGCCCTCGGCCAGATGTGCCATAGCGGCGACGGAACGCTCCTCTGCCCCGCCCGCCTTGGCGAGCTTGGCAAGCTCCTCCGTCAGCCGGCGCAGATCCTCCGAGCCCGCGACTTGAGACCCGTTACCGGCATCCGAACCGACATCCGTGACCGAGGACAGCCAGTTTTCCACCTCCATGTAGAAACGGTTCTGGGCGCGGCCCGCCTGAAGGTCGAGGAAGCCCAGGATGAGCGAGCCGGAAAGGCCGAGCAGCGAGGACGAGAACGCGGTGCCCATGCCGGCCAGCGGCTGGCCGAGGCCGTTCTTGACGGCGGACAGCACGTCGTTGCTGTCGCCGCCCGTATCGAGCGACTGGATGACGCTGCCGATCGAGCCGATCGTTCCGATCAGTCCCCAGAACGTGCCGAGCAGGCCGAGAAAGACGAGAAGGCCGATGAGATAGCGGGAGGTATCGCGCGACTCGTCGAGGCGTGTCGCGATGGAATCGAGGATGGATCGGGACGCCGCGGTCGACAGCGCCTGCGCGTGGCGGCGGCCGATCAGCGAGCGCATCGGCGCCAGGAGCTTCGGCTCCCCGCCGACCCGGTCGGCATCCTGCCCGGCTGCCTGGAACGAATTGAACCATTGCGCTTCGCGCCGCAACCCGAACACATGCGTGAAGACGAGGATGGCGCCGATCAGCAACACGCCGAGGATCAAGCCGTTGAGCCCCGGATTGGTCATGAAGGCCGTATGCGCCTGCCGGTAAAGAATCGCCGTAATGAAACCGACGATGATGAGAAACAGCACCATCGTCCAGAAAATCGGCATGGGGCTGGACAGTTTTGCAGCTCCGGCAAACCGCCCCGTTTCGAAACCGTCCGTTTCGTCCACACTGATATCCGCCATAACTCTCACACTCGTTCAGGGAATCCTGCGCGAACGCTAGAGGAAAATTGCGACGAATAGAAGGGATAACCTTGCCGGTTCAGAACCGGCGGAAAGGGATCAGGCTTTCGGCACCGGACGGTTGACGACGCCCAGCAGCGCCTTGTGGATCTGCTCGTTGCCGGCGACCACGGAGCCCGTGCCGAAAATGTCGCTGCCGCCCTTCAGGTCGGAAACGAAACCGCCCGCCTCGCGGATCAGCACCAGCCCGGCGGCCACGTCCCACGGCATGAGATCGGCTTCCCAGAACCCGTCGAGACGGCCCGCGGCCACATAGGCGAGATCGAGCGAGGCCGCGCCGAAACGCCGCATGCCGGCCACTTCGCCCATCACATGACGAAGCTCGACGAGGAACTTGCCGTGGTGGCCGCGGCCGAGATGCGGAACGCCGCAGCCGATGACGGCATCCGAAAGGCTGCGCCGCGCCGCGATGCGGATGCGGCGATCGTTGAGGAACGCGCCGCCGCCGCGTTCGCCGACGAACAGCTCGTCGGTCGCCGGATTGAAGATCACGCCGGCGACGATCTCGCGGTCGCGCTCCAGCGCGATGGACACGGCAAACTGCGGAATGCCGTGCAGGAAATTGGTCGTGCCGTCCAGCGGATCGACGATCCAGCGATGCGCGCCGTCCGTGCCGATGATCTCCTCGCTCTCCTCGCCGAGGAAGCCGTAGGTCGGGCGGGCCTTCAGAAGCTCCTCGCGCACGACGCGCTCGGCGCGCAGGTCGGCCTGCGAGACGAAATCGCCCGGCCCCTTCACCGAAACCTGAAGGTTCTGCACTTCGCCGAAGTCGCGTGCCAGCGACTTGCCTGCCTTGAGGGCGGCCTGAACCATCACGTTGAGAAGGGCTGAGCGGGCCATGTTGCGGTGTCCTTGAAAAATCCGGCGAGCCATCCGGAAGCCGGATCGGCCAAAGCGTTCATGCGGTCATGATTGATCGGCGGGTTCAAGACCACAAAACGCGCCGGAATTCAAGGGGCGGCAGGAGAAACAGGTCCAGGGACCGCTTTCCCGGACGGCGATGCCCCTCAGTCGCCCGACCGCACGCGGCCGGAGGTGGGATCGGCAACGAGACGCCTGACGAGCCCTCTCCCCCGTTTCCCCACGCACGAAAGCGCAAGCAGCGCCAGGATCGCCAACGGCCAGGCGACGCACAGCACGAGGCCGATGACCCGCATCGCATCCCATTTTGCGCCACCTCTCCCGCCCTCGACAAGGGTCGCGGCAAGGATGGGAACGGTGACGACGCCATAGAGGCCGATAGCGATATACTTCATCGCCGGGGGAAGGGAATCATTCGGGCACGCGGGGCCGGCATTGCCGCACCGCCGGGCGGAAAGCCATACCGGAAACGCATTCGCCGTCCATGCAGCTTCACTGGGTCAACTGGCGCAGTTCGAGCCGCGCCTCACCCATCGCCGCGCGGCGCGCGGCGGCAAAGCTGTTGGCCGCCTCTGTCGCCTTCTCCTGGGTTTCGTCGCTGATGCCGAGGAAGAAATCCTCCAGATCGTCATCGCCGAGCCCGGCCCGCCGCGACAGGACATACCATTTGCCGGCCTCAACCGGGTCCGGACGCGTGCCAATGGCATGGACGTAAAGCAGGGCAAGCTTGTTCTGGGCCGCGACATTGCCGCGAAGGGCAGCGACCCGTAGCCAGCGGAACCCTTTCTCGTAATCGACATCGCCGCCGATGCCCTCGATCAGCCAGACGCCCATGTCGTGCTGCGCGGTGTCGTGGCCGGCCGCCGCAGCCTTTTCGAGATAGTCCCGCGCCAGCGCCTTCTTCTCCGCGGATACGCTTTCCAGGCCGACATAAAGCTGCGAGACGGCGTATTGCGCATCGGCCAGGCCCTGATCCGCAGCCTTTTCGTAATAGGGCAAGGCCAGCGCGAGGCCCTCATCGCCCGGATTGTCCGAAGCCACCATCTGCGCATAGTTGAACTGCGCCGACGCATTGCCCGCCTCGGCGGCCTTGCGCATGTAATCCTGGGCCAGCGCCCGGTCGCGCGGCACGTCGCGCCCGTCCATCAGCAGCAGCGAATACTGGAACATTCCCGCCGGATCGCCGCGCCTGGCCGCCTCGCCATACCAGAAGGCCGCGTTCTTGCGGTCCCGCTTGATGCCGAGCCCCTGCGACATCATTTCGCCGACGAGCGTCTGGGCCGTCGCATCGCCCTGTTCGGCCCGCGCCAGCGCAAGCTGGAGGGCGGTGACGTAAAGCCCCCGCTGATAGGCCCCGTAAGCCTCGTCCACGACGCCCTCATAGGGCTTTTCCTGCGGAAGCGGCGGCAGACCGGCGCCCATGCGGTCATAGATCCTGAGGCCGGCGGCAGGCACATCCGGCTCGTCCATGATCGAACGCGGATCGTCGTCGGCGCTCTTGACGCGGCTGCTCTTCACAGGCGCCGCGCCGCCTTCGCTCTGCTGGGATCGGATGGCCTGCGCCAGCGCCGGGCGCTCGGCCCCTGCACAGCAGAGGGCCAGAACGGGCAGAACGAAAACAAGGCGGCGCGTCGGGATTCGGCTCATGCCAACCTTCAAGCCTCAAACCGTGGCGCTTTTTCGTCAAGAACCGCGTTGATTTCCGCAACGGCCGCCGCCGCGCCGGCGGGATGGGAAAAAACCGCCTTGGAAAGCGCGACGAATTCGGCGCCGGTCTCCGCGACGGCCAGAGCGGAACCCAGATCCGAGCCGCCCATGACGATGCACGGAATCGCGACCATTTCGGACCACCACTCGCCGAGCGCCAGGTTCTTCGGATGCGGCTCCGGCTTGATGTCGCCGTCGAGCTTGCCGAAGAAGAGATAGTCGGGGCTGGCGTCGCCCATTTCCAGCGCGGTATGGCGTTCCGTCGCATTGCCGCCGCCGACGATGAGCTTTGGCGCAAATTTCTCCACCGCCTCGGCGAGCGCCTCGGCATTGCCGGTGACATGAAGCCCGTCGGCCTTGACGCGCCCGGCCACCCGGCTGTCGCCGGCGACCAGCGCCGCCGCTCCGGCCGCCTGCGCCACCGGCACGAGGGCTGCGGCAAGCTTCTGGAAGGCGACGTCGTCGAGATCGTATTGCGGCAGGATCACGGAGGCGACATCGCCACCCTTCAGGGCATCGCCCAGAATTTTCGCCTGTTCGTCGGCATCGCCTCCCTGCGGAACGATCAGCACGAGGCGGCAGCGGTCTTCGGGTGAGGTCATGTCAATCCTGCTCGGCGTGGGCCACCGCCTTGGCGCGCGGCCCGTGTTTCATCCGTCCTTCGATAAACCGGACGGGCGCAAGGTTCAATGGTGCAGAGAAAAACCCAGGAGACGGTCCGGTGCGAGGGGATGGCCGGGCCGGATACGAGACCGCCGCCCCGGCGGCTCCGTCCCATCCTCCCGGAACGGAACCACCGAAGCGGCGGCGGTGTCATGCGGAAATGCGATCAGTGGCGTGTCATTTCCTTGATACGATGCATTTCATCCTTGATGCGCAGCTTGCGCCGCTTGAGTTCGTAGATGTGCCTGTCCGTGGAAGAGGGCGACGTAAGAGCGGTGCGCAACTCCTCCTCAAGAGCACCATGCTTCTTTTCAAGCGATTCAAGATGAGCCTGAATGGTCATGTGACACGTCCTTCCTTCGTGTACCCGTCCCGGCCATCCCATCGCCGGGACTTCAGGTTTACGACGGGATTGTGACATGAAGTGCCGTCGTTGTCGAAGGTGAAATCTTGTCGCGGGCGTGGTAATTTCGTGATCATGTCTAACTTCCCGTGCAGACGGTTTGGTGATAGAGGCATGGCCACGCGAAGGTCGGCCTCGATGGCCTTCCGGCATCCGGCGACGGACCGCGCAACGGAGAGATTCAAAGAGGGCATCAGCCCCGGAACAGCCGCACGGCCCATAATCCGGGCGTCCGGCAAGGACGGGTGTCAGTGGGGAAGAATGGAAATGGCAGATCAGGAACAGGCCGAGATCAGGCTGACATTGGCGCGCCTGCGTCAGGAGCATGAGGACTACGACGTCGCCATCAACGCCATGATC
This sequence comes from Ectorhizobium quercum, assembly GCF_026552795.1. GTDB lineage: Bacteria > Pseudomonadota > Alphaproteobacteria > Rhizobiales > Rhizobiaceae > Ectorhizobium > Ectorhizobium quercum. The sequence continues at coordinate 437,011 of NZ_JANFPI010000002.1, forward strand.
GAGACCGGCTGCGACGCCCTGCGCGTGCAGCGTATGAAGAAGAAGAAGCTGGCGATCAAGGACAAGATGAGCCAGATCGAAGACCAGATCATTCCCGACATCATCGCCTGAACGGCCGGAGGCCCGCATATGAGCGTCACATCGCCGCCCGTCGCCATCATCATGGGAAGCCAGTCCGACTGGGAGACCATGAAGAACGCCGCAGACACGCTCGAAGCCCTCGACGTGGATTACGAGGCCCGCATCATTTCCGCCCACCGCACGCCCGACCGCATGGTCGAATTCGCCAGGGGCGCGCGGGAGGAAGGCTTCAAGGTCATCATTGCCGGGGCCGGCGGCGCCGCCCACCTGCCCGGCATGACCGCAGCGCTCACCCCCCTTCCCGTCTTCGGCGTTCCGGTCCAGTCCCGGGCCCTGTCCGGCCAGGACAGCCTTCTGTCGATCGTCCAGATGCCCGCCGGCATTCCGGTCGGAACGCTTGCCATCGGCAAGGCCGGCGCGGTGAACGCCGCGCTTCTGGCCGCCGCCGTTCTCGCCCTTTACGACGACGCGCTCGCCGAGCGGCTGGACGAATGGCGCCGCCGCCAGACGACCGCCGTCGCGGACTATCCGCTGGACGACACCCCATGACACAGGCACCCCTGAAGGCCGGCGCTACGATCGGCATCATCGGCGGCGGCCAGCTCGGCCGCATGCTGGCGATGGCGGCGGCGCGGCTGAGCTACCGCACCGTCATCCTCGAACCGCAGGCCGATTGCCCCGCCGCGCAGGTCGCCAACCGGCAGATCGCGGCGGCCTACGACGATCCGGTCGCGCTTGCCGAACTGGCGAGCCTCTGCGACGTCGTCACCTACGAATTCGAGAACGTGCCGGTCACGGCGACGGCGACGCTTCACGGCAACGTCGCCGTGTTCCCGCCGCCCAGGGCGCTGGAAGTGGCGCAGGACCGGCTCACGGAAAAGACCTTCCTCAATGCCTCCGGCATCGACACCGCCGAGTTCCGCGCCGTCGACGATCAGGCGGGACTGGAAAGCGCCCTGGCCGGGTTTGGCGGCCGCGGCGTGCTGAAGACCCGCCGACTCGGTTACGACGGCAAGGGCCAGCGCGTCTACAAGGGCCCGGAAGACAGCCCCGCCGGCGGCTTCGAGGCGCTCGGCGGCGTGCCGCTCATCCTCGAAAGCTTCGTGCCCTTCGAGCGCGAGATTTCCGTGATCGCGGCGCGCGGGGCGGATGGCGCCGTCGCCTGCTACGACCCGGCGGAAAACGTCCATCTGAACGGCATCCTTCATACGTCCACGCTTCCGGCGCAGGTCTCCGGCGAAACCGTCGAGGCAGCCTTCGCGGCGGCCGAAAAGCTGCTATCCGCCCTGGAGTATGTCGGCGTCATCGGCATCGAGTTCTTCGCCCTGCCGGACGGCAGGCTTGTCGCCAACGAAATCGCGCCGCGCGTCCACAATTCCGGCCACTGGACGGAGGCGGCCTGCGTCGTCTCGCAGTTCGAACAGCACATCCGCGCCGTCGCCGGCCTGCCGCTCGGCGATCCGGCCCGCCACAGCGATTGCGTCATGACCAACCTGATCGGCGACGACGTGCTGGCCGTTCCCGGCTGGCTTCTGAGAAAGGATGCCCTGGTGCATCTCTACGGCAAGGCGGAAGCGCGGCCGGGCCGCAAGATGGGCCACGTCACCGTTCTGAAACGATAGGAAGGGCCGCAGCCGAGGGGTCGTCGGCAGGCTAAAATGCCGGGCATTCCGGCAAAATGCCCGCGGCGGCGGTTGACAGGCCGGGGCCGAGCCTGTATCTCCCTGCCCAACCCAAAAGAGCGCGCTGACCGGCGCGCTTTTGATTGTAGAGACCGAAGGGGATGCGTCCCCGAAGCCTTGCGGACTGAAGACATGAAGATCAAGAACTCTCTGAAAGCCCTGAAGGCCCGTCACCGGGAAAACCGTCTGGTTCGCCGCAAGGGCCGCGTCTACATCATCAACAAGCTGAACCCGCGCTTCAAGGCCCGTCAGGGCTGATTGCGGAAGGCACTGCGCCCCGGTTACGGGCTGCGCAGAAAAGTGATTGGAACATTGCGCATGGCGGGTTAAACTCCCGCCATGCGCTTTTTGTTGTCCGCCCTTTTTCTCCTGAACCTGACTGCCGCCGCCGCACTGGCGCAGACGGCCGGTGCGCCCGATGCCGTCGAAGCTCGCACGTCGCCTGCCGACGCATGGCCGGCGCCGTTGAAGTCCCAGCCCGATGAAAGCCAGCGAATCGAATCGCTCCTGTCGGAACTGCGCCGCGAGCGCGATCCGGCCAAGGCGGCCCAGATCGCAGGCAGGCTGTCGGCAGCCTGGAACGATTCTGGCAGCGCCACGGTCAATCTTCTGATGAAATGGGCCGACGACGCCGTGAAGCAGAAGCGCAATACCGCCGCCTTCGATTTTCTCGATCAGGCCACCGTTCTGGACCCGGATCATGTCGGGGTCTGGAACAAGCGCGCGGCGCTCAACCATGTTCTGGGCAATGACAAGCGCTCGATGAGCGATCTGAACCGGGTCTTGATTCGCGAGCCGCGCCATTTCCGCGCCCTCTCCATGATGGCGGAAATCCTCGAAAGCGGCGAGCAGACGGAAGCCGCCCTCAAGGCGTGGCAGCGCTATCTGGAAATCTACCCCGCCGACCGCGACGCCCAGAAGAAGGCCGCCGCCCTCGAAGAAAAACTCGCCGGCAGCAGGGCCTGACGGTCGCTTGGCGACGCCGAACAGCAGCAGCCCGAAACGAAAAAGCCGGCAATGATGTTGCCGGCTTTTCCAATGATACAGAGTGCAGAGCGTTCAGATGCCGGAAAGGCCGTCCGAACCGATATAGGCGATGCGCAGCAGGTTCGTCGAACCCGGTGTGCCGAGCGGTACGCCCGCCGAGATGATGATGCGGTCGCCCGGCTTGCCGAAACCTTCGGCGGCGACGATGCGGCAGGCGCGGTTCACCATGTCCTCGAGATCGTTCGCATCCTGTTCGATCACGCAGTGCAGGCCCCAGACGACGGAAAGACGGCGGGCCGTCGGCGTCGAGGGCGACAGCGCGATGATCGGCACCTGCGGCCGCTCGCGCGCGGCGCGCAGGCCGGTCGTGCCGGTGGCCGTATAGCAGACGATCGAGGTCAGCTTCAGCGTTTCGGCGATCTGGCGGGCGGCAAGCGAGATGGCGTCGGCGCCGGTCGCTTCCGGCTGCGGGCGCTGGGCGTAGATGATCCCCGGATAGTGCGGCTCGCGCTCGACGGTCGTCGCGATCGACGCCATCGTGGACACCGCCTCCACCGGATAGGCGCCCGACGCGGACTCGGCCGACAGCATGATCGCGTCGGCGCCCTCGAAGACGGCGGTCGCGACGTCGGAAACCTCGGCGCGGGTCGGCACGGGCGCGGTAATCATCGATTCCAGCATCTGCGTCGCCACGACGACCGGCTTGCCGGCCTTGCGACATGCGCGGATGAGCTGCTTCTGGAGACCGGGAACGGTTTCGAGCGGCATTTCCACGCCGAGGTCGCCGCGCGCCACCATCAGGGCGTCGGAAAGCTCGATGATTTCATCGATGCGCTCGATGGCCTGCGGCTTCTCGATCTTCGACATGAGGCCGACACGGCCCCGCGCCACCTTGCGAACGTCGGCCAGGTCTTCCGGCCGCTGGATGAAGGACAGCGCCACCCAGTCCACCTCGCCGGTTTCCAGGACGGCATCGAGGTCGGCATGGTCCTTCGGCGTCAACGCTCCGACCGGCAGCAGCGTGTCGGGCAGGCTGACGCCCTTGCGGTCGGAAATGCGCGTGCCGGAAACGACGGTGCAGACGATGCTCTTGCCATCGCACTTCTCGGCGCGCAAGCTCAGCTTGCCATCGTCGATCAGCAGGCGATGGCCGGGGCGCACGGCTTCGAGAATTTCCGGATGGGGAAGGAAGACGCGCTTGTCGTCGCCGGGTTCGTCCTTGTTGTCGAGCGTGAAGGTCTGGCCGGGAACAAGATCGACCTTGCCTTCGGCGAACTTGCCGACCCGCAGCTTCGGGCCCTGCAAATCGGCGAGGATGCCGATCGGCCGGCCGCAGCGGGCTTCGACGGCGCGGATGCGCTGGATCATCGTGCGCATCACATCGTGGCTGGCGTGGCTCATGTTGATGCGGAAGAGGTCGGCCCCCGCCTCGTGCAGCTTCTGGATCATCTCCTCCTCGGCGGAGGCGGGACCCAGCGTCGCGAGGATTTTGACTTTACGGTTCCGCTTCATCAATTCTGGCCTTCCTGAGCGCCGGGCGTATCCGAAAGCTGGACCATCCAGCTTCCCTGCCGACCCGTGTCGTATTCCTTGAAACCCATGCGCTGATAACCGCGCGAGAAGCACTCCTCGACGCCAGTGATCTTGAACTCGTTCTCCGCCACGCACATGTTGATCTCGCCGGTCCAGCGACCGCCCCGGGCCGCATCCTCGGCATAGAGATAGTAGTAGCGGGATTGCAGTTCACCCTCGATCAGGGTGGCGCAGGTGGAGGCCGGCACCTGCCACCAACCCTCGCTGATCCATCCTTCGGCGGCACGGTAGCCGATGGCCACGCCGACGAGGTTCTGCGTTCCGTTGCACACGCGGAAATCGGCGCGGGCATCGCTCGCCGCAAACAGCGGGGCCAGGCAGAAACCGGCAACTATACCGGCATGAAAAAGGTGCCTGCCCTTGGACGCGGCGAAAAATGACTGAATTTTGGGCACGATTCGAACCATGTCTCCCATTTTCGAATGCTATCTTTCTTGCGCGGCGCACAGCGATTGTCAACGCGCGGAACGTTCGCCCGGCTGTAGGGACAATAGGCGCTTGCATGCGCCCTCCGCCCATGCGATCACAGCCGCCGCATCCCGATGGACCGGCCCGGTCCTCCTTTCCTCAGCGCTCCGATGACCCCCATGCCTGACCTTACACCTTTCGAGATTCTGGATGGCGATTGTGACAAGGCGATGGTGATCCTGGCAGATCATGCCACCAACATCGTGCCGGAACCTTACGCCCGCCTCGGCCTGCCCGAAAGTGCTTTCACGCGCCATATCGCGTATGACATCGGCGTGGAAGGGCTGACCCGCCGGCTTTCCGCCTCGCTCGGCGTTCCCGCCGTCATGTCGCGCTTCTCCCGGCTGCTGATCGACCCGAACCGCGGCGAGGACGATCCCACCCTGATCATGAAGATCTCGGACGGCGCGATCATTCCGGGCAACTATCCCCTGTCCGCCGAGCAGCGCGAGCGCCGCCTGATCGACTTTCACCGCCCCTATCACCGCGCCGTGGGCGAGACGATCGCCCGCGTCACGAAGGCCTCCGGCCGGGCGCCGCTGGTCATCTCCCTGCATTCCTACACACCAGCCTGGAAGAACGTCCGCCGGCCCTGGCACGCCGCCGTTCTGTGGGACAGCGACTTCCGTGCCCCCGGCCAGCTCATCGACCGGCTGCGCGCCCCGGGCGACATTCTCGTCGGCGACAACGAGCCCTATGACGGCGCGCTGAAGAACGACACGATGTACCGCCACTGCACGATGAACGGCACGCCGCACGCCCTGCTCGAAGTGCGGCAGGACCTGATCGCCGACGAGGCGGGGATCGAAAGCTGGGCGGCCCGGCTTCACCCCATTTTCGCCGCGATGAACGAAGACCCTGCCCTGCACGTCTACGAGGTCCATCCCTCGCGGGCGGACCTCTGAGGATTGAAGGATGAAGAAGCTGACCGAAGCCGAACAGACCGCATTCGAGGCCGCCGCCTTCCGCCGCCTCGTCGCCCATCTGCGCGAACGCACCGACGTGCAGAACATCGACCTGATGAACCTCGCCGGCTTCTGCCGCAACTGCCTTTCCAACTGGTACGGCGATGCCGCGCGCGAGGCGGGCGTCGCACTCACGAAGGACGAGACGCGCGAGATCGTCTACGGCATGCCGTACGAGGACTGGAAAAGGCTACACCAGACGGAAGCCTCCGACAGCCAGAAGGCCGCGTTCGAGAAGAACACGCCGCACGGCTGATCAATTCGCTTGACCTTCGCCGCGCGGCGGGGCAGGTCATGCCCGACCATTTTTCACCTGAACCATAATCATATAAGGAGAACCCGATGACGGATGTTCACGGCGTTGCCCGCGATCAGCTCCGCGCCTTCATCGAGCGCATCGAACGCCTTGAAGAAGAAAAGAAGACCATCGCCGACGACATCAAGGATGTCTATGCGGAAGCCAAGGGCACGGGCTTCGACACCAAGATCCTCAAGAAGGTGATCGCCCTGCGCAAGAAGGACGATCAGGAGCGGATGGAAGAGGAAGCGATCCTCGAAACCTATCTCGCCGCGCTGGGCATGATCGAAAGTCCGCCGGACGCCGAATAAATCCGGGCCACCCGCCTCCATGAAAAAACGCCGGGACATCGCTCCCGGCGTCGGACTGTTTACAAATGCCTCCCCCTCTCTTTCGTCATGCTCGGGCTTGACCCGAGCATCCAGCGGCAACCGCTGCATGGACCCTCGGGTCGAGCCCGAGGGTGACGGAGGAAAGGGCTTGCCATATACCAACGCCGGAGCATCGCCCCGGCGTTTTTTATATTTCAGGTCAGGGAACGTTGACCGTCAGGACGCGGGAATTGCCCGAAAAGCGATCCGGCTCCGACTGGAGTTGCTGCGGCCGGTCGCCGGAATCGTAGCCCGCCAGCGCCTGGGCCGTCACGCGCGGTGCCTTGAAGGCCGAGGCGGGCGCGGTCTGGCGCTGTTTCGCGAAGGCCCATTCGGCAAGCTTGGCGCCCGTCAGTTCGGCCGTGCCCGAACTCATGGCGCGGCGCGCCTTTTCAGCGTCGGCCTGCTGCGGACGGCCGCCCTTTTCCGGAAGTCCCGCCTCGATGCCGCGCGGCAAGTCCTCGGACTTCTGGACCGGCATGTCGAAGACATCGCCGAAACGACCCGTCGATGGCGTGACGGTTTCAAGCGCCGCCACTTCCTGCGCCTTCTGCCGGGCGGCAGTCTCCGGCACCGGAACGCGCGTCGCGACCACGGTCGCCGTCGCGGCCTTCTCCATTGCCGACTGGAAATCGCGGCGGGCGTCCGTTCCGTCGGCGGCGAGGGCCGCCACCATTCCGGCGGACAGTTCCTCCTGTTCGGCGAGATCGTCTTCGCCTTCCTCGTCGCCGTCGACGCCGGCCATCAGGCTTTCGGCAACGGACGGACGGGACAGCGGCAGCGGCACGCCGCCGGAAAGTTCCGGTACAACCGGCGAGATCGACGCGGTCATGAGCGGTTCCGTTTCGGGCTGCTCGTTACGCCCGGCAAGCAGGGTCGGCACCGGAATGGCCATGCCGGCAAGATCCGGAGCGACGCCGGCCGAAGCGTCGGAGGCCTGCGGCCGGTCCGCCGGCAGAACCGAGGCGATGGCTTCCTGCGCCGTGCTGCGCGGCGGAGAATAAAGTGCCGTTGCCAGCCCGTTGCCGGCGACCTGGCCTGCATAGGCCGGGCGGGCGGCGGGAACCGGTGCGGACGCCACTTCCGTGCCCGGAAGATTGCGGACTTCGGTGCGCGCCGTCAGAACTTCCTGCTGCGGTGCCGGTGCGGCGGGTGCGGCGCGGGCCGGTGCCTGCTGCCGCGACGGCGCGCGGGCCGGCGCCGTGATGGCGTCCGCATCCTCGTTCTCGTCGCCTCCGCCGAACAGGGCGGTCAGGAGATTGCGCCGTTTCGGCTGCCCGCTGCGGGAATCCGCGACCATGACGCCGGCGGGCGCCCCGCCCCTTTGCTTGTACTCGGCCAGCGCCTGCTGATAACCGGGAAGCGGCTTTCCGTCCGCGGGAATGTGCAGCGTCTTGCCGTTCGGGAAGAGACTGACCAGTTCCTTGCGGCTCATGCGCGGCCAGGCGCGAACGTTGCCGACGTCGAGATGCACGAAGGGCGAGCCGGATTTCGGATAATAGCCGACGCCGCCGCCCTGGACCCGCATCGCCGTCTCGCGCAGCTTCTTCAGCGGCACGCCCGGAATATAGAAATCCATCGCCTTGCCGAGCATGTGCTGGCTCTTTTCCGCCACACCCGCCGTGCGCGAGCGCAGCATGGCGTTGGTATTGGGCGAACGGTAGCCGGAAACCGCATGAATATAGTCCTTCGCTCCCACGGAGCGATAGACCTCCCACACGAGATCCCACAGCCTGGGATCCATGCGGGTCGGCTCGTTGCGGCGCCAGTCGCGCAGCAGACGGTTCAGGGCATCCAGACCCTTTTGGTCGTAACGGCCGTTGCGCTTGTAGACGATGTTGGCGCGCTCTCCGGTATGGACGAAGTAAATCTTCAGACTGCGGGTCTGGCCCGCCGCCTGCGCTGTCGCGACCGGCCAGCTTGAAAAGACCAGCGCCAGGGCAACCAGGGTCGCAACCATCTTGTCCACGAACAGTGTGCCGAATCTGGCCATCGCGCCGCATGAAACTGCGGCCGGCGGCGTTTCATTTTCGTACCCGTAAGGCAAGGCTATCCCCATCGCAGACAACATGAGTTGCCTGAATTGACTGTCAAATACGGTGACACGATGGCCAATCTGCCACAGTCACCCGCTCATTTCCCGCATGGTGAATCGTTCACTAACAGGACATTGACAAAGGGTAACTGCTTATCCTTGCCGAGACCTTAACTTGGATCAACAGGCATGGTTAACGGTAAACGCCCCCGCGCCGGATGTGGCGCGGGGGCGTTTCGCAGAGGCCGTCTGCCGGCCGCAGGTCCGTCTCAGGCGACGGATTGCACCGGATTGTCCGGGTCGATGCCGTAGTCCTTGAGCTTCCGGTAAAGCGTCGAGCGGCCGATGCCCAGACGCCGGGCGACCCGGCTCATCTGGCCGCCGTAGAACTTCAGCGCGAAGCGGATCAGTTCCTCCTCGACCTCGGCAAGCTTGCGGATTTCGCCGCTGTCGTCGACGCTGGCGATCATGTCCTCGCGGGAAGGGCCCTCTTCGGCGGCCAGGCTCTCGACCGGCGCGGTCAGGCTTTCGACGAGGCGCAGATGCTTTTCGCCGATCTCGCGCCGCACAGCGCTGCCGGCCGCGAAATCCGGCAACTGCCCGAGGATCTGCGGAAAGTCGGTTTCCGTCAGTTCGCTTCCCTGCGCCAGAACCACCGCCCGGTAGATCGTGTTTTCGAGCTGGCGGATATTGCCCGGCCAGTCGAAGGCGGTCAGCAGCGCCATCGCCCCGGCGCTGATCGTCAGCGGGGCGCCGAGACGCTGCTCGGTGGAGAAGCGGTGCAGGAAGACCCGCACCAGGTTGGGAATGTCTTCCTTGCGGCGACGAAGGGCCGGTATGGTGATCGGGAAGACGTTGAGGCGGTAATAGAGATCCTCGCGGAACCGCCCGGCCTTGACCTCCTCGATCAGGTTCTTGTTGGTGGCCGAGATCAGCCGCACATTGACCTTCTGCACGCGGGACGAGCCGACCGTTTCGATTTCGCCCTGCTGGACGGCGCGCAAAAGCTTCACCTGGATGTCGAGGGGCAGATCCCCCACCTCGTCGAGGAAGAGCGTGCCGCCATCGGCTTCCATGAACTTGCCGGCATGCTTTTCAGTGGCGCCGGTGAAGGCGCCCTTCTCGTGGCCGAAGAGAATGCTCTCGACCAGATTTTCCGGGATCGCACCGCAATTGACGGTGACGAAGGGCTTGCCCGACCGCTCGCTGGCCGACTGGATGGCCCGCGCCACCATTTCCTTGCCGACGCCGGATTCGCCTTCCAGCATCACCGGGATCGTGGATTGCGCGGCGCGGCGGCCGAGATCGATGACGCGGATCATGTCCGGGCTGGCGGAGGCGATGTCGGAAAAGCTGACGGTGCCGCTGCGCCGGCCGCGGGAACCGCGCGAGCGGGCCTCGCCCTGCTCATGCCCGAGCTTGAGGGCATTGGCGATCGCCGTGCCGAGGCGTTCCGGCGACACCGGCTTGACGACGAAATCGAACGCACCCGCCCGCATGGCGTTCACGACCGTCTCGATACCGCCCTGCCCGGTCTGGACGATGACCGGCACGTCGATGTGCATCACGGCCAGCGCGTCGAGAAAGGCAAGGCCGTCCATCTCCGGCATCATCAGATCGAGCACGACGACATCGATCCCGGCATGCGCCTTGAGGATCTCCAGACCCTGACGGCCGTTCTCGGCCATATGACTATGGTGGCCGTCGCGTTCGACGGCCGCCTTGAGAAGCCGGCGTTGCACCGGGTCGTCATCGACAATGAGAATCTGTGCGGTCACTTTCGCTCCCCCTGTTCTGCTCGGCTTTCGTTCAGCGAACTGCGGACCCATGAGAGTTGCCACAAAGGCTTGAACATCAGGTTTTGGGAAAGGCTTGCATTTTAACGATCGAGGCACCACACAAGGGACGATCATCCATTTCCCGTTTCGGTGCGTTCCCATCAGAGCCGGCGAAGCGGCCAGCCAAGGAGCCGGATCATGTCCACAGCCCCCTCCCCGCTCGGTGAATTGCCCGTCTGGGATCTTTCCCATCTCTATCCTTCCGCCGCCTCCGCCGAATTCACCGGAGCGCTGGCGAAGGCGCAGGGCGACGCCCTGGCCTTCGAAGCGAAGTGGAAGGGCAAGCTCGCCGCAGCGGCGGCAAAGACCGGTCCGGAGGGGATCGGCGCGGCCATCGAGGAATACGAGGCGCTGTCGGACCTCATGGGCCGGATCGGCTCCTTCGCCGGCCTCGCCTACTACGCCGAAACGACCAGCCCGGAAAAGGGCAAGGTCTTCGGCGACACCCAGGCGAAGCTGACGGACGCCTCCTCCCACCTTCTGTTCTTCGGGCTGGAACTGAACCGCATCGACGACGCGGTGATGGAAGCCTGCCTGAAGGCCGACGCAAAGGCCGCGCATTACCGTCCGTGGATCGAGGACCTGAAGAAGGACAAGCCCTATCAGCTCGACGACAGGATCGAACAGCTCTTCCTCGAAAAGAGCCAGACCGGCGCCGGCGCCTTCAACCGGCTGTTCGACGAGACGCTGGCAAGCCTCGTCTTCACCATCGACGGGGTGGAAATGCCGCTGGAGGCAGCACTGACGCTGCTTCAGGACGCCGATCCGGCCAGGCGCAAGGCAGCCGCGGAAGGGCTGACTGCGGTCTTCAAGGAGAACCTGCGGCTCTTCACCCTCGTCACCAACACGCTGGCCAAGGACAAGGAGATTTCCGACCGCTGGCGCGGCTTCGAGGACATCGCCGACAGCCGCCATCTGGCCAACCGCGTCGAGCGCGAGGTGGTCGATGCGCTGGTCGCCGCCGTCAAGGCCGCCTGGCCGCGCCTTTCGCACCGCTATTACGCGATGAAGGCGAAATGGCTGGGCATGGAAAAGCTGAACTACTGGGACCGCAACGCGCCGCTGCCGGAAACGCCGGATGCGGCGATCCCCTGGGCCGAGGCGAAGAAGACCGTTCTCGACGCCTATGGCGCCTTCGCGCCGGAAATGGCGGAAATCGCCGGACGCTTCTTCGACGGCAACTGGATCGACGCCCCGGCCCGGCCCGGCAAGGCCTCGGGCGCCTTTGCCCACCCGACCGTGCCCTCGGCGCACCCCTATGTGCTCGTCAACTATCTCGGCAAGCCGCGCGACGTGATGACGCTCGCCCACGAACTCGGCCACGGCGTCCATCAGGTCCTGGCGGGCGGCCAGGGCGCGCTGATGTGCGACACGCCGCTGACGCTGGCCGAAACCGCGTCCGTCTTCGGCGAGATGCTGACCTTCCGCGCCCTTCTCGACAGGACGGAGAACCCGCGCGAGCGCAAGGCCATGCTCGCCCAGAAGGTCGAGGACATGATCAACACGGTCGTGCGCCAGATCGCTTTCTACGAATTCGAGCGCAAGGTCCACACCGCCCGGCGCGAAGGCGAACTGACGGCGGACGATATCGGCAAGCTCTGGCTCTCGGTTCAGGCGGAAAGCCTTGGGGACGCCATCGCCATCTCGGAAGGCTACGAGACGTGGTGGTCCTATGTCCCCCACTTCATCCACTCGCCCTTCTACGTCTATGCCTATGCCTTCGGCGACTGCCTGGTGAACTCGCTCTACGCCGTCTATCGCGACGCGGAAACGGGCTTCCAGCAGAAATATTTCGACCTGCTCAAGGCCGGCGGCTCGAAGAACTATGCGGAACTGCTGAAGCCCTTCGGCCTCGACGCCACCGACCCGGACTTCTGGAATCGCGGCCTGTCGATGATCGAAAGCCTGATCGACGAGCTTGAGGCACTCGACAGGCAAGCCTGAGCACCGGCAAAGGTCAGAGACGGAAGCGTAACCTCTCCTCCGTCATCCTCGGGCTAGACCCGAGGGTCCATGCGGCGGGTGCCGCTGGATGGTCGGGTCAAGCCCGACCATGACGAAAGAATGGTTAGGGTCCGTCAGTTCAGCCCGTTCGCCTTCTTCCACGCCCGCACCCGTTTGCGGGCGTTCTCGTAAGGCGCGGCCGTGTTGAACTGGATCATCCGGCCAAGCGGATATTGGCCATAGAACGGCAGTCCGTAGAGCGCGTCGTCGTCGAGGCGCCCGATCAGGGCGACGGTCCGTCCCTTCTCCAGATCGAGGCGTTCCAGACGCTCCTCCCAGCCGAGCGCTGCGTAATCGGCGTGGAATTTTTCCGCCAGCCTTCCCAGTTCGTTCCATTTGTAACCCGTCTCGGGAAAATCGACCGGCAGCCCGGCGGCCCGCCGCTCCTGCCATTTCAGCAGCAGCGCATTCCAGCCGATCAGATAGGCGACGATGTCGGCGACGCTCATCGTCGTGCCTTTCGAGCGGCCTTCGAGCGACCGTTCGAAAACCCGCTCCGCCGGGATCGCTTTCAGTTCGCGCAGCAGACGATCGTAATTCTTCTCGATCACCGCCAGCAACTGGGCCTTGCTGAACGCGACAGCCATGAATGAATCCCTCCCGCTGCGTGAAATCGGAGCTTGCCCTTATGTTTTCCGCGGCGCAACATGGCAAAAAAGACAAGGGAACAGCAACGATGGAACAACTGATCGAAAAGCCTGTCTACACACCTTTCAGAGGTGGACACAAACCCTTCACCATCGCCATTTCGCCGCTCGATCCGAACTGTTGGATCGAACCGGACGAGGAGATCGGCTTCTTCCTCTCGGAAAAACGCCGTCTCGGCGCGGAGGTCTTCGACACGATCTACAAGGCCGAGCCGGAAACCGACGCGGCGCAGCGGGAGGTTCTGGCCGAACTCTCCGGCTGGCTGACGGCCAATCGCCCGGACGTCTGGCAGCGCGACGGCAGCCTGGTCCACGTCGCCGGCCACACGGTCGATCTGGAGGATGAGAGCCTGCCGCCCCTCGTGCGCGCCGGCCTTCTGGTGCAGGACGACCTGGTGCTGATGCGCCGCGGCGAGGACGGCTGGCGCATCGCCGCCGCCCATCTGGCCTTCCCCTCCTCCTGGTCGCTGGAGGACAAGTTCGGCCGACCAATGGAGCAGGTCCACGCCGAGGTGCCGGACTTCAAGGGCGGCACGCGCAACGCCACGATCATCAACCGCATGTTCGACAACTTCAAGCCTGGCATGCCGGTGAAGCGCTACAACTGGACGATCAACTGGAGCTACGAACTGCATCTGCCGGCGACCAAGACCTATGCGCCGAACGTCGAGGCCCGCAACGTCGCGCCCGGGGCGAGCTTCATCCGCATCGAGCGGCAGTCGCTCGCCCGGATGCCGGTCTCCGGCGACCTGCTCTTCACCATCCGCATCTATATCGACCCGGTGAAGGCGATGGAGGAGAATCCGGAACTGGCACCCGCCGCCCTTTCGCTGGCCGACCAGCTCGAGGGGCTGACGACCGAACAGGCGAACTACAAGGGCCTGACGGAAAAACGTCCCGAACTCGTCGCCCATCTGCGCGCCATCGCCGCCGCCCACGAGGCCGCTGCCGCCGGCTGATCCCGCCCGCGGCATTTCGCTGGAAAAACCGGCGAGAAATCGCTCCGCAAGCGCCGGCACCGCCACTTTATTGTGACGAAGTTTTGTGATCTAGCGTTATCCGGGAGGAAAGCCTCCCGGAAATGCGCGACATCACGAATGGCCGGACCCGATATCCGCCGAAGGAGCAAAGAGACACTATGTCCGAACAGACCTACCCGGTTTACGCTGAAATCACCGGCCCGATCGTCATGATCGGCTTCGGCTCCATCGGCCGTGGAACCCTGCCGCTTATCGAGCGCCACTTCAAGTTCGACAAGAGCCGTCTCGTCGTGATCGACCCGCGCAATGACGAAGCCGAGCTTCTGGCCAGCCACGGCGTCCGTCACATCCAGGCGCATGTCACCAGGGAAAACTACAAGACCCTGCTGAAGCCGCTTCTGACCGAGGGCGAAGGCCAGGGCTTCTGCGTCAACCTCTCGGTCGACACCGGTTCGCTCGACATCATCAAGCTTTGCCGCAAGCTCGACGTCCTTTATATCGACACGGTGGTCGAACCTTGGCTCGGCTTCTATTTCGACGAAAGCGCCTCCAACGCCGACCGCACCAACTATGCGCTGCGCGAAACCGTGCGCAAGGAGAAACAGAAGAATCCGGGCGGCACGACGGCGGTCTCCACCTGCGGCGCCAATCCGGGCATGGTCTCGTGGTTCGTCAAGCAGGCGCTCGTGAACCTCGCCAGCGAAATCGGCCTCGAATTCCAGGAACCGGCGACGGACGACCGCGAAGGCTGGGCGAAGCTCATGAAGAAGGTCGGCGTCAAGGGCGTCCACATCGCCGAACGCGACACGCAGCGCGCGATCAACCCCAAGCCGCTCGACGTCTTCTGGAACACCTGGTCGGTCGAAGGCTTCATCGCCGAGGGCCTCCAGCCCGCCGAACTCGGCTGGGGCACCCATGAAAAGTGGATGCCGAAGAACGCCAGGAAGCACAAGAAGGGCTGCAAGGCGGCGATCTACCTCGAACAGCCGGGCGCCAACACCCGCGTGCGCAGCTGGTGCCCGACGCCGGGCGCGCAGTACGGCTTCCTCGTGACCCATAACGAGTCGATCTCGATCGCCGATTTCTTCACCGTCCGTGACAAGAACGGCGACGTCACCTACCGCCCGACCTGCCACTACGCCTACCATCCCGCGAACGACGCCGTGCTGTCGCTGCACGAGATGTTCGGCAATGGCGGCAAGGCTCAGCCCGTGCAGCACGTCCTCGACGAGGACGAACTGGTGGACGGCGTCGACGAACTCGGCGTGCTGCTCTACGGCCACGAGAAGAACGCCTACTGGTACGGCTCGCGCCTGTCGCTGGAGGAAACCCGCCGCATCGCCCCCTACCAGAACGCCACCGGTCTGCAAGTCACCTCCGCCGTGCTCGCCGGCATGGTCTGGGCGCTGGAAAATCCGAAGGCCGGCATCGTGGAGGCCGACGAGGTCGACTACAGGCGCTGCCTCGAAGTCCAGACGCCCTATCTCGGCCCGGTCGAGGGTCATTACACCGACTGGACCCCGCTCGAAGGCCGCCCGGGTCTCTTCCCGGAGGATATCGACGAGAAAGACCCCTGGCAGTTCCGCAACATTCTGGTACGCTGAACGGCAACCTGCGGCTGTGCGGAGTTGAAGACCCGCACAGCCGCAGGGCATTTTTGCAACGCTGATCATTGATTGGCGGCGATTCGCGCGACATATCTTGTCATGCAGCCACACCATAGGCATGGTCGGGCGTGACGTGCATGCAGAATCGCTGGAGAAACCGATGACATTCCGGACAAGCCTCACTCTCATCCTGACGGCAGCGGGTCTGTCCGCCTGCGTTTCGGCTCCGCCGTCCTACCAGTATTCGCGCTCGATGCCGCAGCCGCAGCGCCCCTTCTCGCCCGTGGACGGTGAGTGGGCGGACGCCAACGGCATCGTGTCGACCTTCCAGAACGGCACGTTCTCGACCCGCACGACCGACGGAACCAACACCCTGCTCGCCTCGGGCAACTATGTCCAGAAATCGGATCGCCTTTTCGAGATCAACATGACCTCCCTGGTCCGCAACACCCAGTCGCGCGTCAATTGCGCGCTGGTGACGCAGAGCCAGCTCAACTGCACCTCCGACGCCGGCGGCCAGTTCTCGCTCTCCCGCCGCGGCTAACCGCCTGCGACAGAAAGCCGAATCCGAAGGCGCCCCTTGCGGGCGCCTTTGTCGTTCGCCCTCTGTCCGCCGCCGGCGACCATCCAGCCGCCCGCCAATTGGAAATCTTCCCTCTTGCAGTCGACCGCCCTAAATGGAACGATGCCGCGCTATCGGGAGCTGGAGCCGGAGGGGACCGCCCCAAGGCGCAATCCGGGCCAGTGCGGCATAAACAGGAGAACAAACAGGATGCAAAGAGTTGTCAAATTCGCGCTGATCGGCGTTTCCGCGCTCGGCCTGACGGCCGGAGCCGCGCTTGCCGATTACGACTTGAACATTCTCCACATCAACGATCTGCATTCGCGCATCGAACCGATCAACGCGTTCGATTCGACCTGCTCGGCATCCGAGAAGGAAAAGAATGAATGTTTCGGCGGGATCGCCCGCGTGAAGGCGGCCATCGACGCCCGGCGGGCGGCGCTCGCGGGCTCCAACATCCTCGTTCTCGACGCAGGCGACCAGTTCCAGGGCTCGCTCTACTACACCAGCTACAAGAGCGCCCCCATCGCGGAATTCATGAACGGCATCGGCTTCGACGCGATGGCCATCGGCAACCATGAGTTCGACGACGGCCCGCAGGAACTGGCCAAGTTCATCGACGCGTTGCAGTTTCCGCTGATTTCCGGCAACACGCTGGCCGGCCTCGACTCGCCCGTCGCCAACAAGTTCGAGGGCTACATCATCAAGGAACTCGGCGGCGAGAAGGTTGCCGTCGTGTCCGTTCTCGCCACCGACACCGACGAGACGTCCTCCCCCGGCGACAGCATCCTGTTCGGCGACGAAATCAGCTACCTGAAGGATGCCGTCAGGGAAATCGAGGAACAGGGCGTCAACAAGATCGTCCTGCTCTCGCATGTCGGCTACGAGCGCGACAAGGAGATCGCCGCCGCCGTCGACGGCATCGACGTGATCGTCGGCGGCCACAGCCACACCTATCTTTCGTCCACCGACGACAAGGCCGCCGGCCCCTATCCGACCCTCGTCAAGGCGCCGAACGGCGTCGACGTGCCGATCGTCACCGCCTATGCCTATTCCAAGTATCTCGGCGAACTGAAAGTCACCTTCGACGACAACGGCGTGGTCACGGCCGCCGCCGGCGCGCCGATCCTGCTCGACTCGTCGATCACGCCCGACCCGGCCTACGAGACGCGCGTCGCCGAACTGGGCCAGCCGCTGGAGGAGCTGAAACAGAAGGAAATCGGCGAGGCCACGGAAACCATCGACGGCTCGCGCGAGAACTGCCGCGCCCGCGAATGCACGATGGGCAATCTCGTCGCCGACGCCCTGCTCGACCGGGTGAAGGACCAGGGCATCGCCATCGCCATCCAGAACGGCGGGGGCCTGCGCGCCTCCATCGATCAGGGCACGGTGACGATGGGCGAGGTTCTGACCGTCCTGCCGTTCCAGAACACCATCGCCACCTTCCAGCTCAAGGGGTCGGATGTCGTCGCGGCGCTGGAAAACGGCCTCGGCCAGATCGAGGAGGGCGCGGGCCGCTTTCCGCAGGTCGCCGGCCTGAAATATTCCTTCGACAAGTCGAGGCCGGCCGGCAGCCGCGTCGTCTCGGTCGAGGTCGCGGAAGGCGACGGCTTCGTGCCGCTCGACCCGGAAAAGCTCTACGGCGTCGTCTCCAACAACTACATGCGCGGCGGCGGCGACGGCTACCGGGTGTTTTCCACCAACGGCGTCAACGCCTATGATTTCGGCCCCAGCCTCGAAGATGCCGTGGCGGCCTACATCACGGCGAACTCGCCCTACCGGCCCGCGCTGGACGGCCGCATCGCCGAGGTCGCGGCACCCGCAGACGCTCCGGCCGCCGCCGCGCCGGCGGAACCGGCCGCGCCACCGGCTGCGGCGGCTCCCGCAGACCCCGACGTCGCAACGCCCGCCCCCGCGGCAGCCGATTCCCGATATGTGGTCGTCAGGGGCGATTCCCTCTGGAAGATCGCTGAAAGCGCCTATGGAGAAGGCGCTCTCTGGGGCAGGATCGCCCGCGCCAACGGCCTGACGCGCCCGAACCACATCGAAGTGGGGCTCGAACTGGATATTCCGGCGGAATAAGACACTATGTCTCAGCCTAAAGGGCCGGCCCGCACTTTCCCGGGCCGGCCTTTGTTTTTAAAATGCTTAAAAACTGTGACGGCGCATGTCACCCGGGGCAATCCGCGGAAGGCATTGGAGCGTAATCCGTAGATCAGGTTCGAATGAAGCAATGAATGAAGAAATGGAAGCCCGCCCGATGACCTCCGATGCCCCCCCTTCCCACAGCAACCCGCCGGCCGAACTCGGCCGTGTCGGGGTCCTTCTCGTCAATCTCGGCACGCCCGAGGGCACCGATTACTGGTCGATGCGGCGTTATCTCTCCGAATTCCTGTCGGACAAGCGCGTGATCGAGTGGTCGCAACTCTACTGGCAGCCGATCCTCCAGCTCATCGTTCTCTCCAGGCGGCCGCAGAAGGTCGGCAAGGCCTATGAGGAAATCTGGAACCACGAGAAGAACGAAAGCTTCCTGCTGACCTATACCCGCAGCCAGTCCGACCTGCTCGGCTCCGCCCTCAGGGACCTGCCCAACGTAACCGTCGACTGGGCGATGCGCTACGGCAAGCCCTCCATCGCCTCGAAGGTGCAGGAACTGAAGGATACAGGCTGCGAGCGCGTTCTCGTATTCCCGCTCTATCCGCAATACTCCGCCTCGACCACCGCCACCGTGAACGACGAGGCCTTCAAGGCGCTGCTGAAGATGCGCTGGCAGCCGGCGCTCAGAACCGTTCCCCCCTATCATGACGACCCCGCCTATATCGAGGCGCTGGCCAGCTCCATCCAGGCGAAGCTCGCCACGCTGGACTGGGAGCCGGAGGTGCTGCTGACCTCCTTCCACGGCATCCCGCAATCCTATGCGGCGAAGGGCGACCCCTACCCCGGGCAATGCCACATCACCGCCCGGCTCTTGCGGAAAAAACTCGGCTGGAGCGAGGAGAAGCTGCAACTCACCTTCCAGTCGCGGTTCGGACCGGAGGAATGGCTCCAGCCCTACACCGACAAGACCGTCGAGGCGCTGGCGAAGAAGGGCGTGAAGAGGCTCGCCGTCATCAATCCCGGCTTCGTTTCGGACTGCCTGGAAACGCTGGAGGAAATCGCCGGCGAAGCGGGCGAGATCTTCCACGAGCATGGCGGCGAGAAATTCGTCCACATTCCCTGCCTCAACGACACCCCGGACGGGATGCGCGTGCTGGAAACCGTCGTCAGGCGCGAACTTCAGGGCTGGGTGTGATACACTCGGTTCGAAAGGCGCGGCGAACGAATCGCGCCTGACGCCCCATAAACGACAAGGCTGCTCGGGCCTGGGAGGAAATCATGGAATTCACCGGCTTCGACATTTCGGTTGTGGCGCTCGTCGGCCTCGTCATCCTCGTTCTTCTGGCGGGCATCAAGACGGTGCCGCAGGGCTATCGCTACACCGTCGAGCGTTTCGGCCGCTACACCCGCACGCTGGAACCCGGCCTCAATCTCATCGTACCGTTCATCGAGAGGGTCGGCGCCCGGAAGAACGTCATGGAGCAGGTGCTCGACATTCCGACGCAGGAGGTCATCACCCGCGACAATGCCAGCGTTTCCGCCGACGCCGTCGCCTTCTACCAGATCCTGAACGCCGCCCAGGCCGCCTATCAGGTCTCCGATCTGCAAGACGCGGTCATCAACCTGACCATGACGAACATCCGCTCGGTCATGGGCTCGATGGACCTCGACGAGCTTCTTTCCAACCGCGACCAGATCAACGAGCGCCTGCTGCGCATCGTCGACGACGCCGTCGGCCCGTGGGGCGTGAAAGTGACCCGCATCGAGATCAAGGACATCCGCCCGCCGGTGGATCTGGTCGACGCGATGGCCCGCCAGATGAAGGCCGAGCGCGAAAAGCGCGCCCAGGTCCTGGAGGCCGAGGGGTTCCGCAACGCCCAGATCCTCAGGGCCGAAGGCGCCAAGCAATCCGCCATCCTCCAGGCCGAGGGCCAGCGCGAGGCCGCCTATCGCGAGGCGGAAGCCCGCGAACGCCTGGCCGAGGCGGAAGCCGCCGCCACGCGGATGGTGTCGGAGGCCATCGCCAGCGGCGACGTTCAGGCCATCAACTACTTCGTCGCCCAGAAATACACCGAGGCCCTCGCCTCCATCGGCACCGCCGGAAACTCCAAGATCGTGCTGATGCCGATGGAGGCATCCGCGCTGATCGGCTCGCTCGGCGGCATCGGCGCGATCGCCCGCGAGGTGTTCGGTGAGGATGCCCGGCCTTCCGGCCGGCCCGCCACGACGGCGCAGCGCTCGACGCCCGCCGTCAATCCCTTTGCCCCGCCGGGAGAATGACATGCTCGCACGGATCGCAGCCGAACTCGGTCCCTGGAGCTGGTGGGTGGCCGGCATGATCCTGCTGGCCGCCGAACTGGTCGCGCCCGGCGTCTTCCTCGTCTGGATCGGCCTCGGAGCGCTGGCGACCGGCATTCTCTCGCTCCTGTTCTGGACCCTGCCGGCCTGGAGCTGGCAGGTGCAATGCCTGGTCTTCGCTACCTTTTCGCTGGCCTTCACGCTCATCGGCCGCAAGCTGATGGCAAGCCGCGGCGCCTCCAGCGACGAGCCGCTGCTCAACCAGCGCACGGCAAGCCTCGTCGGCCGCACCGCGACGCTTCAGGAGCCGATCCGCGAAGGCCGCGGCCGCATCCGCCTCGACGATACATGGTGGCCGGTGACGGGGCCGGACCTGCCCGCCGGCACCCGCATCAAGGTCTCGGCAAGCCACGGCCGCGACCTCACGGTGGAGCCCTTCTGACAAGCGATTCCACCCGGCTCGAAACCAAACGTTAACCACATGGGTTTACGTTTGGGTAAGCAATTTCGAGCTTGCAGGATTCCGTTTCGTTCATGTCTTTCCCGTCGCCCAGGGCACCGAAGGGTGCCTCCCGAAAGCGAGTGGCGCTGGCCGTCGTGGCCTTCGGCATTGCCGTGGCGCCGGGCATGCGGGCGCTTGCCCAGTCGGCGGACGCGGAACCGGCGGCGACGGCCGCCATTGCCGACGACGACCAGATGACCCGCTTCGGTTCGACCGGCGATGCGATCGAGGGACGCATCAATGCACCGGAAGCGCCGATGGACGGCGCCGGAGCGGCCAATCGCGACGACGGCGAAGCGACGGGCGTTCGCCTCGGCGGTTTCGTGCTGCGGCCCTCCCTTCAGCAAAGCATCAAGGGCCAGAAGACGACCAACGGCGACCGCAGCGAAAGGCGCACCTATCTGGAAACCGGCATTCGCGGCACGCTGACCTCCGACTGGTCACGCCACGAACTGAGCCTCAACGGCGAAAGCATCCTCCAGAAGAACCTGAAGGGCGATCTCTCCACCGATCCGGCCTCCCGGCTGGACGCCGCTCTCCGGCTCGACCTTCCGGCCGAGACGACCGCGACCGTCACCGGCAGCTACGCCATCAACCGCGAGGACAACGACGACCCCAACGCCATACCGGGCGCATCGGCGCAATCGGATGTCCAGACCCTGACTGGCGGCCTCGCCCTGCAACGCAATCTCGGGCGCATCCGCGGCCTCATCGGCGTCGATGTCGAGCGCACCACCTATTCGAGCGTCAGGCTGTCCGACGGCACGCGGCTCGATCTGTCCGACCGCGACCGCAACGCCTACGGCATACGCGGACGCCTCGGCTACGAACTGTCGCCGGCGCTCGTGCCCTTCCTCGAGGCATCGTTTCGCAAGACGGTCTATGACAGCGAGCAGGATGCCAACGGCTTTCGCCGCTCGTCCGACAGCTATGCGATGCGCTCGGGCGTCGAGGTCGATCTCGGGGAAAAGCTGCGCGGCGAAATCGGCATCGGTTATGAAACCGTCTCCTACGACGACACGCGGCTGACGGAAGTGAGCGGACTGACGCTCGACGGCCGGCTGAACTGGTCGCCCCGGCGCGGCACCAACGTCGCCGCCGGCCTGTCGACGCTGGTCGAGGATTCGACCGCACCGGGCGAGAGCGGCGGCATCGTCTACCGCTTCAACAGCGAGATCGCCCACGAACTGCGGGACGACCTCGTCGCCCGCCTGTCCGGCGCCACGACCTGGCGGCGCTATCCATCCGGCAGCCTGATCTCCAATTCGACCACCTATGCCGCCGGAACCGGACTGACCTACAAGGTCAACCGCTATCTGGAGCTGAACGGCTCGCTCGACTACGAATGGACCCGCCGCGAAGCGGGCAGCAATTCCAGCGACCTTACGGCCGGCGTCGGCCTGACCCTCAAACGCTGAACGCCTCGCAACGGCAAAAGCCCGCGGTCTTGCGACCGCGCGCTTCCATTATATCCGGACGGCCGGAAGGGCCTCAGAGCTTGCTCACGACGTCCTTGATCTGCGCCTCGACGAGCGGGCGGATATCGGCGCGCTCCAGCGCGAAGACGAGGTTGGCGAGAATGAAGCCATCCTTGGCGCCCGTGTCGTAGGTCTTGCCGTCGAACGGGAAAGCCGCAAAATCCTGCTTCTCGGCCAGCGCCAGCATGGCGTCGGTCAGCTGGATTTCATTGCCCGCGCCGCGTTCCTGCCGGGCGAGAATGTCGAAGACTTCGGGCTGAAGGATATAACGGCCGTTGATGAAGAGGTTCGACGGCGCGGTGCCCTTGGCGGGCTTTTCGACCATCTCGGTAATCTTGAAGCCGTTGCCGACCTTGTCGCCGACACCGACGATACCGTATTTGTGGGCGAGTTCGGGATCGCATTCCTCGACGGCCACGACATTGCCGCCGGAGGCGCCATAGAGTTCCACCATGCCGGCAAGGCAACCCTTGCTGCCCTTCATGATCATGTCGGGAAGCAGAACGGCGAACGGCTCGTCGCCGACGATATCGCGGGCGCACCACACGGCGTGGCCGAGGCCCAGCGGCGCCTGCTGGCGTGTGAAGCTCGTGGTGCCGGCGGCGGGAAGAATATCCGAAAGCAGGGTCAGTTCGGCATTCTTGTTGCGCTCGCGCAAAGTAGCGTCCAATTCGAAATTGATATCGAAATAGTCTTCGATAACAGATTTCCCACGTCCGGTTACGAAAATAAAGTGTTCGATCCCAGCTTCGATGGCCTCTTCGACCACGTACTGGATAACGGGCTTGTCCACAACAGTCAGCATTTCTTTCGGAACTGCTTTTGTTGCCGGAAGGAACCGGGTCCCCAGCCCGGCTACGGGAAATACGGCTTTACGAATCTTCTTGCTATTTGCCACGAATGCCTCCAGTGCAGAATATACTTCATTTCTGCTGCGCGGTTTTCATATATCGCAGTTGCTACTCTTTTTCCAAAAGGATGCGCGCATCCCCGAGAGATGGTAAAGAGTTTGTTGACGGTACCGTGTTAATCCTAACGTTCGTCGGGAGTATGATAGCCTCCCTGAGATGAACGTAAAAGTAACGGACACGAAACAGATGACCAAAACCGCAAGACTTGGCCTCAAGGGGTTCATGATCGCTGCTGCTGTGGTCCTCGCGCCGCTGCCCGCACTGGCCGACCGCAATTTTCAAGCCTGGATCAATGACTTCTACCCCGTTGCCGCCAAAGCCGGCATTTCCAGATCGACCTATAATGCCGCATTCGCCGGCGTAAAGGAACCCGATCCGGAAGTGCTGCGAAAAGCCGCCTACCAGCCGGAATTCACCACCAAGATCTGGGACTATCTCGATTCGCGCGTCAACCCGCACACCGTCGCCAACGGCCGCAAGATGCTGGCCGAACACGGACGCCTGCTGACCGCCCTCGAAAATCGTTTCAACGTCAGCCGCCATGTGCTGCTCGCCATCTGGTCGATGGAGTCGAATTACGGCTCCGTGCTGGAAAAGCCGGACCGCCTGCACAGCGTGCCGCGCGCGCTGGCCACCCTCGCCTACGCCGATTCCCGCCGTGCGAAATTTGCCCGCACCCAGCTGATCGCCGCGCTGAAAATTCTCCAGTCCGGCGACATCTCGACGCGGCACCTCACCGGCTCCTGGGCCGGCGCGATGGGGCACACCCAGTTCATCCCGACGAGCTATCTCCTCTATGCCATCGACGCGGATGGCGACGGCAAGCGCGACATCTGGCATTCCGTTCCCGATGCGCTGGCGACCGCCGCCAACCTGCTTGCCAAGAACGGCTGGCAGAGCGGCAGGACCTGGGGCTACGAGGCCACCGTACCGGCCAGCGCGCGCAAGTTCGCCGGCGCCACCAAGACGCTCAACGAATGGGCCGCGCTCGGTCTGGTCCGCCCGAACGGCAAGCCGTTCCCGCGCGGCAGCGACCGGGCGGAACTGAAGATGCTCGGCGGCCCGAACGGCCCCGGCTTCCTGATGACCCGCAACTTCTTCGTCATCAAGCGTTACAATGCCTCGGATTCCTATGCGCTGGCGGTCGGCCTTCTGGCCGACGAGATCGCCGGCCACGGCGGCATGCAGCAGCGCTGGCCCCGCCCCGAGGGCACGCTGGACATGAAGGAGAAGTTCGAGCTGCAAACGCGCCTGAAAGCGCTCGGCTACTACAATGGCGAGATCGACGGCAATCTCGGCTCCGGCTCCAAGGCTGCCATCAGCGCCATTCAGTCCCGCCTCGGCATGGCCACGGATGGCGAACCGTCCATGCAGCTTCTGGAGAAACTGCGCCGGTAAGGAGACATGTGAGGACATGAGGTCCCTTCAGAAGAACACCGTATCCGGACCTGCGGCCGCAAAGGCCGGCCGCTTCCGGACGGCCGGCGTTCTTCTGACCGCCGTCCTCGTGTTCGCCGCCGCTCCGCTCGCCGAAGCGCAGGAACGCCGCACCCTGATCGACATGCTGTTCGGCCGGCAAAAGCAGGCACCGGACTGGAGCGCATATCCGCCGCCTCCGCCCCCACCCGCCCGGCGCAGTTCGCAACAGCGGCCGCGAACGGATGCCGGCACGCCTGCGGCCACCGACCCCGCCGTCCAGCCCGTTCCCAAGCGGGAGGATGCCCGCACCGTTCTGGTCGTCGGCGACTTCCTGGCGAGCGGCCTTGCCGACGGATTGACGGAAGCCTTCGCCGAATCGCCCGGCATCGCCGTCACAGGCCGTTCGAACGGCTCGTCCGGCCTTGTCCGCGAGGATTTCTACAACTGGCAGCAGGAACTGCCGACGGTGCTTCAGGAGGTGAACCCGGCCGCGCTGGTAATCCTGCTCGGTGCCAACGACCGCCAGCAGATCGACATCCCGCAGGGGCGCGAACGGTTCGGCTCGGAGGAATGGCTGGCCGAATATGCGCGCCGCGCCTCGGCCCTGGCGCTGGCGGCCAGCATGCGCGACATTCCGCTGATCTGGGTGGGCTTGCCGCCCTTCCGCTCGCCGTCGATGACCACGGACGTGGTGACGCTGAACCGGATATTGCGCGGCGCGGTGGAAAAATCCGGCGGCACCTTCATCGACATCTGGGACGGTTTTGCCGACGAGGGCGGCAAGTTCGTCACCACCGGCTCGGACATCAACGGCAAGCCGGTGCGGCTGCGCGGCACCGATGGCGTCGGCCTGACCGGCCCCGGCAAGCGCAAGCTCGCCTTCTATATCGAAAAGCCGCTGAAGAGCCTGCTCGGCGAGACTGACGAAAGCCCGGACAGCTTGCAGCTCGACGCCGACAGCCTGCCCGACATCCTCTCGCTTTCGCCCTCGCGCCTCGATCTGCCGGCGCGAACCGCGCCGGTCGCGCTCACGGACCCGGAACTCGATGGCGGCTCGGAACTGCTCGGTGCCCGCGCCTCGCCGGCGCGCCATGTGCTTTCCCCGCGCGAGCAACTGCTGGAACGGGGCGAGCTTCCATCCGCTCCCGGCGGCCGCGCCGACAACGCGGCCCTGCCCGGTCCGACACCCTGAACGCAAAAGGCCGCCCCGATGGGCGGCCTCAATCTATTGACAAACCCTTTTCTTCGTCACCCTCGGCCCTGAGCCGAGGGTCCATGCCGCACCCGAAGCGGGGATGGTCGGGTCCAGGCCCGACCATGACGGAAGAGAGCGATACGCACTTTGTCAGCAGTCTGAGGACGCCCCGGTGGGCGGCCCCGTCATTTCTCGCCTGCCTGCGGAATCAGCGCGGCAGGACGGTCGAGCCCATCAGGGCCTCGTCGATGGCGCGGGCGGCCTGACGGCCCTCGCGGATCGCCCAGACCACCAGCGACTGGCCGCGGCGCACGTCCCCGGCCGTCCACAGCTTATCGACCGAGGTCCTGTAGTCCTCGGTATTCGCGACGACATTGGTCGAGCCGCGCCGGTCGGTGTTCAACGTCAGCTTGCCGTCGAGTTCCTTCAGAAGGCCGTCCGTGAACGGGCCGGAGAAACCGATGGCGATGAAGGCGAGATCGGCCTTGATGATGAATTCCGTGCCGGGGATCGGCCTTCGCCTTTCATCCACCTGGCAGCACTTGACGCCCGTCAGGAAACCATCCTCGCCGACGAATTCCAGCGTCGCCACCTGGAACTCGCGCACCGCGCCCTCGGCCTGCGAGGAGGAGGTGCGCATCTTGGTCGCCCAGTAGGGCCACACGGCAAGCTTGTCTTCCTTTTCCGGCGGCATCGGGCGGATGTCGAGCTGCGTGACCTTCACCGCGCCCTGGCGGAACGCCGTACCGACGCAGTCCGAAGCCGTATCGCCGCCGCCCACGACGACGATATGCTTGCCGCCGGCCAGGATCGGATCGGCGGGCCAGCCGACGCTGTCGATGTTTTCGCGGCCGACGCGGCGGTTCTGCTGCACGAGGTAAGGCATGGCGTCGTAAACGCCGTGCAGGTCCGCGCCGCCGATGCCGGCCGGGCGCGGGGTTTCCGAACCGCCGCAATAGAGAACGGCGTCATGTTCTGCAAGCAGCGTTTTCACCTTCACGTCGACGCCGACATTGACGCCGCAATGGAAGGTGACGCCCTCGCCCTTCATCTGCTCGACACGGCGGTCGATGAAGTTCTTCTCCATCTTGAAGTCGGGAATGCCATAGCGCAGCAATCCGCCGGGCTTCGTCTCGCGCTCGTAGACATGGACGTCATGGCCGGCGCGGCCGAGCTGCTGCGCCGCGGCCATGCCGGACGGGCCGGAACCGATGACCGCCACCTTCTTGCCGGTGTGGATCGTGGCCGGCTGCGGCACGATGAAGCCGAGTTCATAAGCCTTGTCGGCTATGGCCTGCTCCACCGTCTTGATGGCGACCGGCGCATCTTCCAGATTCAGCGTACAGGCCTCCTCGCACGGGGCGGGACAGACGCGACCGGTGAATTCCGGGAAGTTGTTGGTCGAATGGAGGTTGCGGATCGCCTCTTCCCAGCTGTTGTTGTAGACGAGGTCGTTCCAGTCCGGGATCTGGTTATGCACGGGACAGCCGGTCGGGCCGTGGCAATAGGGAATGCCGCAATCCATGCAGCGCGCCGCCTGCTTCTGCACCTCGGCGTCCGACATCGGAATGGTGAACTCGCGGAAATGGCGGATACGGTCGGAGGCGGGCTGATACTTCGCCACCTGCCGGTCGATTTCCAGAAAACCTGTAACCTTGCCCATTTTCGTTCCTCAGATCAGAAAGGCGGCCATGTCGGCCCCCAGTACCAGTAGGCGACCCCCAGGAGCGCCCCCAGCACGATGAATTCCACGTCAAGTCTGTCGTTCGCGATGGTTGCCGCCACCGGAACGGCGACGGCGATCGTCACGGCGATCATCCGGTGAAGGACAGTCGCCCGCCGCCTCATTCGGCGGCGATGCCCATCTTCATGCGCTCCATTTCCTCAAGAGCGCGGCGATATTCGACCGGCATGACCTTGCGGAATTTCGGGCGGAACTCGCTCCAGCGGTCGAGAATTTCCTTGGCGCGCAGCGAACCCGTGTAGTGCAGATGGTTGGAGACCAACTGGTAAAGACGCTCCTCGTCGTGGCGCGTCATGTCCTCGGACACGTCGACGCGTCCCTTGTGCATGATGTCGCCGCCGTGGTGGTGCAGCTTCTCCAGCATGTCGTCCTCTTCCGGAACCGGCTCCAGCTCGACCATCGCCATGTTGCAGCGCTGGGCGAAATCGCCGCTTTCGTCGAGAACATAGGCGACGCCGCCCGACATGCCGGCCGCGAAGTTGCGGCCCGTGCTGCCGAGAACGACGACGATGCCGCCGGTCATGTATTCGCAGCCGTGGTCGCCCACGCCTTCGACCACCGCCACCGCACCGGAGTTACGCACCGCGAAGCGTTCGCCGGCCACGCCACGGAAGTAGCACTCGCCGGAGATCGCGCCGTAAAGCACGGTGTTGCCGACGATGATCGACTCTTCCGCCAGGATGCGGGCGTTTTCCGGTGGCCGGACGATGATGCGCCCGCCCGAAAGTCCCTTGCCGACATAGTCGTTGCCGTCGCCGATGAGGTCGAAGGTGATGCCGCGCATCAGGAACGCGCCGAAGGACTGGCCCGCCGTGCCGCGCAGCGTCACATGGATCGTGTCGTCCTTCAGGCCTTTCTGGCTCCAGCGCTTCGCCAGCGCCCCGGAGAGCATCGCGCCCGCCGAACGGTCGACGTTCCTGATCGCCACGTCGAGAACCACCGGCTCCTTGTTTTCAAGCGCCGGAGCGGCCTTCTCGATCAGCTTGCGGTCGAGAATGTCGTCGATCGGATGGTTCTGGCGCTCGGTCCAGTAGGTCTGCTCCTTCGGCGCCTCGACCTTGTGGAAGATGCGCGAGAAATCGAGACCCACCGACTTCCAGTGGGCGATCGCCTCTTCCTTCTCCAGCAGTTCCGAAGCGCCGATGATCTCGTCCAGCGTGCGGGCTCCGAGGGACGCGAGAATTTCACGCACTTCCTCGGCCACGAAGAAGAAGTAGTTGATGACGTGTTCCGGCGCACCCTTGAAGCGCTTGCGCAGAACCGGGTCCTGCGTCGCCACGCCCACCGGGCAGGTGTTGAGATGGCACTTGCGCATCATGATGCAGCCCGCCGCGATCAGCGGCGCGGTGGCGAAGCCGAACTCGTCGGCGCCGAGCAGCGCGCCGACGATGACGTCGCGGCCGGTCTTCAACCCGCCGTCCACCTGAAGGGCGACGCGCGAGCGAAGACCATTCAGCACCAGCGTCTGCTGGGTTTCGGCAAGGCCGATTTCCCACGGGCTGCCCGCATGCTTGACCGAGGTCAGCGGCGAAGCGCCGGTGCCGCCGTCGAAGCCGGCGATGGTGATGTGGTCGGCGCGCGCCTTGGCGACGCCGGCCGCCACCGTGCCGACGCCCACTTCCGAGACGAGCTTGACGGAAATATCGGAGGTCGGGTTGACGTTCTTCAGGTCGTAGATGAGCTGCGCCAGATCCTCGATCGAATAGATGTCATGGTGCGGCGGCGGCGAGATGAGGCCGACGCCCGGCGTCGAGTGGCGGGTCTTGGCAATGGTCGCGTCGACCTTGTGGCCGGGCAGCTGCCCGCCCTCGCCGGGCTTTGCGCCCTGCGCCACCTTGATCTGCAGCATGTCGGCATTGACGAGGTATTCGGTCGTCACGCCGAAGCGGCCGGAGGCCACCTGCTTGATGGCGGAGCGTTCCGGGTTCGCCGAACCGTCGGCCAGCGGATAGTAGCGCTCGGCTTCCTCGCCGCCCTCGCCGGTGTTCGACTTGCCGCCGATCCGGTTCATGGCGATGGCGAGCGTCGTGTGCGCCTCACGGCTGATCGAACCGAAGGACATGGCCCCCGTCGAGAAACGCTTGACGATCTCGACCGCCGGCTCCACCTCGTCCAGCGGCACGGGCTGGCGCCCGATCTCCCCGGCGGTCCTGATCTTGAACAGCCCGCGAATAGCGTTCATGCGCAGCGCGCTTTCGTTGACCATCTTCGCGAATTCGCGATAGAGATCCTGGCTGTTGCCGCGCACGGCGTGCTGAAGCGAGGCGACCGCATCCGGCGTCCAGGCATGGCTTTCGCCGCGCATGCGGTAGGCGTATTCACCGCCGATTTCCAGCGTCGTGGCCAGAACCGGATCCTTGCCGAAAGCGGCGGTATGGCGGCGAACGGTCTCCTCGGCGATCTCGTCGACGCCGATGCCCTCGATGGTCGTCGCCGTGCCGAAGAAATACTTCTCCACCAGTTCCGACGACAGGCCGACGGCATCGAAGATCTGCGCGCCGCAATAGGACTGGTAGGTGGAAATGCCCATCTTGGACATGACCTTCAGCAGGCCCTTGCCGACCGCCTTGATGTAGCGATAGACGACTTCGTCTTCCGACACTTCCTTCGGATACTCGCCATGCTTGTGCAGGTCGAGCAGCGTGTCGAAGGCGAGGTACGGATTGATCGCTTCCGCGCCGTAGCCGGCCAGGCAGGCGAAGTGATGCACTTCGCGCGGCTCGCCGGATTCGACGACGAGCCCAACCGAGGTGCGCAACCCCTTGCGGATGAGATGATGATGCACGGCGGCGGTCGCGAGAAGCGCGGGGATCGCGATGCGGTCCGGACCGATCTGGCGGTCGGACAGCACGATGATGTTGTAGCCGCCCTTCACCGCCGCCTCGGCGCGCTCGCACAGCCGCTCCAGGATTTCCGGCATGCCTTCCGCGCCGCGCCCGGCGTCATAGGTGAAGTCGAGCGTCTTGGTGTCGAAGCGGTCTTCCGTGTGACCGATGGAGCGGATCTTCTCCAGGTCGCCGTTGGTCAGGATCGGCTGGCGCACTTCCAGCCGCTTGGCGTAGGAAGCGCCCTCATGGTCGAGAATGTTCGGGCGCGGGCCGATGAACGACACCAGGCTCATGACCAGCTCCTCGCGGATCGGGTCGATGGGCGGGTTCGTGACCTGCGCGAAATTCTGCTTGAAATAGGTGTAGAGCAGCTTCGACTTCGACGACATGGCCGAAATCGGCGTGTCGGTTCCCATCGAGCCGATGGCTTCCTGACCGGTCGTCGCCATCGGCGACATCAGGAGCTTGATGTCTTCCTTGGAATAGCCGAAGGCCTGCTGGCGGTCGAGCAGCGATACGTCGCGGCGCAGGGCACGCGGCTCGACGGGCTTCAGCTCTTCAAGGATGAGCTGCGTGCGGTTCAGCCATTCGCGGTAGGGATGGCGCGCGGCAAGCTCGCCCTTGATCTCCTCGTCGGAGACGATACGGCCCTTCTCCATGTCGATCAGCAGCATCTTGCCCGGCTGGAGACGCCACTTCTTGACGATACGCTCCTCCTCCACCGGCAGCGTGCCGGCCTCGGATGCGAGAATGATCCGGTCGTCGTCGGTGACGAGGTAGCGCGCCGGACGCAGACCGTTGCGGTCGAGTGTCGCGCCGATCTGCCGGCCGTCGGTGAAGCACACGGCGGCCGGGCCGTCCCACGGCTCCATCAGCGCGGCGTGATATTCGTAGAACGCCTTGCGCTCCGGCCCCATCAGCTGGTTGCCGGCCCAGGCCTCGGGAATGAGCATCATGACGGCATGCGCCATCGAATAACCGCCGCGCAGCAGGAATTCGAGCGCATTGTCGAAGCAGGCCGTGTCCGACTGACCTTCGTAGGAAATCGGCCAGAGCTTGGAAATATCCGGGCCGAACAGCGGCGAGGACACCGATGCCTGCCGCGCCGCCATCCAGTTGACGTTGCCGCGCAGCGTGTTGATCTCGCCGTTATGGGCGACCATGCGATAAGGGTGCGCCAGCTTCCACGACGGGAAGGTGTTGGTCGAGAAGCGCTGGTGAACGAGGGCGACCGCCGATTCGAAACGCGGGTCGGACAGGTCCTTGTAATAGGCGCCCACCTGGTAGGCGAGGAACATGCCCTTGTAGACGATGGTCGTGGACGACAGCGAAACGGGGTAGAAGCTCTGGTTCTCCTTGCCGCCCCCCTCGTCGTAGATGCGGTTGGAAATGACCTTGCGGATCAGAAACAGCTTGCGCTCGAACTCGGCCGTCGTCGCCGCATCCTTGCCGGCGCCGATGAAGACCTGGACGTGGTGCGGCTCGGTGGCGGCGATATGGGGAGCCTTCGACAGCGAGGAATTGTCGACCGGAACGTCGCGGAAGCCGAGCAGCGTCTGACCTTCCGCAGCGACGACCTCGGCGATGACTTCCTTGAAATGGGCGACCTGCGCTTCGTTGCGCGGCATGAAGACGTGGCCGACCGCGTATTCGCCCGCCTTCGGCAGAACGACGCCCTGCGCGGCCATTTCCTCGCGGAAAAAGCGGTCCGGGATCTGCACGAGAATGCCCGCGCCGTCGCCCATCAGCGGGTCGGCGCCGACCGCACCGCGATGCGTGAGGTTTTCGAGGATGAACAAGCCGTCCTTGACGATCTGGTGCGACTTCACGCCCTTCATGTGGGCTATGAAACCCACGCCGCAGGCATCGTGCTCGTTCCGGGGATCGTAAAGGCCTTGCCGTTCGGGAAGGCCGGTGGGACAGATTTCCGTTCCGGCGGAGATGTCAGGGCCGGCAACCGGCATGCCATGCTCATTTGCGACAGGATGGAACTTCGTCATCGCCTGATCTCCTTGAAGGCCGGCCGCCAGAGGCGCCGCATGCGAACCTTACCGCGTGTCGCCACGCCCCGCTCCCGGAGCTTAGCGTAAAAAATCGACCGGACCAGAGCTTTCTCCCGTCCAGCGCGATTTTGAATTCGGAAATTAGGACAGTATTTCTGTCCTAATTCCTCCTCCCTATGACAGAAACCGCACCCGCTGGCAAGGCCGCAGCGCAAAAAATCGGGCGGCTCTTTCATCGAAAAGTTTCGGGCACGCCGAAGGGGACGACACAAAGTTTCACCACCTGCAATATATCGGGATGAAGATTGCCTTTGCCGGTCGGGCCGGAACGAAGCGCGCCTTTGCGGTTGACGGTGGCGGGCCGGCGCCGCTACGACTTCGATTGCGTTCACCGCCATTCCCGTCATACCTATCCGAGAGAGTGACCTGCAATGTATTTCGCCTCCGACAACTGGGCCGGCGCTCACCCCTCCATCGCAGCACGACTGGTCGAGGAAGCGCCCGGCTTCGCCGCGCCCTACGGCGTCAGCGATCTTGACAGGAAGGTCGAGGCCCGCCTTTCAGAGATCTTCGAATGCGACGTCTCCGTGTTCTTCGTCGCGACCGGCACCGCCGCCAATTCGCTGGCACTCGCCAGCGTCGGCAAGCCCGGCGGCGTGATCTTCTGTCACTCGGAAGCCCATGTGACGGCGGATGAATGCGGCGCACCGGAATTCATCACCGGCGCCAACAGGCTGCACACCATCCCCGGCCTGAATGGCAAGATGGACCCGAAGGCGCTCGAGGCCGCCATCTGGCGCTTTGCGCCGGGCGCCGTCCATCAGGGCCGGGCGGCGGCCGTCACGCTGACCCAGTCCACCGAGGTCGGAACGATCTATTCGCTGGCCGAGATCGACGCCATCGCTGCCATCGCCCGGGCGCACGGCCTGCCGCTGCACATGGACGGCGCGCGCTTCGCCAATGCCCTCGTCCGGCTGGACGCCACCCCCGCGGAGATGACGTGGAAGCGCGGCGTCGACATTCTCTCCTTCGGCGGCACCAAGAACGGCTGCTGGTGCGCGGAAGCCGTCATCTTCTTCAACCGCGAGCTGGCCGCCGACATGCCGTATCTGCGCAAGCGCTCGGCCCAGCTCTTTTCCAAGACCCGCTTCATCTCCGCCCAGTTCGACGCCTATCTCGAGGACGGCCTCTGGCTCACGATGGCGAAGAACGCCAACGACATGGCCGAACGGCTTTCCGCCGGCCTCGAAGCGCTGAACAGCGCCCGCCTCGCCTGGCCGTCGCAGGCCAACGAGGTCTTTGCCGTCCTGCCCGGGGAAAAGGCGGCGGCGGCCGAAGCCGCCGGCGCCCGCTTCTACCGCTGGGACGCGCCGCGCGACATGCCCGGTCTGCTGGAAGACGGCGAGGTCCTCATTCGCCTCGTCACCTCCTTCGCCACCACGCGCGAAGATGTGGAGGCCTTCCTGTCGATCTGCTCGGCCTGATCGCGCGTTCGGCACTCAGGGCAACAAAAAAGCCCCTCCGGGAGGGAGAGGCTCAATGTATTGGCAACCCTCTCCTTCGTCACCCTCTGGCTTGACCCGAGGGTCCACGCCGCAAGCGCGCGGTGGATGGTCGGGTCAGGCCCGACCATGACGAACGAGGGCGATACGCCGATTGTTGAGCGGCCTGAGCCCCTCCTTGCGGAGGGGCTGCAAGACTGCCTTCAATCAGGCGGCATGCGTCTCGATGGCCTTGGGCTGCTGAAGGGCGGCATCGGCGCTGATGGCAATGCGGCGCGGCTTCATGGCCTCGGGAATGTTGCGAAGCAGGTCGATGTGCAGGAGACCGTTCTTCAGCGAAGCGGCCCTCACCTCCACATGGTCGGCAAGCTGGAAGCGGCGTTCGAACGTGCGCTTGGCAATGCCGCGATAAAGATATTCCGTCTCGTCCGCCGGTTCGTCCTCGAGCTTCTCACCCTTCACGACCAGCGTCTGTGCATGGGCCTCGATGGAAAGCTCGCGGTCGTCGAACCCTGCGACGGCCATCGTGATGCGATAGGTGTTCTCGCCCGTGCGCTCGATATTGTAGGGCGGGTAGCTCTGGCTCTGATCGGGAACGCCGAGGCCGTCCAGCATGTTGAACAGCCGGTCGAAACCGATGGTCGAGCGGTAGAGCGGGGAAAAATCGATATGGCGCATGATGTCCTCCTTCGAAGCGACGTTTGCGTTTTGCGGCTCCCCTGTCTGGCGGAGCCGACCTCTGGCGCGAACCCGGTTTCCGGCGTCCGCACCCCGTAGGTGGGCAAGCCGTCGCGCGCTTTCAAGACCCCGGAATGCGACAGGCGGAGGCCAACCGCGCCTGAACGGCGGATGAACGGCCGGTTCGGCGTGCATTCAGGCATGGCGGCGTAAAAGAATGGTCATCGGGCCTCACTGCCCGAGACTGAAGGAATTCGTCCCCCTTCTCAGTCTTGACTGCCGGTTCCCTGGCGATGGCCCTCCAAGCGTGGCCAGGGAAACCGGCGCTTTTTTTCAGTCCGGCCCCCTGTCTCCGGCGCCGCACGCGATTTCCGTTTCTCTCCGGGTAACGAAACTGCTCTACTGTGGAACGGATTTCGTCACAGCAAGGGAGTGTGGATCATGGAAGCGACGATTTATGCCCTTTCAGCCGAAGATCTGGCCTTTGGCGGCGAACAATCGAGCGGCTTCTTCGACGGTCACGACGGCGCGCGCCTGCGCTATGCGTTCTTCTCTCCCGAGCGCGAGCGGCCGCGCGGCACCGTGGTGATTCTCCAGGGCCGCAACGAATGCATCGAGAAATATCTGGAAACGATCCGCGAGCTGACCGAAGCCGGTTTCATGGTCGCGACCTTCGACCTGCGCGGCCAGGCCCTTTCCGGGCGTCTGTCGCGCAATCCGCGCGCCGGCCATGTGCTGCGCTTCGCGGACTATGTTGCGGATACGGAGCGCTTCCTGACCATGTTCGTGGAACCCGTGGCACCGCAGCCCGTCCACATCCTCGCCCATTCGCTCGGCTGCCTCATCGCGCTGTCACTGGCGCCCCGGCTTGAAGGCCGGATTTCGCGCATGGTCCTGAGCGCGCCGCTCGTCGGCCTGACGGGGCTTCCCGTCCCGCCGGCCGTCGCTTTTTCCATCGCGTCGCTCTTCAGTCTGGCCGGGTTGGGAGAAAGGCCGCTGGGGCGGGAACGCGACGCCATGCTCTTCGACGGCAATCCGCTGACCTCATGCCCGACCCGCTTCGGCCATTTCTCGACGCTGCGCGGCACCCATCGCGATCTGGGAATCGGCCCGCCGACGGCGCGCTGGCTGAACGAGATCCGCAAGGCCATGCGGCGGGTGATGCAGCCGGACTACC
Source organism: Ectorhizobium quercum (assembly GCF_026552795.1). Taxonomy (GTDB): domain Bacteria; phylum Pseudomonadota; class Alphaproteobacteria; order Rhizobiales; family Rhizobiaceae; genus Ectorhizobium; species Ectorhizobium quercum. Next base: position 472,961 of record NZ_JANFPI010000002.1, read on the forward strand.
TGACCCGCATCACCGTGCCGACACTCATCCTCGCGCCCATGCGCGACGGCGTGGTGCCCTATGGGGAGATGGAGCGCCTTGCCCGGCATTTCCGGGCGGCGCGACTGGTGCCGATTCCCGGCGCCCGCCACGAATTGCTGATGGAGAAGGACCGCTATCGCGCCCAGGCGCTCGCCGCGATCCTCGCCTTCTTCCCCGAAACCGCGACCGAGGCGGTTACGGGTTGAGCAGGCGCATCGCCTGTTCGTGAACGGCACGGCTGCCGGCGGCGATGATCGAACCGCCCATTTCCGGGCGTCCGCCATCCCATGACGTCATGATGCCGCCCGCCTGCTCGACCACCGGAATGACGCCGCCGACATCGTAAGGCTTCAGCCCGTTCTCGATCACCAGATCGATATGCCCGGCAGCCAGAAGCGCATAGGCATAGCAGTCGACGCCGTAACGGAAGAGCCTCACCCTGCTTTCCACCTCCCGATAGCGCTCGGCTTCCGTGCCCCGGAACAGGTGCGGCGAGGTGGTGAACAGCGTCGCATCGGCGAGATCGCCACAATCGCGAACCCGCAAGGTCCGTTCGCCGCCCGGCCCCCGGTAGAGCGTCCGCTCGCCATCGGCGAGATAGCGCTCGCCGGTGAAGGGCTGGTCGATCAGCCCGCATGTCGCCCGCCCCTTCTGGTAGAAGCCGATCAGCGTGCCCCAGGTCGGCAGGCCCGAAATGAAAGCTCTCGTGCCGTCGATGGGATCGATGACCCAGACATTGTCGCGGTCGAGCCCGACATTGTCGTGCTCCTCGCCCAGAATGCCGTGGTCGGGATAGGCTTCGGCAATCACCGCCCGGATCGCCGTCTCGGCGGCGCGGTCGCCTTCCGTCACCGGGTCGAATCCCCCCGCCTGCTTGTTGACCACATCGATGCCGGCGCGAAAACGCGGCAGGGTTTCTGCACTGGCGGCATCGGCCAGCCGGTCGAAGAAGGCGCGGTCAGGAAGCATGCAGGGAACCTCGACGAGAACGGTATGACAAGGGTTTAGCCCAAATCGCCGCGCCTGCAAACCCGCCGTTTCGGCCGCAAGGCCCGCGCTTAGCAAACACGCAATCGCACAAAATCTATGCAGATTTCAAAAATGCCAAAATTAAAAGCAAAAAATACGTCCGCAGACTTGACAGTCAGACCCCCGGCGCATAGCCTTCTAGTCGCAGTCCGCTGACTGCAAAATACCCTCCTTGGGTGTTTCCTCCCTAGACTTAACCGCGCCACGAGCGCGGTTTTTTTTGCCCGGCAGCCGGGTCTTGCATCGGATGAAGTCTTGGGAAAAGGGCCTATTCGGCCGCCAGGGAGGTCTGCGACGACAGATGCTCGGTGAAGTCGGCCATGCGGCGCATGAAGGACGCGACAAGGGCCTCGACCTCCGGAAATTCCGGGCGCTTCTCCAATGTCGCCTCATCGATATAGAGCGAGCGGTTGATCTCGATCTGCAACGCATGCAGGCCCCGGCGCGGGCGCCCATAATGTTCCGTGATGAAGCCGCCGGCATAGGGCTTGTTGCGCACGGCGCGGAAGCCGAGGTCCTCGAGAATGCTGATCGCGGCATCCGACAGCGCCGCCGAGGCGCTCGCCCCGAACCGGTCACCGACGATGAAATCGGGACGCAGGCCGCTGCCGGCAAGCTTGGTGTTGCCCGGCATGGAGTGGCAGTCGATCAGCACGCAGAAACCGAAACGGTCGTGGGTGCGCGCGAGAAGCCGCCGCAGGCAGGCGTGATAGGGCTTGTAGAGCAGTTCGATGCGCATCAGCGCATCCTGCACCGGCAGGCGGCCGGTATAGATGTCGAAATTCTCCGCGACGATCCTCGGCACGGTTCCGAGCCCGCCGGCCACCCGCAGCGAGCCGGTATTGGCATGTGGCGGCAGCGGCCCGTCGAACATGCGCGGGTCGAGTTCGAAGGGCTCGCGATTGACGTCGAGATAGGCGCGCGGGAAATGCGCCAGCAGAAGCGGCGCGCCGAGCGCGGGCGCACCGGCATAGAGTTCGTCGACGAAGTGATCTTCCGACCGGCGGATCGTATGGGCGTCGAGCCGCGATTGCGCAAGGAATGCCGGCGTGTAGTTCCGGCCGCTATGCGGGGAATTGAATACGAAAGGTATGGTCTGAAGCGCCGGTTCGCGCACCTCGAAATCGGGTGTGTAACCGGTTTTGTGTTCCATCTGGCCTCTTTACCATATCCTCAAGTCATCATTCCGTCATGTTGCCAGTTGCCGTTGGCCAAGTCCATACTATCTATGAACGGTAAAATGGCGGAACCGGCTCTCTTCACAGGTTGTTTACTCCGGTGAAGATAATGTCGGATTCCGGATATCACCCATGACAGTCATTTGAGTAACGGTCCTTTCAATGAGCCAGAAAATTCTTCTCGCCGAAGACGATAACGACATGCGCCGCTTCCTTGTGAAGGCGCTCGAAAAAGCAGGATACAAAGTCTCCTCCTACGACAACGGCGCCAGCGCCTACGACCGTCTTCGCGAAGAGCCCTTTTCGCTTCTCCTGACCGATATCGTCATGCCGGAAATGGACGGCATCGAACTGGCGCGCCGCGCCACCGAACTCGATCCGGACCTGAAGGTCATGTTCATCACCGGCTTCGCCGCCGTCGCGCTGAACGCCGATTCGAAGGCCCCCAAGGATGCGAAGGTGCTTTCCAAGCCCTTCCACCTGCGCGATCTCGTCGACGAGGTGAACAAACTCCTCACGGCAGCCTGAGGCTTTTGCCGCCTTCGCAAGAAATCGGAAAAAAAAGCGGTTGACGCCAAGCCCGGTTTTGTGATGTATGCGCCGCATCGGATGGGCGTGTAGCTCAGCGGGAGAGCACTACGTTGACATCGTAGGGGTCACAAGTTCGATCCTTGTCACGCCCACCATCCAATCACCTGATACGTTTGAGAAATCCGCTCCGGCGGATTTTTCCGTTTATGGCTCGGGCTTGACCGGAGCGCCATCCTGAAAACGCCGAATGAATGTTTCATGACCCGTTCGAGGCCGTTGACGCGGCCATCGAATTGTGGTGTAAGCCGCCCATCGGATGGGCGTGTAGCTCAGCGGGAGAGCACTACGTTGACATCGTAGGGGTCACAAGTTCGATCCTTGTCACGCCCACCATCCTTGCCAGAGGCTCAAGCGGAAACGCTTGAGCCTCTGTCCGTTTCGGGGGTCTGTCTGTCGGTTCGGCTGTCGATGGCGCGGTTTCGGGACCGTCCGGCGGCATCTTTCCTCGGGCCGCCCTGTCTTCCGGAGTCTGCTGCCGCGTCAGAACGGGAAATACTCCGGATAGAGTTCATAGAGTGCAGGCAGCATGGCCAGAAAGAACATGATGGCCGAAAAGATGATGGTCGCGATCCACATGACAACCAATTGTTTGGTGCGTGGGTGCATGAAAGATCCTCGAACTTGATTCGTTTCCTTGAACGCCCTTGCGTCGGCTCGGGTTCCGCCTTCCCGCGCCTTGTGATTCCGGGTCTTTCCTCCACTATAGAAAGGGAACGCCCGTCTGTCGCCCCCTTCCGCGATTAAAGCGGAGAAGCCGCATCGGGCGGCCTGATCTGCTCCAGGTGGACGATACGCGGCGAAAACGCCTCTGCGAAGGCCTGCGAGCGGCCGACGTAAAGGATGCCCGTATTGCCGAGTTCCTCGACGATACCCGCCAGGCTCGCCTGCGCGTCCTGCTCCAGCCCGTCGAACAGATCGTCTATGACGATGAAATCCGGCTTGAGGAGAAGGGCGTTGGCGAAGCGCAGCTTCATCTGGTCGTCAAAATCGAGAACCTTGTCCCATCGCGCCGTCGTGTCGAGAATGGGCTTGAGACGGGCCAGCCCGGCCCGGTCGAGCGCGGCCAGCATGTTCTCCCGCGAAAAGGCTTCCGGCGCAAGCGGATAGGTCAGCACCTCCTGAAGCGAGGCGCCCGCCAGATAGCCGGTCTGGGGCATGAAGAGGACACCCTCCCCGGGCGGCAGGCCGATCGTGCCGCGGCCCCAGGGCCAGTTTCCGGCCAGCGCCTCGAAAAGCAGGTGCCGGTTCACGCCGGGATCGCCGTTGACCATCACCCGCTCGCCGCGCCGCACCGAAAGGCCGCCTTCCCGCAGCCGCAGCCCGTTTTCGAAATGCTCCGCCCCGGCCCGCAGGCACAGCGTCAGGTTCTCGATGCGGATCGTCTCATCCGCCTCGGCCCGGTAATCGATGACCGCTCCCGACGCCGTCTTGCGATCCATATCCTGCAACGCGCTGCGGAACGCGCTGACGCGGCCGAGCGTCGCCCGCCAGTCGGCGATCTGGCCGAAATTCGTCACATACCACCGCAGCGCCAGATTGACCTGGTTGAAGGCGCCGACGGCCATCATCAGGCCACCGAAGGTGATATTGCCGGAAAAATAGACCGGCGCCGCGATGATAATCGGCGCGACCTGCGACAGCCAGCCGAAGCCCGCCGAAACCCATGTCAGGTTCGTATTGGCCGTGACGAGCTGGCGGGTGACGGCCAGGACCGCGCCGATCCGCTCCAGAATGCGCTTGCGCTCCCGCTGCTCGCCGCGCGCCAGCGAGATGGCGGTGAGGTTCTCGTTGGTGCGCATCAGCAGAAACCGCAGATCGGCCTCGCGCGAATAGCGTTCTGCGTTCAGCCCGACGAGGCGGTGGCCGACCACGCGGCTGAGCATCGAGGCAAGCCCCGCATAGATGAACGCGGCCCAGACCATGTAGCCGGGGATGACCACCGTCCGCGAGCCGATGACGAAGGCGAAGTCGCTGGAAAGCGCCCACAGCACGCCGATGAAGCTGCCGAGCAGGATGCTGGACTGCACGAGGCCGATGCTGAGCGAGGTGGTGATCTCGGAGAGATTGCGCGCATCCTCGTGCAGCCGCTGGTCGGGATTGACGCCGATGGTGCCCGACGCCGCAAGCCGCAGCGCCCGACGCCCCTTCAGCCACGTCTCGACCAGATCGTTGGTCAGCCCCTCGCGCATCGAAAGCGCCGCCATCTGGTTCAGCCAGGTCTGGCAGACGTTGAGCAGGAGAAGCGAGCCGGCGATGCCCGCGAAGATCTGCAACTGCCGCAGGAATTCGCCCACGTCGCGCTGTTCGATGGCATTGTAGAACGGCACGTTCCATTCGTTGAGGGTGATCTGCGCATAGGCGGTGGCGAGAATGACCGACAGGAGGGCGAACGCCTGCGCCAGCACGCGGTTGCGGACACCCGAACGCCAGAAGGCGCCGATCATGATCGCGATCTGCCGTATGAACGGCAACTCGTACGCGGAGGAGACATCCGGCGCCGGCGCTTGCCCGTCGGCCAGTTCTGCGATTTTCATTTCCACCTTCCAACCATGCGCAAATCGTCCCGCGGCAATGCTTATCATGCCGCCCGAAGCCGTTACAGCTACACGCGCCCGCAGGATGGGGCACAATGCCGCGCATTCTTGTCTTTGCCTCGCGGCCGGCTTAATAAGACCGCACGAAAAGGAGACCGGACCGTGACGCATCGAGGGGGACAGACCAGCCGTCTGGCGCGCATCGTCTGCGCGCTCGCCCTGATTCTGGCCGGCCTCGCCCACAAGCCTCCGGCGCTCGCCGCCGCCGTGCCGATGTCGGAATTGGCGGCCTATGTGCTGCCCGACGGCACCGTGCCGTTCCTGTGCGACATCGACCATTCGCAAGATCACGGCCAGGACACGGCGCACGACCGCCTTCGCTGCGATGCCTGCCTGCTCTCCGGCTCGGCATTGCCGCCGTCGCCTCCGGCCCTGAAAGAACCGCCGCTTCGCCCGGTGGAAAAGCTCCTGCCGCGCAGCCTCATCGAAGGCCCGGCCACCGCGCTCAGGATCAACACCGCACCGCGCGGCCCACCGGACGTTTCCCGCGCCTGATATCCGACACGATGCGTGCCGCGCAGCCGCGCGCGCATCGATCCGCGACGCACCGGAGCCCTTGAGCGGCCCTGAAGATCGGCCCCCGCCTCCGGCACAGAATTCATCGGGAAACCACCATGAACCTCACCCTCAAGCGCGGTCTCGCCGCAGCCCTTGTCACCTTCGCCGGTTTTTCCGCAGCACTCGCCCACGGCTTCACCGTCGGCGACCTGGAGATCGGCCATCCCTGGTCCAGGCCCACTGTCGCCGGCGCGACGGTCGGCGGCGGCTACCTGACGATCACCAACGAAGGCACGGCGGACGACCGCCTCGTCTCCGTCTCCACCGACCGCGCCGGGGCCGCGCAGCTTCACGACATGAAGGTCGAGGACGACGTCATGAAGATGCGCGAAATCGAGGACGGCATCGCCGTTCCGGCCGGCCAGACGGTCGAGCTGAAACCCGGCGGCCTGCATGTCATGTTCCTGAACCTGTCGCAGCCCTTCGCCGAGGGCGAGAAGATCAAGGCGACCCTGACCTTCGAGAAGGCCGGCACCGTCGAGGTCGAGTTCGTCGTCCAGCAGCCGCGCGGCGAGGAACACGGCGACGCACATGCAGGCCACGGCGCGCAGGACGATCATTCCGCCCCCAAGGCGCCCTGACGACGAAGGCGGCCGGGCGGCACCATGCCCGGCCGCGTTTCCACCTGCCCAACGGCTGGCGAATCAGACGTCCAAAGTCTCGACTTTCCGTAAAAATCAACGGCTTGGATATTGCCGATTGGCACTTGCTTTATTCCAAAGCATTGCCCAAGATTGCGGCATTTCTTTCACGCGCCATTCCGGTCGCGCAAGGGTTCAAGGCACGGGGCAGCATGTCTATCAAAGCCAGCATCTATCACCTGACCCACTACAAATACGACAATCCCGTCCAGCTCGGACCGCAAATCATACGCCTGAAACCGGCCTCCCATTCCAAGACCAAGGTCCTCTCCCATTCGCTGAAAGTCACCCCCGCCAATCACTTCGTCAATCTCCAGCAGGACCCTTACGGCAACTATCTCGCCCGCTACGTCTTTCCCGAACCCGCGACCGAACTGAAGATCGAAGTCGACCTCGTCGCCGACATGACGGTCTACAATCCGTTCGATTTCTTCGTCGAGGAAGAGGCGACCAAATGGCCCTTCAGCTATCCCGAAACGCTGGCCGAGGACCTGTCGATCTATCGCAAGGCCGAACCCGCCGGCCCCCTGTTCGAGGACTTCCTCGCATCGGTCGACCAGACACCGGGTCAGCTCACCGTCGACATGGCGGTCGGCCTCAATGCCCGCCTGCAACAGGAAATCGGCTACGTCATCCGCATGGAGCCGGGCGTTCAGGAACCGGAGGAGACGCTGGCGGTCCGTAAAGGGTCCTGTCGCGACACGAGCTGGCTTCTGGTCAATCTGTTGCGCCGCCTGGGCTTCGCCGCCCGCTTCGTGTCCGGCTATCTGATCCAGCTCGCGCCCGACATCAAGGCGCTCGACGGCCCCTCCGGCACGGAGGTGGATTTCACCGACCTGCACGCCTGGGGGGAAGTCTACCTGCCGGGCGCCGGCTGGGTCGGCCTCGACCCGACATCCGGCCTGCTCACCGGCGAAAGCCACATTCCGCTGGCCGCCACGCCGCATTACAGGAACGCCGCGCCGATCTCCGGCGGCTATTTCGGCCACGCCGAGACCGAATTCGCCTTCGACATGCAGGTCGCCCGCGTCGCCGAGCATCCGCGCATCACCAGGCCGTTCAGCGACGAGAGCTGGCAGGCGCTCGACGCGCTCGGCGAGGAGGTGGACCGCGTTCTCGTGGAGGAGGACGTGCGCCTGACGATGGGCGGCGAGCCGACCTTCGTTTCCATCGACGACTTCCAGTCCGACGAATGGAACACCGCCGCCGTCGGCCCGACGAAGCGCGACCGCGCCGACGTCCTCATCCGCCGCCTGCACGCGAAATTCGCCCCCGGCGGCTTCCTGCATTACGGCCAGGGCAAATGGTATCCGGGGGAATCCCTGCCGCGCTGGACCTTCTCGCTCTACTGGCGCAAGGACGGCCTGCCGATCTGGAGCAACCCGGACCTGATCGCCGCCGAGGCACGCGACTACGGCGTCACCCATGAGGACGCATCGCGCCTGTTACAGGCCATCGCCGTCGAACTCGACCTCGATGCCGGCAATGTCGCGGCGGCCTACGAGGACCCGGCAGAATGGATCGTCAAGGAGGCCAATCTCCCGGAAAACGTCGATCCGTCCAATTCGAAGCTCAAGGACCCGGAAGAGCGCAGCCGTATCGCAAGGGTGTTCTCGCGCGGCCTGACGGAGCCCGCCGGTTACGTGCTGCCGGTGCAGGCGTGGCAGAACCGCGCCTCCGGCCGGACCTGGGTCAGCGAGATGTGGAGCACGCGGCGCGGTCGCCTCTATCTCATCCCCGGCGACAGCCCGGTCGGCTTCCGCCTGCCGCTGAACGCGCTGCCCTACATCGCGCCATCCCTGTATCCCTATATCAATCCGGCCGATCCGACCGTCGAAAAGCCGCCGCTTCCCGATTTCTCGACCGGAGAAAAGGCCCGCGTCATGCCGGCCTATTCGTTCCAGGCCGACACGCCGCAGCAGCAATCGCTCGGCCAGTCCTACGAGGAAATCGGCGGGCGCGTGCGCACCGCGATCTCCGTAGAGGTGCGGGACGGCCGCCTGTGCATCTTCATGCCGCCGACCGCGGAACTGGAGGATTATCTCGATCTCGTCGCCTCGACGGAACGCGCCGCCGCGGCGCTCGGCCTGCCGGTCCATATCGAAGGCTACACACCGCCGCAGGACGAACGGCTGAACGTCATCCGCGTCGCCCCCGATCCCGGCGTCATCGAGGTCAACATCCACCCGGCCTCGGACTGGAAGGGCTGCGTCGAAACCACGACGGCCATCTACGAGGAAGCGCGCCAGTCGCGGCTGGGGGCCGACAAGTTCATGATCGACGGCCGCCACACCGGCACCGGCGGCGGCAACCACGTCGTCGTCGGCGGCGCCAGCCCGAACGACAGCCCGTTCCTGCGCCGGCCGGACCTCCTGAAGAGCCTCGTGCTGCACTGGCAGCGCCACCCCTCCCTCTCCTACCTGTTCTCCGGCCTGTTCATCGGCCCGACCAGCCAGGCGCCGCGCATCGACGAGGCCCGCCATGATTCGCTCTACGAACTGGAAATCGCGCTGGCGCAGATACCGCACCCGCATTCCGGCCACCTGCCGCCGCTGCCCTGGCTGGTGGACCGGCTGTTCCGCAACCTCCTGATCGACGTGACGGGCAACACCCACCGCGCCGAGATCTGCATCGACAAGCTGTTCTCGCCGGACGGCCCGACCGGCCGCCTCGGCCTCGTCGAGTTCCGCGGCTTCGAGATGCCGCCGAACGCGCGCATGTCGCTCGCCCAGCAATTGCTGGTGCGCGCCCTCATCGCCCGGTTCTGGAAGAACCCCATCGGCGGCAATTTCGTCCGCTGGGGCACGGCGCTGCACGACCGCTTCATGCTGCCGCACTACGTCTGGGCCGATTTCCTCGACGTGCTGGCCGACCTCAGCGACAACGGCTTCGATTTTCGCCCGGAATGGTTCGCCGCCCAGCTCGAGTTCCGCTTCCCCTTCTGCGGCGAGGTGGAGTACGAAAATTCCCGCCTCGAACTGCGCCAGGCGCTCGAACCCTGGCATGTCATGGGAGAGGAAGGTGCCATCGGCGGCACCGTACGCTATGTCGATTCGTCGGTCGAGCGCCTTCAGGTCAAGCTCGAATCGGCCAATCCCGAGCGCTACAGGGTGGCCTGCAACGGCCGCGCCGTGCCGCTGACGCCAACGCCGATCTCCGGCATCTCGGTGGCCGGCGTGCGCTACAAGGCATGGCAGCCGGCCTCCGGCCTGCATCCGGCCCTGCCCGTCGACACGCCGCTGACCTTCGACATTTATGACACATGGTCGAACCGTTCCATCGGTGGCTGCATCTACCATGTTGCCCATCCGGGCGGACGCAACTATGAGACCTTCCCGGTCAACGGCAACGAGGCCGAGGCGCGCCGCCTGGCGCGATTCGAACCCTGGGGGCACACGGCGGGCAGCTATATGCTGCGGCCCGAACGCGTGGCCGAGGAATTTCCGCTGACCCTTGACCTGAGAAGGCCGCAAGGATTCTGATAGACGATGGCGAAGATACCGGCCACCGAGCGCAAGAACAAAGTCAGGACCGCGGTGGTCGAGGCCCATCCGGCGCTGGACTATCGCGCCCTGCCCGGCATTGCCGACGAGATGGTCGATACCGCCGGCAACGTGCGCCCGGTCTGGCAGCCGATGCTGTCGGCGCTATCGCGCATGAGCGCCCATGAACGCCACGAACGTTTCGCCCGCGCCGACCGGTATCTGCGCGATGCGGGCGTGTTCTACCGCGCCTATGGCGCCGAGGGGGGTGCCGAGCGCCCGTGGCCGATCAGCCATATCCCGGTGCTGATCGCCGAAAAGGAATGGGAAGCGCTGGCCGAGGGCCTCAGGCAGAGGGCCGAGCTGCTCGAAAAGGTCGCCGCCGACATCTACGGCGACAACGATCTGGTGCGCGAAGGGTTTCTTCCCCCCGCGCTGATCGCCTCCAACCCCGAGTTCCTACGCCCGCTCGTCGGCGTCGCGCCGCGCGGCGGTCATTACCTGCATTTCTGTTCGTTCGAGATCGGCCGGGGGCCGGACGGGAACTGGTGGGTTCTCGCCGACCGCACGCAGGCGCCTTCGGGCGCCGGTTTTGCATTGGAAAACCGCGTGGCGACCGCCCGCGCCTTTTCCGACATCTATGCGGAAAGCCACGTCCACCGGCTCGCCTCGTTCTTCGGCGCCTTCCGCAACGCGCTTCAGGCCTGCAAGAAGTCGAATGACGACCGCATCGCCGTGCTGACGCCCGGCCCGGCCAACGAGACCTATTTCGAACACGCCTATATCGCCCGCTATCTCGGCTTCATGCTGCTGGAGGGAGAAGACCTCGCCGTCGTCAACAACCGCGTGATGGTGCGCACGGTTTCCGGCCTCAAGCCCATCAGCGTGTTGTGGCGCCGCCTCGACGCTTCCTATTCGGACCCGCTCGAACTCAACCAGAGTTCGCGGATCGGCACGCCCGGACTGACGCAGGCCATCCGCTCCGGCAGCGTGACGATGGTGAACGCGCTGGGGTCCGGCATCCTCGAGACGCGCGCCTTCCTCGCCTTCCTGCCGGCCCTTTGCCACAAGCTGCTCGGCGAGGAACTGAAGCTGCCGTCGATCGCCACCTGGTGGTGCGGCCAGGAAGCCGAGCGCGATCACGTCTCGCGCAGCATCGACCGCATGGTGATCGGCCCGGCCTATTCCTGCCTGCCCTTCTTCGACGACCACGGCCAGTCCGTGCTCGGCTCGACCCTTCGCCGCACCGCAAAGACCTCGATGGCCGAATGGCTGGCGAGCGACGGCGCCCGCCTCGTCGGACAGGAAGCGGTGACGCTTTCGACCACGCCCGCCTTCATCGACGGCAAGCTGACGCCGCGCCCCATGTCGCTGCGCGTCTTTGCGGCGCGCACCGCCGACGGCTGGCAGATCATGCCGGGCGGCTTCGCCCGCATCGGCTCGGGCGACGACGTCGCCGCCATCGCCATGCAGTCGGGCGGCATGGCCGCCGATGTCTGGATCGTCTCGAACAAACCCGTGGACGCCACGACGCTTCTGCCGCCGGAGCAGGAATTCGCCCGCAACCTGCCGGGCGCGCTGCCCAGCCGCGCCGCCGACAACCTGTTCTGGCTCGGCCGCTACATCGAGCGGGCGGAAGGGGCGCTGCGCATCCTGCGGGCATGGCATTCGCGTTTCGCGGAGAATGCCGATCCCTCGCAGCCGCTGCTCGCCTATGTCTCGGACTATCTCGCGGCCATCGACGTCGATTCGCAGGAAGGCGTGCCGGAAAGCCTGATGCGCAACATCGACAGCGCCGTCTATTCCGCCAGCAACATCCGCGACCGCTTCTCGCCGGACGGCTGGCTGGCCCTGACGGACTTGGCCAAGACCGCCCGGCGCTTCCACGAAAAGGTGCAGCCGGGCGACGACGCCTCGCACGCCATGACCATCCTCCTGCGCAAGCTGGCGGGCTTTGCCGGTCTCGTGCATGAAAACATGTACCGCTTCACCGGCTGGCGCTTCCTGACCATCGGGCGCATGCTGGAACGCGGCCTGCACATGACCCGCCTTCTCGGCCACATGTCGCAGGAAGATACACCCGATGGCGCGCTGGACATGATTCTCGAAATCGGCGACAGCGTGATGACGCACCGCCGCCGCTACAACGTCTCGACCGCCCGCCTGACCGTGACGGACCTTCTGGCGCTCGACCCGCTCAACCCGCGCTCGATCCTGTTCCAGATGAACGAGATCCGCCAGGAGGTGGAGCAACTGCCGCAGGCTTTCGTCAACGGCCAGATGTCGACCTTCTATCGCGAGGCCATGCGCATGCAGGCCAACCTCGCCGTCATGACGCCCGAGGCCATGAATGCCACCGTCTACCGGCAGCTCGAACAGGATATGGAACGCCTGTCCGACCTGCTGGCCAAGACCTATCTGAGCTGATCCGGCCATGCTCTACGACCTCTCGCTCACCATCGAATACGACTACGACACCGCCGCCTCGGGCGCACGCCACATCCTGCGCGTCCTGCCGCTGTCCATCCCGGGGCGGCAGCGCCTCATCGCCGGTTCGGTCGGCATTCTTCCCGATCCCGACGAGAAATCCTCCTTCACCGATTTCTTCGGCAATCCGGCGTCGGCGATCATGTTCCGCTCGCAGCACGATACGCTGGAGATCAGGATGCAGGCCCGGGTGCAGGTCGATCCGCCCGAGCCCGTCGCCGATCTGTCGCCGCTGGTCGGCGAGTTGAAGGACGATCTGGACACCGTCTGGTCGCTCGACGCGAACGCGCCGCATCATCTCGCCGGGCCGAGCCCGAGATTGCCCGACAGCCCGGAAATCGCGGCCTATGCCCGTTCCGCCGTCAGGCCGGGGCAGACGGTGCGCGAGGCGGCCTTCGAGATATGCCGGCGCATCCATGCCGACTTCAGATACGACCCCGAGGCGACGGAGGTCGACACCCCCCCGGGCGAGGCCTTCAGGCTGAAGCGCGGCGTCTGCCAGGATTTCAGCCATGTCATGATCGTCGCGCTGAGAAGCCTCGGCATTCCGGCCGGCTATGTCAGCGGCTTCCTGCGGACCATTCCCCCGCCCGGCAAGGAGCGGCTGGAGGGCGCCGACGCCATGCACGCGTGGGTGCGCGTCTGGTGCGGCGAAAGCCTGGGCTATATCGAACTCGATCCGACCAACGACATCCAGGCGAGCGGCGACCATATCGTCGTCGCCTATGGCCGCGACTATTCCGACGTCGCGCCCGTCATCGGTGTCCTGAAAAGCTACGGAAAACACACGACGCAGCAGGCGGTGGACGTGATTCCGCTGAAAAACTGAGCGATCCGTAAAATACGAGCGAGCCGCTTAAACACTTGTCCAGACTGACGGCCCATTTTGCGCTCACTGGCTGTTTTATGGGGTAAAGAGAATGCTCGCCGACCGGAAGAATATGTCGCGCCTTTCCCGCATGTTCCGGGACAGGAACGGCAACTTTGCGATCATGACCGCGCTCATGTTGCCTGCCGCACTTTTCACCGTCGGCATGACCGTGGATTTCCTCTACGCGCTCGACGTGAAGACCGAAGTTCAGACCGGCATCGACGCAGCCACACTCGCCGCATCGTCGGCAATGCTTTCGACGGACAAGACCTATACGACGACGCAGGCGGAAGCCGAGGGAAAGCAACTGCTCCTCGCACAGCTCAATCGTTCGCTGGCCAAGTTCGGCAACAAGACACTGGCCAGCGACCTGGAAAAGAACACAACCATCAAGGTCGTGGAGACCGAGGACCCGAGCGGCACCGTCTACACCGCCACCGGAACGACGCGCATTGCCTTCCCGGTTAGCCCTTTCACCCGGCTCTTCACGGGCGAAGCCATAACGATCCAGTCCTATGGCACCTCCCAGTCGGTGAAGCCGCAAAAGACGGGGCTTTCGATGTATCTGGTTCTCGACCGTTCCGGCTCCATGTCCTTCGTGACAGAAGAGAAGAATGACACGAAGTCGAAATGCGAAAACTACACCAGTTCGTCCTGGCCTAACAATGACACGAGCATCTCTGGATGCCGCATACGGAAGATCGAGGCACTCAAGGCGGCTGCGGGCAGCCTGTTCGCTTCGTTCAACGCCATAGACCCCAACAAGGACCTCGTGCGCGTCGGGGCCATCGCCTATACGCACGACCCCTACACCGCACAGGCGCCCGAATGGGGCACCGCCAAGGCTAAAACCTATGTCGACGCGCTCCCTTACAAGCCGGAGGGAGGAACGGACGCGAGCAAGGTCATGAAAACCGCCTACGAAGCCCTGAAATCGACCAATAACAAAGAGAGCAGCGAACACGCCAAGAAAGGCAACTCGACGTTCAAGCGCTTTATCCTCCTGATGACCGATGGAGAAATGACCGGCTACAGCAATCAGTGGAACAGCGCTCTCGACAGCGCTACCCGGACGGTCTGCACGGATGCCAAGAAGGACGGCATCACCATCTACAGCGTGGCGTTCATGGCACCGCAGAAGGGCAAGGAAATGTTGAGCTTCTGCGCATCAGGTTCGTCATCCTACTATGAGGCGACGAACATGCAAAGCTTGATCGCCGCCTTCAAGGACATCGCCAACAACGCGATGCAAAGCAGCGTGCGCCTGACCAACTGAACCGGAACGGCTATTGCAGGCGAAGGACCTTCAGGGCGGTATCCGACGATGCCGCCCCTTTCGGTTTTCCGGCCTCCGGCACACCCCCGAACCTCCGGAGACACCTGCTGCAACTCCGCGCATCCATCATTCGTACGGGGCCATCAATCGTTTGTTGCAACGCCCCTCTATCGATGCATAAACTGCCGGTGCAAATCGCGCAGCAGATTGACAGAATCAATGGTTTAGACCGCAAAACCTCCGGAGATCCCATGACAAAGAAACTGTCCACAGCCGATCTTCCGCTCCCGGCGCCCCGCGTTTCCACCCCTGAGATTCTCGCCTCCGAGATCATCGAAAGACTGACCTACCGCATCGGCAAGGATGTCATCGTGGCCACGCCGCACGACTGGCTGACCGCGACGATTCTGGTCATCCGCGACCGCATCATCGACCGCTGGATGGAATCCACCCGCGGCGTCTACGAAACCGGAGCCAAGCGCGTCTACTACCTCTCCCTCGAATTCCTGATCGGCCGTCTGATGCGCGATGCCATGAGCAATCTCGAACTGGTGGACGAGATCCGCGAGGCACTCGATTCCCTCGGCGTCGATCTCGGCGTCATCGCCGGTCTGGAGCCGGATGCCGCGCTCGGCAATGGCGGCCTCGGCCGTCTGGCGGCCTGTTTCATGGAATCGATGGCGACGGTGGACATCCCCGCCTATGGCTATGGCATCCGCTACGTCCACGGCCTCTTCCGCCAGCAGATGGCGGACGGCTGGCAGGTGGAACTGCCGGAGACCTGGCTCGCCCACGGCAATCCGTGGGAGTTCGAGCGCCGCGAGGCGTCCTATGAAGTCGGCTTCGGCGGCGCGGTCGAAACCGTCAACGGCCCGGACGACAATCCGCGCTACGTCTGGAGGCCGGGCGAGCGCGTCATCGCCATCGCCTACGACACGCCGGTCGTCGGCTGGAAGGCCAAGCGCATCAATACGCTGCGCCTGTGGTCGGCCCACCCCATCGACCCGATCCTGCTCGACGCCTTCAACGCCGGCGACCATATCGGCGCGCTGCGCGAAAGCAACAAGGCGGAATCGCTGACCCGCGTCCTCTATCCCGCGGACGCCACCGCCGCCGGCCAGGAACTGCGCCTGCGCCAGGAGTTCTTCTTCTCCTCCGCCTCGCTTCAGGACATCCTGCGCCGCCACCTGCAACAATATCCGGATTTCACCAACCTCGCCGACAAGGTGTCGATCCAGCTCAACGACACGCACCCGGCAGTCTCCATCGCCGAGATGATGCGCCTGCTGATCGACGTACACGGCTACGAGTTCGACGCGGCCTGGGAAATCACCCGCAACACCTTCTCCTACACCAACCACACACTGTTGCCGGAGGCGCTGGAAAGCTGGCCGGTGCCGCTGTTCGAGCGGCTTTTGCCGCGACACATGCAGCTCGTCTACGCCATCAACGCCAAGGTGCTGGTGGAAGCCCGCAAGGACAAGTATTTCTCCGACAGCGAGATCCGCCACATCTCGCTGATCCACGAGGACGGCGAACGGCGCGTGCGCATGGGCAACCTCGCCTTCATCGGCTCGCATTCGATCAACGGCGTCTCCGCGCTTCACACCGAACTCATGAAGGAGACGGTGTTCTCCGACCTGCACAAGCTCTACCCCGACCGCATCAACAACAAGACGAACGGCATCACGCCGCGGCGCTGGCTGCAACAGTGCAATCCCGGCCTGACCGACCTGATCCGCGAGGCGATCGGAGATGCGTTCCTCGACGACGCCGAAAAGCTGATCGCGCTCGAGCCCTTTGCCGACGATGCCGGCTTCCGCGAGAAATTCGCAGCCGTGAAGCGGACGAACAAGATCGCGCTCGCCAACCTCGTCTACGAGCGCATGGGGCTGCGCCTCGATCCCTCGGCGCTGTTCGACATCCAGATCAAGCGCATCCACGAATACAAGCGCCAGCTCCTGAACATCATCGAGGCGATCGCGCTCTACGACCAGATCCGCTCGCATCCCGAACTGGACTGGGTGCCGCGCGTGAAGTTCTTCGCCGGCAAGGCGGCGCCGAGCTATCACAACGCCAAGCTGATCATCAAGCTCGCCAACGACGTCGCAAAGGTCATCAACAACGACCCGGCGGTGCGCGGGCTCCTCAAGGTGGTCTTCATCCCCAACTACAATGTCTCACTCGCCGAGGTCATGGTGCCGGGCGCCGACCTGTCCGAGCAGATCTCGACCGCCGGCATGGAAGCCTCGGGCACCGGCAACATGAAGTTCGCGCTGAACGGCGCGCTGACCATCGGCACACTCGACGGCGCCAATGTCGAAATGCGTGAGCATGTCGGCCCGGAGAACATCATCATCTTCGGCATGACGGCCGAGGACGTGGCCAGGGCCCGCGCCGAAGGCCTCAATCCACGCGCCACCATCGAGGGATCGCGCGATCTGAACCAGGCGCTTTCCGCCATCGCCTCGGGCGTATTCTCGCCGGATGACAGGGGCCGTTACGGCAGCCTCATCGACGGCCTCTACAATCACGACTGGTTCATGGTCGCGGCCGATTTCGACGCCTACGCCAACGCGCAGCGCGAAGTTGACGCACTGTGGACCGACACGGCTTCATGGTACACGAAAGCCGTACTCAATACGGCCCGCATGGGCTGGTTCTCCTCGGACCGGACCATCAGGCAATATGCTCAGGACATCTGGAGAGCTTGATGAAGAAACCACCGAAAAGCCTCGATCCGGCCCGCAAGGCCACCCAGATTGCAGAACGCGAGATCGAGGACATTATCGGTGGCACGCATGCCGATCCCTTTGCCTTTCTCGGCCTTCATGAAGCCGGGGAAGGGTTCGATGCGCGCTGCTTCATTCCCGGCGCCGAAACCGTCACGGCGCTGACACTCGACGGCACCGTGATCGGCGAACTGGAACGCCTGCATCCGGCGGGCTTCTTCGCCGGCCCCGTCACCGTGGATGTCCAGCAGCCGGTGCGCTACCGCGCCCGGCGCGGCGATGCCGAATGGGCCGTCACCGATCCCTACACCTTCTGGCCGGTGCTGGGGCCGATGGACGACTACTATATCCGGGAAGGATCGCACCTGCGCCTGTTCGACAAGATGGGCGCCCATCCGATCCAGCATCAGGGGGTCGAGGGCGTCCACTTCGCCGTCTGGGCGCCGAATGCGCGGCGCGTCTCCGTCGTCGGCGATTTCAACCGCTGGGACGGGCGCACCCATGTCATGCGGCTGCGCATCGACACCGGCATCTGGGAGATCTTCGCTCCCGACGTGCCGGTCGGCTCTGCCTACAAGTTCGAGATCATCGGCGTCGACGGCAATCTCCTGCCGCTCAAGGCCGACCCCTTCGCCCGCCGCAGCGAGCTGCGCCCGGCGACCGCCTCCATCGTCACCGGCGAACTGGAGCAGGAATGGGAAGACGACGCCCACATGGCTTTCTGGGCGAAAGTCGACCCGCGGCGGCAGCCGATCTCCATCTACGAGGTCCATGCCGGCTCCTGGCAGCGGCGCGAGGACGGAACGTTCCTGAGCTGGGACGAGCTTGCCGAACGGCTGATTCCCTACTGCACCGACATGGGCTTCACCCATATCGAGTTCCTGCCGATCTCCGAACATCCGTTCGACCCGTCCTGGGGCTACCAGACGACCGGTCTTTACGCGCCGAGCGCCCGTTTCGGCCCGCCCGAGGGCTTCGCCCGTTTCGTCAAC
This sequence comes from Ectorhizobium quercum, assembly GCF_026552795.1. Taxonomy (GTDB): domain Bacteria; phylum Pseudomonadota; class Alphaproteobacteria; order Rhizobiales; family Rhizobiaceae; genus Ectorhizobium; species Ectorhizobium quercum. Next base: position 491,413 of record NZ_JANFPI010000002.1, read on the forward strand.
GGCTGTCACAAGGTCGGCATCGGCGTCATTCTCGACTGGGTGCCGGCGCATTTTCCGCGCGACGACCACGGGCTTCGCCTGTTCGACGGCACGGCACTCTACGAGCATGCCGATCCGCGTCAGGGCTACCATCCCGATTGGCAGACCTCGATCTACAATTTCGGCCGCAGCGAGGTCGCCTCCTACCTCATCAACAACGCGCTCTACTGGACGGAGAAGTTCCATGTCGACGGCCTGCGCGTCGATGCGGTGGCCTCGATGCTCTATCTCGACTATTCCCGCAAGGAGGGCGAGTGGGTGCCGAACGAATATGGCGGGCGCGAGAATCTGGGGGCCGTCCGCTTCCTCCAGCAGATGAACAGGTTCGTCTATGGCGGCCATGCCGGTGCCGTGACCATCGCCGAGGAATCCACCTCCTGGCCGAAGGTTTCCCAGCCGGTCCACGAAGGCGGGCTCGGCTTCGGCTTCAAGTGGAACATGGGCTTCATGCACGACACGCTGCGCTATCTGTCGCGCGACCCGCTGTTCCGCCGCTATCACCATCAGGAGATCACCTTCGGCCTGCTCTACGCCTTCGCCGAGAATTTCGTCCTGCCGCTTTCCCACGACGAGGTGGTTCACGGCAAGGGCTCGCTGATCGCCAAGATGGCCGGCGACGACTGGCAGAAATTCGCCAACCTTCGCGCCTATTATGCCTTCATGTGGGGCTATCCCGGCAAGAAACTGCTGTTCATGGGACAGGAATTCGCCCAGTGGAGCGAGTGGAGCGAGGCCCGTTCGCTGGACTGGAACCTGAGGCAATATCCGCTGCACGAGGGCATGCGCCGCCTCGTGCGCGACCTCAACATCACCTACCGGGCAAAGCCCGCGCTTTATGCCCGTGACTGCGAGCCGGACGGCTTCCGCTGGCTGATCGTCGACGATCACGACAATTCGGTCTTCGCCTGGTTGCGAACCGCGCCGGACGAGAAGCCGATCGCCGTCATCACCAACTTCACGCCGGCCTACAAGGAAAACTATTGGCTGCCCCTGCCCTCGGGAGGGCGCTGGCGGGAAATCCTCAATACCGATGCCGAGATCTACGGAGGCAGCGGCAAAGGCAATGGCGGCCGCGTGGAAGCGGTCGTGAACATCGACGGTGCCAGCGGCGCGGTGATCACCCTGCCGCCTCTCGCCACCATCATGCTTGAACCGGAACAGTGAGACCCCGAGAAGAACAAAAGCGGGAGGGACGCAAATGGAAAGACGCATTCAGCCGCTGTCGCGTGACGCGATGGCCTATGTGCTTGCAGGCGGAAGAGGTAGCCGCCTGAAGGAGCTTACCGACCGGCGCGCCAAGCCGGCGGTCTACTTCGGCGGCAAGGCGCGCATCATCGACTTCGCCCTTTCCAACGCCATCAACTCCGGCATCCGCCGCATCGGGGTCGCCACGCAGTACAAGGCCCATTCGCTGATCCGCCACCTTCAGCGCGGCTGGAACTTCCTGCGGCCCGAGCGCAACGAAAGCTTCGACATCCTGCCGGCGAGCCAGCGCGTCTCGGAAACGCAATGGTACGAGGGCACCGCCGACGCCGTTTACCAGAACCTCGACATCATCGAGCCCTACGGCCCGGAATACATGGTCATCCTCGCCGGCGACCATATCTACAAGATGGACTACGAGCTGATGCTCCAGCAGCACGTCGACTCCGGGGCAGACGTCACCATCGGCTGCCTTGAAGTGCCGCGCACCGAGGCGACCGGCTTTGGCGTCATGGCCGTGGATGGGCAGGACGTGATCACCGATTTCGTCGAGAAACCGGCCGATCCACCCGGCATCCCCGGCAATCCCGATATCGCGCTGGCCTCGATGGGGATCTATGTCTTCCATACGAAATTCCTGCTCGACTGCCTGCGCCGCGACGCCGCCGACCCGACCTCCTCGCGCGACTTCGGCAAGGACATCATTCCCTATATCGTCAAGAACGGGAAAGCCGTGGCACATCGCTTCGCGGCATCGTGCATCCGCTCCGACTTCGAGAAGACCCCCTACTGGCGTGACGTCGGCACGGTCGATGCCTACTGGCAGGCCAATATCGACCTGACGGACGTGGTGCCGGAACTCGACATCTACGACAAGTCCTGGCCGATCTGGACCTATGCTGAGATCACCCCGCCGGCCAAGTTCGTGCATGACGACGAAAACCGCCGCGGATCGGCCGTCTCCTCGGTCATCTCCGGCGACTGCATCATTTCCGGCTCGTCGCTCTATCGCAGCCTGCTGTTCACCGGCGTCCGCGCCAATTCCTATTCCCGCCTCGAAAACGCGGTGGTTCTGCCGAACGTCCATATCGGCCGCCATTCGCGCCTGCAAAACGTCGTGATCGATCACGGCGTGCAGATTCCCGAGGGGCTCGTCGTCGGCGAGGACCCGGAAGTGGACGCCAAGCGCTTCCGCCGCACGGAAAGCGGCATCTGCCTTATCACGCAAAACATGATCGACCGGCTGGAGCGTTGAGAATGAAGGTCCTCTCCATTTCGTCCGAAGCCTTTCCGCTGATGAAGACCGGCGGACTGGGCGACGTGGCCGGCGCCCTGCCGCTCGCGCTCGCGGCCAAAGGGGTTCAGACAAAAACGCTGCTGCCCGGCTATCCGGCGATCATGAAGGCGGTTTCGGGCCTCGTGAAGATCTACGAGTTCGACAACCTGCTCGGCGAACAGGCGACGCTCTGGGAAACGCGCTACAAGGGGCTCGATCTCCTGATCCTCGATGCACCGGGCCTGTTCGACCGTCCGGGCGGCCCCTACATGGACGCCGCCGGCAAGGATTTCGAGGACAACTGGCGCCGCTTCGCCATCTTCTCGCTGGCCGGCGCACGGATCGCCGCCGGCTGCCTGCCGGACTGGAAGCCCGCCGTGCTGCATGCCCACGACTGGCAGACCGCGCTGACGCCGGTCTACATGCGCTACGCTTACGAACTGGAAATCCCGAGCGTCCTGACCATCCACAACATCGCCTTCCAGGGCCAGTTCTCCTCCGATATCTTCCCGGCGCTCGGCCTGCCGCGGCATGCCTTCTGGGAAAGCATGGAATATTACGGCGATGTCGGCTTCCTCAAGGGCGGCCTGCAAACGGCGACGGCGATCACCACCGTCAGCCCCTCCTATGCCGAGGAAATCCTCTACCCGCAGTTCGGCATGGGTCTGGAGGGATTGATCCGCCTCCGCGCCGGCTCCGTCCACGGCATCGTCAACGGCATCGACACCGATGTCTGGAACCCCGAGACCGACACCTTTCTGGCGCGCAACTATTCGGCCAGGACGATCAGCCAGCGCGTGACGAACCGGCAGGCCGTCGCTGCCCGCTTCGGCCTCCACGACGACGACAGCCCGCTGTTCTGCGTCATCTCGCGCCTGACCTGGCAGAAGGGCATGGATCTTCTGGCCGACACAGTCGACCATCTGGTGGGCTTCGGCGGACGCCTCGCCGTGCTCGGCTCGGGCGATCCGGCTCTCGAACATGCCTTCCTCGCCGCCGCCGCCCGCCATCCGGGCCGCGTCGGCGCCGTCATCGGCTATAACGAGGCGCTATCGCACCTGATACAGTCCGGCAGCGACGCGATCCTCATCCCCTCCCGTTTCGAGCCCTGCGGGCTGACCCAGCTTTACGCCCTGCGCTATGGCTGCGTGCCGGTCGTCGCCCGCACCGGCGGCCTCAACGATACCGTGATCGACGCCACCCATGCAGCGCTCGCCGCCGGATCGGCGACCGGCATCCAGTTCACCCTCAACGACGCAAACAGCCTGCTTTACGCCTATCGCCGGGTGTTCAAGCTCTACGAAGATCAGAAACTCTGGACCAAAGTGCAAAAGCAGGGCATGAAAACCGACGTTTCCTGGGATGCGAGCGCCGACGCCTATGTCGCGCTCTACTCCAATCTCGTTGCGAAAGGGCATTGAACAGACATGACCAAGATCGTTGCCACCAAACCCTATGCCGATCAGAAGCCGGGCACGTCCGGCCTGCGCAAGAAAGTCCCGGTTTTCGCCCAGGAAAACTATGCCGAGAACTTCATCCAGGCCATCTTCGACAGTCTCGAAGGCTTCCAGGGCAAGACGCTGGTGATCGGTGGCGACGGACGCTACTATAACCGCGAGGTCATCCAGAAGGCGATCCGCATCGCCGCCGCCAACGGCTTCGGCAAGGTTCTCGTCGGCCAGGGCGGCATTCTGTCCACACCCGCAGCCTCCAACGTCATCCGCAAATACGCCGCCTATGGCGGCACCATCCTCTCGGCCAGCCACAATCCCGGCGGCCCGGATGAGGATTTCGGCATCAAGTACAATATCGGCAATGGCGGCCCGGCGCCTGAAAAGATCACCGACGCCATCTTCTCCCGCACGAAGGTCATCGACAGCTACCGCACGCTCGAGACCCCCGACATCGACCTCGACACCGTGGGCACGCTGAAGGTCGGCGATCTCACCGTCGAGGTGATCGATCCCGTCGCGGACTATGCGGCGCTGATGGAGGAACTGTTCGACTTCGGCGCGATCCGCGCGCTCATCGCCTCCGGTTTCAGGGTGGTGATCGATTCCATGTCGGCCGTCACCGGCCCCTATGCCGTGGAAATCCTCGAAAAGCGCCTCGGCGCGCCGGCCGGCTCCGTGCGCAACGCCGAACCGCTGCCGGATTTCGGCGGCCACCATCCGGACCCGAACCTCGTCCATGCCAAGGAACTCTACGACGATGTGATGAGCCCCGAAGGCCCCGATTTCGGCGCCGCCTCGGACGGCGACGGCGACCGCAACATGGTCGTCGGCAAGGGCATGTTCGTCACCCCTTCGGACTCGCTGGCGATCATCGCCGCCAATGCGAAGCTCGCCCCCGGCTACAGCGCCGGCATCGCCGGCATCGCCCGCTCCATGCCGACCAGCGCCGCCGCCGACCGTGTGGCCGAAAAGCTCGGCGTCGGCATCTTCGAAACGCCGACCGGCTGGAAATTCTTCGGCAACTTGCTCGACGCCGGCCTTGCCACCGTCTGCGGCGAGGAAAGCTTCGGCACCGGCTCCAGCCATGTGCGCGAGAAGGACGGCCTGTGGGCCGTGCTGTTCTGGCTGAACATCATCGCCGCCCGCAAGGAAGGCGTGAAGGAGATCGTCACCGGGCATTGGGCCGAGTTCGGCCGCAACTACTATTCGCGCCACGACTACGAGGCGATCGAGACCGAAAAGGCCGACGCGCTGATGGCCGAACTGCGCGGCAAGCTCGCCACCCTGCCCGGCCGCTCCTTCGGGGCGCTGAAGGTCGAAACCGCCGACGACTTCTCCTATCACGACCCGGTCGACGGCTCCATCTCCTCGAAGCAGGGCGTGCGCATCCTGTTCGAAGGCGGCTCGCGCGTCGTCTTCCGCCTGTCGGGCACCGGCACCAGCGGCGCGACGCTGCGCGTCTACGTCGAGCGCTACGAGCCGGACGCCGCCCGCCACGGCATCGACACACAGGAGGCGCTGGCCGACCTGATCGCCGTTGCCGACGAGATCGCCGGCATCCGGGCGCATACCGGCCGCACCGAACCGACCGTCATCACCTGAGCCTGTTTCCATGACGAAAATCCCGGCAAGACGAGGTGGCGTCGAACTGACGGCGACCGGTGCCGTCTTCTCCCTGTGGTCGCACCACGGAACCGCCGCGACGCTCTGCCTTTTCGATCAGGCGGGACGGCGCGAGGCGCTGCGCATCCCGATGGAGCAGGATGAGGACGGCGTGTTCCGCTGCTACGCGCAGGGCGTGCGGGAAGGTGCGCTTTACGGCTATCGCGTCGATGGCGACTATGCGCCGCACGAGGGGCTGTGGTTCGACCCGGCCAAGCTGCTGATCGACCCCTATGCGACAGCCATCGACCGGCCTTTCGTCTATGACGCGAAGCTCGGGACCTTCGGCGCGGACACCGCGGCGCTCGTGCCGAAATGCGTCGTCACCGCCGACCGTCCGGTGGAACGGCAGCCGCCTTTCTTCAAGCCGGGCGGCCTGATCTACGAAGTGTCGGTCAAGGCGTTCACGCAATGTCACCTGGATGTGCCGGAAAACCTGCGCGGCACGGTGGCCGCGCTCGCCCATCCAGCCGTCATCGCCCATCTGAAGAGGATCGGCGTCGACGCCATCGAACTGATGCCCGTCGTCGCCTGGATCGACGAGCGTCACCTCCAGACCCTCGGCCTCACCAATGCCTGGGGTTACAATCCGGTCGCCTTCATGCCTCTCGAACCGCGCCTGTGCCCGGGCGGCATGGCGGAACTGCGCGACACGGTGGCGGCGCTGCACCGGGAAGGCATCGGCGTCATCCTCGATCTCGTGTTCAACCACACGGGCGAAGGCGACCGTTTCGGCCCGACGCTCAGCTTCCGCGGCATCGACAATCCCTGTCTTTACCGCCATATGCCGGGCCGGCCGGGCGCCCTCGTCAACGACAGCGGCACCGGCAACACGGTGGCCTGCGATCATCCCTATATTCGCCGGCTGATCGTCGACAGCCTGCGCCATTTCGTGCTGAACGCCGGCATAGACGGCTTCCGCTTCGACCTCGCCACGATCCTCTTCCGCAACCATGCGGGTTTCAACCCGCATAGCGAGCTTCTGGAAGCCATCCGCCACGACGAGGCGCTGGCCGACCGCATCCTGATCGCCGAACCCTGGGACATCGGCCCCGGCGGCTATCAGCTCGGCAATTTTCCCGAACCGTTCCTCGAATGGAACGACCGCGCCCGCGACGGCATGCGCCGCTACTGGCGCGGCGACCTGAACATGACCGGGCCGCTGGCGACGATCCTGGCGGGATCGTCGGACGTGTTCTCCAACAGGCCGGAAGCCCGCACCCGCTCGGTGAATTTCCTCGCTGCCCATGACGGCTTCACGCTGATGGACCTCGTTTCCTACGAAAGGAAGCACAACGAGGCGAACGGCGAGCGCAACCGCGACGGCCACAGCGAGAACCTCTCGTGGAACAACGGCGTCGAGGGGGCGACGGCCCGGACGCAGGTTCTGGAGCACCGCCGGCGGGACGTGATGGCCCTGCTCTCGACGCTGTTCGTCAGCCGCGGCACGGTCATGCTGACGATGGGCGACGAGGCGGGACGCAGCCAGCGCGGCAACAACAATGCCTATTGCCAGGACAACGAGATCACCTGGTTCGACTGGTCCTCGGTCGACGATCGGATCGTGGAGCACACCGGCTTTCTCGCCGCCCTGCGCAAGCGGTTCCCGGCATTGGCCGAGCCCGGCTTCTTCATCGGCGACGGCGATGCCGAATGGGTATCGCCCTCGGGAGAAGCGATGACGCCGGAGGACTGGGAGGACCCCGACGGCAGCGCCTTCGGCCTGCTGATCGCGTCCCGGGACATGGAGACGGGGCTCGACTCGAAGCTCGCGGCCCTCTTCAACCGCTCGCAGCAGCCCTGCGGCTTCCTGCTTGCCGACGGCGGCCGCTATATCCCGCTCGGCCAGGACGCCGCTCAAAAGCGCGGCGGCGGCGGCGTGGTGGTGCCGGCGCGCAGCGTCGCCTTCTATGTCTGGACCGCCTGACGGACCGCCCTGGAAATCCGGGAGTTTTTTAGCCCGAAAACGCCGGAACGCATATGGACTTCCCGGAAACGATCTGATAATGCGCTTGGCCAATCGCGCGGGTTGCGGCTCCGCGAAGGCTTATTATGTGCCGACGCCATGCCCGCCGGCATCAACCAGATCTAAAGGAACGGGATAAACGTGCAGGTACTTGTCCGCGACAACAATGTTGATCAGGCGCTCCGCGCTCTGAAGAAGAAGATGCAGCGCGAAGGCATTTTCCGCGAAATGAAGATGCGCGACTACTACGAAAAGCCGTCGCAGAAGCGCGCCCGCGAAAAGGCCGAAGCCGTTCGCCGCGTTCGCAAGCTCGCTCGCAAGCGCGCCCAGCGCGAAGGCCTGGTTGCCGGACCCCGCGCCCGCTAATCGCCGTTTTTTCGACGTTTTTCACAGGCATCTGAAGCGGGGGTGATACAGTCGCCGCCGCTTTTTTCATTGCAGCCCGGCGCAGGCTTCTTCCTTGCGCAAGGCGCTCCCTGCTCTTCAAACGACGTGGAACCGAGCCTGATGACAATGGCTTCCGCCAACCCTGCTTCCGCAACCGACAGCCGGCGCACCGGCAAGGCGCTCCGCCGGGCGAAGGCTTTCCTGACGCCCGCTGCGGCTCTTGCGGCCGCACTCTCGCTCAGCGCCTGCGCCAGCACGCCGGTGCCGACGGATGCGATCAGGCTCGACCGCTCGCAGGGATCGCAGGAAAACATCGCTTCCCTGTCGTCGGTCATCAGCAACAACCCGTCCGATCCGGAAGGCTACAACGTTCGCGGCTCCGCTTACGGCCGGGCCGGCGAATTCCGCAAGGCGCTCGCCGACTTCAATACCGCGCTCCAGCTCAACCCGCGCTTCTATCAGGCCTATGCCAACCGCGCGCTGGTCCACCGCAATATGGGCCGGCAGGCGGAAGCGGCCGCCGACTACAACGCGGCACTCCAGATCAATCCGTCCTACGACGTCGCGCTCATCGGCCGCGGCAACCTGTACCGGCAGGCCGGCCGCGACGTGGAGGCCTTCAACGACTTCAACAGGGCCATCCAGCTCGACACCACGGACGGCCGCGCCTATCACAACCGCGGCCTGATCTACCAGAAGCGCGGCCAGCACTCGGCGGCCATTGAGGACTTCTCCAAGGCGATCTCGCTGTCCTCCAGCTCGCCCGAGCCGTATAACGGCCGCGGCATTTCCTATCTCGCCCTGCGCGACGACGAAAACGCCTTCTCCGATTTCAACACCGCCATACAGCTCGACAACAGCCGGGCCGAATCCTGGGCCAATCAGGGACTGGTCTACGAGCAGCGCGGCGAAAACGCCAATGCGGCCCGGTCCTACCAGCACGCACTGCGCCTCGACCCCAACTATTCGCTGGCCCGCACCGGGCTCGCCCGCGTCAGGCCCGGCGCCTGATCGCCGGCACGGCAGCCTCGAGCGGAAAAGGGCGGCCGCCATCGGGTGTGCCGCTTTTTTGACAGCGTGCGGCCACCATCAGGCCGATGTCAGTGCCAGGATCTGCTCAGACGTCAGCGGGCGAGAGAAAACGAAACCCTGGACGAGATCCGCCGCGCCGTTCTCGACGATCACCGCCAGTTGCTCCTCCGTCTCCACCCCCTCGACGACGACATTCAGGCCGAGCGCCCGCACCAGATTGACCGTGCCCTTCAGAAGCTTGAGACGACGTTCGTCGCTCGTGACGTTGCGCACGAAGGAACGGTCGATCTTCACGACGTCGAGCGGCAGGGTGTCGAGATAGGCCAGGCTGGAAAAGCCGGTGCCGAAATCGTCGACGGCGATGGTGATGCCCATCGCCCTCAGTTCCGACAGAAGCGCCCCGGCGGCCAGCGGCTCGTCCATCAGGCAGCTTTCGGTGACTTCCAGATGAAGCCGCGAGGGCGACAGCCCCGTCGCCGCCAGCGTATCGGCGACCAGTTCGACGATATCGTGGTTGCGCAGGTCATGGGCGGAAAGATTGACGGAAACCGCGATATGCCCGGGCCAGCGCATGCATTCGCGGCAGGCCCGGTCGAGCACGAACCGGGTGATGGTCGAAACGACGCCCATGTCCTCGGCCATGCGGATGAAAACGTCGGGGCTGACGGGGCCGCGCTGTGGATGCGTCCAGCGCACCAGCGCCTCGCAGCACTCGATGCGCGTGCCGTCGGCGCGGTACATCGGCTGGAACATGGTGGTCAGGCCGGCATCCTGAAGGGTCTGGCGCAGATCCGCCTTCAGCTTGCGGCTGGCGATATAGCGCTCGTCCATCTCCCGCGCATAGCCGACGCACAGTCCCCGCGCACGCACCTTGGCCTCCGAAAGCGCGAGATCGGCCTTGACCTGCCACTCCTCGATCTCCGCTTCCCGGTTGGCGAGCAGCACGTAACCGGCGCTGAAAGACAGCGGCATCACCACTTCGCCCACGCTGTAATTGGCCTGAAGGGCCGCGTGAAAGTGCAGGATCCGCGTTTTCAGCGCCCCTTCCTCGCCGTCGCGCCCGAAGAAGAAGACCCCGAACTGGTCGCTGATCATCCGCGCCGAAATGGTTTCGGTATCCACCAGCCCCGAGAAACGCCGGCCGATCTCGTTGAGCAGCTTGTCGCCGAAGGCATGGCCGCGCACATCGTTGACGTTCTTGAGGTCGTCGACGTCGATCAGCATGAAGCCGACCGTCACCCCGGCCGGAAGCCGCTCCAGCACCTGCCGGACCTGCTCGGCGAAGTGATGGCGGTTCGGCAGGCCCGTCAGCGCATCGAACTTCGCCATGTGGAGGATCTTCTCCTCGGCCCGGACACGCGCCGTCACATCCTCGAAGATGATGACGGTGCTGCCGTCTTCCCGCCCGGCGCCGTCGAATTCCAGATAGATCTTGTTGGCAAGCGGGATCTGCGTGCGCTCGAAATCGCCGTCGACGAAAGCCGCGAGGCGGCGGCCGAAACCGGCGGCGGACGCCTCGCAGACGTCCTTCAGCCCCGCCGGCACCAGATCGGCAATCGCCGTGCCCTCGATCTGCCCGCCGCCGAAGAATGCCCGTGCCCGGCGGTTGGCGATCAGCACCCGGCGGTCGGCGTCGAGCATGATGAGCCCGTGCGGCATCGTGTCGAGCGCGGCGTTGAAACGGCCGAGAATCGTCGAAAGCTGCTCTGCGGCTACGATGCTCCGGCCGATGGCGTTGCGAATGCCGCGCGCCATGACGCGCGTCTCGAAGCCCAGCGGCACGAGCAGCAGGCACATGATGATGACGGAGACGTCACCGCTGAACAGGCCCGCCAGAGCCGGCGGCAGGACCAGAAGGGCAACCTGGATGTCGACGCTGGCCGGAGAGCCGTAGCTGCGCCCCGCCACCGTGACCATCAGCGCCATGATGACCGAAATGCAGATGAAGACGGAAAAGCTGTCGATGCCCGCCAGAACGGCATAGCCGGTCCCGCCTCCGATCAGCGCCGCCGTCAGGGTGGAACCGGTGATGTGGATCAGCTCGACCTGTCGCGCCTGCCCGACATCCGTCACGGGCAGCGCCAGACGACCGAGCCAGAGCGTCAGGCCGAGGCGGAGCAGGAGAATGCCTAAGGCGCATGCCACCAGGACCATAAAGATCGGCGACTGCGTTCGGCCCCACACGACGGAAAAACACAGGACGCTGACCACCGCGCCGATCAGTTGCGGCCAACGGTGGCGGTGAAGCGATCCGGTAAGGGAGAGATGAATGTCCTTCCCTTCGATTTTCACGCCCTCGGCCATTCTCAGGGTTCCTATTCAAGCGGCATCATCCGCTTGCCCGCCGCATTTCTACCTTTTCGATTAGTATTACGAAAACGTTTCAGTCGATTTTCCACAAGCTTTCAAGCCGGATTGCAAGACGGCGGCCGGCACAACCGGACGACTGGCCGCCCGCACGGCCGCAATCGCCGCCGGATTCCCGGCGAAACAAGGCTTTTTGACAAAATGCCCCGCCTGTTCGGTTGACTCCGCCGTCCCCTTGGCCCTACAGCGACGGGCGGCCGCGAAGGTGCGTGACAAGCACTGCGGCCACGGCCTGCCGGAATCCGGCCCGGCCGGACATGTGCAGATTCGGGAGGACTGATGCGTTACATTCTCGCCCTTTGCCGCGCGGTCGACCGTGTGACGGAAACGGTCGGCAAGTCGGTCGCGTGGCTGCTGCTGGCTGCCGTGCTGATCAGCGCGTCCAACGCCGTGGTCCGCAAGGCGTTCAACATCTCCTCGAACGCCTGGCTGGAACTCCAGTGGTATCTCTTCGCCACCGTCTTCCTGATGGGCGCCGCCTACGCGCTGCTGCGCAACACGCATGTCCGCATCGATATCCTCTCGTCGAGCTTCCGCAAGCGGACCCGCGACGTGATCGACCTCGTGCTGCACATCCTCTTCCTGCTGCCCTTCGCCGGCCTGATGGTCTATCTCGCCTGGCCGTGGTTCTGGAAGTCCTACGCGCTGGGCGAAGTGTCGTCGAATGCAGGCGGCCTCGTCCTCTGGCCGGCCAAGCTGCTGGTGGTGCTCGGCTTCGGCCTTCTCTTCGTGCAGGCCGTCTCCGAAATCGTCAAGCGCTACGCAATCCTGACCGGGCGGATGGAAGACCCCGCCGTTGCCCAGACAACCGCCGCCGCAGGGACTGAACAATGATCGATTTCATCGCCCACAATCTGGCGCCCATCATGTTCGTTTCGGTGATGGCGCTGCTGCTTCTCGGCTATCCGGTCGCCTTCACGCTGGCCGCCGGCGGCCTCATCTATTTCGTCGTGGGCGTGGAATTCTCCAGCATCTCGCCGGAAATCAGGCTGTTCTGGCCGCTCCTGCAATCCCACCCCGAACGCATATGGGGCATCATGTCGAACGACACGCTGCTCGCCGTGCCGTTCTTCACGCTGATGGGACTGATTCTCGAACGTTCCGGCATGGCCGAGGACCTGCTCGACACGATCGGCCAGCTCTTCGGCCCGATCCGCGGCGGCCTCGCCTATGCGGTCATCCTGGTCGGCGCGGTTCTCGGCGCGACCACCGGCGTCGTCGCCGCCTCGGTCATCGCGATGGGCCTGATCTCCCTGCCGATCATGCTGCGCTACAATTACAAGCCCTCGCTGGCCGCCGGCACCATCGCCGCCTCCGGCACGCTGGCCCAGATCATCCCGCCCTCGCTGGTCCTGATCGTCATGGCCGACCAGATGGGCCGCTCGGTCGGCGACATGTATACCGGCGCGCTCTACCCGGCGCTGCTGATCATCGCCTGCTACGCGCTCTACATCTTCGCGGTCACGATGCTGCGGCCGGACTGGGCGCCCGCCCTGCCCCCCGAAGCCCGCAAGCTGGGCAAGGGCGTCACCTCGCTTCTGGTCATGATACTGGTCGCCGTCGCCCTCTATTACGGCTCGCGGCACACGGTCTTCGCCTCCATCGGCAGCGAGGAATGGCGCACCGTCGCGGCACTGGCGCTTTCGGCCGGCATCGTCTACGTCGCCGCCCTCGTCAACCGGGGCATGGAACGGACGATCATTTCCCGCCTCGCGGAAAAGGTGATCATCGTCCTCATTCCGCCGCTCTCGCTGATCTTCCTCGTGCTGGGCACGATCTTCCTCGGCATCGCCACGCCCACGGAAGGCGGCGCAATGGGCGCGACGGGCGCGATGATCCTCGCCTATGTCAGAAAGCGCCTGGACTTCCCGACGCTGAAGAAGGCGCTGATCGCGACGACCGAGCTTTCCGCCTTCGTGATGATGATCATGATCGGCGCACGCGTCTTCGGCCTCACCTTCTACGGCATCAACGGCAATGTCTGGATCGAGGACCTGCTGACGGCGCTGCCGGGCGGCGAACTCGGCTTCCTGATCGTCGTCACCGTCATCGTCTTCATTCTCGGCTGCTTCCTCGACTATTTCGAGATCGCCTTCATCATCGTGCCGCTGCTCGTTCCCGTCGCCGAGACGCTCGGCATCGACCTGATCTGGTTCGGCATCATCCTGTCGGTCAACCTCCAGACGTCGTTCCTGACGCCGCCATTCGGCTTCTCGCTGTTCTTCCTGCGCTCCGTCGCCCCCGCCGCGCCGTGGCGGGACCCCGTGTCGGGCCGGACGATCCACGGCATCTCGACGGCGGAAATCTACCGCGGCGCCGTGCCCTTCATCATCATCCAGTTCCTGATGGTCATCGTCGTCATCGCCTTCCCCGGTCTCGTGATGCACTACAAGACAGGCCACGTGAGCGGCCAGTCGGTCGACGACATCAGGATCGAGGTTCCCGGCTTCAATCCGCAGCCGGGCGGTTTCGGCGGACTGGGCTCGGCCCCGGCCGAAAACGGCATGCCCGCGCTCGGCCCGCTCGGCGGCGGCCTTTCCGAACCGCCGCGGATCAATCCCTGACAGGCAATTCCTCGCAATAGAAAGGCCCGGCGCCTTGCGGCGCCGGGCCTTCATTCGTTCGGATCGGAACTGTGGAGCGGCTCAGAGCTTGCCGGCGCGCTGCTGAAGCATCATGAACGTGTCGAAGGAATATTCGGCCAGCTGCATCCACAGATAGGATTCGCGCTTCAGGGCCTGCTGGCTCTCGTAGAGCGTCTTGAAGCTGGCGTTGGACGCCATGATGCTGGCATAGAGCTCCTGGGCCGCATTGAAGCTCGCCTCGAGGATTTCTTGGCTGAAGGGGCGCAGAACCGCCCCGTCCGCAACGAGCTGCTTCAGGGCATGGGCGTTGCGCAGGTCGTACTTGGCCAGCATGTTGGTGTTGGCCAGCGCGCAGGCATCGTTGAGAATGCGCTGGTAGCTCTTCGGCAGGTTGTTGAACTTGTCGAGGTTGAAGAAGGCGTGAACGGTCGGGCCGCCTTCCCACCAGGCCGGATAGTAGTAGTACTTCGCGACCTTGTAGAAACCGAGCTTCTGGTCGTCATAGGGGCCGACGAACTCGGTGGCGTCGATGGTGCCCTTCTCGAGCGCCGGATACACGTCGCTGCCGGCGAGCTGCTGCGGAATGACGCCCAGCTTTTCCAGAACCTGGCCGGTGAGGCCGGCAATGCGCATCTTCAGGCCCTTGAGGTCGTCGACGGTGTTGATCTCCTTGCGGAACCAGCCGCCCATCTGGGCACCGGTGTTGCCGGCCGGCAGCGCGTAGACGCCGTGCCCCGCGAAGAACTCGTTCAGCAACTGGTTGCCGCCGCCCTGGTAGAACCAGGAATTCGTCAGGCGGGCGTTGAGGCCGAAGGGAATGGCCGTGCCAAGCGCGAAGGCCGGATCCTTGCCGACATAGTAATAGGAGCAGGTATGCGCCATTTCCACCGTCCCGGTGGCCACGGCGTCCATCGCCTGCAACGGCGGCACGATTTCGCCGGCGGCGAAGACCTGAATGGTGAAATTGCCGTCCGTCGCTTCGGAGACGCTGGTCGCGATTTCCGTCGCCGCATCGAAGATGGCATCGAGCCCCTTGGGGAAGGAAGACGTCAGGCGCCAGTTGACCTTCGGGTTTTCCTGGGCGATGGCGGGCGCGGCAAGCGCGGATGCGGCAACGGCACCGGCCCCGGCTGCCCCTGCCTTCTTGAAGAATGAACGACGATCCATGAAAACCTCCCGGTCGAAATTGTTTGAAACCCCGGCGGTCTTGTGCCCCCGTAGCGTGGCGGGGAACTAACCATTTTGACGGAATGCTTGCAAGCGGAAAGCGAAAGATCGTTCCTTCCGCAAGGCCTTCGGCTTGCCGAAAATTGCCGTGGCCCGACCGAAACGCAATCCCCGTTGACAATTGCCCGAAACCGGCATGAAACGGCGTTCGAGAAACCCGTTCGCCGATAACCGTTTTCACCAGCCGGAGTCCCGCCATGCCCAAACCCGTCGTCGCCGTTCCCGCCGATCTGAAGACGATCGACGGCGTGGCCTGGCATGCGGCGCAGAACCAGTATGTGAAGGCGGCACTGACGGTGGCTGAGGTCATGTCCTTCATCGTCCCCGCCTTCGAGCACGGCAACGACGCCGACGCCATTCTCGACCATGTGGACGGCCTGCTGGTGTCCGGCTCGGCCAGCAACGTGCATCCCTCGCTCTACGGCAGGCAGGCCGTCGAGAAGGACGGTCCCTTCGACCCCGGCCGCGACGCGACCAGCCTGCCCCTCATCCGCCGCGCCATCGAGCGCGGCATTCCGCTGCTGGCCATCTGCCGCGGCCTTCAGGAACTGAACGTGGCACTCGGCGGCTCGCTTCAGGGCGAGATTCAGGAAAACGAGGGAACCTGGGACCATCGCAGCCCCGAAACACCCGACCGCGACGAGGCCTTCGCCATCCGCCAGAGCGTCATCGTGCGGGAGGGAAGCTGCATCGCCAATTATCTCGGCCTTTCCGGCGAGATCCGGGTGAACTCGCTGCACCGGCAGGCCATCGCCGAAACCGCGCCTGGCCTTCAGGTGGAGGCGACCGCGCCGGACGGCACGATCGAGGCGGTATCCGTCATCGGTGCCAGGACCTTCGCCTGCGGCGTGCAGTGGCATCCGGAATACTGGGCGGAAACGGATCACCCCTCCCGCCAGCTTTTCGCCGCCTTCGGCGACGCCGTCCGCGCCTACGCCGCTTCGAAAGCTGGCTGAGCGGAAACTGCGCGCGCGCAGGCGCCGTCGGCCGAACTCAGACGGAAGCCGGCGTTTCCGGCACCGGCGTCAGGGCCTTGCCCTCGGCGAACCAGCGGATGATGTTGTCGGCCACCAGATCGCCCATTGCATTGCGGGTCGGCACCGTGGCGGAGGCGATATGCGGCCACAGAACGGCATTGTCGAGCGCGAGCAGCCCTTCCGGCACCTTCGGCTCGTGAGAGAACACGTCGAGGCCGGCGGCCGAAATCGTCTTCGACCGGAGCGCCGCGATCAGCGCATCGTCATCGACTGACGTTCCGCGCCCCACATTGATGAACACGCCGTCCGAACCGAGCGCCGAAAGCACGTCGGCATTGATGGCCTTACGGGTTTCCGGCGTGCCCGGAACGATGCAGATCAGCGTATCGACGGCCTTCGCCAGGTCCAGAAGCGTCGGATAATAGGCATAGTCCAGCCCCTCGCGCTGGCTGCGGGTGTGATAGGCGATCTTCACCTTGAACGGCTCCAGGCGCCTGGCAATCTCCAGACCGATGCGGCCGAGGCCGTAAAGACCGACCGTGCGGCCCTTCAGCGACATCGGTGAAAGGGGGTTGGGGCCCACCTTCTCCCAGTTGCCCGAGCGCAGCCAGCGCTCGGCGCGGGGAATTTCGTGAATGGTGTTCAAAAGCAGCGCGACGGCGGAATCGGCCACCTCGTCGTTCAGCACGTCGGGCGTATTGGTCACGACGATGCCGCGCTTTGCCGCGGCATCGTAATCCACCCCGTCATACCCGACACCGAAATTGGCGACGATTTCGAGATTGGGAAGGAGGTCGATCCAGTCCGCCCCGAATTTGCCGTAGACGGCCGCCCCCCTGACGCGCGCCGCGTCTTCGGGCGAAATCTGCGGGGATACGCCGGGCTTGACGGGCACGAGATCGAAATGCTCCTCCAGCCGCCGGATGATACGGTCATAAATCGAGTCGTAAACGAGAACCGCGGTTCTTCCCGTCATGATCATTCCTCTGTCTGATTGTCTGTCTTAGGTCAGGATCTAGGTCCGGGGCCTGACCGGCCCGGTGGACTGGCGGATGCGCATCTCCGGCTTGATCAGGTGCAATCCGTCCGGCTCATGGCTGCCGGCCAGTTTATCGAGAAGCGCGCGCGCTGCAAGCCGTCCGACCTCTTCCTGTCCGTTCCAGACCGTCGTCAGGGCGGGCGTGGCGATGGAGGCTTCCTCGAGGTCGTCATATCCCGTGACCGAAATGTCCTGCCCGGCGATCAGGCCGGCCCGGGCGATGCCGTTCATGAAGCCGATCGCCACCAGGTCGTTCCAGCAGACCGCGGCGGTCGGCTTCTGCGGCAGGGACAGGAACTGCATGGCGGCCTCGAAACCGGCCTGTTTCGAGCGCGGCCCCGGAATCCGCAGATCGGGATCGACCTCCATGTTCGCCTTGCGAAGCGCATTGACGTAGCCCTGATAGCGGTCGCGGCCCGTCGAGGTCTGGTCCGTGCCGCCGACCATCGCGATCGTGCGGTGGCCGAGGCTGATCAGGTGGTTCGTCGCCAGCGAGATGCCATAGCTGTCGTCGCCCCGATAGGTCGGCAGCGCGGTGCCCTCCATCGAGCGGGCCACCAGAATGGCCGGCATGTTGTTGTTTTCGGCAAGCGCCACATCCTCCGGCGGCGTGCCGATGGCAGGCGACATGATCACCCCGTCGCCGCCCAGTTGCAGCAGCATCTCGATGAAATTGCGCTGCTTCTCGACGGAATCGTAGTGATTGGACAGGATGAAGGTGTGGGAGCGGCGGTCGAGTTCGCCTTCGATGGCCTTGAGGATTTCCCCGTAGAACGGGTTCATGATGTCGTGGACCACGACGCCGACGATACCGGAGCGGGACGTGCGCAGGCTGGCCGCGCGCCGGTTGTAGATATAGCCCATCGCCCGGGCCTGCTCCTTGATGCGCTCGCGCGTATCCGCGGCCACCAGCGGACTGTCGCGCAGCGCAAGCGAAATGGTCGCCGTCGAAAGCCCGAGGCTTTCGGCAATCGTCGACAGTTTGATTTTCTGAGCCATGCGCAGTCCCCTCCTGCTTCGACCCACCCTTTTCGTCCCCGGGGCGGCCGATTTCAATTAAATTAAAGAATTTAATTTTGGCGCGCAATGCCTGCCTGAAGCTCCGCACTCATCGGGATGGGTGTTGTGACAGCCGGGACGGGATCGGATGGATAGCAAACCATGCCCCTCAGGGCCTGACCGACCCTAGCCGGGGGAGCCTTCGCCCTTCCCCGTCGGCTCTGGCGCCTGCCCGGCGGAATTGAGATTGGCGTCGACCGTCTTCAGAAGCCGGATCAGCGTCTTCACCTCCTTGCCGGAAAGGCCGGCGACCGCCGCCCGGTCGCAATGGACGACCGACGCCGAGATGGCCTCCACCGCGCTGCGGCCCATATCGGTCAGGTAGACCTTGCTGAGACGGCCGTCCTTCGCATCCTCGCCGCGCATCAGAAAGCCCTGCGCCTCCATGCGCCCGATCGTGCGCGTCACGGTCGGCGGCTTGACGCCCAGCGCCTGGGCGAGCTGTCCGGTCGTCAGCCCGTCCTGCTCGTGAAGCGCGAGAATCACGCCGTCCTGACCGGCATAGAGCCCTGTACGGGTGAGCGCGCGCGAAAGCAGCGTCCTCAGCGAGCGCGAGGCCTGAACGAGACTGTTGGCGAGCGCGCCCGGCTCGGCCAGCGCCTCCTCCTTCTTGCGCAGGGATTTCTCCTTCTTGCGCAGCGCCTTTTCCTGCTTGTCCTTCTTGCTCACGCACCTCTCCCGCTTTCAAACGAAGCGCTGCGCCGTTATACCGGCCTGTAGCCTGAAGACTACCGGAAAACCATGCGGGAAACGTTAACCCATGACCGCCAGCCCGAACGAAACCACCATCGCCGTCCTGCCGCTCGGCGCGCACGAGCAGCACGGCCCGCACCTGCCCTTCGAAACGGATGCGATCATCGCCGCCGGCATCGCGGCGCGGGCGAAGGCCGCCCTGCCCGCGCACCTGTCGGTGGATTTCCTGCCGGTCGAGAGCGTCGGCTATTCCGTCGAGCATATGGACGTCGAAGGCACGAAGACACTCTCCTATGCCGAAGCCGTCGAAAAATGGCTGGGCATCGCAGGATTCCTCGCCCGGCGCGGCACGCGCAGGTTCGTGATGCTGAACGCGCATGGCGGCAATTCGCCGCTGATGACCATCGTGGCCACCGAGGCCCGCCTGCGCTTCGGCATGCTGGCGGTGGCGACGAGCTGGACCCGCTACGGCCTGCCGGACGGCGTGATCTCCCCCGAGGAAAAGGCGATCGGCATCCACGCTGGCGAGATCGAGACCTCCGTGATGCTGGCGCTCGCCCCGGACAGGGTACGGATGGACAGGGCGAAGGATTTCCCTTCCAGACAGACGGAATTCTGCCGCTGCTTCACCCATCTGCGCGCCTACGGCCCGCACGCCTTCGGCTGGAAGATGACGGATCTGAACCCCGAAGGCGCCGCCGGCAACGCCGCCGCCGCGACCGCCGAGAAGGGCGAGGCGCTGATTGCCCATTCGGTCCGTGGCTTCATCGCGCTCCTCGACGACGTCCATCGTTTCGACCTTTCGCTCCTCTCCGGCAGGGCCGCCGATTCCCTTTGAAACGGGCGCGGTCAGCGCCTATATGGGGTTCAGTCTTTTTCCCGCCGCCCGGCGCCACCTTCATTTTCCGAGGTTTCCCATGACCGAAGCGCAAGCTGCCAAGCCCATTCCCGTCACCGTTCTCACCGGCTATCTCGGCGCCGGCAAGACGACGTTGCTCAACCGCATCCTGACCGAGAATCACGGCAGGAAATATGCGGTCATCGTCAATGAGTTCGGGGAAATTGGCATCGACAACGACCTGATCGTCGAGTCGGACGAGGAAATCTACGAAATGAACAACGGCTGTGTCTGCTGCACCGTGCGCGGCGACCTGATCCGCGTCGTGGAAGGGCTGATGCGCCGCCCGGGCCGCTTCGACGGCATCATCGTCGAGACGACCGGCCTCGCCGATCCGGTTCCGGTCGCCCAGACCTTCTTCATGGACGACGACGTGCGCGCGAAAAGCCAGCTCGATGCCGTCGTCGCCCTCGTCGACGCCAAGCACCTGCCGCTGCGCCTGAAGGACAGCCGCGAGGCCGAGGACCAGATCGCCTTCGCCGATGTCGTCATCATCAACAAGACCGACCTCGTGACCCCGGAAGAGGCCGACCGGATCGAGGAGATCGTCCGCGCCGTCAACCCCTCCGCCCGCGTCTACCGGGCAGAACGCTCGGGCGTTCCGCTGGAAAAGGTGCTGGACCAGGGTGCCTTCGATCTCGAGCGGGCGCTGGAAAACGATCCGCATTTCCTCGATCACGTCCACCCGGACCATGTGTGCGGGCCGGATTGCGACCATGATCACGATCACCATCATCACGACCATGATCACCACCATCACCACGACCATGCATCCCCGATCCATGACGTGACGGTGCGCTCCGTCTCGCTGCGCGGCGGCGAGCTGAACCCGGACAAGTTTTTCCCGTGGATCCAGAACGTCACGCAGGTTCAGGGCCCGAACATCCTGCGCCTCAAGGGCATCATCGCCTTCAGGGGCGACGAGGAGCGCTATGTCGTGCAGGGCGTCCACATGATCATCGAGGGCAACCACCAGCGCCCGTGGAAGGATGGCGAGAAGCACGAAAGCCGCCTCGTCTTCATCGGCCGCGATCTCGATCCGGCCCAGCTCGAAGCCGCCTTCAAGGCCTGCGAGGCCGCCGCCTGATGCCGACGGTCGCGCCCTACGACATCGAAGGCCATGTCGTCACCACAGCCTTCCTCGGCAATACCGCATTCTTCGCCGCCGCCAGCGGCGAGATCCACCGGCTGGACGGAGGCGCCAAGGTCACGGAGGCCCATCACGGCCTGCTGACCTGCGTGCGCGATCCCTTCAGCCCCAGCCTTCTGACCGGCGGCGAGGACGGCCGCGTTCTGCGCATCTCCGCGACCGGAGACGTCACGGAACTGGCGAACGTACCGCGCAAATGGATTTCCAACGTCGCCGGCGGTCCGCAGGGCGCGATGGGTTACGCCATCGGCCGCTCCAGCTTCGTGCGCCTCGCCGACGGCACGGTGAAGGAATTCACCGAAAGCCGCACGGTCGAGGCCATCGCCTTCGCGCCGAAGGGCCTGCGGCTTGCCGCCGCCCGCTATAACGGCGTCTCCCTGCATTGGGCAGGCATGGCCGCCGAGCCGATGGACCTCGAATGGAAGGGCGCCCACACCGCCGTCACCTTCTCGCCGGACGGCCGCTTCGTCGTCACCGCCATGCAGGAAAACGCCCTGCACGGCTGGAAGCTCGACGGCGTGAAGAACAGCGACGAAGCCCGCCACATGCGCATGACCGGCTATCCGGCCAAGGTAAAGTCGCTGTCGTGGTCCCCGAAGGGCAAATGGCTCGCCTCCTCCGGCGCGCCGGCGGCCATCGTCTGGCCCTTTTCTGGCAAGGACGGCCCGATGGGCAAGGCCCCGCTGGAACTCGGCACCCGCGCCGACATCATGGTCACCCAGGTCGCGTTCCACAATACGGACGAGATTCTCGCCATCGGCTTCATCGACGGCATGATCCTCGGCGTCCGCATCTCCGACGGCAAGGAAGCCCTGCTGCGCCGCCCCGGCAAGGGAGCGATCACCTCGCTCGGCTGGAGTGCCAGCGGCCGCCTCCTCGCCTTCGCCTCGGAAGCCGGCGATTGCGGCGTGGTGGATATCGCAGGGTAAGGTGGTCTGGTCGGGTCAGAAACGTCGGCCGGTGAAGAGAGGTCTTCTCGCGCTGAGACTGCTTTCGGTGGAAAAGCGATCATCCCGATATCGAACTGCTGGCGGCGGCTTGGCGCCAACGCCGGGCATTGCCGACTGTATCCTCCTCTCCAAACTACAGCCTGGAACCCAGCTCAAAAAGCTGGTGGAATTCCGCTGCAATGATTGAGGCGTCCACCAAATTTCCGTAATTTGGCTATTTCAAGCCTATGGTTGCTCTAATCTCTTCGTGAAAAGTCCAACAAGGAGCCAGACATCAACAGGGTTCAGCCGCCGACCTGAACAACATCAAACATTGACGCAGCCGTCGATCCCTATCCCCTTGAAAGACTGAAAGAATGCATTTCAAGAACTTGGTATCTCCACTCGCCTTGCCCGTATTAATCACCGCCTTCTCGACCCCGCTCTTTGCGGAAGACCTTCTCCCGATA
Organism: Ectorhizobium quercum; assembly: GCF_026552795.1. GTDB lineage: Bacteria > Pseudomonadota > Alphaproteobacteria > Rhizobiales > Rhizobiaceae > Ectorhizobium > Ectorhizobium quercum. Next base: position 513,826 of record NZ_JANFPI010000002.1, read on the forward strand.
GATCAGGGAAGGTACGTGCAATCACGACATCAGTGCGACGACCCGAAAGGTTCCATGCTATTCATCTTTGACGGAGTGAGCGTCAAGAGCAATAAGACCACTTGCACGTTGAGCAACGTGACCAATTCTGGAAACGTTTATCATTTCAACGAGAGCTGCTCCTATTACCATCACTCGTGGAGTATCCTCCCGACGACTGTCACGGAATACAAGACCAGGATGGAAATCTTGAAAAAGAGGGAATTCCTGTTGAAACGTGAGAACGAAAGTCTGGAGTTCAATGATCAGTACCGATGGTGCGCGCCGGAATAAGTTGTGGACCTCTGGGCCGCACGGAATGGCGTCCGTGGCGCCGTGGCCGCCATGAGCCGGACGCAGACCCCGCCTTGCCTTCACGCTGAACCAGCAAAAATATTATTTCACGCAATATCGATGAGCAGAAACATGAAAACCTATTTCTTACTATTGGGCCTGTGTCTGACGCTAAGTGGTTGTGGCAGCCTATTTAAAATGTCGGAGGCTTCCCACGAAAGAGAAGTGGCAAGACTGAACCTCATCGGTTCAAGCTTCGAAACCGCAAAGGCTAAAGCGACACGAGCAGGATTTCAGTGCGGTGGTGGCGAAAACCGCGATCTTGGGAAGAATGCCATTCAATGCTACAAAAAATCTCCGGAGTTGCTATGCCCTCAGCGGCGGTTCTTGTTTATTCGAGCGGACGCGAATAACGGCAAAGTCATCAGCGTTGGCACTCGTGTCGTCGACAATCACTGCCTCGGCGCTGCATAGGCTGCGCGGATTCTTTGAAATCGGGTGAGTGGCGGGTTGCGTTGAATTCAAGGCTGGCAGCCTTCGGTTTGTACTTTAGCTGAGAAATTGCAATGCCCGCCTTACAACGTCCTCTTTGGGCCACAAGCGGTCGTCGCCAGTGTGACACGCCAATGGCCGCCTCCTCGCCTTCGCCTCGGAAGGCGGCGATTGCGGCGTGGTGGATATAAGCGCATGGAAGAGAGAACGGATGTCATGAGCGGTCTTTACGTCATCGCCTCGAAGAAACTCCAGCGCCATCTCGTCCAGCGGCGACAAGGCTACGGCGAACATGAGGTCGGGGATGGCCGTTTCTACGTCCGTGAGAACTATTGCTCCCGCACACTGGCGCAAAGGGAAGACCGGCGAATTCGACTTCTACCACCGCTCATCGAAGATCTCCGATCCGTTCGAGACGATCTGGAGGCCACGTTTTTCGCGCTCGATCAAAGGAACAGAGAAACCATCAAGGAAGCGTTGGTCCGCGGGATCGGCCTGCCCGCAAGCCGCTCTGCGGAATTGTGGGTTCTCGTCGATGAAGACCGACGGCTCGCCTCCGCTTTCTGAACCCCGCCGAGCACGGACGCGCAAAGGCCCTGCCCGGTTTCCGGGAAGGGCTTGAAAATGAAGGCGGGTAAAAGAATCACGCCGCCCTGCGCCGCTCCGACACTGTGAGCTTGCGACCGCTTGCCACGATCATGCCCGCCGCGCCGTCGAGCCAGCCTTCCTTCAACTCCAGCGCCAGGAAGCGCTCGCGTGCCGTCGGGCCGGGCATCATCAGGAGCTTCGTCTTCTCCGCGAAGAAGCCGAAGCGCTCGTAATAGGGCGCGTCGCCGACGAGCAGGATCGCACCGTGACCGCGATCATGGGCGCGGGCGATCGCCGCGCGCATCAGTGCGCCGCCGATGCCCTTGCCCTCATGGGCCGGATCGACCGCGAGCGGACCCAGCAGCAGGGCGTCCACCGGCGTGCCGGCGGGCGTGACGCCGGCCTCGACATTCCAGAGGCGGACGGTGCCGATCACATGCCCGCCGGAATCGCGCGCCACCAGCGCCAGGCCATCGGCCGGCAGCCGGCTGCGGCGCAGCTTTTCCGACGACTTCGCCCGGCGGTCCGGCCCCATCGCCACATCGAGCAGCGTTTCGCGCGCAACGACATCGCCGGCATTCTCGTCGTCGACGATGAAGGCGGCAGGCGTGAAAAAAGCGCGAACATTGTTAAAAACAGTGGCCATCGGAGCCTCCCGTTTCCAAATGCCGTCAGCACGGCAACCAATAATCAGGGGTGAAAGGCCCGCCCCGGCACGAAGCCGGGCCAGGCATCAGATCACGTAGGACTTCAGCGGCTCGAAACCGTTGAAGGCAACGGCCGAATAGGTCGTCGTATAGGCGCCCGTGCCTTCGATCAGAACCTCGTCGCCGATGCTCAGGGAAACCGGCAGCGGATACATGTTCTTCTCATACATCACGTCGGCGGAATCGCAGGTCGGACCGGCCAGCACGCAAGGTTCCATCGCGTCGGCGTCGCGCTCGGTACGGATCGGATAGCGGATCGCCTCGTCCATCGTCTCGGCCAGACCGCCGAACTTGCCGATGTCGAGATAGACCCAGCGGTGGTTGTCGTTGTCCGACTTCTTCGAGACGAGCACGACTTCCGCCTTGATCACGCCGGCATTGCCGACCATGCCGCGGCCCGGCTCGATGATCGTGCGCGGGATCGCGTTGCCGAAATGCTTGCGCAGCGCCGAGAAGATCGCCTGACCGTAGGCTTCCGCCGTCGGGATGTCGCGGAGATACTTCGTCGGGAAGCCGCCGCCCATGTTGACCATCTTCAGATGGATGCCCTGCTTGGCGAGCTGCGCGAAGACGCGCTTGGCGTCGGACAGAGCCGAATCCCAGGCATCGACCTTCAGCATCTGCGAGCCGACGTGGAACGACACGCCGTAGGATTCCAGGCCGAGCTGGTGGGCGTAGACGAGCACGTCGACGGCCATCTGCGGCACGCAGCCGAACTTGCGCGACAGCGGCCATTCGGCGCCTTCGCCATCCGTCAGAACGCGGCAGAACACGCGGGCGCCGGGAGCGGCGCGGGCCACCTTTTCCACTTCCTCATGGCTGTCGACCGCGAAGAGGCCGACGCCGAGGGCGTGGGCACGCGCGATATCGCGCTCCTTCTTGATCGTGTTGCCGTAGGAGATGCGGTCGGCGGTTGCACCCGCATCGAGCGCCATCTGGATTTCGGCGACCGAGGCGCAATCGAAGCTGGAGCCGAGGCCGGCCAGCAGCGACAGGATTTCCGGTGCCGGATTGGCCTTGACGGCATAGTAGATCGAGCTGTCCGGCAGGGCGTGACGGAAAGCGGAATAGTTGTCGCGAACCACGTCGAGATCCACGACAAGGCACGGGCCTTCCGGACGACGGGTCTTGATGAAGTCGAGAATGCGGGCGGTCGTCATGGTGTTCTTCCCTCACAGGTTCCAATGCCGGCGAAACCGGAACGATAAGGGCTTTCCATGCGTAGCATCGTACCGGCCGGTGGATGAAACCGGTCCGAGAACGCCTGGTCAGCGATAAGTGGAACGACACCCCTTCAGGGATGGAATTCCGCCTTGTCTGCCATGAGATTGGAGGGAGAACCCGACCGCACTTCCGGCAATGATGGTGTGCCTCTTCAGTGACCCCGGCTGGTGGAAAGCCGGAAGAGAACCAGAAAGGCCCGCACCGTCGTTGCTTCAAGATGTCCTCGCATTTTCCGGTTGGCCGGAATAGCGACTGGAGGGGTTAATTCCAGGTACCTTACCGATGACCTCACCTAATCGAGGGTCGGCGGACACCCACAGGCACGTGCGACTTTGGGCAGAACGGGAGATAAGGATGTTCGCCGTCATAATCAAGAACTTTTTGCCGTGCGCGCTCAAAAAATCCGTTGAACGAACACCCTTCGCCGTTCGATAAGGGAAAACAACAGGGAGAAACGCAAGAATGGACACGCTGACCCGCATTCGGGCCTTCATCGACGTCGTGGAGGCCGAAGGCTTTTCGGCGGCGGCGCGCAAGACCGGGCGCTCGAAAGCCCTGCTTTCCAAATATGTGCGCGAGCTGGAGGACGATCTGGGCGCGCTGCTGCTCAACCGCACCACCCGCCAGTTCTCGCTGACGGAGGCCGGCCATACCTATTACCGCACCGCCTCCGACATCCTCAAGGAGATCGACAATCTGGCCGACCTCGTGCGTGAGAACAACACCGACCTCAAGGGCCGGCTCAAGATCTCCGTGCCGCGCACCTTCGTGGATGCCGATGTCGGCCAGTCGCTGATCGACTTCGCCAAGGCGCACCCGGACCTGTCGCTCGACATCCTCGCAGACGACCGCTTCGTGGACCTGATCGAGGAAGGGTTCGATCTTGCCATCCGTGTCACGCGGCTGGAGGATTCCGGCATGATCGCCCGCAAGCTCGCCCCCTTCCGCACCCATATCTGCGCCACGCCGCATTTCATTGCCATTCACGGCCCGTTCAGCCACCCGCAGGACCTTTCGAACGTGCCGGCGCTGATCGACAAGAACGCCCGCAACTACAACACGATCCGCTTCGTGGACAAGGACGGCAGCGCGTTCTCCGTCGGCGTCAGCGGCCCGCTCGAGGTCAACAGCCCGCAATCGACGCTGCGCGGCGCGCTGGCCGGCCTCGGCTTCGCCGCCCTGCCGGATTTCGTCGCCCAGCCGCATCTCCGCTCCGGCGCGCTGGTCGCGCTGTTCGACGACTATATCCCCGAAGACCGGGGCATCTACGCCGTTTATCCGCACCGGCGCTATCTGCCGGCCAAGGTCCGCAGCCTCGTGGACTATCTGCACAACTGGTTCCGCACCAACCAGCCGGCCTGAGGGCGGCCGCCATCGCCGCGCTTTGACAGACGGGACGGCCTTGCGCATCCTGCAACCGGTCTTCCGGCCCTGATTCTGCCGGATTTTCCGCCCAGACAGAGATGAAGAACCGCCGCCCGGCAGGAAAGCCTTTATGAAAAAAGCACTGTTTCTGGCTCTCGCCGTCGCCTTTCCCTCGCTGGCACATGCCCACCCGCATGTGTTCGCGGAAGCGCGCCTCGAGGCGATCTCCGACGATCAGGGCAATATTTCCGAACTGCGCAACGTCTGGCGCTTCGACGAGGTGTTTTCCTCCAGCGTCCTGATGGATTTCGACAGCAACAGGAACCTCAAGCTCGACCCGGACGAAGCGGCGGTTGTCGGCCAGACGGTGAAGGACTCTCTGGCTGAATACGGCTACTACATGAACATCGCCGCCGACGGGAAAGAGGTGAAGATCACCCCCCCGGATGTGATCAACGTGCTTTATCAGGACGGCAAGCTCCTGATGTTCTTCATCCTCAAGCCCGAGGAACCGCTGCCCGTGAAGGGCAGGATCACCCTCGGCGTCTGGGACCCGACCTTCTACACCTCGATCGACTTCGTGCATGACGAGGACATGGCGACCGAGGGCAAGGCCGTTTCCGCCTGCAAGCGCACCGTGCTCCGGCCCGATCCCGACGAAGTGCTGGCCCAGAACCAGGACAAGCTGACGGCCGCCTTCTTCGACGACCCCGCCGGCACGAACATGTCCAAGCTCTTTGCCGTTCAGCTGGAGCTTTCGTGCTGAGAGCCGGTCGCACTGCCGCGCTTGCGGCACTGGTTCTGGTGTTCGGCGCAGGTCTTGCGGCCGCGCAATCCTCGCTCGGCATCGGCGCCGCCGAACCGTCCTTCAGGACGAACGGCCTCTTCGGCCCGTTCCTCGCCTTCGTGAACCGGGAGCAGCAAGGCTTCTACCGCGCGCTCACCGGCGCGCTTTCGGCCATGCGCCAGGACCCGTGGCAGCTCTGGAGCCTCGCCGGCCTCTCCTTCGCCTACGGCATCTTTCACGCCGCCGGGCCCGGCCACGGCAAGGCGGTCATATCCTCCTACATGATCGCCAACGAAACGCAGCTGCGGCGCGGCGTCGCGATCTCCTTCCTCTCGGCGATGATGCAGGGCCTGATGGCGATCGTGCTGGTCGGCGTCGCCTATCTCGTGCTGCGCGGCACGTCCGTCTCGCTGACGATGGCGACCCAGGCGATGGAACGCGCCAGCTTCGCCCTCGTCGCGCTGTTCGGCCTCTGGCTACTGTACGGCAAGGTCAGATCGCTCAACCTGCGACCAGCGGCAACGGATTCGCTGTTCGACGGCACGATGGCCCGCGGCAACCGGACCGGGCTCGATTTCCGGGCCGAACCCTGCGGCGGGCGTGCGCGCCCCGGCCCGGACGGCATATGCGCCGATTGCGGCATGACGCACATGCCGGACCCCGCCATGCTGAAATCCGAGCGTTTCAGCATCAGGGAAGCCTGGTCGGCCATCCTCGCTGTCGGTCTTCGCCCCTGCTCGGGCGCGATCCTCGTCGTCAGCTTTTCGCTGCTCAACGGTCTTTATCTCGGCGGCATCCTGTCGGTTCTCGCCATCTCGCTCGGCACCGCGATCACCGTCTCCATCCTTGCCTCACTCGCCGTCGGCGCGAAGGATGTCGCCTTGCGCTTCACCCGGCCGGGCTCGAAGACGGCGGGCAGGCTGCGCGCCGCAATCGAAATCGGCGGCGCCCTGTTCATCGTCTTCGTCGGCGTGACGCTGCTGGCGGCCTCGCTTCAGTCCTGAGCCGCCCTGATCTCCTCCAGCCTGCGCACCTGCCTGCCGTCCGCATCGAAATTGCCGGGCGCCAGCCATGCCTCGAAGGCGGCCCTGACGGCCGGCCATTCGCCGTCGATGATCGAGAACCACGCCGTGTCGCGGTTCTGCCGCTTGGACAGCATGTGCTGGCGGAAAAGCCCCTCATGGGTGAAGCCGTAGCGGCGGGCCGCGGCCTTGCTCGCCTCGTTGCCGTTATGGCACTTCCATTCGTAGCGGCGATAGCCGAGATCGTCGAAGATGTGCCCCGCCATCAGGTAATGCGCCTCGGTTGAGAGCGGCGAGCGGGCCATTGCCGGGCCGTGCGCGACGCCGCCGACCTCCACCACGCCGTTGGCCGGATCGGCGCGCATATAGCTCGCCATGCCGACGACCTTGCCTGTCGCGTTGTCGCGAAAAACGTGGACCAGCCAGTTGCTCTTCGTGCGGCACTTCTCCAGCCAGGCATCGAAATCTCCGATGCCGCCGAAATCGTCATTGGTGAAATAGGTCAGCAGCGGATTGATGCCCATGCCGCCCAGCCCGTCCCAGAGAGCGGACAGGTGCTGCTCCCGGTCATACGGCTCGACCGTGACGAACCGGCCCCTGAGCGTTACGGGTCGCGGCGCGGGGCACCCCTTGAATTCCGACAGATCGCGCATGTTCCCTCTCGATGCCTGTGCTTTCGAGAAGGAATAGGCCGGCTGTCCCGCAAAGACAACCGGCCCGTTCGTTCAGGCCTTGTGTGCGGAAACCGTCGCCTCGATGTGGTCGACCAGCGCATCGTCCAGCGCCAGACGGCCGGCGAGAAGATCGAGATAGCCGCGCTCGGCCCGGCTGTCCGGGTCGATGGCGAGCCGTGAGGCGGTGTAGAGTTCCACCTTCTGCTCCTCGGTTCTGGCCGCGCCGACCAGCGCGTCGATATCCGTGGGCGAGGCCAGTTCTTCCGCCAGGAAGGCTTCCGCCTCGCCGCCGAGTCCGGCCAGATTGCCGCGCTCGACGATGCGGGCGCGCTCGGCTTCATCGATATGACCGTCTGCCTTGGCGGCCGCGATCATGGCGCGCACCAGAACCAGGACGAAATCATTGGAAAGGACGTCCGGTTCGAAGCCGGACTGGGCCGGAGGTGGCGCAAGAACGAGCGGCTCCGATGCCGGCGCAGCCGGTTCGGCCGCACCCGGCGCCTTGCCCTGCTGGTAATTCCTGTAGGCCTGATAGCCGAGGCCGGCGATGGCGGCGAGCCCCCCGACCACGGCGACATTGCCGGCCAGCTTGCGGCCGGTCTTGGTGCCGAGCAGCGCGGCGGCGATCGCCCCCGTCGCCAGCGGATTGCCCTTGGCGAGCTTCACGGCGCCGTCCGCCTTGTCGCGGACGGTTCCGGTGGTTCCCGGCACCTGCGATCCCAGCAGTTGGTCAAGAAGCTTTTTGGCGTCGAACATCGTGCGGCTCTCCTTCGTCGTCGCGTTGCAAGGCAACACATAGGAAGGACCGCCGGCCGAAAAAAGGCTGACGCCGCGATTATCTGAGCGCGGCGGCCTCGCTCGCCAGCTTGGTGATCGCGTCCCAGTCGCCGGCAGCGACGAGATCCTTCGGCGCGACCCAGGAGCCGCCCACGCACACAACGTTGGGAAGCGACAGGTAATCCCCGGCATTCCTGAGCGAAATGCCGCCGGTCGGGCAGAACTTCATGTCGGCGATCGGCGAGGAGATGGCCTTGAGGAAGGCAGCGCCCCCCGACTGCTCGGCGGGGAAGAACTTGACGATGCCGAGACCCGCTTCGCGCGCGGCCATGATTTCGCTGGCCGTCGAGGTGCCCGGCAGATAGGGCACGCCGCTGGTCCGGGCGGCGGCGAACAGGGCCGGCGTCGCGCCGGGGCTGACGATGAACCTGGCGCCGGCCTCGACCGCCGCCTGATAATCGTCGGGCGAAAGGATCGTGCCGGCACCGACGAGCGTATCCGGCGACTGCTCGGAAATGGCGCGGATCGCATCGAGCGCGACCGCCGTGCGCAGCGTCACCTCGATGGCCTTCAGTCCGCCTGCCGCCAGCGCCCGGGCGAGCGGCACCGCATCCTCGACCCGCTCGATGATCAGCACCGGCATCACCGGCTGGCTCTTGAGAATGGAAAGCAGGGTTCCGGTCGTGTCGCTCATGAAATCTCGCCTCGGTTTAAAACGATTGAATTAGCGCATGAATAGGCCGACTGGCTGTCATTGTCGAGACAAAAGCGTAACCTATAAGCGGACCTGCGGCCATATGGACGGGAAGCGATGCCGACTGAAATAGAGCGAAAATTCCTCGTGACCGACGCGAGCTGGCGGAACGCCGTCATATCCCGGTCGTCGCTGACGCAGGCCTATCTGATGCGCGGCGACGACCGGTCTGTGCGCATCAGGATAGAGAACGGAGAAAGCGCCAGGCTTTGCGTCAAGGTCGGCGCCTCGGCCCTGGTGCGGGCGGAGTTCGAATACCCGGTTCCCCTGGCGGACGCCCGCGAGATGGTCGCCCTCGCCACGGGAATCGTCATCGAGAAAACCCGCCACCGCGTCCATTTTCAGGGCTATCTCTGGGAAATCGATGCCTATCACGGCGTCTATGAGGGTCTGACCGTGGCCGAGGTCGAACTGGAAAGCGTCGACGACCATCCGCCGCTTCCCGCATGGGCGGGGCTGGAAGTCACCGGCGATCGGCGCTATTCCAATGCCAACCTTTCCACTGCCGATCTTTCCGGGGAACTCCGACATGGCCCTTCGTCTTGACCCGGCCACCCTTTCGGGCGCACGGCTGCGGTCCGGGGCGCGAGAAGCCTTCGAGAACGCCGTCGCCCTTCTGAGCGGCCAGCCCGAGGGACCGCACCACGCCGTGCATGAAACCCGCAAGACGCTGAAGCGGATGCGGGCGCTCTACCGGCTCGTCGCCCATCGCAACAAGGCCGATCTCTCCCGCGAGAATGCCCGCCTGCGCGACATCGCCCGCCGTCTGGCACGCGGACGCGAGGCCGCCGCACTGGCCGAAACCGCCCGCTGGCTGGTGGCACAGGCCCGCAGCGCCGACGAAACGGCGCTTTTGACCCGCACCGCGGCTGCGCTCGAGGCACGCCGCGACAGCCTGACCGGACAGGACACGGAAGCGGACATCGCCGCTGCCATCGAGGCCCTCGCCGGGGCCATCGAGGGCACCGCCGTCCTTTCCCTCCCCGACAGCCGGAAGAAGACGGCCCGCCTGATCGCCCGCAACTGGCAGCGCGCCATGCAGAAGGGCCGACGGGCCCTTTCGCCGCTGACCGTCGATTCGCCGGCGGAGGCCTTTCACGAACTGCGCAAGGCGACCCAGACCGCCAACGCCTATCATACCCTGCTGAAGCCGCTCTGGCCGCAAGCCCTGACGGCGCGGCAGGACAGGCTGCGCGACCTCATCGACACGCTCGGGCGTGAAAACGATCTGGCCGGCATCGTGCTGTTGATGGAAAAGGAGCCGCAGCATTTCGGCGAGGCCATCGAACAGGTCATCCAGCAGCGGGTTCTCGCCCGCCGGCGGGAAGCCTTGCGCCTGTCGGCGCTCCAGCAGGCCGCGAAGGTTTTCGCCGCCGATCCGAAAGAGGACGCCGAACCGATCGAAATCCTCTGGAACGGGCTCGGCAACTGACAGTCCGGCGGCGCGCAAACCGTGCGCCGGCAAGGGATTCCGATTGCGGAAAGCCCCGCAAAGCGGTATTTCCCGGCCATGACCGATAGCACAGCCCTTCCCCGCCCCGAAACGCACGGCGCCTTCCTCGTCGCCGCGCTCTACCACTTCGCCGCCTTTCCGGGCCATGCGGCGCTGCGCGAGCCGCTCCAGGCGCTCTGCGACGAAAACGGCGTGAAGGGTACGCTGCTGCTCGCCCGGGAGGGCATCAACGGCACCATCGCCGGACCGGATGCCGGCATCCGCCGGGTCCTCGCCTTCCTGCGCGCACAGCCGGAATTCGCAGGCCTGGAACACAAGGAAAGCCACGCCTCGAAAATGCCCTTCCTGCGCATGAAGGTGCGGCTGAAGAAGGAAATCGTCACGATGGGCGTCGAGGACATCGACCCCAACAAGGTCGTCGGCACCTATCTCGATCCGCGCGCGTGGAACGAACTGATCTCCGACCCGGACACGATCCTGATCGACACCCGCAACGATTACGAAACCGCCATCGGCCTCTTCAGGGGCGCGGTCGATCCGAACATCAAGACCTTCCGCGAATTTCCGGACTGGGTGCGCAACAATCCCGGCCTGCACAACAAGCCGAAGATCGCCATGTACTGCACCGGCGGCATCCGCTGCGAGAAGGCCACCGCCTTCATGAAGCAGGAAGGCTTCGACGAGGTCTACCATCTCAAGGGCGGCATCCTGAAATATCTGGAGGAAATGCCGGAAGAGGAAAGCCTGTGGGAAGGCGCCTGCTTCGTCTTCGACGAGCGCGTGTCGATCACCCACGGCCTGAAGGAAGGCGAGCACACGCTCTGCCACGCCTGCCGCTATCCGCTGACGGAGGAAGACCGCCGCTCGCCGCTTTTCGAGGAAGGCGTATCCTGCCCGCATTGCCAAGGCACCCATTCCGCCGCCGACCTGGAACGCTACCGCCAGCGCCAGAAGCAGATCGAACTGGCAAAGCAGCGCGGCACCCGCCACATCGGCAGTTGAGGCGTTTCCGATGTCGGAGGTCCGCAACGAGCAGAAGAAGCTTCTCGCCAATGCGCTCGACCGGGCCTCGACAGCCTGCTTCACGGTCGGGATCGCGACACCCGTTGCCGGCTTCCTCTACAATATCGGCAATTTCGGCAGCGCAATTTCGGGTGTCCGCCTCACCGTCGGCATCGCAGTCTGGCTTTTTTCGGCGATTGCATTACATTTGATGGCAAGACGTGTTCTGAAAGGGCTGATGCCATGAGCACTTGGACGCTCGCATTCGTCGTCACACCGCTGGTCGTCGTCGCGCTCGGCTACATCGCCGTTCGCCTCGAGGAACGCCACGACGACAAGACGCTTCATCCCGGAGAGTGAAGAAGCGGATTTTCCCATGAAAAAACCCGCCTTTCGGCGGGTTCGGACTGCTGACAATCGGCGCATCGCTCTCTTTCGTCATGGTCGGGCTTGACCCGACCATCCACCACGTCGCCTGCGGCGTGGAGCCTCGGGGCTCAAGCCCCGAGGGTGACGAAAGAGAGGGTTGATCAATGCGCAAACACGCCGTTCGGCGCGTGTCCGGATCTTACCAGGCCGGAACGACGGCGCCCTTGAACTGGTCGAGAATATAGGCCTTCACTTCCGGGCTATGATAGGACTCGACCAGCGTCTTCACCCACGGCTTGTCCTTGTCTTCCGAACGCACGGCGATGACGTTGATGTACGGCGCCTTCTCGCCTTCGACAAACAGCGGGTCCTTGGACGGGTCGAGGCCGGCTTCCAGCGCGTAGTTGGTGTTGATGACGGCAGCCGTCACGTCGTCGAGGGAGCGCGGAAGCTGGGCCGCGTCGAGTTCGACGAATTCGAACTTCTTCGGGTTCTCGACGATATCCGCGACCGTGACGCGCAGACCAGCGCCTTCGCGCAGCTTGATCAGGCCCTTGTCCGCGACGATCAGCAGGGCGCGGCCGCCATTGGTCGGGTCGTTCGGGATGGCGATCTTCGCGCCTTCCTGCAATTCGTCGACCGACTTGGCCGTCTTCGAATAGACGCCCATCGGGAAGTTGACGGTCTGGGCGACGCTTTCCAGCTTGAAGCCGCGGTCAGCGACCTGGTTGTCGAGATAGGGCTGGTGCTGGAAGGAGTTCACGTCCAGTTCGCCGTCGTTCAGCGCCTGGTTCGGCACCACGTAATCGGAGAATTCGAGCACGTCGAGATCGAGGCCCTTGGTCTTGGCCACTTCCTTGACCTTCTCGATGATCTGGGCGTGCGGGCCCGGCGTCACGCCGATCTTCAGCGTTTCGGCGAAGGCGCCGGACGCGCCGGCCAGCAGGGAAAGCGCTGCTGCAAACAGGATTTTCTTCATGGACGTTTCCTCATATCCGATCATGGTCGATCTTTGAAAACCGCTGCCGGAAGACCATCCGCCGGCAGGTATTCTCTTGTTGGCTCGGGGCGGCCTGTCTCTCGACGGCCCCTTCCCCGGACGGCATTCAGTTCTTGCGGCTGCGCTTGTCGAAATGCCGGGCCAGCCGGTCGCCTGCCGTCTGAACGGCCTGCACCAGAAAGATCAGCACCACCACAACGGCCAGCATCACCTCCGGCATGAAGCGCTGGTAGCCGTAGCGGATGCCGAGGTCGCCGAGACCGCCGCCGCCCACCGCGCCGACCATCGCCGAATAGCCGATCAGGCTGACGATGGTCAGCGTCAGGCCGAGCGTCAGCCCGGGCCGGGCTTCGGCCAGCAGAACCTTGCGAACGATCTGGAACGGCGTCGCCCCCATCGCCCGGGCGGCCTCGATCAGCCCCTTGTCCACCTCGCGGATAGACCCCTCGACCAGCCGGGCGAAGAACGGGATCGTCGCGATGGTCAGCGGCACGATCGCCGCGGACGTGCCGATGGACGTACCGGCCACCATCCGCGTGAACGGAATGATCGCCACCACGAGAATGATGAAGGGCGTCGAGCGCGTCGCGTTGACGATCAGGCCGACGATGCGGTTCGTGAGCGGCGCCTCGAAAAGCTCGCCCTTGCCGCTGGTCGCGAGAAAGATGCCGATGGGAAGGCCGATCAGCGAGCCGATGATGCCGGAGACCAGCACCATGTGCAGCGTCTGCCAGAGCGCCTTTCCGAGAAGGCCGAGAAGCATGTCAAACGCCATAGCCGAGCACCTCCGTGGCCAGACCGGTTCGCGCATAGAAGCGCGCCGCCCGTTCGAGCGTCTCCGCATCGGCGGGATAGGAGACGACCAGCGAGCCGAAGGGCTCGCCGGCGATCTCGTCGATCGCGCCGGCCAGAATGTTCACGTCCGGCCCGATCTCGGCGACCAGCCGCGCCGTCAGGGGCTGGAAGGCGGTCTTGCCGAAGAAGATCAGGCGCACGAGGGCCCTGTCGCCCGCCGCCGGCGACGGCTTGAGATCCGAACTGATCCAGTCCGGCAGCTTCGCGCCCATCGAGGCGGCGGCGAGAAGACTGCGCGTCGTCTCGTGCTGAGGGCGCGTGAAGACGTCGAAGGTCCGGCCCCGCTCCACGATGCGGCCGCCGTCGATGACGGCAACATCGCTCGCGACGGTCTTCACCACTTCCATTTCGTGGGTGATGAGCAGGACGGTCAGGCCGAGGTCGGCATTGATACGCCTCAAGAGTTCGAGGATCGACTGCGTGGTTTCCGGGTCGAGGGCGGAGGTCGCCTCGTCCGACAGAAGCAGCTTCGGGTCCGTCGCCAGCGCGCGGGCAATGCCGACGCGCTGCTTCTGCCCGCCGGAAAGCTCCGCCGGATAGCGCTCTGCCTTGTCGGAAAGCCCGACGAGATCGAGCAGCGGCAGCACCTTGCCGCGGATGGCGGCGGAACTGATCCCCGCAATCTCCAGCGGCAGCGCGACGTTTTCGAAGGCAGTGCGCGAGGAAAGCAGGTTGAAGTGCTGGAAGATCATCCCGACCTCGCGGCGCAGCGCCCTGAGACCGGCGGCATCGAGCGCGGCGACGTCGACGCCATCGACGAACACCTTACCGCTCGTCGGCGTTTCCAGCCCGTTCACCAGACGGATCAGCGTGGACTTGCCGGCACCGGAGCGTCCGATGATGCCGGCGATCGCGCCGCGCGGCACGGTGTAGTCGATATCCTCAAGGGCGGTGAAGGCGGGCCGTGCGCCGGAGCCGGCGAAGATCTTGCCGGCGGCCTCAAAACGCACCATCGGGCGCGTGGCCGTGGTTTCAGTGGAAGGATTGGCGTGCGACACGGATGGCGACACGTTCATATCGCCCCCTTTGCCGCCACGGGCGTTACGCGGGACTGTTCGATCATCGGGAATACTCTGAAAGGAAATGGGCGTCTGTCCGCCCGCAAAACGGGTGGCGGTTCAATCAATGTGCAAGGCGGCACATTCGCATCGAAAGAACACAACCGGTCATATCTTCAACCCGTCACATAGGGCCTGGAGAGGCCGTAGACAATTTAAAGTGTTATCGCTTTATCCCGGAAACGACCTGCGTTTCCGAGATATAATTTTCCAATATCACGACATTTCCGGGAATTTCAATCCTGAAACGGCCCGGTTATCCCGGCTGGCGGCCGGTGCGCGGAAACGCGCCGGCAAGCGCGCCGTACCATCTGCCGCTCTTCTTGATCGTCCGCACCTGCGTGTCGTAATCGACATGGACAAGGCCGAAGCGCATCCTGTAGCCCTCCGACCATTCGAAATTGTCCATCAGGCTCCACGCGAAATAGCCCCGCAGCGGATGACCGGCGGCAATCGCGTCCGCTGCCGCATCGAGGTGTTGCGCGTAATAATCGAGGCGCGGCTGGTCATCGACCTCGCCGTTCTCGACGCCCGTGTTGTAGCAGGCGCCGTTCTCGGTGATGTAAAGTTCCGGCAGGTCGTAGCGGCTGTAGAGTTCGCCGATCAGCTCGGTCAGCGCCGCGGGATAAACCTCCCAGCCGATATCCGTGACCACGTCGGACACGAAGGGCGCCTCCTTCACCGCCGGGAACACGGCGTCCGGCGCCGGATCGTGGCGCACGCGCATCGGCGTGTAATAGTTCAGCCCCCACCAGTCCATTGGCCGGCTGATCACGGCCATGTCGTCCGCCTCGATCTTCGGCATGCGGCTGCCGAAGGCCTGCATGAAGCTTTCGGGATAGGCCCCCTTCAGATAGGGCTCGAAGAACACGCCATTGTTGAAGGCAAAGGCCCGCTCGGCGGCGGCCCTGTCTTCGGCGCTGCCCGTTGCCGGCACCACCCGGTGGGCGTTGAGCACGATGCCCGCCGGCACGTTCGGCGCTTCCGAACGGATCGCCTCCAGGCCGAGCCCGTGGGCGAAGTTGGTGGTGTGCAGCGCATGCAGCGCCGCATCCATGTTGCGCTCGCCCGGCGCATGAAGGCCGTGGAGATGGCTGAGCCAGACAGAGCACCACGGCTCGTTGAACGTCGCGACCGCGTCCAGACGGTCACCGAGACGCGACATCACCGTACGGGCATAGCGCTGGAACGCATAGGCCGTCGACCGCGCCGTCCAGCCGCCGTCGCCGGCGAGCAGCAGCGGCAGATCCCAGTGATAGAGCGTCGCGAAGGTCCTGATGCCCCGCGCCTTGCAGCCGTCCACCAGCCGGTCGTAGAAATCGAGCCCCTTTTCGTTGAGCGGGCCGGTTCCGTCGGGAAAGATGCGGGGCCAGGCGATGGAGAACCGGTAGGCCGAAACGCCGAGGTCGCGGATCAGGTCGAGGTCGTCCTCGAGGCGGTTGTAGTGGTCGCACGCGACATCGCCGTTGTGGCCTTCGAAAACGCGGCCCGGCATGTTGGCGAAGGCATCCCAGATCGACGGCTTGCGGCCATCGGTCCGCGAGGCCCCCTCGATCTGGAAGGCGGCGGTGGCGACACCGAACATGAAATCGTCCGGAAAACGGTCGGCAAGCTTGTGCGGCTCAATCATGAATCGTCTCTCAAAGCGTTTTGGAAAGCGCTACAACGTTTCAGATCGGGAAGCCAAGCCCAAAATCACCCCGCCTCAGGCGTTTTCACAGGGTCAGTGGGCGTCGCCGCCCACCTTTTGTCCGGCAGGACGCTTCACCATGACCGTCATCAGCGACAATCCGATGAACAGCGCGGTAAGCAGCAGGAAGACATCGCTGAACGCCATGACCGTCGCTTGCTGGCTCACCACGCCGGCGAGTTTCCCGAGCGCGACGGAGGCGCCGTCGAGACCGTGGGCGTCGTAGTTCGCCCCGACGCTGGCGAGCCAGTCGAGCGCCGCCGGATTGCTCCAGTCGAGCTTTTCCGCCAGGCGCAGGTGATGCTCGTCTGTGCGGATCGTCAACAGCGTGTTGACGACGGCAAGCCCCACCGCGCCGCCGAGGTTGCGCGTCAGGTTGTAGAGTCCCGAGGCGTTCTTCATGCGCTCTGGCGGCAGGGTGCCGAGCGCGATGTTGTTGATCGGCACCATCAGCATCATCAGGCAGGTGCCGCGCAGGATCTGCGGCCACAGCAATTCGTAGAAATCCCAGTCGGCGGTCAGTCCCGTCACCATCCATGTGCCGGCGCCGAAGCCGGCGAACCCGATCAGCATCATGACGCGCGGATCGAGCGCGCTGGCCATCCGCCCGGCAATCGGCGCCATGACGAACATCGACAGGCCGGAGACGAACATCGTCTCGCCGATCATCAGCGAATCATAGCCGCGGATGCGCGCCAGATAGAGCGGATAGAGATAGGTGAGCCCGTAGAGCCCGATGCCCATGACGAAGGAAAACAGCGAGCCGATGGCGAAATTCCGGTTGGCGAAGGCGCGCAGGTCGACGACCGGCAGTTCGACCCGGAACGCCCGCCAGAAGAACACGACCGCGCCGATGACCATGACCACCGTGCCGATGACGATATGCTCGTCCTGGAACCAGTCCTTGTTGTTGCCTTCCTCCAGAACGTATTCCAGCGTTCCGAGGAAGACCGCCATCGAGGCCAGCCCCGACCAGTCGAATTTCTTCAAAAGTCCCGGCTCGGGCCGGTCGAAATCGATCAGCGTCCAGGTCAGCGCCGTGACGATGATTCCCGGGATGACGTTGACGAGGAACAGCCAGTGCCAGGAAAAGGCGTGGCTGAGATAACCGCCGATGGTCGGCCCGATGGTCGGCGCAAGCGTGGCGACGAGGCCGATCATCGGAGAGACGATATTGCGCTTCGACGGTGGAAAGATGGTGAAGGCCGCCGCGAACACCGAGGGGATCATGCCGCCGCCGATGAAGCCCTGAAGCGCGCGGTAGACGATCATCTGCTCGATGTTGGTCGCGGTGGCGGCCAGCGCCGAGGCCAGGGTGAAGCCCGCCGCCGACATCGCGAACAGCACGCGCGTAGACAGAATGCGCGCCAGCACGCCCGAAAGCGGGATCATGATGACCTCCGCGATCAGGTAGGCGGTCTGCACCCACGGAATTTCGTCCGAACTGGCCGACAGGCCGGCCTGGATCTCCGAAAGCGACGCGGAAACGATCTGGATGTCGAGGATCGCCATGAACATGCCGAAGACCATCGCCAGGAAGGCGATGACGCGGCGGGGTTCCATGCGGTCTCCGGCGGAAGCCGGCTTCGCCTGCGAGGCGAGCGGCGGCGCGGCGGTGCTGGCGCTCATGACGCAGGGTCCTCAGTTCGCAGCCGCGACCTTCGACGGCGCCGTGCGTATGTCGACATCGACGACCGTGGACAGGCCGGCGCGCAGCCATCCCTCGCCGAGCGCCTCCTTGGGCAGGGCGATCCGCACGGGAACGCGCTGGACGATCTTGGTGAAATTGCCCGTGGCGTTTTCCGCCGGCAGCATGGAGAAGACCGAGCCGGAGGCCGGCGCGATCGATTCGACCGTGCCTTCGAATTCCCTGTCCCCGGCCGCATCGACATGGATGCGCACCTTGGCGCCGGGCGCGATCCTCTCGAGCTGCGTTTCCTTGAAATTGGCGTCGATATAAAGCGCGTCGGTCGGCACCAGCGCGGCGAGGCGCTTGCCTGCCGCCACATAATCGCCGGTCTGCACCGCGAAATTGCCGGCAATCCCGTCATAGGGCGCGCGCAGCACGGTGAATTCCAGATCGCGGTTCGCCTTTTCGAGGCTGATGTTGAGCGTCACCAGCGTGCTTTCGGCTTCCTTGCGCTGTGTTTCCAGCAGACGGATATTGGCGTCGGCGGCAGACACCGCCGCCTCGCCGGCCGCGAGATTGGCCTTCGCCTGATCGAAGGCGATCCGCGCATTGTCGCGCGAGGCCGTCGTGCCGACATCCTTCGCCTGGAGCGACTCGGCACGGTCGCGGTTGATCAGTGCGCCGCGCACCGCAGCGTCGAGCGCGAGTTTCTGGGCACTGGCCTGCGCCAGCGACGCCTTCGCGCCGACGATCTGGGCGTCGATGCGCTCCAGCGCAAGTTTTTCGGTGGCAATCGCCGCCTCGGCCTCTCGAACCGCAAGGCGATAGTCGCCGTCGTCCAGCGTCACCAGCGGATCGCCGGCCTTGACGAACTGGTTCTCGGTCGCATCGACCTTCGCCACGTAACCGGAGACCTTCGGCGCGATGACCGCGATATCGCCCGCCACATAGGCATCGTCGGTGGAGACGAGAAAGCGGCCGTCCTTCCACCAGTCATAGGCGTACCATCCGCCCGCGCCGGCGAGAGCGAGCACAACCAGCACCAGAGCGGGATTCGGCCGCTTCCGTGCCCTGGCAGGGGCAGAAGCGGGGGCCGCTGGCGGGGCCGCTGGTTTCGCCACATCCGCAGTTTGCTTGCCGACAACCGTATCGTTGGCGTCGGGCGCCACCCTTTCAGCGACATCCGTCATGTCATCACACCGTGAAACGAATAGAATTTGATTGAACTGAACCGTTCGGTTCGATTGTCGTTGACATAGACCGTTTCCTGACGCATATCAAGTACCAATCGAACTGAACGGTTCGATTTGGATGATCGACAGGAGCGAAAGAGACGATGGGCGGCGAAGACCAGAGGCACAGCGGGGGCGCGAACCCCTGCCCCGCGCATGGCAGCCGCTTTGCCGCCGGCGAGGACCCCGTCAAGCGCGAGAAGATTCTCGACGGCGCGCGCACGGTCTTCATGGCGCAGGGCTTCGACGCCGCCAGCATGAACGACATCGTGCGCGAGGCAGGCGTCTCCAAGGGCACGATCTACGTCTACTTCGAGAACAAGGAACAGCTTTTCGGCGCGCTGATCGCCCGCGAACGGGATCGCTTCGCCACCGAAATGCGCAAGGCCGTCGCGCGATACGACCATGTCGAGGAAGCGCTCGATCATTACGGCAGGGCGCTGACCGCCCATATGTGCGGCAAGGGCACGATCTGCGCGATGCGAAACGTGATCGCCGTCGCCGGCCGCATGCCGGGCCTGACGCGCGGCTTCTTCCGCTCCGCCCCGGCCACCATCCGCACCGTCCTGAAGGAAATGATCGACCGCGAGGTGAAGAACGGCCGGCTGGTGGCCGAGGACACTGACCTCGCCGCCCGCCAGTTCATCGACCTCGCCACCGGCACCTTCCTCAAGTTCCGCCTGTTCGGCGAAATGCCCGAGCCGCCCACTCCGGAAGAGATCGCCTACACCACCGGCGAGGCCGTGAAGACCTTCATGGCCCGCTACGGCACCGGGCCGGCCTGACCGCCGTTCAATTACGATAACATTTTCGTTACCGCCTTGCGGCGGTGCCGTAGCGATATACATGAGCCGGGGTAAGAAACACACAGGAAGGTTTTCCTCCCCCCATGCAGGACATTGTGCCTCTGCTTTCCGATCCGTCTGCCTGGATTGCCCTCGTGACGCTCATCGTCATGGAAGTCGTCCTCGGTATCGACAACCTCATCTTCATCTCCATTCTCACCAACAAGCTGCCCGCGCACCAGCGCGAGAAGGCCCGCCGGATCGGCATCGGCCTGGCGCTGGTCATGCGCCTTGCGCTGCTCGGCACGGTCGCCTGGATCGTCCAGCTCACGACACCGGTGTTCACCCTCTTCGATCACCCCTTCTCGTGGAAGGACATGATCCTGATTGCCGGCGGCCTCTTCCTCGTCTGGAAAGCCACGCGGGAAATCCATCACAACGTCGATCCCGTCGACCACAAGGAAGACATGGTGGGCGGCCCGGTCGTGCAGAGCTTTGCCGCCGCCATCGGCCAGATCCTGCTGCTCGACCTCGTCTTTTCCGTGGACAGCATCATCACCGCCGTCGGCATGACGCCGCATCTGCCGATCATGGTCGTCGCGGTCGTCGTGGCCGTCACCGTCATGCTTCTGGCGGCGACCCCGCTTGCCAACTTCATCGAGAAGAACCCCACCATCGTCATGCTGGCGCTGGCCTTCCTCTTGATGATCGGCATGACTCTGATCGCCGAAGGCATGGGCTTCCACGTCCCCAAGGGCTACATCTACGCCGCCATGACCTTCTCGGCACTGGTCGAGGCGCTCAACATGCTGGCGCGGCGCAAGCGCCAGAAGGACAGGGCTGCCGGGCACTGAGACCGCCAGCCCTTTCGGTTCAAGCACCGGATGACAAGGCCCCCGCCTCGCGCGGGGGCCTTCTTGCGTCGGCCGGCAGCGGATGAAATGCACGGTTCTTCTTGACGTCCGGGGGCGAATGTGGCCTAAGCCTTGCCCGAATGGAAGGCCGTTTCCGCGGCGGGCCACGCCTTCTCGTGCCCGGCCTTTTCCACCCGAAATCGCCCCGAATGCCCGTCGCCCGCACGGGTGAGACATCGGGATATGGATCATGGATCGAGAATTCGAATGAGCACTTCCGGCGTTCGCGTCCGCATTGCCCCCTCCCCGACCGGCGAGCCGCATGTCGGCACGGCCTATATCGCCCTGTTCAACTACCTGTTTGCCAAAAAGCACGGTGGCACCTTCATCCTGCGCATCGAGGATACCGACGCCACGCGCTCGACGCCGGAATTCGAGCAGAAGGTTCTGGAAGCGCTGAAATGGTGCGGCCTGGAATGGTCGGAAGGTCCGGATGTCGGCGGCCCGCACGGTCCGTACCGCCAGTCCGACCGCAAGGCCATGTACTGGCCCTATGCGCAGGAACTGCTCGACAAGGGCCACGCCTTCCGCTGCTTCTGCACGCCGGAGCGGCTGGATGAGATGCGCGAGGCGCAGCGCGCCGCCGGCAAGCCGCCGGGCTATGACGGCCATTGCCTCAACCTCAAGGCCGAGGAAGTGGAAGCCCGCGTCGCCGCCGGCGAACCCTCCGTCGTGCGCATGAAGATCCCCACGGAAGGCTCGTGCGATTTCCATGACGGCGTCTACGGCGATGTGTCGATCCCGTGGGAATCCGTCGACATGCAGGTCCTGATCAAGGCCGACGGCATGCCGACCTATCACATGGCCAACGTCATCGACGACCATCTGATGCAGATCACCCACGTCGCGCGCGGCGAGGAATGGCTGGCCTCCGTGCCGAAGCACATCCTGCTCTACCGCTACTTCGGCTGGCAGGAACCGGTGTTCATGCACCTGTCGCTGATGCGCAACGCCGACAAGTCGAAGCTTTCCAAACGCAAGAACCCGACCTCGATCTCCTATTATTCGGCGCTCGGCTACCTGCCGGAAGCGCTGATGAACTTCCTCGGCCTGTTCTTCATCCAGATCGCCGAGGGCGAGGAAATGCTGACGATGGACGAACTTGCCGAAAAGTTCGACCCGGACAATCTTTCCAAGGCCGGCGCGATCTTCGACATCCAGAAGCTCGACTGGCTGAACGGCCGCTGGCTGCGCGAGAAGCTGAGCCCGGAGGAATTCCTGGCCCGCATCGTCGGCTGGGCCTCCGAGAACGACCGCCTGACGGAAGGCCTGAAACTGGCCCAGAGCCGCATTTCCAAGCTCGGCGAGCTGCCGCAGCTCGCCGGCTTCCTGCTGGCGAGCGACGTGGGCGTGAAACCGGAAAGCTTCGCGGGCCTGAAAACCTCGCCGGCAGAGACGCTGGAAATCCTCCAGACGGTTTCCGCCGATCTTGAAAAGATCCTCGAATGGAACGTCGAGACCATCGAGGCGGAACTGCGCGCCATTTCCGACCGTCTCGGCAAGAAGCTGCGCGTCGTCACGCCGCCGCTCTTCATCGCCGTGTCGGGCGCGTCGCGCTCGCTGCCGCTGTTCGACTCGATGGCGCTGCTCGGCCGCTCCGTGGTGCGCCAGCGCCTGAAGGTGGCCACCGCCGCGGCCGCTACGCTCGCCGGCGCGAACTGACAACCGGATAGGGAAAGACAAAGATGACCGAAAAGACTGAAAGCCCCCTGTCGTCCGACGCCTCGGAAGTCCGCGCCCAGAAGCTGAAGATCCTGCGCGACAAGATCGGCGACGTCTATCCCGCCCACTTCCACCGCACGGCGACGAATGCGGAACTGGCCGAAAAATATGCCGATCTCGCACCCGACACCGAAACGCAGGACGAGGTGACGGTGGCCGGCCGCGTCTATTCCGCGCGCAATTCCGGCATGTTCATCGACCTGCGCGACGCCTCCGGCAAGATCCAGATCTTCAGCCACAAGGACACGACGCCGGAAGAGGCCCGCGAGCTTCTGCCGCTGATCGACCTCGGCGACATCATCGGCGTCACCGGCAAGGTGCGCCGCACCAAGCGCGGCGAGCTGACGATCAACGCCGAAAAGATCACCATGCTGACGAAGACGCTGCTGCCCATGCCGGAGAAATGGCATGGCGTTTCCGACGTGGAAATCCGCTATCGCAAGCGTCACCTCGACATCATGACGAACGAGGAATCGAAGCTCCGCTTCCTCCAGCGCTCGAAGATCGTTTCCGGCGTGCGCCGCTTCATGGAAGGCGAAGGCTTCCTCGAAGTGGAAACCCCGATGCTCCAGACGGTCTATGGCGGCGCCACCGCAGATCCGTTCAAGACCTATCACAACACTCTGAAGATGGATATGTACCTGCGCATCGCGCCGGAACTGTTCCTGAAGCGCACGCTGGTGTCCGGCCTCACCGACAAGGTGTTCGAGATTAACCGCAACTTCCGCAACGAAGGCGTTTCCACCCGGCACAACCCCGAATTCACCATGATGGAGTGCTATTGGGCCTATGCCGACTACGAGGACATCATGGGCCTCGTGGAACGCCTGCTCGAAAGCCTAGCGCTTGCGCTCCACGGCACGACGGACGTGACCTTCGGCGACAAGACGCTCTCCTTCAAGGGACCGTTCAGGCGCGTTCCGATGCCCGATGCGGTGAAGGAAGCGACCGGCATCGACTTCCTCGCGATCAAGACCGACGAGGAAGCCCGCGCGGCTGCGAAGGCCGCCGGCTTCGCGGTGGAAAAGGACTGGACCTGGGGCGAATGCCTGGCCTTCATCTTCGAGGAAAAGGTGGAAGCCACGCTGATCCAGCCGAGCCACGTCACCCATTTCCCGAAGGACATCTCGCCCTTCGCCAAGGAGGTGCCGGGCGAGCCGCGCCTCGTGGAACGCTTCGAAAGCTATTGCAACGCCTGGGAAATCGCCAACGCCTTTTCCGAACTCAACGACCCCGAGGAGCAGCGCCGCCGCATGGTGGAACAGCTCGAACAGGCCCATGCCCGCGGCGAGAAGGACAAGCAGCTCGACGACGAGTTCCTCGACGCCATCGACCAGGGCATGCCGCCCGCCGGCGGCCTCGGCGTCGGCATCGACCGCCTGATCATGCTGCTGACCAACGCCCCGTCGATCCGCGACGTCATCCTCTTCCCGGCCCGCCGAAACAAGGCGGACTGAGGCTCATCCGAGGCGAGAAGGCGAGGGCTTGCCACCGCCTCAAACTGCTGACAAAGAACGCATCGCTCTCTTTCGTCATGGTCGGGCTTGACCCGACCATCCACCGCGGCGCCTACGGCATGGAGCCTTGGGGCTCGAGCCCGAGGGTTACGAAGGAGAGGGTTTGCAAAAATACTGAGGCGGAGGCTCGGCCCCCCGCCCTCTTCTTTCGAAGCACCGGCAATCAGTGGATCGGCACGTTTCCGGCGAAGGCGTGCTCGCTGACGGCTGCGGTGCCGTGACCGCTGGCGGGCGCATCGAGGCTCGATGTTTCGCCATGCCCGGTGACGGGGGCCGTTACGGCCGGGACATCGCCCTTCGGCCCGCCCGCCGGGTTGCCGCAAAGGTCACGGGTCGTAATGGAGGCGGCAAGCGCCTTCACGTCCTCTTCCAGCATGTCCACCCGCTGGCCATAGAACAGCCCGTCAGGTCCTGCGGTTCCGTCGACGAAACGCGCCGAAAACGCCGAAGCGTCCGCATCCCTCGGAAATCGTGCCGGGTTGGAGATCAGCATCACATTCGCGCCGATGGCGCGGCCGCGAAGCTCTGCGCGCATGGTCGGCCCCTTGGTGTCCAGTACCGCGACCTGAACCAGATCGGGCTTTTCGTTGTCCCGAATGGCCAGCGCCACGCGCATGGCCGTGCGGGCGCGATCCGGGCCATTGGTGCCGTCGACGGAAATATATTTCCTAATCCACAGACGGCCGGCCTCGTGAATGACCTCGGTCTGCACGTCGAGGCAGGCCACACCGTTCGGGTGAACGGCCCGCGCTTCCTCGTAGGCCGTCACCTTGTCGGCGAAGATATAGAGAACGGCCCCGCCGCTGGCGCCCAGCAGGAGCAGGACGCCGGTCGTGATCAGGACGGCCTTCTTCGAAAAACGGATCTTCTTCAAAAGCCCCTTCATGCCGAGCACTCCGGCATAGCCAACTCCCCGTTACGCAAAACAGAGTCCAGAATGTCCGAAACCCATTGAGGAATGCTTAAGCCGACCGGACGGCGTTTGCAGAGGCCGCCTGCCGCGACGCCGCGCCTTTCCGCCACCCTTATTGCAAATAATTCGCAATAGCGTTGACAGCGCGCAGGAAATACCCAATTCTTAATGGTGAATTGTTTGCAACACAGATTGTCCTGCCCCGATGCTCATCAAGTCCGCACTGACGCTTCTCGCCTTCGCCGCCCTCGTCGCCGCCTCGCCGGCGGCGGCGAAGGACAGGCCCAAGGTCGTGACGACCTTCACGGTCATCGCCGACATGGCCCGCAACGTCGCAGGCGACCTGGCAACGGTGGAAAGCATCACGAGGCCGGGCGCGGAAATCCATGACTACCAACCGACGCCGCGCGACATCATGCGCGCCCGTGACGCCGACCTCGTCCTGCGCAACGGTTTGAACCTCGAAAGCTGGTTCGAGAAATTCCTCGTCAATCTGGGCGACGTGCCGAGCGTCACCGTTTCCGAGGGCGTCGTTCCGATCGCCATCGGCGGCGGCGCCTATGACGGCAAGCCCAACCCGCATGCCTGGATGTCGCCGGATTCGGCGCTGATCTACGTCGCCAACATCGAGAAGGCGCTGGCATCCCTCGACCCCGACAACGCCGCGGCCTACGCCGCCAATGCCGCCGCCTATTCCGAGAAGATAAGGGAGGCCCTCGAACCCGCCCGCGAACGGATCGCCGCGCTTCCGCCCGAGCGCCGCTGGCTGGTGACGAGCGAGGGCGCCTTTTCCTATCTCGCCCGCGATTTCGGCCTCCGGGAGCTTTATCTCTGGCCGGTGAACGCCGACCAGCAGGGCACGCCGCAGCAGGTGCGCCACGTCATCGACACGATCCGCGCCGAAAAGATCGGCACCGTCTTTTCGGAAAGCACGATCTCGCCGGAGCCCGCAAAGGAAATTGCCCGCGAGACCGGCGCGTATTACGGCGGCGTCCTCTACGTGGATTCGCTCAGCGATCCGGACGGTCCCGTTCCCACCTATCTCGACCTTCTGGGCGTGACCGCCGCCACCATCGCGGAGGGCCTGGCCCGATGATGATGATGGGAAAGCGCCGCGGCTCCGGCATCATCGTGGAGAACGTGACCGTCACCTACCGCAACGGCCACACCGCCCTGCGCAATGCCAGCTTCACCATGCCGCGCGGCTCGATCGCGGCGCTGATCGGCGTCAACGGCGCGGGAAAATCGACCCTGTTCAAGGCAATCATGGGCTTTCTGCCGCTTGCGTCCGGCACCATCTCCATTCTTGACATGCCGGCCAAAAAGGCGCTCGCCCGCAACCTCGTCGCCTATGTGCCGCAGGCGGAGGAAGTGGACTGGAACTTCCCGATCCTCGTCGAGGACGTGGTGATGATGGGCCGCTACGGCCACATGAATTTCCTGCGCATCCCCTCGCGCCGCGACCGCAGGATCGTCGACGAAGCCCTCGCCCGCGTCAACATGAGCGATTTCCGCACGCGCCAGATCGGCGAGCTTTCCGGCGGCCAGAAGAAGCGCGTCTTCCTCGCCCGCGCGCTGGCACAGGAAAGTGCCGTCATCCTGCTCGACGAGCCCTTCACCGGCGTGGACCTGACGACGGAGGAGCAGATCGTCGACCTTCTCGGCGAGCTGCGCCGCGAAGGCAAGGTCATGCTGGTTTCCACCCACGATCTCGGCAGCGTGCCGCATTTCTGCGATTACTCGGTTTTCGTGAAGGGCACGGTGATCGCCTTCGGGCCGACCGAAACCACCTTCACGGAAGCCAATCTGGAAGCGGCGTTCGGCGGCGCGCTGCGGCACTTCGTTCTCGGCGGCCAGGAGTTGCACGACGACGAGGACCCGCGCCGCGTGAAGGTCATCACCGACGACGAGCGCCCCTTCGTGCTCTACGGCGGCGAACGGTTGAAGGCGAAGACGGAAGAAAAGGACAAGGGCGATGGAAACGCTTCTTGAGCCCTTCGCCTATGGCTACATGGTGAACGCCATGTCCGTCAGCGCGCTGACCGGCGCGGTCTGCGGCTTTCTCTCGGCCTATCTCATGCTGAAGGGCTGGTCGCTGATCGGCGACGCGCTGTCCCACTCCATCGTGCCCGGCGTCGCCGGCGCCTATATGCTCGGCCTGCCGCTGGCCCTCGGCGCCTTCGCCTCGGGCGGCCTCGCCGCCGCCTTCATGCTTTACCTGTCCAGCCGCACGAAATTGAAGGAGGATGCCATCATCGGCATGATCTTCACCTCCTTCTTCGGCCTCGGCCTGTTCATGATCTCCGTCTCGCCGGTGTCGATCAGCATCCAGACCATCGTCATGGGCAATGTGCTGGCCATCTCGCCGGGCGATACGCTCCAGCTCGTCGTCATCGGCGCCGTCAGCCTGCTGGTCCTGACGCTGAAGTGGAAGGACCTGATGGCGGTCTTCTTCGACGAAACCCACGCCCGCTCCATCGGCCTGAGGCCGGATGCCATGAAGGTGCTGTTCTTTACCCTGCTGTCCGCATCGACCGTCGCGGCCATGCAGACGGTCGGAGCCTTCCTCGTGGTCGCGATGGTGGTGACGCCGGGCGCGACGGCCTATCTGCTGACCGACCGTTTCGGCCGCCTGATAGGACTGTCGCTCCTCATCGGCGCCGTCACCAGCTTCGCCGGAGCCTATCTCAGCTTCTTCCTCGACGGTGCGACGGGCGGCGTCATCGTGGTGATGCAGACGCTGCTGTTCCTCCTAGCCTTCGTCTTCGCCCCCCGCCACGGAATGCTGGCAAGCCGCGCCCGGGCGAAAGCCGGCGGCAAAAGCGAGGCCGCATGAGCGAGACCCTCTCCCTGCTTCTCCTGCCGTTGCAGGTGGATTTCATGCGCAACGCCTTCATCGTCACGATGGCGATTGCCCTGCCGATGGCGCTCCTGTCCTGCTATCTGGTGCTGAAGGGCTGGTCGCTGATGGGAGACGCGGTTTCCCATGCCGTGCTGCCGGGCGTGGTGCTTGCCTATGCCGCCGGCCTGCCGCTGTCGCTCGGCGCCTTCGCGGCCGGCATGGTCTGCGCACTGTCGGCGGGTTTCATCAGGAGCAACAGCCGTGTGAAGGAGGATACCGTGCTCGGCATCGTCTTCTCCGGCATGTTCGGCCTCGGCATCGTCCTGATCGTCAAGGTGCCGAGCGACGTGCATCTGACCCATATCCTGTTCGGCGACATGCTGGGCATCGCTCCCGCCGACATGACGGAAGCGCTGGCGATCGCCGCCGCCGCCACGGTGTTCCTGCTCGTGCTGCGCAAGGACCTGATGGTGCACGCCTTCGATCCGCACCACGCCCATGCCATAGGCCTTCGGGTCGGCCTGCTGCATTACGGCCTTCTGACGGTGCTTTCGCTGACCGTCGTCGGGGCGCTGGCCGCCGTCGGCATCATTCTGGCCATCGCGCTGCTCGTCGCGCCGGGCGCAATCGCCTTCCTCGTCGCGCGCACCTTCCGCGGCATGCTGCTGATCGCCGCGGGCGCCACCCTGTCGGCCGTGTTTACCGGCATCTATCTCAGCTTCTTCATCGACAGCGCCCCCGCCCCGACCATCGTCCTCGTCATGAGCGGCCTGTTCGTTCTGGCCTTCATCCGCAGCCGCATCGTGGCGCATCGCGCGGCGAAGCGGCTGGCGGCAAGCTGAGCCTCTGCCCTCATATCAGGCTCACGCCCGCATTGACGGCGAGCGCGAGAATGGTGGTGTTGAAGAGGAACGACAAGATGGCGTGGAAGAACACCAGCCGCCGCATCGGCAGCGAAGAGACCATCACGTCCGCGGTCTGCGCCGCAACGCCGATGGTGAAGGAAAAATAGGCAAAGTCCCAGTATTCCGGCACGGCATGCTCTTCGGGAAAGATCAGGCCGGCGCCAGCGCCATCGCCGGAATAGAAGCGGTGGGCGTAATGCAGCGTGAACAGGGTGTGCAGGAACGCCCACGACAGGAGAACCGTCGTCATGGCGAGCGCCGCGCCCAGCAGCTTTTCGTGCGGCGGGCTTTCCTGTGCGCCCAACAGTTCGAAACCGATGCCGGCGATGCTGGCAAGCGCGGCCACCACCGAAAGGACGAGAATGACGGAATCGGAAAAATCCAGGTCCGCCGCCCGCCGCCGCAGGCCGTCGAGATCGACGGTAATCATCCTGTACCAGGCGACCGCCAGATAGACGAGCGCCGAAAGGTTCCAGACGATCAGCGCATTGGTCGCGCTCCAGCCGGCCGAAAGCAGGGCGATGCCGGCGATGACGCTGGTCAGCAGCGCCATCGCCATGCTCGGATGCCGTCTGACGAAAACGGGAAGCATGGCGGGCCGGGTCAGGCGGAAAGCGCCTCCTTCACCTTGCCGCGCAGCGTACCCAAGTCCTTGGCGAAGGAACGGATGCCCTCGGCCAGCTTTTCGGTCGCCATCGCGTCCTCGTTAAGCGCCCAGCGGAACGCTTTTTCGTCGAGCGAAACGAGCGGCTCCGGCGTCACCGTTTCCGGCGAAAGGGCCCGCACCAGCGGTCCCGTATCCTTGTCGAGTTCCTCCAGCAGCGCCGGTGAGATGGTCAGGCGGTCGCAGCCGGCCAGCGCCTCGATCTCGCCGGCATTGCGGAAGGATGCACCCATCACGACGGTCTCGATGCCGTTCGCCTTGTAGTAATTGTAGATCGAGCGCACCGAAACGACGCCCGGATCGGTTTCCGCCGTATAGGTCTCGCCGGTCGATTTCTTGTACCAGTCGAGAATACGGCCGACGAAGGGCGAGATGAGGAACGCGCCGGCCTCGGCGCAGGCAATGGCCTGGGCCTTGGAGAAGAGCAGCGTCAGATTGCAGTCGATTCCTTCCTTCTGGAGGACTTCCGCGGCACGGATGCCCTCCCAGGTGGAGGCAAGCTTGATCAGGATATGCTCGCGGCCGATCCCGCGCGCCTGATAGGCGGCGATGATGTCGCGCGCCTTGGCGACGGACGCCGCCGTATCGAAGGAAAGATCGGCATCGACCTCGGTCGAGACCCGGCCCGGCACGAGCGCCGCCAGCGCCGCCCCGACGGAAATGGCCAGACGGTCGGCAACGGCGGCGGCCACCGCATCGGCGGAACCGCCCTGGCTCCTGCCCCACTTCACCGCTTCGGCGAAAGCGTCGTCGAAGGCCGGCGTCGACAGCGCCTTGAGGACGATGGTGGGGTTGGTGGTGCAATCCACCGGCTTCAGGCGGGCGACGGCTTCGATATCGCCGGTGTCGGCGACGACGGTCGTGATCGCGCGGAGCTGGTCGAGCTTGGATGTCATGGGGACTTACCTCGGTTCTCGGTATTCAGACGCCGACTATCGCCATCCACCCGGCTGCCGTCAAGAAATTTGGGCCGCCTCCCAGCCCAGCATGGCCCGCTTGCGCGTCAGCCCCCAGTGATAGCCGGTCAGGGCGCCGCTCTTTCCAAGGGCGCGGTGGCAGGGCACGACGAAGGAGATCGGATTGCGACCGACGGCCGCCCCCACCGCGCGGCTCGCACTCGGCTGGCCGATATCGTGGGCGAGGTCGGAATAGGTCACGGCCCTGCCAAGCGGGATCTTCAGGAGGCTCTCCCACACCCGGACCTGAAAATCCGTGCCGATGAGCACCACGCGCAACGGCTGTTCGCCGGACCATTTTTCCGGATCGAAGATACGCGACGCGTAAGGGGCGGTTGCGGCACTGTCCTCGACATAACGCGCGTTCGGCCAGCGCCCTGCCATATCCTCGAAACAGGGTTTCTCCTCGCCGGCATCGGCGAAGGCGAGCCCCGCCAGTCCGCGCTCGGTGATCATCACCAGCGCCAGGCCGAAGGGCGAGGGATGGAAGCCGTAGCGGATCGTCAGTCCCTCGCCCCGCGCCTTCCATTCGCCGGGCGACATCGCCTCATGGGTGACGAACAGGTCGTGCAGGCGGCCGGGGCCGGACAGCCCCACTTCCAGCGCCGTTTCGAGCAGCGGCAGGCGCTCCTGCCCCAGGAGACGCTTGGCATGATCGAGCGTCACGGCCTGAAGAAAGGCTTTCGGCGAAAGGCCGGCCCAGCGGGTGAAAACCTTCTGCAACTGCGTCGGCGATTGTCCGAGCCGCGCGGCGATGGTTTCCAGCGACGGCTGGTCGCGGTAATCGTTGGTGATCGTCTCGATCACCCGGCGCACGGTCTCGTAGTCACCGCCGTCCGGCGTGATGTCGGTCAAGGATGCGGCATTGACAAGCATCGTCATTCTCCCTTTGTAGCGATAGACCATCACGACGCGCGCGGCTTTACCACCCGATTCTTGCGCTCCTGCCCGCCTGCACACAGCCGAAGCCAGACCATGCCGACAAAGCCCATCCCGATCGCCCCCCGCAAGCGCAAACCGAAATCGCTCTACAGCGAGGCGGAGCTGCGCGAGATCTTCCGCCGCTTTTCGGTGCAGCGGCCGGAGCCGAAGGGCGAACTCGCCCACACCAATCCCTTCACGCTGCTCGTCGCCGTCGCGCTTTCCGCGCAGGCGACCGACGTCGGCGTCAACAAGGCGACGAAGGAACTGTTCAAGGTGGCCGATACGCCGGAAAAGATGCTGGCGCTCGGCGAGGACAGGCTGCGCGACTATATCAGGACAATCGGCCTTTACCGCAACAAGGCGAAGAACGTGATCGCGCTGTCGCAAAAGCTGATTACCGATTTCAACGGCAAGGTTCCGAAGACCCGCGAGGAACTCGTCACGCTTCCCGGCGTCGGCCGCAAGACCGCCAATGTCGTCATGTCGATGGCCTTCGGCATTCCCACGCTTGCCGTCGACACCCATATTTTCCGCATCGCCAACCGGCTCTGTCTCGCCCCGGGGAAAACCCCGGACGCGGTCGAGCACGCGCTGCTCGAGATCATCCCGAAGGACTATCTCTACCACGCCCACCACTGGCTGATCCTGCACGGGCGCTACTGTTGCAAGGCGCGCAAGCCGGAATGCGAGAAATGCGTGATCGCCGACCTGTGCAAGTCGCCGGAAAAGACCTGCGACATTCCCGCGCCGCTGGTCGAGCTGCCGCAGCAGATCATCGGCTAGGGGGTTTAGGGAACGACGCCGGCCACCACCGTTTCGCGCTTCATCAACCGCTTGTGCAGATGCACCATCAGCCCGGCGGCGAACAGCGGCGTCAAAAGGTTGACGATGGGAATTGCGAGGAACGCCGCGATCACAAGGCCCGCGGTGAAGACAATGGCGCTGTGCTTCGCCCGGAACTCCCGCGCCTCGGCCGGGGATCGGAACCGCATGGCGGCGAATTCGAAGAATTCCCGCCCGAGCAGATAGCCGTTCACCAGAAAGAAGGCGAGGATGTT
The DNA here is from genome assembly GCF_026552795.1 of Ectorhizobium quercum. GTDB lineage: Bacteria > Pseudomonadota > Alphaproteobacteria > Rhizobiales > Rhizobiaceae > Ectorhizobium > Ectorhizobium quercum. The sequence continues at coordinate 546,017 of NZ_JANFPI010000002.1, forward strand.
GATGCCGGGAACCAGAAGCAGCAACAGAGCGATGATATTCCCGACGATGACGACGCCGAGGAACTTCGCCGATGCCAGCAGCGCCTCGCCGAGCGGCATCGCCCGGCCCGGCGCGTCTTCGGGATAGTCGCGCTTTTCGATCACCTCTGCCACATCGTCGAGGAAGATGCCGGCCACCAGCGCCGTGACCGGCGCGACCAGTAGCGCCAGCGCCAATGCCAGCCCGAGGCTGGCGAAGATGGCGACGACGAAGCCGAGCCACCCGGCCCAGTCCGGCAGATCGGGAATGAAGGCCTGAAGCCAGGGCAAGGCGAGATAGACGAACATCTCTCGCAACGCGATCCACAGCGCGACGAGAGCCAGCAGCGTCAGCCCCAGAGACTTCCAGAAGGCCGACCGCGTTTCAGGTGCAAGAAGATTGACGAGGGCAAGCCTGGCCGAATCGAAAATCATGGGTCGCTCTCCGGATCATCGTGCCCCTGATTTAGGGTGGACGGCTCTCCGCGGCAAGGCATGCCGGCAAAAGCCTCTTCCCCGACGAGCGCGCAGGAAATAGGCTTGCTCCCGACACTCAAGGCACGCCGCAGGCAATCGTCCGGCGGCAGCGGCGAAAATCGCCTGCAAGGAAACAGGGGGCAAACCGCTCCGCCGAACCGAACGGGAAACGCCCATGCACGAAGGATCCTGCCTCTGCGGTGCCGTCAGGTTTCGGGTCGAAGGCGAATTGCCTTCCCCGAACGCCTGCCACTGTTCGAAATGCCGCAAACATTCCGGCCACTGCTTCGTATCGACCGAGGTGGCGAAGAACGCCCTCACGGTCGAGGGCGGCGAGCATGTTACATGGTATCGCTCCGCGGAAAAGGTGAGGCGGGGCTTCTGTTCGGCCTGCGGATCGTCGCTGTTCTTCGACCCGCCACACCGCGACTGGATCGCCATCGCGATGGGCGCCTTCGACGGCCCGACCGGGACACGCATGAACCTGCACATCTTCGTGGCCGACAAGGGCGACTATTACGATATCGCGGACGGCCTGCCGCAGAACGCGCAGTAGTCTTGCGCTTCCCCCGCGGGCCGGCGACGAAGCCGGCTCAGGCTGCGAGCGCGGCTTCCTCCTCCGTCACCTGCACGAGATGCCCCGGCGAAACCTCGATATAGGACCGCTTGGGCGGCACATAACCGACCGGGCGGACCGGGCTTCTGATCTCGTCGGTCGAAAGATTGCGTCGTATGTGCCGGCGCGCCGGATCGGGCACGGGCACCGCCGCCATCAGCTTGCGCGTATAGGGGTGCCTCGGATTTTCGAACAGCGCCTCGCGCGGGCCGATCTCGACGATCTCGCCGAGATACATCACCGCGACGCGATGGCTGACGCGCTCGACGACGGCCATGTCGTGGGAAATGAACAGGAAGGCGAGGTTCAGACTTTCCTGCAAGTCCATCAGCAGGTTGCAGACCTGCGCCTTGATGGAGACGTCGAGGGCGGAGACCGCCTCGTCGGCGACGATCACCTTGGGGTCGAGGATCAGCGAGCGGGCGATGCAGATGCGCTGGCGCTGGCCGCCCGAGAATTCATGCGGATAGCGCTTCATCATGTCGGGCGACAGCCCGACCTTGACCAGAAGATCGGCGGCCTTCTCCCGCGCATCGGCTTTCGAGCCGAGGCCATGCTCGACGAACGGCTCCATGACCGCCGAGCCGATCGTCATGCGCGGGTTGAGACTGGCGAACGGGTCCTGGAAGATCATCTGGATCGACCGGCGCATGGCGCGCAGGTCCGGCTTGGCCAGCGACAGCACGTTGTAGCCGTCGAGCGTCACCGACCCGCTGGTCGGCTCGATCAGCCGGGTGATCGAACGGCCGGTCGTCGACTTGCCGCAACCCGATTCGCCCACCAGCGACAGCGTTTCCCCCTCCGCCAGCTGGAAGGACACATCCTCGACGGCATGGACGGCACCCGACTGGCGGCCGAAAAGGCCGGAGCGGATGGCAAACCGCGTCGTGAGATTCTTCACGTCGAGGATCGGCGTCTGTCCGGGATGCACCGTATCGGCCACGGGCTTCGCCTCGCTCGTCGCGCCGGTTGCGACATCGACGATCGGAAAACGCAAGGGCCATTTCTGGCCCTTCATCGAGCCGAGCTTCGGCACGGCGGCAAGCAGCGCCCGGGTATAGGGATGCTGGCCGCGGTTGAAGATGTCATCGGTCGTGCCGGTTTCCACGACATCGCCCCGGAACATGACGATGGTCCGGTCGGCCACCTCGGCCACCACACCCATGTCGTGAGTGATGAAGAGGACCGACATGCCCTCCTCTTCCTGCAATTGCTTGATGAGGTCGAGAATCTGGCCCTGGATCGTCACGTCGAGCGCCGTGGTCGGCTCGTCGGCGATCAGCAGTTTCGGCCGGGAGGCCAGCGCCATCGCGATCATCACGCGCTGGCGCATGCCGCCGGAGAACTGGTGCGGATATTCGTCGAATCGCCCCCTGGCGTTCGGAATGCGCACCTTCTCCAGAAGCCGCAGCACCTCTGCCTTGGCATCCCGGAAGCTGATGTCGCTATGGCAGGTGAGCGCTTCGGCGATCTGCTTGCCGATCGGGAAGATCGGGTTCAGCGAGGTCATCGGCTCCTGGAAGATCATCGAGATGTCCTTGCCGCGAACATGGCGCATCTCTTCTTCCGACAGGGAAAGGATATCCTTGCCGGCAAGCGTCACCTTCCCCTCGATCCGGCTCGAATTCTTCTGAAGCAGCCGCATGATCGAAAGCGACGTCACGCTCTTGCCCGAGCCCGATTCGCCGACAATGGCGACCGTTTCCCTCGGCGCCACGTCGAAACTCATATCACGGACTACGCTCTTCCAGCCGTCGCCGACGCGGAAGGATGTGGTGAGCCCCTTTACCGAGAGAACGGGGCTGGCTGCCCCGTTGCCGATCGTTTCAGACGCCATCTTTTCCCCTCTTGTCAAATTCTTGTGAAATGGCGGCGGTCAGGCGGCCAGCGCGGTTTCGGCCAGCGTGACCCAGTAGCTGATGCCGTAGGGAATCGCCTCGTCGTTGAAGTCGTAGGACGAATGGTGCAGCACCGCCGTGTCGCCGTTGCCGAGGAAGAGGAAGGCGCCGGGCCGTTCCTCGAGCATGTAGGAGAAATCCTCCGCGCCCATCACCGGCGGCGCGTTGTCGTTGACGGCGGGATCGCCGGCCACCTTGCGGGCGACGCCGATGGCGAAGTCCGTCTGCTCGGCATGATTGAACGTCACCGGATAGCCGCGCACGTAGTTGACGGCTGCCGTCGCGCCGCACAGCGAGGCGGCGGCGCTCGCCACTTCCGCCATGCGCTTTTCGGCGAAATCGCGGGTTTCCGGCAGCAGCGTCCGCACGGTTCCGGTCAGCCGCACCGCGTTCGGGATGACATTGTAGGCATCGCCGCCGTGGGTGGTCGTCACCGTGATCACCAGCGAATGCAGGGGATCGGTCTCGCGCGAGACGATGCTCTGGAGCGCGACGATCACATGGGCCGAGGCCAGCACCGGATCGATGGTGGTGTGCGGCGCCGAGGCGTGGCCGCCGCGGCCGGTGACGATGATCTCGAACGTGTCGGACGCCGCCATGACCGGGCCGGGGCGCGAGCGGAACGCGCCGACCGGAAGCCCCGGCGAATTGTGCATGCCGTAGACTTCCTTGATGCCGTAATTGCGCATCAGGCCGTCGTTGATCATGGCCTTGGCGCCGGCGCCGCCCTCTTCGGCGGGCTGGAAGATCAGGGCGACGGATCCCTTGAAATTGCGGGTTTCGGCGAGATATTTGGCCGCGCCCAGAAGCATGGCAGTATGGCCGTCATGGCCGCAGGAATGGGCCTTGCCCGGATTTTTCGAAGCCCAGGGCTTGCCGCTGGTTTCCGTGATCGGCAGCGCATCCATGTCGGCGCGCATGCCGATGGTCGGACCATCGCCCAGCCGCCCCTTGATGATCGCGACGACGCCCGATCGCCCGATCCCGGTATCGAGCCGGTCCACGCCGAACTCGGCCAGGCGCTCGGCGACGAAGCGCGACGTTTCCGTCAGATCGTAGAGCAATTCCGGCGTTTCGTGCAGCTTGCGGCGCCAGCCGGCAACTTCTTCCTGCATTTCGTTCACGCGGTTCAGAATGGGCATGTGGGGCACTCTCCGGGCATCAATCTTAAATGGCGAAGGCAGGATATTGGGATGGATTTCAAACGTTTTGCAAGCGGCAATTTTCCGCCTTGAACGAAAAATAGGCCTATGCTTAGATGGCATAAATTTTCGGCATTGTGACCGCGTTGGCTGAGATGCCAACTTTGCGCATTCTATGCGCTCACCTCCAGAAAATGGGCAAAATTTCTGCAAAAACAACAACTTGACAAGACTATACATTTGCGGAAAGTTCTCGGCGCGCATTCCCGCCACGTCTGCGGCATGCGCGTGCAAGAGGGTATAACGGCGGAAATCCGGGAGCGTGCGACGCCTCCGCTTCCAACGTGACAAAAACATTCGGTGTCGGGAGGGCGCATCCTGCGGGACGGGCCTTCGCGGACTTCGCTTTCAAGGGGAAAACAATGAAAAAATTCACCATCTTTCTGGCAAGCACCGCGGCGGCACTCACGCTCGCCACGACTGCCGCAAAGGCGGAACGGGGTGCTGACGGTGAGGTCAAGGTCCTCTACTGGCAGGCCATCTCCATCCTGAACCCGTTCCTGTCCGGCGGCACCAAGGATGTCCACGGCTCCTCGCTGGTGATCGAGCCGCTCGCCCGCTATGATGAAACCGGCCAGATGGTGCCGTGGCTGGTCACGGAAATCCCGACCGTCGAAAACGGCGGCGTCGCGGAGGACCTGAAGTCCATCACCTGGAAGATCACGCCGGACCTGAAGTGGTCGGACGGCACGGATTTCACGGCGGAGGACGTCGTTTTCACCTGGCAATATTGCACGGCGCCGGACGGCGGCTGCCAGCAGGCTGCCAAGTTCACCGACGTCACCAACGTCGAGGCCGTCGATCCGCTGACGGTCAAGGTGACGTTCGGCGTGCCCAAGCCCTTCCCCTACGGCCCGTTCGTCGGCGCCGAATCGCCGATCATCCAGAAGGCGCAGTTCCAGGATTGCGTCGGCGCCAAGGCTCCGGAATGCACCTCGGCCAACTTCGGCCCGCACGGCACCGGCCCCTATGTCGTATCCGATTTCAAGGCCAACGACGTCGTCGTCTATGAGGCCAACCCGCACTACCGCTTCGCCGACAAGCCGGCCTTCGGCAAGGTCACGATCAAGGGCGGCGGCGACGCTGCCGCTGCGGCCCGTGCCGTGCTGGAAACCGGCGAGTTCGACTATGCCTGGAACCTCCAGATCGAGCCGGAAATCCTCGAACAGATGGTGGCCGCCGGCAGGGGCACCGTCGTTTCCGCCTTCGGCACACAGGTCGAACGCATCGAGGTCAATCACTATGCCGTCGATCCGTCGCTCGGCGACAAGCGCTCGACCAAGGAAGCCGGCCCGCACCCGGCGCTCTCCGATCCGGCCGTGCGCAAGGCGCTCTCGCTCGCCATCGATCGCGAGATCGTCGTCGAGGCGGGCTACGGCGCTGCCGGCAAGCCGACCTGCAACATCCTGCCCGCTCCGGAAATCTATGCCTCGACCGGCGCCGACTGGTGCCTGACGCAGAATCTCGAAGAGGCCAACAAGCTGCTCGACGATGCCGGCTGGGAGAAGGGCTCCGACGGTGTCCGCGCGAAGGACGGCGTGAAGCTCTCCTTCCTGTTCCAGACCTCGACCAACTCGGTCCGCCAGGGCACGCAGGCGCTCGTCAAGGACTGGTGGCAGCAGATCGGCGTCGAATCCGAACTGCGCAACGTTTCGGCCTCGGTCTTCTTCGGCGGCGACCCGGCCAGCCCGGATACCTTCCAGAAGTTCTACGCGGACCTGGAAATGTATACCAACAACTTCCCCGGTACCGACCCGGAAGCCTATATGAGCGGCTGGCTGTGCAGCCGCATTCCCGGCCCGGAAAACGGCTGGCGCGGCGAAAACATTCCGCGCTATTGCAGCAGCGAATACGATGCGCTCGTTGGCGAACTCTCGCAGACGGCCGAGCTTGAGAAACGCGCCGAAATCGCCAAGAAGCTCAACGATCTCCTGAGCAATGACGGCGCGCTCATCCCGCTCGTCCACCGCGGCGAAAGCTCCGCCCACATCAACTCGCTCGAAGGCGTGCGCCTGAACGCCTGGGATTCCCACCTGTGGAACATCGCTGACTGGTCCCGCAAGAAGTAAGATGCCGTATGCCGGGCCCGTCAAGCGACGGGTCCGGCATTTCTGCATTCAGATTTTGCCGATCAGGAGGCGTCCATGTTCCACTACACGCTGCGCCGGCTGTTCTTTGCAATACCGACGCTGTTGGTCATCAGCTTCATCATCTTCGCGCTGCTTGACCTTGCCCCCAACGACCCGACCGGCGACCTGCCGCTGACCATCCCTCCGGAGGTCCGCCAGCAGATCCGCGAGTCCCTGGGCCTCGACCAGCCCTTCTTCATTCGATACCTGAAGTGGCTGCAACAATTCTTCGTCAACGAACCCCTCAACATCATCGAGCGGATGACTGGCTGGCAGATCGGCAACTCCGCCGAGCGTCTGCGGGTCCGTTCCTGGGCCACCCGCTCGCCCGTCGTCGATCTCATCGTCGAGCGCATGCCGCAGACCCTGTGGGTGGTCGGCATGTCCTATCTGCTCGCCGTCATCATCTCCATCCCGATCGGCGTCATCTCCGCCTACAAGCAATATTCGATCTTCGACCAGCTCGGCACGTTCATCTCGATGATCGGCTTTTCCGTGCCCACCTTCTTCACGGGCGTGGTCCTGATCGTCGTCTTCAGCTCCTGGCTGCAATGGTTTCCGTCGATCTACGACACCAACCACCGCGTCACGGACTGGTCGAGCTTCGTGGTCCAGATCAAGCAGATGACGCTGCCCGTGCTGGTTCTCACGCTCTACAACACCTCGCAGATCAGCCGCTTCGTCCGCGCCTCGATGCTCGACAACCTGAATCAGGACTACGTCCGGACCGCCCGTGCCAAGGGCGTGAAGGAAAATGTCATCCTGCTGGTCCATGTGTTGCGCAACAGCCTGATCCCGGTCGTCACCGTGATCGCGCTCGGCGTACCGACGATCTTTTCCGGCGCGATCATCACCGAGCAGATTTTCCGTGTGAACGGTCTCGGGCAACTGCTGATCATCGCCGTCCAGGGTGCGGACATTCCTCTCGTGCAAACCCTGACCTTCATCTTTGCCGTGCTGATCGTGCTGTTCAACCTGATTGCCGACGTTCTCTATGGCATTCTCGACCCGAGGATCCGCTATGACTGAAGCAATGGCCACCACCGCCGTCGCGGCGCCCCTCACCCAGCCGCCGCGTTCGCTGACCCGGGAAATCTGGGGACAGTTCATGAAGCACAAGGGCGGGCTCGTCGGCCTCATCGTCTTCGTGCTCATCCTGCTCGCCGTCTTCCTCGGGCCGTACATCCACACCATCGACCCGAACAGGATCGACATCCGGGCAAGGAACCAGGGCATGACCTGGGCCCATCCGCTCGGCACGGACAATCTCGGCAAGGACATGCTGGCGCAAATTCTCGCCGGCGGGCGCATTTCGCTCGCTGTCGGCATCACCGCCATGCTGCTGTCGCTGGTTCTCGGAACGCTGGTCGGCGTCATCTCCGGCTACATCAAGAAGCTGGACGGGCCGCTGATGCGCGTCACGGACCTGTTTCTCGCCCTGCCGCTGCTGCCGCTGCTGCTCGTCATCATCATGCTGTTCCGCGATACACTGCGCGCGGCCTTCGGGCCGGAGACCGGCATTTTCATCCTGATCGTTTTCGTCATCGGCATAACGAGCTGGATGCACACCGCCCGCATCGTGCGCGGCGACGTGCTGGCGGTCAAAAGCCAGGAGTTCATCCTTGCCGCCAAATCGAGCGGCATGAAGGAATGGCGTGTGGTGCTGAAGCACATCCTGCCCAACGTCGTCAGCTCCATCATGGTTTCGGCAACGCTCGGCATCGCCTCGGCGATCATCACGGAATCGGCGCTTTCGTTCCTCGGCCTCGGCTTCCCCTCGGACTTCCCGACCTGGGGACGCCTGTTGTTCGACGGTGCGAATTTCCTCCAGATCAACCCGTCCCGCGTCATCTGGCCGGGGCTGGCGATCTCGCTCACCGTGCTCAGCGTCAACTATATCGGCGACGCCGTGCGCGACGCGCTCGATCCGCGCATGCTGAAACGCTGACCCACTCTCCTGAAACGAAAATGGCGGCCCCCGGGCCGCCATTTTCATATCCGCATCCGTCTGTCCTATTCGGCCGGGTCCAGGGGAAAGGAAACCGCATATCGAATGCAGTCGTCGCCGATCACATATTCGGCCGTTCCATTGACCGAGGCCGGCACGACCCGTTCCAGCACCGTGCTGCCGAAATGGTTCTCCCGCTCCTGAAGCGCCTGACGGGCCGATGCCGACAGCATCTCCTTCCAGATCACCTCGATCGTGGTCGTATCCCCGTCCTCGTGACGGCGGCAGGTGATGACGACCGGCTTGCCGTTGACGAGCAGGCCGCCGTGGATGACGGCATTGATCACCAGCTCGTGCAGGGCCAGCCCGATATGCAGCGCCGCATTCGGCGTCAGCAGCATGTCCTCGCCCTCGATCCGGACGAGTTCGCTGTTCTCAGGCAGGTATTTTTCCGTCTGCTGCCGGATGAGCGAGAACAGGCCCGCGCCGCGCCAGCTCGAATCGGTAATCAGGTCCTGGGATTGCGACAATGAATACAGCCGTCCCCGGAATTTTTGCAGGAACAGGTCGAGCGAACGGGAATGCCGCGCCGTCTGGAGGGCGAGGCTCTGGATGATGGCCAGAAGGTTCTTAGAGCGGTGGCTGACTTCCCGCAGCAGGGCCTTGAGGATCCGCTCGCGGTGCCGCTCTTCCGAGCGGTCGACGATCGTCGTCAGATAATGAAGGCCGCCCTCTCCGATGGCGACCGCCTGAAGCCGGAACTCGAAGATCTGTTCGGCACCCGCCATGATCTCGACCACCGTGCGGTCGCCGGCCGCCACCAGCCGGTCCTTGGCGCGGGCCAGCCGGTCGGCGATCTCGGTACCGAAGATGCCGTTCATGTCGGGTTCGCATTCGCGGGACATATCAAGCTGCCACGGCGCCGGTACATTGGCCACGTAATTTATGTCGCCGGCCGGACCTTGGACGATGAAGCACAGTTTGAGATCGATCAGGCCGGGGATGAGGAATTCCCTCATTCTGTCCTGCTTCGCTTCGGGTCTGGTCCAGATCAGCCCCTCTGACATTCGCGATCTCCATTATCAATACACGCATTATCGCGGGTGGAGGATGCGTTGCCATATGCGACGCATCCTCCACCCGCCTGTTTTCGATTAGGAGCCGGATCATGAAGCCCGGGTATTAAACCTTCCTGAACGCGCCTGCGACCACTGAAAGGACGAGCAGGATAAGGAAGACGAAGAACAGGATCTTGGCAATGCCGGCAGCGGCACCGGCGATACCGCCGAAGCCAAGTACGCCCGCGATCAGCGCAACGACCAGAAAGACGAGAGAATAATAAAGCATGGCAACCTCCTTCAGTGATTGTGGAAGGGTAACGTGGTTGCCTTGCTTTCGTTCCGTCCGTTCTCAAATCAGGCAGCTTCGTCCTTGACGGCCTCATTGAAGAAGAGCGCCTGGCTGATGAGCGCCTTCACCATATCCGGGTTGAACGGCTTGGTGACGAGGAAGGCCGGTTCAGGGCGCTCGCCGGTCAGCAGGCGCTCCGGGAAGGCGGTGATGAAGATCACCGGCACGTTGGCGGTCTTGAGAATATCGTTGACCGCATCGATGCCGGAACTGCCGTCGGCAAGCTGGATATCCGCAAGCACCATCTTCGGCTGGCTCTTGGCGAAAAGCGCCACCGCTTCCTTATGCGTGCGCGCGATGCCCGTGACGCGGTGGCCGATATCCTCGACCATCTGCTCGATGTCGAGCGCGATCAGCGGCTCGTCCTCGATGATCAGGATGTCGGTGGCCACCTGGCGGGAGATTTCCTGGGAAGCGTCGTTCAGCAGGGCGCCAGCGCGCTCCGCGTCGACATTGAGGATCTCGCCCATCTCCGCAAGGGAGAAGCCTTCCACGGAAACCAGAAGGAAGGCGTGACGCGCCTGAGTGGGCAGCGCGGCGAGATTGTCGACGGCCTTACGCTCCCATGCGAAAGGCGAGTCCTGGGGAACGATCTCGACATTGACGGAACCGAATAGGGTTACGAAGAGTTTGTAAAGCGAGACACGATCGCTGGAGGCTTCCGGAAAGATGGAAACATCGGCGATCAGGGCCTCGAGCACAGCGGCCACATAGGCGTCCCCCGATGTCTGGGAGCCGGTCACGGCGCGCGCATAACGGCGCAGATAAGGCAAATGGGAGGCAACGCGGGCGGTAAGCGACATGCGAATTCCTTTCAACCGGCATGTGGAGATTCGATATGAAAACGCCGGCTTCGAAAAAAAGTTCCGACGACTGGGAACTTTTTTTGATAACAGACGTTACACCGGGAATTAGAATTGCGGATTCGACGATGACAGAAGCAAGTAAGAAATCTGTACGGACAGCAGAAACAGGGAACGCCGAGGCCAGCCTCTCCGGGCTGGACCCGAACGCGTCAATTTCCCGGAAGCTGCGCGATTATTATGGCGCGATTCAGGAAGAACGCATCCCTGACCGTTTTCTCGACCTGCTTGAACGTCTCGACCAGGCTGAACGCAAAACCCGCACGGCGGATCACCAATGAGCGAAACCAGCGGCACCGAAGAACGCAGCTTCAAGCGCGACCTGCTGGCAACCTTGCCGAACCTTCGCGCCTTTGCCGTCTCGCTGAGCGGCCGGCAGGACCGCGCCGACGATCTCGTTCAGGACACGATCATGAAAGCCTGGGCCAACCAGGCGAGCTTCACGCCCGGCACCAACATGAAGGCGTGGCTCTTCACCATTCTGCGCAACGAATTCTACAGCCAGATGCGCAAGCGCGGCCGCGAGGTGCAGGACACGGACGGCGTATTCTCCGGTACGCTGTCCACGCATCCCGAACAACACGGCCGCATGGACCTCGAGGATTTCAGGCAGGCGCTCGACCGGCTTCCCGAAGACCAGCGCGAAGCCATCCTGCTGGTCGGCGCCGCCGGCTTTGCCTATGAGGAGGCGGCCGACGTCTGCGGCTGCGCCGTCGGCACGATCAAGAGCCGCGTCAGCCGTGCCCGCAACCGTCTCCAGGAGCTGCTGGGCATTTCCGGCGAATCGGATTTCGGCCCGGATGCACAGACCGCCTCCATCACCGCATCCCGCGCTTTCGGCGGATAAAAGAAAAGACACGAAGAAACGAAGAGCCGGCGGTTTCCTTGAAACCGCCGGCTCTTCGTTTCTTTCGTCACCCACGAACTTAACCGGGGGCGACGGAGAATAGAAATTTTGTCAGTTTTTCTTGCGCTTCGATGTCGCGGCAAAGCCGGCGGCAAAGGCGGTCAGCCCCGCCACCAGAACCGAGGCGAACGGATTTCCCCGCGTCAGCACCGGAACGATCCCCATGAGGGAATTGGCGAGATTGCCCGGCCGCAGGGCCTGTTCCTGCGCGATCTGCTCCCGCAGGAGCCGCAGTTCCCGCTCCCGACGGCTGGTCGAAATCGCGACGGCGATGATGACGAGCGCAATCGCCAGCGCCCCGATCGCGATGCTGAGAAGGGCAATGGGCGCTCCCGCAATGTCGGCGAGATAGATGGCCAGCGCCGTCAATCCCGTCACATAGGTCGTCAGCAGAAGCACCGCCGCAATCGCATAGAACACGATGCTCCGGCCCGTTTGACGAGCCAGAGCAGCATAATCCCGCGAAAAGGCGGAAACGATCAGTCGTGGAATATCGGCCATCACGCCCGCCGTGTCAGAAGCGCCAGGAAGAAGCCGATGCCGGCGGCGACGCCGAGGGACTGGAGCGGCTTGGCGCGGATCCGGTCTTCGAGATCGGCCTGCGCCGCGCAGACCTGATCGCGCGCCGCCTCGAAAGCATTGGAGGATGCTTCGGCCACATCGCTGCCGGCCTTGAGGGCGTGCGCCTTCACCTCTTCGGCCTTGCCCGCCGCCAGCGAGGTGATCGTCTCGGTCAGTGCGGAAATATCCTTGCGGATCTGTTCGACCTGCTGTTCGAGGTCCGCCGTCGTCGCGGGTTCGCCGTCCTTGCCAATTGCCATGATGATCTCCTTGTAAGGTCAGATAAGAAACGCCGGTGAGGTATCGAGGTTCCCGCCAGCCTTAGAGATAGCCCAGAAACCAGAGGACGAGAATAATCGGAATCGGAATTCCTACCAGCCACAGAACAATGCCTCTCATAGCGCTTCTCCTTTTCGCTTTCACTCAGGAAAATAAACGCATCAGGAGGCGTCAGGTTCCGAAACCGTCAGGTCGACGGCGGCTCCGGCCAGACTTTTACGCCGCCTCCCCAGCTTTCGTAAAGCCGCGCCAGTTGCAGAACCTGCAAATCGGCGAAGCGGGGGCCGACGATTTGCAGGCCGATGGGCATGCCGGAGGCCGAAAAGCCGCAATTGATCGACGCCGCCGGCTGGTCGGACATGTTCCACGGCACGGTGTAGGCGATATGCTCGAACGGCAGGGCCGGATCGTTGGTCGGCGAAGCCCAGTCGGCGGGATAGGAAACGATGGGGTTCACCGGCGACAGCAGTGCGTCGATCTTCGTGAAGAGAACGCTGGCCGCGCGGCGCATGTCCAGCATGCGGCTGAAGCCGCGCGCCGCCTCGACGCCCGAGACATCCGCCCCGCCCCGGGCCCAATCAAGAATATAGGGCAGGATCGAGGCCTTGCGCTCGTCGGAAAGCCCTTCGATATCGCCCCAGAACTTGGCGCGCCAGAACTTGTCGAGACCGTCGAGCATCTCGCGCGTCAGCACCGGATCGACCGGAATCACCACGGCTCCGGCCTTCTCGAAGCGCCGGGCAGCCTTTTCCACCGCCGCGGCCACCTCGGCGTCGAGCGGCAATCCGCAACCGGGCTCCATCATCAGGCCGATCTTCATGCCGCGCACATTGGCGGCGAGGTCGCTCCAGTCGATATCTTCGGGCGGCAGGCTCGTCGCATCGCGCCAGTCGGGACGCGCCAGCGTGAACATCGACCAGGCTGCATCCTCCACCGTGCGCGCCATCGGGCCGGCGCACCGGCCGGGATAGTACGGATCGACCGGAATGCGGCCCTGGCTGGGCTTGAAGCCGAACAATCCCGTCCAGCCGGCCGGAAGCCGCACCGAGCCGCCGATATCCGTGCCGATATGCAGCGGCCCGAAGCCCGCGGCCCCGGCAGCCGCCGCCCCGGCGCTGGAACCGCCGGGATTTTCCGAAAGCTTCCAGGGATTGCGCGACAGGGGATGGAAGCTGGAAAGCCCCGAGGACAGCATGCCGTAATCCGGGCAGGTGGTCTTGGCGAAAATGACCGCGCCGTCCTCCCGCAGCCGCGCCGCCACCGGCGCATCCTCCGCAGCCGGCACCTTTTCGGTCGCCGCCGTGCCGAGCGGCACCGGCACCCCTTTGGTGGCCACCAGTTCCTTCACCGAGACGGGAATGCCGTCGAGGGGGCCGAGCGGCGCATGGCGCACCCAGCGCTCGGTGGACCGCGCCGCCTGCGCCCGCGCCTCTTCGGGGTCGTAGGCATAAAGCGCCCGCACATGCGGTTCGAAGGCGTCGATGCGCTTTTCGACCGCCTGCCAGTATTCCGAAGGGGAAAGCGTGCCCGCTTCATAGTGCTGCAACAGGTCCTTGATCGAAAGGGAGATGAGATCATTCATGGCAGAGGTCTTCTTTGAAGGTTGGAACGGCGGCGATGGCGGCAAACCCGCTCATCCGCTGTCTTCGCGCGGATCGATGATGTCGCGCAGACCGTCGCCGAGCATGTTCAGCCCGAAGACGGCAAGGGCGATGGACAGGCCCGGCAGGATGGCGAGCCAGGGCGCGAGCCCGAGATAGGTCTGCGAATCCGCCAGCATCCGCCCCCAGCTCGGCGCCGGCGGCGCCATGCCGAGCCCGAGGAAGGAAAGCCCCGCTTCCGTCAGGATGGCGAGCCCGAGCTGGATCGTCGCCTGCACGATGATCTGCCCGGAAATGTTCGGCAGGACATGGACGAGGGTGATGCCGAGCGGCCGCTTGCCGATGCTCTGCGCCGCCATGACGTAGTCCCGCGACCATATCTGAAGGGCCGACGCCAGCACGACGCGGGCGAAGACCGGCACCATGAAGGTGGCGATGGCGACGATGGCGGTGAACCGCCCCGCCCCGAGAAACGCGCCGAGCATCATCGCCGACAGGATGGGCGGCACGGCGAAGATCACGTCGCAGATCCGCATCACCAGCGCTTCGGCCCATCCGCGTCGGGCGGCAGCGAACAGCCCGACCGCCGAGCCGACGGCGCCGCCGATCGCAACCGCGGCAAGCGCGGTGGACAGCGAGTTCCACGCCCCGACCATCAGCATGGAGGCGACATCGCGCCCGAACTGGTCCGTGCCGAGAAACCCGTGTTCCAGCGGCGCCTTCAGCTTGTGGACGATCTGCATCCGCGTCGGGGAAAGCGGCGTCCAGACGAGGGAAACGAACGCGGCCGAAAAGAGCAGCGCCGTGACGGCGGCACCAAGCCAGAGTTGAGGCCGACGGCGGAGGGAGGCAAGCGCGCTCATCGCCCCGCCTCCCGCCTGAGCCGCGGATCGATGAACAGATAGGCGATATCGACGACGAAATTCATCAGGATGACCAGCGCGCAGAAGAACAGGACCACATCCTGCATGACGACGATGTCGCGCTGGGCGAGCGCCTGATAGGCCAGCCGCCCGAGGCCGGGCAGGTTGAAGACGTTCTCCACCAGCACCGCCCCGGCGATCAGGAAGGTGAATTGCAGGCCGATGATGGTGACGACCGGGATCAGCGCGTTCGGCACCGCATGCTGCCACAGCGCCGCGCGCGGCGTCAGCCCCTTGGCGCGGGCCGTGCGGATGAAATCCTCGCCGAGCACGTCGAGCACGGCGGCCCGCGTCACCCGCGTCAGCACGCCGGCCTGCGGCAGCCCGAGCGCCACCGCCGGCAGGATCAGAGCCTTGAGCGCCGGCCAGAGGCCGGCCTGCCAGCCCGGAAAGCCGCCCGCCGGCATGATGCCGAGCGTGGTGGAAAACAGGATGATGAGCAGAAGCCCCACCCAGAAACCCGGCACGGCGATGCTGACATGCGAGAACATCCCGACCAGGAAATCGGCGAAACCGTTCCTGCGCGCCGCTGCCAGAACGCCGAGCGGAATGGCGAGCCCGACGGAAATGACGATGGCGAACAGGGCAAGCGGAATGGTAACGTGAAGCCGCTCGACGATCAGCCCGGCAACGGGAACGCCGTAGGTGTAGGACATGCCGAGATCGCCGGTCAGCGTGCCGCCCAGCCAGTGCAGGTAGCGCAGCAGGAAGGGCTGGTCGAGCCCCATTTCCCGCCGGAGCGCGGCCAGCGTTTCCGCGCTGGCGGAAGTGCCGAGCATGACTTCGGCGGGATCGCCCGGCAGGATTTCCATGACCGCGAAGATCAGGAAGGAAACCGCAAGAAGCGTGATGAGAAGCCCGCCCGCACGGCGCGCCAGAACCGCAATCATTCCCGTTTCCCGCTCGTCCGCCGGCCCTGATGTTTCGCCCGCCTGCTCATGGATGGAAGGTGCATGTGGAAGCCGGAAGCGTGCCGGATCACTCTTCCCAATGGACCTCGTTCAAGACATTCGAGGGGATCGGCTCGTTCTCCCACAGGCCCTTGACCTTAGCGTTCCACACCCCGAGCTTCGGCATCACGAAGAGGTAGAGGGCCGGCACGTCATCCGCCAGAATGGTCTGGGCCTCTCCATAGAGCCTCGCCTGCTCGTCCGCATCGGCGGTCGCTTCGACCTTCTTCAGAACCTCGTTGAAGGCCGGGTTGCTGTAATTGAAGTAGTAGGGATCGCGGGCGTAGATATCGATATCCATCGGCTCGGCATGGGCGACGATGGTCATGTCGTAATCGCCGCCCCTGAAGACGTCGGCCACCCACTTGGCCGGAAATTCGGTCGTCTCGATATTCATCGTCACGCCGATTTCCGCAAAAAGTGCCTGAAGGATCTGCGAGGACCGCTGCGCATACTGCATCTGCGGCGCCTTGATGGTGAAGGTGAAGCCGTTCGGATAGCCGGCCTCGGCCAGAAGCGCCTTCGCCTTCTCCACATCGTAGGGATGGACGCCGGTCAGGTCGATGTATCCGGGATCGTTCGGCGTGTAGTGGCTGCCGATCGGCGTGCCGAAGCCGGACCAGGCGCCGTCCACCACGGTGGCGCGGTCGACAGCCATCATCAGCGCCTGGCGCACGCGCTTGTCGTCGAAGGGCTTGCGGGTGTTGTTCATGCCCGCGACGACCTTCAGTTCCGTATGGCCGATGACGACGGCCAGCTTCTCGTCGGTGCGGAGATCCTCGATCAGCTCGGGCGCCGCGAATTCCGGGAAGGCATCGACATCGCCGGACTTCAGCGCCGCCGACTGGGCCTGCGGATCGGCGATGAAGCGGAAGGACGCGGTTTCGAGCCGGGCGGCCTTTTCCTTATCCCAGTAGTCGTCGTTGCGGACGAGTTCGACCTTGTCGCCCTTCGTCCAGCTCTTGAACCGGAAGGGGCCGGTGCCGACCGGGGTCGTCCTGTTGTCGTCGGCGGAAGCGGTGCCGACGATGGATGACGACGGCCAGCCGAGCCAGTAGAGAAGGCTGCCGGTCGGCTCCTTCAGCGTCAGCACCAGCGTTGCGGCGTCCGGTGCCTCGACCGTTTCGATGGTGGCGAAATAGCGCTTCTGCGGATTGACGGAATCCTCGCCCCGCGCCCGGTCGATGGAAGCCTTGGCGACAGAGGCGTCGAAGATCTCGCCGTCATGGAAGGTGACGCCGGACCGCAGCTTGAACGTATAGGTCAGCCCGTCCTCGGAAATCTCCCAGCTTTCGGCAAGCTGCGGCTGGATCTTGCCGTCGCGGTCGATGGTCACGAGACCCTCGAAGATATTCTGCCAGGTCACTTGCCCGATGGCCACCGGCGCCGCAACGGTCGGGTCGAGACCGGCAGGCTCGATCGTCATGCCGAGCACGAGCGAGGTCTTGGCGGCCTCGGCGGCGCCCGCGGACGACACGGCGAGCGTCAGCCCGAGAAGGACATTCCTCACCCAGACGCGCGAAGCCGAAATGATTGCCTTCGTCATGCACATGCCCCTTCCAGTTTGCCGCAACGGCTGTTCCCATCCGCCGTCTGCGGCTTTCGTTCCCGAAACTGTGTCATCGGATCGGCGCACACACAATCGCAATTTTGTGTGCCCCGCGTAACCGAAAGAGCTACACGAAAGCTCTCCCCGTTCCCATAGCGAAAATGCCTCACATGCGACGAACCGCGCTCATGCAACCGGCTGGCGCATGAAGCGCTCGATGAAATCGGCAAGCTTGCTCGCCGCGAAGGAGAGCGGCCTGTCCGGCGCGACGCAAAGCTCGACCGGCGTGCGCACGGCCTTGCCCTCAGCAACCGGCACGGCCCTCATCAGCCCGGCATCCAGTTCCCGCTTGACCGTCAGCGCCGGCAAAAGCGTGATCGCCGCGCCGCGCAGCACCAGTTCGCGCAGCATTTCCAGCGACCCGGTGACGAAGACCGGGTCGAGGGAGAGCCCCTCCGCCGCAAACAGCGCGTCGAACGCCTGCCGGGCGGCGAAGCTCTTGTCCGGCAGGGCAAGCGGCTGCGCGGCGAGAGCGGCGAGCGTCACCGTCTTGCATCCGGCCAGCGGATGGCCCGAAGACACGATCGCATCGTAGAGAATGTCCGAGCGCATCCGCACCTTCACGCCCGATATCTTCGGCGAAAACAGCGTGACCGCGATATCGGCCTCGGCGCTGCCCAGCGCCTCGATGGCGGCGCGGGCGCTGGTGATCGTCACCTCGCAGCGCAACTTCGGATATCTGAGGCTGAACTCCGCCAGAACCGGCGCGATCAGCGTGGCGACCGCCGCCCCGTTGGCGTGGATCGAGACATGACCGCGCTGAAGCCCCTTGAGGTCGTCGATCAGGCGGTGAACATGCTCCAGTTCGCGCAAGGTCCGCCCGGCATGCGCGGCAAGCAGTTCGCCCGCTGCCGTCAGCTTCACGCCCCGGTTCGAGCGCTCCACGAGCTGCGCGCCGAAATGATATTCGAGGTTTTCGATCTGGCGGCTGATCGCGGTCGGAGCCACGTTCAGGTTCTCCGCCGCCGCGCGCATCGAGTTCGTGCGCACCAGCTCGTCAAAATACATCAATGCCCTGAGCTGCATTCGCCCTCCCGCAAAGGCACCGGCCCTGCCTGCTCCCCTCGCGCCTAGGGAAGCCGCATCTTACCGCTCGTGCCAGGCCGCGCCCAGCACCCGCAGCCAGTTTTCCCGGCAGATCTTCGCCAGATCGGGCCCGGTGTAACCCGCTTTTTCCAGCGCCGCCACCAGAGCCTGGTTGCCCGCCGCATCATCGATCTCCGCGGGGATCGTCGCGCCGTCGAAATCCGAACCGAGCGCCACGCAGTCGATTCCCATGCGCTCCACGAGATAATCGATATGCCGCACCATGTCGGAAAGCGGCGTCGCTGCATTCTCCAGCCCGTCCGCCCGCAGCATCGTCGTGGCGTAGTTCAGGCCGACGAGGCCGCGGCTTTCCGCAATGGCGTCGAGCTGCCGGTCGGTGAGGTTGCGGGCGACCGGCGTCAGCGCGTGCACGTTGGAATGGCTGGCGATCAGCGGCTGGTCCGTCGTTTTCGCCACGTCCCAGAAGCCTTTTTCGGTGATATGCGCAAGGTCGATCAGGATGCCGAGGCGGTTGCAGGCCTTCACCAGTTCGAAACCCGCATCCGTCAGGCCGGGCCCGATGTCGGGCGACATCGGATAGGCGAACGGCACGCCATGACCGAAGATGTTGTGGCGGCTCCACACCGGACCGAGCGAGCGCAGCCCGGCGGCATAAAAGACATCGAGCGCAGCAAGATCCGCGCCGATCGCCTCGCAGCCTTCCATGTGCAGAACCGAGGCGAAAACGCCGTCCGCGATAGCCGTGCGGATATCGGCGGTCGAGCGGCAGATCCGCCAGGCCCCCGCCCGCTCCAGCTTCAGCGCGATGGAGGCGAATTCCAGCGCCGTGTCGAGCGAGGACTGTCGCGGCAGCGGCGCGGCCAGCGGCGTCACGTAGTGGCCGTCGGCGTCGGCGTCCTTGACGACCAGGTCGCCGGAAGGAATGTAGATGGCGGAAATACCGCCGACGAGGCCGCCCCGCCGGGCGCGGGGGCCGTCGATGTGCCCGTTCGTCGTGCCGTCGACGAATTCCGCGACCGGGTCGCCGCCGGCCCGCATCGTATTCCAGAGCCGCAAGAGCACATCGTTATGGCCGTCGAACACCAGTTCCATGATTTTGAGATCCGTATCAGAAGGAGCGCGCGCTCACGGCGCGATAGAAGGCAAGGTTACGGGCTTTCAGGTCCTCGTCCAGCGGATTGGGCTGCGAGGACTGCTTGACGACGACCGTGCCGCTCGGCCGGTCGACGTAAAGCCATTGGCCGTGGATGCCGATGGCGCAGAACGCCCCTTCCGGCTCGCCGAACTGATACCACTGGCTGCGATAGCGGCCCCTGGTGATCAGCACGTCGCCGTTCGGCTTCCATGCCTCCGGGTCGCCGTTGGAAAACATATCCTCGATCCAGGCCGGCGGCACGATCTGCCGGTCTCCGGCAGCGCCGCCGGTGCGGATGAGTTCGCCGACCCGGGCGAGGTCGCGGGCCGAGACCGACACGCCGCCGGCCGAACGCGCCGTGCCGGCACTGTCGACGGTCACGGAGGCGTGGGTTTTCGCGCCGAGCGGCTTCCACAGCAGTTCCGACATCAGCCGGGCATAGCGCTCGCCCGAGGCTCGTTCGGCCAGAACGCCGAGCAGATCGGCATTCGGCGACACATAGTAGAAGGGGCCGCCATGCTCCTCGCCGGCCTTCTTCTTCAGGCTGCACAGAAAATCGAGCAGCGGCTCGACCGTGGCGCCCGGCTCCGGCGGGTTCCACAGCATCGCCCGGCGATAGCGCGCGAAGGAACCGTCCGGGTCGAGGTAGGCTTCCTCGAAATCGAGCGCGACACGCATGTCGAGCACGTCACGGCAGGAGCAATCGCCATAGGCGCTGCCGGCGGCTTCGGGAATGTAATCCGTCACGGGCCGCGACGGATCGAACAGCCCCTGCCCTTCCAGAATGCCGAGCAGAACCGCCGTCAGCGATTTGCTGATCGAAAAGACGACATGCGCGGCATTCGGACCGGACCACGGCGCATAATATTCGGCGACGATCCGGCCCTGCCGCATCACGACGAAGGAATCCGTATGGGTCGCCTCCAGATAGGCGCGAACCGTCGGCTCTGCCTCCCCCTCGACGCCAACCGGCGAGGCGAGGAAGGCATCGGATGGAACAGCGACCTCGGTTTCCTCCCTCTTCGCCGCAATCGGCGCGGAGGGCACGAGTTCGCAAACATGCTGGAAGGCAAAGCGGCTGTAGGGCGTCGTACGCCAGCTGGCAAGCGTCACATCGCTGCGGGAAAATCCATAGGTTTCGGAGAAGCGGTCTGTCATGCGTGATCCCGGGGCATCGGCTGGAGAGGTCCGTACCTTTTCCACTTATCGCCCCCTTGGCAAGCGGAAAAACACACTTCTCACCAGGCCGCGACTTCCTGCTGCGCCGTGTAGCGCGACACCTCGTCCAGCAGCCAGTCGCGGAAGCGCAGGACCGGCTCGTAGCCCGCCTTCTTCTGCGGAACGGCCAGATAATAGGCGCTGGCGCTCCTGACCGGCAGGTCGCAGGCGATGACCAGTTGACCCGCGCGCAATTCAGTGTCGATCAGGAAAAGCGGCATCAGCGCCACGCCCAGCCCCGCCATGCAGGCCTGCGCGACATTGGAGAACTGCTCGAAACGCATGCCCTGCGCCGGAGGCGACGACAGGCCGGCGTGATCGAACCAGTGCCGCCAGGCGCCGGGCCGCGAGGCCATGTGCAGAAGCGGCAGGCGGCCCACATCCGCCGCGCCCGTGATCGGGTGTTCCGCCAGGAAGGCGGGGCTTGCGACCGGGGCGACCGTCTCACCCATCAGATAGACGCATTCCGCGCCCGGCCAGTCCGGCTGGCCGACATGGATCGCCGCATCCAGCCCTTCCCTGTCGAAGTCGAAGACGCCGATGCGGGTCGCGAAATTGAAGGTGATCTGCGGATGGGCCGAGACGAAGCCGGGAACACGCGGCAGGAGCCAGCGCGTGCCGAAGGTCGGCAGGATGGCGAGATTGAGCGTGTTGCTATGAATTCCCGTCATGGCGTTGAGCGAGGCGGCACGGATTTCCAGGAGCGCCGCGCCGATCGCCCGCGCATAGGTGCCGCCCGCCTGGGTCAGCCCGACACCCCTGCTCGTCCGCTCGAACAAGCGAACGCCGAGCTGCTGCTCCAGGGTCTGAATCTGGCGGCTGATCGCCCCTTGCGTCAGCGAAAGCTCATCCGCCGCAGCCGAGAAACTGCCGAGCCGCGCCACCGAATCGAAGGCGGCAAGCGCGCTGGTCGAAGGGAGAAGCTTGCGGCTGAGGATGCTCATCCGATATGATTATATGTAATAGAAAAATGAGTAAAGATCGCTTGTCCGAAGCGCGGCGTTTTCCGATAGTCGCCCCACGCTTCAATATGTGGAGGAACCGACGTTGAGCACTCTCGCACCGTTCAAATGGGACGACCCCTTCCTGCTGGAAGACCAGTTGCAGGACGACGAGCGGATGATCCGCGATGCCGCCGCCGCCTTTGCGGAAGCCGAGCTTCTGCCGCGCGTGCAGGAGGCCTATCTGCATGAGGAGACCGATCCGGACCTTTTCCGCCTGATGGGGCGCGCGGGCCTGCTCGGCGTCACGCTTCCCGAAAAATACGGCGCCGCCGGCGCCAGCTATGTCGCCTACGGCCTCGTCGCCCGCGAAGTCGAACGCATCGATTCCGGCTACCGTTCGATGATGAGCGTGCAGTCCTCGCTGGTCATCTACCCGATCCACGCCTACGGCTCCGAGGAACAGCGCGACAAGTATCTGCCGGGCCTCGTGTCCGGCGAGCTGATCGGCTGTTTCGGCCTGACAGAGCCGGATGCCGGCTCCGATCCGGGCGGCATGAAGACCCGCGCCGAGAAGATCGACGGCGGCTACCGGCTGCGCGGCACCAAGATGTGGATCTCGAACGCGCCGATCGCCGACGTCTTCGTCGTCTGGGCGAAGTCCGAGGCCCACGGCGGCGCGATCCGCGGCTTCATTCTCGAAAAGGGCATGAAGGGGCTTTCCGCACCGAAGATCGGCGGCAAGCTTTCCCTGCGCGCCTCGATCACCGGCGAGATCGTCATGGACGGCGTGGAAGTGGGCGAGGATGCCCTGCTGCCGAACGTTTCCGGCCTCAAGGGCCCGTTCGGCTGCCTCAACCGCGCCCGCTACGGCATTTCCTGGGGGGTGCTCGGCGCCGCCGAGGATTGCTGGTTTCGCGCCCGGCAATACGGCCTCGACCGCAGGCAGTTCAACAAGCCGCTCGCCGCCACGCAGCTCTACCAGAAGAAGCTCGCCGACATGCAGACCGAAATCACCCTCGGCCTTCAGGCGTCGCTGCGCGTCGGCCGCCTGATGGACGAGGACAGGATGGCCCCGGAAATGATCTCCATCGTCAAGCGCAACAATTGCGGCAAGGCGCTGGATATCGCCCGTCAGGCCCGCGACATGCATGGCGGCAATGGCATCCAGATCGAGTATCATGTGATGCGCCATGCCCAGAACCTCGAAACGGTGAACACCTACGAGGGCACGCACGATGTCCACGCCCTGATCCTCGGCCGCGCCCAGACCGGCATTCAGGCCTTCTTCTGAGCGTTGAGGGCCGTATGAAACGCAAGGGATGACAATCGCCCCGGCCTCTGCGATAAAGGCTTCGTTGAGACAGGGGCGGTTGCTTGAAAGACGAGCGACCTGAGAAGCACCCTTCGAACCTGAACCGGATAATGCCGGCGGAGGGAGTCTGACGGGTCTTCACGGCGCATCCGGCGCCCGAAGGACCGCCCGGCCGCCCCCGCCTGAAAAGGGGCGAGAATGACAATCCCGAGCGAACTCCACACCACACCGGGCGCTGCCCTGACGGCCATGCGCGCCGCCCGGCCGCTCGTTCACTGCATCACCAACTACGTCGCCATGAACGTCGCGGCCAACACGCTGCTGGCCGCGGGCGCCTCGCCCGCGATGATCCACACGCCCGAGGAGGCCGGCGACTTCGCCCGCATCGCAGCCGCGCTGACGGTGAATATCGGCACGCTTTCCCCGCACTGGGTCGAGGGCATGAAGCGCGCGGCGGAAAGCGCGAACGAGGCCGCAACGCCCTGGGTCTTCGATCCCGTCGCCCATTTCGCAACGGCCTATCGCGCCGGGGTGACGGCGGAACTGCTGGCGCTGGCCCCCGCCGTCATCCGCGGCAACGCCTCCGAAATCATCGGGCTTTCCGGCGGCGGCAGCGCGGCGCGCGGCCCCGATGCCGCCGATCCGGTGGACGCTGCCGAAGCGGCAGCCCGCGCCCTCGCGGCCGGGCAAAAGGCGGTCGTCGCCGTCACCGGCGAGACCGACTTCGTCACCGACGGCTTCCGCGCCGTGCGCATCCACGGCGGTTCGCCCCTCATGCCGCAGGTCACGGCGCTCGGCTGCTCTCTGACCTGCCTCGTCGGCGCCTTCGCCGCCACCACGCAGGACGCCTTCGAGGCCACGGTCGCCGCCCTTGCCTTCTACGCCGTCGCCGGTGAAACCGCCGCCGAACGGGCGGACGGTCCTGGCTCCTTCGGCTGGCGCTTTTCGGATGCCCTCGCGGCCCTGACACCGGAGGAACTCGACGCCCGCGCCCGGATCGACGCCGCATGAGGGTACCGCTTGACCTCTCGCTCTATCTCGTGCTCGACCCGGATCTCTGCGCCGTCCACGGTCTGGTGGAAACCACCCGCGCCGCCGTCGCCGGCGGCGTGACCGCCGTGCAACTGCGCGACAAGAAGGCCGATACCGCCCATCTGGTGGAAACCGGCCGGGCGCTGAAGGCGGCACTTGCCGGCGCGGGCGTCTGCCTGATCGTCAACGACGATGTGCAGGCCGCCATCGCGCTTGAGGCGGACGGCCTGCACATCGGCCAGGACGACATGACCGCGCTAGCGGCAAGGCGGATGATCGGCCCGGACATGGTGCTCGGCCTCTCCGTCGAAACGCCCCAACTGGCCGCCGCCATCGATCCCTCCATCGTCGACTACGCCGGCGCCGGCCCGGTCTTCGCCACCGCCACCAAGCCCGGACACAAGGAACCCGTCGGCTTCCCCGGCCTTGCGGAGATGGTCGCCGTCGCTCCGGTTCCCGCCGTCGCCATCGGCGGTCTCAAGGCGAACCACGCCCGCCCGGTTTTCGCCGCCGGCGCCGCCGGTCTCTGCGTCGTGTCCGCCATCTGCGGCCAGCCGGACCCCGAAGCCGCCGCACGTCTTCTTGCCGATGCCATCCGAAAGGTGCGCTCATGATATTCAACGTTCTTTCCATCGCCGGCTCGGACCCTTCGGGCGGCGCCGGCATCCAGGCCGATCTCAAGGCGTTCTCGGCGCGCGGCGTTTTCGGCATGGCTGCCCTGACGGCGCTGACCGCGCAGAACACGCAAGGCGTATCCGCCGTTTATGTCCTGCCGCCCGACTTCGTGGCCCGGCAGATCCGCGACGTCTTTGCCGATATCCGCGTCGATGCGGTGAAGATCGGCATGATCGCCAATGCCGAAATCGCCGACGCCGTGGCCGGGGCGCTCGCCCCCCAACACGGCGTTCCGGTCGTGCTCGATCCGGTGATGATCGCCAAGGGCGGCGCCGCCCTTCTCGATCCGCAGGCGGTCGACACGCTGAAGCGCCGGCTTCTGCCGCTCGCCACGCTGGTCACGCCCAACCTGCCGGAGGCCGCGGCGCTGACCGGCCTGCCGGAAGCCGCCGACCGCGACGGCATGGCCCGCCAGGCCCGCGCCATCCTCGCCCTCGGCCCGGCGCTGGCGCTGGTCAAGGGCGGGCATCTCGGCGGCCCGGCCAGCCCCGACATTCTCGTCGGCGCCGAAGGCGAACACTGGTTCGAGGCCCCTCGTACCGAAACGAAAAACACCCACGGCACCGGATGCTCGCTTTCCTCCGCCATCGCCGCCGAACTGGCGAAGGGCGCAAGTCCCGCCGAAGCGGTCGCCCGCGCCAAGGCGTGGCTGGCGCAGGCCGTCGCCCGCTCCGGCGACCTGACGGTCGGCTCGGGCCACGGGCCGGTTCATCATTTCCACGCCCTCTGGAACGCCGGGCCGGATGGCAAAGGCGACCCATGACGCGCGGAAATTCGCGCATGGGTCACGTTCGGATGCACGCCTTGCGGGAACGGCTTTCGAAACGTGTTTTTTCGGGCCAAGACGGTTGCCAGCACCGGGAATATACACAATATATCGCTGAAATCCCGACAACGTGGCAGCCGCGCTCCCTTCCGGACCCGGCAGCCCGCGTTCCCTGTCCGCCAAACGCCTTACCCGGCATGCGCAACAGCGCGTTCGCCGGAAATCCGATACAACACAAGGGGTTCCTTCATGCCTAGCTATCCTGACGTAAAGCTTTTCATCGACGGCGAATGGCGCGATGCCATCGGCGGCCGCACCATTTCCGTCTTCGATCCGGCCACGGAAGAGAAGATCGGCACCGTCGCCCATGCGGAAAAGGCCGATCTCGACGCCGCCCTGGCCGCTGCGTCCAAGGGCTTCAAGCTCTGGCGCGAGACCTCCGCTTTCGAACGCTCGAAAATCATGCGCCGCGCTGCCGACATCCTGCGTGAACGCAGCGCCGATATCGCCGTGCTGATGACGCTGGAGCAGGGCAAGCCGCTGGAACAGTCGAAGGCCGAACTCGCCGGCGCCGCCGACGTCATCGACTGGTTCGCCGAAGAGGCCCGCCGCACCTACGGCCAGATCATCCCGCCGCGCGGCGCCGGCGTCTCGCAGATGGCGATCAAGCTGCCGGTCGGCCCGGTCGCCGCCTTCACGCCGTGGAACTTCCCGGTGAACCAGGTGGTGCGCAAGCTGTCCGCAGCCCTTGCCACCGGCTGCTCGATCATCGTCAAGGCCCCGGAAGAAACCCCGGCCTCCCCGGCCGAACTCATCCGCGCCTTCGTCGACGCCGGCGTTCCGGCCGGGGTCATCGGCCTCGTCTACGGCGTGCCGGCGGAAATCTCCGAATACCTCATCGCGCATCCGGTCATCCGCAAGCTCACCTTCACCGGCTCCACGCCGGTCGGCAAGCAGCTCGCGGCCCTCGCCGGCCTGCACATGAAGCGCGCCACGATGGAACTCGGCGGCCACGCGCCCGTCATGATCTTCGACGACGCCGACGTCGAGAAGGCGATTAGCGTCATGGGCGCCACCAAGCTGCGCAATGCCGGCCAGGTCTGCGTCTCGCCCACCCGCTTCCTCGTGCAGGAAGGCGTGGCGGACCGCTTCACCGAAGGCTTCACCAAGATCCTGGCGGAAGCGAAGATCGGCAACGGCCTCGACCCGCAAACGGTCATGGGGCCGCTCGCCAACGAACGGCGCATTCCCGCCCTCGAAACGCTCATCAACGATGCCGTTTCACACGGCGCGACGCTGAAGACCGGCGGCCGGCGCATCGGCAACAAGGGCTATTTCTTCGAGCCGACCGTTCTGACCGACGTGCCGAAAACGGCGCGCATCATGAACGAGGAGCCGTTCGGCCCGGTCGCCATCGTCAACCGTTTCTCGACGGTGGACGATGCCATCGAGGAAGCGAACCGCCTGCCCTTCGGCCTCGCCTCCTATGCCTTCACGACCTCCACCCAGACGGCCCACCGCCTCGGCCAGCAGGTGGAAGCGGGCATGCTGACGATCAACCACAACGGCCTCGCCCTGCCGGAAGTCCCCTTCGGCGGTGTCAAGGATTCGGGCTACGGCACGGAAGGCGGCTCGGAAGCCGTCGAGGCCTATCTCGAAACCCGCTTCGTCACGATGGCAAGCTGATTTGCCCTGACCGGGCATGAGAAAGGCTCTTTTCCGTCATGGTCGGGCTTGCCCCGACCATCCACCGCGCCGCTCGCGGCGTGGAGCCTTGGGACTCGAGCCCGAGGGTGACGAAGGAGATGGGGTTGTCGAAACACTGAGGCGGGAAGAGCGATCTTCCCGCCTTTTCCTTGCCCGGTTTCAACCGGCTTCAGTCGTCCACATGGTCGTGGCCGCCCTCGCGGCCCGGGCGCCAGTAGCCTTCCGACGCGATCCGGTCCTTCGTCATGCCGCGCGACACGAGATGGTGGCGCTGGGCGCGGACATTGCTGGTCTCGCCGATGATATAGGCCTGCCCCTGCCCTTCCGGCAGTTCGAAGGTCTTCAGCCGTGCGAGGATCAGTTCGTTCGGCCCGGCAGGAACGTCGCCGCGCAGGACCCATTCCACCGTGACGTCGGCAGCAGACGTTATCTCCTCGATGTCGGCTTCGGACCGGACCTCCAGGAAGACGAACGCCCGGCTTCCCGCAGGCATGGTTTCCAGAATGTGCAGGATCGCCGGCAGGCAGGTTTCGTCACCGGAAAACAGGTGCCAGTCGGCGTCCTCACGCAGGACGGTGCGCCCGCGCGGACCCTTCGCCGCCACCACGTCGCCGGCTTTGGCGTTGCGCGCGAATTCGGGTCCCGGCGTTGCGCCGTGCATGAAGAAATCGACGGCGATCTCGCCCTTCTCCCGGTCGATACTGCGGACCGTGTAATGGCGGCGGCCGACCTCGCCATTGCCCAGCGGCAGGAAGAAGGCGAAGTCCTGACCCGGCTTGTAGGCGAGTTCGGCGATATTGGCGGTGGTGAACAGGACCCGCCGGAAAGACCCGCCGATGTCGAAGGCGTCGGTGACGATGAAGGTCCATGACGGAAGATTGGGGCGCCCGCCCGGACGACGGCCGGCCGGTTCGGCAACGATCTGGTTCATACTTTCCTCCTTTACTCATGTTTTACACCGGACGTATCACGGAAAATGCACAAACGCACGCCGCCGGACGGTTAAATTTGCGCGAGGGCGGCAAATCGACGCCGTGCGCTCCATCCGCGGTTGAGCTTTGCGGCGCTCTGTCGCAAAGTCCGGGGCGACGCTTGCCCGGCTTGAAAGATCATTGGACTGACATGAACAAACAGACGCAATTCCACATCTGGTACTGGATCGCCGCCTTCTTCGGCATTCTCATGCTGCAATACGTCTTCGTAACGGCCCAGCAGGTCGCCGAAGTTCCCTACAGCGATTTCGAGAGATACCTCAAGGAAGGCAGGATCGCCGAAGTCGCGGTCTCGGACAATTACCTCCAGGGCACCCTGAAGGAAGCGCTTCCCGGCGGCCAGACGCAGTTCATCGCCACCCGTGTCGAACCGGATTTCGCCGAAAAGCTGGACCAGTACGGCGTCAGGTTCGCCGGCCGCATCGAAAGCACCTTCCTGCGCGACATCCTGTCGTGGATCATCCCCGCCGTCTTCTTCATCGGCATCTGGATGTTCATCCTGCAACGCATGGGCGCGGGTGCCGGCGGCGGCCTGATGCAGATCGGCAAGAGCAAGGCCAAGGTCTATGTCGAGGCGGATACCGGCGTCGATTTCTCCGATGTCGCCGGCGTCGACGAGGCCAAGGACGAACTGAAGGAAATCGTCGACTTCCTGCGCGACCCGGACGGCTACGGACGGCTCGGCGGGCGCATGCCCAAGGGCGTGCTGCTGGTCGGCCCGCCCGGCACCGGCAAGACCCTTTTGGCCAAGGCCGTGGCCGGCGAGGCGAAGGTGCCGTTCTTCTCGATCTCCGGTTCGGAGTTCGTCGAAATGTTCGTCGGCGTCGGTGCGGCCCGCGTCCGCGATCTGTTCGAACAGGCCCGCGCCCGGGCGCCGGCCATCATCTTCATCGACGAGCTGGATGCGGTGGGCCGCGCCCGCGGCATCGGACCCTTCGCCGGCGGCCACGACGAGAAGGAGCAGACGCTGAACCAGCTTCTGGTCGAACTCGACGGCTTCGATTCCAGCTCCGGCCTCGTGCTGCTGGCCGCGACCAACCGTCCCGAGATTCTCGACCCCGCCCTTCTGCGCGCCGGGCGCTTCGACCGGCAGGTTCTGGTCGACCGGCCCGACAAGAAGGGCCGCATCCAGATCCTCGAGGTGCATCTGAAGAAGGCGAAGCTCGGCGTCGATGTCGATCCCGAACAGATCGCCGCCCTGACCCCGGGCTTCACCGGCGCCGACCTTGCCAATCTCGTCAACGAGGCGACGCTTCTCGCCACCCGCCGCGGCGCCGACGCCGTGACGATGGAGGACTTCAACAACGCCGTGGAGCGCATCGTCGCCGGCCTGGAAAAGCGCAACCGCCTGCTCAACCCGCGCGAACGCGAGATCGTCGCCTACCACGAAATGGGCCATGCGCTGGTGGCAAGCCTGCTGCCCGGTTCAGACCCCGTTCACAAGATCTCCATCATCCCGCGCGGCGTCGGCGCGCTGGGCTACACGATCCAGCGCCCGACCGAGGATCGTTTCCTGATGACGCTGGAGGAATTGCAGAACAAGATGGCCGTGCTGCTTGGCGGCCGCGCCGCCGAATGGGTGGTCTACGATCACCTGTCGACCGGCGCCGCCGACGATCTTGCCCGCGTCACCGATATCGCCCGGGCGATCGTCACCCGCTACGGCATGACGGAAAAGCTCGGCCATGTGGCGCTCGACCGCGACCGCCAGTCCTTCCTCCAGCAGGGCGAGGCCGCCTATGGCCAGCCGCAGCACGATTACTCCGACGAGACCGCCGATGCGATCGACGGCGAGATCCGGCGCATCATCGACGAGGCCTTCAACCATGCCGTCCGGCTGCTGAAGGCACACCGCGAACTGCTGGAAAAGACCGCCCGGGCGCTGCTTGCCAAGGAAACGCTGGACGCCGCGGACCTGAAGAACCTGATGGGGGAAAGCGCCTGACGCTTCGCCGTCGAAGGGGTCGCCGGTTGGCGACACCCTTCCCGGAAAGTCGCAGTATGCACCGGCCGGCGGTCGTCCTATAGTGCCCGCCCGACATGGAGAGGAGGAGCCCCATGCTGCCGGACGTGACGTCACCCGCACTCTATCTCGCGATCCTGATCGCCGCGATCCCCTATGCCGCGCGCTATTTCGCCGACCGCAGCGAGACTGCCGCAGCGGAACGTGTCTCGATCCTGACGCGCCACCCGTTCACGGTCGGCACGTTCATGACGGCAGCGCTCGGCGTCTATCTCTTCAACGCCTGAAACTTGGTTTTGCGATCTTCCGCTTCCGCGTCAGGCGTCGGGCGCGCAGGGGATGCCCGGATCGTCCTCGCCCTTCGTGAGGTCGAACAGGGTGGCGTCGTCTCCATTCACCCACCAGACGAGCGCATCGCCGGCATATTTCGCCCCGGAGGCGGCGATGACGTTCGCCGCGACGGTGAAGGTCTCGCCGCGCGTCAGCGTCACCAGCGACACGGCGCCGGCATTGATATAATCGGCGATGACGGTTTCCTCGCCGCAGCGATAGGCGACCTGGTTGCGCTCTACGGCATCCGCGCCCGGCACCGCGATCGAGATCTGTGCCCGCTCGTCGCTGCGTGCCAGAACGGCCAGCGGCTTGCCTGCATCGTCGGAAAGCGTCAGCTTGCGGGTTTCCTCGTCATAGGAAAAACCGGCAGCCCCGGTCAGAACCTCGAAGAACCGCGCCTCCTGGTCCATCGCCGCCGGCGGGCAGGCCATGCGCGTCGCCGCCGCAGGACCGAAGTCGATCGCAGCACCTTCCGCCGTCAACTGGCCGCGGTAGCGATTGCAGCCGCCCTGGCCGAAAAACGTGCCGTCGGCGGAAATCTCCAGCGTCGTCTGCAACCGGTCGACGACACCGCCGCCACCGATATCCTCGGCAAGCCAGCGCCCTTGCAGCGTGGCGGGAACATCGGCGGCGACGGCCGACGAGGCGGCAAGCAGGCCGAGGCAAACGGCGAGAACGGACTTCATGGGGCATTCCTTCGGTTACGTGTCCGGGCAGATGTGGGGCGCGGCGCGCGAAAGTCAAAGCCTGAAATTCGCACTTTCGCCTTGTGGGACGCCCGTATCGGGGTTAGATCGGGGCCGAAAAGCAAAGCAGACGGTATTTTCCCATGACTGAGGCTGCATCTTCCCGGCGCCGGATCACCATCCTCGGCTCCACGGGCTCCATCGGCACGAATACGCTCGATGTCGTCGCCGGCCTCGGCGGCCGCGAGGCGTTCGACGTGATGGCCCTGACCGGAAACGGCAATATCCGCCTGCTCGCCGAACAGGCGAAGACCTTCGGCGCCCGCCTCGCCGTCACCGCCAGCGACGACCATTACGCCGACCTGAAGGATGCCCTGTCCGGCACCGGCATTGCGGTCGCCGCCGGCAAATCCGGTCTGGCGGAAGCCGCCGCCGCGGACGCGGGCTGGGTCATGGCCGCCATCGTCGGCACCGCCGGTCTTGCCCCGACGCTGACCGCGGCGCGGCGCGGCGCGGATATCGCGCTCGCCAACAAGGAATGCCTCGTCTCGGCGGGCCGGCTGTTCGTCGAGGCCGTCAGCAAGGGCGGCGGCAGGCTCCTGCCGGTCGACAGCGAGCACAATGCGATTTTCCAGGTGCTGGAGGAAAACCAGCGCCACGCGCTGGAGCGCATCATCCTCACCGCCTCGGGCGGCCCGTTCCGCAACTGGACCTTGCGGCAGATGGGATCCGTCACCGTCGAAACGGCCCGCGCCCACCCGAACTGGTCGATGGGCCTGAAAATATCCATCGACAGCGCCTCCCTGTTCAACAAGGCGCTGGAGATGATCGAGGCCCAGCAGCTTTTCCGTCTCAGGCCTGACCAGATCGAGGTCGTCGTGCATCCGCAATCGGTCATCCACTCGATGGTGGGTTATGCCGACGGTTCCGTGCTTGCCCAGCTCGGCTGTCCGGACATGCGCACTGCCATCGGCTATGCGCTGACCTATCCGCGGAGAACCGCCCTGCCCGTCGAGCGGCTGGATTTCGCCCGGATCGCCCGGCTCGATTTCGAAGCGCCCGATCCCGAGCGATTTCCCGCCCTGCGCCTTGCCCGGGAAGCGATGGAAGCCGGCGGGGTGGCCGGCGCCGTGCTGAATGGCGCCAAGGAAGTGGCGCTCGATGCCTT
Organism: Ectorhizobium quercum; assembly: GCF_026552795.1. Classification (GTDB taxonomy): domain Bacteria; phylum Pseudomonadota; class Alphaproteobacteria; order Rhizobiales; family Rhizobiaceae; genus Ectorhizobium; species Ectorhizobium quercum. The sequence goes on from NZ_JANFPI010000002.1 coordinate 578,386, forward strand.
CATCGCTGAGCGCATCCGCTTCCTCGACATGCCCCGCATCGTCGAGCGGACGATGGCGATGCTGTCGCAGATGCCCGCCGCCGCCTCGATAGAGGATGTGTTCGCCGCCGACGAAAAAGCCCGGCAGGTGGCCGCCGGGCTTCTGTAATCGCCGGAGGCCTTCGGGGCTTTCCGGCCGGTCTCGTCGTGAGTGGTTTCAGGCAACCGCCCGGGAAAGCGCACAGCGCGACCACAGGCTGTGCAGCGCGCCGACCAGATGCTCGATATCGGCATCCGTATGCAGCGGCGTCGGCGTGAAGCGCAGGCGCTCCGTCTTGCGCGGCACCGTCGGGAAGTTGATCGGCTGCACGTAGATATTGAAGTCGTCCAGCAGGATATCCGAGATCCACTTGCACTTCGCCGCATCGCCGACCATCACCGGAACGATGTGGCTCGGGTTCGGCATGTGCGGAATGCCCTTGGCCTCGAGGGCGGCACGCAGCTTGCGCACCCGGTCCTTATGGCGGGCGCGTTCCATCTGGCTGACCTTCAGGTGGCGGATCGAGGCGAGCGCGCCGGCGGCCAGCGCCGGCGGCAGCGCCGTCGAGAAGATGAAGCCGGAGCCGAAGGAGCGGATGAAGTCGCACACCGCGGCCGAGCCCGTGATGAAGCCGCCCATGACGCCGAAGGCCTTGCCCAGCGTGCCTTCCAGAATGGTGACGCGGTCCATCAACCCCTCGCGCTCGGCGATGCCGCCGCCGCGCGGGCCGTACATGCCGACCGCATGAACCTCGTCGAGATAGGTCATGGCGCCGTATTTGTCGGCAAGGTCGCAGATTTCCTTGATGGGCGCGATGTCGCCGTCCATCGAATAGACCGATTCGAACGCGATCAGCTTCGGCGCCGCCGGATCGGCAAGCCGCAGCTTTTCCTCGAGATCGGCCAGATCGTTGTGCTTGAAGATCACGCGCTCGCACTTGCCGTAGCGGATGCCCTCGATCATCGACGCATGGTTCAGCGCATCGGAAAAGATGATGAGGCCGGGGACCTTCGCGCCGAGCGTGCCGAGCGCCGTCCAGTTGGACACGTAGCCGGAGGTGAACGTCAGGGCGGCTTCCTTGCCGTGCAGGTCGGCGAGTTCCTGCTCCAGCAGGACATGATAGTGAGTGGTGCCAGAAATATTCCGGGTGCCTCCCGCACCCGCGCCACAGTGCTCGATGGCCTGTTTCATAGCCTCGATCACGGTCGGATGCTGGCCCATGCCGAGATAATCGTTGGAACACCACACCGTGACTTCGCGTTCGCCGTCGCTTGTGTGGCGGGTCGCCCTCGGAAAATTGCCGCGATGCCGTTCGAGATCGGCGAAAATGCGGTAGCGCCCTTCCTGGTGCAGGCTATCCAGCTCGCTTTTGAAAAATGCTTCGAAATCCATGACAGTCTCCAAACTTCGGCGTCCGTTTTCGATTCTGGGGGCCGGAACGTCAAGTCCGGATACCAGAAAGGCCGCCACCTGCGGCAAAAGGCGCATGCTTTTGAATTATTCCAAACGGAACCTAGCCGAAAGACAGTGAAGAAAAATTGATTCACATCAAGGTCGGATTCTGTGTGAACCGCATCGCAACAAGACGCAATCGCTGCGAGATACGCCAAATTTTAAGAATATTAACCTAGTTTGAGTGGACTTCGATAAAAGGCACGATATTTATGGACCAACCGTGCGGCATGAAGAAACGCCCATGCGTGCATCGGAGCAACGCTGAAAGGCGGGGACGAAGGTTAGGATATCGAGCTTCACCTGAGGAGAGTAACATGAAGAAAGCTCTTGTTGTCGTGCTGGCGGGCCTGACGCTCGCAAGCTGCACGCAAACCGAAAGAGGCGCCACGATCGGTGCCGCGTCCGGTGCCATCATCGGCGGTGCCGTGGACAATAGCTGGCGTGGCGCCGCTGTCGGCGCGGCCGTTGGCGGTGCTGCGGGCGCGGTCCTCGGATCGGTCTCCGAGCAGCCCGGCCAGTGCTACTACCGTGACCGCTACGGCCGCCGTTACATCGACGCCTGCCCGCGCGGCTATCGCTGACGACAAAAATAAGCCACAGGGACGCGCCTTCATGGGAGGCGCGTCCTTTCACCCGTGCCGAAAGGCGCTGTTTCTGCATGATGCGCAGAACGGATAAATGGCTTGATGCTGAAAAGAGGGACACGTCCGGTTTTGAGTAATGCGTATTCTCGGGCAGGCCTCATCGGCACGCTCGCGGGGGCAGTGTTTCTGGCACCCGCACTTGCCCGGCCCGTTCAGGCCTTCGAACTGTTCGGCATCCACCTCTTCGGCAAACGCGAGGAAGCGGTGGTGGTCTCCGACCCCGTGCATTACGAGCTGACGCTCGAAGCGCCCGGCGCGGAGAGCGATCTCCTCGAAACGCTCCAGAACGCCTCCGAACTCTACAACGGCCGCGAAGACCCGGTCTCCGGCGACCTCGGCGTCGTCGTGAAGGCGCGCGACGACCGCGAGCGCCTGATCGCGGCGCTGTATGAAAATGCCCGCTACGGCGGCGTGGTGCGGGTCAGCGTCGCCGGTCAGGATATCGATTCGCTGCCGCCGAACCCGACCTTTCCGCGAAACCGCCCGGTTCCGGTACGTGTGACGGTGGAGCCAGGCCCCGTCTTCCGGCTCGGCCACATCCATCTGGAAGGGGAAGCGGCGGGCCGCAATCCGGTGGATCTCGGGCTTGAGCCCGGCGGCGAAGCCGGTTCGCTGCGCATCCTGCGCGCCGGCGAGCGCCTGGTCGCCGCCTTCCGCAACGAAGGCCGTCCGCTTGCCAGGCTCGACAGGCGTGAAGTGGTGGCCGATCACGCGACGCAGACGGTGGACGTGACGCTTGCCGCAACCGGCGGGCCGGTCGCGCCGGTCGGCAGCGTCACCGTCACCGGCACGGAGAAGGTCGATAGCGGGTTCGTGCGGGATTATTCGCGCCTCAACGCCGGTCAACCCTTCAGCCCGGAAGACATGAAGAAAGCGGCGGATCGCCTGCGCAACCTCAGCGTTTTCTCCAGCGTCACCATCAAGGAGGCGAACGCGCTCGCCCCGGACGGCACCATCCCGGTCAGCATCGAGGTCGCGGAAGGCAAGCACCGCTATTTCGGCTTCGGCGCCCAGATGTCGACGACCGATGGCGCCGGCCTGTCCGGTTACTGGGGCCACCGCAACCTGTTCGGCAAGGCCGAAACGCTGAAATTCGAAGGCTCCGTGTCCCGTCTGGGCGAAACGACCGACGTAACCGGCCTCGACTATCTGGCGGGCGTCACGTTCTCCAAGCCCGGCATCTTCGTGCCCGAAGCCCGCCTCGACGCCAGCATCATCGCCAAGACGGAGCACCCGGATACCTACGAGGCGAACTCGATCACCGCCGCGACAAGCATCACCTACGAACTCAACGACCGCGACACGGTGAGCGGCGGCGGCGAAATCGACTGGTCGAAGACGACCGACGCCTTCGGCGAAAACGAATACCTGACCGTGTCCCTGCCGGTCACGGCCAAGCGCGACGCCCGCGACAACAAGCTCGACCCCGCCAATGGCTATACGGTCTCGCTGGCGGCGAAGCCGAGCTACGAAATCAACGGCGGAACCTTCTTCTCGTCGGTCGAGGGCACGGTGACGGGTTACAAGGGCCTCGGCGAGAACAACCGCGTGGTGCTGGCCGGCAAAGGCGCGCTCGGCACGCTCATCGGCACCGACGATCTTGCGAAGATCCCGACGACACGGCGCTTCTTCGCCGGCGGCGGCGGCTCGGTGCGCGGTTATTCCTATCAGGAGATATCGCCCTACAACGATGCCGGCGACGCAACCGGAGGGCGTTCCTACGCGCTTGCCTCCGCCGAAGTGCGCATCAAGGTGACGGAGACGATCGGCGTCGTTCCCTTCATCGACGCGGGCACCGTCTCGACCGAAATGGTGCCCGATTTCTCCGACATCCGCGCGGGCGCCGGTCTCGGCGTGCGGTATTCGACACCTTTCGGCCCGCTTCGCCTTGATGTTGCCGTTCCGTTGAACAAATACGACAATGGCACCAAATACGGTATCTATGCGGGGATCGGTCAGGCATTCTGACCGCAAGAGAGCGAAAAGAACGGGTTAGATGGCTTCTCAAACGCGCCGCGCAGGCCGGTTTGCGCGAATCGCCGGCATCGTCCTGGCGTCCATTCTGGCAATCGTCGTCCTGGTCGTCGCGCTGACGGGCCTGCTGCCCGTCGGCGGGCAGCTCGTTGCCGGCCTCGTCTCGTCGCTCGCCTCCAACGAGGAGCGGTCCGTCACCATCTCGCCGCCGAGCGGCCTTCTCACCGGCAGGCTGCGCATCGAAACCATCACCGTCGGCGACCGCGACGGCACCTATGCCGAAATCCGCGATCTCGCCGTCGACTGGTCGCCCCTGTCGCTCGTTCGCGGCGCCTTCCGCGCCAGCCTCGTCTCGGCCGAAAGCATATCGCTGTCGCGCCGGCCGCTGCCCTCCGAAACGACCAGCGAAAGCACCGGCTTCTCGCTTCCTCTCGCCATCGAGATCGAGCGGGTTTCCGTGCCCGACATCGCCATCGCCGAGGCCGTTCTCGGCCAGCCTTTCGCGCTGGCGCTGACCGGCGCCGTCGACGCGAACAACGAATCCGCCGGGCTGACGCTCGACATTGCCAGCCGCACGCAGCAGGATGCCCGTGCTTCGGCCAACATCGTCTACGCTCCCGCGGAAAACCGGCTGACGCTCGAAGCCTCCGTCGCGGAACCGGAAGGCGGCATGCTGGCGCGCCTCGCCAATCTTCCCGGCACGCCGTCCGTGGCCCTCGACCTGACCGGCGAAGGCCCGCTTTCCGACTGGAGCGGTCGCCTGACCGGCACGGTCGCCGGCGAGCAGGTTCTGGCCCTCGAAGGCCGGCACCGGTTGACGGACGAGGGCAACGCCGTCACGGTCAGCGGCGGCGGCACGCCCTCGGAGCTTCTACCGCCCGTCTTCCGCCCGCTCTTTGCCGGCGAGACCCGCATCGACATCGCCGCCCTCCTCAAGAGCGACGGGGGATTGCGCATCGACACGGGACACATCGAAAACGAATCCTTCGGCCTGAACGCCGCCGGCACCTATGACCCGGCCGGCGGCGCCAACGACCTGCAAGCCGCGCTCACCGGCGTGAACGGCCCGATCGACTTCCGCTGGCCGCTGGAAAACGGCGAGGTTCGCGCGCTGATCCGCGATTTCGGCTTCTCCCTTTCCGGCCCCTCCGACGCGGCGCGGCTGAGCGTGACGGCGAATGTCGACTCGACCGCCCTGCCGCCCGGCAGCCTGAGCGACCTGCGATTCACGGCAACGGGCGAAAACCTCGACCTCGCCAGCCGCACGGGCCGCATCCTCGCCGAACTGACGGCCGGCGGAAGCACGTTTTCCGACGAGAACCTGCAACGGCTCGTCCGCGCGCCGATCAGGCTGAACGTGCCGCTCGCGCTGGCCGGCGATGCGATTGCGATCGAGAGCGCCGGGCTGGAGAGCGCCTCCATCGGCGGTTCGCTGACGGGCAGCTACGCGCTGTCGGCACAGGACTTCACCGGCGACTTCCGTCTGTTCGCGCTTCCCGGCGTGCTGCCGCCCGGCATGGCCGAAAAGCTCTCGACGACCATCGCCGCCGAAGGCCGGATCGCGGCCGGAAACGGCTCTGTCGCGCTTACCGGGCTGACGGTGACATCCGACATCGTCGGCCTGTCGGGATCGGTAGCGCTGCAAGACAATACACTCGATGCCGCCCTTGAGGGCACCCTGCCCGATATCGGCAAATTCCTCTCCGACGCCTCCGGCACGGGTACGTTCGATCTTTCGGCAACCGGCCCGCTCGACGCCCTCGGCTTCCGGGCTAACCTCGACACGCAGAACGCCGTGCTGGCCGGCAAGACGGTGGAGCGGCTTTCGGTGACAGCGGAAGGCTCCGCCGACCGGTCCGCTCCGAGTGCCGAAGTGACGGCCAACGGCACGCTCGACGGCCAGACGCTCCAGGCCGCCGCCAGCCTCGTCTCGACGCCGGAAGGCCCGCAGATCCCCCGCCTCAGCCTGGAAGCGGGTCCCAACCGCCTGACCGGCGCGCTGCGCCTCTCGCCCGATTTCCAGCCGCGCGAGGGCCGCGTCGATTTCAATTTCCCGGACGTGTCGCTTCTGGCGGCGCTGGCCGGCCAGACCGCATCGGGCAACCTGACGGGCGATGCCGCACTGAATGTCGTTAACGGCGTGACGGGTCTGACGGCCAAGGCATCGGGCAGCGTCGCCAGCGCCGGCGCATCGCTCGAAGGGCTGGCGCTCGACCTGTCGATGCCAGACATCACCTCCATTGCCATCGACGGCGTGCTGTCGGCGGCCCGCGCCGGCACGCCGGACGCCGCCATCCAGAACCTGAGGCTCGACATCGCCCATTCGGGCAACAGCACCGGCTTCACCCTCGGCGGACGCTACGACAATGCGCCCGTCGCGCTGAAGGGCGACCTGACGCAGAACGCCGGCGTCGTCACGGTCAGGCTGGACAGTTTCTCCGCCGCGCCGAAGCAGATACCGGTCAGGCTTGCCGCGCCCACCACGATCCGCGTCGAAAACGGCACCGCCTTCCTCGACGGCCTGCGCATCGCCACCGGCAACGGCACGGTTACGGTGAACGGCAGCGCCGGCAGCACGCTGAACGTCACGGCGGCGCTTGCCGCCCTGCCCGCCAGCCTCGCCGATACCTTCGTGCCGGGGCTTGCCGCCGAGGGCGCGATCTCGGGCGAGGTCAAAGCCAGCGGCGCGGTCTCCAACCCCTCCGTCGCCTACCGGCTCGACTGGGGCAGCGCCGCCACCAGCCAGACGCGCAGCGCCGGTCTCGCCCCGCTTTCGATCCGGGCGAACGGCACCTTTGCGGGCGGCAGGCTCGGCCTCGACACCGCGGTCGATGGCGGTGGTGGCCTCACGATCACCGGCGGCGGCGGCGTCGAGACGGCGGGCAACCGCGCGCTCAACCTCACCTTCCGCGGCCGGGTCCCGATGGCCGCCCTCCAGGCGCAACTCACCCAGCAGGGCGTTACGGCCGAGGGCGCCGCCGATGTCGATGTGACCATCGCCGGCACGGCGGCCGCGCCCCTCGTCACCGGCACCGTCACGCTGAACGGCGCCAAGGTCATCGACCTGCGCCGCAACCTGACGCTCGACAATCTTACCGGCACGGTGCGCTTCGACGGCCAGCAGGCGACGATCACCTCGCTGTCGGGCCAGCTCGGCGGCGGCGGAACGGTCAGCGCCAGCGGCACCATCGGCATCACGCCGCAAAGCGGTTTCCCGGCCGATATCACCGTGAGGCTCAACCGCGCGACCTATGCCGACGGCACGCTGTTCACGACCTCGGCCACCGGCGACCTGGCCCTCAGGGGGCCGCTGCTTGGCGATCCGGTCCTTTCCGGGCGCATCACGCTTGCCAATACCTCGATCACCATTCCGGAAAAACTGCCGGCCTCGCTTGCGGAAATCGACATCCGCCACCGGAATGCGCCGCCGGGCGTGACCGCCCAGATGCGTGACATCGGCGGCAGCAGGGAAGCCGGCGGCTCCTCCTCCACCATCGGGCTCGATCTGGTCGTCAACGCCAATTCCGGCATCTTCGTGCGCGGCCGGGGCATCGACGCCGAACTGGGCGGCGAACTCACCATCCGCGGCACGGCGGTGGACCCCGTCGTCTCCGGCGCCTTCACCATGCGGCGCGGACGCCTGACGATCCTGGCGCGCCGGCTGGATTTCTCCTCCGGCACCATCACCTTCGGCGGCGCCATGATCCCCGTCCTCAATCTGGAGGCGACGAGCACGGTCAATTCCACCACCATCACCGTGGGCGTGACCGGGCTTGCCAACGATCCCGCCATCGTCTTCTCCTCCTCGCCGGCGCTGCCGCAGGATGAAGTCATCGCCCAGCTCATCTTCGGCCAGTCCATGTCGAAACTGTCGCCGTTGCAGATCGCCCAGCTCGCCGACGCCGTCAGCCAGCTCGCCGGCGGTCGCTCGTCGTCGCTGTTCGAATCGCTGCGCAGCAATCTCGGCGTCGACGATCTCGACATTTCGACGGACGAAAAGGGCGACGCCAGGGTTTCCGCCGGCAAATACCTCAACGAGCGCACCTATATCCAGATCGAGCAGAGCGGCTCCTCCGGCAGCAAGGCAATCATCAATCTCGATGTCGGCCGGGGCGTGAAGCTGCGCGGCGAGGCCGGGGCCGACGGTTCCGGCGCGGCGGGCGTGTTCTACGAACGCGAATACTGAAGCCATGCGGCCGGCAATCGCATCCGGCCGCCGCTTCGTATAGGAATCCTTCAGGTCTTTGCTGCATGATCGCACGGTCTGCGGGCGGCCTTCCCGGCATTGCCGCTGCTTGCGCATCGCGCGCACCGCATCGCCAGCCGGCGCAACAGGGAGGTTTCTATGGTCGCGACACCAAGCACTGCCAGCAACACGGGCGAACCGCTCGAAATCATCGCGTTCCGCGTTCAGGATCAGGAATTCTGCATGCGCACCACGTCCATCCGGGAAATCCGCGGCTGGTCCCCGGCCACGCCCATTCCGCAGTCGCCGCCGGAAATGCTCGGCGTCATCAACCTGCGCGGCTCGGTCATCCCGATCATCGATCTGTCGCGCAAGCTCGGCATGGGCTCGACCACCTCCCACGAACGCAGCGCCATCATCGTCGGCGAGGTCCATAACATGGTCGTCGGCATGCTGGTCGACCGCGTTTCCGATATCCTCACCGTGGCCGCGTCCAGCATGCAGCCGGTCCCGGAAATCTCCACCTCCTTCGACAAGTCCTTCGCCGAGGGCATCATCGCCGCCGAAAGCGGCATGATCTGCTTCCTGAACCTTCAGCGACTGTTCCGCGACAAGGAACTGGACGACATCGCCGCCTGATGCGGCAATCATGAAAGCGATAGAATTTTCAACGATTCTATCGCTTGAAATTGCGATTTTCACGCAATTATTCGAAGTTTCATCGGCCTTATGATGAATCATTCGACGATATTTCCAATAGTGTTCTTGCGGGGAACAATTCGCGGGAACAAGAACCATGAACGACACGATGCGTAGCGTGAGCGCCGACCTTCCGGCCGCGCTCGGGGCCGCGGGCCTTCTCACCATCGATCTCGGCGCGCTGAGGGAAAACTACATCGCGCTCGACCGCCGCGCCGCGCCGGCCCGGGCGGCCGCCGTCGTCAAGGCGGACGCCTACGGCCTTGGAGCCGACAAGGTCGTGCCGGTGCTTCTCGACGCCGGATGCCGCGATTTCTTCGTCGCCCATTTTTCCGAAGCGCTCAGGCTTCGGCCGCTGATCGGTCAGGATTGCCGCCTTTTCGTTCTGAACGGCCTGCTGCCGGGCGACGAGCCCGTTTGCGCCGACGCAGGCGTGATCCCGGTTCTCAACGGTTTCGAACAGGTCGAGGCGTGGAAGGCCGAGGCAAAACACCGGGGCGCGGTTCTGCCGGCCGCCCTGCAATTCGACACGGGCATGGCCCGTCTCGGCCTGTCCCTTGACGAGGCACGGGCGCTTGCCGCCGACCCGGCCGGCCTCGAAGGCATCCGCCTCGAAATCGTCATGAGCCATCTCGCCTGCGCGGACGAGCCGGACAACGCCGCCAATGCCGGCCAGCTTGCCGCCATGCTGACCGCCGCCGCCCTCTTTCCGGAAACGCCGGTCTGCTTCGCCAATTCCGGCGGCCTGTTCCTGTCGCCGGATTATCGCGGCGCGCTCTGCCGTCCCGGCATCGCGCTCTATGGCGGCAATCCGCAGAACGGCGCGGCAAACCCCGGCAAACCCGTGGTGACGCTCTCCGTCGCCGTCGTCCAGGCCCGAACAGTGCCCGCCGGCACGGCCATCGGCTATGGCGGCACGCTCGTCGCCGACAGGCCGATGCGCCTCGCCGTCATCTCCGCCGGCTATGCCGACGGCATTCCGCGGTCGCTGAGCAACCGGGGCTCGGCCTGGTACGACGGCGTGCGCCTGCCGATCGCCGGCCGCGTGTCGATGGACAGCATCATCCTCGACATCACGGCCCTGCCGGAAGGCACGCTGAAGCGCGGCGACATGGTCGAACTGATCGGCGACCACCAGACACTGGAACAGATCGCTGCCGATGCCGGCACGATCTCCTATGAAATCCTCACCTCGCTCGGCAAGCGCTACCGCCGGGTCTATCGCAATCCGCAGCCTCTCAAGGCTTGAAAAGGGTTCCAGCCATGAAAATCGTCATTCTCGGTTCGGGCGTGGTGGGCGTCACCTCCGCCTGGTATCTGGCCAAGGCCGGCCATGACGTCACCGTCATCGACCGCCAGCCCGCAGCCGCTCTCGAAACCAGCTTCGCCAATGCCGGCGAGATTTCCCCCGGCTACTCCACGCCCTGGGCAGCGCCCGGCATCCCGCTGAAAGCGGTGAAGTGGATGTTCCAGAAGCACGCGCCGCTGGTCATCCGCCCCAGGGCCGGCCTTGCCGCCTGGCGCTGGATGGCGCAGATGCTGGCCAATTGCACCCAGGCCCGCTACGCCGTCAACAAGGGCCGGATGGTGCGCGTCGCCGAATACAGCCGCGACTGCCTGATCGCGCTGCGCGAGGAGACCGGCCTCGAATACGACCACCGCACCCGTGGCACGCTGGAAGTGTTCCGCAACCAGCAGGCGATAGACGCCGTCGCCAAGGACATCGAGATTCTGAAGGCTGGCGGCGTTCCCTTCGAGATGCTGGACCGGGCAGGCTGCGTCGCCGCCGAGCCGGGCCTGAAGGCCGCGAGCCACAAGCTGGTCGGCGGCCTGCGCCTGCCGGGCGACGAGACCGGCGACTGCCACATGTTCACCACCGCGCTCGCCGAAAAGGCCGCCGCACTCGGCGTGAAGTTCCACTACAACACCGCGATCAACCGCGCCCGCGCCGACGGCAACCGCATCGTGGCCGTCGAAACCTCGATGGGCGACGTGACGGCGGACATCTTCATCGGCGCGCTCGGCAGCTACACACCGGCCTTCCTCAAGCCGCTCGGCCTCGATCTGCCGGTCTATCCCGTCAAGGGCTATTCGATCACCGTGCCAGTCGTCGACGAGACGAAGGCGCCGGTCTCCACCGTCATGGACGAAGCCTACAAGGTGGCGATCACCCGCCTCGGCAGCCGGATCCGCGTCGGCGGCATGGCGGAAATCGCCGGCTTCGAGATGGACCTGCCCAAGGCCCGCCAGGAAACCCTGACCCTTTCGGTCGAGGACCTGTTCGGCGGCGCCGGCGACCAGTCGCAGGCCGTTTTCTGGAGCGGGCTTCGCCCGATGACACCGGATGGCACGCCGGTCATCGGCCCGACGCGCTATGGAAACCTCTACCTGAACACCGGCCACGGCACGCTGGGCTGGACCATGTCCTGCGGCTCGGCCCGCGTCCTTTCCGATTTGATTTCAGGCGTGAAGCCGGAAATCGAGGCGTCCGACCTCGCAATCAGCCGTTACGCGGCCTGATCGCTGCGTTGCGGCCAGCCGGGGCGGGTTCTCTTTCCATCCGCCCGCTCCGGCGGTTGACTCCGTTGCGCTCCATCGCTCTCACCGCGCCCTCTTCGGCGCGGCCAGCACGTTGCGGATCGAGAAGGACGAGTGGATGCGCAACACGCCGGGAAGGCCGGACAGGATTTCCTTGTGGATCCGCTCGAAGTCCTGGGCGCTTTCCGCCTCGACCCGCAGGAAATAGTCGGAATCGCCGGTCATCAGGTAACATTCGCGGATTTCCGGGAATTTGCGCACGGCCGCTTCGAAGCGGTTCAGATATTCCTCCGTCTGCCGGTCGAGGGTGATCTGCACCATGACGGCGATGCCGTCGCCGCCCGCGGTGCTGGCGACGATTGCGGTATAACCGCGAATGATGCCTTCCTGTTCGAGGATATGGATGCGTCTCAGGCAGGCCGAAGGCGAAAGCCCCACCTCCTCCGCAAGCCGGGCATTGCTCATCCGCGCATTCAGGCGAAGAAGGCGGATGATGTTGCGGTCGATGGCGTCGAGACCGGACATGGAAAGGCTTTCAATACGGCGAATACTGCCCTGCCGGGGCTTTATGACTTGCCATCCGGTCGCAGGCTTTTAAAACAATTGGCCAATCTTTCGCACACCCGTCCAACACCCGCAACCACCACAGGAATCGAAGCATGACCAAGACCGTTCTGATCACCGGCGCCACCGCCGGCTTCGGCGCCGCCAGCGCCCGCCTTTTCGCCCAAAACGGCTGGAACGTCATCGGAACCGGCCGCCGCGCCGACCGCCTTCAGGGCCTCAAGGACGAACTGGGCGACGCCTTCCATCCTGCCGTATTCGACATTACCGACGAGGAGGCGATCCTTGCCGCCCTCGAAACCCTGCCGGAAACGTTCAAGGGCATCGATCTCCTGATCAACAATGCCGGCCTTGCGCTGGGCACCGCGCCGGCGCCCGGCACCAAGCTGTCCGAATGGAAGACGATGATCGCCACCAACGTCACCGGGCTGGTCACGATCACCCATCACCTTCTGCCGACGCTGATCGAGCGCAAGGGCGCCGTCATCAACATCGCCTCCGTCGCCGCGACCTATCCCTATACGGGCGGCAACGTCTATGGCGGCACCAAGGCCTTCGTCCGGCAGTTCTCGCTCGGCCTGCGCTCGGACCTCAGCGGCACGGGCGTGCGCGTCACCTCCATCGAGCCGGGCATGTGCGAGACGGAATTCACGCTCGTGCGCACCGGCGGCAACAAGGAAGCCTCCGACGGCCTCTATCGCGGCGTGAACCCGCTGACCCCCGCCGACATCGCCGGCACGCTCTACTGGGTGGCGACGCTGCCCGCCCACATGAACGTCAACGCGCTGGAACTGATGCCGGTGAACCAGTCCTTCGCCGGCTTCCAGGTCTTCCGCGAAGGCTGATCTCAGGCCGCCTGACGCTCGAGGGCGGCGCGGAACATCGCGCCGTCCACATTGCCGCCGGAGGCGACAACGATCACCGCCTCCCCGGCAAGCGCGTCCGGATGGAACAGCGCCGCCGCCAGGGCGACCGCGCCGCCCGGCTCGACGACGATCTTCAGCCGGTTGAAGGCGAGCGTCACCGCATCGAGCGCCTGCTCCTCGGAAACCACGATCCCCGGCCCGCACAGCCGCTTCAGGATCGGAAAGGTGATCTCGCCCGGCTGCGGCGTGATGATCGCATCGCAGATCGAGCCCGAAAGCCGCGCGTTGCGCTGGATCGTCCCCGCTGCCAGCGACCGGGCCACGTCGTCGAACCCTTCCGGCTCGCAGGGCCGCACCGTGAAGCCGGGTGCTTTCGCCTCGAGCGCAAGCGCGATGCCACTCGTCAGCCCGCCGCCGCCGCAAGGCACCAGCACCTCCGCTGCCGAAATGCCCTCCCCGGCCGCCTGTTCGGCGATTTCCAGCCCGATGGTGCCTTGTCCGGCGATCACCTGCGGCTCGTCGAAGGGCTTTATCAGCGTCAGTCCCCGTTCGGCGGCCAGTCGCGCGCCGATGGCGTCGCGGTCTTCCCGCGCCCGGTCGTAAAGCACCACCTCGGCCCCGAAGGCGCGGGTGTTGTCGATCTTCAGCTTCGGCGCATCGGATGGCATGATGATCACGCAGGGAATACCGTGCAGCTTCGCCGCATAGGCCACGCCCTGCGCGTGATTACCCGAGGAAAAGGCGATCACGCCGCGCCGGCGCACCTCGGGATCGAGAGCGGACACCGCAGACCATCCGCCGCGGAACTTGAACGAGCCGGTGTGCTGGAGGCATTCCGGCTTGACGAAAATGCGCCGCCCGGCGATCTCGTCGATAAACGGAGAGGACAAAAGGGGCGTGCGGCGCGCGCGGCCGGCAAGACGGTCCGCTGCGGCTTCGATCATGGCAAGGCTGGTCATGGAGGCTCCGGGTCTCGGCAGGATAGGACATGGAAAAGATCCGGCCGGTAAGGTGCTGCCTCGCCGCGGGCTTGTCCAGCCGGCGATTGTCGCGGAGACAAAACGGAACGCAAGTGCCGCCGTGGAGCGAACCCGTCTTGCGTTCGGAGCCCACTGGTGTCATTACCCGGCAAAGATGGCGTCCGGACGCCGGCCCGTGCATGAAAGGCTTTCAACTGTGAGCAATTCTCTCGATATCGCCCGCCAGACGATCCGAAATGAAATCGAAGCGCTGGACGCAATGATGGGCCGTCTCGACGGCAATTTCGAGAAGGCGATCGATATCATCGTCGAGGCGCGCGGCCGCGTCATCGTCGCCGGCATGGGCAAGTCCGGCATCATCGGCCAGAAGATCGCCGCGACGCTCGCCTCCACCGGCACACCGTCCTTCTTCGTCCATCCGGGCGAGGCCTTCCACGGCGATCTCGGCATGATCAAGCCCATCGACGTCGTGCTGCTCATCTCCAACAGCGGCGAGACGGAGGAGGTCATCCGCCTGCTGCCCTTCATGCAGCATCAGGAAAACCGGATCATCGCAATGACCGGCAAGGCATCCTCGACACTCGGACGCAATGCCCATGTCGTGCTCGACGTCTTCGTCGAGCGCGAGGCGTGCAACAACAATCTCGCGCCGACCAGTTCCACCACCGCGACACTCGTCATGGGCGACGCCCTTGCGATTGCACTCGCCGACCGCCGCAACTTCCGCCCGGAAGATTTCGCCCGCTTCCACCCCGGCGGCAGCCTCGGCCGCAAGCTGCTCACCCGCGTGAGCGACGTGATGCACAAGGAGGCCCTGCCGGTCTGCTCCCCGGATGCGAGCTTCCGCGCCATCGTCAACGAGATCGGCCAGGGGCGGCTCGGCCTGGTGCTGGTCATGGACGGCGACGCGCTGCGCGGCATCATCACCGATGGCGACGTGCGCCGCGCCTTCGACCGTTTCGAGGACATCACCGCCATCACGGCGGACATGATCATGACCCGCACGCCGAAGACGGTCGCGCCCGACAAGCGCTTCGCCGAGGCCGAGCAGGAGATGCTCGACCAGAAGATCAACTCGCTGGTCGTGACCGGCGCCGACGACAGGGTTCTCGGCGTGCTCCAGATCTACGACGTCAACCGCAAGTTCTGAGAACCACGGCAGCGGGGCTCAGGCCTCGCCGCTGGTCTGCTCGGCATGGATGAGCAGGCCCTTGCCGCCGTTCTCGATATCGCAGCAGATCGCCGCGCTCGCCGCCTCTGAATCCCGCTCCCTCAGCGCCTTGACCACCAGGACATGGGGATGCGGCTCCCAGTCCGGCACGCCGGCATCGTAGAGATGCGACAGGATCGGGCCGCAACGCACCCACAGGCTTTCGACGATATCGTAAAGGACGGGCATTCCGCCGAGGCTGCACAGCGTCAGGTGAAACTGCGTGTTCAGATCGATTGCCCGGACAAAATCCCGCTCGCGGTGACAGACGGCGATCTGATCCTGAATGGCTTCGAGCGCATCGGTCTCCGCCTTGTCGGCCAGTTGAGCCGCCTGCGCCGCCGCCCGGCCTTCCAGATCCATGCGGATCGCCCGGATTTCCAGCAATTGCGCCAGCGTCAGCGACGGAACGACCACCGTGCCGCGCTGGTCGAGTGTCAGCGCCTTCTCGCTGACGAGCCTGAGCAGGGCCTCCCGCATCGGCGTCGCGCTGATTCCGAACCGTGCCGACATGGGCCGCAGCCGCAGCCGCTCCCCCGGACGAAGCTGGCCGCGCATCAGGGCGCTGCGCAGATCGAGATAGGCCCGCTCGCTCAGATTTTCCTTCACCAGCGGCCGCGCCCAGTCGCCGTTTTCGGATGAAGTTTCGCCAATCTGAAAAGTAGGTCTTGACATCGTCACCCCATCGGCTGTTTGTTATAACAAATTACATATCACGATTTCCGGTCCGTGCGAAACCGAAAATGCACGGGCAAACAGGCAGGGAGGCCTGGGAAATCGGGTTATCGACAGGGAGGAGGCGCAGCATGATTGCGCTGGGAGAAGCCGCGACCGCTTTCGGCGCGGAACGTGTTTCGCCTGCCGGGCCAAAAGCGCCGGCGGGACATCGCATCATTCCCGGAATCGGCCACGGTGCCATGCCTGCACGCATGGGGACACCCGGCTTCGCCATTCCCCTCATCCGCCCCCTCACCCACATGACGACCCCGCGCCGGCCGCAGGCCGAAAGCGTCGGACACGCCTGCCGGCAGCGGCCCGTGCAGGTCCCCCATCATCCCCGCAGTCAAGGAGAACGTCCATGAGCGCCGAAACCCGCGCCGTGATCGCCCCCCGCCCCGGTGGCCCGGAAGCGCTTGAAATCGTCAGCCGCCCGCGCCCGGTTCCCGGGGAAGGCGAACTGCTCGTGCGGGTTGCCGCCGCCGGCATCAACCGCCCGGACGTGATGCAGCGCCAGGGCAACTATCCGCCGCCGCCCGGCGCCTCCGACGTCTTCGGACTGGAGCTTTCCGGCACCGTCGTCGAGGCCGGTCCCGGCGTTGCCCGTTTCAAGGCCGGCGACCGGCTGATGGCGCTCGTCCATTCCGGCGCCTATGCCGAATGGGCCGTGGTGCAGGAGGCCTCGGCGCTTCCCGTGCCCGACGGCATGTCGATGATCGAGGCGGGCGCGGTGCCCGAAACCTATTTCACCGTCTGGAGCAACGTCTTCGAGCGCGCCGGGCTGAAGCCGGGCGAAACCCTGCTCGTTCACGGCGGCACGTCCGGCATCGGCACGACCGCGACGCTGCTGGCCAAGGCCTTCGGCTCCAAAGTCATCGTCACCGCCGGCTCGGCCGAAAAATGCACGGCCAGCCTCGCGATCGGCGCCGATGCGGCCATCAACTATCGCGAACAGGACTTCGTGGCCGCCGTGAAGGACCTGACGGACGGCAAGGGCCCGGACGTGATCCTCGACATGGTGGGCGGCGACTACATCGCCCGCAATCTCCAGGCCGTCGCCGTCGACGGCCGCATCGCCCAGATCGCCTTCCAGCAGGGCTCGAAGGCGGAGGTCGATTTCATGCCGCTGATGATGAAGCGCGTGACGCTGACCGGCTCGACGCTGCGCGCCCGCCCACTGGCCATGAAGGCGAAACTCGCGGCGACACTGGAGGAGAAGGTCCTGCCGCTGCTCGCCGCCGGCCGCGCCCGCCCGCTGATCGATTCCACCTTCCCGTTCGAGAAGGTCGCCGATGCGCATGCCCGCATGGATCGCGGCGAGCATGTCGGCAAGATCGTGCTCGTGATGGACGAAACCGCATGATCCCGGCACCCGGCCCCGCAAAGCCCACCGGGCACTGAGCATCATTCACCGCTTGCGACCCTGTTCAAGGAGGAGAACATGAAACTGTCGTATCTGCTGAAAGCCACCGCCGCGGCCGTCGTGCTGACGGCCAGCGCCGCGCATGCCGATGTCAAGATCGGCGCGCTTTTTCCGTTCAGCGGCCAGCTTGCGCTTCTCGGGGAGGAGAGCGCCCGCGGCCTCGAAATCGCGGTCGACGAACTCAATGCCGCCGGCGGCCTCCAGGGCGAGAAGATCGTTCTGGTGCGCGGCGACGCCGTGGACAACAATCAGGCCATCGGCGAAGCCCGCCGTCTGATCTCGCTGGAGAACGTTGCCGCCATCTTCGGCTCCTATTCCTCGGCCCGGTCGATCGCCGCCAGCCAGGTGGCCGAACTGTCCGGCATTCCCTATTTCGAACTCGGCGCCGTTGCCGACGAGGTGACGGGACGCGGCCTGCAATACCTGTTCCGCACGAACCCCTACGCCCTCCACATGGGCAGGATGATCATCGAGATGACGGTCGAGAAGGTCGCCCCGGCGCTTGGCAAGGCCCCGGAAGACCTGAAGATCGGCATCATCTACGAGGATTCGAGCTACGGCACCTCGGTCGCCAGGCACCAGCAGGATTACGCCAGGGAAAAGGGGCTGAACGTCGCCGTCTACTCCGGCTACCCCTCGAACACGGTGGACATGTCCTCGCTGGTGCTCGAACTGAAACAGGCCGGCGTCGACGTCGTCTTGCAGACAGCCTACCAAAACGATGCCGTCCTGTTCCTGCAACAGTCCGGCGAACAGGGCTTCCAGCCCGGCGCCGTCATCGGCGGCGGCGGCGGCTATTCCATCCAGCAGACCGCCGATGCGGTGGGCCATGACAAGATCGAAGGCGTCCTCGACGTCGACTTCACCCAGTATCTCGTCAACACCTCGGCAACCCCCGGCCTCGAGGAATTCGTGGAAGCCTACAGGAAAAAGTACGGCATCTTCCCGCGTTCCGGCCACTCGCTGACCAACTACATGGGCTCGAAGGCGATCCTCGAGGCCATCAACGGCGCCGAGGGCTTCGAACCCGACACCATCGTGGAAGCCGTCAAGGCCATCGACATCCCCGACGGCACGACCTCGACCGGCTACGGCCTCAAGTTCGGCGAGAACAACCAGAACGAACGCGCCTCTATGATGGGCATGCAGTGGCAGGACGGCAAGCTCGTGACCGTCTATCCGGATGCCGCCGCCACCGCGCCGATGAAGCTCGGCAACTAAGCGCACAGCGGGGCGGCGCCCGATGGTGCCGCCCCGCTCACCGTCAACCGCGCGAAGCCTTTCGGGGCCTTCGCACAACCGGCAGCGAGGCGTGATGGAAACCTTCTTGCAAGTGCTCGCCAACGGTCTGATGCTCGGGGCGCTCTTCGCCATCGTCAGCATCGGCCTGACCCTGATTTTCGGTATCGTGAAGGTCGTCAACTTCGCCCACGGCGAATTCCTGATGGCCGGCATGTACCTGACCTTCGTCATCACCACCTGGCTCGGCATTCACCCGCTCTATACGGTCGCCCTCGTCGCGCCGCTGCTGTTCGTCGCCGGCGCGGCCACGCAGCGCTTCATCATCCAGCCGCTGATGAACGCCCGCGACGACCATATCCAGATCTTCGCGACCGTCGGCCTCTCGACCGCCATGATCAACCTCGCCCTTCTGATCTTCGGCGCGGATATCGCCAACACGCCCTCCGGCGGCCTGCGCACGCCGATCCTGCTCGGCCCCGTGCGCGTCCTCAGCGGCCAGCTCATCATCCTGGCGGCCGCCGTCGCACTTGTCATCGGGTTGCACCTGTTCCTGCAAAAGACCCAGACGGGCCGCGCCATCCGCGCCGTGGCGCAGAACCGCGCCGCCGCCCAGCTCATGGGCATCAACGTCAACCGCATCTACGTGCTGACCTTCGGCATCGGCGCGGCCTGCGTCGGGCTGGCGGCCTCGCTGATCGCGCCGCTTTACCCCACCTCGTCGAACATCGGCACCTATTTCGTGCTGACGGCCTTCGTGGTCGTGGTGCTCGGCGGCCTCGGCTCCATCGGCGGCGCCTTCGCCGGCGCGATGGTCATCGGGCTGATCGACGCCTTCGCCGGTTTCTACATCGGTTCGGACCTGCGTGAAGTCGCCGTCTTCGGTGTCTTCCTGCTGATCCTGATCCTGAGGCCCTCCGGCCTGTTCGGCAAGAACCTCAATCTCTCGCACGTATCGCCATGAGGAAGCCCATGACAGATACCACCGCCGCCAACGTCCCGGCCGCCGCCGGGGAAACCGGCCTAGCCGGCATGCCGCGTCTTCATCTCGCAGCGCTCGCCGTGTTCCTGGCCGCGATCTTCATCACCCCCGTCGTGATCGGCGATCAGTTCATCTATCACGTCTTCATCACCATCTGCCTGTTCGCCGGCCTGTCCACCGCCTGGAACATCGTCGGCGGCTTTGCCGGCCAGCTCTCGCTCGGCCACGCGATCTTCTACGGCATCGGCGCCTATGCCGGCATCATCCTGATGAACCACGGCATCTCGCCCTGGATCGGCATGTTCGTCGGTGCCGCCGTCGCCGTCCTTGCCGCCGTCGTCATCTCCTACCCGTGCTTCCGCCTCAAGGGACCGTTCTTCGCGCTGGCGACGATCGCCTTTCTCGAAGTGTTCCGCGTCCTCGCGCTGCATTTCCGTGATTTCACCGGCGGCGCGACGGGCCTGATGATCCCGCTCAGGTTCGGCTGGGAATGGATGGTGTTCCGCGAACGCCTGCCGGCGCTCATCATCGCCTTCGGCATGATGCTAGTGGCGCTTGCCGCTGCCTGGTGGATCCGCTCGCACCGGCTGGGATTCTATCTGGTCGCCACGCGCGAGCGTGAAAGCGCCGCCCAGGCCGCGGGCGTCTCGACGGTCAGGGTCCGCCTCGTCGCCGTCTCGGTCTCGGCAGCACTCTGCGCCATGATCGGCACGTTCCACGCCATGTACCTGACCTTCATCGAGCCGGCGGCCGTATTCTCGCTCACCATGTCCATCCAGATCGCCATGTTCGCGCTCATCGGCGGCATCGGCACCGTGTTCGGCCCGCTGATCGGGGCGGTCTTTCTCGTGCCGATCTCCGAACTGTCACGCGGTTGGCTGGGCGCCCATGCGCTCGGCCTGCACGGCTTCGTCTACGGCGTCGTCCTCGTGCTCGTCGTGCTGTTCATGCCGAACGGCCTGATGGGCGCGCTGAAACGCCTCACCGGCAAGGCCGATCCCCAACGTGGCGTTCAGGCCGGCGCCGTGGCGGCGGCCCCGCGCGCCGCCGAACGCCCGCCCATCGGCGGCGACATCCTGGTCGCGGAACGCCTCGACAAGCATTTCGGCGGCCTGCATGTGACCAATGACGTCAGTTTCTCCCTGAAGGAAGGCGAGATCCTCGCGCTGATCGGCCCCAACGGCGCCGGCAAGACCACCGTCTTCAACATGCTGTCCGGCTTCCTTGCCGCCGACAGCGGATCGGTCCGGGTCCGGGATGCGGACGGCAGCTTCCAGACACCGGTCACGCCCGGCGACTTCGCCGCCATAGGCGTCGGCCGGACCTTCCAGATCGTCCAGCCCTTCGCGGCCATGACGGTCGAGGAAAACATCATGGTCGGCGCCTTCCACCGCTTCCGCGACGTGGGCGACGCCCGCGAGGCGGCGCGGGAAACCGCGCACCGCATGGGCCTCGCTCCGTGGCTGGACGCCGAGGCGCGCGGCCTGACCATCGGCGGACTGAAGCGGCTGGAGGTCGCCCGCGTCATGGCCATGCAGCCGCGCATCCTCCTGCTCGACGAGGTGATGGCCGGCATCAACCAGACGGACGTGCGCCGCGCCATCGACCTGATGCTGTCCATCCGCGACACCGGCGTGTCGATCATCGCCATCGAGCACGTCATGCAGGCCGTCATGTCGCTGTCCGACCGCGTGATCGTGCTGAACTCCGGCCAGATCATCGCCGAGGGCAGACCGAACGACGTGGTGCGCGATCCGACCGTGATCGAAGCCTATCTCGGAAAGGAATTCACCCATGCTCACGCTTGAGAATATCCATGCCGGATACGGCGCGACGACCATCCTCCAGGACGTCTCGCTGACCGTCGCTGCGGGCGAAGTCGTCACCATCGTCGGCGCAAACGGCGCCGGCAAGACGACGACGCTGCGCACCGTCGCCGGGCTGATCGCCCCCACGGCAGGCCGGATCACCTTCGAGGGCACGGACATCACCCGGCTCTCCGCCCACGATACGGTCGATCTCGGCATCACCCTCATCCCCGAGGGACGCCAGCTCTTTGCGGACATGACGGTACGCGAGAACCTGCTGATGGGGGCCTATCGCAAGGCGGCCCGCAGCGCCCAGAACGAAACGCTCGATCACGTCCTGACGCTCTTCCCGCGCGTGAAGGAGCGCCTCGGCCAGAATGCCGGCTCGCTCTCGGGCGGCGAGCAGCAGATGGTGGCCATCGCCCGCGGCATGATGTCGAAACCGAAGCTTTTGATGTTCGACGAGCCATCGCTGGGTCTCGCCCCGATCATCGTGCAGCAGGTGTTCGACGTCATCGATACCATCGTGAAAACCGGGGCGACGGTGCTGATCGTCGAACAGAACGTCTTCCACACGCTGAAGGCCGCCGACCGGGGCTACGTTCTCGAGAACGGCGAGATCGTGCTTTCCGACAGCGCCGATGCGCTCCTGACCAACGACCACGTAAGACAAGCCTATCTGGGTATCTGACATGCCGAAAAGAGAAGAAAATCCCGCCGAAATCGCCCTCCGCCCCAGCCATGCCGGGCGAAGGGTTCTCGTGACCGGCGCCGGGCGCGGCATCGGCCGGGCGATCGCGCTCGGCTTTGCCGCCCGCGGCGCCACCGTCGGCGTCGCCGATGTGAACGAGGCCGATATCGCCGAGACCGTGTTGCTGATCGACGCCTCGGGCCACGGCAAGGGCATGCCGCTCATCCTCGACGTCGCGGATTACGGCGCGGTCGAAGCAGCGCTTTCGCAAGCCGCGAAGGCGATGGGCGGGCCGTTCGATACCGTCGTCAACAATGCCGGCATCTCGCCCAAGCATGACGGCGTCGCCCGCAAGGTCTGGGAGATGGACCCGGCGGAATGGAACCGCGTCGTGGCGGTCAACCTCACCGGTGCCTTCAACACCATCCGGGCGCTGACCCCTTCCATGCGCGAGGCCGGGCGCGGCTGGATCGTCAACCTCTCCTCCGTGGCCGGCAAGACCTATTCGCCGGTGGTTGCCAGCCATTACGCCGCGACCAAGTCGGCGCTGATCGGCTTCACCAAGCACCTCGCCGCCGAACTCGGCCCCCACGACATCCGCGTCAACGCCATCGCCCCCGGCCGGATCGAAACGCCGATGGTGCGCGGCGTCGCCGGCCCGGTGAACGAGGAGCAGGTGCGGCTGACCCCGATGGGGCGCCTCGGCCAGCCGGAGGAAGTGGCCGATGTCGCCGTCTGGCTCACCTCGCCGGAATCCAGCTTCGTCACCGGCCAGACCGTCGACGTCGCCGGCGGCCTCTACATGACCTGAGCCCGCCGCATGTCCGACATGGCCCGCATACAATCCGGAGAATGACATGACCACCGCTTCCCCCCGCCAGATCACCGGCAACACCCGCATCTTCGGCATCGTCGCCGATCCGATCTACCATGTGAAGACGCCGCAGGCGATCAACGCCGGTTTCGAACGCCTCGGCATCGACGCCGTGATGATCCCGATCCATGTGAAGCCTGCGGGGCTGGCCGCCGTCCTCGCCGGTCTGGCGCAGACGGAGAATTTCGGCGGCCTCGTCGCCACCGTACCGCACAAGCCGGCCATTCTCGACCTGTGCGACGAGGTGACGGAGGAAGCCCGCCACATCGGCGCGGTGAACTGCATCCGCCGCGATCCGGACGGGCGGATGATCGGCGCCATGCTGGACGGCACCGGCTTCGTGGAGGCGCTGAAGACCGTCACCGGCTTCGACCCGAACGGCCGGCGCGCCTTCGTGGCCGGGGCCGGCGGCGCGGCCTCGGCCATCGCCTTCGCGCTCGCCAAGGCGGGTGCGGCCCATCTCACCATCGCCAACCGCACGGCGGACAAGGCTGAAGCGCTCGGCGAACGCATCCGCGCCGCCTATCCCGCGCTTACGATTTCCACCGATCCGTCCACAGTCGCCGATCACGACCTCATTGCCAACGGCACCTCGCTCGGCATGAAGGAGACAGATGCCCCGCCACTCGATTTCGACAGGCTGCACAAGGATCAGGTCGTCGGCGACGCCATCATGGAGCCGGAGATGACGCCGCTGCTGAAAGCGGCGAAGGCTAAAGGCTGCCGCATCCAGCTCGGCAAGCCGATGCTCGACTGCCAGATCGATCTGATGATCGAACATTTCAACGTCCTGCCGAAATGAGCGGAGGGCCGCCGTGGCCACCTCACCAGAAACATTCGACTACATCATCGTCGGCGGCGGCAATGCGGGCTGCGTGCTCGCCAACCGCCTGACCGAGAACGGGCGCCACAGCGTGCTGCTGCTGGAAGCCGGCGGCGAGGCGAAAAGCCCGTGGATCGGGGTTCCGGCGGGCTTTTCGAAGCTGCTGGTGAACCCGGTCTACAACTGGCGCTTCCAGACGGAGCCGGAGGAAGCGACGGGAAACCGCGTGATCGCCGTGCCGCGCGGCAAGGGGCTCGGCGGCTCCACGCTCATCAACGGCATGATCTATGTGCGCGGCCAGCCGCAGGATTACAACGGCTGGGCACAGCGCGGCTGCACCGGCTGGGGCTTCGACGACGTCCTGCCCTATTTCCGCAGGATCGAGGACTATGACGGCCCGGCCGGCCCCTTGCGCGCCCACGGCGGCCCGCTGCCGATCACCACGGTTTCGGAACGGCCGGTGATCGGCGAGGCCTTCATCGAGGCGGCGCAGGCCGCAGGCTACGCCCGCAATCCGGACTACAACGCCGAAAGCCAGGACGGCTTCGGCTATTATCAGGTCAACCAGAGAAACGGCCGGCGCGCCGACGCCGCGGCGGTCTACCTGAAACCGGCCCGCAACCGGCCCAACCTGCGCGTCATGACCGGCGCACACGTCCTGTCGATCGATCTCGACGGGCAGCGCGCGACGGGCGTCACCGTGCGCATCGGCGGCGCCAACCGGCGGTTCAGGGCGAATGCCGAAATCATCCTCACGGCGGGTGCCGCCCAGACGCCGCAGCTTCTCGAACTTTCCGGCATCGGCAATCCCGACCTGCTGCAATCACTCGGCATCCCCGTGCGGTATGCCCTGCCGGATGTCGGGGAGAACTATATCGACCATTTCTGCACCCGCATGAACTGGCGAGTGAAACAGCCGGTGACACTGAACGAGCAGACCCGCGGCCTGCCCCTTTTGACCGCCGTCGCGCGCTATGCGGCGACGCGCCGGGGCATCCTGACGCTCGGCACTGGTCTCGTCCACGGTTTCGTGCGCACGCGCCCCGGCCTCGAAGGCCCGGATGTGCAGTATTTCTTCATGCACGCGAGCTATGCCAACGCCGCCGAGCGCGTTCTCGACCGCAAGCCGGGCATGACCATCGGCGTCTCGCAGATGCGCCCGCAATCGCGCGGCTCGATCCACGCGATTGCACCCGATCCCTTCGCCGCCCCGTCAATCCGGCCCAATTTCCTCGCCGCGGAGGAGGATCGCCGCGCGATGATCGAGGGGATGAAGATCGCCCGCCACATCGTCGACCAGGCCCCGATGGACGCCCTCCGGGACGTGGAGATGAACCCCGGCCCGGATTGCCGCACGGACGAGGACTGGCTGGATTTCGCCCGCCGGGACGGCCAGACGATCTACCACATCTGCGGCACCTGTCGGATGGGCGGCGACGAGCGGTCCGTGACCGATCCGCACCTGCGCGTGCGCGGCATTGCCGGCCTGAGGATCGCCGACGCCTCGATCATGCCGGACATCGTCTCGGGCAATACGCAGGCCGCCGTCTTCATGATCGCGGAAAAGGCGGCCGACCTCATCTTGCAGGATGCGAAAGCCGCCTGATATCCGGGCGGCTTTCGCGGGTCGTTTTGTTAGCGCAATTCCGGACGGAAAACCGCTTTACGCTTTTCCCGGAATGACTTCAGCGCAGCTCGACAGCAATCTCCTCGACGGGCGGAACCGTTTCGATCAGTTCGTTGTCCTTGAGAAACGCGCCGAAGCGGGCATAGCGTTCATGATCGAGTGCGGCGGGACGCTTGGCGAAGCGCGGCAGCGTATCCTTCCACGCCTGCCGGTTCAGGGCGTCGTCGAGGTTCGGATAGGCCTTGATGAACATTTCCCACGCCTCTTCCGGATGATTGGTCAGGAAGATCGCGCCTTGCTCGACCGCCGCGAGGAAGCGTTTCAGGCGATTGTCCTCCAGAAGCTCGGGACGGGTGATGTAGATCAGTTCGTCATAGACCGGAACGCCGTTTTCCTCCGGATAGAAGGACAGCGCCTGATGCCCCTCCAGCATCATCTGGGTGTGCTCGAAATTGCGGAAGCCGCCGACCGTCGCATCCACCTGGCCGGAAATCAGCGCTGGGGTCAGGGCGAAATTGACGTTGATGAGTTCGATATTGTCCATCCTCAGCCCGGCATTTTCCAGCATGCTCCCGAGCATGACCTGCTCGAACCCGGCGACGGAAAAGCCGACCTTCCTGCCGTCCAGGTCCTCCAGCGCCTTGATCGGCCCGTCGGCCAGCACCGTCACGGAATTGAGCGGCGTTTCGACCAGCGTGCCGAAGCGCACCAGCTTCACGCCGGCGGCATGGTCCAGATACAGGTTCGGCTGGTAGTGGATGCCGATCTCCACCTGACCGGAGGCAACGGCGCGCGGCACGAGGGACGGATCGGCCGGCGGCAGAAGCTCGACGTCGAGGCCCGCCTTCTCGAACAGGCCGCGCTCCTTCGCCACGACCAGCGGCGCATGGTCGGGATTGACGAACCACTCGAGCAGGACGGTCAGCTTGTCGGCGGCCTGCGCCGCGGGGCCGGTGGCGAGGCAGAAGGCCAGCGCCAGTGCAATGGGTCGAAACATCGGTAATCCTCCTTTGGATGGGATCGGTTCAGGCGGCGGGCGCCCAGCGGATGAAAAAGGGGGCTGCGCGGTTCACGGCGGCGCGCAGGAAAATGGCTTCGGCAGCAAGAATCGCCATCGCGGCGAAGACGGTACCGGTCTGCATGCGGGCATTGGCCTCGACCATCACGTAGCCAAGGCCGGCCGAGGCGCCGACCCACTCGCCGACAACCGCGCCGAGCGGCGCCAGCGGCGCGGCGACGCGCAGGCCGGAAAACAGCGCCGGCAAGGCGAGCGGAATGCGGATGTGGCGCAGCGCCTGCCAGCGGTTCGCCTCGGTGAGCGCGGCCGCGTCGAGAATGTCCTGATGAATGTTGCGAAGGCCGTCCGCAAAGGCCGAGGCCACCGGAAAGAAGATGATGATCGTCGTCATCACCACCTTGGAGGCCATGCCGAAGCCGAACCAGAGCACGAGAAGCGGCGCGATGACGAAGACCGGAAAGCTTTGCAGCATCACCACCGCCGGCCAGACGAGCCGTTCCACTTTCGGCAGGGCCGTGACGCCGATGGCGGTAATGACCCCGAGCATCGTCCCCGCGGCGAAACCGGCGAGGATTTCCGACAGCGTGATCAGTGCATGGGTGGCCAGGAAGGACGGCCGCGAGAGGAAGGCCTCGGCCACCGCCTGTGGCGCCGGCAGGATATAGCGCGGCGGCGTAAACAGCCACACCACGACCTGCCAGAGGCCGATCAGGAAAACAGCATTGCGGAAAAACGCGCCGAGCGTTCGCATGACTCAGCGCGCCGAGGAGTGGGGCGAAGGACGAGTGACGGACGACATGCGGCGATCTCCCTGCAACAAGGCCACGGAGATCCAGGACGAGCGAAGAAGAGGGAAAACCCGCGGGAAGGCGAGCCGCTTTTTCCGTTCCTACGCCGGTATGACCCGGATCAGGTTCAAGGGTCCGGCTCACCGCCATCTCAGCACCGTTCGGTGCTCCCCTCGGAATGATCTGGAAAATGCGCGAGGCGGGCACGGATGTCAAGCGCCGCCCGCGATGCGGACGACGTGGCGAAAAAATCGGCAAGGGGAACAAATTTCCGCCAGATAGACCTGTTCGCGCGGCA
The DNA here is from genome assembly GCF_026552795.1 of Ectorhizobium quercum. Taxonomy (GTDB): domain Bacteria; phylum Pseudomonadota; class Alphaproteobacteria; order Rhizobiales; family Rhizobiaceae; genus Ectorhizobium; species Ectorhizobium quercum. The sequence continues at coordinate 605,809 of NZ_JANFPI010000002.1, forward strand.
TATCCGGTGCTATTGGGACCGCGTGATCAAGCCCGGCATCCCCGGCTTCGCTTCCGGCCCATCGGACCGCCAGCGACCGGTTGCCATGTCGCCGCCTGGTTCATCATCTGACAATCCACTGCTGGAAGTATCGCTATGACCCAACGCCTTTCCCTGCCGCGTGACCGTATTTCCGTTCTCCTTCTCGAGGGCATCAGCCAGACGGCGGTGGAATATTTCAAGTCCTCCGGGTACACCAACCTGATCCATCTGCCCAAGGCGCTCGACGAAGCCGAGCTGAAGGCGGCGGTCGCCAACGCCCACATCATCGGCATCCGTTCGCGCACCCACTTGACGGAAGAGATTTTCGCCGCCGCGAACAAGCTGATCGCCGTGGGCTGCTTCTCCGTCGGCACCAACCAGGTGGATCTGGACGCCGCCCGCAAGCGCGGCATTCCGGTGTTCAACGCCCCCTATTCCAACACGCGCTCGGTCGCCGAACTGGTGATCGGCGAGATCGTGATGCTGACGCGCCGCATCTTCCCGCGCTCGGTCGCGGCCCATGACGGCGGCTGGGAGAAGTCGGCCGTCGGCAGCCGCGAGGTGCGCGGCAAGACGCTCGGCATCGTCGGCTATGGCAATATCGGCTCGCAGACCTCCGTTCTGGCCGAAGCGATGGGCATGCGGGTGCGCTACTTCGACATTGCCGACAAGCTGCGCCAGGGGAATGCCGAGCCGACCGCGACGCTGGACGAGCTGCTGGCCATTTCCGATTTCGTGACGCTGCATGTGCCGGAAAACAGTTCGACGCAGAACATGATCGGCGAAGCCGAATTGCGGAAGATGAAGAAGGGCGCCCTGCTCATCAACAACTCCCGCGGCACGGTCGTCGACCTCGAAGCTCTGGCCCGGGTGATCGACGACGGCCACCTGGCCGGCGCGGCCATCGACGTCTTCCCCGTCGAGCCCGCCTCCAACAAGAACCGTTTCGACACCCCTCTCCAGGGCGTCGACAACGTGATCCTGACGCCGCATATCGGCGGTTCCACCGAGGAGGCGCAGGAACGCATCGGCACGGAAGTCTCCCGCAAGCTGATCGAATATTCGGATGTCGGCTCCACGCTCGGCGCGGTCAATTTCCCGCAGGTCCAGCTTCCGCCGCGCCCGAACGGCACGCGCTTCATCCACGTCCACGAGAACCGGCCGGGCATGCTCAACAGCCTCAACACGGTCTTCTCGTCACGCGGTCTCAACATCGTCGGCCAGTTCCTGCAAACGGACGGCGAGACCGGCTATGTCGTGATCGAGGCCGAAGGCGCCAGCGAAAGGGCGGACGAGGTTCTGGAGGCGCTGCGCGCCATACCGGGCACGATCCGCAGCCGCCTGCTGTACTGACAGATCCCGCGCCCGCCCGGTTTTTCCCACCGGGCGGGCGCTTTTTTCGCCCATACCCGACCGCCATAGTGATGCGCCCGTCCGCCCGCGTCTCAGCGGAACATGGCGAAATAGTCGGTCAGTTCCCGGCTCATCGGAATATCGAGCCCGAACGCCAGGCCGGGCAGCGTGTTCCTGAACCACCGGTCGTAGAGCTGGTCGATCTGCGGCGTCGCATAGATCCGGCCGAGAGCCGCATTGACCGCCGCGTGGAACGGCGTGTCGTCCTTGCGCATCATGAAACCGTAGGGAAGCATAGCCGAAACGGTATCGTCCGACACGGTGTACAGCGCCGGCTGGCCGGTCTCGCGGATCATGGCTTCGAGCAGGATATCGTCCATCACGAAGGCGGAAGCGCGCCCCGTCGTCACCATGTCGAAGGCCTGCTGAAGGGATTCGACCGGGATCAGGGACAGTTGCAGGCGCCTTTCACGGTTGATCCGGCCGATCTGCGCGATGTTTACGGTGCCGAGCGCGGCGGCAATGCTGTGCCCCCTCAGATCGTCGATCCGGTGCAGGCCGTTCTTCGCCAGGCTGACGAAGCGCGTCGCGGTGAAAAAGTGGCTGAGCGCGAAGGCCGCGCTCCTGCGCCGCTCCTCGGTGTTGGTGCTCGCCTCGCATTCCAGATCGTATTCCCCCTCGTTCAGCAACTGGACGCGATCGATAGGCGTGCGGGGAACGTAAACGATGTCAAGCGCGTCGAGGCCGAGCTGCCTCTTCAGATCCTCGGCCACCAGCTTGCAGATCTCGACCGAGTAACCGGTCACGTTGCCGTCGGCATCGCGATAGGAGAAGGGCGGCGTCGTTCCGTAGCCGAGACGCAGCACCCCGTCGCGGCGGATGCGATCCAGCGTGCCGGCCGTCGCATCGGCCTGCGCCGGCGGGCTGGACGTGAGAAGAAGAATACCGGCCAGAGCCAGCAGAAAACGGAGCGGTTGCAGGCCGGAGATAAGGTTCATCGCTCCTCCACGCCATCGTCTTTCAGCACCGCCGCCAGCACCTCCTTCATTTCGCTGGCGAGCGGCATGTTCATGTTCCGGCCGTCCGGCGGCATCGGCTGCGTGAACCAACGGTCGTAGATCTCCCTGATCTCGCCGCTTTCGAACAGCGCCCGCATTTCCCTGTTGAATGCCGTCTTGAAGGCGTAGTCGCCCGGCGGCATCAGAATGCCGTAGGGCTCAGGCTCGCTCAGGGCTTCCCGGGAAATCACGTATGCCGAAGGGTCGGGCGACGACGCGATCAGCCCGGCCAGCAGGATGTCGTCCATCACGAAGGCCGACACGCGGCCGGAACTCACCATGTCGAAGGCTTCCTGATGCGACCGGCTGAGGATCACGGAAATGTTCAGCTTGCGCTCCCGGTTCAGCGCATTAAGCTGCTCGACATTGATCGTTCCCGTCGTCGACACCACGCTGCGCCCCGTCAGGTCGGCAATCGTCGCGAGACCGTCCACGCGGCGGGACACGAAGCGCGTCGCGGTGACGAAATGCGGATGGGAAAACTCCGCCAGCTTGCGCCGTTCCGCCGTATTGGTGGTGGCCGCGCATTCCAGATCGATCTTGCCCGTGCCGATCATGATGAAGCGCGTGGCCGTGGTGACGGGTGTGAACGCGATGTCGATCGGCCCGAGGCCGAGCGTCCGGCGCATCCTCTCGATGACGTTGAGACAGATCTCGGTCGAATAGCCCGTCACCTCGCCGTCCGAGACGTAGGAAAAGGGCAGTTCGCCTTGCCTGTGCCCGATCGTGATCGTTCCGGTCCTGGCGATACGCTCCAGCGTATCCTCCGCACACACCGCTCCAGCCGCCAGGACGGCCACGGAAAACAGGGAAAAGAAGGCTGTCAATCTCGTCATTCCGAGGCATATCCCTTCATATCCGGTGCGGGGGTCGAGGCGGATGAAGCCGCCTGTCCCGCGATGTATTTCCAGAGCATTTCCAGCAGAAGTGCGCAGCAATCTTGCGCCCGGAAATGCGTAAAAACAAAGAGTTAGAGAATTTTCGCGATTCCGGGGAAAAGCGGAAATGCTCTAGGGTCAGGACCTAGGCGCCGAGGGCGCGGTATTTTCCTTCGTCTTCAAGAAGCGTGTCGCTGTAGAATGCATAGGTGCGGCGACCCTGCCGCTTCGAGGCATAGAGCGCCGCATCGGCACGTGTGAACAGTTCATGGGCGTCGCGTCCGGCCTCGGGGGCGCAGGCGATGCCAACGCTGCCACCGATGCTGAGCTGCAACCCGTCGACGACGAAGGGCCTGCCGAGCGTTTCGACGATCCGTTCCGCCAGCCGCCGCCCTTCCTTCTCGCTGTCATGGGAGACATGCTGGAGAATGGCGAACTCGTCGCCGCCCAGCCGCGCGGCGATATCGTCCGCGCCGAGCAGAAGCGACAGGCGGTTCGCCACGGCCACCAGGAGCGTGTCGCCCACGGCATGGCCGTGCGTGTCGTTCACCGGCTTGAACAGGTCGAGGTCGAGCATCAGGAAGTTGACCCGCTGACCGTCCGACAGGCTGTCCGTCGCCTTGGCCAGCGCCTTGTTGAGATAGGCCCGGTTCGGCAGTCCCGTCAGGCTGTCGTGATGCGCCATGTGCTCGAACTGAAGGGTCGCCTCCCTGACCTCGCGCAGATGCTCGCGCTCGACCACCGCCTCGCGAAGCGTCTCGATGGCATCCGCTAGATAGCCTATCTCGTCGTTGCGCCCCCTGAACGGCGTGGCGACGCCCGTGTCGTTGTTGGCGATGCGCGTGAGCGCCTGGATGAGAACCGGCACCGGCCGGAACAGGCGCCGCATCAGGAAGGCGACGATGGCCGTCGTGACGACGAGCACCGCGATCAGCACGAGAAGCGACTGCTTGACGAGCGCGTTGCGGGTTTCGAACAGAGCGGCGCTTTGCCCGATGCTGGAAACGACGAGCCCATGCACCTCGCCCCTGCTGGCCACGACCGGCAGCGCGCTGACGAGATGCTGCACGCCGTCCACCGTTGCGAAACCGACGAAGAACGAGGCCCGATCCGGCGACGGCGCGTCGGAATCGTCGAAGGTGATGAGGACGCCGGCATGATTGTCGCCCGACCCGGCGGTGGAGACGAAACCGCTTCCGTCCTCGTTCTTCTGGAACAGCCAGACCTCGTTGCGGGTCTGCGCGGCGGCCAGCGCCAGCACGTCGACCGGGTTGAAGCCGGTGCTCAGAATCGAGGTCTCGTCGCCGATCGGCAGTTCGCTGACGATGCGCACGACCTGCCCTTCCGCGTCGGCCTCGACGACGAGCGCGGTGTAGATGCCGCGAATGACCGAGCTGACGATCTGCGCATTCATTTCCGCCTGGTTGCGCCATTGTTCGCGCATGCCGCGTTCCAGCATCAGGAAACCGGCGGCGGCGCCCGCGCCATAGGCGACGAAGACGCCGAGCAGCATGAAGACTGCCGCCTTGCCAAGCAGGGAATGACGCCAATGCGGCGCGGCCCGATCATTGTCAGGGCGTGTGCTTTCAGGCGGGTTGCCCGCAGCCTTCGCTGCCTCACTCTTCATGATTTGCGGCCCTGATGCGTCTCTGGGTTCACTCGCCTCACCATCATGCGGCGTCACACATTTCATAGCGCTTAACGTCGGTGGAGAATATTGTTACAACCATTTCGACGCACCGCAACCATAACCATTGGTTGATGACTCGTTAAGTCGTAATTTGATTAATATCAGATTTTAACGGGACTTTGCGCACCGATCTCCCGCAAGATGCAGGAATCGTTGGCGAAACACCGGGTGCAACCGGTCGTGCAGCCGGCAGGCAGGCCGGAAACGCCCGATCTCTTTCAGGACAACCTCCGTGCGCATTGCTTCGATGCGTCGCAACAGGCAGGCCTCGAATGTGGCGAAACCGGGACGGCCGTAACACATATACGCCTGCCCTGACGACCCGAATCCCACCGGCGAAGACGGCAGCCGGCGCAAGGCCTCACTTCGCCGTCCAGCCGCCGTCGATGGAAATCGTCGTGCCGGTGATCGACCGCGCCGGATCGCCCGCCAGATAGAACGCCATTTCGGCGATTTCCTCCGTCTGCACGAAGCGCCGGGTCGGCTGCGGGGCGAGCATGACCGTCCTGATCACCTCGTCCTCGCTCATGCCGTGGACCCGCGCCTGATCGGCGACCTGCGCGGCGACCAGCGGGGTCCAGACATAACCGGGACAAATCGCATTGCAGGTGATTCCATGCTCGGCCACTTCCAGCGCCACGCTCTTCGTCAGGCCAACGACGGCGTGCTTGGTAGCGACATAGGCGGCCTTGAAGGGCGAGGCGCGCAGCCCGTGCGCGGAAGCGACATTGACGATGCGGCCCCAGCCGCGCGCCTTCATGCCCGGCAGGGCAAGGCGGATCGTATGGTAGGCGCTGTCCAGCGACACCGACACGATGCGGGCGAAATCCGCCGGCGCGATGTCCTCGATGGCCGCGACCTTCTGGATGCCGGCATTGTTGACCAGCACGTCGATGCGGCCGAACCGCTGGATGACGGACCGGGCAAGGGCCGCGCTCTGGTCGCCATCGGCCAGATCGGCGGGAAAATAGGCCGGTGCGTATTGCGCACCGGCTCCGATCTCCGCCAGGGCGGCACCCGCCCCGTCGGGCGTCTCGATGCCGTTGACGGCCACGACATGGCCCGCCTGCGCGTAGCGGCGGGCGATGGCGAGGCCGATTCCGCTCGTCGAGCCCGTCACCAGCACGATTTTGGGTTCCGGTGCGTCCGCCATGATCTAGTCCCTCAATTGCGGCAGGTTGCGGAAGAAGTCGAGCGATTCGGGATTGGCCAGCGCCCCGGCATTCTTCACCGCCCGCCCGTGGATCGTATCCCTGACGGCGATCTCGGAAATCTTGCCCGAACGGGTGCGCGGAATGGCCGGTACCGCAACGATCTTCGCCGGCACATGCCGCGGCGTCGCACCGGCGCGGATGCGGGCGCGGATCGTCTTTTCCAGCTCCTCTGTCAGCGCCCGGCCGTCCTTCAGCCGCACGAACAGAACGACGCGCTGGTCGCCGCCGATGTCCTGCCCGACGGCAATCGCCTCCTCGACCGTCTCCACCGTCTCGACCTGACGGTAGATTTCCGCCGTGCCGATGCGCACACCGCCGGGGTTGAGCGTCGTGTCGGACCGCCCGTGGATGACATAGCCGCCGGAAGGACGCTTCTCGGCGAAGTCGCCATGTGCCCACAGGCCGGGGAAGCGCTCGAAATAGGCGGCTCGGTAACGCGAACCGCCCGCGTCGCCCCAGAATTTCACCGGCATGGACAGATGCGCGTTGCGGCAGACGAGCTCGCCGGGCAGGCCCGAAACGGAACGACCCTCGTCGTCCAGCGTGTCCATATCCATGCCGAGCATCGGCCCCTGCAACTCGCCGCGCCTGACCGGCTGGAGCGGGTTGCCGCCGAGAAAGCAGGCGCAGATATCCGTGCCGCCGGAAATCGAGGCGAGATGCACATCGGCCTTCCAGTCGCGGTAGACATAGTCGAAGGACGGACCGATCAGCGGCGAGCCGGTGGATAGGATCGTGCGCAGGCTCGAAAGATCGTGGCTTTCGCGCGGTCTCACGCCCGCCTTCAGGCAGGCGTCGATGAACTTCGCCGAGGTGCCGAACGTGGCGATCCCTTCGGCATCGATCAGGTCGATCAGCCGCGCCGGCGCCGGATAGCCGGGATTGCCGTCATAGGTGACGAGGGTGGCGCCGAGCGCCAGACCCGAGACCTGCCAGTTCCACATCATCCAGCCGCAGGTGGTGAAGTAGAAGAAGCGCTCGCCTTCGCGGATGTCGCATTGCAGCTTCTGCTCCTTCATGTGCTGGAGGAGCAGCCCGCCGCCGGAATGGGTGATGCATTTCGGCTTGCCTGTGGTGCCGGATGAATAGAGGATCGCCAGCGGCGCCTTGAACGGCAGGCGGTTGAACGCGATCCGCCCCGGTGTGAACGGCGCGAGGAACGCATCGAGCGTGACGCAGCCGAGATCGGCGAGCGCCTCGGGCACGCCCTCCCCGATCAGCACGATCCGTTCAGGGCCCGCGCTTTCGGCGACCGCCCGGATGGCTGGCGCGACGTCGATGCGCTTGCCGGCATAACCGTATTCCGCAACGGCGATCAGCACCTTCGGCGCGACCTGCGACAGCCGGTCGGAGGCTGCTGTGGGGCCGAAGTCCGGCGAGCAGGACGACCAGATCGCCCCGATGGCGCTTGTCGCCAGATAGCCGGTCATCGCCTCGATATCGTGGGTGACGATGGCGCCGACCCGGTCGCCCTCCCGCACCCCCACCGCCTCCAGCGCCTGCGCCATGCGCGAAACCGCGTCGTAGAGCCCACTGCGCGTGATGGTACGGCGCGTGCCGTCGTCGCGGTGCGCGATCACGGCCAGCCGCTCGTCGGCGTCGCGCAGCAGGTTCTCGGCATAGTTCAGCCGCGCGCCGGGATAGAAATCGGCCTGGCGGATCGTCTCCCCCGGCGCGAAGGCCGCCACGCCCTTCTCGCCGACGATGCCGAGTTCGTCCCACAGCAGGGCGTGAAAGGCATCGGGCTCGCGAATCGACCAGTCCAGAAGCCCCGCATAGTCGTCCGGCCGCACGCCGTGCAACCGCGCCGTCCGTTGCGCGAAGGCGTAAAGCGCCGAGGCTTCGAGGCGCCCGCGGGAAGGCGTCCAGAGAATATCGGAGGGCGCCAGCACATTCATGTCCCGCCTCCCCTCAGCATTTCGACGATGGCGGAAAAATCGCGGTCGCCGCTGCCGCCGGTGATGAACGTCTCGTAGAGACCGGCCGCCGCGGCGCCGAGCGGCGTCATCGCCCCGGAGGCGGAGGCCGCCTCGCGGGCAAGCTTCAGGTCTTTCAGCATCAGCGCCGCGGCGAAGCCCGGCCGGTAGCCGCTGTTGGCGGGCGTCGTCGGCACCGGCCCCGGCACCGGGCAGTAGGAGGTGAGCGCCCAGCACTGGCCGGACGAGGTGGAGGCCACGTCGAACAGCGCCTGATGCGAAAGCCCCAGACGCTCGCCGAGCACGAAGGCCTCGGAAACGGCGATCATCGAGATGCCGAGGATCATGTTGTTGCAGATCTTCGCCGCCTGTCCCGCACCCGCGCCTCCGCAATGCACGATCTTCCGGCCCATCGTCTCGAGGATCGGCGTCGCCGCCGCGAAGGCGGCCTGCGAACCGCCGCACATGAAGGTCAGCGTCGCGGCCTTCGCACCACCGGTGCCGCCGGAAACCGGTGCATCGACGGACAGGCAGCGCAGCGCGGCGGCAAGGCCGTGCGCCTTGCGGGCGCTTGCGACGTCAACGGTCGAGCAGTCGATCAGGAGCGTGCCCTCGGGCACGAGCTTCACGAGGTCGCCGTGAACCGCGACCACATGCTCGCCCTTCGGCAGCATCGTCACCACCGCATCGGCGCCGGCGACCGCCGCCTCCAGCGTCGCGGCGGCCGTCACCCCTTCGGCCGCAGCCGCGCGGCGGCTCGCTTCGGCAAGATCGAACCCCTTTACGGCATAGCCGGCACGGGTGAGATTGGCCGCCATCGGCAGGCCCATGTTTCCGAGACCGATGAAAGCGATGTTGCGCATGAGAGCCTCCCTATCGATTGTCCGCGAGGATCATGTCGGCGGCCTTTTCCGCGATCATGATGGTCGGCGAATTGGTGTTTCCGGACGTGATCGTCGGCATGATGGATGCGTCGGCCACGCGCAGCCCCTTCAGGCGGCGCAGGCGCAGGCGCGGATCGACCACGCTCTCCTCGTCCGAGCCCATCCGCATCGTGCCGACCGGATGGAAGATCGTCGTGCCGATGTCGCCGGCGGCCCGCATCAGGTCCTCGTCGTTTTCATAGGCCGGGCCCGGTCTGTATTCCTGCGGATCGAAGCAGGCGAAGGAGGGCTGGGCCACGATGCGGCGGGTGAGACGGATGGCGTTGACCGCCACCTGCCGGTCGCTCTCCGTCGAAAGATAATTGGGCCGGATATCCGGCTGCATGGCGAAATCGGCGCCCTTCACATGCACGGAACCGCGGCTTTCCGGCCGGAGATTGCAGACGCTCGCCGTCATGGCCGGGAAGGCGTGGACCGGATCGCCGAACTTGTCGAGCGACACCGGCTGGACGTGATATTCGAGGTCCGCCGTCTCCTTTTCCGGCGAGGAACGGGTGAAGACGCCGAGCTGGCTGGGCGCCATCGACATCGGCCCGGACCGTCTCAGCGCATACTGGAAGCCGATCCGCGCCTTGCCGAACAACGTCGAGGCCTGCTCGTTGAGCGTCGGCACGCCGGCGACCTTGTAGACCATGCGCAATTGCAGATGGTCTTGAAGGTTTTCGCCAACGCCGCCGACCTCGTGCAGGACCTCGATGCCCGCCTTTTGCAGCACGTCCCCCCGGCCGACGCCGGACAGTTCCATGATATGCGGCGAGCCGACGGCGCCGGCCGAAAGCACGGTTTCCCGGCGCGCCCTGACCGTCCTGAACGTGCCGTCATGGTGGAACTCGGCGCCCTTGACCGCGCCGTCCTCGATGATGAGCCGCTTCACATGCGCCTTGGTCAGCACCGTCAGATTGGCCCGGTTGCGGGCGGGCCTCAGGAACGCCTTCGCCGTGTTCCAGCGCCAGCCGGAGCGCTGGTTGACGTCGAAGTAACCGGCGCCCTCGTTGTCGCCGCCGTTGAAATCCTCGGTCGCGGGAATGCCCGCCTCCGCCGCCGCCTTCTGGAAGGCGTCGAGCACGTCCCAGCGCACGCGGGCCTTTTCCACGCGCCATTCTCCGCCCGTGCCGTGCACGTCGCTCTTGCCGCGATAGAAATCCTCTGACTTGAGGAACCACGGCAGCACGTCATCCCAGCCCCACCCCTCGCAGCCCATCTGCCGCCACTGGTCGTAGTCGCGCGCCTGGCCGCGCATGTAGATCATGCCGTTGATGGACGAGCAGCCGCCGAGCACCTTGCCGCGCGGGTAGAGGAGCGAGCGGCCGTTCAGCCCCGGCTCCTCGACCGTCGTGAAGCACCAGTCGGTGCGCGGATTGTTGATGCAGTAAAGATAGCCGACCGGGATATGGACCCAGTGGTAGTTGTCGCTGCCGCCCGCTTCGAGAAGCAGCACGCGGTTGTTCGGGTCCTTCGACAGCCGGTTTGCCAGAACGCAGCCTGCACTGCCCGCTCCGATGACGATGTAGTCGTAGTCGCCCATGTTCTTCTCCGGGAGGGTGCCGTGCCCGCGTTCCGGGGTCGCCGGACGCGGGTCGGGCGCTCCATGTCCTGCAACGTTACCTGCGGTGTTCGAAGCCGAGCTTCCGCCCCAGCCGCGAGGCGTAGAATTCGCCGACCAGCCCCCGGCGGAACACCAGCACGCAGGCCATGAAGACGAGGCCGGTGATGATCGTGACCGGGAAATCGGAGGTGGCGAGGTAGTTCTGGAGCGTCACCACCAGACCCGCGCCGAAAATCGGGCCGATCATGGTGCCGATGCCGCCGAGCAGCGTCATCAGGATGACCTCGCCCGACATCTGCCAGGTCACGTCCGTCAGCGTGGCGAACTGGAAGACCAGCGCTTTCAGCCCGCCGGCGAGACCGGCGAGCGTCGCCGACATCACGAAGGCGCCGAGCTTGTAGTGCTGCACGCTGTAGCCGAGCGAGACGGCGCGTTGCTCGTTCTCACGGATCGACTTCAGGATCATGCCGAAGGGCGAGTGGACGAAGCGCCGGATGACCAGAAGCACGATCACGAAGGCGGCCAGAACCGTGTAGTACATGTTGGTCTGTACGTTGAGGTCGATGAAGCCGAACAGGTGGCCGCGCGGCACCGACTGCAAGCCGTCCTCGCCGTGCGTGAAGGGGGCTTGCAGGCAGAAGAAATAGAACATCTGCGACAAGGCCAGCGTGATCATGGCGAAATAGATGCCCTGTCGGCGGATCGCGACGAAACCGATGACCAGGCCGAGCGCGGCCGCCCCCGCCATGCCGATCAGGATGCCGATCTCCGGCGGAACGCCCCAGACCTTCACCGCATGCGCGGTGAAATAGGCCGCGCCGCCGAAGAAGGCGGCATGGCCGAAGGAAAGAAGCCCCGTATAGCCGATCAGGAGGTTGAAGGCGCAGGCGAACAGCGCGAAGCACAGGACCTTCATGATGAAGATCGGGTAGATGAACATCGGCGCGGCGATCAGCGCTGCGAGCCCCGCGCCGATGAGCACCATCTTCACCGGGCCGAAGCCGGCGGGCGCCTCGGCGGGAACGATGGCGCGGGACGGATTGGTATCGATGGCTTTGGACATGATCAGGCGTCCTTTCCGAACAGGCCGGCGGGGCGGATGAGCAGGACGATCGCCATGATGACGAAGATGACGATGTTGGAGGCTTCCGGATAGAAGACCTTGGTGAGGCCCTCGGCGATGCCGAGCATGTAGCCGGTGACGATGGCCCCCATGATGGAGCCCATGCCACCGACCACCACCACCGCGAAGACGACGATGATGAGGTTCATGCCCATCAGCGGCGAGACCTGGTAGATCGGCGCGGCCAGCACGCCGGTGAAGCCGGCGAGACCCGCCCCCAGCGCGTAGGTCAGCGTGAGCAGCACCGGCACGTTGATGCCGAAGGCCTGCACCAGCGTCGGGTTTTCGGTGGCCGCGCGCAGATAGGAGCCGAGCCGGGTCTTTTCGATCAGCACCCAGGTGGCGATGCAGCCGAGAAGCGAGACGACGACCACGAAGGCGCGGTAGTTCGGCAGGAACATGAAACCGAGATTGGTTCCGCCCGAAAGCGCCGCCGGCACGGAATAGGGCTGCCCCGCCGCACCGTAGATCCAGCGGAACGTACCCTCGATGACCAGCGCCAGCCCGAAGGTGAACAGCAGGCCGTAGAGCGGATCGACCTTGTAGAGCCGCGACAGCAGGAGCCGCTCGACGATCGCGCCGAGGATCGCCACGACGATCGGCGTGACGACGAGCGCCACCCAGAAATTCATGCCGAAATGCTGCAAGCCGATATAGGCGACGAAGGCGCCCAGCATGTATTGCGCGCCGTGGGCGAAATTGATGACGCGCAGCAGGCCGAAGATGACGGCCAGCCCCAGCGACAGCATGGCATAGAAGGAGCCGTTGATGAGACCGACCAGCAATTGCCCGAGAAGCGCCTGGACCGGAATGCCGAAGATCATGGTCATCGCTTAAACCCCCAGCACCCTGTTGAGATCGCCCATGCGGTCGGAAAGCTCGCCCACCGGAAAGTCGCCGACCATCTGGCCGTGATCCATCAGGTAGAAGCGATCCGCAATGCGACTGGCGAAACGGAAATTCTGCTCGACCAAAACCACGGTCATGCCGCGGCTCTTGAGTTTGCCGAGCACCTCGCCGATGCGCTGCACGATGACGGGCGCAAGCCCCTCGGTCGGCTCGTCCAGCAGCAGCACCTTCACCCCGGTGCGCAGGATGCGCGCCATCGCCAGCATCTGCTGCTCGCCGCCGGAAAGCTTTGTGCCAGGGCTGCCGCGCCGCTCGTGAAGGTTCGGGAAGAGTTCGTAGATCTCGTCGAGGCTCATGCCGCCGGGCGCCACCACCGGCGGCAGCATCAGGTTTTCCTCGACGGTCAGCGTCGCGAAGATGCCGCGCTCCTCCGGCACGAAGCCCACGCCGTATTTCGCCGTCCTGTGCAGCGGCACCGGCATCAGGTCCTTGCCGGCAAGGCGGATCGTTCCCTTGCGGCTGCGGATGAGGCCCATGATGGTGCGCAGCGTCGTCGTCTTGCCGACGCCGTTGCGGCCGAGAATGGTGATCGTCTCGCCCTCGCCGACCGTCAGGTCGACGCCGTGGAGCGCCTGGCTTTCGCCATACCAGGCTTCGAGATTGGAAACTTCGAGAAGCGCGCTCATGTCAGGCCTCCTCCGTGCCCATGTAGGCGGTGCGCACGCGCGGATCGGCCGCGACCTCGGCATAATCGCCCTCGGCGAGGATTTCGCCGCGCTGGAGCACGGTGACGTGATGGCAGATATCCGCGACGACCGTCAGATTGTGCTCGACCATCAGCACGGCGCGGGTCTTCGCCACCTCGCGGATCAGGTCCGAGACATGGGCGACGTCCTCGCCGCCCATGCCGGCCATCGGCTCGTCGAGCAGCAGCACCTCGGGATCGAGGGCGAGCGTCGTTGCGATTTCCAGAACGCGCTTGCGGCCATAGGACAGATCGGCGGCCAGCGCATGCTTCTCGCGCGACAGCCCGACGGCGGCCAGCAGTTCCTCGGCGCGGGCGTTGAGCCGGTCGAGCGAGGACATGGGCAGCCAGAACTGGGTGGCGAGGTTGTTGGGCCGCTGAAGCGCGACCCTCACGTTCTCAAGCACGGTGAGATGCGGAAACACCGCCGAAATCTGGAAGGAGCGCACGAGACCCATGCGCGCCACCTTGTCCGGCGGCGTTTTCGTGATGTCGGTCCCCATGAGGGTGATCGTCCCGCCCGTCGGCTGGAGGAATTTGGTCAAGAGGTTGAAGACCGTGGTCTTGCCGGCCCCGTTGGGACCGATCAGCGCATGCACCCTTGCATGACGGACGTCGAGATCGACGTTCTTCACGGCAGCGAAGGCGCCGAAACTCTTGGAAAGACCGCGGGCGGCAAGTACGACCCGGGGTTCCTCTTCGGTGCGAAGGACGGGAGCGATCGTCATGGCGGCCTCTTTTACTGCGTGACCAGCGGGCAGCCGCTCTTGGCCGGGTCCATGAAGGCTTCGTCGCCGGGGATCGTCGCGAGAACCGTGTAGTAGTCCCACGGGGTCTCGCTCTCGCCCGGCTTCTTCACTTCCATGAGGTACATATCGTGGATCATGCGGCCGTTGGCGGCCACCTTGCCGTCCCTGGCGAAGACGTCGTTGACCGGCGCCTCCTTCATGGCCTTGGCGACGGCGTCGGCATCGTCCGTGCCGGCCGCCTCGATGGCTTTCAGGTAATGCAGGACGGCGGAATAGGTGCCGGCATGCACCATGTTCGGCATGGCGCCCGTGCGTTCCTTGAAGCGCTCGCCGAAGGCGCGGGACTCGTCGTCGCGGTTCCAGTAGAAGCCTTCCGTCAGCGTCAGGCCCTGCGCGGCCTCGAGACCGAGCCCATGCACCTCGGCCAGCGTGAAGAGAAGGGCTGCAAGCCGCTGGCCGCCGGCGACGATGCCGAATTCCGCCGCCTGCTTGATGGCGTTGGACGTATCGAGGCCGGCATTCGCCAGGCCGATGACCTTCGCGCCGGAAGACTGGGCCTGCAACAGGAAGGACGAATAGTCGGTGGTGCCGAGCGGATGGCGCACCGCGCCGAGCACCGTGCCGCCATTCGCCTTGACGAAATCGCCGGTGTTTTCTTCCAGTGAATAGCCGAAGGCATAGTCGGCGGTGAGGAAATACCAGCTGTCGCCGCCCTCCTTCACCAGCGCGCCGCCGGTGCCGACGGCGAGCGAATAGGTGTCGTAGGCCCAGTGGAAGCCGTAGGGCGTGCATTGCTTGCCGGTCAGTTCGGTCGTCGCAGCACCCGTGTTGATGGTGATCTTCTTCTTCTCGCCCGAAAGCGCCTGCACGGCGAGGCCAACCGACGACGAGGTGAGTTCCATGATGGAATCGACCTGTTCGGTATCGTACCATTGCCGGGCGATGTTGGCCGCGACGTCGGCCTTGTTCTGGTGGTCGGCCGTCACCACCTCGACGGGTGCGCCGAGAACCGTGCCGCCATAGTCCTCGACCGCCATGCGCGCGGCCTCGTAGGAATATTTGCCGCCGAAGTCGGCGTAGACGCCGGACTGGTCGTTCAGGATGCCGATCTTCACCTTGCCGTCCGAAATTTCGGCGGCATGGACAGCGGTTCCCGCGGCCAGAGCGATGGCCGTGGACAATAGAATACCGTTACGCATGACTTCTCCTCCCAGAGATCGATTGCGTGCAAAAAATCCGATCGGTGCGATTGCGCACGGATGCCCGATCCGGGGCATCCGCGCCAAGGCAACCGGGTGGAGCGCCACCCTCCTCAAAGCAGCGCATCCAACGCCTAGAGTTCAGGAAATCCGGCGTTGACACAAGAGCGGGGCATCATCAAATTGCGAACAGGCTTCGTTCATTTCTGAACAGACGGGATCATGACGAGCGCATTCACCTGGGACGACCTGCAACATTTTCTTGCCGTGGCGCGCACCGGCCAGCTTTCGGGCGCCGCCCGTTCGCTGCGCACCAGCCACGCCACCGTCTCGCGCCGCATAGATCGGCTGGAATACATGCTGAAGGTGAAGCTGTTCGAGCGCAACCCGCGCGGCTACGAACTGACGACCGTGGGGCGGCGCCTGGTGGAAATGGCCGAACGCATAGAGGCGGAAACCGACCGGCTGCAAGCCGACATCTGTTCCGTGGGCAGCCTGCTGCGCGGCGTGGTGCGGCTGACCGCGCCGGAGGGCTTTTCCAATTTCTTCTTCGTGGAGAAGCTGAAGGAGCTTGCCCTCACCCATCCGCAGGTCACGGTGGAACTCATCATCATCCAGCAGATCATGGCGCTCTCGCGCAAGGAGGCGGATGTGGCCGTCACGCTCGATCCGCCCAAGGCCGGACCCTATATCAGCGAGCGGATCATGGACTACACGCTGCATATCTATGCGACGCGCTCCTATCTCGCCAGCCGTCCGCCGATCCGGCAGCGGGAGGACCTGCTCGGCCATTTCTTCATCGGCTACGTGCAGGACCTGATCTTCTCGCCCGGCCTCGACTATCTGCGCGACGTGCATTCGGGCCTGCGGGCGAGCTTCCAGTCGTCGAGCATCTTCGCGCAGCTGACGGCGACCCGCGGCGGGCGGGGCCTGTGCATCCTGCCGAAATTCATCGCCGAGCGCTTTCCCGAACTGGAAATGGTGCTGCCCGGCGACGTCGAGCTGCGGCGCGGCTACTGGCTGACCTGCCATCAGGATCTCGCCGATGTGCCGCGCATCCGCACCATCATGGATTTCATCCTGACCACGACCCGGGAGAACGAGCGCCTGTTCATGCCGCCGGCGCAGGCGACGACCCCCGCAAGCCTTCGTCCGCAATCGTGATCGCCCGCGCCCGGCTAGAGCATCCGGAATTGCGCAAAAACAAACAGATAGAGCATTGGAGATGATCCCGTTTCACCGCAAATGCTCTAAACGGAAAAACCGCCGGCAACAGCCTTCAGCGAAACGGCCTCGCCGCCAACCACGAAATGGTAGAGGTCTTCGGCCTGCATCGGTTTCGCAAGCGCATAGCCCTGCAAGGCGTCGCATCCGAGATCGCCGAGCACCTTCGCCTGCGGCATGGTTTCCACCCCCTCGGCCACGGTGCCGATGCCGAGCGCCCGTCCCATTTCGATGATCGAGGCGACGAGCCGGCAGCGCGCGCCGGACGCCTCGACGGAGGCGACCAGCTTCCTGTCGATCTTCAGCCTGTCCGGCGCCAGATCGAGAAGATTGACGATGGAGGCGTGGCCGGTTCCGAAATCGTCGATCTCGATGCCGATATTCGCCTCCTTGAGGCGGGCAATGGCGGCCTTCAGATCCTCTCCCCCGTCATCGAAGGAGATGGATTCGAGCAGTTCGAACGAGAGCGAGCCCGGTTCGAACGACAGCCTCGATATGTGCCGGAACAATTCCTCGTCCTGAAGGCGTGCGAACGAGATATTGACCGACAGCTTGGGAATGCTGAGCCCCCGGCCGCGCCAGTCGGCAAGCTGGCGCAGCCCCTTTTCCAGCATCGCCTCGTCGATCTTGCCGACCAGACCGAGATCGTTGGCGATAGAGAGGAACTCGCCCGGCGGCAGGATGCCGCGGGTCGGGTGGTTCCAGCGGGCCAGCGCCTCGACGCCGACGATCGCGAACGTATGCGCATCGAATTGCGGCTGGTAGACGGGGAAGAACTCGTCCCGCTCGATGGCCGAAACCAGTTCGTCCGAAATCGCCTTCACCCGCACGACCGTCAGCCGCAACTGGTCGGTGAACTGCTCCACGCGGCTTCGGCCCTGCTTCTTCGCCTCGTAAAGCGCGATATCGGCATTGATCAGCAGATCCTGGATGGTATCCGTGCCGAGCGACTGGATGGCGACGCCGACGCTGCATCCGATCCGGCACGTCGTGCCGCCCATGTCGAAAGGCTGCGCCATGCCGGATATGATGGCGTTGGCCAGTTCCTGGGCGCGCTCCGCCGGTGCGTCGGCGCGAATGACCACGACGAATTCGTCGCCGCCCACGCGCGCCGCGAACTCGTCCGGCTGAAGCACGGCAGACAGGCGTTCACCCACCTTCACCAGCAGGTGGTCGCCCGTCGCGTGGCCGAGCGTGTCGTTGATTTCCTTGAAACGGTCGAGATCGACATGCAGCAGGGCCAGTGCCCCGCCGCCGGCGTAATTTTCCTGCGTGGAAAGATGCAGGTCGAGATAGCGCCGGTTCGGCAGGCCGGTCAGCGCATCGTGCATCGAAAGATGCTCGAGACTGTGGCGGGCGAGCCGTAACTCGGCATTCTGCGCATCGGCCTGCGCCTTGGCATCGCGCAGGGCCTGGGTGAGCAGCATATCCTCCGTGACGTCCCAGTTGACGCCCACGACCCGCACCCCGTCGGCCACGGCATACATGTGGCCCATCGCCCGGATGTGGCGGATTTCGCCATCCGGGCGAACGATGCGGAACTGGCCGCTGAAATTGCGTCCGGTCTCGATTGCGGTGCGAAGCTGGCGTTCCGTCTCCTCCAGGTCGTCGGGATGAACCGCCCTGCGCCAGTCGTCGTAATCGAACCGGCCCCGGCCGGGCGGGGCGGAAAACAGTTCCCGCAGCTTGTCGTCCCATTCGAGGCTGCCGTCTGTCGTGTCAAGTTCCCAGACCCCGATCGACGAGGCCGACAGCGCCATTCCCAGACGTTGGGAGAGCCTCAGCATGTCCGCCTCGCGCTGTTGCAGAATCCGCGTCCGGCGGTAGCGCTGGTTGAGCAGCACTCCCGTCCAGACGAGCGGCAGAAGAATGCAGATGGCGACGCCCCATGCCTCGAGCCGCGCGGTAGTCAATTGCGGCGAACTGACCTCCCATCCGGCCTTGGGGACGGCCGAAAGGCTCCAGTGGACGTCGCCGAGATCGAGCCCGACGGAGACGGGATCGCGTCCGGCGATATCGCCCTCCGTGAAAAACGTCAGCGGCGGCGCGCCGTTCTCGGTCTTCGCAAGCGAGAAATCATACACCTCGCCGAACGCCAGCAGCCCCGAGGACCGATAGAGCTTGTCGAGGTCGAGCACGGACGACAGGAGGCCCCACAGTTCGCCATTGTCGTGACGATAGACCGGGTAGCGAATGATGAGCCCGATGCCGCCCTGCACCAGATCGACCGGCCCCGTTACCACCGGCCGCCGCTGCGAAAGGGTCAGCAGCACGGCATCGCGCTGGTGCTCGCTGGTCCGGTAGTCCAGCCCGAGCGCCTTGCGATTGGGTTCCAGCGGGTAGAGGAGCCTCACCACGAGGTCCGGCGCCGCGGCGAGGTGGTTGAGGCTGGTCTCGGCCCCGAACAGGCCGCTCGCCAGCGCCTCGAATTTCGCCTGCGTCATGTCCGGCTCCACGCTGAGCGCGGAAACGAGCCCTTGCGACAGGGCGATATCGGTCCTGACGGTCGACGAAAGGCTGCCGCTGATGGCCAGCAACCGGTCTTCGACGGCGGCACGCCGGGCTTCGCGAAACTGCTCCGTCCGCTCCCGGTCGATGCGCCAGACCGCGGCTGCAACCACCGCGAATGCGACGATGGCCGGCAGAAAGCCAAAAAGGGCGATGGCCCTTTCCCGGTCGAAGAATCCGTTGTCCGGTCTATGCCAACCCATAGCGCAGGCCTCCAGGCCCTCAATCTACTCCGCAATCGTTAATGTTTACGCCGCCGGACCACTGCGAGACCGCGCGCCGCCGGGCCATCGGCGACGACGCACGGCCGCAACCTTCCGGCATGATACTCTTCGGTTGTGCATTGCGAAACGGAGAGAATGCGGGTGACGCTATTTGCGGCGCTCGAAGCCCTTGCCGCCCTTCGCCCCGGGTTTGCCCTTGTCCTTGAACGGCTTGCCGTCCCGCGGGCCGGCACCGCCGCCGGGTTTGCCGTCCGCCTTGCGGAAGGGCTTGGCCTTCGGCCTGTCGTCGCGAAACGCCTCGTTGCGCGGACGGCCGAGATCCGGCACCCCATCGAGACGCGTGACGCGAATGCCGCGCTCCAGCACCTTGTCCTTGCCGATCGACTGCTGGAAGCTGTCGGCATGGCCCTCGGCGATCTCGACGAAGGTTTCGTCCTGCTGCATCTTGATCGCGCCGATCTCGCCCTTGCTCAGGCCGCCGTTGCGGCACAGCATCGGGATCAGCCAGCGCGGCTCGGCCTTCTGCTTGCGGCCGACCGACAGCGAGAACCAGACGCTCGGCCCGAACTCGCCACGCGGCGTGCGCGGCACGAAGTCCGCTTGCGGTCCCTTGCCGTCACGCGGCTTGCGGCCGCCTTCCGGAGAAACGGCGACCTCGATCAGTTCTTCCGGCGCGGAATAGCGGGCGCGATAGAGGCTGACGAAGGCGGCGGCGAGCTTTTCGGCGCCGTAATCCGCAACGAGACGCCCGACCAGTTCCCGCTCCTCTTCGCGCGGCGCCTCGGAAAACACCGGATCGGCCAGCAGCCGTTCGTCGTCCCGGCGCGCGACCTCGTCGGCCGAAGGCGGACGCGCCCAGGTGGCCTCGATGCCCGCGCCGCCCAGGATCCGCTCCGCCTTGCGCCGCTGGTTGACCGGCACGATCAGCGCGCTGATGCCTTTGCGGCCGGCGCGGCCCGTGCGGCCGCTGCGGTGAAGCAGCGTTTCCGGATTGGTCGGCAGGTCGGCATGGATGACCAGATCGAGGCCGGGCAGGTCGATGCCGCGCGCGGCGACGTCGGTGGCGACGCAGACCCGGGCGCGGCCGTCCCGCATCGCCTGAAGCGCATGGGTCCGCTCGTTCTGCGTGAGTTCGCCGGAAAGGGCGACGACCGGGAAATTGCGGTTGGTCAGACGCGCCGTCAGATGGTTCACCGCCGCGCGGGTCGAGCAGAAGACGATGGCGTTGGTGGCGTCGTAATAGCGCAGCGCGTTGATGATCGCGTTCTCGCGATCCGACGGAGCGGCGACCAGCGCGCGATACTCGATATCGCCGTGCTGCTTCTCCTCGGTCGTCGCGGCAATGCGCACGGCGTCACGCTGGTAGCTCTTGGCGAGCCGGGCGATGGGCGCGGAAACAGTGGCCGAAAACATCAGCGTGCGCCGCTCCTTCGGCGCCTCCTCCAGAATGAATTCCAGATCGTCGCGGAAACCGAGGTCGAGCATCTCGTCCGCCTCGTCCAGCACCACGGCCCTGAGAGAAGACATGTCGAGGGCATTACGGCGGATGTGATCGCAAAGGCGGCCCGGCGTGCCGACGACGATATGCGCGCCGCGCTCCAGCGTCCGCCGCTCGGTGCGGATGTCCATTCCGCCGACGCAACTCGCGACGACAGCGCCTGTCAGCTCGTAAAGCCATTCCAGCTCGCGCTTGACCTGAAGGGCGAGTTCGCGTGTCGGGGCGATCACCATCGCCAGCGGCGCGGCGGCCCGGCCCAGCGTCTCGCGTCCGGCCAGCAGCGTCGGGGCGATCGCGATGCCGAAGGCGACCGTCTTGCCCGATCCGGTCTGCGCGGAAACCAGCGCGTCGGCGCCGTCGAGCGCGGGATCGAGCATGGCCTGCTGTACGGGGGTGAGAGTGACATAGCCGCGCTTCACCAACGCCTTGGCGATCGCCGGGACGGCGCCTTCGTGATCGGTCATCTGTTCGTCTTTCGGATTTTCGGCGCCGGGGCGCCAAGTGGTGCGGCGCATCGCCGGATCTGGCGCTGTCCCTAAAGAGCCGCGCCGCAAAAGTCAAAGCAATTGCGGCGCCGGAACCGGCCCGGGCGGCAGCGGCGATCCGCTAGGGTCCGCTGCCCGGAACAGGGCGGCCAGCCGGTCGTGGCTGATGGCCCGGCACGTCAGCCCGGCGGGCTTGACGGTCGCCACGTCCTCGCCCGCGACGATGGCGTTCACCACCGCCTCGTCCACGGCTTCCACCGCGGCGAGATAGAGCGGGTCGATCCGTTCCGGGTTCAGCCAGTCGAAGGACTGGACGAGGCCCTGCCGCTGCGGCATCGCCTGAGCGTTGGCGGTGGAAAAGGCGAGGAAGATATCGCCCGAATTGTTGCCGCCCGGCGTTCCCGCACGGCCGATGCCGATGGCGGCGCGCTTGGCGAGCGCCTTCAGCGAAAGCGGCGAAAGCGGCGCATCCGTGGCGAGAACGACGATGATCGAGCCGGTCTCCTTCTCGATCAGCCGGTCTTCCGGCATCAGCGCGCCGACCGGGCGGCCGAGCACCGTGAACCAGGGGCGAATGCCGTGATTGGCCTGCACCAGCGCGGCGACGGTGTAGGTCTGCCCCAGTTCGACGCGGCGCGAGGCCGTGCCGGTGCCGCCCTTGAACTCGTAGGCGATCATGCCGTTTCCGCCGCCCGTGGAACCTTCCGCGACCGGACCGGAACGCGCCGAGCGCAGGGCTTCGAGCGCATGTTCGGGCGCGACGGCAAGGCGGTTGATGTCGTTGAGAACGCCGTCATAGGTTTCGGCGACGACAGGCATCGCCCAGGCATGGTCGTTGCGGAAGAAATCGGCATAGGTGTCGATCATCCAGCGCACGGCCCCGGTATGGCAGGCGCCGACCGCATGGGTGTTGGTGATCAGGACCGGCCCGAGGAAATGGCCCGCATCGTCGATCCAGTGGGTTCCCGTCATCTCGCCATTGCCGTTCAGCGCGTAGTGTCCGGCCCAGACGGGAACCGGCTCCGGCCCGTGGCCGCGCGGCAGGATGGCGGTGACGCCGGTGCGCAGGCGGTCGGCGGGATCGGTCAGCGTCAGAAAGCCGACCTCGACGCCCGCGACGTCGGTGATGGCGTTGAAGGGTCCCGGCGTGCCGGGAAAGGGCAGGCCGAGGTCGCGGGCCCGTTTCTTCTTGATCATTTTCGCGTTTCTCCCCGTGCGCGCAGCCAAAGTCCCAACGCCGCGATCAGCACGGAGGCGAGGATGATGAGGGTGGCGATGGCATTTATTTCCGGCTTCACGCCGCGCCGGATCATCCCGAAGATGAAGACCGGCAATGTCTGCGATCCGGTGCCGGCGATGAAATAGGTGATCACCAGATCGTCCATCGAGATGATGAAAGCAAGCATGGCCCCGCCCAGGATGCCCGGCGCGAGCTGCGGCAGGGTGATCTTGCGGAAGGTCGTCCATTCGTCGGCCCCGAGATCGGCGGAAGCCTCCTCCAGCGCGGGATCGAGGCCGGCGAGCCGCGCCTGCACCACGATGAAGACGTAGGAGGTGAGAAAGGTGCATTGGCCGATGATGATCGTCAGCAGGCTGAGCTTCATGCCGATCGTGGTGAAGAAGATGAGCAGGCCGATGCCGAGGACGATGTCGGGCATCATCATCGGCAGCATCATGCCGCCCGCATAGACGCCCCGCCCCCGGAAGCGATAGCGCGAGACGGCAAGCGCGGTGGCGGTGCCGACGACCGAGGAGAAGGCCGTCGTCACGGCCGCGACGATCAGCGAGTTCCTCAGGGCCGTGAGAAGCTGCGGCGTGCTTTCCAGATAGATCGCCCGCTGGTTGGGGTCGAGCTGGCGTTCGCCGATGCCGAAAAGTCCCTTGTACCAGTCGAGCGTGAACCCCTCCCAGACCAGCATGTTCACCGGGTTCGAATTGAAGGAATAGCCGACGATGACCAGAAGCGGCGCATAAAGAAACACGAAGAAGAGGAACGAAAAGGCGGCGAGCGGGTGTTTCATCCAGCACCTCCCGCTTTCCGGGTCCGGGCGGCGAATGTGGCCAGCACGATGAACACCACCGCCATGACGACCATCGCCAGCGCTGAGCCGAACGGCCAGTTGCGCGAGGAGAGGAACTGCTGCTCGATCAGATTGCCCGTCATCAGCCCCCTCGCGCCGCCGAGCACGTCCGGCACGATGAAGTTGCCGGCCGCCGGAATGAAGACGATCACCGATCCGCCCGCGATCCCCGGCAGGGTCATGGGCAGGGTGACTTTCAGGAAGGTCTGCCAGGGCTTCGCACCGAGATCCGCCGAGGCGTCGATGAGCGCCCGGTCGAGATTGTCGACCGATGCGAAGAGCGGCAGGAACATGAAGGGAATGTAGATGTAGACCATGCCGAGAACGACCGCCGCCGGCGTATAGAGAATGTCGACCGACGCGCCCGCAAAGCCCAGCGCGGCGAGCGCCGTGCCCAGGAAGCCGGACGGCTTCAGGATCAGGAGCCAGGCATACAGGCGGACGATGAGGCTGGCGAAAAAGGGCAGCGCGATCAGGAACAGGAAGATCATGCGCCAGCGCTGCGGCAGGCCGGCAATCCAGAAGGCGACCGGATAGCAGACGACGAGGCAGACGAAGACGGTGAACGCGGCCAGAAGCAGCGACCGACCGAGAATGCGCAGATAGACGGGATCGAAAAGCTCCATCATCCCGTCGGCCCAGCCGAAAATGCGGCCGTAGTTCCAGTGATAGAAGGTCCATTCCACACCGCCGTAGAGGCCGGGGGTGAGCAGGGAATAGACCGCGATGATGCCGAGCGGCATCAGGAAGAAGACGCCGAGGAACAGGGTGGCGGGGGACAGCAGGAGGAAAAGCTGCACGTTCCGGCGGTGTGTCATGCCCCATCCCTTATCACATGCACGGTGGCAGCGTCGTAGCCGAGGCTCACCCTTTCGCCCTCGCGCGGGGCAGCGGCGCTGTCGCGGGCGACGACGCCGATTTCCGGCCCGCCGTCCTCCGGCGCGACGCGAAGATGCAGGTCGGCGCCGAGATAGACGGCGCGGGTCACGATGCCGGCAAGGCCGGCGGCGGCAAGCGTGAAATCGGTCGGCCGCAGCACGGCCGTGGCCTTCGCCCCGGCGGAAAGGCCGGCGGCGGGAACGGCGAGCGCCAGCCCGGTCTGCGTGCGCAGCTCGGCGCTTTCGCCGTCGATGCGCGCCACGGTGCCGGAAAAGAGATTGGTCTCGCCGATGAACTCCGCCACGAAGCGCGTCGCCGGGCGGCGGAAGATCTCGCGCGGCGTGCCCGCCTGCTCGACGTGGCCGGCGCGCATCACCACGATCCGGTCGGACATGGTCAGCGCCTCCTCCTGGTCGTGGGTGACGAAGACGAAGGCGATCCCGAGGCGATGTTGCAGGTCCTTGAGTTCGATCTGCATCTGCTGGCGCAGGTTGCGGTCGAGCGCCGAAAGCGGCTCGTCGAGAAGAAGCAGGCGCGGCTTCGCCACGATGGCGCGGGCGAGCGCCACGCGCTGGCGCTGGCCGCCCGAAAGCTGGCCCGGCTTGCGGTTTTCCATCCCAAGGAGCCCGACCTTTGCGAGGGCGTCCTCCACCTCCGCCCTGCGCCGGCCGCGCTCGACGCCGCGCACCTCCAGCGCATAGCCCACGTTGCGAGCCACCGTCATATGGGGAAAGAGCGCATAGGACTGGAACACCGTGTTGACAGGCCGCCGGTGCGGCGGAAGCCCGGTGAGATGGGCGCCGTCCAGCAGGATCGCCCCGCTGTCGATCTGCTCGAAGCCGGCGATCGCCCGCAGCAGCGTGGTCTTGCCGCAGCCCGAGGGACCGAGCAGCGTGACGAACTCGCCGTCGCCGACGGAAAGATCGATGCCGCCTAGGGCCTGGAAGCTCGATCCCTCCGGCGTGAGGAAGCTGCGCCACACGGCGCGGACGTCGAGGAAGGTCTTCACCGATGCGGCTCCCCGGTCACTGGGCGGTGCGGATCGCGTTCCACGCCCGGTCGTATGCCCTGAGCGCCGGACCCAGATCCTCGAAGATCTGCAACCGGGCCATCGTTTCCTCCGGCACGTTGATGTTGGGATTGCTCTTGATGAAGTCGGGCGTGAGCGCGTTGGCGGGACCGTTCGGCGTGCCGTTGAACTGCTGCGCGACGTTCAGCGCCGCGATCTCGGGCTTGAGGTAGAATTCGAGGAATTTCTGCGCGGCCGCCTTGTTCGGCGCGCTTTCCAGCACGCAGATGTTCTCCTGATACATCGTCGCACCCTCGGCGGGGATGACGTATTTGATGTTCGGCGTCGCGGTGAAGAAGACGTTGCCGCCGACGAAATACTGCGCCGCCGCAAGATCGCCCGAGGCGACCAGCGCCATCGATTCATAGGTGAAGGCCGTCACCTTGTCCTTGTAGCCGATGACATAGTCCGCCGCCGCCTGGATTTCGCCGGCATCCGTGGAATTGACCGACTTGCCGGTCATGATGAGCCCGACGCCGAGAACCTCGCGCATGTCGTCGAGAAGGCTGATCCGCGCGCCGGTCTTGTCGGGAATGGCAAAGAAATCCGCCCAGCTTTCGACCGGACCGGTGACGTTCTCGTTGTAGAAGACGCCGACCGTGCCCCAGGCATAGGGCAGGCAGAAGCGCGACTCCGGGTCCTCCTTCGACCGCAGGAAGCCGGTTTCGATGTTCTTGAAATCGGGATGGTCGTTGATCTTCGTCTCGTTCAGAAGATCGAGCTTGACCATGATGTCCTGCATCCATACGGAGGGAAAGACGATATCGTAGCCCGTGGCGCCGGCCTGGATTTTGGCCAGCATCTCCTCGTTCGAGGAATAGGTGTCGAGCGTGACCTCGATTCCCGTTTCAGCGGTGAACCTGCTCAGAACTTCGGGATTGATATAGTCTCCCCAGTTGTAAAGTGCGAGTGTTTCGGCATGGGCGGCGCCCGCCAGAAGCGCGAAGGAAAAGGCGAAGGTGAGAGAATGACGACGCATGGAATTCCCCTTTGGTTGACTGGCCCGTTGGGCTTCTTATGTTATGAATGACAGAACGCTAACATAATTTAATTTTGACGCAATAATAAACATGACCGAAACCGCTGAAAACAGAGTACCCTCCCCGCTTGTGCTGCGTTTGCAGGCACTTTCCGGTGAGTTGACCAAATCGGAGGCAGTCATTGCCCAGTGGTTGACGCGAAACGAGGCAATCCTCGGCCTCGAAACCGGCGCTTCCATTGCCGCGAAGACGGGTGTCAGCGAGATCACCGTCAGCCGTTTCCTGCGCCGGCTGGGTTACAAGGGGCTTCAGGCGCTGAAGGAAGACCTCCAGACGCGCGGTGCGGCACAATTGCCGGGCGCCGATGCCTATGTCCGCCTGCTCGACGGGGAAACGGCCGCCCTGATCCGCCGCGATGCGGAGGCGGTGCTTGCCATCTCGGCCCAGGTCGCCCGCCCGGAATGGGAGGCGGCGGTGGCCGCGATCCACGCCGCCGACGAGGTTTTCGTCGCCGGCTTCCAGTCGGTGAAGGGCGTCGCGGAGGATTTCGCCCGGCGTCTTTCGATCGTCCACGAGCGCGTCCGCTTTCTGACCCCGCACGATTCCGGCCTTGCCGAATGGCTCCCCTCCGCCGATGCGCGCCGCTGTCTGGTGCTCGTCGACACCGTGCCCTATGCGCGCGAGGCGGAAGGCATCGTCCGCATGGCCGCCGGGGCGAAGATGGACGTGGTCGTCCTGACGGACGAACTCAACACCTGGGCCACGCGGCATACGCCCTTCGTTTTCTTCGTCACCAGCGCGGCCGGAGCCTTCGTCGAAAGCACCGGGCCGCTCGCCTCGCTTCTCAACCTCGTCACCCATGCCGTCGCCGCCCGCGACCCCGAGCGCGCCAAGGCCCGCCTCGCCGCCTGGCCGGCGATGCTGCGCGAGCTGGGCCTGTTCTGAAACGGACCGGATCACCGCCGCTTTCGAAACCGTGAATTCACACGGGGTGCGAAATTCCTATACTGGCCGCCCCACAATGCGGAGGACTCAGCATGAGCAGACTGACAGCCAAGGACTTTCCCCAGGAACTTCTGGAGCTTTACGACTTCTACGCCCACGGCCGGATCACCAAGCGCGAATTTCTCGACCGCGCCGGCAAGTTCGCAGTCGGCGGGGTGACGGCCGTAGCGCTTCTGAACATGCTCAGTCCGGATTATGCGCTAGCCCAGCAGATCGCCTTCACCGACCCCGACATCGTTGCCGAATACATCACCTACCCGTCGCCCAACGGGCATGGCGAGGTGCGCGGCTATCTGGTGCGCCCGGCCACAGCCGAAGGCGCCGTGCCGGGCGTGGTCGTGGTGCATGAGAACCGCGGCCTGAACCCCTATATCGAGGACGTGGCCCGCCGCGTCGCCAAGGCCGGCTTCGTGGCGCTGGCCCCCGACGGGCTGACCTCGGTCGGCGGCTATCCCGGCAACGACGAAAAGGGCCGAGAACTCCAGCGGCAGGTCGATCCGACCAAGCTGATGAACGATTTCTTCGCCGCCGTCGAATTCCTGATCGCCAGCGACCTGACCACCGACAAGGTGGGCATCACCGGCTTCTGCTATGGTGGCGGCGTGTCGAATGCGGCGGCCGTGGCCTATCCCGAGCTTGCGGCGGCGGTGCCGTTCTACGGACGCCAGGCTCCGGTCGAAGAGGTGCCGAAGATCAACGCGCCGCTTCTTCTGCAATTCGCCGAGCACGACGCCAACGTCAATGCCGGCTGGCCTGCCTACGAGGCCGCGCTGAAGGAACACGGCAAGACCTACGAGGCCTATATCTATCCGGGCACGAACCACGGCTTCCACAACGATTCCACGCCCCGCTACGACGAGGCGGCGGCGAAACTCGCCTGGGACCGCACCATAGACTGGTTCAAGCGCTATCTGGCCTGACAAGGCTCGGCGGGAAAGCCCTCTCGAGGGCTTTCCCGTTTTCCCGGCACCGTCGCGGACTTGCTTTCCATCCCGATTCTGCCAATACCCTATGACCGAAGGCGGATCGCGGCAGCCGAATGCCGTGAAACCGGAGCCGGACGCCATCCGTGCCGCCTCGCGCGCCCGGCAAAGAGGGTCAAGCCATGTCATCGCACGATCATCACCACGGGCACCACCACGGGGGCACGGCGCAATCCGCCGCTCCGCCGGTGGTCGACCCGGTTTGCGGCATGCGGGTCGATCCCGAAACCGCCGCATACCGGACGGTTCATGACGGGCGGACGTTCTTTTTCTGCTCGGCCGGTTGCCGGGACAAATTCGAGGGCGATCCCGGCCGCTATGCCGCGCAGGCAGCCGGTTCCGGCGACACACCGGCCGAAAGTCACCATCACGCCCATCACGAGACAGTTGCCGCGCCGGCGGCCGACGGCACGGTCTGGACCTGCCCGATGCACCCCGAGATCCGGCGCGACGGCCCCGGAAGCTGCCCGATCTGCGGCATGGCGCTGGAGCCTCTGGTCGTCAGCGCCGCGACGGGGCCCAGCCCGGAACTGCGCGACATGACGCGCCGGTTCTGGATCGGGCTGGTGCTGGCCCTGCCGGTCTTCGTGCTGGAAATGGGATCGCATCTGGTTCCGGCGCTGCATCATCTGGTGCCGGCTCCCGTCTCGATCTGGATTCAACTGCTGCTGGCCACGCCGGTCGTGCTGTGGGCGGGCTGGCCCTTCTTCGAGCGCGGCTGGGCGTCCCTGAAGAACCGCAGCCTCAACATGTTCACGCTGATCGCGATGGGAACCGGCGTCGCCTGGGCCTACAGCATGGTCGCGGCGCTGGCGCCGGCCGTGTTTCCCGACGCCTTCCGCGCGGCGGACGGAACGGTGGCGGTCTATTTCGAGGCCGCCGCCGTGATCACCGTTCTCGTGCTGCTGGGACAGATTCTGGAACTGCGCGCGCGGGAACGGACATCGGGCGCGATCCGCGCCCTGCTCGACCTAGCGCCGAAGACCGCGCGCCGGATCGGCGGGAACGGGGCCGAGGACGACATTGCCGTCGACGACGTGCGCATCGGCGACCGGCTCCGGGTTCGCCCCGGCGAAACCGTGCCGGTGGACGCGACGGTCGAGGAAGGCCGCTCCTCGCTGGACGAATCCATGATCACCGGCGAATCCATGCCCGTGACGCGCGCGGCGGGCGATCGGGTCGTCGGTGGCACGCTGAACCAGACCGGCGCGCTGGTCATCCGGGCAGATAAAATCGGCAAGGACACGATGCTCGCCCGCATCGTGCAGATGGTGGCGGATGCGCAGCGCTCGCGCGCGCCGATCCAGCGGCTGGCGGACCAGGTCTCGGGCTGGTTCGTGCCGGCCGTGGTTCTCGTGGCGCTGCTGGCTTTCGCGGCCTGGGGACTATGGGGACCGGAACCGCGCCTCGCGCATGGCCTCGTCGCCGCGGTCTCCGTGCTGATCATCGCCTGCCCCTGCGCGCTCGGCCTCGCCACGCCGATGTCGATCATGGTGGGAATCGGCAAGGGCGCCGGCGCCGGCGTGCTGATCAAGAACGCCGAGGCGCTGGAGCGGATGGAGAAGGTCGACACGCTGGTCGTCGACAAGACCGGCACCCTCACCGCCGGCAGGCCAGCGGTGACGAAGATCGTCGCCGCCGGAGGATTTGACGAAGACGGCGTGCTGCGCCTCGCCGCCGGTGTCGAGAAGGCCTCAGAACACCCGCTGGCGCAGGCGATCGTTACCGCTGCGGAAAGCCGGGGGCTGGCGGTTCCCGCCGTCGCCGATTTCGATTCCCCCACCGGCAAGGGCGCGCTCGGCGTCGTCGAGGGCAAGCGGATCGTGCTGGGCAACGCCGCCTTCCTGAAGGAGAACGGCGTCGATACGGCTGTGCTGGCGCAACAGGCCGACGCGCTCCGCCATGACGGGGCGAGCGCGATCTATATCGGCGTCGACCGTGAGGCGGCGGGCATCTTCGCCATCGCCGACCCCGTCAAGGAAACAACGCCCGAGGCGCTGCGCGCGCTTCAGGCCGAAGGTATCCGCATCGTCATGCTCACCGGCGACAACCGCACCACGGCCGAGGCCGTCGCCCGGCAGCTCGGCATCGACGAGGTGGAGGCGGATGTGCTGCCCGACCGCAAGAGCACCGTGGTTGCGCGGCTGAAATCCGAAGGCAGGGTGGTGGCAATGGCCGGCGACGGGGTGAACGACGCGCCGGCGCTCGCCGCCGCCGATGTCGGCATCGCGATGGGCTCCGGCACGGACGTCGCCATCGAAAGCGCAGGCGTGACGCTGCTCAAGGGCGACCTGACCGGGATCGTCAGGGCGCGGCGGCTTTCGGAGGCGACGATGGCCAACATCCGCCAGAACCTCGTCTTCGCCTTCGTCTACAATGCCGCCGGCGTGCCAATCGCCGCCGGTGTGCTTTATCCGGTCTTCGGCCTGCTGCTGTCGCCGGTCATCGCCGCCGCGGCAATGGCGCTGTCCTCGGTCAGCGTGATCGCCAACGCGCTGAGGCTGCGCGCCGCCCGGGTGTGACCCGGCGGTAGCCGGCCGGCTTCATCCGCAGGTCGCCGGCAGGATGACGGAAGTTCAGTCCCAGCGGCGCTGGCGCTCGTTCCAAATGGTCTCGCCGACGAGGCAATCCACCGGCGCGGGGGCCTGGACGCGCACCACCATGTTGCGCGCGGGTTGCCGGCCGGCCAGCTCCAGCACCAGCTTCTGGCGCACCGCGGTCGAGAACTGGTCCCAGCTCGTCACGGGAATCGAGAAGGCGCCCGGCCCGCCGATCACGCATTCGGCATAATACCTGTCGAGATCGGGAATGGTGCCCCAGCCGACATACTGGCTGCCATTGGTCATCAGGGGCAGTCCGTTGATGGTGATCCCCCGGGCGATCGCGGCCTCCCGCGCCTCCGTCACCCCTCTTCCCTGATTGTTCGGCCCGTCGCCGGAAATATCGATGACTTGGCGCTCTCCGGAAAATCCGTTCTGCTCGAACAACCCTGCCGAAAAATCGATCGCGCCGGAAATGGACGTGCGCGAAGCGCTGGTCAGCCTGCTCGCCTCGATCTCGGCGGCGAAGGCCTCGGCCGATTCCTTGCTGTCGATCAGCCGCCAGGGGACCAGCACCGATTGCGTCCAGGCCCCGGCCCATTCGACATAGGTGACGGCCACCCGCCCCCATCCGCCGTGCAGGATGGCGCTTTGCACCTCCGGGCTGCGAAAGGCCTCGGCATAACCGCGGCGCTGGATCATCTGCTCGTCCGGGTCGATGGAGCGGGAGGCATCGACGGCCAGCACCAGCTCGACCCCGACGCCGACATCTCCCTGCTGGGCCTGGGAAACCGTGGACGTGGCCGTGGCGACCCAGACGAGCGCCAGCAACAGGACAAAAGTTTGAGGTGACGGATATCTGCGCATGTTGCCATCTTCCGATAATGCGCGGAAACCGCACGTCGCGATCGCCGCAGGAAACCCACACTGCCAAGTGGTAACGGAATCATACGGCATCTTCACCGCAAGGCGGCGTCGATGAACGAAGGTCGATCCCGGTCCGTTATCGTATCGCGCATGCCAGCGCCGCACGCGAATGCACGTCAGGCGCCAATCGTCATGATGCGGTGCGTCGCAAACGAGGTCAAGAGATGGATTGCCCTGCCTGCACGGCCGGCCTTCGGAAACGGCATCCCGCGCGGACGGCGGGCGTCAGGCGCCGCGAACCGCCAGAAAAAGCTGAAACCGATAACCGTAAGGGATCGTCCCATCCTGCCCCATTAAAGGCGCGGCCAGATCGCGCAGCGCCGCCTCGGTCGCCGCCTGGCC
Source organism: Ectorhizobium quercum (assembly GCF_026552795.1). Lineage (GTDB taxonomy): Bacteria > Pseudomonadota > Alphaproteobacteria > Rhizobiales > Rhizobiaceae > Ectorhizobium > Ectorhizobium quercum. Next base: position 637,839 of record NZ_JANFPI010000002.1, read on the forward strand.
GAGCGTCTCCACCACCGGTCGGGCGTGGGAAGACGACAGCGCCAGCCCCGTGAAGCCATCCATCGTCAGCGGCAGCACGACGTCCTTGTAGACCGCGCGGCTGCCGGAGAAACCGGCGAGGTTCCGAAGCTCGTCCGGATAGTCCGGCCGGACATAGGCTTTCGGCCCGCCATGATGGCGCAAAAAGGCCTCGATCGCCGCAGCGGCCGGCGAATTCGCGACGTCGCGTACATATTCGACGATGGCCAGCACACCGGACGGCACCAGCACGCGGTGCGCTTCGCGATAGAAGGCCGGACGGTCGAACCAGTGCGCGGCCGTCGCCGCGACCACCGCCCGCACGCTCGCATCGCCGGCGGGAAGTTTCTCCGCCACTCCATCGACGTAGGAAATGCGCGCATCCGTATCCGGCGCGGACCCGGCCTCGCTGCGCATTGCCGCCGAAGGTTCGACACCGACGACCGGCACGCTTTCCGGCAGGCTCGCCGCAAGTTGCCGCGTGAAAATGCCGGTGCCGCTGCCGACATCGATCACCGGCAAGGTTATTGCGCCCGGCACGGCCGCAATGGCCCGCGACAGGGGATCGAGGATCGAAGGTGGATAATCCGGCCGGAACCGTGCATATCCGCCCGCATTGGCATCGAATCTCTGATGGGTGGAAGACACGGCGAGGGCCTCCCTCTGTTCGCGATTTCATCTGTCACCGCCGAACGAAGCGGCGCCCGTCCACATCGGCACGTCATATGCTCCATAGGGATGTAGCCCGGCGCCGGGCTCTTTCAATCGTTCTCGCCTCGACGCCGGCCGAAAAAGCAAGAAACGGGTGGATTCCGGCCGCGCGATCCAGCTCAATTCCCGTCATCAGCAATCCGCATGAGGACGATCCGTGACGACGCCCGCCGCTTTCCTGCCAGCCGCCTTCAAGCGCCTCGGCTGGTCCAACCTTCTCGCCCAGTTTTCCGAACAGATCGCGCTCGCCGCCGCCCCGCTCGCCGCCGTGCTGCTCCTCTCCGCAAGCCCTTCCCAAACCGGCTGGCTCCAGACCGCGCAGACGCTTCCCTTCCTGCTCCTGTCGATCCCGGCAGGGCTGGTGGCCGACCGGGCCTCGCGACGGGCGCTGATGGTCGGGTCGGAAGCGCTGCGGGCTTTGTCGCTCGCAGCCATCGTCGCGCTGCTCGTCCTCGGCGCCCTGAACCTGCCGCTGCTTGCCCTCCTCGGCTTCGCCGGCGCGATCGGCACCGTATGCTACAGCGTCGCCGCACCGGCGCTGGTTCCCTCGCTCGTGCCACGCGCGCAGCTTGCCGATGCCAACCGCTGGCTGGAACTTGCCCGCAGCGCCGCCTATGCCGCCGGCCCCGCGCTCGGCGGCGCCCTCGTCGGCTGGACCGGCGCACCCGCGGCCTACGTACTCGCCACCGTACTCTCGCTGCTCGCCGTCCTGCTTCTGGCCGGCCTGCGCAGGGAGGAGAATGTCGTTCGGCAGAAACGCGATCTCCTGCACGATCTCCGCGAAGGCGCAGGTTTTATCCTGCGGCACGATCTCCTGCGGCCGATCCTCGTTACCGCGATCTTCTTCAACACCGCCTGGTTCGTGTTGCAGGCGATCTACGTTGCCTATGCCGTGCAGAACCTCGGCCTGACGGCAACGCAAGTCGGCGTCACGCTCGGCATCTCCGGGGCGGGCATGGTCTTCGGCGCGCTGGCGGCACCGGCGCTTTCGCGGCAGGTCTCCTTCGGCACGATGATCGTCCTCGGCCCCGTCGGCGGCTTCGCCGCCGCCCTGCTCATGCTGCTGACGCTGTGGCTGCCATCGATCTTTCTGGTGGCCGTCAGTTTCTTCCTGTTCGGCGCCGGACCGGTCCTCTGGACGATCTCGACCATGACCTTGCGGCAGGCGGTGACGCCGAACGCCATGCTCGGCCGCGTCTCCGCCTTCATCATGACGGTGACGTTCGGGGCAAGACCGGTCGGCGCCGCCATCGGCGCGGCGGTCGCCGCCCATTCCGGGGTGGCCGCCTGCCTCTTCGTCGCGACGCTCGGATTCCTCGTCCAGCTTCTGGTCATCGCCGCATCCCGCGTGCCGAAATTGCAGGACCTGCCCGAGCCGGCGTGAAGGACGCTACCCGTTATCCGTTGGTGGCGAGATAACCACCATCGACCGGCAGGCTGACGCCGGTGATGAAGGAAGCCTTGTCCGACAGCAGGAACGCCACCGCCGCGCCGACCTCCTCGGGTTCCCCCAGACGGCGGATCGCCTGGGGCTCCGTGATCGCCTTCAGAAACGCCTCGGACGACCCGTCGAGCAGTTTCGACTTGATCGCATTGGGCAGGATCGCGTTGACCCGGATGCCCGCATCGCCGTTCTCGGCGGCCGCCGTCCTGGTCAGGCCGATGATCGCGTGCTTCGTGGCCGAATAGATGCCCGCGGTCGGCAGGCCGGTCACGCCGGCGACCGAGGAAATATTGACGATGCCGCCGCTGGCCTGCTCGCGCATGACCCGGATCGTGGCGCGCATGATGCGGAACACTGATTTCAGATTGATGTCGTTCGCCAGATCCCAGGTCTTGTCCTCGCTTTCCGCGATCGTGCCCTTGGGACCGATCCCGGCATTGTTCACGGCGAAATCGATCCGGCCGTTGATCGCCCGCGTCGTATCGATCAGCGCGTCGATATCGTCAAGCGAGGTCACGTCGACGGCCAGGAACCGGGCCGATCCGCCCTTGTCCCGGATCCCGGCGACCACGGCCTCGCCTTCGGCCTCGGCACTCGCAAGATCGCTGACTATGACGTGCGCCCCCTCCTCCGCCAGCACGGAAGCAATTCCCCTGCCGATTCCGTTGGCCGCGCCGGTCACGAAACCCACCTTGCCCGCAAGCAATCCGCTCATGATATTCTCCTGTGATCTGTCCGGGTTCATAGTAAGCTCTCGCGGCCGGCAGGTGCAAGGCGTCTGCCCTGCCGGACCGTCGAGGAATCCCGCCCCCTGTCGTCGGGCCGGAACCGGGAAATGACGGCCTCGCGCCTGTTTGTGTCCTTCGAGAAAACGGGCCATAAGGTCGTAATCACAATCCGCAGGGACGAGTTCGCGTGGACCATCGACAACAGACCGGAAGCGCGCAGATACCCGGCCCGGTTTCCGAAGTTTCCGTGCTGCCCATCACCCAGGCGACGGCGGCGACCTTCACGGATCTCTTTATCGGCCTCACCTTCCTGTGCTTCATCCGCTCGGGAACGAAGCGGGTGATCTGCCCCGTCAATGGCGAGATGATCGGCGAGGAAGGGGACCTGCTCGTCTTTCCGCCCGGTTCGATGGTGACGCTGGAAAACCGCCCGCTGCCGAATGCGAGCTATCGCGCGGACGGCGTCTATTTCAGCCACGACCTCGTCGACACGGTCTTCGCCGACCAGCCGACGCGCAACGACCTGACCGGCATCCAGGTCTTGCGGGCGCCGCGCCACCGGCCATCCGAAATCCTCGATCTCATCAGGGACACGCTCGACAACGAGGCCCTGCCGCCGCCGATCCGTCAGCACCGGCTTCTCGAACCGCTGATCTGGCTGCGGCACAACGGGGTGCGTCTTCCCACGCGGGACGAAGAGCAGCCGCTGGGCAGGGTGCGGCGCCTGGTCGAAACCGATATCAGCCATCCGTGGCGCATCCCGGAGGTGGCCGGGCATTTTGCCATGAGCGAGGCGACCTTTCGCCGGTGGCTTGCGAAATCGGGGCACGCATTCTCGAAGATCCTGCTGAACACGCGCCTTGAGAAAGGCCTCGCCCTGCTGCAAACGACCGACATTCCCATTTCCCGGATCGCTCTGGAATGCGGCTTCAAGACCCCCTCCCACTTTTCCGATTCTTTCAGGAAACGGTTCGGGATAAAGCCGAAGGGCATCCGTTCGGCGGCAGATTGAGCGTTTTTCGACAGTCTTTGATTGTTTGCCGGAAGCGTGGCATCCAGCCGGCGGCTATCTCTGGAGCATGATCAACGCTTCAGATGAAGGACGCTCAACCATGCTTCAAAAAACCCTGTTCGCCGGCCTGATGCTTGCCGGTGCGATGGCCTCGGCGGCCAATGCGCAGGACTTCCACCTGTCCAGCACGTCGATTGCCGAAGGCGCGCAGCTTGCGCCTGCCCATGTCTTTACCGGCTTCGGCTGCGAAGGCGGCAACCAGTCGCCGCAGCTTTCCTGGTCGGGCGCACCCGAGGGCACGAAAAGCTTCGCGATCACCGCCTATGACCCGGATGCGCCGACCGGTTCGGGCTGGTGGCACTGGAATGCCGTGAACATCCCGGCCTCCGTCACCTCCCTCGAACCCAGTGCAAGCGGCCACGGCGCGATGCCGGAAGGAGCCGTCGAAATCGCCAACGATTACGGCGCAGCCGGTTTCGGTGGCGCCTGCCCGCCGCCCGGCGAGGTGCATCGCTATATCTTCACGGTGCATGCCCTGTCGACGGAGCGGCTGGAACTGCCCGACAATCCGGGCAACGCACTGGTCGGCTTCATGATCGGCGCCAACACGATCGGGACCGCCCGCATCACCGCCGTCTATAACCGCTGATCCGCAACCGGGATGGCAGCCGACGCGCTGCCATCTCCCCCTGCTAAACGGGACGGGGCCTCTGCATCACAGACAGTCCCGGACCGGCGGTATGCAGAAATCGAAATCGCACCCCTCGTCCGCCTGCCGGATCGATTGCCGGTAAAGCCGGGCATAGCCATAGAGGGCCTTCTCGCACGGCTGCGTTTGCGCAAGCCGAAAGGCGATCTCTTCGGGAGCCACTTCGAGCAACAGCGAGCGGGCCGCGGCGTCGAGGGCAATGATATCGCCTGAGCGCACGGCTTGCAGAGGACCGCCGGCCGCAGCTTCCGGCGTGATGTGGAGAACGATCGTGCCGAACGCCGTGCCGCTCATCCGCGCATCCGAAATGCGGACCATATCCTTGACGCCCTGCTGGGCAAGCTTCTTCGGGATCGGTATGTAACCCGCCTCGGGCATGCCCGGCGCGCCGATGGGACCGGCATTCTTCAGCACGAGAATATCGTCGGGATTGACGTCGAGGTCCGGGGAATCGATCCGTTCAGCCATATCCGCCAGCGAATCGAACACCACCGCCCGTCCCCGGTGCTTCAGCAGCGCCGGGCTTGCCGCGGCCGTCTTCAGCAGGGCGCCGCCCGGCGCCAGATTGCCGCCGAGAACGACCATGCTTTCGCCTGCGACCACGGGATCGTCCGTGCCGCGAACCACATCCTGTGGCCAGGCGGGCGGCGCCGCATCGATGTTGTCACCCAGCGTCCTGCCCGTGATCGTGAGTGCGTCCGTCTTCATCAGCCCGCGCAAGGCGTGCAGGATCGGCGTCAGGCCACCGGCCCGGTGCAGGTCTTCCATGTAGCCCCGCCCGGACGGTTTCAGGTCGACCAGAACCGGCGTTTCCCGGCTGATCCTGTCGACCGTCTCCAGCGAGACCTTGATCCCCAGACGTCCGGCCATAGCGGTGAGATGAATGATCGCATTGGTGGACCCGCCGGCCGCCATGACCGTGCGGAAGGCATTTTCGAAGGCAGGGACCGTCATGATGTCGGAGGGCTTCAGCCCCTCGCGCGCGATCTCGACGGCGCGGGTCCCGGTCAGCTCGGCAATCCGCCGGCGTTCCGAGGAGACGGCGGGCGCGCAGGCGCCGCCCGGCAGCATCATGCCCATCGCCTCGACCGCAAGCGCCATCGTCGAAGCGGTTCCCATCACGCCACATGTGCCGATCGTCGGCGCCAGATTGTCGCTGACCTCGGCGATCTGCCCGGCATCCAGTTCTCCAGCCCGGAACCGTCCCCAGAAACGGCGGCAATCCGTGCAGGCGCCAAGGCGTTCGCCGCGCCACGAGCCGGCCATCATCGGGCCGGTCACGAGCATGATAGCCGGGATGTCGGCGCTCGCCGCCCCCATTAGCAAGGCCGGCACCGTCTTGTCGCAACCGCCGATCAGGATCACCGCATCCATCGGCTGGGCCCGGATCATTTCCTCCGCATCCATCGCCATCAGGTTGCGCAGATACATGGTCGACGGGTGGGCGAAACTCTCCTGAAGGGAAATGACCGGGAACGGCACGGGAATGGCGCCCGCCAGCATCACGCCGCGCGACGCCGCCTCGATCAGGTCGGGCATGTTGCGGTGACAGGCGTTGAAACCCGATCCGGTGTCGACGATGCCGATCACCGGACGCTCCAGCGCCTCGTCGGTGTAGCCCATCGCCTTGATGAACGCCTTTCGCAGATAGGCCGCGAACTCCGCATCGCCGTAGTGCGCAACGTTGCGGCGCAGGCCCTTTCCCTCCGGCATGGCACGCTCTCCTTATGGTTTCGCAACAGTGGTTGCACCTGCCGCCATTACTGTCAATAATATTATTAATAATAAACCGAGGCCTGCCTTGCTTGACAAGATCGGCCGTTTCTGGCTGGACAACACCCCACACCCCGGTTAGCGCTCGAAGCTATGGATCTGGAACACACCGCCGAAGACATTGCCCAGCTTCTGGAAGAGGACATCGTCCTCTGCCGCATCCTGCCGCGCGAGCGCCTGCCGGAAGACCAGTTGATGGAGCGCTTCGGCACCAAGCGCCACGTCATCCGCAAGGCGCTGCAATTGCTGGCGACGACCGGGGTTCTCGAGCACATCCCGAACAAGGGCGCCCAGGTGCGCGCCTTTTCGCCGGACGAGGTCCGCAACCTTTACGACCTGCGGGCGCTGCTCGAAACCGAAGCCGCCTCGAAAATCCCGCTGCCGCTGACCCCGGAGGCGGAAGAAAAGCTGCGCGAGGCGCAATCGGTCCATGACGCCGCCGTGGAAGCGGACGATCCGGCCCGGATATTCCGGGCCAACATCGCCTTCCACCGGGAGCTCTTTTCGCTTTGCCCCAATCCGTTCCTGGTGGAAGCCGTCGAGATGGCATCGCGCCGCGCGCATGGAATCCGCTTCGCCGCCCTGGGCGATCCGGACGCTGTGCGGGAAGCGCGCGAACAGCATTATGCGATGATAGCGGCCGCGGTCGAGGGGCGGCGCGACGACCTGATCCGCCTGTGCCGCGAACATCTGCCCGCCTCCGGCGAAGCCTATCTTCGCCTCACCGCACCACTGGCCCGCCGCGCCACCCGCTAGCGCTACCCTACGCTCCTCGTCCCCTCCGCGCCGATGCCGGCCCGGGGCACGATTGACGCTCATTCCAGCCACCCAGGACCACCTGTCCGCCAACGCCCCACATCAGAGCGACCGGCCGTTCAACGGCACTTTAGTATTATCAATAATATTATTGACAATTTTGTTCTGTCTGTCCAAACTCCGTTCACATCAAGCACGAGCGGTCCGGCCCCCTCTGACCGTTCATCGCGGGCGGCGGTCCGGGACATACCCTCCCCGGGTCGCCGCCGTTTCAATGCGCCGAGAAGCGCATCGCCCCGTCCACGGGAATGACCGCGCCGGTGATGTAGCGGGCAAGCGGCGAAACGAGGAAGGCCACGAGATGGGCGATATCCTCTGGATCGCCGAAATAGCCGATCGGAATGTTCGCGGCGATGAACCGTTGCCGCGCCTCCTCGGTGGGATACATCTTCGTCAGGATCTGCTCGCTGTTGATGCGGCCCGGCGCGATGGTATTGACGGTGATGCCGTCGGCGGCCACGTCGCAGGCCAGCCCCTTGGCCCACAGGTGAAGCGCCGCCTTGGCAGCCATCGCCGCATTGAGGGCGCGCGGCTCCATCGATCCACTGATATTGACGATGCGTCCCCAGCGCCGCTCCTGCATGGACGGAAGCACGGCGGCGGCAAAGCGCCGGATCGCGTGGAAATTCAGGGCGAAGGCCTCGTCCCACACCTCCTCGGAGGCATCGAGCGGAACCGGCCGCGAGCCGCCGGCGGAATTCACCAGAATGTCGATGCCGCCAAGCGTCCCGGCAGCGTCCGAGACGATGGACGAAACCGTGGATGCGTCTGTCACATCACCCGTCAACACGAGAGGGCGTTGTCCACCGCCAGCCTCGATTTCCGCCGCCAGCCGTTCGAGAGGCTCGCCCCGGCGCGCGGTGATCGCGATACGCACGCCCTCCGCCGCCAGCGCCCGGGCGATACCGGCGCCGATCCCGGCGCTCGCTCCCGTCACCAGCGCCGTCCTGTCCTTCAGATTGAGATCCATCGCCATTCTCCTGTACGCTCGACCGAAAGAGGTTGAATTGAGCCGGAAGGCTTCGCCCGCATCACGAGACGGTCTCGTCCCGCGCGGCCCGCAATTCCTCCCGGCGTTGCGCCGTCGCGGCCGGGTCGATCTTCGGGCCGGAAAAGACGACCCCGTAGGCACGGGCGGCATGATCCGGCGTCACAGTGCCTTCGGCAAGATCGCTCTCAATGTCAACGAGCGCCCGCTCGAGCGGGTCGCCATAGCCGCCGCCGGACGGAGAGACATGGCGGAAAACATCGCCCGTCTTCAAAGTATAGGGCTCGGTGACGAGAACCGGAAGCGTGACGACATCACCATTGGCGCGACGGATCGTACTGTCCGGTCCGCAGCCGTTCCCGCCGCCGAACAGGCCGTGCGGCGGAAAGGCGCGCTTGTCCGACCGCAGGGAGAAAACGCCTTCCTTACCGAGAAACAGGTATTCGCGAATGAAGGAATTGCCGCCGCGATGGCGGCCGGCACCGCCGGTGTCGGACACCGTTCCGTAGTTCAGGATGCGCAGGGGATAGCTCGCCTCGATCATCTCCACCGGTACATTGGCCTGGTTGGCGCCCATGTGGGGAACGCCGACCTGACCGTCGTGGTCCCGCCCGGCGCCCCAGGTGCCCATCACCGTCTCGGTGAAGACGAAAGGCTTGCCCTCGTGCCAGCCGCCGAAGGTCGGCACGGTCGAACCGCCCATGCCGTCCGCCGTCACCCGGTCCGGCAAGGCCTTCGCGAGCGCGCCGAACATGGCGTCGATCACCCGGTAGCCGGTGATGCCACGCGCGCCGCAGGGGGCCGGATGCACGGAATTGACCACCGTTCCGGCGGGCGCCGTCACCGTGATCGCCCGCTCGAAGCCGCGGCAGTTCGGGATTTCCGATTTCATCACCGAGCGCAGGGCGGTGTAGACGCTTGCCTTGGTGAAGGGCAGAGGCGTGTTCACCCCGCCCTTGACCTGCGGCGAGGAGCCGGTGAAATCCACGCAAAGCCGGTCGCCCTCGATGGTCACGGCAAGCTGGATGACGATAGGTTCCGGGTTCTGGCCGAGCCCGTCGAGATGGTCGGTAAAACCGAAGACGCCGTCGGGCAGTTCCGCGATCTCGGCCCGCGCCAGTCGCTCGGCATAATTGTGCAGTTCCTCGGCATAGGCGAGCACCTCCGCCGCACCGTAGCGGTCGAGCAATTCGGTGAAGGAGCGCCGGCCGGCCTTGCAGGCCGCCATCTGCGCCCGCAGGTCGCCGGTCACGAGGTCCGGCACCCGCACGTTCAGGCCGATGATCTCCCAGATCGCGTCGTTGGCGACACCGGCGTCGTAGAGCTTGAGGAACGGCAGGCGCAGCCCCTCCTGGAAGATCTCGGTCGCGCCGAGCGCATTCGATCCCGGCACGATGCCGCCAACATCGGCGTGATGCGCGACCGTCGTCATCCACGCCACCAGCGCGCCGCCATGAAAGACCGGTTCGACGATGTAGATGTCGGGCAGATGCTGGCCCGCGGCCGCGTAGGGGTCGTTGCCGATGAAGACATCGCCTTCGCGGATCTGTCCGGCATAGCGGCTGCGCAGGTGCTGCATCGCATCGTAGAAACTGCCGAGGTGCATGGGCGTCGTCACGCCCTGCGCCAGGGTCTGGCCCTGCGCATCGCAAAGGGCGGTCGAATAGTCCATCGAATCGCGCACGATGGGCGAATAGGCGGCCCGCATCAGCATCAGGGCCATCTCGTCCGCGACGGAATCGAAGGCGTTCTTGAGAACTTCCAGCCGGATGGGATCAATGACGGTCATGGTCTTTTCCTTCCCCGCCGCGTTCGAGCGCGGGCAGCGTCACGACGATGTTGCCATAGGTGTCGACAGAGGCCCGGCAATCGGGCGGCACGATCGTCGTGCCCTCGTATTCCTCGACGATCATCGGCCCGGGAACGGGCGTTGCCGAAAGCGCCGAGCGGTTGACGACCTTGGCGCGGACGCGCCCGAACTGCGGCCCGAAATAGACGCTGCGCCATTTCGGCTCGACCTGCGGACGCGGCGTGAAGGCCGGCAAGCCGTCCCCGGTCTTCTCCACCCGCGCCGTCAACCTGAGCGTCACGATTTCCACATCGGTATCGGCCAGCCGGTAGCCGTAGGTCCGCTCGTGCGCGCGGTCGAAGCGCTCGCGCACCGCCGCCCGGCCTTCGGGCGTGAGGGTCGCGCTTTCCTCGAAGGGCAGCGTCAGCTCGAAGGCCTGCCCGCGATAGCGGAAATCGGCGTGCCGTTCGAGCGTGACGGTTTCCACCGCCCGGCCGAGTTCGCCCGCCGCCTTGGCGGAAAGGTCCGCGTAACGCTGCCGGAGCGCGGCGGCATCGGCCGTCATCAGGCTTTTCAGGAAGGCCATCGAAACGCCGGTCTCGACATCGGCATAGAGAAGGCCGAGCGCGCTGAACACGCCGGCGCCGGGCGGCACGAACACCGTGGTGATGCCCAGCGCCCGGGCAAGCGACACCGAATGGATGCCGCCATTGCCGCCGAAGGCAATCATGGCGAACTCACGCGGATCGCGGCCGCGGAAGGTCGTGACCGACTTGACGGCGCGGGTCATGACCGTCGTCACCAGTTCATGCACGCCATAGGCCGCCTGATCGAGATCGATCCCGAGGGGACCCACTACCACCCGGTCGAGCGCCGCGACCGAAAGGTCGAAGTCGACCGGCACGGAACCGCCGGCGAGCGCCTCGGGATTGAGAAAGCCGAGAACGACATTGGCGTCGGTCACGGTCGGCTCCGTTCCGCCCTTTCCGTAGCAGGCCGGTCCGGGAAAGGCGCCGGCGCTGTGCGGGCCGACCTTCAGCGCGCCGGCGCGGTCGGTCCACACGATGGAACCGCCGCCGGCACCGACCTCGGAAATGTCGATGACCGGCAGTTTCAGCGCATAGCCGCCGCCCTTGGCGAGCTTGGACGCCAGCGAGATGCCGCCGCCGACCTCGTAGTCGTCGGTCTTCAGAAGGGTCCCGTTCTCGATGAGCGAGGCCTTCGCCGTCGTGCCGCCCATGTCGAAGGAGATCGCATCGCGGTAGCCAGCGGCGACCATCGTGTTGCGCGCGCCGAGCACACCTGCCGCCGGGCCGCATTCGACGATCTGCGCCGGCCGCGCGATGACGCTGCGGGCATCGATGATGCCGCCCGCCGAGTGCATCATGAAGAAGCGCGACGGCAGGCCGGCATCGCTGAGCCCGGCCGTCAGCGATTCCAGATAGGTGCGCACGGGCGGTCCGACATAGGCGTTGATGACGGAGGTGCTGGTGCGCTCGTATTCGCGGATTTCCGGCAGCACGTCGACGGAGAGCGACACGAACAGGTCCGGGAAGCGTTCGGCGATCAGCGCGCCGATGCGCCGCTCATGGGCGGGGTTGGCATAGGAATGCAGAAGGCAGACCGCCACGGCCTCGATCCCCTCCGCAGCGATGACGTCGAGCGCAGCCATAACGCTGTCCTCGTCGAGCGGGGTCACGACATGGCCTTCGAAATCCAGCCTTTCGTCCACCTCCAGCCGCCAGCGGCGGGGCGAAAGCGCCGGCGGCTTGCAATAGAGCGGCTCGTAGAGCTTCGGGATGCGGATGCGGCGCATTTCCAGTACGTCGCGAAACCCGCGGGTCGTGATCAGCGCCGTCTTCGCGCCCTTGCCCTCCAGAATGACGTTGGTCGCCACCGTGCAGGCATGCATGACCTCGCCGACATCGCCCGGCGAAAGCCCCTCGGCCTCCAGAAGTTCGAGAATGCCGGCGACCACGCCCCGCCCGTAATCGTCCGGCGTGGAGGAAACCTTGCGGGTGGCGATCGTGTGATCGTGGCGGATCATGGCCACGTCGGTGAACGTTCCGCCGATATCGGCGGCGATGCGCAGTTTGTTCGTCATCTTCGCTACTCCGCGCCCAGAACCGTGTTCGGCAGCCACAGGACGGTTTCCGGAAAGAAGGTGATGAGGAACAGCACGACGATCAGCGGCAGCAGGAAGGGCGTCACCGCCGTGCAGATTTCCTCGAAGGAGATTTTCGCCACCTTGGTGACGATGAACAGCGCCACGCCGACCGGCGGCGTCACGATGCCGATCAGCAGGCCGTAGACCATGATCAGCCCGAAATGGACGCGGTCGACGCCGAAGTGATCGACCAGCGGCAGCATGATCGGGATCAGGATGACCATCGCCGGAATGTTTTCCAGCACCGTGCCGATGAGCAGGAAGAAGATCACCACCATGAACAGGAAGACGTACTTGTTCTCCGTCACCGTCAGCACCGCGCTGGCGAGCGCCTGCGGCACCTGGTCGTAGGTCAAGAGCCAGCTCATCGCCGCCGAAACGCCGATAACCATCAGCACCGACCCGAACAGGATGCCTGTTTCCATCACCGCATGGCGCACGCCTACGATCGACAGGCTCCGGTAGCCGAGGCCGAGCAGAAGCGTGTAGAGACAGGCCACGACGCCGGCTTCCATCGGCGTTGCGGCGCCGGTGATGATCGAGCCGATGATGATGAACGGCGCAAGCAGCGCCCAGCCGGAGCGGCTCGCCAGCTTCGCGATCTGCACGACCGGCGTGCGCGGCAGCACCGGAACCGAGAATTTCCGCGCGGCGATGCGGTTGTAGACCATCAGCGAGATCACGATCAGCAGTCCCGGGCCGATGCCGGCCAGGAACATGCGCTCGACCGAGACGGACGCGCCGAAGGCGTAGATCAACAGCGGCACGGACGGCCACATGGTCGGGCCGATCACCGAGGAGGCCACCGTCAGGGCGGAGGAATAGGCGGTCGGATAACCGTTCTTCTCCATCTGGCGGATGATGAGATTGCCGATACCGGCGACGTCGGCGATCGCCGATCCGGTGATGCCGCCGAAGAACAGCGAGCAGACGACGTTGACCTGCGCGAGACCCGCCCGCAAATGCCCCACCAGCGCATTGGCAAGCAGGAAGATGCGGTCCGTGAGGCCGACGGTCGTCATCAGGTGGCCGGCGAGGATGAAGAACGGAATGGCGAGCAAGGCCGGCGCGTCGATACCCTCGAGGATGTTCAGGGGGAAGACGTAGAGCCTCGACAGGCTGCCGGCGAAGCCGAGCTGCACGAAGCCGGCCAGCGTGCCGGCCGCCATCGCGACGACCACCGGCACGCCGAGCACCATCAGGACGAGGAAAATGCCGAGTATGGTGATGGCTACCATTGGTTCGCTCCGTCGTCCTCGGGAAATTCGGAACTCTCGTAGCCGAGCAGAACCCCGACGGTTTCGAGAATGAAATGCAGGAAGAGCAGCGCCGACGACAGGATCAGCGGCACCGACAGCCAGTAGCGCTGGAGACCGACCAGTTCGATCACGCCGCGCTGGCGTTGCAGGATCTGCGGCACTTCGAGGAGAATGACGAAGACCACGACGAGGCCGACCAGATTGCCGAACACCTTGAGGATCTTCCTTGTGCGCGGCGCGAAACGCTGGACGACGAAGGTCAGGCGGATGTCCATGTCGCGCCGGTACATGACGAAGAAGGCGATGAAGACGCTCCAGATCATCAGCACGCCGGTCCAGGGCCAGACCCAGAGCAGGCTGCTGAAACCCAGGTTGCGGACGACGATGTTGGCCGCATTGATCGCCAGCATCGCGAAGATCATCAGTTCGGTCACGACGGCGAAGACATTCGCCGCACCGTCGAGACATGCGTTGGCGATCCGGAAAGGGGGCGGGATCGCCGCCCCCTTTCCCGCCGGAGACGGGCGCACGCTTTCCATGATGCCGGGCCTTACTGCCGCGCCGCGTTGGCGGCGTCCATGAAGCCCGCGGGCAGGCGTCCGGCCTTGTCTTCCTCGGCGTACCACTTCGCCATGTCCTCGAACAGCGGATCGAGGTCCATGTCGACGAAGGTGACGCCCCTGGCCTCCAGCCTGGCCTGCATGCTGTCGGCGGTTTCCTGCATGAGCGTGGCGCTGTATTCGCCGGCCTCGGCATGCGCCTTCAGGAGGGCCTGCTGGTCCTTTTCCGACAGCTCGTCGAAGGCCTCGCCGTTCATCGAGAACATCAGCCCCTGCCAGAACTCGTTGGTGCGGGTGATGTAGGGCGCGACTTCGTAGAACCGCATCGCCTCGACCAGGGCGGCCGGGCTCGTGACCGAGGTGGCGATGCCGCTCTTCAGGCCTTCATAGGTCTCGGTCCAGGCCAGCATGCGCAGGTCCGCGCCGAGATGCGACCAGACGGAGATCGCCAGCTGGTCGGGATACATGCGCAGCTGCATGCCCCTGATCTTGGTGTAGTCGTCGAGCGGCGTCTTGGTGATGAGCACGCGATACGGGCCGCGGACGAAGGCGGTCGGATCGCCGAGCGGGCGGATGCCCGCCGTCTCCTCCACCTGCGTCAGCCATCCCTGCACGAGGTCGCTGTTGACGAATTTGGTCCACTGGTCGCGGTTCTGGAACAGGAAGATCGGCGCGATCCATTTGATGTCCGGGACCCATTTCTGGAGGAAGAATGCGTCCTCGGCATAGAGCTGGACCGTTCCAAGCTCGAGCTGCTCGAGAATGGCGGCTTCCTTGCCGAGCTGTTCGGAGGGATAGACCTGCACGACGAGGTCGCCGCCGGAATATTCCTGCACCTTGTCGGCGAAATACTGGAAGGCCTTGCCTTCCGGGCTGTCGGCCGGCTGTTTCGTGGCAAAACGCCAGGTGGTGGCAGCTTCGGCGACGGAGCCGAGGGCCGTCGCCGCAACGAGCATGGTTGCGGCAATCGTCTTGAATGCGGTCATTTTCAGGTATTCAAACTTCATGATCGGTTCCCCTTTTTGTTAAGAAGTTCAATTACACTGCAAGGATTGACTGCTTCGGATTCAGGCGTTTTCGGCCCCCCATCCGCCGCCGCCGGGTGTTTCGACGACGATGACTTCACCGGCCTGCAAGGTCAGCGATCCCTTACCGGCGAGACGGTGGCGGGCACCGGTCTCATCCTCCATCCAGTTCACGCCGGTAGCACCTTTGCCGCCGCCATGAAGACCGTAGGGATGGAATTTGCGCCTGTCGGTCTGCAAGGAGACGCGCGCCTCGTGACCGATGATGCGCAGCGCGCGGACCACGCCCTCTCCGCCGGGGTTGAGGCCGGTGCCCGCTGACCCCTCGCGAAGCTCGTAGCGCTCGACCCGGAAGGGATAGCTGATCTCGAGCGCCTCGATCGGCGTGTTGAGCGTGTTCGACATGTTGGCATGCACGCCGCTCATGCCGGGCCCCATCGGGCGGCCGCCCTGCCCGCCACCGATCGTTTCGATATAGGTGTAGGGCTTGCCGTTGCGCGGGTCGCGCCCGCCGATGCCGATCAGGTTCATCGTACCCTGGCTTGCAGCGGCGATCCGCTCCGGCGCGAACTGCGAAAAGACCCTGAGCACGGTGTCGGCAAGACGCTGCGTCGTCTCGGTATTGGCCGCGCAGACGGCAGCCGGACGGCGGGCGTCGAGAAACGAGCCCTCGGGAATGCGGATATCCACCGGACGCATGACGCCGGCATTCGGCGGCAGGGTCGCATCCATCAGGATCTTGATCGAGTAGAACACCGCCGAATGCACCATCGCCTGAACGGCATTGATGTTGCCGCGCCTGAGGGGCGAGCTGCCCTCGAAGTCGAAGATCATCCTGTCCGGAGTGACCTCCACCGCCAGACGGATCAGCACCGGATCGTCGCTGCTTCCGTCATCGTCGAGGCAATCCTCCCCCGACCAGCGTCCGGCCGGAAAATCCGCCAGCCGCCTGCGCATGCGCCGCTCGGAATAGTCGAGAATGGCGGCCAGCCCTTCTTCCAGCATCGCTGCGCCGAACCGCTCCGCCAGTTCCTCGACGCGGCGGATGCCGACGCGCAGGGCCGCGAGCTGGGCGTTGATGTCGCCCTTGCGCTCCTCGGGCGTGCGGACATTGGCGAGGATCATCGCCATGATGTCCTTCTGCTCGACGCCGCGGCGGTAAAGCCGCACGGGCGGAATGATCAGCCCTTCCTGAAAGATCTCGGTCGAGCGACCAGGCATGGATCCGGGCTCCATGCCGCCGACATCCGAATGATGCGCGCGGCTCGCCACATAGGCGATGCAGCGGGCCTCGACGAAGACCGGGGCGATCAGCGTGATGTCCGGCAGGTGGGCGCCGGCGATGTAAGGGTCGTTGACCACGACCACGTCGCCGTCCTCGAGCGGATCGAGCATGGCGAGCGTCGGGCCGACGGCCCGCAGCATCGAGCCGAGATGGACCGGCACGTGCTCCGCCTGCGCGACGAGCTGCGCCTGCACGTCGAAGATCGCGCAGGACGCGTCCATGCGCTCCTTGATGTTCGGCGAAAAGGAGGTCAGCTTCAGCACCACGCCCATTTCCTGCGCCGTCGCCTCCAGCGCGTTCTTGAGCACTTCCAGCCGGATCGGGTCGAATCGGGTCATTGCGCGACCTCCACGATGAGATTGCCGGATGCATGCACGGTCAGCACGTCGCCGGGATAGACGATGGTCGTCGCCGAAATCTCCTCGATCACGGCAGGCCCCCGGATGACATCGCCGGCCCTGAGACCGGCCCGGTCGTAGATCGGCGCGTCATATGCGAGGACAGGCGCCGAAGGATCGAACGGCTCGAAATGGATCCGCCGCGATCCCTTGAGCGCTTCGTCCAAAGGAACGATGTCGCCTTTCGGCAGCGCCGGCAGAACCGGCTTGTCGATCCGACCGATGCCGGTGACGACGATCCCGACGATTTCGAGCGGGCTCGACGGGTCCGCATGGCCGAAGCGCGCCTCGTGGGCGGCATGGAACCGGGCCGGAAGCCCGCGCCAGAAACCGGCGGCGTCGATATCCACCGGGATCGGAAGATCGTAGCTCTGGCCGATGTAGCGGACGTCGATCTTGACCTCGATCTCGCGCCGTTCCATCGCCACGCCGTCCGCGGCCAGATGGTTCTGCGCCCGTTCGACCAGAGTGCGGATGGCCGCGAGCGCCTCTTCGGCGCCGTCCTCGCGATAGGCGGCGATATGCGTTTCGGCGAAGGTGTGGTGCAGGTCGGAAATGAGCTGTCCCATCGCGCAGAGAATGCCCGGCGTCGGCGGCACCATGACCCGCGGCATCCTCAGCTCGCGGGCAACCGGGCTGCCGTGCATCGGCCCGGCCCCGCCGAAGGGCACGAGCGCGAATTCGCGCGGATCGTATCCGCGCTCGACGGAGACGACGCGAATGCCACGCACGATATTGGCATGGGCGACGCGCAGGATGCCCGCCGCCGCCTCGTAGAGGTCGAGGCCGAGCGGCGTGGCGATCTCGCGCTCGATGGCCGCTCTGGCCGCTTCGGCGTCGAGACCGAGATCGCCGCCGAGCCGCGACCTGTCGTCGAAGCGGCCAAGCACCAGATTGGCGTCGGTCACGGTCGGGCGGGTGCCGCCGCGCCCGTAGCAGACCGGGCCCGGAACGGCTTCGGCGCTCATCGGGCCGACCCGCAGGGCGCCGCCGTCGTCGATCCAGGCGATCGAGCCGCCGCCGGCGCCGATCGCATTGATGTCGATCACCGGCAACCGGATCGGCACGGTCTCCAGAGTGGTGGAGCGGGTGATCTCCGGCCGACCCTTGCGGATCAGGCTGATATCGGTGCTCGTGCCGCCGATATCCATCGTGATGATGTCGGAAATCCCGGCCATTTCGGCGACATGCGCGCTGGCGACGACGCCGCCCGCCGGGCCGGAAAGAACGGTGTGGACCGGTTTGACGCGGGCGCTGTCGATGCTCATCAGCCCGCCGGCGGCGTCCATGACCATGACCGGCCTGCCCGGCCGCAGCCCGAGCCCCTCGCCGTCGTCGGCCAGCATCTCGCCGAGGGAAGCGAGATACTTGTGCATGACCGGGCGCAGATAGGCGTTGAGGACGGCGGTGCTCGCACGCTCGTATTCGCGGAACTCGGAATTGATGTCCGTCGAAATGCAGACCGCGGCGTCCGGCAGCAGCGTCTCGAGAAGATCGCGGGCGCGCTGCTCGTGCGACGGATTGGCATAGGAATGGAGGAAGAGAATGGCTACCGCCTCGACCCCGTGTCCGGCGAGGAATGCGGCCGCTTCGCGAACGTCATCCTCGTTCAGCGGCTCGATTTCCTCGCCGCCGGGGCCGAGGCGGCCGCGGACCGTGAGGCAAAGCTCCTGGGGAACGAGCGGCTCGGGTCGCACGATGGCAATGTCGAAAAGCGTTGGACGGTTCTGCCGGCCGATCAGGAGAAGATCGCGAAAACCGCGATTGGTGATGAAGGCCGTCGTCGCCCCCTTGCGCTGGATGACGGCATTGGTGGTCGTCGTCGTGCCGTGGCCGACATAGGTAACGTCCCGCCCCGTCGCGCCCTGCAAGGCAATCGCCCGCTTCAATCCCTGCACGGTGCCCCGCGCCCGGTTGTCCGGCGTCGTCGAAACCTTGGAAACGGTGATGGCTCCCGTTGCCTCGTCATAGGCGATACTGTCCGTGAACGTGCCCCCGACATCCGAGGCGACACGAATTCGCGCGCTCATATGGTTCCCCGTTTATTGTATAACGATAACGTTTGCGTTACAGGTCATCACAGGTTTGACGATCTGTAAAGTAGAATCATTGATAGGCAGATATTTTTCACCTCAGGAAATTTGACAGTTTGGCGGACTTCGCCGTTCCGTGATAATGGGTGCTGAGAAATGAGATACGGATATGGATGGGGTTAAAGTGGTCGCTATAGCCAGGCGGGCAGCAAGCTATGAAGAACGGACGGGCCGCACCCGCGAGGCGATCCTGGCCGCCGCCGAGCAGGAATTCGTGGCCAACGGCCTGAGCGGCGCCACGATGGAAAGCATCGCGAAGGCCGCCGGCGTCAACAAGGCACTCGTTTATCGCCATTTCGAACGCAAGGAACTGCTTTTCCAGCGCGTTCTCGTCATGGCCTACCGGCGCCTGCGCGACATGGAGGCGAATCTCGAATTTTCCGACGACCCCGTCGCAGCCCTTGAAGAGCTATGCAGCTTCACCCTTCATTATTATCTCGAGAATCCGAACTTCCTCGTCCTCGTCGGGGTCGAAAACCTCCACAAGGGCGAAAACCTGCGCTCGGTCGCGCGCGAGGAACTCGCCATCAGCAAGCTCATCCGGGTCGTGACCGGCCTGCTGGCGAAGGGCGAACGGGCCGGCGCCTTCCGGCCCGGTCTCGACCCAGTCGATCTCTGGCTGACCCTTTCCAGCCTGTGCTGGTTCAGCGTTGCAGGCGCTTATACCGTGGACATCACCTTCGGCCGCAACATCCACCAGCCGGCGGAGGCCGAGGCCCGGCTGGCCGTCATCAAGGACGTCATCCGCCGCTACGCGCTGCGCCCCGAAAGGCTGCCGCCAATTTGAAAGCAGCGTTGCCCGCGCCCCTGCGGGCGAGGCGCCGATAAAAAACCGGCAGCCCTGCTCGCGGGAACAGGGCTGCCGGAACGCTATGGGAAAAATGCGGGAGCGAAACGGATACGGGTGCGGGCCCGATCCGGTCAGAACTCCTCCCAGTTGTCCTTGCGCATGTCGAGCGCGGCATTGCCGGAGAAGGCCGATGCGATCTTGCGGCCGAGCGCGCGCGCCGGCGAGGCCACCGGCTCTTCCCGGCCGACGGTCTCGCGAACCGGCGCGGGAGCGAAATGCTGCTGGCCGGCCTGCGACAGCCTGAACTGGGCAAGCAACTGGTTGAGCGAAGCGACTTCCCGGGCAAGGCCGTGGCTGGCCGCCGTCGATTCCTCGACCATCGCTGCATTCTTCTGCGTGTCCTGATCCATCTGGTTCACGGCGGTGTTGATCTGCTGCAAACCGGAGGACTGCTCCTGCGCCGACTCCACGATCGCCGCGACGTGGCGGTTGATCGCCTGCACTTCCGAAACGATCGTTTCCAGTGCCTTTCCGGTGTCGCCGACGAGCTGCACGCCTTCCTGCACCTGCCCGTTCGACGTGGTGATCAGCGACTTGATCTCCTTGGCGGCATTGGCCGAGCGCTGGGCCAGTTCCCGCACTTCCTGCGCCACGACCGCGAAGCCCTTGCCGGCATCGCCGGCACGTGCCGCCTCGACGCCCGCATTGAGCGCCAGGAGGTTCGTCTGGAAGGCGATCTCGTCGATCACGCCGATGATGTTGGAAATCTCGTTGGACGACTTCTCGATCCGCTCCATCGCGACGATGGCCTGGCGGACGATTTCGCCGGACTGTTCCGCACCGGCCTTGGCGCGGCCGACGAGTTCGCCGGCTTCCTGCGCACGCTTGCTGGAATCCTTGACCGTGGTGGTGATCTCTTCCAGCGCCGCGGCGGTCTCTTCAACCGATGCGGCCTGCTGTTCGGTGCGCTTGGCCAGATCGTCGGCCGCCGATTTGATCTCGTTGGCGCCGGCCTCGATACCGCGGGCATTCTGCGCCACCCGTTCCAGCGCGACCTGGAGCTTTTCCGCGGAACTGTTGAAATTGTCGCGAACCGCGTCGAGCGAGGCGATGAACGGCTCGCTGATCCGGTAGGACACGTCCCCTTCCGACAGCTTGGACAGGCCGGTTGCGAGGCTCTCGACCGCAAACGTCACCTTCGCGGCTTCCTCGGCTCTCGCCTTCTCGCGCTCGATGCGCTCCTTTTCGCTCAGGGAGCGGTTGGCGTCCGTTTCCTGCGCAAGGCGAATGCGCTCGATGGCGTTCTCCCGGAACACCTGCACGGCCTGCGCCATCTGCCCGACTTCGTCCTTGCGGTCCATGCCGTCGATTTCGGCGGTCGTTTCGCCGTTGGCCAGATGGACCATCCGCTCGCGGAGCCTCACCATCGGCGCGGTGATGCCCTTGTGAGCGATCGTCATGGCAATGGCGATGGCGGCGGCAATGCCGGCCAGCAGGCCGCAGAACGCATTGACGATGGTGGACGAAACGGAATCCGACAGCGTCTTCGCGCCCGTGTTCAAAATCTCAGCCATAGCCGCGTTGTTCGCACCGAACTTGGGCGAAAGCTCCACGATGGCTTCGTCAAGCCTGACACCCAGCGCCCGCACCTTGTCCGGATCGCCCGAAACATGCGCCTTCAGCATCTCGTCGCCGACGGCCTTCAGCTTGTCGGCGCCGGCAAGCAGGTCGTCGATCGCCGCCTTTCGGCTGGGGACCAACTCGGGGATCTGCACGAGACGATTGCGCGCGCCCTCGAATTCCTTGGAGAAGCGCCCGGACAGATCGTCGAAGGCCGGGGAGCCGGGGTCCTGGGCGAGCGCACGCGTCAGCCAGGTCGTTGCGGTCCACATTCCGGCGGCGCCACGCGGACCGAAGGTCGCCGCATTGCTTTCACGTTCGAGGAAGCCGCTATAGGCCTGGTTGGCCGCGTCGAACCGGTTGGTCACATACATCAGCCCGGCGAGGGAAATAAAGGCCAGAATGGCAATGGACAGCAGGAACTTGGTCTTGATCTTCCAGTTCTTAAGCATGGGATACCTTGCTGGATAGCGATGGGGAAGGGCTTGGGAGGGCATGAAGAAGCTGACGCTCCTTCCGTTTGGACACCGCACATCATGCACATGGTTTCGACCCGTAGGTCATATGTCCCGCATTGCAAGGAACCACCTCCACTTTAAAAAACGCTTAAGCGGCAAATGCGAGATCATGCCTTTCGCCGGCCAAATGATCGTTCCTGTAAGTTTTTGTTATATATTGGAAATTCTTTATTCACCACGTTACGGGAAACCGAAACTTGGCAGTTCCGAAAAATGCTGCACCCGCTAACAAGAGCAGGGGCCATGTCTGCGGTCCGCCCGCCCCGCCGGGATGACATGATATGAAGTCACTATCCATTCTTGAGAGGCTAGATTGAATTACACACGCCGCAACATGATGGCCGCGTCGGCCGCAGTGCTCGCAACCTCCGCACTCCCCAGGATCGGCGCCGCACAATCCTTTCCCTTCACGCCCAACCAGCGTTATCCCGACCCGGCGATCGAAATTCTCGATCCCAGCTTCGCGAAATACCGCATCAGCTCCAGCACGCTCGAGCAGGTGGCGACCGGCGCCCGCTGGCTGGAAGGACCGGTCTGGTTCGGCGATGGCCGCTACCTGCTGGTCAGCGACATTCCGAACAATCGCATCATGCGTTACGACGAAGCGAACGGCACCTGGAGCGTCTATCGCGAGAACGCGAACTATACGAACGGGCACGTGCGCGACCGTCAGGGCCGGCTGGTGTCCTGCGAGCACCTGACGCGCCGCGTCACGCGCACGGAATACGACGGCAGCATCACGGTCCTCGCGGATAATTATAAAGGCAAGCCGCTCAATTCGCCGAACGATATCGTCTGCAAGTCGGATGGCTCGCTGTGGTTCACCGATCCGCCCTTCGGCATCGGCGGCGAGTGGGAAGGCCGGAAGGCAGAGGCCGAACTGCCCCATTCCGTCTACCGCATTTCCCCGGACGGCGAACTGGACCTCGTGACCGACGAGCTAAAGGGACCGAACGGCCTCGCCTTCTCTCCGGACGAAGGCAAGCTCTATATCGTCGAGGGCCGCGCAACGCCGCACCGCATCATCTGGAGCTACGACGTCGGGGCCGATGGCGTCACGTTGTCGAACAAGACGGCCCTCGTCACCGCCGATGACAATGGCGGTCTCGACGGCATCAAGGTCGATGTCGACGGCAATATCTGGTGCGGCTGGGGCAGCAGCGGCGCGCCCGGTGCGAAGCCCGAGGATCTGGACGGCGTCAAGGTCTTCAATGCAACCGGCAAGGCAATCGGCTTCATCCGCCTGCCGGAGCGGTGCCCGAACCTTGTTTTCGGCGGCGCCAAGAAAAACCGTCTCTACATGGCAAGCAGCCATTCGGTCTACGCGCTCTATGTGGAAGCGCGGGGCGCCGTCTGAGGCATGACAGGACCTTGCGGCCAGCCATCCGGTTCGGCCGCAAGGTCACACAACGGGCGGCTCCGCCCGCCCGAAGAATGCCCGCGGAAGGCCCTCTCCCGCGGGCGGATGGCGTCACACCGCGACGGGCGTGATCCACGGCTGGTCTTCCGCCTCGGCACTGTCCACCACGGCTTCGACGAAGGCCACGCCCTTCAGGCCGTCATAGGCGAGCGGAACGTTACGGCCGAGCGGCCCCGGCTCCCGGCCCTGCCGGTGGGCACGGATGGCCTCGGCAAACCCGGCATAGAGATTGGCGAACGCTTCCAGGTAGCCTTCCGGATGGCCAGGCGGCGTGCGGGTGCGCACCTTGGCATCCTCGGACAGATCGTCGGCACCGCGCTTGATGATCTGCACCCGCCCGTCGAGCGGCGTGTAGACCAGCTCGTTCGGCTGTTCCTGGAACCATTGCAGGGAACCCGTCGAGCCGAAAACCCTGAGCCGCACGCCGTTGGAGTTTCCGAGCGCGACCTGCGACGACCACAACAGGCCGCGCGCGCCGCCTTCGTAGCGCAGCATCACATGGGCATTGTCATCCAGCGCCCGGCCTTCCACGAAGGTCGCCAGATCGGCGGTCAGCGATTGCAGCTTCAACCCCGTGACGAAGCCGGCCAGATGATAGGCATGGGTGCCGATGTCGCCGATCGAGCCGCCCCGTCCGTTCTTCTTCGGATCGGTGCGCCAGGCGGCCTGGGCATTGCCCTGTTTCTCGATGGGCTTCGCCATCCATTCGAGCGGATATTCCACCTGCACCGTGCGGACCGTGCCGATCTCACCCCGCGCGACGCGCACGCGCGCCTCGTGGACCAGCGGATAGCCGGAATAGGTGTAGGTCACGCCGACGAACCGGCCGGATTCGCGGGCGAGCGCCTCCAGTGCCACGGCATCCTCCAGCGTCGCGGTGAGCGGCTTTTCGCAGATCACCTCGAAGCCGGCCTCGATCAGTCCCCGGGCGATGGGATAATGGGTGAAGTTCGGCGTGCAGATCGCCACGGCGTCGACGCGGTCCTCGCGTTCCCGCTCGCCGGCGATCAGGTCCTGCCAGGTGCCGTAGCTGCGGGCGGGATCGAGGCCCTGCGCGGTCGCGAAGGCGCGTCCCCGTTCCGGGTCCACGTCGAAAGCGCCGGCTGTCAGCTGCCACTGTCCGTCCAGCCGCGAGGCCAGACGGTGGATGTTGCCGATATAGGCGCCGTCGCCGCCGCCGACCATGCCAAGGCGAAGGGGTCGTTGAAAAGTCATGCGTCCTCCAGTCCGAGCATGGCCCGGTTGGCGCTGCGATCGGCGCCGGATTTCACGAAATCGTCGAAAGCGCGGTCCGACACGCGGATGATGTGGTCGGCAATGAAACGCGCACCCTCCGCCGCACCGTCCTCGGGGTTCTTCACAAAGCATTCCCATTCGAGAACGGCCCAGCCGTCGAAGCCGTAGCTGGTGAGCTTGGTGAAGATCGCGCCGAAATCGACCTGCCCGTCACCGGGGCTGCGGAAACGCCCGGCCCGCTTCGACCACGGCTGATAGCCGCCATAGGCGCCCGACTTGCCGTCGGGACGAAACTCCGCGTCCTTGACATGGAAGGTGCGGATGCGGTCGTGGTAATGATCGATGAAGGCGAGATAGTCCAGCGCCTGCAACACGAAATGCGAGGGGTCGTACATCAGGTTGGCGCGCGGATGCCCGTCGACCCTGTCGAGGAACATTTCCCAGCTATGGCCGTCATGCAGGTCCTCTGAAGGGTGGATCTCGTAGCAGACGTCGACGCCATGCGCGTCGAAATCGTCGAGAATCGGCATCCAGCGCTTCGCAAGCTCGCCGAACCCCTCCTCGATCAGCCCTTCGGGCCATTGCGGATAGGGGTAGAGATAGGGCCAGAGCAACGCGCCGGAGAACGTGACGTGCCGGTCGATGCCGAGCCGCTTCGAGGCGCGCGCCGCGAAACGCAACTGCTCCTCGGCCCAGGCCCGCCGCGCCGCCGGGTTGCCCCGGACATGGGCCGGCGCGAAGCTGTCCATGATCGTGTCGTGGGCGGGATGGACGGCCACGAGCTGCCCGGTGATGTGCGAGGCGAACTCGGTGATTTCCAGTCCGTGATCGGCCAGCATGCCCTTGAGTTCGTCGCAATAGGCGTCGCTTTCCGCCGCCTTCTGCATATCGATGAGGCGTGTGTCCCAGGTCGGGATCTGCACGCCCTTGAAGCCCTTGTCCGCCGCCCATTTCGCCAGGCTGGGCAACGAGTTATAGGGGGCGTCGTCCGCCGCGAACTGCGCCAGGAAAACGCCCGGTCCCTTGATCGTGCGCATGTCAGGCCTCCAGCTTGGCCGCCGGCACCGGCGCGTCGTCATAGCCGCCGTAGACCGACTGGTCGAAGGGGATCACCGCACCGGTCATCATGCCGCTGTCGTCCGAAGCCATCCACAGGACGGCGCGCGCGACCTCTTTCGGATCGAGGATCCGGCCGAAGGGCTTGGCGGCGGCGGCACGGTCGAT
This sequence comes from Ectorhizobium quercum, assembly GCF_026552795.1. Taxonomy (GTDB): domain Bacteria; phylum Pseudomonadota; class Alphaproteobacteria; order Rhizobiales; family Rhizobiaceae; genus Ectorhizobium; species Ectorhizobium quercum. The sequence goes on from NZ_JANFPI010000002.1 coordinate 663,422, forward strand.
GAAGGTCGGATCGCCCGTTTCCGACAGCACCAGCGCGCGCTCGTGATCCGAATTCATCCAGCCGATATCGAGCTGGTTCACATGGATGCGGTGACGCATCAGGGAAAAGCCGGCATGACGGGTCAGCGTGGCGAGCGCCCCTTTCGAGCTGGCATAGGGGGCGAGGAAAGGCTGCCCCGCCAGCCCGGACATCGATCCGATATTGACGATCCGGCCTTCGACTCCCTCGCGGATCATGACCTTCGCGGCGTCCTGCATCAGGAAGAAGGGCGCGCGCGTATTCACCGCGAACATGCGGTCGAAAAGCTCGGGCGTGGTATTCAGCATATTACCGCGGTCGGTCAGGCCGGCCGCGTTGACGAGGATGTCGACGCGACCGAAGCGCTTGTCGGCGGAGGAAATGACACCGCGCACATCGTCGATATTCTCGAGATCGGCCGGCACCATTTCGACCGGCACACCGGTCGCCCCGGTGATGGACTGCGCCACCGTCCGCCCTTTTTCCACTCCGCGGCCGACGATCACGATCCCCCCGGCCCCTGCCTCGGCGAAGAGTTGCGCAACCGCCGCGCCCAGCCCCTGCGTACCGCCAGTGACGACGGCAATCTTTCCATCGATACGGTTCATTTCACGACCTCGTAACCGGCAGCGTCCATGACGCGCAACAATTCCCTGTGTCCCTTGCGGGCCATGTCCAGCGGCGGATTGGCGACCGGGTCCTGCTCGGCTTCGACCACGAACCACCCCTCGTAACTCTTGGCGGCCAGCGCCTTGACGATCGCCTCGAAATCGAGGTCGCCGTCGCCGGGCACGGTGAACGCGCCCTTGATCACCGCATCGAGGAAGCTTTCTTTCGCACGGTCAAGTCCCTCCACCACGTTCCGGCGGATATCCTTGGTATGGACATGCGTGATCCGCGCATGGTGGTTCTCGATCACCCGCATGACGTCGCCGCCGGCAAAGGCCATGTGGCCGGCGTCGAACAGCAGCGGCACCGTGGAATGTTTCATGAGCAGATCGAGTTCCGCCTCGGTCTCCACCGCCGCCGCCATGTGGTGGTGATAGGAAAGCGGCATGCCCTGCCCCGCGCACCAGTCGGCGAAATCCGAAATCTTGCGGCCATAGGCGGCCATCTCGTCTTCGGAAAGCTTCGGCTTCGTCGCAAGCGGCGCCGAGCGCACGCCCTGAATGGAGCGTGCGGTTTCGCCGTAGACGATGCAGGGCGCTTTCGCAGCGATGAAGAAGTCCATCTGCTGCGCGATACGCTCCTTCTCGGCCTCGATGTCGCCGTCGAGCAGCAGGCCCGAGAACCAGCCGCCGCAGACCGAAATCCCGTAGCGGTCGAGAATCGGTCCCAGTTCCTTCATGTCCATCGGGAAACGGCGCCCCGTCTCCATGCCCGTGAACCCCGCCTCGGAGGCCTGGCGAAGGCACTCCTCCAGACTCACGTCGTCCGAAAGCTCCGCCAGATCGTCGTTCCACCACGCGATCGGCGCGATCCCAAGTCTTGCCTTCATGTCAGACACCCACGCGCTGCGCTGAACGGATCTTTTCCTGCGCCGCCCGTGCGGCGCGGACGGTCTCGAACGTCGAGATCTCCGGAACGCCGACATCCCAGTCGGCATCGCCCGGCACCCATTTCCAGGCGTCGGACACGATGGAGATGACGGTGACGCCATCGTTGTCCTGCGCCCATTTCAGGGCGTCCTCGAGATCGGCGAGGCTTTCGGCCTTGCGCGCCTTGGCGCCCATCGCTTCCGCATGCTTGACGAAATCGACGTGGAGGGGGTTTTCACGGTTCTGGATGCGGCTGTCGGCCAGCAGGTTGTTGAAGCCCGGAACGCCTTTGGCCTGCTGCAAACGGTTGATGACCGCGAAGCCGCCATTGTCGCAGACGACGACGATCATCTTGTGGCCGGTCAGCGCCGCCGAATAGATGTCCGAATTCATCATCATGTAGGTGCCGTCGCCGAGCATGACGATCGGCGTTCCGCCCGTTCCGCCGGGGCCTTCCTGCGCCAGGGCGCATCCCCAGCCGGCGGAAATCTCGTAGCCCATGCACGAGAAGCCGAACTCGCAATCGAAGGTGTTCGGGTTCTTCACCCGCCAGCCCTTGACCACCTCGCCGGGCGTGCCGCCCGCCGCGGCAATCAGCGTATCCTCGGGACGGGCGACCCTGTTCAGCACGCCGACGACCTGCGCATAGGAGGGAACCGGCACGTTGGTGGGAAGCTGATGCTCGTCGAGAAGCGCGTTCCATTCGGAAAACAGGGCCTTCGCCTGCGGCAGCAGCCGCTCGTCGGCCTTCCAGTCGCCGAGCGCGGAGTCGAGTTCGGTCACGGTTTCCAGCGCATCGCCGATCACCGAAAGCGCCCGGTGCTTCACCGCGTCGAAACGCGCGGCGTTGATCGAGATGAACTGCGCCTGCTGGGAGAAGGCCGTCCACGAGCCGGTCGTGAAATCCTGCAAGCGCGTGCCGATGGCGAGGATCACGTCCGCCTCCTTGGCCAGCGCATTGGCCGAGGTCGAGCCGACGATGCCGATCGGGCCGGCGTGAACCGGATGCTCATGCGTCAGCGCACCCTTGCCGGCGATGGTTTCCACCACCGGAATGCCGTGCTTCGCGGCGAATTCCGCAAGCTTTTCCTCGGCGAGAGAATAGCGCACGCCGCCGCCGGAAATGATCAGCGGCCGCTTCGCCGTCTTCAGAAGCTCCGCGGCGGCGGCCACCGTCTCGCGGTCCGCGCGCGGGCGCGGGATCTTCCAGACCTTGGGCTCGAAGAACACTTCGGGATAGTCGAATGCGATCTCCTGCGTGTCCTGCGCCAGCCCGATGAAGGCCGGGCCGCAATCGGCTGGATCGAGCATCGTCGCCACCGCCTGCGGCAGCGATTGCAGGATCTGTTCGGGCAGGACGATCCGGTCCCAGTAGCGCACGACCGATTTGAAGGCGTCGTTCACGGTGATCGTCGGATCGCCGAAATGCTCGACCTGTTGCAGCACCGGATCGGGCAGGCGATTTGCGAACGTATCGCCGGCCAGAAGCAGCACCGGCAGGCGGTTGGCCATCGCCACGCCGGCGGCAGTCACCATGTTCAGCGCACCGGGGCCGATGGAAGTCGCGGCGACCATGATCTGGCGGCGGCGCTTCGCCTTGGCGAAGCCGATGGCCGCCAGCGCCATCGACTGCTCGTTCTGGCCGCGCCAGGTCGGCAGCGTGTCCTGCACCGTTTCCAGCGCTTCGGACAGGCACGTCACGTTGCCGTGGCCGAAGATGCCGAACACGCCTGCGAAAAGCGGCACGCGCTCGCCGTCGATCTCTGTGAACTGGTTGCATAGGTAACGGACAAGAGCCTGAGCCATAGTCAGTCGCACGGTCTTACGGGTCATCTCGCCTCCTCCTGCGGATGGGGTATGTGATCTTGCATCGGAATACATATTGACAAGCGCAATATTTTGCAATGATTATTGCGAAAATTCTCGGGAGGAGATTTGAATGCTGAAAATTGCAGTGCTCGGCGTGGGCCGCATCGGCCGCATGCACGCGGAAAACATCGCGGCCCATCCCCGCGCGGAACTGGCCGGCGTCTTCGACGTCCTCGCGCCGGCGGCGGTGGAGGTCTCCGAAAAACTCGGCGCGATCCGCTTCGATTCGGTGGAGGCCGTGCTCGCCTCCCCTGACGTCGACGCCGTGCTGATCGCCACCTCGACGGCAACGCACGCCGACCTCATCGAGCAGGCGACGGCGGCGGGAAAACCGATCCTGTGCGAGAAGCCGATCGACCTGTCGCTCGACCGCGTCAACGCCTGCGCACGGACTATAGCAGGAAGCGGCGTGCCGGTCATGCTCGGTTTCGTGCGCCGTTTCGACAGCGGGCACAGCGCCGTCCGCCGCGCCATCGAGGACGGCAAGATCGGCGAACTGCATCAGGTCGTCATCACGTCGCGCGATCCGGGCATGGCGCCCGATGCCTATGTCGAGGTTTCGGGCGGCATCTTCCGCGACATGACGATCCACGATTTCGACATGGCCCGCTTCATCCTGGGAGAGGACGTGGCCGAAGTCACCGCCACCGGCTCGCGTCTGGTCGATCCGGCGCTGATGGAACGGTGCGACGACTACGATACGGTGAGCGTCATCCTCAAGACCGCCTCGGGCCGGCAGGCCATCATCAACAACTCGCGGCGCGCCGTCTACGGCTACGACCAGCGGGTCGAGGCGTTCGGCAGCGCGGGCATGGCGATCTCCGAGAACCATCCGCTCAATCATCTCAGGCTCTACGGCGACAGCTACACCGACCAGGCCGCGCCGTTGCTGAATTTCTTCATCGAGCGCTACGCCGAAGCCTTCGCCGCCGAAATCGACTCTTTCGTCGATGCGGTCGAACAGGGCAAGGCGCCGGAAGTGGATTTCGAGGACGGCCGTCAGGCCCTCATCCTCGCCGAGGCGGCGATCCGCTCGATCGCCGAGGGAAGAACCGTAAGAACCAGCGAGATCGGGTAAGCCCATGTACGCACAATTCGGACTGTTCATAAACGGTCGCTGGACAGCCGGCACCGTAACGGGGGAAGTCGTCTCTCCGGTCAGCGAGAAGGCGCTCGGCCTCGTGCCGCTCGCCACCGAAAAGGATACGCGCGCAGCACTCGACGCCGCCGCCGGCGCCCTGCCGGAACTGCGCCGGCTGGGCGGCTTCGCCCGTGCCGAGGCCCTGCACAAGGCAGCCGACGAGATGATCCGCCGCACCGACGAGGCGGCGCGGATGATCTCCATCGAAACCGGCAAGCCGCTCGTCCAGTCCGGCCGCGAATGGGGGCTCGCCTGCGACCAGTTCCGCTGGTTCGCCGAGGAAGCCCGGCGCATCTACGGCCGCATCGTCGACAGCCGGGTGCCGGGCGGGCGCTTCGAGGTGACGCGCGAGCCGATCGGCATCGTCGGCGCCTTCACCGCCTGGAACTTCCCCGCCGCCCTGCCGGCGCGGAAACTGGCGCCGGCCCTGGCGGCCGGTTGCCCGGTCGTGCTCCGCCCCTCCTCGCAGACGCCGGGCGTCGCGATGGTGATGGTCGACTGCCTGCGCGCCGCCGGCTTGCCGGACGGTGCCGTCAACCTCGTCGTCGGCGCGACCGCCGACACCTATCAGCCGATCATGGCCGATACCCGCGTGCGCAAGGTCTCGCTGACCGGCTCGACGCGCGTCGGCCAGCAGATGATCCGCGATGCCGCGGCTACGGTGAAGAAAGTGTCGATGGAACTCGGCGGCAACGCCCCGCTGATCGTCTACGACGACGCCGACCTCGAAAATGCCCTCGACTTGACAGTGCCGACCAAATTCGCCAATTGCGGCCAGGTCTGCGTCACGCCGGACCGGATTTTCGTCCATGACAGCCTGCACGACGCCTTCGTCGACGGGTTCGTCGCGCGTGCCGAAAAGATCAGGCTGGGCGACGGCCTCGATTCCGAAACCGGCATGGGGCCGCTGATCAATGCCGGCCGGCTCAAGGAAATCGAAGCCATCGTCGAGGATGCGGTCCGCGCCGGCGCGAAGATCGCCCACGGTGGCAAGCGTCCCGCCCATCTCAACAGCGGCTTCTTCTTCGAGCCGACGGTGCTGACCGACGTCACCGACGACATGAAGGTCTTCGCCGAGGAGAATTTCGGGCCCATTGCGGCGATTACCCGCTTTTCGACCGAGGAGGAGGCGCTCGAACGCGCCAATGCCTCGGACATGGGCCTGTCCGCCTATGCCTTCACCCGCTCGCCGGACCGGGCGCGGCGCACCGTCGCTGCGCTGAAATCCGGCATGGTCGGCATCAACAGCTTCGCGCTCGCCGCATCCGAGGCGCCGTTCGGCGGCACCAACCATTCCGGCATGGGGCGCGAAGGCGGCATCGAAGGGATCGAGGACTATCTCGATACCAAGCTCGCGCAAATCGTGTTCTGAGGAGGGCCCGATGTTCACCAACAAGCTCAGGCAGCAATGGTCCGAGGGCAAGCCCGCCATCAACGGCTGGCTGTCGATCGGCAATGCCTTCACCGCCGAGATCATGGCCGCGCAGGGCTACGATTCCGTGACCATCGACATCCAGCACGGGGCGCTCGACTACGGCTCGGTCCTGCCGATGTTCCAGGCCATGCGGGCCTCGGGCGTCACCCCTATGGCGCGCGTGCCCTGGCGTGAGCCGGGCGCCATCATGAAGGCGCTCGATGCCGGCGCGCAGGGGATCATCTGCCCGATGGTCAACTCGGCGGACGAAGCCGCCGAATTCATCAGCTACATGCGCTATCCGCCGCACGGCCAGCGCAGCTTCGGCCCCACCCGCGCGGCCTTCGCCTATGGCGGCTACGGCGTTACCGCGGACGACGAGGTTCTGGCTCTGGCGATGATCGAGACCCGACAGGGCGTCGAGAACCTGAAGGCCATCGCCGCCACGCCCGGCCTCGACGGCATCTATGTCGGTCCCGCCGACCTCACCCTCGGCACGCAGGAGGGCAGGCTGCCGCCGGGCTTCGACCGCGAGGAGCCGGAGATGATCGAACTGATCCGGCACATTCTCGCCGCCTGCAAGGAAAACGGCATTCGTGCCTGCCTGCATTGCGGCACCGCCGAATATGCCGCCCGCGCGGTGGAGTGGGGCTTCGACCTGACCACCGTTTCCGGGGATTCACGGCTGCTTTCCGCCGCCGCCGCCGCCTCGGTGAAGACGTGGCGCGACCTGACCAAGGCGGCCGCCGTCGAAGCGACGAAAGGAGCGTATTGATGCCGCATCTTCTGGTCGCCGGTAAACTCCATCCCTCGGGCGTCGCCCTGCTCGGGGAGCTCGAAACCCGGGGCTTCGGCGTGGACTATGTAGAGGACGTCTCGGAGCCCTCTTACGCACCGCTGATCCACAAGGCCGATGCGCTGGTCATCCGCACGCAGCCGCTTTCGGCGGCGACGATCGCCCGGGCCGAAAAGCTCAAGGTCGTCTCGCGCCACGGCGTCGGCTACGATTCCGTCGATCTTGCGGCGCTGAACGCGCGCGCGATAGCGCTCACCATCGTCGGCGATGTGAACTCCGTTTCGGTAGCCGAGCATGCGATGATGCAACTGCTCGCCGGGGCGAAGCGCGCGCTTCTCGCCGACCGCGCCGTCCGGGAGCCGGAACACTGGGGCTGGCGCAACCGGCTGGAACAGCAGGAAATCTCGGGCAAGAACCTGCTGATCCTCGGCTATGGGCGAATCGGCCGGCATCTGGCGCGCATGGCCGGCGGCTTCGGCATGCAGATTCGCGCCTACGATCCCTTCCTTGAACGCGCCGGCTGGCCGGAAGGCCCGGTGCGGCCCGTTACGCTCGAAGAAGGGCTTGGCTGGGCGGACTGCATTTCGGTGCATATTCCCAGGGGCGACAGGCCCGCCATCGGCCAGGCGGAGATCGCGCTCATGAAAGGCGGGGTCATCCTTGCCAACACCGCGCGCGGCGGCGTCGTCTGCGAGCAGGCGCTGGCGGATGCGCTTGCCTCCGGGCATGTGGGCGCCGCCGGCGTCGATGTGTTCGACGAGGAGCCGCCGGTCGACGGCTCGCCGCTGTTTGCGCATCCGAACGTGATCCTGTCGCCGCACATCGCCGGGCTCACCGCCGAATGCAGCGAACGCATGGCCATCCTCTCCATCGAAAACGCTGTCAATTACCTTGCGGGCACCATCGACCCGCGCCTCGTCGTCAATCCGGATTTCGCACATGCCTGAAAAACCCGTCCTCCGCATCGGCCTGATCGGCACCGGCTTCATGGGCAAGACCCATGTCTTCGGCTTCGCTTCGGCCGAGAAGGTCTTCGACCTGCCCTATCGCCTGGAGCTGCACACCGTTGCCGACGTGACCGGGGAGGCCGCCGCCCGCGCCGCCGCCGATTTCGGCTTCGCCCACTCGACGGCGAACTGGCGGGAACTGGTCTCGAACCCGGAAATCGACCTCGTCGACATCACCGCTCCCAATGCGCTCCATAAGGAAATGGCGCTGGCCGCCATCGCCGCCGGCAAGCACGTCTATTGCGAAAAGCCGCTGGCACCGCTCGCCGCCGATGCGCGGGAGATGGCGGAAGCGGCGGCGGCCCGGGGCGTGAAGACGCAGGTCGGCTTCAACTACCTCTGCAACCCGATGCTGCGGCTGGCGCGCGACATGATCGCCGCCGGCGAACTCGGCGAGATTCGCGGCTATCGCGGCCTTCACGCCGAGGATTACATGGCCGATGCCTCCGGCCCCTACACGTTCCGCCACGATCCGGCCGGCGGCGGCGCGCTGGCCGACATCGGCAGCCATGCGCTGGCCACGGCCGAATTCCTGCTCGGCCCGATCGCCGAGGTCATGGGCGATTGTGTCACCCTGATTCCCGAGCGTCCGGACGGCAAGGGCGGCACCCGCAGGATAGAGGTCGACGACGTCGGCCGCGCCTTCGTGCGGTTCGCGAACGGCGCGCAGGGCTCCATCGAGGGCAACTGGATCGCCACGGGCCGGAAGATGCAGCACGATTTCGAGGTCTACGGCACCAAAGGCGCGCTGGCCTTCACCCAGGAACGCTTCAACGAGCTGCATTTCTATTCGAGCGCCGACCCTGCCGGACGCCGTGGCTTCCGGCGGATCGAGGCCGCGCCGGACCACCAGCCTTATGGCCGCTTCTGCGTCGCGCCGGGGCACCAGCTCGGCTTCAACGATCTGAAGGCGATCGAGGTGGAAGGCTATATGCGCGCCATCGCAGGCGAAACGCCGGAGCCGTTCGGCTTCGCCGCCGGGCTGCGCATCCAGCAGCTGGTCGAGACCATCCAGAGGTCCTCCGCCGCGCGGCAATGGATGAGCGTCGCCTGAGACCACCGAAATCGGCCGCCCACATCCCTCCCGTGGCGGCCGCCGCCGGGGGCTTCGGCCCCCACAGGCCGGGCGCCCGGCTCTCCCTCCGGGCGCCCATCCCTTTCGAATAGCTGCGCGATGCCGGCCATAGGCGCAATCGGCAGGAGAACCGTCGGGACGAAGCCTTGAAGGCCCCTCTTCCTGCCCCCGCATCGCAGATCATTTCGCTTGGCATTTCGCAACAATTATTGCAAGTTCCAGTCATGAAGCAGCAAGCGCACGCAGAAGACCCGCCCAAGGATTATGAGGATCTGATCCGCCTGATTCATGAGCGCCATGATCAGATGAGCAAGACCTATCAGCGCATCTCGGTCTACCTGACGCAGAATCCGAACGATGTCGCCGTCCAGTCGGTCAACACCATCGCCGAGCATTGCGGCATTCACGCATCGAGCTTCGTGCGTTTTGCCCAGGCGCTGGGCTACAAGGGTTTCAAGGAATTGCAGGCCCTCTTCCAGAAGCGCCTGGCGACCGCCGCCCCCGGTTTCGAGGCCAGGGTGCGCGCCCTCGGCAACGAGTTGCAAAACCGCGAGGACAGGTCCGAATACGGCTTCCTGCACGATCTTGTCGTCCGCGACATCGCCTCCTTGCAGGATATGCTCGAACGGATCGGCGCCGAAGACCTGTCGACGGCGACCGATCTCATCGAGGCGGCGGACACGGTGTACCTGATCGGCCAGCTCCGCTCGGCGCCGGTCGTCGATCTGCTGCGCTACATTCTGACCATGCTCGGCAAGCGCTGCGTGCTGCTCGACCCCGGGGGCGGACTGGCGACCCACATGGCGCGCACCATGCGGCCGGGCGATGTGCTGATTGCCGTCTCCTTCCGGTTCTACGCCACGGAAGTGGTCAACATCGTCGAGGAGGCGGAAAAGACCGGCGTTCCCATCGTGGCGATTTCCGACAGCACGCTTTCGCCGCTGGCCAAATCGGCCAGGGTTCTGTTCGCCGTGCCTGAGCATGACTATACTTTTTCGCGCTCGCTCGCCGCGCCGATGTGTCTCGCCCAGGCCCTCACCGTCGCGGTCGCGGCCCGGGTACAGCAGAACATGACCGCACCGCGCATCCCCACCGTGACGGGCGCCTGACGCAGGCGCGTCAAACATTTCCGGACAATCGACCCCCACGAAAATGCCCGCAGCGCGAAGCTGCGGGCCGGTAGAGCAGTTTCAGGAAAAGTGCGCGACGGTCCCTTCCGTCCGGCGCGTCAGGCCTTCTTGCTGCGCGCCTTCTGCCGATAGACGTCGGCGACGACGGCGGCGACGATGATCACGCCCTTGACGATGTCCTGATAGTAGGCGTCGACGCGCAGGAACGTGAAGCCGGACATCATCAGGCCGAGGATCATCGTTCCGATCACCGTGCCGAAGATCCGGCCGCGCCCGCCGGCGAGCGAGGTTCCGCCGATGACGGCCGCCGCGATCGCATCCAGCTCGTACATCATGCCCATGCCGGCCTGCGCCGTCTCGGCGCGGGCGGCGGTGACGATCCCCGCCAGTCCCGACAGCAGGCCGGCAATCGCATAGACCTTGGTGAGATGGCTCGGGACATTGATGCCCGACACGCGCGCCGCCTGCGCATTGGCGCCGATGGCGTAGGTGAACTTGCCGTAGCGCGTATAGCGCAGGGCGATATGGAAGACGATCGCGACGATCAGGAAGATCGCGACCGGCCACGCGCCGGAACCGATTGCCGAGAAGCTCTCGGTCGGAAACGAAATCGGCTGCCCCTTCGTGTACCACTTGGCGATGCCGCGCGCCGTGACCATCATCCCGAGTGTGGCGATGAAGGGCGGAATGCCCGTCCTGGCGATCAGCGTGCCGTTGATGATGCCGGCGAGAAGACCGATCCCCAGGCCGATGGCGAGCGGCACGATGACCGGCAGGCCGGTCAGGCTCGGGTAGACGGCGCGGGCATAGTCGGCGCTCTGCGCGAAGCTCATCGCGATCATCGCCGTCATCGCGACCACCGAGCCGGAACTCAGATCGATGCCGCCGGTGATGATGACCTGCGTCACCCCGACCGCGATGATTCCGACCACCGAGACCTGAAGGATAATGATCGTCAGGCGCTGCGAATTCATGAGGAAGCTCTGCCCCTGGAAAATCCAGCCGAGCAACTCGAAGGCCAGCGCCACGCCGACCAGCACCGTCAGGATGCTCACCTCCTGCGGCAATTTGCGTCCAGTCCGCACCACCGGTTCGACCTGCACATTGTCCATCCTGTTTTCCTCCCCGGCGTGAACGCCGTTTCGGCCTCAACGGGCCGCCAGTTCCATGATTTTCACCTGATCCGCCTCGGCGCGGTCGAGAATGCCGGTCATATGCCCTTCGTGCATGACCATGATCCGGTCGGACATGCCGAGAACCTCAGGCAGTTCCGACGAGATCATGATGACGGCAACGCCGTCCTGCGCCAGCCGCGAGATCAGGCGGTGGATTTCGGCCTTGGCACCCACGTCGATACCGCGCGTCGGCTCGTCGAGGATCAGGATTTTCGGTTTGGTCAGCAGCCAGCGGGCGATCAGCACCTTCTGCTGGTTGCCGCCCGACAGGTTCTCGATACGCTCGTCGAGATTGGGCGTCTTGATCCGCAGGCGCTTCCGCATGTCGTCGCACAGCGCCGTCAGCCCCGCCTCGTCGACATAGCCTAAGCGCACATGGCCTTCGTGCAGGGCGGCGATCTGCATGTTTTCCAGAATGGACAACGGCAGGAAGCAGCCCGTTTCCTTGCGGTCCTCGGTCAGGAGCGCCATGCCCTCGCGCATCGCATCGGCCGACGAGCGGATCGTGACCTCGCGGCCGTTCACCCGGATCGTCCCTTCCTTCGCCGGAACGACGCCAAAAAGCGCCTCCGCCACGTTGGAGCGTCCCGACCCCACCAGACCGGCCACGCCGAGGATTTCGCCCCGGTGCAGGGTGAAGCTTATGCCGTGAAAAACACCGGGCAGACCGAGGTTTTCGACCTCGAGTATGGCATCGCCGATCTCGGCTTCTTCCTTGGGAAACATTTCGGTGATCTCGCGGCCGACCATCATGTGGATGATGTCGTCGCGGGTCACATCGGTGCTGGCATGCGTGCCGACATAGGTGCCGTCGCGGAAAACCGAAAACTCGTCGGCGATCTCGAACAGCTCGTTCATCTTGTGGGTGATGTAGACGATGCCGATGCCGCGGGCGCGAAGGTCGCGGATGATGCCGAAAAGATGCTCGACCTCCGTCTCGGTCAGCGCCGAGGTCGGCTCGTCCATGATCAGCACGTCCGACTGGTAGGAAACGGCCTTGGCGATCTCGACCATCTGCTGCTGGGCCACGGTCAGCGAACCGATCTCGGCCAGCGGGTCGATCCCGATCTTCAATTGCTCGAAAAGCTCTCTCGTATCGGCGGCCATGCGCGCATGATCGATCAGCCCGAAGGCGTTTCTCGGCTCCCGGCGGATCCAGATGTTCTCCGCCACCGTCATGGAGGTCATCAGGGCGAGTTCCTGATGGATCATGGCAATGCCGCATTCCAGCGCGTCGCGAGGCCCCTTCAGGTGGATTTCCTCCCCGCGCAGGCGCATCGCTCCCCTGTCGGGCGTGTATATCCCGGCAATGATCTTCATGAGGGTCGACTTGCCGGCCCCGTTTTCACCCATCAGGGCGTGGACCGTGCCGGGACGCAGCCTGAACTGCACGTTGTCGAGCGCCACGACGCCGGGAAATTCCTTGCGCACCCCTTCGATCTCGAGAAGGTACGGCCGGTTTTTTTCCTTGTAGCGCTCGATGGCCTGCAATGTCGTCGCGGAAACCATGTCTATTCCCGTTTTATCGAGGGGTCCGGGCATGCCCGGCCTGATGCGGAAGGCGCCCGGGCTTGTCCCGGACGCCCGTTTCGGATCAGTTCCTGGTCTTGTAATCGTCCACATTTTCCTGAGTGACGAGTTCGAAGGGAACCGTGACCCTCTGCTCGTAAGGCTCGCCGCGCGCGATCTTCAGCACGGTGTCGAGCGCGCCTTCGCCCTGTCCCTTGGCCGACTGGTAGACGGTGACGTCGAGATCGCCCATTTCCAGTGACGCCAGAGCATCCTGCGTGGCGTCGACGCCGGCGATCACCACATCCCTCACGCCCAGGCCCGATGCCTTCAGAGCCTGGATGGCGCCGAGCGCCATTTCGTCATTGTTGGCCAGAACCGCGGTCGGCGACAGCCCGGAGGTGATCCAGTTCGTCGTCAGGTCCATCGCCGGGGTGCGCATCCAGTTGGCGGTCTGCTTGTCGAGGATCCTGATCCCCTTGCATTCGTCGGACGCCAGCACCCGCTCCGCCGCCGCGGTGCGGCCGCGCTGGCCCGTCGTGCCGAGCTGACCCATCAGGATCACCGCCTCACCCTCGCCGCCGAGAAGCCTGCACACTTCCTTCGCCTGCAATTCGCCCGCCTGCTCCTCGTCGGAGCCGACCCAGGCCTGCTTCTCGGGGAAGGTATCCATGTTGGCGGGCAGCATGTTCACGAAGACCAGCGGAATGCCTGCCCGCGCGGCGATCCTCGACATCGCCTGGCCGGAGTCGGCATCGACCAGCATGGTGATGATGCCGTCGACGCCGCCGGCGACGAAGTTCTCGATCTGCGACTGCTGCCGCGCGATGTCGCCCTGCGCATCCTCCATCTGCACCTGGACGCCGAGCTCCGTGGCGTGGCGCTGGATATTGTGGCGCAGCACCGTCAGATAGTTGTCGTCGAACAGCGACATCGCCACGCCGATCTTCTCCGCATGAGCTGCACCGGCCATCACGGCGCACAGGGCCGTCGCCAGAAAGAATTTCCTGATCATGGTGTTCATTTCTCCTCCTCAAAAAATCCCGCCCGGCTGAACAGATCCGGCACGGGTATCCGATCGGCACGTACGCCGGCCATCGTCGGACAAAGCTCCGCCCTCCACGGCAAACAACATTGCCGGGACCCTCAGGCAAAGCTGGAATCCTCCCATGACACAGGCCTGCGACGCCCGTTTTCCTCGCGGCCCCGCCAAGGGGCCGCACTCCTTTTCAACGGCAGGCACACCCGCCGTTCCCAAAGTCACCATAACCGGCCATATCGGCATTTGCAATAAAAATTGCAGCAAAGGAATATGGCAACAAAAATTCCTTCATCTCGGCTCGTCATGCGGCCCGCATGAGGGCTGCCCTTTCGATGTCCGGCAAGGCCGAGGCGGTTCAGCCTCCATAGGTGCAGGCCACCCACGCGCCGCCGGCCGCGTTCGAGCGGACCGCCGCCTGAATGAAGGCAACGCCGGCCGCCCCCTCCTCAAGACCGGGATAGGCGAGAAGCCCGTCCGGCAGAACGCGTCCGTCGCGGCGCGCCTCGATGGCAACGGCGATCTCCTCGTAGAGATTGCCCCATGCATCGGAAAGCGCTTCCGGATGGCCGCGGGGCAAGTGGACGAAACGGGCCGCATCGCCGAGGATGCCCGCACCGTGTCCCCGCGACAGGCGGATATGCGGGGCGTTGAACGGCCGGTGATGGAGATATTCCGGGTTTTCCTGATCCCATTCGAGCGTACCGTCCGTACCCGAGATGCGGATCCGCAGGCCGCATTGCGCACCCGCCACCGCCTGCGAGACGAGCAGCGTTCCCGGCACGCCGCCGTCGAACCGGCAGGTCATGAAAGCGGAGTCCTCCAGCGGCTGCTCCGCCCCCAGGCGATGGAAATCCGCGCGCAGTTCCGTCATCCGCAGGCCGGAAACGAATTCGGCCAGATGATGGGCATGGGTGCCGATGTCGGCGGTGGTCGCGGCACCGCCCACCTTGGCGGGGTCCTGCCGCCAGGGCGTGCCCGACCAGGCCTGATCGGCGGGCAGAAGCGCCATTTCCTGAAAATACTCGACATGGATCTGCGTGACCTTGCCGATGGCGCCCTCGCGCACCATCTGGCGGGCCTGCCGCACCATCGCATGCGAGGCGAAGGAATAGGTGACGGCGAAAACCACCCCCGTCCGGCGCTGCGTTTCGATCAGGCTCGAAACCTCCTCCAGCGTATTTACCAGCGGCTTGTCACACACGATGTCGATGCCCGCTTCCATGAAGGCGGCCGCCACCGGGAAATGCAGGTGGTTCGGCACGGTGATCGCTACCGCGTCGATACCGTCGGCACGCTCCGCTTCGACCCGCGCCATTTCCCGCCAGTCGATATAGGTGCGGTCGGGAGCAAGCCCCCAGTCCCGCCCCGAAGCACGCGCCACATCCGGACGCGACGAAAGCGCGCCGGCCACGATCTCCCAGCGATCCGACAACCGCGCGCCGCGGGCATGCACCTGGCCGATGAACGCACCTGCGCCGCCGCCGACCACGCCAAGGCGCAGCTTCCTTCCCGGGCGGGGAAATTCTCCCGCCGTTTCGTTCTTGTCCTGCATGAAATTCCTCCCTCGGCCACAATCGGGTCGTCAGGGGCGCATGAAAAACGATCCACGGAGGATTTGCAATATATTTTGCCGTTTTGGAAAATATGATGTTTTCATTGCCGACCGGAGCGCGGCGGCAAAAATTCGTCTGTTGAAGGCGGCCGGCATCCTCCCGCCCGCCCCTGCGTCACGTCCGGCCGGAACCTTGGGTTCTCAGACGATCCCGGGCGATCCGGGCGAGAAGTGCGGCCCCTGTCGGGAGGATGTCATCGTTGAAGGCATAGTGCGGATTGTGGAGCGCCGCGCCGGTGCCCTGCCCCAGAAAGCAATAGGCTCCCGGAACGGCCATCAGCATGTCGGCGAAATCTTCGCTGGTCGTCACCGGCGCGGCATCGGTATCGACATTCGCGTCGCCGACAACGGCACGGGCGGCATCGGCCAAAGCCGCCGCCTGCACGGGCCGGTTCACGAGCGTGCTGAAGACATCGCGGATCGCCACGTCCGCCTCGGCGCCGTAGGCGGCCGCCATGCCCTTCGCCAGCGTTTCGACATGCGCGGCAATCTCGCGCCGCACCACGGGCGAAAAGGTCCGGATCGTGCCGGACACGGTGGCCGTGTCGGGGATGACGTTATAGGTCGAGCCGGCATTGACGGCCGTCACGGCGACCACGGCGGCCTCGTTCGGATCGACATTCTGCCCGACGATCGTGTGCAGCGCCTGCGCCAGCGTCACGGCCACCAACCCCGAATCGACGGCGCGATAGGGAAAGGCCGCATGGCCGCCCTTGCCGCGGATGGCAATGTCGAAGAAATCCGCGCTGGCGCTGACCGGGCCGGAACGCAACGCAACCGTGCCGAAAGGCCGATCCGGCGCATTGTGCAGCGCATAGACCTCGTCGCAGGGAAATCTCTCGAAAAGACCATCGGCGAGCATGGCGCGCGCACCGCCGA
Source organism: Ectorhizobium quercum (assembly GCF_026552795.1). Classification (GTDB taxonomy): domain Bacteria; phylum Pseudomonadota; class Alphaproteobacteria; order Rhizobiales; family Rhizobiaceae; genus Ectorhizobium; species Ectorhizobium quercum. The sequence goes on from NZ_JANFPI010000002.1 coordinate 679,628, forward strand.
GCCCCTCCTCCGCCGGCTGGAAGATGAGGACGACACGGCCGGCGAAATCCGGTTTCTGCCGCAAGAGCCAGGCAGCCGCCATCAGCATGGCCATGTGCCCATCATGCCCGCATCCGTGAAAACACCCCGGAACAGTCGAGCGCCACGGGAAATCGCTGGCCTCCTCGATGGGAAGGGCGTCCATGTCGGCCCTCAGCCCGATGGAGGGCCCCGGCCCTTTTTCACCCTCGATGATGCCGACGAGGCCCGTGCCGCCGATCCCGGCATGAACCTCGATGCCGCGCCCGCGCAGCAGGCCTGCAAGCACCGCCGCCGTCCGCTTTTCCTGAAAGCCGGTTTCCGGATGGGCGTGCAGATCGCGCCGAAGCGCCACCAGAGCATCCAGATCGCTTTTCGACAGCTCTTCGGACATTCGCCTCGTCCCTCTATTCCGGCCTGAAATGCGCGTGCCAGTGGCGCGCGACATCGATGCCGCGGCAAAACCAGACGCCTTCATGGGCGCACATGTAATCCAGCAGGCGATGGAGGCCGGCAATGCGGCCCGGACGGCCGATCAGCCGGTCGTGAAGGCCGATGGAAAGCAGTTTCGGCGCGCCGGCCTGCCCTTCGCGATAGAGCGTGTCGAAGGCATCCCGCATATACTGGAAGAAATGATCGGCGGTCGAAAACCCGGAATTCTCGTTGAAGCGGTTGTCGTTCGATTCATAGGAATAGGGAATGACCAGATGCGGGCCGTTCGGCCCCTCGATCCAGTAGGGCAGCTCGTCGGCCAGCGAATCCCGGTCGTAGAGAAAACCGCCCTCCTCCATGATCAGCGTGCGCGTGTTCGGACTGGGCCGCCCGGTCATCCAGCCGAGCGGACGCTCGCCGGCAAGACCGGTCAGGATATCGATCGCCTTGCGCATGTGCTCGCGCTCGGTCTCCGCGTCCACCTCGACGTAGTCGATCCAGCGATAGCCGTGGCTGACCAGTTCATGGCCCCGCGCCAAGAAGGCGCGGGCAAGATCCGGGTTCTGTTCGAGGCTGCGCGCCACGCCCAGGATGCTGGCCTTGATGCCATGCCGGTCGAACGCTTCGAGAACACGCCAGGAACCGCGGCGGCTGCCGAACTCGAAGACGGATTCGACCAGCGGCACCCGTTTGCCGATCTTCGTCCCGACGCCGATATCGTTGAGCATGCCCTCGGAAACCGCGTCGCCGTTGGCAAGCGTCGCTTCACCGCCGCCTTCGACATTGAGGTTGAAATTCACCGCGATGACGGCGCCGCCGGGCCATTTCGGATCCGGCATCGTCTCGCCGTAGCCGACGAGGTCGCGCTTGATCATGGGATCGGGTTCATATGCGGACATGGAACGCTCCTTCGACAGCGGTATCAGGCGGCCAGATCGAGACTGTCGGCAAACGGATCGTAGCCGAAGAACCAGGCCGTATCGCCCGGCAGCTTCAGCCAGGAATTCTCGACGGAAATGCGCTGCACGTCGCCGACGCGCGGAATGCGCTTGGCCTCGTAGAGCGCGAAGGCCGCTTCCGGCGTATCGCAAAGCTCGATCGCCCGGGAAAGAAGGGCGGCGTCCTCGATGGCCATCGAGCCGCCGGCGGCCATGAACGGGCGCACCGCATGGCAGGCGTCGCCCATCAGGACGATGCGCCCTTCGCTCCACGCGTCGTTGCGCACCCGGTCGCAGATCGGCAGGATCGAAACATTGTCGGTCGCCTCCAGAAGCCCCTTGAGATCGGGATGCGCATTCGGGAAGGCGGCCAGAAAATCGTCGCTGCTGCCTTCGGCCGGGACGCTTTCTGCGTTCCAGTCATCGCTCGGCACGGCGGCCATGACATAGCATTCGTCGCGGCGGTCCGTCATGAAATAGGAAAGCAGGTGGCGGTCGTCTCCCCACCATTTCGTGCAGTCGCGCATGGGAACGCCGGCGGCGCGCGCCCGCGGGAAAACCGCACGCAGGGCGATCTTGCCGATGTAGCGCGGCGTGGCAGGCCCCTGGATCGCCTCGCGCACCACCGAACGGATGCCGTCCGCGCCGATGACGATATCGGCGTCCGCCGCATGGCCGTTATGGAAGCGCAGGGCGACATGGTCGCTAGCAGGGCGGATATCGGCCAGATGATGCGAGAAGCGGATCGTCCCGGGCGCCAGCGCCGAAACCAGAAGCGTGTGCAGATCCGCACGATGGATATTGACGAAGGGACCGCCGAAGCGCGCCTCAGCCGCTTCGTCGAAGACGAGTTCGTTGAGCACCGCACCGGTCTCGACGTCGCGGCTGACGAAGGCATCCGGGCAGATCCCCGTCCTGACCATGCCCTCCTCCAGGCCGAGCCGGCGCATGACCTTGGCGGTGCTGGCGCCGAGAATGATGCCCGCACCGATGCGCCAGAAGCTTTCCGCCTGCTCGTAGACGGCGACCCGGTATCCCTGCTTCTGCAAGAGACCCGCGACGGTGAGACCGGCAATTCCCGCACCGATGACGGCAATTCTGGCCGACTTATCCATGACATGACCTCAAGAATATTTAATTCGCTATCGAATGATAATCTTGTTTAAGGTCAAGTTTGGAACGCTGTCAAGCCAGCCACATCAGCATCGCATCTCCTTCCATCGCGAGCCGAGACCGAATTCACCCGGCTCTCACCGACCTCGAAATTCACCTATTTTCGACATTTGGACAGATTATCGGCGGCCTGCCTCTCCATTGAGCGCTACTTTCAAGGCAATGATTAAATTTTGATCACAGCAGGGAATTGACGGCAATCAAGTCGCCAATTAAGGTATTTTCATTCGATATGGAACGATTTTAACCGAAGCCCCGTTCCCGTTGACGCCATGCCTCACCGCTCTGAAAATTCCGTCAGCTTCATGGAGACGATCCCAATGAAAAAACGTCTGGTCGCCCTTCTCGCCCTGGCCGCCCTGATTTCGCCGCTTGCCTCGGCCGCGCAGGCGGCGGAGGTGAATTTCATCACCGATTTCGGCTTCAACGGCCGTCACGCCTATTACTATGTCGCCCTCGACAAAGGGTACTACAAGCAGGAAGGTCTGGACGTGAACATCCTGCGCGGCCAGGGTTCCGCCGACGCGGTGAAGAAGGTCGCCTCGGGCGCGGCGGATATCGGCTTTGCCGATGCCGGGTCGCTCGTTCTCGCCCGCGGCAACGACAAGGTGCCGGTGAAGATGATCTCCATCGTCTATGCGACGCCGCCGCAGGCGATCTTCACGCTGGCCGACAGCGGCATCGAGACGCCCAGGGACCTGGAAGGCAAGACGCTGGCGGATACGGCGTCCAGCTCGGTGCGCCTGCTCTTCCCCGCCTTTGCCGAGGCCGCCGGCATCGATGCAGATAAGGTGAACTGGGTGACGGCCGATTCCTCCGCCCTCTCCTCCGTTCTGGCGACCAGGCGCGCCGACGGCATCGGCCAGTTCAGCGTCGGCGAGCCGCTCGTGGCCAAGGCCACCGCACCGGCGGCCGTCAAGGCCTTCGTCTACAAGGACGTCGGGCTGAGCTACTATTCCAACGGCATCATCGCCAGCGAGGATATGATCACCAAGAACCCCGACATGCTGCGCGCCTTCGTTCGCGCCACGATCAAGGGTATGACAGACGCCTTCGCCGATCCGGCCGAAGCCGCCGAAATCATGCACAAGTACCAGAAGCAGATCGAACCGGCGGTCATCGAGGGCGAAACCCGGCTGGTGGGAGAACTGGCCACCGTCGAAGGCCAGCCGCTGGGCAAGATCGACCCGGCCCGCGTGAAGGAAACGGTTGACGTCGTCAGCAAATATTTCACGCTCAACACCCCGGTCGACCCGGCCGACGTTGCGGTGGAAGGATTTGTGGAATGACGCATGCTCCCGTCGCGGCTTCACCCGAAGCCGCAAAGGACACGGTGACAGGGGCGGCGGCCGTCCCTGTCATCGAGATTACCGGTGTCACCAAGCGCTTCCGCGACAAGGGCGGGCGCGAGGTCCATGCGCTCGGTCCCGTCGACCTCAGGATCCGCTCCGGCGAGTTCGTTTCCGTGGTCGGCCCTTCCGGCTGCGGCAAATCCACCCTTCTGCGGCTGATCGCCGGGCTGGACGAGGCAAGCGAAGGCACGCTTCTGCGCTACGGAACGCCGCTCGACAGCCCTTCCTACGAAGTCGGCATCATCTTTCAGGAACATGTGCTCTTCCCCTGGGCGACCATCCTGCAAAACGTGATGCTGCCCGCCGACATTCTCAACCTGCCGCGCGGGGCCGCCGAAAAGCGCGCCTGGCGGCTGCTGGAGATGACCGGCCTCAAGGATTTCGCCCATCTGCGTCCGCAAATGCTGTCCGGCGGCATGAAGCAGCGCGCCGCGTTCTGCCGCGCCATGCTGGCCGATCCGCGCTTCCTGCTGCTCGACGAGCCCTTCGGCGCGCTCGATGCGCTGACCCGCGAGGAGCTTTCGCTGGAGCTTTCCCGCCTGTGGGGAGAACTGGGCCGCACGGCCTTCATGATCACCCACGACATCGACGAAGCGATCCTGCTCGGCGACCGCGTTCTCGTCATGTCGCCGCGCCCGGGACGGATCGAGGCCGATATCGCGGTCGACCTGCCCCGCCCCCGTTCCGTCGAAACGGCGGCGCACCCGCGCTTTCAGGAGATCAAGCAGGAGATCCGGGAGCTCATCTTCGCCCGCAAGAAAGTCTGACGCATGAATATTTCCTCCATCGCCAGCCGTCTGCTGACGCCCGCCGTCTATGCCGCCTGCCTCGTCCTGTGGGAGGTTCTGGTGAAGAGTTTCGAGGTGCCGGGCTGGATCCTGCCGCCGCCGACCGACATCGCCCGCGCCTTCGTGGAGTGGGGCCCTGAACTCATGGCCAACGCGCTGGTGACGCTGCGCGAAACCGTGTTCGGCTTTCTGCTGGCACTTGCCCTTTCGCTGCCGCTGGCAGCACTCATCGCGTTCAACCCGATCGCCCGGCGGATCGTCTATCCGATCCTGCTCGGCCTCCAGTCCATACCGAAAGTCGCGCTCGCGCCGCTCGTCACGCTGTGGTTCGGCTTTTCCGAATGGCCCAAGATCGTCATCGTCGTTCTGGTCTGCTTCTTCCCGATCCTCGTCAATGTCGTGGCCGGCCTCGAAAACGTGCCGAAATCCATGCTCGACCTGATGCGCTCGCTGGGGGCCTCGCAGCACACGATCCTGCGCCGGCTGCGGCTTCCCTCCGCCCTGCCCTCGCTGTTCACCGGCTGCAAGGTGGCCATCACCTTCGCCGTCATCGGCGCGGTCATCGCCGAATTCGTTTCCGCCCAGAGCGGGCTCGGCTACCTGATCGTGATATCCACATCCCAGTCGCAGACCGCGGTCGCCTTTGCCGCCATCCTGCTGCTGACCGTGTTAAGCGTGGCGCTTTTCTATATCTTGGACTATCTCGAAAAGCGTGTGATCACCTGGACGGCATGAGGCGGCAGGCGCAAACGTCATGCCCACAGCAACGGAATGGATGGAATGGATCAGGACGGCCCGAAGAAAAAGAAGCGCCGGATTTCCGCCGACAATGCCGCGCGCCAGCGCGTCGACGAGATCTTTCGCCAATGGCAGACCGAGCGGCCGGATATCGACCCGGTTCCCGTGCAGATCTACGGCCTGATCGGCCGCCTTCATATCCAGTCCACCGCGTTTATCGATGATGTGCTCGAACCCTACGGGCTGGTGCGCGGCACATTCGACGTTCTCACAGCGCTCCGGCGTGCCGGCGCGCCCTACAACCTGACGCCCAAGGAACTGACGCAATCGCTTCTCCTGAGCGGCGCCGGCCTCAACAGCCGCCTCAACAAGCTGGAGGCACAGCACTACATCGCCCGCCTGCCCCAGCCGACCGACAGGCGCACCATCCGCATCCAGCTCACCGCCTCCGGCGAGGCGGTCATCGACAGGGCCATTCCCGACGTCTTCAACGCCCAATGGGCCCGCCTGAACAAACTCGACAAGGATGCGCAGCACCGGTTGATCGATGGATTGCTCCAGTTCGCGGATATCCTCGATTCCACCAACGGACACGACACCGCGCCTCCCGAGACGAAGTGATCGCCGGCTCCCGCCGCAGACAACCTCGTTTTCTCCCGAAACCGGCACGCCGGACGCCCTGCGACAGGGCGTTCCGCCAACCCCTCGCACGGGGTGATCAAGATGACCATTGATCTGAAAGCGCTTTCATAATATTCCATGACCTGATCGCTGAACGATCGTCAGGAAATCATGAGGGAGGAGAAATCATGATTGTCGACAGGGAAACGCGCGCGGCCTTCACCGAAGCGCTGGATCTGCTTGCCCGCAAGACGCTGGAGGACGAGAAGACGCTGGGGGTGGGCTTTCCCTATGTCACCCGTCCCGACGGCAGCTGGGACACGATGTATGCGTCGCGCTCGGCAGGATATGACGGCGAGGCCTGGAGCCACGGCAACTGGTTCTGCGGCTTCTGGGTCGGCCTGCTCCTCATATCGCACCTCCACACCGGCAAGGCCGAAGCCTTGGAACTGGCGCGCGAACGCATGCGCATGGTCGCCGACCGCTCCGGCGACCCCAACACCCACGATATCGGCTTCATCTTCCTGTCCAGCGCCCTGCCCGCCTTTCATATCACCGGCGACGAGACCTATGCCGAGATTGGCCTGAACGCTGCACGCCAGCTTCGCGCCCGGCTCGTGCGCACCGACAGGGGAGCCTACGTTTCCTCCTGGGGGCCGCACGACGATATTCGCGGCCGGCGCAGTTCGGCGATCGACACGATGGCGAACCTGCCGCTCCTCTACTGGGCCGCCGGACAGGCACGCGACGACAGTTTCCTCGTGGCCGGCGAGTTGCATGCGCAGGCGACCGAGCGCGCCTTCATCCGCCCCGATCTGTCCACCTACCATGCGGTCGAGTACGACCTGCCCTCCGGCGAGAGGCGCCGGGGCTATACGTTCCAGGGCTATGGCGACGAGTCCTTCTGGTCGCGCGGACAAGGCTGGGCCGTTCTCGGCTTTGCCGAAACCGCGCGTGCCACCGGTTCGCTCGCCTATCTGGCGCTCGCCCACCGGCTTGCCGACAGGTTCCTCGAGGCGCTGGGCGACGCCACCGCGGCGCCGTGGGACTTCGACGATCCGGCGGGACCGGACGCAACGCTCGACACGGCGGCCTCCGCGATCATGGCAAACGCGCTTCTTCAGGTGGCGGATCTCGAGCCCGACGCCGAGCTTGCCGAAGAGCGGCGTTCGCAGGCGATCGGGATCCTCCGCGACCTGTGCCGCGAGCATCTTTCGCGTGACGATGCCGAGCGCGGCCTTCTCCGCCACGGCTGTTACTCCAGGCCGCACAACATCGGTCCGGACGCGGCGGTGCTGTTCGGCGAATATTATTTCGCCGAGGCGCTGCTGATGGTTCTCAAGCCCGGCGCACTGCGCGCCACGCCCGCACGGCTCGACCCGGCCGGAAGCGCCACGCCATGACGGGAACCGGCATCGGACTGCATGTCGACGGGCCGATTGCGACGCTGCGGATCGAAAACCCGCCGCTGAACATCCTGACCGTCGCGCTGCGCGAAACATTGTTCGCGCGCCTCGCGAAGATCGAAGGCCGGCCGGAGATTCGCGTCGTGGTGCTGGAGGCTGCCGGCGACCGGGCCTTCTCGGTGGGCTCGGATATCGGTGAGTTCCCGGCGGACGAGCTTGGCGGCGTCGCCAAGATTCGCTTCGAGCAATATCTTCTCGACAGGCTGGCAGCCCTGCCGGCCGTCACCATCGCCAAGGTCGCCGGTCTGGCGCTGGGCGGCGGGGCCGAACTGATGCTGGCCTGCGACTTCCGCATCGCGGCAAGCGACGCGAAGATCGGCTTTCCGGAAATCAGGCTGGGGGCGTTGCCCGCCGCCGGCGGCATGAAGCGGCTCGTCCACGAGATCGGGCCTCTACGTGCCCGCGAACTGGTGATGCTCGGCCAGCCGATCGAGGCGGCGCGCGCCGCAGAACTGGGCCTCGTGAACAGGGTGGTTCCACCGGCCGAGCTCGATGGCTCGGTTCTGCAACTCGCCAACGATCTTGCCGCCCTGCCCGGACAGGCGCTCGTTCTCGCCAAACGCACCATCGCCGCCGCCGACCCGGCCGGCGGGATCGACACCGTCGAAGCGGAAGCCTTCGGCGCGCTGTTCCGGGGCACCGATCTCGCCGAAGGGCTTTCGGCCTTTCTGGCCAAGCGGCCACCCTCGTTCAATCGTCCGGCGTGACCGCAGCATCGTGGGCGGCCCGCTTCAACAGCGGCCGCTCCGCCGGCCGGGGAGCGGCGGTCGAGCCGCGAACGGTCAGCGCCGCATCGATCACGGTCGTCGGCTGCGACGGGCGGCCGGCGAGAATGTCCAGCATCCGCTCGGCGGCACGGGCGCCGATTTCCGGCGCGGGAACGGTGACGGTCGTCAGGGCCGGCGTCAGGTAGCTGGCGAAGTCGAGGCCGTCATATCCGGCGATCGAGAGGTCGTCCGGCACGGCAATCCCGAGCTGCCGCGCCTCCGCCATCGCGCCGACCGCGATGACGTCCGTCGTGCAGATGAGGCAGGTCGTGCGCGGCGCGCGCTCGACGATTTCACGCAGCCCCTCGCGGCCCGCCTCCATCATGTACGGCACTTCGAGCAGGTGTTCGAGCGTGGTTTCCGGCCCCGAATCCTCAAGGCAGCGCAAAACGCCGTCGCAGCGGCCACGAATGCGGTCGTTGTTGCCGGCTGGGCTGGTCAGCACGGAAAAGTGCCGGTGGCCGAGGCCGATCAAATAGCTCGTCATGTCGTAGGAGGAAGAGAAATTGTTGAAGCCAACCGCCGGATAGTCCTCGGCAGCCTCGTGGACGAACGTGACCACCACCGGGCAGGCGTATTTCCGAAGCAGCTTGCGGGTTTCGGGCAGGCGTTCGTTACCGACCAGGATCAGCCCGTCGACGCCATGCGCCAGCAGCGACTGCGTTTCCTGGAATTCCTTGGCCAGATCATATTGCGAGTTCGCGACCAGAAGGCGGTATCCGTCCTCGCCGAGACGGTCCTGAAGCGCCTCCACGCCCCGGGCGAAGACGGAGATGCCGAGGGTCGGCACGACGACGCCGATGGAGCGCGTCCGGTTCGAGGCGAGCGCCCGCGCCGCGCCATGCGGAACATAGCCGAGGTCACGCGAGGCCTTGAGGACACGCTCGCGCAGATCCGCCTTGACGATCTTGGGATTGTTCAGAACGCGAGAGACGGTTGCAACCGACACGCCGGCGATGGCCGCAACATCGGCAAGCGAGGTCTTCTTGTTCACGCTTGTGGCTCCTGCTCTGAAAACGCTCTTAAAATTCCACATCGACTGATTAGCACAAGCCGCGCACCCAAACGAGTGCAAACATCGGTTTCGCACATCATGGAACGGCATGCGGCATGAACGTGCCACTTGCGGATTCATAAAAGCCGTTTGACATCTGCGAAATGCTCTCTTAGTCTGAAAGCGCTTTCAGGATTGTCTGGCATGAAGTCGGCCTCCGATCCCGATGCGTTGCGGGAGGCAACGCAATCGTGGCGCCGGACTTTCGATCTGAAGCGGAGGAAGCCTTGGGAGGGGCGGATGACGAACTGGAACGGGGTTTTCCCCGCCGTTACGACGAAGATGTCGCCTGACGGCAGGGTCGATATGGAAGCGACCCGGAAAAGCGTGGAGCGCCTCGTCGATGCGGGCGTGAACGGCATCGTGATGCTGCCCATGCTGGGCGAGAACGCATCCCTGAACGATACCGAGCGCGAGCATGTGCTGCGCGGTGCGGCCGAGGCCATCGCCGGCCGCGTGCCGATGCTGTCGGGTCTGGCGGCCATCACCACCGAGCAGGCGCAAAGCCTGGCCAGAAGCATGAAAAGCTGGGGCGCGGAAGGGTTCATGGCCTTTCCGAGCCTTGGCTACAAGACGGATGCGCGCGAGACGGTCGCGTGGTATCGCGCCATCGCCGGCGCGACCGATCTTCCGCTGATGATCTACAACAATCCGATCGCCTACGGCGTGGACGTGACCCCGGACGTGCTCGAGCAACTGGCCGACGTGCCGGAAATCGTCTGCATCAAGGAGGAGAGCGGCGATGTGCGCCGCGTCACCGACATCTTCAACGCACTGGGCGAGCGCTTCGCGGTCTTCTGCGGCGTGGACGACCAGGTACTGGAGAGCGTGGCGCTCGGTGCCACCGGCTGGGTGTCGGGCATGACGAATGCCTGGCCGCGCGAATGCGTGGCCCTGTTCGACCTTTGCAGCGAAGGGCGCTTTTCGCAGGCGCGCGACCTTTACCGCATTCTCACACCGGCATTCCATCTCGATACGCATGTAAAGCTCGTCCAGTACATCAAGCTCGCCGAGCATCTCGTATACGGCGCGCCCGAATGGACGCGTGCGCCGCGCCTGCCGCTTTCGGGCGTCGAGCGCGAACACGTCACCGCAGTCGTGGAGGCAGCCAGCGCCGCACTCGCCGCGCGCGCGTGACAGCAGTTTCATCGCTCGAAAGGGAGGATTTCGTGCAACCCATTACCCGTTTCACCGACGGCCTGAATCGCGTTCTCGGCTGGGTCGTCGGCATCTTTCTGGCCGCGTCCAGCGCCGCCGTCTTCATCCAGATCGTCATCCGGTTCGTCCTGCCGCTCTTCAACGTCATCATCGCGGCGCCGTGGACGGAGGAGATTTCCCGATACCTGATGGTCTGGGTCGTCTTCATCGGCGTGGCCGTGCTGTGCCGGAACTTCCGCATGATCGCGGTGGAAATCCTGGCGCTGCTGGTTCCCCGCCCCGTCGGCATCGCGCTCAAGCTTCTTTCCGTCGCGATCTGCATCGGCTTCTTCGCCGTCATCGTCAATATCGGCTTCCGGTGGACGACAATGAGTTCCATCGAACTCTCCCCCGTCCTGCGGCTGCCGATGAACTGGGTCTACATCGCCATGCCGGTCGGCGCGCTCATCGCCATTTTCAACCTGCTCGTGGTCGTCGCGGAAACCCTTACCGGAGAGAGGAATCTTCTCGAAGGTAACGAAGAAGTACTGGATTGAGTCATGCTCCTCGCACAAATCATCATCGGGCTCCTCGTCCTCCTTGCGATCACCGTGCCGGTCGGCGTCGCTATCGGCACCCTGTCTTTCGTCGGCCTGTGGGCCCGCGGCCTGCCGCTGATCTCGGCCTCGCAGACGGTGTTCGAGAGCCTTGACAGCTTTTCCCTGATGGCGGTGCCGTTCTATATCCTGGCCGGCAGCATCATGCAGGCCGGCGGCATCTCCCAGCGGCTCGTCAACCTCGCCAACGCGCTGATCGGCTGGCTCAGGGGCGGCCTCGGCGGCGCGGCCGTGCTGACAAGCATGCTGTTCTCCACCATTTCCGGCTCGTCCTCGGCAACGACCGCCGCCGTCGGCTCGACCACCATTCCCGCAATGGTGAAGAAGGGGTATCCGCGCAACTACGCCGCCGCGCTCGTCGCCTCTTCCGGCGAACTCGGGGTGATCATTCCCCCGTCGCTGCCGATCATCATCTACGGGCTGGTCATGAACCAGTCGATCGCCACGCTTTTCATCGCGGGGATTCTCCCCGGCATCATGATCGGCATATCCCTGATCCTCACGTCGATCGTCACGGCCTATGTTCGCGGTTTCGACGACGTCACCTCCGTGGGCCTTTACGAATGGGCCTCGGGCGTGGCGAAGGCGGCCTGGGATGCGATCCTTGCCCTGCTGATGCCCATCATCATTCTCGGCGGCATCTATTCGGGCGCCTTCACGCCGACGGAGGCGGCCGTCGTCGCCGTGGCCTACGGCCTCGTGGTCAGCCTCGTGATCTATCGCGAGCTGCGCTGGCGCTATCTCGGCGAGGTCTTCGTCAGGTCGGCGCTCATCTCGGCCGGCATCCTGCTGATCGTCGCCTTCGCGTCCGCCCTCGGCTTCTTCCTGACGATCAGCCAGATTCCGCAGCAGATCGGCGCATGGCTCGGCGCATTGACGGATTCGCCGATCGTCTTCCTGCTGATCGTCAACATCCTGCTCTTCGTGGTGGGCATGTTCATGGAGACCCTTGCGGCCATCATCATCCTCGCGCCGATCCTCGGCCCGATCGCCTACCAGTACGGCATAGACCCGATCCATTTCGGCATGGTGATGGTCGTGAACCTGGCCGTCGGCATGGTCACGCCGCCGGTCGGCGTCAACCTCTTCATCGCATGCGAAGTGGCGGGCATCAGGCTCGACCAGATCATCCGGCCGCTGCTGCTGTTCCTGGCCGTTCTGGTCGTCAACATCCTGATCGTGGCCTATGTGCCGGCGATTTCACTCTTCTTCATACGTTAGCTGCAACCTGGGAGGAATACACATGAAACTCGTCAACATCGTCACATTGGGCAGCCTGTTCGCGGCGCTGCCGACCATGTCCAGCGCCCTCGAGATCACCCTCGGCCACACGCTGGCGCTCGACAGCCACTATCAGGTGGCCTCGGAGAAGTTCAAGGAAGTGGTGGAGGCCGGAAGCAACGGCGAGATCACCGTCTCGATCTTTCCCCAGAGCCAGCTCGGCGGCGAGGTCAGGATGATCCAGTCGGCGCGCACCGGCGCGATCGGCGCCTTCATCACCGCCGGCCCACCGCTCGAAAACAGCATCCCGCAATATGCCGTGTTCTCGCTACCCTATCTCTTCAGCTCGGTGGACGAGGCGAACGGTCTCCTCCAGGGCGAGGTGGGCGACCGGTTCCTGGCGCTCCTGCCGGATGCGGGCCTCGTCGGCCTGAACTTCTTTTCCGTCTTCGAGCGCAGCGTCTTCGGCAACAAGCCGATCAACAGCCTTGCAGACATGCGCGGCCTGAAGCTGCGGGTCCTGCAAGGGCCGGGCTTCGTGCAGACCTACGACGCGCTCGGCGCGCAGGCGACCCCGATGGCCTACAGCGAGGTGTTCGTCGCATTGCAGAACGGCGTGGTGGACGGGGCGGAGGCCTCTCCCGAACAGGTCGTCCAGGACAAGTTCATCGAGGTCATCAAGGATTTCAGCCTGACCAAGATCCACTACATGCCGTCGCTGCTCGTCATGTCGAAGCCGATCTTCGACCGCATGACGCCCGAGCAGCAGGAACTGGTCCGCGATGCGGCAAGGCAGGCGAAGGACGCATCCCTCGAAGCCTACAACCGCACCTACGAGGAAGCGCTCGTCACGCTGCGTGAAGCCAATGTGGCGATCAACGAACCCGATCTTGCGGAATTCCAGACGGTGGCCAAGGGCCTTTGGCCCAATCTGCTCGCAAGCGTGCCGCAGGGCGAGGAAAACCTGAAGCTCATCCAGGACGCGATCGGCCAGGAATAGGCACCGGGCCGGTGGCGACGGCTTTGCCGCCCCACCGGCCACTCTCCCCATTCGCATGACGGCCGGCGCGTACGGCCTCGCTTCAGGACAGGGCACTGGCATGTTCGAACTCGATGAAGAGACACGGATCATTCGCGACACGGTGCGCGCGTTCGTTTCCGGCGTGGTCCGGCCGGACGCGGCATCGATCGACGAAACCGACGCGTTCCCCGCCGATATCTACCGCCGGATGGGGGAACTCGGCCTTCTGGCGATGACGCTGCCGGCCGAATATGGCGGCGCGGAGACGAATACGCTGGCCTGGGCGGTCGTGCAGGAGGAACTGGCCCGCGGCTCCGCCGCAGTCGCCGACGCCCACATGGTCAACAAGCTCATGTGCGACATCCTGCTGAGCAATGCCGGCACGGAGGACCGTACGACGTTCCTGCCCCGGATGGGACGCGGGGAAATCATTTGCGCCATCGCCCAGACGGAGGCCGACGCCGGTTCCGACGTCGCCGCCATCCGGACCCTCGCAAAGCCTGTCGACGGCGGCTTCCTGCTCAATGGCGCCAAGCAGTTCATCACCTTCGCCGGCATCTGCGATCTCGCCATCGTGGTGGCAACCACCGACCGCAGTCTGGGCCGGGACGGAATAGGGCTGTTCCTCGTCGAGGCGTCCACCCCGGGATTCCGGCGCGGGGCGGCGAGCAGGATCATGGGCGTGCGGGGACTGGCCACCGGCGAACTCGTCTTCGAGGATTGCTTCGTGCCGGAAAGCCGCATGCTCGCGCCGCCCGGAAAAGGCATGAAGCGGGCCCTGGCATCGCTCAATTCCGGCCGGATCGGAATGGCGGCGCAGTCGATCGGCATCGCCCAGGCCGCGTTCGACCTGGCGCTGGATTTCGCCCGTAACCGCAAGGCGTTCGGAGCGCCGATCGCCGACCTTCAGGCTATCCGGTTCATGCTGGCGGACATGTCGGTGCAGATAGAGGCGGGCCGCCTGATGACGCATCGCGCCGCATGGATGCGCGACACCGGCGGCCCCCTGATCCGCGCAGTATCGGAGGCCAAGCTCTTCGCCTCCGAACTCGCCGCCAAGGTGGTCGACGACGCGCTGCAAATTCACGGCGCCCACGGCTACTCCCGGGACGCCACCATAGAACGCCTCTACCGTGACAGCCGCGTCTACCGGATCTGGGAGGGCACGAGCCAGATCCAGCGCATCGTCATCGCACGCCAGTTGCTTGCAGCCTGATCCGCCGCCTCGCCGCCGCGGACAACGCCGGGCATCGTTCCGCCGTCAAATGAAAGGACATCCGAACGTGACTAAGACATCGAGCCCACCACAAGCGCCGCGCCTGCTCGACGGCATGCGGGTCCTGAGCTTCTGTCATTATCTGCAAGGCCCCGCCGCTGCCCAGTACCTCGCCGATCTCGGGGCGGACGTCATCAAGGTGGAGCCGCGCAACGGCGCCTTCGAACGGCACTGGGCGGGCGCCTCGACCTTCATCGAGGATGTCAGCGTCTTCTTCCTGTGCGCCAACCGCAACAAGCGAAGCATCGCGCTGGATATCAAGCACCCCGATTGCGCGGCCGTGCTGCACCGTCTCATCGAAAGCGCGGACGTGATCGTCGAGAACTACCGCCCGGGCGTCATGGATCGGCTGCAACTCGGCTACGACGCCGTGCGCCGGATCAAGCCGGACATCATCTACGCTTCGGCGACAGGCTTCGGCGCCGACGGCCCGCTGAAGGACAGGCCGGGCCAGGACCTTCTGATCCAGGCCCGCGCGGGGCTGATCGGCGCAAGCGGCGCAACCCCGACGGTGACGGGCTGCGCCGCGGTCGACCAGCACGGTGCGGCGCTTCTCGCAATGGGGATCGCGGCCGCCTACGCCTCGAAGCTCGTAACCGGAAAGGGCACGCGGATCGAGGGCAGCCTGTTCAATGCGGGCATCGACCTTCAGGCGGAATCGCTGACCCTCTACTATTCCGGCAAGCAGACCCGCGAGCGCTTCCGGCGCGACCCGCATCTGGGAACGTGGTTCCACGAGGCCCCCTACGGCGTCTACCAGCTGGAGGACGCTTTCGTCGCCATCTCGCTGAACGCGATCGGGAAGATCGCCGAAGCGCTCGACAGCGACCCGCTGCGCGCCCTTGCCGGCAAGGACGCCTATGCCGAACGCGACCTCATCGCCTCGACACTCGCCAATATCCTCCTGACGTGGCGTTTTTCCGCGCTTTCGGAAGCCTTCGAGATCGCCGGCGTCTGGTACGAGCGGGTGAACGACTACGACGACCTTCTGGTCGATCCGCAGGCCATCCATAACGGCATCTTCAGCACGATCCCGGTGCGCGGCGGCGAGGCCACCATCGTCAACCATCCGCTGAAATATGACGGCGCCGTGCCGGACCTTCGCCGCATGCCGCCCGAGATCGGCGAGCACGGCGAGGAGATCCTCGCCTCGCTCGGCTTCGACCAGTCGGAAATCGACGCCCTCGTCGAGGCCGGCGCCGTGGCGCCCGCTCCCAGCAATCGACCCTCATAGCCAACTGGAAGAACCCGATGACCTATATGAATGTTGAAATCTCCGATCAGGTCCGCTTCTCGAAAACCGTTTCGGAAAGCGACGTCTATCTCTTTGCCGGCATCACCGGCGACCTCAGCGGCAACCACGTCGACGAGGAGTTCATGCGCACCTCGAAATACGGCAGGCGGATCGCGCATGGCGCGCTGATCATCGGCTTCATGTCGACCACCTCGACGATGCTGATCGAACGCAGCCTGGCCAAGGGCATCGACTCGACGCCCGTCTCGCTCGGCTACGACCGCATCCGCATGCTCGGCCCGGTATTCCTCGGTGACACGATCACCGTGACCTACACGGTCGCGGAAGTCGACCACGAGCGGCTGCGCACGCGCGCAAAGATCGAGGTCGTCAACCAGCGCGGCGAACTCGTCACGGTCGGCGAGCACATCCTCAAATGGGTGCCGCGTGTCCGGTAAACCCGGGCGGCGGCATCGAAAGCCGTGATGGCGAATGCGCAAGCCATATTTCTGTGGCATTTCCCGTGCCTGTCATGCCCGGGCATTTGCCGGACGTGACCTGGCGGCGTATGTCTCAAGTTCGTATCTCTCACAACAGAAACATTCATGACGCCAACGGAACAGATCACAGCGGAGACGGCCGGCATCACGCGGTTCAGCCTTCTCAAGCAATTTCTGGCCATGTCGGCCACCGTTCTTACGCTGGGCATGGCGGCGATCGGGTTCTGGGTGACACTGGAAATCGAGGAAGGCGTCACGGATAACGCCGCCGCGATGACGGCGCTCTATGTCGACGGCATCGTCGCGCCGGTCACGCAGGGTCTCGAACAGGGCGGCGTGGACGAACGCACGAGCGAGGCCCTCGATTTCATTCTCACCCAGGGCGCCCTCAGCCGCGAGATCGCCGTCTTCAAGCTCTGGAGCCCGAAAGGCGAAATTCTCTACAGCAGCGACCGGGCTCTCGTGGGCCGGACATTCGAGCTGACTGAAGGATTGTCTGCGGCGATCGGTGGCCGGCTGCACGCGGAGTTCGACAGGCTCGACAGCGAGGAAAACGTTTCGGACAACAGCCAGCGGGGCCCGCTCCTCGAAATCTACAGTCCCGTTCGTTCGTCGGCGACGGGCGAAGTGGTGGCCGTTGCCGAATTCTATGCGGTGGCGGAGAACCTGCAAGCCAACCTGTTCGAAGCCCGCCGGCAAACCTGGCTCGTCGTCGGCGGCGTCACGCTGCTCATGCTCTCGGCGTTCTACCTGTTGATCTCGCGGGCGGATACGACGATCAAAACGCAGCGCGCCGCGCTCGGCGCAAGGCTCGATGAGCTTTCCCGCCTCCTTTCGCAGAACGAGACGCTGACGCGCCGTCTGGATCAGGCCAACAGGCGGATCAGCGCCATCAACGAGCGGGTCCTGCGGCGGATCTCGTCCGAACTGCATGACGGCCCCACACAGCACCTCGCCTTCGCCGCGTTGAGGCTCGACAGCGCCAGGACCGGAGACGGACAGGCGCTGGAATCGGTCCGGCTGGCGGTGGATGAGGCGGTGAAGGAGATACGCCAGATATGCCTGGGCCTGTCGCTGCCCGAACTCGAAAACTGGTCGCTGGCAACAATCGCGGCAAGACTGGCCACCGTGCATGAGAGCCGCACGGAAAAGGCGGTCGAACTCGATGTGGAAGAGGGATTGCCCGAACTTTCGACAACCGCGAAGGTCGGCGTTTACCGTTTCATACAGGAAGCGCTGAATAATGTCGCCAAGCATGCCGGCGACGTCTCGCCGGTTGTCAGGATTGCATCGGGCGAAGGCGGCGTGGAGATCGTCGTCGAGGATTCCGGCAGAGGCTTCGACATGCAGGCCCCCGCGACCGGCCTAGGTCTGGCCGGCATGCGGGAACGGGTGGCCAGCCTGAAAGGGCGGCTTGACATTCTCTCTCGCAAGGGCACGGGCACGCGGGTCGCAATGTGGGTGCCGCAGCAATCGGAGGACGATGAACCGTGACACGGATCGTGATCGTCGATGACCATCCCATCTTTCGCAAGGGGCTTTCGCTGACCCTGAGCGAAGCCGAGAATTTCGTGATCTGCGGCGAAGGCGCGACCGCGCAGGAAGCGGTCGACCTCGTGGAGCGTCACAACCCCGATGTGCTTCTTCTCGATCTGTCCATGCCGGGCGGCGGCCTCGCCGCGCTTGTCGACATCCTGGCGAGAAATCCGGCGACCAGAGTGATCGTCCTGACCGCCTCGGAGGACGGGGAGGATGTCCGCCAGGCGCTGCAAACGGGCGCGCAGGGCTATCTGCTCAAGGGGGTCGGCGGCAAGGTGCTCATCGACGTCATCCGCAATGTCGCGAATGGCGAGGGATACGTCTCTCCCGGCCTCGCGGCCCGCGTGCTGTCCCAGTTGCGCGTGGGCGAAGGAACGGCGACCGGCGTCGATGTCAAAGCCACGGCGAACCGGGAAGCCCTGCTGTCTCAGCTCACCCCGCGGGAGACGGAAATACTCGATCTGGTCGCAGCCGGCTTGTCCAACAAGGAAATCGCCCGGCAGGCGGCCTTGCAGGAAAAGACGGTCAAGCACCACATGACCCGCATCCTGCACAAGCTGAACGTGCGCAACCGGACGGAAGCAGCGCTTCTTCTGAAAGCGAACTAGGAGCAGGACCTGTTAAACTGGTGCATTCTGCGTTGCGGATTTCGCGCCCGGAAACGCGCAAGAACAATGGAACAAAGCGGTCCGGGGACCGGTCGGGCAAGGTCCGTCGGATCAAGGTCCGTCCCGCCGGCGCAATGGTCCCGGGTCCGTTTCAATGCCCTTCCCGGGGGCCTATCTCGTCGCCTTGTCATGGCGAGATGATTGAGGCCCGCATTGCAATTGAACCTGTTTCTTCCAATCGTACAGAACATGTTGCCGCTGACCCGCTACCCCTACCGGGGCGAGGTTTGCACGTGTCCGGTCTGCCGCAGCGCAGACGCCACGCCCGTGTCCGGCCTCGACCGGCGGCTGAAACGGCTGAAGACGATGGCCTGCCGCGGCTGCGGCCTCTTCTACACCAATCCGATGCCGACGAGCGCGGAACTGGAGCGCTACTACCGCGACTACTATCGCTTCGACTATCAATGGTCCGTTTCCGGCCCGAACGAACGTCGCCGCCGCAAGCGCAGGAAGGAAGCAGACACGCGCAGCGCACATGTCCTCGGCCTCTTGCCGGCCGGCGCGCGCACGCTCGATTTCGGCGCCGGCTCGGGCGAATTCGTCTCGGCCATGCTCGATGCAGGATTCGATGCGCACGGCTTCGAGCCCGGCGAGGATTACGGCGGCTATGCCCGCGGCCTGCACGGAGACCGCATATCCATAGCGACATGGCAGAAGATGGAATATTCCGAGCCGTTCGACATGATCAGCGCGTTCCATGTGCTGGAGCATCTTGCCGATCCGGTCGCCGCCATCCGCAAGGCCGCCGGCTGGCTCAAGCCGGATGGGCTGTTCTATATCGAAGTGCCCGACATGGTGGCGTCCTATACGAGGAAGGCGTTCGGCGCGTTTCATTTCGCCCATCTGGTCGGCTTCAACCACTACAACCTCTGCCTGGCCGCGGCCGAGGCCGGACTGCACCCGGTGAAGGTGATCGCCGGCACCGGCGTCATCTTCTCCAAGGCGCCGCACGATACCGACCGGGAAGCGCTCGGAGCGCTCGGCAGCGCCGAAACGCGCAGAATGCTCGATCTTGTCAGCCCGGGGCGAACCTTTCTTCAGCACAGTTTCTTCAGGTTCGGCAAACGGCTTCGAACCGTCGTCTCCCGGCCGCTGGCCGCCAGATAGCCGGCTCGATCATGAGGAGAGAAATCGCCGCCGCCTCGCCGCGCCGCAAGCGAACCATGAAGGCCGTGCATGGAACCGATGGATTTTCTTGATGCGCACGGCCGCCGCATTGCGCCGGCCGCCGCGATCCGCCAGTCTCGGGCCTCGGCCATGACGCCGTGTGAAATCCGACGCAGGAGAGAAAGATGCCCGCAACCCGCATCGAAACCCGCCGGGGCTGGATCGGCGACCGCCGCCTCGACATCATCGAGGCGGTGCAGCGCGCCCTTCTCGCCGGCCTGAAGATACCGGAACACGACCGCTGCATCCGTCTGGCGGAATATGACGCCGATGCCATGATCGTCCCGCCCGGCAAGGGCCCGTCCTATCTCGTCATCGAGATCACGCTGTTTTCCGGCCGTTCGCTCGACGCCAAGCGCAGGCTCTATGCCGCCCTGGCCGAGGAACTCAGCGCCTTCGGGGTGCCGGCATCGGACATCAAGACGGTGCTGGTGGAGACCGCCCCGGAAAACTGGGGGCTGCGCGGCCTGCCCGCCAGCGACATCGACCTCGGCTTCAAGGTCGACGTCTGACCGTTGGTCAGGCGTGTGGCGGCAACGGCACGCCCGAAAGTTTCGTCGCAATGTAGTCGCGCACCCGGTAATAGCGCAGCGTCAGCGCCGGGCCGAAGCTCATGGTGAAGGGTGCGGCCGACAGCGGTTCGAGCTTCAGCGCCAGTTCGTTTTCCGGCACGCCGAGCGCCCATTCCGACAGGATCGAGCCCAGCATCGAGCCGGTCGGCACGCCGCGCCCGGAAAGCCCGGTGAGCGCCACGACACCGGGTGCCAGATCATAGAAGCGCGGCACCGTGCGGTATTGCATGTCGAGTTCGCCGAACCAGAAATACTCCCAGCGGATATCCGTTTTGATCTGCGGGTGCAGCCATTTCAGCCGGTCGGTCATCACCTGCCGTGTGTAGTCCATGTCGCTGCCGCGGCGACCCATCGGGAACATCGAGGCGACGATGCGGCCCTCGCGATTGTATTTGTAGACGTAAATGTCGCCGCGCCCGTCGTGGATCGTGGTGTTCTGCGGCAGAACCGAGCGACGCTCCTCGTCTGAAAGCGGCTGCGTGGCAGCGACGAAGACACGCATGATCCTGAAGGTCCGGTCGAGCTTCGGCCATCCGCCGACCGTATAGGCGCCGGTCGAAAAGATCACCTTGTCGGCGATCACCGTACCTTTCGGCGTCTTCACCGACCAGCCGCCGCCGGCATGGCGCTCGCAAGCCGTGACCGGGGAGCGCGTGAAGACCTGCCCGCCCTCGGAGATCACCGCCCGCGTCAGCCCGCGCGCGTAGCCGAGCGGATTGAGATGCCCGCCTTCGGCATGGAACCAGCCGCCGAAGAAGCGCGGGCTGCCGGTCATTTCCTCGGCTTCCTGTTTCGACAGGAGCCGCGTTCGGGCGCCAGCGGCGTTATAAGTGTCGACCTTGGCCTGAAGCTTCGAAAGCGCCTTCGGATTGTGGGCGGCCATGACATAGCCGTTCTGCACCCATTCGCAGTCGATCTGGTAATCGCGGATCATTTTCGAAACGCGGTCGTTCGCCCGCGTCTGGCGTTCGATCAGCCGTTCTGCCCACGGCTCTCCCAGCATGGTGCGCAATTCGGGCAGGCTGTAATGGGTAAATGTCGGAGTGCAGTGCCCGGCATTGCGGCCGGAACCCCCGAAGCCGGTTTCCTGCGCTTCGAGAAGCACCACCTTCACCCCGGCACGGGCAAGCTCCAGCGCCGTGGTCAGCCCGGTATAGCCGCCGCCGACCACGCAGACATCGGCCTTTACCTCGCCTTCCAGCGCCGGCGTCTCCGGCGCGGGAGCGGCGGTCGCGTACCACAGCGAGGTGTCGAAGGGCGAAAAGCGGGTCATCGCCACCGCCTCAGTTCAGGTCGCTACGGGCGTCGAGCGCGTCGCGCAACCCGTCACCGATGAAGTTGAAGCTGGTGACGGCAAGCGTGATCGCCACCCCCGGCACGATGGCGAGCCACGGCGCGCGGTCGAGATATTGCTGCGCGCCGTTCAGCATGTTGCCCCAGCTCGGCAGCGGCGGCTGGATGCCGTAGCCGAGGAAGCTGACATAGGCTTCGAGCAGGATGGCGCGGGCGACTGTCAGCGTCGCCGCGACGATGATCGGGCCGATGACGTTGGGCAGAAGCTCGCGGAACATGATGTGGCTGTTCCTGAGGCCCAGCATGCGCGCCGCCATGACGAAATCGCGCTCGCGCAGCGAGCGTACCTCGGCCTCGACGATGCGGGCGATCTCCATCCAGCTCGTCACCGCGATGATGACGGTGATCATGAACGGGCTGGGCTTGATGAAGGCGGCGAGCGCCAGAAGCAGGAAGATCGACGGAAACGACAGGAAGGCATCGACGAAGCGCATCAGCGCCGCGCCGATCCGCCCGCCGTAATAACCGGCGGTAACGCCGATCACCGTGCCGATGACGGTAGAGATCAGCATGGCGAAGAAGCCGACCAGCAGCGAGATGCGACCCGCCATGAACAGCCGGGCGGCGATGTCGCGCCCGAGCGGATCGGTGCCGAAGATGTGCGCGCCGGTCATCGGCGGGGCGAAGCGGGCGCGAAGGTCGATGTAAAGCTCGTCATAAGGCAGGAGATACGGCCCGACGACGCAGGCGAAGGTCAGCACCGTGATCATGACGACGCCAACGATGGCGAGGCGATGGCGGGCGAAACGCCTCAGCGTGCGGTTCTGCCACCAGCGGCTCTTGGCTTCGGGACCGAGGGAAACGACAGCGGACATGGGCTTCTCCTTGTTGACCGGAATCAACCGAGCCGGATGCGGGGATCGACGAAGGCGACGAGCAGGTCGGCGACGAGATTGCCGGCCAGCACGAGGATGGCGGAAAACATCAGGAGGCCCATCACCACCGGATAGTCGTTGTAGCCGAGACTGTCGAGGAACAGGCGGCCCATGCCCGGCCAGGTGAACACCGTTTCCGTGACCAGAGCGCCACCGAGGATGCTCGGGAGTTGAAGGCCGGCGAGCGTGATCATCGGCAACAGCGCATTGCCGACCACATGCTTCATCAGCACGCGGCGCTCCGTCAGCCCCTTGGCCTTGGCGGTGCGGATGAAGTCCTGGTTGATGACCTCCAGCGTCGCCGTGCGCATATAGCGGCTCCAGATGGCGACGTTGACGAGGGCCAGCACGAGGCTCGGCATGATCAGGTGGATGGCGTAATCGCCGATCGAGCCGTCGCCGATCGTGTACATGTTGCCGGCCGGCAGCCATTTCAGCCACAGCGAGAAGACATAGATGGCGACGAGGCCGAACCAGAACGTCGGGATCGACAGCGCCACCATAGCCCCGATGGTCGCCGAATAATCGAAGATCGAATAGCGTTTCGTGGCACCCTTGATGCCGATCCATGTGCCGATGATGATGGAAATCACCGTGGACGTGCCCATCAGCAGCAGGGTGGCGAAGAGATGGCGGTTGATGACCGTGAGAACCGGCTGGTTGTCACGGTAGGAACGACCCCAGTCGCCCTGCACGAGACGCCACAGCCAGTCGAGATATTGCACCGGCAATGGCCGGTCGAGGCCCATCTGCGCGGCGATGCGGTCCATCGCCTCCTGGGTCATGCCCGGCGTCAGCGCGAATTGCGACAGCGGGCCGCCCGGGGTGAGGTTCAGCACGGCAAAGCCGATCATCGACACGATCACGAGCAGGATGAGGCTCTGCCAGAGCCTGCCGAGGAGGTAACGCAGCATGGCGACGGTCTCCGTTGGTTATGGAACGGCCGGGCGGCGAGTCCGCCGCGGCCTCGTGTTTGCGGGGAGGCGCAAGAAGCACCCGGCTGCCCCTCTGGCTGCCGCCATCTCCCCCACAACGGGGGAGAACCCCGGAGGGACCGGCTTCGCCAAAATCCGCCTCGCCGCCTCTCGAAAGGTCGATGGAGGGAAGAGGCCACCGCGAAACGTCTCCCCCCTTGTGGGGGAGATGCCCGGCAGGGCAGAGGGGGTTGGCGGCAAGGGAGAAACCCGAGCCGCGCCCTTCTTACGTCTCCCAGTACCAGTCCTTGACGTTCCAGGTGTCGATACGCACGTTGATGTTCGGATCGATGCCTTGCACGCCCTCCCTGTGGCCGCGCACATTGGCATACTGGAACAGCGGCAGGAGCGGCAGTTCCTCGCGGATGATCTCCTGGATGCGGCCGTAGATCCGCTTGCGTTCCTCGGGCACGAAGACCCTGCCGCCCTCGTCCAGCAGGCCGTCCACTTCCTCGTTGACGTAAAGCCAGGTGTTCTGGCCGTTGCCGCCCTTGGCCGGCGAGGAGGTCGACTTGAAGCGGTCGGACACGTCCGGGTCGGCACCGGTCAGGAAGTTGATGCCGACGACGACCGAGTCGAACTCCGATTTCATCCAGTAATCGCCCCACATGACGGCGGGCGGCAGGTTGGAGATGGTCATCTCGACGCCGATCTCCTTGAAGGACTGCTGGAGATATTGCTGCACCTGCTCGCGGATGTGGTTGCCCGCCGTGGTGGAGTTGGTGAAGGAAAGCTTCACCCCGTCCTTGGCGCGGATGCCGTCCGGCCCCGGCGCCCAGCCGGCGTCGTCGAGCAGCTTGTTGGCCTCCTCGATGCTGAACGCGTGCTTAGGCAGGTCTGCATTGTAGTAGTAGGACTGCTGCGGCACGAAGGACTCGGTCGGCGCGGGCAGGCCGTAATAGAGCGCGTCGATGATCGTTTCCTTGTCGATGGCGGCATAGAGCGCCTGACGCACGGCGGGATCCTTGAACTGCGGCTTGTCGAAGTTGAGGGAGAAGGATTCCACCGAAGCGGTCGGCACGACCGTAACCGTCTTGCCGGGCAGGTCCTTGGCCTCGTCGTAATGGTCCGGCGTGATGTATTGCAGGCCGATGACGTCGATGTCGCCGGTCTTGAACTGGGTGTAGAGCACCGTCAGGTCCGGGATGTACTTGTAGATGACGCGCTCGATATACGGTCCCTCGCCCCAGTAATCCGGGTTGGCAACGAGTTCGAGATGGTCGCCCGCCACGCGGTTCTGCCACTTGAACGGGCCCGTGCCGATCGGGGCGTTGTTGAAGGGCGCGTTGTTCTTGTCGTCCACCCCTTCGAAGGCGTGCTTCGGCACGATGAAGGTGTCGGCGAGGATCGAGGCATAGGGCGCGAACGGCGCCTCCATCTTCCAGGTGATCTCGGTCGGCGAGACCACGGTGATGTCACGCACCAGCGAATGGCCGGTCTTGCGCCAGCTCATGAAATCGGGATCGACCAGCAGTTCCAGCGTGAACTTCACGTCCTCGGCGGTGAACGGCGTACCGTCGTGCCACTTCACGTCGTCGCGCAGGATCACCTTCCATGTCAGGCCGTCCTCCGAAATGCCACCGTTCTCGACGGTCGGAACCTCCTTGGCCAGCGCCGGGGCGAAGGTACCGTCCGGGCTGATGCCGAACAGCGGATCGTAAAGCGAGAAGTAGACGCCGTCGTCGACCTCGATATGCAGGAGATGCGGATTGAAGACGGTCGGCTCCTGCGAGAAGCCGACGATGATCTGGCCGGTCGGCGTTTCCGGCGGCGCGGCGCGGGCCGTTCCCTGCCCGAGCATGCTGGGCATGACGAGGCCGGCGGCTGCGCCCGCCAGCATCAGCGACAGCGTCTGGCGCCGGGTGGGATGCATGAGGGCGCTACGGCCCTCGAGGACTTTCGGCATTTTCTCTTGCATGGCTATTACCCCTTTTATCGTTGGTTGCTGACTGTGTGCGGAAGCGGCCTCCGATCCGTTCAGAAGCCGCTGATCAGCTCGATCTTCGAGCCATCGGAAAAGCGTGAGAAACGGAACGCCGTGCGCTCCACCACCGGCTCCCGCCCGGTGACGATGTCGGCCATCAGCTTGCCTGCCGCCGGGCCGATGCCGAAGCCGTGGCCGGAAAAGCCTGTGGCGACGTGCAGGCCCGGAATGGCGGCGACGGCGTCGATCACCGGCACGGCATCCGGCGTCACGTCGATCATGCCCGCCCAGCGCTGCGCGATCTCGGCCTTCTCGAACACCGGGAAGGCCTTCTTCAGGTTGGCGAGCGCAACGGTGGTGAGCTTCTTCGAGGGCACCGGATCGAGCACGCGGTGATATTCGAACGGGCTCGCCTCATCGAGTGCCCAGCGGCGCGGAATGCGCGCCTCATCGAAGAAGCGGCTTCCGACGCGGAATTTCAGCGAGCGCCACTCCTTCACCAGCGCGGGCAGGAATTTCGTGGCGTAGCGGAAGGAGGCGGGCACGATATCGACGATGTTCTCATGGCCGGAGGCGATGGTGTAGCCGCCGTCCTGGCGCTTGCGGATGGCGAAGCCGCTCGACCACATCGCCTCCTCCGGTCCGCCTTCGAGCGGCTTCGTGCGCAGCACCGAATTCATCACCTTCAACTGCGGCAGGTCGAGGCCGTTATTGCCGAGGAAGAGGCTGGACCACGCCCCGCCCGCCAGCACCACGGCGGAGCAGGCGATCTCGCCGCGCTCGGTGACGACGCCGGACACCGCGCCGCCGGAAAGCTGAAGGCCGCGCACCGCGCATTCGGTGAGGATATGGGCGCCCTTGTCGCGCGCGGCTTCCGCAATCGCCGGAGCAGCCTTCTGCGGCTCGGCGCGGCCGTCGGCGGCGGTATAGAGCGCGCCTTCGACATTCATGTTGGAATCGGGATATTTCGCCTTGAACTCGGCACGGCTGAGCATGCGCGTTTCGAGCTGGTAGCCTTCGAGATTGCGGTTCCAGCGCTCGTGATCGTCATATTCCTTCTGGTCGGCGCAGGTGAAGACGATGCCGGCCCGCTTGTAGCCGGTGTCGCGGCCGGTTCGGCGGTCGAGATCGGCCCAGATGCGCAGGGCTTCCGCCATCAGCGGTACCTCGCGCGGGTCGCGCCGCGAAATGCGCACCCAGCCCCAGTTACGGCTCGACTGCTCGTGGCCGATGCCGCCTTTCTCGCACAGCGCCACCTTCAGGCCCCGTTCCGCCAGTTCCAGCGCCGTGGACGTTCCGATGATGCCGCCGCCGATGACGACCACATCGACCTGTTTCGGCAGTTCCGCATCGCCGTGGACGGGAACGACATAGGGACCGGGCATGTCAGAAGGACTCCTCGAGCTGGCAATTGACGGCGAATTCGGCGACGGACGCCTCGTTCGGCAGGGAAACGAGCATGGCGATGATGCGGGCGAGATCGTCCGGGCTGGTCATCGCCGCGTCGCCGCGGTCTGTGAGGCCGCGCGCCATGTCGGTCGCGACGAAACCGGGGCAGACGGCGGTGGCGCGGATGCCCCGCTCGAAGCCCGCGTGGCGGATGGCGTGAGCGAGTGCGACGGCGGCGAACTTGGAAACGGAATAGCTGCCGGAGCGGGCGGATTTCACCCGCTTTCCGGACAGCGAGCCGACGATGACGACCCGGCCCCGTCCGCTGGCGGCAAGCGGCTCCCAAGCAGCCTTCACGAGCTGGCGCGGCGCCTTGACGTTCACCGTCAGCAGGGCGTCGAAATCCTCGTCGTCGGCCTCGATCACCGTCTTCGGGATCATGATGCCGGCATTGGCGACGACCGCGTCGATCCGGCCGAACCGGGACATGGCCTCATCGACCCAGGCGCCGGCACTGCGGCCATCCGTGGCGTCGTAGGCGACGGCCTGATGAACATCGTCCAGCGCCCATTCCGGCAGCGCCGGCCGGCGCATGCCAAGGGAAACGCTCCAGCCCTGCTGCGCGAAGACCTTCGCCGCGCTTGCGCCGATGCCCCGGCCCGCACCCGAAATCAGCACCACTTTCCTGTCCGTCATGGTTCTCCGCTCGTCTTGTTTTTTCCGGCCGGTGGAAGGCCAACGATGCGCCGGTAGGTGCGCCCCAGAACCCGGATCAGCACCGCATGCTCCTCGTCCGTGATATCGGGAAAGAACTCCCGCGACTGCCTGACCACCCTCGGCCTGATTTCCGCAGCGAGAGCCCGCCCGCGGCCGGTTATGAAAAGCCCCTGGGCACGATTGTCGTCGGGTGCGACCTCACGCGTCAGAAGGCCGCT
The DNA here is from genome assembly GCF_026552795.1 of Ectorhizobium quercum. GTDB lineage: Bacteria > Pseudomonadota > Alphaproteobacteria > Rhizobiales > Rhizobiaceae > Ectorhizobium > Ectorhizobium quercum. Next base: position 707,377 of record NZ_JANFPI010000002.1, read on the forward strand.
TTCCTCCATCTGGTCGACCAGCCGCACCATTGCCGACCGGTCCCGCTGGATCAGCGTCGCGATCACCGAGGGCCGGATACCGGGGTGGCGGTCCACCAGAAGCAGCGTGGTGATCTTGCCGGTGCCGCGCGCCACCTCCAGCCCATCGAGACTGGCATCGAGATCGCGCGAGATCGCCATGTTGATCGACCGGATGTAGAAACTCAGCGTATCCTCCAGCACATCAAGACCGATATCGGCCATCGGATTGCGCTGCATCTTCATTTCATCCGCCATCACACCTCGCGGGAACGTAAAGCCATCCGCGGCGAACGCCGCTCGCCGGGCATCATGCGCGTGTCAAGGCACGCGTTAACTCCATTCCGATTCATCACCGAAATCACAAGATTATCAGACCGTTGGAACTGCAAATGCGCCCCCGCCCTATGCGGCAAGGCGTCACTTCATTGCTTCTGCAATCGTATTCAACGCCCGTTAGTGGACTTTTGCAACTATTTTTTTAACGGACTGCCACATTTTCTTGCGTTCCGAAAACTGCCCATCAAACGGGCAGATTGCACCCCGGAAAACACCGCCTCCGGGACACGCCGGAGCCGGCCCGGTCAGGCCGCCGGCTCCCACTCGCTGCCGGGAATGGCGGCGACGAGCTGGCGGGTATAATCGCTTTCGGGCGCACGGAAGATCTGCGACGGCGGACCGTATTCGACGATATTGCCCCGGTACATCACCGCCACGTCGTCGCAGATCTGGCTGGCGACCCTGAGGTCGTGGGTGATGAACACCATCGCCAGCTTCATTTCCGTCTGGATTTCCGAAAGAAGCTGGAGAATCTGCGCCTGGATCGACACGTCGAGGGCGGAAACCGCCTCGTCGGCGACGATCAGCATCGGATCGAACATCAGGGCGCGGGCGATCCCGATGCGCTGGCGCTGGCCGCCGGAAAATTCGTGCGGATAGCGGTTATAGGCCCCGGCGTCGAGGCCGACGCGCTCCAAAAGCCGCATGGCCCGGGCCCGCGCCTCGTGGATGGGTGTGGCATGGGCCACCGGCCCGACGGTCAGGATGCGGCCGATCGTCTGGCGCGGATTGAGCGAGGCGAACGGGTCCTGGAAGATCATCTGGACATACGGCCGCATGGAACGGAACTCGTCTTCCGGCAGCGGCGCGATATCGCGGCCATTGAAGAGGATCTCGCCGGAATCGCTCGGCATCAGCTTGAGAAGCAGTCGCCCCAGCGAGGATTTGCCCGAGCCGCTCTCCCCGACCACGCCGAGCGTCCGTCCCCGGGCGATGGTGAAGGATACGTCGTTGACGGCGTTGACGACGCGCTCCTTCGAAAAGAAGCCGCCGCCCAGCCGGTAGGTCTTGCACAGGTTGCGGACCTCCAGCACCACGGGCGTGTCGCTCTCGTTCTCGCGATCGGCGGCGCGCATGCGCGGCACGGCGGCGATCAGGCGCCTGGTATAGGGATGTTCCGGCGCCCTGAGCACCTTTTCCGCCGGCCCCTGCTCCACCAGACGCCCTTTCTCCATGACGATCACCCGGTCGGCGATCTCGGCCACGACGCCGAAATCGTGAGTGATGAACATCACGCTCATCTGCTTCTTGCGCTGGATCTTCGCGACGAGTTCCAGGATCTGGGCCTGCGTGGTGACATCGAGCGCGGTCGTCGGCTCGTCGGCGATCAGCACCTGCGGCTCGAGCGCCAGCGCCATCGCGATCATCACGCGCTGGCGCTGGCCGCCGGAAAGACGGAAGGGATACTGGTGCCGCATGAGCAAGGGGTCCGGCAGGCCGACCTCGGTGATCAGTTCCAGCACGCGCTTCTCGCGCTCCTCCGGCGTGCCGATCCCGTGGGCCGTCATCACCTCGGCGATCTGGTCGCCCACCGTCATCAGCGGATTGAGCGCCGAGAGCGGGTCCTGAAAGATCATCGACACGGCCCGGCCGCGCAGCGAGCGCAGCTTTTCCCTGTCGGCGGCCAGAAGGTCCGTTCCGTCGAAGCGGATGCTGCCGCCCGAAACCTTCAGGGCAGGGGAAAGCAGCCCCATGACGGCATTGGCCGTCACCGACTTGCCCGAGCCGGACTCGCCGATGATGCAGAGGATTTCCCCCGCCTTCAGATCGAAGGAAATATCTTCCGCCGCATAGGGACGGTCCATGTTGGGCGGCAGGCTGACGGTCAGGTTCCTGACGGAAAGAAGCGCGGGGGCTTCGGGTGCGGCAGTCTCGGTCATGCGGTTCCCCTTCTGGATCGTTATGCGCAGTTCCGGTCGATTGTCCTCATGCAAGAACGATGCCGTTTGCGGCCGGAGCCGATCGGACGAGATCGAACGCTTCCCCGATACGGGGAGCCGCACGCTCCAGTTCGGAAATGAATATGCGCAATCCACGATCGCGGATTTTTTCACGGCGCATGACATAACCGAGTTCTCGGTCGACGGGCGGCTGTAATTCCACGACGACGGTGCCGGCAGGCGTGACGCCCAACGCCGATCCGGGCAGCACCGTGCTTCCCAGGCCGGCGGCGACCAGGACCTTGATGGCTTCCACGCTGCCCAGTTCCATGATGGGTTTGGGCTCGACGCCCGCCCTCTGGAACCAGCCGTCCGTGATGGCGCGGCTCTGGCCGCCGGTCTCGTAGAGGATAAGGGGGAGAGTTCCCAGTTCTTCCGGCGCGATGGCGCGGCGATGGCTGCGTGCCGCTTCGGGAAGAAGGGCGACCAGCGGATCGAATGCAAGGTGAGTGGCGCTGAGCGACGGCCCGACCGATCGCGGCATCGTCACCAGCGCGATATCGAGATCGCCCGCTTCGAGGCGCTGCAAAAGATCGGCGGTATTCCCGATGGAAACCGAAATATTCAGCCCGGGCATGGCCTGCTTCGATCCGTGAAGCACGCCCGGCAGGATGTATATGCACGCCGTCGCTCCGGTCCCGACCCGCACCCGGCCGGTCTCGCCCGACCGATGCTCCAGCATGCTGGCCACCGCGTCGTCGGCCGCCGCCAGCGCCCGCTGCGCCGGCTCCAGAAGCGATCGGCCGGCAGGGGTCAGGATGAACCGGCCCGCCGCACGGTCGAACAGCCTGACGTCCAGAACGCGCTCAAGCTCGCGCAGTTGCTGGCTTGCCGCCGGCTGCGTCAGCCCGACCGCCCGGGCGGCCAGTGAAACGCTGGCCGTCTCGACGATAGCAAGAAAGGTGCGAAGCTGGCGAAGGGTCGGATGCCGCATACCGAAATATTATACCAATGCGGCGTATTGAAAAGTTTTTCTTCTGCCCGATGGCGGTTTTGTCTTACGCTCCGGCCCATTCACGCCCCAGCGCCGACCCGGCCCAGCGACAAGGAACGACGACCAGATGACCAGTCCCGCGCCCTCGATTTCCACAGGCAAGACCGTCGAGTTGAGACGTCTGGCAGCATCGGACTCCATTACGGAACTGACGGACCTCCTTCACCGGGCCTATGCGCGGCTGGCGGCGATGGGCCTGCGCTACATGGCGACGCACCAGTCCGAGACCGTAACGCTGGAGCGGATCGATCAGGGCGAATGCTATGTGGCCGTGGCGGAGGGACGTCTCGTCGGCACGATCGTTTTCAAGGAAGCGGCACGCACGGCCGGCTCTCCCTGGCTGGATCGACCGGAAATCGCAAGCCTCGGCCAGTTCGCCGTCGATCCGGGCCTGCAAGCGCAGGGTCTGGGCAGGCGTCTGCTGGATTTCGTGGAAGGACGCGCGCGCCAAACCGGAGCCCGGGAGATCGCGCTCGACACGGCTGAGCCCGCCACGCATCTCGTTCAATGGTACGGGCGGTGCGGCTACAGGTTGATCGAGCATGTGCGATGGAGCCACACCAACTATCGCAGCGTGATCATGAGCAAGCCTCTCGGCCCGGCCGTAACGCCGTGAAATCCGGCCACTTCCCGTTCCACCCCCCCTGCCCGGGCGGCCCGCAGCCCTGCCTGCCGCCCGGCAAACCGGACCGTGTTACGGGCGAGACGGCGGGAAGGTCGTATCGCCACGCCGACCCTGCTCTTTAGCGGGAGCGAACCGGCGCGAGCATGTATATAATCTTCCGGCCATGCCCTGCGAATCCGAGAGGTGCGAGACGAATGAAAGACCAGAACCGGCCGACGCGCCGCTTGCAGGCCCTGCGACGGCGACGGCGGTTGACGCCGCCGGGCGCACCGCCCGGCACGCTGATTGAGAACCCTGACGCGCCTCATCCGAAAATCCAGTGCATCGCCTTCGGCCCCGGCGGCCTGACGGAAACGGACGTCGCCTCCGCCGATGACGTGCCTGCCCTGGCGGATGGCCAGACGGTCCGCTGGATCAACGTGGATGGCGTCAGCGACACAGGCACGGTCCAGAAGATCGGCCGGGCCTTCGGGCTGCATCCGCTGGCGCTGGAAGATATTGTCGACGCTCACCAGCGGCCGAAGGTCGATATCTACGAGGAACATCTTCTCATCATAGCGCGGATGCCTGTCGGCCACCCGGTCGACGGCAATGGCGACACAGCCGGCGCAAAACTGGAAACGGAGCAGGTGGCCATATGCCTCGGCCGCGATTTCGTCGTCACCTTCCAGGAACAGCCCGGAGATGCCTTCGATCCCGTCCGGCGGCGACTGCGCGCGGCCGACGGCCAGTTTCGCGCCCGCGGGGCGGATTATCTCGCCTATGCGCTGATCGACGCCGCGACAGACGTCTTCTTTCCCCTGCTGGAAGTCTATGGCGAACAGGTCGAGGACCTCGAGAACCAGGTCGTCGAACAGCCCGAAATCAGCCAGATCGGCCGCATTCACGACCTGAAACGCAATCTCCTGACGGCGCGGCGTGCCGTCTGGCCCCAGCGCGAGATGCTGAATGCGCTGGTGCGCGACGAATCGCCGTTCTTCCGCGCCCAGACCCGGGTCTATCTGCGGGACTGCTATGACCACACGATCCAGCTCATCGACATGATCGAAACCTATCGCGAAATCGCCTCCGGCCTGATCGACATCCATCTGTCCAGCGTCAGCAACCGGATGAACGAGGTGATGAAGGTGCTGACGATCATCTCCACGATCTTCATCCCGCTGTCCTTCATCGTCGGCGTCTACGGCATGAACTTCGATCCGGAAGTCAGCCCGTGGAACATGCCGGAACTGGGCTGGCGTTACGGCTACCCGGCCGTCCTGCTCTTCATGATGACGATTGCGGGCGGACTGGTATGGTCGTTCTGGCGACGGGGATGGATCGGCAAGGACGGCAGGCGTTAGGGTCCGTAGTCAATCAGGCTGTGTGTTCCGCCGGCCGGGATGAGCCGCGCGCCATCGCCGCCACAGGTTGACGACACCCGAAAAATCGGGCTGTTCGACAGATCCCTGCGGCCAGCCCGCGAGACGAAGAAAGGGAGTTCGGGATGAGCGTCGCCTTCACCAAGGAAGAAAGTGCCGAAACGGCATCAGAAACGCTGCTGCCCGACCGACCGGTTTCGCCGCATCCGAACCTCGTGACGGAAGAGGGATTGAAGGCGCTGCAATGGCAGTTGAAGCAGGCGCGCGAGGCCTGCGAGGCCGCTGCCACGATCGAGGACATAAACGAGCGCCGGCGGCAGACGGCAGCCCCCTTGCGCGACCTGCGCTATTTTGCGGAACGGGTGCGCACGGCTCAGCTCATGCCCGCTCCGGCGTCCCGCGACGTTGTCGCCTTCGGCAGCACGGTCAGCTTCAGCCGCGACGACGGGCCGGTGCAGACCTACCGCATCGTGGGAGAGGACGAAGCCGACCCGAAAGCCGGCACGATCTCCTACGTTTCGCCGGTGGCGAGGGCTCTCATGGGCAAGGCGGTCGGCGATGTCGTCAGCCTCGGCGACCGGGAACTGGAAATCACCGCCATCGCATAGAGCGCGAGGACCCGGCCTGTCTTCAGGACAGGCAAAGGGGCTGGCCCGTCGCGACAGCGCCGGCAGGCGCATCGATCTGCTGGAGCCGTTTCGCGATCCAGTCGACGAAGACGCGGACCTTGTTGGAAACGTGCCGCGTGCCCGGATAGACGATATAGAGCGGTATGCTCTCGCATTCCCAATCCGTCAGCACCGGCACGAGTTCGCCCTTCGCCAGCGCCTCGCCAATGAAGAAGGGCACCGACTGGATGACGCCGATGCCGGCCAGGCCGGCATTCACATAGGTTCGGTGATCGTTGACCGAGATCACATAGCGCGGGTCGATCTCGTGAAACTCGTCGCCGCGCCGGAAGTCCATCTGCCAGACGCGGCCTGTCGGCGCATTGAGATAGCCGACGCAATGATGTGTCGTCGCAAGCTCCTGCGGATGCGTTGGCGTGCCGAAATTCTCCAGATAGAACGGCGCCGCATAGCAGCGAAGCTTCAATTCGCCGACCTTGCGGGCCACCAGCGACTGGTCCGCGGGCGTGCCGCCGCGCAGCGCGCAGTCGACGTTCTCGGCGATGTAATCCACCAGTCGGTCGCCGATGCCGATATCGAGCTGGATCTGCGGGTAACGGGCATGGAAGTCGCAAATGCCGGGCAGCACGATCGTGTCGGCGAAGGCGCCTGCCATTTCCACCCGCAGCCGGCCGCTGGGCTGCGCCTGTGCGAGCGAGAGGCTGCCGTCGAGTTCGTCCAGTTCGGCGAGGATCTGCGTGGCGCGCTCGTAGTAGAGCGCCCCGTCCGTCGTCACCATCACGCGGCGGGTCGTGCGGTTGAGCAGCCGGGTTCTCAGATGCGTCTCCAGCGACCGGACCATATTGGTCACGGTCGTCTTCGGCATGTTCAGCGCCGCCGCCGCCCGGGTGAAATTGCCCAGTTCCACCACACGCACGAAAACCCGCATTGCCGAAAGCTGATCCATGAACGTGCCGCTCCTTGTGCACCGCAACATTGTTCCTGATTTTGGAATAGTGTTGCCCAAATTTTCATGCTTCTCATATCTCGACGGAACAATAATATGGAAAGCAACGGGGCGGCAAGTGGGTTCCGGCAACGGGCGAGCGTTCCATGAAAGCTGAGTGGCAGGAGATGCGGATCGGACCGGCGGCGACGGAGCCGGCTTTCGTACGGATCTACGATGGCGGCGCCCACGCCAGGACGGCACCGGTGGTGCTCTATCTCGGCGGCGGCGCTTTCCAGCGCGCCGAGCGGCCAGAGACGGAAACGCCCGTGGCGCGGCGGCTTGCCGAATGCGGCGCCTTCGTGATGGAGGCCGATTGCACCGGCGCTTCGTCGAACATCTTTCCGGAGGCGCTGGAACGGACCTTCGGGCTTCTGGCGAGCCTCAACGCCTGCCGCAAGACGTTCGGCGGCACGAAATCGCCGCTGCTGATCGCCGGCGAGGAGGCCGGCGGCAACATCGCGGCGGGCGTGGCGCTCAAGGCGCGCGACCAGATGCCGGGCGAGCTGCGCGGGCAGATTTTGCTGTCGCCGATGCTCGATCCGCTGATGGTCTCCGGGTCGATCCGCCGGGCCGACGAGATCGGCATGCTGCGCCGCTGGTCGGACGGGTGGAGCCGCTACCTGCGCGCCGCCTGCGGCCTGTTCCACCCCTATGCGGCCCCGTGCCAATGCACGCGGCTGGCAAGGGTGGCCCCGGCGCTGGTCATGACGGCGGATGACGATCCGCTGCGCGACGAGACGCTGGGTTATGCCGACCGCCTCGCCGCCGCCGGTGTCGCCGTGCGGCGGCAGGTGCTGCCCGCCGGCTCCGGCTGGACGGGCCTTTACAGAAATGAAGAAGGGCCGTGGCTCGACGCCGTGGCAGACGCATTCTCGTCCTTCGTCGATACTTTGAAGCATTGACCGCATGACGTTTAGAACCAACTGACGGCTCCTTTTCCCGCGAGGAGCCCAAGGAGAGAAAAACATGACCGCCAGAAGAAACCGCTGGGCCCTGTGGGGCACCGGCACCGCCATCCTTTTGTCCTCCGTTGGCGTGGCCGTCCACTTCGACCTCCCCTCCGACGCGCGCGCCGCGACGGAGGAAGCGGCGGCACCGCCCGCCGTTCCCGTCACCGTCGCGACGCTGCGGCCGGAAAACATCACCACCTGGCAGGAGTTTTCCGGCCGTCTGGAGGCTGTCGACCGGGTGGAGATCCGCTCGCGCGTCGCCGGCGAGATCCGCTCCGTCCATTTCCGCGAAGGCGGTCTGGTGAAGACCGGCGATCCGCTGATTTCCGTCGACCCCGCCCCCTTCGAGGCGGCGGTGGCGCAGGCCGATGCACAGGTGACGGCGGCGCGGGCGCGTCTCGATCTCGCGGATATCGAGCTTGAACGCGGCAAGGTGCTTTCGACCGGCAACACGATTTCGCGCAGCGAGTTTTCCCAGCGCGAAAGCGCAAGGGCGCAGGCCGATGCCGCATTGCGCTCCGCCGAGGCGACGCTGCGCATTGCAAAACTCGATCTCGGCTATACCGAAATCCGCGCGCCGATCGCGGGCCGGGCCGGCAAACTCGAAATCACGCCCGGCAACCTGATCGCCGCCGGCGCGGCCTCTCCCGTGCTGATGACGCTGGTTTCCGTCGATCCGGTCTATGCGAGCTTCAACGTATCGGAAGACATGGCCGCCCGCATGCTGGAGGCCCTGCCCGCGAAAGAAGGCATGCCGGCCATCGAGCAGGTGCCGGTCGAGATCACCGTGCTCGGCGACGGCAAGGTTCCGGTGCGCGGCAGCCTCCAGTTCGTGGACAACGAGGTGGACAGGACCAGCGGCACGGTCCGCCTGCGCGCCGTCTTCGCCAATCCGGAAGGGCGGCTCATTCCCGGCCAGTTCGTGCGCATCCGCCTGGGCGAACCGAAGGCGGAAGACCGGCTGGCCGTCAGCGAACGCGCCATCGGCACCGATCAGGACAAGAAATTCGTTCTGGTGGTCGGCACGGACAATGTCGCCTCCTATCGCCAGATCGAACTCGGCGCGAAGGTCGAAGGCAAGCGCATCGTGGAAAAAGGCCTGAACGCCGGCGAACGCATCGTCGTCAACGGTTTGCAGCGCATACGCCCCGGCGCGGCCGTCACCCCCACCGAAGACGGCGAAGTCGCCCGCCAGTAAGGGCCTGCCGGCGGGACATCCCGCCGGCCCCGTTCCCAGCCATTGCCGGTCATGACACCCGGTCCGGCTCCCTCGGCCGGACGCGTCCGGCCTCGTCCATCGTTCAAAGCCCGGAGGGCTTCGCAAATGAACATCTCCCGCTTCTTCATCGACAGGCCGGTCTTTGCCGCCGTGCTGTCGGTCCTCATCATGGTCGCCGGGCTGATCGGCCTGCGCGCCCTGCCGATCGCCGAATACCCAGACGTCGTGCCTCCCTCCATCGTCGTGCGCGCCTCCTATCCCGGCGCGAACCCATCGGTGATCGCCGAAACCGTCGCAACCCCGCTGGAGGAACAGATCAACGGCGTCGAGGGCATGCTTTACATGTCGAGCCAGGCGACCTCGGACGGGGTGCTGACGCTGACCGTCACCTTCAGGCTCGGCACCGACCCGGACAAGGCGCAGCAGCTCGTGCAGAACCGCGTGGCGCAGGCCGAACCGCGCCTGCCCGCGGAAGTGCGGGCGCTGGGCCTGACCACCGTCAAGAGTTCGCCCGACCTGATGATGGTCGTGCATCTCGTTTCCGAAGGCGGCCGCTACGACCTGACCTATCTGCGCAACTACGCCACGCTCAACGTCAAGGACCGGCTCGCCCGCATCGAGGGTGTCGGCCAGGTGCAGGTGTTCGGCGCCGGCGACTATTCCATGCGCGTGTGGATCGATCCGCAGAAGGCCGCCGAGCACGGGCTTGCCGCCGGCGACATCACCAGCGCCATCCGCCAGCAGAACGTTCAGGCCGCCGCCGGCATCATCGGCGCGTCGCCGTCCGTGCCGGGCGTCGACCTGCAACTCAACGTCAATGCTCAAGGGCGGCTGGAAACGCCGGAGGAGTTCGGCGAGATCATCGTCAGGACCGGGGCGGACGGCGCGATCACCCGGCTTAGGGACGTGGCGCGCATCGAGCTTGGTGCGGCCGACTATACGCTGCGCTCTCTGCTCGACGGCGATCCGGCCGTCGCCATCCCGGTGTTCCAGGCGCCCGGCTCGAACGCCATCGCCATTTCGGATTCCGTGCAGGCGGCGATGGCCGATCTCCAGGTGGCCATGCCGGAAGGCGTGCGCTACGACATCGTCTACGACACGACGAATTTCGTGCGCGCCTCCATCGACAAGGTGATCGACACGCTGCTGGAAGCCGTCGCGCTGGTGGTGCTCGTCGTCATTCTCTTCCTCCAGACCTGGCGGGCCTCGATCATTCCGCTGATCGCCGTTCCCGTTTCGGTCATCGGCACCTTCGCCGTCATGTATGCCTTCGGCTTCTCGATCAACGCACTCACCCTGTTCGGCCTCGTGCTGGCCATCGGCATCGTGGTGGACGACGCCATCGTCGTGGTCGAGAACGTCGAGCGCAATATCGAGAACGGGCTTTCGCCGCGCGAGGCGACCTACCGCGCCATGCGGGAAGTGTCGGGCCCGATCATCGCCATCGCGCTGGTGCTCGTCGCGGTCTTCGTGCCGCTCGCCTTCATCACCGGCCTGTCCGGCCAGTTCTACCGGCAGTTCGCCCTGACCATCGCCATCTCCACGGTGATTTCGGCCATCAATTCGCTGACGCTCTCTCCGGCGCTCGCGGCCCTTCTGCTCAAGGACCACCACGCGCCGAAGGACTGGCTTACGCGCGGCATGGACAGGGTGCTCGGCGGCTTCTTCCGGCTGTTCAACCGCGGCTTCGGCTCCGTTTCGGGCGCCTACGGCCGCGGCGTCGGCAGGCTCGTCTCGCGCAAGAGCGTGGTCATGGGCGTCTATCTCGTCCTCATCGGCGCGACCTATGCGGCTTTCAACGCCGTGCCGGGCGGTTTCGTGCCCGCGCAGGACAAGCAATACCTGATCGGCTTCGCCCAGCTTCCGGACGGCGCGACGCTCGACCGCACGGAAGACGTGATCAAGCGGATGAGCGAGATCACCCTGACGCAGCCGGGCGTCAAGCACGCGCTGGCCTTCCCCGGCCTCAACATCAACGGCTTCACCATCGGCTCCAATGCCGGCGTCATCTTCGCCGTTCTCGACGACTTCGAGGACCGCAAGACGCCGGACCTGTCCAGCGGTGCCATCGCCATGCAGCTCAACCAGCGCTATGCAGAGATACAGGACGCCTTCATCGCCATGTTCCCGCCGCCGCCGGTCAACGGCCTCGGCTCCACGGGCGGCTTCAAGCTCCAGATCGAGGATCGCGCCGGTTTCGGCGACGAGATGCTGGACGAAACGACGAAGGCTTTCATCGCCCGGGCCTACGAAACGCCGGAACTGGCCGGCATCTTCTCGTCCTACCAGATCAACGTGCCGCAGCTTTACGCCGACCTCGACCGCACCCGCGCCGAACAGCTCGGCGTGGCGGTGACGGATGTGTTCGAAACGTTGCAGATCTATCTCGGCTCGCTCTACGTCAACGACTTCAACGCCTTCGGGCGGACCTACAGCGTCCGCGCCCAGGCCGACGCCGCCTACCGCGCCAAGCCGGAGGACATCGGCCAGCTCAAGGTGCGTTCGACAAATGGCGAGATGGTTCCGCTGTCCGCGCTTCTCAAGGTCGACGCCACGACCGGCCCTGAACGCACGACGCGCTACAACGGCTTCCTCTCCGCCGATATCAACGGCACGCCAGCACCCGGCTTCTCCTCCGGCCAGGCGCAGGCCGCCGTCGAGCGCATCGCGGCCGAGACGCTGCCCGCCGGCATCGATTTCGAATGGACGGACCTGACCTACCAGCAGATCATCGCCGGCGATTCCAGCCTCATCGTCTTTCCGCTGGCCCTGCTTCTCGTCTTCCTCGTGCTGGCCGCACAGTATGAAAGCCTCGCGCTTCCGGTGGCGATCATCCTGATCGTGCCGATGAGCGTGCTAGCCGCGCTCTTCGGCGTGTGGCTGACGGGCGGCGACAACAACATCTTCACCCAGATCGGCCTCGTCGTTCTCGTCGGGCTTTCGGCGAAGAACGCCATCCTGATCGTGGAATTCGCCCGCGAGCTGGAATTCGAGGGACGCAGCCCGGTTCAGGCGGCCATCGAGGCCAGCCGGCTGCGCCTTCGCCCGATCCTGATGACGTCGATGGCCTTCATCATGGGCGTCGTGCCGCTGATCGTCTCCACCGGCGCAGGCGCGGAAATGCGTGCGGCGATGGGTGTCGCGGTGTTTTCCGGCATGATCGGGGTGACGTTCTTCGGCATCTTCATGACGCCGGTCTTCTATGTGCTGGTCAGGCGGATCGCCGGCAACCGTCCGCTCGCCCGCCACGGCCACGCCGAAGAGACAGCGCCGGCCCCCTCCCCCGCCCCCGCCGTCCAGGAGCGCTGATCGCAAGGACGGAGGCGGCGGACGCACCGGATGGAATGGCATCCAGCCCCTTCGACGCCGCAGGCCCCACCTGCGGCGTCGAGCATCGAACCCGCCGGGGATCGCCTTCGCTACCGGCGATAGAGGATCATGCCGGCGTGATGCAGGACACCGTCGATGAAGTCGCCATCGGCGGTGAAGCCGGTATCGTCCCAGTATTCGATATGCGTGCCGGTCACTTCGTAGCGTCCCTCGTAGGCGCGCTCGCGCGTCCCGCGCGCCTCGACATAACGGCCGTTGGGCAGGAGTTCGTGACGGATGCGGCCATCCTGCGTGACCCAGAGGCCGGCATAGGGGTGATCGGCCTGCAAACCGGCTTCCCCGGCCTGCACCGGCTGGGCCAGAAGCGCGGCCGTGATCACCGCGGCAAGGGTATGCTGCATGGTCGAGTTCCTCGTTTCGTGTATATGCTCACCTCGGGCCGGGTTCGTCATTGCTGGCGCGGCTCGTTGTTGTCGACGACCTCCTGATAGGCGACGAGATCGAGGAAGGCCTCGGCCTCGACCACGGAACCGTCCTCCATCCGGAAGATCCAGACGAACCGGTTGTTGTAGGGTGCGCCCGAGGTCGTGGTGGCCGAGGCGTCGAAGCGGATGATGACCCTGTCTCCCACGGCCCAGACATGGTGCAATTCCGGCGTCAGCGGCGTCGCAAGACGGCTGACGAGGGGACGCGATCCCCGTTGTACGAAATCCTCGACGCCGTGATAGGTATCGGCCACCGGGCCCGAACCGTGGATCGTCCAGCGTACATCGGGCGACAGGAGATCGAAGACATTGCCGCCGCGGGTCGCCCATCCCTCGAAGGCTTCGCGCACGATGGCTTCGTTGCGGGCCTCGACACCGCCCCCGGGGGCGGTCTCGGCCTGCGCCGGCGTGATCGCCGCAACGAAGACGAGTGCGAGCAGCAGATTGCGGCCGGCGGCCGCACTGTTTCCGGTCGGTAAGGCAAAGGTCATTGGGTTCGCTCCATTCTTTCAAGGTTACTGACAGGATCGGCGCGCGCCGCATCAATTGCCCGATGCGGTCGGCCGGATGGTGATTTCGCTGGTGTCGACGCCCGGCGGCGCCTCGATCACATGCCGGACCGCGCGGGCGATATCGGCAGGCTGGAGCGCAACGGCGCGATAGGCATCCATCACCGCCATCGTCTCTTCATGGGTGATGGTCGAGGCGAGTTCGCTTTCCACGACGCCGGGATTGACGCAGGTGACACGGATCTTCGTGCTTTCCTGCCGCAGCCCGTCCGAGATGGCCCGCACCGCGAATTTCGTCGCACAGTAGACGGCCGCCGTCGGCACCACCGACAGCGCGCCGATGGAGCCGATATTGATGATCTGGCCGCTGCCCTGCGCCTCCATCGCCGGCAGCACGGCGCCGATGCCCCAGAGCACGCCCTTGATGTTCACGTCCACCATGCGCTCCCACTCGTCCTGCTTGCCGGCGGAGAGCGGCGAGAGCGGCATCACACCGGCATTGTTGACCAGAACGTCGATGCGTCCCCATATCTCCACCGCGGCCTGCGCAAAGGCGGCCATCGACCGGCGGTCGGTCACGTCCAGCGGCCGGGCCTCGGCGGTTCCGCCCGCCTCCCGGATCTCGGCGGCGATGGTTTCGATGCGGTCCAGCCGGCGCGCGCCCAAAAGCACCTTCGCGCCGGCGGCGCCAAGTTCCCTGGCGATGCCCTCGCCGATGCCGCTGGAGGCGCCGGTGATCAGAATGATCTTGTCCATGTCAGACTCCCTGTTCGATTTCAGGGAGAAGATGGACGCTCGCGACTGTTGCTGGTATCCGTCATCTGCTTGACTGGATGGTTAGCTCGGCTGAACAATGAAGATGGACCTGAACCTGCTGCCGCTTTTCCTGGCCGTTGCGGAAGAACACAATTTCCGCGCCGCCGCCGACCGCCTCGGCGTGACCCGCTCGGCCGTCAGCCAGGGAATCCGGCGGCTTGAAGATGCCTTCGGCACGGCGCTGGTCATGCGCACGACGCGCTCGGTGCGTCTCACGGAAGCGGGCGAGCGTCTGCACGAGGCCCTCTCCCGGCCGCTTGCGGATATCGGCACGGCGCTTGAGGGCGTGGCCGCCGAGAATGCGCCGCGCGGGCTCCTGCGGATCGCCGCCACCTCGATCGCGGAGCGGTTTCTGTCGGGCCCGCTCATCGCATCCTTCGCGGCGGCTCACCCCGGCATCACCATCGATGTCACGGTCACGGACGAAGAGTTCGACATCGTCGCCGCCGGCTACGACGCGGGCGTGCGGCTGGGCGAGGTGATCGAACAGGACATGATCGCGATCCCCCTGACCGGCGACCAGCGCGAAACGGTCGTCGCGGCCCCCGCCTATCTCGCGGCCCACGGCGCGCCGGCGCATCCGCGCGATCTCGTCCGTCATCGCTGCATCGGCTGGCGCCCCGCGCCGAACGTCGCGCCCTACCGCTGGGAGTTCGAGGAGAACGGCGTCCCCTTCGATGTGGCGGTCGAGCCGCAGATCACCACCAACGACCTGCGCCTGATGCTGCGCACCGCACTTGCCGGCGGCGGCATCACCTTCGCACCGGAGGAAACCTTCCGGCCGTTCGTGGAAACCGGCGAACTCGTGCCGCTTCTGCAAGGCTTCCTGCCGCCCTTCCCCGGCTTCTTCCTCTATTTCCCCCAACGCCGCAACATGGCGCCCAAGATGCGGGCCCTGATCGATCACGTGCGAGATTTCCGATCCCTTCCGCCGTCATCCCGAACGGCTCGGAAGTCCAGTCCCTTCTGACGGCCGCTCGGGATGACGGCGGACGATGGGCTTCCGGCATGGAACCAAAGGGAGAAGGCTGGCGTTTGAGTGCCGGCTGGTCGCAACCATACCGCGCGGCCTGCGCCGGATTTCGACTCTCGACAGAAGGCAGGAACGATGCCCGACCACGACGCCGCCACCCGCAAGGACGACCTGCGCACCGGCACGCCCTTCTGGGTGAAAACTCCGCATTCCACGGTGAAGGCCGACCCGACGCTGACGCGGGACCGTTTCGACGTGATCGTCGTCGGGGCCGGGATCAGCGGCGCACTGGTGGCCGAGGCGCTGACGCGGGCGGGAAAATCGGTGCTGATCCTCGACCGCCGGCCGGCGGTGCGCGGTTCCACCCCTGCTTCCACCGCCATGATCCAGCACGAGATCGACATGCAACTGACCCGGCTGCGCCGCAAGATCGGCAAGGCGAAGGCCGATGCAGCATGGCTGCGCTCGGCGCGGGCGGTGAACGATCTCATCGATCTGACGCGGAAACTGAAGCTCGACTGCCAGATGCGCCCGAAACCCGCGATCTACCTTGCCGGCGACGACATGGGCCCTCGGGCTCTGGCCGCCGAGGCCGAAGCGCGCGAAGAAATCGGCATCCGCGCCGAATATCTCAGGCGTGCCGCGCTGGTCGAGCGCTTCGGCCTCGACCGCCCGGCGGCGATCCTGTCGCAGGATTCCGCCTCCGCCAATCCGGCGCAACTGGCGGCGGGCCTTCTGCAGGCGGCCCTGTCGCGCAAGGCGCGGCTCGTCTCGCCGGTCGAAGTCAGCGACATGGCCGAGCTTCCCGGCGGCGTGGCGCTGGCTACGCGGGCGGGCGAGGTTCTGGTCGCGGAACACGCAGTCTTCTGCACCGGCTACGAATACCTGCCGCAGATGAAGACGAAATCGCATCACGTCACCTCGACATGGGCGCTGGCCTCCAGGCCGCTTCCGGGTCTTCCCGGCTGGCTGAAAGAGACCATCGTCTGGGAAGCCTCGGACCCCTATCTCTATTTCCGCACCGACGAGGCGGGCCGCATCGTCGCGGGCGGCGAGGACGAGGAGGCCGCCGGCACCAATTCCGACCCGGCGAAACTGAAGCGAAAGGTCGCGATCATCTCGGAAAAGCTGCACGCCCTCACCGGCATCCGCATCGGCCGGCCCGCCTATACGTGGTCGGCGCCGTTCAGCGTCACCGACGACGGACTGCCGATCATCGACCGCGTGCCGGGATGCGAACGCACCTTCGCGGTCATGGGCTTCGGCGGCAACGGCATCACCTTCTCGATGATCGCCGCCCAGATCATCACCGCCTGGGTCACGGGCAAGCCCGACCCCGACGCCGCACTTTTCCGCTACCGATGACGGAGAAGATGGTCCACGAAGAGATGATCCGCAGGGCATGGAGAATGATCTCGGCGCGAAACCCAGGACCGTCAAGCGACCGCCCCGCATGAGGGCCGGCGATCCCGATCCGCAACCCGGCTTCCGGCCGGATCAGAATTCTTCGTAGCGGGCCGGATCCTGATCGAAGGTGCGTCCGTCCGGGCGGGCGAGCGTGGCGATCGAGGCCATGTCGGCCGGCGAAAGCTCGAAATCGAAGATCGACAGGTTCTCGATCTGCCGCGCGCTGCCGGCCGCCTTCGGCAGCGGAACCGCGCCGACCTGGACATGCCAGCGCAGGATCACCTGAGCGAGCGAACGACCGAGGCGGTCCGCTATGGCCTTGATGACGGGTTCCTGAAGAAGCTGGTTGGCGCGTCCGAGGGGGCTCCAGGATTCGGTGACGATGCCGTGGGCCTTGTCGAAGGCGTATTGCTCCGCCTGCGGGAAATAGGGATGCAGTTCCACCTGATTGATCGCCGGCACCGTTCCGGTCTCGCGCATGATCCTTTCGAGATGGGCCGGCAGGAAATTGCACACGCCGATGGAGCGGACCAGACCGCGCTTTCGCGCCTCGATCAGCGCCTGCCAGGCTTCGACATAGAGACCCTGAGCCGGATTGGGCCAGTGGATGAGGTAGATATCGTAGTAATCCAGCTGCGCCCGGTAGAGCGATTCCTCGATCGTGGCGATGGCCTCCGCGAAACGGTGGTGCCGGCCCGGCAGCTTGGAGGTGACGCGCAGCGTCTCCCGCGGCACGCCCGCCGCCCGGATGCCAGCGCCGAGACAGCCTTCATTCTCGTAGTTGAAGGCGGAATCGAGCAGGCGGTAGCCATTCCTGATCGCCGCGGCGATGGCTTCGACGCCCTCGGCACCGTTGAGCTTGTATGTGCCGAAACCGATCGCGGGAATGGCGACGCCATCGTTCAGCGTGAGCGAAGGAACTGTAACGGATGTCATGATGGTTTCCTGCCTCCTTTTGCGGACGGCGCGCTTGGCCGTCTCCACCGGCAACAGGGCGAATCTCCCCGCGCGCCGATCTGATCGCGCGCCACACGACGATGTCCTAGAAATAGGGCTCAACCTACGCCACGGCGATAGCATGATGGAAATGAATTATATGACTTCGATCAAGTGATAGAAGGAATGCTGCGATCCTGTCGTCCCTGATCGTCGACATGAATCTCCCGCACCAGATCGAGCCATGCCCTGGCGGCGCCCGAAAGATAGGCGCCCCGCCTCCAGGCCATCGCCATGATCCATTCCGTATCCGGCTCGTCGAGCAGGACGTGGCGCACCGCGGGATGGCGCCGTTGCGCCGCGATCATGCGCGGCAGAAAGGCGGTGCCGAGCCCCGCGCCGACGAGTTCGATCATGAAATCGATCTGGCTGCTGCGCGCGGCAATAGTCGGCTCGAACCCCGCCCGCCGGCTGGCGTCGAGGATGATCCGGTGCAGCGAGAAGCCGCTGTCGAAGATGATGAAGGGAATGTCCCGGACATCCGTCAGCGACACCGAAGGCCTTGCACAAAGCGGATTGTTGCGCGGCAGAAGCGCGACCAGCGGCTCGCGGCGGACGGGCTCCCAGTCGAACTCCCGTGACTGCGACAAAAGCGCGCCGGCAAAGTCGAGATCGCCGTTGCGCAGCATTTCCTCCAGCTCTTCGCTGCCATGCTCGTCGAGCCGGACCTCGATGCCGGGGTAACGCTGGCGGTAGACGGCGAAAAGCGGCGCGAACAGGGTGCTACTGCCGACGGGCGGAAGGCCGAGGCGCAGGACGCCGCGCTTCAGGCCGCGGATTTCGTCGAGTTCGGCCAGAAGATCGTCCCGGTCGGCAAGCAGCTTCACGCCACGCCGGTAGACGATCTCGCCGGCAGCGGTGAGAACGCTGCGATGCCCGATGCGGTCGAGAAGCGGCACGCCGATCTCGTCCTCGAGCTGCTTCACCGCCTTGCTGACCGTGGACTGGGTCGCGAACACGGTCTTCGCTGCCCGGGAGAAGCCCCCCTGGCGCACGACTTCGACGAAGGCGCGGAGTGGTCGGAATTCCATTTCAAGTCCATATCAGAATGAAGAGTAGTCGATCAATTCATTTCTACCATAGAAGGCGGCGGCGTAGGTTAAGTCCGAAGGGATTTCCTCGATGAGCATCTACGCACACTTCAGGATCGTCCGCCACATCGCCTTGCCGCAGGCCGGTCCCGTTCCGGCGCCCAGGGCGGCTGGCGAGATGCTGTCGCAGCGTCCCGACATTGCTTTCCCGCTCTCTGTTCCCGAATCGGCCGGCGCCATGACGCCGCCTGGCCATCCCCGCCGCCCGCGGTGGCCACTCCGATCGAAGCTCAACGCCACGAGGCCGACAGGTCCGCGACGGCGGTCCGCCGGCAGTGGCAGTCATGAAAGGTAGTCAAGCCCATGAGCATCACCATAGCCATCCTCAAGGAAAGCAGTCAGGGCGAAAAGCGCGTGGCGATCGTTCCGGCGGTGGCCTCCCGGCTGACGCGGCTCGGCGCCGTGCTTGCAATGGAGTCCGGAGCGGGCCTCGCCTCGACCTTCGCCGACACGACCTATGCCGACACGCGCTTCGAGCCGAAAGCGACGAAGCTGGTGGCCGATGCCGACATCGTGCTCGCCGTCCAGCCGCCGCCGGTTGCCGTGGCCAAGGCGATGAAGCCCGGCGCGGTGCTGATCTCCTTCGTCTACGGCGCCAATAACCCCGAACTGGTCGCAGCGCTTCAGGAGCGCAAGGTGACGACGCTTGCGATGGAGCTGATCCCGCGCATCAGCCGCGCCCAGTCGATGGACGCGCTGTCGAGCCAGGCAGCACTTGCCGGCTACTACGCGCCGCTGCTCGGCGCCGTCCACATGCCGCGCATCCTGCCGATGATGACCACCGCCGTCGGCTCGCTCAGGGCCGCGAAGGTTCTGGTCATGGGCCTCGGCGTCGCCGGCCTCTCGGCGCTCGCCACCGCCCACCGCCTCGGCGCCATCACCGAGGGCTACGACGTGCGGCCGGAGACCCGGGAACAGGCCCAGTCGCTCGGCGCCAAGTTCGTCGATACCGGCGTCGATGCCCGCGGCGAAGGCGGCTATGCTCGCGAACTGACGGCCGAGGAAAAGGCGCGCGTCGAACAGGCGCTGAGCCAGCACATCGCCGAGGCCGACATGATCGTCACCACCGCCTCCGTGCCGGGACGCCCGGCGCCGAAGCTGATCGGCGCGGCGCAGATCGCCGCGATGAAACCCGGCTCCGTGATCATCGACCTCGGCGCCGAGAGCGGCGGCAACTGCGAGGGCACGAAGCCCGGCGAGACGGTGACGGTCGGGCCGGCCACCATCGTCGGCCCGCTGAACGTGCCGTCCGCGCTCGCCCAGCATGCGAGCGAACTCTATGCCAAGAACCTGCTCAACCTCATCGGGCTGATCGTCAAGGACGGCGCGCTCGCCCTCGATTTCGAGGACGAGGTGATCGCCGGCGCCACGCTCACCCATGCCGGAGAGATCAGGAACAAAACCGTCCGCGAGAGCATCGAGGCCGCAAAGGCCCCCTCGGCCAAGGACGCATAAGGAGAACCGCACATGGCAATCGACACATCCATGACCTGGCTCGTCGCCCTCTATATCTTCATGCTCGCGGCCTTCACCGGCTACGAAGTGATCAGCCGGGTCCCCTCGATCCTCCATACGCCTCTCATGTCGGGGTCGAACTTCATCCACGGCATCGTCGTGGTCGGCGCGCTGCACGCGCTCATCAACGCCACTTCACTCTTCGCGCAGGTCGTCGGCTTCCTCGGCGTCGCGCTCGGGGCCGCCAATGCCGCCGGCGGATATGTGGTCACGGACCGCATGCTCGCCATGTTCAAGTCCAGCGGCGGAAAGAAGGACTGACATGTTCGCGCAACACATCATGGGGCTCAGCGGCCTTCTCGCCGCCGCCCTCTTCATCCTCGGCCTGAAACGCATGTCCTCGCCGGCAACCGCGCTCATCGGCATCGTCCTGGCCGGCATCGGCATGGTGGTCGCGGTTGCGGCCAGCTTCCTGACCATCTTCGACCTGCCCGAAACCGCCCGCCCCTATCTCACCACCAACCTGACGCTCGCCGCGGTGGCGCTGGTCATCGGCGGCGGCTGGGCCTGGCTGCGCGGCCGCAAGGTGGAAATGACCGCGATGCCGCAAATGGTCGCACTCTATAACGGCATGGGCGGCGGCGCGGCGGCGGCCGTCGCGGCGGTGGAACTGTCGGCGCGCGGCGCACCGGGCGCCCTGATCCTCGCCGTGACCGTGGCCGGCGCCCTGATCGGCTCGATCTCGCTCACCGGTTCGATCATCGCCTGGGCGAAGCTCGACGGCAAGATCGACAAGCCGTGGCGCTTTGGCGGACAGCGGATCGTCAACGGCCTCGTCTTCGCGGCGACGGTCGTGCTCGGCATCGCCGTCATCGTCTTCTTCGACGGCCCGCTTCTGCCGGTCCTGGCCGTGCTGTTCTTCCTCGGCGCGCTCGCTTTCGGCATCATGATGACGCTGCCGATCGGCGGCGCCGACATGCCGGTGGTGATCTCGCTCTACAACGCCTTCACCGGCCTTGCCGTCGGCCTCGAAGGCTATGCGCTCCAGAACCCGGCCCTGATGATCGCCGGCATGGTGGTCGGCTCGGCCGGCACGCTGCTGACGGTCCTGATGGCGAAGGCGATGAACCGCTCGCTGGCGAACGTGCTGTTCTCGAACTTCGGTGATGCCGCCGCCGGCGGTGCCGGCGAGGTGCAGGGGCAGATGAAGGCCGCCGATGCGAGCGATGCGGGCATCGCCATGCGCTATGCCTCGAGCGTCATCATCATTCCCGGCTACGGCCTCGCCGTCGCCCAGGCGCAGCAGAAGCTCTACGAGTTCGTCAAGCTGCTCCAGGCGGCCGGCGTCGACGTCAAGTTCGCGATCCATCCGGTCGCGGGCCGCATGCCGGGCCACATGAACGTGCTGCTCGCAGAGGCAGGCGTTCCCTACGACATCATCTACGACATGGAGGATATCAACGCAGACTTCGCCAATACCGATGTCGCACTCGTGATCGGGGCGAACGACGTCGTCAACCCGGCGGCGCGCACCGACAAGACCTCCCCCATCTACGGCATGCCGATCCTCAACGCCGACCAGGCGCATCAGGTCTATGTCATAAAACGTGGACAGGGAAAGGGGTATTCAGGAGTCGAGAACCTCCTCTTCTACGAGGAGAACTGCAACATGGTCTATGGCGACGCCCAGGCCGTGCTGACCCGGATGGTTCAGGCCGTGAAAGATCTTGGGGCCTGAAGACGGGAAATTCGCTGAAACTGACCCATATAGATTTAAGACACACAACCGACGAAAAGAGAATAAAATGGCTTACGCAACCATCAATCCCTACACGGGCGAAACCATCAAGACCTTCCCGGACGCCACGGACGCGGAGGTGCGTGACGCAATCGACAAGGCGCACAACGCCTTTGTGGCATGGAAGGAAACCTCCTTCGCGATGCGCGCCGGCATCCTCCAGAAGGCGGCCGATATCCTGCGCCGCGACAGCGATGCCTATGCCAAGCTGCTGACGCTGGAAATGGGCAAGATCTTCGCCGAGGCGAAGGCCGAGGTCGAGCTTTCGGCAAAGATCTTCGAATATTACGTGCGCAACGCCGAGGAATTGCTCAAGCCCGAAAAACTGCCGGTCCTAGATCCGGCCGAGGGCGAGGCCATCCTCGTCCATGAACCGCTCGGCGTGCTGCTGGCCATCGAGCCGTGGAACTTCCCCTACTACCAGATCGCCCGCATCCTCGCGCCGCAGCTTTCGGCCGGCAACACGCTGCTGCTCAAGCACGCTTCCAACGTGCCGCAGAGCGCCGCGGCCTTCGAAAAGCTGATGAAGGAAGCCGGGCTGCCGGAAGGCGCCTTCAGGAACCTTTACGCCACGCGCTCGCAGGTCGAGCTGATCATCAACGATGATCGCGTCCACGGCGTCGCGCTGACCGGTTCCGAAGCTGCGGGCGCCATCGTCGCCGCACAGGCCGGCAAGGCGCTCAAGAAGTCGACGATGGAACTCGGCGGTGCCGACGCCTTCGTGATCCTCGCCGACGCCGACCTCGAAAAGACGACGAAATGGGCCGTCTTCGGCCGACATTGGAATGGTGGCCAGGTCTGCTGCTCATCCAAGCGCATGATCATCGTCGATGAAGTCTACGACCGGTTCCTCGAAAGCTACAGGAAGGGCGTTGCGGGCCTTGTCGCCGGCGATCCCTTCGATCCGAAGACGACGCTCGCGCCCCTTTCGTCGCAGCAGGCCGCCGACGACGTGAAGGAGCAGATCCGCGAGGCTGTGAAACTCGGTGCGAAGGCCGAGGAAGTCGGACCGAAGGTGCCGAACCAGGGCGCCTTCGTGCAGCCGACGATCCTCACGGACGTGGCCGAGGACAATCCCGCCCGCTACTGGGAATTCTTCGGCCCGGTCTCCATGCTGTTCAGGGCGAAGGACGAGGACGACGCGGTGCGCATCGCCAACGATTCGCCCTTCGGGCTCGGCGGATCGGTCTTCACCTCCGACACCGCCCACGGCGCGGAAGTCGCGAAGAAGATCTCCACCGGCATGGTCTTCGTCAACCACCCGACAAAGGTCGAGGCGGACCTTCCCTTCGGCGGCATCCGCCGTTCTGGCTACGGCCGTGAACTGATCGGGCTCGGCCTCAAGGAGTTCGTCAACCACAAGCTCATCGACGTCGTCGACATCGACGCGCATTTCTGAGCCCGTCCTGACATCCTTCGGCGGGAAACCGCCGAAGGACCCCGTATCGGTCCGGCTTCGGTCGGACGAAAACAGACTTTCAAGGAGTACGATCATGTCAGTGAACGGAAAAGCGATATTGGTGACGGGTGCCGGTCAGGGCATCGGCAGGGGCATTGCGCTCAGGCTGGCGAAGGACGGGGCGAAACTCGCGCTCGTCGACGTCAAGGCCGACAAGTTGGGGGACGTCCGCAAGGAGGTCGAGGCGCTGGGAAGCAAGGCGACGACCTTCGTGGCCGACGTCAGCAAGCGCGACGATGTCTATGCGGCCATCGACCACACCGAGAGGGAACTCGGCGGTTTCGACGTCATCGTCAATAATGCCGGCATCGCCCAGGTCAAGCCGCTGGCGGACGTCGTGCCGGAGGATCTGGAACGCATCTTCCGCATCAATGTCGACGGCGTGGTCTGGGGCATCCAGGCGGCGGCGAAGAAATTTCAGGACCGCAAGCAGAAGGGCAAGATCATCAATGCCTCCTCGATTGCCGGCCATGACGGCTTCGCCCTGCTCGGCGTCTATTCGGCCACCAAGTTCGCCGTGCGTGCGCTGACGCAGGCCGCCGCCAAGGAATACGCCAGCCACGGCATTACCGTGAACGCCTATTGCCCCGGCATCGTCGGCACCGACATGTGGGTTGAGATCGACGAGCGCTTCGCCGAAATCACCGGTGCTCCGAAGGGCGAGACCTACAAGAAATATGTCGAGGGCATCGCGCTCGGACGCGCCCAGACGCCGGAGGACGTGGCGGCCCTCGTCGCCTTCCTCGCCAGCGACGATTCCGACTACATCACCGGCCAGGCCATCCTGACCGACGGCGGCATCGTCTACCGCTGACAGCCGATACGGAGGTTCCGATGCACGCAATGGTTCTCAATGCGATCGGCACTCCGCTCGTCTGGACCGAGCTTCCCGACCGGAAGCCCGGTCCCGGCGAAATCCGCGTGAAGATTTCCGCCTGCGGCGTCTGCCGCACCGACCTGCATGTGGTCGACGGCGAACTCCCCGATCCCCGGGTTCCGATCATCCCCGGCCATGAGATCGTCGGCCGTGTCGATGCGCTGGGCGAAGGCGTCGACGGTTTGCGGCTCGGCGAGCGCGTCGGCGTTCCCTGGCTCGGCCACACCTGCGGCGTCTGCCCCTATTGCCGCAGCGACCACGAAAACCTTTGCGACGCGCCGCAGTTCACCGGCTACAGCCGCGACGGCGGCTATGCGACCGCCGTGATCGCCGACGCCCGCTTCGCCTTTCCGCTCGGCGAGGATGGCGACGACATCGCCCTGGCGCCGCTGCTGTGCGCCGGCCTCATCGGCTGGCGCTCGCTTGTCATGGCGGGCGAGGCGAAACGGCTCGGGCTCTACGGCTTCGGCGCCGCCGCCCATATCATCGCGCAGGTCGCGCGCTGGCAGGGGCGTTCCGTCTACGCCTTCACCCGCGCCGGCGACACCGCCACGCAGGATTTCGCCCGGCAGCTGGGCGCCGTCTGGGCCGGTGCGTCCGAAGACGCCCCGCCGGAGCCGCTCGACGCGGCCATCATCTTCGCGCCGGTGGGCAGCCTCGTCCCGGCAGCGCTGAAAGCCGTCCGCAAAGGCGGACGGGTCGTCTGCGCCGGCATCCACATGAGCGATATACCGAGCTTTCCCTATGCGTCGCTCTGGGAGGAGCGCCAGATCGTCTCCGTCGCCAACCTCACGCGGCAGGACGGCATCGACTTCCTCGGCCTGGCGCCGAAGATCGGCATCGTCACCCAGACGACGCCCTATCCGCTGCGCGAGGCCAACCGGGCACTCGACGACCTGCGCGCCGGCCGCTTCGAGGGCGCCGCCGTGCTCGTTCCCTGATGGACGACAAATGGCAAGGAGACGTTCCCATGCAGCCAGAACGACTGAAGGCCCTGGAAAAGGCGATCTCGGCCCTTGCGCCCGGGGAGTTTCACTTTCCCGAAATCTATGGGCCGGACTGGAACGAACTTTACGTCGGTGACAAGGTAAAGCTCGGCCGCGAATTCATGACCCTCGTGCGCAAGGGATATTTTGCGCAAGTGACGGACACGGGAAAAAAGAAGGCCGGCGGACGCGTCTATCTCAAAGCCCGGTGAAGGGCGAAGAAAGGACAACGACCATGCCAACCAGAACGATTGCCGATTTTCTCGCCGCGACGCTTGCCGAAGTCGGCGTCGAGCGCATCTGGGGCGTGACGGGCGATAGCCTGAATGGCCTCAACGACAGCCTGCGCCGGCTCGACAGCATCCGCTGGATGCATACCCGCCACGAGGAGGTCGCCGCCTTCGCCGCCGGCGGCGAGGCGGCCGTCACCGGAAAGCTGGCCGTTTGCGCCGGAAGCTGCGGGCCGGGCAATCTCCATCTCATCAACGGGCTCTACGATTGCCACCGCAACCACGTGCCCGTGCTGGCCATCGCCGCCCATATCCCCTCCTCGGAGATCGGCCTGAATTACTTTCAGGAGACGCACCCGCAGGAACTGTTCCGCGAGTGCAGTCACTATGTCGAACTCGTCTCCAGTCCAGAGCAATTCCCCCGCGTGCTGGAAACCGCCATCCGCACCGCCATCGGCAAGCAGGGCGTCTCCGTCATCGTGCTTCCGGGCGATGTCGCGCTGAAATCCGTGCCGGACGGCGCGCGGGTCGACCTCTCCATTCCAAAGCCGCCGACCGTCACCCCGGCAGCCGGGGACATCGACCGGCTGGCCGCGCTGCTCAACGCCTCCGGCGCCGTGACACTTCTGTGCGGCAGCGGCTGCGCCGACGCCCATGACGAGGTGGTGGCCCTGGCCGACACGCTGGGCGCGCCGGTGGTACATGCCCTGCGCGGCAAGGAACACATCGAATGGGACAATCCCTTCGATGTCGGCATGACCGGGCTGATCGGCTTCTCCTCGGGCTACCATGCGATGCTGAACTGCGACACGCTGGTCATGCTGGGCACCGACTTTCCCTATCGCAATTTCTACCCCGAAAAGGCCCGTATCGTGCAGATCGACATTCGCCCGGAGGCCATCGGCAGGCGCCTGCCGGTCGATATCGGGCTCATCGGGGACGTCAAGTCGACCATCGCCGCCGTCCTGCCACGGCTCGGCAGGCGCTCCGACCGGACGTTTCTCGACGGCGCCAGGGCCGATTATGCGGATGCCCGCGCCGGGCTGGATGATCTCGCCCAGCCCAAGGCCGGCGATACGCGCATTCACGCGCAGCATCTTGCCCGTCTTCTCAGCGAACTGGCCGATGACGACGCCGTCTTCACCGCCGATGTCGGCACGCCTACCGTCTGGGCGGCGCGCTATCTGAAGACCAACGGCAAGCGCCGCCTGATCGGCTCGTTCAACCACGGCTCGATGGCGAACGCCATGCCGCAGGCCATCGGCGCGCAGGCCGCCTTTCCCGGACGGCAGGTGATCTCGTTGTCGGGCGACGGCGGCTTCGCCATGCTGATGGGGGACGTGTTGTCGCTGAAGCAGCTCGACCTGCCGGTGAAGATCGTCATCTTCAACAACGGCTCGCTCGGCTTCGTCGCTATGGAGATGAAGACGGCCGGCTATCTCGACACCGGCACCGATCTCGACAATCCGGATTTCGCGGCGATGGCCGAGGCGATCGGCATTCGCGGCATCCGGGTCGAGGACCCGGCCGCACTCGAGGAGGGCGTCAGGGCGGCGCTCGCCCATGACGGGCCGGTTCTGCTCGATGTCGTCACCGCCAAGCAGGAACTCGTCATGCCGCCGAAGATCCAGCTCGAACAGGCCAAGGGCTTCAGCCTGTTCCTCCTGAAGGCGATCATCAGCGGCCGGGGCGACGAGGTGATCGAGCTGGCACGGACGAACCTGCGCGGTTGATCAGGTCGTCGCACCGCCCGCGCGCGACGACCAGCCCGAAACATTCCGGCCGACGGGCCCCGATCTTCATCAGTTGAGGATAATGGCGTACATGAGCGCGTCGCCCATGACCAGGCTCTCGAAGGCACGCCAGGACGTGGGCCTCATCACCTTTCCGTTCTCCGCGTAGTGCAGGGCGTCCTGTCCCTGTACCCAGTTCAGGAGATCGATCGCGCGCGGCTCGAGGAACATGCGCCTGACATTGATTCCGGCAAAATCGTTGAGCTGCCAGTAGGGCGCCAGCAGCCTGCCTTCGAGCACGGCTTCCGCATCGGCAAGCACGCCCTGCCACACCTCAGCCGTCTGCTGGGGAAATTCCAGCCCGAGCGCGGAGGTCTGGCGGTCATTCGGGATCCACTCGGCATCGTTATCGGTTTCCGCTTCGGCAAGGCGCCAGAAGGTGCGGTTTTCCGCCACCATCGCCAGGAAATGACGATGCGCCCGGGCAAGGGCCGCTGCATCCGGCTGCTGCGCCAGCGCGTTCTTGAGGATTGCCACCATATCGGCGATGCCGACGAAATCGAACATGCCAGCCGGCCGGATCGTGCCAAGCTCCGCGAATTTCAACCGGGACTGGACCACGTTGCCGATCGCCTCGGTCGGATCGTAGGCAAGAATGGTTTCGCCGATGCCGGCGATGAGATTGGAATAGGCCTTCAGCCAATGCGCGTCGGCCAGATCGAAGCGGATGATGATGGAAGGAACGGGAGGCTCCTCTTCAGGGTCGATCATCCCGCCGATATCGGCAGGCCAGGCGAGCCCCATGACCTGAGCAAAATTCTCGCCGGGATCGCGCGCACCATTCGCATTGACGTCGAACCACAGATCCGCGGTGTCGATTTCGAGTTTGAAGCTGCTGTCGTCGGGAATTTGCGCGAGACTCGCCTCGGCGGATGCGGCCCCGGCAATCGCCTTGCGGAAGGATTCCGCGACGACGGCCGGATCGAACGGTTCCGGCACCGGATTCTCAGGGATCGGCAGGCGCATCAGAGGCAGCCATGCGAGATCCTCGGACAGGCCGATACGCCAGCGTGCCTGCAAGGCTTCCTCGACCGCGGCCAGCATTTCCAGCCCGCCAAGGGCGAATGTCTCGCCGTCGGACAATGTCGCGGCTGCGCGCAGCCGATCGCGCGTTGCCACAATGCCGCTCTGGCCGATTTCTTTCGAAAGGCCGGTTTCCGTCGCCGCAGACGCAGGGCTCGCCAACCCCGAAACGAGGACCAGCAGGAGTGCGAGTGATCGTCCAGATATCATGTAATTCACCAGTTTACCGTTTCGCAACGGCCCTGACACGGCCCATTGCTTTTGCTTTTTCGCAGAACCCGTTTTATTCCATCTTCCGTTGAAAACAATCAGGGCATCATGAATGAAAATCGCATCTGTCATTCCATCCATCCTTGCCGGTATCGTCGGGCTCGCCATTCTGAGCGTCGTGTTCGGATCCTGGTATACGATCGATCAGGGCGAACGCGGCGTCGTTCTGCGATATGGGGCGATAGCCGGAACGGCGGAACCGGGCCTCGGATTCAAACTGCCGTTGATCGATTCGATCGTTCGCGTTTCGGTGCAGTCCAAAGCCGCGGTCTATGAACATATGGAAGCCTACAGCCGCGACCAGCAGCCGGCCGTCGTCAAGCTGTCTGTCAACTATCGCATCCCGGTCGATCAGGTGGCCTCCGTATACGAGCAATACGGATCGGAAGAGGGCCTGCTGAGCCGCCTCGTCGAGCGCAAGGTTTTCGAGGAGACCAAGACCGTCTTCGGGCGGTTCAACGCCGTCACCGCCATTCAGGAACGCGGGCGGCTGAACCTGGAGATCGCGCAGGCAATCCAGGAAAGCGTGAAGGGACCCGTCATCGTCGATAGCGTCCAGATCGAGAATATCGACTTCTCGGATGCTTACGAGGCCAGCATCGAACAGCGCATGCTGGCGGAAGTCGAGGTCCAGAAACTGCGTCAGAACGCCGAGCGGGAAAAGGTCCAGGCGGAAATCACCGTCACCCGCGCCAACGCCGACGCGGATGCCCGGCGTGCCGACGCGCAGGCGCAAGCCGACGCCGTGCGCTTGCAGGCGCAGGCCGATGCGGAAGCGATCCGGCTTCGCGGCGATGCCGAGGCGCTGGCCATCAAGGCACGCGGCGATGCGCTCAAGGACAATCCCGGCCTCGTTTCGCTGACCCAGGCGGAAAAATGGGACGGCAAACTGCCGACGACCATGCTGCCGAATGGCGCAGTGCCCATGCTCGACCTGCGCGATCGCGCGCCCATCAACCGCTATTCCGACGACATCGAATAAACAGCATCGCGGCGGGGTGTTTCGCACAGCACCCCGCCGCGTGACAGGAACCGAACCCGACAGCCGAAAGAATGCGCATGCCGACAGAAAACGCACCTCGGGAAGCGCCCAAGGCAACGACCATTGCGCTGCAGTTGGGACGCATCCTGCTTTCGCTGCCGCTGGCCGCCCTGTCAGCCCTGTTTCTGGCTCTGGTCATCCCACTGTTCGCACCGGGCTTCTTCGGCTCATGTTTCGAGGGGTCTTGCGGCTATATGGCGCTGTTCGTCTTCACGCCGGTCGCAACGCTCGCCCTGACACTTGTCTGGTGGATGGCGCTGAGGCGTGCCGGCCCGCTCACCTGCCTCATTCTCTGCTTCCTGCTGCTGTTGGCTGCCGGATACTTCATCTTCCCGACGGCGTTGTGGCTGCTCGGCCTTGCCATTCTCCTGGGGAGCATGGTGCATCTGTGGTGGGGCCATCGCGACAAGGGAGGCAATATCCGGGACATTCTGATCGTGCCCCGGAAAAGGCCGGACGCATAGTTCCGACGAAAAAGGAAACGCCCCGGACCAAGGCAGTGAACGATGGCAAACGGACAACCGCATCCCGACGGGCACCTGTTTCGATCATGGCGGACATTCCGGCCGATGACGACGTTTCTGAGAAGCATGCTGCTCGTCGCCACGCTTCTGACCGGACCGGCCCTGGCCGCCGAACAGACCGCCGTAGAACGCGCCATCGCCAATTCCGATATCGAGGCGTTGCGGTTGGCGCTTGAACAGGGTTCCGGCCCGATCGACGCTCCTGCTCGACGGCCTCTTCTGATGCAGGCGATCGAGAGACTGAGGGACAGCGATCCCCCGGGCAAGGATCGGTCGCGCGACATCATCCGCATTCTCATCTCGTCGGGCGCTCGGCTCGACAAGCCGTTCGAGACGGTTCCGGGCGAGCCCATCGGCCTGCCCTTGACGTGGATCGGCCGCATTCCAGGCGAACGCGGCCTCGTGATCGAGTTGATCGCCGATATACCGCCGGAGAGACGCTGCGCCGTTCTTGCCGACATGGCGCAAGACAGCAATGAGGGACAATGGGAAAACGCGATGGCGGCGCTGGCGGCGGTTCCACAAGCCGAAAGAAGATCGGCAGCCTGCCTCGATCTCTTCCGGCTTGCAATCCGGCTGACCGAGACCGACGCCATTCCCGCCCGTCTTGAGCCGCTCTTTTCGGCCGGCATGATGCCCGGGCCGGCGCATGCCGCCAGTATCCTCACCGTTCTGCCTGCCGACGATGCAGGAAAGGCTGTCGTCGCCCGCATCCTGCAAGGCGTCGATCTGGACGCGCTCCTGCCCCGCGACACATTCGACGGTTACGCTTACAGGCCGGGCAGCCTGTTCGCGTTTCTTCTCAACAGGTCCCTTCAGCGTTTCGGAAGTCCGCTCCAGACCAATCTCGCGGCGATGCCGAACTGGCGTTCGGTTGTCGCCACTCATCGACGGCCCAACGAAGCCTGCGTCGCCCTGAACGTTTCGGAAGCCTATGACAACTGGCGAAACGGCTATTTCGACGGGCAGCGCGCGGATGGCGATCCGCGGCATATGCTTCTGCATGCGGCCACCCGATGGCTGATCGACCATTGCGATCCCGCCCTGCTCACAAATCTGCCGTGGGCGGACATCGTATCTCAGGGCGGCGGCGATCTTGCCGCAGAGGCGCTGCGCCGGAACGTCTCCCTGGCCAACGCGGAAAACGTGCTGTCCGCAGCCATCTGCGAGGGCGACGAGGCGCTGGCCACCGGCCTGCTGCAAAAGGCGGCCGTTCCGGTCGGCCTCGACCGCTTTTTCGGGTGCCTCAAGCCACGCGACGCGAAGGACGCCAGCAGCCGCGAGATGAAAATCCTCTCCCGGCTCCTGGAGCATGGCGCCGATCCGGACGTGGCCGTCGCAGGCGCGCCGCCCCTGGCCATCGCCGGCCTCTTCGATCGCGACGACATCGCAAACGCTCTACGGCAGGCGGGCGCGACGGCAACGGAAATGCCGGACGACGTGAAGCTTTTCTGGTTCGTCCGCAGGCTTCGGATCGCCGCCGGCTTTGCGCCGGGCCTGCTTCCCTTCGAAGAGGGATATGAAGACGCACCCTGGAACTTCAACCTGAGCGAGGAACATCTCGACGGAGACGGGCAGCCGGAATATGTCGTCTGGGACGGATGCGGCAGCCCGGACTGCCCCTTCGCCGTCCTCCACAGGATCGACCGCCGATGGCGTGTCGTGCTGAGCGATTTCGGAACCGTCCGGCCGATTGCCTCGCATCACCGCGAATGGGCCGACCTGAGCGTCAGTGCAAGGGTTGCATCAGGGCAATATGTCACGACGACCTACCGTTTCGACGGCGTGCGATACAGGTCGGCGCGTTGCGAGGAGGTGACTTTCGAAGGCAATGACGGCGACCCTGTCGTCAGGCAGGTGCCGTGCGACCGGTAATCGGCCGGCTGAACCTTATGATGTGAGAGAGTGGAACACGGTGCATGCAACCGCTTCACGCAAAATCGAGGAACACGACAATGCCCGGACATATGAAAACCTCCCGCCGGAGAGGCACAATCGGCGCTCTTTTCGCGGTCGCCGGCATTTTTCTCGGCGCGCAGGTGTCCCACGCTGCGGAAAACCAATGCGGCACACGGGGAGAGGATATCGTCCGGGCAGCTTATCCGGCGGCCGAGAAAACATCGGATCACGAATTCATGGCAGAGGGCGCGACGATCACCTTGCCGCAGAGCGACTATATCGGCCTCCATCCGCATGCCGTCGTTTGCCGCATCTGGCCTGCGCGGCCCGAACTGATGCTGGTGGCCGTGCCGCTCATGAAGGAACAGCTGGACGACCGCAACGAAGGCGCTCTCGACCTGCTGGTGCTCGACAGCCGCACACTCCATGTCACCCACCGGCTGCGCCTGGACGACGCAATGTCCGACGATGCGATCCGGATCCGCAGCGTTGCTTTCGACACGGCCCGCTACCGGCTGGCCCCGGACAAGATGGCCTTCGGCCTGCGCCTCAGCCTCGAAGGCAGTTCACGCGCCAATCCGTTCGAGGAAGTGACCCTTCGGCTCTATGCCATCGAGGGCGACCGGCTGGTTCCCGTTCTCGACCGCATCGTCGTCCGGCAGAACGCCGGCGAATGGGACACGATGTGCTCGGGAGAGTTCGAGAAAACGACACGGACGCTGTCGATGGATTCACGTACCCACAAAGGGGCCGCCGATATCGTTGTCACGGAAAATGTTCTCTACACCGTTTCGAAGGTCGAAAACGGCGACCAGTGCCGCCAATATGAAACCAGCCGCGACCCTGCGAAAATCCGGCTCACCTACGACGGCAGCCAATATGTGGTTCCCGGGGCCCTGAAGGGGCTGAAGTAAGCGGTGCCATCGGGACAAGCAGGCCGACCGGCCGCTGTCCGGCGCATCCGTTTCCGAACAGGTCTGCCGCTCAGAACTCCGCGCGCGCCGGCAGTTCCGCCGCCAGCGCATCGATGGCAAGCCGCACCCTGAGCGGCAGATGCGGGGTCTGTGGCCAGAGCGCGTGGCTTTCGAACACCAGCCTCGGCTGGTCGGCCAGGAGCGGCACGAGCGATCCCGCCCGCACCCGCTCACGGATCAGCCAGCAGGGCAGCCAGGCGAGGCCATATCCGGCGACAGCGGCATCGGCAATCGCTTCCATGTCCTCGAACCGCATCCGGCTCGGCGGGGTGATGTCCAGCGGCTTTCCGCCCTCCATCGGGAAAAGCCAGGGCCGGACACGCCCGGCCCGGCCGTAGGTCACGGCCTCGTGGCTCCGCAGATCGTCCAGCTCCGCGGGCGTTCCCCGCCGGGCCAGATAATCCGGCGCGGCGCAGACGGTCATCCTCTGCAAGCCGATCCGGCGCATCATCAGCCCGGCGCCATCGCCCGGCGGGCCGTTGCGGATCGCCAGATCGAAACCGTCCTCGATCACGTCGACCACCCGGTCGTTGAAGGACAGGTCGAGTTCCAGCTTCGGATGGGCCTGCGCCAGCCGCACCAGGACCGGCGCGACGCAGCGGCGGCCGAACAGCACCGGCATGGTAACCCTCAACCGCCCTACCGCCTCGCGGCGCCCCGATTCCAGCACCGCCTCGCCGGCACGGATTTCCTCCAGCGCCCGCAAGCAGCGCTCGTAATAGATCTGCCCGTCCTCGGTGAGCGTCTGGCTGCGCGTCGTGCGGTGAAACAGCCGGACATCCAGCCGCGCCTCGATGCGCGCAATGGTCTTGGCGACGGCCGAGCGGGAAAGATGCAGTCGCTCGGCCGCCGACGAGAAGCTGCCGCTCTCGACCGCCGCGACGAAAACGCCGATGCCGTTCAATGCCTCGGACATATGTTTGTAGCCTTTTAGGAACCAATCAACGGAAATCATATCGCAACTGGCGCAATCGTTTCAACGCTATTGTCCGGTGGAAACGAAAGGAGACGCCATGACCGTCACGATCAAACCCGCACAGACCCTTGCCAGACGCTGGCAGATGACCGGCTTCGGCCGGGACAACCTCACGCTTGCCGAAACCCCGATCCCCTCACCCGGCCCCGGAGAAGTTCTGGTCAGGGTTTCCGCTGTCTCGCTCAACTACCGCGACAAGCTGGTGATCGAAAATGGGATGGGCTTCGACCTCGCCTTCCCCTTCACCCCCGCCTCGGACATGGCGGGCACCGTGGAAGCCGTCGGGGATGGCGCCGGCCGTTTCCGGCCGGGCGACCGGGTGATCTCGACCTTCTCGCCGGGCTGGATCGACGGCAAGCTTGCAATCGGCAATGCCCGCACGTTGCCCTACCGGACGCTCGGCGGCTCCCATCCCGGCGTGCTGTCGGACTATGTCAGCTTTCCCGAGGACTGGTTCGTCGCAGCACCGGCATCACTCGACGACGGCGAGGCGAGCACCCTGCCCTGCGCCGGACTGACGGCCTGGTTCGCGCTCGTCGAGTGCGGACGCCTGCATGCCGGCCAGACGGTGGTGGTGCAGGGAACCGGCGGCGTTGCGCTGTTCGGGCTGCAAATCGCCAGGGCGCATGGAGCCGAAGTCATCGTGACCTCCGGCAGCGCCGCGAAACTCGACCGCGCCAGCGCCCTCGGTGCCGATCATGGCGTCGACCGGACGGCGGAAGACTGGGCGGAAGCCGTCTGGCGGCTGACGGGCGACCGTGGCGCAGACCAGATTCTGGAACTGGCCGGCGGCGCGAACCTCGGCAAATCGTTGCAGGCGGTAGCCGTCGGCGCCCATATCGCGGTGATCGGCGTGCTGGACGGTTTCGAAATATCCGGCCCGGCGAGCCCCTTGCTGCTCAAGACCCCGACGATTTCCGGGATCAGCGTCGGCCATCGCCGGGCGCTGGAGGATCTGGTCCGTGCCATCGACCGGACGGGCATCAAGCCCGTGATCGACCGGCGCTACGGCTTCGCGGAGCTGCCCGCCGCACTGGATCATCTCGAACGCGGCCCGTTCGGCAAGATTGTCATCGACCTGGTGTAAGGATCGGGATGGCCGGGAGCCAGTCGGGGCCTATGTTCGAACTCAATTCGGGCGCATCCTCGTCCCCGGCAATCCAATCCTGCATGGAGGAATACAGCATGCGATACCGCACCCTTGGCCCGAGCGGGCTTCTCGTTTCCGAACTCTGCCTCGGCACCATGACCTTTGGCGGCTCCGAAGGCATGTGGGGCCAGATCGGCCAGCTCCGTCAGCACGAAGCCGACATATTGGTCAAGGCCGCCGTCGATGCCGGCATCAACTTCATCGACACCGCCAATGTATATGCCGGCGGCGAGAGCGAGCGCATCCTCGGCCGGTCGATCCGCAATCTCGGCCTCGCCCGCGACGATCTGGTGATCGCCACCAAGGTGCTCGGCTCGATGGGCGAAGGGCCGAACGCACGCGGCGCCTCGCGCTACCACATCCTCGAGCAGGCCAAGGCCAGCCTCCAGAGGCTTCAGCTCGACCATATCGACCTCTACCAGATCCACGGCTTCGATCCGCTGACGCCGATCACCGAAACGCTGGAGGCGCTGGATACCCTCGTCCGGCACGGCCATGTCCGCTATGTCGGCCTGTCGAACTGGGCCGCCTGGCAGATCGTCAAGGCCGTCGGCATTGCCGAGGCGCGCAGGCTTGCCCCCATCCTGTCGCTCCAGGCCTATTACACCCTTGTGGGCCGCGACCTCGAGCGTGAGATCGTCCCCATGTTGAAGTCCGAGAAGATCGGGCTGATGGTGTGGAGCCCGCTCGCCGGCGGCTTCCTGTCGGGCAAGTACAGCGGCGGCAGTACCGCCAATGCCGAGGGCCGGCGCGCAAGCTTCGACTTCCCGCCCGTCGACCTCGACCGGGGCGATGCGGCCATCGGGGTCATGCGGGGCATTGCGGAAGCGAAAGGATGCAGTGTGGCGCAGGTGGCGCTTGCGTGGCTGCTGCATCAGGATGTCGTGACCAGCGTCATCGTCGGCGCGAAGCGGATCGAGCAGCTTCAGGACAATATCCACTCCACCGAGGTCAAGCTCTCGGGCGACGATCTGGCCGCGCTCGACGCGGTCACGAAACTCCCGCCCGAATATCCCGGCTGGATGCTGGAGAGGCAGGCGCAGTACCGCCTCCCTTCCTGACGCAGCCGGCCGGCTGAAGCCATCTCCATTGGCGGGATGGCCCGGATTCGCGTCCGGGCCCGCCCTGCCGCAGGGCGCGGATCAGCAAGGGCAATGCGCATGTCTCGCGTTGGTGAGGCGGCTCGCTCCCGCATCGCTCGTCATGCGTAAGCGCCGGCCGAGTAGGTCAGCTCGTAGCTGTGGCTGTAGATTTCGATAATGTTGCCGAACGGGTCTTCCATGTAGACCATGCGGTAGGGCTTCTCGCCGGGGAAATATTCCCGCACCGGCATGCGCTGCCTGCCGCCGGCCGCGACGATCTTTTCCGCCAGCCCCTCCACATCCGGGTCCTGGACGCAGAAATGGAAGATGCCGCTCTTCCAGTATTCGAAATTGTTCTGAGGGCGCTCTGCATTGGGAAATTCAAAGATTTCCACGCCGACCCGATCTCCCGTCGAGAGATGGGCGATGCGGAACGAGCCCCATTTCTCGCCGAACACATCGCTGCACATCACACCGATCGCGGACTTGTCCTCCGAAATCGTGGTCGGCGGCATGATCAGATACCAGCCCATGACTTCGGTATAGAACTGGACGGCCTTGTCCAGATCCGTGACCGACAGGCCGATATGGGAGAATGTGCGGGGATAGACGTCAGGCATGATGTGCTCCGTGTAAAATGCTGCCGATGTAGGCAGAGACGTTTTACAGAGCGTTTCCGGTGAAAACGGGATCACCTTCAATGCTCCATCTCATTGTTTTTGTGCAATTGCGGCGCAAAACCGGCTCCCACCCTAGCTTCCGACGACCTTCCCGACCCAGCTCTCCACGTCGTCGCCGCTGCTCATGTCCGGCTGGACAAGGCCGTCGATCATGAAAGTCGGCGAGACATGGATGCCGTTTTGCCGGGCATACTTGCTGTGCCACTTGATCTCCCGGTCGAGATCGGCAATCGCGAAGGCCTCTTTCAGCCCCACCCCGCTATAGCCTTCCAGACGCTCGATGATCTGGTTGGGCGTGACATCCATGTTCGTGCCGCCGGCGTGATGGACGAATTCGAATTCCTCGCGATGCGCGGCGACGGCGGCCATCACTTTCCGTGCGGTTTCCTTGCCGCCCGGAAGGGTCGAGGCGGCGACGATGCAGCGGACGACGACACCCGAATACATGTGCCAGGGCTGCGATTGCAGCCGGATTTTCACCGTGACCCTGTCTTCGCCGGCCTGATCGAGAAACGCCGCCAGCTTGTTGAAGGCCTTGACCGAAAAAGGGCACGTCGGCTCCAGAAAGACTTCGAGGATACGCGGTCCGTTTCCCCAGACGAGCGGCTCGGCATTGCAGGCGGTTTTCGTCATGCTTCTTCCCTCGCATTTTGCTGTCGCGCCGCGGGAGCAATCTGTCTCACGCAAACGGTTTTGCTGAAATCGCAACACGGAGTCTATCACACAGGCGGCAGGCAAATCGGATTTCTTGAGGCCCGCGCCGGGGTATGAGGAGGTGTTTTCCCGGCATTCGTTTACACCGTCCCGCTCCGGGCGTATGGAATATTTCATGTCTTCCATGTTCGATGATCTGTTCGGGCGCCTCTCGAAATCGACATTCCGGAGCCGGTTTCGTCTCGGCCCGCGCGAACGCGCCTATCTTGAGGAAAAGGGTGTTCCCCTGATCAAAAGCCACGCCGACGATTTCATCGTCCAGCGGCTGGCTCCGGCCAACCCTGCCAATGACGGGAAGCAGACTCCGATGCGGGGCCACCCCGTCTTTATCGCTCAGCATGCAACCGCAACCTGCTGCCGCGGTTGCCTGTGGAAGTGGCACCGCATTCCCCAAGACCGGGCGCTGGACCCCGCCCAGCGCGACTATGTGGTCGCCGTCATCATGGAATGGATAGCAAGACAAACGGGGAAGTAGCGCTGCCGTGCCAGCCTTGCGAAACCACGGCGGGCACCTCGTCACCTGCCATTTCTCCGGGAAACACGGGACATGCTCCAGAACAAAGAGGGAGAACCGATGAGCCTTACCAGAACCGTTTTCACCAATGCCCGGCTGGCGGACGGGCGGCTGGTCGACATGACTGTCGCGGACGGGCGCATCGCCGCCATAGACCCCGCCGGCACCGTCGCCGGGGCGGCGGCGAAATTCGACATCGCCGGGCAATTGCTGGTGCCGTCCTTCGTGGAAGGCCATATCCACCTCGACACGAGCTTCTACGGCGACGCATGGGTGCCCCACCGCCCCTGCACCAACGGTTTCGACGTGCATGAGCGCGTCGCCTTCCAGGCCGGGAACATGGCGAAGGCCGCGCCGATGGAGGAGCGCGCCCGCAACCAGCTCGACCTGTGCATCGCCAACGGCGCGTTGCAGATGCGCAGCCATGTGATGGTCGACGGCTCGGTGGGACTGGCATCGCTGGAGACCATCCTCGCCGTGCGCGAGGAATACCGCGACCTGATCGACATCCAGCTCGTTGCCTTCCCGCAGAGCGGCATCCTGAAAAGCCCCGGCACGCCGGACCTGCTCGACGCCGCCATCGGCCTTGGGGCCTATCTGGTCGGCGGCCTCGACCCCGCCTCCTTCGACCGCGACGTGACCGCCCATCTCGACGTCGTCTTCGGCATCGCCGAAAGACGCGGCGTCGATGTCGATATCCATCTTCACGATGCCGGCACGCTCGGCGCCTTCACCATCGAAGAAATCTGCGCCCGCACCACGGCACTCGGCATGCAGGGCCACGTGGCGGTCAGCCACGCCTACGGCCTCGGCGACCTTTCGCACGACGCGGCCCTGAAGATCGCCGGCCTGATCGCCAGAAGCGGCGTGGCGATCATGACCAACGCCCCCGGCAACCACGCTTTTCCGCCGGTCGCGCTTCTGCGTGGCGAGGGCGTGACCGTCTTTTCCGGCAGCGACAACATCCGCGATTCCTGGTGGCCCTATGGCGACGGCGACATGCTGCGCCGCGCCGAGATCATCGGCTACCGCTCCGGCTTCTACACCGACCCGAACCTGGCCCTGGCCTTCGATATCGTGACGGCCGGCGGCGCGAAGGCGCTGCGGCTGCAAGACTACGGCATCGAAGTGGGCGCGAAGGCGGATTTCGTGACGCTGGACGCCGAGCACGTGCCGCAGGCCGTCGTCGCCGTGCCGAAAAACCGGCGGGTCTTCAAGCAGGGCCGCCTCGTGGCCGAGAACGGCCGGGTGCTGCGCTGAAGGAGGCGGCATGCTCTTCGATCTGGTGATCCGCAATGCGCGGACCGACGGGGCGGAAACGCCGGTGGATATCGCCGTGAAGGACGGCCTGATCGCGGCCATCGGCCCCGGTCTGCGCTGCGAGGCGGTGGAGGAGACGGATGTTGCCGGCGCCTATGCCTTCGGCGGTTTTGTCGACAGCCATGTCCATCTCGACAAGGCCTGCATTCTCGACCGCTGCGCGATGTGCGAGGGCACGCTGGCCGAAGCCGTGCGGGAAACGGCGAAGGCGAAGACGGGCTTTACGGCCGAGGACGTCCATGCCCGCGCCGCCCGTGTGGTCGAGAAGGCGATTTCCCACGGCACCACCCGCATGCGCAGCTTCGTCGAGATCGACCCGCGCGCAGGCTTCCGCTCCTTCGAGGCGCTGAAGCGGGTGAAGGCGGACTACGCCTTCGCCATTGACATCGAACTCTGCGCCTTCGCGCAGGAAGGGTTGACGCAGGAGCCGGAGACGCTGGCCATGCTCGACCGCGCCCTTGCCGAAGGCGCCGACCTCGTCGGCGGCTGTCCTTACACGGACCCCGATCCGGCCCGCCACGTCGCGCTGATCTTCGACCTTGCCGAGAAGCACGATGTGGCGGTGGATTTCCACCTCGATTTCGACCTCGATCCGAACCGCACGAACCTGCCGGCCGTGATCGACGAGACGGAGCGGCGCGGCTGGGGCGGACGGGTCTCCATCGGCCACGTCACCAATCTCTCGGCCATGCCCGCCGATGCGGTCGACGCCATCGGCCACAGGCTTGCGGCGGCGGGCATCGCCCTCACCGTGCTGCCGGCGACCGATCTTTTCCTCAACGGCCGGGGCGCGGAGACGCTCGTGCCGCGCGGCGTGGCGCCCGCCCATCGTCTGGCGGCGGCGGGCGTCGTCACGTCGATCGCCACCAACAACGTGCTCAATCCCTTCACGCCCTATGGCGACGCCTCGCTGATCCGCATGGCCAACCTCTATGCGAACGTCGTCCAGCTTTCCCGCGATGACGACATGCGGCTGGTATTCTCGATGGTCTCCACCGCCGCGGCACACCTTCTGCGCGCGCCCTCCGGGTTGGCAGTCGGCACGGAGGCGACTGTCGTGCTGCTGGACTGCCCGGACCCCGCCGCAGCCGTGCGCGAGGTGGCCCGGGTGATCGGCGGATGGAAACGGGGACGCAGGAGCTTCTGGAACGGCCGGATGAGCCTCTTTCCTCCGCGCAGCCAAGCCTGACCGCACCGGATACGCGGCTGCCGCATGCCCTGTCCGGCGGGCAGAAGCAGCACATGTGCATTGCGCGGGCGCTGGCTGCCCGCCCGAACGCGATCGTTTGCGACAGGCCGACATCCGCGTTCGATCCGCTCGTGGCAAGGGAAATCCTGCAACTGCTCCGCGCCCCTGCCCTTCAATCGGCCGTCGTTCAGGAAGAATGCGCAAATTCCGCTAAAATGGAAACTATTCCAATATACTCACCAAACTCCAGCCACCCCATAAGAAGCATGTCCTTTTCCATCAGAGGAAAGATTATTGGAATATTATTCTATATTGAACTTTCCGATTGGCAGTTTTACCTCAAGATCACAGAAACATAAAACGAGCCTTGCGGCAGGAGCGACTGAGATGAACACGGCCATGAACATGATGAACCCGATGATGAGCGGCATGATGCCCATGATGAATGGCATGATGCCGATGATGAACCCCATGATGATGGGCGGCATGCCCATGATGATGCCGATGATGGCGGGCATGATGAAGTGCACCATGACCGAGAACGGCATGATGTGCGAAATGATGCCGATGGACGGCATGAACAAGGACATGTTCATGGAATGCTGCAAGAACATGATGTCCATGATGCAGTCCGGCATGCCCATGATGATGATGTGCGGCGGCATGATGACGTGCTGCAAGACGGCCTGAGCGACACGTCTTTCATGAAGGAAGGCCCCTCCGTTCGGGGCCTTTTTCTTTTCCGCCGCATCTACAGATGACTAAGGTCAGGACCGATTAAATTGACACATTCTGCGTTGCGGATTTCGTGTCCGACGAGGAGGGAAGAGGCAGGAAATGCCGATCATTTTCAAATCTTTCCGACGACGTCCGGGCGCGAAATCCGCAACGCCCTGCGGGTTCGATCACATGGGCCGGCTGATCGCAAACAATGCTCGACAAGACCATCTAGTTTTGCCTTGCGCTTGTTTACTTCCATCCAATCTCATGTGATCTAACAGAACGCGTCAATTTAATAGATCCTGACCCTAGATATGCACGGCCTCGCGGAAGGTCGACACGAGGTAAAAGAGCGCATCGCCGCTGGTCATGTTCCGGTAGACATGCGGAACGTTGGCCTCGAAAACGATGGCATCGCCCTCGCCCAGAATATACGGGGCCTGCTTGCCGACGATGATTTCGATCGTCCCCACCGCCACGACGATGTTTTCCACCGTGCCATGCCGGTGCGCCTCCGCCTTTTCGGTGTGGTGCGGCGCAATCCGCACCTCGTAGAACTCGACCGTCCGGTCGCTTTCGAAAGGAAACAGGGCGCGGGTCTGGAACTTGCCATCGCTGCCATAGAGGATTTTCGCGGAGGCCCGGGTCAGCACGGCCGTGCCGTCCTCCTCGGCTTCCACGATCAGGGAACCGCACGGCACTTCGAGCGCCGCCGAGATTTTCGAGAGGATGCTCAGCGTCGGGCTGCTCTTGCCCGTCTCGATCTGCCCGAGCATCGCCCGGCTGACGCCCGAAAGCTTCGCCAGACGATCCAGCGAATAACCCCGCCTTGTCCGCAACCGGCGCAGGTTCCGTCCGGTCCTTACCCCGATCGCTTCTATCGGGTCGAATTCCGATTCGTCAGGCAGGGGCGCATCGTCAACGGCCATAATTCCACGGCCCCATCGTCATGGGCACGAAAGCCCAGACGGGCATCCACATCAGGACGGGCTGATACACCGCAGGCGTTGCCTGAACGTCTGCATGCTGGATCTTCGCATTGCGATATGCTTGCAAATCTATGACCTGCGCACTCTGGACAGCCATCTGCGTCTCCGTGTGTTATGCGCGAAAATATGCCCCGCATACACAAGGAATCAAAGGCAAGCCCACACAATTTCACCCCCGAACGGGAAACGCTTTTCGCCGGAACCCGGTTAACCCATCGACCGCCATCGTCGCCGAAAGCGCAAGCACGCGAGGCGTGAAGGCCGAGCGCTCTATTTAGCGGCGGCTCTTCTGGCCGCCTCGAGCGTCGCGAAGGAGCGGGGTGCGCCGCACATCATGAAGCGGAAGCCTTCGGCAGTCAGTCTCGCCGCATTCGTTCCGCTGACATGCGGATGTCCGACGACGACACCGTTTTCGTTGCAGATGGCGACGATCGCCGCCATCGCCTCGAGCACGGCCGGATGCTCGGTCTGGCGGGGATACCCCAGTTCCTGGCTGAGGTCGCCCTCCCCGATCAGGACCGCGCCGATGCCCGGTACGGACTTCAGCATGTCCGACAGATTGTCGATGCCCTTGGTATCCTCGATCTGGATGACGACGAGGATCTCGCCTTCGGGTGCGAGCGGCCAGACATCGGCCCGCCGATAATAGTCCTGCTGCGACAGGCCCCAGTAGCGCGCCGCCTGCGCGGGGCCGTCGCCGCGAATGCCCGCCGGCTCGTAGAGCGGCTTGTCCTTGAGCCTCGGATAGCGGCAGGCCGCGACGGCGTTATAGGCTTCCTCCACGGTGCTGACATGCGGCCAGACGACGCCGTAACAGCCGGCATCGAGCGCCTGTTTGGCCAGGAACTGGTTGAACTCGCCTCCATTGGACGGAATGCGCGCCAGCGGCGTGACGGCCGGCGCCGGCGACCCGCCCGCAAGAATCTGGGCACGGTTGAGAAGATATTGCAGGCTGTCGCGCAGGCCGACGATGTCCCAGCCGCGATGCTCGCCTTCGAAAACCACCCCGTCGTAACCCGAGGCCTGCAATTCCACGGCGAAGTCGCTGTTGACCGGGGAAAACAGCGAGAACGCGGTCTCGTTTCTTTCCAGCCTAGCGATGATGCCGTTCAGTCTGGCCGCAGTCATTGTGCCGCCCTCCGCCCGACCGAATCGTGTTGCTCCAGCGCCCTGAGCCGCCGGTCGAGGCGGGGATAGACCCGCCGGGCGTTGCCCTCGAAGATCCTGTGGCGCTGATCCTCCTCGAGAAAATCGAGAGCGTCGATATAGCGTTTCGTATCGTCGAAGAAATGGCCCGTTTCGGGATCGATGCCCTTGACGGCGCCCAGCATTTCGGAGGCAAAGAGGATGTTGTCGACGGGGATCACCCGGGTCAGCAGTTCGATGCCCGGCAGATGATAGACGCAGGTATCGAAGAACACGTTATCGAGCAGATGCGTATCGAGCGTCGGCCGCTTCAGTTCCTGCGCAAGGCCGCGATAGCGCCCCCAATGATAGGGAACCGCGCCGCCGCCATGCGGAATGATGAATTTGAGTTCGGGGAAATCCGCGAACAGGTCGCCCTGGATGAGCTGCATGAACGCCGTCGTGTCCGCATTGATGTAATGCGCGCCGGTGGCGTGGAAGTTCGGATTGCACGACGAGGATACGTGGATCATTGCCGGCACCTCGAATTCGCACAATTTCTCGTAAAGCGGATACCAGCTCCGGTCGGTGAGCGGCGGCCCGGACCAGTGCCCGCCCGAAGGATCGGGATTGAGGTTGACGCCAACGAAACCGAGTTCGTTCACGAGCCGGCTGAGTTCGGGAATGCACTCGGACGGATCGCGGCCGGGAAACTGCGGCAGCTGCCCCACGGGCGCGAAGTTGTGCGGCAGGAGTTCGCAGATCCGGTAGATGAGATCGTTGCTGATGGCCGTCCACTCGGCGGAAATCTCCGGCGAGCCGACGTGATGGGCCATGCCCGAGGCGCGCGGCGAAAAGATGGTCAGGTCGCCGCCCCGCTCCTTCTGTTTCCTGATCTGCGGCTGAACGCTCTCGATCAGCTCCTCGTCGGAGATTTGCAGCGATGCCCGCACCGCCTTTCGCGTCCCGTCGGCAAGGCCGGCAAGCTGCCGGTCGCGGAAAAGACCGAGTGCCGGCGGCTCTGTCGTGTAATGTCCGTGAATGTCGATGATCATCGCAGGATCGCTCCTCTTTAAAGCGATGCCGGC
Source organism: Ectorhizobium quercum (assembly GCF_026552795.1). Lineage (GTDB taxonomy): Bacteria > Pseudomonadota > Alphaproteobacteria > Rhizobiales > Rhizobiaceae > Ectorhizobium > Ectorhizobium quercum. Next base: position 751,924 of record NZ_JANFPI010000002.1, read on the forward strand.
AAGGGTGCGGGAACGCGGTCTTGCCGGAATGGCCTGAAAACAAAGGGATGGAGCGTTTCCGGATGTCGCGGAAAAACGGAAACGCTCCTGGGGGTCGGATGAGAGAGGCCGATCCGGCCTTACTCGTCGTCGGTGAAGCGCCAGGGCGCGACCCAGTGCTCGAAGCGCAGGACGATCGTCGTGTAGACAATCCCCATCAGCATGAGACACAGGATCGGCACGAACATCGCCGCCGTCTCGAACTGGTTGCCGTATTTGATGATCAGCGCACCGAGCCCGTTGATCGCCGTGAAGAACTCGGCCACGACCATGCCGATGATGGCGCGCCCGATGCCGAGCCGGATGCCGGTCATCATGAAGGGCAGCGCGGCGGGAAGGATGATCTTGGTGAAGATCTGCGTTTCCGTCGCGGCAAAGGCCGTACCGACGTCGACGAGCTGGTTCGCCACGTTGCGAACGCCGCTGGCTGTATTGATCAACACGGGAAACACCGCGAGGATGAAGACGATGAAGAGTTTCGCCTCGAATCCCAGTCCGAACCACAGGATCACCAGCGGCGTGATGGCGACGAGCGGCGTGGCATAGAGCGCGTTGACGAGCCAGTCGGTCGCCGCGTCGACATAGCGGTAGCGGCCGATCAGCAGGCCGAGCAGGACACCGACGATGCAGGCGGTGACGAAACCGAGCGTCAGCGTCTTCATGCTTTCGAGGAAGGCCGAGACCAGTTCCCCGCTTGCGATCATCCGGTAGGCCGCGCCGACGATGTCGCTCGGATAGGCCATGAACAGCGGGTCGACCTGCCGTCCGAGCACTTCCCACAGGCCGAGCACCACGGCGATGGACGCCACGCGGACGAGCCAGTAGAGCCTTACGGGTGCGACGGGCTCGATATCCTCGATGGCATCCTCCTCGATGGCACCGTTCGCCTTGCCGGCCGTATCGGCCAGAAAACCTGTATTGGTCATTTCGATCCTCCCATCGAATGTATGTTCAGTTGCTTGCAGGCGTGTTCCGTATCAGTTCCCAGATACGTCCGCGGATCGCCTGGAATGCCGGATCGCCCCTCATAAGAGGCAGTTCCGGCCGCTCGGAGGGAAAGGGAACGGTGATGATCTCCTTCACCCGGCCCGGCTTCGCCCCCAGCACGATAATGCGGTGGGAGAGGTAAATGGCCTCGTCGAGGTCGTGGGTGACGAAAAGGATCGTCTTGCGGGTCTGGGCCTGGATGCGCAGAAGCTCCTTCTGGAGCACCTCCCGCGTCTGCGCGTCCAGTGCGCTGAACGGCTCGTCCATCAGCAGGATTGCCGGGTCGATGGCCAGCGCCCGGGCAAGCCCGATGCGCTGCTGCATGCCGCCCGACAGCTGGTGCGGAAACTGCTCGGCCGAATGTTCGAGCCCCACCAGCGCCAGCAGCTTTCTCGCCCGCGCCGCCCTTTCTTCGGCCGCCATTCCGTGCAGTTCCAGACCGAACTCCACATTCTCGCGCGCCGTGCGCCACGGAAGCAGGCTCGGCTGCTGGAAGACGAAGCCGCGGTCTCGGCCCGGGCTGTTCACCTCTTTTCCGTCGACGCTGATGGTGCCGGCATCGTGGCGTATCAGGCCCTGGATGATGCGCAGCAGAGTCGTTTTCCCACAGCCGCTCTCGCCGATGAGGGAGACGACCTCGTTCTCGTAGATATCGAAGTTGATATCGCGCAGCACAGGCAGAAGCGTAGCCGGATCGCCCGGCGCGTTTCGAACGCGAAAGGTCTTGCTGATCTCCGAGACGCCGAGCTTGACCCTCTCGGGCGCCGTGTCGGCCATGACATCCTCCTTGTACAATACCGATTGTTTCATCGTCCAAAATCCCGTGTTGCGTGGTGAAAAAGCTCATCGACCGTAAGGCGGCGCGGTATCAGGCCCTGCTGAAGGCTGTAGTCGATGATCATCTCGAGCGACGGGCGAAGCGCCTCCACGCCCAGCGGATTCATGTCGACACCGTCCTCGACGATGCCGTTTCCGGCCCTTTTGCTTTCGGCGATCGCCTCGAAGAAGCCGGCGGCGGCTCCGGGGCTTCGTTGCAGCAGGTCCTCGCTGACGACGACCATGTGGTTGATCGGAATGACGTTCGTGCGCTCGTACCAGCGTCTGGCGTCGCCTGCCGGATCGGCAATGACCGTCACGAGACGCTCGTCCTTCGGCAGGTCGTTGCCAAGGATCGCGGCGTCCAGCTCGCAGGCCTGGAGCATCTCGCCCGGCTTGCGGCCTTCCGGCGCGCGCCGTGCGATCGGTGGATCGGCGTATTCCGCCACATGCCCGTCCTCGAAGGTCATCCAGTCGATCTTTTCGAGATCGACGCCATATTCGTTGGCCAGTAGGCCCCGCACCCAGGCGCCTGTGGTCTGGGAGAAAGCGCGCACGCCGACCGTACGGTCTTCCAGATCCTTCGGACGCAGGATCGCCCGGTCCGAATTGCAGACGATGCAGCGATGCTGGAAGCGGGCAAGCAGGACGATCGGCAGCAGCCAGACCGGCTTGCCGTAGGCGCGCGCCTGCAAATAGGTCACGATCGCCATTTCGCAGATATCGTATGCCTGCTCGCGGGCCATCGGCCTGAAGGCGCGGGTGATCGGCGAAACCGCCTCGAAGCGCATCGTATCGTCGCCGTCGGCCGAAGCCGCCCTCTTCAGGGGGCCGGTGATGGCATAGTCGGCGACGGCGATGCTGACGGGCCTGTCATCCCTGGCGAAAACCGGCTTATCCATGACGGACCTCCGCCGGTTCTGCGGCGGCGAGCACCGGATAGAGGGTCTCGGCGGTCCGGCCGAAAATCCATGCGTTTTCCTCCTCGCTCAGGCAGGCGAGCGCATCCCTGGCGGCGCCGAGGAGCGCCTTGAGCCCTCCGGGAGACGCGGGGTGATTCGATCCCCACGCGATGCGCGACGCCCCGAAGCGGGAAACCAGCAGCGGAAAGAAATCCGCCGACGATGCGCCGGCCTTGTCCAGCGCCTCCAGCGCCCGCACGGTCAGCTTCAGATAGATGTTCGGATTGTCGGCGAGATCGAAAAGCCCGGCAGCCTTCGGGAAGGACGGACCGCCCGACAGGTCGGGCCGCGCCAGATGATCGAGCACCAGACGAACCTGCGGAAACTTTCCGATGATGGTCCGCAGGTCGTCGAGCCCGTCTTGCGTCATCTGCATGCAAACCGGAAGTCCCGTCGCTTGCGCATATTCCCATGCGGGATATGACCTCTCGTCCGTGAACCAGGTGGCCTGGCCGGGCATGGTGCTGCCTGTCGTGAACAGCCTGAGCCCCGTCATGCCCCGGCGTTGCCACTGTTCGATCTGGCTGACGGCATCGTCCGCCAGTATGTCGACGGACCCGACGGCGGTGAAACGATCCGGGTGGGCCTGAACGGCTTCGATGACATAGCTGTTGTCATGCCCGTAGCAGGTGGAGGCCTGGACGATGGCGGCCTTGTCGACGCCGGCCTCGTCCATGTCGGCCAGAAGCTGCTGGTAGGAAACCGGCCGCTCGGCCGACCACGACGACTGGTGTCCTCCGAGCGGCGCCCTTGGAAAACGGGCCGTATCGGTCGAAATGACGTGCGGATGTATATCAATGACGGCAGGTCGCATTGTTCTATCTTCCATGATTGTTTCGATGCCTCCGGCAATGCCGGATATTCCTCAGGCAGCGTTCGCTTTCCGCGTGTCGAGGAAGAGTTCCTCGACCGGTATCCGGCGCGGAATGAGTTTCTGCTGCCAGGCATAGGTGACAAGCGTTTCGAGGGTGGCGCGGTTGGCTTCCAGCCCGTTCGGCAGGGGGTCTTCTCCCACGAAGGGAATGACGCCGGCATATTTGTCACGATCGGGCACATCGGGGGCGCCGCTGCGCAAATCCGCCAGCCATCGCTGCTTGGCCTCCTCGAAAGCCTCGAACAGCACATCCGGTAGGAAGGGAAATGCTCTCAGAACATCGTTGCGCACGACGACGCAGCCATGAACCGGATAGACGCCGGTCTTGCGATACCAGGCCGCCTCCAGTTCCGGGGCATTGTCGAACAATTCCCGGTAGCCGGGCGTGTCGTCCTTGCCGGCCGCCTCCCATCCGGCGGTGGGCGCGCCGCTGCGCCCGATGCCGGCCCGGCTGGTGAACCCCGCCTGGATTTCGCCGCTCGCCATCATGGCGCTCAGCGATTTCCCTTCGGGCGCGTGCGAGACATTCGGCGGCAATTTCAGCGACGTCACATGTTCCTCGTCATCGACGATCCACTCGATCCTGTCGTTGTCGACACCGTATTCGTTCGCCAGGATGCCGCGGGTCCACACGCCGGTCGTCACCGAATAGGCCCGCACGCCGACCTTCTTGCCCTCGAGGTCCTTCGGCGCGTCGATGCCGGCATCGGTGCGAACCTGAAGCCCCGAATGATGGAACCGGCGGCTGAGAAAGATCGGCAGGGCCGTGATCGGAACGCCCGCCGCCCTGGCGATCACATAGGTCGTCGGCGCCAGTTCGCAGATGTCGAATTCGAGGTCGCGCACCATCCGCCGGAAGGCGGCGATGATCGGCGAAACCTCCACCGGCCTCACATCGACGCCCCGCAAGGGGACATCGCCATTCTTGATCGCGCGCGTGCATCCGTAGGACGCGATCGCCATGCTAAGGGAAGGACTGCTCATTGGGTGGCCTCGATCAACTTGTTTGCTTCTTCTGCGAAAGAAAGATCGACAACCCTGTCGAAGGGCAGCTTCTCTTTCTGGATGCCGAATTCGAGATTGAGATCCTGCATGTAGTCGATCTGCGTCTGCGTCAGCATGAGATCGCGCGAGTAGGTCTGGTAATCCCGGGTGAACTTGATCATCATCCGGCCCTGCGCCTCGTCCGCCGCGCCGACGACCGACTGATAGGCTTTCATGAAGGCCTCCTCCGCGCCGGGGTCGTCCATCATGAAGCGGTACATCTTGCCGTAGGCGGCCAGAACGCGGATCAGGCCTTCCGGCTTGGCCTCGACGGCCCGTTGAGAAGCATAGGAGCCCTGATACGGATATTCGGGCAGCTCGCTCCAGAAATCGGCGATCGCGCGGACCCCGTAGAATTCCTGCTGGTCGTAGACGTCGGTCATCGCCGGGCCGGCATCGACCTTGCCCGCGACGACCGACTTGAACACGGCGCCGCTGCTTCCGATGTTCACGAACCGCACCTCCGCCGGGTCCACCCCGTGCTTGCGCAGCAGCGCGACCACCATCTGATGAAGAAGGGCGCCGATCGCGCCGGTGCCGATGGTCTTGCCCTTGAGGTCCTCGACCGTCCTGATCTCGGGGTTGCTGGTGTAAAGGGCCTGGGCGATCAGCTGGTTGGCGCCGGCAACCACCTTGAGGCCCGCCCCCTTTTCGATGGCCGGCAAGACCTGCGAAAAGCCGGAGAGAATACAGATGTCGCTTTCTCCGCTGATCAGGCTGCCCATCAGCCGCGTGCCGTCGGAGACATTCGTCGTCGTCGTCTTGACGTTGAACGTGTCCAGGTAGCCCAGCTGATCGAGCAGCGCCTGCACGACCAGCGTCGCATTGGAGCCGGTATTCACGATATTGACGGTGTAGGGCAGATCCGGCAATTCGGCAGCACCGGCCGCCATGAGCCGGCTGAAGGGCGATGCGGCGGCCAGCGCAAGAGCGCCGCCTCCCACCCTGACGAAATTCCTGCGTGACAGGCACAAGCCATCAGTTTTCATGTCATCCTCCCGATAGACAAAGGAAGCCGCACGCGGCACCAGGGCCTCGCTCGATCTTCCCGATTCTGGATAGTTGCACCTCGAAACCAGCTCTCCTCAAAGCCGGATCGGGCGAATCCTCCACAGCCACTGGCTGCTCCTCGAAGACAAGCCTGCCTGAAAAATTTGCTTTTGCAAAATTAATTGACTAATCACAGCCATAAGATTTGGTTACATTCGAGATGAACGCATCATGAGGACGGATGAGACAAACCTGCGTCAGCTTCGGGCATTCGAAGCAACGGCGGCGCTGACGAGCATCAGCCGGGCGGCGGAGCGTCTGCATCTTTCCCAGTCCGCGGTCAGCCAGTCGATCGCCAGTCTGGAAGCCTCGCTGGGAACGGCCCTTTTCCAGCGCCGCCGCAACGGCAGCTTCCCGACGCGCGAGGGCGAGGCTTTCCTGGTCCGTGTCGAGCGGGCATTGCGCCGGATCGATGCCGCGCTGGCGTCGGTCGCCGAAGGCGGGCGAACGGTGAAGGGGGCGGGAGCACCGATGCCGGGAAACGTCACCTCGGTGCAGATTTCCGCGCTGATCGCCATCGACGAGCACGGTTCCTATTCGGCGGCAGCAGCCGCGCTCGGCGTCTCGCAGCCGGCTTTGAACCGGCACGCCCGCGATATAGAGACCATCCTGCGCCGGACCCTTTTTTCACGAACACCGCGGGGAAAGGCAACGACGCGCATCGGCCGCGCTCTGGCCCGCGAGCTTCGGCTTGCCATGAAGGAAGTGCAGTACGGACGCGAAGAGCTTGCCGTGCTGAAAGGGGAAGGCCACGGAACGATCGTCATCGGAATTCTGCCGCTCGGCGCCTCGCTTCTGGTCTCGCAGGCACTCGGCCAGCTATCGCTGACCTTTCCGAGAATGCGGGTGCGCATCATCGAAAGTCCTTTCGAGGCGCTTCTGGAACGGCTGCGGGCGGGCACCATCGATATCATCATCGGCACCTTGCGTCCGAAGCCGCTGACGGGCGACGTCACGGAACGGCCGCTCTTTCCCGACCCCTATTGCGTGGTGGTGCGCAAGGGCCATCCGCTGTGCGATGCCGGCAGCATCGCCGACATCGATCTTGTCAGGTACGAATGGATACTGCCGCGCCAGGACACGCCGAGGCGCATCGCCATCGAGGCGCTGTTCAGGCGCTTCGGCACGCCGCCCCACACACCGATCGAAACCAGCTCGATGGCACTGACGCGGGATCTCCTGTTGAACGGCGATCGCCTTACGCTTCTGTCACGCGACCAGATCCTGTTTGAGGAACGCCTCGGCCTTCTGAAAATCCTGCCGGTCGCCCTGCCGAACTCGTACCGCGTCATCGGGTCGATCGCGCGTTCGGACTGGCTTCCGACCGATCTCCAGAGGAATTTCCTCGCGCTTCTGACGGACTTGACGAAGAACGAGACGGGCCATTAGGGTGTATCCGCTTTTCGCCGGAAATGCCCTAGCCGATGGAATAGCCGCCGTCGACGGTGATCAGGGAGCCGGTCACGTAGCTCGCCTCCGGCGAGCAGAGGAAGGCGATGACGGACGCCACCTCCTCCGCCGTGCCCCAGCGCGCCAGCGCGATGCGCTCGTTGATCCGCACTGACCGTTCCGGGTCGGCCTTGGCCTTGGCCGCCATGTTGGTGTCGATCCAGCCGGGGGCGACCGCATTGGCACGAATGCCCTTCGCCCCCCAGTTCACCGCCATCGAGCGGGTCAGCGCCACGACGCCCATCTTGCTGGCCGCATAGGCGGGCGAGAGCTTCGAACCGAAGAAGCTCCACATCGAGGCGATGTTGACGATGGCGCCGCGGCTTTCCTCCAGCTTCGGCAGCGCGGCGGTGCAAAGCGTGAGCGCCGCCGTCAGATTGACGCGGATGACCTGCTCGAAGTCGTCCGTCTGCCACTCGCGGCCATGCCGCAGAATGCCCGCACAGTTGACGATGGCGGCGACCGTCGGCATGCCGTCCAGCACCGCGTCGATATCGTTCTTCGAGGTCACGTCGCCCCGGACGAAGGCGATGCCGGCGGGAAGATCCTCGTCCTTCTCCAGCCCGAAGCAGGTCACGGCATAGCCGGCCGCCGCCAGTTTCTCCGCCGTCGCCCGGCCGATGCCGGTGCCGCCGCCGGTGATGAGTGCGCCTTTTGTCATGGTCTACAGTCCCAGATAGCTTGCACGCAGATGATCGTCGGCCAGAAGCTCGGCCCCCGTGCCCTGAAGCGAGATGACCCCGTTTTCCAGCACATAGCCGTAATCGGCCATTTCCAGCACCTGGAACACGTTCTGCTCGATGATCAGGATCGTCAGGTCGCGGTTGCGGATCTTGGCGATGGATTCGAAAAGCCGGTCCGTCATGATCGGCGCGAGGCCGAGCGAGGGCTCGTCGAGCGCCAGCACGCGCGGCAGGGCCATCAGCGCGCGGCCGACGGCGACCATCTGCTGCTGGCCGCCCGAAAGGGTCGAGGCGTTGAGATGCTTGCGCTCCTCCAGAATGGGGAAAAGCTCGAACACCTCCCGCAGGGTCTGCTCGCGCCGCCCCCTTGCGCGGCGGTTCTTCGCACCGATCAGCAGGTTGTCGAGAATGGTCATGTCGAGGAAGAGCTGCTTGCCCTCCGGCGACTGCACGAAGCCGGCCTCGACGATCTTGTGCGGCGGCAGCGACTGGAGCGGCTTGCCCTCCAGCAGGATTTCGCCTTCCCTCACCTTCACGAGACCGGAAATCGTGCGCAGCAGGGTCGACTTCCCGGCCCCGTTTGCGCCGATGAGAGCGACGATGGAACCGGGATCGAGCGTGAGATCGACGCCCTGGAGCACCTGCTGGTCGCCGTATCCGGCCCGGAGGTTGCGGATTTCAAGTGCGGGACTGGACATAGCGTTCTCCGAAATAGGCCTTCATCACCTCGGGCTGGTTGACGACGTCGCGGGGGACGCCATTGGCGATCAGCTTGCCGTAATCGAGAACGATCACGCGGTCCGACAGCCCCATGATGACTTTCATCACATGCTCGACGATCAGGATGGTGACGCCCCGGTCGCGGACCAGCTTGACCAGTTCCACCATCTCGCCCGCCTCCTGCGGCGTCGCTCCCGCCACGACCTCGTCCATCAGCAGCAGTCGCGGCTTGGTCGCCAGCGCGCGGCCGAGTTCCAGCTTGCGGCGGTCGACCGCGGTCAGGTCGTCGGCATCGATGCCGGCCTTGTCCGAAAGGCCGAGGAAGTCGACGATCTGCTCGGCCTCCCTGCGCGCCTCGGCCTCCGAGCGGGTGCGCACGAAGGCGCCGACCATGACGTTCTCCACCACCGTCAGCCCGCCGAAGGGCTTGGAAAGCTGGTAGGTACGCCCGACGCCGAGCTTGCAGATATCCCACGGCGCCTTGCCGACGAGGCTTTGCCCGTCGAACAGGATGTCGCCGGTATCGGTCCTGAGCGCGCCCGCGATCATGTTGAAGGCGGTGGTCTTGCCCGCGCCGTTCGGGCCGAGCAGGCCGAGGATTTCGCCTTCGTTCAGGTCGAAGGAGAGTTCGGAGACGGCTTGCAAACCACCGAACCGCTTGGAAATGCCCTTGACTTCGAGAAGTTTGCTCATGCCTGCACCTCGCGTTTCGCGCGCCTGTCCAGAAAGCGGCCGAGGGGCGCGATGATACCCTTGGGGAAGTAGAGAACGGCGAGCATCAGGGCGATGCCGTAGATCACCAGATGCAGGCCGAGGATCTGCCCGCCGAAGGAGGCGCGCATGAATTCCGCCACCGGATGCAGGAGCAGTGCCCCGAGCGCCGGGCCGAGAATGGTGCCCTGCCCGCCGACGATGGTCATGATCGCCATGTCGATGGACAGGTCGATGCCCATGTTGCGCTCCGGATTGATGTAGCGGAAGAACTGGGCGTAGAAGGCGCCGCCGAGGCCGGTCATGAAGGCGGAGATGGCGAGCGCCGTCAGCGAGAAGCGCGTCGGGTCGATGCCGAGCGATTCCGCGCCGTCGCGGTCGCCGCGGATGGCCTTCAGGTAGAAGCCGAGGCGCGAGCGCTCCATTACCGCCGTCGCCAGCATGGCAAGCACCAGCATGGCGAGGATGATGTAGTAATAGGGCGCCTTGCCGTCGAACTGGAAGGCGAGGAAGCTCGACCCGCCGACCGGCGGCACCGTCAGCCCCTGCGCGCCCTTCAGCGAGATGCCGAGGAACACGTCGGTGTTCTCGAGCCAGATGCGCAGGATTTCGGCGAAGGCGATGGTGGTGAGCGTGAAATACGGCCCCTTCAGGCGGAAGGTGGCATAGCCCACGGGCACCGACAGCGCCGCCGCGAACAGGCCGCCCAGCACCATGCCGATCCACGGCGAAAGCCCGAGGCCGGTGAACAGCAGCACCGAAACATAGCCCGCCGCGCCGGAGAAGGCGGCGTGGCCGAGCGAGAGCTGACCGACATAGCCGCAGACGAAGTTCCACGCCGTCGCCATGTAGGCGAAATAGAGGATCATCGCGGCCGAGTGCAGGAAATAGGAATCCGGGAACACGACCGGCAGGAGCGCGGCGACGACCAGAAGCGGCAGGCCGAGCACGAGATTGATGTTGTTGCGCATGATTGCTCCTTCAGCGCCCGAGAAGGCCGGTTGGCCGGAACAGGAGAATCGCGATGAACAGGCCGAACGAGAAGATGGCGGCCGAGGTCGCGGTGACGAATTGCGAGGCGACGCTCTCGAAGATACCGAGCACGATGCCGCCGAGAATGCAGCCCGGAATGGAGCCGATGCCGCCGAGCACCACGACCAGGAAGGACTTGATGCCGAAGGAAAGGCCGATGGTGGGCGTGAGCGAGAAGAAGGGCAGGAGCAGCGCGCCGAACAGGCCGAGCACCGCGCAGCCGATGCCGAAGGTGACGTTGTAGACGAGCGGCACGTTGATGCCGGACAGGGCGGCGGCATCGCGGTTCTGCGCCGTGGCGCGGATCGAGCGGCCCATTTCGGAGTGCTTCAGCCACCAGGCGAGCCCCGCGGCCACGACGACCGCCGCAACGAAGGCGATGAGCCTGGCGAGGTTGACCGGCACGTCGCCGAGGAAGATCGATTCATAGGTGATGTCGACATTCACCGACCGCACGTCCGGACCGAAGACCATCAGCACGAGATTGTCGATCACGAGGAAGACGCCTGCCGTCAGAAGCAATGCCGAGGTCGGCTCGACGACGCCGGCCCGCTCGCGCTTGAACAGCGGCGAGATGATGACCTGCTGAACGGCGAAGCCGATGCAGAACAGGATGGGCACCGAGCCGATCACCGAGACGTAGGGATGCAGGCCGAAAACCGCCCAAAGCATGTAGGCGACATACATGGCCAGCATCAGGAAGGAGCCGTGCGCGAAGTTGATGACGCGCATGACGCCGAAGATCAGGCTGAGGCCAAGGGCGATGCCGCCATAGATGCCGCCGATCAGGATGCCGTTCACCAGCGCGTAGGCAAGCGTAAAGAGGTCCATGTCAAAGCTCCCGGAAGGAGAGAAGGGCCGTTCGACCGCCGGCAGAGGCAGCGAACACGCACGGATCGAACGGGCGGGGCGCGGAATGCGCCCCGCTCCTCATTCGACTGCGGAACGGACGGTCAGCGTTGCGACCACTCCGGAACCGGCCATGCCGGCTTGACGCCCGGAGCGCGGCTTTCCGCCGGCCAGATGGTGAGACGCTGGCCGTCGAGCGTCTGCGAGATCACACCGTGGGCGAAGGTGTTCTGCCCCTGCTCGTCGAACTTGATGCGGTCGAAGCCCTGGGCAAGTGCCAGACCAGAGGTGATGTCGGTGTCCGCCAGCGCGGCGCGGATCGCTTCCTTGTCCACGCTGGCGGCCCGCTCCAGCGCATCTTTCAGAAGATAGACCGCGCCGACGCCCTGGGAGGCAAAGGAATTGAGATCGTATTTGCCGAGCTTCCTGTAGCGCTCGTTGATCTCGACCAGTTCGGGATCCGGATTGTTGGAAAGGCTGTCGATGCGCCAGTCTTCCTGGATGAACATGTATTCGTTGGCCCGGGCCGGCACGGCCTCGTAATAGGCCGGATCCTCCGCCCCGCCGCCGACCGTATGAATGCCGAAGGGGATCAGAATCCGGTTCTCGAACATCTGGCGGGAAAACAGGATATGGTCGGGCGTGTAGGCCGCGACGATCAGCGCATCCGGCCGGGTGCTGCGGATTTTCAGGATCTGCGCGGTGAAGTCCACCTGCGCGGGCGGATAGCTTTCGTCGAGCGCGATGGTGAAGCCCCGCTCCGCGGCCAGCGTCTTGACGTTGGCGGCGTGGCTGCGGCCCCAGTCGGTGCCTTCGTAGAACAGGCCGATGGTCTTCGGGCCGGTGCCAAACTCCTCCGTCAGCATCTGGATGGCGTCGAGCTGTTCGCGCGCGTCATAGATCGCCTTGTTGGCCGGACGGAACACGTATTTGAAATTGCGCTCGGTGATTTCGTCCTTCACCGCACCGGTGACGATCCACGGCGTCTTGTAGCGTTCTGCCACTTCCGAGGCCGGGAAGGTCACGCCCGAATTATAGGCGCCGAGCACCGTCACCACGCCCTCACGCTGGATCAGGCGCTCCACTTCCGAGGCCCCGATATCGGGCTTGGACTGGGAATCGGCAAAGACCAGCTCCAGCTTCGCCCCACCGAGCGCGGCGACCCCGCCCTTTTCGTTGATCTGGTCAGCGGCGGCCTTCGCGCCGTTCATGGTCTGGTTGCCGATCGTCGCCGAAATGCCGGTGAGCGGCAGGACGACGCCGACCTTCACGTTTTCGGCCGCAAGGGCGGCGGGCGCGGCGGCGGCAAGCAGCGAAATCGCCCCGGCCGTCACCATGAAATTTCTTCGGTTGATCTTGGACGTCATGATAGCACTCCTCCCAGAGCTTGCAATAATGATGCATGATGCATCATGATTTAATGAATGCGATAATTCAGATTCGCCTCCTCACGCGAATTCCAGCGTCACCTTCCGGTGTTCGTCCTCGTCCCCGGCGGCCTCCATCACCATTCCCGCCGCTTAGAAAGGAAACCCGTCCCGCCCGAAAGGATGCCGAACAGCGCTCACCCGGACGCAAAGGCCGTCGTGCAGACGGCTGCCCACCTGTCAACCGGCGGCTGAAGCGCGGCGCCCGCTCCTTCCCCACCGGTCACGCCGGTTGCAGCGCCTCGCGGATCACCGCCTCGATGCCCTGCGCGTCCAGCCGGTAATGGGCGTAGAGATGCGTCGGCGGCGCGATGAGGCTATATTCGTCGCGGATGCCGTGGCGGATGAGCCGCGTGCCCGTGCCGGCCTCGGCCAGCACTTCCGCGACGGCCGCGCCCAGCCCGCCGATGATGTTGTGCTCCTCGACGGTCAGGATCAGCCGCGACCGTTCGGCCGCCGCCAGGATCGCATCGCGGTCGATGGGCTTGACGGTCGGCATGTCGATGACCCCGACGGAACGGCCTTCCGCATTGAGCCTGCGCGCCGCCTCCAGCGCCGGATGAACCGGCTGGCCGCAGCCGATGACGGTGATCTCCTCGCCGGCGAAATGCTCGATGGCCCTGCCGAAGACGAAGTCGGCGTCCGGCCCGTAGATCTCCGGGTCGCGGCCCCGGCCGATGCGGAAATAGATCGGCTCCGGCCAGTCGGCCGAGGCGCGGATGGCGGCTTCGAGCTGGTGGCCGTCCGAGGGCGAGACCACCGTCAGGCCGGCGATGGAGCGCATCGTGCCGATATCCTCGGTGGCGTGGTGCGAGGTGCCGTAGAAGCCGAGCGAAATGCCGGTGTGATGGCCGATCATTCGCACCGGTAGCTTGCAGTAAGCGACGTCCATGCGGATCTGCTCGCAGCACAGAAGGCCGACGAAGGAGGCGAAGGTGGCGACGAAGGGCATCGCCCCCGTCGTGGCGAGGCCTGCGGCGGCGCTGACCATGTTCTGTTCGGAAATGCCGAACTGGATGTAGCGGTCCGGATGCGCTTGCGCGAACTTCACCAGCCCGTTCGAATATTGCAGGTCGGCCGAGCCGGCGACCACCGGATGGCCAGCCTCGACGAGCGCCAGCAGCCCGTCCGACAGATGGTTGAGCCCGGGATTACGGGCATTCAGTTCGCGATAGTGCCAGGAATTCGGCGACTGGGGGGCGTTCATCTCAGATCTCCCTGGACAGAATTTCAAGGCGCGCCCGCTCCGCGTCGGACGGGTCGAGATAGCCGAGATGCCAGCCGGGTTCGGTCTCCATGTAGGAAACGCCCTTGCCCTTCACGGTGCGGGCGATGATGCAGCACGGCTTCTCGCGGGACGCGTCGGCCTTGACGCGGCGCAGCAGCGGCACGAGCGCGGACAGGTCGTGGCCGTCGACGTCATGGACTTCCCAGCCGAAGGCGCGCCATTTCGCATCGAGCGGCTCGATGCCGATCACGTCGTCGACCGCGCCGTCGAGCTGGTAGCCGTTGCGGTCAATGATCGCCACCAGCCGGCCGAGCCGGTGATGAGCGGCCGAAAGCGCGGCTTCCCAGACCTGCCCCTCCTGCATCTCGCCGTCGCCGAGCATGACGAAAGTGGTGAAGTCGCGACCCTGGATGCGGGCGCCGAGCGCCATGCCCAGCCCGTTCGAAAGCGCATGGCCGATGGAGCCGGAGGAGAAATCGATGCCCGGCACCTTGGTCATGTCGGGATGATCGCCGAGCGGACTACCGAGACGGGTATAGCCGTCCAGCACGTCCTTTGAAATGAAGCCGTATTCGGCAAGGATCGGGAAGAGCCCGACCGCGGCATGGCCCTTGCCCATCAGGAAACGATCGCGATCCGGCCATTTCGGCTCGCCTTCGCGAAGGTTCATCACGTCATAGTAAAGCCCGGCGAAAATCTCCGCGGCGGAAAAGACGGACGTGTAATGGCCGGTCTTGGCGATCTCGATCAGCCGGATGGTCTCCAACCGGATGAACTGCGCCTTTTCCCGCAGATAAGCGAGCTGCGCCGGCGAAAGCGACAGATTCGAGCCCTCCCGGTCGGGCGCTGTCGCGCCCGGCGTTTCCTTGACAGTCATGATCCCTCCCGAAATGCGTTTGGCTTTGGCCTTGTCATCAAACATCATATATCATGTATTATTGTCAACAGAAATTTTCGCCCCCAGCAGGACAGCGGCGAACAGGTCGGTCTGCGCCCTGATCATGTGTTCGCCACGGTGAATGGTGATACCGCGCGCCACCGTCCGATGAACGCACCGTCCGGGTTCATCGCCGCTTCGGCCGCAAGCACCCCGGAAACGGAAGCGCACGGGGTCGAACGGCACGGGATCCCCCGCTTCGATTCCGACGCGGCGGTATTGATGACGACGTGGCGGACCTCGGGTTCGGCCTCCCCTAGCCGCCGACACGGATTGAAAAAGGAGGATATGGGCAGGCAGACGCCGGCCAGGCCGGATGCACGATGACGCGGCTGCACCCGCCCTCACACGCAATTTCCATTTCCTTCGCGTCCGGTCAGGGCTTGAAAAGCCTCAGCTGGCACTATAATGCATCATATATCATACTAAATCACCTCGAAACGTCACGAGGAACGAAAGGGAGCTTTCCATGATGATTTTCGGTTCGCCGGCGCGCTATATCCAGGGTCCGGGCCTGCTGGCGGAGATGGGACCGGAGCTGGCGCGGCTTTCCGGCAGGGCGACGATGGTGGTGGACTCCTTCATAGAAGACGCCTACGGCGAAGCGATCGCCGCCTCCTGCCGCAGCGCGGGAGTGGAACTGACGCTTCTGACCTTCGGCGGAGAAAGCTCGCCCGAAGAGGTGGACCGGCTTGCCGCGCTGGCGGGCGAGGCTCCGCCGGTGGTGGCCGCAGCCGGCGGTGGCAAGTGCATCGATGCCGGCAAGGCACTTGCCAACCGCAGCGGCGCGGCGATGGTCACGATTCCGACCGTCGCCTCGACCGATGCCCCGACCAGCCATAATTACGTGCTCTACGGGGCCGATCACCGCATGCTCGGCGTCGAAAAGCTGCGGCGCAATCCCGACCTCGTGCTGGTCGACACCGAGATCATCGTGCGCGCGCCGAAGCAGATGTTCCTCGGCGGCATCGGCGACACGATCGGCAAGATCTACGAGGTCGAGGCCTGTGCCCGCAACGGCGGCGTCAACGTCTTCGGCGGCACCTCCGCCTGGTCGGCCCGTGTCCTCGCCCGTGCCAGCCACGACATCCTCCTGCGCCACGCCGAGGACGCGCTGGGCGCCATCGACCGCGGAAAGACCGATCCGGTCTTCGAGATGGTGGTGGAGGCGACCGTGCTGATGAGCGGTCTCGCCTTCGAGAGCGGCGGCCTCTCGATCGCCCATTCGATGACGCGCGGTCTTACCGCGCTCGCCCCGTGGAAGGAGCGCATGCACGGCCATCAGGTCGCCTATGCCAACCTCGTGCAGATCGCGCTGGAGGACCGGCCGGAAGCCGAGATCGGCGATCTGGCAGCCTTCTACGGTCGCATCGGCCTGCCCCGCAGCCTCGCCGAGCTTGGCGGCGTCGCCCCTTCGGAGGAGACGTTCGAGACCATCGCGCGGCTCACCATGACCGCCCCGCACATCCGCCACTTTCCGCGAACGCTTTCAGCACGCGAAGTGGCGCACGCCATGCGCCGCATCGAGGCGATGGTGAAGTGACATCATATATCCGTTTCATTCCGCGGAACAGTCGGATAGGTTGCCGGACGAATAACAGGTTCGGCCGGGATTTGGACAACGATGGCAGGGTTGCAGCAGATCGAGAAGGAAAACCTCTCGGAAAAAGTCTATCACACGATCCGGAGCGCCCTGATCGACGGCCAGTACCAGCCCGGCGACCGGCTGCGGATCGCGGCGCTGGCCGAACAGCTCGGCACCAGCATCACCCCGGTGCGCGAGGCGATCTTCCGGCTGGTCAGCGAGCAGGCGCTGGAAATGAAGGCCGCGACGGCCATCTACGTGCCCCGCATCGACGCGCGGCAGTTGAAGGAAATCCAGCTCATCCGCAGCCATCTCGAGGGCGAGGCCGCCGCCCACGCCGCCGCCCGCGTCACCGATGAGCAGATGGCCGAGGCCGAGGCGATCCAGACGGCCTTCATCGAGGCGGCCCACCACGATTCGCGGCTGGCCTCGATCAGGAACCGCGACTTCCACTTCTTCCTGCTGCGCACCTCCGGCCTGCCGCTGGTCGAGGCCATCGTCGAGAATCTGTGGACCAAGATGGGGCCCCTTCTCCTCGTGTTCAATTCGCTCCTGCCCCGGCGCGAGATCACCGGCGGCGACCACAAGCATTTCGCCGTGCTCGATGCCCTGCGCCGGCGCGATCCGGAAGCCGCGCGCCGCGCCATCCAGGCCGACATCGAATGGGGTCACATCCTGGTGGAGTGGCTGGAGAAGAAGGCCTGACGCACGGCATGTGAGGCGGAAACGAACAAACCCGCAGCCGGGCCGTTCTCCGCAATTCCCCCGGCTGCATCCCACACAAGAGCGATGGCGCGAGCCGTTTCGGTTTTGTTGCAATCCGAAATGGTGCCGGCCCGGTCACGTCGTGCGCAACGCCTTCCCCACCCGTGGATTGCCCGACAGCGACGCAATCGCCGGCCGGAGAGACTTGTTCAGGATGAAATCTTTTCCGGCAATATAAATTCATAATTAATCCCTCCGGGCAATATTCGTTGCAATACACTCTTGGAGGAGGGGTCATATGCGCAGGTTCATTACCATCGCGGCCGCCATTTTACTTTCGGCGACAGCGTCCCGCGCCGAGACGATCGGCGTCACGATTGCGAAATTCGACACGTTTCAGACTTTGCTGCGCGACGGCATCGCCAATTATGCTGCGACGGTTCCCGGCCTGACGGTCGATATCCAGGACGCCGAGGGCAGCTACGACAAACAGGTCGCCAGCATCAGAAGCTTCATCGACGCCAAAGTCAGCGCAATCATCGTCGGGCCGGTGGACGGAGACCGGGGCACCGAAATCACCCGAATGGCCGTCGAGGCCGGAATTCCGCTCGTCTATCTCAACAACGAACCGATCAACATCGACGAACTGCCCCCTTCGCAGACCCTCGTCGCATCCGACGAAAAGGATGCCGGCCTGCTTCAGGGACGCGAGGTCTGTCGTCTCCTCGGAGGAAAAGGCAGGGCAGTCATTCTTGTCGGCGAGTACTTCCACTCCGCGGCAAGGGCCCGCACCTACTGGGCGAAACAGGCACTGGCCGAGGACGATTGCAAGGGAATCCAGGTGGTGGAACAGCAATCGGCCAACTGGCAGCGCGACCTGGCTCAAAAGCAGATGAAGGAATGGCTGGATCACGGCGTCAGGTTCGATGCGGTCCTCGCCAACAACGACGACATGGCGCTCGGCGCCATCCGCGCCATCAAGGATTTCGGCAGGCCCGTCGACAATGTGGTCGTCGCAGGCGTGGATGCGACGCAAGACGCCCTCGCGGCGATGGTTGCGGGCGATCTGGACACCACGGTGCTTCAGAGCGCTGTCGGGCAGGGAGAAGGCTCCGTCAAGGCCGCCCTGCGCCTGATCAAGGGCGAGACGCTGGACAAGCGGATTTACGTTCCGTTTGAACTCGTGACGAAGAATAATCTTTCGCAGTATCTGCCGAAAAGCCAGTGATTGGGGCGCATCCGATGAATAAGACCTGGAAAAAGCTTGGCATCCGCAGCCAGATCACGGCCGGTTTTCTGCCTCTGGTGATTTTAATGAGTCTCCTGTCCGTGTCCGCCATCAGCGGAATGAACGGCCTGGGCTCGATCTTCGCCTCCTATCGCGACACCGTCGGCCAGACGATGGCGGTTTCCGCATATTCCGACCAGTTGCACAAGATCCAGAGCGCGGTGGAGACCTATCGCACCGATAATTCGGATGCCGCCGTCACCGCCTTTCGCGAGGGCGCCGAAGCCTTCGCAATCGACGACCCCCGGATCGACGGCAACGCCGCGCTCAAATCGGGCATGACCGGGATACGGGCCGATATCGGCGAATACAGCAACGCATTCGAGGAAACCGTCGTGCTGAGCCGCACGCGCGACAAGCTCATCGCGCAAGTGACCGAATTCGGCCCCTGGACGGCCGTCGCGCTTAACGACATCATGAGAAGCGCCTGGCGCCAGGCCGACACCCGAAGCCTCTATCAGGCGACCAGGGTGTTCGACGCGCTGACGCAAAGCCTGAGTGCAGCGGAACATTTCGTTCGGAACAAGGAAGTCGCCACCTACATCACGGCGCGGGACATGCTCGAAACCGCCGCCGCGGAAAACGGCCGCCTCGGCCTGTTCACCTCCGACGACCTCCAGAAGGCCAAGGTCGACAACGCCGCAAGGCTCATGGAGAACTACAGGGCGCGCCTGGCCGATCTGCGCACCGTGCTGACGGAAATCCAGACGATCCAGACGAACAGGCTCGACGTGCTCGCGCCGAAGATCGCCAGCGGATTCGCCAGCCTCGAGGAGAAGATCGCCGGCGAGCAGAACGCGATCGACCGTTCCGTGACCGAGATGGTGGGCTCCGCGACGACGACGACCGTCCTGATCAGTCTCGCGCTCATCCTCACGGGTCTGGTTCTGGCCTACGTCATCGGACGGCTGATCTCGCACGCGGTCCGGTCGCTGGCCAGCACGATGGAACGTCTTGCAAATGGCGACGACGACATCGTCATCGAAGGAACGGAACACCGTCACGAACTGGGCGCGATGGCGCGATCCCTGCAAATCTTTCAGGAAACAGGCCGCGCCAAGCTCGTCGCGGAGGCCAGAGCGGAACAGGCGCGCCTGACGGCGGAGGAAGAGCGCCTGGCGCAGGAGCGCAGCCGGCTTGCCGATGCGCGGGTGATGGAACAGGCATTCTCGCAGATATCGGCGGGCCTGACCGCGCTGGCTCATGGCGACCTGACCGTTCGGATCGGAGACGTGGATTCCCGTTACCAGCCCATTCGCAACGACTTCAACGGCGCCGTGGCGACGCTCGAACAGGCGATTCATTCGGTTGTCCAGGCGGTGGCAACGGTGCGCTCCGGCCTGGAGGAAATCTCCCACGCCTCGAACGATCTCGCGGTTCGAACGGAACAGCAGGCCGCCTCGCTGGAAGAAACCGTGACCGCGCTCGGCGATGTAACGCGTGGCGTCAATGAAACGGCAGAAAGCGCAAGTCGGGCGCAAAATGCGGTCGCACTGGCCAGAAGCAACGCGGAATCGGGTGAAAAAGTCGTGGCCGAAGCCATCGGAGCGATGACGGCGATCCAGAGTTCCTCCGAGCGAATCGGCAGCATCATTTCCGTCATCGACGAGATCGCGTTCCAGACGAACCTGCTCGCGCTCAATGCGGGTGTGGAAGCCGCGCGGGCCGGCGACGCCGGCAAGGGGTTCGCGGTCGTCGCACAGGAGGTCCGCGAACTGGCCCAGCGTTCCGCCAACGCCGCCAAGGAGATCAAGGCGTTGATCCTGGCGTCCTCCACGCAGGTGGAAACCGGCGTGAAGCTCGTCAGCGACACCGGCGGCTCCCTGAAAAAAATCGTGCATCAGGTCGCCGACATGAGTTCCATCGTCAGCGACATTGCGGTCAGTTCGCATGATCAGGCCAACAGCCTCAAGGAAGTTTCCGCGGAAACATCCCAGATGGACGAGGTGACGCAGCAGAATGCCGCGATGGTTCAGGAAACGACGGCGGCGGCGCAGAGCCTGTCGCGCGAAATGGAAACCCTTTCCCTCCTGACACAGAAATTCCGGGCGAAAGGCACACGCGAGGAGCATTCTTTCGCGGAATACGCGCAAGCGAGTTAAGGCCCGCGCATCGCGCTGGCGACGACAAATCTTCGACGCCTCTTGGACCTAGACAGATGACCCGCGGAAGATCGACAGGCGACATCCGCCCCGTCCTCGACACCGGTGGCCACCCGGCCACCGGCTTTCCCGCCCGGTTTTACCCCGCTACTGCTCCTGACGGATACAAGCCGATGCGCCGTCGCGCATGACGTATTCGTTGTCAGGCGCTTCGCTGATCTGCTCCCCTCCTCGGCCTTCCCCCCGCACACCACCATCATGCCCCGCACCCTGTCCACCTGAAGCGGCAAAAAGGGTCCCTTCGATGGCTGATATCAGCCGCCGAAACGGTCTTCCGTGGCGGGATGCAGATATTCCGCAAGGCGGACCGCCTTGTCCCCATTATCGGAAAGGCTTTGCATGATGCGGCACAGACTGGAGAAACTCTCGGCATCGAGCGGTGCGAACAGCGCATCGTTGACCGGCGCCTGAAACGCGGCCAGACGGGCGAGCGTCGCCCTGCCGGCTGGCGTGACCCTGAGAACGACGCGCCGCCCGTCAGTGGGATGCGGCGCCTTCGCCACCAGCCCCGCCTTCACCAGATGATTGACCTCGATGGTCACGAAGGCGCCGGAATAGTGCAGATGCGCCGCCACCTGGTTGATCCCCATGTCACCGCTGTCTTCCAGCCGGTCGATGGCGATCAGGATCATGTACTGGGCCGGCGACAGGCCGACGAAACCGGCGAAACGGGCGCGGGTTTCCTGCAAATGCTGGGAGAAGGCAAAAAGATCGCTGAGCAGATCGCGGAAGGCCTCGTCGGAGCCGTCCACCAGAAGGTCGGGGCGGCTCACCGTCAGCGGCGTCTTGCTGTTTTTCTTCGTCATTTTCCATCCGTTTCCCGGGCGGTCCGCCCCTGATCGCGGCTCTTCATAGCACGGTTGACACCCTTCTAAAATAG
The DNA here is from genome assembly GCF_026552795.1 of Ectorhizobium quercum. GTDB lineage: Bacteria > Pseudomonadota > Alphaproteobacteria > Rhizobiales > Rhizobiaceae > Ectorhizobium > Ectorhizobium quercum. Next base: position 773,352 of record NZ_JANFPI010000002.1, read on the forward strand.
CTTTATTACAAAGCTAAATTGACAAATCAAAAGAAACGGGAACGGCTATGGACGATCAGCGTCGCTTGCGCAACGCGCTCGGAGAATTCGCGACCGGTGTGGTCGTGGTGACGGCGAAGGGCGCTTCCGGCGAACTGGCCGGCATGACCATGAATTCCTTCAGCGCCGTCTCGCTCGATCCACCGCTGGTGCTGTTCAGCATCGGCCGGCAGGCGCACAGCCTCCAGGCGTTCCGTTCAAGCGGCCATGTGGCGATCAACGTGCTCGCCAGCGACCAGGAAGCGCTCTCCAACCAGTTCGCACGGCCGCTCACCGACAAGTGGGCCGGCGTGGATTATACGCCGGGCCTCGGCGGCGCGCCGCTTCTCAAAGGCGCACTCGCGCATTTCGAATGCGCCCCGCATGCCGAATTCGACGGCGGCGATCACATCATCTTCGTGGTGCGCGTGGCGCGCTTTTCGGCGCGGCCGGGCGCGCACGATCCCCTTCTCTTTCTGCGCGGACGCTATCGCCGCGTGCGAAACGACTGGCAGATGGAGGCCGACTGGCCTCTTGCGATCCATTATTGACGCTCAACCAGAGAGGAACCTGAAAACCATGACAAAATCGGGTCAAGAGCATATCAAGAGCCTGAACGACGGGCGCGAACTGTTCATCGACGGCCAGCGCGTCGCCGATGTGACGACGCATCCCGCCTTCCGCAACGTGGCGGCCTCGGTCGGCCGCATGTTCGATTTCGCCAACGCGCCGGCGAACCGCGATCTCATGACGTTCGAAACGCCGGAAGGCGGCCACGCCAACCGCATCTGGGAGCTTCCCGGCAGCTACGCCGCGCTGAAGAAGCGCCGCGCCGGGCTGGAAGCCTGGACGAACCTGCATGGAGGCTTCATGGGCCGCGCGCCGGATCACGTCGCCTCCTGCATCGCCGGCATGTATATGGGCCTCGACGTGTTCGAAGCCTACAATCCGAAATTCGCCGGCCATCTTGCCGACTACTACCGCTATGCCCGCGACAACGACCTCTATCTCACCTATGTCATCATCAACCCGCAGGCGGACCGCTCCAAATCCGCCGCCGAACAGGCCGATCCCTACCTGACGGCGGGCGTCGTCGACCGCGACGCCGAGGGCATCACCATCCGCGGCGCGAAGATGCTGGCGACCGGCGGCGTAGTGGCCAACGAGGTCTTCGTCACCTGCATCCAGCCGCTGAAGGCCGGCGACGAGAACTATGCCGTCTCCTTCGCCATTCCGATGAACGCCAAGGGCCTGAAAATCCTGTCGCGCAAATCCTACGAGGCAGGCGCGACGTCCGTCTTCGACAATCCACTCGCCAGCCGTTTCGACGAGAACGACGCGGTGCTCTATTTCGACGATGTGAAGGTGCCGTGGGAGCGCGTCTTCATCGACGGAGACATCGCCATGTGCCAGAAGCAGTTCCACGCCACGCCCGCGCATGTCTACCAGAACTATCAGGCGATGATCCGCCTTTCGGTGAAGCTGCGCTTCCTGATCGCGCTCGCCAGGCGCGCTGCCGACACCAACGGCGTCACCCAGTTCCCGCAGGTGCGCGAAACGCTCGGCCAGCTCGCCGCCGAGGCCGGCATGATCGACGCGCTCGTGTCCGCTATGGAGGCCGATGGCCGTCAGGTGGGCCCCTACTACGTGCCGCATGCGCACACGCTCTATACGGCGCAGGTGCTCAGCCAGCAGCTTTACCCGAAAGTGCTCAACACCATCCGCGATCTGGCCGGCGGCGGCATGATCATGCTGCCCTCCTCCGTCGCGGATTTTGCCAACCCGGAACTGGCAGCGCTGATCAACAAGACCCAGCAGTCGCCGGCGGCGTCCTCGCTCGACCGCGTCAAGTTCTACAAGCTGGCCTGGGATGCGGTGGGCTCCGAATTCGGCTCGCGCCACCACCAGTACGAAATGTTCTATGCGGGGGCGACCTTCGTCACCAAGGGTCATTCCTTCCGCACCTATGACTGGGACCGCGCCAATGGCCTGCTCCAGTCCATGCTCGACAGCTACTCGCTCGAGGAAAGCCTCGAAGCGTCCGAAAAAGCCGCCTGAACAGGAGAAACGCCATGCCCGTCAACAAGAAGCACGACGAATTCTACACCCTCGACATGAGCACCGGCTGGGAAGTGCCGCCCGGCTATCCGAGCGGCATCCAGCAGAAGATCATCTCCGGCGCGCTGGACGAGGAAAACCGGCGCGGCACCCGCACCCGCCTTCTTCGCTTCGATCCCGGCGTCTTCACCACCGCGCCCTTCGAACACGAATATTGGGAAGAGGTCTATCTGGTCTCCGGCGACCTGACGGTCGGCAACGATACCGAGGGCAAGGGCGGCACGCCTTTCCCGCCGAACACCTATGCCTGCCGTCCGCCACATGCGCCGCACGGCCCCTTCAAGTCGGAAAACGGTTGCGTGCTGCTCGAAATCCATTACTTCGATCCGGTCTGACCGGCAGCCTGAAAGGAAAATGACCATGACGATGCGCGAGACCCTCACGGCGCGGGCGGAGGCGCTCGACAGCGGGCGCATGAGTGCGGTGCAGATGGTGCAGGACGCACTGGACCGCATCCGCGACCCCGACGGCGAAGGAGCGCGCGCCTTCGTCAAGGTCCACGCGGAACAGGCCCTCGCGGCCGCGGCCGCCCATGACGGGTTGCGGGCGGCAGGCGCCGCCCCCTCCCCCTTCGCCGGCATCCCCATTTCGGTGAAGGACCTGTTCGACCTGAAGGGCGAGGCCACTCCCGCTGGCTCGAAGGCGCTCGCCGGCGCCGCCCCGGCCGGACGCGACGCGCCCGCCATCGCCCGGCTGAAGGCGGCAGGCTTCGTCGTCGTAGGCCGCACCAACATGACGGAATTCGCCTTTTCCGGCCTCGGCCTCAATCCGCATTACGGCACGCCGGCAAGCCCCTGGGACCGGCAGACGCGCCGCATTCCGGGCGGCTCCTCCTCCGGCGCGGGCGTTTCCGTCGCCGATGGCATGGCCGCTGCCGGGACCGGTTCCGACACCGGCGGCTCCTGCCGCATTCCGGCGGCGCTATGCGGCACGGTCGGCTACAAGCCGACCGCTTCCGCCGTGCCGCTCGACGGTGCGTTGCCGCTCTCGACCACGCTCGATTCCATCGGCTCGATGGCTCCGAGCGTCGAATGCTGCCGCATCCTGCATACGATCCTGAGCGGCGCGCCGCTCGATGCCGCACCAGTGCGCCCGGTCGCCGGCCTGCGCATCGCCGTGCCGCAGACCGTGGCGCTCGACGGGCTGGAGCCCTATGTGGCCGATCTTTTCGAGCGGCGGCTGAAACAGCTCGAAGCCGCCGGCGCGCGCATCGTCTTCGTGCCGCTCGCCGAATTCGCCGAGGTCGCCGCGATCAACGCCAAGGGCGGCTTCACCGCCGCGGAATCCTATGCCTGGCATGCCCGCCTGGCTGCGGAAAAGGGCGGGGACTACGATCCCCGCGTGCTGAAACGCATCCTGCGCGGCAGGGACCAGAGCGCCGCCGACTATATCGAGCTTCTCGAACGCAGAGCCGATTTCGTGCGGCGCGTCGAGGCGGCGATTGCCGCCTATGACGTCATCGCCATGCCCACCGTGCCGGCGGTCGCACCGCCCATCGCCGCGCTGGAGGCCGACGACGACCTCTTCACGCGCGTCAACCTGGCGATGCTGCGCAATCCGACGCTGATCAACATGATGGACGGCTGCTCGATCTCGCTGCCGATGCACGAGGCGGGCGAAGCCCCCGCGGGGCTGATGCTCTCGGCGCGCGGCGGGCAGGATGCGGCGCTCTTCGCCGCCGCCAGAGCCGTAGAGGCGGCGCTTGCCGACCCCATCAGAGCTGGCGCGTGACGTTTTCGCGGAACGCCTCGATATGGGCGCGGATCGCCTGCTCGGCCGCGTCCGGATCGTTGCGGCGCACGCCGTCGATGATGGCGGCGTGCTGCTCGCAGACGCGCATGTGCTGCTCGCCCGCCCGCAGCGAGATGAACCAGAGCCGCGTCGAGCGGTCGTGCAGGTTGCGCAGGATTTCCGACAGGACCTTGTTGCGCGTCGTGCCGGAAAGCATCGCGTGGAATTCGCGGTCGAGTTCCATCATCGTTTCGATGGCGCGGGCTTTGGCGGCGTCCCACATCGCATCGAGATTGGCGACCATGCGGGCGATGTCCGCGGGCTCGGCGCGCGCGGCGGCGCGGCGCGCGCAATAGGATTCGTTGATCAGCCGCACATCGATGATATCGAAGATCTCGTCGAGACTCACCGGCTTCACCATGATGCCCTTGCGCGGCATGACGTCGATCAGCCCGTCAGTCACCAGCCGGTCGATGGCCTGATGGACCGGTGTGCGGCCGATGTCGAGGCTGACGCTCAGTGCCGCCTCGCTGAGGACCTCGCCCGGCTTCAACCCGCAAGTGATGATGAGATGCTTGATCTTCTCGTAGGCCCGGTCGCGCAGAGATGGCGCACGCCCGGAGGATCGTTTTGGCCGGGCCGTTTCCCGGAGGTCGTCGCTGGTGCCTAGATTTGCGGTCATCCCGTTTCCTCGCTCCCGGGCACTTCTTGTCCTCGTTGCCGACCCAGCCCCTGTGAGCCGGCAGGCTTTCACACCCGCACGGCCCAGCCAAGACATAGGCGGAGCGGGCTCCGTCGCGCAACAGGGTTTTACTGCCCGGCCACAGGCTTTATCCGCGCACCGGCAGCACCCGGACATCATATCCGAAGGCGAGACGGCGGTTCAGCACCGGATCGACCAGTTCGCCCTCGAAGCGGCTGGCCGGGCGGATGCCGCCGATGGCCGGCATGGTGCCGCCGAACATGGCGGTGCCGTCGGCAAGCCTGCCATCCGGGGCGTAGCGGCCGATCAGGTCCTGCGGCGCGAGCAGGCCGGAAACCGGCCCTTCCTGATAAAGCACCATCTCCCCGTCGATCAAGGCATGGCTGCGCAGGATCAGGCTGTCCCAGTGGCCGGCGACCTCCTCATAGGGCCAGAGGCTCGCAGCGACCGGCTTGTCGCACATCTGCTTGGAAAGCGTGACGCCCACCGTTTCCGCCTTGCGGTCGGTATGGTCGGAACCGACCCCGACATAGAGCCTGCCATGCGCGGCGATAAGCAGCGTCTCGACCTCGCCCGAACCGTTCGGGCCGGCGTCCTCGATCTCCGGAGCCTGCGTCAGGCGGGCGGCGGCGACCCGGTAGAAGGTCGGCGTGGACGCGGGCCGGGCGACGCCGAGCGCCTCCAGCTCGCGGATATGGTGCTCCATCGCCTCGGCATCGCGCCCCGCCCACCCGGCGATGACCATCTCCGATATGTCGAACGCGACATCGGATTCGCCCGCGGCACTGACCAGTGTGAACTCCAAATGGCTCATATTCCTCGCTCTCCTTGCATGGCGCCGCGAGTCTCTCCGAAGGCTGTGGAAGAGTGTTCGCCGCATTGATAGGCAACTTCACGAAAGCACAAATTTTGTCTCTGTGAAATTTCACTGTAATTTTATGTTGCACATCTCATGGATTCGAGCAATGATCAAGATGCATAAAAAACGGATCACCGCCCATTGCGGCAAAAGCCGTCCCGCAAGAAGCAACCCGAAAGAGGGGTCATCATGTCTTTGTTTTTCAAGAAATATATGGCAGCCGCAGCCATCTCGCTCACGGCCTTCGGCCTTGCCGTTCCCGCTCACGCACAGGAAAAGCCCGCCTCGCTCGGCGTTGGCGTGTTCAGCTTCACCTCCGGTGCGACGGCGGCCTATGGCGTGCCCGGCCGCAATGCCGCCGAATTGATGATCGAGACGATCAACGCCAATGGCGGCATCGCCGGCGTGCCGCTCAAGGCGTCCTACGTGGACGAGGGACAGGGCACCGAAGGCGTCATCACCGAATTCCGCAAGCTGGCCGCCGATCCGGCCAACCAGGCGATGATCGCCGCGCTTTCAAGCGGCAACTGCATGGCGCTGGCGCCGGTGGTCGACGAACTGAAGATCCCGACGGTGGGCTGGAACTGCGACACGCATCAGCTTTTCGCCAAGAGCGCTCACCCCTATTATTTCCGCCCGAACGGCAACACCGTGCCGGAATTCCTCGCCTATGCCTTCTACATGCTTTCGGTGAAGCCGGACGTGAAGACGGTGGCCATCATCAACCCCGACTACGCCTTCGGCCATGACGCCGCCAACATCTTCAAGGCGGCCCTGAAGACCTTCAAGCCCGACGTCCAGGTGGTCGCGGAGCTGTTCCCGAAGCTCGGCTCGGCCACGTTCCAGACTGAAATCTCCCGTCTGACGACGGCCCGCCCGGATGTGATCTTCTCGAATCTGTGGGGCGGCGACCTCGAAAACTTCGTCCGCCAGGCGACGCCGCGCGGCCTGTTCCGGTCGAGCCAGGCGATCTTCGCGCTCGGCGAATCCTCGTTGCAGAATGTCGCCATGCCGGAAGGCGCGATTATCGGCGTGCTCGGCGACGGCTGGTGGAACTCGCCGGACGCCGCCGCCAACCCGGACACCAAGGCATTCGCCGAAGCCTATCGCGCCAAATACGGCAGCTATCCCGTCTTCCCGGCCATGAAGATGGCCAACAGCTTCCTCTACCTGAAGCAGGCCTACGAGACGGCCATGCAGAAAAACGGCGGCACCTGGCCGAGCCGCGACGAAGTGGCCGAAGCCATGCGCGGCAGCACCGTCAAGACCTTCACCGGCACGACCGTGACGCGCGAGGACAATGACGGCATCGTCGACCAGATCGTCGGCGTGACCGTCAAGTCGCCCGACTTCGACTTCCCGGTTCTCGGCGAGATGGTCCGCTACGACGGCGAGGCCTTGATGCCGCCGGTCGGAGAGGATCCCATCGCCTGGATCTCGACCCTGCCGGCCGATCTCCTCGCCTCGCAGCCGAAGCCCGGCTCCTACAAGTAAACCCGTCGCCCGCTCTTTGCGCGGGAGGCCGTCAACGCCTCCCGCGCCGTTACGCACGCAGGACCGGTGTGTCCTGGCGGGGCTGGAGTCTCAGATGTTGCAAATCCTCGTTCCCCTGCTGATCGATGCACTCGCCAACGCGGCATTGATCTTCTTCGTCGCCGTGGGCCTGACGCTGGTCTTCTCCGTGCTGCGCATCCTCAATGTCGCGCATGGCAGCTTCTATTCCATCGGCGCCTATGCCGCCGCCTCGATCGGATTGTGGATCGTCGGCGCGGGCCTGCCCGGCTGGCTCACCTTTCCCTCGCTGGTTCTCAGCGCCGCCCTCGTCGCGGGCCTCTTCGGTCCCCTCATGGAAAAGGGGCTGGTGCGCTGGACCTACGGCAAGTCGGAAGCGGTGCAGATTCTCGTCACCTTCGGCCTCTTTCTCATTCTGGAAGATTTGCAGCGCATGGTCTTCGGCGTGAATTCCCTTTACGAGGACACGCCCATGCAGCTTCTCGGCTCGATCGAAATCGGCGGCGTCGTCTATCTCAACTACCAGCTCCTGCTCATCGCTCTGGCGGTGCTGACCATCGTCGGCCTGAAGCTCCTGATCGGCCATACCCGCATCGGCAGGCTGATCGCCGCCGTCGTCGCCGACCGCGAGGTGTCGCAGGCGATGGGCATCAACACCGACCGCGTCTTCATGCTCGCCTTCACGCTCGGCGTGTTCCTGGCGGCGCTGGGCGGCGCGTTCGCCACGCCCACCTCCGGCGTCACACCGGGGCTGGGCGCCGATACGATGGTGCTGGCCTTCGCGGTTGCGGCCATCGGCGGCCTCGGCCGCATCGAGGGTGCGGCGGTCGCCGCCGTCATCGTCGCGGTGGTGCGCGTGCTCGCCATCTATTACGCCCCGGCCTTCGATGCCGTCGCCCCCTATATCGTCATGCTTGTCGTTCTGCTGATCCGCCCCTACGGCCTGTTCGGCTCCGTCGCGACGAGGAGGATCTGACCATGCGTACCACGTTCTTCGCCATCGCAGGCGTTGCGGCCATCGCGGTCGTCGGCATCGCCGCGCCCTGGCTGCAATTCATGCTCACCCTGTCCGTCGCAAAGGGCTTCGCCGCCCTTGGCGTTGCCGTGCTCCTGCGCGCCGGGCTGATTTCCATCGGCCATGCCATGTTCTTCGCCATCGGTGCCTATGTCGTCGCCTTTCTCGGGCGGGACGCCGGGGTGAGCGATTTCATCCTGCTCCTCGTCTCGGCCACGGTCGTTTCGGGGCTGGCCGGCCTCGTCGTCGGCGCCTTCATGGTTCGCTACCGGGCGATCTTCTTCGCCATGCTCAATCTCGCCGTTTCGATGGTGCTGTTCTCGCTGTTGTCGAAGCTCTACAACGTGACCGGCGGCACCGACGGCATGCGCGTCGTCAGCCCGACCTTCTTCGGGCTCGCACCTGGCGAGCAGGCCATCGACCTGATCCTTTTCCTCGCCTGCCTCGCCCTCATTCTCGTCGTCGGTCTCCTCGTTCATGCCTATCTGAAAAGCCCGCTCGGCCATGCGCTTTCGGCGGTTCACACCAACGAGGTGCGGCTCGAATATCTGAGCGTGCCGGTCGGCGGCGTGCTGCTGGTCGCCTATGTCGTCTCGGCGGCGCTGGCGGGGCTCGGCGGTGCGTTTGCGGCGCTGACCATCGGCCATGTCCTGCCGGAGATGGCATTCTGGACGGAATCCGGCCACCTGATCCTGGTTGCGGCGCTCGGCGGCATCGGCGGCGTGAGCGGCCCCTTCATCGGCGCGATCTTCCTCGAAATCGTCCACACGATCGCCGCCAGCTATACCGACGCCTGGAGCATGATCGTCGGCATCGCCCTTCTTGTCGTCATCTTCTTCCTGCCGAGCGGCCTTTACGGGCTGCTCAACCGCAAAAGCAAGGGAGCCGTGGCATGAGCGCGCCGCTTCTCAAAGCCGAGAACCTGCAAGTGTCGTTCCACGGCGTGAAGGCTGCCGACGGCGTCAACATGGAGATCGCCGAAGGCGAGTTCCTGGCGATCATCGGCCCGAACGGCTCGGGCAAGACGACCTTCCTCAATCTCTGCACCGGCTATATCCGCCCCGTCGCGGGCGAAGTCTATCTCGACGGTCGGCCGATCACCCGGCTGGCGCCGCGCACCATCGCCCGGCGCGGCATCGCCCGCGCCTTCCAGATCCCGCAGCTCTTCTCCGACCAGCGGGTGATCGACAACCTCATGCTCTCCATCGCGGCGCGCAGCGGGTTGTGGGACGCCCTGCGCCCCCTCGACCGGCCGCAATGGCGCGACGAGGCGATGGCGCTCCTGGAGATGTTCAACCTCGCCAGCTGCGCCGAAGACATCGCCATGACGCTGCCGGAAGGCCGCCGCAAGCTGATCGACATCGCCATCGCGATGGCGTTGAAGCCCCGGCTGGTGCTGCTCGACGAGCCGACCAGCGGCGTCAGCGCCATCGAGCGGTTCGGCCTGATGGAAACACTGATGGGTGCCCTGAAGAAGGCGGGCGTCACCGCGCTTTTCGTGGAGCACGACATGGACGTCGTGGCGCGTTATGCCGACCGCGTGGTGGTCTGGGAGCGCGGGCATGTCATGGCGGAGGGCAAGCCCGACGTCGTGCTCAACGACCCGCGTGTCATCGAGAATGTGGTGGGGGTAGCCTGATGCTGAGCCTTTCGTCCGTTAATGTCGAGATCGCCGGCATCCAGATCCTGCGCGATATCACCTTCGAGCTGAAACCGGGGCTGACCACCGTGCTGATCGGCCGCAACGGCGCCGGCAAGACCACCCTGCTCAGAACCATCATGGGCCTTTTACCGCTGAAAAGCGGCAGCCTGTCGCTGGGCGGTGCCGATCTTGCCGCCGAGCCCGCCTTCGCCCGCGCCGGCCACGGCATCGGCTATGCGCCGGAGGACCGGCGGCTCATCCCGGAATTCTCGGTGGAGGACAACATCACGCTTCCCGCCCTCGCCCTGAAGCTTCCCGCCGCCGAGACCCGCCGGCGGCTGGACGAGGTCTATACGCTGCTGCCGGAACTTCAGGCCATGCGCAAGCGTCCGGGCGGCGGTGTTTCCGGCGGCCAGGGCAAGATGGTCGCGCTCGGGCGCGCGCTCATGGTGGCCGAGAAGGTGCTGATGCTGGACGAACCGTTCCAGGGTCTGGCTCCGGCGCTGGCGCTTGAATATGCGCGCACGCTCGACCGGCTACGCAAGGAAAAACCGTCGCTCGCCCTGTTCGTCACGGAATCGAGCCCGAACCTCCTGCAAAAGATCACCGACGTGATGCTTCGCATCGAGCGCGGCTCCATCGAAAACAGTTAGCGGACATTTCCGGCGGCCATGCCGCCGGGTTTGCCATCTTTCCAAACCGAAGCTTACCAGCGCCAGCGCCACGGCGCTGTCGAGGAAGGCCCCAACGCCTGACTGCACCGCAAAGATCGCGCAGAAGGCGATGATCGCCGCCGTCATCATGTCGAGCGCAATCATCCGATCGGCGAGCAACGGTCCCCGCCGGAGCCGGATGAACCCGACTGCGATAGAGAGCACGATCAGGGTCAGCCCGATCTTCACGCAGACATCCAGAAACCCCTGAGCGGTCATCGGAATATGTCCCTAACGCGATACTCCATGCCGGATTTGAGTTCCGCGACGAGGGCGTCCGGATCTTCGGCATAGATCGAGTGAATGGCGAGAAAACTGCGATCCGGCGCCACGTCCAGCGTCAGCGTGCCGGGGGTGAGCGAGATCAGGTTGGCGACAAGGAAGATTTCAAGGTCACTCTGCACGTCGAGCGGCATGGTGACGATAGCTGGATGCAGCTTTGGCCGTGGCGCGATGCAGTCGCGCCACATGGATGCAGGACAGGACCAGTTCCTTCACGAAATAGGCCGCCAGCACGAAGCCTTGCAGCAGGGCGCGGAAATACCCCGTGTCGCCATTACGGCCGATCAGATCGCGACCGAACCAGAGGGCACAGTAGCCCAGCAAGGTCTGGAGCAGCGCGTAATAGCCGAACCGTGCGCTTGCCTGTCCGATCTCGGCCAGTGACCGTACGGCGACCGCAAGGCCGATGATTGCGGTGATCGTCACCATTGCGGCGGCAAGATAATCGGCAACCAGCGTAATGCCGAACGGGGCGGCCCAACCGCTCATCTGCCCGGCAATGACGCCATGCGCAACGACCTCGGCCGCCAGCAGGCCGGCGAGCACAAGAGAGGCGAGTGCGCCGGATAATACTATGGTCTGGCGCAGTTCCTCACCGCGGCAAAACACCTATTCCATACTGGCGGAGACCCTCCGGAAATGCCTTATCCCGTGGGGCCAACCCGAGTGAAGCACTGAGAGAATAGACTGGTGACATAGCCCATGTCGTCGCAATCGCAACCGATCCTCCCCGTGGGGGATAGATATAGCGCAAATGTCGTTCTCCGTTTCATCGTTCACTGCCCGCCATTCGCCGCCGATTGCCGCACCGCCGTCCGATGGATTTGAGAGGCAATTGGCGGCCCCGGATTCCTCAGTTTCCAACCTTTCACTGAGATGATGCTCTATCCGGCTGCACCAGCTTCCTGGCTGGCGGATACAAAAGTCTGCAAATCTGGAAATGAAGCGCAGCGCCGATGATGGAGGTGACTTTACACCGCGGCGATGTTACCGGAAGCTGGCATGGGTGCTTCAGGGCACGTCCCGGCGCCGGGAGAGGATCAACAGGCAATGAACGACGGCAGTCGATCTTCCAGCATGCAGGAAACGATCCGGGCCTGATCTGCCGACCGTCCCGGTGCTTCCTGCCGTAATCAGGGGACCGTGCATGATCCCGATGGTCTGCGTTTCGCCAGTCGACGTCCATCCTGTTGCCTGCCTGGTTTCCTGGCTTCGGGGGGCGTTTCATGCAACGCAGCCGACAGGAGCGCCGGGATGATCTTTCCGCCCACCACCTCCTCCAGGGCATCGCATCGCGCTCTGGCACTGTGGGATCTTGTCGCCATGCTGCTCGTCCTGGCCAGCTTGGTCCTACTCGCGCAGGGCAGCCGCGGCCTCCTGCAACCTTTGCCCGGGCCGGGCGTCGGTGCGATTAGCCTCGATCCCCACGCCCTGCCGGAATACGCGCTGCGCACCTCGCTCAGGATGCTGGCGGCGATGGCGCTCTCGCTCCTCTTCACCTTCACCTATGCCACCTGGGCGGCGAAGATCCGGCGGGCGGAACAGGTGCTGATCCCGCTGCTCGGCATCCTCCAGTCGGTGCCGATCCTCGGCTTCATTTCGGTCAGCGTGGTGTTCTTCATGTCGCTGGCACCGGGGCGGATGCTGGGGGCCGAGATGGCCGCCGTCTTCGCCATCTTCACCAGCCGAGATCGTCGGCCTGCTCGGCCGGTCGGGCTCGGGCAAGTCGACGCTGCTGCGGCTCATCGCCGGCCTCTCCGAGCCTTCGGCCGGCGTGATCACCTATCTCGGACGGGAAGTGACAGCACCGCCGCCGGGCGTCGCTATGGTGTTCCAGAGTTCCGCCCTGTTCCCTTGGCTCACCGTGCTGGAGAACGTGCAGCTCGGGCTGGACGGCTTCGAATCCGCCTATTCGCTATGCAGAAATCTTCGCCTATGACGACCACATGCATGTGTTCAGCCTGGACAACCCATGACGCAGGAGGCAGCGACGATGGAAAAGATAAACACGGTTCTTGCCGCGCTCGATCTCGAGGCCGGCGGCGATGCGGTGCTGGCCCGGGCGGTACAGCTCGCAAGTGCGCATGCGGCGTGGCTGGTCGTATTGCACGTCATAGAAGCGGAACCGTTGCCGCCGACTGCCGCCCACATGAATCTCACCGAAAGCGAATTGCGAGCGACGTTCGAACGACAGGCGATTGCCGCAATAGAGACGCAACTGATCGAAAACGACCGGACGCGCCGAACTGACGTGCGTGTGGCATTCGGATCGCCGCACGAGGTCATCACGCATGTGGCGCGCGAGCAGCACGCCGATGTCGTCGTTGTCGGGCCAGGTAAGGGCCGCACCCTCAAGGACAAGATCCTCGGTTCGACGGCGGACAGGGTCATCAGGGCATCCGCTGCGCCGGTTCTCGTCGTCAGAAAGCCATCGGCGGAGCCTTATCGAAGCGTGACGGTCGCCATCGACGGCTCGCCGCTATCGGCAAGAGCCTTCACCGAAGTCCGCAGGCTGGTGCCGGACGCCGCCCTCCAACTGGTTCACGCCGCCGACATTCCGCTCACGTTCCAGCAGGCACTGCTGCGCGCCGGGACGTCGCAGGCCGAGATGGAACGATACCGCGCGACGCGGGCCGACAAGGCGCGTGAGGAGCTTTCCACCTTCCAGCGCGCGCTCCCGGGAGCGGAGACGTTTCCCGTCCACGTCCTCGATGGCGAGCCCGGTCCGGCCCTGGTGCGCCTTTCGAAAAGCGCGCGCCTCGACCTGCTGGCCTTGGGCTCGCACGGACGAGGCGCGGCTCTGCAAGCCCTTCTCGGCAGCGTGGCGCGGCGTGTGCTCGGGCAGGCCTCCTGCGACGTCCTGGTCGTACCCGGCCGGCAATGAAAGGGAGCCGCGTGTGGAGCCTGCCCTGAGACTTCCTTGGCCGCAGCCGTTAGAGCGGGCTTCTCAGAATCGCGGCAAGCGATTTCTGGTCCGGGATGTCGTCTTTGCGCACCCCGAGCACCTTTGCACCTGATCGCAGCGCTCGGCCGGCGATTTCATCCACGACGCCGTAATTGTGAGCGTCACCGGTCTCGTCGAACGTCACGGCGCCGGTTTCTTCGTCCACCCTGCCGTCCACGACATTGTCGATGTCCACCAGTAAGGCGTCGATGTTGCCGAACGTTGCCGCCCGGGCGGCGTCGGAAATGTCATTCGTGGCGCGGCGCTGGCTCTTGCGCGTTTCGAAAAGAGCCCGGAAGTCCGCGATCTGCTTTTCGTAATACGCGTCGAGGATCGGGCGCGCAGCACTTGCGAGATCGGCGTCGCTGGTTCTGTCGTGGCTTCCCGAAATGGCCTGCGGCAGGACGGTGATTGCGCTTACGGCGCGGAAAATGGCCTCGACGGGCTGTGTCGCGGCAAGAATGACGGGAATGTCGCTGACGGCGAGGATCGGACGCAGGGCTGCATCGACCTTGCGCACATATTGCGCCAGCCGCGTTTTCTGTCCCTCGCCGCCCTGAACGCGGCCGCTCGGCGAACGATCGTTGATCGTAGACTTGCCGACGGCGCTGGCCGCGTCCTTCGGCAGATCGGGCACCTTCACCGTCGCCGCAGGCAGGTCGGCGGAAACCTCCACCAGCCGCACCGCATTTTCCGAAATCGCCAGCACATACGCCGCGTGCGGGAAGGTGATGGCGCGGATCAGCGGTTTGAGGTGGAAGCGGTCCGACACCTCGACGATCGCGCTCAGCTTGTTGGCCAGCCGGTACGTGCGCAACGAATCCGGGGTGACGAAGACGGCAAGGCTGTGCGCCTGGAACCGCCAGAACTCCTCGTCGTCTGCCAGATCATCCAGATGCTCTTGCAGGGCCGCCAGCCGCCTCTTGTCCGTTGCGGCCTCGTTAAGCTGCCTGACCGCCTCCTTCGCAAGATTGGAAAACTCGATCCGCGACTGCTGGATATCCTGGGTGATCGGCGTCGTCGGCAGATAGATCGACATGCAGACATCCGCACGCAGCTCGTTCAGAAAGGCCAGGTCACGGGATGTTGGGGTGTCGACATAGAGCATGGGGTATCTCCTTCGGCTGATAGATCACATGGGGTCTCGAACCCTATACGAAGAGTCGCTGCAAGGCCAAAACTCACTCATTCGGCAATCGAATGAAGACGTTGGCGCATGAATGACGCCGCTTCGGGTACCGACGCCTTCATGTGTTGCTGCGGTGCGAGCGTCACCTTGTGAACCACAAGAAGCTCTTCCGGCTCTATCGGGAGGACAAGCTGACAGTGCGCAAGCGTGGCAGCCGGGAGCGCGCGATAGGCACACGCGCACCGATGCCGATGCTGATGGCAGCCAATGATCGTCGGTCGCTTGGCTTCGTGTCGGATCAATTCACCGATGGGCGCAGGTTCCGGGTGCTGACGGTCGTCGTCGACTGCACGCGGGAATGCCTGACACTCGTCGCCGATACATCGCTTTCCGGTCTGCGGGTTGCCCGTAAGCCTGATCGGATCATCGAGGGGCGCGGCAAACTGAGGATGATCGTCCAGCGAGTTCACCAGCAACGCGATCCTGCAATAGACGGACCGGGCCAAGACAGAGTGGCACTACATCGCGTCTGGTGGGCCGAGCCAGAACGCCTTTATCCGAAAGCTTCAATGATCGGCTGTGCGACGAACTCCTGAATGAGCCCCCTCTTCTCGTCTCTGCCCCATGCCCGCGCAACGCTCTCAGACTGGCGCAGCGACTACAAAGATCACCGACCGCCCTCTGGCCTCGGTTGGCTGACACCTACCGAGTTTGCTCAAGCCATCAATCCTCGACGTGGTGCGGTGCTGCGCAGCCGAAATGGCTCCGCACTGCAGCCCGCCGCGACCGACCCGAATACAGAAACCAAAAACCGCTGGTCCCGACAGAAGCGAGCCTTGCGCAGCTTGGTGCGGTCATGCAGCTGGCGGAGGAAGACAAGCAAAGCCCCGCCGGGATTCCGACGGGGCTGGAGTAATCCCAGGAAAGGGGAAAACTTCGGCTTGGCCTACCGCAGCTTGGGGTCGAAGTAATCCCGTACCCAGTCCCCGAAGACGTTGATCGAGATCAGCAGGACGACCAGCAGCCCGCTCGGGAAGGCCACGACCCACCATTCTCCCGAGAAGAGATAGGTGTAGCCGATCTTGATGAGCGTGCCGAGCGACGGCTGGGTCGTCGGCATGCCGAAGCCGAGGAAAGACAGCGTCGCCTCCGTCATGACGGCGAAGGCGATATCCATCGTAGCGAGCACGAAGACGGCGTTGAGCACGTTCGGCAGAATCTGCCGGGCGATTACCGAAACATGGCTGTGGCCGACCAGCCGGGCGGCGGCAACATAGTCCTTGTTGCGCTGGGTCAGCGTCGCTGCCCTGACGAGCCTGGCGAAATGCGGCCAGTGGGAAACGCCGAGCGCTGAGATCACCACGACCATCGCATAGCGGTCCTGCACGGCGAGCGGCAGAAGGGACTTGCTGATACCGCCGATCAGAAGCGCCATCAGCATGGCCGGAAAAGTGAACTGAATGTCCGCCATCCGCATGATGACCGCATCCGTCAGCCCGCCGAAATAGCCGCTCAGCAAGCCCATCAGGAGCCCGAGCGACACGGAGACCGTGACCGCCAGCACGCCCACCATCAGGGATGTGCGCAAGCCGTAGAGGAGGAGGGAGAGAAGATCGCCGCCCTGGCTGTCGGTGCCCAGCAGGAAGCGCACGTCCCCGTCGGCAAGCCAGGCCGGCGGAAGATGGGAATCGAGAAGATCAAGCCTGGAAACGTCGTAGGGGTCCTGCGGTGCCAGCCACGGCGCGAAGACCGCGGCCAGCACGATGATGCACAACACGAACCCGGCAATCGCCGCCGCGGGCCGCCAGCGCAGCGACCGAAAGACATTGCTGGAGACGATGGCCCTGAAGAAGCCCATGACGGAAGACCGCTTTCCCATGCTGTTCTGGCTGTCGACGATGCTCATGCCTTCGCTCCCATCTTGAGCCGCGGATCGGCCATTGCATAAAGGAAATCGACCATCAGGTTTGTCAGGACGAAGAACGTCGCCACGACCATGAGGAAGGCTGTGATGACCGGAACGTCGGTCTGGGTGAGCGCATTGAGGAACAGCGTGCCGAGGCCCGGCCACTGGAAGACCTGCTCCACCACCACGGCGAAGGCCAGAAGATAGCCGAGCTGGATGCCGCTGACGGTGATGATCGGGATCAGCGTGTTGCGAAGCGCATGCCCGAAATTGACGCGCTGGTCGGGTATGCCCCGCGCCCGCGCGAAGCGGATGTATTCGGTACGCAGGACCTCGAGCATTTCCGCCCGGACGAGACGGGCGACGAGCGCCACCTGGCTGATGGCAAGCGCGATCGCCGGCAGGATCAGCGAACGCAGCCCGGAAACCGTCAGGAGGCCGGTTTCCCAGCCGCCGATCCTCACCACCTCACCGCGCCCGAAAGAGGGGAGCCAGCCCAGCGTCACGGAGAAGATCAGAATCAGGAAGATGCCGACGACGAATGTGGGAAGCGACACGCCGATAACCGAGGTGGTCATCAGCGCGCTGGACCACAGCTTCCGGTGATGCACGGCGGCGATCACCCCAAGCGGGATGCCGAGCCCGAGCGAGACGAGAAGCGCGACGAAGGCGAGTTCCAGGGTTGCCGGAACGCGTTCCAGAATGACGTCGATGACTGGACGCTGCGCGATGTAGGACATGCCGAAATCGCCGGTGAACACCCGGCCGAGATAGTGCACATATTGCAGCACCAGCGGATCGTCGAGACCGAGCTGTTGGCGAAGCGTCGCCCGCGCTTCCGGCGTCGCATCGACACCCAATACGCTGGTGACGGGATCGCCGGTAAAGCTTCCCAGCAGGAAGGCAATGATGCTGACGACAAACACGACGAGGACGGCATGCAGGAAACGTTGGATGAGATAGCTGGTATTCACGGCGACGGTCCAATCGATCGGTATGCGGGCCGGCACCCCGATGGCGCCGGCCCGGCTTTCATCATCGCTTGATTTCGACGTTCTGGAACATGACCGTGCTGTCGGCCCGAACCGGGATGCTGACCGATGCGTTCATTGCCCAGGTCAGGAACGGCTGATGCAGATAAACGGCGTGGACATTGTCGCGGGCGATGGTCAGCCCTTCGCGATAAAGTTCGGTCCGCCTCTTCGCGTCGAGAGTTCCCACGAGTTCATCGACAATGGCATCGAATTGCGGGTTGGTCCACAGCGCCCAGTTCTGCTGTCCCCTGCCCTTGTCCTTGTCGCGGGTGGCCATGACCGCGACGAAAGTGTCCTGCACGTCACCGGAATTGCCGGCCGCGCCGATCAGGTGAAAACTGGAGTTCGGCCCGTTCGTCAGCATCTTGGCGAATTCGGGCCAGACCATAGCATTGACCTTCACGTCGATGCCGACGCGTGCCAGCATGGAGGAGACGGCCTTGCAGATCTCGTCGGTGTTGACGTAGCGCTCCAGGGGACAATTCAGCGTGGTCGAGAAACCGTCCGGATAGCCCGCCTCCGTCAGAAGCTTTTTTGACAGGTCGACGTCATAGTCCCAATGGCTGTCGAGGTCGGCCTGATAGCCGGAGAAACCCGGTGCCGAACCGGTGCCGATCACCTTGGCCTTGCCGCGCATGATGCGATCGACGATCAATTGCGCATTGATACCGTGCGCGATTGCCTGACGCACGCGCACGTCCTTGAAAGGATTCGACGGGAGCGGCTGCCCGGACTTGTCGTAGGTCGCCAGCGCCACGTTGCGGCTGCCGTCCATTTCCAGTTCCATGAACAGACGCTGCGGCCCGTCCACGACAGCCATGCCCGAGGTCTGCTCGACGCGCGGGATGTCCTGCAACGGCAGGTCGGTGATCATGTCCACCTCGCCGGAAAGCAGGGCAGCGACGCGCGTCGGCGCCGAGCCGATGGCCGTATAGACGGCATCGGTGACATTACCCTTGAAGGTGCCCCACCAGGCGTCGTTCTTCTTGAAGACCGTCTTCTGGCCGGGAACCTGATCGACCAGCAGCATCGGGCCGGTGCCGTTGGCGTGCCGGAGCGAATAGGCTTCCGTGCCCTCGGTCCCGAGGCTCGGAACCTCCGTCACCGCATGATCCGCCGCCCATTTTTGCGAGACGACGAAAAGCCGCGTCAGCTTGACCGGCAGGATCGGGTCCGGCCCCTTGGAAACGATATCGACCGTGGACGCATCCACGACCTTCGCGTCGGCGATGTTGCCGAACAGCGTCTTGTAAAGTGCGGCGGATGCCTGCCGCTTGACGGAGAAGGCCACGTCTTCCGCCGTCATGGCCGAGCCATCGTGGAATTTGACGTTCTGGCGCAATGTCAGGCGCCAGGTGTTGTCGCCGACCGCCTCCCATGCGGTCGCGAGGCCCGGCACCGTGCTCATGTCGGCGTCGAGTTCGACCAGGCTTTCATAGACCTGGCGGACGATGCTGGTGGTCACGAAATCGTTGGTCGAATGCGGATCGAAGGTCAGTGCCGCCGTGGTTCCCGCCAGTTTCAGGGTTTCCGCCATGACCGGCTGGACAAGGCCGATGGCCGCAGCCGTGGCGAGAAGGATGAGAGTTCCCCTTGGTTTCATTATTGTCTCCTTTAGTAGCGCGGCTATTTCTACATGAAACGATCATTTGATCAAGACACTTTACAACCGTGCCCGTTTCACGCAGAATGAAAATAATTAGCGGCAAAAAAACAGCGAAAATCGCGGCAGCTTTCCTGGCGGCACGCGATCGGGGAGCTTGAAGAGAATGATCATATCCCGGGACGCCAAGACCTCCGGCGAACCTCGAAACATCGCGCGGCCGGCTTTCGGCGATGCCGGCGCGCAGCAGGTTCCGGTTCTTTCCGTCAAGGGACTGAAGGTTGGGCTTCGCTATCCGGATCGCATGGTCCCCCTCGTCCACGGGATTTCCTTCGACATCCGCAAAGGAGAAGTGCTCGGCATCGTCGGCGAATCCGGCGCGGGCAAGTCGATGACCGGCACGGCCATAACCGGCCTGCTGGAGGGTGCACTGGTGCGCACCGGCGGGGAGATCAGCCTCAACGGCCGCCGGATCGATACACTTTCCGCACGGGAAATGGCGAAGATCCGGGGCGCCGAGATCGGCATGGTCTTCCAGGACCCGCTGACCTCGCTCAATCCGGTTTTTACCATCGGGCGGCAACTGATCGAAACCATCGTCCAGCATACCGAATTGCGCGGCGCGGCCGCCTTCGACGAAGCCGTCTCGCTGTTGCAGCAGGTGGGCATTCCCGCCGCCAGCGAGCGGATGGACAGCTATCCGCATGAGTTCTCCGGCGGCATGCGCCAGCGCGTCGTCATCGCCCTGGCGCTCGCCGGACGCCCGCAGCTGATCATCGCCGACGAGCCGACGACGGCGCTCGACGTTTCGATCCAGGCACAGATCATCATGCTGCTGAAGAAGCTTTGCCGCGAGCGGGGCACGGCGGTCATCCTAATCACGCACGACATGGGCGTGATCGCCACGACGGCGAACCGGGTGGCGGTCATGTATGCCGGCAGGATCGTGGAGAACGGCCCCGTCAGGGACGTGATCGACAACGCCAGGCATCCCTATACACGCGGATTGATGAAATCCATTCCGGAGATCGGGCACCGCCTGCGGCGCCTGCAGCAGATCGACGGAGCGATGCCACGTGCCGGAAACCTGCCGACCGGCTGCTCGTTCTGGCCACGCTGTCCCGTGGCGTTCGACCGCTGCCGCGTCGAGCGTCCGGAGCTTGCGGGCGCCGCCGATCACACCGCCGCCTGCTGGCTCGCAACGGACGGAATAGCGTCATGAAATCCTCCCTCGCCAGAAAGCACGATATGCAGTTCCAATCATCCCCGGCGCAGCAGGAGCCGCTCGTTACGGCGCGCGACCTTTCGATGCGTTTTCCGGTCAAATCCAGCTGGATCGACAGGCTGGTCAAGCGCCAGCCCCAGCGCTATCTCCACGCCGTCAATGCGGTGAACCTGTCGATTGCGGCCGGCAAGACGATGGCGCTGGTGGGCGAATCCGGTTGCGGAAAATCCACCGTGGCGCGCTGCGCCGCCGGCCTCTACACGCCGAGTTCCGGCGCGGTCATCTTCCGCGGCAAGAATATGACGGACATCGCCGCGAAATCCCTGCCCGAGCGGCGCGAGGTCCAGATGATCTTTCAGGATCCCTATGCCTCCCTCAATCCGCGCTGGCGCATCGGCCGTTCGATCGCCGATCCGATCAGGACCCTCGGGCTGGAGAAGAACGGGCGGGTCATCCGCGACATGGTGGCCGAATTGCTGACGACTGTCGGCCTTTCACCGGCCGATGCCGAAAAATTTCCGCACGAGTTCTCGGGCGGCCAGCGCCAGCGCGTCGCCATCGCGCGGGCCCTGTCGTCGCGGCCGAGCTTCATCATCTGCGACGAGCCGACCTCGGCGCTCGACGTGTCCGTGCAGGCGCAGATCCTCAACAAGATGAAGGACCTGCAGGACCAGTTCGGCCTGACCTACCTGTTCATCAGCCACGATCTCGGCGTCGTCGACCACATGTCCGACGTCATCGGCGTGATGTATCTCGGCAATCTGGTCGAGGTCGCGGATCGCGAGACGCTTTTCGAAAAGCCGATGCACCCCTATACGCGCCTGCTTCTCGGCGCCGTGCCGCGCGTCAGCGTGGGAGAGACGGAACTGCAACCGCCGCTCGGCGAATTGCCGAACCCGATGAACCCGCCTTCGGGCTGCGCCTTCCGCACGCGCTGTCCCTTCGCGACGTCGACCTGCGCGGAAAGCAAGCCGGAAATGCGCCGGATCGGTGAAACGCAGGTCGCCTGTCACCGGGCCGAGGACATCAACTGAAAGGAGATGCGGGCGACCCCGGGCCGCCCGCGACAAGGTCAATGCTTGAGCGCAACCGCCTCGATTTCAACCTTGATGTCGTCGTTGACGAAGCCGCAGACGACCGTGGTGTTGGTCGGGCGTATCTCGCCGAAGGTTTCGCCGAGCACTTCGGAAATCGCCATGATGTCCTCGCGGCGCGCGGCGTAGATGCGAAGGCTGACGATGTCCGCAAGGGCGGCATCCGCCTGCGACAGCGCGTCGGCGACGATCTCGACGGCCTTGCGGGTCTGGGCGGCGGCATCGTCGGGATCGGTTTCGCCTTTGATGTAACCGGCGGTGCCGGAAACGAAAACCCAGTCGCCCTGGACGACGGCGCGCGAATAGCCGGCAATTTTTTCAAACGGAGAGCCTGAGGAAATGAGGCGGCGCGACATGATGACTCCTTGTATGTTTATATTTGATCAATTGATCGTATCCCATTATCTTTCGAACTGGCAAGGCGCGATTCCCGCCTGAAGGAAAGTTCTATGCAGATTGAAGGACAGAAAACACTCTGGACCATGACGGGCAATCCGGCGCCGGATTTCCGGCAATCCGCGGTTCCCGCCCGGGCCGACGCGGTCGTCATCGGTGCGGGTTTCACCGGGCTGACCGCCGCCCTCGCGCTTGCCAGGGCCGGAAAGAAGGTCGTCGTTCTCGAAGGCACCTCGATAGGCGCGGGCGCAAGCGGCACGAATGCCGGCTTCGTCGTGCCGAATTTCGCCAAGGCGGACCCCGCCACCGTGTACCAGAAGCTTCCCCGCGAAAAGGCCGAGGCCCTGCTGAAACTCGTGGGCGAAGGCGCGGATGCCGTGTTCTCCACCATCCGCGAGGAAAACATCGCCTGCGACGCCAGCCAGGTCGGCTGGCTGCAACCGGCCTACGGCACCGCAACCGCCGACCTTCTGCGCCAGCGCGCCGCCGACTGGCAGGCGCTCGGCAGGCCCGTGCGCTTTCTCTCCCCCGCCGAAATCGAGCAGCAGACCAGTCTTTCGATCTATTCCGGCGGCCTGCTGGACGAGTCCGGCGGCACGATCCATCCGCTGAACTACGCACTCGGCCTGGCGAACGCGGTCATCCGCCACGGCGGCGTCATCCGCGAAGGGGCCGAGGTCCGAAACATCGGCAAGGCCGGTGCCGACTGGACCGTTTCCTTCAGCGGCGGCGAGGTCAGGGCGGGCACCGTGCTCCTCTGCACGAATGCCTATACCTCCGGCGCCGCCGGCCGAATGGGGCGGACTGTCGTGCCGCTGCGCGTCTATCAGGTCGCGACGCGGCCCCTGCCGCCGGAAACGGTGGAGCGCATCTCGCCGCAGCGCCGCCCCGTTGGCGACACGCGCTCCAACCTCTTCACCTACCGGCTCGACCGCGACAACCGGCTGATCAGCGGCGGCATGGCGATCGTTCCGCTCGGCGCCTTCGAGCGGATCGGCAAGGCTGTCGTGGACCGCCTCGTTTCGGAACTGAAGCTCGAACGGCATCCGGGCGTCGAAGTCGTATGGACGGGCGTGGCGGCGATGACGCCGGATTTCCTGCCACGCATCCATGAATTCGGCGAGGGATTTTACGGTGGCATCGGCTGCAATGGCCGCGGCATCGCCATGACGGCCCAACTGGGCCGCGTGCTGGCGCGGGCGGCGCTCGGCGAGCCGCCCGGCGACCTGCCGGTTCCGATGGTGAAGGCGCGGACGCTGCCGTTCCATTCCTTCACGCCGATCGTCGTTTCGGCAGCTCTGGCGCATGCCCGCTTCACGGACTGGATGACACGATGAACGAGAACGGAAACAGGATCGGATTTGCCGGCACCGGCAAGATAGGGCTGCCGATCTGCCTGCGCCTTCGCGCAGCGGGCCATACGGTCACCATCCTCCCCTCGCCGCGCGCACGGGGCGTGCTGGCAGACGAACTGGCGGCGGCGGGCTGCGCGGTTGCCCGCACCGGCGCGGCGCTAGCCGCCCGGACCGACATTCTCATCACCTGCCTGCCCTCTTCGGCGGAGGTGGAAACGGTTCTGACCGGCGAGACCGGTTTCTTTTCCGGCCTTTCCGGGCGGCAGGGCATCCTTCACATCGATCACACCAGCGGCGATCCCGACATTTCCCGCAGGCTCGCCGGCGAATGGCGGGCGCTTGGCGGGGCGTTCGTCGATGCGGCGATTTCCGGCACGCCGGATCTCGCCCGCAGCGGCACGCTGAAACTGCTGTGCGGCGGCACGCCGGAGCTGCTGGAACGCATGCAGGCCATTTCGAAAGCCTATGCGAGCGAGGTCATCCCCGCCGGCGAAACCGGAAGCGGCCACATGCTGCGCCTGATCGGCGGCCTGATGGGCTACGGCATGGCCATGCTGTCGAGCGAAGCCTTCCTGCTCTGCGCGGCAGCCGGCATCGCACCCGGCAGGCTCAAGGCCATGATCACCGGCACGGGCGCGGACAGCCGGACGTTCCAGGCCATGTCCGCCGCGGAGATCGAAGGGCCGAACAGCGCGGCACGCCGCAAACTGTCGCTTGCGACGGTTGCCAAGGATCTCGATGCCTTGACGGCCCAGGCCCGGCAGCTTGGCTGCGGGATTCCCGTGGCGGAAACCATCGCCGGCCGCGTTGCGCAGGCGGCGGCACAAGGCGGTGCGGAGGCGGCGATCAGCGATCTCACCCTCTGCCTCAAGGCAATTCCGGCAGACGCCGCGCAAGAATGAGGAGCATCATGACCACCCCGCCCCGCATCAAGATCACCGACCTGACGCAAACGGATTTCGCAAACGGCGTTTCGTTTGGAGACACCGGCGTCTATGAAACGCTGTCAGGAAAAGCCGAGATTTCCGTCGACCCCGCCGATCCTTCTGTTTCGCATGCCTACGATATGGCGCTGGCCGGGCGTGACGATGACGGCCACGTCAGCGCGCAGACGGACATCTGGATCCTGCGCCCCAAGGATCCGGCAAAGGCCAACGGCACGATCCTTTTCGAATTCGTCAACCGCGGCAACAAGCGCTGCCTGCAATTCTTCAACAACGGCGCGCCGACCAACCGCCCGTCCTCCGCCGCCGACGCCGGCAACGGCTTCCTGATGCGGCAGGGTTACACGGTCGTCATCGCCGCATGGCAGGGCGACGTCCTGCCGGGCGACGGCCGCATGACCATCAAGGTGCCCGAAGCCACCGGAAACGGAACGCCGCTTTCCGCCCGCATCAAGGTCGAGTTCATCTGCGATACGCCCGGCGTGACCTGCCTGCCGCTCTCCGGCAAGACAGGTACCTACAGCTATCCGGCGCGGTCGCTCGATCCCGCCGCCGCACGGCTGCAAAGACGCCGCTATCCCCATGCGCAGCCGGAAACCCTCGGTTCGGATCGTTGGTCCTTCACGCAGGTTCTCGGCAATGGCGGTGGCCTGGCGCGCGGCGACGTGCAGGGCGGCGAGCAGGCGTTAATACCGTCCGCCTCGCATATCCACCTGCCGGAAGGTTTCCGGCCGGGCTGGATCTACGAACTGACCTATGAGGCGACGCGGCCGCTCGTGTTCGACATGGGCTTCATCGCCGTGCGGGAGCTGATCGCCTTTTTCAAGAACGACCGCAGCCCGGCCAATCCGCTCGCTGCCGGCGGCACGTTGCCGAAATTCGCCATCGCATGGGGACGCTCCCAGTCCGGACGCTGCATCCGCGACTTCATCTACCGCGGCTTCAATGCGGATTACGCGGGGCGGCGCGTTTTCGACGGCATGCTTCCGCATATTTCCGGTGCCGGCAAAACGATGCTCAACCGCTTCGCCAACCTCGTCGTGGCGGCCTCGCGGCAATATGAGGACAATCTCAATCCGGCCGATCGCTTCCCGTTCTCCTATGCGATGAGCCGCGATCACATCAGCGGCCGCAAGGACGCCATCCTCAAACGGCCGGAGACCGATCCGCTGGTGATCCACACGCAGACGGCTTCCGAATACTGGCACCGGCGCGGATCGCTGGTGCATACGGACAGCCGGGGCAACGACCTCGAACTGCCGGAAACCGTCCGCTACTACTACTGGGCCAGCTCGCAGCACTGGTCCGATCCCACGCCGGCAAAGCCGCCGCTTGGCATCTGCACCAACCATCAGAACATCGTCTCGACGGTGGCCTTCTTCCGCGGCACACTGCTCCTGATGCAGAAGTGGCTGGAAGGCGAAGCACCGCCGCCGAGCCGCTATCCGAAGAAGGCCGACGGGACGCTGGTAAGCTTCGAGGAATGGCGGGCGGCGTTTCCCGCCATTCCCGGCACTCTGCTTCCAAGGGAGCCCAATCTTCTGCCCGCTGTCGACTACGGACCGGGCTTCGACGAGGGCGCGCCCGCCCCGGCCGATCCCGCCGTCGATGCGAACAGGCACTATGCCGTTCTGGTGCCAGCCACCGATGCCGATGGAAACGATCGCGCCGGCCTTCTCGCGCCAATGGTTCAGGTGCCGCTCGGAACCTACACGGGCTGGAACCTGCGCGGCCGGGGCCACGGCTACGGTGCGCTGCACGATTTCTCCGGCAGCTATATCCCCTTCCCCGTGAGCGCTGAGGAACGAGCGCTGACCGGCGATCCCCGGCCGGCGATCCTGGAACGGTTCGATACCCCGCAAGACTATTCGGACGCCATCCGCCGCGCCGCGGAGACACTGTGCGCCGAAGGCTTCTACCACCCTGACGATATCGAATTCGCAACAGCCATGACGCTCGGTTTCGGGGCGGTCAACCATCTCCACGATCTCTCGACCTGACCGCCGGGAACGGCCTCTACAAGAAAGACAGTCATGAAGTACCTAGCCAAGAGAATTACAGGAAGTTCGAAAAAATCCTTCGGCATGTACGCCCGGGCCGCGGCGTTGCACGATACCGGCCGCGATCTCATCCACATGGAACTCGGCAGCCCGCATGCCGACACGCCAAACGGCATCAAGCAGGCGACCATCCGGGCCCTGCTCGCCGGCGACGTGCATTATTCGCATTTCCAGGGCATACCCAAGCTGCGCAAGGCGCTGGCGGAGAAGCTCTCGGCCAGGAACGGCCTCGACTACACGCCCGACGAGATCGTCGTCACCAACGGCCTGACCCATGCCTCGTTCGCTGCCTTCATGGCGCTGCTCGATCCGGGCGATGAGGTGATCCTGCTCGAACCCTATTATCCGCAGCATGTCGGCAAGATCGAACTCGCCGGCGCCAAGCCGGTTTTCGCCAGGCTGGATGCGGCCAACCGCTTCTCGATCAATCCGGCGCTGATCGAGGAAAAGATCACGCCGAAGACGAAGATGATCGCGCTGATCAACCCCTGCAACCCGACGGGCCGCGTCTATAGCCGCGAGGAACTACAGGGGCTTGCCGATCTCGCGATCAAGCACGATCTGCTGATCGCCTCCGACGAGGTGTACGAGGAAATCCTCTTCGACAATGCGAAGCACATTTCCATCGCCTCGCTGCCGGGCATGCGCGAACGCACGATCTCGATGTTCGCCTTCACCAAGAGCTTTGCGATGGACGGCTGGCGGATCGGCTACCTGACGGCGCCGTCGAACCTCATCGAGGGCATCCTGAAGATCACCACCAACGACGTCACCCACGTCAATACCTTCATCCAGGAGGGCGCCTATGCGGCAGTGACCGGGCCTTCGGACGTGCTTCATGACCTCGTGGAGGAGGACAGGATCAAGCGCGACATCGTCGTCAGCCGCCTCAACCAGATGCCGGGCGTTACCTGTGACTGGCCGGAAGGCACCATCTACGCATTCCCGAATGTCGCCGCTCTCGGCATCCCGGCCCAGTCGCTGGCCGAAACCATCCTGGACAAGGCCGATGTCGTTGTCGAGGCGGGCAGTTTCTACGGTTCGACCGGCGAGGGACATCTGCGCGTCTGCTTCGGCTCCCAGTCGACCGAACGCGTAACGGAAGCGATGAACAGGCTACAGCGCTTCTTCGGCTCGTTGTAACAGTTCCCCCCTGGAGCGAACCTCTTGCACCCGCCATCCCATCCGGATGGCGGGCTTTTTCATGCCTGCCGTGATTTCAGTAAAGCACCTAAAGCCATTTGCACGCACTCTGCCGTGGGAAGACGGGAAGCCTCTTCGAAAAAAGAGAGGCGGCGGATCACGATCCGCCGCCTCTCATCCACCGCGCCGCTTCTTCTCAGTTGACCTTCAGATCCTTCAGCAGAAGGGTCGAATCGGGCCGCATCACGCCCTCTATGTTCTCCTTGGCGCTCCAGACGAGGAAGGGCTGGTGCAGGAAAACGGCGTAGACCTGCTCCTTGCCGATTTCGATGCCCTTCCTGTAAAGTTCCTGCCGCTCGGCCGGATCGAAGGTGATCCGGATCTCACGGGCGACCTTGTCCAGATCCTCGTTATGCCAGAGTGCCCAGTTGAAGAAGCCTTCGCCGGCTTCGGGATTGCGGGTCATCATCAAAGACGTGAAGGCGTCCTGGGTATCCCAGCTGCTCGCCACCCCGATCAGATGGAAACTCGAACTCGGGCCATTGACCAGCAGTTTGGCGAATTCCGGCCAGACATAGGTTTTCAGCCGGACATCGATGCCGATGCGCGCGAGCATCGAGACCGCCGCCTTGCAAATGTCTTCGGCATTCGCATAGCGTTCCGACGGGCAGTTGAGCTGGGCGGCGAAACCATCGGGATAGCCGGCCTCGGCGAGCAGCGCCTTGGCCCTTTCCACATCGGTGGGCCAGCGCTTGTCAAGATCTTCCTGATAGCCGCCGAAACCGGGAATGGAGGGTATTCCGACAACCCGGGCATTGCCGCGCATGATGCGGCTGACGATCACATCGGCGTCGATCGCCTGGGCGATCGCCTGGCGCACCCTGACATCCTTGAACGGATTGGCGTTCAGCGGATTGCCCTGCTTGTCCCAGACATCGAGGGCGACATCGCGGCTGCCATCCATTTCGAACTGCATCCACAGAAGCTGGGGCGCCTTGTTGATCTGGAGTTGGGGCGTTGCCTCGATGCGTTCGATATCCTGATAGGGAACATCGGAAATCAGGTCCACCTCGCCGGACAGCAGCGCGGAAACGCGAGTGGGCGTGGAGGTGATCGGTACATAGGTCGCCTCCGTCACATTGCCGCTTGCCTCGCCCCAATAATCGTCGAACCGCTCGAAAACGGTCCTCACATTCGGGTCGTGCTGCTTCAGCCGCATGGCGCCCGTGCCGTTCTCATGCCGCAGAGAATAGGCCTCGGTTCCGGTCGCACCGAGGCTCGGAATGGCCTCGAGGCCATTGGCTAAGGACCAGGCTTTGGACATGATGAACATGCGCACCATCTTGTCCGGCAGAATCGGATCCGGCTGCTTGCTGGTCACGTCGACGGTCGTCGCGTCGACGGCCACGGCCTTCTCGATCTGGCCGAAATACGCGGCATAATAGCCGCTATCCTTCGAGCGCATGATGGAGAAGACCACATCCTCGGCGGTCATCAGGCTCCCATCATGGAACTTCACGCCTTCGCGGATCTTGAAGGTCCAGGTGAGGTCGTCCTTCTTCGTCCAGGAAACGGCGAGCCCCGGGGCGGGCTTCATATCCGGCGTCAAGGCGACGAGACTGTCGTAAACCTGTCGGAACAGCGCCGTCGTGGTGAAGTCGTTGGTACCGTGCGGATCGAAGGTCAGCGGTGAAACCGGCCCTGCGAACCGGAGCGCCTCCGCGTTCGCACCACCAGCTAGCAACGAGATTGCAAGCGCCGTACAGGCAAGAAATCGTTTCATGTGTTCATTCCCCTTTTTTGGTTCCGGACATACGTCCGCAGTCTGAAAGCGAATGGAGCGGCCCCCTTGTCAGTAGTGCTTCGGGTCCGGGAGCGGGTCCTTGCCGGCCACCTTGCCGACGACATCGTCGGCCTGGGCGACGACCGCATGGCGGCAGGCGAACAACAGGCCGGCAGTCGCGCTGCGGATCGGGTGACGCACGGCATCGATCTCGCGGACGAAGGGCTGGACGACCTCGGCAATCACCTCGCCCTTTTCGATGAATTCGCCGAGACGGCGCTTGTAGACGACGATCCCCGGCACCGGCGTGCGGATGAACTCAACGCCTTCGAAACGGATTGCCTCCACCAGAGGCCTTGCGGGCGGGACGCTTCCCGCCACGCAGCCGTTCGCGGTGAGCAGGGCGAACAGGTTGCCTGCGTCGGCCTTCGCCTGCGCGTCGTCGACATGGCCCGACCCGCGCAGTTCCAGCGTGACGCTCAGACAGGCCTGCGGGATGGGAATGCCCGCTCCGAAATGCCTGGCGAGATCCGCCCACGGACGACTGCACGCCGTATCGAAAAGCGGCGGGTAATCCGCATAAAAGATCAGCTGCGGATCGAGATGTCCGGCCAGCCTGTCCTTGAAGGGCAGCGTCCAGGGCGCCAGAACCGCAGCGAAGATCGCATCCTCCTCGGCATGCATGTCGAAGACGTAATCGGCATCGCAGGCGAGCCCGAGTAGCGTGAGGCGCAGGTCGTCAAGCTCTGTCTTCGGCACGCGCGATGCGATCACATCCTTCATCGCCTTGCGGATGAAAGCGACGTTTCTGTCGGCATCCTGCGTCAGGGCTCCCTCAAGCTGCGGCGCGGTAACGGCCGCCAGATCCAGAAAACCGCGGTTGAAATTGGCACCGGACGCCAGCGAATGACGTCCCAGATGCACGCCCAGAACGGTATCGCCGAGGCCGATCGGATTAGCGGCCGGAACGACGATAATCTCGCCGGCGATCCGCGAGGCGGCATCCGCCTCCTTCAGCATCGGCAGCAGGTGATGGGCGATGACCATGCCCGGCGTCTCCGCCGCGTGAAGCCCCGCCTGGATATAGACCTTGGGGCGGGCGCCCCGCTCACCGAAACGATGAACCGTAAGGCTGCGTTCGACGCCGGCATTGGAAGCCTTCAGAACGATTTGCTCGGCAAGATAAGTCATGGAGGAACTCGATTTTATATTGATGTTGTGATCAAATGATCTATTAATCTTTCCTATTGTCAATAGTCATCGCGTCCCGCGCCCCGCAATTTTGAATTCGTCGAGATTGTCCCCATGTCCTCATCTGCCCGCCCCCTCATCTCGTTTCAGGAAACGAAGCGCATCTCGCCCGCCTATGACGGGCGGGAATTTGGAACCGCCGGGCCGTATGAATGGGTTTTCGGCACACTCAATTGCGAGATCGATCCGGACAGTCCGCGCAACAGGGACATTGCCCTTCTCGATCTGGCACCGCGAAACGCAGGCGGCTTCGTCGAATACGAAACCGAAATCGAGATTCTGAAACCGGTCGACGAGAGCAGAGGCAACGGGTGGCTTCTCTACGATGTGCTGAACCGCGGCACGAAGCGGGCAATCCA
The DNA here is from genome assembly GCF_026552795.1 of Ectorhizobium quercum. Lineage (GTDB taxonomy): Bacteria > Pseudomonadota > Alphaproteobacteria > Rhizobiales > Rhizobiaceae > Ectorhizobium > Ectorhizobium quercum. The sequence continues at coordinate 804,171 of NZ_JANFPI010000002.1, forward strand.
GCGCATCAACACGGGGCCGGCGACCAACATGCCGTTCGCAAATGAGCATCTCGGAACCGCCTATCTTCTGGAGAGGGGCTTTACCGTCGTCTGGAGTTCATGGCAGGGCGACGTCCCGGCTGGCGCCGGACGGATGCTGGCGAAGCTGCCGGTCGCGGCAAGGCCCGATGGGCCCTACACGGGCGCCTCCCGTGAGGAGTTCATCAAGGATGCTCGCGCGGCCATCCGCGAGGATACCATCGAAGAGGTTTCGGACAGCCTCTTCCGCTATCGCCTTGCCTATCCCGCCGCCGATATCGCCGACGCCTCCGCCAGCCTGACGGTGCGCCAGAACGAGGCCGATCCGCGCCAGACTCCGGCCGACCTGACCTGGCGCTATCTCGACGAAACCACGATCGAGATCGAGCATCCGGCAAACTTCGTCTTCGACCGCGGCGCGATCTACGAATTCATCTACACGGCCAGGAACCCGGTGGTGATGGGGCTGGGGTTCAGCGCCGTGCGCGATACGCTGTCGTTCCTGCGCTACGGCGGGGCGGACGGCACGCCGCATCCCCTCAAGGCGTCCTATCGCAAGGCGCTGGGCTTCGGCCTCTCGCAAAGCGGTCGTTTCCTGCGCGACTTTCTCCACCGCGGCTTCAACGCCGATCTTGCCGGCCGTCCCGTTTTCGACGCCGTGATGCCGCTCATCGCCGGGTCCCGCAAGATCTTCCTGAACGAGCCCTTCAGCCAGCCGGGCCGGTTTTCGCGCCAGCACGAGGATCACACGTTTCCCGGCGACCAGTTTCCCTTCGGCTATGCAGACCAGTTCGATCCCGTCAGCGGCAGGACGGACGGTATCCTGAACCGTCCGGTTGCGGACGGCGTTTGCCCGAAGATCATGCATGTCGACACCGACTCGGAGTACATGTCCGCGCGCTCGTCGCTGGTCACGACGGATGCCGAAGGAAACGACGTCGCCCTGCCGGACAATGTCAGGCTCTACCTCGCCTCCAGCGTGGCGCATGGCGATTACGCCCTGCCGCCGGAAATCGCCTCGGCGAAAGGAAACACCCTGACATACGGGACGCTGACGCGGGCGCTGATCGATGCGCTGGTCGAGTGGATCGAAAACGGCACACTCCCGCCGTCAAGTGTCTACCCGACCCGCGCGGCAGGGACGCTGGTCGATCCGGAGATCGCGGCACAGGCCTTCCCCAAGATCGGCAATGCCGAATTTCCGGCCCATATCAACGCACTCCGGCTGACGGATCATACCTCCATGCCGCCCGCGACAGGCCAGCAGTACCGGGTAGGCATCAGCGCAATCGATAGCGACGGGAACAGCATCGGCGGCGTCCCCCATCCGCTGCTCATCGCCCCGGCGGGAACCCATACCGGCTGGCAGATACGCAAGGCCGGCTATGCCCAGGGCGAACTCTTCAATGTCTTCGGTTCCTACTGGCCCTTCGCGGCGACGCGCGCCGACCGCCTGCGGGACAACGATTCCCGCCCGTCGCTGGAAGAGCGCTATGGCAGCGAGCAGGCCTGGCGCGACGCCCTGGCCGAGGGACTGGCAGGGCTGGCCGACGAAGGCTTCCTGCTGGAGGAAGACAAGGCACGCATACTGGAACGCGCCGAAGCCGGCTACTTCACGACATTCAACTTCATCTGATATTGCCGACCGCTGTCCGTTCACATCGGACAGGCGACGCACTTCCCCGAACTTGCACAGCCCGGGGAAAGGCATTTCAAGGATCGAGCATGCCGTGCAGCAGCACCTGCGTCGCCTCGATGTCCTTGACCATCAATGCGCCGGCCCGCTTGGCGTCGCCGGCCCTGAAGGCATCTATCATTTCATAATGATAGGTCGAATAGGGATGAATGACGCCGGCATCCAGCTGCTGCTCGACGAGATTCGACAGGATCCGCATATAGGGACCGTAGCGCAGCCAGAGCACCTCGATCATCTGCGGCAGGACTTCCGACCCCGAGCGTTCGTAGATCGAAAAATGAAACTCCTGGTTCTTGCGAAGCATCTGCCGGACCTTGCCTTCGCGTCCGAGCGCCTCATGCGCCTGCGCAAGAGCGAGGCAATGGTCGATCTCGTCTGTCGTCATGCGCTGTGCGGCAAGTTCCGTCGCCAGTCCCTCGAGGTTCGACCTGACCCGGCACAGGTCGTCCAGTCTTTCGCGCGACACCGCCGGAACCCGCGCCGAACCGTTATGGGCGACCTCGAGACCGTTCTCCGCCGCCAGCCGCCGCAAGGCCTCGCGCACAGGCATATGGCTTGTTCCGAACTGGTTCGCCAGCGAGGCGATAGTCACAGCCTGCCCCGGTTCGAACTCGCCCCACATAAGGGCATTCCGCAACTGCTCGTAGACACTGTCCTGCACAGTCGTTCTGGAGGAAACTTTAAGCAACTCGACGTTAATCATACGGATCTCAAATTTTTCGATAGCCGACGTTACACGCAAACCCGACGGCCGAGAAATGATTTTTTGATCACAGGACACAAGATCAATCATAGCGTTCTCCATCCGCGAAAGATCTTTCGTCACTCGCTACCACCTTCGGTTCTCCGCCGCTCAGCGATCGGCGGGACCTGCTTCCCCTTCGGAAAGGTGATTGCGGACCGACTTCTTGAGCGTTTCCATCTCGGCGAACAGGGTCCGGATCATCGCGCTGTCGATGTCCTTCATCATGTCACACAGCCAGTTTTCATGCACAAGCGCCATGCGGGCAAAGGCTTCCCGGCCGGTATCGGTCAGCCGGGCGACGGTCACGCGCCGGTCGGCACCCGGCGTTTCGCGGCGCACCAGACCGTCCGCCTCCAGCCGCTCCACCAGGCCGGTGATGTTGCCGTTCGTCACCATCGTCCGCTTCGACAGTTCGCCGAGCCTCAACCCGTCCGGCTCGCGGTAGAGTTGGGCCAGCAAATCGAATTGCGGCAGCGTCGCGCCGAACTCGCTCCGCAGGCGGCGGCGGATTTCCTGGGAAATGAGCTTGGTAGTCGACAGCATCTGCAGCCAGAGCCGAAGCTCCTGCTTGGTGCCTTCCGGCTTGTCGTCGGCGATGGTTTCCAGATCGGCTGCCACGGTCACGTCCCCTGCGATGTCCTGCACTCACCTTTCTGCGTGCAGGAGCCGGACGCCGGCGTCAAGACCCGGCTATTTCAAACGTAAACCAAATCGACGGAAACCGAGCCGCGCGAGGCTCCGCCGCGCGCGCCCTTCCCCGCCATTGCCATCATCGTCGCTTTCTCGTTTTAAATTATACTTATACGCATATATTTTCAGACATACGAAACGACGGACAGACGAGAAACAAAACATGGTGCGCCTCGGAATTATTGCCGATAAATTACCGTATACGACGGAAATTCCGTCCTGCCACCCGTCTATTTGCCGGCGAAATTCGGCCGACAAATACTTGCAGCATCATATTTTATTTCATAGGCTGGCCGCAACGCCCGAAAAGAGACCGGTTGATCAAGACCGCAGGCAAGGTGCCGGTGCCGGCTCCGGGCGACAAAAGGGGAATGACATGAGCGACAGTTCAATTCTTAGCACACTCGGCGCGGCGCTTCTGTCCGGCAGCGTCAAGGTCGTCGACATCACCGCACCGCTCGGTCCGGAAACGCCGGTCCTGTACCTGCCGCCGCAGTTCGGCAAGAACACACCCAACGTGAAGGTCCACACAATCTCTCATTACGATCAGGACGGTCCGTTCTGGGCCTGGAACTGGATCGAACTGGGCGAGCACACCGGCACCCATTTCGATGCGCCCTGTCACTGGATCACTGGCAAGGACAATCCGAACAACACCACGGATACGATCCCGCCGCAGAACTTCGTCGCTCCGGTCAACGTCATCGACCGCTCGAAGGAATCCGCCGAAAACCCGGATTACCTGCTGACCGTCGAGAGCATCGAGGCATGGGAAGCCGAGCATGGCGCGATCGAGGCCGGAAGCTGGGTGCTGCTGCGCACCGACTGGTACAAGCGCAACGGCTCGGCCGAGACCTTCCTCAACGCCGACGAGAACGGCCCGCATTCGCCGGGACCGACGGCCGAAGCCATCAAGTACCTGCTTTCCAAGGGCATCATCGGCTGGGGCCAGGAAACCGTTGGCACCGATGCCGGCGCAGCCGGCGGCATGGAACCGCCCTTCCCCGCCCATAACCTGATGCATGCGGCCAACAAGTATGGCCTCGCCAGCCTTTCCAACCTCGACCAGCTTCCGCCGAAGGGCGCGATCCTGATCGCGGCGCCGCTGAAGTTCGTCAAGGGAACGGGGTCGCCCGTGCGCGCGCTGGCTTTGATCGCCTGATCATCGAAAATCCGGCGCGCCCGTCTGGCGCCGGATGCCATCCTGTCCCGCATGCCGGGAGAATACTGTGGCGGCGCTCGATCCGATCATCACCACCCCAGGTTTCGTTCGCCGGCCGATCTGGAAAACGTGAGCGTCAACCCGGTTGTCGGCAATCTCCATGACCGTTTCTGCGGTTTCGATTCGTTTTTCGCTGGCATCCGCTCAAAACGGGCGTTAACCACAAGACGGATGTCCCGGGATCGTTTCATAGCGGCATCTGCGGGACCGGAGCTTGCCGGCGGTTCAGGTTTCCTGCTGCCTCGTCGCTGAAATAAGAGGAATTGAATGGCGGAGCGCTTTTCAGGAGCAGTCCTGCGACCGGACGACGAGAATGCCGAGGTCAAGCGCAGCCTTGGCGAAATCGGCCTGAACAATTTCGCGCCCTATCTGATGAACCGGTTGATGGCGCGCTACAACGCCAATCTGGCCGAAGAGCTGAAGCACATGGACATGACCACGGCCAAGGTGCGGACGCTGGCCGTGTTGAGCGTCACCCCTTCGGCTACCATCAACGAACTGTCGGTCTTTGCCGTCACCGAGCAGTCGACCATGAGCCGCACGCTCGATTCGCTGGAAGAGCAGGGTTATATCCGCCGCCAGCCGCGCGCAGAAGACATGCGCGTGCGCGACGTGACCATCACCGAGGAAGGCCGCGCCGCCTTCGCCAAGGTCTGGCCGATCATGTACGATTTCCTGCTGCAGATGTTCGAGGGCATCGGCGAGGACGAGCACCGCGCCTTCGTCGGCACCCTGCAGAAGATCCTGCGCAACGTGCGCAAGAACGAGATCTGATTCCGGCCGAAATCCCGTCCACATGCCCTCGAAGGCCGGCGCCCCTCGTCAAAGGGTCGCCACCGTCTTCAACGCGCCGTCGAGCGCGATGCCCTGCTCGTCGAGAAGCGCAGCCTGACGCAGGCGCCTCAGCCAGACAGCGCCGTCCTCCCACCCTTCGAGCACCGGCAGGGCGGACAGCACGCGGTCGAACTTCGACAGACCGCGGGCATGGGTGTCGGAATAGCCCTTGACCAGCCGGCGGCAGCCGAGCACCTCGACAGCGAGATCGTAATTTTTCGGCAGCACGGCCAGCGCCCTCGCAAGCCAGGCCTCGCGATGTTCCGTTTCGATGTGATGGCGCAAACTGCTCCTGCGGAAACGGCGCAGGCCGGATACCAGATAAAGGCCGGCGAACCAGAAAAGCGTGCCGGTCTTGACGCGGCGGCCCTTGCTGATGCGCCTGTCGAGCCACCGGAACAGGCCCGGCCGGTTCTCGATCCAGCGGCCCAGCCCCTTCGGCAACGTGCCGCACACTTCCTCCATGCGCGGGTGCATGTATTCCGTGGTGTAGAGGATCTGGTCCTGCTTCACGCCGACCTCCTTGCGCACGCGCTCGAAGCGCGAGCCGCGCACCTTCAGATCGGCGACCCGCACCACATCGTCATAGGTCATGGCGACGGCGACATATTTCGCGGCCTGAAGCGTGAAGACGAAATCCTTCTCCGCACCGCCATTGGCCTTGTCCGCTGCATGAAGTTCGGCGACCCGCGTCAGATATTCGTCGGCATAGGCCGGATCCTGGAAATCCACGAGCTTCTTCACCCCCGCATAGAGCATGGAATGTACGGCGGCTGGAAATTCCGCGCGGATACGATCGAGCAGCACATCCAGCTCCGGGTGGCCGGCGGTTGCCGGCAGAGCTTCCAGTTTCTTGGCGGGTGTCGCCGAAAGCTTCTCGTTCTCGCCCGTCAGCGCCCGCTGGTAGGCAGCGTCGAACGCCCTCAGGCTCGCCTCGATCCCCTTGCCGCCGGCCCTGATCGTCGCCTCGAAGGCCTGCCTGTCGAACGGCAGCGCCCTGGAGGCGGCAAGCGCGCCGAAAAGCGCCGAGGACACGACGCTGCCGTTCTTCACCGCCAGCGCATCCATGTCGAAGGCGATCGTCTTCCGCGCGGCAAACTCGGTCGCATCGACAACTGTGATCGGATTACCGATGCCGTCGCCCGGTTTTTCCTTCTCGCCCACGGCATAGGAGCGATGGGTGGAGGCGATCAGCAGCGTCTTGTCCGGGGTGACGAGGCCGCGCATGACGGAGCGTCCGGCCTCCATCAGTTCGGCGGCGATCACCACATCGACATCGCCCGGCGTCGGCATCAGCGACAGGATCGGCGCGACGCCATCCTTTGCCGGCAGCATTTCGAGATAGTAGATCGTGGCGCCGGTGCGCTGAGCGACGCCCGGCACAGAGGTGGTCTGCGCCACCCAGCCCTGGCTTTCGGCCAGCGCCACGATCCAGTCGGCCAGAACGCCGCCGCCCTGCCCGCCCATAGCGAGGATGGCGACCGAAAAAGGCTTGTCGGAGGAGAGCGTGGCGGCAGCGGCGGTCGGTTGCATGTCCATGACGGGCTCCTCAGTCTGCAAAGGCGATGCGACCGGCCTGGCGGCGCTTCTGCAGCCAGCCGATGACGGTGGAACGGACCCGGTGGACGAAACGGTCCCATGCGGTGGGATTGTGGATCACATCGGCCCGATAGAAGGATGGACAGAGCACGGCGGCCTCCGACACCTCGCCGCAATTGCCGCAGCCGACGCAGGAATTGTCGATGGATGCCACCGGATCGTCCTTCAGCGGATCGTCCGTATGCCTGACGGAGAGCGACGGACAGCCGGAAAGGCGGATGCAGGCGTGATCGCCGGTGCACACGTCCTCGTCGACGCCGAAGCGCTCCTTCACCATGCGCTTGCCGTCCTTCACCGCCTTGGCGAATTGCGGCTTCACGCGGCGCTGCCTGTTCAGCATGCATTCGGAAGAGGCGACGATGATCTTCGGCCCCTTCTCCGATGTGGTCAGCGCTTCCTTCAGCGTGTCGCGCATCTTCGCGACGTCGTAGGTTCGGTCGATCTGGCGCACCCAGGTGGCGCCAATGCCCTTCACCGCGTCGACGACCGAGTTGTTGGTCTTGCGGCGCGGGTTGAGCGCGCGCGAGGACATGATGTCCTGGCCGCCGGTCGCCGAGGAATAGAAATTGTCGACCACGAGGATGACGCCGTCCTGCTTGTTGAAGACTGCGTTGCCGACCGAGGTCGCAAGCCCGTTGTGCCAGAAGCCGCCATCGCCCATCACCGAGATCGAGCGCTTGCCGGCCTCGACATTGAAGGCCGAGGCCGAGGCCGGACCCAGACCATAGCCCATCGTCGTGCCGCCGATGTTGAAGGGCGGCAGGATGGAGAAAAGATGGCAGCCGATATCGGCGGAGACATGGTGTTCGCCCAGCTCACGCTCGACCAGCTTCATGGCCGCGAAGATCGGCCGCTCGGGACAGCCCGTGCAAAAACCGGCGGGACGCGGCGGCACCACTTCTGCCAGCGCCTTCACCTTCGGATCGTCGAGCACCGGCGTCGGGTCCGGCACCGGCGGGCGGTTGCCAAGCAGATGCGGCGCGTTTGCCTCCAGAAACGTGGTGAACCCCTTCAAAAGAACCAGCGTCGTATATTCGCCGCCGAGCGGCAGGATGTCCTTGCCGGAGATCTTCGTCTGGATGTCGCGGCGGCGCACCAGCGTGTGCAGCGCGTGCTCAATGTATTCCGGCGCGCCCTCCTCCAGCATCAGCACGGCCTTCTTAGCGGCCGCGAAGGCGACAACCTCGTCGTCGATGATCGGATAGGACACGTTCATGACATAAAGCGGCACGCGGCTTGTACCGTAGACGTCGGCGAGGCCGAGTTGTTGCAGCGCGCGCATGGCGCCGTTGTAGAGGCCGCCCTGGAGGATGATGCCGATCTCGCCATCCTCGGGACCGAAGAATTCGTTGAGCCTGTTGGCCTTGACGAATTCGACCGCCGCCGGCCAGCGCTTTTCCAGTTTCTCCTTCTCGTGCAGGAAGGAGGCCGGCGGCAGCACGATGCGGCTGACGTCGCGGCGCGGATTTTCCAGCGCCTGCTTCAGTGTATATTCCGGGCGCTTGTTGTCCTTGGCCGCGAACTGGCCGTGAACGTGACAGCTGCGAATGCCGACCTGGAGCATGACCGGCGTGTTCGAGGCTTCCGAAAGCTCGAAGCCCTTTTCGACGGCATCGACGATCGACGGCAGGTTCGGTCGCGGCGTGAGCAACCACATCTGCGACTTCATCGCGAAGGCATGGCTGCGCTCCTGCATGATCGAGGAGCCTTCACCGAAATCCTCGCCGATGATGACGAGCGCGCCGCCCGTCACGCCGCCGGAGGAAAGGTTCGACAGCGCATCCGAGGCGACATTGGTGCCGGCGGTGGATTTCCACGTCACCGCGCCGCGCACAGGATACATCACCGAGGCCGACAGCATGGCCGCGGCGGCGGCTTCCGAAGCCGAGGATTCGAAATGGACGCCGAGATCGTCCATGACATCCTTGGCGTCGGCCAGCACATCCATCAGGTGCGAGATCGGCGAGCCCTGATAGCCGCCGACATAGGACACACCGGACTGGAGGAGCGCCTTGGTGATGGCGAGGATGCCCTCGCCGCTGAAGATATCCCCTTCGCCGAGCTTCAGATCCTCGACTTCACGGGCGAACGACCGCTCAGCCATGATGATCCCCTTTTTTGTTGATTTCTATTTATATGCAAAAGCATATTTATATTTTTCTGTTTCTGTCAACAATCAACTTTTATCGCGCGGATTTCAGACGAAAACGAGCAATGCGACGGTTTATTCGATTGCATGTGCATGTTTTTCAATGAACACTAGATTGGCTTTTGCCGCATTTTTCGGCAATTTCGACCCCCGTCGCGAAAGATTTCGCCTGCTCGCACCAAAGCCGCGGAAGGGATGGAGTGCACACCGGAAGCACGCAACGGGGACGCAGCGCACGGGCCGGCACTTTAATGCTTGACGGGTTTCGCTTCATCCATATACTTTAAACTTAAAATATATCAGGTCGCCGATCCGGACGACCCAATCGCGGGGGACGAGAATGCGCATCGTATGTATCGGCGGCGGCCCGGCCGGACTGTATTTCGGCCTGCTGATGAAGAAGCTTCACCCGGAACACTCGATCACGGTCGTCGAGCGCAACCGCCCCTACGATACGTTCGGCTGGGGTGTGGTCTTTTCCGATGCGACGATGGAGGCCATGAAGGTCTGGGACGACGAGAGCGCCGCCGAGATCCAGGATGCCTTCAACCACTGGGACGATATCGAGGTTCTGTTCAAGGGCACCCGCCAGCGCACCACCGGCCACGGCTTCGTCGGCATCGGCCGGAAGAAGCTGCTCAACATCCTGCAGGCGCGCTGCGAGGCGCTCGGCGTCGAACTCGTCTTCGAAACCGACGTCGCCAGCGACCTCGAATTCCCCGATGCCGACCTCATCATCGCCTCGGACGGCCTCAACTCGAATGTCCGCAACCGGTATGCCGACATTTTCCAGCCAGACCTCGTCGTCCGCCCGAACCGTTACATCTGGCTCGGCACCGACAAGCTCTACGACGCCTTCACCTTCGATTTCCGCAAGGTCGGCGACGACTGGTTCCAGGCGCATATCTACAAGTTCGACGACGAGACATCGACCTTCATCGTCGAGACCACGGAAGAGGCCTATGAGGCGCACAGGCTGGGCGATCTCGACCAGCAGGGTTCCATCGACTTCTGCGAAAAGGTGTTCTCCGAAGTTCTGGACGGCGGCCGGCTGATGACCAATGCGCGCCATCTGCGCGGCTCGGCCTGGCTGAACTTCAACCGGCTGATCTGCGGCAAGTGGAGCCATTTCAACGGCCAGTCCCATGTCGTGCTGATGGGCGACGCCGCCCATACGGCGCATTTCGCCATCGGTTCAGGCACCAAGCTCGCCATTGACGACGCCATCGAACTGACCAACCAGTTCCAGAAGATCGGCCATGCGAAAGAAACCATTCCGGACGTTCTTGCCGCCTACGAGGACATCCGCCGCGTCGACGTCGCCCGCATCCAGAACGCCGCCCGCAATGCGATGGAATGGTTCGAGGTCGTCGGGCGGCGCTATGCCGACACGCTGGAGCCGGAACAGTTCATGTATTCGATGCTGACGCGCTCGCAGCGCATCAGCCATGAGAACCTGCGCCTGCGCGACAAGACATGGCTGGAAGGCTACGAACGCTGGTTCGCGGCGAAACAGGGGCTCAACGTCAAGGACGGCGAGCGCTGCCTGCCGCCGATGTTCACCCCCTATCGCCTGCGCGGCGTAACGCTGCCGAACCGCATCGTCGTCTCGCCGATGGCGATGTATTCGGCGAAGGACGGCCTTCTCGACGACTTCCACATGGTTCATCTGGGCAGCCGCGCGCTGGGCGGTGCGGGTCTCGTCTTCGCCGAAATGACCTGCGTCTCACCGGATGCCCGCATCACCCCCGGCTGCCTCGGCCTCTGGAACGACGAACAGAAGGCCGGCTGGAAGCGCTTCATCGATTTCGTCCACGCCAACACAACGGCCAAGGTCGGCATCCAGGTCGGCCATGCCGGCCGCAAGGGCGCGACCAAGCTGGCCTGGGACGGCATCGACCAACCCCTCGAAGAGGGTGGCTGGCCGCTGATTTCCGCCTCTGCCCTGCCCTATCTCAAGAACAGCCAGGTGCCGAAGGAAATGGACCGCGCCGACATGGACCGGGTGAAGGCCGATTTCGCCGCCGCCACCAGACGCGCGGCGGAGGCGGGCGCCGACTGGCTGGAGTTCCACGCCGCCCACGGCTATCTCATATCCTCCTTCCTTTCGCCGCTCACCAACCGGCGGACCGACGAATATGGCGGTAGCCACGAGAACCGGGCCCGCTATCCGCTAGACGTGTTCGCCTCGATCCGTGCCGTATGGCCGCAAGACAGGCCGATCTCGGTGCGCCTGTCCTGCCACGACTGGTTCGAGGGCGGCAATACGCAGGAAGATGCGGCGATCTTCGCTGAAATGTTCAAGGCAGCCGGTGCAGACCTGATCGATTGCTCGTCCGGGCAGGTATGGAAGGAGGAAAAGCCGGTCTATGGCCGCCTGTTCCAGACGCCCTTCTCCGACAAGATCCGCAACGAGATCCACATTCCGACGATTGCCGTCGGGGCGATCTCGGAAGCCGACCACGCCAACTCGATCATCGCCGCCGGGCGCGCCGATCTTTGCGCCGTCGCCCGGCCGCATCTGGCCGATCCGGCATGGTCGCTGCACGAAGCGGCGAAGATCGGTCTGAAATCGGTGCCGTGGCCGAAACAGTACCTGTCGGGCAAGGTCCAATACGAGACCAATCTCGCCCGCGCCACCCAGACCGGCACGTAAGGGGCGGGCGCGCATGGCGGAACTCAGCCTTCAGGGGCGTCACGCCCTCGTCACCGGCGCCGGCAGCGGCATCGGCGCGGCCATTGCCCGGGCGCTGGTTGCCGCCGGCGCCCGCGTCACGCTGGCCGGCCGGCGGCGCGAGCCGCTGGAGGCGCTGGCGCTGGAACTCGGCATCGAGAAGACGTTCATCGCCGGTGGTTTCGACGTGACCGACCGCAAGGCCATTGCCGCCGGGCTGGACGGCGCCCGCGCGGTCTTCGGCCCCGTCGACATTCTCATCAACAATGCGGGCGACGCGCCGAGCGCGCCGTTCGATAAGACGACGCCGGACATCTGGAACCATGTGCTTTCCGTCGACCTGACCGGCGTCTTCAACGTGACGCAGGCCGTTCTGCCGGACCTCAAGGCCTATGGCGCAGGGGGCCGCATCGTCAACATCGCCTCGACAGCGGGACTGATGGGCTATCCTTACGTTTCCGCCTATTGCGCCGCCAAGCACGGGGTCGTCGGCCTGACGCGGGCGCTGGCTCTTGAACTGGCGAAAAAGGGCATCACGGTCAATGCCGTCTGCCCCGGCTTCACCGACACGCCGATCATCGCCCGTTCCATCGCGGCGATCGTCGAGAAAACCGGCCGCAGCCCCGAGGAGGCTCTGGCCGAGTTCACGAAATCCAATCCGCAAGGGCGGTTGGTGCAACCGGAGGAGGTTGCCGAAACGGTGCTGTGGCTCACAAGGCCGACGGCGCAATCGATCAACGGACAGGCGATCGCGGTCGCCGGTGGGGAGGTAATGACAGGATGACCGGGAAAAGGACGTGGCCGCCGGGCGAAACGGTTTCTTTCAGCAATTATGAGGCTCGTCACTTTCTCTGGGAGGTGAGCGACGACGGCCGCGTGGGAACCCTCACGCTGAACAATCCCGAGCGCAAGAATCCCCTCACCTTCGAAAGCTATGCCGAACTGCGCGACCTGTTCCTGGCGCTGAAACAGGCGTCCGATATCCGCGCCGTTGTTCTTACGGGCGCTGCCGGCAATTTCTGCTCGGGCGGCGATGTGTTCGACATCATCGAGCCGCTGACGCACATGAGGATGCCGGAGCTTCTGGCCTTCACCCGCATGACTGGCGACGTGGTGCGCGCCATGCGCAAGTGCCCGCAGCAGATCATCGCGGCCGTGGACGGCATCTGCGCCGGCGCGGGCGCCATCCTCGCCATGTCCTCCGACCTGCGTCTCGCCACGCCGGAAGCCAAGACGGCTTTCCTCTTCACCCGCGTCGGCCTTGCCGGCGCCGACATGGGTGCTTGCGGCATTCTGCCGAGGATCATCGGCCAGGGCCGCGCTGCCGAACTGCTCTATACCGGCCGCTTCATGAGCGCCGGGGAAGGCGAGCGCTGGGGCTTCTACAACGCGCTCCATCCGCAGGCCGAACTCCTCGGGGAGGCGCAGGCGCTCGCCCGCGCCATTGCCGACGGTCCGTGGTTCGCGCATGGAATGACCAAGACCATGCTCAACCAGGAATGGGCGATGGGCATCGACGAACTGATCGAGGCGGAGGCGCAGGCGCAGGCCGTCTGCATGGCGACGCAGGATTTCCGGCGCGCCTTCGAGGCTTTCGCCAGCAAGCGGCAACCAGTCTTTGCGGGGAACTGAGCGATGGCCGCCCTCTCCCGCGATCATCTCGACTGGCCATTCTTCGATGCCGCCCATGCCGGATGGGCAGCCCGGCTCGATGCATTCGCAACCGGCCCGGCGCTCGCCGCCGTCGATCACAGGGACACGGACAAGGCCTGCCGGACGCTGGTGAAGGCGCTGGGCGAGGCCGGCCTCCTTCACGCCGCCGTCGGCCAGACCGGCGGCGAGGGCATTTCGTCACGCGCGCTCTGCATTGCGAGGGAAACGCTCGCCTTCCATGACGGTCTCGCCGATTTCGCCTTCGCCATGCAGGGCCTCGGCACCGGCGCGATAAGCCTCGCTGGTTCGGACGAGCTGAAGCAGGCCGTGCTGCCGAAAGTGGCGGCCGGCGAATGGCTCGCCGCCTTCGCGCTTTCCGAAAAGCTTGCCGGCTCAGACGTCGCCGCCATGACCTGCGCCGCCCGCCTTGAGGGTGACTCCTATGTGCTCGACGGCGAGAAGACCTGGATTTCCAACGGCGGCATCGCCGATGTCTACACCGTCTTCGCCCGCACCGGAGAAGCGCCGGGTACGCGCAGCATTTCCGCCTTCGCCGTTTTCGCCGACGATCCCGGCTTCTCGATTGCGGAGCGCATCGACGTCATCGCACCGCATCCGCTGGCAACGATCCGCTTCGACGCCTGCTGCATTCCGGCCTCGCGCAGGCTTGGCGCGCCGGGCGAAGGCTTCAAGATCGCCATGCGCACGCTGGATATCTTCCGCGCTTCGGTCGCCGCTGCTGCGCTCGGCCTTGCCCGCCGGGCGCTTGCCGAGGCGCTCGCCCATGCCCGCGAACGGCCGATGTTCGGCGCCACGCTCGCGGATCTGCAACTGACGCAGGCCGCGCTCGGCGACATGGCCACGGCCATCGATGCGGCCGCACTTCTCACCTATCGCGCCGCCTGGCGCCGCGACGTCCAGAAGCTTCCGGCGACCCGGGAAGCAGCGATGGCGAAGATGACAGCGACGGAAAGCGCGCAAGCCGTGATCGACCGTGCCGTGCAGATGTTCGGCGGCCGCGGCGTGAAAAGCGGTGAAATCGTCGAGCGTCTCTATCGCGAGATCCGGGCGCTCAGGATCTACGAAGGTGCAACGGAAGTGCAGAAGCTGATCGTTGCCCGGGAATTGCTGAAGGCCGTTTGATCATGTTCCGGACCACACTCCCGCTCCGCTTTGGCGATTGCGACCCCTCGGGGATCGCCTATTACCCGTCCTATCTCAAGCTGATGGACGGCGCGATCGAGGATTTTTTCGAAAGCCTCGGCGCGCCGCGCCGCCGGATGATCGAGGAGACGCGGATCGGGACGCCGACGATCACGCTTGAACTGACCTTCCTGAAGCCCGGCTTTCAGGGCGATATCCTGCATTTCGCGATCGCGGTCCGAACCATAGGCCGCACCTCGCTCGATCTGGGCCATACGGTTTCCACCAATGGTGACACGCTCTGGACCGCGCGTCACCGGCTCGTCGCCACAGACCTCGACACCCACACATCCCGCCCCTGGCCTGACGACCTGCGCCAAAAGCTACTGCCCCATCTGGAGACATAACATCATGCACAAGACTTTGCAGCCGCAGGGCTGGGCCCGACCGATCGGATACGCAAACGGCGTGGAAGCACGCGGCCGTACCATCTTCATCGGCGGCCAGATCGGATGGAACAACCAGCAGCAGTTCGAAACGGACGATTTCGTGGAACAGGTGGCGCAGACGCTGACGAATATCATCGCCATTCTGGCGGAAGCCGGCGGCCGGGCGGAACACATCACGTCGATGACCTGGTATTTCACCGACAAGGCCGAATACGTTACCAACCTCAAGGGCATAGGCAAGGTTTATCGCGAAATCATCGGCCGCCATTTCCCGGCCATGGCCGCCGTGCAGGTCGTGGCCCTCGTCGAGGACCGCGCCAAGATCGAGATCCAGGCCTACGCCGTCATCCCGGACTGAGACACGATATGAACGACACACCGGCTCCCCTCACCTTTGCCGCCACGGTCAGCGGCCGGATCGTTTCCGATGTCCTTATCGTGACCATCGACAATCCACCGGTCAACGCCACTTCCGCCCAGGTGCGCGCCGGTCTTGTCGCGGCACTCAATCATGCGGCCCGCGACGGCACGATCCGGGCCGTCGTGCTGACCGGCGCGGGCAAGGTCTTCATCGGCGGCGCGGATATCCGCGAATTCGGCAAAGCTCCTTTAGAACCGAGCCTGCCGACGGTGATTGACCTGATCGAGAAGATGCAAAAGCCTGTCGTCGCTGCGCTGAACGGCGCAGCCCTTGGCGGCGGACTGGAAGTGGCACTGGCCGCCCACGGCCGCATTGCCATCCCGGACGCCAGCTTCGCGCTGCCCGAGGTCAAACTCGGGATCGTGCCCGGCGCCGGCGGCACACAACGCCTTCCACGCCTTGTCGGCGCGCTCGCCGCGCTCGATCTCGCCGCAACCGGCCGCACCGTTAAATCCGCCGAAGCCTTGGCGCTCGGACTTGTCGATCGCATTTGCGACGCCGAACTCATGGCGGAAGCGGTCGCGTTCGCCATATCGCTGACCGGCTCGCCGATCCGCCGCACCGGCATGCTTGCCGTTGCCGTGCCCGACACCCGGATCTTTGCCGAAGCCACGAAAAAAATCGTCTCCAGGGCGCGCGGCGCGCATGCCCCCGGTGAGGCCGCACGCCTCGTCGGCCTGTCGTTCGCCCTGCCCTTCGAGGATGCCGTTGCAGAGGAGCGAGCCACCTTCCTTCGTCTGCGCGACAGCGAGGAGGCCGCGGCCCTTCGCCATCTTTTCTTTGCCGAACGCAATGCCGGCAAGGTCGAAGGCCTTTGCGCCGAAGCGCTGCCTCTTTCCACCATCGGCATCGCCGGCATCGGCCTGATGGGTTCCGGCATCGCAGCGGCCTGCCTTGCGGCCGGCTACAAGGTCGTCGGCTACGAGCCGCGGGAAGAGGCCGCCATCGCCGGCCAAGGCCGTATCTCCGATCTCCTCCGCCGAGCGGTCATCGCCGGCAAGATGACCCGGGAACAGGTCGAGGCGGGGCTTTCGAACCTCGAAATCACCACCCATGTCCATCAGCTGGCGGAAGCCGGTCTGGTCATAGAAGCCGTTTTCGACGATTTCGACGCCAAGGCGAACCTGTTCCGGCAACTGGACCGTCTGCTGAAACCGGACACGCTGCTCGCTACCAATACCAGCTACCTCGATCCGGACGCGCTCGCCGCCGTCACATCGCGGCCCGAGCGTTTTCTCGGCCTGCATTTCTTCTCTCCGGCCAACATCATGCGGCTGGTGGAGGTCGTGCGTTGCGCGGAAACCGCCGATACGGCGCTCGCCACCGGCATAGCGTTTGCCCGCAAGATCGGCAAGCTGCCGATCGTGACCGGCGTCTGCGAGGGCTTCATCGGCAACCGCATCTTCTCGGCCTATCGCGCCGAAGCGGAAAAGATGCTGGCCGAAGGCGCCTCGCCCGAAGTTATCGACCGCGCAATGGAGGCTTACGGCTTCGCTATGGGGCTTTTCACGGTCAACGACATGGCCGGACTCGAAATCGCCTGGGCACGGCGCAAGCGCACGGCGGCAAGCCGCGATCCGGCGGCGTTCTATTTCGATGTCCCCGACCGGCTGTGCGAGGCCGGGCGCTTCGGAGCCCGGACGGGACGCGGCTGGTACGACTATTCCGGCGGCGCTCGCGCGCCTGATCCGGACGTCGCAGCACTGATTGAGGATTTCCGCACACGCAAGGGCATCGTCCCACGCAATTTCACGGAAGCCGAGATCATGGACCGGCTTCTTTCCGCCATGTCTCGGGAGGGCCGGGCGCTCACCGAAGAGGGCATTGCACGTCACGAAGACGACATCGACCTCATTCTCGTCAATGGCTACGGCTTTCCTGCTGCCAGGGGTGGCCCGATGTTCGCCGCGTCCCGCAGGAAAACCTGAAACAGAAAGGAAATACCATGACCAGCGACCTGGAGCAGCCGCAGGGCGACCTTACCCTGCGCACCCTCGCCATGCCTGCCGACGCCAATCCCGCCGGCGATATTTTCGGCGGGTGGGTCATGTCGCAGATGGACCTCGCCGCCGGCATTCGCTCGGCGGAACGCGCCAGCGGACGCGTCGCCACCGTCGCCGTCAGAGAAATCGTGTTCAAGCAACCGGTGCAGGTCGGCGACACGCTTTGCGTCTACACCGACATCGTAAAGGTCGGGCGCACCTCGATGACCATTTCCGTCGAATGCTGGACGCGGCATCGCCGCTATGGAACCGGCCGCCGCAAGGTTACGGAAGCCTCGTTCATCATGGTCGCGCTCGACGAAAACGGCGCGTCCCGCCCGGTCGATCTCGCGTAAAACGCATCCTGAACCTTGGGCGACCTGCCCTCACTCCCTGAGGCCGGTCTTCTACAGCAGGGGCAGAAAGTGTTGGCATGAATAGCCCCGCGTTTCGTAGACACTCTCGAGTTGGATTTTCTGCTGCTTCTCGAATTCGACAGGCGGCAGCGTCCGGTTCCTCCGAGGTGCTTGCGTTGGCGTTTGTCTTCATTGACTCGTCTGCACCGAGAGTGCGCTTCAACTTGGCGTTCTCCTCTACAAGCGCTTTCAGCCGCCTAGCCTCAGCCACTTCCATACCGCCATACTTCGAGCACCATTTATAAAATGCTGCATCACTGATGCCGGATTTGCGACATAGCCCAACAATCGAAAGTCCGGCCTGATGCTCCTTCAAAATACCGATGATCTGCTCGTCGCTCAAACGGAACGCTGCATTCGCCGTCTCCTTCTCCGGAGAACAGACTAAGCTCAAAACGAGGACATTCCAGGAGAGCACGTCACCACCGACGACATCGATCGGCATTCCATGAGCCATGCCTGCAATCGCAATGTGTTCCATGACGACGATGCCTTCGGTGTTCCTCCAGAAGGTAATTGTATGTCCTTCTCCCGTATCGATGCTTGCTTTGCCAGCTCTACCCCGCGCACGCCCTGCGATTGTGTCACGATGGACTGGCCATTTGGCCTTACACGCTACGGATTGCTCCACCGTCGACGCGAAGCATCGATCCGGTGACGTAGCTCGCCCGTTCGCTGGCGAGGAAAGTGGCGACAGAGGCGAATTCCTCCGCCTGTCCGTAACGCCCGCTTGGTATGTCCTTGCGGGATGCTTCCTGCACCGCACCGATCTCAAGCCCGGTATTCTTCGCCTTTGTGCCGTCCAGTTCGCGAACGCGGTCGGTGTCGATCCTGCCGGGAAGGATCATGTTGACAGTGACGCCGTGGGGCGCAAGCTCCGAGGACAGCGTTTTCGACCAGCCCGCAACGGCCGCACGGACCCCGTTCGACAGGGCCAGGCCGGGAATAGGCTGCTCGATGCCGGACGAGCCGATAGTGATGATGCGTCCCCACTTGCGCTCGATCATGCCGCGGGCGAGCGCATCCGTGATTGCGAAGATCGACACCGCCATCGCCTCGAAAGCCGAGCGCCATGCCTCAGATGGCTGGCCAAGCGCCGGTCCGGCCTTCGGCCCGCCGGAATTGTTGACCAGGATATCGACGCCGCCAGCGGCCAGCATCCGTTCGATCAGCTCATCTACCGAAGCCCTGTCGCCGAGATCGACCTTTTCCGGGATGATCGTTCCGTTTGCATCCGGAACTGTGGCGTTGCGTGATGCGGCGTGGACCTGCACGCCCTCGTCGGCAAGGCTTTTGGCAATCGCCGCTCCCAGTCCGCGGCTCGCGCCCAGCACCAGTGCGGTTTTACCGCGAAGTCCATGTTCCATCAGCCAAGCTCCTTCAGGCGTCGTTCCAGGCGGGTTACAAGTCGTTCGACCTCGGCAGTGGCGAGCGCGTTCAGTGTCGCACCCAGCCGCCTCTGGACGGCGCTGGTGATCGCTCCCCGCCTCGCCAGAATATATTTGCGCACGGCAAGGCCGATGCCAGGCTGCTGTTCATAACGCACCAGTGGCAGATAGGCATCGAAAAGGTCCTGGGCGCGGTCCTGATCTCCTGCCTCGCAGAGGCGGCAGACATCTCTCATCATTTCCGGATAGGCGAAACCGGTCATGGCACCATCCGCTCCGCGCTGCATCTCTTCGGGAAGAAACACGCCCGCATTGCCGCAAAGGATCGAGACCCGGCGCCGGCCTTTCGCCTCGGCTTCGCGCAGATCGGAAATCTTCTGAAGTCCGGGCCAATCCTCATGCTTGACCATGACGATGCCGGCATTTTCCTCGATAATTGCACCCAGGGTGCGGGAGGATATCTGCACGCCGGTCGACAGTGGAAAATCCTGAAGAACGACCGGAACATCCGCACCCACCGTTGCCACGACATTGCGGTAATAGCCGGTAATCTGCTCGTCGGTCCGCAAGGATGACGGCGGCGCAACCATGACGCCGGCAGCGCCAAGATCCATGACCGCCTTGGTCAATTCGCCGATTGCGGCCAGACCCGGAGCCGAAACGCCGACCACGACCGGTCTGCCGGCGGAGCGGCTGATCGTGCGACGGGCGATATCGATGGATTCGGCCTGGGTCAGCTTCGGCGCTTCCCCCATCATGCCGAGAATGGTCAGGCCGTCCGCACCCTTTTCGTAATAGAAATCCACCATCCGGTCGATGCTGTCGTGGTCGAGCGCACCATTTTCCTTGAAAGGCGTCACCGCGATCACGAAGACACCCTTCGTGGCCGTGTTAACTGGCGTCATATTGCTATCCTCATTCGAACCAGCGGGAGGAGCCCCGCCTTGCATAACGGCCTGTACCAGACGCATTGACGATATCGGTGCCGTCCCAGGCCAGATGTCCGCCGACCCATGTACGGGCAACGGAAATGGAAAAACGCCGTCCGTCGAACGGGCTCCAGTTGAGCCCGTCATGCGCATTGGCCGAATTCCATATCTGCGCGTCGGGGCGGATCACCACGAGATCGGCATCGGCGCCGATGCGAATGGCCCCTTTTTCCGGCCACAGACCGAAGAACCGCGCCGGGCGTTCGCAGAGATGGGCAACCGTCAGGGCGAGCGCATCGTGGCCGCGTTCATCCGCAACCGTGTAAAATGCCGGCAACAGGGTTTCGAGGCCAGGCACGCCGGCGCCCGCCTCGAATATCGAGGCGGTATTCTTGTTGTCGACCGGCCAGCTCGCGTGATCGGAGCTGACGAAAGCGACGCGGCCTTCGATGATCTCGTTCCACAGGGCCTCGATCTGGCCGGGGCGGATCGGCGGGTTCACCTTCATGCGCGCCCCGAGTTCCGCCCCGTCACGTTCGGGATCGAACCAGAGATAGTGGACGCACAGTTCGCCCGTGGCCCTGAAGCCGTCGAGCAGATAGTTATCCACCAGGCCGAAACCGCGTGCGGTGCTGAGATGCACGATATGGGCGTGGGCGCTAGCTGCCGCGCCGAGTTCGAGAAATTGCGCCGTCGCGGACAGTTCGGCCGCAGGCGGGCGGCTTTGTGAATGGGCGGCGATGCCGTCCCGTCCTTCTGCCTTCGCCCTTGCAACGAAGGCACTGACGATTTCCTGATCCTCGTTATGCACGCCCAGCGGAATATCCGTTGCCGCCAGGGCATCGAAAATCGACAGTATCTGGTCGGCGCCGATGCGCGGGAACCGAGTCTGGCTGCTTTCGAATGTCGAGATCTTGAAGGCGACGACGCCCTCGCGAACAAGCTCGTCCACGACCTCCATGCCCTGACCGGGCATGACCGTGCCGTAAAGGGCGACATTGGCATGGGCATGCTGCCCGATCGCCTCGACCTTTTCCCGCAACCGTTCGACCGAATTGAGTGGAGCCGGATTGTCATACGGCATGTCGACGATGGTCGTGACGCCGCCGGCGACGGCCGAACGCGTGGTCGGCCCGATACCGGGCAACCCGCCATAACTCGTCGCATGCGTTTGCCCGTCAATGACGCCGGGGATGACGATCCCCTCGTCCGCCTCGAAAAGCTCTGCGGCTTCGGGCGCCGCACCATTGCCGATCGCGCGGATGACGCCGTCCGAAACCGCGATCCAGCCTCCGGGCAGAGCGCCCTCCGGAAGCGCCAGCGTTCCGCGTATCACAAGATCAAACATCGTATCCTGTCCTTTCAATCAAAGAACCTGCTATCGGGCGTGACCGAGAAAACGGCGGACCCGCTCGGGCGCATCGTCCGAGAACATCCTCTCCGGCGACCCCTGCGACACGATCCGCCCGGCCTCCATGAAAACGATGTCGTCGGCCACCGTGCGGGCAAAACCGGTTTCGTGGGTTACGACCAGCATGGTCATGCCGGTTTGCGCCAGCTCCTGCATCACCGCCAGAACCTCGCGCGACAGTTCGGGATCGAGCGCCGATGTCGCCTCGTCGAAGAGCATGACTTTCGGCTGCATGGCGAGGGCACGCGCGATGGCGACCCGCTGCTGCTGGCCACCGGAAAGCTGCGGAGGCAAGGCATTTTCCCGATGCGAAAGCCCGACCCTGGCGAGAAGCACACTCGCCCTTTCCTGCGCTTCGGCGCGGCTGCAAAGCCCGGCGGAAACCGGAGCAAAGGCGACATTGGCGAGCGCGCTCAGGTTGGCGAACAGATTGAATCGCTGGAAAACCATTCCGGTACGCCGGCGATGGCCCCGCAGAATGCGTTCGCGGGCCGGATAGAGCCGCCCGCCGCGTTCCTCGCGACCGACCAGTTCGCCATCCACCCAGACCTCGCCCGCCGTTGGCGTTGCGAGATAGTTCACACAACGCAGGAGCGTGGTCTTTCCGGAGCCGCTCGGCCCGACGAGCGCCGTCGTCGTCCCTTCGCGAACCGTAAGGTCGATGCCTTTGAGAATATCGTGAGCACCGTAGGAAAGACGCAGGTCGCGCAACTCGACGGCAATTCCCGGATCGGGCCTCTGCGGCCAGGAGCGTGGCCGCGGGCGGGTATGGATCTCCGGCGTGCTCATGCAGCGGCTGCCTTCCGCGTCAGGTGCTTTTCAAGCGCGATCAGGGCGATGTTGATGACCGCGTAGATGCCGCCGGCGATCGCCACCATCAGCAACGGGCTGGCTCCCGAATAGATATAGGCGCTGGCCGTGCTCATGATCTCGCTGACGGAAATCGCCGATGCGAGCGAGGTTTCCTTGAAAAGCACTGTGGTGCGGCCGACAAAGGGGCCTGCCGCGATGCGGATGACCTGCGGCACGACCACGCCTGTTGCAAAGGGCAAGGGCGGTATGCCCAGCGCCCTCGCCGCCTCGAACTGGCCGCGCGGCACACCCTCGTAGCTGGCGCGGAAGATCTCGAAATAGTAGGCCGTCGCGAAGAATACAAAAGCGATGATCGCCGCCGTCATGGGACTGATGGCGCGGCCCATCATGGTCGAGCCGTAAAAGGCCAGAAACAGCAGGATGAGCGGCGGCGTGGTCTGCGCCAGCCAGCTATAGATACGCACCAGAAGGCCGACTGACCTGTGGGCGCAGATATCGACGACGCATAGCAACGCCCCCAGAAAGGTGGACAGGACACAGCTCGTCGCCAGCAGGATGAACGCGTTGAGCAATGCCTGTCCGAAGACCGGGAACCCGTCGGCGACGGCTGTCATGAAAGCACTCATGGCCTCGTCTCCGCGTCTGTGGCGGGAAGGAGATTGAGCGCCATCGCGACGGAGGCCGATGCAGCGGTAATGACCGGAACGCCAAGACGTGCCGACAGGGCATCTCCTCCGCCGACGGCAGCGCCATAGGCCCAGACCAGCACGATATCCGGAGAGAGCAGCGCGAGTTCCGCGCCCGCGGCATCGATATCGCCTCCGTGACCACAGAAAACCAGATCGAGACCGCGCGCCCAAGGCTTTGCCGCCCAGCCCGCTTTCTGCTGATCGCGCTGCCTGTCGCCATAGACCAGCAAGGCGACTTTCGCTGATGGCCTGGTCATCGAAAGAGCGTGGGCATAGGACGACAGGGCCAGCGGCGGAAAGATCACCGGCCTTGTCGAAACGAAACTGCCGTCGGGAAACTCCTCCGCGGCGCAAACGACCGTCAGGTCGACATTTTCGTCGGTTTCGAGTTCCCGGATCGATGCCTGAACCGGCCCGATGAAGCTGTCGCGGTTGAACCATCTGGCCGCCCAGCCCGCGCCGAGTGGTCCCCGGGCGCCGTTTTCGCGTATATTCGAGCGGATGGCGGGAACACCTTCACGGGCTGACATCGCATTCAGTTCGTCCGGTCCGAGACCTTCAAGGGCATGACGCCAGACGACCCCGATATCCCGGCCGGCTTTTGCCAGCAGTTCTCTGTGAAACGTATCGAGGTCGGGTCTCGGCCCCTGCCCGAGACTGATGAAGCCGATACGTGGTTTTGAACGGTTTTCGGTCGTCATGGATGGCTCCACCGGCGTGCCGATGCGCGCGCCGCAAGGGCAAGCGCGCTGCCGAGCAGGATGTAGATGGCCGCCGTCGACAGCAGTATCTCGAAGGGGCGATAGGTCTCGGAAACGATCTCGTTGGCGATCGCCGTCAGTTCGGGAATGGTGATGATGGAGGCCACGGATGTTCCCTTCAGGATGAGTGTGGCATTGGAGAGCCACGTCGGGACGATGACGCGCAGGGCCTGCGGATAAATCACGCGACCCCAGATCAGCCATGCGGGCAGACCGAGCGCGGCGGCCGCTTCATATTGCCCGCTATCGACGGATTTGAGCCCGGCCCGGAGGATTTCCATCGTATAGGCGACCGCCGAGAGCGTCAGCCCGACCAGCGCCGTGGTGAGAGCAGGCAGGACCAGTCCGACCTGCGGCAGGCCGTAATAGACCAGGAACAGGATCACCAGGGTCGGTATCGAGCGCATCAACGTGCTGGCTGCGGCAAGACCACGCGACAGAGGCGTTTCCCGCCGCAGCCCACTGACGGCCAATGGAAGCGCGATCAGCGTCGACAGAACCAGCGTTGCGAGGGTCAGCCAGGCCGTCGTCCATGCTGCCCGCAACAATGCGGGCAGGTTCTCCAGAAGAAATGCGAAATCCATTGCCGTCAGCCCGGATCAGTTGCCGCCGATCCACTCTTTCTCCAGCGCGGCAAGTTCGCCGCTATCCTTCAGGCGCTTCAGTTCCGTATTCACGGCCTCGAGCAGTTCGGGCTGGTTGCGGCTGACGATCAGCGCATGCGTGTAGGGCGATACGCCATCGACCGCGAAACCGGGTTTGAGGACTTTTAGCGCTGCGTCGTCCTTCACGTGCTGGCTTGCGGTCACATAATTGATCGCGACCGCGTCGATGCGGCCATTCTTGAGATCGAGAATCTCCTCGGCAATGCCCGGATAGGTCGTGATGGTGATATCGGATCCGAAAATGTCGGCGAGCAGCTTGTTCTCCTGGCCACCGCGAACCGTACCCACGGTCTTGCCCTTCGCATCCGCAACGGTCGCGATCGTCGTTTCACCGGCCTTGACCAGCAGCGTCGAGAAATTCTCGATCGTCGGTTCGCTCATGGAGAGATCGGGCGATGCGAGACGCTGGGGCGTGCGCGCGGTGGCCGAGCAGATCATGTCGAAACGGCCGGCTTTCAGGCCAGGGATGGTCGCGGAAAAGTCCACGCGCACGAATTCGGTTTTCAGTTCCAGCCCTTCGGCGATCCTGCGGCAAAGCTCTACATCGAAGCCCGTCAGCTTGCCATCGGTGCCGACGGTGGTCATCGGCGGAGCGTTGCCGGTGGTGGCGATGGTGATGGTGCCGGATGTGGCCAGCTTTTCGGCATAGGATGGTCCGGCGGCATGTGCAGGCGCCACAGCGAATGCGCAAAGCATGAAAGGAACGGCAAAGCCGGGCATTCTCAGATTCATGACGAGTTTCCCTCTGATTGTCGTTGGGGAGCCGGCATTGCCTTGAGACCGCCATGCGGAAATCGACAGGCGCCGTTTGCCCATAAGCGTGATTGGACCGCAGGGAGCCTCGTTCCGTCCAATATTTTCCTTCTATATTTTCATAGGGAAATGCCTATGGTGTGCGAGGGGACCAAACAATCGTGCCCTGACGCCGTCCAATCGTTGATGGATCCGCAATGAATCCGAACCTTCGCCACCTTGAGGTCTTTCGCCTTTTCTCACGCATCATGAGCGTAACCGAAACGGCGCGTCTTCTGCGCATTACCCAGCCTTCGGTCAGTCAGGCGTTGCGCGATCTCGAAAACCAGCTTGGCGTGGAGCTGATCATTCGCGGACAGGGGCCTCTGAAGCTGACAGCCAATGCAGAGCTTCTGCTGAAGAACATGGAAGATGTTCTCGACAACATGCAGGCCCTGCGCGAGCGTGCGGCCCGATTGCGCGGCGAGCAGGATAACAGCCTTGCCATAGCCTCTGTGCACCCCCTCACGAGCTGGATACTGCCCCAGGCGCTTGGGAGGCTCAAGGGTAGTCATCCCCAGACCCGCATCGGGCTCGAGGCCTATTCCAGCCGCGAGGTGATAAAGCACGTCCAGGACCGCACCGCCGATATCGGTTTCACATTCCTGCCGGTCGAGAATCTCGATATGGTCGTCCGGCCACTCCTGACAACGGCGATGGTCTGTCTGCTGCCGAAAGATCACGCGCTTGCAGGAACCGTGCAACTGACCCCCGAAGCGCTTGAAAACGAAACGGTCATCACTTTCGGTCAGCAGGTGCGCCAGGAATTCGACGTTCGCCTGTCTTTCGAGCGGGGTAACGAGGCTGGCCGCTTTCTGACGACGAACCTCTCGGTCGTATCCGCCGACCTGGTACGGCAAGGCCTGGGCATCGCCATTACATTGCCCTTCGTTCTCACGCCCAGAATGACGCAGGACATCGCCGTTTCCGCCTTCAGACCGGAGATTCGCCGATCATTGGTGGCGATCTACCTCAAGAAACCGGGTCTTTCGGCGCTCGGCAAGGCGTTTCTCGCACAGGTACGCGAGGAAACCCGTAGCTTCGCCGCACATCTGGACTCACTCGGCCTTTTCGTCAAACCCGGCTGAGTGCCGGTATTAGCGATCACCTATACAAATATCCGCCTTTCTTATTGGACAGGACCCTCCGGCGGGAGCAGCCTTGGTCACGATGTAATCCTGCATGCCTTGAGGAAAATGCGATGACCGAACCCTTATGGACCCTTTCTGCAACCCGTCTGCGTGACGCCTACCGGGCGGGGACGCTGCGCCCCGGCGAAGTGCTGGAAGCGGTACTGGAACGCAACGCCGTGGTTGACCCGCGCCTTAACCTGTTTGCGACGCTGGATGTGGAAGGTGCGCGCGCTGCGGCGGCCGAAAGCGATGCGCGTTTCGAACGCGGCGAACCGCTCGGCGATTTCGATGGTATTCCCGTAACCATCAAGGACAATATTCACGTCAAGGGTCTGCGTTGTGCCTGGGGGAGCAATCTCTATCTCGACCAGATTTCCGAAGAGGACGAGTTGCCGGTCGCGCGCCTTCGCGCCCAGGGTGCCGTCATTCTCGGCAAGACCAATGTTTCCGAATTCACGCTCGGTCGCGGCAATGTCAGCACACTGGCCTTCGGAACCACGCGCAATCCTTGGAATCCGGAACTGACGAGCGGCGCATCGACGGGCGGTGGTGCCGCAGCCACCGCGGCGGGTGTGGCCCCCATCGCATTCGGCACCGATGGCGGAGGCTCGATCCGCCGCCCGGCCGCCCATAACGGCCTTGTGGGGCTGAAGCCCTCGACCGGCCGTGTCGCCCGTATCAATGGCCTGCCGCCCATTCTTCATGATTTCGAGATCATCGGGCCTATCGCCCGCACGACTGCCGATCTGGCGATGGCCCTTTCGGCAACAGAGGGTCCGCACCCGCATGACCGGCTTTCATTTGGCTTCACCAAAGGTAAGATCGAGCCTGTCCGCAAGGGTCTGAAGGTGCTCTATGTACCGCAGCTTGCCGATATGAAGGTGGAGGAGCCGATCCGCATATCCTGCGCCCGGGCCGCCGAAAATCTGGCAGCACTCGGCTTCGAGGTGGAGACGGGCGAAGCGCCGTTCGAGGTTGCCCTGTTCGAGAAGCATTGGCCGTCTATCGGAGGATCGGGCCTTGCCTGGCTTCTGAAGGACACGGACTGGGAAGGTAGGATCGGGGCAGCCTACCCGCCGATGATCGAGAAGGGCAAGTCGCTTTCCGCTGTCGATTATGTCGACGCGCTCATGGCTTTCCGAACGATCTACGCCCAGCTTGCCATCGCTTTCGATACGTACGATTTCATCATGACGCCTTCGGCGGGCGCCATGCCGTGGAAGGCGGAAGAGTTCGGCCCTCCCTACCACCGCGCTTTCACGGGCTTCGTAAATTCCGCGGGTCTGCCGGGCATCAGCATACCATGCGATCCTGCCGAAGACGGCATGCCCATCGGCTTCCAGTTGATTGCTCCCTTCGGGAAGGACTGGAATCTTGTGTCGGTCGCAGCGCTCTACGAGCAGAACCATCCGTGGGCCGACCGTCGCCCGCAAATCTGACGGATCGGGCGCGGCGGCAATTCAGTCGCCGCGCCTCAGCCCCGCCGTCCAGAGCGGGCTCAGCAGCATCAGCCCGACTAGCCGGATCAGGTGATGCCCGCTGACGAAACCGGGATCGAGATTGAGGGCGAAGGCGAGAACCGTCATCGCCTCGACGCCGCCGGGTGCGAAGGCCAGCCATACCTCGTTGAACGGCAAGCCTGTCAGAAACGAAGCCAGCGCCGCAAAAATCGCCGCAATGACAATCGCCGCGGCGATGCTTCCCATCGCAGGCCGCAGCACGGCGATGATGGCCGCCGGATCCGTTCCGCGCAGGCGCGCGCCGATCGCCGAGCCGACGATGACATAGGCGGAGATCAGCACGGCTCCGGGCAACACGCCGGAAACCGCCCCCGTGGCATGGAGAATGCCGCTGCCGAGTAGAGCCCCCAGCAATAATCCTCCCGGAATGCGCAGTCGCGCGCAGGCCAGCCCGCCGGCGCCTGCGGCGGCAAGCATCAGGAAAATATCGGCCGGACCGGCCAGGACCGCATGTGCCTTTTCGGGAAGGGCCGGGCTGACAAGGAGCAGGACCGGCACGAGAGAAACCAGCACGATCTGGCGAAGCGTCTGGCTGACCGTGATCCGCATCAGATCGCCGCGGCTGTCGCTTGCTATGGCCAGAACCGCCGAGAGCGCTCCGGGCACCGAACTGAGGCGGGCCGAAGCGCTGTCCCATCGATGCCGCCGCGCCAGATATTGCGTGCCGACCACCATCGTCGCAATGACCGACAGTGCAAGCAGGATAATGCTGACGGGCCATTTTTCCAGCTTGCCGAGCATTTCAGGAGAAAGCCCCGCCCCCATCGAGGCGCCGAGCAAGATAAAGGCCGCGCTGCGCAGCCGATCGGGAATCTTGAGCGGGCGTCCTGCAAAAACAGCGGCAATGACCGCGATCATCGACCCGCACAGCCAGCCGGCCGGCATGCCTGCCAGTTCCAGAAGCGACCCGCCGGCCACCCCGATGGCAAGGGTTTCCGCGACGCGCATCCACAAGCTGCGGTCGTAAAGGCCCGACAATTTTCCGGCCATTACCGTAGAGCCAGTTCCGGCCAGCGATCTGCCCAGGGATACGCCTGTTCGAACGATCCCGCGAGATCGAGAAGAGCGTCATCCGCGCCGAATGCTGCGACGGCCTGCAAACCGACCGGCATACCGCCGGCTCCCCGACCGACAGGGATTGAAATGCCGGGATGACCGCAGGCATTCACCCAGTTGGTGAAGACCGCATGGCCTCGCGGACCTGCTTCCTTCCCGTCGATGACCGGTGGGAACTGGGAGTCGCGGGGCCAGGCGTGCGCCGCCGATGCTGGCGTGAGAACCACGTCGAAATCCTTGAAAAGCCTTGCGGCAGCGACGCGAAATGCGTCGAGCGTCTCGATGAATGTCAGGTAGTCGGTCACGGAAAGCTTCGCTCCGGCTTTCGCCTGGTCGGAAAACGGCACAGAAACCAGTTCGTGGAACCGTGCGTCGAGCGCGGCCATCTTCGCGAGCCCGGTATTGGCGAGAATCGGCCAGCCGGCATTCACCGATGCGAGATCGAGCGGCAGCGGACCACGTTCGACCTCATGCCCGAGCGTTGCGAACCGGTCTGCGGCTCTTGAACACAGGGCGACGATTTCCGGATCGACCGGCGCATCCCCGAACCGCTCCACGAACAGGATACGCTTGCGCTCCGGCGTTGCAGAGGCGGCGCCGATATCCGGAAAGCCAAAAGAGCGCGGATCCCCGGAATTGGCGCAGCCGATAACGCTCATGATGAGACGGACGTCGTCGACCGTGCGGGCCAGCGGACCGACGACCTCGCAATCGGCCAGAAGCGGTGGAAGACCTCCCTGCCGCGGAATGCGGCCAATCGACGGTTTGAGGCCGACAATCCCGGTGTAACCGGCAGGGCGGCGAATCGAGCCGCCGCCATCCGTTCCCAGCGAATACGGCACAAGCCCGGCCGCCACGGCCGCGACCGAACCGCCGCTGGAGCCGCCCGGCGTCAGCGCCGGGTTCCAGGGATTTCCGGTCGAGCCGAAAACCGCGTTTCCTGTGAAGCCCCGCAGCGTGAATTCCGGAACGTTGGTCTTGCCGACGATAACGGCCCCTGCCTGGCGCAGAAGCCGTACCGGCAGTTCGTCTTCCGCAGCAATATAGTCGCGATAAAGCTTCGTTCCCCAGACACAGGGCATATCCGCCACCAGAAGATTGTCCTTGATGGCGACAGGAATGCCGTCGAGCGGCCCGAGCGGCTTTCCGGTGGCAAAACGCTCGTCCGCCTGCCGGGCCGCCGCACGCGCACCTTCGGCGTCGAGATGCACAAGGCAGTTCAACTCGCCGTCCAGACGTCCGATGCGCTCGAGATAGTGCTCCAGAACAGCAATCGACGACAGCGAGCCTTCTCGCAATGCTGCACCGAGCTGACGCAGGTTCAGGCGGTATATCGAGTCTTTCATATCAATGACCTGTCTATGCGATTACTGTGAGGAATCCGGAGCAAGCCAGGCGCGAAGCCCCTCGCCGAGGAACGTGATCCCGGCAACCAGAACGAACATTGCAAGACCGGGAATATTCACCAGCCAGGATTCGAAGAAAACGAAATCCTTGGCCTCGGCGATCATCAATCCCCATGAACTGTCCGGCGGACGGATACCCAGCCCAAGGAAGGACAGCGCAGCCTCGAGCAGGATCGCGTGCGCCATTTCCAGCGTGCCGACAACGATCAACGGACTGACAAGATTGGGAAGGATCTCTCCGATCATGATCCTCACATTGGAAAGGCCCGCCGCCTTGGCTGCAAGCACGAATTCGGCATTACGAAAACGCATCGTCAGGGATCGCGTCACGACAAGGAACTGGTCCCAGAGAAAACAGGCAAGGATCAGCATCATCAGCCCTAGGGAATTGCCGAGAAGACCGACCAGGGAAATCGCCACCAGCATGATGGGGAGACTGAGCCGCACGGTCAGCAGGAACATGACCGCCATATCGACGCGCCCGCCGAAATACCCTCCCAGCAGGCCGAGCCCTATGCCCATGACTGCTGAAAGCACGATCGTTCCGAAACCGACGAGAAGCGAAAGCCGCGCGCCATATATCAGGCGGCTGAGATAATCGCGTCCGAGATGATCGGTACCGAGTATATGATTCCACGTTCCGCCTTCCATGAAAACCGGCTGGACAAGGCGATTGGCCAGAGATTGTTCATAAGGCGAGTAAGGAGCGATCCACGGCGCGAGGATGGCGACCAGCGTTATGAAGCCGATAATCAGGGCGCCGGTCAGAAGACCCCAGCGCCCGACGGGGATACGTGGCCCTTTCCAAAGGCGTGCGGCAGGGGCGCTGCCGGTAATCCGAGAGTTCATGGTCATTCCAGTTTGATGCGGGGATCGATCATCATATTGACGATATCGGCAAGCAGCGTCAGCACGACATAGGCCGCCGAAACGGCCAGCAGCGCGGCCTGCACCACCGGATAGTCATTCTGATTGATGGCTTCCCACGTGAGATAGCCGATCCCGTGAATTGCGAAGATGTTTTCCACCACGACGGAACCGCCGAGCAGAAAGCCGAACTGGACCGAAGCGACGGCCACGACCGGCACGAGCGTGTTGCGCAGGGCGTGGTGCAGATAGATCTGCCAGGGACGCAGCCCCTTGGCCCGCGCGGTGCGGATATATTCCGAACGCATGACCTCGATCATGCCCGCCCGGGAAATACGGATGATGGCCGGCATCGAGTAGAAGGCCAGCGCCATGGCCGGCATCACCAGATGCCGGACAGACCCTCCCCCCGAGATAGGCAGGACCGCAAACTGTATTCCAAGGACGAGGATCAGCAGGAAGCTCAGCCAGAAGATCGGCGTCGAGACGCCGAGAAGAGCGATGAACAGGGCAATGCGATCGATGATGCTTCCGGGAGCGCGGCCCCCGGCCATTCCGAGAGGTATGGCAATGGCAAGCGCCATCGCAATGGCCATGGCTCCAAGAGAAAGTGTCGCGGGCAGGCGTTCGGCAATCAGCGAAAGCACCGGGCTGCCATAGTAGAACGAGGTTCCCACATCGCCCTGGAGCGCCTTGATGAGCCAGTTCCAGTATTGCACCGGCAGCGGCTTGTCCCAGCCATAGGTCTTGCGCAGGAATTCCACGTAATCCGCGCCGCTTCCCTCGCCGGCCAGCGAGATCGCCAGGTCGCCCGACATTTTCAGCATGAGGAAACTCATGAAGGAGATCGTCAGCATGACCAGTACGGCGAGACCCAGTCTGCGGGCAATGTAATAGGCCATCGGCATTTATCCCTGCATTGAACAATTCCGCCCCGCTGCGAAAGCATGCGGGGCGGACCATCCTCATTTCCAGTTTGCACGCCAGAATTCGACATTCTCGTCGGCCGGAACCGGCACATCGACGCTTTTCGACATGACGTAGTTGACCGGCATGCTGAACAACGGCGCCCAGTAAGCCTTGTCGGCAATCTGCTTCAGGGCTGTTTCGTAAAGGGCTTTGCGCTTGTCCTGATCGGCAATCGTACCCGCTTCCTTCACGGCCTGCGTCACGACAGGATCGCGGGACTGGTCGTCGGGAGATTCGGCGAAGAAGAACGGCAGGATGGCGCCGACATCGTTCACGCCGGCCGAGCCGAAATCGTCGATGACGATCGGGGTCTTGTGGTCGCGTCGTGCCTGGATCACTGCCGAATATTGCAACCAGTGAAGGTTCGCGCGGATGCCGATAGCATTCAGGTAGCCGATGATGGCCTCGGCCACGGGGCGGCTGCGATAACCGTAGATATCGATATCGAAACCGTTGGCGTAACCGGCCTCGGCCATCAGCGCCTTCGCCTTCTCGACGTCATAGGGATATTGCGTCACATCGGCAAAGCAGCCGAACTGCGAAGGCGTGCATGCCGACGGGATCGGCTTCGAAGCGCCGCCGACCAGCGATTTGGCCATTGCCTCACGATCCATCGAATAGGCAATCGCCTGGCGGACACGTTCGTCTTTCAGCGGGCTCGCCGGGTCCGACAAGCCGGCCGCATCGAGCGTCAGGAAGCCGATGCGGAAGGTTTCGGCGTTGATGACATCGACCATCGGCATGCGCTTGAGCTTTTCAGCCTGATCGGAAGGAATGTAATAGGCCCAGTCGATGCCACCGCTGATCAGCTCGGCCACCTGGGTGTTCACATCAGGGATGGCGCGGTAGATGAACGTACCGATCGCGGGCTTGCTCTTGCCGCCACCCTCGAAATAATCCTCGTTGCGTTTGAACACGACATCGTTGCCGCTGCGCTCGGCAATCATGAAGGGGCCGGTTCCGACAGGCTTTTCGGAAAACGCCTGAATTCCCACACTCTCACGGTACTTTTTCGGTACGACCGGCAGTTGGATGATGTATTCCAGCGCCAGAGGCGCGACATCGTGGCCGACAATGCGAACCTTGTACGGATCGAGAATATCGACGCGCTCGATCCAGCCGCCGGTCATGCGGTTGAAGACCTTGTTTTCAGGATCGGCCGCATACATCAGACTGT
This sequence comes from Ectorhizobium quercum, assembly GCF_026552795.1. GTDB lineage: Bacteria > Pseudomonadota > Alphaproteobacteria > Rhizobiales > Rhizobiaceae > Ectorhizobium > Ectorhizobium quercum. The sequence continues at coordinate 837,438 of NZ_JANFPI010000002.1, forward strand.
AGGCGACATCCTCTGCCGTCATCTGGTCGCCGTTGTGGAATTTCACGCCCTGGCGAAGATCGAACTCCCAGGTCTTGTCATCGACCTGCCGCCACGCGGTCGCGAGCAAGGGCTTCAGTTCGAATGTGTTCGGATCGCGATAGACCAGCGCGTCATAGGCGAGCAGACCGAGAAGAAAACCCTCGCGCCCCGGGGAATGATAACGGTCGAGGCTCGGGAGTTTCGCCTGGAAGGCGGCGACAAGCGTATCGTTATCCTTGCCTGCGAAGGCATGCACCGGCAAGAAGGCAATCGTTGCGGCAAGCAGCGACAGAACATTTTTTCTGAGGCTCATGGTCATGGCATTCTCCATTTCAGGACGGGCGGTTTTCAAGAGGAATGAAAGCAGCAAGAAGAAGCGCGCGCGCCTGGTCGGGATCCACGGGCAGGACAGCAGACAGCAGGCGGCGCGTATAGTCATGCACAGGCGCGCGCAGCACATTCCCGACCGGGCCGTCCTCCACGAGCTTTCCGTGATACATGACGGCAACCCGGTCACACAGTTCGGAGACGACACCGATATTGTGCGTGACAACGAGATAGGACAGTCCAAATTCGACCCTGAGCTGTTTCAGCAATTCGAGAATCTGCGCCTGCACGGATACGTCGAGCGCCGACGTCGGTTCGTCGCAGACCAGAATTCTGGGCTCGTTTATCAGCGCCCTCGCAATGGCCACGCGCTGACGCTGGCCACCGGAAAGTTCGTGGGGAAAGCGCCGGGCAAAGGATGCCGGTAATTCGACCTTCCGCAGAATGTCTTCCACCCGCGCTTCCACCTCGTCCCTGCTCACCTTGTGTGCGGCACGCAACGGCATCGAGATGATGTCGACCAGACGCTTGCGCGGATTGAGCGAGGCATAGGGATCCTGAAAGACCGGCTGGACGAGAGAGGCCAGATGAAGACGCGAATAGGTGCTGATTTCACGCCCGAAAACCTGCAAGTCGCCGCGGGTAGGTTCGAGCAGACCGAGCATCATGCGCGCAAGCGTCGTCTTGCCCGAACCGGACTCACCGACCAGCGCGAGGGATTCTCCCTCGTAAAGCCTCAGACTGACCTCATTGACGGCAATGAACGGCTCCTTGCGGCCCTTGACGGCAAATTCGCGGGTGGTCATGGCCGCTTCGAGCGCAATCGTGCGTGCAGTATTAACCAGCATGGGCAGTCTCCACGCGCGGGAAGTGAGCAAGGCCCGGCGCCTTCGGCACGGCGGCGATCAGGGCTTTCGTGTAGGTCTCGCGCGGGTTTCCAAGCACCTGCCTGACATCGCCCGTTTCGACGATCAGGCCGGATTTCATCACCGCGATCCTGTCGGCAATCGCCGCAACGACACCGAGATCATGGGTAATGAACAGGATCGCTATTCCGAAACTTTCCTGTACGGATTTCAGGAGCGAAAGGACCTGGGCCTGCATGGTAACGTCCAGTGCCGTCGTCGGCTCGTCGGCAATGAGAAGCTGCGGCTCGCACATCAGCGACATGGCGATCATCGCCCGCTGGCGCAAGCCGCCCGAAAGCTGATGTGGATATTCATCCATACGTGTTTCGGGCCTGGTGACGCCAACCCGGTCCAGCAGGCCGATTGCCCTTGCACGGGCCTTCCGCCGGTCGCGCGAAACGTGGCGCAGATACACTTCCTCGAGCTGCCTGCCAATCGTCATGGTCGGATTGAAGGCCATCGTCGGGTCCTGGAAGATCATGCCGATCGCACGTCCCCGCAGATCCTGCATCTGCCGCTCCCCGTAGCGGGAAATATCCTGTCCGGCAAAGATCGCACGGTCCATGCGGCGGGTCGCTCCGGCGGGCAGCAGATCGAGAACGGAAAGCGCGGTCAGCGATTTTCCGGATCCGGATTCACCGACAAGGCACAGGGTTTCGCTACGCCCGACCGTAAAGGAAACGCCCTTTACAGCATGCAGGAGACCTTCCTTCAGAGAGAAATCGACCTCAAGGCCACCGATATCGAGGAGAGTATCCAACCTTTTCTGATCCTGTCCGGTTTCTTTATTTTGTTCCCGGTAAGGACAATTGCAGAGTTTTTCCATTAGAACTAATACAAAACCTCTATGTCGACATAAGGAATCGGTTATGAACATTGGCCTCCGCCAGTTGGAGACATTCCGCCTTTTCGCACGTACGCAGAGCGTCACCGAAACGGCACGCCTGATGCGCGTTTCGCAGCCGGCTGTCAGCCAAACGCTGAAAGAGCTGGAAGGGCAATTCGGTTTTGCTCTTTTCGTGCGTTCGAACGGCAGGACCCGGCTGACAGTCGAGGCCAATAACGTATTGCCGGAAATCGAACGTCTTTTCGCCCAGATGGCATCGCTGCGAGGCAAGGCCGAAGAACTGAAGGACAACCGGGCCGGCGCATTGTCGATTGCTTCGGTCCCTTCATTTACGGCGCAAATACTGCCCGACGCCATCAAAACGTTCAGGGCGGCGCGCAGTCAGGTGAAAATCCGCACCGAGGTACACACAGCCAGCGATGTCGTAAGGCAAATCCGTCAGGAATACTGCGATATAGGTTTTGCGTTCATGCCGCTCGACGAGGTCGGCGTTTCAGTGCAGCCGCTCCTGCGCATGTCGATGGTGTGCCTTGTACCTGCCGGGCACGCTCTCGCCGGCAATGACATCATCACCGCCGCCGACCTGATGAAGCAAACGATCATCGTTCATGGCGCGGAAACCACTCCGGGCTTTATCCTGCGCGAAAGTCTGGGTGAAGAGGTCGCGGGTTTTCAGGTTCTGACGACGAACCAGTCTGTGACCTCGATGCACATGGCGCAAAGCGGACTGGGCATCGCATTTGCCCACCCGCTCGTACTGGCCCACGATCCGCTGGGAAAAGTGGTCGCCATTCCCTACGAACGTCAGGTCCCCCTGACTTTCGCGCTTCTTTATTCGCGCAACAGACCCGTTTCGCGCATTGTTCTGCAATTCGAGGCAATATTGCGCAAGAGTATCATGAGCTTCAACCAGGAGCTTCAGGATCGGGGACTGGAAAGCGAATGCCTCATATAGGAGATTATGAACAGGGATATGGTGTCCTCTCCGCTTGACGTGCTCCCCAAAAACTGGATCGTTCATAATTGGAGTTTTCTGCGATAATTTCCCGGCTGGGAGAAGGAGCGGAAGCGATGAAGGCATCGAAGTTTTCCGCCATTATGTAGCAGTTGCCACCAAGCTTTTTCTTGACAGGGTTGGCGACTGGAAATGCGGCACATCCTACCGCGCGCTCTGCCGTCTCCAGGCAGAGATTGGAACTTGCGGTATCTATGTTTGATGGCCCTTGTGCCCATCTCGTCCAAAATTCAACGGTCGCGCTGTTCGGCCAGAAGCGCGGTTCAGCCACTCTCACACGGCTTGGCAGAAGACTGGCATCTCCAACCACAAGAGCTTCGCCGATATCAAGTACCGGGAGTAGATCACCGAAACCGCCAAGACTGTCGGGGAGCAAACGCCGAATAACCGCTTGATCGTCAACGTTGGTCAACCGCATCGCGATGACGTTATTGCACTGGCTGAGGACCGTTCTGTTCACCTCGGCAGGTCGCTGACTGATCACAACCAGTCCGACCCCATACTTTCGGCCTTCCTTGGCAATTCGCTCGAATATCCCGACCGAAATGTCATCGACGGAATCCCGTTTCGAATGTTCAGGAATGTAGAGATGGGCCTCGTCGCAGAACAGTGCGACCGGATGCCGTCGGTCGGCAAGTGTCCATTGCGCGATATTGAAGATCAGCCGGGCAAGGAGGCTGACCATCAAGGGCAAGATATCCGATGGAACCTCGGAGAAATCGATAATCTTTATTCCCCCACGGCCATCTGCCTGGTCGGTTCGTCCGCCGACCAAACAATGGGCCATTTGGACAAGCCAGTCCATCTTCATGCATTCGGCATGTGGCTGGAAGAGGAAACCCAAGCGACGATCCGCACGTTTTGCTTCAAATCTGGCGATCAGGCGGCTGAGCTTTCCATTGAAGTCTCCAGCTTTATCCGTGCCAGCTTTTGCGCCCGGGACTCTCTCAGTATCCAGACGCACTAAATCATTTAGGACGCTGTCGATGTCGAACGGCACAGGGCTATCGACCGTGAAGTTCGCAAGAATATCCGCATGTGCGCCTGCTTCGAGAAATGCCCTTTTCGACGCCGTGATGCAACTCGACATGACCATCGCCTGGTTAGGGGCATTCTGATCCGTCCGATCGACGAACAAAGAGACCATGGCCTCATATCCGAGTAACCAGTATGGCAGATAAAGAACGCCGTCCGCCAGTCCTCGCCCCTGATCCAGATCGGCTGGCCCGGCAATGCGCAGATGGCGAAACTCATCGCCTTGCAGCGTGCCGTACTCACCATGGATATCGAAAAGGATGGCATTTGCGAGCGGCAAGGCTGCAATTTGATCAAGGAGGCGGGCTGTCGTGACTGACTTACCCGAACCCGTACTTCCCACCACGACAGCATGCCATTGGAACAGCCTGTTCCCATTCAGATAGGCGGCAGCTCCTTCATCAAGCGTGTAGGATCCAAGCTCCAACCGAGGGCCGTCGGCATCAACGTTGGAAACAACTTGCATAAAGGAGTGAACCGCTCCGGGTTTGCCGGAGGCTGATTTTCGTTAGTTACGCTGCCCTAGATTCATTTTCCAGAGCTGCGTAGAAGTTCACCTCAGCTTCGGCTGGCGGGATGTTCCCGATCGGCTCGAGCAGTCGGCGGTTGTTGAACCAGTCCACCCATTCAAGTGTGGCGTATTCCACCGCTTCGAAGCTGCGCCAAGGGCTGCGGCGATGGATCACCTCGGCCTTGAACAGGCCATTAATTGTCTCAGCCAAGGCATTGTCATAGCTGTCGCCAACGCTCCCAACCGAAGGCTCGATGCCCGCTTCGGCCAGACGTTCGCTGTAGCGAATGCTCAAATATTGCGAGCCGCGGTCCGAGTGGTGAACCAGCCCCATCCCCTTGGCGGGCTGCCGATCATGCACGGCCTGCTCCAGGGCATCGAGAACGAACCCCGCGTGAGCCGAGGTGCTGACACGCCATCCGACGATCTTGCGGGCATAGGCGTCGATCACGAAGGCGACGTAAGCAAATCCCTTCCAAGTGGCGACATAGGTGAAGTCGCTGACCCCGAGCATGTTCGGCGCAGGCACCCGGAACTGGCGGTTCACCTTGTCCAGCGGCCGCGGGGCTGAGCGGTCTGGGATCGTCGTCCTGTGCGGCTTGCCACGGATGATGCCCTGAATACCCAGCCCCCTCATCAGCCTCGCCACCGAGCAACGGGCGACATCGAAGCCTTCGCGGCGCAGTTGCCGCCAGATCTTGCGCACGCCATAGACCCGATAATTCTCTTCAAAAACCCGCAGGATCTTGGGGCGCAGCGCATCGTCACGGCGCGCCCTGTCGGACTGCCGCGCCGGATCGGCCCGCTTCGCCAGATGGCTGTAATAGGTGGAGTGGGCGATCGGCAGCACGCTACAGATCGGCTCGACCCCATGCATCACCCGGTGCGTGTCGATGAACGACACCATCACT
>NZ_JANFPI010000003.1 GCF_026552795.1 Ectorhizobium quercum
CTGGCCGCCGGCCTTTCGAAGCTGTCCGACGGCGACGTGTCCTACCGCATCGCCCAGCCGTTTGCGGCTACGCTCGACGCCGTGCGCAACGACTTCAACGCTTCGGCGGAGAAGTTGCAGTCCGCGCTGAGCCGGGTGGCCGAGAACGCCCGCGGCATCGATGCCGGCGCCAACGAGATCAAGTCGGCGGCCGACGACCTGGCCAGGCGCACCGAGCAGCAGGCCGCCGCCGTCGAGGAGACCGCCGCAGCCCTCGAACAGATCACCACCACCGTCAAGGATTCGACCCGGCGCGCCCAGGAAGCCGGCCAGCTCGTCAGCCGCACCCGTTCCGGCGCGGAACAGTCCGGCGAGGTGGTGCGCCGCGCCGTCGTCGCGATGGAGCGCATCGAGAAGTCGTCGAGCGAGATTTCCAACATCATCGGCGTGATCGACGAGATCGCCTTCCAGACCAACCTTCTCGCGCTCAACGCGGGCGTCGAGGCGGCGCGTGCCGGCGATGCCGGCAAGGGCTTCGCTGTCGTGGCGCAGGAGGTGCGCGAGCTGGCCCAGCGTTCGGCCAATGCCGCCAAGGAGATCAAGGCGCTGATCACCGCCTCGAGCGAACAGGTGCAGGAAGGGGTGCAGCTCGTCGGCGACACCGGAAAGGCACTGGAAACGATCGTGGCGGAAGTTCAGGAGATCAACCGCCACGTCGCGGCGATCGTGGAGTCGGCGCAGGAACAGTCTTCCGGCCTCCAGCAGATCAACACCGCCGTCAACCAGATGGACCAGGACACGCAGAAGAACGCGGCGATGGTGGAAGAGACGACCGCCGCCACGCACAGCCTGACGAAGGAGGTCGCCTCGCTCAACGCGCTGCTGACGCTGTTCAGGCTGTCGTCGGGTGCGCCGCAGGCGGCGGCGCCCGTGCGCCGGGCAACGGGTGGGGAAGCCCCCGCCCCGTCGCCGGTGCGCGCGCTCGGCCGCAAGATCGCCGGCGCCTTTGCCGGCAATGCCGCCGTCCGCAAGGACGAATGGGAGGAATTCTGATGAATGCCGGCAACACCGTAACGGACGACACGCTCGAAATCATCGCCTTCATGCTGCATGAGCAGCAGTTCTGCGTGAAGACGACCTCCATCCGCGAGATTCGCGGATGGGCACCGGTGACGCCGCTGCCGCGGGCGCCGGCCGACGTCATGGGCGTGATGAACCTGCGCGGCACGGTCATCCCGATCGTCGACCTGGCGGTCAAGCTGGGCATGGCGAAGGCCGAGACCAGCGAGCGCAGCGCCATCGTCGTCACCAGCATAAAGGGGATGACGGTCGGCCTGATGGTCGACCGGGTTTCCGACATTCTCACCGTCGCCGCCGGCGAGCTTCAGCCGGTTCCCGCCGGCATCGGAACCGATACCTCCTACGCACAGGGAATCATCGCCCGAGACAAGGCCATGATCTGCTTCCTCAACCTCGAAGCCATCTTCGCAGACACCGATCCAGAAGAATGGAGCGTCGCCGCGTGACGGGCATCGGGCCCCCGGGACCGCCCGTTTCCAGTTCATCGAAATCAGCATCCAGGATCTGAAAAATGAAATTCTTCAAGGAAAAACGCTCCCTGCGCGACATCGCCTCACGGCTTATCTTCGAGCACTCGCCGGACGGCATATACGTTATGGACGGTGAGAAAATCATCGATTGCAACCACGGTGCGGAGGTTCTCATGAACCTGCCGCGCGAGAAGTTCATCGGCATTCATCCCGCTCGGCTATCGCCGGAGTTCCAGCCGGACGGGCGCTCTTCCAAAACGGCCTCCGACGAACATCTGGCCGATCTCGCACGAACCGGAATGGCCCGCTTCGAATGGCGCCACCAGCGGCCCGACGGATTCCCGCTCGACGTTCTCGTCACCCTGTTCACCGCCAAAGTCGACGGGGTCGACTTCATGATCTGCCTGTGGAGCGATATTCGCCACATTGTCGCCCTGCGGGACGCGGAAGCCAGTCACCGGAAGAAGGAGGCCGCCCGGGCGGCGGAACTGGCCGAGGTCGTCAGCATGCTCGGCGAATCCCTGCGCAAGATGGCGACCGGCGATCTCGATTGTTCGATCTCGGCGAGCTTCCCCCCGGAGTTCGAGGAACTACGCAACGATTTCAATGAAGCTGCCCATCGCCTTTCCGGCGCGATCGACCAGGTTGCGGGCAAGGCCGACGCGGTGCTTGCCGCGGCGACCGGCATCAGCCACACGACGGACGATATCTCCCGCCGGACCGAGCAGCAGGCGGCTTCCGTCGAGGAAACTGCCGCGGCCTTCACCGAACTGCGCGAAGCGGTATCGGAAACGGCACAGGCTGCGGACAGGGCCGCGACCGTGGCGACCTCGGCGCGTCATCGTGCCGAACAGTCCGGCGCCGTCGTCGAGGATTCCATTCGTGCGATGGACGACATCGTCTCCTCCTCGCGCCAGATCGGCCAGATTCTCGGCGTCATCGACGAGATCACGTTCCAGACCAACCTTCTGGCGCTGAACGCCGGCGTCGAGGCGGCGCGGGCGGGCGAGGCCGGCAAGGGCTTCGCGGTCGTCGCGCAGGAAGTGCGCGAACTGGCGCGACGCTCGGGAGAGGCTGCCAAGCAGATCAAGACCCTGATCGACAATTCGGACCGGCAGGTGCAGACCGGCGTCGTGCTGGTCGGCCAGACGGGAGAAACGCTGAAGAGCGTCATCGGCAGCCTGACCGAAATCGCCGGGCTGGTTTCGGAGATCGCCGCCTCGGCGCGGGAACAGTCGACCGCTCTCGGGGAAACGACCGCGGCGGTCAACCAGATCGACGGCACCACGCAGCACAATGCCACAATGGTGCAGGAGACCGCGTCCGCCGCCCGCGACCTCGCCGGCGAGGCGGAAGCGCTGGGGGCGCTCGCCTCGGCATTCAAGACCGGCGCCCGGGATCATTCGGCTTCCGGCTGGTCATCCGAACGGTTCAGGAACGTCGCCTGAACCAGCGATCCGCCCTCCCGCAACACATTTACACTGTCCGGAGTATCGGCATGAGCATGCAGCACCGGTTCACCCAGATCGAAGTCGTCGACAATGCCCTTTCCAATCTCAGGCTTTCCGGTCATGAGCCGGACGCCGAAACCATCGCCTTCATCTGGAAAATCGCCCGAGGCGAGGTGTCCGGCGAGGAAATCGATCGATGGAAGGCGGATGTATCCCGATGGATGAGGGACAATAACGAATCCTGCTGTGCAGGATTATCGGGAACGGCCCTGCCCGCAACCCTCGATGTCGGACCGATCATGGTCGCCGCCATATCGCGTATCCGGGAGCTGAGCGGCGAGGCAATTCCGATTCCGGGCTGCACGATTCCGGAACCGGAGGCGCTTCGGGGGCGCGCGACAAGGACGTTTCAACGACACCCGGGACCTGCCCGCCTTTGCGGCGGCGAACAGGTCCATAATCTTTTATCAAATCCGCAAAAGCAGCGTTAAACTGTTTGAAATACAGCTTCCAATCATTGTCTGAAACATCAATTCCCATAGCGCGATGCAGCAAGACGAGACCATGTCGCACCCGGAACCGGCCCTGACAACGGCGGGAATATCCTCGTCGCCGCCCCCCGGGACCGGCGGCAAGCTGAACTGGCGCCACTCCCTCCTCGGCAAGGTCGCGGTGTTCATGCTGCTGGGCGTCGTCTTCGCCTATGGTGTCGGCGCCGCCGCCGGCCTGATCATGCTGGAGCGCGGTTCGCGCGAGCAATGGCGACGGCAGGCGGAAATGAACGCCCAGATCGCCAGTTCCACCATCCGGGGCATCTACACATCCGTTTCCGTCGAAACCGATTCCTCCGGCCAGATCGTCCGCCTCGTCACCGAACGTCCGATCGGGGACGAGGATTCGGTGCTCAATACCGGCTTCGCCCCGGCCGACGTGCTGGCGCTGGCCGGCGCGCAGACCCGGCAAAATGTCTGGCTGTTCCGCTTCTCGGGCGTGGACGGTTTCGTCGCCATCGCCGACTCCCTTGCAACCGCAAGGGGCAGTTCCCTCGAGTACGGCGAGCCTGAAGCCATGCGGCCGGCGGCGCTGAAGGACTTTTTCGTCGGTTTCGCACGCATCGGCGGCGAAGAGCATTTCGTCAGCTCCCTGCCGGTCGTCACGCCCGACGGGGAACTGCTCGGCGCGGTGGTATCCAGCATCGGGCAGACCGCAGAACTCCACCGGATGCGGGACTCGCTCGTGCAGAACTCGCTGCTGGCGCTTCTTGCCGTTCTGGTCGCAACGGCCGTCCTCGTCACGGCGCTGATGCGCAGGCTGTTCCGGCCGGTTCCGGTACTGATCCAGGCTCTGACGCGGATCGCCCACAACGACACGGGGGCCATCACGCCCTTCCGCAACCGGCAGGACGAGATCGGCCGTCTGGCGGCCGCCATCGAGACGCTTCGCGAGGCCGTCGTCGAGCGTGAGCACCTGCGGCAGGTCAAGGAAGCGGCGATGCACCTGGAACACATGGCCCATCACGACACGCTGACCGGCCTGCCCAACCGCGCCTTCCTCAACAAGGCGCTCGACAAGGCCATGCAACTGCTGCCCACCGGCCGGCAGGTCAACTTCATGCTTTTCGACCTCGACCGCTTCAAGGCGGTGAACGACAGCTTCGGTCACGCGACCGGCGATGCGCTTCTCGTCGCGGTCGGCAACCGGATCACGCTGCTGCTCGGTCCCGAAGACATCGCCAGCCGGCTCGGCGGAGACGAGTTCGCCATCGTCCAGCAGGTTTCGCGCGATGCGGCCACGGAAGCGCGCCGTCTGGCAGGACGCATCGTGGAGGAGATCGGCACGCCCTTCGCGATCGAGGGCCGGGCGCTGAGCATCGGAGCAAGCGTCGGGATAGCCTGCGCTCCCGCCGACGGGAACACCTCCCACGACCTGCTGACCAATGCCGACGTGGCTCTTTACGCAGCCAAGGACGCCGGCCGCGGCAATTTCGTTTTTTACCGGAACGGCATGACCATGAGGAAGGGTTCTGCGCGGCCCGGCTTCAGCCGGCGTACCGGACCGTCTTTCTGAAGGAGTGGATCGAGATGCTGACAAGGATTTCCAGTCTTCGTATTGTTCTTGAACGCCTTCGGGGCCGGATCATTCCGGGGCGACCGTCGCGGGCCGGAACGGTCGCCTTCTCTTCCATCCTGCTGGCGGCGCTCCTGCCTTCGGCAGGTGCGGCCGCGGCCGACACGCTGGCCAAGATCGCCGCAACCGGAACGATCGTCATCGGCCATCGACAGAACGAGCTGCCCTTCTCCTATGTCGTGGACGACAACGTCGTCGGCTATTCCACGGACATCTGTCTCAGGATCGTCGAGGGCATCCAGCGAGAACTGCGGCTCGACAGCATCGAGATCGTCTATATGCCGGCGACGACGGCCACACGGTTCATCCTCATCGGCAATGGCAGCGTCGACATGGAATGTGCGGCGACAACCAACAACGCCGAGCGACGCCAGCTTGCCGAATTCTCCTATCCGCATTTCGTGACGGCGACGCGGTTCGTCTCCAAGAAGAAGGACGGCATGGACACCATTGCCGATCTTGCGGGCCGCAGCGTCGTTTCGACAACCGGGACGGTCAACATCGAACAGCTAAACGAGCTGAACCGGACGCGGAACCTGAACATTTCCGTCATCCTGAGCCGCGGTCACAAGGAAGCCTTCGAAATGGTGGCAGCCGGAAGCGCCTCCGCTTTCGTCATGGACGACATCCTGCTCGCCGGCCTCGTGGCTTCATCGCCGACACCTTCCGATTTCACCATCTCCAGCGAGACGCTGAGCCGGCCCGAACCCTACGGCATCCTGATGCCGCCGGGCGATCTCGCCTTCAAGGACCTCGTGAACCGGGAGATGCGCCGGATCTTCGAAAGCGGCGAAATCAACGCGATCTACGAGAAATGGTTCATGCAGCCCGTTCCGCCGACCGGACAGAACCTCAACCTTCCCATGTCGGCGGACCTGAAAGCCGCTTTCGCGAATCCGCAGGAATATGAGGATTGAGGAGATGACGATGCGTTCTTTCAACGCCCTTCGCCGGACCCTTCTCGGACTTGCCGCCTTCGTCCTGGCGGCGGTCGGTGCCGGCGCGCCCCAAGCCCAGGCCGAAGCGCCCGCCTCGACGCTCGACCGCATCAAGCAGACCGGCGTGCTGCGGATCGGCTATGGAGACACGCCGCCCTTCTCCTATCGTCACACGGACGGAACGGTGATGGGCTATTCGATCGATCTGTGCAAAAAGGTCGCGGAGGATCTGGGCTCCACACTCGCCCTCCCCCATGTCGAAATCGAATACGTTGCCCGCACACCCAGCAACCGGGTGCAAATGCTCAACAACGGCGAAATCGACATCGAATGCAACGCCAGCACGAACACGGAGGAGAGACGGCGCAGCGTCGCTTTCGCGGCCAGCCATTTCTTCGTTTCCACCCGCTACGTATCCCTCGCGAAGAACAGGTTCCACACCATAGACGACCTCGCCGGCAGAAGCGTCAGCGTCACGCTCGGCACTGTCAATGTAGCACATATCACGGCGGTCAACCGCGAAAGAAAACTGAATCTTTCCCTCATGCGGGCGGATTCGCTGCGGGCGGCGTTCGACCTCGTCACGCAGGAACGGGTGTCCGCCTTCGCAATGGACGATATCCTTCTGAGCGCCATGATCGCCGAATCGGACGATCCTCATGCCTACGCGCTTTCCGAAGAGACGCTGACCGATCCCGAACCCTACGGGTTCATGATGCGTCTCGGGGACCGGGATTTCGAGGAAGCCGTCAACGCGGCGCTGGAGCGGATCTACCGAAGCCCCGAAATGCCGGCGATCTACGACCGGTGGTTCAACCAGCCGATCCCGGGAAGGAACATCCATCTCCAGCTTCCGATGAGCGATGCGCTGAAACAGGCCTTCTCCGGAAAGTGACAACCGAAGCGCCCCAGCCTGCAAACCGCTTTCCCCGACGTCGCCCAGCAGGTCGTTGCCAGGTTTCACCAGCCGATAATTTTGCGCCATTGCCCTGTCCGCCAGAGGGGTGGCGGGCTGTCCGGAACGGTCACGATCGCTCTTTCAGGCAGCGAAGACGTGAGCCGCGCCGGCCTCGAAACTCAGCCAGACCGGCATGCCGCGCTCGATACCGGAGACGGCTTCGTGACCGAAGGGAACGCGCACGGAAACCGGTGTGCGATCGGCAATGCGGGTTGCGACGAGGATGTTGTTGCCGAGAAAGGTGATGTCCTCGACCGTGGCCGCAAGCGCCCTTTCCTTCTTCTCCCGGGAAAGCGAGATGCGTTCGGGGCGGAGCATGAGTTCAACGCCGGCGCGTTCGCCGGCCGTCCCGTGCAGAGGCACGTCCGACACGGTCAGGTCGTTGCCGAGCGAAACGTCCGCCCGCCCGTTGCGGGAGGCCAGAAGCCGGCAGGCGATGAAATCGCTGTCGCCGACGAACTCGGCCACGAAGCGGGTCGCCGGGTTGGAATAGAGCTCTTCGCCCGTGCCGATCTGGTCGATCACCCCCCTGGAGAACACCGCGATGCGGTCAGAAAGACGCAAGGCCTCCTCCTGATCGTGGGTGACGTAGAGGATCGTCACTTCCGTCTGCTGGTGAATGCGGCGGATCTCGTGCTGGATTTCCTCCCGCAGCTTCTTGTCGAGCGCCGAAAGCGGCTCGTCCATCAGCAGGACCGGCGGATCGTAGGCCAGCGCACGGGCAAGCGCCACCCGCTGCTGCTGGCCGCCCGACATCTGCGCCGGACTGCGATCCTCGAAGCCTTCGAGCCGCACCAGGGAGAGCATTCTGCGCACCTGCCCGGTGATATCGGCCTTGGACCAGCCGCGCACCTTGAGCGGAAAGGCGACGTTTTCGCCGACCGAAAGATGCGGGAAGAGCGTATAGCGCTGGAAAACCATGCCGATATTGCGCCGGTGCGACGGCGTATCCAGAATGGTCCGGCCCTCGAGCAGGATATCGCCTCCCGTCGGCCGTTCGAAGCCGGCGAGGATGTAGAGCGTCGTGCTCTTGCCGGAGCCGGACGGCCCGAGGAAGGTCATGAATTCGCCGCGGCCGACAGTGAGCCTGACGTCGTGGACGGCGACGACCGGGCCGTATTCCTTGCGGATGTTACAGATTTCGAGAAACGGCGTCATGCTTTCAGTCCTTTCTTGAGGGCCGCGGCAAGCAGCATCAGGATCAGCGTGATGAGGATGAGCAGCGTCGAGGCGGCGGCGATCACCGGCGTCAGATCCTGGCGCAGCGTCGCCCAGATCTTCACCGGCAGCGTCTGGAGCGTCGGGCTGGCCATGAAGATCGCCAGCACCACCTCGTCCCACGAGGTGAGGAAGGAGAAGATGGCAGCGGAAAACAGGCCGTGGCTGATGCAGGGCAGCGTCACCAGCATCTTCGCCTTGAGCGGCGAGGCGCCGCACAGCACGGCGGCATCCTCGATGGACTTGTCGAACCCCTCCAGAGCGCCGGTCAAGACCAGAATGGAGAACGGCAGGGCGACGAGCAGGTGGGCGATGACGAAACCCGTCGTCGTTCCCGCAAGGCCGATCTTCAGGAAGAAGGCGTAGAGCGCCACCGCCAGCACCACCACCGGCAGGATCATCGGCGTCATGAACAGCGCCCGCATGGTATTGCGGCCGAGGAACGACCCGCGCACCAGCCCGAAGGAGGCGACGAGGCCGATCGCGACCGAGAGAACGGTGACGATGAGGGCGATGCGGAAGCTGGTCCAGGCGGCCTCCAGCCAGCGCGGATCGGCAAACAGCGCGCCATACCAATCCAGCGTCCAGGAGGGCGGCGGAAAGATCAGCCATTGCGACGAGCCGAAGGAGAGCGCCGCAATGAAGAGGATCGGCAGAAGCAGGAAGGCGCAGGTCAGCGTCGTGACGACGATCAGGAACCATTTCCAGCTTCCGAGCGTGCTGAAATTCAGGAGCATGTCAGTTCCTCCCGTTGCCGGCGGCGCCGAACAGGCGAAGCTGGAGGGCGTAAAGGCTGAGTGTGACGACGAGCAGGACGAGTGCGGCGGCACCGCCCATGCCCCAGTTGACCAGCGACTGGACGAATTGCGCTATGAGTTCGGCGAGCATCATGTTGGCGGTGCCGCCGAGAAGCGCCGGGGTGACGAAATAGCCGAGCGACATGACGAAGACCATGAGTGCGCCGGAGACCATACCCGGCATGGCAAGCGGCAGGAGAACGCCGGTGAAGGCCTGCCGGCGGCTCGCGCCGCACAGCGCCGCGGCCTGAAGGATCATCGGGTCGATCTTGCGGATGACGCCGTAGAGCGGAATGATGATGAAGGGCAGCATGATGTAGGTCATGCCGATGGTGACGCCGACGAGGTTGTTGACCATCGCGAGCGGCGTGTCGATGAGGCCAAGGTTCATCAGCGTCTTGTTGATGGCGCCGGTGCGCTGGAGAAGGACCATCCAGGCATAGGTCCTGGCCAGAAGATTGGTCCACATGGAAAGCAGTACGATGCCGAACACGATATTGGCGGCCCGCCGCGGCATGATCGCCAGCGCCCAGGCAACGGGAAAGCCGACGAGAAGAGAGATGACCGTGACCAGCGCCGACACGAAGAACGTGTTGAAGAAGATCTTCAGATAGGTCGAACTGCCGAGAAGCTCCACATAGTTCTGGAGGCCGGTCACGGGTTCGGTGAAGCTGCGCGTCAGAAGCGCTGCGACGGGCAGAACGAAGAAGACGAGAACGAGAACCAGCGCCGGGAGCGTGGCCCCGAGACCGACCGGCAGGGACCGGCGTTTTCGAACGGTCGCAATGTCCCTCTGGGGCTCCGATGAAGCGATCATGGCCGACACCTCGGATTTCTCCTGTTTTCAGGGCGAATGCGCGCCCGACCGCCCATTAGGGCGGAAAGGCCGCAGGACGCGCCGGGCCGGAAGCAATGTCCGGCCCGGCGCGTCCCGCCTGTGTTACCTGGCCTGCCAGGCGTACCAGCGCTCGCCGATCTCGTCGCGGTGCCTGGCCCAGTAGGCCATGTCCGCATTGACCTGGGAAGCGGTCTGCTGGTCCGGCAGCGTCTTGGCGACGGCCGGGTCCATCAGCTCGGGAGACTTGAGGTTGGTCGGCGCGTAGCCCGTGCCGGCCGCCATTTCCGCCTGCCCTTCCGGCGAGACGGCGAAGGCGATGAACTTCATGGCCGCCTCCTTGTTCTTCGCACCCTTCGGCACGACGAGCGCATCGGCGGCGGTGATGTTCTCGGCCCAGGAGGTTTCGACATTGACGCCGGTCGCCGCCAGCGCCGTCAGGCGGCCGTTCCAGAACGAACCGAACGGCGCTTCGGCGGAAGCGAGCAGTTGCTGCGACTGCGCGCCGCCCGACCACCAGACGATATCGGCCTTGATCGTGTCGAGCTTCTTGAAGGCACGGTCGAGATCGAGCGGGTAAAGCGCGTCGGCGGCGACACCGTCGGCGAGCAGCGCAGCCTCGATCACGCCCGGCGCGGACCACTTGTAGAAGGTGCGCTTGCCGGGAAACGTCGCCGTGTCGAACAGGTCGGCCCAGCTTGCGGGGCAGGCCTTCACGGCGTCCCTGTTGCAGCCGATCACGAAGGAATAATAGAATGAGCCGACGGAATAATCGGTGACGAAGCGCGGATCCAGCGAGGCCTTGTCGATGACGGAAAAGTCGAGCTTTTCGAGCAGGCCGTTCTCGCCGGCCTGGATGGCGTAATCGCCCTCGACATCGACGACATCCCAGGTCACGCTTCCGGCCTCGACCATCGCCTTGATCTTGCCGTAGTCGGTCGGGCCGTCCTGGAGGATGTCGATGCCCGCCGTGGCGGTGAACTTGTCGGCCCAGGCGCTCTTCTGAACATCCTGGGTGGTGCCGCCCCAGCTCGTGAAGACGAGATCGGCGGAAAGGCCCGGTCCGGAAACTCCCAGAAACACGGCGAGCGATGCGATGACGGTTTTGGTTTTCATGTTCAGTTCCCTTGTTTTTTGCTGACGCTGTTTCCACTGCGCATTTTCAAGGGCAACCGGGAAACCTCTTCCGGGCTTCTTGGGTCCGGCGCCGCATTCTCACTGGCCCGCCCTGCCTCCTTCGTCGAAGAAGGGAGCGGGCTTCATGATCTTGTTTTCGGCCACTTCGATCAGATCGCGAATCCGGGGCAGGAAGGCTTGCCAGGCCGGATCGGCGGCCAGCCGGGCGCGACGCGCCTCGCGGTCGTCGAGGCTTTCATAGGCCCAGATGTGGACGATCTCGTTGATCGGCCCGATCTCGGAGAAGAAGTAGCCGACGAGCTTGCCCAGATGCGTCTTCTGGATCGCGATGCCCTCCTCCCCCACGGCCGTGAGGTAGCCGGGAATCGTGCCGTTCTTCAGCCGGTAGGTGCGGATCTCATAGAACATGGGCTCACCGCATCACGAAGGGGTCGGGGAAAGGCGCATCCGACGTATCGAGCCAGACGGTCTTGGTGCGGGTGTAGTCGAGCACGGCCGCCATGCCGCCCTCGCGGCCTTGGCCGGAAAGCCCGAATCCGCCGAAGGGCGCGATCGGCGAGACGGCACGATAGGTATTCAGCCAGACGATCCCGGCGCGGATCGCCCGGCTCATGCGATGGCCACGCGCCAGATTCTGCGTGAAGACGCCGGAGGCAAGCCCGAAGCGGGTATCGTTGGCGAGCCGCAGCGCCTCCGCCTCCGTCTCGAAGGAGACGACCGAAAGAACCGGTCCGAAAAACTCCTGTTCGAGCGAGGGAGAGGCGATATCGTCGCAATCGAGAATGGTCGGCGGATAATAGTTGCCCGGTCCTTCGGGGCGAACGCCGCCGGTGACGAGCCTCGCGCCGGCCGCCACCGAAGCCTGGACCAGCCGGTCGGCATGATCCTGCTGGCGGCGGGTGGCGAGCGGGCCGACTTCCGTCGCCATGTCGAGCGGACTTCCGATCCTGATGGCCTCGGCCTTGACCTTCAGCCGCGCCAGGAAATCGTCCTTGATCGAGCGTTCGACGATGAGGCGCGAGCCGGCGACGCAGGACTGTCCGGTGGCCGCGAAAATGCCGGCCACCTGTGCATTGACGGCGCTTTCGATATCCGCATCGGCAAAGACGACGAAGGGCGACTTGCCGCCGAGTTCCAGCGAGGTGGAGGCAAGGTTCTCCGCCGAATTGCGCACCACGTGCCGCGCCGATTCCGGCCCGCCGGTGAAGGCGATATGCGCCACGTTCCGATGGCCGGTGAGCGCAGCGCCGCAGGTGGCGCCGAAGCCGGTGACGACGTTGACGACGCCCGGCGGGAAGCCGGCCTCATGGACGAGTCGGGCGAATTCGAGCAGCGGCGCCGGCCCGTCCTCCGAGGCTTTCAGCACCAGCGTGCAGCCGGCGGCGAGCGCCGGCCCGACCTTGACGGCAGACAGGAAAAGCTGGCTGTTCCACGGCACGACCAGCGCGACCACGCCGACCGGTTCCCGGCGGAGCCATACGTCCATGTCCGGCTTGTCGATCGGCAGGAAGGAACCTTCGATCTTGTCGGCAAGACCGGCATAATATCGGTAGTAATTGGCGACATAGGCGATCTGCGTGGAGGTCTCACGGATGATCTTGCCGGTATCGCGGGTTTCGAGCTCGGCCAGCACCTTCGCATTGGCGGCCACGAGATCGGCAAGCCTGTAGAGAAGCTGGCCGCGCTGCGTGGCGGTCATTTTCGCCCAGGGCCCTTCGTGCAGGGCCCGGTGCGCGGCATCGACCGCCTTGTCCACCGCCGCCTCGCGCGCCTCCGGCATCACGGCCCATGCTTCACCGGTCGCCGGGTCGAGGCTCTCGAATCCGCCGTCTCCGTCCTCGAAGGTTCCATCGATATAAAGCTGGAAGCGCTGCATGATCCCTTACCCCTCGAATGCCGGCATGACGTCGCGAATGAAGCGCTCGAGCGACGCTTTCTTGCGTTCGAAACTCATGCCCGTGTCGATCCAGAAGGCATATTCGTCGTAGCCCATGTCTTCATAGGCCTTCAGGCTGGCGATCACCGCGTCGGCCGTGCCGATGGGCAGGTTCGTCTTCATCACCTCGGGCGACAGGTTGGCGTTGGCGGCCATGTCTTCCTCGCTCAGACGCTCGATGAGCCCCTGATGGATAGGGCGCTCGTTCTTGAACCAGGCAAAGAAATAATTGTAGTAAACGCTGATTTCCCTGGCCGCCTGCTCGATATCCGCGGCATCCGAGGCGACATAGGCGTGCTGCAGCAGCATGATCTTCGGGCGCGCCACATCCGGCGCTTTTTCGCACGCGGCATTGAAGCGGCCCATCAGGCTCTCGATCTCCGGAGCGCCGTTCCACAGCGGCGTCACCTGCACATTGCAGCCGTTCGCGACCGCGAATTCGTGCGAGTTCGGATCGCGCGCCGCCACCCACAGCGGAATGTTCTCCTGCAACGGCTTCGGTGCGGACGTGGTGGAAGGAAACTTCCAGAATTCGCCGTCATGGGCGTAGTCGCCGGCCCAGATGCCCTTCACGGCGGGAAGGAGTTCACGCATGCGCTGGCCGGCGCCCCACGGGTCGAGACCGGGAAGCAGGCGTTCGTATTCGAAAGAGTAGGCACCGCGCGCGATGCCGAGTTCGAGACGGCCATCGGCGATGATGTCGGTCATCGCCGCCTCGCCTGCGAGCTTGATCGGATGCCAGAACGGCGCGATCACCGTTCCGACGCCGAGGCGCGCCGTCTTCGTGCGGCGGGCCAGATCGGCGATGTTGACGAAGGGATTCGGGGCGATGGTGAAATCCATGCCATGATGCTCGCCCGTCCAGATGCCGTGCATGCCGCCCTCGTCGGCGATCTCGCACAGTTGAACGAACTCGTCATAGAGTTCCTTGTGCGTCTGGCTGGCATCCAGCCGTTCCATGTGGACGAAAAGCGAAATCTTCATGGCCTTCTATGCCTTTCTGGCAATCGCGTGAACACGCCCGCTGGTTTCGTTGCCGAAATAGACGCCGAAATTGCCCTGCAGGCTTTCCGATGAAAACCGGGTGACGATGTCGGCCGTCGCCGGACTGTCGAAGGATTGGGCGGCGAGACTTCCGAGGGGAATGAAAGCCCCGCCGCCGGGCGCGCCCTCGCCGGCGAAGGCGCGGTAGACGATATGCTGGCGACCGTCCTTCTGGTCTTCATAGACGGAGTAGAGGAAGCCGATGGTGATCGGCAGGCCCGTGAGTTTTTCCAGCGCGGCCTGAAGCGCCCCGAGCGGCTCGCCACCCTCGACATCGCATCCCGGCAGGATTTTCCGCTCGTCGCCGAACAGCAGGATGGCCCCGTCGCGTTCGATGACCGCGCTCAGCCGAAGACGGCCCTCCGTTGCGGCGGAGACCGCCTTCTCCGCCAGGGTCGGCACGAAATATCCGCCCCGCACATAGCCGAGACCGTTGCGGTCACTGTTTTCGAACGCCTCGATCCGGCCGAGAAGGATCGCGTGATCGCCGGCTTCGATGACCTGCCGGAGGCTGCAATCGAACCACGCCGCCGTTCCGGCGAGCACCGGCGAGCCACAGGGCCCCGCGCTCCAGTCGATGCTCACGAACCGGTCCTCGCAAGGCCGGGCGAAGGTGTTCGAGACGTCCTTCTGGGTATCGGCGAGGATGTTGACCGCAAAACCGCGCGCCGTCGTCACGGTTTCGAAGTTGCGGGACGTGCGCGCCAGACAGACGAGCAACAGCGGCGGATCGAGCGACACGGAGGTGAAGGAGTTGGCGGTGAAGCCGAGCGGCCTGCCCTCCTCGTCCATCGTCGTGACGACGGTGACGCCGGTGGCAAAGGCCCCGAAGGCGGAACGCAGGGCACGTGGATCGAAAGGCCGGGTCATGATGCGGGCTCCGGAGTTGCCAGCCATTCGCGCAGCAAGGCATTGACGGCTTCAGCGGCGGTCAGATTGACCATGTGCCGGTGCCCCTGAATGATGCGCGCCACACCGCGGGGGGTAAGCGCCGCCATCTGACGGGCCATGTCCGGTGTCGAATTCGGATCGCCGCTGCCGGTGAGAAACAGCGCCGGGCATTTCACCCCGGCCCATTCATGGGCATAGGTCGCGTCACCGCCGGCAAAAGCGCCGTAGGCCGTGGCGTAGGCCTGCCGGTCCATGCCGCTCAGCCAGGCGCGGGTCAACGCGCGCGGCTTCCGGCTCGCCTCGCCGTCATCGAACCAGCGCTGCACCGGACCGTCCACATCGATGCCGTGCGCCTCGATCGAGGCCGCGCGGGCAAGAACCGCCTTCTTCGCTGCGGTGTCGCGGCAGAAGACGCCATTCAGGAGAGCGACGCGGCGAATGCGCTCCGGAAAGACGGCGACCGCACCACCCGAAACCAGCGCTCCCATCGAGTGTCCCGCGACGTTCACACGGTCGAGGGACAGCACATCGAGAAACGCGCCGAACCAGGCGACGAAGGCGACAAGATCGCTGCCGGGAGGCAACGGCGCGCTCTGGCCGTGACCGGGCATATCGACGGCAATCACCCGATGCGTGGCGCCGAACACCTCGATCTGCGGCGCCCATGCCTCCAGACGCATGCCGACACCGTGGATGAGAACGAGCGGCTCGCCCTTGCCGCATTCGTGATACGCCGCGCCGTTCGCGGCAATGCGACGCTCGAAGACCGGGATCGGGACGGTCTGGTCCGGCAAGGTGGCGACCGCCATTGTCCGCTCCATCGCCTTAAACGCCAGCGGGATTGGCGACGTCCTGACCGAGATCCTTCAGATCCTGGTAGCGGTCGCCGATGCGGTGGTGCGGGCGTCCGCCCACGGAAGCGCCGAGACCGACGACAATCTCGTCGGCAGCGGGTGCATCGGGAATGGAGGTCTGGATCGTCAGGTAATGGGAGCGGCGGCCCTCGTCGTTCTTGTCCATGAGCGGGATCATGATGGCCGTGTTCGCCGGCCCGCGCGTGTTGGTGAAGGCAAGGTAGGACTTCGCGCCGACGGCGGTGCGGTAATGATTGCCGAAGCGCAGCGTGTGGATCAGCGCCGAGGCATGCTCGACCTCACCATCGAGACCGACGACGGCAACCTTGCCATAGGCTTCCACCGCCTCGCCGGAGCCGACCGCATCGATGATCATTCCGGTCAGAAGCTCGCCGAGAACGGGAGCGGCAGCGTGGATTTCCGGCTTCAGATTCTCGACGAAACCCTGTCCGGCCCAGGGGTTCTTCACGACCGCGAAGGCGCAGAAAAGCTTCAGGGGAACAGGCGCGGTCTTGCCTCCCTCCATGAGCGTTGTTTCCACCTGAAGCAGCGTCTTGCGAATCTGGATGGGCATGAGCGTTCTCTCCATTATTTTGTCTTATGGTATGCCATAGTATTCCTCTGTCAAGCATCGATATGCCGCCTGGCCCGAACGATGAAAGGCAGAATAATTTCAGATACTTGTTTCTTAGAATCCGTCTGTACGGCCGTCATAGGCGAGTTCGTACAGACGCGCCATTTCCGCTTCGCTCGGCACACGGGGATTGTTGGCCGGCGTTCCGGAAGCAAGTCCCTGCCGGACCATTTCCGGTAAAAGATCGAAGTAGCGCACCCTGTCGACGCCGTATTCCTCGAGGGTCGGCACCTGGAGCCGATCGTTCAGGCCAATGAATGCGTCCACCAGCTTGCTGCTGGCGGCCTCGTCGCTGTCTGCTGCATCTGCGTAACCGAGCGCATGCGCGGCAGCGGCGTATTCCCGCATGGCGAAACCGCGGGAAAATCGCGTCACGAGTGGCAGGACCATCGCGTTCGACATTCCATGCGGAACGTGGAAGAAGGCGCCAATCGGCCGGCTGAGTCCGTGAATCAGGGCCGTTGACGTATTCGAGACGGCAAGACCCGCATGGGTCGCGCCGAGCATCATCGCCTCCCGCGCGTCCCGGTCGTCCGGATTGTTCGCTACTTTTTCCAGGTTCGCCCCGATCAGCTTCAGGGCAGACAGCGCCAGCGCCTCGGCATGTGCGTTGCCGTTGCGGTTGACCAGAGCCTCGAGCGCATGGGTCAGGGCATCGATGCCGGTATCGACAGTCACGCGATACGGGCAAGTCAACGTCAGTTCATAGTCGACGATGGCCGCAACGGGCAGCGCGGCGGTTCCGAGAATGAGCATCTTCTCGCTCGCTGTCGTATCCGTGACGACCGCGGCCCTTGTCACTTCCGATCCCGTCCCGGACGTCGTCGGAACCGCGATGACGGGCATCGCCGCGAAGTCGACGATCCGCGGAACCTTGAGCCGTCTCAAATCCTCTCCGCTCGTCGCAACGATCGCCCCGGCCTTGGCGGTATCCATCGCGCTGCCGCCGCCAAGCGCGACGAGGCAATCGTGGCCGCCACCGGACACGCGCTTCACCAGGGCCGTGACGGAGATATCCGTCGGATCCTCCACGACCTCGGAAAAAACCGCGGCATCGATGCCGTCTTTTTCGAGCACCTGCAAAAGCACACCGGCGTGGCCGAGTTTCTGCATGACCGGATCGCAAACCAGTAGCGGACGGCACACACCCAGGGACTTCAATAGGGAAGGCAGCCTGAAGCGGCTGCCGCCACCAATGAGCATTTCACGAGGCATTAAGACACGGTTTATCATTACGGGTCTCCGCCGATTCATCTTGGTTGTCGTGGGCAGGCGGCCGAAAGCCTAATGCGCCAGGATTTTCGACAGGAACGAGCGCGCGCGCTCCGTCCTGGGACTGGTGAAGAAACTGTCGCCCTCACCGATCTCGACGATCTCGCCCCTATCCATGAAAACGATGCGATCCGCCACCTTTCGGGCGAAGCCCATCTCATGCGTCACGACCATCATCGTCATGCCCTCCTGCGCAAGCGAAACCATGACATCGAGAACTTCGTTGATCATTTCCGGATCGAGCGCAGACGTCGGCTCATCGAAAAGCATGGCGACCGGGTCCATCGCCAGTGCCCGGGCGATCGCCACACGCTGCTGCTGGCCACCGGACAACTGGCCCGGATATTTCTTCGCCTGCTCCGTCAGGCCCACACGATCGAGCAGGGCGTTCGCCTTGGCGTGCGCCTCGGCCGTCGAGCGCCCCAGAACCTTTTCCTGCCCGATGCACAGGTTCTCGAGGATCGTCATATGCGGGAACAACTCGAAATGCTGGAAAACCATGCCGACCCGGGAGCGCAACTTCGGCATATCGGTCTTCGGGTCCGTCACCTCGACACCGTTGACGATGATGATGCCGTTGCCGACCGTCTCAAGGGCGTTAACGCATTTGATCAGCGTCGACTTGCCCGACCCGGACGGCCCGCAGATCACCACGACCTCGCCCTTGGCGACATTGAGGTTGCAGTTGGTGAGAACCTGGAAATGGGGCCCGTACCATTTGTTGACGGAATGAAGCTCGATCATGCTGCTTGTCTGAGACATCGGACCGCTCCCTAGTGTGCGTCAGCCGACATGGAGCCGTAAGCCTTGCCGAACCGCCGCTCGATGCGGCGCTGGATAAGCTCCCAGGCGGTCGTCATGGCGAGATAATAAAGGGCCGCGACCATGAACAGTTCCAGGACGAGAAACTTCTCCTGGATGAGGACTTGCGTGCGGCGCAAAAGCTCTTCCATCGAGATGATGGAAGCGATCGAAGTCGTCTTGAGAACGCCGTTCACGGAGTTGCCGAGCGGCGGGATGATAATGCGGAACGCCTGTGGCGCAACGATGTAGCGCATGACCTGCGCCTCGGTCATGCCGATGGCGCGGGCGGCGTTGATCTGGCCCTTGGGAACGGCGGAAATGCCCGCCCGGACAATCTCGGACAGATAGGCAGCCTCGCAGAGCGACAGACCGATCAGAGTGGATTGCAGAACCGTGAGCTTGATTCCGATCTGCGGCAGGCCGGTGTAGATGATGATAAGCTGAACCAGAAGCGGAGTGCCGCGAAAGATCCAGGTGTAGAAATACGCCGGGCCGGAAAGGAACCGGTATCTGGACATCCGCATCACCGCGATGACGAAACCCATTGCCAGCCCCGCCGTCATGGCGAACACCGTCAGGCCGAGCGTGACCAGCGCGCCCTCGAAAAGATAATAGTTCGTCAAATACTCGAAGAAACCTTCCCAGTTCCAACCCCTCACGGCTTTCTCCAGTTCATGCGGGGACCGTCGCGGCAGAAGAGCCACGCCACGATCAACGTTCAGATTTTAGAGATTTCAGCCTTCAGGGCCGAGAACGGCGAGATCACCGGGCGCTATACTCACGCCATAGCCGCCCATTAACGTCTGGAGCGTGCCGTCAGCATTCATTTCCTTCATGGCCTCGGAAACGGCGTCGGCCACGTCCTTGCTGCCGAAAGAAAGCGAACCCGGGGTGGGATACATGCCCGAAAGCGCGTGCGTGAATTCACCGCGATCCTGATACTGTTTGGCAACCGGATCAATCGAGACCGCAGCCTCCACCTGCCCGGCACGCAATGCCTGATAAACGGTTGCGTAGTTGTCGAACAGGTTGATGTTCATCGGCGCCAGCCCGCGCTTCTTGAAGTCCTCGTTCAATTCCTTGATTTTTCGCTCGGCATAACCGCCGATATCGGTGCTGACGGTCTTGCCGGCCAGATCGTCCACCTTGGTGATGGGATCGGAGGCGCCGACAGACGTGGAAATGCTGATCGCGAGATTTTCATAAGGTATCATGAAAAGAATTTTGCGGCGTTCGGCAGTCACGAAAAGCCCGGCATTGATCATGTCCCAGCGACCGCCCTGCAAACCCGGCACCATCGTTGCGTATTCGGTGCTGATATATTCAGGCTTCAGGCAGAGGCGCTTGGCGATCTCGTATCCGAGTTCGATGCGAAGTCCCTTGAGAACACCCTGTTGATCGGCATAGGCCATCGGCGGCAGGGTCGGGCTGGTGGCCATGACCAGATGACCGGCCTTGATGAGATGGTCGTCGGCAATTTTCGGCGTGCAGTCCTGGGCAACGGCAACACCGGCAAGCAGGGCCATCGCGACTCCCCCCAGGTAAGCCTGGGCACGCGCAACCGAACATTTCCGGGACTTCAGGTTCCAGTTCATTTCTACGCTCCGCTCTTTTATATTATTCATTATGGCATACCATCACACTAAACGAATTATGATGTCAATAAGCGGCCATTCCGATTTTTCAAGCGGTTGTAATATATGCCTAATTAGAACATTCGGAAGAAAATGCGACGTCCGGAGGAAGAGGCCGCACATTCGATCCGGACGTGGTCGGCAATGCGTTATTCGACTGATTTTTGAGCGATAAGAACGGCTTCGGCGATTGCGCTCGCGCTCGCAACGTGATCGAGGGCGGCTTTGTAGGCGGCCTCTCCATCACCTTGCCGGATCGCCTCGACAATCTTTTCCATCTGCGCCGGACCTTCGATATCGCGGTTCTTCGTCTTGATCGTCATCGAACGAAGATGATTGATCCGCACTGTCAGGAGATTGACGACACCCCATGCGACGGACCGGTCGACCTTGCTGAACAAGGTCTGGTAGAAGGACGACGTATGCGCGAGCACGCCGGGCATATCCTTGGCGACGTAACTCTTCCGAATGCCTTTCAACGAGGTCTCCAGAGCCTCGACAATCGCCGGATCGCGACGCTCCGCACAAAGGCGCGCCGCCATTCCCTCCAGTGCGCCGCGAATTTCATAAATCTGCTTCGCCTCGTCGAGATCGAGCCGCGCAACGATCGGGCCCTTGTTGGGCAGATTGTCGACGAGACCTTCGGATTCGAGATGCCGCAAAACCTCGCGCACGATCGTCCGGCTGACGCCAAGTTGCGCGCACAGGTCGCGTTCGACCAGACGCTCCCCCGGTCGGAAATAGCCGTCCACGATCGCATCGCGCACCTTGTCGAGAGCAAGTTCCCTCAGTGTTTTTGTTGGGCGCTCAACGCGAATGGCGGTTCCCCGCGAAGCAGCAGTCATGGCATCACCTCGTTAGGCGCATCCCGCTTTCGCGACGCATTGGCGAACTGAAAAACGGGAAACGGCTTTCTATATTATGGCGTACCAAGTTTAAATAGCTACGGACTGCTCTTTAAGCAACACCGGCATTGGCAGTCCCGGGATTTCACAATTCTTCGATGAAGATACCTCTGGCGGGAGATATTCATCGTCGGAGCGTCCTGACCACAGCAGCATTCGCTGCTACGCTATGTCCGTGCCCTTGAATGTTCAGGAGCCTCGTCGTTCGATTTTCGCGTCAAGCATGCCGGGCGCTCTTGGGAAAGGCAGGGCCGGCGTTGATGGCTCGCAGCGCGATTTCCGTTCTTTGCGATGGAATGACAGACGCCTTTCGGGTACCAACTCGGGAAAACGTGGAATGATGGAGGCATGGCGTTGCACGGTATCGGACTGGTGATCTTCGATTGCGACGGCGTTCTGGTGGATAGCGAGGTCATCGCCACCCGCACGCTGGTCGCCGAACTGGAAAAGGTCGGCGTTTCCATCGACGACGCCTATGTCGCCACGCATTTCCTCGGGCGCAGCTATCGCATCGCCGTGGACCGGATCAGGGCCGATTTCGGCATCACCCTGCCGGAGGGCTTCGAAGCCGAGTACCGCGCCCGTCTGGTCGAGGCGTTCCGCGCAGGCCTGACCGTCATGCCGCATGTGCGCGAGGTGATCGCGCAGCTTGCCGTGCCCTATTGCCTCGCCACCAGCTCCAGCCCCGAACGGCTCAGGCATTCGCTCTCCATCACCGGGCTCGACACGCTTTTCGCCGACCGCGCGACCACCGCCTCGGAAGTGGCGCGCGGCAAGCCCGCGCCGGATATTTTTCTGCACGCGGCCTCGAAATTCGCCGTCGCGCCCGAGCGTTGCCTCGTCATCGAGGATTCCGAGCCCGGCATCCAGGGCGGACTGGCGGCGGGCATGCAGGTCTGGCGCTTCACGGGCGGCAGCCATCTGGCCGGAATGGATCTTCCCGCCGGTCCCGACGCGACGCCGCACCGGGTGCTTGCCTCCTTTGCGGATTTCTTCCGGCTCGTTCCGGACCTGAGGCGGCAGACGACGGAAATCGGCAGGTAAGACGATGGCCAGGGCGACCGAGACCGAAAACGACCTTTCCCCCCGCGATCTTGCCGCGCGCGCCGCGTGGCTCTCCTTCGTCGGCGGGCTGACGCAGGACCAGATCGCCGGCGAACTCGGCATTTCCCGCCAGCGGGTGCAACGGCTCGTGGCACGCGCCGCCTCGGAAGGGCTGATACGGGTGCGCATCGACCATCCGATCGCCAATTGTCTGGAACTGGAGCGCCGGCTGAAGGCCCGTTTCGGGCTCGCCTCGGCCTGGGTCTCGCCGGATGCCGGCAAGGGAAGCGATCCGCTCGGCGGCCTTGCGGCGTTCGCGGCCCCGGTCATCGAACGCATCTTCCTTGGCGAAAGGATACGCACCATCGCCGTCGGCACCGGGCGCACGCTGCGCATGGTGGTGGAGCACATGCAGTCCATCGACGGCTCGCATCACAAGCTGGTGTCGCTGATCGGCAATGTCGCGCCGGACGGTTCCGCCTCCTTCTACGAAGTGATCATGCGCCTTGCCGAAAAGACGGCCGCGCCGCACTACCAGATGTCCATTCCCGTCGTCGCCCGCTCGCCGGAAGAACTGGAGCTTTTCCGCAGTCTGCCGCATGTGCGGGCAACGCGGGCGCTGGCCACCGCCGCCGATCTCGCCATCGTGGGCATCGGCCAGATGGGTCCCGACGCGCCGCTTCTGGTCGACGGCTTCATCACGCCGGCGGAACAGGCGGAACTGGCCGCCGCCGGCGCGGTCGGGGAGATGCTCGGCAATATCTTCGACCGCGATGGCGTCTATCTCGACCACCCGATCAACAGCCGCATCGTCGGCGTGCGCGTGCCGACCAAGGGCATGTCCGTGCTGTGCATCGCCGGGGGCGCCACCAAATTGCCGCCGCTCCGCGCAGCGCTGACCGGAAAGCTGCTTTCGGGACTGATTACCGACGAAACCACCGCCAGGGCCCTCCTGTCCCCCTGACCAGACCCCGGACGCTGCCTCACGCGGAGTTGTGAGAAACGCCCTTGACAATCTACCCGTCTGGATGCGAGTAATTATTCATAGCGTGAGCAATTGCTCAATTCTCTGGGAGGAGAAATCATGAAACAGGTTATTCGCGCTCTGATGGGCGCGTGCGCTCTTTCGGCGCTTTCCACTGCCGCTTTCGCCGAGACCACGATCACCGTCGCGACCGTCAACAACGGCGACATGATCCGCATGCAGGGTCTCATGAGCGACTTCAACGAAAAGCATCCGGACATCAAGGTTCAGTGGGTCACGCTCGAAGAGAACGTTCTTCGCCAGCGCGTGACGCAGGACATCGCCACCAGGGGCGGCCAGTTCGACGTCATGACCATCGGCACCTACGAGGTTCCGATCTGGGGCCAGCGCGGCTGGCTGACCGACCTCAGCGACCTGCCGGACAGCTATGACATCAACGATATCCTGCCCGCCATCCGCAACGGCCTGACCATCGAGGGCAAGCTCTACGCCGCACCGTTCTACGGCGAATCCTCGATGGTGATGTACCGCACCGACCTCATGCAGGAGGCCGGGCTGGAAATGCCCGACGCGCCGACCTGGGACTTCATCAAGGACGCCGCCGCCAAGATGACGGACAAGAGCAAGGAGCAGTACGGCATATGCCTGCGCGGCAAGGCCGGCTGGGGCGAGAACATGGCCTTCCTGACCGCGATGGCCAACTCCTACGGTGCCCGCTGGTTCGATGAGAACTGGCAGCCGCAATTCGACGGCGAGGCCTGGAAGGCGACGCTGACCGACTATCTCGACCTGATGAACAATTACGGTCCGCCCGGCGCGTCCTCGAACGGCTTCAACGAAAACCTCGCCCTCTTCCAGTCGGGCAAGTGCGGCATGTGGATCGACGCCACCGTCGCGGCCTCCTTCGTGACCAACCCGAACGATTCGAGGGTGGCCGACAAGGTGGGCTTCGCGCTGGCTCCGGACAAGGGCCTCGGCAAGCGCGGCAACTGGCTCTGGGCCTGGAACCTCGGCATTCCGGCGGGCACGCAGAAGGCGGATGCCGCCAAGACCTTCGTGGAATGGGCTACCTCCAAGGAATATCTCGCTCTCGTCGCCGAAAAGGAAGGCTGGGCGAACGTGCCTCCGGGCACCCGCACCTCGCTCTACGAGAATCCCGAATACGCCAAGGTGCCCTTCGCCCGGATGACGCTGGAATCCATCAACGCGGCCGATCCGACCAAGCCGACCGTCGATCCGGTGCCTTATGTCGGCGTGCAGTTCGTCGCCATTCCCGAATTCCAGGGCATCGGCACGGCGGTCGGCCAGCAGTTCTCGGCGGCGCTTGCCGGCCAGGTCACGGCGGAACAGGCGCTCCAAAGCGCGCAGACGCTGACCGTGCGCGAAATGACGAGGGCCGGTTACATCAAGTAACCCCCTCGCCTCTCGCCGGCGCTCACCCTCTCGGGCGCCGGCGTTTTCGCCGGAACCGCCTCGGACTGGCCGCCTCTCCTTCGTCATGCCCGAGGATGATGGAGCAGGGAAGCTGCGGCCTGTACCGTCCGCCCGGGTCCGGCCCGTTTTCACTCGCCGGGCAATTCCGTTCGTAAACCCATCTTCCCGGAACTGCCCCTGAAAGCCGAGGCAAACTTATGGCGACGAAGCATTCCCGCACCGCAGCCAGGCTGATGATTTCGCCCGCAGTTCTCCTGCTTCTGGGCTGGATGATCGTGCCGCTCGCGATGACGCTCTACTTCTCCTTCCAGCGCTACAACCTGCTCATGCCGGGCATGGAAGAGTGGGCGGGACTGTCGAACTACCAGTTCTTCCTGACCGACCCGGCCTTCTTCGACGCGCTGAGGAATACGCTGCTGCTCGTCGGCGGCGTGCTGGCGATCACCGTCATCGGCGGCATTCTGCTGGCGCTACTGCTCGACCAGCCCTTCTTCGGGCAGGGCGCGGTGCGCATTCTCGTGATCGCGCCCTTCTTCGTCATGCCGACGGTTTCCGCGCTGGTGTGGAAGAACATGTTCCTCAATCCGGTGAACGGCCTGTTCGCCCACGCCGCGAAATTCCTCGGGCTCCAGCCCTACGATTTCCTCGCACGGGCTCCGCTCGCCTCCATTATCGGAATCGTCAGCTGGCAATGGCTGCCGTTCGCGACGCTGATCCTTCTGACGGCGCTGCAATCGCTCGATCAGGAACAGCTCGAAGCCGCCGAGATGGACGGTGCAGGCCCGCTGTCGCGCTTTTACCACATCATGCTGCCGCATCTCGCCCGCGCCATCACCGTGGTGATCCTCATCCAGACGATCTTCCTGCTTTCGGTCTTCGCGGAAATCCTCGTCACCACCAATGGCGGCCCGGGCACGGCATCCACCAACCTGACCTTCCTGATCTACGCCCAGTCTCTTCTGCAATTCGATGTCGGCGGCGGTTCGGCGGGCGGCGTGGTCGCCATCGTGCTCGCCAACATCGTCGCGATCTTCCTGATGCGGATGATCGGCAAGAACCTGGAGACCTGAGCCAATGGCGCGCACCGTCAAGACCAGAACCAAACTCGTCGTCACGGTCCTCGCATGGGCCGTGGGGCTGGCGATCTTCTTCCCGATCCTCTGGACCGTGCTGACCAGCTTCAAGACGGAGGCCGACGCCATCGCCGACCCTCCTCTCTTCCTGAACTTCCACTGGACGCTGGAGAACTACATCACGGTGCAGGAGCGCTCGAACTATTTCCGCCACTTCATGAATTCGGTGGTGATCTCGCTCGGCTCCACGCTGCTCGGCCTCCTGATCGCCATTCCGGCCGCCTGGGCGATGGCCTTCGTGCCGGGCAAGCAAACCAAGAACCTCCTGATGTGGATGCTTTCCACCAAGATGCTGCCGCCGGTCGGCGTTCTCGTGCCGCTCTATCTCCTCTTCCGCGATACCGGCCTTCTGGATACGCGCGTCGGCCTCGTCATCGTGCTGACGCTGATCAACCTGCCGATCATCGTCTGGATGCTCTACACCTATTTCCGCGAGATTCCGGGCGAGATCCTCGAAGCCGCCCGCATGGACGGCGCAAGCCTGAGAGCGGAAATCCTTTACGTGCTGACGCCGATGGCGGTGCCCGGCATCGCCTCCACGCTTCTGCTCAACATCATCCTGGCCTGGAACGAGGCCTTCTGGACGCTGAACCTCACGGCCGCGAATGCCGCGCCGCTGACGGCTTTCATAGCAAGCTATTCAAGTCCCGAAGGACTGTTCTACGCCAAGCTCAGCGCTGCCTCGACGATGGCGATCGCGCCGATCCTGATCATGGGCTGGTTCAGCCAGAAACAACTCGTCCGCGGCCTGACCTTCGGCGCGGTGAAGTGAGGTAAGACATGGGAAGCATCACTCTCGAAAAGGTTCACAAGACCTATGGCAATGTCGAGGTCATTCCGTCCATCGACCTGACCATAGACGACGGCGAGTTCGTCGTCTTCGTCGGCCCCTCCGGCTGCGGCAAGTCCACGCTGCTGCGCCTCATCGCCGGGCTGGAGGACGTGACGGACGGCGCGATCCGCATCGACGGCGGGGATGTGACGGAGGTGCCGCCGGCCAGGCGCGGGCTGGCTATGGTGTTCCAGTCCTATGCGCTCTACCCGCACATGTCGGTGCGCAGGAACATCGCCTTTCCGCTGAAGATGGCGGGCACGGATACGGCGGAAATCGACCGCCGCGTCGAGGCGGCCGCCAACGTGCTGAACCTGACGCCTTATCTCGACCGCCGCCCGGGCCAGCTTTCCGGTGGCCAGCGCCAGCGCGTCGCCATCGGCCGGGCCATCGTCCGCGAGCCCAAGGCCTTCCTGTTCGACGAGCCGCTTTCGAACCTCGATGCCGCGTTGCGCGTCAACATGCGCCTGGAAATCTCCGAGCTGCACCAGAGCCTCAAGACCACGATGATCTACGTGACCCACGATCAGGTCGAGGCCATGACGATGGCCGACAAGATCGTCGTGCTTCAGGCTGGCAGGATCGAACAGGTCGGCTCGCCACTGGAGCTTTACCGCACGCCGGTGAACCGTTTCGTCGCCGGCTTCATCGGCAGCCCGAAGATGAATTTCGTGGAAGGCGAGGAAGCCGCCCGCCACGGCGCGCACGCCATCGGCATCCGCCCCGAACATATCGCGCTATCGAAAGAAACGGGCCTGTGGAAAGGCGTGGTCGGCGTTTCCGAACATCTCGGCTCGGATACGTTCTGTTACGTCCATGTGGAAGGCGTGGGCACGATCAATGTCCGCACCTCCGGCGAGGTCGCCGTCAGCCACGGTGACACCGTCTGGCTGACGCCGGCCGAAGCCAATATCCACCGTTTCGACAGGCAAGGAGCGGTCATCCGATGAGTGGTCGTCTGGAAGGTAAAACGGCGCTGATCACCGGCGCGGCGCGCGGCATCGGTTTTGCCTTCGCCCGGGCCTATGCGGCGGAGGGCGCACGGGTGGCGATCGCGGATATCGACAGGGATCGCGCTCGCGCCGCCGCCGCGGAAATCGGCGACAACGCCATTGCCGTCGAAATGGACGTGACCCGGCAGGAAAGCATCGACAGGGCGGTGTCCGAAACCGTGGAAAGGCTCGGGCGCATCGATATCCTGATCAACAACGCGGCGCTGTTCACCGCCGCGCCCATCGTGGAGATCGGGCGCGGGGATTACGAGCGGGTGTTTTCGATCAACGTCGCCGGCGTGCTCTTCACCATGCAGGCCGTAGCCCGCCACATGATCGCGCGCGGCGGCGGCGGCAAGATCATCAATATGGCCTCGCAGGCCGGCCGGCGCGGCGAGCCGCTGGTCGCCGTCTATTGCGCCACGAAGGCGGCGGTCATCAGCCTCACCCAGTCGGCCGGGCTGGACCTGATCGGGCACGGCATCAACGTCAACGCCATCGCGCCCGGCGTGGTCGACGGCGAGCACTGGGACGGCGTCGACGCCTTCTTCGCGAAGTACGAGAACAAGGCCCCCGGCCAGAAGAAGCGGGAGGTGGGCGAGGCCGTGCCTTTCGGGCGCATGGGCCGCGCCGATGACCTGACCGGCATGGCGATTTTCCTCGCCACCCCGGACGCCGATTACATCGTCGCCCAGACCTACAATGTCGACGGCGGAAACTGGATGAGCTGACATGAAACTCTCGAACGCAACGCTCACGGACCTCCCCTCCTCCGTCAGGGTACCGACCTACGACCGCTCGAAGCTGACGCCCGGCATCGTCCATATCGGGCTCGGCAATTTCCACCGTGCCCATCAGGCCTGGTATCTGCACCGCCTGTTCGAGCTGGGCCTCAATCCCGATTGGGCCATTGTCGGCGCGGGCGTGCGCCCGTATGACGAGACGCAGCGGCTGAAGATGAAGGCGCAGGATTACCTGACGACGCTGATCGAGCTCGACCCTTCCGGAAAATCGGCGGAGGTGAGCGGCTCGATGATCGACTATGTGCCGGTCGTCGAGGGCAACGGGCTGCTGATCGAAAGAATGGCCGACCCGGCCATCCGCATCGTGGCGCTGACCGTCACCGAGGGCGGTTACTATATCGACCCGGCCACCAAGGGCTTCGCCGCCGACCATCCGGATATCGTCCACGACGCCGCCAATCCCGAAACGCCCCGCACCGCCTTCGGGGCCATCGTCGCGGCGCTGAGGCTGCGCCGGGATCGCGGCATCGGCCCCTTCACCGGGCTGTGCTGCGACAATCTTCTGGGCAACGGCCTCGTTCTGCGCCAGACGGTGCTTTCGCTTGCGAGGCTTTCCGATCCGGTCCTCGCCGAATGGATCGATACGCATTGCACCTTTCCGAACTCGATGGTGGATTGCATCGTGCCCGCCACCGGGCCGAAGGAACTGGCGCTGGCGCGGGAATTCGGCGTGGACGACGCCGTGCCGGTGACGCACGAGAACTTCCGCCAATGGGTGATCGAGGACAATTTCTGCGCCGGCCGCCCGGACTGGGACAGGGCGGGCGCGACCTTCTCGGATCGGGTGCATGATTTCGAGGTGATGAAGATCCGCATCCTGAACGGCGGCCACCAGGTGATTTCGGATGTCGGCGAAGTGCTCGGCATCGAGACGATTTCCGGCTGCATGGAGCATCCGCAGGTGCGTGCGCTGTTTCGCAAGGTGGAGCTTGAGGAGATCGTGCCGCATGTGCAGCCGGTTCCGGGCTTCACGCCCGGCGAATATGTGAAGCTGATCGACCGGCGCTTTTCCAATACCGCCATTGCCGATACGACGCGCCGGGTCGCCTTCGACGGATCGAGCCGCCACCCCGGCTTCGTCGTGCCGTCGATCCGCGACGGGCTGAAGGCGGGAACGCCGGTGGAGGGGCTGGCGCTGGTCTCCGCCGCCTGGGCACGCTATTGTGTCGGCGTGCGCGAGAACGGCACGGTCGTCGAGCCGAACGATCCCCTCTGGGCGGATCTCACGGACAAGGCGAAGGCGGCGAAGGACGATCCGCGCGTGTGGCTGGAAATGCGGTCCTTCTACGGTGATCTGGCCGATGAGCCGCGTTTCGCCGACGCTTTTGTCAGGTGGCTGTCCCTCATTCATGTGAAGGGCATGGAAGCCGCGCTCGACGCCTATCTCGCGGAGTAGAGCCTTCATGACCTATCTCGGCATCGACCTCGGCACTTCGGGCCTCAGGGCCTTGCTGATCGACGACAAGGGCGCGGCCATCGGTTCCGCCGAGAGCCATTATTCCGTGTCGCATCCGCGGTCCGGCTGGTCGGAGCAGGACCCGGCGGCGTGGATCACCGCCCTCGAGGCGGCGGTTGCGACGTTGAAGGCCGCACACCCGGAATTTTCCCGGCTGCAAGGCATCGGCGTTGCCGGGCACATGCACGGCGCGACGCTCCTCGACACATCGGGCGCGGTCATCCGGCCCTGTATTCTGTGGAACGACACCCGCAGCCACGCGGAGGCCGCCCTTCTCGACGCGGCGCCGCGTGTGCGGGCGCTTTCCGGCAACATCGTCTTCCCGGGCTTCACCGCGCCGAAGCTGGAATGGGTGCGGACGCATGAACCGGAAAACCATGCCCGCGTCGCCAGGGTGCTCCTGCCCGCCGCCTATCTGAACTTCTACCTGACCGGCCGTTTCGTCGCGGATCTGTCGGACAGTGCCGGCACGTCCTGGCTCGATGTCGGCGCACGGCGCTGGTCGGAGGAACTTCTGGAAGCCGGGCACATGCGTCTCGACCAGATGCCCGATCTGGTCGAAGGCTGCGAGGCGGCGGGAACGCTGCGCCCCGATCTCGCGGCCCGGTGGGGCGTCGGCTCCGGGGTCGTCGTGGCCGGCGGCGCAGGCGACAATGCAGCGGCCGCCTGCGGCATCGGCGCGCTTTCGGAAGGCCAGGGTTTCGTTTCGCTCGGCACGTCCGGTGTGCTGCTGGCCGCCCGGGACGGTTATCGCCCTGCCCCGGAGACGGCGCTGCACACCTTCTGCCATGCCGTGCCGGGTCGCTGGTACCAGATGGGCGTGATGTTGTCGGCCACCGACAGTCTCAACTGGCTTGCGCGCATCACCGGCCGCAAGCCCGCGGAACTGACCGAAAGGCTCGACGGTCCCCTTCTCCCGCCGGGCCGCGTGCGTTTCCTGCCCTATCTCTCCGGGGAACGCACGCCCCATAACGATGCGGAAATCCGCGGCAGCCTGACGGGACTGGGCGCCGACACCACGGTGGAGGACCTGACCCGGGCGGTGCTGGAAGGCGTCGCCTTCGGTCTGCGCGATTCCGCCGAGGCGCTGCGGGCGACGGGCGCGCGGCTCGACCGTCTCTTCGTCATCGGCGGCGGCGCGGCCTCCCGCTACTGGGTGGAACTGATCGCCACGGTGCTCGGCACGGCGCTGGTCCTGCCGCGGGCGGGCGAATTCGGGGCCGCGCTGGGTGCGGCGCGGCTCGGGCTCACCGCGGCGACGGGCGCCTTGCCGGAGACCGTCATGACGCCGCCCGAAACCGCAATCGAAATTGCCCCCGACACGGCCCTTGCAGGCGCTTTCGACACGGCTTATGGCAAGTTCCGGGCGGCTTATCCCGCCATCCGCGAAACCCAGTGAACGACGAGGTCCGAGCGATGATTCTGTGCTGCGGCGAAGCCCTGATCGACATGATCCCGATGCCGACCGTCTCCGGCGCCGACGGCTTCGTTCCGCATACGGGCGGCGCCGTCTTCAATACGGCGATCGCGCTCGGCCGGCTCGGTGTCGATGCCGGCATGGTCACGGGGCTTTCCACCGACCTGTTCGGCCGGAAGCTGGCGGAAGCCCTGCGCGCCAGCCATGTGG
This sequence comes from Ectorhizobium quercum, assembly GCF_026552795.1. Taxonomy (GTDB): domain Bacteria; phylum Pseudomonadota; class Alphaproteobacteria; order Rhizobiales; family Rhizobiaceae; genus Ectorhizobium; species Ectorhizobium quercum. Next base: position 31,271 of record NZ_JANFPI010000003.1, read on the forward strand.
ATACGTCGCGCGTCATCCTGTCCGACAGGCCCACGACGATGGCCTTCGTCCACCTGGTGGACGGACAGGCCACCTACACCTTCTATGATGAGAATTCCGCCGGCCGCATGATCCTTCCGGAGGATCTGCCGCCCGTTTCCGGCGAGGCGGCCGCGCTTTATTTCGGCGGCATCAGCCTTGCCGTCGAACCGGGAGCCGAAACCTACGCCGCCCTTCTCGCGCGGGATGGCGCGTCGCGGACCGTGATGCTCGATCCCAATATCCGCCCGGGCTTCATCAAGGATATCGCGCTCTACCGCGACAGGCTCTGGCGGATGCTGGCCGCCACCGACATCGTGAAGGTTTCGGACGACGATCTCGCCTGGCTGTTTCCGGGCGGCGATCCGCTGCGGGTCAAGGCCGGGCAATTGCGTCTCGCCGGCGCCGCCATCGTCATCGTCACCCACGGCGATGAGGGTGCGACCGCCTATTTCGGCGAGGACGCCGAAGTGAGCGTGCCGGCGCTGAAGGTCGCGGTGGTCGATACGGTCGGCGCGGGCGACACGTTCAATGCCGGCGTGCTGGCCAGCCTCGACCGCCAGGGCCGGCTTTCCAAATCCGCCGTGGCGGCGCTGACCGCCGAGCCGCTCACCGAGGCGCTGACCTTCGGAGCGAAGGTCGCAGCCGCCACGGTGTCGCGCGCCGGCGCAAACCCGCCCTGGGCACACGAATTCTAGGTGTTCAGTTCCAGGATTTGATGGATCGGATTCAGGGTGAATCTCTTTGGCTGCGAAGTCCAGACATTGCAGATGAATTCATGAGGTGTGGGAGCTCTGAGGGTCTTGAGTCGGCGGGCGAAATTGTATGCCGAGACGAAATTTCTGACATGACTGCGGAGCTGGTCGTGGCTGTCGCAGTGATAACGTTTGACGGTTGCCTCCTTGATTGTCCGGTTCATCCGCTCGACCTGGCCGTTCGTCCAGGGATGCTTGGGTTTGGTCAGCCTGGCTCGATGCCGTGTCGCCAGTGTGCCCGGTCGAACGGATGTCCCCGGAACCGTGCGGTTGGTCCGTTGCGGTTCTTCGGGATGTCTGCGAAGGCCTTGAACGTCTTCCTCGATGGCTTGTCGCCATCCACATCCGGCAGTCTTGAAATCCCATGACGCTGCAGGCATCGATGCAATGACGATCGCGTCAGATGCGGGATTGTCGGCTGAAGAGCGTAGAGGCAATCGTCCGGCGCCAGTAGCGTGTGCCGCCCAAACGCAATGATAATCGCCTCTCTTCTTCACTGAGAACGGTTGAACGCGGCTCCTTCGGTCCGGTCTTGAGATCCTCGACCGTTGCCCGCTTGCGCCACTTCAGAACCGTCTTCGGATTGATGCCATATCTGCGGCTCAGTTCCGCGGTCGAAGCTTTCGACCGCTGTATTGCAGCTCGGATTGCGGGCGTGGACGTGGCGCGGTCGTGGCCTATCTGGCCCATAGTGCTTCCTTCCATTCGGCGGAAAAGATCACACCATCAAACTCCGGGATCAAACACCTAACGGTCGAATGCGGATGCGGAGACCAAGATTGCCCTGGCCTGATCCACCAAGGGTTTATCGACCATCTTCTTATCCAGTTGCACCACGCTGCCCCGGCTCTCCCCGACCGCGGCCATGATGCGGCGCGCCCATGCCAGTTCATCGGCGGAGGGCGCGAAGGCGGCGTTCACCGGACCGACCTGCCGGGGATGGATGCAGAGCTTCGCCGAAAAGCCGAGATTGCGCGCCCGCGCCACGTCCGCCGCCAGGGCCTCCTCATCGTCCAGCGCCACCGTCACGCCGTCGATGGGCGGCGCGAGGCCGGCATGGCGCGAGGCGAGCGCAATCTCGAACCGGGCCGGATCGAAGGTCGCACTCGGCCCGGGCATGCGCGCATCGACGCCGAAATCGAGATGCCCGAAGGCGAGGCGCGTCACCGAAGCCGAAGCTGCCACGGCGTGGATATCCACGAGACCGGCCACCGTTTCGACGAGCGCAACAAGCGGACGATCCGCCAGAATGGCGCCGACACGGGCGAGGCTTCCCGGTTCCGCCTTCGGCACCATGATTTCCGCAGCCGGAAAGGCGGCTAGCGCGGCAAGATCCGCATCGAACCACGGCGTGTCGGCACCGTTGATGCGCACGACGCCGGCACCGCCCGATGCGAACCATGCGCGGACATGGGCGCGCGCGCCCTCCTTGGCGTCCGGCCCCACCGCATCCTCGAGGTCGAGGACGATGCGATGCGCACCGGAGCCGGCAGCCCTGGCGAAACGCTCGGGCCGGTCGCCCGGCACGAACAGATAGCTGTGCGGCACGGCCGTCATCACGCCTCGTCCCCTGTCGCGAAACGGGCCTCGGCACGCATGGCGAGTTCGCCCTCAAGCCCGCGCGCCCAGAGCGAAAGCCCTTCCGGGCTTTCCGCCGCCTCGATCCTAAACGCCCGGTCGACGAACAGCGGCGCGACGGCGCGAAACTCGAACCGCCGCAGGGTCCCGTCCGGTCGGGCCCGGCCGGCAAGGCCCTGCAAAAGCGTGGCGATCAGCGGCCCGTGAACGACGAGATCGCGATAGCCCTCCTCCTGGCGGGCATAGGGCTGGTCGTAGTGAATGCGGTGCCCGTTCGAGGTGAGCGCGGAATAGCGGAAGAGAAGCACGGGGTCCGGGACGATCCTCTCGGACCAGACCGGGTTTTCAGGCGCGGGAACGGATCGCGGCGCCGCCGCATCCGGCGCGGCGGGAGCACGATAGACGATGTCCTGTTCCTCCTCCACCGCAACGATGCCCTCGTGGGAGATCATGTGGCGCACGGTGACGAAGACCAGCCGGCCGCTGCCACCGGTCTTTTCGACGACGTAGGCAATCTCGCTTTCACGCCTCACTCGGGCGCCGACCGGGATTGCGGCGCGATAGGTCAGCCGCCCGCCCGCCCACATGCGACGTGGCAACCCGGTTTCCGGAAGAAAGCCGCCACGCTGCGGATGACCGTCCGGTCCCAGCCGGCTGCGGCGCACGAACGGATTGAAGAACATCCAGTGCCAGCCGGGCGGCAGTTCCCTGCCCTCCCCCGGCAGCGTCTCGATATCGAGCGTCGCCGCCAGCGCATCGACCTTATCGGCGGCGATGACGATCTCGGCATGCTCGCGGCGGCCGATGGCCGTGGCGGGATCACCCGCCGTCCCTGTCGTTTCCACGTTCAATGGATCACCTCCTCCTCGACCAGCGCCTCGTATTCCCGGCGACCGAGGCCGAGCAGTTCGCCGTAGACATACTCCTCATGCTCCCCGAGACGCGGCGTGCCTCGCACGATACCGATATCGTCGCAGCCGGAAAAGCGCGCCGGGAACCCGACCGCCGCACGGCGGCGTTCGTCGTCCTCGCAAACCTCGACGATTGCACCCCGCGCCCTCAGATGCGGATCGCGGACCAGATCGCCGGTGTTCCACGACACGTGCGCCGGCACACCGGCAGCCTGGAGCGCGGTCGCCGCCGCCTCGGCGTTCTGCCGCGCCGACCATTCCGCGACGATCGCGTCGAGTGCCGCGCGTTCGGCATGGCGCGCCTCGGGCGTCGCGAAACGCGGATCGCGCGCCAGTTCCGGCCGGCCGATCACCGACAGAAATGCCAGCCACTCGGCCTCGGCGCCAACGGCAATGCTGAGCCAGCGATCGGGCACATCGGTGGCGTAGAGGCCGTGCGGCGCACGCCGGTAGTCGTCGTTGCCCATGCGACCGAGCCGCGCCCCGGCCGCAACCGCCATCATCGCCTCGCCGATCAGCGAGGAAGCCACCTCGCGGGCGGCGACATCCACATGCGTTCCCTCCCCCGTCCGGCGACGGCGATGCAGCGCCGCGATCGTGGCGAGGGCGGCATTGAGGCCGACGGAATGGTCCATGACATGGCGCATCTCCACGGGCGGACCATCGCCGTAGCCGGTGAGATAGCCGAGGCCACCCCAGGCGCCGAACAGCGGCGCATATCCGGCGAAATGCGAGTCCGGCCCCGTCTGGCCCGAGGAGGAAACCGATACCATCACGATGTCCGGCCTGACCGCCTTCAACGCGTCGTAGCCGAGGTCGAGGCGGTCCATCACGCCGCTGCGGAAGCTTTCCGCCGCCACATCCGATAGACCGACCAGCCGCCTGGCCAGATCGACGCCCCGGGGCTTCTTGAGATTGAGACGCACGGACAGCTTGTTGGAGGCGACCTGATCGAAACTCGCCGGGCCTTTTCGCCCGTAGACCGTATGGGGCTTGCGGAAAATATCCGGCCGCAGGGCGCTTTCGATCTTGATGCATTCGGCGCCCAGTTGCGAAAGCATGTGCGTGCAGAACGGCCCGGCCGCGTGCACGGTGAAATCGGCGATGCGGATTCCCTGCAATGGCTTCACGCGTGTTCCCTCTGGCTCTGGCCCGCCACGACGGGATGGGCGCGGTCGAGAAGATGCTGGTCGGCACCGGCCTCGCTCGGCCAATCGCGCACCGGCAGGGGATGAGGGCCGAAGCGGAAGGGGCCGGTCTGCATCCGGCTCGTGCCACCGCCGGGAACGGCGATTTCGGCGAACAGGCCGCGTGCCTGCTCGTGGCGGCCGGCAAGCACCTGTTCGGGCGCGTTGTAGCGCGCCATCGGCACGCCCAGTTTCTGGGCCCCCGCCACCAGTTCATCGACGTCGTGATCCAGCGCCCAGGCACGGATGCGGGCGTTGAGAGCGTCCCCCCGCGCGCTGCGTTCGGCGGGATCGGCAAGGGCCGGATCGGTCGCCCAGTCCGGTCGGCCAAGCAGCTCCACCAGCCCGTGCCATTGCCGCTCCTCGAGCGTCAGCAGCTCGACATAGCCGTCGCGGCAGGCGATGACGCCACCATAGCGGAAGGAGCGGCTGGCGCGATGCTCCAGCGACCCGTCACCGTAGCGCTGGACGGTGAAGGCGCCGACGGCAACGGTTGCGTCCTGTGCCGACACATCGACGAACTGTCCCTTCCCCGACCAAAGGGCCGCGAGACCGGCAAGTGCTGCGGCGATGCCGCCCTGCATTTCGGCGAAATGGCCGGCGATCTTCAGCGGCGGGCGGTCGGGAAAGAGATCGGCCGAAAGGCCGTTCGGCAGGAGGAAGCCCTCGCCGCTGGCGTGCATGACGTTCAGTTCGCTGCCTTTCCAGCCGGCCTTCGGCCCGAAGGCGCCGAAGGGCAGCACCGAGAGGTGGACGAGACGCGGATGGCGCGCCGCAATCCGGGCGGGGTCGAGCCCGAGCGCGGCACGGCGCATCACCGGCGTATCGTCGATCAGCATATCCATGCCGGAAAGCAGCCGGTCGCAATCGGCCCGGCCGCAATCTGCGGCAAGATCGCAGATGACGCTGCGCTTGCCCGCCGCCAGATAGGCGAAAAGCGCGCTTTCCGTCGAATCCGGCCCGAGGAAGGGCGGTTCGCGCCGGAGCGGCGAAGCGCCCGGCGGTTCGACCATGACCACGTCCGCCCCCATCGCCGCCAGAAGACGTCCGGCATAGGCGGCCGCCACGCCGCTTGCGATTTCGGCAACCCTGATGCCCTGAAGGGGGAGGTCCGTGTTCATGATCGTTGCGCTCCGTTGCCGCCGCCTCAGCGCACGACGGGCAGTTTCAGGTCGAGGTTCGCGCCATCGAAGAAGACGCGGATCTCGGGATCGCGGCTCGGCAGGATGACGGTGGCAAGGCCCGGCGTGGTGATTTCGCCGCGCTGGTTTTCGCCCCACAGCTCGATATCCACCAGCGCATGGCCGTCCTCGACGTATTTGCGTGACACCTTGCCCTTGCACCAGGTGCTGTCGCCCATCGTGTTGAACCGGCGCATTTCGGTGCGCACGCGCTTCAGGAAGCCGGCGTCGCCCATCCAGTTGGTCACGAGCGAGCACATCCAGGACGAGCGCTGCGGACCGTAGTCGTAAACGCCCGGCACACCCACCTCCCGGGCCGTGGATTCACGGTGGTGGCCGATGCCTGTGTATTCGATGCCGCCGCCCGCTTCCGGATTGCGGAAGAAATGGCCCGGATGCTTGATCGCCGCCTTGAACACGACGCCGTGCGTGTGGCCGCGGCCGCAGCCGACGAGGAAGCCCATCGTATCCATCAGCGACAGGGGGCCACGGACGATCGGATCGAGCATCTCGCCCTCGGTGACGTCTTCCCAGTAGCGCACGTTGGCGCCGCGGATGCGGGCCTCCTCACGCAGGATCGCCTCGTCGATCTGATCGTATTCCTCCCGGGTGTATTCGTGGGTCTTGATATCGTTGTACTTGCCGGCCTCGCGGGCCGCCTTGCGCTCGTGACGGGTGCAGGTGCCGAGCGCCCGGGCGACCAGTTCGCCGCGCTGGTTGGAATAGCTTGCCTCGACATATTGCAGAACGAGACGGCCGGAGAACTTGCTTTCCTTCTCCTCGACGCCGACCACGCGCTCGATGGCGCTGATCCGGTCGCCCGGACGGATGTGGCGGAACAGTTCCCAGTCGTTGCCGGCATAGAAACCGTGAACGCCCGGCAGGCCCCAGCGGGTGCGACCGACCCAGCCGAAGGCCATCGGGAACATCGGATGCGCAACCTGCCCGCCGTAGCGGCTGTTGCGCCCGTATTCCTGCTCGCGGTAGAGCGGGTTCAGATCGCCGATGCCGTTGCACCAGTTGCGCAGCGTATCGCTCGTGGCGTCCTGGAGATAGGGACCTTCGGGGCGCAGTTGCAGGCCGATCATCTGGCGGGCGGCGGCAACCGCCTCGTCGGTGATCTTGCCCTCGGCGGGCGCGCCGCCGACATCCTGCGTGGCGGTGTCGATAAGTTCAGCGGTGGTCAAGGGATCTTCCTCCAGTTCGATTGCATCTGCTGCCGCGCCGTTCAGGGCGCCTCCCGGTTCCGAAACGGAGGCGGCCGATCTCCGGGACACTCCCCCGCATTCGCCGCCTCCCGAACCCGCCCGCCCGGCGCGGACGCCATTGCCCGGGCGGGACGGGTTCCAAGGTCCGTCACCAGACCTTTCGTCAAATAATGCATTTTATATTATAATCGTCAATCTGCTTTTTGTGACCAGGAATATGAAATCTTCACATTCTCATAAAATTTCATGAATTTCCAACGCATTGACAGGCAAAAACTTAGATTGAACACCGACCAGTCTCGCCGGATTATAATGGATAATGCATTATTATTCCGCGCGGATGTTGCCCGCATGCCTGCCGACGGATCAGAACACGACGTCGGCCGCCGTGGAGATTCCGGCGAAGCGGCGCAGGCCGGCAAGCGCGAAATCATGTTCGTCATCGCTCGCACCGGCGCAGCAATCCTCGAGCAGCACGCATTCGAAATCGCGATCGTGACCCTCCCGCACCGCCGCGGACACGACACCGTTGGTCGAAACGCCGCAGAGCACCAGCCGCGTTATGCCTTGCGCACTGAGCAGCGGCGCAAGCGTCGTGCCGTAGAACGGGCTGACGCGGTGTTTGACGATATCGGCATCGCCCGCGCGGGGGGCGAAATCCGAAAACACCTCCGTCCCCCAGTGGCCGAGCTTGAAGATGCCGTTATCGCGGGCGCGGGAAAAGACCGGCGATCCCGGCGGGCATTCGCGGTAATCCGGCGAGAAGCCGACCCGCACGTAACCGATCATGACACCGGCGGCGCGGGCGCGCTCGATGGCGAGCGCGGTGTTGGCATAGACGTTGCGCTCGCGGCAGCGCGGCACATAGGTCTGGCCTCCCGCTCCATCCGGGTGCACCAGATCGTTGATCATGTCCATGACGAGAAGAATGCTGTCGGAAGGCATGGGCTGCTCCTTTGTTATGCCTGGTCCCGGATGCGGATCGCTGCCGGAACCGGGCCCCACGGAGCGCCGGGTTCCGGCCTAGCCGGTATATTCCGCCTTGAATTCGTCCCAGCCGGCGCGGATGTGGACGCGCAGGGCCGAAAGCAGGGCCGCCTCGTCGCGAGCGATGATCGCGGCCAGCATCTCCCGATGCTCGCTCGATGCCCTCTCGATGCGGTTTTCCAGCTTGTTGATCAGATCGAAGGGATAGCGCGCCCACAGGATACGCACGAAACGCAGCGTTTCCGGCAGGTCGGCCGCCATGTAGATGGTCTCGTGGAAGCGATAGTTGACGACACGCACCGCATCCCGGTCGCCCTTGGCAGCGGCGGTCTCGATCTCGCCCTGGAGTTCGCGCAGTTCCCGGATGGTTTCCGGCGTCAGGCGGCGGATGGCGGCCAGCGCCAGCTTCGATTCCAGCGTGACGCGCAGATCGACGATCTCCTCCGTCGCATTCATGTCGAAGGGCGCCACGACCGCGCCGCGATGGGAGGAGCCGAGCACGAACCCCTCGGCCTCCAGAAGCTTGATCGCCTCGCGGACGGGTGTGATGCTGGTGCCGATCATCTCGGCCAGTTCGGCCTGCTTCAGCTTGGACCCCCGCGGAAAACGGCCCGAAATAATGCCTTCCCGCAGGTAGTCGGCAACGCGTTCTTCTTTCGTCTGATGCCTCAAGTCCATGCCTTTCCTGCACAAAGTTCATCAGGAAATAAACCGGAGAATGGTGCATAATGCAATCTTTCATCGCGGCCTCCCCTCACGCGGCGAAGGCGGCAGGTCGAGCCGCACCACCTTTCCCTGTAGGTCCGGGGAGGCCGGCGGATAGAGGGAGACGATACGCGGATCGTGCGCGGGCACCACGTGGTCGTCGCTGTCGGCCAGTTCGCGGATGCGGTCATGGGCCGCGATCATGTCGGAGAGATTGAAGGCGACCGCGAAGGGCACGCCGCGCTCGTACTCCTCGAAATAATGCAGGGCGTCCGAGGCGAGCACGACATAGCCCCGCGCGGTACGCACCCGCACGATCTCCTGGCCGGCGCAATGTCCGCCCACCCAGTGGACCGACACGCCATCGGCGATTTCCCGGTCGCGGCCATGCAGTTCCAGCCGTCCGGCATGAAGAAGATGCACGAGGCGGGCGATCTCGTCCGGCTCGTAGGCCCGGCGGAACCACCATTTCTCCATCCACGGTCCGGTGACATAGGCCATCTCCTCCGCCTGCATGTAGAAGCGAGCGTTGGGAAAAGCATCGAGATGGCCGATATGGTCGTAATGGGCATGCGTGACGATCAGCGTGTCCACGGCGGCCGGATCGACGCCAAGCATCTTCAGCCCGTCCACGGGATGGATGAGAATGTCGTGGCCGTGATGCGCCGCCTTGTCCGGGTCCATGCCGGTGTCGACGACGATGACGCGGTCGTCGCATTTCAGGAACCAGCAGTAGAAGTCGAGCGTTAACGGTTCGTCGGGCTTCGCTTCGAGAATATAATTCTGCCCGCGCCTGCGGCGTGGATTGACGCCGTAGCGGATGCCGTAGATTTCATATTCCGCCGTTGCGGCCGAGGCTGCATTCATCGCCCTTGTCCTTGCCTATTCCGCCGCGGCCGCGCCCAGATAGGCGTCGATCGCCTCCTGCCGCGCCGCCTTGTCGCGCAACTCGCCCACGGCGCGATGGCCGACGATGCGGCCGCCGCGCAGGAAATGGATCTCGTCGCTGAGGCGCATGGTCATGGCGAGGTTCTGCTCGACCAGCACGATGGCCAGATTGCTTTCGCGGCGGATCGCCGACAGACGCTCGAACACGCGACGGACCAGAAGCGGCGCCAGTCCCAGCGACGGTTCGTCAAGCAGCAGCAGGCGTGGGCCGGCCATCAGGCCGCGGCCGATGGCGAGCATCTGCTGTTCGCCGCCGCTCATGCGCCAGGCCGGGCCGTCGGCCCTGTCGGCGATTTCCGGAAACAGGTCGAGCACCATCGCCATGCGCTCGCGCCGCTCGGCAGCGCTCGCCTGATAACCGCCGAGAACGAGGTTTTCCCGCACGGTGAGATTGCCGACGACGGCGCGGCCTTCCGGCACGTAGACGATGCCGCGCCGCACCCGTTCGCGGGCGGGCAGGCCGTCGAGTTTCTCACCGTCGAAAACGACGCTTCCCGTACAGGGAATGAGACCGGCAATCGCCTTCATGCTGGAGGACTTGCCCGCACCGTTGGCGCCGAGCAGGGCGACGACCGCCCGTTCCGCCACATCGAACTCGATACGCTCGACCGCCTGGGCCTTCGCGCCGTAGAAAACCGAAAGGTCACTGACCGTGAGCAGGCTCATCTTCGTCGCTCCCCAGATAGATGCTGATCACCTGCGGATCGCGGCGGATTGCCTCCGGCGTGCCGCAGGCCACGCGCTCTCCGAAATTCAGGACGTAGATTCGGTCGCAGATCGACATGACGAGATCCATGTCGTGCTCCACCACCACCATGACGAGGTCAGGCGAGGACAGCGCCTTGAGCGCCCGCGTCAGTTCACGCGTCTCGGCATTGTTGAGCCCCGCCGCCGGTTCGTCGAGCAGCAGCACGCGCGGCCGTCCGACGACGGCGCGGGCGATCTCCACGAGGCGCTGCATGCCGGGCGGCAATTGTCCCGGCAAAAGGTCCGCGGCGTCTCCAAGGCCGAAATCGGCCAGCGCCCGCACCGCCGCCGCGCGCATATCCTCCCGCTCGCGACGGCCACGCGGAAGGGGCAGGAAAGCATCGAGCCATCCCGCGTGATAATTGCGCGCCAGCCCCATCATGACGTTTTCGGCAACCGTCAGATCCGGGCAGAGCGCCACCGTCTGGAAGCTGCGCACGATGCCCTTGTGCGCCCGCGCCGAGGGCGAAAGTCCGTCGAGCGGCTCGCCGGCATAGGCGATGGAGCCGCCCTGCGGTCGATAGGCCCCGGTGAGGCAATTGAAAAGGCTGGTCTTTCCAGCGCCGTTCGGTCCGATCAGCCCGGTGATCTCGCCGGCGCGGAATTCCACATCCAGACCTTTCAGCACTTTCAGGCCGCCGAAAGACAGGGAAATGCCGTGTCCTTCGAGAAGGGCGTGTCCTGCCTCCATCATCGTGCCTCCCTCAGGCGCTTGAAGGTCTCGCGCAGCTTCGGCGCGTAATGGACCATCAGGATGACGGCGATCAGCGCCGTGCCGTAGAACACCGGAATCCATGCGCCGGAACCCGACATGACCTGTGGAACGAGCGTCAGGAAAGCGCCGCCCGCCAGAGCGCGCGGCAGGCTCAGGCCGTAGAAGCTGACGACGGAGCCGACCAGCAGGAAGATCGCCGACCAGAGCGTGAAACCGCTCGGCGAGACCGTCGAGCTTGCGAAGGCGAGCGTCGCGCCGGACAGGGCGGCGATGCCACAGCTGATGGCCATGACGCTGATGCGCGCCCAGACGCGGCGGGTGCCGAACGCATCGGCCGCCGCCGGATGCGAGCGGGCGAGAAGCAGCGCCATGCCCTGACGCGACCGGCGCAGCCGCGCCACCGCCCAGGCGGCCACCACCAGCGCCAGAAGCGCCAGATAATAGCGCTGCATTCCGATGGCGATGCCGGGCAGAGCGGGTTTCGAAACGTAAAGCCCCTCGAAACCGCCGGTGAACCCGTCGGCATTGTTGACGATTTCCGGCAGGGCCAGTGCGAGCGCCATCGTGGAGACGGCGAGATAGATGCCCGACAGATTGCGCGACGGCCAGGCGAAGCAGATGCCGAGCAGCACGCCGAGCACCACCGCCAGGGGCACGCTCAACAGAAACGGAATGCCGAGCCGGGTTTCCAGGATGGCGACCGTATAGGCGCCAACGGCGGCGAAGAAGCTGTGGCCGATGGAAACCTCCCCGCCATAGCGGACGAGGACGCTGACGGAAAGCACGCCGATGGAGTTGGCGAAGCACACGCCGAGCGTGAAGAGCCAGGAACCGCTGAAGAACAGCGGCAGCAGGGCCAGCGCGGTGGTGACGGCGACCGTCGGCGTAAGCCAGACGGGCAATCCGACGCGATGGCTCAGCGAAAGGCGGCGGGACGGGGTGAGAAGGGTGTCAGACACGGGAGCCTCCCACTTTCAGCAATATGCCGTTCGGGAAAATGTTGAGCGCCATCAGGATGACGACCAGAAGGAAGGTGCTCGAAAATTCCGGCGAGACGTAGAAGGTGAACAGGTTCATGAAGATGCCGATCAGGATGCCGCCGACGAGGCAGCCCGGCAGGCTGGAAAAGCCGCCGAGAACCGCCGCGGCAAAGGCCTGAAGCATGAAGGTGGCGACCGTCGTCGCGCTGAGGAAGGTGGTCGGAACGATGAGCAGCGCACCGATGACGCCGAGCACCGCCGCCACGACCCAGGCGAAGAGATGGACGGAGCGCAGGTTCAGGCCGCAGACCTCCGCTGCAAACGGGCTTTCCGACATGGCCCGGAAAGCGACGCCCAGCTTGGTGTGGTCGATGACGAAGAACAGCGCGCCGATGGTGACGACGGCCACGGCCAGCACCGTGAGGTCGTAGCTGGTGACGTGCAGGCCGAGCACCGACGTGCTGAACCGCGGCAGCGGCAGGTCGAGGCTGACGATATCGGCCCCGAAGACCAGCAGCGTCACGCCCTGCACGATGAGCCCGACGCCGAGCGTGGCGATGGTCGCCGTAAGGTCGGATTCCAGCACCACCGGAGCCAGCACGGCGTAGCTGAGAAAGGCGATCGTCATGGCGGCGATCACCGCCAGCAGCACGGCCGTGCCCCAGGAAAGCTGGAGCATGTAGCCGCTCGACAGGCCATAGACCAGAAAGGCCGCAAGCCCGGCGACGTTGCCGTGGGCGAAGTTCACGACTTTCGAGCACTTGAAGATCATCACCAGCCCGAGCGCACCGAGCGCATAGAGACAGCCGGTGATCATGCCCGACCAGATCAGCGGAAAGAGGTCGCGCGCCAGCGCGCCGGCCATGTCGGCGAAACCGTTCATGACGGGTCCTCCGCCATGATTCCATCCTCGACGAGGCGGATGACACCGGGGAAATAACGCCCGCCGAGACCGTGCTCGACGGCTTTCTCGTAATAGCGACGCACGGTCTCGGCAGCCTTCAGGGGCACGCCGGTTTCCTGCGCGAGCTGGAACACATAGTCGATGTCCTTCAGCACATATTCCGGCGGGAAGGAGCGTTCGGGAAAGTCGCGCGGCAGCATGGCCTTGCGGGCATGGTTGCGCAGCACGAAACTGTCGCCGGAGCCCCTGGAAACCGCATCCAGCAGAATTTCCGGGGAGACGCCTGCCCTTTCGCCCAGCACCATCATTTCCGCGATGGTGACGACGTTTTCGAAGACCAGCATGTTGTTGACCAGCTTGAGCACCTGGCCCGAACCGATGTCGCCGCCATGCGTGATGTCGGTGGCGATGTGGGAAAGCAACGGACGAATGCGCTCGAAGACGGAGGCATGCGCGCCGACCATGATGGCGAGTTCGCCGCGCTGCGCCGCCTCGCGCGTGCGGGCGACCGGCGCGTCGGCGAAGGCAATGTCCCTTTGCGCCAGAAACGAGCCGACCTTGCGGGCCACCGCGACCGGCGTGGTGGAAAGATCGACGATTACCGCGCCCGGACGGACCTGAGCGGCGATCTCCGCCGTCACCGCCTCGACCTGCAGGCCGCCCGGCAGCGACAGGAAGATCGCATCGCTCTCCGCCGCCAGCGCCGCCGCCGTTTCGGCCGGCTCTGCCCCCGCCTCCGCCACCGCCGCAACGGCCGCCGCGTTCATGTCGAAGGCGAGAACGCGACCTTGGTGTTTCAGCGCCATGTTGCGGCACATCGGGCCGCCCATGACCCCGAGTCCGATAAATCCAATGGTTTCCGTGCCAGTCATCGCATCAATCCATCAACATGCCGCCGTTCACGTCGAGAACGGTTCCGGTAATCCAGTTCGAAGCAGGGGATGTCAGGAAAAGGATCGCCTGCGCGATATCTTCCGGCTGGCCGAAGCGTCCCAGCGGAACATTGCCGTTGGCAGACGGCGCCGCGCGCTGCGTGACCTTTTCCCACATGGGCGTTTCGACCGGGCCGGGGGCGACGACGCTGGCATAGACGCCGTGGGGCGCACCGGCCTTGGCCACCCATTTCATCAGCCCGTGCACCGCCGACTTGGCGGCGACATAGGACGGGCCGGACGCAACCCCGCCGATCTTGGCGGCGATGGAGCCGAGCGCTACCATCTTGCCGTAGCCCTGGGCCTTCATGATCGGGAAGATCTCGCGCACCGGGTTGACCACGCCCATGAGATTGACGTCGAGAATGGAGCGCCATTCCTCGTCGGTCGACTCCTCGAGCGGGCAGTGCGAAATCGTGCCGGCGCACAGGACCAGCGTATCGATACGGCCGAATTCCTTCAGCACATCCGCCACCAGCGTCCTTGTCGCCTCCTGCGAGGTGACGTCGTAGGAACGGCAATGGATATGTCCGTCGTCGAAATTCGCAAGTCCCGCGATATCGGTCGCGACGACGGTCGCGCCCGCCTCGGCCAGAGCCTGCGTCGTGGCCCGGCCGATGCCGCCGCCGGCGCCGGTCACGAGCACGACACGGTCATCGAGACGCGCGGGCGCGCTGATCGGTATAAAGGTCATTCCATCCTCCTCCCGGATTGAAGACTGAGATTGGAGTGCCCGTCCGCCTCCCCGCGGACAGGCACCTAAATGCGCATCTTACTGCATGGCGGCGTCGAAGACGACGGGCGGATAAGGCCGGAACTCGCGAACCAGTTCGAACTTTCCATCACCCGCCCGAATGATCCCTTCCTGCCGGGTGCCGCGATGATCGCCCTTGTTGAAGGTGACGCCGCGGGCACCGCCGATGGCGGCATCCTGAAGCGTTTCCAGAGACGCCATCAGGTTCTCGCGGGTCAGCGGCTCGCCGCTGTCGAGGAGAGCCTCGAAGGCCTTGCCGAACAGCGCCGCGTTACTCCAGCCGTTCAGGCCGAAGACGCCAACCGGATCATTCGGGTAATATTTGCCGACAGCCTCGCGATAGGCGACGATTTCGGGCTCGGAACTGGAGACGGGAAGCAGCCAGGACGAGAAATAGGTGCCGTCCAGAAGGTCGCCCGCCAACTTGTAGGTCGAGGGATCAGCCGTGAAGAACGGCGCGAACCATTCCACCTTCAAGCCCTGCTGGTCGGCCGCCTTCAGCGCCGCCGCAAGGTTGGCGTTGGAGCCGAACAGGATCACCGCCTCGGCGCCGGAATTGGCGACACGGCGCATATGCGGGCTGAAGCTGGTGGTCTTGACATCGAAGGAGACAGACTCGGCGGGCTGCACCCCGACCTCGGCCATATAGGCGTCGAAGCCGCGCTTGGCGGACTTGCCCAGTTCGTCGTTCTCCCAGAGAAGCGCGATTTTCTTCAGGCCGAGGTCCTTGAGCGCGTATTCGGCATTCGCCGCCGCCGACCAGCCGTAGTCGGGCAGGAGCGGAAACACGTTCGGCTCAACGAAGAAGGCACTGGCCCCGCCGATCGGACCGATCAGCGGCAGGCCGACCTCCCGGGAATAGGGGATGGCGGCGACATTGGTTGCGGTGCCGACCGAAGCCGCCAGCGCGAAGACGCCCTTGTCTTCTACGAGCTGGCGCGTGACGGCCACGGACCGGGCCGGATCGTAGCCGTCGTCATAGGTAACGTAGTTGATCTTCCAGCCCTTGATGCCCCCCGTCTCGTTGACATGGCGGAAATAGGATTCCGCCGCATGCGTCAGGATGGAGTAGAATGGAACGGGCCCGGTGACAGGCGTGAACGCACCGACCGTCACTTCCTTCTTTTCGGCGTCGATGCCGAGCTGTGCGGCACCGGCCGGTGCCGCCGCACCGACAAAAAGCGCCAGCACGGGCGCAATGAACTTGGATTTGCAGATTCCAAAATCCGGCATTGTTTCGATCCTCCCCATCGAATGCAGCCAATTTCCAGTACGGACCTCAGACTATGGTCGAAGATGCGGATGGTCAAATAAAAAATGCATTCTGCATCATGTTTGCCAGTCCACATCCGGCTCTTCTCGCGGAACGCATCGCCAGCCGAACGGATGAACGGCCATTGCGACAATCGCTGCCCCCTGCCCCGCGCGGCGGACATGAAACACTGTCCGCCAACAGGCTGTTCGCGCCATCCTCGCCGCACGCACCACCGGCGAAAGCGGCGCGAAGGTGACTGACGACAACAGGAAATCATCGCTATAATACATTGTATATAATCAATATTTCCCTTTTTATCAGGACAACATTCCAGGCCTTTGAAAAGTGTCCTCCACTCCCTTGCAAACGGTGCGGCGCGAACAAGGGCATGGCCCTTCCCTCTCCCATCGAACCGCCATGCAACAACATTGCAAGCCGGAATTCTTCGCCTCAAATCTCCTGTCCCATCAAAATCGCGGATTGACGCATCGGTTTCGATAAACAATATATTGTGCATTATTTATCGCGATCTTGATCGCAATCCTGCTGGTGCAGGAACGGAAAGGAAGAATGCGACGTGACACAGGCTGGAATTCTCACGAACCGGAAGGTTCTCGAATTGGGCAGCATGATCGCCGCGCCGTTCGCCACCCACATTCTGAGTCAACTGGGAGCGGAGGTCATCAAGATCGAGCCTCCGGGGGGAGAAACGACGCGCAAGCTGGTGCGCGGCGGACCGAGCGGAACCTACATCGCCTACAATCGCGGGAAACGAAGCCTTTGCCTGGATATCGGCTCCGACGAAGGCCGGGACATCTTCCGCCGCCTGCTGGCAGACGCGGACGTCGTCCTGCACAATCTGTCGCCCAGCGCGGCACGCAAGCTGAATGTCACCTACGACGACTGTGTGGCCGTCAACCCGGACATCGTCTACTGCCATATCAAGGGTTACGGCGAGGGCCCGCTTGCCGAGGAGATCGCCTCCAACCCGATCGCCGAGGCGGCGACCGGCGTCATGTTCGCCAACCGGGTCGACGGACGCCCGTCGCGGCTCGGCCCGTCCTATCACGACCAGTTTGCCGGCGCCTACGCCGTCATCGGCGTTCTGGCGGCGTTGCTCGACCCGGCGTCTCCGCCCAGCCGCCGCCGCATCGAATTCGGATTGTACGAGACCGGCCTTCATATCGCCGCGCGCGAACTGGTCGGCGTGCAGCTGAAATGCCAGCTCACAGGCAAACCCGAGCAGGAGCCCTCGCCCGAATTCAGCATGCCCGGCTACGGCGCCTATGAGACGGCCGACGGGCGCTGGATCTATCTCGTGATGCTGACGGACGAACACTGGCGGCGGTTCTGCCAGGCCACGGCGGTCACACCGTCGCCCGAGTTCGCAACCCTTCGCCAGCGCCGGCGCCAGCGCCCGGAGGTCGAGGAGATCGTCGCGAAGGCGGTCCATACGAAGACCTATGACGAACTGGCCGAGCACCTTTCCGCGGCCGGAATGGGCTTTACCGAAGTCCTGTCCGCCGATCGGGTTCTCGACGCGCCGCAGGCCCGGGTCCCAGGCAAATATTCCGAGCTGGGCTTCGCCGATCTCAATTTCGCCTCGCCCGACTTCCCCTTGCCGGGCATCACCGGCGAGGCGGTTTCCCGCCTGCCGCCGCCGCTACTGGGGGAACACACCTGTGAGCTTCTCGCAGCGGCTGGGTGCGATCCAGACCGGATTTCCGCTCTCCTCCATAAAGGCACCGCCATCGAGGCCAATATGAACGAGGATTTATGGTCCCGCTCCAGCCTTACCAAGACGGAGGTCTGATTTCGCGCCACCGGACCGGCTCCAAAAACACCTGGCGCATCCGGCCTACACTCGCTCGAAGCCGTGTTGCCGCTCGCTTCGGTAAAAGAATCTCAATGATCCTCCAATCCGCGCCAACTCTACATGCGCTCCGGTCGATCACACCGACGAGTTCGGGCTTGATCTGAGGCTGTTCGTCAGCAGCACCGGCAGAGAAACTGTAGGATTTGAAGACCCGGTTTGATAGCCAGTCCTCGCGCATGAAGTGCCAGAGGTTTTCGACCGGGTTCAACTCCGGCGACTTCGGCGGCAATGGCAGGATGGTGATGTTTTCGGGCACGACGAGATTGTTGGACATATGCCAGCCCGCCTGATCCATGATGAGGATGGCGTGCGCGCCATCATCGACATGACGGGCGATTTCGGCCAGATGCCGGGTCATTGCGTAGGTGTCACACCATGGCATGACCAGCGCCGCCGCCTTGCTGAGCTTCGGGCAGATTGCGCCGAAGATGTAGGCCGACCTTGTGCGCTGATCGTGCGGTGCTGAAGGTCGTGTTCCGCGCCTGGCCCAACGGCGTGTGATCTTGTTCTTTTGCCCGATACGGGCCTCGTCCTCGAACCAGATCTCTATCCGTTTTCCTCGGGCTGCTCCAGCGGCAATCTCTGCCACCGCGGCGGGGAGGTTTTTTAAAGTCCTCAATGGCTTGAGGGTCTTGAGCGTGATGTTTGGGCCGGACTGCCAGCTTGCGATAGCCCATGGCCCGCACCTCACGGCTCAGCGTCTGCTCGCTGACGGAAACACGGAATTCTTCCCACAGCCATTGCGCCAGATCACATAGACGCCAGCGAACAACATCGTCGAGATAGGGTGTCGGCCCGCGCTCCATGGCCTGCGCCAAGGCTGTGCGCTGCTGATCGTTCAACCGAGACTGCTGGCCAGGAGCCTTGCCATTGATGAGGCCTTGGGGGCCGCGCTCGTTGAAGCGCAACACCCAGTCCCGAACAATCTGCAGCGTCACGTTGCCGAGACGGGCGGCATCTGACCGCGAGCCCCCGTCATAGATCGAGGCGAGTGCCAACAAGCGCCGCACTCGGCATTTCCATGACAATCGCCACTCTGCTCATCATGAAGATCAAAGCAAAAACCGACGTTTGGGACGAATTTCAGACGCTACTCCAACGCTACCGGGCCTTGGCAAGTGAGCGACACCGCGCCGAACAACCGTCGCAGCAGACCGCATTGCCGCCGTCGTCGCCGACCCCGGTCACGTTCCCAATGAATTCGCGGGCATCACACCGATCGACACCCGCGGGACAATCTACCCGGGCCTCATCGAGCTCCATAACCACTTGAGCTACAATTTCCTGCCGCTTTGGAGCGTCCCGAAAACCTACACCAACCGAAATCAGTGGCGGGAGCACGAACCCGACTACAAGATTTCGATCTCCCTCCCCTCCAACGTCATCGGCGGCAACGTCGATGTCGACTAGACGTCCGTGACATCGCCGATGTTTCCGGTTTCGTCGAAGCTGAAGGCGACGATCCCTATCTCGATGATTTCGTCCTTGCGGGCATTAAGGCCTGTCGTCTCCGTATCGACAATGGCGCCACGTAATGGAAAGCCGGGCCGCGGCTCATCCGCGATGGTGCGAGCCACGAGTTTCCGCAGAACGCGATAGCGGCCTGTTTCTTCAAGCCGGCGGACCATATCGATCTCATCCTGAGCTCCTTGCACGCCGTTGTTGGGGGCAGACTGAACCTTCGTTTCGGGCTCCCTCGCCTCCCCCGTACCAAACAGGTCGAACTGCTGTTTCATGCCGATGACCTCATTGACTAGCGGACCGCGGGGTAGAGGCGTGGAAGCCAGCGCTCGATAATATCGACGGGGAAGCCGAGGCGAACTTTGCCCTTGGCCGTATCCGATTTGAGGACACCGATATGTAGCAAACTCGACAGTACCGTCCGTGCCTGCCGCTCCTGATAGCCCGTCAGCCCCTGGATCTGCGATCGGAAAAACTCCCCGCTGATGACGGCTTCACGCAAGAGCGGCCAGCTTCCCTTTGGAAGCCGCTGCATCTGAACCTCCTCGTTACACCAGACTTCGATGCGGTTCAGCAATTCCTCCGGCTTGAGAAGCTCCTCCATGAACGTGACCTGGTCCAGGCAGCACGACAGGAAGAATGAGGTAAACTCAGTCAGCCCGGCTTGCGTCAGGTTACCCCGTCCATCCAAATCACCGCGCCTTGGCTGATCGGCCTGGGACAGTAGGCGTTTGTAATCCGAGACATTTCTTGCAAGACCTCGTGAAACAGACCACAGTTCTGAACCGATCCCGAGATCGCGCAGAAGGGCGTGCGAAAACAGCCGTGAGACACGCCCGTTGCCATCAAAGAATGGATGGATCCATGCTAGACGATGGTGAGAGGCGCCGACGCCAATGATCCGCTGTAGCTTGGAAAGCATCTTCAAGCCGTAGCCTTCAACGAACCGCCCAAGGAGCGGCTCAATCATGTCGGGCTCTGGGGCGATATGCTCCCCTACTTTGACATGCCGCGTCCTGAGCTGGCCGGGGGTCATTCGAATTACTTCGCCCGTATCGGGATTCCGGACAATCAGCAGGTCCGCAGGCAACCGCCCGCAGAACTCCCCATGAAGCCAGCAGATTCCGTCGATAGACAGCACGGGAAACGGCATGTCTCCTCGATCGACGAGTTGCTGCACCTCGATGTGGGCGCGAGCCTCAAGCTGAAGGTTGCGCTTCTCCGGTTCGCCGGAAAAGTCGCCTAACATGGCCCGGTCGATATCGATCGGGAGGGTATTGTGCCCCTCTATCAGATTTGAGTAGTAGCAGTTCATCGAGCGCACCAGATCGCCGATAGAAGCCCGCATAAGTGGGTGCAGGCGCGCAGCGAAACGGCTGGCCGCCGACGTCAGCTCGATCGTCAAATCTTCCAGATCTCGATTGCTGTCGGGAAGAAGGGGCTCAATGCTTGCGAGCGTTACCATTTTTTGCCGGTTCCCATGCCTCTAAATTCACAATTAAGAACATAGTGGTAGGCACGGAGCGATGCAATCAATTTGCCGGTCTTATTGTCGATCTTGTTCACGCTGGATATCTTGCCACCTCCCCCAAGGCTTGGGGCGCACCGAAGGCATCTGCGGCCGTGGAAAATTTCAATTCGACGTACGAAGTTTCGTACCCGTTTCGCGCCAGATGGGCCAATGGCGCGCACCGGTTTTTATAGTACATCGCATGAATTTTCACGGACGGCGATTTGCGATGGTTTAGCCACTACGTGCTGCTAAGGCTTTGCACGAGGGTTTGTATCAGCACATGCTCGGCAGCATCAACCGGCCGTACACCAGCGGTCGAAATTTCAAGAGCAAGCGCCTCAGCGAACAGCTGCTCAGAGAGACCGAGGGTTAGTTTGGTGTCCATGTGTTTCAAGCATTAGCAGTCATCTTGTATCTGTAGCTTGCCACGCTCACGCGCACCAGAGCTTACGCCTCGCATCCGGCACCTCAAGATGCTTGTATTTCCCGCCCGAAAACTAGGCCAATCCAGCGCATGCGGGCGCGGACCGTCTCGGCAGGCGAATTACGCAGATCCCTACTCAGTGGAGATCGCTTCTCCCTCCGCTCGTACTTCGACAAAGCTGGTTTCATCTTGTTCAGCGCGTTTTATCAACAGCCCAGCATCCTCCAGTGCCTCGATGTCGGGCAGATCGCGCAGCGTCTCCATACCAAACGCGGTGAGGAAGTGTTTCGTCGTGACATAGGTATAGGGTGCGCCCGGCGTCGGGCTGCGTGGGCCGGAGGCGAGGAAGTTGGCATTGCGCAGGCTGGCGATGGTGTCGCGGCTGACCTCCTTGCCGAAGATTTTTGACAGGTCGCCGCGGGTGATCGGCTGGAAGTAGGCAATCGCCATCAGCACCATGGCCTCGAAGTCGGACAGCGCCGGCGCTGCACTCCGCGTCGGCGCCTGCGACGCCCGGATCGAAACGGCGAAACGCGAATGCGTTCGGTGCTGCCAGCCGCCGGCGGCGAACACGATCTCATAGGGCCGGTCACGCAATTCCGCGCGCAGGTCATCGATCAAGAGGTCGACGCTGCAGTCCTTGCTGACGACACGGGCCAGCGTCTCGCGGCCGACGGGCTCGGCCGCGGCAAAGATCACCGCCTCGACGCGCAACATCCATTCCCGCCAGCGCAGCTCCGGCGGCAAATCCACCAGCTCCCGATCCAGGAGATATTCATCTCCGGCCTTCGCTTGCCCAGTGCGCCTTTTGCCATGCGGTGGTTTGACTGCGTCCGGTTCAGCCATTGTCATAGTCCATAGATCCGGAACGAGCTTCGGCCGGACAGTTCCCGCACGGCGCCAAAGCCTTCCAGCCGGTCGAACAGCCGGGTCGCCGCCCAGCGCGAGAGAGAGGTGCCGGGCGCCGAGGCGGCCACGGCATCCTCGTCGAGCAGGGCCTGGATGACGGCGCCAGCGCCCTTGGTGCGAACCTTTGGCGCGACGGCGCGCAGCGTCTCGGCGCGGCGGGCGATGCCACTGGCGGTGCGCAGGGCCGCGCTCGTTGCCTCCGTGAGGGCAAGGCAGACAGCACGGGCAAAGGCCGGTTCACCCGGGCGCACGCGGCCCCTGCCCCCAAGCGTCTTGAAGGCCGGCCCATAGCGTTCGGCCATCAGCAGCGGCACGGCAAAATCCCATTTCAGCAGCGCGGCGATCAGCAGGTCGGCCAGCATCCAGGCGAGCGGCTCGGTATCCGGCCGCGCGGCATGCATGGCCGTGACCAGGTCCGCCGCGGCGAAAGGCGCCGGGCGGCCCGATTGTAGCGCGTCGTCGGCGTGGTCGACGGCCGCGGTGAGGCGATCGTCCCAGGCAAGCCCCAGAAGATCGGCAAGCTCAGCCACTGCCTTGGAGGAGAAGGCGGGTTTTCGGGTGGAAACCCTTTTGTAGACCAAAAACACTTTTCCAGCCGGGCCAGGATCGTCGCCAGCCGCGGTGAGCAAAACGGCATCGCGCAGCGCTGCCTCATCCTCGCTGCGCCCCATCAGCCTGACCGCGACGGCGGCACATTTCAGGGCCTGACGGGAGCGCCAGCAGCCGGCCCATGGGGGCGCGGAACGAACGAGATCGTCCAGCGATTTCAAGGCAATGCCGGCGGCGAAGGCGGCGGCAAGCGCGTCCGGCTCGCGGCCACGCGGCAGGGCCCAGCCGGGCAAGGCGGCGATGAACATCGGAGCGGAAACGGGGGAGGCGACGGGCGAATCCATACCGACAGCCTACAATAACTGTGCGGTTTATGCTATAAATTTCACAAAAATCCGCACCGCTTGTCGCAAGCATAAAACGACCGATAATATTGCATTATCGTTTGTTTATCTCATTATAAAGAAAATACCTCTGTCGTCGCGCAAAACCTCGAAAATCACGCTCAGGAAAACTCCGCTCCATCCCTCGGCAACTGAGGTTTATGACAAGGTTCGTTGGTAAAGCCCCTCCCCCACTTCACTGCTCACGCTCCCGGCTAAGTTCACCCAGAGCACCTAACCGGTCATCCTGACCCGCCGGGACGTCAACGGGATTTCGTTTCCGCCCTGATTTCACAAGAATGTCGAGAACGACCGCTCCCATGACGAGGCTACCTCCGATCCAGGTGGCCAACGCGGGCGTCTCCCCGAAGGCCAGCCAGACCCAAAGGGGAGCGAGCGGATTTTCGATACTGGCTATGAGGGCCGAGCGCGTCGCCGAGATCAGCCGCGTTCCGGCCGTCATCAACAGAAGGCCAAGGCCGAATTGAGCGGTTCCGAACAGTATCAGATCGAACATACTCGCCGCCGGGACCTGTGTGGGCTGAGAAAACGGCAAGACCACGAAAGCGCAGAGAAAGGCGGAAAGGCACGCTGCCGGAAGCATGGACACGTGCCTGTTCTCGCGGATAATGATCATCATGGCAGCATAGGAGAGCGCCGTGATCATCGCGAAGGCATAACCCGCCAGATATCCCCCCGAGGCATGTGGATTGACGATGATCGTCACGCCCGCAAGTGCGATGAAGCTGGCGCCCCATGTGCTCCAGCCTTCCCGTTCCCCCATGAAGACGAGCGCCATGAGGGCGGTCATGAAGGGGATCGCAGCACCGATCGTCATGACATCGGCAACCGGAGCCAATCGCAGCGCATGGATGAAGCAGATCGTCACCCATAAGCCGATCGCCCGGATTGTTTCCCGAAGATCTTTCCCGTGACTCCAGAGGAGATAGGCTGCGATGAAGAAGCCCCCGAAGATTCCCCGCCAGAACAAGACTGTCCAGACATCCAGCGCAATCAGCCGGGTAAAATAGCCGGACAGGCTATAGGCAACCGCCGAGCCGATAATCAGCACCGTTCCAAGCCATGTGTTCCTGTTGTCTTGCATCGCAAAGCCCCCTTGCATTCGAGGCTTTGTACAGCGATGCTCCTGACATCGTTTTGTCAGGAGTGTTGAGGGCCCTTCTTGCGCCGTGCCGACCGTCTCTTCGATATCATCCAGGCGCTGCGGGGCAAATCGCGGCCGACGACGGCGGCTATGCTGGCGCAAAAATTGGAAGTGACAACACGGACCATCTACCGGGACATCGCGACGCTGCAAGCGCGCCGCATCCCGATCGAGGGCGAACCGGGGCTCGGTTATATGCTGCGCAAGGGGTTCGACCTTCCACCCCTGATGTTCACGGTCGAGGAGATCGAAGCCATTGCGGTCGGCGTCAATCTGGTTCACCGCATTCGCGATCCGAAGTTGCAGGAAGCCGCCGAAAGCGTGCTGAGCAAGCTGCGCGGGGATTATCGGCACTTCCGGGCCGATCGCATTGTGAAATCCGACGTTCTCGATGAACGATTTGCATCGGACAGCAACGCCATGATGGCCGAGTGGATGGCCAAGCGTTTAAACGTGGCGCAGAAACCCTGAATCGGATCGTATTTAATACGCCTCATCGCCGGCAGCACTCACGACACCTGTCGCTCTTGCCCGGCATTGGCCTTCATCAGCGCCATCAGCATCGGGCCGAGGGAGAATTCACCACGCTCCGCCCGACGGGTGAGATCGCGTAGATAACCGCCGGGCGAATGGATGTGCCCTGCCCTTTCGAGAATGCAGGCAATCGCCGTCGCCGCATTTTCCGGCCCCATGACCGCACACGCCTCCTGATAGGCCGAAGGACTGACCCCGAGCGTCGAGCGAACGACCACTGCCGCCGCCATGAGATCACGCCAGTCCAATAATGTACCGTCCGCACCGTAATCGCTGATCTGCGGGCACGCCCTGAGCACCATACCCAATGGGAATGGCTTGGGCGGCATGTTCACCGGCTGAGATTCGACTGCTGACGTTGCGCCCTGCTCTGTTTCAGAGCTTGGTTCAGATTCATGGATGGGTTTGGTATTTGAATTCTGTATGTGCTGACGGATACCGTTATCATTGCCGTCGTTTTTTTGTGTTTCTAGCTGCATTTCCAACGTGTTGAGCACTTCATCGTGCAGCATGGCCAACGTATCCAGGACAGATTCCAGTTCTTCGCGGGCCTTGGCATGCCGCATCGTCGCGACGGTGGCGATATAATGGGCCTCAATCATTTCCCAGTCACCCTCGGCCCCCTCTTCCATCGCAGCCGAAATCATCTTCCGCAAGTCACGGCGCAGGATGGTGATCTTTTCGCGCAGGATCCGCATCCGCATCCGTTCCTCGGCAACCTGCTGCGCCAGCCCTGCAAGTTCCTCCGCTCTGGCAAGCAATGGCGCCAGGCTGAACCCGTAAGCATCGTCGATGGCACCCTCGGCGGTCTTGCGGGCATAACGCTTGCCGTTCGGGCTATCCTTCCGGTGGATCAGCCCGGCCTTGACGAGAAGCGCCAGATTTTCGCGCAAGGTCGTTCCAGCAATCCCATTGGCGCGGGCACTGAGCTGCGCATTGGACGGAAAGACCACCAGGTTGCCATCCGATGAAAGCTGTGTATCGGGGTGAAAGGTCAAAAGCGCGTTCAGCACGGCCAGTGCCCGATCCTTGAGACCGAGCAGGGTTCGGGCATCGCAGGCGTCGCGAAAGATCTTCCACTTGTCGGCCGATTTGCCCGCAGGCATCTCCGCCGCTTCAAGCTGCCTTCTGATCAGGGCAAGCGTCATCGGCCGCCGCCCGAAGGGCGTCGTCACATTCCCGGTCTGCATTTTCTTCACCTTTCTGCCGGCAAAAGAAAACAGTTCACCCAAACGATGCCAAAAACGCTTGACGGGGAATCCGGGAAATGCGATTCTCTAGCTGCTACACACGAGAAGGGCTTCCGGAACGGAAACGTTTTGGGGGCCTTTTCTTTTGCGTTCAGTCTCCTTGACGGTTGGTAGTCTTGAACTCTTCGTACAGCCGTTCGAGATTGGCGCTGATGTAGCGGCCGAACTTCACGGCATCCTTGGATTTCAACGCGATCGAATAGCTTTTCCCCGCGCCCTTGAACTCGGCGGCAACGGCCTGGTCCTCGGCCGCCCATGTGCCCGGGGCCGGCGAACGGCGAGCCGGCTTGCTCGCCTGCCTGACCTCCCTGACGAGGCACTCGAAGCGCGCATCCGAAGCCAGCGCGCCGAACCCCTCTTTCCCGATGGCGGCCAATGCCACTGCACGGTTGCCGGGGTGTTCGACCAGTTGCGCAAGCTCCGTCCAGCGATCGCGGCCGACGGTCTTGGCCGTGCCTATGGCCTCGATCACAGCCGCCGGAATGCGCGACGTGACCGAAAGCATGCGGGTCAGCATCGGCGCATCGACGGAAAGCGCCTGCTGGATGGTGCGCCGCTCATGGCCGAGGTCGGAAAGCCGCTGGGCGAAGGCCGCCCGCTCGATGAAGGAAAGATTCTCGCGGGCCGAGTTTTCCTGGCCTTGGGCGATGACGTGATCGACGTCGGAAACGGGTTTGATGACGGCACGGACAGGCCGTTCGAGCAGGGCGGCAGCCCGAACGCGACGATGGCCGAACACGATCTGGTAGCGCCCTTCCGCCCGCGGGTGCGGCCGGACCAGAACGGGTGTATCCTGCCCCCGTTCGCGGATCGCCTCCACCAGTGCGCCGAAGGCCTCGGGATCGTCTTCCATGCGATCGCTGACGAAGGATGCATCGATACTGGCCGGGTCGAGATCGACGACCGCCTCCCCGCTCAGCGCCTGATCGACCAGCGCCGCCTTCTCCGCCAGTTCGCTCAGCGAATTGATCATCGAGCGCGACGCACCGCGCGTCGCATAGCCCGGAATGGTCTTGCGTTCCGGCTGGGCATTGTCCGCCGAGGTAATATTCGCGAAAATACCCTTACGCGCCATCCCGTTGTCCTCCGTTACCCGTCAAGGCAATGAATTCATTCGAAAAAATTGCAATATGTACGGCTGACAACACCTCACGCATGGCGCCGCCCCCAGGCCTTCTGCATCAGCTCGATGACCTCCCCGTTGACGGCGTCCATCGCCTCGCGGGCGCGGTCGTAGGTCGCAGGGGTGAACTGGGCGCGCTCCACCTCATAAAGTGTCTGCTTGGTCAGGCCGGCGTCGGAAACCGCGGTCGACTTGACCATGTGGCTCTTCATCATCTGCTGCGCGAACATCGACTGCATGAAGCCGACCATCTGCTGCTGGGGAATATCCATCGGCTCATACCGCGTGATGAGATAGCGGAACCAGTCGAGGCTGACATTGATACCGGCGCCTTCGACGCTCTTCAGGATATCGCCGAGCATCAGCAGGAACTGCGACATGGACATGATATCGAGCATCTGCGGATGAACGGTGATGAGAACGGAGGTCGCCGCCGTCAAGGCCGTCAGCGTCAGATAGCCGAGCTGGGGAGGGCAATCGACGACGACGACATCATAGCGGTCGTCGACCTCGGCCAGCGCACTGCCGATGCGCGTGTAGAAAAGCTTGCCATCCGACGTATCCTTGCGCTGCATGGCGAGCGGCGTCTCGTATTCGTATTCCTGCAATTCGAGATTGGCCGGAATGACGTCGAGGTTCGGAAAATTCGTCGGCTGGATCACGGACGTGATCGACTTGCGCTGGTCGTCGTAGCGCAGCGATTCGTAGAGCGAGGGTTTTTCATCCAGCTCCGGTTGAATGCCGTAGAGTGCCGTCATCGACGCCTGCGGGTCGAGATCCACCGCCAGGACACGATAGCCTTTCAGCGCCATGAATTGCGCCAGATGCGCGGAGGTGGTCGTCTTGCCGGAGCCACCCTTGAAGTTGACGACGGCGATCACCTGCAATTTCTCGCCGGGCTTGCGGTGGGGCACGCGGTCGAGCAGATGGCGCAGTTCGTTCATCTGCTCGGCGGTGTAATACCGCCGGCCGGTGGAGGTGACGCTGGGCTCGACACCCTTGCCGGAAAGATGCAGCTTCTTCAGATAGCTCTGGGAGACCCCGACGAAATCGGCCACTTCGGCCAGCGAGAACTGCCGCAGCGTCTTCTGGGCATTGGGAGGGAACTTCTCGATCCGCAGCATGTCGAGCTTGGCCGAAATTTCGCCACCCTGTTCAAGGATGACGTCGGCAAAACTCACCACTGCCTCCGATACCGCCCTTTTCACGTTCATGCCCGCCAGAACCTCTTGTCACGATATTTTCCGCAAAACGGAATAATTATCGGGAATGTGCGCCGATTCCCGATGGCTGGCAAGAGAAATAGGGTTAACACAATGCTAATAGCCGGTCGCGAGCGTTGGCAAAATGACAATGAATTAGAATCGCTTAGCGAATCCAGACCCTTGCCCTGTGAATCATTCGCCGCCACTGCAAAAGGCGCGCTCCTCGCCGAATGAGCGTGCCCGGCAGCATGAACGTCCCGAACAGCCGAAAGGCGCCGAATCATCGGGTTGACGGCGGGGGAGGGGAGCGGCGCGATCATGTGAACATATTCACGGCGAGGCACGTTCACACCGTGTCGATATAACCACGCCCCCGCTTGATACGGGTCAGTCGCTCGAGCGCGTGCCGCGCCGCGCATTCGTCGGCAAACGTTTCCGTCATCGACCGGCCTTGCGTGCCGATGCGGCCCCAATGGCGGGTCAGCGACATTTCGCCGAAGAGCGTCGGCTGAAGTGTCAGCGTATAGAAGCGCCGCATGTTGAGCGAACGCTCGATGCGGCGCAGATGCAGGGGAGGGGAGACGTCGTTCGGCATGACCGGGAGTTTCCGATGTCCGGCCTCTCCCGTCCAACGACTATTGTGAATCGATCCCGGCCGACCGATTCACAAAGCTTATAGTTCCGTCCCCGCCGACAGTTGCGCCACCCAGGGCGGGTTTGCACCGGCCCGGGACACGATCACGGTGGCCACCTGCGCGCCGAAGGCCAGGGCGTCTTGCAGCTCCTTTATCAGCAGGCCCTGGCACAGCAGGCTTGTAAGCACGCCGCACGGCAAAGAAGGGGAAAGGCGGGCGACAAATCAGATCGAGACCCGGGCGCGGCCGCTCGTCATGTCCGCGACTGTGCGGAGGATCCGCTCGGCCTGTTCGGCGGGAAGGCGGAAGGAAAGCTCGGCGCCCGTTTCCGTGAAGGTCTCGCCCTCCGCCGTGACGTCCGGAAGAGCCAGAAGCCGGGCCTTGACCCGCGCCAGATCGGAGAAGACGCAGGCGATCCGCACCGCAACGGAAGGAACTATCGCCGTTTTCTCCGCTTGCGAAAGACAAGCGGCCGCCGCGCCGCCATAGGCGCGGACAAGGCCGCCGCTGCCCAGAAGAATGCCACCGAACCAGCGCGTGACGACGACCGCCACCCGATCCAGTTCCTGCCCGTCGATCGCCTGAAGGATGGGCCGTCCCGCCGTGCCCGAGGGCTCCCCGTCATCGCTGAAACGAAAGGCCTGCCCGATCCGCCACGCCCAGCAATTGTGATTGGCCGAAGGTTCCGATTGCGCCGTCAGGAAGGCCCGCACCTCGGCTTCGTCGGCCACGGCCGCGGCGGTCGCCCGAAAGCAGCTCTTCTTGATGTCCTGCGAAAAGGTCTCTGTACGGTTCAGGCTGAACATGCGCGGACCCTATGCCGGAACGCGGCAAGGAGCAATATATCGCACGGAACGAGGAAGCTTGTTCCATTTCCCCCAAGGGCGAAAGCTCGACCACCCCGGCCTCACCGTTCGTGTTGGCGGATGACCTCCAGAAACGCCTCGCCGAAGCGCTCCAGCTTGGAACGCCCGACGCCGGAAATGTCGAGCATCGCTTCGGGGCTCGTCGGACGCTCGGTGGCGAAGGCCACCAGCGTCGTGTCCGGAAAGACCATGTAGGGCGGGATCGAAAGCTCGCGCGCCAGCTCCAGGCGCACGGCGCGCAAGGCCTCGAACAGTTCCCCGTCAGCGGTTTCCAGCGCGGACCGGGTCTGGACAGCCCGGGCGGACGAGTTGCGGGAAGCCTTGCCCTTGGTCGGACGGTCCTTGCGGAAACGCACCTCGCGCTCGTGCTTGAACACCGCACGCGCTTCCGGCTCCAGTTTCAGCGCGCCATAGGCCTCGTGATCGACACGTACGAAACCGGCGGCGAGGAGCTGGCGGTAGACCGATTGCCACGTCTTGGCCGGCAGGTCGCGCCCCACGCCGAAGACCGGCATGTCGGCATGGCCGAAGCGCCGGGTCCGCTCGTTTTCATTGCCGAGCAGCACGTCGATCAGATGGCCGGCGCCGAAGCGCTCGCCGGTACGGTAGACCGCCGCCAGCGCCTTGATCGCCGCCTCGGTGCCGTCCCAGGTCTCGACGGGCTTGAGGCAGGTATCGCAATTGCCGCATTGTCCGGGATGCGCCTCGCCGAAATGGGCCAGAATCGCCTGCCTGCGGCACCCCGGCGTCTCGCAGATGGCGAGCAGCGCATTCAGCTTGGCGCGCTCGACGCGCTTCACGTCGTCGCTGGACGTGCCGCCGTCGATCATCCGCCCGCGCTGGATGACATCGGCCATGCCATAGGCCATCCACACCTCGGAAGGCAGGCCGTCGCGCCCGGCGCGGCCCGTTTCCTGATAATAGGCTTCCACCGACCCCGGCAGGTCGAGATGGGCGACATAGCGCACGTTCGGCTTGTCGATACCCATGCCGAAGGCCACCGTAGCGACGAGGCACAGCCCTTCCTCCTTCAGGAAGGCATCCTGGTTCGCGTCGCGCTTCTCGCGCTCCATGCCGGCATGATAGGGAAGGGCCCGCACGCCCTGCGCGTTCAGCCATTCTGCCGTGTCCTCCACCTTGGCGCGGGAGAGACAATAGACGATGCCGCTCTCGCCCTCATGGCGGGTCAGAAACCGCAGGAGCTGCTGGCGCGGCTGGTCCCGCTCGACGATCTCGTAGGAGATATTCGGACGGTCGAAGGAAGTGGTGAACACCGCCGCACCGTGCAGCCCCAGCCGGTCGATGATGTCGTCGCGGGTATGCGGATCGGCGGTCGCCGTCAGCGCCATGCGCGGCACACCCGGATAGAGGGTGGCCAGCTGGCCAAGCTCGCGATATTCGGGCCGGAAATCGTGCCCCCACTGGGAGACGCAATGCGCCTCGTCGATGGCGAAGAGCGCAAGCCGCGTATCGCCGATCATCTCTTTGAAAGCAGGCGTGACGATACGTTCCGGGGTGACATAGAGCAGGTCGAGTTCGCCGCGTGCCAGCGCCCGGCGTACCTCTGCGAATTCCTCCCGCGTCAGCGTGGAATTGAGCCCGGCGGCCCGCACACCGAGCTGTTTCAGCGCCTCGACCTGATCGCGCATCAGCGCGATGAGCGGCGAAACGACGATGCCGACGCCGGCGCGGCACAGGGCGGGGATCTGATAGCAGAGCGACTTGCCGGCCCCGGTCGGAAACAGCACCACCGCATCGCCGCCGCCGACCACCTGCTCGACCACCGCCGCCTGTTTGCCCCGGAAGGAGGAATAGCCGTAAACCCGCTTGAGAACGGCGAGCGGGTTCTCAGCGCCTTCGCTGTCGAAAAAGGGATCGATACGGTTCTGGTTCTGCGGCATGGAATCGCTTTCGTGGAATGGCCGGCATTATGCACGGATCGGCCAGCGACGGCGAGCCTTTACCGGCTCTTCGCCGCTTCCTCAGGATTGCGACGGCGTGAAGGCGGCCACGAGTTCATGCCTGTCGCCGGGATAGGTCAGGCGCACCTGCGTGACGTGCAGGTCGGAAATCCAGGTGCGGCGCTCGATGACGAGACAGGCCGTACCCGGCGCAATCCCCAGCAGGGCCGCCACGTCGGGCTCGGCGGCCACCGCCCGGATACGGTTCTCGGCGGCGTTCCACGGCACCTGCTGAAGAAGCCAGGTGCCCGGGCCGACATTATCGTCGAACGCCTGGTTTTCCGCATCGGGAACCGCCGTCAGGTTGATCAGCCTGTCTTCGTGGCAGAAGGGCTGGCGGCCGGCATAATGACAGCCGGTGATGGCAACCACGCGGGCGCGCGCCGGCAGATCGAGCCGCTTGCGGTCGTCGCTGCGCGCACCGCGCGCCGCGCGGCTTTCCGTCCGCCAGGCATAGGTGAGGCCGAGCGCTTCCACCTCCTGGCGGATATCGTGAACCTGAAGAACGGCGGACTGCACCTGCGGGTGGGCGACGAAGCTGCCGGAACGGCGGCGGCGCTCGATCAACCCTCGCCGGACCAGATCGCCCAGCGCCTTGCTGACCGTCATGCGCGAACAGCCATATTGGCGTGTCAACTCGTGCTCGAAGGGAATACGGTGCCCGGGCGGCCATTCGCCGGACAAGATATGACCTTCGATATCGGCGAGAATCCGCTGGTGCAGCGTTGCGTCCGGCGTCTTCTCCACCCGCTCGTCCATTGCTCGTCCTTTGCGTGACGCCATTCCGGACGGTTCTTCCCCTCCGGAATGGCTCTAGAGCATTTCCGCTTTTCCCCGAATCGCGGAAATGCTCTAACGATTTGTCTTACGCATTTCCGGACGCAAAACCGGTTCCCACTTTTGCTGGAAATGCTTTAGCCGTCCGTCGCCGCCGCTATCGCCTCGGACCGGATTTCCTCGGTCAGCTTCAACCGGAGGGCCGAGAATTCCGGGCTCGATTTCACCGTATAATGACGCGGATGCGGCAGGTCTACGGGCGTGATCGATTTGATGCGCCCCGGCCGCGCCGTCATGGTCACAACGCGCGAGGCCATGAACACCGCCTCCTCGATGTCGTGGGTGACGAAAATCACCGTCTTGACCTCGCGCTCCCAGATGCCGAGCAGCAGTTCCTGCATCAGGCCGCGCGTCTGATTGTCGAGGGCGCCGAAGGGTTCGTCGAGCAGCAGGATACGCGGATTGTTGGCGAGCGCGCGGGCGATCGCCGTTCGCTGCTGCATGCCGCCGGAAAGCTGCTTCGGCCAATGGTTCTCGAAACCGCGCAGGCCCACTTTGTCGATATAGCTGTTGACGATCTCCCGCTTTTCCTTCTCGGCCATGCCCTTTTCGCGCAGGCCGAAGGCGACGTTCTCGCGGATCGTCAGCCAGGGAAACAGCGTGTAGGACTGGAAGACCATGCCGCGGTCGGCCCCCGGGCCCGTAACCGGCTTGCCGGCGAGCGTCACGCTGCCGGTCGTCGGCTTATCGAGACCGGCGACGATGCGCAGCAGCGTCGATTTTCCGCAGCCGGAGGGGCCGAGGATCGTCACGAAATCGTTGCGCGGAATGTTGAGATCAGTCGGCTGGAGCGCCGTCACCGGCGCACCGCCGTTGACGCCGGGAAAAACGCGCGACACGTTGGAAATGACGAGTTCCGCGCTCATGCCAGCCTCCAGGCGAAGAGGCGGCGGTTGACCGCCTTGAACAGGAAATCGGAGACGAGGCCGATGAGGCCGATGACGATGATGCCGAAGATGATCTGGCCGGTGGCCATCAGCGCCTGCGAATTGATGATCATGTAGCCGATGCCCGACGACGCCCCGATCAGTTCGGCGACGATGACATAAGTCCAGGCCCAGCCGAGCACGAGGCGCAGCGTCTCGGCGATGTCCGGAGCGTTTGCCGGGATGAGCACGCGGCGGATGACGCCACTGTCCCCGGCGCCCAGCGTATAGGCGGCCTCGACCAGATCGCGGCGGGTGTGCGCGACGCCGACCGCGATCATCAGGATGATCTGGAAGACGGAGCCGATGAAGATGACGAGCAGCTTCTGCATTTCGCCTATGCCTGCCCAGAGAATGAGCAGCGGCACGAAGGCGGAGGCCGGCAGGTAGCGGGCAAAAGAGACGAAGGGTTCAAGCAGCGCCTCGACCGGCTTGTAGGCTCCCATCGCGATGCCGACCGGAACCGCCACAGCCGCCGCCAGCGCGAAGCCGCCGACCACGCGCCAGACGGTCATGCCGATATCGGTCAGAAAGCCCTGCTGCGTGAGCAGATATATGCCGTCCTTCACCATCGTGACCGGATCGGCCAGGAAGGTGGGCGATACGAAGCCGCCGAGCGTCGCGACGCTCCACGCTGCAAAAAAAAGCACGAAAAAGCTTATGCCGAGCACGATGCGCGTGCCGCGGCCGATGGGCTGCAAAGGATGCATATGTCCGGTCCGGTTCCGTTGATTCCGGTCAAGAAGGGGAGGGCGGCAGCAAACCGCCGCCCGCCGGGAACATTATTCGATGAAGGACGTATCCGCCAGCGCATCGAGGTCCGGCTTCTGCCGGATGACGCCGATTTCGAGCAGCAGATCGGCGGCTTCCGCCGTGAAGGTCTTGAACTCACCTTCGAAGAAGGCCTTGTTCGCAGCCTGGTCCTGCCATTCCAGGAACTTCGCGGAACCGGCGAAGGCCTCAGCCGACTGGTTCACGTCCGCGCCCATGATGCCGTAGGACTTTTCCGGCTCCGCCTTGATCAGCTCGAGCGCCTCGAAATAGGAGGCCGCAAGTGCCTTGGCCGCGTCCGGATTGTCGGCCAGGAAAGCCGGCGTGCAGCCGAACGTATCCATGACGGCCGGGTAATCGAGCGTGGTGGCGATGATCTTGCCCTTGTCGGCCGCCTCGCGAACCGTCGAAAGATAGGGCTCGTAGGTCATGGCGGCATCGTTCTGGCCGGCCACGAAGGCCTGCGCGGCCGGGCCGGGCTCCATGTTGACGACCGTGACGTCCTTGAGC
Organism: Ectorhizobium quercum; assembly: GCF_026552795.1. Taxonomy (GTDB): domain Bacteria; phylum Pseudomonadota; class Alphaproteobacteria; order Rhizobiales; family Rhizobiaceae; genus Ectorhizobium; species Ectorhizobium quercum. The sequence continues at coordinate 65,934 of NZ_JANFPI010000003.1, forward strand.
GTCAGGCCGTTCTTCTTGAGAATCCAGGCGAGAAAGAAATAGGGCGAGGTGCCAGGCGCGGAGGCGGCGACCGTCTTGCCCTTCAGGTCCTCGATCTTCTCGACATCCGGACGGACGACCATGCCGTCGGCGCCGTGCGACTTGTCCATCTGGAAGATCTGCGTGGCGGCAACGCCATTGGCATTCCACACCACCCAGGTCTCGACCGTGGTGGCGGCACACTGGATGTCGCCGGAAGCGAGCGCCAGATGGCGGCTGGCCTGCGGAACCTTCTTGATATCGACGTCGAGGCCGTTCTTCTTGAAGATGCCGGCTTCCTTGGCGAGCGTCAGCGGCGCAAAGCCCGTCCACCCCGAAATGCCGATGGAAACGGCGGTCTCTGCCCTGGCCGCGCCGGTCGCGGCAAGAAGGGCACAGAGAGCACCGGCAAGAATGGATGATTTCATGGTCGTTCCCCTTATCGATCCGGTTGGTGTTTTTAACGCTGGATCGCGGTATACTAGGCAGCCTGTTTGTATTTGTCTATACAAAAAAGCCGCATAAAAAGGCAATCATCTCCGCTGCAAAAGAACAAGGCAGAAGGCAGCATCCCCCTCGATGGCTACGGCTCCGCGCTCCAGTCGCGCCACGTCGAATTTGGAAACGGTTTCGCCTCCGATGCGCGCCTCGCCGTGCCGGCAAAACAGCAGGCCGGTCTCCGTCTCGACGCCCACCTCGCGATGGCCGTTCACGGAAAACGGCTCGACACGATGGGAAAACCGTCCGCGCCGGGTCATGACGTTCAGGTCGCGGACCGGACCGTCGACCAGCGTGGCCCGCACCGCGACGTCGCCCGGAAAGGCCAGCGGCGGCGAGCCGGAATCGAGAACGATCCGCTCCCGCCCCTCGATATCCAGCGCCATACCGGCGCCGGACAGAAGGGTCAGCGTCCGGTCTATGCCCGAAAAGATCGAGAAGGGACCGTCGGAGACCACATCCGCCATGCTCAGCCGCCAATCGAAGCCGTCCATCGAGGCGCCTTCGGGAAAGGCGGCGATTTCAGCCGTCAGGCCGCCGCCGTTCTTCCACGGCACCTGCCTGTGTTCCGCCGCCCGGATGATCCTCATGCCTTCATGATCTCCGCAGGACCCTTGCCGGGTCAGTTTCCGAGAATACCGGGCAGGCGCAGGCCCATCTTCTTCGCGTGGTCGATGGCGATATCGTAACCCGCATCGGCATGGCGCATGACGCCGGTCGCCGGGTCGTTCCACAGCACCCGCTCGATGCGCCGTGCCGCGTCGTCCGTGCCGTCGCAGCAGATGACCATGCCGGAATGCTGCGAGAAGCCCATGCCGACGCCGCCGCCGTGGTGCAGCGACACCCAGGTCGCACCAGACGCGGTGTTGAGCAGCGCATTGAGCAGCGGCCAGTCGGACACGGCATCGGAACCGTCCTTCATCGCCTCCGTCTCTCGGTTCGGCGAGGCGACCGAGCCCGAGTCGAGATGATCGCGGCCGATGACGATCGGCGCCTTCAGCTCGCCGCTCGCCACCATTTCATTGAAGGCAAGGCCGAGGCGGTGGCGGTCGCCGAGACCGACCCAGCAGATGCGGGCGGGGAGCCCTTGGAAGGAAATGCGTTCCCTCGCCATATCCAGCCAGTTGTGCAGGTGGGCGTTGTCCGGCAGCAGTTCCTTCACCTTGGCGTCGGTCCTGTAGATGTCTTCCGGATCACCGGAAAGAGCGGCCCAGCGGAACGGGCCAACGCCGCGGCAGAACAGCGGACGGATATAGGCCGGCACGAAGCCGGGGAAGACGAAGGCGTCTTCCAGCCCCTCCTCAAGCGCCATCTGGCGGATATTGTTGCCGTAATCGAAGGTCGGAACGCCTGCGTTCCAGAAATCGACCATCGCCTGGACATGCACCTTCATCGAGGCGCGGGCGGCCTTTTCCACTGCCTTGGGGTCGGTATCCTGCTTCGCCCGCCATTCGGCGACCGTCCAGCCAGAAGGCAGGTAGCCGTGGATGGGATCGTGCGCAGAGGTCTGGTCGGTGACCATATCGGGGCGCACGCCGCGCTTCACCAGTTCCGGGAAGATATCAGCGGCATTGGCGATCAGCGCAATAGACTTGGCCTCGCCCGCCTTGGTCCATTCGGCTATCTTTTCCAGCGCCGCGTCGAGGCTGTGGGTCTTCTCATCCACATAGCGGGTGCGCAGGCGGAAATCGGCGCGCGTCTCGTCGCATTCGACGGCGAGGCAACAGGCCCCGGCCATCACCGCCGCCAGCGGCTGGGCGCCGCCCATGCCGCCGAGGCCGCCGGTGAGAATCCACTTGCCCTTGAGGTCGCCGCCATAATGCTGGCGGCCCGCTTCCACGAAGGTCTCGTAGGTGCCCTGCACGATGCCCTGCGCGCCGATATAGATCCACGAGCCGGCGGTCATCTGGCCATACATGGCCAGTCCCTTTTTATCCAGTTCGTTGAAGTGGTCCCAGGTCGCCCAGTGCGGCACGAGGTTGGAATTGGCGATCAGCACGCGCGGCGCATCCTTGTGGGTGCGGAACACGCCGACCGGCTTGCCGGATTGCACCAGCAGCGTCTCATCCTCGTTCAGGTCCTTCAGCGTCGCGACGATGCGGTCGAAATCGGCCCAGGTGCGGGCGGCGCGGCCGATGCCGCCATAGACGACCAGCTCGTGCGGGCGCTCGGCCACGTCCGGGTCGAGATTGTTCATCAGCATGCGCAGCGGTGCTTCGGTCAACCAGCTTTTCGCATTGAGTTCGCTGCCCGTCGGGGCATGGATTTCGCGGGCGTTATGGCGCGGATCGGACATCGGATTTTCCCCTTATTTCTTGTTGGAAAGCGCAAAGGCTTCGATACGGGTGAGAATGGCCTTGAGATGGGCGCGAAGCCTTTCCGCCTTCGCCTCGTCATAGGCAAACGGCAGGTCCTCGGTCGCAAGATGGGTGGATTGCGCCAGTTCCATCTGGATGGCATGGACGCCGGTTTCGGGCCTGCCGTAATGGCGCGTCGTCCAGCCGCCCTTGAAACGGCCGTTGAGGATGGACGTGTAGCCTTCGGCCTTCGCCGTCACGTCGACGGCAATCGCCTCGATCTCCGGCGCGCAGGTTCTGCCGCCATCCGTGCCGATGTTGAAATCCGGCAGCGTGCCCTCGAACAGGAAGGGGATATGCGAGCGAATGGAATGGCAGTCGTAGAGAACGACGAAGCCGTGCAGCGCCTTCACCCGCGCGATCTCGGCGGCCAGCGCCGCGTGATAGGGCGTGTGAAACGCCGCCAGCCGTTCGGCGATATCCGCCTCGTTCGGTTCGCTGCCGTCCTTCCAGATCGCCGCGCCGTCGAAATCGGTGTCCGGGATCAGGCCGGTGGTGTTCTGGCCGGGGTAAAGACTGCCGCCCGCCGGATCGCGGTTGGCGTCGATGACGTAGCGATGGAAGGTGGCGCGCACCGTGGTCGCATCGGAAAGCAACCCGTCATAGAGCCTGTGGATATGCCAGTCGGTATCGGCGAGCTTGCGGCCGTTGTCGTTCAGCCGCGCCCAGATTGCCGGCGGAACCTCGGTTCCGGTGTGCGGAAGGCCGAGAATGACGGGCGAGGTGCCCTGTTCGACTTCGAAGACAGCCATTTCACCCCTCCAGTTCGGGCAGAAGGCCGCCGGACACCGCACCCGTCAGCGCGCCGGACGAAACCAGCGCGGCGGCGCTCTTGAGATCATCCGCCATGTAGCGGTCTTCCTCCAGCGGCGGCACGGCGGCGCGGATCGTAGCAAGCGCCTTCAGAAGCTCCGTGCCGGTCTTCAGCGGACCGCGCAGTTCCACACCCTGCGCGCCGGCCAGAGCCTCGATGCCGAGAATGGCGAACAGGTTTTCCGTCATCGCCAGCAGGCGGCGCGCGCCGTGGCAGGCCATCGAAACGTGGTCCTCCTGGTTGGCGGAGGTCGGCGTCGAATCCACCGAGGCGGGATGCGCCATCTGCTTGTTCTCGCTCATCAGCGCCGCCGAGGTGACTTCGGCGATCATCAGGCCGGAATTCAGCCCCGGCTTCTTCGACAGGAAGGCAGGCAGGCCGTAGGAGAGCGCCGGATCGACCAGAAGCGCCACGCGCCGCTGGGCGATCGCGCCGATCTCGCAGACGGCAAGGGCGATCTGGTCGGCAGCGAAGGCGACCGGCTCGGCGTGGAAATTGCCGCCGGAAACGACCGAATTGTCGGACAGCACCAGCGGATTGTCCGTCACCGCATTGGCCTCGATTTGCAAGGTACGGGCCACCGAGCGCAGGAGATCGAGGCAGGCGCCGTCGACCTGCGGCTGGCAGCGGATGCAGTAGGGGTCCTGCACGCGCTCGTCGCCCTCGATGTGGCTCTTGCGGATTTCCGAGCCGTCCAGCAGCTCGCGCAGCGCCCGGGCCGTGTCGATCTGGCCCTGATGGCCGCGCAGCGTGTGGATATCCGGGTGAAACGGCGCGGAAGACCCCATCGCCGCATCGGTCGAAAGCGCACCGGTGACGAGCGCGGCCTGAAGCGCGCGGTGGGCGCGGAACAGCCCCGCCAGCGCCAGCGCCGTGGAGGTCTGCGTGCCGTTGATCAGCGCCAACCCCTCCTTGGCGGCAAGTACGACCGGCGTGAGCCCGGCCTTTTCGAGCGCTACCCGGCCGGAAAGGCGTTCGCCGGCGAAAAAGGCCTCGCCTTCGCCCATCATCACCGCCGCCATGTGGGCGAGCGGTGCGAGGTCGCCGGAGGCCCCGACCGAGCCCTTTTCCGGAATGACCGGAATGACGCCCTTTTCCAGCATCGCTTCGATCAGCCGCACCAGTTCGAGCCGCACCCCCGAGGCGCCGCGCCCGAGCGAGATCAGCTTCAGCGCCAGGATGAGCCGCACCACGTTTTCCGGCAGCGCCTCGCCCACGCCGCAGCAATGGGAAAGGATGAGGTTGCGCTGGAGGGTGGCCACATCCGCGGCGTCGATCCGGATCGAGGCGAGTTTGCCGAAGCCGGTGTTGATGCCGTAGACCGGCGCGTTTCCGGCGGCGATCTCCGCGATGCGCGCCGCGCCCTTTTCGATGGCGGCGTCGAAGGCCGGGTCGAGCCGGGCGGAACCATTGTTCCAGTAAAGATCGGCAAGGACCGAAAGCGGCACATGGCCGGGAGTGAGAAGCACGGTCATGCGGACACAATCTTTCCCTTGAAGATACGGGCATGCAGCGGGTTGAAGCCGATGCGATAGACAAGCTCGGCGGGGCGTTCGATGTCCCAGAGTGCGAAATCGGCGGATTTTCCGGCTTCCAGCGTGCCGGTCTCGCCGAGAAGGCCGAGTGCCCGGGCCGCCTCACGGGTCGCCCCGGCCAGGCATTCCTCGACGGTCAACCCGAACAGCGTCGCGCCCATGTTCAGCGTCAGAAGCAGCGAGGTGAGGGGCGAGGTGCCGGGATTGCAATCCGTCGAAAGCGCGATGCGGGTGCCCGCAGCGCGCAGCGCCGCGACCGGCGGCGCCTGCTTTTCCCGCAGGGTATAGAACGCGCCCGGCAGCAGGACGGCGACCGTTCCGGCCTCCGCCATGATCCTTGCACCCTCGGCATCGAGATATTCGAGATGATCGGCGGAGAGCGCACCATAGGAGGCGGCCATCTTCGCGCCACCGAGATCGGAAAGCTGTTCGGCATGCAGCTTCATCGGCAGGCCGAGCGCCAAAGCCCTGTCGAAGACGAGACGCATCTCCGTGACCGAGAAGGCGATGCCCTCGCAGAAGCCGTCCACCGCGTCCACAAGACCTTCGGCATGGGCCTTTTCCAGCCCCGGCAGGACGACCTCTTCGATGTAATCGCCGTTGCGGCCCTTGTATTCGGCCGGCGTCGCATGGGCGGCAAGGTAGCTCGTCACCACCCGCACCGGACGGATATCGCCCAGCCGCCGCGCAGCCCGCAACATGTTGAGTTCGGTCTCGATATCGAGGCCGTAGCCGGACTTGATTTCCACCGTCGCGACGCCCTCGGAAAGCAGCGTGTCGAGGCGCGGCAGGCTGGCGGCCACCAGTTCCTCCACCGACAGCGCCCGCGTCGCCGAAACCGTGGAGACGATGCCGCCACCGGCGCGGGCGATCTCCTCGTAGGTCGCGCCTTGAAGCCGCATTTCGAATTCCATTGCGCGGTCGCCGCCGAAGACGAGATGCGTGTGGCAATCGATCAGGGCTGGCGTCATCCAGCGCCCGCCGCAATCCGTCGCCGGCCAGCCGGCGAATTCCGGCGGCAGCGCATCCTGCGGCCCGACATAGGCGATCCGCCCATCCCGCACGGCGACGGCGCCGTCCTCTATCACGCCCATTCCAGTCGCCCCGGCGGCGAAAGTCGCAATACGCGCATTGCGCCAGAGGCCGAACGACGCTTCACTCGATCCGGACAAGGAATTGTTCCCGCTCATCGTCTTTTGCCTTTCCTTTGTCATCAATATGTATATACATAATAGCAAAGCTGACAAGTCCAAAAATGCGGGGAACGACGATGAAGACGACGCTTTACGCCAAGACGGCGCTCACCTCCGGGGGATGGCTGGCGGATGTGCTTCTGACCCTTGAGGGCGGGCGGATCGTAAGCATCCGCGCCGGTGTCGACGGCAGCCTTGCCGACGAGCGTCACGACGTCCTTCTTCCGGCCATGCCGAACCTGCACAGCCATGCCTTCCAGCGGGCGATGGCGGGGCTGACCGAGGTTCGCGGCGCGGGCGACGATTCATTTTGGAGCTGGCGCACGCTGATGTACCGCTTCGCACTGTCCATGACGCCCGATCAGGTCGAGGCCGTGGCGGCGCAGCTTTACATGGAAATGCTGGAGGCCGGTTTCGGCCGTGTCGGCGAGTTTCACTACCTGCATCACGACAAGGACGGCAAAGCCTACGCCAACATAGCCGAAATGGCGGAGCGGATCGCGGCGGCGGCCTCCGACACCGGCATCGGCCTGACGCTGCTGCCGGTTTTCTACGCCCATTCCGGTTTCGGCGCCGCCGCACCGGGCGAAGGCCAGCGCCGCTTCATCAATTCCACCGAAAGTTTCGGCCGGCTGATGGAAGGAGCCGCAAAAGCCATCGCCCCGCTGCCGCAAGGCCGGCTCGGCATCGCACCCCATTCGCTACGCGCCGCGACCATCGAGGAGATTACCGAAATCCTGCCGCTGGCAAAGGACGGCCCGGTTCACATCCACGTCGCCGAGCAGGTGAAGGAGGTGCAGGATTGCCTCGCCTTTTCCGGCGCCCGTCCCGTCGAATATCTCCAGGCGAACGCGCCGGTGAATGAGCGCTGGTGCCTGATCCATGCCACGCATATGACGGAGAGCGAAACCGTGGCAATGGCCAAAAGCGGCGCGGTGGCCGGTCTCTGCCCGGTCACGGAGGCCAATCTGGGCGACGGCATCTTTCCTGCCGCGGCATTTCTGAAGGCGGGCGGCGCTTTCGGCGTCGGCTCGGATTCGAACGTTCTGATCGGCCTTGGCGACGAACTGCGCCAGCTGGAATATTCACAGCGGCTGGAACAGCGCGCGCGCAACGTCATCGCCCCCGCCAACGCCTCCACGGGCCGGGCGCTGTTCGACGGCGCGCTGGCCGGTGGCAACCGGGCCCTGTCATCCGACGCGGGCCTCCGTGAAGGTGCCGCGGCCGATCTCGTCTCGCTCGATCTCTCCTCGCATCCCTGGCTCGCGGGCGATGCGATCCTCGACCACCTGATCTTCGCCGGCACGCCGAAGCCGGATTGCGTCTGGACGAACGGCATCCGGCAGGTCAGTGCCGGCCATCACCGCAACCGCGACCGGATCGAGGCGCGGTTCAGGGAAACGATGCGGGCGCTTCTGGCCTGACGGGCCGCGCCTCCGCGCCCAAAGAGAGCAATTGCGTTCTTGACAGGCGGCAAATCCTGACGAGATTACCGGAAGCAATCTGGAGATCCGACATGACAGAGACGCCCGAATACACGCCCCCGAAGGTCTGGACGTGGAACAAGCAGAGCGGCGGCCGGTTCGCGGCCATCAACCGGCCGATTGCCGGGCCGACCCACGAGAAAGAACTGCCGGTCGGCAAGCATCCCTTGCAGCTCTATTCGCTGGCGACGCCCAACGGCCAGAAGGTGACGATCCTGCTCGAGGAGTTGCTGGCACTCGGGCACGAAGGCGCGGAATACGATGCCTGGCTGATCAGGATCGGCGATGGCGACCAGTTCGGCAGCGGTTTCGTCGAGGTCAATCCCAATTCGAAGATTCCGGCCCTTCTCGACCGCTCCGGCCCGGAGCCGATCCGCGTGTTCGAGTCCGGTTCCATCCTGCTCTATCTCGCCGAGAAGTTCGCAGCCTTCCTGCCGACCGGCCTGAAGGAACGCACGGAGTGCCTGTCCTGGCTGTTCTGGCAGATGGGAAGCGCCCCCTATCTCGGCGGCGGCTTCGGCCATTTCTACGCCTATGCTCCGGTGAAGATCGAATATGCCATCGACCGCTTCGCAATGGAAGTGAAGCGCCAGCTCGACGTGCTCGACCGCCGGCTGGCCGAAACCGAGTATCTGGCCGGCAACGACTACACGATCGCCGATATCGCCGTCTTTCCGTGGTATGGCGGGCTGGTGAAGGGCTGGCAGTATGAGGCGGGGCAGTTCCTTTCCGTCGAGGATTATACAAACGTGCGGCGCTGGGCCGATACGATCCTGGCCCGTCCCGCCGTGGTGCGCGGACGCATGGTGAACCGCCTTTCCGGCGACCCGTCGGAGCAGCTTCACGAGCGCCATGATGCGAGCGACTTCGAGACGAAGACGCAGGACAAGCTCGCCGGGGGCTGAGCCGCGGCTACCCCTGCCCGGCGGGCGCGCCGTGGAGTAGCGCCACGAACCGCTCCGCCACATGCGACAGGGCCCGGCGGGCGGGCAGAAGCAGATAGAGATGCCGGTTCAGGCTGAGGTCGGCAATCTCCAGGAAGCTCAGTTGCGGATCGTTGAAAAGCAGAACGGCGTTGCGCGGCAGCAGGCCGACGCCGATGCCGGCACGGATGAGGCAGAGCTGCCCGACGGTCGAATGGGCCCGCAAGGTGCCGTTGCGCATCGCATCGGGCAAGGCGCTGCAACCGGCGAGAAGCCGCGCCGTGCCGGTATTGCCGTCGAGGTGGACGAGGTGCGACGGATCGATGTCCGCAAGCCGGACCGGCCGCCCGAGCCTCGCCAGCGGATGGTCGGCGCGGCATGCCAGCCCGAACGGATCGCTGCCGATCTCCGTCTGGCTGATATCGGGCGAAGTGCCAGCCCGGCCCGCAATGGCGATATCGAGCCGCCCTTCCGAAACCAGCGCCGCCAGCCGTTCGGCGATATCGTCGTGCAAGGTGATCGCTACGCCCGGATAGGACTGCCTGAACGCGGCGAGCGCCGGCGCGAGACGCCCGGAAATCGCAGAGGGAGACGCGCCGATGTTCAGCGCGCCGCGCGCCAGATCGCCATTTTCCCGCAATCTCCCGAACGCCCGGTCGAGCCCTTCGACCAGAGGCCGCGTCTCATCCAGGAATTCGAGGCCCAGCGGCGTGGGGCGCGGCGGCCTGAGACGCCTGTCGAACAGCGTCACGCCGGCGATCTCCTCGAGTTGCCGGATCGTTTCCGTCAGCGCGGAAGGAACCACGCCCAGCCGCTCGGCGGCGCGCGAAAACGACCCCTCCCGCCAGACGGCATGGGCGGCCCTGAGATGGCGCAGGTTCAGATTCGTATTTTCCGAATTTAATTTCATATCTTTCTAATTCTACGAATTTGAAAAACGTGGTTCAAGCAGAAAAGCAATCACGCCGCAGAGGACATCCGTTCATGCAGATCAAAGCCCCGGAAGCCATCCATCGCCTTGCCGATGCCCTCGCCGCGGAAGGTTTTGGCGGCGAGATCGAGACGAACAGCGCGTTGCGCGCCGCCATGTCGACCGACAATTCGGTCTACCAGATTTTCCCGGACCTGATCGTTTCACCGCGCGGCGCCGCCGATCTGGTGACGCTTCTCGCCGTGCTGGAACGGCCCGAATTCGACGGCATAGGCCTGACGGCGCGCGGCGGCGGCACCGGCACCAACGGCCAGAGCCTCAATCGCGGTGTCATCGTCGACATGCGCCGGCACATGAACCGGCTGATCGCCGTCGACGTCGCCGGGCAATGGGCTGAGGTAGAGCCGGGCATCGTCCTCGACGATCTCAACGAGCAGCTTCGCCCGCACGGGCTTTTCTTCGCCCCGGAAACCTCGACCTCCACGCGCTGCACGGTCGGCGGCATGGTCTCGACCGACGCGTCGGGGAAGGGGTCGCGCGTCTACGGCAAGACGTCCGACAACATCGCGGGCATGGAGATCGCCCGGCCCGAAGGCCTGCTTGCCAGTTTCGAACCCGCGCCCGCCTGGGCCGCGCCCATGCTGGAGGCCGCCGAAGCGTCGGCGCGGGCCGGGCGCGACGCCTTCATCGCCAATACGCCGAGGCTCAACCGCCGCTTCACCGGCTATGATCTGGAGCGCGCCTGTCGCGAGAACGGCGACTTCGAATGGTGGCGTCTCTTCCTCGGGGCCGAGGGCACGCTCGGCCTGATGAGCCGCATCCGCGTGAAGCTGCGTCGCATCGAGGCCGAAAAGCGGCTGATCGTCGCCGGCTTTTCCTCCTTCCGCGAGGCGCTCGCATCCGCCACCCCGCTTCTGGCCGACGGACCCACCGCCATCGAGGTAATGGACGAATGGGTGCAGAAGATCGCCGGAGAGGCCGGCATCCTCTCGCGCCTGCCGCCGGCCCTGCGTCCGGAAGGCGGCGCCCGTGTGGCCTATGTGTTCATCGAGTTCAACGGCGACGACGCAGCGCTTCTGGAACGCCGGCTCGCCGCCTGCCGCGACCGGCTGGCCACGCTTCCCGGCATCGGTGCGATCCATGTGGCGCAGGACCTTGCGGAAATCCGCGAGCTCTGGGCGATCCGCTCGGCCGGCGTCGGCCTGCTCGGCAAGGTGGACGGCCGGGCCCGGCCGGTCGCCTTCGTCGAGGATTGCGTGGTGCCGCCGGAAAACCTCCCGGCCTTTCTCGACGAATTCCTCGCGGTGCTGACGGCGCACGGGCTCGGCTTCGGCATCTACGGCCATGTGGATGTCGGCTGCCTGCATATCCGTCCGGCGCTCGACATCGATGCCGAGGCCGACCGGGCCAAGCTGGTCTCCGTATCCGATGCCGTCTACGGGCTGACGCGCAAGTATGGCGGCATCTTCTGGGGCGAGCACGGCAAGGGCGTGCGCGGCGCCTATCTGGCCGACTGGATCGGCCCGGACGCCTATCGCGCGCTTCAGGGCGTCAAGGCCGCCTTCGATCCCCGCGGCCGCTTCAACCCCGGCAAGCTGGTCAGCCCGCGCGACGACATCATGGGCATCGCCACCACGAATTTCCGGCCGTTCAATGGCGCTGCCGGCGATGCGCTGGAAAAGGCCTTTCGCTGCAACGGCAATGCGCAATGTCTGAGCTATGCGGCGGCCACGCCGATGTGCCCCTCCTTCAAGGCTTCGGCCGACGTGCGCCATTCGCCGAAAGGCCGCGCCGATGCGCTTCGCGCTTGGAAGGCCGAACGCGACGGGGGCACGGCGGGCGTGGACGAGGCCGACCTGCTCGGCACGCTCGACACCTGCCTCGGCTGCAAGGCCTGTGCCTCGACCTGTCCCGTGCAGGTGGACATTCCGCAGATGCGGACTGCCTTCTACGCCGATTACTATGCCCGCAACGCCCGTCCCTTCGCCGACCGCATCACGCTTCTGGCCGAGCGGTTGAGCCCGCTTCAGGTGATGCTCGCGCCGCTTGCCCGCCCGGTCTGGCCGCTGCTGCGCGCCCTGTCGCAATGGCTGATGGACGCGGTGGACCTGCCGGATGCGATCGCCCAGCCCCTGCCGGCCTCCGCCCGCATCGCCGCAGCCGACCTTGGCCGCGCACCCCTTCCGGACAATGCCGTGCTGGTCTGGCAGGACTGGTTCACCGCCCTGTTCGACGAGGCCGTGCAGCGCGACGCCCTGTCCGGCCTGACCGCGCTTGGCTACAGGCCGCTGTTCGTCGAGATGCTGCCCGCCGGAAAGGCAGCGCTGAACTTCGGCGACCTTGCCGGTTTCAGGCGACTGGCCACCCCGCTGGCCGACGCGCTGAAGCGCGGGGCGGCCACCGGCGCGCCGATGATCGGTCTCGACCCCGCCTTCGTCATGATGCTGCGGCAGGATTACCCGAAGGCCGGCCAGCCGGTGCCGGAGGTTCTGCTGCCGCAGGAATTCCTCGTCCGCGACCTGAAGAACGGCCGGACATGGCCCAAGGCCGGGAACGGCGTATCCGCACGGCTTCTCAGCCATTGCACCGAAGCGACGGCGCAGCCGAAGGCGGGTGCGATGTGGGCGGAGGTCTTCGCCGCGCTCGGCGTCACGCTTTCGACGCCGGCAACGGGATGTTGCGGAATGGCCGGTCTCTTCGGCCACCAGAAGCGGCACCAGACGGTGTCGCTCCGGCTGTTCGACCTGTCGTGGAAAAAGCATGCGGACGCAGGCGCGGAACCGCTCCTCGCCACCGGTTTTTCCTGCCGCTGCCAGACGGAACGCCTTGCGGACCGGGAGGCCCGCCATCCGCTCGGCCTGATCGGCAGCCTGCTGACAATCACGGAAAAATGAACCGGATAAATTCCCCGGGGTTTTCTTCACGGTTGAAGCAATTGTGGCAGATGTCCGAAGCGGCTTTCCGCCCCCAATTGCGTGAAAACAAAAGCATAGAGCTTTTTCGCAATTCGCGGCAATGCGCCATTGCTCCGCCGTGCCGCGACCGGCCCGCGACATGGCGCGGCGGCGGCGGCCGGAGCGGTTTCGAAGGTTGACGATGCGAAAACCTGCCAATAAGTATGGCGTCACACTCAGGTTTAGCCGTGGCCAGCGGGGTTTTCGCCCCGTCCAGACCCGGCGGATCGTCGTCAACAGGGACACCGTTCACCATGTTCACCACAGGAATGAAAGCCGCGCTCATCGGGTTTGCGGCAGCGCTCGTCACCTTGCCCGCGTTCGCCGCGGACATCACCGTCAGGCATGCCCAGGGTGAAACGGCCGTTCCGGAAAATCCGGCCAAGATCGTCGTTTTCGATCTCGCCTCCCTCGACACGCTGACCGCGCTTGGCGTCTCGGGCATCGTCGGCGTTCCCTCCGGCAACAAGCCGGACTATCTCGCCGATTTCGCGGGCGGCAAGGTGCAGGAAGTCGGCACGCTGTTCGAACCCGATTTCGAGGCGGTCGCAGCCGCTGAACCGGACCTGATCATCGTCGGTGGCCGCTCCTCGGCGAAATATGGCGACCTGTCCAAGATCGCCCCGACCATCGACATGTCGATCGACAATACCGACTTCCTGAAGAGCGCCGAGGGCAATGCCCGCACGCTGGCGACGCTGTTCGGCAAGCAGCACGAAGCCGATGCGCTGATCGAAAAGCTCAACACCACGACGGCCGAACTCAAGGAAAAGGCGCCCTCCGCCGGCAAGACGCTTTTCCTCCTGACGACCGGCGGGCGCATGAGCGCCTTCGGCCCCGGATCGCGCTTCGGCCTGATCTTCACCGATTTCGGCTTCGAGCCGGTGGCTCTGCCCGCACGCGGGGAGGGGGAACGCCCGCAGGGCGGGCAGCGTCCCCAAGGAGGTCAGCAGGCCGCGGGTGGCGCCCGCCCGGCGAACCACGGCCAGCCGATGTCCTTCGAATTCATCCTCGAAACCAACCCGGACACGATCGTTGTCCTCGACCGCGATGCCGCCATCGGCCAGCAGGCCGGCGAAGCCGCAGCCAAGCTTCTCGACAACGAGATCGTGCGCCAGACCGCGGCTTCGAAGAACGGCAAGATCGTCTATGTCGACAGCGTGCTCTGGTATATCGCTCCCGGCGGCCTGACGTCGATGCAGAAGACGGTCGACGAACTGACCGAAGCATTGAACGAGGGCTGATCGCGAAACGCATCGATTTTCCGGCCTGTTGCAGCCGCGCGAGACCCGCGTGGCTGCATTGCCGTTATGGAGACCCCAGAACCCGTGCGCCTCCTGCTGTTCATCGTCGTCGTCCTTCTGCCGCTGGCCGTCGCCAGCCTGTTTACCGGCGTCAGCAGCGTTTCGCTGTCGACGCTGCTGAACGGCGACGCCCGGGCGGCGATGATACTGGTGGAAAGCCGGGTGCCGCGCACCGTCGCGCTGATCTTCGCGGGTTCCGGCATGGCTGTCGCCGGAACGATCATGCAGATGCTCGCCCGCAACCGCTTCGTCGAGCCCTCGACCGCCGGCACGGTGGAATCGGCGGGCCTCGGCATCCTGACCGTCCTTCTCCTCGCTCCCGGCCTGCCGGTCTTTCTGAAAATGCTGGTCGCGGCCGCCTTCGCGCTGGCCGGCACGCTGCTGTTTCTCGCCATCCTCCGCCGCATTCCCCTGCGGTCGGTCCTCATGGTGCCGTTGATCGGCATCATGCTCGGCGGGGTCATTTCCGCCATCACGACCTTCTTCGCCTATCGCTACAACATGCAGCAATCGCTCGGCGCATGGATGACCGGGGACTTCTCCGCCGTGCTGCGCGGCCGCTACGAACTTCTCTGGTTCTCCTTCGCCATGACGGTGATGGCCTACATCGCCGCCGACCGCTTCACCGTCGCCGGTCTCGGCGAGGATTTCTCCACCAATCTCGGCCTGAACTACACGCGGGTCATGGCGCTCGGCCTCGGCATCGTCTCGATGGTCACGGCCTCCGTCGTCGTCAGCGCGGGCATGGTGCCCTTCCTCGGCCTGATCGTGCCCAATGTGGTCAGCATGATCATGGGCGACGCCCTGCGACGCACGCTGCCGTGGATCGCGCTTTCCGGCGCGGCCCTCGTGCTGGCCTGCGATATCGTCGGCCGCACGGTCAACGCGCCCTACGAGATTCCGGTGGGCACCGTGCTTGGCGTCATCGGCAGCGGCTTCTTCCTCTATCTGCTGTTGAGGAAACAATCCCGTGCGGCATGATGCGAAATCCCGGTCGCCGCTTTTCGTGCTGGCCCTGCTTGCCGTTCTGGCGCTGATTGCGATCGCCTGTTTCATGACGCTCGGCGCGCGGGGAAGCTGGAGCTTCGTGCTGTCCTTCCGCGGACAGAAACTGGCCGCTCTCGTCCTCATCGCAACGGCCATCGCCGTTTCGACGGTTCTGTTCCAGACCATCACCGGCAACCGCATCCTCACCCCCTCGATCATGGGGTTCGACGCGCTTTACGCGCTGGTGCAGACCGTCATCGTCTTCCTGATCGGGGCAGCAGCCGCATCCGCCGTCGATCCGCGCCTGATGTTCGCCGGCAACGTCGTCCTGATGGTGCTGTTCTCGCTCGTTCTCTACCGCCTCCTGTTTTCGGGAGGAACGCGCAGCCTTCATCTTCTCATGCTGGTCGGCGTCGTGTTCGGCGTCTTCTTCCGCAGCATCTCGGGCTTCCTCCAGCGCATCATCGATCCCAACGATTTCGTGGTGCTGCAAGACACGCTCTTCGCAAGCTTCAACGCGGTCGATACGAGCCTGCTCGGCATCGCCACGCTGGGAATGGCCGCCGTGGCGCTGGCCATGACGCGCTATTTCCATACGTTCGACGTCCTCTCGCTGGGACGCGAGGCGGCCATCGGCCTCGGGGTGGACTACAGGCACGTCACCACCGCCATCCTCGTCATGGTGGCCATTCTCGTCTCGATCTCCACGGCGCTGGTCGGGCCCGTCACGTTCTTCGGCCTGCTCGTCGCCAATCTCGCCTATCTCGTCATGCCCAGCGGCCGGCACCGGCATGTACTGCCCGCCGCCGTCCTGATCGCCGTCATCACCCTGGTCGGCGGCCAGGTCGTACTGGAGCGTGTCTTCGCCTTCGATACGGCCCTTTCCATCGTCATCGAATTCGCCGGCGGACTGTTCTTTATCCTCTACCTCATCAAGGGAGGGTCCCGATGATCGAAATCTCCAACGTCAGCAAGACCTACGGCAACAAGCCCGTTGTCGACGGCGTGACGCTGAACCTGCCCCGCGGCGGGCTGACCTCGATCGTCGGTCCGAACGGCGCCGGAAAGTCCACGCTGCTGTCGATGATCGCGCGCCTCATGCCGATGTCGGCCGGCAGCGTCACCGTCGACGGCCTCGACGTGACGAAGACGCCCGGCGACGTGCTGGCGCGGCGCCTGTCGATCCTCAGGCAGGACAATCACGTCGCCGCCCGGCTCACCGTCCGCGATCTCGTTTCCTTCGGGCGCTATCCGCATTCCAGGGGACGGCTGACCGCGCAGGACCTGCGCCACGTCGACGACGCCATCGACTATCTCGGCCTCGGCGCGCTTTCCGAACGCTTTCTCGACGAACTCTCCGGCGGCCAGCGGCAGCGGGCTTTCGTCGCGATGGTGCTCTGTCAGGATACGGATTACGTTCTGTTCGACGAACCGCTGAACAATCTCGACATGAAGCATGCCGTCTCGATGATGCGGCTTCTCGCCCGCGCCGCCAGCGATCTGGGCAAGACGGTGGTCGTGGTCATCCACGATATCAATTTCGCCGCCGTCTATTCCAACTACATCGTCGCCATGCAGGACGGCAAGGTGATCCGCCAGGGCGCTCCCGACGAAATCGTCCAGCCCGACGTGCTGGAGGAAATCTTCGGAACACCCTTCGAGGTCCACACCTTCGGTGGACGCCGCATCGCCACCTTCTACTAGAATCTGCGCCAGACCGTCTTGCGTCCGGAATGCTTTCGGCAGGCCGCGTAAAAATCCGCGGCGCTTTTCTATGTTTTCACACAAGCCATCACCTGCCATCTTGATGGCGCCGCATTCCCGGCCTATCTTGCCATGAAAAGCAAAGGAGGCCGGGATGGCAGAACCTCAACTTTCCGTCCGCAGCGCGCGTGCGCGCGATCTGGCCCATCGTCTCGCCCGGCGGGAAAACCGCTCGATCGCGGATATCGTCGAGAGGGCGCTTGAAGTCTACGAGGCGCGGGAAACGGGCCGCGAGCCCGCCGCCAGCTTCTACCGCCGCGTTTCGCGGAGCTTCGGCGAGGAAATCGATCTCGAAGCGGCGATTCGGGAAGGCAGAAAACCGCATTCGGGGCCGGACCTGTGATCTTCCTCGACACGAACGTCATTTCGGAAACCCTGAAGAAGGCGCCGTCCGAAAATGTCATTGCCTGGCTGGTCCGCTTCGACCCGGAGCTTGCGCTGTCGACTGTGGTCATCGCCGAAATCGCCTTCGGCATTCGCAAGATCCGCGCCGACCAGAGAGCCGTGCGGCTGGAGCAGGGTCTCGACGAATGGCGCCGACGCTTCGCCGGCCGGGTTTTCGGACTGACGGAAGAAGCGGCCCTGGCCTATGGCGACATCATGGGGAAAGCCGTTCTGGAAGGCCGCCCCATGTCGGCGCAGGATGGAATGATCGCCGCTGTCGCCCAAGTGAACGGCGGCCGGCTGGCCACCCGCAACATGAAGGATTTTGCCGGCACCGGATTGACGCTGATCGATCCGTGGGAGTTCTGATCCCGGATTCCGAAGGCCTGGTTCCCCGGCCGCCGGAATGGCCGGGACGGGCCGCAGCCCGTCCCTCCATCGTGCAATCCATCCGTCCTACCGGACCGCGGCATCGACCACCAGTTCGCCGTTCGCGGCCTGCTTCTTGCGGTGGCGTGCCCGCCAGTCGCCGAGGAACAACAGGATCGGCGCGGCGATGAAGACCGACGAGGAGGCCGCGATGAAGATGCCGAACACCATCGGAACGGCGAAGCTTTCCACCGCGCTTCCGCCCCAGATCGCCATCGGCAGCATGGCGAGGAAGGCGGTTGCCGATGTGTAGAGGCTTCGGGCCAGCGTTTCGTTGATCGACAGGTTGATCAGGTCGCGGAACGGCATGCTCTTGTAAAGACGCATGTTTTCCCGCATCCGGTCGTAGACCACCACCTTGTCGTTGACCGAATAGCCGACAAGCGTCAGCAGGGCCGCAATCGCGGTCAGGTTGAAGTCGAGCCCGGTCAGCGCGAAGAAGCCGATGGTTTTCGTCACGTCGAGAACAAGGGTCGCGATCGCGCCCACGGCGAAGGGCCAGTCGAAACGGAACCAGATGTAGGCGAGCATGGCAAGGCTTGCGAGCACGACGGACAGGATACCGGCGGTCGCCAGCTCACTGCTGACCTTCGGGCCGACCACTTCCGTGCGCTCGATCTTTGCGCTCGCGTCGATTTCCGCGATCTTGGCCCTGACCTTGGAGACGGCTTCGGTCTGGGCCGTTTCCGGACCCGGCTGCCGTTCGAGACGCAGCAGCATATGGCTGCTGTCGCCGAATTCCTGCAACGCGACCTCCCCGAGGCCGAGGCTTTCGAGGCCGGCGCGGAAACGGCCGAGATCGGCGGGCTCCCCGGTCGAAACCTCGATCTGGATGCCGCCCTTGAAATCGACCCCGTAATTCAGGCCGGGCGTGATGAACAGGATGATCGAGGAGATCGACAGGAAGGCCGAGACGCCGATGCCGAACATCCGGGCCTTCATGAAGTCGATCTTCGTTCCGTCGCGGATCAGGCTGAAGGGAAGAAGAGGGCGGATGTTGATGGTCTTCAGCCGGCGTCGTGTAGCGATGGCGACCATCGCCACGCGCACGACGGACACGGCGGTGAACATCGAGATCGCAATGCCGAGCCCCATCGTCACGGCAAAGCCGCGCACCGGACCGGAGCCGAACCAGAAGAGCAGGACCGTGGCGATGAGCGCGGTGACATTGCTGTCGATGATGGTCGAATAGGCCTTGTTGAAGCCGAGGTCGATGGCGGCGAACGCGCCCCTGCCTTTGCGGGTCTCCTCCCGGATGCGTTCGTTGATCAGCACGTTGGCGTCGACCGCCAACCCGATGCCGAGGACGATACCGGCGATGCCGGGCAGGGTCAGCGTCGCTCCGATCAGCGTCAGCCCGGCGAAGGTCAGGATGACGTTCAGGGTGAGCGCGATGACGGCCAGCGTTCCCCATGCGCCGTAAAGCGCGATGATGAAGACGACCACCAGCGCGAAGCCGACGAGGCCGGACATAATCCCCATCTCGATGGCGTCGCTGCCGAGATCGGCGCCGACGGTGCGTTCCTCGATGACCGTCAGCTTGGCGGGCAGGGCGCCGGCGCGCAGCAGGGCGGCCAGCGTGGTGGCCTCCTCGGCGGTGAAGGAGCCGGATATCTGCCCGGAGCCGCCGGTGATCGGCTCGCGGATGACCGGCGCGCTCAGCACTTTTCCGTCGAGGACGATGGCGAACGGCTGGCCGACATTTTCCCGCGTGATCTGGGCGAAGCGTGTCGCACCGGTCTGGTCGAAGCGGAAATTGACCACCGGCTGGCTGGTCTGCGGATCGAATGCGACGCGCGCATCCGTCAGCCGGTCGCCGGACAGCAGGACGCGGTCCTGGATCGGATAGGTGTGGCCCTGGTTATCCGGCAGGAGACGAACGCCGGGCTGGCCCTCCACGCCCAACATATGGAAGCTCATCTTCGCGGTGGAGCCGAGCAGCGCGCGCAGGCTGGAAGGGTCCTGCTCGCCCGGAAGCTGGACGAGAACGCGGTCTCCGCCGACACGCTGGATCGTGGGTTCCGCGACGCCGACCTGGTCGACGCGCTGGCGGATGATCTCGAGGCTCTGCTGGACGGCATTGCTCATGCGGTAGGTGATGCCCGCTTCGGAGGGACGCAGCGTGATCCTGTCGGCGGCCGGCGTTGCGATCGTCAGCTCGTTCGCCGTCGTCACGCCGGACTGGACCGGATTGCCGAGTTTTTCCAGTTCCAGCCGTGCGGCGTCGCGCTTGGCCGGGTCGATCACCGTCACCACGACCATGCCGCCCTGGCGCTGCACGGACCGGGTCTCGATGCCCGCCTCGCGCAGGCTCGAGCGCGCGTCCTGCGTCAGGCTTTGCAGCCATTCGTTCTCAAGCGACGGGCGGTCCACCTCGAGGACGAGATGCGATCCGCCGCGCAGGTCAAGGCCGAGCGAAACCTTCTGGTGCGGCAGCCAGCCGGGCAGGGCCTCCAGCGTCCGGTCGGAAAGGATATTGGGGAGCGCCACCAGCACTCCGACGAGGATGATGACCGCATAGGTCAGCACCTTCCAGGGGGAATTCTTCAATGTCGTTCATCCAAGTGGGCGGTGCCGGTGGACAGGCGCGCGAACCGGTCTGCCGCGTTGACTGCGGGCCGTAGGGGCCGGGTTTTATGTCAGGGCAGGCGGCGCCGGAGGGGCGCGGGGATGAAAGACACTGGAACTGGCGGCATGAACGATCTCGCCCGAGCGGGTGGCAACCGTGTTGCCCCACGCCGGCTCGGGCAATTCGGGGCCGCTGGCGCCGGCAAAGGCGTCGGGCATGTCGAAGGCCCGCACCTTGTTGCTCTGCTGCACTTCGGCGGTGAGAACCACCCGCACGGCATCGCGCGTTCCGAAGATGAGCGAGGAATTTGCGCCCGATGCGGCGGAGGCCGACTGCACGCGGGTCGTATCGGCGCTCTGCCATCCGCCATAGGATGCCAGAAGCATGAGGACGGCAAGCCACAATGAAAACACGCCCGAAGCGGCCGCAACCGTCAGGCTATACTGTCCTTCACCATGATTTTCCGGTGCGTTGCGGATTTTGCAGTCCTCTCGTTTCGACCATTATCGCACATCCGGTTGTAAAGCGCCATCCGGCATATGGTGCCGCGCACCATCCCTGCCTGTGGATGAGCGGTTCCAAAAGGGGATCGCACCGATACGGTCTTGTGCGACGCGAAAAATAACGGAAAACTGCGGGCATGAAACGGTTGCCGACATGGACGCCGGCCACCACGCCCTTTTCGGCGGATATCGTGTTTGGCAGCCAGGTTAGCGACACATGAAAGTGATCATCATCGGTGCGGGTATCGGCGGTCTCAGCGCGGGCATTGCCCTGAAGCGCATCGGTCACGAGGTGCGGATCTACGAGCAGGTCCGGGAGATCCGGCCGGTGGGCGCGGCCATTTCCGTCTGGTCCAACGGCATCAAGTGCCTGAACTATCTCGGGCTTGAAAAACAGGTGGCCAAAATCGGCGGATGGCTGGACGCGATGGCCTATGTCGACGGACTGAGCGGCGAAACCATGACCGGGTTCAGCCTCCGGCCGCTGATCGAGCAGGTCGGCCAGCGTCCCTATCCGGTGTCGCGTGCCGAGCTGCAACTGATGCTGATGCGCGAATTCGGCCTCGAGGACATCAGCCTCGGCACGAAGCTCGTCGATCTGGAGGACGACGGCGAACGGGTGACGGCGCGCTTCGAGGACGGCACGTCCGATACGGGCGCGCTGCTGATCGGCGCCGACGGGGCGCATTCCATCGTCCGCCGCCATATTCTCGGCGCGGCTCCCGAGCGTCGCTATGCAGGCTACGTCAACTGGAACGGCCTCGTCGCGATAGACGAGGCGCTGGCGCCGAAGGGCCAGTGGACGACCTTCGTGGGCGAGGGCAAGCGCGTCTCCCTCATGCCGATTGCGGGCAACCGCTTCTATTTCTTCTTCGACGTTCCCCTGCCGAGCGGGCTTCCCAACGAACGGGCGCACTACAAATCGCTTCTCGGCGGTTATTTCGCGGGATGGGCGCCGCCCGTCCATCGCCTGATCGAGCGGCTCGACCCGGACACCACCAACCGGGTGGAGATCCATGACATCGACCCGTTCATGACCTGGGCGAAGGGACGCGTGGCGCTGCTCGGCGATTCTGCCCACAACACCACGCCGGATATCGGGCAGGGCGGCTGCATGGCGATGGAGGATGCCGTGGTTCTGGCCATAACGCTCCAGACCAACACGCTTGGCATCGAGGATGCGCTGGTGCGCTACCAGAACCGCCGTAACGAGCGCGCCCGAGAACTGGTGCTGCGGGCCCGCAAGCGTTGCGACGTGACCCATGCGAAGGACATCGCGGCGACGCAGGCATGGTATGACGAGCTGCGCCGGGAAGATGGCAGCGGCATCATCCGCGGCATCGCCTCCAACATCGAATCCGGGCCCCTCGGCTGAGGCCTGCTAGCCGGGCCGTTCAGGCCGCGTCCCCGGCGGCGAGAAGGGCGAGGGGGCCGTCGCGATGGGGGCGGAGCGCCTTCGCCGCGCGCCAGGCGCGCAGCCCGGAGCGGCAGCAGAGCACGACCCGTTTTGCATCCGGCAGCGATACGGGACCGGCCTGGAAATCCGCGACCGTGAGCCGCAAGGCATCGGGGCGCAGGCTGTGCGGCGCTTCCCGTTCGTCCCGCAGCTCGATCAGAAGGTCGCCCGGCGAAAGCTCCGTCCGCGCGATGAAAGGAAATATGCCGTCTTCCGGCTCCTTCGCCCTGTCGAAGCGGAAGGAGCGGAAGCCATAACCTTCGAGGTCGAGCGTCACGAGCTGACCGAGCGGCGAGGGCGTCATGCCGGTGACGACGGCGACCGCCATCTGGGCCTGCAATGCGCCGAGCGTGCCGACGAGGGGGCCGAGCACGCCGGCCGTGGCACAGGTGGTGACATTGTTCGGCAGATCGGGAAAGATCGCCCGCACGGATGGCGCCGTGCCGCAATAGCCGCCGACATAGCCCGTCAGGCCAAGGGCGGATGCGGAAATCAGCGGCTTGCCGAGCGCCTTGCACGTATCGGACAGCGTGTAGGTGACGGCGAAGCTGTCGGCGCAATCCAGCACGACATCGGCATCGGCGACGAGCCGGGGTGCATTGGCCGCATCCAGCGCTTCCGCGACCGGAACGGTTTCCACGTCGGGGTTCAGGTCGCGCAG
Organism: Ectorhizobium quercum; assembly: GCF_026552795.1. Taxonomy (GTDB): domain Bacteria; phylum Pseudomonadota; class Alphaproteobacteria; order Rhizobiales; family Rhizobiaceae; genus Ectorhizobium; species Ectorhizobium quercum. The sequence continues at coordinate 88,698 of NZ_JANFPI010000003.1, forward strand.
CCGGTCGCGGGCCGCTTCGGCCTTGAGGCGGCCGATATCGCTTTCGCCGTAGAGCGGCTGGCGGTGGAGATTGGAGCGCTCCACCCGGTCGGCATCGACCAGAACGATCCGTCCGGCGCCGGCACCGGCAAGATAGAGAAGGGCCGGGCAGCCGAGGCCGCCGAGACCGACGACGAGCAGGCGGGCCGAGCGCAGGGCGGCCTGGGCTTTTTCGCCCATCTGCGGGGCGAGCATCTGGCGGTCGTAACGGGTCATGTCGCATACTCCCGTGTTGCCGCGATCCACGCCCGGACGCGGGCTTCCGGATCGGTGTTCAGCGTGATGTCGGTGACGGCGGAGACGATGTCGGCACCGGCCGCCAGCACGCCCGCGGCGCGTTCGAGGCTGATGCCGCCGATCCCGACGAGCGGCACGTCGCCCACCCGCCGCTTCCATTCGCCGACACGCTCCAGACCCTGCGGCGCCCAGGGCATCTTCTTCAGGATCGTCGGATAGACGGGGCCGAGTGCCACATAGTCCGGCCCGACGGCGAGCGCGCGACTAAGTTCGCCGTCGTCATGGGTGCTGACGCCGAGTTTCAGCCCCGCCCGGCGGATCGCCCCGAGATCGGCCGCGTCCAGATCCTCCTGGCCGAGATGGATGAAGTCGCAGCCTTCCTCGATCGCGAGCCGCCAATAGTCGTTGACGACGAGCTGGCAGTCATGGGCGGCGCACAGATCGCGCGCCGTGCGGATGTCCGCCCGCAGGACCTCCTCCGGCCTGTCCTTGATGCGCAGTTGCACCAGACGGATGCCGAGCGGCACGAGGCGCTCCAGCCATGCGGCGGAATCGAGGATCGGATAGAAGGGATCGAGCCTCATCAGACGAAAGCCCTCCCGATGACCGGGGTCGACGGGGCGGCCATGTCCCGCGCCTCGATGGGATCGGCCTCGAACCCCTCACGGCCGGCCTCGATGGCCAGTGCGAAGGCCCGCGCCATGCGGGCCGGGTCGCCCGATTTGGCGACGGCGGTATTGACGAGAACGGCGTCATAGCCCAGTTCCATCGCCGCCGCCGCATGCGACGGCGTTCCGATTCCGGCATCGACGATCAGCGGCACGTCGGGAAAGTGGGCGCGCATGGTTTTCAGCGCATAGGGATTGTTGAGGCCGCGGCCCGAGCCGATCGGCGCGCCCCAGGGCATCAGCACCCTGCATCCCGCCGCCAGCAGCCTGTCGGCAACGACGAGATCGTCGTTCATATAGGGAAACACCTCGAACCCCTCGTCGCTCAGGACGCGGGCGGCCTCCACCAGCCCGAACGGATCGGGTTGCAGCGTATCGTGCTCGCCGATCACTTCCAGCTTGATCCAGTTGGTGGCGAACACCTCGCGCGCCATGCGGGCGGTGGTGATCGCCTCCCGGGCCGTATGACAGCCGGCGGTGTTGGGAAGAATGCGCGCGCCGAGATCCCTGATGAGTTCCCAGAAGTCCTGGCCCGCGCGGGCGCTGCCGCTTTCCCGGCGCAGCGAGACGGTGACGATCCCCGCGCCGGACGCTTTCACGCTTTCCGCGAGGATCGCCGGCGAGGGGTATTGCGCCGTGCCCAGCAGCAGGCGGCTTGCGAGCCTTTGGCCGTAAAGTTCGAGCATGGTCAGCCTCCCTGCATGGGGGCGAGAACCTCGATCTGGTCGCCCGGCTGGAGTGTCGTTTGCGGCCGCTCCTCGGCGGCCACGAATTCACCGTTCACGGCAGTGGCGACCACTGCATCGGCCAGGTCGATTTCGGCCAGCAGCGCGTCGAGCGCAGCTGCCGCGGTTTCGTGCGGGTCGCCGTTGAGGATCACTCTCATGCGGGCACCTCCATCAGTTCGGAAAGGGTTTCGGGTTGTTCGACGGCCTCCGCCACCATGCGGGCGAGCGCGGGCGAGAGCAGGAAGCCGTGACGATAAAGGCCGTTGGCATAAAGCGTCGAACCCCGCCGGATAAGGCGCGGCAGGTTGTCAGCGAAGGCGGGCCTGCGGTCGGCGGCGGTTTCGAGGATTTCGGCCTCCGCGAAGGCGGGATGCAGCGCATAGGCCGCATTGAGCAGTTCCAGCGTCGAGCGCACGCTGATGCCGCCTTTTTCGTCGCTTTCGATCATGGTCGCGCCAATCATGTGAACGCCGTCGCCGCGCGGAACGACATAAAGCGGAATCCGCGGATGCAGCAGACGGACGGGCCGGCTGAAGTGGATGTCGCGCGACCGCACCACGAGCATCTCCCCGCGCACGCCGCGCAGGCCGGCAACATCGCCGCGCGCCGCAAGACCGCGGCAATCGACCGTCATGTCCGCACCGGTCTCCACCGCACCGGCCTCCGTCCCGAGGTGAAAGACGGCGCCTTTCATGCGCAACCGTTCGGCAAGCCGTTTCAGGGCATGGCGGGGGTCGAGGTGGCCTTCGCCGGAGAAGAACAGCCCCTGTCGGAAACGGCCCTCCATATCCGGCTCGCACCCGGCGATCCCTTCGGCATCCAGCGTCTCGAAATGGCTCGTACGGCGGGCGAAACGGCGCAGTTCGGCGGCATCGCGGTCATGGGCGACGACCAGCGTGCCCTCGCGCACCACGCCGTCGATATGCCTGTCCCACCAGTCGAGCGCTTCCTGCCCCAGCCGGACGACGGGCTCTTCCGCGCTTTCGCCCTCGCACCAGGGCGCAAGCATGCCGCCCGCAAACCACGAGCAGGCATCCATGCCGATCTCCGGGCTGCGGGCGACGATCGTCACCGCATGGCCGCGGTCGGCAAGCTCGGTGGCAACCGCAAGCCCGGCCACGCCGGCGCCGACAACGGTGATGCGCATGGCTCAGCCTCCTTGCGAAAGCAGGAGGGCGGATGGGGTGAACGGGCGGGTTTCGTATCGATGGTTCGTCATGTCGTCTCTCTTTCCGAACGGAAATCGAAACGTCGCGAACGGGGGGAAGGCGAGGGGGCCTTCACGGGCCGGAACACGCTGGCGTGTCCCTTTCACAACGTACCAGATTCCGTTTCCTACGCAGGTATTACCCGGTTCAGGTTCAATGGGTTGACGCGCACGCATCTCTCAGCCGGAAGGCACCCCAACGAAATGGTCGCTTAAAGGCTTAGACCCTTTGGGCAGGGCCGGTCAAGGGCGGGGAGGGGAGAGTTGATCGCCCCGCCGGGCTTTACGGCGACGGCGTCACGCCTTGAAGCCGAACCACTTGTAGGGCAGGGCCTCGGTCATCAGCGTGAGGCACCGTTGCGATTCCTCGTCCGAAACGCTGTTGGCGAGCGCCAGAAGCGAAACGGCAGTCTCGCCGTAGCGGTTGTCGCCGGGAGCGGCCGCCAGGCACAGCGTCCACACCTCGTGGCCGGCCGCCTTTCGCGTGCCGATCACATGGCCCTTGTCCAGAAACATCTCGATCTCCGCGCGGATCGTGTCCTGTTCGACCTGCCATTGCTCGTAATGCGGCGCGTTGATCTCGATGATGCGCTCCCGCGATTCCTTGTCCATCCGCGCCATCATGCATACGCCGGCATGGCCGACGCCGAGCGGCAGACGTCCGCCGACGCCCGAAAGCAGCGGCTGGACCGGCGAGGCGCCGAGCTGAAAATCGAGGCAGACGGATTCGAAGCCCGAGCGCGCCATCAGGAAGCTGGAAATGCCGGTTCCCGCCGTGATCGAAATCAGCGCCGGCCGGAACAGATCGATCAGATCGCCGATGCCGGGCATGCGCTGTGCCAGCGCATAGATCGCGCTTCCGAGCCTGTAATTGCCGCGCCGGCCGCTCTGCTCGACAAAACCGTAATGGGCAAGGCCCGTCAGCGCCCGGTGCACGGCGGATTTGGCGTCGCCGATCGCCTCGGCGATGTCCGCAAGGCTCATGCCGCCCATGCCGGCATTGCCGAGCGCCAGAAGGATTTCCGCGCCGCGTTCGACATTGCTGGACGATTGTCTTGCCATGCTGCCCCCGTCGCCTGCGGTGAAACGCGGCATCCGAATTAATCCGATAATCGGAACCGCATTACGCAAGGCAGGTCCCACCGTCAAGAGGCCGTCACCGTCCGGCTCGCCCTGCGGACATACCCAAAAAAGGCCCGGCTTCCGTCATGCCGGAAACCGGGCCAGCTGGGGAATCAGGCACCGTAGACGGTTTTCGCCGCCTCGGCGGAAATACGCCCGTCGCGGATGTCTGCGGCAATGGCGGCCGGGTCGCGGTCCGCCGGCTTGCCGTAGCCACCCGCTCCGGGGGTGACGATTTCGAGAATATCGCCCTTGAAGATATCGCCGGCACCGTTCGCCAGCCGCTCGGGCGCACCGACAATGACGAAGGAACCGCGACCGCCCGGCAGGCCGCCGTCCAGCCCCCAGGGACGGGAGACGAAGCGCGAACCGCCGATGGAGACGCGGCAATCGGCCTCGGCGCGATAGACGCGGCGAAGCCCCATGCCGCCACGGAACCGTCCCGCCCCGCCGGAGCCGTCGACCAGCTCGTAGGCGATCAGCGTCAGCGGATATTCGGTTTCGAGCGATTCCAGCGGCAGGTTGGAGGTATTGGTCATATGCACATGCACGCCATCCAGCCCGTCCTTATTATATCGTGCGCCGAAACCGCCGCCGATGGTTTCGAGATAGACCCACAAGCCTCCGTCGGCCCGCGCGCCGGAGAAGCTGGCGACCGCCACCGAACCGTTGCTGGCCGCGGTGACGCGATGCGGCACGACCTGCGCCAGCGCGCCGTGGATCAGATCGACCACCCGCTGGCAGGCGGCGATGCGCCCGTCGACGGCGGCCGGATGGGCGCAATTCAGCAGCGTGCCCTTTTCCGCCGTCACATGGATCGGCCGGGCGAGACCGGCATTCGGCAGCACGGTCGGATCGACCACGGTCTTCACCGCATAGTAGACGGTGGACAGCAGCGCCGTATAGACGACGTTGAGGCCGGCGCGGACCTGTGGCGGACTGACGAAGTCCAGCGCCATCTCGTCGCCGCGCACGGTGATGGTGACAGAGAATTCCAGCTCCTGCGCCAGCGATTCCGCATCGAACAGGTCGGTGAAGGAATAGGTGCCATCCGGAATGGAGGCGATGCCGGCGCGCATCTTGCGCTCGGCATAGCCCATCAGCTCGCGGCCGGCGGCGAGAACCGTGTCGGTCGAATACTTGTCGCACAGTTCCTTGAGCCGGGTGACGCCGAGGCGGTTCGCCGCCATCTGGGCACGCAGGTCGGACAGGCGCTCATGCGGCACCTGGCAATTGAGCAGGAACAGCTTCTGGATATCCTCCTGGAGAATGCCCTTGCGGTAGAGCCTGACGGGCGGAATGCGCAGGCCCTCCTGATAGATATGGGCATGGCCGCGGTCGGCGAAGTCGGAATGGTGGGCGGTGTTGATCGCCCAGGCGATCAGCCGCCCGTCATGGAAGATCGGCTCGGCCAGAACGATGTCCGGCAGGTGGGTGCCGCCGCCCTCATAGGCGTCGTTGCCGATGAAGACGTCGCCCGCCGCGATGCTTTCGGCCCCCACATGTTCCAGTATATAAGGAATGAAGCCGATGAAGGAGCCGAGGTGCATCGGGATGTGCTCGGCCTGGCAGAGCATCGAGCCCGTGGCGTCGAACAGCGCCGTCGAGCAGTCGCGGCGCTCCTTGATGTTGGTGGAGTAGCTGGCGCGGACGAGTGCCTCGCCCATCTCCTCGACGGTGGAGGCGAAAGCGCTGCCGATGACCTCGACCGTGATCGGGTTGAGCGCCACGGCGGGGCCGGGTGCGATTGCGGCGTTGGTCATCACTTTTCCTCCACGATGAGGTTGAGATAGGCATCAACCGTCGCGACATGACCGGGCGGCAGAACGGTGGTCGAATCCATCTGGTCGATGATGGCCGGGCCGGCGACGACATTGCCCGGCTTTAGCAGATCGCGGTCATAGAGCGTCGCCGGGGTGAAGCCGCCGGCTTCCGCCATCCAGACATCGCGCTTGCCGGAGATGGCGGCGGACGAATCCTCGCCCTCGATTTCGCGCGCCTTGAAAGCGGCCTTTTCCACCACGCCGCTCGCCGTCAGGCGATAGGTGACGAGCTGCACCGGCTCGCCCTCGGCGATGAAGCCGTAGAGCTGGCGGTGCGCCTGTTCGAAGCTTTCCTTGACCACGCGGAAAGTTTCTTCCGTGACCGGGCCATCCGGCAGGGCGACGGCGATCTCGTAGTTCTGGCCGGCATAGCGGCAATCGACCGTGCGGGCCGTGACACGGGCCCCCGGTGCGATCTTCTCGCGCTCGAACCACACCGCCGCCTGTTCTTCCAGACCGGCATAGAGTACCGCGATGGTTTCCGGCGACACCTGATCGAGCCGGTGCAGCACGGTGGCGGAGAAATCGGTGCGCAGGTCGGTCATCAGCAGACCCAGCGCGCAGAGCACGCCCGGCGTCTTCGGCACGATGATGCGCTTCATGCCGAGTTCACGGGCAAGCCGCACGGCATGGACCGGGCCGGCGCCGCCGAAGGCGACGAGTGCGTAGTCGCGCGGGTCGTGGCCGCGCTGCACGGAAATCACCCGGATCGCCTTGGCCATGTTGGCGGTGACGATGTCGAGAATGCCGTTCGCGGTTTCCAGAACGCCCATGCCGAGCCTTTCGGCCAGCCGCTCCACCGCCTTGACGGACAGCGAACGGTCGATCTTCATGCGGCCGTTGAGCAGGTATTCCGGGTTCTGGGTCTGGAGCACGACATTGGCGTCGGTCACGGTCGGCTCCCCGTTGCCGAGGCCGTAGCAGGCCGGGCCGGGATTGGCGCCGGCCGAGCGCGGGCCGACCTTCAGGTGATTGCCCGAGTCGATATAGGCGATGGAGCCGCCGCCCGCACCGACCGTGTGGATATCGAGCATCGGCGCCTTGATCGGATAGCCATGCACGACCGATTCCGAAACAACGCGGCACTGGCCCTCGGCGAGCAGCGCGACGTCGGAGCTGGTGCCGCCCATGTCGAAGGTGATGAGGTTGTCGATGCCGGTCATGCGGCCGACCGCCTGCGCCGCGACGACGCCGGTGGAAGGGCCGGACAGCACGGTGCGCACCGGCATTTCCGCCGCCGCGTCGAAGCCGATCACCCCGCCGTTCGACTGGGTGAGCTGCGGCGCGACCGTGATGCCGAGATCGGTGAGCTTGGCCGAGAGCGCCTTGACATAGCCCTGCATGACCGGGCCGAGATAGGCGTTGACGACCGTGGTGGAAAGCCGTTCGAACTCGCGGAACTCCGGCGCGATGCGGTGCGACAGCGAATGGAAGGCTTCCGGGAATTCCTCTTCGAGGATGCGGGCGGCGATCTTCTCGTGCTCGGCGTGCATGAAGGAATAAAGGAAGCTGACCGCGACGGCCTTGACGCCCTCGGCCTTCAGCGCCCGCACCGCCTGCCGCAGCGCGTCCTCGTCCAGCGGCGTCTCCACCGTGCCGTTGGCGAGAACCCGCTCGTCCACGCCGAAACGCAGGTGGCGTTCCACCAGAAGCTCCGGCTTGTCGGCCTGAAGATCGTAGAGATCGGGGCGCTTCTGGCGGCCGATTTCGAGCAGGTCGCGGAAACCGCCGGTGGTCAGAAGCCCGGTCTTCACGCCGCGGCCCTGGATGAGCGCGTTGGTGGCGACCGTGGTGCCGTGGCCGACATAGGAAACCGCATCCGCCGTCGTGCCGACCCGCTCGATACCGTCGGCCACGCCCTGCGTGATGCCGCGCGACGGATCGTCGGGAGTCGAGGAAACCTTCCAGATCACGACCTCGCCGGTTTCATCCTCGAACAGGCAAACGTCGGTGAATGTGCCACCGGAATCCACGCCAATCCGCCATGCCATGACAGTTCCTTCCTAATCGATCTCGTTCGGGGAAGCGCAGCCGGCCGGAGGGGCAGCGCCACCTGATGCACAGGGCCGGCCCGCGGGAAAGCATCGCTTGCCGCTACGGGAACACGGCGGCCGGTCAATCCCGGCTGCTGGACGGACTGTATGACCGGCTTTGTCGGACTGTCAATCACAATTCCAATATTACGATCAAATTACATTTGATATTCTATTTATAAGAATAAAACAGCAAAAAGACGCAAATTTCCGCGAAATCGCTCATTTATTCCTATATTTGAAATTAAAATATTTCAATGGATCAATTAATGGAATTTTTCTTGACACCTGGAAAAAGCGCTCATTATTGTTTCGTGAGCGACGGGACAGCCCGTGCCCTTGCGAGGTGACGAAATCGTCTTCCGCAGCCGGCACGCCGGATCGTCCCTGCCGGCTGGCAAGCATGTATCAACACATAATGGGGAACAAACCATGATACTCGATCGCCGTACCCTTCTGAAACTGACTGCCGCCTCCGGCGCAGCGCTGGCGATGGGCGCGCGCGCTTCCTTCGCCCAGGCCCCGGCCGACACGCTGCGCATCGGGCTTTCCACCTACCCGCCGCACCTCAGGCCGTGGGTGAATGTCGGCTATGCCGGCCAGCTCGTCTCCTCCCTCATCAACCGCTCGCTGATGACCTACACGCCGGAAGGCGAACTTGTCGGCGAACTGGCCGAAAGCTTCGAGCGCGACGGCGATCTCGCCTGGGTCGTCAAGCTGAAGGACGCGAAGTTCTCCAACGACGCCCCCGTCACCGCCGCCGATGTCGAATGGAACATCGAGACAATCAAGGCCGAGGGCTCCGGCGCCTATACCCGCGACGCCATGCTGGAAGTCGAGAAGGTCGAGATCGTCGACGAGAAAACCCTCAAGCTTCTCACCAAATCGGCGAATGCTGCGTTGCCGGCGCTCTTCGCCAACCCCTTCCTGCCGATCGTCGCCAGGGATTCGACCGCCACGCAGGATCATGGCATCGGCGCCGGGCCGTTCACGCTCGCCAATGCCGAACGCGGCGTCGCGCTCGATTTCGAAGCCTCGCCCCACTATTTCAAGGAGGGTCTTCCGACATTCGCCAAGGTGCGCGTCGTCGCCTATGCCGACGAGAACCTGCGCGTGGCGGCGATCACCGCCGGCGATGTCGACGTGATCGACTACGTGCCGTGGAGCGCGATGGACCAGCTCGACCAGGATGCGAACGTGGCGCTCGAAACCGTCGCCAGCGGCGCCTTCATGTTCCTGTCCTTCAACGGGTCCGGCGCCTTCAAGGATCATCGCCTGCGCCGTGCGGTCTCGCTCGCCATCCGCCGCGAGGAGATCGTCAACGGTGTGTTCTTCGGCCGCGGCGCGCCGCTCGAAGGCGTTCCCCGCTCCGCGGCGACGCCCTATTACGACGCCGATCTCGCCAAGGGCCAGACCTACGATCCGGACCGCGCCAAGGCGCTGATCCAGGAAGCCGGGGCCGAGGGCGTGACCGTCAACCTGCTTTCGACCGCCCAGTACGGCATGCACCGCGACACCGCCGTCATCGTCCAGGGCCATCTCGCCGAAGTCGGCATCAACGTGACGCTGACCATGCCCGACTGGTCGACGCGCGTGACGATGGGCAATCGCGGCCAGGGCGATTTCGCCGTGCAGGGGCTCGGCCTCGACACGTTCGACCCGGATGCGGTCAGCGCCCTCATCGACCCGACGCTTTCGCCGTCCTTCTTCCGCTCGCGCGGCTTCGAGGTGCCTGGCCTGACGGAGCTGATCGCCAGGGGGCGCGCCGAGTTCGACCTCGAAAAGCGCAAGGCGATCTATACCGAGATCGACAAGCTCGTCATCGAATACACTCCCTTCTGCGGCCTGTCCTATCGCGCCACCGGCTTTGCCCGGCTCCAGCGCGTCGGCAACTTCCGCATGCTTCCGGATCAGATCTCACCCTTTTCTGGACGCCTTTTCGACGAACTGTCGCTGTCGTAACATCTGGAATTCACCCGGGTGGCAACCACACCGCCGCCCGGGTGCCCGTTTCTCGTCTTCCATGCGGAAGAGGCCTGAAAGGCGCTTGCTTTCAGGTTGACGATGCATGGCCGGCCGCCGGAGGGCTGTCTTCATGTTCTGGTTCCTGCAGCGAGTAGCCATTTCCCTCGCGCTGCTCTGGGTCGTCACCAGCCTCGTCTTTCTGTCCATCTACATGGTGCCCGGCGATCCGGCGGAACTTCTGCTTTCCGGCGAGGGCACGACGCCCGATCCCGCCTCCGTGGCGCAGCTGCGCGCCGAACTCGGCCTCGACCGCCCCGTTCTGGCGCAATATGCCGAGCGCATGGCCGGCCTCGCGCGCTTCGACCTCGGCAACTCGATGATCGACGGCTCCCCCGTCGCCTCCGAAATCGCCAGCCGCCTGCCGCGCACGCTGGAGCTGGTCGCCGCCGCCGCGATCCTCAGCCTCATCGCCGGCATTCCGGCCGGCGTCGTCGCCGCGCTGCGCCAGGGCGGCCGCTTCGACCGCGCCGCGAACTTTCTTGCCGGCTTCTCGCAGGGCATTCCCGTCTTCGTCGCCGGCACGCTGATCATTCTCCTCTTCGCGCAGATCTGGAGGCTGGTGCCGGCCGGCGGCTATGCCAATTTCACCGATGCCCCCGGCCGGCACCTGATCCTGCTTTCCATGCCGGCCGGCGCCATCGCCATCGGCCTTGCCGCCATCGTCTTCCGCATCGCGCGGGCCTCCGTGCTCGACGTGCTGCCGCTCGACTATGTCCGCACCGCCCGCGCCAAGGGGCTGCCGCAGGGCCGCATCGTCGCCCGCCACATCCTGCGCAATGCGCTGATGCCGGTCATTACCGTCTTCGCGCTCAATCTCGGCGGCCTGTTCGGCGGCACGGTGCTGGTCGAATACGTGTTCAACTGGCCGGGCCTCTCCGGCATGCTGGTCAGCGCCGTCAACTCGCGCGACTACCCGACCGTGACCGCCGTCATTCTGGTCATTTCGGCCCTGTTCATCACGCTCAACCTCGTCGTCGACATTCTCTACGGCATCACCGATCCGAGGGTCCGCAAATGAAGCTCTCGCTCCGCCTCCTCTGGCCGCTGCTGCTCGCCCTCATCGTGCTGGTCTGCCTGCTGGCGCCGGTCCTGCCGTTTGCCGAGCCGCTGAAGATGAACATGGGCCAGCGGTTTGCCGCACCGTCGGCCGCCTTCCCGCTCGGCCAGGACGAAATGGGCCGCGACATCCTCTCGCGCCTGGTCTTCGGTGTCCGCATCTCGCTGTTCATAGCGCTCTCGACCGCTGTCCTGTCCGCCCTCATCGGTACGGCGCTCGGCATCATCGGCGGTTATATGCGGGGTTTCAGCGAAATCCTGACGCTGAGGGCGATGGATGTCGTCCTGTGCTTCCCGCCGCTGCTGCTCGCCATGCTGGCCGTGACGCTCTACGGTCCCGGCCCGATGACGCTGATCCCGGTGCTGTCCGTGGTCTTCGTGCCCGGCTTCACCCGCATCGCCTATTCCAGCGTCCTGACCGTGCGGTCGCAGGATTACGTCGAGGCCGTCCGGGCGATGGGCGCGAGCAACGGCCGCATCATGCTCAGGACCATCCTGCCGAACATCATGGGGCCGCTTCTGGTGCAGGTCAGCTTCGTCACCGCCGCCGCCGTCGTGCTGGAATCGGGGCTCTCCTTCCTCGGCCTCGGCGTCGTTCCGCCCTCGCCTTCCCTCGGGCTGATGATCGGAACGGGCCGCGCGGCAATCGCGCATCAGCCCATGCTGCTCGTCTGGCCGTGCCTGGCGCTCGTGGCGATGATCCTCGTGCTGAACGGCGTCTGCGACCTCCTGCGCGACTGGCTCGACCCGCGCTCGGCGGCGGGGGCAGCACTTTCGAGAAGCAGCAGCGGCGCATGAGACAGGAAAGCGAAACGATGACAGAAACCGCTGAAACGTCCCGCACGCCGGTCGTCTCCATCCGCAACCTCAAGGTTTCCTTCCTGCGCGGCGGTACGTTCCACACCGTCGTGCGCGATCTGAACCTCGACATCCACGCCGGAGAGACGCTTGCCATCGTCGGCGAAAGCGGCTCCGGCAAAAGCGTCACCGCCCTGTCCGTCATGCAGCTTCTGCCGGACGGGACGAGCCGCATCGAAGGTTCGGTCAGGCTGAACGGCGAGGAGCTCATCGGCGCCTCGCCCGCCCGCATGCGCGAAATCCGCGGCGACCGCGTGGCGATGATCTTCCAGGAACCCATGACCAGCCTCAATCCGGTGCTGACCGTGGGCGAACAGATCGCGGAATCGCTGATCGCCCATCGCGGCATTTCGAAGCGCGAAGCGCGGGCGGAGACGCTGAAGCTGATGGAGAAGGTGCGCATTCCCGCCGCGACCACGCGTATCGACGATTATCCGCACCAGTTTTCCGGCGGCATGCGCCAGCGCGTGATGATCGCCATCGCCCTTGCCTGCCGCCCGGCCCTGCTGATCGCCGACGAGCCGACGACTGCGCTCGACGTGACCATACAGGCCCAGATCCTCGACCTCATCAAGACATTGCAGGAAGAGGAAGGCACCGCCGTCCTGTTCATCACCCACGACATGGGCGTCGTGGCCGAAATCGCCGACCGCACGCTGGTCATGTTCCGGGGCGACCCGATCGAAACCGGCGCGACGCCCGATATCTTCGCGCATCCCGAAAAGCCCTACACGCGCGCCCTGCTGTCGGCCGTGCCCGAACTCGGTTCGGCGGGCGAAGGCGGACCGCGCCCCTTCCCCGTGATCGACATGGAAACGGGCAAGCCCCTGCCCGTGCCGCCGCGCCGCGATACCGTCGACACGAGCGCAACGCCGCTTCTGGAGGTGAAGAACCTTTCCGCCCGCTTCGAGATCCGCTCGCCCTACACGCGGATGGTGCAGGCACGGGTGCATGCCGTCGAGGACATCAGCTTCTCGCTGGCGCGCGGCGAAACGCTGGCGCTGGTGGGCGAATCCGGCTGCGGAAAATCGACGACGGGCCGCCTGCTCGCCGGCCTCAACAAGCCGCATTCCGGCTCCATCCGCATTCACGGCACCGATGTCGGCGCCTTCGCCCGCGCGGATCTGGCCCGCCGGGTGCAGATGATCTTCCAGGATCCGTTCGCCAGCCTCAACCCGCGGCTGACGGTGGAAAACGCGATTGCCGAGCCGCTTCTGATCCACGGGCTGGAAAGTCCGAAGCGCGCGCGCAAGCTGGCCCGCGACCTGCTCGGCGAGGTCGGCCTTTCCGGCGAGATGGGCAGCCGTTATCCGCACGAGTTTTCCGGCGGGCAGCGCCAGCGCATCTGCATCGCCCGGGCGCTGGCGCTCGAACCCGGCCTCATCGTCGCCGACGAGGCGGTTTCGGCGCTCGACGTCTCGGTGAAGGCGCAAGTGGTGAACCTGATGCTGGATCTTCAGGAGCGGCTCAGGCTCGGCTTCCTGTTCATTTCCCACGACATGGCCGTGGTGGAGCGCATCAGCCACAGGATCGCCGTGATGTATCTCGGCGAAATCGTCGAAACGGGGCCGCGCGAGGCCGTCTTCGCCCATCCGCAGCATCCCTATACCCGCCGGCTGCTGTCGGCCGTGCCCCTGCCCGATCCGTCACGCCGGCGCCTGAAGCGGCAGTTCGCCGACACGGAACTGCGCAGCCCGGTCCGCGACCGGCATTTCACGCCGCCTGCGCGCGAATACCGCGAGGTGTCCCCCGGCCATGTCGTGCAGGTGTGGGGCGAGGAATGGGCGTGACGCTCAGGCTTCCGGCACGGGAACGGTGACGAGATTGGCGCCGCGATCGAGGAAGCGCTGGCGCTCCTCCTCGTCCAGCCCGTCATCCGTCAGGATCGTGTCGACCCGCTCCATAGACGCCACGCGATAAAGCGCACGGGCGCCGAAACGGCTCGAATCCGCCATCAGCACGGTGGAGGCCGCGGCCTCGATCATGGCGCGCTTCGCCTGCACCAGCTCCCAGGACGTGTCCGAAACGCATTCGCTGTCGATTGCCTGCGAACACAGGAAGAACCGGTCGCAGCGTATGTCCTTCAGGAAGGAAAGCCCCGGCTCGCCGAGCAGCGTGAAGGCCCCTGCCCGGCAATGGCCGCCCGGAACGATCAGCCGGATATGGCCCTTGTTCGCCAGCGTACCGGCGACGAAAAGATCGCTGGTGATCACGGTGAGCGGCAGGGTGAGCCCGGCCACGACCTGCGCGAACTGGTGCAGCGTGGAACCGGTATCGACCAGGATGCTCATCTCCGGTTCGAGAAGTCCGGCCGCCGCCTCGGCGATGGCGCGCTTTTCCTCCATCGCCGTCTGCCGGGCCTGATCGGTCGTCGGTTCGAATGCCGCCTTTCGCCGCGCCCTGACGGCACCGCCATGCGTGCGGCGCACCAGACCCTGGCTGTCGAGCTGGTCGAGATCGCGGCGGATGGTGGAGATCGAGGCGCCGACGAGCCGGGCAAGTTCCTGATTGCTCGCCGCGACGTTCGCATCGAACCAGTCGAGAATCCGCTGCCGCCGCTCGGCGGGCAGCATGTCCTCGCTGTTCTGGACCTCGGGTTCCTGCTGCATCGCTTCCTCCTGCCGCACGAAAAGCGCTTCACGTCTGCTGCACGATTTTATCGGCCGATCCGGGAAATCCTGCGGCAGCGGCTGTCATGCCATCGCGAACGGCCCGTGGCAACGCGGGCAAACGAAAAAGCGGGCGAAAATGCGCTTCGCCCGCTTCATCTCGCCAGTCGGCGAAAACGCCGGACATTCGATCAGATATCGATGCGAACGTATCTGGCCTGCGCCTTGCCGACGCCGCGATGGGCCGTAACCTCGATCTCGACGCGATACTCGCCGGCAAGCGGCGTCGCGGTGATGGTCGAGGCCGGATCGATGCCGCGGAACTTCTCGCCGAGCACCGCCATCACGGCCTCCCGGTCCTCGGCGCGGGGAATCGCGACGCGCGAACGGACGACATCTGCAAGTCCCGCCCCGACGGACGCCAGCGCCGCCTCGATGTTGCGGAAACACTGGAGCGTCTGCTCGCGCGGATCGGGCGACATGACGCGCGTCTTGTAATCGATGCCGGCGGTGTTGGCGACGAAGATCATGTCGCCGACCATCGTGACGCGGGAATAGCTCACCTTCTCCTCGTAAGGGCTGCCGGTCTTGATCTTGACGACCTCGAGTTCACTCATACTGCTTTCCTTTTGCTGGCGGGATCTTAAAAATCAGGCGGTCTTCCGCAGACGGCGGAAGCGGTCCATGCGGAAGGGAGCGGGATCGACGCACGGGGTCGTACCCGTAATGAGATCGGCCATCAGCGCGCCCGCACCGGGGCCGATGCCGAAACCGTGGCCGGAAAAGCCGGTGGCGAGATAGAAGCCGGGCACGGAGCCCACCGGCGCGATGACCGGCACGGCATCCGGCGTGACATCCATCAGCCCGGCCCACATATGCGTCAGCTTCGCCTCCCGGAACACCGGGAAGGCCTTGCGCAGATGGTCGATGCCGCCACGCACGAAACGCAGCGACGGATCGGGGTCGAGAATGCGGGTCTGCTCGAAGGGCGTGATCTCGTCGCTCTTCCAGCTTCGCGGCATCTTCCATTCGCGGACGAACTGACCGCCAATGCGCAGGGTCAGTTCCTTCCAGCTCTTGATCAGGGTCGGCGTGTAATCGGCGAAAAGACGGAAACTGTCGGGCGTGACCGGCGCGATATTGGCATTGCGCTGGGCAACGGTGAAGCCGCCGTCCAGCCGGCGCCGGAAGGAGAAGTTTCCGGCTCCCACGGCCATGTCGGGAACGCCTTGCACCGGCGACACGCGGGCGACGCTGCCCAGAATCTTCAGCACCGGCAGGTCGATTCCCATGTTGCCGGCAAACAGGCGCGACCAGGCGCCCCCGGCGAGAACGACCGAGGAGCAGCGAATTTCACCGCGTTCGGTGACGACAGCGCTCACCCGGCCCGCCGTGCGCTCGATGGCGCGGACCGCGCAGCCGGTCAGGATATGCGCGCCCCTGGCGGCGGCCCCGCGCGCAATCGCCGGGGCGGCGAGAAACGGCTCGGCCTTGGCGTCGCTCGGCGTGTAGAGCGCGGCACGGAAGGGCTTCGCCATGCCGGGAACGAGGGCCTGAAGCGCCTCGCCCGTCACCAGCCGGGAGTCGAGGCCGAGGGGTGCGGCATGCTTCAGCCAATCCTCGTAGAGGGCGACATCGGCGTCCGTGTCGCACAGATAGGTAATCCCCGTCTGCCTGAAACCGGTCTCGCCGCCAACACGCTCGTTCATGCCGTGCCACAGCCGCAGGCTTTCGATGGCCAGCGGCAGTTCCGCCGGGTCGCGTCCCATCTGGCGCACCCAGCCCCAGTTGCGGGCGGATTGTTCCGCCCCGATCAGGCCCTTCTCGCACAGCGCGACCCGCACGCCCCGCTCGACGAGCGACAGGGCCGTCGAGACGCCGACGATACCGCCGCCGATGACGACGACATCGACCTCGGCCGGCAGATCCTGCGGTGTGACGACCGGATCGGGAAGAATTCTGGACATGGCACTCTCCTGCGCGAGGGCGGTGGAACTTCATGAACGTTATTGACGTTTTTTGCGCCTCTATGCGCCGTTTTGCAATATGAAAAATCAGGAAATGGCAGAAATGGAGGCTTTGGCAGCAAAACATGCCATATCCGCGCAGGAACGAGCGGATACCACTCAAACGCGCGGCATGTGCCCGTTGCAGGCCGGCAGGTGTCTGCCCTGCTTCAGGACGCGGAACCGGGCGATCAGGTCCTCGGCCCGTGCCGGATCGGCAAAGGCTGCGATATCGGCGAAAAGGGCTTGCGCTTCATCGACCGTCATCAAACCTTGGGCCACGGCCGCATCGCGAACCGAGATTCCCTGCTCGGCCGCGTGTTTCGCGACGGCGGAAGCGGTGGGATAGTCGTAGAGCGCGGCGAGCACCGTCGACAGCGCCAGCGAGCCGGACGCATCGGCAAGGCATCGCTCGGCATTCGCGCGAATGCCGGCGACACAGTTCGCGGCAAAGAGCGGAATGGCCCGGGCCATCAGCCGGACGGATTCGCTGACCGCCTCGAGGATGATCGATTCCCAGACATTGAGATCGAGTTCGCCTTCCGCCGCCCGCGTGACCGTCGCATCGTTGCCGATGACCCGGAAGGCGACCTGCATCATCATCTCCGGCAAGACCGGATTGACCTTGCCGGGCATGATGGAGGAGCCCGGCTGCACCGCGGGCAATTCGATCTCGCCAAGGCCGGCGCGCGGACCGGACGACATCAGGCGCAGGTCCGCCGAAAACTTCGACAGCGTCAGTGCAACGCTTTTCAGCCCGGAGGAGACGCGCACCCAGAAATCGGCGTTCTGAAGCGCATCGAAAAGATTGTCTTCTGCGTGATAGGCCTTGCCGGTGATGGCGGAGAGTTCCTCGAACACCGCGCCCCGGTAATCGGCGGAGGCGCCGAAACAGGTTCCGACCGCGGTCGCGCCGAGCGGCAGGCCGAGGCAGGCAGCCTCGAGCGCGACCAGATCCGCGGCCTGACGCTCGAAAGCGGCCCGGTATCCGGAAAATTGCTGCGCAAGGGTGATCGGCAGCGCATCCTGCAGGCAGGTCCTTGCCAGCTTCACCACATCCGCAAACGCGGCTTCGCGCCCACGCAGCGCCTCGATCAGTTCGGCCAAGGCGGCGCGAAGCGTCGCAAGCTGGCCACCCACGGCCATCTTCATCGCCGACGGAATCACGTCGTTGGTGGATTGCCCCATGTTCACATGGGTATTCGGGTGAACGGGAGCCGGTCCGCGAATGCCGCACAGCAATTCGCTCGCCCGGTTCGCCAGCACCTCGTTGACGTTCATGTTGGCGGCCGTCCCGCCGCCGCCGTGATAGATGTCGACGGGGAAATCTCCCGCCGGCGGATCGCAGAGATAGTCCGATGCGGCCCAGTCAATGGCCCCGGCAATCGCCGCGTCGAGACCGCCGGTGCGCCGGTGGGCGCGGGCAGCCGCCTGCTTGATGGTGACGATCGCCGGCACAAACCCCTCGATGCCGGCGATGGTGCGGCCGGAAATCGAGAAGTTCTCGACCGCCCTCGCCGTCTGGATGCCGTAGGCGACATCCGCCGGCAGAAGCCGGGCGCCCAGCGCGTCCGTCTCTTCGCGGAAAGGAAGACCGGGCCCGCCCATGTCAGCGGCCCGGACGGTCGATGAAATCGCGCAGACGATACCAGGTCGTGAAGAACGGCAGGAACCACGGCTTGCCCGAATAGAAGGGAACGGCAGCGAACCGTTCCCGGTCGAAGGCGGACGGCATGTTCTGCTCGCCGAGGATCTTGCGGGCCGTCTGATAGCCGAGATAGGTCATCAGCGCGACGCCGTTGCCGTTGCAGCCGACGGCGAAATCCGTGCCGTCGCGTTCGCCCATATGGGCGATCTTGTCGACGGTCATGGCCACGCGCCCGCTCCAGGCGTGGGTGATCTTCACGCCGGCAAGCTGCGGCCAGATCGTGATCATGCGCGCATAAAGCCGTTTGGCGGCGAGCTTGTCGGGCATGTCGAACACGCCGGGGCGCGAGCCGAACAGCAGGCGGCTGCCATCCGGCGAAGGGCGCGCGTAGATGAGATCGCGGCGCGTATCGGACACCATGCGGGCCTGCGGAATGAGCTCGGCCAGAAGGTCCGCCGGCAGGGGCTCGGTGGCGATCTGGTAGCTTTTGACCGGCACCACGCGGCTGGCGAGACCCGGCGTCGCATCGGCGGCGGTGTAGCCGTTCGTCGCCGCCACGACATGCGCCGCGCGGATTTTGCCGCGCGCCGTCGGCACGATCTTCTCGCCGTTCACGCCGTCCTGCACGATGCCGGCGCGCGCGTGGGAGCGCAGCATGACGCCCGCCGCCCGCGCCCGGTCGCGCAGGGCCTTGTGATACTTGCCCGGATGCAGGCCGCCATATTCGTCGATGACCATGCCGCCGCGGTAGTAATCCGAACCGATGACCTCCCGCTGGCCGGCACGATCGAAGAAATGCACGTTCACGCCGGTCTTTTCGGCCAGAAGCGCGCCATGTCGCTTCAGCGTGTCGAAGTCGCCGGCGGCGTGGGCACCGAAGAAGCGGCCCGTGAGCGCGAGGCCGGCATCCAGATTTTCCGTCCGGACCAGCATCTTCAGATAGTCGAAGCTCTCGTTGCTCTCTCCGATCAGCCGCGAGAAGAGCTGCGGATCGATGCCCTTGATCGCCCCGCCGACCACCAGCTTCTGGCCGCTCGAAACCATGCCGCCGGAACGGGTCGAGCCGCCCTCGCCGATCCGGTCGCCATCGACGACCACGACCGAGCGGCCGGCGCGCGCCAGATGCGTCGCGGCGTTCAGCCCCGCATAGCCGGAGCCGATGACCACGACGTCGGCCCGCTCGGGCAGCGGATCGAGGTTGGTTTCCGGCTCGGCAGCTTCCCACCAGTAGGGCGCTTCCTTGAAGTCCCTTGCATAGATATCGTCAAAACGGGGCATGGCACCATCGAGCCTTGCGGCTCACCTTTCTGCAACGGGGGACTGCGGCGCCGCGCAGCGCACGGCCTGTCCCGGCAAGTCGAATGCGCCGGGCCGGGAACGACGCCCCGGCCCGGTGGCGCGATCAGAGAACCTGGCCGAGGAATTCGCGGGTGCGCGGATCCTGCGGATTATCGAACAGTTCGGCAGGCGGGGCGCTTTCGACGATCAGTCCGCGGTCGGTGAAGCAGACACGCTGCGAGACGTCGCGCGCGAACTTCATCTCATGGGTCACGAGAATGCAGGTCAGCCCGTCCTCCACCAGTTC
The DNA here is from genome assembly GCF_026552795.1 of Ectorhizobium quercum. Classification (GTDB taxonomy): domain Bacteria; phylum Pseudomonadota; class Alphaproteobacteria; order Rhizobiales; family Rhizobiaceae; genus Ectorhizobium; species Ectorhizobium quercum. Next base: position 108,342 of record NZ_JANFPI010000003.1, read on the forward strand.
GCGGATGGTGAAGAGCACCTCCTTCACCGTTTCCGGGTCAAGCGCCGCCGTCACCTCGTCGAACAGGATGACTTCCGGCTGCATGGCGAGCGCCCGGGCGATGGCCACGCGCTGCTGCTGGCCACCGGAAAGCTGGCCCGGATAGCTGTCGGCCTTTTCGGAGAGCCGCACCTTCTTCAGAAGCTTGCGGGCCCGGTCCTCGACCTCGGCCCGGTCATGCCCGAGCACCTGGACGGGCGCCATCATGATGTTCTCGAGCGCGGTACGGTGCGGAAAGAGATTGTACTGCTGGAACACCATCGCCACCTGGTGGCGCAGCGGCCGCATCTGCTTTTCGGTCTTCAGCTCGTGGACACGGTGTTCGCCCACGCGGATGAAGCCCTCGTCGATGGGGATCAGCCCGTTGATGCAGCGCAGGATGGTCGATTTTCCCGATCCCGAGGGGCCGATGATGCAGACCGCCTCGCCCTTCTGCACGGACAGCGAGATGCCCTTGAGAACCTGGAAGTCGCCGAAGGATTTGCGGATGGTGTCGATCTCGATCAGAGCGTCGGAACGGTTCATAGATTGTCTCCTTTGACTGCCCGCTCCAGACGGCGCGCGAAAAGCGCGATGGGATAGCAGTAGGCGAAGAACAGGAAGAGGATGGTGAGGTAGAAGTAGACGATGACCCGCTCGCTCTCCATCGCAAGCGATGTGTTGAGAATGGTCAGCACGTCCTGGATGCCGGTCACGGTGGCGAGCGCCGTGGCGATCATCAGCAGCGCGTAGAGGTTCATCCAGCCGGGAATCATCCGGCGCAGCGCCTGCGGCATGATCACATGGCGGTAGATCTGGCCGGTCGTGTAGCCGAGCGACCGGGCCGCCTCCCACTGGCCGCTGTGGATGGACTGCACCGCGCCGCGGATGACCTCGGAGAAATTCGCCGCGGTCGGCAGGGCGAGCCCGATCACCGCCTTCACGAAGGGCGGGAAAGGAACGACGAAGCCGAAGATCCGCATCTGGAACGGCAGGATGTAGAGCATCGCGAAGAGCAGCACGAGCCAGGGCGAATTGCGCAGGAAGTTCATCACCAGGAAGGCGGGCGTGCGCACGATTGCCGACCGGGCGAGCGTCGCCAGGCCCATGAGGGTGCCAAGCGCCGTGGCGAGCGCCATCGAGGCGATGGAAAGCAGAATATTGAGCGCAAAACCGCCGGTGATCGGCCAGCCCGAGCCTTCGCCGGTCAGAAGCAGCGGCAGGCGGACCAGAACCCGCTGCCAGTGCGCCGAACCGCCGGCGACCGCATCGACCGCCACCCAGACGGCGACGAGCAGGGCGATGAACAGCAGAACCACCCGTTTCTTGTCTTCATAAGTCAGCAGGGAACCCATGATCAGTGCCCCTTTCCATAGCCGGGGAAGGCCATGAAGGCCTCGAGCCTGGCCATCGCGAAGGTCAGGATGGACACGAGCGTCACATAGATGACCAGCACGAGGATCATGACCTCCAGCGTGCGGAACGTGTCGTTGTAGATCTGCCCGGCGTAGTACATCAGCTCCGGCACGGTGATGACCGAGGCCTGCGACGTCGTCTTGAACAGGTTCGACAGAATGTTCGTCAGCGCCGGCAGGCAGATGCGCGAGGCGATCGGCGCCTCGATGCGCCAGAACCGCGACCAGCGCCCGTAGCCGAGCGACCGCGCCGCCTCGATGATCGAGCGCGGCATGGTTTCGATCCCCGACCGGAAGGCCTCTATGGCAAGCGCGCCGCCGAACAGGCTGAGCGAGATCGCCGCGCAGGCAAATGCGCTGAGCAGCGGCACCGACAGGCCCGTGGAGGGATCGGTGACTTTCAGCCCGAGCGTCGACAGGGTGAAATAGGCGAACAGCATCTGCAAGAGCGGCGGCGTGTTGCGGAACACCTCGACGAAAAGCTCGATGAGGGCATCGAGCCAGAAGAGGCGCAGCGTCAGGCCGAGCGCACCCAGCAGGCCGATCAGCACGGCGGCGATCGAGGAGATCGCCGCCAGCTTCAACGTGTTGACGACACCGGTAAGCAGCCATTGCTGGTAGGCAGGGTCCGCTAGCCAGGAATAATCGAGACCAAACAAAGGCCGCTCCCGTGTCCGTTAGTTCTTCTTGGCGGCGGCCGCCTTGGCGCGCTCGGCGATGTAATCGGAGGCGGGCATGCCGAATTCGGCTTCCCATGCGATGAGCTTGCCTTCGCCTTCGGCCTTGGTGATGGCTTTGTCGACGGCCTCGCGGAATTCGGTGTCGCCCTCGCGGATGCCGCCGGCCATCGGCAGGAACTCGTAAGGGGCGACGGCGACCTTGTAGCCCGACCAGTCCGCTTCCTTGATCTTCTGCTGAAGGGTCATATCGTCGAAGACGAAACCGATGCAGCGGTTGTCCCTCAGCGCGCGATAGGCTTCCGGCTGCGTCTTGAAGGCGACGAGGTTGATGCCGAATTCCTCGGTCATCTTCTTGTTGTAGTAGGAGCCCTGGATACCGCAGACCGGCTTGCCCTTGAGTTCCTCCCACTCGGAGATCGTCGCTTCCTTGGCCATCAGGACCGAGGGACCGGCGGCGGAAACATATTCGGTCGTGAAGTCGATGACCTTGTCGCGTTCGGGGGTCACGCCGAGCGTGGCGAAGATCGCGTCGATGCGACCGGCGGTCAGGAACTCGATGCGGTTGGAAGCGACGACCGGAACGAGTTCGATCTTGTCCGGCGAGCCGAGCAGTTCGCCTGCGATATATTTGGCCAGCTCGATCTCGAAGCCGACGATCTCGCCCTTGTCGTTCAGATAGCCATAGGGTGCGTAGTCGTTCTTGACGCCGACGATCAGCTTGTCGCGCGCCTTGATGTCATCGAGCGTGCCGGCCATCGCGGATGTGCCGGCCATCAAGGCGGCCAGCATCAGGGCGGAAGCGGTCAGTTTTTTGACTATTGTCATTTTTGTTCCCCTGTCCAGGAATGCGCCTTCCGGCGCTGTTACACGAAGCAGCGTTGCTTCAGCTTTCGGTTTTTGCGGAAGCGAAGATCAAATCGACCAAAAAATGCACAAAGTGCTTTTTCGATCTAATTTTCAGCATTGATGCCGGAAATTTCTCATTATACAAGTTACCGAGAAACATTTTTTCATAATGTGAGATTATATGACCAAAACCATCCCATCACCGTCTGGCGGGGCGCAATTGCTGGACCGGGCCGTCATTCTCCTCGACCTGGTGGCCGATGGCCGCGTGGAGGGCGTGACGCTCAAGGAACTGACGGCGCGTTCCGGCCTCAACACCGCCACCTGCCACCGCATCCTCAACACCCTTGTCGGCCACAAGCTGCTGGCGCGCGACGACAGGAAGCGCTGCTACCGGCTGGGTGCGCGCATGACGATCTACGGAGCGCGCGCGGCGCGGGGGCCCGGCATCGTCAGCCGCTGCGAAATCGCGCTCACGCGCCTGCGCCGCCGCACCGGCGACACGGTGCATCTCATGGCGCGCTTCAACCACGATTCCGTCTGTCTCGACCGGCGCGACGGCGAATGCGTCGTGCCGACGCTGACCGGCTCGATCGGCGGGTCCGTGCCGCTGGGCGCCGGTCCCGGCTCGATCTCGATGCTCGCCTTTCTCGACGAGGACGAGCAGGATTTCATCATCCGCGCCAATCTCGAACGATACGCCCCCTATCGCAGCCTCACGCCCGACAAGGTGCGCCGGCTGCTCGCGGACACGCGCGAGCGCGGCTATGCCGTCGATGTCGGCGAACTCATACCCGGCATCGCCGGCGTGGCGATGCCGATCATCACCGACGGGGAAAAGCCCGGCGCCTCGCTGGGCTTCACCCTGCTCTGCGCCAAGCTGGCCCCCGGCGTGATCGAGCAGTACGCCGCCCTGCTGCGGGAGGAGATCGACGCGATCGTCGGTCAGTAGGAATCGTCGAGCAGGCAATTCACCCAGAATTCCGAAACGCTGGCGCGGTTCGGCAGATTGACGATGTGAACGATGGAACTGGCGACGTCCTCCGGCTGGGTCAGCGCATCCGCCGGCGTCGATGCCGCCAGCGGCAGGCCCATATCCGTGGCGACGAATCCGGGGCAGACGGCGGTGGCCCGCACGCCCTTGTCGAAGCCCGCATGGCGGATGGCATGGGAAAGGCCGAGCGCGGCGAATTTCGACACCGAGTAGGAACCCGACGCCGCCGATTTGACCCTCTTGCCGGATAGCGACGCGACGATGACGACCCGGCCGGAGCCGCAGGCGACCAGTTGCGCCCAGCAGGCCCTGACCAGCCGGCGGGGACCGTTGACGTTCACATCCATGAGGGACGCGAATTCCGCGTCAGTGGCCTCCACCGCGGTCTTGCGGATCGAGATTCCCGCATTGGCGACCACGGCGTCGATCCGTCCGAAGCGCTCGACAGCGGCCGCGGCCCATGCGTCGGGTGCTACGGGGTCCACCGCATCATAGGCATGGACGTGAACCGCCTCCGGCCTCGCCCAGTCCGGCATCGCCGGCGTGCGCATGCCGAGCGACACGCTCCAGCCGGCCTCCATGAAGGCTCGGGCGGTGGCGGCACCGATCCCCCGATTGCCGCCGGAAATCAGCACGGTCTTGTTGGTTGTCACGGATCAAACTCCTTGAGGTTCAGGCGTGCGGGGGAAGCACGGCGCCCTCCTTGCGGGCGGCGCGCGTGTCCTGGTAACGGAAATAGCGAAGCCTGAGCTTCGGGGCCACGGACATGAAAAAGGAAGCCCTGTGCAGCGGCTCCATTCGCAGCGAAAGATCCTTTTCCGGCGTGCCGAGCGCCCATTCCGAAAGAATGCCGCCCAGCATCGAGCCGGTCGGCACGCCGCGGCCGGACAGGCCGGTGCAGGCGATGACGCCGGGCGCTAGATCGTAGAGGCGCGGAATGGTGCGCATCTGCATGTCGAGTTCGCCGAACCAGAAATACTCCCAGCGCAGCGGCTCCCTGATCTGCGGATGCAGGAACGTCAGCCGGTCGGTCATGACCTGGCGGGTATAGGCAGGGTCCGCCCCGCGCCTGCCCATCGGAAACATCGAGGCGACGATGCGGCCTTCGCGATTGTACTTGTAGACGTAGATGTCGCCGCGCCCGTCGTGCATCGTGGTGTTGCGCGGCAGGACCTGCCGGCGGGTTTCCGGATCGAGCGGCTGCGTGGCCGCGACGAACACCCTCATGATGCGGAAGCTTTTGTCGAGGTTCTTCCAGCCGCCCACCGTATAGGCGCCGGTCGCGAAGATCACCTTCTCGGCCAGCACGCTGCCGGCCGGCGTGCGGACCGACCACCTGCCGCCTTCCGGCTGCACATCCTCCACCGGCGAACCGGTATAGACCTTGCCGCCTTCCTGCATCACGGCCCTCGCCAGTCCGCGCGCGTAGGACAGCGGGTTCATGTGGCCGCCTTCCTCGTGATACCAGGCGCCGTAGAAGCGCGGACTGCCCGTCATGGCCTCCACCTCGTGCCTGTCGATGATGCGGCAACGGGCGCCGGCGGCCGCATAGGCGTCGGCCTTGGCCTGAAGCACCGGCATGGCGCCCGGACGCAACGCACCCATGACATAACCGTTCTGCACCCATTCGCAGTCGATATCGTAGGCCGAGATCATTTCCTTGACGCGGTCATTGGCGCGCGTCTGGCGCCCGATGATCCGCTCCGCCCAGGGCTCGCCGAGCATCTTGCGCAGCGCCGGCAGGCCGTAATAGCTGAAGGTGGGCGTGCAATGGCCCGCATTGCGGCCCGAGCCGCCGAATCCGGCCTGCTGGGCCTCCAGCAAGACGACGCTGACGCCCTTGCGGGCAAGCTCGAGCGCCGTCGTCAGGCCGGTATAGCCCGCGCCGACCACGCAGACATCCGCCTCGATCCGGCCATCGAGCCGGTGCGTTTCGGGTGCCGGGGTCGCGGTCGCAAACCACAGCGTCGTATCGAACGGAGAAAATCGCATTACGGTTTCAAACCCACTGACGACCGGCATCACCCCGGAAATCGCGGATTTCCAGGTCTTCCCGGTCACGATTGCAATGAATGGACGGCGGTGTGCCGTTTTTTATGCGTGCCAGAATGTCTGGCAAATCGTCAATTCAAATCTCACAATACGACGATCAGGGAGAATGAATTTTACATAATGAGATTTTATCTACACCAAACGGCGAACCGCGCTACAACCTTGCCTATCCATCCTTTCGCAGCCCGTCGCCATCCGTCGACCAGATCGAGCATTGTGAACGGCCGATAAAGTCTCGAAAATATCGCAGGAAAATTGCCCGGATGCGACGATCCGTCCGGCCGCGTCTCTACCCCGCAAATAGCTGATCGGCATCATCTTTTCACCCATCCGGATGAAATCTCCGCTCAGACCGAGACATCGGAACGGCTCCTTTGGCGCGGATAAAACTTGACTTTTTTAATCTTGTTAATATAGGGCAGCATTACTGACTTTTTTCGGGAGGTTGCATGCGCGCTCACGACAAGCCTTTTGGTCTCTACGATCCCGCCGACGAGCGGAGCAGCTGCGGCGTCGGCTTCATCACGCGAAAGGACGGCGTGCAGACCCACGACGTCCTTCGCAGGGGCCATGAGGCGCTATGCGCCGTGCCGCACCGCGGCGGCATGTCGGCGGAGGGCGTGGGCGACGGGGCCGGCGTCTCGGTCGACCTGTCGCTGTCCTTCTTCCGCAAGCTCACGGGGCGGGAGGATCTGCGCGCCCGCCGCTTCGGTGTCGGCAACTTCTTCCTGCCGAACGATCCCGGCTTCCATGCCGAGGCGGAGCACGTCATCGCCCGGGCGCTGGCGGAACAGGGCTTTTCCATTCTCCTGAAGCGGGACGTGCCGGTGAACGATGCGGCCATCCGGCCGGCGGCGGCACGCTATCAGCTGCCGATCCGCCAGTGGGTTTTCGCCTGTCACGGCGAGACCGCCACCCAGGCGGAGTTCGATTTCCGCATCCACAAGGCCCTGCTCGCCATCGAGGCGCTGGCCTATACGCGGCCCGAACTGGCCGGCCTCTATCCGATATCGCTCAGCGCCCGGACGCAGGTCTTCAAGGGCCGGCTGAACTCGCACGAGGTCATCCCCTACTTCCGCGACCTCACGGACCCGGATCATGCGATCCACACCATGTATTTCCACACGCGGTTCTCGACCAACACCGACCCGCATCCCTCAATGGCGCAGCCCTTCCGGCTGATGGCCCATAACGGCGAACTCAACACCGACCGCAAGAACCGTCTTTCCGAGGCGGCCATCGCATCCGCGAAGAACGCCTCCATCGTCCGTCCCAAGGGCCAGTCGGACAGTTGCCGCCTCGACCAGACGCTGCAATCGCGCGTGCAGGAAGACGGCCTCGATCTGGTGACGGCGGTCGTCTCCATGATGCCGCCCGCCTGGGAGAACGACGATACGCTGTCGCCCGACGTCGTGGCGATGCTCGAATATTTCTCGCTCTACGAGGAGAAGAACGACGGTCCTGCCGCGCTGATCTTCGGCAATGGCGATCTCGTCGGCGCACGTCTCGACCGGCTTGGCCTCAGGCCGCTGCGCACCGTCGAGACGAAAGACTATCTTTGCGTCATGTCCGAGGCCGGGCAGATCGCCTTCCCGCCGGAAACCGTCCTGCGCCGCGGCCGCATCGAGGCAGGCGGCATGCTGGTTTACGACCATGTGGAAAAGCGGGCCTACGGCACCGTGGAGGCGCTGGAAATGCTCGCCGGCCGCCGCCCCTACCGCGATCTTCTCGAAGAGGCCCGGGTGAGGCTGGCCGACCTGCCGGACATTCCGGCGGAGGCGCAAGGCTCGCCGCTGCGCTACAACGGCGATCTGGAACGCCACCAGCGCTACGTCGCCTATTCGCTCAACCAGGAAAGCTTCAAGTTCCTGATGGACCCGATGCTGGCGACCGGCGCGGAGAAGATTTCCGCGATGGGTTACGGCAACGCCATCAACGCCCTGTCCGATCAGGAAGGCGGTGTCGCCAAGTATTTCTCGCAGCGTTTCGCGCAGGTGACGAACCCGCCGCTCGATTCCATCCGCGAGGCGGACGGCATGACGCTGCGCATCACGCTCGGGGCCAAGCCCAATATCGGTGCGAAGGCGGCCCGCCAGATCGTCGTCCCCTCGCCCGTCCTGACCCATCTCGACATGCTGAAGCTGCGCGAGCAGACGGAAACGCCGCTGCGGCGGTTCGAAATGCTCTACACGCCCGTCTTCGACGACGCGGACGCCAACGCGCAGGCGCTGGAAGCGGCCATCGACCGGCTTTGCGAGGCCGTCGCCGCCTTCGCCCGCGAGGAAGGCGGCATCGCGGTCGTCACCGACCGGCATGTGGCGCGCGACCGGGCGGCGCTGCCCATGATCCTGGTCGTTTCCGCCATCAACCAGAAGCTCATCGAGGAAGGCGCCCGCCTGCGGGCCTCGCTCGTCGTCGAAAGCGGGCAGATCACCTCGTCCCACCACGTCGCCGCCGCCCTCGGCTTCGGCGCCTCGGCCGTCTATCCGCTCGGCGTGCAGTTCCGCGCCGAGGAGAAGTTCGGCGCCGATGCCGACAAGGCCTTCAGGCGCTTCGCCAAGGCGGCGGAAAAGGCGCTGATGAAGACGATGGGCAAGGTCGGGCTGTGCACGGCGGAAAGCTATGTCGGCGGCGAGTTCTTCGAGCCCAACTTCCTCGATACGGACGATCCGGTCCTCCGGCGCTATTTCCCCAACGTCAGGACGCCGGTCGGCGGCGTCAACTTCAGGGTCATCGCGCAGGCGGTGGCCGACTGGCACGCCCGGGCGCTGACGGTGAAGGGCGAGAACGACATTCCCCTGCTCGGCCTGTTCAAGGAACGGGCGGAAGGTGCCGGCCATTCCTTCGGCACGACCGCCGTGCGCGGCTTTGTCGACATGACCGAGGAGAAGGTGGCCTTCACCGCCCCGGACGGCGAGGAGGACCCGTTCCTGCGCCTTCTCACCCTCAACCGGCTGGGCGACGCCTTCGGCATCGACGATGCCGCCTATGCCAACAGCGGCTACGACCGCCTGACGCCGGAAGCCATCGACCGCTTCACGATCACCCCCGGCTACCGCGCCTTCGTGCGGATGATGACGGAGGAGCGCGCCCGCCGCCCGGCCGCCCTGCGCGACGTGCTCGCCTTCCCGGCGGATGTGACGCACGCCGCCTCGCCGGAGGATTTCCGCAAGGAGATGCGCCGCTTCTCCCGCAAGGGCAACAACGGCTTCAGGGTGCGCGGGCTGACCTGCGAGCCCCTGCCCGACGACACGTTCCGGCTGACGCTCACCGGCGCCCCCGGCGGCGATCTGGCCCGGCTCGGGGCGCTCGGCCAATCGCTCGTCATGCGTTTCGGCAGCGATATTCTCGGCCACTGGCTGGAAGGCGGTGCCCTGCTCGTGCATGCGGCCGGCCAGGCACTCGCCTATCTGCGGCTCGTCCGCACGGCGCCGGATGGCATCCCGCTGGAAGAGGTGCAGAAGGCCAGCCAGATCACGCCGCTGCTCGCTTCCGGCGCCATGAGCCACGGCGCGCTGGTCGCCAACGCCCACGAGGCCGTCGCCCACGGCACCAACATGGTCGGCGGCATGTCGAATTCCGGCGAAGGCGGCGAGCACATCTCCCGCTACGGCACGATCCGCGCCTCGCGCATCAAGCAGTTCGCCTCCGGCCGCTTCGGCATCTGGGCCGGCTATCTGGCCGACCCGATGCTGGAGGAGCTGGAAATCAAGATCGGCCAGGGGGCGAAGCCCGGCGAAGGCGGCCAGCTTCCGGCGCAGAAGGTGACGGTGGAGATCGCCGCCGCCCGCGGCGGCACGCCGGGCGTCGAACTGGTCTCGCCGCCGCCGCACCACGACACCTATTCCATCGAGGATCTGGCCCAGCTCATCCACGACTGCAAGGCCGCAAGGGTGCGCGTCGTCGTCAAGCTGGTCTCCTCGGAAGGCATCGGCACCATCGCGGTCGGCGTCGCCAAGGCCGGCGCGGACGTCATCAACGTCGCCGGCAACACCGGCGGCACGGGGGCGGCGGCCGTCACCAGCCTGAAATATACCGGCCGCGCCGCCGAGATCGGCATCGCCGAGGTGCATCAGGCGCTGTGCGCCAACGGGTTGCGGCAGAAGGTGCTGCTGCGCTGCTCGGGCGCGCACCAGACGGCCAGCGACGTGGTGAAGTCGGCGCTTCTCGGCGGCGACAGCTTCGAATTCGGCACCACGGCGCTGATGATGCTGAAATGCGTGATGGCCAAGAACTGCAACGTCAAGTGCCCGGCGGGCCTCACGACGAACGCGGAAGTGTTCGACGGCGATCCGCGCGCACTGGCGCAATATCTTCTCAACATCGCCCATGAAACACGGGAAATCCTCGCATCGCTCGGTCTCCGGTCTCTCCGCGAGGCGCGGGGCCGCAGCGATCTCCTTCACCTTCTCGACCATCCTGCCAGCGTCGGGCAACTCGACCTCCGGGCGATGTTGCAGGTCGTCGAGGAGGTGAAGGTTGCCGACCCCGTCTACATGGAAAAGGATTACGGCCTCGATGACGCCTTCATCGACATGGTGCGTTCGGCCATCGTCGACGGCAGGCAGCCTTTCATCGAACTCGGGGCGAACCGCCACCTGAACAATTGCAACAAGAGCGTCGGCGGCCAGCTCGCCGTCGATATCGAGCGCATGCTGAACCACGAACTGACCGCGGAGCAGACTCGGCGCCTGCCCGCCGTGCGGCAGGACCATCGCGGCCGCCGCTTCCTCGATGCCGGCAGCGTGCGGATTTCCACCTCCGGCTCGGCGGGACAATCCTTCGGCGCCTTCTGCAACGACGGCATGATGCTGACCCACACCGGCACCTGCAACGACGGCGTCGGCAAGAGCGCCGGCGGCGGCACGATCACCGTGCGGTCGCCCGGCGGCGGCTCCGACGAGGCCGGCGGCAATGTGCTGATCGGCAATTTCGCCCTGTTCGGCGCGACCGGCGGGCGGCTGTTCGTGGAAGGACAGGCGGGCGACCGGTTCGCGGTGCGCAATTCCGGTTCGACCGCCGTGGTGGAAGGCGTCGGCGATTTCTGCTGCGAATACATGACCAACGGCGCGGTGCTGAACCTCGGAGCGTTCGGCAAGGGCTTCGGCAACGGCATGAGCGGCGGCTTCGCCTACCAGTACGATCCCTATGGCGACCTGCCGAAGAAGATGAGCCACGATTCCATCCTCATCGGCTCCATCGCCGACGAGGACGACCCGCACGCCGCCTTCCATGCCGACGCGATCCGCATGATGCTTTCGTGGCACCTCGAGGCGACCGGGTCGGAAAAGGCGCGATGGCTGCTCGAAAACTGGGAGAGCGAGCGGCAGAATTTCGTCTACGGCCTGCCCCGCGCCCTGCTGCTCTATCAGGACAGCGACGCCATCCTGAAGGCCAAAAGCCGCAAGGATCTGGTCGAGGAGCTTTCGACCGCGCTCGCCGCGCATCAGGTGCGCAAGTTCAAGCTCGCCTATCGCGACCGCCGTGCCATCCTCAACGGCAGCGTTCCGGGCTACGGCGAAACCGACACCGAGGACATGTTCGCGCTGCTGAACAACTACACCGTCCTGTCCATGGCGCAGTCGCTCGCCATGAGCCGCGTGCCCGGCGCGCGCGGCCCCTCCGATCCGGCGGTGGAAAAGGCGGTGCGCAACCTCGTCCTGACGGAGGATTTCGCCCTGATGCAGAGGCTTTCCCGCTATGCCCGCGACGCGATCGCCGATTACGACGACGAGGCGCTGGCGGTGATGGTTTCGGCCAAGCGGCTCGGCGACTACCGGCAGGCGCTTTCGGGCCGCAACACGCTCTCCATCGACAGTCCCGGCACCTATGGCTGGATCATCCAGCAGACCGCCCGGAACGTCGAGCGCATCGGCCGCATCCCGAGCTTCGAGGAACTTTTCGCGCGACAGGCCCTCTCCGGCCTCACCCCCGCCAGACAGTGAGACGCAGACGATGAAGATCCCCTATATTCCGGAGGACGCCCCCTTCAACGCCGACCAGCGGGCCTGGCTCGCCGGCTTTCTGGCCGGTCTCCACTCGCGCATCGCGATGGGCGGCGAAAGCACAGCCGCAACGGCGGCTGCCCCTTCGGCCGCGCCCGCGCAACCGCTTCACATTCTCTACGGCACGCAGACCGGCAATGCCGAGCGCGTGGCGATGGACGCAGCGGCCTCGGCCCGCGGGCTCGGCCTCGCCCCGGAGGTTCTCGGCCTCGACGATGTGAGCATGGAGCAGCTGGCCGCCATGCGCCATGTCGTCGTCGTCACCTCCACCTATGGCGAAGGCGAGATGCCGGACAATGCCCAGCTTTTCTGGGAAGCCCTTTCCGCCGGAGCAGCGCCGCGGCTGGAAGGCCTGCGCTTCGCCGTTCTGGCGCTCGGCGATACCGGCTATGACGGCTTCTGCCAGGCCGGCAAGCTGATCGACACGCGTCTCGAACAGCTCGGCGCGACGCGCATCGCCACCCGCCGCGACTGCGACATCGACTACGAGGACGCCGCCGCCGCATGGCTCGGCGAAACCCTGCCGCTGGCTGCCGAGAAGCAAGGCGACGGTGTGCCGCCTGCCGCCGTTCCCGCGCCCGTGACGACCTCCGTGACCGGCGGATGGAGCCGCAAGAACCCCTATTCCGCCATGCTTGCAGTCAACCGCCGCCTTTCCGGCCCGTCCTCGGCCAAGGAAATCCGCCATTACGAGTTCGATCTCGGCGACAGCGGCCTTGCCTACGAGGCCGGCGACGCGCTCGGCGTCATGCCCGTCAACGATCCGGCGCTCGTCGGCCTGTTCCTCGAAAGGCTGGGCGCCGGAGCGGAAACCGACGTCGGCGGCACCGCGCTCGGCACGCTTCTGACCACGGCGCTCGAAATCTCCACACCCTCCCGCGACCTGATCGCGGAAGTCGAGCGCCGCGCCGGCAACGAGGAATTGAGCCACGTCCTGCGCAACGGCGACAAGGAAGCGCTCGACGCCTTTCTGTGGGGCAAGGACAGTCTCGACCTTCTGGCGCTCGCGCCGCAAGGGGCGTTCACTGTGGCGGAATTCGTCGGCCTGCTGAAGCCGCTCCAGCACCGGGCCTATTCCATCTCGTCGAGCCCGAAGACGGCGGCCGGCCGGGTGCATCTGACGGTCGCGAGCGTGCGCTACAATGCCAGCGGCCGCGAACGCGGCGGCGTCTGCTCGACCTGGCTGGCGGATCGCGTGGCGGAGGGCGGCAAGGCCGGCATCTTCGTTTCCCAGAATAAAGCCTTCCGCGTGCCGGCCGATGACGATGCGCCGATGATCATGGTCGGGCCGGGCACGGGCATCGCGCCCTTCCGGGCCTTCCTTCAGGAACGCGGCGCGCGCGGCGCAAAGGGCCGCAACTGGCTGTTCTTCGGCGACCAGCGCCGCGAAAACGACTTCATCTACGAGGACGAGCTTTCGCGGATGAGCCGCGACGGGCTGCTGACGCGCCTCGACCTCGCCTTCTCCCGCGATCAGGAGGCGAAGATCTATGTGCAGACCCGCATGAAGGAAAACGGCAAGGCGCTCTACGCCTGGCTGGAGGAAGGCGCCTCCTTCTACGTCTGCGGCGACGCCAGCCGCATGGCGCGCGACGTCGATGCCGCGCTCGGCGACATCATCGCCGAACAGGGCGGCATGGACGCCGAGAAGGCCGCCGAATACATCGCCGGCCTGAAGCGCGAGAAGCGGTATCTGCGGGATGTCTACTAGCGAAATCGAAAGGCTGCTGGACATCGGGCGTCGGGCGCCCTCCGTTCCCGCGGGGCTTGCCGCCGGCTATCTGCCGTCCTTCGAAAGCGTGGTCGCCGTCACCTCCAGCACGGCGGCCGTCATGACGACGGTCGGCGTTTACGAAAGCGCCCGCCTTTCCCCGAAAACCGGCCAGCAACGGCGCGGGCTGCACGTCCATTTCAATCAGGACCGGACGGCGGAGGCGGTCATCGCCCATACCGACCGTGAAGCGCGGCTGCCCCCAGCCATCCGGTTTCTCGATCATGCCGGCGGCGTCGGGCACACGACCTATCTCACATCCCCGTCGGACCTGTGGGCGCTCGGCTGCCTCTCGCTCTCGGCAACGACGCCCCGTGCTCTTCCCCGCGAAACCGTCGCGATGCAAGTTCCACCGTCAGGCGCCCGCAAGGCGCCGCGGAGCGTGGACCGGCAGGTCGTTCCGCACGTGCTTGCCTATCTCGCGGCGCTCCGGTTTCCCCTGGCGATCGTTCTCAGCAACGCAAGCTGCATTCATTGCGACGACGGGCCGCTGGAAGACGTGTCGCAGGCCGGCGACCTCGTTTTCGTGCGCATGGCGAGGACCACGCTTTCCTTCGATCCCGTCCTGATCGGCGGGTGAAATATCCGCCGCTCGGAAACGGAAAGGGACCGCATGATCCTCGAAGCCGTATGCCCGCAAAACAGACGGCAATTCCATATAACCGGCGGGCCGCGGGATTGTGGTAATCTGCGCGAATCCTGGGAGGCCGTCTTGAGGTCGCTTCCCCTCACCCGCACGTCACACCCATAAGAATATCCAAAGGGACGAAACATGCCGCAGAGTGCAATACAGACCTGGAGCCGCCGCGCCGTTCTGGCCGCAGGCATCGCCGCGATGGTTCCGATGGCCGCTGGCCCGCTTTCGGCGCAATCGGACGAAGCGCCGCTGCGCATCGCGCTCGCCACCAGCATTTCCAACCAGGCGGCGGAAATCGCCGCCAGCGAAGCCGAGGCGCAGGGGCTGAAGGTCGAGCTGATCGAGTTCAACGACTGGAACACACCCAATATGGCGGTAGCCGACAAGGAAGTGGACGCGAACCTCTTCCAGCACATCCCCTTCCTCGAATTCACCAACCACAATCGCGGCTACGATCTGGTCGCCGTGGCGCCGGCCTTCAGCACGCCCTTCGGCCTCTATTCGAAAAAATACAGGACGCTGGAGGAACTGCCGGAAAACGCCCGCATCGTCTTTTCGGGAGATGCGGTGAACACGGCCCGGTCACTGCTTCTGCTGCAAAAGGCCGGCCTTGTCGAACTGAAGCCCGGCGCCGACCATCGCGCCACGCTCGAAGACGTGGTGACGTGGGTCAAACCCCTCGACATCATCCAGCTCGACGGGCCGCAGATCGCCCGGGCGCTGGAGGAGGTCGACGCCGCCGCGACCTACCCGACCTTCGCCAGGCTGGCCGGCCTCGACGCGTCCTCCGCGCTTATCTTCGAAAACGACCCCGTCTACGCTTTCCAGTTCGTCACCCGCCCCGAAATGCGCGACGATCCGCGTCTGACGCGCTTCATCGACATCTACCGCAATTCGCAGGCCGCGAAGGAAAAGCTGATAGAGCTTTACGGCGACATGGTTTCCTTCCCGCGCTGACGGGTTTTCAGGGCGCGCTGTCGTCCTTCAGCGTTTCCTTCTGGGTGATCAGCCGCGCGGAGTGCTGGCCGCTCAGGAAGATCCACAGCCAGCTCATCGCCACGGCGAGGCGGCTGCGCGTGCCGATCAGGAAATAGATGTGGGCAAGGCCCCACACCCACCAGGCCAGCGCCCCTTTCAGCTTGATCCGGCCGAGATCGACCACCGCCGCGCTGCGGCCGATGGTGGCCAGATTACCCTGATGCCTGTAGGAAAAGCCGGTCGGCGCCGGTTTCCCCGCCAGACGGCTGGCGACGACCTTCGCCACATACGCACCCTGCTGCTTGGCGGCAGGCGCGACGCCGGGCACCGGCTTTCCGTCTTCCGTCACGACCGCGGCCGTATCGCCGATCACGAAGATCTCCGGCGATCCCGGCACCGTCAGGTCCCTGCCGACGATGGCCCTGCCCGCCCGGTCCGCATCGGCGCCGAGCCACGCGGCGGCCTTCGACGCCTGCACGCCGGCCGCCCAGATCAGCGTGCGGGCCGCGACGAATTCCTCGCCGATCCTGACGCCTTCGGGGCCGCATTCCGTCACCGGCGTGCCGGTGCGAACCTCCACGCCGAGCTTCTCCAGCGCCTGCCTGCCGTAGTCCGACAATTCCTGCGTGAAGACCGGAAGAATGCGCGGGCCGGCCTCGATCAGCATGATCCGCGCGGCGCGGGTATCGATGGCGCGGAACTCGCTGACCAGCGTCCGGTGCGCCAGTTCCGCGATGATGCCGGCCAGTTCCACCCCGGTCGGGCCGCCGCCGATGATGGCGAAGGTCAGAAGCGCCTTGCGCGTTTCGGGATCGTCCTCCAGCTCCGCCCGCTCGAAGGCCAGCAGGATGCGCCGGCGGATGGTCGTCGCGTCCTCCAGCGTCTTGAGACCGGGGGCGACGCCTTCCCATTCGTCATGGCCGAAATAGGCATGCCGCGCGCCGGTGGCGAGCACCAGCGTATCGTAGGGGATCGACTGGCCGTCCTTCAGCGCCACGCTCTTCCGCTCGCGGTCGACGGCGACGGCCTCGCCGAGCAGGGTGCGGACTTCGGGACGGTTGCGGAACAGGCGGCGGATCGGCCAGGCGATCTCGGAGGTCGCCAGCAGCGTCGTGGCGACCTGATAGAGCAGCGGCTGGAAAAGGTGATGATTGCGCCGGTCGATGATGGTCACGTCGACGGGCTGGCCCTTGAGGTCGTGAACGAGCTGGAGACCGGCAAAGCCGGCACCGACGACAACCACGCGATGCTTGGACATGGCGTTTCTGGATCTTTCGAAAACGGGATCGTGTTGCAGGCCGGCGGTCTTCCCCGCCGGCCTGCACGACAGATATCAGGCTTTTCGCCTCAGAAGAAGCCGAGCGGCTTCGTGCCGTAGCTGACCAGAAGGTTCTTGGTCTGCTGGTAGTGGTCGAGTATCATCTTGTGCGTTTCGCGGCCGATACCGGACTGCTTGTAGCCGCCGAACGACGCATGCGCCGGATAGGCATGATAGCAATTCGTCCAGACCCGGCCCGCCTGAATGCCCCGTCCGGCGCGGTAGGCCGTGTTGGCATTGCGGGTCCACACGCCGGCGCCGAGGCCGAACTCCGTGTCGTTGGCGATCTCGATGGCTTCCTCGAAGGTCTTGAAGGTCGTGACGGCAAGCACCGGCCCGAAAATCTCTTCCTGGAAGATGCGCATCTTGTTGTGGCCCTGGAACACCGTCGGCTCGATGTAGAAGCCGGCGCCCAGATCGCCGGGAAGCTGGCCCTTGCCGCCGCCCGTCAGCACCTTGGCGCCCTCTTCGCGGCCGATGTCGATATAGCCGAGGATCTTCTCGAACTGCTGCTGCGAGGCCTGCGCACCGATCATGGTCGACAGATCGAAGGGGTCGCCGCGCTGGATCGACTGGACCCGCTTGACGGCCTTTTCCATGAACGTGTCGAAAATGTCCTCCTGCACCAGCGCCCGGCTCGGGCATGTGCAGATCTCGCCCTGGTTCAGGGCGAAGAAGGCGAAGCCTTCCAGCGCCTTCTCGAGATAATCGTCATCCTCGGCCATGACGTCCGAGAAGAAGACGTTCGGCGACTTGCCGCCCAGTTCCAGCGTGATGTTAGTGACGTTGTCGGCGGCATAGCGCATGATTTCCTTGCCGACCGCCGTGGAGCCGGTGAAGGCGATCTTGGCGATGCGCGGGCTCTGCGCCAGCGGCCTGCCGACCTCGACACCCGTGCCGCTCACGATGTTCAGCACGCCCGCCGGCAGAAGATCGGCGATCAGTTCGACAACGAAGAGAATGGAAGCGGGTGTCTGCTCGGCCGGCTTCATGACGATGGCATTGCCGGCGGCAAGCGCGGGCGCGATCTTCCATGCGGCCATCAGCAGCGGGAAGTTCCAGGGAATGATCTGGCCGACGACGCCGAGCGGCTCGTGGAAATGATAGGCGACCGTGTCGTGGTCGAGTTCGGAGAGCGTGCCCTCCTGGGCGCGGATGCAGCCGGCGAAATAGCGGAAATGATCGATGGCGAGCGGAATATCCGCATTCAGCGTCTCGCGCAGCGGCTTGCCGTTGTCCCAGGTTTCGGCCTCGGCGATCGCCTGGAGATTGTCCTCCAGACGCTGGGCCACGGCCAGCAGAACGCGCGAGCGCTCGACGGCGCTGGTCGTACCCCAGGCATCCTTGGCCTTGTGCGCCGCATCGAGAGCCAGTTCGACATCCGCCGCGCTGGAGCGGGCGACTTCGCAAAGCACCTGGCCGTTCACCGGCGAAATATTCTGGAAGTAACGGCCTTCGACAGGCGCGACCCAGGCACCGCCGATGAAGTTATCGTAGCGCGGCTTGAATTTCGGCTGAATGGAGCGAATGAATTCGGGTCTGGTCACGACGTTTTCCTTCTTTCTGTGGAAGCGCCGGTCCCGCAACCCCTAGATCCGGGGGACCGGCGCTTGCGGACAGTGAAGTGTACACATGAAGTAATCCATGCCTTAAGACCCGTGAGCGACCTTGAGTGGAAACCGGCTGATCCCCGTCATTTTTGCGCCGCAACGAATGGAGTGAAAATTGACGCATCGCAATATGTGCGAGGATTTGACGCTCCCCATGTGTCGCAGTTTCGCGACAGGCAACCGCCGGGCACCATCGGGCCGCACCCGTCTGGCGGCCCCCTCGTTCCCGCAGAAAAAACGGCTCCCGGCAGGAAACCGCCTTTTTCTTTTCCGGCGGCACGGCCTCGACTTGATTCGGACCCGCGACACCCGTATCTCCTGCATGTATCGTGCCGATACCAGGGCCGCCATTTCGAAAGGAAACGCCGATGAATGAGGTCGTTGTCAAATCCCCGCTGCAATATCTCGACAAGGCGATGGGCACCTTGCGCGATCTCGGACTGGTGAAGGACAAGGCGGAGGAAGCGCCCATCGTCGGGCTTCTGGAAAAGATCGCCGACATCGAGCCGGAGAAGATCGCCGTCATCACCCGCACGCTCCAGCAGATGAGCATCTTCAACGAGGTGGTGCGCGAGCAGGTCGCGGAAATGTCGATCGGCCAGCGCTACGAGCAGATTTCCAAGGCCTTCGATTCCATTCGCGACGATGCCAAGCGCATGGTCGATCAGGTCGAGGACGGCAAGATCGACGTGTTCGAGCGCGCCACCAACGTCTGGATGAAGATTGCGCGCGGTGACATCGCGGCGCGTTTCGACGAGATCAAGGAAACCTATCTCGCCGTCTCGAAGGACACCAAGGCCAATATCGAGCGCGAACAGACCATTCTGGAAGCCTATCGCGACTTCCGCGGCGCCCTGAAGCACGGCGAGGTGGCGGCGCTGGAAATCCTGCAGGCCGCCGCAGCGAAACTGGAAGCGGCCAAGGCCGGGCTGGCGGCCGCGGCCGAGGCCGTGGCAAGCTTCCCGGAAGGGGGCGAGGTTGCCGAGCGCGCGCGCCTCGAACTGGTGCGCGACGAGCATCTGCGCCGGGTGCAGAACGAGGAAGGCCGCTATCAGGTGGCCAAGGATCTCGCCGACAACCTGACGATCAGCTACAACACCTCGGAAGTGGTGATGGCCCGCCTCGTGCAGACCACCAACGCCAAGGAGCGCGTCTATCAGCAGGCTGTCTCCTTCTTCTCCACCAATGAATCGGTGCTGACGGCGCTGAAGGCCTCCTTTACCGGCCTGTTCGGCCTGCACGAGGCGACCCGGACGCTGAACGAGATGAAGGAAGGCGTTTCGAAATCGCTCGAAGTGCTGGCCGAGATCGGCGGCAAGGTGCAGGAAGAGGCGCTGAAGGCCGGCTACGGCCCGACCGTGCGCGCCGACGCCGTGAAGAAGCTGGTCGACAGCGTGGTGAACTTCCAGACCCGCTCGGTCGAGATCATCGCCGAAATGCGCGAGCTTTCCACGAAGAACAGCGAGGAAATCCGCAATGCCGTCGAGGACGGCAAGAAGCGGATCGCCCGCCTTGCCCAGGAGGGCAATGCACTGGTGATCGAGGGCTGAGGACCGGTTCGCGACCATGAGCGAAAGCACCGCCGCCACGCCGCCCGCGCCCGCCCTGGACGAGCTGATGCTCGCGATGGACGTGGTCGACACGTTGCGCCATCAGGAAAGCGTGGCGGTGCGGGAGCTGGCGCAGGACGGCCGCGACGAAACGCTGAAGGAACGGCTTCGCCGCATCTATGAAAGCCAGGGCCTCGAGGTCTCCGACCGCATCCTCGACGAGGGCATCAAGGCGCTGAAGGAAAGCCGTTTCACCTACGAGCCGACGCCGCCGGGCCTTCCCCGGACGCTCGCCGGCCTGTGGGTGCGGCGGGCCTCCTACGGCAAGGCCTTCGGCGCGCTGGCGCTGGTGGCCGTGCTGTGGGGCGGATGGTCGGTCTGGCAGGACATCAGGGCCGGGCAGGCCGAGGAGGCCGCCCGTATCGAGCTGGCTGAAACCCTGCCCGCACAGATCGTCGCCGCCGCGAAGGCCGTACAGGCGGAAGCGCGCACCCCGGACGCGCGCGAGCGGCTGACCGAACTGCAAACCGATGCCGTCACGGCGCTGGAGCGGTCGGATGCGGGCGCGGCGCGCGCCGCCGTCGCCGGTCTCGAACGGCTGCGCGGCCAGCTCGTCCAGACCTACGAGCTGCGGATCGTCTCCCGGCAGGGCGAGCAGAGCGGCGTATACCGCATTCCCGACGTCAACACCGGCGCGCGCAATTATTACCTGATCGTCGAGGCCGTGACGCCGGAGGGACGCGTTCTGTCGATGCCAATCATCAACGAGGAGAACGGCCGGACCGAAACCGTTTCCAGATGGGGCGTCCGCGTGCCGGAACAGACATACGAGGCCGTGCGGCGCGACAAGGTGGATGACGGCATTCTCCAGAACGCCGTTCTGGCCACCAAACCGCGCGGGGCGCTCGTTCCGGTCTATTCCATGACCGTTTCCGGCGGCGCGATAACGCAATGGTAGGGCGACGATGATCAGCGTATTCGATGCCTTGAACTCCGTCGAACGTGCCGGCCGCGGCCTGCGGGACGACGAGGAGCGTCTGGACCGGATCGTTCGGACGGCGGAGGCGGAAACCGCCCGCCTTCGGGCCGAGCAGGCCGATCTCTTCCGCTCGCTTGCCCGCCTTCGCCTCGACGCGCTGCGGCAGGATCAGGTGATCGGGCCGCTCGACGAGGCCGAACGCCGGGCGCTGGCCGCACTCAAGGACCGGCAGGCCAGACTGGACGCCATCGCGACCCGCCGGCAGGGACTTGCCGACGAACTCTCCGCCGCCCGGGCCGTCCGGGAGGAAAAGACGCGCCGCCTGACGCAGGCGGCCGATGCGATCGCCGAGCGCCGCGAAGCCACGGAACGCCGCATGGCCGACGATCTCGGCTGGCAGGCGCAGGCCGCAAGGCTTTCCGGCATACAGGCGCAGGCCGACGCCGCCGAGGAAAAGGCACGGCAGGCCGAGACCGACCGCGACGAGAAATCGAAGCCCTATCTGGCGGACCCGCTGTTCGTCTATCTCTGGGAGCGCGGCTACGGCACCGCCGCCTACAAGGGCAGCTCCCTCGCCCGGCTCGGCGATAACTATGTGGCGCGTGTCGTCCAGTACGAGCCGGCCCGGCAGAATTATTTCACGCTGACGGAAATTCCGAAGCGCCTGCGCGAGCATGCCGACCGCCTGAAGGCCGAGGCGGCCGCCGAGGAGGCGAAGCTGACGGCCATCGAGCGCGAAGCGCTGGAAGCCGACGGCATCGTCGCTCTGGAGGCGGCCCATCGCGACGCGGAAGCCGCGCTGAAGGAAGCCGGGCAGGTCATTGCCGATCTGGAGACCGAAACCGGCAGGCTGGAAGAAGAGCATGGCGGGCTGGAAGGCGAGACGGGCCCCTGGGGCATGGGCGGCGTGCTCGGCGATCTTGCCGCTTCCATGCAGCGGGAGGACCTGCGTTCGCTTCTGCGCGAGGCGCTGGACACGCCGACGCCGGACGACGAACGCATCGTGCGGCGGCTCCAGTCGATCGAGGACGAACTGGCCACGCAGGTCCGTGCCGCCGACGAGGCGCGGAGCGCCATCGTCGAACTGGCCCGCAAGAAAGCCGAACTGGATCGCTCCCGCGACGAATTCCGCCGCTACGAACGGCAGGGCGGCGGATTTTCCAACGACAAGCTGATCGGCGACGTGCTGGGCGGCATCATCGGCGGCGTACTGTCTTCGCGCGAACTGCGCGATGCGCTGCGCAGCGGCTACAGGCCGGGTGGCAGCCGCGCCGGCCTGCCGTCACGCCCCGGCGGCGGCGTGTTCGGCGGCGGCTCGCGCGGCGGCGGAAGCTCCTCCGGTTCCAAGGGCGGCGGCGGCTTCCGGACGGGTGGCAGTTTCTAGAGTCACGGAATCGCCAAACCGCTCCACCTCCTTGTTTTCACGCATGTCCGGACGCAGGACCGCGCTTCGCGCTTTTGCCGGAAACGCTTCATGGTCGGGCCCTGTCGCCATCCGCCGCGAACAATCGTCCGACCATACATGCAGCGCTGCAACCTTTTCTGGCCTGCCCCGTTTCTTCCGGCAGTTCGACAATCCGCGTTCCCACAGGGGTGACATATGGCCGGCCGCACGCTGCTTCAGTTTTTCCACTGGTACTATCCCGATGGCGGGCGACTATGGCAGGAAGTGGCGGAAAAGGCCGAAAGTCTGGCCGCGATGGGCATCACCGACGTCTGGCTGCCACCCGCCGGCAAAGGCGCTTCCGGCGGTTACTCGGTCGGATACGATGCCTACGATCTGTTCGATCTCGGCGAGTTCGAACAGAAGGGCAGCGTCGCCACCAAATATGGCGACCGAGCCGCGCTGGAACATGCCGCCGCCACCCTGCGCTCGAACGGCCTGCGGGTGATCCACGACGTGGTCTTCAATCACAAGATGGGAGCCGACGAGAAGGAACGGGTGCGGGTGCGCCGCGTCAATCCCGACGACCGGACGGAGATCGACGACGAGACGTTCGAAGCGCTCGCCTATACACGGTTCGATTTTCCAGGGCGGCAGGGCAAGCATTCGCAATTCGTCTGGGACGCGAAGTGCTTCAGCGGCGTCGATCACATCGAGGACCCCGACGAGAACGGCATCTTTCGCCTGGTCAACGAATATGGAGACGGCGAATGGAACACCGAGGTCGATGAGGAGAACGGCAATTTCGACTATCTCATGGGCGCCGATGTCGAATTCCGCAACCGGGCCGTCTACGAGGAGCTGAAATTCTGGGGCCGCTGGATGGCCGAGCAGGTTCCCGTTGACGGTTTTCGCCTGGATGCGGCCAAGCATATTCCCGCCTGGTTCTTCCGCGACTGGGTCGGCCATATGCGCGACACGGTCAGCCGCGAGCTTTTCGTCGTGGCCGAATACTGGCATCCGGACATGGATGCGCTGAAGACCTATCTCGATCTGGTCGACCAGCAGCTCATGCTTTTCGACGTCGCCCTGCACCACCGGTTCCACGATGCGGCGCGCGAGGGCGCCGGTTTCGACCTGCGGACGATCTTCGACGGCTCTCTGGTGTCCGCCGTGCCGGACCACGCCGTGACGCTGGTGGACAATCACGACACGCAGCCGCTGCAATCGCTGGAAGCGCCGGTGGAGCCCTGGTTCAAGTCGCTGGCCTATGCGCTCATCCTGCTGCGCGAACAGGGCGTCCCTTGCGTCTTCTACCCGGATCTTTACGGAGCCAGCTACACCGATACCGGCGGCGACGGCGGCGAACACACAATCGACATGCCGGCCATCGCCTGCCTGCCGAAGCTGATCGAGGCGCGCCGGCGTTTCGCCAACGGCCCGCAAACCGACCTGTTCGACGACCCGGATTGCATCGCCTTCGTCCGCCACGGCACGGAAGACCATCCGGGCTGCGTCGTCGTGCTGACGAACGGCGCCGAGACGGCCAAGCCCGTGGAACTGGGCGCCGGGCAGGCGCACACGACGTTCCGCGATTTCCTCGAACACCGCGCCGACGAGATCACGACCGACGACGCGGGCCGGGCGGATTTCCCGGTCGGCGGCGGCAGCGTCAGCGTCTGGGTGCGCACGGATGCGCTCTGACGCCGCGCAACTTCTGAGTATACACTAGAAGGCGAGTTGCACCTTCATCGAGCGGTTGCGGTCGCCGGCAGCCTCGAAGGCGGCCACCGCGTCCTCCAGCGGAAACACGCCGGTCAGCAGCGGCGTCAGGTCGACCCGACCGCGATTGATGAGATCGACGGCCAGCCCGAATTCCTCGTGGAAGCGGAACGTGCCCTTCATCTCGATTTCCTTCGCAACCACCATGTTCTGCGGGATCGCGACGTCGCCGCCGAGCCCGAGCTGCACGAGAACGGATCGCGGACGCAGAACCTCGAGGCCGGAACGCACGGCGCGCTCGTTGCCGGAGGCTTCGAACTGAACGTCGAAATAGCCCTTGCCCGCGGAATAGGCTGCGAGCTGCTCCGGGTTGGCGGCGACGTCGATAACGCGGTCGGCGCCGACGGCAAGGGCCTTTTCCAGCACGGCGCCCATCACATCGGTCGCGACGATCTCGCGCGCACCGGCGGCACGGGCGGCGATGATCGCAAGCGCGCCGATCGGGCCGCAACCGCTGACCAGCACCCGCTTGCCGAGCAGGGAGCCGGCTCGCGCCACCGCATGCAGCGTCACCGCGAAGGGTTCGGCCATCGCCGCCTCATGGATCGACACGCCCGTCTCCACCCTGTGGCACTGCCATTCCTCCGCGACGAGACGCTGGCGGAACGCTCCCTGGATGTGGGGCATGGGCATGGCGCTGCCGTAGAAGCGCATGTTCAGGCAATGATTCTGCTCGCCCCTCAGGCAATAGTCGCAGGCATTGCACGGGCGGCTCGGCGACACCGCCACGCGGTCGCCCACGGCCAGATGCGAAACGCCGGCGCCGAGCGCCGCGACCCTGCCCGCCACCTCGTGACCGAGGATCATCGGCTCGCGCAAGCGCACCGTGCCGAAACCGCCATGATTGTAATAATGCAGGTCGGACCCGCAGATCCCGCCCGCCTCGATGGCGACCTCGACCTGTCCGAGACCGGGCGGCTCGACGTCCCGCTCCTCGATGCGAAGATCCTTCGCGGCATGAATGACGACGGCTTTCATGGTCTCATCTCCTCACAATACGGACGTCGGAAGGGCCGACCCGGCGAAATGGGCGGTCAGATTGTCGCGAACGAGCCGGCCCATCGCCTTGCGCGTTTCCACCGTGCCGGAAGCGTGGTGCGGCTGAAGCAGGACGTTTTCCAGCGTCAGGAAGCGGGGATCGAGCTTCGGCTCGCCTTCGAACACGTCGAGCGCGGCAGACCCCAGCGCACCGCTTTCCAGCGCATCGACAAGCGCGTCCTCATCGATGTTCGAAGCGCGGGAAATGTTGATGAGCATGCCCTCCGGCCCGAGCGCGGCGATCACCTCCTTCGAGACAACGTGACGCGTAACGGCCGACGCGGCCAACGTGACGAACAGGAAATCGGACCGTTCGGCGAGCGCAACGGGATCGGCAATGAAAGTCATGCCTTCAGCATAGGGCTTTTCCACCACGTCGCTGTAGGCGATATCCATATCGAAGCCGCGCAGGCGCTTCGCCACTTCGAAACCGATGCGGCCGAGACCGAGCACGCCGGCCCTGCGGCCCCAGACGCGGCGCTTCAGCGGATAAAGACCCTTTTCCGCCCAGCTTCCGTCCCTCACCCAGCGTTCGGCCCCGACCATGCCACGCGACTGGCACAGCATCATCGCCACGCCGAGATCGGCGACGTCGCCGGTCAGGACGTCTGGGGTGTTGGTCACGCGGATGCTGCGCTCCCGGCAGGCGTCGAGATCCACCGCATCGTAGCCGACCCCGTAGACGGAGACGATTTCGAGATTGGGGCAGGCCGTAATCATTTCGCGGCTCGCACCCAGTTCCCCGCGCGTGGCGATGCCGCGGATCGATGAGCCGACCTGCTTCAGAAAGGCCGTCTTGTTCTCAACCTCGAAATACCGGTGCACGGCGAAGGCCTCGTCGAGGGGTTCCTGATCCCAGGCGGGATAGGGGCCGATCTGAAGAATATCCGGCTTTTTCAACTCTAAGTCTCCGTCCTTGACATTATATGTTATCGATAACATAAAAGACGCGACTTTTCCTGTCGAGAGCAAGACGAGAGAACTATGGGTACCCAATTATTCGATCTGACCGGCCGGCGCGCGCTCGTCACCGGTTCGTCGCAGGGCATCGGCCGGGCATTGGCGCGCGGCCTGAAGGAAGCCGGCGCCGCCGTCGTCCTCAACGGGCGCGACGAGACGAAACTCCGCAAGGCTGCGGACGCGCTGGGCGACGTGCATGTGCTGGCCTTCGACGTGACCGATCATGCCGCCACCCGCGCCGCCATCGACGGTTTCGAGGCCGAGGTCGGCCCCATCGACATTCTCGTCAACAATGCCGGCATGCAGCACCGCACGCCGCTCGAGGATTTTCCCGCCGACGCGTTCGAACGGCTCCTGCGCACCAACATCTCCTCGGTGTTCAACGCCGGGCAGGCGGTGGCCCGCCACATGATCGCGCGCGGTGCGGGCAAGATCATCAACATCGCCAGCGTGCAGACGGCGCTCGCCCGCCCCGGCATCGCGCCCTACACGGCGACGAAGGGGGCCGTCGGCAACCTGACGAAGGGCATGGCGACGGACTGGGCGAAATACGGGCTACAGTGCAACGCCATCGCCCCCGGCTACTTCGATACGCCGCTCAATGCCGCGCTGGTCGACGATCCCGCCTTTTCCGCCTGGCTCGAAAAGCGCACGCCGGCCGGTCGCTGGGGCAAGGTGGAGGAACTGGTCGGCGCCTGCATCTTCCTGTCCTCCGCGGCATCCTCCTTCGTGAACGGGCACGTTCTCTACGTCGACGGCGGGATCACGGCCAGCCTGTGAATCCGGCAGCGTCGGAGGGGCGCGCCTGCTTGCCAAACCCGGCGCGCGGATTGTAATGCCAAGCGTCGACAATCCCGGAGGCGTGTTCCATGACGAGCCGAAAACCGCCGGTCATGGCGGACATAGCCCGCATCGCCGGCGTCTCGTCCATGACGGTTTC
This sequence comes from Ectorhizobium quercum, assembly GCF_026552795.1. Lineage (GTDB taxonomy): Bacteria > Pseudomonadota > Alphaproteobacteria > Rhizobiales > Rhizobiaceae > Ectorhizobium > Ectorhizobium quercum. The sequence continues at coordinate 135,299 of NZ_JANFPI010000003.1, forward strand.
GCGCGCCTTCCGGCGCGACAGCCGCATCAGCCCCGAAACCCGCGATGCGATCCTGAAGGTGGCGGAGGAGATGGGCTACGTCTTCGACGCGACGGCATCGAACCTGCGCTCGCAGAAAACGGATTTCGTCGCGGTCACGATCCCCTCGCTCAACAACGCCAACTTCGCCGACACAGTCGAGGGGCTGAGCCGCACGCTCGCGGAGCGCGGCATGCAGATCCTTCTCGGCCACACGAATTACGACATGCAGGCGGAAGAACAGCTCATCGGGCAATTGCTGCGGCGCAAACCGCAGGCCATCGTGCTGACCGGTGGCAAGCACACCGAACGCGGCCGCCGACTGCTCGTCAATTCCGGCATTCCGGTGATCGAGACCTGGGACGTTCCGGCCGACCCCATCGGCTATCATGTCGGCTTTTCGAATGCCGGCGCCGTGCAGCGCATGGTCGATCATTTCGTCGAGGCCGGCTATCGCCGCATCGCCTTCATCGGCGGAGACGCCAGCCGCGACACGCGCGGCGAGGACCGCCGCCTCGGCTTCATCCGGGCGATGGAACACCACGGGCTGGCTTCCTCCCGCCTGATCGCGGCCGGCCCGCCGCCCATTTCCATGCGCGAAGGCGCGAGCGCCATGATCAAGCTTCTGGAAACGCGGCCGGACACCGAAGCGGTGATCTGCGTCTCCGACCTTTCCGCCTTCGGCGCCCTGACGGAATGCCAGCGGCGCGGCATCGCCGTGCCGGAGCAGATCGCCATCGCCGGTTTCGGCAATTACGAGATCGCCGGAATCTGCGTGCCGTCGCTGACAACCATCGATGCCCGTGCCCGCGAGATCGGCGAGCATGCAGGCGCGCTCGTTCTCGATCTGCTCGACGGAAAGCGGCCGGCCGCCAGCGTTACGCTGGAGCCGCGCCTCTTGCGTCGCGCCAGCAGCCGATAGAGCGGCTCATATCCGGTCGGAACCGGGCAGCCACCCCATCTCTTCGTTTCGTCGCATTCGCGCGACGCCAGATGATTTCTCATTCCTCGACGACCAGCCCCTTGGCCTTCAGCACGGCTTCGAGCTTGCTGACCTCGACGACCGACTTGCCGGCCTTGTAGGCCGCAATATAGCCGGCCTCGGCATCCTCGCGCTCCTGGGACAGGCGGGCCACCTCCAGCGCCTCCTCGCGGCGAACGACGACCAGTCCGTCGGCATCGCCGACCACGATGTCGCCGGGATGGATCAGTTCGCCGCCGACCACGATGGAATCGTTGGTCGAGGTCAGCGTTTCCTTCACCGTGCCCTTGATGCAGAGGCTGAGCGAGAAGACCGGGAAGCCGAGTTCGCGCAATTGCAGCGAGTCGCGCACGCCGCTGTCCGTCACCAGCCCGCCGATACCCTTGGCGAGGCAGGCATTGGCGAGAACGTCGCCGAAGGAGCCGGCTTCCTCGTATTCGCCGGCCGAGACGACGATGATGTCGCCCGGCTGGGCATAATTGATGGCAAGCTGCAACATGATGTTGTCGCGCGGCGCACAGCGCACCGTGAAGGCCGGCCCGCACAGTTTCATGCGATAGTCGACCGGCTTGATGCGCGACGACAGGGCACCTCTGCGGCCCTGCGCCTCGTGGATCGTGGCCGGCGAGAAGCGGGCCAGCGCATCGATCTCGGCCTGCGACGGCCGGAACGGCATTTTCTTGATATGGGTCATGTTTCCTCCCACGGTCGTCTGCGGCGGGCACTGTGCCCGCCGACCGTTTGCCTGATGATTTCGAAAAGGACGTTCGTTTCCGGTCAGGGAATCGGATCGAATTCCAGTTCGGACAGCGACACGACCTTGTCGGTGCGGGTCATCTTGTATTCGGTGTCCTCGCCGAGCCACTTGTCCCAGATCTGGTTCAGTTCGCCCGACGTATCGAGCTTGCGTAGGATCTCGTTCACTTTCGTCGTCAGCGCCGGCTCGTCCTTCGCCATGCCGACGCCGATCGGCTGGTAGAGCATGGGTTCGGGGATCATGCGCATCTCCTTGCCCTTGGTCTTCGATTCGTTGACCAGCTTGGTGGTCGTCATCGTGTTGGCGACCATGCCGCGGGCCTTGCCCTGCTGCACGGCGAGATAGGCCGACGCCGTATCCTGGAAGGTCAGCGGTTCGGACTTGTTGAGCTTGATCGACATTTCGGAGGTCGAGCCCTTGGTGGAGGCCACGCGCTGGCCGACATAATCGGCCTTGGTCTGGCCGGCATCGTCGGCGGGTACGATCAGCATTTCCTTGGCGAGATAATAAGGATCGCTGAACTCGATCTGTTCGGCGCGGCCCTGGGTGTAGGCGAGGTTGGCGACGGTGATGTCCACCCGGCCGAGCTTGACTTCCGGAACGCGGGCTTCGACCGACACCGGCTTGATTTCCACCCTGACGCCCAGTTCCTTGGCGATGGCGCCGCACAGATCGACGTCGAAGCCGACCATCTCGCGGGTCTTCGGATCGGGCGCGGCAAACGGCGGCACGTCGGCGAAAGTTGCGCAACGCAGCACCTTGTTCGCCATGATGGTGTCGAGGACATCGGCTTTCGCCTGGGTGGACAGCGCTGCTCCTGCCAGCATGGCACCGAGAATGATATGTTTGCACTTCATGACTGTTCTCCTTCGTTCTGGTTGATTGGCTGCATGTTGATGACGATCAGTGACGCAGGTCCGCCAGGAACCGCTGCGCACGGGGATGTTTCGGATTGCGGAAGAAGTCCTCCGGGGTCGCCTCCTCGATGATCTCGCCGGCATCGATGAACCAGATGCGGTCGGCGACATCGCGGGCGAAGCCCATTTCATGGGTCACGCACATCATGGTCATGCCGTCGGCGGCGAGCGACTTCATGACGTTCAGCACCTCGCCCACCATCTCCGGGTCGAGCGCGCTCGTCGGCTCGTCGAACAGCATGACCGGCGGCTCCATCGCCAGCGCCCGGGCGATCGCCACGCGCTGCTGCTGGCCGCCCGAGAGCTGGCCCGGATAGGAAAAGGCCTTCTCCGCAAGGCCGACGCGGTCGAGAAGCTTCAGCGCCTTGTCGTGCGCCTCGGCCGGGTTCACCCCCTTGACGCGCACGGGCGACATCGCGACGTTATCGACCGCCGACAGATGCGGAAACAGGTTGAAGTTCTGGAAGACGAAACCGATACGGCTGCGCAGGCGGTTGAGCGCCCGCCCGCCCATCGGCGCGTGAATGTCCTGCCCCTCGAAGAAGATCGAGCCGCTGTTGATCTCCTCCAGCCGGTTGACGGTGCGGATCAGCGTCGACTTTCCCGAACCGGACGGGCCGCAGATGACCACCACCTCGCCGCGGGCGACCGATGCGTCGATTCCCTTGAGAACCGGATAGTCGCCATAGCTCTTGCAGACATTCGAAAGCCGGATCGCCTGCTCGGTCCCGGATGTTTCGTTCGAGGCGGTCATGGCTGCTCCGTCGCATTGGAAGTGAGAGGAAGAGGGGCGGCATTGCGGCGCGGACCGAGCCCGGCCCGGCGACGGGTGATGCGCCGCTCCACGAAATTGGTCAGCCAGGTGAGCGACCAGCACAGCACGTAGTAGGTCATCGCCAGAATCAGGAAGACCTGGAACGGCTGCGTCAGGAGCATGTTGTTGACCTGGTTCGCCGCGAAGGTGAGATCCGGCACGTTGATGACGTAGCCCAGCGTCGTGTCCTTGATCGTCGCCACGAAGGTCGAGAGCATGCTGGGGATCATGTTGTAGAGCGCCTGCGGCAGAATGACGAAGCGCATGGCCCCGAAATAGCCGTGGCCGAGGGCGCGGGCCGCATCCATCTGGCCCTGGCCGAGGGCGACGATGCCTCCCCGGACGACCTCGCTGAGAAAGGCGCCCTGATAGATCACCAGCGTTATCAGCATGGTGAAGAAGCTCGGCACGTCGGCACCGGTGAGCAGCGGCACGAGGAAGTAGCACCACAGCACCAGCATCAGCAGCGGCACGCCGCGCGTCACATAGACGAGCACCGTCGCCGGCCAGCGCACCAGCCGGAACTTGGACAGGCGGGCGAAGGCAAGCAGGATGGAGAAGGGAAAAGCCAGCACGATGGCGAGCGCGGACAGGATCAGCGTGTTGACGAGACCGCCTAGCGGGCCGTTCGGATATTGACCGATGAGCAGCAGAAGCCAGTATTCGTCGATGATGGAAATCATGTCGAAGATCATCACCGGCCTCCATGCGCCGGATCGGCGCGCCAGGTCAGATAGGCGCCGAAGCCCATGATGATCAGTGAGAAAAACAGGTAGAGCACCGTGCCCACGAGGTAGATCTCGAAGGTCCGGAAGCTCAGGTTCTCGATCTCCTTGACCGCATGGCTGAGTTCCGGAGCGCCGATCACGATGGCAAGGCTGCTGTTCTTGAAGAGCGAAACGCTGTGGTTGATCAGGGCCGGCAAGGCATTGCGCACGCCCTGCGGCACCAGCACGAAACGCATGGCGGAAATGTAGCCGTGGCCGAGCGCCCGCGCGGCCTCCATCTGGCCGGGGCTGACCGAACGCAGGCCGGAGCGCAGGTCCTCGCTGAAATAGGCCGCCTGACAGAGCCCGAGACCGATGACCGCGAACATCATCTCGGCGGAATGCATCGACAGCCAGGCGGAAACGGCGTCCGGCAGGATCGTGTAGATGCCGAAATACCAGAGCATGAGTTGCACCAGCGTCGGCACGTTGCGGTGATAGGACACGTAGGCCGCGACGACGGCATTGCCGATGCGCCCCGGCGAGAAGCGGATTGCCAGCAGCACGATGGCGAGGCTCATCGCCAGCAGCCAGGAGCCGATGGCGATGATGAAGGTCATCTCGATGCCATGCAGCAGCATGCCCACATATTCAGGATTGCCGAGAATGGCGCCGAGATCGAAACCTTTCACGACCGCCCCTCCCCCAAGCCGCCGGGCTGCGGCCGCGCCGTCTGGAGACCGCCCATCACCTGAAGAGTCGGCGTGATCTCCATATGGCCGATATTGACGGCGACCGGCGCGGCGATGGCGAAGGCGATGGCTTCCGCGATGTCTGCGGCCTGCGGCAGTTCGAAACCGTCGATGAAGCGCTCGCGGATCGAGGGATCGTCGCCGTGGACATGGTTGAAAATGTCGGTCGCCACGCGGCCCGGGCAGATCTCCGTCACCCGCACGCGCTTGCCGAACGTGTCGATGCGCAACTGGTTGGACAGCATGCTGACGGCGGCCTTGGTGGCGTGGTAGGTGGAATTGCCGCCGAAATTGTAGAGACCCGCGATCGAGGAGATGTTGACGACATGGCCGCGGTCGCGCGCCGCCATGCCGGGCACGATCAGCCGGCAGAGATGCAGCACCGCCCGCAGGTTGACGTCCACGAGAAGATCGATATCGCCGTCCTCGGCCTCGAGGAATTTCTTCGGGCGGTCGACGCCGGCATTGTTGACCAGAATGTCGAACTCGACCCGGCCGGCCAGCGCCGCCAGGGCGTCGCGGTCGGTGACGTCGATGACGTGGGGAATGCAGCCTGTCCGTGCCGCAAGCTCTTCCAGCGCGCTGGCGCTGCGGGCGACGGCATGCACCTCGATGTTCTCGCGGCGAAACCGCTCCACGATCGCAGCGCCGATGCCCCCGGATGCACCGGTCACAAGAGCCGTTTTATAATCGGAAAAAGACATTCTCACCTATCCCCTTATCGTTGACAGGCAGCTTAGCGAAGCTTTCCGCTTCTGCCTAAGACGGATTGAATCTGGATGGATAAGGAAGCCTTATGGAGCTTTTTTGCCTAAATTTACCAAGCGATAACAGGTAATTGGAGTATGATTCCAGAGTCGCGCCCAGGCGCGGAACAGGCTGCATGCGCCGCCGCTGCGCATCGGGATCGTTGCAAACCGGCCTTCGCCTTGTCACATTCGACCAAACAGCAAGGGCGGGCCCACATGGATATCAGGCGTCTCAGATCGTTCATCGTCATCGTGGATACGGGCAGCATCACCCGCGCCGCCGACGTGCTTCACATCGCCCAGCCCGCCCTCAGCCAGCAGCTCGCCACCCTTGAGGATCACTTCCAGCAGAAATTGCTCATCCGCAGCCAGCAGGGCGTGTCGATGACCGAGGCCGGGCGCGCGGTCTACCGCCACGCCCAGATCATCCTGAGGCAGATGGACCTGGCGCAGGCCGATGTGAAGGCGGCCGGGGCCTCGCTGGTCGGCCGGGTGTCGGTGGGCCTCGTGCCGTTCAGCAGTGCGGCAACCCTGTCCGCCGATCTGCTGATCGAGACCCGCAAGCGGCATCCGGGCATCCTGCTGCACCTTACGGAAAGCGTCGGGCAGACCTACAGCCAGATGATCATGAACGGCCGGCTGGAAATGGCGCTCATCCACGGTTCCGGCCCGATCAAGGGCGTCCGCTTCGAACCGCTCTTCGTCGAGGACTTCTATCTCGTGGCGCACAGCAGGTTCGGCATCGAGCCGGGCAGCCAGCCGCTGCCCATCGCCGCGATGGAGGACATGCCCCTGCTTCTGCCGCCACCCTACAATTTCGTGCGCCGGGCCGTCGATCTGGCGTTCACAAGGGCGCGCGTGTCTCTGAACGTCGTGGCGGAAGTGGAGATTGTCCGCACGTTGGCCCGCGTCGTCAGCGACGGCATGGGCGCGACGATCATGCCGAAGGCGATCACCGAGCGCCTTCTGGCCGAATCGGGCGAGCCTCTCGTCGCCCGTCCGATCACGCCCAAGATCGAGGAAACGCTTTCATTGTGCGTTTCCGACCAGAGCGAGCTGTCGGAACCGGCACTTGCGGTGAAATCCATTCTCATGGAACTCACCGCCCGCCTCAAGGCGTAAGCGCCGGCAGGTTTCAGTGCAGGTCGTTGCAGAACTGCGCGATGCGCGCGCAGGCTTCGTCGAGCCGGTCGAGGCTGGTGGCGTAGGAAATGCGGAAGAACGGGCTCATGCCATAGGCCGCGCCCTGCACGGTGGTGACGTGATGCTCGTCGAGCAGGGCCAGCACGAAATCCGTATCCGTCTCGATCCTGCGGCCGCCCTTGCTGGTCCTGCCGATCAGTTCCGCGATGTTCGGGAAAACGTAGAACGCGCCCTCCGGCTTGTGGCAGCGGATTCCCTCGATCTCGCCGAGCCGGGCCACCACGAAATCGCGGCGCTCCCGGTAGATCGCCGCCCGCTCCTTCAGGAGATCCTGCGGCCCGTCGAGCACGGCGGCGACGGCGGCCTGCGTGATCGTCGAGGTGCCGCCGCTGTTCTGGCCGTTAACGTTGCTGACGGCCTTGATCAGGTCCTTCGGACCGCCGCAGAAGCCGAGACGCCAGCCGGTCATCGCATAGGCCTTGGACGCGCCGTTGACGGTCAGCACACGGTCGTAAAGGCGCGGCTCGACCTCGGCGATGGTGCAGAATGCGAAGTCGTCATAGATCAGGTGCTCGTACATGTCGTCGGTCATGATCCAGACATGCGGATGGCGCAGCATCACCTCGGCGATGGCCTTCATCTCGTCGCGCGAGCAGGCGGCGCCGGTCGGATTGTTCGGAAAGTTCAGGAACAGCCACTTGGTCTTCGGCGTGATGGCCGCGTCGAGATCCTCGGCGCGCAGCTTGAAGCCGTTCTGTTGCGGGCAATCGACGGCAACGGGAACGGCGCCGGCAAACCTGACGATATCCGCATAGCTGATCCAGGACGGCGACGGAATGACCACCTCGTCGCCCGGATTGCAGGTGGCGAGCACGGCGTCGAAGATGATCTGCTTGCCGCCGCCGGCCACGACGATCTGCTCCGGCTGGTAATCCAGATTGTTGTCGCGCCTGAACTTGCGGGCGATGGCCTCGCGAAGCGCCATCGTTCCGTCCAGCGGCGGATATTTGGTGTCGCCGGCAAGCGCCGCCGCATGGGCCGCCTCGATGGCGTTGGCAGGTGTGGGGAAATCGGGTTCGCCGGACGACAGGCTGATGACCTTGACGCCCTTGGCCGCAAGATCGCGGGCACGTTGCGTCATGGCAGCGGAAGCGGAGATGGAAACGTTTTTCAGACGGTCGGCAATGGCGGGCATGAGCGTTGATCTCGGTTGAACGGGGTTGGACATACGGATGCGGGCGCGAAGCTCATCGCAGGATGCGGGAGACGGGCGCGACCTCGCCGCCGGCCGCCTCGATCTCGCTGCGGACGAGGCGCGCAAGGTCGAGCGAGCCGGGCGTGTCGCTATGGACCAGAATGGACCGCGCCCGCATCGGAATGATCGCACCGTCGATGGCGGCGACGGTGCCTTCGACGAGGAACCGGCGGACACGGGCGCGCACGGATGCCTCGTCCTTGACGAGCGCGCCCGGCTGGCCACGCGGGACAAGCGTGCCATCGGCCCGATAGGCGCGGTCGGCGAGGAACAGCGTCAGCGTCTTCAGCCCCGCCGCCTGCGCCTCGGCCTCGATGATGCTGCCGGCCGTGCCGAACACGATCAGTTCCGGATCGATCGTCCTGATCGCCGCCATCATCGAGGCGGCGAGCGCCGCATCGCGATTGACCATGTTACCCATCGCCGCGTGGAAGCTCACATGCGAGACCCGCACGCCCTCCGCCCGGGCAATCGCCGTCAGCGCGCCGAGCTGGTAGAGCATCTGCTGGCGCAGCTCGTCGGCGCCGAACGGCAGTTCGCGGCGCCCAAAGCCCTGCCGGTCCGGCAGGCCGGGATGCGCCCCGATGTCCACGCCGCGGTCGCGGGCCAGACGCACCATGCGCGCCATCGTATCGGCGTCGCCGGCATGGAAGCCGCAGGCGATGTTGGCCGAAGAGACGACATCCATCATCGCCTCGTCGTCGCAGAGCCGGTAGGGGCCGAAGCCCTCGCCCATGTCGGAATTCAGGTCGACTTTCATGACGCTTCTCCTTCCCCTGAAATCTCAGGTCATTGCATCGCGACGAGCGACTGGCGGACCAGACGCAGGGTTTCGCGCACATCCGCGACATAGCCGGCGACGGCTCGTTCGGCGGCCCGGGCCTCGGCATGCGTCACCGGCGTGAACCGCAGCATCGAACCGATGCGCGCCTGCCCCAGGCGCCAGAGATCCGCCTCCACGACGCCGGCGATCTTCGGATAGCCCCCGGCGGTATTGGCGTCGCTCATCTGGACGATCGGCTCGCCGGCCGGCGGCACCTGGATCACGCCGGGCACGACCCCGTGCGAGCGCATTTCGACCGGCGCCACCGGGCGGATCGGATCGCCGCTCAGGCGATAGCCCGTGCGGTCGCTGCGCGACGAGATCTTCCACGGCTGGTTCCAGAAACGGTCCGCATCCGCGCCGAAGAGATCGTGCTCACCGGCCGGCAGGGCGCGAATGAGCAGGGCCCCGTCCCCGGCGACCGGAAAGGCTTCTTTCAGGGAGATGGCCGGCGGCACGACGCCGATGCCGCCTTCGGGCACGAAACAGCCGGCGGACGCGCCGGCGTCGATCCTGTCGCCCGCTGCCAGGAACCGCCCGTCGACCCCGCCGAAGCCGCCGCGAAGCGAGGTGCTGCGCGAGCCCATGACCGGCGCGACATCGACGCCGCCGGCCGGGCACAGATAGGCCCTGGCCTCCTTCAGCGGCGGCGACAATTCCAGCACCTGCCCGGCCGCGACCGCAACCGCCCACCAGGGAGCCACGTCGACGCCGTCGAGCCGTGCCCGGCAATCCGCGCCCGTCAGCGCGAAGACACCCGGCGCCGTGAAGCGGACGCGGAACGGGAAGGTCTGGATTTCCAGACCGGCCATCCCCGGCTCGTTCCCAGCCAGCAGATTGCCGACGGTCAGCGCCAGCGGGTCCATCGCGCCGCTCGCCGTCACCCCGATATTGCGATAGCCGGGCCGCCCCAGATCCTGAACCGTGTTGAGCGGGCCGGTTTCGACGATCTCGATCACAGCTCGATCCTTTCGGGGCGGAAACGCACGATGTCGCCCGGCGCCATGACGGCAGGGGAAGCGGCGGCGGGATCGAACATCGTGAGATCGGCGAAGCCGATGGAGTTCCATCCGTTCGGCCCGGTCAGCACGGCCACGCCCGTCTGCATGCCGCCGATGGTGACGCATCCGCGCGCCATGTTGAGGGAGGGAACGGTCTTGCGCGGCATGTGGATGCGCGGATCGAGCCCGTGCAGATAGCCGAAGCCGGGCGCGCTTCCCAATGCGAACACGCGGTAGGTGCCTTCATGGTGGATGCGCACCACCTCCCGGTCGCTGAGGCCGCTCAGGTCGCAGAGCGCGGCGAGATCCGTGGCATGCTCGCCGCCATAGGTGACGGCGATCTCGATTTCCCGACCGGCCAGATCGATGCCCCGCGCGCGCCTCCATTCATCCTGAAGACCGGCGACGACGGCATCCGGCGCATCCGGCGTTTCCTTGAGGATCACCAGCAGGTTGGTCATGCCCGGCACGACTTCGGCGACATCCTCGCGCAGCGCCAGCAGGCGGGAAAGCGCCCATATGCGCCGCTGGTTCGGCAGATCGAACAGGCCCGGCGCTTCCAGCAGGAAGGCCCGTGCGCCGATGAAGGAAATCATGGCACGTTCGTCCGCATTCGGCACAACCGATGCCGGCGACGGAAAGACGGCTGTTTTCAATACGCTCATCTGGCTTGCTCCATAGTCAGGATGGTCTCGCCATAACCGACCAGATCGCCGGCCCGGACGTGCAGGTCCCCGGCGACGGCGTCCTCGCCGGCGACGACCGGCAGAAGCACCGGCCCGATCTCGATGAAGCCGACGACCGCGCCCCGGCCGAGCCGTTGCCCCTTGCGCGGCGGCGCCGCATCGACGGCGCCCGGATGCACATCCCTGAACCGGCCTGCCGCGGGCGCCTTCACGCTGCCCGCCGCCCGGGATGCCGGCTCGGCGGCCTGCGAAACGCCCGCTCGGCCCCCGGCCGTCGCAGCGACCACGCCTTCGAGAACGATTTTCAGCGTCTGCCCGTCGGCGGCGATGATTTCAAGCTCGCGCGCGCCGGACGTTTCGAGCCATCCACTCAGCAGGGAAACGACGGCGGGATCGGTCAGGTCGCCGATGGTGTTCCTGTCCTTCGAGCGGTCACGCCTCGGCATGGTCCACCTCCTTCAGCCGCTTTTCCAGATGGTGGATATCGACGCTTCCCGCACCGAAGTCGGGATCGGCGAAAATCCGCTCATGCAGGGGAATGTTGGTGGAGATCCCCTCGATCCGCGTTTCGGACAGCGCCACCCGCATGCGCCGGATGGCCTCGTCCCGCGTCGGCGCATGGACGATCAGCTTGGCGATCAGGGAATCGTAATAGGGCGAGACCCGGTAGCCGTCGGCAACATGCGTGTCGACACGAATGCCAGGACCGGCCGGGAAACGCGCCCGGGCGATGCGGCCGGGCGACGCGGCGAAGGACACCGGGTCCTCGGCATTGATCCGGCATTCGAAGGCATGGCCCGCGGCCACGCCGCCAAAGCGGGCGGCATCGAGAGGCTCGCCCTGCGCCGCGCGCAACTGCTCATGGACCAGATCGACGCCTGCCGTCATCTCCGTCACCGGGTGCTCGACCTGAAGGCGCGTGTTCATTTCGATGAAGAAGAATTCGCCGTTCTCATACAGGAACTCGAAGGTGCCGACGCCGCGATAGCCGATCTGGCGACAGGCTTCGGCACACCGTTCGCCGATCGCCTCCGCGAGCGCCGGGGCGATGCCGGGCGCGGGTGCTTCCTCCACCACCTTCTGGTGACGGCGCTGCACCGAACAGTCGCGATGGCCGACCCACACGGCATTGCCGTGCATATCGCACAGGACCTGAAACTCCACATGACGGGGCCGTTCCAGGAACTTTTCCATGTAGAGTTCCGGCTTGCCGAAGGCACGGCGCGCTTCCTCGCGGGTGATCGCGACGGCATCGGCGATCTCGCCGCCGCCGCGCACGACCCGCATGCCGCGACCGCCGCCGCCGCCGGCCGCCTTGACGATGACCGGATAACCGATGCCCTCGGCGATGGCCCGCACGGCATCCATGTCGTCCGGCAGAGGCTCGCCCGGACCCGGCACGCAGGGCACGCCGGCCGCCATCATCGCCCGCTTGGCGGCGATCTTGTCACCCATGATGCGGATAGCCCCGGCCGGCGGTCCCACGAAGACCAGACCGGCCTTTTCCACGGCCTCGGCGAAATCGGCGTTCTCGGAGAGAAAGCCGTAGCCCGGATGCACGGCCTCGGCACCCGTCACCCGCGCGGCGAGGAGGATCGCCGCCTGATTGAGATAGCTCCTGCCCGGGGCCGACGGGCCGATACACAACGGACCGCCATCGGCGGGCGCCGGCTGCTCAGCGCCGTCCGCCTCGGAAGCGATCAGGATCGGCCGCAGGCCGAGTTCGAGACAGGCGCGCCGCACGCGCAGGGCGATCTCGCCGCGATTGGCGATCAGCACGGAACCGAAGCGGCGTCCGGTCTGCTCGGCCGGGAAGGACGGTCCGGTCATCACCCAAGCTCCACGAGAGGCTGGCCGGCATCGACCTCCTGGCCGTCCTGAAAGAGGACCTGCCGGACGACGCCCGCAAAGGGCGCGGGAACCGTGGTGAAAACCTTCATCGCCTCGACGATGCAAAGCCCCTGCCCCGCCTCGACGGCATCTCCCGGCTTCACGAGCGGTTGGGCGCCGGGACTGTTCGACTGATGAGCGATGCCCGAAACGGGCGAGCGGACCAGCTTGCGATGCGCGTCGGCGTCTTCGGGTGCGTCGGCTTCGGCAGCAGCGATGTCCGCGACCGCCAGCGGCGATGCGGCGGCCGGTCCACCGGACGGCGCGTTGCGAATGATGACGGTCGTGCCATCCTGGCTGACCGTCAGTTCCGACACATTCGAACTCCCGACAAAGTCAAGAAGTGTTTTGATCTTTTGCAGATCCATGCCGCTCCCCAGGGACACAAGGAAAGCCGGATGGCCCTGCGGCGCGCGGCCGCCGTCCACCGGTTCGTCTGTGGAAAGACTTACACAACATGGCTTCTGATGGGGGCAGACAAAGTTTGCATATCACCCCTGTCCGGGCCGCTCCACCCATATGAAAATCCCCGGTGCGCGGGCGCACCGGGGACATCGTTCCCGACCTGAACGGCTTTCGTCAGCCTGAGCGGCTCACTGGACCGGCTTCATGTCGAAGGCCCTCACCCAGTCGTCGCCGCGCGCCGCCCATTCGATGCGCTTCGACACGCCATAGGTCGCGGGCATCAGATAGAGGAAGACCGCCGCCGCCTCGTCGCACATCAGCCTGGTCGCGTCGGCATAGAGCGCGTTGCGGGCGTCCTTGTCGGTCGTCACGCGGGCCTTGTCCAGAATCGCGCCGAATTCGGCATTGTTCCAGTAGTCGTAGACATTGCCCGGGGCGAACATCGTCAGCATGCCGTCGGCATCGATGGTCGGCCATGCGAGACCCTGCACGGCAAGCTGGGCGAGGTCGCGGGCGCGCAACTGCTTGTTCATGAAAGCGCCGAACTCGATCTCGGTGATCTTCACCTTCAGGCCGACCTCCTGCAATTGCGATGCGATGATCTGGGTGACTTCGTCGCCTTGCAGGTAGGTCGCCGTCGGAACCTCGATCTCGATCTCCTGGCTCAGGTCGACGCCGGATTCGGCGAGAAGCTCGCGCGCCTTTTCCGGATCGTAGGGATAGGGCTTCAAATCCGGATTGTAGCCCACATAGGGCTCGGAAAGGAGCTGGCAATTGGCCACCGTCGCCTTGCCGTCGAAGATCGCGGAAACGATGCCTTCCTTGTCGATGGCATAGTTCAGCGCCTGACGGAAGCTGCGATTTTCCATCGGCGTCTTCTGATGGTTGATCTTGGCCAGCATCATGCGGATGGAATCGATCGAATCTGCGCTGGCTTCGCCCGAGGCGTTGATCCGCGCGATCTCGGTGGTCGGAACGCCCGTCACCAGATCGATCTCGCCGGCCATCAGCGCGGCGATGCGGCTGCCGCTTTCCGGGATGGTGCGGAACGTGACCCTGCGGAAATCCGCCGCCTCGCCCCAGTAGTCCGGATTGGCTTCGAGGGTGATGTGATCGCCGGGCACGTTCTCGGCCACCTTGTAGGGACCGCCGGACATGGTTTCGGTCGCCGGATTGTGGCTCTTCGTCCATTCCGGCGGCAGCAGGAAGAACATCGAAAGCTGATCGGCGAAGGCCGGATAGGGCTCGGAGGTCTTCACGTCGAGGGTCAGGTCGTCGACGACGACCGCTTCCGAAACCAGCGAGAACCAGCCGGCGATACGGGCGCCGACATCCTTGTCCAGCACCCGGTCGAGGTTCCACTTCACCGCCGCCGCGTCGAGCTTCTCGCCGTTCGCGAAGGTTGCGCCGGGCGTGAGCTTGAAGCGCCAGGTGTTGTCGTCAACCATCTCCCAGGACTGCGCCAGCGACGGTTGCAGCTTGAGGTCGGGGCCGCGCAGGATCAGCGCCGGATAGATGTGGCTGATCACGCTCAGGTCCGAGCCGACCGAGGCCGACATGTGCGGATCGAGCGTATTCACGGCAACGCGCAGCGCAATCGTCACCGAATCCGCACTCTGCGCGTTCGCCATCGACGTCGCGAACATGAAGCTGGTGATGCCAGCCAGTAGGAATGCACGGGTATCATGAAGCATGGCATATCTCTCAGGTTGAGGATGGACGGACTTAAGACAGAACGAAGTGGTTCGGGCCGACCTCGCGCAATTCCTGCCCGGGCTTCGGGCCGTGAACCGACAGGTCGAAGGGCCTATGGCGCCGTTGCCGCTCGATGCGCGGATCGGGAACCGGAATGGCGGTCAGAAGCGCCTGCGTGTAGGGATGGCGCGCGTCCTCGAACAAGGCTTCGGCAGGCGCGATCTCGACGATGCGGCCGCGCAGCATGACCGCGACGCGGTGGCACAGGTAGCGCACCATCGACAGGTCGTGCGCCACGAAAAGATAGGCCAGCCCCATCTCCTCCTGCAAATCCTGGAAGAGGTTGATGATCTGCGCCTGGATCGACACGTCGAGCGCGGTGATCGGCTCGTCAGCAACGATGAAGCTGGGACGCAGGGCGACGGCCCGGGCGATGTTGATGCGCTGCCTTTGCCCGCCGGAGAACTCGTGCGGATAGCGCGACATGAACGACGGGTCGAGACCCACGAGGCGGAAGAGACCGGCGGCGCGCTCCCGCCGCTCGGCGGAAGACAGGCTTTCATGGACGAGGATCGGCTCGGCGACGAAATCGCCCACCGTCATGCGCGGGTCGAGCGCCGAATAGGGGTCCTGAAAGACGATCTGCATCTCGCGGCGGAATCGCTTCATCCGCGAGGATTTCAGACCGGAGATCGTCTCGCCCTTGAACAGGACCTCCCCCGACGTCGGCGGCTCCAGTTGCAGCAGCACCCGGCCGGTCGTGCTCTTGCCCGAGCCGGATTCGCCAACCAGACCCAGCGTTTCGCCGGGCGCAATGTCGAAGCTGACGTCGTCGACCGCCCGCAGGGAGAAACCTGCGCCGCCGAACAGCTTCTTCCTGCCGTCATATTGCTTGACGAGATTGCGGACCGAAACGAGGGGTGTGGAAACAGCGCTCATGCCTCGGCTCCGTCGCGGGCGGCCAGGGCCGCCGGAAGATCGTACCATGCCGCCACCAGATGGCCCTCGACGCTGCCCGGCACCGGCCGCAGCAGCGGCACCTCGTCGAAACAGCGCGGCGTCGCAAACTCGTTGCGCGGCGCGAAAGGGTCTCCTTTCGGCGGCACCAGCAGGTCGGGCGGCTGCCCGGGGATCTGATAGAGCCGCCGCTGGCTGCGCGCCTGCCCATGCGGAAGCGAACGCAGCAGGCCCCAGGTATAGGCGCTGTGCGGCTGGTGGAAGATCGCATCAACCGGGCCGCGCTCCATGATCCGGCCGCCATACATGACCTGAACGGTATCCGCGAGGCCGGCGACCACGCCCATGTCATGGGTGATCCAGATGACCGTGGTGCCGAACCTGTCCTTGAGATCGCGCACGAGATCGAGAACCTGCGCCTGCACGGTGACGTCGAGAGCGGTGGTGGCCTCGTCGGCGATCAGCAGGCGGGGATTGCAGGCGATGCCGATGGCGATCATCACCCGCTGCCGCATGCCGCCCGAAAACTGGAACAGATACTGGCCGATCCGTTCCTCGGGATGGGGAATGCCGACCAGCGCGAGCAGTTCGACGGCGCGCCTGCGGGCCGCGGAACGGGACAGTTTCTGATGCCGGATCAACGGTTCCGTGAGCTGACGCTCGACGGTCAACACCGGATTGAGCGCCGTCATCGGGTCCTGGAACACGAAGCCGATCCGGCTGCCGCGGATATCGCGCAGCTCGCGCTCGGACATCGCGAGCAGGTCGCGGCCCTGAAACAGCACCTGCCCGGCGACCACGCGTCCGGGCGGACAGGGCACCAGTCCCAGCATGGCCAGCGCGTGAACGCTCTTGCCGGAGCCGCTTTCACCGACGATCCCCAGGGTCTCGCCCTCGTGCAGCATGTAGGACACGTCGTTGACGGCGTGAACCGTGCCGGCCGGCGTGTCGAACACGACACTGAGATTGCGGACTTCCAGCAGAGGCGTGCCCATCACAGGTTCCTTTGGCGAGGGTCGAAGTAATCGCGAAGCCAGTCGCCGACCAGATTGACGCTCAGAACCGTCAGGACGATGGCAAGGCCCGGGAAGGTGACGACCCACCATGCGGTCGACATATAGGTCCGTCCGTCCGCGAGCATCCGGCCCCAGCTCGGCGCCGGCGGTTGCAGGCCGAGGCCCAGAAAGCTCAGCGCCGCATCCATGATGATGATGCGGGCCAGTTCCAGCGTGGCCACGACGACGGCCGGCGTCAGGATGTTCGGCAGGATGTGGCGGAACATGATCCGCGCGGTCGACGCGCCGATCGCCTGGGTCGAAAGCACGAATTCCCGCTCCCGGACCGACAGGACCTGGCCGCGCACGATGCGCGCATAGCGGATCCAGCTCGTCAGGGCGAGAACGATCACCAGATTGGTCATCGACGGCCCGAAGGAGGCGACGACCAGCAGCGCCAGCAGCATCAGCGGCAGCGCCAGCTGGATGTCGACCAGGCGCATCAGCAACGCATCCAGGAAGCCGCGGAAATAGCCGGCCACGATGCCGAGGACGACGCCGGCGATGCCGCCCAGGATCACAGCCATTCCGGCGATGGCGAGCGTCGCGCGGGAGCCGTATATGATCCGGCTGAGAATGTCGCGGCCGAGCTGATCGGTGCCGAGCGGATGGGGACCGGGGCTGAAAGGCCCGCTCCAGGTCGGCGGCAGCAGCCTCGCCGTCAGGCTGCCCCTGACCGGATCGGGAAGGCCGAGCCACGGGGCCGTCAGCGCCAGCGCGACGAACAGGATCAGCACGATCCAGCCAACGAGACCGGCACGGGAGCGAAGCACGCTTGAGAGAAAGTGTTTCACGTCCAAAATCCTACCGGCGCTCGCGAATACGCGGATCGAGGAAACCATAGGTGAGGTCGATCAGCAGGTTGATGGCGACGAAGATGAAGGCGATCAGCATCACGCCGGCCTGGATGACGGGGAAATCCTTGGCCTCGATGGCCTGGATGATGAGGCGCCCGATGCCCGGCCAGGCGAAGACCGTTTCCGTGACGACGGACCCGCCCAGCAACTCGCCCATGACGATCCCGATCATCGTGACGACCGGGATGAGCGCGTTGCGCGCCACATGCCAGACGAAGATCGTTCCCGGCAGGAGCCCCTTGGCCCGCGCCGTGCGCACATAGTCCTCGCGCAGCACGTCGAGCAGGCTGGAGCGCAGCAGGCGGGCGATCGAGGCGCAGACGAAGATCGCCAGCGTCATGGCCGGCAGGACGGTATGGGCCAGCGTGCCCCGTCCGCCGGTCGGCAGCCATCCAAGCTCGACCGAGAAGAACAGGATGAACATGATGCCCAGCCAGAACACCGGCGTCGCCTGCCCGAGAAGCGCGAAGACCATGACGATCAGTTCCGCCAGCCTGCCGCGGTTGAGCGCAGCGACCGTTCCCGCGACCAGCCCGAATATCGTGCCCAGCACGATGGCCGAGAACGCCAGTTCCAGCGTCGCCGGCATCCGTTCCAGCACCACTTCCATCGCCGGACGCTGGAACTGGAAGGACATGCCGAAATCGCCGCGCACGATCATGGTCAGGTAATGTATGTACTGCTCGACCACCGGCCGGTTGAGACCGAGCTGGTCGCGCAGGGCATCGAGCTGGTCGGCCGTCGCGCCGATCGGCAGAAGCAGCGTCGCCGGATCGCCCAGCACACGCGTGACGAAGAAGACGATGGTCAGGACACCCCACACCGCAATGATGGCCTCGGCAATCTTGGACAGGAGGTAGCGAACCATTCCGGTCTCTCCAGAGCTCAAGCCGTGCGGGCGAGGAAATCGCGGACTGCCGCGACGACGGTGGCATTCTTCTCGACGTGGACGGCATGGTTGGCGCCCTGCACTTCCAGCAGTTCCGCGTTCGGCACGCGCTCGGCGATCAGCCGGGAATGATTGGGGGTGCAGATCCAGTCCTCGGCGCCGACGATCACCAGCGTCGGCGCCTGGATTTCCGGCAGCCGGTCGCGCAGGTCGTAGCTGCGCTCCTTGAACAGCGCGTTATGGGTCTCGGCATGCAGGTGCATGGTGCGGGTGCGCTCGAGCGCCGCGTCGGCATCGAAATGCTCGAAATAGAGAGGTTGCAGGGCGAACCAGATCAGCCGCAACTCCGTATCGTCGACGACCGTATCCGAAAACAGCTTGCGCAGCATCGCCTCCGAGGCGTTCGGCGCCTTGTGCAGCCGCGCCCGGAAGGTCTCGAACGCATCGTCCTCGTTGTGATGGCTGGGCGCGGTGCCGCGCAGGATCAGCCGCGAAAGCCCCTGCGGATATTTCACCGCATAGGTCAGCGCGATCATGCCGCCGAAGGAACCGCCGAGAACCGTCACCTTGCGGCCGCCGCACAGGGCCTGGCGGAAGGCCTCGACGTCATCCGCCATCTGCTCGAACGTATAAGGCGGCGTCAGGCTGGTTTCGCCGCAACCGCGCTGGTCGTAGGCGATCAGGCGAAAACGGTCGGAAAGCGCCTGCCAGGCGTTGAATTCGCCCCGGCGATCACCGATCCCCCTCCCGCCATGCAGCGCGATGATCGGCTCCGCATCCGCGTTCCCGGCTTCGTCGTAAACGAATGTGGCGCCGTTCAGTTCGATCTGTGGCACGAGCTTTCCTTTCAAAAAGGCCGGGTGCAAGCCCCGCGATCAGAGCATTCCGGCTTGCCTGACCGATGCCCGAGCACATTTCCTAACTTAAATATGAAACTGATATGGCGCCAATTTCAAACAAAATTTTCCTCACAATGTCGAATTTTTAGGATAAGCACAACAATGCCCAAAAAATCAGCGCGAACCTTCGCTCGGATAGGTCACGTGACTTGCCGTGATCTCGCGAAGGCGCGCGGCATCACGCAGGCGCAGTGCCTCGACCATCTCGAAATGCTCGCGGGCCGAGCGCTCCAGCCTGGCGGGCGTGTTGTTGGCGCGCTGCACGGCAATCGGCACCCGCAAGCGCAGGTCCCAGATGATCTCGACCATCACCTCGTTCCTGCACGACCGCAACAGTTCGCGGTGGAACGCATGATTGGCCTCGTCCTGCTGAAACACCGTGCCGGCCTTGAGGGAATCGGCGAAAAGCGTTGCCAGATAAGACAATCTGGCCAGGGACTCGTCCCCAATGTTGGCGACGAGTTCCTCGCAGATCGAGGTTTCCACATAGGCGCGGGCCTGCATGATCTCCTGCACCGCCGCCTCGTCGACCGAAGGCACGTAATAGCCCCGGTTCGGCACATGCTGCACGATCTTGCGCATCTGCAACTGCTCCAGCGCATGCCTCAGCGACAGCCGGGTGCAACCGTAGCGGTCTTCCAGATCGATCTGCTTGAGCCACATTCCCGGGGCAAGGGCGCCCCTGTAGATATCGCGCTCGATGATGTCGGCAAGGCTGGTTTGCGCTGATGCGGCGTGCTGCTTCATGGGGGCCTCTTTGGTTATGCCGGCACTCTAGCACACCATCATCGGCTTGACATGACCGAATTTTGGCGCCAATTTTCGATTGAACGATGCCTCTCACCGCTTTCATCTGCACGAAACGCTAGGCCATAGGTCCCGTCCGGCCAACCCGAGGATGCTCCCTTGTCTCAAGAACAGCCCAAGCCGTCCCAAGCCCATCTGCGCGTCGGCGTGGATTCAGGCGGCACCTTCACCGATGTCTGCGTGTTCGACGAGACGACCGGCGACATTTTCGTCTGGAAGGTTTCGAGCACGCCGCACGATCCATCGGAAGGCATCGCGACGGGCATCGAACAGGCCCTGAAGGAATTGGGAGGCGGCATCGCCGCGTCCGGCTCCGTCTGCTATTTCGGCCACGGCACCACGGTCGGCACCAACGCCCTGATCACGGGCCGCGGGGCCGACACCGGGCTCCTGACCACTGCCGGCTTCCGCGACGTGCTCGAAATCCGCCGCCAGAAGCGGCCGGAACTATACGACCTGCAAACGGTGAAGCCGCCAATCCTCGCCAGCCGCGACAAGCGCCTCGAAGTGCGCGAGCGCATCCTGTTCGACGGCACCGTCGAAACGCCGCTGAACGAGGAGGACGTGCGTGAGGCCGTGCGCCGCCTCAGGGCCGAGGGTGTCGGGGCGATTGCCATCTGCACGCTGTTCTCCTTCATCGAGCCCCGGCACGAGGCGCGCATCCGCGCCATCGTCGAGGAGGAATATCCCGGCGTGTTCATCTCGGTCTCGCACGAGATCGCCCCCGAGTTCCGCGAATACGAGCGGCTTTCGACCACCGTCGTCAACGCCTATCTGGGGCCGATCATGCGCGCCTATCTGGAGCGGCTCTCGCCCCGGCTGGAAACCATCGGCGTTCAGGCCGAACCGCACCTGACCCAGAGCAATGGCGGCGTGATCTCGTGCGAGACCGCCAAGGCCCAGCCGGTGCGGACCGTCCTGTCCGGTCCCGCCGCCGGCGTGATGGCGGCTCTGACCATCGGCGAGGCGACCGGGCACCACAATCTCGTCACCTTCGACATGGGCGGCACGTCGAGCGACGTGTCGCTGATCGACCAGGGCCGGCCCCAGATGGCCAACGATATCGAGGTTCACGGCTATCCGCTCAAGGTGCCGATGCTCGACATCCACACGGTCGGCGCCGGTGGCGGCTCGATCGCCCATGTCGACAACGGCCTGCTGAAGGTCGGCCCGCGGTCGGCGGGTGCTGCACCGGGACCCGTCTGCTACGGGCTGGGCAACGACGAGCCCACCGTCACCGACGCAAACGTGGTTCTCGGCGTGCTGAACCAGACCCATCTGCTCAACGGCCGCATGGCGATCGACGCCTCGGCCTCGCGGGCGGCGATGGAGCGGCTGGCCGCAAAGCTCGGCATCGGCGTCATGGAGACGGCGCAGGGCATCATCCGCGTCGTGGTCGCCAACATGGCCAAGGCGATCCGGGTGATCTCCGTCGAGCGCGGCTACGATCCGCGCGACTACGTCATGCTGGCCTTCGGCGGCGCCGGCCCGATCCACGCCGCCCGCCTGGCGGCCGAACTGGACATTCCCCGGGTGATGATCCCGAAACATCCCGGCATCATGTGCGCGATGGGGCTGCTGCAATCCGATCTGCGCACCAATCTGGCCCTGACCAGAATGATGCGCCTCGGCGCGGATTCCCTGCAAACGCTCGAAGCCGGCTTCGCCCAGCTTGAGGCCAGGGCGGACGACTGGTTCGCCGCCGAACGCATCCCCGCCGACCATCGCCGTCTGCACCGCGCCGTCGACATGCGCTACGGCGGTCAGGGCTACGAACTGACGGTCGCCTGGCCGGAGCATGTTGCCCCCGGCAACGTCCTCGGCGCGCTGCGCAGGAACTTCGAGGACGCCCACCGCCAGCTCTACGGCTATGTGGCGGACGGCGAGCCCATCCAGATCACCACCCTGCGGGCTGAGGCGGTCGGCGTCGTCCCCAAGGCCGAGCTGAAATCCCACCCGCCGGCCACAATCGACGTATCGAACGCCGTCATCGGCACGCGCACCGTCTGGCTTCCCGAAACGGGCGACTTCGTGCCGGTGCCGCTCTACGACCGCGACCGCCTGCAACCGGGCCATGTCGTCGCCGGCCCGGCCGTGATCGAGCAGATGGATTCCACCACCCTCGTCCTGCCGGCCCAGACCGCGACCGTGGACGCCTATCTCAACCTGATGCTCGAGGCCCAAGGATGAACGAAGCTCTTTCCCGGCAGGATGCCGGTGCCGTGCGGATCGATCCCGTCACGACAGAGGTGATCGGCAGCGCGCTGATGACCATCGTAGAGGAAATGGGCAAGGCCATCGTCCGCGCCGCCTATTCGACCAACATCAAGGAACGGCAGGACTGCTCGACGGTGATCTTCGACACGCAGGGCCGCACATTGGCCCAGGCCGAGCGCATTCCCGTGCATCTCGGCTCGCTGCTGGGGATCGCCGAATGGGTCCTGAAAAACGTCGACCTTTCGACGGTGGAGCCGGGCGACGTCTTCATCGGCAACGACGCCCATACCGGCGGCGGCACGCACCTCAACGACATCGTCTTTCTCGAACCGGTGTTCTTCGAGGACCGGCTGGTGGCATGGGTCACGAACCTTGCGCACCATTCGGATTTCGTGGACCGCGGCCATGCCCATATCTATCAGGAAGGCCTGCGCATTCCGCCGATCAGGCTCTATCGCAAGGGCGTGCTGCAACAGGACATCATGGATCTCGTCCTGCTGAACTGCCAGGTGCCGCATGAGCGCATCAACGACTTCCGCGCCCAGATGGCGGCAAACCGGCTCGGCGTGCAGCGCTATCAGGCCCTGTGCGCGAAATATGGCGAGCAGGTCGTGCGCGCCGCCGGCGCCGAGGTACTGGACTATGCCGAACGCAAGACCCGCGCCGGCATCCGCACCATTCCCGATGGCGTCTACTTCAACGAATGCCGTTTCGACACGCCGTCCTACGACCGGATTCTCGACCTCAAGGTCAGGATCGAGGTCAGCGGCGACGAAATCACCGTCGACCTGCGCGACAACCCCGAACAGGTTCGCGCCGGCATCAACATGGTCTATACGGCCACGCTGGCCACGGTCTATTTTGCCGTGAAATCGCTCGTGGACCCGGATATTCCGGCCAATTCCGGCTTTCATCGGCCGATCCGGGTGATTGCGGACGAGGGCTCGGTGTTCCACGCCGTATCGCCCGCCGCCGTCTATACCCGCACCGACATCGGCCAGCGTCTGGTGGACATGATCTTCACCGCGCTGTCCGCCGCGATCCCCGAAAGGATCTGCGCCGCCTGCACCGGCGGCGGCCTGATGACCTTTTCGGGCATTCACCCGCGCACCGGGCGCTTCTATGTCTACAACGAGATGTGCGGCGGCGGCATGGGCGCCCGCGCGACGCTGGACGGGCTGGACGGCGTGCAGGTCCACACGACCAACACCGCCAATATTCCGATCGAGGCGCTCGAATTCGAACACCCCGTCATGGTCGAGCGCTACGAACTGGTGCAGGATTCCGGCGGCGCCGGCAAATGGCGCGGCGGCATGACGATGCGCCGGCAGATCCGCGTGCTGGACCATACGGCGACCGTCAACGCGGGCGGCACCAATTCGATCGTGCCGCCGTGGGGGCTTTTCGGCGCGCAGGGCGGACGCACCACCACCGTGGAGCTCGGCGAGGGCGTCGCGCCGCTCAAGAACCGCAACGGCCGCGTCGGACCGGGCCAGACGCTGGCGATGGTGGCCGCGTCGGGCGGCGGCTACGGCGATCCGAAGGAACGCGACCGGGATATGGTCCGGCGCGATCTGAAGGAAGAGCGCATCTCGCTTCAGGCCGCGCGCGACATCTACGGGCTCGACGTCTGACGCCGCCGCGCGCATCGCCGCCCGGCAATCGAAAGAGGAACAAGGGATGAAGGTCGCCATACTCGGAGCGGGCGGCGTCGCGCTGGCGACGGCGGCGATGCTGGACCGGGCAGGACACGAGACCATCGTCTGGTCGCCCTCCGGCGCCGGCACCCGCGGCCTTGAGGGAACGGATCTGGTCGCTTCGGGCGTGTTCGAGGCGCGCCTGCGCCCTGCCCTTGCCCGCACGGCCGGGGAGGCCGTTTCAGGCGCCGATACGGTGATCGTGGCCCTGCCCGCAAACGGCCATCGCCTCGTCTTCGATGCCGCCCTGCCGCATTTCCGCTCCGGCCAGACCATCATCATCAGCGCCCAGTTGTCGATGGGCACCCTCTATGTGGAACAGGGCCTGAAGGCGCGCGGCATCGACGCCACCGTGATCGCCCTTGCGACGACGGTGGTGATGGGGCGCCGCACAGGCCCGGCCAGCGTGGCGATCGGCGGCATTCGCACCCTTCTGGAAATCGCCGTCCTGCCTGCCGCCCGCGCCGCCGAGGGGCTGCAAATCTGCCGGCACCTGTTCGGCGACCGGTTTCGCCTGGCGCAAAACCTCACCGCCATCGCGCTCAGCAATCTCAATCCGCCGATCCATATGGCGAGCGCGCTGTGCAACTTCACCCGAATCGAAAAGGGCGAATACTGGGCCAATTACGACGGCATCACGCCGTCGGTCGCCCGGCTGATCGAGGCGCTCGACGCCGAACGTCTCGCCACCGCCGCAGCGCACGGCGTGCGCGTGCGCACCGTCCAGGAGCATTACAGGCTGACCTTCGGCTTTCCCGAGGGCATGACCCTCGCCGGCATGGCGGCAGCAGTGCATGAAAAACGGAAAGGGCCTCCGGGGCCGACATCGGTCGAGACGCGCTTCGTCACCGAGGACATTCCCTTCGGCATCATGCAGGTGATCGTTCTGGCGCGGGAAAAAGGCGTTCCCGTGCCCCTGCACGACGCGGGGGTGGCCCTGTTCTGCGCGCTTTACGGCCGGAACTTCATGGCCGAGAACGACCTGCTGCCGGCGGTCGGCTATTCCCTCGAACCGTCGTCGATGCCGTAGCGGCAATTGACATTTTCCCTGTCAGCCGAGGGCCGGGCTCGCCAGCGCGAAGGTTCGCGGCTGTCCCTGCGGGAACCGCCCCGGCATATCCGCCACCGCGCCCAGCGACATGGCCGCCAGCGTTTCGACGACCACCAGCCCGGCCTGCGCGAGCGCCGCGTTGAAGGACGGGCTTTCCTGCGGCGTATCGAGACGGACGAGCTGGCCTTCCAGATCGGCGAAATGCCGGTTGACGACCGCAATGGCATCCTCGTCGCTTTCCGCGACGACCGGACCGATCGCATGTCCCCGCCCGATGGCCCTGCGGATGGCGAAAGCCTTCAGCCGGCCACCCTCGAAAAGCCCGTAGCCGATATTGTCCGTCAGCAACCGTTGCAGGAGCCGGCCGCGCGAGGCGCCGAACGCCTTGCGATCGACCTCGATCACGGCCGCCAGTCTGCTGACGTCGAGGCGCCCGATCCGCGCGGGCCGGACAAGCACCGCCGCATCGGCAGGACAATGCACCCTTCCCCGGTTGCGATAAACGCGCTGCCCGGTCGGCTGGAAACCGAGACAGGAGAACAGCCGCCGCGAGACCTCCGTCGCGTTCAGCCGGTAAGACCGCGCCGGCGACGCTTCGACGAGTTGCCGGATCAGCCAGGGGGCGACGCCCTGCCGCTGGAATCGCGGCGAGACGATCACCGCGCCCAGCGTGGCCAGCCCGTCGCCGCAGGGCCTATCGCCATAAGGAAAGAGCATGGCCGTCGCGACTACCCGGTCGATTTCATCGAGCGCGGCGCGGCCATGCCCGCAATCGCGCAGGAAAAGCCATTCGTCCGCGCGGTAGGGCCATCGAACCGTCATCGACAGGGCATGCAGATGGCCGGGGTCCATGTCCGCGATATCCACGGTCCGCAACTCGAAGCTCTCGACCCTCAGGCGGTCCGGCGCAAACGGCTTCACTTCCTGCCCCCTTGCGTGAGACTGCGCCGATCATCGCAGCCAAGTCCACGGAAACAGACCGTAACGATTCCCGCCGGCACATGTTTCCCGAAAGCGCTGATGCTCCACAACAATCTACCGAAAGGCGCCACTTTTCGGCACACAAACACGCTTCGCCGTCGTAAGCTCCTTCCGGAAGATTCCTGACGGCGCGCCGAGGCGCGGAGACAGCCATGAACGCAATCGAGATCCTTGAACGACTGGTGGGCTTCCCCTCCGTGGCCGGCACGCCCAACGGCGCCATCGCCGGCTGGATCGGCGACTATCTGGAAGGTCACGGCGCAAGAGTCTCCCTGCTGCACGGCCCGGAAGGCGACCGGGCCAACCTCTTCGCCACGCTCGGCCCGGCCGAAGGCGCCGGCTACATCCTGTCCGGTCACATGGACGTCGTGCCGGCCGGCGAGCCGGAATGGTCATCCGATCCGTTCCGGCTGCGGGCGGACGGCGACCGGCTCTTCGGGCGCGGCACCGCCGACATGAAGGGTTTTCTCGCCGCCGTGCTGGCCGCCGTTCCGGCGCTCGCGGCCATGCCGCTGAAACGGCCGGTGCATATCGCCTTCTCCTACGACGAGGAGATCGGCTGCCGCGGCGTGCCGCACCTCATCGCACGCCTGCCGGACCTGTGTGCCCCGCCCGCCGGCGCCATCATCGGCGAACCGAGCAACATGCAGGCGGTGCGCGCCCACAAGGGCAAGGCCGCCGTGCGGATCACCGCGCGCGGTCGATCAGGCCATTCCTCGCGGCCCGACCTGGGCGTCAATGCGATCCACCTGATGACCGGCGTGCTGGCGAAGGCGGTCGAAACGGCGACGGCGCTGACGCAAGGCCCGTTCGATGCGACGTTCGAACCGCCCTATTCCTCGCTCCAGATCGGCACGGTGACGGGCGGGCAGGCGATCAACATCATTCCCGACACCTGTTCGGCCGACATCGAGGCGCGGGCGATTTCCGGTGTCTCGCCGGCAACGCTGCTGGAGTCGGTCCGCGCCGCCGTCGAGGCCCTTGCCGCCGCAGGCGCGGACATCGAATGGACGCCGCTCAGCGAATATCCGGCCCTTTCGCTGCCAGCGGACGCGCCGCTTGCAGCACTCCTGGAAGAACTGACCGGCATGCCGGCGCTTGCCGCCGTCAGCTACGGCACCGAAGCCGGACTGTTCCAGGGCGCGGGCATCGAGGCCATCATCTGCGGCCCCGGCGATATCGGCCGGGCCCACAGGCCGAACGAATTCATCCGCACGGGCGAGCTTGCCGCCTGCCAGGCGATGGCCGAGGCGCTCGGCGCACGCTGCACCCTCTGACCGCTCCCAAAAGGAAACCCCAGATGACCTTCCTCTTCAATTCCGATGCGAAGCGCGGCGCCATCTTTCAGGAGGCATTCGCCCGCGAACTGCCGCAGCTGCCCTTTTGCATGGACCCGGCCGATGTCGACCCGGACACGGTGCGTTACCTCATCACCTGGACCGTGCCGCAGGATATCGCCCGCTACCGCAATCTGGAGGTCCTGTTCTCGATCGGCGCGGGCGTCGACCAGTTCCACATCGACGCCGTGCCCGCGCATGTGAAGGTCGTGCGCATGGTGGACGAGAACATTGCCCTGATGATCCAGGAATATGTCACGCTCGGGGTTCTGGCCCTGCACCGCAACCTGCCGGCCTATATCGACCAGCAGCACCGCTCGGTCTGGCAGGCAATCCTGCCGCAGGCGCCCGCCGCCGAGCGGCGCGTCGGCGTTCTGGGCCTCGGCATGCTCGGCCTCGCCTCGCTGGAACGACTTCAGCCGTTCGGCTTTCCACTCGCCGGCTGGAGCCGTTCACCGCGCGGGATCGACGGCGTAACCTGCCATCACGGACCGGACGGGCTCGAGGCGCTGCTTTCGGCAAGCGACATCCTCGTCTGCCTGCTGCCGCTGACGGACGAAACGGCCGGCCTTCTCGATGCCCGCCGCCTTGGCCTGCTGCCGCAGGGCGCCGGACTGGTGCATGCAGGGCGCGGCAGGCAGCTCGACCATGACGCCCTGATCGCGGCACTCGACAGCGGCCACCTTTCCGGCGCGGTGATCGACGTGACCGAACCGGAGCCGCTGCCCGCGGACCATCCCTTCTGGTCGCATCCGAAAATCATCCTGACACCGCATGTCGCCAGCGTCACCCAGCCCCGCTCGGCGGCGCGCACCGTTATCGAGAACATCCGGCGCTACGAAGCCGGCCTGGAGCCGCACGGCCTCGTCGACCGCAGCCGCGGCTATTGAAAGACCTGCGTCCCACCATCGGCGGCCGGTGCCGAAGATTGCGCTGTCGGCCGGCCGCAAAACGGGATTTTCGTCCATCGTCCGCACCGCAGTCGGTCGATGCTGCTTGCCGTCGATGGCTACAATCCAGGCCTATCCAGGAAGGATGCCCATGACGCTCAGCTTCGACCCCGACAGCCTGCCGGCATCGGCAAGGATTTCGGCCGCGAGGCCTCTCTTGCCAACCGCAAAAGCCAAAGCGTCCTCATCGGACGATCATCGGGGAACCTCTTCATGAAGACCTACCGCATCGCACGCATGCCCGGAGACGGCATCGGCCGCAACGTGACGGACGCCGCCTGGGCGGTGCTCGAAGCCGCCGCCAAAGGTGACTTCAAGCTGGAAGGCACCGAATTTCCCTGGTCCTGCGCCTTCTACAAGCAAACAGGCGCGATGATGCCGGCCGATGGCATCGAGACGCTGCGCGGCTTCGACGCCATCCTGCTCGGCGCGGTCGGCTGGCCGGCGGAAGTGCCCGATTCGGTCTCTCTGCACGGCCTGCTGCTGCCGATCCGCAAGGCCTTCGTGCAATATGCCAATATCCGTCCGCACCGGCTGCTGCCCGGCGTGCAGGGACCGCTGAAGTCGGAAGGCTTCGATATCGTCTGCATTCGCGAGAACACCGAAGGCGAATATTCCGGCGCCGGCGGCCGCGTGCATCAGGGCACCGCCGACGAGGTGGCGGTCGAAACCTCGATCTTCACCCGCACCGGCGTCGAGCGCATCCTGCGCTTCGGCTTCGAGCAGGCCCGCAAGCGCCGCGGCAGGCTCGCCTCCGTGACCAAATCCAACGCCCAGAAATATTCGATGGTGTTCTGGGACGAGATCACCCACACGCTCGCGGCCGAATATCCCGATGTGGAGGTTTCGAGCTACCATATCGACGCGATGGCGGCGCGCATGGTCATGGCGCCCGAAAGCCTCGATGTGGTGGTCGCCTCCAACCTCTTCGGCGATATCCTGACCGACCTCGGCGCCGCCATCCAGGGCGGCCTCGGCTTTGCCGCTTCCGCCAACATCAACCCCGACCGCAGCGCGCCCTCGATGTTCGAGCCGGTGCATGGCTCCGCGCCCGACATCGCCCATCTCGGCATCGCCAATCCGATCGCCGCCATCTGGTCGGGCGCGATGATGCTCGACCATCTCGGCGAGGCCGAGGCCGCCCGCCGCGTGATGACCGCGCTGGAGAAGGCGACGGCGCAGGGCATCGGCACCGTGCCGGGCAGGGACAGGACGGACGCCATCACCGCCACGGTTCTCGCGGCGCTCGACTGATTTTTGGAGACGTATGATGCAGGCATTGAAGGACAGGGACCTCTTCCGGCAGACGGGGCTGATCGGCGGCAGATGGACCGCCGCCGCCCCGGGCGGGACCGTCGACGTGACCGATCCGGCAAGCGGCGCGGTGATCGGCACCGTGCCGGACATGGGCGGTGCGGAAACCCGCGCGGCCATCGAGGCCGCCGATGCCGCCTTCGGCCCGTGGCGGAAGAAGACGCATGCCGAGCGTGCGGCGCTGCTCGAAGCCTGGCATGCGCTGATGATCGAGCATGTCGACGATCTCGCCCTGATCCTGACGACGGAGCAGGGCAAGCCGCTGGACGAGGCGAAGGGCGAAATCCGCTACGGCGCCTCCTTCGTCAAATGGTTCGCCGAGGAAGCCCGCCGCATCGCCGGCGGCACGATCCCCTCCCCGACGCCGGACCGCCGCATCGTCGTGCTCAAGGAGCCGGTGGGCGTCTGCGGCATCGTCACCCCCTGGAATTTCCCGAACGCCATGATCACCCGCAAGGTGGCGCCGGCGCTCGCCGCCGGCTGCACCGTGGTCATCAAGCCATCGGAGTTCACGCCCTATTCGGCGCTGGCGCTCGGCGTTCTGGCCGAACGCGCCGGCATTCCGGCCGGCGTCGTCAACATCGTCACCGGCCTGCCGACCGGGATCGGCGAGGAGATCATGGCCAACGAGACCGTGCGCAAGATTTCCTTCACCGGCTCCACCCGCGTCGGCTCGCTGCTGATGCGCGGCGCCGCCGCCAGCGTGAAGCGGCTTTCGCTGGAACTTGGCGGCAACGCGCCGTTCATCGTCTTCGACGATGCCGACCTCGATCTCGCCGTCGAGGGCGGGCTCGTCTCGAAGTTCCGCAACGGCGGCCAGACCTGTGTCTGCGCCAACCGCATTCTGGTGCAGGCCGGCGTCTACGACGCCTTTGCCGAGAAGCTGGCGGCGAAAGTCAACGCCATGAAGGTCGGGCCGGGTACCGAGGCGGGCGTTTCCATCGGCCCGATGATCAACGAGCCGGCGATTGCCAAGATCCGCGCCCATGTCGAGGATGCGCTGGCGAAGGGCGCGACGATCATCACCCGCACGCACGCCTTGCCGGAAGGCCCGCAATACACCGCCCCGGTGGTGCTGACGGGGGCGACGACCGACATGCGGCTCGCCAGCGAGGAAACCTTCGGGCCGGTGGCGCCGCTCTTCCGCTTCGAAACGGAAGAGGAAGCGATTGCCATCGCCAACGGCACGCCCTTCGGCCTCGCCGCCTATTTCTATACGGAAAGCCTGAAACGCGCCTGGCGCGTGGGCGAAGCGCTCGAATTCGGCATGGTCGGCCTCAATACCGGCGCGATCTCCACGGAGGTCGCCCCTTTCGGCGGCATCAAGCAATCCGGCCTCGGCCGCGAGGGCGCGCAGGCCGGCATCGAGGAATATCTGGAGATCAAGACCTTCCACATCGGCGGACTGGCCTGACCCTCCCTCCCGTTTCCCCGGCAGACTGAAGGGCCGCGAAAGCAGCCCTTCCTTTTTGCCCGGTTTTCGTGGACGTGCAGAAGGCAGTTCCGCTGGTGGTGAGGGAATAACCGCTTCGTCCCGCAGCCCCCTCCTTCGATTACCGGATTCTGTCGAGCATCCTGTAATAGAGCCCGACGAGGGGCAGGAACCAGGGCTTGCCGAAATGGCCGGGCACCGGCGGCCAGTCCAGCCCCTTCAGCGGGTTGGTGTCCGCGCCGCCGAGGATGGCGTCGGCGAGGGCCATGCCGAGATGGGTGGAAAGCTGCGCGCCGTGGCCGGAATAGCCCATCGCGTACCAGACGCCGTCGTGATAGCCGGCGCGCGGATAGCGATCCTTGGTCATGTCGACGAGGCCGCCCCAGCAATACTCGATCGGCACATGCGCAAGCTGCGGGAAGATACAATGCAGGCTTTCCTTCAGGATCGCGCCGCTCTTCGCGTCGGAACTCTGGTCCGAAGTGGCGGAGAAGCGGGCCCGGCCGCCGAAGATCAGCCGGTTGTCCGGCGCGAGGCGGAAATAATTGCCGATGTTCATCGAATTGACATAGGTGCGGTTGCCCGGAACCGAGGCGCGCACCTCGTCCTCCGTCAGAGGCCGCGTGGCGATGATGAAGCTGCCGACGGCGATGATGCGGCGGCGGAAATAATGGAAGTTCGACGGCGTGTAGGCGCCGGTCGCGACCAGCACGTTGTCCGCCGTCACCCGGCCGCGACCGGTCTCCAGTTCGTGCCGGCCGTCCTTTTGCGCATGCCGCGTCACGGCGGCGTTTTCGAAGATCGTCGCGCCGTGGCGGCTGGCGGCCTCCGCCAGTCCGGCCGCATAGCGGCCCATGTGCATCATGGCGCTCTTCTTCGAAAGCATGGCGCCGTAAAAGGTCGATCCGATCTCGTCCTTGAGGTCGGCGGCGGACAACAGCGCCGTGTCGGGGTCGACCTCGGCATGCACCGCCTCGAAATTCTTCGCCAGCCCTGCGAAATGCTGCGGCTTCGAGGCGAGCTTCAGCTTGCCGGCCCGGCGGAAATCGCAATCGATTCCTTCCTCGGCGATCAGCGCTTCCAGCGTGTCGATGGAATCGTCGAACGCCTTGTAGACGGCAATCGCCCGCTCCCTGCCCAGCTCCGCCTTCGCGGCGAGATAGGAATGGGCAAGGCCGTTGTTGAGATGGCCGCCATTGCGGCCGGAAGCCCCCCAGCCGATGCGCTCCCCTTCGAGAACCACGACGCGCGCGCCGGCCTTCGCAAGCTGGCGCGCCGCGCCGAGACCCGTGAAGCCGCCGCCGATGACGGCCACGTCGTAGTGCCCTTCGACAGGACCCTCGACAGCGCCCTGAAAGACGGGCGCCGTGTCATGCCAATAGGAGACGAACTTCATGGCGCCGCCCTTCCTCAGAGGCCGCCGACGGCGGGCAGGCCGGAAATGTCGGCGATCTCGACATAGCCGTAATAGGGATTGGCCGGCTCGTGGCCGCGGTTGACCCATACCTTGTTCTTGATACCCAGATCGTGGGCGGACATCAGGTCGTAGCGGAAGGAGGACGAGCAATGCAGGACGTCTTCCGGACCGCAGCCCAGCATGTCGAACATGTATTCGAAGGCCCTGAAGCGCGGCTTGTAGGCCTGCGCCTGCTCGGCGGTGTAGACCGCATGGAACGGCGCGCCGAGCTTTTCGACGTTGGAACCGATCTGCGCATCCATCGCATTGGACAGGATGACGAGCGGGATCTCCTTCGCCACCCTGGCAAGCGCGACCGGAACGTCGGCATGCGGCCCCCAGGTCGGAACGCGGTCGTAGACGAGGCGCGCATCCTCGTCCGTGAAGGAAACGCCGTTGAGCCTGCACGTCCGCTCCAGCGCATTGTGAATGACCTCGGCATAGGGCTTCCAGTCGCCCAGGATCTCGTCGAGGCGGTAGGCCGAGAAATTCCGGATGAATTTCTGCATCTGCGCCTCGTCCAGACGCTCGCCATACAGATCGCGCGCGGCCTCGCCCATCTGGAAATGGATCAGCGTGCCGTAGCAATCGAAGGTAATGTATTTGGGGCGGAAGATGGTCATGTCGTCGTCATCCTTGCTGGGGGATCGAGGGTGGCCGCAGTCACCAGATCATAGGCTGCTTTACCCGGCCGGCTCACCGCAATTGCCGCCCGGCGAAGCAGATTGTTCCGTATCCGGCCGCCAGTTTGGCAGAGAGTTGCGCATGCCGCAGCCGACTGCGGTACGATGCGGGCCGCAGCCGGCATAAGATGCGGCAGCGGGCGAAAGCAACGGCGAAACATATCGAACCGGCACCATTGTCGGGACAATCTTCTTTCCCCGCCGGTCTATCACTGAAGCAGCAGACGAGAGAGGAGCTCCGGCATGCAGGCAGGCCAAATAGAGATCCAGGAATTCCGTCCCGAACACCTCGATGCCGCCGCCGGCCTGTCGCGCCAGGCCGACTGGCCGCACCGGAAGGAAGACTGGGCGTTCGTCCTGTCCCTGAGCCGGGGTTTCGTCGCCGTCGAAAACGGCCGCGTCGTCGGAACGACGATGGCGACGTTGTTTGCGGATGCCTGCGCCTGCATCAACATGGTCATCGTCGACCAGTCGATGCGGGGCCACGGCCTCGGCCGGACACTGATGAACACCGCTCTCGAAGCCGCCGGCCCGCGGGAATGCCGGCTGGTCGCCACGGACGAGGGCCGGCCTCTTTATGAAAAGATGGGCTTCGTCGCAACCGGCGAAGTGCTTCAGCATCACGGCCATGTCGCGCCGGTCGACAGGCCGGCCGGCGTCGAATGGGCGGATGCCACCATCGCCGCCGAACTCGCCGCGCTCGACCGGCAGGCCTTCGGCGCCGATCGCACCGCCCTGTTCGCGGAGCTTGCGCGACAGGGCCGTTTCGCCGTGCTGAGGAAAGACGGCGCCATCGCCGCTTTCGCGGGGCTTCGCGCCTTCGGACGCGGAGAAGTGGCCGGCCCCGTGGTCGCGACGGATATCGAAGCGGCCAAGGCCGTGCTTTCCTTCATCTTCGCCGAACGCACCGGCGCTTTCCTGCGGGTCGACACCGACGCCAAGACCGGGCTCGCCTCCTGGCTTGCCGGACACGGCCTTGCCCATGCCGGCGGCGGCCTGCCGATGCGCCGGGGCGGCGGAGCGCCATCCGCCGCCGCGCCGATGACAACCTTTGCCTTGACCAGCCAGGCGCTCGGCTGATTCCGGAGAGACCCCATGTTGAGCAATTCCCTGATCGAACTGGACCGCGCCCACCTGGTGCATCCCGTATCCTCGTTCCGCGGCCACGAGAAGCTCGGCGTCCGCGTGCTGAAATCCGCCGCCGGCGCCACCGTGACCGATACGACCGGCCACCAGCTCATCGACGGCTTTGCCGGCCTGTGGTGCGTCAACGCCGGTTACGGCCATGACAGCATCGTCGAGGCC
The DNA here is from genome assembly GCF_026552795.1 of Ectorhizobium quercum. Classification (GTDB taxonomy): domain Bacteria; phylum Pseudomonadota; class Alphaproteobacteria; order Rhizobiales; family Rhizobiaceae; genus Ectorhizobium; species Ectorhizobium quercum. The sequence continues at coordinate 169,780 of NZ_JANFPI010000003.1, forward strand.
GCGGCCCGCCAGATGCGCGAACTGCCCTACGCGACCGCCTATTTCGATCTCGGCAACGAGCCGGCCATCCGTCTGGCCTCCGAACTCGCTGACCGCGCACCGGGCGATCTCAACCACGTCTATTTCACCCTCGGCGGCTCGGATGCGGTCGACAGCACCATCCGCTTCATCCGCTATTACTGGCATGCGAAGGGTGAGCCGCAACGCGACCAGTTCATCTCCGTCGAGCAAGGCTATCACGGCTCGACCACCGCCGGCGCGGGCCTGACCGCCCTGCCCGCCTTTCATGCCGGCTTCGGCGTTCCCTATGACTGGCAGCACAGGATTCCGTCCCACTACGCCTATCGCAATCCGGCCGGCGAGGACGCGGCGGCGATCATCGCCGCCTCGTTGCAGGCCCTGAAGGACAAGATCGAGGCCATAGGCCCGAATCGGGTCGCCGCCTTCTACGTGGAGCCGATCCAGGGCTCCGGCGGCGTGCTGGTGCCGCCGGACGGCTGGGTCAAGGCCATGCGCGAACTCTGCCGCTCCCACGGCATCCTCTTCGTTGCCGACGAGGTCATCACCGGCTTCGGCCGCACCGGCCCGCTGTTCGCCTGCACGGACGAGGACATCGTTCCGGATTTCATGACCACGGCCAAGGGCCTGACCTCCGGCTACATTCCGATGGGCGCGGTGTTCATGGCCGATCACGTCTACGAGACCATTGCCGATGGCGCGGGCGAAGCGGCCGTCGGCCACGGCTACACCTATTCGGCCCACCCGGTCAGCGCAGCCGTCGGGCTTGAAGTGCTGAAACTCTACGAAGGCGGTCTTCTGGAAAACGGCCGCCGCACCGGCGCCCGCCTCATGGCCGGCCTTCGGGACCTGAAGGACCATCCGCTGGTCGGCGACGTTCGCGGCCGCGGTATGCTGGCCGCCATCGAACTCGTCACCGACAAGGAAAGGAAGACCCCGCTTCCGGCCGCCGCCGCCCCTTCCCGCAGGATCTTCGACCGCGCCTGGGAAAACGGCCTCGTCATCCGCGCTTTCGGCAACGGCGTGCTCGGCTATGCGCCGCCGCTCTGCTGCACGGATAGCGAAATCGACGCGATCGTCGAACGGACGCTGAAAACCCTCGATCAGACGCTGGAAGACCCGGCGGTTCGCGAAGTCATGGCCTGACCGCCCCCACGCCGCACCGCGCCATTCACCCGAAATGTCGCCGCACGCCGCATATTCGCAATTTTCTGCCGAAGACCCACTCCATTTCGGAGAATCCGGTGTCACGGAAGTGTCAAACTGAAACCCGGAAACGGCTCGAGCCCCCGGAAAACCGGCATTCTCACGCATATGAGGGGAAATATCCCCTCGCCAGCAGAATAATATGCCGCACGTCACGCATCGACATGTGGCGACCCGGAGACCGATATTGCCCAGGAACCTGAACGAATTCAGATATATGACCTTCGACGTCGTGGGGACGCTGATCGATTTCGAAAGCGGTCTGAGCGGCTGCCTGGCTGAAATCGCCGCAGAGGCCGGCGTCACGATCGACGCAGAAGAAGCGCTGGCCCTCTACCGCGCCGCCCGTTATTCCGATGCGACGGATCTCTTCCCGGACGATCTCGTGCGCGTCTATACGATCATCGCGCCGCAGCTCGGCCTGCCGGCGGAGAAGGCCTATGGCGAGCGCCTGCGCGATTCCGCCCGCAACTGGAAGGGGTTCGCAGACAGCCGCGCCGCCCTTGCCGAACTTGCCGGATCCTATCGCCTGATCGCCATGACGAATGCCCGCCGCTGGGCCTTCGACCATTTCTCGAAGGAACTGGGAGAGCCCTTCCATGCCGCCTTCACGGCGGATGACACGGGCACGGAAAAACCGGACCCGGCCTTCTTCGAGAAGGTCTTCGCCTTCGTCGAAAGCGAGGGGGCGTCGAAGGACGACATCCTGCACGTCGCCCAGAGCCAGTACCACGACATCGGCATTTCCCGGAAACTCGGCATGACCAATTGCTGGATAGAGCGCCGTCACGCCCAAAAGGGTTACGGCGGCACGATCGAGCCGGAAGCCTTCACCGAGCCGGACTATCACTTCACCTCGATGGCCGGCCTCGCAGACGCCGTGCGTCAGGCGCGCGGCTGAACCGCTTCAGCACCGGACAGGGCGTGAATCGGGACACGCCCTGCCGACATTACCGAACATCAAACAAAAAAGGGGAAAGACATGAGTGACGATCTGACGACCAACTGGACCCGGGCCGACGACGCTGCGGTCGAGCGGGCCATTCGCCGCGGCGCCACCCGGCGCGACCTGTTGCAGATGATGCTGGCCGGCGGTGTCGCCCTTTCCGCCGGCTCGGCGATTTTCGGCCGCGCCTCGCGCGCCGTGGCCGCCACCCCGGTTTCCGGCGGCACGCTCAAGGCCGCCGGCTGGTCGACCTCGACCGCCGACACGCTCGACCCGGCCAAGGCCTCGCTGTCGACGGACTATGTCCGCTGCTGCTCGCTCTACAACCGCCTGACCTTCCTCGACGCCAACGGCATTCCGCAGATGGAACTGGCCGAGTCCATCGAATCCGGCGATGCCCGGACCTGGACCGTCAAGCTGCGGTCGGGCGTGACCTTCCACGACGGCAAGGAACTGACGGCCGAGGACGTCGTCTTCTCGCTGAAGCGGCATCTCGATCCGGCCGCCGGCTCCAAGGTCGCGGCAATCGCGTCCCAGATGACCGGCTTCAAGGCGGTGGACAAGAACACGGTCGAAATCACGCTCGGCAGCCCGAACGCCGACCTGCCGACCATCCTCGCCATGCACCACTTCATGATCGTCGCCGATGGCACGACCGACTTTTCCAAGGGCAACGGCACCGGCGCCTTCAAGCTCGAAACCTTCGATCCGGGCGTGCGCTCGGTCATGTCGAAGAACCCCAACTACTGGAAGTCCGCCGGCCCGTACGTCGATTCCTTCGAATTCTTCGCCATCGCCGACGACAATGCCCGCGTCAACGCGCTCCTGTCCGGCGACATCCAGCTCGCCGCCGCGATCAATCCACGCGCGCTGCGCCAGCTCGACGGGCAGGACGGCGTCGTTCTGTCCAAGACGACCTCGGGCAACTATTCCAACCTCAACATCCGCCTCGACCAGGCGCCGGGCGACAATGCCGATTTCGTCGCCGGCATGAAGTCGATCGTCAACCGCGAGCAGATCGTCAAGGCAGCGCTTCGCGACCTCGGGGAAGTCGGCAACGACCAGCCCGTGCCGCCGATGAACCCCTACCATAATCCCGATCTGAAGCCGAAAGCCTACGACCCCGACAAGGCGAAATTCCACTTCGAGAAGGCGGGCCTCATCGGCCAGTCGATCCCGGTCGTCGCTTCCGATGCGGCGGCGTCGTCGGTCGACATGGCCATGATCATCCAGGCGTCCGCCGCCGAGATCGGCATGAAGCTCGACGTGCAGCGTGTTCCCTCCGACGGCTACTGGAGCAACTACTGGCTGAAGGCGCCGGTCCATTTCGGCAACATCAACCCGCGCCCGACCCCGGACATCCTGTTCTCGCTGCTCTACGCCTCCGACGCCCCGTGGAACGAGAGCCAGTACAAGTCGGAGACCTTCGACAGGAAGATGATCGAGGCCCGCGGCATGCTCGACCTCGAAAAGCGCAAGGAAATCTATTTCGAGCTGCAAACGATGATCGCCGAGGACGCCGGAACCATTATTCCGGCCTTCATTTCCAACGTCGACGCCATCAGCGACAAACTGAAGGGCCTTGAAGCCAATCCGCTCGGCGGCATGATGGGCTACGCCTTTGCGGAATACGTCTGGCTCGAAGCCTGATAAGCTTCCGGGTGCCGGGCGCGCCTGTGCGCCCGGCCGTTCCGCCGTTTATGCGGCCGGTTTCCGGTCCCGGACAGGCTTCAGGAGCATGGGAATGAATCGACGGATAGTGTCCCTCATCGCCAGACGGGTGGTCATCGCGCTGACGACTCTCCTGATCGTGTCTTTCATCGTCTTCTCCGCCACGAGCCTTCTGCCCGGCGACACCGCGACGATACTGCTCGGCCAGGCGGCCACGCCGGAAGCCGTCGCCGGCCTGCGCACGGCCATGCACCTCGACGATCCCGCCCTGCTGCGCTTCGTGCGCTGGCTGTTCGGCCTTCTCCAGGGCGAACTGGGAACGTCCTACGCCAACAACATGGCGATCGCCGATCTGATCGGCCCGCGTTTCGTCAATTCCATGAAGCTTGCCGGCATCACCACGCTGATCGCCGTTCCGCTGGCGCTGGCGCTCGGCATCAGCTCCGCCATGCTGCGCGGAACGCCCTACGACCGCATCGTCACGATCCTCACCATCGGCGTCATCTCGGTGCCCGAATTCATGATCGCGACACTCGCCGTCCTCGTCTTCGCCGTCTATCTCCGGTGGCTGCCGGCCCTGTCGCTGGTCAGCGAGATCCATTCCGTCTACGACATGCTGCGCGTCTACGCCATGCCCGTCATCACGCTGACCTTCGTGGTCTCCGCGCAGATGATCCGCATGAGCCGCGCCGCCGTGATCGAGACGCTGAACACGCCCTATGTGGAAATGGCGCTTCTCAAGGGCGCCTCGCGCACGCGCATCGTGCTGCGGCACGCGCTGCCCAACGCGCTCGGCCCGATCGTCAACGCGGTGGCGCTGTCGCTTTCCTATCTCGTCGGCGGCGTCATCATCGTCGAGACGATCTTCAACTATCCCGGCATCGCCAAGCTGATGGTGGACGGCGTTGCCACGCGCGACCTTCCGCTGATCCAGAGCTGCGCGATGATCTTCTGCTTCGGTTATCTTCTGCTGATCACCACCGCGGACATCATCGCCATCATGTCCAATCCGAGGCTGCGCTGATGACCGAAGACATCGCCAAGGACCACATCCGCAAGGCATCGCACGGCCCCCGCCTTGGCTACCGGATCAACGCCGTCGGCGTGCTCGGCTTCCTCATCATCCTCTTCTGGGCCTTCATCGCCGTTTTCGCCCCCTGGCTGATCCCGCATCCGGTGGGCGAGATCGTCGACTACGACTATTTCGGCCCGATGACCTCCGAGTTCTGGCTCGGCTCCGACTATCTCGGCCGCGACGTCCTCTCGCGCATCCTCATGGGCGCGCGTTTCACGGTGGGCATCTCGCTGGCGGCGGTCGCCATCGCCTGCGTCTCCGGCGTCGTGCTCGGCATGTCCGCCGCCGTCATCGGCGGGTGGTTCGATGCAGCACTCAGCCGCTTCCTCGATGCGCTGAACTCCATTCCAAGCAAGCTCTTCGGCCTCGTGGTGGTCGCGGCCGTCGGATCGTCCATCCCGGTGCTGATCACGACGCTGTCGGTCATCTACACGCCGGGCGCCTACCGCTTCGCCCGCGCGCTCGCCGTCAATATCAACACGATGGATTTCATCACCGTGGCGCGGGTGCGCGGCGAAAGCATCCTCTACCTCATCGGCTCCGAAATCCTGCCGAACATCATCCGCCCGGTGCTGGCCGATCTCGGCGTGCGCTTCGTCTTCATCGTGCTGCTTCTGTCCGGCCTGTCGTTCCTCGGTCTCGGCCTTCAGCCGCCGAACGCCGACTGGGGCGCGCTGGTGCGCGAGAACATCGGCGGCCTGCCCTTCGCGGCGCCCGCCGTGATCCTGCCGTCGCTGGCCATTGCCAGCCTGACGATCAGCGTCAACCTGCTGATCGACAATCTGCCGGAAAAGATCCACGACAGGAGCGAATAATGGCCAATCTCGTTGAAATCCGTGGATTGAAGGTCGATGCAACCACCGATTCCGGCCGCCGCATTGAAATCATCAGGGGCGTCGACATCGATGTCCCGGAGGGCGAAATCGTGGCGCTGATCGGCGAAAGCGGATCGGGCAAGACCACCATCGCGCTGACCCTGATGGGCTATGCCCGCCCGGGCTGCCGCATCGCCGGTGGCAGCGTCAGCGTGGCCGGCAAGGATATGGCGACGCTCCCCGAGGCCGAACGCGCGGCCATTCGCGGCACCCGGGTTTCCTACGTGCCGCAGAGCGCGGCCGCCGCCTTCAACCCGGCGCAGAGGATCATCGACCAGGTGATCGAGATCACCCGCATCCACGATCTGATGCCGCCGGAAGAAGCACGCCGCAAGGCGGTGGACCTGTTCAGGGCGCTGTCCCTGCCCGATCCCGATACGATCGGCGAGCGCTATCCGCATCAGGTCTCCGGCGGGCAATTGCAGCGCCTGTCCGCCGCGATGGCGCTGATCGGCGACCCGGCGCTCGTCATCTTCGACGAACCGACGACCGCGCTGGACGTGACGACGCAGATCGAGGTGCTCAGGGCTTTCAAGTCGGCCATGCGCAACGGCGGCATGGCGGGCGTCTACGTTTCCCACGACCTGGCCGTCGTCGCGCAGATCGCCGACCGGATCGTCGTGCTGAAGGCAGGGGAGGTGCAGGAAACCGGCACCACGGCCGAAATTCTCGAGAACCCGCGGCATCCCTATACGCGGCAACTGCTCGCTGCCTTCCACCCCCGGCCGCGCGCCGTCGCACCCGCCGAGGCCGAACGCCCCCGCCCGCTTCTGGAGATCGACAAGCTGGTTGCCGGATACGGCGCCCCCGGCGAGGACGGCCTGCCCATGATCCGCGCCGTCGACACGGTGAGCCTTGCGGTCTATCCACGCCGCAACCTCGGCATCATCGGCGAGTCCGGCTGCGGCAAGTCGACGCTCGCGCGCGCCATCTCCGGCATTCTTCCGGCCGCCGCCGGCAACATCCTCTTCGAGAACCGCGAGCTGGACCGGGATTCCCGCCGCCGCTCCCGCGACGAACTGCGCCGGCTGCAAACCGTCTTCCAGTATGCGGATACCGCGCTCAATCCGTCCAAGCCGATCGGCGATATCCTCGGCCGCCCCCTGACCTTCTACCACGGCATGAAGGGCAAAGCGCGCGACGCGCGGATCGACGAGCTCCTCGACATGGTGAAGCTGCCGCGCTCGATCCGCGATCGCCATCCCGCCGGCCTTTCCGGCGGCCAGAAGCAGCGCGTCAATTTCGCCCGGGCGCTGGCGGCCGAACCGACCCTGATTATCTGCGACGAGATCACCTCGGCGCTCGACACCGTGGTCGCAGCCGCCGTGATCGACCTGCTCGGCGAGCTTCAGCGCGAACTCGGCCTCTCCTACATCTTCATCAGCCACGACCTGTCGGTGGTCGAGACGATCTGCGACGAAATCGTCGTCATGTATGGCGGCCGCAAGGTCGAGCACATCACGACCGACGCCATCCACGCGCCGCAGCACCCCTATTCGAAACTGCTGTTCTCCTCCGTGCCGAAGCTCGATCCGCACTGGCTCGACACCCTCCGGCAGGATGCCGAACTGGTGCGGGAATATTGCAGGCGCTGACGGGTCCTCGCCTGTCCGGGGCATGTCCGCTTCACACCCTTGCGCGACATGCTCTCAAAGCGGAAAGAGGCTGGTCAGCGGCATATGCGCCTTGGTGATCGGCGATTTCAGCACCACAAAGCTGAAATACTTGTCGATGCCGACATCTATGTCGGTGAGGCGCTCCATGATCGACTGGTATTCGACGATGCCGGAGGTGACGAATTTCAGGAGATAATCGTAACCGCCCGAAACGAGATGGCACTCCACGACCTGATCGATCTTCTCGACCACCGCCAGGAAGCGGGCAAAGTCGATCTGCCGGTGGTTCTTGAGCGTGATTTCGGTGAAAACGGTCAGCGTCTGGCCCAGCTTGTTGATGTTGATCTGGGCCGAGTAACCCTCGATATAGCCCTCGGCCTGCAACTTCTTCACGCGCATCAGGCACGGGCTCGGCGACAGATTGACCAGCTCCGCCAGCTCGACATTGGTAATGCGGCCGTTCTTTTGCAGTTCGTAGAGGATCTTGATATCGATCCGGTCGAGCTTCATCACGCCAGAGGATCCTTTCCACGCTTGTTCGCAGGCACAGCATAAAATTCCGATGCCGGCATGAAAGGCCTATCACATCAGATTTCCCGGCCGACGCAACCGGGAATTTTTCATGAAGCATAATGATTTGCCCGCACAGGGCGAAACGGCATGAAATGCCGCAAACCAGCATTCTCTGGCAGCGCCTCGCCGGCAGGCGCGTCTAGACTAGGCCTATCGTAAGGAGTCCCGCCATGCCTGCGCCGCTGCAAAAGATCGAGACCTCTCCGGCCCTGCCGGCATCCGCCGATGCCGTCATCATCGGCGGCGGCATCGTCGGGGTCTTCGCCGCCTATTATCTCGCGCGGCGCGGCCAGAAGGTGGCACTGGTCGAAAAGGGGCTGATCGGCGCGGAACAGTCCAGCCGGAATTGGGGCTGGTGCCGCCAGCAGAACCGCGACGCCCGCGAACTGCCCATCGCGACCGAAAGCCTGGCGCTCTGGGAAGGTTTCGCGGCCGAAAGCGGGCAGGATACTGGCTTTCGCCGCTGTGGCCTGTTCTATCTCAGCAACGACGAGGCCGAGCTCGAAGGCTGGGCGCGCTGGCGCGACTTCGCCCTCACCGCCGGCGTGACAACCCACATGCTGGATGCCGAAGCCGCCAGCGAGCGGGGCCGCGCCACGGGCCGGCGCTGGAAGGGCGGCGTCTTCTCGCCGACCGACGGAACCGCCGACCCGTCGAAGGCGGCGCCCGCCGTCGCCCGCGCCATCCTGGCGCTCGGCGGCACGGTTCACCAGAATTGCGCGGCGCGCGGGCTCGAAACCGAAGGCGGGCGCGTCAGCGCGGTGGTCACGGAACAGGGCATGATCCGCACCAGGGTCGCGATCATGTCGGGCGGCGCCTGGGCCTCGTCCTTCTGCCGGCAGCACGGCATCCGCTTTCCGCAGGCCTCGATGCGTTCCTCGATCCTGTCGGTGACGCCCGGCGCGGAGGGCCTGCCGGATGCACTGCATACGGCGACGGTTTCCGCAACCCGCCGCGGCGACGGCGGCTATACGCTGGCTGTCAGCGGCCTCGGCAGGCTCGACCCGACGCCGCAGCAGATGCGTTTCGCACCGCAATTCCTGCCGATGTTCGCCCGGCGCTGGCGCAGCCTGAGGCCGGGCGGGCTGGAAGGCATCCGCGGCGGCCACGAGACGCTGAAACGCTGGCGGCTCGACGCGCCGACGCCGATGGAGCGCGTGCGCATCCTCGACCCGAAACCGAATGCCGCCGCGATCCGGCTCACCCACGAGCGCGCCCTCGACCTTCTGCCCGGGCTGCGCGGGACGCAGATCGCCGCCACCTGGGCCGGCTTCATCGACAGCACGCCCGACGGCGTGCCGGCCATCGGCGAGACAGCGGAACTGCCGGGCTTCATCCTCGCCGCCGGCTTCAGCGGCCACGGCTTCGGCATCGGGCCGGGAGCGGGCCACCTGATCGCCGATCTGGTGACGGGCGACGAGCCCATCGTCGATCCCCGGCCCTATCGGCCGGGCCGCTTCAACGGCTCGGCCTGGGGAAAGGTCGCGGATTTCTGATCGCCTCAGAACGCGGCGCGGTAGACCGCCAGCACGTCGTCCACGCTCATGTCGCGCGGATTGTTGTCCATCAGGCGGCGGATGGCGTGGGCGTCCGCGGCGAAACGCGCGAGCTGCTCCTCCGTCGCGCCGTGGTGCGACAGCCGCATCTCGATGCCCAGTCCGGCGCAGAAGCCGTAGGCCGCCTTCAACAGCCCCTCGGCCCTCGCCTGCTCGGCAATGCCGAGCGCATCGGCCACTTCCGCCGTCTTCTCCTCCGCGGCGGGCGCATTAAAGGCCAGCACATGCGGAAAAATGATGGCGTTCGCCAGCCCGTGCGGCAGATGCAGCAGCGTGCCGAGCGGATAGGCCAGCGCATGCCCCCCCGCCGTATTGACCGGGCCGAGACACACACCGCCATAGAAGGAGGCGAGCATCATGCCCTCGCGCGCCTGCGTATCCTTTCCGTCGCGCACGGCACGGGCGAGATAGCGTCCGACCAGCCCGATGCCGATGCGGGCATAATGATCGATCGCCGGATGCGCCTTGCGGTTCGTGAAAGCCTCGACGCAATGGGCCATCGCATCGACGCCCGTCGCCGCCGTGACCGCCGGCGGCACCGACCAGGTGAGTTCCGGATCGAGCACAGCCAGATCGGCGATCATGTACGGGCTTTCGACGGCGATCTTGTTGCCCTTGCCGGGATCGGTGATGAGCGCGCGGATGCCGGCCTCCGAACCGGTTCCGGCCGTGGTCGCCACCTGCGCCAGACGGGTTCGACGGCCCGCCACCCTGTCGGGGCCGGCAACGTCCGCGAGGCTCTGCTCGCCATCCCAGAGTGCGGCGACCAGCTTGGCGACGTCCATGACCGAGCCGCCGCCGAGGCCGACGACGAGATCCGGCCGCGCCTTGCGCGCCGCCTCCATAGCGGCCCCGAAGGCGGCCGTATCCGGCTCGCCGGGAATGGCGTCGAACAGCGTGACCTGGCCGGACAGCCCGAGGCGGTCGACGAAACGGCCCGTATGCGGCGTGGCGACGACGAAGATGCGGGCGGCATCGCCGGCCCAGGCCCCGACTTTCGAAACCGCGCCGGCGCCGATCTCGAGGCGGCGCGGCTGGTGCAGGGTGATGATGCGATTGGCGGCCGTCATGAACCTGTTCTCCCTCACAATGCTTCGAGACGGGCCATTGCGGCCCGGATCTTTCCATGCGCGTCCTCCGAAGGCGGAGAGAGGCGCGGGTGGGCGTTCGTCAGCGCGGCGGGCTCGTTCCAGCGGTCGTGAACAAGGCTCATCCGCGCCCTCCCGCGACCAGCTTGCGCGCATAGGCGATAGCCGCATTCATGTTTTCATGATTGGCGATCCCCTTGCCGGCGATGTCGAAGGCCGTGCCGTGATCGACCGAGGTGCGGTCGATGGGCAGTTCGACGGACACGTTGACCGCCGTATCGAAGGCCACCAGCTTGATCGGGATATGCCCCTGGTCGTGGTATTGCGCGACGACCAGATCGAACGCACCGCCATAGGCGCGGTGGAACACGGTGTCGGCGGAGATCGGGCCGTGGGCGTCGATGCCCTCGGCGCGCGCCGCGGCGACGGCGGGGGCGATCTGCTCGTCGTCCTCCGTGCCGAACAAGCCGTTTTCGCCGCAATGCGGGTTGATCCCCGCCACCGCGATGCGCGGCCTGTCATAGCCGATGCGCTTCAGATGTGCGTCGCCGGCCCTGATCGTCGCCAGCACCCGCCCCGTGGTCGCGCGGCGGATCGCCTCCTGAAGCGAGACATGGGTGGAGACGTGGATGACTTTCAGCCGTTCGGAGGCGAGCAGCATGTAGGCGGCCTTCGCGCCGGTCAGGTGGCGCAGCATGCCGGTATGGCCGTCATAGTGATGGCCAGCGGCGTTCAGCGCCTCCTTGTTGATCGGCGCGGTGACGATGCAGCCGATCCTGCCGGCCTCGGCGTCGCGCACCGCCTTCTCGATGAAGCGGAAGGCCGCGTCGCCTGCCGCCGCCGACAGCCTGCCGAACGGCAGGGGCGCCCCCTCGACCGGCAGATCGACGACACGGCCCGAAAGATCGATGTCGAGGCCGATCGCCGCTTTCGTCGCCTCGAGCGTCGCGAGATTGCCGTAGATCAGCGTCCGCTCGCGATCCCCGGCCCCCATCTCCGCAAGCGCCTTCAGGCTGATCTCCGGCCCGACACCCGCAGGATCACCCATCGTAATCCCAATCGTCACACTCATCTCTCACTTCTCCATCAAAACCCGGAATGCCCGCGCCACCGCGCACGCCGCGACGGGTCGTGCAAAAACAACGGATCGCCGGCGGCGAATGGCGCAAAGCACGGCAGAACCCGCAAGGGAACAAGACGGGCACCGCGCGCAGGGCGGCGGTGCCCGCCTCGTCAGTCGTTCATGTCGGGCAGATCGGCGCCGTGCCAGGTCTTGTAGATCGTGTTCAGCTTGCCGTTCGCCAGATTGTCGGCCACCCAGCCGTCGAGATAGTCCTTGAGTTCGCTCTCTCCCTTGCGCAGCCCGATGGCATAGGGGAACACGTTGATCAGGAACTTGATTTCCAGCGGATCGTTCGAACGCCTCTCGTTGATCGTCTTGATGACGGACGGGGTATTGGCGGCGAGATCCGCCTGACCAGAGGTCACGGCCGTCACCAGCGTGGCGTCGTCGTCGAAACGGACGATCTCCGCCTTGGGAGCGCCTTCCGTCAGGCCGGAATCGGCGGTCGTGCCGCGCGTCACCACCACCCGCTTGCCGGCGAGATCGTTGAAGCTTTTGACCTTTTCGGAGGCCGGGCCGGCGATGACGATCTGGATCTTACCGTAGGGACGGGAGAAGTCGATGACCTTTTCACGTTCCGCGTTCATCGAGAAGGACGAGATGACGACATCGGCCTTGTCGGTGAGCAGGAAGGGGATGCGGTTCGCCCCCGTCACCGGCACGAGTTCGAGCTTGACGCCGAGGCTTTCGGCCAGAAGATTCGCCGTGTCGACATCGGAGCCGACCGGCTGGAGGCTGGGGCTCATCATGCCGTAGGGCGGCACGCCCATATCGGTCGCCACGCGGATGACGCCCGCCTTGCGAATGTCGGCAAGCTGGTCCGCCGTGGCGGCGCCTGCGAAGGCAATCCCGAATGCGGTGGCCGCGCCGAGCAGTTTCACGATCTTCATATGTTCCTCCCTGTGCAAGATCATGTATAGGCAACGCCCTGCACGGCGACGTGCAGGGAATAGATCGAGCGGCTGGCCGCCATGAACAGCCGGGTGCGATGCCGTCCGCCGAAGCAGAGATTGGCGCAGCGTTCGGGCAGGTGGATGTGGCCGAGGGCCGTGCCGTCGGGCGAGAACACCCGCACGCCGAAATTCCCCTCGCCGACGCCCCAGGCCGCCCACAGATTGCCCTCGACATCGCAGCGCATGCCGTCGGGAGCGCCGGTCTTGCCGGCATCGGCGAAAAGCCGGCGCTCGCCGAGGCTGCACCCGTCCGCCGCCACGTCGAAAACATGGATTCCGCCCCGCGTCTGGACGAGATAGAGCCGGTCCTCCGAGGGCGAGAAGCAGAGCCCGTTGGGCTGAGGAATGCCTTCGACGACGATATCGATTGCGCCGGTTTGCGGATCGACGCGGTAGACATTGGTCGGCAGTTCCGCCTCGCCCTTCACGCCTTCGTAATAGTCGCGCAGGCCGAAGGTCGGATCGGAGAACCAGATCGAACCATCCGACTTCACGATGACGTCGTTGGGCGAATTCAGCCGCTTGCCGCGATAATTGTCGGCGATGACGCGGATCGAGCCGTCGAATTCCGTCCGCACGATGCGCCGCCCCGAATGCTCGCAGGAGACCAGCCGTCCCTGACGGTCGCGCGTGTTGCCGTTGGCATGACCGCCCCGCCGGAATTCGCTCACGGCGCCGGTCTCCTCGTCGTAACGCAGGATGCGGTCGTTTGGAATATCGCTCCACAACAGGCACCGGTGATCGCCGAACCAGACAGGCCCTTCCGCCCAGCGCATGCCGGTATGCAGCCGCTCGATGGCGGCATGCATCACGACCAGATTGCGGAAACGCTCGTCGAGAATCTCGACCGCGGGATCCGGATAAAACTCAGCGGGCGCCCACACGGCTTCCTCCTCCCGAATTGGATGTAAATTTGTTACACCACTTTGAACGGCATGCAACACGATTTTGCAAGAAAATCATAATCCATTGATATAAATTGATTTTATAATATAAAACTTGAAAAATCATCGCACGGCAACCGCGTTTTCAAAATATTGATATTGACAATTAATGCCTTTTTGCGCTTCACCTGTTGCCGCTTGGCTGCCGCGCAGGCTGCCGGCGGAGGAGCAGGAGGAGCAATATGAACTACAGGTTCGATTTCGAGCCGGTGCTGGCGCGTTGGCCGGCGCTGCTCGAAGGTTTGTGGACCACCATCCAGCTGACTTTCTTCACCACGGTCGTCGGCATTCTCGTGGGTTCGGTGTGCGCGGTGCTCTACACCTCCGGCCCGCGCTGGGTGCGGCTGCTGGTGAAGTCGTATGTCGAGATCATCCGCAACACGCCCCTGCTGATCCAGGCCTATTTCCTGATCTTCGGGCTGGCCTCGTCGGGGCTGCGCCTGCCGATTCTCGTCGGCGCCGTCATCGCGCTGACGGTCAATGTCAGCGCCTACACGACGGAAATCGTGCGCGCCGGGATCGAAAGCATCAACCGGGGCCAGATCGAGGCGGCGGAGTGCCTCGGGCTGAACCGGCTCCAGATCTATCTACACGTCATCATCCGCCCGGCGCTGGAACGGGTCTATCCCGCGCTTACCTCGCAATACGTCCTGCTGATGCTTTTCTCGTCCATCGTCTCGGCCGTCGGCGTGGACGAACTGTTCGGCGTCGCGAACCGCATCCAGTCCGACACCTTCCGGAATTTCGAGGTCTTCGTCGTCGTGGGCGTCATCTACTTCGTCCTGTCCGTTCTCGTCCGCCTGGCGTTCCACCTCATCGGCCAGCTTCTCTTTCCGCGACGCCGCAGGCTGGGGACTTCGCTATGAACACCGTTCTCCTGATGTCGCTGATCGCCGGGCTCGGCAACACGATCGTCCTGTCACTCCTGACATTCCTGTTCGGGGGGCTGGCCGGCGCCCTGATCGCCCTGGCGCGCATTTCATCCGTGCCGGCGATCCGCCGGGCGGCTTCGGTCTACATCCAGATCGTCCAGGGGATTCCGCTGCTGGTGCTGATGGGGCTGTGCTTCTTCGGCCCGAACATCATCGGCATGCGCGGCGTCGCCCCGCTCACCGCGGCGACGCTGGCGATGTCCATCTACACCAGCGCCTATATGGGCGAAATCTGGCGCGGCTGCCTGCAATCCGTGGCCCGCGCCCAGTGGGAGGCGGCCGAATGCCTGGGGCTCGGCCGGGCCCAGCGCATGTGGCACGTGATCGCGCCGCAGGCGGTGCGCATCGCCATCCCGCCGACCGTGGGCTTCATGGTGCAGATCATCAAGAACACCTCCATCGCCTCGCTGATCGTCGGCTTCCCGGAACTGACCTACAACGCCAAGATCATCAACAATGCCACCTTCGAGCCGTTCCTCTATTTCGGGCTCGCCGGCGCCCTGTACTTCGCGGTCTGCTTCCCCGTTTCGGAACTGTCGCGCGCTATGGAAAGGAAACTGAATGTCTCCCGTCGTTGAGATGAAGAATGTCCAGAAGAACTTCGGCGCGTTGCAGGTGCTGAAGGGCATCGACCTCACCGTCGATGCCGGCGAGGTGGTCGCCATCATCGGCCAGTCCGGCTCCGGAAAGTCCACGGCGCTGCGCTGCCTCGACCGGCTGGAGACGATCGAAGGCGGCGAACTCAGGGTCTGCGGCCACGCGCTGCACGACCGGAAGGTCGATCTCGCCCGGTTGCGGCAGGACGTCGGGATCGTGTTCCAGTCCTACAATCTCTTCCCGCACATGACGGCCGCCGAAAACGTGATGCTGGCGCTGCGCCTCGTGAAGAAGAAGCCCTTTGCCGAGGCGCGGACGGTCGCGGAAGCAGTCCTGACCCGCGTCGGGCTGGCCGATCGCATGGACATGTATCCCGAACAGCTTTCGGGCGGACAGCAGCAGCGCGTCGCCATCGCGCGTGGCCTTGCGCTCGCCCCGAAGCTGATGCTGTTCGACGAAGTGACCTCCGCCCTCGACCCGCAGCTCACCACCGAGGTTCTGAAGGTCATCGAGCAGGTCGCCCGCGACGGCATGACGATGGTGCTCGTGACCCACGAGATGGACTTCGCCCGCAAGGTCGCAAACCGCGTCGTCTACATGCACAAGGGCCGTGTCAACGTCGACGGGCCGGCCAGCGTTCTCGACGCGCCGCCGACCGCCGAACTCGCCGACTTTCTGAAAAGTGCCTGAGAAGCCTTCACCTGCCGGACCAGGCGACGCCGATCACGGACCATGCCTGCGGCTCCAGACAACGGAGTACATCATGAACAGAAAAGCCTTCGTGGCCATCGTCACCTGCTTCAACGACGACGAAACGATCAATTTCGAAGCCACCCGCGCCCAGGTGCGGCGGCAGGTCGAGGCCGGCAACAACATCATGTGCGCCGGCACGAACGGCGACTTCACCGCCCTGACCTTCGAGGAGAAGGTGGCCCTGACGGAAGCCGTGGTCGACGAGGCCGCGGGCCGGGCGGATGTCATCGTCAATGCCGGCATGCCCGCCACCTTCGAAACGGTGAAGCTTGCCCGTGCCTTCGACCGGATCGGCGTGAGCGGCATCGCCGTCATCACCCCGTTCTTCATCGCCTGCACGCAGGACGGCCTCATCCGGCATTTCTCGGTCGTGGCGGATGCCGTCGGCACGCCGGTCTATCTTTACGACATTCCCGCCCGCACCCAGAACCATATCGAGCCGCAAACCGCCAGCGTGCTGGCCGATCACGGCAATATCGCCGGCATCAAGGATTCCGGCGGCGCGCAGGAAACGCTGGAGGCCTATCTCAAGGTCGGCAGGGAAAAGCCCGGCTTCGAGGTCTATTCCGGGCCCGACCATCTCGTACACTGGTCGCTGCAAAACGGGGCGGCCGGCTGCATTTCCGGCCTCGGCAACGTCATGCCGCAGGTGCTTTCCGCAATCTTTGCGGCATTCAACCGCGGCGATCAGCAAGAAGCCGCGCGCCAGCAGGCGATCTACGGCAATTTCCGCAAGGATCTCTATGGGCTCGGCTATCCGCCCGCCCTCGTCAAGCGCGCGCTCTACCTGATGGATTCCTCCGTCGGCGCGAGCCGGCAGCCCGCGCTCCTGCCCGACCCCGCGCAGGACGCGCAGATCCTCGCCATCCTCAAGGCCTACGATCTGGTGCAGGCATGACCGTCCTCCTTACCACCTCGCCCGGCTTCGGGCGCCACGGGCGCGTTCCGGCACGGCTGGCGGAACTCGGCTGGGAACTGATCCGCTGCACCGACACCGCCCGCCCCGACGGTGGCGTTTCCGATCACATCGCCAGGGCCGACTACCTCGTCGTCGGCCTCGTGCCGGTGACGGAGGCGACGCTTTCGCAGGCAGGCCGCCTGAAGGCCGTGCTGAAACATGGCGTCGGTGTCGACAATATCGACATTCCCGCCTGCACCGCCCGCGGCATTCCAGTGGCCAACACCCCCGGCGCGAACGCCGATGCGGTGGCGGAACTGGCGCTCGGCCTGATGTTCTCGATGGCGCGCGCCATTCCCGCCAGCCACATCGGCATCGTATCGGGCGGCTGGAACAGGCAGGTGGGAAGCCAGATCGGCGGAAAGATACTCGGCATCCTCGGCCTCGGCAATATCGGCCGCGCGCTGGCGTTGAAGGCGAAAGCCCTTGGCATGACCGTCATCGCCACGGACCCTTACGCGGACCGCGCATTCGCCGAGGCCCATTCCATCGGCATCGTCGACCTGCCCGAACTTCTGGCCCGCTCCCACTATCTTTCGCTGCACGTCTTCGGCGGCGCGGACAATGCGGCGCTGATCGACGCCTCGGCGCTCTCGAAGATGAAACCCGGCGCCCGGCTGCTCAATCTCGCCCGCGGCGAGGTGACGGATATCGACGCCGTCTACGACGCCCTCCAGTCCGGCCAGCTCGGCGGCGCCGCCTTCGACGCCTACACGGTCGAACCACCGGACAGGAGCCATCCGATCTTCACCCATCCCAAGGCAGTCTTCATGCCGCATTCGGGCGCCGATACCGTTGAGGCCGTCGAGAATGTCGGGCTGATGAACATCGCGGATATCGAAACGCTGATCGCCGGCGGCCGTCCGGCGCGCGTTCTCAATCCGGAGGTTTTCGAAAGGACGGCACCATGAGCGTTCCGGCCACCGAATTGCGCGATTTCGCGGTGGCACTCTTTCGCGCCGCCGGTCTCGGCGAGGCAAAAGCCGCCGCCGTCGGGCACTATCTCGTCGAAGCGGACCTGATGGGACACGACACGCACGGCCTCGCGCTCGCGCCGTGGTATCTGCAAGGCATAGCCGATGGCGTCATGACGAAGGACGGCGAACCGGATACGGTTTCCGACCGCGGCGCGGCGATCTGCTGGCGCGGCAACCGGCTCCCCGGCGCATGGCTCGTATCTGAGGGGGTGAAGCTCACCTGCGAACGGGCGCGCCGCCACGGAACGGCAACGCTGGCGATCGGCGACAGCCACCACATCGGCGCTCTGGCCGCCTATCTGCCGGAGGCCACGGCACAGGGGCTGATGATCTCCATCGCCTCCTCCTCGCCGTCCGGCGCGCAGGTCGCTCCCTTCGGAGGTCTGAAGGGCGTCTTCACCCCGGACCCGGTGGCCTACGGCATACCGACGCCGGCGGACCCGATCCTGATCGATATTTCCGCCTCCATCACCACGGTCAACATGGCCCAGCGCATGCTCCGCGAGGGCCGCAGCTACCGCCACGACTGGCTGATGGATGCCGAAGGCGCGCCTTCGCACGACCCGCAGACCGTCACCGAAGGCGGCACCCTGCTGCCGACCGGCGGCCTCGATCACGGGCAGAAGGGATACGGCATGGCGCTTTCCGTCGAGGCCCTGACCCAGGGCCTGGCGGGATACGGCCGCGCCGACGCCCCGACAGGAACGAACGCGGCCGTCACCATCACGGTTCACGATCCGGAGGCTTTCGGCGGCCGGGACGCCTTCCTGCGGCAGACCGGCTGGCTGGCGAAAGCCTGCCTCGCCTCGCCGCCCCGGGTTCCCGGCAAGCCGGTGCGCCTTCCCGGGCAAGCCGCACTGGAGCGCCGCCGCCGGGCGCTGGCCGATGGCGTCGACCTCTACCCCTCCATTGTTCCCGCCCTGAAAACGGAAGCGGAACGTCTGGGCGTGAGCTTGCCCAAAAACATGCGGAACAAGGTCTAAAATTTGTAATTTCAATCGTCATATCGACCAACGTCCGCCAAGATGAAACCCGATACGGCATCCGGAAGATGACGGGGCGGAGCCAACGCAACACCCTCATATATTCAAAATAATAAATGAAAATCAATATAATAACGAATCCATTTCGCTTTCATTCCTACGCTTCCAGCGAAGAGATCGTTTCGAAACATGGTCTCCGGCTTCTCGATCTTAACGACCATTATTTTATTATGAGTTGACAACTAATTTCTTTATCCATAGCGTGGCAGCCAGTCGGAGGAGCGACGATATCCAAGGGAGGTGGAAATGCGCGAATTCATCAAGGCAACCGGCCTGACTGCCGTGGCCTGCATGGCTGCGTTTGCGGCTAACGCCCAGGGTTTCCCCACGAAACCGATTGAAATCGTGGTGCCCTATGCCGCTGGCGGGGGCACGGATCTTTCGATCCGGGTTCTGGCCGACGTCCTGTCCAGAAAGCTCGACGGCGCCACTGTCGTCGTCCGCAACGAGCCCGGCGGCGGAGGGGCGATCGGCACCGGCTCATCCCTGAAGGCAAGGCCCGACGGCTACACGCTCGGCACCGGCGCCCAGGGGCCCATTGCCCTTCTGCCGCATTATGGCGCGACGACCTACGATATCGACAGCGTCGATTTCCTCGCGCTGATAGCCCGCAATCTTCAGATCGTGCTCGCCTGCGCCGACACGACATACAAGGATTTCGAATCCTTCCTGGCAGCAGCCAAGGAGAATCCCGGCACCGTGCTGGTGGGCAATTCCGGCGCCGGCGGCGCGAACCACCTGTCTATGGAAGCGTTCGGCAAGGTCGCCGGCGTCACCTTCGAACATGTGCCTTACGGCGGCGCGGCCGAAGCCCTGACCTCATGCGCGGGCGGCCATATCGACGCGGTGACGGCAACGCCGGCGGAAGCCAGGCCCTATGTGCAGGCCGGCACGGTGACGCCGCTTTTCGTGATGGAACAGGACAGGATCGGCGACTACCCGGACGTTCCGACCGCCGTCGAAAAGGGCATCGATTTCACCTGGTCTTCATGGAAGGGCATCATTGCCCCGAAGGGGATTCCCGACGATGTGCGCGCCCGGCTGACCGATGCGCTGGCCGCGGCGATGGCCGACCCGGACTTCATCCAGAAAATGGAGACGATGGGTGAGTTCGTCGATTACCGCGACAGCGAAGGTTTCGCCGCTCTGGCCCGGGAGGAAAGCACCAAGGCGGAACAGGTCATCCGCGATCTCGGCATGTACGGGATGAACAAGTCGGAATAAGCCCTCTCCCCTTGCCCTGCGGAGCGCGGGCATACGCTCCCGCTCCGCAGGGCTGACGGCGTTGAACTTGCGATGAAGAGCGGGAGGCTCCGATGAACCGCATGGACGTATTGCTCCGGAACAAGGATGTTCTTTCCGGCTTGTTTTTCCTGTTGGTCGCTGCCGTCTTCGCCTATGGCGCGTTGCGCCTGCCGATGGGCAGCGCAATCCGCATGGGCCCCGGCTACTTTCCGCTCGTGCTGTCCGGCATGCTGGCGTTTTTCGGCGTCCTCACCGTGCTGACGGGCGTGCGCAACGCATCCGAACGCAACGCCGTCTCGTCCATCGCATGGCTGCGGCTCCTGCTCGTCAGCGGCAGCGCCCTCTTCTTCGCCATCGCGCTGGACGGGCTTGGCTTTCCGATCACCGTCTTCGTCACCATCCTGATCGCCGCAAGGGCGAGCAAGGATTTCAGGCTCGTTCCCGCCCTGCTGCTGGCAGCGCTTTCCAGCGCGGCGGCCTGGTTCATTTTCGCCGGGGCGCTCGGCCTGCCGCTGGCCGCGCTCGGCTCCTGGCTCACCGGCGCATGAGGTAACGCAGATGGATCTCGTTTCGAATCTCGGCCTCGGCCTGTCGACGGCCCTCAGCCTGAACAACCTGTTCTATTGCTTCATCGGCGCCTTCGTCGGAACCCTCATCGGCGTTCTGCCGGGGCTCGGCCCGGTCGCCACCATCGCCATGCTGCTGCCGCTGACATTCGGGCTCGAGCCCGTCACCGCGCTGATCATGCTCGCCGGCATCTTCTACGGTGCCCAGTACGGAAGCTCGACCACCGCCATCCTCCTGAACCTGCCCGGCGAGGCCTCTTCCGTCGTCACCGCCCTCGACGGCTACAAGATGGCGCGTCAGGGACGGGCGGGCGCCGCGCTGGCAACGGCGGCCCTCGGCTCGTTCTTCGCCGGCACGGTCGCCACGCTGGTGATCGCCACGATGGGGCCGCCGCTTGCCAGCGTCGCGCTGAAGTTCGGGCCGGCGGAATATTTCTCCCTCATGGTCCTCGGCCTGATCGCATCCGTCGCCATCGCCTCCGGTTCGGTCGTCAAGGCGCTGGCGATGATCGTCCTCGGCGTGATGCTCGGCCTGATCGGGCAGGACATGTATACCAGCGTCGCCCGCCTGACCTTCGGCAACCAGAACCTTCTCGACGGCATCGAGTTCGTCGCAATCGCGATGGGCCTGTTCGGCCTGGCGGAAATCTGCCTCAACCTCGAAAACGAGGCGGAGCGCAAGGGGTCCGTTTCGAAGGTGGGCTCCCTGCTGCTGAGCCGCAAGGACATCAAAAGCATCGCCATGCCTATCCTGCGGGGAACCGGCGTCGGCTCGCTTCTCGGCATCCTGCCCGGCGGCGGCGCGACGATCGGCGCCTTTTCCGCCTATGTGCTGGAAAAACGCCTGTCCAGAACGCCGGAGCGCTTCGGCAACGGCGCCATCGAGGGCGTCGCCGCCCCCGAAAGCGCCAACAATGCCGGCGCGCAGACATCCTTCATTCCCCTCCTGACGCTGGGCATCCCGGCCAATGCGACAATGGCGATGATGGTCGGCGCGCTTATCCTGCACGGCGTCACGCCGGGGCCGAACATCATCGCGACCGAACCCGTGCTCTTCTGGGGATTGATCGCCAGCATGTGGGTCGGCAACGTCATGCTGGTGATCCTCAACCTTCCCATGATCGGCATCTGGGTCAGGCTGCTCACCGTTCCCTACCGCATGCTCTTCCCCCTCATCATCGCCCTGTGCTGCGTCGGGGTCTACACCGTGAGCAACAGCACCTTCGACGTGCTGGTGATGATGCTCTGCGGCGCTATCGGCTACATCCTGATGAAGCTCGGCTGCGAACCGACTCCGCTTCTTCTCGGACTGGTGCTCGGCCCGATGCTGGAGGAAAACCTTCGCCGGGCGATGCTCACCGGCCGCGGCGATCCGACGGTTTTCCTGACGCGGCCGATCTCGGCGACGCTGCTGGCAATCGCCGCCGTCTGCCTGATCGCGATGATCGTTCCCGCGGTGCGTAAGACGCGGGAGGTCGCGTTCGAAGAATAGTCAGGCCGCCTGCGGCCCTCAGGCCGTCGATCGATTGACCGATGTCACGCGTTCGACGGCCTCGAGCCTTTCCGGAGGCAAAACCGGTTCCCGCTTCCGCTGGAATTGCTCCAGGGTCTCATGGCCCTGCCTGCTCCGATTGTCGAGCATCGGCATACCGCATCCTGCACCCCTCAATGTCGTGACGGCATGGCCGATGGCGGTCAGCGCATGCGAAGGCCGCACGCCCTCCACAGGCGCATCCCCGATGTCACAAAACCGATATACGTCATCCCTATGTTGCACACGAGTGCAGAAGAATATGAAATTCTTCCACGCATGAGAAAAAACGTGAAAAATCAGCATCTTGGAAACAGATCCGCATGGTCGGCATCGTTCTCGAAAATGTGGCGAAGAGCTTCACCGGAAAGCGGGTGGTCGATGGCGTTTCACTCGATGTGAACGACGGCGAGTTCGTCGCCGTTCTCGGCCCCTCGGGATGTGGAAAGACAACCCTCCTGCGTCTCGTCGCCGGCTTCGAGACACTGGATGCCGGATCGATCCGGATCGGCGGGACCGAGGTTTCCTCGCGGCAGTTCACGTTGCCCCCGGAGAAGCGCAACATCGGCATCGTCTTCCAGAACTATGCCCTCTGGCCGCATATGAGCGTCGCCGAAAACGTCGGCTATGCGCTGAAGATCAACGGCATCAATGCCGCCGAGCGAAACCGCCGCAGCCTCGACGCGCTTGCCGCGGTCGGCATGGAGGCATTCGGCGGGCGGGCGCCGGCCGACCTTTCCGGCGGCCAGCGTCAGCGGGTGGCGCTGGCCCGGTGCCTCGCCTCCGACCCGTCCCTGATGCTGCTGGACGAGCCGCTCGCCAATCTCGACGTCCATCTGCGCGCGTCGATGGAAAAGGAATTCCTCGAATTTCACCGCCGAACCGGCGCCAGCATGATCTACATCACCCACGACCAGTCCGAGGCGATGGCGCTGGCGGACCGCATCGCGGTGATGGATGCCGGCCGTCTCGTGCAGTTCGCCGCGCCCCGCGCTCTTTACCGCGAGCCGCAGAACGAAATGGTGGCGCGCTTCATCGGCGGCGGCATGGTCTTCCCGGCACGCAATGTCGAACCGGCCGCCCGGCCCGGCCATGCCATCGTGGAGATTTTCGGAACGCGCCACCAGGTGCGCGCAAAACCCGGCCAGCAGCAGGCCCCCGACGCGAAGCTCTGCATCCATCCGGGCGAGTTTGGACTGGCCGGGACGGAAGATGACGGCTTCTCCGCCACCGTCGAGCGGGTGATCTACCGCGGCAGCCACAACCAGATCGACTTCCATGCCGATGCCATGCCCGACATCCCGCTGACGCTGCACAGTTACGACGAGCAGCCTCTTTCTCCGGGCAGTTCCATCTCCGTTCGCGTCAATGACGGCTGGGTCATCCCCGCCGCCTGACGAGTGCCCTTCAACGTCCACGCAAAGGAAACGTCCATGCGCCTCATTCCTGCACTCGCCCTGCTTCTGATGGCGGGCACCGCCAGCGCCGAAACGCTGACGCTCTACACCTCGCAGTCGCCGGAGATCGCCCAGCAGACGGTCGACGCCTTCCAGGCGAAGCATCCCGACATCAAGGTGGAATGGAGCCGCAACGGCACCAGCCAACTGATGAACATCCTGCGCGCCGAGATCGAGGCCGGCGAGGTCAAGCCGGACGTGCTTCTGGTGGCCGATACCATCAACCTCGGCCAGCTCAAGGCGGAAGGCCGCCTGATGGCCTATCCCGAAGCCAAGGTCGAAGCCTATGACAAGGGCACCTACGACAAGGACATGACCTTCTTCGGCACCAAGATCATCTCGACGGGGATTGCCTACAACACCCAGACGGCCAAGCCGGTCGAAACCTGGGCCGACCTGCTCGCCGACGAGAACAAGGGACAGATCGCCGTGCCGAGCCCGCTTTATTCCGGCGCCGCGCTGAACCACCTGCACAGCGTCATCGACGTGCCCGGCATCGGCTGGGACTTCTACGAGGGCCTCGCAAGGCTCGACATCGCCCCGGACGGCGGCAACGGCCCGGCCCTGAAGGCGGTCGCCAGCGGCCTTGCCAAATACGGCATCATCGCCGATGCCGACGTCATCCGCGCCAAGGCCAGCGGATCGCCGGTCGAGCTGATCTTCCCGAAGGACGGGGTTTCCTTCATCACCGAGCCGGTCGCCATCCTGTCCACGGCGAAGCAGCCGGAAGCGGCCAAGGCCTTCGTCGATTTCCTGCTCTCCAGCGAAGGTCAGGAACTCGTC
This sequence comes from Ectorhizobium quercum, assembly GCF_026552795.1. Lineage (GTDB taxonomy): Bacteria > Pseudomonadota > Alphaproteobacteria > Rhizobiales > Rhizobiaceae > Ectorhizobium > Ectorhizobium quercum. Next base: position 194,266 of record NZ_JANFPI010000003.1, read on the forward strand.
GCCAAGCAGGGAAACATGCCGATCGATCCCTCGGTCACGCCGCCCGACGGCTTCCCGAAACTCTCTGAAATCAAGCTCCTGCCGATGGACGCCGACAAGGCCGTCACGACGGACAGGGACGTGCGCGAGAAGTTCACCGAGACCTTCGGCGGCTGACCGATGACGGATCTGGCGGTTGCAATGCCCCGGGAGCGCCAGCGAATGCCGGCTCTCCCCTTTCGCTCGCAATGGCTCGTGCTCGGCGCACTCGCCGTTTTCGTGATGCTGCTCTCCTTCGCCCCGCTTGCCCGGCTTGCCTGGACGGCGCTGGCGCCCGAGGGCGCGCTGGACTTCGAACGGCTGTCCGATCTGCTCCTGAGGAAGCGGGTCTTCACGGCGACGCTCAATTCGCTTTACGTCTCGGTTGCCTCGACGGCGCTTGCCGTTATCATCGGCTCCCTTGCGGCGGTCATCACCGTGCATACGGACATGCGGCTCAAGACCGCCTGGGTGTTCGGCTTCGTCCTGCCGCTGATGATCCCGCCGCAAGTGACCGCCCTTGCCTGGGTGCAGGCTTTCTCGCCCTCGAGCCCGGTTCTCGGCCTCTTCGGCCTTGCCCTGCCGCAGGGCGCACGCCATCCGCTGTTCTCCTCCACCGGCATCATCCTCCTGCTCGGTCTCTACAACGCCCCGCTGGTTTTCCTGACGGTGCGCGCCGCCTTGCGACGGCTGCCGCCCAATCTCGCCGAAGCGGCCCGGGCCGCCGGCGCGGGAAACCGGACGCTGCTCTTCACCATCCTCCTGCCGCTCGCCCGCGCCGGCGTCTTCGCCGGGGCCGCGCTGGCATTCGTCTCGGCCATCGGCAATTTCGGCATCCAGGCCATGCTGGGCATTCCCGCCCGCTTTCCCACCCTGATCACGCTGATCTACCAGCAGCTCAACAGCTACGGCCCGGCCGCGCTTTCCGACATGGCCGCGCTCGCGCTGCTGCTTTCCGTGATCACCGTGGCCGGGATCGGCATCAGCGGCTGGCTCGGGGGACGCGGCGACATGCGCGTCGAAAGTGGCGGACAACCGGTCGTCATCGCCCTTGGCCGCGCGCGGCCCCTGCTGGAAGCGGCAGCGTGGCTGTTCCTCGCCGCAACGCTGGTCCTGCCGCTTTCGGCGCTGGTCGCCACCTCGCTCGTCACCGGCTTCGGCCAGGAACTGACCCTCACGAACCTGACCGTCGCCCACTACGCCAACGCCCTCTTCCACCATGCCTCGATCCGCAACGCGTTTCTGACCAGCCTCGGCCTGACCGCCGGGGCGGCGGCGATCCTGGTGACGGTGTCGTTCTTCCTCGCCTATTTCCTGAGCTGGCATAAGGGGCTTCTGGTCCGGCTCGTCCAGCTTGCCGCCGAACTCTCCTATGCCCTGCCCGGCATCATTCTCGGCGTCGCCATGATCCTGTTCTTCCTGAGGCCGCTGCCGGTCCTCGGCCTCAGCATCTACGGCACCGTCTGGATCATCCTCGCCGCCTATCTGTCCAACTTCCTGGCGCTCGCGCTCAGGCCGATCCTCGGCGGCTTCGCCCAGGTCGACCGCTCTCTGGAGGAGGCCGGACAGATCGCCGGCGCCCCGTTCCTTGCCCGGATGCGGGATATCGTCCTGCCGATGGTCGCTCCCACGGCCTTCGCCGGCGGCATCATCGTGTTCATGAACGCGCTCAACGAAATCCAGGTCTCGATCCTGCTCGTCTCGTCGAGCGCCAGAACGCTCGGGCCGATGATCGTCTTCCTGGAGGAAGGCGGCTCCTCGACGCTCGCCGCGGCGGTCGGATGCCTGATGGTCGCCATCGTTCTCCTGCTGATGGGCGCGGCCTCGCTGCTGTCGGCGCGGCTGCCGAAGGGAGCCCTGCCGTGGCAGAACTGACCGCGATCAGCGGCCTCGGCGGCAAGCTTCCGGCAGCCTTTCTCCTCGAAATAAGCGGCCGCCGCCTGCTGTTCGACCTCGGCGAGGGGCCGCAGCCGGGCGTGCTGCCGGACATGAGCGGCATCGGCGACGTGGACGCCATCTGCCTGTCGCATGCCCACATGGATCACGCCGGCGCGTTGCAGCTTGCCGCGCGGATCGGCAATCCGCCGGTCTATGCGACGGCGGCGACCCTCCGGCAGATTCCCCTCGGCATCATCGGCTCCGCCCGGCGCAGGATTCTACCCGCCCGCGGGGAAGCCTCAATCGAAGGCCTCGTCGTGACGCTGGGACGGAGCGGCCATGCGCCGGGCGGCATATGGTTCCATATCGCAGCCGATGGCGGTTTTCTCTACACCGGCGACTGGAGTTCGGAGTCCACGCTGCTGCCTTTCGATCCGCCGCCGCCCGCGACCTGCATGGTGACGGACGTCTCCTACGGGGATCGCGACAGCAGCCTCGCCAACCAGATCGACATCATCGCCACCGCTGCGGCAAACGGCGCGGTCCTGCCCGTTCCCTCCGGCGGCCGAGGCCCGGAAATGGCGCTGGCGCTCACGCAGCGCGGTCTCACCGTCCGCGTCTGTCCGCAGGTCCGGTCCGAGATGGAAGATCTGGCGGCCGACACCGACGACGTAATACCACCCGGGCAGCATCGGGAACTGTCCGACTTCCTGGCCGGCGCGGCCTCCTCGCCGGACTGGCAGCCGGGCGATGTGATCGTCGCCGCCGAAGCCAATGGCGAGGCGGGGCTTTCCGCCGAACTCGTGTCGCGCCGGGGCGACGGGTTTCGCTTCGTCTTTTCCAGCCATGTGCCGGCCGGCACCCCCGCTGCCGGCCTGCTGGCCGCCGGCAAGGCGCGATGGCTGCCGTGGAACGTCCATCCCAGGCTTCGCGACACCCTGCGCCTCGCCCATGAGACCGGTGCCCGGCACATCGTGCCGGCCTTTGCAGGACCGGAGGACATGGCTATCCTGCGCAAGCGGCTCAAGAACAGGCTTTGCATGGAACGGACCCTTCGTTTCGGGCCTGCCGAGCCGATCGAAAAGACAGGATGACACGCATGCAGACCCATCGGAACTTGGCGCAACTGACCGAAGAGCAGGAAGACCGGCTGCCGGTTCTCCTGAAGGTGTGCGATGCGATCGGGCGAGAGGGCGCCGGGCTGTTCATCGGCAACCGCGTCGCCGCGGACGATCCCGATCTTCTTTTGCAGCACGGCATCACCGCCACGATGAATCTCGCGGTCAATATCGAATTGCTGCCGCTTGCGCTTCCCGACGGCACGGTGGTGCGCCGAACCCATATCGGTCTGATCGACGGCCCCGGCAACCTGCCCCAGCATCTGCTGGCCGCGACCCTTGCCTTGCACGGCATTCTCGGGCAGGCGAGCCCTGGAAAGGCTCACTATCCGCCGCATCGCCGGGGCAACGTGCTGGTCCACTGCCGCGGCGGCCGCAGCCGCTCGGCCACCGTCATCGCGCTCTACCTGCACCTTGCCCGTCCCGACCTGTTTGCCGACTTCGACGACGCCATCGGCCATGTCCGCACCGTGCGCGGGCTGGGCACCGACCAGCCGCAGCCCGCCATGCTGGCGCTGGCGGCGGAAGCCCTGAACATCGTCAGGCAGTCGCCGGACCTCTTTCGGGCGAAAGCTGGGTAAGCGTCCAACACCATTGCCGCTCCCGGCGCTTTCCGATGGAAAGCTTTTTCAAACAGTCGAACAGAATTACCCGTTGGACCCTTTGCGCGGGCCGACCTTATCGTCCTTCCCAATAACACGGGCCACAAGGCCTCCAAAACAAGGGAACGGACATGAAGAAGACAATTGGGAAGATCCTGAATCTGTTGTGCATTTCGTCCGCGCTGGGCGTGGCGCTGCCGGCTGCGGCAGCCGAGATCACGGTGATGGGATACCGTGGTGCCTTCGAGGAAAACTACATGAAGGCCGTGGTCGAGCCCTTTATGGAAAAGCACCCGGACATCAAGGTGAACTATTTCGGCGTGCAGAACGCCGCCACCTCGCTCGGCAACATGCGCGCCCAGAAGGATGCGCCGCAGGCTAACGCCGTGATCTACGACCTTTCGGTCGCCAAGATCGCCAAGGAAGAGGGGCTGGTGGCCGATCTCGACCTGTCGAAAGTCGCGGCCTATGCGGATATCGCCGATATCGGCAAGGAACTCGGCGGCTTCGCCCTGCCGCTCACCTACGACACGCTGGCGCTGATCTACAACCGCGACGCCTTCCCGGAGGCGCCGACGAGCTGGGAAGCGCTGTGGGACCCGGCGCAGAAGGGCAAGATCACCATTCCCGCGCAGGGCGGCGGCGACATCCAGGCCATCCTGCTGACGATCATCGCCAACCGTTTGGCCGGCGAGAACGATTACAAGAAAACCATCGAGCCCGGCGTCGAGAAGCTGGTGCAGCTCGCCCCCTCGGTCCAGACCTGGGAGCCGAAGCCGGACGCCTATACGCTGGTCGCCAACGGCACCGCCACGCTTTCCATCGGCTACAACGCCCGCTCGCAATTCTATTTCGACCAGACGGAAGGCCGTATGCGTTCGGTCGGCCCGGTCGAGGGCACGGCCTCGCAGATCAACGTGATCAGCGCCATCGCCAACGCGCCCGAGGAAGAGGCGACGCTCGCCTTCGTCAACTATGTGCTGAGCCCCGAGGCGCAGGCGAACTTCGCCAAGGCGATGTTCTACGCGCCGACCAACACCAAGGCCGAGGTGGACGACGCCACGAAGGCGCGCATTCCGCTGATGGACCCGGAGCAGCGGGAAAAGCTGATCGCCGTCGACTGGATGAGCATCGGCGACATGCGCGAGGACATCCTCCAGCCCTGGCGCCGCCAGATCATTCCCGCCAGCCGCTAAGCGGTATCCGGAAGCGAGGCTGACGGGCGTCCCGGCCGACGGGGCGCTCTCTCGAAACCTTCCCGTTCTTCAAAAGACAGGATCGACATCCATGCAGATGGCGAATATGCGCGGCGCTGCCGCGAACGGAGCCGCGCGCCCGGAGACGGCCGAACCGGCCTTCCTCAAGCTCGAAAACATCACCAAGCGCTACGGCCACTACGTCGCGGTCGACAATCTCGATCTCGACCTGCCGCGCGGCAAGCTGCTCGGGCTGCTGGGGCCGTCGGGCTGCGGCAAGACGACGACGCTGCGCATGATCGCGGGCCTTCTGTCGGTCACGGAAGGCCATATCCGCATCGGCGGCGACGATATTTCGCGCAAGGCGCCGCACAAACGCGATATCGGCCTCGTCTTCCAGAATTACGCGCTCTTCCCGCATATGACAGTGGCCGAGAATGTCGGCTTCGGGCTGGAAATGCGCGGCGTTGCCCGGGCGGAAATCCGCTCCCGCGTCGAGGAGGCGCTGGAGATGGTGCGCCTGCCGGGCTACGGCCCGCGCAAGCCGAAGGAAATGTCCGGGGGCCAGCAACAGCGCGTGGCGCTGGCCCGGGCGCTGGTCATCCGGCCGCGCATCCTGCTGCTCGACGAGCCGCTCTCCAACCTGGACGCCAAGCTGCGTGACGAGATGCGCGTCGAGATCCGCGAGATCCAGCAGCGCCTTTCGATCACCACCGTCTTCGTCACCCACGACCAGGTCGAGGCGCTGACCATGTGCGACCTCGTCGGCGTCATGGCCGGCGGCCGGCTCGCCCAGCTCGGCACGCCGGAGGATATCTACGAGCGGCCCGCCTCGCTGTTCGTCGCCGATTTCGTCGGCCGCGCCAACGCGCTCGACGGCGAGATCGAGGCCGCCGACACCGTGCGGCTCGGCGAGGGCGTCTACCGCTGCGATACGCGCGGCGTTGCCGAGGGCAAGGCGAAGATCGTCATCCGCCCGCACCGCATCGGCGTGACACCCAATCGCGACCGGGCGCTCGTCAGCGTCGCCACCAACAGCGTGCAGGGCCGCGTGCTGCGCGTCACCTATATCGGCGACGTCGTGCAATACGATATCGACACCGGCACGCATGTGCTGAAGGCGGAAGTCCACACCGCCAGCGGCGGCCACGCCTTCGCGGCGGGCGAAAAGGTGCTGTGCGAATGGAAGCCGCAGGACATGCTGGTCTTCCGGGGCGATGCGCCATGAGCCAGCTTGCAGCCCCCATCGCCACCCGCGCCGGGGAACGGCGCTTTCCGGTCATCGCCCTCGTCCTTCTCGTGCCGATGGCGATCATCAACCTCGTCGCCTTCATCCTGCCGGTCTTCCGGCTCGGGCAGATTTCCTTCATGGAAAGCCGCAGCGGCGGCGTGCTGACCGGCAATTACTCGCTGGAAAGCTATACGGGCTTCCTGACGGATAGCTTCAACCTCGAACTGATCGGCAATTCGCTGCTGCTCTCGCTGTCGGTGACGCTGATCACGCTGTGCTGCGCCTATCCGATCGCGCTCTTCCTGCACCGCGTCTCGCCGGCATGGCGCAACCTGCTGTTCGTCGTCACCGTGTCGCCGCTGCTCGTCAGCTCGGTCGTGCGCACCTACGGCTGGATGGTGATCCTCGGCGACCAGGGGGTCGTCAACGGTCTCCTGATGTCCGGCGGGCTGATTTCCCAGCCGATCCGCCTGGTCAACAACTGGCTCGGCGTCACCATCGGGCTGGTGGAAGTGCTGATCCCCTATATGGCGCTGTCGCTGATCGCCGGGTTCGGGCGGCTCGACGTCCATCTGGAAGAGGCCGCCGCCTCGCTCGGCGCCAATGCCTGGACACGGTTCCGCCGGGTCGTCTTCCCGCTCACCCTGCCGGGCGTGGCGCTCGGCTGCCTGCTGTGCTTCGTGCTGGCGATTTCCTCCTTCATCACCCCGAAGCTGCTCGGCGGCGGGCGCGTCTTCCTGCTGGCGACGGAAATCTACGATCAGGCCGTCATCCAGCTCGAATGGCCGAAGGCCGCCGCCACCTCCGTCATCGTCCTCGTCATCTTCGGCCTGGCGCTCGCGCTCTATTCGCGCGTCGTCCGCCGCTTCGAATGAGAAGGAGAGCACCATGATCGGCAAGATCACCGTTCCGTTCCGCATTCTCGTCATCTGCCTCTATCTCTTCCTGCTGGCGCCGATGCTGGTCGTGCTGCCGCTGTCCTTCAGCAACGACAGCTATCTCACCTTCCCGCCGCAAAGCTGGGGGCTGCGCTGGTACGCCGCCATGTTCAGCCACCAGAAGCTGATGGAGGCCTTCAAGGTCAGCCTCGCCATCGCCTCCACCGTCACCGTTCTCGGGCTGGCGGCGGGCGTTCCGGCGGCTTACGCCATCCGCCGCTACAGCTTCCCCGGCCGGGACCTCGCGATGAACCTGTTCACCGCGCCGCTGCTCTTACCCTCCATCGTGCTCGGCCTCGCCATCCTGCTCGTCTTCGTGCAGGCGCGGCTGCTCGGCACCTTCACCGGGCTGGTTACCGCCCATCTGATCGTCACGACGCCCTATGTCATCCGCATCATGACCACGGCGTTCTCGACGCTTCCGCCCTCGGTGGAGGAGGCCGCGACCATGCTGGGCGCCTCGCCGTTCACGGTGTTCCGCCGCATCACGCTGCCGCTCCTGATGCCCGGCTTCATCGCCAGCGCCGCGCTTTCCTTCCTGATCTCCTTCGACGAGGTGGTGATCTCGCTGTTCATCACCGGACCGCGCATGACGACGCTGCCGGTGGAGATCTTCGACTACGTGGAAAGCCGGACCGACCCGATGACCGCCGCCATCTCGGTGGTGCTGATCGCGGCGACGCTTCTCATCATCTTTCTCATCGAACGCACGCTCGGCCTGTCGAGGACCATCGGCAAGTGACACCGCCAATTTCCAAGGGAGTAACGACTGAAATGGACAATATCGCATTGTGGATGTCGCAACCGCACTACGGCTATCTCGAGATCGCCCGAAGCTGCGGCGTGAAATCGCTGGTGCTGGAACTGGAGCACGGCACCTTCGACCTCGCCACGCTCGACCAGTTCCTCGCCTTCACCAGGGCGCTCGGCATTCCGGTGATCACCAAGATCATCGCGCCCAACGCCGAATCCATCCAGCAGGCGCTCGATTTCGGCTCCGACGGGGTGATCGTGCCGCACATCCTCGGCGTCGACCATGCCCGCGCGGTGACGAAGGCGGCGAAATATCCGATGACCGGGGTGCGCTCCTACGCCGGCGGCCGGGTCTTCGGCTACACGCGCCCGGCAAGCGACGCCTTCGAGACGGAAAATGCCCGCACGAAATGCTACGCGATGATCGAGACGGCCGAAAGCCTTGAAGACGTCGAGAAGATCATCGCGCTCGAAACGGTCGACGGGCTCTTCCCCGGCCCGTCCGACCTGGCGCTCGCGCGCGGGCGCGGCGCCTATTCCTTCAACGACGCCGACCGGGCCGACCTGAAGCGCATCGCCCGCGCCGCCCGCGAAGCCGGCAAGGACTGGGTGATGCCCGCCTGGACGCCCGCCGAGCGCGCCTTCGCGCTGGAGGAGGGGGCCTCGCTTCTGGTCGTCGCCACCCAGACGATGACGCTGCGCGCCGGCATCATGAACACCATCAACACCCTCAAGCAGGAAAAGATCGTCGCCTGACGCGACCGGAGACATGACATGAAAATCAGCCTGATACAGACCAACCCGCAGCAGGACCGCGAGAAGAATCTGAAGCAGACCCGCGCCCTGATGGAAGAGGCTTTCAGCGCCGACCGGCCGGACCTCATCGTCCTGCCGGAATATTTCGAGGTCTACGGCACGACCACGGAAGAAAAGCTGGCGCTTGCCGAACCGGCGGGCGGCGCGGCCTATCGCATGGCGCAGGATTTCGCCCGCGAGCACAAGGTGTTCGTGCATGCTGGCACGATCATGGAGAAGGTGGAGGGCGAAAACCGCATCTACAACACCTCCTTCGTCTTCGACCGCGAGGGCACGCAGGTCGCCGCCTACCGCAAGATCCACATGTTCGACATCGTCGCGCCGGACGGCACGGCCTACAAGGAATCGGCCACCGTCAAACCAGGCGAGGACATCGTCACCTACGAGATCGACGGGCTGAAGGTCGGCTGCGCCATCTGCTACGACATCCGCTTCTTCGAACTGTTCCTGCAACTGGAAAAGGCCGGCTGCGACGTCATCGTGCTGCCCGCCGCCTTCACGCTGCAGACCGGCAAGGACCATTGGGAAGTGCTGGCCCGGGCCCGCGCCATCGAGACCCAGACCTATTTCGTCGCCTGCGGCCAGACCGGCGGGGTGACAGTGAACGGCGAGAAGCGCGCCTGCTACGGCCACTCGCTGGTCTGCGACCCGTGGGGCCACACGATTGCCCGCGCCTCCGACGGCGTCGGCTACGTCACCGCCCATATCGACCCCAGGCAGATTTCCCGCGTGCGGACGCTCATTCCCATGACGCAGCACCGCCGTCTGGCCTGCGGTTGAGGAGGAGCGTCGATGTACACCCTGCGCGACATGCCGGACCAGGTTCCGGCCGAAGACCTCGAACTTCTCTCCGGCGTCGAGACGGCGACGGTCGGCCACTGGCGGCTGTTCGGCTTCATGAACCGGGCCATCCAGCCGCTTCTGCCCGGCCGCCGCGTCGTCGGCACGGCGGTGACGCTGGCCATCGCCGGGCCGGATTCGACCCTGCTGCACCATGTCGCCGGGCTTTTGAGGCCGGGTGACATTCTGGTGGTCGACCGGCTGGGCGACGACAAATATGCCTGCTGGGGCGGCGGCGTCACCGTTGCCGTCAAGGCCTCGGGCGCGACGGCCGGCATCGTCGATGGCCCCTGCACCGACCTCGCGGAAATCGTCGATTCCGACTTCCCGATGTGGGCGCGCGGGCTTTCGCCGATTACCACCCGCATCTACGATCTCGGCGGCGGCATGAACATTCCGGTGAGCTGCGGCGGCGCGGTGGTCATGCCGGGCGACGCGATCCTCGCCGACGAAAGCGGCGTTCTCGTGCTGCCGCGCGGCGAGGTCCGCGAGGTGGCGGAAAAGGCGCTTGCCATGCAGGAGCGCGGCAAGCAGCGGGAAGCGAGTGTGCGCGACGGGGCGAGCAAGCTCGGCGACCTCTCCGGCGCGAGCGCCAAGGTGCAGGCACGGCTTGCAGCGAACTGAACGGAACGGTGGACGGGCGCGCCGGCGCGCCCGCTCCCTTACTTGCCGCGGGAGAAAACTTATCCTTTAATCCCGGGCGGTGGAGACGTTTTTTGCAGAACGCCCGCCTTTTCCTTCCTTTTGCTGCAAGACAGGACCCGCATGAACATCCGCTTTCTCGAAACGGTGGTCTGGCTTTCGGAGCTGAAGAACTTCCGGGTCACGGCGGAACGCATGAACATGACGCCGGCGGCGATCTCCAACCGCATCGCCGCGATGGAACATGAACTGGGCATCAAGCTCTTCGAGCGCGATACCCGCGAAGTGCGGCTGACGCAGGAAGGCATGACCTTCGTGGAGGGCGCGCGCGATATCGTCGCCCGCTACGATCGCCTCGTCACGGCGGTCAGCCCGGCGTCGACCGTGGAAGGCACGGTGCGGATCGGCCTTCTGCCCAGCATGGCGCTCACCCTGCTGCCGGGCATCATGGAGGTGCTCCGGCGCAAGTTCCCCCGCATCCGGGTGGCGATCACCACGGAATCGTCGAGCATGCTGACGAGCCGGCTCGAAAGCCGCGAACTCGACATCATTCTGGGTTTTCCCGGCCCGAAACGGGAAAGTTTCCGGATTCTCGACCTGTGCACATTCGGAATGTTCTGGATCGTGGACGGCCGGCTGAAGACCGGCGAGGACGCGCTGGGCAAGCACGACATCCTGCATTATCCGATCATCTCCTACGAGGTTGGGACCCACAATCACGGCCGCATGGTGGAATACCTGCCCGCCAACTGCCTCGAGGATTCGATCATTCATTACTCGAATTCGCTCGCGACGACCGTCAGCATGATTTCGGCCGGCATCGGCATTTCGGTCCTGCCGCCGATCGTCATCCAGAACGAGTTGCGCAGCGGCGCCCTGCGCGTGCTCAACGTGAAGCCGTCCTTCCCGGCCACCGATTATTTCGCCGTCCATCTGAAAAGCCCCTCGTCGCGGCTTGCGCCGCTGATCGCATCCATCGCCAGCGATGTCGCACGCCGCTTCTGCGCCCTTTACGACGACGCCCTGGCGTTTCAGGACAGCCGGGCGACCGATCACGCCATCGTCTGAAGGATTCAGGCAGGAAACCCCGCCCGGCCCCGATGCCATATCACCAACGTATCGCCGCCTCGACCGGCGCAAAGGCTGGACATTCCTTCGGCACGCGCGCTATCCTGCCCCCGGAGGAACAGCATGGTACGAACAACGGCCTGCCTGCCCGGGACTGGGGGAAGGTTCGTGTGCGGCTTGCGGCCAGAACAACGCCATGTTCGTGTCGTCGCACTGTCACATGAACTCTCTAGGTTGCCTCCACTCATCTGCTCATAAAGGAGGAAACGATGCTCACCACCCACAGGCGCACTGTTCTGAAGGGCGCAGCCGCCTTCGCCGGCGCGGCGCTCGCCGCCCCGTTCGTTTCGCGTCAGGGCTTTGCCCAGGGCTCGTCCGGAACGGTGAACATCTTCGCCTGGGCCGGCTATATCAACGACGAGCTGCTGGCCGCCTTCGAGAAGGCCACCGGCATCAAGGCCCGCTACACGCCCTACGGCACCAACGACGAGCTTCTGAACCAGCTGCGCGCCAACAACGGCGGCGGTTTCGACATCATCTGGCCGACGGTCGACCGGGTGCCGAACTACGTCGAGTTCGACCTCGTGCAGCCCATCGACGAATCGAAGGTCGAGGTCGCCCGCTGCCTGCCCGGCGCGTGGAAGAATTCCGAAACGCTCGGCGCCGTCGTCGACGGCAAGCGCTATCAGGTTCCCGCCGACTGGGGCACGGAAGCCATCGCCTTCGACCGCGACCAGTCGCCGCTCGAATACGGCACCGCCTCCTATGGCGACATCTGGAAGCCGGAGAGCGAAGGCAAGGCCACGGTTCGCGGCCATTCCAGCCTCGTCGGCCTCGGCCTGTGGCTGGAAGCCGAAGGCAAGCTGCCTCGCCCGTTGCGCGACGCCTTCACCTCGCCCGAGGCGCAGACGGAAATCTTCGACGTGATCCTCGCAGAAGCCATCGCCCGCAAGGGCAACATCGTGCAGTTCTGGTCGAACGAGAACGAGGCCCAGGGCGCGTTCCGCGTCAACGGCGCCACCATCGGCCAGACGTGGGATTCGACCGCCGCCGCCCTCGGCAAGGAAGGCCTGCCAGTCGGCTTCATCGCGCCGAAGGAAGGCGCGCTGGCGTGGATGGAAGGCATCTCGATCCCCAAGGGCGCCGAGAACCTCGAACAGGCCTATGCCTTCATCAACTTCTTCCTGACGCCGGAAGCAGGTGCGCTCTATTCCAACGCCACCTCGATCAACTCCACCGCCGTCGGCGCCGACGCGCTGCTTTCCGAGGAAGCCAAGGCGTTCTTCGCCAACGCCTATCCGGGCGACGCGCTGGACAAGCTGTGGTGGTGGCCGGTTCAGGAAAGCTGGTACGTCGCCAAGCGCAACGAGTATCAGGACAAGTTCCTCTCCGCCTGATAGAAGCCTTATCATGGTCATTGGGAAGGGCGGCCGCTTGCCGCCCTCTCCGTTTATTCCGGGGTCTGCATGCATTCGGTCGAACTCGACAAGGTCAGCATGGTTTTCGGCGCCACCCGGGCGGTGGACGATGTGTCCTTCACCGTCGGCGGCGGCGAATTCTTTTCCATTCTCGGTCCCTCGGGCTGCGGCAAGACGACGATCCTGCGCATGATCGCCGGATTTCTCGAGCCGACCGCCGGCCGTGTCTCGATCAACGGCAAGGACATGAAGGGGCTCGGCCCGGACCGCCGCCCGACCGCCATGATCTTCCAGTCGCTGGCGCTGTTTCCGCTGATGCCGGTGTGGGAAAACATCGCCTTCGGCCTCGAGGCGCGCGGCGTCCCGAAGGCCCGGCGTCGCGAAAAGGCCGAGGAGCTTCTCGAACTCATCGCGCTCAAAGGGTATGGCGACCGCCTGCCCGGCGCGCTTTCCGGCGGCCAGCGCCAGCGCGTGGCGATTGCCCGGGCGCTCGCCATCGAACCGCAGGTCCTGCTGCTGGACGAGCCGCTTTCGGCGCTCGACCTGAAGCTGCGCCAGCACATGCGCGCCGAGCTGCGCGCCCTGCAAAAGCGCACCGGCGTCACATTCATCTACATCACCCACGACCAGTCCGAGGCGCTCGCCATGTCGGACCGCATCGCCGTGATGAATGCGGGCGCGCTGGAGCAGGTCGGCACGCCGCGCGAGCTTTACGACAGCCCGGCCACGCCCTTCATCGCCACCTTCGTCGGCGAGAACAACGCCATTCCGGGCAAGGTCACGGACATAACCGACGGCGTGGCGACGCTGGAAAGCGCCGCCGGCCGCTTGCGCGGGCGCGCGGGGCCGGATCTCGCCATCGGTCAATCCGCACGACTCTATGTCCGCCCCGAGGCCCTCGTTTCGGGTTCGGATGGTGAGAACAGCCTGAGCGCGCGCATCGACCGGATCGATTTCGAAGGCGCCTTCGCGCTTGCCTACGGAAAGGGCGCGGGCGACGCCGCGGTGGTCGCGGCCATCACCAGCACCGCGCTGTCGGCGGCACCGCCGGCCGGCGAGGTCGCGCAATTCTCGTTTAGCCCGGAGCATGCGACGGTGCTGGCCGATGTCTGAGATCTTCCGACGCTTCGGTCGCGGGCCCGGCACGATCATCATGGGGCTGGTTTTCATCTGGCTGGCGGGCATGGTGCTCGCCCCCAACCTGACGATGATCGAATATGCGCTGAGGCCGAACCTGCCGCCGGCGCGGATCGGCGGCCCGGACGACGTCTACACGCTCGCCAACATCCTCTACCTGTTCGGGGAACCCATTCACCGGGCGATCTTCCTCAAGACCATCTGGGCGAGCGCTCTGGTCGCCTTCGCCACGTTCCTGGTCTGTTATCCGCTGGCCTACTGGCTGGCGCAGCAGGCGAGCGCCAACCAGACGGCGGTGGCGCTGGTCGCGCTGACCATTCCCTTCTGGATCAACGAGGTGCTGCGCACGCTGGCCTGGTATATCCTGCTCGCCTTCCGCGGTCCGTTGAACGCCTTCCTGCTGGCCACGGGCATCATCGACACGCCCATCCGCTGGGCGGGCGACGGCGCGGTGCTGGTCGGCATGGTCTACGCCTATATCCTGTTCATGCTGTTTCCGATCTACAATTCCATAGAAAGCCTCGACAAGTCGCAGGTCGAGGCGGCGCGCGATCTCGGCGCATCGGTCTGGCGCATTCACTGGCGGGTCGTCCTGCCGCACGCCAAGGCCGGCATCGCCACCGGCTGCATCTTCACCTTCATGCTGGCGGCCGGCTCCTACGTGGCGCCGGCATTGCTCGGGTCGCCCGGCAGCCGCTGGTTCACCGAAATCATCTACAACTGGTTCTTCGAAGGCGGCGACTGGAACCGCGGCGCGGCCTATGCGCTGGTGCTGCTGGTCCTGTGCCTTGCGGTGGTGTTCGCGGTGCTGAAGCTGGCGCGCGTCAATCTGGCCGAGGTGGCGAAATGACCTCCGGCGGCTGGATCGCGAAGGCGCTTTTCCGCTTCTACATGGCGGTGTTCTTCCTCTATCTCTTCGCGCCGCTGGCCGTCATGGGGCTGGCGACCTTCAACACCAGCCGCTTCCCCACCGTGACGCCCTGGCAGGGGGCGACGCTGAAATGGTTTCAGGACCTGTGGGCCGACCAGCCCATGTGGCACGCGGCCTGGACGTCGGCGCTGATCGCCTTTCTGGTCGCCCTGGTGTCGCTTCCGGTCGGCACGGCGGCGGCCCTGCTGCTCACCAGCCTGAACGGCAAGGCGAAAAGCGTGCTCTACGCCGTCATGGTGTCGCCGCTTCTCACCCCCGGCGTCGTCATCGGCATCGCCACGCTGGTGCTCTGGCGCCAGATCGGCATCGGAGGCGGCCTGTTCCTGATCGTCCTCGCCCAGTCGAGCTTCATCATCTGCTATGTGATGCTGATGGTCGCCGCCCGGTTGCAACGGTTCGACCGCACGCAGGAAGAGGCCGCACTCAGCCTCGGCGCCTCGAAATTCATGGTGTTCCGGCGCATCCTGCTGCCCTTCCTGAAGCCCGCCTTGCTCGCCTCGACCTTTCTGGCCATCCTGCAATCCATCGAAAACTACAACACGACCTTGTTCGTGCGCGGCTTCGAAACGCCGTTGACGGTGTTCATCGCCACCAAGGTGCGCACCGGCCTCACGCCGGCGGTCAACGCGCTGGCGCTGATCATGATCGCCGCGGCGATCGTCGGTGCGGCCGGCTACGAGATCGCCCGGCGCAGGCAGCAAAGCCGTCAATCCTGAGCGTCCAGGCCCCGCGCGAAAGTCAGAGACCGATCCTGTCGCGGAGGCGTCCATACAGAATGCGCGCTTCGACGCCGATGGGCGCGAACCGGTGGAAGTCGATCGGCTCGAGCGCCTGCCGCAAGGGAAGATCCATCGACGCGCGCCCTTCCGTTGCGATGCGCTCGGCGATCAGCCGGCCCGCGACGGTCGACATCGCAACGCCCCGCCCGTTATAGCCGAGAACCGTATGCAGGCCGCGGGCGGGCTGCGACAGATGCGGATAATGATCGGCCGTCACCGCAACCCTGCCGTTCCAGCGATACGGCCAGTCCTGTCCTTCCAAGTCCGGCCACAGCCGTTCGGCATAGCGGATGAGGTGGCGGTAGTCCCCCGCACCGGCGACGTCGCGTTGCGGCCCGCGCCCGCCCATCAGCAGCCGCCCGGCATCGTCGATGCGGTAGTAAACGACATCCCATCCGATCTCATAAAGCGACGAACGGCCCGGCATGATCCGCGTCCGCAGGTCCGGCGGAAGCGGCTCGGTCGCGGCGATCGCGCTATAGACGGGCACGACGGTTTCCTTCAGCCGCGGCCAGAGATCGTCCGTGTAACCGTTCGTACCGATCACGACCTGCGGCGCCGATACGGTGCCGCCCGGCGTGCGCACCGTCCAGCCGTTGCCGGTCGCCGCCAGCGCGACGGCGGGCGTGCCGACATGCAGCCGCGCCCCTGCCCTCAGGGCGGCATGCGCAAGGCCGCGCGCATAGCCGAGCGGGTTGAGATGGCCGCCGCGCCGGTCGATCAGGGCACAACGGTAGCGATCCGTTCCGGTCAGAGCCTGCGTTTCCTGCGCATCCAGCAGCTCCACGGGCATGTTGCGCGCCCTGCACTGTTCGGCCAGAGCGGCAACGGACCGTTCCGAAGCCGGATTGACCGCGGCGCGCATCGTGCCGGTGCGGGCGGCGGCGCAGTCGATGCCGTGGCGCTCGATCAGGGCGAACACCTCGTCCGGTGCGCCATAGGACAGCGCGACCATGCGCCGCCCGAGATCGGGACCGTAGTCCGCCTCGACCTGGTCGGGATCGGGCTTGAGGCCGGGATTGACCTGCCCGCCATTGCGGCCGGAAGCGCCGTAGCCGATCTCGTGCGCCTCGATCACCGTCGCGGAAACCCCGCGTTCGGCCAGATGCAACGCCGTCGAAAGACCGGTATAGCCGCCGCCGACGATGACCACATCGCATTTCCAATCACCGTCGAGCGGCCGGAGGTCGGGTCCGGGTGCCGCAGTCTCCTGATAGAGATTGCGCAAAACCGGATCGCTGGTTGTTTTCATGACAATTTCCTCGCCGAGTGCCGCCCCGCCGTCTCTCACGCGCCCCAACCGACGACGCTCTTGATCTCTAGGAAATCGTGGACGCCCCATTCGGCATATTCGCGGCCGTTGCCGGACTGCTTGTAGCCGCCGAAGGAGGAGCGGGTGTCCCAGTCGGGATAGTTGACATAGACGGAACCGGCGCGCATGCGGGCCGCGACCCTGCGGGCGTGGTCAATATCCTGCGACTGCACATAGGCCGCCAGCCCGTAAACCGTGTCGTTGGCGATGCGTATGGCATCCTCCTCGTCCTCGTAGGAGAGGATCGACAGGACGGGGCCGAAAATCTCCTCGCGGGCGATTGTCATGTCGGGCGTCACATGGCCGAAGACGGTGGGGCGGATATAGTAGCCGCGGTTCAGCCCTTCGGGACGGCCCGGGCCGCCGATCACCAGCGTCGCGCCTTCCTCGATGCCGCTGGCGATCAGGCGCTGGATCTTGTCGTACTGCACCTGGCTGACGACGGGACCGAGATCGGTCTCGTCGGCACGCGGATCGCCCACCCTGAATTTTTCCGCCGCCGTTCTGGCGATGGCCAGCGCCTCGTCGTGGCGGTCGGCCGGCACCAGCATCCGGGTCGGCGCGTCGCAGGACTGGCCGCTGTTGGAGAAGCAGCCGTCGACGCCCAGGGCGACCGCCGTCTCGAAATCCGCATCCGGCAGGATGATGTTCGCCGACTTGCCGCCGAGTTCCTGCGCCACGCGCTTCACCGTGTCGGCCGCCGTCTTGGCGACGATGATGCCCGCCCGCGTCGAGCCGGTGAAGGACACCATGTCGACATCCAGATGGCCGGCCATGACCTGCCCGACCTCCGGCCCCGTGCCGTTGACGAGGTTGAACACGCCCTTCGGCACGCCCGCCGCCTCCATGATCTCGGCGAAGACGATGCCACTGATCGGCGCGATTTCCGAGGGCTTCAGCACGACCGTGCAGCCGGCGGCAATCGCCGGGGCCACCTTGCAGACGATCTGGTTGAGCGGCCAGTTCCACGGCGTGATCAGCGCGCAGACCCCGACCGGCTCCTTGAGGATCGTCGTCGCGCCGCGCCTGGCGGAAAACGCGTAGGCCTCCAGCGCCTCGATGGTCGCTTCCATGTGCGCACGGCCCGCCCATGCCTGGGAATCGCGGGCAAAGGCGAGCGGCGCGCCCATCTCCTGCGACACGGCCTGCGCGATATCCTCAAAGCGGGCGTTATAGATCTCGAGAATGCGCTTCAGCAGCGCCAGCCGCTCGGCCTTGGGCGTGAAGGCAAAGCTTACGAACGCTTCCTTCGCTGCCGCGACGGCCTTGTCGACATCGGCGGCCGAACCGGTGGAAATCTGCGTATATGCCTCTTCCGTCGATGGATCGATGACGTCGAGAGCCTTCGGCGTGACCGGATCGACCCACTGGCCGTCGATAAAGAATTTGAGGTGGTTGCTCATCATGTTCCCCCGTTTCAAGAGTGTCAGGCCGGCAGGATGGAGCAAGCCGCTCCGGCCCGCAAGGCGGCGAAGGTCGCCTCGCCCGAAGAGAACACCGGCAATTGCGCCGGACATTTGAATTTTCGGGAAAAGCCGATATCGTGCAACCCGTGATCATGGATGGAGTACGCGATTGAGACGCCCGATCCGGGTGGGGTTCTGGCTCGTTCTTGCGCTCGCCAGCGCCTGCCTTTTCCTCACGCGCTACTGGATTCACCGGGACTGCATTGCCGCGGCCCGTTCAAGCTGCACCACCGCCGATGGCGCCAATCTGACAGCAGGCGGCATGCTCTGGGGGCCATTGGCCTTCGTTTTCCTCCTGGCGGCGGCTCTGGCCGCCCGCAAAAGGTAGCGGTCTCCGGTCGATCATCACCGCTTGCCGGCCATTTCGCGCTTCATGCGATCGACGGGAAAGGCGCTGGCCGCCGCCTTCGACGGAAATGCGCGACCGGGACGCCGGCAGGCGAACAAACGGCCGGGCACCCAGGGCACCCAGCCGGCAAGAATGCGGGGACATGTCCGATGTCCCCGCCAATCTCCATTGGTTCAGGCCTGGGCGGGAACCGCCACCGGAGCGGCGGACCGCTTGAGAATCCCGAGCGCGGCGGTCGAGACCAGCGTGCCGACGACCAGCGCGATGACGAAACCCGTGAGGTTGGACACCGCATTGGGGATCGGCAGGACGAAGATACCGCCATGCGGCACCCTGAGTTCGACCGCGAGCGCCATGCAGATCGCGCCCGCCACGGCAGACCCCGCGATCAACGAGGGGATGACGCGCAGCGGATCGCGCGCGGCGAAGGGGATCGCCCCTTCGGTGACGAAGGCGAGGCCGAGAACGAAGGCCGCGTTGCCGGCCTCGCGCTCGTCCGCCGTGAAGCGGGTCGGGAACAGCCGGCAGGCCAGCGCCAGCGCCAGCGGCGGGGTCATGCCGGCGCACATGATCGCCGCCATCGGCTGGGTGACGCCCGAGGAGATGAGCGCGGTGCCGAAGGCATAGGCCGCCTTGTTGACCGGCCCGCCCATGTCCACCGCCATCATGCCGCCGAGGATGAGGCCGAGGATCGCGGCCGAAGAGCCCTGCATGCCCTGAAGCCAGGCGGTCATCGCCGCCAGAAGCCGGGCGGTCGGCGTGCCGACGACATAGTACATCAAAAGCCCGGTGACTGCCGTGGCCAGCAGCGGCAGGATGAGAACCGGCATCAGACCGGCAAGGTTCTTCGGCAGGCGGATGGTCCGGGTCAGCGCCAGCACGGTATAGCCGGCAATGAAGCCAGCAGCGATGCCACCGAGGAAGCCCGCCTCGATACTGGTCGCGATCAGGCCGCCGACCATTCCCGGCGCGATGCCGGGCCGGTCGGCGATGGAATAGGCGATATAGCCCCCCAGCGCCGGCACCATCAGCGCGAAGGCGCCCTTCGAGCCGATCTGGAACAGCGTCCATCCCAGCGTACCCTCGTACTGGTCCTCATAGACATAAATGCCGCCGAGCGCGAAGGCGATGGCGATCAGCAGGCCGCCCGCCACCACGAAGGGCAGCATGAACGATACGCCAGTCATCAGGTGCCTGTAGACGCCGGCCTTGTCCGCGCCGGACGAGGCGCCGTCCGCCTCGGAAGCAGCCCCGGCGGCGGCATCCTGCACCCTCGCCTCGGCCAGCGCCCGCCGGATCAGCCCGGCCCCGTCGGTGATGGCCGGCTTGGTCGGGGACAGGAAGACGCGCTTTCCGGCAAAGCGCGCCAGATCCACCTGCTTGTCGGCGGCGATGACGACGAGATCGGCCTCGGCGATTTCGGCCGGGGTCAGCCCGTCCTGCGCACCGACCGACCCTTGCGTTTCCACCCGGATGGCATGGCCGAGCACCTTCGCGCCGCCCTGCAACCCCTCGGCCGCCATGAACGTATGGGCGATGCCGGTCGGGCAGGATGTGACGGCGACGATCTTCAGCGGTCCGGCGGCCACAGCCGGAGCGGCAGCGTTCTGCGTGCCGGCCGGCTTGCCGTTCGCCGCCCGGGCGAGTACGCCGTCGGCATCCGCCAGCACCTCGTCCAGCGTCGCGCGATGGACGGTGGCGCCTGCAAGATGCGTGTCGTCCACGCCCTCGCCGACGATCAGCACCGTTCCCGCGCCGCCCAGCTTGCCGGGGTCGAGCGGGTCGAGAACCGAGTCGGCCGTCCGCACTTCCACTTCAATGGTGCGGCCCGCAGCGGCCGCGGCCTTTCTCAGCGCCTCGCGGGCCAGCACCGCATGGGTGCCCTTGTCGCCGCCGCCGATGATCGCAAGTATGTCTGCCATTTCCCGCCCTCCCTTTTCCGTTTGCGTTATCTGTTTGCGCCAGCCGACGCAGGCTCTGCCGCCCAGTCCGCCGCCGGAGTGATCATGACCCGGCGCATCAGCGCCTCCACCTCGTCCCTGCCCGGCAGGTTGGGGCCGGAAAGGGTCAGTTTCGCAGCGGCGAAGGCCGTGCCCTGCCGCGCCGTTTCCTCAAGGCCCTTGCCCTCGGCCAGCGCCGCGGCGATGCCTGCCACCATAGCGTCGCCCGCGCCGACACTGCTGCCGCCCCTGACCTCGGGGAGCCGGGCATGCAGCGCGCCTTCCCGATTGCAGAAAAGCGCACCGTCCGCGCCGAGCGAGACCACGACCAGCGCGACGCCCCGGTCGTGCAGGCCGGATGCCGCCGTAAGAACGTCGTTCGGCCCGACCAGCGGATGGCCGGCCCAGTCCTCGATTTCATGGCGGTTCGGTTTAACCACATCCGGCATGTCCCCTGCGGATGCGGCCAGCGCCCGGGTGAGCGGCGCGCCGCTGGTGTCGAGAACGACCTGCGCGCCGGCACGGCGCAACAGGAGGACGAGATCGGCGCAGGTCTCTTCCGAAAGACCAGGAGGCAGGCTGCCCGAGACGACCGCCACGTCCCCCGCCGCCACGGCGGAAAGAGACGCGCGCACCTCGTCCAGCGCCGCGGCACCGGCGGCAAAGCCGGGCAGGTTGATGTCGGTCGTCTCGCCCGCCGCCACCAGCTTGATGTTCGTGCGCGTTTCGCCCGGAACCCGGACCATCACATCGGCGATGTCCTTGTCGGCGAACAATGCCTCGAAGGCCGCCGCATTGTCGCGGCCGAGCAGGCCGAGCGCCTCGATCCTTGCTCGGCCACCGAACCAGTCGGCGAGGCAGGAGGCGACGTTCACGCCCTTGCCGCCGGCATTGCGCCGCACCGAGGCAGCGCGGTGAACTTCGCCGGGGACCAGCCGGTCGAGCTGCACGGTCTGGTCGATGGCCGGATTGAGGGTGACGGTGCGCAGGATCATGCCGCAGCCTCGATCCTCGGGCGGTCGAGCGCCCGCACTTCCGCCGCGTTCTCGCAATCGAGCGCGCGTTCGGCCAGCGATTTGAGTTCGGCATGGTCGCTGTCGCGGATGCGCGCCTTCACCGCCGGAATGTCGCGCGGCGTCATGGACAGTTCGTCGACGCCCAGGCCGGTCAGCAGCGCCGCGCCGAAGGGATCGCCGGCGATGCCGCCGCAGACCCCGACCCAGCGCCCTTGCGTCGCAGCGCCCTCGACCGTCGCCCGGATCAGCCGGAGGACGGCCGGATGCAGACTGTCCGCCTCGGGCGCCAGAACCGGGTTCTGCCGGTCGATGGCCAGCGTGTATTGCGTGAGGTCGTTGGTGCCGATGGAGAAGAAATCCACATACCGGGCCAGCGTCGCCGCCATCAGGGCCGCGGCCGGCACCTCGATCATGATGCCGATTTCCACCTGCGGCGCGCCGATCTCGGCCCTTATGCGCTCGCAGGCGGCCCGCAGGGCCTCCACCTCGGAAACCGAGGTGATCATCGGGAACATGATCGAAAGCTTCGCCCCCTCCTTCGCCGTCCCGTAGAGCGCGCGAAGCTGCGGTTCTAGAAGATCGGCGCGGCGCAACAGAAGCCGGGCGCCGCGCACGCCGAGAAAGGGATTGTCTTCCTTGGGCAGATCGAGATGGGCGACCTGCTTGTCGCCGCCGATGTCGAGCGCGCGGATGATGAGCGGCCGTTCGCCCATCGCCTTCGCCATGTCGCCATAGGCCGCGGCCTGCGCCGCCTCGTCCGGCGTGTCGCCGCGTTCGATGAACAGGAACTCGGTACGCATCAGGCCCACGCCCTCGGCGCCCTGCGCGATGGCGAACGCCGCCTGATCGGCGGTGTTGATGTTGGCGCCGATGGAAACCTCGTGTCCGTCGCGGGTGCGCGCGGGAAGCGACCTTGCCTCGGCCTCGCGGGCGCGCTTCTTCTCGTCGGCGGCGATGAAGGCGCGCGCGGCGGCGAGATCGGCCTCGCCCGGATCGAGATAGAGCCGCCCGGCGCTGCCGTCGATGATCGCGGTCATGCCTTCGGGCAGCGCCAGCAGCCCGGCCCCACCGCCGACCATCGCCGGAAGACCGAGCGTCCGGGCGAGGATCGCGGTATGCGAGGTCGGTCCGCCGAGGGCGGTGGCGATGCCGGCGACTTTCGTCGTGTCGAGGCTGGCCGTGTCCGACGGCGAAAGATCGGTACCGATCAGGATCGCGCCCTCGGGCAGATCGCCGAGGCCGCCGGCCCGCAGCTCGGGATCGATCTCGGCCAGAACCCGGCGGCCGACGTCGCGCAGGTCCGCGGCGCGCGCGGCCAGAAGCGCATTGCCGACCGAGGCGATCTGCGCCGCCGTCTCCTCGACCGCGTGGTGCCAGGACCAGGCGACGCCGTGTCCCTCGACCATCTTGCGCGCGGCAAGGCCGATGAGGTCGGTATCGTCCAGAAGCGCCGCATGCGCCTTGAAGATCGCCGCATCCGCCTCGCTGAGCCGCCGGGCGGTCTCCTCCGCCACGGCCTTGAGCTGAAGCCGGGTGCGCGTCAGCGCATCATGAAGCTGGGCCGCCGCCTCGGTGAGCGGCACCGGCCGGTCGGGGATCTGCGGTTCCGCCTCGGCCAGCCGGTGCAGCGTGCCGATGGCAAGGCCCGGCGCGGCCGCGACGCCGTCGAGCGACTGGATCTGCCCGGGCGGCGTCCAGCCGGAGACCGGCGCGGCGGCGGATTTCGCCGCCGCCATAGCGGCCTGCGCCTTTTCCCCGGCCGAAAGCGAGGTCATCGTTTCCTGCATTGCGGCCAGCGCGGCGGTGGCGTCCGGCCCGTCGGCCGAAACGTGCAGGCTGTCGCCGGCGACGATGCCGAGCTGCAACAGGCCGACGAGGTTGCGCGCATCGGCGGTTTCCGTCCCCTTGCGCACCCGCAGCCTTGCCGTGAAGCGCTTGGCCGTATCGGCCCAGCGGGCGGCGGGACGGGCATGGAGGCCCGAAGGATAATCGATCACCCAGTCGAACCCGCGCGCGAAATCGCCTTCGGAGGCAACCGGCGCCGCCGGGTCCTCGGCCAGGGCGTCGACGAGATCCTGCGGATTGTCGGTTACGGCCAGCCGGGCCAGCTTGTCCTCGTCCTGGATCAACCGGGTGAGACGGCGCAGCACGCCGATATGCGCGTCCGACGTCGCCGCGATGACGATCACGAATCGCGCGACCTGGCCGGCATTCCATTCGACCCCGTCGCGCACCTGAAGAATGGCGATCGCCGTCTTGCGGATCAGGCCGCGGTCCTCGACCATCCCGTGCGGAATGGCGACGCCCTTGCCGAGATAGGTCTCGGAGACCGCCTCGCGGCGCAGGACGCTGGCTTCGAAATCCGGCTCCACGGAGCCTGCGGCCACGAGCAGCGCGACGGCTTCATGGATGGCGGCCTCCTTGGAAGCCGGGCGCGCGTCGAGGCGCACAAGCTCGAGCGGAACAAGTTCGGTGGTGGTGGTGGCGGATGACATCCCTTTCCTCCCAAGGTTGGTCAGGTGTTATGAAAACGTTTCCAGTTTACCTTGTCAAAAGGAATCTTCCAGCCGCAACAGGGCATGTTTCCCCGGGATTCGGCACGCGGGAGCCATCGAAAGAGCATCCGGATCGCTTTCGCGTTGTATTACAAGCGTTTCCTCATCCGATTCCGCTTTCCCGGAGACGCAGGAAATTCCACTTGAGCGACGCGACAAAGTAGCGCATTCTCGATGCCGGGATTGGAAACGTTTGCACTCACATGACGATCAGCATCAAGGATGTGGCGCGCATAGCCGGAGTCGCGCCCTCGACGGTTTCCCGCGCACTCGGCAAGGGCCCGGTCAGCGACGCGGTGCGCGAGCGGGTGCTCGCCGCCGTCCGCACGACCGGCTACCGGCCGAACCTCGCCGCACGGCGGCTCCGGTCGCGGCATACGGGCACGGTCGGCCTGATCGTCGCGGATATCCGCAATCCCTTCTTCACGGCCGTCTGTCGCGCGGTCGAGGACGCGGCCTACCGGAAAGGGATGCGCGTCATCCTGTGCAACACCGACGAGGACCCGGAGCGGGAGGCGATGTATCTCGGCCTCATGGCGGAGGAGCGCGTGACTGGCGTCATTCTCGCCCCCACCCGGGGCGCAAGGGTGCGGCTGGAGACGCCGCTCGGCTTCCCTGTCGTGTTGCTCGACCGCGCGGAGGCGCGCGGCTACGACACCGTCGTGCTCGACAATGCCCGCGCGGTCGCGGACCTCGTCGATCATCTGGTCGCGCAGGGCTACCGGCGCATCGGCGGGCTGTTCGGAGCCACATCGGCGACGGGCGTGGAGCGCCGCGCGGCATTCCTCGCGGCCATGTCGCAGCACGGCCTGGTTGCGGACGCGCGAAGCGCGCTGCCCTCCGTCGGGGACGGCATTGCGACGATCGGCGCCTGGCTGGACGAGACGGAGCGGCCGGAAGCGCTGCTCGTTTCCAACGGTCTTTTTCTGGAAGCCGCGATGAAGGCCGCACGGGAAAGGCGGATCGCCCTGCCCGCCGGCCTGGCGCTGGCGGGCTTCGACGACGAAAGCTGGACGTCGCTCGTCGAACCGGGGATCACGGTCATCCGCCAGCCCGTCGAGACGATGGGAGCCGAGGCGATGTCGCTTCTGGCCGCTCGGATCGCCCGGCCCGACGCGCCCACGCGCACGGTGGTGCTCACGGGACGCTTCATCCCCCGCGGCTCGACCGCTCCCCGTGAATGACACGACGCCGGTGACGCGGAACCCGTCAAGGTGCGTAAAGCCGGTGTCCTTTCGAAGACCGCAGCCGTTGCGTCCCGTGTTCCGGTTCTCAATCCGATTCAGCCGGCACCGGTGACGTAGGTCGACGACAGGCTGCCCGACAGCCCGTCGGCAACGGTGATGTAATCGTGAACCCTCTTGTTGACGACCGTCAGCTGGGGCGCGGAGACGAGGGTGATATCCGGCAGGTCTCGGGCGATGATATCCTGCATCCTGTTGAAGAGCTCGACGCGCGTGGCATGGTCGTTCTCGATTGCGGCCTGCTCGAAAATGGCATCGATCTCCGGGTTGTTATAGCCCGATCCGTTGGAGAAAGGCACGCCCGGCTTGAAATTCTTCGACCAGTAGAGACGCTGGACGCCGATCGTCGGGTCGAACGTGTTGCCCATGCCGTTGGTGACGAAAGCGAAATCCCGGTCCGTATAGACCCGCTTCAGCCAGGTCGGCACATCCTGTCCCCTCAGATTGATCTTCACGCCGATCCGGGCGAGGGAGTCGCGCAGATAGTCGCCGATGCGCGTATAGGTCTCGCCATAGGGCATGACGTCGTGCGGGACCTCGAAGCGAATGCCGTCCGCCCCGCGCGGGTAGCCCGCCTCGTCGAGCAATCCCTCGGCCCGGGCGGGGTCGAAGGCGTAGACCGGCACGTTCGGATTGTGGAAGGATTTCAGGAAAGGACTGATCGGGCTCGGCGCCGGAACGGCATAGCCGTAAAAGGCGATATCGGCGATCTTCTGCCGGTCGATGGCATGGGCCACCGCCTGACGGACCTTGTCGTGCCGGAAGAACTCGTTTTCGAGATTGAATTCGATCCGGTAGACGACCGGCGAATAATCGCCGCCGCGGTCGTCGACCGTCAGATCGGGCAGCGACTTCAGGCGCTCGATCTGGCTGAGCGATACCGGTGTATCAGGGGCGACATCGACCTCGCCGGCCTCGAGGGCGGCCAGACGCGCGCCGGCATCGGGAATGAACTTGATCACGATGCGGTCGAGATAGGGCTTGCCCCGGTCCCAGTAATCGGGATTGCGCTCCAGGATGATGTGGCTGCCGTTCACCCATTCGCGGAAGATGAAAGGCCCCGTTCCGACCGGCGCGCGGCTGTTGGCGTGACCGCCGAGATCCGTCGCCCCCTCATAGACATGCCGCGGAACGATCGGCGATTCGCTCGCCTGCAACGCGCCGAGAAGATAGGGCGCCGGCTTCGACAGCCGGATGATCGCCGTATGGGCGTCAGGCGTCGCGACCTCCGTCACGCTGGAGAACGTCGCGCGGCCGCGCGGATGTACCTCCTTGAGGGCCAGGATGGAGAACGCCACATCTTCCGAGGTGAAATCCTCGCCGTCGTGCCACTTCACGCCGGTGC
Source organism: Ectorhizobium quercum (assembly GCF_026552795.1). Classification (GTDB taxonomy): domain Bacteria; phylum Pseudomonadota; class Alphaproteobacteria; order Rhizobiales; family Rhizobiaceae; genus Ectorhizobium; species Ectorhizobium quercum. Next base: position 220,858 of record NZ_JANFPI010000003.1, read on the forward strand.
GCAGCTTGAACGTATATTCCAGGCCGTCGTCGCTGACATGCCATTCCGTGGCGAGTTGCGGAACGGGTTTGAAATCGTCGAGCGCGTAGGCAAGAAGGCCTTCGGTCACTTTGCCGCTCACGCGGGTCGTCGGTCCCGCCGTATGGGCAAGCGTGACCAGCGTCGGCGGCTCGGGCTGGATCAGAAGGTTCAGCGTTCCGCCGGCAACTGGTTCCTCCGCCCCGGCGCGGCCCGCCAACGGGAGCGCGCCGCTGAGTGCGGTGAATGCGAGAAGGGTGTTGAACTGCCGCCTGCGAATGTCCATGCCTATCCTCTTCCTGATCGCCGCACAGCCGGGTTGACGGCCAATCGTGGAACGCGATCCGATGGCGAGGATCATTGGCCGGAAGAGCGCTTTTTTGAAGAAAGTTTTTCTTTCCCACCTGGAATAAAATTTTGCGATTATCGCGCTCGAGATCGGCGCAGGAGAATATTTTTAAATTCGACGCCGGTCATGGAGATTTTTATTTGCGTATCCAGCCCTTTTAGAATGGCACGTGCCGATAAAAAAAGGCAGGCCCCGGTCGGAACAGGAGCCTGCCTTTATCAGTCACGGCCTGGGCTGGCTGTTCAGTCCGGCAGGGCGTAGGCAATGACGTAGTCGCCGCGGTCGGCCGACTGGCGTGCGCCGCCGGCCGAGATCACGACATACTGCTTGCCGGTCCTCGGCGACTTGTAGCTCACCGGACCGCCCTGGCTGCCGACCGGCAGGCGGGCCTTCCAGACTTCCTCCCCGGTCGATGTGCTGTAGGCGCGCAGGTAATAGTCCTGCGTGCCGGCGATGAAGACGAGGCCGCCCTGGGTGGTGAGCGTGCTGCCGAGCGTCGGCATGCCGATCGGGATGGGCAGGCCCATCTTGATGCCCATCGGCCCCTGATCCATGACCGTCCCGACGGGAACCTGCCAGCGGATCTGCTGCGTCTTCATGTCGATGGCCGAAAGTGTGCCGTAAGGCGGCTTCTGGCAGGGAATGCCGGCCGGCGACAGGAAGCGGTCCTTGTTCACCGCATAGGGCGTGCCCTTCATCGGCACGAGGCCCATACCGGTATTGATGGCTTCGCTGCCGTCCGAGGTCCTGCCGGTATCCTCGGTCGTCGCGATCATCTGGATCCACAGGCCGACGCGCATGTCGTTGACGAAGATGAGGTCGTTCACCGGATCGACCGAGATGCCGCCCCAGTTCATGCCGCCGAGCGAGCCGGGGAAGGACAGGGACACATCCTGGCCGGGAGCCGTAAACAGGCCCTCATAGCGCATCGACTTGAAGGAGATGCGGCACAGGAGCTGGTCGAACGGCGTCGCGCCCCACATGTCGGCCTCGGTCAGATGATCGGTGCCGATCTGCGGCATGCCGACGGAAAGCGGCTGCGTCGGGGAATAGGGCTCGTTCGGGATGTCGGCGGGCTTGACCGGCACTTCCCGGACTTCCGTCAGCGGCGTGCCGGTGGCGCGGTCGAGCACGAAAATCTGGCCCGATTTCGAGCCGATGACCAGCGCCGGCACGGTGCTGCCGTCGGCCCGGGGGAAGTCGATCAGCGTCGGCGGCATGGGCAGGTCGAAGTCCCACAGGTCGTTATGGACCGACTGGAACACCCACTTCTCGTCGCCGGTGGTGGCGTCGAGGGCGAGAACCGTCGCGCCGTACTTGTGGTCCAGCTCCGAGCGGGTGGCCCCGTAGAGGTCGACCGAGGGGCTGCCCATCGGCAGGAACACGGTGTTGGAGGCCGGATCGTAGGTCATGCCCGCCCAGGAATTGGGCGTGGAGCGGGTATAGGTCTGGCCTTCCGGCGGCAGCGTGCGCTGTTCCGGATTGCCGGGGTCGAACGCCCAGCGCATCTCGCCGGTGATGACGTCGAAGCCGCGCAGCACGCCGCCGGGCATGTCGACCTGAACGTTGTCGGCGACGCGGCCGCCGACCACGACGGTCGTTCCCGCCAGCGTCGGCGGCGAGGTGAGTTGGTACTGCGGATCGCCGGCCTCACCCAGCCCTTCCTTGAGATCGACACGGCCGTTCACGCCGAAATCGGCGCAGAAGCTGCCGTCGTCCGCATCGACCTCGATCAGTTCGGCATTGATCGTGTTCATGATGATGCGCCGCTGGCAGGGTGCGTCGGGCGCGAGCGCCACGGGCGTGACGGGCGTGGATCCCGGAACGGTCGGCTGCTCGATCGGGCGGGTGGCATCGTAATAGGTCAGGCCGCGGCAGCGGTTCCAGACCGTGGCCTGCGCATTGATGTCGTTGCGCCAGATTTCCGTGCCGGTATCGGCCTCGATCGCGATGATATTGTTGTGCGGCGTGCAGAGATAGAGCGTATTGCCGACCTGAAGCGGCGTCTGCTGGTCTTCCGCACCGCTGTTGCCGGGGCTGAGCGGCACGTCGCCGGTATGGTAGGTCCAGGCGACCTCGAGGTCCTTGATATTGTCGCGGGTGATCTGGTCGAGCGCCACGAAACGGCTGCTGCCGAGCGTATTGCCGTAATGCTCCCAGTTCTTCTGTTCCGTTTCCGGCGTCACCGCGACAAGCGGCAGTTCCGCGTCGGTTGTCACCACCGGATGCGGCACGAACATGCCGGCAAAACCGGCGATCGCGGCGATCGCCACCACGGCGGCAGCGGCGAACGACGTTTTATAGGCCGGCGTGCGGCCGCTTGCGCGGCGCAGCAGCGGGAAGGAGAGCGCCACGACGACCGCACCGACGGAGATGGCCAGCAGACGGGAAATGAGCGGCCAGAAGTCGAAGCCGACCTCCCACACGGACCAGAGAACGGTCGCCACGAAGACGAGGCCGAAGAGAAGGCCACCCGCCGGCTTGCGCCGCACGGTGAGAACGCCGGAAGCGATGAGGAAAAGGCCGGCGATCAGGAAATACCAGCTTCCGCCGAGCCAGACGAGCTTCGCGCCGCCGACCGCGAAGAAGAGGCCTGCAAGGGCGATCACCGCCCCGAGGACGGCCAGCCATATCCGGGCCGGCAATGATGTGACTTCAGGAATTTGATTCATGGGATGAGCCTAACTGATAATCTTCGCATGAAAACGCATGATCGCATCTGCCGGTCATGCCGCTGACATCGCCTGGCTTCATGCACACGGCGGCAGACAGAGGGAAGCAAAGCCGGAAGACGCCGGTTCTTCCGGGAAAACGGAAAAGGAAACGATGGACCGGACGCCTGTCATGTTGCCCCACTCGCAAACCCGCCGCCGATCCGGAAACAACCGTGTTCCGGCACCGTGTCTGGGCCCGGACGGGCAGGATCGAACGATTAAACCGTGATATAACGCCGCATGCAGTGCTGACAAGACAACGAATTGTCAAAAATCCACCTGCGGCGCGGGAAGCCCGACAGACCGGGGAGCGCCCGGCAAGGGCGCTCCTCCTATTCTTGTGGAAATCCCTGCTCCCCGGAAAAATTGCGGGTGAGCAAAGACGGCCGGACCGTCAGAACTCCTTCCAGCTTTCCTGCGCCAGCGCCGCGTTTCCGCGGGTTGCCGGCGGCGTGCGCTGCGGCGCGGCGGCCGGCGGCGCGCTCATGCGCCTCGCCGTCTCCTGCAAGGCCTGAACGGCCTGCCCGAGCTGGAACTGCGACAGGAGGGCGTGCAGGTTGGTGGATTCCTGGGCGAGCGTCGCCCCGGCGGCATTCATCTCCTCCACCATCGCGGCATTCTGCTGGGTGGCCTGGTCCATCTGGTTGACGGCGATGTTGACCTCGGAAAGCCCGGCCGACTGTTCCTGCGCGGCCGTTGCGATGGCGTCCATGTGGGTGTTCACCGACAGGACGAGCTTTTCGATCTCGCTCAGCCCGCTGCCCGTCTCGCCGACCAGTTTCACGCCCTGGCCGACGGCCGACGCCGATGCGCCGATCAGCTGCTTGATCTCCTTGGCGGCGTTTGCGGAGCGCTGTGCAAGCTCGCGCACCTCCTGCGCCACGACCGCGAAGCCCTTGCCGGCATCACCGGCACGCGCCGCTTCCACGCCGGCATTGAGCGCCAGAAGGTTGGTCTGGAAGGCGATCTCGTCGATCACCCCGATGATCTGGCCGATCTGGTTCGAGGATTGCTCGATGCGCTCCATAGCGGCGATGGCTTCCCGTGCTGTGTGGCCGGACTGATCGGCCTTGGTGCGGGCATCGCGAACCGTATCGCGCGCCTCGTTGGCCCGCTTCGACGTCGAGACGACATTGGCGGTGATCTCCTCGAGGGCGGCAGCCGTTTCCTCGAGCGAGGCGGCCTGCTGCTCCGTGCGGCGGGCAAGATCGTCCGACGCCGTGGAGACTTCCTGCGAGCCGCCGTTGACCGTCGAGACCGACTGGCCGACGAGGGAGAGCGTTTCACGCAATTGCCGGACGGAGGTATTGAAGTCGTGCCGCAGCGGCTCGAATTGCGCGGCGAACGGCGTGGCGATCTCGCACAGCATGTCGCCGGAGGCCAGACGCCGCAGACCGTCGGCGAGCGAGGCGGTCGCCTGGTTGAGACGTTCCTCGGCCTCGGCCTCGGCGCGGCGCTGCAACTCGATCCGTTCCTGCTCCGCCCGTTCCCGGTTCGCCGCCGCTTCTTCCTCCAATTGTCGGTTGCGCATGGCAGCCTCGCGGAAGATCGCGACGGATTTGGCCATTTCGCCGATTTCGTCCTTCCGCTCGGCTCCCGGGACAGTGACCGACAGGTTGCCTTCCGAAAGCTCGGTCATGCACTGGGTCAGCCGGCTGATCGGCCTGGTGACGCGAATGACGATGACCGTCATGCCCGCGACGGAAAGGGCGAGCGTCACGACGAACATGGCCAGATAAAGGGACGCTTGGACGATGCCATCGCGGGCGCTGGCCGTGGCCGTTTCGTCGAGCGTGTTCATCGCCAGCGACGCCAGGGCGGCGATGTCGCCGAGCGCCGGCGTGACCGTCGCGCGCCAGGTGTCGAGCGTGAAATCGAGCGGCCGGCCGGCTTGCAGGTCCTCGATCAGTTTCCTGCGCTGGTCGGCGAACCCGCCCTTGAAGTAATTGCCGTCGGCCTTGGCGGCGGCGGCCTTCAGTTCCTCGGGCGTGCTTTCGTGCGCGACAAGATTGGTAACGGCGTTCCACGCGAAGGCCGCTGCGGCATCGAAGCCGATCAGTTGTCGGTATTGCGCGTCCGTCATCGGCTGTCCCGCGGCGACGGCGCCGTTGAGGACCACGGTGGCGCTGCCGCCGGTGGCGCGCGCCGACCATGCGAAGGACCGGATCTGCATGAGGCCGGTCAGCGTTCCGTCCAACGTCCGGATGCGGTCTTCCAGCGCGATCGACGCGCTTTCCAGCGCGGCGAGGAAGTCGTCGCCGACCGAAAGGATGGTCCGGTCGAGACCGGCTTCGCGCTGGGCGAGAGGCAGGTCCACAGTCGTGTCTATTTTCGGCCGCAGCGCCTGAAGCGCGGCGTAGGCGCCTTTCACACGATCGACGGCCGAGACGAGTTCGGGGCGCCGGAGCGCTTCCGACTGTGCGACGACGTCGGCCATCGCCCCGTCGACCCGCTCACGAAAGGCCCTGACGGAGGCAACGGCACCGGCGTTTTCGCCCGGAGCGATCGTCACCGCCGAAGCACTGTCGCCGCGTTCGCTACGCAGGTTCAGGAGAACATTGAACATCGATTTATCGACCGAGACCAGCTCCGCGACCTCGCTGAAGGCGCGAGACCGGTCGACGGAAGAAAGCATCGCATTTCCCACGAAATAGGCAAGCGCGAGGCTCAGCAGCAGAAAGAGACCAATGAGAGTGTTTCGAATATTCAAGGCGACCATTGTGACAATCCTTAAAGCCCTACTGATGCCACAAATATCAGATGCTTCATAAGGCGTGGTTAATGTGCGCCTCGTCGGACGATCATTTGCAGCCGCGAAAACAATACTCGCGCTGACGCTGACGGCTGGAGGGCGTTATTGTCTCCACGGCCATGCTTCACGCCGGCAGAAAGACGGCGGGTTTGCACGGTCCCCCACTAATGAACGGTTTGTATTGCGATGCAAACAAAGTTTATTTCACCGGGCGCTAATGTATATGATAGAAGGCGCCATCCCAGCCTGAACAAACCCGCGTATGGTCGATGTTTCCCATACCCTGACGAGGCGCCGATGAAAATTCGTTCCATTGCCGGTTCCTTCTTTCGGACCGCCCTGACACGCACGCTCCCTCTGGGGGCGATTTTTATGGTGGCGGTGACAGGAAGCGCCCTTGCCGCCAATTGCAGCCAGCCGCTGGAGCCCGGACGTCACAAGCTGACCATCGAGAGCGACGGGCAGACGCGCTCGGCCGTCTATTTCATTCCGTCCTCCTATACCGGACAGGACAAGGTGCCGGTCGTTTTCGATCTTCATGGCAGCAACAGCAGTTCCAACGGACAGCTCAACAGAAGCTCCTGGGACAAGGTCGCCGAAAAGAACGGTTTCATCGTCGTGGCGCCGCAGGGCAGCCTGAGCGGCAAGACGACCGGAACCTACGCCTGGAACGTTCCGTTCGTAACGACGCGAACGGGCGGGCTGGACGAAATCGCCTATCTGCGGCAAACCGTGAAAGCGGTGGCGGAAACCTTTTGCGTGGATACGTCGCGTATCTATGCCTCAGGCTATTCCGGCGGCGGACGCATGCTGTCGGCCTATATCTGCGCCGGACACGACGAGTTCGCCGCTGCCGGTTTCGTGCATTCGCTGCGGGCCGGCCGGCCGGTCGAGGTGGGCGGCAAATGGCAGCCGGATGCGGCGAACTGCACGCCGGCGCGGCCGATTTCGATCATCGCCTTCGCAGGCGTGAAGGACACGGCCAATCCCTATGCCGGCGGCGGGCAGCCTTACTGGCAATACGGTTTCAGGACCGCCATCCAGCGCTGGACCGAGCTGGACGGCTGCAAGGGCAACGGCGATCCGAAGACCGTCCAGAACGTGACGTTCAGCGTTTTTGCGGCGTGCAAGAACGATGCACGCATCGTCTCCTATGTCTTCGCCAACGGCAATCATGACTGGCCGAAGCCGAATGCGGCGACCGAGGCGGTTACGGTCGCGTCGAAGGAAAGCATGCCGGGCGTCGTGAAAACGGCCGTCTTCGATCCCAACATCGATCCCGCCTCCCGCATGTGGGACTTCTTCGGCAAGAACGACGGCAGCAGCGATGTCATCGCAACAACGGCGGCGGCCAAGCCCTCGACCGAGTCTCCGGCCAATTGCGCTCAGGGCAATATGTCCGAGACGGCGTGCAAGAGTGCCGCCCAGCCTGCAAGTGCGCGCCAGAACGACAGCGTGCAGCAGGAATTGTAAACCTCGCCAACAGGCTTCCCACCCGGGCCGCCACGCTCTAAGCGTTGTGCGGCGGCCCGGGCCGGAAGCCGGCGGGCCTATCCCCTGTGCGGTTTCCGCTTGACCCTGAAAGCGGACTGAAATTAGTTGCCTCCAACTTGTCATGGAGGTCTGCCTTATGGCTCACGGGGTTTCAGACGTGGCGCATCGACCGGCCGCGGGCCGGCTCGAAGCCAGGAACGTCACGCTGCGATACGGCGACCGGACCATTTCGCGCGACCTCTCCTTCCGCGTTCCCGACGGGCGCTTCACCGTCATCGTCGGCCCCAACGCCTGCGGCAAATCGACCCTGCTGCGCGCGCTCTCCCGCATCCTCAAGGCGGAAAAGGGCGAGATCGTTCTCGACGGCAAGCTGATCGAGCGCATGCGGGCCCGGGATGTCGCCCGCACGCTGGGCCTGTTGCCGCAGAGTTCCTCGGCCCCCGAGGGGATCACCGTCGCGGATCTCGTCGCGCGCGGCCGTTATCCGCATCAAAGCCTGTTGCAGCGCTGGACCGTGGGCGACGAGCAGGCGGTCGCATGGGCCATGCGGACGGCCCGGGTCGAGGAACTGGCCGAGCGCTCCGTCGACGAACTGTCCGGCGGCCAGCGGCAGCGCGTCTGGATCGCAATGGTGCTGGCGCAGGAAACGCCCATCCTGCTGCTGGACGAGCCGACGACCTTTCTCGACATCGCCCACCAGATCGAGCTTCTCAACCTGCTGCGCGGGCTCAACCGCCGGCAGGGCAACACCGTCGTCGCCGTGCTGCACGATCTCAACCAGGCCTGCCGCTATGCCGATCATATCGTCGCCATGCGCGACGGGCTGATCGTGGCCGAGGGCGCCCCGCGCGACATCATGACGGCCGAGCTTGTCATGCGCGTCTTCGGGCTCGCCTGCATGATCATCGACGACCCCGTGACCGGCGATCCGCTGATCGTCCCGCTCGAGGAAAGCGCCGGGGCCGACGCTACATCCGCCGCGAGCGCGTGAGCAGCCAGACGAAATAGAGACCGCCGACGATGCCGGTCATGCGGCCGATCGGCAGCACGAACCGGACCGGCACGATCTGGGTGAGCACATCGGCCAGCACCAGCAGGCAGGCGCCCATCGCCGCGGCGCTGATCACCGGCACGCCGCGCGATCCGGTGAGCCGCACGACGAGTTGCGGCGCCGCGAGCGCGACGAAGGCGATCGGCCCGGCCGCGCCCGTGGCGAGCCCGGCCAGCAACACGGCGCAGAAGATCATGGCGATCCGGGTGCGCTCGACATTGACGCCCAGTTGCACGGCCAGATCGTCCCCCATCTCGATCAGCGCCAGCCTTGCGGCCGCGAGACCGACCAGCGGAATGATAACGACGCAGCCGGCCATGACCGGGAAGACGTGCTGCCATGTGCGGGCGTTCAGCGAACCCGCCAGCCAGAGATTGGCGGCGACGGCGTTGTCGAGGTCGCCCTTGACCAGCATCAGCCCGTTGAGGGCGGTGAGCGTCGCTCCCGCGCCGATGCCGATGAGCACCAGCCGGTAGCCGCCCGTCGCCCCGTTCCGGATCGACAGGAGATAGACGGTGGCGGCGGTAAGCATGCCGCCAGCCACGGCCGACAGCGCGACCGCCAGCGGTCCGCCACCGAGAAAAACGATCTGCACCAGCGCGCCGGTCGCAGCACCCGTGGTGAAGCCGATGACGTCGGGAGAGCCGAGCGCATTGCGCGACACCGACTGGAAGACCGCGCCCGAGACGCCGAGCGCGGCGCCGACGAAAATGGCCGTCAGGACGCGCGGCAGCCGGATGTTGAAGACGATCTGCTGCTGGATGCCGCCGTCTCCGCCGCCCGAAAGGATGGCCATGACATCGGCGAAGGGAATATGAATCCTGCCCAGCGTGATGGCGAAGGTCGCCAGCGCCGGGCTCAGGACGACAAGCAGCAGCGTCACGGCAACGAGCCGGGGGCTGACCGTGAAGGACAGGTGCCGGCTGCGCCAGACCCGGCGCGGCGATCGGGCAGGCGTCATGTCCGGTGCCGCGCTCATATCCGGGAAATCCGCGCTCGCCGCACGAGGGCGATGAAGAACGGACCGCCCATCAGCGCGACCATGATGCCGACGCCGACCTCGCCGGGCGGCGCGATCACCCTGCCGAGCGCATCGGCGGCGACGACGAGAATGGCGGAAACCATCATGGAATAGGGAAGAAGCCAGCGATGGCCCGGCCCGACCATCAGCCGGGCGATGTGCGGAGCGGTCAGCCCGACGAAGCCGATCGGTCCGGCGGCGGCGGTGGCCGCCCCGGACAGCATGACGATGGCCAGTGCCGACAGGCCCCATATCCGCAACGGGTTGCCGCCCAGCGACCGGGTCAGGTCGCTGCCGAGCGCCGCGGTGTCGAGCGCCTTCGCCAGCGACAGGGCGAGCGCAAGGCCGGCGACGGTCAGGAGGGAAACGGGCAGCAGGACGGGATAGCCGCGTCCCTGAAGGGAGCCCGTCGCCCAGTGGCGGAACTGGTCGAACACACGCTCGTCGCTGTTGACCAGAACGATCTGCGTCAGGGAAAGCAGCACGACGGACAGCGCCGCGCCCGCCAGAACGACCCTGACCTGACTGCCGTTTCGATGGAGCTGGCCGAGACAGTAGACCGCCGCACCGGCAACCGCGGCTCCCACGAGGCCGAAGCCCATATGGGCCGTGACGCCGGTGATGCCGAAAAGCGAAATCGCCACGGCGATGGCAAGCGCCGCACCCGCGTTCACCCCGAGGATTCCCGGGTCGGAGAGCGGGTTGCGGGTCAATGCCTGCATGATGGCGCCGGCCACGCCGAGCGCCGCGCCGACGAAGATGGCGAGCAGCGTGCGCGGCACCCTGAGATGCCGGACCAGAAGATGGCTGCTGTTGGCCGGGTCGAAATGGACGATCGCCTCCCAGGTCACGGCAAGCGGGATCGGCCGCGCTCCGGCGACGATGCCGAACAGGACGAACCCGGTGAGCAACAGGCCGAGCGCGAGAAGCCCCCCCGTCCGGCGGCTATTGCGGGCATCGGCGGTTCGCAGGGGCGCCTGCAAGGGTTACTTCCCGAACTTCGCCACGATGCCGTCGACGATTTCCCGGCCGCTGAACGGGTCGATCCGGAACGAGTTGACGCCAAGCCCGTAGACCTGCCCCGTCCTGACGGACGGCACGTTGGCAAGCACCGGATCGTCGAGGAAGGCGGCGGCTTTGCTGTCGTCCACCTGAAGCAGGAACGTCGTCTGCGATGTCAGGTCGACGAGGTTTTCATAGGGCGCCCAGACGAAGTCGCCGCGATTGTTGGCCTGCGTGTGCCACGCCGGGTCGGGATCTTCCATCGTGAAGCCGAGGGCGGTCAACAGCGAGGCATGGGCGCCGCCGGCCCGCGCGATCTGGTTGGGCCGTCCCGGCCCGTGGAAGCTGATGATGTTGGCCGTGCCTTCGGGAACCGTGATCTTCTCCCTGGCATCGGCGACGTAGGCATCGAAATCGGCAATCGCCGCCGAGGCTTGCTCCTCCAGTCCACTGGCCTTTCCGAGCTGTGTGGCAAGTTCCTGCCATGTCTCGTTGCCGTCGCTGACCAGGATCGTCGGCGCCACCTGCCGGAAAGCGTCGATCTGGTCGGTCGCAGAGCCGGCACCGCTGGCGGCGACGACGATCAGGTCCGGCCGCACGGCATAGACCGCTTCGAGATCGACGGTCCCGGCCGGCCAGACATTCTCCACGCCGTGCTGCGTGGCGACCTCCGCCCATTGCGCGAAAAACGTGCCGTTGCCGGCCGATGCGCTGGCGATCACCGGCGCATCGATGGCCAGAAGCGGCCCGGTGATCGCCACCGAGGTGGAGAGGATTCGTTCGGGCTTCTTCGGGATTTCGGTGGTGCTGCCGTCGACATTGACGAAGGTGCGCGGCCAGCCGTCTTCGGCTGCCGCCCCGCTCCATGCCGGAATGGCGAGCACCATCGCTGCGATGATCAGGGCGCCGAACCGGCGTAATTGCGCAACTCTCATGACTGACGGTCTCCGCTTGCGACAGAAATGGCGGTCTGCCGCCTGCCTCGGAACGACGCCAGACCCTCGGGGCCGCACCCTTATCACCCGCGCCGCGCCTTCGCCAGAAAAACATGAGTTCAACGGTACAGATAAATCCGGACATATGCCCGCAGGCGTCGCACGTCCCCCGCCGCCCTTACGCAGCAGGACCGGCAGCCTGCTTGCGGACAGCGGACGGGGGATAGCCGAAGCGCTTGTGAAATGCCGCCGTGAAATTGGACAGGTGGGCATATCCGGCATTGAAGGCGATTTCGGAGATGCTGCTGTTGCCGAAAAGCAGCGCCTGCCGGGCATTCTCCAGCCTCCGGTTGCGGACGAACGCATTCAGGGAGCAGCGATGCGCCTTGCGCACCAGTCGCTGGAGCGTCGCCTGGCTCGTTCCCAGCGTGCCGGCCATGTCCGCCACGGACAGGGTCTGGGCGGAATGCCTCTCGATATACTGCACGAGCATGTAGAGCCGCTGCTGCTCGGTCGCCGTCAGCGCGGCCGGCGGCATGGCTGCGTCGGAACTGTCGCCGAACGTCGCGCCCAGCGCCTCGCAGACGATGGCGAGCGTATGGCTTTCCAGCAGGAGCGCGGCGAAGGGCGGCTTGCGGGCGGCAATGTCGAACATCTGGCGGGCCAGGAACTCCACCTTGCGGTTCGGCTGCCACGGCCAGAAGCCCGGCCCGCCTTCGAGCAGAGCCCGGAAAGCGTCCGGCGCATCGGCCTTGTTCGCCCAGCGCCGCAGCCAGTCGCGGGACAGGCCGATCACCATCTTGTCCAGATACTGTCCCTTGCGCGCCCTGCGCCGCAGCCGGGCGCCGCTCTCGCAGGACATGATCATGGCCGAGGATTGCCAGCGCCCCTGGGCGGTGCGCTGCGGGATCGGCATGGGCACGCCGTTCACGGAGGTCTCGACGAAACCTTCGAGGAAGATGTTGATGCAGACCTGCGCATCGAGCGCGATTTCCGTTTCCAGATCGTCGATCTGCACACGCCGCCCGAACGTGGCGTGGATCCCGTCCATGCGCACCCGGCCGGTCAGGCCATAGGCGACGACCGCATCGTTCTGGTCGCCGTCGTCGAGCAGCCGCATGCCATTCTTGCGCAACGCGCGCCGCGTCGCGATGGGATCGCTCCCGGCCTTCGATGCGGAAAGGAGATCGTTTGCGCTGCTCATTGAGGCATCCTGCATAAGTTTATGCGTGGCTGACGAAAGCGAAGGCTCTCGGGATCGCATATAGGAATACTTGAAACATTAACTCAAGAATAGTCGCCGCGGGGACTGTTCGGCGTAAATGGCGGTCGTCGGGATCGATCCTTGTCGTTTTGGAGGGACTGGAATGAACGGAACGGAAACCATCGTGAAGCGGCGGCATGCCGGCAAACTGGCGCGCATCCTGCTGGGAACGACCGTCCTCGCGGGGATGGCCGTAGGCGTCCATGCGCAGGATGCGCGCAACGCCGACGATCCGGAAACCGTTACCGAACTGGGGACGATCGTCGTCGAGGGCTCGACCTACGACACCGAAGGGACGGGCAGCTATACGACGAATCTCATCAGCGTCGGCGACAAGGACACGCGGCCCTTGCGCGAGGTTCCGCAATCGACCACGGTCCTGACCCGCGAGCGCCTCGAGGACGGCAATTTCACCTCGCTCGACACCGCCCTGCGCAAGACGCCGGGCGTGGTGGTGCTTGCCAATGACGACGGCCGCTCCAGCCTCTTCTCGCGCGGTTTCGAAGTCGATTCGCTCTACCTGAACGGCCTGTCGACCCCGGAAGACAGCATCTACGGCACCCAGCCCGACATGGCGACCATCGACCATGTGGAAATCCTGCGCGGGCCGTCCGGCCTGTTCGGCGGGGCCGGGGAGCCCGGCAGCGCCATCAACATGCGGCTGAAGCAGGCATCCGACGAATACAAGGCCAGCGTGAACACCATCATGAGTTCCTGGGACGGCAAGCGGATCGAGGCGGACGTCACGGGACCGCTGACCAAGTCCGGCCGGGTTCGCGGCCGACTGGTGGGTGCGCTTTCCACCAAGGATCACTGGGTCGACGTGGTCGACAACAAGGTGGGCGTGTTTTACGGCACGGTGCAGGCGGACCTGACGGACAACACCACCGCGACGGTGAGCGTCAACCACCGCCAACGCCACATCACCCCGTTCAACGGCCTGCCGGCCTTTTCGGACGGCACCCTGCTGGATCTCGACCGCTCCACGTTCGTCGGGGCCGACTGGAACGATTTCAGCAACCGCATCACCGATTATATCGCCGAGCTGGAGCACCGCTTCGAGGACGGCGGCCACGCCAAGATCTCGGCGCTCTATTCGCGGCTCGACGCCGATTTCCTCTACGGATTCGCCTCGGGCGCCGTCAGCGCGGACGGCAGCACCGGCATGCGGTGGCTGGCGCGCGATTTCGAGAGAACGGCCCTTTCCCTGGATGCGCACATCAGCAAGCCCGTCGATCTCTACGGCATGGAAAGCAATGTCATTCTCGGCATGGACTATCGTTCCTACGACACCGACATGCTGAATGCGGCAGGCACGATCAGCGGCGTCTTCAATGTCTACGACTGGAACTCCGCCGTCGACAAACCTACGGTCAATTACACGACGCGGACGGAAACCGATCCCTGGCAATTCGGCATTTACGGGCAATACCGCATCAAGCCGGTCGACAGGCTGACCCTGATCGGCGGCGCCCGGTTGAGCTGGTACGACGCAAGCTCGACCGTGACGACGCTTTCCACCGGCAACGCCGAGACCAGCAAGGTTTCCGAGAATGCGGAAGTCACCCCCTATGCCGGCATCATCTACGATCTCACCGATCGCATCTCGGCCTATGCCAGCTACACCGAAATCTTCAAGCCGCAGGAAAACACCGATGTCGACGGCAACATGATCGGCTCGCGCACCGGACGGCAGTACGAGGCGGGTTTCAAGGCGGAACTGCTCGACGGGGTGAACGGATCGATCGCCTATTTCAACCTGCTCGACAAGAATCGCGCAATCAGCGACATTTCCAATCCGGGCTCCTATCTGGCGCAGGGCGAAGCCAACATGCAGGGGCTTGAACTGGAAGTGAGCGGCACGGTCCTGCCGGGCTGGGAAGTCATGGCCGGCTACACCTATACCGACACCGAATTCACCAGCACCGAAACGGCAGCCGGATCGGAATTCTACACGCCGGAACACATGGTCCAGCTCTGGACGAAATACACATTCGAGGAGCGGGGCGACTGGACGGACGGCATCTTCATCGGCGGCGGCCTGAAGGTCTTCAGCTCGTTCAAGAACATCGTCAGGACGGCCGCCGGCGGGGCGACGGATTTCAGGGCGCCCGGTTATGCGGTCGTCGATCTTCAGGCCGGCTACAAGTTCAACGAACACGTCACCGCCAGCCTGACGGTCGGCAACGTGTTCGACAGGAAATATTACGAACGCATCGGCAGCGCCACCGCCTTCAACTTCTACGGCGAGCCGCGCAACGTCACCTTCAAGCTGGGCACGACCTTCTGAGCGAACCGGCCTTCATCCGGCCGGCCGGCATGATCGGCACGAGAGGCTTCGTCATGCGGTGACGGGCCGGCCGGTTGCGGGAACGGCCACCACATTGTCGTTCAGCCCGTCGCGCATGAGCGCGACGATGCCGGCGATATGTGCGGCCCTCGGGTCGGAGTGGCGATAGCACAGGACGATCTCCCGGCCGTATCCGGCGGCTGGAAGCGGCGTGTTGGCGGTCAGCCGGTCATTCCTGTCGAGCGCGGCGGCGGCAAGAGCCGGAACGAGCGAGATCCCCTCACCCGCCGCGATCATCTGCCGCAGCATTTCCAGGCTGCTCGCCCTTCGGGCGGCGAAGGCAAGGAAGGGATAGGGCTCGCAGCTTCCTTTCACCTGATCGTGCAGGCAATGCCCCTCCTCCAGTAGCAGGACCGGCATGGAACCGTCGCGCGGCGGCCAGACCGGCGGCCAGTCGACGGGGTGCATGATCGTGAAAGGCTCGAAGAACAATCGCTGCACGGCGATCTTGCCGTCCTCCTCCGGCCGGCAGACCAGGATCGCGTCCAGCTCCCCCTCTTTCAGGGCGGCCAGCAGGCGGTCCGACCGGTCTTCGGAAATGACCAGCCTCATCTCCGGAAATGCCTTTCTGAGCGGGCGCATGATACGCGGCAGCAGATAGGGGCCGAGGGTCGGCAAGGCCCCGAGCCGGAACGATCCCGAAAGCGGCCTGTCGTCGCGGCCGGCATTCATCAGCGCGCTGGCTTCGCGCAGCACGCTTCTGGTCCGTTCGAGAATTTCCCGGCCCTTCGCCGTCACCAGCACCCGCCGCGGCGAACGCTCGAACACGACCACCCCGACCGCCGCTTCGAGCTTCTTGATCTGCGCGGACAAGGCCGGCTGGGAAACGCCGCAATGCTCGGCTGCCTTGCCGAAATGCAGGTGCTCCCCGACAGCCACCAGATATTCGAGATCACGAAGGGAAAGGCCGGAAAACGAAACGCCCATCATGCTTCTCCAACGATAGGGAAAGCCTATTGGATCAATAGATTCAATCTCTTTCACATTCTGGAGTAAAAATATCAAGTTTAAGGCGTCGCAACAAGCCAAATGAGGAGACACGCCATGTTCCTGCGTATCGACAAGCTTCAGGTCGACATGCCCCTGCCCAGGGAACCGGACCCGTCGGCGGCGGCCGCCGTCAACGAGTTGATGGGCGGACGCTTCGGCGAAATGACCACGCTCAACACCTACCTGTACCAGAGCTTCAATTTCCGCCAGCGCGAGAAACTGAGGCCGTTCTATGCCCTGATCGCCAACATCGCCACCGAGGAACTCGGCCATATCGAACTGGTCGGCGCGGCGGTGAACGGTCTCCTGCACGGCGCCGAGCCGAAGGGGGACGTGTCGAAGGGCGATGCGATCTTCAAGGACCTGTTCGGCGGCGCGGCCGGGGCCGGTCCCAACTTCCACATCAACGGCCCGCACGGCGTCATGGCCACCAACGCGCTCGGCCAGCCCTGGCGTGGCGATTACATCTTCAATTCCGGCAACCTCATCCTCGACCTCCTGCACAATTTCTTCCTGGAGAACGGCGCACGGACCGCGAAGCTGCGCGTCTACGAAATGACGAAGAACCCGGCCGCACGCCATATGCTCGGCTATCTGTTCACCCGCGGCGGCGTGCATGCGCATGCCTATGCGCTGGCGCTCGAAAAGCTCACCGGCGTCGACATGAAGAAGATGCTGCCGATCCCCAATATCGAGGGCGTCGAGATCCCCGAAAGCCAGCCCTTCCTCGCCGAAGGCATGCACCGCCGGCTCTATCGCTTCAGCCCCGACGACTACAAGGAGATCGGCGTGATCTGGGAGGGCGAGGCGCTCGACGGTTCCGGCCCGCTGGAAGTCGTCGATGGTCCTCCCACCGGAGGTCCGCAATACGAGGCCGAGGGCGTCGCCAGCGCCTTCATTCCCGATTACCACCCGGAAGAGATTCTGGAGATCGCCAGAAAGCTTTACGCAAAGGCGAACTGAAGGGATGCAGGCCATGAAACCGGAGCCGCACACCCCCGGCGCAAGCCCGGAAGGCTATTTCAGCCAGCCGGCGGAAAAGCTGGTTCTGGAAGGGTATCGTCTGTGGACGACCGGGATCGTCCTGCGCTAGACCGCACCGTGGACGGACGCGCAGATCCTCTATCGCAGCATGCTGGGGGACGAGGAAGGCGCCAGGGCGATCGTCGCCCTGGCCCGCTTCGTCAAGACGCTCGGCACGTGTGCACGCGCTCCCTTGAGCGCATTCAGGCCGGGATCGGGCCTGATCGGCCGCGACGAGGTTCTGGTGATGGGCCTCGTTTCGAGCGTCCAGCACCGGGACCGGTTCACGCAGCACTACTGCCTCGACCGGTTCGGCGTTGCCGGGCACACCGTCGAAGTCGCCGCGTCGGCCGAAGGGTTCGCCTTGACATTGCACGGCTGCGGCGCCGTCATGAAACCTCTGCCGGCCCGATTGCTCGGCCGGATCCTGAGGCACGTCGCGGAGCCGTGCTGCGAACGGGCCGCATCATCGACGGTCCACTGATGTTGGGCCGGCCGGCGGGAGAAACAGCGACGTCGCACCTCCGGCCACCGATATTTTTTGAATAGACGCCCGATTTCAGGCTCCCTTGCATCCGCGCAGGCTTTAAAGATGGATCATGCTGTTCCCGTTGCCCGATACCGAAACGCTCTATAGAGCCCTGCTCGATCGCGATCCCGCATATGATGGTCGCGCCTATGTCGGCGTCACGTCGACAGGCATATTCTGTCGCCTGACCTGCCCGGCCCGCAAGCCGAAGCCGGAGAACTGCCGTTTCTTCGCCAGCGTGGCCGAGTGCATGTCCGCCGGTTTCCGAGCCTGCCTGAAATGCCATCCGATGGCGCCCGCAGCCGAGGCGGATCCGATCGTCGCCGCATTGCTGAAGCTCCTGGCAGACCGGCCCGGCTATCGCTGGGGCGAACAGGATCTGGAGCGGATGGGATTCGACCCCTCCACCGTGCGGCGAAGCTTCAAGCGTCATTTCGGCATCACCTTTCTGGAAATGGCCCGGCTTGAACGTCTCAGGCTGGGCTTTGAAACCCTCGGCGACGGCGGCCGGGTCATCGACGCCCAGCAGGACGCGGGTTTCGAATCGCCCTCGGCATTTCGCAGCGCATTTTCCCGCCTGATCGGCCAGCCTCCCGGACGCCTCGCGGAGAATGCGCTTCTCCAGGCGCACTGGTTGCCGACGCCGCTTGGCACCATGATCGCCGTCACGGACGAGAGGGCGCTTCATCTTCTCGAATTCGCGGACAGAAAGGCGCTGCCCGGCGAACTGAAAAAACTGTTCGAACTCTCCAGATGCAGTCTCGGTGTCGGCAGGCTCGCGCCGCACGCAGTGCTTGAAACGCAGCTTGATGCCTATTTCACCGGCCGGTCCCCGGATTTCACGATCCCTCTGGCCCTTCACGGCAGCGACTTCACCCGATCGGTGTGGGAGGCGCTGCGGCAGATCCCGCCGGGCGCGGTTCGCAGCTACGGCGAGGTTGCATCCGCGATCGGAAGGCCATCGGCCACACGCGCCGTCGCCCGGGCGAACGGAGCGAACCAGATCGCGCTGATCATTCCCTGCCATCGCGTCATCGGAGCGGACGGTTCCCTGACGGGCTACGGCGGCGGGTTGTGGCGAAAACAGAAGCTCATCGAGATCGAGCGGCAATTCACACGATGACGAAAGGAATGCACACCATGTCGCAAGCCGAAAAAGCTCAGCGTTTCTCTTCCCTGCATCGGTCCGGCGACCCGTTGTTTCTCTACAATATATGGGATGCCGGCGGGGCCAAAATCGTTGCGGAAACGGGCGCGCAAGCGATTGCAACCGGAAGCATGTCGGTGGCGCTTGCGCATGGTTACGAGGACGGGCAGCAAATACCGCTCGATCTCGTCCTGCGCATCGTGTCGCGGATCTGCGAGACCGTCGATCTGCCGGTGACTGTCGATTTCGAAGGCGGATATGCCGAAACCGATGAGGGCCTGGCCACGAATGTCGCCAGGTTGATCGCCACAGGCGCCGTCGGCCTCAACTTCGAAGACCAGATTTCCGGCGGCGCCGGTCTCCATTCCACCGAAGCGCAATGCAACCGTATCGCGACCATCCGGAAAACTGCCGAGGCGCAGGGCGTTTCCCTGTTCGTCAATGCACGAACGGACCTGTTCTTGCACGAAAGGGACCGGACGAAGCATGCCCATCTGCTGGATGAGGCAATCGCCCGGGCGCAAGCATATGAGAAGGCTGGAGCCAACGGCTTTTTCGTCCCCGGACTGACCGACATTGCCGCCCTGAAAACGATATGCGACGCGGTCTCCCTGCCCGTAAACGCCATGAGAACCGGGACCGCGCCAAGCATGGCCGAACTGGCGTCCGCAGGCATTGCCCGCATCTCCTGCGGTCCCGGCCCCTATTTTGATTTTGTCGCCGGCATGAAGGCGTCTATCGCCGCTCGCAGCGAAACCTTGACCGGGAGACTGCCTCACTCCTCCTGAAAGGCTTCCTCCCGTCTCCGGCGCACGGGGGGAGAAGGGCTGCACCTTGCAGGCCGGGCACAAGACTGACCGGCAGCGATCCCACGGGCATCCATAAGGCTCACTTCAAGTCGACGACATGCAGTTCATCCGCCCATTCGGTGAGAAGGGAGCGGGCAGTATCGATGAGCATGCGGGTGGCGGGCGAGAGATTTCTGCCTTTCCGGACGAAAACGCCCACGGTGCGAAATGCCTCCGGGTCTTCCAGCGGCACGAACCTGACCCAGCCCGGCGCGATGCGGCTGGCCAGTTGCGGCAGGATGGTCACGCCGACCTTCGCCGCGACGAGGGCGAAGGCGGATGAAGCGCTGGAGACGTGAAAGCGCGCATTCTCGTGCATTTTCGTCAGGCCCGCGCATATGTGGGTGTCATAGCTCTCGTTGCTGATGAAATCCTCCGGGGCGAGGTCCTCCCAGCTCAGCGGCCGCTTGAAGTGCGCAAACCGGTGGTCGACCGGGCACACGACCGCGTAGCTTTCGTGCATGATGGGGGTGGCTTCCACATCCGGCCGCACGACGGCGATGCGGCCGAAGCCGACATTGACCAGACCGTCCGCCACCGCATCCGACATCTTGACGGAATGGATCTCGCGAAGCACGGCCTCAAAATTCGGTGAACGCTGCTTCACCCGCAGGATGGCTTCAGGAAGGACTGTTCCGGCAAAAGACGTCACGGCCGCAACCGTGCAGCGGCTGATCTCGTCCCGGGCGAAGGCGCGGATGCTCGCACATGAATTGTCGTAGTGCCTGAGAAGATTGCGAGCGGATTCCACGGTGAACGCCCCCACCTTGGTAAGATGAACCTTGCGGTCGCCTTCGAACAAGGCCGAACCGACCGCATCCTCCAGTTGCTTGAGAGCCATCGAAACGGCCGACGGCGTTCGCCCCAGACGCTGGGCGGCCAGCCGGACACCGCCGCTCTCCGCCACGCAGACCAGGGTTCTCAGATTGGCGATGCTCAGCACGGGCAGCTCCTAGTGTTCGGTTTGACTGAACAAAAGTACAGAAGTTTGAGTTTGACTGATCGACCCGTGTTTGCAACCGTTGCCTCAAGATAAAAACGACCTGAATTACCCGGCGGCGTCAAATTCGCCGGGGCAGGTTGCGACAAAGAGCGGAACATGTCCAATTTCCTGAACTTCTATGTGGATGGCGCATGGATGGCGCCCGCCGGTGCCGAGCGGATCGGCGTCATCGACCCCGCGACGGAAGAAACGATCGCGGAAATCTCCGCCGGCACCGCTGCGGATGTCGACCGCGCGGTTGCCGCGGCCCGCCGCGCTTTCGAAACCTTCGGCGACAGCACGAAGGAGGAGCGCCTCTCGCTCTTGCGGCGCATCCGCGACGTCTATGGCGACCATCGGCAACGCATCGGCGATCTGATCTCGCAGGAGATGGGCGCGCCGCTGGAATTCGCCCGCAAGGTGCAGGCCGGCACCGGCCTGACGCATCTCGACAAGACGATCGAGGTGCTGGAACGCTACGAATTCGAGCACCTTAACGGCACGACAATGGTGCGCCGGGAACCGATCGGCGTCGCCGGCCTCATCACGCCGTGGAACTGGCCTATCAACCAGATCGTCTGCAAGGTGCTTCCAGCCCTTGCCGCCGGCTGCACGATGGTTCTCAAGCCCAGCGAGCTTTCGCCGCTGAGCGCCATTGCCTTCGCGGAGGTTCTCCACGAGGCGGGCATCCCGGCCGGCGTCTTCAACCTGGTGAACGGAACCGGAGAGACGGTCGGCGAGGCCATCAGCGCCCATCCGGGCGTCGACATGATCTCGCTGACCGGATCGACCCGGGCCGGTGTCGCCGTTTCCCGGGCCGCCGCGGCCACCGTCAAGCGCGTCACGCTCGAGCTCGGCGGCAAGGCGCCGAACATCCTGCTGCCCGACGTCGATTTCGAGGATGCGGTCACGCGCGGCGTGCTTGCCTGCATGCGCAATTCGGGCCAGTCCTGCTCGGCCCCGACGCGGATGCTGGTTCCGGCCGGCGAGGAAGAGCGCGTGGAGGCGATCGCCGCCAGGGTGGCGGCAGGACTGCGCGTCGGCGACCCGGCCGCACAGGGCGTCGACCTCGGCCCCGTCATCAGCCGTCCGCAATTCGACAAGATCCAGGGGCTGATCCAGTCCGGCATCGACGAGGGCGCCCGGCTGGTGGCCGGAGGCCCGGGGCGTCCCGACGGACTGAACCGCGGCTACTACGTCCGCCCCACCGTCTTCGGCGGCGTGACGCCCGACATGCGGATTGCCCGCGAGGAAATCTTCGGCCCGGTTCTCTCGATCCTTCCCTACGCCGACGAGGAGGATGCCGTCCGCATTGCCAACGACACCGTCTACGGCCTGACGGCCTACGTCCAGTCCGGCGATCCGCAGCGCGCGCGCCTGCTGGCGCGGCGCATCCGCGCCGGCAGCGTCCTGATCAACTACGCGCCGGTGGACAGCAACGGCCCGTTCGGCGGCTACAAGCAATCCGGGAACGGACGCGAATATGGAGAATTCGGCCTCGAGGAATTCCTCGAGGTCAAGGGAATGGTCGGCTATGGGCCGGCCTGACCGCACAATCTGACGACGCCGATAAAAGAAGGGCGCGATGGGGAACGAAAAGTGGAAAAACGGCAAATATCCGCAACGGACAGGATCGTCGAACTCACTGCGGTTCAAAAGACATATGTGACCGATACGGGCGACGTCCGCGCCCTCGATCCGGTCAGCTTCGGTTTCGACAAGGGCCAGATCCTGAGCGTGGTCGGGCCCTCGGGCTGCGGCAAGAGCACGCTGCTGCGCATCCTCGCCGGCATCGACGCCGCGACGGGCGGCGAGGTCGTCATCGACGGCACCAGGGTTTCCGGGCCTTTCGGGGACATGGGCATCGTCTTCCAGCGCGACCTGCTTCTGGACTGGCGCAACGTCCTCGACAACGTGATGCTGCCCGCCGAACTGGCCAAGCGCAACACGCCAGACATGCGCCAGCGGGCGCTCGACCTGCTGCGCGAACTCGGGGTCCACGAATTCTCGCACCGCTACCCCTACGAACTGTCCGGCGGCATGCGCCAGCGGGTGGCGATCGCCCGCGCCCTGCTGCTGCGGCCGTCGCTGCTGCTGCTCGACGAACCGTTCAGCGCGCTCGACGCCATGACGCGCGACCAGATGAACGTGATCCTGCAACGGCTCCAGCAGCACGAGAAAGTCAGCACGCTGCTGATCACCCACAGCATCGCCGAGGCCGTCTACCTGTCGGATCGCGTCGTGGTCATGTCGGCCCGGCCCGGCCGCGTGCTCGACATCATCGACATAGACTTCGAAAAACCAAGGCCCCTCTCCATCCGCGAGGAGCCCCGGTTCACCGCCATCGCCCGCCAGATCCGGGTGCTTTTCGAAAACGAGGGAGTTCTGGCGGCATGAGCGACATAGCAACCCGGTCCCTTGCGGTGCAGAAGAGCACCGCCGCATCGCGCAGGCTGCGCAGGAAAGTCCGCAATGCGGGCGTGCCGGTGCTCAGCGCTCTGGTCGGCCTCGTTGCGTGGGAAATCACGGCCCGATCGCTCGAAATCCCCGCCTACCTGCTGCCCGCCCCGACGGCGGTGATCGAGGCGATGATCGCCCGCTGGCCGTACCTGATGTACAATCTCGGATATACGGCGCTTGCGGCGCTGTCCGGCTTCTTCATGGCGCTTGCGCTCGGCGTCTTCCTCGGCGTCGCGATTGCCGCCTCACCGCTGGTTGACCGCATCGTCTACCCGTGGCTGGTGATATCGCACGCCATACCCAAGGTGGTCGTGGCGCCGCTGCTCCTCGTCTGGATCGGCTTCGGCCTGAAAAGCGGAATCCTGTTCGTCATCTTCTTCACCTTCTTCACCATCGTCGTGAACACCGTCATGGGACTGAAGTCGGCCGATCCCGATCTTCTGCACCTCGTGCGCTCGATGGGCGCCAACCGGTTCGAGATCATGTGGAAGATCAAGCTTCCCAACGCACTGCCGAACATCTTCACCGGCATCAAGATCGCCGCGACGCTCGCGCCGGTCGGCGCGGTGATCGGCGAGTTCGTCGCCTCCAACCGCGGCCTCGGCTATGTGCTCATCCAGGCGGTCGGCAGCATGACGACCGACCTCGCCTTCGCCGCCGTGTTTCTCGTCTCCGCCTTCGGCGTGATCGTCTGGTACGTCGCCGAACTCATCGAACGGAAATGCCTGCCCTGGCATGCGAGCCAGCGCGGCCAATAACAACCATCCCGAGAACAACGATCGGTGCCCATAAAGATCAGAGGAAAGGAACAGTCATGCTTCGCATTTCAGCATATGCGCTCGCCGCGATGGTTATCTCGCAGCCTGCCCTCGCACTTGAACCGGTCCGGCTCGGCCTCGACTGGAGCTACCTGCCCTATCACGCACCGCTGGTGATCGGGCAGGAGGACAGATACTTCGAGGAAGAAGGAATCGACCTGAAGATGGAGCCGGGCCGCGGCTCCGGCAGCACCGCCATCATGCTCGGCGAAGGCAATTACGACATCGCCCACATCAACACCACGAACGCCGCCGTCGCCAGATCGAAGGGCGTGCCGATCCGGACGGTCGCGGTCTATCAGACGAAGACGGCGGCATCCTTCATCGGCATTGCCGGCAAGGTGACGCTCGATAGCGTCGATGCGATCAAGAACTATCGCATCGGCAGCACGCCCGGCGGTTCCGACCAGCTCAGCCTGCGGATCTTCCGCGCCGTGAACAACCTGTCCGAAATGGATCTCGACGTGATCTCGCTCGACGCCAACGCCAAGCAGGCGGCGCTGCTGTCGGGCAGCATCGACGTCATCAGCGGCGACGGCTTCGCCTATGCCGCCATCATTCGCGGCACCGGCCAGGAACCCGAGATTTTCGCGCTCGCCGACTACGGCGTGCCGTTGCTGGGGTTCGGCTATTCGGTCAACGCCAGGTTCGCTGAAAGCCATCCCCAGCTCGTCGAAGGCTTTCTGCGGGCGATGAAGAAGTCCTGGCAGGCGGCGGTCGCCGACGTGCCGGCGGCCTGCGAACGCGCCCGTGCCACTTTGCAGCTCACCCACTCGCAGGACGCCTGCATCGACTACTTCAACGGCCTGATCGAACTGTCCGTCAGCCCGGATTCACCCGAATGGGGACAGCAGACGGACGAGATGTGGTCGAACCTTCTCGGCAAGCTGGCGGATGTCGGCGAAGTCGGCACGGACTACGCCGTCTCCGACTTCTACACCAACGACTACCTGCCTCGGTGAGCGGTTGCAGCGCGCCGGCTGGAGGGCGAAACGTTGAAAAATCCTGATGCGATCGTCATTGGCGGTGGTCATAACGGCCTGATCTGCGCGGGCTATCTCGCCCGGGCAGGACTGGACGTGATGGTGCTGGAAAGGTCCGCCAGCCTCGGCGGCCCGGCTGCGACGCAGGAATTCTTTCCCGGGTTCAGGTCGGCCATCGCCAATTCGCCGGGCTCGCTCGAGCCCAAGGTGCTCGCCGACTTCCAACTGGAAAAGCACGGCCTTCGCTTCGTGCGGCCCGACCCGACGCTCGTTCATCCGCTGACCGGCGGGCGGCTGTTCGTGGGGTGGCGCGAGAAGGAGCGGGTGGACGCGCAACTCGACAGTTTCGCGCCCGGCGAAAGCGGCCGGTATCACGCCGTCTTCGATTACCTCAACCGCTTTGCCGAGCGGCTCGGCATATCGGTCTATCGCGAGCCGCCGACATTGCAGGAACTGACCCGCAACCTGAAGACGATCGAGGATGAGGAAGCCTTTTCACGGATCTTCTTCGGCAGCGTCCGCGGCCTGTTCGACCATTTCGGGCTCGCACCCGAAACGCAGGCGATCATGGGGCCGTTGTCGGTGGTCAGCGGCCTCGTGGGGCCTTCCACGCCCGGCACGCCGTTCAACCTGATGATGCGGCCGCTGTCGCTAGCATCGCTCAAAAGCGACTCGAGCGACGATCCGAGGCGGATGCCGCTACGCGGATCGACGGGACTGGCGATCGGCGGCATGGGCGCCATCGTCGAGGCGCTCGTCCGCTCGGTCGAGGCGGCCGGCGTCGAACTCCACCGGGAGGCGGCAGTCAGTTCCATCGCCGAAGAGAAGGAGGGACTGGCCGTCTCGCTCGAAGACGGGCGCACCTTCCGGGCGCCCATCGTCGTCTCCGCCGCGCACCCCCACCTCACGGTGAAGATCGTCGAGTCCGACAGGCCGGAATGGGCCGGGATCGGTGCGATGATGGCGCGCACGCCGCCGGCCGGCAGCGCCTTCAAGATCGTGCTGGCGCTGGGGGACATTCCCCGCTTCGCGGCGGCGAAAAGCGAGGAAGAGGCCCGGCTTCTGGCGACCGCACAGCTTCGCATCGCGCCGACGCTCGACTATCTGGACGATTGCCATGCCGATCTGGTCCGGGGCCGCATGCCCGAACGGCCGCTGATCTGGAGCCTTTGCCACTCCATGACATCGCCGGAACTGACGCCCGAGGGCAAGCACATCCTCAGCATCAATCTCGGCGGCGCCCCGCATCGGGGCGGCCAGGCCCCCATCGCCGTCGACAGGGAGGCGGTCGTGCGCAAGGTCGTGTCGATTATGTCCGAGTGGATACCGAACCTGCCCGACATCGTTGAGCAGCACACCTGCATCGATGCGGAAACCTTCGAAAACGAACTGGGACTTTTCGGCGCCAACATCGCCCATATCGACATGATGCCGATCAACCAGTTCTGGATGCGGCCCTATCCGGGGCTTCACCGCTACCGCACGCCGACGCCCGGCCTCTATCTGAGCGGCGTCGGCACATGGCCGGGGGCCTATTTCTCGGGGATACCGGGCCACAACACCGCCCAGGCCGTCCTTGCGGATCTCGCGGCGCGACAGATCAACAAAATTGCCTGATGGGAGAAACATGTAATGGCGACCGAAAAACTCGTTGAATTCCTCGTGAACATATCCTTCGTCGGCCCCGTCGGCTGGTCGCAGGAAGATGTCGCGGCCCTTGTCGCCAAGGAGCGGGCGCATGCGGCGGAACTGGCCCGCGAGGGGCATCTCGTCCGCATGTGGCGCGTTCCCGGCCGCCGGGAGAACTGGGGGCTGTGGCGCGCCCGCGATGCGACGCATCTTCACGAGATCATCACCGGCCTGCCCTTCTGGCCCTACATGCAACTGACCGTGCATCCGATGGCGTCCCATCCCGTCGATCCGCTGAAATACTGACAGGAACCGACAACCCGGCGGCTGGAAAGGGCCCGCGCATCGCGGTTCCGTGGCCCTGCACGGCCTGTCGCCGGCCCCCTCACCCCACGATCGAGGATCAAAAATGCTGATTGATGCCCTGCAATGCGGCGAATTCGACAGAGAGGCTTTCGAGGCGCTTCACAAAGGCGGATACACCTGCGTGACGCCCACGCTCGGCTTCTGGGAAGGCACACTGGAATCGATGGATGCGATCGGCCACTGGCGTGACATGGAGCGCGAGAATTCCGACCTCATCCGCATCGTCTACAAGGCGGACGATATCCGTGAATGCGAGAAGGACGGCAAGGTCGGCATCCTGCTCGGCTATCAGAACACGAACCTGCTCGAGGATCGCATCCGTTTCGTCGAGCTTTTCGCGGACATGGGCGTCCGCGTGCTGCAACTGACCTACAATAACCAGAACGAGCTTGGCGGCTCCTGCTACGAGGAGGAGGACAGCGGCCTCAGCCGTTTCGGCAGGGAAGTCGTCCGCGAGATGGCACGCGCCGGCATCCTTGTCGATTGCTCCCACACCGGCGACCGGACCACGCTTCACGCCATCGAGCATTCCCCCAAACCCATTGCCGTCACGCATGCGAACCCGGCCTCGGTGTTTCCGCACAAGCGCAACCGCAGCGACGACGTGCTGCACGCGCTGGCCGAGACCGGCGGCGTGATCGGCTGCGCGGCCTATCGCAACATCACGCCGGCGGATGCCTGCGCAACCATTCGCGGTTTCGCCGAACTGGTGGCCCGCACGGTCGAGATCGCCGGCGTGGACCATGTCGGCATCGGCACCGACTACAGCTACAAGGGCGACGACAAGTTCCGCGACTGGATGCGCAAGGGCCGCTGGACGCGCAGCGTCCAGTACGGCGCCGGCTCGCCGAAAGCCCCCGGCGCGGTGGCCAAGCCGGAATGGCTGCCCGGCCCCGAACGCCTCGGCGATCTCGCCGGAGGGCTGAAGGAGGTGGGCTTTTCCGACGAGGAGGTCGGCAAGATCATGGGCGGCAACTGGCTGCGTCTTTACGAAACCGTGTTCGGATAAGGCCGGCCGGCCGAGCGCGCAACGCGTCCGTCAGGTCGCTGGCGACAGAAACGCCGTGGCCTCCCGGGCGGAAAGGGCATTCTGGCCCCCCTGCCCCTGCTCCACCCCCGATTCGAGCAGCGTCGCGCGCGCGTTCGGCTCCGAAATCCCCTCCGCGCTCACGATGAGGCCAAGGCCGTGGCCCAGCCCGGCCAGCGCCTTGATCGTGCGGTCGGCCTGTTCCTGCCCCAGACGCTCGGTGAACCGGCGGTCGATCTTGACCTTGTCGAACTGGAATTCCTGCATGTGATAAAGGTTGGAATAGCCGGTTCCGAAATTGTCGAGCGTAACTTTCACGCCGGCGACCCTGAGAGGGGCAAGTGCCGCCTTCGCGCCTTCCAGGTCGGCCACGATGATATTTTCGGCCACTTCCAGCTCAAGCCGCCGTGGATCGAAGGAACTGACCTCGAGAACGTGCAAGACGGCCTCCCCAAGCTTCGGGTCCCTGATCTGGCCGGGCAGGAGATCGACGGCGAGGCCGACATTCTGCGGCCAATCGCCGGCTGTCATGCAGGCCTTTTCCAGGAGGCGCAGGCCGAGGGAATGGATAAGCCCGCTTTCTTCCGCAATCGCCAGGAACCGTTCGGGAGCGATCTCCTCGCCGTCCTTTCCGATCCAGCAGGGAAGAACCTCGAAGGCGACGACCGTGCCCGTCTGGAGGTCGAGCGTCGGGCGGAAGCGCGGCTCGATGGCGTCGGCCTCCATCGCCGCGGCCAGCGCCCGTTCCATCGTCTCGCGCTCGCGCACCCGGGCATCCATCTCCGCCTCGAAGAACCGCAAGGCCGAACGATGCTCGGCCTTGGCGCGGTAGAGCGCCACATCGGCTTTGCGCAGCGCTTCCGATGGATCCTCCGCGTCGTCGGGCAGCAATGCGATGCCGACGCCCGTGCCGACATTGTGCTCCGTGCCGCCGATCACGATCGGCGCGGTCAGGGACTGGAGGATTCGCGTGGCGATGACGCCGGCGCCTTCGGCGCCCAGTACATGCGGCGCAAGCACCACGAATTCGTCGCCGCCGAGGCGGGCAGCCAGATCCTGAGACCGGATGGCTCCGACCAGCCGCTGCGCCACCACGATGAGCGTCTGGTCGCCGATGGCATGGCCGTAATTGTCGTTGATCTTCTTGAAGCCGTTGAGGTCGAGCATCAGCACCGCATGGGAATAACCTGCCGCCGGCGGCGAAGCCGCCGCGACCTTCAGCGCATCCTCGAACTGCCGACGGTTGGCCAGGCCGGTCAGCGGGTCCTGGAACGCGAGTTCGCGCGCATAGCGCTCGGCCTCCTGCCGGCGGCGCATTTCCTTCTTCTGCTCGACATATCGTCTGACGGCGAAGATGAGCAATCCGACCGCCAGTGTCACGCCGAGCAGAAGCACTTCATCCAGCTCGAGCCTCTGTTCGGCCAAAGAAGCCTGTCCTTCGGTCACGAAGATATCGATGGAAAAGCCAATGTAAGCGACGACCGCCAGGACCGCGACCAGGATGCCGAGGTCATTGATGCTGACGCGATGGCGCATGTAGAAGCTCCTCAAGCTGGAATGACGGCTCGAAGGTTTTTCCAAAGATGCAGTCTCGCTGCCAATCTGGACCATACATTCGTCCTCCTGCCGCAGAATCTAGGGCACTCTCCACGACATGGGGAGGGCTGTTGATCCCGGCCGTCCTTTCAGCGTTAACAGCCTCTTTGCAGCCGTCCGCGAATATCCGGCCAAATGACGGATGAAGCATATAGTAACGCCGGCGCGAACGCGACGTATGTCATGCAATCCGGCCGGCGTCGTGGCTCGGAGGGAGAATGAAAAGCAGGAGCCCTCGACCTGAGCGATGCCCCCTCGGTCTTGAAGACCCGGGCACCGACGACACGATCACCGTCGCGGTCCGCCGCGCACGGGAAGAGCGGCTGCGCCGCGCCGGCGCGTGCATATCCAGTCCGGTGGTCTGCCTGCGCGCAGCGTCCCGCAGCCTCATCGCAGAATACCGGAACATCGGCAGGGAGCATGATGCCGGCTAGGCCGGCAATCCCCTCAGCTCACGGCCTGATCGCATCGCAACGGTCCGATGCCCCCGAAAGCGGTCCTGCTTGCGGTCTCGGCCGGCTTGAGAAAGCCCAGCGCCCGGTTGAGTTCGTCCACGAGCGCCATATCCGCTTCGCTCGGCACGGGCCGGCTGAAGAGATAGCCCTGGGCTTCGCTGCACCCTTCCTCGGTGACGCGGTCGAGCTGGGCCTGCGTCTCGACGCCTTCGGCGACGGTGGTGACATGGAGGCACTTGCCGAGATCGGCAATGGCCCGCACGACTGCGGCACAGTCGGGACGGTCGACGGCATCGCGAACGAACGTTCCGTCGATCTTGATCTTGTCGAAGGGAAAAGCGCGCAGGTGGGCCAGCGACGAATAGCCGGTCCCGAAATCGTCGAGAGCGACGCGCACGCCCATGTCGCGCAGCCGCCGCAGGTCGCCGATGCTGTCCTTCTCGTCGTGGAGAAGGGCCGTTTCCGTCACCTCGATTTCCAGCCGGTCCGGCGGCAGGCCGGAGCGGACCAGCGCCTCCAGCACGGCGGGAGCGAGCGTTCCCTTGCCGAGCTGGCCGGCCGAGACGTTGACGGCGACGCGCGCGCCGTCGTCCCACTGCGCCGCGTCATGGCAGGCGCGACGCAGCACGAACAGCCCCAGCGGGTCGATCAGGCCGCTTTGTTCCGCCACGGGAACGAATTCGCCCGGCGATATCCAGCCGCGCTCCTCGTGACACCAGCGCAGCAGCGCCTCGCGTGCCGTCACCCTGCCGGTGCCGATGTCGATGATGGACTGGTAGAAGACGAACAGGCCGACCCGATCCTGAAGAGCGGTGCGCAACTGCGCCTCGAGCCGCATGCGATCCTGGATCTTCGCCTCCATGTCCGGCAGGAAGAGCCTGAACGTTCCCTTGCCGGCCTCCTTTGCGGCATAAAGGGCGATATCGGCCCGCGACAGCAGGGTTTCGCCATCCTTCGCATGACGCGGCGCCAGCGCGATGCCGATGGATGCGCCGATCCGGACATTGCTATCGCCGCCGAGGTCAAAGGGCATCGAGAGAACCCGCACCAGATCGGCCGCAAATGCCCGGGCCTGCCGGGAATCGTCATTCGGAATCAGCACCGCGAACTCATCGCCGCCAAGCCGGCCGATCGCCATGCCGGGAGCGGCGCACGCTTCCCGCAGCCTGTCCGCCACCTGCTTCAACAGGATGTCGCCGACACGATGCCCCCTCATGTCGTTGATGAGCTTGAACCCGTCGAGATCGATGAACAGCAGGCTGCTGCGATTGTCCCGCTCGGCAAGGCTCGCCTCCAGCCGCTCATGGAACGAATAGCGGTTGGCAAGCCCGGTCAAGGCATCGCGCCGGGCGGCGATGCTCGCTTGCTTCTCGCGCTTCCTGAGTTCGCTTCCGGCCCGCCATGCGGTGAGGATCAGCCACAGGGTCGTGCCGACGAGGGCGGCGATGACGATCATCGTCGGCAGTTCGACGGCCTTGCGGGCGATATCGCCGGGGCGCAGGTCATGCCAGACGGCGTAGGCCACCGCCTCGCCGGCCCTGTTGTCGACGGGGGCATGGGACCATTCCGGCTCGGCGGGCACGGTGTTCCGCAGATGAAGGTCCGAAACGACGATCTTCTCGGCAATGGCCGCGATGGTTTCGGGATCGATGATCTTCCCGAAAACGAGGAGACGTGCCCGCGCGCCGGGGATCGCCACGGAATCGTCGCCGGGAACGATCGGTCCCGCGCCAAGGACCATGATGCCCCTCTGCGTCCTGAAGAAATCGGCGGCGGCTTCGAAAGCCGTGCCGTCCCGGGGAAGATCGCCGAGAAATGCCGCCTTTCCATCCCCGACGAGATCCTCGAGCGTGAGAGCGCTCTCCTCGCCGCGGTCGTAACTCACGATGGTCCGGTCGTGCTCGTCGAGCAGGAGAAAAATCGTGTAGATGTCCAGACCCGTCGACACGCCCCAGGTCTCGCCCAGCCAGCTCCTGTTTTCGCTGCCGTAACTTTGCCTGACCGCATCGTTCCAGACCGCATTGTCGGAGATCAGGCTAGCCATCTTCGTTCGCTCGGTCTCGATCGCCACCTCAACCGCGCGGTAGGATCGCGTATAGTCCTGCTGGTTGGCGCCATCCGATATGGCATCCATCAGGTAGAAGACGACGGCGACGACGGAAGCAAGCGAAAGAAGCGATCCTGCGAGAACCAGTCTGAGCGAGTTCCGGAATTCCATAGGCATGTTCTCCGCGCTTGTGCTTTTCGCAAGAGGATGGCCGGGACATCGGCTGACGAACGGTCGCGTGCTCCGGCAAGCGGAGGCAGCGCGACCTTCCGGGAAGGCAGTCTCGGAAATGCCGATTGCAGGCGCGGTCAGGCAGCCCCGTCATCTCCGGCGCAGAGGGGCCGTCGCTCGCCGGAGGCGCTGCCCGCGGTGCGGCAGGGTGATGATCATTCGGTATGAAGGGACCGCTTCATGCGATCCGCTGGAGATCGGCGAAGCCGCTCCCCTTGAGCGGCCTGCGTCACGTTCGACCTGCAAATTGGCGCGGCAACGGATAATGAAAACTTAATTCTTCAAGAATATCAATAGTTTGTTGCGTATTTACGATGATGGCGCGCATTCTTGATATTAAAAACGGTCAAGAGTCCCGTGGCGGGTCTGCGAAGGCGTGCGCCCGAAGAGCTTGCGATAGCGCATTGCAAAATCGCCCATGTGCAGGAAACCCCATCTGCGCGCGATTTCCGCGATCGACACCTCCGGTTCCGCCGACAGGAGATCGCGGTGAACGTGCCGAAGGCGGGTTTTCAGAATATAGGCGATCGGGCTCAGCCCGTATTGCTCCTTGAAGCCGGCCTGCACGCTTCTGACGCTGACACCGGCCGCCGCGGCGATATCCTCCAGGCGGATCTTCTCGGCCGCATGCGCCTCGATCCAGTCGACGGCTTTCCGCACATAGTGCGGGCTGGGCTTCTGGGAGGCGTCGCGCCCGGACAGTTTCGGCCAGGCCTCGACGAAGACGGACAGAAATGCCTCCTCCAGCAGGGCGGCGCCCAGCGGGGCGTCGGCCAGCGGATGTTCGCCGGAATCGACGGCCCCCAGAAGCGACGTCATCCCGTGCAAGGATTTCAGCGCGCCGCTATGAAAATCCGCAACGGAGCTGAAACGCATGAGCTCCGCGCACGGATCGTCCACATCCATCGCGAACAACCGGGCGCATCGTTCGACGGGGATGGCCACACAGGTTTGTCGCGTGCCGGGCCGGCAGACGATCCTGTGCTCGTCGACATTGCGCAACAGGAAAGCCTGCCCCGCGCCGCCGGCGACATTCTGGTGGCTCGTTTCGGAATGGTAATACCCTTCCTCGATGAAGTGCAGCTCCAGCCGGTCCGTGGTTCCCATCTCCGCCCGTGCCAGGAAACCGTGCCGGGAAACGGATTGCAGCGTGATGAGCGAGCCGAGCGTGCTGATGTTCACGGCATAATCGAACTCCAGGCTCGTTTTCAGTGGCTCATACCGCACCGTGCATGTCGGTTTCGACACCAGTTCGCTCAACAGGTCCGGATCGGCGTTGGCAGCCGAGAAATTTTCGATCGTCATCACGCTTCCCCATAGCCGCAGCGCCGCAGGTCCCCGCATTCCCGAAATGATGGCAATTTTTCTTTAACTCTATCAATTCGGCCCGCCCCCCGACAGGGGTCTTTCCGCAATTATGATCCATGATCCCGGAAAGAACCGAAGACGACGGAAATAGCCCCCGGCGGCACGGACGGACAGCAACCCGGCCGCGTTTGCGTGATCGCTGTCGAATCCAGCGGCTTTTCAGACGGTTATCCGAAGATTGACGGCGTGCAGCAGGCGTGACGGCCGGTCTATTCCGCGATGCCCGCGCGGGCAGCCGGGGGAAGATCGTCAGGCGGGCCGTCCGCCCGTCGCAGAACGCCTTCGGCCCAGCGGCCCGAGGCCTCTCCGAAGCAATCGTGGATCGAATCGACCGCGATGACGCTGCCCAGCGCCAGGCGCCCGAGCAGGCTCAGTCCCCTTTGCACCGTGCCGTCCTGCCCGATCACCTGCCCGTCGGAAAGGGTGCGGGCACCGGACTTGCTGTCGACCGGGCAGATGCGGCCCTCATCGCGCAGGTTGCAGAGCAGCGGGTCGATCACCGTTTCGAGCTTCGGACCCGGCAGAACCGCATCAATCATCACCGTCGCACGCGCCTGCGCCTCATCCTCGACCAATTGCCAGCCATCCTCGACGAGCAGCACATCGGGATCGTCGGCGGCGCGCAGATCGACCAGGCCCGTCTCGATCAGCGCCAGCAGTTCACGGGCGCCGGAGACCGGCGGTCCATAGGAAAAGCGCTTCAGCCCTTCGTCGAAGCCGATCAGGGCGGCGGCGGTCTCCGGTGGAACCTCCGCGGGATTGAAGGCGCGCCGCAGCGGGTTCTGCCATTTGCGCCAGAGCTGGCCGATCGCATAGCCGGGCGATGGCGGAGAGGCGGCTTCCGCCATAGCGATTGCATGGCGCAGCACCTCATCCGCCTCGCGGTCTTCCTGCTCGCCCGGACTTTTCCGTTCGACCGCCAGCCAGTCGCGCAACGCATCGGCATCGGCCGTGCCGCCATTTTCCGCGAGCAACCGACAGGCGGGGGCGACGAGGACGGCGCACACGAGATCGAGCGCCCGTTCCGGTTCGGCAGTCACCGCCTCGGTCATGGCCCGCTCGAAAGCCGCGGTTTCGGCCGGTTGCGGCTCGAACGCACGGTCGATCCGCGCGGTCGCCGGTTTGGGGATCGGAGGCAGACCGTCGCGCGAGAAGGGCAGAATGCGGGCCGGCTCTGCCCCCGAGGCGATATAGCCGCCGTCCTCGAAACGGCCACCCTGCCCCAATGTCAGCAGGCGCAGGACATCGAAGGTCGTCAGTCCCAGCCCCCGTATGGCCACGGCGCGCCCGGACCAGCCGGCGGCCGCCGCTAGCAGATCGCGGTCGGGATAGGCGGGCATCAGCGTCGCACCCGTGCGGGAGGCGTGGTCGATCCACCGGGCAAGCTGCGGGTCGGGCCGGGTTCGAGGCTGGCCCTGCGCCAGAAGCACCTCATCGAAACGGCCGATAAGCTTGCCGTCGCCGTGCAGGCGCCAGCCGTCGCCATCCGCTTCCACGCGCTCGACCCGCAGGGGCCGGTGGGTCACGCGCAGTCCGGCCGGAGCGCCCGATGACAGGGCGGCGAAGCGGGCGGCAAGGTAGGCTCCCAGCTCGGCCCTCGGCGGAAACCGGTCGGGATCGCGGCGGCCGGCCGGCAGCCAGTGCGAGAAGCTGCCCGCTTCATCTGTATGCCCAGGCGGCGCCGGCAGGTCGATGGCGTGGAGAGGAACGTTGAGCAGGCAAAGCGGGCTCTGCCGCGGATCGAAATTCGGCCCAGCCCCCGGTGTCGGTTCCGGATCCAGAAAGGTGATCGCAACGGCGCGCACCGCAACGGTGCGCGCCACCAGCCTCTCGGCCGCGCCGAGCCCGCGCGGCCCCGCGCCGATGATTGCAACCTGCAAGGCCCTGTCACTCATGGATGTCCCCTTCTCTCGCGTCCGTCGTGGCCATGAAACCGTACCGCCCGGCAGCGCGGCGTCAGCCGCTCTGCCTGAGTTCGGGATAGACCCCGTCCAGAACGATTTCGAAATGCTGCTCGATGGAATCCGCGCAGGTGCAAGACCGCGACTTCAGCCCGTCGATATTTTGCAAGATGAAGACGCCGCGCCGCGTCGCGATCAGCCCGTCCTCGCGCAGCTGGCGCACGATCCGCGTCACGAAGGTGCGGCCCACCCCCAGCATTTGCGCCAGCTGTTCCTGGGTCAGTGCCACCTCGGTCGAGCCCGTGCGCGCCGATGCCGCCAGCAGCCACTTGGCGGCGCGCTGCGTGATCGTATGCGACGCGTTGCAGGCCGAGTTCTGGAAGATCTGGGCGATCAGGCAGTCGGAATAGCGCGAAAACCAGTGGCGGAGCGGCAGCGATTCCAGCTTCACCTGCTCCAGAACCGCCGTGCGGATGCGCAGGAACCGGCCGCCGGCGCGCACCTGCGCCGTTGCGTAGGCCGGCACCCGTCCGTTGGAGACGATCCCGCCGATCGCCCCTTCGCGGCCGATCATCGCCACCTCGACCGCGCCGTTGTCGTCGTCGGCCCAGATCTGGAAACTGGCGATGGCCGGGCCGCAGGGAAACCATGTGTCGTTCACTTCGTCTCCCGCCTTTTGCAGGATGTCGCCGGGATGCAGATCGTGCGAGCTGAGATGCGGATGCAGGCGAGCCCTGTCTTCATCGCGCAATTTCGCCAGAAGGATGTTATCGCCCAGATCGCGGGTCGTAGCGGCAGCCATGAGAAGCATTCCCCCTTTTCCGCGCAATGCGGATTACGTAATGTGCAGTTGTGGACAGACGCGTCGCACGTCTTGTGTTACTCGCGAACATAGCGTGCTTATGCGAACGGATCGAATGGACAGATGAGGCCACGGCGGTGATGAACCTGATATCGAACGCGAGGCTTTTCGCGACCGGCAACCGGCCGCTTCGTTATGGATAATGCCCGGCAGCCAGCGACGATCGACAATTGCGACCGTGAACCCATCCACATTCCCGGAAGTATCCAGCCGCACGGCGTCATGCTGGTTTGCGATCCCGTCACCTTCGAACTCCGCTATGCCTCGCGCAATCTTGCGGGGTTAACGAATATTGAAAGCGACTCGTTCCCTGGCATGCCGCTGAGCGACATTCTGGGCCCGGATGCGGTTCACGAGCTGTTCAATGCAGCCGCCAAGACCCATGCCACGGGAGCGCCCGGTATCGTTCTCAAGCTCAGGCTTCCCGAACGCGACGGCGTGTTCGACGCCACCATCCACACCCATGCCGAACGGTGCTTCATCGAAATCGAGCCCTGCCTCGACGACGGACACAGCGCCGAGCATGCCCTCGACCTGACCCGCCAGCTCATCGCCCGCATCGGCATGGAAAGCGATTTCGAACGTCTCGTGAAATCGGGGGCACGGCTCGTGCAGGCCATGCTCGGCTATGACAGGGTGATGATCTACCGCTTCCTGCATAACGGCGCAGGACGTGTGATCGCCGAGGCGCGCCTGCCGCATCTCAACAGCTTCATGGGACAGCATTTCCCCGCCTCCGACATTCCGGCGCAGGCGCGCAGGCTCTACCTGGACAATCCGATCCGGATGATCTCGGACGTGGATTCCGTACCGGTTCCGCTGCTGCCGCCGCTTGCCGAAGGCGCGGCGCCGGTGGACATGTCCCACGCCCAGTTGCGCAGCGTTTCGCCGGTTCATTGCGAATATCTTCGCAACATGGGCGTTTCCGCTTCCCTGTCGATCTCGCTCATCGTCGAAGGTAGGCTCTGGGGACTGATCGCCTGTCATCACGACACGCCACGGGTGACGCCGCTGGCATTGAGGATCACCGCCGAACTCTTCGGCCATTTCTTCGCACTCCAGCTCGGGTCCATCGAGCGCCGCTCCCGGATGATCGCCTCGACCGAGGCGCGCAGCCAGCTCGACGCACTGATCGCCGATATCGGTATCGGCGAACCGATCGTCCCGGCGCTGGCCGACCGGCTACCGATGCTGGCACGGCTTGTCGGCTGTCATGGCGCGGCGCTGTGGATGGATGGCGTCTGGGCCGCGACCGATACGGCGCTGACGCAGGATGCGTGCCGTCAGGTTCAGGAACTGGCGAGCGATGCCGGTTCGCGCACCATCTGGCACACGCAGGAGATCGGCGCACACATTCCGGATCCGGTCGGGACGGTGGCCGGGGTTCTGGCGATTCCGCTGTCGGAAACGTTCGACGACACGCTCTTCCTGTTCCGCAACGAAGAAGCGCACGAAATCGAATGGGCGGGCGAGCCCACGAAGACGGTCGTCGGCACCGGGCCGGAGTTCCGGCTTTCGCCGCGCGGCAGTTTCGAAACCTGGCGCCAGGACGTGCGCGGTCACTCGGTGCCCTGGCACGAAACCGACCTGGCCATCGCCGAGGCGATCCGGTCCTGGCTGCGCGACGTGATCCTGCGGCAGACCGAGGCGGCGGCCGAGGAACGCGCCAACGCTGAGCAGCGGCGGCGCATCCTGAACGACGAGCTCAACCATCGTGTCAAGAACGTCATCGCGCTGGTCAAGTCCATTGCCCTGCAAACCGCAGCGAACGCCGAGACGGTCGCGCAATATTCCACATCGCTCGAAGGCCGGCTTCAGGCGCTGGCGACCGCGCACGACCAGTCTCTGGGTCAGGGCGACGGCGTCGGGTCTCTGGCGGATCTGATCGAGATGGAAGCCGGGCTTTACCGTTCGGACGACGACACCGACCGCATCGTCGCCGAGGGACCAGAGCTGCAACTGGACGACAAGGCCTTCAGCGTCGTGGCGATGGTTCTGCACGAGATGATGACCAACGCCGTCAAATATGGCGCCCTGTCCACGCCCGGGGGCCGGCTGGCCATCGCATGGTCGCATGCCGGGAACGACCTTGTCATCGACTGGCGCGAAAGCGGCGGTCCGGCGGTGTCGCCGCCCCAACACACGGGTTTCGGCAGCCGCCTGATCCGCAGTTCGCTCGAATACGACCTGCGCGGCAGCGCCGGGATCGATTACCAGCCCACGGGACTGGTCGCGCGGTTCGTCATCCCTGCGCGGCATGTCCTGACCGGGCCACGATCCGCGCCACAGCCCGCGCGGATACGGCGCAGCACCGGGACACTCGACGGCCTCTCGGTGCTGGTCGTCGAGGATCAGGGGCTGATCGCTATGGATGCCGAGGACACGCTGAGGCGTCTCGGCGCCTCGGACGTCCGGCTTGCCGCCGGCGTGGGGGAGGCAATGGCGCTGCTGGAGACGTTCACCCCGGACGTGGCGGTTCTGGACTTCAATCTCGGCGAGGAGACTTCCGAGCAGGTCGCGCAGGTGTTGACGGCGCGCCGCCTGCCCTTCCTGTTCATGA
Organism: Ectorhizobium quercum; assembly: GCF_026552795.1. Classification (GTDB taxonomy): domain Bacteria; phylum Pseudomonadota; class Alphaproteobacteria; order Rhizobiales; family Rhizobiaceae; genus Ectorhizobium; species Ectorhizobium quercum. The sequence continues at coordinate 259,630 of NZ_JANFPI010000003.1, forward strand.
CCGGTTACGGCGACCGCGTGCTGCTGCCCGAAAGCATGCACCATGTGCCCATCGTCCGCAAACCGATCAGCCCGGCCACAATCGCGCTTCAGATCTCCGCCGCCCAGGCCGCAGTCGCCCGTCAGACGCCGGCTTCCGGGGAAGAAGACTGAAACGAACGCGGCTGACACGGGCCTGGCGGAAAACACAAGCCGCCGGCTGTGACAAAGAGCGCCCGGACAGCCCCGTTTCGATCCGGACGTCCATCCTTTCATAGACCCGCAATCTTCACCTGCCGCAAGAACGGCGGCGAAGCGAACAGCAAGGTTTTTCCTCTCCCGGACGGGAAAATGCGGCACCGCCTGCAACCGCAGCCGCGGACGCGCATTTCGCAATGGACGTCACCGACCGGACCGCCGTTAGAGGTGATCCTGAAATCCGCAAAGCCGATCCGATAAAGGAGAACCGATCTTGGAAGGCATTCTGAGAGACTTCATCGCCGAAGGCATCGCCCTGCCGATGTTCGCCAGCCTTCTAACCGGAATTCTCATCGGCGCGGAACGCGAGTGGTACGGCAAGCCCGCCGGCCTGCGCACGCATGCGCTGGTCTGCCTGGCATCGTGCCTGTTGACGCTTGCCGCGGCGCGACAGGTGGAATGGACCATGCATCTGGTCGAGGGAACGCAGATCGTCTCGGATCCGACGCGCATGGCGCATGGCGTGCTGACGGGAATAGGCTTTCTCGGCGCCGGGGTCATCTTCCGGGAAGGCGCCACGGTCCAGGGCCTGACGACGGCGGCCTCGCTGTGGATCACGGCCGCGCTCGGGGTCGTCTACGGTGTCGGGGCCTACTGGATCGCGCTGTCGGGAACCGTCGCGACGCTGCTGGTGCTGGTCGTCCTGCGGATACTGAACATGCTGCTGCCCGGCTCGCAGGAAGTCAGGCTGCATGTCGTGGCCGCGCCCGGCTTCGGCCCCGCGCAACTGCGCGAGATCCTGCGCGCGGAGGGAATGGAGCGGCGCCCGGTCAGCAAAAGCCGCAACGCAACCACCGGGCTGGCGGAGCTCACATCGACCACGCGAAGCCGCAGCGCCGCCCAGTTCGACGCGCTCTGCGCCGCTCTCGAACGCGCGCCCGGCGTGATCGGCTATGCCGCCCTGAGCGCCGAAGATGCCGCCGGACAGAACCCGGGATGGCATCGGATCGTCACAACGGCAACCGACAAGGGCGACCGGGCGTCCGCCTGATCTCCGGCAGCATCGGAGCGACGCCGCGGAAGCGGTCGGCCCGTGTCAGCCGGCCGGCTTCAGCTCCGCCGCGTGTTCGCCGATATCGAGGAACAGTGCCGTCATCACCTGCATGCCCTCTCGGCCGATGGAAAGCAGCGCATGCTCGTTCGGGCCGTGCTGGCCGCATTCGGCATAGGAATGGGGAATCCAGATCGTCGGCAGGCCGAGGATTTCGGTGAAAGCGTCGTTCGGCAGGGAGCCCGCGAGGTTCGGCAGCACATGCGGACGCTTTCCGGCGCTCGATGCCAGCGAGCGCTCGACGAAACGGACCCACGGGTGATCCGGCGAAAATCGCGTCGCCCGGAACGCCTCGCGGCGACCCGGCCGGATCTCGACCATCGGGAATCCGTGGGCGTCGAGATGGCGGCGAAGCGCCGGGAGAATATCGTCCATGTCGGTGCCGACCACGAACCGCAACTGGCAGGTGGCGCGGGCCGAACCGGATATGGCGTTCTGCGGGGCGGCGATATTGCCCGACGACATGGCGAGAACGGCAAAGGAATTCCAGCCGAAGACACGCTCGCCGGGTGTCAGCTCGCTCTCGCCCCAGTCCGCATCATGCTGTCTCGGCGGCAGGTCGCGAAGCGCTGCGCGAATGTCCGGCGTCAGGCTGTCCGGGCGCCATTCGGGAATCCGGATCTGGCCGCGGGCATCGGTGATCGTAGCGATCGCCTGTGCAAGCAGAATGGCCGGATCGGCAAGCAGCCCGCCGAAATTGCCGGAATGGAAATCGCCTTCGCGCAGGTCCACGACGAGATCGAATGTGATGCCGCCGCGCGAGCCCATGAACATGGTCGGCGTGTCGGCGGCAAGCCTCGGCCCGTCCGAGGCGATCAGCACGTCGGCCGAAAGCCGCTCGCGATGGGCGGTAAAGAACTCGCGCAACCCGAAGGAGCCGGTTTCCTCCGCCATTTCGAGGATGATCTTCGCATTGAAGCCGAGCCTGCCATTCTCACGGATCAGGAGTTCCAGCGCCTTGATGTTGACGAGGTGCTGGATCTTGTTGTCGGCGGTGCCGCGTCCGTAGAGCCTGTCGCCCTCCCGTGTCAGGGTGAACGGATCGAGCCCTTCCCGCCAACGATGCGCCTCGCCGTTGCAGACGTCGCCGTGGCCGTAGACGAGCACGGTCGGCAGGTCCTCTCCCTCGATGCGGGTGGCGATCATCAGCGGCGCGCCGCCCTCGCGGGGGTTGTCGAAGATTTCGGTGTCGAAACCCATCGAGGCGAGAAGCGGGCGCATGTCCTCCTCCAGATAGGCATGGAGGTCTTCCGGGCGCCCCTCGGACTGGCTGACCGAACGCCGCGCCACCAGCGTTGCGAGGTCGGCGATCAGGCCGCCGCCGTCGACATAGGTGCGCGCCGCTTCCATCGATTGCGTTCTGTTCATGTGGATCTATCCCTTTGCATCGGCAGCGGCGAGCGCCGCCATGTCCGGCGCTTCCCAGCCGCGGCCGGGCATGGCCGCGAGCAGCTGGCGCGTATAGGCGTGTTTTGGCGCGCCGAAAACATCGTCGACGGTGCCGTATTCCACCACCTCGCCCTTCGACATGACGAGGATATGATCGGAGATTTCCGCCGCCACGCGCAGGTCGTGGGTGATGAAGATCACCGTCAGGCCGACGCTCTTCCTGATGTCGTCGAGCAGTTTCAGCACGTCCTTCTGGACGGAGACGTCGAGCGCCGACACCGCCTCGTCGGCGATCAGGATTTTCGGCTCGACCATCAGGGCGCGGGCAATCGAGATGCGCTGCCGCTGGCCGCCGGAAAACTGCGCCGGATAGCGGTCGAGCGCATCTTCCTCGAGGCGGACGATCTTCATCAGCTCGCACGCCTTCTGCATGGCCTTCGCACGGGGCACGCCGAAATTGACCGGCCCCTCGACGAGAAGGTCGCCGATGGTGCGGCGCGGATTGAGCGAGCCGTAGGGGTCCTGGAAGACGATCTGGATATGCTTGCGGAAATTGCGCCGGCCGGCCGCCGTCGTGGTGTCGAGCCGCGCATTGCCGATCCAGACGGTGCCCTCGTCCGGCTCCACCAGTCCCATCAGGCAGCGCACCAGCGTCGTCTTGCCCGATCCCGATTCCCCGACGATGCCGAGCGTCTTGCCTTCGAGCACGGTGAAGTCGGTCGGCTTGACGGCCTGCACCTTGCGGGCGGGCTTGAACAGCGTCCGGGCGGTCGTGAAGGTCTTTTCGATGCCCGCGACGCGCAGCGCGACGGGCGCGGACATATCGACCGGCCCCTTGGCGCCCTGGCGCTTCGGCACGGCGTCGATCAGCATGCGGGTATAGGGATGGACGGGATTGTTCAGCACCTGTTCGGCCGCGCCCTGTTCGACGACGATGCCTTTCTGCATGACCACCACGCGGTCGGCAAGCTCGGCCACCACGTCGAAATCGTGGGTGACGAACAGGATGCCGGCATTGCGGCTTTCCTTCAGCGCCTTGAACATGTCGAGTATCTGCGCCTGCGTCGTCACGTCGAGCGCCGTCGTCGGCTCGTCGGCGATCAGCAGGCGCGGCTCCATCGCGAGCGCGATGGCGATGACGATCCTCTGGCGCTGCCCGCCCGACAGTTGATGCGGATAGGCGTGATAGAGCCGCTCGGGATCGGGAAGCCGGACCTCCTTCAGGAGCGCCAGCGTGCGCGCGCGCCGCTCGGCCGCCGGCATCGGGGTATGGGCCTTGAAGACCTCCTCGATCTGGTCGCCGACCGTGTAGCAGGGATTGAGCGCGCTCATCGGCTCCTGGAAGATCATGCCCATCCTGTTGCCGCGCAGCTTCGCATGCTCGGCCTCGGAAAGCTTCAGCATGTCGCGCCCCTCGAACAGGATCTCGCCGCCGGAAGGCTTGAGAACCTTCGGCAGGAGACCCATCGCGGCAAAGGATGTGATCGACTTGCCGGAACCGGATTCGCCGACGATGCAGAGGATTTCCTTCGCCGCGATATCAAGCGACAGGTTGCTGACCGCATGGGGGCGGTCGCCGCCCCTGGGAAGGTCGATGGTCAGGTTGCGGATCGACAGGACCGGTTCGGAAACGGGATCGGCCATCAGTTCCTACCCTCCGGTGCGGTGATGTCGCGCAGGCCGTCGCCCAGCATGTTGATGGAAAAGACCAGGATGAAAAGGGCGATGCCGGGAATGGTGATCAGCCAGCTTTCGAACAGCAGCATCTCCCTGCCCTCGGAAATCATCAGCCCCCAGGAGGGCGTCGGCGGCTGCACGCCGAGGCCGAGGAAGGACAGCGCCGCCTCCAGAATGATGGCATGGGCCATTTCCACGGTGATGATGACGATCAGCGCGTTCATGACGTTCGGCAGCACATCCTTGAAGAGGATGCGCGGCAGGCTGGCGTTCAGCACTTCCGCCGCGGCGATGTAGTCCATCTGCCGCACCTGCATCGTGGCGCTTCTCAGCACCACCGCGAAGCGGTCCCACAGGAGCAGGCCGAGGACGGAGACGACGACGGTGAGAGAGCCGCCGAACAGCGCCACCACCGCCAGCGCCACCAGCGTCGCCGGCAGGGCGAGCCGCACCGACAGGATGAACATCACCACCGCATCGACCTTGCCGCCGAAATAGCCGCCGAGGACGCCAAGCGTCGTGCCGATGACGGCGGAGATCAACGCCGCGGTGAAGCCGATCAGCAGCGAGACGCGGGCACCGTAGATCAGCCGCGAGAGGTAGTCGCGCCCGAGGGCGTCGGTGCCGAGGATGTGGTTCCAGTCGCCGCCAAGGAAGACGGGCGGGATATGGCGCGCCAGCAGGTCCTGCCGGTAGGGGTCGTGGGGCGCGATTACCGGCGCGAGAAGTGCGATCAGGCCGATGGTCGAGAGGATGACGAACCCGGCCATGAAGCCGCGGTGTTTCCCTGCCTTGGCCAGCAGCGCCCGCATGGGCCGGGGCGCGCCCGCAGGCAGGGCCACGGCGGTGGCTTGAATCGTATCGCTCATGTCAGGCGGTCCTCAGTCGGGGATCGAGCCATGCGTTCAGAACGTCGGCGAGAAAGGTGAAGACAATGTAGAACATCGCGAAGATCAGGATGAGCGCCTGCATGGTCGGCAGGTCGTTGCGCGAGATCGACTCCCAGGCGAGGAAGCCCGCGCCGTGAAGGGCGAAGATCGTTTCCACGACGATGGAACCGCCGAACATGAAGCCAAGCTGCACCGCCGCCAGGCTGACCACCGGAATGATGGCGTTGCGCAGCGCATGCTTGAACAGCACCTGGCGCGGTTGCAGGCCCTTGGCGCGGGCGGTGCGGATGTAATCCGCCGACAGCACCTCCAGCATGCCCGCGCGCGTCAGCCGCATGATGGCGGGCGTCGCATAATAGCCGAGCACGATCATCGGCAGGATGTAGCCGGTCCAGTGCCGGGTTCCCGAAGCGGGCACGAGGCCGAGATTGACCGAGAAGATGACGATCAGGATGAGGGCGAACCAGAAGCTCGGGATCGCCTGCCCGACGACGGCGATGCCGAGCGCCAGCCGGTCGACGATCGTGTTCGGAAAGGCGGCGGCAAGCACGCCCATCGGAATGGCGACGAGCAGCGCGAAGCTCATGCCGAGAAAGCCGATGGTCATGGTGACGGGCAGTCGCTCGGCGATCATGCCCGACACCGGCGTCCTGAAATAGTAGCTCATGCCGAAATCGCCGGAAAGCGCCCGCATCAGCCAGTCGAAATACTGCACCAGCAGCGGACGGTCGAAACCGTATTCGGCCCGGATGGCGGCGATGACCTCGCCGGGGGCGCTGTCGCCGGCAATGGCGATCGCCGGATCGCCGGCCAGAAACAGCAGGATGAAACTGACGAAGGACACGGTCAGCGCGACCAGAGCCGCCATACATAGTCTCGTGAAGATGAATCTCAGCATCGTATGCTCCTGACGCAAGGCGCCTGCGGGTCGGTATCCGGGCGCCGCAGGTGCGGCGTCCCGGAAGGCGAGGCAGAGCTTACTTCCAGCCGATCTCGTAGAAGCGGACGAGTTCGTCGGGCGTCGGGGTGAAGGAGACGTCCTCACCCATGATGTAGTTGGTGGAATAGTTCCACAGCGGCACCCAGTAGGCCTTGTCGGCGATGAGGGAGAGTGCCTCCTTGTAGAGCGTCTCGCGCTCCTCCGGGTCGATGGAGGAATCGGCCTTCTTCAGCGTCTCGGCCAGCACCTCGTCGCGGGCGTCGTCCTCGCCGCCCAGCCGGAAGAACTCGCTGGTGATGGCCGAAACGTCGGCGATGGAGTTGGAGCCCCACGTCTGGAAGGTGATCGGCGCGCCGTCCTTGATGCGCTTTTCGCGCAGCGCGGCATATTGCAGGTAGTTCAGGTTGGCCTTGATGCCGACCTCGGCCAGCATGCCGATCATCGCCTCGGCCAGCGGCCGGTCGCGATAGGCGTAGAAATCGATCTCGAAGCCGTTCGGATATCCGGCTTCGGCCAGCAGTTCCTTCGCCTTGGCCGGATCGTAGGCATAGGTCGTCACATCGCTCGCGCAGCCGAACTGGCTCGGCGAGCAGGCACTGTCGACCACCTCGGTCGTTCCCTTCATCAGCGCATCGACGATGCCGTTGCGGTTGATCGCATGATAGACCGCCTGGCGCACGCGAACGTCCGTCATCGGGTTCTCCGCGCCGGTGCGGCCGGCGGCGTCCATCGTCAGGTAGCCGACACGCATGGTCGGCGCGTTGACCACCTGGAAGCCGCCACGGCCGGCCATCTTGTCGGCCTGGTCGGACGGCACCTGCCAGACAAGGTCGATCGTGCCGTTGAAGAGTTCCGCCATCTGGGTGTTGATGTCGGGAATGGTGCGGATGTCGATGGTCTCGACCTTGGCCTTCGGCTTGGCGGCGGCGAAATAGTCCTCGTTGCGCTTCAGGACGAAATGCTTGCCCGGCTCGACGCTTTCGAACTTGTAGGGACCGGTGCCGATCGGCCTGGTCGCCACGCCTTCCGGCCCGACGGCCTTGTAATATTCGTCGGGATGGATGACGACCGGCCCGGCCAGATATTCGAAGGCGGCCGGGAACGGCCCGTTGGTGTGGATGCGGACCTTGTATTTGTCGAGTTTCTCGACGGTCTTGATCCAGTTGACACTGACCTTGTTCTTGATGCCGCTGGCCGGATCGACCGCGTAGTTCAGGGTGTAGACCACGTCATCGGCGTCGAAGTCCTCGCCATTGTGGAATTTCACCCCTTCGCGCAGGGTCAGGTCGAGCGTGGTGGCATCGACCCACCCCCATTCCGTCGCAAGATTGCCGACATATTCGCCGGTTTCCGGATTGCGGTAGAGCAGGCCGTCCCATGCGGCATTGCCGAGCAGGATGCCTTCTCGGGCCGTGTTGAAATAGGGATCGACATGTTCGAGTTCCTTGGCGAAGGCAATCGATACGGTGTCGTCGGCCTTGCCGGCCAGAGCCGCCGAAGCCAGAAGGCAGGCGGGCAGAAGGACTGCTGCAATTGCTGTTCTCATCTCAGTTCCCCTTTTTGAACCTATTTTAGGCATTTATGTTTTATGGCTATATATTATACATGTTTTTATTTTTGTATACACAAAAGTAAAATTGCACTCAATTCATTCTTTTTGAATACAAAATGACATATTGTCAGGGCATTATGCCGGCGGTATGAAACCGGCTGGAGGATCGAATGTGACCGGCACCAGGCCGCCGACGGCGGACATTCTTTACGAGCGTATCGAGACGCAGATCGCCGAGGGCCGTTTCAGCGACGGCGAACGGCTGGACGAGGTGCGGCTGGCACGCGACTTCGGCGTTTCGCGCACGCCGCTTCGCGAGGCCCTGCGCCTGCTTTCCGCCACGGGACTGGTCGAACTCGTTCCCAATCGCGGCGCTTTCGTCCGCCAGCCGGATTTCACCCGTCTGGTGGAGATGTTCGAGGTGATGGCGGAAATCGAGGCGTGGTGCGCGCGCCTTGCGGCCACCCGCATCACCCCGGCCCGGCTCCTCTTGCTGCGTCAGGCCGCGTCGGCCTGCGAGGCGGCCTTGCAGGTGCGCGACTACCAGCTCTATTACGAGCGGAATGCCACGTTTCACGGCATGATATACGACGCTTCCGGCAACGCTTTCCTGGCCGAGGAGGCGCGCAATCTCCAGCGGCGCCTGAAACCCTTCCGCAAGGCGCAGCTTTCCGTCGGCGACCGGCTGTCGCGGTCGATGAGCGAGCACCGCGAAATCCTGCTGGCGCTGGAAGCCGGCGATGCGGCACGGGCCGAAACCGTGATGCGCGCCCATATCCGCATCCAGGGCAGCCTCTACGAGGAGTTCCGCCTTGCCAAGGGCGGCGCCCTCGAAGACGCGGGACAATCCGCCGGCTGAACGGCACGCGCCCCTCATGGGAAAAGCAGGAGCTCGGACACGTCGGCTCCCCCCGTAAGGCCTGAAACCGTCCTGACGATGCCCGTCTTGTCGATTCCATAATGGCGATAGAGTTCCTGAACGGTGCCGGTCTGGCCAAAGCGCTCGACCCCGAGCGCGATCGACCTGTGGCCGTGAATAGCGCCCAGCCATGCGAGGCTCGACGGATGCCCGTCGGTGACGGTGACGAGCGTGCAATGGCGCGGAAGCCCTGCCAGCAGGCTCTCGACATGGCCGGCGGCAGCCTTCAGGCCGCCGCGCCGGGCCTGCTGCGCCGCCGTCCATCCGGCATGCAGCCGGTCGGCGGAGGTCACGGCCAGCACGCCGATATCGCGCCTGCTTTCGCCGAGAAGGCCGGCGGCCGCAATCACTTCCGGCGCGATGCAGCCCTGATAGACCAGCACGACGTCGGCATTGGGGCCGGGTTTCCTCAGCCAGTATCCGCCGTCGATCACACCCTGCCGGAAATACGGATCGTCGCGCCGCGCCGCCGGCTGTTCGAGCGGCCGCGTCGTCAGTCTCAGATAGACCGAGCCGCCGGCCTCGTCGCGCAAGCCCGTGCGCGGGTCCGGCCGGACCTCACCATCGCGCTGCATGTAATCTAAAGCCCAGTCCATGACGATGGAAAGCTCGTCGAGAAAGGCCGGCTCGAAGCTCGCTAGCCCGTCCTGGCTGATGCCGATCAGCGGGGTGGCAATCGACTGGTGTGCGCCGCCTTCCGGCGCCAGCGTGATCCCCGAAGGGGTTCCGACGATCATGAACCGGGCATCCTGATAGCAGGCGTAATTGAGCGCATCGAGGCCGCGCGAGATGAAGGGATCGTAGACCGTGCCGACCGGCAGCAGCCGCTCGCCGAACAGCGAATGCGACAACCCGGCGGCGCCGAGCAGGAGAAAGAGGTTCATCTCGGCAATACCGAGCTCGATATGCTGCCCCTCGGGCGAGAAATGCCATTTCTGCGACGACGGCACCCGCTCGTCGCGGAAGGTGTCGGCCTGCAAATCGCCGGCAAAAAGGCCACGCCGGTTGACCCACGGCCCCAGATTGGTCGAAACCGTGACGTCGGGAGAGGTCGTGACGATGCGCGCGGCAAGGGGACTTTGCGATTTCGCCAGCGCATCGAGAATCTTGCCGAAACCGGCCTGGGTCGAAAGCACGCGGTCTTCGAGAAACACCGGGCCGTCCGTGGCGATCCGGGGCGCGCCGAAGCGGCGCGGCCCTTCCCGGAAAAAGGCGGCCTGCGACAGGAAATCGCGCAAGTCGCCGGGATCGGCCACGGTCGAGAACGGTTCCCATTCGCGGCCCGCCGCGACCTGCATCGCCGTCTGGAACCCGGCCATCTGCGCCGTCGTCATCAGACCGGCATGGTTGTCCTTGTGGCCGGCCAGCGGCGTGCCCCATCCCTTGATCGTATAAGCGAGGAAGACGGTCGGCCGGTCGTGGTCGATCCCGTCGAAGGCTTCGGTCAGGGTTTCGAGGCAATGGCCGCCGAGATTGTTCATCAGCGCCGCCAGTTCGTCGTCGGAACGCCGCCCGATCAGCGCCGTCACCTCGCCCTGATCGCCGATCTCGTCGAGAAGGCGTTGCCGCCAGGCGGCCCCACCCTGAAAAGTCAGCGCGGCATAGAGCTGGTTGGGGCAGCGATCGATCCAGTCCCTCAGCCGCTCACCGCCCGGCTCGGCGAAGGCCGCCCGCTGCAAGGCGCCATGCTTGACGATGACGACCTCCCAGCCGAAGGCCCGGAAGATCGCCTCTATGCGCTGCCACAGGCCCTCGCGTACCACGCCGTCGAGGCTCTGCCGGTTGTAGTCGATGATCCACCACGTGTCGCGCAGGTCGTGCTTCCAGCCTTCCTGAAGGCATTCGTAGATGTTGCCCTCGTCCAGTTCGGCGTCACCGGCCAGCGCGATCATCCGCCCTTGCGGGCGCTTTTCGGCCCACGGTTTGGCGGCGATGTAATCGCGCACCATCGAGGCGAAGGCCGTGACCGCCACGCCGAGCCCCACGGAGCCGGTGGAGAAATCGACGTCGTCGACATCCTTGGTGCGGCTCGGATAGGATTGCACGCCGCCGAAGCCGCGGAAATTCTCCAGCCGGTCGCGGGTCTGGTTGCCCATCAGATACTGGATGGCATGGAACACCGGCGAGGCGTGCGGCTTGACTGCGACGCGGTCTTCCGGCCGCAGGGCGTGGAAATAGAGGGCGGTCATGATCGAGACCATCGAGGCCGAAGAGGCCTGATGGCCGCCGACCTTGACCTCGCCCTTTTCCCGCAGGTGGTTGGCGTTGTGGATCATCCAGCAGGACAGCCAGAGGATCTGCCGCTCGATGGATTTCAGATGCGCGATGCCGGTGTCCGTCACGATCGTCTCCCGCTATCGGGTTCATGCCCGATGTGGATCCGCCCGGCGGCTTTGTGCCTTGCTCTGACCGGATCCGTTCCCCTTGATCTGCCCGGCCGGACATGCGTTTCCGGCCGGGCAGGATAGCGCCGCGACGTCAGCCGTTGCGGAAGGTGTAGGCGTAGCCGTTGATGGCGGGCGCCCCGCCGAGATGGGCGTAGAGCACATTCGAGCCTTCCGGGAAGTAGCCCTTCTTCACGAGGTCGATCATGCCCTGCATGGACTTGCCCTCGTAGACCGGGTCGGTGATCATGCCTTCCAGCCGGGCGCAGAGCCGGATGGCGGCCTTGGTCTCGTCCGACGGCACGCCGTAGACCGGATAGGCGTAATCCTCGACGAGAACGATATCGTCCTCGGTGATCTCCCGGCCGAGTTCGACCAGGCCGGCGGTGCGCTGCGCGATTTCCAGCACCTGCGCCTTGGTCTGGGCCGGTGTGAAGGAGGCGTCGATACCGATGACGTTGCGGGCGCGGCCATCCTTGGCGAAACCGACCGTCATGCCGGCATGGGTGGAACCCGTCACCGTGCAGACGACGATGTAATCGAACTTGAAGCCAAGCTCCTCTTCCTGCGCGCGGACCTCCTCGGCGAAGCCGACATAGCCGAGACCGCCGTATTTATGCACCGATGCGCCGGCGGGGATCGGATAGGGGTGGCCGCCCTTGGCCTTGACGTCCTCGATCGCCTCTTCCCAGCTCTGGCGGATGCCGATATCGAAGCCCTCGTCGACCATCTGCACGTCGGCGCCCATGATGCGGCTCAGGAGGATGTTGCCGACGCGGTCGTAGACGGCGTCCTCGTGCGGCACCCAGCTTTCCTGCACCAGCCGGCACTTGAAGCCGATCTTGGCGGCCACCGCCGCGATCATGCGCGTGTGGTTGGATTGCACGCCGCCGATCGATACCAGCGTATCGGCATTCGAGGCGATGGCGTCGGGAATGATGTATTCGAGCTTGCGCAGCTTGTTGCCGCCGAAGGCCAGACCCGAATTGCAGTCCTCGCGCTTGGCGTAAAGCGCGACCTTGCCGCCAAGATGCTCGGAAAGCCGCTCCAGCTTCTCGATATGGGTCGGTCCGAATGTGAGCGGGTAGCGCTCGAATTTCTCCAGCATGGGATTCCCTCGTGCTTGTTTTGACATGAAGGGAACGCTAACATCCTTCCAATGAAAGGTGCTCTCAAAGATAGCATCGCGTTTTCGTGAAATTCAATCATATGACTGAAAATTCATGACTATTTTTCATTTTTTATCAAAAATACGGAAGATTCTTTCATGAGGTCCGAACTCGACCGCATCGACCTGAAAATGCTGCGCCTGTTGCAGAAAAACGGCCGGCTGAGCAATGCCGAACTGGCGCAGATGGTCGACGTCAGCGCCGCGACCTGCCATCGCCGCACGCAGCGTCTCTTCGATGAGGGCTATATCAAGTCCGTGCGCGCGATGGTCGAGCCGCACAAGGTCGACCGCGGCGCGCTGGTCATGGTCGGCGTCGTCCTCGACCGTTCGACACCCGAAAGCTTCGACGCCTTCGAGAAGGCGGTCGCGAAGCTCAATTTCGTGCTGGATTGCAATCTGGTCGCCGGCGACTTCGATTATTTCCTGAAGATCCGGGTCGGCGACATGGCGGATTTCAACCGCATTCACGGCATGCAGCTGATCGGCCTGCCGGGCGTGCGCCAGACCCGCACCTTTTTCGTGATGAAGGAGGTGGTGGACAATGCGCCGCTGGATTTCTAGAGCACTTCCAGCAAAAGCGCGCAGCGGTTTTGCGTCGGGAAATGCGTAAAAACAACGAGTTGGAGCGCGGCACCGCGCTCCGGAGCGTCGCCCCGTTGCGTCCGTCCGGACGCAGGGCGCTCTAGGCTTGTCTGGCCTTGCGGTTGGCGTAGCGCCGGTCGCGTTCCGCCTTTCGGGCGGCCTCGTCTTCGACCACGCGGGCGATGCGGTTCTTCTCGGCTGCCTCGCGCGCTTCGGTTTCGGCCCGGGCTGCGGCAGCGACGGCTGCCTGCCGCTCGGCCGCCTCGGCCGCAAGGCGCTCGGCCGTCTCGCGCTTCACCCGTTCGCGCTCAAGGCGCCGCTCTTCCCGGGCGGCGGCGACGGCCACGCGTTCCGCCTGCCTTGCGAGTCTGGCAGGCTCGTCGGCCGTCTGCGCCGCACGATAGGCATTCAGGAGAGCGGCCTTCGCTTCCCCGGAAGCTGCACGGCGGTCGAAAAGCTCGTTGTTTCTGGCGTTCTTCAAATCATAGTCCTCGAAATCGTGTTGGAACAGGTCAGGTCGTTCTGGCGCGCTTGGCCAGAAGCGCGGCCGTCGCCGCGGCACGGTCCTGCGATTGCTTTGCAAGGCGCGCTTCCCGAAGCCGCAGGGTCTTTTCCTCGCGGGAGCGAACGATGGAATCGCGCTCTTCAACGGCGCTGCTGCGGGCAAAAAATTGCGATTGGGCATCGTTGAAGGCTATCTCGGCCTGCTGGCGAGATTTGCTGTGTGTCTGTGTCATGGTCTTTTCCGAATTGGGGGCCGCCAGGATCGCGGCAATAAAAAAGGCCAGGCAATCTGCCTGACCTTGGTTGGTATCATGCTCTCGACAGTGCCAGTACATCCGTGGTCAAAGGAAAGCGGATACCGGGTGGCTCAGGCCGCCTGAAGATTGCAGGCGGACATCTTGCCCGACTTGCTGTCGCGCTCCAGGTCGAAGCCAATCTTCTGGCCTTCCACGAGTTCGCGCATTCCGGCGCGCTCGACGGCAGAGATGTGGACGAACGCATCGGCGCCGCCATTGTCAGGCTCGATGAAGCCGAAACCCTTGGTGGAATTGAACCATTTAACTGTGCCAGTGGTCATGATGAACCCTTTCATAGCAATACGAGAAATCCCAACGCCGAAGCGTTGCGGACGGTGATAACGATTTTTGAAAGGAAAGTTCGCTCAGGCGCGGTGCTAAACGCGCGATAACCAAAGCTCAGCAAGCAAATATCGACGACCCATACATAGGCGATCCGCCCAGGAGTGTCAACTTTTAGTTTTTAAAATATCGACTCTCTTCATACGGTTGTATTTTCCAGCCTTGCACGTACCGTCCTGACGACCCGATCCACAGGCGGGGAAAACCCTGTATCTCCATCATCGCCCTGAAGCCTTCGCTGCGAGGCTGACGGAACCCGGAAAGGCGGGCCCTTCACCGGAAGCGGACGCCCGCCCTTTCCTGCTCCTGCCCTCCCCGGCCTATGGAACCTCGACCGGCGTGCAGCGTTTCTTTCGACAATCATCACTTCGCGCGGGGCCGCGGTGACATGTCCGGTGACAAGCGTGGATGGACGCCGGCGCCGCCGGGCGGGGAAGGGGAAACTTCCAAGGGGGTGACAGCCCGCAATATCCACGGCGAATGGAGCGCTTGCAGCAAGGTTCGGGCCACCTCGTCGGGCCGGGCGCATAAAAGTCCGCAAAAGGACCTTCCGACCAGTCAACCCAGATGAACAGGAGAGATCAGATGGCGAAGAAAACGCAAGGCAACGGCCGCGGCATTCCCCAGGGATCCGGCGGCGAGACCCAGCAGCGTGGGGGTCCGGTGCTGACCACCAATCACGGCGTGCCCATCTCGGACAACCAGAATTCGCTGAAGGCCGGACAGCCGGGGCCGACGCTGCTCGAGGATTTCGTGCTGCGCGAAAAGATCTTCCATTTCGACCACGAACGCATTCCCGAACGGATCGTCCATGCACGGGGCACCGGCGCGCACGGCTTCTTCGAATGCACCGACCCCATACCGGAACTGACACGCGCCTCGCTCTTCCAGAAGAGGGGCGCGAAAGTCCCCGTCTTCGTCCGCTTCTCGACGGTCGCCGGTTCCAAGGGTTCGAAGGACACGCCGCGCGACGTGCGTGGCTTCGCGGTCAAGTTCTACACCGAGGAAGGCAACTGGGATCTCGTCGGCAACAACATTCCGGTGTTCTTCATCCAGGACGCGATGAAGTTTCCCGACCTCATCCATGCGGTCAAGCCCGAGGCTGACCGGGGATTTCCGCAGGCGGCTTCCGCCCACGACACGTTCTGGGATTTCGTCTCGCTGATGCCGGAAAGCCTGCACATGATCATGTGGGCCATGTCGGACCGCGCCATTCCGCGCAGCCTGCGGATGATGGAGGGTTTCGGCGTCCATACCTTCCACCTCGTCAACGCCGAGGGCGAGGCGACGATGGTCAAGTTCCACTGGAAGCCCAAACTCGGCATGCAATCCACCACTTGGGACGAGGCGGTCAAGATCTCAGGCGCCGATCCCGACTATCATCGCCGTGACCTCTACGAAGCCATCCAGGCGGGAGACTGTCCGGAATGGGAGCTGGGCATCCAGATCTTCGATCAGGACTGGGCCGACAGGCAGCCCTACGACGTGCTCGACCCGACCAAGCTCATCCCGGAGGAAGAGGTGCCGGTCCGCATCGTCGGCCGCCTGGTGCTGGATCGCTATCCCGACAATTTCTTCGCCGAGACGGAACAGGTGGCATTCCTGCCCTCGAATGTCGTGCCGGGGATCGATTTCTCCAACGATCCGCTGTTGCAGGGACGCCTGTTCTCCTATCTCGACACCCAGAAGTCGCGGCTCGGAACGACGAACTTCCACCAGATCCCGATCAATGCGCCCAAATGTCCGATGCACAATTTCCAGCGCGACGGCATGATGCAGGTGCAGGTTCCCAAGGGCCGCGCCAATTACGAGCCGAACAGCCTGGATGAAGCGGGCGAGGATCCCGGTCCCCGCGCCTCGGATCAGGGCTTCGTCTCCGTCGCTGCCTTTACCGAACCGGCGGAGGAAAAGCGCCGTATCCGGCCCGAGAGTTTCGCCGATCATTTCAGCCAGGCGCGGCTGTTCTTCGTCTCGCAGACCGAAGCCGAGCAAAACCACATCATCGCGGCCATCGTCTTCGAACTGTCGAAGGTTCAGCTGAAGCATGTCCGCAAGCGGGTGCTGGCACAGTTGCGCAACATCGATGAAAGCATGGCCCAACGCATCGCCGACGGCCTGGGTGCGGAGCTGCCGCCCGCCCTGCCGCCGGCGAAGGCTCCGGTCGACCTGCCGGTCTCGGACGCGCTGTCGATCCTGAAGCATCCGGCCCCCGTCGAGGGACGCTGTCTCGGGGTGCTCGTCTCGGACGGGGCCGATGGCCCGGTGGTGGAGGCGCTGAAATCCGCGGCAAGTGCCGCCGGCGCGACGGTGAAGATCGTCGCGCCGAAGGTCGGCGGCGTGAAGCTGAAGGGTGGCGAGCTGCTGGAGGCCGACGAGAAGATCGACGGGGCGCCTTCGGTTCTGTTCGACGCGATCGCGCTGGTGCTGTCGCCGGAAGGAGCGGACCAGCTTGCCGGGGAGAAGGCGGCGCTCGATTTCGTCTCGGATGCCTACGCCCATTGCAAGGCCATCGGTCACACCGGGCCCGCGAAGCCCCTGCTCGACAAGGCCGGCGTCGTTCAGGACGGGTTTTTCTTCGATCTGTCGGGCAGCAATGCCGAAGCTCTGATCGAAAAGCTCCCGATCCGCGACTGGTCTCGGGAAAAGAAGGTGAAGCTGCCGGTCTGACGCCGGCTCTGAACGAGACGGGCCGGCCCCGGGAAACCGGGCCGGCCCGCGTGAGGTTGGCGCGGCGCGGTCACGAAGTGGGCGACCAGCCCAGGTTCGGCGCCACCCTCTCCGCAAAGTCGGCAAGCAGCCGCACGTTCTCTTCGAGACCGAAGGCGGGCGGCAGGAAGAGGACAAGCTCGTCGGCGCTGGCAAGGCCCGGATCGTTGAGAACGGCCTCGATCACCTCGTCCGGGGTGCCGTGAAAGACCGGGGATATCTGGGAGCCGGGCGGCTGGTTGGCCGACGGGGCCGGTGTGATGGCGCCCTTGGGACGGGAGGCAGCGATCCCCTGGGTGCGGCGCTCGAGATCGTAGGCGGCGTATGTCTCCCGAAGCTCGGCGGTGGTGCCGGGCAGGATCGAAGCGGCGACGGCGACCGGCGGCGGCTCTGTACCCCACGTTCGGCGCCAGGTGCTGCGGAACGCCTCGATGCTGCGGGCCTGATAGGCGCCGAAGCTCTCGCCCTCGGCATGGTCGTGCTGCACGGTCCCGGAAATGAGCCCGATCCCGAGTTCGGCGGCCTGCACCGCTGAACCGAGGCTGCCCGCGCCCTGCCGGATGCGCGAGCGCAGGGTCGGGCTGTGCGGCGTCACGCGCAGCTCCGTGCCCTCCGGGGCGCCCTGCCCCGGCCCGGCGACCGTGTGGAGGACCTCCCCCGAGATCGCCGCGAGGAAGCGGCCCTGACGGCGCCTGGCCTCCGTCCGGGCATCGGTGTCGGCCGTGCCGAAGACGGCATCGAAGGCCGCGTTGGCGCCGGTCGAGATGGCCAGCTCCAGCCGGCCGCCGATCAGCAGGTCGGTCGTGCCGGCCGCCTCGGCCAGCAGGATCGGGTCCTGGTAGCGCATCGGGATGACCGCCGAGCCCAGCGTGATGCGGCTCGTGTGCTGACCGGCCGCGGCGAAGAACGGAAGCGGCGAGGACAGGTAATGGTCGAAATGCCGCTGGTAGACCCAGCCCGACTGAAATCCCAGCCGCTCGGCGGCCCTGAACAGCTCGATCCCTTCGCGCAACCCTTGCGCCGGCCCGGTGTCGTCGTTGAAGGACACGCGGGTGTTGAAGCCGAGCCGCCGCTTGGGGCGGAACGTCGCTGGCAGGGTTCCGGCTGGCGCGGTAATGGTCATGCGATCTTTTCCTCGTTGACGATCGGCCGGGCTTGCCGGTGCGGCACGCGGGCGGCACCTGCGACGCCGGACGGGATCGAGTCCAGCAACGACACGGTATAGGGCTGCCGCGGGTTGTCGAAGATGTCGGTGACGGTCCCGTGTTCGACGATGCGGCCCCTGTGCATCACCGAGACGGTATGTGCGAGTTGCCGCACGAGCGCGAGGTCGTGGGAGACGAACACATAGGTCAGGCCCAGACTGGCTTGCAGCGAGAGCAGCACCTCGACGATGTCGGCCTGGACGGTGACGTCGAGCGCCGAGGTCGGTTCGTCCAGCACGATCACGTCCGGCTTGAGGACCAGAGACCGGGCGATGGCCACGCGCTGGCGCTGGCCGCCCGACAGCGCCCCCGGCCTGCGGGAGAGCAGGTGCTCGCCGAGCCCGACATCGGCCAGCGCCTCGCGGACCCGTTCGGCCCGCTCCCGGACGGTGCCGACCCGGAAACGGTCGAGCGGCTCGCGCACCAGTTGCTCGACCTTCCAGGTCGGGTCGAGCGAGGTGAACGGGTTCTGGTAGACGAGCTGAAGGTGGCGGCGCACCGCGCGCAGCGAACCGTGCGAGCGGCCGGTGAGCCGTTCGCCGGCGACCGAGATGTCCCCACCATCGGGCTCCTCGAGCCCGAGCAGCAGCCGGATCGTCGTCGTCTTGCCCGAGCCCGACTCGCCGACCAGCGCATGCGTGGTGCCGGCCGGGACCGCGAACGACACGTTGTCGACGGCCGTCAGCGCCTTGCCGTCGACCGCGAAGGTCTTCGTGACGGCGCTGACCTCGATCTTCGGCGCCACGCCGGCGTCGGGGCGGCAGAAGCCAGGGTCGCGCAGCCGGGCGTAGCGGTCGGGATTGAGGGCCGGGACGTCGGCGTGCAGCTTCTTCGCATATGCCGATGCGGGCGAGGAGAAAACGGCCGAGGTCCTGCCCGCCTCCTGAACCACACCGTCCTTGAGCACCACCAGACGGTCCGCCCGCTCGGCGGCGATCGCCAGATCGTGGGTGATGAGCAGCAGGCTGATATCGAGATCGTGCTGCAACCGCGACAGCAGGTCGAGGATCCGTTTCTGGACCGTGACGTCGAGCGCCGAGGTCGGCTCGTCCGCGACCAGCAGGGCCGGCCGCGGCAGGACCGCCAGGCCGATCAGCACGCGCTGGAGCATGCCGCCGGACAGCTGGTGCGGATAGGAATCGTAGACACGCTGCGGATTGTCGAGCCCGACCTGGGCCAAGGTTTCGAAGATGAGCGCCTTGCGGGCCGCCTTGCCGGACTCCTCGACGAGAGCGGCCGCCTCCTGCGCCTGGGCGCCGATCGTCCGCACCGGATTGAGCGAATTGCCGGGATCCTGCGGAACGAACCCGATGGCCCGTCCCCTGAGCGGCCGGAACCGGCGCTCGGAGAGCCCCAGCACCTCCCGTCCGTCGAACTCGACCCGGCCGGTGGCGTGGCCGCCGCCGGGAAGCAGCCGCAGCACCGAGCGGGCGATGGTCGACTTGCCCGAGCCGGACTCGCCGATGAGAGCGAGGCTTTCGCCGCGGCCCAGCTCGAACCCGACATCGCTAACGACCTCGTGCGGCCCGTAGGAGACCGACAGGCCCTCGACCCTGAGCAGCGGCGATGTAACCGGCGACGCGGTCCCGGCGCGGGCGAAAGTGGCGGTCAGTCTGTCTTGCGGAGCCATCGGCTGATCCTGTTCACAGAGAGGACGGTCGCGATCGTGACGAAGGCGGGTGCGTAGACCAGCCACGGCCATTTGAGGTAATCCTTGCCGATCGAGATCAGCAGGCCCCAGTCGGAGGCGGGCGGCGAATCGCCGTATCCGAGGAAGGCAAGGCCGGCGATCACCAGGATCGACAGGCCGAATTGCAGCACCGCCAGCGGGAGCACGGAGCGCGACGCGTTCGGCAGCACGTGCCGCGACAGGATGTGCCAGCGCGAGCCGCCGAGCAGGAACGACGCCTCGACGAACGTCGCCTGCCGGGTCTTGATGACTTCCGAGCGCATCACCCGGGCGAAGACGGCCACCGCCGAGACACCGGTCGCGATGGCGGCGTTCACGGTGTCGAAACCGAGCGCCGTAACGACGATGACGGCCAGCAGGAAGCTCGGGATCGCCAGCAGGACGTCGACCAGCCGGGCGAGCACGATGTCGACCCAGCCGCCGAGGAAACCGGCCAGGAGACCGATGAGGCCGCCGGCAGCGACGCCGATGACGACCGCGATGAGCGCGCTCGTCACCGAGGAGGCCGTGCCGTAGACGACGCGGGTGTAAAGGTCGCGACCCAGATGGTCGGTGCCGAACCAGTGCGCGGCGCTGGGACCGAGCAGCTTGTCGGCGGGAATGCCGTTGACCGGATCGTGGCCGGTGAACAGGCCCGGCGCCAGCGACCAGGCGAGCACGAGCGCGATGACGGCGAACGAGAGGGCGACGGTCGGCGGCAGCCGCAGCGCGGCCAGCCGGCCGGTTCCCGTGCCGCGCGAAACGGAGGAGAGGGAGGCAATGGTCATGCTGTCACCGTGGGGGAAGAATCCGCGGGGCTTTCGTCAGCGGCAGTCGGCCGGCGCCCGGGACCGCCGACGAGTTTCACGCGCGGGTCGAGCAGCGGGTAGACGAGGTCGGCGATCAGGTTGACGAGCACGAAAACCACCGCCGCCAGCGAGACGACCGCCTGTAGGACGGGCAGGTCCTGCGTGCTCACCGCACGCTGCACCAGGCTGCCGACACCGGTGCGCCCGAAGACCGTCTCCGTGATCAGCGATCCGCCGAGCAGCTCGCCGATCATGAGCGCGATGACGGTAACGACCGGGAGCGAGGACGGCTTGAGCAGGTGCCTGACGAAGAGGCGAAACTGGCTGAGACCGCGGCCGCGCGCGACCGCCACGTATTCCTGCCGGGACTCGTGGTCGAGGTTGGCGATCAGCACCTCGGCGATCTGGGCGGAGACGGGGAT
The DNA here is from genome assembly GCF_026552795.1 of Ectorhizobium quercum. Classification (GTDB taxonomy): domain Bacteria; phylum Pseudomonadota; class Alphaproteobacteria; order Rhizobiales; family Rhizobiaceae; genus Ectorhizobium; species Ectorhizobium quercum. Next base: position 280,374 of record NZ_JANFPI010000003.1, read on the forward strand.
GCCCAGCGCGACCCCTGCAAAAAAGGTCGCCCACGGGCTGTTGGGGTCTATCACCCGGAAAAGGCCGAGCTGGAAGCCGAAAATATGGATCAGCACCAGGCCGATCACGAAGTTGGGCACCGAGAGGAACAACGACGGGAATCCGCGCAGCAGGCCCTGCCCATACCGTTTCGGGAGGAATTGGCTGCCGTAGGCGATCACCACCGCCAGCACCAGCGCGACGGCAAGCCCCGTGGACGCAAGCATCAGCGTCGACGGCAACACCTCTGCGATCAGGGTCGTCACGGGCCGGCTGGACCGCATCGACAGGCCGAGGTCGCCGGTCAGGAAGCCGGACAGGGATGTCCACAACTGCACCAGAATCGGCCTGTCCAGACCCTGCGCGGCAATGATCTGCCTGATCTGCTCCTCGGAAAACCCGTTCTGCGGGTCGCGCAGCACGTTGGTGATCGGGTCGCCCGGCAGGATGCTGACGACGACGAAGGTGAAGACGTAGGCCAGCAGGATGACGACGATGGCCTGGACGAGCCGCTTTGCGGAATAGGTCAGGTAGGCGCTTCTCATGCCGGCCACCTCTTCGCGTTTCCGGGTTGCACCGCGCTCACTCGCTGATTGTGGCCGTGTAGTAGCTGGCATAGGCGACGCCGTTGTACTGCTCGCCCGCCAGCTTCGGCGACTGCACGTAGATGCGCTGGACGATCTGCGTGCGCGGAATGAAGTAGCCCTGCTCGAGGACGTATTTCTGCAATTCGTCGAGGAGCGGGTCGCGGATCTCGACGGAGCCGGCGCCGGCGATCCTGTCGCGCAGTTCGTTGAGCTTGCCGTCGCTTTCGCCGAGAGCGAACCAGTCCTCGCCGTTGTTGGCGTCGGTCAGGATGCTGGCCACCGTGCCTGCATCGATGAAGCTGCGCGTCACCTCATAGGCCGGCACGCCCGGCCGGCCGAACCCGGCCCGCTCGCCGAACGTCACCACGTCATAGGCCCGGATGTCGACCTTCCAGCCGATCCGGCCGAGCTGCTGGGCGATCAGCTCGTCGACCGACCTTGCGGTCGCGAGGTAGGGGTTGGGGTGGAGCGTCAGCGACAGTTGCTTGCCATCCTTCACGCGGATGCCGTCGCCCCCCTTGGCCCAGCCCGCCTCGTCGAGAAGCCTCTCGGCCTTTTCGGGGTCATGGGCCAGCAGATCGCTGTGATCGGTGGCCCCGGGCACATTACTCTGGATGAAGGACGTCGCCGCATGCCAGTCCGGCGTGTAGACGGTGTCGAGGATCTCCTGGCGGTCGATGCCGGCCTGAAGGGCCTGGCGCACCTTTACGTCGTCGTAAGGGGCTTCCCGGGTGTTGATCGCCAGACCGTTCACGAAGCCGAGATAGCGCGGCGTCGCGATGGTGAAGCCTTCCTCCTTGAGGAACTGCAACTCCTGCGGCGAGGCGTTGTAGGCGACGTCGGCCTGGCCGGACTGCACAGCGGAGACCCTGAGCGACGGCTCGGAGACGATCTTGTAGGTGATCGAATCGAGGAAGGCGGGGCCGGTGTGGCCGACGGCAGGGGGACCCCAGTTGTAGTCCTCACGCTTGACCAGCTTGACGAAATCGCCCTCCTTCCAGGACTCGACCAGGTAAGGACCGCTGCCGGAGGTCTTGCCCAGGTCCGCCTGCTCCGTGCCGGGCTGGGCGAGGGTCTTCGGGGAGATGAGGATCGAGCCGTGGTAGCCGAGCGTCGGGATGAAGCCGAGCGTCGGCGCCTTGAAGAAGACCTTCACCGTGGTCGGGTCGACAACCTCGGCCCGGTCGTAGGTCTTCGGAAAGAGGCCGATCGGGTTGATGCCCTCGCTCCCCCGGCCGGCATGCCAGATGTCGAGATTGGCGACGACGGCCGAGGCGTCGAGCGGGGTGCCGTCGGAGAAGGTCACGCCGTCCTTGAGGTGAAGGGTGAACTCGGTGGCGTCGTCGTTCTGTTCCCAGCGCTCGGCAATCCACGGGCTGACCTTGCCCTCGGCATCGACATAGACGAGCTTGTCGGTCACGTGGCCCCAGACGTGGCCCTGGAAGCTGGAGATCGCGCTGTTGTTCGGAATCCAGGTGCCACCCAGCGAATCGATGAGGAAGGTGATGTCACCGCCGTTGCGCCGGCTGTCGGCACTTTGAGCCGGAGCGAAACCCGCCGTCGCCACCAGAGCGGCGGCCGCCGTCGCGCAGGTGGCCACGAGCAGGCGTCGCCGGGAAAGGGAAAGGAAGGAAAAGTATCTGGTCATCGAAAAATCCTGATGTTCCGTGTTCTGTCTTGTGCGGGCCGGCGGCCGGAAAAGGCATGGTCGTTCGCAACGGCTGCGAGGCGTTTCCGCACCCGCAAGGCCGATTCCCGCGCCGTGCGATCCGGCCGGGTCATATGGTTCAGGCGTAGACGCGCTCCCGGACGCCGCGGCGGGCAAGCTCCTCCCGCACCAGCGGCAGCACGTAGCGGCCGTAATCGATGGCGTCGTTGAGATTGTCGTAGCCGCGGATCGAGATCAGTTCCGCGCCGAGATCGACATAATCGAGGATGGAATCGGCAATCGTCCGCGGCGATCCGACCAGCGCCGTGGAGGCGCCGCGCGCATTGGTGGCCGTCACCGTGGGATACCACAATGCCCGGTCCTGCACCTCGCCGCGGGCGGCGATCTCGAGCAGGCGCTGCGACCCGACATTCTGCGGCGGGCCGCCGGAAAGCGGCCGCGTCGGCGAGCCGTTGGCATAATTCGCCTTGAGCTTCTCCAGCACGCGATGCGCCTTCGCCCAGGCGAGATCGTCGGTTTCGGCGACGATCGGCCGGAAAGTCACCCAGATGCGCGGGCGATCCTTGCGGCCGGCCTTCGCCGCCTCCTCATGGATCCGGTCGATCTGCTCTTTCGTTTCCTTGAGCGGTTCGCCCCACAGGCCGAAGATGTCGGCCAGCGAACCGCCCACCCGGTAGGCGTCGTCGGAAGAGCCGCCGAGCGACACGGGAATGGTTCCGTTCACCGGCAGGACAGCGTTGCTGAAGCCCTTGAACTGGTAGTATTTCCCGTCGAAATCGAAGGGATCGGAGGATTGCCAGGCCCGGCGCAGGATACGGATATATTCCTCCGTCCGCTCGTAACGCTCTTCCTTGGTCAGGAAATCGCCCTCGCGGGCCTGCTCGACGGCGTCGCCGCCGGCGATGAAGTGAACCACGACGCGGCCGCCGCTCAGCTGGTCGAGGGTCGCCAGGGCCTTGGCCGCAACCGTCGGATAGACCGTGTTCGGGCGAAGCGCGATGATCGGCCGGACATTCTTCGTGTGGGCGATCACCGTCGCCCCCAGCGTGAAGGGATCGAAGGAGGAGGAATGATAGGGCAACAGGGTGTAGTCGAAGCCGGCCTCATCCAGCGTTCGCGCATAGCGGGCGAAATAGACGGGATCGAGCGGCGCGCCCGGCCGCGGATCGAGATCGGTCGAGGCGTTCGCATAACTGGCGCTGATGAATTCCACGGTCATGATACGGTCCTGCGCTGTTTGACAAGGAGATCATGACGCAAAGCCTAGGCAGATAGACCGAGTGGAGAAAGACCAGTTATTCTTTTTCTATCAAATTTATGGATTATTTTGTTTCGTTTCCCCGCCTGCCGGTCGGGCTTTTTTCCGCCATCCGCATGCAGCATGGAAACCTGCCGATGGGAGACGGTGCCGCTCCGGCTCAATCGAGCAGGGGCGCAACGGTATCGAGGATGATGGAAAGCGCCTTTTCGTTCACCGCCTCGTCTGCCGAGACCACGAACTCGGCGAGTTCGATCCCGGCAATTTGCGTCGGTGGAATAGCCTCGAGGATCGCCCGGACCTGTTCGGGCAGCAGACCGCCTGGCACGGTGTAGGCCGCAGGCACGAGGCCGGGTTCGAGCGAGTCCCAATCGAGATGAATCCAGACACGCGCAGCGCCGATTGCACTCAGGACCGCCTCCGGCGTGGCGTCCTGCGGGGAAAGGATCCGGACGCCCGCCTTCCGCAACAGTTCGCCTTCCGCCGGGTCGATGTCCCGCGCGCCGATCAGAACGATGCGCTCGGAGCGAAGACCGGCGCCGTGACCGCTGTCCCAGAGTCCGCACGCCGCCGACAACACCATGCCGCCGAGATAGCCGGTATCGGTGGTGTCGGGCGTATTGAAATCGCCATGCGCGTCGATCCACAGCACGACAGCATCGGGATAGTGCCGCGCGACGACGGGAAGGCTGGCAAGGCTGGCCGAGCAGGTGTTCGCCACCATGACCGGAAGCCCACCGCCTTCGATGCCGGTCGTCAGCGCGTCACGCAGCTCCGCAAGCGTTTCCCGCGCCTCGGGCAGGCCTGTGCGCCAATCGTCATCGACGGCCGGTGCCGGGTGTCCGACGACACGGCCCGTCACGGCGTAACGGCGCTCCAGTGCCCTTGCGGTGCGCCCCGCCCCTTCGATCGCACCCGGTGTCCGATCGGCGATACGCCCCTGCGAAACGAGAAGATCAAACGTCAAGATTCCAGCCCCCTGATTGTAACGGATCACGCCTTCGGGCGGTTTAGAGCATTTTCAGCGACAGTGTGAAGCGGTTTTGCATCCGGAAATATTCTAAACGCCGTGCAGCCGGCCCTCGACATGCGGCCGCGTCCGGCCGGCGACCCAGATTCGGCCGGTTTCATCGCGGCTCACATGGACGCGGCCATCGCGGCCGAGGCATCTGCCTTGCGCGGCGACATAAGCTTCCTGCGCGGCGCCCGTCGCAAACAGCCATTGCCCCAGCGAGGCGTTGAGGCTTCCGGTCACGGGGTCCTCGACGATCGTTCCCAGATGGTCGCTGAAGAAGGCACGAACTTCGAAGGCGGCATCGCCGCCGGAGGTCCAGGGACCGACCACGCCGACGTCGATCGGCCGGGGCCAGCTTCGCACCGGCTTCAGCGACAACACCTCCTCCGCCGACGCCAGCCGGATGCCCAGCCATCCCGGACCGTTATCGATCCAGGCGGCATCGACGACCTGGCGTGCCTCGATCCCCAGCAGGCGCTGCGCCTCGACCAGTTCATCCCGCGATGGAGGCCCGGACCGGATCAGGGGCGGCGCCGCAAAGGCAAGCCGCTCCCCGTCGCGGCGGATCGTCACCAGGCCCGCTCCGCATTCCTGGACGATTTCCCCCGCCTTCTTCGGCACGTGCCCGGCCGAAAGCCAGGCATGACAGCTTCCGAGCGTCGGGTGCCCGGCAAACGGCATTTCCCTTTCAAGAGTGAATATCCTGATACGGTAGTCGGCGTCGAGATGGGTCGCAGGCAGGAGGAAGGTGGTTTCCGACAGATTGAACCAGCGCGTCAGGCGCTGCATGTCCTCCGTCTCCAGCTCGCCGGCCCCAGCGACGACCGCCAGCGGATTGCCGGAAAAAGGCCCCGAGCCGAAGACGTCGACCATATGAACCGCATAAGCCATGAGATCACTCCTTAATCCGGGCGGCATCCCGTCCCGGCCTGCACGACAGGCAGGCACTCGTCACATCTGTTTCGGCAAAATTGATCAAAATCAATGCTTCCTACAGAATGTATAACGATACTGTCTCTTATTCGGGATACTGATCCAGGCATGGACAGTGAGGCAGGGCACCGGATGCCCGGTGATTGCGACAAGCAAGAGGAGGAGCGCCAGGAGTGCGCATCAAAATCCAGGGTGGGGTCGAAATTCGACTGCAAGGCAAGCCAAACCAGGAAGTTGACGAGACCGTGGCGGTTCGTTCGATAGCCCTTCTCGGTGAGGATTATCCGGGCCTGCGCCCGATCATAAACGTTGCGGCGGGACAGCGCGTGCGCGCCGGAGAACGGCTTTTCACCGACCGCCGCCGGCCCGGTCTGGTCTATACCGCCCCCGTCGCCGGCACCGTTCGCGCCATCGCGCATGGTCGCCGCAGAAGCCTCGATTCCATCGTCATCGACGTCGAGGGAGACGAGGCCGTCGAATTCGAAAGGCCCGCGCAGCCGGATCGCATGACGGTGCAATCGCTTCTCATGGCGAGCGGCGGCTGGCAGGCCCTTCGCACGCGCCCCTTCGGGCGCATCGCCGATGCGGCCGCCGTTCCCGATGCCGTTTTCGTGACCGCCATCGACACCGCTCCGCTGGCGGGCGATCCGGCGCCCGTCATACGACGCTTCGAAACATGGTTCCGGCTGGGTGCGGGCGCGCTGCGCCATCTTACCGACGGTTCGGTCTATGTCTGCCAGGCGGCCGATGCCTCTCTCCCCGATGTCGAGGGCACGACGACGGTCCGTTTCTCGGGCCGGCATCCGGCGGGATTGCCCAGCACGCACATCCACCACATCCACCCCGTCGGGGAAGGCCGGATGGTCTGGCACATCGGCTATCAGGACGTGATCGCCATCGGCTGCCTGCTCGATACGGGCCGGATCTGGACGCGGCGCGTTATAGCCCTCACGGGTCCGGGCACCCACAATCCGCGTCTGGCGCTTGCGCCGCCCGGCGCAAATCTGCGCGATCTTTTCGGCAATGGCCTCACGGGTCCGGCAGTCCAGTTGCTGTCCGGTTCGCCGCTCGGCGGCGCGGCCGAACACTTCCTGCGGCGCTACGACGTGCAGGCCGCCGCGATACCGCACCAGCCGCCGCCCCGCCGTTCCTTGCTGTCCCGCTATCTCCGCCCGCCGGATGATGAACGCGCCCCCCCGCCCCTCATTCCCAACGCCGTTCATGAGCGGGCCGCGCCCTGCGCAATCCTGCCCGCACCCTTCCTGCGCGCCATCAGCACCGGCGACGCGGAAACGGCTGCAAAGCTCGGCGCGCTCGAACTGGTGGAAGAGGATCTGGCCCTCCTGAACTATGTCGACGGCTCGGGAACGGACTATGGCGCGCTTCTGCGGGCAACGCTCGACGAACTGGAGGACAGGCTATGAGCATTGCATTCCTCCACGGGCTGCACGCCGGGCGCCTCGGCCGCACCGCATTGGCCGGCAGCGTCATGCCGGCACTTCTCGGCCTGATCGCGCCGGCGGTGGCGGCACTTCTTGCGGGAGGAACACAGTTCGCGATGCGGCTGCTCCTCGCCCTAGTCCTGACGCTCGCCTGGCAATATGTCTTCGCGCGCATCCGCGGCCTCGGGCCCGGGCTCGACGGCATCGTCACCGCGACGCTGATCGCCCTGCTCGTCCCGGCGGAGGCGCCGCTGTGGCAACTGGTTCTCGGCGTCAGCTTCGGCGTGGTGATCGCCGAGCAGGTGTTCGGCGGGCGCGGACGCAACTTCGTCCATCCGGCCGTGGCTGCCCTCGCCTTCCTGATGTTCTCCTTCACCGACGTCGATTACCGCGCCGGCCCCGACATTCCCCTGGCGACGCTGGTCCCTGCCCTGGTGCTGCTGCTTCTCAGCGGACAGGCGTCGTGGCGCCTGCTGCTCGGTGCTTTCGGTGCGCTCGCCCTGGCCGTCTGGGCGCAGGGGAACGATCCTTCGCCCATCCTGCTTTCGGGCGCGATTAGCTGCGCGATCCTGTTCCTCGCGGCCGATCCCGTCTGCTCGGCCTCGACCGATGCAGGCCGCTGGGCACAGGGCATTCTGACCGGCCTGCTCATCGGCCTGTTCTCGCAGGCGGGATCGGTGTTCGGCGCGGCAATCTTCGCCATCCTGATGAGCAGCATCTTCGCGCCGCTGATCGATTATCTGGTCGTCGCCGTTCATGTGAAGCGGAGGGCAAGGCGTTATGGCTAACACCCGCTTTTCCGGCCTCTGGCGGCGCTTTCTCGACCGGCCGAACACCGACCGGGTGAAGACGATCGGCATGTCGCTGCTGGTCGCGGTCGGCTGCGGCCTCACCGTCTCCATCGCCACAGTGGTGCTGCGCCCGGTCCAGCAGGCCAACATCGCGGCCCAGCAGCAGGGCCGCATGACGCAGATGCTGGAGAACCTTCCGGGCATCGGCGAGATCTTGCAGGAGGCCGGGGCGAGCGCGGTGGAGACGCTCGTCATCGACCTCGACACCGGTCTGGTGGCGGCGGATGTCGACCCGGCGACCTTCGATCAGCGCGCCGCGGCGGCTGATCCCGAGAGAAGCACGGCCCTGCCGCGGGCCGACGATTTCGCCGGCCTCGGCCGCCGGGAAAACCAGGCGCTGGTCTACCTCCTGCGGCGCGGCGAGGACCTTGCGCTGGTCGTGCTGCCGGTCCGCGGCGCGGGCTATCAGTCGACGATCCGCGCCTATCTGGCGCTCGAGGCCGATCTCGACACCGTTGCCGCCTTCACGGTCTACGAGCAGGGCGAAACGCCCGGCCTCGGGGCCAATATCGCGGAGGAAAGCTGGCAGGCGCAATGGGCCGGCAAGCGGATCTTCGACGACGGCGACTTCGCCATTTCCGTGGTGCGCGGCAATGCGAGCGGCCCCCACGAGGTCGACGGCATATCCGGCGCCAGCGTCACCGGCTACGCGATTTCGGACATGCTTGAATTCTGGATGGGCGAACGCGGTTTCGGGCCCTTCCTCGAAAGGCTGAAGGAAGGAGAGATCAGATGACAGTCCCGTTCCGCAACCTGACGGACCCTCTGGTCGACAAGAACCCGGTGACGGTCCACATCCTCGGCATCTGCTCGGCGCTGGCGGTCACGACCTCCATGTCCACCGCGCTGACCATGTCGATCGCGCTGACGGTGGTGCTCGGGCTTTCGGCCGGCATCATCAGCGCCATCCGCCGCCATATCCCGTCTTCCGTCCGCATCATCCTGCAAATCACCATCATCGCCTCGCTGGTGATCGTCGCCGACCAGATGCTCCAGGCCTTCGCCTACGAGATGAGCCAACGGCTGACGGTGTTCGTCTCGCTGATCGCGACGAACTGCATTGTGCTCGGGCGCACCGAAGCCTATGCGCTGCACAATCCGGTGGTGCCGAGCATGGTGGACGGCGTCGGCAACGGCCTCGGCTACAGCCTCGTCCTGCTGGCCGTCGCCGCGATCCGCGAGCTGTTCGGCTCCGGCAGCCTGTTCGGCGTCAACCTGCTGCCGCTGGCAGCCGACGGCGGCTGGTACCAGCCGCTGCGCCTGATGCTGCTCGCGCCGAGCGCCTTCATCATCCTCGGCCTTCTCGTCTGGGCGGTTCGCAGCCTTCGCCCGGCCCAGGTGGAGGCGCCCGAATTCGAACTGCGCCAGCAGGAAAGGACGGTCGAGACATGATCGAGCTGTTCCAGCGCTCCATCTTCGAGGAAAACCTGGCGCTGTCCTTCTTCCTCGGCATGTGTACCTTCCTCGCCGTTTCCAAGCGGGTGGAAACGGCCTTCGGGGTCGGCGTGGCGCTGATCGTCATCCAGTCGCTCAGCGTTCCGCTGAACTATCTGCTGCACGCCTATATCCTCAGCGCCGGCGCGCTTGCATGGGCGGGGCTGCCCGATGTCGACCTCGGCTTCATGCGGCTCATCACCTTCATCGGCATCGTCGCCGCGATGGTTCAGATCATCGAAATGCTGCTCGACCGCTTCGTGCCTGCGCTCTACCGCGCGCTCGGCATCTACCTGCCACTGCTCGCCATCAACTGCGCCATTATCGGCGGCAGCCTGTTCATGGTGGAGCGGCAGTACGATTTCGCAGAAAGCACCGTCTACGGCGTCGGCACCGGCATCGGCTGGGCGCTCGCCATCGTCGCGCTGGCGGCGATCCGCGAGCGGCTGCGCTACGCCGATATTCCCAAGGGCCTGCAAGGCCTCGGCATCGCATTCATCGTCACCGGGCTCCTGTCGATGGCTTTCTCCGCTTTCGTGGGGGTGCGCGTGCTATGACGGAAATCCTGCTCGGCATCGTTTTCATCTCCCTGCTGCTCGTCGTACTGGCGGCGCTCGTCCACACGGTGCGGGACTATCTCCTGCCGTCGCGGCCGGTCACGATCACCGTCAACGGCGAGCGGAAGATCGCCGGCTCGGCCAATTTCAAGCTGCTCGACATATTGAACGGCAACGGCATCGCCGTGCCCTCCGGCTGCGCCGGTGCCGGCACCTGCGGCCTGTGCCGGGTCAGCGGCGTCACGGGGACCGGAGCGCCGTTGCCAACAGAACGGGCGCGCCTTTCCCCCGTCGACGTCCGGGCAGGCGTGCGCCTTGCCTGCCAGGTCGTGGTGCGCAACGATCTTGCCGTCACCGTGCCGGACGAGGTCCTCGGCATCACCACCATGCGCTGCCGCGTGGCGTCGTCGCGCAGCGTCACGCCGCTGATCAAGGAGATCGTGCTGGCCTTGCCCGAGGACGCGACATTCGACTTCCGCGCCGGCAACTTCGTGCAGATCACCGCACCGGCCTACAGGCTTGCCTTTTCCGACATCGCGCTCGAACCGCAGCATGCCGCCGAATGGAAGAAGCTCGGGATCGACAGGCTGTCGTCGCAGAGTTCCGAGCCGGTGTCGCGGGCCTATTCAGTGGCAAGCCGACCCCTGGATGCCGGCCTGATCGTGCTGAACATCCGCCTCGCCACCCCGCCGCCGGCCGTCCCCGACGCGCCGCCGGGCATCGTCTCGTCATGGCTGTTCGGGCTGCGCGAGGGCGACGAGGTCGAGGTCGCCGGCCCCTACGGGCATTTCGGGGCGCAGGACAGCGACCGCGAGATGGTGTTCATCGGCGGCGGCGTCGGCATGGCGCCCTTGCGCGCCATCATCACCGACATGCTCGAACGTCAGGCCAGCCCGCGCAGGATCAGCTTCTGGTACGGCGCGCGCAGCCGCAGCGAGCTGTTCTATGCCGAGGAATTCGACGAGCTTGCCCACCGCTACGAGAATTTCCGCTGGGTGCCGGCCCTTTCCGAGCCCGCCCGTACCGAAGCATGGGAGGGTGAGACAGGCTTCGTCCACGACGTCGTCTTCCGCGCCTATCTCCGGGATCACCCGGCACCGGAAGACTGCGAATACTACCTGTGCGGCCCGCCGCTGATGATCGAGGCCGTCTACGCAATGCTCGACGAATGCGGTGTCGAGACCGACAGCATCTTCAACGACGATTTCGGGATTTAGGATCATGGCGACAAGGCGCGAGATACTGGTTGGACTGGGCGGCCTGGCGGGACTGGCGGCCCTGCCGTCGATCGCCCGGTCGGGCGAAGCCGATCTCGTCCGGATCTCCGGGCGCGCTTTCGGCACGCGCTGGCAGGTCACTCTGCCGCGAGACGCCGATGCCCGCGCCCTCGGCGCCGATCTCCGTCATATCCTGACCGGCATCTACCGCTCGATGAGCCCGTTTCGGGCGGATTCTGAGCTTTCGCGTTTCAATCGCCATCGAGGCACGACCTCTTTTCCGGTATCGCAGGAATTTCACACCGTCGCCGCCAGGGCCCTCGACATGGCGAGGCTGACGGATGGCGCGTTCGATCCGGGCGTCGGGCCTGCGGTTCACCGCTACGGCTTCGGGCCGATCGATTCCGGGCATGCCGGTCCCTACACGGCGTTCGCCGCCGGGACCGAAGGGCTTTCGAAGGCCGATCCGGCGCTGTCGCTGGACCTGTGCGGCATCGCCAAGGGCCATGCGGTGGACCGGCTCGCCGGGCATATGGGCGCTCAAGGCGTGCCGTGCTTCCTGATCGAGGTGGGCGGCGAGGTCTATGCCCGCGGCATGCGGCCGAACGGCGTTCCCTGGCGCGTCGGCATTGCCGATCCGGCAGGCTCGGGCATCCACTCCGCGCTCGCCCTCAGGGACATGGCGATGGCGACCTCGGGCGATGCGATCAACGCCTATGAGATCGCCGGCCGCCGCTACAGCCACACGATCGACCCCGCCACCGGCGAGCCCGTCTACAACCGTGTCGCCTCCGTGTCCGTGCTGGCCCCCACCGCTCTCAAGGCCGACGCCTTCGCCACGGCGCTGATGGTGATGGGGCCGGAACGCGGCCTTGCCTACGCCTCCGCCAACGGCCTGCCGGTGCTCTATCTCCTGCGTGAGGCGGGCGGTCTGAGGGCCGAGGCCAATGCACTTTTCATCGAACACGGGTGGAGCTGAGCCATGCAGACCGTTCTCGCCGCCATCCTCCTGACAGGTTTCGCCATGCTGGCGCTGGCCGCCGGCCTGCTTGCCGGCCGCGCGCCGCTGAAAGGCTCATGCGGCGGCGCGGCCTGCGGCGGCCGCTGCCAAGCCTGCGACAGACATCCCGGAGGGAGGAAACCATGAAGCTCGATACGGTCGCGGATCACATGCGCACGGATCTGATCACCCTGACGCCGGATATGGAGATCGTGCGCGCCGTGTCCATTCTGATGGAGAACGGCGTGTCGGGCGCCTGCGTGCTCGATCCGGCGGGCGATCTCGTCGGCGTGCTGTCGAAGCGCGATTGCCTCAAGGCGGCGCTCAACGCTTCCTACTACAAGCAATGGGGCGGCAGCGTCGCCGACTACATGAGTACCGAGCTGGAGACGCTCGATGCCGGGCTCGACATCGTCGAAGCCTGCGAACGCTTCGTCGCCAGCTCGTTCCGGCGGTTTCCCGTCACCCGTCACGGCCGGTTCGTCGGCCAGATCAGTCGCACGGATGTGCTCAATGCCCTCTCGCGGCAATGGACATGACCGGACGGCATCCATGAAAAGGAAAGGACTGATACCATGACACAGCAGTTTTCAAGACGAGTATTCCTGGCCGGTTCCGGCGTCGCGGCCTCCGCCGGCATCGTCGGCGTGGCCAATGCGCAGCCGGCTCCCGGCGGTGCGGAGACCGTTTCGGTGAAAGAGGCCCTGATGCTGCGCCGCTCGACCAAGCGGTTCGGGCGCGGCGACGTTTCGCGCGAAAAGGTGCTGGAGATCCTGTGGGCGGCCAACGGGGTGAACCGCCCCGATAGCGACGGCCGCACCGCGCCCGCCTGGCACGGCGCGAAGAACATCGACATCTATGCCGCGCTGGAGGACGGCGTCAGCCTCTACGACCCGGTCGCCAACACGCTCGAGAAGGTGTCCGACACCGATATCCGCGCCGACGTCAGCCCCACCGCCTTCGTCCGCCGGGCGCCGGCGGTGCTGATCTACGTCTCGGACAGGCAGAGGCTCGAGGAAGCGGCCGGCGACATCGCCACCTCCGCGCCGGAGGAACTGGAGATCGCCGCCCGCGTCAATTCGGCGATCATGGCACAGAACGTCTATCTGTTCTGCGCGGCCGAAGGGATCGGCACGTGCCTGCTCGGCACGGTGGACAGGGAGGCGATACACACCGCCCTGGAATTCCCCGACCACCTCTCGGTGACCTATATCCAGCCGGTGGGTGAAATCGGCTGATTTCGACGTGGTTTTGCGTCGTCATAGAGGCTTTCGCCATCGGCCGTGCCCGAAAAGGTGCGGCCGATGACGGCTGCGGTCATCTGGTGCGCGCTGGGGCTGGCCGCTCTGGTCGCCGGTGCCGAAATGCTGGTGCGTGGCGGCTCGACCCTTGCACGCCAGCTTGGCATCTCGCCGCTGACGATCGGGCTGACGGTTGTCGCCATCGGCACGAGCACGCCCGAACTGGCGGTCGGCATCGAGGCGGCGTTCGACGGTGAAGGCGGCCTCGTCGTCGGGAATATCGCCGGCACCAATACCTTCAACCTGCTCTTCATTCTCGGTCTCACCGCGCTCTTCAGACCGCTGACCCTGGAGCCGGCTTCCCTCAGGCTGGACCTGCCGGCGATGGTCCTTGCCGCGCTGGCGTTCTGGATATCGGCAGCCGACGGCTTTCTGTCCCGGGTCGAAGGTGCCCTCCTCCTGACGTGCGGTCTTGCCTATACGGTTCTGGTGGTGCGCGGGGCGCGGACGAGAACCGTTGCCGTCGAGACCGCCCTGCCGGTCTTGCCAAGGCGCGTGCAGACCATCCGGCGTGCCGGTCTTGTGAACGTAATCGCCATGATCGCCGGCATCGCCATCATCATCGCCGGCGCCGACTGGCTGGTGGACGGCGCCACCGATCTTGCGCGCAGGCTGAATGTTTCGGAAGCGCTGATCGGCCTGACGATCGTTGCCATCGGAACGTCGAGCCCGGAACTCGTCACCACGATCGTCTCGACGCTGCGCAACGAGCGCGATATCGCCGTCGGCAATCTTCTCGGCAGCGGCGTCTACAACATCCTCATCATCCTCGGTCTGACCATGCTGGTGCCAGGCAGCCCCATTCCCGTCGAGGAAACGCTGATCCGCGTCGACATTCCGGTCATGGCTGTTGCCACCTTGCTGTGCGTGCCCGTCTTCCTCAGCGGCCGACGCATCTCCCGGATCGAGGGCGGCGCGTTCCTGACCTGCTATGCGGCCTACTTCGCCTATTTGTTACTCGTCCGTAACGGCGCGCCGTTCGTCCAATAGGCCGGAGCACCTCCAGGGAGAGTGTGAAGCCTTTTCCGTTTGCAATTGCAAAAAACAAATATTTGGCGCGTGCCATCGTCCGGAGAGAACACGGTCGCTCGCCCGGCGGTGCGCCTTCGACGGGACGAGAGGAAGAATTGTCCCGACCCCGGGCTTGGCAGCCGAAGCGGGTTGGTATACATCATGTATAATATGTTTTCCCGAAATGCCGAGCTTCCCATGTCCGACTTGAAACGCCCCGAGATAGAACAGGCCGTCACCTGGCTTTACACCGAGGATTTCGACAAGCTTGTCCCGTTTTATCGTGACGTTCTCGAACTCGAGCTGGTTCTGGAACAGCCGCGTACGCGGGTTTTCCGCACGGCCCCCGGCGCTTTCCTCGGTGTCTGCTGCATGGCCGAACGTCCGCTCGGCACCAAGGGCGTGATGTATACGTTCCTCTGCGCCGATGTCATGGCGATGTACGAATATCTTCTGGCAAAGGGCGTCGAGTTCGAGCATCCGCCCCGCCCGCTCGGCGACGGCACCCTGATCGCCACGTTCTTCCGCGACCCGCAGGGCTACCACCTGCAAATCCAGGAGTTTCGCGATCCTCGCTGGGTTTACCCGCCGCGGGACAAGGGCTGAACATTCTCAGCCCTTTTCGTCGCGGTATTGCTTCAACGCCGCAATCAGCCGGTCCATCTCGCCGTCCGAACCGATGGTGATGCGCAGGAAATCCCCCAGGCCGTAATCCTCGATCGGCCGCACCACGATGCCCTGCCCGAGCAGGAAGGCGTGAACGGCCGCAGCATCGGGAAACCGGGTACACAGGAAATTGCCCTGGCTCGGCAGCGAGGGAAAGCCCAGTTCCTCGAGGGCTTCGGCGCATCGTCTCCTCGATGCGGACGTGGTGCGGACGACATCGTTCACGAATGCCAGATCGCCGAGGGCGGCGATGGCTGCCGTCTGCGCAAGCCGGTTCACATTGCCGATCTGCTTCATGCGCCCGAGCACCCTGATCATCGACAGCGGCCCGTGCGCCCAGCCGACCCGGAGCCCGGCAAGGCCGAACGCCTTGGAGAAGGTGCGGGTGACGATGACATTCTCGGTTCCCGCGACCAGTTCATGGCCCGCCGTGAAATCCTCGCTCTCGGCATATTCCGCATAGGCCGCATCCAGAACAAGGACGATATCCGGCCGCAGATTGTCGCGAAGACGGCGAACTTCCGAGCGCGGCAGCCATGTGCCAGTCGGATTGTTGGGATTGGCCAGCAGCACGATCTTCGTTTTTGCGGTCACGGCGGCCAGCAGCGCGTCGATGTCCGGCGTGTAGTCGCGCTCGTCGACAAGCACCGCCGTCGCCCCCACCCGTTCAGCGAAAATCCGGAACTGGATGAAGGAATAACGGCTGAAGACCACCTCGTCGC
This sequence comes from Ectorhizobium quercum, assembly GCF_026552795.1. GTDB lineage: Bacteria > Pseudomonadota > Alphaproteobacteria > Rhizobiales > Rhizobiaceae > Ectorhizobium > Ectorhizobium quercum. Next base: position 296,056 of record NZ_JANFPI010000003.1, read on the forward strand.
CCGGCCGCGCATAGCAACGGTAGATGGTCTCGATCACGGCTTCGGAGCCGTTTCCGCAGATGATCTGCTCGGCGGGGAGATCGTAACGCGCGGCGATGGCGTTTCTGAGGTCCGAGGAGGAGGGCTCGGGGTAGCGGTGGATTTCGCCGATGGCGCGCCGCACGGCCTCCATCGCGGCGGGACTTGCGGCGAAGCTCGATTCATTGGATGCCAGTTGAATCCAGCTTTCGGGCGGCCCCGAGGGCTTGCCGTGCCGCGTGACGCTGAAGCCGGCCTCGGCGATATAGGGAATGGGGGCGGTTTTCATGGCGATGGATCATTCCTCGGAAAAGACTTGCCGGCGCCGCCGCACGACCGACGGCAGGCTTGCGACGATAATCAGGACGAGCGCAAGGCCGAGCAGCACGGCGCTGATCGGCCGCTCGACGAAAATCATGAAGTCGCCGCGGGACTGGATCAGCGACCGTCTGAGATATTCCTCCAGCATCGGGCCGAGAATGAAGCCGAGAATGAAGGGGGCGAGTTCGCAGCCGAACCGGACGAAGAGGTATCCCATGCCGCCGAAGAAGGCCATCACGGCGAGATCGGCGACGCTGTTCTGCGTGCCGTAGACACCGAAAACGGCAAAGACGACGATGGCGGGAAAGAGCAGGTGATAGGGGATCGTCAGCAGCCGGACCCACAGGCCAATCAGCGGAAGGTTGAGGATCACCAGAATGATGTTTCCGACCCACATCGACGCGATGAGACCCCAGAAGAGTTCTGGCTGCGCGTTGAGGACGTTCGGCCCCGGCACGATGCCCTGGAGGATCAGCGCCGCGATGAAAAGAGCCATCAGCGGATTGGATGGAATGCCGAGCGTCAGCATGGGCAGAAACGACATCTGCGCACCGGCGTTGTTGGCGGATTCCGGCGCCGCCACGCCCTCGACGGCGCCTTTGCCGAACTCGTGGCTTCGCCGGGAAAGGCGCTTTTCCGTGACATAGGCCGCAAAGGAGGCCAGTGCCGCGCCGCCGCCCGGCAGGATGCCCAGAACCGTGCCGATACCGGTCCCGCGGATGACGGGCCCGACGGAACGGCGCATTTCCTCGCGTGTCGGCATCAGGCTTCCGACCCGCTTCAGCGAGGTGGTTCCTTCGCCGGTCTCGTTCTCGGTGTTGCGGATGATCTCCGACAGGCCGAAGACGCCGGCGGCGATGGCGACGACGCTGAGGCCGTCCGCGAGGCTGAACAGGCCGAAATTCAGCCGGACGGAGCCGGTATAGATGTCGGTCCCGATCAGTCCGGCCAGCATGCCGACGACGCTCATGCCGAGGGCCTTGACCAGCGAGCCGCTCGCCAGCGCGATGCAGGCCAGCATGCCCAGCACCATCAGCGCGAAATAGTCCGGGGCCGAGAAGCTGAGCGCCAGCCGGCTCAGCGGCACGGAGAACAGGGCCAGCACGAATGTCGACACGGTTCCGGCGAAGAGAGAACCGATGGCGGCTATCGCCAGGGCGGCGCCGGCCCGGCCCTTGCGGGCCATCTGGTAGCCGTCGATGGCGGTGACGACCGAGGACGTTTCCCCGGGCAGATTGATCATGATCGCCGTGGTCGACCCGCCGTACTGGGCGCCGTAATAAATGCCCGCCAGCATGATGATCGACGTCGCGGGCGACAGCGAATAGGTGATCGGCAACAGGATGGCGATCGTGGCCGCGGGACCGACGCCCGGCAACACGCCGATCAACGTTCCGAGCAGGGCACCGACGAAACAGAAGAAGATGTTTGACGGCTGCAAGGCAACATTCATGCCGAGGACAAGATGGTCGAGCAGTTCCATGAACTCAATCGTCCCTTCAGGATCAAGGCGTCACGAGCAGGGGGCCGAAAAGCGGGATGGGAATGCCGAGCCCGAACGTGAAGACGACAGTGCAGAACGCCGTCATGACGACCGATATCGTCAGGGCGGACAAGGGCGACGTCTTGCGGCTGGCGCCGGCGGCGACGATCGCCAGAACCAGAATGCTGGGCACCAGACCGAAAGGAGCGATCATGATCCCGAAGATCAGCGGGCCGGCCAGGATCGCCGCGATTGCCCGCCACGGCAGGTCGAAAACCGCCTCGCGCCCGCCCTGCCGGATGCCGGAGACCGCAACCGACAGGCCGATGACAATGGCCACGCCCGAAAGAAAGGCCGGGAAAAAGCCCGGCCCCATGTTTCTGAGCGTGCCCAGTTGCAGGTGAAACAATGCCTGATAGCCAAACAGGACGCCGATCAGGATGAAAAGTACGCCGCAGCAAATGTCCCGATTGATCATTCCGATGACTTTCATCTCTCCGGGCGGAATTCCAGAGACGTCCGGATGCGCCGCCGCATCCGGGGCCGGCCTCTTATCGCTTGACTTCCTCGATGCCGGCTGCGGCGATCATCGCCCGCCAGACCTTGCTCTGCTCGTCGATGAACGCCGAATAATCGGCCGGCTCAAGGCGGAAGGGAATGGCGCCGATGCGGTCGAGCTTCGCTTCGCCCTCATCCTTGTCCGAGATGAATTTCTCGACGGCCGCATCGATCTTCGCGAGGATCTCCGGATCGGTTCCGGTTCTGGCGAAGAGGCCATAGAAGCTCAGGACATTGAAATCGGGAAAGCCGGCTTCCGCCATCGTCGGTACGTCCGGCAGCGTCGGCCAGCGCTTCTCCGACGTCACCGCCAGCGCCTTCAACTGGCCGTTGACTACGAAGGAATAGGATGTCGGGAGATTGTCGACGGCAAAATCGGTCGTACCCGCTATGATGTCGGTGGCCATTTCGGCGCCGGATTTGAACGGCACATGCACGACATCGATATCGGCCTTGAGGCGGAAATACTCTCCGGAGAGATGAACCGATCCGCCATTGCCGGCGGAACCGAAATTCAGCTCACCGGGCTTGCTCTTCGCGAGAGCGACGAGATCGGCCACCGAATTCACCGGCAACTGGGGGTTGACGACCAGAAGGTTCGTGCTCTGCCCGAACATGCCGGCGAGAACGGTATCGCGGTTCGGGTCGAAGGTGCTGTCGGCCAGAAGCATGGAGTTATAGATCTGCGTGGCGGTATTGCCCAGAAGCAGCGTGTAGCCGTCGGCCGGCTGGGCGACGACATATTCGCTGGCGCGGGCACCGGAAGCACCGGGACGGTTTTCCACCACGAAGGGCTGTTCCAGTTCCCGGGAAAGGTAATCGGCGATCAGGCGGGCGGCGACGTCGTTGCCGCCGCCGGGGCCGGCACCGACCACGATGGTGACGGGCCGTGCGGGATAAGTCGACTGGGCGACGGCCTCGCCCGATGCAGCCGAAAGCCCGAGGGCAGCAACCGTCGCGACAGTCATTCTGCCGGCAAGTCTCTGGAGAACTGAAATAACGCTCATCTGACTCTCGCTGTTGACGCGATCACACGACGCCTCGCCGTATGCCGTTGGGTGGATGTTCGATATTATTATGTTCGTATACAAGTTGAATAATGTCAAACACGGCATTGCCATCAAATCTTGAAAAACGAATTCTTATTCTTCCATATCCGCCCTTCGGAGAGGATTTTTCCGTCGTGTGCTTATATTTTGGCGGAAATGCCTGAAATTTGTTCTCAAGATGATGAAGTTTATAACTTTCCCGAGGTCCGCAGGAATTGCCCGAAACCGGGCGGCACGTGCGTGGCGCCGTCGCGCACGACCGGCGTTCCGCGCACCAGCACCGTTTCGGGCCAGCCCTGGATGGTCCTGCCCGCGAACGGCGTGTAGCCGGTGCCGTCATGGATCATCGCGTCGGCAAGCGTGACGCGGGTCTCGGGATTCCAGAGAACCAGATCCGCATCGGCCCCGACGGCGATCGTGCCCTTGCGCGGATGCAGGTTGTAGGTCTTGGCCGGCGTCGTCGCCGTCAGGTCGACCATCCGGTTGAGGCTGATGCGGCCTTGCAGGGCCTGGTCGAACATCAGCATCATCCGGGTTTCGAGCCCCGGCATGCCGTTGGCGATCTGCTTGAAGCTCGCCGTCGGCCCCGCCCTCAGCTTGCCGGTGGCGTCGTGGCGGAAGGGCGCGTGATCGGAAGAGACGATCGTCAGGTCTCCGGCTGCAAGCCCCTGCCACAGCGCCTCCTGGTCGGATGTCCGGCGAAGCGGCGGCGAGCACATCCACTTCGCGCCCTCCATGCCCGGCTTGTCCATGTCGTCGGCGGTCAGCAGCAGATAGTGGGGACACGTCTCGGCGAAAATGCGGACGCCCCGCCGACGCGCCGCTGCAATGAGCGCCAGCCCCTCGGAGGTCGAAACATGAAACACGGTGACGGGCTGGTCCATATATTCGCACAGCGCGATGAGCCGCCCGATCGCCTCGGCCTCGGCCTCGCGCGGATGGGCAAGCGCCTGATATTTCGGCGCGGTGCAGCCCGCCTCGATCAGGCGCGCGGACGCCCAGGCGATCATGCTGTGGTTTTCGGCGTGGACGCAGATCATCGCGCCTTCTGCCTTCGCCAGTTGCATGAGCGAAAGGATCGCCGCATCGTCGACGATCAGGGGATCGTAGGTCATGAACAGCTTGATGGAGCCGTGGCCGTCGCGCACCAGCCGGGGAAGCTGCGCAAGGTTGCGCTCCCCCGCATCGGTCACGATCATGTGGAAGGCGTAGTCGATCATCGCGCCGGCCTCGGCCCGGCGGTGATAATCCGCGACGACCTCGGCCAGATCCATGCCGCGGTGCTGGGCCGCGAAGGAGATGATGGTCGTCGTGCCCCCGAAGGCCGCCGAGCGCGTGGCGCTTTCGAACGTGTCGGCATTCATGATGCCCGCCGCCGTCATCTGCTCGACATGGCAATGGGTGTCGACGCCGCCCGGGAGAACGTATCGTCCCTCCGCGTCGATCGTTTCCCGTCCCGCAAGACCGCGGCCGATGGCGGCGATGGCCCCGTCCCGCACGCCGATATCCGCCCTTGCGGTGTCGGAAGCCGTGACGACCGTGCCGTTTCGGATGACCAGATCGAAAACAGAGGTTTCCATGCGCGATTACTCCTGAGCCTGCCGGAACGGCGAGAGCGGCCTGCGAAGGCCGAGATGTTCCCGCAACGTGGTGCCGACATAGGCGTCGTGCATCAAGCCCCGTTCCTTCAGGATCGGCACGACGAGATCGACGAAATCCTCCAGATCCCGGCTCATGACGGGAGCCATGACATTGAAGCCGTCGGCCGCACCCTCTTCGAACCAGCGCTGCATCTCGTCGGCCACCATTTCCGGCGTGCCGACGATGGACAGGAAGCCGCGCGCCGCGGTGGTCTTCTGGTAAAGCTGCCGGATGGAGAGATTCTCGCAGCGCGCCATGTCGATCAGGATCTGCCGCCGGGTCTTGCCGCCTTCGGTTTCCGGGATGTCCGGTAACGGCCCGTCGAGGGGATAGCCAGACAGGTCGAAGCCGCCGAACAGGTCGCGGAGCTGGGCGAGACCGACGGCGGGGGGAACGAGTTCCTGCAATTCCTGTTGCCGTGCCTCGGCCTCCGCAAGGGTCCGCCCGATCGTCGGCACGATGCCGGGCAGGATGCGCAGTTCGTCGGGCGCCCGACCATGCGCAGCCATGCGCCCCTTCAGGTCGGCATAGAACGCCTGGGCGGCCTCGATGGTCGGCTGGGCCGTGAAGACCAGGTCGGCGGTCTTGCTGGCAAGCTCGCGCCCGGCTTCCGACGAGCCGGCCTGCACCATGACCGGATGCCCCTGCGGCGAACGCGGAACGTTGAGCGGCCCCTGGACGGAGAAATACTTGCCCTTGTGGTTGAGGCGCCTCACCCTGTCCGGATCGAAATAAAGCGCCGTCTCCTTGTCGCGCGGAAAGGCGTCGTCGTCCCAGCTATCCCAGAGGCCGCGGACCACTTCGGCGAATTCGTCGGCCCGGGCATAGCGCTCCGAATGCGGAATCTGTGCCGCGAGGCTGAAATTCCGGGCCTCCGATTCCGTTGTCGACGTCACGAGATTCCAGCCGGCGCGCCCGCCGCTGATATGGTCGATGGAGGCGAAAAGCCTGGCCACCGTATAGGGTTCGTAATAGGTCGTGGAGGCCGTGGCGACCAGCCCGATCCGCGAGGTGCTCACGGCAAGGGCGGTCAGAAGCGTCAGCGGCTCGAGTATGGCCGAGCGCGACATATGCTTCATGGTGTCGACTTCCCAGTCGCGCCATCCCGCGGCGTCGGCCAGAAAGACGAGATCGAACGTACCGCGCTCGGCGATGGTGGCCAGTTTCACGTAGTGCCGCAGCGAAAACTCCGAATCCGGATCGGTCGAAGGATGACGCCAACCCGCCTGATGATGGCCGAACCCGTGTAGGAACGCTCCGAGTGCCAGCTTTCTTGCCATATCCGCTCACCCCGTATTTGGAAGGAAGTTTCTCTTGCGGCCGCTTGCGCGCGACGATATTATACAATTGATATACAAACGGCATAATATGCAATAGTTTTTGAGCGTCGGCGTCCGGCGGCAAGGGAGAAGTCAGATGGAAAGCGCCAAACAGCGCCTGCGGAACTGCTCTGTGGCAACGATCGTGGCGGTTCTCTTCAAAAAGGGGCTGGCCACGCGCTTCATGTCCGGCCTGAAGCCGCTCACCGGTGCGGAGGGACGTATCGTCGGCGAGGCGTTCACGGTGCGCACCATCCCTGTGCGGGAAGACATGCGCGCGGCGGTGGCCCGCGGCGAGACGCCCAATCTCCACCGGAAGGCGCTTGCCGAAGTCGCCGATGGACAATGCGTCGTCTTCGACGGCGGCGGCATTGCCGATGCGTCTCCGCTCGGCGACATCATCGCGCTTTCCCTGAAGATGCGCGGCATTGCGGCTTTCATCACCGACAGCGGCGTCAACGACCTGGCGGGCATCGCCGCCGCCGGATTGCCCGTTTACGGCCTTGGCCCGGCGGGCGTGCCGGGAAGCTCGCGCTTCCAGGTCGTGGACTGGAACGTGCCTGTCGGCTGCGCGGGGGTCGCGGTCTATCCGGGGGACATCATCGTGGCCGACGAGATGGGCGCGGTCTGCATTCCCCGCGACCTTGCGGAGACGGTCGCCGAGGAAGCCGGGGAGCAGGAACGGCTGGAAGCCTTCCTCGTCGAGAGAATTGCGGCGGGTGCCCCGCTCGAAACGACATATCCGCCCGATGCGGAAACGCGCCGCGCCTATGCGGAATGGTGCAAGACCCGACAGCCCTGAATATCAACGAGCATGCCCGGTCCGGCCGTTGGTGCAGCCATGCCCGGCGCCGGACAGAAAGCGGAGTGAATGTCTGCCCACAGGATCAACGAGAAGACCCGCGGTGTTTATGTCATTTCCGTCACGCCCTTTCGCGATGACGGCAGGCTGGATCTGCAAAGCGTCGAAAGTCTGATGCAGTTCTATCTCGATGCCGGCGTGGACGGCATCGTCATCCTCGGCATGATGGGCGAGGCCGGCAAGCTCGGGGACGAGGAAAGCAGGATCTTCGCCAGAACGGTCTTCGAGGTGGTGGACGGCCGCGTGCCCGTCGCTGTCGGAGTGAGCAATGCCGGCCTTGGCAATCTCGTTGGTCTGGCGCATGACGTCATGGAGATGGGTGCGGCCGGCGTGATGGTCGCTCCCCTCAATTCCCTGCGCACAGACGCCCAGATCGCCGCCTATTTCACGGCGGTCTGCGCCGGCCTCGGCGAAGACGTCCCGGTGATCCTCCAGGACTTTCCGCTGGCGACCACGGTGCAGATGTCGCCTCCCCTCATCGACCGGCTTGTGGAAGACCTTCCGCAGATCGCCATGCTCAAGCACGAGGACTGGCCCGGCCTCAACAAGCTGACGGCGCTGCGCGAGACGGAGGCATCCGGCCGCCGCCGCCGCATCAGCATTCTGACGGGCAATGGCGGCCTGCACCTGCCGCAGGAACTCGACCGGGGCGCCGACGGCGCGATGACCGGCTTCTGCTTCCCCGAGATGCTGGTAGAGGTTTGCGCGGCACATGCCGCAGGCGACAGGGACCGGGCCGAGGATATCTTCGACGCCTATCTGCCCCTGGTCCGCCACGAAGCGCAACCGGGCCTGGGCCTTGCCTTCCGCAAGGAAGCGCTGCATCGCCGCGGGGCGATCGCCAGTCCCTTCGTGCGCCAGCCCGGCCCCAAATTGACGCGGTCGGACATGAAAGATATGGACAGACTTATCGATCGCGTCCACAGGCGCCTGGAAAAGCTCGAAGGCTGATCGACAGGCAAATCCGGCATGAGGAGGCAGAGGGTGAAATCGGCGGGCGAACGGGTGACAGAGGCGAAGGACGATAGCGGCGCGCATTCCGGCTCGCTTGTGCAACTCGCCTATAGCACCGTGCTGGCGAAGATCCTCGACGGCAGCCTGGCCGGGAACCAGCTGATCTCCGAGGGGAAGCTGGCGTCCGATCTAGGCCTGTCGCGCACGCCGATGCGCGAGGCGATCGGGCGGCTGGAAGGCGAAGGCCTCGTCGTCCGCAACGGACGCTCGCTGGCCGTTCAGACATTGACGCTGAGCGACTACCTCGAAATTCACCACATGCGCCGCCTGCTGGAGACCGAGGCGGTAGCTCTTGCCGTCGAGCATCTTGCCCCGGAGGCTTTGCAGGATCTTCGCCAGGCCGTTCTGGGTATGGAAGAAACCGTGAGCCCTGTCGACCACTGGACCCTGGACGATCGCATTCACAATATGATTGCCGAGGCAAGCGGCAGCAGGCTGCTCGCCCGTACGATCGCGGATTTGCGGCGGCGTACGCGCCTGTTCGATCGCAGCCGGATTCCAAGCCGCTTCCATCCCGGGCGCCAGGAACACCTCAGGATGATCGATACGCTCCTGGCCAAAGACAAGGCCGGCGCCGTGGAAGCCATGCGGATTCATCTCGATGGCGCGAAGAACGCCATTTTGAACGAATTCAACAAATTCGGCTGAGGCTCAGGCCGGTCTGCCGGCGACTATGCCGCCCACGCCACCAGGGCATTTCCCGAAAAATACGCAGCTGTTCTGCGCCCGGAAATGCTGCGGCCGTGCCGAGCCTCACGCGCGGCCGGCCTCGCTCTCGTCGAGCCGGCCCCGGATCCAGGCATGCGCGGCCGCCAGCGTCTTGGCGGCCATGCCCGTTCGGAAGCGGATGAAGCCGTGGGGCGCATCCGGCACAACATGCAGTTCGACCTTCGACGTCTCTCGCCATCTTTCGGCCAGCCGCAACGTATCGTCGAGCAAGGGATCGCGCTCTCCGACGAGCATCAATGCCGGGGGAAAGCCGCCGAGGTCGCCATAAAGGGGCGATAGCGGCGGTTGCCGGCGCCCGGCGTCGCTCATCCCCGGTGTCAGCTTCCGCAGGTCGGCCACCATGCCCGGTCCGTCGAGAAGGAGCGTGTCGGGCCCGGCCCGCCGGACACTGTCCGTCCCGGCCAGATCGTAAACGCCATAATAGAGAACCGCGCCCGCCACATTGCGGAGCAGGCCGGGCCACCGCTTCAGTTGCAGGAGCGTGGCGGCCGCGAGATGGCCGCCGGCGGATTCGCCCACGACGATGACGGGAAGGTCTCGATATTCGGGCATGCCGCCGGCCAACAGCCACCGCGCTGCCGTCAGGCAGTCCTCCATGATCTCCCCGATCGGCGCGCGCCAGGCGAGACGGTAATCCACCGAAACCACGGCGACGTCGCAGGCCCGGATCATCGCCACGTTCAGCGCATCGTTCATCCGCGCATTCCCGATCACCCAGCCGCCGCCATGAATGTCCAGCACCACGCCCCGCACGCGGCCTTGGGGACGAAGCACGCGCACGCCCACCTCCTTGTCGCCAGCCCCGACGCGGCGTTGCTCGACCGACAGGCCGGCCTTCCTCGCCGCGTGATCGCTTCCAAGCTGCGAAACCCGCAGGAGCGACTGGACCAGCATCGGAACGAACCGGTGGCGGACGCTGAAACGAGGAGCAAAGGCCAGTTTTCGATTGAACCGCCTCATTTCGGCAAGGTCGTTTTCGTCGATATGAAGCATAGGCAACGGTCGAGGTCCAAAGAGAGCGGGCAAGGATTGGCAAAACGGCCGCACGCAAAAACAGTTTCACACTTTTGCCGGAAATGCTCTCATTTTGAAGCGGGCCGGTCGACCTGAACCCGTAGCACCTCCGTCCGCCGCAACCCTGATCGGGCGAAGCCGGAACCGGCCGCCCGATCAGGGTTGCGGCAGGGCCTGCGGTGCAACCCGAGCCTGTCCGCCACCGCGTCCTCGCTACCTGTCCCATTCATTTATTTCATAATAAGAAATATAAAACAGAACAACGATAAGGACAGCCGTTCCCGTTACGGTTTTTCTGGAAAATTCCATAGAATATCCCTGTAGTTTCCTCCGTGGATTATGATATACTGAAGACATACATAAAATATTCAACATTATGAAAAAAGGGGAACCAATGAAAACCTTAGCCAAAGCATTCTCCCTCGCCGCCTTCCTTGCAGCGTCGGGCTCTGCCGCCCAGGCCGGGAAAGCCGACGATACGCTGGTGTGGGTGACCAATATCGAAGCCAGCATCCCGCTCGTCTGGTGGGAAAACCTCGTCGATATCGCGGCGATGATGCAGCATACGATGGACACGCTCGTCTATCGCAATCCGGAGACGATGGAGTACGAGCCGCTTCTGGCCACGGAATGGACGCGGATCGACGACCGGACGCTCGAATTCAGGCTCCGCCCCGGCGTCACCTTCCATGACGGCAGCGCCTTCGATGCCGAGGATGTCGTCGTGAGCTATTCGAAGCTCATCGATCCGGCCACCAAGGTGATGAATGCGAGCCTGGTTAACTGGATGGAGCAGATCGAGAAGGTCGACGACATGACCGTCCGCATCGTCTCGAAAGCGCCCTTCCCGGCAGCCCTAGAATTCCTGGCAAGCACCCGGATGGGCATCATGCCCTCGGAAGTCTGGCTCAACCCGCCGAAAACCGCCGACGGCCAGCCGGATTACGCGCATATGCCGGTGATCGGCACCGGCCCCTACCGGATGACGAGCTTCACGCCCGGCGGCGACATGGTGCTGGAGCGCAACGAAGCCTATTTCGACGGACCGAAGGGCCAGCCGGCCATCGGCCGGGTCGTGATGAAGACCATTCTCGACACGGAAACGGCGCTTGCCGAACTCATGGTCGGCTCGGTGAACTGGGTCACAGGCATGCAGCAGGATTCGGCCGACCAGATGCGCGAAATGCCGGGCGTCACCGTCATCGACGGGCCTGACATGCGAATAAGCTATCTCATGCTCGATGCCACCGGCAGGAGCGGCGACACGCCGGTCAAGGACATCCGCGTCCGTCAGGCCATCGCCCATGCCATCGACAAGGAAGGGATTGCCAAAAGCCTTGTCGGCCCGGCCAGCCAGGTCCTGAACGCCGGCTGTTATCCGACCCAGGTCGGCTGCACGCAGGACGTCATAAGCTATGCATACGATCCCGAGAAGGCCAAGGCCCTGCTGGCCGAGGCCGGCTATCCCAACGGGATCGAGATCGAGATCGACGCCTACCGCGACCGCTACCTGCTGGAAGCCATCGTCGGCAATCTGCGCGATGTCGGCATCCGGTCGAGCATCACCATGCTGCAATGGGCCGGCCTGCGGGCGGAGATGGACAATTCGAAGATCGAGGTCGTGCAGACCAGCTGGTCCTCCTCCGGCCTGAACGACGTTTCGGGCATCGCGAGCGTGCTTTTGAAGATGACTTCCGACGATTATTGCCAGAGCCCGGAGGTCAAGGCGCTGCTCGACAAGGGTGACACCACCATCGATCCGCAGGAGCGCAATGCGGCCTACAAGGCAGCACTGCAAAAGGTTCAGGAAGAGCTGTGCTGGGTTCCGCTTTACGCCCATTCCAAGCCCTATGCGTTCAGCGAGGAGCTGAACTTCGTACCGACCGCAGACGGCTTCCCCCTCTTCTTCCTGTCCAGCTGGAAGTGAGCGTTCGAGTGATCATCCCGGCGGCGGGCGGCCCCCAGCCTGCCGCCGCCACCCGACTTTCGAGGAAATCCCATGACGAAACTGCTCATTACCGGCGCTCAGGTCATCACGATGGACGAGACGGCCGGCATCCTTCCCCGCGCCGACGTCCTGATCGAAAACGACAGCATCGTCGCCATAGGTCCGGATATCGCTGACGGGAATGCCGAGCGCATAGACGCCGCCGGCGCCATCGTGATGCCGGGGCTCGTCAACGCCCACCAGCACACCTGGCAGGGCTCGATCAGGGCCATCGGCGCGGACTGGCAGAGCGGCGATTATTTCCGCAAGGTCCATATGGGCCTTTCGCCCTGCTATTCGCCCGAGGACACCTATATCGGCACGCTCGTCGGCGCGCTGGCGCAGATCGAGGGCGGCACCACCACGCTTTTCGACTGGTGCCACAACAATGCCACGCCCGCCCACACCGATGCGGCCATCGACGCGCTCGCGGAATCCGGTCTTCGCGCCGTCTTCGGCCACGGAACGGTCAAGCCGAAGCCGAAGCCCGGCGAGCCGCATTTTTCCACCATCCCGCATCCGCGCGGCGAAATCGAACGGCTGCGCAAGGGGCGTCTTTCCTCCGATGACGCGCTGGTCACGCTGGCGGCATGCATCCTCGGGCCGGACTATTCCGGCATCGAGGTGTGCCGCCAGGATTTCCGCATGGCGCGCGATTTCGGTCTGCTGTCCTCGGCCCATATCTGGGGCCTCCCCAACCGGCTCGTTCCCGACGGCTATCTCGCCATCGCCCGGGAGGGGCTGCTCGGCCCCGATCACAACATCGTCCATGCGAACTATATCGGCGACGAGGAATTGAAGGTCATCCTCGATTCCGGCGCCTCCCTGACCTCCACGCCGGGCGTGGAGCTTGGCAGCCACCCCGTCGAGCCGCTGGTCGGCCGTATCCTGCGCATGGGCGGGCGGCCTTCGATCGGTCCGGATACCGAGGTCGATTGCCCCGGCGGGATGCTCGAAGCCCTGCGCGTCTCTCTGCTCGGCGCCCGGCTCTGGAACACGCTGGAAGCCGACAAGCGGCTTGCGGAAACCGGCGGCGATACACAGGAGCGGGAGGTGGCGCTGCCGAGTTCGCGCGTCACCGGCAAGCCGGTCGCCTCTCTCGACGCCCTGCGCTGGGCGACCATCGACAATGCCCGCGCCCTCAGGCTCGACCACAGGATCGGCTCGCTGGTGCCGGGCAAGCAGGCCGACCTGATCGTCATCCGCCGCGACAGCCTCGCCATGATGGGCACGGTCGATCCGGTGCAGGCCGTGGTGCATTTCGCCACCGCGGCGGATGTCTCGGACGTGATCGTCGCCGGGCGGCTTTTGAAGCACCGGGGCGAACTGCCGGGCATCGACCGCGCCACGCTCGCGGCGAAACAGGCGGCCTCGGCCGAACGGCTCTTCGCCGCCTTTCCGGAGGCGCTTACCTGATATGAAAACGGCGGCCGGAAAACCACCGGCCGCCGTTCCCCGGCCTCAATCCTTCCAGCGCGCCGTATAGAAGAGCGGAAAGCCATCCTGCGTCGGATGGAAATCGAGCTTGTCGGAATAGGCGTAGAGCTTGGCATAGGTGTAGAGCGGCACCCAGCAGACCTCGTCGGCGATCATCCTGAACGCCTCGGCATAGGCGGCCTTGCGGGCATCGGGATCGACGGTGGTGTCTCCCTTTTCCAGCGCCGCGGCGATTTCGGGGCTCTGGCACAGGTCGTCGGGCTGCATCTTCAAAAGCACGCTCGCCGAACCGATCACGTCGTTCAGACCGGAGGAGGCCCAGGTGCGCAACGCCGCCGGCAGCCGGTTGTTGACGATCTCCTCGCGCAGGCCGACCCATTGCATGTAGCGGAGGTTGACCGGAATGCCGACCGACCGCAGATAGCCGATCACCGCCTCGGCCTGCGGCCGTTCGCGATAGGCGCCGAGCGGCAGGGTGAAGCCGTCCGCATACCCGGCTTCGGCCAGCAGCGCCTTGGCTTTTTCGGGGTCGTATTCGTAGCGCGCCACGTCGTCGGTGCAGCCGACCTGCGTCGGGAAGCAGGCGGCGTCGATCACCTTCGCGCCCGGCCCGACCAGCGCGGACGCGATGGCCTGACGATCGATGGCGTGGGCGATGGCGCGCCGCACGCGCACGTCCTTCAAGGGCTCGAGCCCCGCCCGCGCGGTCCGGTCGAGGGCGATATAGGCGAACCGCAGGTCCGGGCCCTCGACCACTTCGAGTTCCGGCATGGCGGAAAGCTGCTCGGCCATGTCCGGCGGCACGTCCATCAGCCAGTCGACATTTCCGACCATCAGTTCGGCAAGCCGTGTCTCCTGGTCGGGAATGGTCCGGAAGACAATGGTCCCGATGGCGGGCTTGCCCTTCGGGCCGTCGAAATAGGCTTCGTTGCGCGTCAGCGTGAAGCTCTCGCCGGGACGGAACTCCGTCATCCGGTAAGGGCCGGTGCCGACGGGCAGCAGCTTCGTATAATCGCGTGTCCCGTCCGCGGCCGTGGGCAATCCCGCCCAGGCCTCGGACGGCAGGATCACGTCCCGCGAGCCGGCGAGGAATTCGAGCGCCGCCGGATAGGGCTTGGCCATGTGGATGCGGATGCGGTATTCGTCCAGCTTCTCGACGCTTTCCACCCAGTTGACCAAGCTCGCATTCAACACCTTGGCGGCGGGATCGGTCAGATGGGCGAAGGTGTCCACCACATCGTCGGCGCCGAAGGGCGTGCCGTCATGGAAGGTGACGCCCTCCCGCAGCACGAACTCCAGCGTCCGATCGTCGACCCAGCTCCAGCTCGTGGCCAGCAGCGGCTCATATTCCAGCGTTTCCGGATTGCGATAGACCAGCGTATCGAAGACATGATGCATGGTGGTGGCGATCTCGGATGTCGTGTCCCACCAGACGAAGGGCAGGTTCACCTCCCTGTCGGTCGACCAGACCAGCGAATTATCCGCCGGCCCGGCCAGCGCGGTGCCGGAAAGCAGGGTCAGCGCCACGGCGGCCGCGCGAAGCGGCTTGAAGGTTCGGGAGATCATGTCAGTTTCCCCTGTCGATGATTGTTCCGGGTTCCAGAAACCGCACGTCCGGCAGGCCCTTTTCAGGCTCCGGGGTGAGGATCGAGGCAAGGAGCAGGCGCGTGTAGTCGGTGCGGGGACGGGCGAAAAGCTCCGATGCCGGGGCGCGTTCCAGCACGTCGCCGCGATACATCACCATGACTTCCGAGGCCATGTGCTCCACCACCGCGAGATTGTGGCTGATGAGCACGTAGGTCAGCTTCAGTTCGGTGCGCAGCTCTTGCAGCAGGTTGAGGATCTGTGCCTGGATCGAGACGTCCAGCGCCGAGGTCGGCTCGTCGCAGATCAGAAGCTGCGGGCTGGAGATGAGCGCA
Organism: Ectorhizobium quercum; assembly: GCF_026552795.1. Lineage (GTDB taxonomy): Bacteria > Pseudomonadota > Alphaproteobacteria > Rhizobiales > Rhizobiaceae > Ectorhizobium > Ectorhizobium quercum. Next base: position 311,407 of record NZ_JANFPI010000003.1, read on the forward strand.
CGCGCAATCGCCACGCGCTGGCGCTGCCCGCCCGAAAGCTGGGAGGGATAGGCCGTCGCCAGCCGTTGCGGCAGGCCGGTCAGGTCCATCATCCGCCGCACCTCGGCAGCGATCTGCGCCGCGCCCAGCCGCCGGCGGATGCGCAGGGGCAGGCTGATGATCGTTTCGATCGATTTGCGCGGGTTGAGCGAGAGATAGGGGTCCTGGAAGACGGGCTGGACGAAATCCGCCAGTTCCGGACGGTCGATATCCTGCAAATCGCGCCCGTCCAGCTTGACGGTGCCGGAGGACGGCCGGTCGAGGCCGGCGATGATGCGGGCGAGGGTGGACTTGCCGCAGCCGGATTCACCGACGATGCCGAGAACGCCGCCGCGCGGCACATCGAGGCTGACGCCCTTGACCGCATGCATTTCCGTCGTCGGCCGGCCGAAACCCTGGCGCATGCGGAAGATCCGGTGAACATCGCGTGCGACGAGAAGCATGTCTTCCTTCATGCGCCGATCTCCTCAGGCGTCCGCAGGCATTCGTATCTGTGGCTGGGGCTTTCATGCCGTTCAACGGTGCGCGTGACGCATTCGGGCGCGGTGAAGCGACAGCGATCGCGGAAGCTGCAACCGGTCTGCGGCCCGATGAGCGAGGGCACGACGCCGGGGATCGCGCCGAGCGGCGTGCCGGGCGCAGTGCGGCCCGGAACCGGGATACAGTCGAGCAGCGCCCGCGTATAGGGATGGCTCGGACGGCGGAACACCTCGGTCACGGGGCCGCTTTCGACGATGCGGCCCGCATACATCACCGCCACCTTGTCCGCGAAGCGGGCGACGAGGCCGAGATCGTGGGTGACGAAAACGAGGCCCATGCCGATGTCACGCTTGAGGTCCTGAAGCAGCCGGAGGATCTGCATCTGGATGTTTACGTCCAGCGCGGTCGTCGGCTCGTCGGCGACCAACAGATCCGGGTCGCACATCAGCGCCATCGCGATCATCACCCGCTGGCGCAGGCCGCCCGAAAGCTGGTGCGGATATTGCCGCAGGCGCTCGGCGGCATTGGTTATGCCGACCTTCTCCAGCATCTCCACCGCTCTCGCCCGCGCGGCCCTGCGGCCGGCGGGGCGGTGGCGCATGAAGACCTCCTCCAGCAGGCTGCCGATGGTGAAGCTCGGGTTGAGGCTCGTCATCGGATCCTGGAAGATCATCGAGATCCGGTCTCCCCTCAGCCGCTGCCAGCCTTTTTCCGAAAGGCGGGTGATGTCCTCACCGTCGAAACGCATCGCCTCGCTGGAAACGCTCGCCTTTCTGGGAGAGAGGCCGAGCAGGGCCTGCGAGGTGAGCGACTTGCCGCAGCCGGATTCGCCGACGATGCAGAGCGTCTCGCCCTTCTCGACCGTGAAGCTCACACCGCGCACGGCATGCAGCATTCCGGCGGGCTGCGGGATGTCGATGCGCAGGTTCGCGATTTCGAGCAGGCTCATGACCGTCCCTCCGGCGCGTTGACGTCGCGAACGCCGTCTCCGAGCAGGTTGACCGCCAGCACGAGGATGAAGAGCGCCGCGCCGGGAATGGCGATGATCCAGGGGCGGAAGAACATATGCGTCTTGCCCTCGGCGATCATCAGCCCCCAGGACGGGGTCGGCGGCTGCACGCCGAGGCCGAGGAAGGAGAGCGCCGCCTCGAACAGGATCGCCTGGGCGATTTCCAGCGTCGCCACGACGATGAGCGGCCCCATGACGTTCGGCATCACCTCCGTCAGCAGGATACGCTGCGCCGAACAGCCGGCGGCCCGCGCCGCGGCGAGATAATCGAGGCCGCGGATCTGCTGGGTCGCCGCACGCATGACCACCGCGAAGCGGTCCCATATGAGAAGGCCCAGGGTCCAGATGACGACGGTGAGCGACCCGCCGACCAGCGCCACCACCACCAGCGCCACCAGCATGGCGGGAAGCGCCAGCCGCACATTGACGAGGAAGGTGACGACGAAATCCACCCGGCCACCGTAATAGCCGGCCAGAACCCCCATAGTCGTGCCGATCAGGGCGGCGACGGCGGTGGCGCCGAAACCGATCAGCAGCGAGATGCGCGCGCCGTAGAGCAGCCGGGCGAAATAGTCGCGGCCAAGCGCGTCGGTCCCCAGCGGATGGCTCCACGAACCGTCGGCGTGCCAGACCGGCGGCACCAGCCGGCGTGCCAGGTCCTGAAAATAGGGATCGTGCTGGGCGATGAGCGGCGCCAGCAGGGCCAGAACGCAGATGATCGCCAGCGTCGTGCCGCCGATCAACAGGCCCGCATGGCCGAAGATGCGCCGCCGCAGAATGGCGCCGGCGGTCGGCATGGTCGGCTGGATGACGGAAGAAGGAATGGTGTCGGAAGGAAGTGCAACCATGTCAGCTCACCCGGATTCGCGGGTCGAGCCACGCGTTCAACACATCGGCCAGAAAGGTCAGCGCCAGATAGCTCACCGAGACGATCAGAACGAGCGCCTGCATCATCTCCAGATCGGTCCTCTGGATCGATTGCCAACCGAGCCTTCCCAGCCCGTTCATGGAAAAGACGCTCTCGACGATGATCGAGCCGGAGAGCATGAAGCCGAGCTGGACCGCCGTCAGCGAGACGACGGGGATCAGCGCGTTGCGCAGCGCATGGCGGAAGATCACCCGGCGCGTGCCGAGCCCCATCGCCCGGGCGGTGCGGATGTAGTCGCTATCCAGCACCTCGATCATGCCCGCCCGCGTCAGGCGCATGATCGCCGGCGTCGAGGCGTATCCGAGCGCTATGGCGGGCAGGACGTAATGCTGCCAGGTGGCGTCGCCCGAGATCGGCAGCCAGCGCAGGTACACCCCGAACACGAGGATCATGAGCAACGAGAAGAAGAAGTTGGGCAACGCCTGCCCGACCACCGCGAAGGACAGCGCCAGCCGGTCCACCGACGAATTGCGCCGGATCGCCGCGAGGATGCCGAGCGGAATCGCCAGCACGAGCGCGATCGCCAGCGCCGCCAGCGCCAGCCGGAGCGTGACCGGCAGCCGCTCGGCGACGACGTCGACGACCGGCCGCTGCAATATGTTGGAGAAGCCGAGATCACCCTGGGCGACGTCCTTCAGCCAGCCTGCATATTGCAAGACGAGCGGACGGTCGAAGCCGTAGTCGGCCCGAACCCTGGCGATCTCTTCGGCGGAAGCCTCTGCCCCCGCAATGGCGACGGCGGGATCGCCGGCGAGGCGCATGAGCGCGAAGGTGATGATCGAAACGGTCACGAGCACGAGCAACGTCAGACCGAGACGTCTGGATGTGTATGTCAGCATACGTTTTCCGTATTGTGAAATTATTTCCCTCTGGTGTAGGAAGGTTCCGGGAGATTATGGTCTATGTCAACAATTTTTCGCCCAAAAAAGCAAAATTTCCCTTGCATGTCCCAAAATGTCGGGCAGTCTTCAAGAACAGACCAAGAGAGTGGCTTATATAATTTCATAAGGTGAAATAATTAGATGGCAAAAATCCTGATCCACTCCGCCGCGATCGTGTCCGTCGATCCGGACATCGGAAACCTCTCCCGCGGCGACATCCTGATCGAGAACGACCGCATTCGCGCCGTGGGCGCCGATCTCGGCGTCGAGGATGCCGAAACGATCGACGGCAGCGGCATGATCGCCATCCCCGGCCTGGTGAACGCGCATAATCATCTCTGGCAGACGGTGATACGCGGCATCGGATCGAACTTCACCGGATCGGACTATTACGATTATCTCCACGCCGGCGCCGCGCCGCGCTTCACGCCTGACGACCTTCGGGCCTCGGAACTGGCGGGCGGGCTTGCCCAGATCGATATGGGCACGACCACGGTTTTCGACTGGTGTCACAACAACCCGACGCCGGATCATACCGATGCTGCCATCGACGGGCTTGCGGCCTCGGGCGTCCGGGCGCTGTTCGGCCACGGCTCGGTGAAGCCCAAGCCTCAGCCGGGCCAGCCTCATTTCTCACAGATTCCGCATTCGCGCGCCGAAATCGAACGGCTGCGCAAGGGACGGCTTGCCTCCGACGATGCGCTCGTCACGCTCGCCATGTGCATTCTGGGACCGGATTATTCGACGATCGATGTCTGCCGTGAGGATTTCGCCCTCGCCAGGGAGATGGGGCTCGTTTCCAGTTCGCATGTCTGGGGCCGGCGCAACCGGCTGAACCCCGGCGGCTATCTCGATCTCCGGCGCGAAGGGCTTCTGCCCGAGGGGCACAACGCCGTGCATGCGAACTACATTCCCGACGAGGAGATCAGGGCGCTGGTCGACGCGGGCTGCACCATCACCGCAACGCCGATCGTCGAGATCCGCGGGCACGGTCGCCCGCCGCTCGTCGGGCGGGTCGCCGCCCAGGGGGGACGTCCCTCGATCGCCAACGACAGCGAGGTGGGCGTCACCGGCTCCATGTTCGAAAGCCTGCGCATCGCCTTGCAGGTGCAGCGCCTCTTCGACAACGTGCAGACGCAACGCGAACTCGACGAAGGCACCAACCCGGAAGCCGCCGCCTACGAGGAACGGAACCTCAAGACCATCGGGACCGGCGGCGGCGTCATGCAGCGCGACCACATTTCCACCGGCGAGGGACTGAAATGGGCGACGATCAACAATGCCCGCGTCCTGGGCATGGAAGACCGCATCGGCTCGCTGACCCCGGGCAAGCAGGCGGACATCGTTCTCCTGCGCAGGACGGACTGGAACATGGCCCCCGCGCTCGATCCGGAAAATGCGGTGGTGATGTTCGCCCATCCGGGCAATGTCGACACGGTGCTGATCAACGGCGTGGTGAAGAAGCGGGCGGGGCGGCTGGTGGATACGGCGACCGAGGCAAAGGCCCGGGCGGAAATCCTTCAGCGCGGGGCGCGACTGATGGCGGACGCCGGCTATCCCCATCTCGCATGGTGACGCCGCAATGACCGACGCAACCGCGACACGGCGGACGATCCGGCTGATGGCGTTGACCGCCGGAGCGGTGGTCGCCAACAACTATTATAATCAGCCGCTTCTCGGAGAACTCGCAAGCACCTTCGCGATTTCGCAGCGCCAGGCGGCGATGATCGCCAGCTGGACGCAACTCGGCTATGCGACGGGATTGCTTCTGCTGCTGCCGCTCGGCGATCTCCTTGAGCGGCGCAAGGCCATATCGGTGCTGATGCTGCTGTCCTGCGCCATGCTGATATGCTTTGCCGTCGCGCCGGGGTTCCCGGCGGTCGTGATCCTGGGGGCGCTGCTCGGCTTCGTCAGCGTGGTGCCGCAATTCCTGCCGCCGATGGCCGCCCAGCTCGCGCCGCCGGGCCAGGCGGGCCGGGCGATCGGCACGGTGATGTCGGGATTGCTGCTCGGCATCATCCTGTCGCGCTTCGTCGGCGGTGCTGTCGGCGGGCTTTTCGGATGGCAGTCCGTCTACCTGATCGCCGCCGGACTGATGCTCGTCCTGCTGGTGGCGTTGCGCCGCTCGCTTCCCGTGATGCCGCCGGCCTATACGGGAAGCTACGCAAGCCTGATGCGGACGCTCGCGGGGCTGGTGTCGCGCCACGGCACGTTGCGGCGGATCGCACTGGTCGCCGCCTTGCAGTTCGGCGGCTTCAGCCTGTTCTGGACGACGGTGATCTTCCAGCTCGGGCCCGAATGGGGAGGAAGGGCGCCCGCGATGGCCGGATTCCTCGCCCTCGCCGGCGCGATGGGCGTCCTTGCCGCCCCCTATGCGGGCAGGCTCGCCGAAAGCATGCCGTCGCGCAGCGTGATCACGGTCAGCGGCTCGCTGATGTCCCTCGCCTTCCTGACGATGGCGCTGGGGGACGGATTCTTCTGGCTCATTCCGGCGGTCATTCTCCTCGACCTGGGCATGCAGGTCAGCCATGTGAGCAGCATGGCGGAGGTGCTGGCGCTCGAGCCGGCCGCCGCCAGCCGGCTCAACACCGTCTACATGGTGGTCCGCTTCCTCGGAGGAGCCCTGGGAACCCTTGCGGGAAGCCAGGCCTGGCATTACCAAGGGTGGATCGGCGTCTGCGCGCTTGGTCTCGCTGTCACGCTGTGCGCCCTGCTCGTCAATCATCTCGGCCGGGGCGACAAGGTGAAGGTCAAGCCTGCCGAATAACGCACCGGAACGGTTTGCCGCCGGGCAAAACCAGCAGGAGAAGGCAAGGGTTGCCGAACGTGTCGCTTGAAAACAAATCCGAAACGGTTTCCGCCCGCAGGCTGGAGCCGGCCGACGTGACGCCAGACCGCACCAGCGTGTCGATCGACGATGCGCCGCCGAAGATCGCACCCGCCCGCTCCTCTTCCGCCACCCCGCGCGAGGAAGAGGACGGCACGCTGATACAATCGGTCGACCGTGCGCTGACCCTGCTGGAACTGCTTGCGGACGCGCCGCAGGAACTGCGGCTTCAGGATCTGGCCCGCATGGCGAATCTGAAAACGCCGACCTGCCACCATATCCTGAACACGCTCGTTGCCCGCGGCTATGCGAGCAAGCTCGCCCAGCCCCGCAGCTATTATCTCGGCCCGAGGGTCGCCGAGCTCGCCGCCATGCGCGGCACCCGGTTCGACATCGTGCGCGAGGCGAGGCCGATCCTCCAGCGGCTGCACGCCGAAGCCCATGCCCGCGTCCGGCTTGCCGGCTTTTCCGGCACGGCGCTGACCGTGCTCTGCCAGTTCGGCGAGGACGGCGAACCGACCGAGGATCTGTCGTCCGCTGCCCATGCGACCGCGCTCGGCAAAGCCATCCTCGCCTGGCTGCCGGAGACGGAAATCGCCCGCGTGGTGGCCGACCGGGGCCTGGTGGCCTTCACAGCCAACACGATCGACAATCTCGGCGATCTGGTCGAAAGTCTCCGACAGGTGCGCCGACATGGCTTTGCGGTCGAGGATCGCGAGTTCCGGTCCGAAACCGTCGCCATCGGCTGCGCGATCCGCGACAGGTCGGGCGCCGTCGTCGGCTCGATCAGCGGAGATTTGCAGCCGGCCCCGCCCGATCACGAGCGGCTGCGGATATTGCAGACCCTTATCAGCCGTTCGGCCAGGGAGCTTTCCGCCCTCGTGCCCTAGATAACCGAACCGACGTCCGGCACGCAGCGCAGGCTCGCTCAGGCACAAAGCTTTATGATTGAAATGATGGCGGCTGGTGGAAAGCGGCGGGCGTGTCCCACCGGAATGGCAATCGCGCCATGACGCGACCGGTTTCGACGGCGCTCATATCCGGGAAATCAATTCCTTCGTCGCGACGATCTCGAACTGCTCCTCGCCGACCTTTTCCACCTTGCGGCCATCGGAGAGGGCAAATTCAACCTCGTCTTTCCCGCCCGGGAGGCTGCGCATCTGGACGACCGTATAAACGACGCCGGTGTCGCCCCGCGCCCGGAATGTTGTGCTGCGCATGGTATCACGCATGGGAAGGCCTCGTATCGTTCATCCGGTTCGGTTACTGCGCCTTGATGGCAATCGGCCCGATGGGCGCGACGTTGGGAAGCACGAGCATGATATCGGCCGCATCCGCGGGAGGAGCGGCAAACGCTGCCTTCCAGTCGCCGACGCGCGGATTCTTTTCCGGAGCGTAGTTAAACTTGAGCCTGAGTTCGCCGGGTGCGGCCACTTTGCCGTTTTCGCGGCGCAGGAGAAAGCGCTCGCCGCCGGATGACAGGTAGATGGCACCGTCGATCGCATCGTCCGGCAGCTTCTCGTAGACGATTTCGCCGGAATAGCCGGCATAGTCGGTTTCGAAGCGCAGTTCGATCCTCACGGTATCGCCCTGCCTGACGGCCTTGCGAACGGTGGCCCAGGCTTTTCCGCTTCCGGTCAGGGCACGGGCATCGTCGCCGGCATGGGCGAGAGCGCAGGAGATCAGGGAGATCAGAACGGTGGCCAGCAGGCCGCGAAAGGGTGACATGGCGCGTCTCCAGCAGAATGGGGCTGGAAAGGGCCGCGTCCCGGCCCTTTCCGATGGGCGGACCTGCCTGTGGCGCCCGCCGCAGGCAGGTCCGGTTGCGTCAGAGACCTTCGCCGTCCTTGATGCCGAAGGCGTTCAGGGCCGCGCGGAACACGTCGGTGTTGTCGACATAGACCTGGTTTTCTTCCGGCACGTCATAGGTGGCGAGGCCGGCATCCTTCTTGGCATTCGTCACAAAATAATCGGCACCGGCACCGTGGGCGTAGAGCGGCACCAGCTCACGCGTATGGGTATCGCTGTTCCAGCGCACCAGAGGCAGGGCACCCGCGCCCTGATTGATGACGGGGCTATAGGCGTTGACGTTGGAATCCGGCCCCTGCAACAGGCCGTTGCCGTGGTCGGTGGTGACGATCACCAGCGTTTCATCCCAGGAGCTTTCCTTCTCGACCCATTCGACGACAGCCTCCACGGCCTCGTTGAAGTCGATCTGCTCCTCGATCAGGCGCGGCAGGTTGTTGGCATGGGCGGCCCAGTCGACGGCGCCGCCCTCGACCATCAGGAAGAAGCCCTTGTCGTTCTTTTCGAGGACGTTGATCGCGCCCCTGGTCAGGGTGGCGAGGTCCGGCGTGTTGGTGAGCAGGTTGCCGGCGGTCACGCCCGGACGATTGAACTGAAGCGTCTCGATGTTCTGCACCGTGCCGATCACCTTCGACTTGTCACCGAGGTTGAGCTTGCCGGCGGCCAGCGCCTCGAAATCGGCCTTCGTCTCGATATGGGCGTATTCGGTCTGGCCGCTCGTCAGGCGTTCCCAGGTTTCCTTCCCTCCGACGAAGCGGAATGCCTTGTCGTCCGGGTTGGAAATCTGCGTGCCGTCGCCCTTGTAGTAGGGATGGCCCGTGCCCATGACGACGGTTGCCAGACCGCTGTCGACGACTTCCTTGCCGAGGCCTTCATAGTCGTTGCGGCTGACATTGTGGCCGAGGAAACCGGCGGGCGTGGCATGCGTCCATTCGACCGAGGTGACGACGCCGAGCGACCGGCCCGATTCGACCGCGTATTCGCCGATATGCTTCAGCTTCTCCCCGGTGTTCGACCAGTTGATGGCGTTATTGTAGGTCTTCGTGCCGGACGCGAGCGCGGTGGCGGCGGCGGCGCTGTCGGTGTAGTCGGCGCGGCTGTAGTCGTAGCCGGCGAAGAAGCCCTGATAGTTGCCGAGATTGCCCTCGAACACCGTGTCGACCCCGGTCTTGTCCCAGAGCTTGGACGGGTCGAACGTCACGGCCCCGTCATTGGTGTTGGTCGGCTCGTTGGACGTGTTCAGCGGATGGGTGGAGGCGAAAACCTTGACGTCGAAATCGTCATAGGCCTCGTGACCGAGCGCACCGTGACGGAAGTAGCTGGCCGCCCTCCAGGTTTCCATGCCGGCGCCGTCCGTGATCAGCACGATGACGTTCTTGGCCTGCGGGCTCTGCGCCAAAGCCGGCGACACCAATGCGGAGGCAAGGCAAAGGCCGAGTGCAATCTTCTTGAGAATGGTCATGATCTCTCTCCAGAAACGTGGGAATTCGCTACTGGAAGGGATGTATTGTAACGACATTACACAAACATGACAGCAGGCCCGGCACTCTCGAATGATGACGGCAACGCTCGCCGGGCTCCGGCCCGTCTCGCCGTGCCCGGGAGTTCCAGGTGGTGGCGAGCCGATGGGCCGCTATCTGTCCGCTGCAACCCCCGGGTGACACCGGTCATCGGGCCGGTTCACCGCCCCACGACATCCGGGCCGGGCGGCGCGGCACGGTCAACCGCAAACGGCAAAACGGCTTTCGATCTCCTCGATCGTTCCGGGTTTCGCCACCGGCGGATGCGGCCCGGCGGCATGGTCCCGGAACAATATGCCGGTGCTTGCCTCGTCTCCGGCAAGAACGGCGGCGAAAGCCGCGGCCCGGTCGTCCTCGACGGTCTTCGCCGCCGGCGCCGAACTCGCCTTCCAGCTGAATTTCTCGGGACGAAAGGCCACGCAAGGGCTCAGGACCTCGATATAGGCGAAGCCCGGCCAGCGCAGACCCTCGACGATCAGCTCCGCGAGTTCCCGCGACCGGCCGGAAAAACCGCGGGCGACGAAGCGCGCGCCGGCCGCAATTGCCAGCGCCACCGGATTGACCGGCCGAAGCCCGAGCCCGCCGGGGGCGATGTCGCTATCCCAGTCGGCCTCGGTCGTCGGCGAAGGCTGGCCCTTGGTCATGCCGTAGACGCGGTTGTCCATGACGATATAGACCATGTTCAGGTCGCGACGGCAGGCGTGGACGAAGTGGTTGCCGCCAATGGAATAGCCGTCGCCGTCGCCACCGACGGCGATCACCTCCAGATCGGGGCGGGCGAGCTTGAGGCCGGTCGCAAACGGCAGAGCCCGGCCATGCACGCCGTGAAAGCCGTAACAGCTCGTATAGGCCGGCAACCGCGACGAACAGCCGATGCCGGACACCAGAACGATGTCATGCGGCGGGCGGCCATGCATTGCCAGCGCATGTTCGAGCGCTGAAAGCACGCCGTAATGGCCGCAGCCGGGACACCAGATCGGCGTCGCGCCGGACTGGAAGTCCAGCGGCTCGAAGGCCGGTTTCTCAGCAGGCCGCTCCATTGTCAGGTCCGTGGTCATTGTCGTGTCTCCTTCTCGGCCAGGACGGCGGCGATTTCGCCGGGGCGGAACGGCAGCGGTCCCGGACGCGCGAAACTTTCGGCATCGGGCTGGATCGCCCTTTGCCCCAAAAGGTAATGGTAGAGCTGCGCGCCGTGGTTCTGCTCCATCACGATCACCCGTTTCACCCCGTCGAGCGCTTGGGCGAGGGCTGCGAGCGGCAGGGGCGAAATCACCCGAAGCCCGATGACGCGCGTCGGCTGGCCGGCGGCGGTCAGCCGTTCCGCCGCCGCCTGCGCCGGGCCGATGCCGGAGCCGAAGGTGAGGATCGCCGTTTCCCCGTCGCCGAGGACGTCGCCCCAGAGCGGGCCGGGGTCGAAGCTTGCGATCTTGCGCGCCCGCTTGTCGATCTGGGCGGCATGCATGCGCGCGCCGCTCACCGGAATGCCGGTTTCGTTGTGGGTCAGGCCCTCGCCCACCCATTGTCCGCCCGGCGTGCCCGGAAGCGGCATCGGCGTTACCGGATCGCCGCTCGTCGCATAGCGCCTGAACGGCTCGTCCTCCGGCAGGTCCGTGCGTCGCGCAAGCGCCGGCGGCCGGTCGGGCTTCGGGTCGATGACGGTCGGCGACAGGCCGAAGGACTGATCCGACAGCACGATGACCGGCGTCTGGTAGCCCTCGGCGAGATGAACCGCCCATTCGCCGGTGAACAGGCAATCGCGGATGGATGTCGGTGCCAGCACGATGCGGGGCGCATCACCATGTCCGCCGAAGACGGCGATGCCGATGTCGCTCTGCTCGGTCTTCGACGGCAGGCCGGTCGAAGGCCCGCCGCGCATCACGTCGATGATCACCGCCGGAACCTCGGCGGCGACCGCAAGACCGATGGTCTCGCCCATCAGCGACAGGCCGGGCCCGGACGTGACCGTCATCGCCGGCGTGCCGCCATAGGAGGCGCCGAGCACCATGTTGATGGCCGCCAGCTCGTCCTCGCCCATCGTCAGCCGTCCGCCGAGCCTGGCGAGCCGCGGTGACATCCATTCGACGAGATCGGTCGAGGGCGTGATCGGATAACAGCCGACGAAGCGGATGCCGCCGCGCAGCGCGCCCATCGCCAGCGCCTCGTTGCCGGAGATCAGCCAGCGGGCCGCCGGCTGCGGCGGATCGAGCCGCATCGCCTCGCCAAGCGCCGCGCCGGCGGCGAGCCCCGCCTCGAGCGAGGCGGCGTTGTCCCTGGCGACTTCGGCCCCCTTGCCGGAAAACATGCCGGACAGCACGGCATGGACCTTGGCGGCCGGCAGTCCGAGCAGCGCCGCCGCCAGACCGGCGGCGAAGATGTTGACGTGCCGTCCCCGCAGCGCCTTTTCGAGCGGGGTGGCGTCGGCCGGGCCGAGCCCGACAGGAACGACCCGCCCGCCCGACGCGGCGATGCTTTTCGGCACCGGTCCGCTTCTCGGGTCGCAAAGGATGACGGTTTCGCGGCCGAGAGGAATTTCAGTGGCGAACTGGGCCGCATTCGCCCAGTCGAGGGCGATGAAGAGGTCGTAGCGGTCGGGCTGACAGATGACGGGGCCGGTCGAGACCTGCACGAGCGAGGCCGCTTCGCCGCCGCGCACCTGCGCGCCGAAAAGCTTGCTCATGGCGCCGTAGTAGCCCGCCTCGGCCGCGGCGGACAAAATGAGCTGTCCGGCGCTCATCGCACCGGCGCCGCCGCTGCCGGAAAAGACCAGGGCAAGAGAAGAGCGGGTCATGTCATGCCTCCTCGGTCATGGCGGCGCACGCCGGGACCTGTCGGTCGACGGTTCCGGCATGGGCCGTTTTCAGGGTAAAGCGCTGCATGCGCCAGGCGCCGGTCGGACAGTTCTGGGCGCATAGCCCGCAATGCAGGCAGAGGTCCTCGTTCTTGACCATCACCCGACCGCTTGCCAGCCCTTCGACCAAGTACAGCGCCTGCGCAGTGTTGGCGGCGGGCGCGCGCAGGCGCCGGCGCAGGTCGGCTTCCTCGCCGTTGCGGGTGAAGGTGATACAGTCCGTCGGACAGACCGCCTCGCAGGCCTTGCATTCAACGCAGAGCTTCGCGTCGAACACGGTCTGGAGGTCGCAGCCGAAGCATCTTTGCGCCTCGGCCGCCGCGCCCGCTTCATCGAAGCCGAGTTCCACCTCGGCCTCGATATCGGCAAGCGCCACCGCGGCGGGCCGCTGCGGCACGGGATGGCGGGCCTTTGCCGAGACCTCGGGCCGCGCGCGGATCACCGCCGGCACCGGGCGATCGGCCATGTCGACGACGGGCGCCGGCCGCTCGGCCTCGATGTCGTGGCCGGAGAGCATCAGGTGGATGGAGATCGCCGCCTCGTGGCCATGAGCAACGGCAGTGATGATGTTTTTCGCCCCGAAGGCCGCGTCGCCGCCGAAGAACACTTTCGGATGCGTCGAGCGAAACGTCCCGCCCTCGAGAACCGGCAACCCTCGATCGTTGAACCGGATACCGAGTTCGCGCTCGATCCACGGAAAGGCCGGCTGCTGGCCGATGGCGATGACGACGTCGTCGCAGGCGATCGTCACCGGCGCCGCGCCGGTCGGGCGGACGCTGCGCCGGCCACCCTCCTCGACGGTCTCGACCGGATCGAACAGAACCCCGGTCAGACGGCCGTCCTCGTGAAGAAAGGCGCGCGGCGCCAGATGCTCGGCGATGGTGGCGCCTTCCTCGAGCAGCGCCTCGCGTTCCCATTCCGACGCCGCCATGCCCGCGATGTCGCGGCGCAGGACCACCGTCACGTCGCCGCCGCCGAGACGGCGGGCGGTGCGGGCGCAATCCACGGCGGTATTGCCGCCGCCGATCACCACCACCCGCCGGCCGATGCGGTCGACATGGCGGAAATAGACCGCAGCCAGCCATTCGACGCCGACATGGATGCGGGCCGCCGCCTCGCTGCGGCCGGGCAGGGCGAGATCCTGTCCGCGCGGCGCGCCGGCGCCGACGAAGACGGCATCGAAACCGGCGGCCAGAAGCGCCTTCATGCTGGTCACGTCGTGGCCGCCGTGGAAGACGGCGCCGAGGCCGAGCACATAGCCGGTCTCCTCGTCGATGACCTCCTCGGGAACCCGGAAATGCGGGATGCGGGTGCGCATCATGCCGCCCGCCTTGTCCTCGCGGTCGAAGATCGCGCAGTCGTAGCCGAGCGGCGCAAGGTCGCGGGCGACGGTCAGCGAGGCCGGCCCCGCCCCCACCAGCGCCACGCGGCGGCCGTTGGAAGCCTTCGCCGGCGAAGGCATCAGGGCGGCGACATCGCCCTTGAAGTCGGCAGCGGCGCGTTTCAGGCGACAGATCGCCACCGGTTCCTTCTCGACCCGGCCACGGCGACAGGCCGGCTCGCAGGGGCGGTCGCAGGTGCGGCCCAATATGCCGGGAAACACATTGGCCTCCCAGTTGACCATATAGGCATCGGCGGGACGCCCCTCGGCGAGGAGGCGGATGTAATGCGGAACCGGCGTATGCGCCGGACAGGCCCATTGGCAATCCACAACCTTCAGGAAATGCCCGGGCGTCGAGAGATCGGTGGGTTTCACTTCGATAACCTCCGTCTGCCGGAGTGCCGCGTTCGTTCGAACAGGCGCGCGGACGTTCCGGTCTTTGCCGAAGCCCCGTTCATCCCTGCCCGGCAGGCGTGCGGATGGAAGGCTCCGGACGGAAACGGGCGGGATTGTCCGTCTCCGCTATGGGTTCGCCACGGGCGGGCCAGGCCGCCCGCGGCGGGGTCGTCGCGGCTCAGACATAGCCGAGCCAGCTCCAGTAGGTCACGCTCAACAGGAAGAACACGGCGAGCGCGGCGAGCGTGATCACCAGACCGACACGGGTGAAATCCTTCGCATCGAAGGTTCCCGAGCCGTAGGCCACCATGTTCTGCGGTGCGTTGACGACGAGGATGAAGCCGAAGCTGACCACGAATTGCAGCAGCATGGTCATGCCGACGATGTTGGCCGCATCGACGCCGACGGCCTGGAACACCGCGATGACGATCGGGATCATCGCCGAGGCCAGCGCCGTCGCCGAGGCGAAACCGAGATGCACCACCGTCAGGAACAGCGCGAGGATCATCAGCACCATCAGCGGCGCGGCGGCGGCAAGCCCGAACAGGTTGACGACGACGTTGGCGAGATAGGTCGCCGCCCCCGTCGACAGCAGCGCGCTGCCGAGGCTGATGCCGATGCCGAACAGCACCACCGTGCCCCACGGAATCTTGTTCTCCGCCTGCTTCCAGTTCATGATGCCGACGCCCGGCATGAACATCAGCGCCACCGCCACGGTCGTCGAGGTGGAGGTATCGATCCGGTGCAGCACGCCTTCGGTGGACCACAGCACCAGCAAGGTCAGGGAGATCGCCAGCAGCCTCTTCTCGGCGCCGGACATCGGTCCGAGTTCGGCCAGCGACCTGCGGATCGCCTCGCGTCCGCCGGGAACCTGCTGGACTTCGGGGGGCATCATCCGCGTCATGATGAAATAGAGCGCCACGGACATGATCAGCGCGAACGGTGCGGCGGCGATGAACCATTCGCCCCAGGTGATGATATAGCCGAGTTCGCGCTCGATGAAGCCGACGGCCACCATGTTCTGGGCGGCGGCGGTCTTGATGCCGACGTTCCAGATGCTCGCGGTGCTGACCGTGGTGATCATCAGCATGCCGGCCAGCGCGCCCTTCCTGTCGACGCCGAAGACGGTGATGATGCCGAGCATGATCGGCACGATGCAGGCGACGCGCGCCGTCGTCGAGGGAATGAGGAACGCCATGACGATGCCGACCACGATCGAGCCGATCACCACATGGCCGATCTCCGGCCCGACCTTCGAGAGGATGTAGAGCGCGATGCGCTTGTCGAGCCGCGTGACCTGCATGGCCGCCGCCAGGAACAACGCCACGGTGACCAGCACCCAGGCGGTGTTAGCGAAGCCGGAGAAGGCCAGTCCGAGCGCGGCGCTGGTGCCGAGCATGACATTGGGATTGGCCACATTCGGCGCAAAGCCGAGCAGCAGGGCGATCAGCCCGCCGATGACCAGCGCCGAAACGGCGTAATCGAGGACTTCCGTCATCCAGACGATGATGGCGAAGATCAGGATCGCCAGCATCCGCTGGCCCGCGACCGAAAGCCCTTCCGGTGTCGGCGCGACGACAATGGCCACAAGCGCGGCAATGGCGAGAAGAAGCGACCAGTTCCGGCGAAACCAGGACGGTTCCCTTTCCATCTCCTCCTGTTCGGGCGCTCCTGGCGATTTGGGATCCTCAGAGAAAGTCCGATTCAATGTCATGACATGACCTCCTGTCGTTACTTTCAGTCTGATCTTTCGGAGCTTTGCCTCTCCGGACCTTGACGCAGCTCAAGCCTTCGTCGCATTCGCAACCCCGGGCTTGCGGCAAATGCGCCGCATCCGGCCGCCGGCGCACCGCATGGGATCACGCCACGGCAAGCGATACGCGAACCAGACCGGCCTCCACCGGTTCCCCGACCCGCCGGAACCCGGCCGCTTCGCACAGGCCGCGCATTTTCGCGTTCCCCGCAGGAAAGCGGCCCTCCAGCCGCTTCAGTCCATCGGCCCTGGCATAGTCGATCAGACGATCGAGCATCGCCCGGCCCAGACCGTGCCCCTGAAGATCGCTGCGCACGATCAGCGCAATGTCTGCCGCTTCGTGATCGGGATCGGCCGACAGCCGCGCAATGCCGCAGAGCGCGCCTTCCTCCTTGTCGAGGACCACGAAGGCCATCTCGCGGGCGTAGTCGATCTGCGTCAGGCGCGGGAGCAGCGCGTCGGAATAGGCATTGTCCGGATCGAAGAAGCGGCGGCGCAGGTCTTCCCCGGAAGTCCTGGCGAGAAAGCCGGGATAGAGCGCGGCATCGGCGGGCCGGATCGGCCGGAGATGATAGGTCCGGCCGCCGACGGCGGCATCGCACGCCCACCCGGCCGGATAGGGACGGATGGCGAGGACGGGATTGGGCGCGGCCCGCTCGACGGCCTGCGGGTCGATCTCGATGCGCGCATCGAGTGCGATCACCCCGTCGCTGTCGGCCAGCAGCGGGTTGATATCCGCAGCCACGACGCAGGGGAAATCGACGACCAGTTGCGACAGCCCCTTGAGCGCGCCGCAGATACCGGCCCGGTCCACGGGCTTGCGGTCGCGGAAACCGGCCAGCAGCCGGCCGACCCGCGTGCGGTCGATCAGGTCGCCGGCCAGAACGTCGTCGAGCGGCGGCAGGGCGATGGCGGTATCGTCCATGACTTCCACCGCGACGCCGCCCGCCCCGAACAGAAGGACCGGTCCGAAAATGGCGTCCTGGCTGAGGCCGAGGATCAGTTCCTGCGCCTGTTTGCGCCGGATCATGGGCTGCACGGCGAAGCCCTCGATATCGGCGGCCGGAACGCGCCCTTCGATCGCCCGCGCCGCCTCGCCCGCCGCCTCTGCCGTCACGATATCCAGAACCACGCCACCCACGTCCGACTTGTGCGTGACCGTTTTCGACAGCAGCTTGACGGCAACCGTCTGCGAGGCCTTAAGAAGATGTGCGGCCGCCTGCTCCACTGCGTCGGGAGAGCGGGCCACAACGGTCTCCGGCACCGGGATGCCGTAGGCCCGCGCCACCGCCTTGGCCTCCGGCTCGGTCAGCATCCGGCGGTTTTCCGCCGCCACCTGCCTGAAAACGGCAAGTGCTGCGGCACGGTCGACGGCGATCTCCTCGCCGGTGCCGGAAGGAACCCGTTCAAGCGTTTTCCGGACGCGCGACCAGTCGGTCAGGTAGGAAACGGCCACAGCCGCCGCGGCCGGCGTTTCGTAGCCGGGGATGCCCGCCGCCTGCAACAGCCGGCGACCTTCGCGCGCCGTCTGTTCGCCCAGCCAGCAGGTGAGAACGGGCTTGCCCCCTATCCTGCCCTCCCGCGCCAGCGACGCCACGGTGGCGGCGGCCTCGGACGACGACACCACGCCGGTCGGGCAGTTCATCACCAGAAGCACGTCGACGCCGGGATCGGCCGCAACCGCCTCGACAGCCGCGCGATAACGGGCGGGAGGCGCATCCCCGATGATATCGACCGGGTTGGCATGCGACCAGTTCGCCGGCAGCGCGGCGTCGAGGACGGCCATCGTGGCCGCCGACAGTTCGGCCAGCTCCCCGCCGACATCCATCAGCCGGTCGACAGCCAGGACGCCGGCGCCGCCACCATTGGTGACGATGCCGACCCTCGCCCGCTCGAGCGGGGAAAACCGGGCAATCGTTTCCGTGGCATCGAACAGTTCGGCGAGATCGTTCACCCGCAGGATGCCGGCCCGGCGCAAGGCCGCATCGACCACCCGGTCGGCGCCCGAAAGCGCGCCGGTATGCGTGGCGGCCGCCTTGGCGGCCTCGGCATGGCGGCCCGGCTTGATGGCGATGACCGGCTTGACGCGCGCAGCGGCGCGGGCCGCGGACATGAATTTCCGCGGATTGGGAACGGATTCCAGATACATCACGATTGCCCGGCTTCCCGGGTCCCCGGCCAGCATGTCCAGGCAGTCCGCCACGTCGACATCGGCCATGTCGCCGAGCGAGACGATCTGCGAGAAGCCGACGCCGTTGGCTCCCGCCCAGTCGATCAGCGAGGTGACGATGGCCCCCGACTGGGACAGCAGCGCGATATCGCCGCGGGCGGCGTCCATATGGGCGAAGCTGGCATTGAGCTTGCGCGGTGGCAGCATGAACCCGATGGTGTTCGGGCCGACGATGCGCAGGAGATAGGGCTTCGCCACATCGAGCATCGCCTGCCTCAAGCCGTTTTCCCGGGTCAGCCCCGCTGTGATGACCACGGCGGCGCGGGTTCCCTTTTCACCGAGTTCGCCGATGAGGCCCGGCACGGTTTCGGCCGGCGTCATGATGATGGCAAGATCGGGAATGCCGGGGATATCGTTTATCGAGGCATAGCAGCGGCGGCCGTCCAGCTCCGCATATTTCGGGTTCACCGGCCAGATATCGCCTTCGAAACCGCCGTTCACGATATTGTCGAGCACGATGCGGCCGACCGAACCCTGACGGCCCGATACGCCGATGACGGCGACGGATTTCGGCTCGAACGCATGGATCAGATTACGGATCGTCACCGTCTCTCACCCTCCGGTTACGAAAATCCTGCCTCGACCATAACCGGATCGGACAGTCCCACCTTGATATCGATCAAGACACGGTCATGCTTCGCCCCTTTTGTCCGTCTGGAATAGGTGCCGGGCTGCACGATCCTTGGCCGAACCGGCGGTGCGATTGCTCACGGCAGCCATCGAGCGATCGCGGATCGGGGCCTACTGGGCTCGACCTGACCGATGACGGCTCCCCGTGAAATCGCGGTCGAAGAGCCGGGCCGGCACATCGGTCACCATCGCCGGGTGCCGCTTCTTGACCAAGGTCAAGGACGCTGTCTTCCAATCCTGTAGGTTTCCGACATGTGCAGGGAGAAAGTGCTGTGAACAGACGGAACTTGCTCATCGGCGGCACCGCCGCTCTCGTGCTCGCAGGCGCTGGCGGCGTCGCATGGCGGCAATCGGTGGGTTCCATGCGGGCCTATGCGGACTATGCCCGACGCCTCCGCGCGAAGCCTACTCCGTCGCCGGACATCGGGGAACTCATCCGCTACGCGGCGCTGGCCGCCAATGGCCACAACACGCAGCCGTGGCGTTTCGGCATCGAAGACGGCGGCATCGCCCTCTTCCCGGACGAGGCGCGGCGAACGCCCGTGGTCGATCCGGACGACCATCATCTGTTCGTCAGCCTCGGCTGCGCGGTCGAGACTCTGGCCATCGCCGCACAGGCGACGGGACGTCCGGGCGAGGTCGTGGTCGAACCCGGCGACGGGAGCGCCGTGCGTTTCGACTTCTCAGCCGGCCCCGCCCGCGCCGATCCGTTGTTCGACGCGATCCCGCTCCGGCAATCGACCCGCGTCGACTATGACGGGCGCGCCGTCCCGCCTGCCGATCTCGCCGCGCTGGAGCGCGCCGCAGCCGAGCCCGGCGTACGGATGATCCTCGTCACCGAGCGCAGCCGGATGAACCAGCTGCGCGACCTCGTGGTGGCGGGCAACGATGCGCAGATGACCGATCCCGCCTTCATGGCCGAGCTGAAGCACTGGCTGCGGTTCAACCCGCGCAGCGCCATCGCTTCCGGCGACGGCCTGTTTTCGGCCTGCACCGGCAATCCGGTGCTGCCCGCCTTTCTCGGCGGGCCTGCCTTCGACATCTTCCTCACCGCGCGCACCGAGAACGACCGCTATGCGCGGCAGATCGATTCCTCGGCGGGGCTGGCAATCTTCGTCGCGGACCGGGCCGACACGGGGCACTGGATCAGGGTCGGCCGCGCCTGCCAGCGTTTCGCGCTCACCGCCACCAGCCTCGGCCTCAAACACGCCTTCGTCAACCAGCCCGTCGAGGTGGCGAGGTTGCGGCCCGAACTGGCCGAACGTGTCGGAGAGGCCGGCAAGCGGCCCAACATCGTCATGCGCTTCGGCTACGGGCCGCTCATGCCGTTCTCGCCGCGCCGGCCCGCCGAGGCGGTGATCGCCTAGACCTGCATTCCTGCCGGTCGCGGCGGGTCACACCTTGCCGGGAATGCGGGCGATGACCTTGATTTCGAAGTCGAAGCCGGCAAGCCAGTTGACACCGACAGCGGTCCAGTTCGGATAGGGTGCTTGCGCGAAGACTTCGCTTTTCACGGCCATGACGGTTTCGAACTGGTTTTCGGGGTCGGTATGGAAGGTGGTCACATCGACGATGTCGTCGAAGGTGCAGCCCCCTGCCGCAAGCACCGCCTTCAGATTGGCGAAGGCCAGCCGGACCTGGGCGGCAAGGTCCGGCTCCGGCGCGCCATCGGAACGGCTGCCGACCTGGCCGGACACGAACAGCAGATCGCCGGAGCGGATCGCGGCCGAATAGCCATGCGCCTCGTAAAGAGCATGGCGGTTTGCGGGGAAGACGGCATCGCGTCGGGTCATGTCATGGTCCTTTCAGACACCGCCGCTCCGCACGAAGCCGGACGGGCCGTCGGCTGGGCTTCACAAGAGGCGTCGCGGTTTGATATACGCTTCGTATGTAGAATAATCTCACATACGAAACGTATGTCAACTCAGATACGTCACGTATCCGGAATTCGGGTGGAGCATGGCCGCAAAGCGCCGCATGCAAACGATGGAGGAGAACCGCGCCAGGCTGATCCTGGCCGCGCGCAAGGCCTTTTCCGAAAAGGGTTTCGCCGCAGCCTCGATGGACGAACTGACCGCGGATGCCGGCCTCACGCGCGGCGCGCTCTACCATAACTTCGGTGACAAGAAGGGGTTACTCGCCGCGGTCGTCGCCCAGGTCGACGGCGAGATGGCCGGACACGCGCAAGAGGCCGCCACCGCGGCCGGGAACGATTGGGAAGGGCTGCTCGCCGAAGGCACAGCCTATATCGAGATGGCGCTCGACCCCGAAGTACAGCGGATCGTGCTGCTGGACGGCCCCGCCTTCCTTGGCGATCCGTCGCAATGGCCAAGCCAGAACGCATGTCTGGAGGTGACGAAACAGACGGTCGGCAGGCTGATCTCGGAGGGCGTCGTGAAGCCGGTCGACATCGAGGCCGCGGCTCGCCTTCTCAACGGCGCGGCGCTGAACGCGGCCCTGTGGGTGGCGGCGAGCGCGGAGCCGCGCTCGGTCTTGCCCAAAGCCATCGAAGCGTTTCGGCTCATGGCCACGGGCTTGCTGGCGAACCCGATCCGGTCGTGAGAGGACCGGCCCGTTTCGTGGAGCGTAACTGTCCCCTGCGTCCCCGATTTGCGAATTTTCGCCGCAACGGCAGGCCGGTCGAGTGCGCCGCCAGGCAACGCCATCGATCCTACGACACGCCCGCCGTTGTCGTCTCCGCGCGACCGGGCGCCAGTACGCGCTTGGCAATGTTGGCCACGACGCTGCGTGGGGCAAACCGTGTGGACAGCGCGCGCCAGAAATTCTTCCGGCCCACGATCCTGGATAGTCCTCCGCGAAGCATCAGCTCGATGCCCTGTTCGGCAACGTAAGCGGGCTCGTCCCGATTCTGGAAATGGCTGGTGGTGGTGCCCTGCGCATCCACGGCACGAAAGAAGGCAGTGGCCGTAGGCCCCGGCGACAGGCAGCTTACGCTGACGCCATAATCTTCGAACTCCTTCGCAAGAGCTTCGGAAAAGTTCAGGACGAAGGATTTGGAAGCGCCATAGGCGGCGAAATATGGCGAGGGTTGATAGGCGGCCGTCGACGCGATGTTCAGTATCTTCCCCGAGCGCCGGGCCAGCATATCGGCGCCGAACAGACGGCAGAGAGCCGACACCGTGACCACATTCAATTGCAGCATCCTCTCCAGCTCTGCGCTGTCGAGTGCGGCGTGATTGCCATAGAGCCCCACACCGGCATTGTTGACGAGCCAATCGACGGCCAAGCCGAGCCGTTGCACTTCGTCGTAGAGCCGGGCCGCGGCGCCCGTATCTCCCAGGTCAATCGCGATTGCATGAACCTCGACGCCGTGCGCGGCGCGCAACCCGTCTGCAAGCCGATCGAGCTCTGCCCGGCGTCGACCGGCAAGAACAAGTTCGCAATGGCGGGCAGCAAGCTGGCGGGCCATCTCCAGGCCGATTCCGGAACTGGCGCCGGTGATGAGCACGACGGGATTTTCTGCGGGATGTTGGCTGTTCATGGCATCCTCCCGGATGAGAGCTCAACGCTTTCATCTAATCAACGTTTAGATTATGATCCATGCAATGTCAAGATAGATGGGGTAGCGTTATCTTCTATGGGTAGACCGACCAGGAAAGCAGGCGCTTATCACCACGGCGACCTTCGGAGCGCGCTTCTCGATGCCGCCTTGAAAGTCGTGGAGAAGGACGGAGTGAGCGCCCTCACCTTGCGGACGCTCGCCCGCCATGCCGGCGTGTCGCCCGGCGCACCGTATCACCATTTTGAAAGCCGCGAGCACCTGCTGGCGGCGATTGCAGCCGAGGGCCTGAGCGGCCTTGTGTCCGAAATGCGGCGTTGCAGCGCCACCGCCGCCACCCCGCAGTCCAGGCTTGAGGCCTTGGGACACGGCTATGTGCGGTATGCGCTGACGCATCGCGGTCACTTCCGGATCATGTTTCGGCCTGAGCTTAAAGAACTTCTGGGCAAAGAGATAAACAAGGACCTTGGCAAGGGGCTGGTGTTGCTGCGTGAGGCCATTGTCAGTTGCCAGAACGCCGGGCTTGCGCCTGCGGGCGACACGGATCGTCTGGTCCTGCTCGCCTGGTCTGCCGTACATGGCGCCTGTCAATTGTGGATCGATGGACCGCTTGCATATGAGGGACTGCTGGAAAGCGAAGAGGCCTTGGGTTCGGCGGTGGCGGGTACGCTCGTCAACCTGATGACCGCAGCGGCGGCCGAGCACAAATGCGTGGCTGATCCCTCCCGGTAAGCGGGCAAACAGTTTCCCGCGTATTCCCTCAGGCCTGCACATCGGCTTCAACGCATGGCGCAGCGCGCGCCGGGAAGACAGGCTCATCCGAAAAGCATCGAATTTCCCGGCGGTCCGGCAACATCTCCGGACGGCGCCCTCCCCCGGACTTCACTATGGCGTATCTTTTACGCTCTTTGGCATTTATGCCACTTTCTCGCTGCCCGCGCTTCTTCGATAATCCGCTTATACGAGGACGGCGTGCGGGCTCGCTGAGCCAGCCCTGTCGCATCTGCCGAAAAATCAAACCGGATTTCCGATGACAACCGAGCGACGCGTCTTGGGGGCGGGGATATGCCTCGTCCTGATCTATGCCCTGCAATTCCTGGCCGCGCGGGTGAGCCTTGCGGGAAACATCACGCCTTCCGGTCTCACCATCCTGCGCTTCTATGCAGCGGGCGCGCTTTTCATTCCCTACCTCTGCCTGGCGAAAACCAGGCAAGATATCGTCAGGCTCGGGCTCGTGAAAATAGTCACTCTCTCCGTGCTCGCGGGCTTCCCCTACCTCCTGGTGATCAACACCGGGATATCCCTGACCTCGGCCGGATATGTCGCTTCCGTAGGGCCCGGTTCGATCGTGCTCTTCTCGTTTCTTCTGCCGCTTTTCCTCCTGGCAGGGAAAGCGGATTCCGTGTCGGTCGTCAGCACCATGCTGATCACGACGGGGATTCTTCTCTTCATATACAACACATTCCTGGTGAAGGGCCTTTCTCCGGCGGGAACTGCGCTTTTCGTCCTCCAGGGCCTGATGTTTTCCCTCTATGGCGTTCTGATCAAACGCTGGCAGGTCGGCGCCATTCCTGGAACGGCTGCCGTCTCTCTGGCATCCTGTCTGCCTGCGTTCATCGCCCATGCCAGCACCCGAACCGGCTTCGCCGCCGCACCCGTCATGGAACTTCTTTTCCAGGCATTCACGCAAGGCATCCTGGCGGGCGCCGCGGCAATCCTTCTCTACACCTATATCGTCCGGCAGATCGGACCGCAGAGAGCGTCTCTCCTCATGCCCAGCGTTCCGATCATCACCACCGTGGCCGGCCACCTGCTTCTGAACGAACCGCTCGGCATCGTCCAGATTGCGGGCCTGACTTTCATGGCGCTCGGCATGTCGATTCCCGGATTGACCGCGATCCATCGGCAGCACCTGAGGTCCAACAAGGGACCACCAATGGCGGAGTAGCTGCCATTGCAGAACCGGCCTGTTGCGAGATGACAAAAGGCAAAAAGTGCGTTGACGAATTGTAGATAATCTGCAAATCTTGCCGCAACGAAAAAGGGAACAGGCCATGCGTGATCAGGATGAAGAGGACTTCCGCCAGTCCATGCGGCGCCTCGCGGCAACAGTCTGCGTGATCTCCTGCCAGCACCAAGGCGTGCGCTACGGCATGACGGTGACATCGGTCACGTCGCTGTGTTTCTCCCCGCTGTCGATCCTTGCCTGCATCAACCGCAAGGCATCGATCATCGCCCCGCTTCGGAGAGAAGGCCACTACTGCATCAACGTGCTGAAAACGTCGCAAGCCGATATTTCCAGGCGCTTCAGCGGCACTGTGCCGGCCGACGAGCGGTTCCTGACCGGCGACTGGGCGCTGCGGGATGGCATGCCCTATCTTTCGGACGCTCAGGCCAATCTCTTTTGCGAGATCGACCGGGCTTTCGGCTATGCGACCCACGATATCGTCATCGGCCGTGTCACGGCCTCGCTGTTCGCCGCCGAGGTGGCGCCATTGATTTACCGGGACGGCGATTACGCGGCCAGCGCGCCCATTGCCCTTCAGGACGCGGCATAGCCTGCCCGGACGACCGGGCGCGAAATCGCCCATTCATTCAGCTTCAGGAGAACGACATGCAGCTTGGCTTATTCAGCCTCATGACTTTGCGCGACCATCCGGACGGTGCGGCCGGCGTGATGCGCGACACCCGGAAAATGGTCGAGACGG
This sequence comes from Ectorhizobium quercum, assembly GCF_026552795.1. Lineage (GTDB taxonomy): Bacteria > Pseudomonadota > Alphaproteobacteria > Rhizobiales > Rhizobiaceae > Ectorhizobium > Ectorhizobium quercum. Next base: position 336,363 of record NZ_JANFPI010000003.1, read on the forward strand.
CCGAGGAACTGGACTTCGATATCGCCTGGTTCGCCGAACATCATTTCGCCAACTATTCCAGTTCGCCGTCGCCCCTGATGATGTGTTCCTATGCGGCCGGCTGGACGAAGAAGATCAAGCTGGGTCCGGGCGTGATCGTTCTGCCGCTCTACAACCCGCTTCGCGTCGCGCAGGAAATTGCTGTTGCGGACACCCAGACGGATGGCCGCCTCGTCATCGGCATGGGCACGGGCTACCAGCAATATGAATTCGACCGTTATCACATTTCGCTCGACGACAAGGTCGACGTCTTCCTGGAATACTGGGATGTCATCGAAAAGGCGCTGGTGGAAGGCTCGGTCGAGTATCGGGGCAAGTTCATCAGCGTGCCGAAGACCAGCTTCGCCATCAGCACCCAGCAGAAGCCGCTGCCGCCGATCTTCATCACGACGTCCCATCCGAAGCTGCTCGACCGTTTCAGGAAGTGGAATGCGACGCCGTTCATTGCCGCCAGCACGCTGGGATCGCCGGTCCTCTACAGGATGGCGGACGGGCTCAACGGCGCCTGGGAGTCGATCGGCGAAAACCCGTCGGCCAAGCCGCTGGCCATCATGCAGTATGTCCATATCACCGACAGCCGCAGCGACGCACTCGCCGTCAGCGAACGCGGACGGTACGTCGGACGCATGGCCCATCACCTGCGAAAGGCCGAATTGCCGCTCGACGACAACGGCTACATCGCCAATGAAGGCTATGACGGCGAATACACCCTCGAACAATATGCCGACAACATGGTCGTCGGCGATCCGCATGCCGTGGCGAAGAAGATGATCGCCGATATCAAGAGGCTCAACCCAAGCAACTATACGTGCAATTTCGCCTTCGGCTGCATGCCGATCGAAAAGGCGCACAGTTCGATCCTGCGGTTCAGGAAGGAAGTCGTGCCGCTGATCGAGCAGGAACTCGGCCCTATCGCCGCAATCGGCGCCGACAAGGCACGGCATCGCGAGGCCGTGTGAAGAAGCCGGCGTCCGGGCTCTCCCGGACGTCTCCCGCATGCACAAAACCAAAAATGGGGAACGAAATGAAGATGAAACTGACTGCACTCCTGATGGCCGCCGGCCTCGTCACCTGCGGGCTTGCCGGCCCCTCCCACGCGCAATCCGCTCTCGACACCATCGTCCAGGGCAAGAAACTGCGGTGCGGCATCATGCTCGATTCACCGCCCTCCGGTTTCCGCAACACCTCGAACGAGCCGGATGGCTTCGACGTCGCATATTGCAGGGACATGGCCGCGGCGCTCGGCGCCGAAGCCGAGATCGTCGAAACGCCGTCCCCGGATCGCATTCCGGCGCTGGTCTCCAACCGTATCGACGTGCTGATCGCCTCCACCACGCCCACCCCGCAGCGGGCGATGACAGTGGCGTTCACCCAGCCATATATGAACTACACGACCTCGATCATCACCCGGAACGACACCGGCATCGAGGGCTGGGAAGACCTCAAGAGCGCCAAGCTCGGCGGCGTGATCGGCACGACGACGGAACAGCTCCTGAATGCGGAGATCGAGAAGGGCTGGAAGAGTTCCGGCGCGACCTATACCGGCTTCTCCAGCGATACCGAGGCGTTCCTCGCCCTCCAGCAGGGCAAGGTGGATGCGATCCTGCAAGCCACGGCCGTATTCGCCACGCTGGAAGCCAGCGGCCAGTTTCCCGAATTCGTGGCCGCCGGCATGGCGCCCATCAACGACCAGGTGTCGATCGCGGTCAAGAGGGACGACCAGCAGTTCCTGAACTGGGCAAAGCTGTTCGTCTGGCAACAGCACACCAGCGGGCGTTTCGCGGAAATCTACGCGCAGTTCTTCGGCGATGCCGAACTGCCGTCGCTGAATGCCGCCGGCGTGGATTTCTGATCCCTGAGGGGAAACCCCGACACGGGGGCACCCTTATCGCTTGGAGGCGGAACAGCCCCGCCCTTGCCTGACGAAGCGGCGCCGATCTTCGGCGTTGCCCTTCGAAACGCGATCAGGCGACGCGCATGACCAGTCCTCGACCGCAAGACGGAACCGGAACGATGCACCCGGATGTCCGGACCGTCTTGCGCGTGACGATCGGCCTGTTCCTTCGCCGCTGGCGATCTGCCCGCCGATAGCTTGCCAGGGAGAACTGCATGAACGGTTACACATTCTACTGGTCCATCGTCTGGGATGCCCTGCCGCAACTGCTCGCGGGCGCATGGGTCAGCCTGCAAATAGCCTTCCTGTCGCTGATCATCGGCACGCTCATCGCCATGCCGATGGCGGTGGCCCGCCAGAATGGCACCGGCCTGGGCTATCGGTTCTCGACAGCCTGGGTCGAGCTTTCCCGCAATACCCCGGTGCTGTTTCAGGTCTACATGATCTATTTCGGGCTCGGTGCGCTGGGGATCAACATTTCCAGCTACGTGTCGGTGCTCGCCGCCATCTCGTTCAACAATGCCGGCTATCTCGCCGAGATCTTCCGGGGCGGACTGGCGACGGTGCCGCGCCAGCAGATGTCGGCGGCGCGGTCGCTCGGAATGACCAACTTCCAGAGTTTCCGGCACGTCATCTTTCCCCAGGTCTTCAAGGCGATCTTCTTCACCTACGTCACGCAAGGCATCTGGGGGCTGCTCAACACGTCCCTCGGCATGCTCGTCGGTCTCCGCGAACTTGCGGGAACGGCGCAATATGCCCAGTCCGTATCCTTCCGGACATTCGAGTTCTTCATCGTGACGGCCGCCATTTACTACCTGATGGCCAAGATCCTGCAACTGTCGGCCCAGTTTGCCTTCAGCCGGATGTACAGGAGTTGACATGCAGTTCCAGCTCGCAAACCAGGGACTGCAATGGTCCGACAGCTATTTCCTGCTGATGGGCGCCGTCAATACGATCAGGATGGCGGTCTGCGCGGCCGTCATCGGCACGATCGTCGGGGTCATCCTCGGATGGCTGCGCACCGTGTCCCTGACGGTTCGATTGGTGACGACCCCGTTCATAGACGTCCTGCGCTCGGTGCCGATGGTCATCCAGCTCATTCTGGCCAACAGTTTCCTGTCCATGTCGGGTTTTTCCACCTCACCGTTCTGGTTCGGAACGGCCGCGCTCAGCGCGTGGATGGCGGCGGTCACGGCCGAGGTCGCGCGGTCGGCCTTCCTGTCCGTGCCGAGCAACTACCGGAGAGGTGCCCGCTCGCTCGGCATGACCTATTTCCAGGAGCTTTTACATATCTCCGCTCCGCTTGCCTTTCGCGCCGGCCTGACGTCGTGGATCGGGCTGTTTCTCAGTCTCATCAAGGACAGCTCGCTGGCCGGGGTGATCGGCTACATCGAGTTCACCCGCAATGCACAGATATTGATGACGCGGACGCATGAGACCTGGCTGCTCCTGTTCGGAACCGGTCTCTTCTATTTCCTCATCTGCTACCCCGTCTCCCGGTACAGCCGCCATCTCGAAAGAAAGATCCTCGTATGATTGAAATCCGCAACGTGCGAAAGGTTTTCGGGCCCCTGACCGTCCTCAAGGGCATCGATCTCGACGTCAACAAGGGCGAATTGCTCTGCCTGATCGGCGCGAGCGGGTCGGGAAAATCGACGCTGCTCCAGTGCATCAACGGGCTGGAGCCGATCCAGGGCGGCGAGATCGTCGTCGACGGTATCAGCGTCCACGATCCCGAAACCGACATCAACCTGCTGCGGCGCAAGCTGGGGATCGTCTTCCAGCAGTACAACGCCTTCCCCCATCTGACCGCGCTGGAGAATGTCGCGCTCGCGCCGCGGGTCGTGGCGAGGCTGAGCCGCGACGAGGCCAGCGAGATCGCGAGGAAGCATCTGGCGCATGTCGGACTGGGCGACAAGGCCGATGCCCTTCCCTCCCGGCTTTCCGGCGGGCAGCAGCAGCGTCTGGCCATCGCACGCGCCCTGGCGATGGAGCCGAGCTATATGCTGTTCGACGAAGTGACCTCCGCCCTCGATCCCGAACTGGTGGGCGAGGTGCTCGAAACCATGCGTCTCCTCAAGTCCGAAGGCATGACGATGGTCGTCGTGACGCACGATATCGATTTCGTCCGCGAATCCGCCGACCGGGTCGCCTTCCTGCATCAGGGCGAGGTCTGTGAACTCGGGACGGCGGAAGAGGTGATCGACAACCCGAAGAGGGAGCAGACACAGAGATTTCTGCGCCGCGAGAGGCGGCAGGCCTGCAATGCAGCCCGCACCTCCGCGGCCTGATCGCCCCTGCCGGCGATTGCGCATTTTCAACACAGGAGCATGAACGATGATTTCATTCGATTTGACGGGTCGCACCGCGCTTATCACCGGCGGGGCCTCCGGCATCGGCCTCGAAGCCGCCCGCGTCATGGCAAAAAGCGGCGCGAAGGTCGCGATCAACTTTCTTCCCGACGATCCGCGCGGGCCGGAGGCCGTCGACGCCCTGCGCAAAGAGGGCTTCGACGTGATCTCCGCGCCCGGCGATCTCGGCGATGCCGGGCAGGCAGAGGACATGGTGCTGAAGGCGGTGAGCGCGCTTGGCCATCTTGACCTCCTCGTCAACAACGCGGGAACCCCGGGCGTTCGCACACCCATTCCGATCACCGATCTCGACCCGATCTCGGAGGAACTCTGGGCAAACCTGCTCAACGTCAATCTGATGAGCGTCTTCCGGTGCTCGAAGGCGGCTGCGCCGGCCTTGAAGGCAGCGAAGGGCGCCATCGTCAACACCGCCTCGATCGCCGGCCTCGGCTCCGTGGCGAGCACCCTCGTCTACAGCGCCTCCAAGGCAGCCGTCATCAATCTCACCAAGAACCTCGCCCGCTCTCTCGCGCCCGAGGTTCGCGTCAACGCAGTTGCGCCGGGATCGGTGGACAGTTCCTGGGCGATCGAATGGTCGGACGAGCGTCGCCAGAACGCTATTGCCGCCACGCCGCTGAAACGGCTCGGAACGCCGCCCGACATCGCCGAACTGATCGTCTATCTCGGCTTCGCCGGCAGCATGATCACCGGCCAGACCGTCGTGATCGACGGCGGCATCTCGATCTGAGGCCAGCCCTTCCCGGCCCTTCCGCGGGAGAGCCATATAGTACCCGGCGGCAGGTTTCGATCTGCGCCATTTCCGCAAAGTGGCGCAGGTCCCGGCTTTTCTGCATGGCTCCGTTGTATATGATCGACAAAATCATGTCGCCACGGTAGGAGGCTGCGTGGCCGCAACGAAGGTGTTTTATGTCTAGAATGAACGCAGATCCGATCATGGCCCCCATGAGCAACATGGAGGCGACCGAATTTGCGGCGGAACAGATCCGCAAGGCCATCATTGTCGGGCATTTCAAGCCGGGCGACCGGCTGATCGAGCAGCAGTTGACCGACATGCTCGACGTTTCCCGCCATCCCGTTCGCGAGGCGTTGCGCCTGCTGGCGAGGGAGGGCTTCGTCGAACTGAAGCGCAACAAGGGGGCCTCCGTCAGCGCCGTCGAGGCCGCCAGCGTTATCGAAGTCTACAATATCAGGCTGGCCCTGGGGAAGATCGCGCTGGATTACCTGCTCTCGGAGGAGGGCCGCCTCACGAAGTCGGACCTTGGCCGCATCGAGAAGCTCGCCAGGAATGCGATCCGTCTTGCCGAAACCGAAAACCAGTCCGAAACCGTGCGCAACGACCTGGAGTTCCAGCAAGCCATCATCGATGCGACAGGCTTGCAGCGGACCATCCGCTATTTCTCGGAATTGACGGGCGACATCCGGCGTTTCAACAACCTTCTCGGCGTGGTCTACACCGACCGGAAGGGCGATGCGCAAAATTATATCATGAAGCTTTACGAAGCCATTCGGGACGGCAACCTCGCCGAGGCTCACGCAATCTGGCAGGCGAAATTTGCAAAGGCCGCCCAGCGGTATCTTTCGCTCATCGAAAGCGGACAGTCCGACGGGGCGAGCAAAGCGAAATGATGGCCGAAGCCGCGCAGAAGCAGGCTTCGCGCTTTGGGCAGATCAACACCAGGGTCCGCCGCAGGGATCACGGCCCGCAACCTGCGACACCGGCATTCTTACGGCGGTCGAAGTGCGGCCCGTTCTATATCCGCCGTTCCTTCGCTGCATTGCCCCCCGCCGGCGGCGCTCGGCAATCGAGGATATCAAGATTGCACCAAACTATCATCATCGCGAATATATTATTGATTTATATTCATTTTTTCTCGCGAATTAAGGTTTCGTTAGCCCGCGCCTCGCTAGTTTTTCCCGGGCAGGAAGGAAGCAGGTCTCTCGTCAGGAGGGCTTCTTCGATCTTCCGCAATGACAGGCCTGGCGGTGAAACGGCATATGCACGGCACAGCATCGTCGTCCCGGCTCGGGCACCTGCACATGGCCTGTCGCGCGTGCAGGCCAGTGAGAATGCCAGCATGTCGTGATCGCATGATGCGATCATTCATCCCCAATGTAGCGAGACCATTTTCACCGGAGACCCCATCCGGCGAGCGCTCCCGCATGCCCGTATGCAACGTCCGCCAGACGGCGATTCCAGGCTGGAGGACACGTCCTGCATCAACGCCGGGCGGCGAGAGACAGCAAGGACATTTCCAGGCAGCAAAGACGATAATGAAACACCGATAGCAGCACACCACACCGAAGCGGATTGCCGCATAACGGGCTGCCGATAACAGCCCCCGTTTATCCGAAGATTGACAGGACGGCCAGGGAGGCTCCTTCCGCCATCAGGGCAGGAAGCGGACGTCATGCTTTCGATATCTGCCAGCACCCCGCGTCCGGGCCGCGCTCACTGTCGTCGGCCGGACATCTTCGATGTATCCACCGAAAGAGCCACCGAATGCTTCTCGACAATATCAAGATCCGCACGAAAATTGTGTGTGTCATCAGTCTGATGGCCATTGTGTCCCTCGCAGGGCTGGCCTTCGTCAGCCTCCAGTTCAAGCAGGCCGACACGCAATATTCGCGCTTCATCGCCGCCGATACGGCCGCAGCAACGCTCAGCGCACACGCGACCGCCAACCTTGCCCAGATGGGACTGCAACTGGCCAACGCATCGCTGCTCTTCGACCTGGGCTCCGAGGAATACAAGAACGCGATGGAGCGTTACGAAGCCAACAGGAGCGAGATCAGGGAACGCCTCCAGACGATCGCCGAACTCGTTCCGGCGATAGCGGCGAATGTCGAGAATATCCGGGCGCCGCTGGATCAGGTCGACAGGCTCGACCGGCAGACGATCACGCTGGTCCAGAATCGGAAAAAAACGGAGGCGGCGGCCATCATGAAGCAGCGGGGCAACATCGCCCGCAGCCTGCTGCCGCAGTTCACGGCGATGACCCATGAATTGACGAAGAATGTCGATGACGGCAGCAACGAACTGTCCGACAGAACCGACAACACGATCCTCTACAGCCTCCTCGGTCTCGGCCTTGCCGTTCTCGGCGTCATCGTGCTCGGTCTTTACGTTTCCGCGCGCGGGATCACGGGTCCGATCGAGCGGCTTCGTGGTCGGATGCTTTCGCTTGCCGGTGGCGAGACGCAGGCCGAGATTGCGGGTCTCGGTCGCAAGGATGAGGTCGGGGAGATGGCGCAGGCTGTTTCGGTGTTCCGTGACAATGCGCTGGAACGCATCCGCCTGGAACGGGAAGCGGAGGCCAACCGCAGCCTGTCGGAGAAGGAGCGCATCGAGCGCGAGGCGCAGAGGGCCCGGGAGGCCGAAGAGGTCCGGTTCGCCGTCGACAATCTGGCCGCCGGCCTTTCGAAGCTGTCCGACGGCGACGTGTCCTACCGCATCGCCCAGCCGTTTGCGGCTACGCTCGACGCCGTGCGCAACGACTTCAACGCTTCGGCGGAGAAGTTGCAGTCCGCGCTGAGCCGGGTGGCCGAGAACGCCCGCGGCATCGATGCCGGCGCCAACGAGATCAAGTCGGCGGCCGACGACCTGGCCAGGCGCACCGAGCAGCAGGCCGCCGCCGTCGAGGAGACCGCCGCAGCCCTCGAACAGATCACCACCACCGTCAAGGATTCGACCCGGCGCGCCCAGGAAGCCGGCCAGCTCGTCAGCCGCACCCGTTCCGGCGCGGAACAGTCCGGCGAGGTGGTGCGCCGCGCCGTCGTCGCGATGGAGCGCATCGAGAAGTCGTCGAGCGAGATTTCCAACATCATCGGCGTGATCGACGAGATCGCCTTCCAGACCAACCTTCTCGCGCTCAACGCGGGCGTCGAGGCGGCGCGTGCCGGCGATGCCGGCAAGGGCTTCGCTGTCGTGGCGCAGGAGGTGCGCGAGCTGGCCCAGCGTTCGGCCAATGCCGCCAAGGAGATCAAGGCGCTGATCACCGCCTCGAGCGAACAGGTGCAGGAAGGGGTGCAGCTCGTCGGCGACACCGGAAAGGCACTGGAAACGATCGTGGCGGAAGTTCAGGAGATCAACCGCCACGTCGCGGCGATCGTGGAGTCGGCGCAGGAACAGTCTTCCGGCCTCCAGCAGATCAACACCGCCGTCAACCAGATGGACCAGGACACGCAGAAGAACGCGGCGATGGTGGAAGAGACGACCGCCGCCACGCACAGCCTGACGAAGGAGGTCGCCTCGCTCAACGCGCTGCTGACGCTGTTCAGGCTGTCGTCGGGTGCGCCGCAGGCGGCGGCGCCCGTGCGCCGGGCAACGGGTGGGGAAGCCCCCGCCCCGTCGCCGGTGCGCGCGCTCGGCCGCAAGATCGCCGGCGCCTTTGCCGGCAATGCCGCCGTCCGCAAGGACGAATGGGAGGAATTCTGATGAATGCCGGCAACACCGTAACGGACGACACGCTCGAAATCATCGCCTTCATGCTGCATGAGCAGCAGTTCTGCGTGAAGACGACCTCCATCCGCGAGATTCGCGGATGGGCACCGGTGACGCCGCTGCCGCGGGCGCCGGCCGACGTCATGGGCGTGATGAACCTGCGCGGCACGGTCATCCCGATCGTCGACCTGGCGGTCAAGCTGGGCATGGCGAAGGCCGAGACCAGCGAGCGCAGCGCCATCGTCGTCACCAGCATAAAGGGGATGACGGTCGGCCTGATGGTCGACCGGGTTTCCGACATTCTCACCGTCGCCGCCGGCGAGCTTCAGCCGGTTCCCGCCGGCATCGGAACCGATACCTCCTACGCACAGGGAATCATCGCCCGAGACAAGGCCATGATCTGCTTCCTCAACCTCGAAGCCATCTTCGCAGACACCGATCCAGAAGAATGGAACCAATGCGCGTGAATTATTCCGGCAGGGTGTGACCCTGCCGGTAAATTACCGGATGATTTTTCTCTAGTTTTCCTATAACGGATGCCGCAGTTTTTGATAAACCGCAAAAAAAACTGGGTAAGATCATGATTACGGACGATAAAGATAACTCCCCGCTCACCGATCCATTGAACGACGCTCTGCCGATGAATCGCAGGCAGGTCATTGGAACCGCGTTGGCGGGGCTGGCAGTGGCGGCTCTGCCAGGAACGCCTGCGCTGGCGACGACCGCCGCCAGGAAAGTGGACGTTCTGCTGATCGGCGGCGGCATCATGAGCGCCACCCTCGGCATATGGCTGCGCGAACTCGAGCCCGGCTGGTCGATGGAGATGATCGAGCGGCTGGACGGCGTGGCGCTCGAAAGCTCCAATGGCTGGAACAATGCCGGGACCGGCCATTCGGCGCTGGCCGAACTCAATTATACGCCGGAGGACACCAGCGGAAACATCCAGATCGCCCAGGCGGTGACGATCAACGAGGCCTTCCAGATTTCCCGCCAGTTCTGGGCCTGGCAGGTGCGCAACGGCGTCCTGAAGAACCCGCGTTCCTTCATCAACTACACCCCGCATATGAGCTTCGTGTGGGGCGACGACAATATTGCCTATCTGGAAAAGCGCTACGAGGCGCTGAAGGCGAGCCCGCTGTTTGCCGGCATGGAATATTCGAGCGATCCCGAGCAGATCCGCAAATGGGTTCCGCTGATGATGGAGGGGCGTGACCCCGGCCAGAAGATCGGCGCGACCTGGTCGCCGCTCGGCACCGACATGGAATTCGGCGAGATCACCCGCCAGTTCGCTTCCCATCTGCAAAGCCAGCCGAATTTCAGGCTGAACCTGTCCAGCGAGGTGGAGAGCATCAAGCGCAACGACGACGGCACCTGGCGTGTGACGTACAGCAACGTCAAGGACGGTTCCGAACAGTCCGTCGACGCGAAGTTCGTGTTCATCGGCGCCGGCGGCGCCGCGCTGCACCTGCTGCAAATGTCCGGCATACCGGAGGCCGACGACTATGCGGGCTTCCCGGTCGGTGGCTCGTTCCTCGTGAACGACAATCCCGACGTGACCATGCAGCATCTGGCGAAGGCCTATGGCAAGGCCGCGGTCGGCTCGCCGCCCATGTCCGTTCCGCATCTGGACACGCGGGTGCTCGACGGCAAGCGCGTCATCCTGTTCGGACCCTTCGCGACCTTCTCGACCAAGTTCCTGAAGGACGGTTCCTATTTCGACCTTCTGTCGGCCACCAACACCAGCAACGTCTGGCCGATGCTGCGCGTCGGCGTCGACCAGTATCCCCTGATCGAATATCTGGCCGGGCAGCTCATGCAGTCCGACGACGACCGCTTCGCCGCGCTGCGCGAATACTTCCCGAACGCGAAAAAGGATGAGTGGCGCCTGTGGCAGGCCGGCCAGCGCGTGCAGATCATCAAGCGGGACGAGGAGAAGGGCGGCGTTCTCAAGCTCGGCACGGAAATCGTCAGCGCGAAGGACGGCAGCATCGCCGGCCTGCTCGGCGCGTCGCCGGGCGCGTCCACGGCGGCGCCGATCATGCTCGGCGTGCTGGAAAAGGTCTTTGCCGACAAGGTGGCGACGCCCGAGTGGCAGGCACGGATCCGCCAGATCGTTCCGAGCTACGGAACGAAGCTGAACGACGATCCCGAGAAGGCTTATGAAGGCTGGGTCTATACGAGCGAGCAGTTGCAGCTTCCGGCCCCGCCGCAGATCGACGTGGCATCCTTGCGGGAGCCCGCCGCCAGCGACGGCGTCGTCAGGCCGGTTCCCGACCTGGCTCCCTGAGCACCTTTCAAAACGGGCCGTCCGCGTTGCGGGCGGCCTTTTTTGCAGAGAACGTTATCCTCGTGTCAGCAGCAGCAGCCGGTCGCGGACGTTTGCGGCATCCATGATCGCGGAGCTGTCGTTGCTCGTCAGCACGGCAAGCCACGCACCGTCGGCGGCGAGGCGCACGATTTCCAGCATCGGGTCGCCATCGGTCTCGTGATGACGGTGCAGCCGCGCGGCGAGCCAGTCCGACCAGAGCCGGCGCAATTCGGATTCGGCCATCATCGAGACCAGCAACGCAGCCCACGGGCTATCCTGGCCGCAATCGCCGATCACGAACATGGAGTCGACATAGGCGCGGGTGAACCTGCCCCGCGGCTCCGCATCCCTCGACATGGCGTCTTCGAGCTGTGCGTCCAGGCTTTCGAGAAGGTCGGCGAACATGCCTTCGACCAGCGCCTGCTTGCTTGGAAAATGATGGAAGAGACCGCCCTTGGTCACTCCGGCGGCATCGGCGACGGCCTGGATGGTCACGCCGGCGACGCCCTGATCGACCGCCAGCTTTTCGGCAGCGTCAAGCAGGGCGCGGCGGACGCGTTCCGGCTGCTTCCTGCGGCTGTGGGCGCTCGTCATCGTCAGTGGGTCGTCGTGTTGGAGAAAAGGTTCATCACCACCACGCCCGAAACGATCAGCCCGATGCCGATGATCGCCGCAGCGTCCAGCGTCTGGCGGAAGACCACCACGCCGATACCGGCCGTCAGCACGATGCCGAGGCCGGCCCAGATCGCATAGGCCACCCCGAGCGGCATGGCCTTGAGGGCGTGGGACAGAAGGTAGAAGGATGTGACGTACAGGCCCGCCATGATCAGGGTCGGCCAGAAGCGGGTGAACTGCTCGGATTTCTGAAGAAAGGTCGAGCCGGTCACTTCGCTGACGATAGCGATGGCGAGGAAGCCGTAGGCCATGACGACGGGGTTCATGGGGATCACCGTTGATCGAGAAAGGGATGGGCCAATAAATACCAACCATCCGGTATCTTTCAAGGGAAATTTTCGGGGACGACCATCCTGTTCAGTTAGCGAAGCTTACCCGTCCCGCCAGCGCAGCAGCCGATGCTCGACCCGCTCGGCGAGCGTGTTCAGCGCGTATCCGATCGCACCGAGCATGACGACGCCGAGCATGACGACGTCCATTTCGAACCTTTCCCGCCCGGCGATGATCAGGCCGCCCAGTCCCGGGCCGACGGCCATGAAATATTCCGCTCCGACGGTGGCGAGCCACGAATAGATGAGGGCGAGATGCACACCGTTGAGGATCGAGGGAAGGGCCGCAGGCAGGCGCGCCCGCCGGAAGATCTGGGTTGGCGTCAGGCAGAGCGAGCGGCCGACCTCGAGGATCTGCGGCGACAGGGAGCGCATGCCCTCCGTGGTGTTCAGCGCGACGGGCAGGAACGCGGCGAGGGTGACGAAGGCGACCTTTGCGGTCTCTGCAAACCCGAACCACACGGAGATGATCGGAATCCAGGCGAGCACCGCGATCTGCTTGAGGGCATGGAAGCTCGGGCCGATCAGCCGGTCGGCCGTGTTGGAAAGGCCGAGAAGCGCCCCGAAGAGGATGCCGGCGACGGTGCCGAGCGTGAAGCCGGTGAGATCGCGGAGGAGGCTTGCCCCGACATGCAGCAGAAGCTCGCCGGTGTGGACTTCGCGCCAGGCCGCCAGCACGATGTCCTGCGGCGGCGGCAGGAAGCGCGGATCGATCCATCCGAACGTGCTGGCCGCCTGCCACAGCACCAGCAATGCGAGGGGAAGGCGCAGGCCCGGATGGAGATGCCGCGCGAAAGGGGCAGGGCGGCGGGAGGCGACAGAGGTGATCTCGCTCATTCCGCAGTCTCCAGTCGCCAGCGTTGCAACCGCAGCTCGACGCGCGCCAGTGCGTAATCCATCAGGAAACCGGTCAGCCCGATCAGGATCATCGCGAAGATCATCGTGTCCAGCCAGAACATCTGCCGCGCCCAGACGAGCTGGAAGCCGAGGCCTTCGGAGGAGGCGAGAAGCTCAACGGCCACCAGCGCTGTCCACGCCTTGGTGAGTCCGTAGCGGATGCCGGTGAAAATCGGCGCGACCGCCGCGGGCAGGATGAGAAGGCGCAGGCGCTGCGCCCGCGTCAGGCAGAAGACGTCCGCGACCTCGTGAAAGGCCCGGGGGACGCCGCGCAGGGCCGCGGCGGTGCTCATGACTACAGGAATGAAGGCGGCCTTGGCGATGATGACGATCTTCAACGCCTCGCCGATCCCGAGAAACAGCATCAGCAGCGGAATCCAGCCGATGGTCGGCACCTGGGCGATGGCGGTGAAGAGCGGGCGGATGTGATCGTCGAGGCCGCGCCAGAGGCCCATCGCGAAACCGAGAATCAGGCCGGTGGTCGCACCGGCGACGAAGCCGAGCGCCACGCGGCTTGAACTCCAGCCGATATGGGTCAGCAGGTCGCCTTCCCGCACGGCGGCGATGGCGGCGTCGAGCACATAGGCCGGCGGCGGCAGGATCTGTTCCGGCAGCCATCGGTAAAGCGACGCGAAATGCCAGACAACGACCAGCGCCGCCGGGAAGAGGAGCGCCGTTCCGATCCGCAGGAGCCAGCCGGGTAGGGTGAACGGGGCAAGCGCCGCCACCGGCAATGTTTCGCGGATATCGGTCATGCGACCGCTTCCAGCGGCGTGCGCGCACCGGGCGGTGTCCGGATTCCGTCGAGAATATCGAGGACCGTGTTGCGGATCGGCGCGATCTCCGGCATGCGGCGGTCCCGGGGATAAGGAAGCGGCACATCCACGATTTCGGCGATCCGTCCCGGCCGGGGCGACATGATCACGACGCGCCCGCCGAGCAGCACCGCTTCGTCCACGTCATGGGTGACGAGGAGCGCGGTGATCCTCTCCTTCTGCCAGATGCGCTGAAGCTCGTCTTGCAGATGGGCGCGGGTGAAGGCGTCCAGCGCGCCGAACGGCTCATCGAGCAGCAGAAGGCCGGGCCTGTTCACCAGACCGCGCGCGATCGCCACGCGCTGCGCCATGCCGCCCGAAAGCTGGCGGGGATATGCCCTGGCGAAATCCGAAAGCGACACGAGCGCGAGATGTTCGCGCACCAGTTCCCGCTTCTCGGCATTGCCGAGGCCGGAATTCTCCAGTCCCAGCGCGATGTTGCCCTCCACGTCCAGCCAGGGAAAAAGACGCGGCTCCTGAAAGACGAGCCCGCGTGACAGGCTCGGCCCGCTGACCTGCGTGCCGTCGTGAAGGACATGGCCCTCGGAGCGTTCCAGACCGGCGATGATCCGCAGCAGGGTGGATTTTCCGCAGCCGCTCGCCCCGACGATCGTGACGAAACTGGCGCGTTCGACGTTGAGATCCACGTTCGTCAACGCCGTGATCTGCCGTCCGTCGACGTGGAAATGCTTGGTCACGGATTGAACCGACAGATAGTTCGAGGGCGGAGCGGGGGGCACTTGGCGGGGCATCGCAGGGATCCTTTCCAATAATTACATATAGTCTATAAAATAAGTAGACAATTATGACAACGGTGATCTACAAGGTTTGTGTTTTGCCACGCTTGCGGATCGGAAGCCCATGTCAGACCATAAAGAAACACCCCGGCAATTGAGCCTCGGCGCCTTCCTCATGGGGGCGGGACACCATATAGCGGCCTGGCGGGATCCCGCCGGCGCGCCGCAGGCGGCCTTGAACTTCCGCAATTTCGTCCGCGCCGCGCAGAAAGCGGAAGCGGCGCGGTTCGACCTCGTTTTCCTGGCGGATTCAGCCTCGATCCGCGAGGTGGAGAGCCCGTCGCTGGAGCTGGAGGAGCGGGCGGTGCGTTTCGAGCCCCTGACATTGCTGTCGGCGCTCGCCGCCGTGACCGAACGGATCGGCCTCGTCGGCACGGCATCGACCACCTACAACGAGCCGTTCAACATCGCCCGCCGCTTCGCGTCGCTCGATCGCCTGAGCGGCGGCCGTGCGGGCTGGAACCTCGTGACGTCGAGCAACCCGTCCGACCCGGGCAATTTCGGTCAGGACGCCTTGCCCGATCATGCGGAGCGCTATCGCCGCGCCCACGAATTTCACGAGGTCGTCAGGGGGCTGTGGGATAGCTGGGACGAGGGAGCCCTTCTCTACGACAAGGCGGCGGGCGTGCTCTTCGATCCGCAAAAGCTCCATCCGCTTAACCATGCCGGCGAATTTTATCGCGTGCGCGGGCCGCTCAACGTGCCGCCTTCACCGCAGGGCCATCCCGTCGTGGTCCAGGCCGGCGCCTCCGACGACGGGCGCGAAACCGCGGCGAGGACCGCGGAGGCCGTGTTTTCCGCGCATCAGAGTTTCGAGGAGGCCGCGGAGTTCTATGGTGATGTCAAGGAACGCCTGTCACGTTACGGCCGGTCGCGCGGGTCGCTGAAAATCCTGCCCGGCGTTTCTCCGGTCGTGGGACGAACCGAGGAGGAGGCGCGGCAGAAGTTCCGTTCCCTTCAGGACAGGATCGACCCCGTCGTCGGTCTCGCGCTGCTGCGCCCGATTGCCGGCGGTGTCGACCTTTCGGCCTATCCGCTCGACGGGCCGTTGCCGGAGCTTCCGCCGACCAACGCGGGCAAGAGCCGCCAGAAACTGCTCATAGACCTGGCGCGCCGCAAGGGCCTGTCGATCCGCGAGCTTTACCTGGAAATCGCCGGCGCCCGTGGCCATTGGCAACTTGTCGGCACGCCGGCGCAGATTGCCGACGAACTGGAATATTTCTTCCGCAACGAGGCGGCCGACGGCTTCAACATCATGCCGCCGCAGCTCGACTGGGGGCTCGACGATTTCATCGAACTCGTGGTGCCCGAATTGCGCCGGCGCGGGCTTTTCCGCAGCGAATATGCGGGGCGCACGTTGCGCGACCATCTGGGTCTTGCGCGCCCGGTCTCGCGGCGGGCGAGCGTCCGTCCTGTCCCGACTCCAGCCGAATGAGGTAACGTCATGACGAGAAAACGCCAGATATCGCTGGGCGCCTTCCTGCATCCCTCCGGCCATCATGTCGCCGCCTGGCGGCACCCCGACGCCGAGCCGGATGCGGGCGTCAACCTCGCCAACTACACCCGGCTCGCGCGACTGGCCGAATCCGCCGCCTTCGACCTCGTCTTCCTGGCCGACACGGTCGCCGTGCCGTCCGAGGAGCCGGATTACGTCAGCCGCACGACCCGCGCGACGCTTTTCGAGCCGCTGACCCTGATTTCGGCTCTGGCCGCCGTGACCGAACGCATCGGCCTGATCGCGACCGTTTCGACCAGTTTCAACGCGCCCTATAACCTTGCCCGTTACTTCGCGTCGCTCGACCTTCTGAGCGGCGGGCGCGCCGGATGGAATCTCGTGACCTCGGGAAGCCGTCTGGAAGGCGAGAACTTCAACGACCTCGAGGGATATGTCTCGCACGAGGAGCGCTATGCCCGCGCGGCGGAATATGCCGATGTCGTTCAGGGGCTGTGGGACAGCTGGGAAGACGGCGCGATCCTCGACGACCGCGCGTCGGGGCGCTACCTCGATGCCTCGAAGCTTCACCGGCTGCGGCATCGGGGCCGCTATTTCAACGTGGAGGGTCCGCTCGGCATACCGCCATCCGCGCAGGGGCGCCCGGTTCTGGTGCAGGCGGGTTCGTCGCCTTCGGGGCGCGATCTTGCGGCGAAGAGCGCCGAGGCGGTTTTCACCGCCCAGCGGACGCTTGCCGATGCGCAGGAGTTCTATGGCGACGTGAAGGAGCGGACGCGCCGCTACGGGCGCAGCGCGGACGATATCCGCATCCTGCCCGGCGTCTTTCCGGTGGTCGGCCGCACCGAGGAGGAGGCGCGGGCGAAGTTCCAGGTCTTGCAGGACCTCGTTCATCCGGTGGTCGGGCTGAACTACATCCAGTCGCACCTCGGCGGCGTGGACCTGTCCGGCTATCCGCTCGACGGCCCGCTTCCCGAAAACCTGCCGAAGACGGAAGGCAACCGCAGCCGGCAGGAGATTCTGCTCGATCTCGCCCGCAAGCGGAACCTGACGATCCGCGAACTCTATCTCGAAATCGCCGGCGCGCGCGGTCACTGGCAGATCGTCGGCACGCCGGTGGAAGTGGCCGACGCGCTGGAAAGCTATTTCCGCGAGGGCGGGGCGGATGGCTTCAACATCATGCCGCCGCACCCGACGGGGCTCGACGATTTCATCGAGCTGGTGCTGCCCGAGCTGCGCCGCCGCGGCCTGTTCCGCGAAGGCTATGAAGGGGACACGCTGCGCGATCACCTCGGGCTTCACAAGCCCGCCAACCGTTTTGTCGCTCCCGCAGCCGCGGAGTGAATGCCGATCTGCTTCGAAAAGGATTATCGACGATGAAACGCAGAGACTTCCTGGCCTGCGCCGCCGCAGCCGCCGGTGTGCTGGCCGCTCCCCATGTCCGCGCCGCCGTGCCCCTGGCGGTCCGCTTGGGATATTCCGGCATTGGCGCCGACAACCGCCCTTTCGCGCAGGGCAACAGCTGGGCGACGACCCATGCGCTCGGGCTGGTGGAGGAAGAGTTCAAGGGCGACCCGGACGTGGCGTTCGAGTGGTATTTCTTCCGCGGTGCCGGGCCGGCCGTCAACGAGGCGCTGGCCAACCGGCAACTCGATTTCTACTCCCAGGGCGATCTGCCTTCCGTCGTCGGCCGCGCCAGCGGCATCCGCAGCAAGCTGCTTCTGGTCGGCGGCACGCGGCGGCCGGTCTATCTGGCCGTTCCGGCCGGGTCCGACATTACCGGAATCCCCCAGTTGAAAGGCAGGAAAATCGCCTTGCAGCTCGGCACGAACAATCACCTCTCCGTTGCGACGGTTCTCTCCGAGCATGGACTGAAATGGTCCGACGTGACGATCGTGAACCTCGACAACGCCTCCGCCAATGCCGCGCTTGCCAGCCGTCAGGTCGATGGCGCTTTCGGCGATGTCAGTTTCCTGCGCTTGCAGGAGCAGGGATTGGTCAAGGTGGCCTATAACAGCAATTCCGACACGCCGACGGCGGCGCGGGTCGGCTCCACCTTCGTTACGGAGGAGTTCGAGCAGAAATATCCCGAAGTCACGCAGAGGATCGTCAAGGCGTTCACGCGCGGCGCCGAATGGTCTTCCCGGGAGGAAAACCGCGACGCCCTGATCGCGCTCTGGGCCAAGTCGGGCACGCCGGAATCGGTCCTGCGGAGCGATCTCGATGGCGTCGACCTGAAAATACGCCATTCGCCGCTGCTGGACGGCTTCACGCATGAGCTTTACCGGCGGAAGGCCGCGCAGGCGAAGGAATTCGGCCTGATCCGCCGGGAAATCGACATCGACGACTGGCTGGAACCGAAATATCTCGATGTCGCCATTCGCGACCTCGGGCTCGAAGGGCTCTGGACGCCTTTCGACAAGAACGGCAAGCCGGACGCCTGACGGCCGGGCCATCGGCACAGCTTCCACGGGCGTGCCGTCAGGATTGCGATGTTCTCGTGATCGGCCCCGGTCTCTCATCAGGGCCCTTGCCCGCTAGCGGGCGATGGGTTAGGAGGGTGGTGCCGGTTTCCGCAAGGAACGAAGAGGGAATTCGCAGCGGTCCCGAAAGGGCCGCAAACGAAACTGCCCCCGCAACTGTAGGCGGTGAGTCCGCGCCGATCGAGCCACTGGAGTTCATCCGGGAAGGCCGTCGCGGACGAAGACCCGTCAGTCAGGAGACCTGCCGGCACCTGTAACTGAACGCGCCGGGCGGGGATGTCCGGGGAGGGTGTCGATGTATTCTGTCCAAAGCAGCGGTAAACCGCGCTACGCCGTCGCGGCGCAGCTCCTTGCGTTGCCTGCGCGGCTTTCAGCGCCTTTTCCCATCATGTCCCGGATTCCGGTTTCTGTCTGATCGGAGATCCTGACATCATGACTGTTTTTCGCCTTGCCCTTGCGGCAACCGGCCTCGTTGCGGGCCTTGCGCTCTCATCCGCCGCCAACGCGACCACCTATCCGCTGACACTCGAAAACTGCGGCGAGACGCTGACCTTCGAAAGCGCGCCCGCCAGCACCGTCACCGTCGGGCAGGCGGCGACCGAGGTGCTCTATTCGCTCGGCCTCGCCGACAAGGTGACGGGAACCTCGGTGTGGTTCAACGAGGTTCTGCCCGAATTCAAGGAGGTCAATGTCGGGATCGAGCGGATGGCCGACAACGATCCGAGCTTCGAAAGCGTCGTGGCCAAACGCCCCAGCCTCGTCACCGTCCAGTTCGTCTGGCATGTCGGGCCGGAAGGCATCGTCGCCACGCGCCAGCAGTTCCACGATCTGAGCATCCCGACCTATGTGCTGCCCGCCGATTGTATCGCCAAGGACAATACGGTCGGCGTCGACGGCACCCGCAGCGAACTGTTTTCGATGGACAGCATCTATCGGGGCATCGGCGAACTGGCGGCGATCTTCGACGTCGAGGAACGCGGCAGGACGCTGGTCGACGCGTTGAAGGCGCGCGAGGCCGCCGCCGTCGACCGGGCGAAGGCTCTGGACCTCGATGACGTTTCGGCGGTGTTCTGGTTCTCCAGCGCCGATATGGACATCGACCCCTATGTAGCCGGGCGCAAGGGCTCCCCGGGTTACATGATGGACAAGCTCGGCATCCGCAACATCGTCGAATCCGACGAGGAATGGCCGGTCGTCGGCTGGGAGACCATCGCCCGAGCCAACCCGACCGTGATCGTGATCGCGGAGATGGACCGCCGCCGTTTCCCCGCCGACGATGTGGAGAAGAAGCTCGAATTCCTCAGGACCGATCCGGTCGCCAGCCAGATGGAGGCGGTGAAGAACGGCCGCATCGTGGTGATGGACGCCCATGCGATGGACGCCACGATCCGGGCGGTGGCCGGTATCGAGGTGCTGGCCGGTGCGCTGGAAGACTTCGGTCTTTCGAAATGAGTGAGCCCGCTGCCCGCTTGCGGCGCGGCGCGCGGGGCGGGCCGGCGCTGGTGGCCGTTGCCGTGCTTGCGGCGGCCATTCTGGCGGGGGTCTCGATCGGCGAGACGCCCATCCCGCCGTCCGTCGTGTTCCAGACGCTTGCCAATCGGCTGTTCGAGGCGGGCTACGCCCTCGACGCCATCGACGCCGGCATTGTCTGGAACTACCGGCTGACGCGCGCCATCGTCGCGGCCTGCTGCGGCGCGGGTCTGGCCATTTCCGGCGTGGTGCTGCAATCGCTGCTGCGCAATGCGCTGGCCGATCCCTATATTCTCGGCATTTCGGCCGGCGCGTCGACCGGGGCGGTGGCCGTCACCATCGCCGGTCTCGGTGCAGGCATGCTGTCGCTTTCGCTCGGTGCCTTCGCCGGCGCGCTTCTCGCCTTCGCGATGGTCGTGGCTCTGGCACGGGCGGCGGGCGCCGGCCCCGGTCCCGGCGCGTCGGGCCAGATCGTGCTGGCCGGCATCGCCGGCTCGCAGCTCTTCAACGCGCTCACCTCCTTCGTCATCGCCAAGTCGGCCAATTCCGATCAGGCGCGCGGCATCATGTTCTGGCTGATGGGCAATCTGAGCGGCGTGCGCTGGCATGACGTCTGGCTGGCCGTGCCGGTGGCGATCCTCGGCGTGGCGGTCTGCATCTGGCATGCGCGGGCGCTCGATGCTTTCACCTTCGGCACGGAATCGGCGGCCTCGCTCGGCGTGCCGGTCCGGCGTGTGCAGGCGGTGCTGATCGCCACGGCGGCGCTGATGACGGCGGTCATGGTCAGCATGGTCGGCTCCATCGGCTTCGTCGGTCTGGTGGTGCCGCATGCGGCGCGCTTCCTCGTGGGGGTGCGTCATGTCCGGCTGGTCCCGGCCTCGGCGCTGATGGGGGCGGTGTTCCTGATCGGATGCGATGTGCTGTCGCGCACCCTCATTCACGGACAGGTGCTGCCGATCGGCGTCATCACCGCGCTTGCCGGAGCGCCGGTCTTCGCCCTGATCATGATCCGCGCCCGGAGGCCGCAATGATCCTTGTTGCGGAAAATCTCGGTTGGTCGGCCGGCCGCACCGAAATCGTCTCCGGCATCGATCTCGAAATCCGTAAGGGCGAAAGGCTGGGGCTGGTCGGGCCGAACGGTTCGGGAAAATCGACGCTGCTGAAGCTTATCGCCGGCATCCGCAGCCCGGGCCGCGGCCGCGTTCTTCTGAAGGGAAAGCCGCTTTCTGCCATGCGGCGCGGCGAGATCGCAAGGACGATCGCCCTGGTCGAGCAGCAGGCCGACACTGGCGAGCGGATCAACGTGCGCGATGCCGTGGAGCTTGGCCGCACGCCCTGGCTTTCCGCCCTGCAACCGTGGTCGGAAAAGGACGACGCCATCGTCGAGGAGGCGCTGGCCGCCGTGTCGATGACGGCGTTTGCGAAGCGCTCCTGGGCAACGCTTTCGGGCGGCGAGCGCCAGCGCGTCCATATCGCCCGGGCGCTGGCGCAGCGCCCGGAAATCCTGCTGCTCGATGAGCCCGCCAACCATCTCGACGTCCATCACCAGCTCGCGATCCTGCGGCTTGTCTTTGCCCTGCCGGTGACGACGGTGGTCGCGCTGCACGATCTCAACCAGGCGCTCGAATGCGACCGCATCGGCGTGATGGACAGGGGACGCCTCGTGGCGCTCGGCCCGCCGGCAGATGTGCTGACCGCCGACTGCCTGCACGGCATTTTCGGCGTCGGTGCCTCCGTCCTCACCGATCCCGCCGACGGCGCACGGGTCTTCCGTTTCCGCACCCTGTCCTGAAAGGTTGTCAGCCGCATGCGCAGATTGCTCGTTCCGCTCGCTCTCATTCTCCTGTCCGCCGCCCCGGCGCTCGCCGAGACCATCGAGGTGAGGATGCTCAACCGCGGCGAGGCGGGGCCGATGCCCTACGAGCCGGATTATCTTGAGCTGAAGCCCGGCGACATAGTGCGGTTCATCTCCGTCTCCACCGGCCACAACGCCGCGACTATCGACGGCTTCATTCCCGAGGGTGCGGAAGCCTTCCGTGGCAAGCTCAACGAGGAGATCGAGGTGACGTTCACTACGCCCGGCTTCTACGGCATCAAATGCACGCCCCATTACGCGATGGGTATGGTGATGCTGATCCAGGTCGGCGAGGCGCCAGCCGATCAGGTGACGTTGCCGGAAAACCTGCCGCCACGCGCGAAGAAGCGTTTCGAGGACATCATCGCCCGCGCCACGGCGAAGTAACGCGGTGCGTCCAGCGTATCCTGACCCTAGCTCCGGCTGCTCCGCGCCGCCGCAAGCGCGCCGGGCGGATGGCCGGTGATGCGCTTGAAGGCGCGGCTGAACGCCGCCTGCGAGCCGTAGCCGAGCCTGAGGGCGACCGTTTCGATCGGCATGCGCTCCTTGGCAATCCATTGCGCGGCGAGGCGCATGCGCAGTTCCGTCAGGTAGCGCAATGGCGTGATGCCGGTGACGTCGAGGAACCGTTCGGCGAAGACCGAGCGGGAGGCTCCCATGCGGTCGGCAAGCTCGGTGAGCGTCCAGTCGTGCCCCGGCGCGTTGTGGATCGCGACGATGACGCGGCCGAGGCGCGGATCGCGCAGAGCGGCGATCCAGCCGGTCGCATCGCCGCAGCCGCATTCGACCCAGGCGCGGACGATCAGCGCCGCGACGACATCGGCAAGCCTCGACAGGATGCCGGCGAAGCCAGCCCGCGCACCCTTCGCCTCGCGCTCCATCGCTTCCAGCATCGGCAGGATTTCCGGGTAGCGGTCGATGAGCGTGCCGACGAACATGATCTCCGGCATCAGCGCCACCAGCGGATGAAGACCGCCGAGGTCGAATTCCATGCAGCCGCTGAAGACGATCGCGCGGCCATCCGCGCAAGCTTCGCCGTTGCAGGCCTTGATGGCGCTGACGGCGGCGCAGAGCGGCGCGGCGTCGAGCGAGCGCACGTCGCGGCATTGGATGTCCGGGTCGGAGACCAGCGCGTGCGCGCCGCCGCGCGGCAGAAGCACCGCATCGCCGGTGTCGAGCCGGTGGAAGGTGCCGCCGGGCGTTCGCAGATGCACCGGCCCCCGCGCCACGAAATGGAACTGGGCCCGGCCCTCGATCTCGCCGAAGGCAATGCCGAATGGCGGCGCCGCCTCGATGCGGCCGTAGTCGAGCCCGACGAGCCGCATGCCCATGAGCAACTCACTCACGAGGTCGGGATCGAGCGGCGCTCGGGAAGTTTCGGACTTTCGATCAAGCATGCCGGATTTTGTGACATGGATCGTCCGGCAAGTCCAGCCTATCCTCGCCTCCATCGTTCCTCCACTCCCAAGGAAAGTTTCATGAATCCATCCTTCGAACCCGCCACGGGCGGCACGGCGGAGACCCCCGCATGGACGGCGGTCGTCTCTATGGCGCTCGGTGTCTTCGGCCTCGTGACGGCGGAGTTCCTGCCCGCCAGCCTGCTCACCCCGATTGCCGCCGAACTCTCCATTACCGAAGGCGCGGCCGGTCAGGCCGTGACGGTGACGGCGGTGGTCGGCATGGTGGCGAGCCTGCTCGTCACCTCGGTCGCGCGGCGCATCGACCGGCGGCACCTGATGATGTTCTTCTCCGCCCTGCTGGTCCTTTCCAACCTGATGGTGGCGGCTGCGCCGGGGATGACGCTGCTTCTGGTCGGCAGGCTGATCCTCGGCGTCGCGCTCGGCGGCTTCTGGGCGATGTCGACCGCCATCGTCATCCGGCTGGTGCCGCTGTCGAAGGTGCCGCGCGCGCTTTCCATCGTGTTCAGCGGCGTCGCGGCGGCGACCATCGCGGCGGCGCCGCTGGGCAGCTATCTCGGCGAACTGGCCGGCTGGCGGTCGGTCTTCGTGCTCGCGGCGGGCCTCGGGCTGGTGGCGCTCGTCATGCAGGCGCTGAGCCTGCCACGGCTGCCCGCGACCGGATCGACCGGCCTGCGCACGCTTGCCAGCGTTCTGGCCCGGCCGGGCATCGCATGGGGCCTCATCGCGGCGACGCTGGTTTTCGGCGGTCACTTTGCCGTCTTCACCTATCTGCGCGCCTATCTCGAAATCGATGTCGGGGCCCGTATCGAAGTGATCTCCACCGTCCTGCTCGGCTTCGGGCTTGCGAATTTCGCCGGCACGCTGTTTGCCGGGGTAATGATCGCCCGCAGCCTGCGGATGACGCTGACGCTGGTGCCGCTGACGCTCGGCGCCTTGGCGCTGATCATCGTGGCCGCCGCCCCGACGCTTGCAGGCGCGGCCCTGATCGTCGCCGTCTGGGGCTTCCTGTTCGGCGCTGTTCCGGTTTCGTGGTCGACCTGGCTGGCGCGCACCGTTTCCGACGAGGCGGAAAGCGCCGGCGGCCTGCTGGTGGCCTCGATCCAGTTCGCCATCGGCATGGGGGCTGCCATCGGCGGGGTCGTGTTCGACCTGAACGGTGCGACGGGCGTCTTCACGCTCAGCGGCATCGTGTTTCTGGCCGCCGTCATCGGCATTCTGCTTGGCGTGAAGCCGCGGCCGGCGGCTGCCGCGCTCGGTTCGTGACCCGATCCTCCGGCCGGCGATTTTTCGCCGGCCGGCGCGGGCATCGGCTTCTTCCTCAATAAATAATAAAATCGATATATTTTATCTTTAATCAAGTTCCGCGGTGGAAAGGCATGCTTTGTCCTTCCGCGCCTCCTGTAGAAGAGTTGCCTCCCGATGGGCCGGTCGTGGCACCGGTTTTCCCACGGAGGAGGTTTGCATGTTTTCCTTGTCGCGTCGCGTGCTGTTCAGGGGCGCGGGGGCGCTTCTGGCCGCCACCGCCCTTTCGTCCGGCGCCTTGTCCGCCGGCGCCGCTTTTGCCGGGAGCGCTTCGCCGCAAAGCGGCGGCACCCTGAATTTTCTGGCCGCCGTCCAGCCGCCGGCGCTCATCCCGTTCTCGCCGGATTATTCCAGAAGCATCGGTCCCAAGGTGGTGGAGGGGCTGCTCCGCTACGATTTCGACCTCACGCCGAAGCCCGCGCTGGCGACCGCATGGGACGTAAGCGACGACGGGCTGACCTACACCTTCACGCTGCGCGAGGGCGTGAAATGGCATGACGGAAAGCCGTTCACGGCGGCCGACGCCGCCTTTTCGATCCAGCTTCTGAAGGAGATCCACCCGCGCGGGCGCGCGACCTTCGCCAATGTCTCGGCAACCGATACGCCCGACGATCACACGCTGATCCTCAGGCTTTCGCAGCCGGCGCCTTATCTTCTGAATGCACTGGTTTCGAGCGAATCGCCCATCGTCGCCAGGCATATCTATGAGGGTACCGACCCGAAGACCAACCCGGCCAACAATGCGCCGGTCGGCACAGGGCCTTTCCGCTTCGTCGAACTGGTGCATGGCAGCCACCTCATTCTTGAGCGCAACCCGGACTACTGGGACGCCGGCAAGCCCTATCTCGACCGCATCATCTTCCGGTTCATCTCCGACCAGGGCGCGCGGGCCGTCGCGCTTGAAACCGGGGAGGCGGACGTGGCATCGGGAACGCTGGTGCCGCTCAGCGAGGTGGAGCGCATCAAGGGCTTTCCGCACATCGCTATCGATTCACGCGGATCAATTTTCGACGCCGGCGTGAAGCGTCTCGAATTCAACCTCGACGACCCTTATTTCAAGGATATCCGCGTTCGTCAGGCGGTTGCGCACGCCATCGACAAGACGGTCGTCCATAATGTGATCTGGTACGGTTTCGGCGAGATCGTCTCCGGGCCGATCAGTCCGGAACTCGTGCCGTTCCGGGCCGACGACCTGCCGGACTACGATTTCGACCCGGCAAAATCGGAAAAGCTGCTCGACGAGGCCGGCTATCCGCGCGGGCAGGGCGGCATCCGCTTCCGCGTCGTGCATGATTTCCGCCCGGCGACGGAAGGCGACAGGCGCACTGCCGACTATGTGAAGCAGGCGCTCGCCAAGGTCGGGATCGAGGTCGACGTGCGCGTCCAGGATTTCGCGACCTACGTCAAGCGCGTCTATACCGACCGCGACTTCTCGTTTACGACCAATTCCATGACCAATACCTTCGACCCGACGGTCGGCGTGCAGCGGCTTTACTGGTCGAAGAACTTCAAGCCGGGCGTTCCCTTCTCGAACGGCTCCCACTATGCCAATCCGCAGGTCGATGCGCTTCTCGAAGCCGCGGCGGTCGAGGTCGATCCCGTCCGCCGCAAGCAGCTCTGGACGGACGTCCAGAGGCAGGTCATCGCCGATCTGCCCGATCTCAACCTTCTGACCGATTTCCAGTTCTCCTTCATCAACCGGCGAGTCGTCGATGCGATCGTGGACGCCGCCGGCATTTCCGGCGATTTCGCTTCCACCTGGATCAAGGCATAAGAGGAGAAACGACATGGCCGATGGCTCCACCCTCTATTACACCCGCTGTCCCGCGCCGACTGCAACCGGCGTCGGCGCTGGGCTCGGCACCCTTCAGGAAACACTGGTCGCGCAGGGATTCCAGCCGCGCGCCTTGCAGGACATCCATGACCCCGCCATAAGACGCCACCATTTCGAGCACGGCATCGCCAACCTCATCCGCGAGGGCGGCAATATTCCGGCCATCTGGGCGAAGAGCGGCGGAGCGCGAACCAGGCTGCTCGGCATCACCTGGCTCGATGAAATCCAGGCGGTGGTGGTGCGGCCGGATTCGCCGGCCCGGTCCGTTGCCGACCTGAAGGGTGCACGCTTCGCGGTGCCGGTCACACCGGGCCATCGTCTTGACGTGGCGCGGATTTCGGCGGTGCGGGGCATCGAGCAGGCACTGGGAACGGCCGGCCTGCAATTGTCGGATGCGACGCTGGTCGACGTCGCCCATCGCAGCACCGCCCCCGGCGAGCGCGGCGGGGAACATTTCGAAGACGAACTGGCGGCTCTGGCGACGGGCGACGTCGATGCCGTGTGGCTGAAAAGCGCGGCGGGTGCCGCGGCCATCGCGTCCGGCAAGGTTCGTCCGCTCATCCGGCTTGATCTCGCCGATGATCCGCTCGTGCGGGTCAACAACGGCACGCCGCGGACGCTGACCTTCCACGAAGACTTCATCGCCGAACACCCCGACGCCGTGGGCGCGGTGCTGGATGCCGTCAGGCGGGCTGTCGAGACGATCGGCCCGGACAGGCACAGGCTCTGGGCCCTGCTTGCCGGCGAGACGGGACAGTCGGTGGAGGATGCCGAAAGCGCGTTCGGCGGCTTCACCACGGCGAATCTTTTGCCCGATCTGACGGAGGAACGTCTGGCAGCACTTCAGCATCAGGCGGATTTCCTGTTCCGGCACGGCTTCGCGCCGGCGCGCGTCGATGTGCGGGAATGGGCACTGCCGTTTCCGGGGGCGGGCGCATGACGGTCAACGTTTCGGTTCCGGCGCCTGTCACGGCCGGGAATTTCCGCATGCTGGCACGCGACTTCGCCGCGACGCTACTGCCGGATGCGGTCGAACGGGAGGCGTCCGGCCGGCCGCTGCGGGCCGAATACCATGCCTGGGCGAGAACGGGACTGCTGACGCTCACCGTTCCGAAGGAGCGGGGTGGCTCGGGCCTTTCCTATCCCGAACTGTCCGAGATGATCCAGATCGTTGCCGCCGCCGACGGCGCGCTGGCCCAGACGGCGCAAAGCCATTTCGGCACGATCGAGGCGCTGCGCAGCTTCGGCACGCCCGGGCAGCGGGCGTTCTTCTTCGACAGGATTCTGGCCTTCGAGACCTTCGGCAACGCGCAGGCGGAAGCCGGGCAGCGCGACCAGGGCCTTCCCGCCACGCGCCTGACGACAGACGGGGCGGAATACCGCCTGAACGGCACCAAGCTTTATACGACCGGTTCCTTCAACGGCGACTGGATCCGGGCCTCCGCGCAGGATGATGAGGGACGGTTCGTCTTCGCCATCCTGCCGCGCGACACGGAGGGCGTTCATTTCGAGGACGACTGGCACCATTTCGGCCAGAAGGGCACTGCGAGCCGGTCGATCCGCTTCACCGACGTCCGTGTGCCGGCGGACCATGTGCTGCGCAAGCCGGACAGCCAGCCGCATTTCACGCCGCTGCTCGCCACCTTCCAACTGACGCATTCCGCCATCGACATAGGCATCGGCCGCGCCGCTCTGGAAGCCGCCAAGGCGCTCGTCAGGGGACGCTCGCGGGTGCCGCCGGAAGCGCTCGCATGCGGTCTTTCGAAACCGGCGGACGATCAGCACCTGCTGGTGACGCTCGGACAGTGGGAGGCGCGCCAGCGCGCGGCCGAACTGTTGCAGGCCGATGCCGCGGGCCGCCTGCATGAGGCCGTGCAGTCCCTCGACCGCGACCGCGTCGACGTGGCGGCGATTGCCGTTTCCGCCGCCAAGGCCTTCGGCGCGGATGTGGCGTTGCAGATCGCCACCGATCTCTTTGCCTTCGCCGGCGCCGGTTCCACCCGGCAGGAACTCGGCCTCGACCGGTTCTGGAGAAACCTGCGGGTGCATTCGCTGCACGACGCCAACTGGTGGAAATATGCCCAGGTCGGCGCCTATGCGCTGGATGGCACGCCGCCGCCGGTCATCGGGCTTCAATAGAGCCGGCGCTTCGGGGCGGGCATGCGATTCTTCCGCCGGGAATGAAAGTCCGGCGGAGGAGGGGGCGGGAAACAAAAAGAATATAATATATAAAAAATATGGAAAATATGCGTTATTCTCGCCTGTGCGAAGACGGCTATCATTGACCGAAAGCAATTTGGGCCGGCAACGCGCCGGCGTCATCGAACGAATGGCGGGAATGGCAATGGCCGCGCAGAGAAAACTGCATCTCAACATCAACATCCTGAACTCCGGATTTCACGGCGCGGCCTGGCGATCGGCGAACGGCGTGCCGGATGCGTTCCTGTCGGTGGACCACTATGTGCGGATCGGCAAGCTTGCCGAACGCGGCACGTTCGACGCCGTGTTCCTCGCCGATGGGCTGACGATCACCGACACGCCGGACCATCGCCCTTTCCAGGCGCTGGAGCCGACCATCGTTCTGGCCACCATTGCCGCGCACACCACGCATATCGGACTGATCGCCACCGCCTCGTCCAGTTTTAACGATCCCTTCAACCTGGCCCGGCGCATCGCCTCGCTCGATCTCGCCAGCAACGGCCGCGCGGGCTGGAATGTGGTGACGACGGCGGAGACGTCCTCGGCACGCAATTTCGGGCTCGACGGCGTGCTGGAGCACGGCAGCCGCTACGAGCGGGCGCACGAGTTCACCGAGGTGGTCAAGGCGCTCTGGGACAGCTGGGAGGAGGATGCGCTGGTCGCAGACAAGCGCAACCAGCTGTTCCTCGATCCCGCCCGCCTTCATGCGATCAATCACGAGGGCCGCTTCTACAAGGTCGCCGGGCCGCTGAACGTGCCGGGTTCTTCACGGCAGGGACGCCCGGTTGTTATCCAGGCCGGTGGTTCGGGCGATGGCCGTAATCTCGCTGCCGCCCATGCGGAGGCGATCTTCTCGGTGGCGCGCTCGAAGGAGGAGGGCCTTGCCTTTGCGGCCGACGTGCGCGCCCGCGCTGCCCGCTACGGCCGTGGCCCGGACGAGATCATCTTCCTGCCCGGCCTTTCCACCATCATCGGCAGCACGGAGGCGGAGGCGAAGCGCCGCGAGGACGAATTGTGGGACCTGCTGTCGCTCGATTTCGCCGTCGCCCGTCTGGCCGGTTCGTTCGGCCTGCCGCCGGAACGGCTTTCCCTCGATGAGCCCTTGCCGGACGACGTCGCCATTCCCACCAACGGCTCGCAGACCTTTTCGCAGGCCGGCCTCGACACGGCGCGGCGTGAAGGGCTGACCGTGCGCCAGCTTCTGCGCCGGCTGGGCGGCGGCACGGGTCATCGGCAGGTGGTCGGCTCGCCTGAGCAGGTCGCCGACGACATCGCCGACTGGTTCGAGGCCGGCGCCGCCGACGGATTCAACCTGATGCCGGACGTGCTGCCGGAAGGTCTCGAAATCTTCGTCGACCATGTCGTGCCGATCCTGCGCAAAAAAGGCATTTTCCGCGAGGCCTACGAGGGTTCCACCCTGCGCGAGCATTTCGGTCTTGCCCGTCCCGTCAACCGGTTCACGGCCACGCGCACGGCAGCCGAATGAGCGTCTCGCGCGCCGGGTTCGGGCCGATCAGCATTCAGCAGGGCAGCTTTTCAGAATGAGTAGCGAATTCCGCTTGGAGCACGTCTCCAAGACTTTCAGCAGGTCGGGCGAAGTGCTGCATGCGCTGGACGACGTGTCGCTGACCATCCCGTCGGGGTCCTTTTTCGGCATCGTCGGCACGTCCGGTGCAGGCAAGAGCACGCTTCTGCGCCTGCTCAATCTGCTGGAACGGCCGACCAGCGGGACGATCCGGTTCCGCGACCGGCCATTGCACGATTTCAAGGGACCGGAGGTGCGCCATTACCTCAGCAAGGTCGCGACCATCTTCCAGCATTTCAACCTCTTTCACGGCAAGACCGTGCTCGAGAACATCGCGCTTCCGCTCGCCGTGCGCGGCGTGTCGAAACAGGTGCGTTTGAAGAAAGCGCACGAGGCCATCGAACGCGTCGGTTTGCAGGGCAAGGAGAATGCCTATCCCTCCCAGCTTTCGGGCGGGCAGAAGCAGCGCGTCGGCATCGCGCGGGCTCTGGTCGCGGATGCCGAGGTGCTCTTGTGCGACGAGCCGACGAGCGCGCTCGATTCCGAGACGACGACGGTCATTCTCGACCTGCTTTTGAAGCTGAAGGACCAGCTCGACCTGACCATCGTCCTCATCACCCATGCCTGGCCGGTCGTGCGCTATGCAGCCGATTCCGTGACGTTGATGCAGGGCGGCAGGGTGGTGGAGACGGGCGGCGTGCGCGACCTGCTGCACGATGCCGATTCCTATCTTGGACGCCAGCTCCTGCCCGCGCCGGATTTCGGCAGCAGCCCGGAAAACGGCTGGGTACGCTACGACCTGATCCTCGCCGATGTCAGGGCGCAGAGCACGTTCTTCTCCGAGGCGGCACGGCGGCTGGACGTGACCGCCTCCGTTGTCTCCGGCGGGGTCGAGCGGCTGGGTGGCGCCGACGCGGCGCGCTTCAAGGTCGATTTCGACCTTCGCGGCCGGGAGCCCGCCGTCCGGGAGGCTCTGTCCACGATCCTGCGCGAAAAGAGCATCGTGCTCGGAAAGGCGCTCTGATGCCGAACCGCGACTGGACCATTTATCTTCCCGATTTCTGGGTGGCGCTCGGGCAGACGCTCTACATGACCGCTGCGTCCGGCGTCCTCGTGGTCACGCTCGGCATCGCCATCGGCCTGATCCTTTACCTGACCGCGCCCGGCTCCTGGGCGCCGAAGCCGGTCGTCTACTACGCCG
This sequence comes from Ectorhizobium quercum, assembly GCF_026552795.1. Classification (GTDB taxonomy): domain Bacteria; phylum Pseudomonadota; class Alphaproteobacteria; order Rhizobiales; family Rhizobiaceae; genus Ectorhizobium; species Ectorhizobium quercum. Next base: position 367,670 of record NZ_JANFPI010000003.1, read on the forward strand.
TCAATACGATCGTGAATACGGGGCGCTCCATTCCCTTCATCATCCTGATCGTCATCCTCATTCCGGTGACGAGATTGATTGTCGGAACCCCTCTGGGGCCGGTGGCGGCGCTGGTTCCGCTGACGGTCGGCTTCACGCCGTTCTTTTCCCGGCTCATCGAGGGCAATCTGCGCGAACTGGATCAGGGCAGGATCGAGGCGGCGAGGGTGATCGGCGTCACCACGCCGCAGTTCATTTTCCGCATCCTGCTGCCGGAATCGCTGTCCGGGATCATCGGCTCGGTCACGATCATACTCGTCGGCCTCGTCGAGGGAACCGCCGTTGCCGGTGCGATCGGGGCCGGCGGCGTCGGCGACTTCGCCCTGACCTACGGTTATCAGCGCTGGTACACCGAACTGATTCTCCTGTCTGTGATCTCGATGGTCGTCATCGTCCAGGCGATCCAGATCACCGGCGACGTATGGGTGCGGCTGAGACGGCACAAGAGGTAATTTCTATTTCATATCGTAAAAACAAAGACTTGTTCGAAACATTGAAGGAAACACATCATGTTCAATACACACCATGCCGGCAAGGGGCGGCGCGTTTTCGCGGCCATTGCTGCCACTCTCTTCACAGCGGTCGGTGCGATGGCGCCTGCCGGCCCGCTGCTGGCCGCCAGCGTGCCGGGCGAGCCGCTGAGCATCTATGTCACGCCGACCCCGCAGGGCGATATTCTCCGCTATGTTCAGAAGCTTGCCGACGAAGACGGCTCGGGCCTGAAGCTGAAAGTCATCGAAAGCAGTCAGGGACTCGATTCCAACCAGCTCGTCTTCAAGGGTGACGTCGACGCCAACCTGATCCAGCATGTGCCTTATTTCGACTCCTGGATCGCGGCGCACCCGGAGGCCAAGGACAGTCTGGTGAACGTGGCCACCGTGCTGGTCAACATCTTCGGTCTCTATTCCTCGAAGTACGAGTCGGCCAAGGATATTCCCGAAGGCGCCAGCATTCTCGTTCCCAACGAGCAGACGAACCTGCCGCGCGCCCTGTTCATTCTACAGGACGAAGGGCTGCTGAAGCTCGCTCATCCGAAGTCGGACGGCACGCCTGAGGCCGTCTCCATCGACGAGAAGCAGATCGTCGATAATCCCAGGCAGTTCCGGTTCGTTCCGACGGAAACCGGGCTGCGCGCCAAGTCCCTGCCGGACGTGCAGGCCTCGTTCATCAACGGCGATATCGCGCTGACGCACGGCATCGACCCGGCCTCGGCTCTCTCGCTGGAAAGCCCGCAGGACAACCCCTATGCCAATGTGCTGACCACGCGCAGGGAACTCGTGAACGACCCGCGGATCCAGCTTCTCGTGGACTATCTGACCGGTGAGAAGGTGGCGAAATATATCGAGGAAAACTACAAGGGCTTCATCGTTCCGGCGCAGGAACGTCTGGCAATCTCGCAGTAATCGGCATGACGCGGCCCGTGCGCCGCGCCTGACCCCGCCCCGGGATTTTCGAGCGGGACACGACCGGAAACGGCCGGGTCCCTTTTCCATATCCGCGGTCACGGCCGGGGCAGCCTGACGGCCGATCCGGCTGTGGCCGCGTCGCCGTCAGAACTTGTAGCTCGCGCCGAAGACGACCTTGTGCTGATTGGCTTCGAAATCTCCGATCGCCGGGCCGAAGTCCTTGCTCCCGAAATCGGAATAGCGATACTCGCCGCGCACGAGGATATTGTCGGTGAAGGCGTGCTCGACGCCGGCGCCCGCCGTCCAGCCGATGAGGATGTCGTCTTTCTTGCCCGCCGCCGGGATGTCGACCTTGGCGCCTGCCGCGGCAACGCCCGCCGTCGCGAAGAACAGCGTGCTGTCCAGCGCATAGCCCACGCGGCCGCGGCCGGAAGCGTCCCATTCGAGACTCGTTTCGTTGCCGTTTTCGAAGTTGTAGTTGAAATCGTTCTCGATGCCGTAAACGAAACTTCCGGACTGGAAATTATAGCCGGCATGCGCGCCGAACGAGCCGCTGTCGGGGCTCTGGTCCATGCCGGGAATGGTCGCCTGGTTCCAGCCATATCCGCCCTGGGCGCCGATATAGAGGCCCGACCAGTCATAGGGCGCATAGGCCTGCTGTTCGAGTTGGGGGGCGGGCTGTTCGAAAACCACGTCCGCGGCCACGGCGGGAACGGCCACGGCAAGGGTGAGGGCAGCGAAAGCGAATGTCTTGAGATTCATTGGTATGCCTCGTCATCTGTCGGGATTGAGGGGGGCTTGCAGGATGCGAGGCCCCCTCGGGACGAGGCACTATGTTCCGGACCGCGATTGCGTGCTGTGCTTTAAGATTGCGTTATGTTGCGGCGTTCCGCCCTGCAATCCGCTCCGCAACATTTCTTAACAACAAAGCAGCCGCCGCAACATCCGGTTGTTGTAGACTTCTTCGACCGCGGGATGATGTCACACGCCTTGAGAGTGGAAGGTGCCCCGCTATCTATGGTGGGGAGCGTCAGGCTGAGTGGCTTGAAAGCGTTGAATTTTGAAGGATTTGTCGATGCCGAATTTGCCGAAGGGACAGGGATTCCTGCTCGTGTCCTGTCTCTTTCTCGCGCTGGCCGGATGCTCGGAGGAAAAGAACACTGAGGCCGCGGCCCCGCCCCCCGTCAAGGTCGCAGTCGTGGAAGCGAAGGCGGAGACGTTGCCCGTCGTCACCGAGCTTCCCGGCCGCGTCGCGCCCATGCTGACGGCGGATGTGCGCCCGCGCATAACCGGCATCGTCCTGCGGCGGGTCTTCGAGCAGGGTTCGGTCGTTTCGGAAGGCGACCTGCTCTACGTGATCGATCCGGAACCCTTCAAGGCCAAGGCTGCCTCGGCGAAAGCGACGCTCGATTCGGCCGTTGCCGGGCAATCGCTGGCGCAGCAGCGGGCCGACCGGCAGCAGCAGCTTCTGCGAAGCGGCGTTTCCAGCCGCGATACCAATGAAAGCGCCATCGCCGAACTGGCCCAGGCCAATGCCGATGTGGAGCGCGCCCGCGCCGATCTTCGGACGGCGGAGTTGGAGCTGCAATATACCGAGGTGAGGGCACCGATCTCCGGCCGCATCGGCCGGGCGCTCGTCACCGAGGGGGCGCTGGTCAGCTCGACATCGGACGTCATGGCGACGATCCAGCAGATCGATCCGGTCTATGCCGACTTCACCCAGCCCGCCGACAGCCTGATCGCGCTGAAGAATGCCGTCACGCAGGGCAAGCTTCAGGCCGACGAGACCGGCAGCGCCATGTTGAAGCTCATTCTGGCCGAGGGCACGCCCTATCCGCATGACGGCCGGCTGCTGTTTTCCGAGGCCACGGTGAATGCCGCGACCGGACAGGTCATCCTGCGCGCCGAGTTCCCCAATCCCGACGCCAATCTGCTGCCCGGCCTCTATGTCCGCGGGCGGATCGAGCAGGCTTCGATGGAAGGCGCGCTCGCCGTGCCGGAACAGGCCGTGCAGCGCGACACGGCCGGCCGTGCGCAGCTTTACGTGGTCGGCGCCGACGACAAGGTCGAGGTGCGCAACGTGCGGCTCGGCTGGATTCTCGATGGACGCTGGGTGGTAATCGACGGCCTTGCGGCGGGCGACCGGGTGGTCGTCGAGGGCTTCCAGCGCATCGCACCCGGCGCACAGGTTGCGACGGAAGCATGGACGAACCCGGCTGCGCCTGCCGGCGAAACGGACGAGGGCTGATATCCGATGGCAGCCTTCTTCATCGACCGCCCGGTCTTCGCCTGGGTTCTCTCCATCGTCATCATGCTGGCCGGGCTTCTGTCGCTCACGGCATTGCCGATTTCGCAATATCCGAACGTTGCACCGCCGCAGATCAAGATCTCCGGCGTTTATCCCGGCGCCTCGCCCGAGGACACCTATGAAGGCGTGACGCGGCTGATCGAGAACGAGCTGAACGGCATTCCGGGGCTGCTTTACTACGAATCGACCTCCGACGCCTCCGGCTCCATCGGCATCACCGTGACCTTCGACGCCGGCACCGATGTCGACAACGCCGCCGTCGAGGTGCAGAACCGCGTGCGCCGCGTCGAGGCCAGGCTTCCCGCCGCCATCGTGCAGCAGGGCATCAGCGTCACCGCGGCCAGCAGCGGCACGCTGCTTCTCGTGGCGCTGACCTCGAAGAGCGGAGACACGGACGGGCTGGCGCTCGGTGACTATATGAGCCGCAACGTCGCCAACGAGCTGCGCCGCATCGCCGGCATCGGCAACGTCCAGCTCTTCGGCAGCGAGCGCGCCATGCGCGTCTGGGTCGATCCGGACAAGCTGCTCGGCTTCAACCTTTCTCCCGAGGACGTGACCGCGGCCATCGGATCGCAGAACGCGCAGGTGGCGGCCGGCCGTGTCGGCGCCGCGCCGGTGGGGCCGGAACGGCGCACCACGGGATCGCTGCTCATCAAGGGCCAGCTGACCACGCCGGAAGAATTCGGCGCCATCGTGCTGCGCGCGCAATCGGACGGCTCCACCGTGCGGCTGCGCGACGTGGCCCGCATCGAGGTCGGGGCCGAAAGCTACAGCACCTCGACACGCATCAACGGCAAGCCCGCCGCTGGCGCGGCCATCGAGCTTGCGCCCGGCGGCAACGCGCTGTCGGCCGCGACCCTGATCCGCGAACGGATGGACGAACTCGCGCCGTCCTTCCCCGACGACATCGAGTGGTCCATTCCCTACGACACAACGCCCTTCGTCTCGCTGTCCATCGAACAGGTGCTCTACACGCTGGCGGAGGCCGTCGCGCTGGTGTTCATCGTGATGTTTCTGTTCCTTCAGAACATCCGCTACACCATCATTCCCACCATCGTCGTGCCCATCGCCTTGCTCGGCGCCTGCGCGGTAATGCTGGTGCTGGATTTCTCCGTCAACGTGCTGACCATGTTCGGCATGGTGCTGGCCATCGGCATCCTCGTCGACGACGCCATCGTCGTGGTCGAGAATGTCGAGCGCATCATGATGGAGGAGGGACTTTCGCCCAAGGAGGCCACGAAGAAGGCGATGAAGCAGATCACCGGCGCGGTGATCGGCATTACGCTGGTGCTGACCTCGGTCTTCGTGCCGATGGCTTTCTTCCCCGGCGCGGTCGGCGTCATCTACAAGCAGTTCGCGCTGACGATGGTGGCCTCGATCCTGTTCTCGGCCTTCCTGGCGCTGTCGCTGACACCGGCGCTCTGCGCCACCTTCCTGAAGCCGGTGGAGAAGGGCCACGCCCAGGCCCGGAAGGGTTTTTTCGGCTGGTTCAACCGGGGATTCGACAGGACCTCGCACGGCTACAGTTCATGGGTCGGCCGGCTTCTACACGCCAGCGGCCGCGTCATGCTGGTCTATCTCGTCGTTGCCGGCGCCACGGCCTACATGTTCCTCCGGCTACCGACCGACTTCCTGCCGGTCGAGGATCAGGGAACGCTGCTCGCGCAGGTGCAGGGGCCGGCGGACGCAACCTCCGCCCGCACGCTGGAATCCGTCGAGGCGATGGAGAACATCGCCCTCGACGATCCCGCCGTCACCCGCGTCGTCGCCATCAACGGTTTCAGCTTCTCCGGGGCTGGCGAGAACGCGGCACTGGTGTTCATGACGCTCAAGGACTGGGCCGAGCGCAGCGTCGAAGAATCCGCGACGCTGGTCGCGCAGAAGCTCAACGGCGCATTCACGGCGATCAAGGATGCTTCCGCCTTCGCCACCTCGCCGCCGGCCATCTCCGGCCTCGGCACCACCACCGGCTTCTCCTTCCGGCTTCAGGATCGCGGCAACCGGGGCTACGAGGCGCTCGCCGCCGCCCGCGACCAGTTCCTGGCCGACGCGAACGCCAGCCCCATCCTCGCCGGCGTGCGCGAGGAAGGTCTGGCCGACGCGCCGCAGATGGTGCTGACCATCGACCGCGAAAAGGCCAATGCCTTCGGCGTGACCTTCGCCGACATCAACCGGACGATCACCACGAATGTCGGCTCCACCTATGTCAACGACTTCCCCAATTCCGGCCGCATGCAGCGGGTGACGGTGCAGGCCGAGCCGGAAAAGCGCGGCAACATCTTCGACATCCTCAACATGAGCGTGCGCAACGGCGAGGGCGGCATGGTGCCGATCTCGGCCTTCGCCGCCTATGGCTGGTCCAAGGGGCCGACGCAGCTCGTGGGCTATAACGGCTTCCCGGCGATCCGCATCAGCGGACAGGCCGCGCCGGGCTTTTCCTCGGGCGACGCCATCGCCGAGGTGGAGCGGATCGCCGGCGAACTTCCGGCCGGCTTCGGCTACGAATGGAGCGGCCAGTCGCTTCAGGAAATCCAGTCGGGCGCGCAGGTGCCGATGCTGCTCGGCCTGTCGTGCCTGCTGGTTTTCCTCTGCCTCGCCGCCCTTTACGAGAGCTGGTCCATTCCGCTGTCGGTCATTCTGGTGATCCCGCTCGGCATCATCGGCTCGCTGATCGCGGTGACGCTGCGCGACATGCCGAACGACGTCTATTTCAAGGTCGGCCTGATCACCATCATCGGCCTGTCGGCCAAGAACGCCATCCTGATCGTCGAATTCGCCAAGGACCTGCGCGAGCAGGGAAAATCGGCCTACGACGCGGCGCTGGAGGCGGCCCATCTCCGTTTCCGGCCGATCCTGATGACCTCGCTCGCCTTCACGCTGGGCGTCGTGCCGCTGGCCATCGCCAGCGGCGCGGGCTCGGCCAGCCAGAGGGCGATCGGCACGGGTGTGATGGGCGGCATGATCTCGGCAACGGTGCTCGCCGTCTTCTTCGTGCCGGTCTTCTTCGTCTTCGTCATGCGTTTCGCCGGCCGGAAACCGGAGGCGAAACCGGAAGTGCCGGGCGAAAAGCGTCCGGTCCCGGAGTAAGGCCCTGCGGCAGCGGCTGGTTCCGCTGCCGCTTCGACGGCCCGGGCGGGATGTGCCCGCAACAAAATGCAATAATTCAGAACATTGCTTTGCGCGGGAAAAGCCTAGCATGACCTTCTCACGAGAGGTCATCCGATGCCGTCTTCATCCTTTCCCTCGCCCGAGCGGCGGGTTCTTGTCTGTCTGGAAAACCCGCAGGCCGCCGTGCGGATTCAGTCGGTCCTGTCGCAATATGGATTCGCGACGACTGCCATCTCGCCGGCTGCGATGCCCGATGAGGGAGAGCTTGCCGGTTCGCTGCTGGTCGTCACATACACGGCCATGATCGGCCGCATGCGCGCCATGCTGGACCTGCCGCTGGTGAATGTCGAAGCCTTCATCTTCGAGACGCCGAACGCTGCCTCGCCCCAGCCGAAGAGGCTGTTCGACGGCGCCGCCTTCGTGAAGCGCATTCTTGCGATCGTGAACGCCGAGCGGCGCCTGACGGTCTGATCCGTTCTTGCCGGGCGCTCCGGCGAACCGGACAATGTCCTTTCTTTATTCTGCGTTCCGGCCCGCGCCCGGCAACATATCGCAATATTTCAGAACACAATTCCACATCGCGCCTGCCGGTTTTGCGGTTATTTACCCCGGATGGCGCCCGACGGTTCCCGTCCCGCCGGGGCTGCGTAAATGCAAGGGTCTCAACCATGTCGAACAAGGCCGCGATGGTGACGGGAGGAGCAACGTGACTTATTCGTATCCGGATGAGATAATTTCGGCGACGGCGAACAGGCCGGGCATCGTTCCAACCAATGCGGTGGCGTATGAAATGGCTATAACAGAGGGACTTGCCGTCCTGCCGAGTATCCTGATCGTCGAGGACGATGCCGATATCGCCGGCATGCTGGTCGAACTGATGAGAGGCAACGGCTTCGAGGCCTTCTCGGCGGCGAACGGCGTCGAGATGGATCGCCTGCTTGCCCGCCGCGGCTTCGACCTCGTCGTTCTCGATGCGATGCTTCCGGGCGAGGACGGATTCAGCATCTGCATGCGGCTTCGGGCCTCGCGTCCGATCCCCATTCTCATGCTTACCGCTCGGCGGGAGGAGGTCGACCGCATTCTCGGGCTCGAACTGGGCGCCGACGACTACGTCACGAAACCGTTCAACTCCCGCGAACTGCTGGCGCGGATCAAGAGCATCCTGCGCCGGGCCTCGCTTTCGCAGCGGCGGGAGGACGTCTGCGTGCCGCTGACCTTCGCGGGATGGCGCATCGATCCCAACAGCCGGCAGCTCTTCGATGCCGATGGCGACGAGGTGTCCATGACCACCGCCGAGTTCGACCTGCTGTGGGCGTTCTGCTGCAATCCGAACAAGGTGCTGACGCGCGAACAGCTTCTGTCCATGACCCATGCCGGATCGGCAGGGCCGATCGAGCGCAGCATCGACGCGCATGTCAGCCGCATCCGGCAGAAGATCGAGCCGAATCTCAAGGATCCGGCCTTCATCAAGACGGTTCGCCTGGGCGGCTACCTGTTCGCCGCCGCGGTGGAGAGGCAACCGTGAAACGGCTCCGCACGGCGCCTATCCGGACGCAGATTCTCGTTCTGGCGCTGCTGCTGATCGTACTCGTTTCAGCCGTCGCCGTGATAACGGAGCCGTTCATCTACGGACGGCACGACAAGGGGATCGAAATCGGCCTGCTGGCGGGGCGGGTCGAGAGGGTCGTCGACCAGTTCCGTCAGGCCCGCTCCCCCGATGAGGAACAGGCGGCACTGAGCCTGGCCGCAGGATTGGGAATGTCCGTCGAAAAAATTCCGGCAAGCCGTATACCGGCGCAGGATGCGGCGGAGGCGGGATCCCTCGACATTCCCGGGAGAATACGCCGTAAACTGGAAAGCGGGTTTTTCGAGAGTGTCGAGCACCTGTTCGACGAACAGGCCGTCTCTCTTCCCCTTGCCGTAAAGGTGGATGCGGAGCGGGCCCTCCTATTCCAGCTGCCGGTCTTTCCGCGCTCCCTGTGGTTCTTCCCCGCGGTCGCCAGCGGAATTCTGAAACTCGTGATTCCGCTGGCTCTCCTGGCCTATTTCAGCAGCTGGCTGATAACGCGGCCGCTCATGCGCTTCGCCGCCGCCGCGGAGCGGGCGAGTACGGACGACAGCCTCAAGGAGCCGTTCGTGGCCGAGGGCGCCGCCGAGGTGCGAAGCCTCGCCGCCTCGCTCAATGTGATGCGCAGCCGGATATTGCGGATGGCGGAAAGCCGCACGAGGATGCTCAGTTCGATCAGCCACGATCTCAGAACGCCGCTGACGCGGTTGCGCATGCGGGTCGAGCGGTGCGAGGGGCAGCCGGAACTGCAACGCAAGATGCTCGAGGACCTGACGGTTCTCGATTCCATGATCAACGAAAGCCTGGCATTCCTGACGAACGCCCTTCACAACGTGCCGTCGCGAAAGGTCGATCTGTCGAGCCTGCTTCAGACCATCGCCACCGATTTTTCGGAGGCCGGTATCGATGTGAGCTATTCCGGTCCCCGGCGGCTGAAATATGTGTGCAAGCCCCAGTCGCTGACGCGGGCCGTGTCCAATCTGGTCGAAAACGCCTCCCGTTACGCGACGAAAATCGACATCGAACTGGAAGATGCCGGCGACCGCGGCGTCTTCGTGAGGGTGAGCGACAACGGCCCGGGTCTGACGGATAAACTCAAGGCGCGGGTTCTGGAACCCTTCTTCAAGGCAGATGAAGCGCGAACCCCCGGCGCCTCCGGCGGTTTCGGGCTCGGGCTTCCGACGGCGGAGGGAATCGTCAGGAAAGGACATGGGGGAACGTTGACCCTGCGGGACAACACGCCCACCGGCCTCGTCGTGGAAATCAACCTGCCTCCGATCCACGACAACGGTTCCGGACGCCTTTCGAGCGCCGTGTCGGCAAAATAAGGCCTCGTTTTCGCGACCGCCACGCGGGCGATGCCACTTCCTCGCCCATCTGTCGTGTCGTGAATGGCGGATGGTCGCAGGTCTCGATTTCACGGCGGAAAACCTTACCTATGAAGTATACAATCCGGGAATGACGGCGGATTCGGTAAGCGGACCGGAGGCGGGCATTGGCGGCCTGCGCGGCGGTCCGGTTCGGAGCAGGTGAGAGGCTGGTGGCATGAGCGTGTCGGCGATGAATGAGACGATTCGGACGGAATGCGTGGTGGCGGGAGCGGGGCCGGGCGGGCTGATGCTCGGCTTCCTGCTGGCCCGCGCCGGAGTGGATGTCACCGTGGTCGAGAAGCACGCCGATTTTCTGCGTGACTTTCGTGGCGATACGATCCACCCCTCGACGCTCGATGTGATGGACCAGCTCGGCTTGCTCGAGAGGCTTCTGGAGCTTCCGCATACGCAGGCGCCGCGCCTTCACGCCGAGATCGGCGGCAAGGACATCACCATCGCGGATTTTTCGCGCCTCGGCACGAAATGCCGCTTCATCGCCTTCATGCCCCAATGGGATTTCCTCGACTTTCTCGCTGGCGAGGCCGCGCGGTTGCCGAATTTCCGGCTCGTCATGGAGGCCGAGGTGACGGAACTGCTGGAGGAGAACGGCAGGATCGCCGGGCTTCTCGCCTCCACGCCGGAGGGAACGCTGGAGATTCGGTCCGCTCTGGTCGTCGGCGCCGACGGGCGAAATTCGCGCGTCCGCGAAAAGGCCGGCCTCACGGTGGAAAGCTTCGGCGCGCCGAGCGACGTCCTGTGGATGAAACTATCGCACCAGCCGGACGATCCGCCCTATACGATGGGGCATGGCGGGCCGCGGCAGGGCTTCGTCATGGTCGACCGCGGCGACTACTGGCAATGCGGCTATGTGGTGCGCAAGGGCAGCTTCGCCGATGTGAAGGCCGGCGGAATCGAGGCGTTTCGGGCGTCCGTCGCCGCGGCATCGCCGCTGCCGGCCGGCCGGGTGGACGAAATCCGCTCATGGGACGACGTTCATCTGCTGAGCATCCGCATCGACCGGCTGGAGCGCTGGTGGCGTCCGGGCCTGATCTGCATCGGTGACGCCGCCCATGCCATGTCGCCCATCGGCGGGTTCGGCGTGAACCTCGCCATTCAGGATGCGGTGGCCGCCGCCAATATCCTGGCCGGTCCGCTGAAAAACGGCACGCTCGCGGATCGGCATCTGGCCGCCGTCGAAAAGCGTCGCTTGTTCCCGACGAAGGTCACGCAGAAGCTGCAACTCATGATGCAGCGCAGCAGCCGCAAGCGGCAGGACGATCCCGAACGCCGGGCCGGCCCTCCGGCCTTCATGCGCGGCATAGCCCGCTGGCCGCTCCTCGCCCATCTTGCCGGCCGGCTCGTCGGCTCGGGCATCAGGCCGGAACGGGTGGCCGTCCTGAAGGACAAGGTGACTGCCGGATGAGTGCAGCACGCGCCGGGACCGGGCTGTGCGAATGACGCGCGCTGCCTTCGCATGTCCAACTGGCGGCAGGTCGTTATTGCTTGTTTTGCATGAGCGCAGGGCTGTGCGGTTTGGGGTGAGGCCAATGGCCAGAACCGCGCGGACGATATATGCTCGCCCGTATGGATTCGCTTTCTGCAAACACCGCGCTCTCGCATCGCCTTCCCGGCTGGACTCTGCCGCGCGGGCGTGAGCCGGGCGAACTCGACGCCGCCTTCGCCGCAGGCATCGCCTTGAAATCGCTCGACGATCTGGTACGGTCCGAACCCGTCTGGTCCGGCTGCTGGCGTTCGCGTCAGGCGTTGAAATGCGCCGTCGTCGCCGTGCGGTCGATGGGCCGCAAAGAGGATGAGAGTGCGTTGCGCGATGCCGTTCTGCTGACCGCGCCGGGCGACGATCCCGGTCCGGCCGGCAACGTATTCTCGGCCTTCTTAATGTTGGCCGGCAGAAAAGGTTCGATCACCTCGTCATTCCTCGCCCGGATCGCCGAGCGGCTGGCGCTGCGCTGGGACGATCATCTCGCGCGGGCCGTCGATCATCTCGACGACGCCGTGCAGTCGGGCCGCGCCGTTCCCTTCGCCGCCGCCGATCTGGTCTCGGCGATCTGCGCCGAGCGGCCGGATGCCGAGCCGCTTGCCTGGGCGCTTGCCGACCGGCTTGTTGCCGCAAAGCTGAAATGGGAGCGCCCCGTGCCGTTGCTGATGGCTGAGCGCTATGGCTCCGCTTTCAGGACGATCGGGGGCAGGGGCCGCGTGCGTCCGGGAGAGCCCGCTTTCGGGCGCGCCGTCTGCCTCGCTCTGGTCGAAGGCGCCGATGCGGCGCTGCGCTCGGCCGGCGACATCGCCCGCCGCGCCGATCAGCTTCTCGCCGTCGCACCGAAGGTTCGCACGAAAGGCGCCGGGGCCGTCATCGGCCGGATTCTGGACGAGGACGCGGTTTCGGCATCGGCTTCCGGCACGGGCCTGTCGCGCTGGGCGAGCAGCCGGCTTTTCGAGCGGCTGGAAACGTTCGGCGCGGTCCGGGAACTTTCTGGCCGTTCCAGTTTCCGAATCTACGGATTGTGACGATGGCCGGATCGAAGACGGCAAGGGCGGCACGAGCCGGCAGGACGAAGGCCGCGGACGACGTTCTCTTCGACCGAGAACTGGAGGATCTGCCGGCGGACCTGCGCTGGCGGGAGTGGTTGCTCCGCATCGAGGCGGTCATCTTCGCGTCGTCCGAGCCGGTGACGCGCGAGACGCTGGCGCGGGTGGTGGGCCGCAATTGCAGCCTCGATCTGCTGATCGACGATCTGCGCGATGAACTGGCCGGCCGGCCCTACGAACTGGTCTCGGTCGCCGGCGGCTGGCAGTACCGCACCCGTTCCCGCTATGCGGACACGATCCGCGCTTCGTCCGCCCAGACCCGTTCCGCTACCGCCGCGCTTTCGGAGTCCGAGGCGATGGTGCTGATGGCGGTGGGATATTTCCAGCCGGTCACGCGCGGCGAACTGTCGAAGATATTCGGCAGGGAGATTTCGCGCGATACGATCGGCGCCCTGCGCGGCGCGGGCTTCATCGCCTCGGGTCCCCGCAGCCCGACGCCGGGCGCGCCCTATACCTATGTGACGACGAAACATTTCCTGTCGGCCTTCGGTCTGGAGACGCTGCGCGACCTGCCGGATGTCGAGGCGCTCGAGGATGCGGGACTGTTAAGCCGCAATGAGAGGGCGGAGGAGGATGCGCCGGATTGACGGCGGGTCACACACCGCGCTTGTTGCCCCACAGGAGGACGTGAAGCTGCGGCAGGACGCGGGCTTCGAACCAGCGGTCGGCGCACACCTTGTCCACCAGCCACAGCATGCGGTCCATCACCCCGTCGATATCGACCCGCGCATCGTCGTCGTCGGGCGGCGGCGGCGTATGGTTGCCTGGCTGGAGATAAACGGGAAGCTGCGGATGGCGTGCGGCGACGTCGCGTGCATAGAGATAGTCCGCATCGTCGAAAACGACGATCTTCAGGGCGGTTTGCGGCCGGCCGGCGGCCGCGGCCAGACAGTGTTCGAGGCTGTTCCAGTCGGTGTCCATGTCGCTGGAGGGCGGCTTGGGGCTGAGGACCAGATAGTCGAGATCGGCGAACCAGTCCCGTGCGATGCTGCCCTGCGTTTCGAGCGCGAAACGATAGCCCTCGTCATGGCCTTTCGCGATCAGTTCCCCGAACGGCTGGATGGCGGGATTGCCGCCCGAAAGGGACACGGTCAGCGGCTGCCCGCCCGAAAGGCGCCTGACCTCCTGCCAGATGGCCTCGACCGTCATCGGCGTCCACTGGTCGCGATATTCGGTGTCGACGGCGTGCAGCGTGTCGCACCAGGAGCAGCGGTAATCGCAGCCGCCGGTGCGCACGAAGACGGTCGGCAGCCCGATCAGCATGCCCTCGCCCTGAATGGTCGGGCCGAAGATTTCACTGACGCGAATGGCCGTTTCGCGCCGGCTGCTCATGGCCGGTATTCCGCCCATGTCTTGGGTGTTTCGCTCACGCGCACGGCGCTCGTTTCCGGCAGGCGCGCCTTGCACCAGTCGTAGAAATGCTGCGCAAGGCACTCCGCCGTCACCCGGTCGTGGCCGAGCACGTCGTTGAGATGACGGTGGTCGAAATGCGTGTCGATATACTGCTTGAGGGGCGCAAGCTCGTGATAGTCGCGAACGAAGCCGTGCTCGTTCAGCTCGGTGCCGGAAAGCTCGACCTCGACGATGTAGTTATGCCCGTGCAGGCGGGCGCATTGATGGTCGTCGGGCAGGCTTTTCAGCTGGTGCGAAGCGGAAAAATGGAATTCCTTCGTGATCCGGAACATCAGCGGACCTCGCGTGCCGCATAGGCGCCGGTGGCCGCCACCCAGAAATCCGGGTCTTCGTAGTCGGTGGGATCGGCGATGCCGGCCAGGTGAAACGCCTCGCGCCGCTCGACGCAGGTGCCGCACCGGCCGCAGTGACGGTCTCCGCCCTTGTAGCACGACCATGTCTTTGCGAACGGCGTGCCGTGTTTCGCACCGTCGACCACGATGGCCGCCTTGGAAACGGTCACGTAGGGCGCGAACAGCCGCACATCGGCATAGCCGTCGAGGGCCTGCTGCTGCATGGCGTTGAAACTGTCGATGAAGCCGGGGCGGCAATCCGGGTAGATGAAATGGTCGCCGCCGTGGACGGCGATGGCGACCACCTCGGCCTGCTGCGCGGCGGCCAGCCCGAAGGCGATGGTGAGCATGATGGCGTTGCGATTGGGAACCACCGTGCTACGCATGGTCTCTTCGGCATAATGGCCTTCCGGCACGTCGACATCGTCGGTCAGCGCCGAACCGGTCAGGTGTGCGCCGATCGGGCGGATATCGATGATGTGATGCGGCACGCCGAGCCGTTTCGCACAGTCCGCGGCGAAATCCAGCTCCTTCCTGTGGCGCTGGCCGTAGTCGAAGGAAACGAGGCTGTTCAGTTCATGTTCCGCCGCGATCCTGTGGGCGAGCGAAACGGAGTCCAGTCCGCCGGAGCAGATGACGATCGTTTTCATAATCAGGTGTCCTTGTTTTGACCGGGTAGGCTGCGACCGGATAATGGCGGGCTTCTAAAGCAAAGACGCGCGGTTGTGAAGACGAGGCGGGGAAAATTGCGGGCCGGGATGCGACCCGGCCCTGTTTCATGCGTCCGTGTCGCGGTCCTCGATGAGCGTGTCCCGGCCTGAAAGGTCGTCCTGCGACAACAGCGACCAGACGGCGAGGAACAGGGCCGCGACGAGAGGCCCGATCACGAAGCCGTTCATGCCGATGAGCGCCAGGCCGCCGAGCGTCGAGACAAGCACCAGATAGTCGGGCAGGCGGGTGGATTTGCCCACCAGCGGCGGCCGCAGAAGATTGTCGATCAGGCTGATGACGAAGACACCCACCGCAAACAGGAGGATTCCCTTGAGATAGCTTCCCGAGAGCAGGAAGTAGATCGCCACCGGCGCCCAGACGAGAAAGGCGCCGACCGCCGGCAGAAGGGACAGCATCGCCATCACCACGCCCCAGAGCAGGGCGGCCTCTATCCCCAGCAGCCAGAACGTCACGCCGCCGATGGTGCCCTGAATGGCTGCGATGATTACGTTGCCCTTCACCGTGGCCTTCACCACCGCTGCGAACTGGCCGAACAGATAGTCGGTCTGGCGAAGGTTCAGCGGACTCGATCGGCGGATCGCGCCGACAAGACGCGGACCGTCCCGGAACAGGAAGAACAGCAGATAGATCAGCACGCCGAGATTGATGAGAAGCTGGGCCGTGTTCTGGCCGATGGCGAGCGCTCTCGTGGCGATCGCCTGCGTAACCTGGCCGATGAAGGCCGTCAGGCGGGCCTGGATCTCGGAGAATTCGGCGAGATTGAGCCGGGCGAGGGCATCCAGCACGAAAGTCGGCAGCGAGGCGCGGACCTGCGCGAGAATCGCCGCTGGGTCGAACTCGCGGTTGCTCAGGCGCGTATAGAGATTGGTGGCCTCGCGTGCCAGCGAAGCCAGCAGCAGCGATACCGGGATCACGACGATGAAAATGCACAGGATGGTGCAGACCGCCGCCGCCAGGCTCTTGCGCCCGCCGAACGACCTTTCCAGCCGCCTTTGCAGAGAATTGAACAGGATGGCAAGAACGACCGCCCACAGGATCGCGCCGTAGAACGGAAGGACCAGGGCGATGAAGGCGATGGAAACGAGCACCACGACGGTGACGAAGCTGGCCTTTTGAAACTGTGGGGTCGTCAATGTGTCCTCCGGCATGTTCCTGCAAACGTATCGTCGGGCCCGTCTTCGCGATTCCGGCAATGCGCGGGCGATCCTATCCGATCCGGTGCCCGATACGTAGTCCCGTAATGAGGAAGCGGCGTCGAACGGGGCGCGGTCGCCGCGCCGCCGGCGCTCGGGCGCGTGTGAACGGCATGGTTTCCTTGACGAAAGCCATCCATTGCCGCGAACGTGATCGCCCGCGCTTTCTTCTTCGAAGAGCGGCGTTTTCGCCGAAAACGGGCGCTCCGCAGCCCGCCGGACGGGCGGGTGCGACGTTTACGTGTCCGTATCGGGTTGCAATTGTGGTTTTTTCTGGTTAGTCATGCCGCCGTTCGAGCCCGCCGCGGCTCGCACTTTGACTGGCGCTTGGGGTCTTTCGCAAGACCCGTTTCCCGGCTTCATGCCTTTTTGCGCCAGAGCGATGCTCCCTTGTGTCGCGCTTGCTTCCCTTTTGCCCGTTGGCTCTTTCAGGGGAAGTTGACCAATCATCTCGGTTAACGGGCATTGCAGCGGTCCGTTCGGCCAGCATTTTTGTGCGCTGCACAACGACGAAGGACAATATTGTCATGACGAAGTTGATTGCCATGTCTTTTCTTGCCGCCTGTGGCGGCCTGATGGCGACCTCCGCCCTGGCCCAGGATGGTTGCGGCCGTGTCACCATTGCCGAAATGAACTGGGCTTCCGCCGGCGTCGCCGCGTGGGTCGACAAGGTTATTCTCGAGGAAGGGTATGGCTGCACCGTCGATCTGGTGAGCGGCGATACGATGCCGACCTTTACATCGATGAACGAGAAGGGCGAGCCTGATGTCGCCCCCGAACTGTGGGTCAATTCGGTGAAGGACCCGCTCGCCAACGCCGTGTCCGAAGGCCGGCTGATCGAGGCGGCCCGCATTCTGGAAGAGGGCGGCGTCGAAGGCTGGTGGATTCCGGCCTATGTAGCCGAGGCCCATCCCGAAATCACCTCCGTCGAAAAGGCGCTGGAGCATCCCGAACTCTTTCCCGCACCGGAACGGCCCGAGCGCGGCGCCGTGATGAACTGCCCGGCCGGCTGGAGCTGCCAGATCACCACCGCCAACCTCTATCGCGCCCTGAAGGCCGGCGAGAAGGGTTTCGATCTGGTCGACAGCGGCTCCTCCGCCGGCCTCGACGGCTCGATTGCGAATGCCTATGAGCGCAAGCAGGGCTGGCTCGGCTACTACTGGTCGCCGACGGCCATCCTCGGCAAGTACGACATGGTGAAGCTGCCGTTCGAAAAGCCGCTCGACCGCAAGGAATTCGACGAATGCACGGTGGTTGCGGACTGCGCGGACCCGCAGGTCACGTCCTATCCGACCGCCGACGTCTTCACCGTCGTCACCAAGTCGTTCGCCGAGAAGAACGCCATCGCTATGGACTATCTCGGCAAGCGCAGCTGGAAGAACGACGTCGTGAACGAGATCCTCGCCTGGCAGGACGAGAACCAGGCCACGAACGAGGACGCCGCTTTCCACTTCCTGGAAACCAAGCCTGAAATCTGGAAGGCGTGGCTTGCGCCGGATGTCGCCCAGCAGGTCGAAGACGCGATCTGACCGTTCCATCCGGGTTTTCCGGAACCGCCCGGTTTCCGCCGGGTGGTTCCGTGCCGTTTCATTGAATGAATTTCGAAAGGATAGCCGATGGCTTCATCCTGCTGGGGGCTTCCGTCCCTCCTGTGCGAGGCGCCGGCCCTGAGCGGCCAGACGCTGCGCGCCATGCGCCGCACCATCGACGGTGGCTTTCGCGACATGGTGCGCTCGATGTCTCCCTATATCGATGCCGCGACTGCCCCGCTTCAACGTTTTCTCAACGCGCTCGAGGGCGTCTTCGTCGACAGCCCGTGGATCGTCGTCTTCCTGCTTCTGCTGATCGTGATCCATGTCGCCGGACGCTCCTGGAAGATCACGCTCGGCACGGCATTTGCACTCTTCGCCATCGGCTGGGTCGGGTTGTGGCAGGATGCGATGGTGACGCTCTCGATGGTCACGATCTGCACCCTGACGGCGGTCGTCATCGGCCTGCCGATCGGCATCGCCGCCGCCCGTTCGGACCGGGCCCAGCAGATCATCAATCCCGTGCTGGATGTGATGCAGACATTGCCGAGCTTCGTCTATCTCATTCCGGTGGTGGTCATTTTCGGCATCGGCAAGGTGCCGGGCATGATCGCGGTGGTGATCTACGCCATGCCGCCGATGATCCGCCTCACCAATCTCGGCATCCGGCTGGTGGACAAGGAGGTCATAGAGGCAGCCGACGCATTCGGCTCGTCCGAGCGGCAGAAATTGTGGGGCGTGCAACTGCCGCTTTCCCTGCCGACGCTGATGACCGGCGTCAACCAGACCATCATGATGTCGCTGTCGATGGTCGTCGTCGCGTCGATGGTCGGGGTCGGCGGTCTCGGCAGGAACGTTCTCCAGGCGATCAACAACCAGTTCTTCACGCTGGGCTTCCTGAACGGTTTCGCACTCGTGGCGATCGCCATTTCCTTCGATCGCGCCAGCCAGGCGTTCGGCAAGCGTCTCCAACGCTACACGGAGGTCCACAATGACTGATCCCAACCAGGCCGCCGACGAGAGCGGCACGCTCGAAGCCGACGAGGAGGCCTTCGTTCCGGGTATCGAGATCCGCAATCTCTACAAGATATTCGGACGCGATCCCGACCGCTGGGTCGATGCGGTCAGGAACGGCATGACCAAGGGAGAGCTGAACCGCAAGCATAATCACTCCCTCGGCCTGTGCAATATCAATACCGAGCTTCCAGCGGGACATATCTCCGTCATCATGGGGCTTTCCGGTTCGGGAAAGTCCACGCTTCTGCGCCACATCAACGGACTGATCGCGCCGACGGCCGGCGAGGTTCTGATCGACGGTCAGGACGTCGCGAAGATGACGGCTGACGAATTGCGGAACTTCCGCCGCCACAAGACGGCGATGGTGTTCCAGAAATTCGGGTTGCTGCCGCACCGCACCGTGCTGGAAAACACCCTTTACGGGCTGGATATCCAGAGCATTCCCCGTCGTGAGAGTGTGCCGCGCGCCAGGCACTGGATCGAGCGGGTCGGTCTGCACGGCTACGAGGACCACTATCCCACCCAGCTTTCCGGCGGCATGCAGCAACGTGTCGGGCTGGCGCGGGCGCTGGCGAACGATGCACCCATCCTGCTGATGGACGAAGCGTTTTCCGCGCTCGACCCGTTGATCCGGGTGGACATGCAGTCCGTCCTGCTCGAACTGCAAAAGGAACTGCGCAAGACCATCGTCTTCATCACGCACGATCTCGACGAGGCGTTGCGGCTGGGAGACCGGGTCGTCATTCTTCGGGCCGGCGAGATCGCCCAGCAGGGCACCTGTCAGGATATCGTCATGAATCCGGCGAACGATTACGTGCGTTCCTTCGTTCGCGAGGTGAACCGTTCCCGCGTGGTCGTGCTGCGGTCGATCGCACGCCCCAAAAAGCCCGGAGAGGACTGGCCGGAACTCTGCCTGCCCGGTTCCACCACGCTCGAAGAGGCCGCGAAACGGCTGACGTCTTCCGACATTCGCGAGGCCGCCGTGCTGTCGCGTCAGGGAAAGCCGCGCGGCGTGGTCGATCTGATGGACGTGACGCGCAACATGCTGCGCGGCGATTGACCGGAGGTGAGGGGAGCACGATCCGCGTCCCCGCGGGCGTCGTGCGCCTCTGGCGAAACAGTGAATGAAAGCGAAGCTCATGGAAACGAACCGGCCTCTCGGCGTGATATTGCCGGTCGAAATGGTCGACATGATCAGCGAGGCGATCGCATCGGGAGATTATGCCACGGAAGGCGAAGTCGTCGCGGCGGGGCTTCGCCTTCTCGCGGCCCGGCGTGCGCAGTCGGTGCCGGGGGCGGGCGAATCACTTGTGCCTTCCCGTAATATTCCCGGAGAGGATATTCCTTCTCGCGCATCGCGGGAAAAATCGAGTGCATTCGCCTTCGGGCGAATGTTCGGATTCTGAATAGTCTGGCGGACGAGGCGTCGAATCCAGATTCGATGGGCGATAACCATGTAGGGCCGGCGACAATTCGCCGCTGTTTTCTGTAATCCTGCCAAGACTTTACTTATGAAGTGGTTATATTATCCTTTGGTGGTGGAAAAGACCCTGAAGGGATCGTGGAATGGCAGCCCCCCTGCGGCGAAGGCAGTCGACATTACGGGTGATAACGGCCGGCAGAAAGAACTCCGTTTGCAAGCTCCTCGAAGTCGCGATCCAGCAGGGCCAGGTCTGGCCGGGTTTCCAGCCGATCATCGACATACGCTCCGGAAAGGTGGCCGGATTCGAGGTCCTCGCCCGGTGGAGCGACCCGCAGGACGGCGACATCAGCCCCCTGACGTTCATCGCGCCGCTGGAGCGGCTCGGCCTGCTCGACCTGCTGTCCGACGCGCTGATGGAGCAGGCCTGTCTGGCGGCTGTGAACTGGCCGGGCGAGTTTTTCCTGGCCTTCAACATTTCCCCGCTTCAGCTGGCCAGCAGGAACCTGCCGCAGCATATTGCCGATGTCGTGCGCAGGACGGGATTTCCCATCGGCCGGGTTCAGGTCGAAATCACCGAAAGCTCCCTCATGGCCGATGCGAAAAGCGGCCACGGGATATTGCACGAGCTGGATGCGCTGGGGGTGCGGATTGCCATCGACGATTTCGGAACGGGCTATTCGAACCTTGCCCGGCTGGAAGCCTTCCCGTTCCACAAGCTCAAGATTGACAGGCGTTTCGTACACCTGATCGACCGCGAGCCGGCGAAGCGCCGGATTGCGGCGGCCATCATCGGGCTCGGCCAAAGTCTCGGCATAACGGTCGTTGCCGAAGGGGTGGAGACGAAGGAAGAGGAAGCGACCCTGCGGGAATTCGGGTGCGATCTGGGGCAGGGGTGGCTCTACGGCAAGGCCCTGAATGCCGCCGGCGCGGGCCAGTTCCTCGAAACCGTCGGGAACAGGAGCGTGCAGACCCGAACGCTCGACATCTCGCCGTTCCAGCGGCTGCATCAGCTGGCGGCATTGTACAAGCAGGCGCCGGTCGGCCTGTGCTTCATCGATCTGGATTTTCGGCATGTGAGCGCCAACAATCGCTTTGCCAGCATGCACGGCCTGAGCGCCGCGGAACTGGAAGGAAAGACGATCCATGAGGTGATGGAGCCGGTTGCCGCCGACATCGCCGTGCAATTGCTGCGCAATTCTATGGAAACCGGCGCGTCCGCGCAGCACCAGTATCATTTTCAGGGCCGCGACGTCCTCGTCTTCAATACCCGCGTGACGGATGTCGACGATGCGGTCATCGGCTTCTCGCTGGTTTCGATCGATAACACCGAACAGATGCGGGCGCTGAACGCCCTTGCCGACCGCGAGGAGCATTATCGGTACGTGACCGAGCTGAACCCCCATATCGAATGGGCCGCGACCCCCGACGGAATTTTCGACTATATCAGCCCCAGTTCGGAGGATCTGCCCGGAGATACGATGCGGCAGCGCATCGAGCGGTGGCAGAGGAGAATCCATCCGGAGGATTTTCCCCGCTTGAAGGAGAAGTGGTTCAGCTGGATCACGAGCGACGAGCCTTACAAGGAAGAGTTCCGCTTCATCCAGCCGGACGGAAGTTTCCGGCACGTATGCAGTTATGCCATCGCGGCGAAATGGCCCGACGGGCGCATCAAGAGATGGTACGGAATCACCAAGGACATTCCTGTTTTGCCTTCGGACACCTGACGCAGGGAATGAATTCGTAAAACCTGCGTCCGGAAACATGTAGGAACAAAAGCGGGAATGCTTTTTTAAACTTGTTTCCTGCGCAGGTTTCGTTCCATCGCCTCGGAGAAGAAGGCGATGCCGTCGCGGTTGGCCTGCTTGACGCTGTACATCGCCATGTCTGCTCTGGAAAAGAGCGAGGAGGCGGTGTCGCCGTCATCCGGGAAACGGGCCATGCCGATACTGCACGTGGCCTGCATGTCCATGCCGTGCAGGAGGATCGGTTCCGCGAGCCTCAGCCGCAGGTGATCCAGCGTCATCAGGTAGTCTTTCGCCTCGCCGGGCAGGACGAGGACGAATTCGTCACCGCCGATGCGTGCGGCGATGTCGTTCGGCCCGAGAACCGCGGAAATCCGGTCGGCTATGGTCTTCAGGAGCGCATCACCGCTTTCATGACCGAACTGATCGTTGACCTGCTTGAAATTGTCGACGTCGACAAAGCCGATCGCCACTTGCGAACCGGCCTGTCTGGCGGCTTCGAGCGTCTCTTCGAGTCTCGTTTCGAGAGTCGTGCGATTCGGCAGGCCGGTGAGACTGTCGTGCCGGGCCAGAAAGCGTATGCGCGCCTCCGCCTGCTGGCGATCGATCGCAATTCCGATCATGCGCGCCGCATTGTCGACGAATTCGCTCAGCCCCCAGTTCAGGGCGTGGCCGGGAATTGCGCAGAAGAGAAATCCGTGCCGGCCTTCGACGATGGAAGGGATTTCCACGCAGCGGCAGGCGGCATTGCCGGACTGGCGTTCTGCCATGACGGCCCGCCACCAGTTTGAAGCGTTTTCCAGACTGTCGGACAGGAGGGAGTCCGGGGTTCGGCCCAGCAGCGGCCAGCAATCCTCCGGGATGGACGGGGATGTTACCATTGCCGCGGTTTCGCCGGATAGCCTGAGGCATGCCATCGCTCTGGTGCCCGTCGCCAGCCTTTCCAGAAGCACGGCGCACTCCTCGATGAAGCGCGGAAGGGATTCGGAGCCGACGATCATTTCCAGAATGCTCGCCTGCGTCTGCATGATCCGTTCCGCGGCCTTGCGGGCGGATATGTCGTGCGAGGCCCCGACGACGCCGATGATCTGCTGTTTCTTGTCCCGCAGCGGCACGCGGGACATGATCAGCCAGCGGTCCTGGCCGCCGCGCATGGCACGTTCCTCATAGCCGATGTCGGCCTCGCCCGATTCCATGACGCGCTGTTCGATTTCCGCGATCTTCGCCTGCCGCGCGGCATCGCCATGCAGATCGACGTCGGTGAAGCCCACGATCTGGTCCACGCTCGACAAACCGTTATTGGCGATGATGGCCTGATTGGCGAACAGGAAACGCCCCTGACGATCCTTCGCGTAGATGAAGTCGGGAACATGATTGATCATCGCTTCCAGCCATTCCAGGCGCTCGGAGGCGTCGTGCCGGATCGC
Source organism: Ectorhizobium quercum (assembly GCF_026552795.1). GTDB lineage: Bacteria > Pseudomonadota > Alphaproteobacteria > Rhizobiales > Rhizobiaceae > Ectorhizobium > Ectorhizobium quercum. Next base: position 390,883 of record NZ_JANFPI010000003.1, read on the forward strand.
GTCTTCCTCCTCCGGCGCCGGGGAGGGGTCTTGCGGTTCATCGGGAACAGAGTTTGCCACTATCGTATTCCTGTTCGTGCGGATATCTGTCGGGGCTCGGCCGGACTCCGCGTGCCGGAACGGCACGGGCTATCCGGCTGGACGGCCCTGTCCCTGGCAACCGGTGTATCGTCGCCTTGTAATGTCACCATTACGGTCTCGTCCGCAACGCATATGCGGCTTTCATGCGTTTTCCGTTTCCTATGTCGTCCGCGCCCATCCGGGGATATCCGGATGGGCGCGTAATTGGGACGCAAAGATGGGAATCTTGTGGCGTCGGGATGGCGGTTGCGATCTTTACCGCACGGGCGAGTGCATCAGAACTCCTCCCACTCGCTCTTGTCCACGGCAAGGGCGGCGTTTCCGGAAAAGGCGCGGGCCACGGCTTGCGTCCGTTCCCTGGCCGGCGAGGCGACAGGCCGGCTTTCGCCGTTTGCCGGACGCAGCGCGGAAAGCTGGGCCGCACCCGACAGCCTGAACTGCGAAAGCAACTGCTTCAGCGTCGTCGCCTCGCGGGCGAGATTGTGGCTGGCGGCCGTCTGCTGCTCCACCATCGCGGCATTCTGCTGCGTGCCCTGATCCATCGTGTTGACGGCGGTGTTGATCTCCTGAAGGCCGGTCGATTGCTCCCGGGCCGACTCGACGATGGCCGTGACGTTGCGGGTCACGTCCTGCACCTCGGCAACGATCTTTTCCAGAGACGTGCCGGTTTCGCCGACGAGATGAACGCCCTTGCGAACCTGTTCGCCGGATTTGACGATCAGTTCCTTGATCTCCTTGGCGGCATTGGCCGAACGCTGCGCCAGTTCGCGCACTTCCTGCGCGACGACGGCGAAGCCCTTCCCGGCGTCCCCGGCACGGGCCGCCTCGACGCCGGCATTCAGCGCGAGAAGGTTGGTCTGGAAGGCGATCTCGTCGATGACGCCGATGATGTTGCTGATCTCGGAGGACGATTTTTCGATCTCCTGCATGGCGGAAACCGCATTGCGGACGATTTCCCCCGACTGCTCGGCGCCCTTGCGGGTGCGGGCGACCAGTTCTCCGGCTTCTTCCGCCCGGCGGGTGGAATCCTTGACGGTGGTGGTGATCTCCTCCAGCGCGGCCGCCGTTTCCTCGACCGACGCGGCCTGCTGTTCGGTCCGCCGGGAAAGGTCGTCGGCCGCCGCCTGGATTTCCCGCGATCCGGCGTCGATGCCGTTCGAAGCCTCTCCAACCGACGACAGGGCCGCGTTCAGCTTGGAGAGCGAACCGTTGAAGTCGAGCCGCAGACGGTCGAGCTTTCCGGCGAAGGGTTGGGCGATCTGGTAGGCGACATTGCCGGCCGAAAGCTCGGCCAGACCGGTCGCGAGAGCATCGACGGCGGCGGCCTGGTCGTGCGCCGCGGCTTCGAAAGCCGCTTCAGCGTCCTTCAGCTTGCGGTCGAGCTCATCCTGGAATCGGGCCGCCTGCTGCTCCAGTTCGGCGCGCTTGTGAAGGCCTTCCTTGAACACCTGCACGGCATCCGCGATCGCACCGACCTCGGTCGGCTTTCCGCGATGCGGGACATCCACGTCGAGTTCGCCTGCCGCGAGCCGTTTCATCGGCGCGATGATCGAGGCGATGGCCTTGCCGACGGAAGAGGTCAGCAGGAGAACGGTGACGCAGGCCAGCAGGCCGGCAATGACGATCGCCGCGGTGATGGCGAAGGAAACGGTTTTCTGGATGGCCAACGCCTCTGCCCTGAGCGTATTCGATTCCTGCTGGGCGTATTCGACCAGCTGCGTCGAGGCGTCGTTGGCGACGTCGATCAGCGGTGTCAACGTGGCGCGGTCGGCGCGGAAGGCATCGCGTTTCTGTCCGTTCGTGGAAAGCGCCAGCGTTTCCTTCGCGGCCTCGACATAGGTTCCCCACGCCGTGTCGAACGCCGCGAGAATGCGGTGCTCCTCCTCCGTATCGGCATATCCTTCATACGTGCGCCGCGTTTCCTCGACCCAGTCGATCTTCTTTTCCCACCAGCCGTATTCCGAAGCCATTTCCTCCGGCGTTTCGAACAGGATGTGATAGAGGCCGCTGACGCGCAGGTCGTTGATGTCGGCCCGCAGCTTCATGGAGTAGCGCACGCTCGGTACGGCCTTGTCGGCGAGTTGACGGCTGTTGTCGGAAAGCTGGAAAACGGCATAGAGGGCCACGCCGCTGACGGCGACCAGGGCGGACAAGAGAATGAGAAAAGCAAACCAGATTTGCTTCTTGATCGAGAATTTCGACATGAAACGTCCTTCATTGCGTAAGGGTAGAGCGCTCAACACAAGATGAATGGACTGGATGATCTGTGGTTTTTCGCGGAATTCCGGTCGCTTCCAGTCCGGCAATCACGGAAAACATGCTGTCTGGCCCGGGCCGGAGTGCCATGTAGTCCATTGAACGAAGCCATCATGGCGACGGGATAAGTATTGTCGCAATGATAGAAGAACATTCGTAAAGAAAAGATCACTGTATTTTCGCGCCTTCGAGATCGGCGGCCCGGCACGCCCGCCGCGCCGGGGAAGCCGGCGTGACCAACTGGCCGTCGAGCGGCATCGAGTTCAACGCGGTCATTTCCAATAAAGACGAAATGGCCGTCGGCGTGATTGTTTCCGAAGGAGGACGTGCCGATCGACAAGCCTCAGCAGCCTCGGGCGGCGCCACGTCGCTGAAGGTGGTGGCCACGGCGTTCCATGCCAGCGCGTAGCTTTCCCATGTAGCCGGTGCCTATCGGGCCCACGCCCAGACTGTTCTTCATGCCGTCTTCCCGAAGCTTGTTCGGTGAAAAATCCCGATGGCGGAAAACGGTGCGTCAGGAATTGTCGCGCCGGAAGATCCAGTCGTGGTCAGGATGGTTCTTGAAGCGCCATTTGCGCAGCGGGCCGGCCATGACGTTGAGGTAGTACATCTCGTAGCCGTAGGGCGCGCCGCACGGATGATGACCCTTGGGCACCAGCACGACGTCACCGTCGGCAACGGTCATCGTCTCGTCCAGCGAGCCGTCCTCGGTGAAGACGCGCTGTAAGCCGAAGCCCTGCGCCGGGTTCAGCCGGTGATAATAGGTTTCTTCCAGATAGGTCATGTCGGGATAGTTGTCCTCATCGTGCCGGTGCGGCGGATAGGAGGACCAGTTGCCCTGCGGCGTGAACACTTCGGTGACGAGCAGGCTGTCGGCCACGTCCCGGTCTTCCATCGCGATAGCGTAGACGAAGCGGGTGTTCGCGCCCTTGCCGCGCTCGGCGAGCGAAATGCCGTCGGGGCCGATGAGCCGGGCGGGGCGGCCCGGTTTCGCCGGCGCGGTGCAGATGGCCAGTGTGCAGTCGGTCGTGGCCGTTGCCGACCAGGACGAGCCGGCGGGCACATAGACGCAATGCGGCGGCTTCTTCTCGAAGATGTTCATCCGCTCGCCCAGCTCGCCGAAATCCTTGTCGCCGCCGGAAATGCGGGCCTTGCCCTCGACGAGAACCAGGATCGCCTCGACGTCGCCGGTCGCTTCCGCTGCCGTTTCGCCCGCCTTCAGCTTGTAGAGGCCGAAGCCGACATAGTCCCATCCGGCGTTTTCCGGCGTAACGTCATACACCTTTCCGGTCGTACCGGCCGGTTTGCGCAGCAGCCTGCTCATGGTTCGTCTCCAGCCTTGCCGTTGTCGTTCAACGTCTCTTCCTTCGCCGGCTCGGGCGCGATGAACAGTTCCCAGGCGGCATAGGCGCCGGCGGCGAAGAAGAGGATGCCCCAGCCCACGGACCCGCTCGCAACCTCGAAGATCGACCACGCGACGGGAGCCGCGACGGTCAGCGCCCGCCGCCAGAGCGGCTTGAAGAAGGGATGGTGCCGGTCGAGAAAGCTCATGCCGCCACCCGTTCCAGCCCGGCGGTGCGGACCATTGAGGGGCTTTGATATTCGGACGAATTACGCATATCCGGGTCCTGTTCGGCTTCGATGACGATCCGGCCGCTATAGCCGTGATCTGCGGCAATCTTGAGAACCGGCGGGAAATCGGCCCCGCCTTTCGCGTCGCCCGGCTCGATGCTGATATGCGCGCCGGGCGGGCGGGCCGCGTTGACTTCGCGGCGGGGCAAAACCTCGGGCACGGCGACCGCCAGCGCATCCTCCAGCTCCGCGATGGAGCCGACCTTTCTCGCATCCGCGCCCATCGAGGCGGCATGGGCCATCGATTGTTCGTTCTGCCCGCGCAGGGTGGGCAGCGTGTCGCGCGCGCCATGCAGCGCCTCGCCGATGCCGTCCACGTTGCCATGCCCGAAGATCGTCCAGACTCCGGCGATGGACGGGGCGCCGTCTTCGTTAAACTGGTTTGCCAGATAGCGAACCAGAGCCTGGGTTGCCTTCAGCCTGATCGTTTTCACGCGGCTTCTCCCCTTGCAGCGCGTGCCTCATCCCAGATCCGGCAAAGATTGCGATAACGCTGTGCCATGTCCTCCACAGCGTCTCCATCGCCGATTTCGCCGGAAAGCCATTTGCGGGCCGCGTCGTTGAAGATCGTCCGGCCCACGGCAAAGCCCTTTACCAGATCGAAGCCCGCAGCGAGACGGAAACTTTCGGCCAGTTCCGCTTCCGGCGCGTCCAGCCCGAGAACCACGATGCCGCGCGTGTAGGGATCATGGCGGGCGACGGCTTCGCAGGCGTTTCTCCACGCGGCCTCGGTTTTCATCGGCTCCAGCTTCCACCAGTCCGGATAGATGCCGATCTCGTAGAAACGGTCGATGATGCGCGCCACCGTTTCGTCGTCCGTCTTGGCGACCTTCGACGGGATCACCTCCAGAAGCAGCTCCAGACGGTTGCGCCGGGCCGCGTGGAACAGGCGGGTGAGGGTGGCTTCCTGCCCGGTGCGCATCTCCTCGGAGTCGTCCGGATGATAGAAACACAGAACCTTGACGACGTTTTCCAGCGGCCATTCCACCAGACCGCCGAAATCGGGACCGATTTCCGGTTCGAGCGTCAGCGGCCGCGAGCCCGGCCATTCCACCGGCCGGCCGATCCACAGGCCGCTGCCGCTGGCCGTATGCAGCGCCTCGCGGCCGAGCCGGCTGTCGCAGAGAATCCCGTAGCCGTCCGCGCCGCCGGAGACCTTGAGCGCGGCCTGAAGGCAGAGCGTCTTGAAAGCGCCGATGCGTTCGTCCGCGACGCCCGCTTCGCGGGCGATCGCTTCGAGCTGCATGCGGTGATCGAAGGCGAAAACGCGCATCTGCGGCCACGCGGTCTTCCGGTTCGTCGACCAGTGGACCTGCTCCAGCGCCTCGTCCTTGCGCAGCGCCTTGTTGCGGATGCCGGTGCGGAAGAAATACTGGAGTTCTTCCCAGCTCGGATAGGCTGGCGTGCAGCCGTGGCGCGACACCGCGAAGGCGCCGCAGGCGTTGGCGTATTTGAGGCTTTCGGGCCAGTCCTCGCCCGTCAGCCAGCCCTTGAGAAGCCCCGACATGAAGCTGTCGCCGGCCCCCAGAACGTTGAAGACCTCGATGGGGAAGCCCTGACCCGTCCTGCCGGCGTCCAGACTGTCGGGAATGTCGCCTTCGAAGACGACCGCGCCCAGCGGCCCGCGCTTGCAGACCAGCGCAGCGCCGGTGATGGTGCGCACCGCCCGCAGCGCCTCGAGCGTATCGGTCGAGCCGCCGGCGATGTGGAATTCTTCTTCCGTGCCGACGATCAGGTCGAACAGCGGCAGGGTCGATTGCAGCTTGGCCGTCACCTTGCCGGATTCGATGAACCGGTTTTCGCCGTCGCCGTGACCCGACAGCCCCCACAGATTCGGGCGGTAGTCGATATCGAGCGCGGTTTTCGCACCGCCATCGCGCGCGAGCCTGAGCGCCTTGAGAACCGCGGCCTCGGTGCGGGGGTTCGACAGATGCGTGCCGGTGGCGCAGACGCACCGCGCCTCGGCGATGAAGGCCGGATCGATATCATCCTCGCACAGCGCCATGTCGGCGCAGTTCTCGCGGTAGAAGATCAGCGGAAACTGATGCTCGTCGCGAATGCCGAGCAGGACGAGGGCGGTCAGGCGCTCGGCATCGGTCACGACGCCCCGCACATCGACGCCCTCGCGCACGAGCTGCTCGCGGATGAAGCGCCCCATGTGCTCGTCGCCGACGCGGGTGATCAGCGCCGATTTCAGGCCCAGCCGCGCCGTCCCGGCCGCGATGTTGGTCGGCGAGCCGCCGATATATTTATTGAAGGAGGCCATGTCCTCCAGCCGGCCGCCCACCTGGGCGCCGTAAAGATCGACGGACGAACGTCCGATCGTAATGAGATCGAGTGTTTTCACGATCCTCCTCCTCCCTCGCTTCTGCCTCCGCCGCACCCGGCTTTGTGCGGAAAGCGCGCTCCCGAGCACCTTCCGACGATATTTGGATCGTAAATTCTATTTTTGAAACTTTCAATAAAAATATTCAGTCGACACGCCGCGTGCCGGTGGCCACCGCCAGCATGATCGCGACGCAGAGCGTGGCGGAAAGGGAGCGGAAAGCCCCGAAATCGACTTCGCTGACGGTGATCAGCATGGCGCCGGACTTGCGCAGCGAACTGACGGCCGTATCGGTCAGAACGACGGCGGGAATGCCGCGCGCCCGGGCATTTTCGACCAGTTCGACGGTTTCGGCGGAATAGGGGGAAAAGGTGATGGCGAGCACGGCGTCGCCTGCGCGGATGACGCTCTGGTTGTCCAGTTTGCCGACGGCGCTGTGCAGCATCGCCGGCACGTTCATCTTTTCGAAGGCATAGGCGAGGTAGCTGGCGACCGGAAAGGACCGCCGCAGGCCGGCGATATGGATCATGTTGGCCCGGGCGAGGGTGGCGACGGCCTCGTCCAGCGCTTGCGGATCGATGGTTTTCAGAAGGCTTTCGAGCGAGGCCCGTCCGGCCTCGACGAATTCGGCCAGCAGCCCGATACCGCTTTCCTCACCCTTTTCGCGCAGATGGTCAAGCCGCGTGGCGTAATCCGGCCAGCCGCCGACATAGGAATCGCGAAACAGCCGCTGCATCTCCGAAAAGCCGGAAAAGCCCATGATCTGACAGAAACGCATGAAGGCGGAGGGCTGCACGCCGGCCCCTTCGGCCATTTCCGCAACGGTGGAAACGGCGATGCGGTCCTGATTCGCGGCGACGAAGGTGGCGCACTGCCGCAGCCGTTTCGGCAGGCTGTCGGCCACTTCCAGCAACCTTTCCTCGAAGGCTTTCACGGTTGCCGGCGCTGCCCTTTCGTTCATGGCGTTCCTTTCTTCCTTTTCGATACGTTCTACCGTCAATGTAACAAAATGGAATTTACGTTCCACAGGGATTTTCGGCCGCGGCCGATGCCCCGGCTTCAAGCCCGCTGGAGAAGCAGGGCATGTTTATCGGCCTGTCGCAAAATTCCGTCAGGATCGTCCGGCCGGGGGAACCTTTCCCTGGGCCGCGCGTTACAGGAATGGTATTCTTATATGAGCGGGCGCGTATGCTCTGCCAGATTATGGTCCGGGAAACCGGGACCACGGTTTGAGGGCGCATGCTCCCGCCCTTCACTATCGCCCCGGCGCTTCAATCGACCGGGCATCATGACCTGACAGGAGCAAGACAATGGAATCGAGCGTAAAATCCCGTCGCACCGCATCGCTGAAGACGCCGAGCGGTTTGGGCGAAGAAGCGGTGAGGGACATTTCGGCCGGCGCGACGACCCTTCTGGCCGACGTGTTTGCTCTCTATCTCAAGACCAAGAATTTTCATTGGCATATGTCCGGCCCCAATTTCCGCGATTATCACCTTTTGCTCGATGAGCAGGGGGAACAGATTCTGGCCCTGACCGACGATCTGGCGGAACGGGCCCGCAAGCTTGGCGGAACCACGCTGCGCTCCATCGGCGACATCGCCCGCCGCCAGCGCATCAAGGATAACGATGCCGATTTCGTCCACCCGCACGAGATGCTGGCGGAATTGCGCGACGATAATCGTGCGCTCGTCGCCAGCATGCGCGAACTTCACGACATGTGCGACGAATACGGCGACGTCGCCACGGCCAGCCTTCTCGAAAACTGGATCGACGAAGGCGAGCGACGCGTGTGGTTCCTTTTCGAAACACTGCGCAACACCAACGGCTGAACCGACTACAACCTCTGAGACGTGTGCGGCGCCCGGACTCGTTTCCGGGCGTCGCTGTATGATGGAAGCGATCTTGAGAAAGAATCCGGTTCCGGCGGCCCGGAACCGAGGGACGTTTTCCCGGTTGTACCGGCGGGTCCCGGTCGGTGATAAGCATCCGAACAATCTGTCATATTCCTGTCCTGAAAGGCGAAGCCTGCGCGGGTTCCGATCGGACCCGACGGCGTCACGCGCGGCATTGCACCCGCAGCGAAGAGCGGGCGGGGACCGTGTCCGGACCGCTTTGCGGGCTGTGTCGATTGCAACCGGTTGCATCCATAAAAGTGTATTTGCAGCAAAGAATTAACCATTCGTGGTATAAAACGTGCCGGGGCCTTACGCGAGGCCTCGGGGGCGTTAAAAGCCCTCGACTGGGTGCTCGCCGTTGAGCGCCGACCCCTTCGGTTTCTGGTCTGTGAGCCCGCGGCATATGCACGGGTGTTCCGGACGAGAGGTTCCAGGGATCGTGCCTTCACGGTTTTCGACCCCGTTTGCCCGGGGTCAGGGAAAGAGGCGCGGAGTGTCCGGAGTGCTTCTTTCGGAGAAAACCGGATGGCGCGAGAGTAATGACTATTCCCGCCAAGCTACGACCACGGCATGACGCCGTGCTGCTTCGCTGAATGGACGGATCGGCGGCCGCGTCATTTGGAGACGTGGAGAACCACGAAGGAAAAGCCCTTGGTGCAACAGTCGATTGGTACGCTTCGGCATTTTATCGCCGTTCCGGCAGGGAGCCTGCCCGTATCGCGCTTTCTCGCGAGGCGGGCCGGAAAGCCGTGTCCCTTGCCGGTGGCAAGGGCGATCGAGCATCAGTGCCGTCGACATTTCCGGAGCGGTTTCGCGAGGGGTCGACCGGGGAGAGTGTGCATGACGGAAGCTTGCACGGAATTGTCAACGAGAGGATGAAACGGAAATGAAATCCTTACTGAATGTCATGAGCCGTGGATCGATGGCGGATGCCGTCGTGGCCGCGATGAGCAAGTCCTTGGCGTTGATCGAATTCGATCCTCAGGGAAATATCCTGACGGCGAATGAAAACTTTCTCCGCACGATCGGTTATCAGCTTTCCGAGCTTGCCGGCCAGCACCATCGCATGTTCGTCGATCCCGCATTCGTGCAAAGCCCGGCCTATGCCGCCTTCTGGGCCAAGCTCGGCCGGGGCGAGTTCGATGCGGCCGAATACAAGCGCTTCGGCAAGGGTGGGCGGGAAATCTGGCTCCAGGCATCCTACAATCCGGTTCTCGACAGCCGGGGCAGGGTGATGAAGGTGATCAAGATCGCCACCGACATCACCGACGCCAAGATGAAGGCCGCCGACAATAGCGGCAAGATCGTCGCCATCTCGCGCGCGCAGGCGATGATCGAATTCACCCCCGAAGGCGAAATTCTGGACGCCAACGAGAATTTCCTCGCCGCGGTCGGCTACCGGCTGAACGAAGTCGTCGGCAAGCACCATCGCATCTTCCTGGAGCCGGCCGAAGCCGAGAAACCGGACTATGCCGCTTTCTGGAAGAGCCTGCGTAACGGTGAGTTCATCGCCCGGGAGTTCAAGCGCGTCGGCAAGGGCCAGAAGGAAGTCTGGCTCCAGGCGTCCTACAATCCGATCTTCGATCCGGATGGCAAGGTCATCAAGGTCGTCAAATTCGCCACAGACATCACGGGCCGGGTTTATGCCGTCAACGAGATCGGCGTCGGCCTTGGCCGGGTCGCCGCGGGCGACCTGACCTGCGATATCAGTAAGCCGTTCATCCCCTCCCTCGACAAGCTCAGGACGGATTTCAATCATTCCGTCGAAACCCTGCGCGATGCCCTGAAAACCGTGGAGGCGAATGCCGCGGCCATCAATTCCGCCGCACGCGAGATCAGCACGGCGTCGGACGACCTGTCCCGCCGCACCGAACAGCAGGCCGCTTCCGTCGAGGAGACCGCCGCCGCGCTGGAGGAGATCACGACGACCGTTCAGACCTCCACCCGGCGCGCGGAAGAAGCGGCCGGGCTGGTCGCCCGCTCCAGGCAGCGCGCGGAACAATCCGAAAGCATCGTCCGGCAGGCCGTCTCCACCATGATGGAGATCGACCGGTCCTCCAGTGAAATCAGCGGCATTACCGACACGATGGACGAGATCGCCTTTCAGACGAACCTGCTGGCGCTCAATGCCGGCGTCGAAGCCGCCCGCGCCGGCGATGCCGGCAAGGGATTCGCGGTCGTCGCCCAGGAAGTGCGCCAGCTCGCCCAACGGGCGGCCGTCGCGGCCAAGGAAATCAAGGGGCTCATCGACAAATCGGCGCGCGAAGTGAAAACCGGCGTCGATTTGGTCGGCAATACGGGGACGGCCTTGCAGGCAATCGTCAGCGACGTTCAGGAGATCAGCACCCATGTCAGCGCCATCGTCGAAGCGGCCCGCGAACAGGCCGTCGGACTGTCCGAGATCAATTCCGCCGTCGGCGTGATGGATCAGGGAACACAGCAGAACGCCGCTATGGTCGAGGAGTCCTCCGCGGCGAGCGCCGGTCTGGCCTCGGAGGCCGACGGGCTGAACAGACTGCTGGCGCGCTTCCGGCTGGAGACGGGAGGTGCTGGCGTATCCGCCGTCCATCTCTCGCCGGTCCCGGCAGCAGCGCATGCCGAGGCCAGGCCGGTCGCATCGCCGGCGCGGGCGCTGGGCAGGAAACTCGCCGGTGCCTTCGACGGCAGGTCGGCAACGGCCGCTGCGTCGGCCAACGAGTGGGAGGAATTCTGACGCGGCAGGAGGAACTGGCGCGACAGGCCCCGGTGGTCCGGAGCTTGCAGGTGTCGGACCTCAGCCTCGGGTTGAGATCGCGAAAGCCGGGCCATTACGTCCGGCTTTCGCCGATTCTGCGTTTTTCCCCGCCAAACGGTGCCGATTCGTCCGTTTGAAACGGTTTAAATGATTATTTTTTCCTGTTTTGCCAAATTATCCCGATGTGATGGCTTTGCAACGCTTGATAGATATCATGAAATTTCGTTCTGGTTTTTGTCTTGTTTGATTGAATTTGGAAAAAAATATTCCCGATACGGTGCTACATGGCCCGCGTGCTGGCACTCTTACGTAAATCCGCCGGCTCCTCCTTCACATCGGCGACGATTTTTTGACGTTGCGCTCGACGCGTTTCGTCATGAAACTCGATCCGAATGATTGCAATGGGAGGAGACATGGCAACCATCTCGATGAGAACGCTGGCGTTCGGCGTGTGCGCCTGCGCCATCGCCGCGCCGGCATTTGCCGGGGGACTGGAGCGCGGCGGATACAATATCGACCTGCTGTTCGATCCGTCGGATTATGCGCTGGAAGGCACGGCGACTTTCGTTATGCCCCAGCGCGGCGTCCACGGGGCGGTCGACAATCCCGAAAAGAGCGGCGGCAGCCTGCCGGGCAGTTGGTCGACGAAAGCCGACGACAGCGAAAACTACTGGTCTCCGCGCATCGGCGCGAAGGCCGTGATCGGCGATTTCGCCGACTGCATGGCCGACTATTCCGAGCCCTGGGGCGCGCATCTGAAGCCCGGAGAGTGGCAGGGGTCCAGCTACAATATCGAAACGGAAGTGAAGTCGCAGAACTATGCGGCGACCTGCCGTGTGAAGTTCGATGTTGGCAAGGGAACCTTCTCGGTCATCGGCGGCGCCTTCTATCAGGAGATCAGCGGCTTCAAGGACCGTCAGGTGATTTCGCCGGTCGCGCTGGGGCCGGCCTATCCTTCGTTGTTCAGCGGTGTCGGCACCCTGGACATGGAAGGTGACGGCTGGGGCTGGCGCGCCGGTCTGGCCTATGAGATCCCCGAGATCGCCTTCCGGGCGAGCCTGGTCTACAACAGTGCCGTCGATTTCGATCTGAGCGGAACGGTCGACCTGACCAGCGTTCCCGCCATCCCGACCCATCCGGTCCTGTCCATTTTCGGGGGAAGGGTCGTTCCGGTCTACGGGTCGGTCTCCATGCCCGATTCCGTCGAACTCAAGGTGCAGTCCGGCATCGCGCCGGACTGGCTGGCCTTCGGCTCGGTGAAGTGGACCGACTGGAGCCAGGTGCAGACCGTGCCGTTCTGCCCGGTCGGCATGTCGCCCTGCGTCGCCGGGGTCAGCGCCCTCAATACGCTCGATCTGTTCTACCGCGACGGCTGGACGGTTTCCGGCGGCATCGGTCACAAGTTCAACGACCAGTGGAGCGGCGCCGTCAGCCTGACATGGGATCGCGGTACCTCGACGGTGATTGGCACGCAGACCGACAGCTGGGTTCTCGGCTCGCAGGTCATCTATTCGCCGAACAGGAACCTCGAACTGAAGCTTTCCGGCGCTCTCGGCCTTCTGACATCCGGCAGTTCCGGTGCCGGCGCGCCCTGCAACGCGGGCTCGGCCCTGCCTGTCTGCGGCGACGAGGCGACCTACCGGTTCGGCAACGACCTCGTGGCGGCGATCTCGACCTCCGTAAAGGTCAAGTTTTGAGGCAGGCCGACTTGCCTTCGCAAGAGAGAGGAGCCCGGTACGTCTAAGCTCTAGCGTATTGACAAACCTTCTCCTTCGTCACCCTCGGGTTTAACCCGAGGGTCCACGCCGCACGCGGCGAGGTGGATGGTCGGGTCGAGCCCGACCATGACGAAAGGAAGCGATGAGCCTTTTGTCCAGCAGTCAGGAGCCCGGCAGGTCCGGGCTCTTTTCACGATGGAATTAGGAATACCCGCGCGCGATCCGGCCGCTTGCCCTCGGGCCACATCAGGGATGCGTCTGGAAATAGGTGCTTTTCTCCAGGGGTATCTTGCTCAGAAGGTGCATCACCTTCCCGGTGTCGATCCGCTCGACGCTGTGAATGCAGCCGTCGCGAAAGGCTATCCAGAGACGTTCGGTGTCCGGATCGAAATGCAGCGCCGCAATTCGTTTCGAGTGTACGGGAAGCATCAGCATGACGGTATCAGGCCGCATGGATGCGAAAATTGCAACTTCATCTTATGCGTTAGGTTAGCGGCGATAGTTAATGCGGCGCCCGCGGCGGCAAGGGTTTCGCGCCGCAAGGCATCCTTTTTCCCGGAGGGTGGGCACAGCGAAGGATGTCGTCTCGTCTTTTCGCGTTGCGCGCATTATATAGCGCTCGATACCGCCGCTTCGCCGGCAGCCGTTCGATTCCGATGTCTTCCCAGCCCGCCAAGGAGCCGCCCGTGACCGATTACGATTATGATCTCTTTGTTATCGGCGGCGGTTCCGGCGGCGTGCGCAGCGCCCGCCTCGCGGCCTCGCTTGGAAAGAAGGTCGCCGTGGCGGAGGAGTTCCGCTTCGGTGGCACCTGCGTGATCCGCGGCTGCGTTCCGAAGAAGCTCTATGTCTATGCCTCGCAGTTTCCGGAGCATTTCGAAGACGCGGCCGGTTTCGGCTGGCGCGTCGGCGAGACGGCTTTCGACTGGCCGGCGCTGGTTGCGGCGAAGGAGAAGGAAATCACCCGACTGGAGGGGCTTTACCGCAAGGGGCTGGAAAACGCGAAGGCCGAGATCGTCGAAAGCCGTGCGGTTCTGGCCGGACCTCACGAGGTGAAGATCCTGGCGAGCGGAAAAACCGTCACGGCGGAGCGCATCGTCATTGCCACCGGCAGTTCCAGCAATGCGAACAGGGAGATCACCGGCCATGATCTGTGCATTTCCTCGAACGAAGCCTTCGACCTGCCGGAATTGCCGAAATCGATCCTGATCGCCGGCGGTGGATACATCGCCGTTGAATTCGCCAACATCTTTCACGGTCTCGGTGTCGAGACCACGCTGATCTATCGCGGCCCGGAAATTCTCTCGCGATTCGACCACGATATGCGGCGCGGCCTTCAGGAGGCAATGGAGGCGAAGGGGATTCGCTTCCTGCTTTCCGACATCATCGAGACCGTGGAACGCGCTCCGCAGGGCGGGCTGCTGGCCCGGACGGCCCGGCAGATCGAAGTGACCGCCGATCAGGTGATGCTGGCCCTCGGCCGCAGTCCCAACACGAAGGGGCTGGGCCTGGAGGAAGCGGGCGTGGTGCTCGACGGACGCGGCGCGATCGTCGTCGACGAATATTCGCGGTCCAACGTGGCGTCGATCTGGGCGCTCGGCGACGTGACGGACCGGGTCCAGCTCACGCCGGTCGCGATCCACGAGGCCATGTGCTTCATCGATACCGAATACCGCGGCAAGCCGGTGAAGCCGGATCACGACCTGATCCCGACGGCCGTCTTCTCGCAGCCGGAGATCGGCACCGTCGGCCTGAGCGAGGAGGCCGCCGCCCGGCGTTTCCCCGAGGTCGAGGTCTACCGGGCGCAATTCCGTCCGATGAAGGCGACGCTGTCCGGCCGCCAGGAGAAGACGATCATGAAGCTGGTGGTCAATGCCGAAGACCGCAAGGTCGTCGGAGCGCATGTTCTCGGCCACGACGCCGGCGAGATGGCGCAGCTTCTCGGCATCATCCTGAAAGCCGGCTGCACGAAGGACGATTTCGACCGCACGATGGCCCTTCATCCCTCGGCGGCCGAGGAGCTGGTGACGATGTACAGCCCGAGCTACGTGATCAGGAACGGGGAAAGGCAATGAGCGCAGGCGCCGGGCGCGTCCGCACTGCTTTCTGGCCCGCGAACAGATCCGCGTTGGTTTTCAGGAGCGCGGCCAGCCGGTCGAGCGCCGTGCGGACCTCCGGGCGCTGACGGTCGTCGTCGTTGACCGCCAGCCAGAGCGAATGCGTCAGCTCCTCGATCGGTTCGCCGTCGCGCACGAGATCCGCTGAGGCATCGCCGATGAAAACCGGCAGGACGCCGCGTCCGGCTCCACCCGCGATCAGCTTCTCGACGATGTCCGGCGCGTTGGTCCAGGTATGAATCTGCGGCTCCCGGTTCCGGAAGACCCATTTCTCCGGATCGGAGGTGGCAGATTCCGTGCCGACCGATATCCACGGCAGGTCCGCGCGGGCGTCGTCGCCGGCCGGGCGATAGGCTGCATAGCGGACGGTGACGGATTTTCGAACGGCGAAGTTTCCGTTTGCCGGCGGTTCGGCGCGCATCGCGATCATGCCGTGGCGGAACGTCAGGTCCTCGTCCGGTGTAAAGCGTTTGCAGCACAGCCGGAACGCATCGTCGGGGCCGCGTATGGCGCTGGCGTTTTCGGCGACGAAGCCGACGAGCCAGTGATCTTCTCCGGCGACCGAGACGATGGGCAGCGTGAAGGCCTCGTCATGCCAGCGGGCGATATCCGCCACCGTCCTGCGCATGGACTGAACATGGTCGAACAGCGTGTGACCGTCCGGCGCCAGCGCATAACCCTGCTGGCTGCGCACGAACAGCGCCCGTCCCATCATGCGCTCGAGCGCGAGCATCCGGCGGCCGATGGTCGGGGCGCTGATGCCGGTGATCGCGGCAGCACCCGAAAGACCCCGTTGCGATGCGACGTGGAAAAACAGTTTCAGATCGTCCCAATCGACTTCCTTCACGGCGGTTTCTCCTGATTGCCGGACGGATCATAGCGCAGCCTGCGGCAAAACGCATCGTTCACCGATGAAACGGGCGTTTCATCCGCCGGTCTACGCCTGCTGCGCGCTCCGTCTTATGTCTGCCGTTCATGTAACCGTGAACGGAGGCAGAGGAATGGCACCCGAATGGATGAAGGCGATGGAAGCGGTGCGCGGGCCGCGCGGCCGGGCGGGATTGGCCGATCCCCTGGAAGCGGCCGAGTGGAACGGGCTCCAGTGGATCGCCGGCTTTCTGGCCCGGCTGACGCGCATCCACCTGACCCGTAGCGATGCCGCGCAAACCGCGCAAACCTGCTTGGTGGATCGCCGCGGACTTCCTATCTGACAGCATGCCGGCTTTTCAGGTTCCGGCCTAGCCAAGGGCGCAGCAAAGGTTTATAAGCCGCGCCCTGAAGGCGAGGAAATATTGACTTCCTGTCGAACGGAAGCTTGGAGAAAGCATATGGCACAGAATTGGTCCCCGGCAAGCTGGCGCGCCAAGCCGATCAGTCAGGTTCCCGATTATCCGGATGCGGACGCACTCAGGGCGACCGAACAGCGTCTTGCGGGTTTTCCGCCGCTCGTTTTCGCTGGTGAGGCCCGCCGCCTGAAGAAGGCGCTGGCCGGCGTGGCCGAAGGCAATGGCTTCCTGCTTCAGGGCGGCGATTGCGCCGAAAGCTTCGCCGAGCACAATGCCGACCAGATCCGCGATTTCTTCCGCGTCTTCCTGCAAATGGCCGTCGTTCTGACCTTCGGCGCGCAGCAGCCGGTGGTGAAGGTCGGCCGCATCGCCGGCCAGTTCGCCAAGCCGCGCTCTTCGCCGAACGAGACGCAGAACGGCGTTTCGCTGCCGTCCTACCGCGGCGACATCGTCAACGGCATCGAGTTCACCGAGGAAGCGCGCATTCCCGCGCCGGAGCGCCAGGCGATGGCGTACCGCCAGTCGGCCGCGACGCTGAACCTTTTGCGCGCCTTCGCGATGGGCGGCTATGCCAACCTCGAGAACGTGCATCAGTGGATGCTGGGATTCGTCAAGGACAGCCCGCAGGCGGAGCGTTACCGCAAGCTTGCCGTCCGCATCACCGAGACGATGGACTTCATGCGCGCCATCGGCATCTCGTCGGAAACCAACCCGAACCTGCGCGAAACGGATTTCTTCACCAGCCACGAGGCCCTGCTGCTCGGCTATGAGGAAGCGCTGACCCGCGTCGATTCCACCTCCGGCGACTGGTATGCGACGTCCGGCCACATGATCTGGATCGGCGACCGCACCCGCCAGCCGGACCACGCGCATGTCGAATATTTCCGCGGCATCAAGAACCCGATCGGCCTGAAGTGCGGCCCGTCGATGACGGCCGACGGTCTTCTGGAACTCATCGACATCCTCAACCCGGCCAACGAGCCGGGCCGGCTGACGCTGATCTGCCGTTTCGGCCACGACAAGGTTGCCGAGCACCTGCCGCGCCTCATTCGCGCCGTCGAGCGCGAGGGCCGCAAGGTCGTCTGGTCCTGCGACCCGATGCACGGCAACACGGTGACGCTCAACAGCTACAAGACCCGTCCGTTCGAGCGCATCCTGTCAGAAGTCGAGAGCTTCTTCCAGATCCACCGCGCCGAGGGCACGCATCCGGGCGGCATCCACATCGAGATGACCGGCAAGGACGTGACCGAATGCACCGGCGGTGCCCGCGCGGTTTCGGCCGACAATCTCTCCGACCGTTACCACACGCATTGCGACCCGCGCCTCAACGCGGATCAGGCGCTTGAACTCGCCTTCCTTCTGGCCGAGCGCATGAAGAGCGGCCGTGACGAGAAGAAGATGGCCGTCAACGCCTGATCGTCCCGCAAGGACGGTCCTCATCGAACGAAAAGGCCGGTGGAGCGATCCGCCGGCCTTTTCGTATTGACAATCCGTCTCCTTCGTCACCCTCCGGCTTGACCCGAGGGGCCACGCCGCAAGCGCCGCGGTGGATGGTCGGGGTCCCGGCCCGGCCGTGACGGAAGAGAGCGATACGCCCTTTGTCAGTAGTCTGAGGGCAGTGGATCGCTCCACCGGACTTTGCCGCCTTTCTGCTATGCGCCGCTCAGGTTCCGGCGGATTCATTGACCCTGAGATGGGAGGGGAAGAAGCGATCGAGCGCGTATCCCTTGCCGAACATCAGGTCGTATTGAAGCAGGCGCAGGTTTCGGATGGTTTCGTCCTCGCCGCCGCGGTTCCAGTCGACGACGGGCGTGCCGTCGCGCCGCAGCAGCATGTGCCGGTCGATGACGGCGTATTTCTCGTGCGCGCGGCCGAGAACGCCCGTGTAGTAGGGATGCTCGAAGCCCGCCATTTTCAGGGTGAAGAACGGAAGGAAGGACGGGCTGACGACGCCCGCGCGCCTGATGCCCGCCCGCGAAGACCAGATCATCAGCGGCGTTTCGCGGCCCTTGCGCAGCGTCTCGGGTTCGGCATTCCGGCTGGGCACGGGAGCCGGCAGCATGCCGGACTGCACATAGGCGGCGCCGAGCGGCGGCAGATGGTCGCCGAAGAAGACGATGATCGTCTCGCGCTTGCGGCGCTTGGCCCAGTCCATCAGCTTGCGCAGGCTGTCGTCGGCTTCGCGCACGCCTTGCGCATAGGTCGAGACGGCGGCGTGGGCCGCCGCCGACAACGGGCCATCGACCGAAATCGTGTTCTGCCGGTAGCGGTTGGGCTCGTAGGGGCCGTGCCCCTGAAGCGTGACCGCGAACATGAAGAACGGCCGTTCCTCCTGACCGTCGGCCTGACGCATCATTTCTTCCGTGAAGTCCTCGTCGGCGGCGAACATGCCGCGCTTGGAGAAGGCGGGAAGGTTTTCCTGCGAGAGGAAGGCTTCGAACCCCATATGGTTGTAAACCGCGTCGCGGTTCCAGAACCAGCCCTGGAACGGGTGGAGCGCCAGCGTCGTATAGCCTTCTCCCCGGAAGAAGGTCGCCAGCGAGGGCAGGGAGCCGCGAATATATTGCTGGTAGGGAATGGAGCCGGCCGGCAGGAAGGCGTTGGAAAAACCCGTCAGCGCCTCGAACTCGACATTCGAGGTCATGCCGCCGAATTCGGGCGAGAAGACGTTGCCGGACTGATGGCGGCGCATCCATGCCAGCGGATCGGGCGTCAGGGCGACCGTGCCGAGGCGGGTCGGGTCCCACAGCGATTCGCTCATGATCATGATGACGTCCGGCTTGCCGCTGCTCCTGCCGGCGATGGCCGGCATGCGGGCGGGAATGGCGTCGATGGCTTCGGCGCCATAGCCGGCGGGCGATCCGATGGACGCCATCGGCAGGTTCAGCGTGAAGGCCAGCAGGAAGCCGTTATGACGGTAGTTTTCCGCCTGGTCCCAGATGATCGGGATGATGCCGAGGCGGTCGCGGGTTCGCGAGATTTCGCGATAGTCCATGATCGCGGCGAAGCCGGCAAGCAGCGGCAGCGCGATCGCGACGCGGACCATGCGCGAGCGGAAGCCGAGGACCGGCAGGCGCGGGCGCACCCTGATCCATGCGAAGGCGAGGGCAGCGACCAGTGCGACAATGCCCGCGGCGGTGCCGGCGGCGGCCACCGGGCGGGACTCGACCATCGCCGGCAGCAGTTCGAAGATCTGGCGGGCGCCGAAGGGCAGGTCGGAGGGATAGAGCGGATCGGAGAGATAGATGCGCTTCTGGCCCGAAACGAAGGCGAGGACGAGCAGCGGCGGAAGAACGGTGAGCAGGGACAGGAAAAGCCGCCCGAACAGCGCATCCGCAAGCAGCAGCAGCAGGAAGACGACCATGACCGCGGTCGGTCCCGGCCGGTGCGATGCGGTGAAGAAGGTGGTGATATCTCCAACGCCGAGACGGGCGGCGACTTCCATAGCCAGAACGGCCGCGAATGCGATCATCAGCGGCATGCCATAAGGGAAGGCAAGCCGGCCGGCGAGGGCATAGACGGCCCGCCGCGCCCTTGTCAGCATGACCGGACGTCCGACGGCGACCACTGTCGCAAATCTGGATTCAGACATTGGGAGACTCCGGCGCTGCATGATGAATCAAATTTTCAGGACTGTCACATAACTGTCATGAACCGTAAATGAACCCTTTTGTCGTCACACTTTTTCGCTATCTCGACAGGAATCTGAGAGGGGCCGTCCGCCGGTTCTTTCCCGCGAGGCCGTTGCGGAGATACCGGGCTCGCGCTAAACGAATGGCATGAGCACCGATCACACCATTCCCCAGACGCTGCGGATCGCGATCGCGCAGCACAATCCAACGGTTGGCGACATTGCCGGCAACCTCGCAAAGGCTCGCGAGATCAGGGCGGACGCCGCCCGGCAGGGGGCCGATCTCGTGCTGTTCACCGAGCTGTTCGTTTCCGGCTATCCGCCGGAGGATCTGGTCTGCAAGCCGTCCTTTCTGGCCGCCTGCCTCAGGGCTGTGGAAAGCTTCGCGGAGGATACGGCCGACGGAGGGCCGGGCGTCCTCATCGGCTTCCCGCGCCAGGGCGATGCCGGCCGTCATAATTCCGTCGCGGTGCTCGACGGCGGCAGGATTGTCGCGGTCCGCGACAAGGTCGACCTGCCGAACTACGGCGAGTTCGACGAGAAGCGCGTCTTCACCGAAGGGACGATTTCCGGTCCTTATAATTTCCGTGGCGTCCGGATCGGCATTCCGATCTGCGAGGAAATCTGGAACGATCTCGGCGTCTGCGAGACGCTTGCAGAGGCGGGTGCCGAAATCCTGCTGGTGCCGAATGGTTCGCCCTACTATCGCGGCAAGCTCGACGTCCGCTATCAGGTGGCGCTGAAGCAGGTGATCGAGAGCGGCCTGCCGCTCGTTTTCGCCAACCAGGTCGGCGGACAGGACGAACTCGTGTTCGACGGGGCGAGCTTCGGTTTCAATGCCGACAGGTCTCTGGCCTTCCAGATGGGCCAGTTCGAAGCAGAGCTTTACGTTACGGAATGGAGCCGCCGCGCCGATGGCTGGCGCTGCGAGCCGGGCCTCATGTCACGCATTCCGGAAGGTGAAGAAGCCGATTACCGCGCCTGCATGCTCGGTTTCCGCGACTACGTGAACAAGAACGGCTTCCGCAACGTCGTGCTCGGCCTCTCCGGCGGCATCGACTCGGCCCTCTGCGCGGCGCTCGCGGTCGATGCGCTGGGCGCGGAACGGGTGCGCACGGTGATGCTGCCCTATCGCTATACGTCGGATGAATCGCTGAAGGACGCCGAGGACTGCGCCAACGCGCTCGGCTGCCATTACGACGTGGTGCCGATCTCCGAGCCGGTGGAGGGGTTTTTGTCCGCGCTGGCCGACCTTTTCGAGGGCACGGACGAGGGCATCACCGAGGAGAACCTGCAAAGCCGCGCGCGCGGCACCATTCTCATGGCGATCTCCAACAAGTTCGGCTCGATGGTGGTGACGACGGGAAACAAGTCGGAAATGTCGGTCGGCTATGCGACGCTCTACGGCGACATGAACGGCGGCTTCAATCCGATCAAGGACCTCTACAAGATGCAGGTCTATGCGCTTTCGGCCTGGCGCAACAAGCATGTGCCGCCGGGAGTGCTCGGCCCCTCCGGCGAGGTCATCCCGCACAACATCATCTCGAAGGCGCCGTCAGCCGAGTTGCGGCCGAACCAGACGGACCAGGATTCGCTGCCGCCCTATCCTGCGCTGGACGACATTCTGGAATGCCTGGTGGAAGGCGAGATGTCGGTGGAGGATGTCGTTGCGCGCGGTCACGATATCGTGACGGTCCACCGCATCGAGCATCTGCTTTACCTTGCGGAATACAAGCGCCGCCAGTCGGCCCCGGGCGTGAAGATCACGAAGAAGAATTTCGGCCGCGACCGGCGCTACCCGATCACGAACCGCTTCCGGGATCGCTGATCGGCCGTCCCTTGCGGATCGCGCGCGAATATGCCCATATCCGCGCGTCAGGTGCCCGCTTGCGAGCGGGAGAATCGGGAATCCGGTGCAAACCCGGAACGTGCCCAACGCTGTAAGGGTTGATGTTCGCCGCACGGATTCGTCCGTGACCGCCACTGGCCGCAGGCCGGGAAGGCTGCGGCGAGCAGAAGACGCCCCAGTCAGAAGACCGGCCTGGCGAGATGGACCGGACCCGCGCGGACGGCGGGAGGTCGTGCATTGTGGGGATAGACGATGCAGCCAGACGACAAGCATGCCCTTGCGCATGCCGGTCCCTTTTCCGATGATGAGCGTGCGGCGGTTTACCGCGCCATCGAAACACGCCGCGACGTGCGGGGCCAGTTCCTGCCTGAACCGTTGCCGGATGCCTTGGTGAAGCGCCTTCTGGCCGCCGCCCATGCTGCGCCTTCGGTCGGCTTCATGCAGCCGTGGAACTTCATCCTGATCCGTGACGGGGAGCGCCGCTGCCGTCTGCGGGAGGCCTTCGAGCGGGCCAACCGCGAGGCAGAGGCGATGTTTCCCGACGAGAGGCGAGCCCTTTATCGCAGCCTGAAACTGGAAGGGATCCGCACGGCGCCGCTTTCGATCTGCGTCACCTGCGATCCGGCGAGAGGCGGCGGGGTCGTCCTCGGGCGAACGCATAATCCCCGCATGGACGTCTATTCGACGGTCTGCGCCGTGCAGAATCTCTGGCTCGCGGCCCGGGCCGAAGGGGTTGGGGTCGGATGGGTCAGCATCTTCCGCGACGAGGATGTGCGCGCCATTCTCGGCATTCCGCCCCATGTCGAGATCGTCGCGCTGCTGTGCGTCGGATTCGTCGACCGGCTCTACCGCGAACCGGAGCTTGCGGTGAAGGGGTGGCGCCAGCGTCTCGATCTTGCCGATCTGGTTTTCGAGGAGTGCTGGGAAGACCGCGCGGGCAATCGTGCCTCCGAGCCTTGAGCGGACAGGATCAGGCTACGTTCACTGCCCGTCTGCCGGCGCGTTGCCGGGCTGGAGGCCGCTAGGTGCGTTTGGCAGGAATTGCGGGCCGACGACGCGGACCCTGCTGTTGGCGGGATCGTAGGGGCGCTCGGGCACCGTTGCCTGGGACGCAGCGGTGACGGGCGTGGCGGCCGGCTCCTTCGGCTTCGTTTCGATGATCGGGCGCAGGCCCGCTTCGATCTTCGGGTGTTCGGACGAATCTCTGTCCGCATCGATGGTCGAGAAGCCGGCGCTATCGGATCCGCAGCCGCAGATCGGCTTTTCGCCGGGCATGCGGTTGCGATAGGCGAAGGCGCTCGGCAGGGCGCGATAGGGCTCTCCCGTGGTGGCCGAGACCATGTCGGAACTCTCGCTGCCGGTCAGGGAATGGTAATAGAGCCGGGTTTCCGCCGCCGGGCACATGCGGTTGCAGATCGCGGAATCCCGCTGGAAATCCGCCGTCGAGGCATTGGACGAGATCGGGAAGAAGGCACCGTCGCAGGTGCGGACGCACATGGTGCGCAGGTCGCCGGCCGTGCCGCCGCCGGGCGAGGGAATGCGGGTGAAGAATTCGCTTTCCTCTTTTTCTTTTTCGACCGGTTGCGGCGTGACGAAGGATGCGTCCCGCACGAAGCCGTCGCAATCGTTGTCGCGCAACGCGGCGAGGATGCGCCGGCGCTCCTGCGAGCCGCTGGTGAGGTTGCCCTGAAGCGCCTGCCGCTGGCTTTCGAGGGCGCGGCGGTTTTCCTCCATGTCGGCCAGCGACGCCTGGAGTTGGTTGCAGGCCGCCTTGTTGTTGCCGCCGAAAAAGACGATGGAGCCGCTGGAACAGCCGTAGCGCTGAAGATCGCCGCGCACCTTGCGGATGTTCATGGTCTGGCGGGTGAGCGCGTTGGAAAACCTGCGGATTTCTGCCGTGTTGCCGGTGACGCTGCGGACCTGGTTCAACTGGTTGCGCAGGATCTCGCACTGGCTGGCGCTGACGGCCGCCGGCGCGAGCACGCAAAAGACAGGCAAGAGCAGGGCGGCAATCAGCGGCTTTGTACGCATGGGTCGTATCCGATGAATGTTTCCCGGTGCGCTCCAACGCCTGGCGCAACCTCGACTGGCAGCGAATGATAAAGAAACGGACGGCATGTGCCAAGCACAGCCGTCCGCTATCGTTAATATCCGCGGGTTTCCCACGCCGGCTTTCGGGGTCAGCGCTGGAGCTGCGATGCCTCCGCCACGGCGAGCGCCGCCATGTTCACCACACCGCGCGAGGTCACGGTGGACGACAGGATGTGGGCGGGAAGGGCCGCACCGAGCATGATCGGGCCGACATGCAGGGCGTCCGTCATGGTGCGCGTGATACCGAGCGAGATGTTGGCCGCATCGAGGTTCGGGAAGACCAGAAGGTTGGCTTCGCCCGTTAGCGTGCTGTTCGGCATGGCGCGCTTGCGCAGCGCTTCGTTGAGCGCCGAGCCGCCCTGCATTTCGCCGTCGATCTCCAGTTCCGGCATCTGCTCCTTTACGATCTGCAACGCCGCGCGCATCTTGCGGGCGCTGCTGGAATCGCGCGAGCCGAAATTCGAATGGCTGAGCAGCGCCACGCGCGGCGTGATGCCGAACCGGTTGATCGCCTGCGCGGCGAGAATTGCGGTTTCCGCCACTTCCTCCGGGGTCGGGTCGTTGGTGATGAAGGTGTCGGCGAAGAAGATCGCGCCGCGCTGCGAGATCAGCAGGCTGAGACCCGAGAAGGCATGCAGGCCCGGGCGCTTGCCGATGATCTGGCTGACGTCGCGCAGGTGGCGGTCGTAACGGCCTTCGACGCCGCATATGAGGGCGTCGGCGTGGTTGAGCCGCACCGCCAGCGCGCCGATCACCGTGTTGTTGGTGCGGACGATGGTCTTGGCAGCCTCCGGATTGACGCCGAGCCGGCCGACGCAGGAGAAGTATTCGTCCACATATTCGCGGAAACGCGGATCGCCTTCCGGGTTGACCACCGCGAAATCTTTGCCCGGACGGATGCGCAGGCCATAGCGCTTCAGGCGTGTTTCGATCACCTGCGGGCGGCCGATCAGCGTCGGGATGGCGGTGTTGTCTTCCAGAAGGAACTGCGCGGCGCGCAGCACGCGCTCGTCCTCGCCCTCGGCGAAGATGACGCGGTTGTTGGGCGACTTCTTCGCCGCCGCGAAGATCGGCTTCATGATGAAGCCGGAGCGGTAGACGAAGCGGCTGAGCTGCTCGAGATAGGCCTCGAAATCGGCGATCGGGCGCCGCGCGACGCCGGTGTCGGCGGCGGCCCTGGCTACAGCCGGGGCGATGCGTAGCATCAGGCGCTGGTCGAACGGCGAGGGGATCAGATAGTTCGGGCCGAAGACCGGGGTTTCGCCGCCGATGGCCTTCGCCGCCACCTCGGTCACTTCCTCGCGGGCCAGCGCGGCGATGGCCTTGACGGCGGCCATCTTCATTTCCTCGTTGATGGTCGTCGCGCCGCAATCCAGCGCGCCGCGGAAGATATAGGGGAAGCACAGGACGTTGTTGACCTGGTTCGGGAAGTCCGAGCGGCCGGTGCAGATCATGGCGTCCGGGCGCGCGGCGCGGGCGAGGTCGGGCATGATTTCCGGCGTCGGGTTGGCCAGCGCCATGATGAGCGGCTTTTCCGCCATCTGCTCCAGCAGTTCCGGCTTCAGCACGCCGGCGGCGGACAGGCCGAGGAAGACGTCGGCGCCGCCGATGGACTCGTGCAGCTTCCGCTTGTCGCTCTTCTGGGCGTAGACTTCCTTCCAGCGGTCCATCAACTCGTTGCGGCCCTCGTAGACGAGGCCCTCGATGTCGTGCACCCAGATGTTTTCACGCCGGGCGCCGAGATTGACGAGCAGGTTGAGGCAGGCAAGCGCCGCCGCGCCCGCGCCGGAGGCGACGATCTTGACGTCCTCCAGATTCTTGCCGGCGAGTTCGAGGCCGTTGATGATGGCGGCGGCGACGATGATGGCGGTTCCGTGCTGGTCGTCGTGGAACACGGGAATGTTCATCATCTCGCGCAGCCGCCGCTCCACCTCGAAGCATTCCGGCGACTTGATGTCCTCGAGGTTGATGCCGCCGAAGGTGGGTTCCAGCGCCGAGATGGTGGAGACCATCTCGTCGACGCCCGGGGCCTCGATCTCGATATCGAAAACATCGATGCCGGCGAATTTCTTGAAGAGAACCGCCTTGCCTTCCATCACCGGCTTGGATGCGAGCGGGCCAATATTGCCGAGGCCGAGAACGGCCGTGCCGTTCGAAATGACGGCGACGAGATTGCCGCGGGCGGTGTAGTCGACGGCGGTATCGGGATTGTCGCGAATCTCCAGACAGGGCGCGGCGACGCCGGGCGAATAGGCGAGCGCGAGGTCGCGCTGGTTGCCGAGCGGCTTCGTCGCCTGGATCTCCAGCTTGCCGGGGCGTGGATAACGATGGAAAAACAAGGCTTGTTGGTCGAGGTCGGGCCGCACCGTTCCTTTTTCAGACCCATCCTTCTGATCGTTGCTCATTTCCAGCTTACCTCCGGACCTGTTCGACGTTCGTATGAATTCATCCGGCTCTGCATACAGCAACGGATTGAATTGAAAAGTGGGAAAGTTGGGAAACCGCTCGCCGCCGTCCGTCCGGGGGCTGTCATCATGCTGAAACAGGACTCTGTTGAAAGGAGCGTGGCACGACGAGACAGGGATTTGAAACATGAAGTCGCCCGATAACGCTCACTCCGGACCCAGGCAATTCAGGACGCTTTTCATTTCGGATGTGCATCTTGGTTCCAAGGCTGCCCAGACGGATCTGCTCCTCGACTTTCTCAGGCATCACGAAGCCGAAACGATCGTTCTGGTCGGCGATATCGTCGACGGCTGGAGGCTGAAGCGGAACTGGCATTGGCCGCAAGGCTGCAACGACGTGGTGCAGAAGCTTCTGCGCAAGGCGCGCAAGGGCACGCGGATCGTCTATATTCCCGGCAACCACGATGAGTTCCTGCGCGATTTTCCGGGCACGCATTTCGGCGGCATCGAGGTCGCCGACCGCATCGTTCACGAGATGGCCGACGGCCGGAAATATCTGGTTCTGCACGGCGACGAGTTCGATGTGGTCGTCCGCAATGCGCGGCTCATCGCCTATCTCGGCGACTGGGCCTATGACGCGGCGATCGCGGTCAATGTCGTGCTGTCCGTCATCCGCCGCCACCTCGGCCTGCCTTACTGGTCGTTCTCGGCCTGGGCGAAGCTCAAGGTCAAGAAGGCCGTCAACTTCATCGGCGAATTCCAGCGCGTCGTGGCCGAGGAAGCGCGCCGCAACGGCGTGGACGGCGTGATCTGCGGCCATATCCATCACGCCGTCATGGAGCAGATGGACGGCATCCATTACGTCAACACGGGCGACTGGGTGGAAAGCTGCACGGCAATTGCCGAGCATGCGGACGGCCGTCTGGAACTGATCACCTGGCTTGCGCCGGCGGCCGGGGAAGAGGACAAGCCGGGCGAGGATGGCAGCGTCGTGGCGTTCGAGCGCAAGGCGGATATGCAGGCGGCCTGAGCGCTTCGCCGCAGGGTGCGCGCGATGAGGCGGGCCTTCCGCAAAGCCTGCGCGGATTGCCTCAGCCCCAGAGCGCCTGCTCCGGCGGGAGGACGAGCGACCCCTCGTACACCAGCCCCGGCACCCGGTCGCGGGCGAGGAGAAGCGGGCCGTCGAGGTCGACGAACTCCGCATCCTGCGCCAGCAGCAGGGCGGGCGCCATGCCCAGCGAGGAGCCGACCATGCAGCCGATCATGATCTTGAAGCCGAGCGCCTGTGCGTCGCGCTTCAGGGTGAGCGCTTCGGTCAGGCCGCCGGTCTTGTCGAGCTTGATGTTGATGGCGTCATAGCGGTCGCGTAGCGCCGCGAGATCGCCGCCGGTATGGACGCTTTCGTCGGCGCAGATCGTCACCAGCCGTTCGATGTCCCGAAGGGCGGCATCGCGGCCCGCCGGCAGCGGCTGTTCGACAAGCGCCACGCCGCATTCGGACGAAACGGCGATATGATGGGCAAGGCGGTCTTCCGGCCAGCCCTCGTTGGCGTCCAGAATGACGGTGCTGCGCGGTGCGGCGGCGCATACGGCGCGAATGCGCGACTCGTCGTCGCCCGTGCCGACCTTGACCTTGAGAAGCGGGCGATGGGCGTTTTCCGCAGCCTTTGCCGCCATGACGTCCGGCTCGCCCAGCGAAATCGTATAGGCCGTGACCAGCGGTTTCGCCGGCGCGGCGAGGATGCGGGCAGCGGCGGGCACATCCGAAAGCCCGGCTTCCAGATCCCACAGCGCGCAGTCGATCGCATTGCGGGCGGCTCCCGGTTTCATGGCCGTCAGAAGCTCCTGCCGGGTCAGTCCTGCCGCGATGGCCGGTGCGGCGGCGTGGATATCGGCCAGCACGCCGTCCAGCGTTTCTCCGTAGCGGGCATAGGGCACGCATTCGCCCCGGCCTTCGACATTTCCCTCGGCGATGACGCAGGTGATCACATGGGCTTGCGTCTTGGTGCCGCGCGAAATGGTGAAGCCCCCTGAAATGGGAAATGTTTCGATTGTGGCTTCCAGGCGACGGGACATGAAGATCCTTTCGGAAAATGCTGTTAAACCCGGGTATTGCCCTGTTTTACTCGTTCGCGCGATGGCAGAGTGACTGTCCATGCGAATCGAATCGGGATGTTGCCGCAAGCCTTGAAAGATGCAAGCGAATTGAAGGCCGAAGAGAAGGATGAACTGCGTCCCGCCGTCATGTCGACGGAAAAGGCGGGCGACGGTTCCCTGCGCCTTGTCTGTTCTGGCGAATGGCGCAACGGCACCGTGACCCCCGTTCTGGAGGCCGTGCAGTCCTTCTGTTCGAAGCCGGGAACGAAGGCGGCGGAAATCGACATCGCCGGGATTTCGTCATGCGACACGACCGGGGCGTGGCTTATCCGGCGCATGATGATCGAGGCGATGCGGCAGGGCGCTGCCGTGCGGCTGGAAGGCGGCAGGCAAACCATTCAGGATCTCATTCTCGCCTTGCCGGACGCGATTCCCGGTCCTCCGTCCTCGACGGGGCCGAAAGGCACGCTTTTCGAGCGCATGTTCGCGCCGCTCGGCGTCGTCATGGTCGATCTGTGGAAAGACGTGCTGGCTGCGCTCTCCATTCTCGGCTCCGCCGTGCGCGGGGCGCAATTGAAGCTCGGCCGCTCATCGGGGGTCTCTCCCGCCGCGATCATCAACCAGATCGATCATATGGGCGTGCGCGCCGTGCCCATCATCGTGCTGATGTCCTTCCTGATCGGCGCGATCATCGCCCAGCAGGGCGCTTTCCAGCTCCGCTATTTCGGAGCCGAGGTCTTCGTCGTCGATCTGGTCGGCATTCTGCAACTGCGTGAAATCGGCGTGTTGCTGACGGCGATCATGATCGCCGGCCGTTCCGGCAGCGCGATCACCGCCGAAATCGGTTCGATGAAGATGCGCGAGGAGGTCGACGCGCTGAAGGTGATCGGCCTCAATCCCATCGGCGTGCTGGTCTTTCCCCGGCTGGTGGCGCTGACGGTGGCGCTTCCGCTTCTGACCATCATCGCCAATTTCGCCGCCCTGGCCGGGGCTGCTGTCGTTGCATGGCTTTATTCCGGCATCACCTTCGAGGTCTTCCAGTCGCGTCTCAACGAAGCCATCGAAATGTCCACCATCGCCTCGGGGATGATCAAGGCGCCGTTCATGGCGCTCGTCATTGGCATCGTGGCGGCGGTCGAGGGCATGAAAGTCGGCGGCAGCGCGGAATCGCTCGGCCGTCAGGTGACGGCATCCGTCGTCAAGTCCATCTTCGTCGTCATCCTCATGGACGGGCTGTTCGCCATGTTCTATGCGGCCATCGATTTCTGAGGGTACGGGATGCAGGCAAGGAACTCCCCCCAGGACCCGCCCGAGCAGCGCGATACGGTTCTTTCCGTGCGCGGCCTGACGGTGGGGTTCGGCCAGAAACTCGTGCTCGACCATCTCGACCTCGACGTCTATCGCGGCGAGATCCTCGGTTTCGTCGGGGCGTCCGGCGCGGGCAAGTCGGTGCTGATGCGCACGGTCCTTCGCCTTCTGCCCAAGCGCGAGGGCACGATCCGTATCATGGGCGAGGATTACGACGCCGCAAGCGAGGCCAAGCGGATGGCGCTCGACACGCGCCTCGGCGTGCTGTTCCAGCAGGGCGCGCTGTTTTCCTCGCTGACAGTGAAGGAAAACATCCAGTTGCCGATGCGCGAATATCTCGATCTGCCGCAGACGCTGATGGACGAGCTTGCCTACCTCAAGATCGGCATGGTCGGGCTCGATGCGGATGCGGGCGAGAAGTATCCCTCGGAGCTTTCGGGCGGCATGATCAAGCGCGCCGCGCTGGCGCGGGCGCTGGCGCTCGATCCCGATCTCGTCTTCCTGGACGAGCCGACCTCCGGCCTCGACCCGATCGGCGCGGCGGAATTCGATAATTTGATCGCCCGGCTGCGCGACACGCTGGGCCTGACCGTCTATATGGTAACGCACGATCTCGACAGCCTGTTTTCCGTCTGCGACCGTATTGCGGTGCTTGGAAAGAAACGGGTATTGGTGGAGGGAACGCTCGAGGACATGTTCGCCTTTGACGATCCTTGGGTCCAGGCCTATTTCCGGGGCAAGCGGGCACGTTCCGTGGTTGTCGCGGATGGGTAGAGCGGCGGAGTAGAGCGGATCATGGAAACCAAAGCCAATTACGCCATTGTCGGATTTTTCACCCTGCTGGTGGTGGCTGCCGCTTTCGGCTTCGTCTACTGGACGTCGCAGTTCGGCCGCAGCGGACCGATGGCGCAGCTCGTGATCCGTATTCCCGGTTCCGCGAACGGCCTTTCCGTCGGTTCCCCGGTCCGCTTCAACGGCATTCCCGTCGGCACGGTGCGCGCCCTGTCGATCGATCGCACCGATCCGCGCTTTTCCGTGGCGCTGACCGAGGTGCAGGCCGATGCGCCGGTCTATTCCAACACCCGCGCGGTTCTGGAAATCCAGGGCCTGACCGGCTCCGCCTATGTCGAACTGTCCGCCAACAGCGATCCCGAGGGCCAGAACATTCTGGAAGAATCCTTGCAGCACGACAGGCCGGCGGTTCTCAATGCCGATCTTTCCAGCGTGACGAACCTGCTGGCCACGGCCGACAAGATTCTCCAGCGTGCGGACGACGCCATCGGCCAGATACAAACCTTCGTGAACGACTCGCGCGAGCCGCTGACGCAGACGGTCCGGAACGCCCAGACCTTTTCGCAGGCGCTCAGCGACAATGCGGATGGCATCAACACGTTTCTGGAGAGCGTCGGTGCGCTTTCGACCACCGTCACGGGTCTTTCCGGACGCCTCGATTCGACCTTGCAGGCCATCGAGGACATGGTGAAATCCGTCGACGCCGGCAAGGTTGACAGCATTCTGTCGAATGCCGACAAGGTCAGCCAGGATATCGCCCGCGCGTCCGGCGAGTTGCCGGAAACCATCGAGAGCTTCCGGCGCACCGCGCGGAGCTTCGAGGCCTTCGGCGCCGGCGCCCGCGCGACGCTCGAGCGCGTGGATGCGCTGGTTGCCTCCGTCGACACCGCCAAGATCGGCACGACGGTGGACAACGTCACCTCGGCGGCGAGCGACGTGCGCGAGGCGGTCCAGTCCGTTCGCGGCATCGCGGACGATATAGGCGCCCGCCGCCAGGATATCGACAGGGCCGTTGCCAATTTCACGGACATGTCGAACAAGCTGAATGCCGCCTCCAACCGGGTCGACGGCATTCTGGCGAAGGTGGACGGCCTGCTCGGTTCCGACGACTCGCAGTCCGTCATGGTTCAGGCACGTGCGACGCTCGAATCCTTCAAGAGGATGGCGGACAACCTCAACGCCCAGATCTCGCCGATTGCCGCCAATCTCAGCCGGTTCTCCGGCACCGGCCTGCGCGATCTGCAAACGCTGATCACCGACACGCGCCGGACGATGCAGAACCTCGACGATACGATCAGCAATTTCGACCGCAATCCGCAGCGCCTGCTTTTCGGCGGCGAGACGGTCAAGGAATATGACGGCCGGACACGGCGTTGATGAAGGGTGGGCTGGATGATGAGTAAATGTTTCGGGCGCGGAACGGTCCGCCTCGCTCCGCTGGTCGTTATGTGCCTGAGTCTCGGTCTTGCCGCCTGTTCGTCCACGGCCCGAAACGATACGTTCGATCTGACGTCCTCCGGGATCGCGGAGGGGCCGACCGTTCGCAATCGCCAGCTTCTCGTGCCCGAGCCGACGGCCCTGAAGGCGCTGGACAGTTCTTCCATCCTCGTCCGGCTATCGGGCACGGAAATCCAGTATCTCGCCAGGGCGCAGTGGAGCGACCGGCTGCCGCGCATGGTCCAGTCGAAGCTTGTCGAGGGATTCGAGAATTCGGGCAGGCTGGCCGGTGTCGGACAGCCGGGGCAAGGACTTGCCATCGATTACCAGCTGGTCAGCGAGATCCGCTCGTTCGAGATCGTCAGCGCGGGCACCCGTTCCGCGGATGTCGAGATATCCGTGAAGATCCTCAACGACCGCAACGGCACCGTGCAGGCCCAGAGAAGCTTCAAGGCGAGCGAACCCGTGTCCGGCAGCGACAACCGCGTCTATGTCAGGGCTCTGGACCGGGCGTTCTCCCGGGTGAATGCCGAGATCGTGGAATGGACGCTGCGGACGCTCTGATCCGCGCCAATGCCGTCGCGTAGCATTGCAGCCCTTCAGCCGGGCTCAGTGTATTGGCAAATCTTCTCCCTATTCACCCTCGGGCTCGATCCGAGGGGCCACGCCGCAAGCGGCTCGGTGGAAGGGGAGCGATACGCCCTTTGTCGGCAGTCAGCCCGCCTTCATGGCGGGCTTTTTGCATCGCGCGGTCTCCCTCGCCGTCGGCTTCGCACTTGCCCTGCGGCGCAGAACCGGCAAAGTGAATTGAAATTTCTGAGGGAGTCTTCGATGAACTGGTTGATGCTGATTGTCGCCGGCCTGCTGGAAGTGTGCTGGGCGCTGGGGATGAAATATTCGAACGGATTCACCAAACCCTTCGCCAGCGTCGCGACGATCGTTCTGATCGTGATCAGTCTCTTCCTGCTCAACCAGGCCCTGCGGACCTTGCCGGTCGGCCTGGCCTACGGGGTGTGGACCGGGATCGGAACGGTCGGGACGGTCATCATGGGCATCATTCTTTTCGGTGAATCCGCCAGCCCCGCCCGGCTTTTTTGTATCGCGCTGATCGTTGCAGGGATCATCGGCCTGCGGATCCTGCCGCAAGGCTGAGCCGCGCAGGGCGAAACGGACAGGGTATCGCTGTCCGTATGACCCGCACCGTGCGGCAACGACTGCGCTTTCATTGTCCGCGATGGAGGGACGGGGATTGTGACGCCCTCCGATCCAATCCCGCGGAGCCAACGGCCATGCTTGTAAACGGTTCGAGGGCCGCCTTGCGGGCGACCCTCGAAAACCTTTTCATCAAGCCGTCTTTCAGCTCAGGCGCCCGGCCGCGTGGGCGAGCATCGTATAGACCTTGCCCGTATCCGACGTCAGATAGGACTGGGTGGCCGTCCGGTCTCGGTCCGTGCGTGCGACATCGGCGAGCAGCTTCTCGAAATCGGTGATGTAGCGATCGACGGCCGAGCGGAATTCCGGCTCGCGCTCGTATTTGCGCTTGATTTCGTCGAAGGTCTGCTGGCCCTTCAGCGTGTAGAGGCGGCGGGTGAAGACATCGCGTTCGCCGCGCTGGTAGCGCCGCCACAGCTCCACCGACATGTCGTGGTCGATGGCGCGGGCGATATCCACCGACAGCGAGTTCAGCGACTCCACCATGTGGCGCGGGTTGCGCTGGTCCGGACGGGCCTGCGCGGGTTCCGCGGCGCGCGGCGCCTGCGGCTGGGCCTGCTGCGGAGCCCGGCCCGTATCCTCGCGGGAGGCGCCGCGCAGCAGGTCGCTGATCCAGCCGCTGTTGCCGGCCTGTTCATCGCGGTGGGCGGGAGCCTGACGGGACGGAGCGGGAACCGCCGGGCGTTCCGCGGGCAGCGTCCCGCGAAGGCCGGAGAGCGTTGCGGTCTGCGGCTGCGGAGCGGCGGCCGGCTGGCGCGGCTGAACGGCCGGCTGCTGGGGCGCCTGCGGGCGGGGAGCGGCGGCTGCGGCCGGTGCCGCGGCGGCACGCGGTGCGGGTTCGGAAACCTCGAACTGGCGGGCCGATTTGCCGACGAGTTGGGACAGATCCTGCAAGGCACGGATCTGCTCGCTGACGGCGCGGCGCATGGCGGCCGCGTTTTCCTTGGCCTCTTCGGGCAGGTCGAAGGCGCCGCGTTTGAGTTCGCTCCGGGTGAGGTCCAGTTCCTGGCGGATTTCGTGAGCCGAACGGCGGATTTCCTCCGTTGCGCCGCCGAAGCGGGCGACGGCGTCTTCCACCGCCTGACGCAGGGCCTGGCGCAGATGCTCCGCCGTCGAATCCGACTTCTTGCCGGCCTCGGTCATGAGGCGGTCGACATCGGCAAGCGAGGAGGAAAGCCCCGCGCGCAGATTGCCGGCCAGCTCGCCGGAGCGCTTTTCGGCAAGCGACAGGGTTTCCTCGACGGCGCGGGTCGTTTCCTCGCCGGCGCTGAGCAGGGTCGAGCGCATGGTTTCGGCAGTTGCCTGGGCACGCTGCTCGGTGTGCGACAGGACCTTGCCGATATCGGCGAAGGCGTTCTGGATGCCCTCGCGCATGTTGCCGGCCATCTGGTCCGCGCGGCCTTCCGCCCGTTCCAGGGCGTTCTCGACCATGTCGCCGAGACCGCGCATGGTGTTCTCGATCTCTTCCGAGCGCTTGACCAGACCGATCGACAGCGAACGCAGCGCATCCTGCCGCTCTTCCAGCGTGCCGACCAGATTGGACTGGGCGGCGGTGAGGAGATCGGAGGCCTGGCCGAGCACCTTCGAATGGTTTTCGAAGCTGCCGACGATGCCGCTGATCCGCGAGAGCGTGTTCTCCGCCACATGCGAGAGGCGGTCGATGCCGTCGCCCACAAGCCGGCTGGAGGTTTGCAGGGCTTCGGTCGCGCGGTTGGCAGTTTCCTCGAAACGGGAACCCGTCGCGCCGAGTTGACGATCCGCCTCGGAGAGTTCGCGGGTGGTCTTCTCGACGACGGAAGCGAGTGCGGCGTTGCTTTCGGCAAGACGGTCGATGAGGCTGTCGACGCTGCCGGCCAGCGAATTCTCGACCGAACCGAGGACGTCGGCTGCCTTTTCCGTGCGGGTGGTGATCGCATTCAGCGTCTCGCTGGTGCGGGCCGCGATGGCATCGATCAGCGCGCTATTCTCGTTGCGCAGGCGCGCTGTGCTTTCGGCCGTTGCGGTGGCGATCTGCTCGGCGGCGGCGCGGCCGGTTTCGGCATATTCCTCGACCAGCGGCCGGGCCTTCTCGTCGATGAGGCGCGACAACTCGCTGGAGCGTCCGGCCAGCATCGAGTTGAGCTCGCGGGTGCGCTCGTCGAGCGTGGTACGGATGGCGTTGCCGCGGGCGGAGAGCGCCTTGTCGACCTGATCGAGCGTCGAGGCGATTTCGCCGGTGGTCTCGTTCAGGGCGTTGCGCAACGTTTCCCCGCGTTCTTCCAGCGTGCGGCCCGCTTCGGACAGCGTGTCGGACAGGCCGGCGATCTGCCGCGTCACGGCGGCTTCTGCCTGGTCGACGTGGGCGGCCAGCGATGCGCCTGCCGATACCACTTCGCGGGTGATCTCGATGGCCTTTTCGCCAAGGCGCGTCTGGGTTTCCACCACCCGGCCGGTCAGTTCGGCCTCCCGGTCGGCGAGCGTCTTGATGAAGTCGGTGCTGCGGGTCTCCAGGCGGTCGGAGAATTCCGTCGTCGCGCGGCCCAATACTTCGGCCGAACGCTGCGCCTCCTCGTCCATCTCGCGGGCGGCCTGCGTGATGGTTTCGCGCAGCGTGGAGGCCAGCGTCACCGCCTTGCCCTCGATCGTGCGGCTGACATTGTCGAGGCCGGCATTGAGGGCGCGGTCCATCGTCGACAGGCGTTCGTCGATCTTCGAGGTGCCGTCTTCCAGCGTCTGGGTGATGCTGGCCGCCAGCAGTCCGCCGGTCAGGTTCAGGTCGTTGACCTTCTCGCCCAGCGCGGTGGCAATCCGCTCGGAAACCTCGGTGCCGGTCCGGTCGAGTTCCTGAACCTTGTCGGACAGCGCGTCCGACAGCTTGCGGCTCGTGTCGTCGACCAGCGTCGAGACGTCCTTGAGATCGTCGCGAAGGTGGGTTTCCAGCGAGCCGATGGAGGCTTCGATCCGGTTGCCGGTTTCCTGCAGGCGTTCCGACATGCCGCCGACCGTCTTCTCCACGCGTTCGGTGAGGAAGCCCGTCGAACGGTCGATTTCCGTCGCGGCGGTGCCGATCTTGTCGGCGATTTCGTCGACGCTGCTGCGCAGGCGTTCGTCGAGCGTCGTAGCGCTGGAATCGATCGTCCGGCGCAGCGCGTCCTCACGCTCCTCAAGCATGATTTCGAGCATGCCCGTGCTCGTGGCCAGCGTGGTGCCGATCGACGTCGCCTGTTCGGCCAGAAGGGCGTCGAGGTTCTGCTGCTCCTGTTTCAGGGCCGAGGAAATGCGTTCCGCGCTGCCGGACAGGGTTTCTTCCAGACGGCCGTGGCCGTCGGCCAGCGCCTTCTCGACGCGCTCGGCATTCGCGCTAAGCGCGGCTTCGACTGCGCCCACACGCTCGTCCACCGAATTGCGGATGAGTTCGTGGCCGGTGCCGAGCGCCGTGCCGATCCTGTCCGTGGCCGAATGAAGGCCGGACTGGATGAGGGCCGCCCGGTCGTCGACCGTCGCGCGCACCCGTTCGTGTCCCTCGTCCAGTACGCCGCCCAGACGCTCGGATGCGTTCTGAAGGCTGCTTTCTATCCGCGCGGTGCGGTCGTCCAGCTTTTCGGCGATGCGGTCATGGCCCGAGCCGAGCGTCGTATCGAGACGTTCGGTTGCGCCTTGCAGGGTGGTTTCCAGACGCTCGTGCCCGGTGGCCAGCGCATCGTCGACGCGGGCCGCGGTGGACAGAAGGTTGCTTTCGATCTGGCCCGTGCGCTGGTCGAAGGCGGTCTGCATGCGCTCGTGAGCACTGGTCAGGCCGTGTTCGATCCGTTCGACATTGTCGGAAAGCGTCTGCGAAATGAGGCTGTGTCCGACGGACAGCGCGGTTTCGAGCTGGAAAGCCGTGTCGTTCAGGCTGTTGCCGATCTGCTCGGTGCTGGCCTGAAGGGCGGTTTCGATCCGTTCCGCTCCGCCGCTGACGAGAATCTCGAATTCCGCGCCGCTGCCGGCGAGGGCGCCCGTCAGGTTCTCCGCGCTGCGGTCGAGCGCCGCCTCGAGCCTGGACTGGTTCTCGGCGAAGGCGGTTTCGATCGCGACGGTCTTGTCGGAAAGCGTGGCGTCGATGCGGCGCTCGGCTTCCGCGGCGGTTTCGAGAAGCGCCGTGCTGCGTTCACCGATGCTGGTTTCGAAACGTTCCCGGCCGTCGGTCATCGTGCGGGCGAAGGCGGCAGCCTTCTCGTCGAGCGTGTCGGCCAGGCGCTGCTGGCCCGCGGTGACGCGGCGCTCGGCTTCCGCGGCGGTTTCGAGAAGCGCCGTGCTGCGTTCACCGATGCTGGTTTCGAAACGTTCCCGGCCATCGGCCAGCGTGCGGGCGAGGGCGGCGGCCTTCTCGTCGAGCGTGTCGGCCAGACGCTGCTGGCCGGAGGCGATGGTGTTCTCGATGGCGCCGGAGCGGCTGGAAAGGCTTTCCTCGAAGCGGACATGGCTTTCCGCCAGCGCGCCGAGCAGATGGCCGCCACGCTCGTCCATGACGGCGCCGACCTTCTCGTGCGCGGTCGAGAAAGCGTCCGCCAGCGCCTCGGTCCGGGCGTTGATGGCGTCCGAGAATTCGCGCGAGCGGCTGTCGATGGCCGATTCCAGCAGTTCCTGGCCGGTGCCGAGCGCCGCGGAGAAAGCGAAGGACTGGTCGGTCAGCGTCGAACCCAGGCGATCGATGGACGAGGTCAGGATGCCGTCGATGGCGCTCGAGCCGCCGGAAAGCGTCTCGTCGATGCGGGCGAGGCTCTCGGCCAGTTTCGTGTCCAGAGAGCCGGCGCGCCTGTCGAAGGCGCTGGTGAACTCGGCCACGCGCTCGTCAAACGTTGTGGAAAGCTGGCCGATGGTTCCCTGAAGGCGCTCCTCGAAGAAGCCGGAGCGCAGGTCGAGATCCATGATCGCGTCGTCGGCGGCCGATTGCAGCGTCTGGCGGAAGCCGGTGGCTTTGTCGTCGAGCGCCTTGTTGAGCTGGGTCAGCGTCGTTTCCAGCGTGCTGGAGACGGACTGGCTGCCGCCCGTCAGCGCATCGCTGATCTCGCGGGTGCGGGCGATCAGCGTTTCGTTGAGCTGGCGCGCGCGGTCGTTCAGCGCGGCGTTCAGCTTTTCGGTGTTCGCGTCCAGAGACGAGGCGCGCGTCTCGAACTGCGTCAGCAGTTCTTCGCCCCGGGTGGACAGGACGCCGGTGAGCGCGCTCATCCGGTCGTCGAACTCGGTGGTCAGCGCCAGGCCGGACGCCGTCAGCGTTTGCAGCAGCGTGTCCGTCTTGGTGGAAAGCACCGTTCCGAATGCGTCGGCAGCCGTGGTCGACTGCTCCATCAGCGCTGCGGCGCGGGTGTCGATCAGC
Source organism: Ectorhizobium quercum (assembly GCF_026552795.1). Lineage (GTDB taxonomy): Bacteria > Pseudomonadota > Alphaproteobacteria > Rhizobiales > Rhizobiaceae > Ectorhizobium > Ectorhizobium quercum. The sequence continues at coordinate 429,087 of NZ_JANFPI010000003.1, forward strand.
GAGGCGAAGGCTTCGCCGGACGTCGCCAGGCGGATGGCGATCTCTTCCGTCGCCAGCGACAGGTCTTCCTTGAGCTGGTCGTTCGCACCGACGATGGTGGAGCGGATGCGCTCGGCGTGGTTGACGATGGCCTCGCGCTCCGAACCCAGTTCGTGGACGAGGTTGCGAACGCGCAGCTCGTTGTCCGCATAGCTGCGTTCCAGCGCATTCACTTCGGAATGAACCAGCGTTTCGAGTTCCGTGGCGCGGGCGATGGTGCGCTCGATGCCCTCGTTCAGGGCGGAGACCTCGCGGCGCACCGCCTGGCCGACCGTCATGATGCGCTCGGAGGCGATCGTTTCCGGCTCGGAGAGGCGCAGGGCCACTTCCGCCATCGAACGGGCGGCGTTGCGCAGGTCGTGGGCGCGGGCCATCATGATGGAGAAGGCGAAGAACAGCAGGACCGGCACGATGATGCCGACCAGAATGGCCACCAGACCCGGCTGGGCCAGAGCAGAGACGAGGGACGGGGCGGACCAGATGTCGGAACCGTAGAGGATCTGGGCGAGCCCAACGCCGCCGATGGCCCACAGGACCGATACGACGGATGCGTTTCGCAGGGCGGCGCGCATGGAGCCCGTTTCGAGCGAGCGCAGGATGGCGGCCGGCGTCCGCCGGCTGGCATCGTTCGCGGCTTCGAGCGAGGGATTGCGCGCCGCGCTTTCGGCGGCGGAGCGCACATTTTCCGTCTCCCGGCCCCGGTTGCGGGACGTTTCGGCTGCGCGCTGCTTCGATGTGTCTGACACTTTCGCCTCCGGGGCACTGGCTGCTTTTACGGCGTGCGGACGATCCGACGTCTCGGTCACTTCCATCCGCAACGCTTCTTCAAGTGCCTGGTAAGCGGCGTGATCTACCGAATCGCCATATTTTCTGTCTGCCATACGCGTACGCCTCGTCACTAACTCGCTCATCGAGCGGGAAATCCTCGCCGGGCGCATGCCGCATTCGCCCGCCCGGAGGTTTCCGTCCCGATTACGCGTCCATTCCCTACTTTTTGTAAAGAGCAGGGAATGTCCGCCATTCCTTCGAAGGTGGCTTGCCGTCCGGCGCTGTGCAACAGCGCCATCATGCGCCATTCCGGCCGACCGGCCTGTTGCCTCCGTAAATCTTCCCAGTCGTATCGTAGTGACACAGAAGGGTCCCTGACACAATCGACACGAGGGCAGGCACCGTGCGCGGGAACCTTTGTTAACAGAATTTTAGGAACGGTTTAGACGAAAAGCCAAGCACTATTCGACATTTAGTGGATATTAACCATCTTTTAGGGTTTTCGCCGTCATTGCGCCGGAATTTAACGGAATAGGAGAGCGCTGCCCGAGATGGTTTTCCATCGGAAGATCGCGCAAAAACGACAAACGCAGGAACACGGAACAATGGCAGCGCTTAATATTGCCTTCGATGCCCCCGATAATTCGCGCACTGCGCGTCCCTCGAAAAGCCGTCCGATCGACCTTGTCCATCTGGCCACCCAGACCGCCGGCGACAAGAACCTGGAGGCCGACGTGCTTCACCTTTTCGCCAGGCAGGCGCGCACCGCGCTCGGCGAACTCGCCAATGCCGATACGAAGGGCGTGAAGGCCACCGCCCACCGCCTGAGGGGTGCGGCAAGTGCCGTCGGCGCGTTCGAGGTCGCCAGGCTGGCGGGCGAGGTCGAGGAAAAACCCGCCGACGTTTCCCTCAAGGCGAACCTTGCCGCGGCGGTTCTCGACGCCGAGAACTTCATCCTCAAGCTGAGCCGCTGACAGACCGGTTCATCGTCGGACATTTCAGAAGGCGGTGCCAGGCGCGCCGCCTTTTTGCATGTGCGAAAACGGAGCATGAAACGGGCGGGAAAAGGCTTCACACGCAAACGGAATTTGCTCTATGAACCTTGAGCAAGGTTTTTCTGCAACTGCCATTTCTCGGGAATTTAAAGATGACAAAATTGACGATCGTCGCCTTTGACGGCCAGCGTTTCGATATCGATGCCACCGACGGCTCTACCGTGATGGAAAATGCGGTGCGCAATTCGGTTCCCGGGATCGAGGCCGAATGCGGCGGTGCTTGTGCCTGTGCCACCTGTCATATCTATGTTGACGAGGCCTGGACGGAGAAAACGGGTGAGCCCGAGCCGATGGAGGAGGACATGCTGGATTTCGCGGTGGATCTGCGCCCGACCTCGCGCCTGTCCTGTCAGATCAAGATTTCGCCCGATCTCGACGGCCTGGTCGTCCATGTGCCGGAGCGGCAGGCCTGACGCAAAACCGTTCGGGCGCGATCCGGGCCACGCCGGGACGCGCCCGTCACCGCTCCTGTTGCGCGGCCCGGTGCCTGAGCAGGCGCGTCAGTCGCTTTTCGAAATTCAGCGCCTCCACCCGGTCGAAACGGGCCTGGTCCGCGTCATGCTCCGCGCTCGTCCTTTCGGTGACTTCGGACGCTTTCTTTTGCAGCTCCGCGCAGGTGCGCGTCGAGGTCAGGCGGCTCAGGCGGTTTTCCAGCGTCCGGGCGTAATTGCGGGCAATTTCTGCATGGCGTTCCTCGTGGCGCTTGATATCGGCGGCCAGCGTGTCCCACAGAAGCGCCATTTCGCCGTTTGCCCGGTTGCGGTTTCTCCAGCGGGGAAGGGTTATCTTCGTGTTCAGCGTCACCTTCACGTCGCGGACACGACAGCGGCCGCCTTCCTCGGCATAGGAAATCTCGCCGCCGAAACGGATCTCGGTCGTGCCGGGATGGCGCGAGCCCGTGCTTCTCGTCATCGGGCCGTGCCGTGCCAGTTCGCGGTCGATTTCCGCCGAAGTGCGCCCACCAATGGTATAATACCGGATGGATTTGCTGACGACCGTTTCGGCTGCCGCGTCGCCGGCGCCGGCGGCCAGCGCCAGTATCAGGACGAGTGGGGTGGCCAATCGGCTGTTAAGGATCATTCCGGCTGTCCGCATGTTGAACTCGGCGCGACCTTGGGGCATAGGCCAGCCAAGTGCAATATGCGCGGCAAAGAAAACGGGGCACGACCATGACGACCGATGGCAGGGTTGAAAGCGACGGGACGCATTGGAGGACGGCGCATGGCCGCTCGCTCGACATTTCCGGCCGCGGCAGGATCATGGGGATCGTCAACGTCACGCCCGACTCCTTTTCCGACGGCGGCCGCTTTGACCGGGTGGATGCCGCCCTTGTCCATGCGCTGGCACTGGTGGGCGAGGGGGCGGATATCGTCGATATCGGCGGTGAATCGACCCGCCCCGGCGCGGCACCGGTGAGCGCGGCCGAGGAGCAGGACCGCGTCTTGCCGGTGATCGAGCGCCTTGCGAAGGAAGGCCCGGTTCTGATCTCGGTCGATACCTATCGCGCCGAGACCGCCCGTCTTGCAATCGAGGCCGGCGCGCATATCGTCAACGACGTGTTCGGCTTGCAGAAGGAGGCGGCGATGGCCGGTGTCGTCGCGGCTGCGGGAGCGGGCGTCTGCATCATGCACACCGGCCGGGGCCGCGAGACGCTTGCCGATGTCGTGTCCGACCAGCATGCGTTTCTCGACCGTTCGCTGGAGATTGCGGCTGGGGCCGGAATCGGCCGGGAGCAGATCGTTCTCGATCCCGGTTTCGGATTTGCCAAGGATGTGCGGGAAAACGTGGAACTGATGGCCCGTTTCGGTGAACTGGCCGGTTTCGGCCTGCCGCTTCTGGCCGGCACGTCGCGCAAGCGGTTCGTGGGCGCGCTCACCGGCCGCGACGATCCCGGCGAGCGAGACGGCGGCACGGCGGCCACGACGGTGATCCTGCGCATGGCGGGTGCCGCCGTCTTCCGGGTCCACAACGTCGCCGCGACGCGGGACGCGCTCGCGGTTGCCGATGCCGTTCTCGCCGCGCGCCGCAGCCTGAATGTCCGGTCATGAGGAGGGCGCCATGAGTGGCACATATCGTATCTATCTGAAGAATTGCGCTTTCTTCGCCCGCCACGGGGTGATGGACGAAGAGAAGGTTCTCGGCCAGCGCTTTTTCGTCGATGCCGAACTGATCGTTGCGGATCGCGATGCGCTCGATCGCGACGATATCGCGGGAACGGTCCATTACGGCGAGGTGTTTCAGGTAATCGAGGCGGTGGTCACAGGGGAGCGCTTCTACCTGATCGAAGCCCTGGCAAGACGCATAGGCCGCGTCGTGTGCGAGCGCTTTCCCGATGTGGTCCGCGCCTCGATCACGGTGCGTAAACCTTCCGCGCCGGTGCCCGGCGTGCTCGATTATGTCGAGGTGACGGTCGATCATCCCGCCTGATCGGTCCGCAGCGCCCGGCGAAAGGCCGACGCTATGTCGCGCGATGCGCTTTCCGGTCAGCGGATCGAGCCGACCGCCATCGTGTCGGGCTGGCGGCCGAGCGTCATGCCGATCACCGGAACCATACGGTCCTCGACCTTCACGGAGATCGTCACATTCATCGAGTTCTGGTCGTCGACCCGGGCGACGAGCGCGCCGTTGAGCTGCGCGCGGCTGATACCCATCACGGCACGGTTGTTGGCCACGGTGCCCGACACGATGTCGAGGCCCTTGCCGGCCGCGCCGTCGAGGAACGTGCCGGTATAGCCGTTGCCCTTGGCGGCAATGAAAGCGGACATGGGCTGGGTGAAGACGCCGACGCGGCAGGTTCCGTCCAGCTTGATGCCGGCTTCCTTGCCTTCGGCGGGCTCGCCCTTCAGCGTGCAGTTGAACTTGGTGCCCTTGTATTTTCCGGCGACGATTTCTCCCGGCCCCTTCCATTCTCCGGCAACGGAATCGAAGAAGGCCTTGTCGCGCGGACCCGCTTCGGCTGCGGTTCCGGAAAGCGTGGCAAGCATGACGGCGATGGCGGCGTGACCGCCGGCGAGCGAAAAGATGCGCGAATACATGTTACTTTCCCTGACAAGCAGCGATCTCGTTACCGTCACTCTAGCCTGCGAATGGTTAACGAGGGGTTGATTGCAGGATAACGGATTCACCATGTCCGGCAATCCTTTCTTTACCGGCCGGCCCGCGGGCGTGTTCACCGGAGGGGCTTTAGGCGCCCGGCCGCCCGATGCGGCACTGGAAGCAATTGTTGCGGGCCGAGCGCACATGCACATAGGCGACGTCGTCGCGCGCCAGCAATTGCGCCGCATAGGCCGCGATGCGCGTCGTCGGCGTGACGGCGCCCGTGCCGTAGACGATCCGGTCGTTAGGGCCATAGCCGCGGACGATATAATCGGGGCTGTTCAGCATCGGCGGCAGGATTTCGGCGGCTTCGTAGCGCGGGCAGGCCGCTGCATGCAGGAAGATCGGCCCCGTCTCGGCATAAGGCTGAAGGGTCGGAAACGGCCGGTAGGCCAGAACCGGCATCGGTTCGCCGGCGTCGATGAGGCCGAGGCAATGCCGGCAGGGCATGCCGCCGGGGGAGGTCAGCCGCTCCGGCGCGTTGCCATAGGCATCGGCTTGCCCGGCGCGAAACGCTTCGGCCTGGCCGGAGGGGATGGCGGTGAAATGAACGGTCATGGCAGTCTCCTTTCGATAGCGCCTTGATGCGCCGCCGAAAGGAGAGAAGCCACCCGATTTCCGTCGATGTGCGATCAGCGCACGAATTCGTCGATCCGGCGGATCGTCACGCGCCGGTTGCGCCATTCCTCGCGCTGTGTGTTGACCAGCAGGTAACGCTCGCCGTAGCCGACGGTATCGAGCGCGCGCGGCGGGATGCGGAAGTCGCGGACCAGTACCCGTTTCATCGCCGCGGCGCGCGCTTCGGACAGGGCGAGGTTGGAGGCGTCCGAGCCGACGGCGTCCGTATGCCCCTCGATGAGGAAAACCGCGCTGCGGCGGCGGCTCAGGATACGTTCGAGCGCCGTGCCGATTTCACGAATCTTGCCGTATTCCGAGCGGGGAATGTCTGCCGAGCCGAAGGCGAAGTTGATCGACTGGATATCGATCGACGGCGCCATCCGTCGCAGGTCCGGCCGGCGCTTGAACTCGCGGATGTCCACCCGGTCGCGCGGCGCAACGTTGCGGCCGGACGGCGCTTCGAGACGGCGCATGATGGCATCTGCCGATGGCATCTGCTGGGCAAGCGCAAGGCCCGGGGCCGCCGCCGTGGCGGCGAGAGCGAGCAGGAAAGCGCGGCGGTTCATGGTGTCCTCCTTGGGTTCTTTTGTTCGAACCCATCCTGGAGGATTCCGGCTGAAGGAAAGATGAACCGCCGGTTGGCGGCGGTTCAGGTTTGGGCGGACCTGTCCGGCGCCCGCCTCAGCCGCGCAGGTCGCGCTTGAAGATCGCCAGGAGTTCGGCGTCGGTGATCGGGTCCACCAGCGTCTCGTAGGTCTGATAGGGCTCGAAACCGTAGCGCTGGTAAAGCTGGAGCGCGCGGGGATGATCCAGCGTGTTCGTCGAGACGGTCACTTTCTGCGGATCGAGCGCCCAGGCGGCATAGAGGGCCTGAAGCAGGAACCACTTGCCGACCCCGAGACCGATCGCGTGCTCGAACAGGCCGAAATAGGCGAGTTCCACCACCTCGTCGCTCTTCTGGAAAAGCTCGAAATAGCCGGCCGGCGCGCCGTTGACGTGCAGAACCGTTACCGATGTCTTCGGGTCGTCGAGGACGGATTTCAGCTCGATATCGCTCATGCGCAGGCGTTCGTGCCAGTGATAGCGCATGCCGACCTGCGTGTATAGAAAGCGGTAGAAGGGCAGCGGAATGTTGGTGGCGCGGATGAGAGCGGTCTGGATGTTGACCGGCACGGCAAGGCTGGCCTTGGGCGGAGCCGTCATTTCCAGAAGCGTCACATGCGCCTTCAGCGGCGCATAGTCCGGCTTCGTTACGGCATCGGCCTCGCCGGTTACGATGGCCGTTTCGGGCAGGCTTCCCCATTCGGACCACGAGCCGTCATAAAGGCTGTAATCATCCACGCCGAGCGATTCGAGCGCCAGCGCGATGACAGCCGCGGTCACGCCGGAGCCGCAACTCGTGACCACCGGCTTTTCGAGATCGATGCCCGCTTCCTCGACCTGCTTGCGCAGCGTCGAAAGATCCTTGAAGCGGCCGTTTTCGGACAGCGTCACGGCGGGCAGGTTGCGGGCGCCCGGCATGTGGCCGGAGCGCATGCCGGCGCGCGGCTCCGCATCCGCGCCGGTGAAGCGTCCCGCCGGCCGGGCGTCGGCGATCTGGCGGGAGCCGGTCTCGACGATCTCGGCCATTTCCGACAGCGTCGTGACGCGCTCCTTGCGGAATTTCGGCGTGAAAGTAACGGGTTCAGGCTCGGGCAGGTCGGTTTCGACCGGGCGGCCTTCCGCCTTCCAGCCGTCGAAGCCGCCGTCCAGCACGTAAACGCGGCTTGCGCCCATCGTGCGCAGCATCCACCAGACGCGCGGCGCGGAGAAGAAGCCGATGCCGTCATAGACGACGATCGTGTCGGTCTCGCGGATGCCGAACTTGCCCATCGCCTCGGCGAAGGCCTGCGGCGACGGCAGGGTGTGCGGCAAACCGCTCGACTTGTCGGCGATCACGTCCTGATCGAAGAACACCGCCCCCGGAATATGGCCGGCCGCGTATTCCGCAGCGCCGTTCCGGTTGTGCGAGGGAAGGTACCAGGACGCATCGACGATCCTGAATTCGGGTGCGCCAAGCTGCTTTTCCACCCAGTCGGCGGAAACGACGAAGCGGCTCTTGCCGGTGCTCATGGTATCTCTCCCTTTTGGCCGTGGGACCCGTTCAGTTTTCGGCCGCACCGAAGCGGATGCGGAAACGACGGTTCTCCCGGCCTTTCTTTTCGATTTTGGCGATATGGATCGGCCCGATCTCTCCGGTGGAGGAGACATGCGTGCCGCCGCAGGGCTGGCTGTCGACGGCGGCATCCTTGCCGATGCAGACGAGGCTGACCTTGCCGAAGCCGACCGGAGGCCGGACGCTCTTGGACTTGACGAGGCCCGGATTGGCGACAAGCTCCTCGTCTGTGATCCATCGGACGTAGACGGGATGATCCGCCTCGACGAGCTTCATCAGTTCTGCCGTCACGGCGTTCCTGTCGACGGTCTCGCTCATGTCGAAATCGACGCGCGATTCGTCTTCGCCGACAGCCGCGCCGGTGATCGGAAAGGAGCAGACGACCGAAAGCAGGTGGCAGGCGGTGTGCATTCTGGACAGTTTAGCCCGGCGGGTGCCGTCGACATGCAGGACCAGCCGTTCGCCCACCGCCGGCAGAGGCTCGCCCGGCGACGGAACGTGGAGAACGATGTCCTTGCCGGCGCCGTGGCGCGTGGCGTCGAGGCCGATGCGGCTGCCGTCGGCGCGCTCGACATGACCGGTATCGCCCGGCTGGCCGCCGGAGGCGGCATAGAAGCAGGTCCGGTCGAGTTCGAAGGTCCCGTCGTCGTTGACCGCCGTCACCGTCGCTTCGCTTGTAAGGAGCGTGAAGTCCTGACGGTAGAGCGTATCGACGGGCATGGCATTCTCAAACGGTTTCGAACGGAATTTCTATTTCCCTTTTGTGCGTCAACCAGCCCGGCTCAGGCAAGCCCTTGGCCCGAAGAAATTCGGGGTTGAACAGCTTTGACTGGTAGCGGTTGCCGTAATCGCAAAGGATGGTCACGATGGTGTGTCCGGGGCCGAGGTCCGCGGCCAGCCGGATGGCGCCGGCGATATTGATGCCCGTGGAGCCGCCGAGGCACAGGCCCTCCTTTTCCACGAGGTCGAAGATGATCGGCAGGGCTTCCGCATCGGGAATGCGATAGGAGAAATCCGGCGTGAAGCCTTCGAGATTGGCCGTGATGCGGCCCTGTCCGATGCCTTCGGTGATGGAGGAGCCCGGAGCGGTCAACTCGCCCTTGGTGTAATAGTCGAAGAGGGCGGCGCCTTCCGGATCGGCAAGCGCGATCTTCACGTTCTCGTTGAAGCTCTTGAGGCCGATGGCCGTGCCGGCCAGCGTGCCGCCGGAGCCGACGGCCGCGACGAAGCCGTCGACCTTGCCGTCCAGATCGCGCCAGATTTCCGGTGCGGTGGTTTCGATATGCGCCTGCCGGTTGGCGACGTTGTCGAACTGGTTCGCCCAGATCGCGCCGTTCGGCTCGGTCTTTGCAAGCTGTTCCGCCAGGCGGCCGGAAAGGCGCACGTAGTTGTTCGGGTTCTTGTAGGGAACCGCGGGCACCTCGACCAGTTCGGCGCCCAGAAGCTTCAGGGCGTCCTTCTTTTCCTGGGCCTGCGTTTCGGGAATGACGATGACGGTGCGATAGCCGAGCGCGGCCCCGACCAGTGCCAGCCCGATTCCCGTGTTGCCCGCCGTGCCTTCGACGATCACGCCGCCAGGTTTCAAGAGGCCGCGCTTTTCGGCGTCCCGGATGATGTAGAGCGCGGCGCGATCCTTGACCGACTGGCCGGGATTGAGAAACTCGGCCTTGCCGTAGATGTCGCAGCCGGTCAGCACGGATGCCCCCTTGAGGCGGATCAGAGGCGTGTTGCCGATTGCGCTCAGAACCGTTTCATGCACCGTCATCGAGAATGCCTTTCCTGCGGAGGACATGGAATTGTGAGGCATTTATTCTGCCGAGATCCCTTTATGAACAAGAAATTATATTTCCGCTATCCGCAAATCAGGGCAAAGTTAATCCGATCCGGTGGCGGGGCCGGTCTGGCCGGTGGCTGCGTAGGCCGCCAGCGCCTTCCGGCGCGCGTCCGCGTGATCCACGAGTGGCTGCGGATAGGCCTCGCCCGGCACGATGCCGGCGCGTGACAGGACGTCGGCGGGCGCCTCGAACGGACGATGGATGTATTTGTCGTCCAGTTTTGCCAGTTCGGGTACGAATTCGCGAACGTAATCGCCCTTCGGGTCGAATTTCTCGCCCTGGAGAACGGGATTGAAGATGCGGAACCACGGCGAGGCATCGGCGCCGGAGCCGGCGACCCATTGCCAGTTCGCGGCGTTCGAGGCCGGGTCTGCATCGACCAGCGTATCGCGGAACCAGCGTTCTCCGTGACGCCAGTCGATCAGCAGGTCCTTGACGAGGAAGGAGGCGGCGATCATGCGCACCCGGTTGTGCATGGTGCCGTGCCGCCAGAGCTGGCGCATGCCGGCGTCGACGATCGGATAGCCCGTCAGACCCTTCGTCCATTTCGCGAACCGTGCCGCGTCGAAATGCCAGTCGAAGGCGTCGAAGCGGTTGTTCCAGTTGCGGGTCGGCAGGTCGGGGAAATGATAGAGCAGGTGATAGCAGAAGTCGCGCCAGGCCAGTTCCTTGCGGAAGCGGACGAGATTGTCGTGGCCGGCCCGGCCGCCGAGCCCCTTCGTCGCATGCCAGATGCGGGCCGGCGAGATTTCACCCATCGCCAGATGCGGCGACAGAAGCGACGTGGCGTCCTTTGCCGGGAAATCGCGCTCCGAATCGTAGTATTCGAGCCTGTCCGACAGGAATGCGTCGAGCCGGCGATGTGCCTCGGCTTCGCCGGGGGTGAATATTTCGCCGAAACCCGATGCCCAGTCCGGCTTTACCGGCAGGAGATTCCAGTCGTCCAGCCGTTCCGATTGTGGCCAGCCATCAGGTGCGTGCAGGCGGCGCGGGGCGTCGGCGGGCGGCAGCGGGTCGCCCGCGCGGTCCAGCGCGTTCCAGAAGGGTGTATAGACGCGAAACGGCTTGCCGCCACCCGTCAGCAATCGCGTCGGTTCGTGCAGGATCTGGCCGGGAAAACTCTTCACCGCGATGTCGTCGGCCTTCAGCGCCTGCTTGACCGGCGTGTCCACCGCGATTCCCAGAGGATCGTAGCGGCGGTTCCAGAACACCGCGCCGGCTGAGGTCTCGCGAATGAGTTCTTCCAGCACCGTCCTTGCGCCGCCGCTTTTCAGGACGAGGCGGCTACCGAGGGGCCGGAGGCTTTCGCCGAACGCCGCGAGCGAGTGATGCAGCCACCATTTCTGCGCGCCGCCGAGCGGGCCGGTGCCGGCGCTTTCCGGTTCGTATATATAAAGTGGGATGATCGGCGCGCCGGTTTCCGCGGCTGCGGCGAGGGCGGCATTGTCGTCAAGGCGCAGATCCTTGCGTAGCCAGACGATGACGGGACGGGCGGATGTCACGGTAAATCCCCGGAATGAATTCGATGCGGTCGAGACCTATAACGGCGAAAGCCGCCTCGTGGTTCACGGGGAAGGCATTTTAAAACCGTTTTTCCGGTTCGGTGGCGCCGCTGTAGCCCGAATGCGGGGAATTCGACGGTTAGGGTTAGGACCTGATCAAATTGTTGTCTTTATTATCTGTTTCACTCCTTCTTTGAGTTTCGAAGCAGGGAGGCTCATGATGAGCGATTTGTTCTGGCTTTCGGATGAGGCGTGGGTGGCCATACAGCCGCATCTGCCGAAGAACCAGCCGGGTGCTCGACGTGTCGATGATCGTCGCGTCATTTCCGGTATCCTCCATGTGTTGAAGGTTGGATGTCGCTGGCGTGACGTTCCACCTGAATACGGCCCCGCAAAGACGATCTACAACCGCTATCATCGCTGGTCGCAGCGCCGGATCTGGCACCGTATTTTCGAGAAGATGGCGGCACGTGGCCCTGTTCCACAGGAGCTTTCTATCGACAGCACGCACATCAAGGCCCATCGTTCCGCCCAAAGCTCAAAAGGGGGGCCTGGGCGCAAGCGATTGGCACGTCACGTGGCGGAAGAACAAGCAAAATCCATTGTCTGGCCGATGATCGCGGCAGACCGGTCGCGCTTGCCCTGACGCCGGGTAATGTTGCCGACATCAAGATGGCAATTCCGCTGCTCGACGTTGCCCGCCCCACCAAACGGCTGATCGCAGACAAGGCTTACGATGCCGACAGCTTGCGCGGATGGCTCGCGAAAGCAAATATCAAAGCCGTCATCCCCTCATCGGCGGCACGAAGGACACCATATCCCCTCGATCGAAAAGCTTATCGCCGCAGAAACGTCATCGAGCGCCTCTTTTGCAGGCTCAAAAACTGGCGACGCATTGCAACCCGATACGATCGCTTGGCAGTAAATTACTTGTCCGCTGTTGCTCTCGTTTCAGCAATAACGGATTGGATTTGAATGAGTCCTCATCCTAGGGAGAGAAGGGCTGAATCAGAAAAGACGCCTTCGCATTGACTGTGAAGGCGTCTTGAAAACTGGCTCCCCGGGTCGGATTCGAACCGACGACCTATCGATTAACAGTCGAGTGCTCTACCGCTGAGCTACCAGGGAATGCCGGCGAACCGTATTGGCCGCGGCGTTGGGTGGCCTTCTACAAACGCTTCTGCGATTTGCCAAGCACTTTCTTCAAAAAAATGGGTTCTTGTTTTATTTTTCCCCAACCCCCATCTCCTGTAAACGAAACGATTGATCGTTGTGAGGAGAGAAAGTGCCGGAAGCCAAGGTGAAAGGCCGTTATCGCGTCAATGTCGAGACGGGACGTCTGGAATTGGGGAGAGTAGCACTGCCGGTGCCGCGCAGCCGCAACGCCCGCGTGGCGATGGGTGGCGGGCTGGTCGTCGGCGGCCTGCTCGGCTTTCTCCCGGTCGTCGGCTTCTGGATGTTTCCGGTTGGCCTGATCGTCTTGTCGCACGACCTGCCAATGGTGCGCCGGGCACGGCGAAGAGTCGCCGTGTGGTGGAGCCGCAGACGCAGCGAGAAGGCGTGACGCCGAATTTTCGCGGGGATCGGATGTTCGGGCGGCGCTTCGTCCGAACCGACGGTCCGGCGCGGAAAAGGGCAATATTTCGAACCGACCCCTCTTGCATCGTCGGAGGTTTCGGTCTAATTCCGCGCCACCACAGCGAAATTCGCGAACGAGGGGCCTCGTGGCGGAGTGGTTACGCAGAGGACTGCAAATCCTTGTACCCCGGTTCAATTCCGGGCGAGGCCTCCAATATTTTCAATATCTTATCGTTGCTTTTTAAAGCTGTTTCCCGCAAGGGCAAGCGCCTGGGAGAAATGCAGGCATGGCCGTTTCGCGTGGATTTGCGCGACGGGTGCCTGACACCCGTTGCGGTTTTTTACGCCGCGTTGCGCACCAGCCTTGAAAGCGCGCCCGCGCGCGATTAAGACACGATGGAAAAGGCAACACGGCTTTCGAGATTGGGGCGACACGACATGACAGATTATGAAGCCGCACGCGTACATATGGTGGACAGCCAGCTTAGGACGACGGACGTGACGTCCCATACTGTTCTCTCGGCATTTCTGACGGTGCCGCGCGAGGCTTTCCTTCCCGATGCCTTGAAGCCGTTTGCCTATGTCGACGAGGACATGCCGATCACGCAGGCCGTTCCCGGGACCGAGCCCCGCTATATCATGGAGCCGTCGCCGCTCGCCAAGCTGATCCAGCTTGCCGATATCCGCAAGACGGACGTTGTGCTGGAAGTCGGCTCTGCCGAAGGCTATGTGGCCGCGGTTCTGTCCCTCCTGGCCGGTTCGGTCGTGGCGCTGGAAAGCGACGAGGTTCTGGCCGCATCCTCGGCGCAGACGCTTTCGGCGCTTGGCTATGACAATGTTGCCGTCGTGACCGGCGTCTTGCCGCAGGGCTATCCGTCGGAAGCGCCCTACGACCTGATTTTCCTGAACGGTGCTGCCGAGGAAGTGCCGGAAGCGCTGTTGTCGCAGCTTCGCGACGGCGGACGTCTGGTCGCCGTTACCGGCAACGGCCATGCGGCGCGGGCGACGGTCATCAGCCGCGAAGGCACCCATTATTCGACGGTGCGCTACTTCAACGCCGCCATCAAGGTTCTGCCGGGCTTCCGCAAGGCTGCCGAATTCGTATTCTGAAACGCAGGGACAAACGCCGTTTAACGAAGGCCGGGCAGGCGATGCCCGGCCTTTTGCGTTGTCCGTCGAATACAAGGGCAACAAAGCTGTGCATGCGGCACGAATTGTCAAAGGTTGAGATTCCGTTACCGCCGCTCATCGCCTAGGATCGGTTCCGAATCGGCTTCCGACCGGGAATCGCTTCGTTGTGTCTGGAGCCGTTCCGGCCATAGCGGGAACCGGTTTGGCGGAAGACCAAAGAGATGGAGCGTTGAAGGTGATCCCGTTTTTCACCGGAAATGCTCTCGGCAAACGGGGATTGAAATGGCTCAGCCAAGTGTAGCGCGTGAACCGTCGATGGAAGAAATTCTGGCCTCCATCCGCCGGATTATCGAAAGCAACGAGCCCGGGGCACTGCTTTCCGGGCAGGCGGGCGACGAACCGGTCTCCGGATTCGACTACACTGAGGAAGATCAGGCCGGCGCGGATTTTGCCGATGCGTCGCATCCCGTCGTTGCCGACAGCGCGGGCATGCCGTTGAGAGCAGCCAATACGGCGGTTCCGCCGCGCGCGGAGCGCGAAGCTCCGGCGGCTCCCGCAGAGAAGCCGCAGTCGCTGGCCGATATCGCCGCCCGCGTCCGCGCCGCCGCCGACCGCCCGGCACCGGCAGTGCCGCAGCGCGAGGAATCGTCGCTGTTCCCGCAGCCTTCGCTGCTTCACCCGGTTGCCGGTCAGGGGGCGCCGGCCCGGACGTCGACGGAACCGGCCGCGGCGCCCGAGCCTGCGATCCCGCGCTCTACCGTCGAGGATCTGCCGCTGCGCGCGGCGGCGCCTCTTCACGCGCCGGATCCGTCGCAGTCCGTCGTGCCGAACCTGTCGTCCTTCGAGGGCGAGACCGTTGCGGCGGCCGACACGGCGGTGTCGGGCTACGAGGCCGAGGCCGAGGCCGATACGCACGGGCCGGACCTGACTTTCGCCGCACCCGGGCAGGATGGCGGGCAGGCTGTTGCCGACGACGCGCCCGTGGCCGAATCGGCGGCGCTGTCACTTTTGTCCAGCGAGACCGGAGCGCTGGTCGCGCGGTCTTTCGACGAGCTTGCGGAAGCCGTCGACGGCGCGCAGCGCCGTTCGCTCGACGAGATTGCCGAAGAGCTTTTGCGCCCGATGCTGCGCGAATGGCTGGACGACAACCTGCCGACGCTGGTCGAGCGGCTGGTGCGCGAGGAGATCGAGCGCGTGGCGCGCGGTCCCCGCCGCTGACCTAGGTCGCCGGGACCGGTCGGTTTCCGGCGTCTTCGCGACAATTCGCCTTTGGGCCGCTCCGGGCAACGGGGCGGCTTTTTTATTGACTCGGCCTCCGCCATCCGGTTTACAAACCGGCATCTTCAAATCCTATTCAGGTCCGAAAATGCTCGAAAAGACCTACGACTGCACCACCGTCGAACCGAAAATCGCCAAGGCATGGGACGAGGCCGACGCCTTCCGCGCGGGTGCGAATGCCGCGCCCGGTGCGGAAAGCTTCTGCATCGTGATTCCGCCGCCGAACGTGACGGGTTCGCTGCATATGGGCCATGCGCTCAACAACACGTTGCAGGACATCATGGTTCGCTTCGAGCGCATGCGCGGCAAGGACGTGCTGTGGCAGCCGGGCATGGACCATGCCGGCATCGCCACCCAGATGGTCGTCGAGCGCAAGCTGATGGAACAGCAGCTTCCCGGCCGCCGCGAGATGGGCCGCGAGGCCTTCGTCGAGAAGGTCTGGGAATGGAAGGCTGAATCCGGCGGCACGATCTTCAACCAGTTGAAGCGTCTGGGCGCCTCCTGCGACTGGTCGCGCGAGCGGTTCACAATGGACGAGGGCCTGTCCGCCGCCGTGCTCGAAGTCTTCGTCTCGCTCTACAAGGAAGACCTGATCTACAAGGACAAGCGCCTTGTGAACTGGGACCCGAAGCTTCTGACCGCGATTTCCGATCTGGAAGTCGAGCAGGTCGAGGTGAACGGCAATCTCTGGCACCTGCGTTATCCGCTGGAAGAGGGCGTCACCTACAGGCATCCGGTCGCCTTCGACGAGGAGGGCAAGCCGACCGAGTGGGAAGAGCGCGACTATCTGGTCGTCGCCACCACCCGTCCCGAGACGATGCTGGGCGATACCGGCGTCGCGGTTCACCCCGAAGACGAGCGCTACAAGGACATCGTGGGCAAGCATGTCGTCCTGCCGATCGTCGGCCGCACCATCCCGATCGTCGCCGACACCTATCCGGACCCGACGGCTGGCACCGGCGCGGTGAAGATGACGCCGGCGCATGATTTCAACGACTTCGAGGTCGGCAAGCGCACGGGGCTGAGGATGATCAGCATCCTGAACGTCGATGCGACGGTGACGATCACCGACAATGACGATTTCCTCGAAGGCCTGACGCCGACCCGCGAGCAGCAGGAAGTGTGGGAAAGCCTTCAGGGGCAGGACCGTTTCGTCGCCCGCAGGAAGATCGTCGAAATCCTCGAAGCCGAAGGCCTGCTCGACAGGATCGAGCCGCACAAGCACATGGTTCCGCATGGCGACCGCGGCGGCGTGCCGATCGAGCCGCGCCTGACGGAACAGTGGTATGTCGATGCGAAGACGCTTGCCGAGCCGGCGATTGCTTCGGTTCGCGAGGGCCGCACCAAATTCGTGCCGAAGAACTGGGAAAAGACCTATTTCGAGTGGATGGAGAACATCCAGCCGTGGTGCATTTCCCGCCAGCTCTGGTGGGGACACCAGATTCCGGCCTGGTACGGTCCGGACGGGCAGGTCTTCGTCGAAAAGACCGAGGAAGAGGCGCTCGACGCCGCCGTCCAGCATTATCTCGCCCATGAAGGCCCGTGGAAGGCCTGGGTTCAGGAAAAGCTCGAGAACTTCGCGCCGGGCGAAATCCTGACGCGCGACGAAGACGTTCTCGACACCTGGTTCTCCTCGGCGCTGTGGCCCTTCTCCACGCTCGGCTGGCCGGAAGAGACGCCGGAACTGGCGCGCTACTATCCGACCACGGTTCTCGTCACCGGCTTCGACATCATCTTCTTCTGGGTCGCCCGGATGATGATGATGGGCCTGCACTTCATGAAGGACGAGGACGGCAATCCGGTCGAGCCGTTCGGCACGGTCTATGTTCATGCGCTGGTTCGCGACAAGAACGGCCAGAAGATGTCGAAGTCGAAGGGCAACGTCATCGACCCGCTGGAACTGATCGACGAGTACGGCGCGGACGCGTTGCGTTTCACGCTGGCGATCATGGCGGCGCAGGGCCGTGACGTGAAGCTGGATCCCGCCCGCATCGCCGGCTACCGCAATTTCGGCACCAAGCTGTGGAACGCGACGCGCTTTGCCGAGATGAACGGCGCCAGGCACAATCCGCGCTTCGTTCCCGAGGCGGTGACGCTGACGATCAACCGCTGGATCCTGACCGAGCTGTCGCGCACCGTGACGGCGGTGACGGACGCCATCGAGGGCCACCGGTTCAACGACGCGGCCGGCGCGCTCTATCGTTTCGTCTGGAACCAGGTCTGCGACTGGTATCTCGAACTGCTGAAGCCGGTCTTCAACGGCGAGGACGTGGCGGCCAAGAAGGAAGCGCAGGATTGCGCCGCCTATGTTCTGGACGAGACCTACAAGCTTCTGCATCCCTTCATGCCGTTCATGACGGAGGAACTTTGGGCGCATACCGCAGCGGAAGGTCTGCCGCGAGAAAACCTGCTTTGCCATACGGCATGGCCGGGCGCGGATTTCGCGGATGCCGCGGCAGCCGATGAAATCAACTGGCTGGTCGATCTCGTCTCCGGCATTCGCTCCGCCCGCGCCGAAATGAACGTGCCGCCGGCGGCGACCGCGCCGCTCGTCGTGGTGGCGGCGAGCGCCGTGACGCTGGAGCGGCTGGCGCGCCACGGCGCGGCCATCGGCCGCCTGGCGCGTGTCGAGGGCATCGCACCCGCCGAAACGGCTCCGAAGGGGGCTGCGCAGATCGTCGTCGGCGAGGCCACGGCCTGCCTGCCGCTCGGCAACCTGATCGACGTCGCCGCGGAAAAGGCCCGTCTCGAAAAGGCGATCGTCAAGGTGGAGCAGGAAAAGGACCGGCTGGCGAAGAAGCTCGGCAACGAGAAGTTCATCGCCAATGCCGATCCGGAAGTGGTTGCTGCCGACCGCGAGCGTTTCGACGATCTGGAAATCCAGCGCGCCAGCCTGAAGACCGCCCTGGAACGGGTCAGCGAGGCGGGTTGAGCCGGATTCGGCAGAGGTTGTCAGGCAAAAGGCGGGGTGATGATCCCCGCCTTTTCCGTTTCGTGGGGCGGTGACGTTTCGGAAAGCATGTTTCCGACAAAAATCCGGGGCGGGGGACTTTGTGACGATTCAGCAACAGTTTTACACAAGAGTCACAGCGCTGACCGCGTGGCCGGATTTTGTCCACTTCCCGCCACAAACGAAGCGCAGCGATAGGGCCGTGGCGAGCGGATTGCCGGGCCCGGTCCTGTCAAGAAAAGTCGCCACGAACGGGTTTTTAAAGCCGTATGGCGCCTGTCCGGGGCAGGGTGGGCAAGTGCCAGGGGGAGTTGGCGGCGATGCCGTTAAATTACCCGAAATGGCTTTTAGTGTAGGGACGTCTTCCGCAATGGAGCGCTGTTTGCGGCTCGGGGAGGACGCCTTGCAGGGTGCGGGGTTTGTGCCTGTCGAAGGGAGCACCTGAATGGCTGCTGCCGTTAGGTAAGGCTGAAGGAAAGTTGTCGTAACCATGTGGAATGTCGAGTTGAACCGCGTGAGCAGAATGACCGCTGGATGCGCCCTTGCCGCGATTGCGTTTGCGGCTGCACACGCTCCCGTGCGGGCCTTTGACATCAACAGCGGCGTCTCCAAGGAATCCGGTCCGTTCGACCTCTTCAAGTTCGGCTTCAAGGCCTACAAGAACGGCCAGAAGCAGGAAGCGGTCGAGGCATACCGCTATGCCGCCGAAAAGGGGCACACCGGCTCCCGCTGGGCTCTGGCCAACATGTATGCCTATGGCGACGGCGTGGCGCAGAACGATTTCGAGGCCTTCAAGATCTACAGCGAGATTGCCAACGAGGGCATCGAGCCCGGTTCCGGCGATACGGGCTTCTTCATCAACGCGTTGATGGCGCTTGCGAACTACTATCGCAACGGCATTCCCGGAAGCCCGGTGAAAATCGACCTCATGCAATCCCGCCAGCTTTATTTCCAGGCGGCGTCCACCTTCGGCGTTCCCGAAGCGCAGTACCAGCTTGCCCGCATGATTCTGGCCGGCGAGGGCGGCAGGGCCAATGTGTTGCAGGCCAAGAAATGGCTGAACCAAGCCAGCAAGAGCGGCCACGCCGGCGCAATGGCGGTTTTCGGAAACCTGCTTTTCGAGGAAGGGCAGGGCGCGCGCGGCCTGGCGTTCATGACCGCCGCACTCGACCGCTGCAATCCGAAGGATTGCCCGTGGATGCAGAGCCTTCAGGAACAGGCCTTTGCCGTCGCATCGGAAAACGACCGCCGCGCCGCCATCTCGC
Source organism: Ectorhizobium quercum (assembly GCF_026552795.1). Lineage (GTDB taxonomy): Bacteria > Pseudomonadota > Alphaproteobacteria > Rhizobiales > Rhizobiaceae > Ectorhizobium > Ectorhizobium quercum. The sequence continues at coordinate 448,357 of NZ_JANFPI010000003.1, forward strand.
TGGCCGGCAATATCACCCGCAGCGGCGATTGACCGGTCATCGATTCTGGCGCGTTCCGTCAGAATTCGAAGGAAAATTCTCCGGTCATCGGCACATGGTCGGACGGCTTCTCCCAGCCGCGGACATGTTTTTCCACCGCCGCTGAAACGAGACGGCCCGCCGCTTCCGGCGACAGCATCAGGTGATCGATGCGGATGCCGTTGTTCTTCTGCCAGGCGCCGGCCTGATAATCCCAGAACGTATAGATTTTCGCAGCATCGCTGACTGCGCGCAACGCGTCGGTGAAGCCGAGGTTCTCGAGACGCCTGAACGCCGCCCGCGTTTGGGGCAGGAACAATGCGTCGCCCTCCCAGACCCTCGGGTCGTGGCAGTCGAAAGGCTCGGGAATGACGTTGTAGTCGCCGGCGAGAATGAACGGCTCCTCCAGAGCGAGCCGGTCCCCGGCAAAGCGGGCGAGACGGTCCATCCATGCCAGCTTGTAGGGATATTTCACCGGGTCGTCGGGCGGGTTTCCGTTCGGCAGATAGAGCGAGCAGACGCGTAACGCCCCGCCCTTGACGGAGAAGACGCCTTCGATGAAGCGGGCCTGCCCGTCCGCATCGTCGCCCGGCAGTCCACGATTGACTTCGTCGGGGCGGGTCTTCGAGAGCAGGGCCACGCCGTTGAACCCCTTCTGCCCGTGCGTCTCGACGTGATAGCCGAGCGCTTCGATCTCCAGACGCGGAAACGTCTCGTCGACGGACTTGATCTCCTGAAGGCAGACGATGTCGGGGGAGGAATCCTTCAGCCACTGGCAAAGGTTCTCGATGCGCGCCTTGACGCCGTTGATGTTCCAGGTGGCGATCTTCAAGACGCGCTCCGCGAGTGGGATGTAGGGATGTCAGATGGAGAAGCTGGTGCCGCAGCCGCAGCTTGCAACTGCGTTCGGGTTCTTGATCTGGAACGATTGACCGAGCAGGTTATCGACGAAATCGATCTCGGAGCCTTCCATGTAGATCAGCGACATGCTGTCGATCAGGACTTTCGCGCCGTCGCGTTCGATGATCTGGTCGTCGTCGGCCGGATCGTCCGCAAGATCGAACTTGTAGGAAAAGCCGGAACAGCCGCCGCCCTCGACCGAAATGCGCAGGGCCTGCTTGCCTGCCTCGGCGCCGATGATCTGGCTGATGCGCCGGGCCGCTGATTCGGAAAGGGTAATGTTCGTTGTCATCTTCAAACCTCCATGCGGTTCAAGGCCGCGCGGGTTGTCATTACTTTGCGCCGTTTCGCCAAACCGCCGAGAAAAGGGATTATAGTCCTGATTCGAACGGGCCGCCATCGCGTTGCGAGCGCGCTGCACGGCTTTCCGGCATCCGGATTTATAGGTATGGAGGCGAAAGCATGACGTCAATGGGTTGGATGAGGCGCTGATGACGATAGACAGGACAGCATTGGGGTTCGGCAACACGGCGCCCGCGATCTATGCGGCGGATCCCTGGGCCTCGCGCGGTCGTCTGTTCCCCGAGGACGTCAGTCCGACCCGTTCCGAATTCCAGCGCGACCGCGACCGCATCGTCCACACCACCGCCTTTCGCCGCCTGAAGCACAAGACGCAGGTGTTCATCGGCCCTGACGGCGACCATTACCGCACGCGGCTGACCCATACGATCGAGGTGGCGCAGGTGGCCCGCGCGCTGGCGCGGGCGCTGCGTCTCGACGAGGATCTGGCCGAGGGCATCGCGCTCGTCCACGATTTCGGCCACACGCCCTTCGGCCACACCGGAGAGGACGCGCTCGACGAGATGCTGAAGCCCTATGGCGGCTTCGACCATAATGCCCAGTCGCTCAGGATCGTCACCAGGCTGGAACGACGCTATGCCGACTTCGACGGCATCAACCTCACCTGGGAGGCGCTGGAGGGGCTGGTGAAGCACAACGGCCCGCTTCTGACGCCGGACGGCGAGGGAACGCGCGGGCCCGTGCCGCAGCCGATCCTCGATTACTGCGAGGTTCACGACCTGCAACTGGCGAGCTACGCCAGCCTGGAGGCGCAGGTGGCGGCGATTGCCGACGACATTGCCTACAATACCCACGATATCGACGACGGCCTGCGGTCGGGCTATCTCACCTTCGAGATGCTGGAGGACATTCCCTTCCTCGCCGGATTGATGGCCGAGGTGCGGGCACGTTATCCTGATCTTGAGGCGACGCGCTTTGCCAACGAGATCCAGCGCCGCCAGATCACCCGCATGGTGGAGGACGTGATCCACGTCGCGCAGACGCGGCTGAAGGCGCTTGCGCCGCAAAGTGCAGACGATATCCGCGCCGCCGGGCAGGTGATGGCCACCTTCTCGCCGGAGATGGCGGCGACCGACCGGCAGATCAAGGCGCTGCTTTTCTCGCGCATCTACCGGCACCCGGAGATCATGCGCATCCGCGAGGGGGCGGCGAAAATCGTGCGCGACCTGTTCACGGCCTATATGAACGATCCACGGGAAATGCAGAGCCACTACTGGATCGATCACATCGCCGGGCTGAGCGAGGCGGCGAGGGCGCGCCACGTCGGGGACTATCTGGCCGGTATGACGGACAGCTATGCGGTGAATGCGCATCGGCGTTTGTTTGACCGGACTCCGGATTTGCGATAGGCAGCGGCGGAATAATTTCAGCAGCGTGCCGGCGAAGCTGGCGGAGCGGGGCGTGCTTGTGCCGGAACCGCCCCGCATAGGGCTGTGCGGCGGGCAGACGTGGACGGGACAATGAACCTTTTTACCGATTTTGGAACGCGGATCGCCAGGGCGCTCGAGGAAATCGACGTCGTGCGCGAAAAGCGCGATGCGCTGGATTTCTCCCGGGTTGCCGTCGAGCCTCCGCGCGACCCGGCGCATGGCGACGTGGCCACCAATGCGGCGATGGTGCTGTCCAAGCCGCTCGGGCTCAATCCGCGCGCGCTTGGCGAGATCATCGCCGACAAGCTGAAGCAGGACCCGGAAGTGGATGACGTCAACGTCGCCGGCCCGGGCTTCATCAATGTCCGCCTGTCCGTGGGCTACTGGCAGCGACTTCTCAGGACCATCGTCACGGAAGGCGAGGATTACGGCCGCTCGTCGGTCGGCGCGGGCCGCAAGGTCAATGTGGAATATGTGTCCGCGAACCCGACGGGTCCGATGCATGTCGGTCATTGCCGCGGCGCCGTCGTCGGCGACACGCTGGCCAATCTGCTGGCCTTTGCCGGCTATGACGTGACCAAGGAATATTACATCAACGATGCCGGCGCCCAGGTTGGCGTCCTGGCGCGCTCGGTTTTCCTGCGCTACCGCGAGGCGCTGGGCGAGGAGATCGGCGAAATCCCCGCCGGCCTCTATCCCGGCGATTATCTGAAGCCGGTGGGCGAGGCGCTGAAGGAGGAGTTCGGAACGAAGCTTCTGACCATGCCGGAGGAAGAATGGCTGCCGATCGTTCGCGACCGCGCCATCGATGCGATGATGGTGATGATCCGCAGCGATCTCGCGGCGCTGAACGTGCGCCACGACGTGTTCTTTTCCGAGCGGACCCTGCATGCGGGCAATGCCGGGCCGATCCTCAGCGCCATCAATGACCTGACCTTCAAGGGGCATGTCTATCGCGGCACGCTGCCGCCGCCGAAGGGGCAGCTTCCGGAAGACTGGGAGGATCGCGAGCAGACGCTGTTCCGCTCCACCGAGGTGGGCGACGATATCGACCGCCCGCTGATCAAGTCGGACGGTTCCTACACCTATTTCGCGGCGGATGTGGCCTATTTCAAGAACAAGTTCGACCGCGGTTTCTCCGAGATGATCTACGTTCTCGGTGCGGATCACGGCGGTTACGTCAAGCGTCTGGAAGCCGTCTGCCGCGCTGTTTCCGAAGGCTCGGCGAAGCTGACGGTCCTGCTGTGCCAGCTCGTGAAGCTTTACCGCGACGGCGAGCCGGTGAAGATGTCCAAGCGTTCCGGCGATTTCGTCACGCTGCGCGAGGTGGTCGACGAGGTGGGGCGCGATTCCGTGCGCTTCATGATGCTCTACCGCAAGAGTTCGGAACCGCTCGATTTCGATTTCGCCAAGGTGACGGAGCAGTCCAAGGACAACCCGGTCTTCTACGTGCAATATGCGCATGCGCGCTGCACCTCGGTGTTCCGGCAGGCGGAGGAAGCCTTCCCCGGCATCGGCCGCGATCCGGCGGCATTGGCCGCCGCCGTCGAGGGAATCACCGATCCCAGCGAGCTTCAGCTCATCGCCAAGCTGGCCGAATATCCGCGTCTGATCGAGCAGGCGAGCCTCTCGCAGGAGCCGCACAGGGTGGCTTTTTACCTTTACGATCTCGCCAGCGCCTTCCATGCGCACTGGAATAAAGGTAAAGATCAACCGGAATTACGGTTTGTTAACGATAAAAATAGAGAATCCACGCTTGCCAGACTAGGGCTGGTGCATGCTGTCGCAAGCGTTCTGAAGTCCGGGCTCACCGTTACGGGCACCGACGCGCCGCTGGAAATGCGATAGCCTGTCACCATTTACCCACAATGCGCTGGCATGGAAATGCACGCGTTGAGAGTAGGTGTAAGTGATGGCTCAGGAAAAATACGCATACGGGAGCAATCCGGGGGATCTGTTCGCTGACGACGATCCTCTGGCGGAGCTGGCTCGTATCGTCGGATACGATCAGCCGTCGCCCCGTCAATCCGCTGCCGTTCCGCCTGCGGAGCCGGTGTCGGAGCCGGCGCGTCCGGTTGCCTCGGAGCGCCCCGAACCGCTGTTCGATCTTGAAGACGAGCTTCTGAAGGAGTTCGAGCGTTACGACGCCCCGGAACTCGATCCGGTCGGCTCGATTGCCGTCGACCTGCCGGCGGACGACCGGCGGACCGGGCAGGCCGATGCCGCGCCGGTGCATGTCGAGCCGTCCTTCACGGGTCATTTCACCGAAAATCCGGTTCCGCTGCCGTCGCATTCGCGCCCGCCGGTCGAAGAGGCCAGGGCCGCGATTGCCGGCGGGTTCTCCGCCGAATCCAAGGACGATGATGCCGGCGAGCCTTCGTTCGATGCCGAGGGCGACCCTTCCTTCGATGTCGATCTTGCCGATGAACTTGAGCTTGCTGTGGCCAGCGACGATCCCGGGCTCGTCGAGCCGGTTGCCGAACGGCGCCCCGACGTGTTCCGCATGCCGCTTGCCAATTTCCAGCCGGCCCGCCGCGAGCCCGTGGTGGTCGAGGAAGCTCCCGTTGTCGAGCAGGTGTCCGAGCCGGAGGCGCCTTTCGTCGAGCAGCCCGAGCAGGCCTATGACGTCGAGCATTTCGATACCGCGGAAATAAAGGATGCGGCCCCGCAGCCCGCTTTGGATTTCGCGCCCGAGGAGGTTCCCGCCGAACCTGCCGAGCCCGTCGTCGCAGCCGCGCCGGAGCGTCAGGAGCCGGAGCTGGAAGATTTCGACGCCGCCATCGCGGACGACGAATTCGAACTGGCGCTCGATGGCCTCGAGATCGATCTTTCCGATATCGTCATGAGCGAGGTCGGCGTTGCCGAGCCGGTTGAGCCGGTTGCCGCGAAGGCTCCCGTGGAACAGCCTGCCGTCGTTGTGGAAGAGCCAGCCGCTGTTTCCGCCGTGCCCCAGTCCGAGGAGGTCGCGTGGTCCGGGGATCTTCCCGGTTTCTCCGAAGCGTCCGCCGATGGCGACATGCCGTTCGATGCGTCGCAGATCTCCGATCCCGACTACGGTCCCGAGGTGGTCGCCGACCTCGACGTGCCGGACATGCCGCAGCATCGCGCGGACGAGCCGAAAGCGCAGCCGCCCGTCTTCGATGCGGATTTCGACGCCGAACTCGCCGAACTGATCCATGACGAACGTCCCGCTGTCGCCGCTGCGGTGGCCAAACCCGCCGAGGCCGCCCAGCCGGCCAGGCAATCCGCGCCCGACCTCGACGATTTCTCGTTGATGATGAACGAGGATTTCAGCGATCCGACAAGCACGCCGCTGGATATCGAACGTCCGACCGGCCGTATGGTCATCGATCCCGACACGATGGAGGTGGTCGATCCGGAAGGCAGCCGCCGCAGTCGCGGCTGGATGGTTCTTGCGGCATCCGTGGCCATTCTGGCATCGGCGACCGGTCTTTATGCGTGGTGGAGCAACGGCGGCATCGGCGGTCTCGCCAGCGGCGACGGTCCGCCGATCGTTCTGGCCGACTCCGAACCGGTAAAGGTCGTTCCCGAAAATCCGGGCGGCAAGACCGTCCCCAACCAGGACAAGGCTGTCTATGATCGCGTGGCCGGCGGCGGCACATTGGCCCCGACCCAGAGATCCCTGATTTCGTCCAGCGAGGAGCCGCTCGATGTGGTTCAGCGCACGCTGTCGCCCGAGAACTTCCCGCTCCAGCGGGCGGAGGACGAGGAGATCACCGAGGTTCAGGACGACCGTCTCCAGCCCGGCGACGGTTCGGGCAGCGCTGCCGCCGAAGCCCCGGCCGATTCGAATGTCTCCCTGCGCAAGGTGCGCACCATGATCGTCCGTCCGGACGGAACGCTGGTGGCCCGCGAAGTGCCCGAAACGCCTGCCGCTCCGGTCGCTCCCGCGGCCCAGACCCAGACGGCCGCCGCTCTGCCGGCCTCGTCCAGCCCGTCGCCGGTTGCCCCGCCGCCGGCCGGAATGCCGGCATCCGTACAGGGTACTGCCACGCCTGCCGCAAGCGACGACGCTCTGTCGCAGGCGGCTGACAGCACCGTGGCCGAACCGCCCGCCGCGACCGCCCCGCCGGTTCAGACGGCGGGGGACCGTGCCCCGGTTCCGGTTCCGCGCCCGGCCGAGCAGCCCGTCAATGTCGTCGGCACCGTGACCAACGAGGGCAATGTTCGCCCGGCGGCCAATGCCAGTGCTCCGGCCACCCCGGCCGCCCCGCAGGAGGTCGCATCCGCGACGACGACGCAGGTTCCGCCCGGCACCTATGTGGTGCAGATCGCATCGCTTCCGAGCCAGGCCGAGGCGGAGCGGAGCTACAGCAGCATGAGCAGCCGGTATGGCAGCATCATCGGCGGTCGCGACGTCGACATCCGGGCGGCCGACATTCCCGGACGGGGCACGTATTACCGCGTCCGCGTCGTGGCCGGCTCCAAGGCCGACGCCGACACGCTGTGCGGCAGGCTGAAGCAGGCCGGCGGCTCCTGCCTCGTGACCCGCTGAGCGTGACGGCGATGGCATCCGGCGAAGACCGCATCACCGTGCTTGAGGAACTCGTGGCCCATCAGGGCCGCGTCATCGAGGATCTGTCCGGCGAACTGGCCGAGCAATGGAAGGTTATCGAGCAGATGCGCAAGAAGCTCGACCGTCTGACGGAGCGGCTTCTGGACCTCGAGGAGCAGGCGCTCGAAGCGCCTGCCGTCACCCGTCCTCCCCATTACTGATCTTTCCGCGACGGCAATTCCGCCGTCGTTCTTTCCGCGGTGTTTTCGATGAGCGATTCCAAGGCGATGATCCTCGGCCTGAAGGGCCATGTATTGACGACGGAGGAGAAGGCCTTTTTTCGCGGCGAGCAGCCCTGGGGCTTCATCCTGTTCGCCCGCAACCTGTCCGAGCCGGCGCAGATCGCCGACCTGGTCGCCTCTCTGCGCGAGACCGTGGGCGGCCGCGACGCCCCGGTTCTCATCGATCAGGAGGGCGGGCGCGTCCAGCGCCTGCGCCCGCCGATCGTGCCGAACTATCCGCCGGCGGCGGTGCTCGGGGCGCTTTACGACGCGGACAGGGACAGGGGAAAGCGGGCGGCATGGCTGCTCTCGCGCCTTCACGCCTTCGATCTCCAGCGCTCCGGCATCAATGTCGATTGCCTGCCCGTTCTCGATGTGCCGGTCGCCGGCAGCCACAATGTCATCGGCGACCGGGCCTATGGCACCGAACCTGAAACCGTTTCCGTCATGGGGCTGGAAGCCGCCGCGGGCCTGAAGGCGGGGGGCGTCCTGCCGGTGATCAAGCACATGCCGGGGCACGGGCGCGGCATGGCCGATTCGCATCATGAATTGCCGGTCGTGACCGCCAGCCGCGCCGAACTCGAGGCGCACGACTTCATTCCCTTCCGGGCGGCGCGCCACGAACTGATGGCGATGAGCGCCCATGTCGTCTACACCGCGCTCGACCCGGACCATCCGGCGACGACCTCCCGTTACGTGATCGACAAGATCATACGCGGCCATATCGGTTTCGACGGGCTGCTGATGTCGGACGACATCTCCATGAACGCGCTCAAGGGCACGATTGCCGAACGGGCGAGGGCGATTGCCGCGAATGGCTGCGATATGGTCTTGCATTGTCATGGCGACATGGATGAAATGAAGGATGTGGCGGCGGCGGTGCCGGTCCTGTCCGGCAAGGCGCTTCGGCGGGCGAAGGCCGTCGAGGCTGCGCTCGGCAGGAAAGACGATGCCGACGAGCAGGCGATCCGGGCCGAGTTCGACAGGATGCTGGCCACGTCCTGACGCGCGGGCTGCGCGAACTTTGAAATGTGAGGAGCATGGCGGAATCCCGTTCCATTCCGATGGACAAGCTTTGGAGCGACGAGACGGTCGTGGAACGCGGCGTTTCGGAGCCCGCGCTCGTCATCGACGTTGCGGGTTTCGAAGGCCCTCTCGATCTGCTGCTGCATCTGGCCCGCAGCCAGAAGGTCGACCTGTCCCGTATTTCGGTTCTGGCGCTTGCGGAACAATATCTCGAATTCGTCGAAAGCGCTCGCCGCGTCCGGCTGGAACTGGCCGCCGACTATCTGGTCATGGCGGCGTGGCTGGCCTACCTGAAATCGCGCCTGCTCATTCCGCAGCAGAAGAACGACGACGAGCCGAGCGGCGAGGAGATGGCCGCGACGCTGGCGTTCCGGTTGAAGCGGCTGGAGGCGATGCGCGAGGTGGCCGCAAAGCTGATGGCGCGCAGCCGGCTGGGCGTTGACGTGTTCGCGCGCGGCATGCCGGAACATATTCCGGGAAAGGCCGACCTGGCCTTCGACGCCTCGCTCTTCGATCTGTTGTCGGCCTATGCCAATCTGCGCCAGCGTCAGGCGATCACGCAGGTGACGATTGCCCGGCGCGAGGTCTGGTCGCTCGCCGATGCCCGGGAAATCCTGCTTCTCCTGCTCGGCGAGGATCTGGGCTGGACGTCGCTCGACCGCTATCTGGCGCGTTACATGACCTCGCCGGAAGACCGGGCGACCGCGATTGCGAGTTCGTTCGCCGCTTCGCTCGAACTGGTGCGCGAGGGCAGGCTGGAAATCCGCCAGGATGGCGCGTTCGGGGAGATCTACATGCGGGCCGGGACCGCCCGGGCCGACGCTCGCCCGGAGACGGGTGAGGGCGCCGATGGAGACCGTTGACCCGGCCGTGGCGGAAGACGGGACGGAGGCGGGCCTGCCCCGTGAAGCCCTGCGGACGGCGGAAGCGTTGGTCTTCGCCTCGTCCGGTCCCGTGTCGGAAGCCTATCTGGCCGACCGCCTGCCGCGCGGAGCCGATGTCCGCGCGATCATGGAGACCCTGCAGCGCGAGTATGCGCCGCGCGGCGTCAATCTCGTCCGCGTGGACGATCACTGGGCGTTTCGAACGGCCGGCGATCTTTCCTTTCATATCCGCACCGACGATCAGGAGCCGAAGAAGCTTTCGCGCGCCGCTTTGGAGGTTCTGGCCATCATCGCCTATCATCAGCCGGTGACGCGGGCCGAGATCGAGGATATTCGCGGCGTGCAGACGTCGAAGGGAACGCTCGACGTTCTGATGGAGGCGGGCTGGGTGCGGTTCCGGGGACGCCGGCGCTCGCCGGGGCGCCCGGTCACGCTCGGCACGACCCGCGATTTTCTCGACCATTTCGGCCTCGAGGAACTGCGCGACCTGCCGGGCCTCGACGAGCTGAAGGGGGCGGGGCTGCTGTCGGGGCGCATACCGCCCGGCCTTTCCGTCCCGCGTCCGCCGTCCGACGACGGATTTTCCGACGACGAGGACCCGATCACCCAGATGGATCTGGAGGAACTCGGCCTGCTGGCGCCGCGCGCGGAAGACGAGGCTTGAGCGGCGCGGATCGGGCAAATCCTTGGAAAGCCGGATTTCATTCGCGAATGTATTTGAAAAAAAGCCTCAATGGTCTTACATCCTTGCGCATCGAGCGGTGCAGCGCGCTGCGTCCGGGTGCAGTGAAAGCTGCGTAATTCATTTTGGTTGCATTGCTTTCGTCCTGCCGGATCAGGGAGCGAGCAGAGCCGAGGAGCGGAGTATGGGTTCGTTTAGCGTATGGCATTGGCTGATTGTTCTGGTCATCGTGCTGGTCCTTTTCGGACGCGGCAAGATTCCGGAACTGATGGGAGACGTTGCCAAGGGCATCAAGAGCTTCAAGAAGGGCATGTCCGACGACGATACGCCCCAGGAAACGGCAAAGACCGTCGACCACCAGGCTGAAGAAAAGAAGTAATCGCCTTTCATGGGGTGCCGGAGCAGGCCGTCTTCCGGCGTGCCCGGCTTGCCTTTGCCGTTAGCGGCGGGAGTGTTTAATGCTGGATATCGGCTGGAGCGAGCTTCTGGTCATCGCTATCGTCCTGATCGTGGTCGTCGGTCCCAAGGACCTGCCGCCCATGCTCAGGGCCTTCGGCAAGATGACGACGAATCTCCGGCGGATGGCGGGCGAGTTCCGCTCGCAGTTTGACGAGGCGCTGCGCGACACCGAGCTGGACGAGGTTCGCAAGACCATCGCTGACGCGAAAAACCTGAACCCCACCAACAGCCTGCGCGACGCGTTGAACCCGATTCGCCAGATGGGAGAGGACATCAAGTCCGACCTCTCGAAAGTCACGAAGCCCCCGGTAACGCCGGCACCGGCGCCCGAAGCCCCGGCGGAACCGCTCGCGCAGCCGGGCGATGCCGAAACCGCCGCGCCTGTAACGCCGCCGCCGCAACCGCTTCCCGATGCCGGCGCATCCGCTCCGCCGGCCGAAGTGAAGCCGGCGGTCGCGCCGGCGCCCGTCGCCGCTCCGGTGGCGAAAGCGGCAGCCAAGCCGAAGCCGGTTCGCAAGCCGCGCGCCGCCGCCGCTGTGAAGGCCGACGAAAAGCCAGCGGCCAAGCCGAGCAGGACCTCGGCAAAGACGCAGACCGACGGCACCGCGGTGAAGAAGGCGCCCACGCGCAGGAAGAAGACTGCTGAACCCGGGAAGGACCAGGCATGAGCAGCGAACTGGAAGACAAGCCCCAGCCGCTGATCGAGCACCTGATCGAGCTGCGCACGCGGCTCATCTGGTCGCTGGTCGCGTTCTTCGGTGCGTTCCTCGTCTGCTTTGGCTTCGCAAAGCAACTCTTCAACGTGCTGGTCATTCCTTACAAGTGGGCGGTGACATGGGCCGGGCTCGACCTCGCCAAGGCCGAGCTGATCTACACCGCGCCGCAGGAATTCTTCTTCACCCAGATCAAGGTGGCGGCCTTCGGCGCCACGGTCATCGCGTTTCCGGTGATCGCCACGCAGATCTACAAGTTCGTGGCGCCGGGTCTCTACAAGAACGAGCGGGCGGCCTTCCTGCCGTTCCTGGTCGCTTCTCCGCTGCTGTTCCTGCTCGGTGCGACGCTCGTCTATTTCTTCTTCACGCCGATGGTCATGTGGTTCTTCCTGGCCATGCAGCAGGCACCGGGCGAAGGCGAGGTAGCGATCTCGCTGATGCCGAAAGTTTCGGAATATCTCAGCCTCATCATGACGCTGGTCCTGTCCTTCGGCCTGGTGTTCCAGCTTCCGGTCGTCACGACGCTTCTGGCGCGCGTGGGGCTCGTGACCGCCGACGGGCTGGCACGCAAGCGCAAGTTCGCCATCGTTGCCGCCTTCGTCGTTGCGGCCGTCCTCACCCCGCCCGATCCGTTGTCCCAGATCGGTCTTGCGCTGCCCGCGATCCTTCTCTACGAGATTTCCATCTATGCCGCGCGAGTCATAGAAAAAAAACGTGCCAGCGAGGCGTCTTCCTCCGAAGTTGCCGCGGTTGGCGACGGGGAGTCCGGCGGGGCCTGAGCCCAGGTCCGGGAAACTGATCCGCGCGTCCTCCCGGCCCGCGGATATTGCAAGCGGGCCGGTCAATACATGAACATATGGAACGGCCATGCTCGACATAAAATGGATTCGTGAAAACCCCGAGGCACTCGATGCCGCGCTTGCCAGGCGCGGGGCGGCCCCGGTTGCTGCCGAACTCGTGGCGCTCGACGAGAAGCGCCGGGCCGTCGTGCAATCCCTTCAGGACATGCAGTCGCGCCGCAACACGGCCTCGCGGGAAATCGGTGCGGCGATGGCGCAGAAGAACGCCGAACTGGCCGAAAGGCTGAAGGCCGAGGTCGCCACGCTCAAGGAAACCCTTCCGCAGGCGGAAGAGGAGGAACGCGATCTCACGGCGCAGCTCAACGACGCCCTGTCGCGCATTCCCAACGTTCCTTATGACGATGTGCCGGTCGGCAAGGACGAGACCGAGAACGTCGTCACCCGCGTGGTCGGCCAGAAGCCCGGCTGGAACCATGCGGCGAAGGAACATTACGACCTCGGCGAGGCATTGGGCTATATGGATTTCGAGCGTGCCGCCAGGCTGTCGGGCGCCCGCTTCACCGTCCTGACCGGGCCGCTGGCGCGGCTCGAACGGGCGCTCGGTCAGTTCATGATCGACCTGCATACGAACGAGCATGGCTACACCGAGGTGTCGTCGCCGCTGATGGTGCGCGACGATGCCATGTACGGCACCGGCCAGCTTCCGAAGTTCGCGGAGGATCTGTTCAGGACCACCGACGGACGCTGGCTCATCCCGACCGCCGAGGTGACGCTGACGAACCTCGTTTCCGGCGAAATCCTTGCCGAGGAGAAGCTGCCGCTGCGCTTCACCGCGCTGACGCCCTCGTTTCGCTCGGAAGCCGGTTCGGCCGGGCGCGACACGCGCGGCATGCTGCGCCAGCACCAGTTCTGGAAGTGCGAACTCGTGTCGATCACGACGCAGGAGACCTCGCTCGACGAGCATGAGCGCATGACCGCCTGCGCGGAGGAGGTGCTGAAGCGTCTCGGGCTGCATTTCCGCACGGTCACGCTCTGCACCGGCGACATGGGCTTCGGCGCCCGCAAGACCTACGACCTCGAGGTCTGGCTGCCGGGGCAGGACACCTATCGCGAGATTTCCTCGTGCTCGGTCTGCGGCGATTTCCAGGGCCGGCGCATGAATGCCCGTTATCGCGGCAAGGACGACAAGGCGACCAAGTTCGTCCACACGCTGAACGGCTCCGGCACGGCTGTCGGGCGCTGTCTGATCGCGGTCATGGAAAACTACCAGAACGAGGATGGCTCGATCACCGTCCCGGATGCGCTTCAGCCCTACATGGGCGGCCTGAAGCGCATCGAAAAGGGGGCCTGAGACGGGAGCCTGGCCATGCGCATTCTGCTGACGAACGACGACGGCATTCACGCCGAGGGACTGGCGGTGCTGGAACGCATCGCCCGCTCCCTGTCGGATGACGTCTGGGTCGTCGCGCCCGAGACGGACCAGAGCGGGCTTGCGCATTCGCTGACGCTTTCGGAGCCGTTGCGGCTGCGCAAGGCGGGCGAGAAGCGCTATGCGCTGCGCGGCACGCCGACGGATTGCGTCATCATGGCGGTCAGGGAAATCCTGCCGGAAAAGCCGGATCTCGTGCTGTCCGGCGTGAATGCCGGCGGCAACATGGCGGATGACGTGACCTATTCCGGCACGGTTGCCGGCGCCATCGAGGGCACCTTGCAGGGCGTCCGCTCGATTGCCCTGAGCCAGCTTTATGATTACGCGAATGGCGAACGGGTCGTGTCCTGGGAGGTGGCGGAGACGCTGGCTCCGAAGCTTTTGCAACGGCTCGTCGGCGTGGAGCTTCCGCCCGGCACGTTTCTGAACGTGAATTTCCCGCGTTGCGCTCCGGCCGAGGTGCAGGGCGTGGAGGTGACATCGCAAGGCAAGCTCGACTTCGGCCTCGAAGTCGATGAGCGCCGGGACGGCCGCGGCTTTCCCTATTACTGGCTGCGTTTCGGGGACCGGGGCAGCAGGTTCCGTGATGGCACGGACCTCAAGGCCATTCAGGACAACAAGATTTCGGTTACGCCGCTCAAGCTCGACATGACCGACTACACCGTGCAGGACCGCGTGGCGCAGGCGCTTGGCTTCGGAGGCGGGGATTGAGGCAGGGAATGGCCGAAAAGGAGGGATTCGCCGCGCTGGTGCTCCGGCTGCGGGCGAGCGGCGTGTCCAGTCTCGACGTCCTGACGGCGGTGGAGCAGACGCCGCGCTCGCATTTCGTGCCGCCGCAATTCGCAGCCGATGCCTATTCGTCGCGGACCATCCCGATCGACTGCGGCTCCTTCATGGAAGGGGCCGATCTGGCCGTGCGGCTGCTTGATGCGCTCCAGATCAGGCCGGGCCATCGCGTTCTGGAGGTCGGAACGGGCAGCGGCTTCACCGCCGCCGTGATCGGCCGGCTGGCCGAACGTGTGATTTCCATCGACCGCTACAAGTCGCTCATCACCGCCGCGCAGGCACGCATGGAGGCGCTGTCGATCCGCAACGTGATCCTGCGGCAGGCCGACGGCTCGGCCGGCCTGAGCGGCGAGGGCACGTTCGACCGTATTCTGGTGACGGCCGCATTCCAGGCGGTGCCGCGTTTCTACGCCGATCAGCTCGTCGCCGGCGGCTCGCTCATCGTGCCGCTGATGACGGATAGTGAAAACTGCATCATGGTTCGCCTGACCAAGACCGGCAGCCGATTCGAGCGCGAGGACCTTTTTTCCGCTCCCTATCTGCCGCTCGTGCCCCACACTGCCGCTTATCTCTGAGGGGAATGTCCGCGTTTCCGGCGGCTGGTCCGGAACGGGTGGCTGCATGGTTAAAAACTTTTGACTGCCCGCAGGCGCTTTAACGGCGTGGTAACACTAACGCGCTTTAATCATCGGCACATGAATTGCGTCAGTGCGGGTTGAGTCATGCGTAAGAAATCAGTGCCGAATATCGCCAAGTCTGTCGTCCGTTTCGCGGGCGCTGCGCTTCTGGCCAGCGCGGCTACCGGCTGTAGCTCCGACGTTTCCCGCTTTGCCGGGGGCGGGCTCTTCTCGAAGACGGATAATCTCACGACCGCTTCCATTCCCGCACGCGGGCAGGAGATCAACGGTTCCGTTCCCGTCCCGAGGGCGGATGTCGCCAATGGCGGCTATGCCGGCGGCGGTTATGCGGCTGCCGGGCCGGCTGCGCCGACCTATCCGGTCGAGAGCGCTCCCGTCTATAACAACGGCGTGGCTTCGTCTTCCGCCCGCTCTGCCTCGCGCCCCGTGGCCGTCGAGCGCGCTTCGCTCGAACCGCCGGCCGATCCGGCGACGCGAAGCCAGACGATGGCCCAGCCGCTTCCGCCGCAAGTCCCGGCTGCGGCCGATCCGATGCCCACGGGCACGGTCCGCCAGCGCCTGTCGAACGGCTGGTCGACCGAGAACGCGCCGTCCGTGACGCTGCGCCAGGGAGAGAGCATCGCCGCGCTGTCGAACCGGTACGGCGTGCCCGAGAAGGAAATCCTGGCGGCGAACGGCCTTTCGTCCGGCTCCGCCGCACGTCCGGGCCAGACGATCCTGATCCCGACCTTCAGCACCAATGTCAACGCCGCGCGCGCCGCTGCCAGCACCGGCGATCTGCCGGTGAACGACAACCGGCCGCAGCTTCCCGATCAGCCCGGCCAGAAGGCGGCGGTCATTCCGAACGCCCCTCAGCTGCGCGACAAGTCCCAGGCGACGACCACCGCCGCCACCTCCAAGGCGACGCCCGGCGCCGGCAAGCCGCAGGGCGATGCCTATGTGGTGAAGCAGGGCGATACGCTGACGAAGATCGCCCGCGCCACCAATACTTCGGTCGCTGACCTCAAGGCCGCCAATGGCATCACCGACGGACATATCCGTATCGGCCAGGCACTCAAGCTGCCGTCCGGTGCGAATGCGCAAGCCGCCGCCGACAATGTCAGGACGGCATCGGTGCCGCAGGCTGCGACCGCAGCCGGGGCAGCGCCTGCCGACACCAGGTCGCAACAGGCTGCCGCCAGGCCGCAGCCGGCGGAAACCGCCAGCACGCCGTCTCCCTACAAGCCGCCGGTCGCCACGCAAAGCGTCGAGGATGTCGAGAAGAAGTCGGAAGTGACGGCAGCGGCCCCGGCAGGCACCGGTATCGAACGGTATCGCTGGCCGGTGAACGGCGCGGTCGTGACGCGCTTCGGCGACAATGTGGCGGGCAAGCGCTCGGACGGCATCGCCATCTCCGTTCCGGAGGGCACGCCGGTCAAGGCGGCCGAGAACGGCGTCGTGATCTATGCCGGCAACGGCCTGAAGGAACTGGGCAATACCGTTCTGATCCGCCACGACGACGGCAAGGTCACGGTCTACGGCAATGCGTCCACGCTCAACGTGCAGCGCGGCCAGAAAGTGCAGCGCGGCCAGACGATCGCCGCGTCCGGCATGAGCGGCAACGCGACCCGTCCCCAGCTTCATTTCGAAGTGCGCAAGGATGCATCCCCGGTCAATCCCTCGACCTTCCTCGAATAGAAGAATTTCCCGACCTTGTAGCGCGTATCGGGAGAAGGAAAGCCCGGCTTCGGCCGGGCTTTCCTGTATCTGGCGGATGGCGATCAGGACGAGAGCGTCTTCTTTTCCCGACCGGCGGCGTCCTGAATGAATTGCCATGCGACGCGGCCCGAGCGGCCGCCGCGCGTCGTCGCCCATTCCAGCGCCTGCGCGTGGAGTGTCTCGCGCTCCGTCTCCAGACCGAAATAGGCGGCGTAGGAATCGATCATCAGCAGATAATCCTCCTGGCTGCACTTGTGGAAACCGAGCCACAGGCCGAAACGGTCCGAAAGAGAGACCTTTTCCTCGACCGCCTCGGAGGGATTGATGGCGGTCGATTGCTCGTTTTCCATCATGTGGCGCGGCAGCAGATGACGGCGGTTGGACGTCGCATAGAACACGACGTTTTCCGGACGCCCCTCGATGCCGCCGTCGAGCGCCGCCTTCAGAGACTTGTAGGAGGTGTCGTCATGGTCGAAGGAAAGGTCGTCGCAGAACAGGATGATGCGGGCGGGTGCGGCACGCAGGACCGGCAGGAGGTCGGGAAGCGTGTCGATGTCCTCACGGTGGACTTCGACCAGTTTCAGCACCGAGCCCGTCTGCGCGCGGACGTCCTCGTGGACGGCCTTGACGAGCGAGGATTTTCCCATGCCCCGCGCGCCCCAGAGCAGCACGTTGTTGGCGGCGAATCCCTCGGCGAATCGAAGCGTGTTCTCGTGCAGGATGTCCCGCACGTGGTCTACGCCGCGAATGAGTGCGAGGGCGATGCGGTTCGGGCGGGCGACGGGCGTCAGTTCCAGCCGCGCTGGCGACCAGACGAAACAGTCGGCGGATGTCCAGTCCGTTTCCACCGGCTTCGGCCCCGATAATCTTTCGACGGCTTCGGCCAGCCGGCGGACCTCCTCCAGCAGGGCGTTGAGCTTCTTGGACCCCATCGGTATTTCTCCCTTTTCGTCACGCATTCCGGCCCTTGTGATGGCGGGCAGGGGCGCTTGGGTCAAGGTCGGTGCGGCATCGATCCGTTCGCATCGCCCGTTTCGGCTTCCGGTTCGCGGATTTTGCTCACACAATTATGTAATAACCCGCGGAAATGCCGGGATTCCGGGCACTTGCTGTTGCAATCACCCCCCTCGCCATTATATTCCGGCGGCTTGAAACCGGGCGGTTCCTTATAAGCACGGTAATCCGAGGAGTTTTTGATGTTCATTACTGAGGCATTCGCACAGGACGCGGCGGGCGGTTCTTCCGCAATGGGCTCCGGCCTTGAAATGCTCCTGTTGTTCGCACCGCTGATGGTGGTGTGGTATTTTCTTCTTATCCGTCCGCAGCGCCAGCAGATGAAGAAGCGCACGGAAACGCTTTCCAACATCCGCCGCGGTGACCAGGTCGTTCTGGGCAGCGGCGTTGTCGGCAAGGTGACGAAGGTGATCGACGACAAGGAACTGGAAGTTGAAATCGCCGAGGGTGTGCGTGTCCGTGCCGTGCGCAATTTCGTCGCCGAAGTGCGCGTGAAGGGGGAGCCGGTCAATACCGAAGCGCCTGTGAAGTCCTGAATCTGCGGGAAGCTGCGGCTTCCCGTTCGCACGAGAGTGATCGGCCCGGCGGGCATGCACAAGCGTGGCTGGCGGGTAGTGTCAATGCCGTCCCGTGTCGTCGGGGCCGAACCCGAATGTCGAGAGCTTCATGCTGTATTTTTCCCGCTGGAAGACCTTTCTGATCTGGTTTGCCGTTGCGGTTGCCGCGTTTATCGCCGCTCCCAACCTTTTCAGCGACGAACAGCTGGAAGCCTTGCCCTCGTGGGTGCCGCACAAGAAGGTGACGCTCGGCCTCGACCTTCAGGGCGGTTCGCACATCATGCTCAAGATCGAGCGCGGCGATATCGTCAGGGAACGGCTAGAGACGGTGGTCGGCGATGTCCGCACGACGCTGCGCGACGCCAATGTCCGCTATAGCGGCCTTTCCGGCTCCGGCCAGACCGTGCAGGTCCGCATCACCGATCCGGCACAGCTTCAGGCGGCGCGCGCCGCGTTGCAGCCGCTGACGGAGCCGGTCAGCGGCGGCGCGCTCATGGCCGGTTCCGTGACGGAACTGACGCTGAGCGACGACGGCAGCAGCGTCATTCGTCTGGTGCTGACGGACCAGGGCATCGACTATCGCATGTCGTCGGCCGTCGGCCAGTCCATCGAGGTGGTGCGCCGCCGCGTCGACGAACTCGGCACGACCGAACCGCTGATCCAGCGGCAGGGCACGGACCGCATCATCGTTCAGGTTCCCGGTCTTCAGGACCCGGAGCGGCTGAAATCCCTCCTGAACCAGACCGCCAAGCTGACGTTCCGCATGGTGGACGTGAGCATGTCGGCGACGGATGCGATCAACTCGCGTCCTCCGGCGACCTCGGAAGTGCTCTATTCGACCGACGACCCCGCCATCCCCTATCTGATCGAGCGGCGCGTTCTGGTTTCGGGCGAAAACCTCGTCGATGCGCAGGCGAGCTTCAACCAGCAGAACAACGAACCGGTCGTGACCTTCCGCTTCGATTCGCGCGGCGCCCAGCGTTTCGCGCAGGCCACGCAGCAGAATGTCGGGCGGCCCTTCGCCATCATTCTCGACAACCAGGTCATTTCCGCCCCGGTGATCCGCGAACCCATCATCGGCGGTTCGGGCCAGATTTCCGGCAATTTCTCCGTTCAGGGCGCCAACGATCTCGCCGTTCTGCTTCGAGCCGGCGCCTTGCCCGCCACGCTGACGGTGGTCGAGGAACGGACCGTCGGCCCGGGCGTTGGCGCGGATTCGATCCGTGACGGGGTGATGGCGAGCATTATCGGCGCCGTCGGCGTCGTGGCCTTCATGCTGATCTTCTACGGAAGCTTCGGCATCATGGCCAACATAGCGCTTGCCGCCAACGTGATCATGATCCTGGCCGTCCTGACGCTGATCGGGTCGACGCTGACCCTTCCCGGCATCGCGGGCATCGTCCTGACGATGGGCATGGCCGTCGATTCCAACGTGCTCGTCTACGAACGAATCCGCGAGGAGGTGAGGTCGGGCCGGCCGCTGTTGCAGGCCATCGATTCCGGCTTCTCGCGCGCCTTCGCGACGATCATCGACGCCAACCTGACGACGCTGATCGCCGCCGTGGTCCTGTTCTATCTCGGTTCCGGCCCCGTTCGCGGCTTTGCCGTCACCCTGTCGGTCGGGGTCATCACGACGATCTTCACGGCCTTCACCATGACCCGCTGGCTGATTGCCGCGTGGGTCAGGCGATACCGCCCGAAGCACCTGCCGAAAAGCATCCGCACCGGCATCTTCGACGCCCAGAACGTTCGCTTCATGTCGATCCGGCGATATGTGTTCGCACTGGCGGCGACGCTGTGCGTGGCCGCGGTCGTTGGATTCGGCACGATCGGCCTCAATCTCGGTATCGATTTCAGGGGCGGCTCGATCATCGAGGTGCGGGCGAAGCAGGGCGAGGCCGATCTGGCCGAGATCCGAAGCAGGCTGAGCCAGTTGAACATCGGCGAGATTCAGGCGCAGGGCTTCGGCGACAGTCAGACGGCGCTGATCCGCGTTCCGACCCAGGATGGCGGCGACAATGCCGAGCAGTCGGCGCTGTCGATGGTGCGCGGCGAACTGGCGGACCAGTATGAATTCCGTCGTGTCGAGGTTGTCGGTCCTGCCGTTTCCGGAGAGTTGACGCGAAGCGCAACCATTGGCGTCATCGCCTCGATGCTGGCCATTCTCGTCTACATCTGGGTTCGTTTCGAATGGCAGTTCGCCGTCGGCGCGATCATCGCGACCCTGCACGATGTGATCCTCACATTAGGCCTTTTCATCTTCACCGGCATGGAGTTCAACCTCACCAGCATCGCGGCGATCCTGACGGTGGTGGGCTATTCGCTGAACGACACGATCGTGGTCTACGACCGCGTGCGCGAGAATTTACGACGTTACAAGAAGATGCCGCTTCCGGTGCTGATCGACGCCTCGATCAACCAGACCATGTCACGCACGGTGCTGACGGGCCTGACGACGCTGCTGGCCTTGTGCGCCCTGTATTTCTTCGGCGGAGAGGTCATCGCCTCCTTTACGCTGGCCATGCTGTTCGGTGTTCTGGTCGGCGTGTTCTCGTCGATCTACATTGCCGGTCCCCTGCTGATCTCGTTCCGCCTGCGTCCGGATATCTTCGACAAGGAAGAGGAAAAGAGCGAAAAGGAAGGCGTGGCTTCCAAGGCCAGCGCCTGACGGGAGGCCCAGAGGATGGAACTTCGCAAGGCTCATTTTCCGGGAAGTTCGCCCATCGATGCCTATGGCAATGGCGGCTTCCGCTTCGCGGACATGTCGCATCGCGGCTCGCTTCTGTGTCTGCCCTCCGGCATCCACGGCTGGGAAGCGACCGAGGAAAGCGCACTGACGCTCGATCTTTTCGCCAGGGTTCTGGCCGAGAAGGAGGGCAGCATCGAGGTTCTCCTGATCGGCACCGGCAGGGAGATGCGGTTCATTCCGCCGGACCTGCGGGCCGGCCTGCGCGAACGCGGTATCGTCTGCGATCCCATGAACACCGGGGCGGCGGTCCGCACCTACAATATCCTGCTGGCGGAATCCCGTGCCGTTGCGGCTGCGCTGATTGCCGTCTGATTGTTTTCCGGAGAGCGAGCGATGAGCGACGCCAGTGCCGAAACGCCCTCGGTCGGCCAGATCTGCCTCGATACGCTTCGCGAGACGGATCGCGACCGCTATCTCGCCTGCCTGCTCTCTCCCGAGGACAAGCGCGCCGACCTTGCCGCGCTTTATACCTTCAATGCCGAACTCGCGCGCGTCCGCGACCTCGTGCATGAGCCTCTGCCGGGTGAGGTGCGCATGCAGTGGTGGCGCGACCTCATCGAGGGCAATCCGCACGGATCGAGCGAGGCGAACCCGCTTGCGGCAGGCCTTCTGGGCGCGGTCGCGCGACATCGTCTGCCGGTCGCGCCGCTGACGGAGATGATCGAGACGCGCATTTTCGATCTCTACGACGATCCGGTCGCCAATCGCGTCGAGCTGGAAGCCTATGCCGGGCATACGGCTTCGACCCTGATCCAGCTGGCCAGCCTGATTCTCGATCCCGAGACGGCGAAGGCAACGGCCGAGGCGGCCGGACATGCCGGCGTCGCGCAGACCGTCGCCGGGCTTATCCTGCTGATGCCGCAGCATCGCCGGCGGGGCCAGCTCTACCTGCCGCTGGACATCCTCACCGCCACCGGCCTCGACCGCGACCAGTTTCTGGAGGGCAAGGACCTGCCGCGTATTTCGGCGGCCATCGAGGCGTTCGCCGGGCTGGGGCGGGAGCATCTGGCGAAGGCGCGCGCCGCGGGCGCCATTCAGCCATCCGTCTTCCCGGCCTTCCTGCCGGTGTCACTTGCCGCCCCGGTTCTGGACCGGGCAATGAAGGCGGGCGCCGGCCTTTTCGAAAAAACGCTGCAACCGCCGCAATGGCGCCGGCAGATGCGCATGGCGCTTGCCGCTTTCACGCGCCGGTTCTGAGCGTCGCGCGATGTTCGCGCAAGCCTCGCCTGATAAGGGGAACGAATGTGCGCCCCTCAGGGTTGTGCATGACGGCAACGGCTGGAGGGAAGATCATGGATATCTTGAGCTGGTCTATCATCGGGGTTCTCCTCATTCTTCTGGCTTTCTATTCGAGCCGTCTGGCGCACAACGATGACGAGGGCAAGAACGATATTGGCCTCGCCCTTCTCGATTTCGGCCGCGCCTTTCCGAACGAGGCGATTCGCAGCCTTCATTTCACCAACGAGGGAGCCGCCGTCTTCGTGCGCCTGTTCGACAACAGGGCCGGTTTCATGCGCAAGGTGAGGGGTGGACACTATGCCTGCCGACTGATCGCGCCGGGGGCGGTGCGCGTGCAGCCGCTGGAAAACGGGCGCGGCTTCGCCGTCGATTTCACCGACGATCCGCCCTATAGCGGCACATTCGAATTCGCATCGGCCCCCGAGGCGGCCGAGGTGTCTCTCTGGCTTCTGGAAAACTACGTGCATCCGGAAGACCGGGAGGAACCCGCCCCGTCCGCGGAGCGGGCATAAGCCCGCCGGCCGCTACGTGCGGCCGAGCCAAGCGGCGCAATCGGTCAAGGCGCGCTCCGCGATCAGCCGGCGCTTGGCCTGCGCCTTTTCCTTGCCGCGAAAGCGCTTCACACCCTCCGGCTTGACGATGGCGCCCGGCTCCAGTTCGGGAAACAGGCCGAAATTGATGTTCATCGGCTGGAAGGAACGCTTGCCCGGCTCCTCGTCGCTGACGAGGTGGCCGCCGGTGATATGGCCGAGCAGCGAGCCGAGCGCCGTGGTGGCCGGCGGAAGCAGGACGGCTTCGCCCTTCCGTTCGGCGGCTGCGAATCGTCCGGCCAGAAGGCCGATGGACGCGCTTTCGACATAGCCTTCGCAGCCGGTGATCTGCCCGGCGAAACGCAGGCCGGGGCGCGATTTCAGGGTGAGCGACCGGTCAAGCAGCAGCGGCGACTGGATATAGGTGTTGCGGTGGAGGCCGCCGAGGCGGGCGAACTCGGCGTTCTGAAGACCGGGAATCATCCGGAAGATTTCGGCCTGTGCCCCGTACTTCAGCTTCGTCTGGAAGCCGACCATATTGTAAAGCGTGCCGAGGGCATTGTCCTGCCGAAGCTGTACGACCGCATAGGGCTTGACCGCCGGGTTGTGGGCGTTCGTCAGCCCCATCGGCTTCATCGGCCCGTGGCGCAGGGTTTCGCGGCCTCTGGCCGCCATGATCTCGATCGGCAGGCAGCCGTCGAAATAGGGCGTGCCTTCCCATTCATGAAAACCGACCGTATCGCCGGCGATCAGCGCGTCGATGAAAGCGTTGTACTGCGCCTCGTCCAGCGGACAGTTGATGTAGTCCTTGCCGGTTCCGCCCGGCCCCACCTTGTCGTAGCGCGACTGGTACCAGCAAATATCCATGTCGATGCTGTCGCGATGGACGATCGGCGCTATGGCGTCGAAGAAGGCCAGCGAATCCTCGCCCGTCTCGTTCTGGATGGCTGCGGCGAGATCCGGCGAGGTCAGCGGCCCGGTGGCGACGATGGCGAGATCCCAGTCCCGGGGAGGAAGCGCGGAGACTTCCTCGCGAACCACCGTGATCAGCGGGTGATCGTGGATCGCCTGCGTGACGGCGTTCGAGAAGCCTTCGCGGTCGACGGCGAGCGCGCCGCCCGCCGGCACCTGGCTCCTGTCGGCGCACGCCATGATCAGCGAGCCGGCCAGCCGCATTTCGGCATGAATGACGCCGACCGCATTCGAGGTGGCATCGTCGGAGCGAAACGAGTTGGAACAGACCAGTTCCGCCAGCCCATCGGTGCGGTGCGCCTCGGTCGGGCGCACGCCGCGCATTTCGTGAAGAATAACGGGCACATCCGCGCTGGCGATCTGCCACGCGGCCTCGCTGCCGGCCAGGCCGCCGCCGATAATGTGGATGGGGGAATAGGAGCTTGCGTTCGTCATGCCCGGTTCCATATCGCAAAGCGCGGCGAATGGAAACCGGCAGACCGGCATCGGCCGCAGGCGAAAACAGCGGAAGGCCGCGCACCCGTCAGGATGCGCGGCCTTCGATCATCATCGCCGCTTTTCGTCGCGCGAAGAGCGATTAGCGGTATACGCGGGCCGCGATGTCGCGGATGTCGTAGCGGGTCAGGCCGATATCGTTAAGGGCCTGATTGGACAGACCGCCGAGTTCGTTCATCGTGCGGCGATAGGCAAGCCACTTCTTGGCGATATGGATCGGGTTCATGGGTGTTTCCTCGCAGTCTCTTTTTGAATTCTGTTCAGCCGGTTATTCGTAACCGGTGGTTGACCCGTATATAGGCCAGAGAGACGAGGACTTGGAGTGCAAATTATAGGCCACTGCCATGCATTTGTGCAGTGAATAGCCCATATTGTAGCCTTTGATGAAAATATATGCGGAAAAATCGGCGTGTCTTAATGTGTATGGCGAAAATATAACCACATCACCTATACACGAAAAAGCGCGGCTGAGAAGCCGCGCTTTTTTCATTTCAATCGATTTGTCGAGCCGTATCCGTCGCCGGACCGGATCGGTCAGGCGGCTGCGGCCTGACGGGCGATGCGGTTGATTTCCGAACGGCCGATGCCGAGATCGCTGAGCTGACGGTCGGTCATGCCCTGGAGTTCGGAAACGGTACGACGGTAGGTGCGCCAGTAACGGAGCTTGTTTGCGATGTTCATTGTCTTGCCTCTTCTTTTGCTTGCCCGCCGCGTTCATCGCGGCCTGGGGCGCTCCGTTTCTTCGCCAGGTTTCTCGCAGTCTTGGGAGGATCTGTGCGGACGCTGGATCGGTTTGGAAACGCCTCAATCTCTATGGCCCCGAATATACGCCTTTCGTTGATTTCCGTTAGATGGGAAGACGTATGGCACCTATGCGATTTGCGCATGTGTGGGCGGTCTGTGGCAGGGAAGTGGCGACGATTTGTGCAAATGGAGCGTATTCCGCATCCTGCCACACGCAAATGCGGGCTGAAGCGGCCTCAAGCCGGGCCCGATTTGACCGAAACGAGTTTAACTCCATGTCGAAATGACGGTAAGACCTTGGAAATGCGTCAATTTGTCCCAAGGGGGAGAACTGCCCGCCGGCAGCGCCGTTGGCTTTCGTCAAAAAGGGAAAGGGGCACCGCTCTCCGTCGAGGCATATCGCGATGGAAAGGACGGCATCCGGCCCGCTTTGTGACCTGTCTTCCCGGATACGTCCGAATGCAGGCTGCCGGTTTCGGGAGGTATGACGGGAGGGAGAGGAGGCCGGAACGAGGATCGGTTGCGCCAGCTTAAGCGGGCACCGAATGCTTGGCTCCGCGAAAATGGTACGTAAACAAATGGTTAATAAAAAATAACGCCCACCGGGGGAGGAGATCCGGTGGGCGTCATTTGTAGGGGCTGGCGGCTTGGGAGGAGGAGAAGCCTTGCCAGCCATATCGAAGCAGCGCAGGGAGGAGGAGCGCGCGACTTCGAAACTCCATGCCATCGAGTGGCATCAATTCATAAACAGGCCGATCTCTCGGCTCTCATGCGACGTTGACCGGGTTTGGACGCTTCCCTTTAACGCTCTTGCATAATGTCAACATAAGGAGTGTCTGTGTAAAAAAACAGTGCAATGTGGACATGGAAGGCATGTGCATCGTGCATGGCTTGCATGGTCCCTGGCCGGGCGGCCCGAACGGCCGGGCAGGTGTGCGTTGAGTTCCCTGAAGTCGCATGCGATAACCGGTGCCGCAATGCCCGGAGTGACGACCATGTATGTAAAGAGAGTAAAGCGGCAGCTTTCCGAATGGGCGGATGCCGGATTGCTGCCGCCGGAAACCGCGGCGGTGCTGGCCAGGGACCTGGACAGTCGCGCCAGCCGTATCGGCATCGCGCAGGTGCTTCTGGTGCTGGCGGGAATATTTCTGTGCGTCGCCTTTCTTCTGTTGGTCTCGGCAAACTGGGAACTCATACCGCGCATCGTGCGGCTCGGCGCCGTCGTCGCGCTGATCTGGGCCACCCATCTGGCGGGGGCGCTGTTCATCAGGGCGGGGCGAACCACCCTGGGCACGGCGGCCCTGCTTTTGGGAACCGCGTGCTTCGGCGGCGGACTGTCGCTGGCCGGGCAGATGTACCATATCTCCGGCGACATGGTTTCGATGTTCACGGTCTGGTTTCTGGCCGCGGCGCTGACCTCGGTTCTCTTCCGGTCCGGCGCGGTCGCGGTTGCCGCCGGTTTCGTGTCGATGGCGCTGTGCTGGTCGCTCATCGATGTATCCGGCGGGACGATCACCTCCGGAAATCTGTGGGTTCCGCCGGCTCTGGCCGTTGCGATGGCTCTTCTCGCCTGGCTGAGCGGTCAGGAAAAGGTGGCGCATTTCTCCTTCCTGCTTCTCATCGGCTGGGCCGTCTGGCTTTACGGCGAAAACGACACGGTCTTCGTCGCGGCCGTGTTCGTCGCGCTCGGCTTTGCGATTTTCACCGCGCTGGCGTTAAAGGGGTCGCCTTTTGCCCGTTGCGGCGAGGCGCTCGGCGGCGCGCCGATGATCTATGCGCTCGTCCTGAGCGCGATCGGCCTGTTCCTTCTGCATATCAGTCTGCAAGGCGGCGGGCTGGTCGGCGCGGCCGTCGTCGGGCTTGGTCTTTCGGTTGCAGCGCTGGCGCTCGCCGGCAGCGAGCATGGCGGCGTCCGGTGGCTGTGCTATGCCATGATCGGCGCCATCGTCTTTTATCTCTGGATGGAAACCGTTGGCAGCATTCTCGGCACGTCGGGCTTCTTCCTCGTCGCGGCGCTGGTGGCCGGGGCGCTGGCCTTCGCCATCGTGCGCCTCGAAAAGCGTCTTGCCGGACCAAGGAAGAGGACCTCCCCGTGAAGGATCTTCGTTTCATGTCCCGCTTTCTGATCCCGGCGGCGGTCTTCGTCGCCCTCCTGCAAAGCGCGGTTCTTTTCCATGTCGTTGCCAGCCGCGCCGCGGTCCTGCGCGACGGCACCGAGATCCGTCTGGAGACGGCGCCGGTCGATCCGCGCGATCTGCTGCGCGGCGATTATGTGACTCTCAACTATACGATAGGCCGCGTCATGTCGGCCAGCATCGTCGGGCCGTGGCCTGCGGAGCGGGGACGCCACACGATTTACGTCAGGCTCGTGCCGGGGGCAGGCGGGTTCTGGTCCGTCAGCGAGGCGTCTTTCCAGCCGCTGGCCGCGCAGGAGGGGTCGGTGGTGCTGAAGGGAATCGCCGGCAGGGTCGGGAGCAGGCCACCCGGAGGCTTCATCCTGGCCAGCTACGGCATCGAGCGCTATTATGTGCCGGAAGGTGAGGGCAAGGCGATCGAGAACGCTCGCAATGACGGGCGCATCAGCGTTGCCGCGCGCGTTTCGAAGGACGGTGTCGCCCGTATCCGGGCGCTGCTTCAGGATGGCGAGCCGCTTTACGAGGAACCGCTCTATTGAGTGCGGCACCACTGTTGCAGCCTTGTCGCAAAAGCCTCATTTTTCCTTTGCGCCGCTGGAAACGGATGGTATAGAGACGCGCGCTCCGGAAGGGCTTGCGTTCCACGGTGCCGCTTTGCGGGCGCGGGTATGGTGAAATTGGTAGACACGCCAGATTTAGGTTCTGGTGCCGCAAGGCGTGGGAGTTCAAGTCTCTCTACCCGCACCAGAAGCGATGCGACGTGATGGCGGAAGGCCACTTGGGTCTTTCCCGGAACGGCGGTCCGAGCGCCATTTTGCTGCGCAAGATGTCTTGAATTCTGAAAGGCCGCGTGCGGACCCAGATCCGGCGTCGTGCTCACTGAAACGAACGGGTGCCCGGGCACGGTCGCCACGAGATGAAGGTTAGAAACATGCAGGTTATCGAAACGCTCGCTGAAGGGCTGAAGCGCGAAATCAAGGTGGTCGTTCCGGTTGCGGAACTCCAGGAGCGTCTGGATGAGCGTCTTGCCGACGTCAAGGACAAGGTGCGCATCAACGGCTTCCGTCCGGGCAAGGTGCCGCCGGCCCATCTCAAGAAGGTCTACGGCAAGTCCATCGTCGCCGAGCTCGTCAACGATCTCATCCGCACCAAGCCGACGGAAATCCTCAACGAGCGCGGCGAGAAGTCCGCGACCCAGCCGGAAGTCGCCATGACCGAGGACACGGACGAGGCCGAGCGCATTCTCGCTGCCCAGGCCGACCTCGAATTCTCCTTCTCCTACGAAATCATTCCGACCTTCGACGTCCAGGCGGTCGATGGCATCAAGGTGGTTCGCGAAGTCGTCGAGATTCCGGAATCGGAAGTCGAGGAGCAGGTTCTCAAGATCGCCGAAAGCGCCCGCACCTATGAGACCAAGGACGGTGCAGCCGAAAACGGCGACCGCGTGACCATGAACTATCTCGGCAAGGTCGACGGCGTCGCCTTCGAAGGCGGCACTGCCGAGGATGCAGAACTGGTTCTCGGCTCGGGCCGTTTCATCCCCGGCTTCGAAGACCAGCTCGTCGGCGTTAAGGCCGGTGACGAAAAGGTCATCACGGTGACGTTCCCGGCCGAGTATCCGGCTGCCGAACTTGCCGGCAAGGACGCCACCTTCGACATCACCGTCAAGGAAGTCGCCGGCCCGGCCTCTCTGGAAATCGACGACGAGCTTGCCAAGAAGCTCGGCCTCGAGTCCGCCGAGCGCCTGCGCGAGATCGTGCGCGAGCAGCTCGAAGGACAGTTCGGCTCGATTACCCGCCAGAAGGTCAAGCGCCAGATTCTCGACCAGCTCGACGAGCAGTATTCCTTCGAGGTCCCGCAGGGTCTCGTGTCCGCCGAGTTCGAAAACATCTGGCGGCAGGTCAACACTGACCTCGAGCAGGCCGGCAAGACCTTCGCCGACGAAGATACGACCGAAGAAGATGCCCGCGCCGAGTATCTGAAGCTCGCCGAGCGCCGGGTGCGCCTTGGCCTCGTCCTTTCGGAAATCGGTGCCAAGAGCGGCGTCGACGTCACCGAGGAAGAAATGCAGCGCGCGCTCTATGAGCAGCTTCGCCAGTTCCCGGGCCAGCAGAAGGAAATCCTGGATTACTTCCGCAACACCCCCGGCGCATCCGCTTCCCTGCGCGCGCCGATCTTCGAGGAAAAGGTCATCGACCAGCTTCTTTCCGAGATCTCCGTCACCGACAAGACCGTGACGAAGGAAGAGCTTCTGGCCGAAGACGACGAAGCCGAAGGGGAAAAGGCCGAAGAGAAGAAGAAGGCCGCTCCGAAGAAGAAGGCTGCGGCCAAGGCTGAAGCCGCCGAGGGCGAGGAAGCCCCGGCTCCGAAGAAGAAGGCCGCTTCCAAAAAGAAGGCTGCCGAAGACACCGCCGAGTAAGGCGCCCTTCACCCTCAAAGCTATTCGAAGCCCGCCGCGACAACCTCGCGGCGGGCTTTTCGTATCCGGCTTCCCCGGCGCTTTGCGGACAAGGAAAACCGCCCGGCCTGAACGGACCGGGCGGTTGAACTGTTCATACGAAAGAAGCGATTGGCGGCCTGTGGCCGGAACCGGTTACTTCTTTACGGCTTCCAGATCGATATCGAGCGTGAAATCCGGTCCGAGGCCGAAATCGGCCAGCTTGGTGATGCCGAGTTCGACGCCGTTGAAGCTGCCGGTTGCCGAGAAGCCGGTTTTCAGCGTGTTGGCATCCCACGGCAGCGGCGCTTCGGCGTTCCAGGTGACGTCGAGCGTCACCGGCTTGGTGGTGCCGGCGAGCGTCAGGTCGCCCGTGACCTTGGCCGTCTTGTCACCGGTCTTTTCGATGGCCGTGCTGGTGAAGGTGATTTCCGGGAATTCCTCGACATTCAGGAAGTCCGGGCTCTTGAGATGCGTATCGCGCTGCTCGTGGTTGGTGTCGATCGACGCGGCGTCGATCGTCAGCGTGATCGAGCTTTTCGTGACGTCTTCCTTGTCGAAGGAAATCTCGCCCGCAACGGACTTGAACGTGCCGTGGGCATTGGCCCAGCCATTGTGGTTCGTCTTGAAGCTGACCCAGGCGTGGGCGGGATCGACTTCGTAGCTGTCTGCGGCAAAGGCGGTTCCTGCCATCAGCAGTCCGGCAAGTGCGGCGGTTGTCGCAAGAAGTTTCATTCTGATGTCTCCTTCAGGGTTGCATCCGGCTTGCCGCCGGCATGGTTGGCTCATCCCGCGAAGTGCAGGCTGGCGATAAGAATGCCGGCAAGCGCCGGAACGGCGGCGATGAGGCCCGTGATCAGGGGAAGAAGGGCACGGGGCGCATGCGCCATGCGTGGGCCGTAAAGAGCGGCCAACGGCGTCAGGGCCGGGGTCAGCGCGGTCGCGACAAGCGCGGCCGAAGAGGCTTTCGGGGCGGAGATCGCCGTGACGAGGACGCCGGCGAACGCGACCCAGGCGAAGGCGAGAGCACCGCCGCCGGGCAGGCGGAAGGCATTTTCGTCGCCGCGCAGATAGCGGATATAGGTGACGAGCAGGAAGCCGCCGGCAAGCGCTGCCAGCGCTCCGTTGAACATCGCCATTCCCATGTAGCCGCCGAGGATGGCGACGATCGCGCCGGCGACGGATGTCGCGAACAGCGCCTGCGGCAGGACCTGGGCCTGTGCCATTTCGGCGGATGTATTGCGGCGCAGGGCCTGCCAGGCGACCCCGACCACGGCGATGACGAAGAGGACGGCGACGACGGTCGCCTTCTGCGAATTGTTGGCCAGAATGTTGCGGCCGAGCCACCAGGCGGGAAGCGCGATCGCGATGGCTGCTGCAAGCGCGGTAAGACCGGCATGGGCCTTGCGAACCGAAAGCGCCGCGACGGCGAAGACGACCGCGCCGATGGCGAGCACATAGGGCACCTTGTGCGCGGCGCGAACCGGCGGGAAGGCAGGCCAGCCGTCGATGCCGATCAGGATGGCGCTGGCGAAGAGGGGAATGAGGAACGCGATGGCGGCGGCCTTCCGGCTGCCTGCCGCATTCGCGACGAGCGCGGCGACGACGCCCAGCGCAAGCGGAATGACGGCGATCGTCAGGATCATGGTCTGAAGCACGAGCGGTTCACCTTGTGAGGAACGGTCTCGTAACGAACCGGATCGAGGCCGGTCCGTTACAGCGCAGACGCTATGTCGAGCCTCATATCGAGCGCAATCCGTGGGGCGCGAAAAAGACCGTCACACTATTGTGAGACGATACTAAACAACAAGTTACACATTGTTTCCAAATGGTGAACGGTTGTGCCGGAAGCCGTTCAGGCTTTCTGCACCTTCTGCAATTCGCCCATCCGGTTCCACGCGTCGAGCCCGGCGATCTTGTAGGCTTCCGCGAGCGTCGGATAGTTGAAGGTGTTTTCGACGAAATATTCGACCGTTCCCTTCAGGTTGAGCACGGCCTGCCCGATATGGACGAGTTCGGTCGCGCCTTCGCCGACGATGTGAACCCCCAGCAGGCGGCGGGTCTTCAGCGAAAAGACCATTTTCAGCAAGCCGCTTTCCAGGCCCATGATGTGGCCGCGCGAGGTTTCGCGGAAATGCGCGACGCCGCATTCGTAGGGAATGCCGCGCTGGATGACTTCCTCTTCGGTCAGTCCGCAGGTCGAGATTTCCGGAACGGCGTAGATTCCGTAAGGGAAATATTGAGGTGGCTCGTTGGCCGGCGCGCCGACGGCATGGCGGGCGGCAATGCGCCCCTGCTCCATCGAGGTCGAGGCGAGGCTCGGGAAGCCGACAACATCGCCTGCCGCGTAGATGTTCGCGACATCGGACTGGAACGTCTCGGGATCGACCTTGATGCGGCCGCGATTGTCCGCCTCCAGCCCTGCGGCGGAAAGACTGAGCGTATCGGTGGCGCCGACGCGGCCGGCGGCGAACAGGACCATTTCCGTCACCACGATGCGCCCGTTCTTGAGCACGATGCGACACTTGCCGCTTTCGTCGCGTGAAACGTTTTCGATCGCCTGTCCGAAGATCAGCTTCATGTTGCGGTCGCGAAGCTGGTAGGTGAAATCCTCGACGATTTCCTTGTCGATGAACTCGAGCATCGTCTCGCGGCTTTCGATGACCGTGACCTGCGTGTCGAGCGTGGAGAAGATCGTGGCATATTCGATGCCGATGACGCCGGCGCCGATCACCGCCAACGAGCGCGGAACCTCCTTGATTTCAAGGATCTCGTCGCTGTCGATGATGGCCTCGCCGTCGAAGGGGATGTGCGCGGGGCGATAGGGGCGGGTGCCGACCGCGAGCAGGACGGACGTGCCCCTGACCCGCAGGACTTCGCCGTCGTTGCGGGTGACTTCGAGCGTGTTCGCGTCGATGAAGGTGGCCGTGCCGTGCATTTCGCTGACGCGGTTGCGGGCGAACTGGTGCTCCAGGACGTCGACTTCGTGATCGAGCGTAATCAGCATGCGCCTTTGCAGGTCCGCGGCGCTGATGTTCTGCTTGACGCGGTAGGAACGGCCATAGAAGCCGCGTTCGCGCCAGCCGGTCAGGTTGAGCGCGGTCTCGCGCAGCGTCTTCGAGGGAATGGTTCCCGTGTGAACCGACACGCCGCCGACACGGCGCCCCTTTTCGATGACGAGAACCGATTTTCCCAGCTTGGCCGCCTGCACCGCAGCACGCCGTCCGGCAGGCCCGCTGCCGATCACGATGAGATCATAGGAATTCATATATGCGCCCCGAATGATATGAATTGACCGCGGTCTTCTCGCCGCCCGCCGAGCATATCAGGGGATTCTGACCGATTTCGTAACGGGTTCAAGATTTCGCATATGCGAAATGTCAGATCAGCCGCAATCCCTTGAAACTGACATGGCCGTCCTTGCCGACGATGATATGGTCGTGGACGGTGATGCCGAGCGGCTTCGCGGTGGAAATGATCGTGTGCGTCATATCGATGTCGGCGCGCGAGGGCGTCGGGTCGCCGGACGGGTGGTTGTGGACCAGGATGATCGCCGTCGCCGAAAGCTCCAGCGCGCGCCGCACCACCTCCCGGGGATAGACGGGCGTATGGTCGACCGTGCCTTGCCCCTGCACCTCGTCGGCGATCAGCGTGTTGCGCTTGTCGAGAAACAGGATGCGGAACTGCTCGCGTGGTTCGTGGGCCATCGCGCTGTGGCAATAGTCGATGACGGCCGACCAGGAGCCGAGAACCTGCTTGCCCCTGATCTCGCTTTTCAGCGTGCGGCGCGAAAGTGCCGCGACGAGCTTGAGGTCGAGCGCCACCGCCTCGCCTATGCCGCTCACTTCCTGAAGCAGTGGCGCGGGCGCGCCGAGCACGCCGCCGAGCGTCTTGAACCGGTCGAGAAGGGCCTTTGCGATAGGCTTGGTGTCGCGGCGGGGGATAAGCCGGAACAGCAGGAGTTCGAGAAGCTCGTAATCGGCGAGCGCGGCATCGCCGCCTTCGCGGAAGCGGTTGCGCAGACGCTCCCGATGGCCGTGGTAATGGGCCTGCTTTTCCCGTCCGGCCTCATCGACGGTGACGGGTCCGGCCTCGTTCAGCGCAAAGAAGCGGCGCTCGTCGTCCGGCGGGAAAAGGTCGTCGCCCGGCGGGGCGCTCCGGTACTCGTCCTGCGGCGGGCCGGGGCGTTTCGTCATGTCTCAGACCGTCAGCGGCGGAAGGCCCGGCCGGTCGAGCCCCTTCGAGGAGAGCGTGAAGATCTCGCAGCCGTCGGACGTCACGCCCACGGTATGTTCGTACTGCGCCGTCAGCGACCGGTCGCGGGTGACGGCGGTCCACCCGTCCGACAGGACCTTCACATGCGGCTTGCCGAGATTGATCATCGGCTCGATGGTGAAGATCATGCCTTCGCGGATTTCCGGGCCTTCGCTGGCGCGGCCGTAATGGAGGATGTTCGGCGTATCGTGGAAAAGCTGGCCGACGCCGTGGCCGCAGAAGTCGCGCACGACGGAACAACGCTCCGCTTCCGCATAGGTCTGGATCGCCTGGCCGATGGCGCCGGTGCGTGTGCCGGGCCGCACGGTGGCGATGCCGCGCAGCAGGCACTCATAGGTCACTTCCAGCAGGCGTTCGGCGGCACGCTTGATCTGCCCGACCGGATACATGCGGCTCGAATCGCCGTGATAGCCATCCACCCAGTAGGTCACGTCGATATTGACAATATCACCCTCGCGCAGCGGCTTGTCGTCGGGAATGCCGTGGCAGACGACATGGTTGATCGAGGTGCAGACCGATTTCGTGTATCCGCGGTAATTGAGCGTCGCCGGCAGGGCGCCGTGGTCGAGCCCGAACTGGAAGACAAAACGGTCGATCGTGTTGGTGGTGACGCCCGGCTTGACGATGTCGGCCAGCGCGTCGAGACAATCGGAGGTGATGCGGCACGCCTTGCGCATGCCCTCGAACGCCTCCGGGCCGTAGATGCGGATGGCGCCGGTATTCTTCATCGGCGCGCTTGCCGCTTCAATGTAATTCACCATGATCGCCTGCTTTCATTTCGTTCGTATTCTGTCTTAACCAGAGCGGGCACGGTCGTCCATCGCGACGGTCGCCTCGGCGCGAATTTCCCGCGGCGTTATCGCGCATTTTACTGCCCTGACCTCGACACCGCGCGAAAGCGCCCGGTCGTAGGCGGCGGCGTAGACGGGATCGAGGTCCCCCGCCACGGCGAAACGATCGCAATCCGGACGCTGGATGAGATAGAGCATGACGGCGCGATGGCCGGCCTCCACCATGTCCCCCAGCTCCTTTAGATGCCGCGCGCCGCGGGCGGTGGCCGTGTCCGGAAACTCCGCCAGCCCGGCCGAGCGGATGAAATGAACGTTCTTCACCTCGACATAGGCATCGGGAAGTCCGTTGCCGGAGAGCAGGAAATCGATTCGCGATTGCCTGCCGTATTTCTGTTCGCGCCGCAGGATATCGTAGCCTTCCAGACCGGGCACCAGCCCGGCCACGAGGGCTTCCTCGGCGAATCGGTTGGCCATTCCCGAATTGATGCCCGCGACGATGCCGCCGACTTCGATCAGTTCGAAACGGTAGCGGTATTTCCGCGCCGGTCCCTCGTCGTGCTGCGAAAGCCAGATGCGCGAGCCGGGCTCCGTCAGGCCGCGCATCGAGCCCGTGTTCGGGCAGAAGCCGGTGATCGGCGTGCCGTCTTCCAGAACGGCATCGAACAGAAAACGCTTGTAGCGGCGCACGAGCGTCGCGGCGATGAGGGGAGGATCGAAGATCATGCAGGGGTTTTGCCGCCTTTGGATGAATGAAGCAAGCCGAACCGTTGTTCTTTTGAACCGCCCATGCTTTAAGGTGTGCCGGTAACGATCGACGGGACCGAGCCTTAGGCGGGTCCCGCAGGAATTGAGCGAGGCAGGGATGAAACCGGTCGGAAATCTGGCGCTTGCAGTGCGTGCCGCCGCCGTTGCGGCCATTTGTGCGGCCGCTGCCGGTTGCGCCAGCAACAATGTCGGAACTGAATCCGGACCGATGGCGACGCCGCAGGTGGTGACGGTGGTTCCCGGTGTGCCGAGCGGCCCGGCTCCGACAGGCCCGCAGAAGACCGGTTATTATCCCGGCTTTGCCGAGCCGCTGACATCGGCGGCACTCCAGATGACGAACGAGGAAGCCGCGACGCAGCAGCAGCAATTGAGCGCGCTTGGCGCCGCCCGCCGCCGCGGCGCGATCTCGGAAGCCGAATACAGGCGCCGTCAGGAGGAACTGCGCAGGCTCGCCACGCAGCACGGCGAGGACACTTTGAACCAGATTACCAACTAACCGCATTTCCGCCCTCAAGGGACGCCATGATCCCGGTGAGGGGCGAACGGGCGAGAAAACCCGTCTTCCCCGAGCGCCTGCGGCCGATTTGGGCTTGCCTTTCGGCGGGTTTGGTCGCAAAGCACTCGAATGACGGCGGGAGGCGATGTGTCGCGCCGCCCGTTTCATGCCGGCCTGTGATGGTCCGGCAGCGAGTGACCCCGCGATTTCAGGAGGTTCGTGTCGCGGTGGCCGTGATGAGAGACGAATCCCGGCGTGGCCCGCCGAGGGCCGATGATTCCATGAGGAAAGAGATGGAAGAGTTTCACAAAGTCCGCAGACTGCCGCCCTATGTTTTCGAACAGGTCAACCGACTGAAGGCGGCAGCGCGAGCCGGTGGCGCCGACATCATAGACCTCGGCATGGGCAACCCCGATCTTCCGACCCCGAAGGGCATCGTCGACAAGCTCTGCGAAGTGGTGCAGGATCCGCGCTCGCACCGTTACTCGGCTTCCAAGGGCATTCCCGGCCTTCGCCGCGCCCAGGCTTCCTATTACGCCCGCCGCTTCGGCGTGAAGCTCGACCCGGACACGCAGGTCGTGGCCACGCTCGGCTCCAAGGAGGGCTTCGCCAACATGGCGCAGGCCATCACCGCGCCGGGCGACGTGATCCTGTGCCCGAACCCGACCTATCCGATCCATGCGTTCGGCTTCCTGATGGCCGGCGGCGTCATCCGTTCGCTTCCGGTCGAGCCGGACGACAGCTTCTTTCCGCCGCTGGAGCGCGCCATCCGCCACTCCATCCCGAAGCCGATCGCGCTCGTCATCAACTATCCGTCGAACCCGACGGCGCATGTGGCGAGCCTCGACTTCTACAAGGAGGTCGTGGCCTTCGCGCGCAAGCACGAGCTGTTCATCCTTTCCGACCTTGCCTATTCGGAAATCTATTTCGACGGCAATCCGCCGCCTTCCGTCCTGGAAGTGCCCGGCGCCATCGACGTGACCGTCGAATTCACCTCGATGTCCAAGACCTTCTCCATGCCGGGCTGGCGCATCGGCTTCGCGGTTGGTAACGAGCGTCTGGTCTCGGCGCTGACGCGCGTGAAATCCTATCTCGACTACGGCGCCTTTACGCCGATCCAGGTGGCCGCCACGCATGCGCTGAACGGCGACGGAACGGATATCGCCGAGGTGCGCAATGTCTACAGGCGTCGCCGCGACGTGATGGTCGATGCCTTCGGCAAGGCCGGTTTCGAAGTGCCGCCGCCCGCCGCGACGATGTTCGCCTGGGCGAAGATTCCCGAACCCTTCCGCCATCTCGGCTCGCTGGAATTCTCCAAGCTTCTGGTGGAGAAGGCCGATGTCGCGGTCGCGCCGGGCATCGGATTCGGCGAGCAGGGCGACGAATACGTCCGCCTCGCGCTGGTGGAGAACGAGCACCGCATCCGTCAGGCCGCCCGCAACATCAAGAAGTTCTTCTCGACGGCGGACGAGACCATGCACAACGTCATTTCGCTGAACGCCCACCGTTAAGCGAGACCTTTCGCCGTTCCACGGGCGGCCGCCTTCGCCGGCCGCCTTTTCCAAAAGACCATATCCAGGACTATTTCTCATGGCAGATGCCCTCAGGATCGGCATTGCGGGCCTTGGCACCGTCGGTGCCTCGCTCGTAGCCCTGTTGCAGCAGCGCAAGAACGAACTGGCCGTTACCTGCGGCCGCGCGATCGAAATCGTTGCCGTCTCCGCACGCAACCGCAACCGTGATCGGGGCATCGATCTGACGGGGATCGACTGGTTCGATTCCGCCGTCGAAATGGCTGAAAAGGCCGATATCGACGTTTTCGTCGAACTGATCGGCGGTGCCACCGGCACGGCCGACGAATCCGTCCGCGCCGCACTGGCCCGGGGCGTTCACGTCGTGACGGCCAACAAGGCTCTGCTGGCCCGCTGCGGCGTCGAACTGGCCTCCCTTGCCGAAGACAAGGGCGCGCTTCTCAATTTCGAGGCGGCGGTCGCGGGCGGCATTCCCGTCATCAAGGCGTTGCGCGAATCGCTGACCGGCAACCACGTCAGCCGCGTCTACGGCATCATGAACGGCACCTGCAATTACATCCTGACCCGTATGGAGAAGGAGGGGCTTTCTTTCGAGGATTGCCTCAAGGAGGCGCAACGCCTCGGCTATGCCGAAGCCGATCCGGCCTTCGATATCGAGGGCAATGACACGGCCCACAAGCTCGCCATCCTGACGACGCTCGCTTTCGGCACGCAGATTGCCGCCGACGACATCTATCTTGAAGGCATCACCAATATCTCGATTGAGGATATCCGCGCCGCCGCCGATCTGGGCTATCGCATCAAGTTGCTGGGCGTCGCGCAGACGACCGGGACCGGCATCGAGCAGCGGGTTCACCCGACGATGGTGCCGCTCGACTCGGTCATCGCGCAGGTGGACGGCGTGACCAATGCCGTCGCGATCGAATCCGACATTCTCGGGGAATTGCTGATGGTCGGTCCGGGCGCCGGAGGCAATGCGACCGCCTCCGCCGTGCTGGGCGACATTGCCGATATCGCCAAGAGCCGCCCGGGCGCGCAGCGCGTGCCGGCCCTCGGACGCCCGGCGGCATCGCTCGATCCCTATTGCCGCGCGCGCATCCAGAGCCATGAGGGCGGCTATTTCATCCGCCTGACGGTGGAAGACCGGGCAGGGGTGTTCGCCGGGATCGCCACACATATGGCGGCCAACGGCATTTCGCTGGAATCGATCGTGCAGCGTCCCAAACCGCGGGGCGAGACCGGTCCGCAGACGATCATCCTCGTGACGCATGCGACCCGCGAGGATTCGCTGCGCAAGGCGGTGGCGGCCGTGTCCGCCGACGGTTATCTCCTCGGCGCGGCCCAGGTCATTCGTATCGAGCGCCCCAAGACCGTGTGATTCCGGCGCATCGCGCACCAGGGTTCAACCCGGAACGCTCCATTGACGCGAAGCGGGTTTATCCGACAATTCATCGGTGCATTCCTTGGCTTGCATTAGAATCGATTTAATGTTGTGATCGTGCATTAGCGAACATTGCAAGCGAGGGAGGCGCTTTGATGATTTCGACTACCCTGCACGATACCAATACCGTTCTGGAACTGACGAACCGGCGTTCGTCGAAATCCGTTTCGAACAGTTGCGTCCGCCGGAAGAAACGCACGCGTAACTGGACACTTCTGCTGGTGTTTCTCGTATCGCCGGCAATCATGTTCTGCATCGGCATCGTCGGTCTTGTCGCTCTGCTGAATTGAGGGTGTTTCTGCGGGTACGGTTTCAAACCGCGTTCATATATGCCAAGGAAGAGGAGACTTGGCATAGATATGAGGCGGATAGATTGTTTTCATGACCGCACCCGCAGATCCCGTCACGAGATCGTTCCTGAACGTCGACAGGTCCGTTTCGGGCCAGCGCTGGTCGGCGCGGCTGGATCAGGCCGGCCTGAACCGGGCCCTGGCGATATCCCAGACACATGGGCTTTCGGAAATCGTCGCGCGCGTGCTGGCAGGCCGTGGCGTGGGGGTGGACGAGGCGCCCGCCTTTCTGGACCCGACGATCCGCGGGCTCATGCCGGATCCCTCCAGCATGACCGACTGCGACAAGGCAGCCGCGCGGATCGCCGCCGCTGTCGAAGCCGGCGAGAAGATCGCGATCTTCGGTGACTACGATGTGGACGGAGCCGCGTCGTCGGCGCTGCTGTGCCGGTTTCTTCGTCACTTCGGTATCGAAGCCGAGATTTATATTCCCGATCGTATTTTCGAGGGATATGGCCCCAATCCGTCCGCCATCCGTCAGTTGATCGAGAACGGTGCGCAATTGATCGTGACGGTCGACTGCGGCTCGACCAGTCACGAATCGCTGGCCGTGGCCGCCGACCTCGGCGTGGACGTGGTGGTGATCGACCATCACCAGCTTGGAGCCGACCTGCCGCCCTGTCTCGCCCTGGTCAATCCGAACCGGCAGGACGATCTTTCGGGGCAGGGGCATCTCTGCGCGGCGGGCGTGGTTTTCCTGGTGCTGGTCGCCACGACGCGGGTGCTGCGCATGGCGGGCGATCCGCGGGCGAAAACGCTCGATCTTCTTTCCTGGCTCGATCTGGTCGCGCTCGCGACGGTTTGCGATGTCGTGCCGCTGAAAGGGCTGAACCGCGCCTATGTCGTCAAGGGGCTGGTCGCGGCGCGCCACATGCTCAATCCGGGGCTGGCGGCGCTGTTCCGTACGGCGGGCCTCAACGGCCCGGTCACGCCCTACCATCTCGGCTTCCTGATCGGCCCGCGCATCAATGCCGGCGGGCGCATTGGCGATGCGGCCCTCGGCAGCCGCCTTCTGACGATGGATGATGCCGCGCGCGCGGGTGAAATCGCCGTCCGGCTTGATGAATTGAACAAGGAGCGCCAGGCGATGGAAGCCGCGATGCTGGCCGAAGCCGAAGCGGAGGCCATTGCCGAATACGGCAATGGCGAGGGCGCTTCCGTCATCGTGACGGCGAACGACCGCTGGCACGCCGGCATCGTCGGTCTTCTTGCTTCACGCCTGAAGGACAAGTTCCGCCGCCCGGCATTCGCCATCGCCTTCGACGCCAACGGGCGGGGCACCGGTTCCGGCCGCTCCATCGGTGGGTTCGATCTCGGGCGCATGGTGCGCGCGGCGGTGGAAAACGGCCTTCTCGTCAAGGGCGGCGGGCATGGCATGGCCGCCGGCTTGACGGTCGAGCGAGCCAATCTGGGGCGCCTGCGTCACTTCTTCGAAGAAAGCGCGAAGGGAGCCGTCGCCTCGCTCGTGGCCGATCCTGCGCTCAAGATCGATGCCGCCGTTTCAGCTTCCGGGGCAACGCCGGCCCTCATCGAAAAGCTCGAGGCGGCCGGTCCCTACGGAGCGGGGCATCCGCAGCCGGTCTTTGCCGTGCCGGCCCACCGGTTGCGCGATTCGCGGCCCGTCGGAACGACGCATGTGAAGGTGACGCTGGAAGCGATGGATGGTGCCCGGCTGGAGGGCATAGCCTTCCGCGTTGCCGAGACGCCGCTCGGCGATTTTCTACTGAAGGAGCGCGGTTCGATGATTCACGTTGCCGGCTCGCTGTCGCTCGATCACTGGCAGGGCGCGCAACGTGTGCAGCTCCGTGTCACCGATGCGGCACGGGCGATCTGAGCAAATCGATGCGAGGAAGTGGCACGCCCTAGGGGAATCGAACCCCTCTTTCCAGAATGAAAATCTGGCGTCCTAACCGATAGACGAAGGGCGCGTGTGAGGGGCCTTATAGTCAGGCCCGCCGGTGAGCGCAAGCGGTCGAAACGACTTTTTTGACGGTTTTTCAACAGGCCAGATCCGGGCGTGCGTTATGCGGGCGAGAACATCGCATTCACGGCGGCGGCAGGTATTTCTGTTAAGGAAAGTGGCACGCCCTAGGGGAGTCGAACCCCTCTTTTCAGAATGAAAATCTGACGTCCTAACCGATAGACGAAGGGCGCGTGTGAGGGGCCTTATAGTCAGGCCCGCCGGTGAGCGCAAGCGGTCGAAACGACTTTTTTGACGGTTTTTCAACAGGGCCGATCCGGTCGTGCGTTATGCGGGCGGGAACAGCGCATTCACGGCGGCGGCAGGTATTTCTGTTGGGGAAGATGGCACGCCCTAGGGGAGTCGAACCCCTCTTTTCAGAATGAAAATCTGACGTCCTAACCGATAGACGAAGGGCGCGTGTGGGCGCCCTTATAGTCAGGCATTCAGGACTGCGCAAGCGCCAAATTGCGCTGTGCCGCAAAAAATCGCCGCGCGATGAAAAGAGGCGGAACCTTGAAGGAAATATTCGCGAAAACAAGAGGATGGGTTAGTCGAGCGGCGGCTGCGGCGCGCCGGTTGGAACGCTACCCGTGCCGTAGACGCTGTAAAGCGTCGCATTGATGCCGGGGGCAGGCGAATAGGCGGCGGCCGGAAGCAGTGCGCCGTCCTCGCCGCGAGGCGCTGTCGCGGGATCGGATGCGATGCCTGTGGAGAAGATGCTGGACTGGCTGGCCCTGACGCCAGTCGGCTGGGTGGCGAGCCCGGCGATGTTGGCGGCCGGTTCTTCCGAACCGGGCAATGTCCGCGCTTCCGCGGTCGCTTCCGGGTTTTCGCCGTTCGTGGCGACATAAGGGTCCACATAGGCCGTGCCGGAACCGGTTTTCGCCGAAGACGCGGCTTTGGTATCGTCTGACGCGGAGGCGAGGTCCGCCTCCGCCGTCTTGCCCGCGAAGGACAGGGTCTTGCAGCCGCTCAGCGGCAGAACGGCCAGAACGCCGATGACGGCAAGACGGGTGAGGGCGCGGCCTGTCGATATCATATCGGGCATGTTTTTCCCCTTGGCGCGATTGGGCAGCGCCGCGCGCATCACGCGCGCAGCTTGAGGGGAATCTAGCCGGACGGCCTTGCGCGGAGCATGCCGTCCGGTCGGTCGTTACCAGCTACCGGTATTGGGCATCGAGACCCAGGGTTCTGCCGCCGGCAACGGCTCGCCCTTTTGCAGAATTTCGATCGAGATGCCATCGGGAGAGCGCACGAAGGCCATGTGGCCGTCGCGGGGCGGACGGTTGATGGTCACGCCGTTCTTTTGCAGGTGGTCGCAAAATGCGTGGATATCGTCCACTTCATAGGCGAGATGGCCGAAATTGCGTCCGCCGGTATAGTCCTCAGGGTCCCAGTTGTAGGTCAGCTCG
Organism: Ectorhizobium quercum; assembly: GCF_026552795.1. GTDB lineage: Bacteria > Pseudomonadota > Alphaproteobacteria > Rhizobiales > Rhizobiaceae > Ectorhizobium > Ectorhizobium quercum. The sequence goes on from NZ_JANFPI010000003.1 coordinate 490,814, forward strand.
AGGCAGGGTGCCTTGTCCGCCTTCGCCTTTTCGAGATCGCCGTCCGCCGCGAGGAAGACGAGCGTGAAGCGGCCCTTTTCGCTGTCGACCCTCCTGAATTCCTTGAGGCCGAAGAGCCTCGAATAGAAGTCAAGCGATGTATCGAGGTCGCGAACGCGAACCATTGTGTGAAGATAACGCATGGCATTTCCTTTTTTTGGTGCGGGAAAGCCGGCTTTTTATGCCCGTCGAGCCAGTTCGGTGCAAGCCACGTGTGAGAGGATGGGAATCGGTAATAATGGAAACTAGGGCTTGCGCTGTTCCGTTAACACGATGTTAATCTACTGGTCGGGAATCAGTTGACCGTGTGAATGTGAAGCGTAATCGAGGGGCTGACACGAAATGGCGGATAGAATGTCATCGAAAGGGGTCGACAGCTTCGAGGACTTTGTAGCCGATCCGATCGACCTGATCGAGATCACCGGCGTCGTGAAGTGGTTCGACGTCGCCAAGGGCTTCGGGTTCATCGTTCCCGACAACGGCATGCAGGATGTCCTGCTGCATGTGAGCTGCCTGCGGCGCGACGGCTATCAGACGATTCTGGAAGGAACGCGCATCGTCGCCCTCGTCCAGAGGCGGGACCGCGGTTTTCAGGCCTTCCGTATCCTTTCGATGGACCAGTCGACGGCGGTGCATCCCTCGCAGCTTCCTCCGGTTCGCACGCATGTTCAGGTGACGCCAACCAGCGGTCTGGAACGGGCTATCGTGAAGTGGTTCAATCGCACCAAAGGGTTCGGCTTCCTGACCCGCGGCGAAGGCACCGAGGATATTTTCATCCATATGGAAACCCTGCGCCGTTTCGGTCTTGCCGAACTGCGGCCCGGTCAGGTCGTTCTCGTGCGCTATGGCGATGGCGAGAAGGGGCTTATGGCCGCCGAGATTCACCCTGACAATCCGCTTCCGCTCGGCCGGTCTCATTGAAGCCGGGGCGATCGATGATGAGCGGGCAGGGTAGTGTCACGGTCTGGAGAAGCGCCCTGGTGGCGCTTTTTTCGTTGTTTGCGCTGGTGACTTTCGCGGCGGACGACGTTCGCTTCGAGCACGGCCGCCTTGCCATTGAAACCGCCGATGGCCGCAAGGTGGCGTTTTCCGTCGAGCTTGCGGTAAGCGATGAGCAGCGCATGCGCGGCCTCATGCACCGGCAGTCCATGCCGGACGATCACGGCATGTGGTTCGATTTCGGGGCAAGCCGGCTGGTGACGATGTGGATGAGGAATACGGTCTTACCGCTCGATATGCTCTTCATCGATGAGCAGGGCGAGGTGAAGCATATTCGCGAACGTGCCGTTCCCTTCTCGGAGGAGCTGATATCGTCGGGCGGGCCGGTTCGTTACGTGCTTGAACTCAACGCGGGAACCGTGGAACGCCTCAGGATCGGCACCGGAAGCCGGGTCGATCTCGAAAGCATTGAAAAAAGCGACTGATTGATCGTTTCACAGGCTTGAAATTCACCGGCGCAAACCGGATGTTAGGAGTTGAAGTCGAAGGTCGAAGCGTGTATCTCCGCAACGTCGTCGGTCACGGAGTGTAGCGCAGCCTGGTAGCGCATCTGGTTTGGGACCAGAGGGTCGGGAGTTCGAATCTCTCCACTCCGACCACGTCGACGAAGGTGGTTGCACCGGAGAGGCAGCGAGATCGCGAGGGCGGGATTCGCCCTTTTGGGGTATTACGGAGCAAGCATGTCCGCCAAGATTTACAGACCCGCCAAGACCGCCATGCAGTCTGGAAAGGCGAAGACCCATCGTTGGGTTCTCGAATTCGACCAGTCCGTGCCGCGCAAGGTCGATCCCGTATTCGGTTACACGTCCTCGAGCGACATGTTGCAGCAGGTCAAGCTGACGTTCGAAACGCAGGAGCAGGCGGAAGAATATGCCACGCGCAAGGGCATCGAATACCGTGTGATTCTGCCCAAGGAAGCCACCGTGAAGAACGTGTCCTATCCGGACAATTTCCGGTACACGCGCACGCAACCCTGGACGCACTAAGATTCGCGCATCCCCGATTGCGGGAGTGTCGTTATCTTCCGCACATTGTGAACCGGCCCCTTAGCTCAGCTGGATAGAGCACCTGCCTTCTAAGCAGGTTGTCGTAGGTTCGAGTCCTACAGGGGTCGCCAGCACTCCATTTAACTGACTGATTTTATTGATGGTTGATTTCTGACGGCCCGCTGCCGGTCGCCTTTTTGATTTACGAAATCCCGAGGGTGTTCTTGCCGTTAATCCAGAATCGTCGGCGGTAGCAGAGAACCATCGTCTGGCCGAACGACTGCGTGCTCTGTTTCGAACAGAACGATGCTGAGCACAACAGCGACCAGCGCACATAGCAGTATCACGAAGACGATGCCCGACTTGTCCATAAGAGGCATTGTAACGGGTAATGCGTGGAAATTTGAGGCGACGCCTCAACGATTATCACAAAGGCGCAAACCGCTGAATTGGCTCATTCTCGTCCTTCTTCATTGGCTAACGGAATTTAAATGCGATTGAACGCCACCGCTGGAAACCGGGAAACGGCCCGAGCTTATTCTACCGCAAGAGTTGAAGGTTGTGCCCGCCTGCGTCGGTTATATTCCCGTGGTACGAGGAGATAATACGGAGTCGTCCCGTTTGTACAAAGACGGATTTCCTCAAACGAAATTTGGGTTAACCATCATAAACGGAAACGTGAGATCGCCTGATAACAGAAGGTTTGCCTCGCCCCTTCTAAGCAGGATGTCGTACGTTCGAGGTGTGCGGAGGTCGCATGCGTTTCTTTAATTATCTGATTTTTCTGGATTATTATTGGATCGTTTCCCCTGCCGCGTGACGATTCCGGTTGCGGGGATCGATTGTCGCCATCTTCTCGATCAGGGCTGTTTCCGGCAGGATTTGCTTCTCTCCCCAGCACCGAAAACGGCAGCTGAACCGCTGGGTGTTTTCTATAGGCGGGAAAACTGCTATGATTTGCGTGTGTATCGAAATGCGCACTCTGCCCGCCTGTCGGGCGGGTGACTGTTCCGCCTTCTCCAGAGTTGACCGGATTTATCGGGAACCGTTCACCGGGGCTGGCGTGGTTATTTGCGGTGCCGCGAGCGGGAGGATAGCGGTCGTTTCCCACGGGAGAAACGGGTATGGAAAAGCAGACAAGGAAACGCGGAGCGTCGCTGTTCGCTGCTTTCATGGCCTCCTCGCCAGCTGTTGCGCAGGAACAGGCCCTGATATGGCAACCGTCGCGCATCGGGAAAAGTGCCTATTCCTTGCGGGTGGGCATGAACCTGCCGCAGGAAACCGGCACGAAAGCCGGCATCGATTTCGATGTACGGGCCAATGACAGCGGCGCCGTGCGCGAGGTTCCGACCCGCCTGTGGAGTTCCTGGAGTCATCAGACGAATGATGCGCCCGGCAAATCGCTGCGACGCAATCTCAACATGGATTTCAGCGTCTTGAGCGGAAGCGGGACGGTGAGGCTGTCTTCTCTGCGCACGTGGATCGCCACACCCGCGATCGATATGGAGGTGGAGCAGTCTTACTCCTCATTCTATAACGGAGAGCATAATACGTGGAATGGCGTCAACACGTCGCATTCCGTCCAACTGGCGACGGATAAGGGAACACGGTTCATCTTGCGTGGCGTGACGACGGGTGATCTTGACGATGTGCGTACCGGTGTCGGTATCGAGCAGAAGCTCGGATCGAATATCACCATCCGCAGCGACTTCGACCATTCGGCCGACACGCTGAACACAAGTGTCAGCGCGCGCTATACGACCAAATGGTGAAAACGGCGCCGTAAAAAAATCGCCGCACCGGTTCCGATGCGGCGATTGAGTGTTTTGGCGTCCAGCGTTTCAGTGGAGGATCTGGCTGAGGAACAGCCTGGTACGCTCGTGCTGGGGGTTGTCGAAGAATTCGGCCGGCGCATTCTGCTCGACGATCTGACCCTGGTCCATGAAGATGACGCGGTTCGCGACCTGGCGGGCAAAGCCCATTTCATGGGTCACACACATCATGGTCATGCCTTCTTCGGCGAGACCGACCATCGTATCCAGCACTTCCTTCACCATTTCCGGGTCGAGCGCCGAGGTCGGCTCATCGAACAGCATGATCTTCGGCTTCATGCACAGCGAGCGGGCGATCGCCACGCGCTGCTGCTGGCCGCCGGAGAGTTGTCCCGGATACTTGTTGGCCTGTTCCGGAATCTTGACGCGCGTCAGGAAGTGCATCGCGATTTCCTCGGCCTCCTTCTTTGGCATCTTGCGGACCCAGATCGGCGCAAGCGTGCAGTTTTCAAGGATCGTGAGGTGCGGGAACAGGTTGAAGTGCTGGAACACCATGCCGACTTCGCGGCGCACTTCGTCGATCTTCTTCAGGTCGTTGGTCAGTTCCGTGCCTTGTACGAAGATGTTGCCCGACTGGTGTTCCTCCAGACGGTTGATGCAGCGGATCATGGTCGACTTGCCGGAGCCGGAGGGGCCGGCGATGACGATGCGTTCGCCGCGCATCACCTTGAGGTTGATGTCGCGCAACACGTGGAACTCGCCGTACCACTTGTTCATGTTGATGATTTCGACGGCGACGTTGGTGGTCGATACCGTCGGTTCCACGGGGTTGGCTTCTGCCATGATGACTCCCTTGTCCCTTATCGTTTGTGCCCGGTGTCGAGGTGCCGTTCCATGAAGCCGGAATAGCGCGACATGCCGAAGCAGAAAATCCAGAAGACGAAACCGGCAAAGATCAGCCCGGTCAGCGGTGTGACCGGCGAGGCCCAGCTCGCGTCGGTAAAGTTGAGGCGGACGATGCCGAGCAGGTCGAACATGCCGATGATCGAAACCAGGGACGTATCCTTGAACAGGCCGATGAAGGTGTTCACGATGCCCGGAATGACGAGTCTGAGCGCCTGCGGCATGACGATCAGCAGGGTCTTCTGCCAGTAGGAAAGGCCGAGCGAATCGGCACCTTCATATTGGCCCTTCGGAATGGCCTGGAGGCCGCCGCGAATGACTTCCGCCATGTAGGCGGAGGAGAAGATCGCCACGCCGACGAGGGCGCGCACGAAATTGTCGACCGTCCAGCCGGTCGGCAGGAACAGCGGCAGCATGACGTTCGCCATGAACAGCACGGTAATCATCGGCACGCCGCGGATCACCTCGATGAACGTGATGCAGGCCGTGCGGATCACCGGCATGTTCGAGCGCCGCCCGAGCGCCAGAACGATGCCGACAGGCAGCGATACCGCGATGCCGACGAAGGACAGGATGAGCGTCACCATCAATCCGCCCCACAGCGACGTCTGCACGACGCGAAGACCGAACCCGCCATGCAGCAGGAAAAAGGCGACGACGGGGAAGATGACGAAGAGCGCAAGCGCGTTCAGGCCCTTGTGCGGCGCCTTCGGGATCAGGAGCGGAGTGAGCAGGGCGATGAACATGACCGCGACCAGCAGTGGACGCCAGCGTTGGTCGATCGGGTATCGCCCGAACATGAATTGCTGGAAGCGATCGGAGACGAAGGCCCAGCAGGCGCCGCTCCAGCCGTCCGGCTGGGCTCCGCCCTGAACGATGGTTGCACAGACGGAACGGTCGGAGCCGGTCCAGCTCGCCTGGATGAAAAGCCAGTTGATGATGCCGGGAACCGTCCAGACCAGCACTGCCAGCGCCAGGATCGTCAGTAGCACGTCCTTGGGCGTTGCCAGAAGATTGGTCTTGATCCAGCCGGAAACGGTATTCTCGCTGACCGGCGCCGGGAGGGGAGGCAGGATTTCCGCCCGGACGAAAGGTGCATTTCGGGTCGATGCTACCATGTTACCTCTCCACCAGGGCCATCTTGGCGTTGAACCAGTTCATGAACAGCGAGGTCAGGATACTGATGGTCAGATAGACGACCATCCAGATCGACACCACCTCGACGGCCTGGCCGGTCTGGTTGAGTGTCGTGCCCCCGGTCGAAACCAGTTCGGGGAAGCCGATCGCGACGCCGAGCGACGAGTTCTTCGTCAGGTTGAGATACTGGCTGGTGAGCGGCGGGATGACGATGCGCATCGCCTGCGGCACAACCACCAGCCGCGTCGTCTTGCGCGGGTGCAGCCCGAGCGCCGCGGCAGCCTCGGTCTGGCCCTTGGGAACGCCGCGTATGCCCGCCCGGATGATTTCGGCGATGAAGGACGCGGTATAGAAGGACAGCGCCAGATAGAGCGCCACGAATTCCGGCGCGACGACGCTGCCCCCGGTCAGGTTGAAGCGCCCCTCGACGGGAACGTCGAAGGTGATCGGCGCACCCGCGGCCAGGAAGGCGATCAGCGGCAGCCCGACGATCAGCCCGATCGACGTCCACAGGATCGGAAACTGCTGTCCAGTCGCCATCTGCCGCCGGACCGCCCATTTGCGGACGGCAATGGCGGCAATGACCGCCACGATCAGCGCAACGGGAACAACCCAAGCGCCTTCGCCCCAGAGCGGCCGGGGAAACACAAGCCCGCGATTGTTGAGGAACATGCTGAACGGCAGGTGGATGGAGTCGCGCGGCTGCGGCAGCACGGCGAGAACGCCGGAATACCAGAAGAAGATGACCAGCAGCGGCGGAATGTTGCGGAACACTTCCACATAGACCGTACACAGCTTGGCGATCAGCCAGTTATTCGAAAGCCGGCCCACGCCGATGATGAACCCCAGGATCGTCGCTGTCACGATCCCCACGGAGGCCACCAGAAGCGTGTTCAGAAAGCCGACGAGCAGCGCCCGGCCATAGGTGGAGTTGCTGGAATAGTCGATCAGAGACTGTCCGATATCGAAACCGGAGCGGCTGTTGAGAAAACCGTAGCCCGAAGCCGTGTTGGAGCGGGCGAGGTTTGCCATCGTGTTGTCGACGATCGACCAGATCACGAAAACGAGAACGACGATGGTGAGCAATTGAAAGAAGATACCCCGGAACGTGGGGTCGTAGATCAGCGATTTCAGGCTGCGGCCGGAAGACGGCGCATGTGTGGCGTGATCTGTCATGCCTGGTCCTGTTTTCCCCGAATGGCCTGACGGCCTTTGTTTTTTTGTGGCGGACGAGGCGGCCGACGCCGCCCCGTCCGGTCGTTCAGTTTTCGACGATCAGCGGATCGGCGGAGCGTATTGCAGGCCGCCTTCCGTCCACAGTGCGTTGAGGCCGCGCTCGATCTTCAGCGGGCTGCCAGCGCCGACATTGCGGTCGAAGGCTTCGCCGTAATTGCCGACCTGCTTGACGATGTTGTAGGCCCAGTCGTTGGTGAGGCCGAGGTCGGTGCCGATCTTCGAATCGGCTTCGGCGCCGAGGAAGCGCTTGACGTCCGGATTGGTCGTCGTTTCCTTGATCTCATCGACATTCGCCGAGGTGATGCCGAATTCCTCGGCCTGGACCATCGCGTAATGGGCCCAGTTGACGATATCGAACCACTGCGAGTCGCCCTGGCGGACGGCCGGGCCGAGCGGCTCCTTGGAGATGATTTCCGGCAGAACGATATGGTCGTCCGGGTTGGAGAGCGTCAGACGGATGGAATAGAGACCCGACTGGTCGGTCGTGTAGACGTCGCAACGGCCGGCCTGATAGGCGGCATTGACCTCTTCCAGCTTTTCGAAGACCACCGGATTGTACTGGAGGTCGTTGGCGGCGAAATAGTCGGCGAGGTTCAGCTCGGTCGTGGTGCCGGACTGGACGCAGACGGCGGCGCCGGAAAGTTCCAGCGCCGAGGAGACGTCGAGGCTCTTCGGCACCATGAAGCCCTGGCCGTCATAATAGTTGACGGCGCGGAAATCGAGGCCCAGCGCGGTGTCGCGGCTGATCGTCCAGGTCGTGTTGCGCGAAAGCAGATCGACCTCGCCGGACTGCAACGCGGTGAAGCGGCTCTGCGCGGTGGTGGGCGTGTAGCGCACCTTGGTCGCGTCGCCGAAGACGGCGGCCGCAACGGCCCGGCAGACGTCCACGTCGAGGCCGGCCCAGTTGCCCGACGAATCCGGCGAGGCGAAGCCCGCCAGACCCGTGTTCACGCCGCACTGAACGAAGCCCTTGGCCTTGACGGTATCGAGCGTCGCAGCGGAAGCGGCCGACGCCATCGCGCCAAGTGCTGCTGCGCCAATCGCTGCGGACAGAAGCGTCTTTTTCATTTTTCCCAACCTTTATCCGTTGTTTTTATTAAGTGCGGCCGCTCCCCTGCATTCAAAGCAACTGCGGCCGGCCCGCAGCCCTCCCGGCGCGAACGTCGCTATCACAGTCGCAATTTACCGGATGGTCAAGGGTAGCCCATTCAAAATACCGGGACGAGAATGAAAAAGGGAAAGCATCGGTGAAAAATTGGGCAGAAATCTGGAAATGATGCAGACGCTGACTAAAATCGTATCGCGTTTGACGTGTACTATCCGGTACGTCGATCGGGCTTGACCGGGGCGCGGCTCCGTCCCACAAAGAAGCCGAACGGTCATGATCTCAAAGGTTTGGTACTCAGATGACAAAAAAGACGGACTTGCTCGACGAGGCGGGCGTCGATACGCGCCTTGCCCATCTCGGCAGCGATCCTTTCGCCTTTCACGGTTTCGTCAATCCTCCTATCTATCGCGGCTCAACGGTGCTTTTCCCGGACGCCGAAGTCCTGGAAAGCGAAGACCAGCAGTATACCTATGGTACGCACGGAACGCCGACGACCGATGCGCTCTGCACGGCGATCAACGCGCTGGAAGGCTCGGCGGGAACGGTTCTCGTGCCCTCCGGCCTGGCGGCGGTCACGGTGGCGTTTCTGGCCTATCTTTCGGCCGGCGACCACGCTCTGGTCGTCGATTCCGTTTACGGTCCGAGCCGGCGCTTCTGCAACAGGACGCTCAAGCGCTTCGGCATCGAGGTGGACTATTACGATCCGCAGATCGGCGCCGGAATCGAGGCGCTTTTCAAGCCCAACACGAAGCTCGTCCATCTGGAATCACCCGGCTCCAACACCTTCGAAATCCAGGACGTGCCGGCCATCTCGGAAGTGGCCCACCGGCACGGCGCCGTGGTGACGATGGACAATACCTGGGCGACGCCGCTCTATTTCCGGCCGCTCGACCACGGCGTCGACGTGTCGATCCATGCCGTCACCAAATATCCGGCCGGCCATTCCGATATCCTGATGGGGGCGATCTCGGCCAATGAGGCGAACTGGAAGGCTCTGGAGCGGATCAATCTCTATCTGGGTCTCAGCGCGTCTCCCGAGGATTCCTATCTGGTGCTGCGCGGCCTGCGCACGATGGGCATCCGTCTGGAGCATCATCGCAAAAGCGCCCTGACGCTTGCCGAATGGCTGGAGGGGCACGAGCAGGTCGCGCGCGTGCTGCATCCGGCCCTGCCGAGCTTTCCCGGCCACGATCTGTGGAAGCGCGACTTCAAGGGGTCGAGCGGCATCTTCTCCTTCGTGCTGAAGGCGAACGGCAAGGACAGGTTTCTTGCCACGGCGTCGGCCTTTCTCGACGCATTGCGGATCTTCGGCCTCGGTTATTCCTGGGGCGGCTATGAAAGCCTTGCGCTGAGGGTCAACCTGACCGACCGGACGATCACGAAGGTGCCGGAAGAAGGTCCGGTCATCCGGTTGCAGGTCGGCCTTGAGAATGTCGAGGACCTGCAGGCGGACATCGAGCGCGGTTTTGCCGCGGCCAAGGCCGTCTGACGCGGGCAGGGGACAGGCCCGCATGAGAGGCGGGGCCGCCCTGCTGCGTCCCGAAACCGTCAGGCGGCCCTGTATCCGTAGAGCCAGTCGAAACTGTCGCTGAGGGACTGCGGCGATCGCATCGACAGAACCACGTCCCGCGCGATCCTGACCGGTCCGCTTGCGTGATAGGCGAAGCGGTTGAAGGCGGCCTGCTTGCGCGCGCGGTCGATGCGCGGTTTTCTTTTGGCCTCGAAGGCTTCCAGCGCCGCGGGCAACGGCATGGCGCCGCCGGCGAACCGGGCCAGTTCGAACGCGTCCTCGATAGCCATTGCAGCACCCTGGGCGGCGAAGGGCATCATGGCATGCGCGGCATCGCCGATCAAAACCGTGTCGACCCCGTTGTGCCAATGGCCGTCGCTGGCCTGGTAAAGCGGCCAGAAGCGCGGTTCGTTCGCGGCTTCCAGCATTTTCCGGATGTCCGCGTGCCATCCCGAGAAGCGGCGAAGCAGGAGATCGAGCCGCACGTCACCGGCGGAGGCGTCCCATGTCTCTCCCGGTGAATTGCCCGCCGTGATCGCGACGACGTTGAAGCCGCCGATTTCCGTCAGCGGATAGGCGACGATATGCGCGTCCGGCCCCAGGAAGGCAGAGACGGCCGACAGGTCGAGGAAGGACGGCGCGTCCGCGCCGGGTATGGTGAAGCGCCAGGCGATGTTACCGGAAAATGCCGGGATCGGGCAGGAGGGGACGACAGCGCGCATGCGCGACCATACGCCGTCCGCGCCGACGACCAGTTGCGGTCTGCCGTCGCCGGCAGCCGGGGCACTGGCGACGGGATCGATCATGGTGTCCAGATGCAGCCGGCACGCCGGTTCGCGAAGGACCGCGGCCAGAAGGGCCTTCTGCAACGTCGCGCGGTGAAGCACGCCATAGGGCGCCCCCCACCGGTTGCGGGCATAGGGCCCGACCGGCACGCTTGCCAGCCGCTTCAATCGGATGCCGGACAGGAGGTCGATGCGCTCGGGCTCGTTCCACACGGATTCCAGATCGGCCAGAACGCCGAGGGTCGATAGGATGTGCGACGCGTTCGGCGCGATCTGGAGGCCGGCGCCGACCTCCGTGAGGTGCGGCGCCTTTTCGTAGATGTCGCTTGGGATTCCGGCCTTGGCGAAGGAAAGGGCGGCGCTCAGTCCGGCGATGCCGGCACCTGCAATGATGGCGTGTTCCACGGCCATGAATTCTGCCTGTTCTGCGACGCGGCCCGCCCTGGATGCCCCGTCGCTGTCATCGCACGATCCCGGTCAGGCGGCGTCGAATTGGAAGATGCAGCCCGGCGGAACGGTTTCTTCCGCCTTCAGGGCCGGATTGTAGCGATAGAGCGTCGAACAGTAGGAGCAGACCTTCTCGTTCTCGTCGCCCATGTCGATGAAGATGTGCGGATGATCGTAGGGAACGGAAGCGCCCGTACACATGAATTCCTTCACGCCGATCTCGATCACGCGATATCCGCCGTCGTTCTGGAAATGGGGAATGTTGTGGCCTGCCATTCTGGTCTCCGCGAGGTCATGTTTCGTGGGGTTCTGTTTAACCTCCTTCTTTGCAAATGTGTAGGGCCGTGTCGGGTGGAATTTGCGCGTGGCGCGCAGCTTCCCGCTTGGCCCGGAACCATGAAAACGTTTATGGTCCTTCGCAAAAAGGACTGCATTGATGAATCTCAATCCCCCCGCCTTCAATACATTTCAGAACGACGGACTGAATATTGCCTATTTCGATGAGGGCGATCCTGCCGGCGCACCCGTGCTGCTCATCCACGGTTTCGCGTCCTCCGCCATCGTGAACTGGGTCCACACCGGCTGGCTCAAGACGTTGGGAGAGGCCGGATACCGGGTCATCGCCCTCGACAATCGCGGCCACGGCGCGAGCGACAAGCCGCACGATCCGGAATTCTATCACCCCGAGACGATGGCGGGCGATGCCGTTGCGCTTCTCGACCATCTCGGTCTGCCGGCGGCCCATGTCATGGGCTATTCGATGGGCGCGCGCATCGCGGCGTTTCTCGCCATCGCCGATGGCGAGCGGGTGCGCTCGCTGGTGTTCGGCGGCCTGGGAATCGGCATGTGCGACGGTGTGGGCGACTGGGACCCGATTGCCGAGGCGCTGCTGGCGCCGTCGCTGGCCGACGTCACCCACGCCCGCGGCCGCATGTTCCGCGCCTTTGCCGAGCAGACGAAGAGTGACCGCTTTGCGCTTGCCGCCTGCATCGCCACCTCGCGCGACCTGGTGAGGCGCGAGGACATCGCCCGGGTGGAGGCGCCGACGCTGGTCGCCGTCGGGACGAAGGACGACATCGCCGGCTCGGCGGAGGAACTGGCGGTGCTGATGCCGAACGCGACGGCGCTCGATATTCCGAACCGCGATCACATGCTCGCGACCGGAGACCGCGTTTTCAAGGCCGGCGCCCTGGAGTTCTACGCCGGCCTTGCGGATTGACCGGCGTCATTCGCCCCTGAAGACGGGCTTGCGCCGCTCGGCGAAGGCGGCGCGGCCTTCGGCATAATCGGCGCTTTCGAAGGTGGACGTGCCCAGCACCTCGGCCTCGCTCATCAGCACGTTGTCGCTTTCGGTCACGGCGCGGATCGCCAGCTTGGAGGCGGCGATGGAGAGCGGCGCGTTGCCGGCGATCGACCCGGCCAGGGCGAAGACGGCCTTTTCCAGTTCCGCCACATCGGAGAAGGTCTCCAGCAGGAAGCCGCTCGTTTCGATCTCGCGGGCGGTGATGGGAAGGCCGGTGTAGAGAAGCTTGCGGGTCGTCTGGTTGCCGAGGGCCAGCACGATATCCTGAACCGCATCCGCGGGATAGGCGAGGCCGAGGCGCGCGGCGGGAATGGCGAAACGGGCGCTTTCGTCCGCCAGCCGCAAATCACAGGCGGCGGCGACGCCGAAACCGCCGCCGTAGCAGATGCCGCGAATGGCGGCGATGGTCGGCACGCGGACGGAGCGGATCGCCCGGAACGCGATGCTGTTGTCCAGTTCGTAGGCCCGTGCGGTTTCGGCATCCTTGCGCACCGTCGCGAATTCGGAAATATCCGCGCCTGCCGAGAAGTCCTGCCCGCCGGCGCCGGCGACGATGATGACCCGCGCGCCGGCGTCGACGCTGAGGAAGTGGAGCGCCCGGGGGATATCGCGCCACATGGCGGCGGTGATGGCGTTCTTGCGCTGTTCGTTGTGGAACGTCAGCGTGCCGATGCCCGCATCGGTGGCGGCAACCAGTTTTCCATCCGCGAATTCGTGCGTGCGGGTCATCTATTCCAGCCTCTATTTGTGTTTCGTTGCAATTTTCCTATATAATGCCGTCTCCAGGCAAAAGAGGAGACCGTCTATGGTCGCAAAAACGGAACTGCGCATCGACGATCAGATCAAGACCATCGACCCGATCTGGGACAGTCTGCGTCAGGAAGCGCACGCCGCCAGCGAGAACGATCCGCTTCTTGCTGCCTTTCTCTATTCGACGGTCCTGAACCACCGTTCGCTGGAGGAATGCGCGATTTTCCGGATTTGCGAACGTCTCCATCACCGCGACGTTCCCGCTGCCCTGCTGCGACAGGCGTTTCAGGCCATGCTCGAGGACTGGCCGGAATGGGGCAATGTCCTTCGCGTCGATATCCAGGCCGTCTATGATCGCGACCCGGCCTGCACGCGGTTTGTCGAGCCGATCCTCTACTTCAAGGGCTTCCATGCCATCCAGACGCACCGGCTGGCCCATTGGCTCTGGAACAACGGCCGCCGCGATTTCGCGCTCTACCTGCAAAGCCGCTCGTCGGGCGTGTTCCAGACGGACATCAACCCCGCTGCCCGCATCGGCAAGGGCATATTCCTCGACCATGCGACCGGCCTCGTCGTGGGCGAAACGGCCGTGATCGGCGATAACGTCTCCATCCTGCACGGCGTCACGCTCGGCGGCACCGGCAAGGACGACGCCGACCGTCACCCGAAGATCGGCAATGGCGTCCTGATCGGCGCCGGAGCGAAGATCCTGGGCAACATCACGGTCGGCGCCAATTCGCGCATCGCCGCCGGCTCGGTGGTGCTGAAGCCGGTCCCCCCCTGCATGACGGTCGCCGGCGTCCCGGGCCGCGTGGTGGGCGAGGCGGGCTGCGCCGAACCGGCGCGCGTCATGGATCAAGTGGTCGTGGCCGAGTGATCGGCTCGTGCTGGGCTCAATGTATTGATCAACTTTCTCCTTCGTCACCCTCGGGCTCGACCCGAGGGGCTGCGCGGCAAGCGGCGCGCCGGACGGCCGGGTCAGGTCCGACCGGGACGGAAGAGAGCGATACGCCCTTCGCCAGCAGTCTGAGCCCGGTACGTACCGGGCTTTTTTGTCGAAGGTGGGTGCCTTGCCTTTACACCGCCGCTTTCGGCATGCCACAAGCAGCCGGCCCGAGCGGTGATTTGCGCCGTTCGCCAGACATTTTCTTCGACCCGCGCGCGCGGTCCTTCCGGTGTCCGCCTTTTTTCGGCCGGTCGCTTTCCGCCGCGTTCAATGCATGTTCCTCATGGAGGCCAAGATGAAGCCCGACGAAATCAAGAAGCTGGACGCCTATCTGAAGCGCACCCTCAACCCGCAGGTCTCCGTGAAGGCGCGTCCGCGCAAGGACGACTCCGCCGAGGTCTACGTCGGCGACGAGTTCATCGGCGTGATCTTCCGCGACGACGAGGACGGCGACCTGTCCTACAACCTCTCGATGGCGATCCTTGCCGAGGATCTCTGATCCTTCGCGAGGACGACCGGGAGCGGTGCCGTTTTTGCGGCATCGCAGCACGCTTTGAAACGGGAAACCGGCATGGGACGACCCAGTGCCGGTTTTTTGTTGGTTTATGCCCCCGCTTTCCCGTAACCTTCGTGCAAGCGTGATTTGACTGAATGTGTGATCGAATCTCGGACTGCCTGGCCGAAAGGGGCTTAAAATCTGCGAACGATTGATTACATTAGTCGTTCCTGCCGAGACGAATGCAGGGCCATCCCGGTTCTCCGGGCACTCAAGGATTGAAATGACAATGATCGCTAGGCCGGTCGTGATGCAGAACGAAAAAGACGGTGACGGACACGGCACGGGCCGCGGCACGTCGGTGATAACGCGCACGAAGCCGAAAACGAAGAAGCCCAACCTGTACCGCGTTCTTCTTCTTAACGACGACTACACGCCGATGGAATTCGTCATACATATTCTGGAGCGTTTCTTCCAGAAGGATCGTGAGGCAGCGACCCGCATCATGCTTCATGTTCATAACCACGGCGTGGGCGAGTGCGGAATTTATACCTACGAGGTTGCCGAAACGAAGGTCTCCCAGGTGATGGACTTCGCGCGGCAGCATCAGCATCCGCTGCAATGTGTCATGGAAAAGAAGTGAGGAACTGAACGTGCCAACTTTTTCGCCCAGTCTGGAAAAAGCGCTTCATCAGGCTCTGACCCACGCCAATGAACGCCACCATGAATATGCGACGCTCGAGCACCTGCTTCTTGCGCTGGTCGACGATGCGGATGCTGCGGCCGTCATGGGCGCCTGCAACGTCAATCTCGATGAATTGCGCAAGACCGTGACCGATTACGTCGACAACGAACTGTCCAACCTCGTGACCGGTTACGACGAGGATTCGAAGCCGACATCCGGGTTCCAGCGCGTCATCCAGCGCGCCGTCATCCATGTCCAGTCCTCGGGCCGGGAAGAGGTGACGGGCGCCAACGTCCTCGTCGCGATCTTCGCCGAGCGCGAGAGCCATGCCGCCTACTTCCTTCAGGAGCAGGAAATGACGCGCTACGACGCCGTCAATTTCATCTCCCACGGCATCGGCAAGCGTCCGGGCTCCTCCCAGGCCCGCGCGCCGAAGGGCGCCGAGGAAAGCGAAGCGGAAAACAAGCAGCCGCGCCACGACGACGAGAGCGGCCAGAAGAAGCCGCAGGAAGCTCTCAAGGCTTATTGCGTCAATCTCAACGAGAAGGCCAAGACCGGCAAGATCGATCCGCTGATCGGCCGTCACGACGAGGTGAACCGCACCATCCAGGTGCTGTGCCGCCGCTC
The DNA here is from genome assembly GCF_026552795.1 of Ectorhizobium quercum. Lineage (GTDB taxonomy): Bacteria > Pseudomonadota > Alphaproteobacteria > Rhizobiales > Rhizobiaceae > Ectorhizobium > Ectorhizobium quercum. The sequence continues at coordinate 506,543 of NZ_JANFPI010000003.1, forward strand.
CAAGAACAATCCGCTCTATGTCGGCGATCCCGGCGTGGGCAAGACCGCCATCGCCGAGGGGCTCGCCAAGCGCATCGTCGAGGGCAAGGTGCCGGACGCGCTGAAGAACGACACGATCTTCTCGCTCGACATGGGCACCTTGCTGGCCGGCACGCGGTATCGCGGCGACTTCGAGGAACGTCTGAAGCAGGTCGTCAAGGAACTGGAAGAGTTTCCGGGCGCCGTGCTGTTCATCGACGAGATCCATACGGTGATCGGCGCCGGCGCGACCTCCGGCGGGGCGATGGATGCCTCCAACCTTCTGAAGCCGGCTCTGTCTTCCGGGGCCATCCGCTGCATCGGCTCGACCACCTACAAGGAATACCGCCAGTTCTTCGAAAAGGACCGGGCGCTCGTCCGCCGCTTCCAGAAGATCGACGTCAACGAACCGTCCATTGATGACGCCATCGAGATCATGAAGGGGTTGAAGCCCTATTTCGAGGAATATCACCACCTGAAATATTCGAACGACGCCATCAAGGCGGCCGTCGAGCTTTCGGCGCGCTACATCACAGACCGCAAGCTGCCGGACAAGGCGATCGACGTGATCGACGAGACCGGTGCGGCGCAGATGCTGCTTCCGGCCTCCCGGCGCCGCAAGCTGATCACCGAGCGTGAAATCGAGGCGACCGTCGCGACGATGGCGCGCATTCCGCCGAAGACCGTCTCCAAGGACGACGAGGCTGTCCTCGCCAACCTGGAGAAGGAACTGCGCACGGTCGTCTACGGTCAGGACACCGCCATCGAGGCGCTGTCCACCGCGATCAAACTGGCGCGTGCCGGCCTGCGCGAGCCGAACAAGCCGATCGGCTCCTACGTCTTCTCCGGCCCGACCGGCGTCGGCAAGACGGAGGTCGCCAAGCAGCTTGCCGCCTCGCTGGGCGTGCAGATGCTGCGCTTCGACATGTCGGAATACATGGAGCGCCATACGGTATCGCGCCTGCTCGGGGCGCCTCCCGGCTATGTCGGCTTCGATCAGGGCGGCCTCCTGACCGACGGCGTCGACCAACACCCGCATTGCGTCGTGCTGCTCGACGAGATCGAGAAGGCGCATCCGGATATCTACAATATCCTGTTGCAGGTCATGGATAACGGCCAGCTCACCGATCACAACGGCAAGAAGGTCGATTTCCGTAACGTCATCCTGATCATGACGACCAATGCGGGCGCGTCGGAAATGGCCAAGGCGGCCATCGGCTTCGGCTCGTCGCGGCGCACCGGCGAGGACGAGGAGGCGATCAACCGCCTGTTCACGCCGGAATTCCGCAACCGTCTCGATGCGATCATTCCCTTCGCGCCGCTGGCGCCGGAAACGATCCATCGCGTGGTGCAGAAGTTCGTCATGCAGCTCGAAACCCAGCTTTCGGAACGCAACGTCACCTTCGACCTGTCACCGGAAGCGGTGTCCTGGCTGTCGGTGCGCGGCTACGACGACAAGATGGGTGCGCGCCCGCTCGGCCGCGTCATTCAGGACTATATCAAGAAGCCCATTGCCAACGAGATCCTGTTCGGCAAGCTGAAGAAGGGCGGCGTCGTCCGCGTGACGACGGCGACCGGCGAGGACGGCAAGGAAACGCTCGCGCTCGAGTCTGTGTCCGAAACCGTCCCCGTGAAGCCGAAGCCGGAGGCCGAGGTCATCGAGGCCGAGGAGGTCGACGCCCGGGCGAAGGGCACCCGGCGCAAGGCCAAGGCTTCCAAGCCGTCCGACAAATCCGACAAGGATGACGCGGCGGTGGCTGCGGAGGCGGTCGATGTGCCCGAGGCTCCGAAACGCCGCAGCGCCGTTCCGAAGGTGCCGAAGAAATAAGGCCAGATTTTTCCGATGTCGTGCCGGGCCGAAAGGCCCGGCTCTTTTTTGTTGATCCTTTTGCAGACCGCCGCAATGTCCGCCCTTGTCAAATCGCCTTCCCTGTACTGGTTCCTGAAGGGAACGAAAGGCATTCTTTCGCTTCCGGCCTTCATCCTCATGGGCTCCTGTGCCGGTTTCGCCGCGCTGGCGCTTGAATCCGGCCTGACGCGCGGCCATGCCGTGCTGATGACCGTCGGCATATGGGCGCTGCCCGCCCAGATCATCCTGACCGGGGCGATGAGCACGGGCCTCAATATCGCGGCGGCGTTTCTGGCGGTGACGTTCTCTTCGATCCGCTTCATGCCGATGCTGGCGGCGCTGGTGCCGGAGCTTCGCAACGAGCGCACGCCGCTCTGGAAGCTTCTGACCGTTTCCCATTTCACCGCCATCACCTCCTGGGTCTTCGCGATCACGCATATTCGCGAGGTGCCGCGAGAATACAGGATGGTCTGGTTCACCGGCTTCGCGGTGCCGCTGACCATGATCAACACGGTGATCGTCGCCGTCGGCTATGGCGTGCTTTCGGCATTTCCGCCGATCCTCTCGGCGGTGCTCGCCTTCATGACGCCGGTCTACTTCATGCTGTCGATGTGGGGATCGGCGCGCGATGCCATGACCCGCGTGGCTTTCATCGCCGGCCTGGTGCTCGGCCCGGCCGTCACGCCCTTCGCGCCGCAATTCGATATCTTCTATGCCGGCATCGGCGGCGGCACGGCGGTCTATCTCCTCGACCGCTGGCGGCGCGCGCGGAAGGAGGACCGTTCATGAGTCCCGATCTCTGGTCCTACGTCTTCATTCTGGTGGCGGGCGTCCTTGCCACGGACATATGGCGCTGGCTCGGCGTTCTGGCCGGCAACAGGCTCAGGGAGGATTCGGAAGCGATGCTGTGGGTGAGGGCGGTCGCAACCGCACTGGTCGCCGCCGTCATCGCCCGGCTCGTTCTCTCCCCGACGGGTACGCTTGCGGAGATTCCCGTCTGGATGCGGGCTGGCGCGGCGCTTGCCGGCTTCGTTTGCTATATCGTGTCCGGCCAGAGAATTCTGGCCGGAATCGCTGTCGCGGTCGGCGTGATAACGCTGGCGTTCTACGCGGCCTGAGAGGCGAGCACGGCGCGGATCTTCTGGGCGTTGGTGGCCAGAACGGCCGCGTCTTCCATTTTGCCGTTATGCGGTTTCAGGTCGGTGCCCTGCTGGCGCGGAACGATGTGAAAGTGCAGGTGGAAAACGGTCTGGCCGGCTGCCGCCTCGTTGAACTGCGCAATGAATATGCCGTCGGCCTCGAACGCTTCCTTGGTGGCGCTGGCGATTTTCTGAACGACGGGGATCAGCTTGACGAGCACCGCCGGGTCGGCATCGAGCAGGTTGCGCGACGGTGTTTTCGGGATGACCAGAACGTGACCGGGCGCCTGCGGCATGACGTCCATGAAGGCGTAGGTGTCTTCGTCTTCGTGAACGGCGTGGGAAGGTATGTCGCCTTTCAGGATCTTCGCGAAAATGTTTTCGGGATCGTAAGCCGGGCTCATTTGGGAATCTCCTTCATTGAAAGACTTTGTGTAAAGCATTACACGGAGTTGTGAAAACATCTTATGGATGAATTCCCTCCTGAAAAAGGAGAGGGGATTAGTCGGCGTCGTCCGGACTGCCGCTCTTGCGGAAGGGGCTGTGCCCCGCGAGATAGCCGCCGGCGGCCTCGACTTCGGCGCGCTCGGCGACGAGATAGTCCGCCACGGCGCGGCGCAGGCCGGGATGTACGATATAGTGGGCCGAGTGGGTGAGGGCCGGCAGATAGCCGCGCGCCAGCTTGTGCTCGCCCTGCGCGCCGGCCTCGACGCGCTCCAGCTTTTTCTCCAGCGCGAAGTCTATGGCCTGGTGATAGCAAACCTCGAAATGCAGGTAGGGATGGTCCTCGATGCAGCCCCAATGGCGGCCGTAAAGCGCGTCCGAACCAATGAAATTGATGGCGCCGGCGATATAGCGGCCGTTCCGCTTCGCCATCACCAGAAGGATATCGTCCGCCATCCGCTCGCCGATCAGCGAATAGAACCGGCGGGTGAGATAGGGCCGGCCCCATTTGCGGCTTCCGGTATCCATGTAGAACGCGAAGAACTGGTCCCAGATATCCTCGGTCAGATCGCGGCCCGTCAGCCAATCGATGGAAATCCCGTCTTCCACAGCCGCGCGGCGTTCCTTCCTGAGCGCCTTGCGCTTGCGCGAGGCAAGTGTTTCGAGAAAGGCGTCGTGATCGGCATAGCCTTCGTTGAGGAAATGGAACTGTACGTCGGTCCGGTGCAGAAACCCCGCTTCCTCGAGCACTGGCAGTTCGTTCTCCGGCAGGAAGGTGACGTGGGCAGAGGATAGTTCCAGCTGCGCCGCCGCTTCGCGCAGGCCGGATGCCAGCGCCTGCCGGATCGCAGCCGCATCCCCGTCGTCCGTAAGGTGAAGCAGGCGGGGTCCCGTTGCCGGCGTAAAGGGAATGCTGGCCTGAAGCTTCGGATAATAACGGCCGCCGGCGCGCTCGAAGGCATCGGCCCAGCCCTGGTCGAAGACGTATTCGCCCCGGCTGTGGCTTTTCAGGTAGCAGGGCACGGCGCCGATCAGCGTGCCCGCGTCATCCTCCAGAAGAAGATGCTGGCCGAGCCAGCCGGTCCGCACCGTGGCCGAGCCCGACTCCTCCAGCGACGAAAGAAAGGCGTGCGACAGGAACGGGTTATAGGGACCGGACGCATTGCGGGACGTTCCGGAAAGCCTGTTCCAGCTTTCCGGTGAAATGCTGGCGAAGGATTTCTCCAGCCGCAGCGTCGTCATGCGGTGACTGCCGGACTTTCGCGTGGATCGAAGCCTTCGAAGGTCATCTGATCGGCGAATTCGAACGTATGCGCACGGGCGGCCTGGTCCCGCACCGTCCAGGTGATCACCGGAATGCCGCGCTGGCGCTGGGCGGTGATGAACGGGTTGGGCAGATGGGCGTAGTGGTAGGAGATGAAGTCGAGGCCGAGCTGCATCGCCTCGTCGTGCCGGAAGAACTGTTCGGGCCGGTTGCCCTCCGCCGTCAGGCCGACAGGGTAGGGCGATCCTGCCGCCTTCAGGTCCTTCAGCAGCCAGTGATCGAAGCTCATCAGCGCGACATGGCCGTTATAGCCCCGGAGTTCGTCGAGCACCGTTTCGGCAAAGCCGTCGTCGTCGCCCGGGCGGCCCTTGAGCTCGATCACCAGCGGCACCCTTCCCGCGACAAGCGCAAGAAGTTGCTTCAATGTCGGAATGCGTTCAGCGGTTCCGCCGATGGCGAGCAGGCCGAGTTCGGCTGAGGTCCGCTCCCGCACGTCGCCCTTGATGCCGCAAAGCCGTTCGAGCGAATCGTCGTGGAAAACCACCGGCACGCCGTCCGAGACATATTGCAGGTCGCATTCGATGGCGAAGCCTGCCTCGACCGCCCGCTTGAACGCCGCACGCGTGTTCTCCCAGACGGCATGGTTCATGTCGTGGAAGCCGCGATGGGCGACAGGTTGGGCGGTCAGCCAGTCGATGGCGCTCATGTCAGGCAATTTCCATGATCGCGTCGATCTCGACGGCGGCGTTCAGCGGCAGGGAGGCCATTCCGACGGCGGCGCGGGCATGGCGGCCGGCATCGCCGAGCACGGCGACCAGCAGATCGGACGCACCGTTGATGACGAGATGCTGTTCGGTGAAATCGGGCGTGGAGGCGACGAAGCCCTGGATCTTCACGATGCGGCCGATGCGGGAAAGATCGCCGAGCGCGGCCTGCGCCTGGGCCAACAGGTTGATGGCGCACAGCTCGGCGGCGCGCCTGGCGGCAGCCACGTCGACATCCCTGCCGACCAGCCCGGTGACGGCGAGCTTGCCGTTCTCCATCGGCAGCTGCCCGGAGAGGTGAAGCAGGTTGCCGCTGATGGTGTAGGGCACGTAGTTGGCGGCGGGAGCGGCTGCGACAGGCAGCACGATCCCGAGTTCGGCGAGCCGGCTTTCGATGGTATTCACGATTTCACTTCTCCAGCATTTGTTGATAAGACCGCAAGAATCCTGCAATGACGCAGGAGGTGATTGTCGGTGCGGTTCTTAACCTATTGATGACGGGCGGCAGCGGCAATAGCGACCGGCGGGGAGAGGTTTATGGTTGGCGGAAAACTTGTCTCTGTGGTGGTGCTGATCGCGGCGACGACCGGTGCGAGAGCCGAAAACGTGCCGGCGCCGCCCTTGCAGCCGCATCGGGCCGTTTACGATCTCGAATTGCAGGATGCGTCCGAACGCTCGGGAATCGACGCCATCTACGGACGCATGGTCTATGAATTCACCGGCGCCGCCTGCAAGGGCTATACGACGCGTTTCCGCTTCGCTACCCGGATCGTGTCGGGCGACGATCTTCGCCTCAGCGATCAGCGCCTGACCTCCTTCGAGGACGTTGCCGCCGGCACCTACCGGTTCGAGAACCAGGCCTTCACGGACGAGACGCTGGAGAAGGAAGTGAAGGGAACCGCAACGCGCGGGCCGGACGGCGTGACCGTCGAGCTGGAGGGCGACCCTTCGAAGACGGTAGAGCTGCCGCCGAGCATTTTCCCGACGGCCCATATGCAGGAAGTCATCGCCAATGCCCTGAAGGGCACGCCGCTGTTCGACGCCCGCACCTTCGACGGTTCGGAAGACGGCGACAAGGCGCTGCTCGTGACGACCATCATCGGCAAGCCGCAGACCGGCGGGGACGAAGAGACCGCCGATGCGAAGGCGGCCTCCGCCCTGTCGGCCAAGCCGTGGTGGCCCGTGACGGCATCCTACTTCAACGAGGCCCCCGAAGGCGACGCCGAGCCGACCTACCGGCTGTCGTTCAAGCTTTACGACAACGGGGTCAGCCGCGACCTGGTGATGGACTACGGCGACTTCGCCCTGACGGGAAAGCTGGCGAAACTCGATCTCCTGCCGGAAGAGGCTTGCGAGCCGCCCGAAACGCCCTGATCGCCGCTGCCGGGCGCTTTTCCCGTCATTTCCCCTTGCTTTTGCGGGAAATGGCCTGTATGGGCACCACCATTCCACACGCAGGGTTTGGGATGAGCCGGGAGAAATCCGGTCCGTTCCGCCGGTGGCACCGTAAATCCGGTGCTGATTGCCTTGCGGGGGTTCAACCGGAAAAGGAGTAAAAGGCATGGCATTGCCCGATTTCAGCTTGCGCCAGCTTCTCGAAGCAGGCGTTCACTTCGGCCACCAGACGCATCGCTGGAACCCGAAGATGAAGCCGTACATCTTCGGCGACCGTAACAACATTCACATCATCGACCTGGCGCAGACGGTTCCGCTGTTCTCGCGCGCGCTTCAGCAGGTGTCCGACACCGTTGCCCGCGGCGGTCGCGTGCTGTTCGTCGGCACGAAGCGTCAGGCTTCCGAGATCATCGCCGACGCCGCCAAGCGTTCGGCCCAGTATTACGTCAACTCCCGCTGGCTCGGCGGCATGCTGACGAACTGGAAGACGATCTCGAACTCGATCCAGCGCCTGCGCAAGCTCGACGAAATTCTCGCCAGCGAAGCCCAGGGCTTCACCAAGAAGGAGCGCCTGAACCTCGAGCGCGAACGCGAGAAGCTCGACAAGGCTCTCGGCGGTATCCGCGACATGGGCGGCGTTCCGGACCTGATCTTCATCATCGACACCAACAAGGAGAAGATCGCCATCGAGGAAGCCAAGCGTCTCGGCATCCCGGTTGTCGCGATCATCGACTCGAACTGCGATCCGGACCCGATCGACTTCCCGATCCCGGGCAATGACGACGCCTCGCGCGCCATCGCTCTCTACTGCGATCTGATCGCCCGCGCCGCCATTGACGGCATTGCCCGCCAGCAGGGCGCCGCAGGCCGCGACATCGGCGCGTCCGAGGAGGTTCCGGTCGAGCCGGCCCTCGAAGGCGAAGCCGGCGCCTGAGAATGAGGTCGATGCGGCCCGAACCGGGCCGCATAACCCGTTCACCTGTTCGACGGGCCGCCGGATACCGCATGAGGGCCGGCGGCCCTTCGCTTTTCAAGTCCCCGCCCGGCCGCAGCCGCGGCCCCGGCGTTTCGTGATGAGCCATTCATCACGCTGTTACACTTGAAGGTACATTCCGTTCCCGGATCGAGGGCGCGGCGCTTGTTTTGCAAAGCCCGACGCTGCGCCGGATCGACAACACGAGAGGCAAGAAAATGGCAGAAATCACTGCTGCACTGGTTAAGGAACTGCGCGAAAAGAGCGGCGCGGGCATGATGGACTGCAAGAAGGCGCTGGCCGAAACGGACGGCGACATCGAAGCCGCCATCGACTGGCTGCGCGCCAAGGGGATTGCCAAGGCCGACAAGAAGTCCGGCCGCACCGCTGCCGAAGGCCTGATCGGCGTCGCCAGCAACGGCACCAAGGCGGTCGTCGTCGAGATCAACTCCGAAACCGACTTCGTGGCCCGCAACGACGCCTTCCAGAGCCTCGTGCGCGGCGTGGCCGACGTCGCCCTGTCGACGGACGGTTCCGTCGATGCCGTGGCCGCGGCCATCTACCCGGAGACCGGCAAATCCGTCGCCGACTCGATCAAGGACGCCATCGCCACGATCGGTGAAAACATGAACCTTCGCCGCGCCGCCGCCCTGTCGGTCGAAGACGGCGTGGTCGCGACCTACGTCCACAATGCCGCCGCCGACCGTCTCGGCAAGCTCGGCGTTCTGGTTGCGCTGAAGTCGACGGGCAACAAGGACGTTCTCAACGCCATCGGCCGCCAGGTCGCCATGCACGTTGCCGCGACCGCTCCGCTCGCCGTTCGTCCCGAAGACGTCGATCCGGCTGTCGCCGAGCGCGAACGTGCCGTGTTCGTCGAGCAGTCCCGCGCTTCCGGCAAGCCGGACAACATCATCGAGAAGATGGTCGAAGGCCGCATGCGCAAGTTCTTCGAGGAAGTCGCGCTTCTGTCGCAGGCTTTCGTCATCAATCCCGACCTGACGGTCGCTGCTGCGATCAAGGAAGCCGAGAAGGAAGCCGGCGCTCCGATCGAGGTGACGGGCATCGCCCGCCTGCTGCTCGGCGAAGGCGTGGAAAAGGAAGAGACGGACTTCGCCGCCGAAGTGGCTGCCGCCGCCAAGGGTTGATCCTTCCGGCTTCGACGTGTTTTCGGGAGCGCCGCGAAGCGGCTGTGCCTGCGGAAATACGGTGAACCGGGAGTGCGAACCGTTGAAAAATGAAGGGCATCGCGTGACAACGCGGTGCCCTTCGTGTATCCGGCTTTCAAACCGCGAAAAGGGGATTCCGACATGACCGCTCAGCCCATCTACAAGCGCGTTCTGCTCAAGGCTTCCGGCGAAGCTCTCATGGGCAGTCAAGGTTTCGGTATCGATGTGGCCGTGGCGGACAGGATCGCCGGCGATATCGCCGCAGCCCGCGCGATGGGCGTCGAAGTGGGCGTTGTGGTCGGCGGCGGCAACATCTTCCGCGGGGTGGCCGTCGCTTCGAAGGGCGGCGACCGCGTGACCGGCGACCACATGGGCATGCTGGCCACCGTGATCAACGCGCTGGCGCTGGCGACCTCGCTGCGCAAGCTGAATGTCGATACGGTGGTGCTGTCGGCAATCGCCATGCCGGAAATCTGCGAAAGCTTCTCGCAGCGCGCCACGCTCTATCACCTTTCGCTCGGCCGTGTCGTGATCTTTGCCGGCGGAACCGGCAATCCGTTCTTCACCACCGATTCCGCCGCAGCGCTTCGCGCCGCCGAAATGGGCGCGGAAGCCATTTTCAAGGGCACGCAGGTCGACGGCATCTACTCCGCCGACCCGAAGAAGGTGCCCGATGCGACCCGTTTCGAACGGTTGACGCACAGCGAGGTGCTGGACAAGGGCCTTGCGGTGATGGATGTCGCCGCCGTGGCGCTGGCGCGCGAGAACGCCATCCCGATCATCGTCTTCTCCATCCATGAAAAGGGCGGCTTCCAGGAAATCCTGACGGGAGCCGGGCGCAAGACGATCGTGACCGACAATTGAAGGCGGACACTCAAAACCGCCGGCTGACATTTTCGACGGAGTGATATCATGAGCGATGCAACCGATCTCAATGAACTGAAACGCCGCATGGACGGCGGCATCAATGCCTTCAAGAGCGATATAGCCTCGTTGCGCACCGGCCGTGCCTCCGCCAACATTCTCGATCCGGTCACGGTTGACGCCTATGGTTCCCGCGTGCCGCTCAACCAGGTCGCCAACATCACCGTTCCCGAGCCGCGCATGCTGTCGATTTCCGTCTGGGACCGCGCGATGGTCCAGGCCGTCGATCGTGCGATTCGCGAATCCAACCTCGGTCTCAATCCGATCATGGACGGACAGACGCTGCGCATTCCGCTTCCGGAACTCAACGAGGAGCGCCGCCGCTCGCTCGTGAAGGTCGCCCACGATTATGCGGAAAAGAGCAAGATCGCCGTCCGCAACGTTCGCCGCGACGGCATGGAAGGCCTGAAGAAGGCCGAGAAGGACGGCGATCTGGGGCAGGACGAAAGCCGCAGCCTGTCCGAAAGGGTCCAGAAGATGACCGACGAGACGATCACCGAGATCGACCGGTTGCTGGCCGCCAAGGAAAAGGAAATCATGCAGGTCTGACCGGCGGGCGAAGATTGCCGGGACGGACGGCCGACGGCCGTTCGCGAATCCTTGCCGGGCAATTTGTCGAATGCGGATTGTCCGGAGCTGAAAGAACAGGTGGCGGCGTGGCCGAGAGTCGGCTAGCTTTTCGTTTTGGATCGTGTGTCCACGCTGGGCGCATCCGATATCTACGCTGGAAGAATCATGGCACAACCAGAACGGTCGTTGTTACCCAAGCACGTCGCCATCATCATGGACGGAAACGGCCGCTGGGCACAGTCCCACGGCCTGACGCGCACGGCTGGTCATCGCAAGGGCATGGAAGTGGTGCGCGAGATCGTGCGCGCCGCTTACGAAGCCGGCATCGGCTATCTGACGCTGTTTGCCTTTTCCTCCGAAAACTGGCGCCGGCCGGAATCCGAGGTCAGCGACCTTCTCGGCCTTCTCAAGCTGTTCATCCGCCGCGATCTTGCCGACCTGCATCGTGACAATGTGCGCATCCGCGTGATCGGCGAGCGTCGAAACCTGCGTGGCGACATTCTTCCGCTGCTGATCGAGGCCGAGGAAACGACGCGCGACAATACCGGCCTGACGCTCGTCATCGCATTCAATTACGGTTCGCGCGACGAGCTGGCGAGGGCCATGTCGAGCCTCGCGCGCGACGTGGCGGAAGGACGGCTGCGGCCCGAGGATATCACGCCTTCGCTGATCGACGCGCGCCTCGATACGGCAGGGATCCCCGATCCGGACCTGATCCTGCGCACGAGCGGCGAGGAGCGGCTGTCCAACTTCCTGCTGTGGCAGGCCGCCTATTCCGAACTGATCTTCGTTCCGGAGAACTGGCCGGACTTCAACCGGGACATGTTCTATGGCGCGCTTGAGAAATTTGCCGCGCGCGAGCGTCGCTTCGGCGGCCTTTCCGCGCAGCAGGCGGCCGTGGGCTCCTGATGTCGCAAGAACTCAGGCTTCGCATCCTTTCCGGCATCGTGATGGCGATCGTCGTCCTGTCGGCCACCTGGGTCGGCGGCTTCGCGTTCCGTCTGCTGGCGGCGGCAATCGCGCTACTGGTCTATTACGAGTGGTCGACGATCACGCGCTTCGCGCCCGCGGACCGGATCGGCGGCTGGATCGCGGTGGCGATCATTGCCGGTGCGGTGCTTCTGGATCGCATCGGTCTTGGTGTGGCGCTGCTTGCGGCCTTCACGCTTGCCGGCATGTTTCGGACCGCACTTTCAGCAGGCAGTCAGGGCTGGCTGCCCGGCGGCATTCTCTATGCCGGGCTCACGGGATTGTCGCTGGCCGCCATCCGTGGCGACGACGCGGCCGGCCTTGCGGCGATGCTCTTCGTGTTCGCGCTGGTCTGGGCGACCGATATTCTGGCATATTTCGTCGGACGGGCTATCGGCGGGCCGAAGCTGGCGCCGAGGATCTCTCCCGGCAAAACATGGTCGGGCGCCGTCGGCGGTACGATATCGGCTGTGATCGCCGGTTGTGCGGTCGCCTTGTTACTGACCGATGCGTCCCCCATATGGATCGTTCCGGCGGCATTCATACTGTCTGTCGCCAGCCAGGCGGGCGATCTGTTCGAATCCTTCATCAAGCGCCGTTTTGGCGTCAAGGATTCGAGCCGTCTCATTCCGGGACATGGCGGCGTCATGGACCGCGTGGACGGGCTGGTCGTCGCCTGCTTCGCCGCGTTCGTGCTGATGGCAGCCCGCGCGCTGATGGCTGGCGGTTCCTTCGATATGAACGGCGGCATGTTGCTCGGGTTGTGAGGCCCGTGTCCGGCATAACGATAAGGAGACTGGAATGGCGATCATCGGTTTGATTACGGGCTATATTGTTCCGTTCCTGTTCGTTCTGACATTGCTCGTTTTCGTTCACGAAATGGGCCATTACCTCGTCGGGCGCTGGTGCGGCATACGCTCGACGGCGTTTTCCATCGGTTTCGGGCCGGAGCTTTTTGGCTTTACCGACAAGCACGGCACGCGCTGGAAGCTGTCCGCGATCCCGCTCGGAGGCTATGTGAAATTCTGGGGCGACGAGGATGCCGCGAGCCGTCCGGGACAGAACGCTCTCGAAGGGCTGAGCGAAGAGGAGAAGGCGCAGACGCTTGCCGGCGCCAAGCTCTGGAAACGAGCCGCAACCGTCGCCGCCGGCCCCATCGCCAATTTCCTGCTCGCCATCCTGATCTTTGCCGCACTTTTCGCGCTTTACGGCAAGCCGGTTTCCGATCCGGTGGTCGCCGAGGTCAGGCCCGGCTCCGCCGCGGAGGAGGCCGGCGTCAGGCCGGGCGACGTTCTGGTCGCGCTCGACGATACCGTTGTCGAGACCTTCGACGACGTGCGCCGCTATGTCAGCATCCGTCCCGGCACTCAAATTGTCGTGACCATTCGCCGCGACGGCGCGACGCAGGAACTGCCGATGGTCCCCCGGGCGACCGTGATCGACGATCCGTTCGGCAACAAGGTCGAGGTGGGGCTGATCGGCATCGTGACAACCCAGGAATCCGGCAATTTCCGCGTCGAGACGATGGGAATCGGCCAGGCCCTGACGGAGGGCGTGCGCGAGACCGGGAATATCGTCACGGGCACCTTCCACTATATCGGCAACCTGATTACCGGCAAGATGAAGCCGGATCAGCTCGGCGGGCCGGTGAGGGTGGCGCAGGCGTCCGGCCAGATGGCGACGCTCGGCATTGCCGCCGTCATACAGCTTGCCGCTGTTTTGTCGGTCTCCATCGGCCTTCTCAATCTGATGCCCGTGCCGGTACTGGACGGCGGTCATCTCGTTTTCTATGCCATCGAGGCCATAAGGGGACGCCCGCTGGGGCCGAATGCACAGGAAATCGCTTTCCGTATCGGCCTTGCGATGGTGCTGTCCCTCATGGTTTTCGCGACGTGGAACGATATCGCCGCACTGATTGGTTGAGGAGGCGGCTTGCGCCCAGGGTAAGCTTCTGTTTACCCTAATCGAAAATTCGGCGTGGCGATTGAGCCACGCTCGGCTTGGAAGTAAATGGAAATTAACGTTGCCGCTTGCTTGTAGAGTAAAAGCGGTTAAAACGGCTCACGTAGCTGGAGTCGGTTTGTGTTCGCTCCGGAACGGCGAAAAAAGGTAAGAAGTGAAATGAAGACTGGTTCAAGATTTTTGAACGCTGTATCGGCAGTTGCAGTCTCTGCTGGTGTCGCTGCTTCGGGTGCTGGTGTTTCGGTGCTTGTGTCTGCAAGTGCTGCTCACGCAGCCGTCGTCAATCGTATCGACGTCCGGGGTGCCGAGCGCGTTGGCGCGGAAGCTGTCCGCGCGAATCTGACGATCCAGCCCGGTCGTTCCTTCTCGAACGCCGACATCGACGAGTCGGTGAAGCGCCTCTACGCAACCGGCTATTTCTCCGATGTGCGGATCTCGGTTTCGGGCGGCTCCCTTGTCGTCAGCGTCAGCGAGAACCAGCTCGTCAATCAGGTCGTCTTCAACGGCAACCGCAAGATCAAGGACGAAAGGCTCCAGGCCGTCGTCCAGACGCAGGCGCTGTCGCCCTACAGCCAGAATCAGATCGATGCGGACATCCAGCGCATCAAGGAAGCCTATGCGGCGATCGGGCGTAGCGACATTCAGGTGACGACGGAAACGTTCACGGTTGCCGATGGCCGCGTGAACCTCGCCTTCGTCGTCGATGAAGGCGACCGCACCAAGATCGGCAAGATCGAATTCGTCGGCAACGACGCCTACAGCGACGGTCGCCTCGCATCGGTGATCGTGACCAAGAAGTCGAACTTCCTGTCCTTCCTGACGCGTAAGGACGTTTACAGCGAAGCCAAGCTGCGCGCCGACGAAGAGGCGCTGCGCGAGTTCTATTTCAATCATGGCTATCCGGATTTCCGCATCGTTTCGACGGATGCCGTCTTCGATGAAAGCAAGAACGAATACACGTTGACCTATACGGTCGAGGAAGGCCCCCGCTACGCATTCGGCGCGGTCGAGGTCGAGTCGACCGTCAGCGGTGTCGATGCGAACGAACTGCAACGCTTCGTCGAAACCCGTGAGGGCTCGACCTATAACGCACGTGACGTTCAAAAGACGATGGAAGCGATTTCGACACGCGTTGCTGCGGAAGGCTATCCCTTCGCCCGCGTGACGCCGCGCGGCAACCGCGACTTTGGCAGCAACACGATCGGTGTTTCCTATGTCGTTGACCAGGGCGAGCGCGCCTATGTCGAGCGCATCGAGATTCGCGGCAACACCCGCACGCGCGATTATGTCATTCGCCGCGAGTTCGATCTGGCCGAGGGCGATGCCTTCAACCAGACGATGATCGCGCGCGCCAAGCGCCGTCTCGAGGCGCTCGGCTATTTCGAAACCGTCAACATCTCCACCTCGCAGGGCAGCGCCCCGGATCGCGTCGTCATCATCGTGGACGTGAAGGATCAGTCGACCGGTTCGTTCGGCATCGGTGCGGGCTATTCGGCCGGCAGCGACAGCATCCTGCTGGAAGCCTCCGTCGAGGAACGCAACTTCCTTGGTCGCGGTCAGTATATCCGCCTCGCCGCGGGCGGCGGCACGGATGATGCCCGCAGCTTCAACATCTCGTTCACCGAGCCCTATTTCCTCGGCTACCGTCTAGCCGCGGGCTTCGACCTGTTCCGTTCGTCGACGTCCAGCGAGGACTTCTACGATTACGAGGAAACCGGCGGCACGCTGCGCGTGACGGCTCCGATCACCGAAGACCTGTCGACGACCTTCAGCTACACCTACAAGCAGATGTCCTATGATGGCGCAGGTGCCTGGAACCAGGATGCCAATGGTATCGTTGCCGGCGAGCCAGGGTTCAATTCGGACAGGGCCAACCTTTCTGCACCGTACCGCGATGTCATCGGCAAGGATTGGGTCCAGTCCTCGGTTGCCCACCGGCTGAACTACAATACGCTCGACAGCCAGACGGAGCCGCGTGAAGGGATTCAGGCGCAGTTCACGCAGGAATTCGCCGGTCTCGGCGGCGATTCGGATTTCTACAAGATTTCCGCCAAGGCCCGCGCCTTCTACACCCTGTCCGACGAAGCCGATCTCGTCGGCTCGATCACCGTCCAGGCTGGTCATGTCATGCCGACGAGCGGCGATCTCAAGGTCTTCGATCAGTTCATGATCGGCGGCAGGCAGATCCGTGGTTTCGAGAATTCAGGTATCGGTCCGCGCATGGTGAACGGCGACGCCATCGGCGGCACCACCTACTTCGCGGCTTCCGCCGAAGCCTCGTTCCCGATGCCGGGCATCCCGCAGGACTTCGGTCTGCGCGGTGCGTTCTTCGCCGATGCGGGTACGCTCTTCGGCAATGACGTGGATACCCGCGGCGAGAACTATTATGGCGGAACGCATCTGCGCGCCTCCGTCGGCGTGGGTATCGGCTGGGCATCGCCCTTCGGCCCGCTTCGTGTCGATTATGCGATCCCGGTCATGAAGGAAGACTACGACAAGACGCAGCATTTCCGCTTCAGCATCGCCAACCAGTTCTGATTTCCCGATAATCCAGAACTGTGTTTCGTATTCGTTCTGGAGCCTTGCTGATGACGCATAACGCATTCTATCCACCCCATGAAGGCATAGCCCTTTCGACGCTGGCCGAAACGCTTGGGGTGGAACTGACCGACACGTCCTACGGAAATGTTCTCGTGCATTCGATTGCGCCGGTGGCGCGGGCGAAGGCCGGGGACATTTGCTATATCTCCTCCCGCAAGAACAGGCAGGATCTCGAAACCTGCCAGGCATCGGCGATCATCTGCACCTCGGCCTTTCGCGCTCTGGTTCCGGACGGCGTTGCCATTCTTCTGACGCCCGATCCCCAGAAAGCCTTTGCCGAAGCGGGCGCGCTCCTGCATCCGACGGCAATGCGGCCTGCGGCGATCATATCCGGTCCCGAAGGCGTCCATCCCTCGGCATTCGTGGACCCGGACGCCAGGCTTGAGGACGGGGTGGTCGTCGAGCCGCTGGCCGTTATCGGCGCGGGCGCGGAGATCGGCAGCGGCAGCCGCATCGGGGCCGGCGCCGTCATCGGCGCTCATGTCAAGATCGGCCGCAACTGTTCGATTGCCGCCGGGGCGAGCGTGCTGTCCGCCTATCTCGGCAACAATGTCATCATCCATAATGGCGCGCGCATCGGCCAAGACGGTTTCGGTTATGCCCCGGGTCCGCGCGGCATGCTGAAGCTGGTAC
Source organism: Ectorhizobium quercum (assembly GCF_026552795.1). Classification (GTDB taxonomy): domain Bacteria; phylum Pseudomonadota; class Alphaproteobacteria; order Rhizobiales; family Rhizobiaceae; genus Ectorhizobium; species Ectorhizobium quercum. The sequence goes on from NZ_JANFPI010000003.1 coordinate 523,214, forward strand.
AGATCGGCCGCGTCATCATTCAGGACAATGTCGAGATCGGCGCGAACACGACCATCGACCGTGGCGCAATGGACGACACCGTGATCGGGGAGGGCACCAAGATCGACAATCAGGTGCAGATCGGTCACAACGTCCATATCGGCCGCCATTGCGGAATCGTCAGCAAGGTCGGCATTGCCGGCAGCACGCGGATCGGCAACGGCGTGATGATCGGCGGGGCGGCGGGGATCAACGGTCATATCACCATCGGCGACGGTGTGCAGATCGCCGCGATGAGCGGTGTCATTGCAAGCATCCCGGCCGGTCAGGTCTATGGCGGCGTGCCGGCACGCCCCATGAAGGAGGTATTGCGCGACTGGGCGGAATTGATGGCCCGCGCTGAAGGACGCTCCGCGAAGAAAGGAGAGCCGAATGGCTGAAGAGACGAAAGCGACGCTGGAAACGGCCGATATTCTGGAAATCATGAAGCTGCTGCCGCATCGCTATCCGTTCCTCCTGGTGGACCGGATCATCGAGATCGACGGCGACAATTCGGCGATCGGCATCAAGAACGTGACGGCCAACGAGCCGCAGTTCATGGGGCATTTTCCCGGCGCCCCCATCATGCCCGGCGTTCTGCTGATCGAAGGCATGGCGCAGACGGCGGGCGCCATCTGCGCGCGTGTCAGCGGGCATAGCGGCAATCTCGTCTACTTCATGACCATCGACAATGCCCGCTTCCGCAAGCCGGTCGTGCCGGGGGATCGCGTCGAATTCCACGTTACGAAAATCCGTCAGCGGGGCAACATCTGGAAGTTCCATTGCGATGCCAAGGTCGATAGCACCCTTGTCGCGGAAGCCGATTACAGCGCCATGATCCGTAAGGGTGAAGAATGAGTTCTTTTCCCGCCTCCGCGCGCATCCATCCGTTCGCCGTGGTTGAGGACGGCGCCGTTCTCGGCGAAAACGTCGTCATCGGCCCCTTTTGCCACGTCGGCCCGAAGGTGGTTCTCAAGGATGGCGTCCAGCTTCTCAACAATGCGTCCGTCAGCGGCAGAACGGTCGTCGGCGAAGGCACGGTCATCTTTCCTATGGCGGTGATCGGCGGCCCGCCGCAGGCCATTCGCCATGACGGATCGGAAACGACGCTGGAGGTCGGCGCGCGTTGCACGATCCGCGAAGGCGTCACGATGAATACCGGCAGTTCCGACGGCGGCGGCAAGACCATCGTCGGCAGCGACAACCTGTTTCTGGCGAATTCGCATGTGGCGCACGATTGCATTCTCGGCAACGGCATCATCCTGTCGAACAACGTCATGCTCGCCGGCCATGTGCATGTCGACGACCACGCCATTCTGGGCGGCGGCTCGGCCGTCCACCAGTTCAGCCGTATCGGCCGCCACGCTTTTGTCGGCGGCATGTCGGGTGCGCCGAACGATGTCATCCCCTATGGCATGGTGCATGGCAATCCGGGCTATCTCGACGGCCTGAACATCGTCGGCATGACCCGTTCCGGCATTTCGCGCGAGACGATCCATCGGGTACGGCGCGCCTACAAGCAGATTTTCGAAGCCGAGGGCGCTGTCCGCGCCAATGCGGCGGCCATCCGCGAAGACTATGCCGATTGCCCGGAAGTGATCGAGATCATCGATTTCATCGCCACCGAAAGCGAGCGTGCGATCTGCGCGCCCTACAGGGGGAAGAACTGAGGTGTCCGGAGGCGCCGGTTTTCGGGAAGGGCGCCTGGCAATCATCGCCGGCGGCGGCAGGCTGCCGCATGATATCGCAGAAGCGGCGCGCGGCGCGGGCGAAGACCCGTTCATTGTCCTGCTGTCCGGCGAGGCCGACCGGGACTGGTCCGGTTTCGAGCATGCCACGGTTTCGGTCGGCGACATAGCGGCCGTTTCCGCGCTTCTGCGCGGGAAGAACCTCAAGCGCGTCGTTCTGTCCGGCAGCGTGAAACGGCGCCCGGAGTGGCGGCATCTACGCCCGACCCTCTCCAGCGTCGTCAAGCTTCCGTCGATCGTGCGGACGCTGTTTTCCGGCGGGGACGACACGGTCCTGCGCATGGTCATCGATCTTCTCGAAGGCGAGGGGTGCCGGATCGTTGGCGCGCAGGAGATTGTCCCGAACCTGCTGGCAACCTTGGGGCCCCTCGGTCGGCATGCGCCGTCAGGCGAGGATCTGCGCGATATCGCAGCCGGTGTCGCTGCCGCCGATGTCCTGGGCGCACTCGATATCGGGCAGGGCGCCGTGGCCGTCGGAGGCAGGGTCGTCGCCGTGGAGGGCGCCGAAGGCACGGATAGCATGCTGCTGCGCGTTGCGGGATTGCGCGCCGAGGGCCGCATTTCGAAGCGGCGACGGGGCGTGCTCGTCAAGCTCTGCAAGCCGCAGCAGGATGTGCGCGCGGATCTGCCCACGATCGGCCGTTCCACCGTTGAAAACGCCGGTCACGCCGGACTGGCGGGCATCGCCGTGGAAGCCGGCCGCTCGCTGGTTCTTGAGCGCGACGCGCTGGTGAAGGCAGCCGATGAGGCCGGACTGTTCGTTATCGGCATCGAGCGCGCCGTGCGAAAGGACGCGACATGACGGCCCGACCCTTGAAAATCGCGGTCGTCGCGGGCGAGGTTTCCGGCGACCTTCTCGGCGGCGATCTGATCGCCGCTCTCAGGCGGCAGTATGACGGGCCTGTCGAACTTGTCGGCGTGGGCGGCGAGGCGCTGACGGGCGAAGGCCTCGTTTCGCTGTTCGATTATTCGGAACTGTCGATCATGGGGTTCACGCAGGTCATCGCCCGCCTGCCGCGCATGATTTCACTGATCCGGAAAACGGCGGACGCGATCATCGCGGCGAGACCGGATGTCCTGCTGATCATCGACAGCCCGGATTTCACCCACCGCGTGGCGAAGCGGGTCCGCAAGGCGCTGCCCGATCTTCCGGTCGTGAAATATGTATGCCCAAGCGTCTGGGCCTGGAAAGAATACCGCGCCCGGGCGATGCTGTCCTATGTCGATCATGTGCTGGCCGTTCTGCCGTTCGAGCCCGAGGTCATGAAGCGGCTCGGCGGTCCGCCGACGACCTTCATAGGCCATCGTCTTGCAAGCGATCCGTCGCTGTTGCGTGCGCGCACGGCACGCGCGGCGCGCGGCGCGGTTCCTGTCGGCTCCACGCGCACGATCATGCTGCTGCCCGGCTCGCGCGGCTTCGAGATCGGAAAACTGCTTCCCCTGATGGGCGAGGCCGTGATGGAACTCGTCGCGCGTAACGGCGATCTGCGCTTTGTGCTGCCGACCGTTGCACGGCGGGAGGCCCTGGTGCGCGAAATCGTCGCCAACTGGCCGGTCAGGCCCGAGGTAGTGGTCGGAGACGAAGGAAAGTGGCGTGCGTTTGCCGAGGCGGACGCCGCCGTGGCGGCCTCCGGCACGGTCGTTCTCGAACTGGCTCTGGCCGGGGTGCCGAGCATTTCCGTCTACAAGACCGACTGGATCGTGAAGATGCTGGCCTCACGCATCAAGATCTGGACGGCGGCGCTTCCCAATCTGATCGCGGATTATCCCGTGGTGCCCGAATATATCGACCATACGCTTCGCCCCGGCAGCGTGACACGCTGGATGGAACGACTTTCGGTGGAAAGCCTGCAACGCAAAGCGATGCTGGAAGGCTTCGAGCGCGTGCAGCAAAGGCTGACACCCGAGGTGCCGGCGGGCGAGGCGGGAGCCGGTATCGTGCTCGATCTCTTGAAGTCCCGCGGCTTCTGAAACGAAACGGCCCTCCCGTGGCGGAAGGGCCGTTTCTTTTAATCAAGGTCAGGTACTGTCAGTTGGCGAAACCCGCTTTCGGCTGAAAGCCTCCCGCCGGCCTCGGATCGAAGAAGCGGGCGACATTCGGATTGCGCAAGGGCAGGCCGCTATCGTCGCTTTCCAGATTCTGTTCCGAAACGTAGGCGACATATTCCGACTCGTCGTTTTCCGCGAGCAGGTGATAGAAGGGCTGGTCCTTGTCGGGCCGGACTTCGGCGGGGATGGCATTCCACCATTCTTCCGAGTTGGCGAATTCCGGATCCACATCGAACACCACACCCCGGAACGGGAAGAGCTTGTGGCGAACCACCTCTCCGATATTAAACTTGGCTGTGCGTTGTTTCATGGTGCGAACATCCTTTCACAGTCAGATTTGGGTATGCCGGGCCACCGCATCAAGGGGCAGGCGCTGAATTCGTTACATAATTGTCACACGCGTTTCCGGCGCCGCCAAAGCGCGTTCGGCGCAGTGGCGAGAATGACGCCGCCCGTGACGAGCAGGATTCCGCTCATGTGATAGGATTCGAACGTCTCGCCGAGGAACAGGACGGCCATGACGACGGAGACCGGCGGCATCATGTAGAGCGTCACGCCCGCGGTCGCCGGCCCGAAGACGCGAACCGTGTGCTGGAAGCAGTAGAAGGCGGCAAGGGAGGCGAAAAGAATGATGCCGCCGATTTTGAGCCAGTCCCTCGTCGAATCGGGCAGGGGCGCGTTCATGAAAAGCTCGACGGCGGCGAAGGGCGCGAGAACGAGCGCACCGGACAAGGCGATCACCCCGAACAGCGAAACGGGCGGCATGGCGGCAACAGCGGGTTTGCGCAACAGCAGCGAATAGATCGCGAAGGATATCGCCGCGCCGAGAATGCCGAAATCGCCCAGATTGAACTGGAGATGAAGAAGTGCCTGCGGATCTCCCTTCAGCACGATGACGACGACGCCGAAGAAGGCCACCACCATCCCCAACCCTTCGCGAAGGGTTATGCCGCGCCCCTGAAACCACCATTGGAACAGAATGATGAAGAGCGACGATGTCGTGTAGATCAGCGTAGCGTTCGAGGCTGTGGTTTCGGTCAGCGCCCAGTAGACGAAGCCGCCGCATATGCCCATGCCGAGAAAACCGAGCACGAGCCACAGGAGCGTGTTTTCGCGCATAAAGGCGAGGCACACCTTGCGGTTGGCATAGAGCACGGGCAGCAGGATGAGCGTTGAACCGGCCCAGCGGATGAAGGCGGTGATGAACGGCCCGATATCGCCGACGACGCCGCGGCCGAAGATGAGGTTGGTGGAAAAGAAGAACGGCACGAGCAGGAAGACGGCCCAGTCGGCGGAACGGGGAGACGGCTGCGGGAGCGGAGGCATACGGGCACCGGAAGGGAAAGGGTCGGACCGCGACAATGCGCCGGAAAAGGAAAACCGGCAAACAGGGTTGCCGGTTTTCCAAGGGAAAGCGATCCCGGACGGTCCGGGATCGCGGATATCCGATCAGACGGAGTAGTACATGTCGAACTCGACCGGATGCGGCGTCGTTTCGTACCGCAGCGTTTCGGCCATCTTGAGTTCGATGAACGCGTCGATCTGGTCGTCGTCGAACACACCGCCGGCCGTGAGGAACTTGCGGTCCCGGTCGAGGTTTTCGAGGGCTTCGCGCAGGGACCCGGAAACCGTCGGGATCTTCCTCAGTTCCTTCGGGGGCAGGTCGTACAGATCCTTGTCCATAGCCTTGCCGGGATGGATCTTGTTCTTGATGCCGTCGAGGCCGGCCATCAGCATGGCCGCAAAGCCGAGATACGGGTTGGCGGCCGGATCGGGGAAGCGGACTTCGACGCGCTTCGCCTTCGGGTTGGAGCCGAACGGAATGCGGCACGAAGCCGAACGGTTGCGGGCGGAATAAGCCAGCAGAACCGGAGCCTCGTAGCCCGGGACCAGGCGCTTGTAGGAGTTGGTCGTCGGGTTGGTGAAGGCGTTGATGGCCTTGGCGTGCTTGATGATGCCGCCGATGTAGTACAGGCAGGTTTCCGACAGGCCGGCATATTCGTCACCGGCGAAGGTCGGCTTGCCGTCCTTCCAGATGGACTGGTGGACGTGCATGCCCGAGCCGTTGTCGCCGAAAACCGGCTTCGGCATGAAGGTCGCCGTCTTGCCATAGGCATTGGCGACCTGATGTACGACGTACTTGTAGATCTGGATCTTGTCGGCGTTGCGGACCAGCGTGTCGAATTTCACGCCCAGTTCGTGCTGCGCCGAAGCCACTTCGTGGTGGTGCTTTTCGACGACCACGCCCATTTCGGCGAGAACGGTCAGCATCTCGGAGCGCATGTCCTGGAGGCTGTCGACCGGCGGAACCGGGAAGTAGCCGCCCTTCGTGCGCGGACGGTGGCCGAGGTTGCCCGTCTCGTAGTCGGTGTCGTCGTTGGACGGCAGTTCGGTCGAATCGAGCCTGAAGCCGGTATTGTACGGGTCGGACTTGTACTGGACGTCGTCGAACACGAAGAATTCCGGTTCCGGGCCGACGAAAACGGTGTCGCCGATGCCGGAGGCCTTCAGGTAGGCCTCGGCCTTCTTGGCCGTGCCGCGGGGGTCGCGGTTATAGGCTTCGCCGGAGATCGGATCGAGAATGTCGCAGACGACGACCATCGTCGACTGGGCGAAGAACGGGTCCATGTGCGCCGTCGCCGCATCGGGCATCAGGACCATGTCGGATTCGTTGATGGCTTTCCAGCCGGCGATCGAGGAACCGTCGAACATGACGCCGTCGGCGAACATATCCTCGTCGACGGAGCTGACGTCCATCGTCACATGCTGCAACTTGCCCTTCGGGTCGGTGAAGCGCAGGTCGACGAACTTGACGTCGTTGTCCTTGATCTGTTTCAGAATGTCATTTGCGGTCGTCATAAACTTTTCCCTTGAGTGAGATGACGATTATCGGCTTGCAACGGCGCGCGGAACGGCGCCATGCGGATGAAGTCAGATGGCGTCCACGCCCGTCTCGCCGGTGCGGATTCGGATGACCTCTTCCACGTTGGAGACGAAAATCTTGCCGTCGCCGATGCGGCCTGTCTGTGCGGCGTTGCGGATGGCGTCGATGACGGCATCGACGTTTTCGTCGGCGAGCACGACCTCGACCTTGACCTTCGGCAGGAAATCGACGACGTACTCCGCGCCCCGATATAGCTCGGTGTGCCCCTTTTGGCGGCCAAAGCCCTTCGCCTCAGTAACCGTGATGCCCTGGAGGCCGACTTCCTGAAGGGCTTCCTTCACTTCGTCCAGCTTGAAGGGCTTGATGATCGCTTCGATCTTTTTCATGAGGAAATTTCTCTCCGCTTCTCCCATTTGAGCGGATTCTGGCCCGCTTGGCCTTATTTGATGCACATGCCGTGCCAATTCGGCTCGTAAATGCGGAAAATGCACCGTCAATTTGACGCAGAGAGCAAAATCCCATCCTTTTTGCGGTAATTCGCCGGATTTTGGCATAGTATCGGACGGGCGCTTCGGTTGCCATCGCGCGGATGGACAGAAACGCCGAAAATTTCGCCCACTTTGCAGGGGTGTTGATGAATTTAAAATAGGCAAATGATGAAAATATAATCAATATGGGTTATTTGCTGGTCGCTCTGTCTCGCTTACACCGTGTCGGATGAAGAAAATCATGATCAAAAAACAGGCCATACCTATTCTTTCCCCGCAGGCGATGGCGGCGGTGGATCTGGCTGCCGCACGATCCGGCATAGACAGTTATGGCCTGATGGTCCGCGCGGGGCACGCGGTTGCCGCCGCGGCGCTGAAGCGCTTTCCGCCGGCCCTGCGCTTCGTCGTGCTCGCCGGACCGGGCAACAATGGCGGCGACGCTTATGTGGCGGCGAAGGCTCTTGCCGGCAGCGGCATTGAAACGATCCTCCATCATTTCGGGCGACAGGATGCATTGAAAGGCGATGCTGCCCGCGCCTTTCGCGATTGCCCCGTGCCGGGAAGGCCGCTTGAGGACTACGCGCCCCGGGCCGGCGATGTCGTGATTGACGGACTGTTCGGCGCCGGGCTGGACAGGCCTGTGCCGGAACCTGTCGCCGCCGTGATCGCCCGCGTCGGGGATTGTGCCGTTCCGGTCGTGGCCGCCGACCTGCCGAGCGGCGTGTGCGGCCGAACTGGACGAATTCTCGGCGCGGCGTTCGAGGCTGCGCATACCGTCACCTTCATGACGCCGAAGCCCGGCCACCTGCTTTTGCCCGGAAGGGCGCTCTGCGGAACGCTGGAGGTTTTCGACATCGGCATTCCCGGGCGCCTGATCGAAGCGGGGGCGGAGAATATCCACGAGAATGGACCGGCGCTTTGGGGCGACCTTTTGCCGTCGCTCGATCTGGCCAGCTATAAATTCCGGCGCGGCCACCTTTGCGTCTTTTCCGGCGGCGCTTCGGCAACCGGGGCTGCGCGCCTATCGGCCGGCGCGGCTCTGAGGGCAGGGGCGGGCCTCGTGACCATCGCCGCCCCCGAAGCGTCCCTGGCGGCAAATGCCGCCCATCTGACGGCCGTGATGCTCCGCCAAGTCGACGACGTCGCGGAACTGCGCGCATGGATCGACGATCCTCGCCTGAGCGCCTTCGTGCTCGGCCCGGGCTTCGGCGTCGGTGAAAAGGCCCGCGATTTCGTCCTGGCCTTGCGCGAACGCCGCCTCGTTCTGGATGCGGACGGTATCACCTCCTTCGCCGATGCGCCCGATCTTCTTTTCGACGCGTTCGCCGAAGGTGATGCGCACCTCATTCTGACCCCTCATGAAGGAGAGTTCGCCCGGCTTTTTCCCGATATCGCGGTGGCGGAGCAACTGGGCAAGGTCGAAAAGGCGAGGCACGCCGCCGCCCGCGCCCACGCCGTCGTCATCTACAAGGGAGCGGACACGGTCATCGCAGCGCCCGACGGACGCGTCGCCATTAATACCAACGCGCCGCCCTTCCTGGCGACCGCCGGCTCGGGTGACGTGCTTGCCGGTATCGCCGGCGCGTTTCTGGCGCAGGGAATGCCCGCCTTCGAAGCAGCAGCAGCAGCCGTATGGGTGCATGGCGAAGCGGGCCGGACGGCGGGCCGCGGCCTGACGGCGGAGGATCTTCTGCCGGCGATAAGCCTGCCGGTCTGAAAAACCGCTGATCCGGCGGGTGTTTAGTCGACGCGCCGTTGCAGGGCCTGCGCGCCGTTCGGCGCATTCACCTTGCCGGAGGTGATGAAGAAGGCATAGACATCGCGCGGCCGGACCTCCGGCTTGTGCGCGGGGTCGATATGCGGCAGGTCGGCGGGCTCGCCGCCGCCGGCCCACCTCTTCAGGTGGCCGGCCCATCGGTCCAGCGTCTCGGGCGCATAGCAGGTCTCGATATCGTCCGAACCCTTTTGCAGCCGCGCATAGACGAAATCGCCGGTCACATCGGCGATCTCCGGATAATCCGCATGTTCCGCATAAACGACGGCAACGCGGTGCTTGCGGGCGAGGGCGGCGAATTCCGGCACGAGGAACGAGGGATGGCGCACCTCGACGGCATGGCGCAGCGCAAGCCCGTCGCGCATTTGCGGCAGGAGCGACAGAAACGCGTCGAAATCCTCCGGTTCGAACTTTTTCGTCGGCATGAATTGCCACAGGATGGGACCGAGATGATCGCCCAGCTCGGTCAGGCCCTGCCCGAGAAAGCGCTCGACCGATTCTCCGGCCTCGGCCAGAACCTTCTTGTTGGTGGCGAAGCGGCTTGCCTTCAGCGAAAAGACGAACCCTTCCGGCACTTCGGATGCCCATTTGGCGAAGGTTTCGGGCTTCTGCGATCCGTAATAGGTGCCGTTGACCTCGATCACCTTCAAGGCGCGGCTGGCGAATTCGAGCTGCCGCTTCTTCGGCAGGCCGGCCGGGTAGAAATGTCCCTCCCACGGATCGAAGGTCCAGCCGCCGATGCCGACACGGATGATTCCGGATGAACTCATTGTCGCCGTTCTCCCTGACAGTCTGGCGCCGGTCGCCCTTATTCGGCAGCGGCCTCGCGCTTCGGCGGATGCCGTTCCAGCAGTTCCTTGAGGAAATGGCCGGTATAGGAACGCGGTTCGGCGGCAACGGTCTCCGGCGTGCCGGTCGCGACGACCTGACCGCCGCCATCGCCGCCTTCCGGACCGATGTCGATGATCCAGTCCGCGGTCTTGATGACTTCGAGATTGTGCTCGATGACCACGACCGAATTGCCCTGGTTGACCAGCTCGTGCAGCATTTCGAGAAGCTTGGCGACGTCGTGGAAATGCAGGCCTGTCGTCGGCTCGTCGAGAATGTAGAGCGTGCGGCCCGTCGAGCGCTTCGACAGTTCCTTGGCGAGCTTGACGCGCTGCGCCTCGCCGCCCGAAAGCGTGTTCGCCTGCTGGCCGACCTTGATATAGCCGAGGCCGACATCCTGAAGCGCTTGCAGCTTGTCGCGCACGGCGGGCACGGCGGCGAAGAACTCGACGCCTTCCTCGACCGTCATGTCGAGCACGTCGGCGATGGACTTGCCCTTGAAGGTGACGTCCAGCGTTTCGCGATTGTAGCGCTTGCCGTGGCAGACGTCGCAGGTGACGTAGACATCCGGCAGGAAGTGCATCTCGATCTTGATGACGCCGTCGCCCTGGCAGGCCTCGCAGCGGCCGCCCTTGACGTTGAAAGAGAAGCGCCCCGGCTGATAGCCGCGCGCCTTGGATTCCGGCAGGCCGGAGAACCAGTCGCGGATCGGGGTGAAGGCGCCGGTATAGGTCGCCGGATTGGAGCGCGGCGTGCGGCCGATGGGCGACTGGTCGATGTCGATCACCTTGTCGATATGTTCGAAGCCGTCGATGCGGTCGTGCTCCGCCGGAATTTCACGCGCGCCCATGACGCGCCGCGCCGCCGATTTATAGAGGGTCTCGATGAGAAAGGTCGACTTGCCGCCGCCCGACACGCCCGTCACCGCGGTGAAGAGGCCGAGCGGAACCGCCGCGGTGATATTCCTGAGGTTATTGCCGCGCGCGCCGACGACCTTCAGTTCCTTGCCCTTTTTCGGCTTGCGGCGTTCGGCGGGAACCGGCACGCCCATCTCGCCGGAGAGATACTTGCCGGTGAGCGAATTCGGGTTTGCCTTCACCTCCGCCGGCGTTCCCGAGGCGACGACACGGCCGCCGTGAACACCCGCCGCCGGACCGATGTCGACCACGTAATCGGCGGTCAGGATGGCATCCTCGTCATGCTCCACGACGATCACCGTGTTGCCGATGTCGCGCAGATGCTTCAGCGTTTCGAGCAGGCGGGCATTGTCGCGCTGGTGCAGGCCGATGGAAGGCTCGTCCAGCACGTAGAGAACGCCCGTCAGACCCGAACCGATCTGCGAGGCGAGGCGGATGCGCTGGCTTTCGCCGCCCGACAAGGTGCCGGAATTGCGCGACAGCGACAGATATTCGAGGCCGACATCGTTGAGGAAGCGCAGGCGCTCGCGGATTTCCTTGAGGATGCGGGCCGCGATCTCGTTCTGCTTGGCCGTCAGCTTACCGGGCAGGATCTCGAACCAGTCGCGCGCCTCGCGGATCGACATTTTGGTCACTTCGCCGATATGAAGGCCGTTGACCTTCACGGCCAGCGCTTCCGGCTTGAGGCGGAAACCGTTGCAGGCCGGGCAGGGCGCCGACGACATGAAGCGCTCGATTTCCTCGCGCGCCCACGCGCTGTCCGTTTCCTTCCAGCGACGCTCGAGGTTCGGCACGATCCCTTCGAAATCCTTGACCGTCTTGTACGAGCGCGCGCCGTCGGCATAGTGGAACTCGATCTTTTCCTTCGTGCCGTTGAGGATCGCATCCTGCGCCTCCGCCGAAAGTGCCGACCAGCGGCTCGTCAGCTTGAATCCGTAGACCTTTCCCAGCGCTTCCAGCGTCTGGTTGTAATAGGGCGACGTCGATTTGGCCCAGGGGGCGATCGCGCCGTCCTTGAGTGTCCGTTCCGGTTCCGGCACGATCAGGGCCGGGTCGATCTTCTGCTGGCTGCCGAGACCGTCGCAGGTCGGGCAGGCGCCGGAAGGATTGTTGAACGAAAACAGGCGCGGCTCGATCTCGGGAATGGTGAAGCCGGAGACCGGGCAGGCGAATTTCTCCGAAAACAGCACCCGCTCATGCGTCTCGTTGAGCGACTTGTTGGCGCTGCCGCCGGCGGCCGTCTCGTCGGCGGGAAGCGGCTTGTCGGCGAATTCGGCAATCGCCAGCCCGTCGGCCAGCCTCACGCAGGTTTCCAGGCTGTCCGCCAGCCGCGCGCCGATATCGGCCCTGACGACGACACGGTCCACCACCACGTCGATATCATGCTTGTATTTCTTGTCGAGCGTCGGCGCATCGGCGATCTCGTAGAACTGGCCGTCCACCTTGACGCGCTGGAACCCCTTCTTCATCAGGTCGGCGAGTTCCTTCCTGTACTCGCCCTTCCGCCCGCGCACGATCGGTGCCAGGATATAAAGGCGGGTGCCTTCCTCCAGCGCCAGAACACGGTCCACCATCTGGCTCACCGTCTGGCTTTCGATGGGAAGGCCGGTGGCCGGAGAGTAGGGAACGCCGGCGCGGGCGAAGAGAAGACGCATGTAGTCGTAGATCTCGGTCACGGTGCCGACCGTCGAGCGCGGGTTCCTGGAGGTGGTCTTCTGCTCGATGGAGATGGCCGGCGACAGACCTTCGATCTGGTCCACGTCCGGCTTCTGCATCATTTCGAGGAACTGGCGGGCGTAAGCCGAAAGGCTTTCGACATAGCGGCGCTGGCCTTCCGCATAGATCGTGTCGAAGGCAAGGGAGGACTTGCCGGAACCCGACAGTCCCGTCATCACGATCAGCTTGTTGCGGGGGAGATCGAGGTCGATGCCCTTGAGATTGTGTTCGCGTGCGCCGCGAATGGAAATCGTCTTCAGTTCACTCATCGCTCAATTCACCCGGCCGAGTTGGATCGCCCTTATTTAGTCATTGGTGGCCCGCTGTCGAGGCTCTCGCAATCGCTTTTCGATTCGCTTGACAGGATCATACCGAATTAGTAGAACAAAAAAAGAACAAATTCGCTGTGGATGACCGGGAAAGCAGGGATACCGGTTCCGCGCGATGGTTTAAGGTGGCGATGGATTTATGGCCGCTCGATGCGGCCTTCGGTTTATTGCGGCCTGCTCGCGGGCGTCCGGTGGGGCGTTCGGCAAGCGGCTGCGGGAAAGGTTCAGGACTATGGCAGGCAGCGTCAACAAGGTCATTCTGATCGGCAACGTCGGGGCGGACCCGGAAATCCGCCGCACGCAGGACGGTCGCCCGATCGCCAACCTGCGCATCGCCACCTCGGAGAGCTGGCGCGACCGCAACAGCGGCGAGCGCCGCGAGAAGACGGAATGGCACAATGTCGTCGTCTTCAACGAAGGCCTGTGCAAGGTCATCGAGCAATATGTGAAGAAGGGCGCGAAGCTCTATATCGAGGGTGCGCTCCAGACCCGCAAGTGGCAGGATCAGAGCGGCAACGACCGCTATTCGACCGAAGTCGTCCTGCAAGGCTTCAATTCCACGCTGACCATGCTCGACGGTCGCGGCGAGGGCGGTGGCCGCGGCGGCGATTTCGGTGGCGGATCCTCCGGCGGTTATGACGATTACGGCAGTGGCGGCGGCAGCGGTCGTTCCGCACCGCAGCGCGGCGGCGCGCCAAGCGGCGGGCAGGGCGGCGGCGCAAGCTTCCCCCGCGACATGGACGACGACATTCCGTTCTGATGGTTACGGAATAGCGCAACGGGGAAAAGCCGGGAACGTTTCGGAATGGCTCCTTTTCTCATCCTGAAGCTCGTGGCTTTTCTTACGTTTCTGGTGGCATTCGATGCGCTTCGCGCCGTGGCCCGACCCGGCGCGTACAAGGGCTTTACCCTGCGGGAGCAATTGTGGCTCCTGTGGCATGTCGATCACGAAGGGCGGCAAGCCTATCTGAAATTCGTGATCGCGACGGTCGTCTATTTCGGGATTCCGCTCGGTCCTGACGGCTTTAGCCGGTGAATGCCGATTTCACCCCGTCGACGACGAACTGGACGGAAAGTGCTGCAAGAAGCACGCCGAGCAGGCGGGTGAGGATGGCTCGTCCCGTCACGCCCAGGAAGCGGTCCAGCCGCTCGGCGACGACGAGAACCGCATACATCAGCGCCAGGCAGAAGGCGATGACGAGGATGAGCTGCGTCCGCCCCCAGGCGCCCGGCATCGAGCCGGCAAGCAGGATGGTCGCCGAGATCGCGCCCGGGCCGGCGATCAGCGGCAGCGCCAGCGGGAAGACGGCGATATTGTGGAGATGGTCGCGGGTGATGGCGGCCTCAGAGGTCTTTTCCTTCCGCTCCTGACGCTTCTCGAAAATCATCTCGAAGGAAATCCAGAACAGCAGCAGGCCGCCGGCGATGCGGAAGGCGCCCATCGAGATGCCGAGCAGGCTGAGGATGCCGGAACCGGTCAGCGCGAAGAGGGCGAGGATGAAGAAGGCGATCAGCGAGCCGCGCAAGGCGACCTGCTTGCGCTGGAGGCGTGTCATTCCCTGCGTGAGGCCGAGGAAGATCGGCGCGAGGCCCGGCGGGTCGATGGTGACGAGCAATGTCGTCAGGGCATTGATCAGCGTGTCTGTGCCGGGCAATTGCGCCTCCGTTGGGCTTTTCGGAGGCGATGTTAGGCGACAGACCGCGCCGTGAGAAGCCGGTGCGGGAAAATCGTTCGACAAGGCGTCCGCAAACGCGCAAAACCTGTTCACAACGGGCCGCCAAATTGGCGCCGCCTCATTCTTTCGGCTATAAAAAAGCCAGTGATTCTAGATAGAGATCGTGATCCGTCTTGACTGAACAAACGACATCCGGCGGCGGAAAGTTTCCGCCAGGCATCGAACCCGTTTCCATCATCGAGGAAATGCAGCGCTCCTATCTCGATTACGCCATGAGCGTGATCGTGTCGCGCGCGCTTCCCGATGTGCGCGACGGCCTCAAGCCCGTCCATCGCCGTATTCTGTACGGCATGGCTGAACTCGGCGTGGACTGGAACAAGAAATATGTGAAATGCGCCCGCGTCACCGGCCACGTCATGGGTAACTACCACCCGCACGGCGACGCGGCGATCTACGATGCGCTGGCGCGCCTGGCGCAGGACTGGTCGCTCCGCCTGCCGCTGATTGACGGCCAGGGCAATTTCGGCTCCGTCGACGGCGATCCGCCGGCGGCCCAGCGTTACACCGAGTGCCGGCTTCAGAAAGTCACGCACACGATGCTCGACGATCTGGAAAAGGACACCGTCGACTTCCGCGACAATTACGACGGCGCCGCGCAGGAGCCGTCCGTCGTTCCGGCCAAGTTCCCGAACCTTCTCGTCAACGGTTCCGGCGGCATCGCCGTGGGCATGGCCACCAACATCCCGCCGCACAATCTCGTCGAGGTGATCGACGGCTGCATCGCGCTGATCGACAATCCGGCGATCGAACTGCCGGAGCTGATGCAGATCATTCCGGGACCGGATTTCCCGACCGGCGCGCTGGTGCTCGGCCGTTCCGGCATCCGTTCGGCCTACGAGACGGGCCGCGGTTCGGTCATCATGCGCGGCCGTGCCCGCATCGAGCCGATGCGCGGCGACCGCGAGCAGATCATCGTCACCGAAATTCCCTATCAGGTGAACAAGGCGACGATGATCGAGAAGATCGCCGAACTGGTGCGGGAAAAGCGCATCGAGGGCATTTCCGACCTGCGCGACGAATCCGACCGCGACGGCTACCGCGTCGTCGTCGAACTGAAGCGCGATGCCAATGCCGACGTCATCCTGAACCAGCTTTATCGCTATACGCCGCTGCAAACCTCGTTCGGCTGCAACATGGTGGCGCTGAACGGCGGCAAGCCGGAGCAGATGAACCTGCTCGACATGCTCCGGGCCTTCGTGGCCTTCCGCGAGGAAGTCGTCAGCCGCCGCACCAAGTACCTGCTGCGCAAGGCGCGCGAACGCGCCCATGTGCTGGTCGGCCTCGCCATCGCCGTCGCCAATATCGACGAGGTCATCCGCGTGATCCGCCAGGCGCCGGACCCGGGCTCCGCGCGCGAGGAACTGATGTCGCGCCGCTGGCCGGCGGCCGACGTGGAATCGCTGATCCTGCTGATCGACGATCCGCGCCACAGGATCAACGAGGACGGTACCTACAATCTTTCGGAAGAGCAGGCGCGCGCCATTCTGGAACTGCGCCTTGCCCGCCTGACGGCGCTCGGGCGCGATGAAATCGGCGACGAACTGAACAAGATCGGCGAGGAAATCAAGGATTACCTCGACATCCTGTCGTCGCGCCTGCGCGTCCAGACCATCGTGAAGGACGAGATGCGCGCCGTGCGCGACGAGTTCGGCACGCCGCGCCGCACGGAGATCATCGACGGTGGTCCGGATATGGACGACGAGGATCTGATCGCCCGCGAGGACATGGTCGTCACCGTCTCGCATGCCGGTTACATCAAGCGCGTGCCGCTCGCCACCTACCGCGCCCAGCGCCGCGGCGGCAAGGGTCGCTCCGGCATGGCGATGAAGAACGAGGATTTCGCGACGCGCCTGTTCGTGGCCAACACGCACACGCCGGTGCTGTTCTTCTCCTCGCGCGGCATCGTCTACAAGGAAAAGGTCTGGCGCCTGCCCATCGGTACGCCGCAGTCGCGCGGCAAGGCGCTCATCAACCAGCTCCCGCTGGCGCCGGGCGAACGCATCACCACGATCATGCCGCTGCCGGAAGACGAGGCAAGCTGGGAAGGTCTCGACGTGATGTTCTCCACGACGCGCGGCACCGTGCGCCGCAACAAGCTGAGCGATTTCGTCCAGGTGAACCGCAACGGCAAGATCGCCATGAAGCTTGAGGAGGAGGGCGATGAAATCCTCTCTGTCGAGACCTGCACCGAGCATGACGACGTTCTCCTGACGACGGCGCTCGGCCAGGCGATCCGCTTCCCGGTGGATGAGGTGCGTGTCTTCGCGGGCCGCAATTCCATCGGTGTGCGCGGCATCTCGCTGGCCGCGGGCGACCGGCTGATCTCGATGACCATTATTGGCCATGTCGATGCCGAGCCGTGGGAGCGGGCGGCCTATCTCAAGCGCGCGGCCAACGAACGCCGTGCGAGCGGCTCGGACGAGGAAGAGATTGCGCTGGTCGGCGAGGAAGTCGTCGAGGGCGGCGAGCTTTCCGATGAGCGCTATCAGGAACTCAAGGCCCGGGAGGAGTTCGTTCTCACCGTCTCGGTCAAGGGCTTCGGCAAGCGTTCGTCGTCCTACGACTTCCGCACTTCGGGGCGTGGCGGCAAGGGCATCCGCGCCACCGATACGTCGAAAACGGCGGAAATCGGCGAACTTGTCGCAGCCTTCCCCGTGGAGGACGCCGACCAGATCATGCTGGTTTCGGATGGTGGCCAGCTCATTCGCGTGCCGGTGGCCGGTATCCGTATCGCCAGCCGCGCGACCAAGGGTGTGACCATCTTCTCCACCGCCGCCGATGAAAAGGTCGTGTCGGTCGAGCGCATCAGCGAGCCGGAAGGCGAAGAAGAAGACGTTGAAGCCGGTGACGGCGATGCCGTAACCGAAGCGTCCGCCGGAGAAGACGACGTCTGATATGCATAATGCAATCGGCCGGCAATAAAAGCCGGCCCTGCTCCCCGATCCCAAAAGGCGGACCGTTTTTCGGTCCGCTTTTTTGTTGGACGCCTCGCTGCTCCGTGACAGGGGAGGCGTCCTCACAAGGGCCCGGTGGGTGGTTGGGTCAGGTCTGACGAAAGAAGAGAGCAGGCACTTTGTCGGCCGTTCTGATGCGGACCGAATTCTTCGCCCGCCTTTTTTTCACGTCTCGTGCCGTTCGTTACCCGGGAAGACGGACAACAAAAAACCGGATGGCAGGGGACCATCCGGTTTCATTGTAATCGGCAGGCTGGAGGCGCCCTGCCGGACGTAAGTCTGGAAATCAGAACACCTTGGAGCGGCGATTCAATTCGTCCATCTCTTTCGCTTCCTGGTGAAGCGCAGCGATGCTGGAGATGATGGAACCGACGAACATCACGGAGATGAGGGCGGTCAACAGGGTCAAAGTGGTAAACATGGCCTTTCCCTTTCTGCGTTGCTCCGCTTCAGGGATACAGGGCCAGTTTACTGCTGGCTGACGTATCCCATCTGGGTATAATCGTAATACCGCGCGGTGGTTACGGGAGGCTTGGTGGCGGCGACGCCATCAGCCTTGCTGTTGCTGTCGTAGAGGACGGCGGTCGCCGTCAGCATGCCGGTCACAACCGTCATCCAGACGAAGTTGATTACGGTAATTGCATTCGGTGCGCTCAAATTGCCCCTCGAGGACATCTTCAGTTCCTTTCCGATAAGCTAACGCGAAAACCGGATAATCGGTTCCCGTACATCTTGTTTTTCGTTTTACAGGATGCCGGCTGAAGCATCCTTGAATGGTGCGTTCATCTGGCGTTCATATTTTGCCTCGAGTTCCGCATCCCAGACGTTGCCGTCGAACAGGAAAAGCAGGAAATCGACAGCAAGGGCGACGAGAATCGTAATGAAAACAAGAATGATCAGCATCGTTGCTCCGGTTTCCGGCTTCGTTGGCCCGCAGGCCCTGTTCACGAAAGGCAATAAACCGCATCCCGTCTGAAACGGTCTTGAACGGGCCGTTCATCTTTCATTCAAGGACGCGGCCAAGGAAACGGCTTGCGGCGCGGACGCGCTTTCGCTTGCGGTTCCCGGCCTTCCGTGACAAAAGGCGGAAAACGGTTTGGAAGCGATGACGACAGCCTTTTATCCCGGTTCCTTCGACCCGATGACCAACGGCCATCTGGATATTCTCGTCCAGGCGCTGAACGTGGCATCGCGGGTGATCGTCGCGATCGGCGTTCATCCGGGCAAGGCGCCGATGTTCAGCTTCGAGGAACGGGCCGCACTCGTCCGGCAGTCGCTGGGCGAGGTGCTGCCGGATCGCCTCGGCGATGTGGACGTGGTGTCGTTCGGCAATCTTCTGGTCCACGCCGCGCGCGATCACGGCGCAGATCTCATAATCCGGGGCCTGCGCAATGGCACGGACCTCGATTACGAGATGCAGATGGCGGGCATGAACCACAGGCTTGCTCCCGGCCTCCAGACCGTGTTTTTGCCGGCGGTGACGGCTTCACAGCCTATTACCGCCACATTGGTACGTCAGATCGCGTCGATGGGCGGCGATGTCAGCGCCTTCGTTCCGAAGGCCGTGCGCGACGCTCTCAAAAAGAAACTCGGCCGGTGAGAACCGGTCATTCACGGAGATACTGATGAAGCTTCTCGGTTTCGCTCTCGCCGGAGCGCTTTCGCTTTCCGCCTTTTCGGCCGCCTTTGCCGCCGACGACTTCCTGACGATCCAGCTCAAGGACGGTCCGGTGGTCGTCGAGCTTCTGCCGGATGTCGCGCCGAAGCATGTCGAGCGCCTGAAGGAACTCGCGGCCTCCGGGCAGTACGACAACGTAGCCTTCCATCGCGTCATCGAAGGCTTCATGGCCCAGACGGGCGATGTCGAGCATGCGAACCTCGACAGGAACTACGATGCCAGCCGCGCGGGCATGGGCGGTTCCGACAAGCCGGATCTTCCGGCCGAATTCTCCAGCGTTCCCTTCGAGCGCGGCACCGTGGGCATGGCCCGCTCGCAGAACCCGGATTCGGCCAATTCGCAATTCTTCATCATGTTCGACGAGGGCAGCTTCCTGAACGGCCAGTACACGGTCGTCGGCAAGGTCGTTTCCGGCATGGAAGCCGTCGACAAGATCAAGCGCGGCGCTCCGGGCAGCGGTTCCGTCACCAATCCCGACCGTATGATCAAGGTCACGGTGGGCAAACCCTGATTCCATCCGGCGGGGTTTGCGAAAACCCCGCCACACGCTGTCGAAACATCAAAAGCCAAGGAGAGGACTGGCCATGACCGAGATCAAGGACCCGGAAAACACCATCATCATGGAAACGACCAAGGGCAAGGTCGTCATCGCACTTCTGCCGCAGGTGGCCCCCGGCCATGTCGAGCGCGTCAAGGAGTTGACGCGCGAAAAGGCCTATGACGGCGTCGTGTTCCATCGCGTCATCGAGGACTTCATGGCCCAGACCGGCGACGTTCGTTACGGCAAGCAGGGCGGCGCGGATTTCAATCCCTCGCGCGCCGGCATGGGCGGCTCCGAAAAGCCCGACCTGAAGGCCGAATTTTCCGCCACGCCGCATATTCGCGGCACCTGCTCAATGGCCCGTTCGGCCAATCCGAACTCGGCCAACTCGCAGTTCTTCATCTGCTTCACCGATGCGCCCTGGCTGAACAAGCAGTACAGCGTCTGGGGCCAGGTCACGGAAGGCATGGAGGTCATCGACCAGATCAAGCGCGGCGAGCCGGTGCGCGATCCCGATTCCATCGTTTCCATGCGCGTCGCCGCCGACGCCTGAACGGACCCGATTTCGGCCCGCCCTTTGCTGAAAGGCGAAGGGCGGGTTTGCCATGTCTGAAAGACGCCGCAAATGCGTGTAGACCTCTTCGATTTCGATCTGCCCGATGAAAACATCGCGCTCAGGCCCGCAAGCCCGCGCGACAGCGCCCGCCTGCTGGTCGTGAACCCTGAAGGCACGCCTGAACTGGCCGACCGCCGCGTATCCGATCTGCCGTCCTTCCTGAAGGCGGGCGATGCGCTGGTCTTCAACGACACGCGGGTCATTCCGGCGCAGTTCGAAGGGGTGCGGCTGCGTCCCGGCGCGCAGGAAACGCCGGTTTCCGCCACGCTTCACATGCGCGCCGCGGCCAATGTCTGGCACGCCTTCGCAAAACCCGGCAAGCGCATCAAGCCTGGCGACCGTATCCGCTTCGCCTCCGCCGATGGTGCCGCGCATGTCGAGGCGACGGTGACGGAAAAGCGCGAAGCGGGCGAGGTCGTGCTGGCCTTCGACCTTTCCGGGCCCGACCTCGACATCGCGATTGCCACCGTCGGCCATATCCCGCTGCCGCCCTATATCGCCGCGAAGCGCCCGGAAGACGAGCGCGACCGGACCGACTACCAGACGATCTATGCCCGCGAGAACGGCGCGGTGGCCGCCCCGACCGCAGGGCTCCACTTCACGCCGGACCTGTTCGCCGCCCTCGACGCCGCCGGGATAGAGCGGCATTTCGTGACGCTTCACGTCGGGGCAGGGACGTTCCTGCCGGTCAAGGCCGACGATACCGACGACCATCACATGCACCACGAAATAGGCCACGTGAGCGCGGAAACGGCCGCCGCCCTGAACGCGGTGCGGGCGAGGGGCGGGCGCATCGTTTCCGTCGGTACCACCTCCCTGCGCCTTCTCGAAAGCGCCACGAGCGGCGAAGGCATCATCCGGCCGTGGAGCGGCTCGACGGACATCTTCATCACGCCCGGATACAGGTTTCGG
Organism: Ectorhizobium quercum; assembly: GCF_026552795.1. GTDB lineage: Bacteria > Pseudomonadota > Alphaproteobacteria > Rhizobiales > Rhizobiaceae > Ectorhizobium > Ectorhizobium quercum. The sequence goes on from NZ_JANFPI010000003.1 coordinate 544,402, forward strand.
GCCGTGAATATGCTGATGACCAATTTCCATCTGCCGAAATCGACGCTTTTCATGCTGGTTTCGGCGTTTTCCGGCCTGGAAACGATGCGGCGCGCCTATGCCCACGCGATCTCCACCGGATACCGTTTCTATTCCTATGGCGATTCCAGCCTGCTGACCCGGAAGACCTGAATGAGCGAGAATTTCACCTTCACCCTGAAAGCGACGAGCGGAAAGGCGCGTCTCGGCGAAATCACCATGCCGCGCGGCACGATCCGCACGCCCGCTTTCATGCCGGTCGGCACGGTCGGCTCCGTCAAGGCCATGTATCTGGATCAGGTGAGGGAAGGCGGGGCCGATATCATTCTCGGCAATACCTACCACCTGATGCTGCGCCCGGGGGCGGAACGGGTCGCCCGCCTCGGCGGCCTGCACGAGCTGATCCGCTGGCCGTATCCGATCCTGACGGATTCCGGCGGCTTCCAGGTCATGTCGCTTTCCGGGCTTCGCAAGCTCGACGAGCAGGGCGTCACTTTCAAGAGCCATATCGACGGCTCGCTGCATCACATGTCGCCGGAGCGCTCCATCGAGATCCAGGGATTGCTCGACAGCGATATCCAGATGCAGCTCGACGAATGCGTCGCCCTGCCGGCCGAGGAAAAGGAAATCGAGCGCGCGATGGAAATGTCGCTGCGCTGGGCCGAACGCTGCCGCGTCGCCTTCGGTGAACAGCCGGGCAAGGCCATGTTCGGCATCGTGCAGGGGGGAGACAGCCAGGCACTGCGCATCCGCTCTGCCGAGGGGCTGAAGCAGCTCGACCTCAAGGGCTATGCCGTCGGCGGACTTGCGGTCGGCGAGCCTCAGAATGTGATGCTGGAGATGCTCGACATAACGCTGCCGGTATTGCCGAGCGAAAAGCCGCGTTACCTGATGGGCGTCGGCACGCCCGACGATATCCTGAAATCCGTGGCCCGCGGTATAGACATGTTCGATTGCGTCATGCCCACCCGCTCCGGCCGCCACGGGCTTGCCTTCACCCGACGCGGCAAGGTCAATATCCGCAATGCGCGCCATGCCGAGGACATGCGGCCTCTGGACGAGGAATCGTCCTGCCCGGCAGCGCGCGACTATTCCCGCGCCTATCTGCACCACCTCGTCCGCTCCAACGAGGCGCTGGGCGGCATGCTCCTGTCGTGGAACAACCTGTCCTACTATCAGGACCTGATGCAGGGCATCCGCAAGGCCATCGCCGAGGACCGCTTCGCCGATTTCCAGGCCGAAACCCTCGCGGCCTGGGAAAAGGGCGACATCGACGCACCCTGAGCGCCTGTCCGAAAAAAGTCACATCCGTGCGTGGATGTGCTTTCGTGCGGCATAGACCGATTCAAAGCGCTTGCGGAGGCGCTGAAGACGTGTAAATGAAGCGTCGGAGCAGTTCCCGCAACCATGTTCGGCGTTCCGCGGTCGAACTGCTCCCTCTGCCCCGACCGTATCTCGCGACATTCCCTCCCGTCTCGTCTTCGGAGCCGTTCATGGCTGCGCTCGCGCCCTCCGCCTTGCTGTTCTTCTGCAATTCCATCCTTTTCATCTCCCTGTTCACCCGCATGCCGGCCATCCAGGCAGGGCTGGGAATCGACAAGGCCATTCTGGGGCTGACGCTTCTCGGCATGCCCGTCGGCACCTTCCTGGCCCTGCCTGTGGCCGGCCGGATCGTGGAATGGCTGACACCGCGCGGTGCGGCGGCGCTGATGCTGGCCCTGCTGGCCTTCATCGAGCCGCTGTTTCCGATCATGCCGCTTCACGGCTTCGCCGCCTGTTTCGTCGCCTTCGCCTTCCTGCGCACGATCCTCGACGTTTCCGCCAACATGATCGTCAGCCAGACCGAACGCGTGACAGGTCGGCATGTCATGGCCCGCAGCCACGGCTTCTGGTCCGTCGGCCTGCTGGTCGGTTCCGTGCTCTCGGGCTGGCTGGCAGGTTTCGGTTTTACCCCGGCGGTGCATCTCGGCTTCGTCGGCGCGGCCATTTTCGCCGCTGCGGGCGTCGTTCTGCTCATAGCGCCCCGGCCGGACGACGCGGCGCGGTCCGTTTCGGCGCGCCGCCGCAGCATCGTCGTTCTCCCCAGCCGTGCGATCCTGTTGATCTGCGTGATGATCTTCGGCATGGCGATTTCCGAAGGCGCCATCTACGACTGGGGCATGTTCCTGATCCGCGAACGCATCGCGCCGGACCCGACCGTCGCCGGCCTGCTCTACGCCTGCTTCACCATCGGCATGGGCGGAACGCGCCTGGTGGGCGACCATCTGCGCGGTCGGTTTTCGGCGCCGGCCATCGTTCGTGGATCGGCGCTGGCGGCGGCTCTCGGGATCGCCTGGCTGGTTCACGCCGGCAGCTATGCGGGCGCCGCCGTCGCCCTCGTCCTGACCGGGTGCGGGATGGCACTGATCACACCGCTGGCCTTCTCCACCGCACTGGCTCTTCCCGGGCGCTCGCAGGCCGACAATCTGACGGCGCTTGCCATGTGCATGCTGATCGCGACGCTGGGCGTGCCGCCGCTTCTCGGGATGGTGGGGGAACATGCGGGCATCCAATGGGCATTTCTGATCCTTCTGCCCTTTATCGTGCTCACATTTGCGATGGCGCCCGTGGTTGCCGGACGGTCGATCAGGTTGAGCTAACGCCCAAGCCATGCTTCGATGCCACGAGCTGCGGCCCGGCCCGTGGCGAGGCAGGCCGTCAGGAGATAGCCGCCGGTCGGAGCCTCCCAATCGAGCATTTCGCCCGCTGCGAACGTGCCGGGCAGGGCCTTGAGCATGTATCGCTCGTCGATTGAATCGAGGGTGATGCCGCCCGCCGACGAAATGGCTTCGGCGATCGGGCGAGGGCGCTCCAGCGAAAGGGGAAGGGCCTTCAGAAGGGCGGCCAGCGTGTCCGGGGGCAGGGTTGCTGCATCGGGAACACATTCGCGCACCAGCGCCGCCTTCACACCCTGAAGACCGGTCCCCTTGCGCAGCCGGTTAGAAAAGCTCGCCTTTCGGTCCTGGCGCGCCATGTCGCGCGCGATGCGGCCGGCGGCACGGTTTGGAAGAAGATCGAGCGTCAGCACAGCCTCTTGTGCGGCATCGATCCGGTCGCGCAGGCTGGCGGCATGCGCATAGACAAGGCTGCCTTCGACGCCGTGTCGGGTGATGACGAACTCGCCCTGAATCTCTCCGGCGTCCGACGTCGCGCTGACGGACTTGACGGGCTCTCCCGCGAACCGGTCCCTGAAACCGTCGCTCCAGCGTCGTTCGAACCCGCAATTGGCCGGACGGAAGGGCACAACGCCCACGCCGTGCCTGGCGATCGCATGCACCCACGCGGCATCCGAACCGAGCCTCGGCCAGCTTGCACCGCCGAACGCCAGCAGAAACGCGTCAGCCCGGACATGAATGAGACCGGCGGGCGTTTCGACAATTGCTTGATGGTCGCGGAAGCCCGTGAAGCGGTGCCGCGTCAGAATAGTCACGCCGCTGGCTTCGAGCCGCGCCCGCCACGCCCGCAGCAGGGGCGACGCTTTCATGACGACGGGAAAAACCCGGCCCGACGTGCCGACGAAGGTCTCGCTCCCGAGCGCCTGTGCCCAGGCCCGCACGGCGTGGGGCCCAAAAGCGTCGAGCGCGGGCCGCAGAAAGCCGCTCGCCGCGCCGAAGCGTCCGGCGAAAGCCGAGAAATCTTCCGAATGCGTGATGTTGAGCCCGGATTTCCCGGCCAGCAGGAATTTCCGGCCGATTGTCGGCATCGCCTCATGGACCGTGACGGCGAAGCGCCCGGTTGCGCCGAGCACTTCGGCAGCGGCAAGACCGGCAGGACCGCCGCCCAGTATGGCTACCGTCTTCGTGGTCATGGGCGCTCCGGGGTTGATTCTCGAACCCCTGTTCTGGCCGATCGCACCGCCAATGCCAAGCGGGCAGGGAAGGGAACATAATCGGCGCCGGGGACGTTGTTGCCCCGATGCGGGTCCGGGAGAGATTCGCTTTGCTGCCTGTCCCGCGAAATTAGAATAGTGATTTTATCGAAAATATTGACTGAAAAGGGTCTGGAGACGAGAATACGATTGTGGCGATGTGAAGGCTGAAGGTATCAGCCGCAACGAAGGAGGGACTTGAACCATGATTGGCGGTTTCAGCATGCTTTCGTTCGATCTTTTCGGCCTTTTCCGCGGCCCGGCTGAGCCGGACGCCGTAAAGGAGCAGGACAGGGAGACCGCCGCGAAAGGCGGAATCTTCTTCTTCGGCATGTTTCCGGTTTTATAAGGAGGAGAGTGAGATGGCACTTGCTTTTCAAAGGGGAACCGAAACCGTAGGCCGGACGCGTCGCATATCCATGCGCGATGCCTTGCATGGGGTCCTGCCGTGGGTAGCGGTCATCGCGTCGTTCCTGTTCGTGGCGGCGGTGATTGCCGGACTCTGAAGAACATCCCAATTCCTGTCAGACGGAAGTTACTCTGGAAAATCGGCATGGAATCAAACGTATTCCGTGCAAGCTGTGCATTGCATCCGGTGTGTCAGTCCGGTAGGAGGAGATGACATGCCCGCATATCTTGCGACGTGCTGACGATATTCCGAGAGTTGACTTGCCGATGCTGACGAAGAAGGGAAAATACGGCCTGAAGGCGATGGCCGATCTGGCGCAACTTGCGCCGGGCGAGACTGCGTTCGTGAGCGAGATCGCTGCTCGCAACAATATTCCCAAGAAATTTCTCGACACGATTCTGCTGGAACTGCGCAACGGCGGCATGCTGCGCTCGAAGAAGGGTCCGGGCGGCGGCTATGCCTTGTCGAAGCCGGCGTCGGAAATCTATGTCGGCCAGATCGTCCGCACGCTCGACGGTCCGCTTGCGCCGATTCGCTGCGCCAGCCGCACGGCCTTCGAGGCGTGCGAGGATTGCGCCGACCCCGAGAGCTGTCGCGTGCGCAACTCGATGTCGCAGGTGCGCGACGCCATCGCCAATGTCCTCGACAAGATGACGCTCGATCAGTTCCTGTCTTGCGGCAACGACGAGCCGGCCGACGCCAATATCGAGCGGGCCTGAAAACCGCCGGCTCATCCCGCAAGGGCGGGGCGATGCAATGCCGGCCGAACTTTGCGGCAACGATCCCGATACCCAGACCGGCAGTTCACCAGGGGGCAAATCCTACGACATTCATCAAGATCGATATGGGAGCAGGTCCGTTGTTGAGCCCACCCCGACTACAGATCATCATTGCATAACATAGATTATGGAACTTAAGAGGGGCGAGTTCCTGCGGTCGGCCTGTCTTTGTCCCCGCCATTCAGTCTCACTTTATTCGACATTATTGAGTTCGACTGTCACAGCCAGACCGTCATAGGCCGGTTCGACATGCGGCGGCGTTTCGCCCATGACCGTCTCATAGTCCAGCGGTGTGTGCATATGCGTCAGCACCGCACGCTGAGGCGCCAGCCGCTCGATCCATTCGAGTGCCTGCTCGAGCGAGAGATGGCTTGGATGGCGTTTGTATTGCAACGCATCGATGATCAGCAGATCGAGGCCGCCGAGCTTTGAAACGGTCTCCGCCGGAAAATCCGATACGTCGCTGCAATAGGCCACGTCACCGATGCGGAAGCCCAGCGAATGAATGTCGCCATGTTCCTGTTGCAACGGCAGAAACGATATCGGCCCGCCGGCGCCCTCGATACGGATCATGCTGTCCGGCGTCTCGATGATTTCAGGCCGTACGACCGGTGGATAGCTGCTGCCCGGCGGCGTTTCGAGACAATAGCCGAAGCCCTGGCGAATGCGCGCCATCGTGAAGGCGTCGGCATGTATGGGGATACGGTTTTTCTGCATGATGAAATAGCCGCGCAGATCGTCCAGCCCGTGAAGATGATCGGCATGGGCGTGAGTATAGACGACGGCATCTATGTGCCGGACGCTGGCCTCGATCATCTGTTCGCGAAAATCCGGTCCCGTATCGATAACGACGGTTGTCGTGCCGCCGTCGGGCGCGGTCTGCTCCACCAGCAGCGCGGCGCGCCGGCGACGGTTTTTCGGGTTGGCCGGGTCGCAGGCTCCCCAGTCGCCGATGATGCGCGGCACCCCCGGAGAAGATCCGCAGCCAAGGATCGTGAACCGGCGCTGCCATGTCTTCGGCGCAGGCGTCATGCGGTGACTTTCGGCATTTTCGAGAAGATCCGGAGCGCGTTTTCCGTCGTGATCCGGGCTATCTCTTCGTAGGAAACGCCTTTTACTTCGGCCAGAACCTCGGCCGTGTTCACCACGTAGGACGGCTCGTTGCGTTTGCCGCGCCAGCGTTTGGGCGCGAGATAAGGCGCATCCGTCTCGACGAGAAGCCGGTCGAGCGGCACGGTCGCGGCGATCTCGCGCAACTCGGTCGATTTCGGGAATGTCAGGATTCCCGAGAAGGATACATAGCCGCCAAGCGCGACGCCGCTATCGGCCAGCGCCTGTCCAGCCGAAAAGCAATGGAGGATGAAAGGGAAGGCGCCCTTCCCCGTTTCTTCCCGCAGAATGGCTGCCATATCCTTGTCGGCGGCCCGGCTGTGGATGACCAGCGGAAGCTGCGTGCGCCGGGCGGCCTCGATGTGGCGCAGAAGCCCGGTCTTCTGGTCTTCCGGCTTCTGCGTGTCGTAGAAGTAGTCGAGGCCGGCCTCGCCGATCGCCACGATCTTTTCGTGCGATTGCGCCAGCGCCACGAGGTCGTCGGCTGTGATGTCGAGTTCCTCGTTTGCATTGTTCGGATGCGTGCCGACGGAACAGAAGATGTTCGGATATTTTTCCGTGATCGCAAGCAGGGTATCGAGCTTGCGGACACGCGTCGAGATCGTCACCATCTGGCCAACGCCGGCCTCTAAGGCGCGTTGCACGATCGCGTCGCGCTCCGCCTCGAAGTCGGCGAAATCCAGATGGCAATGGGTATCGATCAGCATCGGGCCGGTCCTTACGCTTCCGGCGCGACGTAGCGCGGGAAGACCGGCTGCGGCGCCTGAAGCGGCGTGCCGGGCACGAGACGCCCGCCCTCGCCCAGAGCGGCGAAATCCCGCTTGTCGTCAGGCACGGCAACCAGGTCCAGCAGCTTTCCGGCGCTGTCCGGCATGATCGGCTGGAGCAATATAGCGATCTGGCGCACCACTTCGGCAGTCACGTAGAGGACCGTGCCCATGCGGACCGGATCGGTCTTCTTCAGCGCCCACGGCTCCTGACCGGCGAAATAACGGTCGGTTTCGGAGACGACCGCAATGATGGCGGCCACGGCCTTGTGGATCTGCTGGCTGCTCATTTCCTCGCGGCACACGTCCAGAAGACCGTCGACGGAGGCGAGCATCGCCTTGTCGGCATCCGTGAATTCACCGGGTGCGGGGATCTGTCCGTCGCAATTCTTGACGATCATCGACAGCGAGCGGCTGGCAAGGTTGCCAATGCCGTTGGCGAGGTCCGCATTGATCCGGGTCGCGATCCCCTCCTCGCTGTAGGAGCCGTCCTGGCCGAAGGATACTTCGCGCAGGAAGAAATAGCGCACCTGGTCGACCCCGAAATGGTTCACCAGATTGACCGGATCGACGACGTTGCCGACCGATTTCGACATCTTCTCGCCCTTGTTGAGCAGGAAGCCGTGGGCGAAGACGCGCCGGGGCAGCGGCAGGCCGGCGCTCATCAGGAAGGCCGGCCAGTAGACGGCGTGGAAGCGGATGATGTCCTTGCCGATGATATGGACGTCCGCCGGCCAGAATTTCGCCCGCGGGCCGTTCGGGTCCTCCACATAGCCGGTGGCGGTGATGTAGTTGGTCAGCGCGTCGACCCACACATACATGACGTGGGCCGGATCGTCCGGAACCGGGATACCCCAGTCGAAGGTGGTGCGGGACACCGACAGGTCCTTGAGGCCCGACTTGACGAAGGAAAGGATCTCGTTGCGGCGCTCGGCGGGGCCGATGAATTCCGGTTCGTCCTCATAGAGTTTCAGGAGGCGGTCCTGATAGGCGGAGAGGCGGAAGAAATAGCTCTCCTCCTCCACCCATTCGACTGGCGTACCCTGCGGCCCGTAGCGTATGCCGTCGTCGCGCAACTCGGTTTCGCCTTCCTGGTAGAAGGCTTCGTCGCGCACGGAATACCAACCGGAATAGCTGCCCTTGTAGATATCGCCATTGGCCGCCATGCGGCGCCAGACCTCCTGGACCGTCCTGTGGTGACGCTCCTCGGTCGTGCGGATGAAATCGTCGTTCGAGATGTTGAGAAGCTTCGCCATCGCCTCGAAGGCGTCGGAATTACGCCTGGCGAGTTCCTGCGGTGTTATTCCTTCGGCGCGGGCCGTCTGCTGCATCTTCTGGCCGTGTTCGTCCGTTCCCGTCAGGAAGAAAACCGGACGCCCGTCGAGCCGCTGGAAGCGCGCGATGGCATCGGTCGCGATCTTTTCATACGCATGGCCGATATGGGGCCTGCCGTTGGGATAATCGATCGCGGTGGTGATGTAGAACGGAGACTTGTCTGTCATGGTCGGCTTTGATCCGCTGAATTTTTCAACATGCCGCTCTTACTCCAACTGGGCGGCAAGCGAAACAGCAAGTTTGCCCGAAATGCCGATTCGGGGCTCGTCTCAGCCGAGCGCCTTCACGTCTTCGAGCAGCGAGATGATCGTCTGCTTGCGGTCGAGATTGTAGGCCTGGGCGAGACGAAGCCGCTCCTGAACGTCGGATGCCAGACGCGCATGCCGTTCGGCCGCATCGAGATCGCCGGACAGCGCCGAAGACCGGGCCCGCATCATCACCGTATTTTCCAGATGACCGGTGAAGAAGCCGTGCAGCACGTCGCTGTCCTTGGCCGACAGGACATCGGCCAGCTTGTGCATGGCCTTGCGTGCCGCCGGCCCCGAGGCATCCAGAACGCCCGACAGCGCCTCCGCGATGTCCATGCCGCCGTAATTGACGAGCTTGATCGCCTCCGACACGCTGCCGCCCGCTTTGGCCAGTACGGCATCGGCGTTCGGGCCGGGATCGAGGCGAAGAGCGGACAACGCCTTGCGCAGGTCCTCGTCCGCCAGAGCCTCCAGCCGCAGCGGCAGGCACCGGGACCGGATGGTGGGAAGCAGGCGGCCGGGAGCGTGGCTGAGCACGAGGAACATGGCCCGCTTCGGCGGCTCCTCCAGGATTTTCAGAATGGCGTTCGCCGCGTTCCGGTTCAGATCGTCGGCCGGATCGATGATGACGATGCGCCAGTTGCCCGTTCCCGATGTCTGGGCGAAGAAGTGCCCGGCCTTGCGAACCTCGTCCACGGTGATCGCGGCCTTCACCCGGCCGGTCTTCTCGTCCACCGGCCGCGTCAGATGCAGGAGATTGTGCGAGGCTCCCGCCGCGATCTGCCGGCTGACCGCCGATTGCGGATCCGGATCCGCGAGCCGGTCCGGCGCGTCCGCCGGATCGGGATGGCTCAGCACATGGTTGGCGAAACGAAAGGCGAGCGTCGCCTTGCCGATGCCCTGCGGCCCTTCGATGAGAATCGCATGGTGCCCCTTGCCCGAGCGGTAGGATTGGGCAAGGAAGTCTTCCGCCGCCGCATGGCCGAACAATCGCGTGGTCTCGGACGGATGGACGGCGCCGTCGAGAACATCGTGCCGCTCGCCGCTCATGTCGCGCCTTCCGTTTCGCCGCCTGCCGGCGCGATCGCAGCAAGGAGCGGCGTGACTGCCGCCATGACGTCCCGCGCTATTGCCGCCTCGTCGCGCCCGGCATCGATCACGCGACAGCGCTCCGGTTCCCGGCGGGCGATCTCCAGAAAGGCCTGCCGGCGCGCCTCGTGAACGGCGATGGTTTCCTTTTCGAAGCGGTCGGGCTCGTCGCCGGTCCCCTGCCCTTGCGCCCGGGCCTTCGCCCGCGCCAGACCCGCGGCGGCCGGAATGTCCAGAATGATGGTGATGTCGGGGGCGGTATTCTCGATGGCGATGCGTTCGAGACGATCCAGAAAAACCGGCTCCAGATCTCCCGGGCCACCCTGATAGACCCGTGAGGAATCCATGAAGCGGTCGCACAGAACGATGGCGCCGTTTTCCAGCGCCGGACGGATGACGTCCCGGACATGGTCGTTGCGGGCGGCGGCGAACAGCATGGCTTCAAGCCCGGTTCCGAACCGCTCCGCCTCCCCCGACAGGAGGATGTGGCGCACGGCTTCGGCGCCGGCCGAGCCGCCCGGCTCACGCGTTACAAGAACGTCGAATCCCCGGCGGATCAGCTTGTCCGCCAGATGGCGGATCTGCGTCGATTTGCCGGCGCCCTCGCCGCCCTCGAAACTGATGAACAAACCTCTGGAATCCGGCAAAACGCTTTCCTGTCGGGTTGGGAATCTTCACGCGGAAAGACCGCTCGCCCTTCATAGAACAACGGGGACGGCAATGAAACAGGCCTCACCGCCAGAAAAAAACAAGCGCCCACAAAGCCGCCCCTGCGCGGCTTGCCAGCGACCCCTGTTCCACGGATTCCGCAGTATAGACCGGCGCTTCCTGAAGGACCGTCTCGCCGACCTTCACTTTCAGTAGGCCGATTTCCCGGCCCTTTTCGACAGGCGCGCGGATCGGGCCGCGATATTCGATTTCCGCCGACAGACGGCCGGTTTCCGCTGTCGGTGCATAGACATGGATGTCGCCCAGCGGCGCTAGCGCCACCTTCGCGGCATCGCCGCCATAGACCTCGGCCTCGCCGGCGATGTCGCCGGCGGCATAGGCGCGCATGGAGACGAACCCGTCGAACCCCCAGTCGATCAGCCTTGATGCCTCCTCCAGCCGTTCCCGTTCACTGGCAAGGCCGCTCATGGCGAGAAACAGCCGGGTTTCACCGCGCATGGCTGTCGCAACGAGGCCGAAGCCGGCGCCGTCCGCATAACCGGCTGCGAACCCGTCGACGCCGGCCACCGAACCGAACAGCGGGTTCTTGTTGCGCTGGCGGATGCGGTTCCATTCGAAATCGACCTGCCCATAGAGCGCGAAAAAGTCCGGATAGGAGGATTGAATGCGCTGTGCGAGGGTCAGGGCATCCCTGACCGTCATGCGGTTTTCGGCCGAAGGCAAGCCGGTGGCGTTGCCGAAGCGCGAACCGCTCAGTCCCAACACTGCGGCGCGTTCGTTCATCCGCTGCGCGAAGGCGTCTTCCGTGTCGGACAAGCCCTCCGCCAGAACGATGCAGGCATCGTTCGCATTCTGCACGATCGCCCCGGTCAGGAGGTTGAGAACGGAAATATTCGTCCCCAGGGCCGCAAACATCGTCGTGGTGCGCGACGGGGCGCCGCCGCTGCGCCAGGCATGTTCGCTGACGCGAAAGGTCGTGTCCGGCTGGATCTCCCCGCGCGTCAGGGCGTCGGCGACGGTCTCGACCGTCATCAGCTTGGCCAGCGAACCCGGCGCGAAGGGCTCGTCCGGGTTGCGGGAAAGAAGCACGGTTCCCGTTGCGGCTTCCACCATCAGAATACGCGGTGCCTTGACGTCGGTCAGCAATGCGGCGTTTTGCGCCGCGCCCGGGGTGGCAGGCGAGACCGACAGGCCCCAGACCAGAACGAAAAGCGCTTGCCGGTTCTTCATGCAAGCTCCCTTGAGACGGGACGACCCGGCTTTACGGATTGACCGGCATGGCCCCTTGTGTCCAAACCAGAGCGACGCCCGGCCTGCTCGCCGGCTGCGCCGCCGACACCGTCTGGGGCACCATCTGCATGACCGGAGCCGCGGCGTCCGCGGTCGTCGCCATGCCCGCATGAGGACGCGGCACCGGCAGCGGGCCGGCGGACGGAAGCACCGCGAAGGTTCCTGCGGCTTCGGTCTCGGCAGCAGACGTGGAGGCCGACATCATCGCGAAGGCCGAAGGCCGTGCCCCGTTGCTCGGTGTCGGGCCGGACAGGCTGGTCTGCAACGAGCCGGAGGTGGCGAAGGACCGGGCGCGACCCGACGCGGACGAGCCCGCGCTGTCGTTCGACGCCACCATGACGCCGGTGGCGATCTGCCCGTCCGGTGCGACCGACGGCAGGCGGTCGCCCTTGCGCACGTAGGAGGCCATCAGGAACGGCATGTCGTGACCGTCAAGCGGCGCCTGGCCCATATACTGGACATTGACGCGTCCGGTGCCGGCGCGCTTGAAGTCGAGCAGTTCGGCGGCCTTGTTGGAAACGTCGATGATCCGGCCCTGATGGAAAGGGCCGCGATCGTTCACGCGAACGACGACCGAGGAACCGGTATCGACATTGGTGACGCGCGCATAGCTCGGCAGCGGAAAGGTCGGATGGGCGGCGGAAAGATGCTGCTGGTCGTAGACTTCGCCATTGGCGGTGAGGCGGCCGTGAAACGCCGAGCCGTACCAGGATGCGAGGCCCGTCTTGTTGTAGCCGGGATCTTCCTTGGGCACATAGGTCTTGCCCTTCACGGCGTATGGCTTGCCGACCATGTAGCGGCCGCCGCCCTTCGGCACCTTCGCGCCATCGGCGACGCGCGGGCTGGCCTTGACGCCATAATCCTTCTCGGAAAAATATTCCTTGGAGCGCGTCTGCTTCTTGGTCTCGGCCTTCTGCGTGGTGGCGCAGGATGCCATGCTCAGACACATCACCGGCAATATGATCCACGAAATGCCCTGTGCCAGTTTACGTCCAGCCTCGATCTTGGTCATACTGCCCCACATCTGCTACTAGCCGGCTTGAAAAACGCGATAATGCGACCGGCTCGCCACTCCTGCATGTCCCCTTGGCAGGGTACTACCATCTCCTCTTTCAGTAGCACAAGATGGCAAAATTGGGAGTCGCGAGTCGAGATCGTTAAAATTCAATACATTATGGTTAACGATTGGTTAAAATAGTGCGCGTGGCCCGTTCGCCGGGCAATCGTTCCGCGGTCTTGCCCGCCATAAGTTCGGCGCCTTGCCGAATGTCCCCTTGCAAAATCGCTCCGGTTCACGTCATAAGGCGACGCGAGGATGGGTGGCCGAGCGGTTTAAGGCACCGGTCTTGAAAACCGGCGTAGGCGCGAGTCTACCGTGGGTTCGAATCCCACCCCATCCGCCAATTTTGCTGTATTTAGTGGGTTCTCCGCATGGTTTTCAGGATGAACCCGCCTAAAAACCCGCCTTCCCGAAAGTGATGGGATGCGACGGAAAACGATGTTGTGAGACGACAACGAGCCGCCCTTGAGGCGGCTTTTTGTTGTCTATCATGGACGCATTTCCCATTGGCTCATACCATGCACACTGAATCAACTGTGTGGGGGCGTGAGACGGGATGGCGTTGCATGATGATGTAGCAAGGTTGCGCGAGGCGCGAACACAAAACGGAGGGGCCGCGGTCCCGGCGGCGCTTCAAGGCGTCACGAAGGAGAAGATCAGGCAAGTTCTTGGGCGTCTCGATCTTGGCAACAACGCCGATCTTGTTGATGGTATCTTTGCGCTTCTCGATGACCAGACAGACAGTTGGTTCTCAAAGGCTACCGCCGGGACGAAGTTCAGTCACGGCGCGACTACCGCGCACCTCGCTTGCCATATCGGCATCCTTCAGCGTGGAAACGGAAAGCTGGACCGCGAGGGCCGGGACTACTGGATCAAGCCCCTTCGTGAGTTGGGCGGCATCGAGCCGATCCTGCTTCACGGCAGCGAGTTTATTCACGGGCATGTCGTAGCGAAGTCGCCCAACTCCTCATACCGGCTGGCCGAAGATTTCAAGGCGATCCTTCAAGCCCCGGACGATCAGTGGCCCGGGATGCTTGCCGGGTGGGCGCAACAGGATGCAGCGAGGCGGCGGCGTGAGTTTCAGGCCGCGATGGCTGAGGCGTCCCGGCAGTTGGTTGATACCGGGCACAGCGACTTGATCCAAGCCAGCATAGACCACTACGCGGCCCGCTTTCTGCCCGGATATGAGGTCATCTATGTCGATGACGGAGACGGCGACCGGATCACTGACGAAGATCGGGAAACGTTGGCCCGCGCGGGCATTGAACTGCGTCTCGGGGATGCGATGCCGGACGCGCTGCTGTGGAACCCGGAGACGGACCGGCTTTGGGTCATTGAGGCCGTGACCAGTGACGGCGAGGTGGACCTTCACAAGGTCAGTCAGCTTCGGACGCTCGCGGAGCGTTGCGGGAAGGCTGGCGTGGACTTCACCACGGCCTATCGCACATGGAAGGAAACCGCGGCCCGCCAAGGTGCCCAAGGGAACGTGGCGGTGGGCAGCTACATCTGGATTCAGGCCGATCCGGCCAAGCACTTCCGGGTCGAGTCCTTCGAGTAGCCCTACAGCAGGGCCTCTACAATCGCGTCGATCTTCTCTTGCTCCGGGAGGACCTTACCGAAGTGGCGGCCCGCCTCCTCAAGCTGCTTCACGGTCGGATAGTGGAGGTTGCGGAGGTCGGTAGCGTTGACCTGCGTGTGTCCGCTGAACTGGCGGAAATACTGGTCAACCGCTGTCGAGTTCAAGAACAGCGCGAGTCCCCGCGCGAGGTCGCCGGGGAGCCCTTCGCCGTTCAGGTGGAAGTAGTTGAGATGGTTCTCGAAGCCCACCACCTCCGCGTCGATGCGCACCGGGTCATACACGACAGCCACAAGCCGCCGCTTCTCCTCCTTTGAGGAAAACCGTTTGGTCAGAACATAGGTGCCGCACGGGACCATAAGCGCCGCCGTTTCGTCGTTCGATACAAGGGCGTTGGGCTTCTTCGCGCCAGGCTTCGGCCACGAGACATAGCCCCCGTTGAAATGGCACGGGTAGATCAACGGTACGCTGCCCGGTTCCGGGTCTTTGCGTAGAAAATCACGCGCGCGGAAGTCCACCACACGCCCGGTCGAGACGGTCACGCCCAAGTCGCGGAGCGTGCAAGGCAGTGCTTGAACTCTCAAAGCAAGGTCGCCATCCTCCGCGGACACGGCCAAGCGAATGAACACATGCGGATCGTTCGGCAGAACAACATCAGCAAATTGAACGTCACGCGCGCTCGCGTCGAGGTCCTGCGGGCTGTGGCTCAATGAGATGCGAACGGTTGCAGGTTGCGGCTCCGACTTGATGAGCTGATAGATGATGTTCTCTTGTAGAACTTCGTCATCCTTGAACGCTTGCTTCCGCGACTCATAGACGTGGATCTTTCGCAGCGCGGAGTGTTCCAGCATGAAGCGCCGGAACGGCTCGAAGTAGGACCCGTTGCAGAAGCTGCGCGGCGTGATCGCCACGAGTTGGCCGCCGGGCTTGAGCTGGTCGAGGGCGACAGCAACGAAAGCCGTGTAAAGGTTCGTTGTCTCGATGCCCATAGTGCTCAGGGCCTTGCGCGCCTTGGACCCGGTGTTGATCTTCGCGTAGGGCGGATTGAGGATGGCGCAATCGTATTGCTCGGCCTCGGAGTGCTCCGACAACAACGGTTCCGCGGAGTGCAAGATGTAGTCATCCGCGACAATGCGAGACGTGAAGGCAATTCCCGCCTCCTCGCATTCTTCGGCGCAAGCAATCAATGTCTCCGCGAGGTGTTGCCCAAGTAGCGGGTCAACCTCGAAGGTGGTCACGTCGATGGATCGAGGACGATCCTTTCGGCTGATAGCTTCCCGGACAAAAGCAGCGGTCAGCGAACCAACGCCCGCGCCCGCATCGAGTAAGCGAATGCTCTTGGGGAGGCGGTCGAACATCCCGGCCATGAACGAGGCGACTGGAGCGGGCGTCATGAACTGCCCGAGCTTGCTGCGCTGCTTCGGGTCGAGAGTCGGGGAGACTTCGCGGCGCGCCGTATCAGCTTGGATAAGTGCAGGAGCGATTCGCCGCGAAACTTCCACCAATTCCGTCAATTCATTCACCATTTCTCGTCATCTTGAGGCTTCACAGCCTTCGTTCGTCTTACCTCGTATTATCCCCGCGCTGCTTGGGAGCGGCTACCAAAACTTTTCCACTGGGGCGAGGCCACCCCCTCCCCACGCCCGGCCCTCAGTTCGGAGTAGGACGCCCATCCCATACCGGGCGTGGGAGGAGTTGAACAAGGGTCAGCCCCGAAGCCTTCTGCCGGCCCGCCTCGTGAGGGGCGAGGACAGGCGGTTGCGTGACGCTGGGCAGGCTTTCGGCTCCGGGGCTGATTCGTCAACAAGTTCGCGGGCCTTCTCCGTGCAGGACGTACATAGCCGGTTCCCCGCGTGCGCGCTCCAGAAGTCGCGGCCAGCAGCGATGCCATCCGCTGCGCCCCGGAGTGTGTCGAAGATCGCGCGGTCAAGGTACGGGCGGGGGTCGCGGGCGGCGCGGGTTTCGATGTTCTCGTCAGCGTATTCCGCGACCACGTCATGCCCAGCGGCGAGCGCCCACGCCCGGAGCGGCGCGAACTGGTCCTCAGTGACCGGGTCGGTGTCGAGTGCCCGGCGGGCGTACAGAATGAAGCGGGCCATGATCGAACTCCAAATCCAAATTGCTGTTTTCAATAGGGATTCTACCGACCGAATCACGGCAGATAAAGGTTTTTAGGCGGGTGTATAGGCGGGTTTATGCGCGCAATGTGCGGAGATTCCACGCTCTATGGAGACTTCGGCGGAGACGGCCTCCGCCTGCCGCTGCGGCGTGCGATCTTGTATGCGAAGCGGGCGCTGGTGGCCCATGACGCCGGGCGGCGGTGCGCGCGTGCCTCATGCCCAAGAGGGGCGGAACGATGCGGGCGGAACGACGGAACGATGCCGAAAAGCATCGTACCGGCAGCATCGTTCCGGCCTAAACCCCAGTCCCTTATGGCTTTTCTTCTCTTACGGAACGATAGAACGATAGAAAAGCTATAGGACAGGAAAACGAGTAGAGGGACCGGCTACGGCGCAGCGCCTCCCCTTGGGCAACCGCCGCCGTCTCCTGCAAGAGAGTAGCTTTTCCATCGTCCCGCGTTCCGCCCCCATCTAGACCCCAGCCGTTATTGGCTTTTCGGCGGAACGTTGGGCATCGTTCCGCATCGTCCCGGCCATCGTTCCGCGCCCATATCGCCAGCGGCGAGGTTGCCCCCGCCGCCGGTGTTCATCGTCAGAACGGATCAGGCGCGACCTCCGGCGGCTCACCGTCGCCGTTCCAGAAATACACGCGCTGCTTGCCTCCGCTCAGACGCACAGGCCCGGCGGAAGGCTCCCAGCCCAGCCGCTCCATCACCGACCGCACCCGGTGCGTGATAGCACCGGCCCGGTTCCGGCGATCCAGCCCAAGCACGCGGTACACCCGTTCATTGGTGACGTAGCGCCGTCCTTCATGCTCGCCTTCGGCCTTGATGCTTTCCAGCATTTCGCGGAAGATGACCGCGGCCAGCGTCATATCCGACAACTCGCCGCCGCGCGGCGCGAAGAAAACAAGGTTGCTATCCTCCAAGCGCGGAAGGGCCTTCAACAACGTGACGGCCTCACCAGTCAGCGGCACGCGATGCTCCTTGCCCATCTTCATGCGCTCCGCCGGGATCGTCCATTCTTTGGCTTCGAGGTCGATTTCATCCCACGTCGCGCCGCGGACCTCGCCGGAGCGGGCAGCAGTCAAGATGGTGAACTCCAACGCCCGCGCGCCGTTGCCCTCCATCTTGCGCAGGCGCTTCATGAACTTGCCGACTTCGGCAAAGGGCAACGCCGCATGGTTGCCGTTCTTGGCTACCTTCGTGGGCTCCGGCAGCATCGTGTCCAGGTAGCCCTTCCAGCGCGCAGGGTTCGTGCCGCTGCGGTACTTGCGGACGGTTGCCCAGTCCAAGACGGCCTCAAGGCGGCCACGCACGCGGGAGGCGGTTTCCGTTTTCACCTTCCAGATCGGTTCGAGCACTTCCAAGACATGCGGCGTGTCGATGTCGCGGACTTGTAGCTTGCCGATGAAGGGGAAAGCGTAGGTTTCCAGCGTGTTGTTCCACTGCTGGGCGTGCTTCGCGTTCTTCCACTCGGGAGATTTCGCGGCGATGTATTGCTGGGCGGCTTCCTCGAAGGTGATTTCAGTCGCCCGGCTCGCCAGTAGGGCGGAGCGTGCGGCCTTGCGCTCGGCCACCGGGTCGATGCCTTGGATGATCTTCTCCCGGACCTCGCGTGCCTTGTCCCGGGCCTGCTGTAGCGTCACCGCCGGATAGCCGCCCAAGCCGACCTCGCTGCGGCGCTGCTTGCCATCCGCGGTCGTGCCGACCGTGACCCGTAACAGCCAAGTTTTTCCTCCGCCAGGAAGGACCTGAAGATGAAGCCCGGGGACGCCTCCAACGGCGTACATTCCCGTCTGTGAGAGGCGTTTCACCTCCAACGCTGACATTTCTTTCGCTACTCGTGGCATAATCTCACCCGCCTATAAACCCGCCTAAAGATACGCGATCTTACGCGATTAGTCGAGACCAGACGAGACGACTGAACTTGCCAAAGTCTTGTAGATACGCGGGTTTCCTGCCAGAATCGAGACCAAGCGAGAGGACGCGAGACCCTACGATGGGGGACACCCCATCCGCCATCGGCCACCAGTCGCGCGATATTGCCGCCGTATCGCTAGGAAGCGCGATCGAAACGCGCCATTCTCCGCTCCAGCCTATATCTTTGGTCAGGGTTCCAAACGGATTCAGCGCGATACCATCGGCTTTTCGCCCATTGCAGTCATTGGCAAAGACGGTCACAACTGATCGCGTATTTCTTTTGCTTTCGACGTGATCGTCCCATTTTCACTGGCAGGACTGCATGGACGCGTACGGCCACCTTCGGATGCTTGTCAGCCTGATCATAGGGCTTGCGATCACCCGCACGCTTTCCGGTCTGTCGCGCCGCCTTCAGGAGCCACAGAAAACCGACCGCACGCCTTCCCAGATTGTCTGGTCGCTGGTGCTTCTGCTCGGCACCGTCCACTTCTGGTGGTGGGAATTCGCGCTGCGTCTTATCGACCAGTGGAATTTCTGGATCTACATATTTATCCTCCTATACGCATCGCTGTTCTTCCTGATGTCCACCCTGCTTTATCCCGATCACATTCAGGATCATGCTGAACGAGAAGGCTTTTTCATCCGCCGCAGGCATGCGTTCTTCGCGCTGTTCGCGTTGTCCTTCGTCTTCGATATCGCGGATACCCTGATCAAGGGAGCGGAGCATCTGGAGTCCCTCGGGGGCTGGTATCTCGTCCGTACCTTTGCCGGAATTGTGATAGCGCTCGTGGCCATGCGAATGGAGAACAGCAGGGCCCTGATGTGGCTCGGCCTGGTCTGGCTGACCTGTAGCGTAATATGGATCACCATGCTGTACAGCGACCTGATCTGACCGCCGCTCGTTTCCATCGGGCACTCCTCGCGGCGCGCGCATCGGGATCGGAAAATCGCACGCCTTCCATAGCCTCCCGAGAACGGAACGGGGCTCACTGCGGCCAGCGGGTTGACCCTCTGATGACGTGTCGTTACCCTTGCGCCGTTAAATCAAAGCGCCGGTCAGGAATTCCCGACACACTATTATGCGGACATGCGGTCGCCTCACCCAGAGGATTGATCGCATATCGCGGGATTTCGGCAAGCACATCGTGCTTTCGTGGCGTTACATCATCTCTCAGGGAGCCAACCAAACGCTTGAACGAGCGACAGAAGGGCATTCAGATACTCGTATGAAGATTTCCGATACAGCGAAAGAAGCTGAAATTAGTCCACCATTTCCTTCCAAAACCAAAAGCGATGAATATCGTTTCGTACTGCTCATCACGGCAGTCGCCACGATGGGTTCGCTTGCATTCGGATATGACACCGGAGTCATAGCAGGCGCTCTGCCCTTTATGACGCTGACGCCGGCGGAAGGCGGGCTCGGACTGAACCCCGTCACCGAGGGACTCGTCACATCGGCGCTGATTTTCGGCGCGGCAGTCGGATCGTTGATCTCGGGACAGCTTTCGGATCGCTATGGCCGACGCAGTGCCCTTCTCGTCCTGGCATTCATCTTCTTCTTCGGGGCGCTCGGCACGGCATGGGCCCCGAATATCCCCGTGATGGTGGTGATGCGTTTCGTTCTGGGGCTGGGGGTCGGCGGCGCCTCCGCGGTGGTTCCGGTCTTCATTGCCGAAATGGCCCCGGCCAACAGGCGCGCCAGGCTTGTCACCCGCACCGAGATGATGATCGTCACGGGACAGCTTCTGGCCTATGTCGCCAGCGCAACTCTTGCGATCACCATCAACAACCCGGAGGTCTGGCGCATCATGCTCGCCGTGGCGGCGGTCCCGGCGGCTCTGCTGTGGATCGGAATGCTGGTCGTGCCGGAATCGCCGCGCTGGCTTGCACTGCACAACCGCGAGGATGAAGCCCGCAAGATCCTGAGCCGTATTCGCCAGGATGAAGAGGCGCGTGAGCGCGAGCTTGCCGCTATGGTCGAAGTAACCCCGGATGGCGAGCCCGCGGGATGGTCACATCTGAAGGAACCGTGGATTCGCAACCTTCTCCTGATCGGGATCGGCCTGGGATTCGTGATCCAGTTCACCGGCGTCAACGCCTTTATGTATTTCACGCCGATCATCCTGCAATCCACCGGTCTCGGCACCGAGGCCGCGCTCACCGCCACCATCGCAAACGGCGTGGTGTCGGTCGTCGCAACCGCGATGGGCATCTGGCTCATCACGCGCCATCCGCGGCGCCTGATGCTGATGGTGGGCCTGACGGGGGTCATCGCGGCGCAACTGGCCATCGGGCTTGTCCTGGAACTCATGCCGGTCGGCCCCGCGCGGAGCTATCTCGCGCTGCTGTCGATCCTTGTCTTCCTGTTCTTCCATCAGGGCATGATCGCCACCGTCTACTGGCTGATGATGTCGGAACTCTTCCCGCAGCGCGTGCGCGGACTGGTCGCCGGGCTTTCGGTCGCCGTGCAGTGGCTGTTCAATGCGAGCGTGGCATTTTTCTTTCCGGTCATGCTGCACCTGTTCGGTCCGGGAACCTTCTTCCTGTTCGCGGGAATCAACGTGCTGTCCCTGATCTTCGTGATCCGGATCGTGCCGGAGACCCGCGGCCGGTCGCTGGAAAAGCTGGAACAACACCTCGAGGAACGCCTCAGCTGAGGCCTTCCGATGCGAGGGCTGTGAAGAGGAGAAAGGGCGGACGCAGTTCGCCCTTTCGTCGTTTTCGGTCCGCCATTCGCAATCCCTCCCCGTACCGCCTTCGTTCGGCTGGCCCGCGATTCACGCCCGGATGGAGCCGTGGCGCTTTAATTGAAGCGAAAGAAAGCGGGTATATACGCGTATAGAAACACGACAAGTTGCATTGACGATATGGGGTAGAGCATATGCAGCAAAATCCGAACCTTCAGACACGCAAGGCCGAGCGCAGCAAAACGAGGATTTACGGCGTCGTCCGCTACTACAATCAGGCCGCGAAGGGGCGCGTGGTCGATCTTTCGGCCACGGGCATGGCGCTCGAGTTGCAGGAACCGTTCGCCGCGGCGGCCGGCAGCCGTATCCGCATCGAAAGCGAAGATCTCGGTTTTCTGGAAGGAACCGTCGTCTGGAATCGCGGCGGCCGCCTCGGCGTCAAGCTTCAGCTTTCGACCAACGCGCTCGCCAAGATCTCATCCTATTTCCGCTTCTTCCACGAGGAACCGAAATCGACGTTCCTGCCGGGCTGAGCACTGGAGCGAGGCAACGGGCTCAACCGTTTCCGTCAAGCATTTCACGCACGGCGACGGCCAGTTGCTTGAGCGAGAAGGGCTTGGGCAGGAAACCGAATTTGGCGTCGGCCGGCAGGTTCCGGGCGAAGGCGTCTTCGGCATAGCCGGACACGAAGATGAATTTCAGGTCCGGGTAGCGCTTGCGCAGTTCCGTCAGCAGCGTCGGACCGTCCATTTCCGGCATCACGACGTCGGAAACGACGACATCCACCTTGCCGTCCAGCTCGTCCATGATCTCCAGCGCCTCGACGCCCGAACCGGCCTCGTGAACCGTGTAGCCGCGGGTTTCCAGCATGCGCTTTCCGCCGCGGCGCACCGCTTCCTCGTCCTCCACGAGAAGAACGACGGCCGAATTGCCGGTGAGATCCTGCGGCTCCTGGGCGGCCTGGCCGAGAACGCGCGACGTCTCTCCCCTGTCCTGCCCGTCCGAGGACACGTTCACCGCGCTCGGAGGCGCATGTTCCGGCACCGGCTCGGCGACATGACGTGGCAGGAAGATGCGGAAGGTCGTTCCCTTGCCCACTTCCGATTCCGGGTGAATGTAGCCGCCCGACTGCTTGACGATGCCGTAAACCATCGCAAGGCCCAGCCCCGTGCCCTTTCCGACTTCCTTCGTGGTGAAGAAAGGTTCGAAGATCTTGTCCATGATCTCGGGCGGAATGCCTGTGCCGGTATCGGACACTTCCACCAGCACGAAATCCTCGTGCGGAAGCTCCGCATAGCTGAAGGCCGCCGCCTCGCGCGCCGTCACATTGCGCGTGCGCAGCGTAATCACGCCGCCTTCCGGCATGGCATCGCGCGCATTGACGCAGAGATTGATCAGAACCTGCTCGAATTGCGAAAGGTCGGTCTTCACCGGCCAGAGATCGCGGCCGTAATCGACGTCCAGCTTGACGTTTGTGCCGGAAATCAGCCGCGCGACCAGCATGCGCAGATCGCCGACCACATCGGTCAGGTTGAGAACGACCGGCCGCATCGTCTGCTTGCGCGAGAAGGCGAGAAGCTGCCGCACCAGCACCGCGGCGCGGTTTGCATTCCGCTTGATCTCCATGAGATCGGCGAAGCTGGCGTCCGATGGACGGGCCTGCAACAGGAGATGGTCCGACGACAGGAGGATCGCCGTCAGGACGTTGTTGAAGTCGTGCGCGATTCCGCCGGCCAGCGTGCCGACCGCGTTCATCTTCTGCGTCTGCGCCATACGGCTTTCGAGCGCCTTCTGCTCCGTCACCTCGACGGCATAGACGATGGCCGCCTCCTCCGGCGCCTCGTCGCTCTGGTCGACCACGGCATTGACGTAATATCGGAAATGGCGGCTTTCATCGGCCGGATGGCGGCAGTCGAAGGGCGGAATGTCGCTCTGGCGGTCGAGGGCGGCGGCGAGCGCCGTTTCCATCTGCTGGCGGTCGGTTTCGGCAATCAGCCGTTCGAGGCGCACGCCGTTCTCGATGTCGTCGCGCGAGACGACGCCGGAAAACAGTTTCAGGAACGGGGCATTCGTCTTCACGATCCGGCCGTCGCCGGTCACGGAGGCAATCGCCATCGGCGTATTGTTGAAGAAACGGGTGAACCGCATCGCTGCGGCGGAATCCTGATCCCCCCCTTCGCCGTCGGCGCGGCGCGAAAGAACGACGGTCCGGCTTTCGCCGGGCGCGCCGTCGCGGGTCGCGCTGACACGATGCACGAGCCGCACCGGCACGCTCTGGCCGTTCGAGCGGCGGAAATCGAGATCGAGCACCTCCGTGCGCCGGGCGCCTGGCTCGGCCTGCACCGACTGGATCAGCGCCATGCCCTCGCCGGCCACGAAATCGGCGATGGAAAGCGAGCCGGGCGTGAATTTCGTCAGGTCGATCGCCAGCCATTCGGCAAGCGTGGCATTGAGATAGAAGACCTCGCCCTTGCGGCCGGCAGAGAAGAAGCCGACCGGCGCGTGGTCGAGATAGTCGATGGCGTTCTGAAGCTCCTTGAAGAAGCGCTCCTGCTCCTCGCGCTCCGGGGTTATGTCCGTGATCTGCCAGACCTGAAGCGGCTTGCCCTTGCCCCCGGCGCCCGAAAGCGCCCGCGCCTTGAGGCGATACCAGTGCGCACCCGCGCCCGCATGCTCCGCCGGGCTGAGCGCTTTCATCAGCCGGAATTCCTCGTGGCCCTCCCGCCCCTCCCGCAGGCCGTTCGTCAGCCGGTAGAGCACTTCCGTCGCCTCGCGGTTGCGCGACAGCAGCGCCTCGAGCGACCGCACCTCGGTCGCCTTGCGCGCGCCCGTGAGCTTGCCGTAGGCGGCGTTGGCGAAGACGATCCGCCCCGCCTGATCGGTGATGATGATGCCGTCCGGGTGGGAGGCGATGAAGCGCCGCGACAGTTCGTCTGGCTCCGAACCCGGCATAACCTGGACGAAGCCGATGATCGACGACACCAGAAAGAAGATACCGACCATCGCCAGAATGCCGAGGACGCCCAGCACCAGCTCGTTGTCGAGATGATCGCGGAAAATGATGAAGGCCGCTGCGGCACCTGCAAGCACGAGGGCGAGCACCAGTATTCTGACGATCGTGCCGGCAGTGCGTCCGCCCTGGTCCAAGAGCGGCGCTTCATCGTTCCCGGCCTGCCGCATACCCGTCATCGAACCCCCGTCTCCGCCGGCATCATTTGAAACCGACGCCTGACCACCGGATGATTCCCGTTCCGGAATCACGCCCGGGACGATCTGGAATCACCCTCTTCGCACTATGTTTAGCAATTTGCCGCACTTGCCAATAGCAGGCGCACCCCACAAAGACGGCTGCTATTCACAGGCAATTGCCGCCGCCATGCAGCCATTGCTTGCCTCAGGGTGGTTTTGCGGGCACCCCGGGGGCATAAACGGGCGATACGCCTTGCCTTGAAAGGTAAAAAGTCGTTTCCTGCCCACGACTGGATAAAGGAGCATCGCGATGATCGCAGAGATGATGGCCGAATATGGAGGCCGCCTTCTGGTTGCCATTGCCGGCGTGGGTCTGGGCTTCATCGCCTTGATCGCCGTGCTGAAATTCCTTCGCCAGCGCAACGGTCCCTCGCCTTTCGTGCGCGGCGGCAAGGCCCGCGTGCCGCGCCTGCAGGTCGTCGATGCGGCGGCCATTGACACCCGCCGCCGCCTCGTACTGGTTCGCCGCGACGACCGCGAACATCTGATCATGATCGGCGGGCCGGCCGATATCATCGTCGAAAGCAATATCGTAACGGCGGAGGCGCCCCAGGCCCGTGCGCCTTCCGCGCAGCTCGCCGCCCCCTTGTCCGCGGCCGATGGTTTCGGCGCGCCTGAAATCGCTGCTCCTGCCCCCCGTCCCGCACGCCCGCCCGAAGTTTCGACCGCAGCAGTCCCGCCCCCTTCCGCCGAAAAGACACCCGCTGCCCGGCCGGTGCGGCGGCCTCCTGAAACGCAGGAGCGTCCGCAGCCGGTGACGCCGCAGGCAGCCTATCTCGAGGCAAGCGACGATTTCACACCGTCGCAGCGCCCGGCAACGCCGCCCGCTTCCGCTGCTGCCGGGTCAACAAGCGGCGGCGATCCTGCCGCGCTGAAGGAAGCCGAGGAGCATCTGGAAGCGATGAAGCGGCGCATGCTTTCGCAGGAAGCGCCCCCGGTGCGTCCGCGCCCGGAAACGGAAAAGCCGGCGACCTCCGGCTTCGCCCGCGTGCTGGACGAAGAAATGAAAGCGCCCCTGCGTGACGCTCCGCGTCCCGTTCCCGCCGCGATCCAGCAGATGCCGCTGCGCACGCCCCGCCCTGCCCCGGCCGAGAAGCCGCCGGAGGAGGAAGCCGATATTCAGGACGAGATCGCCCGCATTTTCGGCGAAAAGCGCTAAGCCGGGAAATCCCATGCACGAAAAAGGGCTGCGGCAACACCGCAGCCCCTTGTTTCAAACATGACGGCCGGAACGGAACACTTGGTCCCGGCTCCGTCCAAGCTTCTTCACTCGTCGCGATAAACCTTCTCGCGCCGCTCGTGACGCTCCTGCGCCTCGATGGAGAGCGTGGCGATCGGGCGGGCGTCGAGACGGCGCAGGCCGATCGGCTCGCCGGTCTCCTCGCAATAGCCGTAGGTTCCGTCCTCGATCCGCTGAAGGGCGGCATCGATTTTCGAAATCAGCTTGCGCTGGCGGTCGCGGGCCCGAAGCTCGATGGCGCGATCCGTCTCGGACGAGGCGCGGTCAGCCAGATCGGGATGGTTGGCGCTTTCCTCGGCAAGATGTTCGAGCGTTTCGCGTGCTTCGCGCAGGATGTCATTCTTCCAGGCGATCAGCTTCGCACGAAAATAGGCACGCTGTTTGGGATTCATGAACTCGTCGTCTTCCGAGAGCACGAAGCCGTCAAGATTGATGTTCTCACTCAACGCGATTCTCCTGAAGCACTACCTCACTGGCCGGCTGTATATCCCAACAGGGATGCTAGGTTCAAGCCTCGTGATGTATTTGAAGGCATTTTTAAATCTGTCGTAAATTTAGGCTAAGTGACTATTTTTGCACCTCTATTTAGTGCTGCATTGCAGTATTTCGCTGCGCCGCATTGCAACTTCGCCGCGACGGACGCCTCCCGGGACGAAATGTGGCAGGACGACGTCGGCCTCACCCGTTGACGGCATCGGTCCGAAAAAGATAGAGGCATTGGCTAGCCGCAACGGGAAAGAGACGGATGACCGCCGCCAGCCTGCCGCTCCAAAGAATTTTTCTGCTCCGGCACGCCCAGGCAGCATGGCCTGCGCCGGGGGAGAGCGATTTCGACCGCGCGCTCGACGATCGCGGCCGCGCGGAGGCCTCCGTCATCGCCGGCCTCATTGCCGGAAAAGGGTACCTCGCCGACCGCGTCGTGTGTTCCGCCGCGCGCCGCTGCCGGGAAACCGCCGAAACCGTCTGCCGCGCCTTCGGGCGCGATTTTCCGATCCGCATCGTAAACGAACTCTATCATGGCGTGACGGACAGCTATCTTGCCGTGATCGATGCCGAAACGGATGCGGCAACGTTGATGATCGTCGGGCACAACCCGACCATAGAAGAGCTTCTGGAAACGCTGGTCGGTTCCGACACCGCATGGGCGGTCATGCCCGGCGGTTATCCGACGGCGGGATTTTGCGTGATCGAGCGCAACCTCGCCTGCGAAACCGGCTGGGCGCTGAGCGATTTCCTGACCCCCTGACCTCTTCCGCCGCCCGGAAGGGCACAATCGACATCGACGGCTTTTCAAGGGCATGCGCGCTTCCTATATCTTGGAAAACGAACCGCAGGAACCTGTTGAAGCGTGCCTTCTCCCTTCTCCACGATTGCCGATAGCGCCCTCATTGCCCTGGATAGCCTGACGGATCGGGCCGCCGGGCTGGTCAATCCCTCGATCCGCCTCGGCGTCACCGGACTGTCCCGGGCGGGCAAGACGGTTTTCATCTCCTCGCTGGTGCATAATCTGCTGCATGGCGGACGCCTGCCGCTGTTCGAACCGCTGCACTCGGGCCGGGTCTCGAACGTCCGCCTCGAACCGCAGCCGGACGACGCCATTCCGCGTTTCCAGTACGAGGACCATATCGACTCGCTGATCCGCGAGCGCATCTGGCCGGATTCCACCCGCGCCATATCCGAGCTTCGCCTGACCCTCGATTACCAGAGCGCGAGCGGCTGGAGCCGTCTCCTGTCGCCGGGCAGGCTTTCCATCGACATCGTGGATTATCCCGGCGAATGGCTGCTGGATCTGCCGCTCCTGCAACAGGATTACCGGACGTTCAGCCAGCGCACCGTCGATCTCGCGCGCACCGGCATCCGCGCCGATCTGTCGCGCGAATGGCTGGCTCTTGCCGAAGCGACCGACATGGACGCCCCGGCCGACGAAATGACCGCACGGCGCCTGTTCGAGGTGTTCACCAGCTATCTGCGCGCCTGCAAGGCGGACGAGCGCTCCCTCTCCACCCTGCCCCCGGGCCGGTTCCTCATGCCGGGCGATCTGGAAGGATCGCCTGCCCTGACCTTCGCCCCCCTTCCCGAAATTCCCGAAACGCCGGCCACGCCCGGCTCCCTGCGGGCGATGATGGAGCGCCGCTACGATGCTTATAAAAGCGTGGTGGTGAAGCCGTTCTTCCGGGAGCATTTCGCTCGCCTCGACCGGCAGATCGTGCTGGTCGATGCCCTTCAGGCCATCAGCCGCGGAGCGGAGGCGGTAGCCGATCTGGAACGCGCCATGCAGGACGTGCTGGAATGCTTCCGCCCGGGCTCGGGCAGCCTGCTGTCGGCGCTGGCCGGGCGGCGCATCGACAGGGTTCTGGTCGCCGCCACCAAGGCGGACCACCTGCATCATGAAGGCCACGACAGGCTCGAAGCCGTCACCCGCCGCCTGGTGGAACGCGCCGTCACCCGCGCCGGACTTGCCGGCGCCGGTATCGACGTCATGGCCATCGCCTCCATCCGCGCGACCCGCGAAGCGACGGTGAAGCAGAATGGCGAGACGCTTCCGGTGATCGTCGGTACGCCGATCGCGGGCGAGACCATTGCCGGAGAAATTTTTGACGGAAACAGGAAAACAGCAGTATTTCCCGGTGACTTACCGGAAAATCCTGAAGCTGTTTTTGAGGACCTGAAACAAGGGTCTCAACCGCGTGTGAACGCGGTCCGCTTCCGGCCGCCCGCAATTCCCGAGGTCAACGGCGTCCGCGTTGCCATCCCCCATATCCGTCTGGACCGCGCCCTTCAATTTCTGCTGGGAGACCGGCTGCAATGAGTGACGACCGCAAGCCCCGCGCCTTTTCCGTCGATGATCCCGCGCCCGCAGCCGAGGAGAAGGCGGCGAGAACCGAACCGCGCCCGCCGCAGAGTTTCGAGGACGGCATCGTCATCACGCCCGAGGCGGAAGATCCCTTCCTCGCCGAAGACCTGCCGCCCCTGCCGGTTGCCGAACCGCGCCGGAGACGCTTCTCCTTCGGCAAGCTGGCGCTCGGCGCCTTCGGCATATTGCTCTCGCTCGCGCTCGGCCTGTGGGCGGATCGTCTGGTCCGGGACCTTTTCGCCCGCTACGAGGCGCTCGGCTACGTCGCGCTTGCCGCCCTCGTCATCGGCCTGATCGGCCTGGCCGTCGTGGTCATACGGGAAATCACCGGCATCATGCGGCTTTCCGCCGTGCAATCGCTCAAGGAGGAGGCCGAGAAGGCGATGACGGAGCGGCGGGCGGAACCGGCCCGCGCCGTGATCGCCCGTCTGGACAGCCTCCTGTCGGCCCGTGCCGACACCGCCCGCGCCCGCGCGCGCCTGAAGGAAACGGACGAGGATATCATCGACGGCCCGCATCTGGTCGAACTCGCCGAGCGGGAACTGATGTCGCCGCTCGACCGACAGGCGCGGGCCCTGATCCTGAACGCCTCGAAGCGCGTTTCCATCGTCACCGCCGTTTCGCCGCGCGCCATCGTCGATCTCGCCTATGTCCTTTTCGAAGTCGTCCGCCTCGTCCGGGCAATGGCCGATCTTTACGGCGGCAGGCCCGGCTCGCTCGGCATGATAAGGCTGACGCGCGACGTGATCGCCCACCTCGCCGTCACCGGCTCGATTGCCGTCGGCGACGGGCTGGCCCAGCAGGTGCTCGGCCACGGCCTCGCCTCGAAGCTCTCTACCCGGCTGGGCGAAGGCGTCATCAACGGTTTGATGACGGCCCGGATCGGCATCGCCGCGATGGACCTTTGCCGGCCGCTGCCGTTCAAGGCGCTGAGGCGTCCGGGTATCGGCGACTTCATCGGCGACATCACGCCCCGGATGAGTGGCGGCAAGGCCCGGGATTGACGCAGCGCGTCCGGACAGTCCTACCCGGACAGTGACGGCGATCAATATTACCAACTATTCACTTCAAAGCCGGGCGCCGTTGTGTCAACACGCAATCTTAAAGTGTTTCGCTTCCGTGAAGACGGCGAAAGAGGGTAAGGCATGAGTTCGACAGACGACAACAGGAACGAAGGCACGACGCCGGACATTGCGGCGGTTCTGGCGGCAGCCGGCGGTTCCGCCCGGCAATCGCGCCGGGGCAAGTATGTGGCCGCATCCCTGTTGGCGCTGGTCCTGGCCGGCGGCGCCTATGCCTGGTACGCAAGCAGTTCGTCGTCGAGCTATCGTTATACGACCGTGCCGGTCGAACGCGGCGACCTCAACGTCATCGTGACGGCCACGGGCTCGGTCCAGCCCACCACCCAGGTCGATATCTCCTCCGAGCTTTCCGGCATCATCCGGTCGGTGAACGTCACCTACAACAGCCCGGTCAAGACCAACGACGTGCTGGCCGAACTCGATACCAACAAGCTGGAGGCGGATGTGCAGAGCGCCCGTGCCAAGCTTGCCTCCGCCAAGGCCAACGTTCTCAAGGCCGATGCGGAACTGAGTGCCGCGAAGGTCAAGCTCGACCGCCTGCGCAGCCTGGTCGACAGCCGCGTTTCCAGCCAGCAGGATCTGGACGCTGCCCAATATGCCTATGACGCTGCACTCGCCACCAGGCAGATCAACGAGGCGACTGTGCTGTCGTCGGAAGCCGATCTCAAGCTTGCCGAAGTCGATCTGGGCAAGGCGAAAATCGTTTCGCCCATTGACGGCGTCGTGCTGACGCGCGATGTCGATCCCGGTGCCACCGTGGCCTCATCCTTTTCCGCGCCCGTTCTCTTCACCATCGCCGGCGATCTTCGGCAGATGGAATTGCAGGTCGCGGTCGACGAGGCCGATGTCGGCCAGGTCGAGGCGGGGCAGAAAGCCACGTTCAATGTCGATGCCTATCCGGACAGAAGCTTTCCGGCCGAAATCGAAACCGTTCGCTTCGCTTCGGAAACCACTTCCAACGTCATCACCTACAAGGCGATCCTGTCGGTCGACAACGAGGACATGCTGCTGCGCCCGGGCATGACTGCCACGGCGGACATAACGGTTCAATCGGTCGAGGACGTTCTTCTCATTCCGAATGCGGCGCTCCGCTATTCGCCGCCGGCAGTGTCGTCCTCGTCCGGCATCAGCCTCAATGCCCTGTTTCGTCCGCCGCGCCCGTCGCGCGCGGGGCGCTCGGCGCAATCGGGCGCGGGATCGGCCGACGAACGCACGGTCTGGGTCATGCGCGGCAATCAGCCCGAGCCGGTGGACGTCCAGACCGGCCCGACGGATGGCCGCAACACCGTATTGCGTTCCGGCGATCTGAAGGAAGGCGACCTGCTCATCACGGATGCCACGGCGGTTTCCAGCTGAGGAAAGGATGTGCCATGATCAGCCCTCCCCTGATCGAATTCCGCCAGGTTTCGAAGATCTACGGCCGGGGTGAGGCCGAGATCCGCGCTCTCGACCGCGTGGACCTCACCATCCGTCAGCATGAATTCGTCGCGATCATGGGACCGTCCGGCTCCGGCAAGTCGACGTCGATGAACATCATCGGCTGCCTCGACGTTCCGAGCGAGGGCGAATATCTGTTCCAGGGCATTCCGACCAGCGGCTTCGACCGCACCCAGCACACGCTGTTGCGTCGGCACATGCTGGGCTTCGTCTTCCAGGGGTTCAACCTCCTGCCGCGCACCTCGGCGATCGAGAATGTCGAACTGCCGCTCGTCTACCGCGGAGTCGAATCCGCGACACGCCGGCGGCTTGCGCGGGAGGCTCTCGCCCATGTCGGCCTTTCGGGCCGCGAGGACCACACGACGCAGGAGCTTTCCGGTGGCCAGCAGCAGCGCGTCGCCATCGCCCGGGCCATCGTGACACGGCCCGCCGTTCTGCTCGCCGACGAGCCGACCGGCAATCTCGACACAAGGACCAGCGTCGAGATCATGGACCTCGTGACCTCGCTCAACCGCGATCAGGGCATCACCGTCATCATGGTGACGCATGAAAACGACATCGCGGACTATGCGCGGCGCGTCATCCGTTTCGTCGATGGCAGGATCGAGTCCGATCATCCGAACGCGGAAAGAGAGGCGGCCCATGTTTCTTGAGACGATCAAGCTCGCCCTGCGCGCCATTCGCCGCAACATCCTGCGCTCGTTCCTGACGGTGCTGGGGATCGTCATCGGCGTGGCGGCGGTGATCGCGATGGTGACGATCGGCAATGGCACGACGGCGCAGGTCACGGCCGAGCTGTCGAGGCTCGGAACGAACATGCTGTTCGTCAGGCCCGGCCAGTTCGGCCCCGGCCGCCCGAGCACGAGCGCACGCGACTTCACCGAGCGCGACCTGGATGCCATCCGCGACCAGATTTCCGGCCTGCGGGCCGTGGCCCCCACCAACAGAAGCACCGTCACGGCGATCTATGGCGGCCAGAACTACTCGACCAGCGTCACCGGCACGACGAACGACTATTTCACGGCCCAGGACTGGCAGATCGTCTCCGGCCGCGACTTCCAGCCCGCCGAGGAGCGCGGCGCGCAGGCCGCCTGCGTGATCGGCCAGACCGTGCGCAGGCAACTGTTCGGCTCGACCGACCCCGTCGGCTCGAAAATCAGGATCGGCTCCGTCTCCTGCCCGGTGGTCGGCCTGCTGGAAGCGAAAGGCGAGTCCGGCATGGGCAGCGACCAGGACGATACGATCATCATGCCGTTCAAGGTCTATCAGCGGCGGATCGGCGGTTCGACCGGCATTTCCTCCATCTCCCTGTCGGCGATGGACGGCGTGTCCACCGCGAAGATCCAGTCCGACGTCGAGAACCTGCTGCGCGAACGCCGCAAGATACAGGCCGGGCGGGACGACGATTTTTCCGTCAACGACATGACCCAGATGGCTGCGGCCATGACTGGCACCACGACACTGCTGACCGGCCTTCTCGGCGCGGTGGCGGCGGTGAGCCTGCTCGTCGGCGGCATCGGCATCATGAACATCATGCTGGTGTCCGTGACCGAGCGCACGCGCGAAATCGGCATCAGGCTCGCCATCGGAGCGCTGGAAACGCAGGTTCTCACCCAGTTCCTGGTCGAGGCGGTCACGCTGTCGGTGCTGGGCGGCATCGCCGGCATTCTGCTCGGCCTCGGCCTCGCCTGGGTCGGCGTCACGCTGATGAGCCTGCCCTTCGTCACCAGCCCGTCGATCATTCTGATCGCCTTCGCCTTTTCGGCCATCATCGGCATGGTGTTCGGCTATTTTCCGGCCCGCCGCGCTGCCCGGCTGAACCCCATCGAGGCACTGCGGCACGAGTGAGAAAACCGGCGGGCGGCGGCCTCGCGCCGTCGCCTGCATCGTTGAACGACTTCTGCGGTCAGGTCTGCTTTACCAGTTCCGCAAGCTGCGTCATCACCACCGCCGCGGCGGCGAGCCGCTTTTCTGCCGTGGGCAGATCGCGCGCCAGATAGACGCTGTGGTCCGGCCTGATCTTCGCCATCGTGCCCTGCCGGGAAATATAGGCGACCAGTCCCGCCGGATTGGGGAATTCCCGGTTGCGGAACTGGATGACGATGCCCTTCGGCCCGGTTTCCAGCTTTTCGACATTGGCGACGCGGCAGAGCGACTTGATGTAGACGACCTTCAGCAGGTGCTGCAATTCGATCGGCATGGGGCCGAAGCGGTCGATCATCTCCGCCCCGAACGCGTCGATCTCCTTGAGTTCGGTGATCTCCCCGAGACGGCGATAGAGGCCCATGCGCAGGTGCAGGTCCGGCACGTAATTTTCCGGAATCATCACCGATGTGCCGACCGAAATCTGCGGCGACCAGCCCCGCTCGGCGAAATCCTCGTCGCCCTTCACCTCCGCCACGGCCTCCTCCAGCATCTGCTGGTAGAGTTCGAAACCGACTTCCTTGATGTGACCCGACTGCTCCTCGCCAAGCAGGTTGCCGGCGCCGCGAATGTCGAGATCGTGGCTTGCGAGCTGGAAACCTGCCCCCAGCGTGTCCAGCGATTGCAGCACCTTGAGGCGCCGGTCGGCGCCGGGCGTCAGGACCTTGTTGACGGGCAGCGTGAACAGCGCGAAGGCACGCACCTTCGAGCGGCCGACGCGGCCGCGGATCTGGTAGAGCTGCGCCAGTCCGAACATATCGGCGCGGTGCACGATCAGCGTGTTGGCCGACGGCACGTCGAGGCCGGATTCGACGATGGTGGTCGACAAAAGAACGTCGTACTTGCCCTCGTAGAAGGCGGTCATGATGTCTTCCAGCTCGCTTGCCGCCATCTGCCCGTGGGCGATGGCGACCTTCAGCTCGGGCACGTCCGACTCCAGGAAGGCGCGGATGTCGGCCAGATCGGCAAGGCGCGGGCAGACATAGAAGCTCTGGCCGCCGCGATAATGCTCGCGCATCAGCGTTTCGCGGATCACCAGCGGATCGAAAGGCGAAATGAAGGTTCTGACCGCCATGCGATCGACCGGCGGCGTCGTGATGAGCGACAGTTCGCGAACCCCGGTCATGGCAAGCTGGAGCGTGCGCGGAATGGGCGTTGCCGAAAGCGTCAGCACATGGACGTCCGACTTCAGTTCCTTCAGCCGCTCCTTGTGCTTGACGCCGAAATGCTGCTCCTCGTCGATGATGAGCAGGCCCAGATTGGCGAACTTGATGCCCTGCCCCAGAAGCGCATGCGTGCCGACGACGATATCCGTCCTGCCTTCCGAGACGTTCTTCTTGACCTGCGCCAGTTCCTTGGGGCCGACGAGGCGCGAGGCCTGCTCGACGCGGACCGGCAGGCCGCGGAACCGTTCGGAAAAGGTCTTGAAATGCTGGCGGGCAAGCAGGGTCGTCGGAACGACGACGGCGACCTGAACGCCGTTCATGGCTGCGGCGAAGGCGGCGCGCAGCGCCACTTCCGTCTTGCCGAAACCGACATCGCCGCAGACCAGCCGATCCATCGGCCGCCCGGCGGCCAGATCCTCGCGCACGGACTCGATGGCGTTCGACTGGTCCTCGGTTTCCTCATAGGGGAAACGGGCGGCAAATTCGTCGTAGAGGCCCTCCGGCGTCGAAAGCACGGGCGCGTGGCGGACAAGACGTTCCGCCGCCACCTTGATGAGACCGCCGGCCATGTCGAGAAGACGCTTCTTGAGCTTGGCCTTGCGCATCTGCCAGGCGCCGCCGCCCAGCCTGTCGAGCTGCGCGTCCGAGGCTTCCGAGCCGTAGCGGGACAGGAGGTCGATGTTCTCGACGGGGAGGAACAGCTTGGCGTCGTCGGCATATTGCAGTTCGAGGCAGGCATGTTCGGCGCCGGCCACCTGAAGCGTGCGCAGGCCGACGAAGCGGCCGATGCCGTGCTCGGCATGGACGACGATGGAGCCCTCGTCCAGCCCGGCGACTTCCGCGATGAAATCGGCTGCGCGCTTGCGTTTGCGGGTGCGGCGCACCATGCGGTCGCCGAGAATGTCCTGCTCGCCGACGACCACGAAATCGCTGGCCTCGAAACCGTTCTCGATGCTGAGCACGGCGGCGCCCGCCTCGCCCCTGCCGAGCTTGGCCAGTTCCGGCCAGGAAGAGACCGGCTCGACCCGTTCGAGGCCGTGTTCGTTCAGCACCTGGAGCAGACGGTCGAGCGAGCCTTCTGACCAGCCGGCGACCAGCACCCTGGCGCCGCCGGCCCGTTTTTCGGCGATGTGCCTGACGGCGAGGTCGAAGACGTTGATGCGCTCGCCCTCGCCCGCCTCCGATACCAGCGGCGCGAAACGGCGGCCGGCGCGGGCGTCGAGTTCCAGAACCCGCGTCGCGCCGGTTTCCGCCTCGTTGAACGGCGTGAGCCGGATGGCGTTGCGCTCGTCGAGCCGCTGGATGAGCTGTTCCGCATTGAGATAGAGTTGACCGGGCGGCACGGGCTTGTAGGGCGCCCCTTGCGCGCCTGCATGCCCCTTGCCGGGCGTGGCGCTGTCGAGGCGCGCCTGATAGTAATCCTGAACCAGCCGGGACCGTTCCGCCGCCGCCTCCCGGGCCGTGTGGTCGGTCACGATGCGGAAACCCTCGAGATAGTCGAAGACCGTTTCGAGCGTCTCGTGGAACAGCGGCAGCCAGTGTTCCATGCCGGCATAGCGGCGGCCTTCGGAAACGGCGACATAAAGCGCATCGTCGCGGGTCGTCGCGCCGAACAGGCTCAGATAGTTCTTTCGGAAACGGCTGATCGCATCCGGCGTCAGCGTGACCTCGCTCATCGGATTGAGGTCGAGGGCGCGGGCCTGTCCGGTCGTGCGCTGGCTGGCCGGGTCGAAAGTGCGGATCGATTCCAGCGTATCGCCGAAGAAGTCGAGCCGCACGGGCTCTTCCGCGCCCGGCACGAAGACATCGAGAATGCCGCCGCGCACCGCGAATTCCCCCACCTCGCGCACGGCGGGCACGCGGTCGAAACCGTTCTTCTCAAGCCGGGCGGCGATGTCCTCCATGCGGATCTGGTTGCCCGGCCGCGCGGAAAAGCCGGATGCCTCGACGACCGCGCGCGGCGCGACCTTCTGGAGCATGGCGTTCACCGTCACGATGACGATGGCGGGATGCGGCTTGCTGGCGTGCCGGGCCAGCCCGCTGAGCGCGGCAAGCCGCCGCGCCGACGTGTCGGCGCTCGGCGACACGCGGTCATAGGGCAGGCAGTCCCATGCCGGAAGCGTCAGCACCGGAATGTCGGGGGCAGCGAAGGACAGCATCTGCTGGAGGTCGGCCAGCCGCTGGCCATCGGAAATGACATAGGCAATCGGCTGGCCGGCGCGCGCCAGCTCCGCCAGCAGGAAAGGTTCCATGCCGGGCGGCACATGCCCGATGGTCAGCGCTTCCTGCGATGCGCCGATCCGCTTTGCGTCGAATCCGGGAATCATCACCGTGCGCCGAGGCTTTCCATCGTCACGACGTCGAACCGGGGTCGTGTCGCCGCGATCCGCCGGAACATCGGCGTGTCCATCCGTTCCGGCACGGGCCTGGAACCGTTGATCCAGCTGATGAGGTCCTGATCCTCCTCGCGCATGACCTCTTCGAGCGCATCCAGCTCTTCCTCACCGAAACCCGCGATCTCCACCTCGGCGAACTGCCCGAGAATCAGGTCCATTTCGCGAATGCCCCGGTGCCAGCAGCGATAGAGAATACGGCGTCGGCGCTCGTCGAGATCGGCGCTGGAGCGGGTCAGTCCTGTCATCGTGTCTACCTTGGGCTTTCGTCGTTGCGCGCGCCGCGCAGAGCCGCTTCACGCTTTCGCGCCATATGCGCGGTTGATACCGGCCTCTATAACCCCTAATTTCGCCCCTGTCAGCCGTTCGCGGCCTCGCTTTTCACGAGAGTTTCCCACCGTCATGCGCCCCGCCCTGCTCGATCCCCTGTTCGCTTCCGTCACGTCGCTGGCCGGCGTCGGGCCGAAGCTCGGCGGCATTCTGGCAAAGCTCACCGGACAGGACGAGGGCGAGGAAGCCCGAGTCGTGGACCTGCTCTTTCTGCCGCCGCATTCGCTGATCGACAGGCGCAACCGGCCGGAGATCGCCTTCGCGCCGGAGGGGACGGTCGTCACCATCGCCGCCCGCGTCGACCGCCACCAGCTGCCGCCGCGCGGCAACCGCGCAGCACCCTATCGCGTCTTCCTCCGGGACGGCACGGGAGAACTGGCGCTGACCTTTTTTCATGCGAAGGGCGACTGGCTGGAAAAGGCCCTGCCCATCGATGAGGATGTGATGGTCAGCGGCAAGGTCGACTGGTTTAACGGCCGCGCCTCGATGGTCCATCCCGATTACATCGTCAAGGCGAGCGAGGCGGCGGACCTGCCTGCGGTCGAGCCTGTCTACCCGCTGACAGCGGGCCTCTCGCCGAAAGTGTTGCGCCGCACTGTCGATGCCGCCGTTGCCCGCCTGCCCGACCTGCCGGAATGGCTGGACGAGGCGCTGGCGCGCAAGCAGGGATTCCCGACTACGACCGAAGCCTTCCACCGCCTGCATGATCCGCGCGACACCGCCGACATGGACCCGCAGGCACCGGCACGGCGGCGGCTCGCCTATGACGAGTTTCTGGCCGGTCAGGTGTCGCTGGCCCTCGTCCGCCGCAACGTCCGGCGTGTGAAGGGCCGTCCGGTGCGTTCGGAAGGGGAGCTCGCCCGGCAGATCCTCGCCAACCTGCCGTTCTCGCCCACCGGCAGCCAGCAGGAAGCCGTCGCCTATATCCTGAAGGATATGGCCGGCGAGGAGCGCATGCTGAGGCTCATTCAGGGCGATGTCGGCTCCGGCAAGACGCTGGTCGCCCTGCTGTCGATGGCCGCGGCAGTCGAGGCCGGCGGCCAGGCCGTGCTGATGGCGCCGACGGAGATTCTCGCGCGCCAGCATCACGCAACGCTCTCACGCTTTCTCAAAAAAACAAATATTTCCGTCGAACTTCTGACAGGAAAGATGAAGGCGAGCGAGCGCAATGCCGCGCTGGCGCGCATCGCATCCGGCGAGGCGCAGGTCGTCGT
Source organism: Ectorhizobium quercum (assembly GCF_026552795.1). Classification (GTDB taxonomy): domain Bacteria; phylum Pseudomonadota; class Alphaproteobacteria; order Rhizobiales; family Rhizobiaceae; genus Ectorhizobium; species Ectorhizobium quercum. The sequence continues at coordinate 582,276 of NZ_JANFPI010000003.1, forward strand.
CGGCACCCACGCCCTGTTTCAGGAGGGCGTGAATTATGCCGACCTGATGCTGGCCGTCGTCGACGAACAGCACCGTTTCGGCGTTCACCAGCGCCTGCGCCTGACGGCCAAGGGGCTCGCGCCGCATATGCTGGTGATGACGGCGACGCCCATTCCCCGCACGCTGGTGCTGGCCGCTTTCGGCGACATGGATGTATCGAAGCTCACGGAAAAGCCGGCCGGCCGCAAGCCGATCCAGACCGTGACTGTTCCCTCCGAACGTCTGGACGAAATCGTTCATCGGCTTCAGAAAGCAGTTGAAGATGGGAAAAAAGCCTATTGGATATGCCCACTTGTGGAAGAATCCGAAGATAGTGATTTAACGTCCGTCGAAGAGCGCCATGCCGTCCTTCGGCAATTCTTCGGCGACCGCGCCGGGCTGATCCACGGCAGGATGAGCGTCGCCGAGAAGGAAGCGGCCATGAGCGCGTTCAGGGACGGCATGACGCGCATTCTGGTCGCGACGACCGTCGTGGAGGTGGGCGTCGACGTGCCGGATGCGACGATCATGGTCATCGAGCACGCGGAACGGTTCGGGCTGGCGCAGCTTCATCAGCTCCGGGGCCGGGTCGGGCGCGGTGACGGCGCCTCGTCCTGCATCCTGCTTTACAAGGGGCCGCTGTCGGAAAACGGCAAGGCGCGGCTCAACATCTTGCGGGAAAGCGAGGACGGCTTCCTGATCGCGGAGGAGGACCTGAAGCTGCGCGGCGAAGGCGAGCTGCTCGGCACGCGCCAGTCCGGCACGCCGGGCTTCAGGATCGCCAGCCTGGAAGCGCATGGCGACCTGCTGGAGATTGCCCGCAAGGACGCCGCCTATCTCATCGAGCGCGATCCGGAATTGCGCAGCGAGCGCGGAGAGGCGATCCGCACCCTGCTCTACCTCTACCGGCGCGACGAGGCGATCCGCTTCCTGCGCGCCGGATGAGCGGCTTAGAGTTTGTCAGGGAAAAGTGAGAACCGGTTTTCCCGAAAAGACAAACGAAACAAAGAATCCTAGAATCCGTCAGGTTCATTCTGAACCTGACGGATTCTAGGGCTTGGCGTCTTTCTCGTCCTTCGCTCCGATCAGCCTGTCCTTGACCTCCGGGTTCACAAGCCCGCCGGAAATCAGCAGCTTGGCCGCGTCCTCCGGTGACATGTCGAGGATGATGACTTTCTCCCGGGGAACGAAAAGGAGGAATCCGGCGGTCGGCACCGGGGTCGGCGGCAGGAAGACGGCGATCATCTCCTGCCCCAGCTCGTTGAAGCGGACGGCCAGCTCCCCCTTGGCCTCCGCCGAGATGAACACGAGCGCATAGGTGCCGGGGCCGGGAAACTCGATCAGGCCCACCGTGCGGAAGGATTGGGTGTTTTCCTTGAGAACCGTTTCGAAGATCTGCTTCACGCCCTTGTAGATCGGGCGCACGAGCGGCGTGCGGTTGAGGATCGATTCCGTGAACGTCACGACCCATTGCCCGAACAGGTTCGAACCGAGCAGACCGATGAGCGTGATGAACACCACCGCGATCAGCAGACCCAGGCCGGGAATGGCAAACTGGAAATATTCCTCTGGATTGTAGTGAAGCGGAATATACGGCTTCACCCAACTGTCCGCCCAGTGGATGAACGTCCAGATCAGCCAGCTCGTGATCACCACGGGCGCACAGATGATGAGCCCGGTGAGGAAGTTGTTCCTTAAACGGGCCGCGAGGGAAATTCTGTCTGGAGTGCCGCTCATGCGTTGTCAGTCGTTCTTGCCGTGAAATAACGGATGGTATGAGACAATGCCGGACGGCACGGGTCCACACAAGGGCGGGCTTCGGAAAAGCTCAGGAGGAACGTGCGACAGAACAAGCGCTTCCCGCGAGACGGCTGCCTCGTCTGCCGCCCTCGCGCGCCGGAGGATCATTCCACCGTGACCGACTTCGCAAGATTGCGCGGCTGGTCGACATCCGTCCCCATGAAGACGGCGGTATGATAGGCGAGAAGCTGGATCGGCAGCGCGAAGACCATCGGCGTGATGATTTCGTCGACGGTGGGAAGAACGATCGTCGCCAGCGTTTCGAGCCTGGAGGCTGCCGCCCCCTTCTCGTCGGTGATGAAGATGATCTTGCCGCCGCGGGCCGCGACCTCCTGCATGTTGGAAACCGTCTTCTCGAAGAAACGGTCGTGGGGAGCGATGACGATCACCGGCATGTTCTCGTCGATCAGCGCGATCGGCCCGTGCTTCAGCTCGCCGGCGGCGTAGCCTTCAGCGTGGATATAGGAGATTTCCTTGAGCTTCAGTGCGCCTTCCAGCGCCAGCGGATAACTCGTGCCCCGGCCGAGATAGAGAACATCCTTGTAGCGCGACAGCTCGCGCGAAAGGTTCTCGATCTGCGGCTGGACCGTATTCAGCACCCGGTTCATGATGCGCGGCATCTCGATCAGCGACCGGACCAGCGCGATCTCCTCCGCTTCGGAAACGGTGCCCCGGGCGCGGCCCGCGGCGATGGACAGTGCGGCCAGAACCGCGAGCTGGCAGGTGAAGGCCTTGGTGGAAGCGACACCGATTTCAGGGCCGGCGAGAATGGGGAAGACCGCATCGGATTCCCGGGCAATGGTCGATTCCCGGACATTGACGACAGCGCCGATCTTCAGCCCTTCCGCCTTGCAGTAACGCAGCGATGCCAGCGTATCGGCGGTTTCGCCGGATTGCGAGATGAAGAGCGCGGCCTGATCCGGCGACAGCGGCATCTCGCGATAGCGGAATTCGGATGCAACGTCGATCTCGACCGGCAGGCGCGCATAACGCTCGAACCAGTATTTGCCGGTCAGTCCGGCGAGATAGGCGGTACCGCAGGCAGAGATGGCGAGGCTGCGCACCTCGGAGAAATCGATGCCCGGCTGGGCGATCACCTTGTTGGAGGTGAAATCCACGTAATGGCTGAGCGCATGCGAGATCACCTCCGGCTGTTCATGGATTTCCTTCTCCATGAAGTGGCGATGATTGCCCTTGTCGACCAGAAAGGCCGCGGCCTGGGTGATCTGGCGCGGACGCTCGACCTCCCGACCGGCGTGATCGATGATTTCCGCGCCGTCTCTGTGCAGGATCGCGCAATCGCCATCGACGAGATAGCTGATCTCGTTGGTGAAGGGCGCAAGCGCAATCGCGTCCGAGCCGATGAACATTTCGCCCTTGCCCCAGCCGATGGCGAGCGGCGGGCCGAACAGGGCACCCATGAGGGTGTCGGGATCGTCCGCGAACATCACCACCAGCGCATAGGCGCCGGTGATGCGGTTGAGCATCCTCAGCATGGCATCGCGATGCGAGAACCCCTCGCGGGTGTATTTCGCCAGAAGCTGCGCGACGACCTCGGTGTCCGTCTGGCTGGTGAAGGTCGCGCCTTCGGCGACCAGTTCGTCGCGGATTTCGGAGAAATTCTCGATGATGCCGTTGTGAACGACGGCCACGCCGTCCACGAAATGCGGGTGGGCGTTGGTTTCGTTCGGCACGCCATGCGTCGCCCATCGGGTATGGGCAATGCCCGTCGTGCCCGGAAGCGGATGTTCGGACAGCTTCTGCTCCAGATTGAAGAGCTTGCCCTCGGCCCTGCGGCGATCCATCGAGCCGTTGTCGATTGTCGCGACGCCGGCGGAATCATAACCGCGATATTCGAGACGTTTCAGAGCATCGACGAGTCGGCCGGCGACCGGCTGCGTGCCTACGATTCCAACAATGCCGCACATGCTGTTTCTTCCATGATCCAGAGGTTGCAGGGCAAAGCCCGCCTTTCTCCGCAATTGCTTTAACGATTGGACCTTAAAGAGCAATCACCGCTCCGGTCACTTTCGGTTTCGATCCGTAACGCGCCCGGTCAGCCCTTTTTCCTGGCCGCCTTGATCGCAAGGTTGCGCTCGCGGATGACGAGCGCTCGGCCCGGCTTCATCTCCTGCCGGGCGCGGCCGAGCGCCAGCGCTCCATCGGGCACGTCCGCCGTGATCACGCTGCCCGAGGCGACCAGCGCATCGTTGCCGACCGTCACGGGCGCGACGAGCGACGAATTGGAGCCGATGAAGGCACGCTCGCCGATCCGGGTCTCGTGCTTGTTCACGCCGTCGTAATTGCAAGTGATCGTACCCGCGCCGATATTGGCCTCCGCTCCGATGAACGCGTCGCCGATGTAGGTCAAGTGGTTCACCTTCGCGCCTGCTCCGATCTCGGCCTTCTTGACCTCGCAGAAATTGCCGACCTTCGAGCCTTCCGCCAGACGCGCGCCGGGACGCAGCCGGGCGAAGGGACCGACCGTGGCACCCGGGGCGATATGGGCGCCCTCGATATGGCAGAAGGCATGGATGACGGCGCCGCCTTCCACCGTGACGCCCGGCCCGAACACGACGTTCGGCTCGATCAGGACGTCCTGGCCGATCACCGTGTCATGCGACAGGAACACGGTTTCGGGTGCGATCATGGTGACGCCCGAGAGCATGATGTCTTCGCGCCTGCGCCTTTGCCACAGGTTTTCGAGAACGGCCAGTTCGGCACGCGTGTTGCAGCCGGTCATTTCCTCCTCCGAGGCCGCGACCATGACGGCATTCCCGCCCGTCAGGCGCACGATCTCGACGAGATCGGTCAGATAATATTCGCCCTTGGCGTTGTTGTTGCCGATGCGCTGCAACAGGTCGAGCGCCTTGCGCCCGTTGATCGCCATGATGCCGCTGTTGCACCATTTGACGGCCCGCTCTTCATCGGTCGCGTCCTTTTCCTCGCGGATGGCGTAAAGGCGGCCGTTTTCGGTCAGCAGGCGGCCGTAGCCGGTCGGCTTTTCCGTATGGAAACCGATGACAGCGACATCGTTGCCCTCCGCCAGCTTGCGGCGCGCCTCGATCAGCGGTCCGGGCGTGATGAGCGGCACGTCGCCATAGACGACGATCACGTCGTCGTATTCGCGGGAGATGGCCTCGCGCGCCGTCAGGACGGCGTGTCCCGTGCCCAGACGCTGTTCCTGGAAGAAGGAAAGGACGGGCAGCCCCTCGCCCGACGCGGCAGCCGTGACCTTCTCCGCATCGCGGCCGACGACGAGCGCGGCATCCTGAACGCCAGCGGCGGCGACCGCGCGCACCACGTGGGAGATCATCGGCAGGCCGGCCACAGGATGCAGGACCTTCGAAAGACCGGATTTCATCCGGGTGCTGTCGCCAGCGGCAAGAATGACGGCCAGACAAGTGCGAGCCATGAAACGTTTCCTTCCCTGCATGCGAGCGCCGCGCCGGAAATCCGGGGCGCTGTTCGGGCTGTTTTCTACCGGGGAAGGCGATTCCCCTGCCCCTTTCTATCAGCAGGTCGGGCAGAGACAAAGACCGTGCGCGGGAGCGCTCAGGGCGGTGGAAAGCCGGAATGCAGGACCGCTTCCATCGCGGCGAAGGCAGCGGGAGCATCGCGCTCGCGGATGGAGCAGGCAAGGTCGCGGTAGGCCCCGGCGGCGCGTTCGGCGATTTTCTCCACGAACGCGGCGTCATAGTGGAAATGACCGACCAGCGCGGCTTTCAACAGGGATTCCGCCGACTGGATGAACACATTGGCCGAGGCGTCGGCGATGGCGGCGTGAACCTCCATCAGCGTCGAAACGACATCCGGCGGGGACAGCGTGCCGGAGAGGAAGGAATGGATCCGGTCCGTGATCGCCTGCACATGCGCGTCGCTGGCATTCGCTGCGGCGAGCGCCGCCGCACGTGGCTCGAAGGCAAGGCGGATTTCCTGTATCTGCCCCAGAAGGCGGGCATCGATGCCGGATTCGATATACCAGAGCAGGACTTCGGGATCGAAATGGTTCCAGTCGCGGCGGCAGCGCACGCTTGTTCCGATCCGCACCCGCGGGCTGATCAGCCCCTTGGCGTCCAGCGTCTTGAGCGCTTCGCGCAGCACCGTGCGCGAGACCTGAAACCGTTGCGCGAGTTCGGCGTCGCCCGGCAGCAGTCCACCGGCCGGAAAGTGGCCGGACACGATATCCTTTCCCAACTGCTGGACGACGCGGGCGTGATTCGTGCCAGCCCGCCGCCCCTTCAGCGCCGCGTCCGGTGTTGGCTTGCGCACGTGATGATCATCCCCTCATATGAATTTCGGATGGCAGGATAACGCATGCGACATGGTTGCAATTTAAAATCGTACTGCGAATAATGACCTGTATCTTATTGTCTTTCGGCGCCAGACGCACGCAAAAACAGGCCCCGCGCCGGAAGACCGGCGCGGGTTCACAGCAAAGGCTAGGCCGGCCGGATCAGTTCGGCAGCGTGTCGTCGACGCCGGCGACGTAGAAGTTCATGCCGAGCAGAACGCCGTCCTCGGCCTTTTCGCCTTCCTTGAGCCATTCGGAACCGTCCTGCTTGTTGATCGGGCCGGTGAACGGATGCAACTCTCCGGACTTGATCTTGGCTTCGGTGTCCTCGGCCAGCGTCTTCACGTCGTCAGGCATGTTGGTATAGGGAGCCATCGTCAGGATGCCGTCCTTCAGGCCGTCCCAGACCGACTCGGTTTTCCACGTGCCGTCGATCAGGGCGTTGACGCGCTTGATGTAATAGGCGCCCCAGGTGTCGACGATGGCGGTCAGCTGCGTGGTCGGCCCGGCCGCGATCATGTCGGACGCCTGGCCGAACGCCTTGATGCCGCGCTCGGCCGCGACCTGCATCGGCGCGGTCGTGTCGGTGTGCTGTGTCAGGATATCGACGCCCTGGTCGATCAGGGCCTTGGCGGCGTCGGCTTCCTTGCCCGGGTCGAACCAGGTGTTGGCCCACACGACCTTGACCTTGAAGTCCGGGTTGACCGACTGCGCGCCGAGCAGGAAGGCGTTGATGCCCATCACGACTTCCGGGATCGGGAAGGAGGCGATGTAACCGGCCACGCCCTTTTCGGAGAGCTTGGCGGCGATCTGGCCCTGAATGTAACGACCTTCGTAGAAACGCGAATTGTAGGTCGCGACATTCTCGGCCGATTTGTAGCCGGTCGCGTGTTCGAACTTCACGTCCGGGAACTTCTCGGCCACTTTCACCGTGGCGTCCATGAAGCCGAAGGAGGTGGTGAAGACAAGATTGCAGCCCGAGCGGGCCATGCGCTCGATGGCGCGTTCGGCGTCGGGGCCTTCTGGAATGTTTTCCAGATAGGACGTCTCGATCTTGTCGCCGAGAGCCTTTTCCAGCTCCAGGCGGCCGATGTCGTGGGCCTGGGTCCAGCCGCCGTCGGTCTTGGAACCGACATAGACGAAGCAGATCTTCTGCTTGTCCTCAGCCGAAGCGGTGGTGGCGAGACCGCCGAGAAGCGCCGCCGATGCGGCCAGGGTAATGAACAGTTTCTTCATGATGACCTCTGCTGGAAGTTGATGACCTGTATGGTTTCGGTGAACCGGCCCGCCGTCAGCGGTCCGGGACGAAGGATTTGCCGAGCGACGCCGGCGTATTGATGAGCGTCATGCGTCGATTATGCGAGATCAGGATCAGGACTACAACCGTTGCGACATAAGGCAATGCCGACAGGAACTGCGACGGAATGCCCAGGCCCAGGGCCTGCGCGTGAAGCTGGCCGATCGTCACCGCGCCGAAGAGATAGCCGCCTGCCAGAACCCGCCACGGACGCCAGGATGCGAAGACGACCAGCGCCAGCGCGATCCAGCCGCGCCCGGCCGTCATGTTCTCGGTCCATTGCGGCGTATAGATCAGCGAAAGCTGCGCTCCGGCCAGACCGGCGCAGGCGCCGCCGAACATCACGGCGAGATAGCGCAGCCTGATGACGTTGATGCCGAGCGCATGCGCCGAGGCATGGCTGTCGCCCACGGCGCGCAGCTTGAGGCCGGCCCGGCTGCTGAAGAGAAACCAGTTCACGCCGATGACCAGCGCGATCGACAGATAGAAGATCAGGTCCTGCCGGAAGAGCAGCGGCCCGACGACCGGGATGTCGCTCAGCAGCGGGATGGCGATCTGCGGCAGCTTGATGCCCGGCTGCCCGACGAAAGGCTCGCCCGCCATGCCGGATACACCAAGCCCGAGGATCGTCAGGGCAAGGCCGGTGGCGACCTGATTGGCGACGAGCGTCAGCGTCAGGAAACCGAAAAGCAGCGAGAACAGCCCCCCCGAAACGATGCCGGCGATCACGCCGAGATAGGGCGAGCCGGTGAGCGCCGTCGCGGCAAATGCCGCCACCGCGCCCATCACCATCATGCCTTCGACCCCGAGGTTGAGCACGCCGGCTCTTTCCGTCACCAGTTCGCCCAGCGAGGCGAGCACGAGCGGCGTGGCGGCGGTGATGACGGTGAGAAGGATGGCTTCGACGATCATTGGGAACCTCCCGCCGCCGCGCTCCGCCCGCGGAAGACGAGCCTGATGCGATAAAGGATGAGCGTGTCGCAGGACAGTACGAAGAACAGCAGCAATCCCTGGAACACGCGCGTCACCTTGTCCGATACGCCGATCGAAAGCTGCGCCGCCTCGCCGCCCAGATAGGTCAGGGCGAGGACGAGACCGGCGGCGACGATTCCGAAGGGGTTCAGACGGCCGAGGAACGCGACGATGATGGCCGTGAAGCCGTAGCCGGGGGAGATGACCGGGCGCAGCTGGCCGATGGCTCCCGATACTTCGGAAATGCCGGCGAGCCCGGCAAGCGCGCCGGAAAACAGCATCGAGAACCAGATCATGCCGCGGGCGGAGAAGCCGGCGAAGCGCCCTGCCCGCTCGGACTGGCCGAGAACGGAGACCTGAAAGCCCTTCAGCGTGTATTTCATCATGAAGGCGACGGCGACGGCGGCGATGATCGCAAAGCCGAAGCCCCAATGGGCGCGGCCGGAGGCGAACATTTCCGGCAGAACCGCGACCTGCGCGAATTGCCGCGTTTCCGGGAAATTGAAGCCGGCCGGGTTGCGCCACGGACCACGCACCAGCCAGTCGAGGAAAAGCTGTGCGACATAGACCAGCATCAGGCTTGTCAGGATTTCGTTGGTGTTGAAATGCGCCTTCAGAAGGGCAGGAATCGCGGCGAACAGCGCACCGCCGATCACCCCCATGACCAGCATGGGCACGAGAAGCCATTCCGGCTGCCAGCCATGCACGACGACCGGAAGGAACGACCCGGCGATCGCCCCGGCGATGAACTGGCCTTCGGCGCCGATGTTCCAGTTGTTGGAGCGATAACAGATCGACAAGCCGACGGCGATCAGGATCAGCGGCGCCGCCTTGATCGCCAGTTCGTGAAGCGACCAGACCTCCAGCAGCGGCTCGATGAAGAACGCATAGAGCGCATCGACCGGGCTCTTGCCGAGCGCTACGAACATGACGGCGCCGGCGACGATCGTCAGCACAAACGCCAGCAGCGGCGAAACCACCATGAAGAATTTCGAAAGGCGCGGCCTTTTTTCCAGCTCAATGCGCATGGGCGCTCTCCGCTTTGCCGCTGTCTTCGTGCATGCCGCCCATCAGGAGACCGATCTTTTCCAGGCTCATCTCGCCCGCCGGGCGGGGTTCCGAAAGCCGCCCCTCGGAAATGACGGCGATCCGGCTGGCCACCTCGAAAATCTCGTCGAGATCCTGGCTGATGACGACCACGGCGGAGCCGCTGCGGGCCAGATCGACGAGCGCCTGACGGATGCGGCTTGCCGCGCCGGCATCCACGCCCCAGGTCGGCTGGTTCACGATCAGCACGGAGGGCTGGCGATCGAGTTCGCGGCCGACGATGAATTTCTGGAGATTGCCGCCCGAGAGCGATCCGGCCGGCGGATCCTCGCTCGCCTTGCGCACGTCCATTTCCTCGCTGATGCGTCTGGAGGCCGCTGCAAGGGTGCCGTGACGGATCACGCCGAGCGGCCCGCCGCCGAGAAAGGCGCGGCGGTCCGACTGGTTTCGCGCCAGAAGCAGGTTCTCTGACAGCGTCATGGCGGCGACGGCGGCATGGCCTTGACGCTCCTCGGGAACGAATCCGGCACCGAGCAGGCGGCGGCGTGTGATGCCGAGATTGCCCGCCGCCCTGCCGCACAGGAAGACCGCTTCATTGTCGGCCTGCGGATATTCGCCGGACAGCGCGTCGAACAACTCGCCCTGGCCGTTGCCCGCCACGCCCGCAATCGCCAGCACCTCGCCGGCGCGCACCGTGAACGAGATGTCCCGGAGCGACACGGCAAAAGGCGTGCGGGCGGGAACGGAAAGGTGGCGCACGTCGAGCTTCACCTCGCCCGGCGCACCGCCTTCGTCACGCTCGACGCTCGCCACCTCGGCGCCGACCATCATGCGGGCCAGCGAAGCCGGTGTTTCGTTCTTCGGATCGCAGGCGCCGTTGACTTTGCCGTGGCGCAGCACCGTCGCGCGGTCGCAGATGCGCTGCACCTCCTCCAGCCGATGGCTGATATAGAGGACGGAACGGCCCTCGGCCTTCAGTTTTTCCAGCGTTTCGAAAAGCCTGTCGGCTTCCTGCGGCGTGAGGACCGACGTCGGCTCGTCGAGAATGATGAGGCGCGGGTTCTGGAGAAGCGCCCGGACGATCTCGATGCGCTGGCGCTCGCCGACCGAAAGATCGGCCACATGGGCGGAGGGATCGAGCGGCAGGCCATATTGCCTCGACAGGGCGGCGGCCTGCTCGGCGATCTTCTGCAACGGAACGGCATCGTCCAGCGAAAGCGCGATATTTTCCGCGACGGTCAGCGCTTCGAAAAGGGAGAAATGCTGGAAGACCATGCCGATGCCCAGACGGCGCGCTTCGCCGGGGGACCCGATGGACACGGCTTTTCCGTTCCAGACGATCTCGCCGGAACTGGGGCTGAGAACGCCAAAAAGCATCTTGACGAGCGTGGACTTCCCGGCGCCGTTCTCGCCGAGAAGCGCGTGGATTTCCCCTGGCTTGATTTCGAGGTCGATACCGTTACACGCGGCGAAAGTGCCGAAAAGCTTCGTCAGCTTGCGAACGGACAACAGCGGGACAGCGGCCGCTTCTGGCATACCTTATCTTTTCCCCTCGGCCGTGGCTGATGAACTCTTGCAGGTTCCTCTTTAAGCGCCGGCATCAATTTGTCCCTTGGAACCTGCCATTATTGACCATTCGGACAAAACTTATGCAAGCCTTTTTTTTAATCACACACCGCATGGACACGTCGGCGCCGACACCGTTCATTTGCGGCCAAGAGCCGGGAAAAGCTGAAGGACCGCTCCGATTCCGTAAAGGTACAGACCACTTGCCGCAATGCCCGCCTTCAACCAGAAGGGGGTCTGGAAACCTGCAAGCAGCGCATAGACGCCAAGTCCCGCCCAGATGAAGAAGACCGTCAGGTTCAGCGCCCGCAGCCGCCTGACGCGGACCGGATGCAGGAAATGGATTGGCAGGAACGTCAGAACCACCGAAAACACCACCACCAGGCTCGCCGTCACCATGTCGGCCTCGACGACGAACAAGGTGAAGATCACCATGTTCCACACGACGGGAAATCCGGAAAAGAAGTATTCGTCGGTCTTCATGCCCATATCGGCATAATAGATGGCGCTGGAGACGACGATGGCGCCGCCGGCGAAAAACGACCAGGGTTCACCGATCATGCCGCTCTGGTAGAGCGCGAAGGCGGGCAGCAGGACATAGGTCACATAGTCGATGATATTGTCCAGCGTATCGCCCGACCAGTTCGGCAGCACTTCCTTGACCCGCACCCGGCGCGCGATCGGCCCGTCGATTCCATCGACGAAGAGTGCGGCCGCCAACCACCAGAACATGGAAACGAAATCCTTCTCCGCCGCGGCGAGAACGCCGAGAAACGCCAGAAACGAACCCGATGCCGTCAGGATGTGAACGGAAAACGCGCGGATCTCCGCATAGGGTACCCGCCTGTAATTGAATATTCTCATGCCTGCCGCCCTTTGAGACGCTGCCCGCCGCGTGTTCCATCTGCTTCTAGAACGAAATCGTCAGGATAGGAAAGGCGCATTGCCGTTTTTCAGCAGGCCCGTACAGGTTGAAAAGTGCGCCGATGCGCGTTTGCCGCATGGAAATTCACCGTCAGGGCGCATAGACTGACTCCTAACGAAACGGTTTGGGAGAGCTAACATGGCGAAGTTCGAAACGGCGGTCGCGGGCGGCGGGCTCGCAGGCTTCATTGCTGCGCTGGCGCTGGCCCGTTCGGGCCGTTCGGTGGCGTTGATCGCGCCGGCCCCCTCGGTCGAGGATCATCGCACCACCGCGCTGATGGACCAGTCGGTCCGCTTCATGGAACGGCTTGGCCTCTGGGACCGCGTCTCGCCGGATGCGGCGGCGCTGTCCACCATGCAGATCATCGACGGCACGTCGCGCCTGATCCGCGCTCCCATCGCCCGGTTCCGCTCGTCCGACATCGGCATTGCCGCCTTCGGCTACAATTTCGTCAACATCAGCCTGCTGAAGGCGCTGGCCGATGCGGTGGCCGCCGAGCCGAACATCGCCCGCCGTACGGCGTTCGTCGAAACGGTGTCGCTCGAACGCGATGCGGTGCATCTGTCGCTGTCCGACGGAGACACCATCGAGGCCGCGTTCGTCGTTGGGGCCGATGGCCGCAAGTCGGCGATTCGGGAGGCCGCCGGCATCGGCGTCAGGACCTGGGCCTATCCGCAGACGGCAGTCGTGCTGAATTTCGCCCACACCCTTCCCCACGGCAACACCTCCACCGAATTTCATACCGAAACCGGGCCGTTCACGCAGGTGCCGCTGCCCGGCAACCGGTCGAGCCTCGTCTGGGTCGTTCGCCCGCAGGAGGCCGAGGAACTCTGCGCGCTGCCCGCCGATGAACTGAGCCGCAGGGTCGAGGCGCGGATGCAGTCCATGCTGGGCAAGGTTTCCGTCGAGGACGGCGTGCAGGCATGGCCGCTTTCGAGCCTCGTCGCCAAGCGCTTCGGCAAGGGCCGAATCGCGCTGGTCGGCGAGGCCGCCCACGCTTTTCCGCCGATCGGTGCCCAGGGGCTCAACCTGTCGCTGCGCGACATCATGACGCTGAGCGAAATTCTCGGCACGGTTCGCGAGCGCCCGGTTCCCGCCGATGCGGGCGACCGCTTCGACCGCCGCCGCCGCCTGGACGTTCTGAGCCGGACCTACAGCGTCGATATCCTGAACCGTTCGCTGCTCTCCGGCTTCCTGCCGGTTCAGATGGTGCGCGCCGCCGGTCTGCACCTGTTGTCCGGCTTCACGCCGCTACGCAACATGCTGATGCGCGAAGGCGTCGAGCCGGGCCGCGGTTTCCGCGCCCTGCCCTCCCTTCTCAAGGAAGCCGTGACCCGGCGCTGATATGCACCTGCCCGCCGGTTCGAAGCCGGCCGGCGTGGAGGAAACCCGATGGCGTCGGGCCGAAAAAGGACATGAGCATCCCGGCGATTCCTGCCATGCACGGCGTTTCCGATTCGGGCCTGCCGCGTTCAGCCGATCCGCATCAGGATCGGGAAGGTCTGCTGAAACCATATGGCGGCATCGGAAACGAAGCCGAAGATGAAGGCCAGGCCGGTGAGAATCAGCAGCACGCCCATCAGCTTTTCCACCACGCCCAGATGTTTGCGGAACCGCACGAGGAAGCGCATGAAGGCGCCGGAAAAGCCGGCGGCGATCCAGAACGGAACCGCCAGGCCGAGGGAATAGATCGCCAGAAGCAGCGCGCCGTCGCCCACTGTTTCCCGGGAGGCGGCAACCCCCAGAATGGCGCCCAGCACGGGCCCGATGCACGGTGTCCAGCCGAATGCGAAGGCGAGCCCCATGATGTAGGCGCCGGATAGCGTTGCCGGGCGCCCGCCCGCCTGGAACCGCGCCTCGCGCGACAGTAATCCGATCCTGAACACGCCAAGGAAGTTGAGTCCCATGACGATGATGATCAGGCCACCGATCTTCGCCAGAATGTCGATGTGCTGGCGCAGCAGGACACCGATGCTCGAGGCGCCGGCGCCGAGCGCCACGAAGACCGTCGCGAAGCCAAGCGTGAACAGAAAGGCCGTCAGCAGAACGGCGCGGCGCGTCGTGCTGGCGGTTGCGACCGCCTCGCCCCCCTCGCCCCGGAACTGGTCGAGAGAGATGCCGGCCATGTAACAGAGGTAGGGCGGCACGAGCGGCAGAACGCAGGGCGACAGGAACGACAGCGCACCGGCCACCAGCGCGCTCAGAAAAGATATGTCCGCGATCATTGCTTCGGAACGCCCCGCACCCTTCGAAAACCGCGCCTTCCTAACGCCCGAATGCCCGAAAATGCAATTCACCTTTTCGCGCCCGCGACTTGAAACCGCAGGAAAGAACCGAAACCGGCGATTTTTCGGTTGACCGCAAACAGGCTCCTGCATATGTTCCGCGCACTTTCGACAGGCGCGCAAACGCCCGACGGGAGAGCGTAGCTCAGCCGGTAGAGCAACTGACTTTTAATCAGTAGGTCCAGGGTTCGAACCCCTGCGCTCTCACCAATAAATTCAAGTCATAGTCCCTCATTGGCGTTACCGGTCTACAAGTCGACACGTATGTGGGACGCCGACTGTGTCCGCATTCCTACAAGAACCTCCACGAAAAATTCGCCTTGCGGAACACAAGCCGAACATATAGTGTCTGTTCTGGATTTGTTTCGAACATCTGGGGTGATCTATGCTGACGCGCAAGCAACAGGAATTGCTGCTTTTCATTCATGAGCGAATGAAGGAATCCGGCGTGCCGCCGTCATTCGATGAAATGAAGGATGCGCTCGACCTCGCGTCCAAGTCGGGCATTCACCGCCTCATCACGGCGCTGGAGGAACGCGGCTTCATTCGCCGCCTGCCGAACCGCGCCCGGGCTCTCGAGGTCATCAAGCTGCCCGAAGCCTATACCCCCTCTCCCCAGCCGCGACGCGGTTTCTCGCCGAGCGTCATCGAAGGCAGCCTGGGCAAGCCCCAGCCCGCCGTTGTCCAGAAGCCGGCGAGCGAAAGCGAAGCCGTTCCGGTTCCCGTGATGGGGCGCATCGCCGCCGGAGTTCCGATTTCCGCCATCCAGCACAACACCCACGAGATCGTCGTTCCCGCCGACATGCTCGGCTCCGGCGAACATTATGCGCTGGAAGTGAAAGGCGATTCGATGATCGAGGCCGGCATTTTCGACGGCGACACGGTCATCATTCGCAATATCAGCAATGCCAATCCCGGCGATATCGTCGTGGCCCTGGTGGACGATGAGGAAGCGACGCTGAAGCGCTTCCGCCGCAAGGGCGCCTCCATTGCCCTCGAAGCCGCCAATCCGGCCTATGAGACGCGGATATTCTCCGCCGACCGCGTCAAGGTTCAGGGCAAGCTCGTCGGTCTCATTCGCCGCTATCACTAATGTCCAGCGACATGGACGCCTCGGCATCGTCGAGGAACCTGTCGCTGCGCCAGTCGTAAAGCCGGTGCAGGTTCCAGGGGCGTTCCGATCCGTTGCGTGCAGTTTCGATCTTCGCTCGCCCTTGGAAGCCGTTTTCAAATCGAATGGCGATCGAGCCGTGTCTGGCTAGTGAAACGCCCGTGAAAAGACGGGGTCGGTTGGCGACACCCGCACCGGTGAGGCTGTCGTCCGCTGCGCCTCTGACAACGGGATCGATTAACGCATCGCCGTTGCCGGTTGAGACCGGATTGAATGGACAGGCCGAACGCCTCAGGCGAACGGGCGTGACGATGATATCGGCGCTCATGCAGGCGGATTCCACAAAGGCCGCATCTTCCACGACGGCGATTTTGATGTCGTCCGTCATGGTCTCTCCGTAACGCGCGATGCACCATAGCCTTTTCAGGCAGGTGAACCGACCGGCTTCTCCCGCGGCAAGCGCGCCCGCCATTGCATGTCGGGCGGCTTCCGCTTCCTCTGCGGTCAGCTCCCGGCGGCGCGGCTGGCTTTCCGCCCGCTTTCCAGCGCCATCCGGCATCATGACCGGCTTGATATGATCCGGACCGTCGAGCGCTCTTCGCCATTGGGAAAAGATGAAGGAGGGCGGATTTTCGCGATTGGTCGCAACGGTGTTCGCACCGACGATACCGACGAGGTCGCCGCTTTCGGAGATGACGATCGATGGCGGCGAACGGTCCTCGACGAGGAAAGTGGCGGCAAAGGTTGCCGCGATGAGGGCCGCACCGATGAAACGCAACTCCGTTTTCAGGATCACCAAAAGAAGAAAGCCGGTCACAACCAGCGGAAAGACGAAAGGCGGAAGGAGACCCGAGGCGCCTTCGCCTCCCCAGGACGAAATTTCCCTGGCGATATCGATCACCAGATCAAGGCCGAATCCCATCACCCGCAGCGGCCAGGCGTCGAGGCCGAACGGCATGAGCAGCATGGCGATGAGGCCCGCCGGCATGACGATGAAGGAAACGACAGGCATGGCCGCCAGATTTGCGGGCAGTCCCCACACGGCAAGCTGCTGGAAATGAGCCACGGAGAATATGGCGGTCGAGACACCGCCGATGATGGAGGTCAACGCGATTCCCCAGAAGAACCGCCAGCTTTTTGTCACAAACGCAACGGACGGCAAGGCGGAAATCTGCCGGTCGTCCTCCTTCCGCTCCCGAAAGAGCGCGTAGCCCGCAACCAGTGCCGCCGTGGCGGCGAAGGACATCTGGAAGCTCGCGCCCATCACGTCCGACGGCGCCATGACGAGAATGACGAGGGCGGAAATCGCCACGTTGCGGATGCTGATCGATGGCCTGCCGATCAGGACGGCGATGAGCATGATGGACATCATCAGCCAGGCGCGCTCGGCGGAGACGGCGGACCCGGACAGCAGATAATAGGCGGTGACGCCTGCCAGCGCGCCGACGGCGGCCAGCTTCTTGATCGGGACGGCTTGCGCGAGGCCTTGATGGAGGCTGAGAAGCATGCGGAAGCCGACGAAGAAGATGCCGGCCGACAGCGCCATGTTGAGACCGGAAATGGCGATGATGTGCGCAAGCCCCGAGAGCCGCAGCGCTTCGGCCGTCTCCCGCGTCATCGCCCGCCTTTCGTCCGTCACCATCGCGGTGGCGAACGCCCCGGCGTCTCCCGGAATGATCGAACGGATCCGCTCGCCGATCACGATGCGAAGATGACCGATCCACGCATAGGCCGATGCAAGCAGCCCCTTGGCCGCGGCTTCCGGCAGGACCGCAGGGCGCGGCGCTCCATAGAAGAATCCGATCGCGCCGATCTCCTGGAAATAGGAGGAGAAGGCGAAGTCCGTCAGCCCCGGCATGGCCGGTCCCGAAGGCGGCGAAAGCCGGGCGCGGCCCACGATCCCCTGCCCGTCCGCGAAGGCCTCGTGAGGGCCCCGCGCGATGAGCGCGACCCGTTCGGGCGGCCGTTTCAGGACCGGTCTCTCGGTCGAAACAACATCGACCGTGTAGCGCCACCCGCCGCCCGTCACCGCTTCGCGCGACACAACGCGGCCGGTCAGGTCGACGGTCACGGGCCCGTCGAGAATGACGGTCGCCTTGCGGGCCGTCTCGCCGGCGGCCAGCCACATGCCGGCGGCGACGAGGGCCGCGGCCGCGGCGGAAAATGCAAGCACGCGGCTGCGGTGACGCAGCAGAACCGCAAGAACAAGGCTGACGAAAAGGCAGGTCTGGTAGATGGCGGGACGCGGCGTTTCATATGCCGAAAACCACAGCACCGAGCCCAGCCCGAGAAAGACGGGCGCGAAGAGAAAGGCGCGGCCGTGGGCGAGTTCGCTCTCCACAAGCGTTACGAATCGCCTTGCGGCGACGCTCGGGTCGAAGCGGGGCCGGTCCTCGGGCCGTGCCGCCGCAACGGTCGTATCCGTGGCGGAAACATCGCCCCGCGACGCTGACGCAGGCAGGTGTGCATCCGGTGGATCAACCCGGAATTCAAGGGCTCCCTCGTCAACCGCCGCCTTCGGCATCCCTTCTCCCCGGAGCCGACGTACTCCTTCGTTTTGATGAATTTGACAGTCCGTCACTCTGTTTCCAGCTTGCCGTGGCCACCGCAAAAGAGCAATATGTCGCAGAGCCGAACAGAAGACGACGGAACGTTGCGGTCGGCTCGCTCCCCGTCCGAAAGCATCGCAATGCCACTTCTCGCACAACCAGCTAAGACACTGTTTACCCAGAAGCAACGGCAACATTTGCCCTTTGGCTAGGTTGGCATGAGGCTTACGATCATATAGCTAACGTCACGGACGCTTAAACCTGCGGCGCCCTGAATGTGCCGTAATCGCACTTGGAGGATCAGCATGACGGATAAATCAACTCTGACACTGGGCGAGAAGACGGTCGATTTCGCCGTTCGCCACGGCACGATCGGTCCTGACGTGATCGATATTGGCGCGCTTTACAAGAATACCGGCGCGTTCACCTATGATCCGGGGTTCACCTCCACGGCGTCGTGCGAATCCAAGATCACCTATATCGATGGCGACATCGGCATGCTGCTGCACCGCGGCTATCCGATCGAGCAACTGGCCGAACAGGGCGACTTCCTCGAAACCTGCTACCTCCTTCTCTACGGCGAGCTTCCGACCGCAGCCCAGAAGAAGGACTTCGACAATCGCGTCACGCGCCACACGATGGTCCACGAGCAGATGACGAAGTTCTTCACGGGCTTCCGCCGCGACGCGCACCCGATGGCCGTCATGGTCGGCACCGTCGGCGCGATGGCTGCGTTCTACCACGATTCCACCGACATCGCCGATCCGCACCAGCGCATGGTGGCGTCCATGCGCCTCATCGCCAAGATGCCGACGATCGCGGCCATGACCTACAAGTACCATGTCGGCCAGCCGTTCGTTTATCCGAAGAACGATCTCGACTACGCGGCCAACTTCCTGCGCATGTGCTTTGCCGTTCCCTGCGAGGAGTATCAGGTGAACCCGGTTCTCGCCCGTGCGATGGACCGCATCTTCATCCTGCATGCCGATCACGAGCAGAATGCGTCGACCTCGACCGTGCGCCTCGCCGGCTCGTCCGGCGCCAACCCGTTCGCCTGCATCGCGGCCGGCATCGCCTGCCTGTGGGGTCCGGCTCACGGCGGCGCGAACGAAGCCTGCCTCAACATGCTCGAGGAGATCGGCACGCCGGACCGCATTCCGGAATACATCGCCAAGGCCAAGGACAAGAACGACCCGTTCCGCCTGATGGGCTTCGGCCACCGCGTCTACAAGAACTACGACCCGCGCGCCAAGATCATGCAGAAGACGATGTATGAGGTGCTGGAAGCGACAGGTCACGCCGACGATCCGCTGATGCAGGTGGCGCTGGAACTCGAAAAGCACGCGCTGTCCGACGATTACTTCATCGAGAAGAAGCTCTACCCGAACGTCGACTTCTACTCCGGCATCACGCTGCGTGCGCTGGGCTTCCCCACCACCATGTTCACGGTGCTGTTCGCCCTTGCCCGCACCGTCGGCTGGATTGCCCAGTGGAAGGAAATGGTCGAAGATCCCCAGCAGCGCATCGGCCGCCCGCGCCAGCTTTATACTGGTGCGGAAAAGCGCGATTACGTGGACATCTCCGGGCGCTGATCGCCGGACCTGTCCCCATTATCGAAAGCCCGGTCGACCGCCGGGCTTTCTTTTTGCGCGCGGCAAGGAACAAAAAAAGACCCCCGGCCTGACGACCGGGGGTTCGTTGTTTCCGAAGGATCGGGTTTAGCCAGTCAGGGCGCCTTGACGGCCTTCTGGGCTTCCTCGAGCTTCTTGCGGGCTTCCTCTGCCTTCTTCTGCATGCTGTCCTGAAGGTTGCGCTGGCTTTCAGCCAGTTCCGACTGCGAGATCGGGGCGCCGTCGAGGGCGGCGGAGAAGCCGCCGAGGCTGATCTTGATCGGGTTCGGAGCGCGGCGGAAGTTGATGGAGGTGAAGACGACCTCGTTACCGCGCTTCAGGCTGTTGACCAGAGCGTCGGTCAGCGGCAGTTCGGCGGTGCATTTGTCGGGAAGGCAAACGGCATAATCGAGCTTCTGGCCCTTGCCGCCATCCACCTGCATGACGATGCCCGGCTGGATCAGGCGGGCGGACGGCACGGACACCTGAAGGAGCCGGCGGTTGACCTTGCCTTCGACGGTAATGATGCCGGCGGCGGTGATGAGCTGGCCGTTCTGCGCGAGAACGACGTTCTGCACGACGCAAACGTCGCTGTCTTCCTGCTTGGCGCAGGTCTTGTACCAGCCGAGCGGCGGCGTTGCGCCACCTTGCGGGGCAGCAGCTTCCTGGGCCATCGCGGCCGGCGCTGCGAGGGCAGCAGAGGAAAGAACAAGCGCGGACATGGCCGTCCGCATGGTTTTCGCTGGCATGAACGTCATAACGTTTCCGTCTCCTGAAATCCGCTCCCGGAGCAGCTTGCGTCGCTCCCTTTGTCGAGGTGGCCTGACCGTGACCTGCGGTGCAAATGAGGCAAATACATGACCCCCCGGCTTCCGGCACCCCTGTTACACGGGCGGGAAAGCAATATCCAGCCTTACTTTGGCTTTTAACCGTGTCGTGAAGCCCGTGTGCCAACAAAATATTGGCATGAAGGCCTCTTATGTTAGCCTCTGGCGATTCGCCCGCCCCGTTTGTCCGGAGAAAATTGGAATGCGCCGTCTCATCGCCTGCCTGGCCTTTTCGCTGGTTTCCGGTCTGGCCGTTGCCCAGCCCGTTCACGGCATCGCCATGCATGGAGAACCCGCCCTTCCGCCGGATTTCAAGCATTTTCCCTATGTGAACCCGGATGTGAAGAAAGGCGGCCGCATCTCCTACGGCGTGGTCGGCACCTTCGACAATCTCAATCCCTTCATCCTGAAAAGCATGCGCACGACGGCGCGGGGAATGTGGGATCCACAATTCGGCAATCTGGTCGTCGAATCGCTCATGATGCGCTCGCAGGACGAGCCTTTCACGCTTTACGGGCTGCTAGCGGAAAGCGTCGAATGGGACGACGACCGCAGCTTCATCCAGTTCAACCTCAATCCGAAAGCCAAATGGGCCGACGGGCAGCCGGTCACGGCGGATGACGTGATCTTTACCTTCGAACTCCTGCGCGACAAGGGGCGCCTGCCGTTCAGCCGCCGGCTCGAATTCGTCTCGAAGATGGAAAAGGTGGCGGAGCGCAGCGTGCGCTTCACCTTCAACGACAAGGCCGACCGCGAAACGCCACTGATCATCGCCTTCGGCACGCCAATCCTGCCGAAGCACGCGACCGACGTCGACAGCTTCGACCAGACGACATTGACACCACCGCTCGGCTCCGGGCCGTACAAGATCAAATCCGTCCGGCCGGGCGAGCGCATCGTCTATGAACGCAACCCCGATTACTGGGCCAGGGATCTGCCGTCCAAGGTCGGTTTCGACAATTACGACGAGATCGCCATCGAGTATTTCCTTCAGGATGCGACGCTGTTCGAGGCATTCAAGAAGGGGGCCGTCGATATCTATCCGGACGGCGACCCCGTCCACTGGGCCCGTGCCTACGACTTTCCCGCCGTCGCCTCCGGTGCGGCCGTGAAGGAAACCTTCAGGCCCGCCGTTCCCTCCGGCATGCTCGGATTCGTGTTCAACACGCGGCGCGGCCAGTTTGCGGACAGGAACGTGCGCGAGGGTCTTTCGACGGCGTTCGATTTCGAATGGGCGAATCGCAGCCTTTACGAGGGCGCCTACACCCGCACGCAGAGCTTCTGGCAGAATTCCGAGCTTTCCAGTTTCGCCATCCCGGCCAGCGCGCGGGAACTGGAACTGCTCGGACCGGCAAAGGACAAGCTGCCGCCCGAATATCTCGACGGCACCTATCGCGTGCCGGCAAGCGATGGAACCGGCCGCGACCGCACCCAGCTTCGCAAGGCGGTCGATCTCCTGAAGCTCGGCGGATACACGATCCGCAACGGCAGGATGTCCGACGCCTCGGGCCGCCAGCTTTCATTCGAGATCATGACGCAGACGCCGGATCAGGAGAAGCTGGCGATTGCCTGGCAGCGCTCGTTGCGGCCGCTCGGAATCGCCGTCTCGATCCGCACCGTCGACGATTCCCAGTTCCAGAGCCGCACCATCGCCTTCGACTACGATGTCATCATCAAGGCTTTCACCTCCTCGCTGTCGCCCGGCTTGGAGCAGGTCAGCCGCTGGGGCAGCGATGCGCGCGACCGCCAGGGCAGCGAGAATTTCGCCGGCGTCGCCGATCCGGATATCGACCGCATGATCTCGGAGATCCTCAACGCGCGTACGCAGGAAGACTTCCGTGCCGCCGTCCGCGCCTATGACAGGTTGCTGATGGCCGGGCACTATGTCGTGCCGCTCTATCACATCGGCGCCCAGTGGGTGGCCCGCAGAGCCGAGATAGAGCGTCCGGAAAAGGTGCCGCTCTACGGTTATCAGCTGCCGGTCTGGTGGGACAGGCGCGTCCAGTAACCCGAACCGGAAAGGGTTTTATCATGGCCTCCATCCGTATCGACGTCGTATCCGATGTAGTCTGCCCCTGGTGCTATCTCGGCAAGGCGCGGCTCGAACTGGCCGTCGCCGAAATCCAGGACGACATCTCGGCGGAAATCCACTGGCAGCCCTATCAGCTCAATCCCGACTATCCGCCGGAGGGCGTCGATCACCAGAAGACGCTCGCCGACAAGCTGGGCGGCGCCGAAAATGTCGGCCGCATCCACGAGAACCTCAGGGCGCTGGGCCGCGAGGTCGGCATCGTCTATGATTTCGAGGCCATCAAAATCGGCCCCAACACGCTCGACGCCCATCGCCTGATTCACTGGGCGGGAATCGAGGGCCCGGAAATCCAGGATGCCGTGGTCACGGCCCTCTTCCGCGCCAATTTCGAGGAAGGCCGAAATGTCGGCGATCCTGCCGTGCTGGTCGGGATCGCCGCCGCCGCCGGCATGGGTGAAAAGGTGATCGCCGCCCTTCTGGCGTCCGACGCCGACAAAGACGTCGTCAGGCAGCACATCGCCGCCGCCCGCCACATGGGCGTATCCGGCGTTCCCTTCTTCATCATCGATGGCAAATATGCCATCAGCGGCGCCCAGACGCCCGACGTTCTCGCCGACGCCTTCCGGCAGATCGCAGCCGACAAGGACGGAAACCGCAAGGACCTGAATTGAGGCAGGAGCCGGCCGACCGGTTCCCCTGAGGCAAGGCAGCCTGCGGCGAAGAACGGTCATGCGCGGGACGTTGTGCCCTGTCTGAATATAGGGTACCCTCCTATACCATGTCGCACACCACGAAGAACAAGACCAGGCTTCTCGCCCGGGTCCGCCGCCTGAAAGGGCAGATGGAAGCCATTGAACGGTCGCTGGAAAACGAGGCGCCATGCGGAGAGGTCCTGAACCTCGTCGCCTCGGTGCGCGGTGCGGTGAACGGCCTGACCGTCGAACTGATCGAGGACCATATCCGGGAACATGTTTCCAACCCCGACAGCGACGACGATGCCGATCGCGCCCAGGGCGCGGCCGAACTGATCGACGTCGTAAGGACCTATCTGAAATGACTGCCGGAACCACCCGCTTCACCACGCCCCACGACCACGTCTTCCTTGGTGACGACCATGATCGCAACGAACGCCGCACATGGCTCGTGATCGCGATCACCCTGACCATGATGGTCGTCGAGATCGCGGCCGGAACCATGTTCGGCTCGATGGCGCTCGTCGCCGACGGCTGGCATATGTCCACCCACGCCACCGCGATGCTGATTGCCGCGCTGGCCTATCGCTACGCCAGAAAGAATGCGCGAAACCCGCACTTCACCTTCGGTACCGGCAAGCTGGGCGACCTCGCCGGTTTCGCAAGCGCGGTCGTGCTGGCGCTCGTCGCGCTGCTGATCGGCTGGGAAAGCATCTCCCGGCTCTACAGTCCGACGTCCATCAACTTCCCCGAGGCGATTGCCGTAGCGGTCGTCGGTCTTGCCGTGAACCTGCTTTGCGCGTGGCTGCTGAATGACGGCCATCACCATCATGGCCATCACGGGCATTCGCACGGCCACACGCACGGCGACCATCATCACCACCACGATCATCACGGCAAGGACAACAATCTCAGGGCCGCCTATCTTCACGTTCTGGCCGACGCGCTGACATCGGTTCTGGCGATCGTCGCCCTGCTTTTCGGCGCCTTCTACGGCTGGAACTGGATGGACCCGATGATGGGCATCGTCGGCGGATGCGTCATCGCCCGCTGGTCGTGGGGCCTCGTCCGCGACTCCGGTCGGGTCTTGCTCGACTATATCCCCGATGGCGAGGACCTGCCGGATGAAATCCGCCGGGCCATCGAGGACGAAGGCGACCGGATCACCGACCTGCATATCTGGCAGCTCGGGCCTGGCCATCACGGGGCGATCGTGGCAATTCGCACGGCCCGGCCACAGGAACCATCCACCTACCGGCAGAAGCTCGCCCACATACACGATCTCTCGCATGTGACCATCGAAGTAGAGAGAGCCGGATGAACCAACGTCACGACCGTCCAATTGTATGACTATTCATTCGAATAAATCCCTCGGCCATGCGCCCGGCCTCTTCAGGTAGGCACGCGGGGATTTGCCGAGCATCCGGCGGAACATGGTGGTGAATGCGGCGATGCTTTCATAACCGGTATCCAGCGCGATATTCGTGACGGGTTCGCCTGCCGCCAGCCGCGGCAGCGAGGCGAAGATGCAGGCCTGCTGCCGCCAGGTGGCGAAGCTCACCCCGGTCTCAGTCCGGAAAAGCCGGGTGAAGGAACGGCGGCTGATGCCGAGCGCGCCGGCCCAGTCGTCGATCTCCGTCCGCGCCGCCGGCGTTTTCAGGAAGCGGCGGCACATAGCCGCCAGCCGCCGGTCCTCGGGAAAAGGCAGGCCGAGCGGCCGCTCGGGAAGACAATTGATCTCGTCGAGCAGCAGATCCGTCACCAGCTTTCGGCGGTGATCCGTCGACGGCCGCTCCTGTGCGGAAATCAGATCGCTTATGAGGCCGGCCGCCAGCGCGGTGATCTCGACGACCCGCGGCCCTTCGGCGCGGACGGCGTCGCGCTCCACATAGATGGAGTGCATTTCCACTCTGCTGATCGTCGACGCCGAATGTTCGAGACCGGCCGGGATGATCAGGCCGTGGCCAGGCGGGATCATCCAGCGGCCATCGGCGGTGCTGACCAGCACGACGCCTTCGCGCGCGCACCAGATCTGCGTCCTGTTATGGCTGTGAAGCGGCACCTTGTGGCCGGGCGGATAGATCCGGCAGAGCGCCAGAACGGGGTCTTCGGCGCTATCGATCAGGCCCAGACTGCGATGATGGTCGTTTTCGCTTCGGTTTGCCGGTGCTGCCGGGTCGATCATGCGGATTTGGCCCACTTGCGAAAAAAGTCGACCAAAACACAAAAGCAGGCCAGCGGCAATCCGTGTAGAGGTGATCGCCATAAGAAACAAAACCCGTCCGGTTGCGGGATCTTCGAGAGGAAACACGAATGGCAAACGTCGCCGCCACCGGCGCCAGCGCTGAAAGAACGGCCTTTGCGGTCATCGCCGCTGCCAGCTTCTGTCACATGCTCAACGACATCATGCAGTCGCTGCTGACCTCGCTCTATCCGCTGCTCAAGGACAACTACGCCCTCGATTTCGTCCAGATCGGGCTTCTGACCTTTGCCTTTCAGGTGACGGCCTCGCTGTTGCAGCCGGCCGTCGGCGTCGTGACCGACCGGTGGCCGATGCCCTTTTCCCTGCCGGTCGCAATGCTCTCGACATGCACCGGGCTGATCACCCTCGCCTTCGCGCACAGCTTTCCGGCTCTCGTCCTCGGCGCCTGCCTGATCGGCATCGGATCGGCCATTTTCCATCCCGAAGCCTCGCGCGTTGCGCGTCTCGCATCGGGAGGGCGCCACGGCCTGGCGCAATCCTTCTTTCAGGTCGGCGGGAATACCGGCACGGCCATCGGCCCGCTTCTGGCGGCCTTCATCGTCATTCCGCACGGCCAGCAGAGCCTGAGCTGGTTCTCGCTGATCGCGCTGGTCGGTTTCGCCGTGCTTTCGTGGGTCGGCATATGGTACAGCCGGCATCGTCGCAGTACGGCAGGCCGCGCGCCCGTCAGCCGCACATTGCCGCTTCCGCGCGGCAAGGTCCTGGCCACGCTCGCGGTTCTGGTCGTCCTCACCGCGACGAAGAACGCTTATCTATCGAGCCTGTCGAGCTATTTCACCTTCTTCACCATCGAAAAGTTCGGCATCGGCGTGCAGGATGCGCAAATCCTTCTCTTCCTGTTTCTCGGCGCATCGGCGGCTGGCGTCTTTCTCGGCGGCCCGATCGGCGACCGCTTCGGTTCCCGCGTGGTGATCTGGTTCTCCATCCTCGGCGTCATCCCCTTCGCACTGCTATTGCCCTATGCGAACCTGTTCTGGACCGCCGCCCTGGTAATCGTCATCGGCTTTATCTTCTCGTCCGCTTTCTCGGCCATTGTCGTCTTCGCGCAGGAACTGGTTCCGGGGCGGGTGGGCCTGATCGCCGGCATGTTCTTCGGCTTCGCCTTCGGGTTCGGGGGCATCGGCGCAGCCGTGCTGGGCGTCTTCGCCGATCGCGAGGGAATCGAATTCGTTTACCGGATCTGCTCCTACTTGCCGCTGCTGGGCCTGCTCACCGTTCTCCTGCCCAGATTGCCGGGCCACCGATGAACGCGGGCATCCCGACAGGTATCCCGGCGGCCGCGGGAGCCTTGTCCGTATCCTCGATATTTCTTTCTTTTTCATCGTTGCGCCGGGGCAAGATGGAACCTGAAAGCGCCGTAACCGTTATCCGCGCATGAGACACACGGAACAAACCAAACGGAAAATCAACAAAAGGATGGTCGCGTTCATCGTGGCCCTTCTTGTCGCCGGAGCCATCGTCGCAACGGCCTATCTTCTGCTTGCCACGCCGGGAGAAGTGCCGGTCGTGCAGTAAAGGCGGTCGATCACGTCGCTGGGATAAGCCCGCAATCAGGGTGTCCGTTAACGGCGGATATCTGTGAAGCCATGAAAACAAAAAACCCGGCCTGAGCCGGGTTTTTGGTGCGGTCGAGAAGACTCGAACTTCCACGGGTTGCCCCACAGCGACCTCAACGCTGCGCGTCTACCAATTCCGCCACGACCGCATCGTGGTAGGCGTCGTCTTGCGGCGACGGGGGTGCATGTAGCAAAAGCCTTTGGGGCGCACAAGGGCGTCCGTGAAGATTTTTTGAAGATAATTCCGCGCTGCTGCAAAAGCCCCGGCCGTGCAAGGGTTCCGCGGAAAAACAATAACTTCCGCGGCCCGGGGATATGCCTGTTTTTTGCCGCGGGAGGCTGTATAAGGAGCGTCTGCACCGCGAATCCGACCTGGACGATTTCGTCGCGGCGCGTTCCGGGAAATCTCGCCATGCTTCGCACAGATCTCGTCAACACCATGTTTCCGGCCGACGGTTCTCCACCGGTCCGCTGGCGCATTTCGGACGAGCTGGTGCCCTACCCGCAGGCGCTTGCCGAAATGGAAGAACGGGCGCTTGCCATTGCCGAAGGCCGGGCGGACGAACTCGTATGGCTTCTCGAACATCCGCCCCTCTATACGGCGGGCACCAGCGCCGAAGCGCGCGATCTGTTACAGCCGGACCGGTTTCCCGTCTACGACGCAGGGCGCGGCGGCGAATACACCTATCACGGCCCGGGCCAGCGCGTGGTCTACGTCATGCTCGATCTCAAGCGACGCCGGCAGGACATTCGCGCCTATGTCTCGGCCGTCGAGGACGTCGTCATCCGGACTCTGGACATGATGAATGTCCGGGGCGAACGGCGCGAGGACCGGGTCGGCGTCTGGGTGCGCCGGCCGGAAAGGCCCCTGCTTCCCGACGGCGCGATGGCGGAGGACAAGATCGCGGCCATCGGCATCCGCCTGAAGCGCTGGGTGACGTTCCACGGCTTCTCGCTGAACGTCGAGCCGGATCTCTCCCATTTCAGCGGCATCGTGCCCTGCGGCATCAGCACCTACGGCGTGACGAGCCTCGTCGATCTCGGCCTGCCGGTGATGATGCCCGATGTCGATATCCGCATTCGCGAAGCGTTCGAGCAGGTATTCGGCTCCACCGTGCGGGATCTCTGACACCATGTCCGAGCGGAAAGCCGAAAACCCGGTCAAGGGCATGGCCCTGATGGCGGCCTGCATGCTGGTTCTGCCGGGCATGGATGCTATTGCCAAATACATGGCGGTGAGAAGCGGCATGGCGCCGGCCCAGGTGACGTTCTACCGTTTCCTGTTCCAGTTCCTGTGCTGCATGCCCCTGCTTCTCCATCTGGCCGGAGGCGCCGCGTTTTCCGCCAGGCGCCCGTTCATGAACCTGCTGCGCGGAGCGCTGCACGCCGCCGCCAGCCTGATGTTCTTCACCGCCGTCAAATACATGCCGCTGGCCGATGTGTTCGCCATCTATTTCGTCGAGCCTTTCATGCTGACGGCGATGTCGGCGCTCTTCCTCGGCGAAAAGGTCGGCTGGCGGCGCTGGAGCGCCATCGCGATCGGCTTCGGCGGCGCGCTGATCGTCATCCAGCCGAGCTGGGAGGTCTTTGGCTGGACCGCCCTGCTGCCGGTTGCCTGCGCTTTCCTGTTCACCCTTTATCTGTTCATGAACCGGGCCATCGGAGAAGGCGATTCGCCGCTGGTGATGCAAACCTGGGCCGGCGCCGGCGGCACGCTTTTCATGAGTGCCGCGCTTCTGGCAGGCCATGCCTTCGGCCATGCCGATTTCGCACCGTCGCTGCCGCAATCGCCCGTCGATCTCGGCCTGCTGGTACTGCTCGGCTCGATGTCGGGCTTCCTGCACCTGCTCGTCGTGCGCGCCTTCCGGCTGGCCTCCCTGTCGCTGCTGGCGCCGTTCCAGTATTTCGAGATCATTTCGGCCACCGTCCTCGGCTATGTGTTCTTTTCGGATTTCCCCAACCTTGGAAAATGGATCGGCATCGCCATCATCGTCGGGTCAGGCCTCTATATCATCTGGCGCGAGCGTGTCCTCGCCCGCGCTGCAAAGGCCGTATCGACCGCAGGTCCCGTAACCTGATCGAAGCGGCATGCCCTCGAACCGGAAGGGACAGACCATGATCTATGTCGATGCCGATGCCTGCCCCGTGAAGGCGGAGATTCTCAAGGTCGCGGAACGGCACGGCCTGAAGGTGACGTTCGTCGCCAATTCCGGCCTGCGGCCCTCGCGCGACCCGATGGTGACGAACGTCATCGTTTCCGCCGGGTTCGACGCCGCGGACGACTGGATCGCCGAGCGGGCCGGTCCCGGCGACATCGTCGTCACGGCCGATGTGCCGCTGGCCGGGCGCTGCGTCGCAGCGGGCGCGCTGGTGACGGGCCCTGGCGGGCGGGTTTTCGACCGGACCAACATCGGCATGGCATCCGCCATGCGCGATCTTTCCGCGCATCTGCGCGAAACGGGCGAAAGCAAGGGATACAATGCCGCCTTCTCGCCGCGCGACCGTTCGGCATTTCTGGAAACGATGGAACGGCTGTGCCGCCGCGCCCGGTCTCAGGGCTGAAAGGCCGCCTCCAGCGCCATCGCCACGGACATGCCGCTCGGCGGCGCGAGCGACAGCGCCTTGCCGGCGATCCAGGCCACCTTCTCCGGCAAGGCCCAGCCATTGGTGGAACGCGCCGAATAGACGCCGACGGCGATCACCGACCCGTCCGCCACGGAAGCGACCTTGACCGTGAAGCGAACATGCTGGCGGTGCCCGAACAGGAAGGGCTTGTGCGTCATCTCGTCGACGCGAAGGGAAACGATGACCCGCGGCAGAGGCTCGGTGCGGACGGTGGCGCGGATCGCCGCCTTGAGATGGGATTCGATTTCGCGGCCGAGCACCGGATCGATACCGCCGGCCACGGTGACAAAGGCGCCGCGAACGTCATAAACGGCCGAATCGGACTTGCCGCCGGACGCCGGCAGTCGGAACGACGACAGGGCAACGACGGCGAGCACAAGAAACAGGGCTGATGCGGCTTTCCTGAACATCGGCGGACGACGACTCCTCTCGTGGAGCCATGATCCGCCTCTATGGTTAGGAAAGCGTTACGCCCTTACGGCCTTACGGCATCGAACACCGCGGCCGCGGCCATCATTTCCGATTTCCGCCAGGCGCGCCGCGCCGCCGCTTCCTCGTCCTCGCCCCAATGTTCGATCGTCCAGTCCTCGTCGATATGGGCGAGCGTCCATGCCGTTTCGGCGTCCAGTTCGCCCTCGGCGAACGCAGCGGCCAGCAAGGCCGAGCCCGTCAGCGTGGTGATCGTGTAGAGACAGGCCAGTTCCAGCGCGTTCCGGTATTTCCGTAACGTAACACCAAAGGCGGCAATCGCCTCGCGCGGCTGCTCCCGATGCATGATGCCTTCGATGCAGATAAACCGCGCACCGAGCGACGTGGCCGCCCAGTCGAGCACCGGGTCCCACCCTTCGGCCTGGCGCGAGACCAGTTCCTGGGGCGAATCGGCGCGGTAGCAGAGAAGATCGCTGGAGGAGAAGCGCAGAACGTCTTCCAGCACGGATTGCGTATCCGCTGAAACGCCGTCGAGCGCCGTATTGACGATGCGCGTCACCGGCATCCTTGCCGGATCGATTTCCTTGTCCTGCGCCCGCCATTCGGCAGCCAGCATCTCGCCCAGCGCCGCGGTCGGCACCGTCAGCGCATTGCGTGCGCGGGTCCTCACCGGCTTGCCGTCGAGCAGCACGGAAAAGCCGGTTTCGGCGTCACCGGAAACCGTAACGTCCTTGTAGAACCGCTTCGGCAAGGGCCGCTTCATCTGGATCTGCGCCCGGCGGGCGGGATCGGGATCGCTCAGAACCTCGCCAGCGTGATCGGCTATCTCGTTCAGGAAATCGCGCATGATGTCAGCCTCGCATCAAAAGATCATTTCATGGAGATCGTCGGCCCGGGCGGCGATGCGGTCGGCCCCCGCCTTCCAGAGATCGTCCACCGACGCATATCCCCAGGAGACGCCGATAGCCTTCGCGCCGGCGGCCTTGGCCATCTGCATGTCGTAGACCGCGTCGCCGATGACGACAGTTTCGGCAGGCTTCACGCCGGTCTCGTCACAGCACTCGCTTACCATAGCCGGATGCGGCTTGGAGGGGCAATCGTCCGCCGTTCTCGATACGATGAAATGCGGAGCGAAGCCGTGCGTTTCAAGAACCGCGTTCAGCCCGCGACGCGATTTTCCCGTCACCGCACCGATGAGAACGTCGTCGCGCGCGGCGAGCTTTTCCAGAAGCGGGGCGATGCCGTCGAACAGCGGCTCGTGAAAACCCGGCTCCGACCGCACCTCCAGAAAGATGGATTTGTAATAGGCCATCATGCGAACGGCCTCCTCGTCCGCGTGCTCCTTGCCCTGAATGCGGGCAATGGCGATATCGAGCGTCAGGCCGATGATCGACTTGGTCTGCGCAAGCGTCGGGCGTTCGTAGCCGAACGTCTCGAAGGTGCGCTCCATGACGGCGTGGATGAGATGCGCGCTGTCGACCAGCGTGCCGTCGCAATCGAAGAGAACCAGCTTCATTCGTCGTCGTTCCCCTCGGGATTCTGATCGAAGCCGAGCAGGTTCCAGCTCTGCACCATGTGCGGCGGCAGCGGCGCGGTGACGCGCAGGCGACCGCCGGAGGGATGCGGAATATCGATGTGGCGGGCGTGCAGATGCAGGCGCTTCTGGATGCCGCCCGGAAAATCCCAGTTCGGATCGTCGATGAAATATTTCGGATCGCCGATGATCGGATGGCCGATATGCAGCGCATGGACGCGAAGCTGGTGGGTACGGCCGGTATAGGGTTCCATCTCCAGCCAGGCGAGGCTGTGGGCCGCCGTTTCCAGCACGCGATAGAAGGAAACGGCATGGTCGGCACCGTCCTCGCCGTGTTTGGCGATGCGCATGCGGTCGCCGTCCGGCGTCTGTTCCTTCACCAGCCAGGTGGAAATCTTGTCCTCGCGCTTGCGCGGCACGCCCTTGACCAGCGACCAGTAGGTCTTCTTCGTGTCGCGCTCGCGGAAGGCGGCGGTGAGCTTCTGCGCCGCGCCGCGCGTGCGGGCAACGACGAGGACGCCGGACGTGTCGCGGTCGAGGCGATGCACCAGACGCGGCTTCTCACCCTTCGGGCTGGTCCACGCCTCCAGCATCTTGTCGACATGGCGGGAAACGCCCGAGCCGCCCTGCACGGCAAGGCCGGCCGGCTTGTTCAGCACGAAAACCTTGTCGTCTTCATGCAGCAGCATGCGGGCGAGCAATTCGGCGTCGCCGGAATGCTTCAGGTCCTTGCCGGCGATCGGGCCGGACTTCGGCGCCCTGGCGTCCACGTCCATCGGCGGAATGCGCACCATCTGGCCCGGCTGCACGCGGGTGTCGGACTTCGCTCGGCCGCCATCGACACGCACCTGGCCGGAGCGCAGCAGCTTCTGCAACGGCCCGAAGCCGAGGCCGGGATAATGGATCTTGAACCAGCGGTCGAGCCGCATGCCCGCTTCGTCCGCCTCGACCCGGATATGGTCTATGCCCGCCATGAATGCCTTGTCCTTGTCACCAGAAGGCGTCCGTTTACCGGCTTTTCGCGCGCGAGGAAAGGCGTTTCGCCCGCATTCAGGAGACGAGCCGCACGGTGAGCAGCCCCGCCCCGGTCGCCAGCAGCGAAAGAACGACGGTTGCCGTAAAGTAAAGCATGGCTTCCGTTACGGCACCGCGCTCATAAAGCACCCAGAGATCCAGCGAGAAGGCGGAAAAGGTGGTGAAACCGCCGATCAGGCCCGTCATCAACAGCAGACGCAGGTCGAGCGGCGCCGAGACGCCGCGCACCAGGGCTTCGGCCACGCAGCCGATGAGATAGGAACCGACGATGTTCACCGCCAGCGTCCCCCAGGGAAAACCGGGTCCGACCAGACGCAGGGCCAGCACGCCGGTGAGATAGCGCAGCACGGAACCGACCGCCCCGCCGGCCGCGACAAGCAGGATATTCGACATCATGGCGCCATTCTTAGAGTCCCGTGCGGCGGAGTCCAGTATCGTGTTTCGGGTTCATGGCTCGTATGCCATCGATTTTTCGAGCCAGCCGTCGACGAAAAGCGCCACCTCGCGCCAGTCGGTGAATTCGCGGTCCGCCGTGCCGGCCGCCCCCTCGTTGGCGGGAGCCTTGGCGGCGATCCGGCGCACCATCCAGCGCTTGAAGAAATCGTATTCCGTGAAGCGCAGCGCGCCGGCCACATGGGCGACCTCGCGCGG
This sequence comes from Ectorhizobium quercum, assembly GCF_026552795.1. Taxonomy (GTDB): domain Bacteria; phylum Pseudomonadota; class Alphaproteobacteria; order Rhizobiales; family Rhizobiaceae; genus Ectorhizobium; species Ectorhizobium quercum. The sequence goes on from NZ_JANFPI010000003.1 coordinate 615,395, forward strand.
CGTCCAGCCGGTTTCGGCAACGAGAAGATCGGCGAAATGCCGCGCCTCGTCACGCTCGTCGGTAAAATCGCTGACGATCATCAGCGACACGGACACGAAGGCGGATGGCACCGAATTCAGCCAATCGCGCTCGCCTCGCACGAACTCGAAGAACGGTGCCGGATAGCGTCCGCCGTGGACCGGGGCGCAGAGGATGGCTGCTTCCGGGCGCTCCAGCGCATATTCCGCCATAGACGCCACATCGAACAGGATGGCGCGATGGCCCCGATCCTCGACCTGCTCCGCAATCGCGGACGCAATCTTGCGCGTCTGCCCTTCAATGCTGGTGTAGCCGACCAGAATGATCATCGTTTTTCCTCCGTCCCTCACGGTCGCCCGGCTGGTCCTCCTCGCCGCTCGACAACAGAAGGCAGGGTAAAACAACGTTGACGTAAAAGGAAGAAAAATTGCGCCACCGAACGACAAAGCCGTCCGTGACGTCAGTCGCGGACGGCTTCGCAAACCATGACGGCCGGATCAGACCAGGCGGCTTTGCTCCAGCGCGGCACCGATGAAGCTTGCGAACAGCGGATGCGGGTCGAGCGGCCGGCTCTTCAGTTCCGGATGGTACTGGACACCGATGAACCACGGATGATCCGCATACTCCACCGTTTCCGGCAGGAGACCGTCGGGCGACATGCCGGAAAACACGAGGCCGCAGCTTTCCAGACGGTCCTGATAATCGGCATTCACCTCGTAGCGATGGCGGTGACGCTCGGAAATCTCGGTCGAACCGTAGATTTCGGCAATGCGCGTGCCCTTCTTGAGCGCGGCCCTGTAGGCGCCGAGGCGCATCGTGCCGCCGAGATCGCCGACGGCCGAGCGCTTCTCGAGCTGATTGCCCTTCATCCATTCTGTCATCAGGCCGACGACGGGTTCGTCGGTCGGGCCGAACTCGGTCGAGGACGCATGCTCGATGCCGGCCAGATTGCGCGCCGCTTCGAGAACGGCCATCTGCATGCCGAAGCAGATGCCGAAATACGGCACCTTGCGCTCGCGGGCGAAGCGGGCGGCGTTGATCTTGCCCTGCGCGCCGCGCTCGCCGAAACCGCCCGGCACGAGAATGCCATGCACCTTTTCAAGCCACGGGGCCGGATCCTCCTTTTCGAAGATTTCCGACTCGATCCATTCGAGGCGAACCTTCACCCGGTTGGCGATACCGCCATGATGAAGCGCCTCGATCAGCGATTTGTAGGCGTCCTTGAGGCCGGTATACTTGCCGACGATGGCGATCGTCACCTCGCCTTCCGGCGTGCGGATGCGGCTTGCCACGTTTTCCCACGCGTCAAGGCGCGGACGCGGCGCGGGCTCGATGCCGAAGGCCGCCAGCACTTCCTCGTCCAGCCCCTCCCTGTGATAGGCCATCGGCACGTCGTAGATGTTGGCGACGTCGAGGGCCTGGATGACGGCGGACGGGCGGACATTGCAGAACAGCGACAGCTTGCGGCGTTCCGCATCCGGGATTTCCCGGTCGGCGCGCACGAGCAGGATATCCGGGTGAATGCCGAGCGCCTGAAGCTCCTTGACGGAATGCTGGGTGGGCTTGGTCTTCAGCTCGCCGGCAGCCGGAATATAGGGCATCAGCGTCAGGTGCAGGTAGATCGCCGAGCCGCGCGGCAGGTCGTTGCCGAGCTGGCGGATCGCCTCGATGAAGGGCATCGCCTCGATGTCGCCGACCGTGCCGCCGATCTCGCAGATGACGAAATCGTATTCGTCATTGCCTTCGATGACGAATTCCTTGATCTCGTTGGTGACGTGCGGGATGACCTGGACGGTCGCGCCGAGATAGTCGCCGCGGCGTTCCTTGTCGATGATGTTCTTGTAGATCCGCCCGGTGGTGATGTTGTCGGTCTTGGTCGCCGAACGCCCCGTGAAGCGCTCGTAATGGCCGAGATCGAGGTCCGTCTCGGCACCGTCGTCCGTCACGAACACTTCGCCGTGCTGTGTCGGGCTCATGGTGCCGGGATCGACGTTCAGATAGGGATCGAGCTTACGAAGCCGCACCCGATAACCACGGGCCTGCAACAACGCTCCGAGAGCCGCAGCCGCAATTCCTTTTCCGAGAGAAGAAACCACGCCGCCTGTGATGAATACATATCGCGCCATGGGAGTCACCGGATACCTTTTTAAGAACGATTCCGCCAGTCTAAAAATTCAGGATTGGAATTTTCAGGCGTGGATAATCTGGACATAAGAAAACCGGCAGGAAGAACCTGCCGGCGGATGAGAGCTGGACGTGCCGGTCAGTTGCCGGTCGGAACGCCCGTGTTGTCCTGCGGCGCCGGTGCGTCCGGTGTCGCCGGCGCCTGCGGAGCCGGGCCGAGCGAATCGAGAATGCCGTTGCCGCTGCCTTCTATCGCCGGAATGCGGTCGAGAATATCGGTCGGCCGGGATTCGTAGCGGGCCAGAAGGCCGAGGCCGAGCGACGTAATGAAGAACAGCGTCGCCAGGATCGCCGTGGTGCGGGTCAGGGCGTTGGCCGTGCCGCGCGCCGACATGAAGCCGGAACCGCCACCGATTCCGAGCCCGCCGCCTTCCGACCGCTGGATGAGCACGATGCCGACCAGCGCGATGACGATCATGAGATGGATGACGATCAATACGTTTTGCATTTCCAGCCTGTCCTGCCCCGCAAAAGCGGGCAAAGTCGAAATGGGTTGGCGGCTCTTTACATGAGGACAACCGCCATTCCAAGACCCCTCGAGCCGTTTTCGGCTCGTTCGGGCGCCTCGTCAGGCGAGCAGATCCTCGTAGACGCCATAGATGGCGAGGAAATCCGCCGCTTTCAAGCTCGCGCCGCCGACCAGTGCGCCGTCGACATTCTCCACCGCCATCAGTTCCTTCGCATTGCCCGGCTTCACCGAACCGCCGTAAAGGATACGCACGGACCGGCCCTCGTCGCCGAGATGGCGGGTCAGTTCGTCGCGCATGAAGGCATGGGCGATCCTGACGTCCTCGACGGTCGGGGTCAGGCCCGTGCCGATGGCCCAGACCGGCTCGTAGGCGATGACCGTGTTGGCGGCCGTGGCCGTCGGCGGCACGGAGCCGGCCAGCTGGCGCTTCAGAACGTCGAGGGTCTGGCCGGCCTGGCGCTCCTCGGCGGTTTCGCCGATGCAGATGATGGCGATCAGGGTGGCGGCATGGGCCGCCTCGGCCTTGGCCCGGACCAGATGATCGGTTTCGGCGTAATCGGTCCGGCGCTCGGAGTGACCGACGATGACGTAGGACGCGAAGACATCGGCGATCATGTCGGCCGAGATATCGCCCGTATGGGCGCCGCTGACGTTCTGATGGCAATCCTGGGCGCCGATTTCGAGCGGGCTGTCCTCGACCAGAGCGGTGGCGACGTAAAGCAGCGTCGCCGGCGGGCAGATCAGCGTATCGACCTTTTCGGACAGCGTGTCGTTCACGCCCTCCGCGATCGCCTTGATCTGGTCGAGCGATTCGCGCGTGCCGTTCATTTTCCAGTTACCCGCCACCAGCGGACGAACATTCACAGTCATGGATTATCCAGTCCTTGTCTTGTCCCTGCCCTCGCCCTCCGGCCGGCAAAGGCCGGAGACCCTGAAAAGCATCCGGCCATTCGGCGAATGACCTTCAATGGGTTTGTCGTAAAAGTCGCCGCAGTTCCGCCCCGGTATCCGGCAAAGGAACAGAAAAATCCGGTTCCCGATCCCGTCTGTTGCGTCCTCGGCAAGTTTTCCCTGCTCCGTCCCCAGCCACGAAGACAACATATCAGGGATCAATCCTTCTATGCGCAAACTATAGCAAAATAAAACCGCAAACTCATCCACCATGACGATTTTTTGCGATTGCCGTGCGAAAATTGAGCCCGCAGGCTCCCATCCGATCACTTTGTCGTCAGAATCCAGTTCAAAACGGCTCTCCAGTCCGTCATCCGCACAGGCGTTCCGTGCGAACCGGTCTCGAACAGGGTGTAACGCACCGGCTGGCCGGCGGAGCGCAGCGCGGTGTAAAGCGCCATCTGTTCTTCCGCGCGATAGGTCGTGTCGTTGCCGCCATGCGTGAACCAGACCGGCAGCTTCGCCTTGAAGGCGGCACTTTTCGGATAATCGCGATCGGCCGCGCCGCCGAGGATCGCCATGCCCTTCAGCCTGGCCACGGTCGCGGCGTCGCGGCTGATGCCCCAGCAGAGAAAGCTGCCCATCGATGCACAGGTCAGGATGACGGGCCGCCCGGGTGAACGCGCCTCGATCTCCGCCACCAGCGCCGCGATCGAGGCCACGCCCTTCGCGTCGAAGGTTTTCACGCTCGGGGCGTAGAAGGTGCCGCCGTTGCGGACGGCCAGGTTCTTCAGCCGGTTGAAGTTGCCGCCGAAACGGTAGTCGTTCATGCCGAGCCGCCTGTCGCCATTGCGCCCGTGGATGAAGATGACGGAAAAGGCGCTGCCCTTCCCCGGTCCGGCCCGGCCGAGATCCATCGGACCGGTCGGCAGGGTCCAGGTCTCCAGAGACTCGGCCTTGCGGACGCCGAGATCGACGTAGCGCCGGCGAACGCGCCGCTCCGGCTCCTCGTCGCGCTGGTTGATGTCGCGCAGTTCCCGGTAATCGACGCGCTCGAAGGCACCGCCGTCGCGGCGCTCGACGATATCCGGCGTGAACAGCTCGTCCTTGAACGGCTGGACGGGTGCCTGCTGGGCGAGCGCCTGCGCGCTCAGGAACAGGGCCAGAAGCCCCGGAACGGCGGCTTTTGCGAAATGAACTGTGGACATGCGCGCTTCCATCGGGTTCAAAAGACGGTACGAGCCTTGCCATCCGGCGTCCGGCAAAGCAATCCTCTGGAACAGATCAGGCCCGTGGCCGGGCATTTGCGGCGTTTTGCGCGAACATCACGGCCCTTCCATGACATGCGCGGCGTTTCGCTTTCTGGCAGAATCGCGGTGATTCGGCTGCCCGGCAACGCGCGCCAGAGCATCCTTCGATCAGGCGGAAGCGCCAGATCGAAAATCGGATGCTAATGAGGTAGAGCATTTCCCGCAAAAGTGCGCCGCGGTTTTGCGTTCGGAAATGGGGAATAACGACGAGGTAGAGCGGTCAGGCAATTCCGTGAAGCGCTGAACCGCTCTGAAGCACGAGAACAAGACGACCCGATGAGCGATAACAGCAACGACCTCTTCTCCAGCATGGCCATGCCCGCCCGACCGGTGAAGGCCCCGGTGCCGGCAACGCCGCCCGAGCAGGCTGCCGCCCCCGCGCGCGCCGCGCCGCAGACGTCATCGGCCGAAAACTACGACGCTTCGGCGATCCGGGTTCTGGAAGGTCTGGAGCCGGTTCGCATGCGTCCCGGCATGTATATCGGCGGCACGGACGAAAAGGCGCTGCACCATCTCTTCGCCGAGGTCATCGACAACTCGATGGACGAGGCCGTCGCCGGCCATGCGAACTTCATCGAGGTTCATCTCGACGCCGAGGGCTTCCTGACGGTGACGGATAACGGCCGCGGCATTCCGGTCGAGAACCATCCGCAGGTTCCCGGCAAGTCGACGCTGGAAGTCATCATGACCAAGCTGCATGCCGGCGGCAAGTTCGATGGCAAGGCCTACGAGACCTCCGGCGGCCTGCACGGCGTCGGCGTCTCGGTCGTCAATGCCCTTTCGGATCTTCTGGAAGTCGAGGTGGCGCGCGGCCGGAAGCTCTACCGCCAGCGCTTTTCGCGCGGTGTTCCCCTTGGCGGGCTGGAAGAACTGGGCGATGTTCACAACCGCCGAGGCACCCGCGTCCGTTTCCATCCGGACCCGCAGATCTTCGGCCCGCATGCGAGGTTCGATCCGGGCCGGCTGTACCGCATGGCACGGTCGAAGGCCTATCTGTTCGGCGGCGTCGAAATCCGCTGGAGCTGCGATCCGTCCGTCGTGCCCGCCGGCGGCGAGGTCCAGGAAAAGGCCGTCTTCCACTTCCCCGACGGGCTGAAGGACTATCTCGCCGCGGCGATCGGCAAGGACTACACGGTTACGCGCGAAATCTTCGCCGGCCGCACCGAGAAGACCGGCGGCCATGGCGCCGTCGAATGGGCCGTCGCCTGGTGGGGCGGCGATCAGGAGGTCCATTCCTATTGTAATACTATTCCGACGCCCGAGGGCGGCACGCACGAGGCGGGCCTGCGCATCGCGCTCCTCAAGGGCCTGAAGAACTATGCCGAACTGACGCAGAACAAGCGCGCCGCGCAGATCACCACCGACGACGTGATGATTTCGGCCATCGGCATGCTTTCGGTTTTCATCCGCGAGCCGGAATTTGTCGGCCAGACCAAGGACCGGCTGGCCACGGGCGAGGCGCAGCGCATCGTCGAAAACGCGCTGCGCGACCCGTTCGACCACTATCTCGCGGGAAATCCGAACGAGGCCGCCAAGCTCCTCGACTGGGTGATCGAGCGCTCGGAAGAGCGCCTTCGCCGCCGCAAGGAAAAGGAAGTCAACCGCAAGACGGCGGTGCGCAAGCTGCGCCTGCCCGGCAAGCTCGCCGATTGCTCGCAGAACACGGCCGAAGGCGCGGAAATCTTTCTGGTCGAGGGCGATTCGGCCGGCGGCTCGGCCAAGCAGGCGCGCAACCGCGCCAATCAGGCAATCCTGCCGCTGCGGGGCAAGATCCTCAACGTCGCCAGTGCCGGACGGGAAAAGCTCGTCGCCAACCAGCAGATCGCCGATCTCATTCAGGCGCTCGGCTGCGGCACGCGCTCGAAATACCGCGAGGAGGACCTGCGCTACGAACGGATCGTCATTATGACCGATGCCGATGTCGACGGCGCGCACATCGCCTCGCTGCTCATCACGTTCTTCTATCAGGAAATGCCCGAGCTGATCCGCGGCAATCATCTCTATCTGGCCGTGCCGCCGCTTTACAAGATCACCCAGGGGCAGAAGAGCGCCTATGCGCGCGACGACGCCCACCGGCAGGAACTGATGGAAACGGAGTTCAAGGGACGCGGCAAGGTCGAGATCAGCCGGTTCAAGGGGCTTGGCGAGATGCTGCCGGCCCAGCTCAAGGAAACCACGATGGACCCGAGGCACCGCACCCTGCTGCGCGTCGCCATCGACATGGAGGACTTCGAGGTAACCCGCGACGCCGTGGAAAGCCTCATGGGCACGAAAGCCGAATCCCGCTTCCGCTTCATCCAGGAGCGCGCCGCCTTCGCGGAGAATCTCGACATCTGATCAGGGCGCGGCTGAGGCGGTTTACGTCATCGCAAAAAAGCCGCGCTTTTCTTGCAAGCGTAACATGGATACCCCATAAAGGGATCAATGTGAATCCGACAACAAAAAGCCCTCATCCATTGCGCGCTCAAAACGACAGCAAATCGAAAGGCCAGCCACGCTGGCTCGGCCCCGCCTCCAGTTCCAACCGTGTGCCGATCATTTCTCCCATTGCCGCTGCGCGCTGGCTGCTCGTCTTCGTGGTTCTGGCGGGCATCTATTTCTTTCACGGCTTTCTGGTGCCGATTCTGGCAGCGCTGGTGATCGGTTTCGCAAGCTGGCCGGTCTATCGCGACATCCTCAAGATGACCCGGGGCAACACGGCGATCGGCGCCACGATAGCGCTGCTGCTCATCCTGTTCTTCATCATCGTGCCGATCATGATCGCCGTGACCTACGCCATCGAGGAGGTGAAGGTCTGGTTCGCCTGGTCGCTCGAGGCGAACCGCGTCGGCGCGGAGGTTCCGCAATGGATCGCCGCCGTTCCCGGCATCGGGGAATGGCTGACCCAGCAATGGGACAAGCATATCGGCGCACCCGGCGCCATCGGCACGCTGATTCAGCTCGTCAGCGGTGCCAACATCGGCAACATCTACCGCGCGGTCATGGCAGCCGGCGGCGGCGCGTTTCACCTGCTGCTGACGCTGCTTTTCATGCTGATCGCGCTGTTCTTCGTCTATAAGGACGGCGCCTCCTTCGTAAAGCAGATCGACCTCATCGGCGAACGCATCCTGCCCGGTCGCTGGGAGCGCATTTCCCGCGTCGTCCCGGCGACGATCAGCTCGACCGTCACCGGAATGACGCTGATCGCCATCGGCGAGGGCATCGTGCTCGGTATCGCCTACTGGATTGCGGGCGTTCCCTCCCCGGTCACGTTCGGTGTCATCACCGGCATCATGGCACTCATTCCCGGCGGCGCGCCGCTCTCCTTCACGCTGGTGTCGCTGTATCTGGTCGCCAACGGCCAGCCGGTGCATGGCCTGGCGCTCTTCCTCTGGGGCACGGTGGAACTTTTCATCGTCGACAAGACGCTGCGCCCGAAACTCGTCGGCGGACCGATCAAGCTGCCCTTCCTGCCGACCTTTTTCGGTCTGGTCGGAGGCGTCAAGACGATGGGTTTCCTCGGCCTCTTCATCGGTCCGGTGCTGATGGCGCTGCTCGTCGCGATCTGGCGGGAATGGCTGCGCGAGGTGAAGGACGAGGAAACGCCCGAGATCATCCGCCCCGAGCGGCTGGAACTGGAAGCCAAGGTCGAATAAGGGATGCGGCGGTCACAGCCGTTTTTCCGCTTCAATTGTGTGGTGAATCCGGGCAATATTCCGTTTTGACAAGGGGCTTTCCCATGCAGGCTGCCGTCATCCTGATGACCATCATGGGCTGCGACGACGCCGCGACCATGTGCCACTACGTCGCCACGCCGGAACAACGCTGGCCGACGATCGCTCTTTGCGAGGCGGCTTCGGAGGAGCAGCTCAGCGCCTATGCGAACCGGAGCAATTACCCGGTCCTGATCGCCGCCTGCCAAGTGCCGGCGGAAACCGTTGCCGAAGCTCCGCCCGCAGAACCGCAAACGCAGGCCGCCGACGAATCGGCGACCACCGCCGTGAACGAGCGGGTCGGCCTGACGAGAAAGGCCATCGAGCGCGCCCGCGGATTGCTTCCGAGCGCCGACGGAATGAAGGAACTCGCCGCCAAGCCGGTGCATGTGGTGTCCGACGGCTATGACTGGGTCGTCAGCGTGTTTCGCAAATAGGCCGCTCAGGCCGCCTCCAGGATCATGGAGCCGACATAATCGCGGGCGGCCCGGCGCTGACGGTCGATCTCGGCCCGTTCGACGATATCGAGCAACTCGCCCGCGGTCGAATGCGGCGGCACCCGGTCGCGAAAACGCCTGACCAGTGTGGCCGCGATTTCACTTTCACCCTTGATGTCGTCGGAGCGACCGGCCTCGCGCCAGAGCATCACCGCCTCGACGAACAGGACGCTCACGTCGCGGGCAAGCCCGACCGATTCGAACAGCGCCCGCACGGCATGCATGCGTCCCGTCGCAAGGATTGACCGCACCCGCCGCTCTTCCAGCCCGGACAGGTTGCGGATCGCCTCGGCGAAGAATTCGATGCGCCCAGCGCAAAGGGCCTGCATCAGGAAAGCCGGGGTCAGCCGGCCGCTGGCGCGCATGTGCTCCACCAGTTCCGGAAGCTCGTCGCGGGCAGCGGTTCCGGCGATCACCACCGCCGCCAGCTCGCAGATTTCGCGGGTCAGGCGGCGCATGCGCAGTCCGCCGATCACATTGCGGACCAGATCCAGTTCCGCCAGCGCGTTGCCGAGTTCGGCGACCAGAATATGCCGGGCGTCAGCAGGCAGATCGCCCCGTTCCAAAAGAGCGGCGCGAATAGCGGCCTCCGCTGCGAAACGCTCCGCCATGCGGCGCAGGCTGATGCGGCCGATCCGGGCCGTGCCGTTTTCGAGAAGGACCGATATCACCTCCGGCTCCCCGACTTCCGCGACCGCGGCCGCCACGGGCGCGCTCAGGCCGGTGCGGGCGGCGATGGCCGCGCGGGTACAGACATCGCCCCGGCCGATGAGATCGATCAGGTCGGCATCGAGCAGCACGGGTGAAGAAGCCAGAACCGTCGCCGCAATTTCCGACTGGTCCTGCGCAAGCGACAGGACGATGGCGCGGGGCGCCTCGGCCGAAACGGCGAGCGCTTCGGCAAGCCCAAGGCGCACGACCGGCGAAGGATCGTCCAGAAGATGCGTGATCGCGATCATGGCGGCCTTGCGCTGTTCTCCGAACAGCGTCGATTGAAGATAGGCCCGGACCAGCGCCTTCGCGGCGGCTGCCCTTTCTGCGGCTTTCGCCGTTTCCGCCCACCGAAGAAATGCCTGTACGATCACGGGAAACCTCATCAGGCAGGCGGTGGTTGATGATTCCGCCTGCGCCCGGTTTCACGCTATCGGGGAAAAGTTTATGATTGGTTCACCATACCCCTTAACCATTGCGTCGCATCCATTCGTATGACTTATGAAGCTCTTCCCTTTCCCCGTTCCTGGCTGCCGGTCGATGGCGATCCGGCGAGAGCGCTGGAATCGCAGGCCGATTGCATCCTCCTGTCGCCGGAAAGCCTGAACCGGGCACGGGAAAACCGTTCGCAGAAGCCGCCTCGGCGCTTCCTGCACATCCTGAACGGCGCGGACGAATCCGCCATCCTGCACGAAATGCTCCGCCTCGCCGTCGCTTGCGATCTGGAGGGCATCTTTCTGTCGGGGCGAATGAACGGCGCCGATCTCCAGAGGATCGACGTTCTGCTTTCGGCCTGCGAGGCGACGGAGGGCAGGCAGCCCGGCTGCACCGCCATCGCCGCCATGCCGGCGGAGGATGCGCCATCCGCCATGACGCTGGGCGGCTTTGCCGGAAAATCGCGCCGCCTTGCCGCGCTCGGCGGCGGCGGCGACGGCATCATCCAGTCCCTCGGCCTCAAAACGGGCGATGCGGAGCCGCTGCGGCTGGTGCGCGGAATGACCGTTCTGGCCGCAGCCGGCGCCGGCGTCCCTGCCCTTGCCGGCCCATCGTCGGGATTGTCTCCCGAAGCATTCGCCGCCGCCTGCCGCCGCGACCGCGCGGACGGCTTCGCCGGCAAGCTGGTTTGCACGCCGGACGAAGCGATCATTGCCAACGGAATATTTGCGTAACCCCGGCCTCAGGGTGCCGGAGGGCGCTCGAGGGTGAAGACCTCCGCGCCGCCGTCGGCGTAATCCATATAACCCAGGCGGGCGACGGAGCGCGCAGTCTTCATGTCGAGACGACCGTCCTTGAGAATCGAGTCGTCGATATGGATGCCGACCACCTGGCCGAAAACCACCGTCGCTTCGACCTCGCGGCCCTCGACGTCGTGCGGCTGCATGATCTGGGTGACGCGGCATTCCAGAACGGCCCGGGCCTCGCCCACATAGGGCGCATCGACCAGCCGCGCGGGAACGGGCGTCAGCCCGGCCAGTTCGAACTCGTTGACGCCATAGGCGGCGGGCGCGGAGCTGGCATTCATCGCCCCAACGAGATCCATGCTGACGAGGCTGGCGGTGAACACGCCCGTTTCCATGCAGTTGCGCAGGCTGTCCTTGGCGTTGGTGGAGGAAAACATCACCAGCTTCGGGCGGTAGGACAGCGCGTTGAAGAAGGAATAGGGCGCGAGGTTCAGCGAATCGTCCCGGCCCTTCGTGCCGATCCAGCCGATCGGGCGCGGGGCGACGATGGCGTTGAACGGATCGTGCGGAAGGCCGTGATCGTTCCTGTCGGTCTCGTAAAACATCAGCTCTCCACCCAGCTCGTGATTTCCTGCACGACAGGGCGCCCGCGGTCGCCCGGATGCGTTTCCATCGTGCCGATATGAATGAAACCGGCCACTTTCTCCCCGGACTGGAGCCCCAGCAGCGGGCGGGCACGGTCGTCATAGGCGAACCATTGCGTCAGCCAGGTGGCGGCATATCCGTGTGCATTGGCGGCCAGCAGCAGATTGTAGCAGACCGCGCCGGCGGACAGAACCTGTTCCCATTCCGGTATCTTCGGGTGCGGCGCGGCCCTCGAAACGACGCCGATGACGACCGGCGCCAGCAAGAGACGATTGCGCTCCAGCGTCACGGCGTCGTCGGAAACATCCGGCCGGTCCTGCCTGACCAGTTGCACAAGCGCCTCGCTGATGCGTTCCCTCGCCGCCCGGGAATAGACGACGAACCGCCACGGGGCGAGTTTGCCGTGATCCGGAACGCGGCTTGCAAGCGCCAGGAGCGCCTCGATCTCTTCCCGGCCAGGACCCGGCGAGGTCATCATAGCGGGCGGGACGGAGCGGCGATTTCGAAGGTATTCGATCAGGTTCTGGTTTTCAGGCATGGCAGGACTCTTTTCCGGCGCGGTCTGGTCTTGAAATTGCCACCGCGTTGGTCTTGAAGTGAACATCATGAACATAGAAGTCAACCGGCTGGATACATGACCCTGCATCCCATTCTCCGCCACGCTGCTCTTGCATGCGCGTTTTCAGCCGTGGCAACGTCGCCGCTCCTCGCACAAAGTCCTGCGCAAGAACCGTTTTCGAGCTTCAGGAACATCGATTCGACGATGAAGTCGCCGAAGATGAATGCCTTCGTGGACCCCGCGCTTGGAAACAATGCGTCCGCGAATATCCACGAGGTGTTCATGGAAGCCCGCCTGACGCCCGACGGCGAGCCGGTGCAGGAAGGTCTTGTGTGGCGGGTGTTCAGCCCCGTCTCCGGCGACGACGGCAAGCTGCCGCTTCTGGCCAGCGCCGAAGGCGGTTCGGCGGACTTTCAGCTCGCCCCGGGCGATTACTATGTGAATGTCACCTTCGGACGGGCCGGCGCCACCAAGAAACTGACCGTTGCCCCGACCGGCGACACCGAGCAGCAGGTTCTCGTCCTCGATGCCGGCGGCGTGGTTCTGAACGGCATCGCCGGCAGCGACTCACGCATTCCGCCGGAAAAGATGAGCTTTTCCATCTATTCCTCCGATGTGCAGGACGATGGCGAGCGCGGCCTCGTCGTTGCCAACGTCCGTCCTAACACCATCGTCCGGCTCAACACCGGCACCTATCACATCGTTTCCGAATACGGCAACGTCAACTCCGTCGTCCGCGCCAACATCCAGGTGGAAGCCGGCAAGCTGACGGAAGCCACCCTTCAGCACCGCGCCGCGCAGGTCTCCCTGAAACTGGTGTCCGACGAGGGCGGCGAAGCCATTGCCGACACGGCATGGTCTGTCCTGACATCCGCCGGCGACTCGGTCAGCGAAAGCGTCTCCGCTTTCCCGACCCTGGTTCTGGCCGAGGGCGAATATGTCGCGATCGCCCGTAACAAGGAGCGCATCTACCAGCGCAACTTCACCGTCGAAGCCGGCCGCAACATCGATGTGGAACTGCTGCTCGACAAGCACCAGATGCGCAAGCAGGATGTTTCTTTCGCAGAGGACCTGTAGATCTCTGCCAAGATCAGGTGAACGAGAAAGCCCCGGAAGCGATGCCTCCGGGGCTTTTTATTGGATGAGCGGCGCCGATCAGGCCGCCTTGCGGGCTTGTGCCTTGCGCTTGATGTCCGGCGGCGTCGCTTCCCAGGCGAGGCTGGAAACCGCCTCGTCGACGGACATCGAGGTCTGGGCCTGCGAACCGAGACGGCGGATGTTGACGGAACGCTCCTCGGCTTCCTTGCGGCCGCAGACGATGATCACCGGAACCTTCGTCACCGAATGCTCGCGGATCTTGTAGTTGATCTTCTCGTTGCGCAGATCGGTCTCGACATGCAGGCCGGCATCGCGCAGGGCTTCCGCCACTTCCAGCGCATAACCGTCGGCCTCGGACGTGATCGTCGCGACGACCACCTGGGTCGGTGCGATCCACAGCGGCAGATGACCGGCGAAGTTCTCGATCAGAATGCCGAGGAAACGTTCCATCGAGCCGCAGATGGCACGGTGGATCATGACCGGTTGGGTCTTCTCCGAATTCTGGTCGATGTAGAAGGCGCCGAAGCGTTCCGGCAGGTTGAAATCGACCTGCGTCGTGCCGCATTGCCAGTCGCGGCCAATGGCGTCCTTCAGCGTATATTCGAACTTCGGACCGTAGAACGCGCCCTCGCCCGGCAGGATGCCGGTCTTGATACGGCCTTCGGACTGGTCCTCGATGGTCTTCAGAACCTCCGTCATCACACTTTCGGCGCGATCCCACAGGTCGTCGGAACCGACGCGCTTGTCGGGACGGGTCGAGAGCTTGACGACGATCTCCTGGAAGCCGAAGTCCTCATAGACCGAAAGAATCAGGTCGTTGATCTTCAGGCATTCGGCGGCCATCTGCTCGTCGGTGCAGAAGATGTGTGCGTCGTCCTGCGTGAAGCCGCGCACGCGCATCAGCCCGTGCAACGCGCCGGATGCCTCGTAGCGATGCACCGTGCCGAACTCCGCCAGCCGGATCGGCAGCTCGCGATAGGACTTCAGTCCGTGCTTGAAGATCTGCACATGCCCGGGGCAGTTCATCGGCTTCAGCGCGAAGACGCGGTTGTCCGCTTCCTTGTCCTCCGGATGCGTGAAGGCATAGGCCGATTTCACCGCGAACATGTTTTCCTGATACCAGCCCCAGTGGCCGGAGGTTTCCCACAGCGAGGCGTCGAGCACCTGCGGTGCGTTCACCTCCTCGTAGTCGCCGGCCAGACGACGGCGCATATAGGCGGTCAGGGTCTGGAAAATGCGCCAGCCCTTGCCGTGCCAGAACACCACGCCCGGCCCCTCCTCCTGGAAATGGAACAGGTCCATTTCGCGGCCGAGGCGGCGATGGTCGCGCTTTTCGGCTTCGGCGAGGATGTGCAGGTAGGTGTCCAGCTCCTCCTGCGTCGCCCAGGCGGTGCCGTAGATGCGGGTCAGCATGGCGTTGTTCGAATCGCCGCGCCAGTAGGCTCCGGCCACCTTCATCAGCTTGAAGGCCGTGCCGATCTGGCCGGTCGAGGCCATGTGCGGCCCACGGCAGAGGTCGAACCATTCGCCCTGATGATAGATCTTCAGGTCCTGTCCTTCGGGGATCGCATCAACCAGTTCCACCTTGTAGTTCTCGCCCTTGGCGGCGAAAACCTTCTTGGCCTTGTCGCGCGACCACACCTCGCGCGTGAACGGCGCGTTGCGGGCGATGATTTCCTTCATCTTCGCCTCGATTTTCGGCAGGTCGTCGGGCGTGAAGGGCTCGTTGCGGGCGAAATCGTAATAGAAACCGTTCTCGATCACCGGGCCGATGGTGACCTGTGTGCCGGGCCACAGTTCCTGCACGGCCTCGGCCATCACATGCGCGGCGTCGTGGCGGATCAGTTCCAGCGCACGCGGATCGGTACGGGTGACGATTTCGATGGAAGCGCCATCGGCAACCGGCGCAGAAAGGTCGGCCAGCTCGCCATTGAGGGCGACGGCGACGGCCTTCTTGGCCAGCGACTTCGAGATCGATTCGGCCACGTCCTTGCCGGTCGTGCCGGCGGGAAAGGCGCGAACGGAACCATCGGGAAATTGAAGGGAAATATCGGTCATTGCTGTCTCCTATCCAGTCCCGCCAACCAATGCGGGTGGTCTTGAAAGGCGCGCGAAAGGGAATGCGGCCTGAACAGGCGGCGTGATAGTGCTTTTCGACGCCTGAGTAAAGACGCGGGCCGTGCCGCTCAGCGATCCGCGATCACGAAGCAGTCGACGTCCTGCCGTTTCAGGCTGGCACAGGCGCTTTCCGCCGCGCTGCCGCTGCCGAACCCGGAAAACTGCACCCGGTAGAAGCTGCTGACGCTGCCCTGGAAAAGCTCGATGAGGCCCTGCGCAGCGGGCGTAGAGGCCCGAACGGCAGGGGCAAGGCGCGCCTGAAGGCGGTCGGCGGACGCCTTGTCGGGCAGAGACCCGACCTGGATGCGCCATTCGCCGCCCAGCGACGCGACGGGATAGCCGCCATCGCCCTGCTCGATCTGTTCCTGCTGCGGAATGAGCGCGGCGATGGCATCCTCGGATGCCGGCCGCTCGCGTGGGACCGGAACCATTGCGGCTTGCAGGCGGGACTGGCTGGAGACGGAAACCTGGGGTTTGGCCGGCACCGCCTTGGCGACGAGCGTTCCCCCGGTCGAAAAGCGCGTCAGCAGGGAGGCCATCAGATCGTCCCGCTTGCGGGCCGACTGGCCGCCGAGCACCGCGCCTACAAGCCTTTGCCCGCCGGAATTCAGCGAGGAAACGAGATTATAGCCCGATGCCCTGGTGTAACCCGTCTTGATTCCGTCCACGCCGTCATAGCGGTACATCAGATTGTTGTGCCCCTTCTTCACCTTGCCGCGGAAGGTGAAGGAAGGCTGGGAAAAAAGCGCGAACTCGCGCGGGAAATTGCGCTGGAGGGCAAGGCCGAGAATGGCCATGTCGCGCGCGGTCGTCACCTGTGTGTCGCGGTCCGTCAGGCCCGAAGGATTCGCGAAAACCGTGTCCCGCATGCCGAGCTGGCGCGCCTTCTGCGTCATGACGCGCGCGAACGCGGCTTCGGAACCGGCCAGATGCTCGCCGACCGCCGCCGCGGTGTCGTTGGCCGACAGGACGACCATGCTGTCCACCGCCTCGCGGACGGTAATCGAATCGCCCGGCCGGACGCCGAGTTTCATCGGAATTTTCGAAGAGGCGTTCGCGGAAAAGGCAATCCGGTCGTTCCATTTCAGCCGTCCCGACTTCAACGCCTCGAAGGTGACGTAGATCGTCATCATCTTGGCAAGCGAGGCGGGCGGATGCAGGCGCTGGCCGCCGTCCTCGCCGACGAAGCGGCCGGTTCTGGCATCGAGCATCGCCCAGGACGTGGCTGCGAAAGCAGCGGACGAACCGGCCAGAACGGCAAGGGAAGTTGCCACCACGAGGCCAAGCCGCCCGCCACGTCCGCTACCGAAATTCATGATGCGCCTCCAGCCGATTCCACCAGTCGACCGGCAAAAATGCCGGACATCGTGTTCTTAATGCGACGATCCACGGCATTCCACCGCGACTTTCACCGATATTACCACTGCAAGCTTAACCGGCGCTTTCCGTCCGCCGGCCCGCCAGCCGATAACGCCAGGGTTTCCACCAGACCAGATCGTCCGGCAATGCCTCCGGCACAGGATCGATACCCCAGCTTCCCCCCGGTCCGCAACGCCCGAGGCGAAAAAGCGTCATAAAGCCGCCGGCCCATAGCCCGTGCCGCGCGATGGCCTCGTAGCCATATTCGGAACAGGTGGGCATATGGCGGCAATGATTGCCGATCAGGCTGGACAGCGTAAGCTGGTAGCCGCGGATCAGCGCCATGCCGGCCAGGCGGTCCGGCGTCTTCCTGAACGGCCCCTGCCAGTTGCGCGAGCGGCGGGGCGTCACAGCCGGATCGTCTCCCTTGCAGGCCCCGCACATCCCGTCACGCTCCGGTGGCGAGAGACCGCCCCGCCCGCGCCGCTTCGATGGCGCCGAGCGTTGCCTCGAACGTCAGCATGGTCGAGGCGTGACGCGCCTTGTAATCGCGAACCGGCTTCAGGAACCGCATGTCCGCGAACCGGCCCTCCGGCCCCTCGCCGCCTTCCTTCAGCATGGACAGCATCGCGTCGCGGGCGGCAGCGATCTCGGCGACGGTCGCGCCGATCACCTGCCGGGCCATGATCGATGCCGATGCCTGTCCGAGCGCGCAGGCCTTCACCTCGTGCGAAAACCCGGTCACGGTATCGCCGTCGAGCCGGACGTGAACGCGGATGCGCGACCCGCAAAGCTTCGACTGCCGCTCGGCGCTGCCGTCCGCATCGGGCAGCACGCCAATCAGGGGCAAATTGCCCGCAAATTCGAGGATTTTGGCGTTGTAGATTTCATCCATGACCGAAATTGTTCCGATTTTCCCCTTATCGGGAAACAGTCCGTCACGATGGCGACGGGTTTCTTCGTTTGTCCTTACATGATATGGAGCCTCCACGCTAGGAAGGTAAAGCTTTCGTCAGCCCTTCGCAGTTTGAAACAGAATGCCTTGAAAATCTTGTGATCCGGGGCCAGATACGCGGGCGTAATGGCCGTCTGGGACGGCTGTGCCCTGATCCAATGCCGCCCGGACCCGGAGACTGAATATGGATGCCGTCGTGAAGAACCTGAAAAGCCTTGCCGCCCATTCGGCACGTCCGACCCGTGAGGAAGCGGAAGAGGCCGTTCGCGTTCTGCTGCGCTGGGCGGGCGACGACCCGACCCGCGAAGGCCTGCTCGATACGCCCAAGCGCGTGATCGATGCCTATGGCGAACTGTTCGCCGGCTACAAGGCCGATCCGGCGGAAGCGCTCGGCCGCACCTTCGACGAGGTGGCGGGTTACGACGACATGGTGCTCGTGCGCGACATCCCCTTCTTCTCGCATTGCGAACACCACATGGTTCCGATCATCGGCAAGGCCCATATCGCCTACCGGCCGGATGGCCGCGTCCTCGGCCTGTCCAAGCTCGCGCGCGTCGTCGAGGTCTACGCACGCCGCCTCCAGACGCAGGAAACCATGACGGCGCAGATCGCAACTGCCATCTCCGAGAACCTGAATCCCAAGGGCGTCGCCGTCCTCATCGAGGCCGAGCATATGTGCATGTCCATGCGCGGCGTGCAGAAGCAGGGTTCGACAACGCTGACGAGCGCCTTCACCGGCATCTACAAGACCGACGCCGCCGAACAGGCCCGCTTCATGATGGCGCTGCGCGGCATTCGATAACCGCCGGCTTCCCGACCGGCACCGGAAGAAACGAATGACCGTGAGCTTTCCCCCTCCGCCCGCGTCCAAAAGCGAACTCGAAGGCGCCGGCGCCTTTACGCCGAAGTTCGACGATAACGGCCTCGTCACCGCCGTTGTGACCGATGCGCATGACGGCGAATTGCTGATGGTGGCGCACATGAACGCCGAGGCGCTGGCGCTGACCATCGAAACGGGCGTGGCCCATTATTACAGCCGCTCCCGCGGCAGGCTCTGGAAAAAGGGCGAGACCTCGGGCAATCTCCAGACGGTCACGGAAATCCGCACCGATTGCGATCAGGACGCCGTGTGGCTCAAGGTCAGCGTGGCCGGTCACGACGCGACATGCCACACCGGACGTCGCTCGTGTTTCTATCGGACCGTGGGATTGCGGGACGGCTCGGCGACCGTCGAGATAACCGACGATCACCGCCATTTCGATCCCGACACGGTCTATACGACGAAAAGCTGAGGACGTTTCGTTCCGGAACGCCGCCGTTCGGTCTCAAAGCGTCCTTAAACCGATTGTCAACGTTGGTCTGCGCTATATATGCAGTAAACGGGTGAACGTTAGCAGCCGGAGGGAAGCGACACATGCTGTTGAGCTGGCCGAGGCCTCGCCAAAATTCGCAGCCGGCAGAAAGACAACACGGGCAGGCGCCCGGACCGGACATGCCGAAGCTCCCCCCGCAGCCCGTCCGCAAAACCCCTATCGCGCTCGCCCTCGGCGGCGGCGCTTCCCGCGGCTGGGCCCATATCGGCGTGTTGCGGGCACTCGACGAAGCGGGCATCGAGGTCGGCATGATCGCCGGAACCTCCATCGGCGCTCTGGTCGGGGGCTGCTATTTCGCCGGAAAGCTCGACCAACTGGAAGAATTCGCCCGCTCGCTCACCGTGCGCCGGATCGCCGGGCTGCTCGACCTGACGATCGGCGGCGGCGGCCTGCTGGGCGGCATGCGCCTGACGCGCCGCATGCAGGAACATCTGGAAGGCCTGCGCATTGAGGATCTCGACCGCCGTTTCGTCGCCGTCGCCACCGAACTGTCGACCGGCCACGAGGTCTGGATCGATTCCGGCTCGCTGATCACCGCGCTCAGGGCCTCCTATGCCCTGCCGGGCATTTTCGAACCGGTTCACTGCAACAACCGCACGCTGGTCGACGGCGCGCTCGTCAATCCGGTGCCGGTCAGCGTCTGCCGGGCGCATGAACAGCTTCTCGTCGCCGCCGTCAACCTGCATTACGATTCCTACGGCCGTTCCGCCGTCATCAAGCATACGGCCGCCATTCCGGACACCGAGGAACACCGCAGGACCAGCAAGCGCGAGCGTCTCGGCCTGACCGGCGTGATGGTGCAGTCCTACAATATCATTCAGGATCGCATTTCCCGCGCGCGGCTGGCCGGCGATCCGCCGGATCTGGCGCTCCAGCCCCGCGTCAGCGATATCGGCCTGTCCGAATTCCACCGCGCCGCCGAAACGATCGACCGCGGCTATCAGGAAGCGCAGATGCGCATCGGCGAACTCAGGCGATTGCAGGAAGTCCTGGCCCGATAGCCCTTACCGGGCGGGTTTTTCCCACGGGTCGAACAGGGCGAAACAGAAAAAGCCGAAGGCGAAGCCGCCGAGATGGGCGTCCCAGGCGATCGCTCCGCCGAGATCGCCGAAAAGCGGAATGCCCAGACCGATCACCAGATTGCCGAACAGCCAGATCGCGATGAAAATCGCGACCGTGCGGTTGCCGAAGGCGGACAGGATGGACTGGCGAGGATAAAGATGCCCGAACTGCGGATTATAAGCGCGACCGGAGGCGGGAAAGGCGAAGCGGCACGCCGCCCCCATCAGCCCGGAAATCACGCCGGAGGCGCCGATCAGCAACGTCACCTCGCCCCAGTTCAGCACCGCGTGCAGGATCGCCGCCGCCACCGCCGAAACGATCCAGAACAGGACAAAGCGGGTTGTCCCGATTCGGCGCACCACAGGTGTGCCAAAAGCGGCCAGCCAGAGTGCATTGAACAGAAGGTGTTCCCATCCGCCGTGCAGGAGCGAATACGTCACCGGCGTCCACAGCCATTCGAGATTCTGGCCCGTTAACGGATATACATAGCGCACGGGGCTGAAGGCGAGGCTGATGACGAAGGCCTCGCTCAGATCGGCAGGCAGCAGATAGGCCGGCAGGACATAGAGCCCGATGATGAGGAGGATCGAAAGGGTGATCGGCGCCGGAAAGTTGAAAACCGGCTCTCGGGGCTGCGGCGGTTCACCTGAATGCTCTGAAAGAACAGGGGGTTCTGTCGCCATCGCCTAAAACTCCGTTGCCACCGCAAAAGCCTTACAGGAGCGCGCCCGGAAAAAAAAGCCGCCAGGCGAAGACCGGGCGGCTTTGGCGAAAATGTGAGATATCGCTACAAGTCGTGTGCTGAAGGCGGGGCCTTCGAAGAGATGACCGAACATGCCACGGCCCGCCGCATCGCCGCAACGTAAACCGATCCTTAACCTTAACGATGGAACGCGCCCGGCGGCGCCTGCGATCTGGCACGCTTTTCGCTGCTCCCTCTGCACACAAGCCGGAAATGCGGCCAGTCACGAGAAACGGAAGCCCACATGTATCAGCATATGGAATGTCATGAGATCTATGCCTACTGGGACAAGTTGCGCGGCGACGCGGGCGCACCGGTGCGCAACCTGATCGAGCCGGCGGCATTGCGATCCGTTCTTCCGGATATCTTCATGCTCCAGATGGCGGAGGACGGCGACCTGACGTTCCGGCTGGCCGGCACGAGAATGTGCGCGCGCTTCGGACGCGAGCTGCGCGGCTGCCCGTTCGAGATGCTGTGGGCCAACGGCCGCCGATGCAACGCGGTGGAAATCGCCCAGGCGGCGGTTCTCTACGAAAACCCGGTCCTCATGAATCTGGTCGGCTTCTTCGAGGACGACGAAACGCGCCGTTTCGACATGCTGCTCCTGCCGCTGCGCTCTCCGGAAGGACGCTGCGACCGCCTGCTCGGCGCCCTCCTGCCGCCGCGCGGTGAAGACCGGCCGGGCCTTCCGTGGACGTTGAAGTATCTAGTCATGGATCGCTCCCGGCCGCTGAAGGGCCATGCAGAAGACGCCTTTCCGGCGGCCTTCCGCGCCGCGGGCCGCTCGGCATCGCCGCTTATCTGACCGCAGCCGCTGCACCGGTCATCCTGTGCGGAAACGGAATGCCCGGCGCTTACTTCCGATGTTGCTTGAGAAACGGCTTCTTAACACCTGACAACTAATTTGCCGCACAGGTCTCTCTGTCGGGAAATTGTTTGGAATGCTTGTGCATCAGCCTGTCCGTGCCGTTTTTGCGAAACGCCCGGAGGTCCAGGAGGTCTTTCACCGGGTCTCGGTGAACCTGCCCGGGCGGATGATGCTGGCCGACCGGACGGAATACGACTGTCTGGCCATCGACATGTCGCCCGGCGATGTGGTCATCGGCTCGGACGCCCTGCCCCGGATGGGAGAGCGCGTGATCGCCTATATCGATCACCTCGGCCGTCTGGAAGGCCAGACCAAGGCCGTTCTGGACCGCGCCTTCATCATGACGATCAACGCCACGGAAAGAAAGCGCGAGAAGCTCGCCGCCCAGCTGACGTGGATCGCCAATCGCCATGAACTCGGCCTGCCGGAAGACCGCCGCCATACCCGCCTGACGCCGCGTACCAGCCTGACAAGACTGACGCTCGAAGACGGCCGCACGATCGCCTGCCGCCTCATCGACCTGTCCCTTTCCGGCGCGGCCATCGATCTCGACGGCCGCCTGCCCATCGGAACGCCGGTCCGCCTCGGCAGCATACGCGCACGGGTGGTCCGCCACTTCGCCGAAGGCATCGCGCTCGAGTTCAGCTCGGTGCAGTCGCGCGAGACGCTGGCGGAATTCCTGTAATCCCCCTAATATCCCGAGGGCAGTAATCCCGAACGCCTCCGATCCTGCGGAGGCGTTTTCGTTTTCGAGGCCATTGCGACCAATTTTTCGGGGTTCCGCCGCTTTTTTTGATGGCGACTTTTACGCTGCAACCCCCGCGGAAATTCCGTCTCCCGCCCGCAAAACCCCGGCGACACGAAGCTTTCAGGCAAAACAACCGAACGGGCGAACCGGTATTGCAGACCCCTCGCCTGCGGAGAAAATCCCTTTTATTTCATGTAAATATCGGAATATCGCTCATATTTTCATTCAATTTTACCGGTATTTTCTACAAATTTTCCTAAAAATTTAATACAATAAAATTCAAATTTATACTCAATTATCTGCGTGTTTTATTTCGTTTTGATCTTAATTTTACTTCGGTATTTTGCGCAACATAAAAGCGCGTCTGCCATCGTCTCACCAAGAAACGGGGAGACGACGCATGAAAAAGACCACCGCATTCCTGAGCGCAGGTCTTCTGGCCGCCTGCATGAACATCGTGCTGCCGCAGCCGGCGGCCGCCATTCCGCCGATCATGCGCATTGCCGGCCTCACCAACCCGCCGATCGGGCATTACGAGTTCTGCAAGGCCAACCCTTCGGAATGCAAGCCGAACGGCGCGGATGCGGGACCGATGACGCTCACCGAACAGCGCTGGCGCAGCATTCTCGACGTCAACTATACGGTCAACGCCGAAATCACGCCGATGACGGACATGGAAATCTACGGCGTTGAGGAATACTGGACCTATCCCACGACGGCAGGCGACTGCGAGGACTTCGTTCTGGAAAAGCGCAAGCGCCTGATCGAGCGCGGCTTCTCCCCGAGCAACCTGCTGATCACGGTCGTCCTCCAGCCGAACGGCGACGGCCACGCCGTCCTGACCGTTCGTACGGATCGCGGCGATTTCGTCCTCGACAACATGCGCAACAAGGTCATGCTCTGGTCGGAGACCGAATATACCTATCTCAAGCGCCAGGCGAGCAACAATCCCGCCCGCTGGATGAAGATCCAGGATGGCCGCACCGTCGCGGTCGGCAGCGTCGGACAGTAAACGTTCCGTCTCACCGGCATCCATCGGATGCCGGTGTTTGAAAAGCCGGCTCCCCCGTGTCCCCGGGAGCCGGCTTTTTACATGCCGGAAGACGGAATTAACGCTCCGTTAAGCACGATGGTCAAACGTCTTCGCCGAGAGACGATCCTGAATCGGGCACGCCCGGCCGGACCGTCGCCGGCAGGACGCAACGACCATGACCACCGATACGCCCGAGGAAGCCCCGCTCTTGTCGAACCGCACCCTGCGGCGCGCAACGGCGGCCGTCGTGCTTCTGGTCGCACTCATGGCCGCCGTCAACCTGGCCGGACACTGGGCCGGGGAGCGCATCGCGCTGGCCGGACACACGGACAGCACCGAAATATTCGCCATAACCGTCGGCCAGGACCGGCTGGAACTGCCCGCCAACGTCATCCGCTTCCCGCAGGCGCGGGTCAGCGGCCCCGCCGACAGGATCGACCTCTATCTGGCATGGCCGGATATGACGGGCTACGGCACGAACAACAGCGCCACCTTCAACGAAACCGACCGGCCCGGCCGCATCATCTTCCTGCACCTCAGCCAGAGCACGATGTCGCGGGACATGTCCGGCCGTCTGGACCCGATCTACAGGGGCCTTTTCGAAGGACAGCCGACCACCTTCGACGCAGGGCTTTCCCTCCACCGGCTGCGGCTGGATAGCGGCTACAACGGCGAGGTCATGCTGACCGGCAAGCGCGACGGCGAGGCCGATTACGCGGTGAGATGTATCCTTGCGACGGAGTATCGCCCCGCCTCCAACGCCGATTGCCAGCGCGACATCTTCGTCGGGCGCGATCTTTCCGTGCTCTACCGCTTTTCGAGCACGCTGCTGCCCGAATGGCGCGAAATCGATGAGGCGGTGCGCCGTTACGTCGAGCAACGGCTTGCGCGGCAATAGCCGGCCGGCACCTCTTCGAATGCGAGGAAAAATCGAAACTTTTTCTTCATCATAAACCAGTTGGTAACGCCGGCCCCACTATTCTCTCTGGAACGGCCGGTGGGGCAGGCCGGAAACATGCGAAACAGTAAATGAGTATGGTAGTGTTCAAAGCTGCATCGAGCGAAACCGCTGGCAGGCGTCTTCATGTAGTTGTGGCGAAATTCGCGGGTATGGCGGCGGCGACGCTCCTCGCGATTTCGTTCATTGCATCCCCCGCCAAGGCCGACCCCAAATATGCAGGCATCGTCGTCGATGCCCGCACCGGCAAGGTTCTCTACAGTGACGACGCCGATACGTTACGGTATCCGGCATCGCTCACCAAGATGATGACCCTTTATCTGACGTTCGAGGCGCTGGAGGCCAAGCGGATCACGCTCGACACGCCTGTTCCCGTCTCCAAGAACGCGGCGGCGGAACCTCCGTCGAAGCTCGGCGTCCGCGCCGGCGGCTCCCTTACCGTCGAACAGGCCATCATGGCGCTGATCACCCGTTCGGCCAATGATATCGCGACCGCGCTCGGCGAATTCATCGGCGGCTCGGAAGCCCGTTTCGCCCAGATGATGACGAACAAGGCCCACGCGCTCGGCATGACGCGCACGACCTATCGCAACGCCCACGGCCTGCCCAATACGGCGCAGATGACCACGGCGCGCGACCAGGCCCGCCTCGGCATGGCCCTTCGCCAGCATTTCCCGCAATATTACGGCTATTTCTCCACCCGCAGCTTCAATTTCGGCAAGCAGGTCATCGGCAATCACAACCGTCTTCTCGGCAATGTCCGTGGGGTCGACGGCATCAAGACGGGCTACACCCGCGCGGCCGGTTTCAACCTCGTCACCTCCGCGCAGGCCGATGGCCGCTCCGTCGTGGGCGTCGTCATGGGCGGCAAGAGTGGCGCCAGCCGCGACCAGCAGATGCGCAAGCTCATCGCCACCTATATGCCGCAGGCCTCGCAGGGGCCCCTCAACGCCAGCGACCAGATCGCCGCGCTGCGTCCCGCCACGCCGCCGAAAAAGGCACCCGTGCCCGTTCCTGCCCCGCTTCCGACCGTCGCCGCTCCGTCGGTGGCCAAGGTGGCCGCCTCTACCGCTGCTGCTCCCCTTCCCGTCGCCTCCATTCCGGTTCCGGAAAGCCGCTACGGCGACGAGAGCATGAAATCGGCCTATGCGGCGCCGCAGAGCCAGGCGCAGATCAAGGCCGCCGCGCCAGTGGCAGCCCTCATGGCGCCGGCGGCACGCGCGCCCGCACAGCTTCCGGCCGTCTCGTCGGCAGGCGAGGTCCCCGGCATCGACCGTACGACGACCGCATCGACCAAACCGGTGGCCGCGAGCAGCGAAAGCGGCTGGGTCATCCAGATCGGCGCAGCCCCCAACGAGAGCTCCGCCATGACCCTCCTCCAGGCTGCGCAGGAAAAGGGTGGACAGGTACTGCGTTCCGCCAAGCCCTTTACCGCGGCGTTCAATGCCAACGGCTCCGAGATCTACCGGGCGCGCTTCGCCGGGTTCGGCGATCAGAAGGCCGCGGTCAACGCCTGCAACGCGTTGAAGAAGAAGGGCATGAACTGCTGGGCGTCGCTGCAATAAGGCGGCGTCCCATGAAAGATCAAGGCGGGTCCGCCGGGCCGTCGATCAACCCGGCATCCGCCCTGATAACCCTCGATCAGTATTGCGTAAACGAGGCATGCAATGGCGAATAACGAAAGCGTTCTGGACAGCAGCCGCCCCCATTCCGGCGGCAGTTTCTCCCTGCACCCCCTTCACGAGGCGGCATTGCGGATTGCGGAATTCGGGCTGGCGAAACCGCGGGCGCGCACCCGGGATCTGGTTGCCCTCCTGGTCAGCCACGGCGCGCGCGCCTGGCGCAGCGGCCAACCGCAGGTGCAGGTGCATCTGCATGTCGCCATCCAGGCCGGGCGTCGCCCGGTCCACCTGCGGCTCCGCTGAGCCCCGCCCTCAGAGCAGGCCGAGTTCGGCCAGTTCCCTGCGCAGGTCCTCGGGCATATCGGCCTCGCCGCTTTGCGATCCGAGATCGCGGGGAACATCCTCCGGCCTGTAATAGCGCCAGCCCTGAAAAGGCCGCTTCGGCTGCGGCGCAGTCTCGATCACGGCAGGCGCCAGAACGATGTCGCAATAGGAAATGCCATCCGCGCTTTTCACCGCCTCGAGCCCCAGTATCTGCTGGCGCGCCGCGACCTGTCCCTTGATGACCCAGTAAAGCGATCCGCCGTCCAGAATCTCCGGTACGCGCTTGGGCATCATGCGGGTCCGGTGGCGGCTATGCGGCTCCTGCCCGGCGGCCATTGCCGTCAGCGCGCGTTCGGCCACCCATTCCTTCAGGTCGGCGACGCTTTCCGCCCCGACGCATAGTTTGATCATGTGAAGGCTCATGGAAACTTTGAAGTCCTTTTCCGCATGGCGGTCAAGTCCGGCCCGACAACGCTCCACAGCGGCCTGCCCCTAGCATTCGACCACATTGACCGCGAGGCCGCCGGTCGCGGTCTCCTTGTAGCGCTCGCTCATGTCGATACCCGTCTGCCGCATGGTCTCGATACAGGCATCGAGCGGCACAAAATGCGAGCCGTCGCCCTTCAGCGCCAGCGAGGCCGCCGTCACCGCCTTTACCGCCCCCATCGCGTTGCGCTCGATGCACGGCACCTGCACGAGCCCGGCCACGGGATCGCATGTCATGCCGAGGTGATGTTCCAGCGCGATCTCGGCGGCGTTCTCCACCTGCGCCGGCGTGCCGCCCAGAACGGCGACAAGACCGGCCGCGGCCATCGCCGCCGCCGAGCCGACCTCCCCCTGACAGCCGACCTCGGCCCCCGAGATGGAGGCGTTGTGCTTGATAATGCCGCCGATGGCCGCCGCGGTCAGCAGAAAATCATGCACCTCGCGCTGTCCCGCCTCGGGGTGGAAACGCAGGAAGTAGCGAAGCGTCGCGGGAACGACGCCGGCCGCACCGTTCGTCGGCGCGGTGACAACACGCCCGCCGGAAGCGTTCTCCTCGTTCACCGCCATCGCATAGACGCTCAGCCAGTCATTCGCCAGCAACGGATTGGGACGGTTGTTGCGCCATTCGGTCTCGAGGCGTTCGAGCATGTCCCGGGCGCGGCGGCGCACCTTCAGCCCGCCGGGCATGATGCCGCCTTCGCGCAAGCCCCGCTCGATGCAGGCGCTCATCGCAGCCCATACGGCATCGAGCCGCCGGTCGAGTTCCGCCGGACTCATGCGACATTCCTCGTTCGCCCGCTTCATGGCGGCGATGCTATGGCCCGAGGCGGCCGACATGGCGAGCATCTCCCGCGCATTGGCGAAGGGAAACGGCACGGAATCGGCAGGCGCCTTGCCGCTTTCGCTGCGCCAGATCTCAAGCTCCTCTTCCGTCAGGACGAAGCCGCCGCCGATGGAATAATAGACCCTCCGCAACAGGTCCGCGCCGGATGCGTCGCGGGCGATGAACGTCATGCCGTTCGCATGGCCTTCGAGCGTCACATGCCGGTCGTAGATGAGATCGCGCGACGGATCGAAGCGGTAGCGGCCATGTCCCGGCGGCTCGACGCATTTGCGGTCCTCGACGGCGGCGACGATGGCGTCCATCGCATCGGGATCGACCGTATCCGGAGCGGCGCCGGTCAGGCCCAGGATGACCGCCCTGCCCGTTCCATGCCCGACGCCCGTATAGGCCAGCGAGCCGTGCAGGCTGACGAAAAGACAGTCGGCCGCGTCCTTCGCTCCGATGCGAACCAGATCGTCGAGAAATCGGTTGGCAGCGGTCATCGGCCCCATCGTATGGGAACTCGACGGGCCGATCCCGATCTTGAAAACATCGAAGACAGAAAGAAACATGCGGGAAGACGCCATCCGGACCGGAATTCGAACGCTTATTCTGCATCAAACACGCCGCCCCTGAAAGCCCCGAAGCGGAGGCAACCGCCGAATGCAAAATGGCGCGGCCACACGGGCCACGCCATCGGGAATTCCTGCTATACCGAAAACTCAGATGCCGCCGAACAGGAACGCGACGGCCATGACGAGCATAAACGCGATCAGGGCGCGGATCGTCACGCCCCAGCAGGATTTCTGTACGGTGTCTTCCATGATGACTCCAGATTCGTAAACGGGCGTCCACACGGAACGCCCTGCGCATCTGACTATTCAAAAAGCATGGCGCTGACAACTGGCGAAAAAGGCAGAACTGTGGCCGATTTTGCGGCCCAGCCATGCGCCTGCTGCATGCTTGCATGACAAAACAAGGGCTTGGCGTTTATATCTCATATTGCTGAAATACCGGCCGCCGCCCCGTTCCGGCCGGAATATTGGCGACGGCGAGGCCTTGCCGGATCGGCACGCCTGCTTCATATCTTGCGATGTCATACATGGGGGGAGGCATGACCACACTCGATTTCGTCGCGCTCGGATTTTTCTTCCTGCTCTGGACCGGATATTCCTGGCTGACGGCCGCGGAGCGGGTTCTGCCGCGGACGAGCCTGACACATGCCATGATCGAGCATCGGCGCGCATGGTTACGCAACGCACTGCGGCGCGACCTGCGCATGATCGACACGCAAATTCTCGCGGGATTGCAGAACGGCACGGCCTTCTTTGCCTCAACGTCGATCTTCGCCATCGGCGGCTGCTTCGCGCTTCTCGGCGCCACCCAGCAGGTCGAGGTCGTGTTCAAGGACCTGCCCTTCGTCAGCTATGCCGGGCGCACGGCCTTCGAACTGAAGGTCATTGGCCTGACCGCCCTGTTCGGCTATTCCTTCTTCAAGTTCGGCTGGTCCTACCGGCTGTTCAACTATTGCACCATTCTCTTCGGCGGCCTGCCCATGACCAGGGACGTGGATAACGACCTGAACGCGGCCGAGGATGCTGTGGAGCGCGCGGTGCAGATGAACATCATCGCCGCCGGCCACTTCAATGCGGGTCTGAGGGCGCTTTTTCTCTCCATCGGCTATCTCGGCTGGTTCATAGGACCGGCTGTCTTCATGGTCTCGACGGCCTTCATCATCGGCGTTCTCGTCAGGCGCCAGTTCTTCTCCCGGGCGCGGCTCGCGCTCTTGAATTGAGGCGTTTCGGAACATTTCGACGGAAAGCGCCGCGCATCGCAGCGGTGCCATGAAATTGCCGCGGTCTCGCCCTTTGAGGGTGCTGCCTGCACTGGCGGGAAACGGGAGCGACCGGGACGCCGCATAAAGGGCACGCGGCTTGCGCGATGCCCATCGGAAGCTCGGGAGGACCCTGCATGACCGGCATGAAGACGACGATATCGCCGAAACGGATTCCTCTGCCCGACGCCGCGCGCGGCCTGGCCCTGCTGGCGATGGCCTCCTATCATTTCACCTGGGATCTCGAATTCTTCGGCTATCTGGCGCCGGGCACCGCCACCCAGGGCCTCTGGAAGCTCTATGCCCGCGGCATCGCATCGTCCTTCCTGTTTCTGGTCGGCTTCAGCCTCGTCCTCGCGCATGTTCACGGCATCCGGTGGAAACCGTTCGGCAAAAGGCTGGCGATGGTCGCCGCATCCGCCGCGGCGATCACCGTGGCGACGCTGTTCGCCTTTCCCGCTACGGCCATCTATTTCGGCATCCTGCATGCGATCGCCGCCGCGAGCGTGATCGGGCTTCTGTTCCTGCGCCTGCCCGTTGCGGTCACGCTGCTGGCCGCCGCCGCCGTGCTCGCCGCGCCGCATTACCTGCATTCCCCGGCCTTCGATTCCTTCTGGCTGCTGTGGCTCGGGCTTGGCGAAACGCCGCCGCGGTCGAACGATTACGTGCCGCTGCTGCCCTGGCTGGCGCCGGTTCTCATCGGCATTGCCGCCGGCCGCCTGAGCATCCGCTTCGGCTTTCTCGAAAAAATGGCGAAGTGGCGCAACATGCCCCGCGTGCTGGTGCTGGCCGGGCAGCACAGTCTTCTCTTCTACCTGCTGCATCAGCCAATACTGATCGGTATCGTCTACCTGGCCTCGCTGGTCTATCCGCCGCCGGCAGCCGATCCCTCGCAATCCTACATCGGTTCCTGCGAAACATCCTGTACCGATGGCGGCAACGAGCCGGGCTTCTGCACGCGCTTCTGCGCATGCACGCTCGACCGCCTCCGCCAGCAGGAACTTCTGTCTCCATTCCTTGCCGGACAGATCAATCCGGGCGAAGACGAGCGTATTGGCGCAATCGCCGAATCGTGTTCTCTTATCGAAGAATAAAGAGGATACGCCAAATGAAAATGGCAGTTGACGCTTATCATATTCGGCCGCAAACCTTCCCTTGGCCGCCCGTTCATTTCGCAACGGCGATCATTGCGGCATTTATTCTTCGACAGGTCGCGCCGCTCGGGCTGACCGGCGGTGTCATGGCCGGCATTACAGGGACAATTCTTCTCTGCCTCAGCCTGTTTCTGGTCTTGTCTGCGGCAATCACTCTTCGCAACGGCGGCATGACCGTTCTGCCCCCGAAGGCCCCGCGCCACCTGATCACGCGCGGGCCGTTCCGCTACACGCGCAATCCCATCTATCTCGGCTATATCATGACGCTCGCCGCCTTCGGGCTGCTGGCGGCTGATGCCTGGTTCTTCATCGCGGCGATCGCTGCGGCTGTGGTGATGACCTTCGCCTCGATCCATCGCGAGGAAATCCATCTCCTCGCCCGCTTCGGCTCGGAATTCGAGCGCTATTGCCGCCGGACGCCGCGCTGGCTCTGAGCCGGTGCGCGGCGAAGGGTACAGGTCAGGTGCCGACGCCGATCTCGGCCATGCGGGTCAGACAGGCTTCCTCGACATTATCCAGTTCCGCCAGCGTTTCCTCGATATCCTTGCGCTTCTGGCGCAGTTCGGCACGTTTCTCGTCGACCTTCTTCATCAGGAGCTTGAGCTGGCCGACCTCGCCCGGAGGCTCCCTGTAAACCTGCACGATCTCGCGGATCTCCGCGACCGTGAAGCCGATACGGCGGCCGCGCAGGATTTCCATGAGCAGGCGGCGGTCGGCGGCACGGTAAAGCCGTGTTCGGCCGCGCCGTTCCGGGTGGATCAACCCCTCGTCCTCGTAGAAACGAAGCGTGCGGGTGGAAACCCCGAACTCTTTCGTCAGTTCGCTGATGCTGTAATATTTGTTCACGACCATGTATTCATCCCGAGCTGCCGTCCGGCCGGAATGCCCGGACCCTGCGGCGCCTGCGGTCAGGGCCGATGACCCGACCGTCGTTTTCAATGACGGGATAATACATTGACTTTTACGTAACAGTCAATTTCCGCAAGCGGCTCTTCAGCTGATGCCGAACCACCAGGTCGCAAGCCCGAGGAAGGCGAAAAAGCCGACGCAATCGGTGATCATCGTCACGAACACCGAAGAGGCAATCGCCGGGTCGGCCCGCAGCTTGTCGAGAAGCAGGGGAACGAGGATTCCGCCGAGCGCGGCAGCCATCATATTGACGATCATCGCGGCGCCGATGACGCCGCCGAGTTGCAGGCTCTGGAACCACAAGGCAGCGACCGCGCCAAGAAGTACGGCGAAAACCGATCCGTTCATCAGGCCGACGCCGGCCTCCCTGCGAATGATGCGGGAGGCGTTGTAGATATCGAGATCCTTCGTGGCCAGCGCCCGCACCGTCACCGTCATCGTCTGCGTGGCGGCATTGCCACCCATCGAGGCGACGATCGGCATGAGCACGGCAAGGGCGATCATCTTTTCGATGGACTCGTCGAAAAGCCCGATGATGCTGGCGGAAAAGAACGCCGTTCCCAGGTTGATCAGCAGCCAGGGCACGCGCGACCGCACCGTCGACAGGGCGCTGTCGGACAGTTCCTCGTCGCCCACACCGGCCAGGCGGCGGATATCCTCGTCGGCCTCCTCGGTGATCACGTCGACCACGTCGTCGATGGTCAGCACGCCGACCAGACGTCCGTTCTCGTCGACGACGGCGGCGGACAGAAGGTCATATTGCTCGAAGATCTGCGCCGCCTCCTCCTGATCCATCGAGGCCGCAATGGAATGCGTCGTCTCGTGCATGATATCCTCGATCCGCACCTGGCGCTTGGTCCGCAGGATACGGTCGAGATCGACGGAGCCGAGCAGCTTGAAGGTGGGGTCGATGACGAAGATCTGCGTGAAGCGCTCCGGCAGATCCTCGTCCTCGCGCATGTAGTCGATCGTCTGGCCCACCGTCCAGAACGGCGGCACGGCCACGAACTCGGTCTGCATGCGGCGGCCGGCGGAGCTTTCGGGATAGTCGAGGGCGCGACGCAGGCGAACGCGTTCGGTGAACGGCAATTGCGCCAGAATGTCTTCCCGATCCTCGTGGTCGAGGTCCTCGAGGATGTAGACCGCATCGTCCGAATCCAGGTCGCCGATGGCGGCTGCGATCCGGGCGTTGGGAAGCTGGTCGACGATCTCAAGGCGAATTGCCTCGTCGACCTCGGTCAGCGCCGTCAGGTCGAAATCGTCGCCCAGCAGATGAACCAGGGCAAGGCGCTGGTCCGGCAACAGGGCCTCGAGCAGATCGCCAAGCTCCGACTCGTGCAACCGGGCGACTTTCTGGCGCAGGAACAGGATATCCCGGTCGGCGATCGCCGCCCCGACGAGCGTCAGGAAATCCTGACGGAGCGAACCGTCTTCGGCATAGATATCGTTGGCCGCCGGCTCCGGCGCGGGCGAGCGCTCGGTCTCTTTCGCGGTTTCCGTCATCAGCCGCCCTTCCCGTTTGCATTCCCTGGACAGGTCCGCCGCCTGCGGACGTGTGGAGAATGGCGTCAAAAAGCATATTGTCAACAACCGGATAGCAAGAAACCCGGGATCGCCCGCGATGTTTGGCGAAAGGCTTGTGCGGCGCAGCGGAATCCGGCAGAACATCGGGCCGAAAGGGAGGTTTTCATGACGGTCCGCCCCATCCTGCGCTATCCCGATCCCGGCCTCGGCCGAGTCTGCTCTCCCGTCACCGCCTTTGATTCCTCCCTGCGCGCGCTCGCCGAAGATCTCGCAGACACGATGCGCGCCGCCCCCGGCGTCGGGATCACCGCGGCCCATATCGGCGTCGATCAGCGACTTTTCGTGCTGGAGCTTTCGAAGGACGACGGGTTGCGGATCTACGTGAACCCGGAAATCCTCGAATTTTCCACAACGACCATGCGCCATGTCGAAGGCAGCGTCTCGATGCCCGGAGCGACGGAGGAAGTCGAGCGCCCCGATGCCGTCATCGTCCGCTATCAGGACCTCGACGGTCGTGCCCTCGAAGAACGCGCCGAGGGTTTCCTCGCCGTCTGCATCCAGCATGAGATCGATCAGCTCGACGGCATTTTCTGGTTGCAGCGCCTGTCCCGCCTGAAGCGGGAACGTCTCTTCACAAGGTGGAAGAAGGCCCGGCGCTGACGGCAAGAAGCGGAAACGCAAAAGGGCGGCACAGCCGCCGCCCCTGTCGCGTCATGTCTCCGAAGGAGGGCGAACGATATTCAGCCGACGAAAGCGCGTTCGATGACGAATTCGGCCGGGTTGTTGTTCGCCCCTTCCGTCAGTCCCGCCTTTTCCAGCAGGGCGGCGGTATCGCGGATCATCGTCATGGAACCGCAGATCATGGCGCGGTCCACCGCCGGATCGAGCGGCGGCACGCCGAGATCGGCAAACAGCTTGCCGCTTTCGATCAGGTCGGTGATGCGTCCCTTGAACG
Source organism: Ectorhizobium quercum (assembly GCF_026552795.1). Taxonomy (GTDB): domain Bacteria; phylum Pseudomonadota; class Alphaproteobacteria; order Rhizobiales; family Rhizobiaceae; genus Ectorhizobium; species Ectorhizobium quercum. The sequence continues at coordinate 649,498 of NZ_JANFPI010000003.1, forward strand.
GGTAGTCCTCGCGCGTCACGGTCGCATAATGCTTCAGCTTGTCGCCGACGATCTCGTTCAGCATCTCGTCGGCGCGGATTTCCTCGACCAGATCGAAGCCGTATTTCAGTTCGGCGACTTCGCGGCACGTATGGGTCAGGATGACTTCCTCGTACTTCTCATAGGTTTCCGGATCGCGGATCAGGCTGGCGAAGGGAGCGATGCCGGTGCCGGTCGAGAACATGTAGAGCCGCTTGCCGGGGACCAGCGCATCGAGGACGAGCGTGCCGGTCGGCTTCTTGCGCATCAGTACCTTGTCGCCCGGCTTGATCTTCTGAAGATGCTGGGTCAGCGGGCCGTCCGGCACCTTGATCGAGAAGAACTCCAGTTCCTCCGACCAGGCCGGGCTGGCGATCGAATAGGCGCGGTAGATCGGCTTGTCGCCCACCACCAGCCCGATCATGGCGAACTCGCCCGAGCGGAAGCGGAAGCCGGCGGGCCGGGTCATGGTGAAACGGAACAGGTAATCGGTATAATGCGTCACGCTCAACACGGTCTCGGCATAAACGCCGGCAGGCAGATTGGTGGCGAATTCTTCGGTCTTGGCGGGAGCATTCATAGAAGTCCGGTCCTGTTCGTCTTGGCTTTCCGCCGCCTTTCGGCGGCCGTGATGGGAATGCGTCTGCTCTGATCGTGTTGCAAGAACCCGTTGCGACTACGGAGGTCCCATACAAAACCGGCATGAAAAGGTCAACAAATCTGTCGTTTCCGCCCCGGAAGGCGGTGCGACAAATCGGCAGGACGGCCTGCCGTCCCCTGCCCGTCGCTGATGGCCGTGCCGGACGTCCTGCCGCGTCCGTCCTTACCCCTTGCGGCGCCAGCTATAGCCGGCGCCCGCCGCCTCGTGTTTCACCGACGGCTGGTAATGCTCGGCGATGCCCGGCAGCGTTCCGGCCTCGAGACGGGCGATCGCAACCGGATTGGTGACGGCGAGGCTGGAAAAGCCGGTGCGCAGCATGTGGGGGATCTGGTCGAGCAGAACGTCGCCGACGGCGCGCAACTCTCCCTTGTAGCCGAGCCGGTCGCGCAGCAGGGCCGCCTGGCTGAAGCCGCGCCCGTCGCTGAACGCCGGGAACGTCACCGCCACGAAGGCGATCCGGTCCAGATAGGGCTCCAGCGCCCGCACGTCGTCGGCAGGCTTGAGCACGACCGCGAGATTGGCCTCGTTGCTTTCCGATGCGTGCGCGATGAAATCCTCCAGCCCGAGCACGGCAGTCTCTCCGTCTCCGGCCTTGCGTTCCTCGGTTTCGATCACAAAACGGTCGCTGTCGGCAAAGCCGTCCCGTTCGCTCCAGATGCGTGTCATGCTTTTTCCTTACGCGGCTTCGGCGGACGAGCCGCCATAGAGCGCTTCCTTGAACGGCTTCGGGCCGACGCGGCGGTACGCTTCGAGGAAGGTTTCCGAGGCATTCTGGCGAAGGCCGAGATAGGTGTTGACGATGGTCTCCACCGCGTCCGTGACCTTCTCCGGCTCGAAGCCCCGGCCGATGATCTCGCCGACCGAACTGTGCTCGTCCGCCGAACCGCCGAGTGTGATCTGGTAGAGCTCCGCCCCTTTCTTCTCCACGCCCAGCAGGCCGATATGACCGGCATGATGATGACCGCAGGCGTTGATGCAGCCGGAAATCTTGATCTTGAGATCGCCGATCTCCTTCTGCCGTTCCGCAGCCCCGAAACGTTCGGAAATCTCCTGCGCCAGCGGAATGGAGCGTGCATTCGCGAGCGCGCAGTAATCGAGGCCCGGGCAGGCGATGATATCGGTGATGAGGCCGGCATTGGCCGTCGCCAGCCCCGCGGGCTGAAGGGCACGGTAGACCGGCTCCAGATCGGCGAGCGCCACATGCGGCAGAACGAGGTTCTGCTCATGGGTCACGCGGATTTCATCGAAGGCGTATTCCTCGGCAATCGCCGCCACCGCATCCATCTGCGCATCCGAGGCATCGCCCGGAATGCCGCCGATCGGCTTCAGCGAGATGGTCACGGATGCGTAGTCCGGGTTCTTGTGCGGACGGACGTTGCGGTCCACCCAGCAGGCGAAGCCCTCATCCGCCTTTTTCCAACGGGCAAGGCTTTCCCAGCCTTCCGGGCGCTCGACGAGGGCCGGCGGCGCGAAATAGGCGGTGATGGCGGCGATATCGGCATCCGGCAGCTTCAGTTCGCCGTCCTTCAATGCAGCGAATTCGGCTTCGATCTGGCGCGTCAGTTCCTCGACGCCCGTTTCATGCACGAGGATCTTGATGCGCGCCTTGTATTTGTTGTCGCGGCGGCCGTGCAGGTTGTAAACGCGCAGGATCGCGGTCGTATAGGCCAGAAGATCGGCCTCGGGAACGAAATCGTTGATCTTCTTCGCCACCAGCGGCGTGCGGCCTTGCCCCCCGCCGATATAGAACGCGAAACCGAGTTCACCCCGGTCGTTCTTCTTCAGGTGCAGGCCGATATCATGGAACTGGATGGCGGCGCGGTCGTGCTCGGCGCCGGTGATGGCGATCTTGAACTTGCGCGGCAGGAACGAGAATTCCGGATGCACCGTGGACCATTGCCGGAGAATTTCCGCATAGGGCCGCGGGTCGGCCACTTCATCGGCGGCGGCGCCGGCGAACTGGTCGGAGGTCACGTTGCGGATGCAGTTCCCCGATGTCTGGAGCGCATGCATTTCCACGCTGGCCAGTTCGGCCAGGATATCGGGACAATCCGCCAGCGCCGGCCAGTTGTACTGGATGTTCTGCCGGGTCGTGAAATGACCGTAGCCGCGGTCGTAGCGGCGCGCGATATGCGCCAGCATCCGAAGCTGCCGCGCATTGAGCGTGCCGTAGGGGATGGCGACGCGCAGCATGTAGGCATGAAGCTGGAGATAGACGCCGTTCATCAGCCGCAGCGGCTTGAAGGCATCCTCGGCCAGTTCGCCGCTCAGACGGCGCTCGACCTGATCGCGGAACTGCTCCACGCGCGCCAATACGAAATCACGGTCGAATTCATCGTAACGATACATGGTCTTCCTCAGGAGGCAATGAAATCGGGATCGGCGTGCTCGTAGCCGTTCGAATAGGCGATCGTCGGCCCGGCGGCCCGGATCCGCTCGCGCAGGCGGACGGGCCACAGCTTGCCATCCGTCTCCTGCACATCGATGACGGCGACGTCCACGACGCGGTTGGCGGCGAAATCACGCTTGCCGATGGCCTCCAGCGAAGCGACGGCCTCCTCATGCCGGGCGACCAGCGCCTCCTGGAGGTTTTCGGACCATTGGCCGGATGCGTCGAGCCATACGGCGATGCCGTCGGTCAGGCGGTTGGCCGTCAGGACTTTCGCTGTCATTGCTCTTTCTCCAGAATGGCGGCCACCGCGACATGGCCGGCGGCAAGGTTTTCGGAATGGGTGAAGCGCCCGCCCGCCACGGCTTCGCCGATGATGACCATGACCGGTCCCGCCAGATCGTCGCGGGCGGCCAGGTCCGGCAGGTCCTTCAGCGTGCCGTGCAGAAGGCGGCGATTGGCCCGGCTGGCGTTCTCGACCACGGCGACCGGCGTTTCCCTGGCAAGCCCGACCTGCATCAGCCGGTCGGCCACGGAGGCCGCGACCGTGCTGCCCATATAGACGGCGACCGTGGCGCCGGATACGGCAAGGCTCGCCCAGTCGGGAAGGACCTCCCCGGCCAGATCGTGACCCGTGGTGAAAATCAGCGACGACGCGACGCCGCGCACCGTCAGCGGCAGTTCGAAGTCGGCGGCGGCGGCGAAGGCGGAAGTGATGCCCGGCACGACCTCGTAGGCGATGCCGGCCTGCCGCAGCGCCTCCATTTCCTCCGCCGCGCGTCCGTAGACCAGCGGATCGCCGGACTTCAGGCGCACGACACGCTTGCCCTCGGCGCCCAGCCGCACCAGCAGGCGGTTGATCTCGTCCTGCGTCTTCGAGTGGCATCCCTTGCGCTTGCCGACCGGAAAGCGTTCCGCATCGCGCCGGCCCATGTCGACGAGCGCCTGCGGCACCAGCGCATCGTAGACGATGGCATCGGCCTGCATCAGCAGCCTGTGGGCGCGCAGCGTCAGCAGATCTTCGGCGCCCGGCCCTGCCCCGACCAGAAAGACGCGGCCCGGCTGGACGTGATCGGCCGCCAGCAGACGTCCCGCCTCCGCCCGCGCCACATCGAGGTTGCCATTCTCCACGGCTTCGGCCACGCGGCCGGAAAAAAAGCCCTGCCAGAAGCTACGACGGGCGGAACCGCGCGGCAGGCGCTCGGCGGCGGGACGAAAATCCATCGCCAGACGCGCGAGCCGGCCGAGCGAGGCAGGCAGAAGCCTGTCCACGGTCATGCGGATCATCTGGGCAAGCACCGGCCCGGCCCCCTCCGTGCCGATGGCGACGGCAACCGGCGCGCGGGACACGATGGCGGGCGTGTAGAAATCGCAATGATCCGGCTGGTCGACGGCATTCGCGGGCACGTTGGCCGAGCGCGCGGCCGAAACGATCATCCGGTCGAGACCTTCATCGCCCGTCGCGGCGAAAACGAGCCGGAAATCCGACAGCGACGCCGGTGGCGCGATGTCCTCGATCACCTCGATGCGATGCTCTGCCAGAAAACCCGCATAGGCCGGCTCCGGCTCGTCCGCAAAGGCGATGATGCGCGCCTGCGTGCCGGCCAGAAGCCGCGCCTTGGCATAGGCCTCGTCGCCGTTTCCGAACACGGCGACCTTCTCGCCCGCGACCCGGAAAAAGGCGGGGAAACTCGACAGTTTTTCGTCACCAGCGCTCATGAAACAGGTCCGTGGATAGGGATTTCCGCAGTTTCGCGGAATATCGCGGCAAGACGCGCATTTATGAAGGTACGGAAATCCGCCGACCCGCACCCTGGGGTATTTCTTTTCTCGATAAGGGCAGAACAAGAAAAAATCCCACTACCGAGTCTCTCTCCAGCCCCGTTACACCCGCAAACCGACATTGACAGGCGCGAAATTTGGTCGTGTTGTGCGCCTGCGAAAACACATACCGGAACAAGGCTCGCCCTATGGCAGATACGAAGACCGCCGCCCGCCTTCTCGACGTGATCGAAAAGGACATTCTCCCCCTCACAGTAAAGGGTGTCGCTTTCGGCAACAAGGTGTTCGGTGCGGCCATCCTGAGAAAATCCGACCTGTCGCTGGTCATCGCCGAGACCAACAACGAGCTTGAAAATCCGCTCTGGCACGGCGAGGTGCATACGTTGAAACGGTTCTACGAACTGGGCGAACGGCCGAACGCGAAGGACCTGATCTTCCTTTCCACCCACGAACCCTGCACCATGTGCATGTCGGCCATCACCTGGGCCGGGTTCGACAATTTCTACTATTTCTTCAGCCACGAGGATTCGCGCGACGCCTTCGCCATTCCGCACGATCTGAAGATCCTGAAGGAGGTCTTCGGGCTGGAACCCGGCGGGTATCGCCGCAACAACGCCTTCTGGAACGCCTTTGCGCTGGCCGATCTCGTCGCCGCCGCGCCGGAACCCGACAGATTGGCCCTTCAGGCACAATCGGCGCGCATCGACGCCGCCTATGCGTCGCTCTCCGACAGCTATCAGGCGTCGAAGACCGACAACGCCATTCCGCTGAACTGAGATGAGAAGAGACGGCCTTGAAAGGAAAAACGCGATGGAAGCGTCAAGGGACATTTCACGCCTGATCGAGATCATGGAGCGCCTGCGCGATCGCGAGACCGGCTGCCCGTGGGACATCGAGCAGGATTTCGCGTCCATCAAGCCCTATACGATCGAGGAAGCCTATGAGGTCGCCGACGCCATCGAGCGAAACGACATGGGCGACCTGTGCGAAGAACTGGGCGATCTGCTGCTTCAGGTGGTCTTCCACGCCCGCATGGCCGAGGAAGCCGGGCACTTTTCCTTCGGCGACGTGGTGGAGGCGGTGACGCGGAAGATGATCCGCCGCCATCCGCACGTCTTTGCCCGCTCCGTGGCCGATACGCCCGACAAGGTGAAGGCGCAGTGGGACGAGATCAAGACGCAGGAGAAGGCCGAACGCGCCGAACGGCGCGCCCGCCTCGGCGGCGAGGAGACCTTCAAGATCGGCCATCTCGGCTCGGTGCCGCGCACCTTCCCGGCCCTCATGGAAGCGCTGAAGCTTCAGGAGCAGGCGGCGAAGGTCGGTTTCGACTGGTCGGAGCCCGAACCGATCCTCGACAAGATCGAGGAGGAGATCGCCGAATTCCGCGCGGCGCTGGCGAAGGGCGACAAGGCCCACATATCCGACGAACTGGGCGACCTGATCTTCGCCGCCGCCAATATCGGCCGTCATGTCAAGGCCGATCCCGAAGACGCGTTGCGCGGCACCAACACCAAGTTCCGCCGCCGCTTCGCCCACATCGAAAAGGCCCTCGCCGCAAAAGGCGTTTCGCTGGCGGATGCGACACTGGACGAGATGGAAGCGCTTTGGCAGGCGGCGAAGGAAGAGGAGGCCGTAAGGTAGGGTGGACCCTTCAAGAACGCGCGCGCTCCAGCCTCGTATCCAGCCCCCAACCGATCACAACGCCCACAGGCACGGTGGCGATCAGCTTAAAGAAGGGGGCCGCCATGAAAACGAAGATCGCCCCCAATGAGGCCGATATCCAAAATACATTATAGACGACGCCTATATCAACGACGAACGCCAGCGCACCAATCGCGAAGGCCGCGAATGATCGACTCCGCCACAGAAAGACGCTGAACAACACAATAAAATAGGGCATGCTTCCAAAGCAGAACATCCCCACAAAAAAGGCTTCCGCCCTGCCGGTCGGAGCTACAAGATATATATAGCCGTTCAGCGAAATACCAAAAAGAGAGATGAGAACGGCAAGCGTCACAGAAAAGCGTTTCACCGTCAAACACTCCATTTCGAACACGAACAAAGGCGGCGGCGAAGTATATTGCGAGTGGCGCGTTTCAAACGACGCGATAGTATTATTTCCCGCCGGACGAAAGCGATTTCATCAACTTCACCGCTCCCAGTCTTCCCTTTCCGGCTTTGGACCCATGCCGAGCTTGCGTTCCAGCTCGGTTGCCTGTTCGCCGGAAAGACGCAGGTCGAGGCTGACGGAGCCGTCCTCCATATCCTCGCGGCCATCGACGATCGCGGTGTCGTAAACCCAGGAGAGAAGGCCGAGCTTTTCCGGCGGCAGGATGACGGTCGCTTCCGTCAGCACGCCGGAAAGCCGCGTGGCGATCTCGTCCAGAAGCTCCGGCACGCCTTCGCCCGAAAGCGCCGAAACGGCGATGACGTTTTTCCGTCCCGCCGCCTTGCCGAGAATGGCATCGTGGCTTTCCGCGTCCAGCCGGTCCATCTTGTTCCAGACTTCCAGGATGCGTTCTTCCGCTTCCTTACCGTCGATGCCGAGATCGGCGAGGATGCGCAGGACATCGGCCGACTGGGCCGGGTTATCGGGGTCCGACATGTCGCGCACGTGCAGGATGAGATCAGCTTCCAGCACCTCTTCCAGCGTGGCGCGGAAGGCGGCGACGAGATGCGTCGGCAGATCGGAGATGAAGCCCACCGTGTCGGAGAGAATGACGGTGCGCCCGTGCGGCAGCTTCATGCGGCGAAGCGTCGGATCCAGCGTGGCGAACAGCATGTCTTCCGCCAGAACGCCCGCGCCGGTGATGCGGTTGAACAGCGTCGACTTGCCGGCATTGGTATAACCGACCAGCGCGACGATGGGATGCGGCACCTTGCGGCGCTTGGCCCGGTGAAGCTGGCGGGTGCGCACGACCTGCTCCAGTTCCCGCTCCAGCCGCACGATGCGCTCCTGGAGCATGCGGCGGTCGGCCTCGATCTGCGTTTCGCCCGGACCGCCCATGAAGCCGGCACCGCCGCGCTGGCGCTCGAGGTGGGTCCAGCTACGCACCAGCCGGCCCTTCTGGTAGTTCAGATGCGCCAGCTCGACCTGCAACGTCCCCTCCTTGGTGGAGGCGCGGCGGCCGAAGATTTCGAGAATGAGGCCCGTCCGGTCGATGACCTTGGCGTTCCATTCCTTCTCGAGATTACGCTGCTGGACGGGGGTCAGCGGATGATCGACGATCACCAGGCCCGCACCGTGTTCGTCCAGTGTCTTGCCGATTTCCTCGATTTTGCCGGTGCCGATCAGCGTCGCCGGACGCGGCTCGTTCACCGCCACGATCAGCCCTTCGACCACATCAAGATCGATGGCTTGCGCGAGTCCCCGCGCCTCTTCCAGCCGGCTTTCGCTCGACCGCGTCGGCGGCGGCAAGTCGGCATGGGCCGGCGCCGCGGCCGCTTTGCCGCGTCCCGGCTTCAGAACAGGAACGATAACGACGGCGCGATTGTCGTCCCGCCGCCTGGGCTCGTCCGGAACGATCGATCCGCCTGTGGGTTCACGCATGACTTTCGTCTAGGCCTTTCAGGAAGCCTGATCTTCGCTTTCGAACATCTGCATCGGCTGTCCGGGCATGATCGTCGAGATCGCATGCTTGTAGACAAGCTGGGAATGCCCGTCACGGCGCAACAGAACGCAGAAATTATCGAAGGATGTAACAACACCCGTGAGCTTCACACCATTGATCAGGAAAATCGTGAGCGAAATCTTCTGCTTGCGAACTGTATTGAGAAAAAGATCCTGCAAATTCTGAGAACGTTCCGCCATAGCGCCGCTTCTTTCTTTTTTGCCGGCAAAAGGCCGGTGATTATAACAATTCCAATGTCTGGAGAATTTTGGGAATACCTCGTCCCATGATCCCGGTTTGTGGTATCAAATCAATTGCTTTTCCGCAACGCCGAAAACGGCCCGAGCGGTACGCCCCGTCAAAAGCGTTCAGAAGTACTGGATCGAGACCCGGAAGAGCTGCTCCACATGGCGCACGGCCGCCGCCGCCGCCAGCAGGACCACCCTGTCCTTGGCCTTCACACGGAAATCGCCGTCCGGCCTCAGAACCGCGCCCGCGCGGAAGACCGCACCGATGCGGATGCCTTCGGGAAGGTCCAGATCGCGCAGCGGCTTGCCGACCAGCGGCGAGGTTTCCAGCGCCTCCGCCTCGATCACCTCGCCGGCTCCCCGCTCGATGGCGTAGACGGAGCGGATGCGGCCCTTGCGTACATGCTGGAGCACGCGGGAGATCGTCACCGCGCGCGGGTTGATACAGGCATCGATGCCGAGCGCCTCGACCATTTCCTGCAACGCCGTGTCGTTGATGAGTGCGAGGCTCTTGCGGCATCCGCTCTGCTTGGCCATGACCGACGAGAGAATGTTGATCTGGTCGCTGTTCGTCAGCGACACCATCAGGTCGGCATCGGCAATATCGGCCTGCTTGAGCAGCGACTGGTCGAGCGCCGAGCCGTTCAGCACGATGGTGTGGTTGAGTTCCTCCGACAGCGCCACGGCCCGCGGTCGGTCGCTTTCTATGATCTTGACGCGCGTTTTCGGCTGCAAGGTCTCGATGTTGCGCGCCACGTACTGGCCGATATTGCCGCCGCCGGAAATCACGATGCGGCTCGCGGCCTGCTCGTCATGGCCGAAAAGCCCGAGCGTGCGGCGCACGTGGTCGCGCTGGCAGATCACATAGGCCAGATCGCCCACCTGGAGCTGCTCGCCGGAATCGACGATGGACAGCCTGCCCTGACGGGAAATGCCGACCACGGTCGCCACCAGATCGGGAAAGAGCTGGCTCAACTGCTTCAGCGGCGTGTCGATGACCGGGCAATCCGCCATGCACTCGATGGCGATCATCGACACCGTATCGTCGGCGAAGCGGAAAACGTCTTCCGCGCCGGGAAACGAGATGCGGCGCAGCACCATCTTGCCGACTTCGATTTCCGGCGAGATCGCCACGTCGATGGAAAGATTCTCGCGACTGAAGAGGTTGGAATATTCGGGCTTCAGATATTGCTGGGCGCGGATGCGGGCGATCTTCACCGGCACGTTGAAGAGCGAATGGGCGACCTGGCAGGCCATCATGTTGATCTCGTCGTGAAGCGTCACGGCGATGATCATGTCGGCCTGGTCGGCACCCGCGCGCGCCAGCATGTCGGGATGGGCGCCGTGGCCGACATAGCCGCGCACGTCCAGCTTTTCCGAAATGGCGGTGACGAGCGATGCGGACGTATCGATCACCGACACGTCGTTGTCCTCCTGCGCCAGCCGTTCGGCGATACCGTAGCCGACCTGGCCTGCCCCGCAGATGATGATCTTCATGACGCTCGCTTCCCTCGCCGCCCGCGACCGGCCGTCAGACGCCGAGCGACTTCAGCTTCCGGTGCAGGGCGGATCGCTCCATGCCGACGAATTCCGCCGTGCGGGAAATGTTTCCGCCGAAACGGTTGATCTGGGCAATCAGGTAATCCCGCTCGAACATTTCACGGGCCTCGCGCAAGGGCAAGGTCATGATGTGGTAATCGTTGTGGGCCGAGACCTTGGGCAGCATGTCGCCAAGATCGGTCGGCAGCATGTCCGCGGTGATCGGCGTGTCCGGGCCGTCGCCGCGCGCGAGAATGAGCAGCCGCTCGATATTGTTGCGAAGCTGGCGGATGTTGCCCGGCCAGTCGTTGGCCTGAAGGACGGCCAGCGCATCCTCGGCGATCTTGCGCGGCCGGATGCCGGCCTGCTCGGCCACCTGCCGCATGAACAGATCGATCAGGAAGGGGATGTCCTCGCGGCGCTCGGCCAGCGCCGGCACCTTGACGGGAACGACCGCCAGCCGGTGATAGAGGTCTTCGCGGAAGGTGCCGCCGACGATCAGGTTCTCCAGATTGTAGGCCGTCGAGGAGATGATGCGCACGTCGACCTTGACGCGCTTGGAGCCGCCGACGCGCTCGAACTGCTGGTCGACCAGAACGCGCAGGATCTTGTTCTGCGTCTCGCGCGGCATCTCGCCGATCTCGTCGAGATAGAGGATGCCGCGATGCGCCTCTTCCAGCGCGCCGATGCGGCGCGGCTGGCCCGGAGCCCCCTCCGTTCCGAACAGCGCGATCTCCATGCGCTCGGGCGTGATCGCCGCCGCGTTCAGCGCCACGAAAGGACCGCCGGCGCGCGAGGATTTTCTGTGGATGAGCCGGGCCACCGTTTCCTTGCCGGAACCGGAGGGGCCGAGGATCATCACCCGGCTGTTGGTCGGCGCCACCTTCTCGATCACCTGCCGAAGCTGCGAGACGGCAACCGACGTGCCGATCAACTCTCCGGAATCGCCGGCCCTCTTCTTCAGCTCGGAAACCTCGCGCTTGAGCTTGGAATTTTCCAGCGCGCGCTCGGCGATCAGGATCAGCCGGTCGGCCTTGAACGGCTTCTCGATGAAATCGAAGGCGCCACGCTTGATGGCCGACACCGCCGTTTCGATGTTCCCGTGGCCGGAAATCATCACCACCGGCATTTCGGGGTGGCGGCTGCGGATCTCGTCGAGCAGTGCAAGCCCGTCGAGCCGGCTGCCCTGCATCCAGATATCCAGAAAGACCAGGCGCGGCACGCGGTCGGAAATCGCGGCAAGAGCGCTGTCGGCATCGTGGGCCGTGCGGGTCTCGTGCCCCTCGTCGGACAGAATTCCGGAAACGATCTCGCGGATGTCCGCCTCGTCGTCGACAACCAGAATATCAGAGGCCATGTGTTGTTTCCTTGTCATGCTCTTGCGGAGAGAGTTCCGAATAGATCTGGCGCGGCAACAGCACCCGGATCATCGCCCCTCTTCCGTGGTCGAAATCCGCCGGTGCGTCGTGCAGCTCCAGGATTCCGCCGTGCTCTTCAATGATTTTCTTGACGATGGCGAGGCCGAGGCCCGTGCCCTTCTCGCGCATCGTGATGTAGGGCTCGAGAATGCGATGCCGGTTTTCGGTCGGCAGGCCGCGGCCGTTGTCGATCACGTCGATGACGAAGCGGTCGTGGGCGGCGTCGAAGGCGGCGCGGACCATCACCTTGCCCTCCTCGCGACGTTCGTCCGCCGGCACGGCCTCGATCGCCTCGACCGCATTCTTGATGAGATTGCCGAAGGCCTGGCCGAGCATGCGCGTATCGAACAGGCCGTCCAGCCGCGCCTCGCCGAACGCTTTCGAAAAGGTCACATGAGGCGTGCCCATCTCGCGCAGGAAGACCGCATCGCGCAGGATGTCGCGCAGATCGGCGTTTTCCTTGGAAGGCTTCGGCATGCGGGCAAAGGACGAGAACTCGTCCACCATGCGGCCGATGTCGCCGACCTGGCGGACGATGGTGTCCGTACACTGGTCGAAGACCTTGCGGTCTTCATCCGGCACCATCTTGCCGAAACGGCGCTTCAGGCGCTCGGCGGAAAGCTGGATCGGCGTCAGGGGATTCTTGATTTCATGAGCGATGCGGCGGGCGACGTCGGCCCAGGCCGTCGAGCGCTGCGCAATCACGAGATCGCTGATGTCGTCCAGCGTCAGAACGTGCGATTCCGCACCGCCATGTGCTTCCTCCCGCGTCACCTGAACGGACAGGGTGCGCTCGACACCGCCGCGCATCATGTTGATCTGCTTTCGGAAGTCGCTCCTGTGACGTGAGGCGGCCTCGGCCAGAACCATATCCAGCTCCCGGGAGATATCACAAAGGCGCGCACCGACGAGCTTCTCCGCCGGCAGGCCGAGGAAGCCTTCGGCGGAGGGATTGACGATGGAAATGCGCCCGTCGGCCTCGACGCCGATCACCGCCGCGGTCACGCCGGAAAGCACGGCCTCGATGAAGCGGCGGCGGTCGTCCACCTCGTCCTTCGCCACCAGGATCTCGTTCTGCTGGCTGCGGATTTCCGAAATCATCTTGTTGAAGGTCCGGGAAAGACTGCCGACGTCGCCGTCGATCGCCCTGACCGGCACGACGACGCCGAGATTGCCCGAGGCCACGCTGTCGGCGGCGGAAATCAGCAACCGGATCGGCCGGACGATACGGTCGGCAACCGCGATGGCGGCCCAGATCGCCGCCAGAAGCACGATCAGCGCGAAGCCCAGATAGAGAACCGCGAAGGCGACCTGAAGCGAGGTCCGCCCCGCCTCCATGTTCTTGTATTCGGCGGCGTTTTCCTCCATCAGCCGCATGGCCGCCATCACCTTGGGGTCGACGGCGCGGATCGTGTAGAGGAAGGCCCCGGGGATCGTGTCGAGCTTGATGATGGCGCCGACGAGGTTCGTCACTCCCGGCGGAATGAGCGTCGGCTGGCCGGCCGCGGAGGATTGCAGGGCATTCCTCGGAATTTCCGGCAGCGGCCGCTCCGTCTCGATATCCGCGGCGACGATGGTCGATCCGTCCTCGCGGACCAGAAACGCCCCGAGCAGCCCGCGGCCCCGCGCCTGCCGGGTCAAAAGGTCGGTAAAGCCGGTGCGGTCCAGGTAGAAAAGCGCCCTGCTCCGCTCCAGGTCGTTCGACATCGAAATAGTCTGGCCCTGAAGATAGCTGGCGTTCTCCATCATGTAGGCCTGCGCCACGTTCATGGAGGATTGCACGATCGACTGGGTGCGGAGCGAGAACCAGCGGTCGAGCCCGGCCGACAGCGTGATGGAGGCGAAGATGGCGACGATGATCGCCGGCGCGATGGCAACGACAGAAAACAGCCCGACGATGCGAACGTGGAGACGCGCCGCGGCCCGGCCACGCGAACGGGCCTTCACCAGCCGAGCGACCTCGCGCACCACCTCGTAGATCAGGCCGAGGACGAACAACGAATTGAGGACCACCGAAGTGACGACGACATTCGTCGTCGGCACGATGGGCGTATATCCCAGAAGAACGAGGATCGTCAGCGTTGCGCAGACAAGCGCGCCCCCGGCCAGCAACAGGCCCGGAAGCGAAAAGACGGAGCGGCGATCGTGGACCGGTGAACCTTCCGGCTCCTTTTCCGCGATCGGCTCAACCGTGCCGGTCATCATGCCCGTCAAACTCCCCGCCTGCAGCAGATCCACCCCGACCCGAAGCATCGACGGCGCTGTCATTTCATTAGATTCGGGCAGGTTTCCTTCCGCGCCTCGAAAGAAGCCGCGGGATTCGCCCGGCAGCTTCGGCATCGAAGGCCGCTCACCACGCCCGTCACGCCCCGTTCATACGGACATGAATCAGGTAATCCGTGTCCTTAAAGCAACGCTTTGTGGCGAAAATGCAACGGGCTGGAAACGATTGTCAAGCGCTGCGGGAGGAGCGGTAAACCGAAACACCCAGTTCGCGGATTTTCTTGCGCAACGTGTTGCGGTTCAATCCGAGAAGGTCGGCGGCCTTGATCTGGTTGCCGCGCGTGGCCGTCAGCGCCGCCAGGATCAGCGGATACTCCATTTCGGTCAGCACGCGGTCGTAAAGACCCGGAGGCGGCAGCGCATCGCCGAACGAGGCGAAGTAGCTGCGCATGTTCTCCTCCACCGCCTGGGCGATGGTCAAGTTTCCGCTGCGGATGCCGCCCTTCTCGATGGGGCTGTCGGGCACGTCGGAGCGCAGTTCCTGCTCGATGATCTCGCGGGTGATGACGTCCTGCGGATAGAGCGCCATGAGGCGGCGGACGAGGTTTTCCAGCTCGCGCACATTGCCCGGCCAGGCATAGGACTTCATCACCTCCAGCGCCTCGACGTCGAAACGCTTGGTGCCGAGCCCTTCCTTCTCGCCCTGCTGGATAAAGTGGCGGACGAGATCGGGAATGTCCTCGGCGCGGTCGCGCAGCGGCGGCAGGCGCAGCGGCACGACGTTGAGGCGATAATAGAGATCCTCGCGGAACAGGCCCTGGTTGATCGAGTGCTTCAGGTCCTTGTTGGTCGCGGCGACGATGCGCACGTCGGTGCGGATCGGAGTGCGGCCACCGACGGTGGTGTATTCGCCCTGCTGGAGCACGCGCAGGAGGCGCGTCTGCGCATCCATCGGCATGTCGCCGATCTCGTCGAGGAACAGCGTGCCGCCCTCGGCCTGCTCGAAACGGCCGGTCGAACGGCTTTGCGCGCCGGTGAAGGCGCCTTTCTCGTGGCCGAAAAGCTCCGATTCGATCAGGTCGCGCGGAATGGCGGCCATGTTGATGGCGACGAACGGACCGTTGCGGCGCTTGCCGTAATCGTGCAGCGCGCGGGCGACGAGCTCTTTGCCGGTGCCGCTCTCACCGGTGATCATCAGCGTCAGGTCCGTCTGCATCAGGCGGGCGAGAACGCGGTAGATTTCCTGCATGGCGGCGGAGCGGCCGACGAGCGGCATGCCGTCCTGCATGTCGTCGTCGAGACGGGCCGGCTTCTTCTTCGGCTCGGCCAGCGCCCGGCCGATGATCGCGATCAGTTCCGTCAGGTCGAACGGCTTCGGAAGATAGTCGTAGGCGCCCTTTTCCGACGCCTTGATCGCCGTCATGAAAGTGTTCTGGGCGCTCATCACCAGAACCGGCAGGTCGGGACGCGCCTTCTTGATGCGCGGCAGCAGATCGAACGCATTCTCGTCCGGCATGACCACGTCTGTCACGACCAGATCGCCCTCGCCCGCGGCGATCCAGCGCCACAGTGTCGCGGCGTTGGACGTGATGCGCACTTCGTATCCTGCCCGCGAGAGAGCCTGATTGAGCACGGTACGGATGGCGGCGTCGTCGTCGGCGACGAGAATGGTGGCGGTCATCGGGAGTTTCCTGTCTCGCTCATGGCTTTGACGTTTTCCGGGGCAGTCTCCCTGGAGACCGGCATCAGAACCCGGAACGTCGTGCGGCGGCCCTGGCTGTCGCATTCGATGATGCCGCCATGACCGCCGATGATCTTGGCAACCAAGGCCAGGCCCAGCCCGGAACCGTTGGTTTTGGTGGTGATAAAGGGATCGAACAGATGCGGCAGAAGATCGGCCGGCACGCCCGGACCGTTGTCATGCACGCAGAATTCGAGGGGAAGCGAAATCTTCTCGCGCGAGCCGGCCACGGACAGGCGCATGCCCGGCCTGTAGGCGGTGGTGAGCTGGATTTCGCCGTCCGGCGCATCGCCGATGGCCTCCGCCGCATTCTTCACCAGGTTGAGGAAGACCTGGATCATCTGGTCGCGATTGGCATGGATGGGCGGCAGGGAAGGATCGTAGTTTTCAGTGATCTTGATGTTGCGGGCGAAGCCGGCCTGCGCAATCGCCTTCACATGGTCGAGCACGGAATGGATATTGACGGCGGAGCGGTCCACGGGACGCTCGTCGGAGAAAACCTCCATCCGGTCGACCAGCGAGACGATCCGGTCGGTCTCGTCGCAGATCAGCCGCGTCAGGGCACGGTCGTCGTCGGGAACCGAGCTTTCGAGAAGCTGCGCGGCGCCGCGAATGCCTGACAGCGGGTTCTTGATCTCGTGCGCAAGCATCGAGGCCAGCCCCGTGACCGAGCGGGCCGCCGCCCTATGGGTCAGTTGCCGGTCAATCTTGTCGGCCATCGAGCGTTCCTGAAAGACCACCACGACCGATCCCGGCTCGCTGACCACCGGTGCCACATAGAGGTCCACCAGCTTGTCCTGCCCGAGGCGCGGCGAGGAAAGGTCGACGCGGTATTCGTTGACCGGCGCGCGCCGTTCGCGCACCTGGTCGATCAGCGACAGAAGCGGCGAGCCGAAGGGGATGAAGGTGGAAATACGGTAGCGCGCCAGATGCGTGGCGCTGGCGCCGAAGAAGGCCTCGGCCTCCCAGTTCGCGAAGGCGATGTGGCCGGTCGCATCGACGAGGATCACCGGGTTCTGAACCGAGTTCAGCACCGCCATTGCAAGCGCGCTGCCCGTGGGGGCCGGATTGGCGGAATCGTTGGTCATGCGGCTTCTTTCATCGCTTCGTCATTCGGAACCGCCGAAAGGGCGGAGGTCATCAGCGCGCGGACCTCCGCCGGATGCTTCGAGGTCATCACGGCGGCCCGGATGTCGCCGGAGACCGCGACGCGGGCGCGGTCAAGATACCAGCCGAGATGCTTGCGGGCATGGCGCACGCCGGCGGCCTCGCCGTAGAATTCCAGCATCGCATCGTAATGCTCCACGGCCAGCGCCGGGATCGCCTCCGCAGCCGGCGCCGCCTGCCCGGCCAGCGCGCCCGCATGCCACGGCCGGCCCTGGCAGGCCCGCCCGACCATGACGGCATCCGCGCCGGAACGATGCAGGATGTCGGCGGCATCCTCGGGCGTATCGACATCGCCATTGGCGACGAGCGGAACCGACAGGACGTCGCGCACGGCGCGGATCGCTTCCCAGTCTGCCCGGCCTTCGTAGAACTGCATGCGGGTGCGGCCATGCACGATCACGGCGCTGATTCCCGCGTCCTCCGCCCGCTTGGCCAGAAACGGCGCATTGATGGAGTTCTCGTCCCAGCCCAGCCGCATCTTGAGCGTGACCGGAACGGGTGAAGCCGCCACGACCGCCGCGACGATCCTGAGTGCATGTTCCGGCTCGCGCATCAGTGCAGAGCCGCAATCTCCGCTCGTCACCTTGCGGGCGGGACAGCCCATGTTGATGTCGATGATATCGGCGCCTTGATCGGCGGCGATTCGCGCCGCTTCGCCCATGTAATGCGGATCGCGCCCGGCAAGCTGCACCATGTGCGGCTTCAGGCCGGCGCCTTTCAGGCGGGCCCAGGATTCGTGGCGGTTGCCGACAAGCTCCCGGCTCGCCACCATCTCGGTCACGACGAGCCCCGCGCCGAAGCGCCAGGCAAGCTGCCGAAACGGCAGATCGGTGATGCCGGACATGGGGGCAAGCACCACTCGGTTACGGATGGCGACGTTACCGATCAGGAATGGTGTAGATAAACCCGGCACTGACAAATGGCTATCTTTCAAGCATGAGAGGCATTTGCACTATTTTTAGACAAGCCCGGTGCTTTTGCCAAGTCTTTTTAAAGGGAAGTGATAAATTTCGGGCATATGCTGGAAAAGCAGTATTTCAAACGCTAGAGCAGAAAACATAAAACGTTTTTGCAGGAAGCAGTTGTGCAAATGCCGCAGGATAAGGCGTTGAAAATCGGGGTTGTCATCGTCGCCGCCGGACGCGGGGAACGGGCGGGCAGCTCCGTCGACGGCCCGAAGCAGTATCGCCGCATCGGCGGCAAGCCTGTCATAACCCATACGCTCGACCGGTTCAAAGCCTGGCCGCATGCCGAAGAGATCGTCTGCGTGATTCACGCCGACGACGACCCGTTGTTCGAGGCGGCGCTTGCCGCAACCGGGGAACAAGCGGGTGTGCGAACCGTCATCGGCGGCGCGACACGGCAGCAATCCGTCCTGAACGGCCTGCGCGCGCTCGCCGGAACCGGCGCCACCCACGTCATGATTCACGACGCGGTGCGCCCCTTCCTCGACACCGCCCTGCTGGACCGTATCCGCGCGACGCTCGAAACCGGAGCGGCCGCCGCCCTTCCGGTCGTGCCGGTCTCCGATACGTTGAAACGCGGCGCGGACGGCCTCGTGTCCGAAACCGTGTCCCGCGAGGCGCTTTTCGCAGCCCAGACGCCACAGGCTTTCGGCCTGCCTGCCATTCTGGAGGCGCATGAAAAGGCTGCCGCCTCCGGTCTTGCGCATTTTACCGACGATGCCTCCATCGCCGAATGGGCCGGCCTGGCGGTGGCACTCGTCGAAGGCTCCGTCGATAATATCAAGCTCACCGTCCGGAGGGATATCGAAATGGCCGATGAAAAGCTGTCCCGCCCGGCGCTTCCAGACGTCCGCACCGGCAACGGCTACGATGTGCATCAGCTCGAGCCCGGCGACGGCGTGACGCTGTGCGGCATCTTCATCGCGCACGACCAGAGGCTGAAGGGCCATTCCGACGCCGATGTGGCGCTGCATGCGCTGACCGACGCCCTGCTCGCCACCAAGGGCCTCGGCGATATCGGCGATCATTTCCCGCCCTCCGATCCGCAATGGAAGGGTGCGCCTTCCCGCATCTTTCTCGAACATGCGGCAAGGCTCGTGCGGGAAAACGGCGGCACGATCATGAATGCCGACGTGTCGCTTATCGCGGAAGCGCCGAAGATCGGCCCGCACCGTCAGGCGATGCGGGAAAAGCTCGCGGACATCCTCGCCATCCCGGTGGACCGCTGCTCGGTCAAGGCCACGACCAACGAGACGATCGGCTTCGTCGGCCGCCGGGAAGGAATCGCCGCCATCGCCACCGCAACTGTCGTCTACGGAGCCGGAACATGAGCCTTTTTCCCGCTGAAATCGAGGCGCTCGCCGCCCGGATCGTCACCGAATTCTCGGCGCGCGACGTGACCGTCGCCACGGCCGAATCCTGCACGGGCGGGCTGATCGCCGGCGCGCTCACCGAAATCGCCGGCTCGTCTTCCGTCGTCGACCGGGGCTTCGTCACCTATTCGAATGAGGCCAAGCAACAGATGATCGGCGTGAAGGCGGAAACGCTCGCCCGCGTCGGCGCCGTCTCGAAGGAAACGGCCCTCGAAATGGCTAAAGGGGCGCTCAGAGCGGCGGGAACGCGGCTCGCGGTCGCCGTCACCGGCATCGCCGGCCCCGGCGGCGGCTCACCGGAAAAGCCGGTCGGCCTCGTGCATATCGCGGCGGCCTCGACCGCGGGCACCGTGCTGCACCGGGAAATGCGCTACGGAAACCTCGACCGCGAAGGCATCCGGCTCGCCACCGTGAAAACGGCTCTGGAACTGCTTCTGGAGGTCGTTCGGACGAACCCGACAGGAGAATAGACGCCGGCCCTGCGCCGCTTCCGGGCGTGAGGCCGCTATGCGCCCGTGCCGGGTTCGCCGTAGATCTTCGCCGCCCGCGCCTCGAAAGCCTCCGCGAACATGCGGAAGGCGCGCTCGAACATCGTCCCCATGATCGAGCCGAGCAGCCGATTCCTGAACTCGTAATCGATGAAGAAATGCACGAGGCACCCGCCCTCGCCCCCGGCTTCGAAACGCCAGCGGTTGTCGAGATAGCGGAAAGGCCCGTCGATATATTTCACGTCGATGGCAAGGGCGGCGCGGTTCAGCAGCACCTGCGTCGTGAAGGTTTCCCGGATCGCCTTGTAACCGATCGTCATGTCCGCGACGAGCAGCACCTTGCCGTCGCGCTCCTTGCGTGAGCGGACGGTCAATCCCTCGCAGAGCGGCAGGAATTGCGGATAGCGCTCGATGTCGGCAACGAGATCGAACATCTGTTCAGGGCTGTGCGGGACCGGCCGGCTGGTTTCGAACTGAGGCATGGCGGCAGTTAAGCGGCTGCATCGAGAAGATCAAGGAGTTTGCCGGTCTCCCGATGCGATTTCAGCGTGAGCACGGGCACCTCCGGTCCATAGCGGTCGAGGCTGCGAATCAACGCAGGCGCATGGCGCTTCTCGAATTTCCAGATATAGGTCAGGAACGCACGGTCGGGCAATTGCTCCGGGCATCCCTCGGCCATGTCAGGGCGCGTCTGCCCGTAATGGCGGACAACGCGTTTCGCCACGCCCCAGAGGCACAGCCGGCGCGGCAGCCGCACCCACAGCACGATATCGGTGCGCGGCAGGCGCAGATCGAAGCTCGGGGCATTGTTGCCGTCCATGATCCAGCGGTCCGCCTTGACCGCCTCGGCGATCAGCGCCCGTTGTCCGGCCCGCTCGCGCAGCACCCAGCCCGGCAGCCAGAGGAAATCCCTGTCCATAGAAATATAGGCAAGGGCGAAACGAGCCGCGAGTCGCTGGGCCAGCGTGCTCTTGCCGCCGCCGGAGCAGCCGACGACCAGCACGCGCCCGGCGCTTCGCAGGATCGGAACGGCATCCTCGATGCTGGCAAGATAATTCGGCATGGCAATGGCTCCGGGCGATTCGACGCCGGGAGGATAGTGCGCCGGAACCGGATGGCAAGCCGGCGATCAGCCGGCCAGCGCCTGCTTCGCCGCCCGCGCCGCCTTCAGCCTGGCGAAATCCTCGCCGGCATGGTGGGAGGAACGCGTCAGCGGGCTGGAAGCGACCATCAGGAAGCCCTTGGTGTAGGCCACCGTCTCGTAGGACTTGAACTCATCCGGCGTGACGAAGCTCACCACCTTGTGGTGCTTGCGGGTCGGCTGGAGATATTGGCCGATGGTGAGGAAATCGACGTCAGCCGTGCGCAGGTCGTCCATGAGCTGAAGCACTTCGTTGCGCTCCTCGCCCAGCCCGACCATGATGCCGGACTTGGTGAACATGGTAGGGTCCAGTTCCTTCACCCGCTGAAGCAGGCGGATGGAATGGAAATAGCGCGCGCCCGGGCGAACCGTCAGGTAGTTCGACGGCACGGTTTCCAGATTATGGTTGAACACGTCCGGCCTCGCCGCCACGACGCGCTCCAGCGCGCCCGGCTTGCGCAGGAAGTCCGGCGTCAGGATCTCGATGGTGGTGCCCGGAGACGCGGCGCGGATGGCGAAGATCACCTTCTCGAAATGTTCGGCACCGCCATCGTCCAGATCGTCGCGGTCCACCGAGGTGATGACGACATGGTTGAGGCCCATCTGCTTCACGGCATTGGCGACGTTCTGCGGCTCGTCCGGATCGAGCGCGTTCGGCCTGCCGGTCGCGACGTTGCAGAAGGCGCAGGCGCGGGTGCAGATCTCGCCCATGATCATGAAGGTGGCGTGCTTCTGCTCCCAGCAGCCGCCGATGTTCGGGCAGCCCGCTTCCTCGCACACCGTCACCAGCTTGTTGGTGCGCACGATCTCGCGCGTCTCGGCATACCCCTTCGAGGTCGGCGCCTTGACGCGGATCCATTCCGGCTTGCGCATCACCTCCGTATCCGGGCGGTGCGCCTTTTCCGGGTGGCGGACGCGCTTCGGTTCGGGCGCGGCGGTTCTGTCGAGGATCGTGACCATGTTCAACCTGCTTTCAGCGCCTTACGAGGCGGGCGACGAATATCAGAAGGGAAGCGCCGAGGAAACCGGTCACGAAGAATGCGAGCCGGCCATCTTCCGGAATAATGTTGAACTGCCGGAGCAGCGTCGTGGCAACCGCCGAGCCGACAATGCCCAGAACGATGTTCATGAGCACGCCGAAACGGGTCTGCATGAACTTGCCCGCCAGCCAGCCAGCAAAGCCGCCGATGACGATCATCCAGAACCAGCCGAGTTGAATCGTTTCCATATCCCGCTCCTCCATTGACCTTTCCGGCAGGAATACGGGGTCCGCCCGGGCGACGCGCCGGGCGGAACCCACGTTATCATGCGTTCAGCACGCGTCCGTAGGCGTCGAGAACGCTTTCCTTCATCATTTCGGAGAGCGTCGGATGCGGGAAGATCGTGTGCATCAGTTCTTCCTCGGTCGTCTCAAGGTTCATGGCGATGACGAAGCCCTGGATGAGTTCCGTCACCTCCGCGCCCACCATGTGGGCGCCGATGAGTTCGCCGGTCTTCTTGTCGAAGATCGTCTTGATCAGGCCGTTGTCCTCACCGAGCGCGATCGCCTTGCCGTTGGCGGCGAAGGAATAGCGGCCGACACGGATCTCGCGCCCCTCGGCCTTGGCCTTCGCTTCCGTCAGCCCGACAGACGCGACCTGCGGGTTGCAATAGGTGCAGCCCGGAATCTTGCCCTTGTCCATCGGATGGACATGCGGCAGACCCGCGATCTTCTCGATGCAGATCACGCCTTCGTGCTCGGCCTTGTGGGCGAGCATCGGCGGGCCGGCGACGTCGCCGATGGCGTAGAGCCCCGCCACGTTGGTCTTGCCGTAGCCGTCGATCACGATGCAGCCGCGATCCGTCTTGACGCCGAGCGCCTCAAGGCCGAGATTCTCGATATTGCCCTGCACGCCGACGGCGGAGATCAGGCGGTCGGCGGAAATCTTCTCGACCTTGCCGTCCTTGGTCTCGACATGGGCGGTGATGGAGTTGGCACCCTTCTCGACCTTGGACACCTTCGCGCCGGTGATGATCTTCAGGCCGCGCTTTTCCAGCGCCTTGCGGGCGATGCCGGAGATTTCGGCATCCTCGACCGGCATGATGTTGTCCATCAGCTCGACGACCGTCACGTCGACACCCATCGAGCGGTAGAAGGAGGCGAACTCGATGCCGATGGCGCCCGAGCCCATGACGACCAAAGACTTCGGCATGAAATCCGGCTTCATCGCCTCGAAATAGGTCCAGATCAGCTTGCCGTCCGGCTCGATGCCCGGCAGGGCGCGCGGACGGGCGCCGGTGGCGACGATGATGTGCTTGGCCTTGTACGTCCCTTCGCCCAGGACACCCTTCGGAACCGGGTTCTGCGGCTGGACCGCCGGCTTGGACGACTTGGCCACGACGATCTCGCCGGGCTTCGTCAGCTTCGCCTCGCCCCAGATGACGTCGATCTTGTTCTTCTTCATCAGGAAGGCGACGCCGCCGTTGAGGCGGGCGGACACGCCGCGCGAGCGGGCGACCACATCCTTCACATCCGCCGTCATCTTGCCGTCCAGCGTCAGGCCGTAGCTCTTGGCGTGGTTGGCGTGGTCGAGGATTTCGGCGGAGCGCAGCAGCGCCTTGGTCGGAATACAGCCCCAGTTCAGGCAGATGCCGCCCAGATGCTCGCGCTCGACGATGGCCGTCTTCAGGCCGAGCTGCGCGGAGCGGATTGCCGTCACATAGCCGCCCGGCCCCGAGCCGATGATGATGACGTCGTAGGTATTGTCGGCCATTTGCCTTCGTCTCCTTGTCTCGGGGCCGCTGGCGCCTGCCTGGAACCCGGCCCTGTGCGGACGGCGCCGAAACATCCGGCCGGCCGTCCTCTGAAATCCCGTCTTTCAACGTCGTGCGGATCGGTCCCGACCGATCCGGAATGTCCGAAACGGCCTGCTCAGAGGCCGAGCATCATGCGCAGGACGGGTTCGAGGCCCCGCCCCAGCGCCCTGGTATTCGCCGCGTCGAGATGAACCCCGTCGACCGGCGTCGTGACGCAGACGGAGGCCGCATCGAAGAACCCGCATCCCAGATCGTCCGCCAGGTCGCGGTAGAGCGAACCGAGCATCGCCGACTCTTCCACCGCCCCCTGATACATGGCCGCGAAGACCGGATTGGCCGTCTCGCATATCCTGGGCGGGGCGACGATCAGGACATCCGGCCCGTCCGTGTCGCCGAACGGCCACGGATGGTGGCGGATGATCTGGACCAGCCGCTCCATGCCGCGCGCTGCCGCGGAGGCCGAACCGCCGGGCCCGCGCTTCAGGTCGTTCGTGCCGAGCATGACGGCCACCAGATCGAGCGGCGCATGCGTGTGCAGGATCGACGGCAGCAGCCGCGCCCCGTTTCGGTCGGCGGCCGACAGGTGATCGTCATAGGCGGTGGTGCGGCCGTTCAGCCCCTCGGCGACGACGTGAACGCCGGAACCGAGCGCCCTTTGCAGAACGCTCGGCCAACGGTCCTCATAGGCGTGGCGCCCCTGGCCTTCGGCATCGAAGCCCCAGGTCAGGGAATCGCCATAGCAAAGGACGGTTTTGGTCATCGCCCGGTCCGCAACCTCACACCAGCATGCTCATCGGGTTTTCGATGTAGCGCTTGAAGGCGGAACCGAGTTCCGCGCCGAGCGCGCCGTCGATCACGCGATGGTCGAAGGCGAAGGTCGCCGTCATCACGGTCGCGACCTTGATCTCGCCGTTCTTCACCACCGGCTTCTCGATGCCCGCGCCGATGGACACGATGGAGGCATGCGGCGGGTTGATGATCGAGGTGAAGTTCGACACGCCGAACATGCCGAGGTTCGACACGGCGGATGTGCCGCCCTGATATTCCTCCGGCTTCAGCTTCTTGTCGCGGGCGCGGCGGCCGAGATCCTTCATCTCGTTGGAAATGACGGAAAGCGGCTTGAGTTCGGCCTTGCGGATGATCGGCGTGATCAGCCCGTCCGGAATGGCGACGGCGACGCCGACATCCGAATGCTTGTGCACAACACGGGCCGAGGACGTCCACGAGGCGTTCGCCAGCGGAACGTCGCGCAGCGCCAGCGCCAGCGCCTTGATGATGAAGTCGTTGACGGAAAGCTTGAAGGCCGGAACCTCGCCCTTCTCCGTCTTCTTCATCGGCACGCCGCGGTTGATCTCGCCGCGCAGCGCATTGAGCGCATCCAGTTCGCAATCCATCGACAGGAAGTAGGACGGAACGGTCTGGTGCGATTCCGTGAGGCGCGAGGCGATGACGCGGCGCATGCCGTCATGCGGCAGCAGTTCGTAGGAGCCTTCCTCGAACAGCTTCAGCACGGCGTCGTCGGACAGCGGTGCCGCAACAGGAGCCGGAGCGCCGGCTGAAGCCGCAGCCGGTGCGGCCCCAGCCTTCGGAGCACCGCCGGCGACGGCCTTTTCCACATCCGACTTCACCACGCGGCCATGCGGGCCGGAGCCGGAAATCGCCGAGAGTTCGACACCCGCTTCCTTCGCCAGACGGCGGGCCAGCGGCGAGGCGAACACACGCTCGCCCTTTTCCGCGGACGGAGCCGAAGGCGCGGCGGCGGGAGCCGGCGCAGGCGCCGGAGCGGCAGCAGCGGGCGCTTCCGCCTTGGTGGCCGGCGCGGCGGCCGGAGCCGCCTTCGGGGCTTCGCCGGCAGCGGCGGCGGCGACATCCTCGCCTTCCGCGGCCAGAATGGCGATCAGCGCGTTTACCTTCACGCCCTGCGTGCCGGCCGGAACGACGATCTTCGCGACCGTGCCCTCATCGACGGCTTCCACTTCCATCGTCGCCTTGTCGGTCTCGATCTCGGCGATCACGTCGCCGGAGGAAACCGTGTCGCCTTCCTTGACCAGCCACTTGGCGAGGTTGCCCTCCTCCATCGTAGGCGACAGGGCCGGCATCGTAATGTTGATGGGCATCGAAACAGCCCTCCCTTACTTGTAGCAGACGGTCTTCACCGCCTCGACGACTTCCGCCACCGATGGCAGCGCCAGCTTTTCGAGGTTGGCGGCGTAGGGCATCGGAACGTCCTTTCCGGCAATTGTCAGGATCGGCGCGTCGAGATAGTCGAAGGCCTGCTGCTGGACCCGCGTGGCGATTTCCGTGCCGACCGACGACTGCGGGAAACCTTCCTCGACCGTGACCAGACGCCCGGTCTTCTTCACGGATTCGATGATCGTCGGCAGGTCCATCGGGCGGATGGTCCTCAGGTCGATCAGCTCGACATCTATGCCTTCCTTTTCCAGCTCGGCGACGGCCTTCGTGGCGTAGGACATGCCGATGCCGAAGGAAACGACGGTCGCGTCCTTGCCTTCGCGGTGGATGCGGGCCTTGCCGATCGGCAGGACGAAATCGTCCAGCTTCGGGACCTCGAAGCTCTGGCCGTAAAGGATTTCGCTTTCGAGGAAGATGACCGGGTTCGCATCGCGGATCGCCGCCTTGAGCAAGCCCTTCGCGTCAGCGGCGGTGTAGGGCATGACGACCTTGAGGCCGGGGATCTGGCTGTACCAGGCCGCATAGCACTGCGAGTGCTGTGCGCCAACGCGCGCCGCCGCGCCATTCGGGCCGCGGAACACCATCGGCGCGCCCATCTGGCCGCCCGACATGTAGAGCGTCTTGGCGGCGGAGTTGATGATCTGGTCGATCGCCTGCATGGCGAAGTTGAAGGTCATGAACTCGACGATCGGCCGCAGGCCGGTGAAGGCCGCGCCGACGCCGACGCCGGCAAAGCCGTGCTCTGTGATGGGCGTGTCGACCACGCGGCGCGGGCCGAATTCCTGGAGAAGCCCCTGCGTCACCTTGTAGGCGCCCTGGTATTCGGCCACTTCCTCGCCCATGACGAAGACGGCCTCGTCGCGGCGCATTTCCTCGGCCATCGCGTCGCGCAGCGCTTCGCGAACCGTCTGCGTGACAAATTCGGTGCCTTCCGGAATGGCCGGATCGGCAAGAGCCTCGGTCTTCGGCGCAGCCGGCGCCGGCGCGGCAGCCGGCTTTTCGGCAGCGGCCGGGGCGGGCTCCGCCTCGGCAGCCTTCGCGGGTGCCGGCGCGGAAATGTCGGAGGCGCTTTCGCCCTCCTGCAACAGGACGGCGATCGGCGTGTTCACCTTGACGTTCTGCGTGCCGGCTTCGATCAGAATCTTGCCCAGAACGCCCTCGTCCACGGCCTCGACTTCCATCGTCGCCTTGTCGGTTTCGATCTCGGCGATCACGTCGCCGGAGGAAACCTTGTCGCCTTCGTTCTTCACCCACTTGGAAAGAGTGCCCTCTTCCATCGTCGGAGAAAGAGCAGGCATGAGAATTTCTACGGTCATCTTATCTCCCTCCCCGGATCAGGCCAGAATGTCGGTATAGAGTTCGGACACATCCGGTTCCGGATCGGCCTGGGCGAAGTCGGCGCTGTCTGCAACGACATCGCGCACGTCCTTGTCGATCTGCTTCAGTTCGTCCTCGGAAGCCCAGCCCTTCTCCTGAAGGCGGGCCTTGACCTGTTCGATCGGGTCGTGCTCGGAGCGCATCTTCTGCACTTCGTCCTTGGAGCGGTACTTGGCCGGGTCCGACATGGAATGGCCGCGATAGCGGTAGGTGAGCATTTCGAGGATGATCGGGCCCTTGCCGGCGCGGCACCACGCGGTCGCCTCGTCCGCCGCGGCCTTGACGGCGCGCACGTCCATGCCGTCCACCTGAACGCCCGGAATGTTGAAGGAAAGGCCGCGCTGCGAGAAATCCGTCTGGGCGGAGGCGCGCGAAACCGAGGTGCCCATAGCGTAGCGGTTGTTCTCGATGATGTAGATCACCGGAAGCTTCCACAGGGCGGCCATGTTGAAGCTCTCGTAGACCTGCCCCTGGTTGGCGGCGCCGTCACCGAAATAGGCGAGCGACACATTGTCGTTGCCGCGGTAGCGGTTGGCGAAGGCGAGCCCGGTACCAAGGGAAACCTGCGCGCCGACGATGCCGTGGCCGCCGTAGAAATGCTTCTCCTTGGAGAACATGTGCATCGAGCCGCCCTTCCCCTTGGAAAGGCCGCCGCGACGGCCGGTCAACTCGGCCATGACGCCGCGGGCGCTCATGCCGGCGGCCAGCATGTGGCCGTGGTCGCGATAGCCGGTAATGACCTGGTCGCCTTCCTTCAGCGCCATCTGCATGCCGACGACGACAGCTTCCTGACCGATGTAAAGGTGACAGAAACCGCCGATGAAGCCCATGCCGTAAAGCTGGCCGGCCTTCTCCTCGAAACGGCGGATGAGCAGCATCTCGCGATACGCGTTGAGATCTTCATCCTTGTTGAAATCGGCGATCGCGCCGACAGTAAATTCCTTGCCGCCGGCCTTGGCCGTGGACTTGCGACCGGAAGTGGACGCGGATTTTCTCGGCGCCATACAACCCTCCCTCAAGATTGGTGCTTGAATTCCATCGGGGCTAACATAGCAAGAAAAAACAGTTCGGCAATGCCAGAAACGCATAACTAACATTTCACGCAAGCGCATGAAATTCATATGTTATTTCTGATTAACAAGATTTAAGTTAATGGAAATATGAATTAAAGATGACGATTTCGTCGCTGCGGGAAAGGTTGAGCTGGTATCGCGCCTTCTCGTCAAGGATGTCGTGCTCGAGAGAGCCGTCCGACAGCAATTCCACCTGCCGCTCCAAAGCCTTGCGCTTCTGGGTCAGGTCGGCGAGTTCGTCTGCCCGCGCCACGCGCTGGCGCTCGAATTCCTCCGTCGCCTCGAGCCCGTAGGCGCCATGCACGGAATGGTAGCCGAAATAGGAAAGGAAGGCGATGGTGATGGCGGGAACAATGAGACGGCCGAGTTTTCTCTGCCTATGATGCTTCGTCCACATGCGGCGACAACCTGAAACGCAATACGATTTCGCTCACACTAGCGGCGATTGATTAACCATCCGTTTCCCATGTTCCCTGCCGTCGAAAAATGATCGCCTTCCCCCGCACTCGCTCTGCCTATGCGGCTTCGTTTGCGTCGTCCCGGCCGTAAACAGCCGCACGGATATCGGCGGGCAAAACCCCTGCCATGCCTTCGAAAGCGGTATTGGTCAGCAGCACTGCGGTCAGGCCGTTGGCGCGGTCGACGAACCAGCTGTGACCGTAGATCCCTCCCCAGGTCAGCGTTCCCTCGGCATGCGGCACGGCTGCGGCCTGCGGATCGACCAGCACGGCCCAGCCGTAGCCGAAACCCCAGCCCGGGCGCTGCGCCGCCACATGAGCCCCGACATGATCGCGCATCATGGTCGCGACCGTTTCCGGCGTCAGGAAGGGCGCGCCGCCGGTGCGAATCGCCTCCAGAAAGCGCAGCACGTCATGGGCGGTTCCGGCCATTCCGGCGCCACCCGACGGGTAGGAGGCCGGATCGAGAATGCGGCCGGGCGCGAAGATCGCAGCCGTACCGTTCATGGGCACGGAGATACCGTCCGTCATGCGCACCGGTTCCGGCTGGTCGTTCGCATAGGGCACGGCCAGCCGCAAGCAATCGGCGACGCTGAAGTCCGTATCTTTCATCTCCAGTGGCCCGGTGACGGCGCGCCGGACCAGATCCGGCAGCGGCATACCGGCAGCGCGCTCCATGATGCCGCCGAGAACATCGAGACCGAGCGAATAGCACCAGCCCTGGCCGGGAGCGAAGGCAAGCGGCACCCCCGCGATCCGCGACAGGTTTTCGGCCAGCGACAGGCCCGGCTGGTCCAGACCGTCCGACACATCGAGCGTGTGATAGGGGCTGCCCTCCCCCTCGAGGAAGCGATACCCCAACCCGGATGTGTGGGTCAGCAGGTGATGGACGGAAATTTCAGGCGACGATCCATCCGGCAGGCGCGGACGAAAGTCGGGCAACCAGCGCGTCACGGGATCGCCGGGGGACAGCACGCCCTCCTCGACCAGCTTCATCGCCGCCGCCGTCACGATGGGCTTGGTGATCGAGGCGAGACGGAAGATCGCGTCCGCGCGCATCGGCAACCCCGCTTCCCGGTCCGCCAGCCCGGCCGCCCGGGAGTACACGATCTCGCCGTCCTTCGCCACGAGCACCACGGCGCCCACCACCCGCTTTTCCGCAAGGGCGGCATCGATCGCCGCATCCAGACGGCGCGTGCGATCCGCGCCGGAACAATTCGCATGACTCATCGCTGTTCGCCTTCTATAATCACAGTGATCACTCCTGAATAAATCAGGACGACGAATATTTCCAGAGCGATCACTGTGAAAAATATTGAACCATCCCCTCGCCGGCGCGGACGGCCCCGCGGCTTCGACCGCGACGAGGCCCTCGCCAGGGCTGTGGAAGCCTTCTGGCAGCGAGGCTACGAAGGCACCTCCATCGCCGATCTGACGGAGGCGATGAACATCACGCCGCAGAGCCTTTACGCAGCCTTTTCGTCGAAGGCCGAACTCTATGCGCAGGCGCTCGCCTGGTATCAGGAGCATATCGGGTCCGCATCGGTGCGGGCGCTGTCGCAGGAGCCGCATGCCGTGGCGGCGCTCGCCGGCATGCTGCGCGAGGCGGCCGGCGAATTTGCCCACCCCGGCCGGCCGCATGGCTGCATGGTCTCCACCGCCGTCCTCGGCTGTGCCGTCGAGAACGAGCCGGTGGCGCGGCACGTCGCGGCGCTGCGCAATGCCACGCTCGCGCACCTGCGCACGCGCATCGAACAGGGCGTCCGCGACGGACACCTGAAACCGGAGACCGATCCGGGCGCGCTGGCCCGCTTCGTCGGCGCCATCATTCAGGGCATGTCGGTGCAGGCGCGCGACGGCGCCACGCAATCCGACCTGCGCGCCCTCGCCGAACACGCGGTCAGCGAGATCGCCCGCCACCGCGCCTGAAACGCAGGAACCCGCGCCGGTGAGAGCGCGGGTCCCGTCATTGCGTTCCTGAACGGATCGATCAGCCCTTGAGGACCGAGCGGCCTGCGTAGGCAGCCTGCACGCCGAGCTGCTCCTCGATGCGGATGAGCTGGTTGTACTTGGCGAGACGATCCGAACGGGCCAGCGAACCGGTCTTGATCTGGCCGCAGTTGGTGGCGACCGCGAGGTCGGCGATCGTGTAGTCCTCCGTCTCGCCAGAGCGGTGCGACATGACGGCGGTGTAGCCGGCCTTATGGGCGGTTTCCACGGCGTCGAGCGTCTCGGAAAGCGAGCCGATCTGGTTGACCTTGACGAGGATCGAGTTGGCGGTGCCCTTCTCGATGCCCTGGCGCAGGCGCGTGGAATTGGTCACGAACAGGTCGTCGCCGACAAGCTGGACCTTGGAGCCGATGGTGTCGGTCAGGAGTTTCCAGCCCTCCCAGTCGTCTTCGGCCATGCCGTCCTCGATGGTGATGATCGGGTACTTGGCCGTGAGATCGGCGAGGTAGGCGACCTGCTCCTCAAGCGAGCGGGTCACGCCTTCGCCCTCGTAGACGTATTTTCCGTCCTTGAAGAACTCGGTCGAGGCGCAGTCGAGACCGAGGAAGACGTCCTCGCCCGGCTTGTAGCCGGCCTTCTCGATGGCGGATACGATGAAGTCGAGGGCCACCGGCGCGCTTTCGAGGTTCGGCGCGAAACCGCCTTCGTCACCGACCGAGGTGGAGAGGCCCTTGGCATGGAGCTGCTTCTTCAGCGTGTGGAAGATTTCCGCGCCGGCGCGGACGGCTTCGCGGATGTTGTCCGCGCCGACCGGCAGGATCATGAATTCCTGGAAGTCGATCGGGTTGTCGGCATGGGCGCCGCCGTTGATGATGTTCATCATCGGAACCGGCAGGACGCGGGCGTTCGGGCCGCCGACATAGCGGTAGAGCGGCAGGCCGGCGGATTCGGCGGCGGCCTTGGCGACGGCGAGCGAAACGCCGAGGATGGCATTGGCGCCGAGGCGGGCCTTGTTCGGCGTGCCGTCCAGCTCGATCATCAGCTTGTCGATGAGGATCTGGTCTTCGGCATCGTGCCCGCCGATGGCGTCGAAGATTTCACCGTTGACGGCATCCACGGCCTTTTCGACACCCTTGCCGAGATAGCGGCTACCGCCATCGCGCAGCTCGACGGCCTCGTGTGCGCCCGTCGAGGCGCCCGACGGAACGGCGGCGCGGCCGAACGAACCGTCTTCGAGGAACACGTCGACCTCGACGGTCGGGTTGCCACGGCTGTCGAGAATTTCGCGGGCGATAATATCGGTGATTGCGGTCATGTCGTCTCCTCGGACTAGGACAATCGGTCAGTTCCGGCTTTGTCTTACCCGATGGAGACGAAATTTCAATGGCAGCCCCGACTGCCGGCCCCTCTAAAATCGATTGTAAAACAGCCGATTGCGTTTCGGGCCAAGGCCTTCGTTTCAAACTCCCTTGGAAAGCGCGTCGAAAGCCAGAAGTTTTTCCAGAAGCGCCGGCATCTTTTCGATCGGCACCATATTCGGGCCGTCCGACGGCGCATTGTCCGGATCTTCGTGCGTTTCGATGAACACACCGGCCACGCCGACGGCAACGGCGGCGCGCGCCAGCGTTTCCACGAATTCGCGCTGGCCGCCGGAAGAGCCGCCCTGCCCGCCCGGCTGCTGCACGGAATGGGTGGCGTCGAAGATCACCGGCGCGCCGGTCGCTGCCATGATCGGCAGCGAGCGCATGTCGGAGACCAGCGTGTTGTAGCCGAAGGACGCGCCGCGCTCGCAGGCCATGACGTTCGGGTTGCCGCTGTCCACCACCTTGGCAAGCACGTTCTTCATGTCCCAGGGCGCGAGGAACTGGCCCTTCTTGATATTGATCGCGCGGCCGGTCTTCGCGGCGGCGATCAGAAGGTCGGTCTGGCGGCACAGGAAAGCCGGGATCTGGAGAACGTCCACCACCGGCGCGACAAGGCCGCACTGTTCCTCGGTATGCACGTCGGTCAGCACCGGAAAACCGTATTCCGTCTTCAGGTCGGCGAATATCTCCATCGCCTTGTCGAGGCCGATGCCGCGTTCCGCCTTCAGCGAGGTGCGGTTCGCCTTGTCGAACGACGACTTGTAGACCAGGCCGACGCCCAGCGACTTGCAGATTTCCGTAAGCTTTCCGGCGATCATGAAGGCATGCTCGCGGCTTTCCATCTGGCAGGGCCCGGCGATCAGCGATAGCCTGGCCGTGTTGGAAAAGGTCACGGCGCCCTCGCCGCTTCCGGCAACGACGGTGGTATTGGCGGAAAGACTCATGAACTCACTCCTCGAATGCGAAGACAACGCCCTGTCCCGGAGCGGGCCGGACGAGAATGCGGTGATGACGATGTTCGTAGATGATGTCGTTGCGGCGAAACAGCGCTTCGACGGCCTCCAGCTTCTGCGTGCGGAAAACGACCGCCGCGCCGCGCAGGCCGCGCTCCGCCCCGGCCTGAAGGCCGAACCAGGCATCGAGGCCTGCCGGCGTCAGCACCGAGATGACGCTGTTTCCGGTGTCGATATCGACCCCGAACGAATGCGCCGTCGCCTCGCGCTGCTCGATGACGTCCTGAAGGAAGATCTGGAAGTCGGACGGATTGTCCTCGACCAGCACGACGCGGGCGATGCCGGTAACGCCGTTCGCGTGGCTGAGAAGATCCGGCGCGATGGCCGGGCGCTCGCTGGTGCGCTCGCAGCAGAACAGGAAGAAATCCGGCGCGCGCATGTCGGCGGCGAAGGCCAGCCGGAAGCTCGCCTCGGCGCTGGAACCGTCGGGGAGCCTGAAGGGCCGGGAAAACTCCAGCGGATCGCCGCCCGAACAGCCGGCCTTGCGGAAACGGGCATGGTCGGCGCCGGCATCGTTCGTGCCCAGCACGATGGCCGACAGCCCGTCCTCGCCGCGGCGGAAGCGAAAGGCGCGGTCGCGTGCCACGAACACGTTTCCGGCGGCCACGCTCGCCTCGAAGGCTTCGCGGGAGGCGACGCCGAGCGGCTCCAGATAGGTCCCGTCCGAAAAAAAGACGCAGGCATTTTCCGTACCGAACGGATGGCGCGCATCCGAGGCGACCGTGAAGCCGAGCGAACCCAGGCGGGCACGGGCGGCGGCCAGAGACCCCACGGGAAGAACGAGGTGGTCGAGAGCCCGGGGCGACGAAAGCGATTTCTGTTTGGACATGTCCCGCTCCTCTTGACGGATGAAGCCGGTTTGCCCGTTTTCCGCCTTTGATGCAAGCGCCAGCATAAGCCGGGCCTCTCCGGGTTGCGCGCACTTTCGATCAAACAATGCGGAACCGGGGCCTTTTGCCGCAAAACGCCTTCATTTCCGCGCCGGATTGTTCTAAGGAGCGATTTCGATCCCGGGAACGGAACCGCCCGTTACGGGTCCACCGTTCAGCCAAGAGGTTTGCGTACCGATGCTCGACACACTGCGAAAGGCCTCCAAGACCTTTGTCGCCAAGCTGCTGCTCATTCTCCTCGTCGCCTCGTTCGGCATCTGGGGCGTGTCCAGCTCGATCGTCAACGACAACAGCAGCGCCGTGGTGACGGTCGGCGATCAGGAAGTGAGCGCCCAGGAATTCCAGCTCGCCTACCAGCGCCAGATTTCCGATCTGAGCCGCCAGTTCGGCATGCGGATTTCCGCGGAACAGGCCCGCGCCTTCGGAATCGACCAGCAGATCTACGCGCAGCTTGCCGCGGGCGCCGCGCTCGACCAGCTTGCGGACGACATGAAGCTCGGTCTTTCCAAGGACCGGCTCGCCTCGCTGATCGCGGAAGACCCGGCCTTCCGCGCCGTGAACGGCCAGTTCGACCGCCAGCTCTTCACCCAGCGCCTGCGCAATGCGGGCCTGCGCGAGGACGACTATATTCTCGAACGCTCCAAGGTCGCCGTCCGCAGCCAGATCGTCGACGCCATTTCGGACGGCTTCACGCCGCCGCAGGTCCTGACCGACGCGCTGAAGCACTATCGCGACGAGGCGCGCAGCGTCGATTATCTGCTGCTGACCTATGCCAATATCGATCCGGTCAAGGCCCCGACGGACGACGTGCTGGCCGAATGGTTCGAGGGGCGCAAGAACCGCTACCGCGCGCCCGAATACCGCACCTTCTCCTATGTCAAGCTCGAACCCTCCGACATCGCCGATGCGTCCGGCATTTCCGAAGACGACATGCGGGCCGAATTCGAACGCCGCAAGGACAGCTATCGCAAGGCGGAAACCCGCACCATCGAGCAGCTCACCTTCCCCAACAAGGAAATGGCAGATGCGGCCGCGCTCGAACTGCGCAAGGGCGACGTGACCTTCGACCGGCTGGTCAGCGACCAGGGCAAGACCTCCGCCGACGTGCTGCTCGGCGACTTCACCCGCGACGGCATGCCCGACCCGACCATCGCCGAAGCGGCCTTTGCCGTATCGACCGACGGCGGCACCACCCCGGTCGTCGAGGGCATATTCGGCCCCGCCATCATCCGCGTGACGAATATCCGCCCGGAAAGCGCGCGCAGCTTCGAGGAAGCGCAGGAGGAAATCCGCAAGGATCTCGCCGAAACCGCGGCGGTCGAGGAAGTCCACAGCATTCACGACCGCTATGAAGACCTGCGCGGTGGCGGCTCCACGCTGGAGGAAGCGGCCCAGCAGCTTAACCTGACGGCCGTGACGGTCAACGGCATCGACGCCGCCGGCAAGGACGAAGAGGGCGAGGAGGTGAAATCCCTGCCCGCCGCCCAGGCGCTCGTCGCGGAAGTGTTCAAGACCGAGGTCGGCCAGGAAGCCCTGCCCGTGAACGTCGGACAGGCCGGCTATGTCTGGTTCGACGTCAAGGATGTGACGCCGGAGCGCGATCGCACGCTCGATGAAGCCCGCGAAGCCGTCCTCGCCGACTGGACCGCCGAACAGCAACGCGAGACGCTGGCGGCACTGGCCGCCACGCTGGAGGATCGCATCCAGAAGGGCGCAACGATTGCCGATATCGCCGGGGAACTCGGCATTGCCGTCGAAACCAAGGCGGGCGTTCGCCGTCTGGCCGACGACCCCGTTCTGGGGCCGAATGGCGTTGCCGCCGCCTTCTCCGGTCCGCTCGGAACCGTGGCCGAGGCCGAGGGCGCCGACCGCCAGAGCCGCATCCTGCTCGTCGTGACCGATGTCAGCGACCAGCCCACCTTCGACGCGCTGGAGGACCAGAACCAGCAGATCGCGGCGATCGCCGCCGCTGCCGGAGACGATATCCTCGACCAGATGGTCGGACGCCTCCAGGCCGAATACGGCGTGACGATCAATCGCACGCTCGCCGAGCAGGCAATGGTTCTGCAATAAGGGAGAAAACCGTCATGGCTGACCTCAAGCCGTTCATCGCCAGGATCGCCAACCGCGAACCGCTGACGCGGGACGATGCGCGCGCGGCATTCGACATCCTGATGTCCGGCGAAGCGACGCCCTCGCAGATCGGCGGCTTCCTGATGGCGTTGCGCGTGCGCGGCGAGACCGTGCCGGAAATCGTCGGCGCCGTCGAAACCATGCGCGCCAAGATGCTGCGCATCGAAGCCCCGGCCAATGCCGTCGATATCGTCGGCACGGGCGGCGACGGCATGAACACCTACAATATTTCCACGCTGGCGGCGCTGATCACCGCCGGTGCGGGTGTGCCGGTCGCCAAGCACGGCAACAGGGCGCAAAGCTCCAAATCGGGCGTGGCGGACACGCTCTCGGTGCTCGGCGTCAATCTGGACGCCTCCCCGGACGTCATTTCCCGCTGCATTTCGGAAGCGGGCATCGGCTTCATGTTCGCGCAGGTCCACCACTCGGCCATGCGCCATGTGGGGCCCACCCGCGTCGAACTGGGCACCCGCACCATCTTCAACATTCTCGGGCCACTGTCCAATCCGGCAGGCGCGAAACGCCAGCTTCTCGGCGTCTATTCCCCGGTCTGGTGCCAGCCGATAGCCGAAGTGCTGCGCGACCTCGGCTCCGAATGCGTCTGGGTCGTGCATGGGCAGGGCATGGACGAGATCGCCACCACCGGCACCACGGAAGTAACCGCGCTCGAAGACGGCAGGATCCGCTCGTTCCAGCTCTCGCCCGCCGATTTCGGCCTGCCGACCGTGACGCCGGACGATCTCCGGGGCGGCGACGGCCAGGCCAATGCGGCCGCGCTGCGCGCCGTTCTCGGCGGCGCCCGCAACGCCTATCGCGACGTTTCGCTGGCCAACGCCGCAGCGGCGCTGGTGATTGCCGGCAAGGCCGAGACCATCGCCGACGGCATGAGGCGCGCCACCCAATCGCTGGAAGACGGCAGCGCCGCCGTCGCTCTGGAACAGCTGGTCGCCGTTTCCAACGCCGTTCAGGAAAAAGCCCGATGACCGACATCCTGAAGAAGATCGGGGCCTACAAGCGCGAGGAGATCGCCGCCGCCAAAAGCGCGGTCCCGCTGGCCGACCTCAAGGCCCGCATCGCCGGCCAGAGCGCGCCGCGCGGCTTTCTGAAGGCGTTGCAGGCCAAGAAGGCCGAAGGCCGCTTCGGCCTGATCGCCGAGATCAAGAAGGCGAGCCCGTCGAAGGGCCTCATCCGCCCGGATTTCGACCCGCCGGCGCTGGCCGAAGCCTATGAGCGCGGCGGCGCGGCCTGCCTGTCCGTGCTGACCGACAGGCCGAGCTTCCAGGGCGCGCCGGAATTCCTGACGGCGGCCCGCACGGCCTGCGCCCTTCCCGCGCTGCGCAAGGATTTCCTGTTCGACACCTATCAGGTCAGCGAGGCGCGCGCCTGGGGTGCGGATTGCATCCTCGTCATCATGGCCTCGCTGTCCGACGACGATGCGAGGCGGCTCGAGGACGAGGCCTTCGCGCTCGGCATGGACGTTCTGGTCGAGGTGCATGACGAGGCCGAAATGGAACGGGCGTTGACGCTGTCCTCCCCGCTCATCGGCATCAACAACCGCAATCTGCGCACCTTCGACGTGGATCTGGCCACGAGCGAACGCCTCGCCTCTATGGTGCCCTCCGACCGGATTCTCGTGGGCGAAAGCGGCATCTTCACCCATGCGGACTGCGAGCGGCTGGCGAAAGCCGGCATCTCCACCTTCCTCGTCGGCGAAAGCCTGATGCGCAAGGACGACGTGACGGCGGCGACCCGGTTGCTGCTCGACGGCACGGTCGCAGCCTGATGGGCGGGCCCGGCGACCTGACGCATCTCAACGCCACCGGCGAGGCGAACATGGTCGATGTCGGCGGCAAGGCCGAAACGATCCGCGAGGCGACCGCCGAGGGGCACGTCCGCATGAAGCCGCAAACGCTGGGGGTCATCCTCGCCGGCGACGCCAAAAAGGGTGACGTCATCGGCACGGCGCGGCTGGCCGGGATCATGGCCGCCAAGAAGACCTCCGATCTCATTCCGCTCTGTCACCCGTTGCCGGTCAGCAAGGTGTCCGTCGAAATCGTGGAGGATGCCGCATTGCCCGGCCTGCGCGTTTCCGCCACGGTGAAGCTCACCGGCCGCACCGGCGTCGAGATGGAAGCCCTGACCGCCGTTTCCGTCGCCTGCCTCACCGTCTACGACATGGCCAAGGCCATCGAAAAGGACATGGAGATCGGCGGCATCCGCCTTCTGGCCAAAAGCGGCGGCAAGTCCGGCGAATACCGCCGCCCGGAGAACTGACGTGGCACCGCTGATCCCCGTCGACGAGGCGCTGGCGCGCATCCTCGGACACGCCCGTCCCGTAACGCAAGACGAAACGGTTCCCCTTACGGAAGCCGACGGACGCGTCCTTGCCCGCGACCTCGCCGCCCGGCTGACCCAACCGCCGTTCGACGCATCGGCTATGGACGGCTATGCCGTGCGCGCCGCCGACGCCCCGGATGGCGCGGAGCTGGCGGTCGTCGGCGTTTCCGCCGCCGGCGCATCGTGGCCGCGCACGCTCGAAGCCGGCCAGGCCGTACGCATTTTCACCGGGGCGCCCGTGCCCGCAGGCGCCGACAGCGTCGTCATTCAGGAAAACACCGCAACGCTCCGGAACGGCCTCATCCGCGTGACCGCGGCAGCCGCACCGGGCGCCAATATCCGCAGGCGCGGTCAGGATTTCGCCGAGGGCGAGGTGCTGTTCACGGCCGGCACCGTCATGGATTTCACCCGCCTGACGCTGGCGGCGGCAATGGACCACGGCGTGCTTGCCGTGCGGCGCAGGCCGCTGGTTGCCGTCCTGGCAACCGGCGACGAACTCGTCCGGCCCGGCGAGCCGCGCAGCCCGGACCAGATCGTCGCCTCCAGCATCTACGGCATGGCCGCCTTCGTAAAGGCGGCGGGCGCCGATGTCCTCGATCTTGGCATCGCGCGCGACACGGAGGCCGATATCGCCGCCGCCGCCCGCCGCGCCGCCGACGCCGGCGCGGATGTCCTCGTGACGATGGGCGGCGCCTCGGTGGGCGACCATGACCTCGTTCAGCCGGTTCTGAAAAAGATAGGCATGGAACTGGATTTCTGGCGGATCGCCATGCGGCCCGGCAAACCGCTGATGGTCGGCAGGCTGGGCGGCATGCAGGTGCTTGGCCTGCCCGGCAATCCGGTCTCGACGCTCGTCTGCTCGCTGCTGTTTCTGGAGCCGCTGATCCGCAAGCTCGCCGGTCTGCCCCCCGTCCCCCGCCTTGCGACGGCCGTCGCCGGCGCGGATCTCCCCGCCAACGACCATCGTCAGGATTACATGCGCGCCCGGCTTGAAACCGGCAGCGGCGGCGAGCGGGTCGTCTTCGCCGCACCGCGGCAGGATTCGTCGCAGATGAAGGTTCTCGCCCGTTCGGACTGCCTCGTCATCCGGCCTCCGCACGCGCCGGCCCTTGCCGCCGGCAGTCCCTGCCCGGTCCTGCTGATACGGCCTTGAACCCGCCGGCGCGTGTGCCTGGAGCATTTCCGCTTTTCTCCGAATCGTGAAAACGCTCCAGCTCTTCGTTTTCACGCATTTCCGGGCGCAAAACCGCTTCACACTTTTGCTGGAAATGCTCTAAGGGAAAACGGACTTCCCGAGAGACACTGCCATGATCGTCCATCCCCGCCCGACCCTTCTCAAGCTTTTCTTCATCCGGCGCGGAACGATGCTGCGAAAGATCTGGCCGCAACTTCTGGCGGTCGCGCTCATGTCCGCCGCCATCGTCTATGTGCATGACATAGAACCGAATTACCTGCCCTTCTATAACAATTCGGGGCCGTTCACGCTTCTCGGCATCGCGCTTTCGATCTTTCTCAGCTTTCGAAACAATGCCTGCTACGACCGCTGGTGGGAGGCGCGCAAGCAATGGGGCGACATGATCCATGTCAGCCGGGCAGTCATCCGCCAGACCATGCTGCTCAGTGGAACGGCGGAAGGCGAGCGGATTCGCGAACGCGTCCTGAAGCTGATCATGGCCCATATCCAGGCGATGGTGCCGCATCTGCGTCCGAGCGCGGAGAACAAGGCTCTGCCGATGCTGGAGGGCAACGTGCTGGAGCGCTACCGCACCAGCCGCAATCCGCCCGCGGTCATCCTCGAAGCGGCCTCGGCGGACCTGGCGGAAGCCGTGCGCAAGGGGCTGATCAGCGACATCTCGTTCCAGACGATCGACAACACGATCACCCAGCTCGCCCACACGCAGGTGGCCTGCGAACGCATCCTGCTGACGCCCGTTCCGTTCGGCTATTCGCTGCTGTTGCACCGCACGGCCTATATCTTCTGCTTCCTGCTGCCGTTCGGCTTCGCCGACCTGCTGTCCTGGTCGACGCCGATCGCGTCGGCCCTCATCGCCTACACCTTCTTCGGCCTCGATGCCCTGGGCGACGAGCTGGAGGAGCCCTTCGGCACGGAGGAGAACGACCTGCCGCTCGCCGCGATGGCCGACACCGCCGGCCTGTCGATCCGCGAGGCGCTCGGCGAGAAGGACCTGCCACCCTTGCCCCAGCCGAAAGACTTCCTGCTGCTTTAGAAGCAATTCCAGCAAAAGTGGAAACCGGTTTTGCGTCCGGAATTGCGTGAAAACAAAGACGTAGAGCATTGAAGGTGATCCCGTTTTCAACGGCAATGCTCTGGGTGTAGTCTCGGGCCGTTCAACACGGGAGAACGCGCCATGCTGGAACCGATGCCGCTTTCCGAGGTCTACCGGCACATCGAGCCGGGCCCGGTCGTTCTGATGACGACGCGCTACCGGGGCAGGCCCAACGTCATGACCATGTCCTGGCACATGATGATGGAATTCACCCCGCCGACCATCGCCTGCCTCGTCTCGTCGGGCGATTACAGTTTCAAGGGGCTGAAGCGCAGCCGCGAATGCGTGATCGCCATTCCGGGCGCCGAAATGGCGCGCACAACGGTCGGCATCGGCAATTGCACCGGCGCGGATGAGGACAAGTTCGACCGTTTCGGGCTGACGGCCATCGCCGCATCGGCGGTCTCCCCGCCGCTGATCGGGGAATGCTTCGTCAACATCGAATGCAAGGTGGTCGATACGACGCTGGTCAACCGCTATAATCTGTTCGTGCTGGAGGCGGTCGCGGCATGGCGGACGGAGGACGCCGACGACCGCAAGACCATCCACCATCGCGGCTACGGGCGCTTCGCCGTCGATGGCGAGATCGTCAAGCTGCCCTCCGCCATGCCCTGACGGGAACGGAAACGCGGCCTTCGCCGTTTCCCCCGAAAGCACGGAGGACAGACCGATGCCCGCAAAATCCAAAGCCCAGCAGAAAGCCGCCGGCATGGCGCTCGCGGCCAAGCGCGGAGAAATTCCGAAATCGGAACTGAAAGGCGCGGCTCTCGACATGCTGGAAAGCATGACGGAAAAGGAGCTGGAAGACTTCGCCTCCACGTCCCACGACGATCTGCCCGAACACGTCGAGGACAAGGATTAAAGCGTCTCCGAAAAACGCGTGAAGCGGTTTTGCGATACGCGGCAACGCTCCCCGCGCGCTGGGGAAAATCGCGGCTTCGCACTTTGCCTCTTGCCAAGCCACCCTCAGGCCGGATAATGGCGGCGAAGTCTGTTGGGAGAAACCGGTTCTTTCCGGTGCCGAAGGAGCAACCGCCCCGGAAACTCTCAGGCAAAAGGACCAGCAGGCGGTCAGACGACTCTGGAGAGTAGCCTCGTCTTCACCGACGGGCTCGCCGAAGGGATAACAATCTCAGGCGACAAGGACAGAGGGGGCTCGAAATCCGGATGCACCCTGCGTGCATGCGACTGTTGCGAGCCGGCGCGGAATTTCGCGCAACCCTGGAGGCGTTCTTGACCGAGACGGCAGACCTTAAGAAGACCCCGCTTCATTCCCTTCACGTTGCGCTCGGCGCGCGCATGGTGCCGTTCGCCGGCTACGACATGCCGGTGCAATATCCCGCAGGCGTGCTGAAGGAACATCTGCACACCCGTGCCGCCGCCGGCCTCTTCGACGTCTCCCACATGGGACAGGTGATCGTGCGCGCGAAATCCGGCGACAATGCCGATGCGGCGCTGGCGCTCGAAAGCCTCGTGCCCGTGGACGTTCTCGGCCTCAAGGAAGGCCGCCAGCGCTACGCGCTGTTCACCGATGACAATGGCGGCATTCTCGATGACCTGATGATCGTCAACCTCGGCAATCATTTCTACATCGTCGTCAACGCCGCCTGCAAGGAGGCCGACCTCGCCCATATGCAGGACAGGCTCGGCCCGTCCTGCGAGGTGACGGCCCGTTTCGACCGAGGCCTGCTGGCGCTCCAGGGACCGAAGGCCGAAACGGCGCTTGCCCGCCTCGCACCCGAGGTCGCCGAAATGAAGTTCATGGATGCCCGCGCCGTTTCCCTTCTCGGCGCCGAATGC
The DNA here is from genome assembly GCF_026552795.1 of Ectorhizobium quercum. Lineage (GTDB taxonomy): Bacteria > Pseudomonadota > Alphaproteobacteria > Rhizobiales > Rhizobiaceae > Ectorhizobium > Ectorhizobium quercum. The sequence goes on from NZ_JANFPI010000003.1 coordinate 691,934, forward strand.
GTGGTCTCGCGCACCGGTTATTCCGGCGAGGACGGCTACGAGATTTCCGTGCCGGCCGAAAAGGCGGTGGAACTGGCCGAAGCGCTGCTGGCGATGGAGGAAGTCCAGCCCATCGGGCTTGGCGCGCGCGACTCGCTGCGCCTCGAAGCCGGCCTTTGCCTCTACGGCAGCGATATCGACACCACGACCACGCCGGTCGAGGCGGCGCTGGAATGGGCCATGCAGAAGGCCCGCCGCAAGGGCGGCGCCCGCGAAGGCGGCTTTCCCGGTGCGGCAATCATCCTTTCCCAGCTTGAAACCGGCGCGCAACGCCGCCGCGTCGGACTGAAGCCCGAGGGCAAGGCCCCGGTGCGCGGCCATTCGAAGCTCTTTGCCGATGCCGAAGGCAAGACGGAAATCGGTGAAGTCACCTCCGGCGGCTTTGGCCCGTCCGTGGAAGGCCCCGTAGCGATGGGCTATGTGCCCGCCGCCCTCGCAGCGCCCGGAACCACCCTTTTCGCCGAGGTGCGCGGCAAGTATCTGCCCGTTACCGTCACCGCCCTTCCCTTCGTCACGCCCACCTACAAACGCTGAAAACACGTAAAATCTTCCGGAGAGAGAACATGCTGAAATTCACCGAAGAACATGAATGGCTGAAGCTCGAGGGCGACGTCGCGACCGTCGGCATCACCGCCCACGCGACGGAGCAGCTCGGCGATCTCGTCTTCGTGGAACTGCCCGAGGTCGGCGCGACGTTCGAGAAGAACGGCGAGGCCGCGACCGTGGAGAGCGTCAAGGCCGCCTCGGACGTCTACTGCCCGCTGGCCGGCGAAATCGTCGAGATCAACCAGGCCATCGTCGACGATCCTTCGGTGGTCAATTCCGATCCGCAGGGGGCCGGCTGGTTTTTCAAGCTGAAGCTGGCCGACGTCGCCGACATCGAGGGCCTTCTCGACGAGGCCGCCTACAAGGACCTGATCGCCTGATGACGACACCGACCGAATTCCATTTCACCGATTATCAGCCCTACGATTTCGCCAACCGGCGCCACATCGGCCCGTCGCCGGCGGAAATGGAGGAGATGCTGAAAATCATCGGCTATCCGTCCCTCGATGCAATGATCGACGACACGGTGCCCGCCTCGATCCGCCAGCAGGTGCCGCTTGCCTTCGGCGAACCGATGACGGAGCGCGAGGCGCTCGACAAGCTGCGCGAGACGGCCAACCGGAACAAGGTCCTGACCTCGCTGATCGGTCAGGGCTATTATGGCACGATCACCCCGCCGGTCATCCAGCGCAACATTCTGGAAAACCCCGCCTGGTACACGGCCTATACGCCCTATCAGCCGGAAATCTCGCAGGGGCGCCTCGAAGCGCTTCTGAATTTCCAGACGATGATCACCGATCTCACCGGCCTCGACGTCGCCAATGCGTCGCTGCTCGACGAGGCAACCGCCGCGGCGGAAGCGATGGCCATGTGCCAGCGCGTCGCCAAGTCGAAGGCAACAGCCTTCTTCGTGGACGCCGATTGCCATCCGCAGGTGATCGCGCTGATCTGCACCCGCGCCGAACCGCTGGGCTGGAAGGTCGTCGTCGGCAATCCCTTCACGGATCTCGATCCGGTCGACGTCTTCGGCGCGCTGTTCCAGTATCCGGGCACCCACGGCCACGTCCACGACTTCTCCGGTCTCATCGCCCGCCTGCACCAGACCGGCGCGATCGCCGCCGTCTCCGCCGATCCGCTGGCGCTGACGCTGCTGAAATCCCCGGGCGAAATGGGCGCGGATATCGCCATCGGCTCCACCCAGCGCTTCGGCGTGCCGGTCGGCTACGGCGGCCCGCATGCGGCCTACATGGCCGTAAAGGACGCCTACAAGCGCTCCATGCCGGGCCGGCTCGTCGGCGTCTCTGTCGATGCGCGCGGCAATCGCGCCTACCGCCTGTCGCTCCAGACCCGCGAGCAGCATATCCGTCGCGAGAAGGCGACCTCGAACATCTGCACGGCGCAGGTTCTGCTCGCCGTCATGGCGTCGATGTATGCCGTGTTCCACGGGCCGAACGGCCTGAAGGCGATCGCCCAGCAGGTCCACCAGAAGGCCGTGCTGACGGCCAAGGGGCTGGAAAAGCTCGGCTACGCCATCGAGCCGGCGACCTTCTTCGACACGATCACGGTGGAAGCCGGCCACATGCAGGGCCTCATCCTGCGCGCCGCCGTCGCCGAAGGTGTGAACCTGCGCAAGGTCGGCACGACGAAGATTGGCATCAGCCTCGACGAACGCACCCGGCCCGCGACGGTCGAAGCGGTATGGCGGGCCTTCGGCGGCAATTTCGAGGTGGGGGAATTCGAAGCGGAATACCGTCTCCCGAAGGATCTGCTGCGCACCAGCGATTACCTGACGCACCCGATCTTCCACATGAACCGCGCCGAAAGCGAAATGACGCGCTATATCCGCCGCCTGTCCGACCGCGACCTGGCGCTCGACCGGTCGATGATCCCGCTCGGCTCCTGCACCATGAAGTTGAACGCCACGGCGGAAATGCTGCCGATCACCTGGCCGGAATTTTCCGACATCCATCCCTTCGTGCCCGCCGACCAGGCGCTCGGCTACCGCGAGATGATCACGGACCTGACGGAAAAGCTCTGCGCCATCACCGGCTACGACGCCTTCTCCATGCAGCCGAACTCCGGCGCGCAGGGCGAGTATGCGGGTCTTCTGACGATCCGCAACTATCACATCGCCCGCGGCGACGGCCACCGCGACGTCTGCCTCATCCCCACCTCCGCCCACGGCACCAATCCCGCCTCGGCGCAGATGGCCGGCATGAAGGTCGTGCCGGTGAAGGTTCTGGAAAACGGCGATATCGACATTGCCGATTTTCGCGCCAAGGCGGACGCCCACGCGGCCAGCCTCTCCTGCTGCATGATCACCTATCCCTCGACGCACGGCGTGTTCGAGGAGACGGTGCGCGAGATCTGCGAGATCACCCACGCGCATGGCGGCCAGGTCTATCTCGACGGCGCCAACATGAACGCGATGGTCGGCCTTGCCCGCCCGGGCGACATCGGCTCCGACGTCTCGCATCTCAACCTGCACAAGACCTTCTGCATTCCGCATGGCGGCGGCGGCCCCGGCATGGGCCCGATCGGCGTCAAGGCGCATCTCGCGCCGCACCTGCCCGGCCATCCGGTCACGGACGGCAAGCCGGGCGCGGTGTCGGCGGCTCCCTTCGGTTCGCCGTCGATCCTGCCGATCTCGTGGTCCTACGTGCTGATGATGGGCGGCGCGGGGCTGACGCAGGCGACCAAGGTCGCCATCCTCAACGCCAACTATATCGCCGCGCGGCTGAAGGGCGCCTACGACGTGCTCTACAAGTCGAAGACGGGCCGGGTGGCGCATGAGTGCATCCTCGACACCCGCCCGCTGGCCGAAAGCGCCCATGTGACCGTCGACGACATCGCCAAGCGCCTGATCGACTGCGGTTTCCACGCGCCGACCATGAGCTGGCCGGTGGCCGGCACGCTGATGATCGAGCCGACCGAGTCGGAAACCAAGGCCGAACTCGACCGCTTCTGCGACGCCATGCTGGCGATCCGCGAGGAAGCCCGCGATATCGAGGAAGGCCGCGCCGACAAGGACAACAACCCGCTGAAGAACGCCCCGCACACGGTGGAGGACCTCGTCGGCGAATGGGACCGTCCCTATTCGCGCGAACAGGCCTGCTTCCCGCCCGGCGCCTTCCGCATCGACAAGTACTGGGCGCCGGTCAACCGCATCGACAACGTCTATGGCGATCGCAACCTGATCTGCACCTGCCCGCCGGTGGACGCCTACGGCGAGGCCGCGGAGTAAGGATAGGGGGCGGCCCAGGCCGCCCCTCCTCTCCGTCACCTTGACCTTGAGCCGAGAGTTCTGCCGCACCCGTGCATGACGAAACGCGGCTGAGGCCGTTCCTTCCGTTTCATTCCGGCACATCAGGGCACGAAATGGCGCGCCTTGCGTTCAGCGTTCCCTAAAACGTTGTGCGTAGGATGATGGTCGAAAAGAACGGGAATTTGCCATGACCATTTCGTCGATGACCGCGATCGCCATTACCGGCATGCAGGCCGCCGCGACGCAGTTCACAGCCTCCGCCAGCAACATCGCGCATGTCGATACCGTCGAATACCAGAAGAAGGCGGCGAGCTTCGCCACGTTGCAGCCGGGCGGTGTCGAGGCGAAGGTTACGGCGACGGATGCCGGCGTCAGTCTCGACCGGGAACTCTACGACATGATCGGCGCAAAGATCGCCTACGAGGCCAATGCCACGGTTTTCGAAACCGGCGCCGATCTCTGGCAGGTTCTTTCCACGATCAAGCGCGACTGAGCGGCGCCTTTCACGCCATGAGTCATGACCTCCACCAGAGGTGGAGGTTTGAAACGCTGTGCTTGAACCGCTAGAAGCGGTCTTGCTATAGGTTAGTAGCTACGATTAAACAGGTCGGCAAAGTCGGAAGCTTTGTCGACCTTCTCCTGATTACGGATATAACGTCTGACGACCTGCTCATTGTAGCCCGTCGTCGATACGAAGTACCCTCGCGCCCAAAAGTGATACCCCTTGTAGCGCCTCTTGCCGGCATATTTGTTGGCAACGTAAAGCGCCGTCTTGCCCTTCAGAAAGCCGACAATGTGCGACACCGAATATTTCGGCGGGATCGATATCAGCATATGCACATGGTCCGGCATCAGGTGACCTTCCTCAATCTTGCAGCCCTTCTGGCTGGCAAGACGATGGAATAGCTCACCCAACTCCCTACGAACGTCACCGTAAAGACGCTTCGTTCGGTACTTGCTGCCAAATACAACGTGGTACTTACAATCCCACGTCGCGTGTGATTGTGATTGCTCATCCATAAAACCTCCGTTTCACGTCCCGTAAACCTAACGGTCCAAGCGCGGAGGTCTCTCAAACACAATGTAGAACTCGTCCAGTCCTCCACCGTAGGTGGAGGTTTACAGATGGTATAAAAAGCCGCCCGGAGGGCGGCCTTGCAGGCGACGGTCGGGAAAAGGGTTCAGTGCGCTTCGCCGGCCAATTCCCGCTGGCGGGCAAGCTCGGCAAGATCGGCGGCCTTCAGCTCCACCGATTCGCCGCAGCCGCAGGCGGACGTCTGGTTGGGGTTGTTGAATGTGAAGCCGGAGCGCAGTTTCGTCGTTTCGAAATCCATCTGCGTGCCGAGCAGGTAAAGCACCGCCGCCGGGTCGATCCACACATGCGCGCCGTCCCGCTCGATATGATCGTCTTTGGCGTTCGGCTCCGTCACCAGGTCGATCGTATATTCCATTCCCGCGCAGCCGCCCTTCTTGATGCCAACGCGAACGCCTTTGGCATCCGGGCCGGAATTCTCGACGATTGCCTTGACGCGGGCCGAAGCGGCGTCTGTCATGGTCATGACGGTGAAAGCCATAGGGTTTCTCCTTGCCTGCCGGATCGCGCCGGCCTTCGGCATAAGGTAAGTCGCGCCGCCGGCCGGATCAATACCAGCCGACAGCCACTTTCGCTTCCTCGGACATGCGATCCGGCGTCCACGGCGGATCGAAGGTCATCGACACATCGACGCCGGAAACGCCCTCGACCGCGCCAACGGCATTTTCCACCCAGCCCGGCATTTCGCCGGCCACCGGGCAGCCGGGCGCCGTCAGAGTCATGGCGATCTTGACCATGCGGTCGTCCTCGATGTCGATCTTGTAGATCAGGCCGAGTTCGAAGATATCCGCCGGAATCTCCGGATCGTAGACGGTTTTCAACGCGGAAATGATATCGTCGGACAGGCGTGCGATCTCTTCTGCCGGAATGGCGGAGTTCACGATCCCGTCGCGAGCGTCGAACGTTCCATCAGGCTGTTCTGCCTCAGCACTCATCGGTCTTTCCTCGGACAATCGGGGCGATGCGAACCATGCGCCCCGCCTGATGTAGTAAACTTGACACTCATCATCAAGCGAAGAACGTGCGCGCGTAGTCCAGCGCCTCTACCAGCGCATCCACCTCGGCGTGCGTATTGTAGAGGCCGAACGAGGCGCGGCAGGTGGACGTGACGCCGAAACGGTTCAGAAGGGGCTGGGCGCAATGGGTGCCGGCCCGCACCGCGATCCCGCGCCGGTCTATGACCATCGAGACGTCATGCGCGTGGATTCCGGCCAGTTCGAAGGAGAAGATGCCGCCCTTGCCGGGCGCATTGCCGATGATGCGCAGCGAATTCACCTCACGCAGCCTTTCGGCGGCATAGGCCGCAAGCCCGGCCTCATGTTCGGCAATCGCCGCGCGGCCGATCTTTTCCATGTAGTCCAGCGCCACGCCGAGACCGATGGCCTGCACGATGGGCGGCGTGCCGGCCTCGAACCGGTGCGGCGGCTCCGCATAGGTCACGCCCTCCTCGGTCACGTCGGCGATCATCTCGCCGCCGCCCATGAAGGGACGCATGTCGCGCAGCCGGTCCATGCGCCCGTAAAGAACGCCGATGCCCGAGGGGCCGTAAAGCTTGTGGCCGGTCATGGCATACCAGTCGCAGCCGATATCCTGCACGTCGACCGGCATGTGGACCGCGCCCTGCGATCCGTCGACCAGAACCGGAATGCCGCGCTCATGGGCGATGCGCGTGACCTCCTTCACCGGCACCACCGTGCCCAGCGCATTCGACATCTGCGTGATGGCGACGAGCTTCGTGCGTTCCGTCAGGCACTTCTCGAAATCCTCGATATGAAAAGCGCCCTCATCGTCCACCGGCGCCCAGACCAGCTTCACACCCTTGCGCTCGCGCAGGAAATGCCAGGGCACGATGTTGGAATGGTGCTCCATGATCGAGATGACGATTTCGTCGCCCTCGCCGAGATTCTCCATCGCCCAGCCATAGGCGACCGTATTGATCGCCTCGGTGGAGGATTTGGTGAAGACGATTTCGTCGGCCGAACCGGCATTCAGGAAGCGCCGCACGCTCTCCCGCGCCGCCTCGAAGGCCTCCGTCGCCTTGTTGGAGAGATAGTGCAGGCCGCGATGCACATTGGCGTATTCGTGCGCATAGGTATTGGCAACGGCGTCGATCACCACCTGCGGCTTCTGCGCCGAGGCGCCGTTGTCGAGATAGACCAGCGGCTTGCCGTAGACCTCGCGGGACAGAATGGGGAAGTCGCGGCGGATCGCTTCAACATCATAGGCCATGTCAGGCCGTCCTTTCAAAAGACCGGAACCAGCGATTTGCGCGATTCGATCCGGTTTATCCACGAGCATCACCCCGCCGGCACCCGTCACCCTCGGGCTTGACCCGAGGGTCCACGCAACGGGCGCCGCTGGATGCTCGGGTCAAGCCCGAGCATGACGATCAAAACGTTTGAGGAGCGGCACGCAAGAGCGCGATAGCCCCCCACAACCGCATTTCATCAGGCGTGCTTTTCAAGCCAGGCAGAAATGATCTGCTCCAGCGCCTCGACGAGCGGCTCCTCCTCCAGCTCCTCGACCACTTCGGCGACGAAGGCATTGACGAGCATGGCCCGCGCCTTGTTTTCCGGAATGCCGCGCGCCTTGAGGTAGTAGAGGTGATTGTCGTCGATGTCGGCAACCGTCGCGCCGTGACCGCAGACCACGTCGTCGGCGAAGATTTCCAGCTCCGGCTTAGCGGCGAAATCCGCGTCGTCGGACAGAAGAAGCGTGTTGCACGACATCTTCGCATCGGTTTTCTGCGCGTCCTGGGCCACCTTGATCATGCCCTGGAACACGCCGCGTCCGCGGTCGAACACGACGTTGCGGAAAATATCCGTCGAGGAGGTATTCGGCACGTTGTGACCGAGAACCAGCGTCACGTCGTTGTGCTGCTCGCCGCCGATGAGGTTCACGCCGCGCAGCGTCAGCTCCGCGCCCTCGCCCGTGGTGTCGATGCGCAGTTCCTGGCGCACGAGCTTGCCGCCGGCATTGATGTCGAACAGCTTCAGCTTTGCATCCGCGCCGAGATCGACACGTATCTGGCCGAAGAACGTGTCGGCCGCGCCCTGTTGCTGGAGCACGACCCACGTCACCTCGGCCCCCTCGCCAATCGTCACGTCGCTGACGGACGAAACGAAAGCCGCATCCTCCTCGCCGGCGGCGATATGGCGCTCGATGACCGTCACCTTCGCGCCGGCGCCGATCGTGACGGGAATGCGCGTATGCACCTGTCCGCCGGCATGGACGGACTGGATTTCGATCGGCGTCTCGATTTCGGCTTCCGCCGGAATATCCAGCACGAAACCGTCGCGGACGAAGGAGGCGTTGATACGGCCGATGGCGTCGTCGAAGGAGGCGGCATTCAGCCGCTCCGCGGCGGAGCCGTCCGTCAGGCTTTCGGCGTAGCTCGTCACGGCGAAGTCGTCGGCCTTCACGGCGGCAGCCTTGCCCTGAAGCAGCGGCAGAACCGTCGAACCGCCGACCAGCGGCAGAAGGGTCTTGGCGCTCTTCGTCGCCTCGAAGGCCGGAATGCCCTTCAAGAGCGCCTTCAGGTCCGTGTAGTGCCAGCTTTCGATGCGCCGCGTCGGCAGGCCGCCGGTCTTCAGGTCGTCCAGAAGACGGTCGCGCACGCCGAGAACGTCCGGATCGCCCGGAAGGTCGCTCAACTGGGTCGTATAGGCCTCGACCAGCGCCGTTTCGGCAGCGGTGAGGCGTGTGTTGCTCTGGATGGTCATGGGATGATCCCTCGCCTTATTCGGCAGCTTCGCCGATGACATCGGCGTAACCGTTGGCTTCCAGCTCGAGCGCCAGTTCCTTGCCGCCGGTGCGGATGATCTGTCCCTTGTAGAGAACATGGACCGTATCCGGCACGATGTGCTCCAGAAGGCGTTGGTAGTGGGTGATGACCACGAAGGCGCGGTCGGGCGAACGCAGCGCGTTGACGCCATCGGAGACGATCTTCAGGGCGTCGATATCGAGGCCCGAATCGGTTTCATCGAGCACGCACAGCTTCGGTTCCAGAAGGGCCATCTGAAGGATTTCCGCACGCTTCTTCTCGCCGCCGGAAAAGCCGACGTTGAGCGGGCGCTTCAGCATATCCGGATCGATCTTGAGCTTCGCCGCCGCTTCCTTGACGAGACGGATGAAATCCGGCGTCGTCAGTTCGGCCTCGCCGCGCGCCTTGCGCTGCTCGTTCATCGCCACCTTGAGGAACTGCATGGTGGCGACGCCGGGAATTTCCACCGGATACTGGAAGGCGAGGAAGATGCCCTTGGCCGCGCGCTCGGAAGCGTCGAGTTCCAGGATGCTTTCGCCGTTGTAGCGGATGTCGCCGGAGGTGACTTCGTAGTCCTCGCGGCCCGACAGGATGTAGGAGAGGGTCGACTTGCCCGAACCGTTCGGGCCCATGATGGCGGCGACTTCGCCGGCCTTCACGGTGAGGTTCAGGCCACGGATGATTTCCGTGTCGGTATCGGCGATCTTGGCGTGCAGGTCGATGATTTCAAGCATGGGACAATCTTTCTCGGATGTAACAGGGGTCAGGCGCGCGAAAGCCGCGCGCACCGGTTCGATCGGGTAACGGCCTCAGCCCACGGAGCCTTCGAGCGAGATGCCGATGAGCTTCTGCGCCTCCACGGCGAACTCCATCGGCAGTTCCTGAATGACTTCCTTGACGAAGCCGTTCACGATGAGCGCGATGGCCGCCTCTTCCGGAATGCCGCGCTGGAGGCAGTAGAAAAGCTGGTCCTCGGAAATCTTCGAGGTGGTCGCCTCATGCTCGAACTGGCAGGTGGAGTTCTTGGCCTCGATGTAGGGCACGGTGTGCGCGCCACACCGGTCGCCGATCAGAAGCGAGTCGCACTGGGTGAAGTTGCGGGCGTTCGCCGCCTTGCGGTGGGCGGAGACCAGGCCACGATAGGTGTTGTTCGACTGGCCGGCCGAAATGCCCTTGGAGATGATGCGGCTCGACGTGTTCTTGCCCAGATGGATCATCTTGGTGCCGGAATCGATCTGCTGGTGGCCGTTCGACACGGCGATCGAGTAGAACTCGCCACGCGAATTGTCGCCGCGCAGGATGCAGGACGGATATTTCCAGGTGATCGCCGAGCCGGTCTCGACCTGCGTCCACGAGATCTTCGAACTATTGCCGCGGCAATCGCCGCGCTTGGTCACGAAGTTGTAGATGCCGCCCTTGCCTTCCACGTCGCCCGGATACCAGTTCTGCACCGTCGAATACTTGATCTCGGCATCGTCGAGCGCGACGAGTTCGACCACGGCGGCGTGAAGCTGGTTCTCGTCGCGCTGCGGGGCCGTGCAGCCTTCCAGATAGGAGACGTAGGCCCCCTCCTCGGCGATGATCAGCGTGCGCTCGAACTGGCCGGTGTTCTTTTCGTTGATGCGGAAGTAGGTCGAAAGCTCCATCGGGCAGCGCACGCCCTTCGGCACGTAGACGAACGAGCCGTCAGTAAAGACCGCGCAGTTGAGCGTCGCGTAGAAATTGTCGGTCGGCGGAACGACCGAGCCGAGATATTTCTTCACGAGATCGGGATGCTCGCGGATGGCTTCCGAGATCGACATGAAGATCACGCCGGCCTTCTTCAGCTCTTCCTTGAAGGTGGTGACGACCGAGACCGAATCGAACACGGCGTCGACCGCGACCCTCGACTGCTGCACGCCGGCGAGGATTTCCTGCTCGCGCAGCGGAATGCCGAGCTTTTCATAGGTTCTCAGAAGTTCCGGGTCGACGTCGTCGATGGTCTGAGGGCCGGTCACGTTCTTCGGCGCGGCGTAGTAATAGAGGTCGTTGAAGTCGATCTTCGGATAATCGACGCGCGCCCAGGTGGGCTCCTCCATCGTCAGCCAGCGGCGGTAGGCGTCGAGACGCCATTCCAGCATCCAGTCCGGCTCCTGCTTCTTGGCGGAAATGAAACGGATGATGTCTTCGTTCAGGCCCTTGGGAGCCTTGTCGACTTCGATCTGCGTCTCGAATCCGTATTTGTACTGGTCGATATCGATCTGTTTGACCTGATCGATCGTCTCCTGAACGGCAACCATTTCACGTCTCCAATCTCGCCGGGGCAAAGGCCCGGTGGCTTGTCGATTTCCCGAACGGACGGTTCGGGAGCATTTCTTTATTTTGAAGCGGGGTTCCGCTTCTATTTAGTGTGGAACCCGGCCGATTGCACCGGGCTCCTTGCTGAAAACCGCCGGAATTCCCGCGGTTTTCAGGATTATGCCGCCTCCGTGCCCTTGCGGCGGGAGGCAATCTTTCCAAACGCGGCCAGAGCGCGGTCGATATCGGCCTCGTTCGTGGTGGCGCCGAGCGAAATCCGGAGCGCGCCGAGCTTCGGATCGCAGCCCATCGCCGCAAGGACATGGCTTTCGCCGACCTTCCCGGACGAGCAGGCGGACCCCGCCGAAAGCGCCACGCCTTCGAGATCGAAGGCGATCTGTCCCGTTTCCGATTTCAGCCCGGGCAGGCTGAAGAAGCTGGTATTGGCCACCCGCGGCGCACTCGCCCCGTGTATGATGACGTCCGGCGCGGCAGCGCGCATGCCCTGCTCCAGACGGTCACGCAGCGCGCCGATCCGGGCCATGCGCTCATCGAGACCCGCGCAGGCAGCCTCGGCGGCAGTGCCGAACCCCATGATGGCGGCCAGATTTTCGGTACCGGAGCGGTGCCCCTTCTCCTGGCCGCCGCCGCGGATGAGCGGCGCCGGCATCAGGATCTCGCCGCGCGAGATCAACGCGCCGACACCCTTCGGACCGCCGATCTTGTGCGACGACACGATCATGAAATCCGCGCCGGGCGCGGCAATGTCGAGCGGCACGCGGCCGGCGGCCTGAACGGCGTCGACCATCAGAAGCCCGCCCCGGGCATGGACCAGCGCCGCAATCTCAGCGATCGGCTGGATCACGCCGGTTTCGTTGTTCACGGCCATGACGGCTATCATCGGCAGGCCCGAGGCATCGTCATGGGCCTCGAGCAACGCCTTCAGCACTACCGGATCGGTAAGGCCCTCGCGCGTCGCCGGAATTTCCGTGATCCGCTCCGCCGGAAAACGTCCGCCTTCACGCACGGCCGGATGTTCTATGGCCGACACATACAGGTGGCCGACGGCGATCGGGCGGCGTCCCATCCGGAAATCCGGCGAAAGCACCATATTGGCCGCCTCGGTCGCGCCAGATGTGAAGACCACATGCGCCGGTTCCGGCGTGCCCGCCAGCGCCGCGACCTGCCGGCGGGCCTTTTCCAGCGCCGCGCGCGCCGCCCGGCCCTCCGCGTGAACGGAAGAGGGATTCATCATGTCCAGACCGGCCAGAACCGCCGCCCGCGCCTCGTCCAGAAGCGGCGCAGTCGCGTTCCAGTCCAGATAAACACGCGGGCCCTTGACCATGCGTTTGGAAACCCTCAAAAACAAACCCGGCACCCAACGGTGCATTTTTGTTGAAATTTCCGGGCGGCTTATCATATGAACACGTCAAATCCCACGGCTGACTGCCCCAAGATTTTTGAACGGTTCTAAACTGCGTTCTAGAAAAGATGATATCGGGAGTCAAGTCACTTGAAAGCCTGACCCCTGCCTTTTCAAGAACGAAACCGACACCGGAGTAACAATGCCCGAAGTCATTTTCAACGGCCCTGCCGGCCGTCTCGAAGGCCGCTACCAGCCGTCGAAGGAAAAAAGCGCCCCGATCGCCATCATTCTGCACCCGCACCCGCAGTTCGGCGGCACGATGAACAACCAGATCGTCTATCAGCTATTCTACATGTTCCAGAAGCGCGGCTTCACGACGCTCCGCTTCAATTTCCGTGGCATCGGCCGCAGCCAGGGCGAATTCGACCACGGCGCCGGCGAGCTTTCGGATGCCGCTTCGGCGCTCGACTGGGTGCAGTCGCTGCATCCCGATTCGAAGAGCTGCTGGGTCGCCGGCTATTCCTTCGGGGCGTGGATCGGCATGCAGCTTCTCATGCGCCGGCCGGAAATCGAGGGCTTCCTGTCGATTGCGCCGCAGCCGAACATCTACGACTTCTCCTTCCTCGCCCCCTGTCCCTCGTCCGGCCTGATCATCCACGGCGACGCCGACAAGGTGGCGCCGGAAAAGGACGTCCAGGGTCTGGTCGACAAGCTCCAGACGCAGAAGGGCATTCTCATCACCCACCGCACCGTGCCGGGCGCCAACCACTTCTTCAACGGCCAGGTGGAAACGCTGATGAGCGAATGCGAGGACTATCTCGACCGCCGCCTGAACGGCGAACTGGTGCCGGAACCCGCTGCGAAGCGGATTCGCTGACGAGCACACCCGGCTCTTTCGACCTTGCGAAAAAAACGCCCGTCCGGTTTGACTTTATGCCGGGCGGGCGCCATTTTTTTGCCTCACGACATGGAGAGGAGGTCGATAATGATCGGACGTTCGGTAATCGCTGTTCTGGCATCCACGATGGCTCTCTCGGGCTGCATGACCGAAACGCGCTACAATCAGGCGCAGGAACTGGTGCGCGGCAGCCCGGCGCTGAAGCGGGACGCAATCGAAAGATGCTATGCGGGGTCCAACAGGAGCACGCCGGCCCGCAAGGCCGAGATGGCCAGGATCATGAATGTCAGCCCGCGAAGCGACGTGGCGCGCATCTACTGCACCCGGGCATTCAACGCCATCGCCAGCGGCCGGATTTCCTATCAGGATTTCCGCGACCGCAGCCCCCGGTTCATCCGCGCCATTCAGGGCCGGTAAGTACGGCAGGCGGATAACAGTCGCCAGGGCGTTTCCGGCCCGGACCCGGTTGCGGAAACGCCCTATCGACTCGCTGCCGCCAACACCCCGCCCGTCACCGGTTCCCGCACCCCGGTCGTGCCGGGAAAGGTGAGCGGCAGGCCTTCCAGCGAGCGCACCGCGAGATAGGCCCAGGCTTCCGCTTCCATCGCGCCACCGTCGAAGCCGGCGGCTTCCGCCGCGATCACCTTCGCGCCGGCCTGTTCCGCCAGAGCCGCAAATTCGGCCATGATGACAGGGTTGAGCCGGCCGCCGCCGCAGACGATCCATGTCTTTGCCTTTTCCGGCAGGTAGCCGCCGCTTTTCAGGATCGCCGCCGCCGTGACATGGGCGAGCGTCCGCGCACCGTCCTCCAGCGAGACCGCGCCCTTTTTCGGGGGCAAGAAATCGCCACGATCCAGAGAACGGCGGATATTGCCGGAAAAGAACGGGCTTTCGAGATAGCGCGCTACCAGCGCCGGCACCACCCGGCCCCGCGCTGCCGTCTTTCCGCCCTTGTCGAAGGCCTTTCCCGTATGCGCCTCGATCCACTGGTCGATCAGCATGTTGCCGGGGCCGCTGTCGAAGGCGGACAGTTCTTCCGCCCGGCCGGCCTGCCCGGTATAGGTGAGGTTCGAAATGCCGCCGATATTGACGAAGACGGCGGGCCGTTCCAGCCCCTCCGGCAGATTGGCGGCAAGGGCCGCGTGATAGACGGGAATGAGCGGCGCGCCCTGCCCGCCATGCGCCATGTCGTTGGCGCGCATGTCGTAGACCACGTCGATGCCGGTTTCCTCCGCCAGCAGCGGCCCGTCGCCGATCTGCACGGTCAGCGCCTCGTCCGGGCGGTGCAACACCGTCTGACCGTGGAAGCCGATGACGTCGACCGCCTCCGGGCCGAGCCCGAGACGATACAGGAAGGACTTGACCGCCGCGGCATGGGCCAGCGTCAGGATGCGTTCGGATTCGGCAAGGTCTCCGGGCCGCTGCCGGCGTTCGGTGATCTTCCGCGCCGTCGCCAGCGCGCGCTTCCAGCGGGCGCGCAGGCCTTCGTCATAGGGCACGTAATGGCTCGGGCCGCGCTCCACCCGGTCCCTGCCGTCCGTTCTCACAAAAGCGAGGTCGATGCCGTCCATCGACGTGCCGCTCATCAGGCCGATTGCCGTTCTCATTCCTGTCATGCCGTCGATCCAGACTCACTTTTGGGGTGATTATGCGCCGGAACAATGCTAGATGCGCGGCCGTACACCCCCTTTTCACAGAGAAACAGGTCATGTCCAGGTTCAAGTCCGATTTCCTCCGCACGCTCGACGAACGCGGCTTCATTCACCAGATCTCCGACGAGACTGGTCTCGATGAACTCTTCGCCCGGGAAACCGTGACGGCCTATATCGGCTTCGACCCGACGGCGCCTTCGCTGCACGCCGGCGGCCTGATCCAGATCATGATGCTGCACTGGATGCAGAAGACGGGCCACCGGCCCATTTCGCTGATGGGCGGCGGCACCGGCATGGTCGGCGATCCCTCGTTCAAGGAGGAAGCCCGCAAGCTGATGACGGTCGACATGATCGAGGAAAACATCTCCTCGATCAAGCGGGTCTTCTCGAACTACCTCGACTACGACCGGACGGAAAATCCGGCGCTGATGATCAACAATGCCGAGTGGCTGCGCCCGCTGAACTACCTCGAATTCCTGCGCGACGTCGGCCGCCACTTCTCGGTCAACCGCATGCTGTCCTTCGACAGCGTGAAGACGCGCCTCGACCGCGAGCAGTCGCTGTCCTTCCTCGAATTCAACTACATGATCCTCCAGGCCTACGATTTCGTGGAACTGGCGAAGCGTTACGATTGCCGCCTCCAGATGGGCGGCTCCGACCAGTGGGGCAACATCGTCAACGGCATCGACCTCGGCCACCGCATGGGCACGAAGCAGCTTTACGCCCTGACCTCGCCGCTGCTCACCACCGCCTCCGGCGCGAAGATGGGCAAGTCGGTGAACGGCGCCGTGTGGCTGAACCCCGACATGCTTTCGGCCTACGATTTCTGGCAGTATTGGCGCAACACGGAGGATGCGGACGTGACGCGCTTCCTGAAGCTCTACACCACGCTGCCGATGGATGAGATCGAGCGCCTCGCAAAGCTCGGCGGTTCGGAGATCAACGAGGTGAAGAAGATCCTTGCCACAGAGATCACCGCCATGCTGCACGGCCGCGCGGCAGCCGAGGAAGCCGCCGAAACGGCCCGCAAGACCTTCGAGGAAGGCGCACTGGCTGAAAACCTGCCGTCCATCGAGGTGCCGGCGGCTGAACTCGAAGCCGGCATCGGCGTGCTCGTGCTGTTCGTCCGCGCCGGCCTTGCCGAGTCGAACGGCGAGGCGCGCCGCCATGTGAGGGGCGGCGCGGTGAAGGTCAACGACAGGACCGTTTCCGACGACCGCCAGATCGTCGGCACCGGCGACGTCACCGCCGATGGCGTCGTCAAGCTCTCGCTCGGCAAGAAGAAGCACGTTCTGGTGCGCCCTGCCTGACACGGGCGACCGCGCAATGGCCGGATCGCGATCCGGCCATTGACGCCATCTCAATATTCGAAGATCTGCCGGAAGACGCCCGGCGCAATGATCGACAGCGGATTGACGCTCAGATTGGGCTGGGTGAACTTGCCCGTCATCCTGAAAGTGATGCCGATCAGGCCGCGGTCGCGGCCGTTGCCGAGGATGGTGCCGATGATCGGCAGTTCGGCGAACAGGCGGTTCAGGCCGTAGGCCGGCATGAAGGTGCCCGTCAGGTCCATGTTGCCGCGCCCGTCGCGCACCGTGCCCTGGAACGTCGCACCGACCTGCTCACCGCGAAGAACGCCGTTTTCCACAGCAAGCACGCCGTTGCGGGCGATGATGCGGGCGAAAGCCCGCTGGAATCCGGCGGAACTGACGTCGATGTCCCGTTTCACCGCGCTGTTCAGGCTCTGTCCGCTCTGGCCGGCCGGAGTCGACACGATGGATTGCAGGCGCTGTTCGTTGGACAGGCGGAAGCTGCGCAGGTCGATGGAGCCGCTCCACGACTGCGCGTCCATCGCCGCCAGCCTCAGGTTCAGCAGGCCGCCGTTCATGTTCTTGTAAAGGTCGATGAAACGCGCGAAGGCTCCGGCATCGCCGCTGGTGACGGAGATCGTACCGCGCCCGTCATTCAGCATTTCGCTGACGATCGCCTGGCCGCTGCCCGTCACCCCCTTGAAGTCGATGGCGCTCGGCGTCCCCGCCTTCATGGCATAGCGGGCAGAAACGCCGGTCAGTTCCTCGTCGTTGAAGCCCGCAAGACGGTCGACATTCAAAGTCACCGCGAAGGACCCGGTGTCCCCGTCCCCTCCGGCCGATTTCTCACCCTCGTAATCCGTCTTCAGCTTGTTGATCACATGGCGCGCATCGATACGCCTGCCGTTCACCGACAGTTCGTGGCCACCCCGGACGGCGCGCAGCGTGGCGCTGAAGTCGTCGCCCGGCGAAAGCTGCACGCGCGACAGGTCGGCAGCGACGAGCCCGCCCTTGTTGAAGGTCATGCCGCCCTCGGCGCCGAAACCGTCCCCGCCGATCTGGAAGTTGCGGATCAGGTTCTCCGCGCCGTTGACGGTCAGGTCGAAGCTGCCTTTGGCAGGCACGCCCGCCCCCTTCGACCATCCGATCCACGGCAGCGAAAGGCTCGCCGCGCTCAGGTCGACCGCCACCGTCTGCTTCTTCTCGTCGACACGCGACAGTTCGAAGGAGAGCGGCCCCTCGACAAGCCCGCCAAGCTGCGGGGCGAGCTTCAGCCAGTCCCGCTTTTCGAGCCGCCCGCGTACCGCAAGCGCCGGCTGGGCGCCCGCTTTACCGAGCGGCTGGGCATAGGATATGTCGAGCGGTGCGCCATCGACATCGGCCTTCGCCTCCACCTTGAAGGCCTGAGGCGTCACGTCGATCGTGCCCTTGGCGCCCGCCAGCCTGCGCCCGGCGATGTCGCGATGGACGTCGACCGATTGCAGGTCGATCCGTGCCGACCATTCCGGCGGCGGCGGCGACTGGCTTTGCAGCAGGCCGAACCGCGCCGAGACGCCGGCCCTGACCGGCCCGGAAAAGTCCTCGGGGCGGAAATCGGTGTCCTTGAGGCTGTTCATCGGCTTGAAGCTGGAAAGCTCCAGGACGGCCGCGGCATCGCCGGCGACATTGAGCGAAATCTCCGCGCTCAGGGGTCTGAGATAGGCATCGGCGATGTGGAAGCGGCTATTCTCCACCTTCACGGAACGGCCCGAGCCGAAATAGGAGACCCCGTTCGCGACCGTGACCTCGGTCTTCTCGCCGCGGATATCCACATGCCCGTCCATATCCCGCACCGGCGGAATATCCGGCGGCAGGTCGAGGCGCATGTGCTCCACGTCGAAAGCGATATGCAGTTCGTTCTCGTCCAGCTGGACGGGCACGGGAGGAAAGCGCATGCGCCCGGCGGGAATGAACACCGAAACGACGCCGTTGCGGATCTTGCCGCCGAAGAGATTGGCGACGGCCCATTCCCGCGGCTTGCGCGCCACCCAGAAGGGCCAGAGCTGCTTCACCGCCTCGCCCGTCATTTCCGGCACCTGGCCGCCGAAGCTGATCTCCGGCGACATGCCCTGCCTGAAACGGACGAGGAAGGAGCCGGCCATATTGCCCTGCGGGCTGGTGACGAACAGCTGGTCGGCCCTCAGTTCCCTGAGCACCGGGTCGAAGGAACCCGTCGCCTTGGCGTTGAAGGGAAGCGGACGGGCCTCCGTCGCACCCGACACGGCTCCGTCGAACAGGAAGTCGAGCGCGAAGCCCGCCTTGCCGGGTCCCTCGATCTGGTCGCGGTCGATGATCGCGCCCGTGAACGGGAGAACGGTATCGCCGAAGACCGCGCGCGACGGCACGAATTCGAGCGAGCGCTTGGTGAAGTCGTAGGCGAGATTGATCTCCGCGCCGCCGAACTCCTGGGTGTCGCCGTCCATGTAGAACTGGCCGGGCTGGCCCCTGACGGTCGCGCTCAGGACCGGGGCGCTGTCTTCTTCGCCCCTGCGGGCTGTGATGGTCGCCTCCACTTCGCTTGCAAGCCCGTCATGGATCGTGCCGTCGGGCAAGGTGCGCACCGTCAGCTGACCGAGGTCGAGCCCCTCGAGTTTCGCCTCGAGCACGGCGACCCGGCCTTCGAAGGCATGGCCCTGAACAGTGAAGTCGATATCGTCGCCGCCGTAGGAGGCGACGCCGGAAAGCTGCACGATGCCCTGTCCCCGCCGGGCGGCAAGCAGATCGTTGACCTCCACCTCGACAGGCTTGCCGTCGCCGGGAAAGCGCAGCGTCAGCTTGGAAAGCGAGATATCGCCGGTCTGGGTGCGTTCGAGGAAATGAAAGGCCCCGTCAAGACGCAGGAAGACGGATTCGAGAATCGCGGGCAGCTCGTCGACCCGCAATGCGGCGAGATCGGAACCGCCGCGTTGCAGCAATGCCGTATCGACTTCCACCCCGTCGGCCTCCAGCCCGCCGATGCTCAGCCTGCCGCCGAGCAGGGCGAGCGGATCGATGACCAGCCGTACCGATTGCGTGTGGGTGACGTGCTCGCCGCTTGCCGCTTCCACCAGCTCGACATCCCGCGCCTCGATGGCAAGCGACATGCGGGAGGAGAATCGCAGCGCGGCACCGCCGACCTTGGCCCGGAACGTGCCGTCCATGACCCCGTTCAGCGCAAGTTCCGCGCGACGGGCCAGTTCCCGGTCGAAGACGCCGCTTTCGATTGAGGCGAAAAGCCCGACCAGTCCGAGTCCGGCGACGGCGACGAACACGACCAGTCCCTTGAGCAGAAGCATGTGACGGCGCCGCGGCGGCGGGCAATGAACGATCAGCGCATCCTCGGCCCGGCAGGAAGGCATGTCGTCAAGCGAGGCAATCTCCTCCTTGCGAAACACCACCTTGTCGCCCCGGATTTCCGCCATCGGTCCCTGTATCGCTTCCTTCTCCGCAAGCCATACCCGACCTGCCGCCCCGCATGTGCCCCGAACGAGGCTCCAAGATGTTAAACCATGTTTGAGGAAACATCATGAACGAGGATTAAAAAAATCCGGTCTTCGGCCGCTTATTTCCGCTTTTGCAGGCGGCGGCCCTCGATGGGCCTGCCCTCTCCCGTCCGCCTGGAGCGCCTCCTTCCCCGTCCGGCCGGACCAAACGGCGCCTTGCGCATTCCTTGCGGAAAAGCCTGGCGCGCGATTGCAATGGGAAGCGGAAGTCGGCCATCCTGCCGCGGGAATCGCCGGCAGGGCGAAGATGCAGGCAGCGTTCGAAGGAGCAAAAGATGAGCATACTGACCACGGGTGCCGAGGCCCCGCAATTCACCCTTCCGCGTGACGGCGGCGCAAGCGTGTCGCTGGCCGACTTCAAGGGCAAGAAAGTCGTGCTTTATTTCTATCCGAAGGACGACACCAGCGGCTGCACGGTGGAAGCGATCGCGTTCACGGCCCTGCTGCCGGAATTCCAGAAGGCGGACACGGTGGTGATCGGCATCTCGCCCGACAGCCCGGCAAGCCATGACAAATTCTGCCGCAAGCACGGTCTCGGCGTGATTCTCGCTTCCGACGAGGAAAAGACCGTGCTGACCGCCTATGGCGTCTGGACGGAAAAGAGCATGTACGGCCGGAAATACATGGGCGTCGAGCGGACCACCGTCCTCGTCGACCGCGACGGAAAAATCGCCGGCGTCTGGCCGAAGGTGAAGGTCAAGGGCCACGCGGAAGCGGTTCTCGAGGCGGCGAAAAAGCTTGCCTGACCGGGGCTCCGGCGCATTCGTCGGGGTCCGCGTCAAGGAAATATTAACCTTAAGAATGTGTAATCCCCGCAACGCATGAGAGTCGGGCGGGGTGCATGACGTGACGAAAAAAACGCAGGACCGGGTCTTCGGCAGGCGGTCGCAGCAGCATATTCTGATCCTCGCCAGCGGCGACAAGGTGCGCCACATGACGGTGCGCCCGTGGATGACCGTGGCCGCCGCCGGTTTCGCGGGCCTCTTCACCGTCGGTTACATCGCCGCGACCTCCTATCTCGTCCTGCGCGACAATCTGATCGGCGCGACGATGGCCCGGCAGGCGCGCATGCAGCACGATTACGAGGACCGCATCTCCGCGCTGCGCTCACAGCTCGACCGCGTCACCTCGCGCCAGCTTCTCGACCAGCAGGTCGTGGAGGAAAAGGTCGACAAGCTGCTCGAGCAGCAGATGGCGCTGTCGCTGCGGCAGGGCAAGATCGGCAGCCTTCTCGAAAAACCCGGCGATTCGCAGCTGACCACCGGAGCCATCCCCGTGCCGGAGGCAAAGCCGCTCGCCTTCGGCAAGCAGGCTTCCCTCGCGCCGAAACAGGATAGCCTGAAGGCGCTCGAGGCGCTTCTGGCCAGCCCGTCCGCAAAGCCCTCCCCCAAGACGTCGCGCCCCGCCGCATCCGGCGTCGCCGCCTATGCGCCGACGCACGAGAGCGCCTCCGACCGCGCCGACCGGGTGTTCGGCACCGTCACCCGCTCCCTCAAGAGCATCGAGGTCGAGCAACTCGCCCACATCCAGGGGCTCGCCAAGGACGCAAGCGGCCAGGCCGACGCCATCGCCGGCATCCTGCGTGGCACCGGCGTCGATGTGCCAGACACGCGGCTTGCCGCCAATTCCGCGGTTGGCGGCCCGTTCATCGCAGCCGACAGCGCGGAGGCCTTCGACGTGTCGCTCAATGTTCTCGACACGGCGCTGTCGCAGCTCGAGGCCGTTCGCGAGACGGCGCGCAAGCTGCCCTACGGCAACCCGGCGCCGGGGCGGGAGATCACCTCCCGATTCGGCACGCGCATCGATCCCTTCTTCAATCGGCCGGCGCTTCATGCCGGCATCGATTTCCGTTCCGAGATCGGTGCGGCGGTGCGGGCCAGCGGCACGGGACGCGTAATCACCGCCGGCTATTCCGGCGGCTACGGCAACATGGTGGAAATCGACCACGGCCAGGGAATCACCAGCCGCTACGGCCACCTGTCGCGGATTTCCGTTTCGGAAGGCCAGACGGTTTCCACCGGCCAGAAGATCGGCGAAGCCGGCAATACCGGCCGCTCGACCGGCCCGCATCTGCACTACGAGGTGCGGCGTAATGGCACAGCCGTGGACCCCATGAGGTTCGTCAACGCCGGCATCAAGCTCAATACAATCATGAACTGACAGTAAACTTATCCGGCATCACCGTATTTTGTAGCGGTATACCGGGCGGTTTTCTTGACTTTCCGGTCATTTGGGACTATTCGGGCGCTCAATTGTCATGCCCCTTCACCAGAGTTCGCTAGAACCGGAACGGAAGCAGTTTCCCCTTTGACGACATTCGCTGATCTTGGCCTGAGCCAGAAAGTCAATTCCGCCGTTGCCGACGCCGGCTACACCGTCCCCACGCCCATCCAGGCCGGTGCCATTCCGCCTGCCCTTCAGCGCCGCGACATTCTCGGGATCGCGCAGACGGGCACGGGCAAGACGGCATCCTTCGTCCTGCCGATGCTGACGCTTCTCGAAACCGGACGCGCCCGGGCGCGCATGCCGCGCACGCTCATTCTGGAGCCGACGCGCGAACTCGCCGCGCAGGTTGCGGAGAACTTCGAGAAATACGGCAAGAATCATCGCCTCAACATCGCGCTCCTGATCGGCGGCGTCTCGTTCGACGAGCAGGACCGCAAGCTGGAACGCGGCGCCGACGTGCTGATCTGCACGCCCGGCCGCCTGCTCGACCATTGCGAGCGCGGCAAGCTCCTGATGACCGGCGTCGAGATCCTCGTCATCGACGAGGCCGACCGCATGCTCGACATGGGCTTCATCCCCGACATCGAGCGCATCGCCAAGCTCATCCCCTTCACGCGCCAGACGCTGTTCTTCTCGGCAACCATGCCGCCGGAAATCCAGAAGCTCGCCGACCGCTTCCTGCAAAACCCGGTCCGGATCGAAGTGGCTCCGCCCTCGTCCACGGCCAAGACCGTGACGCAGCGTCTCATCGCCTCCAACGGCAAGGATTATGAGAAGCGCGCGGTCCTGCGCGATCTCATCAAGGCTCAGGACGATCTGGGCTACCTGAAGAACGCCATCATCTTCTGCAACCGCAAGAAGGATGTCGCCGACCTGTTCCGCTCGCTGGAACGCCACGGTTTTTCCGCAGGCGCGCTGCATGGCGACATGGACCAGCGTTCGCGCACGACGATGCTGCACAATTTCAAGGAAGGCAATCTCCAGCTTCTCGTCGCCTCGGACGTCGCCGCACGCGGCCTCGACATTCCGGACGTGAGCCATGTCTTCAATTTCGACGTGCCGATCCACGCGGAGGACTACGTCCACCGCATTGGCCGCACGGGCCGCGCCGGCCGTTCCGGCCGCTCCTTCACCATCGTCACCCGGCATGACACGAAGTACCTCGACGCCATCGAAAAGCTGATCGGCGAAAAGATCGAATGGCAGGATGGCGATCTCACCGCCCTGCCCGCCGAATCCGAGGGAAGCGACAATGGCCGCGACCGTCGCGGCAAGGGCCGAGGCAGGGAGCGTGACCGGGATCGCAAGCGCGACCGTCAGCCCGCTCCGGCCGTCACCGAGGCCGTCACGGCGCCGGCGAACGAGGACAATGGCGAAGAAGTAGTCGCCGCAGAAGCAAGGAGCACCAGCGTGAAGGCAGAACGCAAGACGGAACGCAAGTCCCGCGACGAGGCGCGCCCGTCCCGCCAGAACGCCCCGGCCAACGACGACCATCGCGAGCGCCGCCGCTATCGCGACCACGACGATGGTCCGACGCCGGTCGGCTTCGGTGACGACATTCCGGCTTTCATGCTGATCGTCGCCAACGCCAAGAGCTGATCCCGCATGGGGTCTCCGGGCGTCGATTTTCCGGGCGTCGGCGTCGGAGTGTTCCTCGTCCGCGAGGGCCGGATTCTGCTCTGTCGCCGGCTAAAGGCTCCCGAAGCGGGCTTCTGGAACATACCCGGCGGCAAGATCGACTTCATGGAGAAAGCCGAGGACGCCGCACGGCGCGAGACAAGCGAGGAAACCGGCCTGACGGTCGGCGCCCTGCGGCCGCTATGCGTCGACGAACAGCTCTTCCCCAACGAGAAGCAGCACTGGATTTCATTGCTCTACGTTACGGAAGATTTCTCGGGCGAGGCCCGCATCATGGAACCGGAAAAGCATGACGGCATGGCCTGGTTCGCGCTCGACGCGCTGCCGGACAGGCTGTCGGAATTCGTCAAAAGCGCGCTCGTTCCCCTTCAGGCGGCTCTCGACGCGGCCTCGAACGCCAGCCTCACCCAACGCGCCATGACGTCTGGATCGTCCCAGGCATCGTCCGGGATCGACCAGTAGGGCATCGCCGCCGACCGCCCGCCCTTGCGGGTATAGGTCCATTGCCGCGCGCCGGCCGCCTCGAAGGCGGGTGCGCGTTGCCCGTCCGCCTTCAGCACGATTTCGCCACCGACCTCCAGCGCCAGAATGCGGCCGTCGCAATAGATGCCCTTGCCGCCGAACATGCGCCGGATCGTGACGGGCCCGAGCGACTGGAAGATGTCCTCGATCTCCGCCCTGTCCATGTTCACAATGCCTTGAAGGCGCGTTCGAAATAGATGAGAGCGGGATTGAGCGGGCCGAAATGCAGGGCCTCGACCCGGCCGATCAGGATCGTATGGGTCGCGACGACCTTCGCCTCCACCAGCGAACAGTCGAAGACGGCAAGGGCATCGGCAAGAACGGGCGCGCCGGTCGCAAGCGCGATCCACTCGGCCCTGGCGAAGCGTTCCTCGACCGGCAGCTTGCCGATGCCGGCAAACGCTTCCGCCAACGGCTTGTGATGAGCGGCAAGCGTGTTCAGCGCGAAACGGCCGCTTTCCTCGAAAAGCGCGTTCGAGGGGTTGCCGGCGTTGACGCAGACAAGCACGCTCGCCGGATGGTCGGAGATCGAGCACGCCGCCGTCACCGTCACCCCGCGCCGTTCCGGCCCGTGCGCCGTCGTCACGATCTGCACATGGCCGGCGTAACGGCTCATGGCGTTGCGGTAAAGGACGGGATCGATCGAATCGGCGTTCGTCATGCTGGGATCCTGCACCGGCATCCGCCGCCGGTCGATAAAAAACAAAAGAAAACTACGGTCAGGACGCTAGAAGAGAAGAATTACCAAACTCATGCCATAGAGTTCATTTGCCCGCATGCAAACGGAAAACCTTTCAACCACCGGCGGGCTTCGATAATATGCGCTCAAACGCCAATAACCGGTATTCCATGTTCCGCTTCCTGTTCCCGACCACCTGCTGTTTCGCTCTGGCCGCCTCGACATTCGCCGCGCAGGCAGAGGTGCTTGCGGTCGTCGCGCCCGAGACGGGTCCTTTCGCCCGGCTGGGGCAACAGGTCTTCGTGGGCGCGCAGCGGCTGGCCGACGAGAAGCAACTGGACCTCGTACGCATTCCCGAAAGCTGCGAAGCCGGCAGCGGCGACGCGATCTCGGCGGAAATCGTCTCGGCCGGAGCGGTCGCCGCCATCGGCTTTCTGTGCGGCGAGAGCTTCGACGGCGGCGGAGGCCGGTTGAAGGCCGCAGGCATTCCGGCAATCTCGGTTTCCGTCCGCTCGAAAATCCTGTTCGAGGACGTCGCGAAGGAGGATTGGCCGATCTTCACGCTGGCCCCGCATTTCGAGGACGAGGCCGAAAAGCTGACCGAAATCATCGCCGGGGACTGGCAGAGCGTGCCCTTCGCGCTGATCGACGACGGCACCCTGCCCGCGCGCGAACTGGTCGAGGCGGTGCGCAACCGGCTGGAGGAACGCGGCCTGAGGCCGCAATTCGTCGATACGTTCAGGCCCGGCATGGAAAACCAGATCGCGCTGGTGCGCCGCTTGCAGAATACCGGCGCGACGCATGTCCTGTTCGGCGGAGACCACAACGACGCGGCCGTGATCATGCGCGATGCGGCCAGCGAAAACATTGCCTTGCGCCTTCTCGGTGGGGAAGCCCTGAACGCCGCCGACCAGCCCGTGCCGCTTGCCGATGGCGTCCAGGCCGTTCTGCCGCCGCAGACGCCGCTCGCCGCCCAACCGGTGATCGACGCACTGGGCGCGGAAGGCATCGTCGCCGAAGGGTATGTCCTGCCGGCCTATGCCGCCGCGACGATCGCCGCGCAGGCGGCCGAAGCCGCCCAGCGGGCCGGCATACCCGTCGCCAGCGTCGTGCAGGAAGGCCGCTTCGAAACCGTGCTCGGTCCCTTCGCATTCGGGCCCGAAGCGCCGCATCGCAACCCGTACCTGCTCATGGAGTGGCGCGACGGCGCCTTCGTGCCGGTCGGGGAGACACCATAAAGCCTGCGGGCGCGGTTGTTCGCCCGCCTTGCGGGTGATAAAGCAGCCAGCAACACGAAGCCTTCGCGCCGCTGGCGCCGCCGACATGAAGAGACATCCGATGACCGATTCTCCCGTCCTGATCGCCCCCTCCATACTCGCCGCCAATTTCGCCCGGCTCGGCGAGGAAGTGCGCGATGTGACCGAGGCCGGGGCGGACTGGATTCACCTCGACGTCATGGACGGTCATTTCGTTCCCAACATCTCCTTCGGCCCGGCCGTCATCCAGTCGCTTCGCCCCCATACCGAAGCCGTTTTCGACTGCCATCTCATGATTGCCCCGGCCGATCCCTATCTGGAAGCCTTCGCCAAGGCTGGCTGCGACTACATCACCGTCCACGCGGAAGCCGGTCCGCATCTGCACCGCTCGCTCCAGACCATCCGCGCGCTCGGCAAGAAGGCCGGGGTTTCTCTGAACCCGGCAACGCCGCTTTCGGCCATCGAGCAGGTGATCGGCGATGTGGACCTCATCCTGATCATGAGCGTCAATCCGGGCTTCGGCGGCCAGAAGTTCATTCATTCTCAGGTCGACAAGATCGCCCAGACCCGCGCCCTGATCGGCGAGCGCCCGATCCGGCTGGAAGTGGACGGCGGCGTGACGGTGGAAACGGCGCCGCTGTGCGTCGCAGCCGGCGCCGATGTCCTCGTGGCCGGCTCCGCCGTCTTCAAGGGCGAAGGTGTCGATGCCTACCGCGAAACGGTGTCCGCGCTGCGCCGCGCGGCCGCCCGCGGCCAGATTTAGATAATGCCGATCGAACACGGATCCCGGGCGTGCGGGCGCGGCTGAAGGCAAGCCTGCCCGGCAAGACGGAGCTTCTCGCCGGAGCGCCGGTCTGGGGCATGCTCATGGCCCTTTCCGCCGCGGCTTCGCTCCATCTGGGGAAGCGGCTCGATTTTCCCACCGACACCGTGCTGCTCGCGCTCTATTTCGCCGGCGGCGCGCTCGGCTGGTCGGCCGCGCTGCCTCTGGCGCGCTTCTGCGCCGCCGGCCGTCGCCCGGACACGCGGCTTGCCTCCTGCCTGTTCTGGCTGAGCGTCGCCACGGTGGGCATCACCGCCCTGCTCTTCGCGCTTCAATACCGGTCGTTCTATGCGCAGTGGCATGCCCCGTTCATGACGCGAATCTGGCTCAACCAGTTCGTCTTCACCTCCGCTTCGGCCGTCTATCAGTTCGCCGTCATGGGACTGAGATTGTATCTGCCGCTCGGATTCGTGTTTCTGCTCGCGGCAAGTGCGATAATGGCGCGCCGCATCCGTTGAGATTGCCGGCTCGTTTTGCTAAAGCGGCCCATGTCTTCCGATTGAAAAGGACCAGTCCATGATCCCCCGCTATTCCCGGCCCGAAATGGTCGCCATCTGGTCGCCCGAAACCCGCTTCCGCATCTGGTTCGAGATCGAATCCCACGCCTGCGATGCGCTGGCCGAGATCGGCGTCATTCCGCAATCGGCCGCCGACACGATCCGGGAAAAAGGCTCCGCCGCCGTGTTCGACACCGCCCGCATCGACGAGATCGAGGCCGTCACCAAGCACGACGTCATCGCCTTCCTGACCCATCTTGCCGAATTCGTCGGCCCTGACAGCCGTTTCGTGCATCAGGGCATGACCTCGTCGGACGTGCTCGACACCTGCCTCAACGTGCAGCTCACCCGCGCCGCCGATATCCTGCTTGCCGATATCGACAAGCTACTCGCCGCGCTGAAGCGCCGCGCCTTCGAGCACAAGGACACCGTGACCATCGGTCGCTCGCACGGCATCCATGCCGAGCCGACGACCTTCGGCGTCAAGCTGGCGCTGGCCTATGCCGAGTTCGACCGGTGCAGGACGCGCCTGCTCGCCGCCCGCGAGGAAATCGCCACCTGTGCCATTTCCGGCGCCGTCGGCACTTTCGCCAATATCGACCCGCGCGTCGAGGAACATGTCGCCAAGGCGATGGGCCTGAAGCCGGAACCGGTCTCGACGCAGGTCATCCCGCGCGACCGCCACGCCATGTTCTTCGCCACGCTCGCCGTCATCGCCTCGTCCATCGAGCGGCTGGCAACGGAAATCCGCCACCTGCAACGCACCGAGGTTCTGGAAGCCGAGGAATACTTCTCGCCGGGCCAGAAGGGCTCGTCGGCCATGCCGCACAAGCGCAACCCGGTGCTGACCGAAAACCTCACGGGCCTTGCCCGCATGGTGCGCTCCTATTCGATCCCGGCGATGGAAAACGTCGCGCTGTGGCACGAGCGCGATATCTCGCACTCGTCCGTGGAGCGCATGATCGGCCCCGATGCGACGATCACGCTCGACTTCGCGCTCGCCCGCCTGACCGGCGTCGTCGACAAGCTGCTGGTCTATCCCGAGAACATGCTGAAGAACCTGAACAAGTTCCGCGGCCTCGTCCACTCGCAGCGCGTTCTGCTGGCGCTGACGCAGGCCGGCGTCTCACGCGAGGATTCCTATCGCCTCGTGCAGCGCAACGCCATGAAGGTGTGGGAACAGGGCAAGGACTTCCTCGAGGAACTGCTGGCCGACCCGGAAGTGCGCGCCGCCCTGCCCGAAGAGGAAATCCGCGAGAAGTTCGACCTCGGCTACCACACCAAGCACGTCGACACGATCTTCCGCCGCGTGTTCGGCGAAGCCTGAAACGGGACCGGGCGGCATAGCGCCGCCCGTTTCCTTGAGAATCGAGAAAGCGGCAGGGAGCAGCCATGAAGGTAGCGGAAGCGGATATCCTGATCGTGCCGGGCTATGGCGATTCCGGCGACGGCCACTGGCAGACCCGCTGGGAGCAGCGGCTGTCCACCGCGCGCCGGGTCGAGCAGGCCGACTGGAACAATCCCGTGCTCGACCACTGGACGGCGCGGATCGTCCGCGAAGTCTCCGTCGCCACGCGCCCGGTCGTCTTCATCGCCCATTCGCTCGGCGTGCCGAGCGTTCTGCACGCGTTGCCGAGGCTCGGCCCGAATATCGCCGGCGCCTTCTTCGTCGCCCCGCCGGATCTCTCAGACGCGTCGCGCATGCCGGAAGGGCTGACCGCCTTCGGCCCCTACCCGACCGAGCGCCTTCCCTTCCCGGCGATCACCATCGCCAGCCGCAACGATCCCTACTGCGCCTTCGAAACAGCCGAGCGCCTGACCGAAAGCTGGGGCTCGCTGCTGATCGATGCCGGCGAATCCGGTCATCTCAACACCGAATCCGGGCACGGCCCCTGGCCCGAAGGCACGATGGTCTTCGCCGAATTTCTCAGCCGCCTCCAGGCTCCCCTGCTCCATTGAGCCTTTCTTCGCCGGTCCCGTTCACTTAAGGCGAAATTAAGTCCATTCCTGTATTCGTCGTCCGATCTGCGCCGATGACGGCGCGCGTGGCATGATGCCTGCACATCGACGAATGAACCATTGCCTCTCACCGGATTACGGGCATGGAAGCAGGATTGCACACGACGACAATTTTCGCCGCTCTCGAAAACACTTCATCCGAAAGCCGCATGCCGGCGCAGGCGGACGATCTCGCCTGCCTGCCGTTCGCTGCCGCCCTGCTGGCTTCGGACGGAAATATTGTCGCATCGAACGCGCTTTTCAGGCAGGAGTGGTGCGCCGCCGCACCGGGCGCGGCCAATATCGCGGAAATCGTGGCTGACGAGGACCTGTCCCTGTTCGCCGCCGCCATCGTCGCCTTCATGCGGAACGAAGCATCCGGGCCGGCAACGCTCGAATTGCGTTTCTCCACCGCCCCTGCCGGCCTCCGCAAGGGCCTTGCGGCGCTCGTCCCCCATGCGGAAACCGGCGTCGGCCGGCCCTTGTTCCTGCTGCAAATCGCGGCACTCGACGTCCAATCCGCCCGGGAGGAAGCTCTCGCCGCGCTCGAGGAACGCTGGCGCAACGCTCTGACGGCATCCAAGCTCGGCGTCTGGGATCACGATCTCAGGAGCAATGTCTTCAACTTCTCCGATCTCTGGTTGCAGATACGCGGCGTGACGTCCCCGGACGAAGTGATCCACAACCACAGCAGCTGGATCGAGCAGATTCACCCGGACGACCGCGAGGCGACGCGTCATGCCGTCGAGCGCCAGAACCGCGGCGATCCCGATTATTCCGTGGTCCGCTACCGCGTCCGCCACAAGGACGGGCACTGGATCTGGATCGAATGCCGCGGCATGTGCGTCGAGTGGGACGAAAACGGCAATCCCGCCCGGACCACCGGCACCGATGCGGACGTCACCAGCCGCAAGGACTGGGAAGACAACATGACCGCGATGTCGCAACGGCTGCACCTTGCGCTGGAAGTGTCGCGCATTGGCGTGTTCGAGGCCAATTTCGCCAACGGCGAAACGACCTGGGACGACCGGATGTATTCGATCTACGGGGTGCCGCCCGGCACCGAAATCCGCGTCGGCACCGTGTGGGAAAGCATGCTGCACCCGCAGGACCGCGAGCGGGTGTTCAGGAAGGTGAATCAGCACCTTGACAGCCTGCTGCCTTTCTTCGACGAATTCCGCATCGTCCGCAAGGACGGCAGCATCGGCCACATCCGGTCAAGGGCGCTGCCGTTCGTCGATCCCGTGACCGGCCGCGGCAAGATCATCGGCGCCAACTGGGACGTCTCCGAAGACGTGGAAATGCAGAAACAGCTTCGCCAGGCACGCGACCTCGCCGAAGCGCGCAACGCCGAACTCGAGGCGGCCCGCGCCAGCATCGAATACAACGCCCTTCACGATCACCTGACCGGCCTGCCGAACCGCCGCTATCTCGACCGGATACTCGACGACGCGGGCGAGAACGGCGACCTCTCCATCCTCCACATCGATCTCGACCGGTTCAAGCAGATCAACGATACGCAGGGGCACAGCGTCGGCGACGCGATGTTGCGGCACGTCGCAGGCGTTCTGGCCCGCTGCGTCGACACGGACGACTTCATCGCCCGGATCGGCGGCGACGAGTTCGTCGTCATTGCCCAGACCGCGAACCGGCACCGGAACCTCGTATCGCTGGCCAGCCGCATCATCGACGAACTGCGCAAGCCCGTGACCGTCGACGGCCATACCTGCCGCATCGGCGCAAGCATCGGCATCGCCAGCCGCCGCGAAACCGGCCAGGATGCCCACGCGCTTCTCCAGAACGCGGACATCGCGCTCTACCACGCCAAGAATCGCGGTCGAAACCGCTATGAGGTCTTCTCCTCCTGCATGCAGGAGGAGATCGTCAATGCCAAGAAGCTGTCGGACGAAATCCTCCGGGCGCTCGATCACAACGAGTTCGTGCCGTATTACCAGTTCCAGTTCGACGCCAGGACGCTGGACATTTGCGGCGCCGAAACGCTGGCGCGCTGGCAGCACCCGGAACACGGCATCCTGACGCCGGACCGCTTCCTGTCCATCGCCGAGGATCTGGACGCCGTTTCCACCATCGACGCACGGATCCTCGAACGGGCGCTGGCCGACTTCCGCGACTGGGAGCGGGCCGGGCTCGGCATTCCCAAGGTCTCCGTCAACGTTTCGGCCCGGCGCCTGCACGACCCCGCCCTGCACCACACGGTGCGCCAGCTCGGCATCAAGCCGGCAACGGTCGCGTTCGAGCTGCTGGAATCGGTCTTCCTCGACAATTTCGACACGGTCGTCGCTGACAACCTGCGCAATCTCAAGGAACTGGGCATCGATATCGAAATCGACGATTTCGGCTCGGGCCATGCCTCGATCGTCAGCCTTGTGAAGCTTTCGCCCGCGACCCTGAAGATCGACCGCGAACTGATCATGCCGTTGCAGGATTCGCCGGAACAGCGCAGGCTCGTCGGCTCGATCATCGACATCGGACGCTCGCTGAACATCAGGGTCGTGGCGGAGGGCGTGGAAACGGCCCGGCATATCCGCATCCTGCGCGATCTCGGCTGCGATGCGTTGCAGGGTTACGCTCTGGCGCGCCCCATGCCCGCCACCGCCATTGCCGGCTTCATCGGCTCGGCCCGCTGGCGCACCGCCGACCGGGACTGAGGACACGGGCAACGAAAAAGGCCGTGCGACATGCGCACGGCCTTCACGATTTCAGGAGCGTTCCGCGAACACCCCGGGGGCGGCAGATCAGCTCTGGCTGAGCTGATCGACGGCTTCGCCCAGGAAGTCGATCATCCTGGCGCGCAGTTCCTCGTCGCTGATCTTCACGCCGGCGGCGTCGAGATCGGCGCGAACCTTGCGGAACACGTCGTTGTCGCCGGCTTCGGCAAAATCGGCGACAACGACCTCCTTGGCATAGGCCTCCGCGTCCTCCTTGCCGATCAGGCCCGCGACCCACAGGCCCAGAAGCTTGTTGCGGCGAGCTTCCGCCTTGAACTTCAGTTCCTGATCGTGGGCGAACTTGTTCTCAAAGGCCTTCTCGCGATCGTTCAAACCGCTCATCTGGCGTCTCCCTGTTCGGTCGGTTTCGAATTTCTGAGCCACCATTAATCAAAAGCATGCTGAAAGTGCAATGCGCAGTTTGGCTATTCCGTCCTCAAATTCCGGTCAACCGCACCGTTACCGCGGCAAATGAAAGCCTCTGGAACCGCTCGGTCACAGAGGCTCGTCCGGAAGCTTGTCATGACCGAAGACGTCAGGCCCTGCGCAATTCCGCAAGCACCTCGAGCAGCATGGCGCTCATCCTGGCATGAATGTCTTCATCGCTGACCTTGATACCAGCAGCATCGAAATCGCGGCGCACATGGGCGAATTCGCCATTGCGGCGCTCGAGGCCACTCAGCACCACCGCATCGGCATAGGCTTCCACATCCGCCTTGCCGAGAACCTCGCCGGCCCATTGGCCAAAGCGCTTGTTGCGGCGCGCACTGGCGAGAAATTCCTGTTTTTCGTCCAGCGCATAGCCCATCTCATGCGCGTCGGCGCGAAGTTTCAAAGCGTTCATGTGTCGTCCCTGCCTGTTCCATCGTTACCGGCCGTGCGTTGCGAACCGTGATCGGATTGATAGCGGGAAAAATTTGAAATTCGGTGTAGTGTGTGAGTGAACGATTCCTCAATGGCAAAAGGCAGGAATTCGGACCGCACGCGCAGGCAGATGGCCTCATCACGGGACAGGGCGATTGTGAAATCCGTTCTTTTCCGTTAAGGGGACCGCAAAGACTATCCGATCTGCGCCGGCCCGCCGGCGCCAAACACGAGAACGAACGATATGAACCGTCGCCGCCGCATTTACGAAGGCAAGGCCAAGATCCTCTATGAAGGACCGGAGCCGGGCACGCTGATCCAGTTCTTCAAGGACGATGCGACCGCCTTCAACAAGAAGAAGCACGCCGTCATCGACGGCAAGGGCGTGCTGAACAACCGCATTTCCGAATATATCTTCACCCATCTGAACAAGATCGGCATCCCGACGCATTTCATCCGCCGGCTGAACATGCGCGAGCAGCTGATTCGCGAAGTCGAGATGATCCCGCTGGAGATCGTGGTGCGCAACGTCGCCGCCGGCTCGCTGTCCGAACGCCTCGGCATCGAGGAGGGTGTCGTCCTTCCCCGCTCGATCATCGAGTTCTACTACAAGTCGGACGCGCTCAGCGACCCGATGGTCTCGGAAGAGCATATCACCGCCTTCGGCTGGGCGAACCCAGCCGAACTCGACGACATGATGGCGCTCGCCATCCGCGTCAACGACTTCCTGTCCGGCCTCTTCCTCGGCGTCGGCATCCAGCTCGTCGACTTCAAGATCGAGTGCGGCCGCCTCTACGAGGGCGACATGATGCGCATCATCCTCGCCGACGAGATTTCGCCCGACAGTTGCCGCCTGTGGGATATCGAAACCCACGAGAAGATGGACAAGGACCGTTTCCGCCGCGACATGGGCGGCCTGCTCGAAGCCTATTCGGAAGTGGCCCGCCGCCTCGGCATCATCAATGAGAACGAACCGATCCGCGGCACGGGTCCGGTTCTCGTCAAGTAATTCGAAGAGGCTTGAAGACAGTGATCAAGGCACGCGTCACCGTAACGCTCAAGAACGGCGTTCTCGACCCGCAGGGCAAGGCCATCGAGGGTGCGCTCGGCGCGCTCGGCTTCGATGGCGTCGGCCATGTGCGTCAGGGCAAGGTCTTCGACCTCGAACTGGAAGGCGCGGACAAGGCCAAGGCCGAATCCGACCTGAAGGCCATGTGCGAAAAGCTGCTCGCCAACACCGTCATCGAGAACTACTCGATCGCCATCCTCTGACCGCAGGGAACCGCCGCCATGAAATCCGCCGTCGTCCAGCTTCCCGGCCTCAATCGCGACCGCGACATGATCGCGGCGCTCACCAAGATTTCCGGCACGGCGCCGATCACCGTCTGGCAGACGGAAACGGATTTGCCGGATGTCGACCTGATCGTCATTCCGGGCGGCTTTTCCTACGGCGATTACCTGCGGTGCGGCGCCATCGCCGCCCGCATGCCCGTCATGCAGGCCGTGAAACAGGCGGCGGACAAGGGCGTCAAGGTTCTGGGCGTCTGCAACGGCTTCCAGATCCTGCTCGAGGCAGGTCTCCTGCCCGGCGCGCTGATGCGCAATGCCTCGCTCAAGTTCGTCTGCCGCGAGATCAAGCTGTCGGTCGCCAATGCCGCGACGGATTTCACCCGCGCCTATGCCGAGGGCCAGATCATCCGCTGCCCGGTCGCCCATCACGACGGCAATTTCTTCGCCGACGCCGATACGCTCGCCCGGATCGAGGGCAACGGCCAGGTCGTCTTCCGCTATGCCGAAGGCACCAATCCGAACGGTTCGATCAACGACATTGCCGGTGTCCTCAACGAGAAGGGCAATGTGCTCGGCATGATGCCGCATCCGGAAAACCTCATCGAAGCCGCCCACGGCGGCAATGACGGCCGCGGCATCTTCGCATCCGCGCTCGACGTGATCGCCGCCTGATCGTCGGGCGGCACGCGCACTCCCGCTTCACCGGATACGCCCCCATGCGCCTCGACCGCACATCCTTCATCCTGTCGGCCGCCGCCATCGCCGCTGCCGCGCTGCTTTTGTCCGGCTGTCAATCCAAACGCCCGTCACCTCAGCCCGCCGCCGGCCGGGCAGCGCTGCCGACGATGGAGCGTGTGGCGCTCGGCGCCAATGCCTGCTGGTTCAAGTCGGGCGACGCCGCCTTCCGCCCCTACAAGCTGGCGCCGGAACTCAATTCCTTCTCCGGCCGGCCGCGCATTCTCGTCGTCCCGGCCCGCAGCCCGGAAGCGCGCCCGCTCCTGGTCGTCGAAGCCGAAGGCAATCCGGCGCGCGTGTCGACCTACGGCCCGCTGATGAACGAGGCATCCGCAGGCCGCATCACGGCGGACGTCAACCGCTGGGCCGGCGGCGCCAGGGGCTGCTGAAAAGGAAAAATCCCGCCTCAGCCGGTTGGGATGGCCGGGCGGGACGTGCCGGCACGCATGTCCGGCGAAAGGCTGAAAGCGGCAATCCGCATCGCATCCGCAGAAAGTGGGGGCCCTGCGAAAGCGATCCGGATTGCCGCTTCCGCACCCTATCTCAATTCCTGAAAGACGGTCCGCCGGACGTGGCCGCCCACTTTTTCCCGGGTCAGTCCCACGTCTCGAAGCTGCTCGTCCGAAAGCTCGCGCAGCACCGCCCGGCCATGACGCTTGAACGCCCATGCCCGCCATGCGGCATAAAGCCGCGACAGCAGCGTCCGGTTGTGCTCGAACCGCAAGGGCCGCGGATCGAGCATGTCGCCCGACTGGCGCGAGAAACTCTCCCGCGCATAACCGTCCGGATAAATTGTATCGATTGTCGAGAGATATTGATCTATTTTCCGCATAACCACACCAATTTGTACCAATTGAACCTGATATTGTCTCTATCATTGACATATTGATTTGGGCAATTTACAAATTGTCGCCATGACAAATTGGCTTCCGAACATTTCCGAGGGCAATGGCCCGCTTTATCTCCGTCTTGCCAATGCGATCGAGACAGCCATTTCCGGCGGCGACCTGCCGGCGGGCGCGAAACTGCCGCCGCAACGCAATCTGGCCTACGATCTCGGCGTGACGATCGGCACCATCAGCCGCGCCTATGCGGCCGTCCACGAACGTGGCCTCGTCAGCGGCGAGGTCGGGCGCGGCACCTATGTCAACGACCGCAAGACGCCCGTTCCGGCGGAAAACTACGATCCGGTGGTCGCCTCCCTCGGCGGCACACGGGCGGCCTCCGTTTCCGACGGCCAGCACCGCTTCGACACGACGGCGGCGCCGGATGTCGGCCAGAGCGTCGTTCTGGAACGCTTCATCTCTGAAATCGCCCGCGAACGGCCGCTCGACATCGTCAATTATTCCCGCGTCTTTCCCGATCACTGGTTCGAGGCGGGCGTCGCCTGGCTTTCGAGCAACCGCTGGTCGCCCGAGGCGGAAAGCATCGTGCCGACGCTCGGGGCCCATGCCGCGATCATGAGCGTGATCACCGCGATGACGGCGCCCGGCGACAAGATCGTTTTCGAGAACATCACCTATTCGCAGGTCAGCCGGAGCGTGACGCTGGCGGGTCGTCGGATCGCCATTGCCGATACGGACGCGAACGGCATCGTGCCGGAGGATTTCGAGAAGGTCTGCGCGCAACAGCATCCGAAAATCGTGTTCCTGATGCCCTCGGCGCAGAATCCCACCTGCTCCATCCTCCCGCTCGAGCGCCGCCGCGCGATTGCCGACATCGCCCGGCGCTACAATGTCCACATCATCGAGGACAATCTTTACGGAGCGATGCGCAACGACGATCTTCCCATGATCGCCGAACTGGCGCCGGATATCACCTTCGTCATCGGCGGGCTGTCGAAATCCGTGGCGGCGGGCATTCGCGGCGGCTGGGTCGCCTGCCCGCCCCATTTCGCGTCGCGGGTCCGCATCGCCCACCGCCTGATCACCGGCGGGCAGCCGTTCCTTCTGGCCGAACTTTGCGCGCGGCTGGTCGTGAGCGGCGAGGCGATGCGGATCAGGAACCGCTGCATCGCCGAGATCACTGCACGAGAGGCGATGATCCGGCAGATTTTGGCGGGATACGAATTCGAATCGCGTCCGTCGATTCCGTTCCTGTGGCTAAAACTGCCCGAGCCCTGGCTGTCCGGCACGTTCCGCATCGCGGCATTGCAGGAAGGCGTGCTCGTGGACGACGAGGACGAGTTCAAGCCGGGCCGCACCGACAAGGTGTTCCACCGCATCAGGATCGGCTTCTCGACGCCCGCGACGCGCGAGGAGCTTTCCGACGGACTTGCGATCCTGCGCCGGCTTCTGGATAACGGCGAAACGTGCTATGATAGCATGGCATGAGCCGCATTTTCCTGTCGCGCTGACGCATCACTTGGGGTAAAGAGAGCGCAAACTTTTTCCCCTTGTGCCACGGATACGCCAAGCCCCATGACCATTCCCAACGACATCCAGATCACCCCGGACCTCGTCGCCGCGCATGGCCTGAAGCCGGACGAATACCAGCGTATTCTGGATCTCATCGGGCGGGTGCCGACCTTCACGGAACTCGGTATCTTCTCGGCCATGTGGAACGAGCATTGCTCGTACAAGTCGTCGAAGAAGTGGCTGAAGACGCTTCCGACCACGGGAGCCGTGGTCATCCAGGGGCCGGGCGAGAATGCCGGCGTGGTCGATATCGGCGACGGCGAGGCCGTGGTCTTCAAGATGGAAAGCCACAACCACCCCTCCTATATCGAGCCCTATCAGGGTGCGGCGACCGGGGTCGGCGGCATTCTGCGCGACGTCTTCACGATGGGCGCGCGGCCGGTGGCCGCCATGAACGCCCTGCGCTTCGGCGCGCCGGATCATCCGCGCACGCGCCACCTCGTGGCCGGCGTCGTCGCCGGCGTCGGCGGCTACGGCAATTCCTTCGGCGTTCCGACCGTCGGCGGTGAAGTCGAGTTCGACGCGCGCTACAACGGCAACATCCTCGTCAACGCCTTTGCCGCCGGTCTCGCCAGGACCGATGCGATCTTCCTTTCGCAAGCCAAGGGCGTCGGCCTGCCGGTCGTCTATCTCGGCGCGAAGACCGGCCGCGACGGCGTCGGCGGCGCGACGATGGCATCTGCGGAATTCGACGAAAGCATCGAGGAAAAGCGCCCGACCGTTCAGGTCGGCGATCCCTTCACCGAAAAGTGCCTGCTGGAAGCCTGCCTCGAACTGATGGCCACCGGCGCGGTCATCGCCATTCAGGACATGGGTGCTGCCGGCCTCACCTGCTCCGCCGTCGAAATGGGTGCCAAGGGCGACCTCGGCATCGAGCTCGACCTCGACAGGGTGCCGGTGCGCGAAGACCACATGACGGCCTATGAAATGATGCTTTCGGAAAGCCAGGAGCGCATGCTCATGGTTCTGAAGCCGGAGAAGGAAGAGGAAGCCAAGGCGATCTTCGTGAAGTGGGGCCTCGACTTCGCCATCGTCGGCAAGACCACCGACGACCTGCGCTTCCGCGTCCTCCATCAAGGCGAGGAAGTCGCCAACCTGCCGATCAAGGATCTGGGCGACGAGGCTCCGGAATACGACCGTCCGTGGATCGAGTCGACGCCGCCCGCGGCCCTCGACCTTGCGACCGTTCCGACGGCAGACGTCTCCGAAGGCCTGCTGAAACTGATCGGCTCCGCCAACAATTCCTCGCGCCGCTGGGTCTACGAGCAGTACGACACGCTCATCCAGGGCAATTCGCTTCAGCTTCCCGGCGGCGATGCGGGCGTGGTGCGCGTCGATACGCATCCGCTGAAGGCGCTCGCCTTCTCCTCCGACGTGACGCCGCGCTATGTCGAGGCCGATCCGTTCGAGGGCGGCAAGCAGGCCGTCGCCGAATGCTGGCGCAACATCACCGCGACCGGCGCGCTGCCGCTGGCGGCCACCGACAACCTGAACTTCGGCAATCCCGAACGCCCGGAAATCATGGGCCAGCTGGTCTTCGCCATCAAGGGCATCGGCGAGGCCTGCCGCGAACTCGACTTCCCGATCGTCTCGGGCAACGTCTCTCTCTATAACGAAACCAACGGTCAGGGCATCCTGCCGACCCCGACCATCGGCGGCGTCGGCCTTCTGAAGGACTGGTCGAAGATGGCCCGCATCCGTTTCGCCGCGCAGGGCGAGGCGATCCTGCTCGCCGGCGCGCCGGAAGACTGGGGTTCGCATCTCGGCCAGTCGGTCTATCTGCGCGACGTTCTCGGCCGCACCGAAGGCCCTGCCCCGCATGTCGATCTGGCGCACGAGAAGAAGGTCGGCACCTTCGTCCGGGCGCTGATCGAAGACGGTCTGGCGACCGCCGTCCACGATGTCTCCTCCGGCGGCCTCGGCCTTGCCGTCGCGGAAATGGCCATCGCCTCCGGCATCGGCGCGAAAATCGCGCAGCGTGACGGGGTGAACCCGATCGCCACGTTCTTCGGTGAGGACCAGGGCCGCTACGTCGTGACCGTGGCGGAGGAAAATCGCGACGCCGTCGACCGGCGCGCCCGGGAAGCGGGTGTTTCCGCGCCGTTTATCGGCCGCACCGGCGGTAACACTGTCGTGCTTGGCGAGGCCCGGCCGGTCGCAATTGAGGAATTGCGCTCGGCCCATGAATCGTGGTTCCCTGATTTCATGGAGCGCGGCAAGCTCTAATTGCCGCGTTCCTCGCAATGAAGGAGGACCGACCATGCCCATGAAGCCCGGCGAAATAGAAGACCTGATCAAAACCGGCATTCCCGGAGCGAAGGTGGTCATCCGCGACCTTGCCGGTGACGGCGATCACTACGCGGCGGAAGTCGTGGCCGAAGCGTTCCGGGGAAAAAGCCGCGTGCAGCAGCACCAGATGGTCTATGAGGCCCTGAAGGGCAACATGGGCGGCGTGCTGCATGCGCTGGCCCTGCAAACCTCGGCGCCGGAATAAGGACGGTAGCGGGATGGCCGGCCCGATCGGAGAATCCTGTCCGGCGGCGCCGGGAGCATCGCCAGGCGGTAAAATTTGCCATTCGTGAAAACTGACGACTGGTAAATACCAATTTCGATGTTAAGTATGCAAACGAGTGTAACCCGTGCGGTCCTTGAAACCGCAAAGGAAGAAAGTTCAGCCATGAGCGCCATTCACGATTTTATCGACAGCGAAATCAGGAACAACGACGTCGTTCTGTTCATGAAGGGCACGCCGCAGTTTCCCCAGTGTGGTTTCTCCGGTCAGGTGGTGCAGATTCTCGACTACCTCGGCGTGAACTACAAGGGCATCAACGTGCTCGCCGATGGCGAGATCCGCCAGGGCATCAAGGACTATTCCAGCTGGCCGACGATCCCGCAACTCTACGTCAAGGGCGAATTCATCGGTGGCTGCGATATCGTCCGCGAGATGTTCCAGAATGGCGAGCTTCAGGCCCAGTTCGAAGAACAGGGTATCGCTGTCCGCGCCGCCTGATATCCTGACGATGCGCCTCTCCGGCGCGCGTTCCCATATTTTCTACTGAAAGGCGTTGCGTCACAGCAACGCCTTCTCGTCGTTTATGAGATTGTTTCCGTGACCGTTTCCTCCCAGACATCTTCCCGCCTCGGCCGCATGGGCCGGCCGGAGTTCATCGCCCTGATCGCCATGCTGATGGCTCTGAACGCTCTCGCCATCGACATCATGTTGCCCGGACTGCAACAGATCGGCGCGACGCTCGGCGTCGAGAACGAAAACCACAGGCAATACATCGTCTCGTCCTACCTGATCGGTTTCGGTATCGCGCAGCTCGTCTACGGCCCTCTGGCCGATCGTTTCGGCCGCCGCATCCCGCTGCTCACAGGATTGGGGATCTACATCGTCGCCGCCATCTTCAGCGCCTTCATTCCGTCCTTCACCGGCCTTCTCGTCCTGCGCTTCGTTCAGGGTCTCGGCGCCGCCTCCATGCGCGTCGTCACCGTCTCCATCGTGCGCGACGTCTATGGCGGCCGGCAGATGGCGGAAGCCATGTCGATGATCATGATGGTCTTCATGATCATTCCGGTCATCGCGCCGGGGATCGGGCAAAGTATCCTCTTCGTCGCCGACTGGCACATGATCTTCGTCTTCATGGCCGTGGCCGGCCTCATCGTCGGTGGCTGGACCTTCACCCGCCTGCCGGAAACGCTGGCGCCGACGGATATGCGGCCGTTTACCGCCAGTTCCATCGCCTCCGCGTTCAAGATCGTCCTGACGGATCGCGTCGCCCTGAACTATACGCTGGCCAGCACCTTCATCTTCGGCGCCCTGTTCGGCTTCATCAATTCGGCCCAGCAGATCTACATGGGCGTCTACGATCTCGGCGCATGGTTCCCCGTCGCCTTCGCGGCAGTGGCGCTCTTCATGTCGCTCTCGTCCTTCATCAATGCACGGCTGGTCGGACGGATCGGCATGCGCCGCCTGTCGCACGGCGCGCTCCTCGGTTTCCTCGGGATCAACCTCGTCTGGCTTGTCATCCAGATTCTGGGGCCTCAGCCGATGCCGTTCGCGCTGTTCCTCTGCCTGTTCGCGGCATCCATGTTCATGTTCGGCTGGATCGGCGCCAACTTCAATTCGCTGGCGATGGAACCGCTCGGCCATGTCGCCGGAACGGCCTCGTCGGTCCTCGGTTTTCTCAGCACGGTCGGCGGCGCGCTGATCGGCGCCGCCATCGGGCAGGCCTTCGACGGAACGGCGCTGCCGCTCGTCGCGGGCTTCTTCGCGGTGTCGCTGGTCGGCTCCGTCTTCGTGCTGATCGCCGAAAAAGGAAAGCTCTTCCAGCCGCACAACCAGCGCCATTGAACCTCATGAAAAAGGGGCGCCTCCGGGCGCCCCTGTCCGTCTCAAAGCGTGAAAACCTCGCGCCGCAGCGCTTCCCAGCTTTCGCAGTCGGGTGTCACGAGCAGTCCGCCGTCGGTATGGCTCGGCAGATAGGCCGAACCGTCCAGACGGGCCACATAGGCCCCCGCCTCCGCCGCGATCAGCGTTCCCGGCAGGTGGTCCCACGGCATCAGCTTGTTGTACATGAGGTAATGCGCGAAACCGCCGACGAAGGCGCGGTACTCCACGGCCGCGCAACGATAGCTCGACGCATAGCGCACCTTGGCCAGGTTGGCGAGAATCCCGGGCT
Source organism: Ectorhizobium quercum (assembly GCF_026552795.1). Taxonomy (GTDB): domain Bacteria; phylum Pseudomonadota; class Alphaproteobacteria; order Rhizobiales; family Rhizobiaceae; genus Ectorhizobium; species Ectorhizobium quercum. The sequence continues at coordinate 734,020 of NZ_JANFPI010000003.1, forward strand.
TCTTCTCCTTCGGCAGGAAGCCTGTCGACGCCATGCCGACCATGTCGGCCAGCGGCACCGGGTCGGCCACGGCAAGCCGAACGGAAGAACCGTCCGGGCGCTTCAGGAAAGCACCGCTTCCCTTTTCCGCGATCAGCCAGTCGTCGCCGAGCGGATCGTAGATGATGCCGGCGACGGTTTCCCCTTTGTCCACTACGGCGGCCATGACGCCGAAGGCGCCGATGCCGGAGGCGAAATTGTAGGTTCCGTCCACCGGATCGACGATGACGGCTTTTTGCGTGCCTGCCAGCCGTTCGAGAAGCGCGGGGTCGGCGGCGACCGATTCCTCGCCGACGAACAGGCTGTCGGGCGCGATCCGCGCCACCTCGTCCCTGATCATCCGCTCGGCGGCCTCGTCCGCCTCCGTCACCAGATCGGTCGCCTCCGTCTTGGCGCGAATGTCGCCCTCGCCCAGCCGGCGGAAGCGCGGCAATATCTCGGCCCTGGCGGCCTCGCGCAACAGGTTGGCAAGGGTGTCGATATCGATGCCGGTCATGCTGACTCCTTCCGGATTTGCGATTGTCTTCAAGACGCGGGAACGATCCCGGCGGCACGGCCAGTCTCATTCCCAACAAACAGGGACGCCTCACTGCGAAGCGATGCGGATCTCGCGCGTCGGATGCACTATTCCCGTGACAGGGGCGTGACCGGCAGGCCCGCAAAATCGAAAAGCGTCGGGTCGAGCAGATGCGACGGGTTCACATGGCCGAGCGCCCGGAGCATCCGCTCCTTGCGGCCCGGCATGCGCCGTTCCATCTCGGCCAGCATTTCCTTCATGGCATTGCGCTGCAAGCCGTCCTGCGAGCCGCAGAGATCGCAGGGAATGATCGGGAAACGCATGGCCTCGGCGAATTTGGCAAGATCATCCTCCGCAGCGTAGGCCAGCGGCCGCAGCACGGCAAGATCGCCCTCGTCGTTCAGAAGCTTCGGCGGCATGGCGGCAAGCCGTCCGCCGTGGAAGAGGTTCATGAAGAAGGTTTCGAGAATATCCTCGCGGTGATGGCCGAGCACCAGCGCGTCGCAGCCTTCCTCGCGGGCGATGCGATAGAGATTGCCGCGCCTCAGCCGCGAACAGAGCGAGCAATAGGTCGCCCCTTCCGGCACCTTCTCCTTCACGATGGAATAGGTGTCGCGATACTCGATCCGGTGCTTCACGCCGATGGAGGCGAGGTATTCCGGCAGGATGTGTTTCGGAAAATTCGGCTGGCCCTGATCGAGATTGCAGGCGATCAGCTCGACCGGCAGCAGGCCGCGCCACTGAAGATCGAGCAGCAGGGCCAGAAGCCCATAGCTGTCCTTGCCGCCGGAGACCGCGACCAGCCAGCGGCCCTGCCCCTTCAGCATGGAGAAATCCTCCATGACCTGCCGCACCTGCCGCAGCAGGCGCTTGCGCAGCTTGTTGAAGGAGACCGAACGCGGCGCATCCGCGAACAGCGGATGAACGGGCGCACCGTCATCCGTCTCGGCACTCATGTCTTGCGGATCGGTCACAACGTTCAAAAGCCATTCTCCTCGCGCGGGCGCTCCTGCATGCCCGTCCGGCATGAAAACATCAAGCCCCGAACACCGACCAGCCGGTTTTCTGCGCGATCAGTTCCAGCGCCGCCGAACCGAGCGCGGAATTGCCGACCTTGTTCAGCCCCGGCGACCAGACCGCAATCGCCGCATCGCCCGGCGCGATGGCCAGGATGCCGCCGCCGACGCCGCTCTTGCCGGGCAGGCCGACATGATAGGCGAAATCGCCCGAGCCGTCATAGTGGCCGCAGGTCAGCATCAGCGCGCTGATACGCCGCGCCCGCTTGGGCGAGACGACCGAATGACCCGTCAGCGGGTTGACGCCGCGATTGGCGAGATAAAGTCCGGCGCGGGCCAGTTGCCGGCAGGTCATCGACAGCGCGCACTGGTGGAAATAGACGCCGAGAACCTCTTCCACCGGATGATCGAGATTGCCGAAGGCCCGCATGAAATTGGCAAGCGCGAAATTGCGGTAGCCGGTCCGGGTCTCGGATTTCGCCACCTTCTTGTCGATGGAAATGCTGTCGTCGTCGGCAACATAATGGATGAAGCGCAGAAGCTCGCCGATCGCCTCCTTCGGCTGGTGGCCGGCCAGCACCACATCGGCCACGGCGATGGCGCCTGCATTGATGAAGGGATTGCGCGGAATGCCGCTTTCGTGCTCGAGCTGGACGATGGAGTTGAAGGCCGAGCCGGACGGCTCGCGCCCGACGCGCTTCCATATCCCCTCGCCCACCTTGCCGAGCGCCAGCGTCAGCATGAAGACCTTGGAAATGCTCTGGATGGAAAACGGCGTTCCGGCATCGCCCACGGCGAAGATATCGCCCTTGACCGTCGCAATCGCCATGCCGAACTGGTTGGGCGATACCTTGGCCAGTTCCGGAATATAGTCCGCCACCTTGCCTTCGCCGATGCGCGGCGTCAGCTCCGCATAGACCTGATCGAGAATTGCCTGCATATCCATATGCGCGACTCGCCCCTGCCAACTCCTGTTCTTCATAACAAAAAAGCCGCCCCGAGAGGCGGCTTTCGATAAGAAAATCCCGCAGGATCAGCGCGAATAGAATTCGACGACCAGATGCGGTTCCATGACGACCGCATAGGGCACGTCGGAAAGGGTCGGAACGCGAACGAAGGTGGCGACCATCTTGTTGTGATCGACTTCGATGTATTCCGGAACGTCGCGCTCGGCGAGCGACACCGCTTCCAGAACGGAAACGAGCTGCTTGGACTTTTCACGCACTTCGATGACGTCGCCCGGCTTGCAACGGTAGGAGCCGATGTTCACGCGAACGCCGTTGACCTTGACGTGGCCGTGGTTGACGAACTGGCGGGCGGCAAAGACCGTCGGAACGAACTTGGCGCGGTAGACGATGGCGTCCAGACGCGATTCCAGCAGGCCGATCAGGTTCTCGGAGGTGTCGCCCTTGCGGCGGTTGGCTTCTTCATAGGTGGCGCGGAACTGCTTTTCACGCAGGTCGCCGTAGTAGCCCTTCAGCTTCTGCTTGGCGCGGAGCTGGATGCCGAAGTCGGACAGCTTGCCCTTGCGGCGCTGGCCGTGCTGGCCCGGGCCGTATTCACGGCGGTTCACCGGGGACTTCGGACGGCCCCAGATGTTTTCGCCCATGCGGCGGTCGATCTTGTATTTGGACGAAGAACGCTTGCTCATCGTATTTCCTCTAATAAACGTTGAACCGGCCCGCATCCGCGAACCGGCGAAGGAAACACGCCCTCCTCTGAACCCTGCCGGGCTCTGACAGGTTTCTCACGTAAAGCGAACGGAGAAGCCACGGGACATGTCAGGAACACGCCGGGCGTTTCCGTCCGGCGCTAGCGGGTCTTTAGGGGCTTGTCATGGAAATGTCAACACGGGAAGCGGGGCCGAAGTCCCCATCCTGCGGGAAAATGGCCTTCGCGGGGCCGCGAGGCGGCGTTATAGCTTGTCTTCCCCCTCTTGTGAATCGGATACAGCCATGACCGAAACCGTTCTCGACCGCTTTCTCCGCTACGTCGTCATCGATACGCAGTCGGACCCGTCCTCATCCGCCCAGCCCTCGACCGAAAAGCAGAAGGACCTCGGACGCCTGCTGGAGAAGGAATTGCGGGCGCTCGGCCTTGAGGATGCGCATCTCGACGAGCACGGCAATGTCTATGCGACCATTCCCGCGACTGTCGACAAGCCGGTTCCCGTCATCTGCTTCTGCGCGCATGTGGACACGGCGCCGGACTTCACCGGCACGAACGTCAGGCCGCAAATCGTGAGGAATTACCAAGGCGGCGATATCCGGCTTGCCGGCGATCCGTCGCGGGTCATCCGCGTTTCGGAACATCCCGATCTCGCCGACCAGATCGGCCATGACATCGTGACCTCCGACGGCACCACCCTGCTCGGCGCCGACGACAAGGCGGGCATTGCCGAGATCATGACGGCGGCGGCGACCCTCATCGCCGATCCGTCCATCCCGCACGGGCCGGTCAAGATTCTCTTCACCACGGACGAGGAAATCGGCCGTGGCGCCGACAAGGTGGACCTTGCCAAGCTGGGCGCCGCCTTCGGCTACACGATGGACGGCGGCAAGATCGGCGAGATCGAGAACGAAACCTTCTCGGCGGACCTCGTGGAGATCGACATCACCGGGCTTGCGATGCATCCGGGCTTCGCCAAAGGCAGGATGGAGAACGCCATCAAGATCGCCGGCGATATCGTCAGCCGCCTGCCTAGGGACATTGCGCCGGAAACGACCGAGGACCGCGAGGGCTTCATCCATCCGATCGATATTTCGGGGGCGATGGAAAGCGCGAAGCTCACCTTCATCATCCGCGATTTCACCGAGGAGGGGCTCAAGGACAAAGAAGCGCTGCTGAAAGGCATCGCCGACGCGGTGATGAGGGATTACCCGCGCTCGACGCTGGCCTTCACCGTCAGGGAGCAGTACCGCAACATGAAGGTGGTACTCGACCGGCACCCGGAGGTGACGGACAACCTGACGGAAGCCGTGCGCCGCGTCGGCCTGACGCCGGAAACCCGCAGCATCCGCGGCGGCACGGACGGCTCCCGCCTCTCCTTCATGGGCCTGCCCTGCCCCAACATCTATACGGGCGGCCATGCCTATCACTCGCCGCTGGAATGGATCAGCGTTCAGGACATGGAGATTTCGGTGAGGACCATCGTCGAGCTGTCGAAGGTGTGGGAAGAGCGGACGGCGGGGTGAAATGACGGTGCGGCGGGCGGGGCTCCCCCTCCGGCCTGCCGGCCATCTCACTCCGCAAGGCAGAGCAGTTGCATATCACGCCAAAGCTCGGGGGTCTTGCCCCTTCTCCCCTCGGGGGCCGTTGCAAAACTCCGCCCCATCCGTTGAGGAGAGATCAAGCATTCAATGCTCTGCTCCTGCTTGGTCTCTTAAGCAGGTTTGGGATCGGCTTGGGGGTGGATTTGCAGATTTGCGGGCGCAGTGCGGCCCTGGTCATGCGGCCATTGTGACCCAGCGACGCATGTTGAAGGCAATCACCGCCATCAGCACCTGGGCCTGCGCCTTGGCAAGGCCGCGGTAGCGGATCATGCCGAGACCCATGCGATGTTTGAGCGTCGCGAATGTCGTTTCGACCGCTGCCCGCCGCCGTGATATCAGCCTGTTCAGCTGCGCAAGTCTGGGCGGCAGTGTGCGGTGGTGACGGTTGGGCCGGCGCATCAGCCGCGGCTTGATGCCGCTGTCCTTCAGGGTCTGTTCGCGTGCATGGGTATGATAGGCGCTGTCGGCCAGCACGCAGGCCTCGTCGCCGATGATCAGCCGATCGGCGACGACGGAGTCGTTGACATTGGCCGGCGTGATGACAACTCTTCGGATCAGGCCGGAGCCTTCATCGACACCGACATGGGCCTTGTAGCCATAGACCGAACCGGCCTTGCCCTTGCGCCTTGTGAAACGGGCATCCGGATCGCTCGATACCTCACGCCCCACCCTGTCGGTGGGATCATCGCGATCCGCGCGAGCGGCTTCGGCATCAAGATCGCCATTGCGGCCTTCGGGCGGCCTTGCTGCCGTCGTTTCGATGATGGTCGCATCCAGCATCGTGCCGCGCCGCAGGATCAAGCCGGCGGCATCGAGCTGCCGGTCGAGTTCGCCAAACAGCGTGTCGAGCAGTGCTTCGCCGACCAAAAGATTGCGGAAGCGGCAGAGCGTCGAGTGATCGGGAACCGTCTCATCCAGCGCAAGGCCGACGAACCGCTTGAACGACAGCCGGTCGCACAGCGCCTCCTCAAGCTCCATATCCGACAATCCGTAAAGCGACTGCAGCAGCAGCGCCTTGAACATCACCAGTGGCTTGTACGACGGGCGGCCAACACTCCTGTCGTCGCGCAGGCGGTTGAGATGCTTCTCGAAGCGATGCCACTTCACCACGCACGACAACCGGTCCAGACGCCCGGCCCCCTTGCCCTTGGGCATCAACGCATCCACGAAACTGAACTGGCCACCGTCCCGAACCGACATCTCACCATCTCCGCTGCTCGTAACGATAGAGAATCATAATGGCCGCGTTTTGCAACGGTCCCCCAAGGGGAGAAGGTGGCCGCAGCCGGTTGAGGGGCTGTTCGCAGGCGGAACCTTTGCGCTTCGCGCCCCCCTCATCCGCCCTTTGGGCACCTTCTCCCCGCTGGGGAGAAGGGGAAGCAGCACCGTCTCATTCCATATGCAACTGCTCTGCCTTGTGGGGGAGATGGCGGCAATCAAAGTGTCTTCCATCCCCTCAGCCGGCAATCCTCACTCCGCCGCGTTCTGCGACACGCCATCCTCATCCGGGCCGTCGGCGTCGCCGGGCGCGGTTTCAGCCTCCAGATCGGGGAAGGCGACGATGCGCTTGCCGGCGAAATCTGTATGCGCCACCGCCAGCCCCTGTTCCTCGAAATAGCCGATCAGGCGGCGGGCCCGGCGGGCGGAATGTGTGCCGTAGGCGCGGGCGATGCGGGCGTCGGAGGGACAGGGCTCCTTGCAAAGCGCCGCCTTGGCGAGCAGCAGGAAGACGCCCTGAAGATCGTCGGACACGCGTCTCGAAAGATCGAGCGCCCTGTTCCAGCCCTCGCTTGCCGCCGTTTCCTCGTCCACGCCGGCGCGGGCGACCGCGACGCGGCGGCGGAAATCGGAAAGCGAGAGCGGTGGCCCCGGCAGACGGCGCATGCGGGCGCGCACGAGAAAGTCTTGATAAAGCACTGAATCCGTTCGGAAAGAAGCCTGCGGGTCATCGATGATTTCGGACAGGACGGCGCCAAGCCGCGCCTCGCGCTCTTCCGGTGAAAGCTCGGGCTGAGCCGGCCCACGCGCCGTTTCGGCTTGCGGCGCGGAGGCCGCCGGCGTCGAGCGCGACAGTTCGGCGAGAATATCGACGGTCGGGCGCGGCGCGGGCGTAGCGCGGCGCGGCGTCAGGGGCCGGGTGAACTCCTCCGGGTCGGGCGTGAAGATCAGGTCTTCCACATCCTCGCGACTTTCCGGCAGCGGCATCAGCTTGGGGCTGGACGAGCGCGCCGAGGTTTCCACCGGGCCGATGACGATCGGCAAAGGCCGGCGCGAAAGTGCCGGGCCGAGCGCGACGAAATTGCCGCGCTTCAGGTCGCGGAACATCTCCGCCTGCCTGCGATCGAGGCCGAGCAGATCGGCTGCGCGGGCCATGTCGATATCGAGGAAGGTGCGCCCCATCAGAAAGTTCGAGGCTTCCGCCGCCACGTTCTTGGCAAGCTTCGCGAGGCGCTGCGTGGCAATCACCCCCGCCAGCCCGCGCTTTCGTCCGCGGCACATCAGGTTGGTCATGGCCGAAAGCGAAACCTTGCGGGCATCCTCCGAAACGTCGCCGGCAGCGGCAGGCGCGAACATCTGCGCCTCGTCCACCACCACGAGAACCGGGAACCAGTATTCGCGGTCGGCGTCGAACATGCCGTTGAGGAAGGCGCCGGCCGCGCGCATCTGGTCCTCGACTTCCAGCCCTTCCAGCGTCAGCACGCAGGACACGCGGTGCTGGCGGATGCGGTTGGCGATGCCCACCAGTTCGGCTTCGGTGCGTTCGCCGTCGACGACCAGATGGCCGTATTTATCGGCCAGCGTGACGAAATCGCCTTCCGGATCGATGATGACCTGCTGGACCCATTCCGCCGACTGTTCCAGCAGACGGCGCAAAAGGTGGGATTTGCCGGAACCGGAATTGCCCTGAACCAGAAGACGGGTCGCCAGAAGCTCCTCGATGTCGAGCTTGGCCGGCTGGCCGCCCGAAACCGTTCCCATGTCGATTCCGACCTGCAATCCCGAACACTCCCTCGTGAAAACCGCCGCGCGCGCCGAAGCGGGAATCGCTTCCGGAAAAGATTATACGCGACGGAAAGGCTGCAAGCGGGGTTTTATCAGGAATAGCGCGTTCCTCACCCAAGATCGGCGGCAATTCACAGATCATTTCGCCCTGAGAACGGCGACGAGCCGCGTGCCGAAGACATTCAGCACCAGCCCGGCGATGACGAGCGCGCCACCCGCAGCCTCGATGCCGGTGATCCGCTCGCCGAGGAAGAACGCAGCGCTCGAAAGCCCGAACACCGGCACCAGCAGGGAAAAGGGTGCGACCTGCCCCGCCGGATAGCGCGTCAGCAGAAAGCTCCAGATCCCCGTGCCGATCAGCGTGGCGCACACGACCAGATAGACGAGGGAACCGATGGCGGGCCAGCTCGGCGCCGTCGCGGCCGCCCAGATCGCCTGCGGCCCCTCGACCACCGCCGACAATGCCAGCAGCGGCAGCACCGGCACGAGGCTGGTCCAGGCAATGAAGGCGATGGGGTCGACCTTGCCGGTGCCCCGGTTGACGATATTGGCCGTGGCCCAGCACAGGGCGGCGGCAATGCACATCAACAGCGGCACGAGCGCCGTCGCCGCCTGCATGCGCTCGATGGCGATGACGCCGAGGCCGCAAAAGGCGACGAGCGCCCCGGCGATGCGGACCGGGCCGATCCGTTCGCCAATGAAAATCGCGGCAAGCCCCATCGTGAAGAAGGCCTGCATCTGGAGAACGAGCGAGGCGAGGCCGGCGGGAAGCCCGAGTCGGATGGCTGGAAACAGGAAGCCGAACTGGCCGGCGCCCATCGCCAGCCCGTAGAAGATCATCACCTTCCACGGCACATCCGGCTTTCGCAGAAAGAAGACCAGCGGCAGCGCGGAAAAGAGATAGCGCATGGATGTCAGGAAAAGCGGCGGCACTGCCGCCACGCCGATCTTGATGACAACGAAATTGTATCCCCACAGAACCACCGTGGTCAGGGCGAGCAGAATGTGAGGCAGGCGCATGAATATCTCCGGAACGGCCGGGACACTATCCGAAGCGCGGACCGGTCAGAAATGAATAATTCTGTTCAGAGGCATCAATGCCGCTGATGTTCGAAGCCGAAATCAGGCCGACGTCCGGCCGAGCCCGGTGGAGAGCAGCCCTGCCCCGATCATCAGCGAACCGCCGGTGCGGTTGACCGCCCTTTGCACCTTCGGCTTGCGGATGGTGTTGCGCGCCATCGTCGCCAGAAGCCCGTAAAGCGCGGCATTCAGCGTGGCGAGCGTCAGGAACGTGATCTCGAAGATCACCATCTGCTGCACGAGCGGCCGGGAAAGATCGAGAAACTGCGGCAGGAAGGCCACGAAGAAGACGACACTCTTGGGATTGAGCGACGTCACCAGCCAGGTATGGGCAAAGATGCGCAACGGCCTCGCGCCTGCGCCTTCCTGCGCTACGTCTTCGCCATCAGCGTCCCGGACCGGCGCGCGCCACAGTTTGAGACCGAGATAGACGAGATAGGCGGCCCCCACCCATTTCAGCACCGTGAAGAGCGTGGCGGAGGCTGCAAGCAGCGCGCCGAGGCCGAGCATGGAGGCTGTCATCGCCGTGAAATCGCCGAGCGCCACGCCCGCCACCGTCGCCGTTGCCGCCTTTCGCCCGTGGCTCATCGCATAGGAAATGACGAGCAGGATCGTCGGGCCGGGAATGGCGAGAAGAACGGAGGATGCGGCCACGAATGCAAGCCAGTGTTCGAGCGACATGCGGGTCTCCTTCAGTCGGAAGGAAGCAAGCCACCGATTTTTCCGTCTGGCAAGAGGGTCTTGCCGCTCAGGCCCGCAGTCCGAAGCCCTGCATCAGCCGGCGTGTGGCGAAATCCGGATTTCCAGAGGTGAAGACCGCGAAATCCTGATCTTCCGGGTGCTGGAGCGCATCGCGGGAAAACGGCGTCAGGCGCCGCGTCTGTCTGGCAATCGCCTCCGCCGGATCGAGCCAGTCCACCGGCCAGGGGGCGTATTTGCGAAACAGATTGGCCATGAACGGATAATGCGTGCAGGCCAGCACGACGATATCGGTGCGCCGCCCGTCCTTCTCGATGAAGCACGGGGTAATTTCCGCCTTCACCGCCTCCTCCGACACGGGCTCGCCGCGGATGTAGGCCTCGGCCATGCCCGCCAGGTTTTCCGAACCGACCAGACGGACATGGCACTGGCTGGCGAAGGACTGGATGAGTTCGCGCGTATAGGCGCGCTTCACCGTTCCCGGCGTGGCGAGAACCGACACGAGGCCGGACCGGGTGCGCTCCGCCGCTGGCTTGATGGCCGGTACCGTGCCGACGAAGGTCATGTCCGGGAAGGCCCTGCGCAATGCAGAGCCCGCCAGCGTGAAGGCGGTGTTGCAGGCGATGACACACAACTCCGGCCGGTAGTCGGACAAGAGCCGCCTGAAGAGCGTGATGATGCGGGTCTCGAGCGCCCCTTCCTCCCAGTCTCCGTAAGGGAAGCCGGCATCGTCCGCTACGTAAATGAAGCCGCGCTCCGGCATCAGGACGCGGGCCTCGCGCAAGACGGTGAGACCGCCGATGCCCGAATCGAAAACCAGAACGGGCTTCAGCTCAGTCTTTTCCGACACCGGAGCCGTTTCCGCCGTCATGCTCGCTATCCTCGATGGGCGCGCCCGGAACCGGACTTGCCTTGCCGCGCGGGTTCTTGCGGGAAAAACGGTCGAGAGAGGAAATCACCCCGCGCAGAACGCTGATTTCCTGTTCGCTGAAGGAGGGCCTGGAGAGAACGGCGCGGAGGTTGTCCATCATTTTCGGCTTTTTTCCGGCCGGGCGGAAATAACCGCGGGCATCCAGCGCCTCCTCCAGTTGATCGACCATGCCGAAAAGCTGTTCCTTGGTGGCCGGCGTCTGTTCCATCGCCTGAAACGGCGTGGCGTTGACGTCCTCCATGCCGGATTTCATCCATTCATAGGACATGAGCAGCACCGCCTGGGCGATGTTGAGCGAGGCGAAAGCCGGATTGACCGGAAACGTCACGATCTCGTCGGCCAGCGCCACTTCCTCGTTGGAAAGCCCCCAGCGTTCGCGGCCGAACAGGATGCCGGTCGCCTCACCCGCACGGAACCGCGCCCGTAGAGCCAGCGTCGCCTCGACCGGCGAGGCGACCCGCTTGAAGCCGTCGCGCAGGCGGGCGGTGGTCGCGTAAACGAAATTGAGGTCGGCAATCGCCTCCTCCAGCGTGGCGAACACCCTGGCGGCGTCGACCACATGGTCGGCCTTGGATGCCGCGGCCCTCGCCTTCTCGCTCGGCCAGCCATCGCGCGGATTGACGAGACGCAGTTCCGCCAGACCGAAATTGGCCATAGCGCGCGCCACCATGCCGATGTTCTCGCCGAGCTGCGGCTCGACCAGAACGATGACCGGCCCCTCGCGGATGAGTTCAAGCTCGCTGTTCGTTCCTGCCATGATCCTGCCTTTTGCGTGCTTCCGCCGCGTTCCCTGACAAGAACGGGCGGAAAAATCAAGCAATCACCGGCAAAACGCTCACTCATCGTCCTCCTGGGCGATCATGGTCCTCAACTCCTCGACCACGGAATCGCGCTCGCCGTCGAGGATGTGGTAAATATCGCGAATGACGGCCCTGCCGTCTTCCTGGACGACCTCGAAGTGTGCTTCCGTCACCAGGTTCCGCGTGTCCTCATTTTCCTCGCAGGTCCACAGGCGGAATGTCGCCACCACATCGGAAACACCGTCCTTCTCGCCCGCCAGCGCGATCTTCACGTCCTGAAGCGGGCAGCCGTCCGGCGAACCGGTCACGACATCGTAATCGAACGGATCGACGGGATCGTCGCTGTCGAACAGCTTCGCCGCCTTTTCCGACGCTTGCCTGTAGAGCGCCACCAGGTCCCGGGCGTAGAGCCTGTCAAGCAGTTCGCTCTCGAAGATGCTCTTCCACTCATCCACGTCCTCGGACCAGTTGGAGATGGTGATGTCCATGACCTCCTTCACCGGCGCCACCGGATCGGGGCTCTGGGCCGAGGCGGGGACGGCAAACGAAACGAAACCGGCCACGAAAAAGGTAAAGGCCAAGCGCATGAACGAGACTCCCGGGAGGCGTGTTGGTTCGCGCACCATATCCACGGTTCGGCATTTGGCAACCGCAAAGCGGAAATGCGTCGCGCGTCGTTTCGTAACACGAAAAAGGTCCGCGCCGGTCTTGAACTTCCGTATGATATCGGCGGTCGGCGCAGCCTGAATCGTACTGATTCGCAGCCTTTTTCACGCCGGATTCCCGCAAAAGACGGCCCGAGGAGCCCTTCGCCGCTTTGCGATCCGCCTTCCCGATGCTATAGGCGCACGGGACTTTCTTTCATAGGCGCGGAACACTCCGTTCCGCTTCATTACGGTGAGGACTTCATGGCAAAGATCAAGGTTGCAAACCCGGTCGTCGATCTCGACGGCGACGAAATGACCCGTATCATCTGGCAGCTCATCAAGGACAAGCTGATCCTGCCCTATCTCGACCTTGAGATCGAATATTACGACCTCTCCGTCGAGAACCGTGACGCCACGAACGATCAGGTCACGGTCGATGCCGCCCATGCCATCAAGAAGCACGGCGTCGGCATCAAGTGCGCCACCATCACGCCGGACGAGGCCCGCGTGAAGGAATTCAACCTCAAGGAAATGTGGAAGTCGCCGAACGGCACGATCCGCAACATCCTCGGCGGCGTGATCTTCCGCGAGCCGATCATCTGCAAGAACGTTCCGCGTCTGGTTCCGGGCTGGACCAAGCCGATCGTCGTCGGCCGCCACGCCTTCGGCGACCAGTACCGCGCCACCGATTTCAAGTTCCCCGGCAAGGGCACGCTGACGATCAAGTTCGTCGGCGAGGACGGCCAGGTCATCGAGAAGGAAGTCTTCAAGGCTCCGGGCTCCGGCGTCGCGATGGCCATGTACAACCTCGACGAGTCGATCCGCGACTTCGCCCGCGCTTCGCTCAACTACGGCCTGATGCGCAAGTGGCCGGTCTACCTGTCCACCAAGAACACCATTCTCAAGGCCTATGACGGCCGCTTCAAGGACCTCTTCCAGGAAGTCTACGAGGCCGAATTCAAGGCGAAGTTCGACGAACTCGGTATCGTCTACGAACACCGCCTGATCGACGACATGGTCGCCTCCGCCCTCAAGTGGTCCGGCGGCTACGTCTGGGCGTGCAAGAACTACGACGGCGACGTGCAGTCCGACACGGTGGCGCAGGGCTTCGGCTCGCTCGGCCTGATGACCTCCGTCCTGCTGACGCCCGACGGCAAGATCGTCGAGGCCGAGGCCGCCCACGGCACGGTCACGCGCCACTACCGCCAGCACCAGAAGGGGCAGGAAACCTCCACGAACTCGATCGCCTCGATCTTCGCCTGGACCCGTGGCCTCGCCCACCGCGCCAAGCTGGACGACAATGCCGAACTCGCCAAATTCGCTTCCACGCTGGAGCAGGTCTGCGTCGATACCGTCGAATCCGGCTTCATGACCAAGGACCTGGCCCTGCTGATCGGCCCCGACCAGCCGTGGCTCTCCACCACCGCCTTCCTCGACAAGATCGACGAAAACCTCCAGAAAGCGATGGCCGCCTGAGGCTCGATCTCGGATCGAAACCGGATGCCGCCCGCGACCTGTGTCGCGGGCGGTTTTCTTTTGCCCGCGCATCCGCGCGTCCGGCGCGACGCATGAATATTTTGCATGGCTGAAACGCAATCGTTGCTTTTCATGCAAGACTCATGATCCAATAGCGTCATACTCATTCACAACGACGACGGAAGACGGTCCGCCCCGGGCCGCACTCTCCCATTCATGGAAAGCAATGCGCATGATCGATGTGCTTGTGCCGAAACTCTTCAGCGCATTTCGCGAAGGATATGACGTTCGCCGTCTCAAGGCGGACGCCATCGCGGGCCTGACCGTCGCCATCGTGGCGCTGCCGCTTTCGATGGCGATCGCAATCGCCTCGGGCGTCGGTCCCGACCGCGGCCTCTACACCGCGATCGTCGGCGGCTTCCTCGTCTCCCTCTTCGGCGGCAGCCGCTATCAGATCGGTGGCCCCGCCGGCGCCTTCATCGTTCTGGTTTCGGCCACCGTGACGCGGCATGGCATAGACGGCCTCATCCTCGCCGTCTTCATCTCCGGCTTCCTGCTGATCGCGGCGGGCTATCTGCGACTCGGGAAGTACATCAAGTTCATCCCCTATCCCGTCACCGTCGGCTTCACAGCCGGCATCGCGGTCATCATCTTCGCCAGCCAGCTTGCCGAACTGTTCGGCCTGACGCTTTCGGGAAAGGAACCCGGCCCGCTGGTCGAGAAGATCGAGGCGCTGGCGGCGGCATCCGGCACGTTCAACCTGCCCGCCTTCGGCGTCGCGCTGATCACGATCCTCATCATCGCGTTGATCAAGCGCTACAGGCCGAACTGGCCGAGCCTGCTGATCGCCGTCTGCGTGGCCTCGCTTTTCGCCACGGTCCTGTCCCTGCCGGTGGCCACCATCGGCAGCCGTTTCGGCGGCATACCGAGTAACCTGCCCTACCCCGCGCTTCCCGTGTTTTCGGCGGAAAAACTCATCGCCATCCTTCCCGATGCCGTGGCGTTCACCCTGCTCGGCGCCATTGAATCGCTTCTGTCGGCCGTCGTCGCCGATGGCATGACGGGCAACCGTCACCGCTCCAGCATGGAACTCGTCGGCCAGGGCATCGCCAATATCGGCTCCGCGATCTTCGGTGGCATCTGCGTCACCGGCACCATCGCCCGCACCGCCACGAATGTGCGCGCCGGCGGCACCAGCCCGGTCGCCGGCATGCTGCACGCCGTCTTCCTGCTGCTGTTCATGCTCGTTGCCGCTCCCCTCGCCAGCTACATCCCGCTGGCGGCGCTCGCCGGCGTGCTGACCATCGTCGCCTGGAACATGATCGAGCGGCCGGCGATCGCCTCCCTGCTCAAGGGAAGCCGCGGCGAAGCGGTCGTGCTGGTCGTGACCTTCCTTTTCGTCATCTTCCGCGATCTCACCGAAGGCATCATCGTCGGCTTCGCGCTGGGCGCTGTCCTCTTCATCGACCGCATGGGCAAGACGATCCGGGTCGACGTGGAGGACGACGAAGCCACCGAGGCCGACAGCGCACCGCTCGACAACAGCGACCACGATACGGTCATCTATCGCATCACCGGCGCCTTCTTCTTCGGCGCGGCGGCCACCGTCGGCTCTGTCCTCGACAGGATCGCCGCGCATTACCGCAACTTCATCCTCGATTGCTCGGGCATTTCGCTGATGGATTCGACCGGCGCCAACGTCATCGAAGGGCTGGTTCACAAGGCGGAAAAAAGCGGGATCACGGTGTTCATAGCCGGAACCACGCCGGAACAGCGCAAGCTTCTGGAAACCCACGACATCCACGAGCCGCATGTCATTTTCACGGACGACATCGAAACGGCCAGAACCCTGGCGCGCGCCAACCGCAGCAAAGCCCCGGCCACCTAGGACAATTCATCTTCTCATGGAGATGAATGCTGTAACTATTTGTTTTTACGGAGTTCAAAGCGGAAAACCGCTCCACACTTTTCCTGGAATTGCTCCGCGCCTCCTTGGAAACCAACAGAAAGGCCGACTGGACACACGTTCAGCCGGCCTTTTCCATGTCATTCGAAAACCGGCTTCAGCCGGCAATGGCCTTGGCAACGGCCTCAATGGCGTCGGCGGCCTTTTCGCCGTCCGGCCCGCCGGCCTGGGCCATGTCCGGCCGCCCGCCGCCGCCCTTGCCGCCCAGCGCCGCAGAAGCGACCCGCACGAGATCGACGGCGCTCAGCCTGTCGGTCAGATCCGGCGTCACCGCCACGACTACGCTTGCCTTGCCGTCTTCGGAAACGCCGATCAGCGTGACGACGCCGGAACCGAGGGAGGCCTTCGCCTCGTCGGCCAGCCCCTTGAGATCGCGCGGCTCGACGCCGGCGACCGAACGGCCGATGAAGCGAACGCCGCCGAGATTCCGGACCTCACTCGCCGTATCGCCGGCACCACCGCCCATCGCCAGCTTGCGCCGGGCGTCGGCCAGTTCCTTTTCAAGCTTCTTCCGTTCGTCGAGAAGCGCTTCGACGCGCGGCAGAACGTCGGTCGGCTGCACCTTGAGCGCGCCGGCCAGAGCCTTGACCCTTTCATCCTGCTCGGCAAGATAGGTCAGCGCCCCTTCGCCCGTGACCGCTTCCACGCGGCGCACACCCGCACCGACCGCGCTTTCCGACAAGATGCGGATCATGCCGATCTCACCCGTCGCGCGGACATGGGTGCCGCCGCAGAGTTCGATCGAATAGGGCTTGCCGACCTTCGGGCCTTCAATGGTGGTGCCCATCGACACGACCCGCACCTCGTCACCGTATTTTTCGCCGAAAAGCGCCATCGCCCCTTCGGCTATGGCGTCGTCGACGCTCATCAGACGGGTGGTCACGGGCGCATTTTGCAGAACGATGGCGTTCGCCATTTCCTCGACGCGCTTCAGTTCCTCCGCCGTCACCGGCTTGGGATGCGACACGTCGAAACGCAGGCGCTCCGGCGCGACCAGAGAGCCCTTCTGGGCGACATGCGAACCGAGAACGCAACGCAGCGCCTCATGCAGGAGATGCGTCGCGGAATGGTTGGAGCGCACGCGGAAGCGGCGGTCATGATCCACGGTCAGAACCACGGCATCGCCGGTTTTCAGGGTTCCTTCGGCGACCGTCGCACGATGCACGAACAGGCCTTCGCCCTTTTTCTGCGTGTCGGACACCTTGAGACGGGCGGTATCGGTTTCGATGACGCCTTCATCGCCCACCTGGCCGCCGGATTCACCGTAGAAAGGTGTCTGGTTGACGACGATCTGCACCTCATCGCCTTTCGAAGCCGTATCGACGACAGCACCGTCCCTGACGATGGCCTGAACGACGCCCTCGGCGGTCTCGGTGTCGTAGCCGAGGAACTCGGTCGCCCCGAGCTTTTCCTTCAGCTCGAACCAGATGGTCTCGGTGGCCTTCTCGCCGGAACCGGCCCAATGCGAACGGGCTTCGGCTTTCTGGCGCTCCATCGCATCGGTGAAGCTCGAAATATCGACACCGATGCCGCGGGTGCGCAGCGCATCCTGCGTCAGGTCGAGCGGGAAGCCATAGGTGTCATAAAGCTTGAAGGCCGTTTCGCCGTCGAGGCTGTCGCCCTTCTTCAGATCGGCCGTCGCGTCGTTGAGCAGCGAAAGGCCACGTTCCAGCGTCTTGCGGAACCGAGTTTCCTCAAGCCTGAGCGTCTCGGTAATCAGTGCCTCGGCCCGGACCAGTTCCGGATAGGCGCGGCCCATCTGCTGGATCAGCGCCGGCAGAAGCTTCCACAGCAGGGGCTCGCGGGCGCCGAGCAATTCGGCATGACGCATGGCCCGGCGCATGATGCGGCGCAGGACATAGCCACGGCCTTCGTTGGAAGGCAGCACGCCGTCGGCGATCAGGAAGGCGGACGAACGCAGGTGATCCGCGATGACCCGGTGGCTGGCGCGGCGTTCGCCCTCGGCCGGAACGCCGGTCGCCTCGACGGACGCCGCGATCAGCGCCCGGAACAGGTCGATGTCGTAATTGTCGTGCTTGCCTTGCAGGAGCGCGGCGATGCGCTCCAGCCCCATGCCGGTATCGATGGACGGGCGGGGCAGGTCGACACGCTCCTCCTTCGTCACCTGCTCGTACTGCATGAAGACGAGGTTCCATATCTCGATGAACCGGTCGCCGTCCTCTTCCGGCGAACCGGGCGGGCCGCCCCAGATGTGGTCGCCGTGGTCGTAGAAGATTTCCGAACACGGGCCGCAGGGACCGGTATCGCCCATCGCCCAGAAATTGTCGCTGGTCGGAATGCGGATGATGCGGTCGTCGGAAAAGCCGGCGATCTTCTTCCAGAGCGTGAAGGCTTCCTCGTCGGTGTGGTAGACCGTGACCAGCAGGCGTTTGGAATCGATGCCGAATTCCTTGGTGATCAGGTTCCAGGCCAGCTCGATGGCGCGTTCCTTGAAATAATCGCCGAACGAGAAATTGCCAAGCATCTCGAAGAAGGTGTGATGGCGGGCGGTGTAGCCGACATTGTCGAGGTCGTTGTGCTTGCCGCCGGCGCGCACGCATTTCTGCGCCGTCGCCGCCGTGGAATAGGGACGCTGCTCAAGCCCGGTAAAAACGTTCTTGAACTGCACCATGCCCGCATTCGTGAACATGAGCGTCGGGTCGTTGCGCGGAACGAGCGGGCTGGAAGGCACCACTTCGTGTCCGTTTCTCTTGAAATAGTCGAGGAAGGTCGACCGGATCTCGTTCACACCGCTCATGCTACGCCCTTCATTGGCCGCCCAGCGCGGCCGGAATATGGAAAACCAAAGGCTTTTATCGCCGGGGCTTTGCCCTGTCCAGCCGGGCAAGGAAAAACCGGCCCCATATCGCAGGATATGTGGCCGGCTTCATTGCGAAACGCGTTCGACGCTTCCGTTCCCGGAAGCCGGGCGGCCTCAAAGGCTGGAGGCATCGTCCATGTCGTCGGGGTCCGGACCGCCGTTCTCCAGGAAGCGGTCGGCGATGAGACCGGCATTCTGCCGGAGCGAAAGCTCGATCTCGTTCATCAGCTCGGGATGATCGCGCAGGAACTGCTTGGCGTTCTCGCGGCCCTGCCCCAGCCGCTGGCTGTTATAGGAGAACCAGGCACCCGACTTGTCGACGAGGCCGGCCTTGACGCCCAGGTCGATCAGTTCGCCGACCTTCGAAACGCCTTCGCCATACATGATGTCGAACTCGACCTGCTTGAAGGGCGGCGCCATCTTGTTCTTGACGACCTTGACGCGGGTCTGGTTGCCGGTGACTTCCTCGCGCTCCTTGATCGCGCCGATGCGGCGGATGTCGAGGCGAACGGAGGCATAGAACTTCAGGGCATTGCCACCCGTGGTCACTTCCGGCGAACCGTAGCTGATACCGATCTTCATGCGAATCTGGTTGATGAAGATCACCATGCAGTTCGAGCGGGAGATCGAAGCCGTCAGCTTGCGCAGCGCCTGGCTCATCAGGCGGGCCTGGAGCCCCGGCAGGCTCTCGCCCATCTCGCCCTCGATTTCGGCACGCGGCGTGAGTGCCGCAACCGAATCGATCACGAGAACGTCGACCGCGCCGGAGCGCACCAGCGTATCGGTGATTTCCAGCGCCTGCTCGCCGGTGTCAGGCTGCGAAATCAGGAGGTTTTGCAGATCGACGCCCAGCTTGCGCGCATAGACGGGATCAAGCGCATGTTCGGCGTCGACGAAGGCGCAGATGCCCCCCCTCTTCTGCGCTTCGGCAACGGTGTGCAGCGCCAGCGTCGTCTTGCCCGAGCTTTCCGGCCCGTAGATTTCAACGATGCGGCCCTTGGGCAGACCGCCGATGCCGAGCGCGATGTCGAGACCAAGAGAACCGGTCGAAACGGTCTCGATCTCCACGACGTTTTCATTGGAGCCGAGCTTCATGATCGACCCCTTGCCGAAAGCGCGCTCGATCTGGGAAAGTGCCGCTTCCAGTGCCTTGCTTTTATCCACCGCTTTGTCCTCTACAAGCCGCAAAGAATTCTGTGCCATTTTCCCACCTTTAGGTTATTGAGGGCGCGCAGGCAATCAATCCGCCAGCCAGGATTTTGTACCCTTTTTGTTCCAATCTTGCAACCCCCTATCAAACCGTTGAAAAACATTCGGAAACAGGAGAGCGTTCTTTTTTCGTTTTCAGGAGAATGATAGAAAGAAACGGCAACGAACGCCATGCAGAACACGAATCGGGGAACGCGGCGAGGCGCATGAGACCAAGACAGAACAACCACCGCATACTCGTGCTGGGGGGCGCCCATACCGATCGGCGCGGCCGCATTTCCGGCGAAACCGTGGCGGGTGCGAGCAATCCGGGTCGCTTCATCGTCGAGCCCGGCGGCGGCGCCTTCAACGCGGCGCGCAATCTCGGCCTGCTCGGCTTTTCCGTCCGGCTGATATCGCCGCGTGGCGGTGATGCCGACGGCGAGGCCGTGAGCGCCGCGGCGGCGGCCTGCGGCGTCGAGGACCACCCCTTCATTTTTCTCGACCGCCAGACGCCGAGCTATACCGCCATTCTCTCCGAAGACGGCAATCTGGTGATCGCGCTTGCGGATATGGAGCTTTACAGGCTGTTTTCGCCGCGGCGGCTGAAGATAAGTGCCGTCCGCCAGGCGTTCGAGGCCGCCGATCTCGTCGTGTGCGACGCCAACCTGCCGGAGGAAACGCTGTCCGCCATCGCGGCGAAGGCGCGCGGCCTGGGCACGACACTCGCCGCCATCGCCATTTCTCCAGCCAAGGCGGTGAAGCTGAAACCGGCGCTGGCGGCTTTCGATCTCGTCTTCATGAACGAGGCGGAAGCGCAGGTATTGTCCGGCGCGCGTGCCGCATCGCCCGAGGAATGGCCGGCCCTTCTGCGCCGGGCCGGCCTGCGCGGTGGCGCCGTCACCCGCGGCGCCGGGCAGATCGTCGCCTTCGACGACACCGGAACCTTTCTGCTGACGCCACCCGTGGCGGAAACCGTCATCGACGTGACCGGCGCCGGCGACGCCTTCGCATCCGGCACCCTTGCCGGACTGCTCGAAAATTTGCCGCTTTCGCAAGCCATACGGCGAGGGGCCGCAGCAGCGGCCATCACCATCGCCTCCCCTCATGCCGTTGCTCCCGACATCGGCCCGGAACTGCTTGAAACGATGGTCGGGCTTGTGCCTCCCGCCATCGTTCTGGCATGAAACGCAACTACGCCACGTAGCGGAAACAGGAACCATGACCCGAGCCCTTTCGCCCCTTCTGCCGCTTCACTATTCGAAGGAAGTCGCCGCCGCCAAAAGCCGCGGTGCGCCGCTCGTCGCCCTGGAGTCGACGATCATCACCCACGGCATGCCCTATCCCGGCAATCTCGACATGGCCGTCAGCGTCGAAAACATCATCCGCGACCAGGGCGCCGTGCCGGCTACCATCGCCGTCATCGACGGCAGCCTGCATATCGGGCTCGAAGAAGCCGAACTGAAAAGCCTCTCCCAGACGCAGGGCGCGATGAAACTTTCGCGCGCCGACCTGGCGTTTGCGATTGCCGAGCGCCGGACCGGGGCGACCACGGTCGCCGCGACGATGATCGCCGCCGCGCGCGCCGGCATCAAGGTCTTCGCCACCGGCGGCATCGGCGGCGTGCACCGCGGCGCGGAGGAGAGCTTCGACATTTCCGCCGACCTCGGCGAACTGGCCCGCACCGGTGTCGCCGTCGTCTGTGCCGGCGCCAAGGCCATTCTCGACATTCCGAAGACGCTGGAAGTGCTGGAAACCCAAGGCGTTCCGGTCGTGACCTACGGCAGCGGCGAGTTCCCCGCCTTCTGGTCGCGCTCGTCAGGCCTGCCGAGCCCGCTTTCGCTGGACAGCCCCGAAGCCATCGCCAACTTCCAGCGCGTGCGCGAGCAGCTCGGCCTTAACGGCGGCATACTGATCGCCAATCCCGTGCCGGAAGAAGACGAGATTCCGCGCGAGGAAATGGAAATCTACATCGGCCGCGCGCTCGCCAACGCCGAGCGGGAGGAGATCACCGGCAAGGCCGTGACGCCCTTCCTGCTCGATGCGATCTTCCACCTGACGCATGGCCGCAGCCTCAAGACCAATATCGCGCTGGTTCAGAACAATGCTCGGCTGGCCGCGTCCATCGCAGTCGCCATGCAGGAAGGCTGATACTCCGGGCCGCCGCGGCGGCCCTCGCCTTCGCTTCAGGCGCCGGCCGGCCCCGCATCGGCCGTCGCCACAGTCTGCCCGCGCACGCAGTTGCGCCCCTCGGCCTTGGCCCGGTAGAGCCGCCCGTCGGCGCTGGCGATCAGTTCGGAAAAACTCCCCCCGTCCTCGGGACCGGTGGCAACGCCCGAACTGATCGTGACGGGCGCGAGGTCGGGCGTCGCCATGATAGTCGCGACCTCGCGGCGCAGCCGTTCCGCAAGGGCCATCGCCTTTTCATGGTCGAGGCCCGGCAGAAGGATGATGAACTCCTCGCCGCCGAAACGGTAAAGCTTGTCCTCGTTGCGGACGGTCGCTTGCAGCAGACCGGCCAGTCCCTTCAGCACCACATCGCCCTGCAAATGGCCGAAATTGTCGTTGACCAGCTTGAAATGGTCGACGTCGAGCACGACCATGCTCACCGGGCGGCCGGCTTGCAGACAAGCGCGGATCGTGGCGGGCGCGTCGATCTCCATCCGGTTGCGGTCGAAAATCCCGGTCAGCGAATCGCGGCCGGATCGTTCCAGCAGGTCCTGGTAGCGTTCGCGGAAGGTCAGGTCGCCGAAGACGTCCGACAGCGCACGCGACGACGACGTGTAAGGCCCGGCTGCCTCGCAGAGACGGCGGTAGACCAGATAGAGGCCGGAATAAAGCACCAGGGAGAACATCTTCGCCTTCCAGCCTCCCCAGAACGCCTCCACCGGCACGCCGAGGAAGATGTGCAGCGCGCCGAAAAAGGCGATCTGGTCGAAGGTCAGCAGCACCGCGCCGGCGATCAGGAAACGCGGGATCGTCCGGCGCGGGAAGTATCGCCCCAGTTTCTCGTAAAGCAGGATGATGGCAATGGAATCGAGATAGAGCAGCGTCGTGCCCCACAGCATCAGCCATCCCATTTCCTCGACGAAAACCGTGTCGCCGGACATCGGCGCACCGGAAACATCGTGGAACTGGAGGATGAAGGCCAGGACAACCGTCAGCAAATTACCGAGAAACAGCCCGTAGATCGGCTGGCGCACCGTTTCGGCGTCCTCCTTGATGTAGAGCAGGAGGATGAGCATCAGCTTGCCGGCGAACAGAACCGACGAGCCGGGAGACACGGTGCCGAACGGCAGCGACACATAGAAGACGGCGGCGAGATAGGTTTCCAGAAAGTGCATGCCGCCCAGAGCGGTCAGGAAGACGCCCAGCCCCGTGCGCTTGCGGAAATGCAGCAGGGCAAGCATCACCGTGAAGTAAATCACGGCCTCGATGACGAACAACAGGAGATTGAAAGTCTGCACCGGCACCATTCCCGAACCGTTGGCTATACATATGCCGGCCGGGCCGCCCTGTCGACCGCCTCGTGGAAAATGCGTGACGGGCGCGTCATCATGCCCATGAGGCACTCGCAAGCACGGCGCTCTCGCTCTGCCCGCGGGCGGAGAGATTGCCGAGCGCGATCCTGTCGGCATCCGCCGCCACGATGCGGCCGCGCAGGTCCGCCATCAGCAGCGGATCGCACCAGCGCTGGACCCGGCCGACCGGCTGCGGCTCGCCGAAAAGAAAGCCCTGTATCTCGCTGCACCCCGAAGCCACGAGGAAGACGGCCTCGTCTATGGTCTCGACGCCTTCGGCGACGACCTTCATGCCGAGCCCGCGCCCGAGATCGATGATCGTGCGGACGATGACTTCGGCGCTGTCCACCACGCCGAGATTGGCGACGAAACGGCGGTCCAGCTTGATCGTGTCGAATGGATAGCGGCTCAGATAGCTGAGCGAGGAATAGCCCGTCCCGAAATCGTCCAGCGCGATGCCGAAACCCATGCGCTTCAGACCCTTGAGGATCTGCTGCGCCCGGCGGTCGTCGTCGATCAGCACGCTCTCCGTGATCTCAAGTTCGATCTGCTCGGGCCGCACACCGCTGCGGCGCACGTTCTCGCCCAGCATTTCGATGAAGCCGGGATGGCGGAACTGCACGGGACTGACATTGATGCTGATATGGTGGTCCGGCAATTCCTCCGCCAGCAGACGGCAGGCTTCGCGGATGACCCATGCGCCGATCTCGACGATATTGCCTGACGCTTCGGCGACCTGAATGAATTCCGCCGGGCCGATGAAGCCGCGCTCGGGATGCGGCCAGCGCAACAGCGCCTCGTAGCTCGTCACCTCGCCGGCGACGGTATCGACACGCGGCTGCAAATGAAGCTCGAACTCGCCGCGCTCTATGGCGAGCTTCAGCTCGACTTCCAGTTCGCGGCGGCGCTCGATCTCGGCATTCATGCCCGGACGGAACACGAACCAGGTATTGCGGCCCGAATTCTTCGCTTGGTAGAGCGCGACGTCCGCGCAGGCGAACAGATCCTCGCCTTCCGCCGCATGGATCGGGCACAGCGCCCCGCCGACGCTGACGCTGCCGGACACCTTCTGGCCGAAGCCGATATCGAACGGCTCGCCGAACGCCGCGACGATGCGGCGGCAGAAATCCTCGAGCTGGCTCTCGAACACGACATTGTTGAGGATCACCGCGAACTCGTCGCCGCCCAGCCGTGCCGCGACATCCTGGCGCCCGATCAGGTCGGACAGACGCCGCGCGGTTTCGCGGATGACGACGTCCCCGGCCGGATGGCCGTGAATGTCGTTGATATCCTTGAAACGATCGAGATCGACCAGAATGAGCGCCACGCTGCGGCGGCTGTCGGCAATATCGGCGGTCCGGGCGAGATACTCGTTGAACAGGCCGCGATTCGGCAGGCCGGTCAGCGGATCGTGCTGGGCGAGATGGCGGATGCGGCGCTCCGCCTCCTTGCGCTCCGTAAGATCGACGAGACAGCCGACACGGGCTTTCTCACCCCGGTAGACGATATCGCGGCCCCTCGCCTCCACGGCAACACGCCGCCCGCCCGGCAGGCGGATTTCGATCTCGTAGCCACCCTGTCGGTCCTCCCTGATCGCGGAGAAAACCGTCTCCCAGGATTCGTCGGACAGATAATCCGACATTCTGGAGCCGATGATCTGATCGACCGGCAGGCCCATCAGCTTCACAAGCTGCTCGTTGCAATCGAGAATCCAGCCGTCGCGATGGATGAGGATGGCCTCGAAGGTCGCGTTGGCCAGAGCGGTGACGCGCTCGGTCTCCTCGATCTCGCGTGTCATCTCCTCCAGCCTGTGCTTGTGGCACTCTTCCGCCTCGATGCTGTCCATCAGACGGTTGAAGAGTCCCGTCAGCTTTTCCGCCTCGTCGCCTGCAACCACCGGCAATCGCTGGGACAGGCCGACCGTGCCGTTGAGCAGGCCGGTGATGGCCTCCTCGACATGGCCGACGCCCATGCGCGAGGCATGTTCGACGACATTGAGGCCGATATCCTCGGCTTCGCGCGAAACGCGGATCTTCATCACCCGGTTGAGCAGATAGAAGAACGCGCAACCGAGGCCGAAGCACCAGACGAAATTGACCGCGACGCCGAGCGCCTGAACCTGAAGCTGGGCGAACGTGCCGCCGGCCGGCAGCAGTTCCGCCGGTGCGAGCACGGCAAGGCCGAGCGTGCCGACGACGCCCGCGAAGGCATGCACGCCGACCGCCCCCACCGCGTCATCGATGCGGAAGCGCGTTTCCAGAAGGTGATTGCCGTAAACGGCGGCGGCGGAACCGACAAACCCGATCGCCGCGGCTCCCGCGCCGCCGAGAACATGACAGCCTGCCGTAACCGCAACAAGACCGCCGAGCATGCCGCAAAGCGATTTTTCCGGAAGGACCACGCCGTCGCGCCAGTAACCGATCAGATAGCCGGTGCAGGTCCCGACGGCGCCGGCAAGCACCGTGTTGAGAATGATGCGGCCGACATCCGGCGTGACGGCCAGCGTCGAACCGCCGTTGAAACCGATCCAGCCGACGAACAGCAGCATGCCTCCGGCCATCGACAATATCGGATTGTGACCGGCGATCCGCACCGGCCTGCCGTTCTCGTCGAAACGCCCGACGCGCGGACCGATGATCAGGCAGGCCGCAAGCGATATCCAGCCGCCCGTGGCGTGGACGACGGTCGAACCGGCGAAATCGACGAAGCCGAGATTGCCGAGGAACACGCCGTCATTGCCGCCGAGCGCATTGCCCCAAGCCCAGTGGACGAAGAACGGATAGATCAGCGCGGACAGAACGATCGTGCCGATGACATAGGCCGTCAGCGCCATCCGCTCGGCCACGGCGCCGGAGACGATGGTGGCCGCGGTGCCGCAGAACATCACCTGGAACACGAAGAAGGTCGCCTGCCAGCCATCGAGGTCCGAAAGGAAAAAGAAGCGCCCGTCCAGCCCGAGAGGCAGAACCCAAGAACTGCCGAAGGCGAACATGAAGCCGATGGCGGCGAAGGAAACGATCGCGAAAACGAAGTCGAGCACGTTCTTCTGCGCGACGTTGATCGAATTGCGGGAGCGCACCATGCCGGCTTCGAGCAGCATGAAGCCGACCTGCATCATCATCACCAGCGCCGCCGAGATCAGGACCCAGGCGACGTCGAGCCTTTGGTCAGGCCGCCCCGGCCCCTCGGCCGACAGGACGACACCCGGCGACGCCAGCAAAAGCACTGCTCCCAGAAAAGTCGTCGCCAATCGCATCTGCCGAACCACCACGCCACAACAGCCGTTCCGACCATGAGGCTAGAGGCGCGAGCTTAAAGAAGTATGATAATTGCGAGGCAACTTTCATGCCATAATGTTCAGACATTTCCGGTTTTTACCGCATCTGCGAAGAGCGACGCGCGGTTCTGCTGGATGATCTGCTCCGCCTTCCGGAACGTGAACTCCACCGCGTCGTCCTCGCTGGTGAAGATGTCCGCACGGATGAAGTCCCGGCGCAGCGTCTCGCCATCGACATCCTTTTCGATGCGTCCGGCCAGACGGAATTGCGAGCCTTCGCGGATCGGCGTCGCGAAGACGCGCAGCCCTTCATGTTCGCGCGGCTCGCGCTCCTTGGCCGGCGCGGCAGGTGCCGAACCGCCGCTGAAAACCGACAGTAGCTTCGAGAAGATCGAGGGCATTTCGTTTCCTTTCGCCATGAGGCTTCGATGGTGCGGCCTGCGCCGCTCAGATGATCAGGTTGGCCAGGATATCGTTCTCGGTGATGTCCTCGAAACCGATACCGGCCTCTTCGAAGCGCTGCGTGAGCCCCGCGAAATTCGCCGGATCCCGGGTTTCGATGCCGATCAGGATCGATCCGAAATTGCGGGCCGACTTCTTCAGATATTCGAAACGGGCGATATCGTCGTCCGGACCGAGCAGGTTGAGGAAGTCGCGCAGCGCGCCGGGGCGCTGGGCAAGGCGGAGGATGAAGTATTTCTTCAGCCCCGCATGGCGCATCGCGCGTTCCTTGACGTCCGGCAGGCGCTCGAAATCGAAATTGCCGCCGGAGACGACGCAGACGATGTTCCTGTCCTTGATCAGCTCCGGGTCGAGCTGCTCCAGCGTGGCAATCGACAGGGCGCCAGCCGGCTCGAGAACGACACCCTCGACGTTCAGCATTTCGATCATCGTCACGCAGATCGCATTTTCCGCGATGAGAACGACCTGCTCGGCCGGAAAATGCTTCAGGGCGGCGAAGTTCAGGTCGCCGATCCGCGCCACCGCCGCCCCGTCGACGAAATTGTCGACCTTCGGCAGCGTCACGATCGAACCGCTTTCAAGGCTGCTTTTCAGGCTCGGCGCACCCGCCGGCTCGGCAAAGACGAAAGTGTCCAGGGGCAGGTCGCCCTCGAAATAGCCGGTGATGCCGGCCGCCAGGCCGCCGCCGCCGACCGGCAGCACGATCAGGTCCGGCGTCACGCCGTCCGGCAGTTCCGCGACGATCTCGGCCGCCACCGTCGCCTGCCCCTCAATGATGTCGGCATCGTCGAAGGGCGGCACCATGATGCCGCCGATAACCTCGACATGCTCGCGGGCGGCGGAATAGCACTGGTCGAAAATATCGCCGAAGAGGCGGATCGTGATGAACTCGGCCCCGAACATCCGCGTCTTGTCGATCTTCTGCTGCGGCGTCGTGACCGGCATGAAGACGATGCCGGGAACCTGGAAATGACGGCAGGCGAAGGCGAAGCCCTGGGCGTGGTTGCCGGCCGAAGCGCAGATGAAGGTCTGCCCGCTGCCGGACGCGATGGCCTTGCGCATGAAATTGAACGCGCCGCGCAGCTTGTAGGAGCGCACCGGCGTCAGGTCTTCCCGCTTCAGCCAGATGTTCGCGCCGTAGCGCCGGCTCAGATGCGCATTCAGTTGCAGCGGCGTTTCAGGGAAGATTTCGCGCACGGCTTCGGCTGCATTCTCGATGTCTTGTCTGTCCACGTGACTCGGGTCCATTGAAATTCGCGACTGCAATGGGTATTGCCATAAGCAGATGCGGAAACAAAGGTCGTTTGTGCCCGCAGCGGCAAAGCTACTCCCGCCACAGGAGCCCGGCGCGTTCGTCCGGCGCCCGCCATGTGCGGAAAACCGGGACACGATTTTCGTTGAACGCCAACCTGATACGGTCCGCCATCCATGTTGCAGCCGTATGCGGCATGTACCTCGCGACGGCGATGCTGCTCCCGGCTCTCGTGGACCTTTATTACCGTGACGACCATTGGCGGGTTTTCGCCGTCAGCGCCTTCATGACGGGCGGCATCTCGCTGCTCACCGCCACCGCCACCCGCGGCGCCCCCCCGCCCTTCAGCAAGCGTTTCGGCTTCATCCTCGTCAACGTGCTGTGGATCGTCTTTTCCATCGCCGGGGTGGTGCCGATCTATTTCTCCAGCCTCGGCCTCACCTTCGGACAGGCGATCTTCGAGGCCGTCTCGGCCGTCACCACGACCGGCTCGACCAGCATTTCCGGGCTCGACGCCATGCCGAAGGGCCTGTTGATGTGGCGCTCGCTGCTGCACTGGCTGGGCGGCATCGGCATCGTGGCACTCGGCCTTTTCATCCTGCCGTTCCTCAGGGTCGGCGGCATGTCCTTCTTCAGGATGGAATCGTCCGACAACACCAGCGACAGGCCGTTCGCACGTCTCGCCACCTTCACCCGCGCCTTCATCGCCATCTATGTGGGCGCCACCGCCCTGTGCGCCGTCGCCTACGACATCGGCGGCATGACCCGCTTCGACGCCATCAACCATGCGATGTCGACCATCTCGACCGGCGGCTTTTCCACGCACGATGCATCCTTCGGAAATTTCGGCGACAACCGCTTTCTCCTGTGGACGGCCACCTTCTTCATGCTGCTCGGCAGCCTGCCCTTCTCGATCATGATTCTTTTTGCCGTCCGCCGCCGCGTCGATACGCTGCGCGATCCGCAGATCGTCGTCTTTCTCGGCTATGTCTGCGTCTTTTCCATACTGGCGGCCGTCTACAACCACCTGAAGAACGGCGTCGACTTCGGCTACGCGCTGACGCATTCCTTCTTCAACTTCGCCTCGATCTTCTCCACCACCGGTTTCGCCAGCGAGGACTATACCCAATGGGGTGCCTTCGTCGTCGCCGCCTCCTTCATCGCCACCTTCATGGGCGGCTGCTCGGGCTCGACATCCGGCGGCATCAAGGCCTACCGCTTCGTCATCCTGTTCCAGACCGTCCATGTCGGGCTCAAGAAGCTCATCTATCCCGATGCCGTCTATTCGGTGCGCTACGGACGCCTAACCGTCGATGCCGAGACCCAGAAATCTGTTCTCGTCTTCTTCTTCGCATTCGTCTTCATCTGGGCGATGGGCAGCCTGGCGATGGGTGCGCTCGGCTACGACATCGCCACCTCGCTCTCGTCGGTCCTGACCGCGCTGGCCAATGTCGGCCCCGGTGTCGGAAATGTCATTGGACCGGCCGGCAACTTCTCTGCGATGAACGACCCCGCCTTTTATCTGCTGTCATTCCTTATGCTTCTGGGCCGTCTTGAGGTACTATCCGTGATGGTGCTTCTGCTCCCGACGTTCTGGCGCAACTGAACTCCCGACCCTAGCCGCTAAACCAAGGATCATTTTCGATGTCGCTCAACATCCAGTTCAAGGACACCTCCCGCAAGACTAGCGAAGTGCTGGAAGATATTCTGAACGAGATCAAGACGGACCGCATCACGCTTCGCGACCTGATGGCGATGATCGGCGAGCAGGGCCTGCTGCTGCTGTGCGCGCTGCTGTCGCTGCCGTTTCTCTTTCCGGTGTCGATTCCGGGCGTCTCGACGGTCTTTGGCGCCGGCATCGTCCTGATCGCCATCGCCATCACCATCAACCGCCTGCCCTGGCTTCCGAATTTCGTCGCCAACCGCCAGCTCGACACGGCAAAGCTCGTGCCGGTTCTGAACCGCGGCATCAACTTCCTGCGCCGGATCGACCGCTATCTGAAGCCGCGTTTCCTCTATTTCACCACCGGCATGGTCGCCAACCGGCTGAACGGTCTTGCCCTCACCTTCGCTGGCGCGCTGCTGATGCTGCCGCTCAGCTTCATCCCCTTTTCCAACACGCTGCCGGGCGTGGCCATCCTTCTGCTCTCGACCGGCATTTCCCAGCGCGACGGGCTTCTCGTGGCCTGCGGCTATGTCATGATCGGCCTGACGGTGATCTACTTCGGCGGCCTCGCATGGCTGATCTGGGCGACCGGCACCAGCTTCGAGATTCCGGGCTTCGGCTGACGGGAACGGCCGGGCGCAAATGAAGATGGTGCGCTTCTGCGGCGCATCGTCGAACCCACGGGGTTCGCAAGGCCGCATGGGCGCCGCCGCTGCTTCGGCGCCGCCTCTGGAGTGAAGCGGCCGAAGGTCTCGGCAGCGTGAAGAAAGGAAAATGGTGCGGGCGGCGGGGATCGAACCCGCATGACCAAAGGCCGAGAGATTTTAAGTCTCTTGCGTCTACCAGTTTCGCCACGCCCGCGCGCGCCTCTTTTCAGCAACTTGGATGCGCGCGTCAAGAGCATTTCCAGTAAAAGTGTGAAGCGGCTTTACGTCCGGAAATGCGTAAAAACAAAGGGTTGGAGCGTTTTCGCGATTCGGGGAAGAGCGCAAGCGCCCAAGGACCTGTTCTGCAATCCGTTTCCGGCATCGTGCAAATCCCGTTCGCGGCGTGTCGGCGAGGCGTTCATTATAGACAAGGCGCGGTTCGGGCGAACCGCGCCTTTTTCGATTTCGGCTGTCTTGCGGCGATCAGGCCGAAAGCTTGGCCGCCAGTTTGGCAACCGTTGCGCCCTGGAACTTCGCGCCCTCCAGTTCGATGGCCGAAGGCTGGCGCGAGCCGTCACCGCCGGCGATCGTGGATGCGCCGTAGGGCGAGCCACCCTTGACTTCCTCGACGCCCGTCTGGCCCTGGAACGAGTAAGGCAGGCCGGCAACGACCATGCCGTGGTGCAGGAAGGTGGGAATGAAGCCGAGGATCGTCGATTCCTGACCGCCGTGCTGCGTGCCGGAAGAGGTGAACACCGAACCGACCTTGCCGACCAGCTTGCCGTTGAACCACACGCCGCCGGTCTGGTCCCAGAAGGCGCGCATCTGAGAGGCGACCGTGCCGAAACGGGTGCCGGCGCCGACGATGATCGCGTCGTACTCTTCCAGTTCGGCAACGGTTGCCACGGGTGCGGCCTGATCGAGCTTGAAGTGGGCGCCCTTGGCGACCTCTTCCGGCACCGTTTCCGGCACGCGCTTGACGACGACCTCAGCGCCTTCGGCCTTGGCGCCTTCGGCAACGGCATAGGCCATCTGCTCGATGTGACCATAAGAAGAATAGTAGAGAACCAGTACCTTGGCCATTGTCTTCGCTTCCTTTTCCTGTTCTGGACCCTGTATGTCCGGGTCCGTCGTTTCGTCGCAAGCCGGCGGATGGGTTCGAGTATCATGCCCGGCAATGCCGTCGCCGCTGTGACAATCAACTTAGGGCGGTTGCGGCGGGCCGACCAGAGGGAACGCCGGGAACGGACTGTTCGACAATAGGATACGAACCTGCGGAATCTTCTCATAATTGCGACCACCCCGGCCAACGCCGGTTGCGCGTGAAACCCATTCCGCTTCGCCGCGCGTTGCGCTATTTTCCAGCGCCGCATTCGAGGGCCGTATTCGAGGGAAAGACAATCATGACCGCTCAGGACACCGTAACCGCCGCCATGCTCGCCATCGGCGACGAACTGCTTTCGGGCCGGACCCGAGACAAGAATATCGGCCATGCCGCCCACATGCTGACGCTTTCCGGCATCGACCTGAAGGAAGTGCGCATCGTGCCCGACGAAGAGGCGGAAATCGCCGCGGCCGTGAACGCCTTGCGAAGCCGCTACACCTATGTCCTCACCTCCGGCGGCATCGGCCCCACCCATGACGACATCACCGCGGATGCCGTTTCCGCCGCCTTCGGCCTGCCCTGCATCCACGATGCGAAGGCGCTGGAGCTTCTCGCCGCCATGTACGAGCGGCGCGGCATGGAGTTCACCGAAACGCGCAAGCGCATGGCCCGCATGCCGCAGGGCGCCGAGCACATTCCCAATCCGGTTTCCACCGCACCCGGCTTCCGGATCGGCAATGTCTACGTCATGGCCGGCGTTCCGCAGGTTTTCGAGGCCATGCTCGATCACGTCCTGCCAACACTCGCGCACGGCCGGAAGATGCTGTCGGTGGCCGTCACCAGCCCCTATGGCGAAGGCGAGATCGGCCTGAGGCTCGCAGCCATCCAGAAGGCGCATCCCGAAACCAGCATCGGCTCCTATCCGCGTTTCGGCGGCAACGGTGTCTTCACCACGGAACTGATCGTGCGCGCCCGGGACGAAACCGCTCTGGAAGCGGCAGCAGCGGACGTCCGGGCCATGATCGAGGCCATCCGGCAGGAAAAGGAAGCCTCTCCGGCCTGAAATCCGATCTTTTATCAAGCGGATGCAACCCGCTTGACTGAGGTCAAGGAAGGGCGTTTGCTGCGGCATCACTCTCGTCGTGTCAGGCGGCGCCCGCACCGGAGACAGCCTGCTCATCCCGACCCCGATGCCGGATGCGCGTGAACAGGGCGCGGCGCGCAGGGCCGCCAACCGCCAAAGGAGACCATGATGGGTTACAAGACAGTTCTTGCGGTTCTCGATAAACAGGACAAGGCCGGGCAGATCACCGATTTCGCGGTCCATCTGGCGGAAACCTTTTCCGGCCATGTCATCGGCCTGCATGTGGAGAACTACTCCGCCGTGCCGATCGTGGCGCCGATGGAGATTCCCGATCCCGTCGCCATCGAAGCGCTTCAGGAAGCCTCCAGAGCCGAAACGGGCGCCATCGAGGGCATTTTCACCCGGAAGGCCGACCAGAGCACCGCCACTTGGGAGTGGCGCCATTTCGTCTCGTCGATCGGCTTTTCCTCGACATCGGTGATCGACAGCGCGCGTGCCGCCGATCTCATCGTCGCGGCGCAGGGCGACGGTTCGCTTCTGTCCGATAACCGGTCCGACATCGAGAATTTCCTGTTCGAAAGCGGCCGGCCCGTTCTCCTCGTTCCCCAAATCCTGACCGAGCCGAAGCCGATCCGGCGCGTCCTGCTCGCCTGGAACGGTTCGCGGGAAGCCGCCCGCGCGACGTTCGACGCCCTGCCCTTCCTGAAACAGGCCGAATCCGTCGAAATCTTTTCGGTCAACCCGCAGGAAACGCCGACGCAGACCCCCGAAACCGCAGGAGCGGAAATCGCCGCCGCGCTCGCCCGTCACGGTGTCAATGCGGTCCTTTCCACGCACAGCGCCACCGATCTCGACGCCTCTTCCGTCATCGAGAACCGGCTTGCCGAAAGCAGTATCGACCTGCTCGTCATGGGCGCCTACGGCCATTCGCGCTGGCGCGAACTGCTGTTCGGCGGCGTGACCCGCACGCTGCTGGAATCCATGACGGCGCTCACGCTTCTGTCACGCTGATCCCCGGCAAGATGCCTGTGCGGAGCGGCCCTTGCGGTCGCTCCTGGCGTTTTCAGCGGAAAAGCCCGGATTTCCGGTATGGCGCGCATAAAACCGCTTCGCACTTCGCAGCGAATTGCTTTAAAAGCGCAGCCCATCTCAATCCCGTTTCCGCCCATCCGGAGTTCACACGCATGTCGCTACCCGAAAAAGCCTTTCCCGTTTCCTGGGACCAGTTCCATCGTGACGCCCGCGCGCTTGCCTGGCGGCTTGCCGGTCTCGGCCGGGAGTTCAGGGCCATCGTCTGCATCACCCGCGGCGGCCTCGTTCCGGCCGCGATCATCTCGCGCGAACTCAATATCCGCCTGATCGACACGGTCTGTATCGCCTCCTACCACGATTACCTGAACCAGGGCGAAACCAACCTGCTCAAGCCGATCTCCTCCGAGCTTCTTTCGGCGCAGGGCGAAGGCATTCTCGTCATCGACGACCTGACCGACACCGGCAAGACGGCGGCCGAGGTGCGGGCGATGATGCCCAAGGCCCATTTCGCCTGTGTCTATGCCAAGCCGAAAGGCGTGCCGATGGTCGATACCTTCATCACCGAAGTCAGCCAGGACACCTGGATCTATTTTCCCTGGGACCTGGGCTTC
Organism: Ectorhizobium quercum; assembly: GCF_026552795.1. GTDB lineage: Bacteria > Pseudomonadota > Alphaproteobacteria > Rhizobiales > Rhizobiaceae > Ectorhizobium > Ectorhizobium quercum. The sequence continues at coordinate 768,132 of NZ_JANFPI010000003.1, forward strand.
GCCTATCAGGAGCCGATCGCCAAGACCGGGCGCGACTGAGTCGCAGGCGGCGGGCTTTTTTTAACGAAGGCTGCGGTCCAGTCCGCCGCCTTCGCCCCGCCACGCGAATCACTCCGGCACATGCCGTAACGGAATGCGCCCGCGGGGCGTCCTATTCCGGTGAAACACACAACCTACTGGAAAACATGGGAAACTGTCTCAGACTGCGGTTTACGTCAGCCGCGTGACGGGGCGTGACTTTCCTGTCACGCCGCCACCACATCTCGTCTGCGACAAATCGTGTTCCCTCGCCCCGGCGGTCGAAAGTGCTGAAAGCAGTTCCGGCAAGCTGCTGAATTTTCGACGTTCTTCCACTTCCCCCAATTTCCACAGGTTCATCCACAACATCTTGTGGCCGTCACATCATAGTAAACCAGCCCTTGACGATGACGGGGGGAATGAACTTAATGGACACAGTTGCGGCGGCGACGGGTTCCGGAAGTAACGAGGCTGGAACTCCCTCTCGAAAACAGGCGCATGCACCCATTCGCGACCCGCTGGCCGGGCGCGGAAACGAGTCTTTGTGCCTGTTTTCCACCAACGCGGCAATGCGATGCGGGGGACTGGAAAAAATCAGCTGTGAATACTATATTTAGTGCTTGCAGCCGACCCGACCTCAACATACTGGGTGAGCATCAATCACCTGAAAGACAATGAGAACGGCTGCTCCGACAACCGGGACAGCTGCGGGGATTTGTTGCGCCCGCCATGACGGGCCGGAACAGAATATGAAGGAAGGGCAAAATGCGCATTGAACGCCGTTTCACCAAGCCGGGCCAGTCGGCCTATGCGGACATCGCGTTCCGCAAGGCGGTCAGCGAGATCAAGAATCCGGACGGTTCGATCGTCTTCCGGCTGGCGGATATCGATGTGCCGACCCAGTTCAGCCAGGTCGCGACCGACATTCTGGCCCAGAAATATTTCCGCAAGGCCGGCGTTCCGGCGCGCCTGAAGCGCGTCGAGGAAAACAGCGTCCCTTCCTTCCTGTGGCGCTCCGTCGCCGACGAGGAAGCCCTTGCCGAACTGCCCGAGAATGAACGCACCGGTTCCGAGACCGATGCGCGGCAGGTCTTCGACCGTCTGGCCGGCACCTGGACCTACTGGGGCTGGAAGGGCGGTTATTTTTCGTCCGAGGAAGACGCCCTTACCTTCCGCGACGAGCTCGCCTACATGCTCGCCACGCAGCGCGTCGCCCCGAATTCCCCGCAATGGTTCAACACCGGCCTGCACTGGGCCTACGGCATCGACGGCCCCGGCCAGGGCCATTTCTACGTCGATCCCTTCTCCGGCCACCTCGTCCAGTCCAATTCGGCCTATGAGCACCCGCAGCCGCATGCGTGTTTCATCCAGTCCGTCGGCGACGATCTGGTGAACGAGGGCGGCATCATGGACCTGTGGGTCCGCGAGGCGCGCCTCTTCAAGTACGGTTCCGGCACCGGCTCCAACTTCTCGCATCTGCGCGGCGAAGGCGAAAGACTGTCCGGCGGTGGCCGTTCCTCGGGCCTGATGAGCTTCCTGAAGATCGGCGACCGCGCGGCGGGCGCCATCAAGTCGGGCGGCACCACGCGCCGCGCCGCCAAGATGGTCGTGGTCGACATCGACCACCCGGATATCGAGGCCTATATCGACTGGAAGGTGAAGGAGGAGCAGAAGGTCGCCGCCCTCGTCACCGGCTCCAAGATCGTTTCCAGGCACCTGAAGGCCATCCTGAAGGCCTGCGTGAACTGCGAAGCCGGCTCCGAGGACACGCGCGGCGATTGCTTCGACCCGGCGAAGAACCCTGCCTTGAAGCGCGAGATCCGCGCCGCCAAGAAGGATCAGGTTCCGGAAAACTACATCAAGCGCGTCATCCAGTTCGCCCAGCAGGGCTACAAGGATATCGAGTTCAAGACCTACGACACGGACTGGGATTCCGAAGCCTATCTGACCGTCTCGGGCCAGAACTCGAACAATTCCGTCTCGCTCAGGGACGACTTCCTGCGCGCGGTCGAGAACGACGGCGAGTGGAACCTGACCGCCCGCACCGACGGCAAGGTCGTCAAGACCCTGAAGGCCCGCGACCTGTGGGAAAAGATTTCCCACGCCGCCTGGGCGTCGGCCGATCCGGGCCTGCACTTCAACACGACGATGAACGACTGGCACACCTGCCCGGCCGCCGGCCCGATCCGCGCGTCCAACCCGTGCTCGGAATACATGTTCCTCGACGACACGGCCTGCAACCTCGCCTCTCTGAACCTGCTTCAGTTCAAGGATGCTGCCACCAAGCGCATCAATATCGGCGATTACGAGCATGCCGTGCGCCTGTGGACCGTGGTCCTGGAAATCTCGGTGATGATGGCGCAGTTCCCCTCGCGCCAGATCGCGGAGCTTTCCTACAAGTATCGCACGCTCGGCCTCGGCTACGCCAATATCGGCGGCCTGCTGATGTCCTCGGGCATCCCCTACGATTCCGACGAGGGCCGCGCCATCGCCGGTGCGCTCACCGCGATCATGACCGGCATCGCCTATGCGACCTCGGCCGAAATCGCCTCCGAACTCGGTCCGTTCCCGGAATTTGAGCCGAACCGCGAGCACATGCTGCGGGTCATCCGCAACCATGCCCGCGCCGCCCGCGGCGACGCCGCCGGCTATGAGGGCCTGTCCGTCAACCCGGTGCCGCTGGTCCACAAGGATTGCTCCGACGCCGACCTCATCACCCATGCCGTTATCGCCTGGGATCTGGCGCTGGAACTCGGCGAGAAGCATGGCTACCGCAACGCCCAGACGACGGTGATCGCCCCGACCGGCACGATCGGCCTCGTCATGGATTGCGACACGACCGGCATCGAGCCCGATTTCGCGCTGGTGAAATTCAAGAAGCTCGCCGGCGGCGGCTACTTCAAGATCATCAACCGCGCCGTACCGGAAGCCCTGCGCTCGCTCGGCTACACCGAAAGCCAGATCGCCGAGATCGAGGCCTATGCCGTCGGCCACGGCAACCTGAACCAGGCGCCGGGCATCAACCCCTCGGCGCTGAAGGCCCGGGGCTTCACCGACGAAAAGATCGAGGCCGTCAACGCCGCCCTGAAGAGCGCCTTCGACATCAAGTTCGTGTTCAACCAGTGGACGCTCGGCGCCGACTTCCTGAAGGACACGCTCAAGGTCACGGACGAGCAGCTCGCCGACATCAGCTTCAACCTGCTCGACCATCTCGGCTTCGCGAAGAAGGAGATCGAGGCGGCGAACGTCCATGTCTGCGGCGCGATGACGCTGGAAGGCGCGCCCTTCCTGAAGGACGAGCATCTGCCGGTCTTCGATTGCGCCAATCCGTGCGGCAAGATCGGCAAGCGCTACCTGTCGGTCGAAAGTCATATCCGCATGATGGCGGCGGCGCAGCCCTTCATCTCGGGTGCCATTTCCAAGACGATCAACATGCCGAACGAGGCGACCGTCGAGGATTGCGGCAGCGCCTACATGCTGTCCTGGAAGCTGGCGCTCAAGGCCAACGCGCTCTATCGCGACGGCTCGAAGCTGTCGCAGCCGCTCAATGCCTCGCTGATCGAGGACGAGGACGACGAGGACGCGCTGGAGGACTTCGTCCAGCAGCCGGTCGCGGCCCAGGCCGTGACGGTGACGGAACGCATCGTCGAGCGGATTGTCGAGCGCGTCGTGCGCGAGCGTGAAAAACTGCCGAACCGTCGCCAGGGCTACACCCAGAAGGCAGCCGTCGGCGGCCACAAGGTCTATCTGCGCACCGGCGAGTTCGGCGACGGCCGCCTCGGCGAGATCTTCATCGACATGCACAAGGAAGGCGCCGCCTTCCGCGCCATGATGAACAACTTCGCCATCGCCATCTCGCTCGGCCTGCAATACGGCGTGCCGCTGGAAGAATATGTGGAGGCCTTCACCTTCACCAAATTCGAGCCGGCCGGCATCGTCATCGGCAACGACGCGATCAAGAACGCCACGTCGATCCTCGACTACGTGTTCCGCGAACTCGCCGTCTCCTATCTCGGACGCCACGATCTGGCCCATGTCGATACGTCGGATTTCTCCAACACCGCCCTCGGCAAGGGCATCAAGGAAGGCAAGACCAACCTCGTTTCCACCGGATGGACCCGCGGCTACAAGCCGACGCTGGTTTCGGGAAACGTTGACCGCTCGCCCTCCGAGGCCAAGGGTTCGGCGACCGGCGCTCCGGCCAAGGCCGCCTCGACCGGCACTGTGACGGCGTTTTCGGGCAATGCCGCCCGCAAGATCGAGCCGGCGCTTGCCGTCTCCACCTCCGAAATCGTCGCCTTCAAGCGCGACTACGAGGAGCGGGCGAAGGAACTGGCGGAGGAAATCGCCGAGGAGGCGACCGACGAACCGCTGGCCGACGAAGCCGCGCAGGAACGCACCGCACTGTTCTCCGACAAAGCCGCGGCCGATGCCGCCGCCGCCAGGACGGAAGCCAAGCGGCTCGAAACCGAGCGCCGCGCCCGCGCGGTGATGCAGGGGTACACCGGCAACATGTGCTCCGAGTGCCAGAACTTCACGATGGTGCGCAACGGCACCTGCGAGAAGTGCGACACCTGCGGCGCGACGAGCGGTTGCAGCTAAGGGACGCGATACGCACAGACCGAATTTGTGCAGGGAACGCCGCGGCTGAAACCGCGGCGTTCCGTCATTCGGGAGCGAGCGCCCTTTGAGCAACGATCTTCTGGCCTATGCGGGCCTTTTCAGTGCAGCTTTTCTGGCGGCAACGATTCTGCCGGCCCAGTCGGAAGCGGCGCTCGTTCTGCTGATTCTGACGGAAAACTATCCGCTTGCCGCTCTCGTCGGGGTCGCAAGCCTCGGCAACGTGCTCGGCTCCGTCACCAACTGGCTGCTCGGCCTCGGCATCGAGCGTTTTCGCATCAAACGCTGGTTTCCCGTTTCCCCGCAAAAGCTGGCGACAGCGGAACGCTGGTATCTGCGTTACGGCAAGTGGTCCCTTCTGGCGAGCTGGCTGCCCATCGTCGGCGATCCCTTGACCGTGATCGCCGGTGTGTTGAAAGTGCCTTTTCTGACCTTTCTGCTTCTGGTCGCGGTTGCCAAGACCGGGCGTTATATCGTTCTGGCGGGCGCGACGAGCGGGTGGATGTGACGCTGCCGGCAACAATGACGGCAGCCGATACGAACGGGATGGAACGATGGGCTTTCGAAAGATCTGCATTTACGGCGCCGGGGCGCTGGGTGGCGGGATTGCGGCGAAACTCGCGGCGAGCTGCGCGGAGGAGACCGACATCAGCGCAGTGGCGCGTGGCGCTCATCTTAACCGCATCCGCCGGGACGGTCTGACCCTTCGCGAGGACGGCGCGGATGCGCCGCTCGTCGCGCGGCTGACCGCCACCGACGATCCGCGCAAACTCGGCGCGCAGGATCTCGTGATCACCGGCCTCAAGGGACACCAGCTCGCGGCCGCGGCGGAGGGCATCGCCGCGCTGCTGAAACCGGAAACGCGGGTCGTGATGATCCTGAACGGTATTCCGTGGTGGTATTTCCACGGCGAGCCGGACAATCCCTACAATGGCACGCAGTTGGAACAGCTCGACCCCGGCGGCGTGCTGTGGCGGCTGATCGGGCCCGAACGCGTGATCGGCTGCGTCGCCTATCAGGGCGGCGAGGTGGTCGAACCCGGCATCGTCCACCTCTATCACAAGAAGCGGCTCATCCTCGGCGAGCCGGCCAATACGGCCAGCGCCGACATCGAGGCCATTGCCGCGCTTCTCAACCGCAGCGGCCTCGTCGCCGAGACCACGACGCGGATTCGCGCCGAAATCTGGTCCAAGCTGATGAACAATGCCGCCTTCAACCCGTTGAGCGCCCTCACCCGCGCGACGATCGTTCCGCTGCTTTCCGATCCCGGCATCGTCGAAACGATGGAGCGGATCATGACGGAGGTGAAGGCACTGGCCGGTGCGGTCGGCGTGCCGCTGACCATCGACGTCGCGCAAAGGCTGGAGGAAGCGCGCGCGATCCCGGACGTGCGGACTTCCATGCTTCAGGACCTGCTGGCCGGGCGCCCGCTGGAGATCACTCCCTTGCTCGGCATCATCGTGGCGCTCGGCCGCACGACCGGCACGCCGACGCCGGTCTGCGAAACGGTGCTGCACCTCGTCAGCCGCCTCGATGAGGAGAATCGGCGGAGCCGATGACAATCAGCGGCGGTTGCGCTCCTTGCGCAGCTTGTCCCACCAGTCGAGGCGTTTCCTGATCTCGCGCTCGAAACCGCGTTCCGGCGGATCATAGAAGGTCTTCCGGCCCATCTTCTCCGGAAAGTAATCCTGGCCGGAAAAGGCGTCCGGTTCGTCGTGATCGTAGCGGTAGCCGTCGCCGTAACCTTCGGTTTTCATCAGCTTGGTCGGGGCGTTCAGAATGTGCTTGGGCGGCAGCAGGGAGCCGTTTTCCTTCGCGGCCCGCATCGCCGCCTTGTAGGCGACATAGACGCCGTTCGACTTCGGGGCGGTGGCGAGATAGACACAGGCCTGCGCCAGCGCCAGTTCGCCCTCGGGAGAGCCGAGATAGTCGTAGGCGTCCTTGGCGGCATTGGCGATCACCAGCGCCTGCGGATCGGCAAGGCCGATATCCTCGACGGCCATCCGCACCAGCCGGCGGCCGAGATAGAGCGGATCCTCACCCGCATCGAACATCCGGCACAGATAGTAGAGCGCCGCATCGGGATCGGAACCGCGCACCGACTTGTGCAGGGCGGAGATCAGGTTGTAGTGGCCGTCCTGCCCCTTGTCGTAGACGGGCGCGCGGCGCTGGACCACGCGGATCAGGCCATCCGTATCGAACACCTCGCCGGACCGGGCCGCGCGCCAGACCTCCTCCACCAGCGTCAGAACGGCGCGGCCGTCGCCGTCGGCCATGCGCACCATCGCCAGCCGGGCATCCTCATCGAGCGGCAGCGGCTTCTCTTCGGCCGCCTCGGCCCGCTTCAGCAATTCGCCAAGGCTCTCCTCGTCGTGCGGCTGGAACGTCAGCACCCGGGCGCGCGACAGAAGAGCGGCATTGAGTTCAAAAGAGGGATTTTCAGTCGTCGCGCCGACGAGAATCACCGTGCCGTCTTCCATGACCGGCAGGAAACTGTCCTGCTGGGCGCGGTTGAAACGATGGATTTCGTCGACGAACAGCAGCGTCTGGCGACCCGACATGCGGCGGGCACGGGCCGATTCGAAGACCTTCTTCAGATCGGCCACGCCGGAAAAGATCGCCGATATCTGCTCGAAGGCCAGCCCCGTCTCGCCGGCCAGAAGCCGAGCCACCGTGGTCTTGCCGGTTCCCGGTGGCCCCCAGAAGATCATCGAGCCGAGAGAACCCGCTTCGATCATCCGCGTCAGCGCGCCGTCGGGACCGGTCAGATGCGCCTGGCCGGAAACCTCGGCAAGGCTTTTCGGGCGCAGACGCTCCGCCAGCGGCCGCTTGCCGGTCATGGCTTCCGGCTCGTGACTGGAAAACAGGTCGCTCATGCATCCCTCCTGCCCCGCCCTTACAAGGGCGAAGGCGCTCGTCGCCGTTCGATGGTTCATTCTACGCCATTTGAGGCGTAAAACCGCTGCCCGGTTTCACGCAAATGCCGTTTCTCACCGGAAAAACTGCGTCATGCGCTGGCCTTCGCGCTCGATCTCGATGCGCCAGAAGCCCGGATCGTCGCCCAGCATCGCCTGAAGCGCCTTGACGTTCGCCACCGCCGTCCCGTTGATCGAGACAATGATGTCGCGCGGCTGGAAGCCGAGCCGCGCGGCAGGCGAACCGCGCTGGATGGCGGTGACGACGACGCCGGTCTTCTCGGCCGGAAGGCGGATCTCGCCGGCCAGACGCGGCGAAAGGTTGGCAATCCGCACACCGGTAAACGGCGTGCGGCCGGCGATTTCCGTCTCGTCGCGCGGCACGGTCTCCGGCGCGGTATCGAGCTTCAGCGTCAGTTCGCGCTCGCGTCCACCCTCGACGATCGAAAGACGCGCGGCACCGCCCAGTCCGGCCGTGGTCAGGCGGTAGCCGAGCGCATCGGGATGCTCGACGGGAATGCCGTTGACGGCGGTCACGATTTCGCCCGGCTTCAGGCCGGCCGCCGCCGCGGGGCCGCCCGGCACGACCTTGACCACCAGAGCGCCGCGCACCTTCTCGAGCCCCAGCGCATCGGCAACGTCAGACGTCACCGGCTCGAAGCTGGCGCCGATATAGGGGCGCTCGAACCGGCTGGCGCCGCTTTCGGCCGCCGAGAGGAACACCTTCACCAGATTGCCGGGAATGGCGAAGCCGACGCCGTTCGAGCCGCCGCCGCGGGAAAAGATGGCGGTGTTGATGCCGATCAGTTCACCCTTCATGTTCGTCAGCGCGCCGCCGGAATTGCCGGGGTTAATCGCGGCATCGGTCTGGATGAAGAAGCCGAAATCGCCCTGGGCAATCTGATTGCGGGCCAGCGCCGAAACGATACCGCTCGTCACCGTCTGGCCGACGCCGAAGGGATTTCCGATGGCCAGCACCAGGTCGCCGACTTCGAGCGCATCCGAATCGCCGATCGGCAGAGACGGAAACCGTTCCCGCGCATCGATCTTCAGGACGGCGAGATCGAGCCGCTCGTCCTTCAGAAGCACCTGGCTTTTGAACTCGCGGCCATCGGCCAGCGCGACCTTGATGTCGTCCGCCCCGTCGATGACGTGGTTGTTGGTGACGACGAGGCCGCCATCCGAAACGATGACGCCGGAGCCGAGCGACGACTGCCTCTCCGTGCGGTTCGGAAGCCGCTGGCCGAAGAACTGGTCGAAGAAGGGATCGCCGGTCAGAACGCGGCGCTGCACTGCCTTCTCGGCATAGACGTTGACCACGGCACCCGCCGTCCTCTTCACCAACGGTGCGAAACTGGCCTGGACTTCGGCCTGGCTTTCCGGCACGCGCCGTTCCTGCGCCTCGGCGCCGGCGGGCTGCATCAGCACGAGCGACAGCACCACGAGGGATGCGCATTTGAACCTGGGCAGCATGTGATTCCCTTCTCGCGTTCGACGATCCGGCACCGGTCCCGCACGCCTGGGCGCCCGGACGATGCAAAATTCTGAAAGATAGCCTTAGTTTCGTTGATGGTCGAAACGATTGTCCAACGATTCCGAAGGCTTCGCTTCCGGACGTAGATAGGGATTCAGGCGGAAGAGTGAAAGCCCCATTGCAACCGCATGAACTCTTCGTAAGGTTTCGATGAGGAAGAAACAGGGAGGTCTTTATCATGCGCGCCATCCTCGCCGTCGGCGACACGACCGTCCACAGCTTCACCGTGACCCGCGAGAAGACGGTGCCGTTTCTTTATCCCGAAAGTCCGGAATTTCAGGCAATCCCGGAGGTATTCGCCACCGGTTACATGGTGGGCCTGATGGAGTGGGCCTGCATCCTGTCGCTCAAGCCCGCGCTGGAGGAAGGCGAAGGCAGCCTCGGCACGCTGATCGAGGTGACGCACGAGGCACCCACCTTGCCCGGCCAGACCGTGACCGTCGAGGCGACCGTCGCGTCCGTCGACGGCCGCAAGGTGCTCTGGAACGTGATCGCCCGCGACGAACTCGACATCATCGGCCGGGGCCGCATCGGCCGCGCGGTCGTCGTCTGGGACCGGTTCAAAGCAGGGCTCGACAAGAAGGCGGAACGGCTCACGCCGTTGTCTGGATGATGGCTTCCGTCAGGCCGTGCAGGGCGTCGCGGTAGCCGGTTCTGGCCGAGGGCGCATCCTCGCGGGAGGTCATGGCGATCGTCAGACCGCGCGACGGTACGATATAGAGCATCTGGCCGCCGAAGCCCCAGGCATAGGCCGTTCTTTCGCCGGCCATGTTCCGCAGGAACCAGCTATAGCCGTAACCGTCGCCGTTGAAGACGGACGCCGTTCGCGGCGTCCACGACTGGTCGATCCATGCCTCGGAGATGAGCCGCTCGCCCTTGGCCGTGACGCCGCGGCGGCGGTAAAGCTCGCCGAAGGCCAGCAGCGAGGCCGGCGTCATCGCCATCTGGTTGCCGCCGAGATAGATGCCCTGCGGGTCGCGCTCCCATCCGCCGATGGAAAATCCGTCCAGCGGCCGGAACCATTCCCGCGCCAGAGCCAGCGTCGAGCGGCCGGATTGCTTCGTCAGGATGGCCGACAGGAGATGCGTGGAGGCCGTGGAATAGAGCATGCCGCCGCCCGGCTCGTCGACGAACGGAGCGGCAAGCGCCGTCCGCACCCAGTTTCGGCTGGAAACCCATCGCCCGTAATTGCCGCCGGACATGCGCTCCAGCCCCGCCTGCATCGACAGCAGATGGCCGATGGTGACGCGTTCCAGACGCGCGTCGGGATTGGCAGGCAGATCGGCCTTGAGAAGCGGTGCGATCGGCTCGTCCACCCCCTTCAGCACTCCCTTGTCGATGGCCATGCCGACAAGGGCGGAGATGACCGACTTCGATGCCGACTTGATATTGGTGCTGCGCCCCAGCGACGCGCCGTTGAAGGCGCGTTCCGAGACGATCTCGCCGTTGCGGGCGATGGAAAGGGTTCGAAGCCCTTCCAGCCGCGCGGCCCGGTCGAACACGGCGTCGACCCCGGCCAGTTCCGCCGCGCGGGCGGAACCGGTTCCCACAAAGGGCGCAAGGCCCATCAACCCAAGAATGGTGCGTCTTTTCATCAATTAGAGATAGGAAACGATCGCGCCCGAAAAAAGAAAAGGGCGCGAAACCGCGCCCCGTCTCACCGGATCGTGATGATGTGGCGGATTATTCCGGCAGGATACGCACCGCGCCCTTGTCGGCGCTCGAGGCGAAGGCGGCGTAGGCCTTCAGCGCCAACGTGACGTTGCGCTTGCGCGGCTGCGCAGGCTTCCAGCCCAGCGCGTCCTGCTCGACGCGGCGCCTCGCCAGTTCCTCACCCGAAACGGCCAGATTGATCGTGCGGTTGGGAATGTCGATCTCAATGATGTCGCCTTCGCGGACGAGGCCGATCGCGCCGCCATTCGCCGCCTCCGGCGAGGCGTGGCCGATAGAAAGACCGGACGTGCCACCGGAAAAGCGGCCGTCGGTGATGAGCGCGCAGGCTTTGCCGAGGCCCTTCGATTTCAGGTAGCTGGTCGGGTAGAGCATTTCCTGCATGCCCGGACCGCCCTTCGGCCCCTCGTAACGGATGACGACGACATCGCCGGCGACGACCTCGTTGGAGAGGATGGCCTTGACCGCCGCGTCCTGGCTTTCATAGACCTTGGCGGGGCCGGTGAACTTGAGGATGCTTTCATCGACGCCGGCCGTCTTCACGATACAGCCGTCGAGGGCGATGTTGCCCCTCAGAACCGCCAGACCGCCGTCCTTCGAGAAGGGATGCTCGACGGAGCGGATGACGCCCTTTTCGCTGTCCGTGTCCAGGTCCTCCCAGCGGGAATTCTGCGAGAACGCCACCTGCGTCGGCACACCGCCCGGAGCCGCCTTGAAGAACTCGCGCACGGTTTCGGAATTGGTGCGGGTGATGTCCCACCGGTCGATGGCATCGCCCAGCGTCGCGGCATGGACGGTCGGCGAATCGCGGTTGATCAGGCCGCCGCGCTCCAGTTCGCCGAGGATGCGCATGATGCCCCCGGCGCGGTGGACGTCTTCCATGTGAACGTCGTTCTTCGCCGGCGCCACCTTGGAAAGGCACGGCACCTTGCGCGACAGGCGGTCGATATCGTCCATCGTGAAATCGACCTCGGCCTCGTGGGCAGCGGCGAGGATGTGCAGAACCGTGTTGGTCGAGCCGCCCATCGCGATGTCGAGGGCCATCGCGTTCTCGAAAGCCGCCTTGTTGGCGACGGAACGCGGCAGCACCGACGTGTCGTCCTGCTCGTAGTAGCGGCGGGTAATATCCACGATCAGATGGCCGGCTTCCACGAACAGGCGCTTGCGGTCGCCATGCGTGGCGAGCGTCGAACCGTTGCCGGGCAGCGAAAGGCCGAGCGCTTCCGTCAGGCAATTCATGGAATTGGCCGTGAACATGCCCGAGCAGGAACCGCAGGTCGGACAGGCCGAGCGCTCGATGGCCTGCACGTCCTCGTCGGACACCTTGTCGTCGGCCGCCGCGACCATCGCATCGACGAGATCGAGCGCATGCTTCTTGCCGTGCAGGACGACCTTGCCGGCCTCCATCGGCCCGCCCGAGACGAAGATGGCCGGAATGTTGAGGCGCAGCGCCGCCATGAGCATGCCGGGGGTGATCTTGTCGCAGTTCGAGATGCAGACCATCGCATCGGCGCAATGGGCGTTGACCATGTATTCGACGGCATCGGCGATCAGCTCGCGCGAAGGCAGCGAATAGAGCATGCCGTCATGGCCCATTGCGATCCCGTCGTCGACCGCGATGGTATTGAACTCCTTGGCAACGCCGCCTGCGGCCTCGATTTCACGGGCGACCAGCTGTCCGAGATCCTTGAGGTGGACATGGCCCGGCACGAACTGGGTGAAGGAATTGACGACGGCGATGATCGGCTTGCCGAAATCGCCGTCCTTCATGCCGGTGGCGCGCCAAAGGCCGCGCGCACCGGCCATGTTGCGGCCATGAGTGGTAGTTCTCGAACGGTAATGCGGCATGGTGTTTTCCTCGATCTTATTGCGGGTCGCCCGCACTCCTCCCCGAGGCGGCGAAAGCCCGACATTTGCGGCGTTCCTACCGCAAACGGCCGGAGGTGTCACTATCATGTCGGGCCAAAGCGGTACGGCTCAAGGCCCACCTGCTTGGATTGTCGCATATCTTGCCGGCCCCGCATAGGCGTTCAGAAGATCGTGGGAAAGCTCAAGCTTGCGAAGCGAAACGGCTTCACCTCGGGAACAGCGGCGACCGTCTCCCCCGGCCGGACCGCATCGCGCTCGACGGCAAGGGAAAGGCCGCCGGGCGACATCGCCCGGCAGCCCTTTGCGTTACGCTTGCCGCCTTCATTTGGCGAGAAGCCAGTTGCCGACCCGTTCGGGCAGCATGCGGATCAGCACGGTGTCGTGACGGACGAAGTGATGATAGAAGGCCGCCGCGATGTGCAGGAGAACGACAAACCAGGCGATCCACTTGCCGACGAAGTGATGGATCACATCCACGATCGGCTCGAAAGTCGCCCAGTCGAGCTGGAGCCACTGGAACAGCGCCGTGTTCGGGAACTTCGTCATTTCGAACAGGTAGAAATTGATCGGCGGGCCGCTGGTGCCCAGATAGCCGGTGAGCGGCATCACGATCATAAGGGCGTAAAGTCCCCAATGCGCCAGTTTCGACAGGATATGCTCGACCCGGCTTCCCGGCGCCTCTTCCGGCTCGACGTTGAAAATCCGCCACAAAAGACGCGGAATGACCAGAAAGAGAACGATCATGCCGAGGACGAAGTGAAGATTGATGAGCGGGCGGAACAGCGGCGCCGTCCGGTCCGAATGCAACACCAGAACAATATAATAGGCAAGCGGGTAGGTCAGGATGAATGCAGTTGCTATGACCCAGTGAAAAGTCCCAGCCACCGCACCGAAGCGTTTTCTTGTATTTGCTATCTGCATGACACACTCCATAGCAAGATCCTCCTCCGGTCTCCCCGAGGGCCGGTTCAGGATCGTTGGTGCATGTCCACCCTACGGAATGACAACCGATTTAGTCTTGATATCGATCAATACCGCCGGCCGGATTCTCGCAATTGCGAACGAACCCCCCGCAACGCGAAAAGGCCGGATGGTTTCCCATCCGGCCTTTTCTGATTCAGCGTTCCCGAAAGGATCAGGCGGCTTCGACCGCTTCCGCTTCGGCAGCGACGCGAGCCTTGTCGGCGGCGCCCTTGGCATCGACGTCGCGCTCGACGAACTCGATGACGGCGACGGCGGCGTTATCGCCGTGACGGAAGCCGGCCTTCATGATGCGAAGGTAGCCGCCGTTGCGGGTGGCGTAGCGCGTCGCGATCGTGTCGAACAGCTTGCGGACGGCATCCTGGTCCTTGATCTGGGCGATGGCCTGACGGCGGGCGTGCAGGTCGCCGCGCTTGCCGAGCGTCACGAGCTTCTCGACGATCGGGCGGATTTCCTTCGCCTTCGGCAGGGTCGTAACGATCTGCTCATGGGTGATGAGCGAGGCAGCCATGTTGGCGAACATCGCCTTGCGATGGCTGGCGGTGCGGTTGAGCTTACGGCCGGAATTCTGGTGGCGCATGAGCTTGTCTCCTTATGAGTGCAGGCTTCCCTGCGTCTTTAACGGTTAATACTGGTCTTCGTAGCGCTTGGCGAGATCCTCGATGTTCTCGGGCGGCCATGCCGGCACTTCCATGCCGAGGTGCAGGCCCATAGAAGCGAGAACTTCCTTGATCTCGTTGAGCGACTTGCGGCCGAAATTCGGAGTCCGGAGCATTTCCGCTTCGGTCTTCTGAATGAGGTCGCCGATATAGACGATGTTGTCGTTCTTGAGGCAGTTGGCCGAACGGACGGAAAGTTCCAGTTCGTCCACCTTCTTGAGAAGCGCCGGGTTGAACGCCAGCTCCGTGACGGCTTCCTCTTCGGCTTCCTTCTGCGGTTCGTCGAAATTGACGAAGACCGAGAGCTGGTCCTGGAGGATGCGCGCAGCGAAAGCAACGGCATCTTCGCCCGAGACGGAACCATCGGTCTCGATGGTCATCGTCAGCTTGTCATAGTCAAGAACCTGTCCTTCGCGGGTGTTTTCCACCTTGTAGGACACCTTCTTGATCGGCGAATAAAGGCTATCGACCGGGATCAGACCGATGGGGGCGTCTTCGGCGCGATTGCGTTCCGCCGGGACATAGCCCTTGCCGTTATTGACCGTGAATTCCATGCGGATTTCCGCACCCTCATCGAGCGTGCAGATCACATGGTTCGGGTTGAGGATCTCGATATCGCCAACCGTCTGGATGTCGCCCGCATAGACCGGGCCGGGGCCCTGCTTGCGAACGACCATGCGCTTCGGATCGTCGCCATCCATCTTGATGGCGATTTCCTTGATGTTGAGCACGATGTCCGTCACATCCTCGCGAACGCCGGGGATGGAGGAGAATTCATGCAGCACGCCGTCGATCTGCACGGCTGTCACGGCCGCTCCGCGCAGAGAGGAGAGCAGAACGCGACGCAGCGCGTTGCCGAGGGTCAGGCCGAAGCCGCGTTCCAACGGCTCGGCAACCAGCGTTGCCTTGGTGCGGCCCGAAGAGGTGAATTCCACCTTGCTCGGCTTGATGAGTTCCTGCCAGTTCTTCTGAATCATATCGCTTTACCTTCCATTTGCCGCACCATCCAATCGTGACGGCTTTCGTGCGAAGCACCCGGAGGAGCGCCCTGCTCGCAACCGGGCAGGAAACGCTCGCGGGCGTTGAACAGTGAAAGGTTCAGACGCGACGCTTCTTGCGCGGACGGCAACCATTGTGCGGGATCGGCGTCACGTCGCGGATGGACGTGATCAGGAAACCCGCAGCCTGGAGCGCGCGCAGAGCCGACTCACGACCGGAACCCGGACCGCAGACTTCGACTTCCAGCGACTTCATGCCATGTTCCTGCGCCTTTTTCGCGCAATCCTCGGCAGCGATCTGCGCCGCGAACGGCGTGGACTTGCGCGAGCCCTTGAAACCCTTGGCACCGGCGGACGACCAGGCAATCGCATTGCCCTGGGCGTCCGTGATCGTGATCATCGTGTTGTTGAACGTGGAGTTGACGTGCGCAACACCCGACGTGATGTTCTTGCGTTCGCGACGGCGAATGCGGGTGGCTTCCTTGGCCATAGTCTTAACCTTTCACAGATCTCTTCACCGCCGTAATGCCAGCGGCTACACCGGTGAACGGCCGAAGGGCCACTCACCAAGTCTCAATTCATCGGCTTGCCTTGCGGGCCTGCCACGTAGATCGGGCATCCGGACATGCTGCCCGGAAACACCCAAGAGGCCGGCGAAAGCCAGCCTCCCGATCGAACTTCCGAAAACCGGAAATTACTTCTTCTTGCCGGCGATCGCCTTGGCCGGACCCTTGCGGGTGCGGGCGTTGGTGTGGGTGCGCTGGCCATGCACCGGCAGACCGCGACGATGACGCAGGCCGCGGTAGCAGCCGAGGTCCATCAGACGCTTGATGTTCATTGCGGTTTCGCGACGCAGATCGCCCTCAACGTGATAGTCGCGGTCGATCGCTTCACGGATCGCGAGAACTTCGGCGTCCGTCAGCTGATGAACGCGCTTGTCGGAAGGAATACCAACCTTCTCGACGATTTCCTGTGCAAATTTCGGACCGATCCCGTGGATATAACGAAGAGCGATAACGACGCGCTTCGCAGTCGGGATGTTGACGCCAGCGATACGTGCCACGCCTATTCTCCTTGCGTTCCGGTTGCCTTGCGGCAAAAGGTGCTTCTGTTCTGGCGGCCCTGAAGCCGCCCGGTTTACAAATCGGGTTCGTTCGCAACAAAAAGACCGAACCCGGAAATCCCTTGAGATATCCGCGCCGATCGATTGCAGACAACGAGTTGGCGCGGTCTTTAGCGGAATCAGGGCCAAAAAGCAACCGGCCCGCTTAAGATTCTTGAAAGCCGAACGGTATGTCGGCTAGCGCGGCGCCAGAAGCGCCGCGGTCTTCAGACCTTGGCCAGGATGGCCTCGATCGATGCGGTGACTTCGTCGATACTGGCCATGCCGTCCACGCCGTGGAGCAGTCCCTTGGCATAATAGTAGCCGATCAGCGGGGACGTGTCCTTGTAATAGGTCTGGAGACGGGCCACCACCGTATCCCGATTATCGTCGGGACGCCGCTTGAAGTGAGTCGAACCGCAACGGTCGCACACGCCTTCGACCTTCGGCTTCAGGTTGGTGTCGTGATAGCCCGCGCCGCACTGGGCACAGGTGTAGCGTCCGGCGATACGGTCCGTGAGAACCTCGTCGTCCACCTGGATCTCGATCACCGCCGAGAGTTCCAGCCCCTTCGCCTTCAGCATCGCCTCCGTTGCGTCGGCCTGAACCAGCGTGCGCGGAAAACCGTCGAGAATGAACCCCTTGGAACAGTCGGGCTGCTCGATGCGCTCCGCCACGATCCCGATGACGATATCGTCGGACACCAGTTTGCCGGCGTCCATGACGGCCTTCGCCTTCTTGCCGATGTCGGTGCCCGCCGCGATTGCGGCGCGCAGCATGTCGCCGGTCGAAAGCTGGGGAATGCCGTGACGCTCGACAATACGCTGGGCCTGCGTGCCCTTGCCGGCGCCCGGAGGCCCCAAAAGAATCAGTCTCATTTTCCCCTCTTGCCTCCACGCAACTTGGACTTCTTGATCAGGCCTTCATACTGCTGGGCAATCAGGTGCCCCTGGATCTGCGCAACCGTATCGAGGGTGACGCTCACCATGATCAGAAGCGAGGTGCCGCCGAGAGCCAGCGGAACGCCCGTGCGTGCTACCAGAATTTCGGGAAGAATGCAGACAAAGACAAGATAGACGGCGCCAACGACCGTGATGCGCGTGAGCACGTAATCGATATACTGCGCGGTACGCTCGCCCGGGCGAATGCCCGGAATGAAGCCGCCATGCTTTTTCAGGTTGTCGGCCGTGTCTTTCGGATTGAAGACGATGGCCGTGTAGAAGAAGGCGAAGAACGCGATCAGCGCGCCATAGAGCACCATGAACAGCGGCTGGCCGTGGCCGAGCGACGCGATGACCGTGGTCGCCCAGGGCGGCAGTTGCGCCGAGTCGGTGAAACCCGCCGCCGTCGCCGGCAGAAGCAGGAGCGACGAGGCGAAGATCGCCGGAATGACGCCCGCCGTGTTCAGCTTCAGAGGCAGATGGGACGTATCACCCTGGAACATGCGGTTGCCCACCTGCCGCTTGGGATACTGGATCACCAGGCGGCGCTGCGCGCGCTCGACGAACACGATCAGGGCGATGACGGCGATCGCGACGACGAGAACCGTCAGGATCAGCACGGTGGAGAGGGCACCGGTACGGCCGAGTTCGAGGGTCCCGGCCAGCGCACTGGGCAGACCGGCGGCGATGCCCGCATAGATGATCAGCGAAATGCCGTTGCCGATGCCGCGCGAGGTGATCTGCTCGCCGAGCCACATCAGGAACATCGTGCCGCCGAGCAGCGTCAGGACCGTGGAAAGGCGGAAGAACCAGCCCGGATCGTTGACAAGGCCGCTGCCGCTCTCAAGACCGACGGCAATGCCGTAGGCCTGAAGCGTGCCGAGAATCACCGTGCCGTAGCGGGTGTACTGGTTGATGATCTTGCGGCCCGCTTCGCCTTCCTTCTTCAACGCCTCGAGCGAGGGCACGACCGAGGTCATGAGCTGAACGATGATCGACGCGGAGATGTAGGGCATGATGCCGAGGGCGAAAATCGCCATGCGCTCGACGGCGCCGCCGGCGAACATGTTGAAAAGCCCCAATATGCCACCGGCCTGTGACTGGAACGCCTGCGCATAGGCTTCTGGATTGAGGCCCGGCAGGGGAATATGAGTGCCAAGACGATAAACGAGGAGAGCTGCCAGGGTAAACCAAAGGCGCTTCTTGAGATCCTCAGCCTTGGCGAAGGTGGCAAAATTCAGATTCGAGGCCAACTGTTCCGCTGCTGATGCCATGCGTATCTCCGCCTGTCCCGTTCCGGCGGCGCGACGAGGCCGGCCTTTCCGGAAGCGATATTCTGTTTTTTGAACGGAGCAAGGCATGTGGCGGAAAACGCCGACGCCTCACCCTTCAACGATCCGCGGCGGTCATTGCGACCTGCCGCCCTGCCCTGCGTATTGCTGCTCTCCTACGAGATCCGGGACGGAAAACCGCGTCACATCTTTTCTGGAACAGCGCATGCAAGGGCGTGAGGCCTCCCATATGGGAGCAGAACCGCCCGGATTGAAGAACCGGGCGGTTCGCATTCGCGATTTATTCGGCGACAGCCGCTGCTGCGAGCTGCTTGATCGAACCGCCGGCCTTTTCGATCTTCTCGACGGCAGCCTTGGAGGCGCCGGCGACTTCGATCGTCACCTTCGACTTCAGTTCGCCATCCGACAGAACGCGAACGCCGTCCTTGACGCGACGGACGACGCCGGCCGCCTTGAGCGCTTCGGCATCGATCGTCTTGGCGGCGTCGAGCTTGCCGGCCGTGATCGCATCCTGGATGCGGCCGAGCGAAACGACAACATATTCGGAAGCGAAGATGTTGTTGAAGCCACGCTTCGGCAGACGGCGGTAGATCGGCATCTGGCCGCCCTCGAAGCCGTTGATCGAAACGCCCGAACGAGCCTTCTGACCCTTCACGCCACGACCGCCGGTCTTGCCCTTGCCGGAGCCGATACCGCGACCGACGCGGGTGCGGCTCTTGCTGGCGCCTTCGTTGTCCTTGATTTCATTGAGCTTCATGACAGGTTCCTCCGTGTCACTTCTCGTCGACGACGCGAACGAGATGCTGAACAGCACGGATCATGCCGCGGACAGCCGGCGTATCTTCCAGCGTGCGGCGACGGTGCATCTTGTTGAGGCCCAGACCGATCAGCGTCTTGCGCTGGACTTCCGGACGGCGAATCGGGCTGCCGATCTGTTCGACAGTGATCGTCTTCTTGGTCATCCCTGCCTCCTCTTACTCTTCGGAGGACACGCCGGCATCCGCGCGACGAGCCTGAAGGGTGGCGTACTTGATGCCGCGCTGGGCAGCGATGTCCTTGGGATGGACCTGATGCTTCAGCGCATCGAACGTGGCGCGCACCATGTTGTAGGGGTTCGAAGAACCCGTCGACTTGGCGACGACGTCGTTGACGCCGAGCGTTTCGAAGACAGCGCGCATCGGACCGCCGGCGATGATGCCGGTACCAGCCTTGGCGGCGCGCAGCAGAACCTTGCCGGCGCCATGACGGCCGTTGACGTCGTGATGCAGCGTGCGACCGTCACGAAGCGGAACGAAAATCAGGTCGCGCTTGGCGGCTTCGGTGGCCTTGCGGATGGCTTCCGGCACTTCACGCGCCTTGCCATGACCGAAACCGACCCGGCCCTTCTGGTCGCCGACGACGACGAGAGCGGCAAAGCCGAAACGACGGCCGCCCTTCACCACCTTGGCGACGCGGTTGATAGCGACCAGCTTGTCGACGAACTCGCTGTCGCGCTCTTCACGGCTGCCGCGATCATCGCGCGGAGCCCTTTCCTTCTGTGCCATTGTCCTCTTCCTTTTTCTTTTCCGGATGCAATCGGCGGACACAATGATAACCGCGCCGCGCCCTGTTCACAGGGAGCGTGCGGCAGACGACGGGCTTTCACCCAAGACGACGGCCCGGATATCAGTCCGGGCCGACATTTTCAACCAAAGTTTTACGGAAACCCCGAATAAGGATTTCCAGGCAAACTCAGAAGCTCAGGCCACCTTCACGGGCAGCCTCGGCAAGAGCCTTGATGCGGCCGTGATAGATGAAGGCGCCACGGTCGAACACGACCTCCTTGACGCCCGCAGCGGTGGCACGCTCGGCGACGAGCTTGCCGACGGCGGCGGCGGCGGCCGTGTCGGCCCCGGTCTTCAGTTCGGTGCGCAGACCGGTGTCGAGCGTCGAAGCGGCGGCAAGCGTGCGGCCGGCGACGTCATCGATGATCTGGGCGTAGATGTTCTTCGACGAGCGATGAACCGACAGGCGCGGACGACCGTTCGCAACCGCCTTGAGCTGGCGGCGCACGCGGCTCGCGCGCTTGGCAAGTGCTTGTTTCCTGCTAGCCATTTCGCGTGATCCTTACTTCTTCTTGCCTTCCTTGCGGACAATCCGCTCTTCCGCATACTTGACGCCCTTGCCCTTGTAGGGCTCGGGGCCACGGAATTCGCGAATTTCGGCCGCAACCTGGCCAACCTGCTGCTTGCTGATGCCGGTGACGACGATTTCCGTCGGCTTCGGCACTGCAATGGTGATGCCCTGCGGCGGTTCGTAGATCACGTCGTGGCTGAAACCGAGCGCGAGCTGCAGGTTCTTGCCCTGCAGGGCGGCACGATAACCGACGCCGTTGATTTCAAGCTTGCGCTCGAAACCGTCCTTGACGCCCTTGAAGATGTTCTCGATCATCGTGCGGGACATGCCCCACTTCGAACGAGCATCCTTCGTTTCGTTCACCGGAGTGACCGAAATGGCGTTGTCTTCCAGCGCGAGAGCGATTTCGTCATTCGCGACGAAGAAAAGTTCACCCTTCGGGCCCTTGGCCGTGACCTTCTGTCCTTCGACAGAGGCCGTCACACCAGCAGGAACCGGAACGGGCTTTTTACCGATACGAGACATGTTTAAATCCTGTCTGTTCGTTATGGAGTTCCCCTGACCGGTCTTAGAAGACCGAGCAGAGAACCTCACCGCCAACATTCTGTTCGCGAGCCTGGTGATCGGCCATCACGCCCTTCGGAGTCGAAAGGATGGTGATGCCGAGGCCGTTCGCGACCTGCGGAATGGACTTCACCGAGACATAAACCCGGCGGCCCGGCTTGGACACGCGGCCGATCTCACGGATGACCGAAGCGCCTTCATAGTACTTGAGTTCGATCTGCAACTCGGCCTTGCCGCTGCCGGACTCGACCTGGCTGTAGCCACGAATGTAGCCCTCGGCCTGGAGAACGTCGAGAACGCGGACGCGAAGCTTGGAGGCCGGCGTGGACACCGTCGACTTGCGACGAGCGGCGCCATTGCGGATACGGGTGAGCATATCGCCCAACGGATCAGTCATGGTCATCTTCCCGTCTCCTTACCAGCTCGACTTCACAATGCCCGGCACCTTGCCGAGATTGCCCAGCTCGCGAAGCGCGATACGCGACATCCTGAGCTTGCGGTAGAACGCGCGCGGGCGACCGGTCACTTCGCAACGGTTGCGAATGCGGGTCTTGGAGCCGTCGCGCGGCAGTTCCGCCAGCTTGAGGGTTGCCTTGAACCGGTCTTCGATCGGAAGGGCCTGGTCCATGATGATCGCCTTCAGCTTGGCACGCTTGGCGGCCTGGCTGGCGACGGTCTTGCGGCGGCGCTTGTTCTTTTCAACTGCGCTTGTTTTCGCCATATTGAAGTTCCTTTTCTACGCTCGTCGTTACGGTTACTGACGGAACGGGAAGTTGAACTCTTTCAGAAGAGTCCGGGCTTCGTCGTCGGTCTTGGCCGTCGTGCAAACGATGATGTCCATGCCCCACATCTGATCAACCTTGTCGTAGTTGATCTCCGGGAACACAATGTGCTCCTTGATGCCCATAGCGAAGTTGCCACGGCCGTCAAAGGACTTCGGGTTCAGGCCGCGGAAGTCGCGAACGCGCGGGAGCGCGATGTTGACCAGGCGATCTAGGAATTCATACATGCGAACGCCGCGCAGCGTCACCTTGGCGCCGATCGGCATGCCCTCGCGAAGCTTGAAGCCCGCGATGGAATTGCGTGCACGGGTGATGACCGGCTTCTGGCCCGCGATCGCAGCCAGGTCGGCGGCGGCAACGGTGGGCTTCTTCGAGTCGGCCGTGGATTCGCCCACACCCATATTGATCACGATCTTCGACAGCTTCGGAATCTGCATCTCGTTGCTGTACGAATAGGTTTCCTGCAACTTGGCGCGAATACGCGAGGCGTATTCCGTCTTCAGCCGCGGCTCGTACTTTACCTCAGCCATCGATCACTTCTCCCGAACGCTTGGCCACACGGACCTTCTTGCCTTCAACAACCTTGAAACCGACGCGGGTCGGCTTGCCGTCCTTGTCGACGATCGAAAGGTTGGAAAGATGGACCGAGGCTTCCTTGGTGATGATGCCGGCTTCCTGGGTCTGCGTCTGGCGCTGGTGGCGCTTGACGACGTTGACACCGCGAACGACGGCCCGATCTTCCTTCGGGAGAACCTGAAGGACTTCGCCCTGACGGCCCTTGTCCTTGCCGGTGATTACGACGACCTTGTCGCCTTTACGAATCTTCTGCATCTCGATTGCTCCTTACAGCACTTCCGGAGCCAGCGAGATGATCTTCATATGGCTCTTGGCGCGGAGTTCGCGCGGAACCGGTCCGAAGATACGGGTGCCGATCGGCTCTTTCTTGTTGTCGATAAGAACGGCCGCGTTGTTATCGAAACGGATGACGCTGCCGTCCGGACGGCGGATGTCCTTGGCGGTACGAACCACCACGGCCTTCATCACGTCGCCCTTCTTGACGCGGCCACGCGGAATAGCTTCCTTGATCGAAACGACGATGATGTCGCCGACCGAAGCATACTTGCGCTTGGAGCCGCCCAGCACCTTGATGCACATGACACGACGTGCGCCGGAATTATCCGCCACGTCGAGGTTTGTTTGCATCTGAATCATGTCAGGTCGCCTTCTTGTTGTTACCAGGCCGGTTGGGTGAAGCACCCCCTGACCCGGCTTATTGACTAAGGTTCAATTTCATGCCGCCTGCCCCGCCTTCGGCGAAGCGTAAACAGCATGGAAGCGGCAGGAGGCCCGATTCCGGACTTCCTTCCGCTCCAGTCGCGTGCTTCATACAGCGTTTTCCAAAAAGTACAAGGCCCGCCCGAAGATTCTTGTCCTCCGGAGGGCCTTATCCTTCAACGAACGATCCCGAATGCCGCGAAGGCATCCGGGATGGATCCGCTACGGAAAATCCGTATTCGTCACGCCTGGGCGGCAATCACCGTCCAGCGCTTGTCCTTGGAGATCGGCGCGCATTCCTGGATGGAAACGACGTCACCGACCTTGTACTGGTTGCTCTCGTCATGGGCCTTGTACTTCTTGGACCGGCGAACGGTCTTCTGAAGCAGCGGGTGCGCAAAACGGCGCTCGACGCGGACCACGACAGTCTTTTCGTTCTTGTCGCTCACGACGACACCCTGAAGAATTCTTTTCGGCATCGATCTGGTCCTTAGGCCTTGGCTTCGGCCGCCTTCTGGCGGGCAATGGTCTTGATGCGGGCGATGTCCTTGCGGACTTCCGTGACCCGCGAGGTCTTTTCAAGCTGGCCGGTGGCCTTCTGGAAGCGCAGGTTGAACTGCTCCTTCTTCAGCTTGGCAAGCTCTTCCTTCAGCTGGTCTGCGCTCAGCGCGCGAACGTCTGCGGCTTTCATTGGCTCAATCCCTTACTCTGCGATGCGCTGTACGAAGCGCGTCTTGACCGAGAGCTTGGCTGCGCCGAGGCGCAGGGCCTCACGGGCGATTTCCTCGCTCACACCGTCGATCTCGAACATCATGCGGCCAGGCTTGACCTTGGCCGCCCAGTATTCGACCGAACCCTTGCCCTTACCCATACGAACTTCGGTCGGCTTGGCCGTGACCGGAACATCGGGGAAAACGCGGATCCAGACGCGACCGGCGCGCTTCATGTAGCGCGTGATCGCGCGGCGGGCCGCCTCGATCTCGCGCGCGTTGACGCGGTTGGGTTCCTGAGCCTTCAGACCGAATTCACCGAAGGCAAGGTCGAAGCCGCCCTTGGCCACACCCTTGATGCGACCCTTGAACTGCTTGCGATACTTTGTACGCTTTGGCTGCAACATTTTCTTACTTCTCCGAGCTTATCTTTCGCCAGCGTTGATCAAGCGTTCTCGCGGCGGCGGTCGCCACGGTCACGGTTGGAAGAGCCCTGCGAGTCGCCTTCGAGCGCCCGGCGCTCGGAAGCCATCGGATCGTGCTCAAGGATTTCACCCTTGAAGATCCAGACCTTGATACCGCAGATACCGTAGGCGGTTTCGGCTTCGGCCGTGCCGTAGTCGATGTCGGCGCGCAGCGTGTGAAGCGGAACGCGGCCTTCGCGATACCATTCGGTACGGGCGATTTCAGCGCCACCCAGACGGCCGGCGCAGGTGATCCTGATGCCTTCGGCGCCGAGACGCATCGCCGACTGCACGGCGCGCTTCATCGCACGGCGGAAAGCCACGCGACGCTCGAGCTGCTGGGCGATCGACTGGGCGACCAGCGTCGCATCGGTTTCCGGCTTGCGCACTTCGACGATGTTGAGGTGCGTTTCGGACTGCGTCATTTCGGAAAGCTTCTTGCGAAGCTTTTCGATGTCGGCGCCCTTCTTGCCGATGATGAGACCCGGGCGGGCCGAGTGGATCGTGACGCGGCACTTCTTGTGCGGACGCTCGATGACCACCTTGGCGATGCCGGCCTGCTTCAGTTCCTTCTGGACGAAGGCGCGGATCTTCAGGTCTTCGTGCAGGAGGTTGCCGTATTCCGCGTTATCGGCGAACCAGCGGCTGTCCCAGGTGCGGTTAATGCCGAGACGGAAACCGATCGGATTAATTTTCTGGCCCATTATGCAGCCTCCCCTTTTTCCTGGACTTCACGCACCACGATGGTCAGGTGCGCGAACGGCTTCTCGACACGCGATGCACGGCCACGGCCACGGGCGTGGAAACGCTTCATGACGATGGACTTGCCGACGTAGGCCTCGGCGACGATCAGGCTGTCGACGTCGAGGTCGTGGTTGTTTTCGGCGTTCGCGATGGCCGATTCCAGGGTCTTCCTGACCGTGCCGGCGATCCGCTTGCGGGAGAACTCCAGTTCGGCCAGCGCGCGGTCGACCTTCTTGCCGCGGATGAGCGCGGCAACCAGGTTGAGCTTCTGCGGGCTGACACGAAGCGTGCGGGCAATAGCCTGCGCTTCGTTTTCCTTGAGCCGGCGTTCGGTTTTTGCCTTGCCCATGATTATTTCCTCTTCGCCTTCTTGTCCGCACCGTGGCCGTAATAGGTACGGGTCGGAGCGAATTCGCCGAACTTGTGGCCGACCATGTCTTCGTTGACGCTGACCGGAACATGCTTGGAGCCATTGTAGACGCCGAACGTCAGGCCGACGAACTGCGGCAGGATCGTGGAGCGGCGGCTCCAGATCTTGATGACTTCACTACGCCCGCCTTCACGCACCTTCTCAGCCTTCTTGAGAAGATATCCGTCAACAAACGGGCCTTTCCATACTGAACGAGCCATTTCTGACTTCCTCTCTTACTTCTTGCGCTGATGGCGCGAACGCATGATGAACTTGTCGGTGGACTTGTTCGAGCGCGTGCGCTTGCCCTTCGTCGGCTTGCCCCACGGCGTCACCGGATGACGGCCACCGGACGTGCGGCCTTCGCCACCACCGTGCGGGTGGTCGACGGGGTTCATGACGACGCCGCGAACGTGCGGACGCTTGCCGCGCCAGCGCGAACGGCCGGCCTTGCCGTCGTTGATGTTCCCGTGGTCGGCGTTGGAAACGGCGCCGATGGTTGCCAGGCACGAGCCATGTACGAGACGCTGTTCACCGGAGTTGAGGCGCAGGATGGCCATCCCGGCGTCGCGGCCGACGAGCTGGACATAGGTGCCGGCGGAACGGGCGATCTGGCCGCCCTTGGCCGGCTTCAGCTCGACGTTATGAACGATCGAGCCGACCGGAATGGACTGCAACGGCATGGTGTTGCCCGGCTTGACGTCGACGGCCTTCTGCGAGGAGATGACCTTGTCGCCGGCGGCGAGGCGCTGCGGAGCCAGGATGTAGGCCTGTTCGCCATCAGCATAGGTGATGAGAGCGATGAAGGCAGTACGGTTCGGGTCGTATTCCAGACGCTCGACAGTGGCTTCAACGTCGAACTTGCGACGCTTGAAGTCGACCAGACGATAGGTGCGCTTGTGACCGCCGCCCTGGAAGCGGACGGTGATGCGACCGGCGTTGTTACGGCCGCCCTTGGAGGACAGACCTTCCGTCAGCGCCTTGACCGGCTTGCCCTTGTACAGACCGGAGCGGTCGACAATGACGAGCTGGCGCTGGCTCGGGGTCGTCGGATTGAAACTTTTCAATGCCATTTTTCTATTCCCTTCAGGCTAGCCGTCAAAGACCGGTGGAGACGTCGATCGACTGGCCTTCGGCAAGCGTCACGACGGCCTTCTTGACGTCCTTCTGCTTGCCAGCGAAGCCCTTGAAACGCTTGATCTTGCCCTTGCGGACGAGCGTGTTCACGGCCTTGACCTTGACACCGAAGAGAGCTTCGACGGCAGCCTTGATTTCCGGCTTGGAAGCGCCCTTGGCAACGTTGAACACCACCTGGTTCTGTTCGGATACCAGCGTGGACTTTTCCGTGATCGACGGAGAGACGATCACGTCGTAGTGGCGAAGATCAGTCATTTGAACCGCTCCTCCAGAGCTTCGACCGCAGCCTTGGAGAGCACCAGGGTGCCACGGCGCAGAATGTCGTAAACGTTGATGCCCTGAACCGGCAGAACATCGACATTCGGGATGTTCTTGGCAGCGAGCGCGAAGTTGGCGTCAACTTCAGAACCGCCGATGATCAGTGCGTTGGTCAGGCCGAGCGTCTCGAGGTTGCCGGCGAGCAGCTTCGTCCGGGCTTCGGCGGCGGCGAGGTCGTCGACGACGATCAGGCTTTCGGCGCGGAGCTTGGCGGACAGGGCATGACGCAAGCCGAGGGCGCGAACCTTCTTCGGCAGGTCGAAGGCATGGCTGCGAACGACCGGGCCGTGGGCCTTGCCGCCGCCGCGGAACTGCGGAGCACGTGCGGAATGGTGACGGGCGCGGCCCGTGCCCTTCTGCTTGTACATCTTGGAGCCGGTGCGGGAGACTTCCGAACGGCCCTTGGTCTTGTGGGTGCCCTGCTGCTTCTTGGCAAGCTGCCAACGAACGACGCGGGCGATGATGTCTTCACGGGGTTCGAGACCGAAAACGGTATCCGACAACGAGATCGTGCCGGCGTCCTTCCCCTCAAGCGTTTTGACGGTGAGATCCATTTTTCGGCTCCCTTACTTGGATGCTGCGCGCAGGCCGGCCGGGCGCGGAGCGCTTTCCGGAACAGCGGCCTTTACGGCGTCGCGAACGACGATCCAGGAACCCTTGGAACCAGGAACAGCGCCCTTGACGAGAATGAGACCACGATCCTCATCGGTCGAAACGACCTCGAGGTTCTGGGTCGTGACGCGGGTCTGGCCCATGTGGCCGGCCATGCGCTTGCCCTTCCAGACCTTGCCCGGATCCTGGTTGGAACCGGTCGAGCCGTGCGAACGGTGTGAGACGGACACGCCGTGCGTGGCGCGCAGACCGCCGAAGTTGTGGCGCTTCATGGCACCGGCGAACCCCTTACCGATCGTCGTGCCCGTCACGTCGACGAACTGACCGGCAACGAAGTGGCTGGCCGTCAGTTCGGCGCCGACATCGATGAGGTTGTCCTCGGAGACGCGGAATTCGACCAGCTTCGCCTTCGGCTCGACCTGGGCGATGGCGAAATGGCCGCGCTCGGCCTTCGACGTATTCTTGACCTTCGCGGCACCCGCGCCGAGCTGCACGGCCGTGTAGCCGTTCTTCTCGACGGTACGCTGCGCGACAACCTGAACGTTGTCCAGCCGCAAAACCGTTACCGGGATGTGCTCACCGGCGTCGTTGTAGACGCGGGTCATCCCTACTTTCTGTGCAATCACACCTGAACGCATCGATTCGTTCCTCTTGAGAGTCCTTGCCGGGAAAACCCCGCATGCCTCTTTGTTGAAGAGTTCCCGTCAAGCCATCCGGCTTTCCGGTCTCCTGTTTCTGGAAGACGCTGGGAGGACCCCACGTACCTTCCTTGTTGTTTCGGCCTCAGCCGGACCTCTTATAGTCAAGCGGCAAGCCTCACCCGCGCCGGAACCGACACGGGAGGTCGCATTACAGCTTGATTTCGACGTCGACGCCGGCAGCCAGGTCGAGCTTCATCAGGGCATCGACGGTCTGGGGGGTCGGATCAACGATGTCGAGCAGACGCTTGTGGGTGCGCATCTCGAACTGTTCACGGCTCTTCTTGTCCACGTGGGGCGAGCGGTTGACAGTGAACTTTTCGATCCGCGTCGGCAGCGGCACCGGACCGCGGACCGAAGCACCCGTGCGCTTGGCCGTCGAAACGATTTCCCGCGTGGAGGCGTCAAGAATCCGGTGATCAAACGCCTTGAGGCGGATGCGGATATTCTGGCCGTTCATTCGACTTGTCCTTGTTCTTGTTAAGCGAATGCCTCTGACGAGGCGGTTCGTCATTCGTTATCCGGGTGCTACAGCTTCAAAGATCGCAAAGAGCAAATCGCCCTATGCCGGTATCTGTAAAACGACCCGCCACATATACGGAATCGGCGTCCGATGCAATGACCGAACGCCCACGGCAGCGCGATTTTTTCGCGCTACCGGTAAATCGAGAGGCATGCGGGATATCCGCATGCTTCGACCAGAGATGACCAACGGGGAACGGCGCTTGTTGGCGCCCCCCCCTGTCGGGGATTACTCGACGATGGAGGCGACGATACCGGCGCCGACCGTGCGGCCGCCTTCGCGGATCGCGAAGCGCAGCTTCTCTTCCATCGCGATCGGAACGATCAGCTCGACGTCGACCGTCACGTTGTCGCCCGGCATCACCATTTCCGTGCCTTCCGGAAGCGTAACGATCCCCGTCACGTCCGTCGTGCGGAAGTAGAACTGCGGACGGTAGTTCGTGAAGAACGGCGTATGACGGCCGCCCTCTTCCTTCGTCAGGATGTAGGCTTCAGCCTTGAACTTCTTGTGCGGCTTAACCGAACCCGGCTTGCACAGGATCTGGCCACGCTCGACACCGTCACGGTTCACACCGCGAACCAGCGCGCCGATGTTGTCGCCGGCCTGGCCCTGGTCCAGAAGCTTGCGGAACATTTCCACGCCCGTCACCGTCGTCTTCGACGTCGGACGGATGCCGACAATCTCGACTTCCTCGCCGACCTTGACGATCCCGCGCTCGACGCGGCCCGTCACAACCGTACCGCGGCCGGAGATCGAGAACACGTCTTCGATCGGCATCAGGAACGGCTGGTCGATCGGACGCTCGGGCGTCGGGATGTAGGCGTCGACGGCGGCCATCAGCTCGCGGATCGCGTCTTCACCGATCGTCTTGTCCGAATCTTCAAGAGCGGCCAGAGCCGAACCCTTGATGATCGGGATATCGTCGCCGGGGAAGTCGTAGGACGACAGAAGCTCGCGGACTTCAAGCTCGACCAGTTCCAGAAGTTCCGGGTCGTCCACCTGGTCGACCTTGTTCAGGAACACCACAATCGCCGGAACGCCGACCTGACGGGCCAGCAGGATGTGCTCGCGCGTCTGCGGCATCGGGCCGTCGGCAGCCGAGCACACCAGGATCGCGCCGTCCATCTGCGCAGCACCCGTGATCATGTTCTTCACGTAGTCGGCGTGGCCGGGGCAATCGACGTGCGCATAGTGGCGGTTCGCCGTCTCGTACTCGACGTGTGCCGTCGAGATCGTGATGCCGCGCGCCTTTTCTTCCGGAGCAGCGTCGATCTGGTCGTACGCCTTGAACTCCCCGAAGAACTTCGTGATCGCAGCCGTCAAAGACGTCTTGCCGTGGTCAACGTGCCCGATCGTACCAATGTTAACGTGCGGCTTCGTCCGCTCAAACTTGCTCTTTGCCATTTTCGGCTCTCCAATCTGCCCCCTTGCGGGGATGATTCTGAATAGGTTTATCTAGAAGCCCAGAAGGGCTCCGGTCACTTCTGACCGGAGTACTTGGCCTGGATTTCAGCGGCGACGTTGGTCGGCACCGGTGCGTAGTGGTCGAAGACCATCGAGTACTGAGCGCGGCCCTGCGACATGGAGCGCAGGTTGTCGACATACTTGAACATGTTCGCCAGCGGAACATGGGCGTTGATGACGACCGCGATGCCGCGGCTCTCCTGACCCTGGATCTGGCCACGGCGGGAGTTCAGGTCGCCGATCACATCGCCGACATAGTCTTCCGGCGTGACGACTTCAACCTTCATCATCGGCTCGAGAAGCTGGGCACCGGCCTTCTTGGCCGCTTCGCGGAAGCAGGCGCGCGATGCGATTTCGAAGGCGAGAACCGACGAGTCGACGTCATGGAACGCACCATCGATCAGCGTGGCCTTCACGCCGAGCATCGGGAAGCCCGCAAGCGGACCCGACGACAGGACGCTTTCGATACCCTTCTGGACGCCCGGAATGTATTCCTTCGGAACGGCGCCGCCGACGATCTTGGAATCGAAGACGAATTCGTCGCCATCCGGGTTCGGCTCGAACACGATCTTGACGCGCGCGAACTGACCGGTACCGCCGGACTGCTTCTTGTGGGTGTAGTCTTCCTCGTGCTTCTTCGTGATGGTTTCACGATAGGCAACCTGCGGCGCGCCGACGGTCGCCTCGACCTTGAACTCGCGACGCATGCGGTCGACGAGAATGTCGAGGTGCAACTCGCCCATGCCGGCGATGATCGTCTGGCCGGATTCCTCGTCGGACTTGACGCGGAAGGACGGGTCTTCGGCCGCCAGGCGGTTGAGGGCGAGGCCCATCTTTTCCTGGTCGCCCTTGGACTTCGGCTCGATGGCGATCTGGATGACCGGCTCGGGGAATTCCATGCGCTCGAGGATAACCGGATGCAGCGGATCGCACAGCGTGTCGCCCGTCGTGGTTTCCTTGAGGCCGGCCAGAGCGACGATGTCGCCGGCGAAGGCTTCTTCGATGTCTTCACGCGAGTTGGAGTGCATCTGAAGCATGCGGCCGACGCGCTCGCGCTTTTCCTTGACCGTGTTCATGACCGACGAGCCCTTCTCGAGCTTGCCCGAGTAGATGCGGCAGAAGGTCAGTGAACCGACGAAGGGGTCGTTCATGATCTTGAACGCCAGCATGGACAGCGGCTCGGAGTCGTCGGCATGACGCTCGATTTCGGCTTCCGTCTTGACGTCGATGCCCTTGATGGCC
Organism: Ectorhizobium quercum; assembly: GCF_026552795.1. Taxonomy (GTDB): domain Bacteria; phylum Pseudomonadota; class Alphaproteobacteria; order Rhizobiales; family Rhizobiaceae; genus Ectorhizobium; species Ectorhizobium quercum. The sequence goes on from NZ_JANFPI010000003.1 coordinate 799,789, forward strand.
GGAATATCGGCCGGCGACGGCAGATATTCGACAACGGCGTCGAGCAGCGGCTGAACGCCCTTGTTCTTGAAGGCGGAGCCGCAGAACATCGGGAAGAACTTCACGTCGATCGTGCCGCGACGGATCAGGGCGCGGATCTTGTCGTTGTCCGGGTAGTTGCCTTCGAGATAGGCTTCCATCGCCTCCTCGTCGATTTCGACGATGGTCTCGATCAGCTTCTCACGCCATTCCTCGGCCTGTTCCTTCAGGTCGTCCGGAATCTCGACGACGTCCCAGGCAGCGCCGAGCGACTCGTCGCGCCAGACCAGGGCATTCATCTCGATCAGGTCGACGACGCCCTTGAATTCGGTTTCGGCGCCGATCGGAAGCTGGCAGACGGCGGCGGTGGCACCGAGACGGGTCTTGATCATCTCGACGGAGCGGTAGAAGTCCGCACCGGTCTTGTCCATCTTGTTGCAGAAGATCATCCGCGGCACGTTGTACTTGTCGGCCTGACGCCAGACGGTTTCCGTCTGCGGCTCGACGCCGGCATTGGCATCGAGAAGGGCGACAGCGCCGTCAAGCACGCGCAGCGAACGCTCGACTTCGATGGTGAAGTCGACGTGGCCGGGGGTGTCGATGATGTTGAAGCGGCGCATCTTGCCGTCGCGACCCTTCCAGAAGGTCGTGGTCGCCGCCGACGTGATGGTGATGCCGCGTTCCTGCTCCTGCTCCATCCAGTCCATGGTAGCAGCGCCGTCATGCACTTCGCCGATCTTGTGCGACTTGCCGGTGTAGTAAAGGATACGCTCCGTCGTCGTCGTCTTGCCGGCGTCGATGTGCGCCATGATACCGAAATTACGGTAGTCTTCGATTTTATATTCGCGAGCCATGGAGTGGACTGCCTTTCGAACGCGTTGGATTACCAGCGATAGTGCGAGAACGCGCGGTTCGCATCAGCCATCTTGTGCGTGTCTTCGCGCTTCTTGACAGCGGAACCACGATTGTTGGCGGCATCCATCAGCTCTCCGCTGAGACGCTCGACCATCGTCGTTTCGTTACGCTTGCGGGCAGCGGCGATCAGCCAGCGGATGGCGAGGGCCTGGCGGCGCTCCGGACGGACGTCCACCGGAACCTGATAGGTCGCGCCACCGACGCGGCGAGAACGAACTTCGACGTGGGGGGCGACGTTCTCGAGAGCCTGGTGGAAAACCGTGACCGGTTCCTGCTTCGTCTTGGACTCGACGACATCGAAGGCGCCGTAAACGATCGTTTCGGCGACGGACTTCTTGCCGTGAAGCATGATGGCGTTCATGAATTTCGTGACGACCAGATCGCCGAACTTCGGGTCCGGATTGATCTCACGCTTTTCTGCACTATGGCGACGGGACATATTCTTTGTCTCTCAACGGTTACTGGCACCTTATCACGCGGAGAACCTCGCGCGGCACCGGAATTTGGGTTCAGGCCGAATTACTTCGGACGCTTCGCACCGTACTTCGAACGGCGCTGCTTGCGGTTCTTGACACCCTGGGTATCGAGAACGCCACGAATGATGTGGTAACGCACGCCCGGCAAGTCCTTCACGCGGCCGCCACGGATCATGACGACGGAGTGTTCCTGAAGGTTGTGGCCTTCGCCGGGAATGTAGCCGATGACTTCGAAGCCATTGGTCAGGCGGATCTTGGCAACCTTACGCAGCGCCGAGTTCGGCTTCTTCGGGGTCGTCGTGTAGACGCGGGTGCAAACACCACGCTTCTGCGGGTTTTCCTGCAGGGCAGGAACCTTATTGCGCTTTACCTGTGCCTGACGCGGCTTACGGATCAGCTGGTTTACGGTAGGCATATAACCATCCCTTGCAAAATCTTGTCACAATGCCCTTGCGGGCCCCACTTGCGCCGTTTCCGGCATTCCTGTCGCGCAGGGATGCCGGTCAAACCGGAGCCCTGCGGCTACACGTCGATTTTCTCATGCGCAAAAGATGGCCGATCCGCCAATTCGCGGATGGACCACATAAAGAACAGAGGACGTACCGAGATACGTCATGCGTGCAGCACTTGTATTCCCACGTGCGAAATCCGCTTCGGAGAGAGGCGCGGAACTTGGACTTCCGAAAAGCCACCCCCGTCACGGATTTTGATGTGCGGCGTTTACTGTTTTCGTCCAGCCGCGTCAAGACCGGCACGCCATTATTCTCCGGCCGCCATCCCTCCCCCGACACCGGCGGCGCGGGCGCCGGCGCTCAATTCGGTGACTATCTGCCTGTTTACGGAAGAATGATTTGGGCTTTTCACCAAAGCAAATTAAAGAATCGTTCAGGGAAAGGTAAAGCCTCTCGCCTCTCGATTCCCTTGGCACTCCCGACACAGAGGACGCATGAGATGATCACCGCCGCCGACAACGACAATTCCACCGATGGCCCGATGGTGTTCATCATCATTGCCAAAGGTTACGAAGGCCCCGATTCCGAGGGCGTCGATCTGCATATCCTGCTGTCCGCCCCCGATGACGATTCGGCGGTGCGCGAGGCGTTGAACGCGCTTTCGGAAGAAGGCTTCGCCGAGGCGGATCTGGACCAGATCGGGGTTCTGATGGGCGCGCCGGAAGAAGAGCCCCACGCCTCCGCCTACCAGGGCGCGCTTCAGGGCGAGGTTTCAATCATCCGCTTCGGCTGACCGGCCGGCCGCGTTGCCGGCCCGAACGAAACGACCGCCCGGAAATCCGGGCGGCCTTCGACTCATCTTCCATATGGTCGGGGGATACCGTTGCATTCCGGCGGCTTAGGGGAATGTCACCGCCGGACGCCCAATGGACGAGCCTCTTACTGCACGACCTGCGCGCTCGGACGCGGCGTCGAGTCCGTTTCGGCAGGCAGAATCGGCAGGGTGACTTCCGGTGCCCTGCCCGTCAGCGAATCGAGGAAGGCGACGATCTTGTTCGCCTCGTCATCCGTGACCTCTTCGCCGAGCTGCGAAACGGCCATGATCTCGACCGCCTGCTTCAGATCCCAGACCTTGCCCGAATGGAAATAGGGCGCGGTCAGGGCGATGTTGCGCAACGGCCCGGCACGGAAGACGTAGGAATCGTCAGCCGTTTCCGTGACCGCGAAGCGGCCCATGTCGTTTTCCGGCAGGACATCCGCGCCGGGCTTTTCAACCAGACCGAACGGATAGTACCCCTCGCCGCCAACGTTGATGCCGTTGTGGCAGGATGCGCAGCCCTTGTCCATGAACAGGTTCAGGCCGGCAAGCGCCTCCTCGGACAACGCGGCGTCGTCACCGTTCAGGAAGGAATCGAACGGCGCAGGCGTGATGAGGGTCGCTTCAAACGCTTCGATGGCCATTGCGAAATTGTCGAACGTCACCGGATCGTCTTCGCCCGGGAACGCCGCTTCGAACCATTCGATATATTGCGGCATCGACTTCAGCGTCGCGACCACGTTGTCCGGCGTGTTCGCCATTTCGACGCCCGCCTGGACCGGCCCCTTGGCCTGCGCCTTCAGGTCGTCCGCGCGACCGTCCCAGAATTGTGCGGTGTTGAAGACGGCGTTGAAAACGGTCGGTGCGTTACGCGGGCCTTTCTGCCAGCCGTGGCCGATCGAGGTTTCGAGGTTGTCGTCACCACCGGTCGTGAGGTTGTGACACGAATAGCAGGAGAACACGCCCGATGCCGACATGCGCGGATCGAAGAACAGCGCCTTGCCGAGCGAGATCTTGGCGGGGGTGATCGGGTTGTCCTTCACGGCCGGAACCGTGGACGGTAACGGTCTGAAGATATCGAGGGCAAATTCCCTGACTTCGGCGGGCGTCGGATCCGCCGCAAGGGCGACAGTCGCGACACCTGCGAAAAGCAGGGCAGCCATACTGGTGAGGAGAGATTTCATAACGGCCTCCGTTCGTTGAATCTCGTGACAACCCGAACATTAGAACCGTTTGAATGCGCACCTTTGCGCCAGATCAACAAACCGCAAGATAAATTGATTTTTTCAATGAATACCCCTGCGACTTTCTGTCTTGGACGATTTATCAAAACGCAAAACGGCGCGTTTTCGCACAGACCCGCCCTGAAACCCGATCAGCGAACGGGACGCATTTGCGGGCACGGACCCGCCTCCCCTGTTGCCGAAAGGCTTCTGACCGGCTCTCCGCACATGCGGAACGCGAAAAAGCCCGGCCAATGGCCGGGCTTTTCCATGTTTCCATTCGTTCAGGCCGGGCTTATTCGCCGGCCGGAACTGAATCGCCGTCGGAAAGCTCCTGCAACATCGGCGTTGCAACGGAGGCACCCGTCGACTTGCGGCGCTCGTCGAGGATCATCTCGTCGCGCGAGGACGCGATGCGGCGGATCTGGGTCATGGTGCCGCCCGTACCGGCCGGGATCAGACGACCGACGATGACGTTTTCCTTCAGGCCCTGGAGCGTGTCCATCTTGCCGGCGATCGCGGCTTCCGTCAGCACCTTGGTCGTTTCCTGGAAGGACGCGGCCGAGATGAAGGACGGGGTTTGCAGCGAGGCCTTGGTGATGCCGAGCAGGACCGGATCGCCGAAGGCGGGCTTCTTGCCTTCTTCCATCAGGCGCTCGTTGAGATCGTCCAGTTCGATGCGGTCGACATTATCGCCGACGATGTAGTGGCTATCGCCCGCATCGGTGATTTCGACCTTCTGGAGCATCTGACGGACGATCACCTCGATGTGCTTGTCGTTGATGACCACGCCCTGCAAGCGGTAGACTTCCTGGATTTCGTTCACGAGGTAGGAAGCGAGAGCCTCCACGCCCTTGATCGCCAGAATGTCGTGCGGCGCCGGGTTGCCGTCGAGAATGTACTCGCCCTTCTCGATGTAGTCGCCTTCCTGAAGGTGGAAGGGCTTGCCCTTCGGGATCAGGTACTCGACCGGCTCGACGCCGTCTTCCGCCGGCTCGATGATGACGCGACGCTTGTTCTTGTAGTCGCGGCCCAGACGGATCGTACCGTCGATCTCGGCAATGATGGCGTGATCCTTCGGACGACGTGCCTCGAAGAGTTCGGCCACGCGCGGCAGACCGCCGGTGATGTCCTTGGTCTTGGCGCTTTCCAGCGGCGAACGCGCAAGCACGTCGCCCTGGCTGACCTTCTGGCCCGGCTCGACCGACAGGATGGCGTCGACCGAAAGCAGGAAGCGGGCTTCGCCGCCGCGCGAGAGCTTCGCCACGGCGCCGGACGCGTCCTTGACGACGATGGCCGGCTTGAGGTCGGCGCCACGCGGGGTCGAGCGCCAGTCGATGACCTGGCGTTTGGTGATCCCGGTGGATTCGTCGGTCGATTCCAGAACGGACAGACCGTCGACAACGTCCTCGAACTGAACGGTGCCCGCCACTTCCGTCATCATCGGACGGGTGTAGGGGTCCCACTCGGCCAGACGCTGGCCGCGCTTCACCTTGTCGCCGTCGTCCACGAAGATCTTCGAACCGTAGGCGACGCGCTGCGAGGAACGCTCGACGCCGCGCTCGTCGAGAATGATGACGGCCATGTTGCGGCCCATCGCGACGAGAACGCCTTCGGAGTTGCGCAGGATGTTGCGGTTCTTGATCGAGATCGTACCTTCGTACGACGCTTCGAGGAACGACTGGTCGACCACGTTCGCCGTACCGCCGAGGTGGAAGGTACGCATCGTAAGCTGCGTGCCCGGCTCACCGATCGACTGGGCGGCGATGACGCCGACGGCCTCGCCCATGTTGACCGGCGTACCGCGCGCAAGGTCGCGGCCGTAGCAGACGCCGCAAACGCCGGTCTGGATTTCACACGTCAGCGCCGAACGAATGCGGACGGACTGGATGCCGGCCTTTTCGATTTCGATCACATCCGCTTCGAGGATCATCGTTCCGGCCTTGACGATGTTCTCGCCAGTCACCGGATTATCGATATCGTCGAGAGCCGTGCGGCCGAGGATACGCGCGCCGAGCGAGGCAACGACCTGGCCGGCATCGACGATGGCGGTCATGGTCAGGCCGCTTTCGGTTCCGCAATCGACATGCGTGACGATGCAGTCCTGCGCGACGTCGACGAGACGGCGGGTCAGGTAGCCGGAGTTCGCGGTCTTCAAGGCGGTGTCTGCGAGCCCCTTGCGGGCGCCGTGCGACGAGTTGAAGTACTCGTTCACGGTCAGGCCTTCCTTGAAGTTCGAGATGATCGGCGTCTCGATGATCTCACCCGAGGGCTTGGCCATCAGGCCGCGCATGCCGCCAAGCTGGCGCATCTGGTTCGGCGAACCGCGGGCGCCCGAGTGGGACATCATGTAGATGGAGTTCATCGGCTTCTGGCGGCCGGTATCCGGATCGAATTCCACCGCCTTGATGCGCGCCATCATTTCCTCGGCGACCTTCTCGGTGGCCTTGCCCCAGGCGTCGACGACCTTGTTGTACTTCTCGCCCTGCGTGATCAGGCCGTCATTGTACTGCTGCTCGTATTCCTTCACCAGCGACTCGGTGTCGCCGACGATCTTCGCCTTGGTGTCGGGAATGATCATGTCGTCCTTGCCGAACGAAATGCCGGCGCGGCAGGCATGGGTGAAGCCCAGAGACATGATGCGGTCGCAGAAAATGACCGTCTCCTTCTGGCCGCAATGGCGGTAGACCGTGTCGATCATCTTGGAGATGTTCTTCTTGGTCATTTCCTGGTTGCAGATGTCGAAGGGGATGCGATGGTTGCGCGGCAGAAGCTCGCCGATGATCATGCGGCCCGGCGTGGTTTCGTGGATCTTCGAAACCGGATTGCCCTCCTCGTCGACCGTCTTGAAGCGGCCGCGGATCTTGGCGTGCAGCGTCACGACCTTGTTTTCGAGCGCATGGTGCAGTTCGCCCATGTCGGAGAAGGCCATGCCTTCGCCCGGCTCGTTCTGGTTCATGATCGACAGGTAGTAGAGGCCGAGAACCATGTCCTGCGACGGAACGATGATCGGTGCGCCGTTCGCCGGATGCAGGATGTTGTTGGTCGACATCATCAGCACGCGGGCTTCGAGCTGGGCTTCCAGCGACAGCGGCACGTGGACGGCCATCTGGTCGCCGTCGAAGTCGGCGTTGAAGGCCGTGCAGACGAGCGGATGCAGCTGGATCGCCTTGCCTTCGACCAGGATCGGTTCGAAGGCCTGGATGCCCAGTCTGTGCAGCGTCGGCGCGCGGTTGAGCAGGACCGGATGCTCGCGGATCACCTCGTCGAGGATATCCCAGACTTCCGGCTTTTCCTTTTCGACCAGCTTCTTGGCCTGCTTGACGGTCGAGGAGAAACCCTTGGCGTCGAGGCGGGCGTAGATGAACGGCTTGAACAGTTCGAGCGCCATCTTCTTCGGCAGGCCGCACTGGTGCAGCTTCAGTTCCGGGCCGGTCACGATGACCGAGCGGCCGGAATAGTCCACGCGCTTGCCGAGCAGGTTCTGGCGGAAGCGGCCCTGCTTGCCCTTGAGCATGTCGGACAGCGACTTCAGCGGACGCTTGTTGGCGCCGGTGATGACGCGGCCGCGGCGGCCGTTGTCAAACAGGGCATCGACCGATTCCTGAAGCATGCGCTTCTCGTTGCGGATGATGATGCCCGGTGCACGCAACTCGATGAGACGCTTCAGACGGTTGTTGCGGTTGATGACGCGGCGGTACAGGTCGTTGAGGTCCGACGTCGCGAAACGGCCGCCGTCGAGCGGAACCAGCGGGCGCAGGTCCGGCGGAATGACGGGAACGACCTTCATGATCATCCATTCCGGACGGTTGCCGGATTCGATGAAGTTCTCGACGATCTTCAGCCGCTTCATCAGCTTCTTCTGCTTCAGATCGGACGTCGTGTCGGCCAGATCCGAGCGCAGTTCGCCGGCGATCTTCTCGAGGTTCATCGAGGCGAGCATCTCATAGATGGCCTCGGCGCCGATCATCGCCGTGAACTGGTCCTCGCCATACTCGTCGATGGCGATCATGTACTCTTCTTCGGACAGAAGCTGGTTTTCCTTGAGCGCCGTCAGGCCCGGCTCCGTCACGATGTAGTTCTCGAAATAGAGAACGCGCTCGACATCCTTCAGCGTCATGTCGAGCAGGGTCGAGATGCGCGAGGGAAGCGACTTCAGGAACCAGATATGGGCAACCGGCGCAGCCAGTTCGATGTGGCCCATGCGCTCGCGGCGGACGCGCGACAGCGTGACTTCGACGCCGCACTTTTCGCAGATGATGCCCTTGTACTTCATGCGCTTGTACTTGCCGCACAAGCATTCGTAGTCCTTGATCGGGCCGAAGATGCGGGCGCAGAACAGGCCGTCGCGCTCGGGCTTGAAGGTACGGTAGTTGATCGTCTCCGGCTTCTTGATCTCGCCGTAGGACCAGGAAAGAATCTTTTCCGGCGAAGCGATCGAAATCCGGATGGAATCGAAGTGCTGTGCCGGAACCTGCGGGTTGAAAAGATTCATGACCTCTTGGTTCATGCCTGTCTCCTTAAGGGCCGAGGCCCTGGGTTGGCGCTCTGGTTCCGGCTTTGAATACCCGGGAGCCGGACCGGCGCTCTAAAACGGACTTAACCGCAAAATGCGGCGAAACTTTCCCGACGTCGAACGGAGGCCGTCGCCCCTGCCCGTCGCGGGCGCGGCGCGCGCCTGAAGGACGCGCGCCGTCTCCTGATGTTTATTCCGCCGCGTCGGGCAGTTCGCCGGTCGGGGCAGCCTCGTCGGCCTTGGAATTCTCCAGCTCGACCGAAAGACCGAGCGAGCGCATTTCCTTGACCAGAACGTTGAAGCTTTCCGGAATGCCCGCCTCGAAGGTGTCGTCGCCACGCACGATGGCTTCATAGACCTTGGTGCGGCCCGCGACGTCGTCCGACTTCACGGTCAGCATTTCCTGCAACGTGTAGGCGGCGCCGTAGGCTTCCAGAGCCCAGACCTCCATTTCCCCGAAGCGCTGGCCGCCGAACTGCGCCTTGCCGCCCAGCGGCTGCTGGGTGACGAGCGAGTACGGACCGATCGAACGGGCATGGATCTTGTCGTCCACGAGGTGGTTGAGCTTGATCATGTACATGTAGCCCATCGTCACCTTGCGGTCGAAGGCCTCGCCCGTGCGGCCGTCGTACAGCACCGACTGGCCCGACGGATGCAGACCCGCACGCTCCAGAAGCAGGGCGATATCCGGCTCATGCGCACCGTCGAAGACCGGCGTTGCGATAGAGACGCCGCGCTTGGCTTCCTCGGCGAGCTTGACCAGCGATTCGTCGTCGAAACGCGACACCTCGTCCTTGGCATCGGAAGCGTAGACCTCGGTCAGTTCCTTCTTCAGGTCCGTGATGTCGCTGGTCTTCCGGTAGTCTTCCAGAAGCTGGCCGATCTTCCTGCCCATGCCGGCGCAAGCCCAGGCAAGATGCGTTTCGAGGATCTGGCCCACATTCATGCGCGACGGCACGCCGAGCGGGTTGAGCACGATGTCGGCATGGGTGCCGTCTTCGAGGAACGGCATGTCCTCGATCGGCAGGATGCGCGAAACCACGCCCTTGTTGCCGTGACGGCCGGCCATCTTGTCGCCCGGCTGGATCTTGCGCTTCACGGCCACGAAGACCTTGACCATCTTCATGACGCCCGGAGGCATTTCGTCGCCGCGCTGGACCTTCTCGACCTTGTCCATGAAGCGCTGTTCGAGGCGCGACTTGGACTGGTCGTACTGGGCGCGGAGCGCTTCGATCTCGCCCTGGACCTTCTCGTCCTCGACGGCGAACATCCACCACTGCGAGCGCGGATACTCGGAGACGACGGTGTTCGACAGCTCGGTACCCTTCTTGAAGCCCTTCGGCCCGGCCACCGCGACCTGACCGCGCAGCATGTCGATCAGGCGGCTGTAGACGTTGCGGTCGAGAATGGCCTGCTCGTCGTCGCGGTCCTTGGCCAGACGCTCGATTTCCTCGCGCTCGATGGCCATCGCACGCTCGTCCTTCTCGACGCCGTGACGATTGAAGACGCGGACCTCGACGACCGTGCCGAACGTGCCGGGCGGCATGCGCATGGACGTGTCGCGAACGTCGGAAGCCTTTTCGCCGAAGATGGCGCGCAGAAGCTTTTCTTCCGGCGTCATCGGGCTTTCACCCTTCGGCGTGATCTTGCCGACGAGGATATCGCCCGGCTGGACCTCGGCACCGATATAGACGATGCCGGCTTCGTCGAGGTTCTTCAGCGCTTCTTCCGAAACGTTCGGAATGTCGCGCGTGATTTCTTCCGGGCCGAGCTTGGTGTCGCGGGCGTTGACTTCGAACTCCTCGATATGGATCGAGGTGAAGACGTCTTCCGCCACGATCCGCTCGGACAGGAGGATGGAGTCTTCGTAGTTGTAACCGTTCCACGGCATGAACGCGACGAGCGCGTTGCGGCCGAGCGCCAGGTCGCCCAGGTCCGTCGACGGACCGTCGGCGATGATGTCGCCCTTGTTCAGAACGTCGCCGACGTTCACCAGCGGCCGCTGGTTGACGCAGGTGTTCTGGTTCGAACGCTGGAACTTCATCAGACGATAGATATCGACGCCGGACTTCGACGGATCGAGGTCTTCCGTGGCGCGGATAACGATACGCGTCGCATCCACCTGGTCGACCACGCCACCGCGGCGGGCGGCGATGGCCGCGCCGGAATCGCGGGCGACGACCGGCTCCATGCCGGTGCCGACGAACGGCGCTTCGGCACGCAGGAGCGGCACGGCCTGACGCTGCATGTTCGAGCCCATGAGCGCGCGGTTGGCGTCGTCGTTCTCGAGGAACGGAATGAGCGCCGCGGCGACCGACACGAGCTGCTTCGGCGAGACGTCCATCAGGTTAATGGTGTCGCGCGGGGCGAGCATCACTTCGCCTGCATGACGGCAGACGACGAACTCTTCGGCAAACTCCCCGTCAGGCGTCATCTCGGCATTGGCCTGGGCGACATAGTACTTCGCCTCTTCCATCGCGGAGAGGTAGAGCACGTCGTTCGTCACCTTGCCGTCGATGATCTTGCGGTACGGGCTTTCGATGAAGCCGTACTTGTTGACCCGGGCGAAGGTGGCCAGCGAGTTGATCAGACCGATGTTCGGGCCTTCCGGCGTCTCGATCGGGCAAATACGGCCGTAATGGGTCGGATGCACGTCGCGGACTTCGAAACCGGCGCGTTCGCGGGTCAGACCGCCCGGGCCAAGAGCCGAAAGACGGCGCTTGTGGGTGATTTCCGACAGCGGGTTCACCTGGTCCATGAACTGCGACAGCTGCGAAGAACCGAAGAACTCGCGGACGGCGGCAGCCGCCGGCTTGGCATTGATCAGGTCCTGCGGCATGACCGTGTCGATCTCGATCGACGACATACGCTCCTTGATGGCGCGCTCCATACGCAGCAGACCCAGACGATACTGGTTCTCCATCAGTTCGCCGACCGAACGGACGCGGCGGTTGCCGAGGTTGTCGATATCGTCGATCTCGCCCTTGCCGTCACGAAGCTCGACAAGCATCTTGACCACGGCCAGGATGTCTTCCTTGCGCAGAACGCGGACCGTATCCGGGCAATCCAGATCGAGGCGCATGTTCATCTTGACACGACCCACGGCCGACAGGTCGTAGCGTTCGCTGTCGAAGAACAGCGACTGGAACATGGCTTCCGCCGATTCCATCGTCGGCGGCTCGCCCGGACGCATGACGCGGTAGATGTCGAACAGGGCGTCCTGGCGGTTTTCGTTCTTGTCGGCGGAAAGCGTGTTGCGGATATAGGCGCCCACGTTGACGTGATCGATGCCGAGAACCGGGATTTCCGTGAAGCCGTTGGTCAGGATGACCGGCAGGGTCTTCTCGTCGATCTCATCGCCGGCTTCGAGATAGATCTCGCCCGTCTCGACATTGACGATGTCTTCGGCCAGATAGGAGCCGTAAAGATCGTCGTCGCTGGCCTTGAGGGCCTTCAGCCCCTTTTCCGAGAGCTGGCGCAGCAGACGCGGGGTCAGCTTCTTGCCGGCTTCGATGACCACTTCGCCGGTATCGGCGTCGATCAGATCGGAAACGATCTTCGTGCCCTTGAGCGTCTGCGGATTGAACGGAACGCGCCAGCCATCGCCGTCACGCTCGTAGATCGAGCGGGTATAGAACGTCGACAGGATTTCCTCGCCGTCCATGCCAAGCGCCATGAGCAGCGACGTCACCGGAATCTTGCGGCGGCGGTCGATACGCGCATAGACGATGTCCTTGGCGTCGAACTCGATGTCGAGCCAGGAACCGCGATAGGGAATGACGCGGGCGGCGAAGAGCAGCTTGCCGGACGAATGGCTCTTGCCCTTGTCATGGTCGAAGAAGACGCCCGGCGAACGGTGCATCTGCGAGACGATGACGCGCTCGGTGCCGTTGACGATGAAGGTGCCGTTCATCGTCATCAGCGGCATGTCGCCCATGTAGACGGACTGTTCCTTGATGTCCTTGATGGACTTCGCGCCGGTATCCTCATCGATATCGAACACGATGAGACGCAGCGTCACCTTCAGCGGCGCGGCATAGGTCAGATCGCGCTGGCGGCATTCGTCCACATCGAACTTCGGCGGATCGAATTCGTAGGACACGAATTCGAGCATCGACGCGCCGGAAAAATCGGTGATCGGGAAAACAGACTTGAAGACAGCCTGAAGTCCTTCGTCAGGACGGCCGCCCTTCGGCTCCTCGACCATCAGGAACTGGTCGTAGGACGCCTTCTGAACCTCGATGAGGTTCGGCATCTCCGCGACTTCGGGGATTTTTCCAAAAAACTTGCGTACGCGCCTGCGACCGTTGAACGAAAGGGTCTGAGCCATCGTCGCTCCTTCAAAAGTTTGCATCCGGGCCTGCAACAGACGGAGACCGCTGGCCAGTCGGCTCCGTCAAGTCATGAGTCTCAAACTCGTTCGTCATCCGCGTGGCCGGCCGGATTGCCGGGGACGCCGAATCGGAACCATCCTCTTGAGAACCCATTACCCAAAAGCCGCTTTCAGGTGGCTCTTGGGTAATCAGTCCGCGAAAATGTCGGACGGGGAAGGGTCGAAACCCTCCCCCGCGTTGCGTCTTACTTGACGTCAACCTTGGCGCCGGCGTCCTCAAGCTTCTTCTTGAGGTCGGCGGCTTCAGCCTTGGAAACCGCTTCCTTGACGGCCTTCGGAGCGCCTTCGACCAGGTCCTTGGCTTCCTTGAGGCCGAGGCCGGTGATGGCGCGGACTTCCTTGATGACGTTGATCTTGTTGGCACCGGCGTCGGTGAGGATCACGTCGAATTCCGTCTTTTCTTCTTCGGCCGGAGCAGCAGCGCCAGCACCGCCGGCAGCAGCGGCAACAGCCACCGGAGCAGCGGCGGAAACGCCCCACTTTTCTTCGAGAAGCTTGGAAAGCTCGGCAGCTTCCAGGACGGTCAGGGTGGAGAGTTCTTCAACGATCTTAGCGAGATCAGCCATTTTCGTAGTTCCTTAGAATATCGGTTCGAACCGGTTTGTTTTCAACAGCGAAAAACCGCCTTAAGCGGCTTCGTCCTTCTTGGCATAGGCCGAGAACACGCGGGCAAGCTGGCTTGCCGGTGCTGCGGCGATCGTGGCGACGCGCGTTGCCGGGGCCGCAAGAAGGCCCAGCAGCTTGGCGCGCAGTTCGTCCAGCGAAGGCAGGGTCGCAAGCGACTTGACGCCTTCCGCGTTCAGCGTGGACGTGCCGAGCGCACCGCCGAGAACGACAAGCTTGTCGTTCGTCTTGGCGAACTCGACGACGATCTTCGGAGCGATGACAGGATCATTGCTGTAGGCAATGAGGGTCTGTCCCTTGAAGAGATCGATGATCCCTTCCGACTCCGTGCCCTGAAGAGCGATCTTGGCCAGGCGGTTCTTCGCGACCTTGACGGTGCCGCCCGCGGCGCGCATCTTCGAACGGAAGTCGTTCATCTGCGCAACGGTGACACCGGCATAGTGGGCCACGACAACCGAACCGGAAGCCTTGAAGACTTCGTTCAGTTCCGTGACAAATTCGCGTTTTTCCGCTCTTTCCACTGTCTGTCTCCAGTTGGCGGACAAGTGAAACACTCACCCGCCGGGTTTGCCTTTGCCTCAAGGGGCCGTCTTCGAAAAGAGGACCCCGAGCGACGCTTGAGGATCCTGCCCCCTCGCGCTCACGTCATCCGACGTTAGGCACAAGGCTCACAAGGCTCGAACCGATGTTCGATGCGAAAACGCATCAAAATCTGGATCTTACCCGTCTCATGCAGGCAAACTGATTAAGGTCTGACCACCTGCAATCTCGGACAGGAAATCCGGCTGTGGCCGGATTATCCCGGCCCTTGTGAGGCCGGGAATTCATCGGGGAGACCGGAAGGTCTCCGAAATCATGCGATCAAGCGGCGTTGATCGTGTTCGGGTCGATCTTGACGCCCGGACCCTGGGTCGAGGAGATGGCCACGCGCTTGACGTAGTTACCCTTCGCACCGGCCGGCTTCGCCTTGACGACGGCGTCGGCGAACGCCCGGATGTTTTCTTCCAGAGCCTTGGCATCGAACGAGGCCTTGCCGACGCCGGCATGGATGATGCCCGCCTTCTCGACACGGAACTCGACGGCGCCGCCCTTGGAGGCCTTGACCGCGGCGGTCACGTCCATCGTCACCGTGCCGACCTTCGGGTTCGGCATCAGGCCACGGGGACCGAGAACCTTGCCGAGACGGCCGACGAGCGGCATCAGGTCCGGGGTCGCGATGCAACGGTCGAAGTCGATCTTGCCGCCCTGGACAATCTCGAGCAGGTCTTCCGCGCCGACGATATCGGCTCCGGCGGCCTTGGCTTCGTCAGCCTTGGCGCCACGGGCAAAAACAGCGACGCGAACGTCACGGCCCGTGCCGTTCGGCAGGTTGACAACGCCACGGACCATCTGGTCGGCATGACGCGGATCGACGCCGAGGTTCATGGCGACTTCGATGGTTTCGTCGAACTTGGCGACGGCGCGCTCCTTGACGAGCGAAACGGCTTCAGTGAGGCCGTAGAGCTTCGTCGCGTCGACACCTTCGCGGATCTTCTGGATACGCTTTGCAACCTTGACCATGATCAACCCACCACTTCCAGGCCCATCGAGCGCGCGGAGCCCTCGACCATCGCCATTGCGCCTTCCACGTCGGCGGCGTTCAGATCCTTCATCTTGGCTTCGGCGATCGAGCGCAGCTGATCACGGGTGATCGAACCGGCCTTGGCGCCCTTGCCCGGCGTCTTCGAACCGCTCTGGACCTTGGCTTCCTTCTTCAGGAAGTAGGTGACCGGCGGCTTCTTCATGACGAAGGTGAAGGACTTGTCCTGGTAATAGGTGATGACGACCGGGATCGGCATACCCTTTTCCATTTCCTGCGTGGCGGCATTGAACGCCTTGCAGAATTCCATGATATTGATGCCACGCTGACCGAGCGCAGGACCGATGGGCGGCGACGGGTTCGCCGAGCCGGCCTTCACCTGCAGCTTGAGCTGGCCTGCAACTTTCTTAGCCATTTCTCTCTGCCTTTCCTTTGCGGACCGGAAACCCGGCCCATGAAATGCCGGGCAAGGCCCGGCGGCTGCGGTTGCGTGGTGCGCAGCGACGATCCGGCTTCAGACCGCCCCGCTCCCACGCGACTGGGACAAACGTCCCGACCGGTCAGGTCTTTTCGACCTGGCCGTATTCCAGTTCGACCGGCGTTGCGCGGCCGAAAATCGAAACTTCCACCTTCAGGCGCGAACGCTCTTCGTCGACATCCTGAACAATGCCGTTGAACGACGCGAAAGGACCGTCGGAAACGCGAACCTGCTCGCCGATCTCGAAGGACACGGACGACTTCGGGCGCTCCACGCCCTCCTGGACCTGACCGAGGATACGCTCGGCCTCATGGTCGGGGATCGGCACCGGCTTGTTGTCGGAACCGAGGAAGCCGGTCACTTTCGGCGTGTTCTTGATGAGGTGATAGACCTCGTCCGTCAGGGTGGCTCGAACGAGAACATAGCCCGGGAAGAACTTGCGCTCGGCATCGACTTTACGGCCGCGGCGCACTTCCACGACCTTCTCGGTCGGCACGAGAATCTTCTCGAAGAGATGGTCGAGACCCTTCTGCCTCGCCTTTTCCTCGATGGACTCCGCCACCTTCTTCTCAAAATTGGAATAAGCGTGGACGATATACCAACGCGCGGCCATGTTCATTCCACCCGATTAATTGCCGACACTGAGGACGAGCCTGATCAGCCACCCGATCACCTGGTCGGCAGCAAAGAAGAACAGTGCCGCAAGAACAACCATGAACAGGACCATCGCCGTCGAGATCATCGTCTCGCGGCGCGAAGGCCATGTTACTTTTGACGTCTCGGAGCGAACCTGCTGCAGAAACGCAAATGGATTAATCTTGGATGCCATTGACCGCCCACGCCATTACGGCGCGTAAAGCTGAACATCTCAGCCCCACGCACCGCGTGTCTGTTGAACCCTACATATACGCCGATTCTGTTCGAAACAAGATGGCGCCTCGCATTTATGGCCACTTTTCGGCGGAAGACCGCGAAGGAATGGCAGGGGCAGAGGGGCTCGAACCCCCGACCTGCGGTTTTGGAGACCGCCGCTCTACCAACTGAGCTATACCCCTATCGCATTGACGAAGCAGCCGCAACCGCCGTGTCCGCGAACATGGCGCACCCTTTACGGCGGCTCGTCGCGATTGGCAAGACCGGTTGGCGAGTTTTTTCATTCTCCACTGTCTTTTCCGATAGATGGCGGACGGTTGCGGCCGGTCGTCCCCTCGTCCGCGACGATTCGCCTCGCCCGAAATCGGGCGCTTGGCAAAGTCCGAAACGACGTTACTATGCCTAACCAATAATGAATTCCGGGGAATGGGCTATGGATGTCTTGAATGGACGAATCGCAGGGCCGTTCGAAGTCAGGAATACCGTGGAACTGGGCGGCCAGATCGAATCAGGCGCAACCGTAAGGCCGGGCGCCACCTTCTTCATCCGCGGTCTCGTCGGCGGATACCTGCGGGTCCAGAAGGGCGCCCGCGCCGTCGTCAGGGGCATTGTCGACGGCGACATCGAGATCGAGGAAGGCGCGAACGTCGAGATTTACGGATGCGTCACGGGCCGCATCCGCGACTACAGCGGCTGCTGCCGCAAGTCCTCCGATACCGCCTGACCCCTGCCCCGGGAGCCGACAGCGATTCCCGTCATTGAAGCGAACAGCCCGCCGAGGCGGATCGATTCGGCACGTCCGCCCGGATGGCCGAATGCAAGGGCATGAGATCGTCAGTGACATTCAACGCAAAAGCCCCGCCGTTACCGGCGGGGCTTTCTCGATTCATCCGACCGGAAAGGACGGCGCTTGTTGGCACCGCCCCCCCTGTCGGGGATTACTCGACGATGGAGGCGACGATACCGGCGCCGACCGTGCGGCCGCCTTCGCGGATCGCGAAGCGCAGCTTCTCTTCCATCGCGATCGGAACGATCAGCTCGACGTCGACCGTCACGTTGTCGCCCGGCATCACCATTTCCGTGCCTTCCGGAAGCGTAACGATCCCCGTCACGTCCGTCGTGCGGAAGTAGAACTGCGGACGGTAGTTCGTGAAGAACGGCGTATGACGGCCGCCCTCTTCCTTCGTCAGGATGTAGGCTTCAGCCTTGAACTTCTTGTGCGGCTTAACCGAACCCGGCTTGCACAGGATCTGGCCACGCTCGACACCGTCACGGTTCACACCGCGAACCAGCGCGCCGATGTTGTCGCCGGCCTGGCCCTGGTCCAGAAGCTTGCGGAACATTTCCACGCCCGTCACCGTCGTCTTCGACGTCGGACGGATGCCGACAATCTCGACTTCCTCGCCGACCTTGACGATCCCGCGCTCGACGCGGCCCGTCACAACCGTACCGCGGCCGGAGATCGAGAACACGTCTTCGATCGGCATCAGGAACGGCTGGTCGATCGGACGCTCGGGCGTCGGGATGTAGGCGTCGACGGCGGCCATCAGCTCGCGGATCGCGTCTTCACCGATCGTCTTGTCCGAATCTTCAAGAGCGGCCAGAGCCGAACCCTTGATGATCGGGATATCGTCGCCGGGGAAGTCGTAGGACGACAGAAGCTCGCGGACTTCAAGCTCGACCAGTTCCAGAAGTTCCGGGTCGTCCACCTGGTCGACCTTGTTCAGGAACACCACAATCGCCGGAACGCCGACCTGACGGGCCAGCAGGATGTGCTCGCGCGTCTGCGGCATCGGGCCGTCGGCAGCCGAGCACACCAGGATCGCGCCGTCCATCTGCGCAGCACCCGTGATCATGTTCTTCACGTAGTCGGCGTGGCCGGGGCAATCGACGTGCGCATAGTGGCGGTTCGCCGTCTCGTACTCGACGTGTGCCGTCGAGATCGTGATGCCGCGCGCCTTTTCTTCCGGAGCAGCGTCGATCTGGTCGTACGCCTTGAACTCCCCGAAGAACTTCGTGATCGCAGCCGTCAAAGACGTCTTGCCGTGGTCAACGTGCCCGATCGTACCAATGTTAACGTGCGGCTTCGTCCGCTCAAACTTGCTCTTTGCCATTTT
>NZ_JANFPI010000004.1 GCF_026552795.1 Ectorhizobium quercum
GGCCGTGACATCGTTGTGCTGGGCCAGAAGAATTGCGTTGGACAGACCGACGTAACCAATACCCGCAACGGCAATATTCACCATGACAATCCAATCTCCGATGACGATGACTGCTGGTATCCCGCAGTGCAACCGCACTTGTCAACCAACCCCGCCGCAAACAGACACACGGCTCGCCGCGATCCATACAACCCTTCCGTGACGGTTCGTTGGAGGGAGGAGGCAATATGTTCGCTCAAGGGCTTGAAATACAACGTGCGGAACCATTTAACCCGGGACGGAAATCTACACAGGAATATGCAACCATTGAAATTTCAGGGTTGCACGATATCTGTTTTGCATCATACCCTAAATTTAGGATTATGCGTATTTTTGAGGCATTGTTTCTGCGGGTTTTCTACATGACGCTGTGGCTGAAGCAGCGAACGACGCTCGGTGCCCAGATCGTCCTGATCGACAACCGCAAGATCCTGCTCGTCCGCCACACCTACAAGTCCGGCTGGCACCTGCCGGGCGGTGGCGTGGAGCCGCCGGAGCCTCCCGAAGCCACCGCTATGCGGGAATTGCGCGAAGGGGTTGGCTACGAGCTTCTCGACCACCCGGAACTCGTGGGCATCTTTCCGAATGTCTCCTCGGCGACGAAGTCCGATTATCTTGCCATTTTCGCCTCGACGGGCTTTCGCGCCGCCGCCGGCGAACGGCGTCACGCACTCGCGGAGGTGCGCTGGTTCGCCGTCGACGACCTGCCGCACGATGTCGTGCCGATCTGCCGCACGGTGGTGCGGGTCCTGATCGACTGAATTCCCGCTCGAAAAGGCAGTCCCGCCCGCGAACGGGATCGTTAAAATGCGAGTCTTTCATTTTAGGGGACCGCAATCGGTCGCATGCCATAACCCCTCGCAATCGTCGCGTACGGACGCATGAGGTGGAGGGTTGATGCAATGAGCGAAGCGATTGTCGTCTTTGGTGGGTCGGGCTTTGTCGGCACCCATCTCATCCGCAAGCTCGCAGCGGCCGGAGAGCGGGTCGTTTCACTGGACCTGAAGCCCCAGCGCGAAACGCTGGCGGGCGTCGATTATCGTATCGGCGACGTGCGCGACCTCGAGAACTTCCAGGTGGAGGGCCCGGTCAGGCGCATCTACAATTTCGCCGCGGTCCACACCACGCCCGGCCATCCCTTCTGGGAATATTACGACACCAACATCAACGGCGCGATCGAAGTGACCCGGTGGGCCAATGCGCACGACGTGCCGCAGATCGTGTTCACCAGCTCGATCTCGGTTTACGGTCCTGCCGAGGAGGTCAAGACCGAGGCATCGCAGCCAGCGCCGGAATCGGCCTACGGCTATTCCAAGCTGATGGCCGAAAGCGTTCACCGCATCTGGTTCGATGCCCGTCCGGGCCGGAAGCTGGTCGTTGCCCGCCCCGCGGTCGTCTTCGGTCATGGCGAGCGGGGCAATTTCACCCGCCTCGCCCGGCTTCTGCAAAAGGGCTTCTTCGTCTATCCCGGCCGCAAGGATACGGTCAAAGCCTGCGTCTATGTCGAGGACCTGCTGGACTCGATGGATTTCGCGCTGGCCGAGCCGGACGCCGCCATCACCTACAACGCCGCCTATCCGGAGCGCTACACGCTCGAGGAGATCGTCGACACGCTCCGGGCCGGCCATTTCCCCGCCGCCCGCACATGGATGATCCCGCGCATCGTCGTCGTCGGCGCGGCGGCGATCCTCGGCAGGCTCGGTGCGTTCAACCTCGGCATTCACCCGGAGCGGGTGATGAAGCTCGTGCGTTCCACCGATGTCTTTCCGGCCGTCCTGACCGGGCGGGGCTATCGTTTCCCTTTCAATCTCAAGGGCGGCCTTGCCCAATGGGCGCCCGTGACGGATGCCGCCGTCTGTCCCGCCGGGGCCGCGGCGCCAAGGCCGCGCGCCCGGCCGGGAAGCGGCAAGGCCAATCGCCCGGCGGATGCGTTCTGAAGCGGTGCGCGATGGCGGACCGGTTGAGAGGATATCGGCATTCTTCCGGTCGATGCATGGACCGCCGGGCATTGAAATCCGGCGGCCGAGGTAATACCTTTCGTAAATCAGGTATTACCGAGGTAGGACGATGACCACGATAGTCACGGCAAAGGGACAGGTGACGATCCCGAAACCGGTTCGCGATCTTCTGGGGATCACGCCCGGCAGCAGGGTCGATTTCCGCCGCGCCGCCGATGGCAGCGTGGTGCTGATACGTGCCGACGAGAAGCGACCTGCGAGCCGCTTCGCCAAACTGCGCGGGCACGCCGGCAAGGGGCTCGATACCGACGCGATCATGGCGCTGACGCGTGGCGAAAAGTGACGCTGGTCGACACCAATGTTCTGCTCGACCTTGTGACCGACGACCCGAAATGGGCGGACTGGTCGATCGCCCGGCTTGAAGCGGCCAGCCTGGCGGGACCGCTGCTCATCAACGATGTGGTCTATGCGGAACTGTCCGTACGGTATGAACGGATCGAGGATCTCGATGCGTTTCTCGACGAAGCGGGTCTCGAACGGGTTGCGATGCCGCGTGCCGCCCTGTTCCTTGCGGGAAAGGTCTTTGCGCATTATCGCAAGGCCGGCGGCTCGCGGACCGGCGTGCTGCCCGATTTCTTCATCGGTGCCCATGCCGCCGTCGAGGGGCTGTCCCTGCTCACCCGCGATATCGGCCGCTATCGCACGTATTTTCCTTCCCTGACACTCATCGCGCCGGAGCCGTAAACCCCGGCGACGGCGTCTTCCGGCCCGTTCGGGCCCGTCACATATGCGAGGGCCGTGGCACCGGTATGGGCACGGGAACGGTTTCCGTCACGGACACCGACCAGGTCCGGATCGCGCGGGTTTCGCCTTGCCCGGCCGGGCCGAGATAGCTCGTCTGTCCCGGCAGCCCCATCGGGTACATGGCCTCGCGCGTGCTTTCATAGGCGGCGGTCCGGTCGCTGCACAGTTTCATGCGCATGTCTTCCGGCTGGGTTCCCGCATCGTTCGGCAGATCGGACAGAACGGCGCCGACGGGCTGCAATTCGCCCGCGAATGCCTGCGTCAGGAACTGCGCGGCCCTCTCGTTGCGCTCGCGTTCGGTCGTGGCGCCGAGCATGACCACCATGACCTGCCGCCCCTGCCTTTCCGCAAGCGCCACGATGTTCTGGCCGGATGCGCAGAGGAACCCGGTTTTCATGCCGATGGCGCCCGGAAAGCGGGTCAGGAGTTCGTTGTGCGACTCCACTTCCTTGCCGTCGATGACGACGCGCGTCGTTCTGAAAAAGCGCTGATAATCGGGGAAGCGCCGGGCGACGGCGATGCCGAGGATCGCAAGATCGCGGGCCGACGAACGGTGCTCCCTGTCGAACAGGCCGTTGGGGTTGGCGAAATGGCTGGCGGTCATGCCGAGCCGGGCCGCCGCATCGTTCATCATCCCGACGAACGCCGCTTCGGAACCCGCGACCGTCTCGGCCACGGCGACGGCGACGTCGTTCGTCGATCCGACGATGACTGCGAACAGCGCATCTTCGAGCGTCATCGCGCTGCCGACGCGAAGGCCGGCATTGAGGAACCTCTGGTTCATCGCATTGCGGGAGAGGACGACGGTCGAATCCAGCGTGACGCGGCCGGCCCGCAGGCTTTCGAACACCACGAAGGCGGTCATGAGCTTCGTCGTCGATGCCGGATACCACAGGTGCCCGGCATCCTCGGAATGCAGCACCTGCAGCGTGTCCGCATCCACGACCAGGGCCGGCGTCGCGCGTGCGGGCGCGCCGGTGAGAAGCAGCGGAAGAAGGGCCAGGGCGATGCGCCGGGCGCACACGCGCGTGAAGGATGTTGTCTGTACCATGTCGCCAATTTACCGAACGAATTTGGAAATGTCGCTATTCCTGATTTCTTATCGGCTGCGAAGTCAACCGCCTTTCGACATCGCCCGGATGGACCGGATCGTGGAAGAAGGCCGGCCGGGTGAACCGGGCGCGCGCGACGGCCTGTTTGCCCGGCTGTGGAAGCGCCAGACCGGCGGTTTCATGGCCGCAGAGATCGGTGGGCCGAACGCCTTCCCCTCGCGCGCCTCCACCTCGTCCTTTGGGGCCGGCCCTCAGGAACGGGAGGGATGGCCTTGCCCGGCCAGCGCGCTGTAGAACCGTCGCACATCCTCCGTCATCTGCCGCCGGGAGGCGGGATCGACGTAGAACATGTGACCGCCGCGAAAGATCGCGAGTTCGGTGCGGCCTTCCGAAAGGGCAGGCGGCAGATGGTCGAGCACATAGCGGCTCGCTCCGTAGGGCGTCAGCACGTCGCTGTAGCCGTGATAGATCGCGACCCGGAACCGCGGGATGGTGGACAGGAGGTCGCGCAGGTTGCCGGAAGCACTGGCATTCGCCCGGCCCTCGCCGCCCCGGCCGTCGTTCCACTGCCAGCGGCGGTTCACGGCGGTATTGAGCAGGGAATAGGTCATGCCGGTGCGAAAGCCGAGTTCGTCGTGGGCATAGGCCGCGAAGGCGGCGCCGTAGGCGCGGGTGAAGCCGTCGAGGATCGGGTCGTCGTTGCGGTTCATGGTCGATTCCGGATAGGCGTCCGGCACCGTGTAGGCAGCGTCGTAGGGGCTGGCGACGCGCCCGCTGTCTTCCGACAGCCGGGCGTAGAGACCGCCCACGAAGCCCCGGGCCTTCGCCACCTCGTCCTTCGCTATCCCGGTGAGATCGGCGACGCGCTGATAGAAGGCGTCCGCTTCCGGGCCGGCGGGAGAAGGGCCTGCAAGCGTGACGAGATAGTCGGTCATCGCGAAGTGTTCCGCCTCCCGGAGCTTTCCGATATCGAAAGCGTCGCGTCGCTCCATCTCGGCGGCGGCAAGGGCCGGAAGCTGGAGGGCGGCGCTCACCGGGTCGTTGCTCGCTCCGCCAAAGATCAGGCGGCCCTCGACAAGCGGCGAGACCATCAGGATGCCGGAGACGAGAATGCCCTGCGTCTCCTTCAGCGCCGAGGCGACCTTGGCGGCCCGGAACCCGCCATAGCTCTCGCCGAGCAGATAGGCGGGGGAAGAGAGGCGTCCGTTCTTCTGCGTGTAGAGGGCGATGACCTTGGCGAGGCTTTCGGCATCCTGCTGCACACCGTAGAACCGGCCGGCCGCGTCGTCGCTGGCCGCGCGGCTCCAGCCGGTGCCCACCGGATCGATCAGAACGAGGTCGGTGAAGGGAAGCCAGCTATCCGGATTGTCCTTGAGGGACGGACGCGTGCCGTCGTCGCGGCTTTCCCCGAATTCCAGGACCCGCGGGCCGACGAGGCCGAGATGCAGATAGGCCGAGGCGGCACCCGGCCCGCCGTTGAAGACGAAGGTGATCGGGCGTTCCGGATCGCGCTCGCCGGCGACATAGGCGGTGTAGAAGACCTTGGCGGTCCGGTTGCCGTCCTGGCCGTAGAGGTCGAGCGTCCCGGCCGTCGCCGTGTAGGCGAGCGGGCCGTCCGGCGTCTCCAGCCTGTGTTCGGTGACGGAATCGTCGGGAATGAGGCTGAAAATGCCCGCTTCCGATGACGGCTGTCGTTGCGTCGGCGCGTCCGGCTGTTGGGCTGTGGCGGGAGAGGCGAGAACGGCAAGGTAAAGGCAGAGCCTGATGACGAAACGGGTAAGGGACAAAAGCTTCCTCCTGTGACGCTGCGAGGGGACCCACGCGGCGGCGTTGCAAACTCCGATGCGGTGCCGGTCCTTGGCGGCGGGCGCGGCACAAGGACGTCCAGACCCACGGACCGGAGCACGACCTTGCGCGGAATGTATGATGCCGCAGTCTGCTTGACGCCGAGAGGTGAGTCAAAATCTCTTGATCGGATCGTGTCCGGCGGGCCGCGACCGACGCCGGTTGCGATGTTTTGCCACGGCCTGCCGGAACACGGGCCCTTGAAGGCGGGGGAGGGCATCGAGGCACGAAGGGCGCCGCGGGAATTTCCCCGGTATTTTGAAAGGAGAACCGGCGTGACGGTCGCCATCCGCTGAAAGCGGCGGGAAAAGGGCCTCGCCCCGGGGGCGGAAGTTAAGGATTGCGCAACCGGAAGCGAGCGGATACTGAAACTTGATTTTTTGACTCCTGAATAAGCCGTTGCGGAGACACCGTGCTCACCGTCATCATCGAAGACCTCGTTTAGCAATGGACACCGACGCTTCCCGGCTGGACCTGGTTTTCCTCCAGATGCAGAAGATGCTTTTCCGCAGTGTGCTGCGCATCGTGCGCGATGCGCCGGTCGCCGAGGAATTGACGCAGGAGGTGTATCTGCGGGCCCGCAAGGCCGTCGAGACGACGGTTCCCACCCATATGGAAGCGTTTCTCTGGCGCACGGCGCGCAATCTTGCTTTCGACCACATCCGGCAGAACAAGGTCCGTTCGGCCTTCGAGCCGGCGGATTTCCCGGGCGAGGCGACGATGAACATCGCCGACGGCAAGCCTTCGGCCGAAGAGCAGGTCATCCAGAAAGACGATCTGAGGGTGTTTGGCGAGGCGCTGTCGAAACTTCCGCCGCGCACGCAGCAGGCCTGGCTGCTGAGCCGCGTCGAAGGGTGGCCGTATCCGAAGATCGCCGCCCATCTCGGCGTATCCCCGAACACGGTGTTCAACGATATCAAGATGGTGATGGGGCTTCTTTTCGATTTGCGCGCGAGGCTCGACCGGCAATGAACAGTCGCCTGATCTTTCACGTTCCGCCGATGCCGGCTCACTGTCGCGGCAGGAATTTTTGTGTGAATCCCGCCTTTGAAACGTCTAAACCTCTGGGGGCGCTCACAACCGGAAAATACGGATGGTGTCGATGAGTGAGGACAAGGCCGGCAATCACGACGTTTGCGAGGAGTATCGCCACGCCGATCCCGTCGTCGATCAGGCGCTGGAGTGGTTCGCGCGCCTGAATGCGGGCGAGACGGTCGATCCCGAAACGAGGTTGGCCTTCGAGGGCTGGCTCTCGGCCGGGCCGGATCACCGCATGGTCTGGGAGCAGGTCGCGGATGTATGGGCGGCGCCCGAGACGCTCCTCGCGTCGCAGCAGGTCGCGGCGCAGGCGCAGGCCGACAACGTCGTGAGGCTCGATGCGCATGAGAGACGTCCGGCCCCCGGCCGCCCGCGCTTTGGAGTCTATGCGATGGTCGCCGCCGCGGCGCTCGTGCTGGCGATAGCGACGCCGCAGGTTCTTCCGTCCCTTCTGCTTCGCTGGCAGGCCGATTACCGGACCGATGCCGGCAAGACGCAGGAACTCGTTCTGCCGGACGGCTCGCAGATGGTCCTGAACGGACAGAGCGCCGTGGCGCTCGATTTCGCCGATGGCCGGCGCGGCGTCCGCGTCCTTGCGGGGGAGGCCTGGTTCGATGTCGTTCACGACGAGCGGCATCCGTTCCACGTCGCCGGAAAATTCAGCGACGTGCAGGTGAGGGGCACGGCCTTTGCCGTCAGGGTCGATGGCGACGGGGATACGATCGTGCTGGAAAGGGGCCGGGTCGACGCGATCCACGATCGGGGCGACATCGCACCGGTTCATCTGTCCGCCGGGGAGATGGTGCGGGCCTCCGATGCGGCGATGTCGGCCGTGGCACCGTTCGACAGCGAGGAAATGCTCGGATGGCTCGAAGGGCGGATCGTCTTCTCGGCCAGACCGCTGGGCGAGGCGCTCGACGCCATCAAGCCTTATCTGAACGGCACGGTCGTCGTCCTCAACCGGGATCTGCTCGACGTGGCGGTCAGCGGGCATTACCGCACCGACAGCGCCGGCACGGCGATCGCCAGCATCGTTTCCGCGGCCGGCGGCAAGATCACCCGTCTTCCCGGCGGAATCATAATCATTCGGTGAACTCTCAACTTTTTTTGTGAGATCGGCGGGCCTCGAACGTCGATGCCTACTGAGGGGTGGCGGCCGCTTTTGCGGCCGCTGCACGGGCGTCCATCCGCGCAAGGCATGGCGTCCGGTCATTCGGCAATCGTCGTCTCTTTCCGGGACGGCGGCCGGCATTCAGGAGATGGAAATGGCACAGCAGGCGGGGACACGATTCGCCACGAGAATAGGGATTTTGCTTGCATCGTCGGGGCTCGTCCTCATCGATGCCGGCGCGCATCCGTCCTATGCCCAGACGGCGGACACGGGCACGGCCGCAGCGCAGAGCATCGGCTTCTCGATCCCGGCGCAGGGGCTGGATACGGCCATCAGGGCCTTCATCCGTGCCAGCGGCTGGCAGATCGGCTATCCGGCGGGCCTGCTCGCCAACAAGCGGTCGCAGGCCGTTTCGAGCAGCCTTGCGCCCCGGGCGGCGCTGGAGCAGCTTTTGTCCGGCACGGGCATCGGCATCCGCATGACCGGCGTCAACACCGTTACGCTCGTCGATGACACGTCCGCCGGGCAGACGGACGGCGAGGGGGCCTCGGTCCTGCAAACGATCGTCGTCAACGGCGCGCGCGGCGGGGTCGGCCTGGGAAGCGGCAGTCTCGCCGACACCGGTACGAGCACCGTCACCGGCGGGCAGATCGCGGCGCGCGCCGAAGGCAACGACGCTAACGGCATCCTGCGCAACCTGCCGAACGTCCAGTACCAGAACGATGTGAACGATGATGCGGGCACCACCGATCAGAGCGTGATCGACCTCAAGCCGCGGGAGGTCTCGATTTCCGGGGCCCGCGTTTACGAGAACAATTTCATCGTCAACGGAATGGACATCAACACCGTCACCGGCACGGCGGAACGGTATGGCAGCGCGGAGAACCTGACCGATTCATACACCCCTCCGGACGCGGCCCGCATCTTCGGGCTGCATTCCCAGTCGATCTATGTGCCGATCGATTTCCTGGAGAAGGCCACCGTCATCGACAGCAACGCCTCGGCCCGCTACGGCAATTTTCAGGGCGGCGTCGTGTCCTATGAATTGCAGGATGCTTCGAAGGACCGCTGGAAGGGCAGCGTCAGCACGGATTACACCACGAGCAACTGGACCGGCTTCAAGATCGGCACCGAAGACGGGCTCAACCCGAACGATGTCGCGACCAACGACTACATCAAGCGGCGCGCGTCGTTCTCGCTCAGCGGCCCGGTTACGGACAATGTCGCCGTGCTCGGCCAGTACAGCGTGCAGACGGCGGTGACGAACAAGGACAAGCAGTACCGGTATACGGAAACCCGGCGGGTCGAGGAGAATTCCCGAAACGATTTCTATCGGGCACAGGCGATAGCGGAAACGGACTGGGGCGATTTCACGCTCGAAGGCATGTACACCCGTTATAATCAGGACTGGGAAAACGCCAACTGGCGCAACATGCAGGTCAACCTTGCCACGCGCAGCCTGGTATCGAAGCTCCAGCACGACTACGCGTTCGAGGATTTCTACCTGGGAGGCGTTGCGCTTTCCAACGTCAGGCTGCAATCGAAGCTGGGCTACAGCAGTTCCAGAAGCCTGAACGACATGAACGGCAACGTGGCGCGCGCCTACAAGCAATCGGTCGTAAGCAGCCGTGTGTTGCGCTGGGAAGCCACCGAACTGTCCGACTGGTGCCGCACCGACCCCGCCATCACGATCAATACGTTATGCTACGATGGCGCCACCGGCGACAAGCGGCAGGGCCAGGAGCGACTGACCTGGTCGCAGGAGTTGACCGGCGACATCTGGCAGGGCTCCTTCGTTCTCGGCGGGGACTATACCCATACCGACGCTTACCGGCGCCGGCCTGAAGATGCCGTTTATTATACGAATTACATGTCGGTCTACGAGGCTTCGGGCATTTCCGGTTTCGTCTGCAACACGACGGAAGAATGCAGCGCCGAGCAGTTCGCCAATTCCAAGGCCGTTTACCAGGCATTCGACATCGGGGCGCAGCTGAACGCCTTCAACCTCTATGCGGAACTGGAACAGAGCTGGGACTGGCTGAATGTGCGCGGCGGCCTGCGCTTTTCCTATGACGATTACATGCACAATCTGGATATCGCCCCGCGTGTCGTGGCGACCGTGACCCCGTGGGACGATTTCTCGATCTCCGCCGGCTTCAACCGCTATTACGATGCCCAGAGCCTCTCCTACGCCATCCGCGACAAGCAGCCGAGGATGCAGACCTACATCCGGACCCGGGACGGCGCGGTCATCGACGATACATGGAGGCTGTTGCAGGACACGATCTATGCGAACAGCGCCTCCGACCTGAAAACCCCCTACACCGATGAAATCACCTTCGGCCTTTCGGGAACGGAGCCGCTGCTCGGCGGGCAATGGCGGCTGCGCTTCCTCGACCGCAGGGCCCGGGACCAGTATGCGTCCGAAACCACGGGAACCGGGGCGATCCTCACCAATGACGGCCGGGGCGCCTATCAATCCGTCAGCGCCGAATATTCCAGGGAACTGGACGTGCATGCGAAGGGGCTGGAGCAGCTTTTCTTCAACGCATCGGTCACATGGTCGAAGAGAGAGGTGTCCAACAGCAGCTATTTCGATGACAGCCTCGACGAAGATTATGTGTGGTACAAAAATCGCTCCCACACGCTGGCCGGCTTCAGCGTCGTGACCGGCAACATGGACATCCCCCTGCGCATGCAGGCCGGGCTTTCCAGCACGTGGCTGGACAACGCCTTGCAGGTCGATCTCTCGGCCAACTACAATCTCGGCTACACGGGCGTGAAATACACCGACCAGAACATCACCGTGGACGGACGGTTCCACCAGATCTGGGAAGATTTCGACTTCGATCCGACCCTGACCGTCGATCTCGCCGCAAGTTACGCCGTCTATCAGAAAGAGGACACGAATCTGACGCTGAACGTCAGGGTCAACAACCTGTTCAACGAGACCGGCAACGCCACGGCAACCGTCACGAACCCCTGGCTGATCGGGCGGACGGTGTGGGTCGGCGCGAAGGCGACGTTCTGATCATGCGCCGGGGAATGCCGGCGGGCGGCTTTCGCTCCTTCTGGATCGCGATATCTGCCGCATGCGTGCTGGTTCTTGCCGGCACGCATCCCGCCCGTGCCGGCGATGCCCGGTGGGACCCGCGGCTTGTGCGCGGCACGCTCGAAAACGGGCTTTCCTATATTCTCCACGACAGCGGCCGTGCGGAAGACCCCTTCAACATCCGGCTGGTGGTCCATGCCGGCTCGGTCGACGAGGAGACCCCGAGCGGGGTGGCGCACATCGTCGAGCACATGGCGTTCCAGTCCACGCGAGCTCATCCCGAAACCCTGCACCGCTATTTCCAGGCGCTCGGCTGGCGGACGGGCGTGCAGGTCAACGCCATGACGCGCGAAACCGAAACGCAGTACATGGTCCGCACACGGCCCGGCGATGCGCTCGACCTCGACGGCGCGCTCGCCCTCGTTGCCGACATCGCTTTCGGCGCGGAGCTGAAAGAGCAGGACTGGCACAAGGAACGGTCCGTCATACTGGAGGAGCTGAAGCAGGATGACAGCACCGCCTCCCGGTTGAACCGACAGAAAAAGGCGCTGCTCAGGGCCGGGTCGCGCTTTGCGGATCGCCCGACGATCGGCACGCGGGCGGGGATAGAGAAGGCGACCGTCGCGGATATCCGTGCCTTTTACGAACGGTTCTACGTCGCGTCGAACATGACGCTGATCGTCTCGGGCCGTTTCGATCCCGCCGGGGCGAAGGCCGCCATCGAGCGGCTTTTCGGCCCCGCCCCGAAAAAACCGCGCCCGGATCGCTCGTATCTCGCCTTTCCGTTGAAGTCGGGCCTGTCGGTCGGAACCGTGCAGGACCCGGCGGGCACGACGTCGCAGGCGGTCTACGCCTTCCAGATGGCGATGCCGGACAGGGTCGGCGAGGCGGGCCAGTTCGCCTGGCTGCAAAAATACCTGCTTGCGCGGCTCATCCGCGAGGCCGTTCATCGCTACGCGCCGCATTATGCGGCCACGGTCGAAAGCCTCACCTTTGTCGCGCAGGAACCGGCGGAAAGGCGGCTCGTGCTTGCCTTCAACGCCCGCGGCAGGGATCATGCCGCCGCGACCGCGGTGCTCCTCGAAACGGTCGAGCGCCTGCGGCGGGAGGGCCTGTCGCGCGGGGCCTTCGAAACCGAACTGGCCGCAGCCTACAGGACCGGCCGCAACAATGTCGAAGCCGCCGCCCGCCGAACCTTCGGCGAATGGGAGGATCGCATCGCTTCCGCCGTGCTGACGGGCTCGGTGCTCGAAGCGCCGGAAGAGCGCGCCGAACGAACCCGGCTGTTTCTCGACCGGATCGATTTCGAGGACCTCAAAGCGACGATGCGGGAGATGCTGGCCGCTCCCGATCGCGTCCTTTTCCATCAGGTGCCCGGCGACATGGAGACGCCGCCGGTTTCGGCGGCGGCGATCGAGGCCGAGCGCATGCGCCTTGCCGCGC
The DNA here is from genome assembly GCF_026552795.1 of Ectorhizobium quercum. Lineage (GTDB taxonomy): Bacteria > Pseudomonadota > Alphaproteobacteria > Rhizobiales > Rhizobiaceae > Ectorhizobium > Ectorhizobium quercum. The sequence goes on from NZ_JANFPI010000004.1 coordinate 12,343, forward strand.
TCGACCCCTTGCCGGCGCTTCCGCCGCGGCCAATGCCGCAGGTCGCCGCCGCGGAGCAACCGCTTCCCGGCTGGCCGGCGCAGGCGCGGCTTGAGCAGACCGGCACCCTCCTTGCCGTCGAGCGCCATGACGATCCCGAGATCGTCGAATGGGCGCTGTCGAACGGCGATCGTGTCGTCTGGCTGGTTCGCGACACGCCCGACGGCCGGGTCTATCTTTCCGGCCAGTCGGGCCCCGGCTACGGGAATGCCGAGTTCGGCCGTCTCGTCTCGCAAGCCGCCATCCAGCTCTGGATACAGAGCGGCTACGGGTTCTGGACGCAGGAGGACTACGATCGCTGGCGCAAGGCGCAGGCCGCCGACTGGAACTGGGTGCTTCAGGAAAGCACCCTCAATGCGGCGGTATCGGCCGCACCCGGCAGGCTTGCTGCCTTGCTGCGCCGGTATGCCGAAACCGTTCGTTTCGGGACGATCCGGGAAGCGGCGGCGAAGGATTTCCGGACGCAGATGGCCGAATCGCCCCCGGACGAGGCCGGTGACGAGGAAGACCTGTCCCGACGGCAATCCGCACCGGCGCTGGCCGGGACGAGCGCCGCCCGGCTGGAAGAGGCAGCGCGCGCCCTGCTTGCCGAACCCGTCACCTGGTTCGCGGTCGGCCCGGAGCCGGAAGCCGCCATCCGCGACGCCTTTGCGCGGATCGTCGGGGCGTTGCCGCGCGCGGCGTCGCTGACGCCGGCCCCGGCCCTCCAGCCCGAGGGCATCCACAGGATGATCGCGAAAACCCTTTCGCCCGACCGCGCCCGTGTCGAGATTTCGTTTTTCAGCCGGATGGAATGGACGCCCGAGGACGCATTTCTCGTATCGACGCTGACACCTCTGGCGCAGCAGGCGTTGAAGAACAGGCTGCGCAACGAACTGGGCGGCATCTATACGTTGGCCTTCGACCTGCGCGTGGCGCCCGACACCGACCGGGCCATCGGCACGCTTTCCTTCTATTGCCCGCCCGGGCGGGCGGAGGAACTGGCCAAGGCGGCCCTGGAGGTTTTCGGCGAGATGCCCGGCATTGCCCGCAAGGCCGATGTGCAGCGCCTGCGCGCGGACATCGACTTCGCCGAAAATGCGCGCCTTGCCGATCCGAATACGTGGCTTCGCCGGCTGGCGCTCAGCTATCGCCGCTACGGCGATGCGGGCTATCTCAGGCGCATGGGGCAGTTGAGCGGACAGGTGACGGGAACCTTGCTGGAAAATCGGGCGACGCGGATTTTCAGCACGCAGAACAGGACCGTCCGCATCCGGCTCCCCGGCGAGCCGACAGGGGGATAGGGCTTCACATCGCCGCGGGCGGCAGCACGATTTCGAAGCTCGTTCCGTTGCCGCCCGTTTCGTGGAGCCGGATGCTGCCCCCGTGCGCCGAAAGGGCGGCGCTGACGATGGCCAGCCCCATTCCCGTCCCGCCTTCGTCACGGCGGGTTGAGAAGAAGGGCTGGAAAATCCGCGCCCGGTTGCCTTCGGGAATGCCGCGGCCGTCGTCGCTGACATGGATGGCGATCGCCTGGCCGATATCGGCCGTCGCGATGGCGAGGCGCGTCGCGCCGTGCTGGACGGCGTTTTCGGCCAGATTGGCGAAAACGATGTCCGCCGCATCGCCCGGCAGGGCGATGGCGCCGGAAAAGGCATCGTCGAGTGTGACGGTCAGCGCCGGAAACCGGGTCCGCAGCGTCGAGGCAATATCCTGCATGGCGCTGCGGCCGGACGCGGCCGGAATTTCCGCTTTCGCCAGTTCCCGTAGCCGGGAGAGCAGGGCGTCGAGCCGTTGCGCATCGGCGATGATGTTGGCGAGGAAACGGTCGCGCTGCGCCGGGCTCATGGCACCCGCCTCGTCCTCGCGCAGCAGTTCGGCCGCCCCGCGGATGGAGGTGAGCGGCGACTTCAGTTCATGGGAGACATGGGCGGCGAAGGAGCGAACATAGTCTGAATGGTCGACGAGCTTGCCGGCGAGGTCGAGAAAGCTCTGGGAAAGGGCGGCGATTTCCTTCGTCCCGTAACGGTCGAGCGGCCGGATGGCCGCCCGCTCGCCGCGCGCGATCGCATCCGTCCGCTCGATCAGGGCATGGATCGGTATCGTCAGCGTGCGGGTCAGCACGTAGGCGACGAGAAGCGTCAGCAGCAGCACGACCGCAAGGGCGGCCAGTTCCGCCGGCGCCATCGCGCCGGAGGCGGCTTCGACGACGCGGAACCAGACGACCGTCAGCACCGGCAGCGTCATGACGGTCAGGAGAACGGCATGGACGATCAGGGCCAGCGGCGGCCGCCATTTCGGCTTGATCCGGGGGGAGGGCATCAGACGATCTCCCCGGTTCCGGGAGAAAGCTTGAAGCCGACGCCGTGGACGGTGGCGATGATGCCGCTTCCGCCGGCTGCTGCAAGCTTGGCCCGCAGGTTGCGGATATGGCTGTCTATGGTGCGGTCGGCCACATAGGTGTTCGCGCCGTAGGCGGCCTCCATGAGCTGCTCGCGGCTGAAGACGATGTTCGGACGCGCCAGCAGGGCGTCGAGGATGGAAAATTCGAGCGCGGTGAGCGTGATCGCCCGGTCCTCGAAGGTGACGCCGCGCGCGGCGCGGTCGAGGCGGAGCGCCCCGCAGGTGAGTACCGCCCGCGAGGCGTCGCCGCCGGCCTGCCGGGCGGACCGTTTCAGGATGGTTTTGACCCGCGCCACCAGCTCGCGCGGGCTGAAGGGCTTGGTGACGTAATCGTCGCCGCCGATTTCGAGCCCCAGTATGCGGTCGATTTCCTCGTCGCGGGCCGACAGGAAAAGGATCGGAAGGTCGGAGCTTCGGCGGATCTGCCTGCAAACCTCCAGACCGTCCATGTCCGGCATGCCGATGTCGAGCACGACGAGATCGATATTGCCCCGGTGAAAGGCCATCATCGCCTCCGTGCCGTTGCGGGCGGTCGTCGTGGCCATGCCCGCATGGTCGAGCGCGAAGCAGATGACGTCTCGGATGTTGGGTTCGTCGTCGACGACGAGAATGCGCTGCGTCATGGGATGCCTGCAAGTGGATGGAACCCTGTTTTGGTCGCTTTGCCCTCATCTTGCAATGGGTGCGGTTTCGAGAAGATAGGCGCGGATGCGCGCCTTGCGGAGCGTCCAGCCGCGCCAGTCGCTGCGAGGGTAAAGGACATCCCCGGCGAGCCGGTTGCGGATGACCGCCGCAAGCTCGGCCCTGAGGGCCGGCTGTGTCTTCCCGGCGGCGATGTAGGTGTCGAGCGCGGGGATTGCCGAAGCGCCCAGCCTGGAGAGGTAGTGGAGATCGAGCAGCCTGCCCTGGCCGGAAAGCTCCCGGCTGTGCGCCACGTTGAACCGCGCGATGAAGCCGGGAGCGTCGCCGAGTGCGCCGAGGAAGACGACGACGGCAAGCGATGCGCAGCCCGTCGCCACCAGCCATTCGTTCGATCGCCGCAGGACGATGCGCAGGAGAATGAGCAGAAGACATGTGGCGACGAGCCCCATCCACAGGCCGGCGGCAAGGCGGAGCCCGGTGAGCGAGTAGGTTTCGACATAGAGGTCGAGCCGCAGCATTGCCGAAAAGCACAGCAGCGCGTTCTGGGCGATCCAGAGGTAGACGAGGCGGCGGACGCGGGGGCTGCGGCTGCCCGGCCCGTCCGGGCGCATGGCCGCCAGGATGAGCGCGGCCGCGAGCAGGGCGGTGACGACCAGCGGATAGGCGCCGCGATGGGCGTATTGCGCGTGGCTCATCCCGTCCGGCAGGCGTGCGCCGCCCCAGAGATAGGTGAGGTCGAGGCCGGTCTGCACCGCGAAGACGGCGTTGAGAAGCACGAGCGTGCGGATGAGAAAGGCCGTGCCGAACAGGCTGTCTCCGCCGGCACGGTCCCCGCCCGCGCTTTCGTTCCGCCGTGCCGGCGCGCGCAGGAGGCGTGGACGCAGCAGCACGTGGACGAAAAGGCCGACGGCGAGCCAGAAGCCGATGCGTTGCGCATCGAGAGCCTGCGGCAGCCGGACGAGGCGTGCGAGCGTGGTCTCGATGGTCTTTTCGATCAGAGGGTTGGCGATGGCGAAGAGCAGGAGAAAGACCCCGGCCAGAGCAAGCGGCGCGATCCAGATGCGAAGACGTGATCCGAGGGCGGCGAGCCTCCCGCCCTTCGCCCCGGGCCTTGCCGGCCGCCGGGCGGGGCGCAAGAGCCGCACCGGCAGCGCGGCGACGAAGCGCAGCAGGACGGCCGGGATACGGACCGGCCGCGCCGGCGTCAGGCCGTGGGAGGCGAGCGAGACATAGGCAAGCCCCGCCAGACCGACGAGCACCGACATCCAGGTGACGGCTTCCATCAGCGGAAAACCCGTTGCGAGCGAAAGCGCGGCAAGCGCCGCCTTCGCGCCGGAAGAAAGGCGCTTGCGGGGAAAGAGCAGCAGGAAAAGGGCAAGCAACTGCACGAAGAGGAAGAGGTTGAGACCCGCATCGTAGCGGAAGATGAGGAAATCGGCCGCCGGGATCAGGACGAGCGGCAGGAGGAACCGGGAAAGCCTGTATCCGGGACGGACGGCGGCGGCATCGCCTGCCGCTCTCATGGCTTTGCCCCGTTCTTTGGTTCTCCTGACGCGCCATTCCGGCCGGAACGCGGCAATGCGGCAAAGGTGACGGCCGGAGCGGCCGGAACGTCTTCGAGCCACCAGCCTTCGGTTCGAAGGCGGTGGGGAATGAAGACGGGTGAAAGCGGTGGACGTCTGCGTGTGTTTTTCATGCCCTCAGCATCGGAAGGGCATGTGCAGATTCCGTGCAGCGGCCGGGGAGATGTTCAGGAAAGTGACGGCCCGTCCGTTCGCTTCACGAGCCACCGCCACCGGAATGCGATCCGTATCGAGCCGCCTCAACGATGCTCGCCGCGCCCCAACCGCCTCAGCAGGAGGTGGGTGGAAAGCCCGAGCGCGACGGAGGAGAAGACGAAGGCGAGCGCATAGGCCGCATAGTTCCCCGACAGCCAGTTCGTCAGGACGAGGCGCAGGTTGGTGAAGTTGCGCGGCTGCAACGACAGGATGGCCTGGTCCGTCGCGGGAACGCTGCTGAACGTCGTCTGCCGGGTATCGAGATAGCTGGTGCGCCCCTCGATGGCCAGCCAGTTCTGCCGGTCGCCGATTGCCGCGGTGCCCGTTTCGAGCAGTTCCGCGTTCGCGGCGCTGACGATGGTGCGGATCGTTTTCGAAGCGCGGTCGACCGTCTGGTCGACGAAGATGCCGGTGCTTTCGGGCAACCGGTAGGGCCCCCCGTCCCGGGACCAGAAGTTGAAGGCGGTGAGATCGAGATTGAACGTGTCCTTCAGCCACAGATTGACGTCGGAAAGCAGTTCGACAACGGGTCCGGAATCGACCATGTTCCGCCACGAGTCGACGTTCACGTTCCCCGTCTCCGGACCCGCCCCGCCATTCGGGTGAACGGCGCTGATATCGACGTTGCTGAAGGTTTCCGCCGGCAGATCGCCGGTCGTGCCGAAGATCAGGGCGTTGCTGCCGGCGGCGATGCCTTCCGTCGTCAGCGAAAGCTCGACCGGCAGGCTGTGGCCGGCCGCGAGCGCGAGCTTGCCCAGCACGGTGGTTGCCGCCGCCAGCGTCGTTTCGTCGTTGCGCGCAAGCACCACTGCCGTCGGCCTGTCCGGCGCCTGATAGGGGACGCCGAGACCGGCGGTGGCGGAAAGATCGGGCGCCAGCGTCAGCCGCGCGAAATCGGGAATCACCAGCTCCGAGGTATTGAAGATCGCAAAGCGCGCGGTCCGGTCGGCGGTGGCCCCGGGCGCGCAGGCGAGATCCTCGCGGGTCACGAGCGTGGCCTCCAGCCTGATCGTGTTAACCCCGGACCTGAAATGGCGCATCGTGACGCGGATCGGGTCGTGCCGGAGAACCGCGCCGCCCCGGGCGGTGATGGGGACGGTCGTCGCCAGATTGCCGTTGACGATGACGTTGATGCTGCTGCCGGGCAGGACCTGGCTCGAATAGGCGGCATCGAGAAGGATCGTCGCCGTGCCGTAGGCATTCGCGTAGAAATCGGCGGGGATGCCGATGGTGAATTCGCGCGAGAACCGGCGGCCGGAAAACTCCTGCGAGGCGATGCCCAGCGTGTCGAAGGAGAGTGTCGAGGCGCCTTCGACCATCGGCGTGTCCGCGGACGCCGAGGCGGCGCTGCCGAGCCGGCCCGGCTCGGCGCCGGCATTCGCGCTGACGGTCAGGAAATTGTCGACGATCGTGCCGATCGCGCTCCAGTCCGGGCCGAGGAAGACGAGCGCGGACGCGTCGGCAACGCCGGGCAGAGGCTCGAAGCCCGCCATCATCCGGCTTCGCTGCGCCGGGCTCGCGGGTCCGGCCAGCCGGTCCATTTCCTCCGGCGTTGCGACGATCACCACGATTTCGCCCGGCTGTACCGCCTCGGGCAGGGTCTGCGAGACGGAAAAGGACAGGTTGGCGGCGCCGCTCAGCAGGGAAAGCCCCTGGGCGAGTTTCAGCAGGCCGGAGGTCGCCGCGGGTTGCCCGAGGGAAGGGGCGACGAGCAGGAAGCGGCTGCGCCCCTCCGGGTCGACGCTCATGGCGCGGATATCCTCCAGACGGATCATCCGGTTGACGTCCGGCGACGCGAAGGTCAGGAAGGTCCCGGCCGCGTCGAACTCGGTCCACAGCGAATAGGTCGAGTCGACGGTGCAGTCGGTCCTGTGGCGCTGGTCGGCCTGGAACCGGATATGGTTGGGGCCGGGCCGCAGCACGCCGGCCGGCAGCGCGACCGTGAGGCGCTGGTCGAACTCGGTGCCGCGCGGCGGCTGGCTGATCACCGGAACGTCGTTGATGAACACCGACAGCCGGGAGGCCTCCGGGGCGATGACGACGGAGTTGCGGTAGCCGATGTCGAGCGTCGTTTCGGCCGCGGCCTGTTCGGGCGTCAGCATGAAGGACCAGCCTTGCACGGGTTCCTCGCCCTGAAGCCTGAGCTTCGGCGCCTGCAGGAGATAGCGCCGGTTGGTCTGCGCCTGCGGGCGGGCGTCGCCGGCGGGGGGCTGCTGTGCGCCGGCCGCCGGCGGGGCCGTCCGGCCGTCCGTGCGTTCCGGCGTCATGTCGAACGGCGCGGGCTGGGCCAGCGCCGTCGTGCCCAGTCCGGCCAGAAGAAGGGTGATCGCCAGCGTTTTCATCGGCCTGCACCCTTCCTGGCTTTCTTCGCCTCGACCGGCATCCGGAAGCGGATGAGATAGTGAAGGCCGCGGAAGGTCTGCCCGATCGACTGGACGAGGAACCGCAGCGTGCCGCGCAGGACGCCGGGATTGCGCCGGCGCGCCTGCTGGAACAGGCTCCATTGCTCCGAATTGGCGAAGATGAGATCGGCGACCAGCTCGTGATGGAGCGGGGTGCCGGGCAGGAAGCGGCAGCCGACGGTCACGATGTCCCCGTCGTGTTGGGCATGACGGATATCGACGGGCAGTTCGCCGGGCTCGCTGCGGCCGTTCGGCTGGAAGCGCATCCGGCCCGGCGCGTCGCGCTGGAAAGGTGCCGAATCCCTTGTGAAGACCTGGATGCTCGCGCCGTTGACGGAGACGTTCTCGATCATCGCCGGATACCACGTGTCGCCGATGGCGAATTCGCCGCGGCGGTTCACCGTCACGCGGCGCGACGACTGGCGCTCGCCCCGTTCGGCCACGACGCCGAGCGCGCAGCCGGCCAGCACGAGATTGAGCAGGTTCCACCCGCCGACCACCAGCGTGACGTCGAACTTGTAGGGCTCCGTATAAAGACGGTAGGCGGTGACGAAGACGGCGATCACCAGCACGAGGAAGATGATGAAGAACGGCCGGCTGATTTCCGAAAGGCGGCTTTCGGCGATCGATTCGTCCTTGGCCGTCACCTTGAATGTCGGCTTGCGGGGGTTGAACGCCACCGAAACCACGGCCGGCAACAGGTGGACCGACTGTATGTATTCGTAGAGTTCCGAGATCAGCGGCCAGCGGTACGAGCCGTAAAGGTAGTTCTGGATCAGCAGGTTCACCAGCATGTAGGACAGGGTGTAGGCCATGAACTCGCCGCCCGAGGCCGTGAAGATCTGCCGGTCGAAGAACAGATAGCACAGCGGTGCGATCAGGAAGATCATCCGCGGAAACGGAAACAGCCAGAACATGGTCGACGACATGTAGCAGAGCCGTTGCGCCAGCGAGAGGCCGCCCTTGAACAGCGGGAAGCGGAACCGCATGATCTGCATCATTCCCTGCGCCCACCGCGAGCGCTGGCCGATGAAGCTTGCGAAGGTGGCGGGTTGCAGGCCGGCGATCAGCGGCACGTCGACATAGATGCTGTTCCAGCCGCGCGAATGCAGCTCCAGGGCGGTTTCGCAGTCCTCGGTGATGGAAAGGCCGGAGAAGCCCTCGGCCTCGTTCAGCGCCTCGCGGCGCAGGACGGCCGCAGACCCACAGAAGAAGGCCGCGTTCCACTTGTCCAGCCCGCGCTGGATGATGCCGTAGAACATCTCGTTCTCACTCGGCATCGTGGAAAAGGTGTTGAGGTTGCGCTCCACCGGGTCCGGATTGATGAAGAAGTGCGGCGTCTGGACGAGGAACAGCCGCGGGTCGTCGTTGAAATAGCCGACGGTCTCCCGCAGGAAATCGCGCGCCGGCGCATGGTCGGCGTCGAAAACGGCGACAAGATCGCCCGTCGAATGCTGGAGGCCGTTGTTGAGATTGCCGGCCTTGGCGTGCTCGTTGCGGGCGCGCGTCAGGTAGCGGACGCCCAGCTGCTGGCAAAGGGCCTGCAACGAGGCGTGCCGTTTCTCCGCCGATTTCGCCTCCAGCAGGTTGGTGGAATGGCGCTTCTGCTCGGTCCCGCCGTCGTCGAGCAGCCAGACCGTCACCTTTTCCGGGGGATAGTCGATGTTGCGCGCGGCGGCCAGCGTGTTGGCCAGGAGCGATTCTTCCTCGTTGTAGCTCGGAACGAAAATATCGACGCTCGGCAGCTCGTCGTCGGCAAGCGTCCGGTAGGGCTTGCGCGGCGGCAGCGGCATGGACACGATGAAAAGGCTGAGAAACAGCATGAAGACGCTGTACATCTCGGCAAGATAGACCAGCAGGCCGGGAATGAAGTTGCTCGGCTGGTTGACGGGCGGCAGGGTGCTGGTCGTGCGCCAGTAGACGTAGCGCAGCACGATGGAGGTGCCGAGCGCCAGAAGCACCAGGCGGCTCGCCCCCTCCATCCGCAGGTATTTCATGGTGGCGACGATCAGAAGCACCAGGAAGGTCGTCACGAGCTGGGTTCGCGCATCGACCGGCAGGAACGCCAGGAAGACCATCAGCGCGGCGCATGGCGCCCAGAGGAGGAGGTTAAGCGACGCACGCATGGATCGCCGTCCTTCCCGTTGATGTCACGGACAGCGGCGGCCGGGCCGCGCAGGCATGGTTGCGGCTCATGGGCAGGCTCCTTCCGGTGGCCTTCCTCCGCCGAGGCAGGCCGGCGAGGGAACGACGGTGCCGGCATTCGCGACGGGGGCTGCGGATGTCGTGGACCTGGCAGGGGCGGCCGGTGCCGGAACGGGCGACGCGGCCGCCGCTCCGCCCGCGGGCGAGGGCACGACGACCTGAGGGCCCTGCGGGGCGGAGATCGGCACGGCGGGCTGCGCCGTCCGCGCCGGAGCGGCGGCCGGGGCCGGTGGCGGGGCGGGCAGCACCGTCGCCATGTCGCGCGGATAGGTCGGATCGCCGCTCTTGCCCAGCCGCTGCCGGACCGGCGCGGGCGTGCCGTAAGGGTTCCAGCCCGGCGCATCGACGGCAGCCGTAATGGTGAAGCCGTACATGAAGGCCAGCAGCTTTTCCTCCGTCGCCCCCCGGTCGCACAGGCGGACCCGGATCTGGATCGCGCCGGTGCCGATCGCGGATTGCCCGTCGGGCGAACGCAACTGCTGCCATGCATAGAGGCAAAGCTCGTCCGCGGCGGGACGGCCCACGGCATAGCCGAAGGGGCCGTAGTCGTTCTGGGTGACGAAGGGCGAGGGCACCATCGCGATGCCCGGCAGCGTGCCGCGCAATTCGGAATTGATGCGGCTTTCCGTCAGCGAGGTGAAGGCGAGCGTGTCGTCACCGTAGCGTGTCGGGCTCTTCGTGCCGAAGAGGCGGACCTGCACGACGTTCTGGCCCGGAACGCGGGAATCGGTCGACAGGAAGATTTCCTGCTGAAGCGCATTGTTGAAACGCTTCTGCGCCACGCCGGTGATGGCGAAGGCGCCGGGCGCCGGCATCAGCATGGCCTGATCCGCCTCGACGAGGCCCGTTTCGCCGGCGATGCGGACGGGTTGTCCGGCGCATGCCGACAGGACCAGCGTGAACGATAGGGCAAGAGCCCTGCCTTTGCGCTGTCGCTGCCGTTTTCGAATCACTGACCTTGCTTCCATAGGCTAGATGTAGCGCAGATATGATGATGCTCAAGCCGGAATTGACCTCGGACGATTTCCGGCCGAAAATGCGTCGGCGCATGCACGAAAAAGCCCATCATGGGGCATCTGCCTTGCCCCGGGCTGGACATTTAAGGGCTTCTTTACCCTGTCCGGTCCATAGTCGCGCTTGCGGACTGGAGTTTCCCGATCTCGGGCGGCACAAGGGAGCGACCATGCGCACATCCATCCTCGCAGTGACGGCGGTCGCGGCCGCAACAGCGGGTATTTCGGGTTTCAACAATTACGACCGGCAAGTGGGGCCGGGCACGATCCGGGCCAGCCTGGTCGGCCAGCAGCCGGAAACGCCCTCGCTGGCGAAGACCGCACCGGTCAGCCTGCCGGTGCAACTTGTCGCCCAGGCCCAGCCGGTGGCTCAGGCCCCGTCGGTGAATGGCGCTCCGGCGGGCGGCAACACCTCTCCCGCCGTGGACGAAAGCGCCCTGCGCTATTTCGCGGCCCAGGGCGATACGGTGCGTCTCCAGGCCGAAATATCCCGTCTGCGCGCCCTTTATCCGGGCTGGGAGCCGCCCCGCGATCCGCTGGCCATCGCCACGGGAGGCGATCCGCGCATCGACGCCCTGTGGAAGCTTTACGCCGAGGCCCGCTACGACGATCTCGACCGCGCCATCGCCGAGCGCCGCACGGCCGAGCCGGGCTGGACGCCCCCCGCCGAACTGGTCGACAGCCTGCGCCTTGCCCGCGCGCGGCAGAACCTCGTGCAGGCCTCCGACGCCGGCCGCTATCAGGCGGTCGTCGATCTTGCCGCCGCCGCGCCGCAGCTTTTGACCTGCGGCGAGGTGGACATATTGTGGCGCGTCGGCGAGGCGTTCGCCCGGACCGACCGTCCGGACCGCGCCCGCGATGCCTATGCCTATGTCCTCCAGAATTGCCACAACCCGCAGGAGCGTCTGGCGACGGTGCAGAAGGCGAGCCTTGTTCTCGACGCGCCGAGGATCGACGAATTGCTGCGTTTCGAGCAGCGCGGCGCCGACGGAGAGCCGGAATTCGACGCCGTTCGCGACGACATCGCCCGGTCCGTCATCTCCCGCGGCGGAGAAGACGCCGACGCCCCGATCCCCGAAAACTATGTCGAGCGCCTGAAAAGCATCGCCGGCCGGGATGAGCAGTCCTCCGACTCCCTGCTGCTCGGCTGGTATTTCTACCGCCGGGACGCATTCCCGGAGGCGGAGGAATGGTTCCGCAAGGCCTACGGGAAGGAAGAGAGCGCGTCCGCCGCCCAGGGGCTGGCGCTGACGCGCATCGAGCGCGGCGATCCTGCCGGGGCCGAGAGCGTGCTCTACCCGTTCAGGGACAGCAACGACGATACGAAGGCGACCTATCTTGCCGCCGTCGCCCATCTGCTGGGGCGCGATCCGCCGCAGCCCATCGACAACGACGTGCTCGCGCGCATGGCGCCGGTGGCGATTGCCGCCCGCAACGCCGAGACCGCGGAGCAGTTCGGCTGGTACGCCCGCTCCTTGCAGCAGATGCAGACGGCCGTCGACTGGTTCCGCCTCGTCCTGTCCTGGAACGCGGCCTATGAACCGGCGGCCTACGGTCTGGCGGTGTCGCTCGATGCCTTGGGCGACAGGGCCGGGGTCGCCCGCATCCAGTCGGACTGGGCGGGGCGCTCGGAGCGGATCGCCGCGTTGCGTGATGGCGCGAGGGCGCAAGAGGCGGTGCCCCGGGTCGTCGAGCACCCGCGTTCCGGGCAGAGCGCCGCGCCCGCTGCGCGACGCGAGGCCGGTGCGCCGCGCCGGCAATCGCGCGGCGCCGGCTGCCAGAGCACGGTCGACGCCGCACGGCTGGCGCCCGGCGTGGCTCTGGCCCGCGGCTGGTGCCTGATGGAACTCGGCCGGCCGATGGAGGCCGTGCCCGCGTTCGACCGGGCGCTGGCGGGCGGCGATTACCGGTCGCGGCAGGATGCCGCCTACGGCAAGAGCCTCGCCTATCTTCGCCTCAAGATGACGGACAAGGCCGCCGCCGCGGCGACGGCCATGCCGCAGGATGCCGCGCGGGCGTCCGAACTCCAGACCGCGATCCTTGCCGACCGCGCGGTCGGCGCGTTTCGGCTGGGCCGCTACCAGGAAACCATCATCGCCCTCGACCAGCGTTCGCGCATCGCCCCGGAACGGCAGGACCTGATGGTGCTGCGGGGATTTGCCTATCAGAAGCTCGGCTACATCGCCGAGGCGCGCCGGATTTTCCAGGCGCTTGCGAATGTCGGCAACACGGCGGCGCTGAGGGCGCTCGCCGATCTTCAACCCGGCTAGGTCCTGACCCTGGAGCCTTTCCGGGGACAGCGGTCTTCCGTTCGGAACGGCGCGCGAAAACAAGCAGTCAGGGCATGGACATCCGTCGGATGACGGATTGTGCCGGAACGAGGGAGAATACCGGATGGCATCCGAACAGCGGTCGCCGCGGCTTGCAGTGCTGATCGATGCGGACAACACCTCGGCGAAGATCGCCGACGGCCTGTTCGAGGAAGTGGCAAAGATCGGCGAAGCGAGCGTGCGCCGGATCTACGGGGACTTTTCCGGCTCGCGCTCGAAGAGCTGGGCGGACATCCTTGCCAAGCACGCCATCATTCCGCAACAGCAGTTCGCCTACACGACCGGCAAGAACGCCTCGGACATCACGCTGGTCATCGATGCGATGGATCTTCTGCACAGCGGCCGCTTCGACGGTTTCTGCCTGGTTTCCTCCGACAGCGACTTCACGCGGCTCGCCGCCCGTATCCGCGAGCAGGGCGTCGACGTGTTCGGCTTCGGCGAGCAGAAGACACCGGAAAGTTTTCGCCAGGCGTGCCGGCGGTTCTTCTATACGGAGAACCTTCTTCCCGGCAAGGCGAAGGACGAGGAAAATGCGGCATCGGCGGCGGACAAGCCGTTGCAGCCGCTGAGTGCCGCCGTCCCGCTGATCAGGAGGGTCCTGTCGCAGGAGGATACCGAGGAAGGCTGGGTCGATCTCGGCACGGTCGGAAAACAGCTTCTGAACCTGGCGCCGGACTTCGATCCGCGCACCTTCGGATTCAAGAAGCTCAGCGATCTCGTCCGCAAGGCCAACCAGCTCGAGGTTGCGCAGGAGGAGGGCGGCCCGATCCGGATCCGGCAGAAGCACGGGTCGCGGAAATAATCCCCACCGGGTTCCGAACGCGTTCGGGCCGGGACAGCCCGGGATGGAGCACCGACGCTTCGGCGTGCGGACGCCTCCTGCCGTCGAACGGCGCGATCAAACCCATAGGTTTTGACTAACCAGTCTTCAGAAATTTCATATTTTACATTTCCCCGACGACGGACCTCTAATTTCTCCAGCGACCAGCCGCGATCCCCGGTGCCACGGTGCCGGCGGCCCCGCCCGGACAGGGCGGCGCGCAACGATCGAGAGGAGAACCATGACGATCCCCCACGCCAGACGGATGCGCATCGATCCGGCCGACTGCGGTCGGAAAGGAAAGGCATTGCCGGTTTCGGGGCGGTGACGCCTCTGCTTCGCATTGTTCGAAGCAGGAGCAAGGAAACTTCTATTTTCCAGCCGCGACGAAGGCACGGATAATCCGCGCAACAGACGAAATTCCAGATCGAGACACTTGAAGGGTCCGAAATGATCAGAACGGGTTCAGAATACCGCGATTCCATCCGCGGCGCGCGCGAGATCTACATCAACGGCGAGCGCGTCAAGGACGTGACCGTACACCCCATGTTCAAGCCGCTCGTGGATATCCGCGCCCGCATCTACGACATGCAGCACGATCAGGCGACGCGCCACATCATGGCCTACCGGGAAGACGGCGAGTGGAACGCCGTCAACAACAAGCTGCCCCACACCCAGGCCGACTGGTGGGACAAGCGGCGTGCCACCGATGCCGTTCTGGAGGATGTCGGCGGCATCGTCACCCGCGTCGGCGACGAAACGATCGGCGAGATGTGGTCGCTGTTCGACGGTCAGGACGTGCTGAACGAGGTCGATCCGCAGTTTTCGGAAAATATCCGCAACCACATCCTGAAGGTGCTGCATCACGATCCCTTCCATGTGTCGGCCAACACCGACCCGAAGGGCGACCGTTCCAAGCCGCCGCAGGAACAGGACCCGGACATGCTGCTGCATGTCGTCTCGGAAACGGATGCCGGCATCGTCGTGCGCGGCGCGAAATACGAGACGGCCGCTGCCTACGCCAACCAGGCCTTCACCAAGCCGACCATCGCCAACTGGGGCAATTCGGCCTATTCCGACTACGCCGTCGGCTTCATCTGCGATCTCAATTCGCCGAACCTGAAGTTCATCTGCCGCACGGGCTTTGCCGGCCGCGCCCCGGCGGAAGACTATCCGCTGTCGAACAAGTTCGACGAGGTCGACACGCTGGTCATCTTCGACGACGTGCTGATCCCGTGGGAGAACGTGCTGTTCTACCGCCACACGAAGGCGGCCGTGTTCATCCGCGCCACGCTGCATCGCTATTCGGCCTTCGCCTTCACCCAGCGAAACCTGAAGCTGGCCGACATGCTGATCGGAGCCGCGCTCTTCAACGTGCGCCAGACCGGGCTCGACAAGCAGCAGGCCGTGCAGGAAAAGCTCGCCCGGCTCGCCTGCTACCGCGAAGGCATCAATGCCCACCTGACGGCCTCCATCACCCTTGCCGAGCGCTCGCCGGGCGGCCTCATCATGCCCAACCAGTCGCTGCTCTATTCGGGCCGCGTGCTGGCCTGCTCGCAGCTTCACGAGATGATGCACCTGACCCGCGAACTGTGCGGCGGCCAGATCTGCGTGACGCCGGACAAGGCCTCCTTCGACGCGCCGGAAACCAAGCCCTGGCTCGACAAGTTCTACACGATCAACGAGGACTGGGTGGCCGAGGACCGCCGCAAGCTGCTCGCCTTCGCCCGCGACATGCTGAACTCGGATTATGCCGGCCACCGGCTGACCTTCCAGCTCTTCGCCCAGTCGCCGCCCTTCGCCCACCTTGCGGCGGTCTACCGCAACTTCGACTGGGACGGCCCGATGGAATTCGTCAAGCACGCCGCCGGCCTGTCGGACTCGGTGCTCGGCGAGACGACCCGCACGCCGGGCGACAGCGCTGTGTCGCGCTGGTTCGACACGCAGGCCGCCCGCCCCGCCGCCGAGTGAGCGGCAGGCTCCGGTTTCGCCCCGGTTTCGACAAGGAAACAGCCATCATGGAAAACAGTCTCCGGAACGATTTCCTCGCCGCCATGAGCCGCGCCGCCTGCACCGTCAGCATCGTGACAACCGACGGGCCGGCCGGCCGCTCCGGTGCCACGGTCTCGGCCATGTCCTCGGTCTCGGCCGACGGCGAGGCCCCGACGCTGCTGGTCTGCCTGCACCAGAACAGCGTGACGGCGCAGGCGATCCGCGACAATGGCGGCTTCTGCGTCAACGTCCTGCGCGACGACCAGTCGGCGATCTCCGACCGCTTCGCCGGCCGGCTGGACACCACGGAGGGCAAGTTCGCCGGCGCGTGCTGGGAAACCGGGCCGACGGGCTTCCCCCGCCTGCACGGTGGCCTCGTCTCCTTCGATTGCCGGCTGGCGAGCGAACAGAAGGTCGGCACGCACCACGTCTTCATCGGCGCGGTGGTGGCCGTCACCGCCGAAGACGAGGGCCTGCCGCTCATCTATTCCGGCCGCGCCTACGCCCGTCCGGCCCGCCTCGACGCGACGGGCCTCCGCTCCGCCTGATTACAAGTCTCGAAAGGTTCTTTCATGCCTGTCCACAAGCGCATCCGCACGTTCAACACCCGGGACACCTATCCGGAACAGACGCTCGACAACGATCTCTGCCAGGCCGTCGTCGCGCGCGGCACGATGGTCTTCGTGCGCGGGCAGATCGGCCAGAACCTCGACACGGCGGAAAATGTCGGCGTCGGCGACGTGACCGCCCAGGCCGAGCAGGCGATGGCCAACATCCGCATGCTTCTGGAGGAAGCCGGCTCCGAACTTGCCCACATCACCAAGATCGTCATCTACATCGTCGATCCGCGCTACCGCGAGCAGGTCTATCGCGTCGTCGGCAAATGGCTGAAGGGCGTCTTTCCGGTCTCGACCGGCATCGTCGTCTCGGCGCTGGCCCGGCCGGAATGGCTGGTCGAAATCGACGTTACCGCCGTCATTCCCGATTGACCACCCGAAGGAAGCGCCATGACCTTCTCGATAAGCGGCCGCTGCGAAAAGACCGGAACCTTCGGCATCGCCATCGCCTCCTCCTCGCCCGCCGTCGCGGCGCGCTGCGCCCATGCCCGCGCCGGGGTCGGCGTGGTGGCGACGCAGAACGTCACCGATCCCTCGCTCGGGCCGAAGGGCCTCGATCTGATGGCCGCCGGTCTCGATGCGGAGGCGGCGCTGGCGAAGCTTCTCGACGGCTATGCGACCGCCGAATACCGCCAGCTCGTGCTGGTCGACGCCAAGGGCAATGCGGCCATCCATTCCGGCGCCCATACGCTCGGCACCTTCGCCACGGCGAAGGGCAGGCATTGCGCCGCCGCCGGCAACATGCTCGCCGGCACCGGCGTGCCTTCCCGCATGGTCGAGGCGTTCGAGGCGGCGCAAGGGCCGCTCGGCGACAGGCTGATCGCGGCCATGCAGGCGGGACAGGCAGCTGGCGGCGAGGCCGGGCCGGTGCATTCGGCCGGGCTCCTGATGGTGCGCGACGTGTCCTGGCCGATCGCCGACCTGCGGGTCGACTGGGCCGAGGCGGACCCGGTCGGCCGGCTCGCCGCATTGTGGACGCTCTACGAGCCGCAACTGGAGGACTACATCGCCCGCGCGCTCGAACCGGACGCCGCGCCGCGCTACGGCGTTCCGGGCGACGAGTGACCGGGATATCCGCTCCCGCCGCGCCAGACGGGATTGTGTCGTTGGAAGGTCCGATCCAATTCCATCTGCATGGTAAACGGGCCATCCTCTTGATTTCATGCGGGCTTCCGGCAGAAGGCCGGCCCGGTCCGCCGAAAGCCGTCCTCACGCGTGGAACGGCTTCTTTTGTCGGAAGCAAGGGGAGGGTATAGACGAGGCATGCGTTACACGCTTCGCCAGATCGAATATTTCATCGCGACCGCCGAGACCGGTTCCATCACGCTGGCCTCCGAGCGGGTGAATATTTCGCAGCCTTCCATTTCGACGGCGATCGCCCATCTGGAGCAGGAACTCGACACCCAGCTTTTCGTGCGCCGCCACGCGCAGGGCCTTGTCCTGACCCCGGCCGGCAAGGCGCTGCTGGTGGAGGCCAAGCGCCTGCTCGAACACGCGCAGCAGATCTATCAGGTCGCCTCCGAGGTCCATGACAAGGTGCGCGGGCAATTGAGCCTCGGCTGCATGGTGACGCTGGCGCCGATGATCATGCCGGAGCTTTCGCACGCCTTCACCTCGGCCTTCCCCTCGACGCGGGTGATGCAGGTGGTGGGAGACCACGACACGCTTCTCCAGAAGCTTGCGAGCGCCGAGATCGACATTGCGATCATGTACGACCTGCTGGTGCCCGACGGTTTCGACTTCGTGCCGCTCGCCAGCCTGCCGCCGCACGTGCTGGTCGGCGAGGTGCATCCCTTCGCGCGGCTTTCCGCCGTGACGGTGCAGGATATCGCGCCCGAGCCGCTGCTCCTCCTCGATCTGCCGATCAGCCGCGAATATTTCCTGGCGATCTTCATGCAGGCCGGGCTCGACCCGAACATCGGCGCGCGCTCGCCGCATCAGGATATCCTGCGCACGATGGCCGCCAACGGCTACGGCTACACGCTGGCCAACGTGCGCCCGCGCGCGGATGTGGCGCTTGACGGCCGCAGGCTGGTGCGCCTGCGCCTCGCTGGCGACCACAGGCCGATGGTGATCGGCCTCGTCTCGCTCAAGGAGCGCCGCAAGTCGCGGCTCATCGAACTCTTCGAAAGCCATTGCCGGAACCGCATTTCCGACGCCTACATTCCCGGCATGGTCGCCCCGGCGATGGAAAAACGCACCCGCCTGCCCTGACCGGCGCCGCGAAATTGCCAATAATTTAAGCACTGGCACATGATTAGACAGCGACTATGCATTGGGCCAGAATTTCATAATTTACACCCGCCAGCCCGTCCGGCTTACTTTCAGCGGAATCCGGCCGGCGCTCCGCCACCCCGCCGGCCGGCCCCAGGGCAGAGCCACAGGACGACAGTCGCACCATGAAGAACAGCGTGATCGACCCGACCACGGCAACACCGTTAAGCGCCCCGGCGAATGCCGCCGGGCTGAAGCTTCACGCCCAGGGGCTGTGCAAGTTCTACGACGGTTTCGCGGCCCTTCACCCGACCGATCTGAAGGTGCGGTCCGGCGAGCTTCTGACGCTGCTCGGCCCCTCGGGCTCGGGCAAGACGACGCTGTTGCAGCTCATCTGCGGTCTCGTGAAACCCTCGGACGGCATCCTGACGATCGACGGACGCGACCATACGGAAACGCTGGCCAGCCAGCGCGACGTGGGTGTGGTTTTCCAGAACTACGCGCTTTTTCCGCATCTGACGGTGCATGAGAATGTCGCCTTTCCGCTGCAAATGCGCCGCATCGCCCGAACCGAGGCCGCACGCCGGATCGGCGAGGCGCTGGAAATGGTCGGGCTCTCCCATTTCGGCAAGCGTTTCCCCCTGGAGCTTTCGGGCGGACAGCAGCAGCGCGTCGCCCTTGCCCGCTGCCTCGTCTATCATCCCTCGCTGATCCTGATGGACGAGAGCCTTTCGGCGCTCGACCGCAAGCTGCGCGAGGCGATGCAGATCGAAATCCGCCGCATCCATCGCGAAACCGGCTCGACCATCATCTTCGTCACGCACGATCAGGAAGAAGCGCTGGCCCTTTCCGACCGCATCTGCCTGATGAATGCCGGCCGGATCGAGCAGATCGGCAGCCCGCAGGAAATCTATGAACGGCCGGTCAGCCGGTTCGCGGCCGATTTCATCGGCGTTTCGACCATTTTCGAGGGCGCGGTGGAGGGCGACCGCCTCGTGTCCCCCGAAGGCGTGCTGCCGCTGCCCGCGCCGGCGAAGGCGCAGAAGGGCTTTCTGGTGATCCGCCCGGAACATATCCGTCTCGAAAAGCCCGAAGAAGCCCGGCTTGCCGGCCGTCTCGAAGAGACGATCTATGCCGGCCCGGAAAGCCGCCTCATCATCCGCCTCGACAGCGGCCTTGCCGTCACGGCCCGCCGTTCCTCCAGCCTGCCGCCGCTCCGGCACGGGGAAACTGTCGGCCTTTCATGGAATCCGGAGGATGCCCGCTTTCTCGACCGCTGACCGTTCATCCGCCTCGCATGCCAAATCATAAATCACAAACCAGAAGGGAACCCGCATGTCACCGATCCTCGCTCCTACCCGCCGCACTCTTCTGAAAAGCGCCGGCCTCGCCGCCGGCGCGCTCGCCACGCCCGCCCTCATGCGCTCCGCTTTCGCCGCCGGCCAGCTGACGGTCGCCGATGTCGGCGGCGCGCCGGGCGAGGCGATCAAGAAGGCCTTCTACGAGCCGTTCGAAAAGGAGACCGGCATCAAGGTCATCGGCGTCGCCCACGATCCCGACCCCGTCACCCAGTTCAAGCTGCAAGTCGACACCAAGTCCTATCTCTGGGACGTCTGCATGGTCACGCCGGACCATGTGATGCGCCTGACGGAGGACAAGGACTACACCGTCCCGCTCGAAATCTCCGGTCCCGAGACCGCCGACATCCTGCCGGGCATGCTGACCGACAACTGGCTCGGCTTTTCCGTGTTCGGCGCCATCATGGCCTACCGCACCGACAAGTTCCCGGATGCCGGCCCGGCCAACTGGGTCGATTACTGGGACGTGGAAAAGTTTCCCGGCCGCCGCGGCTTCTACAAGGGCGCCTGGGCGGCGCTGGAATTCGCGCTGCTCGCCGATGGCGTCGAGCCAAAGGACCTCTATCCGCTCGACATGGACCGCGCCTTCAACAAGCTCGAGGAACTGAAGCCGCATGTGGCGGTCTGGTGGACCAGCGGCGCCCACAACACGCAGATCCTCCAGAACGGCGAAGTCGATATGAGCGACACCTGGTCGGCCCGCGCCTATGCCGCCACGGCCGCCGGCGCCCCGGTCAGGACCGTCTTCCAGGGCGGCTACTCCACCGACGGCTGGTCGATCGTCTCCGGCGCGCCGAACATCGCCGCCGCGCAGAAGTTCATCGAGTTCTGCCTGAAGCCGGAGCACCAGGGCGCCTATTCCTCGATCGTCGCCAACGGCCCGACCAACAGGAAAGCCTTCGACTTCATGCCGGCGGAACGCGCCGAAGTGCTGCCGACCTCCGAGCAGAATTTCGCCAACCTCTACGAGATCGATTCGAAGTGGTGGTCGGCGAATTACGACGCCGCCGTCGAGCGCATGCAGGAATTCCTGCTGCTGTAGGCCATCTGCCAGCCGGGCCGTTCGATGGCCCGGCTCCTCCCTTCCGGCGGCGCGGCCGCGTCGTCCCTTCCAGAGTGCGGAACCATGACCAAGAAGAAGATCGTCCTGAGCTGCCTTTTTCAAGCCAACGGCTACCACAAGGGGGGCTGGCGCACGCCGGAGGCCGAGCCCGGCGCCGATACCGACATCGATCACTACATCCGCACGGCCAGGCGGCTGGAGGAGGGGCTGTTCGACCTGTTCTTCCTCGCCGACACGCCGGCGACGCGGACGGAAAATCTCGATATCTGGACGAAATCGCCGATCTACCAGAACGGTCTCGAGCCGATCACCGTCCTGACCGCGCTGGCGATGAGCACCACGCATATCGGCCTTGGCGGCACGATGTCGACCAGCTTCTTCGAGCCGTTCAACATCGCCCGCCAGTTCGCCGCGCTCGACCATATTTCGAAAGGCCGCGTCGCCTGGAACGTGGTGACGTCCGCCAATGATTACGCTGCCCGCAACTTCGGCCTCGACCGGCTTCCGCCGCACGGCGAGCGCTACGAGAAGGCGAAGGAGTGCGTCGAGGTGGTCAAGGCCTACTGGGACACCTGGGAGGACGACGCATTCATCTTCGACAAGGAGAATGCGATGCAGTTCGACCCGAAGAAATATCATGTGGTCGATCACGAGGGGAAATTCTTCAAGGTCTATGGCGGCCTGAACGTCGCCCGCTCGCCGCAGGGCCATCCCGTCATCATCCAGGCGGGCGCTTCCGACGCCGGCAAGGAACTGGCCGCCGAAACCGCCGAGATCGTCTTCGGCACCGGCTCCGGCATGCAGGCCGCCAAGGCCTTCTACGACGACCTCAAGGGCCGCATGGCTAAATTCGGCCGCGACACGAGCCAGCTCAACATCCTTTCCGGCTTCGACGCCGTCATCGGCGATACCGAGAAGGAGGCCGAGGAGAAGTTCGAGTATCTCCAGTCGCTCGTGCCGCCGGAACTCTCCGTCATGTATCTGAGCATGGACCTGGAAGCGAAGCTTCTCGACCTGCCGCTCGACGAGCCGGTGCCGCTCGACCGCATTCCCAGGACCTCGAACAACCATACGGTCTATTTCAACCAGATCGCCGAGCTGATCCGCGAGGGCAGGACGCTGCGCGAGATCGCCACCACCTATCGCCGCGGCAACCGCGTCATGCGCGGCACGGCCGAGCAGGTGGCCGACTTCATGGAGCAATGGGTGGAGGCCGGCTGCGGCGACGGCTTCATGATGCCGATGGGCTACTATCCCGGCAATCTCGACGACTATGTCGACAAGGTCATCCCGATCCTTCAGGAGCGCGGTTCCTACAAGACCGAATATGCCGGCACGACGCTGCGCGAGAATCTCGGTCTCATCCGCCCGAAGAACCGCCACGCGGCGGGCTGAGCCGCGGCAGGACAAGGGAGATGACCCGATGACGATGGCGACCACGACGCCGGCCACCGCCGGCCGCCTGCCCGGTTTTCTCAGGCCCGGCCCGTTCTGGCTGGCCGTGCCCGGCCTCGCCTTCATCCTCGTCTTCTTCCTGATCCCGACCGTGGACATGATGTCGGTCAGCCTCTTCGACAAGGCCGGCGACCTGACGCTCGCGACCTATGCGAGGATCACCGCGTCGAGCGTCTATCTGCGGGTGCTCAACACGACGTTTTCCGTCGCGCTTCAGGTCACGCTGTGGTGCCTTCTCCTGGGCTATCCGCTCGCCTACTGGCTGAGCGGCATGCCGGGCCGCCGCCAGCGCATCATGCTGATGTTCGTGCTTCTGCCCTACTGGACGAGCGCGCTCGTCAAGAACTTCGCATGGCTGGTGCTTCTCGGCCGCAACGGCATCGTGTCGGCCGTCATGGAAAAGGCCGGCCTGCCGGGCGGCGACAGCCTGCTCTTTTCCCGCGCCACCGTCATCTTCGCGATGGTGCATACCATGCTGCCGCTCGCGGTCGTCACCATGATGCCGATCATGAACCAGATCGACCGGCGCCTGACGATGGCCGCCGAAACGCTGGGGGCGAGCGGCGCGCAGGCCTTCTGGCAGGTGTTCTTTCCGCTGTCGGCGCGCGGCGTGGCGACCGCCGGCCTGCTCGTCTTCGTCTCCTCGCTCGGCTTCTTCATCACCCCGGCGCTGGTCGGCGGCGCCAGGGACACGATGATCAGCCAGTTGATCATCACCCAGATCAACCAGTTGCAGAACTGGCAGTTCGGCAGCGCGCTCGCCGTGATGCTCGTCGCCGCCTCGCTGCTGACCATCTTCCTCTACGACCGGCTGTTCGGCCTTTCCTCGATTGCCGGCGAAAGCAAACGCGGTTCTGCCGACGGCAGGCTGCGCCGGCTTGGCCTGCGCCTGACGGGCGGGCTCGGCCGCTTCTTCGCGAAGTGGGAAGCCTTCACCCGCCGCAACCTTCGCGGCCTTTCCGGCTCCGGCCTGCTCGCCTTCTATGGCTGGGCGGTGATTGCCGTGCTGCTGTTTCCCGTCGTCGGCGTCGTCCCGATGGCCTTTACGGAAGCGGAATTCCTCTCCTTCCCGCCGGTCGGGTTCAGCTTCCGCTGGTTCGAGGCCTATCTGGACTCGCCGGTCTGGGTTTCGGCGACGCTGCGCTCCTTCGGCATCGGCTTCGCGACCGCCTTCATCACCGTCGCGGTCGCCGGGCTGGCCGCGCTCGGCCTCGCCCGCTCGAAAAGCCGGTTTGCCGGTGTCGCCTTCCTGATCTTCATGGCGCCGATGGTCGTTCCGCCGATCGTCATCGCCATCTCGCTCTTCTATCTCTTCGCCAGCCTTTCGATGATCGCCACCGACAGCGCCATCGCCATCGGCCACAGCGTGATCGCGCTGCCCATCGTCTTCGTCATCCTGCTCGCCACCTTCAAGGAGCACGACTGGCGGCTCGACCAGGCGGCGGCGACGCTCGGCGCGTCGCGCCTGCAAGTCGCCCGGCGCGTCACCCTGCCGATGGTCAAGGCGGGGCTCGTCGTCGGCTTCGTCACCGGCTTCCTGCAATCCTTCGAGGAACTGACGGTCGCGCTCTTCATCGGCGGCGGGCTCAAGACGACGCTGCCCAAGCAGATGTGGGACGACATCACGCTCTCGGCCAATCCGAGGATCGCGGCGGCCTCGGTCTGCGTCCTCCTCGTCGTGATGATCCTGTTCGCCGCGATCGAATACGTCCAGAGACCGCGGGGCGGCACCGCCCGGCGCTGACACCCGGCAGGAAGCCGATGAAGCTGCAAGCGGATGTCATGACCGGGTCGTGGTGACGATTGGGCACACTGTTGCCGGAATTGCGCTAGCCGGGATTCGGCGTATGCAGAAAATCCAGAACGGTCAGGGCGAGAAGTGCCGTCAGTTTCGGCAGTTCGGCGATATCGAGCTTTTCATCGGCGGCCCCGAGATTGTAGGGCGTGAGGCCGCAGACGATGGTCGGCATGCCCGCCCGCCGCCACAGCCGGGCATCGGAGGCGCCGACCCGCATGTTGACGATGACCGGTTCTTCGAGCAGTTCCGTGGCGACTGCGCGGGCGCAGCGGACGATGGGTGCGTTTTCATCCGTCCAGGTGGGTTCGTAACGGCGCGTGATCTCAAGCGAGACCGACGGAACGGGCGACAGCAGGGCATCGATGCGCGCCTCCACCGTCGCGACGGACACGCCGGCCGGCAGGCGGATGTCGAGTTCGGCCCAGGCGTGGTCGGGCACGAGGTTGGGCGAGGTGCCGCCGCCGATCCGGCCGATATTGACGG
Organism: Ectorhizobium quercum; assembly: GCF_026552795.1. GTDB lineage: Bacteria > Pseudomonadota > Alphaproteobacteria > Rhizobiales > Rhizobiaceae > Ectorhizobium > Ectorhizobium quercum. Next base: position 36,934 of record NZ_JANFPI010000004.1, read on the forward strand.
TGACACGGCTCATCGTTTCCTTTTCGCCGGCGCCGCCGAGCGGTTCGGAAACGGGTTGGGCGGCATCCATGACGGCGACGGCGGGATGTGCCGGGTCCGTCCGGATCGACTCCAGCGTCTTCAGCGCGGCCAGCGCCACCAGAAGGCTTTCGACGGCGTTTTCACCGCGATGCACATGGGCGCCGTGGGAAGCCCGCCCGGCAGCCTCCAGGCGGAGCCAGATCATGCCTTTCTCGCCGAGCCGCAGGATATGGGGCGAGCCGACATCCGGCACGATCACCGCATCGCCCCGGCACTCGGGCAGTGCGTCGATCAGGGTCTGGGTGCCGCGCTCGCTCATCGCCTCCTCGTCACCGGCCAGCGCCAGCACGATCTCGCCGGGAAAGTCGGGCGTTTCCTCGGCGATCAGCCGCATGGCCATGATGGAGGCGGCGATGCCGCCCTTCATGTCGCAGGAGCCGCGACCGTAGAGGAAGCCGCCCTCGCTTCGCCCGTCGAAGGGATCGCCGCTCCACAGGCCGGCCGGTCCGGCAGGATAGGTGTCGAGATGGCCGGAGAGAATGATGCGCGGCCCCGGCCGCGTGCCCTTCAGCCGGCCGACGAGATTGGCGACCGGCTCTTCTGCCATGTGCAGCCCGATCTCGATGCTCGGTATGGTGCCCGCCAGTGCGGCGGCGACGTCGCGCACCGCCCGGGTGTCGCTGGGCGGCGTTTCGCTGGGCACGCGCACGAGCCTGCGCGTCATGTCCGCCACCAGGTCGCCGCAGGCAAGCGCCCGCCGCCTGAGCGCCGCACGGCGCTGCATCCGTTCCTCGTTCATCATGAGCGTCATGCGGAAACCCGGGCCGGTTCCCGTCCGGGACGGTCCAGAAGCAGCAGCAGGATCTCATAGATCATGGCAGCCGCCAGGAAAGCCGTCATGCCCTTGACGTCGTGCGGCGGGCTGACGGTATTCACATCGGCGGCGACGATGTTGAGCCCCGAAAGCGCGCGCATGAGCATCATGCCCTCCCGCGCGGACAGGCCGCCCCAGACGGGCGTGCAGACGCCCGGCGCGCAGGACGGATCGAACACGTCCATGTCCCAGGACAGATAGACGGGGTTGTCGGCGAATTCCGCCTTGAGCTTCGCCGCGAACGGGTCCGGACCGTATTTCCACAGTTCCTCGAGCGTGACGAGGTTGTAGCCGAGGCCGCGTCCGTGCTCGTGGACTCCGCCACGCATCGTCGTTCCGCGCAGGCCGACATGATAGGAGGCGCCGGTGCGGATGCGCTGCTCCAGCGCGGCATGCGTGAACTGGGTCGAGGCATCGTAGGGATAGGCCTCGTCGGCCGGATAGGCGTCGGTATGGCTGTCGATATGAAGGACGATCAGGCCCGGATGGACCCTGGAGGCGGCGCGCACCAGCGGCAGGGAAACGCTGCCGTCGCCGCCGAGACCGATCGGCACCGCACCGGCGGCGGCAATCCGGAAGGCAGCCTCCTCGATTGCGGCAAAGCTTTCGTCGATACGCCCCGAAGTGAGCCGCACATCGCCGCAATCCACCACGTCGAGCGCTTTCAGCACGTCGAAATCGGCTCTTTCCGGATGGAACCTGCGCACCAGCCCGGACTGTTCGCGAATGGAGGCCGGTCCCTGGCGGGCGCCGATGCGGAACGGATGGATGCCGCAATCGAAGGGGCAGCCGAGAATGGCGGCGCCGGCGCCCGTGGCATCGGTGGTGTAGGGCGTATCCATGAATGTCGGGGGACGCGTGTAGAGGCTGGCGGGTTCCGCGGCGGAAAGATTGGTCGTTTGCATGATTCCAGAATTCCGAACTCAATTACTGTCGTGTCATGCGCCGCTCCCAGAAGCGGATCGCCATAGCCAACGGCCAGCAGATGAAGAAATAGACCACCGCAACGAAGCTGAAGATTTCCAGCGGGCGGAAGGTCGATGAGGACAGCTCCATGCCGCGGCGGGTGATCTCGCTGACCGAGATGACGGATCCGAGCGACGAATACTTGATGAGCTGCACGAAATTGGCGGCAAGCGGCGGCAGCGTCATGCGGATGGCCTGGGGCAGCACGATGCGCCGGAAGGTTTGCATGCCGGAAAGCCCCAGCACCCTGGCCGCTTCCTTGTGGCCGTTCGGCACCGCCTGGATGCCGGCGCGGTATACCTCGCCGATGAAGGCGGAGGAATAGATGGACAGGCCGATGATCAGGGCCGTGAACGCGCTGAGATTGATGCCGAAGACGATGGGCAGCACGTAATAGGCCCACAGGAGTTGCACGAGAATCGGCGTGTTGCGGATGATCTCGCCGACACCCACGCCGATCACCCGCAGGGGCCAGTAGCGCGACATGTCCAGCATCGCGATCAGCAGGCCGCCGAGCATGGCGAGCACCAGCGTGATCGCGGAAATGATCAGGGTGTTTTGCAGGCCGGTCATGATGAACGGCAGGTTGGCCGCAATCACGTCCCAGCGGAACGTATAGGTGAACATGGTCGGATCTCACGGAACGGGGCTTCCGGCCGGGCGGGCCGGCCGGAAGACGGTTGGCGTCAATCAGGGGGCGACGATCGGACCGAGCTGGTGCTTTTCGGCAAGCGCCTTCAGCCGGCCGTCGAGCTTGATCGTGTCCACGAACAGGTTCACGTAGTTCAGCCAGATCTGGTCGCCCTGCGGCACGACGTAGGCATAGGGCGTGACGCGCAGCGGCTCGGTCGGTTCGATGATCTTCGCCCAATCGAATTCGTCCTTGACCTTGATGGCCGTCGGGTAGTCGGACATCACGACATCGGCACGGTTCGCCATCAGTTCGCCTTCCCGCGTCGCGGGCGGGGAAATGGCGTTGAAGCCCGCCTGCTTCAGGTAATCGCGCATGAAGGGTTCGATGTAGCTGCCGAGCGTGGTGACGACGTTGATGCCGGGCTTGTCGATGTCTTCCCAGCTGTTGACCTTGCCGTCCTGGCGGACGATGGCGTAGATGCTGGTCTGGAGGTAGGGCTTGGAGAATTCCACGGCCTGGGCGCGCTTCAGCGTCGCGCCGACGCCGAACATGCCGATGTCGCACTTGTCGGCCTGAAGATCGGCAATGAAGGTGGCGAAACTGGATTCGACGATCTCCAGTTCGGCATCGAGTTCCTTCGCCAGTTCCTTGGCGAGGTCGGCGTCGATGCCCTCGATCTCGCCGGTCGCCGGATTGCGGAAGGAGATCGAGTAATAAAGCGGGTACTGGCAAACGCGCAGCTTGGCGCTCTGCGTGATGCGGAAGAGCCGCGATTCCACTTGCTGCGCCTGGGTCGCGGCAGGGATCGCCGTCACGGCTGCGGCGGAAACGAGGGCCGTCATGACGGCGGCGCCGATGCGGGATTTTACGGATGTCATATCTGTTCCACTCCTTATATTTTTGGGATTGCAGTCAGTCTTGAATTTGCCTCAGGAAGCGCACGGCGCGCTCCGTCTGCGGTTTGTCGAAGAAGGACGCCGGCGCGCCGCTCTCGACGATGCGGCCCTGATCCATGAAGACCACCCGGGAAGAGACATTGCGGGCGAAGCCCATTTCGTGGGTCACGACGGCCATCGTCATTCCGTCTTCGGCAAGCTGCCGCATGACCCGGAGCACCTCGTGGCGCAGTTCGGGGTCGAGCGCCGACGTCGCTTCGTCGAAGAACATGACCTGCGGCGTCATCGCCAGGGCGCGGGCGATCGCCACGCGCTGCTGCTGCCCCCCCGAAAGACGCGCCGGGTAGGCGTCCCGCTTTTCGGCAAGCCCGACCTTCTCGAGAAGCTGCATGGCGAGCCCGGTGGCTTCCGCCTTGTCCATCTTCCGCACCAGCCGGGGTGCTTCGACAATGTTCTGAAGCACGGTCATGTGCGGCCAGAGATTGAAGTGCTGGAACACCATGCCGATGTCCGGGCGAACCCTAGCGGCGGCCCTGCGGACCTCCGGGCCGTTCAACCCGTCCGAAATGATCTTGCCGTGCATGGTGACGCGTCCGGCCGAAGGCGTTTCGAGCAGGGCCAGGCAACGCAGAAGGGTGGTTTTCCCGGAGCCGGACGGGCCGATGATGCTGACGACCTCGCCGCTGCGCACGCCGAGACTCACATCCTTCAGAACCTCCGTCGGGCCGAAGCTCTTGCTGACCGCTTCCGCCGCGATGATGGGTCCCCTGTCTTCCGGACGCGGGGGCGGGGACGCCGTGATGCTTGTTTCCATCATCAAAAAATTTCCTTATGATTTTTTGTGACTTCTGTTCTTTTTCAGGAGAAAGTGAGTCAAACATATGATATAAAATGATTATTCACAATAATAAAAATTTATGCAATTAGAGATCAATATCTGTGCAACGGAGGAAAAAAGAGGCATGGACTTCAAATTGCTTGAAGCCTTCCGCACGGTGGTCAGCAACAGCTCCATCACCAAGGCAGCGGAGATCCTGGGCGTGACCCAGCCCGCCGTGAGCGCGCAGATCGCCCGGCTGGAAGCCTCCATCGGCTTCAACCTGTTCACGCGCAACGGCGGGCGGCTGAGCCTGACGGGCGAGGGGCAGCAGTTCCACGCCCAGGTCGTGCATGCGCTCGACATGTTCCAGCGGCTGGACCATGTGGCGGAGGGCATCCGCGAGGGAAAGTCCGGCAAGCTCGTGATCGCCAGCCATCCGAGCGCGTCGATCTCGCTTGTCCCCGTTCTCATGGCGCGGTTCCGCCGGGATCACCCGGAGACCCGCATCCGCCTGATCAACCGCACGTCCGAGGAGGTGCGCAGCTTCTTTCCCGCCGCCTCCATCGATATCGGCATCGCCGAGCTTCCGACCGACATCGGCGGGGTGGAGGTGCGCAAATACGCGCTGAGCTGCGTCGCCATTCTTCCGAAAGGCCATCCGGCGGCGGAAAAGGCCTGCCTTTCCCCCGCCGATCTGTCCGGCGAGCCGTTTCTGGCCATGCCGCCGGAACGCGTGATCTCCCACCGCATCCGCGAGGCCTTCGCCGCCGAGGGGGCAACGCTGAACGCGATCGGCGAGGTCGACTTCTTCAGTTCCATCTGCGCGATGGTGGCCGAAGGCGGTGGCGTATCCATCGTCGATTCCTGGTCGGCGGCGATGTTCTCCGCCCTGGGGCTGGAGGTGCGGCCGTTCGAGCCTGCCATTCCCTATGAGATCGGCGTCATCACCAGTTCCGACTGGCCGCTATCGCGCCTTGCCCAGGCGTTCCTTTCCCTCATCGACGAAACCCTTCGCAAGGAAGCCCATCATGTCCGCTAGTTCATCCGCGTCCCGCGTGATGCGCGATCTTTACGCCCTGTGCGATTGCGGCGGCCGGCTATCCGGCACGCCGGGCGAGGCACTGGCCGCCGCTTTCATCATGGAGGCCGGGGCAGCGGCGGCGGGCGTGCCGCCCATCGTCCATACCGTCGATTATGCGGGATGGGAGCCGCTGGCGGCGCGGCTTTTCATGGCCGATGGAGAAGCCGTTCCGTGCCACCCCCTCGTCAGGACGGTGCCGACGCCGGCCGGCGGCCTCGACGCGGAGGTGATCGACCTCGGACGCGGCACGGAAGAGGAATTCGAAGCCCATCGCGCGGAGATTCCGGGGCGGATCGTCCTCGTGCGCCACGAGCTGATGTTCGCGCCCGGCACCATCCATCGCCGGGTCAAATACGAACGGGCGCGGGCAGCCGGCGCCATAGGGTTCCTGATTTCCGGGCCCTCCGCCGGCAGTCTGGTCGCCGGCTCATCCGGCCGCGAGGCCGGCGAGGGCATTCCTGCCGCCGGCATCTCGCCGGAAACGGCGGCGCGGCTGCGCCGCCGCTCCGGCGGATATCCGCGTGTCCGCCTCGCCATCGAGACGCGCGAAATGCCGGCGCAGACCCGCAACATCTTTTTCGACATGCCGGGCGAAACGGAAGAATGGGTGGTGCTTTCCGCTCATTACGACGGCCATTCGCTGGCGGAAAGCGCGATGGACAATGCCTCGGGCGTGGCGATCGCCCTCGAGACGGCCCGCCGTCTGCGCGCCGGGGGAAAGCCCGCGCGGCGCGGCCTGCGTCTCGCCTTCTTCAGCATCGAGGAGTGGGCGTTGACAGGCTCGGCCCTGTACGTGGCCGGGCTTGACGAGGCGGAGCGGGCGGCCATCGCGCTGAATGTCAACATCGATTCCGTCGGGTTCGACCACACGCTGACGGCCCTGGTCAGCGGTTACGCCGCGCTCGAGCCTTTCCTCCTGGGCATCGCAGAGCGGGAAAACATCGGCTTGCGGACATACCGGCCTTTCCAGCGTAATTCCGACCATGCGAATTTCGCAGCCGCCGGAATTCCCGCCTTCCGGCTGGTCGGCGGCTTCGATGACGCCAACGCGCCGGCGCGCCATGTGCTGACGGCTTTCGACACGCGCGACAGGCTTGACCCTGCCCACATGGAAAAGGCGGCCGGGCTTGTGACGTCGATCGTCGCAGCCGCGCTGGATGCGCCCGATGAGCAGGCCCGTCTCTGGAGGTCGTCCCGGGAAAGCTGACCCGGGTGGTCGCCTCGCAGCCGATGTGATCTCGAAAGTGCTGCGCCTGAAATCGTCCCGCCGGTTTCGCCCTCAGCGCCGGCCGGTCAGGCGGCTCACGGTGACGAACAGCAGCGGCACGAAGAAGATGCCGAGCAGGGTCGCGAAGATCATGCCGCCCAGGACGCCGATGCCGATCGCGTTCTGGGCGGCAGAACCGGCGCCCGTCGCGCGGGCAAGCGGCAGCACGCCGAGCATGAAGGCGAGCGAGGTCATGACGATGGGGCGCAGACGAAGCCGCGCGGCCTCGATCACCGCTTCCACGGCTCCCTTGCCCTGCGCCATCACGTCTTTCGCGAACTCGACGATCAGGATGGCGTTCTTCGCCGTCAGGCCGATCGTCGTCAGCAGGCCGACCTTGAAATAGACGTCGTTCGACTGGCCGAAGAGTTTCGCGAAGAGAAGGGCGCCGAACACGCCCACCGGCACCGCCAGGATGACCGAGAACGGGATCGACCAGCTCTCGTAGAGGGCGGCGAGGCAGAGGAAGACGACGATGAGCGAGACCGTATAGAGCAGGGCCTCCTGCGAGCCGGCCAGCCGCTCCTGGTAGGAGAGGCCGGACCATGACGCCGTATAGCCGCCATCGAGATCCGCGACGAGCCGTTCGGCCTCCGTCATCGCATCGCCGGAGCTGACGCCGGCCGCCGCCGAACCGTTGATCGAGACTGCCGCCGTGCCGTTGAAGCGGGCGAGCGAGGGCGAGCCCTGCACCCATTCGGTCTTCGCGAAGGCCGAGAACGGCACCATCTCGCCGCTGTCGTTCTTCGCCGACCAGCGGTAGATGTCGCCCGGCTGCATGCGGAAGGGCGCATCGGCCTGCACGTAGACGGGCTTGATCTCGCCCCTGTAGACGAAATCGTTGACGTTGGAGCCGGAGAAGGCCGTGGTGATCAGGCTGTCGAGGCCGGAAAGGCTGATGCCGAGCGCGGTCGCCTTTTCCTGGTCGATGTCGATCCGCAGCTGCGCTTCCAGCGTGCGGGTGTTGCCGTGAATGTCGGCGACCACGGCATTGCCCGCGGCGCTGTCGGCAAGCGTGTTGCTGGCGGCGGTCAGCGCATCGCGGCCCCTGTTGCCGGTGTCTTCGAGATACATCGAGAAGCCGCTGGTCTGGCCGAGCCCCTGGATCGCCGGGGGCGCCAGCACGAAGACCTCGGCATCGCGGATCTGCCGGAAATAGGCCGACGCGCGCTGCTGGACGGCGGAGGCCGAGAGCCGGCTGTCCGTCCGCTGATCGAAGTCCTTCAGGCGAACGAAGCCCATCGCCGCGTTCTCGCCGCTGCTGGCGAAGCCGAAGCCGAGCGTCATGAAGACGCTCTGCACGGCATCCTTTTCCTGATTGAGGTAATAGTCCCGCACCATGTCGATCACGGCCTGGGTGCGGGCCGCATTGGCGCCCGCCGGCAGGGTGATCTGGGTCATCAGCACGCCCTGGTCCTCCTCGGGGAGGAAGGAGGTCGGCAATCGGGTATAGAGCCCGTAGGCCGAGGCGAGAAGGATGGCGAAGACGAGGAACATGCGCAGCGGCCGCACCACCAGCTTGGCGACGACGCCGGCATAGCCGTTCGTCGCCCGCTCGAAGCCGCGGTCGAACCAGCCCAGCCAGCGGGTCATCAGGCCGCTATGGGTGGGTTTGAGCATCATGGCGCAGAGCGCCGGCGTGAGGATGATCGCCACCAGCACCGAAAGCAGCATGGCGCTGGCGATGGTGACGGAGAACTGGCGGTAGATGACGCCGACCGAGCCGGAGAAGAAGGCCATCGGGATGAAGACGGCGGTCAGCACCAGGGCGATGCCGATCAGCGCGCCGGTGATCTCGCCCATCGACTTTTCCGTCGCCTCGCGGGCCGAAAGCTTCTCGTCGCGCATGATGCGCTCGACATTTTCCACCACGACGATGGCGTCGTCGACCAGCAGGCCGATGGCGAGCACCATAGCGAACATGGTCAGCATGTTGATGGAATAGCCGAGCGCCGCCAGCACGCCGAAGGTTCCGGCCAGAACCACGGGCACGGCGATCATCGGGATCAGGGTGGCGCGCAGGTTCTGGAGGAACAGGAGCAGCACGACGAAGACCAGCACGATGGCCTCGATCAGCGTTTCCACCACCTTCTCGATGGAGAGTTCCACGAAGGGCGTCGTCTCGTAGGAATAGGCGATCTCCACGCCCTCGGGCAGGGAGCCGGCAAGGCTGTCGAGTTCGGCATGAACGAGGTCTGCCGTGGTGATGGCGTTGGCACCGGAGGCGAGCTGCACGCCGAAGCCGGCCGCCGGCATGCCGTTGAAGGTGGAGCTCTGGCCATAGCTTTCGAGGCCGATTTCGACGCGCGCCACGTCGGCCAGGCGAACGACGGCGCCGTCCGAGGCGGTCTTGAGGATGATCCCCCGGAACTCGTCCACGGTGGTCATCTGGGTCCGGGCGATGATGCTCGCCTTCAGCTGCTGGCCCTTGACGACCGGGGTCGCGCCGATGGAGCCGGCCGCCACCTGCACGTTCTGGGCGGAGATCGCCGAGGTCACGTCCGAGGGGACGAGCTGGTATTTCTCCATCTTCGCCGGGTCGAGCCAGATGCGCATGGCATAGCCCGAACCGAAGGACTGGACGGAGCCGACGCCGTCGAGCCGCTCGATGCGCTCCTCGATCTGGCTCGCCATGATGTCGGAAAGCTCGTCGGACGTATAACGGCCGTCGCGCGAAATGATGTTGCCGATCATCAGGATGCCGGAAGGCGAGCGGTTGACCTGCACGCCCTGGCTCTGGACGGATTCCGGCAATTGCGATTCCACCCGCGACAGCTTGTTCTGCACCTCGACCTGCGCCAGTTCCGGGTCGGTCCCGTTGGCGAAGGTGAGCGAAATGGAACCGGAACCCGTGCTGGAGGTCGATTCCATGTAGAGCAGGCCGTCGAGGCCGGTCATCACGCTCTCGATCTTCTTCGTCACGGAGTTTTCGACGGCCTCCGCGGTCGCGCCGGTATAGGTCGCGTTGATGCGGACCGTCACCGGCGCGATTTCCGGATATTGCGAGATGGAGAGCGAATAGATGCCCATCACGCCCGCCAGCATGGTGACGATGGCAAGCACGATGGCGAAGACGGGCCGGGCGATGAAGAAGCTGGCAAGCGCATTGCGCGGCGCGGAAAGGCTCATTGGCCCGCCTCCGTGCCCGTCTGCGGCGCCAGTTCCTGCCCGACGACGCCGTTGTCGTCGATGGTCGCCTCGACCGGCGTCACGTCGGTGCCGTCCGAAATCTTCTGGAAGCCGTCGACGATCAGGCGGTCGCCCTCCTTGACGCCATCGGTCACGATCCAGTCGTTGGCGCTGGTGCCCTCGGTGACGATCTCGCGCTGCTCGGCCTTGTCGTCGGCGGAAACGACGTAGACCGTCGCCTTGCCGTCATCGCCGCGCGTCACCGCCCGTTGCGGGATGAGGAAGGCGTCGGACAGGGTGCCGAGATCGATCGAGGCGGACACGAACATGCCCGGCACGAGCACCCTCTGCGTGTTCGGGAAGGTGGCCCGCACGATGAACGTTCCGGTGGTCTCGCCGATCACCATGTCGGCAAGCGAGACCTCGCCCTTTTCCCCGTAGGGCTTGCCGTTCTCGAGCGTCAGCGCCACCGTCGTCGGCGTGCCGCGGTCGCGCGACAGCCGTCCGGCATCGATTTCGTCGCGGACGCGCAGGAGGTTGGCGCTGGTGTCGACGAGATCGACATGGATGGGGTCGATCTGGCGGATCGTGGCGAGCGCATCGGTCTGGTTTTCCGTGACGAGCGCGCCGACGCTGACTGTGGAAACGCCGATCATGCCGCCGATCGGCGCACGGATCGTGGCATTGTCGAGGTTGATCCGGGCGGTTTCGAGGTCGGCCTTCGCCGCTTCCTCGGACGCCTGGGCTTGCAGCAGGGACGACTGCGCGTCCTCCAGCGCCTGCTCGCTGACGGCGTTCGTCTGCGCAAGCGCCTTGTTGCGGTCGTATGTCGTCTGCGCGCTGGCGGTCGCGGCGCTGGCCTTGCTCAGCGCCGCATTGGCGGCGGCATAGGCTGCCCGGAACTTGGCGTCGTCAATCTCGTAGAGGACGTCGCCGGCCGCGACCTCGCGCCCCTCTGCAAAGGCGATCCTGCGTACGATGCCGTTGACCTGCGGCCGTACCTCGGCCGTCGCCAGGGGCACGACACGCCCGCGCAGATCGAGCGTCTGCGGAACGGCCTCCGGCTGCACGACGATGTATCCGACCTCGACCTTTTCGGAGGCCGCAGTGCCCGGCGCTTGTTCCGCGCTACAGGCAGCCAGAGCGGAAAGGGCGGCCAGCAGGCCGATTTGCTTCACCAGCCTCATATGAGACCACCTCATCTCTTTGATTTCGAAAATTTTTCCGAATTACATTTCGAGGGCACGCCCGATTGTATGTTTACAGTAATTCAAATTACTGTAAATTTATCTCCCATGCCCTGTCAATGCATCAAGGCAGGCGATGGACTTGGACCAGACGATGAAGGCGACGGTTGGGCGACCGCGCGGCCGCCCGAAAACCGCGCCGGACGACACGCGCAGGAAGAGGATAACGGCGATGGCCCGCAACCTGTTCCTGGAACGCGGGTATGAAGGCACGTCTATGGGGGACGTCGCTTCCGCCGCCCGCGTGTCGTTCAGCACGATCTACCGGCTCTTCCCGGGCAAGGCGGATCTCTTCGCGGCCGTCGTCTCCCTGCACCGCCATAGCATGGTCGCTCTTCCCGGCGACTATGACGACCTGCCGATCGAGGATGCGCTGATGCGGATATTCCGCGTCGACATCGATACCGACGCCGAGCGGGAGCGCCGCGCCGTGATGAACATGTTCATCGCGGAAAGCCGAAGGGTTCCCGAGCTTGAGCCGATCCTGACGCGGCAGGGGCCTGCCGAGACGCATGCGCTGCTGTCCGCCTGGCTCGAACGCCAGCAGGCATGCGGGCGCATCGACATCGCCGACAGCGCCATCGCCGCGCGGATGCTGATGGACGTTGCCTTCGGCGCCCCGGTCCTGAAGGACGGCTGGGGCCACCAGTGGCCCGGCGATGCCGACCGGTCGCACTATCTCCGGCATTGTTTCTCGATGCTCGCCGCAGGCCTCAGGCCACGCGGCGCGACGCCGGGGGCGTGACAGGCTCTCAGGCAGGATCGGCAAAGGCCGGCGGCGCACCGGCCTCATGCTGCGGAACGAGATGGCGGCAGTAAAATGGCGCCGGAACTCCGGGATGCGCTGCCTGTCGATATCTTTCCGGAGCCGGATTGCAAAGAAAGTTCGTGTCCTGTCGGGACATGGAGGCGATGGAGCCGGTCAGCCTGCCGGCTCCATGACGCAGGCATCGAAGAGGGCCCTGAACGCGGTTTCGTCCAGGCTTTCCCTCCGGCCGATGGCCACCACGGCGCTGCCGGCCTGCGACAGGGCATCGGCGGCCGTCAGCCGGCTGCGCCTGCCCACCTGCTGGTATTCCAGAAGCCGGGTTCCGGCCTCTCCCCGGACACGCAGCACGCCCTTGGCGCGCAGCAGCGATGCCGGCAGGCTTCGCAGCGCCTTGCGCAGACGGATTTCGTCGACCGGCTGGTCGCTTTGCCATGACCAGGATTCGAATGCGTCGGTATGATGGTGGTGGTGGTGATCGTGCCCGCAGCCGGGGCCGCAGACATGATCATGACCGTGATGGCTGTCCTCGTCGTGTCGGTGCGCGGGGGCGGTCGCGCTTTCCGGGAGGTCGAACAGCAGTTCCATCGGAATGTCGGCATCGACGGCGGGAACGATCCGCATGCCGGGGATGAGGTCGTTCAGCCGATGCAACAGGGTGTCCAGATCGGCCGGAGAGACCAGATCGGTCTTGTTGAGCAGGACCATGTCGGCGCCGGTGATCTGGTCGATGGCAAGTTCCGTCGACACGTAGTCGAGCAGGGGGAAGCCCTCCGCATCGACCAGGCAGAATACGCCGCCGAGGCAGATGCGCTGCGCCAGTTCCTCGCACTGGAGGGTGTCCGCGATCGGAACGGAGCGCGAGACGCCGCTCGCCTCGATCAGGATATGGTCGAGACCGGGCGTGTTGTCGAGCATGCTTGCGATGGCGGAGACGAGGTCGGCCTGTATGGTGCAGCAGACGCAGCCGTTGCTGAGGGAAATCCGCTCGGCGCCCTTTTCCACGATGAGGGCCGCGTCGATGTTGATTTCGCCGAAATCGTTGACCAGGATGCCGAATGTCCGGCCGGCCGGCTGCGAAAGGATGCGTTTCAGCAACGTCGTCTTTCCGGCGCCGAGAAAGCCGGTGAGAATGGTCGCGGGGATGCGTTGTCCGGGCATGTCTCGTTCTCTCCTGTCTCGCGGGGCGCCGGCGTTTCGCCGGTCCGGCCAGCCGAAACCGCTCTTTTGCGCGCCGTGTCGCGGGAGGCGGTTCGGGCGCCGCAAAAAAATTTGACTCCAACGCAAATTGGATAAAATATGCACTAGCTCTCCAAAGGGCGGCAAGTAAAAAAATGCGGCGCAGCACGAATGCGTCTTCGAGGCAGATGGAAACCGGCGGGGAACCCGGCTCCATCTCATATTCCAGCAATGCAGGTGCGGCGTGTTGCTGCGCGCGGAGGTCGGCGTTGACCCAGAAGCTCTTCACGAATTTTTCGATGCTCGACCCCGAGCGGGACGAGATTGTCGGCGGACACGAGTTGCTCGTGGAGGATGGCTTCATCCGGGAGGTTTCCGACAAGGCCATCGCCGCCGCGCAGGCCGACGTCATCGATTGCGGCGGCCGCGTGCTGATGCCGGGCCTGATCGACGCCCACGTGCATGCGGTCCTGAACGAGGTCAATATCCGCGCCCTGGAAAGCCAGCCGCTGACCCTGATGACCGCCCATGCCATGCGGCTGCTCGGCAACATGCTCGATCGCGGCTTCACGACGGTTCGCGACACCGGCGGCTCCGACTGGGGGCTGCGCACCGCGGTGGAGGAGGGGCTGATCACCGGCCCGCGTCTTTTCATCGCCGGCCGGGCGATCGGCCCGACCGGCGGCCACAGCGACAGCCGCCGCCGCACCGATGTTGCGCTTCGCTGCCCGTGCTGCGACGCGCTGAGTTTTTCCATGTGCCTTGCCGATGGCGTCGGCGGGGTCCGCAAGGCCGTCCGCGAGGAAATGCGCCAGGGCTGCGACCACATCAAGATCATGATGTCCGGCGGTGTTGCCTCGCCCTACGACCCGCTCGATTCCCTGCAATTCTCCATTCCAGAGGTCAATGCCGCCGTCGAGGAAGCCACGGCCTTCGGCCGTTATGTCTGCGCCCATGCCTATTCGGCCGAGGCGATCACCCGGGCGGCCACCGCGGGCGTGCGCGTCATCGAGCACGGCAACCTGATCGACGAAGCCGCCGCGGCGCTGATGGCGCAAAAGGGCATGTTCCTCGTCGCCAACCTCGTCGCCTATTACGCGATGCGGGAGCGCGCCGCCGAATACGGCATGGATGCGGAGATGCTGGAAAAGAACGACCGCGTCATCGAGGGCGGCCTGCGCTCGCTGGAGATCTGCAAGCGCGCCGGCGTTCCCGTGGCCTATGGAAGCGACCTGCTCGGCCAGTTGCAGGTGGACCAGAGCCGCGAATTCCGGATCCGTGCCGAGGTGCTTTCGCCGCTGGAAATCATCCGCTCGGCGACGCTCGTCGGCGCGCGGATCGTCCAGCGGGAGGGAAAGCTCGGCTGCCTGCGCCCCGGCGCCCATGCCGATCTCATCGTCGTCAACGGCAATCCTCTCGAGAATATCGATCTGCTGGCCAGCGGCGGGCGCGACATCGGCGCGATCATGAAGGGTGGCGTGTTCCACAAATACGCCCTGTGACGACCGCCGCCGCCTTTTTCGCGACCATGCCCTTCGAGGGAGACGGGATATGACAATGACTTCACCCATTCTCTTCAGGAACCTGCGTCTTCTCGATCCTTCCTTCGACGAGGTGCGCGACGGTTACGAGGTGCTGGTCGAGGGCGACCGTATCCGGGAGGTATCCGACACGCCGATCCGTACCGAAAGCGCCCGCGTCATCGATGCCGGCGGCAGGGTGATGATGCCCGGCCTCATCGATTGCCACGTGCATTCCATGCATTCGGAAGTCTATACGCGCCGCATGGAGGACATGCCCCTGACGCTTGCCTCCGCGCGCGGCGCCCGGCGGCTGAAGCAGATGATCGACCGGGGTTTCACCACGGTCCGCGATGCCGGCGGCACGGACTGGGGCATGAAGGCGGCGGTCGATCAGGGTCTCATTCCGGGGCCGCGCCTGTTCATCGCCGGCCGTTCGATGGGGCCGACCGGCGGGCATAGCGACGGCCGCGCCCGCACCAATCCGGGCTATCCCTGCCTGTGCTGCAACGGGTTCGCCTTCCTGCGCCTCATCGTCGACGGCGAGGACGAGGTGCGCAGGGCGGTCCGCGAGCAATTGCGCCAGGGCAGCGACCATATCAAGCTGATGGTGTCCGGCGGGGTGGCGTCGCCGAACGATCCGCTCGAATCCGACCAGTTCTCCGATGGCGAAATCCTGGCGGCGGTCGAGGAGGCGGAGGCGTTCGGCCGCTACGTCTGCGCCCATGCCTACACGCCGAAGGCGATCAGCCGCGCCGTGTCGCTCGGCGTGCGGACCATCGAGCACGGCAATCTCATCGATGCGCCGGCGGCAGCCGTCATGGCCCGGCACGGCGCCTATCTGGTCGCCAACCTCGTCGCCTATGTGGCGATGAAGGAGCGCGCGGCCTCCTACGGCATGCCGGCGATCATGCTGGAAAAGAACGACATGGTGCTGGAAAGCGGTTTCCGCTCGCTGGAAATCTGCCGGGAAGCGGGCGTGAAGGTCGCTTACGGCACCGATCTTCTCGGCGAACTGGCCGAAGACCAGAGCCGCGAGTTTTCCATCCGCACGGAAGTGCAGACGCCGATCGAGGTCATTCGCTCCGCCACGACCATCGCCGCGGAAGTCGTGCGCAGGCCGGGGCAGCTCGGAACCGTGGCGCCCGGCGCCTGGGCCGACCTGATCCTGGTGGACGGCGATCCGCTGAAGAACATCTCGCTGCTGGAAGGGCAGGGCGCCCACATGCCGGTCATCATGAAAGGCGGTGTCTTTCACAAGAACGAACTGGAGGTCATCGCGTGAGCAATGTCATCGTGCCGCGCCGGAGACGCTGGAACTATCGGCGAACGGGGCTTCACGCCGCCGCCGGCGCCGTCTTCCTGTTCATCCTGCTGCCGTTGATCTTCGTGATCTGGCTGTCCTTCTACAGGCAGGAAATTCCGTCCTTCCCCCCGGACGGCTATTCGACGGCGTGGTATGCCGCCGCCATCGGCAACAGGCGTTTCATCGACGCGCTCATCCTCAGCGTGCAGGTCGGCGTCATCGCCACCGTGATCGGCCTGGCACTCGCCCTGCCTGCCGCGGTTGCCCTGACGCGCTGGACGTTCCGGGGACGCGGGGCCGTCAGCAACCTCCTGCTGATGCCGCTGATCATTCCGGGGATCGTGCTGGGCTTCGGCCTCTATATATTCCAGGTGGAAGGCGAGATCGCCACCGGTATTCCCCTGCTCGGCTCGACGGCGGGCCTCGTGCTCGGGCATGTGCTGCTGGTCATTCCGTGGAGCGTCCGCCTCATCACCGCAAGCCTCGTCGGCTTCGACCGCACGCTGGAAGAGGCGGCGCAGAACCTCGGTGCGACGCCGTTCGTCGCCTTTCGCAGGATAACGATGCCGGCGGTTCTTCCCGGTGTCGTCGCGGGGGCCATCTTCGGCTTCGTGTCGTCCTTCGGCAATCTGGAACTCAGCCTGTTTCTGGTCGGGCCGGGGGCGACGACCCTGCCCATCGCAATTCTCCAGTATCTGGAATGGAAGATCGACCCGACCATCGCGGCGATTTCCGTGTTGCAGATCCTCATCGTGATCGCGGCAATGCTGATCACCGACCGCTTCGTCAAAATCAGCCGGGTAGTGTAAATGGCAAGAGTGGAACTGGAATCGATTTCGAAGATCTACGGCGATTTCCGGGCCGCCGAGGACATCAACCTCGACATTGCGGACGGCGAGTTTCTGATCCTGCTCGGGCCGTCCGGCTGCGGCAAGACGACGACGCTGCGCATGGTGGCCGGCTTCATCGAGCCGACCGCCGGAACCATCCGCATCGGCGGCAAGGATGTGACCGACCTGCCGCCGTGGGAGCGAAGCACAGGTCTGGTCTTCCAGAACTACGCGCTGTTCCCGCATCTGACCGTCGCCCAGAACGTCGCCTTCGGGCTCGAAATGCGCAAGGTGCCCAAGGCGCAGATCCGCCCGCGCGTCGAGGAAGCCCTCCAGCTGGTGCGGCTCGGCCATCTGGCGGAACGCTATCCGCGACAGATGTCCGGCGGCCAGCAGCAGCGCGTGGCGCTCGCAAGGGCGCTGGCGTTCGAGCCGGACGTGCTGCTGCTCGACGAGCCGCTTTCCAACCTCGACGCCAAGCTGCGGCAGGAGGTGCGGGTGGAAATCCGCAATCTCCAGCAAAGGCTGGGCATCACGGCCATCATGGTGACGCACGACCAGGAGGAGGCCCTGACGATGGCCGACCGGCTGGTGGTGATGAGCGAGGGCCGGATCTGCCAGGTGGGAAGCCAGCGCGACCTTTACGACCATCCCAAGACCGAATTCGTGGCGTCCTTCGTCGGCCGCAGCAGTTTCCTTCGCGGCCGTTTCAGCGGCGGCAAATTCATCAGCACCGGCGGCCTCGAAATCGTTTCGGACCGCAAGCTGGTCGGAAGCGCGGTGATGGCCGTTCGCCCGGAGCGCGTGCGCATCGCCAACGAACCGGTCGCCGGGGCGGCAAACTGCTTCCCCGGTGTCGTGGAATTCGTATCCTATATGGGCGGCAGCATCGACATTCATGTCCGTCTCAACAACGAGGATGTCGTCATCGCCCAGGTGACGAACAATGAAGGCCTGGAACTGCCGGGCGTCGGCGATACGGTCCACGTGGCTTGGTCGTCGGGCGCGGCCGTTTTCGCGGACATGCCGAAATCCTGAGCGTTTTTCATGCGATAGCCAATTTCAACAATAAAAGGGAACAGAACCATGATCAGCCTTTCCAAGTTCAAGCGTCGTGATTTCATCAAGGGTGTCGGGGCCGGGGTCGGTCTCGCCGTGGCGATGGGCGTCCGGCCCGGCTTTGCGGCCGGCGGCCGGGTCGTCGTCGGCACCTGGGGCGGCGACTATGCCCGCCTGCTGAACAAGAACATCGAGCAGCCCTTCCTCATCCCGCAGGGCTGGGAAGTGGTGCAGGACCAGGCGGGCGACCCCGAACGCCGCGCCAAGCTGGCCGCCGAGCGGCGCCTGCCGCGCGGCTCGGTCGACGTGCATGGCCTCAACGGCTCCAACATGTATCAGGTCTTCCAGCTCGGCCTGACCCAGGAGATCGACTACAGCCGCATCCCGAACGCCGAACACCTTCTGCCGTCCATGCGCGACGGCTACGGCGTGCCGCACATCTATTCGGGCAAGGTCGTGCTCTTTAATCCCGAGCTGATCCCTTCCGCCCCTTCGAGCTATGCCGGCATCCTGTCGCCGGAACTGGGCAACAAGCTGGGCATCATCGACATCCAGTACCAGTATGTCATGCTGGCCGCGGCCCTTGCCGCCGGCGGAAATCTGACGGCGATGGACGACGGCAAGAAGCTGCTTCTGGAAATCCGCAAGGCGGGCGGCCGCATCTATCCGACCAACGAGGCCTTCGCCCAGGGGCTCCAGACGGGTGAGATCGGCGGCGGCATCATGTGGAAGGCCCGCGCGGTGCAATGGCAGAATGCCGGCATCAAGGTCGAGGCGGTGACGCCGAGCGAGGGCATCCTGCCCTACACCTCCGGCATGGTCATTCCGAAGAACGCCCCGAACGTCGAGGGCGCCTATGCCTATATCAACGCCTCCCTCGAACCCGCCGCCCAGCAGGCTTTCGCGGTCGACATGGGCTATGACGGAACGGTGGAAAATGCCGGCATCGACGCCGACCTCAAGAGCCGCATCGGCTTCACGCCGGAAGAAGTCGCGAAAATCCAGACCATCGACCAGGAATTCATCCTCAACAACGACGTGGAGATGAAGGATTGGTGGGACAAGGAGTTCAAGGCCTGATGCTGTCCGGCTCCATGCGCGTGGTCGCCACTCGCGACCGGATAACCTTTCGTCCGACTTCAGGGGAGGTCAGATCATGACGGGAGCCGGACATTCCGGAGCCGGGCGGTCGCTGACGGCGACCGCCCTCATCGGGCCGGCGACCTTCGTCGCCGCGCTCGGTGTGATCGGCCCCATGCTCTATCTGCTGCGCTACAGCTTCAACAGGTTCGATCCGCGGCTTCTGATGATCGACGCCTTCAGTCTCGAGAACTACGTGAAGTTCTTCACGGACACCTATTATCTCTCGGCCTATTACACGACGCTGTGGGTGGCGTTCATCTGCACCGCCATCTGCCTCGTTCTGGCGTTCCCGCTGTCCTATGTGCTGGCGAGAACGCAATCGCGCTACAAGAACCTGATGATCATCGGCGTCGTCGTGCCGCTTTTCGTCGGCAACGCGGTGCGTGCCGCGGGCTGGATGAGTTTCTTCGGCAATCGCGGTCTGCTCAACGTCACCCTGATGAAGATCGGCATCATCGATCAGCCGATCGAAATCATGTACACGCAATTCGCGGTCGTCGTCGGCATCATCGCGGTCAACCTGCCCTACATGATCCTCTCGCTCCAGAGCGTCATCGAAAGCATCAACCGCAATGTCGAGGAGGCGGCCTTCAGCATGGGCGCGCGTCCCATGCAGATGTTCAGGCGTGTCCTGCTGCCGTTGGCGTTGCCGGGCGTCGCCGCCGGCACGATACTGACCTTCATTCTGGCCATGAACGCCTATGCCACGCCGGTTCTGCTGGGCGGGCCGAGCTTCAGGATGATGTCGCCGCTGATCTACGACCAGTTCCGCCTGAACAACTGGCCCGGTTCGGCTGCCATCGCCTTCATCCTGATGACGACGACCCTGCTTCTGACGATTCTGGTCGGGATCATCACACGGCAGAAGTTCCGCGCCTGACACGACAGGGAGGCCGTGATTCACCGCTCGCTGGCGGCGACCTTCAGAAGATCGGTGTGAACGCTTCTGATATGCGCTTCGAGGGCCTGCTCGGCCTTGTCGAATTCCTTCCGTTCGACCAGCCTGATCAGGTCCACATGCTCCCGGATCGCGCGGGTCAGTGCCTCCGGGCTCGAAAGATGGATGCGGGTGTAGCGCTCGCTGGTTTGCAGCAGCGAGGCGACCATCTGTCCGGTGCGGGGCAGGTCGGCCCGCTTGTAAAGCGCCGAATGCAGCTCCGCGTTCAGTTCCCCGTAGAGGCTCGCCCGGTCCTGTTCAATGGCCTGCCGGTAGCGCGCCTCTATGTCCTTGACCTGCTCGATGTCGTCGTCCGTCAGAAGCGGCGCCGAGCGGCGGAAGAGCCGGGTTTCGAGCAGGAGACGCAATTCGAACACGTCGTCGATCTCCAATGCGGAAAGCTCGGAGACGACGGCTCCCCGGCGGGGAACGATGCGGACGAGGCCTTCGGCCTCCAGCTGGAAAAGAGCCTCGCGGATCGGAATGCGGCTGACGCCGTATTCGGTCGCGAGCCTGTCCTGCCGCAATTGCTGGCCCGCCGGATATTTGCCCGAAAGGATGGCCTCGCGGATCTCGTTCAGCAGGGCATCCGAGAGCGTTTGATGCTTGAATGACGGTTCCATGCTTTTTGCCCTGCCGCGCGTCGATGACTTAATTGATAGTATTTGTATACTGTATACAAATATAGCATTCCCTTTTGAATGATCAAGAGGGGTGCTCTCCCGGTCCCCACCAGAGGTTCGGCCCGCTTCCTCGTCTTCCCGTCATCGTTGTTATTCTGCTGAAAGCAGATGGACTACAGGGCTGGACGGTTCAGGTCAATCCATGCCGCTTTTCCGTCTCCGGGGGCCGTCCGGGCGGACAGAATCCGGCAAAGAGCGTTATTGTCATCGCCTGAATATGATATACATTATCCAGAAATGGATGTCGGTGCGGGCGGCTTGGGAAGCTGGGGTGGCCGTTTTCGGCAATGGCTTCGGACGATTTTCAACGTGTCTTGGACGTGATCAGGAGAGATCGGAATGACCAAAGGTGTGGGAGGCTCGTCTGCCGAAGCCGAACTGGCGAAGCTCGAGGGAAAGTTTCCGCCTGTTCCCCTTATCGCAACGGATGAATATATCCGGCGGGTGGAGCGCGCCCAGGCGCTGATGCGCGAGAAGGGCATTGCCGCGCTCTATCTCGATACCTCGAAGAACCTGCAATACTTCACCGGCATCCAGCTGACGCTGAGCGAGCGCCTGCACGGGGCGATCATCCCGGCGGAAGGCGAGATCACCTATATTTGCCCGAACTTCGAAATCCCGAAGACGCGCGAGATGATCTCCTTCGGCGAGGAGGTCCGCGGCTGGCACGAGCACGAGGACCCGACCCGGCTGGTCATCGACATCCTTCGCCGCAAGGGCATCGAGACGGGTGTCGTCGCCATCGATCCGCAGACGCCGTTCTTCATCTTCAATGGCCTGCGCACCGCAGCCAACGCCTATGATTACGTCGACGGCGCGGTGATCGTCGGCGCCTGCCGCATCCGCAAGTCGGAACAGGAACTGGCGCTGATGAAGCAGGCCAACAGGATCACCTATGCGGTCCAGAAGGCGACCGCGGCGTTTCTGCACGAAGGCATCACCACGACCGAGGTCATGCAGTTCATCCGCCAGGCCTACACGGTTTGCGGTGCGGTTCTGCCGACCGGCAGCGGCATCGTCCTGTTCGGCGAGGCGACCGCCTTCCCGCACGGCGTTCCCTATGCGCAGACCCTGAAGCAGGGCGACGTCGTTCTGGTCGATATCAGCGGGACCTATGGCGGCTACCGCTCCGACAACACCCGCACCTATGTGTTCGGGGAGGCGAACGAACGCCAGCGCTTCATCTGGAACGCCGAGGCCAAAGCCCAGCAGGCCGGCTTCGACGCCGCGAAGCCCGGTGCGACGTTCGAGGAGGTCGACTTTGCGGCCCGCGCCGTCGTCGAGGCTGCCGGCTTCGAGAAGGATTACGGCGTTCCCGGCCTGCCGCATCGCACCGGCCACGGCATCGGCCTCGATACGCACGAATACGGCTATGTCGTGCGCGGCAACACGGCCAGGATTGAGCCCGGCAACTGCTTTTCGATCGAGCCCATGATCACCAGCTATGGCGAATTCGGCGTGCGTCTGGAAGATTGCGTCTACATGGCCGAAGATGGAGCGCACTGGTTCTCGCCCCCGGCGCGGGACATCGACGATCCCTTCGCCGCGGAAGCGTGAAAGGCAGGCCCGGTCCGGCGAGGGAACGTCACTCATGGAAGAAGCGGTTTCGTCATGACCTTCACCACACGCCCCGAGCTTCGGGGCACCTTCGGCGCGGTGGCGACGACCCACTGGCTGGCCTCCGCCGCCGGCATGTCGCTGCTCGAAAAGGGGCATACGGCCTTCGACGCTGCCGTCGCCGCCGGGTTCGTCCTCCAGATCGTCGAGCCTCATCTGGTGGGGCCGGGCGGCGAGGTGCCGATCATCGTAACGCCCGCCGGCGCGGATGAGCCGGTCGTAATCTCGGGACAGGGACCGTCACCGGCAAAAGCGACGATCGCCCGTTTCCGGGACCTGGGGCTGGACATCATTCCCGGCACCGGCCTGCTGCCGGCCTGCGTTCCCGGCGCTTTCGGTGCTTGGCTGACCCTGCTGCGCGATCACGGCACGGCCGAGCTGGAGGACGTCCTTTCCGCCGCGATCCATTATGCCGAACACGGACATCCGATCGTGCCGCGGATATCGAACACCATCGCCTCGATGAAGGACCTGTTCACGACGCATTGGCCAGGCTCTGCGGAGATCTATCTGCCCGGTGGAGCCGTGCCGCAGGCCGGAAAGCTGTTTCGTAACCCGCAGATCGCCACGCTCTACCGCACGATTCTCGATCATGCCAAAGGTGCCGGCAGCCGCGAAGCACGCATTCAGGCCGCCTATGATTTCTGGTATCGCGGCCCTGTCGCCGAAGCGATAGGAGACTATTGCGCGAGGCAGGACGTCTGGGACGTCTCCGGCCGGCACCACCGGGGCCTGCTGACCGCGCAGGACATGGCGGATTATCGGCCCCGGGTGGAAAAGGCCGTCTCCGTTGCCTACGGCGATTTCGAGGTTTTCAAGTGCGGAGCGTGGTCCCAGGGGCCGGTGCTTTTGCAGATGTTGCAGATCCTCAAGGGCACCGACATCGCCGATCTCGATCCGCTCGGCGCGGATTTCGTCCACTTGGTGGTGGAAACCGTCAAGCTGGCGATGGCCGACCGGGATTCCTGGTATGGCGACAGCCCGGACGTGCCGCTCGACACATTGTTGTCTGCGGCCTATGCGGATGCACGGAGGACGCTGATCGGCGAAACGGCGTCGCTGGACATCCGTCCGGGAGCGCCCGACGGACGCAACTGCAACATGCCGCCGTTGCGCACGGTCGGCACCATCGCCCAGCCGGGTCTGGGCGGCGGCGAACCGACGGTCGCCCGCACGCCGGACCTGCCCAATGATCGACAGGGCGAACCCTCCCTGTCGCGCGAGGGTGCCCAGCGCGGCGATACCGTCTACGTGAGCAGCGTGGACCGTTGGGGCAACATGGTTTCGGCGACGCCATCCGGCGGCTGGTTCCAGTCGAGCCCCGTCATTCCCGGCCTCGGTTTCAGCCTGACGACGCGCGGGCAGATGTTCTGGCTGGAAGAGGGGCTGAATTCCACGCTGCGGCCCTGCGTGCGCCCGCGCACGACCCTGACGCCCTCGATGGTCTACCGCGACGGCAGGCCCTACATGGCCTTCGGGACGCCGGGCGGCGACCAGCAGGACCAGTGGCAGCTCGTCATGTTCCTGCGTCACGTTCATGCCGGCATGAATCTGCAGGAGGCGATCGATGCGCCCTCCTTCCACACGGATCACCTGCCGAGTTCCTTCTGGCCGCGCGAGATCAGCCGCGGCGGCGTGACGCTCGAAGGGCGTTTTCCGCCGCAGGTGCAGCGGGAGCTTGCCGCGAAGGGCCATGTGCTGACCGTCGGCGATCCGTGGTCGGAAGGCCGTCTTTCCGCCGTCGCCCGCGAAATGGACGGAGACGTTCAGCTCGTGAAAGCCGCCGCCAACCCCCGCGGCATGCAGGGATATGCGGTCGCGCGCTGACAGTGCGCCGCCCGTTCGCGAAGGGTGCGCCCGAGCCCGGTGAGCCGGCTCATTGCGCTTTCCGCCCGAGTAGCCAGAGAAGATAGGGCCCGCCGATCAGCGCGGCGAAGAGGCCGACCGGCACCTGATAGGGGTAGATGACCACCCGCGACAGCCAGTCGGCCGCCATCAGGACGCCGGCGCCGATGAGGATCGCCGCCAGAAGCTGGTGATGCGGCCGTTGGAAGCCGATCAGCCGGGCAAGGTGCGGCGCGATCAGGCCGGTGAGGCTCAATGGCCCGACCAGAAACGACGAAATCGCCGTCAGCGTGGCCGCGAGGACCGCCAGCAACAGGCGGGCCGGCAGAACGGGAAGGCCGACGCTGCGGGAAAGGCCGCTGCCGAGCGGCAGGATGGTCAGCCAGCGGGTCATGGCGAAGAGCGGCGCCGTCAGCACGACGAGCGAGATCGCCGCCGCCCAGGCCTCGAAAGCGCCGGCGCGATTGGTCGATCCGGAAAGCCACGTCAGCAGGATGTAGCTGCGCATGTCGCCCTGGGCGAGCACCATGCTGACGACCGCCATCGAAAAGGCGCCGATGGCGATGCCGGCAAGCAGAAGGCGTTCGGCGGAAAGTCCGGATCGGCCGGCGATTGCGATCATCGCCAGAAAGGCGGCAAGCGCGCCGAGCGCCATGCCGAGCAGCATGACCGGGGGCGAGGGGAAGCCGAAGAGAAGGAGCGTCGCCGTCAGTCCCGCGCCGCCGCCGGCCGAAACGCCGAGCACTTCGGGACTGGCGATCGGGTTGCCGGTCACGCGCTGCATGACGAAGCCGGCCGCGCCCAGCATGGCGCCCGCGCCGCCGGCCGCCACGATGCGCGGCAGGCGGAATGGCAGGAGTTCGGAAAAAAGCGGCCCGAGCGCAAGGCTCCAGCCGCGATCCGCCGGACCGAGGGCAAGCACGAGGACAAAAAGGACGGCGAGCGCCGCCGCCAGCAGCGCGAGCGCGACAGCCGGCTTTCGAAGCTGGCGCAGGGCGGTATCGGCCGTGGCGGTCACGGCCGGGACCCCATGCACGCGCGGAAGCAGCAAGAGAAGCAGCGGCCCGCCGAAGAGGGCGGTGGCAGCGCCGGTCGGGGCGAGATCGGAAAAGCCGGACCCCAGCAATTGCGTCAGGCAATCGGCAAGGAAAAGCACGCCGGCACCGGTCAGCGGCGCCGCCATCGTCACCTGTCCGGTCGTGCGCGCGCCGCAGAGCCTTGCGATGCTCGGCGCGGCCAACCCCAGGAAGCCGATGATGCCGACCGTTGCGGTGACGGATGCGGCCAGCCAGACGGCAAGGACGAGGATCGCGAACCGCGCCGCATGGAGCGCGACACCCAGGCTTCTGGCACTGGCATCGTCGAGCGTCAGGATATTCAGCGGCCTGAGCAGCAGCATGGCGGCAAGGATGCCGGCGGCAAGCCGGGGTGCCAGCGCGATCACGCCGCTCCAGTCCTGCTGGTTGAGCGCGCCCGCGCCCCAGATATGGATCGACATCGCATATTCGCCGCGTGCCAGCACCAGCGTCACGCTGAGCGACGCCGCGATCAGGCTGACGATCATGCCGGAGATCGCCACCGTGACCGGGTCGAGCCCGCGCCGCCAGCTGAGCGCCAGCACGATGACGACCGCGGCGAGCCCACCGGCGAAGGCGACCAGCTCCCGCGACAGGCCGGTAAGGAGAGGGGCGAAACCCAGGCTCAGCGTCAGGGCCAGTTGCGCGCCGGAGGCGATGCCGAGCGTCGAGGCGTCGGCGATCGGATTGCGCAACACCCTTTGCAGCAATGCGCCGGCAAGGCCGAGCGCCGCGCCGGCGATCAGCGCGATGGCGGCCCGCGGCAGAAGGCTGTTCCACAGCAGGATGGCGTCGAGCGCCGCAGCGTCCGATGCGTCTCCCGGCACATGCGGGCGCAAGACCAGAAGCAGGACGAACGAGGCGATGCAGGCGGCGCCAAGCGCGGCGGCGGGCAGGACGGACGGCAGGCCGGCGCGCACCGGCAGGGAAAGACTAGCCGTTCCGGGCACGGGAAAACCTTTCCGCGAGGAAATCGGCAAAGCGGCCCGCTGCCGGAAGCGCTCCGTAGGGATTGATCGAGCCGACCGTCAGCGCGCGGTTGTCCCGCACGGCAGGCAGCGCCTTCCAGAACGCGCTTGCGGTCAGCGCCCGGACGGCATCCTCCGGATGCGGCGGAATGAGGACGATCCAGGCCTCGGGCATCGAGGCAAGCGTCTCGATGCCGAGCGGCGCGGTGGCCGAATAGCTGGTCGTGCCGGTCCAGGCATTGGTCAGGCCGACGCGCTTCAGGACTTCGCCGAACATGCTGTCGGAGCCGAAGACCCGATAATGGCGTGCATCGCCGAGATTGATCGGCAGGACGGGCCGGCCGTCGCCGCCGGCGAAGAGGGCCCTGTAGCGATCCAGCCGGGCGGCGAGTTCGTTGACCGTCCGCCGCGCCGCCGGCAGCTGCAAACGCTCGCCGATTGCCAGCGTCGCCCGTTCCGCAAGCGTATAGGGGCTTTCGCCGGGCATGTAGATCGCATGGTTTTCGACCGGCGCGATGCGGCGCATCAGCGGATCGGCCCAGGCATAGAAATTCGTATTGAAGATCAGGTCGGGGCGGGCGGCGTGGAGCGCTTCGAAATTCGGCGTGCCGCGCAGGCCGATATCCATCGTGCCCTCGCCAACCTCGGGCGTGACCGCGACCTGCCGGAACTGGCGCAGCTCGCTCGCCGCGACGACGTTGGCGCCGATGGCGAGCAGCGTTTCCAGAAGCGCCCAGTCCAGCGTCGCGACGCGCGGCCCCGCCGTTTGCGCAGGGGCGCGGCCCGCAGCGGCGAAGGCGGCGGTTCCGGCAAGCATCCCGCGGCGGGTGAACAACGGCACTTTCGATATGTCTCCAATCGCATGCGAAGCCCGGCCTTCCCGCAGGCGTCACCCGGGAAATGGCGGGCCTACCAGACCTTGCTGACCTTGAACGTCACTGTGCGGGCTTCGCCGTAGCCGCAGAAATACTGCGTGTTGCAGCCCGCGACATACTCCTTGTCGAAGAGATTGGCGACGTTCAGCGACGCCTTCCAGTCGTTCTTTTCATAACGGATCGCCGCGTCGAAGACAGTCGCGTCGGGAACGCGCAGGGTGTTGGCGTCGTCCGCCCAGGACTTGCCACGATAGCGGACGCCCGCGCCGAAGCCCAGCCCTTCCAGCGGCCCCTGCGTGACAGTGTAGTCCAGCCAGAGCGAGGCGACGACGTTCGGCACGACATTGGGCGTGTTTCCGACCAGACCGGGGTTCTCGGTAAATTCGAGATCCGTATAGGACGCCGCGGCGATCGCCTTCCAGTTCTCGTTGATGTTGAACTTGCCCTCGACCTCGACGCCGCGCGAGCGAACCTCGCCGACCTGCCTGTCGCCGAGGGCCGGCACGTTGACGGTGTAGTTCTGCTTGGTGATGTCGAAGACGGACGCGGTCAGGCTGCCGTCGAGCCAGGTCGGCTCGTACTTCACGCCGGCCTCGTACTGATAGCCTTCCTCGGGCTTCAGCGGCCCGTCGGCGCTGGTGCCGACCAGCGGGCTGAAGAACGACGCAACGCTGACGTAAGGCGTCAGGCCGTTGTCGAATTCGTAGGCCAGACCGGCGCGGCCGCTCCAGGCGGTATCGTCGGTGGAGTAGCTCGCCGTTCCCGCAAAGCGATCCTCGATCTCGTTGCTGAGGTAGTCGTAGCGGCCGTTCAGCGTCACGATCCAGCCGTCGCCGAATTTGATCTGGTCCTGAAGATAGATGCCGACCTGATTGATCGTGTAGACCTGATTCAGGTTGCGGACCAGGTCGACGGGAAAATCATAGTCCGGGTTGTTCGGGTCGAACGGCGGAAGACTGCCGAAGGGCGTCGCGAACTGGTCGGTGTGCAGGCGATAGTAGCGATAGTCGATGCCGGCCATCACCCTGTGCGACGTTCCCCCGAGGTCGAATTCGTTTTCGAGGCGATTGTCGATGTTGAATGCGTCTGCCTTCGAAGTGATGTCTTCCCCGTAAACGCCGATCGTCGCGTCGGTCTGGTCGAGGTCGAAGGGGTAGACGTACTTCTCGTGCTTGTAGAGATTGGCGTAGCGCGCGTTCTGGGTGAATGTCCAGCCGCCCTCGAATTCATGTTCGAACTCATAGCCGATCATCTTCTGCACGGCCGTGCCATCGTCGAAATCCGGTTGCCCGATGAAGGCGTCACGGTCGATCCTGCCGTAGCCTGCGTCGACGACCGTGCCGCCATAGGGAAGCAGGCCGTTGGTCGTATGACGCTGGTCGAGCCCGCTGATATGGGCCCAGATCGTCAGGTTCGTGGCGTCATCGGGCGCGTAGGTGAACTGCGGCATGATGAAGCCGCGCAGGTCCTCGCTGTAGTCGGTGTAGTTGTCCCCGCCGGCGATCTTGCCGGTCAGGCGGTAGGTGACGGTGCCGTCCTCGCTGACCTTGTCGGAAAGATCGAAGCCGAAGAAGGCGTTGCCGTTCGAGTTGATGCCGGTTTCCGTGTAGTAATAGGGCTCGTCGGTCGGGCGCTTGCGCACCAGGTTGATGACGCCGCCGGCATTGGCGCCGCCGAGCAGCACGGAGGCCGGCCCCTTCAGGACCTCGACACGCTCCAGCAGGAACGGATCGATCTGGAAGTTGCCGTAGGAATGACTCGTAAGGGCCAGGTTGTCGAGAAACAGGCCGGTCTGCGACGCATTGAAACCGCGCACATATACCCAGTCCGTATCCGGGTCCGAGCCGTAGGGCTGGGCGAAGACGCCGGGCGTATAGAGAAGCGCCTGGTCCATCTTGCTGACCGTGCCGCGGTCCTCCATCTCCTGCTTGCCGATGACGGAAACGGATTGCGGAATCTCGTTGACGGGCGTGTCGGTCTTGGAGCCGGTCGTCGTGCGTTTCGCCACGTAGCCCCGGACCGGGCCGGTCGCGTCCTCGCTGTCGCCCTCGACGACGATCGGCGCCAGCGTCGTTTCCCCGCCGGTCGCCTGCGCCTGCGCCGACCACGCCGCGCAAATCCCCAGCACTGCGACGCCGGCGCCAAGGCCCGCCCGCATCGTCGACGTCTTCATCCGTTTAATCATTGTCCGCCCCGCTCGCCCGCTTTTTCACCGCCGCTCCCCCGGAGACGGCCTTCGCTAAGGTGAGTGATTAACTCAAATTAACCGGGCCGGCTTGGCTCGATCTGCGAG
Organism: Ectorhizobium quercum; assembly: GCF_026552795.1. Taxonomy (GTDB): domain Bacteria; phylum Pseudomonadota; class Alphaproteobacteria; order Rhizobiales; family Rhizobiaceae; genus Ectorhizobium; species Ectorhizobium quercum. The sequence goes on from NZ_JANFPI010000004.1 coordinate 65,966, forward strand.
AATTGTACGATTTTGGGCAATTCTTGTTGGCGAGGGCAAATCTTTGCGAAAACGCCCGGATCCTGACCCTAGGCCCGCTTGACCTTTTTCCAGCGGGCAGGCGTCGTGCCGGTATGCTTGCGAAACATCCGGGTGAAATGCGCCTGATCGGAAAACCCGGTGTCCGCGGCGACGGAGGTCAGAGGCTGATCGCCGGAGAGCAGAAGTTCCTTTGCCCGGTCCAGCCGCGCCTTCATCTGCCAGTCGTGCGGGGCCATCCCGGTCGAAGCCTTGAAGGAGTGGCTGAAATGCGATTGCGACAGGCCGGTCAGTTCCGCGAGTTCCTGCAAGCGGATGTTGCGCATGCAGTTTTCGGTGATGAACTCCGTGGCGCGGCGAAGCTGCCAGGAGGCCAGCGTGCCGCGTTTGCGGGGCAGGGTCTTCATCATCTTCAGCACGTCGATGACCAGCGCCAGCGCCAGCCCGTCGCCGTAGAGATCGTGCAGGGGCGCGGGAGCTGCGATCTCGCCGGCGATCAGTTCGGCCAGCGCCATGACGCGCCGGTCGAAGAACCGCAGCCGGGGGGACCTGAGCTTGTCCGGGTCGATTTCCTCCATCAGCCGCTGGCTGACGATGTCGGCATCGAAGTGGATATCGAGATGGCGGATGGACTGCACGTCGGTGATGTCGAGCCAGAGATCCATTTCGGCGGGGATATAGGAGATCGGGCTCTCGCGGCTGTCCTGCGGCGCGCCGCGCATCCGGGGCGAAAGCTTGACGTCCGGGCGGCCGCGGCCGCGCTGGTCGAGGAGGATGAAGAGCCGCGGGTCGCGCGCCACATAGTAGCCGCCGGCATAGGCGGCGCATTCCACGTCCCAGAGATCGGCGGTGATGCCGTTCCAGCAGCGGCGCTTGAGGCCGCCGATGACCGAGAACCCCTCGATCCTGTTCTGCATCCGCGGCTGGAATGTCATCCGGGAACCCCGTGCGAGTAAACTTGTTGCAATTTATCAACTTTGTCGGCCGCCTTCAATCCCGGCCCCTGAACGTGATTGACCGCGGCCGGGAAATTGACGAAACAGGCCCTGGTTCTCCATATTGATGCCGGCCTGCAAGGGATATCGCCTTATGTCGCTCACTCCAGACGATCGAAATCCACCCGTCCTGTCGCTGAAGGACGTGAGCTTTGCGATCGACGGGCGCGTCCTCCTGCATCCGCTGACGCTCGATCTCGCCGCAGGCAGGTCCGTTGCGCTGATCGGCCATAACGGCTCGGGCAAATCGACCCTTCTCAAGCTGATCGGCAGGCAGCAGGCGGCAAGCGGCGGCACGATCCGTTTCGAGGACAGGCCTCTGGACGCGTGGGGCGCGCGTGCCTTTGCCCGCCGCCTGGCCTATCTGCCGCAACGCACGCCCGCTGCGCCGGGCATGCTGGTCAGGGAACTGGTGGCGCTCGGCCGCTATCCCTGGCACGGCGCGCTGGGGCGTTTCAGTGCAATCGACCGGGAGAAGGTCGAGGAAGCGATCGAACTCACCGGAATTTCCGCCTTCGCGGAGCGGATGGTCGACAGCCTGTCCGGCGGCGAGCGCCAGCGCGTCTGGCTTGCCATGCTGGTGGCGCAGGATGCGGCCTGCCTGCTGCTCGACGAGCCGATCTCGGCGCTCGACATCGGACACCAGCTCGAGGTCCTGTCGCTGACCCGCGACCTCTGCCGCGAAAAGGGCATCACCGTCATCACCGTCCTACACGACGTGAACATGGCGGCACGCTTCTGCGACGAGATCGTCGCGCTGCATTCCGGCCGGCTGATCGCCCACGGCACGCCGGAAGACGTGATGACCGCCGACGCGCTTTCCCGCATCTACGACGTGCGCATGGACATCATCCGCCAGCCGTCGAGCGGAAGGCTGGCAGCCCTCGCCCGGTAAGGGGACGCCGTCGCTCAGGCTTGCCGCAGCGTCCGGGTCGCCTCCGGATCGACGCCGTGGTCCGCCGTGAGGGCGACCCCGAACAGCCGGGCGGCCTCCTCCGGGGAATAGCGCCCGAGGCGCACGTCCTCGGCCACGGCCTCCGGCGCGCGGGTCATGGGATCGCCATAGCCGCCGCCGCCGGGCGTGCCGACGCGCACGCGGTCGCCGGGCTTGAGCGGAATGTCCTGCGCCTTCGAGAGATGTTCGGGCGTGATCGCCTCTCCGTCCTTCCAGATGGTGACGGAATTGGGCCTGCCGGCCTTGCCGCCGAGCGCGCCGGGTGGGCCGAAGCGGCCGTGGTCCATCACGAAGCTTGCCGTCGCCTGTCCCCGCCGCAGTTCGATCTCGTAGTCGAGCCCGAAGCCGCCGCGGTGGCGGCCCGCACCGCCCGAACCCTCGCGCAGCGCGTAGCGGTGATAGAGGACCGGGAATTGCTGTTCCATGATCTCGACGGGCGGGGCCTTGGAAATGCCGATGGTCGAGCAGCCGTTCGCCAGCCCGTCATTGTCGATATTGCCGCCATAGCCGCCGCCGGAAATCTGGTACATGACGTAGCCGCGCCCGAGTTCGGGGTCGGTGCCGCCCAGCGCGAAATTGCCGGAACTGCCGGCGGGGGCTGCGGTGACGCGGTCCGGCAGGGCCTCGACCAGCGCGAGGAACACCGCCTCGGCGATCCGCTGGCTGACTTCCGCCGCGCAGCCGGAGACCGGGCGCGGATAATGAGCGTCGAGGAAGGTGCCTTCCGGGCGCTTCACCAGCAGCGGCTCGAAGGCGCCGGCCGAGATCGGCACGTCCGGGAAGATATGGCGCATGGCGAGGTAGACGGAGGAGAGCGTGGTGGCGAGCACCGAGTTCATCGGGCCGAGGCAGGGCTTCGACGAGCCGGTGAAGTCGAATTCGAGCGTGTCGCCCTTCGCCGTGATCGCCAGGCGGATTTCCAGCGGCTCGTTGACCACGCCGTCGCTGTCGATATGGGCGACGGAGCGGTAGACGCCTTCCGGGATGAGGCGGATGCAGGCCCGCATCTGCTCCGCCGCGCGGGTGCGCAGTTCCCCGATCGCCTGCCTGACGGTCTCGTCGCCGTAGCGGTCGAGAATGCGGCCGAGCCGTTCCGCGCCGACCAGAAGGGCGGCGGCCTGCGCCTTCACGTCGCCGATGCGCTGCTCGGAAACGCGGATGTTGGAACGGATGATGGCATAGATCTCCTCGTCCAGCTTGCCCTCCTTGAACAGCCGCACGGGCGGCAGCCGCAGGCCCTCCTGCTCGACGGAGGTGGCCGAGGCGGAAAAGCCGCCGGGCACCGCGCCGCCGGTATCCGGCCAGTGGCCGGTGTTGGAAAGCCAGCAGAAGATCTCGCCGTCGCGGTAGAAGGGCATCGCGAAGCGCACGTCCATCAGGTGCGTGCCGCCGAGATAGGGGTCGTTGACGATGTAGATGTCGCCCGGCACCGGGGCGGCGGCCCGTCCGTCGCGGATCATCTCGATCAGCGTGCGGGTGGAATATTGCATCGTGCCGACGAAGACGGGCAGGCCGCCCGCGCCCTGCGCGATCAGCGCGCCGTCTTCCGCCGAATAGATGCCGTCCGAACGGTCGTTGGCCTCGGCGATGACCGGCGAGAAGGCCGCGCGCGAGAAGGTGAGGTCCATCTCGTCGCAGACCTGTTGCAGGCCGGACTGGATGACGCTGAGCGTGATCGGGTCGATGCTCATCGGTCTTCTCCCACGGTGATGATGATGTTGCCGTCGCGGTCCTGTACTGCCCGGTCGCCCGGCTCGATGACAATGGTCGTGTCCATCTGCTCGACGATGGCCGGCCCCTCGATGACGGCGTCGGCGGGCAGGTGGTCGCGCCAGTAGACCGGCGTTTCGACAGGCTTCCCGAACCAGACGCGGCGGGTGCCGGTCTGCGCCTCGGCTAGCGTCGCCTTGCGGCCGGCCGGGTCGATGAGAATGGAAAGGTCGATTTCCGCCCGCCGCCCGATGATCGAGGTGTTGACGTTGACGAGGTTCGCCCGGACCTCGGGCAGGTCGACGTGGAAGCGCTGGAAATAGGCGGCCTCGAACCGGCTTTGAAGCTCCTCGCGGCTTGGCACCGGCCCGTCGAGCGGCACGCGCAGCAGATGGGTCTGGCCGATGAACTGCATGTCGACCGAATGGATTTCGCGGATTTCGCGGATCGCCACGGCCTCCTTGTCGATCAGCCGGCGCCCCTGTTCCGACTGTTTCGCGAAAAGCCCATGCACGGCCTCCATGTCGGCGGCTTGCAGGGGCCGGTTCACGGTGTTGACGAAATCGTGGCGCAGATCGGCGACGACGCAGCCGAGCGCGTTGGTGATACCCGGTCGCGACGGGGCGAGCACTCTCGGAATGCCGAGTTCGCGGGCAATCGCCGTCGCATGCAGCGGCCCGGCGCCGCCGAAGGCGAACAGCGCGAAGTCGCGCGGGTCCTCGCCGAGGCTGACGGACACCATGCGCACCGCGTCCGCCATGCGGGTGTTGGCGACCTTCAGCACGGCTGCGGCGGCCTGCACCGCGTCGAGCCCGAGCGGCCGCCCGAGCTTTTCCGCGAAGACGGCGGCGATCCGGTCGAGCGAGGGGCCGCCCGGCACCGAATTCAGCCGTCCGGGATCGAGGCGTCCGAGCAGCATGTTGGCGTCGGAGATGGTCGGCTCGGTGCCGCCCTTGCCGTAGCAGATCGGGCCGGGGTCGGCGCCGGCGCTGTCCGGGCCGATCTGGAGCAGGCCGGCGGCATTGATGCGGGCGATGGAGCCGCCGCCCGCGCCGACGGTGCGCACGTCGACCATCGGAACGTGGATCGGCATGGCATATTCGACCTCGATCTCGTTGGAGACCGCCGGTTCGGCGTTGCGGATCAGCGCCACGTCGGTCGAGGTGCCGCCCATGTCGTAGGTGATGAGATCGGGAATGTTCGCCCGCCGCCCGGTATAGGCCGCGGCCATGACGCCCGAAGCGGGGCCGGACATCACGGTCTTGGCAGCTTCCTCGGCCACGTGGCGGGCCGAGACCATGCCGCCGTTGCCGTTCATGACGAGCACCTCGTGGGCATAGCCGCGCGCGGCAAGCTGGTCGGCGAGGCGCTCGACATAGCGGCGCAGCAGGGGCTGCACCGAGGCGTTGACGGCCGCCGTCACGCCGCGTTCGAATTCGCGGCTTTCCGAAAGCAGCGCGTGGCCGAGCGTGATGTTGCCGTTCGGCCAGACCTCGGCGGCGATCTCGCCGGCGCGCCGTTCATGCGCCGGATTGGCATAGGCGTGCAGGAAGTGGATGACGACCGCCTCGCAGTCCTTTTCGGCCAGATATTGCAGCGCCGCGCGCAGCGCCTGCTCGTCGAGCGGCACGAGTTCCCGCCCCGAAGCGTCCATCCGTTCGGGAACCTCCACCCGGAGATCGCGCGGCACGATGGGCCGGAAGACGCCCTTCATGCCATAGGCCTGCGGGCGGGTGCGGCGGCCGAGTTCCAGCACGTCGCGGAAGCCTTGCGTGGTGATGAAGCCGGTGCGGCACAGGTTGCGTTCCAGAACGGCGTTGGTCGTGGTCGTCGTGCCGTGGACGATCAGGTCGAGCGCGGCGATATCGGCCTCGGCCGCGTCGAGCGCGTTGAGAACGCCCGCCGCCTGGTTGTCGAGCGTGGTCGGCGTCTTGGCGAGGCGCACCGTGCCTTTCGCGGCATCGAACAGCACGAGATCGGTAAACGTGCCGCCGACATCGATGCCCGCGACCTGGGATTGGGTGTCCGGCGGACAGAGTCCGCCCTTCGGTTCGCTGCTTGAAGACTGAGACACGGCTGTTCCTGATTATTTGTTAGTATACGAACAATTAATGGCTTGACAGAGCCGCTGTCAAGCGGCCTCCTTCGCTTGTTGCACGGGTTTGCCGGATGAGCGGCGAAAGGATGGTCGGCGTGGCGGAGATGATGCCAGAAAGCGGATTCCGGCCGCAGACGGATGCGCTTTCGGTGGCGGCCCGCTGGGCGGCGCAGGGGCGCCGTCTGGCGCTCGCCACGGTCATCGAGACCTGGGGGTCGGCGCCGCGCCCGGCGGGAAGCCACATGGTGGTGGATGCGGACGGAAATTTCGAGGGATCGGTCTCGGGCGGCTGCGTCGAGGGCGAGGTGATCGCGCAGGCGGTCGACGCCATTACGGGCGACCGTGCCCTGATGCTGGAATTCGGCGTGGAGGACGAGACGGCCTGGCGGGCGGGTCTTGCCTGCGGCGGGCGGATCCGGGTCCGGCTGGAGCGGCCGGCCTTCGATCTTTCGGCGCTTGAGGCGGCGCGCCGCGACCGCCGGGCGGTCGTCGTCGCAACCGCCCTCGAAGACGGTCAGGCGCGCCTCCTGCCGCTGGCGGAGGCCGCCGCGATGGTTTCTCCCGAGACGGCGGAGGCGCTCTGCCGGTTCGGAAAAGCGGTTCTGGCCGAGACGGCGGACGGCCGCGCCCTGTTCCTCAACCCCTATCTGCCGGCGCCGGAAATCGTGGTGATCGGCGCGGTGCAGATTGCCCAGTCGCTCGCCGCGCTGGCGGGCGTTGCGGGCTACGACCTGCGGATCGTCGATCCCCGTTCCGGTTTCGCGGCGCCGGAGCGTTTTCCCGGAATCGCGCTGGAAACCGGCTGGCCGGAAGAGGTTTTCGCCGCGCGTCCGGCCGGTGCCTGCGATGCGCTGGTGGCGCTTTCCCACGATCCGCGCATCGACGACGACGCGCTGGTTGCGGCGCTGGGGGCCGGCTGCTTCTATGTCGGCGCGCTTGGCAGCCGCAAAACGCATGCGAAGCGGCTGGAGCGCCTGAAGGCCGCCGGGCTCGACGAGGCAGTGCTTTCGCGCATCGCCGCACCCGTCGGCCTCGATATCGGGGCCGTCACGCCCGCCGAGATCGCGCTCGCCATCCTTGCGGAAATCGTCTGCGCCCGCCGCAAGGGCGCGGTTCCGCCCCGCAGGACGGCGAAGGCATGAGCGGTGTTGCGGCCATCGTCCTGGCGGCGGGAACCGCGAGCCGCATGGGCGGCCGCCACAAGCTGCTGGCGGAATTCGGCGGGGAGCCGCAGGCGCGCCGCGCCGCCCGCGCTGCGCTCGATGCCGGCGCAAGGCCGGTCGTCGTCGTCACCGGCCATCGCCATGCCGAGATCGCGGCCTGTCTCGACGGCCTTTCCGTTTCCGTCGCCCGCAACCCGGATTTTGCCGCCGGCATGGCCGGTTCGTTGAAGGTCGGGCTCGCCGCGCTGCCGGGAGAGGCGGTTTCCGGCGTTCTGGTCGTTCTCGCCGACATGCCGCTCGTCACCGCGGCGCATATGGCGGCGCTGGTCGCCGCCTTCGAAGCCGCTGAGGGTCGGGCAGTCGTCCGCGCGACGGCCGGCGGCGTCGCCGGCAATCCTGTGGTCCTGCCGGCCGCGCTCTTTCCCGCGCTCTCGTCGCTTCGGGGCGACCGCGGCGCGCGCGAGGCGATCCGGCTGAGCGGCTTGCCGGTGGTGTCGGTGGAGATCGGCGCGGCGGCGCTGGCCGATGCCGACACGCCGGAGGCGGTCGAGACGCTCGGCGGCGTATTGCGCGGCTGAGCCTGCGACGGCCCGGCAAATTTCGTTTGCATGCCAACGATTATCTTCTATTCTGCCCGGACAGAGGGAACATAAGAACGGGCGGAAAACATGCTCGGCATTTGCGACAAGACGGCGCCCCGTCCGGGGTGGTCCGGCGTGGCGAACCGCTGCGGATATCGCCGGTCCCGGAAGGGCGGCCGATGACGGTGCGCGCCGTGACGCTTCACGTCAATGGCGAGACCCGGACCTTCGACATCCGGCCGGAAACGCCGCTGCTCTATATCCTGCGCAACGATTTCGGCCTCAACGGCCCCAAATACGGCTGCGGCCTCGGCGAATGCGGCGCCTGCGCCGTGCTGGTGGATGGGCGGGCGGTGCGCTCCTGCGTCCTGAAGGCCGGTGCGGCGGAAGGCCGGCGCGTCGTCACGCTCGAAGGGCTCGGCACGCCGGAGGCGCCGCATCCCGTGCAGGCGGCGTTCATCGAAAGCCAGGCGGCGCAGTGCGGCTATTGCATGAACGGCATGATCATCGCCGCCGCCGGCCTGCTGAACCGCGATCCGCATCCGGACGAAGCGGCGATCCGCAAGGCGCTCAGCCACCATCTCTGTCGCTGCGGCACGCATATGGAAATTCTCGCCGCCGTGCGCCGTGCCGCCGACGCCGGCGAAGGAGGCGGCCATGATGCCGGCTGATCCGGGCGGCCATCGCGAAACGCCGCGCATCGACTATCTGGCGGAGGGGGACATCCTGCTGGTGATCCGGCCGGGCACGGCCAACGACCCCGAAATCTATCTGGCGATCCACGGCGACGGGCGGGTGAACGCCTTCAACGGCCATGTCGACCTCGGCACCGGCATCCGCACGGCGCTGGCGCAGATCGTCGCCGAGGAACTGGACATCGCCTTCGAGCGGGTGGCGATGGTGCTGGGCACCACGACGGCGGTGCCCAACCAGGGGCCGACCATCGCCAGCGAAACCATCCAGGTGACGGCTGTGCCGCTGCGCAAGGCGGCGGCCACGGCGCGCAGGCATCTTCTGGCGCTGGCGGCGGAGCGCCACGGCGTCGCCGCCGACACGCTCGCGGTCGAGGACGGCGTGGTCCGTCCGAAGGCAGGCGGCGGCTGGTCGGTCTCCTATGGCGAACTCGTCGCCGGCGCGCATGAGCGGATCGAGATCGACCCGGCGGCTGCTGTCAAGGCGACCGGCGACTATCGTATCGTCGGCAAATCGCAGCCGCGCAACGACATCGCGGCGAAGGCGACGGGGCAATGGACCTATGTTCATGACGTGCGCGTGCCGGACATGCTGCACGGGCGGGTGATCCGCCCGCCGCATGCGGGTTTCGACCAGGGGCCGCATGTGGGCCACGGCCTTGCCGGCGTCGACGAAAGCTCGGTCGCGGACGTGCCGGGCCTCGTCGCGGTGGTGACGCAGGGCGATTTCGTCGGCGTCGTGGCGACCCGCGAGGAATATGCCATCGAGGCGGCGGAGAAGCTCAAGGTGATCTGGCGCGCGCCGCCCGCGCTTCCCGATCTCAACCGGCCGGAGCAGCCGCTGCGCGACAATCCGGCGACCGAGCGGCTGCTGCGCGAACAGGGCGACGTGCGGCGCGGGCTCGAGGGCGCCTCTCCCCGCATGGACCGCACCTATGTCTGGCCCTACCAGATGCATGCCTCCATCGGCCCCTCCTGTGCCGTCGCCGACTGGCGGCCCGACCGGCTGGTTGTCTGGTCGGGCACGCAGAACCCGTTTCCGATGCGCCGCGACCTGGCGCTGCTGATGGACATGCCCGAGGCGGCAATCGTCGTCGAGCGGCTGGAGGCGGCGGGCTGCTACGGGCGCAACTGCGCCGACGACGTGACGGCGGACGCGGCGCTGCTGTCGCGCGCCGTGGGCCGGCCGGTGCGCGTGCAATTGACCCGCGAGCAGGAGCACGGCTGGGAGCCGAAGGGCGCGGGGCAGGTGATCGACGTGCGCGGCGGTCTCGACGGCGAGGGCGGGCCGGCGGCCTACGATTTCGAGACGCGCTATCCCTCGAACCTCGCGCCGACGCTGGCGCTCGTCCTCACCGGCAAGGTGTCCTCGACGCCCGATGTGGCGCAGATGGGCGACCGCACCGCCATCCCGCCCTATGCCTTCGGCAACATGCGGGTGGCCGTCCACGACATGCCGCCGATCGCCCGCGCCTCGTGGTTTCGCGGCGTGTCGGCCATGCCGAATTCCTTCGCCCATGAAAGCTTCATCGACGAACTGGCCTTCGCGGCCGGCGTCGATCCGGTCGAATACCGGCTGCGCTACCTCACAGATCCGCGCGCCGCCGCTCTGGTGCGGGCGGTGACGGAAAAGGCGGGCTGGACGCCGCGCACCCGGCCGGGCACGGCGGGCCGGGAGGGCGACGTGCTCTACGGGCGCGGCTTTGCCTACGCGCTCTACGTCCACGGGCCGTTTCCGGGCACGCCGGCGGCGTGGTCGGCCTGGGTCGCCGATGTCGCGGTCAACCGCCTGACCGGCGAGATCGCGGTGACGAAGGTGACGGTCGGCCAGGACAGCGGCATGATGATCAACCCCGACGGGGTCCGCCACCAGATCCACGGCAATGTCATCCAGTCGGTCAGCCGCACGCTGAAGGAGAAGGTCGGCTTTTCGCAGACGGCGGTGGAAAGCGTCGAGTGGGGCGGCTATCCGATCATCACCTTTCCGGAGGTGCCGGATATCGACGTGCTCATGCTGCCGCGCCCCGACGAGGAGCCGCGCGGTGTCGGCGAATCCGCCTCGGTGCCGAGCGCGGCGGCGATCTGCAACGCGGTGTTCGACGCGACCGGCATCCGCTTCCGCGAACTGCCGCTGACGCCGGACAAGGTTCTGGCGGCGCTGGAGGAGGCCGAGGGGCGCGGCCTGCCGAAGCCGCCGGAAGCGGCCCCGAAGCGCCGCTGGTGGCGTCTCGGGGCTACGGCGGCGGGGCTCGCGGGGGCCTTTGCGGGCGGCATCGCCCTTTCATCGCCGTGGCGCGCGGCCTATCCGGAGGTGCCGAGGCCAGACCCCGGCCTTTACAGCGCCGCCACCATCGAGCGCGGGCGTCTGGTCGCGGCGGCGGGCGCCTGCAATGTCTGCCACGAGGGCAGGGACGGCCAGCCCTTCGCGGGCGGGCGGGCGCTGGAGACGCCGTTCGGCACGGTCTACGCCACCAATATCACGCCCGATGCGGCAACCGGCATCGGCGGCTGGTCCTATCCCGCCTTCGAACGGGCGATGCGGCAGGGCGTTTCCCGGGACGGGCATCACCTCTATCCGGTCCACCCCTACACATCCTTCAAGGATGCGAGCGAGGCCGATCTTCAGGCGCTCTACGCCTATCTGATGACGCAGGCGCCGGTCGCCGTGAAAGCGCCGGAGACGAGGCTGTCCTTTCCCTTTTCCATGCGCGGCCTGATGGCGGGGTGGAACATGCTGTTCCTCGCGCGGCCCGCTCCGGCGGCATCACGTCCCGCCGACCCGGCGGCGGCGCGGCTGGCGCGCGGCGAATATCTGGTCGAAACGCTCGGCCACTGTTCCGCCTGCCACAGCGGCCGCAACGCGCTCGGCGCGGAAATCGGCGGCAAGGCGCATCTTTCCGGCGGTTATGCCGATGGCTGGCATGCGCCGGCCCTCGGCGGCGCGGGCGCGGGACCGGCCGGCTGGAGCGAGGCGGCGCTTTACGACTATCTTCGTTCCGGCCACTCCGCCGATCACGGCAGCGCCGGCGGGCCGATGGCGGCGGTGGTGAAATCGCTGGAACCCTTGCCCGACGAGGATATCCGCGCCATGTCGGCCTATCTCGCAAGCCTCGGCGAAGCCGTTCCGGCGGAGGAGGCCGCAGCGCGCAAGGCCGCCGCGATCGGAGCGTCGGAAGCGGCGGAGGCTAGGGCAGCGCTGGTTTCCCCGGAAGGCGCGCGGATCTTCGCCGGCGCCTGCTCGGCCTGCCACAATCCGTCCTCGCCGCTGGCGAGCCTCGCGCTCAACAGCAATCTGCACGGCGCGCATGCCGACAATCTCGTTCAGGCGATCCTGCACGGCATGGAGGCGCCGTCGACGCTGACCGCCCGCGCGAAGGCCGCCGATCTGGAGGTGATGTCGATGCCGGGTTTCGCCGCCAGCCTCAGCGACCGCCAGATCGGCGCGCTTACCGATTATCTGCGCGCCCGCTTCGCGCCGGGGGCGGCGCCCTGGCAGGGGGCGGCGGACACCGCCGCCCGGCTGCGCAAAAGCGCCGGGCATTGAAAAGGGCCGTCAGCCGACCCCGACATAGCGGTTGAGCAGCGACGGGTCCTCGCGCAGGGCCTCGACCGGCATGCTCGCCTTCGACTGGCCGTTTTCCACGAAGCAGACGCGGTCGGCGAGGGAGAGCACCGCGTCGACCCGCTGCTCGACGAGCAGGATGGCCTTGCCGCGCTCGCGCAGCTTCAGCACCACGTCGCGGATCGTCGCGATCATCGAGGGCATCAGCCCCTCGGTCGGCTCGTCGAGCAGGATGACGGACGGGTCGAGGCAGAGCGCGCGGGCCGTTGCCAGCATCTGCTGCTCGCCGCCCGAAAGCGTGCCGGAGACCTGATCCATGCGCTCGCGCAGGCGCGGGAAGAGGTCCAGCGCCTCCTCCAGCACCCGCCGGTCGGTGTGGCGGGTCATCAGGCCGATCTCGAGGTTCTCGCGCACCGTCATCTCCGCGAACAGGCGGCGGCCCTGCGGCACGTAGCCGATGCCGCATTTCGGCACCTCGTGGGCCGGCATGGCGGTGAGTTCGCGCCCGTCGAGGGTGATCGAGCCGGAGCGGGCCCGCAGCAGCCCCATGATCGCCTTGAGCGTCGTGGTCTTGCCCGCGCCGTTGCGCCCGAGCAGGCAGAGCACCTCGCCGGGGGCGAGCGACAGCGAAAGCCCCTTCAGCGTGCGGCTGTTGCCGTGATAGACGTCGAGATCCTTGATGGTCAGCATGGTCAGCCGCCTCCGAGATAGGCTTCCTGGACGGTGCGGTCGGCGCGGATTTCCTCCGGCGTGCCGCTGGTCAGGATTTCGCCGTGGTTGAGCACGGTGATGCGGTCGGCAAGCTGCATGACGACCGGCATGTTGTGTTCGATGAGAAGCACCGTCGCGGTCTTCGCGATCTCCTTCACCAGCCCGCAGAAATTCTCGATCTCGCCGTCGGAAAGGCCCTGCGTCGGTTCGTCGAGAATGAGCAGCTTCGGCTTGAGCGCCAGCCCCATCGCCACTTCCAGCAGGCGCTGGTGGCCGTAGGAGAGGTTGCCGGCGATAACCTCCCGGCGTTCGATCAGGCCGACCCGTTCGAGCGCGGCCAGCGCATCGGCGTCGAGCGCCTTTCGGTCGATGCGCGAAAGGAAGCCGCGATGGCGCTGGAGCGCGCTTTGCGCGGCGAGCGCGGCATTCTCGTAGACGCTCAGATTGGGATAGATGCTAGTGATCTGGAACGTGTAGGCGATGCCCTCGCGCACCCGCCGGAAGGCGGGCTTTGCGGTGATGTCGCTGCCCATGAAGGAGATCGTGCCCGAAGACACCGGGATGCGGCCGGACAACAGCGAGACGAAGGTGGTCTTGCCGGCGCCGTTCGGCCCGATCAGCGCGCGGATCTCGCCCTGCCGGATCTCGAAGTCCACGTTCTGCACGGCCTTCAGCCCGCCGAAATGGCGGCTGAGGCCCTTCGTTTCGAGGATCGTCACGGCAGCCATGTCATCCACCTTTCGCGGATCGTGCCGAGAATCCCCTTGGGGAAGAACAGCACGAGAAGGACCAGCGCCAGCCCCGTGACCAGCATGTAGGCCGGGGTATATTCGCTGGCGATGTCGATCATGTAGAACATCGCGGCGGTGCCGAGCAGCGGTCCGAGGATCGTGCCCGCGCCGCCGAGCAGGGTGAAGAGCAGCGCCTCGATGGAATACTGGATGGAGGCGAAGGACGACCCGACATAGGCGAACAGCAGCGCATAGGCGGCACCCGCCATTGCCGAGATCGTGCCCGAGACGGTGAGCGCCATGAGCTTCAGCCGGAAGGTGTCGTAGCCGAGCATCAGCGTACGCGGCTCGTTCTCGCGCACGGCGATCAGCGCCCGGCCGGCCGGGCCGCGCACGAGCGCCAGCGTCACGAGAAGCGTCAGCACCATCAGCGCGAAGGCGATGTTGTAGCGCACCGTGGCGTCGGTCAGGTCGAAGACGGTGCCGAACAGCTCGAAGCTGCGGGCGCGCTGCGGCAGCATCAGCCCTTCCTCGCCGCGCGTCCATTCGGAGAAGTACATGCTGGCCATGTAGGCGACCTGCGAGAACATCATGGTCACGATCATGAAGGACACGCCGGTGGTGCGCAGCGAGATCAGCCCGATGGCGAAGGAGACGACCGCACCAGTGGCGATGCCGGCCAGAAAGGCGGCCGGCACGCTCCATTCGAGGTGGAAGACGGCAAGGCCCGCGCCGTAGAGGCCGCTTGCGAAGAACAGCGCATGGCCGAGGCTGAGCAGCCCGGTATAGCCGAACAGCAGGTTGTAGCCCATCGCGAAGATCGCCAGCACCATGATGCGGGTCACGGTCAGCTCGTGATACTCGGGCAGGACGAATTGCAGCGCGAAGAAGACGAGGATGACGGCCGCATGCAGGAGGGCCGATTTGGTGAAGCCGGCATTCTTCATCGCGCTTTTGCTCCGAACAGCCCTTCCGGCTTGAAGATCAGCACCAGCGCGACCAGAAGCGTGGAGAGCATCTTGGCAAGCGTCGGCGAGAAGAAGACGGAGATGATGCCGTCGCTGAGCCCGATCACCAGCGCCGCCGCCACGGTGCCCCGGATGGAGCCGAGGCCGCCGATGATGACGACGATGAAGGACATCAGCAGGGGATCGAGGCCCATCAGGTAATGCGCCTGGCGGATCGGCACGATCAGCACGGCGGCGAGTGCGGCCAGCATCGCGCCCGCGGCGAAGACGAAGCCGTAGACCCGCCCGATGGGAATGCCGAAGGCCTGCGCGGTCTCGCTGTCGTATTGCGTGGCGCGCATGACGAGGCCGATGCGGGTGCGCGTCAGGACGAACCACACGACGCCGAGGATCGCGAGCGCAGCGGCGATGACGAAGAAATTATAGGCTGAATAGCCGAACCACGGAAGCTGGATGCGATAGTAGAAGGGCGGCGCGACGGATTGCGCATCCGGCCCGAAGGTGATGAGCACGGTCTGCTGGATGATGTAGAGCATGCCGATGGTCGCGACGATGGTCGCCTCGGGATTGTAGGAAAGCCGTTGCAGCACCAGCCGCTCGCCGGCGAAGGCGACGGCGCCGACCACCAGCGGGCTGACGATCAGCGCCGCGAAGAAGCCGACCGCCGGATGGAAGCCGAGCAGCGAGGCGACCCACCAGGCGACGACCGCGCCGAGCATGTGGAACTCGCCGTGGGCGACGTTGACGACACGCATCACGCCGAAGACCAGCGACAGGCCGAGCGCGGTCAGCGTCAGCACTGCTGCCTGCAACAGGCCTTCCAGCGTCGCCAGAAAAAGGAATGGACCGAATGCCACGTCATGAACCTCGTCATTTGTCCGGTTGTCCCATCCGGCAAGCGCGTGCCGGACGAAAGCGCTGCGCCGCATGGGCGCGGTTCCGGAAATATCGGGGAAAGAGCAGGGCTTGAGGCATTGGGGCCGCGCACGTCGGTGCGCGCGGCCCGGATGCCATCAGAGCGCCATCTGGGTGTAGTCGGCGGTCACTTCGTAGGCGCCGTCCTCGATGGAGGTCTTGTGGACCACGTTGAGCCTGCCGTTTTCCACCTTCGAGATGAACTGGTGGCCGTAACACTGGTGGTTCTTGCCGTTGAATATCTTGTCGCCCTGCGGATATTCGCGGCTTTCCGGCATGGTCTCGATGGCCTCCATCGCCTCGATGAAGGCGGCCTTGTCCTGCGGGCCCTGATAGTTGGCCGCTTCCATAGCCTGCTTGATGAAGAACAGCGATTCCCAGCAGCCGAACATGTGGGCATAGGTGGAGATGTCGCGCGGGTCCGCCGTGCTGGCGCCGTTGTCATCGACGCCGACGGCGGCACGGTAGAACTTGTCCCACTCGCTCTGGTTCTCCTGGGCGTAACGCGGCATGCCTTCCCAGAAATAGGTGCCTTCCAGGAAGGAAAGCTGCGGCGTGGCGAGGTCGACCGCCTCGATGCTGTCGATGAAGCCGAAGATTTCCGGGCGGTTGGAACCGTAGAACTGGCCGAGTTCCGTCGCGAAGGTCAGCACGGAGGGGCCGATCATGACGTGGTAGAGCACGTCCGTGTCGCTGGGGATGCGTGGGAAATAGCGCGTGAAGGACTTTTCCGTGGGCGGAATGGGGATGAGTTCGGCGATCTCGCCGCCCTGCGCCTTGATCGCGGCCGAAAAATAGTCGCGATGATCGTGGCCGAAGGCGTAGTCGGGAAAGATCATCGTGACCTTCTTGCCCAGGTTCTGGGAAACCCAGGGCGCCATCGCCGTCACCTGGCTGCGCACATCGGTGATGCAGGGCTGGAAACAGTAGCGGTTGAGCGAGCCGGACGGTATGTGGGTGCCTTCCGACACGGCGATATAGGGCATCTTCAGTTCACCGGCCCGCGGGGCGGAGCCGATGACGACATGCGAGAACAGCGCGCCGTAGACCGCGTCGACCCTGTGCTGGGTCGCGAATTTCTCGACCACCTCGGCGCCGCGCTTCACGTCGGTGCCGTCATCCTCGATGACGAGCTCGAGCGGCCGGCCGTTGATGCCGCCGTCCTCATTGATGACCTTGACGGCGGCAAGCGCCGTGCGCTCGTACCAGCGGCCGTAGGAGGCGCCGATGCCGGTGCGGTGCAATTGCATGCCGATGCGGATCGGGGCGGAAGTCTGCGCCTGGCTGTAGCGCACGAAGCCGGGTGCGACGCCGGCGGCAAGCCCGGCGCCGGCGGCAGCGCCAATTCCCAGGAGGGTGGAGCGGCGCGTGATCGCATTTCTGGACTGGATGATCTTGTCTGGCATTGAATTTCCCCTCTGTTGGAAATTGACGTCGGCCGTTGTTTTGTAATGTGGCAGATCGTTCGTCTACTAACAAAACATGAGATCCCGCCTTTGACAAGCGCCGTCTTTCGGGCTGGCTCGCCGATGGCGGTGCGATGCGTCTCCTTGTTTTTTCGTAGCGCTTTCTTGCAGGAAAGGACAGCATGGGATGCGATCGTTTTCGCGCGCGATGGACAGGCCCGGTGCGATCATGTTTGTATACCAACGATTGGCGGGGCAAGGGGATTGCGGCATGGGGGCAGGCAGGCAAGAGGCGTTTTGCGGACGGGTCGGGCTGGGCGTTACGGCGTCGGCATTCTGGTTGTGCGCCTCGGCGCCGGCCTTCGCGCACGGGGCGGAACGCGGTCTCGTGATGCTTCTTCCCGTGGGCTATTACATGACCGGCGGCGCGCTGGCCGTTCTGTTGTCCTTCTTGCTTCTGGCCGCGGTGCCCGGCCGCTGGCTGGCCGGAAAAGGGGTGCCGGCCCTTGCCTTCGCGCCCGCCGTGACCGTGCCGAAGGCGCCGGTCAGCCTGCTGGCGCTCGCCGTGCTCGCCGTCTGCGTCGTGTCCGGCTTCGTGTCGACGGGCGATCCGCTGACGAATCCGCTGCCGCTCGTCATCTGGACCGGCTGGTGGGTCGGGTTCACATTGGCCCAGGCGGTTTTCGGCAATCTCTGGCCCTGGTTCAACCCGTGGAGCGGATTGCTGGCGCTGATGCGCCGCGTCTCGGGCGGCGACGTCGGGCTGCGTCCGCTCGTCGCCCTGCCGGTTCGTCTGGGCTATGGGCTGGCCATCCTGCAATTTGCCGTGTTCGCCTGGTTCGAACTCGTGTCCATCGCGCCGGAGGACCCGCCCCGGCTGGCGCAGGCCGTCCTGCTCTACTGGGCCGTCAATCTGGCGGCGATGATCGTGTTCGGCGAGGCGGAATGGACGAAGCGCGGCGAGCCCTTTTCGGTCTTCTTCCGCATGATCGGCCTGTTCGCGCCGTTTTTCACGATGCGGACGCCACAGGGGCCGAAGCTGGCGCTGACCTGGCCCGGACTGCGCTGCCGCGAGGCCGATCCGATGCCCGTGAGCGGAACACTGCTCATCCTGCTGACGCTCGGCACCGCCTCCTTCGACGGCTTTTCCGAAACCTTCACATGGTTCGATCTCATCGGCCGGAATCCGCTGGAATTCGCCGGCCGCAGCAGCGTCACGCTTCCCAATTCCCTCGGCCTCTACGCGGCGGCGGCGATGCTCGGCCTCCTGTTCTACGGCGCGGTCGCGGCAGGGGCCGCGCTCGCCGGCGGATCGCTTTCGGACGTCCAGCCGCTTGCCGGAAGGCTGATCTATTCCATCATTCCCATTTCCATCGCTTTCCACGGCGCGCATTACCTGACGATGCTGCTGATCAACGGCCAGTATCTCGCGGCCATGCTGTCCGATCCCTTCCTGCGCGGCTGGGACCTGTTCGGAACAGCCCACTGGCACGTCACCACCTCCTTCCTGCAACATCTGGAAGGCGTGCGGATGATCTGGATCGCGCAGACTGCGGTGATCGTCACCGGCCATGTCGTCGGCATCCTCGTCGCCCACATGATCGCGCTCGATTATTTCGGAAAAGCCGGGGCGGCCGCCCGCTCGCAGCTTTTCCTTGCGGCCGCGATGGTGTTCTACACGGTCTTCGGGCTCTGGCTGCTGTCGACGCCCTCCATCGGATGAGCGTTTTGCGTGCCGCGCCGCAACATCCTCCGTTGCGATTTTAAATTCATTCGTATACAAACGAATTTAAAATCGCGCGAGAAAAGGGGATCTCCATGACCGACGTCGCAACCGCCGCAACCGGGGGGCAGCCCGCCCCGCAGCCCGCAAACTGGCCCGTTCCGGACAATGTCTTCGCCGAAACCGTGACGGCCGTCGAGCATTACACCGACCGGCTCTTCCGCTTTCGCATCACCCGTCCGGCGAGCTTCCGCTTCCGCTCCGGCGAGTTCGTGATGATCGGCCTGCCGAACGCGGCCAAGCCGGTGTTCCGGGCCTATTCGATCGCCAGCCCGTCCTGGGACGAGGAAATCGAATTCTTCTCGATCAAGGTTCCCGGCGGCCCGCTGACGGAGCATCTCCAGAAGATCCGGCCGGGCGATACGGTGCTGATGCGCAGGAAGCCGACCGGCACGCTGGTGCTCGACGCGCTCGTTCCCGGCAAGCGGCTCTACATGCTCTCGACCGGCACCGGCGTCGCGCCCTTCGCGAGCCTCATCCGCGATCCCGAGACCTACGAGAAATTCGAGGAGGTGGTGCTGGTGCAGACCTGCCGCGAGGTGGCCGAGCTTGCCTATATCACCCGCATGGTGGAGGCGCTGAAGGAGGACCCGCTGGTCGGCGAAATGGTCGAGGGCCGTCTGCGGCTCCACACCACGACGACGCGCGAGCCGTTCGAGCGCATGGGCCGCATCACCGACCTGATGACCTCCGGGCGGTTCTTCGAGGATGCGGGCCTGCCGCCCATCGCGCCCGAGGACGACCGCGCCATGATCTGCGGCTCGATGGCGATGCTGAACGACACCAAGGCCGTGCTTGAGGGCTTCGGGCTCATCGAGGGGGCCAACAACGCGCCCGCCACCTTCGTGGTCGAGCGCGCTTTTGTCGGCTGAGGCTGTCTTGCACCCGCCCATAGCGTCTGGCTGCGGGCGGGTGCGAGGGTTCAGTCGTCCTCCAGCATCCTGGCCTTGCGGCCGATGGCCGGCAGCAGCGGCAGGAGAATGGTGGCCAGCGTGATGACGATGAGGGTCGCCGACACCGGCCGCTCGATGAAGATCGACCACGAGCCCTTGCTGAGGATCAGCGAGCGGCGGAAATTCTCCTCCATGATGGGGCCGAGGATGATGCCGAAGGCAAGCGGCGCGGCGGGGATGCGCATCAGCAGCATGATGTATCCGAGGCCGCCGAAGGCGATCATGATCATGATGTCGGACACGCTGTTGCGGATGGCATAGGCGCCGACGACGCACAGAAGGGCGATGGCCGCCATCAGGATATGCGTCGGCGTCTTCATCACCAACACGACGAAGCGGATCAGGCCGAAGCCGATGAAGAAGGTCAGCACGGTGCCGAAGAAGATCGCGGCGTAGATCGTCCCGACGATCGTCGGGTTCTCGGCAAACAGCATCGGCCCCGGGCGAAGGCCGTGGATCAGCAGCGCCCCGATCAGCACCGCCGACATCGAATCGCCGGGAATGCCGAGCGTGATCATCGGGATCATGGCACCGCCGGTATTCGCGCTGTTGGCCGATTCCGGCGCGACGATGCCGGCCGGCTCGCCCTTGCCGAACGTCGCGCCGGGCCGGGCGAAGCGCTGCTCCTGCGCATAGGCGATGGCGACGGCGATGGCCGAGCCCGCCGCCGGCACGGCGCCGATGAAGGTGCCGATGGCGCTGCCGCGCAGGGTGGTCTTCCACAGGCCGGCGACTTCCTTCAGGGGCGGGAACAGCGAGCCGATCGGCGGCACCTTCGGCAGCTTGCTCTGGTCGAGGGAAATCGTCCGCAGCACCTCCGTCAGGCCGAAGATGCCGATGGTGACGGGGATGAGGTCGATACCGTTCTGCAGGGTGTGCGAGCCGAAATCGAAGCGGGCGATGTCGGTCATCATGTCGAAGCCGACCATGCCGCAGATCAGGCCGATGACGCCGGACAGGATGCCGGCGAAGGTGGAGCCCTTGGCGGTGAAGGCGAGCAGGACGAGGCCGAAGACCGCCAGCATGGTGAATTCCGGGCTGCGGAACGCCATCGCCGACTGCGCCACCAGCGGCGCGATGAGGATCAGCACGACGAAGCCGATGAGGCCGCCGAGCGTGGAGGCGATGAGGGCGTGGCCCAGCGCATGCCCGGCCCGGCCCGACTGGGCCATCGGAAAACCGTCGAACTGCGTGACGATCGCGCCCGGCGTGCCGGGAATGTTGATCAGGATCGCCGAGATCGAGCCGCCGAAGACGCTGCCGACAAGCAATGCGATCAGGAAGATGATGGCGCTGGCGGGCTCCATGCCGTAGGTCATGGGCAGAAAGATCGCCAGCGCCATCGTCGAGCTGATGCCGGGCAGGGCGCCGAGGATGATCCCCAGCAGCACCGACAGGCAGAGCATCACCATCAGGAACGGGCTTTGCAGGATCGACAGCGAAACCTGCGCGAAGGAATCGATAAGCATTTCCCGGTCTCCCTCAGGGAAGGAGTACGCCCAGAAGGCGGACGAAGGTGAAGTGGACGGCGAGCGTCAGCAGGATCGACAGCACCGCCGCGACGGCCAGCCGCTGGGCCACGGAGCCGGTGCCGGGCGAGAGGAGGAAGATCCACAGGGTGGTGAAGACGAAGGCCGGGGCGATGAAGCCGATGCGCGTGATGGCCAGCACTTCGAGCAGGATCGTTGCCAGAAAGGCGACGGGCCTTGCCATCTGCACCGCCTTTTGCCGCAGCATGCGGCGCGTCCTCTCCATGCCCGGAAACCGCGCGATCCCGGCCGCGACGAAATAGAGGCCGCCCAGGCTCAGCGTCGAAAGACACAGCACGGGCAGCATAGCCGGCCCGGGGTCGAAGCCGGGCGCCCACAGGCTTTCGGCAAGGCCGGGACTGGTGAAATAGGAATACCAGCCGACGGCGGCCCAGCCAAGGAAGAACAGCCCCCCGGCGAGATTCGCTCCGGCGGCGCCGTCTTTTTCATCGATCATCATGGCATGCTCCAAAACGGAAGAGGGGCCGCGGGTGGCGGCCCCCTGCTGGGATCAACGCTTGTTGGCCTTGACGAGGCCGGCGCCGTCCAGCACCGGATAGACGGCGTCGTCCTGCTGCTGGATGAAGGCCGCCATGTCGGCGGCGCCGGATGGCGCGAGCATCAGGCCCACCTTGCCGGCGGCTTCCTTGAAGGCGTCGTCGTCCATCGCCTCGAGCAGCGCCTTTTCGAGCAGCGCCACGCGGTCTTCCGGAACGCCGACCGGCAGGAAAAGGCCGACGAAATCCGAAAACTCGAAGGGATAGCCAGCCTCGGTGAAGGTCGGCACGTCGGGCGCGAAGAAGTGGCGCTCCGCGGCGGCGACGCCGAGGATCTTCACCTGGCCGCCATTGTGCAGGTCGGCGACGAGCGGCACGGGAACGGTGGACGACATGGACTCGCCGGAGACGAGCGCGGCCACGGAAGGGGCGAAGCCCTGATAGGGAACCGTCGTCAGCTCGATGTCGAACTGCTTCTGGATGAGCATGGCGCTCAGGAACGCGAAGCCTCCGGGGCCGTCATTGCTGTTGATGATGGCGTTCGGCTCGGCCTTGGCCTTCTCGATGAATTCGGCGAGCGATCCGATGCCGGAATCGGCGCGGACGCTGAGTGCCGCCGGCCCCTTCTCGACAAGCGCGAGCGGCGCGATTCTGGAAAGCGGCGTGGCGTTGGGGTTCATGTAGCTCTGGGCGATGGCGTGCAGGCCCATCACGCCGACCGTGTAGCCGTCCGGCGCGGCCTGCTCCACCTGCCGCACGCCCGTCGAGCCGGCGGCGCCGGGCACGTTGCTGACGACGATGGAAACCGGCAGGCGCTTGCCCAGATGTTCGGCGACCAGCCGGCCGACGATGTCATGCCCGCCGCCGGCCGGCCAGGCGACGACGAGGGTGATCGGCTTTTCCGGAAAGGTCTCCGCGCTGGCCGGAGCGCCGAATGACAGCGCCGCAAGACAGGCCAGAGCCGTCCGAATGATATTCCGTCCGTTCTTCAGTTTCATTTTCTGGTTCCTCTGGAGTTTTGGAATAACGATACGAAACACACCGGGATTGAACCCCCGATGCTCGCATGTCTTCTCTTTATTATGTCGTCTGTTTCAGCTTTGCCGATTTCGGCCGCCGCGCGGACGATCGCCCGCGCGTCGATTCCGGGCGTCAGCCAGCCAGGTTGCATGGACACGGAGTGCGCCACGGAACCGCTTTATCGCGTGAAGTCGGCATCGGTCATTCCCCTTTTATTTGTATACGAATGAATATTCGCATTCGAAATCCATCCGTCAAGCGCTTATTGCGCAGTGCGGGCCTGTTCGACGGTCAGGCCGCCGACCCTCGGCAGCGGCCGCCCGCCGGTGGTGACGGCGACGGCGATGACGATTTCGCCGGCGCGCGGCGCATCGTTGAGGCGGATGCGCATTCCGTCGAAATGCGAGCGGACATAGGCGGAATCCTTGTAGCCGAGCGGAATGTCGACGATGTCGCCCGGTCCCCCGATGGCCTTGGAGGAGGGGATGATCGCCGCACCGCCGCCCACCGCCACGCGCAGCGGCTTGCCCAGCGCCGGGTGAAGCACGGCGGCGGCGTGTTCCAGTTCGCCTGCCTCGCCGACCAGCGCGGCCTTGCCGTAGCTTTCGGCCTCAGCGGGTTCGATGCCAAGCGCCTCCATGCATTTGCGTCCGAGAAGGCCGCCCATCTCCGCGCCGATGTCGATCAGCGGCGAAAGATCGTCGGCATAGGCTCCGGCGAAGGGATTGCGCAGGACCGCGCAGGCCGCCGCCTTGCGGATCGGCGGGGAAACGGGCCGGCCCATTTCGCTGCGCGTTTCCTCGACGAAGACCGCGATCTTGCGGATATCGGCCGTCATCGCAACCCGTCCTCGCCCTCGATCTCGCTGGCCTTCAGTCCGCCGACGCGGGCATGGATGCGCGCGCCGGTGGTCATGACGAGCGCAAGCACGATTTCGCCGGCGCGGGGCGCATCGGCAATGCCCACTTCCATCGCGTCGAAATGGCTGCGCACGTAGGAGGCGTTGATATGCGTGACCGGCACGTCGAGCCGGGCGCCGGGACCGCCGACCTTCTTCGTCGAGGGCACGATGGCCCTGGCGTCGCCCAGCACGGCGCGCATCGCATAGCCGCCCGGCACATGCCAGAGCGCGCCGTGTTCCAGCTCTCCCGCCTGTCCTACGATGGCGCCCTTTCCATAGCCCTCCACCTTGTCGGGGCCGCCGAGCGCTGCGGCAAGCCGCGTCGCCATTTCGACGCCGAGCGGTTCGAGATCCTTCATGAAGCCCTCGATCTCGTCGTGATAGGCGCCGGCGAAGGGGTTCTCGATCACGGCGAGGATCGCGCCGCGCTTCAGAGGCGTTGCTGCGGGTGCACCGCCTTCGTGCAGGATCTCTTCGACGACGGTTGCGAATTTGCGGATTCTCGGTTCAGGCATGCGGTATCGTCTCCCGGTGAGGTTGAGCCGGAAACGCGGGTTCCGGCAGGGGCGGGAAGGCGGCGGCCCGGTCGGCGATGCGGCCTTCATTCTTGAGGAAAAGCGCGGCGCGGCGGATCAGGCCGCGGGCGATGAGGTGGTCGGCTTCCGCCAGGCCGGCGTCGAGCGCCCTGTCGATTTCTTCGGCGGTCAGAGAGCCGCAATCGCGCGTCACCAGCCGGTCGCCGAGGTCGCTGTCGGGGGCGATGCGGCTGGCGGGACAGCGGATAATCGCCGGATGGCCGGGCAGGTCGACGGCATTGGCGATCAGCGTCGCGGCGGCATCCGCCTGCGCGGCGCTGGCAGCGACGACGGTGACGGAATCGGCGATGCCCAGCGAGAAGCTGCGGCCGCCGCGGCCGCTGGTGGCGATGCCGCGCTCCCGTTCGGCGCCGGTCATGGCGAACGTCCCGAGGCGCGTGCCGTCCTCGCCGCTCATGGCGATGTGGAAGGTGGCTTGCGGCGACAGATGCAGGGCGATGTCGCCGCCGTTGTTGACATGGATGCGCGGCGGGCATTCCCCCGGCGGGAAGGCGGCCAGCATGGCGTCCCGAATCTCGTCGGCGACCGCACCGGCGACGGCCGCCATCGGCGTGATGAAGCGCCGGCCGGAAAGGGGACGCACGGCGGCGGTCATGCGCCGGGCCACGGTGCCCTGCGGGTCGGGTCCGTCCGGCGCGGCCGGGTTTCTCAGAAAGGCAAGTTCGGCGACGAGTTCGTCGAGGATCGTGGCGAAGCGGCGGCGAGCCGCCTCGAAGGCGCGTTGTCTCGTCCCGGATGGGATGGCTTCGCCCGGCAACCCGTCGACGCCGATGATGAGGTCGATGGGGCCGTGCTGCAAGTGCAGACGCCCGTCCGGCCCGCCGTCGAGATATCGTGCCGCAGCGCCGTCCATCGCCGTCCCCGCCTCAGTTGCCCCAGCGGAAATTGGCGGGCGCGGACGGCCACGGGATATGGTCCATCGCCGCGACCTTGCGTTCCGCCAGTTCCAGCGCCCGCTCGATGGGCACGACCGCTTCCATATGGCCGCCGAGCGCCCGGTAGTCGTCGAGCCGCATGGTGAATTCGATGGGCGCGACCAGCGCGGGGGTGGGGACGTAGCCGAAGGCGTTGCTCGGCATCTGCGTCACGTCCGCCATCACCGTGATGCCGCCGCCGGGCCAGACATAGGCCGGCGCGCCGCCGCAGGAGACATGGGTGAGGGCGTCCTTCACCGAGCGGGTGAGCTTCACCGGATTGCTTGTCACGCCGGCGCGCAGACTGCCGCCTGCGCCGCCCATGAAGAGCACGGAGGTAAGCGCCGGCTCGCAATTGTCGGCGATGATCTCGACCGATTCCTGAAGCGGCGCGGGAAGGCGCTCCTGAAGCACCGGACAGAGGTTTTCGTCGAGGACGTAGTAGGCATATTGCTCGCCGGTCGTCGAGACCATCAGCAGGCGCAGGCCCGGATAGGCGGTCTTGGGGTCGAAGTCACCGATGATCGACAGCGGATCGGAGATGTTCGTCCCGCCCCATCCCGTGCCGGGATCGGCGACCTGGAAATAGCGGCCGGGCGTCGAGCGGCGTCCCTTGATCCTGATGCCGGTCGGCGGAATATGCAGCAGCTTGCCGGCCTGGTGTTCCGACAGGACGCCGGTGATATGGTCGTCCACGACCACGACGTCGTCGACATGGCCGAGCCATTGCCGGGCGAACATGCCGATGGTGGCCGATCCGCAGCCGACGCGCATGCGCTCTTCCGTCTCGCCGTTGACCGTTGGGGCGGTGCCCGCCTGGGCGATGACGGTGGCGCCGCCGTCGATGGAGAGTTCGACCGCCTCGCGGTTGCAGAGCTTCATCAGCGTGTCGCAGGTCACGCGGCCTTCCTTCTTGGAGCCGCCGGTGAGGTGATGCACGCCGCCGAGCGAGAGCATCTGCGATCCGTATTCGCTGGTCATGACATGGCCGACCGCCTCGCCGTCGACCCGGACGATGGCGGTTTCCTCGCCGAGAAAGCGGTCGGTGTCGATCTTCACCTTGGCGCCGCAATAGCTGAAGATGCCCTCGGTGACGACAGTCACCATGTCGATGCCGTTTTCCTTCTGCGAAACGATGAAGGGTGCCGGCTTGTAGTCGGGATAGGTCGTGCCGGCGCCGACGGCCGTGACGAAGCTGCTGTGTGAATGGACGAGGTCGCCGTCCCAGTCGCCGTCCTCTGCGGATTTCAGGAAGGAAACGACCTTGCCGCCTTCCTCCAGCGTGGTCTGGATGATGGTGAAGGGATCGACCCTCACGAGCGCGCCGTTGTCGTTGGCGTAGCGGTCGCAGGCGCCGGAGCGGCCGTTGGCGATGTAGCACATGACCGGACAGGCGTCGCACCGTATCTTGTCGCCCGCGACGCTTTCCACCTGTTGCTTTACCATTCGCGTCCCCTACGTATTATCTCGGGCAGGGTGCTGCGGGACGATGCCCGTTCCCGCCTCGTGCCGACCGGCCCTGGTTCGAAGGTCGTTGCATGTTATTATTGTTAGTGTACAAATGAGTATCCGTCGCGGAACCGGTTCTGTCAAGCGCGATGCGGCCACAGCCGGAGCGTGCGGGCATGCTTGATCGGCGGAAACCGGCTCGTTATGAGCTTTTGTATATGCATTCGACGCAACGGACGGTTTCTGAGGAGCTGTTGGCATGAACGGAGAGGAAATGGCGGCGACGGAAGAGAGGATCACGATCTCGAACCGGAACGAAAAGGCCGCCGCAGGGGGCTCGTCCGCGGACGATTACCATGTGGAGCAGCAGATCGGGTTCGTCCTGCGCCAGGCGAACCAGCGCCACGTGTCGCTGTTCACCTCGATGATCGGCGACCGGCTGACGACGACGCAATGGGCCGCGCTGACCAAACTGCGGGAATTGCAGCCGACCTCGCAGAACTTTCTGGGCCGGGAGACGGCGATGGACGTCGCCACCATCAAGGGCGTGGTCGACCGTCTCGTCAGTCGCGGCCTGATCCACACCGCGCCCGACCCGAAGGACGGCCGCCGGCTGGTCCTGTCCCTGACCGAGGAAGGCAATGCCGTGATCGACCGGAACATGGACATGGCGATCGCCGTCTCCGAGGAGACGCTCGCGCCGCTCACGTCCCGGGAGCGGGCGGTGCTGGCCGAACTCTTGCGCCGAATCTGCTGAACCGCACGTGCCTGCTGAAAGCCTTGCCGCAGGCCTGAGGCGCGTCCCG
The DNA here is from genome assembly GCF_026552795.1 of Ectorhizobium quercum. GTDB lineage: Bacteria > Pseudomonadota > Alphaproteobacteria > Rhizobiales > Rhizobiaceae > Ectorhizobium > Ectorhizobium quercum. The sequence goes on from NZ_JANFPI010000004.1 coordinate 92,919, forward strand.
GATATGTCAAAGCGGATGAGAGATGCGACGCGGCCGGTCCATTGGAAATGCGACACCGGCTCCGATGGTCAATCCCCGACCGGACCGGCTGGGCCGGGGTGCAAGGGAAGGGGCGGAGATGGAACTCCCTCTTCGGTTTTGATTTCCTCAGTTTTTCTGCCAGGTCATTTCCGCTTCGCGCCAGAGGCGTAATGCCTCGAAACGTTCATATAGGTTCGCCCCCGGCCTGTTTCGGTTTTTCATGGCAGGAGGCAAGGATGCTTAAAGCAAACCTTGGAAGTCGCCGTTGTCTTCGAGCACATCTGTGGCGGTTTCGGGATTTTGCAACAGCCTGTTTCGCTCTAGACTTCACCATTCCCGTAATATACCTTGATGCTGTAGCTGACTTGAAAATTACATCAGGTTTCAGCCCCATCGCATAGTCTCTCGCAATGAATTGCGGTTTGGGCCAGCGCTTTACTCTCCGAACATCAACATAATCTTACCGCCCAAGCGGAAGGAGTTTCTATGGCCGACGCCCAATGCGCCTGCGGCGCTCTTAGACTCACGTTTAGCGAGCCACCACAATTGACTGCGCTATGTCACTGTTTCGCTTGCCAGCGAAGAACCGGGGCGCCGTTCAGCGCCAATGCGTTCTATTCGGTTGAGTGTGTTGAAATATTTGGAGCAGCTACCGAATTTGTTCGCACCGGCGATAGTGGCCGCAAGGTCCGCATGTATTTTTGCCCCATTTGCGGTTCGACCGTCTATTGGAAGGCCGTTGCCTCACCGTCTTGGATAGGGGTGGGAGTAGGTTGTTTTGCTGACCCGGCGTTCGCGCCACCATCCGTGTCAGTATTCGAGCAATCGAAACATGAGTGGGTGAAGCTTGGCGAAGCGGTAGAGCATTTCCAAGGTCGTCCAACCGGCCGAGAGTAGGCGACGGCCTTTCTCGTGTCGCGCAATCCCAAGTTTCGCAACATAGCGGCCGCCTTGCAATCGAAGAGGAATTTCCGTCGCACAAGTCGGGCGCAAAAAAACTCGGTGACATCGTGAGGATTCTTGCGACACCTTGGGCTGCTTTCTGGCCAGCCGATTTTGAACGCTGCCATTCGGCTCCCCACCCCAATCTCAGACATGCCATCTCGGTCCTGCAATGGCCGCTTCGGGCCACAAGTGGCCGATCACTTAGCCGCTCGGCAACATGTGACCGCATTCATCCAGTCGCTTGTTCTCAATCACTGGCGACCGGTGGACCGTGTGCCGCGTGTCGAAGGTTCTGTAAGGCAGGGTGAAACGCTCATGCATGATCTCCCGGTTGCCGTCGTTTCTTCGAAACGGGCCCCGGGATGCCAGGCCCACCGGCAGCCGGGACGATGCTCGGCATTATCGCGTAATCTATGTTATGGAACTTGATCCGGCGGCATCGTTCGTTTGCGGTGTCGCAATCGCAGCGGTCGAACCTATATTAGGGAAAGAACCGATTCTGTTGACGGATGTCAACCGAATCGCAGGCTTGCAAACCCTTCGGAATCGCTCATGTGGACGCAACATCGTTATCAGGCTCTCTCCGAGCGTTTCTATGCGCCGGTCACGCTGACGCCCTGCGCGGAGCCGTCGCTTCTTCTGCTCAATGAAGCACTGGCCGAGGATTTGAACCTCGACGCGGAATGGCTGCGCTCGGCGGAGGCGGTATCCTGCCTGGCAGGCAACACGGCGCTTGACGGCGCCGAGCCGGCTGCGCTGGCCTATGCCGGCCACCAGTTCGGCAATTTCGTGCCGTCGCTCGGCGATGGCCGCGCCCTGCTTCTCGGCGAAGCCATCTCGTCGGACGGCCGTCCGGTGGAAATCCAGCTCAAGGGCTCCGGTCCCACGCGCTTTTCCCGTGGCGGCGACGGCCGGGCGCCGCTCGAGGCGGTGCTGCGGGAGTATATCTTCTCGGAAGCGATGCATGCGCTGGCCATTCCGACCACGCGCACGCTGGCGGTGATTTCCACCGGCGAACGGGTGCTGCGCGAGACCATGCAGCCCGGCGCGGTTCTGGTGCGTGTCGCCGAAAGCCATGTCCGGGTCGGCACGTTCCAGTTTTTCGCGGCGCGCGGCGATCACGAGGCGCTGCGGTTGCTCGTCGACGATGTGGTGGAGCGCAGCTATCCCGAGCTTCGGCCTCTGGAAGGGCGCGAGCGCGTGCTGGCCCTGCTCCGCGCCGTCTGCGGCCGGCAGGCCCGGCTCGTGGCGCGCTGGATGGGCGTCGGCTTCATTCATGGCGTCATGAACACGGACAATATCGCCCTTTCCGGCGAAACCATCGATTACGGCCCGACCGCCTTCCTCGATCCCTACAGTCCGGCGGCGGTTTTCAGTTCCATCGACCGGCGCGGCCGCTATGCCTATGGCAATCAGCCGGGCATGGCCGCCTGGGGCATGGCCCGCCTTGCCGAAACGCTCCTGCCGCTGATCGCCGCCGACGCCGATGAGGCGACCGCCGCGGCGCAGGCGGTGCTGGACGGCTTTGCCGACGCCTTTCAGGAGGCCTATGATCTGGTTTTCGCGCAAAAGCTCGGTTTCGCGGCAGCCGATGCGGAGGTCGCCGGTCTGTCGTCACGCCTGCTTGCGCAGATGAGCGAGGTCGAGGCCGATTTCACCGCGACATTCACCGGCCTGAACGACATCGTCGCCGGCCGCGAGCCGGAGCTTCTGCCGCAACTGCTCGGCGCCTCCCCGGCCTTCGCGGCATGGCGTCAGGAATGGGCCGATGTGCGCTCGGAGCGGGGCATGTCGCCGGAGGCCTCGCTGGCGCTCATGCAGCGCGCCAATCCGCGCTATATCATGCGCAACCATCGCGTGGCCAATGCGGTGGAAACGGCCGCGGCCACCGGCTCGCTGGCGGGTGTGTCCGACCTTCTGGACGCGGCGCGCAACCCGTTCGAAAAGAACCCGAAGCTCGACTATCTGGCGGTTCCGCCCTCGCCGGAGGAGCGCGGCCTGCGCACCACCTGCGGCACCTGAAGGCGCGTCCCTTGGCGGCATCGCCGGGCGGCGGTGCGCTTCAGCCCCTTTTCTGCGAGAGCCAGACGCCCCAGACGATCAGCACGACGCCGAGCGCGCTGGCCCACAGCACCGGCTTCTGGTCCATCAGCAGATCGAGTGCGATCCCCGTCACCATCTGCCCGCCGATCACCAGCAGCGCCGTGTTGGTCGCGCCGATCCTGACGATCAGCCAGCTTCCCGAGGCGACGAAGATCACCCCGAGCGGCCCGCCGAAATAGGCCCACCAGGGCGATCCTTCCGCGCCCGGCGGAAAGATGCCGCCGATCACCAGTCCGACGGCGGTCAGGGCGGCGAGCCCGACGACATGGTTCCAGAAGGATGCGGCCAGCGGCGAGGTGGACAGGCTGAGGCGCCCGTTGATCTGCCGGCTGAGACTGATGAGAAGCCCGGCCGAAAAGGCGAGAACGGCAGCGGAAATCACAGGCTCACCCTGCCGAACAGGATGATCAATGCGCTGCCGGCGGCGATCAGCCCCAGCGATGCGGCATCCTTCGCCGAAAGCCGGCGTCTGGCCAGTCCGAACAGGCCCCAGCGGTCCGCCGCCAGGCTGAAGGCCACCTGCCCCGCCAGCCCGAGCGCCAGTGTGCCCGACAGCGCCAGCGGCGAATTGACGGCTTCCGCCGTGAAGATCACGGTCAACCCGCCGGAAAGGCCGCCGAGATAGGCCCATAACGGCGCGCGGCCCTTGAGCGCCCTGCCCTCGCCACGGCGAAAAAGAAGGGCGATCAGCAGGATGGCGGCCACGGTGCCCGTCGCATGGGCCGTCCACGAGGCGAAGAACGGTCCGCCATAATGGCCCAGCGTGCCGTTGAAATGCGCCATCAGCGTCAGGATGCCGCCGGAGGCGAAGGCGAAAAGAAAAGGCAACGCCCGAGGGCGCGGCACGGCGGGGCTGTCCATGAAAACGATGTCCTGATCGAATCGGGAAACGGGAGACCGCCACCTTGCCATCGCCACGATGCGAAGGCTAGTGTCACTCCCAGAGACGTGGAGGAGCGGCGATGGCGGCGGTCGAGGACAGGGTGGAGATTTTCGGAACGCTGGAAAACGGCGAGACGGTGCGGCGCGCGACGATCCGCGGCGGCGGGCTGACCGTTTCCGTCATCACCTACGGCGCGGTGATCCAGGACGTGCGCCTTGAAGGCTACGGCCCTTCCCTCGTGCTCGGCTTCGACAATTTTGCGGATTACCGGCAGCATTCGCGTCATTTCGGCGCCTCGCCCGGGCGGGTCGCGAACCGCATCGGCGGCGGCACGTTCACGCTCGACGGCGCCGTCTATCATCTCGAACTGAACGAGAACGGCGTGACGCACCTGCATGGCGGCAAGGAGGGGTTCGGCAAGCGCAACTGGACGCTCACCACCCTGTCCGAAAACAGCGTCACGCTGTCGATCCACGATCCGGACGGCCATGCCGGCTATCCCGGCAATGTCGATGCGAGCGTGACCTATTCCCTGCCCGGCGACGGCGTCCTGTCCTGCATCTATCGCTCGCGCACCGACAGGCCGACGCCGGCCAATCTCTGCCAGCACAGCTATTTCACGCTGGACGAGGCGGAAACCGTGCTCGGCACCCGCTTTGCCATCGCCGCCGATCATTATCTGCCGGTGGACGAGCGCAGCGTGCCGACGGGCGAGATCCGCCCGGTGGACGGCACCCCCTTCGACCTGCGCCGCGAAACGGTGCTCGGCGACAGGATCGGGGCGGACTTCGCCGGCTTCGACCATAATATCTGCCTGTCGCCGGAACGGGTCGCCAGACGCCACGTCGCCCGCGCGGTCAGCCCGGCAAGCGGCATCAGCCTGGACGTGGCAACGACGGAGCCGGGCGTGCAGTTCTACACGGCCCACAAGCTTTCCGTGCCGGTGCCCGGCCATGACGGCCGCACCTACGGCCCCTTCGCCGGCTTCTGCCTGGAAACCCAGATCTGGCCGGATTCCATCAACAGGGAGAATTTCCCGAACGCCGTGCTGCGGCCGGGCGAGGAACTGGTTCAGGAGACGGATTACATCTTCCGCAAGGCCTGACAGCGTTAGGAAGCGGTATACCATGCCCGTTGACCGGAAATTTGGAGAGCTGCGCTAGGTTTTTCCCAAAACACGGGAGAATGACCATGCAGCAACTGCCAGTAACGTCGCGCATCATCGAATCCGTCCATTTCAGCCAGGAGGACGGCCAGTTGTACATCTGCTTCCGCAATGGCGAGCAGCGCCGCTTTGCCGACGTGCCGCCAGAGGAAGCCGCCTCGCTCTGCGAGGCGAAGTCGCCGGGCCAGTACTATCTCGACCATATCCGCCGCCGTTTCCGGCGTCTCGCCGCCTGACCGGCGCTATTTCATTGTTTTTCAAGCGATCCCGGGTGGATAACCGCAGCGCGCTGTTCCCGGGATTGCCCTACGCCTGCGAGTCGACCGGGCGCGGCTTGCCGTCCTGGTCGAGGGCGACCATGACGAAAACGGCCTCCGTCACCATTTCCCGCGTCTGGTCGTAATGGCGGCGCGCCCAGCTCTCGATCTTCAGCGTGATCGAGCTGCGCCCGACCTTCTCGATCTTGGTGTAGACACAGAGCGTGTCGCCGATCTTCACCGGCTTGCGGAAGACGATTTCATGAACGGCGACGGTGGCGGTGCGGCCCCGCGCCCGCTCGTCGGCGCGCACGGCGGCGGCAAGGTCCATCTGCGACATGACCCAGCCGCCGAAAATGTCGCCGGCCGGGTTGGCATCCGCCGGCATGGCCAGCGTGCGCAGCGTCAGTTCCATCCCGGGAGGCGTGTTCGATTCCGACATCGCATGTTCCTTCGACTGATTATAGACTGGTGTTTCCAGTGTCTGACACAGGCTCCGGCCGCAAGCAATGGTCAGGACGCATGGCAGACCCGCATTGTGCGAGCTGCAAAAATGCAATTTCCCAGTGGCGGGAATACGTCCGTACCATTATGAGGGAGCTATGAAAAACAAGCTGCATGGCTATATCTTCACGCTCGCTGCGGTCAGCATTTTCGCGGCACAGGACGGGCTGTCCAAATATCTGGGCACGCATTATCCGCCCGTGCTGGTGGCGATGATCCGCTACTGGGCGTTTGCGGCTTTCGTGCTGTTTCTGGCGGCGCGCGCCGGCGGCATCCGCCGGGCGGCGACCACCGCGCGGCCGTTCCTGCAGATCTTCCGCGGCGTCATCCTCGCCGCCCAGATCGTGGTGATGATCTATGCCTTCGCCGAGGCCGGCATGGCCATGTCGCAGGCCATCCTTCAGGGCACGCCGCTGCTCATCACGCTTCTGTCGGCGCCGCTGCTCGGGGAGAAGGTCGGCTGGCGCCGCATCACCGCCATCACCATCGGGCTGTTCGGCGTGCTCCTGATCATCAATCCGATCGGCGCGGATTTCGGTCCGCTTCTGCTCGTTCCGGTGCTCGGCGCCTTCATGTTCGCGCTCTACGGCATCGCCACCCGCGCCGTGGGCCGGGTCGACCGGTCGATGACCAGCTTCTTCTATACCGGCGTGGCCGGCGCCGTCGCCATCTCGCTGGTCGGTCCGTTCTACCTGACGCCGCTGGCCCCGCAGGACTGGTTCTGGATGGGCGTGCTGTGCATGTCCGGCATGCTCAGCCATTATCTGCTGATCCGCGCCTATGACATTCTCGAGGCGTCGGAAGTGCAGCCGCTCACCTATTTCCAGCTCGTCATCGGCTCCTTCATCGCCGTTATGGTCTTCGGCGAGCGCCTGAGCTGGAACATGGTGGCCGGCGCGATCATCGTCGTCGGCGCCGGCCTGTTCACCGTCTGGCGCGAACACCATCTCGCGGTGAAGAAGGCCAAGGGCGAGCTGACGGCCCGATAGGAAAAAGCAAGGCTGCCGCGCATTCGCGCATGCCCCCCCGCCTCATTCTGCCGGAAAGACATGCGCCCGCGCCAGCGTGACGACGCCGCGCGCGCCGGCGCTGACCGGCGTGTCCGGCGCGACGTCCAGTTCCACCTGCTCCCCGGTGTCCGTCACGGCGATCAGCCTGCGTCCGTCGGGGCGGTCGAGCACACGGGTGATCGTCGCCGCAACCCCCTGCCCTTCCGTGGAAAAGCCGAGATCTCCGGGCCGCGCATAGGCGTCCGCCGGGCCGTCGGCGATGCCCGGCGCTGCGACCCGCGCATTGCCGATGGCCGCGACTTCGCCGGAAACCGTGGCCGTGAAGCGGTTCGTATCGCCCAGAAAGCGCATGACGAAGGCGTTGAGCGGCGCGCGGCAGACCTCTTCCGGCGTGCCGCTCTGCTCGATCCGGCCGTCCTTCAGGATCACCACCCGGTCGGCCAGATCGAGCGCCTCCTCCTGATCGTGGGTCACGAACAGCGTGGTGATGCCCAGCTCGTCGTGGATTTCGCGCAGCCAGCGGCGAAGCTCGCGGCGCACATTGGCGTCGAGGGCGCCGAAGGGCTCGTCGAGCAGCAGCACCTTCGGGTCGACGGCAAGCGCCCTGGCCAGCGCCACGCGCTGGCGCTGGCCGCCGGAAATCTGCGCCGGATAGCGCTCGGTCAGCCCTTCCAGCCGCACCAGCCGCAGCAGGTCGGCAACACGCGCCGCGATGTCCTGACGGCTGCGCTTCCGTTTCGAAACCTTCATGCCGAAGGCGATGTTCTCGCCCACCGTCATGTGCGGGAAGAGGGCATAGTGCTGGAACACGAAGCCGACGCCGCGCTCGCGCACCGGAATGTCGGTCGCGTCCTCCGCGCCGAAGCGGATCTGGCCGCCATCGGCATATTCGAGACCGGCCACCATGCGCAGGATCGTGGTCTTGCCGGAGCCCGAGGGGCCGAGCAGCGCCACGAGTTCGCCGCTGCCGATGTCGAGCGACACGCCGCGCACGGCGCGGAAGGTATCGAAGGTCTTTACGACATTGTCGAGGGTGATGTTCATGGCGTTTCCTTCAAGGGCGGCTCCGCCACGAAGGCGGGGCGGTTGCGGCGGCCCGCGCCGCGCTTTTCCAGCGCCACCTTCACGACGAGGGTGACGACTGCGAGACCGGCGAGAATGGAGGCGGCGGCGAAGGCGCCAGCAGTCTGGTAGTCGTGATAGAGCAGTTCGACGTGCAGCGGCAGGGTGTTTGTCTGGCCGCGGATATTGCCGGAGACGACCGAGACCGCGCCGAATTCGCCCATCACGCGGGCGTTGCACAGCACGACGCCGTAAAGCAGCGCCCAGCGGATGTTAGGCAGGGTCACGGTCAGGAACGTCCGCCAGCCCGAGGCGCCGAGCGAGGCGGCGGCCTCTTCCAGATCGCGTCCCTGCGCCTGCATCAGCGGGATCAGTTCGCGCGCTACGAACGGCGCGGTGACGAACAGCGAGGCGAGCACGATGCCCGGCAGGGCGAACAGGATCTTGATGTCGTGGGCGGACAGCCATTCGCCGAACAGGCCCTGGAGGCCGTAGACGAAGAGATAGGCGACGCCGGCGACGATGGGCGAGATCGAGAAGGGAATCTCGATCAGCACGATCAGCAGCCGCCGGCCGGGAAAGTCGAACTTGGTGATGGCCCAGGCGGCGGCGACGCCGAACAGGGTGTTGACCGGTACGGCGATCAGCGCCGTCACCAGCGTCAGGCCGATGGCATGCAGCGTGTCGGGGTGGGCGATCGCCGCCAGATAGGCGTCGACGCCGCGGGAAAAGGCCTGCACGGCGATGACCGCCAGCGGCGCGACGATGACGATGGCCGAGACGAGCAGCACGGCGGCGACGAGCGTCCGGCGCACGGCCGGGCTGTCGCCGATGCGCGCCGTCCGGCGCGGGGAGGTCGGAGCGCTCATCTCAGCCCCTCAGCGTGTAGCGCAGGGCACGGGCCTGCATGAGATTGGTGACGGCCAGCATGACGAAGGCGGCGATCAGCAGCACCGAGGCGATGGCCGCGGCGGCCTGATAGTCGTACTCCTCCAGCCGGATGAAGGCCAGCAGCGCGGTGATTTCCGTCGACATCGGCTGGTTGCCGGCGATGAAGATGATCGCGCCGAATTCTCCGAGCGAGCGGGCGAAGGACAGCGACAGGCCGGCGAGAATGGCGGGAGTGAGCAGCGGCAGGATCACCCGCGCGAAGATGGCCCCGTCCGATGCGCCGAGCGAGATCGCCGCCTCCTCCAGTGCCGGATCGAGATCCTCCAGCACCGGCTGCACCGTGCGCACGATGAAAGGCAGGCTGGTGAAGGTCATGGCGACCATGATGCCGAGCGGCGTATAGGCGACCTTGATGCCGAGCGCGGCCAGCGGCGCGCCGAACCAGCCGGAGGGTGCGAACAGCGCCGTCAGCGCGATGCCGGCCACGGCGGTCGGTAGCGCGAAGGGCAGGTCGACGATGGCATCGAGAAGGCGCCGTCCGGGAAAGCGGTAGCGGGTCAGAACCCAGGCGAGCGCCAGGCCGAAGACGAGATTGACGGCGGTCGCGCCGAGCGCCGACAGCACCGTCACCCTGTAGCTGGCCACGGCGCGGGGCGAGGAGACGATCTGCCAGTATTCCGCCGGGCCGAGGCTCGCGGCCTTGAAGACCAGCGCCGCCACCGGCAGGGCGACGATCAGCGCCATGTAGAAAAGCGTGAAGCCCAGCGTCAGCTTCAGGCCGGGCAGAACGGGGCGGCGTTTCAACGGACATCCTCTTCAACACGGCTTCACCCGGCGTTGCGGCCGGGTGAAGGTCTCTTGCCAGATAATCTTATAGGGGAGGATCAGCGCTTGCCATAGAGGCGGTCGAGCGTGCCGCCCTCGGCGAAGTGTTCCGTCTGGATGGCCTGCCAGCCGCCGAAGACGTCCTCGACGGTGACGAGGCGGACGTCCGGGAACTGGTCCTTGTACTTGGCCGCGACCGTCTCGTCGTGAACGCGGTTGCCGTTCGCCGCGAGGATTTCCTGGCCTTCCGGCGCGTAGAGGAAGGAGAGATAGTCCTTGGCGAGTTCCTGCGTGCCGTGCTTTTCGGCCACCTTCTCGACCACCGCGACCGGGAATTCGGCCAGCAGGCTGACGGAGGGGACGACCGTCTCGAACTTGTCCTCGCCGAATTCCCTGGCGATGCCGCGGGTTTCGGCTTCGAAGGTGATCAGGACGTCGCCGATCTCGCGTTCCACGAAGGTGGTGGTGGCGGCGCGGCCGCCGGTGTCGAACACCGGAACGTTGTCGAAGATCTTCTTCACGAAGGCCTCGACCTTCACCGGATCGTTGCCGAAGGCTTCCTTGGCATAGGCCGTGGCGGCCAGATAGGTATAGCGGGCGTTGCCCGAGGTCTTCGGGTTCGGGAAGACGATCTTCACGTCGTCGCGCACCAGATCGTCCCAGTCCTTCACGCTCTTCGGGTTGCCGGTGCGGACGAGGAAGGCCGGCAGCGAGTAATAGGGCGACGCCTGGTTCGGGAAGGCCTCCTGCCAGTTTTCGGGCACGAAGCCGCCCTTCACCAGTGCGTCGATATCCGTCACCTGGTTGAAGGTCACGACATCGGCTTCCAGACCTTCGAGAATGGCGCGGGCCTGCCGCGACGAGCCGCCATGCGACTGGTCGATGGTGACGTCCACGCCCTTGTCCGCCTTGTACCTGGCGATGAAGCCCTCGTTGACCTCGGCGAACAGTTCGCGGGCGATGTCGTAGGACGCGTTCAGCAGCTTGTCGGCGGCCTGGGCATGGACGGACGAGCCGAGGATCAGGGCAAGCGCTGCGCCGGCAAGGGTGAGGCGTTTCATTTCATTCTCCGCTGATGGGTGTTTCCTCTTGATTGTGCAGAGCATAGGTGGCGCGGCCGGGGCGAACGAGGCACCGGAGGCCAAGGGAGCGAGGGGAATGACAAAATTAATCCTGAAAACCAGAAAAGGCGGGAATGAAATTCTGAATCCGCCGTAAAGCCGCCGCAGAACAAGGATTTGGCAAGCTTCGTTCATGTTTCGTTAACTATAAAAGCCGGAAAGTTGATCGTGGCGCGATGGCCGCATGCGCCCGGAACGAGCGATGACCTGCTCAGGCAAGACCCAATGGGGACTCGACATGCCCATCATCACCTTCGCCAATTCCAAGGGCGGCGCCGGCAAGACGACAGCCGTGCTTCTTCTCGCCACCGAGCTTGCCCGGCGCGGCTACCGGGTGGACGTGCTCGACACCGACCCGCAGCAATGGTTCGCCCGCTGGTTCGACGTCTCCGGCCGCGCCGTGCGCAATCTGGACGTCGTCAGCTACGTCACCGAGCAGGCGCTGTCGGACCGCATCGCCGAAAGCAGGCAGCGCGCCGATTACACGATCATCGACCTGCCGGGCGTCCGCTCGCCGCTGCTGGCCCGTGCCCTCGGCCATTCCGACCATGTGCTGATCCCCGTGCAGGGCTGCGCGATGGATGCGCAGGGCGGTGCGCATGTGCTGGAAATGCTGAAGTTTCTGGCCGACAAGGCCAAGCTGGTCATTCCCCATTCCGTGGTTCTGACCCGCGTCAATCCGCTGGTCACGACCCGTGCGCTCGCCGCCGTGCGCCAGCTTCTCGCCTCGCGCAACGTCCATGTCCTCGATACGCCCATCGTCGAGCGCGCCGCCTTCCGCGACATCTTCGAACTGGGCGGAACGTTGCAGGATCTCCATCCGGAAAGGGTTTCCAATGTCGATAAGGCCCGCGAAAACGCCCGCGCCTTCGCCCATGAGGTGCTGTCGCGCGTCTGGGGCCGCCTGAGCGACGACGACCTTGCCGCCGCCGACACCGAGCATCGCATAGGCAAGACCGCCGCCTGACGCGAACGGCAATGCCGCAACGAAAAAGCCGCCCGGAGGCGGCTTTCGTCAGGATGGAAGGGCGGCGTCCGTCACTTCGGCGCCAGCACCATCATCATCTGGCGGCCTTCGAGCTTGGGCTCGGCTTCGACCTTGGCGATCTCCTGGGTGTCTTCCTTGACCTGGAGAAGAAGCTTCATGCCGAGTTCCTGGTGGGCCATCTCGCGGCCGCGGAACTTCAGCGTCACCTTCACCTTGTCGCCGTCTTCGAAGAAGCGGTTCATGGCCTTCATCTTCACCTCGTAATCGTGGGTGTCGATGTTGGGGCGCATCTTGATTTCCTTGATCTCGACGATCTTCTGCTTCTTGCGCGCTTCAGCAGCTTTCTTCTGCGTGGCGTATTTCAGCTTTCCGAGATCGAGGATCTTGCATACCGGCGGTTCGGAGTTCGGGGAAATCTCCACCAGGTCGAGTCCCGCATCCTCCGCCATTTTCAACGCCTGATCGGTGGCGACGACGCCCAGATTCTGCCCCTCATCATCGATGAGCTGTACGCGCGGGATGCGGATTTCCCGGTTGGCGCGGGGGCCGTCTTTCGTGGGAACGTCGGCTTTGAACGGTCTGCGAATGGTCGTATTCTCCTAAAAATTGACAGTGCGCTCGTCGGGCGGCTCATGGCGAATGGGCCAAGCGTACGCGGCTGATGGCAATGTCGTGATTGCGGCTGGCGAGTCAATAGCACACCTCATCAAAAAAATCACCTGCTCCCTTAGTTTTCAGCGGTTTTAGGGTCGATGCGGCGCAAATGGACATGGCATTACTTGGCAAGGGCCCGCGCACCCGCGTAAAACGGCGCGAAAACGAACGCACAAGGAAGACGACATGAGCGCGACGAACGGTATTTCCTCCGGTTCCATCACCGTCGGACAAGGAGCCGAGGCCCGCGAGATTGCCTGGAAGCGCCGCGGCGCCGCCGGCAAGGGCCCTGCCCTCGTCTGGCTCGGCGGCTACAAGTCCGACATGGAGGGGACGAAGGCGCTGGCGCTCGATGCCTTCGCCGCGGAAAAGGGCTTCGAGGCGATCCGTTTCGACTATTCCGGCCACGGCATCTCCGGCGGCGCATTCAGCGACGGTACGATCTCGCGCTGGCTTGAGGAAAGCCTTGCCGTCATATCCCGTTTCGCGCCGGAGGAGGTCATCCTCGTCGGCTCGTCGATGGGCGGCTGGATCGCCCTGCGCGCCGTTCAGGAAATCCTTGCGCGCGGACTGCCGGTCAGGGTGAAGGGCCTCGTCCTGATCGCCCCTGCCCCGGACTTCACCGTCGAACTGATCGAGCCGGCGCTGAGCGAAGCCGAAAAACACGCGCTGGAAACGCTGGGCTATTTCGAGGAGCCGTCCGAATACGGTCCCGAACCCTATATCTATACGCGCGGACTGATCGAGGACGGGCGGAAGAATCGGGTGCTGGACGGCCTGATCGCCACGGGATGCCCGGTGCATATCCTCCAGGGCATGCGCGACACCTCGGTGCCTTACGCCCATGCGCTGAAGCTGATGGAACACCTGCCCGCCGACGATGTGGTGCTGACGCTGATCCGCGACGGCGACCATCGCCTGTCGCGGCCGCAGGACATCGAACGGCTGAAGGCCGCGCTCTGCGAAATCGCCCGCGCCTGACGCCTCGCGCGTTAACCATGTCCGCGTTCATATTCTGTTAAGGTTTGCCCGGCCGTTGACTCGTTGCGCCTTTGGTTCTTAACTCTTTGTTAAGAATTCAAAGGGACGAACCGATGTTGAGTACGGGTAAACGCATTTTCGTTGCTCTGGCCGCGCTTGTCGCCGCAAGCACGGCTGCCGGCGGCAGCGATCTGCGTCCGGCTGCCGCCATGATCACCGGTTCCGTCACCTCGCAGCCCATCGGTCACTACGAGTTCTGCCAGCGGCATGTGTCCGAATGCGCCGTGCGCAGCAAGGTCGCCGCCGCGCCGAAGCTGACCGAACACGGCTGGCAGGTTCTTCGCGACGTCAACATGTCCGTCAACGCCGAAATCATCGCGATGACCGACATGGAAGTCTACGGCAAGGAAGAGTTCTGGACCTATCCGGTCGATGCCGGCGATTGCGAGGAATTCGTTCTCGAAAAGCGCAAGCGCCTGCTCGAAAAGGGCTTTTCGGTCGCCGACCTGCTGATCACCGTCGTGCGCAAGCCGGATGGCGAGGGCCATGCCGTCCTGACCGTCCGTACCTCGCAGGGCGACTACATCCTCGACAACCTGTCGCCGGACGTGAAGCCCTGGACGGAAACGTCCTACACCTATCTGAAGCGCCAGGCGAGCTTTCACACCGGCCGCTGGGTCACGATCGAGAACGGCAACGTGCAGGTGGTCGGCGCCCTGCGCTGACGGCCGCCTTGCCGGGCAAAGGCCGGCAAGCACGCTTGCAATGCCCCGCATCCGCTCCTAAATAAAGGCCATCTTCATTCAGGCAGGACGGTGCAGTCATGGATTTCCACCCTTTCGCAATCGAACGTCAATTTGCGAATGGGGAAATCCGCCACCATGTCTGCCTTCATCTCCCTCTCCCGTCTTTCCTGGTCCACGCCTGACGGACGGCCTGTCCTTTCCGATCTCACGCTTCGTTTCGAACCCGAGCGGACCGGCCTTGTCGGGCGCAATGGCGTCGGCAAGTCGACCCTGTTCGGGCTGATCGCCGGCACGCTCCGGCCGCAATCGGGAACCGTAACCGTCAGCGGGCGGCTGGGCTGGCTGCGGCAGTCCGCCCAGCTTGCCGGCGATGAAACGGTGGCCGACCTGTTCGGCGTGCGCGAGGCCCTCGCGCTTCTCGGGCGGGCCGAGGCAGGCCGGGCCGGCGCCGACGAACTGGCGGAGGCGGACTGGACCCTGCCGGAGCGGATCGCGGCCTCGCTTGCCCGTGCCGGGCTCGATGCGGTGCCGGCAACGGCGCTGGCCTCCCTTTCCGGTGGGCAGCGGACCCGGGCCGCGCTGGCGGCAATGACCTTCGCCGACCCGGATTTCCTGCTTCTCGACGAACCGACCAACAATCTCGACCGGGACGGACGCGTCGCCGTGCGCGATCTTCTCGCCGGCTGGCGCAAGGGCGCGGTCGTCATCAGCCATGACCGCGAACTGCTGGACAGCATGGATGCGATCGTTGAGCTGACGTCGCTGGGCGCCACACGCTTCGGCGGCAACTGGACCCATTACCGGGCGGCGAAGGCCGTGCTGCTGGCGGCTGCCGAGAGTGATCTCGCCCATGCCGAAAAGCAGGTTTCGGAGCAGGCCGGCGAGGCGCAGCGGCGCCGAGAGCGGCAGGCGCGGCGCGACGGCGCCGGGCGGAAAATGGGCGCGAAAGGCGACATGCCGCGCATCGTCGCCGGCTTGCGGAAGGACCGCAGCGAGGATACCGGCGGCCGCAACGCGCAGCTTGCCGCTGACAGGCAGGCGAAGGCGGCCGAAGCGCTGGCGGCGGCGCGCGAGCGGGTCGAGATCCTCCAGCCCTTCGGCGTGCGGCTGGCCTCGGCCGATCTTCCGCCGGGACGCCGCGTCTTGCAGTTCGACAATGTGACGGCGGGCTACGAGCCCGGCCGCCCGGTGCTGCGCGGGCTTTCGTTTACGGTGACGGGGCCGGAGCGCCTTGCCGTCACCGGGCCGAACGGTTCGGGCAAGACGACCCTGCTGGCGCTGATCGCGGGCCGGCATGCGCCGGATGCCGGCGCCGTGCGGCGCTTCGTGCCCTTCGCCATGCTCGACCAGCGGGTAAGCCTCATCGATCCGTCGCTGTCGATCCGCGACAATTTCAGGCGGCTCAACCCCGATGCCGACGAGAATGCCTGCCGGCTGGCGCTTGCCCGCTTCATGTTCCGCGCCGATGCCGCGATGCAGCCCGCCGGCACGCTCAGCGGCGGCCAGCTTCTCAGGGCCGGGCTCGCCTGCGTCCTCGGCGGCGGGGCGCCGCCGCCGCTCCTCCTTCTCGACGAGCCGACCAATCACCTCGACATCGAATCCGTGGAAACCGTCGAGGCCGGCCTCAGGGCCTATGACGGCGCTCTCGTCGTGGTGAGCCATGACGAGGCGTTTCTGGAGGCGATCGGCATGACGCGGCGGCTTGAGCTTAGCCCTGCCCGATGAGGATGCCGGCGGCCAGAACCAGCGAGCCGCCGAGGACGACCTGCATGACGGCGCGGAAGAACGGCGTGTCCATGAACCGGTTCTGGATGAAGGCGATGGCCCATAGCTCGATGAACACGACGATCACGGCGATGGTGGTGGCGATCGTGAAGTCCGGGATCAGGTAGGGCAGCGCGTGGCCGAGGCCGCCGAGGGCCGTCATGACGCCCGAGGCAAGCCCGCGCTTCCACGGCGCGCCGCGGCCCGACAGCTTGCCGTCGTCATGGGCGGCTTCGGTGAACCCCATCGAAATGCCGGCGCCCACCGAGGCGGACAGGCCGACGAGGAAGGTCTGCCAGGTGTTGCCGGTGGCGAACGCCGCCGCGAAGATCGGCGCCAGCGTCGAGACGGATCCGTCCATCAGTCCGGCGAGGCCCGGCTGGATCCAGGTCAGCACGAGCTGGCGGCGGGCGGTCTGCGTTTCGCCGGCGGCCACGTCGTCCGGCCTGTGCCGGTCGCTCAGCGCATGGGCGATGCTGCCGTGGCTCTCCTCGGCCATCGCCAGTTCGCCGAGAAGCGCGCGGGTTCCGGCATCCGTCACCCGCCCGGCGGCCTCGCGGTAGAAGCGCGCCGCCTGCCGTTCCATGCGTTCCGTTTCCTCGCGGATTTTCCCGAAAGGCAGGTTCTTCTGCAACCAGTCCGGCCTGCGGTCGTAAAAGCCGCGCACATGCTCGCGGCGGATCGGTGGAATGACTTCGCCGAAACGCTGGCGATAGAGGACGATCAGGTTGCGGCGGTGGGCGTCCTCCACCTCCGCCATGTCGCGGAATATGGCGGCGGTCGCCGGATAATCCTGTTCCAGCCGCTGCGCATAGGTCATATAGATGCGTCCGTCTTCCTCCTCGGAAGCGATGGCGAGCGCGAGAATTTCCCGTTCGTCGAGGGAGTTGAAGGAGCGCCTGGAAGGGCCGAGGAGAGAAAACATGATCGCGAAAACCTTAGTTTAGAATAATTCTAAATTAGGGTGCGGCATGCGGCAGGTCAAGACGAAAGTCGGGCCGTGCCGTCATGCCGCAGGAAAAAATGCCGTCATCCGGCCGGAACGCGGCGGACGAAGGAGATGGAAATGAGCGACGAATTGCGGGTGCATGCCGCCCACCGGGCGGACATGCAGGCGAAGGCCGCGGCGGACATGGCGGCGATCGGCATCGATGCCGCCTTTCTCGACCGGCTGGTGGACACCTTTTACGGTCGCGTGCGGGCGCATCCCGCGCTCGGCCCGGTTTTCGAGGCAAGGCTTGCCGGGCGCTGGCCGGAACACCTCGCCCGGATGAAACGGTTCTGGCAGGCCGTCGCCCTGCGCAACGGCGCCTATTCGGGCCGCCCCGTTCCCGCCCATCTCGCCGTTTCCGGCCTCAGCGAACCGCTCTTTGCCGACTGGCTGGCCCTGTTCGGTGAAACGCTGGACGATATCGCCCCGACGCAGGCGGCGCGCGATGTCCTGATGGCGTCGGCCGAGCGCATCGCCCGCAGCCTGATCCTGTCCATCTTCCACAATCCGGCCGTCACGGGCACGGCATGAAAACACTTACGCGCGGCGGAAATATCGGTTAGATCATTTCAGCGTTTCCATGAAACGCTGAAATGATCTAACTATTTGTTTTTGCGCAATTCCGGACGGAAAGCCGCTTCACATTTTTCCTGGAATCGCTCTCACCAGACCGCGGAATAACATGAACGGGTACTCATATCATGCACGGTGAATACAAGGTCCACGGTGGAAAGCTCGTCGTCGTCGATCTCGATGTGGTGGACGATAGGCTTTCCGGTGTGCAGGTCGCGGGCGATTTCTTCCTGGAGCCGGCCGAGGCGCTGGCCGATATCCGCGCCGCGCTGGATGGCCTGCCGGTCACGTCGTCTGCGGCGGACATCGCCGATGCCGTGAATGCCGGCCTTCGCCCCGATGCAGTGATGATCGGCTTCAGCCCCGAGGCCGTGGCCATCGCCGTCCGCCGCGCTTTGGGCGTGGCCGGCACCTGGCGCGACTACGAATGGCAGATCATCGAGGCGCCCGCCGTGCCGCCGGCCATTCATCTCGCGCTCGACGAGGTGCTTGCGCAGGAAGTGGCCGCCGGGCGGCGGGCACCGACGCTGCGCTTCTGGGAGTGGGAGCGGCCCGCCATCATCATCGGCGCGTTCCAGTCGCTGCGCAACGAAGTGGACATGGAGGCCACGGCGAAGTTCGGCGTCCAGACGGTTCGCCGCGTGACCGGCGGCGGCGCGATGTTCGTGGAGCCCGGCTCGACCATCACCTATTCACTCTACGCACCCGCCGCGCTGGTGCGCGACATGAGCTTTGCCGAATCCTACGCCTTCCTCGACGAGTGGGTGCTGAAGGCGCTGAACTCGCTCGGGATCGACGCCGTCTACAAGCCGCTCAACGACATCGCCAGTTCCAAAGGCAAGATCGGCGGCGCGGCGCAGAAGCGCTTCCACGGCGGCGCGATCCTCCATCACGTCACGATGGCCTACGACATGGACGCGGAGAAGATGACGCAGGTGCTGCGCATCGGCCGGGAGAAACTGTCCGACAAGGGAACGGCGAGCGCGGTCAAGCGCGTCGACCCGGTGCGCAGCCAGACCGGCCTGCCGCGCGAGGAGGTCATCCGCCGCATGCGGGAAACCTTCGTTTCGCTGAACGGCGGCAAGGCGGGATCGATCACCGCCGAGGAATATGCCGCCGCCGAAAAGCTGGCGGCGGAAAAGTTCCTGACGGAAGACTGGCTGCGCCACATTCCGTAAACACGGGCGCATCGGGGGAAGCAACGGGCCGCCCCTTCCCTCACTCACTTCGCCTCCGCTTCGCCCGGCGGCCATCTCCCCGTGGGGAGAGGGTATCCGAAACGCTGCGGCATATGCCATCTTCTCCCCTCGGGGAAGAAGATGGCCGAAGGGCGGATGAAGGCCCTTCGGCAGTTTTGTGGAGGGTGGTTCCCCTTTCACAGGAAAGGCTCCAGCCCGGCCTCACCCCTTGCCGTAGGGCCATTTCCAGTCGCGGATTTCCGGCATGTCCTCGCCGTGCTCGCGCACCCAGGCATTGTGCTCGGCAAGCTTGGCCTCGAATGCCGCGACGGCTTCCGCGCCCTTGCGGCCGAGTGACGGCAGGCGCCGGATCGCCTCGATGGCGAGGTGGAAGCGGTCGAGATCGTTCATCACCACCATGTCGAAGGGAGTGGTCGTCGTGCCCTCCTCCTTGTAGCCGCGCACATGGAAGCTGTCGTGGTTCCTGCGCTTGTAGACCAGGCGGTGGATGAGCCAGGGATAGCCGTGATAGGCGAAGATCACCGGGCGGGAGGTCGTGAACATCGCGTCGAAGGCCTCGTCGGTCAGGCCGTGCGGATGCTGGTCGGGCGATTGCAGCGCCATCAGGTCCACCACGTTGACGACGCGGATGCGCAGGTCCGGCAGTGCCTGGCGCAGGAGATCGGCGGCGGCGAGCGCTTCCAGCGTCGGCACGTCGCCGGCGGCGGCGAGGACCACATCCGGCTCGAACCCTTCCTCTTCCGTTCCGGCCCATTCCCATATGCCGGCGCCCGTCTCGCAATGGGCGATGGCCTCGTCCATCGTCAGCCATTGCGGCGCGGGCTGCTTGCCGGCGACAATGACGTTGATGCGGTCCCAGGTCTGGAGGCAATGGTTCCCCACCCACAGCAGCGTGTTGGCATCCGGCGGGAAATAGACGCGCACGACGTCGGCCTTCTTGTTGACGACGTGATCGACGAAGCCCGGGTCCTGATGCGAGAAGCCGTTATGGTCCTGCCGCCAGACATGCGACGTCAGCAGGTAGTTGAGCGAGGCGACCGGCTTGCGCCATTCGATGCCGCGCGTCACCTTCAGCCACTTGGCATGCTGGTTGAACATCGAATCGACGATGTGGATGAAGGCTTCGTAGCAGGAGAAGAAGCCGTGGCGGCCGGTCAGCAGGTAGCCTTCCAGCCAGCCCTGGCACATATGCTCCGACAGGACCTCCATCACCCGGCCCTCGCGGGCGAGATGATCGTCCGTCGGCAGGATTTCCGCCTGCCAGACGCGATCCGTGACTTCGAACACGCTTTGCAGGCGGTTCGAGGCCGTCTCGTCCGGACCGAAGATGCGGAAATTCCGCTCCGTCGCGTTGAGCGTCAGCGCGTCGCGCAGGAAATCGCCGAGGATCTTGGTGGATTGCTCGTCGGCTGCCCCCGGCGTCTCCACCGTCACCGCGTAGGTGCGGATGTCGGGCAGTGTTAGCTCCTTGCGGAGCAGGCCGCCATTGCCCTGAGGGATGGCGCCCATGCGTTTGGCGCCGGAGGGCGCCAGGGCCTTGAGTTCGGGCTTGAGCGCGCCGTTTTCGTCGAACAGGTCGTCGGGGTGGTAGGATTTCAGCCAGTCCTCCAGAATGATGCGGTGGCCCTCGTCGTCGCGGCAGCCGGAAACCGGCACCTGATGCGAGCGCCAGTGGCCTTCCACCACCTTGCCGTCCACCGTCTTCGGGCCGGTCCAGCCCTTGAGGCTGCGCAGCACGATCATCGGCCAGCGCGGGCGGGAGAGATCGCCGCTTTCGGCCCGGGCGCGGATCGCCGCCAGCCTGTCGAAGACCGTGTCCAGCGTCGCCGCCATCTGGCCGTGCATGTCGGTGGGATCGGAGCCTTCCACGAAGAACGGCTCATAGCCGTAGCCGCTGAACAGATCCGTCAGCTCCGTGTCGGAAAGCCGGGCAAGAACCGTCGGATTGGCGATCTTGTAGCCGTTGAGATGCAGGATGGGCAGAACGGCGCCGTCGCTCAGGGGATTGAGGAACTTGTTGGAATGCCAGGCGGCGGCTAGCGGCCCGGTTTCGGCCTCGCCATCGCCGACGACGCAGGCGACGACCAGATCCGGGTCGTCGAAGGCCGCGCCGAACGCATGCACCAGCGCATAGCCCAGCTCGCCCCCTTCGTGGATGGAGCCCGGCGTTTCGGGCGCGGCGTGGCTCGGAATCCCGCCGGGGAAGGAGAACTGCCGGAAGAGCCTGCCGATCCCCTCCTCCGTTTCGGGAATGTCGGGGTAGATCTCGCTGTAGGTGCCTTCCAGATAGGTGTTGGCGACCATGCCCGGCCCGCCGTGGCCGGGGCCGCAGATATAGAGCACGTTGGCGTCGCGCGCCTTGATGATGCGGTTGAGATGCGCATAGATGAAGTTGAGCCCCGGCGTCGTGCCCCAGTGGCCGAGAAGGCGGGGCTTGATGTCCTCGGGCTTCAGCGGTTCTTTCAGCAGCGGATTGCCGAGAAGATAGATCTGACCGACCGAGAGATAGTTCGCCGCCCGCCAGTAACGGTCGATCAGCGCCAGTTCCTCTGCGGGGGGACGCGCTGCCGTTGCTACGCCTGCTTCTGCCATCGAATTTCTCCTCGTTCCTTGGTCGTTTCCGCACTTCATACATCGGCCGGATGTCGGGCATGTTAAGGCGGTGACGGGCAGAGGTTAGTTCCCTGCGCCGGGGTCTTCAAGCGCAACGGCAGGAAACTTGACGATTGTCAGGAAGTTTCAGGTGCGGCAAAAGATCGGCCCCCGCACGGGGGTGCCGTGCGGGGGCCTGATGGCGGGCCTGCTTGCGTCAGGCGTTCACGGCGGTCTCCTGCGTCGCGGCCAGCATCTTCTGCGCCGCGACGAAATCCGCCTTGCCGGAGCCGAGCACCGGCACCTTGCCGATGCGGACGCTCGAAGGGATCATCATCTCGTTCGCCCCCTTGCCGCGGGCGAAGTCGAGGAAGGCGGCGCGGCTCGCCTGTTCGGCATCGGTCAGCATCACCAACCTTTCGCCCTTCTTCGGATCCGGCAGCGCGACGACCACCGTCAGGTTCTGCGGCCAGAGTTCGCCGGCCAGCGCCTCGACGGCGGCGAGCGACACCATTTCGCCGCCGATCTTGGCGAAGCGCTTGGCGCGTCCGCGGATCGAGATGAAACCGTCCTCGTCGACGACCACGATGTCGCCCGTGTCGTGCCAGCCGTCGGGCAGCGTTTCCAGCACGCCGGGATTTTCGGCGCGCAGGTAGCCGGCCATGACGTTCGCGCCGCGCACGTAGAGGCGGCCCCCCTCCTCCACGCCGGGAACCGGATCGAGGCGGTATTCCATGCCCGGCATGATCTTGCCCACGGTGCCGGCCTTGTTGAACATCGGCGTGTTGAGCGAGATCACCGGCGCGGCCTCGGTCACGCCGTAGCCTTCCAGGATGCGCACGCCGAACTTCTCCATGTAGAGCGCCCGGGTCGAGGCCTTCACCGGCTCGGCGCCTGCGAAGCAGTAGCGGATGGAGCGGAAGTCGTAGGGGTGCGCCGTGCGGGCGTAGCCGTTGAGGAACGTATCCGTGCCGAAGATGATCGTGGCGTTCGATGCGTAGATCAGTTCCGGCACGATGCGGTAGTGCAGCGGCGACGGGTAGAAATAGACCGGCACACCGGAGGTGAGCGGCAGGATCGTGCCCGCCGTCAGGCCGAAGGAGTGGAACACCGGCAGGACGTTGAACACCTTGTCGCCCGGGCCGAAATCGATGCGCGAGGCGGCCTGAGCGGCATTGGCCAGCACGTTGCGGTGGGTCAGCACGACGCCCTTGGGGGTGCCCTCCGAGCCGGAGGTGAAGAGGATCACCGCCGGATCGTCGGGCTTGCGGCGAACGAGCGGCCTGCCCTTGCGCCATGCGCCGGCAAGCTTGTCCCATAGGCCGATGGTCTCGCGGATGTCGTCCAGCCAGTGGATCTCGACCGTGCGGCCGACCTCCTCGATCACCGGGCCGAGCTTCGCCTGCGCGACGAAGGCGCGGGAGGTGAGTATATGGCCGATTCGCGCCGCCTTGCAGGCCGAGAGGATGTTGGCCGCCCCGGCGGTGAAGTTCAGCACCGCCGGCACCTTGCCCGCCGACATCACGCCGAGAATGGTCGCGACCGAGCCGTTGGCATTGGGCAGCAGCACGCCGAGCGCATCCTCGCCGGGAAAGCGGCGGCGGAACTGCGCGCCGAGTACGGCGGTGGCCGTCAGCAGCTTGCGATAGGTGAGCGAGCCGGTCACGGGGTCCTGCGTCGCCAGATGGCCGAAGCCGTGCTCGTCCGCCGTGGCGACGATCTTTTCGAGAACCGTGGTCGAGGTGTCGGTCGTCTCGAACATCAGTTTCGACATGACCTGGTAGAGCGCGGCGCCCGCCGCCAGCCGCCGCTTGCGGCCCTTCAGCTCCTGCGGCACCTCGAGGCGAACGGGTTCGAGAATCGTCACCTTGACCTTCGGGAACAGGCGGCGGCGCACATGCCGCGACGTCAGGCGCGAGAAATAGCTCTTCTCCAGCCCGTCGATGCGGATCGGTACGACCATCGATCCCGTCTTGTCGGCCACCATCGCCGCACCGTCATAGACCTTCATCAGCGTGCCGGTAACGGTGATGCGCCCTTCCGGGAAGATCACCAGCGGATCGCCGGCATTGACGGCCTTGATCAGCGTGCGCGTCGCCATCGGCTTCGAGGGGTCGAGCGGCAGGAACTTGCACAGCTTCAGGAAGGGCTTCACCCACCAGGCCTGCGCGATGGTGTGGTCGACGGCGAAGATCGGCTCCTCCTCCGTCAGGGCCAGCGCCAGCGCACCGTCGAGGAACGAGACGTGGTTGAGGGCGAGGATCGGCGCGCGGCCGGCCTTCCTGACGTTTTCGAGGCCCTCCACTTCCAGCCGCAGGAAGGCGCGGAACAGGATGGAGACGAAATCGCGGAAGGGATTGGTCGGCAGGTGCCTCAGCATCAGCCAGGCGGCGGCGGCATTGGCGAGGGAGAGCAGGACGACCAGCGCCGGGATGGACAGGCCAAAGGCCTGAAGGGCCGCGACCAGCCCGCCGCCAGCGGTCATGAAGCCCGCCGAAAGCACGTTGGCGGCGGCGATGACGCGCGAACGCTCGTCCTCATGCGCCCAGGCCTGAAGGGCCGCGAAGCTCGGCACGACGACGAAGGCGCCGGCAATCGCAAGCCCGGCCAGATCGAAGCCGATGCGGATCGTCTTTTCGCCCGCGAAGAATTCGGAAAGCGAGGCGGCCTGCGCTGTTGCTTCCATGCCCCAGGCGTTCCAGGCGAGGTCGAGGCCGAAGATTGCCATCAGCAGCGCGCCGAGCGGCGCCTGCACGAGAACGATGCGGCCGGCCGACATCCAGGCCGAGACGGCGGAGCCGATGCCGACGGCGACCGCGAAGACGGCGAGATAGGCGGTGATCGCCGTCTCCCCGCCGCCGAGACCGTTCCTGACGAGCGGCGGCAGCAGCGACAGCACGATGGCGCCGACCAGCCAGAACCACGCGGCCATCAGCGCCGTGCGCCACAGCCGCGTATCCCGACGCAGGCTGGAGACGAGGCGGGCGGTGGAGCGGAAGACGTTGCCGTCGATGACGAGGTCCGGGGCCTTGGAGCCGGTCGGCGGGATGAACCGGCTCGCGGCCCAGCAGACGCCGGCAAAGCCCATCATCATCGGGCCGAAGACCCACACGTCGACGCCGCCGGCCGCCGCCAGCCCGGCGACGATGGTGCCGCCGAGAATGGCGATGAAGGTGGCGGCCTCTACCCAGGCGTTGGCGCGGGGCAACTCGCGGCGCTCCAGATGGTCCGGCAGGATGCCGTATTTGATCGGCCCGAAAAGGGCCGAGATGACGCCGAAGAGGAAGAGCGCCAGCATCAGCACGAAGATGGAGGAGAAGGCGAGGCCGACGACGGCGACCGCCGCCGCGCCCACTTCGGCGAGCTTCAGCCGTCGGGCGAGGCGCGCCTTGTCGTAGCGGTCGGCCATTTCGCCGCCGAGCGCCGAAAACAGCAGGAAGGGCGCCATGAACACCGCGCCCGCCAGCGTCACCAGCGAGGCCGCCTGCGCGGCGGCCACCTTGGCGAGAATGAGGAAGACGAGCGTGTTCTTGAGGAAATTGTCGTTGAACGCGGACAGGAACTGCGTCCAGAACAGCGGCGCGAACTGCCGTGAGGTCATGAGATTGCGTTGCATCAGTTTCGCCCCTTCATGGCGGTGTCGCCTTCCGGCCGGGCCGGTCGGGACGGGAGACGGTTCATGGCGGCCCTGCCCGCGCAAAGGACGAAGCCTTCTTCAAACCTTTGCGGCTGTAAAGGGCATCGCGGCCGGAAAAGGACTGCAATCCGTTTGAACATCTTTCCTGCTCCGTGTATGAACGTTGTTCATGAATCTTTTGTTGCATGAAAATGAACAATGTTCAATATAGAATATGAACAACGTTCATGAAAATTTGGAGCCCATGCCTTGGCCGGAAAACGGGAAGCGAAACGCGAGGACCTGAAGGAGCGGCTGATTGCCGCCGCCTATGAGCTGATCCGCGACCACGGCCTGAAAAGCCTGCGCGCCCGTGACGTGGCCGAAAAGGCCGGCTGCGCGCTGGGCGGGCTCTATACCGTCTTCGACGATCTCGACGGGCTGATCCTGCATGTCCATTCACGCACGCTGGGCGCGATGGATGCGGCGCTGCGCCAGCCGGGTCTTGCCGGCGCCGACCTTCGCGAGACCTTCCGGCATCTGGCGCTCGCCTATCTCCGCTTCGCGCGGGAAAACTACAATCTGTGGAGCGCGCTGTTCGAGCATCGCCTGCCCGAGGGCGCCCGCATGCCGGAATGGCTTCAGGCGGAGCAGACTTTCCTCATCCGCCTGATCGCCGAGCCGCTGGCTCTGGCGCTGCCGGGCGCGTCCGAACAGGAGCTCGCCCTGCGCGCCCGCACGCTGTTCGGCGCCGTCCACGGCGTCGTGTCGATCAGCCTGGAGGACCGTTTCACCGGCATCGCTGCGGACAAGCGCGAGGAGGAGGTCGCCATGCTGGCCGACATTCTGGCGAGCGGCATCGTCCGCCGCTCATAACGGCGCGATCACTTCCGCTCGCGATCATGTGATCGCCCCCCTCCCCTTGAAAATCGTCAGGACCGCGACCAAATCTTCCCCAACCCCTGGTCCGGGCCCCTCTGGCATGAGCCGCCGGCTCTCATGTGATGTCGGACCTTTTTTCGACATCGCAGCCGGCAGAGGACCTGTAAGGGTATGGATTTCGCTTTTCTGTTCGCGGAATGGCTCGGCAAGCCCGTGTGGATGTGGGCTTCCTTCATTTCGCTGGTAATCACCATTCTCGCATTCGATCTCGGCGTCCTGCACAGGGACAACAAGGAGATCGAGGTCTCCGACAGCCTGAAACTCTCCGCGCTCTATATTTCCCTCGGCCTCGCCTTCGGCGCGTGGGTCTGGTGGTATCTCGGCGCCGAGTCCGGCATGAACTACCTGACCGGCTTCGTGGTCGAAAAGACGCTGGCGCTCGACAACGTCTTCGTCATCGCCCTGATCTTCTCCTTCTTCGCCGTGCCGCGCCTTTATCAGCACCGTGTGCTGTTCTGGGGCATTCTTGGCGTCATCGTGTTGCGCGCGATCATGATCGGCCTCGGTGCCGCGCTCGTGACCGAGTTTGCCTGGGTGCTCTATCTCTTCGCCGCCTTCCTCATCGGCACGGGCCTGAAGATGCTGTTCGGCGAGGACAAGGAGCCCGATCTCGCGAAGAACCCGCTCATCAATTTCATGCGCCGCCGCTTCAACGTGACGAACGAACTGCACGGCGAGCGCTTCTTCGTGCGCCAGGAAAATCCGAAGACCGGGCGTGCCGCCCTGTTCGTGACGCCGCTGTTCATGGCGCTCGTCGTCATCGAGGTGGCGGACGTGATCTTCGCCGTCGATTCCGTGCCGGCGATCTTCGCCATCACCACCGATCCGTTCATCGTCTATACGTCGAACATCTTCGCGATCCTCGGCCTGCGCGCCCTTTATTTCGCGCTTGCCGCGATGATCCACCGTTTCGAGTACCTGAAGCCGGCGCTCGCCATCGTCCTGATCTTCATCGGCTCGAAGATCTTCATGGCCGACCTGCTCGGGATCGAGAAATTCCCGCCGGCCCTGTCGCTCGGCATCACGCTGTCGATCATCGCGGCCGGCGTGGTCTGGAGCCTGGTCAAGACCCGCAAATCCGAAGAATCCGCCTGAGGGCGGCCTCCCGGGGCTCCGGATGGGTGGGTTGCCGCCCATCCGGAGCGACCTTTTTCAGGCGATCCGCTTGTAAAAGAACGTCGTGCCGCAAAAACTGCCGTCCGGATAGAGCGCGTAATCGGGCACGACGCCGACGCGCGTCCAGCCGAACCGCGGATAGATCGCCTCAGCCGGGCTTCCGGTCGCCGTGTCGAGAACCAGCAGGGTCTTGCCTCCTTCGGCGGCCTTGCGTTCCGCAGCCTCCATCAGCAGGCGCGAAAGGCCAAGCCCGCGGGCGGCGCGATGGACAAGCAATTTCTTCAGGTCGCCGCGATGCGGCTGGTTCGACGTCTGCTTCATGCCGACCTGAACCGTTCCGGCGACCCGGCTGTCATGGAGCGCGACCGCCAGCAGCGTGTCGCCCTCGCCCGCCGCATCGGCGATGCCGCGCCAGTAGTCGCGCGCTTCCTCCATCGCAAAGGGCAGCATGAAGCTGACGGATGCGCCGCCATGCACGCAGTCGGAAAGAACCTCGCTCAGCTCTTCCAGCCGTTCGAGCGTCTGTTCACGTCCCAGGAAGCGGATTTCGGTCATGGGTGTCCTCGATTTCTCAGGCGGGCTTTTCGATGATGACGGCGTATCGGGCCGGCCCGGGGCCCGGATTGTGAAAGGCATGCGGTGTCGAAAGCGTCATGAACAGGCAGTCGCCCGGCTGCATCCGGTGGGTCGCGCCGTCCGCCGTCATGTCGAGCAGGCCGGAAAACAGCCAGACATGCTGCACCATCGCCGGCTGGCCGGAGAGCGACGGATAGGAGACCGTCCCGCCCGGCGGAAATTCCACCTCGACGATATCGGCGCGCGCCGGCATGCCGGCAGGCGACACCGAGCGGCGGACATAGCCGGTTTCCGGATCGCGCCACACCGGCTGGCCGGCGCGGCGGGCAAGCGGCGAGGCGTTCCGCTCCGCTTCCTCGAAAAAGGCCGAAAGCGACAGTCCGAAGGCCGAGACGATCCGCGAAAGCAGCGTCGCGGTCGGGCTGGCATCGCCCCGCTCGATGCGCGAGATCATCGCCCGGCTGACGCCCGAAAGGCCCGCAAGCTCGTCGAGCGTCAGCCGTTTCGCCGTCCGCAGGGCTTTCAGTCGAAAGGCGATGCGCTGGTTCAGTTCGGTGTCGTTTTCCATTATCGTAGATTTATTGATTATCATGATGGAGTCAAGCGCGCCCCGCATATCGGGAAAATTCTCGGGAAAGCAACTGAACGCTTGCACTTTAGCCTACATCCTGCCCATTTCCCGGTTCAGATGGCATCCTGACGATTCGCCGGCAAGCGGCGCCTAGGAGAGAGGCATGAATGATGTAATGAGACCGCAGATTGCGGAGATGCGGCCGAAGATCACGGTCATCGGCGTGGGCGGCGGCGGCGGCAACGCCGTCAACAACATGATCGCGGAAGGCTTGCAGGGGGTCGATTTCATCGCCGCCAACACCGACGCGCAGGCGCTCACCATGTCGAAGGCAGAGCGGCTGATCCAGCTCGGCTCGGACATCACCGAAGGTCTCGGGGCCGGCTCGGTGCCGGATGTCGGCCGCGCCGCCGCGGAGGAATCCCTGCACGAGATCATGGACCACCTGAACGGCACGCATATGTGTTTCGTCACCGCCGGCATGGGCGGCGGCACGGGCACGGGTGCTGCGCCGGTCATCGCCCGCGCGGCCCGCGAGGCGGGTATCCTGACGGTCGGCGTCGTCACCAAGCCCTTCTCCTTCGAGGGGCGTCGCCGCCTGCAGGCCGCCGAGGAGGGCATCGAGCGTCTGCGTGAAGCGGCCGATACCGTCATCGTCATCCCGAACCAGAACCTGTTCCGCATCGCCGACGCCAACACCACGTTTGCCGATGCCTTCGTCATCGCCGACCGGGTGCTGTTTTCCGGCGTGTCGTGCATCACCGACCTGATCGTCAAGGAAGGCCTCATCAACCTCGACTTCGCCGACGTGAAGTCGGTGATGAAGGGCATGGGCCGCGCCATGATGGGCACCGGCGAATCCTCCGGCGAGGGCCGGGCGCTCAAGGCCGCCGAGGCCGCCATCGCCAACCCGCTGCTGGACGAGGTATCCATGAAGGGCGCGCGCGGCGTGCTGATCTCCATTTCCGGCGGCATGGACATGACGCTGTTCGAGGTGGACGAAGCCGCCACCCGCATCCGCGACGAGGTCGACGACGAGGCCGACATCGTCGTCGGCGCCATCTTCGACAAGAATTTCGACGGCCGCTTCCGCGTTTCCGTGGTGGCGACCGGGCTCGGCGAAGGACCGCTTCCGCTCTGACCTTGCGCAAGGCCATTCCGGATCGTCCCGAAACGGGCGTCCGGAATGGCTTCAGAGCCGGTCGAGCAGTTCCGCCTTCTTGGCCTGGAATTCGGCTTCCGTGAGAATGCCCTTCGCATGCAGGGCGGCCAGACGCTCGATCTTGCCGAATATGTCGTCGTCAGCCGGAGCTTCGCCGGCGGATACTTGCGTCACCGGTGCCGGTTGCGCCGGAGCGGGCGGCACGGCTGCCTCGCTGGCGGCAGGCGCTTCGCCTCGTCCCTCTTCGCCCGCGACCGGCACCTCTTCCAGTTCCGACAGCGAGACCAGTCCGTATTGCGAGGTGAAGGTCAGGCTCTGGTCCCCGCCCTGCTGCTGCGAGAAACCGCCGATCCGGTGGTCCTTCGTGTCAAAGACCCGGATGCGCCCGCCGATATCGATAGCCAGCCGCCGCGTGGCGGGGAAAAACGCATAGCGCAGGTTGTTCTGCCCGCCCGTCGAGGCGGGAACACCGAGATCGCCCGACCACCAGTTGCCGGACCCTGCCCCACCCGGAACGAACAGGCTGACGCCGCCGCCCTGCTGCTGCGACTGAAAGGCGGCCGGCGCGGCCAGCATCGCCTCGTTGCCCAGCAGGCCGGCCAGCTCGCGGCAGATCCCGTCCACCGTCGCCTTCAGCCCGTTGTTGAACATGTCGCCGATCATGATCATGCCGCCCGCCGACCATTGGCCCATGCCGCCGAGTTCGGGATGGTTGAACTGCGCCTGCGATCCATAGCCCGCCATGACGGCGGCGAGCAGATGCTCCACCGCCGCCGGGCTGACCCCGTAGCGCCGCGCGATATCGTCCAGCACGCGCCGGCCTTCCTCGTTGAGCTGTCTCATCCTGCCGCCCGTATCCATGTTCGTTACCGGGCGGCACCTGCCGGCCCTTGCTGCCGTTTCCTACCACGGACCGCCGCGGCTGGACAGGGCCGGCCGGCCTCCGGTTCCGGCACCACGGCGGGTTGCGCACGGGAAAATCGCTACCCCCCTTTTCCCGTGCGGCGTCTCCTGTAGATTGCACTTTCCGCCGCGATTCGCCGGCGGCATCCAAACCGGAATTCCTGTCATGAGCGTGATACAAGAGCCTGGGCCGAGGGCGGCCTCGCCCTTTTCGATTGCCGCCATCATCCTGTCGATGACGATCCTTGCGCTCGGCAACGGCATCATCTTCACCTACGTGCCCTACACGCTGGCACGCTCGCCCGACACGCAATGGGCTGCCGGGCTTTCCATCGCGGCGGTGGCGTTTGGCGGGCTGGTCGGCAGCGTGATCGCCGGGCCGCTGATCCGCCGCGCCGGTCATGCGCGGCTGTTCGCGGTCTCGTTCGCGCTGGTCATCATTTCCGAGGCCGTCATCGCGATGGGCGTCAGCCCGTGGGCGTGGATCTTCGCGCGCGGCCTGTTCGGCGCTGCCGGCAACATGAATTTCATCATCACCCAGAGCTGGATCAACCATGCCGCCTCCAACGACTGGCGCGGCAAGGCGATGTCCTTCTTCTACATGACCTATGTGATCGGCCTCGGCCTCGGCGCCCTGCTGCTCGGCCGCCTTCCCGAAGCGGGCAACATCGCCCCGGTCGTCGCCATCGTCTTCTGCTCGCTCGCCATCCTGCCGGTCAGCCTCACCCGCCTGCCGATCCCGCCCGCGCCGGCCAGCGTCAGGATCGACCTGCCGCTCGCCTGGCGCAATTCCCCGGTCGCCTTCGTCGGGATCATCGCCGCCGGCGGGCTTTCGACCTCCGTGCAGAGCTTCACGCCGATCTACGCGGCAATGAACGGCGTCTCCCAGGACACGATCGCGACGCTGATGTTCGTCATGGCGCTCGGCCTGCTCTTCGTGCAATACCCGCTCGGCGCGCTTTCCGACCGCATCGACCGGCGGATCGTGCTGGTGCTGACCTGCGCGATCATCGCCACGGCCGGCAGCATCGCGCTCGGCGTTTCCTTCTCGTCCTTCGTTCTGCTGATGATCGTCTTTTCCGTTCTCGCCGGTTCGGCGGAATCGGTCTATTCCATCGCCTCGGCGCATGCCAACGACCGGGCCGACCCGTCCTATTTCGTGCCGCTCGCCTCGACGCTGCTGATCGCGTGGTCGATTTCCGCGACCTGCGTGCCGCTGGCGATCTCGGCGCTGACGCCGGTGTTCGGGCCAAAGACCTTCCTGTTCTCGGCCATCGCGGTGGCGGTCTGCTATGCCGCCTTCACCCTGCTGCGGCTGCGCGAACGGCCGCAGGTTCCCCCGGAGGACCGCGAGAGTTTCGAGATCAAGAGCGCGCAGGTGCCCGATGCCGCGGCCCTGACGCAGCCGGGCGCGGGCACGCCTGCGGAAAATCCTTAAAATTTTCCCCAATAGCCCGGTTCCGGCGCCTCTTTCCGCTTTGCGGGCGCTTGCACCCCTGCTATAGCGCGGAGCATGAGCACCAGTTCCCGCACG
The DNA here is from genome assembly GCF_026552795.1 of Ectorhizobium quercum. Classification (GTDB taxonomy): domain Bacteria; phylum Pseudomonadota; class Alphaproteobacteria; order Rhizobiales; family Rhizobiaceae; genus Ectorhizobium; species Ectorhizobium quercum. The sequence continues at coordinate 124,614 of NZ_JANFPI010000004.1, forward strand.
CCCCTCGACCATATCCGCAACTTCTCGATCGTGGCGCATATCGACCACGGCAAATCGACGCTGGCCGACCGGCTGATCCAGACCTGCGGCGGTCTGGCCGAGCGCGAAATGTCGGAACAGGTGCTCGATTCGATGGATATCGAGCGCGAGCGCGGCATCACCATCAAGGCCCAGACCGTGCGCCTGCACTACAAGGCGAACGACGGCGAGACCTACGTGCTGAACCTCATCGACACGCCCGGCCATGTCGACTTCGCCTACGAGGTGTCGCGCTCGCTTTCGGCCTGCGAGGGATCGCTGCTGGTGGTCGACGCCAGCCAGGGCGTCGAGGCGCAGACGCTCGCCAACGTCTACCAGGCCATCGACAACGACCACGAGATCGTCACCGTGCTCAACAAGGTGGACCTGCCCGCAGCCGAGCCAGAGCGCATCAAGGAACAGATCGAGGAGGTGATCGGCATCGACGCCTCCGAGGCGGTGCTGATTTCGGCCAAGACGGGCCTGGGCATTCCCGACGTTCTCGAAGCCATCGTCCACAAGCTTCCCGCCCCGAAGAAGGGCGACGAGAAGGCGCCGCTCAAGGCGCTGCTGGTCGATAGCTGGTACGACACCTATCTCGGCGTCATGGTTCTGGTGCGCGTCATCGACGGCGTGCTGGCCAAGGGCCAGCAGATCCGCATGATGGGCACGGGTGCGAAATACGGCGTCGAGCGCGTCGGCGTCCTCACCCCGAAGATGCTCAATGTCGACAGCCTCGGCCCCGGCGAGATCGGCTTCATCACCGCCTCGATCAAGGAAGTGGCCGATACCCGCGTCGGCGACACGATCACCGACGACAAGCGCCCGACGGCGGAGGCCCTGCCGGGCTTCAAGCCGGCGCAGCCGGTGGTGTTCTGCGGCCTCTTCCCGGTCGATGCCGCCGATTTCGAGGACCTGCGCGCGGCGATGGGCAAGCTGCGCCTCAACGACGCCTCCTTCTCCTTTGAAATGGAAAGCTCGGCGGCGCTCGGCTTCGGCTTCCGCTGCGGCTTCCTCGGCCTGCTGCACCTCGAAATCATCCAGGAGCGGCTGGAGCGCGAGTTCAACCTCGACCTCGTGGCGACGGCACCTTCGGTCGTCTACCAGATGACGCTGACCGACGGCACGGAGAAGGAGCTTCACAACCCGGCCGACATGCCGGACGTGGTGAAGATCAAGGAAATCCGCGAACCGTGGATCAAGGCGACGATCATGACGCCGGACGAGTATCTCGGCTCGATCCTCAAGCTCTGCCAGGACCGCCGCGGCATCCAGACCGAACTGACCTATGTCGGCAGCCGCGCGATGCTGACCTACGAACTGCCGCTCAACGAAGTGGTGTTCGATTTCTACGACCGCCTGAAGTCGATCTCGAAGGGCTATGCCTCCTTCGACTACAACATCATCGACTACCGCGCCGGCGACCTCGTGAAGATGTCGATCCTCGTCAACGGCGATCCGGTCGACGCGCTGTCGATGCTCGTCCACCGCTCCGCCGCCGACCGGCGCGGCCGCGGCATGTGCGAGAAGCTCAAGGAACTCATTCCGCCGCACATGTTCCAGATCCCGATCCAGGCCGCCATCGGCGGCAAGGTCATCGCCCGCGAGACGGTACGCGCGCTGCGCAAGGACGTGACCGCCAAGTGCTACGGCGGCGACGCCACCCGCAAGCGCAAGCTGCTGGACAAGCAGAAGGAAGGCAAGAAGCGCATGCGCCAGTTCGGCAAGGTGGAAATCCCGCAGGAAGCCTTCATCGCCGCGCTGAAGATGAACGACGAGTGAGGCGATTGCCAGCGCGATAATAACCCAAAAAGGGGAGGCTTTCGCCTCCCCTTTTTACATCTGTCGCAGGCGCGGAGCGTATCAGGCCTTGCCGGCTTTGCTGGCCTTGCGGGCGCGGATTTCTTCCTGTTTCACGCTTTGCCGCACGCCTATGCCGATGGCCGCGCGCAGGCCGAGGAACACCAGCACCGAAAGGCCGGCGAGAATGCTGGCGAAAAGCGGAACGTCGCTGTCGCGCAGGCCGGGGAAAAGTCCGGCTCCGTTCATGGCTGCGAGCGAATAGGTTCCCCACAGGAACAGGAGATGCAGGGCGATGGTGAGGACGGCGCACAGAAAGGCGATTTTCCACATCCGGCCCGATGCGGGGCGCTCCTTCTCGCGCGAATACCAGAACTGGCCGGTGGCGGACCCTGCGACGAAAATGACGACGAAACCCATAGCGGTGTTTCTGAACTCGATCTGGAAGAAGATATCGAGCGCCACGACCAGGACGGCGACAAGAATCAGGGCGCCGATCAATGTTGCCAGATAAATGGAAACGAGCTTGAGGGCGGAAATGGAACGGGCAGGCTGAGGGGTCATGTCTGAATTCTCTGAATCATGCTGAACACGATTATGTGAATAGCACTCCGCATGCGGGGAGACAAATCTTCGCGCGGCGCGCCGTGATTTGTTCAGATCAGCCCGAAGGAACTGCCGGCGAGGCTGAGGGCGAACACCATGAGAAAGGCCGCGGCCACCCGGCAGAACAGGCTGGGAAAGCGCCGGCTGGCCAGTCGCAGAATGGAGGCGCCGGCCGAAAGCCAGAAGGCGGCGACGACGGCGACGATGCCGGCGAAGACGACGAGGCGCGGCAGGGTCTGGAGGAACTCGCCGTTTGGCAACAGGACGATGCCGAAGATCAGCGCCTTGGGGTTCAGCATGGTGGTGACGAAAACCTGGCGGAAGGTCACGAGCCCGGTTTCCCCGGCTTCGCCGAGCGGCGTCACCCACAGTTTCAGCGCGAGAAGCGTGACCCAGACGGCGGAGCAGAGCTTCAGCGCGCTGGCCGCCACCGGATGACCGTCCAGAAACGGACCGGCAAAAGCCACCAGCGGCACGATCGTGACCATGTAGCCGAGGTTTTCGGCGAGGATGAGCGGCAGGCTGCGCCGGAAACCGGCGGACGCGCCGCCGACGGCAAGCAGCGTGTTGGTCGGGCCCGGCGTCAGCAGCAGCAGGAAGATCGCCATCGTCAGGCTTGCCGTCATCATTTCTCTTCCCGCCTTTCCTGCCGAACCGCTTCGCAACCGCCGTCACATTATCGCCGTCAGCCCTGTTTTTCTTGATTCAGGACAAACCGGCAAGAAAACATTGTTGCGGATCAACGGCGCCCTGGCGGTTTCGTCTGCTTGTGAAAAGGCGGGGCCGGCGCTACACCGGGCAGAGGCAGGGAGACGCATCATGAGCGAAAGCGCATCGACCGGACCGGCGCAATCCGGCCCCCGCATCGCCATCACCTATTGCACCCAGTGCAACTGGCTGCTGCGCGCCGGCTGGATGGCGCAGGAACTGTTGCAGACCTTCGGCCAATCGCTCGGCGAAGTGGCGCTGGTCCCCACCACCGGCGGGGCGTTCGAGATCACGCTCGACGGCCAGACGATCTGGGAGCGCAAGCGCGACGGCGGCTTTCCCGGTCCGAAGGAACTGAAGCAGCGCGTGCGCGACGTCATCGATCCCGGCCGCGACCTCGGCCACACGGACCGCGAGGGCAAGGAAGGCCGCTGACGGTCTTCGCGCCTTTTTTTCACTTTCGGCGAAATCGTTTTGCGGCGGAAGCGCTTGCCGCGCGGGCTTCGTTCGCCTTTGGCAGCTTGCGGGCGAATGCCATGCTCGCAGCCGTCTCTTGACATACCCCCGGGAGTATATGTATCGCTCTTTCGGAGAGGTTCCATGCCCCATTCACCCGAGGACAAGAAGCGCGCCCTCGTGCGCCTGAAGCGCATCAAGGGACAGGTCGAGGCGCTGGAGCGCGCCGTCGATGCCGGAACGGAGTGCAGCCTGCTCCTCCAGCAGATCGCAGCCCTTCGCGGCGCGGCGGGCGGGCTGATGGCCGAGGTGCTGGAAAGCCACCTGCGCGAGACCTTCGGGCAGAGCGGTGAGGACATCCCGCCGGTTTCCGGTCCTCCCGGAACCGATGACGAAATGAACGCCATCATGAAGATCCTGCGCACGTACCTGAAGTGAGCGTGGGGCTCGACAACCGAGGAGACAGACTATGAAAAGCCGCGCCGCCGTTGCCTGGGAGGCCAACAAGCCGCTTTCCATCGAAACCATCGAGATCGGAGGTCCGAAGGCGGGCGAGGTTCTCATCGAGATCATGGCGACGGGTGTGTGTCACACCGACGCCTACACGCTCTCCGGCCTCGATTCCGAGGGCAAGTTCCCGGCGATCCTCGGCCATGAGGGCGCGGGCATCGTGCGCGAGGTCGGCGCGGGCGTTACCTCCGTCAGGCCGGGCGATCACGTCATTCCGCTCTACACGCCGGAATGCCGCGGCTGCAAGACCTGCCTGTCGCAGCGCTCCAACCTCTGCACGGCCATCCGCGCCACGCAGGGCCAGGGCCTGATGCCCGATAAAACCACGCGCTTTTCCTGCGATGGCGGCGAGGTGTTCCACTACATGGGCTGCTCGACCTTCTCCAACTTCACCGTCCTGCCGGAAATCGCCGTCGCCAAGGTGCGCGAGGACGCGCCCTTCGACAAGATCTGCTACATCGGCTGCGGGGTTACGACCGGCATCGGCGCGGTGATCTACACTGCCAAGGTGCGTCCCGGCTCGAACGTCGTGGTGTTCGGCCTCGGCGGCATCGGCCTCAACGTCATCCAGGGCGCGCGCATGGTGGGGGCGGACAGGATCATTGGCGTGGACATCAATCCGTCCAAGGTCGAGATGGCGAAGAAGTTCGGCATGACCGACTTCGTCAATCCGCGCGAGATCGGCAATGACAAGGTGGTGCAGGCCATTCAGGACCTGACCGATGGCGGCGCCGACTATTCCTTCGACGCCACCGGCAATACCGACGTGATGCGCCAGGCGCTGGAATGCTGCCACCGCGGCTGGGGCGAGTCGATCGTCATCGGCGTGGCGGAAGCGGGCAAGGAAATCGCCACGCGCCCGTTCCAGCTCGTCACCGGCCGCGTCTGGAAGGGCACGGCCTTCGGCGGCGCGCGCGGCCGTACCGACGTTCCGAAGATCGTCGACTGGTACATGGACGGCAAGATCAATATCGACGATCTCATCACCCACACCATGCCGCTTGACGAGATCAACACCGCCTTCGACCTGATGCACGAGGGCAAGTCGATCCGCTCGGTCGTCGTCTATTGAGGCCCGCCATGACGCCTGAAACGAACACGCTCGAAACCGTTTCCACAGCCAGGGCCCACGGCGGCGTGCAGGGTGTCTACCGCCACCAGTCGGTCGAAACGAAGACGCCGATGACCTTCGCCGTCTTCGTGCCGCCGCACGGCGAAGGCGAAAAGCTGCCGGTGCTCTGGTATCTCTCGGGGCTGACCTGCACCCACGCCAATTGCATGGACAAGGGCGAGTACCGGCGGCTGGCCGCCGAACTCGGCCTGATCGTCGTGCTGCCGGACACCTCGCCGCGCGGCGAGGAAGTGCCGGACGAGAAGGACAACTGGCAGTTCGGTTCGGGCGCCGGCTTCTATCTCGACGCGATGCAGGCGCCCTATGCCGAAAACTACCGCATGTATTCCTATGTCGTGAAAGAACTGCCGGACCTGATCGCCGCCCATTTTCCGGCGGATATGAACCGTCAGGGCATCGCCGGCCATTCGATGGGCGGCCACGGCGCTCTGACGATCGCGCTGAAGAACCCGGAGCGTTTCAAAAGCGCTTCGGCCTTCGCTCCCATCGTCAAGCCGTCCGTCGCCGGCTGGTCGCGGCCGGCGTTCGAGAAGTATCTCGGGACCGACGAGGCCGCATGGCGCGAATACGACACCTGCCTGCTGATCGAGGACGGCCGGCGGTTCCCGGAATTTCTCGTGGATCAGGGCGGGGCCGACAGCTTCCTGACGACCGGCCTGATGCCGGAGCTTCTGGTGGAGGCGGCGGACAAGGCCGGCCAGAAAGTGGTGCTGAACCTGCGGGAAGGCTACGACCATTCCTACAACTTCATCTCCACCTTCATGGACGATCACCTGCGCTGGCACGCGGCACGGCTGAAGGGATAACAGGCGGCGAGACGCCGGAAAAGGATTGCTCTCGTGAACATCGTCGCCCATGTCGAAATACCCGTCGCGGATCTGGAGCGGGCGATGGCGTTCTACGCCGCCGTTTTCGGCATCGGCTTCGGGGAAATCGTCGAGATTCACGGAAGCCGGATGGCCTTTTTCCCTTTCGAGGAGGGAAAGGACGGCGCGAGTGGCGCTCTGGCGCAAGGCGAGGTCTACGTGCCGACCGTCAACGGGGCCATCGTCTATTTCAGCGTTGCGGATATCGACGCGGCTCTTGAGAGAGCCGTGGCGCAGGGCGCGGCGCTGCTGTTTCCCAAAACACCGGTCGGCGATGGCGGTTTCGTCGCCGAGATCGGCGACAGCGAAGGCAACCGGATCGCCCTGCAATCCCCGCCGGCGGGCTGAAGCCGCCGGCGCCTATGGGATTTCCGGGTGATGGTGGTGCGGATGCTGCTGCTTCAGCGGTGTATCGTCCTTGAGCGGCACGGTCTGGCGCTCGATCATGCGATGGACGCGGGGCTTTTCCGTGCCCCGATGCAGCGCCAGCAGGCGTTCCGCCACGTCGGCGTCGGCCTGCGTGCGCCGCTGGTTGTGGCGGATATATTCGACCCAGGTCGGAACGTGATAGGTCTCGGTCCAGATGTTCGGGTTTTCCAGGTCGCGCAGCAGCGCCCATTGCTGCGCCCCGTCGCGCAGGCGGATGCGGCGGCGGTCGGACATGGCGGCGAGAAAGGCCGGAATGTCCTTATGGTCGATCTGGTAGTCCACCATGATCATGATCGGCCCGCTGCGGGAGCGCAGGTCGAGGCTCAGTTCCGGCTCGCTGAAGCGATTGAGCGGATCGAGGTTCAGGTCATTGAAAGGCGGCAGCGGCTGGCGGATGCCGATCAGCACGCCGCCGATCATGGCCATGCTCGCGATCACCAGCGCGGTTTCCGGGCCGTAGCCTTCGGAAATCAGGCCCCAGATCCAGCTTCCCAGCGCCATGCCGCCGAAGGTGGCCGTCTGGTAGATGGCGAGCGCCCGTCCGACGACCCAGCGCGGCGTCGAAAGCTGGACGGTGACGTTGAAGAGCGAGAGCGCCATGACCCAGCAGGCGCCGGCCGGCAGCAGCACGAGACAGTCGAGCAGGATCGAGCGGCTGACGGCGAGTACGCCGATGCAGGCGGCGAAGCCGGCGAAGGAGAAGCGCACGATGGTCTCGTTGGCGAAGATTTCGCGGATGCGGGCATTGCCGAGCGCGCCGAAAATCGCCCCGAAGCCGAAGCAGCCGAGCAGGACGCCGTAGACGAATGCGCCGCCGCCGATGATGTCGCGGGTGATGACCGGCAGGAGTGCCAGTACCGAGATCGCGAACGCACCGAACAGGAACCCCCGGATCATGACCTTGATGAGGTTCGGCGACATCGACACGTAGCGGACGCCCGCCATGACGGCGCTGCCGAAGTGTTCGCGCGGCAGGCCCCGCGGCCGGGGCTCCGGTTTCCACGAGACAAGCGCGCCGATGAGCGCGACGTAGCTGAAGGCGTTGAAGGCGAAGGCCGCGGCCGCCCCGGCCGTCGCGACGATGCCGCCGCCGATGGCCGGGCCGATGGAGCGCATGAGATTGAAGCTCATGCTGTTCAGCGAGATGGCCGCCGCCACGTCCTCGCGCGGCACGATATCGCCCACCGACGCCTGCCATGAGGGGTTGTGCAGCGCCGTTCCGCAGCCGATCAGGAAGGTGAAGGTCAGCAGCAGCCACGGCGTGATGTGTCCGGCAAACGCCAGGAAAGCCAGAAGGACGGAAACCGCCAGCATGAAGAGCTGCGCGGCGAGCATGATCCTGCGCCGGTCGAAATTGTCGGCAAGCGCTCCGGAGGCGAGCGAGAAGATCATGACCGGCAGCGTCGTGGAGGCCTGCACCAGCGCCACCATGTCCTGCGAGGGCGAGATCGTCGCCATCAGCCAGCCCGCGCCGACGCCCTGGATGAGCCCGCCCAGATTGGAAACCAATGTTGCAAGCCACAGAGTGCGAAACACGGGATGGTGGAAAAGGGCAAGTGTCGACCTTCTCTGCGGCACGTCTTTCCTCCTCCGGCTACGCACGAGTCTTTTGATTGACGACAGGCTACATTGAAATGGCGCGGAGGCAACCGCCGGTGGGAACGAAAAGGCGTTTGTCCGTACCATTTCCCGCTTGCGCGCCGGCGGCGAATGGGGAAATGCTGCGCCCGTCCCGCATCCTGCGTTGCGGCAAGAAAAACACCAGAGGATGAACGATATGCACGACATGACCGGCCTTCCCGAAATCGACGGCGCGCGCCTGTGGTCCGACCTGATGACGATGGGTGCCATCGGCGGCACGGCGCGCGGCGGCTCCTTCCGCCCTGCCCTGTCCGGCGCGGATGCCGAAGCCCGCAATCTCTTCGCGCACTGGGCGCGCGAGGCCGGGCTTGCCCTGTCCGTCGACCGGGTGGGCAACATGTTCGCCCGGCGCGAGGGGCGCGATCCGTCGCTGCCGCCCCTGATGATCGGCAGCCACCTCGACACGCAGATGCCGGGCGGGAAATTCGACGGCGTGCTGGGCGTTCTGGCCGGGCTTGCGGTCGTGCGCGCGCTGAACGCGGCCGGCCTCGAAACGCAACGCGCCATCGAGATCGTCAACTGGACGAACGAGGAAGGCGCGCGCTTCCAGCCCGGGCTTATGGGGTCTGCCGTCTTTGCCGGGCTTCTGCCGCTCGACGAGGTTCTGGCGCGCACCGACCGCAAGGGGCTTTCGGTCAGGGACGAGCTGGCCGCCACCGGCTATGCCGGGCCGGTGCCGGCCGGCGGGCGCGAGGTCCACAAGTATCTGGAGCTGCACATCGAGCAGGGACCGGAACTGGAGAAGAACGGCGCCGTGATCGGCGCGGTCACGAACAGTTCATGGGGCTGCTCCGGCTTCATCGAAATCCGCGGCGAGAACGGCCATTCGCAGACGGCGGCGATGTCTCGGCGGCGCAACGCGCTGGTCGGCGCGGCGAAGCTCATCCTCGCCATCGAGGAGATCGGCGCCGCGCAGGAGCCGGCGGGCATGGTCAGCGCCACGGTCGTCGAGAACTGGCCGAACAACCGCGTCAACATTCCGCACCTGGCGAAGCTTTCCTATGTCGTGGTCCACGAGACGGCGGAAGGCCGCCAGGCCATCATCGACCGGATCGAAGAGGCGGCCCGGCGGATCGCGGAAGACAGCCATCTCGACATCGAGACCACGACCGCGCATTTCCGCGACCGGCTGGATTTCTCACCCGATCTTCTCGACCTCACCGTGAAGACGGCGGAAGGCCGCGGTCTTTCCGTGATGACGCTGCCGACACTCACCGCCCACGATGCGCTGTCGATCCACTTCGTCGCGCCCGTGGCCATCGTCTTCGTGCCCTGCCGTGACGGCATTTCGCATTCGGAGCTGGAATGGTGTGAGCCGGAACACGCCACCGCCGGCGCCCGGGTGCTGCTCGACATGGCTCTGGCCGCAGCGAACGAGGGGTGAGAACCCGTCGCTATTCGTGCATTTCGGCATCGCCGGCGGGCAGGCCGTGTTCGCTCCATTCGGCTTCCGGAATTTCCGCGCCGAGGGAGAAGGCGAGCCTTGTGACCGCTGCGAGGTCGCCCGAGCCCGTGCAGGCGTAGCGCAGCCGGAACCAACGGCCGGAAATGCGAACCGCCGCCCCCTCGGCGGTGAGTTCGCGGCCGCGCAGGCGGGTATCGGTCGTCGCGTAGGCAATGACGAAGTCCGGCGCGAGGTCGGGCTTCCACAGGCGCACCTGTTCCATGACCTCCAGATTGCACAATTGTTCCAGACGCGTTTCCGGCGCAAGTGTTTGCAGCGCCTCGCGTGCGCTGGCGCTGCGGGGATCGGAAAGCACCTCTGCCGCGCGAAACCGGGTGGCGGCGATCATGTCGTCCTCGGCGGCGGCGGGCGGGTCGGCAGGCTGCTCCGGCGCGGCGCTTTCGGGAGAAATCGGTCGGGTCGATACCGGCGGCGCAGAGCGGGGATCGGCGGGAAACAGCGTGACGGCAATCGGCTCCTCCGGCTCCTCCTGTAACGGGTCGATCGTTGCGAGCATGGCAAGCAGCGCAAGCGCCCCGACGTGGACGAGAAGGGAAACGACAAGCAGACGGAGCGACAGCCGGCGGTTGCCCGGCGGGGCGAACGGCCCGCCGGGCGGGCCGCCTGAAAGCGCCGCTCTCATCCTTTCCTCGCCTCTTCGTGCCTGCCTTGACGCTTGCCGAGCGCCGCCCCGAGCGAAGCCGCCGCCGCCTTCATCTCGTGGGTGGTAAACCCGGAAAAGCCGAGCACGAGGCCCTGATCGCGCGGTTGTCCGAGATACATCGGCGAAAGCGGACGCAGCCCCGTCTCCGCCGCCACGGCGGTTTCGAAGGCGAGCGCCGGCGCGCTGCCGGCCTCCCGCGCGCCGAAACGGGTGAAACGCGCCACGAGGTGAAGCCCCTGCGCCGGCGGGCTGATAAGAAGGGCCTCTCCGCATTCGGCCTTCAGCGCCGCCACCAGTATGTCACGGGCCCGTTCAGCCGTGCGGCGGGCGCGTTTCAGGTGGGCGGAGAAATGGCCCTCCGAAATCAGCCGGGCGAGCGCCTGCTCGGCCAGAACCGGCGGCTGGCGGTCGCTGGTGCGGCGCAGGTCGAGCACGCGCGGCAGAAGCCGTTCCGGGACGACGGCATAGCCGGTCCTGAGGCCCGGAAAGAGCACTTTCGAGAAGGTCCCGAGATAGACGACGGAGCCGGTGTCGTCCATGCCTTGCAGGGCGGCCAGCGGCGGCCCGGCATAGCGGAACTCGCTGTCGTAATCGTCCTCGATAATGATCGCGCCGTTCGCTTTCGCCCAGTCGATCAGCGCCAGCCGGCGGCGCATGGTCATCGTCACGCCCAGCGGAAACTGGTGCGAGGGGGTGACGTAGATGACCCGCGCCGACCTGCCTGCCGGGCCGATCAGGGCGGGATCGAGCCCCTCCTGATCGACCGGAACGGCAATCGGCCTGCCGCCGGCCCCGCGCACGGCGGCGAGCGCCGAAGGATAGCACGGATCCTCGACCAGAACGCCGTCGCCGCGCTCCAGCGTGGCGCGCAGCACCAGATCGAGCCCCTGCTGCATTCCCGAGGTGATGACGATCTGTTCGGGCGCGCACCGCACGCCGCGTGCCGTCTGGAGATAATCGGCGACTGCCTGCCGCAGCGCGGCGCTGCCGCGCGGATCGCCGTAGCGGAAGAAGCTTTCGTGCGGGCGGGCCAGTTCATGGGCGATCAGCCGGCGGAAGATGTCGAAGGTGCGAAGGTCGGGCGTCGCGACGCCGAGCGCCAGCAGCCCCGGCGCCGGCGGCTCGATCTGCGGCAGCGTGGCGGGGCGCAGCGGCGGCGCATCGCCGAGGAGCGGAACGGCCTCGGCCACGAAGGTGCCAGCGCCCACCCTCGCCTCGGCAAACCCTTCCGCCACCAGCCGCTCATAGGCGGTGACGGCCGCCGCGCGCGACAGTTTCAGCCGCTTCATCAGGTCGCGGGTCGGCGGCAGCTTGGCGCCGGGCGGCGCCAGCCCGGTTTCGATCAGCCGCCGCAGGGCATTGTAGAGGGCCGCCGCCCGCGTTCCAGCCTCGGGCAGCACCGGCATGAGGGCAGACCAGTCGGGCAGATTGGTCTTTCGATTTGTTCTCATATTGGCTCTATCCCGGTCCAATCGCGACATGCAGACATAACGCCACGATATGCGCCGCGGCAAGCGCGCGATTGAAAACCGGAAAGGACGACAGAATGAGCGACGGCTCGACCACCACCGCCTATCCCGTGACGCCGAGAAACCGCGTCAGGCGCCTGCATGAGCGCGGGCGCTACGATCACGAGGCGGTTCATGCGGTTCTCGATGCGGGCATGCTCTGTCATGTCGCCTATGTGATCGACGGGCAGCCCTATTGCACGCCGACCATCCATTGGCGCGAGGGCGACAGGCTCTACTGGCACGGCTCCTCCGCCAGCCGCATGCTGCGCCATGAAAAGGCCGGCGCGCCGGTCTGCGTCACCGTTTCCCATCTCGACGGGCTGGTTCTCGCCCGTTCGGGCTTCAATCACTCGGCCAACTACCGTTCGGCCATGTGCTTCGGAACGGCGTTTATCGTGGACGATCCCGAGGAGAAGGCGCGGGCTCTGGCCGCCGTCACCGACCGGTTCTGGCCGGGACGGGCCGCAACCCTCAGGCCCGTCGACCCGCAGGAGGCGAAGGCGACGACGGTGATCGGCATGACGATCGAGGACGCGGCGGTGAAGGCGCGCGCCAAGGGCGTCGGCGATGACGACACGCAGGACGCGGCGTTTCCGGTCTGGGCGGGCGTCATCCCGGTCGAGACCGTGATCGGCGCGCTGCGGCCGAGCCCGGTCATGCCCCCTGCCGTTCCCGTGCCGGACAGCGTGCGGCTTTATGGCGAGGGGCGGCGGCTCGACGAGGCGCTTGTGGAAACCCAGGCGCTTTATGAAAAGCGCTGAGGTCCGCCTTGCCTGCGGTTTCTAGCCTTCCGACGCCCAGCAGTTGAAGCCGTGCTTCTTCAGCGCGCCGCAGGCCTGCCATGCGCTGTCCTTGCCGGAGAAGCCCGCAAAGCGGGCGCGGTAGACCGTCTGCCCGCCGGTCCGGTATTCCACGACCAGCGGCGCGGCGTCACGCAGGGGGCCCGGCACACGGGAGCGGGCGCGCTCCAGAATGCTCAGCGCATCGTCGCGGCCCGGCGTAGCGGCGATCTGGATCGTCCAGCCGCCGGCGGCCTCCTGGAAGGTTTCGGACTGGTCCGCCGCCTGCGCGAGGGCGGCGACTTCGGCCTGCGCGCCGCGCGGTTCGGGCACGGGCAGCATGCCGAGGCTTGCCGATTGCACCGTCTGTTCGGCGCGCAGCGTCGGCACCGGCGCCTGGCGGATTTCCGGGGCGATGGAACTGGTCACGACCGGGCTGACGCCCCGCTTGGCGACGAGGCCGCCGCCGCCGCGGGTGGATGCCTTCGGCATGTAGCGGGCGATCAGGTCGCGCATGTGGGCGTCGCGGCTGGCCGCCGTGTTGCCGCCCATGACGACGGCGACGATCGAGCGGTTGCCGCTGCGCGCCGAGGTCACGAGATTGAAGCCCGATGCGTTGATGTAGCCGGTCTTGATGCCGTCGACCCCCTTGACCTGTTGCAGCAGCCGGTTGTGGTTGCCGAACACCTGCTTGCCGAAGCTGAAGCTGCGGGTCTGGAAGATCGCGTAGCGCTGGGGGAAATGCTCGCGCAGGGCGATGCCGAGGATCGCCATGTCGCGGGCGGTCGTCACCTGCCGCGGATTGGGCAACCCGTGCGCGTTGCGGAACGTGGTGTTGCGCATGCCGAGCGCGCGGGCCTTTTCGGTGGCCATGCGGGCGAATCCGGCTTCGGAGCCGCCGAGATGCTCGCCGAGCGCCGTCGCCGCGTCGTTGGCCGATTTCGTCACCAGCGCCAGCATCGCGTCGCGCACGGTGATCGTCGAGCCGGCCTTCAGGCCGATCTTCGACGGCGGCTCGGCGGCGGCGCGGCGCGAGACGGCGATGCGCGTCGTTTCGCGCATGCGTCCGGCATCGAGCGCCTCGAAGGCCAGGTAGAGCGTCATCATCTTGGTCAGGGATGCGGGATAACGCCGGGCATCGGCATTCTCGGCGTAAAGCACCTTGCCGGTCCGGGCATCAATGACGAAGCCGGCATAGCGTGGATTGGCCGCGGCGGTTCCGGCAATGCCGAGAACGAGCGCCAGCGCCACGAGGAGTCGGGTGAGAAACGTCATCTTCAAAGCGAGCGTCCAGGTCTGGTTTGTGTGAATGCGGCGCCCGGCGCCGGCATGGCAGTCGTCGTCACGCGGCCCGGTCAAAGATATTAACGAGCCGTTAAGACAGGCTATGCGCCAAGCGTTACCGCTTCCTTAACGCAACCGTCTTTTGCCGTCCCGAAGCACTGAAGGTTCGATCACAAGAACGCGACCTGCGCCATCCTGAGGCACTTTGTGTCGGAAGCGTGGCGGTGCCCCGGGAAAACGGGCGATCGTGAATGGACAGACGCGGCGCGATGGGCCTAAACCAAAGAACGGATGATGGAACGGGATCGTCGGGCGATGATGAATATTCTGGAAAAGGCGGCGCTGGAGGCGGGCCGCGCCATTCTGGACATCCATGCCAGGGGCGCGCAGGTCATGTTCAAGGCCGACTGTTCCCCCGTGACGGAGGCCGACCGGACGGCGGAAACGATCATCCTGTCCCATCTGGCGGATGCGTTTGCGGATATTCCGGTGATCGCCGAGGAATCGGTCGCCGCCGGCCGGATACCGGATATCGGCGCCGGCCGCTTCTTCCTCGTCGATCCGCTCGACGGCACCAAGGAGTTCATCGCCCGCAACGGCGATTTCACCGTCAACATCGCCCTGATCGAGGCGGGCGTTCCGGTCGCCGGCGTGGTCTATGCGCCGGCCTGCGGACGGGCCTATAGCGCGGCTGGCACGGGCGCGGAAAAGCTGGAGGTGACGGCCGGCTTCACCGTCGCCTCGCGAACCGCCATCGGCGTCCGTCCCTGCCCGACCGAGCCGGTCGCCCTCGTCAGCCGCTCGCACAATTCTCCCGAAACCCTTGCCTTCCTCGACGGCAAGGGGATCGCCGCGCGGCGGGTGGTCGGATCGTCGTTGAAATTCTGTCTCCTGGCCGAAGGCGCAGCGGATGTCTATCCGCGCTTTTCCCGCACGATGGAGTGGGACACGGCGGCCGGCGACGCCATCCTGCGGATCGCCGGCGGCACGGTGACGGATATCGAAGGCGCGCCGCTTTGCTACGGCAAGCCGGGTTTCGCCAATCCCTTCTTCATCGCGACCGGCGGCCTGCCGGCGTGAAGCGTCCCGTTAGAGCATTTCATCTTTTCGCTGAAATGCTGAAATTCTCCAACTCTTTGTTTTTACGCGATTCCGAACGAAAAACCGCTTCACACTTTTCCTGGAATTGCCCTAGGCGAGAAGCTTGAACGGCACGCCGGACAGCAGGGCGCGGACATAGCGGCGCTTCTGGTAATAGCCGTTGAGCGAGACGCGCGGCAGGCGGGTGGTGGCGTTCAGCAGGCCCGGATGCAGCACGCCCGGCCGCGTCGTCACGCCGACCTCGATGCCGGCACCGGCGACGGCCCGTTCCGCGGCGGCGCAGAAGGCCGACGCCCAGCCATAGGGATAGGAAAAGGATCGCGGGCGGACGCCGACATAGGATTCGATCCTGTCGAGCGAGGTCTCGACCTCGAAACGCTGGCGCGCCTCGTCGAGACGGCAGAGGTTGGCATGCGTCATCGTATGGCCGCCGAAATGGACGAGTGCATCTTCCGCTGCGTGATCGGCCAGTTCGGCGGCGGTCATGGTCAGGTCGTCGACGATGGCGAGCGGATCGACGCCGTAGGCGGCGGCCGCCGCGTCGATGCGGGCGACGGCCTCGTCCTCGTCGACGGCGCGGATGAAGCGGGCGAAGCGCTCGAAGACGGCGCTCTTCTCGGAAAGGCTGCGGCTGGCGACCCATTCCTCGCCGCTGCCGAAATCGAAGCGGAAGCTGTCGCGGCCGGCCGCCAGCGCCTCGGCGGTTTCCCACCACATGGAGCGGCTGCGCTCGACGAAGCCGGGTGTGATGAAGATCGTGTAGGGAACGCCGTAGCGCCTGAAGACCGGCGCGGCGAATTCGCGATTGTTGCGATAGCCGTCGTCCAGCGTGAAGGCGACGAAGTTGCGTGCGTCCTGCGGATCGGCGAGCAGGGCCGGCAGGTCGTGCAGGTGAACGGGTGTGAGGCCGGCGGCGAGACTTTCCTCGATGGCCTCGGCCAGAAAGTCCGGCGTGACGGCAAGATAGGCGTTCGGCGCGTAGGCCCTGCCCGCCTCGGGCCGGACGTGGTGCAGCGTCCAGATCACGCCGCGTCCGCCGGCTTTCGGAAACAGCGCCCTCACCGGGCGCAGGGCGGTGATTTCGAGCCCTGCCCGGATCAACGGATATTTAAGCCGGGATTTCACATTGGGCCAGAAAGACATGCACGGGTGCCCGCACGAACCTGAAAACGATCCCCCGGTCGTACAGCGAGAGTCTTAACGGACCACAAACAACGGGTTGTCCTGGCGGGCGCTATTCACTCACCGGGCGCAAGAAGCATGTCGAGAATGGCCGTGTCGTCCTCGTCCGACATGATGTCCGGGTAGGAGGCCATGACGAAGCGCAGGACGGCGGCGATGCCGTCGATATGCACCTTCATCAGCCTGACGGCCTCCGCCTCGTCATGGGCGGCGATCGCCTTCTGGATCGCGGCGTGTTCCTCGACCACCTCGTCGAAGAAACCTTCCTTCGGGTAGGCGCGCCGGCGCAGCCGGTCGAGCTGGCCGGTCGAGGCATGGATCGTCTGCCAGATATTCGGGAAGCCGGCGACGGTGCAGATCAGCCGGTGGAACTCATTGTCGATGGCGAAGGCATCGTCCGCGTCGGCGCGCTTGGCGGCTTCCTGCTGGCGGAACATCAACAGGTCAAAATCGCGCTGCCGGTCCGGCTGGAAATTGCGGGCGGCAAGGCGCACCATCCGCATTTCCAGCGCATCGCGCACGATCTGCCCCTCGATGACGTCGCGCACGGAGATCTTGTTGACGAAGGTGCCGCCGCTCGGAATGACGTTGACCAGCCCTTCCTGCGCCAGCCTGAGAACGGCCTCGCGCATCGGCGTGCGGGAAATGCCGAGCTGTGCGCAGATTTCCCTCTCGTGCAGGGCGGCCCCGGGCGGCAGCTTCATGGTGATGATCGCGTCACGAAGCTCGTTATAGGCCTTCACGGCCTTCGGCTGGCCGTCACCCGCTTCCATCGGCCGGAATTCGAAGTGCATGCGGTCCTTTCCATGTCTCCTGGGCCGGGTTAGCGCGTCCGCCACGCTCAGGCAAGCTCCATCAGTACAGCCTCAAGCGATTCGAGGAAAATATCGGCATGCTCGCGCCGGAACGGCAGGGGCGGACGGATCTTCAGCACATGCCCGTGAGGGCTGGCTGCGGAAATCAGCACGCGCCTGCGTCTCAGCCCGTTCACCACCTTCAATGACAGCGCGCCGTCCGGCTCGCCGCTTTCCCGGTCCCTGACGAATTCGAGGCCGAGAAAGAGGCCCGCGCCGCGCGCCGCGCCGACACAGGCGAAGCGCTCCTGGAGCCGCTTCATTCCCTCCAGCATATGATGGCCCGTCGCGGCGGCGTTTTCCATCAGATTTTCGTCGCGGATCACGTCGAGCACGGCGGAGGCCGCGGCGATGGAAACGTGATTGGCGCCGAACGTGTTGAAATAGCGGATGTCGCGGCCGAATTTCTCCTGCACCTCGGCCTTCATCACGGTGGCGGCGATGGGAATGCCGTTGCCCATCGGCTTGCCCATCACGGCGATGTCCGGCACGATGCCGTGGCGCTCAAAGCCCCACATGTGCGAGCCGGTGCGCCCGAAGCCCGGCTGCACCTCGTCGGCGATGTAGAGCGCGCCGTGCGCGTGCATCACCTCAACGGTCTTTTGCAGGAAGCCGGCGGGATCGGGAAAGATGCCGTCGGTGGAGAAGATGCTGTCGGCGATGAAGGCCGCCGGCCTGATACCGTGGCGCAGCATGAAGGCGATCGCCTTCTCCACCTCCTCGGCCAGAACATCGCCCACGTCGCGGCCGTTCGCCCTGGCCGGGTCGGGCGCGGGCACGGTGAAGACATGGGCTCCGAGCGGCACGTTGGGGCCGAGCGACGGCGAGATTTCGGCGGCCGCGGCCGTCACGCCGTGATAGGCGTTCTCGGTGATGATGATGCCCGTGCCGCCTGTGTGATAGCGGGCGATCCTCAGCGCCAGGTCGACGGCCTCCGATCCGGTGCAGGTGAACATCACCCGGTCGATTTGCTCAGGGAAGGTCGCGAGCAGCCGCTCGGCGTAGTCGAGGATGGTGTCGTCGAGATAGCGCGTGTGCGTGTTGAGGATCGCCGCCTGCTTCGCGACCGCTGCGACGACATGGGGATGGCAATGGCCGACCGAGGGCACGTTGTTGTAGACGTCGAGATAGGCTTCCCCCTCAGCGTCGTAGAGCCAGACCCCCTCGCCGCGCACCGGATGCACCGGCTCCTCGTAGAACAGGCGGTAGGAGGGGCCGAGCAGCGCCTGTCGGCGCTCGATCAGGCGGCGCTCGCCTTCGGGCAGGCTTGCGAGCCGTGCCGGGTCGAAGCCGTTGATCATGACGGGGGCGGGTTTGGACATGACGGTTCCTTCTCGGACGGCTTACTTGAAGACGGATTGCAGGCGGCGGGCGGCCTGCGCCGCGCCGATGGCGTCGAGGCGGGCGAACTGCCGCTCGACCGTCGGGCTGTTGCGGGTCAGGAACGGACGCTGGTCGGGGAAAAGACCGCACCGCCATTCCGGGATGACGAGACGCATGGCAAGGCGCGTGACGATGGCCGGGTAGAGCAGGTCGAGCTCGGCCGCGCCCAGCGTCCTGAGAGAGGCGTAGCCTTCGAGGAAGTCGCAGGCGGCGGCAACCGGGTCCTCTTCCTCGCCCATCTGGTAGGCCGCGCCGACGGCGACGTCGAACAGCAGCGGGGCATGCACCATGTCGCCGAAATCGATGATGCCGCTGATCCTGTCCGGGTCGTCCGGATCGACGAGGATGTTCTCCATGTTGAAATCGTTGTGGACGACCTGGGCCGGAAGGCCCGCCATCGCCGGCACGATCCGCGCGTCGAAATCGTCGACCGCCTTTTCGAGCCGCGCGCGGATCGGCCGGTCGCCGAAGGCCGGCAGCAGGTCGCGCAGGCCGCTTGCATGCTTCATGTCCCAGGTGATGCGGTGATGCGCCGCCTCGTGGGTGAAATCCGCCAGCGCGTTCTGCATGCGCGCCAGCCAGACGCCGACGGCGCGGCGTTGCGTCCGGGAATGCGGCGCGCTCTTCTGCGCCCTGCCCGGCACGAACGTCACCATGCGCACGCTACGCTCCTGCCCTCCCGCATCCACCATGCGGAAATCCGCCTCGCCGTCCAGCGTGCGGATGATGCGCTGCACCGGAATGTCCGGGTCGCGCGCCGCGACATGGATGAGCGCCTGGCTGTGCATGGCGGTCACGGCCCGGCTTTCGGCGGGATTGAGGATTTTCAGGAGGTATTCCGTGCCGTCGGCCAGCGACAGGCGATAGTTGGAATCCTTCTCGCCCCACAGCCATTCGGCCCGGCCGTCGAGGCCGTACCGGTCGCGGGCGATGGCCTGCGCCTCCTCCGCACTGACGATGACGGCTTCCGTCTTCAGTTCCGCGCCCACCGTGGGCGATTTCACGGCCGTTGCCGTCATGGTGTTTCCTTTGTCTTTTCTGCTTTGTCTCGCCCTTCCCTCTCCTCCGTCATGCCCGGGCTCGACCCGGGCATGACGGAGGAGAGGCGGTCCGCCGGATTCACCTTCCCGGCGGACCGGGAAGGGCTTGCATCGAAGGCCTTACGCCGCCTTGCGCGGCGCGGTCAGGAACTCTTCCGGCCAGGCCGCCTGATAGGCGGCGGCGAGCCTCAGCACGATATCGTCGCGATAGCGCGGGCCGACGAATTGCAGGCCGACGGGCAGGCCGCCGCCGTCGAAGCCGCAGGGCACGGACACTGCCGGCTGGCCCGTCATGTTGAAGGGATAGGTGAAGGGCGACCAGTCGGACCAGTCCTTGCCCTCGACGCCGCCGGGGAAATCGACACCCGCCTCGATGGCCGTCACCGGCATGGTTGGCAGCATCAGCGCGTCGTATGTCTCGTGGAACAATGCCATCGTCACCTTGAGATCGGCGCGCACCTGCTCGGCGGCGACGTAGTCGATGGCCGAATAGGTCTTGCCCTTCTCGTAGATTTTGATCAGGCCGGGGTCCATCAGCGCCTTCTGCGCCTCGGTGGGATTGGCGAGTTCCACGCTGCGGGCTTCCGCCGCGTACCAGAGCGCGATGAGCGCGTCCTGGGGGTTGGAGAAGCCCGGATCGGCCTCCTCGACGATCGCCCCCATGTCGGCGAGGCGTTCGGCAGCGCGCTCTATCGCCGCGGCCACGTCCGGCTGGACCTCGGCATAGCCGAGATTGCGGCTGTAGCCGATCTTCAGGCCCTTGACCGACGCGCCCTTGATCGCGGCGTTCCAGTCGGGAACCGGCGTCGGGCAGGTGCCGTACATGGCAAGCGGCGTCGGCCCGGTCGCGGCGTTGAGGAACAGCGTCGCATCCTCCACCGTGCGGGTGAGCGGGCCGCGATGGGCAAGCTCGAACAGCGGCGACGGCGTATCGGCGGGTATCCAGCCGAAGGTGGGCTTGATGCCGAAGCAGCCGGAAAAGGAGGAGGGAATGCGGATGGAGCCCGCGCCGTCCGAACCCTCGTGCAGCACGCCCATGTTGAGGGCGGCCGAGACCGCCGCGCCTCCGGACGAGCCGCCGGAGGCGCGGTCGGTGCGCCAAGGGTTGAGCGTGTTGCCGAAGGCGGGGCCGTGCGTGACGCCCTTCCAGCCGAATTCCGGCGAGGTCGTGGTGCCGAGCACGGTGACGCCAGCGCCGCGCAACCGCTTCATGATGGTGAATTCCTTGTCCGAAGGCTCCTTCGAGCCGAGCGCGGAGCCGCGACGCCACGGAATGCCCTTCACCGGCGTCAGTTCCTTGATGGTGGTCGGCGCGCCGTCGATGGGCGAAAGCGGTTCGCCCTTCTTCCAGCGTGCTTCCGATTCCTTCGCCGCCGCGAGCGCCATGTCCGGCACCACATAGGCGAAGGCGTTGACGTCCGGGTTGAAGCGCTCGATCCGGTCGAGCGAGGCTTTCGCCGCCTCGACGGGCGAGGCCTTGCCGGAGGCGAAGAGCTTCAGAAGCTCGGTGGCGCTCATCTCTCCCAGATCGGTCTTTTCGGAACCGCTCATAATCATTTCCCTTTAATGCTTCCTGACGGAAGGAGGCGCGGACGCCTTCTTCCCGATTGAAATCTCGCGAATACCTTTCATTCGTCATCCTCGGGCTTGACCCGAGGATCCATCCGCGAATGCGGACGGTGGATGCCCGGGTCAAGCCCGAGCATGACGGGGAGAGGTGTGCGGCCTATCACTGCCGGAACGGAGAGGGCGGCAAGCCCCCTCCCCTCCTTGCGATCACGCGCGGGTGGCGGCGACCTTGTCCAGCGCGCGGGCGACGGCGGCGAACATCTCGTCGATCTGCTCGGCGGTGATGATCAGCGGCGGGCAGAAGCACAGCGCTTCCGCGACGTTGCGGACGATCAGGCCTTCCTGCTCGCAGGCGGCGGAAAGGGCGGCGGCGGCGTCGCCGGCGGCAGCGCCTTCCCACGGCTTCAGTTCCAACGCGCCGAGGAGGCCGACGCCGCGCGAGGAGTGCGCCAGCGGATGTTCGGCGAGCTTCGCCAGACCGCCGAGGAACTTCTCCTCCAGCCGGGCGGCGTTGCCGACCAGATCGCGCTCCTGGATGATCTTGAGGTTTTCGAGGCCGACGGCGGTCGCCACCGGATGGCCCGACGCCGTGAAGCCGTGGCCGAAGACGCCGATACGGTTCGATTCGTCGGCGATCGGCTGGTAGAAGTTGTCGTTCACGATGATCGCGGAAAGCGGCATGTAGGACGAGGAGATCTGCTTGGAGACGACCAGCACGTCCGGCTCGATGCCGAAGGTCTCGCAGGCGAACATCTTGCCGGTGCGGCCGAAGCCGCAGATCACCTCGTCGGCGACGAGCAGGATGTCGTATTTCTTCAGGATCTTCTGCACGCCTTCCCAGTAGCCGGCCGGCGGAACCAGCACGCCGCCGGCGCCCATCACCGGCTCGCCCCAGAAGGCGGCGATGGTTTCCGGGCCTTCCTTCAGGATCAGGTCTTCGAGGTCCTTGAGGATGCGGGCGGTGAAGTCGGCTTCGCTTTCGCCTTCCAGGCCGAAATGGACGTAGGACGGGCAGGACGTGTGGATCATCCGGTCCAGCGGCAGGTCGAAGCTTTCATGGTTGCGCGGCAGGCCGGTGATCGAGGCCGAGGCGATGGTGACGCCGTGATAGCCCTTGATGCGGCCGATGATCTTCTTCTTGTCCTTGTTGCCGAGCGCGTTGGAGCGATACCACACCATCTTGGCGGCAAGGTCGTTGGCCTCGGAGCCGGAGGAGGTGAAATGCACCTTCGACATCGGCACCGGGGCGATCTTGATCAGCAGTTCGGCGAGGTCGATGGAGGGGCCGTGCGTCTTGTAGGAGAAGGTGTGGTAATAGGGCAGCTTCTCCATCTGCGCCTTGGCGACTTCGGCCAGACGCTTCTCGCCGAAGCCGAGCGCCACCGACCACAGGCCGGCCATGCCCTCGATGTAGCGCTTGCCGGACGTGTCGGTGACATAGATGCCGTCGCCGGATTCGATGACCAGCCCGCCTTCCTTCTCGTATTTGCGAAGGTTGACGTTGGGGTGAAGCTGGTAGGCGATATCGCGGGCTTCGATGGAGTTGGGTACGACTGTCATGGGGTGCTCCGTTGTAAAAGCATGAGGATTCTGGAATGGCGGGGGCCGGATCAGGCCATTGCGGCTTCTTTCTCCCGGCCGGGAATCGCGTCGATGAGGCTTTGAGTGTAGGCGTGTTTGGGCGCGCCGAAAATGGCGGCACCGGGGCCGATTTCGACCACCTCGCCTTTTTGCATCACCATGACGCGGTCGCAGATCTGGGCGGCAACGCGCAGGTCGTGGGTGATGAAGATCAGCGACAGGTTCAGCTCCCGCTTCAGCGTGCCGAGCAGGTCGAGAACCTGTGCCTGGATGGAGACGTCAAGGGCCGAAACGGCCTCGTCGGCGACGATGATTTCCGGGTTCAGCGCCAGCGCCCGGGCGATGCCGATGCGCTGGCGCTGGCCGCCGGAAAATTCATGCGGGAAGCGGTTGATCCCCTTGGGGTCGAGGCCGACCAGCTCCATCAGTTCGGCCGCGCGGGTGCGGGCCTTCTTCTCGTCCTCGCCGTAGGCGATGGGACCGTCCGCGATGATGCGGCCCACCTTCTCGCGCGGATTGAGCGAGGAGAACGGGTCCTGGAAGATCATCTGGATGCGGCGGCGCACGGCGCGCAGTTCCGCGCCCTTCAGGAGCGCCATGTCCCGGTCGCCGATGAGCACGCGGCCGCTGTCGGGGTCCTGAAGCCTGACGAGGCAGCGCCCGACGGAGGATTTGCCGGAGCCGCTCTCGCCGACGATGCCGAGCGTCTCGCCGCGCCCGAGGGTGAAGGACACGTTCCTGACGGCCGGCACCTCGCGCTTCTTCGAGAACAGCCCGCCGCCGAGATGGTAGGTCTTGGTCAGGTTCTCGACGGTCAGGACCGGTGCGGCCGCCGTCTTTTCCTCCACGCCCGCCCTGAGCTTCGGGATCGCCGCGATCAGCTTCTTCGTATAGGAGTGCCGCGGTGAATAGAGCACATCCTCCGCCGGGCCGCTTTCGACGATCCGGCCGAGCTGCATCACGCTCACATAATCGGCGATTTCCGCCACCACCCCGAAATCGTGGGTGATGAACATCACCGCCATGTTGCGCTCCTTCTGGAGCGCGGCGATGAGCTTGAGGATCTGCGCCTGCGTGGTGACGTCGAGCGCGGTCGTCGGCTCGTCGGCGATCAGCACCTGCGGTTCGAGCGCCAGCGCCATCGCGATCATCACGCGCTGGCGCTGGCCGCCGGAAAGCTGGAACGGATAGCTGTCGGCGGCGCGCGGCGGGTCGGGCAGGCCGACCTCGGTCAGAAGCTTCAGCGCCCGTTCCCGGCGTTCCTTCGGCGTCAGCAGGCCGTGCGCCTCGAAGACCTCCTCGATCTGCGCCGAGACCTTCATCAGCGGGTTGAGCGCCGACATGGGCTCCTGGAAGATCATCGCGACGCGGCGGCCGCGCACGTCGTAGAGCTTTTCGGGCGGCTGGGTCAGCAGGTCGATGCCTTCCAGCAGGATGCGGCCTTCGGCGACGCGCACCGTGTCGGGCAGAAGGCCCATCAGCGCATTGGCCGACATGGACTTGCCGGAGCCGCTTTCGCCGACCACGCAGAGCATCTCGCCGGGGCGCAGCGTGAAGTTCACGCGCTCCACCGCGAAGGGGCGGTCGGCCCCTTCCGGCAGGGCGATGGAAAGCTTCTCGATGCGCACCACCGGCTCCGGGCGGCCCTCGGCCGGCTCGGGATGGATGACGGGCTTGTAGAGATCGTCGATCATCGGGCTTCCCTCACTTTCCGCGCCGCGCAAGGCGCGGGTTGAGCGCATCGTTCAGCCCCTCGCCGATCAGGTTCAGCGCCAGAACGGTGAGCAGGATGGCCGCACCGGGGAAGAAGCTCACCCACCACGCCTGCCGGATGACGGTGCGGCCCGCGCCGATGATGTAGCCCCACGACATGACGTTGCGGTCGCCGAGGCCGAGGAAGGACAGCGAGCTTTCGATGAGGATCGCGGCGGCCACCATCATCGAGGCCAGAACGATGATCGGCGACAGCGTGTTGGGCAGGATCTGCCGCCAGATGATCGTCGCATGGGTCTGGCCGGACAGCACGGCGGCCTCGACGAATTCCCGCGATTTCAGCGACATCACCTCGCCGCGCAGGAGCCGTGCCACCGGCGGCCACGAGACGATGGCGATGGCCGCGACGATGGAGGCGATCGACGGCTGGAAGATCGCCACCAGCACGACGGCGAGCGCGAAGCTCGGCACCGACTGGAAGAATTCGGTGAAGCGCATGAGAACGTCGTCGACCCAGCCGCCGAAATAGCCGGCCAGAGCCCCGATCGGAATGCCGATCGCCAGCGAGACGACGGTGGAGACCAGGCCGACCAGCAGCGAGATGCCCGCGCCGTGCGCCAGGCCGGCGGCAAGATCGCGGCCCATCGGATCGGTCCCGAGCAGGAAGCCGTTCATCGTGAAGGGCGGAATGAAGGGGCGCTGCACCATCGCCCAGGGCGAGCGGGGAAAGAGGAAGGGCGCAGACGCCGACAGCACGACGACGGCAAGCAGGATGACGAGGCCGAGGACCGCGCCCTTGTTGCGCGAGAAGCGTTTCCAGAAATCCTTCATGACGTCACCCGGATACGCGGATCGACGATGCGGTAGAGAACATCGGTGATGAGGTTGAAGAGCAGCACCATCGCCGCGGAAATGACGAAGACGCCGAGCAGCAGGTTGTAGTCGCGCTGGGAGAGCGCCTCGAACATCAGCCGCCCGATGCCCGGCCACGCGAACACCGTTTCGATGAGGACGGCGCCGCCGACGAGCTGGCCGGCCTGGAGCCCCGCCAGCGTGACGACGGGCAGGATGGCGTTGCGCAGCACATGGCGGCGCTGGATGACGCCGGGCCGCAGGCCCTTGGCCTTGGCGGTCTTGACGAAGTCCATCGTGTTGACCTCGAGCATCGAGGCGCGGGTCATGCGCACATAGACGGCCATGAAGAACAGGCCGAGGGTGAGTGCCGGCAGGACGAGATGCCGGAGAATGTCCAGCGCGCGCGCCAGGCCGGTATGGCCGGCCCCGACCGTCTCGTAGCCGAAGCCGGGCAGCCAGCCGAGCTGGACGGAGAACAGCAGCACCGCCATCAGCGCCAGCCAGAACAGCGGCGTGGCATAGAAGATCAGCGCGACCGTCGAGATGATCGTGTCCGACCAGCG
Organism: Ectorhizobium quercum; assembly: GCF_026552795.1. GTDB lineage: Bacteria > Pseudomonadota > Alphaproteobacteria > Rhizobiales > Rhizobiaceae > Ectorhizobium > Ectorhizobium quercum. The sequence goes on from NZ_JANFPI010000004.1 coordinate 150,303, forward strand.
GCCCTGCCGCGCGGAGGCGACCGCGCCGGCGAGAATGCCGAGGCCGAGCGAGATGACGAAGGCGGAAACGGACAGGAGAAGCGTCGCCGGCAACCGGTCGAGGATCAGGTCCAGAACGGGAAGCTGCTGGCGGTAGGAATAGCCGAGGTCGAGCTGCACGACCGAGGAGAGGTAGATGAAAAGCTGCATGTAAAGCGGCTTGTCGAGGCCGAAGCGCTCGCGAAGCTGCCGGAGGAAGACTTCGTCCGTCTCGCCCGCCTCGCCCGCCATGACTGCGGCGGGATCGCCCGGCGCGGCATGGATGAGGAAGAAGTTGAGAATGGTGATGCCGATCAGGATGACGACCGCCTTGAGAAGCCGTCCCGCGATGAACCGCGCCATGAGACCTATCCGTTTGTGTTGCAGGAAAGGACCGGCCGCTTTTCGCCGCCGGTCCGCCCGTCGAAGCCGTTACTCTTCGATGTAGGCGTCACGCAGGGATTCGGCGAGGCCGTTGGCCGTGGTCACGACGTCCTTGAACTTGCAATTGTAGATCGTCGGGAAGCCGAGTTCGAGCAGCCAGGCGACGGGAACGTCTTCCAGCAGCCTGGCTTGCACCTGATCGTAGAGCTTCTGGCGCTCCTCGGCCGGGTAGGCGATGGCCGCGTCCTCGAACAGCTTGTCCACCTCGGGGTTGGAATAGCCCTCGACATTGTTCCACGGCGATCCCTTGACGATCTGCGAGGTCTTGTAGTTGCGGTCGACGCCGATGGCCGGATCGCCGTTCTGGTAGAGGAAGGTGAAGGCGATGTCGTATTCCCAGTTCGCCGTGCGCTGGTTCCAGCCGGCGACGTCGGTGGATTCGATTTCGACCGGAATACCGACGTCGGACAGGTTCTGCTTCACGGCCTCGGCCCAGCGCTGCCAGGTCTCGCCATAGGGAAGCGGCAGCAGTTTCAGCGGCTTGCCGTCATAACCGATTTCCTCGAGCAGGGCCTTGGCCTTGTCGGGATCGTAGGAATATTGCGGTTCCTGCTTGCTGTAGAAGGGCAGTTTCGAGGAGAACGGGCCGGTGGCGACCTCGCCATAGCCGTTCCACAGCACCTCCTTGGCGAATTCGCGGTCGAGCGCGAACATGATCGCTTGGCGGAACTTCGGATTGTCCATCGGCGCGGTGCGGTTGTTGAGCCACAGCCAGGAGAGCGGCGCGAAATATTCCCAGCCCTTTTCGGTGGTGCAGGTGTTCGGCAGAGCCGTCAGGCGCGGAATGTCGAAATTCTCGACCGAGCCGCCCGGCAGGATGTCGACGGCGCCGGTTTCGAAGGCCACCGCGCGCGAGGCGCCGTCCGGGATGATCTGGTAGATCAGTTCCTCGAGATAGGGCTTGCCTTCGAGATAGTAGTCCGCGTTCTTTTCCAGCCGGATGAAGCTGCCCTTGCGCCATTCGGCGAACTTGAACGGGCCGGTGCCGACGGGCTTCTCGTTGGCCGGGTTGGTCATGTAATCCGTGCCCTCGTAGATATGCTTCGGCACGATGGGCATGGCGCCGAAGGCGAAGGCGCGGATGAAGGGCTCGAACGGCTGCTTCAGCGTGAAGACGACGGTCTTTTCGTCCGGCGCCGTCACGCTTTCGACCTGGGTCATGGCGTTGCGGTGGCGCGGCTGCGTCTCCATCAGGAAGTCGTTGACCGAGAACAGGACGTCTTCCGCCGTCATCGGCGTGCCGTCATGGAACTTCACATTGTCCTGAAGCACAAAGGTGTAGGTGAGGCCGTCTTCCGAGATCGTCCATTCCTTCGCCAGCGACGGCATCGGCTGGAGCGTCTCGTCGTAGCGCAGCAGGCTTTCGTAGATGTTGCCGCCGACCGCCAGCGCCGGGCCGTTGGTGACGATGCCGATCATCAGGCCCGGCGGTTCCGGCTGAACGATGAGATTGGCCTTGCCGCCGGCGGCGGGAGCCGCGAAAGCAGCGCTGGCCGTCAGGAACAGGGCAAGGGAGGTGGAAAGCAGACGTCGCATGAAGTTCCCCTTATGGTTTTTCGTTAGAACGCGCGCGTGATCCGTTGCAGTATTCAATATACCGATATATCGCGACGGCATTAAATGCCGCGCCACAAACACTGTCAAGCGAGGAGCCTTGCAATTTGCACAAAGCTTGGCTTCCGTTTCATGTTGCCAATTTAATATGCAGGCCGCAACCGTTGCCGGGCATCCGGGCCGGCGGCCCGCTCCTGACCCTGGGTCCTGCCGCGCCGGGTGGCGGTTCGGATCTTGGATCGTCGGCAGGCGTGGAAAATCGAAACCGAATGTCGATTCAGTGTATTTTTGATGTATTCGTTCCTCGGCGAGACCGGGCCAGGGGGCCGGGGAGCGAAGAAAGGGAACAGAAATGACCGACGAGACGATCCTGACCGTAGCGGCGCTGCATGAACGCGTGGAAGCCATCTTTCTCAACGCCGGCCTGAACGGCGTTCAGGCGGGTGCTCTGGCGCGGGTCATCGTCGCGGGCGAGCGCGATGCCTGCAAGTCCCACGGCATTTACAGGATCGAGGGGGCGTTGCGGACGGTGAAGGCCGGCAAGGTGAAGCCGGATGCCGTGCCCGTCCTCGTGCCGCAGGAGGCCTCGGCCATCGTGCGGGTGGATGCCGGCCGCGGCTTCGCCAATCCGGCCTTCGAAGCCGGCCTTCCGGTTCTTGCCGAGCGGGCGCGCAGCCAGGGGCTCGCGGCGCTGGTCATCAACGACTGCACGCATTTCTCGGCGCTCTGGCCGGAGGTGGAGGCCGTCGCACGGGAGGGGCTGGCCGCGCTCGTCATGTGCCCGAGCTATGCCACGGTGGCGCCGGCCGGCGGCAACAAGCCGCTGCTCGGCACCAATCCCTTCGCCTTCGGCTGGCCGCGCATCGGCAATCCGCCCTATGTCTTCGATTTCGCGACCTCTGTCGCCGCCCGCGGCGAGATCGAGCTGCACCGGCGCGCCGGAAAGCCGTTGCCCGAAGGCTGGGCCATCGACGCGGCCGGCCAACCGACGACCGATCCGGAAGCGGCGCTGGCCGGCGCGATGCTGCCTTTCGGCGGGCACAAGGGATCGGCGATCTCGACGATGGTCGAGCTTCTGGCGGGGATCATGATCGGCGACCTGACCAGTCCCGAAGTGCTCGATTTCCTCGGCACGACGACGCTCGCCCCGGTCCACGGCGAACTCATCCTTGCCTTTTCGCCGGAAGCGTTCGCGGCAGGCCGTCCCGGCAATCCTTTCGATCGCGCCGAAGTCCTGTTCGATGCGATTCTCGGCCAGGGCGCGCGCCTGCCCTCGCAGCGCCGCTTTGCCGCCCGCGCGAAGTCCGAAAGCGAGGGCATCGCGCTGACCGGCGCCGAGATCGCGCAACTCGACCGCCTGCTGGAAAAGGGGCTGGACGCCGTCGCATAAGCGGCCCGCCATGCGGCATGCCGGCAATGGCTACGCTTCGGCCTCGCCCGGTGCAAGGCGAGGCACCGGCCGAGCCCGCGGCCATACCTTGCCAACCATCGTGTCGTGAGGTAAGTGCGCACTCCTTTTCAACCGGAAGAACAGCGTGAAACTGGCCCGTATCCTGACCCTCGTCATCCTTGCCGCAGTCTTCGTCATCGGCGGCTTCTGGTATCGCTACGTGACGAACACCGACAGCCCCTATGACGAGGTCGGTATCGAGTTGAACAGCCGTATGCCCGGCCCCGTCAACAAGTGGGGCTGCGAAAAGCTTCACGCGACATTCGGAAACGTTTTGCCGCCGTACGGCTGCCAGTCCGAGGCCGACAGCCGTTCGTGGCGATAGACGGCTGGCGGAGAGGTCGATGGTCCTGCGGGCAAGCGATGGCGCTCAGGGCTTGCAGGACCGGACGGCGCCCGGCAGTTCGCTCCATCCGGCATACCAGCTGTTGAAGAGCGTGAACTGGGTCTCGACATAGCCGCGCTGGCTGTCGGTCAGCACGTCGGTCTCGTTGAAGTGCAGTGTGTATTCCGCATCGCCCTTCAGGACCATCATGTATTTGAAGAACAGCACGAGATCCGGGCCTTCGTCGAAGGAGGACAGAACGGCGAGCGCCTGTTCCAGTTCCTGCGCGCGGCTGCGGGCGTCGGGGTCGCCGGCCGCTGCCGCCTGCGCCAGCCTGCACAGGTGGATCACTTCCTTCGGCAGGACATTGCCGATGCCGGTGATCGCGCCCGTCGCGCCGCAATTGACGAAGCCGTGGAACACCGCGGTGTCGACGCCGATCATCAGCGTCACCTCGTCGTCGCGGCTGGTGATGTTCTCGGCCGCATAGCGCATGTCGGCCGGCCCGCCGAATTCCTTGAAGCCGACGAGGTTGGGATGCTCGGCGCGCAGCGCGAAGAACAGGTCGGCGCGCGTGGCGAAACCGTAATACGGGCTGTTGTAGATGACGGCGGGCAGGTCCGGCGCGGCGGAAAGGATCGCCTTGAAATGCGCCTTCTGGGCGGCGATGACCGAGCCGCGCGAAAGAACGCGCGGGATGACCATGAGGCCCTTGGCGCCCACCTTCTGCGCATGGGCGGCATGGGCCACGGCAGACGCCGTGTTGACCGCACCGGTGCCGACGATGACCGGAATGCCGGCCTTGGCCAGGCGCTCGACGCCTTCCATGCGCTGCGCGTCCGTCAGCAGCGGCCAGTCGCCCATCGAGCCGCAGTAGACGACGGCGGACATGCCGGCGTCGATCAGTTCCCGGCCCTTGTGGACGAGGGCATCGAAATCGGGGGTGCGGTCGTTTCTGCACGGGGTCATCAAGGCGGGGATCACGCCGGAAAAAATGCTGGCCGTCATCTGAAGCTCCTGTCGGTCTCTCGTTTCGGGAGGCCGCGCGTACGGGTCGTGACGCCGTGATCCGCCCTTTTCGAGCGGCATATTATCACTTGTATTTTATTTGTCGACAAAATTTCAGCGGGGTCTACAGCGAAATGTCCAGCCGTTCCTCGCGCACCAGAAGCTTCTGCACCTGGCGCACGATCTGCTCGGCATGTTCGCGCGCCAGCCGCTCGGAAAGATCGAGGTCGCGGGCCGCGATCGCCGCGATCATCTCGTCGTGCTCCTCGACGAAGCGGCGCGGCAGACGGTCGTCGTAGGACTGGTAATAAAGGCGCAGGATGCGGCGGCCCTCGTCGAGAAGCCGCTTGAAGAGGCCGGTGAAATAGGAATTGCGCCCGGCCTCGGCGATGGCGAGGTGCAGGGCGGCGTTGCTGGCGATCATCGCCAGCGCGTCCTGCGCCTCGACGGCGGCGGTGAATTCGGCCTGGCGCTCGCGGATGATCTCGAGGTCCTCCGGACGATGATATTTCGCCGCCAGCTGGGTGGTGGCGCGATACATCAGCACCAGCGCGTCGAAATAGGTGTGCATGTTGAGGAAATCGATGTTCGAGACCATCGTCGAGCGGTTCGGCAGCGTGTCGATCAGCCCCTCGCCCGCCAGCCGCACCAGCGCCTCGCGAATCGGCGTGCGCGACATGCCGAAGCGCTCGGCCAGTTGCACCTCGTCGATGGCGCTGCCCGGCGGCAGTACCAGATCGAGAATCTCGTCGCGCAGCACGTCGTAGACCATCTTCACGCCGGAGCCGCGCTTGCGTTCGCCTGTCGGGGTGGTGTCTGTGTCCGTCATCGCTCGATCCTCGTTGTCGACACAGGGAGTACAATCCCTTGCCGGCGGGATCAACATTGCCGCGACCCGGTTGCCGCAGGCGCAGGGCACGCCGTGTCGCGAAGGGGCTGTGGCCGCGCGGCACGTCCCGGCGGCAAAACGTCGCAGCCCTGGCCGCACCGAACCGGCTGTGGAGAAAGGTGCGCCTTGGTTTTTCCTTTCAATATGGCCATTTGCAGGCATGCGGATGGCCCGCATTTTGCCCCCGCCGGGCCGGCCGGCCGGCTTGTGCTTTGGAATAACAGGCGAACTCGGTTGAAATTGACCGACATCAACTATAAAGCCAAGCGATAAAACAACATGAAGCGTGACCCCGATGCAAAATCTCACCCGCTTTCTGACCCGTCTCGGCATCCTGCCGCTGCTCGTCTTCCTCGGAAGCTGCGACATGGTCCTTCTCGACCCGTCCGGCGATATTGCGCTCCAGCAGCGCAATCTCATCTATACCGCCGTCGGCCTGATGCTCCTCATCGTGGTGCCGGTCATCATCATGACGCTGGTCATCGCGTGGAAGTACCGCGCCTCCAACACGGAAGCCGAGTACGACCCGGATTTCCACCACTCCACCAAGCTCGAATTCGTGGTCTGGGGCGCGCCGATCGCCATCATCCTCGCTCTCGGTGCCGTGACGTGGGTCGCCACGCACAAGCTCGACCCCTACAGGCCGCTCGAGCGCATCGACGCGTCGACGCCGCTGCCGGATAACGTCAGGCCGCTGACGATCGAGGTCGTGGCGCTGGACTGGAAGTGGCTGTTCTTCTACCCGGAACAGGGCATCGCGACCGTCAACGAGCTGGCGGCGCCGGTCAACGTGCCGATTCATTTCAAGATCACCGGCACGACGACGATGAACTCGTTCTTCATTCCCGCGCTGGCCGGCCAGATCTATTCCATGCCGGGCATGCAGACGCAGCTCAACGCGGTGATCAACCGCGAGGGTGTCTACAAAGGCATGTCCGCCAACCTGTCGGGCCGCGGCTTCTCGCACATGAACTTCAAGTTCCACGGCGTTTCGGCCGGCGGCTTCGACGAGTGGGTCGCCAAGGTCAAGGCCGATGGCGACACCCTCGACCGTCCGCGTTACGTCGAGCTTGCGAAGCCCTCCGAAAAGGAGCCGGTCCGCTATTTCGCCGCGGCCGATCCGGAACTGTACGACGCGATCCTCAACCGCTGCGTCGAGGAGAACAAGATCTGCATGCGCGACATCATGCATATCGACGCGCTCGGCGGCGGCGGCATCAAGGGTATCGACAAGGAAGAAGCGCTGCGGCTGGGCCTCTGCACCCCGGCGACGCCCTTCGGCTCCGCCGCGCTCTCGCCCGTCAGCGAAGACACCGACAAGAACGGGGAGAAGAAGGCGATCTGACCCTCGCGGCGCGATTTCCGGCATTCTCCCTAACGTTTCCGATGCACGAAGAGACAGGCCATGTCCTCACACTTTGATCTAATGACGTTCATTTTCGGACGTCTTTCGCTCGACTCGCTGCCGCTGCACGAGCCGGTCGTCGTCGCCACCTTCTTCGGGGTGGCGCTCGGCGGCATCGCGCTCGTCGGCGCGCTCACCTATTTCCGCCTCTGGGGCTATCTCTGGAAGGAATGGTTCACCTCGATCGACCACAAGAAGATCGGGATCATGTATATCATTCTCGCCATCGTCATGCTGTTCCGCGGCTTCGCGGACGCGCTGATGATGCGTCTCCAGCAGGTCTGGGCCTCCACGGGGTCGGAAGGCTATCTCAACGCGCATCACTACGACCAGATCTTCACCGCCCACGGCGTGATCATGATCTTCTTCGTGGCGATGCCGCTGGTGACGGGCTTCATGAACTTCGTCGTGCCGCTCCAGATCGGCGCCCGCGACGTGGCCTTCCCCTTCCTCAACAACTTCTCCTTCTGGATGACAGTCGGCGGCGTGATCCTGACCATGATCTCGCTGTTCGTCGGCGAGTTCGCCCAGACCGGCTGGCTGGCCTACCCGCCGCTTTCGGGGAGCGACTACTCGCCCGGGGTGGGTGTCGACTATTACATATGGGCGTTGCAGATCGCCGGCGTCGGGACATTGCTGTCGGGCGTCAACCTGATCGTGACCATCGTCAAGATGCGCGCGCCGGGTATGACGCTGATGAAGATGCCGGTCTTCACCTGGACCGCGCTGTTCACCAACATCCTGATCGTCGCCGTGTTCCCGGTCCTGACGGCCACGCTCGCGCTGCTCTCGCTCGACCGCTACGTCGGCACGAACTTCTTCACGACCGATCTCGGCGGCAACCCGATGATGTACGTGAACCTGATCTGGATCTGGGGCCACCCGGAAGTCTACATCCTCGTGCTCCCGGCCTTCGGCATCTTCTCGGAAATCGTCGCGACCTTCTCCGGCAAGCGCCTGTTCGGCTACACCACGATGGTCTGGGCGAGCGGCGTCATCACCATCCTGTCCTACATCGTGTGGCTGCACCACTTCTTCACGATGGGCTCGGGCGCCAGCGTCAACACCTTCTTCGGCATCACCACGATGATCATCTCGGTGCCGACGGGCGTGAAGATCTTCAACTGGCTCTTCACCATGTACAAGGGCCGCATCCGCTTCGACGTGCCCATGCTGTGGACGATAGGCTTCCTCATCACCTTCACCATCGGCGGCATGACCGGCGTCCTGATGTCGGTGCCCCCGGCGGACTTCGTGCTGCACAACTCGCTGTTCCTGATCGCGCACTTCCACAACACGATCATCGGCGGCGTGGTGTTCGGGCTGCTCGCCGGCATCGTCTACTGGTTCCCGAAGGCCTTCGGCTACAAGCTGGATCCGTTCTGGGGCAAGCTGTCCTTCTGGTTCTGGTTCATCGGCTTCTATTTCGCCTTCATGCCGCTCTACGTGCTCGGCCTGATGGGCGTCACCCGCCGCCTCAGCCAGTTCGAGGCCGACCCGACGCTGACGGTGCTGTTCGGCACCGCCGCCTTCGGTGCGCTGCTGATCGCCGCCGGCATCGGCTGTTTCGTCATCCAGCTCGTCGTCAGCTACCTGAAACGCGACCAGCTTCGCGACGAGACCGGCGATCCGTGGAACGGCCGCACGCTGGAATGGTCGACGTCCTCGCCGCCGCCGGAATACAACTTCGCCTTCACGCCGGTCGTCCACGACATCGACGCCTGGTGGGACATGAAGGCGCGCGGCTACAAGCGCCCGCTGTCCGGTTTCCGGCCGATCCACATGCCGAAGAACACCGGCGCCGGCATCGTCATCGCTGGGCTTGCCACGGCCACCGGTTTCGGCCTGATCTGGCACATGTGGTGGCTCGCCATCGGCGGCCTCGCGGCCACGATCGCCGTGTCGATCATCCATACCTTCAACTACAACCGTGATTATCACATCCCGGCCGAAACCGTCGCCTCCACCGAGGAATCGCGCACGGAAGCGCTGGCAAAGCAGGCTTGATAGAGATGTCGAACCACGCACCCACCATGACGACGGCCGGCGGCGATCCGGTCTTCATGATGACCGAAGAGGATCATCACCCGGAAAACGGCACGTCGCTCGGCTTCTGGCTCTACCTGATGAGCGACTGCCTAATCTTCGCAGCGCTCTTTGCAACCTATGCCGTCGTCGGCCGCAATTACGCGGCCGGCCCGGCGCCCAAGGACCTGTTCGACCTGCCGCTCGTCGCCATCAACACGGCGATGCTGCTCTTCTCGTCGATCACCTACGGCTTCGCCATGCTCGAGGCCTACAAGAAGAACATCAACAAGACGCTGATGTGGCTCGGCATCACCGGCCTGTTCGGCGCGGCCTTCATCGGGCTCGAACTCTACGAGTTCCATCACCTGATCGAGATCGGCGCGACGCCGCAGCGTTCGGCCTTCCTTTCGGCCTTCTTCACGCTGGTCGGCACGCACGGCCTGCACGTCACCTTCGGCCTGATCTGGCTGGTCGTGCTGATGGTCCAGGTTAGGAAGGTCGGCCTCGGAGCGGCGAACATGCGCCGCCTGAACTGCCTGTCGATGTTCTGGCACTTCCTCGACGTCGTCTGGATCGGCGTCTTCTCCTTCGTCTATCTCATGGGAGTCGTCGGATGAGCGCGACCACGGACAATCACGCATCTCACGGGCACGATCATCACGACCATGACCACGGGCATGGCCATGACGACCACGCGCACGGCACCTTCAAGAGCTACCTGACCGGCTTCGTCCTGTCCGTCATCCTGACCGCCATTCCCTTCTGGCTGGTCATGGGCGACGTGCTGGCCGACAAGACGGTTCTGGTGCTGGCGATCATGGGGCTCGGCGTCGTCCAGATCTTCGTTCACATGATCTACTTCCTGCACATGAACGGGAAGTCGGAAGGCGGCTGGACGCTGATGGCGCTCCTCTTCACCGTCATCCTGGTTCTCATCACGCTCGTCGGCTCGCTCTGGGTTCTGTTCCACCTGAACACGAACATGATGCCGCCGATGACGATGGATCAGATCAGGAACCTGCCCTGACAACCATGAGTGTGGCGGCGATGACAACGGCAACCGAAGAGCGGACGGCACGCAGGGGCGGCAAGGCCTTTGCGTTCGCGCTCGGCTTCGCCATCTTCGCCACGCTTCTCATGCTCGGCCTCACCGCCTGGCAACTGGCGCGGCTGGAATGGAAGACCGATCTGATCGCGCGGATCGAGGCGCGCGTCTCGGCCGATCCGGTTCCCCTGCCGGCGCCGTCCGAATGGGCGGCACTGCAACCGGCCGATTACGAGTATCGCCGCGTCACCGTCACGGGCACCTACGTTCCCGACGCGCAGGCCGATGCGCTGGCGCTGACCGAGAGAGGCTCGGGCTTCTGGGTCATGGCGCCGCTGCGGCTCGAAACCGGCGAGATCGTCTATATCAACCGCGGATATGTGCCGCAGGAACGCAAGGGCGTCTTCGCCGTGCCGTCCGAACCCGTCTCGGTGACGGGCCTGATGCGCGTGTCGGAGCCGGATGGCTTGTTGCTGCGCCCCAACGATGCCGGAAGGGGCCGCTGGTATTCCCGCGATGTCGCGGCCATGTCCGCGGCCGCAGGCCTGCCAGCGCCGGCGCCCTTCTTCATCGACCGGGCAGCCGACGCCGATGCCGAAGCGCTGCCGGCCGGCGGGCTGACGCGCGTCAGCTTCACCAACCATCATCTGCTTTACGCAATCCAGTTCCTGCTTCTCGCTCTGGTTTCCGCCGGCGGCGCGATCTTCCTGATCCGTCATCGCCGGCGTAATCCGACGACCGGAAACGACGCCGAAGCGGCATAGACGGAAACGATTCATGTCAGTCACGGGCCACCACGAAACGACCGTCGCAACGTCCAGCCTGCGTCTTCTGGCGCCGAGACTGCGCGACTATTTTGCCCTGATGAAGCCGCGCGTCATGTCGCTGGTGGTGTTTACCGCCTTCGCCGGCCTGTTTCTGGCGCCAGGCGGCATCGCGCCGGCGTCCGGGGCGCTCGCCATTCTCTGTATCGCCATCGGCGCCGGTGCGTCCGGCGCCCTGAACATGTGGTATGACGCCGATATCGACGCGGTGATGAGCCGCACGGAGAACCGCCCGGTTCCCGCAGGCCGCGTGTCTCCCGCCGAGGCGCTCATCCTCGGGCTTGCGCTTTCCGCCGCCTCGGTCGTCACGCTTGGCTTCGGGGTGAACTGGCTCGCCGCCGGCCTTCTCGCCTTCACCATCTTCTTCTACGCCGTCATCTACACGATCCTGCTGAAGCGCCGCACGCCGCAGAACATCGTGATCGGCGGCGCGGCCGGCGCCTTCCCGCCGATGATCGGCTGGGCCGCCGTCACCGGCGGCATCTCGATGGAAAGCGCCCTGCTCTTCCTCATCATCTTCCTGTGGACGCCGCCGCATTTCTGGTCGCTTGCCCTGTTCAAGTGCGGCGACTACGACAAGGCCGGCGTGCCGATGCTGCCGGTGGTCGCCGGCGAGCGCACGACCAAGATCCAGATCGTCGTCTATGCCGTTCTGGCGGCCTTCGTCGGCATCGTGCCGACGCTGATCGGCATGGCGGGTGTGACCTACGGGCTGTTCGCGGCCCTGCTCGGCATCATTTTCATCGTCTACTCCGTCGGCGTCATGCGCATGCCGGAAAAGGACGCGCGGATGCTGCCGGCCAAGAAGAACTTCGCCTTCTCGATCTTCTATCTCTTTGCGATCTTCTCCGGCCTGATGGCGGACAAGCTGATCGACCGCCTGCCCGCCTTCTTCTGACCGGGGCGGGATCGTCTTCAGAATGTGATTGAAGAACAAACGGTATCACGGAGCCAGATCGGGGAAAGATCGGGCATTTCGCGCCACTTTCCCGGCTTGAAACGATCCCTGAGCGTGGCAGGATCTTGCTCCTGCACCGCAGCCAGCCGTTCGCGATAAAGGGCGCTCTGATCGCGGGCCAGTTCGATCATGTCTGCCCAGGCCTGGTATTGCCCTTTGTCCGGCACGACCGGTTTGGACAGGTCAGCCACCGTCCTGTCCCACTCGGCGGCAATGCCCGTCAGAGTGAAAGGAGCATCTAGCGGGATCGGTTCGCCTGTATATATTTTCTGGAACAATTCGAGTGACTTCGTTGCCAGTCGCCTATAATTTTCCGAGGTATGGCGTTCTACCGTCGCTTCGCAGGCCAATATGGCCGGTTCGACAAAGCCGGCCTCCTGAGCGTGACCATGCGTGGAAAATCCCGGCTGGATAACGCATGCGATCAATGCACACCGGAGTAATTTCCGATAATGAAATCCGAAAAGGGACACGCTGCTTTCTCCTGTGCCGGTCACGACTCGTCTGTGAAGCGCCTTTTCACACCGGGGGCATTTCCCGGGTTCAACAGAACCCAGCCGGAAGCCGGCGACGTCCAGCAACTGAAATAAGGTCGCCCTCACGGGTGGTGAACCGGTGTCAAATTGCAGAAATATGTTTATGAGAGTTCCGTGACTCCGTTTGAAACGGAAGCTCTCGAGGGCAATTCCAGGAAAAGTGTGAAGCGGTTTTCCGTTCGGAATTGCGCGAAAACAAATAGTTAGATCATTTCAGCGTTTCCATGAAACGCTGAAATGATCTAACAACGATGAAACGCTTCCGCACGCCGGACAGAACAGGAGCATTCCCGTGGAAACGGTCACGATCGAGAACCGCAGCGACTTCGCCCAATGGGCCATCGAGCGCGCCGGCGCCATCATCGCCGATCAGGGCAGCAATCTGGCGCTCGCCGCCCGCGACGGCGAGGACGGCAAGATCGCCGAATCGGCCAATGCGCTCGGCCAGGCCATCGTCGATGCGTTGCTCGACGTGTTCGACGCGCTCGTCCCGGAAGAGTGAGCCCGCACCGCAGCTTTTGTTCCCGCTGGCAGTTTCATGGCTTTCTCGCTCGCCTTCCTCGCCCTTCTCATCGAACGGTTCACCGGCTATCCGGACTGGCTGTTTACCCGCATCGGCCATCCGGTGACGTGGATGGGCGCGCTGGTGTCGCGGCTCGACCGCAACTGGAACCGTGAGAGCGACAATTTTTCCGCCCGCAAGCGCCGCGGCGTGCTGGCGCTTGCGGTTCTCCTCCTCGTCACCGCCGTGCTGGCCTATTGCCTGGAAACGGCCCTGCTCGCCCGGCCCTTCGGGCTGCTGCTCGCCGCACTGGCCGCTGCCAGCCTGCCGGCCCAGAAAAGCCTCGAAGCGCATGTCGAGGCCGTCGCCGACGCGCTGGAACGCGACGGCATAGAGGGCGGCCGCCGCGCCGTTTCGAGGATCGTCGGGCGCGACCCGGACCAGCTCGACGAGGCCGCCGTCTGCCGCGCGGCCATCGAAAGTCTGGCCGAGAACTTTTCCGATGGCATCGTCGCGCCCGCCGTCTGGACCGGAATCGGCGGGCTGGCGGGCGGCGCGGCCTACAAGGCCGCCAACACCGCCGACAGCATGATCGGCCACCGCAATGCCCGTTTCGAGGCGTTCGGCTGGGCGGCGGCGCGGTTCGACGACTGGATCAACCTGCCCGCCTCGCGCCTGTCCGGCCTGCTTTTCCTCGCCGCCGCCTTCTTCGTTGCCGGCGCCTCGCCGGCGAACGGCTGGAAGGCGATCCGCCGCGACGCGCGCCATCATCGCTCGCCCAATGCCGGCTGGCCGGAAGCGGCACTGGCCGGCGCGCTCGGCTTCGCGCTGGCCGGCCCGCGTTCCTATGGCGGCCAGATGATCGAGGCGACCTTCATGGGCGAGGGCGGGCGCCGCGATCTCGGCCCCGCCGATATCCGCCGGGCCTTGAAACTCGCCCGCATCGCAAGCTGGATGCTGATCGCGCTGTTCGGGCTGCTGGCGCTTCTCACCGCGCCATAGCGAGCAGCGTGTCGAGGTCGAGATGGCGCTCCATATGCGCGGCCAGCCGGTCGAGCACGTCGTCCACGCCCGCCTCGTAATCGAACCCCGCAGCCTTGCCCCCCAGCCGCGCAAGCCACGCGGCGCGCTGGCGGTCGTCCGCGAAGAGCCCGTGCAGATAGGTTCCCGTCACCCGCCCGTCGGCGGAGATGGCGCCTTCCGCCCGTCCTCCGACGGTTGCGAAGGGCCGCGTTCGATCCGGCCCTTCGGTCACGCCCATATGCATCTCGTAACCCTTCAGCGGCATGCCGTCGACGCTTTCGCCGGAGACTTCCTCAAGCCGCTTCTCGCCGGACAGCACGGTTTCGACGTCGAGCAGGCCGAGGCCCTCGACCGTGCCCGGTTCGCCCTCGATGCCATCGGGGTCGGACACGGTGCGGCCGAGCATCTGATAGCCGCCGCACAGGCCGAGTACATGCCCGCCCCGGCGGCGATGGGCCAGAATATCGATATCGAAGCCCGCCGCCTTCAAAACGGCGAGGTCGCTCATGGTCGCCTTGGAGCCGCACAGCAGCACCAGCGCGCAATCGGCGGGAATCACTTCGCCGGGCCGCACGCGGATGATCTCCACATCCGGCTCGACGGCGAGCGGATCGAGATCGTCGAAATTGGAGATATGCGGAAGGATCGGTACGGCGACGCGGATCGTCGCGCCCTGCTTGCGTTCGCCGGGGCCGGCAAGGCCGAGCGCATCTTCGGCCGGCAGGCGTGCGGCCTCGGGAAAATGCGGCAGAAGGCCGATGGAACGCCAGCCGGTCGCGTCGGCGATCATCCGCATGCCATCCGAAAACAGCGCCGGATCGCCCCGGAAACGGTTGACGACGAAGCCCTCGATCAGCGCAGCGTCCTGCGGCTCGATCACCGCCTTCGTGCCGACGAGGCTGGCGATCACCCCGCCCCGGTCGATGTCGCCGATCAGCACCACCGGCACGTGCGCCGCGCGGGCGAAGCCCATATTGGCGATGTCGTTGGCGCGCAGGTTGATTTCCGAGGCGCTGCCGGCCCCCTCCACCAGCACCAGATCGGCGTTTGCGCGCAGGATGTCGAAGCTTTCCAGCACGCGCGGCAGAAGCTGCGGCTTCCAGCCCTGATAATCGGCGGCCTTCGCATTGCCCTCGACGCGGCCCTGCACCACCACTTGCGCGCCCACGTCGCTCTGCGGCTTCAGAAGCACCGGGTTCATGTGGACGGAAAGCGGCGCGCGCGCGGCGCGGGCCTGAAGCGCCTGCGCCCGACCGATCTCGCCGCCATCGGCGGTCACGGCAGCGTTGTTCGACATGTTCTGCGGCTTGAACGGCAGCACCTTCAGCCCGCGCAGGGTAAAGGCCCGCGCCAGCCCCGCCACCATCAGCGACTTGCCGACATCCGAGCCGGTGCCCTGAAACATCAGGGCCCGCGCCCTCCTGCCCGTCGCCGCCGCCATCTCAGAACTCGACGCCGGCCTGCGCCTTCACGCCCGCCTTGAAATGATGCTTCACCAGCGTCATTTCCGTCACCAGGTCGGCGACCTCGGTCAGGAGCGGTTTGGCGTTGCGGCCGGTGACGACGACATGCAGCTCCGGCCGGCGGCCGGTGAGCGCCGCGACCACCTCCTCCAGCGGCAGGTAGTCGTAGCGCAGCGCGATGTTCAGCTCGTCGAGAACGACGAGCGAAATCGTCGGGTCGGCCATCATCGCAAGCGCTGCCTCCCACGCCTTGTGGGCGGCAGCGATATCGCGGGCGAGGTCCTGGACGTCCCAGGTGAAGCCCTCGCCCATCGTCTTCCACACGATCCGGTCGCCGAAGGCGTCGCACAGCGCCTTCTGCTCGCCCGTCGACCACGCGCCCTTGACGAACTGCACGACGCCAACCCGCCCGCCATTGCCGAGCATGCGCAGCGCCAGCCCGAAGGCCGCCGTCGACTTGCCCTTGCCCGGCCCGGTATGGACCATCAGCAGGCCCTTCTCGACGGTCTTTTCCGCCACTTCGGCATCCTGAACCGCCTTGCGGGCGATCATCTTGTCGCGGTGGCGGGCGGCGCGGGCCGGATCGATCTCCGTCATGCCGGAACCCGGGCGGAGGTTTCCGGCAAATGGTCCTCGCCGGCCCGGAACCTCGGCCGGATGAGCGCGGCAAGAACGCCGATCGTCGCCCAGAAGACGAGGCTGGTGGCGAAGACGCCGGCGACGAAGCGCTGATGTACATCGGCGGGCACCAGCGTTTCATGGCTTTCCGGCTGCGGCGGGCCGACGAGATGCGGGGCGACGAGCAGGACGAGCGCGACGGCGGCCAGAACCGGCGAGCGGGAAAAGACGAGCAGCGCCAGCGCCGCGGCCGTGGCGGCGGCGGTCGCCGTCCACCAGACCTGGCGCGGGAAAAGCTCGGCGGCGGGCATGCCGGGCAGTTCCGGCGCCAGCCCGATCCCCGGCACGAGGCTGAAGACGAGGAAGCCGGCCAGCCCCCAGTGGAGGCCGTTGCGCCAGCCCTTCAGGCCGCCGAAGGCTTCCGAGGCCGAGATGAGCAGCAGGGCGAAGCCGATGCCGGCTAGCACATTGGCGATGCCGGTGTAGAGATAGCGTTCGAAGCCGTCGGAAGGCATCCAGCCATCCTCTTCTTCTTCCGCATGGTCGTGACCGCCGGCCGGGCCGGGAACGGCGAGCGCGGTGTCGGCGGCGGGTTCGCCGCCGCTCTCGAAGGTTTCGGCTTGGAGAATGAGCGGCACGGTGACGGCGCCCTGCATCAGCGTCAGGAAGAGGCCGGACAACAGCCCGACGAGCGCCGCCACGAAGACGACGTTACGGAAAAGCGACATGGGACCGTCTCCTCAGTGGCAGGGGAAGGCCAGCGAATGGCGCGTGTCGTGCGTGGCGTTGTGGACCGCGCTGATGTGCGAGAAACCGACGATGCCGATGACGAACAGCCCGAGGGCCGTCGAGCACAAGAGGGAAGCGGCGCGCGAACCGGAAAGGCCCGCCGCGGATGCGGAGGAAGTTTGAGCCGTCATGATCGATCCTTTTCCCCTCCACCCGAGGGGCGTTTGATTCAGTTGCGCCTCGGGCAGGTCTCCTGGCTCGCGGATCGGGCGCTTCGCCCGCCTTCCCGGACAAAAATCCAGTGGCGCTTGGGCAAAACTCTCCGCCTACAGTTGCGGGGGCAGCCGCGGACTTGACGATTGACGTCGCACCGCATTCCCTCTCGGTCCTTCCGGACACCTTCGGCAGGAGAACTATATAACCGGAAGCTTCACGGTTGCAATCGGCAATCGGTGCGCATGGCTGGCGCGCCTGACCAAGGCGCATTGACAGACGGCCGAAACGCTCTTAACTCGACGAGTGACGGTCCTTCTTCCGCAAAGGAGAAGGCGAGAAAGGGAATGCGGTGCGCCTTGAAGTTCAGGGCAATGCCGCGGCTGCCCCCGCAACTGTAAGCGGAAAGCCTTGACCGAAAAGCCACTGGGAAACCGGGAAGGCGGTCATGGGCGTTCGATCCGCGAGCCAGGAGACCTGCCGTCGAACCTTCGAATCGAGTCCGCCGGGCGGGGTGCCCCGGAGGGATATGCACGGCTTCCGGCATGGGGACGATCCGTCCCGCCGCCCGCACCCCATCTGTTAAGGCCGCAAGGCGGAAGGATGGTCGCATGGGCGAGGAAACGGGCTGGGACGCCGATAAAGTCACCCTTTTCGTGTGCAAGACCTGCCGTGGCGCGGACGGGACGAGCCGCCCCGGCGCGGGCCTGATCGGCCTTCTGCGCGAAGCCTTCGGCGATGCCGAGGCGGCCAGCCGCGCCATCCGCCCCGTCACCTGCCTCGTTCAGTGCAAGAGCCCGGCGAGCGCCGCCCTCGTCCATCGCAACGGCTGGTCCTACGTCTTCCACGGCCTCACCGAGGACCATATCGCCGATCTTTCCGCCGGCGCGCGCATGCTGGCCGCTGACGAGCGCGGCTTCCTGCCGCTGAAGGGCCGCCCGCCATCGCTTCGCAGCGGGCTCGCCGCCCGCATTCCGCCCTTTTCCCATCAGGAGGACCTGTCATGAGCCATCTCGCCCGCCTTCCCGCCACCGTCGTCACCGGCTTTCTCGGTGCCGGCAAGACCACGCTGCTGCGCCATCTCATCGAAACGCTCGACGGCAAGCGGCTGGCGATTATCGTCAACGAGTTCGGCGATGTCGGCATCGACGGCGAGGCGCTGAAGGCCTGCGGCGTCGCCAATTGCCCGGACGAGAACATCATCGAGCTGGCGAACGGATGCATCTGCTGCACGGTGGCCGACGATTTCCTGCCGGCGCTCGACCGCATCCTGTCGCTCGAACCGCCGGTCGACCATATCCTCATCGAAACCTCCGGCCTCGCCCTGCCGAAACCGCTGGTGAAGGCCTTCCAGTGGCCGAGCGTGAAGGCGCGGGTGACGGTGGACGGCGTGGTCGCCGTGGTCGACGGGCTGGCGCTCTCCGAAGGCCGGGTCGCCAGCGACCACGACGCGCTGGAGGCCCAGCGTTCGGAACTGGAAACGCTCGACCACGACGATCCGGTGGAGGAGGTGTTCGAGGATCAGGTGGCCTGCGCCGACCTCATCGTGCTGACCAAGGCCGACCTGCTCGACCCCGCCGCCCTCGAAGCGGCCAAGGCCCGCATCGCCGAGCACCTGCCGCGCGCGGTGAAGATCGTCACCGCCGAAAACGGCCGGCTCGACCCGGCGGTGCTGACCGGCCTCGGCCTTGCGGTGGAGGACGATATCGACAGCCGCCACACCCATCACGACCACGAGGAAGACCACGACCACGACGATTTCGACAGCTTCATCGTCGACCTTGCCGAAATCCGCGACCCGGAAGCACTGGCGAAGCGGATTTCCGAGACGGCAGAGGCTGAGGACGTGCTGCGCATCAAGGGTTTCGTCTCCGTCGCGGGCAAGCCGATGCGGCTTCAGGTGCAGGCGGTCGGCCCGCGCGTCAGCCATTATTTCGACCGTCCGTGGGGCGAGGGCGAAGCGCGCCTCAGCCGCCTCGTGGTGATCGGCGAAAAGGGCATTGACCGCGACAGGATCGCAGCCCTTCTGGCGGCGTGATCCCATGCACATCCTCGCCGGCACTTCCTCGTCGCTCGACGACATCGCCGAACCGGTCGACCTTCGTCAGCCGGCGGCGGATGTGCTGGTGCTGTCCTTCTCGCCGAGCGACCTGTCCGGCCTCGCGGCTGCATGGGGCGAAGGCGATGTGAGCCTCGGCCTGACGCAGCTTTCCGAACTGCGCCACCCCTTTTCCACCGACCTGTGGATCGAAAAGACCGGCTCGAAGGCGAAGGCCGTTCTGGTGCGCATTCTCGGCGGGCACGACCGCTGGGCCTATGGCGTGGCCGAGCTTTCGCGGATCGCCCGCGAAAACGGCATCGCGCTCGCCCTGCTGCCCGGCGAATGCAGCCAGCGCGACGAGCGGCTGGAAGCCGCCTCGACGGTTTCCCCGGAGGTGCTGGCCGCGCTGCTCGCCTGCTTCCGTGAGGGCGGGCCGGAAAACCTCAAGCGCGCCGTCGGCCACCTGAAGGCGCTGGCGCGCGGCGAAACGGCTGAAATCGATGCCGCCGAGCCGGTCGAAAAGGCCGGCTTCTACCGCCCCGGCCACGGCATTGTGCCGCTCGAAACCCTGCTGGCGGGCTTTCCGGCGGAGGCGCGGCGCATTCCGCTGCTCTTCTACCGCTCGATGCTGCTGGCGAACGACGCCGTCCCCATCGACGCGCTGTTTACGGCGCTGGAACGGCACGGCTTCGCGCCGCTGCCGTTGTTCGTCACCGGGCTGAAGGACAGGCCGGCGCTCGCCTTCGCGGAAGATGCTTTCGCGGCGATCCGCCCGGCGGCCATCGTCACCGCCACGGCGTTTTCCAGCGGCACGGACGAGCGGGGCGAAACCCTGTTCGACCGGTTCGACGCGCCGGTGTTCCAGGTCGTCACCGCCACCACGCCGCGCGCCGGCTGGGCGGAGAACCGGCGCGGCCTCAACCCCGCCGATCTCGCCATGCACGTCGTCCTGCCGGAACTCGACGGGCGGATACTGGCCGGCGCCGTCTCCTTCAAGGAAGCGAACGAAGCGGGTCTTGCCTTCAACCGCCCCGAGCCGGATCGCGTCGAGGCTGTGGCGGATCGCATCGCCGCGCATCTTCGGCTGCGCGCGACGCCGAGGGCCGAGCGCAACCTCGTCATCCTTATTCCTGACTACCCTTCCGCCCCCGGCCGCACCGGCTATGCCGTGGGCCTCGACGTGCCGGAAAGCGTGCGGCGCATGCTGATCCGGCTGAAGGACGAGGGCTATGCGGTGGAGGATATCCCCGCCACCGCCCGCGACCTACTCGACCGGTTGGAGGGCGGCGAAACGCTGCCCCTTTCCGCTTACCGCGCGGCGATGGCCGATCAAACGCAAACGGTGCCGCGTCCCCTTCTCCCCAGCGGGGAGAAGGTGCCCGAAGGGCGGATGAGGGTGGATGCGCCGGCGCAAAAGTCGCAAGGGGAGCCCCCTCATCCGGCTGCCGCCACCTTCTCCCCCACGGGGAGAAGGGGCAAGAGCCGTGAGCCTGGTATTACAGGCGACGGTCCTGCCCTCCTGCCCCAAGCCGCACTGCAAGCGGTCTTCACGACATGGGGATCGCCGGAGGAAGACGAGTCCGTCGAAAACGGCCGTTTCCGTTTCCGCGCCGCCCGCTTCGGGCGCATCACCGTGGCGCTCGCGCCCGACCGGGGGCGGCAGGCGGAGCGCCGCGCCGATTATCACGATCCGGCGCTTGCGCCCCGCCACGCGCTGATCGCCTTCGGCCTGTGGATGCGCCGCGCGCTCGATGCGCACGCCATCGTCCATGTCGGCGCGCACGGGGCCATCGAATGGCTGCCGGGCAAGGTGGTGGCGCTGTCGTCCGCCTGCTTCCCGGAGGTCGTGATCGGTTCGTTGCCGGTCGTCTATCCGTTCATCGTTTCCAATCCGGGCGAGGCGGCGGTCGCCAAGCGGCGCATCGGCGCGGTCACGCTCGGCCACCTGCCGCCGCCGCTCGTCGGTGCGGAACTGTCGCCGGAGCAGCAAAAGCTGGAGCAACTCGCCGACGAATATGCGCAGGCCGAGGGGCTGGACCGCAACCGCCGCGACCGGCTGGCGAAGCTGATCGTCGAGACCGCGCGCGACACCGGCGTCGCGGCGGAAGCGGGCGTCGCGAAGACCGACGATCCCGAGACGGCGCTGGTGCGTATCGACGCCTTCCTCTGCGACCTCAAAGATTTCTCGCTGAAGGACGGCCAGCACATCTTCGGCTTCTCGCCACCGGGCGAGACCGACCCCGCCCGCATCGAAAGCGCGCGCGCCGAGGGCGAGGCCCTGATCGCCGCGCTCGACGGGCGGCGCATCCGCCCCGGCCCCTCCGGCGCGCCGGCGCGCGGCCGCCGCGACGTGCTGCCCACGGGCCGCAATCTCTATGCCGCCGACCCGCGCACCATGCCGACGCCGACGGCCTATGAGCTGGGCCGCCGGGCGGCGGAAGAGGTGCTGCGCCGCCATCTTCAGGACCACGGCGACTGGCCGCAATCCATCGTCATGGACCTGTGGGGCAGCGCCAGCTTGCGCAACGGCGGCGAGGACGTGGCGCATGCGCTGGCGCTGATGGGCGCGAGGCCGGTCTGGGACGCCGCGACGGGCCGGGTGACGGGCGTCGAGGTCCTGCCGCCCGCGAAGCTCGGACGCCCCCGCATCGACGTCACCATCCGCATGTCCGGCCTGTTTCGCGACATGTTCGCCGCGCTCATCGCGCTGCTCGACACGACGATGCGGGCGATCGCGGCGCGCGAGGAAGCGCCGGGCGACAATCCGCTTGCCGAAAAGGCTCGCCGTGAGGGCCGCCTGCCGCCGCGCCTGTTCGGCTCGGCCCCCGGCACCTATGGCGCAGGCATCGAGGACCGGCTTTCCTCCGGCGACTGGCAGGCCCGCGAGGCGCTGGGCGAGGCCTATCTGGCCATGACGAGCCATGCCTTTTCCGGCGAGAACGGCGAGGCGGAGGCCCTGCCCGGCCGTTTCGCCGAGGCCGTGCGCGACGCCGACCTTCTCGTCCATACCGGCGACGATCCGGGCCGCGACCTGCTCGACGGCTCGGCGGACGTCGCCTTCATCGGCGGGTTTTCGGCGGCGGTGGCCGCACTCGGCGGCAAGGCCGATGTGATCGCGCTCGACACCACCGATCCCGCCCGCCCCCGCGCCCGCTCGGTCAGCGAGGCCGTCGCCCGCGTGGTGCGGGGCCGCGCCGTCAGCCCGCGCTTCATCGCCGGCCAGATGCGCCACGGCCCGCGCGGGGCGGCCGAACTGGTCGAAACCGTCGACCGTCTCGTCGGCTTCGCCGAAACCACAGAGGCCATCCAGCCCTCGCTGATCGAAGCCGTGTTCGACGCCTATCTGGGCGACGGGACGGTGCGCGATTTCCTTACCGCCCAGAATCCGGAAGGCGCGCGCTTCATGGCGAAGCGCTTTCTCTCCGCCCGCCGCCGCAACCTCTGGCATCCGCGCCGCAACAGCATCGACGCGCTGCTGGAATCCCTTCTTCGCGAAGATACGGAGGCGACGATCCGATGACGGCGATCCTTCCCGAGACCATGCGGCGCGGCGCGTGCCCCAGCCTTTCCGCCCCCATGCAGACCGGCGACGGCCTGCTCTGCCGCGCGGCACTCACCGCCCCGGCAAGCCCGCGGGCGCTGGTGTCGCTCTGCGCGGCGGCGCTGCGCCACGGCAACGGCATTCTCGACATTTCCGCGCGCGGCAATCTCCAAGCGCGCGGCCTCACGCCCGAAAGCGCCTGTCTGTTCGAGCACGAGGCGCGCACGTTCGGCCTGCCGCTGCGCGATGGCATCGCCATCGACACCGGCCCGCTCGCCGGGCTGGATGCGGCGGAAGAGGCCGATCCGCGCCCGCTGGCGGAAGCCATCCGGCAGGGTGTCGCCGAACGCGGGCTTGCCCCCCGGCTCGCCCCTAAAACGGCGGTGGTGGTGGATGGCGGCGGACGCCTGCCGCTGTCCGCCCTGCTCGCCGATATTCGTCTGCGGGCGGTGAAGAATGCGGGATGGCTGCTTTTCACCGGCGGGCCGGAAAGGCCGGACGCGGCGCACGGCCTGCTGACAGCGAACGATGCGGTCGAAACGGCGCTCATCCTCCTGTCGCAGATGGCCGAGAAGGGCCGCCGCTTCCGGGGCCGTGATTTCGGCGCGGACGCGGTGCGGGCGCTGGCCGGCGCCCGGCTTGCTCCCGCAAGGCCCGCCCCCGTGCCGGCCGGCGATCCGAAGCCGTTCGGCCTGTTTGCGCTGAACGACGGAAAGACGGCGTTCGGCATCGCCCCGGCCTTCGGACAGGTCCGCGCCGAAACGCTGATCGGCTTCCTGCACGCGGCGGAGGCGGCCGGCATCGAGGCGATCCGCCCCGCGCCGGGCCATGCGCTGCTGCTGATCGGCGCGCCTGCCGCCTGCGCGGCGATGGAAAAGGCGGCGGAAAGCGCCGGCTTCCTGACGCGGGCCGACGATCCGCGTGCGGCAATTGCCGTCTGCCCCGGCCAGCCCGCCTGCACCTCGGCGCTGTTCGATACGCATGCGCTGGCGGCGGAGGCCGCACGCCTGCCGCGCCTGCTCGACGGTTCGTTCACGCTGCACATTTCCGGCTGCGCGAAGGGCTGTGCCCATCCCGAGCCGGCGCTGATTGCGCTGTCCGGCCAGCCGGACGGCATCGCTTTTGCCTTCGACGGCAAGGCTGGCGCTCCCCCGACCGCGAGCCTCGCCATCGATCAGGCGGCGGAAACCCTGCGCACGCTCTCGGCGCTCGTTGAACTGAGGCGCGAGGCGGGCGAGACCGCCGCCCGCTGCCTTCGCCGTCTCGGTCCCGCCGGGATCGCCCCGGCGCTCACGAAAGGAACCTCATGACCGTTTACGACTATATCCGCGACGGCAACGCCATTTACGAGAAATCCTTCGCGACCATTCGCGCCGAGGCCGATCTTTCCGCCTTTTCCGAAGAGGAGGCGGACGTGGCGATCCGCATGATCCACGCCTGCGGACAGGTGGAGGCGGCGGCGCATTTCCGCTTCTCGCCCGGCTTCGTCGGCGCGGCGCGCGCCGCGCTCAAGGCAGGCAGGCCGATCCTCTGCGACGCGGAAATGGTGGCGCACGGCGTGACGCGGGCGCGGCTGCCGGCGAACAATGCGGTGATCTGCACCCTGCGCGACCCGCGCACGGCGGAACGGGCGAAGGAAATCGGCAACACCCGCTCGGCGGCGGCGCTGGATTTCTGGGACGAGCATCTGGAGGGCGCCGTGGTCGCCATCGGCAATGCGCCGACCGCCCTGTTCTATCTGCTGGAAAAGCTGGAGGCCGGCGCGCCGCGCCCCGCCGCCATCGTCGGCATGCCGGTCGGCTTCGTGGGCGCGGCCGAATCCAAGGAGGCGCTTCTGGAAAGCCCGCTCGGCATTCCCCACGCCGTGGTCCGGGGCCGCATGGGCGGTTCGGCGATGACGGCGGCCGCACTCAACGCGCTGGCGAGGGCGGGGCTATGACGGAAAAGGGCAAGCTCTGGGGCGTCGGCACCGGCCCCGGCGATCCGGAACTGATGACGCTGAAGGCGGTCAGGGCGCTTTCCGAGGCCCATGTCGTCGCCTTCTTCTGCAAGAAGGGCTCGACCGGCAACGGGCGCGCCATCGTGGCCGCCCATATCCGCCCCGGAACGGTGGAACTGCCGCTGGTCTACCCGGTGACGGTGGAAAAGCACCGCAAGAGCGACGATTACGGCACGGAGATTTCCGCCTTCTTCGACCGCTCGGCGGAAGAGATCGCCGTCCATCTGGAGGCGGGCCGCACGGTGGCGGTGCTCTCCGAGGGCGATCCGCTGTTCTACGGTTCCTACATGCACCTGCATCTGCGGCTGGCGCCGCGCTTCGAGGCCGAGGTGGCGGCGGGCGTCACCGCCATGTCCGGCTGCTGGTCGGCGGCCGGCCTGCCGCTGGTGCAGGGCGACGATATCCTCTCCGTTCTGCCCGGCACGCTGGATGAGGACCTGCTGGCCGAGCGGCTTTCCGGCACGGATGGCGCGGTGAT
This sequence comes from Ectorhizobium quercum, assembly GCF_026552795.1. Taxonomy (GTDB): domain Bacteria; phylum Pseudomonadota; class Alphaproteobacteria; order Rhizobiales; family Rhizobiaceae; genus Ectorhizobium; species Ectorhizobium quercum. The sequence goes on from NZ_JANFPI010000004.1 coordinate 175,394, forward strand.
CATGAAGGTGGGGCGCAACCTGCCGAAGATCCGCCGGGCGCTGGAACGGGCCGGCAAGCTCGCCGGCGCGCTCTATGTCGAGCGCGGCACGATGGCCAATGCCGCGATGATGCCGCTTGCCGAACGCGGCCCGGAGCCTGCGCCCTATTTCTCCATCGTGTTGGTGCCCGGCTGGCGGACGCGCCCGCAAGCCCGCGCGGAGGCGGCGGAATGACCGGCGCGCTCAGCGTCGTCGGCCTCGGCCCCGGCGAACCCCGCTTCCTGACGCCGGAAGCCTCCGAAGCCATCGCGCAGGCGGAGGATTTCTTCGGCTACCTCCCCTATCTCGACCGGCTGGCGCTTCGCGACGACCAGCGCCGCCACGCTTCCGACAACCGCGAGGAACTTTCCCGCGCCGAGGCCGCGCTGACGCTGGCCGCCGCCGGGGGTAAGGTCTGCGTGGTTTCGGGCGGCGATCCCGGCGTCTTCGCGATGGCCGCCGCCGTCTGCGAGGCGATGGACAGGGGGCCGGAGGACTGGCGGGCCATCGATTTCAGGGTCGTGCCAGGCGTGACGGCCATGCTGGCGGTGGCGGCGAGCGCCGGCGCGCCGCTCGGCCACGATTTCTGCGCGATCTCGCTCTCCGACAACCTGAAACCCTGGTCCGTCATCGAACGGCGGCTGATCGCGGCGGCGGAGGCCGGCTTCGTCATGGCCTTCTACAACCCGGTGAGCAAGGCCCGCCCGCATCAGCTCGACACGGCCTTCGATGTGCTGCGCGCTCATCTGCCGGCCAAGGTGCCGGTGATTTTCGGCCGCGCTGCCGGCCGCCCGGACGAGGCGATCCGCGTGGTGCCGCTCGCCGAAGCGCGCGGCGCGATGGCCGACATGGCCACCTGCATCATCGTCGGCTCGGTGCAGACGCGGCTGATCGAGCGGCCGGGCAAACCGGCGCTGGTCTATTCACCGCGCTTCTGGGAGGAAGGATGAGAATGGAGCGGCTGCGTCGCTACCCCCTCTGGCTGCCGCCATCTCCCCCACGAGGGGGGAGAACGATGGGTGCACCGGTTTCCCGGCTCGCCGGCGTGGAAGACAACCTAACGGCTCCTGCGCCCTCTCCCCGAGGGGGAGAAGGTGGCGGCAGCCGGATGAGGGGGCTTGCACGGCAGGACCGTCGCGTTCGCTCCCCCTCATCCGCCCTTCGGGCCCCTTCTCCCCGGTGGGGAGAAGGGGGAGCCTGGCAGGAACGCGGAAAATCGCCGCAGCACCATGTCCGCCACCGCCTCCACGCTCTCGCCGCTTTCCACCTCCGGCAAAACGGGCCGGGCGATCATCACCACCGGCAGGCCGAGCGCGCGGGCGGCGGCGATCTTGCCGTAGGCGGCCTCGCCGCCGGAGTTCTTCGAAACGACCACCTCCACGCCGTGCGCTTCGAGCAACGCCCTCTCCTCGTCCTCCGGGAACGGACCGCGCGCGGTGATGTAGTCCGCATCCGGCAGGGCGAGCGGCGGCTCGACCGGATCGACGCTGCGGATCAGGTAACGGTGCTGCGGCGCGGCCTCGAAGGGCAGAAGTTCGTTGCGTCCGAGCGCCACGAACACCCGGCGCGGCGCATCACCAAGCACGGAAACCGCCGCCGCGACGCTTGCCGCGTCGCGCCAGTCGTCGCCCGCCTGCCGCTGCCAGCCGGGGCGGCGCAGCGCGACCAGCGGCACGCCGGAAAGCGCCGAGGCGCGGGCGGCATTGGCGGAAATCTTCGCCGCATAGGGATGGGTCGCATCCACCAGCAGATCGAAACGGCCCTGCTTCAGAAATTCCGCCAGCCCTTCCGCGCCGCCGAAGCCGCCGGTCCGCACCGGCACGGGCTGGGCGGCGGGCGTCTTCGTGCGTCCGGCCAGCGAAAGCAGGCAATCGAAGCCGGCTTGGGAAAGCTGCGCGGCAAGCTGGCGCGCTTCGGTCGTACCGCCGAGAATGAGCAGGGAGGGTTTCATGTCGTCTCCTGAATCGGATCGTCCCGTTTTAGCCGATGCGCCGTGGCTGTCCATCGTCGGCATCGGCGAGGACGGTGCGGCGGGGCTGGGCGAAGCGGCGCGCGCGGCGATCGCCGGGGCCGCGCATGTCTTCGGCGGCCGGCGGCATCTTGAGCTTGCCGCCCCGCTGATTACCGGCGAGGCGCATCCCTGGCCCGTGCCCTTCGATCCCGGCATGGCGGCGGTGCTGGCGCTGAAGGGAAGCCGCGTCTGCGTGCTTGCCTCCGGCGATCCCTTCTTCTTCGGTGTCGGGGCGACGCTCTCGCGCCATCTGAGCCACGGCGAGTTTGTCGCCTTCCCCGCGCCGTCCGCCTTCTCGCTGGCGGCGTCGCGGCTTGGCTGGCCGTTGCAGGGGGCCGAATGCCTGTCGCTGCATGGCCGCCCGCTCGATCTCATCCGCCCGCACCTGCATCCCGGTGCGCGCCTCATCGCGCTGACCTCGGACGGAGACGGCCCGGCGGCGCTGGCGGGTCTGCTGGCCGGAAGCGGCTTCGGCGCATCGCGGCTCACCGTTCTCGAAGCGCTCGGCGGGCCGCAGGAGCGCATCCGCACCCGGCCCGCGGAGAAATGGGACCTCGGCCCGGTCGATGCGCTCAATGTCGTGGCGGTCGAGGTGACGGCGGGGGAGAACGCCCGCGTCCTTCCCTTCGGCTTCGGCCTCGCCGACGATCTGTTCGAGCATGACGGCCAGATCACCAAGCGCGAGATCCGGGCGCTGACGCTTTCGGCATTGTCGCCCCGACGTGGCGAATTGTTGTGGGATATCGGCGCGGGCTCCGGCTCCATCGGCATCGAGTGGATGCTGGCGCATCCGTCGCTCTCCGCCATCACCATCGAGCGCGATCCGGCCCGCGCCGAACGCATCGCGCTCAACGCTGCGCGGTTCGGCGTGCCGGGGTTGAAAATCGTCACCGGCGCGGCTCCGGCGGCGCTCGAAGGCCTGCCCGCGCCGGATGCGATCTTCATCGGCGGCGGCGGTTCGGGTGACGGCGTGCTGGACGTGGCACTCGCCTCGCTGAAATCCGGCGGCCGGCTCGTCGCCAATGCCGTGACGCTCGACATGGAGGCGGTGCTGATCGCCGCACATTCGCGCCACGGCGGCGCGCTGACGCGGATCGAGGTTGCCCGCGCCGCGCCCATCGGCACGATGACCGGCTGGCGGTCCGCCATGCCGGTGACGCAATGGGCATGGGTGAAGCCATGATCGTCGCGGGCATCGGCTGCCGCAGGGGCACGGCGGCGGAGACCATTCTTGCCACGCTCGACGCGGCGTTGGCGGCGGCTTCCCTCAGCCGTGGTGCGCTGGCCGCGCTGGCGACCGGTGCGCTCAAGGCGGAGGAAGCCGGGGTGAAGGAAGCGGCGAACCGCCTCGGCCTGCCGCTGCGCATCGCGGACGATGCCGCGCTCGCCGCCGCCGAACCGCGCCTTCTCACCCGTTCCGAGGCAAGCCACGGGGCGACCGGCAGCGGCAGCCTGTGCGAAGCCGCCGCCCTTGCCGCCGCCGGCGAAGGCGCAAGCCTGCTTGCCCCCCGTTTCATCCGCGAGGGCGTCACCGTCGCCCTCGCCCGCATGTCCGGAGACCATCCATGACCGTTCATTTCATCGGCGCCGGCCCCGGCGCCGCCGACCTCATCACGCTGCGCGGCATGCGGCTGATTTCGACCTCCCCCGTCTGCCTCTATGCCGGCTCCATCGTGCCGAAGGAACTGCTCGACTATTGCCCGGCGGAGGCCCGCATCGTCGATACGGCGGCACTGTCGCTGGACGAGATCGAGGCGGAATATGTCGCCGCCCACGCGGCGGGCCGCGACGTGGCGCGGTTGCATTCCGGCGATCTTTCCGTCTGGAGCGCGGTGGCCGAGCAGATCCGCCGGCTGGAGCACCATGGCATCCCCTATACGATGACGCCCGGCGTGCCGGCCTTCGCGGCGGCGGCAAGCGCGCTGAAGCGGGAGCTGACCATTCCCGAAGTGGCCCAGAGCCTCGTCCTCACCCGCGTCTCCGGCCGCGCCTCGAAGATGCCGGCGGGCGAGACGCTCGCCGCCTTCGGCGCCACCGGCACGACGCTCGCCATCCATCTGGCGATCCACGCGCTGGCGAAGATCGTCGCCGAGCTCGCCCCTCTCTACGGTGCCGATTGCCCGGTCGCCATCGTCGTGCGCGCCACCTGGCCGGACGAGCGGGTGATCCGCGGCACGCTTTCCGACATCGAGGCGAAACTCGCCGCCGAACCGGCGGAACGCACCGCGCTCATTCTCGTCGGACCGGGGCTGGGCGCGCGGGATTTCCGCGAAAGCGCCCTCTATAGCGCCGATTACGTCCGCCGCTTCCGTCAGGGCCGGTCCGAATGAGCCGCCGGCGCGAAGCCGCAGCGACCGCGAAGCGCGCCGTCGCGGTCGAAGACGAGGATTTCGAGCGCGATGCCGGGATGGTCGAGCGCCTTGGCCGCCGTCCGCCAGGCGCGCGCGGCGACCAGTGCCCCGAGGTCGAAGCCTGCCGCCTGCGCCAGCGCGAAGGCGTGCGCCACGGTGTTGGCGGCGGCGATTTCGCCCGCGAGTGCCTCGTCCGCCCCGCCTTGCCGGGCGAGTGCGGTAAGCGCCTCGAGATCGGCGAGGCCGCGCTTGGAATGCACGTCCAGCATGCCCTGCGCCAGCTTGGTCATCTTGGCGACCCCGCCGGCCACCGTGACCTTTTCGACCGGGTGTTTCCTCAGATATTTCAGCATGCCGCCGACGAAATCGCCCATGTCGATCAGCGCGATGTCGTCGAGGCCGTGCAGCGCCTGTCCCGCCTTTTCCGAGGCGTTGCCGGTCGCGCCGAGAACGTGGGTAAGCCCCGCCGCGCGGGCGACGTCGATGCCGCGCCAGATCGAATGGATCCAGGCCGAGCAGGAAAAGGGAATGACGATGCCCGTCGTGCCGAGGATGGAAATGCCGCCGAGAATGCCGAGCCGCGGGTTGAGCGTGCGTTCGGCGAGCCTGGCGCCGTTCGCGACGGAAATCTCCACCTCGAAATCCTCCGAGCCCGTCGCTTCGCGGATCGCCTCGGCGATCATCCGGCGCGGCACGGGGTTGATGGCCGGCTCGCCCGGCGGCAGCGGCAGGCCGGGACGGGTGATCGTGCCGACGCCCGGCCCGGCGCGATAGGCGATGCCGCTGCCCGGTTCGCGGTGGCGCACGGTGGCGGAAATCGCTGCGCCGTGCGTCACGTCCGGGTCGTCGCCGGCATCCTTGATCACCGTGGCGCGGGCGAAACCCTCGCCTTTTTCCTGCGCGGCGAGCGCGAAGGCCGGGCGCTGGCCGCCGGGCAGCGTCACCGCGACGGGATCGGGAAACTCGCCGGAAACGAGCGCGGAAACGGCGGCCTTCGCAGCCGCCGCCGCGCAGGCGCCGGTCGTCCAGCCGCGCCGCAGGTCCTTGCCGTCCTCGATCATGAACCATCCTATAAACGCCGGGCGGCGCGCCGTCACCGGCAAAAGGCTTTCGCATGACGCTTACCCGTACGCTTTCCCGTTTCGAGGCCGGCTGGCCGGACTTCCGGCCCGGCCATGTCTGGCTGGCGGGCGCCGGCCCCGGTGATCCGCGCCACCTGACGCTGGAGGTGGCGAGCGCCCTTTCCCGCGCCGATGCCGTGGTTTACGACGCGCTGGTGAACGAGGCGGTGCTGTCCCTCGCGCCGCAGGCGGACCTGCTTTACGCCGGAAAACGCGGCGGCAGGCCCTCCGCCGTGCAGGAGGATATCTGCAAGACCCTTATCGATCTCGCCCGGGACAACGGGCGCGTTCTGAGGCTGAAGGGCGGCGATCCCTTCCTGTTCGGGCGCGGCGGCGAGGAGGCGCTGGCGCTGCGGGCGGCAAACATCCCCTTCCGCGTCCTGCCCGGCCTCACCTCCGCTTTCGCGGCGCTCGCCACGGCGCATATTCCGGCGACGATGCGGGGCATGAGCCGCGCCGTGACCTTCGCCACCGGCCATGCGGCGGACGAGCCCGACGATCTCGACTGGGCGGCGCTCGCCCGCACCGGCGAGCCTATTATCGTCTACATGGGCATGAAAAACCTCGACCGGATCGTCGCGAAGCTGAAGGCCGCCGGCCTTTCCGGCGCTACGCCCGCCGCCGTCATCATGGCCGCGACGACGCCCGGGGAGCGTATCCTGACGGCGACGCTGGACACGCTGGCGGAGGAGGCGAAGGCGCAGGGCTTTGCCGCACCGGCGCTGATCGTGATCGGCGAAATCGTCGCCGTGCGGGCCATGCTTGCCGGGGAGACGGCGGCATGAGCGCCCGGGCCATCATCATCGGCGCGCCGCGCTCCGGCTCGGGCAAGACCAGCGTCACCATCGGCCTGCTGCGCGCCTTTTCCCGGCGCGGCGTGAAGGTGCGCGGCATCAAGACCGGGCCGGACTACATCGACCCCGGCTTCCACGCCGCCGCGACGGGCCTGGAGGGCCTGAACCTCGAAAGCTGGGCCATGCGGCCGGCGCTGATCGCCCATCTTCTCGACGATGCGGCGAAGGATGCCGACCTCCTGCTCATCGAAAGCGCGATGGGCCTTTTCGACGGCATTCCGGGCGAGCCGAACCGCTCCGGCGCGGCGGCGGATCTCGCCCGCAGCATGAACATTCCGGTGCTGCTGGTGCTCGATGTCTCGGGCCAGTCGCAGACGGCGGCGGCGCTGGCCTGCGGATTCCTGCGCTACGATCCGGCGGTGAGGATCGCCGCCGTGGCGATGAACCGGGCGGGCAGCGAGCGCCACGTCCGGCTGGCGGGCGACGCGATCCGGGCGCTCGGCGTTCCTCTCGTCGGCGCGGTTCGCCGCGATGCGGGGCTGACCCTGCCCGAGCGGCATCTGGGACTGGTGCAGGCAAGCGAGCACCCCGCCATCGAGGCGCATATCGAGCGTCTGGCCGATGCGATGGAGCGGTCGCTCGATCTCGATGCGATCCATGCCGCCGCCGCGCCGCTCGCCATACCGCCCGGCTCGGATGAGGCGATGATTTCCCCGCCCGGGCAGCGCATCGCCATTGCCGAGGATGCGGCCTTCACCTTTCTCTATCCGCATCTGCGCCGGCACTGGCGCCGGGCGGGCGCGGAACTCGTCGGCTTTTCGCCGCTGGCGGACGAGGCGCCGCCTGCGGATTGCGACGTCTGCTGGCTGCCGGGCGGCTATCCGGAGTTGCACGCGGGACGGCTTGCGGCAGCGGAAACGTTCCGCGCCGGGCTTGTCCGTTTCGCCGGGACGAAGGCGGTTCACGGCGAGTGCGGCGGCTATATGGCGCTTGGGGAAAGCCTGACGGATGCCGCCGGGAAGACGCACCGCATGGCGGGATTGCTCTCCCACCGCACCAGTTTCGCGGAGCGGAAGATGAACCTCGGCTACCGGCAGGCCCGGCTTGTCGATAGCGGTGTGCTCGGTCCGGCGGGCACAAGCATCCGGGGCCATGAATTTCACTATGCGCGCGTCATCGATCCCGGCTGCGACGCGCCCTTTGCCGAAATCGCTGACGGGGAAGGCCGCCCGATCGGCTTTTCGGGCGGGCGGCGCCGCCTCGTCAGCGGCACGTTCTTCCATGCCATCGCCCGTTCCTGACATGGATAGCCCCTCCCCGGCATTCCGGGAAGGGGCTATCCTTTTGTTCCTGCGCATTTTCTGAAAATGCTCGAAATCCGGCGGCTCAGCCGGAAGCGCCGTCCACCGCGTCCTCGTCGGGTTCCGGCAGCATGCCGGTGCCCGGCGTCTTCGAACGGTCGATCAGTTCTTCCTTGTTGTGCGGTCCTGCAGCGGGCAACTCCTCGGGCGTGCTGGCCTTGTCGCGCGGCTGAAGATCGCGTTCCTTCTTCTTCACCTTGCTCATGTCGTTGCCTCCTTCCCTTGTTTTTCAGGTCTGGATCAACGGGCGGGCCGGCGGAAAGGTTCCCCGGCCCCGCAGGGCTCAGGCCGCCTCCAGCGCGGCTTCGGCACGCAGCAGCATGCCGAACAGGTCGCGCGGCTCGTCCGGGTCGGCCACCAGGTCGAGGTCCTGATAGAGCCCGGTTTCGGCCAGAAGGGCATGGACGTAGCGCAGGGCGGAAAAGTCCTCCGTGGCGAAGCCGACGCTGTCGAACAGGGTGATCTGCCGGTCGTCGCCGCGGCCCTCCTTCTCGCCGGCGATGACCTGCCAAAGCTCCGTCACCGGATGATCGGGCGCGAGCTGCTGGATTTCGCCCTCGATGCGGGTCTGCGGCGGGTATTCGACGAAGATCTGCGACCGCAGCAGGATTTCCCGGGCCAGTTCCGTCTTGCCGGGGCTGTCGCCGCCGACCGCGTTGATGTGAACGCCCGGCCCGGCCATGTTGTCGGAAAGAATGGTGTTCTGGCGCTTGTCCGCCGTGACGGTGGTGATGATATCCGCGCCCTCGACGGCTTCCTCCGCCGTCTTGCAGGCGACTATCTCGAAGCCGAAGCCCGAAAGGTTGCGCCGGCATTTTTCCGTGGCGGCCGGGTCGATGTCGTAGAGGCGCAGGCGCGTGACGCCGGTCAGCGCCTTGAAGGCGATCGCCTGGAATTCGCTCTGCGCGCCGTTGCCGATGATCGCCATGACGCTCGAATCCGTGCGGGCGAGATGCTTCGCCGCGACGGCGGAGGTCGCCGCCGTGCGCAGTGCGGTCAGCAGCGTCATTTCGCTGAACAGGATCGGATAGCCGTTGTGGACATCGGCCAGAACGCCGAAGCCGGTGACGGTCTGGCGGCCTTCCTTCATGTTCTTCGGATGACCGTTGACGTATTTGAAGCCGTAGAGATCGCCGTCGCTGGTCGGCATCAGCTCGATCACGCCTTCTGCCGAATGGCAGGGCACGCGCTCGCGCTTGTCGAACTGCGGCCAGCGGCGGAAATCCGCCTCGATGGTCTCGGCCAGTCCCTTCAGGAACGGCTCCACGCCGGTCCTCAGGACAAGCTTCATCATGTTGTCGACGCTGACGAACGGAACGGTGTTGAGGTTGGCGGCGGTCATAGTCTGGTTCCCTCTTTGCTTATGGCTGGTCGGTTGAATGGTGGGCGCTCACCCGGCGCGGGTCGGGCGGTCGAGCACGGTGCGGCCCATGAGGCTGGCGGCGAGATCGACCATCAGCAGCGCCGTCTTGCCGCGCTCGTCGAGAAACGGGTTGAGTTCCACCAGGTCGAGGCTCGAAACGAGGCCGCTGTCGTGCAGCATCTCCATGACGAGATGCGCCTCGCGGAACGTCGCGCCGCCCGGCACGGTGGTGCCGACGGCAGGCGCGATGGACGGGTCGAGAAAATCGACGTCGAGGCTAACGTGCAGCATGCCGTTCGCCGCCTTCACGCGGTCCAGAAAGGCGCGGATCAGCACGCCGACGCCGTGTTCGTCGACGGCGCGCATGTCGTGGATGGTGGCGGCGGTCGCGTTGAGCGCGGTGCGCTCGGCCGGATCGGCGCTGCGGATGCCGAGCATGGCCAGATTTTCCGTTGCCAGCGGATGCGGCACGGGCGGAAAATAGCCGGCAAAGCCCGACTGTCCGGTGAAATAGGCCACCGGCGTGCCGTGCAGGTTGCCACTTTCCGTCGTGTCGAGCGTATGGAAATCGGTGTGGGCGTCGAGCCAGAGCACGAAGAGAGGCCGGCCCCGTGCTGCCGCGCGGGCCGCCATGCCGTGGACCGTTCCGGCCGACAGCGCATGGTCGCCGCCCATGAAGACGGGCATGGCGTTCTCGCTCTCGCGGAAGGCGATCTCCGAAAGGGTCTCCACCCAGCCGGCGATGTCCGGCAGATGATGGATCGCCCGGTTGGGATGGACCGGCGGCCGGGCGGGTCGCGGCGCGGCATTGCCGCAATCCGTCACCCTGTGGCCGAGGCTGGACAGCGCATCGGCGAGCCCCGCCACGCGCAGGGCCGAAGGGCCCATTTCGCAGCCGAGCCGTCCTGCGCCGTCCTGAAGCGGCACGCCGATCAAACGCACATCCATGTCCCGGTCTCCGTCGGATTCGTAATGTGTCTATTGAAACACGGAGATGTGGCGGAATGAACATTGAATATTGGCAAATATTCCCGAATGACTTGTCAAATTGGTCAATTATCTTTATCGAAACGGTCATCATGGACGAACTGGACACCAAGCTCATCACCCTGCTGCGCCACAACGGACGCCGCAGCATTTCCGATCTGGCGCTCGAAACGGGAGCGTCCCGCGCCACCGTGCGGGCGCGGATCGAGAAGATGGAGAAGGAGGGCACGATTCTCGGCTACACCGTCATCCTGCGGGCCGACACGGTGGAGGTGCCGGTGCGCGGCATCATGCTGATCGAGATCGAAGGCCACGGCACCGAGCGCATCATCCGCGCGCTCGGCAACTATCCGGAAATATCGGAAATCCACACCACCAACGGCCGCTGGGACCTCATTCTGGAACTGGGCGCCTCCAGCCTGGCCGAGTTCGACGCCGTCCTGCGGCGCATCCGGCTCATTCCCGGCATCGCCTCCAGCGAAACCAGCCTGCTTCTGTCATCGCCGCGCTCGGCGCGGGCGCGGCTTTGAGTTGAGGACCGCCGTGCTTCAGGCGCGCTCGTAAAGATTGCGCCGGGCCAGCCAGCAGCCGGCTTCCAGCCGCGTCACCCGCCCGCGGCCGTCGCGTTCGAACCGCAGCGTGAAATCGCCGGGCGCCGGGGCGTCCATCGACCGGCGGACGGGCATGAGCCAGACGTCCGGCGCGAAGGGAAAGAGCGGATGCGCCGTCCCCTTGCCGAGAAAGCCGGAAAAGACGCCGAAAGGCTGGCCGCCGGAAACCGCGATGTCCAGATCGGCCTGAAGCTCCGGCGAGGTGTAGCGGCCGGCGATGTCCTCCGCTCCGGCGAACGGTTCGTCGGCAAGCGGCGGCAGGCGCTCCAGCCGGGTGAACAGGTTTTCGAACCGGCGTTCCAGAAGCAGGCCGTCGCCGTCGACCCGCAGCACCGTCTGGTCGCCGGAGGCCGTGCGCTCGTCGGCCGGGCTCAGGAACTCCGCGCCGGTGCCGAAGCGGAAATGGATGGTGCCGCCCGGCAGGGGAGTGACGGCGGCCGAAAGCCCGGTTTGCGGGCACAGGAAATGCCCCTTGAGCGCTTCGCCCGGCTGGCGGTTTTCCGTCGCGGCCGGCGAGCGGCCAAGGGCAGCGTCCAGCACGGAAAAGGCGGCGGCGCGCGCATTGGCCTCGTGGTTGAACATCACCACCACCGAAAGCCGCTCGGCGGGCGCATGAACGCGGTGGCAGCGCCAGCCGCGCAGGGCGCCGCCGTGGCCGACGGTCGCGATGCCGTTATGATCGGCATGGGCAAGGCCGAAGCCGTAATAGGCCTGGCGTCCGTCCGCGAAGGCCGGCGGGCGGGAGAGCCGGGCATGGATGCCGTCGGCGTCGTCGCGCGTCCGGTCGATGAACCGCTCCCAGGCGATCAGATCGTCGAGGCTCGCCACCAGGCCGGCATCGCCCGCCCACCAGATGCGGTTGACAGCCGGGAAGAAGCCGGTCGCGGCATTGCCTTCATAGCCCATGACATGGCCGGGCCGGTCGGCGGTGTCGGGCGCCAGCCGCGCCGTTTCCATGCCGGCGGGCGCCAGAATGCGCTCGGCCAGCAACTCGCCGAGATCGCGGTCGGTCCGCTCGGCGATGATCTCGCCGAGAATGTGGAAATTGCCGTTGGAATAGGAATAGCGGTGGCCGGGCGCGAAATGGGTGGTGCGGGTCCGCCCGATCAGTTCGCGCGCCTGGCTGCGGTCGAAACGCCCTTCCGCCAGCGCGCCGTGCAGCACGGTGAGCGCCCAGTAGTCGCGCAGGCCGGACTGGTTGTGGGCGAGGTGCGCAATCGTCGGGCGCGGCCCCTCCATTAGCGGCAGCCACGCGCCGAGCGCATCGTCGAGAACGGACGGATCGGGAAAGAGATCGAGCAGCAGGCCGCAGGTGAACTGCTTGGTGACGGAACAGACCGGCATGAGGCTTTGCGGAGACATCGGCATGCGGCGGTCGAGATCGGCATAGCCCCAGGCGTGGCGCACGAGCACCTCGCCGTTCCGGACGACGGCGACCGCGCCGCCCGGTCCCCGCCAGTGAAGGGGCAGGGCGGCGACGATCCGTTCGAGCGGTGAAAGCGATTGCGACATGGGAAAATCCTGAGAAGGGCTTATCCACGGGGCCGGGCAAGCAGACGGTCCACGAAATCCGGCACGGTTTCGGTTGCGCGGCCTTCGATGACGGAGTCGAAGAACCCGCCGGAGGCTTCAAGGTTCAGTTCGACGGTCCATGCGCCGGCCTCTCTGGCCTCGCGCACGAAGCCCGCTGCGGGATAGACCGTACCGGACGTGCCGATCGAAATGAAGAGGTCGGCCGAAGAAAGCGCGTCGAAAATCTCCTCCATGAAGTAGGGCATCTCCCCGAACCAGACGACATCCGGGCGCACCTGCCCGGCCTGCATGCACGAAGGGCAGACGGTGTCCGTGCCCATGTCGCCGTCCTGCGCGAAGCGCGCGCCGCATCCCGCGCACAGCGCGCCATCCAGCGTGCCGTGCATGTGGCGCAGCCGCGACGAGCCGGCTTTCTCGTGCAGGCTGTCGATGTTCTGCGTCACGAGCAGGAAGCCGCCCGGCCATTCCCGTTCCAGCCGCGCCAGCGCCAGATGGGCGGCGTTCGGGGCGCGGGCCGCCGTCTCGCGCCGGCGCATGTTGTAGAATTCGTGGACCAGCGCGGGGTTTTCGGCAAACCCTTCCGGCGTCGCCACCCGGCGGTAATCGTACCGGGCCCAGATGCCGTCCGGATCGCGGAACGTGTCGAGGCCGGATTCGGCGGAAATCCCCGCCCCGGTCAGGATGACGATGTTGCGTTCCCTGAATTGCTGCATGCCGCTTCCCCCGGTAATCTCCTGTGGAGCGATGTCCATCCTCCTGCCCCGCGGAACAGGGAGATGGAGGCTTGGCGCAAGATGTCAAGGCGCGCCGCGAAGGCCGAGAACCGCATTCAGCCGTGCGACCAGCACCCGTTCGCCGCCGCCGGGCCTGTCCTGTTCGACGCGGCCGGAGACGAAGGCGACCCGGTTTCCGGTCCGTTCGGCATGGATCGTCACGGCAAGATCGCCGGGGCGGCCCGACGCGAGAAAATCGACCGTTCCGTCGAGAAGCGAAAGCGGCCGTACAAGATGGCCGCCGAAGCGTTCCGCCGCCGTGTGCAGCGCGGCGGCGATCAGGCCGCCATGCAGCGCGCCGCGGCTGGCATTGCCCATGAATTGCGGGCGAAAGGCAAGGCGCCCGACCAGAACATCGGCGCGGATTTCCGAAACCATGCCTGCCGGCCCCGACAACGGGTCGATGCTGAAATCGGCCCGCGGCGGGATGGGCGGCGCCTCGTTTTCGTTCAGTTCGACGCGGCGCACCGCGATCATCCGGCCCTGCGCCAGCACCAGCGGCACATGCGGCGCATCCTTGGCCGATATGGTGATTTCCGTCAGCACGAAATCGCCCTGCACGGGCCGCGCCCGGGCAAAGGCCAGCAGCGCCGCGCCCTTCGGAATCGGCGCCAGAACCGCCTGTTGCAGGCTCACCGTCGCCACCTGCGTGCGCCAGCCGAAGGCGGCGGCGGCAGCCTGCCCCGCCGCTACATCGGCAAGGGCGAAGGTCATGGCCGGCGCGATGGCGCCGTCCGATCCGCTCAGGCGCGGCAGGAAGGGCATGACCAGCCGCACATCGTCGGCTTCCGCCGACAGGTAGCGCAGCCCGCACCAGTCATGAAAGGCGACGATGCCATCGTAGAGCGCGAAGAACCGGTGGCGGAGGCGGTCATGGATTTCGGTCATCACGGGTTCCGTCGATGGCAGACAAGCGGTTCGGCATGGCATAGAAGTGGAACATGGCGCATCGCGACAGTTTCGGCCGTCTGCGGGCGAAACACAAGTCCGGCCGCCGGCAGGCCGGGCCGGACGATATCGGCAAGGGAGTGAACAGGACATGACCGCGGCGGACCGGACATTCGAAACCGAACTGGAAACCTGGCGCGCGCAGCGCCTGAAGGCGCTCACTTCCGAGGACGGCTGGCTTTCGGTCTGCGGCCTGATCTGGATCGAACCGGGCCGATGGCGCTTCGGTTCGGCGCAGGACAACGATATCCTCATCGAAAAGCTGCCGCCCCATGCCGGGGTGCTCACGCTCGATGACGACGGTTCCGCACGGGTTGCCCTGTCGGCTGCGGGCGGCACGATCGGCGGCGAGGCCGTGCCGGAAGGTCCGCTCGTCGACGACCGCGACGCGGCGCGTCCGCCGACCCGCGTCGCCTTCGGCACGGTGAGCTTCCACCTCATCGACCGCGAGGGCCGGAAGGCATTGCGGGCGCGCGACAGCGAAAGCCCCATTCGCACGGGTTTTGCCGGTCTCGATCATTTCGACGCCGACCCGGCCTTTCGCATCGAGGCCGATTGGGTGGCGGTCGATCCGCCCCGCGTCTTCGAGGTCGACAGCATCGTCGGCATTTCGAGCACCGTCGCGGTGACGCACAAGGCCGTCTTTTATCATGACGGCGCACAATACACGCTCTGGCCGACGCATGGCAGCGCCGCCGCCCCCATGTTCGTGCTGCGCGACACGACGGCGGGCAAGGAAACCTATGGCGCGGCCCGCTTCCTGTCCGGCTTTTTCGAGGAGGACAGGCCGGGCCGGATCGTCCTCGATTTCAACCGGGCGATCAACCCGCCCTGCGCCTTCACGCCCGCCGCAACCTGCCCGCTGCCGCCGGAGGAAAACCGCTTGCCCTTCCCGATCCGCGCCGGCGAGAAGAAGCCGCGCGACTGACCTGACAGCAACCCGACAGTCGGGTATCTGTCGTGGTGCGGGACCGGAGAAGAGGCAATCTTCCGGCATCGAACCCCGGAGAAACGGCATGCTGGTACAAAAACACAGGCTTCAGCGCGGCTGGTCGCAAGAGCAACTGGCCGAAGTGAGCGGATTGAGCGTCCGCACGATCCAGCGCATCGAGCGCGGGCAATCCGCCAGTCTGGAAAGCATGAAGGCGCTGGCCGCCGTCTTCGAGGTCGATCTTTCGCAACTCACGGAGCCGAAGGAGGCCGAAATGCCCGTTCCCGCAACCAGTGCCGCCGAAGCGGAGGAAACCCTCGCTTTCGCGCGGGTCCGCCGCATCAGGCGGTTCTACATCCATGTTCTGCAATATATCGTCGTCATCGCCGTGCTGGCGGTCGTCAATGTCGTCACCAACCCGGATTATCTATGGGTGTTCTGGCCGGCGCTCGGCTGGGGCATCGGCCTCGTTTCCCTCGGGCTCACCACCTTCGGCATGGTGCCGTTTCTCAATGCCGCGTGGGAGAAGAGGCAGGTGGAAAAATATCTCGGCCGGAAGCTCTGACATTGAAAGCTCTGACAGGGGCTTTCGCCCGCCCGGGCACGAAAAAGCCGCCTGCGAACGGGTCGCAGGCGGCCTTGCGGGGCGGCGGAACCGGCGGAGGTCAGACCGTTTGCACCGCCATCATTTTCTCGGCATATGCGTGGACGCGGCGGAAGGCGGCCACGGCTCCGGCGACGGCGCGCTCCTCGGCGGCCTCGTCCAGGTCGACGGCGTCGAGCGCGGCCGTGAAGGTGCGCCAGTGCAGGCCGCGGCCTTCCGGTGCGCCGGCCAGATGGCGCGCGCCGAAGGTCTCGTCGAGGCCGAGCTTCGCCGCATCCTTGAGCAGGAAGGCGGCGCCCAGATTGGAGCCCTCGACCACGTAGAGCCAGCCCAGCGCCTCGGCGAGAACCGGTTCGGAGCCGCGAGCGAAGACGGGCTCGCCGGCCTCCGGCCGCTCGGTGCCGAGATCGGCGAGGTCCTGTTCGATCATCGCCAGACGGCGGCGGCCGGCGAGATCGGGCAGGAGCGCATCGAGCCGCGCATCGAAGAACAGCGCGTCGAGATCGCGGTGAAAGAGATATTGGGTGCGCACGAACCGGGCGAAATTCTCCCGCCCCTCGAAGGGCTTGGCCTGCATGATGAAGCCGTCCAGCGCCGAATGGGCGGCGTGCGTGGCGGCTCTCATCCGCTTCACGCGGGAGGTCGTGTCGAGATCGCGTTCTGCCTTGGTCATTCCATACTCCAGATCCGTATTTTTCCAGACTATAACAGTCATGTTTTGCCATCAAGGGGCTGTTCGGCGATTCCGCGACGCTAACCCGCCGGGTCGGTTCTTTTGCGCAGCTTGCGTTCGGCGCCGAGGAGCAGGCCCTTGAGCTCCGGCTCGCGGACGCGGCGGGCCGCTTCCGCACAGGACATCCATTCGATGCGCCGCTGTCCCTTCTCGCGGAAGGAGGTGACGATGCCGCGCGTCTCGACCAGATGAACCTCGACCGTGCAGGGCGCGAGGGAGCCGTCGTCCCTCTCCTTGAGATAGGTGAAATAGCCGAACGGCTTCTTGCGCGCCTTGCCGCGCACGCCGGCTTCCTCCAGCGCCTCGATCTCGGCCGAGCGACAGAGCGTCTTGCCCTTGACCGGCCAGCCCTTGGGAATGATCCAGCGCCCGCTTTCGCGCGACGTCACCAGCAATACTTCCAGCGCGCCGGTGACGGGGTTGTGGCGATGACAGAGCGCGCCGCACTGGGTCTGGAAGCCGGCGGAGAACAGCCTGTCCGCAACGGCGGCAAGCTCGCCGAGCAGTCCCGTGGCCTTGCGTTTGCCGGTATCCTTGTGCGCCATCGCCGCGACCGTTCCTTGCCTTCTACGGCGAACACCGATTCCCGCTCCATTGTGCCCGTGGCCGGATGTCGGGAATGTGACAGTTTCATCTTCAACAGAAAAAAGCAAAAAGCCCCCTGATTTCGCGGGGATTCGAATTCTTTCTTCTGTCCTTCATGACAAATTTGTGACAGGGGAGGCAAGCATAAAAGGAACGACGTCATGATGGGACTTTTCAGAAAGTTGCTTCCCCGCGAGGATGCCTTCTTCGCCCTTTTCGAGCGCCATTCCCAGCGCATCGTCGGTGCGGCCGAAGCGCTGGAACGCCTGCTTGCGGGGCATGACGGGGCGGCGAACGCCGAGCGGATCGTGGCGCTCGAGGACGAGGCGGACGACATCACCCGCGAAGTGTTGCAGGCCGTGCGCCTCAGTTTCATCACGCCGTTCGACCGCGGCGACATCAAGGACCTGATCCAGTCGATGGACGACGCCATCGACATGATGCACAAGGTGGTAAAGACCGTGCGCCTGTTCGAACGGACGGATTTCGAGCCCGGCATGCAGGAAATGGGCAAGGCCGTGGTCCAGGCGGCGCACCTGATCGCCAGCGCCATTCCCCTGCTCGACAGGATCAACGCCAATGCCGTCGAACTCGGCAGCATCGCCGAGGAGGTCATGCGCGTCGAGGGCCGGTCCGACGAATTGCACGAACTCGGCCTGAAGGACCTCTACCGGCGCTACGGCAAGGCCGACCCGATGGCCTACATCGTCGGAAGCCAGATCTACGGCGATCTCGAGAAGGTTCTCGACCGGTTCGAGGACGTCGCCAATGAAATCAGCGGCATCGTGATCGAGAACGTCTGATGGACGCGTCACTCGCTCTCCCGCTGCTCGTGGCGCTGATCGGCGTCGCGCTGTTCTTCGATTTCCTCAATGGTCTGCACGACGCGGCGAACTCCATCGCCACCATCGTCTCGACCCGCGTGCTGAAGCCGCAATATGCCGTCGCCTGGGCGGCGTTCTTCAATTTCATCGCCTTCCTGTTCTTCGGCCTGCATGTGGCCAACACGCTCGGCACGGGCATCATCGATCCGCATATCGTCTCGCCGCAGGTGATCTTCGCGGCGCTGACCGGCGCGATCCTGTGGAACATCATCACCTGGCGGTTCGGCATCCCCTCCTCCTCCTCGCATGCGCTGATCGGCGGCCTCGTGGGCGCGGGGCTCGCCAAGGTCGGCCCGTCCTCCATCGTGGCGAGCGGCCTGCTCAAGACCGTGTTCGCCATCGCCCTGTCGCCGATGGTGGGCTTCCTGCTGGCGCTCACCCTCATCCTGCTGGTGTCCTGGGGGTTCCTGCGCCAGACGCCGTTCGCGGTGGACCGCACCTTCCGCTTCATGCAATTCGTGTCCGCCTCGATGTATTCGCTCGGGCATGGCGGCAACGACGCGCAGAAGACGATGGGCATCATCGCCGTGCTTCTGTTCTCGCAGGGCCATCTCGGCGCCGAGTTCTACGTTCCCTTCTGGGTGGTCATCACCTGCCAGTCGGCGATGGCGCTCGGCACGTTGTTCGGCGGCTGGAGGATCGTCCACACGATGGGGTCGAAGATCACCCGGCTGAACCCGATGCAGGGGTTCTGCGCGGAAACCGGCGGGGCGCTGACGCTGTTCGGCGCGACCTTCCTTGGCATTCCGGTCTCCACCACCCACACGATCACCGGCGCCATCATCGGCGTCGGCGCGGCGCGGCGCACCTCGGCGGTGCGCTGGGGCATTGCCGGCAACATCGTCGTTGCCTGGGTGGTCACGCTGCCCTCGGCCGCCGTCATTTCCGCGCTGACCTACTACATCGCCAGCCTGTTCGGCTGATATCCGGTCGTGCCCTGAAACGATCCACGTAATCTTGTTGCTCTCAAATTCAGCAGACGATGCCTTTGTTGCGCGATTGCGTCGAAAGCCCTCACCTTATTTCGCGTTTTCGAGGCTGTTTGTGCCCGCCCGGCGCTTGACGTTGCGCGGATTTTGCTGAAATGAAAGGGATCTATCGAGGCGTACCGGATGGTTCGCCAAGGTTCCGGAGGCGTTCGGGAGCAAGGCGGCACGAAGGCGGCGGGAGGACATTGCCCCGGCAGGCCGCAATCCGCTTCGCCCTCGCAACGAACGACAAGAGCAAAAGCCGGGGACGCCTGCCGAAGGGGCGGCCGATCGCCGGAAGGAGAGGAAAAATGAAGTCGCTTTTCGCCTGCGCCGCTGCTGCCGGCGTTTTCGTTTCCGCCCTATGGGCGACTGCCGCCGCCGCCGATCCGGTCGAGGTGAAGATCGCCTATGCGCTCGCCCGCGATTCGCACTATGGCGCGGCCGCCGAGGGCTGGGAAAAGGCTGTCACCGAAGCGTCCGGCGGGCGTTACAAGTTCACCCACTTCCCGTCTTCCGCACAGGGCGGCGAGCGTGAGGTTCTCGAAGGGCTGCAACTCGGCACCGGCGTTCAGGCCGCCGTCGTGTCCTCGGGCACGCTGTCGAACTTCGTGCCGGAAGCCGGCGTGACGGACATCCCCTTCCTGTTCCGCGACCTCGCGCATGGCCGCGCCGTGCTCGACGGCCCGGTCGGCCAGTCGATCATCGAGAAGTTCCCCGATGCCGACCTGATCGCGCTGGCCTGGGGCGAACAGGGCTTCCGCCACATCACCAACAACCGCAAGCCGATCGAAAAGCCGGAGGATCTTGCGGGCCTCAAGATCCGCACGATGGAAAACCCGACCCATATCGACGCCTTCAAGGCCGCCGGCGCGGCACCGACGCCGATGTCGTGGCCGGAAGTCATCCCGGCGCTGGAACAGGGCGCCATCGACGCGCAGGAAAACCCGCTTTCCGTGATCGTGTCGGCCAAGCTGTGGGAAGTGCAGAAGTACCTGACGCTGTCCGGTCACGTCTATTCGACGGCGATGCTGGTGGTCGCGCCGGATTTCTGGAACGGCCTGTCCGAAGAGGACCAGAAGATCTTCCTCGACGGCGCGAAGCAGGGCCAGGCCGCGATGCGGGCCTTCGTCGACAATGCCGAAAAGAGCGGCGCCGAAACGGCAAAGGCCGCCGGCATACAGATCAACGAGCTCTCCGCCGAGCAGAAGGCCGCGTTCCAGACGTCCATGAAGGACGCCTATGACGGCTATTACAAGACCTACGGCAAGGACCTGATCGACGAGATCATCGCGGTGGAATAAGCCGCACCTGCGTCATCGCCGTCCGGCGCGCATTGTGCGGGATGGCTTCGCCTTCGGGCCGGAAGATAACGACACGACACATCAGAGCATCTCGGCTCTTCCGCGGCAGGCGGAGGCAGCCCGGGGGAAAGCCCATCATGAAGACCGCAGAGAAAATCTTCGTCGACATCAACCGCTGGGTGCTGATCGCCATCATGGTGACGATGGCGGTCATCGTGTTCCTGAACGTTCTCCTGCGCTTCTTCACCAACCAGTCGATCACCTGGTCGGACGAGGTGGCGCGCCACCTGATGATCTGGCTGACCTTCCTCGGCGCCGGCATCACGCTGCGTTACGGCGGGCTGGTCGCCATCGACAATCTCCAGCTTTCCGCCAGTCCGCGCGCGGCGAAGATCATGCGTATTCTCGTCGCCGCCATCCTGCTCGCCTTCTTCGTGGTCATGATCTGGGCCGGCAAGACCTATGTGGGGCGGACGATGCGCCAGCTCACGCCTTCGACGCGCATCCCCTTCGGCTATGTCTACATGGCCATTCCCATCGGCTTTTCGCTGCTGATCGCCCATTTCCTGCTGGTGATCCGTGCCTTCGTCGGCCACGGAATGAGCGTTCTCCAGGAGGAGGACGAGGCCCCGCCCGTCGCGGGCTGAGGCCCGGATACATCACGCCGTCCTCCCACCGCTTCCTCCGTCGAACAGTCTTCCGGCCATGATCATCATCCTTTTCGCTTCCTTCTTCGTTCTGCTCGCGCTGGGCGTTCCCGTCGCCTTCACGCTGGCGATCTCCACCTGGCTCGCCGTCATTCTCGGCAGCAACCTGCCGCAGATCCTGGTGATCAAGGAAATGTTCTCCGGCGTCGACAGCTTCCCGCTGCTCGCCGTGCCCTTCTTCATCCTTGCGGCGGAACTGATGACCGGTGGCTCGCTGACGCATCACCTGCTCAGGCTCACCATCCAGTTCGTCGGCCGCGCCCGCGGCGGGCTCGGCTATGCCAGCATTCTCTCCACCACACTGTTCGCCGGCATTTCCGGTTCGGCGCTGGCCGCCGCCGCCGGCCCGGGCGCGATGAACATCCGCATGATGGAAAAGAGCGGCTACGACAAGCGCTACGCCTCGGCGCTCGCCGCCGCCGTCGCCGTGGTCGATCCGATCATCCCGCCCTCGATCACCATGATCATCTACGCGTTGCAGGACCAGAACGTCTCGGTCGGCGGTCTCTTCGTCGCCGGCGTCATGCCCGGCATCGCCATCTCCATCGCCATGTGCGTGGTGAACTGGTACGTGTCGCGCAAGCGCGGCTACCGCTCGATGGACGTGCGCCCGAGCGTCCGCGAGATGATTTCCAACACGCTTTTCGCCATTCCGGCGCTGGCGCTCATCGTCATCGTCGTCGGCGGCATCCGCTTCGGCTATTTCACGCCCACCGAGGCGTCGGTGATCGCGGTCTTCTATTCGCTGTTCTGCGGCATGTTCATCTACCGTTCGCTGAAGGTGAAGGACCTGCCGGACATCATCTTCCGCTCGGCGATGGTCACGGTCGGCATCCTGCTCATCCTCGCCTCGGCGCGCGCCTTCGCCTGGGTGCTGATCAACGAGGGCGTGCCGCAGTTCCTGGCCGACACCATCGTCGGCTGGGACCTTTCGCCCATCGTTTTCCTGCTGGCGGTCAACCTGCTGCTGCTGGTGTTCGGCATGTTCATGGACCCGCTGCCGGGCGTGATGATCCTCGTGCCGATCCTCGCGCCCATCGCCGTCCATCTCGGGATCGACCCGATCCATTTCGCGATGGTCGTCATCCTCAACCTCACCATCGGCCTGATCACGCCGCCGGTCGGGGCGCTGCTGTTCGTCGTGTCGGCGGTGGTGAAGATCAGGGTCAGCGAGATCACCCGCGAGATGGCGCCCTTCCTTCTCGCCTATCTCGTCATCCTGGCGACCGTCACCTTCGTTCCGGCGCTTTCCACCTGGCTGCCGCGCCTGACGGGCTTCTGACGCGCCTCAGACCTTCCGCCGATGGACGCGGGCGCCAGCCGCGTCTATGATCCCTTCCCGAGGATGAGGAGCAGGCACCGCCGGCGCGACCGGCGGCGCGGAGGGGCACATGAATCTCAGGCAGCAGATTCTGGCGCTGGCGATCGTGCCGCTGGTCGTCGCCATACTGGCGGTGACGGCGCTGATCACCTGGCAGTCGATCACGCTTGCGCGCACCAGCATCGACGCCTTCGAGCGCAATATGCTGGAGGCGAAGCAGGCCGAACTGATGAACCTGACCAACCTGGCGCTTTCGGCGATCAACGGCATCTACGAAAGGGCCGGACCGGACGACGAGGCCGCGAAGGAGGAGGTCCGGCGCATTCTCTCCAGCCTCGATTACGGCGAGGACGGCTATTTCTTCGTCTACGACTATGACGGCTACAATGTCGTGCATCCGCGCCAGTCGTTCCGCCCCGGCCACAACTGGCTGGACCTGACCGACCCGGACGGCAACCGCGTGATCGCCGAACTCATCCGCAAGGCGGAGGAAGGCGGCGGCCTCCACCAGTACAAGTGGGAAAAGCCCTCGACGACCGAAACCGTCGACAAGCTCTCCTTTGCCGCCGGGCTCGACAAGTGGCGCTGGATGATCGGAACCGGCGTCTATCTCGACGATGTGTTCGCCGCCACCACCGCGGCCAAGGCGGATCTTCGCCGTTCGATCGCCAACACCTTCTTGACCGTCGCGCTGATCGCGGTGCCGGCCGTCTTCGTGGTCTTCGCCACCTGCATGCTGCTCAACCTGCGCCAGCAGCGGCTGGCGGATGGAAAGCTCAAGGAACTGACCCAGCGCATCATCGACACGCAGGAGGAGGAGCGCCTGCGCATCGCCCGCGAGCTGCATGACGGCATTTCGCAGAACCTCGTCGGCGTCCGCTATGCCATCGACCTCGTCCGGCGCAAGGTTCCGCCGGACAATCTGGCGGCGGCGAACGCCATCGAGAAGGGTGCCGTCGCGCTCAACGACGCGATCAAGGAAGTCCGGCGCATCTCCCACGACCTGCGCCCGCGCGTGCTGGACGACCTCGGCCTGACCGCGGCCCTGGAGGCGCTGATCGCCGGCTTTTCGGAACGCACGGGCATCGCGGTGACGCTGGAATCGGTCGCCTTCAAGAACATGCTGGTGCCCGAGGCGCGCATCGCGCTCTATCGCGTGGCGCAGGAGGCGCTGACCAATATCGAGCGCCATGCCGGGGCGAGCAAGGTGGCCGTGACCTTCTCCAGCCGGGTCGACAGCGTGCGGATGAAGATCAGCGACAACGGCCGCGGTTTCCCCGTCGATGCCCCGGGCGCGGAAAGGAGGGCCGATGCGGGGCTCGGCCTGCGCAACATGCAGGAGCGCATGGCCCATTTCGGCGGGCGGCTGGACGTCGAAAGCTCGGACCGCGGCACGGTGCTGCACGCCATCCTGCCGATCACCACGATGATGAGTCGCCGCGCCGCGCTCGCGGAGGCCGCATGAGTGCGAACGATGCGATCAGGGTCCTGCTCATCGACAACCATCCGCTGGTGCTGGACGGGCTGAAGGCCATTCTCGAAACCTACGATCATATCGACGTCGTCGGCGTCGCCTCCAATGCCGGTTCCGGCCTCGACGTGGCGCTCGCGACCCGGCCGGCGGTGGTGCTGATGGACATCAACATGCCGCAGATCAACGGCATCGATGCGCTGGAACTGTTCAAGGAGAAGCTGCCGGCGGCCCGCATTCTGATGCTTTCGATGCATGACAGCCGCGAATATATCTCCACCTCGGTCATGCACGGCGCGTCCGGCTATGTTCTCAAGGATGTCGCGACCGACGAGATCGTCTTGGCCATCGAGGCGGTCGCCGCCGGCGGCACCTATTTCTCGTCGGGCGTCTATGACGTCCTGATGGAGCGCAACCGCGAGATGGCGACGGCGCTGACCTCGCGGGAACAGGCGGTGCTGCTCTTGATCGCCGGCGGAAAGAGCAACCGCGACACGGCGCTCACGCTCGAAATCTCCGAACGGACCGTCGAAACCCACCGCAAGCACATCAAGCGCAAGCTCGGGATCGCGACGACGGCGGGACTGACCCGCTACGCCATCGAGAACGGCCTGATCGAGCGGTAGGGGATGGCAGCATACCCCCTCTGGCTGCCGCCATCTCCCCCACAAGGGGGAGATCGATAGAAGCACCGGTTTCCCCGATCAAAGATGTCGAAAGAAGGCAAAAGACTGCCACCTGCTTTCTCCCCCCTTGTGGGGGAGATGGCCGGCAGGTCAGAGGGGGCTTGTCCCGCGAATGAAAGGGCACATTCTTGCCGGACGCTGGGGCCCGCCTCCCCTACCCCGTAAGGCTCAGGCCGCCTTTTCCTCGTTTTCGGCCGGCGCCGAAATGCGGATCAGGTGGTCGAAGGCGCCGAGCGAGGCTTTCGCGCCCTCGCCGACCGCGATCACGATCTGCTTGTAGGGAACGGTGGTGCAGTCGCCGGCGGCGAAGACCCCTTCCAGCGAGGTGTCGCCATGCGCGCCGGTGACGATTTCGCCACGCGGGGAAAGCTCTACGGTGCCCTTCAGCCATTCGGTGTTGGGCAGCAGGCCGATCTGCACGAAGATGCCCTCGAGCGGAAGCGTGTGCTGCTCGCCCGTCTGGCGGTCCTCATAGGCAAGGCCCGTCACCTTGCTGTCATCGCCCAGCACCTCGGTCGTTTTCGCGTTGAGAAGAACCGTGACGTTCGGCAGGCTCCTGAGCTTGCGCTGGAGAACGTCGTCGGCGCGCAGTTTCGTGTCGAACTCGATCAGCGTGACATGCGCGACGATGCCGGCGAGATCGATGGCCGCCTCGACGCCGGAATTGCCGCCGCCGATGACGGCGGTGCGCTTGCCCTTGAACAGCGGGCCGTCGCAATGCGGGCAATAGGCCACGCCCTTGTTCCGGTAGGCATCCTCGCCCGGAACGCCCATCTGCCGCCAGCGCGCGCCGGTCGAAAGGATGACGGTCCGCGATTTCAGCGTGGCGCCGCTTTCCAGGGAAAGCTCGAAGAAATCGCCGTTCTTCGCAAGCTTCTCGGCCTTTTGAAGGTTCATGACCTCGACCGGGTATTCCTTCACATGCTGTTCCAGCGCGGTGGCGAAGGCGGGGCCCTCGGTGTGCGGCACGGAAATGAAGTTCTCGATGGCCATCGTGTCGAGCACCTGCCCGCCGAAGCGCTCGGCCACGAGGCCGGTGCGGATGCCCTTGCGGGCGGCATAGACCGCCGCGGCCGCGCCGGCCGGCCCGCCGCCGACGACCAGAACGTCGAACGGATCGAGTGCGTTCAGCTTGCCGGCTACGCGGGCGGAGGCGCCGGTGTCGATCTTCGCGAGGATCTGCTCGGCTTCCATGCGGCCCTGGCCGAACACCTCGCCGTTCAGGTAGACGGTCGGCACCGACATGATCTGGCGGTCGGCCACTTCCTCGGGGAAGAGCGCGCCGTCGATGGCGACATGGCGGATGCGCGGGTTCAGCACCGCCATCAGGTTCAGCGCCTGCACCACGTCCGGGCAGTTCTGGCAGGACAGCGAGAAATAGGTCTCGAAGGTGAAATCGCCGTCGAGATCGCGAATCTGGTCGATGATCGCCTGTTCGAGACGCGGCGGATGGCCGCCGACCTGAAGCAGCGCCAGAACCAGCGAGGTGAATTCGTGGCCGAGCGGAATGCCCGCGAAGGTCAGGCCGATATCCTGGCCGGGGGTGGAGAGCGAGAAGGACGGCGCGCGGGCGGATGCGTCCTCGACCGTCTCGACCGTGATCCTATCGGTCAGGCCGGCGATGTCGTTGAGGAGATCCAGCATTTCCTTCGATTTCGCCGAACCGTTCACGAAGGCGCGGATTTCGATGGGGCGAACGACCTTTTCGAGATAGGCGCGAAGCTGGCCTTTCAAT
Organism: Ectorhizobium quercum; assembly: GCF_026552795.1. Lineage (GTDB taxonomy): Bacteria > Pseudomonadota > Alphaproteobacteria > Rhizobiales > Rhizobiaceae > Ectorhizobium > Ectorhizobium quercum. The sequence goes on from NZ_JANFPI010000004.1 coordinate 201,195, forward strand.
GTTTCGTCAAGCATGGCTTTCTCCGGAAGGTGCCAGATTCGAACGGGATGGGCCGCCCCTTTTCAGGCAGGGCGGCCGGTGCGCGGAAAATCAGATCTTGCCGACGAGCGACAGGGACGGCGCGAGCGTCTTTTCGCCCTCTTCCCACTTGGCCGGGCACACTTCGCCCGGATGCGCGCGGATATACTGGGCGGCCTTGACCTTGCGGACCAGTTCGGCGGCGTTGCGGCCAATGCCTTCGGAGGTGACTTCGACGCCCTGGATGATGCCGTCCGGGTCGATGATGAAGGTGCCGCGGTCGGCAAGGCCTTCTTCCTCGCGCAGGTTGTCGAAGTTGCGCGAGATCGTCAGCGTCGGATCGCCGATCATGTAGTACTGGATCTTGCCGATGGTCTCGGAGGAATCGTGCCAGGCCTTGTGGGTGAAATGCGTGTCGGTGGAAACGGAGAAGACCTCGACGCCGAGCTTCTGGAGTTCCTCGTAATGATCGGCGACGTCGCCCAGCTCCGTCGGGCAGACGAAGGTGAAATCGGCCGGATAGAAGAAGAAGATGGCCCACTTGCCGAGAACGTCGGCTTCGGTGATCTCGACGAACTTGCCCTGCTTGTAGGCCTGTGCCTTGAACGGCTTGATCGATGTGTTGATGACAGACATGGCTTCCTATCCGTGTTGGCGGGGAGATTGTTTTGCAATGCAGCATAATGCGGGCTTTCGGCGCTGCAAACAGAAAACTCGCGGCATTCGGGCCGCCATTAACAGGAAATGTCGATTACAGGGGTGTTTTTAAACGGTATTTCCGATCCGGAAAAAGGCGCACGCAAACCGGTTGCAGGCAGCCGGCGCAGGGGCGGCCTGTTGCGATGCGAAGCGGCAGCGGGATGGAGCCGCAGGCCGGCCCGCTCGTCTTGCGAAAGGGGGAGACTGTGAGGCGATGCCGCCTCACAGGCCTCCGAAGCGTGAGGAGATCAGCACCAGTGCGAGGCCGACCACGCAGAAGGCGGTGACGACCAGAACGACGCGCCGCACCGGCGCCTGGGCATGGCCTGCCGCGGAACGAACCGCGGTCGGCTTGATGTAATAGCGATAATAGAAGCTTGGTTCGGGGCTTTCGAGCAGCCCCCGGAAAACGTGGGGCGCTATATCCATGTGCTCCACGACTCGTCCGTTCGACAAGGTGACATCGAGCCGGCGCGAACGTTCATTATAGCGAGCCAGCTTTATTTTCCGAGACTTGATGTTGACCCAATCCATCGAGTTCCCTTTCCAGTCTGCGTTCGCAGCCTTCCCGGGAGGCGGGAAGCCGATTCTGCGGATGCTGCGAGCCCGTCATTTTCATCGGATATGAGGCAATGAGAAGGCAAGGAAAAAGTTTCGCATGGATGGGCGCCAATGAAAACGCCCGGCGGGCAGGAACCGTCGGGCGTCTTCATGACCGGAGGGGTCGGTGGAAATCAGGCGGCGCTGGCCAGTGCCTCGGTCTTCGCCTTGGCGGCGGCGAGCGCCTTCTCGGCGGCTTCAGGACCGAAGGCCAGGCCCTCGACGAAGATCGTCTCGACATCGGTGAGGCCGATGAAGCCGAGAACCGTCTTGAGGTAGGGAACGGCATGGTTGACGGCCACGCCGGGGCCTTCGGAATAGATGCCGCCGGAAGCGAGGACGATATAGACCTTCTTGCCCGTCACGAGGCCTTCCGGGCCGGTTTCAGTGTAGCGGAAGGTGCTGCCGGCGCGCGCGATGTTGTCGATCCAGCTCTTCAGCGTGGAATAGAGGCCGAAATTGATGAGGCCGGTGGCCAGCACGATCGTGTCGGCGGCCTTGAGTTCGGCGACCAGCTTGTCGGAATAGTCGGCGGCGGCCGCCTCTTCCGGCGTGCGGTCGGCGGGCGCCTTGCGGATGGCGGAGGTCACGACGCTGTCGATGTGCGGGATCGGGTTGGAGCCGAGATCGCGCACCGTGACCTTGCCGCCCCTGGCGAGCGCCGTCGCCAACTCGCCGGCAACCTTGGAGGAAATGGATTCCGCGCCGCGCGGGCTGGAGGTGACGAGAAGAATGGAGGACATGGGCATATACCTTGCAAGGGTTGTCGTTCTTTCCGGCGGGCGCCGCCGTTTCGCCTGTGAAAATAAGCATGGACACCCATCCAACAAACCGGAATAATATCGAAGTCTTCCATCGAAAATATGGATAACGGGCATGGACGCCAATCCGACCCTCGATCAGTTGCAGGTCTTTCTCGCCGTGGCGGAAACCGGCAGTTTTTCCGCGGCCGCGCGCCAGATCAACCGGGCGCAATCGGTGGTGAGCTATACGATCGCCAATCTGGAGGCGCAGCTTGAAGTCACGCTGTTCGAGCGCGGCGCGGCGCGCCAGCCGCGACTGACGGAAGCGGGACGGGCGCTGATCGCCGACGCGCGCCGCCTCGTCGCCGATCTTCAGGCGTTGCGCGCCCGCGCCCGCAGCATCAACCAGGGGCTGGAGGCGGAAATCACCCTGGCGCTCTCCAGCCTGATCCCCTCGGATGTGGTGGTGGCGGAACTGCGGGCGTTCCGCGACCGGTTCGCGAACGTCACGCTGAACCTGTCCATCGGCGAACTCGGCATGGTGATGGAGGCCGTCACCAGCGGCAGGGCGGATATCGGGCTGGGTGGAGCCCTGCTCCAGCCGGACAACCGGCTGGTGGCCGAGCGGATCGGCCATTCCTACATGGTGCCCGTCGCCTCGGCCGACCATCCGCTCGCCCGGCTCGGACGCCCGTTGACGCTGGCCGACGTGCGCGAGGAGGTGCAACTGGTCGTGACCGACACGTCGGGGCTGACCAGCGGCCGGGATTTCAACGTGCTGTCCTATCGCACATGGCGGGTGGGCGACGTTCACAGCAAGCGGCTCCTGACGCTCGGCGGGCTCGGCTGGGGCGGGTTGCCCGCGCCGCTGATCGCCGATGACCTGCGTGCCGGCCGGCTGGTGATCCTGCCGCTCGAAGCCTACGAGCAGGGGCAATATCCGCTCTATGCCATCAGCCGGGTCGCCAGTCCGCCCGGTCCCGCCGGACGCTGGCTGATCGAGCGGTTCCAGGCGCAGCTTTCGTCCTGCCCCGACCACGGGGAGTTCGTGGGGGCGCTCGGCGGAACCCCGCCGGCGGAAAAGCGCAGGGCGGCGGAATGATCATGGCCGCGTCTTCACCGGCGTAAAGAAAAAATCAAATTTCCTCCGCTATTGGGTATGGCGGAACGGGATATGATTTTAGGGGATCGGGGCTGATGGGTGCCTTTCAGAACAAAGCCGTGAAACTGCTTCAGGTTCAGGACGGACATGAATCGGTTTCCGAACTTGCGCTTGCCAATGCGCGTCTTCTCAAGGCGTTCCTCGATTTCTACCTGTCGACCGGCGGCACGCTGGACGAGGTGGTGGAGGCTGCGCAAAGCGCCGAAACGGAACGCCAGGCCGGGGCCCAGCGCGTCGATGTCGCGATGGGCGATGTGATGACGGCGCTGGCCGTGCTCGGCCATGTCCATGACATCGACATCATGCAGGCGGGCTACAACACGCTCGAGGCGCAGATCCGGGAACTGAAGGCGAGCCTTAACAGCCTGCGCGCCGACGATTTCTGAGACGGCGCACCGGTGGGACGGCAGACATGCACGCAGGCAGGGAAGAAGGACGCCCGTCCTTCCTCCGCCCGGCGACCGTCAGAGGATCAGGCGGAACGTCGCGAATCCGTTTTCGCCGTCGCCGGCATCCTCGATCGTCACGCCCTTGACCTCCGCCGCATAGGTCCGCCCCTTCGGCCCGGTTTCGAACAGCGCAGTGGCATCCTTCACCGGCGCGAACGACCAGTTGGCATCGGCCGACGGGTTGATCGTGCCTTCGGCAAGGATATAGCGGACGATGACGTCGCGGTTCGTGTCCGGGGCGGCGAAGATGACCTTGTCGGCGGCGATCTCCGGGAACTTGCCGCCGCCGCCGGCACGATAATTGTTGGTCGCGACGATGAATTTCTGCTCCGGATCGATGGGTTCGCCCTCGAAGCGCAGGTCGACGATGCGGTGGGCGTCGGGGTTGGCCAGTTCGCCGTCGCCGTCGAAGCGCGCCGGCTGCGAAAGGTCGATCTTGTAGGTCACGCCGTCGATGACGTCGTAATTGTAGGAGGGGAAACCCGGGTTCAGCAGCGGCACGTCCCGCTCGCCCGGACTGACCTGGTTGAACATGCCCGCCGATGCCTCCAGCCAGTTCTTCACCTGCGCGCCGGTGACGAGCACGGCCTGCACGGTGTTGGGATAGAGATAGAGGTCGGCGACGTTCTTGATGGCGATATCGCCGGCCGGCACGTCTGTGTAGTAGTCCGCGCCGCCGCGCCCGCCCGCCTTGAACGGCGCCGCCGCCGACAGGATGGGATAATCCTTGTACGGACCGTCCTTCAGCATGTCCCTGATGTACCAGGTCTGCGCGTTCGAGACGATCTGCACGGAGGGATCGTCGGCCACCAGCGCGAAATAGGAGTAGAGCGGCGCGGAGGTCTTGCCGACGGCGCGGCGCACATAGGCGAGCGTTGCCTCGTGGTCGGCCTGCACGGGAGCGATCACGTCCGGCTTGTCCCCTACGTCGGCCACGATCGCGCGGTTCTCGTCGCGATGATAGATCGGCCGGGCCTCCGTGGTGAAATCGACGATCTTCCAGCCGCTGCCGTCCTTTTCGATCAGAAGATCGATCAGGCCGAGATGCGAGCCCCAGAAGCCCGCCATCACCGCCGGCTTGCCCATCAGCGTGCCCTTCACGGGGTCGGCGCCGTCGATGCCGTCCCAGCTCGTCGGGCCGGGGAAGACGAGATGCTGGTGGCCGGTGAAGACCGCGTCGATGCCCTCGACGCCGGCGAGATAGAGCGCGGCGTTTTCCATGCGCTCGCTGCGGCCCTTGCCTTCGATACCCGAATGGGCGAGCGCGATGACGATATCGGCGCCCTCCTCCTTCATCGCCGGCACCCAGGCTTCCGCCGCCTCGACGATATCCCGGGTGGCCGCCTTGCCTTCGAGATGACCGGAATCCCACAGCATGATCTGCGGCGGCACGAAGCCGATGACGCCGACCCGGATCGGGCTTTTCTCGCCGGCTCCGTCGACGATCTCCCGGTCGAGGATGGTGTAGGGCCGGAAGAACAGGTCGTCCCGCTTCGGATCCGAGGCGAGCTGCCCCTTGGCGAGATTGGCGCAGACATAGGGATGCTTCGCACCGTTCAGGGTGTTGAACATGAAGTCGAGGCCGTAATTGAACTCGTGATTGCCGAGCGTGCCGCAATCGTAGCCGAGCACGTTCATCGCCGCGATGACCGGATGGATGTCGCCCGCCTTCATGCCGCGCTCGTGGGCGATGAAATCGCCCATCGGATTGCCCTGGAGGAAATCGCCGTTGTCGACCAGCAGGGAATTGCCGGCCTCGGCACGGATGGCGTCGATGATCGAGGCGGTGCGGGCAAGGCCAAGCGTGTCGTTCGGCTTGTCGGCATAATAGTCGTAGGGGAAGACGTGGACGTGGATGTCCGTCGTTTCCATGATGCGCAGATGCGCCTGGCCCGCATTCGCCCGCGCGGCGAACGGATGGAGCAGCACCAGAGTCGTCGATGCAGCCGCGCCGCCGAGAAAGGAGCGGCGGCTGACGAGACGGGTTTCACGGCGAAACGGCATGATGTTTTCCTCCGGGGTAAAACGCATGGGCGCGTTGCAGGGACAGTGCAGGCGTGTCTTGCAAAAATGCATCGGCCAGATGACAGCACCGGGCGGCGGAGCGATCAAGCCCCGTTTTCGCCCGCCGTCAGACCAGAAACTGTTCCGGCCAGTCGCGGTAAAGGGCGACCTGCCCGTCCCGGCGCAGCCGGGCCACCTCGGCAAGGTCGATTTCGCCGTAGAGCCAGCGGCTGTCCGGGGTGAAGACGGCATCGCTCTCGCACCAGACGCCGCTCGGCGGCATGCCGTAATCGGCGGGGACATAGAGCGCCGCACGGCCGGCATTTTCATCGACCGCCGGCGACCACGGCGCGGAGCCGGCGGTAGGCGACACCAGAACGGCGAACTGGTTTTCCAGCGCCCGGGCCTGTGCGCCGATGCGCACCCGGTGATAGCCGGCCTCCGTGTCGGTGCAACTCGGGGCGAGCACGAGATCGGTGCCCATTTCCGCCAGGCGACGGGCCAGCATCGGGAATTCGTTGTCGTAGCAGATGAGGATGCCGAGCCGCCCGAACGGCGTCTCGAAGGTGCGCAATCCGTCGGTGCCGCTGGCGATGAACCATTCCTCCCGCTCGAAACGGGTCATGATGATCTTGTCCTGGTGGCCCAGCCGGCCGGAGGGGCCGAAGAGAAAGGCGCGGTTGCGATACTTTCCGTCCGGATCGGCGACGGGCGCCGATCCGGGACAGAAGCAGACCGCGTGGCGGCGCGCCAGCGCCTCGCACAGCTCCAGCCAGCGCGGAACGAGCGGCTGGATGCCGAAGATCGATTTCTGAAGGTCGCCGCGCTCCTCCTCCGGCAGAAGGCCGGTCAGCGTCATCGCGGCATATTCGGGCAGGAGCAGGATTTCGGCGCCGGCAGCCGCCGCCTCCCCGACAAGCGCGTCGAGGTGGGCGGCATAGGCGTCCCAGTCCGCAAACAGCTCGATGGCATACTGGCAGGCGGCAAGCTTCACCATCAGCGGATTTCCTTCATCCAGAACGACATGGGTTTGGCGGTCTCGTGCGTCTCGCCGACATCGCGCCAGACATATTCGGTGCGCAGGTCGGGATGATGCGTGTAGCCGCGGCGGGTCCAGAACGTATCGAGCGGCTGATGGTCTGCCGGCCGCAGCGGGTGATCGGCGGGACGCTCGACCGCGCAGAAACAGCAGATGTCGAAGCCGCCGAGCCGGCGGGCATGGGCCTCGCGCTCCTCGAAGAAGCGCACGCCGAGCCCCTGCCCCCGATAATCCGGCATCAGCACGGATTCGCCGAAATAGAAAATCCGCTCCGGGTTCCAGCCTGCCTTCAGGAACGGCGCCTTGAATGCGTCGGTCTCGTCGCGCATCGGAATGCCGGTGGAGGCGCCGACCACCCTGTCGCCGTCCAGCGCCAGCACGAAGACGCTGTCCTGCGAGCGGGCATAGGTGGCGACATAGGTCTTCTCGTAGTCGAGCGTTCCCTCGTAGAGATAGGGGAAGGCGCGGAAGACGGCGATCCTCAGCCGCGCCAGATCGTCGATGAAGGGCGCGATCCCGCTGCCCTGCCTGACCAGTATCCTCATGGCTTCCCCGCCTTGCGCCATTCCCCTGCCCGCTTCGGAAACGGAAACGTACTATGCAGGAACTGGCAAGTGCTATAGGAAATCTTTCCCGTGGAATCCACGCATTTCAGACACCAGAGGAACACGATGAGTGCCGCCGAAACCATTCGCGCCTATTACGATGCCTTCAACCGCCAGGACATGGACGCCTTCCTCGCGCTCCTGACCGACGACGTCGTCCACGACATCAATCAGGGCGAGCGCCAGACCGGCAAGGATGCCTTCGCGCGGTTCATGGAGCACATGAACCGCTGCTACCGGGAAACGCTGACGGACATGGTCATCATGGAAAACGCCGACGGCACGCGCGCGGCCGCCGAGTTCGTCGTCAACGGCGAATATCTGGCATCGGACGAGGGCTTGCCCGAAGCCAGAGGCCAGACATACGTGCTGCCGGCCGGCGCCTTCTTCGAGATCCGCGACGGCAAGGTCGCCCGCATCACCAACACCTACAATCTGAACGACTGGATCGCCCAGGTCGGCGGTTGAGGGCCAACTTTCGCCTCCGTTTCGCCCATTATGGAACTCTTTTCCGTTTCGCACGTTTTTCACGCAAATCGGAAGCAAGGAGAGAGTCATGACAAGTGCGGGTATCGGATGGATCGCAGCCATCATCATCGGCGGCGTCGCCGGCTGGCTGGCGGAACAGTTCATGAAGAGCAACATGGGCATTCTCATGAACATTCTGCTGGGCATCGTGGGCGCCATCGTCGCCAATGCGCTGCTGTCGCTCTTCGGGGTCGTCCTGACCGGCGCGATCGGCTATCTGATCGCCGGGTTCGTCGGTGCGTGCATCCTCATCGCGATCGGCCGCGCCTTCCGACGAGGATAGCCGGGTCTTCGCAAACACGCCGCCTCGTGTTTGCTTGCCGCCGCCGCATCCGGTTCGTCCGGTTGCGGCGGTTTTCATGTGGGCGGCGCCTTTTCCGTCCGAAGAGCGGGAATAAGGTGTGGCGAACCAAATTAATCCGCGCCTGCGCCTTGAATTATCCGGCCATGCAAGCTTTCCTGACAGGAAAGATCGAGGAGACCATCGATGACCAAGTCCGCCACGCCCGGCGATGTCGTCCTGCCCTTCCAGAACCCGCATGCGGTGCGCGACGAGGTGCGGGATAACAACCTGGAGCGCGCCATCGGCCATGAAGTGCGCACGCTTCGCAAGAAGCTGGGCATCACCGGCGCGGACCTGGCCTCCGCCACGGGCATTTCGCTCGGCATGCTTTCCAAGATCGAGAACGGCAACACCTCGCCGTCGCTGACGACCCTGCAATCGCTGGCCCAGGCGCTCGGCGTGCCGGTCACGGCCTTCTTCCGCCGCTTCGAGGAGCAGCACGACGCCGTGTTCGTCAAGGCCGGCGAGGGCGTCGAACTGGAGCGGCGCGGCACCCGCGCGGGACACCAGTACAACCTGCTCGGCCATATCGGCAACAACACCTCCGGTGTCGTGGTGGAGCCCTACCTGATCACGCTCACCACCGATTCCGACGTTTTCCCGACCTTCCAGCACGAGGGCCTGGAGTTTCTCTACATGCTGGAGGGCGAGGTGCATTATCGCCACGGCGACCGGCTCTACCAGATGCAGCCGGGCGACAGCCTTTATTTCGACGCCGATGCGCCGCACGGGCCGGAGGTTCTGGTGACGCTGCCGGCACGCTTTCTGTCGATCATCTGCTATCCGGAAAAGATCCGCGGCCGCCGGTAGGAAAGCGAAACCGCGGGCCATCGCAGCTCTTGCGGTTCTTCACGCAACTGTGATTAACTGACCGTTAACGCGCAGGCGATGCAAATTTCCGCTTGCCATTTAATGATGTGCATATAATTTTCATTACAAGAAAACATGGGGTGGAAATGCCGCGGGGGGCCTAACAAAATGGGGAACTCGCGCCATGAACGAAACAACGGCAGATGTGGCGGCCAGGCTCGAAGCGCTTGAAAAGTCGCTCGAAACGGTCAACGCTCTCAACTCGGAAATTTTCTATTGGTGGTGTACCGCACTGATGGTCGCCATCCACGCCGGCTTCCTGGCCTATGAAATGGGCGCTTCTCGCTCGAAGAACGCTCTGGCCTCGGGCATCAAGAACCTTCTCGCCTTCGCCTTTCTGATGCCTGCCTTCTATTTCGTCGGCTGGTGGATTTACCTCGCCTTCCCGACCGGCCTGACCATTTCCGCGGACGCGGCCGCCGGCCTGCCCTGGTCCCAGAACATGGGGCCGAACGTCGCCGACCAGGCTTCGGGCATCTTCTATGCCGCCTTCGCCCTCTTCGCCGCCACGACGGCCTCGATCATGTCGGGCGCGTGCATCGAGCGCATCCGCCTGTCGGGCTTCACCATCCTCGCCGTGCTGTGCGGCGCCTTCGTCTGGAACCTCGGCGCATCCTGGGGCTGGCATCCGGAAGGCTGGCTGGTCACGTCCTTCGGCTTCCACGACGTCGCCGCCGCCGGGGCCGTCCACATGATTTCCGGCTTCTTCACGCTCGGCGTCCTTATCAATCTCGGTCCGCGCATCGGCCGCTACAACGCCGACGGCTCGCTGAACGAGATCACCGGCCACTCCATGCCGATGTCGATGATCGGACTGATGCTCATCGTGCTCGGCTTCTTCGGCTTCCTCGGCGGCTGCATCATTTACACGGCCGACGGCTGGACGACGATCTACAACACCCCGGCAAACCTGTCCGCTTTCGGCTTCAACACGCTGATGAGCATCGCCGGCGGCATGATCGGCGCCTATCTCGTCACCCGCGATCCCTTCTGGATGATGTCGGGCGCCCTCATCGGCGTCATCTCCTCCGGCTCGGGCCTCGACCTCTACTATCCGGGTCTGGCGTTCCTGAACTCCTTCATCGCCGGTTGCGTCATTCCGAAGCTCAACGACATGCTCATCAGCAAGTTCAAGATCGACGACGCGGTGGGCGCCGTCGCCGTTCACGGCTTCACCGGCATCTGGGGCATTCTCGCGGTGGGCATCCTCGCCTCCGGCTATCCGAACGTCGAAGGTCCGGCCATCTCCTTCACCGGCCAGTTCGCCTCGATGATCGTCTACGCCCTGCTCGGCTTCGTTCCCGGCTATGCGGTGTCCTATGTCCTGAAGCTTTTCGGCATACTGCGCGCCAGCCCGGACGCCGAACTCGTCGGCCTCGACAAGGCCGAAGTGCCGGCGATGGCCTATCCGGAATCCCACATTCCGGCCTTCGCCGATCATGCCAGCACGTCGCCGGCCGAATAAACGGAACCCATTCTCAAGGAGAACGTCATGAACAGTGCGCCTATCACCACCTGGGAAGGGGCCGAAGCCTACTTCACCTTCGCGGACAAGCCGGCCGTGCTGATGCTGATCGCCGTGCTCGGCATCCTCGCCGGCGGCTACACGCTGGTCAGCATGATCAAGCACGAGAACGCCTGCTACAACTACACGAAGAAGAAGCCCTGATCGAAGGCTTGCCTTCCGCTCCCCCGGCCTTGCGCCGGGGGAGCTTTCTTCCTGTCCGATCCTTGCGGGACCGCAAACGCCAAGGTTTGCGGTCCTGATTATTTTCAGTAAAATTTTTTTCTTATGATGCAAGTTGCGCTTTACAGGCGTGGGGCGCTTTGCCACTATGGAAGCACTCGAAAACGGATGTTGAGAGGGAGGGCGCCATGCAGGAGAGCGATACGGCATTGCCGCGCGTCCGGTCGGTTTCCGGCAGCATTCTGCGCTATCCCGGCACGTCCGCCCTGCCCCCCGGCGTCGAGCGCTACAAGGTGCGCGGCGGCGGCACGCTGGTGGTTCCGGTTTCCGCCGGCGATCATGCGGTGCTGACGGATGTCGAGGGCATGCAGTCCTGCGAGATCGCCTTCATGGCGCCGGACGGATGCTTTTCCGACCCCGGCCTCGGCGCCCGCTTCACCTGCGATGCAGGCGGCATCAGGGCCATCCTGTCGGCGGGCGGCGAAAGCGCCCGCCGCGTGCGCGCCGCCATCGAGCGCCGCGGCGGCAATCTGGCCGGCGCCCGGGCGCTGCGCCTTTTTGGCTGTGGGTCGCGCCCCGGCGAAACGGCGCAATTCACTGTGCAGGCCGATGGTCTCCTGATCCTCGCCGCACCCGGCGAGCCCATGCTGCCGGACGGGCAGTCGACGCTGACCGAAATCGGGCTGCGCATCCGCCGCACCCGCCTGCGGCACGCCCGCGAGGCGCTGCTGCCCGAACCGCTGGCGGACCCGCTTCAGGATATCCGCATCGCGGCGGCAAATGCCCGCGCCTATTTCGTCCGCGCCGGCGAATATATCCAGATCCTCGACGTCCAGGGCCGCCAATGCACCGATTTTCAGGCGTTCTCCGCCCGCAAGGTGGACAAGGGGCTGGATCTGGCGCTGGATTCGACCGTGACGCGCACGCTGCTCGGGCGCAGCTATCCGACGCCCGGCCTGCCGTCGAAGGCCTTCGACCGCGATTTCGAACCGCTGGTGGAAATCGTGCAGGATACGGTCGGCCGCCACGATGCTTTCGCCACGGCCTGCAATTCCCGTTACTACGACGACATGGGCTATCCCGGCCACGTCAATTGCACGGATAACTTCAATGCCGAACTCGCCCCCTATGGCATCGCGCCGCGCAAGGGCTGGGAAGCGCTGAATTTCTTCTACAACACGCGCGTCGACGACCATAACCAGCTTTATCTGGACGAGCCGTGGTCGCGCGCCGGCGATTATGTGCTCATGCGGGCGCTGACCGATCTGGTCTGCGTGTCCTCCTCCTGCCCGGACGATATCGACGCGGCCAATGGCTGGGACCCGACAGACATCCACGTCCGCACCTATTCCGCCGAAAAGACGTTCACGAGAGCCCTGGCCTATCGCATGACACCCGACGCCGACGCCGAACTGACGCGGGAGACCGCCTTTCACTCCAGCCTTCAGCCGCTGACCCGCGATTTCGTCGAATATCGCGGCTACTGGCTGGCAAACGGCTTCGCCGCCAGCGGCCCGATCGAGGAATACTGGGCCTGCCGCGAGGCCGCCGCGCTGATCGACCTTTCGCCGCTGCGCAAGTTCGAGGTCACGGGGCCGGATTCCGAAGCGCTGCTGCAATATTGCCTGACCCGCGACGTGCGGAAACTGGCAACCGGCCAGGTCGTCTATTCCGCCATGTGCTACGAGCATGGCGGCATGCTGGACGACGGCACGCTGTTCCGCCTCGGCGACCATAATTTCCGCTGGATCGGCGGCGACGACTATTCGGGCATCTGGCTGCGCAAGGTGGCGGAGGAGAAGGGGTTTCGCGCCTGGGTCCGCTCGTCCACCGACCAGTTGCACAATATCGCGGTGCAGGGGCCGAAGAGCCGCGATATCCTCAGGGACCTGTTCTGGACCGCGCCGCGCCAGCCGACCGTCGGGGAACTGGGCTGGTTCCGCTTCACCGTTGCCCGCATCGGCGGTTTCGAAGGCGTGCCCGTGGTCGTTTCCCGCACCGGCTATACCGGTGAACTGGGCTACGAGATCTTCTGCCATCCGAAGGATGCGGCCGCGGTCTTCTCGGCGGTGCGGGAGGCGGGAGAGCCGCACGGCCTGCGCCTGATGGGCCTTCAGGCGCTCGACATGCTGCGCATCGAGGCCGGGCTGATTTTCGCCGGCTACGATTTCGACGACCAGACGGACCCGTTCGAGGCCGGCATCGGCTTCACCGTGCCGCTGAAATCGAAGCAGGACGATTTCATCGGCCGCGAGGCGCTGATCCGCCGCAAGGAAAATCCGCGCTGGACATTCGTCGGCCTCGATGTCGGCGCCAACGAGGCAGTCGGGCATGGCGACTGCCTGCATATCGGCCGGGCGCGGATCGGCACCGTCACCAGCGCCACCCATTCGCCGGTCCTCGGCAAGACCATCGCGCTCGCCCGTGTCGACGTCACGCACGCGGCGGTGGGAACTGAAATCGAGATCGGCAAGCTCGACGGGCAGCAGAAGCGCATCCCCGCCGTCATCGTGTCGCTGTCCCATTACGATCCGCAGAAGACGCGCCCGCGTTCGTAGACCGACCCCGCTCCCCTGCCCTTGGAGGCGATCCGCCCGGCAGAAACCACGGTTTCTCCGGGCGGCTTTTTATGGATTTTCGGGGGGGGGTGGAAAAGAGACCACCCCGGCTTCCCCTTCTCCCCTCGAAGAGACGGTGCCCGAAGGGCGGAGGAGGGAGCGCGCAAAAGCCCTGACTCAAAGGGCCCCCTCAACCGGCTCCGCTCCGGCTTCACCCGCTCTCTTCCGTCATCCTCGGGCTTGACCCGAGGATCCATGCATCCGCACAGCCAGCCGATGGATCCTCGGGTCAAGCCCGAGGATGACGAAGGAGGGGGAGACGGAGAGGGAGAAGATGTCGTCGGGCGAAGCGTCGTTTCCGTCAGGCCGATTTCCGCTGGGCCATCGAAATCGAGCGCGCGGCGTCTTCGGATGTGTTGGCGAGTTGACGCATTTCGGCGGCCAGAAAGGCGAAGCCGGCGCCGGACGTGCCGGCCCGCGCCGCCTCGATGCCGGCATTGACGGCCAGAAGCTTGAGATAGCGCAGCGAGTGCAGGATCTCGGCGGTTTTCGAGGCGGTCGCGCGGATTTCCGCCGTTTGCGCGTCCAGACGCTGGTAGAGCGACTCGATGTTGATGATGCTGCCTTCCAGATAGAGCAGTTCGCCCTTGTCGTCCCAGATGCCGCCGCCGGTTTCGGCGACCCAGATCGTATGGCCGTCGCGATGGCGCATGCGGTATTCCATCGACCAGTCGGTTCTGTTCTCGAGCGCGGCGGCGACCGCCTCGTCCATGCGGGCGAGATCCTCTTCGGAAATCAGCGAAGAGAAGCTGCGGACCTTGTTGCCGACAATCTCGTCCGCCGGATAGCCGAAGATCCGCTCGATCCCGTCGGTCATCTCCAGCATCGTATAATCGGCATCCGCCCGGCACCGATACAGGAAGCCGTTCATGCGGCCGAGTATGCTTTCGCGAAATTCCATGTCCGCCCCAATCCGACACTTGAATATCGGTGACAATAATTTCCTGAAATGGTTACGATGGAATGAAAGGAAACTGCCAATTGTTAATTGGTGCTGCACTGCAAAAACGCGCTGTTCGCTGCCGGAGCCGGGCGCGGCGGCGCCCGGACGCAGGGAGGACGGCCGGAAAGGTTAACGGCCGTCACGACGACGGGACCGCTCAGTTTCTCAGATAGGCTTCCATCGAATCGTCCAGCGCGTCCTTCCACGGCGTGTGGTGCTTCGGCGCCATCGTGCCGGTGATCAGCGACCTGTAGGAATTGTTGCGGAAACCCATGATGTCTTCCGTCTTGTGCTTCTTCCATTCGAAGAAGGCGTAGCACGCTCCGTCGACGTCGAAGTCCGGATAGTCGGTGTCGGCGATCAGTTCCTTGACGTAATCGCCCTGATACCTGATCGCGTATTTCACGTCGTCGGAGGCTTCCTCTCGGGCCTCGCGCTCGGCCACATCGGCCAGCAGCACCGCCTTGTCGGCGGGAACCTCGATGCGGCCGAGGATGATGTCGCGCACGTACCAGGCCTGCGCGTCGAACATGTTGAAGGTGAACCACTGGTCCTGCATGCCGAGGTAGAAGAGTTTCGGGTTATGGACGTAGACCACGCCCTTGTAGAGATCGGCGGTGGCGAGGCGGTTCCCGGTCTTCAGGCGCAGGTCGTCCGGCAGGAACGGGAAATAGTGCCTGTAGCCGGTACACAGGATGATCGCGTCGACGTCCTTCGCGCTGCCGTCCGCGAAGAAGGCCGTCTTGCCCTCGACTTTCACCAGAGCGGGCTTTTCCTCCCAGTTCTCCGGCCAGTTGAAGCCCATCGGCGCGGAACGGTAGCAGGAGGTGATGGATTTCGCCCCATATTTCCAGCATTGCGAGCCGATGTCCTCGGCGGAATAGGATGAGCCGACCACCAGAATGTCCTGCCCGGCGAATTCACGTGCCTCGCGAAAATCGTGGGCGTGGACGATGCGGCCGTAGAACGTGTCGAAGCCCGGATAGTCCGGAACGTTCGGCGAGGAGAAGTGGCCGGAAGCGCAGACGACATGATCGAAACGCTGCTTGGAAACGCTGTCGGTCTTCATGTCGTGGACGGTGACGGTGAAATCGCCCGCCTCCGCGTCGTATTCGACGAAGCGGACCACGGTGGAGAAGCGGATCCAGTCGCGGACGCCGGCCTTCTTCACCCGGCCCTCGATATAGTCCATCATCACGGCGCGCGGAGGATAGGAGGCGATCTGCTTGCCGAAATGCTCCTCGAAGGAGTAGTCGGCGAATTCGAGGCCCTCCTTCGGGCCGTTGGTCCATAGATAACGGTACATGGAGCAATGCACCGGCTCGCCGTTCTCGTCGACGCCCGTGCGCCAGGTGTAGTTCCACAACCCGCCCCAGTCGGACTGTTTCTCGAAGCAGACGACCTCCGGGATCTCCGCGCCCTTCTTCGCGGCGGACTGGAAGGCACGCAGCATCGCCAGGCCGGACGGTCCGGCCCCAATCACAGCAACTCTCGTCATGTCGTTCCCCTCTGGTGGTTATAGCCGGTTTCGGGTTCGGGGCCCTCAGTCCGGGAATGTGCCGGCGCCGGTCGGCGCGCCGTCGTCATGCTTCGAAAGCCAGGCCACCGCGTCGTCGCGATAGCGGCTCAGGCCCTTGTAATCCACGAGTTCGGGCGGCAGCGTCTTCAGGACGCGATGCAGCCGGCGGCCCCATTTCGGCACCGTGACCAGCTCGTCCATGTTCATGAGATAGCAGCGGATGACGAAGAGGATGGCGTTGGAGCGCGGCAGGCGCCACAGGGTCTGGAGTTCGACGCGCAGATGCACCTTTTCGCCGACATTCTGAGGCGTCACCGTCGTGCGGTCCCTGCCCCATTTCGGATAGTTTTCCGGGCTGGTGTCGAGACGCGGATTGACGGTCATCGTCCAGTTGTAGCGGCGCACCGGCCTGCCGAGCTGGAGATTGAGCAGGAATTTCAGCGCCCGCTCGAACACGCCCTGCTGGTGGGCGAGCGGCACCGGCCCGTGCCATTCCATGAAGTTCATGCCGATGTCGAAATCGAGCGACCAGTCGGCCTGGGTCGTCACCATGCCGGCGTCCATCCACAGATTGCCGTCGCGCTGGTCGACGATGGTGATGTCGCCCTGCGCCTGGCGGGAGATGTATTCGAGCGGCTCCATCGGCAGCGTCGTGGCGTCGCCGAAGGTGAAGGTGTCGTCGATGCCGAGCGGACGGTTGATCCAGCGCCAGCGGTCGCCGTCCTTCGTCAGCGTGAAATGCTCCGGATAGCCTTCGGCCTGCTGTTCCATCAGCAGCTCCAGCGTGTCCCATTGCGCCAGCATCATGTGCGGCAGCGCCTGGTAGCGCAGCGGGTCCTCCTTCAGCACCAGCGCCCGGTCGGCCATCTCCGCGATGTAATGCTCGTCGACGTCGATGAGGTTTTCGAAGACCGTGCCCTTCGCGCCCTTCACATGCGGCTCCACGTTCACGGAATACATGTAGGCGTCGTCGGGGAAGGGAAACGGGAAGCGCCGGATGTTTTCCGGGCTGTTGCGGTAGGTGAAGTCGTCGCGGAAGGTTTCCTGCCGGAATACGATCGCCATCGTCTGTTCTCCTGCCGATACCGGCGGTTGAGGCGATTCCGGGAACGCGGGAGGCGGCTTTCCGGCGGAATCGCGTACAGTGCCCTAAAGTTCCAGTGCCACGCGCGGCCCCTCGATACGGGACACGCAGATCATGATCTTCCTGCCTTCGCTTTTCTCCTCTTCCGACAGATAGACGTCGTTGTGCAGGATGACGCCCTCGCAGGCGGCAACGCCCGTCTCGCATTGTCCGCAGGCCCCGCCGCGGCAGAGATAGGGGGCATCGACGCCCGCCGCCTCCAGCGCTTCGAGGATGCTCTCGTGCGCGCCGACCGGAACCGTCTTCCGCGAACGGGTGAGGTCCACGGTGAAGGGCTTGCCGGGCGGCGGCGTCAGGAAGCGTTCGGCGTGCAGGCTCGTCGCCGGCCAGCCGGCATCGATCCCAGCCTCGATCACGCCGTCGATCATCCGGTCCGGGCCGCAGACATAGAGATGCGTGCCGAGCGGCTGGCGGACGAGGATATCCTCCAGCGGAATGCGCGCGCCGTCCTCGCCGATATAGACCTTGACCCGGCTTGCGCCGTAGCGGGCGGCGAGATCGTCGAGGTAGGCGCCGCGCGAGCGCGTGCGCACCGCATAATGGAGTTCGAAGGGGATGCCCGCGCGGTCGAACTGCGCCATCATCGCGATGAACGGCGTGATGCCGATGCCGCCGGCGATCAGGATGTGCTTGCGGCCCCGCCAGTCGGGCGAAAAGAGGTTGACCGGCGCGCCGATCGAAAGCACGTCGCCCTCCTTCAGTCTCTCATGCAGGAAGACCGAGCCGCCGCGGGAGCCTTCGGCCTTCTGCACGCTGATCTCGTAGGCCGAGGGATCGGCCGGGTCGGACATCAGCGAATAGGCGTTGCGGCGCATCTGGCCGTTGTCGTTCATGGAGACGACGACATGCGCGCCGCCGGAAAACACCGGCAGGGGGCCGCCGTCGGCGCGTTCGAGACGGAACCGCTTGATCGTGTCGGCGACGGGGGTGATCTTCGTCACGCGGACGGGAAAGTCGCCCATGTTCACAGGACTGGTGCTCACAGGTACAGCTCCTCCGGTGGGGGCGCGGTGCCCGGTTCCTCCGCGTCGATGTTGACGCCCTGGAAGGCGCCGAGCCGGCGCGAATAGTGATCGCGCACCAGCAGCGGCAGGTCGCAATGGGAACAGTTGACCGGGCTGGTGGTGACGTTTTCCGTCATCCCCTTGCAATGGACGCATTGCACGCGCCGGGCGAGCGAGCCGCGATGCTCGGCCGGGATGCTCGAATGGTCCATGCCGAGATCGAGGGCGACCTGCATGGCCCGGCCGATGAAGCCCTCCGTGCCGGCGATGTAGAGCCGCGTGCCCATATGGGCGGATGACAGCATGACCTTGAGGCGGAACAGCAGCGTCTCGACGGTCGGGGCGGTCCAATGCGAACCGGCGCCGAGGGCGTCAAGACCCGCCTCGTGGCCGCGCCCGGCGGAGCCGCGCGCGACATAGAGAATATGCGTTTCCGCCAGAATGGCGCCGGGCAGGGCGTCCTTCTGTTCCAGAAGGGCGGACGCACCCTCCCCCTCCAGAGCGAAGATATGCCGGCGGGCGCGGGGATCGACGGCGATCCCCCTGTAGACAGGCCGGCTCTTGATGCCTTCAACCAGCATGCCCGCCTCCTCTAGCCGATGGCCGTGCGCTTCTTCTTCTGCGGATCGTCAAACGGCAGCGTGTGCGCGCTCGCCTTGACCTGAAGGGTCTTGCCCCGCACCTCCAGCGGCGTGCCATGAACGGCCCTGTCGACGTCGAGGCGGGCGATCGCCATCGACTGCTTCGTCAGCGCCGAGTAGCAGGGGCAGGTGATGACGCCGACCTTTTTGCCGTCCGCCCACACCTCGTCGCCCAGTTCGGCGGGGCCGTCGGCGTCGAGCAGCATGCCGAAGATTTTAAAGCGCTCCCTGCCTTTGAGGCGGGCATGTTCCTCGGCGCCGCGAAAGCCGGTCTTGCCCCTGGAGACGGTGAAATCGAGGCCGAGTTCCCACAGGCTGTCGCCGGGCGGCTCGTCGGCGAAGGGATACATCTGCGAATTGTCGTAGGGGTAGAACAGCAGGTAGCTTTCCACGCGCAGCATGTCGAGAACGCTGAAGCAGCAGGGGATGATGCCCATCTCCGCGCCTTCGGCGAGGATCGTGTCCCAGATGAGCGGCGCATCCTGCCCGCGCACGAAGATTTCATAGCCGCGCTCGCCGGTATAGCCGGTGCGCGAGATCATCACCGGCGCACCGAACAGCGTCGTCTGCATGTGATGGAAATATTTCAGATCCCGGATGCCGGGGACATGTTTCGCCAGATAATCGACCGCGACCGGGCCCTGAAGCGAAAGATCGTGCAGGTCGTCGTCGAAGAGGACGGCGCAATTGCGGCCCGCGGCCTGCCTGACGACCTCCTCGTGGCCGGAGCCCGAGCCATGCACCAGCATCCACGAATTCGGGCCGGTGCGATAGACGATGCAGTCGTCGGTGAAATGCCCGCGCTCGTTGAGCATGGTGGCGTAGATCGAACGGCCCGGATAGATCTTCGACATGTCGCGGGTGGTGATGTAGTCGAGAACGGCGATGGCGTGCGGACCGACCAGATGCACCTTCTTCAGGCCCGAAACGTCCATCAGTCCGGCTTTGGTGCGGATCGCCACATGCTCGGCGGAGATGTCCTTGTCGTAGGTCCAGGCGGTGCCCATGCCGCTCCAGTCCTCGAGACCGGAGCCGAGTGCGCGATGCCGATCGGCAAGCGCCGAAAAGCGCCAGATAGTTGTCATGTCATTCCCCTCTTATTTCCGGACTTTCCTATCCAGAATATTTATTTCCCAAGTATATGGGTTTTCTCCTTCAAGGCAAGCTTTTCCGGCGCTGCACCATCACTTCTGACAAATGCCAGTTTCGGCGCCGCAGCGCGTTGAAAACCAGTGAGGGGCCGTTCCTGCAATGCAGCGGACACCGCATTCCGGCGGCGGTTCGTTCGCCGTTCCGGCATTATGCTTTCGATCAGGAAGGCTTGCGGCCCGTGCGCAGGGCGTCGGTTACGCGTCGAGCGGTTCGACGTCGCCGGCGTTCAGCCCCAGGCGTTCGACTTCGTCTGCGATCACCCGTCCGACGACGGACAGGTCGCCGGCGATTTCCGCCAGCGGCACCAGCACGAAGGCGCGGTTGAACATGTCCGCATGCGGCAGGGTCAGTTCCGGCCCGGCAATGTGGATGTCGTCGATGAAGAGAATGTCGATGTCGATGGCGCGCGGTCCCCAGCGGACGGTCGGCACGCGCCCGACCTGGAACTCGATGCGCTTGCAGGCCTTCAGCACCTCCTGCGGCGTCATGGTGGTCCAGCCGGTGGCGCAGGCGTTGACGAACCAGTCCTGATCCTCGTTGCCCCACGGCCGGGTGCGATACAATCTGGAAATCGCGTCGAAGTCCACGACATTCTCGGTGCGCAGCAGGGACAGCGCCGTCTGGATGTTCGCGACCTTGTTACCCATGTTCGAGCCGAGCGACAGGCCGATGCGGCGACGCCGGCGACGACGGATTTCCACCCCGGCATGGTCGAGCATGGCCGGCAGCGGCGCGGACGGCTTGCGCACCCGCACCACCACTTCCGACACGGCATAGAACCGCGCCAGAATGGCCTCGGCGATGCGCTGGCCGAGCGTTTCGATCAGCTTGAACGGCCCGGAGGCCGAGACCTCCGCCGCGATGTCGCACAGCGTGCCGTAGCAGACGGCCTTCTCGTAGTCGTCGTCGGTCGCGCAGGGCGAAAGGTCTGCCGCGCATTCGATGTCGATGAGGAATTTCTGGCCGAGCCGGGTTTCCTCGGGGTGAAGCCCGTGATGGCCGTGCAGGCAGAGGCTGGAAACGAAAACGCGGTCGGTCATGGGGAAACTCGCTGGGATGTGCGCCACAGGCGGGCGATGGCGAAGAAATTGGCCAGAAGGTCGTGGCCGTGTTCGGAAAGAATGGATTCCGGGTGGAACTGGACGCCGAAGGTCGGGTGCGCGGCATGCGACAGCGCCATGACCTCGCCTTCCAGCGACGCGGCGTCGGCGCGAAGCGGGGTCGCGGCATCGCCGAGCGTGACGATCAGCGAATGGTAGCGCCCGACCTGCAACGGTTGCGGCAGGCCGGAAAACAGCCCCTCGCCGCGGTGGGTGATCGCCGAGGCCCGTCCGTGCATCGGCACGCGCGCCCGTTCGACGCGGGCGCCGAAGGCCTGCCCGATGCACTGATGGCCGAGACAGATGCCGAGAATGGGGATGCGCCCGGAAAAGCGCATAATCGCCGGCAGGGAAATGCCGGCTTCCGCCGGAGAACAGGGGCCCGGCGAAATCAGGATGGCCTCCGGGGCGAGCGATGCGATCTCCTCGATGCCGATCCGGTCGTTGCGGACCGTCAGCGTTTCCCGCCCCAGTTCCTGGCAATAGCGCACGATATTGAAGACGAAGGAATCGTAATTGTCGATGATCAGCAGCATCAGCCGGCACCTCCGGCGGAAAACGCCCGGAAGGCCTCGAAGATGCGCTGCGCCTTGGTCAGCGTTTCGGCATATTCCTGCGCCGGATCGGAGAGAAGCGTAATGCCGCCGCCCACGGAAAAGCAGGCCCGGCCCGGTTCCAGCGTCACCGTGCGGATCGCGATGTTGAGGTCGAGGTCGCCGTCGAAGCCGATATAGCCGATGGCGCCGCAATAGACGCCGCGCGCCGCCCCCTCGATTTCGGTGATGATGTCCATCGCCCGCAGCTTCGGCGCGCCGGTGATCGAGCCGCCGGGAAAACACGCCGCTATGAGGTCGACGGCATCGCAGCCCGCCCTCAACCGCCCGGTGACGACCGAGGTCAGGTGATGTAGGCCCTCGTAGCTTTCCAGCCCGCACAGCATCGGCACCCGCACCGTTGCGGGCGCGCAAACCCGCGAGAGATCGTTGCGCAGCAGATCGACGATCATGGTGTTTTCGGCCCGGTCCTTGTCCGAGGCGAGCAATCGGGCGGCAATTTCCGCATCGCGGGCCGGATCGGCGGCGCGGCGCGCCGTTCCCTTGATCGGCCGTGCCTCGACCGCTCCGTCCCGGCAGGCCAGGAACCGCTCGGGCGAACTGGAGACGATGGCCGTGGAACCGGAGCGCAGAAAGGCCGCGAACGGTGCGGGATTGACCGTCCGCAAGGTGCAGTAGAAGGCCCAGGGGTCGAAGCCCTCGTCAAGCGCGGCCGTGAAGCGCTGCGCGATATTGGCCTGATAGATGTCGCCGGCGAGAATATAGTCCTGCACCTTGCGGACGGCGGCCTCGTATTCTGCTGCCGGGCGGTCGGAGCGCCATTCACCCGCCCTTCCCGTCGCGCTTACCGGCCCGGCCGTGCCGGCCTTCAGCCATGCCTGCGCCTCTTCCGCCCTCTCGCCGGCCCGCCCGCCGCGCGCCGTCTCGTCTTCCTCGGGAAAGCCGGAGGAAAACAGCACGCAGCGCCTGTCGCGGTGGTCGAAAGCGATGACCAGATCGTAGAAGCCGAAGCGCAATTCATCGAGCGGGTGGAGCGGGTCCGCCGGTTCCGCGAGGGTTTCGAGACGCCGGCCGAAATCGTAGGAGATATGACCGATCACGCCGCCCCGGAAAGGAAACGGCCCTGTCCTTTCGAGCCGGAAACGCTTCAGCAGGCCGCGCAGCGCCGCAAGCGGTGCGTCCTCGCACGGTTCCCCGTCCCAGAACGCCATCCCGTCCCGGACATGGAACGTGCCGAACGGATCGATGCCGATGAAGGAGTAGCGCCCGAGGTCATCATAGTCGCCGGCGCTGTCGAGAAAGGCGAAACACGGACGGCCGGACAGGATGTCCGCCCTTTCCGCGGCCGGACCGTAATCGAGTTCGACTTCCAGCATTCCGTTCCGCTCCGGGTGTCCATCGGCGCAGGCGGCCCTTCGCCCGCGCGCGGCGGCGTTGCGCAAGGCGTCCTTATAGGCGAGAAGCCGGCCGGCTTCCACATCCGATATGTTTCGCGTTTCAGGCGAGGACCTGCCCGACGCCGAACTGGCGGAATGGTTCGGCCAGCGCGCTTCCCACGGCTGCGTCCGTGACGACGCGGTCGATATCGCGCCAATGGGCGTAGCGCGCCGGGAAAAGCCGGTCGTGTTTCGAGCGGTCGGCGACGACGACGGTGCGGGCCGCCTGCGACACCATCGCCTGATAGACCGCCGCGCATTCGATCAGCGCATCCGCGGGGCCGTCCTGTCCGAGCCCGGACGCGCCGAGAACGGCATAGTCGGCGTGGAAGTTCTGGAGGAACGAAACCGTATGCGCCCCGACCGTCGCGCCTTCGCTGGCGTGATAGTCGCCCGGCAGCATGATGACCTTGATGGTCGGGTTGATCGCCAGCACGGTGGCCACGCCGAAGGCATGGGTGAGCACGGTGACGTTCTTCATCTCCACCGCGATCCGGCGCGCGACATGCACTGTCGTCGAGCCGGAGCCGATCATCAGCACGCGGCCGTCCTTCACGAGCGGCACGGCGGCGCGGGCGATGCGCTCGCGTTCCGACACGAACAGGGTGTGCCGTTCCGTAACCGAAGGTTCGGTGCCCAGCGAACGGACCGCGCCGCCATAGGTGCGGTTGAGCAGGCCCTGCTCGGTCAGTTCGTCGAGATCGCGGCGAATGGTCTCCGTGGAAACGGCCAGACGGCGGGCGAGTTCGGCCACGCGCAGGCTCGGCGCCTGGTTGAGTTCGCCGAGGATCTGTTCCTGGCGCAGCGGTTTCGGCTTCTTCATGCGTTTCGTCCTTCCGTCCGGGTGGCTCGCTCGGCCAGCCATTCCCGTCCGCCGGCCTCCACGGCCCGGCAGACCGCCTTGCCGATGGTGGCGCCGATATCGGTGTGAAGCCCGGCATAGGTCTGCCGCTCGCCCTCGGCCGGGCAGGCGATCACCACGCAATCCGTCCCCGTTCCGGTGGCGACCGTGCGGCCATCCGGCTTCCAGTCGAGCCCGATCATCGCAGCCGTGCGGGCCTCGACGGCGATGGACAGCGCCTCGACCAGACCGGCCTCGTCGAGCGGCTGGTTCACCCATGCGAGAAGGTTGATCGTGCCGGCCGTTTCCGGCGCCCGGCACGGTTCGCCGACACGGCCGGCATTGGCGAGCCCCACCGTCGCGAGGCAGAAGGCCTGCGCACGGCCGCTGCGGGCCGAGGCATGATGATGGCGCTCCACGATGCGGGAGGTCATCATCTGGACGGCATCGCCGAAGCCGGCCGATGCGAGACGGTCGCGAAGCAGCGTGCGCGGGTCCAGCCCGACGGGCAGATCGGCATCCGTGACCTGCAACCACGCGACGGAGGTGGCGCGCCGGAAGCCGGGCCGGGTCAGCGACCAGCTCAGCATGGCCTGTTCCGCATCGAAGCGGACGGCCAGCACACCATCCTTGCAGGAAATGTCGAAAGGGTTCATGTCGACGTTTTGTCAGCATCGGTGCCCGCCTGCAAGTCCCGGGAGACATGGGAGAATGCCGTCATGCCTGCCTTGTCTGTTTGTGAATGAGGATCGTCCGCTTGCTGCCTTCCATGTTGCAAGTGTGTCGCCGGAATGTGTGATTTACAACATTTATCTTTTGCGCCATCCTGCCTGCCTGATGGCAACCACAACGGAAAACGGGCGGAAAATGTTGAAGTCGCTACAGGGGAAGACGGCTATCGTGACGGGCGCCAGCCGCGGGATCGGCAAAGGCATTGCAAAAAGGTTCGGCGCGGCCGGGCTCAACGTGCTCGTCGTCTCGCGCAATCAGGCGGAGGCCGACGCGGTCGCCGCCGAAATCGGCGCGAATGCCGCCGGTTTCGCCGCCGACGTGGCGACGCCGGAAGGCTGCGAGGCGATGGTGAAGGCAGCCGTCGAGCGCTTCGGCGGCGTGGACATTCTCTGCGCCAATGCCGGCATATTCCCGGCGGCGAAACTCGGCGAGATGACGCCCGCCGATTTCGATCACGTCATGAACACCAACCTGAGGAGCACCTTCCTCTCCGTCTCCGCCGTGCTGCCGGAACTGACGAAGAGCGGCGCGGGCCGCATCGTCATCACCTCGTCCATCACCGGCCCGGTCACGGGTTATCCCGGCTGGTCGCATTATGGCGCGTCCAAGGCCGGGCAGCTCGGCTTCATGCGCACCGCGGCCATCGAGCTGGCGCCGAAGAACATCACGGTCAACGCCGTGCTGCCCGGCAATATCTTTACCGAGGGTCTGGACGGGATCGGCGGCGATTACATCGCCAGCATGGAGGCCTCCATCCCCATGAAGCGGCTCGGCTCGGTCGAGGACATCGCCAATGCCGCCCTGTTCTTCGCCTCGGAGGAGGCCGCCTATATCACCGGCCAGACGATCACCGTCGACGGCGGCCAGATCCTGCCGGAATCGCTGGCCGCGCTGGAGGCGATGTGAGGTGAGGGCCCGCGCCACCGCCGGACTGCCGACGGAGTGCCTGTCGCTCTCTGTCGTCATGCTCGGCCTTGAGCCGGGCATCCAGCGGCGCGCTGCGATGGACCCTTGGGTCAAGCCCGAGGGTGACGAGGGAGGGGTGGCGGCGCAATGGGCAACGATACGCTTTTCCGCCGCCGCGCCGGTCCGTCAGCGGTTGCCGAGAATGCCCGACAGCGTTTCCACGACCTGATCGGCGTCGGCCTTCGAGAAGCAGAGCGGCGGGCGGATCTTGAGGGTCGCGCCGTATTTGCCGGCGGCGCCGATCAGGATGCCGTTCTTCTTCATCTCGTTGATGACGTGGGTCGCAAGCTGCGTGTCCGGCCCGCCGCCTTCCGGGGCGATGAAGTCGAGGCCGATGAAAAGGCCGGCGCCGCGCACCCCGCCTATGGCCGCATGCCGGTCCTTCAGCGCCCGCAGTCCTTCGGCGAGATGGAAGCCGACCGTGGCGGCATTCTCCGTCAGCCCCTCGTCCGCGATCACGTCGAGCACCGCCAGACCGGCGGCGGCGGCAACGGGATTGCCGCCGAACGTGTTGAAATAGCCGGTCTCGGCGCAGAATTTCTCCAGAAGCTCCGGGCGCGTCACCACCCCGCCCATCGGGAAGCCGTTGCCCATCGGCTTGCCCATCGTCACGATGTCGGGCACGACGCCGTGGCGGGAAAATCCCCACAGGCCGGAACCGGTGCGGCCGAAGCCCGGTTGCACCTCGTCGGCGATGAAGACGCCGCCCGCCCGGCGCACCGCCTCGACGGCCGGCCGGAGGAAGCCCGCCGGATCGGCATAGATGCCGTCGCTGGAAAAGATCGAGTCGACGACGAGGGCCGCCACGCCGAGGCCTTCCCGGTTGAGGTCGGCGATGGCGGCCTCGACATCGGCGGCGAAGCGCGCGCCGACCGTTGAGGGATCGTCGTCGCCCGCCGGGGCGGGAACGGTGCGCACGAAGGCGGCGGGCTTGCGCGTCTTCAGCGCCGAGGGCGAGATTTCCGTCACCAGCGCGGTGTTGCCGTGATAGGCGGCCTCGGTGACGATGAAGCCTTCCGCGCCGCTGCCGGTCCGGGCGATGCGCATGGCCAGATCGTTGCTCTCGCTGCCGGTGCAGGTCATCACGAGATTGGAGAGCGGCGCGGGAAAGGTGGCAAGCAGCCGTTCGCTATAGGTTTCGACGATCCGCGTCAGGTAGCGCGTGTGGATGTTGATCGCCGCCGCCTGCCGGGAGATCGCCTCCACGACGCGCGGATGGCAGTGGCCGACGGAGGGAACGTTGTTGTAGACGTCGAGATATCTGCGTCCGTCGGCGCCGTACATGTAGGCCCCTTCGGCCCGCACCATCTCGATCGGCTGTTCGTAGAACAGCACCGAGGAGGCGCCGAAGGTGGCCGAGCGCCGCTGCACCCGTTCGGCAAGCTCTTCGGGAAAGCCGTCCGTCCGGCTGGCGTCGAAGCGGTTCAGCGCCAGGATTTCCGTCAAGGGGGAGGCAGTCATCGGCAATCCTTCTCAGAGCGAGGCGAGGAACCGTTCGCCGAGCGCCACGGTGCCGTCCGTATAGCCGGTTCCGAGCGCGCGGGCCGTGGGCGTTTCGGCGTGCGAGGCGATCCAGGCGGTGAGCTGCATGCGGCGCAGCATGACGAACATGGGCAATGCCGCCTCCTGTCCGGCATCGAGCGGCGATACGCGGCGATACCCTTCGAGCCAGGCGGCGGTGAGGTCGGGAACGAACGGCTCGTGTTCCATGAAGCTGATGGCGGCGGCGAAGTCGTAGGCGAACCAGGAGAAGCCGCAATCGTCGAAGTCGATCACGCCCAGCCGCTCGCCCTCGACCAGAAGATTGGCGGTGCGCATGTCGCAATGGACGAGGCCGAAACGGTCCTGATCGTAGCCGAACGCCGCCGTGCGCCGTTCGAGTTCGTCGTGAACGCGCTCCAGAACCGCCCTGCCTTCCGCCGTGAGGCCGAGGGCGGCGCGCCAGTCGCCCCACCAGGCGGAGGGGCCGAGAATATGCTCGAAATCCCAGATCTTCCGCACGAAATCCTGCGGACGTTTCCAGTTGCGGCTGTGGTCGTGCAGGCGGGCATTGACCCCGCCGAGAACCCCGTACCACCTCACCAGATCGGATTCGGCATCGGGCTCCCTGCCCGACATGAATTCGAAGGCGACGGCGAAGCGCTGCGTGCCGCCGTCGGAAAAGGCATGCAGCAGCCTGCCGTCCTCGGCCGGAACGACGTGTGGCGTGACGACGATACGATCCCTGCGCAACGCCTCCGTCCAGGCCAGTTCGGAAAGGATTTCCGCCTCGCTGTGGTAATCGGGACGATGAACGCGGATGACGAGATCCCGCCCGGCGGGATCGGACACCAGATAGGTGGCGTTTTCCGAAATGGTCAGGAGCCGCAACTCCGCCTCCTGCCCCACGCCCCAGACGGGCAAGAGCGTGGCGAGGCCGTCGGCAAGCCGCGTCAGAAACTGGTCGTCATAGAGCATCGCGCGTATGTCCGGATCGTCTTTCTTGGTAATTCCAACACAGGAATGTTGGAATTGCAACATCGTTCTTCGCCCCCGTTCGGGGAGCCGCTTCAATTTCGCCGGAATCCGGCCTCACCATACCGTTTGTCGCATGAACGGAGGAACAATCCCATGCGCAACGACGAAGCCGTTCAGTGCCTGTTCGAGGATGCCGTTCGCAGCGACCGTTTCGTCGGCTTTGCACGGCATCGTCCCTCCCGTTTCGACGTGCATCTGACGCTCGGCCCGTGCCAGGGCGCCGGCGACGATCTTTCGATCCGGGCCGGCGACGCGCTGACGGACGCGCTCGAAGCGGCGGAACGCCGCGCCCGGCAGGACTGCGTCGTCCACGATGTCGAAGGGATCGGCGGCGGCCGTCACCGGCCCGGCGGTCAGATCCCCTCGGCGATGCCCGTATAGCCGTTCGGTTCGGGGAACGGCCAGTCCGCCAACAGGGCGGGATCGGGCCGGAAGATCTCGACCTTCAGCGGATGGCACCGCGCGGTGTCGCTCGAATGGGTGGCGCTGCAATCGCCGCCGGGGCAGGCCGAAAGCGCGCCGAGAAGATCGATTTCGGCGAACAGTTCGAGATAATCGCCCGGACGGACCGGGCTCGCCTTCATGAAATATTGCTTCGTATCCGCCGTGAAGCCGGTACACATGAAGACGTTCAGCACGTCGTGAACGAAGGGCTCGGCCTCGTGCATCGAAAGGCCCCTTTCCTTCGCCAGCGCGCGGCAGAGGTTCGAATGGCAGCAATTGTGATAATCGCCGCCGGAAAGAAGACGGTTCGTGTAGGGGTCGCAGCGCGTGCCGATCACATCGTGGACGCCGCCGCCGTCGGCGTCGAAACCGTACCAGCCGAGCGTGTCGTGGCTGATCGTCGCCATCGGCCGCAGCGCCGGCAGCGTACTCCATAGCCGGTTGCCGGTGGTGACGTGGGTCGCGTGTAGCGCCCGTGTCTTGCCGCTGAAGAACCGCTCCGAAAGATCGTTGGCGTTCCACAGGTTGAGGTCGCCGACCTGCGGCCCCTCGATGCTGACGATGCGGAAGAAATGCCCCTTCGGCACCCGGAAGGTCGCCCCTTCGCGCGGCGGCACGATCACCTCGTCCGTCTTTTCCAGCGTGGCGCGGGCCCGTTCGAGCAAGGTCATGTCCGGCATCGGCAGGGTGCCGTTCGGATAGACGACGACGGGGCTGACGGCGCGGCGCCGGGCGGCGTCGGCGGGCGGAACGATGCGGGGATCGATGGGCATGGGCACTCCGGATGATGGTGTCGCGGAGGGAGCGGGCGGAGGTATCGCCCGCCCGCCATCCGCACCGCCGATGGAGCGACTATAATACGATGACGATTTATCGATAAAGTGTTTTCTTGGTGCCGTGGTTCCGGTTCCCGCCAGAGGAATGGCGGATCAGTTGAACATGGTGTTCGGGATGAGCAGTGCGATGTCCGGGAACAGGATGATGAGCAGCAGGCCGGTCAGCATCGCCAGCAGGAAAGGCAGGATGCCGCGGAAGATCGTCGTCAGCGGCACGTCCTCGGCCACGCCCTTGACCACGAAGACGTTGAGGCCGACCGGCGGCGTGATCATGCTCATTTCGATGACGATGACCACCACGACGCCGAACCAGATCGGATCGAAGCCGTTCTGGACGATGACCGGAAAGACGATGGGGATCGTCACCACCAGCATCGCCAGCCCGTCGAGGAACATGCCGAGCACGATGTAGGTGAGGATGATGACGGCCAGGCTGCCATAGGGGCCGAGCCCCAGCGTCGCCAGCCCCTCGCCGAGCGCGGTGGGAATGTGGGTGACGGCCAGGAACGGGTTGAGGACGTTGGCGCCGATCACGATCATGTAGAGCATGGCGGAGGTCTTGACCGTGTCGAACACCGCCTGCCGGAACGCGGCCAGGGAAATCGCGCGGCGCGCGACCGCCAGGAGGATGACGAGGGCCGCGCCGATGCCGGAGGCCTCGACCGGGGTGAAGGCGCCGATATAGATGCCGCCGATCGACAGGACGATGACCGCGACCAGCGGCATCGCCTGCCCGAGCACGGCGATCCGCCTGCCGAACGGCACGGCCTCGCCGCGCGGCCCGGCGGCCGGGTTGAGCGAGACCACGACCAGCACGGCGGCGATGAACAGCGCCGTCATCAGCAGGCCCGGCAGGATGCCGGCCATGAACAGCCGTCCGATCGATTCCTCGGTCAGGATCGCGTAGATCACGAAAGCCGTCGACGGCGGAATGAGGAAGCCGAGCGTTCCCCCCGCCGCGATGGCGCCGGTGGAAAGCCCGTCGGCATAGCCGCGCCGGCGCATTTCCGGCAGGGCGACCTTGCCGATGGTCACGGCGGTGGCGACGGAGGAGCCGCAGACGGCGGAAAAGGCCGCGCAGCCGATGACCGACGCGGAGGCGAGCCCGCCGCGGAAACGGCCGATCCAGGCGAAGGCGGCTTCGTAGAGCCCCCGGCTGAAGCCCGCCGCCGAGGCGACGTTGCCGAGCAGCACGAACATCGGGATGACGATCAGCGAATAGGCCGAAACGGCGGCGTAGCTTTCGGTCAAAAGCACGGCACCTGCGGCCCAGATGCCGTTCAGCATCCACAGCCCGAAGAAGCCGACGATCAGCATGGCAAAGGCGACGGGTGTGCGCAGGATCATCAGCAGGAACATGCAGACGATGCCTATGGTGCCGACGAAAATGGGACTCATTGCTCGTATCTCCCCGCGAGCAGAAGGACGATCTGGGCGGCGAAGACCAGAACGCAAAGGGCCATGCCGGCGGCGATCATGGCGTAGAAGGGCCAGATCGGCAGGTTCAGCATGTTGGTGGCGTCATTGTATTCGAAGGCGTCCAGCGCCTTCAGCCAGGCGCGCCAGACGAGCGCCGACAGCACGAAGCCGGACAGCAGCCGCGACAGGATATCCCCCGAGAAGCGCCCCGCCCGCCCGATGGCCTCGTCGAGGACGTCGACGCGGACATGGCCCCTCGTCTCGGTGCAATAGGGCAGCGCCAGCATGACGACGGCGACGGAGGCAAGCTGGATGATCTCGTTGGAGCCGAGGATCGGATAGGCGAATACGAACCGCAGCACGACGCCGACCGCGATCACCATCATCATGAACAGCAGGCTCAATCCCGCCAGGACGGCGAGAAAGAGCGTCGTCCGTTCCAGCGCCTTGTACCAGGCAGGTCGGAGATGCGCGCTCATGCCCGTTACTTCGCTTTCAGCGCGTCGACGACGCTGCGCGCATCGACGCCGGCAGCACTTGCTTCGGCCACCACCTTGTCGACGACAGGGGCGGAGAGCGCATTGAACGCGGCCGCTTCCTCAGGCGTCAGGCGTATGACCTCCTTGCCCGGCAGCGCGGCGAAGGCGTCGATGCCCTTCTGGGCCTCGGTGAGTTGCACCCGGTTGCCGAGATCGGAAACCTCGCGGCCGACCTTGTCGACGGCGGCTTGCTGTTCGGCCGGCAGGGCGGCATAGGCGTCGCGGTTCATGACGATGAAGAACGGCGAGATCGTCGTATCCATGCCGATGGTGAGGTATTGCGCGACCTCTCCGAGCTTGAAGGCCAGCGTGGCGGTTCCGTCGATCATGGCGGCGTCGATCACCCCGGTCTGGAGCGCGTTGTAGATGTCGGACACCGGCATGGAGACCGGCGAGCCGCCCCAGGCTTCGACGATGAGCCCGGCATTGCGCGAGGGAACGCGTATCTTGAGGCCGCGGACGTCCTCCGGCTTGCGCACCGCCTTGGCGCGCGAATAAAGCAGGTTCTGGGCGCTAGACCACAGGCTGACCAGCTTGACGCGGCGATATTCCGGCTGAAGCACGTCGATGTGCTCCCACAGCGTCGCCGTTCCGTCGGCTTCCGTCAGCACCCCGGGCAGTTCGCTCAGCAGGGTCATGGGGAAGCTGGATGCCGTGTAGCCGGGAAGGCCGACGGCAAGCTCGGCGACGCCATCCACCACGCGCGAATACTGGTCGGTGGGCCCGGCGCCGAGCTCGCCGCCGCTATAGATCCTGACGGTGAGCGCACCGCCGGTCTCGGCTGCGATCTTCTCGGCCAGCGGCTCGAACGCGCCGGGCACGTAAGGGTGCGTGGGCGCCATGTAGTTGGCGAACTTGAGTTCGGCCGCCAGCGCGGCGGACGCCATGAGTGCCGCCCCGAAAACGGCGGCGGTGATTTTCTGCATGAAATTCATTTGGTTCTCCTCCAGCAAGATAGTGTTCCCGCCCCTGCGGGACCGTTCACCCGATGCGCATCGCCGCGCATGCCTCTCCTGCCCTCCTCGTCTCGTATCCTTGAGCAAATCGGCGGGAAGAACCATTCCAAAACCGGAGGATGTCCATAAGTTCTTGCTATACCGCGGCGCTGGCGATGAAATCGAGAAACTGCTGCTGCGCCGCCGTGGGCAGCCAGTCGCGCCGCAGCGTCAGGCCGATGGGACGCGAGGTGTGCGCCAGATCGACGGGCAGCGCCCGCATCAGGCCGCGGGCGATTTCTGCCTCCGCCTGAAGGCGGGAGGTGCAGCCGAGATGGTCGCTGGCGTCGAGAAGCTCGCGCATCAGGATGAGCGAGCCGGATTCGACGATGCTTCTCGGCGCCCTGTCGCCAAGCGGTGCGAACAGGGCGTCGAAATGGCGGCGGATCGGCGTGTCCTTCTGCCCGACGATCCAGGGATAGGCGGCGATCTCCTCAAGCGTCAGCGTCTCCCTGTCCGCCAGCGGATGGCGGCGGCCGGACACGAGCACCAGCGTATCGGAAAACAGCGCCCGCTGCTCGACGTCGCCGATCGGCACCGGATCGCGCAACGCGCCGATCAGGAAATCGATCTCGCCGCGCCGGAGGCCGGACAGCAGGTCCGCATAGGGGCCTTCGAGAATCTGGATCGGCAGGTTCGGCCGCAGCTTGCGGAAAGCGGCGATGGCCTGGGGCAGCGCGAAGGAGCGCGACAGCGGCATCGCCCCGACGACGATGCGGCCCGCCTCCCGCGCGGTGATCTCGGCCAGGTCCGCATCGGCCTGGGCCAGTTCCGCGAAGGCGAGCCGCGCGGCCTGGCCGAGCGCCTGCGCCGCCCGCGTCGCGACCATGCCGTAGGACGTCCGTTCGAAGAGCGGCCGCGCCGCCTCGTGTTCGAGCTGGGTGACGGCGCGGTGGACCGTTGGCTGCGCAAGGCCGAGCCGGCGCGCCGCCAGCGTGAAGTTCTCGGTTTCCCGGACGGCGATCAGCGCGTTGAGCTGCGCCGTCGTCGCCGTCACCCTGAGACGTGGCGACAGTTCGGCCAGCGCCGGATCGAGAAAGGCGAAGGCGCGGCGAAGGCGGCGCGCCAGCACGGTGCCGGCATCGTTGGCGAAAAGCCGCTGCGGCGTGCGGGTGAAGAGCGGCAGGCCCGCCCCGGCCTCCAGCTTGGAAAGCGCCTGCGTCACCGCCGGTTGCGAAACGAAGCAAAGCTCGGCGGCGCGGGTGACGGAGCCGGTGTCGACGGCGGCGAGGAACACCCTGAGATGGCGCAGGTTGAGCTGGGCCGTCTTGGCCGGAACCGGGGCGGGCGCCGCGCTCACGGCGCCAGCCGGTTAAGGATGCGGTCCGCCCGTGCGTCGAGCGCCGCATCGCCGGGTGCAAGCGCAAGGCCGGCGATCTGCCGCTGCCATTGCGCCGCCGCCTGCGTCATGCGGTCGGGCACGCCCAGATCGCGCAGCGTCACGGCCACCTCCGTCATCTCGGCGGCGCGGCGCGCGCCGTGAACCATCATCCGTTCCAGATTGTAGGCGCCGCGCGCCTTCCAGTCGAAGCCGGGGTCGGATGCCTGCAACGAGGCGAGCACGGCCTCTTCCACGCCGGCGCGCCGCGCCGCCAGCAGGCATTCGGCCGTCAGCGCCTCCAGCCCCTTGATCATGACCGAGCGCAGCATCTTGATGGCCGAGGCCTGCCCGACGCGGTTTCCGGCAAGCGTGGGGCGCATGTCGAGCCCGGCCAGCAGCGCCTGCGCCTCTCCTGCCGCCTCCCCGGCCAGAAGGACCGGCGTGCGGTGCCGGGCCGGATGGATGGGCGCCATGATCGCCATGTCCACATAGCGCCCGCCCGCCGCCTCGATGAGGCCGGCGGCGGCCTGCTTGGTGGAGGGCGCGCAGGAATTGCCGTCGAGATAAAGCGTGCCGGGCCCGATGGCGACGGCAGCGCTTTCGGCGGCTTCCAGCGCCCGGTCGGCGGTGACGAGGCTGAAGACCGCGCCGGCCTCCGCCAGCCCGTCCGCAACGGTGGGCGCGCAGCGCACCCGCAGGTCCGCGCAGGCCCGGACGATGCCGGCGCGCGCCTCCCCTCCTGCGTCATGCTTGATGTCGAACGCCGAAAGCGGCGGCGGCGTCTCGAGCGATTCCCGCCATCCGGCCACGATGGCGCGCGCCGCTTCCCCGAAACCGAGCATCGCGATTTTCATTGCCTTTTCCTCCCTGCCTTCAGCCCCTTCGCTATCATGCCCGATTCTTGCAAATCCCGAAGCCCGTGGACAGTCGCCCTAGCCAAAACTTATGGCTTCGGCACGAAATCCGAATTGGCAAGCGGCCCGGTTGCGGGCGAGATCGGGGCGGATCAGGAAGGAGACCCCCATGCCACAGAAAAAGACCGCACTCGTCATCAGCGCCCATGCGGCGGATTTCGTCTGGCGCTGCGGCGGCGCCATCGCCCTGCATGCCGAAAAAGGCTATGACGTCACCGTCGTCTGCCTGTCCTTCGGGGAACGCGGCGAATCCGCCAAGCTGTGGAAAGAGCCGGGCATGACGCTGGAAAAGGTGAAGACCGCCCGCCGGGCCGAGGCGGAGAAGGCGGCCGTCGCGCTCGGCGTCCACGATCTCGTCTGCTTCGACCTCGGCGACTATCCGCTGCGCCTGACGGACGACGACAAATATCGCCTCGTCGACGTGATCCGCGCCGTGCAGCCCGCCTTCATGCTCAGCCATTCGCAATACGACCCCTACAACACCGACCACATGTATGCGACGCAGGTGGCGCTGGAAACGCGCATGATCGCCCAGGCCTGGGGCCACAAGCCCGGCGAGACGGTGCTCGGCGCGCCGCAGCTCTATCTGTTCGAGCCGCACCAGACCGAGCAGATGGGCTGGAAGCCCGACACCTTCCTCGATATCACGCCCGTCTGGGACAGGAAGCGCGCGGCGATCGAGTGCATGGAAGGCCAGGAACATCTGTGGGACTTCTATACGCGGGTGGCCGAGAACCGCGCCAACCACTTCATGCGCAACTCCGGCGGCCAGTCCGGCGGGCGCAAGGCGAAATATGCGGAAGGCTTCCAGTCGGTCTTCCCGCGCACGGTGGACGAACTTTGACGGCCGCTTGAAGGGCTTCGAACGGGAGGAGGAAGAACCCGATGGAACCTTGTTTCGATATCGCGCATCTGGCGCACGTCGAGATGTATACCGACAAGTTCGAGGAAAGCCTCGACTTCTTCACGCGCGTCTACGGCTTGTCGCTTTCGGGGCGGGACGAGAATTCCGCCTGGCTGCGCGCCTGGGACGACTACGAGTTCCACTCGCTGAAGCTGACGCGCCATCACACCACCGGCGTCGGCCACATCGCCTACCGCGCATCCTCGCCCGAGGCGCTGGAGCGGCGGGTGAAGGCGATCGAGGCGAGCGGCTACACGGTGATCGGCTGGGTGGAGGGCGACCGCGGCCACGGCCGCGCCTTCCGCTTCGAGGACCCGTTCGGCCATGTCTTCGAGATCTACTGGGACACGGTGCGATACAGGCCCGAGGGGGCGGACGTCCCGGCGCTGAAGAACACGGCGAGCGCGTTCACCGGGGCCGCGCCGCGCCGCATCGACCACCTGAACCTCCTGAGCGGCGACGTGACCGAGTTCCGCCGCTTCATGGAAACCTGCCTCGGCTCGCGCGTCACCGAGATCATCCGGCTCGACAACGGCCGGATCGGCGGCTGCTGGTTCACGGTCAACAACAAGACCTACGACCTCGCCTGCACCGAGGAGCACGGCGGCGGCCACGGGCGGCTGCACCACGTCACCTACGCCACCGACCAGCGCGAGGACATATTGCGCGCCGCTGACATCTTTCTCCAGAACGGTGTGCATATCGAGACCGGCCCGCACAAGCATGCGGTGCAGGGCACCTTCTTCCTCTACGTCTGGGAGCCGGCGGGCAACCGCGTCGAGCTTGCCAATTCCGGCGCGCGGCTGATCCTCGCGCCCGACTGGGAGCCGGTCGTCTGGACGCAGGCCGAGCGCCTGAAGGGACAGGCCTGGGGGCTGAAGACAATCGAGACATTCCACACGCACGGCACGCCGCCGGTGCAAGCCAAGGAGCATTGAGATGGGAATCGTCGTTCAGAACATCGCCCGCGCCGGCCAGGAAGTGATCGACGGGCTGGCTGAGGCCGGCGTCGCCACGGTTCACGAGGCGCAGGGTCGCAAGGGGCTTCTGGCCAGCTACATGCGCCCGATCTACAGCGGCGCCCAGATCGCCGGATCGGCGGTGACGATCTCCGCACCGCCCGGCGACAACTGGATGCTGCATGTGGCGATTGAGCAGG
Source organism: Ectorhizobium quercum (assembly GCF_026552795.1). Classification (GTDB taxonomy): domain Bacteria; phylum Pseudomonadota; class Alphaproteobacteria; order Rhizobiales; family Rhizobiaceae; genus Ectorhizobium; species Ectorhizobium quercum. The sequence continues at coordinate 237,640 of NZ_JANFPI010000004.1, forward strand.
TGAAGCCGGGCGACATCCTCGTGCTCGCCCCGACCAGCCCGTGCGACAACGGCTATTTTGGCGATCTTCTCGCCACGTCGGCCCGGGCGCGCGGCTGCCTCGGCCTCGTCATCGACGCCGGGGTGCGCGACGTGCGCGACCTGACCCGGATGGACTTTCCGGTCTGGTCACGGGCGGTGTCCGCTGAGGGCACCGTCAAGGAAACGCCAGGTTCGGTGAACGCGCCGGTCGTCTGCGCGGGAGCTTATGTCGAGGCCGGCGACGTGATCGTCGCCGACGATGACGGGGTGTGCGTGGTGCGGCGCGAGGAGGCCGAAACCGTGCTGGCGGCCGCCCGCAAGCGGCTGGCCAACGAGGAGGAGAAGCGCAGACGGCTGGCCGCGGGCGAACTCGGCCTCGATCTCTACGGCATGCGGCCCGCGCTTGCCGCCAAGGGACTGAAATATGTCTGAGGACGGCATTCCCTGCCTGTGGATGCGGGGGGGCACGTCCAAGGGGGCTTATTTTCTGGGAAGCGACCTGCCCGCCGATCCGGCCCAGCGTGACGCCCTGCTGCTGCGGATCATGGGATCGCCCGATCCGCGTCAGATCGACGGGATCGGCGGCGGCGATCCGCTGACCTCCAAGGTGGCAGTGCTGTCGCCGTCGAGCCGGGCGGATGCCGACGTCGACTACCTTTTCCTTCAGGTGTTCGTCGACCGGGCGCTGGTCAGCGACGCGCAGGGCTGCGGCAATATTCTGGCCGGCGTCGGCCCGGCGGCCATAGAGCGCGGGCTGGTCGGCGCCCGCGACGGCGAAACGCAGGTGCGCATCCACATGGTCAACACCGGCGAGGTGGCGGTAGCGCGGGTGCAGACCCCGGGCGGGCGCGTCCGCTACGACGGCGCGACCGCCATCGCCGGCGTGCCGGGCACCCATGCCGCCATTCCGCTGCTGTTCCTCAACACCGCCGGCGCGATGTGCGGGACGCTTCTGCCGACCGGCAACGAGGCCGACACGATAGACGGCGTCGAGGCGACGCTGATCGACAACGGCATGCCCTGCGTAATCATGCGCGCCACCGATTTTGGCCTGAACGGCCGCGAAAGCCGCGAGGCGCTGGAGGCGAATGCGGAGCTGAAAGCCCGGCTGGAGGCGATCCGGCTGAAGGCGGGGCCGATGATGAACCTCGGCGACGTTTCCGCCGCCTCGGTGCCGAAGATGACGCTGGTCTCGGCCCCTTCCGCAGGCGGGGCGATCGCGACCCGCAGTTTCATTCCGCACCGGGTCCACGCCTCGGTCGGCGTGCTGGCCGCCGTCACCGTCGCCACCGCCACTCGCATGGCCGCAAGCCCCGCCGCCGCGCTCGCCGTTGCGCCGCCGGACGGCCGCTACCACATCGAGCACCCGACCGGCGAGATGGAGGTGTTCCTCGATATCGCCGCCGACGGATCGATCAGGGGTGCCGGAACCGTGCGCACGGCGCGCAAGCTTTTCGACGGGAAGGTCTTTCCCTGACGGTGCCGCGTCCCGGCCGCTGACCTTTGGAAACGGCATGACCGGCGCAGGCGTTCAGGGCCGCGGCAGTCCGGCCTCCTCTGCACCCGGCGGAAACCGGAATGACGGTTTCAGGCCACGTCGCGCTTCTGCATGAAGATCAGAAGATCCGTCGCCATGAATTCCGGAGCGATGGCGTTCCACAGGGACATGAGGCGGAAGAGGAGCCGGTTGTTGGCGTGGTACTTGGGTTCGCCGCCATAACCATAGGATGCGTTCAGCCAGCGGTTTTGCGGGAAATGTTTCGTCAGCGCCGGCCAGCTGTTGAGGCGGTAGTATTTGGGAAAGACGTCCTCGTCGCTGCGTTCGGGCCAGACGGCGCTCAGCACCTTCTTTTCCAGCCAGTCGGGAACGAGCCGCACGCCCAGTCCCGTCATGCCCCACTTGTTGGGGGTGCGGGCACAGAACCAGCCGCCGGGCTTGAGGATGCGCCGGATTTCCGTCTCGAACCCGTCCGGGTCTTCGATATGCTCGATCACCCAGTCGCAGGTGACGAGATCGAACGTGCCGTCCTCGAACGGCAGCCGCGCATTTGGCTGGATGACATGCCGCTCGTCGACGCTCTGGTTCTCCAGCACGGCGGCGTCGATGTCGCAGCCGACGACCTTGCGCGCCTTGCCTTTCAGCGCCCGCAAGGTGCGGCGGTAGTGGCTCGGGTCGTCGAGAAAGGAGCCGCGGCCGGCTCCGTACTCCAGAATGACGGAATCGGGCCCGATCAATGCATTGACGCGATTATAGAAACTGATGTCGGAATCGAAGCGGCCGTAAGCACCGGCAGCGAATTCCGGCCTTACGGCGAGATGAAAATGCTCTCTGGCATTCATAATGGACCGTCCGATAAAGAAATGAACTGGGCCCCATGCCCAACAGGACCCGTATACACCAAAGTCTCTCAGTATTCCTATCCATTTCGACTTTTAAGGGAATCGCTGATGGACGTCCACATGGCGGTTTTCTGTAGTTCCTTGTCGAAGGGAAGATTGCGCAAGTCATATCCCTCGGGCGGTTTCTTCTCCCATTCGGGATTGATCCAGTTGTACCGGCTGCTGAGGCCCCAGGTGACGATGCCGAGCGTTTCCTTGAAATCGAGGAGAACGTCCAGATAGGCCTTGGTGATCGCCGCGACGTTTTCATCGCGCGTCGGCGTGTCATCCGGTCCGGGGAAATTGCGGATCTCCAGTTCCGTGACCATGAGCTTGTAGCCCATGTCGACGATCTTCTGGAGAAAGTCGCGCAAGACCTCCTGGTCGAAATGCTTGGCGCCGAAAACCCGCAGGTGGGACTGGAGGCCGAGCGCATCGACGGGCACGTTGCGCGTTTTCAGGCGCTCCATGAGGTCGAGCACCGCGCGGCGGCGGTTTCCGTACCATTTGCCTTGCAGCATGCCGTCCTGCATCTCGATGCCGTAGTCGTTGTAGACCAGAACGGCGTCCGGATCGGTCGCGCGGGCGGCATGGAAGGCCGTGTCGATGAAGGTCTCGCCGAAAGCCTTGTACCACGGGGAATCCGTGCGCATGCCGTCCTTGCCGCCGTCTTCCGGGGCGACACATTCGTTGGCGACGTCCCAGGAATGGGTCCGGCCCTTGTAGCGGCCCGCGACTTTCTCGATGTAGCCGACGATGTGCTTCTGCTCGTCCGGCTTTTCCTCCAGTTCCTGCTTGAGCCAGTCCGTCATGGCGATGTGCCAGATCAGCGTGTGGCCGCGCACCTTCATGTCGTAGCGCCGCGCGAACTGGTAAAGCCAGTCGCTTTCCCGGAAATTGAACGTATCGGGACCGCCGGACTGTATCCAGCGCTGCTTCATCTCGTATTCGGCGACGAGCGCGTCGCATTCCCGGCCGACGAGATCGGCGTAGGCACGATCCTTCATGAGCCGGCTGGTGGCGGTTGCGGCGCCGAAGAACAGATCCTTCGACGCGGCGATGGAGCGCAATGTTTCCTCCGCCTCAGCCGAAGCGGAAGCGGGAAGGAACGGAAGGCTGGCAAGCCCACCCACGAACTGTCGTCTGTCAAGCTTCATGGCGACCTCTCGAACGGACGTGGCCAATATAGAAATCGGCCAGTTTTCGGTAGTTGGTGCCGGAAAGCACCAGTTGGATGAAGACTACGACAGCAAGTCTGGGGCCATAGGCGCCGTGTCTCAAGGCGTTCACGTAAAGCTTGAACGCCTTGAGCGGGTGTTCCGGCATGAAGCTCTTTGCGACATGCCAGCCGCGGTAGCCTTCATAGGCCGAGGCCGGGATTTTCTCCTTCAGGTCCTCGAGCCATACGGGATTGCGGATCGAACGGTTATTGGACGAAAGGCGGTCGGGATCGGCTTCGTCGCGCCAGATGACCCCCGGCTTTTCGGTCATGACGAACGGGGTGCCGGCAAGCGACAGGCGGATGGCGTAATCCGTGTCGTCGCCGAAGGAAACGTCGGGTCGATACCGCACCGCGAGCGCCAGGGCGCGCGGAAGAACGAGCGTGCTCGTCTGCACGAAACCGGCGCCCGTCACCAGATAGGAGGCCATGTTCTCGCCGGGCCTTATGCTGCGCGGCGGCTTGACCGTGACGCGGCCATTGCCGCGGTCCGCCAGCACTTGTGAATAGACCACGGCATCCGGATTGTCCTTCAGGATCGCGGCGGCGCTCTCCAGATGATGCGGCAGGAAGAAATCGTCGGAATCGAGAAAGGCGATGTAGCGTCCCCGCCCCTCGCTGACCGCGCGGTTGCGCGCAACCGCGGCGCCGCCGTTCGGTTGCCTGATCAGGCGGATGCGCGGATCCCCGATCGCGGCGATCGCCTTTTCCGGCTGGTCGACCGAGCCATCGTCCACGACCACGATCTCGAAATCGGAAAAGCTTTGCGCCAGAACCGATTCGATGGTTTTCCCGATGGTCTTCGCCCTGTTGTAGAGCGGTATCGCGACCGAGAAAAACGGATCAGTCATACACCCTGTTTCCTGATCTACGTCGCCCCCCGATGATATGAAGGCTCGTCATGGACAGAAGCATGATCGTCCACATGACCGAGTCCTTGGTGAGAAAACGCGTTTCCAGCAGATTGGTCAGCAGGCAGAAGAGCCATATTCCGGCATAAAGGCTGGCGATATTGGCGTCTTCCCGGGACGCGTAGAAAAGCCCGATGATCGGCATGACGAGGCCGGAGATGAGGCTCAGGACAAGCCCGATAATACCTGTCGTGACCCACATTTCCAAAAAGCCGTTATGGGAGTGCGCGACGCCTGTCAGCCACATCTGCTGGATGTTCATCCAGAAGATCGGCGATTTTTCACCGATCTGCCAGAACGATCCGTAACCGGATCCGAGCCAGAAATGATCCTTGCCATAGGCGATGATCGCGTTCCAGATAGCCACGCGTCCGGTGAAGGATTGCGGGTTGGAAAAAACTTCGATGATCTCGTCGCGGAAGATGCCGTAACCGATCATCAGCACCGCGACGATCGACAGGAGGGTCGTGAGCAGGAGTTTGTTCTTGTGGTTTGAAAGCATCATCCATCGGTAGGCGAGGGCGAACGCGATCGAGGGCAGAAGGAAGCCGATGGATGTTTTGCCGCTGGTTCCCATGAGGAACACGATCGCGAGCACCGTCAGGACGAGATCGTGAAGCCTGTGTCTGGTGTAGAACTTGAAGAAAAAGATGATGGCTGACACGGATGAAACGCCGGACGCCACATTCTTATGAATCATGATGCCTTTCCAGGCACCGATGAGGCCCTCGTCATACTCATCCGACAGGTGTATCGCCCAATTGGGGACGAGCGCCACGGACAGGAAATTGACGATCAGGAGAGAGATCAGGGACTTGTATAGAATATCCATGATCTTTTCTGGGCCGAGATAGGCGGTCATGTTGATCGTGATCACTGCCACGATGATCGCCAGAACCGAGCGCTTGAACGAGGTTACGGGGTCGATGGCCCACAGGCACGACAACAGGATCCAGGCAAAGAGGACGAAAAGCATCGGCTGGAATGCACGAAAGAGAATCGCCTTCAGGTTCGCCAGTGTGAAGAGTATCGTCAGGCCGAACATGAGCAGGAAGAAGGCCTGCCGCGCGGAATCGCCTTTGGTGCTGGTGGAAAGAGCATCTTCGAATTCTGCCGCCGAGCGGCCCGAATAAGGCCAGCCGTTCACGTAGCTGTACCACATGAAAAAGAAAAACAGCCCATAAACGATCGAGCTGTAGCTGATCCGTACACCCGCCCGTTCGCCACCGACAGGCGCGAACTGCCGCAGCCCTGCATTATGAGTATTCATTGTAATGCCCGTTGAGCAGACCGTAGAGTTTACCGGTGGCACGCCCGGCACTGAATATGCCGTTTGCTCTGGTTTGTTTTCTCAGGACGAGAATAGATAACATTGCGCCGTGAAAAGCAAGGCCAGCCCCGGCTTTCAGGGCCGCCTGGACGGTCTGGAAAGGGGTCTTCGCACGCAGGAGCTGGATCCGCATATCGGACGTGCCGATCCTGAAACCGCGCTTCAGGACCCAATTCAGCCTGGCCCGTTCGGGGGGCTGTCCTTCGTGGACCAGGGCGTCTTTCGACCAGGCGAAGCGGAAGCCCCGTTCTTTCATCCTGGAAAAGAAGTCGACGTCTTCGCCGCCCATCAGGTTGAATGTTGGCGAAAACCACTCCGGTCCCGTCGCCTCGAGGCATTTGCGTGATATGACCGCGTTATTGCAGCCCCAGATGATGTCGCACACGCCGTCCGAGTGTATCTCGGGCCTGAACAAGTTGCAATATTCGGTCCAGTCCGGCGGCGGCCTCTCGAAAACGGATTCGACCGGCCCGCCGACGATATCGCAGCTGGTCGCGAGCAGCGTATCTCTCATTTTCTCCAGCCAGTGCGGGGACGGCCATTCGTCGTCGTCGATCAGGGCGAAATGGGTTGCGTCGGTAATGCTTAATCCGCGGGACAGGAGGCTGTTTCGGACATTGCAGAGACCTTTTTCTTCAACGATGATGCAGTCGACCGAAAACGGGTAGCTCTTCTGCCGAAGGGCCTCGACGACCTTCTCGCCATCCCTGCGCTCGGCGTCGTTTTCGGCGACGATGATGTGCACGGGTGGCGGGCCTGACAGGTTCTGCACGGCGATGAGAAGTCGCTCCAGATGCTCCGGGCGCCTGTATGTCGGAATGAGGACGGCGATTCTTATGTCGTTTCCGACTCCTCCGGTTTCCCTGGCTGTCGTCGTTGTCATGGCGAAGCCTTCCGGTTTATTCCGCAAGCTTCGAAAAGCCGCCGGTTTTCGTGAATTGTGTCAGGGCATACCGTGCGCCCTCTACCGTCAGATGGCTGTAATCCCACTGGACCGGAATGCCCGACGCTGTTTCGACGACGCAATCCCGCCTTGAGGCGCACAGGGCTCGATAGGATGACAAATACGTCGCTCCAGCCTTGGTCGCCGCTTCTTCGACGGTAAGATCGAGAATGTCCTTGTCGCCGGTCCGGGCGGCCGGGTCGGGCGCCGTCTGCCCGTTGGCTTCCGCATGGGCGAGTAGCCGCGCCAGCGACTGGTCATATTCGACTATGGGACCGATGACATACACCTCCCGGCTGAACTGCTTTGCATAGGCAATGGTCGAAGCAAGCATGGCCATGTCGCGTTCATGCCATTGCGCAGACAGGATAACGGCATCGACCGGGTTCCGAGGTAAAAACTCGGTGAAGGCATATCGCATGACGCTGACGCAGGTTCTCTCGCCGAGAGTGTCGGTCAGAGGCTTGCAGCCGGAGGCCGTTGCCTGCATCACGTTCGAGCCTTGGAGGCCGTCGGCGAAAGCCTGCCAGTAATGGGCGGCGTGGCTATCGCCAATGAGCAGTACGTTCCGTCTGTCCGCTTCCGGTTGAAGGCACGTCGAGGGGCGAAACGCCTCGAAGGAATCGCGGTGGGAATCGATGAAGCAGGATCCTCGGCGATAGGCGACCGTATCGTCATACTGGATGTATTGCGCCAGTTCGTCGACCCGCGGGCTGAAACGCCAGCCCATGCCCGACGTGAACACGATGAACGCAGCGGCCGCTGCCGTGATCGCGAAGGCTGCGGATGAGGTGACGACCACATGCCGCCTGGGATTAGGACCCTTGTAGAAACGGAACGGCTGCTCGACGAAGCGCCAGGAAATATAGGCAGCGGCCGTGCTGATGGCGAAGAGTGTCCATTTCTCTTCCATCGACAGGACCCGGCCTACATGAAGATGATAAAAGACGATGATCGGCCAGTGCCAAAGATACAAAGAATAGGAAATGCGGCCGATGAACACGAGCGGGGACAGCGAGAGGAGGCGGGCTGTGAGCGTGCGGTTGTCCGATCCGGCGAAAATGATCGCCGCCGCCCCGAAAACGGGCGCTGCTGCCCAGATGCCGGGGAAATTCATGTTCGCATAATAGAAATAAACGGCGGCGGCGATGAGTATCAACCCGCCCAATCCGGCGATCTCGCACAGGAACCGTTTGCGCAGAAAGGCAAGGGGGGTGACGGCGAGGAACGATCCGGCCAGCAATTCCCACATGCGAAAGAAGACGATGTAGAAGGCGGCTTCGGCCTGATACGCGGTCATGAAGACGCACAGACCGAGCGAGAGCATGCCGAGAGCAAAGATGCTCAGCGAAAGCCAGCGACGGGCATGCCGGCACAGCAGCAGGAGAATGATCGGGAACAGCAGATAGAACTGCTCCTCTACCGCAAGCGACCATGTATGCAGCAGCGCGTTGGTATTGGTGCTGACGTCGAAATAGTTCGATGTCGCATAGAGGTAGATGTTCGAGGCGAAGAGGGTCGCGGCGATCGCGTTCTTGCCGAGCGCCTCGAACTCGATGGGAAATAGGACGAAATAGCCGACGAACAATGACACCAGAATCACGGTGAAAAAGGCCGGGAAAATACGTCTGGCCCGCCGCTCGTAAAATCGCCAGAGCCAGCCCGGACGAAGCTGCGGTTCGAAGTCCCGCATGAGGATGCCGGTAATCAGATAGCCCGAGATGACGAAGAAGACGTCCACACCGACGAAACCGCCCTTCACGAAAGGCAGGCCGAGATGATAGGCGACCACGGGCAGGACGGCGAGCGATCTCAGCCCGTCGATATCGGGCCGGTATGCCAGATGCACACCGCTTCGATTTGCATCGGAAGAGGCAGTTTCACCCATCGTTTTTTCAGTTGAGGTCAACGTCAAAACCCGTTCTTCCCCGCAAGCAAACGGTTAGTCGGCAACCGACTGTCCGGATTTCTGTGTCAAGTTGAGGCCTGAACCGTTCGAATCCGGAGCCGGTTGTCGCTTTTCCCCGGATGCGGAATGGAGAATCAGCATGCAGAGCGCGACGGGATTGGTGGTCAGGTAGCGCCAGACGAATTCGCGCGGGCGGGTTGCAAGGCGGTGAAGCCATTCGAGGCCGGAACTCTGCATCCAGCGCGGCGCGCGGGTGTAATGGCCGACGATGAAGTTGAAACAGCCGCCGCAGGTGATGATCCAGCCGGCGTGCAGCTTGTCCTGTGCCCTGACGGCGAACAGCTGTTCCTTGGGCTTGCCGAGTCCGACCCAGACGATGTCGGCCCCGGATGCGTTGATCTTCTCGAAAATCTCGGCTTCCTCCGCTTCCTGGAAGTAGCCGTGGTGATGGCCGGCGATGATCAGGTCCGGGAAATGGTCCTTGAGGCGTGCGGCGGCATCGGCGGCGAGCCCTTCCGTGCCGCCGATCAGGAAGAAGGACTTGCCCTCTGCGGCAGCGTCGGCGGCGATGTCGTAGATCAGGTCCGTGGTGGCGCTGCGTTCCCGCACCGGGGTACTCGTCAGCAGTTTCGAGGCGAAGACGAGCGGTTCGCCGTCGACATGGACGACGTCGGCGCCGTTCAGCGCCTCCCGGTAATCGGAGTCGCTGCGGGAAAGGGCGAGCGCATGTCCGTTCAGGTCGAAGAGAAGCTTGCTCCTTCGGTCCTCCGGCGCGGGTTCGCACAGATGCTGCATGACGAGAGACGTGATTTCTCTTCGAGAGAGACGCGATGCCTGACAGCCTCCAAGAATCACATGTTCATCAATGATTTTTCCACGCGGTGGAAGCATGCCCGCTCCGTTTGCTCTCTGTCCGCACCGTAGTGCAGCGAGAATAGTGAATGTGCCTTCTTAAAAATAGGTCAAAATGGCATATTTCTGAATAGTTATTGTTCTGTCACTACAAGCAATATCAAAAGTCAGTTAAATTCAAGACTGTATGGAGGATGATTGTTAAACTTGTTGGCGATGCGTCAAAAAGTGATTGCATGTGGATCATTTACCATGATCCGGCAGCCCGGAACCTTTGTATAGCGCGCTTTTTGGCGTTTTCTGTGTTGTTGCGCCGCAACAGGTCCGGTCCGGGCCAGGTTCCGCAATCTCCTCTCCTTCATTCCAGCCGGCAAAACGGCCGTTTGGGAGGCGTTTCGAGGTCTCCGGCCCGATGCCGCCGCCCTTCTAATGGTTTGATGGCGCCGACGCAATATCCGCCAGCGCCTGCGATGCGGTTTCGGGGGATGATGCGGCGCGGAAACAACATGCGCACCGGCAGGCGAAAAGCGTCGTCCGTCGGAATGACGGACGAAAGTATATTTTAAAAACAATGAGATTTCGCGTTTCCGGGCCGGCCTGAAGGCCGCCGCCGCCGCTGGTGCGCGCGTTCGGTCCGGCCGCCGTTATCCCCCTCCTCCCGACACCTGACACAATGCTTCCAAGGTTGGATGACATATGGCATGACAGTCCGAGTGTGTCCCGTTTTTGGAGAACTGTCATGCCGATAACTTTGAATCGAAGGAGTTTCATCGTGACAAGTTCGCTCGGTATCGGTTTGGGACTTGCATTTTCCAGGCCGGCCGCCTCGCAGGGGGCGGTCGCTGCGGTGCAAAATGTCGCCGCGCGCGGTCAGGTTCCTAACGGCACGATAGCCGCTTCCGGCTCCAAAACGCGGATGAAGGGGATCGCTCGCTTTACCATCGGTGCCGGCGGCGCCCTGTCGCTTGCCCCCGTCTTCGCGAATTTCCGGATCGATAACAGATTGCCGCGCGAGGTCGATGCGGAAGCCGCCTATTCCATCGTCAAGGCGGCGATATCCTATGAGGGCGTCACGGTGCCGCTTCACTTCGCCGGGTCGCGATCCGTCGACGTTCCGCCTGGCGCGGTCAGCCTGATGCCGGACGCGGTGACGCCGCAGCAGTTCGGTGTCGGCCGCTTCGAGCCCGGCTACGTCGCGTTTGTCCGCGTCGTCATCGATCTGCCGGCGACCGGCAATATCGCCGTCCAGATGAACCCGATGTATCTCGGCGGCGAAAGCCAGCTTCTCTACGATCCGGCAGGTCATGTGGACGATATCGACGGCACGGCATGGGAGGTTCCGGCCGAAGCCGAGCAATGGGTGCCCTTTCCGCATCCCGTGATGCTGATCGGCGAAGCGGCCCGGCCGGTGACGTCGGTGATCGGCATAGGCGACAGTATCTTCGACGGCTCGGTCGACAATGCCGGCGACGGTTCCGGCGGCGGCGGCTGGGCGCGCCGTGCCGTCTATGCGGCCAATCTGCCCTATCTGTCGATCAGCCGCACGGGTGAAAAGGCGCAGTACGTGGCCGCCGATCATGCCAAGACGGAAGAGCTTGTCCGTCTGGCCGGCGCGAATGCGGCTCTCATCGGCCTCGGCAACAACGATATTCGCGACGGGCGCAGTACGGAGGAATTGCTGGGCGATTTCCGGGCGATCTGGGGCATGCTGCGCGATCGGGGTGTCGCCTACATCGCGCAGGCGCAGGTGACGGCCGAAACAGCTTCTACCGACCAGACGACCTCGCTTGCCGGGCAGACGCCCGTTCGAGGCTTTGGCGCCGATGAGGTGCTGGGCGCGGTGAATGCCATGTTGGCAACGCGGGCAGACGGTCTCATCGACGATGTGATCGATGCGCCGGGCGCCGTGCAGTCGGATGGCAAATGGAACGTACCGCTCTATGTGTCGAAGCTGGCGGCGGCCGCACCGGCCTGGAGCGGCGGTGTCAGCGTTCTGCACGCGCCGGAGGTTGGGGATTATCTGTCGCTTGATCCCGAAACGCCGGCCAAGCACGATCTCGTCTGGCCACATGTCACCAGCGTTTCAGGCGCCGGCCCGTTTGCCGTCACGCTGACGGGCGGTCCGAATCTCAGCCACGATGCCGGCGCGCTTGTCAGGTCCTCTCTGTCGGCCGATGGCATTCATCCGCAGCAGGCGGCGCACCGGCAGATCGCGGCCAAGGCCGCGCCGGTGCTGCGCCGCATCGGCGCGGTCAGGACACCGTGGATCGACGCCGCGCGAAGCTTCGAGATCGATTTCGTCAATCGCCGCGCCCAGCGCGGTGGCGTGACCGTGCCGATCGAAAGCATCGTGAGCTGCACGCGGGCGTCGGCTGGCAAGGCCTTCGATGGCCTGTCCTGGAGCGACATCCCGCAGAACGCCCTGCGCTATGCCGATGGCGGCGGGCTGTTCGTGGAGCCGGAGGCGACGAACGTCCTTCTGGATACGGCCTTCGCGGAGGCGGACGGAAGCGGGCTTTCGCCCGTCTGGACGACGATGTTCAGAGGGCTGACTGCCTCCTATGAATTCTTTCGCGAGAACGGTCTGAAGGTCATGCGCCTTCGCCTTTCCGGAACGGCGACCAGCAGCGGATCGATGAGTTTCTACCATGCCAATACATGGGTCCCGGCATCCGCCGGACAGACGTGGACGGCGAAGTTCTGGGCACGTCGCATCGTCGGCGAGGGAAGCGATCTCAATATCCAGTCGTCCGTCGAGGAGTTGAATTCCGCAGGCAACATTTTTAGCGGCACCTATTCCGGCCGGACGGCATCCCGCAACTGGAGCGAATTCGTTGCGACGCGGACCTTTTCCAATGCCGGCACGGTCAATGCGCGGCTGAAGGTGGTCGTCGGCGCGGGCGCGGTCAGCGGCACCCGCTACGATCTGACGACGGACATCGCCTTTCCGCAGCTCGAATCGGGCGCGCACGCGTCTTCGCCCGTCGAATGCGCCGGAGCGGCCACGACCCGCGCGGCGGATGTCGTCGTGATCGCCCTGCCGCCCGGAGTGCATGATGTCACGATCACCTATGCCGACGGCACCACCGGTGCCGCTGCCGGTGTCAGCGGAAACTATACCGTGCCCGCCGATCCGGCCCGGCCCGTGATCGCCGCAATCGCCGGAACCTCTGCCTGAGCGGACATGCGGCACCGCCTGCTGTCCGTTCGACACGGGCGGCAGGCGATCGGCCGGAAAGCCGGTGCCCGTTGCGGTGTTTCCAGAAAGAACGGGATGCCCTGAAACGAAAATTGCGTGCGTGGAAGGAATGCGTTAAATCAGCAGGGAAATTCGCTGCGTTGCGGCATTTAAAAGATTGACGATCCGCCAGACAGTATTCGAAATCTATATTTCGCGACGGGAGTTCGAGATTTGCAGCCAGCTGAAGCCAGACCTGGAAAACGGCTGACAAAGTTCGCCAAACGCTTCGGCATTACCACAATCGGTCCGCTTTCGGTTTCAGGCGCGAACTTCCTCGTTTCCATGCTTCTGTTGCCGAAGCTGACGCCTCACGACTACGGTTTCTTCGCCTTCACGCTGGTTCTCGTCCAGTTCACGTTTTCGATCACCAATGCCACGGCTTCCACGCCGCTTTCGGTATTGCTGAACCAGAACCCGCAGGGTTGGGAAGGCGATTATCACGCGATCCGCAAGGTCAATCTCATTCTCTCGCTGTTCTCCGCGCTGATCGTTCTCGGCTCGGGCTTCTATTTCGAGATCGGCGTAGCGGCCTCGCTGCTCATGGCTGCCTTTGCCTGGCTTTCGGCCGTGCGCTGGTTCAACCGCTCGTTCGAATATGCCCGCCATCTTCCGCGCTATGCTGCCCTGTCGGATGTCGTTTATTCCGTGGTGCTGGTGGCCGGTTCGGCGCTGCTGTTCTTCTGGTCGGACGTGTCGATCCTCTTTACGTCCCTCGTCCTGAACGCGGCGGCACTGGCGGCGCTCGTCTATCTCGTCGCCCTGACGCCGAAAACGAAGCCGGCGGTCTCCGGCGGCCGGCTGCGGGATTATCTGCCCATATGGCGCGATCAGGTGCGCTGGTCGCTGGTCGGCGTGACGACGACGGAAATGACGGTGAACGGCCACGCCTATCTGGTGACGTTCCTGGCCGGCCCCACGGCGTTCGCGCCGCTGGCGATCGCCACGCTCTGCTGGCGTCCGGTCGCCACCATGCTGCCGTCGATCACCCTGATCGAGCGCCCGGTAATGGCTCGCCAGCTCGCGGAAGGAAAGCTGAAGGGCGCGCGGCGTACCGTGCGTGTATTCCAGGTCACGGTCCAGGCGATTCTTCTCATCAACATTCTGGCGCTGGTGGCGGCCTGGTATCTGTTCCCGCAACAGATTGCCGGCCTGCCCTACGATTTGACGACGGCGTTAACCGCCATCGGCCTGTGGTTCATCGTCATTTTCGTCAGGACGATCCGCATTCCGGAGAGCACGTTCATCCAGGCGGCAAAGTCGTTCAAGGAACTGGCGCGGACCAGCATGGTCGCGGCTCCTGTCAGCCTGGGTGTCGCCGCCCTCCTCATCATCTTCTTCAACCCCACGATCTCGATCCTCGGCATCATCGCCGGCGAAATCGCCATGACCACCGGTATCCTGCTGCTCGGCCGGAAAATTGTGAGGCATTATGAAAAAACCGCTTAAGATCGTCCTCGGGGTGCCCACCTACAAGCGTCCGGTCGGCCTGCGCCGCGTCCTCGCCTCCATCGCCAGGCTGGAACTCGATCAGGAGACGGAACTCAGGGTGGTCGTTGCCGAGAATGACCTCGATGGCCGTCAGGGTGTGGCGACCGTCGAGGAAATCAGGGCCGGCGGCTTCCCCTTCCCCATCGAGACGGTCCTGTCCACGGCGCGCGGCATATCGCAGGCGCGCAACGCCCTGATGAACGCCGCCTTTTCCGATCCTGAAACCGACATGTTGGCGATGGTGGACGACGACCAGTGGATGGAGCCCATCTGGCTCGAGCGGCTCGTCGCCATGCAGCGCCAGACAGAGGCGACCGTCGTCGGTGGCTACACGCTTCCGGATTTCGAGGGGCAGGCCCTGACCTGGGAATTGAAACTGCCCGTTTACTGGCGAAAGAAACGCCGCCACGGCAAGGTGCCGATGATCGAGGGAACCTGCGGTGTCCTCTTTACCCGCAAGATTCTCGATTATTGCGCGGATGGCTATTTCGATGAGAAGTTTTCCCTTATCGGCGGCGAGGACAAGGAGTTCTTCACCCGGATCCTGCATCGGGGATGCACCTTCGCCTTTGCGGACGATGCCATTGCCTACGAAGTCTTCGAGGCGGACCGCAGGTCTTTGGCCTGGGCCAAGCGCCGTGCCTACCGCATCGGCGCCAGCGATATGCGGGCCAGCCTTGTGCGTTCCAGAAACCCGCTCGACAAGATAGAGCAGATCGCCAAGATTTTCGCCGGTTTTCTGCGAGGCGGATGGCGCTATGTCACGGGCTATTTCTCGCCCGAACAGCGCATGCGCGCGCAATTGCTGCTGCTGCGTTCGGCCGGCAAGCTTTCGACGCTGTTCGGTTTGCGTTACGAAAGCTACCGCAATACATCGGGGAAATGAACGAGCCCCTCCGGCCGTCCCGCCACCGGCAAAAGGCCAGCGATTGTCAAAAGGCCCGTGACTTTCAAAAGGATTGAGACATGACGATTCCGAAATTCTCGGTGGTGATTCCCTGCTACAACCGCGCGGACCGCATCATGCCGACGCTCGAATCCGTCATGCGGCAGACCTGGCAGGATTTCGAATGTATCGTCGTCGATGACGGTTCGAAGGACGGCGAGGCGCTCAAGGCGGTGGTCGAGGGGCTGAACTCGCCGAAATTCCGCTATGTCCGCCGGGAAAACGGCGGCGGCAGCGCGGCGCGCAATACCGGCATTCTGGAGGCGCGGGGCGAATATGTCGCCCTGCTCGATTCCGACGATCAATTCCTGCCGGAGAAATTGCAGGTTTGCGCCGACACGCTGGCCGGCGTCACCGACGAGCGGGTCATGTGCTATTCCCAGCTCATGGTCGACCGGGGTGTCGGCAAGACCTGGATCAAGCCGCCGGAGGGCCTGAAGCCGGGCGAACGGGTCGACGAATACATCATGTGCGGCGCCGGCTGGGTGCAGACGTCCACGATGGTGCTGAGCGCCGGGCTGGCGAAGACGGTGCTGTTCAACGAGGCGCTGCCCTCGTCGCAGGATACGGATTTCGCCATTCGCTGCGCGACGGCCGGCGCACGCTATATCTTCATTCAGCAGCCGCTGGTGATCATGGAGGATCGCTACGATCCGACCCGTGTGTCCAAGCAGAAGAACTTCCGGCCGCTGCTCAACTGGATCGAGACGATGCGCGGCGTGCATATTTCCGACCGGTCCTACTGGGCCTATCGCGGCTGGCAGTGCGCCCGCATCGCCTCCTTCACCAACAGGCCGCTGGCGGTGTGGATCTATCTCCAGTCCATCGTCCATCGCCCCTATTCGCTGAAAACCTCTCTCCAGATCGCCGCACAGATCCTGATCCCGCAGACGCTCTACCAGCGCATGTCGAGCTGGATCGTCAACGTCTTCGGCAAGCGTGCCTGAAAGGCGACGACGATGGGAGGAGCGGTGGCTGACGGTGCCTGAAACCAAGCGAGGAACGGGTTCTCCCGTGGAAGCGGTTGTGCGGGGCTTGGCGACGTGCGTCTTCTTCGTCGCCCTGCTCGTCGGGATCGTCGATTACGGTGCGGTCGGGATCGAGACGCGCTCCGTCCTCGCCCTGGCCGTCTTTGCGGTCCTGTGCCTGTCGACGCTGGCGTTCGGCCTGCCGGTCCATACGCGCCGCGTGCTGATCGTCGCCGCGCTTCTGATGCTGTCGGTCTTCCTGGTCGTCTTCGTGCAGACGACGCCGCTTCCCGGCTGGGTGCCGCCAAGCCCGTCCTGGGCGGCGGCTGCGCCCTTTTCCGGGCAGACCCGGGCGTTGATTTCCCTTACGCCGGCGGATGACAGGCTGGCGCTCGTCGGCGTTGCCCTGCCCTTCGGCTTTCTCATGGCGGGCCTCGTCCTGTTCGATACGGACGAGCGCGCCATGCGGGCCTTGCAGGGTATGGCGGCTGCCGGCGGCGTCATCGCGCTCTGGTCGCTGCTGCAATTCCTTTTCCTGCCGGATACGCTGGTGTTCGGCGAGAAGCGGTTCTACCACGAAAGCCTCACCTCCTTCTTCGTCAACAGGAATACGGCGGCCACCTTTCTCGGCCTGATCGCGCTCACGCAGTTCGCGTTGTTCTGGCGGGCGGCAGCCGCGCTCGACTGGCGCTGGCTGGTGCAATTGCTGGACAGCGATTCATCGCTTCTGCCGGAACAGAAACGCCTGATCCGGCGGGCTTTTGTCATGGGGGGGCTGCTGGCGGTCAGCTTCATCGCCCTGATGCTGACGCTGTCGCGCGGCGGGATCGGCGCGAGTTTCGCCGGTTTCGCGCTGTTTGCCGTGGTGATGCTGGTGACACGGCTGCGCCGGACGGCCGAGCGTGACGCCCGGCATTCGCGGCGGCGCGTTGCGGCGGCGGTCGTCGCGATTGCCGCTCTCCTGCTGGTTTTTCTGCTCTTTGCCGGGCAGACGATCCTGCGCGCCGAAATGAGGGGCCTGGAGGATAGCCGCTTCTGCGTGATGCCGGGCATTCTGGCGGCGATAGCGGATCATTGGCCGTGGGGCAGCGGGCTTGCGAGTTTCGAAGATGCCTATGCGCCCTACCATGACGCCGATTGCAGCATCAATGCGGTCTTCAAGCGGGCGCACAACGTCTATCTGGAAGGTCTTCTAACGCTTGGCATGTTTTTCCCGCCGCTACTCATCGCCGGGATCGGCAGCCTGGCCTTCATTTTCGTGCGCGGCCTGCGGCGGCGGCGCAGCTACGGCTTCGCCGGGGTGCTGGGGCTTGCCGCGCTGCTCCTCGTCGTCCTGCACTCGGCCGTCGACTTTTCCGTGCAGATACCGGGTTTCGCCATCAGCTTCGCCGCCTTCCTCGCGCCGGTCGTCACCCTTTGCCTGCGGCCTGCCCGCGGCGGCAGGGATGCCCGCTCAGCCGGCTGAAACGGCGTCAGTTGCAGTGGACCCGCCCCTGCCCGTCGACCAGGCAGTTCTTTCTGGTGGCGCCGGGCCTGCTAGAGCCGGACGAGGGGGCCTCGTTCAGGTTGCGGCCGCCCAGATGGCCGGAGGGTGGCTGGCTGTAGCTCCTGTCGAACTCGAAGTTCTGGCCGCCATAGGTGCCGTGCGCGCCGCCGCGCCCGTCGGGCGTGATTTCGAAATTCTGGTAGGGCTGCTGGCTGAAGGCCACGCCCGCCGGGGCGCAAAGCAGGAACGCGGCAGCGAGTGCTCCGCGCAAAAGACCCGCCGATTTCCTGTTTGATCCGGACATGTTCGCGTGACTCCCTCGCGTGAGAACATAGCCTGAATATGGTGCTTTTTCGCGCGATTTACAGGTGGAAGGTCGCGGGCCCGTTTCGGTGCGAAGCCGTGGCGGATTTTCGCACCGGATGGCGTCGGGAAGGACAGGCGCCTTCAGAGCGCCAGCCAGATGCGGGGATCTTCCTGCGACTGGATCTTGATCCAGCGCAGTTGCGTCGCATACCAGGGCTTGACGACATTCGTGCGGTTGTCGAGGACGAGATCGCCTTCCGACGTGCTGACGACGAGAACGGCGTGGCCGACGCCGGAGGCGGTGCGGGCGGTGGCGATGCGCAGCGCGGAAGACGGCCAGCCGGCGCGCAGAAGGCGCTGGCGCTTGGTCAGCGCATAGTCGTCGCAATCGCCCTCGCTGACGCCGGCGCGCCATTCGTCGGTCTTCGAACTGTCGTCCTTGTAGTTGATTTCGCGGTTGACCTGAACGTTCACGGCCTGAAGTTCGAGGCGCTTGTCGCGGCTCAGCTCGACCATCGTCACCGGGCCGGATTTCTCGCACTGGTCGGACTGGTTTTCGCAGAAGCCTGCAAAGCCGAAGGGCGGGAGCGTCGCGCGCCGGGCGACGAGATGCAGGCCCGGCCGCACCGGCGGGGTGCGGGTCAGGCCGCCGATGGACGATGCGTGGGCGACGCCGAAACCCGAAAAGACCGTGGCCGATGCGACAAGGGCGGCGCAAACCGTTCGTACAATCTTCGTTTTCATCTGCCGGCTCCCCATGATCGCGGTTCACATTGACGGGAGAAGAGTATGACGGCGGAATTGAAGTGCGCTTAAACCGATGGATCGGATTTTATCGAATTGCGACGGCCAGCAGGTCGCGCAGGTCGGTGTTGTTGATGACGCACTCCACCGTCTTGCCCTGCGCGTCTTCGGAAACGATCCGGCATTCGAGGTAGCGGCGGCGCACGGTGTTTTCCAGCCGCTTGAAGGCATTCAGCCCGCAGGCATAGCGGCGGCCATCTTCCGTGGTGCAGACGCGGTTGCGTTCGACCGGCTCGACACCGGCCAGCCGGAAAGGTTCGCCCTGATAGGTGAACGCGTTGTTGGCGGTGACGCGCAGCCGGAAATCAGCCCGCAGCTTGAGCGGAAAGGGATCGGGCGGCGTCGGCAGGCGCTCGAAATCCTGCCGGCGGGTTTCGACCCGCACCGGATAGGTCGGCCAGAGCGATTCCGTGCCGGCGGTGAGCTTTGCCACGGGAGCGGCGGAGGGTCCGGTGCCGATCACCGTAGCGACGCGCACGGCGATGATCGCAAGGAAGACGACCAGGGCAACCTGAAAGATCATCGCCGCAAATTCGCGCATCAAGACTCCGGCCCGGCAGGAAGAATCGGTTTGGGTTCGCACAGGAATACATTGCGTGCCTCGTGCCTCGCTTCAAGCGCCATGAGCCGATCTTCGGCTGTCATATGCGCGCGCCGGCCCGAGTCTCCGGGCTCACCGGCGACATTTCGCCGCTTGCGGCCACGGGAACGGCTCCTTATACCCTCCCGAAGCCATATCATGAGACCAACGGAACCCGCCATCTTGCCGAACGTCTCCGCAGATGCCCCATCCCGCAAGCGCAGCAGGGGCCGGAACTCCACCTTGCCCGGGCCGGGCCGGGCCGCGACGGCGCTTGCCGTGGCGGCGCCACTGTTCTGGCTGCCGCAGGCCGGACTGGCGGCGCATGCCGTGGGGCGGCTGGCGGAGGGCGGCGGCGTTGCCGATATCCTGCCGAACGCCATCGGCTTCGTGGTTCTCGGTCTCCTGCGCGCCGGCTTCGATGCCCTGTCGGGGCGCATGGCGTTCCGCACGGCCCGCCGCGAACTGTCGCGCAACCGCGCCGATGCGCTGGATGCGCTGGCGCTGCGTTCGCCGGTCGATATTACCCGTCCCGCGTCCGGCCATGCCGCCAGCGTCGTCGCCGAACAGGCGGAGATGATCACGCCCTGGCTTTCGCGCTATCTGCCGGTCAGGATGAAGGCGGTGATCGTTCCCCTCGTCATCGTCGCGGCGGTCTGTCCCTTTTCGTGGATGGCGGCGCTGGCGCTGCTGTTCACCGCGCCGGTCATTCCGCTGTTCATGGCGCTGGTCGGCATGAAGGCGCAGCAGGCCAGCGAACGCCAGCTCGTGCGCATGGCCGACATCAACGCCTTCCTGATCGACCGCCTGCGCGGGCTTGCCACCATCCGCACGCTTGGCGCTGTGGAGCAGACGGCGAAGCGCCTGCGCGCCGAGGCCGAGGACCTCAAGGCCCGCACCATGACGGTGCTGAAGATCGCCTTCCTGACGTCGGCGACGCTCGAACTGTTCTCGGCGCTCGGCGTGGCGTTGACGGCTGTCTACGTCGGCTTTCACCTGCTGGGCTTCATCGAGATCGGCAGCTGGGGGACGAAACTGACGCTGGCCGAGGGCCTGTTCGTTCTGATGCTGGCGCCGGCCTTCTTCGAGCCGATGCGCGAGCTTTCCGCCGTCTGGCACGACCGCGCCGCCGGCGAGGCGGCGCACAGGGCGCTGGCGACACTGTCCGAACGCGGACTGCCGCTGCCGCCCGCCGCCGGGGAGCAGGCGGCAGGCGAGCCGTTTCTGCTGATCGACGGCCTGCGCTACACGCATCCGGGCCGCGATGCGCCGATCCTCGACGGTTTCTGCCTGCGCGTCGCCGAAGGGGAGCGGCTTGCCATCATGGCCCCGAGCGGTGCCGGAAAATCGACCCTCCTGTCGCTGATCGCGGGACTGGCCGCGCCGCAGGAGGGTCGCATCTCGATCTTCGGCCGCGATCCGGCGGCGGCGCGCGCGGCGGGCGGCATCGCCTGGATCGGCCAGTCGGCGCATGTCTTTTCCGGTTCCATCGCCGCCAACGTTTCGCTGGGGCGTCCGGATGTCGGCCCGCAGGCGGTCGCCGGGGCGCTGGAGGTGGCGCGGCTGACCCAGGTGGCCGGCGCCCACGGCAAGGCGCCGCTGGGCGAAGGCGGAACGGGCCTTTCCGGCGGCGAGATCGTCCGTCTGGCCGTGGCGCGCGCCGCCGCCAGCCGGAATGCGACGCTCATCCTCGCCGACGAGCCGACCGCCCATCTCGATTCGCAGACGGCCGGCCTCGTGACGGACAGCCTGCTCGACCTTGCACGGGGGCGGACGCTGATCGTCGTCACCCATGACGCGAAACTCGCCGCCCGCATGGACCGCATCGTCACGCTTGCGCCGGAGACCGACCGATGAAGGCGCTGTCCATCGTGCTCGCACGGTTTCTCGCCGAAAAGCGGCTGGCGCTGGCGCTCGGCTTCCTGCTTGCGGCGCTGACGGCGCTTGCCGGCATCGTCCTGCTGTCGCTTTCGGGCTGGTTCATCACGGCGACGGCGCTGGCTGGCCTCACCGCCGCGACGGCCTATGCCTTCGACGTCTTCGTGCCGTCGGCGGGCATTCGTTTCCTCGCCCTGTTCCGCACCGCCGCACGCTACGGCGAGCGCGTCGTCAGCCACGATGCCACACTGTCGGTTCTGGCCGGTATGCGCGAAACGCTGTTCCGCGCCTTCGCCACGGCCGGCATGAGCCGGGCGCTGGCTCTGCGTCCGGCCCGGCTGCTTTTCCGGCTGACGCTCGACGTCGACGCGCTGGACGGCCTCTATCTGCGGCTTCTGGTGCCGGCGGGCGTTGCGCTGGCCTCGGCGCTCTTCGCCATGCTGTGTCTCGCCTTCATCGATGGCGGCACGGCGCTGGCCGCCGGCCTGTTCCTGATCGCGGCCGGTTTCGGCCTGGCGACCTGGGCAGCGTTCAGGGCGGAAAAGCCGGCCCGCCTGCGGGCGGCGGCGCTGGAAGCGCTGCGCGGCCGCGTGATCGATCTGGTCTCCGGCGCCACCGATCTCCTGATGACGGGACGGGTTGCCGCCTGCCGGCAGGCCATCGCCGCGGCGGAACGGCGTTTGCACGAGACGGACGACCGCCTCAACCGCATCGAAACCCTCGCCGGCTTCGGTCTGGCGGCGCTGGCGCCCGTTCTCGGCGGCGGGCTGTTGGTCGCGCTTGCCCTTTTGGTGGAGCGCGGCGTGATCGGCGCGCCGGGTGCGGCCTTCGCCCTGCTTCTGGCGCTGGCCGCCGCGGAACCGTTCATCGGGCTGAAGCGGGGCGCCGTCGAGGCAGGGCGCATTCTGGCAGCCGCCCGGCGCATCGCCCCGCGGCTGGCCGAGACCGCCGTGGAGCGCGCTCCTGCCCCGCCCCCGCAAGGCGTCGCGGTGCGGCTGGAGGATGTGAGCGCGCGCCATCCCGGTGCCGCCAGGCCTGCCCTTGCCGGCCTTTCCCTGACGATCGCGCCCGGTGAGGTCGTGGCGCTGACCGGCCCGAGCGGAGCGGGCAAGTCGACGCTGCTGGCGCTGCTGGCCGGCGAGATCGAAGCCGAGCACGGCCGGGTCGAGGCGCTGCCTTCGACGCTTTTGACACAGCGTGCCGAACTCTTCGCGGACACGCTGGCCGGCAATCTGCGCCTTGCCGATCCGGATGCGAGCGAGGCGGCGCTCTGGGCGGCGCTCGACGCCGCCGGGCTGGCGGAGACGGCCCGCGCCCTGCCGCAGGGACTTGAGACATGGCTCGGTGAAGGCGGTTCGGGCCTGTCGGGCGGGGAGCGGCGGCGCCTGTCGCTCGCCCGTCTCCTGCTGCGCCGCCATCCGCTGCTGCTGCTCGACGAGCCGACGGAGGCGCTCGACGCCGAAACAGCCCGCGACATCCTGGCGCGGCTGGCGGCGGCAAGGGCCGGCAGAACCATCCTGATTGCAACCCATACTATGCGTGATGCAGTTTTTGCGGACCGTATCGTTCACCTCGGTTGCGGCAGGATGATCAATGATTTCAGCCGGATGGATGCCGGCTTCGCATCGGTTGCAGCGCGCCTGCGCGATTGTTGAGCGCTTGCCATTTTGTCGCATTGCGGGCACTCTGAGATAACAATAAGCAAGTTTCAGACAGTGTTCCAAAGCAGTCAGCGGCATGAAACGGCTTTTCCACCCCCTTTCGCGACATGCGTGTCCTGCACGCAGGGTCGCCTCGCTCCCGGCGCCTTCCGTGCCCGGGACACGGGATGCGTGGCTGGATGACGCCCTGCCCGCAGCGGTTCATGCGTCGTCCGACGGCCTGTTTTCCGGTCTCTGTCCCATCCGTAGCGATGGCGCGAAGGCGGTTGCACGCCGCGTCCGCCTTGCCGCTCGCCGGCTCTGTCCGATCACCGGTCGCCTCCTTCCGCCGCTGCCGGCGGAGGGCGGTGCCCGGCCGGTTCGCCGGAAAGCTGTCCCGATGCCGGAGCCGGTGGCTTGCGGCGCGTTCCCCGTACTGATTTTCGAGGCCTCGCCCCGCGCCCCGCCTCGCGCCTGACGGCACAGAAGGTTCGACGCCGCGCCCGCCCGCGGCTTCGGACAAGAATTCCGGCATGTCATTCTGGAGATCGAGATATGGAACTCGATATCGTGGCGCTATCGCGCCTGCAATTCGCTCTCACCGCGCTTTATCACTTCCTCTTCGTACCGCTGACTCTCGGCCTGTCGGTCGTGATCGCCATCATGGAAACGGTTTATGTCATGACCGGCCGCACCATCTGGCGGCAGATGACGAAGTTCTGGGGCACGCTCTTCGGCATCAACTTCGTACTGGGCGTCTCGACCGGCCTCGTCATGGAGTTCCAGTTCGGCATGAACTGGAGCTATTACAGCCATTATGTCGGCGACATCTTCGGCGCGCCGCTCGCCATCGAGGGGCTCATGGCCTTCTTCCTGGAGGCGACCTTCGTCGGCCTGTTTTTCTTCGGCTGGGAGCGCATGTCGAAGGTCGGCCATCTGGTCGCCACCTGGTGCGTGGCGATCGGCTCGAATTTCTCGGCGCTGTGGATCCTGATCGCCAACGGCTGGATGCAGAACCCGGTCGGCTCCACCTTCAATCCGCAGACCATGCGCATGGAAGTGAACGACTTCTTCGCCGTTCTGTTCAATCCGGTGGCGCAGGCCAAGTTCGTGCACACCGTTTCCGCCGGCTACGTGACGGCGGCGATCTTCGTCCTCGGCGTTTCCGCCTGGTATCTTTTGAAGAACCGCCATACGGAGCTTGCCAAGCGGTCGATGACGGTCGCCGCGTCCTTCGGCGTGGCCGCGTCGCTGTCGGTCGTCGTCCTCGGCGACGAAAGCGGCTATCTGTCCAACGAGCACCAGAAGATGAAGCTCGCCGCCATCGAGGCCATGTGGGAGACGGAGCCGGCCCCGGCCGCCTTCACCGCCTTCGGCTTTCCCGACCAGGAAACGCGCGAGACGCATTATGCCGTTCATATCCCGTGGGTCATGGGGCTGATCGGCACCCGCTCGCTGACCGAGGAAATTCCCGGCATCGAGGAACTGGTGGCCAGTGCGGAAAACCGCATCCGCAGGGGCATCCTCGCCTATGATGCGCTCCAGACGATCCGCGCCGCCGGCACGACCGGTGCCGTCGATCCCGCCGTCAGGACGCAGTTCGAGGACAACGGCGCCGATCTCGGCTATGCCCTTCTCCTGAAGCGCTATATCGACGATCCGCGCCAGGCGAGCGACGAGCAGATCGCCACAGCCGCCACGGACACGATCCCGCACGTTCCGACGCTGTTCTGGTCGTTCCGCATCATGGTCGGCCTCGGCATCTACTTCATCGTGCTGACGATCACCTTCTTCGTCATCTGTAGCCGGCATGCCCACGCGAAGCGGCCGTGGTTGCTGAAGGTCGCGGTCTATTCCATTCCTCTGCCGTGGATCGCGGCGGAAATGGGCTGGATCGTCGCCGAAATGGGCCGCCAGCCGTGGATCATCGAGGGCGTTCTTCCCACGGCGGTCGCCGTTTCGAACCTCGGCGCGGCCACGCTGCTGACCACCATCGTCGGCTTCTGCCTCATCTACACGGTCCTGTTCGTCATCGAGATGGGCCTGATGCTGAAGGCGATCCGCAAGGGCCCCGAGCCGGACGAACAGCCGGAGCCCGAACTCATCTCCAAGACCATCGTACCGGCGGAGTAAGAGCCATGATTCTGCACACGCTTCTCGATTATGAAATCCTCCGCATCATCTGGTGGCTGCTGCTCGGCGTGCTGCTGATCGCCTTCGCCGTGATGGACGGCTTCGATCTGGGCGTTGCGACGCTGCTGCCCTTCGTCGGCAGGGAGGATGTGGAACGCCGCGTCGTCATCAACACCATCGGCCCGGTGTGGGAAGGCAACCAGGTGTGGCTCATCCTCGGCGGCGGCGCCATCTTCGCCGCCTGGCCGCCGCTCTACGCCGTGTCGTTCTCCGGTTTCTATCTGGCGATGTTCGCGATCCTCTTCGCGCTCATCCTGCGGCCGGTCGGCTTCAAGTACCGCTCCAAGCGCGAAAGCGCCCTGTGGCGGACGAGCTGGGACTGGGCGCTGTTCATCGGCGGCCTCGTGCCGGCGCTGGTCATGGGTGTCGCCGTCGGCAACGTGCTTCAGGGCGTGCCCTTCCACCTCGGCGACGACCTGCGCATCTTCTACGACGGCACCACGCTGTTCGAGCTCCTGAACCCCTACGGCCTGCTCGCCGGGCTCCTGTCCGTCGCCATGCTGGTGATGCACGGGGCCGGCTGGCTGACGCTCAAGACCTCCGGGACCGTCAACGCCCGCGCCCGCCGGTTCGGCATGGCCGCGGCGGTCGCCACCGTCGCGCTGTTCGCCATCGGCGGCCTTTGGCTCACCGTCATCGACGGCTACCGCATCACCTCGGTCGTCGATCCGAACGGCCCCTCGAACCCGCTCTACAAGACGGTCGAGGTCGCCTCGGGCGTCTGGTTCGAAAACTACGCCGCCCATCCGTGGATGCTGGTCGCGCCGGTGCTCGGCTTCCTCGGCGCGCTCGGCTCGCTTGCCGCCTTCGCGGCGAAGAAGGACGGGGTTCCGTGGCTGTTCAGCTCGGTGTCGATCATCGGCATCATCTCGACGGTCGGCCTGTCGATCTTCCCGTTCATCCTGCCGTCGAACGTCGATCCGCGGTCGAGCCTGACGGTCTGGGACGCTTCGTCCAGCCACATGACGCTGTTCATCATGCTGGTCTGCGCGGTCGTGTTCGTGCCGATCATCATTGCCTATACCAGCTACGTCTACAAGGTGCTGTGGGGCAAGGTCGAAGAGAAGGACGTCACCGATCCTTCGACCCACGCCTATTGAGGAAAGGAAACGCTCATGTGGTATTTTGCCTGGCTTCTGGGCCTGCCGCTCGCCGCCGCCTTCGCCGTGCTCAACGCGATGTGGTACGAACTGATCGACGACAAGAAGAAGGCGGAATCGCAGAAGTCGCGATAAGGTTTTCCGTACCGCCTGAAGCAGGGAAACCTCCGGTTTTCCGGCGGTTCGGTGTATTGACAGCCTCCGTTCCTGCGTTCCTGGTCGTCCTCGGGCTCGAGCCCCCGGGATCCACGCCGCAAGCGGCGCGGTGGATGGTCGGGTCAAGCCCGACCATGACGAAAGAGAGTAACGGCTACTTCACCGATAGACTGAAGCCGCCGGAAAACCGGCGGCTATTCTTTGTCCGGCGGTGGCTGAATTAAGTGCGTCGAAGAATTTTCGCCGGAAAATACGGGGACATTCTTGGTAATGCACGGTTCAGATGCTAGAGAAACCTCACGCGGGGTTTCCTTCCCGCAATGAGGGCGGAAAGCGACGCATGGGAAACGTTCTGGTTGTCGGCGGCGCCGGCTATATCGGCAGTCACGTCTGCAAGGCGCTGCATGCGGCGGGTTATACGCCGGTCGTGTACGACAATCTGGTCTATGGCCATGAGGACGCCGTCAAATGGGGGCCGTTCGAACACGGCGACCTTCTCGACGCGGCAAGGCTCGACGAGGTTCTGGCGCGCTATCGGCCGTCCTGCGTCATGCATTTCGCGGCCTATGCCTATGTCGGCGAGTCGGTGAACGATCCGGCCAAGTATTACAGCAACAATATTTCCGGCTCCTTCGCGCTTCTCGACGCGATGCGCCGCAACGGCGTCGACACGATCGTCTTTTCCTCCACCTGCGCCACCTATGGCGAGGTCGAGACGTTGCCCGTCAGCGAGGACATGCCGCAGGCACCGGTGAACCCCTACGGCTTTTCGAAGCTGGTGGTGGAGCATGCGCTGCGCGACTACGGCCGCGCCTACGGGCTGAAATGGGTGGCGATGCGCTATTTCAACGCCGCCGGCCTCGACCCCGAGGGCGAACTCGGCGAACGGCACGATCCGGAAACCCACGCCATTCCGCTGGCGATCCTCGCCGCGATGCGGCAGACGGAATTCAGCGTCTTCGGCACGGATTACGACACGCCGGACGGCACCGCCATCCGCGACTACGTCCACGTCTGTGATCTGGCCGATGCGCATGTGCGCGCCATCGGCTATCTGCGGGACGGCGGCCGCAGCGACGCCTTCAACCTCGCCACCGGGCGCGGCACCTCGGTGAAGGAACTTCTCGCCGCCGTCGAAAGGGCGGTCGGCGCGCCCGTGCCGGTGACGTTCGCGCCGCGGCGCGAAGGCGATGCGCCCATGCTGTTCGCCACCGGCGACAAGGCGCGGGACAAACTCGGCTGGACGCCGCAATACACCGATATCGACGCGATCGTGAGGACGGCGGCGGACTGGTTCCGCCGGCATCACAACTGACGGCGCCCCGGCGATGTCAGGCGTCGAGGCCGGACATCACCTCGTCCGTCTCGTAGATGGCGCAGAGAATATGGTAGAAGGTGCTGGCCGGCGCCGGCTCGTCGATCATGTCGCCTTCCGCCGGCCACTTGTCGTACCAGAGCCCCCTGACCGGAGTTGCCAGGAAGGGATCGAGCGCATCGAGCGCCCGGTTCGCCGACACCAGATAGCGCTGCCGTTCTTCCCCGCCGCTCAGGCTCGCCAGCCTCACGGCGGCCTTCAGCCATTCTGTCTGCGGCCAGAGGCGGGCAAGGCCGTCGGCCCAGGTGAAATCGTCGTTGAGCTGCATGATCGCCACCTTGCGGCGCGGGCATATGCCGTATTCCTCGCCGATCGCAAACAGCCGCCGGGCCTTGGCGAGCGCCTCGCCGTTGCCGCGCAGGGTTCCCCAGCGGGCCAGCAGCCAGCTCCATTCGAACTGGTGGCCCGGCTCCATGATGCGGCCCCTGTCTCCCGCAAGCGGTTTCCAGTCCCGGTCGAAGAATTCGCGCAGGCCACCGCTTTCGGCGTCGATGAAGCGGGTGAGCGCCAGCGTGCCGATCTCGTCGGCCAGATCGGCCCATAGCGGTTCGCCCGCCGTCAGCGCCTCCCAGGCAAGGGCGGCTTCGAACAGGTGCATGTGCGGGTTGGAGCACAGCGGCTCGCGGGGCGGGCGGGCCTCCTCGAAGCCGAAACGGGGATGGGCGTAATCGCGCCGCAGGATCGCCAGGATCTCTCCGGCCCGCGCCCGCGCCGCGTCCGCCCGTTCCGGTAGGGCCGCGGCGAGCGCGGCATTGGCGAAGATCGCGAAGGCTTGATTATAGAGGTCGAAGGAAGGATCGATCAGCCGGCCGGTCCTGTCGGCCAGGTTGCCGTAGAGGCCGTTTTCCAGCCGGTACACCCTGTCGAACCAGCGCATGCCGTGCAGCACGGCCTCCTGCCACGGGCCGGACCATCCCGCCTTGCCGGCCGCCGCGAAGCAATAGGCCTGCCGGGGCTGGACGCGGGAGCGGCGGTTGTCGTCCGTCATCGCCTTGCCGTTCTGGCCGATTCGCTCGTAGAAGCCGTCATCCGGCCGGCCGGCGCCCTCGCGCCACCAGAGCGGAAGCGCGTCCCGTTCCAGCCAGACGCGCAGCCTTGCGGTCCGGTCGATCAGGCGCTCGCGCGGCGAAATACTGTTCTGGGTCATGATCGTTATCGTTCCGATGATTGCGAATCCGGTCGGGATCGCACCAGAATAGCGGTCCGCGGGCGGTGTTTCCATCGTGACGCCGTGAATTTCTGTCATCCGCTCGGCTACTCCCCACGGTTCCGGCCTGCGAAAGGCGGTTCCGGTTGCATTCCGGCCGGGCTGCACGCGCCATCCCCGGGCAAGGTCGCCGTGCAACGTTTCCATCGGCGGTGAAAGCCCTTAAACTACAGTGCAGGTTCGAAGAGAGGGCATTGAAAATGGCCGGTTTCATCAAAGGCGTTTCGCGTCGGCAGTTTGGCCGCTCGGCTCTGGTTCTGCTCGCGGCAGCCGCGCTGGCGCCGCAGCGCCGCGCGATGGCGCAGGACACCGTGCGGCTGACGGTGGTGCGCACGGACGGAACCGAGACCCGCCTCGGCGATGCCGATCTCGACCGCTTGCCCGTGAAGACGATCGACACCGAGACGGCGTGGATGGACGGCGTTCACCACTTCGAAGGGGTTCTGCTGCGCGACGTCTTCACGATGGTCGGCATCGACGTCGAGGCGCCCGACGCCCAGTTCGAGGCACTGGCCCATAACGATTACAGCGTCGAGATCCCGGTCGCCGATGCCGTGAAGTGGGATGTGATCCTGGCGCGGCGCATGGACGGCGAGGCGCTGACGCTGAGGGACAAGGGGCCGCTGTGGATCGTCTATCCACGCGACGATTACCGGGAACTGCGCGACGCGCGCTACGATCACCGCTGGGTCTGGCAACTGCGTCAGTTGAAGCTGCTATGACGTCTTCGCCTCTCTACCGGCTCACGGGCTTTGTCATCATCGGCTTCATCGTGCTGTTCGGCTATTCGTTCCAGCAATTGATGCAGTTCCAGTATGCCGTTCGCATGGAGATCGGGGAGAACATGCTGTGGTCGCTCACGCAGGCCGAGCGCGAGGCGCGCAAGCTGGGCGATGCGGTGCTGGAGCTGGCCTATGAAGGCGGAAGCGTCGATGTGCTGTCCGAGCGGCTGGATATCCTGCACAGCCGCATAACGCTGCTCAACGAAGGGCCGCAGCGCACTTATTTCACCCGGATCGGCCTGTGGCCGGCGCTCGAGCGCAATACCCGCGCCCTGGAAGAGGTCAACGTGCTGGTGGAACAGGCGGTGGAGACGGGACGAATCGAGCCGCACGGCGTGCGCACCATCCTGATGCCGATGATGGACGATTTCGGCCGGCTGGCCAACCGCGCCATGCTGGTGGAGCGGGAGGAGGCCGGCGAGCGGCGCGACCAGCAGAGTTCGGCGCTCAACCTCGTCATCATGGCCGTGGCCGGGCTGATGCTGACCGGCTCGTTCCTGATCTGGCGGCTGATCGTCAACACCCGTACCGCGATCAGCAGCGGCGCGGCGCTGGCCGAGCACAAGGTGCGTCTCGAAGCGATGGTGGAGGAGCGGACGGCGGCGCTTTCCTCTGCGCTGGAGAAGGAGAAGAACATCAGCGAGATCTATCGCAGCTTCATCACCACCGTGTCGCACCAGTTCCGCACGCCGCTGTCGATCATCGACATGGTGGCCCAGAGCTTCATCCGCCGGCCCGGCGCCTTCCCGCCGGAAGCGGTGGCGGAAAAGGCGCAGCGCATCCGCAACGCCTGCCTGCGGCTGATGCGGATGCTGGAAAGCACGACCAATGCGGCGCGCCTCGACGGCGGCGCCGTTCCCGTCGACCTGACCGACAACGATCTCGGCCACATCGTCGAGAGCGCCTGCGCCTATCAGCGGGAGCTTCAGCCCGAACGGCACATCCTCCTGTCCTTCGAGGACGGCGACTTTCCCTGCCGGGCGGATGCGGCCCTCATCGAGCAGGTACTGCTCAACCTCCTGTCGAACGCGACCAAATATTCCCCGGAGGACACCGAGGTCCGCGTCCGGGTCTTCGCCAATGCCGGTCACGTTTTCTGCTCGGTCGCCGACAGGGGCATCGGCATTCCGGAAGAGGACCGCGAGAAGATCTTCACGCGCTTCTTCCGCGCCGGCAACGCCGCCAATATACCCGGCACGGGGTTGGGGCTGAACCTGTCCCGCGCCATCGCCGTGCTGCATGGCGGAATGCTGGAATTCAGGCCGGTCGAGGGCGGCGGCACGGAGTTCATCCTCACCCTGCCGCGCCGTGGGGAACGCTGAACATGTCGCTGCAACCCGTCATTCTCTGCATCGAGGACGAAGGCGACCTGCGCGCCGAACTGGCCGACGAGTTGAGCGCGGCGGGGTATACCGTGCTGACGGCGGCGGACGGCGTGGCGGCGCTGCATATCCTCGCCCGGCAGACGCCGCATCTCATTCTCTGCGACGTGATGATGCCCGGCCTGAGCGGCCTCGACCTCATCGCGCGGATCCGCAACCTGCGCCCCGCGCTCGCCTCGGTTCCCGTTCTCATGCTGACGGCGCTTGCCGACCGGCAGGACGAACTGGCCGGCCGGCTGGCCGGCGCCGACGACTATCTGACCAAGCCCATCGACCTCGACCTGTTGCAGACGGCGATCCGCAACAAGATCGCGCTGGTGGAGCGAATCCGCGCCGGCGCCGCCCTGCCGCCCGACATGGAGGCGCTGGTGCACCTGACCCCGCGCGAAACCGAGGTGCTGCGCGCGCTGGGAATGGGCGGGCGCATCCGCGACATCGCCGCCAAGCTCGGCATTTCCGAATACACGGTCAGCGATTACGTGAAGGCGATCTATGCCAAGCTCGGCATATCCTCCCGGGCCGAGGCCACGCGCGAGGCGTTGCGCCGTCATCTCATCACCCTCGGCGACGAAGACGAGACCGGTTGACCGGGAAAGGAAGGCCGTTTCGCGCACAGCCTTCCGGCTTGTCCCGTTCGCTCCTGTTCCCTCCGACCGGATGGCATGGCTAAGCCTCGGCAGCCGCGCGGATTTTCCGCATCCGCAATGGCCGACGCGGCAGGCGATTTCGCCGGCGTGAAGCGCGCAGAAAACGCCGGAAAGGGCTGCGGTGTGCCCGGAATGCCGCTCCATGCCGGCGATCTCCCGCGCCGGCGCGTCCTTCCGTTCCGGCATGCCGTTTTCTGCGCCCGCGCCGTTCTGCCGCCATCGTTCCGATACAGACATGCCGCCGCGAACAGCGGGCGTGCCATGTTGAGGCCGTGTTCCTGCGGGATCGAAAATACGTTGGAATGTGTCAGAACCCGGAACGCCAGCTTAACCCGCGCTTAACTCCG
Organism: Ectorhizobium quercum; assembly: GCF_026552795.1. GTDB lineage: Bacteria > Pseudomonadota > Alphaproteobacteria > Rhizobiales > Rhizobiaceae > Ectorhizobium > Ectorhizobium quercum. The sequence goes on from NZ_JANFPI010000004.1 coordinate 269,729, forward strand.
GGGCTGAATTCTTGAACGAAATCAGTTTTAAAGGTATTGCCGCGTGCCGTTCGGATCCGCTTTTGCCCTGGGCCTCCCACTGGAGGAGGCCGTAGATCTCGCCTCCCTGCCCAGATGCAGGCATTTCAACAGCCATCCTTTCGTGGACAGGCTGCGCCGTGCCGTGCCGTTCGACTACATCGTGGTGAGCGGGCTCGACTTCGACAATTACCGTCACGGTTCCGGCGCGTCCATCGATGCGGACCTGCCCCCGGCCTTCCTCGATGCCTATTATGCCGACGGGCTTTTGAAGTTCGATCCCTTCGTCAACGAATCGCTGTCGGCCCGCGGGCCGCTGACGGAGGCGGAGGTCTACGGCAAGCATCCGATGCCGGAGAGACTGCGCTATCTGAAGGACACGTTCGGCATCCACAACCGCACCCTGTTTCCGCTTCTGCGCGGCGACGTGCTTTACGGTGCGGTCACTTTTTCCCGCGCAACGCCGTTCGACGAGGATGAGATAGCGTTCTTTTCGTCCGTCGCCACGGCGACCTATGCGGTCATCGCCGGCCCTATTCTCGAAAAGTTCCAGGCGCAGACGCTCAGGCTTTCCGAAGGCGAGGTCATTTGCCTGAGACTGTCGAGCCAGGGGCGCACCAGCGAAGCCGTGGCCGCCGAAAGCGGCTATGCGGTCGATACGGTCAACACCTATATCAAGTCGGCCATCAAGAAGCTCGGGGCCGCCAACCGCGTGCATGGGGTGGCCGAAGCCATCCGCCGCGGCCTGATCGAGTGATGGCCGGACAGCGGCGATCGTCCGGCGGCGCGGTCAGGATGCCTCCGCGCCGAAGCCGCTGTCGGCGACGTGTACGGACCGGCGTTTGCGGATGCCTGTCGTCTGGCGCGCCAGCCTGTCGAAGATCCGGTAGCCTTCCTCCCAGCGTCCGAAGCCGCTGGCGACGTTGATGTGCCCGACCTCGCCCAGATCGACGAGAGCGCTGTCCCATGCGTTGGCATGGCGTTGCAGGTCGCGGACGTCCATATAGGGGTCGTTGCGGCTGCCGACCACGATGCTGCGGAAGGGCAGCGGATCGAGAGGCCTGGTGCCGAAACTGACGATGCACGGGTGAAGCGCTTCCACCCGGTCGAGATCGGCCGGCGCGACGAGCAATGCGCCCTTCACCTTGCGGGCGGAGGCTCGCCCGGCGAGGCTCGCCGTCAGGATGCAGCCGAGGCTGTGGGCGACGATATAGGCGCCGTCGGTCGCTTCCAGCGCGGCCTCGAGGCGGTCGCGCCAGTCCTCCAGCACGGGGCATGCCCAGTTTTCCTGATCGACCAGCCGCGATTCGGGCCGCTCGCGCAGCCAGTGCCCCTGCCAGTGGGCATCACACGAACCGTTGAGGCCGGGAACGATCAGGGTGGTACACATGCCTGCTCCTTGCGACGAACCTTTCATGCCCGGATCATGCACCAGAAACGCCGCGCGGTCGAAATCTGGATTTCCCCGCTTCGTCGCGCGGGAAAAATCGGCTGCCACAGTCGCTTTTTCCTTTGGTATTTTATTCCATCGAGGCCGCTGCTTCGGCCGGAATCCGAAATCAGGTTTCTGCCGCAGCGCAAGGATTCGCCGTAAAACGTGACCATTTCGGCTCCAGACTGCGGTAAAATTGGAATGAATTTGCGCGTGGGCCTATTGACGGAAAGGCCGATCGCCGCAACACTCGATCCATTGAACAACGACAGGAGCATCGACCATGACCAGCCTGCTTTCGTTCAACAGCATTGCGTCTTTCTTTCGGGAACTGATCGAGGCGCAATTGAGACCGCTGCCCGGCACCGAGACCAGCGCCCGGTACAGCGACGAGGATGACGACGATCGCGTCGACGAACGCGAACTCGAATATTTCTACTGGGGCCTGTTCCCGGTTTACTGAACCATCCGGCCGCCGCTATGGCCCGCCGCAACCCCGGCCGTCGCGGCGGCGGACAGGGTGTGAAGACGCTGCCGTTTCTCCCCCCGGGCGAAGCGCGTGCTGAAAACCGTCTCGCCTTCGTCCCGATCCTGTTATAGAACGGCTCCTCCATCAAAGAAGCAGAGGAGCGGAACATGGCGGACGGGAAAGTAGCGATTGTCACGGCTGGCGGCAGCGGCATGGGAGCTGCGGCTGCGCGGCGTCTTGCCGAGGACGGTTTCCGGATCGCGATCCTCTCCTCGTCGGGCAAGGGAGAGGCGCTTGCGACCCAGCTGGGCGGCATCGGCATCACGGGGTCCAACCAGTCCGTGGACGATCTCCGGCGCCTCGTCGATGAAACGCTGTCGGCCTATGGCCGCATCGATGTCCTCGTCAATTCCGCCGGCCACGGCCCGCGCGCGCCGATCCTCGATATCACCGACGAGGACTGGATGAAGGGCCTCGAAACCTATTTCCTCAATGTCGTGCGTCCCACGCGGCTGGTGACGCCGGTCATGCAGCAGCAGAAATCGGGTGCGATCGTCAATATTTCCACGGCCTGGGTGTTCGAGCCCTCGTCGATGTTCCCGACCTCGGCGGTGTTCCGCGCTGGCCTCGCCAGCTTCACGAAGCTTTTCGCCGATACCTATGCCCCGGAAAACATCCGCATGAACAACGTCCTGCCGGGCTGGATCGACAGCCTGCCCGCTTCGGAGGAGCGGCGCCAGGCGGTTCCGATGGGGCGCTACGGCAAGGCCGAGGAAGTCGCCGCGACCGTTTCCTTCCTCGCCTCGGAAGGCGCCTCCTATATCACCGGCCAGAATATCCGCGTCGACGGCGGGTTGATGCGCTCGGTCTGACCCGCCGCCCTGTTGCCAAAACGCGCATTTTGAGCGAGAACATATCGGCAACATCCCGTTCGGGCGGCTGCGTCGTGCCGCTTGGGTCGGAATCCGAAAGAGACTGTCGCGAAATGTATCTGTTCGTCTTCGGCGCGGGCGTCGCCGCCGCGCTTTCCTGGTTCTATGGCTGGCACCATCTTCCGGTGTTCTTTGCGGTCGCCGTCCTGTTGCCGGTGGCTGTCGCCATCGTGTGGTGGTGGTTCGCGCGCCTTACCGAGGCGGCCCGGCTGGCGAACGAGATGCGCCGCTGGCATGGCGTCGCGGAAGAGCATCGCGAGGCGCTCGCCCTGCGCTATCGTCAGCTCGTCAGCCGCAATCCCTATGGCGGGCTGGAAATGAAGCCGTGGAGCAAGGAACTGGAGCGTTTTCGCGAGAGCACCGGCATTGCCGGCTCGCCGGAGCGCATCGCCGCCTTCGACGAGGAACTGACCGAACGGGTGAAGGGCTGGGCCTGCGAGGCGGAGGCCGTGTCGTCGGCCGGCCGCTTCCGCTCCGGCGACCCTTACGAATACGAGCGCTGGTGCGCAAGCCAGCTCAGCCGGTTTGGCTGGAAGGCGGAGGCGACCGTCTCCTCCGCCGATCAGGGCGTCGATGTGGTCGCCGTCAAGGGCGGCGTGAAGGTCGCCCTGCAATGCAAGCTGCACAACAGCGTCGTCGGCAACAAGGCGATCCAGGAAGTGCATGCCGCCGCCGCCTTCATCGACGCCACCCATGCCGCCGTCGTCGCGCCTTCGGACTACACGCGCGCCGCCCGCCAGCTCGCCGGCAAGCTCGGCGTGCTTCTTCTGCATCACACGCAGCTTTCGAAGCTGGACGAACTGCTGGCCGGCGCTGAAAAGGCTGGCGCGCTACCGCCCGACGCGTAGGGTCAGGACCGATTAAATTGGCGCATTCTGCGTTGCGGATTTCGTGTCCGGCGAGGAGGAAAGAGGCAGGAAATGCCGATCATTTTCAAATCTTCCCGACGACGTCCGGGCGCGAAATCCGCAACGCCCTTCGAACAGAATGCGTCAATTGAACAGGTCCTGCCCCCCGGGGTTTTCCCGTTCCGGGCTCCTTCCCCCGGTTCGCGGCTTGCCGAGGCGGCGAAGATGTGACTGATTGCGTGCGATTCAACCCCTATTCACAGGAACAACGATGCGATTCGATGACAGGCTCGTCCAGCGCCGGGGCCTTCTGGCCGGCATGCTTTCCCTGACCGCGGCTCTGGCGGGATGTTCCACCGGTGGCGCGCGCGTGCCGGGGCCGATGGCGGCCAGCCGGCCCGTGGGGCCGCCGAGCGAGGAGGAACTGGTAAGCCGCTATGCGGCTATGGAAGACGGCGGCTATCAGTTGCCGGCCGTGCCTTTCCGCCAGATCGATCCGCGCTTCTATCGCCAGCGGGTGGTGAACACGACCGGCGAACGGGCGGGCACGGTCGTCGTCGATACGCGCTCGAACTTTCTCTATGTCGTGGAACCGGGCGGCACCGCCATGCGCTACGGCGTCGGCCTCGGCCGCGCCGGTTTCGACTGGTCGGGCGAAGGCGTCATCCACTGGCGCCAGAAATGGCCGCGCTGGAAGCCGCCGGCGGAAATGATCGCCCGCCAGCCGTCGCTTGCGCGATATTCGGTCGAGAACGGCGGCCAGGAGCCCGGCCCGAACAATCCGCTCGGCGCGCGGGCGCTCTACATCTTCCAGAACGGCGAGGACACGCTCTATCGCCTGCACGGCACCCGCGAATGGGCCTCCATCGGCAAGTCCGTGTCGTCGGGCTGCGTCCGCCTCATCAATCAAGACGTGATCGACCTCTACGACCGCGTTCCGGGCAAGGCGCGCATCGTGGTCTTCTGACGGCCTTTCCGGCCGCGCGGAGCATAGGTTCCGACCTTAAAGCGCGGCTGCCGACCGGGCGGCCTGATCGTAGTGGCCGGACAGCGCCCGCAGTCGGGCGGCGATCGCCGAAAGATTGTCCGGCGACATTTCCGTCGCCAGGACCGACTTGACGAGAAGGGCCTCGCGGATCGCGAAATAGCGTTCGCAGGCCGCTTCCCCCGCCGGGGTGATGGAGACGAGCTTCTCCTTGCCGCGCTTGCCGGAGCGGATCAGCTTCAGGCGCTCCAGCTTCTTCACCGCATAGGTCACGACATGCGTATCCTCGATGTTGAGGATGAGGCACAGGTCGGCGATGGTCTTCGGCTTGCCGCGGCTGCGGATATTGTGAAGGATGATGGTGTCGACGGGGGAAAGGTCCGGCACGCCGGCGGCGGCCATGCAGCGCACGATCCAGCGGCTGAAGGCATGGTCGAGCATGATCAGCCCGAATTCGATTTCCGACAGCGCCGGCAACGCCCCTCTGGCCAGATGTCCCGAAGATGCGATCGGTCCCAGATCCTGCTCGATGTCCGCCATGCCCTATCCCGCCGTCTTGCCGGGGCCTCTTCCGGCTGCCCCGCGCTTGTTCCTCATCGCGCAAACCGCGCTGCGCCGTTTGCCGGAAATGCTTTAGCTATCGCCGGCGGGCAAATTTCTGCAAGCACCATATTGATGATTTATCGATAAAATGTTTCCGTTCGCCGGATCAATTCATGACGAGGGAACGGACATGCCTGAGCTTTGGGATTTCTGGATCGACCGCGGCGGCACTTTTACCGACATCGTGGCCCGCAGGCCGGACGGGACGCTGGTCGCCCACAAGCTTCTCTCCGAGAATCCCGAGGCCTATCGCGATCCCGCCGTTCAGGGCATCCGCGACCTGCTCGGCCTCGGCCGGGACGACAGGGTGCCGGCGGACAGGATCGGCGCGGTGAAGATGGGCACCACGGTCGCCACCAATGCGCTGCTGGAACGCAAGGGCGAACGCGTCGTGCTCGTCACGACGCGAGGTTTCCGCGATGCGCTCGACATCGGCTATCAGGCGCGGCCCGACATTTTCGCCAAGAAGATCGTCAAGCCGGAACTGCTCTATTCCTCCGTCATCGAGGCGGACGAGCGCGTGCTGGCCGACGGCACGGTGGAAAAGGCGCTCGACGGGGCGTCCCTCGAAGCGGCGCTGAAGGCGGCGTTCGACACGGGCGTCCGCGCCGTCGCCATCGTGTTCATGAATTCCTACCGCTTTCCCGAACATGAAAAGCAGGCCGCCGAAGTCGCGAGGGAGATCGGTTTCACGCAGGTTTCCGTCAGCCATGAGGTTTCGCCGCTGATCAAGCTCGTCGGGCGCGGCGACACCACGGTCGTCGATGCCTATCTCTCGCCGGTCCTGCGCCGCTATGTCGATCAGGTCGCCTCCGAACTCGGCCTGACCGGAGAGGAAGGCCCGCGACTGATGTTCATGCAATCCTCGGGCGGGCTGACCGCCGCCAGCCTTTTTCAGGGCAAGGATGCGATCCTGTCCGGTCCGGCCGGCGGCGTGGTCGGCGCGGTGGAGACGACCCGGCTTGCCGGCTTCGACCGGATGATCGGCTTCGACATGGGCGGCACCTCCACGGACGTCTCCCATTACGACGGCGAGCTTGAGCGCGCCTTCGAGACGGAAGTGGCCGGCGTGCGCATGCGCGCGCCGATGATGAAGATCCATACGGTTGCCGCCGGCGGCGGCTCGATCCTGACCTATGACGGCTCGCGCTTCCGCGCCGGGCCGGAATCGGCGGGCGCCAACCCCGGCCCCAAGGCCTACCGCCGCGGCGGGCCGCTGGCCGTGACCGACGCCAATGTGATGGTCGGCAAGCTGAAGCCGGAATTCTTCCCGTCGATCTTCGGCCCGCAGCAGGACCAGCCGCTCGATGCCGAAGCCGTGCGCGATGCCTTCGCGGCGATGGCGGCCGAGGTGGGCGACGGGCGCTCGCCGGAGGAGGTGGCCGACGGCTTCCTCGCCATCGCGGTCGAGAACATGGCGAATGCCATCAAGAAGATTTCCGTCCAACGCGGTTACGACATCACCGGCTATTGCCTGACCTGCTTCGGCGGCGCGGGCGGCCAGCATGCCTGCCTCGTGGCCGACAGCCTCGGTATGAAGACCGTTCTCGTTCATCCCTTCTCCGGCATCCTTTCGGCCTACGGCATGGGGCTTGCCGACATCCGCGCCGTGCGCCAGCACGCCGTTCTGAAGGAGCTTTCCGAGGCCGGCGGCGTCATCGCAGAGGCCCGCGGCGGGCTGGAGGCCGAGGTGCGCGCGGAACTGGCGCGGCAGGGCGTTAGCGATGCGAAGGTCGTCACCCGCCTGCATCTGAACTACAAGGGCACCGATACCGCCCTTCCCGTCGCCTTCGGGTCCGTGGACGATATGGTCGCGGCGTTCGAGGAGGCGCATCGCAAGCAGTTCGGCTTCATCTTCGAAGACCGGCCGGTGATGGTCGATTCGCTGGAAGTGGAAGGCATCGGCGGCGGCGCGGGCATAGACGAGGCGGTCGACGAAACGGCGCAATGGACGGCGCAACCCGGCGGCACGACGCGTTTCTTCTCCGGCGGCGCGTGGCACGAGGCGGGCGTTCATCCGCGCGGGGGCCTCACCCCCGGCGCGCTGGTCAGGGGGCCGGCCCTCATCATCGAACCGCACCAGACCATCGTGGTCGAGCCGGGCTGGCAGGCGAAGATCAACAGCCGCGACCACATCGTGCTCACCCGCGTCGAGGCGCTCGCCCGCCGCGCCGCCATCGGCACCAGCGCCGATCCGGTGATGCTGGAAGTGTTCAACAACCTGTTCATGTCGATTGCCGAGCAGATGGGCGTGACGCTCCAGAACACCGCGCATTCGGTCAACATCAAGGAGCGCCTCGATTTCTCCTGCGCAGTGTTCGACGCCAGCGGCGCGCTCGTCGCCAATGCGCCGCACATGCCGGTGCATCTGGGATCGATGGACCGTTCCGTTGAGACGATCATCCGCCTCAATGCCGGCCGGATCCGCCCCGGCGACGTCTTCGCGCTCAATGCGCCCTATAATGGCGGCACGCACCTGCCCGACATCACCGCGGTGACGCCGGTCTTCGACGACGCGCAGGAAAACATTCTCTTCTACGTCGCCTCGCGCGGCCATCACGCCGATATCGGCGGCAAGGCGCCCGGTTCGATGACGCCGCTGGCCACCACCGTCGACGAGGAGGGCGTTCTGTTCGATAATTTCCTCGCCGTCGAACAGGGGCGCTTCCGCGAACGGGAGCTGGAGGCGATGCTGACCGACCACGCATGGCCGGCCCGCAACCCGGCCCAGAACATCGCCGACCTCAAGGCGCAGATCGCCGCCAACACCAAGGGCGTGCAGGAACTGCGCAGGATGGTCGCCCATTTCGGCCTCGACGTCGTGCAGGCCTATATGGGCCACGTTCAGGACAATGCCGAGGAAAGCGTGCGCCGCGTCGTCGCCCGGCTGTCCGACAGCGCGTTCACCTGCCCGACCGACCAGGGGAGCGTGATCCGGGTGAAGATCACCGTGGATCGCGACAAGCGCGAAGCAACGGTGGATTTCACCGGCACCAGCCCGCAACAGCCCAACAATTTCAACGCGCCGGAGCCGGTCGCGCGCGCCGCCGTGCTCTATGTCTTCCGGGTCATGGTCGAACAGGACATTCCGATGAATGCCGGCTGCCTGCGGCCGATCCACATCGTCATCCCCGAAGGCTCGATGCTGAAGCCGGTCTATCCGGCGGCGGTCGTCGCCGGCAATGTCGAGACGAGCCAGCACGTCACCAACGCGCTGTTCGGGGCGCTCGGCGCGCTTGCCGCCTCGCAGGGATCGATGAACAACCTGACGTTCGGCAACGCCGCCTACCAGTATTACGAGACGATCTGCTCCGGCAGCCCGGCCGGCGTGCTGAACGACGGGACGGGTTTCGACGGCGCCGACGGCGTGCATGTCCACATGACCAATTCGCGTCTCACCGACCCGGAAATCCTCGAATTCCGCTTTCCCGTGGTGCTGGAGAACTTCCACATCCGCCGCGGCTCGGGCGGACAGGGGAAGTTCCGCTCGGGCGGCGGCACGCAGCGCACCATCCGCTTCCGCGAAAGCATGGAATGCGCGATCCTCTCCTCGCACCGGACGATCCCGCCGCATGGCCTTCTCGGTGGCGGGCCGGGCGAAACCGGGCGCACCGAGGTGCGGCGTCTGGACGGTTCCGTGGAGGTGCTGGCGGGCTGCGCCCAGACCGTTCTGCAACCCGGCGAGGCCGTCACGGTCGTCACCCCCACCGGTGGCGGCTTCGGCAAGGCCTGAAGGGCGGCGGGAAGAGGCCGCCGTCCGGCCCCTTCCCTCACATCTGCGAAGGCAGGTACAGCGCCATGACCGGGAAGGCGATCAGGAGCAGGATGCGCACGAAGTCTATGGCGACGAAGGGCACGAGGCCGGAAAAGATCGTCCGCAGGCTGACGTTGCGGACCACGGAGCGCAGCACGAACGCGTTCAGCCCCACCGGCGGGGTGATGTAGCTGATTTCGGTGACGACCACCACGAAGATGCCGAACCAGATGAGGTCGAAACCGGCGGCGGCGACGACCGGATAGAACAGCGGCACGGTCAGCGTGATCATCGACAGGCTTTCGAGCACGCAGCCGAGGAGCAGGTAGATGGCGAGGATGATGAAAATGATCGCCAGCGGGCTGGAAAAGCCCGAGAGCGCGCTTTGCAGGTCGGTCGTCATGCCGGACAGGTTGACGTAGTTGGTGAAGGTCAGCGCGCCGAACAGCACGAAGAACATCATCGCCGTGTTCTTCGCCGTCTCGTAGAGCGTGCGGAAGGTTTCCGCCAGATTGAGCCGTCGCTTGAGCAGGGTGAGCAGCAGCGCACCGGCCGCGCCCATGCCGGCGGATTCGGTCGCCGTGAAGGCGCCGGCATAGATGCCGCCCATCACGAAGCCGAACAGCACGAGGGCGCCGGCGACGCCGCGCGTCGCCTTCAGCCGCTCGATCAGCGGCAGCTTCGGTTCCACCGGCAGGTCCAGCTTGCGGTAGCGCACCGAGATCGTCACGGCGAGCGAATAGCCGAGAATGCCGATGATGCCCGGAATGATGCCGGCGAGAAACAGCTTGCCGATGTCCTGCTGGGTCATGATGCCGTAGAAGACGAGAATCACCGAGGGCGGAATAAGGATGCCGAGCGTGCCGCCCGCCGCGATCGAGGCCGTCGAGAGGCTGTCGGGATAGCGGTAGCGGCGCATCGAGGGCAGCGCGATCTTCGCCATCGTGGCGGCGGTCGCCATCGACGAGCCGCAGACGGAGGAAAAGCCGCCGCAGGCGAAGATGGTGGCGATGGCGAGCCCGCCCTTGCGGTGTCTCAGCCAGGCATGGGCCGCCTGATAGAGATCGCCGGCAATGCCCGACTGCACGACGAAATTGCCCATCATCAGGAACAGCGGCAGCACGGACAGCGAATATTCGCGGCCGTTGTCGAAGAAGGTCTGGCCGAGCAGCGAAAGCGCCGGCGCCACGCCGATGATGGACATGGTGCCGACGACGCCGACCAGCGCCATCGCGAAGGCGATGGGCATGCCGGCGAACATCAGCGCCAGGAAGAGAAGGCTTCCGACCGGCCAGCTCATGATATGCACTCCGAAAAAGTCAGAAGGGACGCCGGGCCAGCCCGTGCCAGAAGGTGATGAGCGAGGCGGCCAGCGTGCCGCCGGCAGCAAGCCATGCGAAGGGCGCGACCGGGAGGTGGAGGCTGACGGTCGTTTCACCGTAGGAGGCGAGCGCCTGCCCGTGGACGGCGAGCCGCCAGGCGACGACCGCCAGAACGACGCCCGAGAGAAGGCGGATCGCCCGGATGCGCAGCGGGTGGATCCAGGCCGGCATGTAGTCGACCAGAAGATCGACCGTCACGTTGTCCTCGTCCAGGCAGACGGCGGGCAGGCCGACGAAGATGGTGGCCACGAGCAGCATCGCCGTCAGTTCGGTGGCGCCCTGCAACGGGCTGTTGAGGAAATAACGGCCGACGACGTCGAGAAGCGTGACGAACATCATCGCCAGCAGCATGACGCCGCAGATGACCGACAGCACCGTGTGGACGGGTCCCGTGCTGCGGGCGCCCGCGCCGGCGGGTTCCGCTTCGCCGCTCATTCGCCTTTTTCCGCCTTGCCGATCTCCGCCTTGAGGTCCGCGTAGGCGGCCTGCTCGTCGATGCCGGTGGCCTTCACTTCGGCCAGCTTGGCGTCGACGATATCCTTCAGGCCGGCTTCGATGGCGGCCACCTGTTCGGGCGTGGCCGTCACCAGGCCGATCCGGCCTTCCATCTCGGCCTTGCCGGCGGCGTCCGCTGCATCCCACGCCCGGCCGGCGAGCCGCGCCAGCGCCTCGCCCGAAACGCTGTCGATCGCGGCCTTGTCCTCGTCGGAAAGCGCCTCCCACTTGCCCTTGTTCATCACCACGAAGAAGGAGGTGTTGTAGAGCCCGCCGGGAACGAGGAAGGCGCTGTCGAGCAGCGGGATGAGCTTGAAGAAGGCGACGGATTCGAACGGGAAGGTGATGCCGTCGGCCACGCCGCTCGACATGATCTCGTAGGTCTTCGACGACGGGCCTTCGACCGGCACGCCGCCGAGTGCCTTGACCAGATCGGCGACGATGCCGCCGCCGACGCGGATCTTCCTGCCGGCGATGACGTCCGTGCTGGTCAGGTCGACGCCCTTGGTGAAGATTTCGCCCGGGCCGTGGGTGAAGACGCCGAGAACCTTCACGTCGTCATATTCGCCGGCCGCGCGCAGCGTCCTGTCGAACACGCGCCAGTAGCCCACCGAATTGGCTTCGGCGCTGTCTCCGAGAAAGGGAAGCTCGGCGAGGTTGGTGGTCTTGAAGCGGCCGGGATTGTAGCCCTGCACGCCGTAGGTGATGTCGGCGACGCCGTTGATGGCGAAGTCGAAATGCGCGGCGGGCGGGCCGAGCGGCGCGGGCAGGATGTTGATCGTCACGCGGCCCTCGGTCGCCGTCTTCACGGCCTCCGCATAGGGGATCATCACCGCCGTCATCAGCGGATGCGAGGGCGGAAGCCAGTTTGCCATGTTCAGCACCGTCTGGGCGGCGGCGCCCCCGGCGGCGGACAGGCCGGCGGCGGCGGCGAACACGAGCGAAACAAGCGTGCGGGACAGGCGCATTGACCAAGGCTCCATATCGGTTGGGCTGGCGCGGGGCGGCATCGTTCTCACGTGCGCCCTGCCGGACAGGAACCTGCATTTCAGCCGAAATGAATGCGCGCCGCAAGCCCTTGATCGCTCAACGCAGGGCTTTCTGCATCCATGCGTGGCGCATGGCCGCAAAAGTGCGGTTCAGGCCTTGGATTTTCCCGCCGCCGGCGCCTTCTTGCGGCCCGGAGCCTTGGCCTTGGCCGGCTCCGGTTTCGCTGCGGCCTTGTCGGTTGCAGGCGCGGCCACGGCCTTGCCGGCCGCCTTGACGGCCGCCGGCTTTTTCGCCGGAACGGCGACGCTCAGCGACCAGAACTCGGCGGTTGCGGCATACCAGTGGTCGAAAGCCCGCCCCTCGGGCCGGCCTTCCGCCTCCCACAGTTCATGGGCGCGCTTTCGAACCCAGGCTTCATCGATACCCGACATGATCCCTCCTCTTCTCCGAAATCCCTCGCCCGGGCCTTCGGCATTGCATGAAAATGACGACCAACGGTCGGAAGGAAGCGGCAACGCAGTCCTCGGGCTGCTTCGCGAAATTAAAGTGTACGCGGCGGGGATGGCCAAGTCACGCGCAATCCCCCGCCAGGGCTGCGGCGAAGCGTCCGGCCTGACGATCGTCAGGTATGCGGCGTCCGGGGGCGGGAAATTCCGCCCGATATCGTATAGACTGTCCGCAAAACGGGTCGGGCGGGCGCGAATCAGCCGTGTCCGGGGGAGGTCTTGCATGTCACGCGAATTCCTGGCGGAGCTGTTTCGGGCGGCGGTGAAAGCCGCCGATCCTGCCGGCACCATCGAACGCCATCTGCCGGAGGCGCCGAAGGGCCGGACGGTGGTGATCGGCGCCGGCAAGGGGGCAGCGCAGATGGCGGCGGCGCTGGAGGACCTGTGGTCCGGCCCGCTGTCCGGCGTCGTCGTCACCCGCTACGGCTACGGATGCCCGACGCGCGACGTCGAGGTGCTGGAAGCGGCCCATCCGGTGCCGGACGAGGCCGGATTGCGGGCGGGAAAGCGGCTTGTCGAGGCCGTGGCCGGCCTGACGCCCGACGATCTGGTGATCGCGCTGGTCTGCGGCGGCGGATCGGCGCTGCTGCCCGCCCCGCCGCCCGGCCTGTCGCTCGACGACGAGATCCGCCTGAACGAGATGCTGCTCGCCTCCGGTGCGCCGATTTCCGTCATGAACCTGGTGCGCAAGCATTTCTCGACGATCAAGGGCGGGCGCCTCGCCGCGGCGACGCAGGCCCGGGTCGTCAGCCTCATCGTGTCCGACATTCCGGGCGACAATCCCGCCCAGGTCGCCTCCGGCCCCACCGTTCCCGACCGCTCGACGCGGCAGGACGCGCTCGATGCCGTCGCCCGCTATCGCCTGCCGCTTCCCGAGGCGATGATGGCGCATCTGCGCTCGCCGGATGCCGACGCTCCCCTGCCCGGCGATCCGGTGTTCGCCCGGCATGAGCATCATGTCATCGCCTCGGCGGCGCGCTCGCTGGAGGCGGCGGCGGAAACGGCCCGCAAGCGGGGCATCGCCGCCCATATCCTTTCCGACAGCATGGAGGGCGAGGCGCGCGACGTGGGGCTGGTGCATGCGGCGCTCGCCCGCGAAATCGCCGCCCGCAACCGTCCCTTCGAAAAGCCCTGCCTGCTGCTGTCCGGCGGCGAAACCACCGTCACGGTTCGCGAAGAGGGCGGCCGGGGTGGGCGCAACGGCGAGTTCGCGCTGGCTTTCGCGCTGGCGGCGGAGGGCCTGCCGGTGACGGCTCTGGCCGCCGATACGGACGGTATCGACGGATCGCAGGACAATGCCGGCGCCTTCGCCGACGGGCAGAGCGCGGAACGTCTGCGCGAGGCCGGGCTGGACGGGCAGGCGCTTCTCGCCGCCCACGACAGCTATTCGGGCTTCGAGAAGACGGGCGACCTGTTCGTGACCGGGCCGACCGGCACGAATGTCAACGATTTCCGCGCCATCCTCGTCGAATAGGAGGCGCGCGGACTATGGAGACCATCGAGCTTTTCGAACGGTTCGGCCTTGCGATCGCGATTGGCGCGGTCGTCGGTGTCGAGCGCCACTGGCGCGAGCGGGACGAGGAAGCCGGCCAGCGCACCGCCGGTCTGAGGACATTCACCCTTTCCGGCATGCTGGGCGGCCTTGCCGCCTTCATCGATCCGGCCCCCTCCTCCCCCGGCCTGGTGCTGACCGGCATGTTTGTCGTCTTTTCCGCCGTCTTCGCCCTCTTCCAGTACCGGGAGGCTGTGGTGTCGGGAAATCACAGCGTCACCTCCGTGGTGGCCGCCATGTCGACCTTCGCGCTCGGCGCGCTGGCCGTCTCGGGCAGCCAGACGCTCGCCGCCGCCGGCGGCGTCACGCTCGCAGCGGTTCTGGCCAGCCGCGGCGTCCTGCACGGCTTCATGCGCACGCTGACATGGACCGAGCTGCGCTCCGCCATCATCTTCCTGGCGATGGCCTTTGTGATCCTGCCGATCATTCCGGTGGAACCGGTCGGCCCCTTCGGCGGCATTTCGCCCGCCGGCACATGGAAGCTCGTCGTCCTTCTGGCCGGCGTTTCGTTCATCGGCTATGCGGCGGTGAAGGCCTTCGGCCCGACCCAGGGCGAGCTTCTGGCGGGCGCGGTCGGCGGGCTCATCTCCTCGACCGGCGTGTCGATCACCAATGCCCGCCTCAGCCGCAGCCTGCCCACCATGCCGACCCTCTTGGCCGGCGCACTGGCGGCCAATGCGGTCTCCTGCGCCAAGGTGGCGGTTCTGGCCGCCCTGCTCGCACCGCAGATGGCCGCGCGGATCGGCCCGGCGCTTGCCGTCACCGCCGCGGTCATGGCACTGGCGGCAACGGTGCTGGCGCGGCGGCAGACGACGGAGCACGCAGCGATCAGCCCGCGCAACCCGTTCGAGATCGGCGCCGTGGTGAAAATGGCGGTGCTGCTGGTCGTCATCGCCTTTCTGGCCCGCGCCGCCACGGCCTGGCTCGGACAGGCCGGGCTGATCGCCGTCTCCGTCCTGTCGGGGCTGGCGGATGTCGATGCCGTGACCGTCACCGTGACCGGGATGATCGGCCAGATCGGCACCGAATTCGCCTGCATCGCGCTCGGCGCGGCGGTGATTTCCAACACGGTCGCCAAGAGCGCCTATGCCTTCGCCTTCGGAACAGCCGCCTTCGGCACGCGGTTCGCCGCGGTCGGGGCGCTCGCCCTGCTGGCGGGAATCGCCGTCTTCCAGATCACGCCCGCCGTCCTGCCGCTGGTCGGCCTCACGGTCGCGGATGTCGCAGAATAGGGCGAAAAAACGGTGCGCCGGGCCGTCCCATTCGCCGGGTTTCGGGTCGTAACCGGCGGCATTTGGGCGCAAGGACATGGCGGGCAAGGCGCGGAACCTTCAATTCAAACGTTTGAAATAAAGTTCACGCCGCCGTGTCACATGTCTGTGTCAAACAAGCTGTGTGTTGCTCGCACATTGCATTTATTTCAGCCGGATGCCTGAGAGACATTCTCCGCATAGCCTGTTAGTCTATGTTCCTACTGACGAAAACTCGGATGCCGTCACCGGGCGGCAGCCGTTCCACTGAAGTACAGACCAGGAAGCCAGAGATGCCGAGAATTACACTGAGACAATTGCTTGATCACGCAGCCGAGAACAACTACGCGGTGCCTGCGTTCAACATCAACAACATGGAGCAGGCACTGGCGATCATGGCTGCCGCCAGCGAGTGCAGCGCGCCCGTCATCCTTCAGGCCTCGCGCGGCGCGCGCGCCTATGCCAACGATATCATGCTGCGCCACATCATCGACGCGGTGACGGAGATCTACCCGCAGATCCCCGTCTGCATGCACCTCGACCACGGCAACGAGTTCAAGACGTGCCAGAGCGCGATGGATTCCGGCTTCACCTCGGTGATGATGGACGGTTCGCTGCTCGCCGACGGCAAGACCCCGGCCGACTGGGACTACAATGTCGGCGTGACCAGATCGGTCGTCGAGGAAGCGCATCGCCGCGGCATTTCGGTCGAGGGCGAGCTGGGCGTGCTGGGTTCGCTCGAAACGGGCGGCGGCGAGCAGGAAGACGGCCACGGCGCCGAGGGCGTGCTGAGCCACGACCAGCTTCTGACCGATCCCGACGAGGCGCTGAAATTCGTGGCCGCCACCAAGGTCGATGCGCTGGCCGTGGCGATGGGCACGTCGCACGGCGCTTACAAGTTCACCAAGAAGCCGGACGGCTCCGTGCTGGCCATGCACGTCATCGAGGCGATCCACCGCAAGCTGCCGAACACCCATCTGGTGATGCACGGCTCCTCCAGCGTTCCGCAGGAGCTTCAGGATATCATCAACGCGCATGGCGGCGACATCAAGCCGACCTGGGGCGTGCCGGTGGAGGAAATCCAGCGCGGCATCAAGTTCGGCGTCCGCAAGGTCAACATCGATACCGATTGCCGTCTGGCGATGACCGGCCAGATCCGCAAGGTGTTCTTCACCAACCCGGCCGAGTTCGACCCGCGCAAGTACCTGAAGCCGGCGATGGACGCCGTGACCAAGCTGTGCAAGCAGCGCTTCGAGGAATTCGGCACCGCCGGCCATGCCGGCAGCATCACGCCCATCCCGCTGGAGGAGATGGCGAAGCGCTACGCCGACGGAAAGCTGGAGCCGGCCTTCGGCTGACGCGCCGGACGCTCCCGCCTATGAACGAGCCGGCATGTCATGAGGCTTGCCGGCTCAGATTTTTACAAAGAGCGTATCACTCTCTTCCGTCATGGTCGGGCTTGACCCGACCATCCACCGCGCCGCTTGCGGCGTGGACCCTCGGGTCGAGCCCGAGGGTGACGAAGGAGAGGGTTGGCAATACACTGAGCCGGCAAGTCGCCTGACGTGCCGGCTTTTTCGTGCCGGTGAAAACGGCGTTACTCGTATCCGGTCATTTCCAGATAGCCCTCTCCCGGCAGGGAGCCGGTGACGCGCACCGGGCCTTCCCAGTAGGGAAAGCGGCCGTCCATCCAGGCGGCGTCGTTCAGCGCCCTGACGGTGACGTCGAGACCGCGCGCCGGCAGTTGCACCCGCCAGACGACCGGGATCGTCCGGCCCGCGACGGTCGCGGTCCCCTGCGGCGTCAGCTTCAGGTCGTCGGGGCCGAGGGGCGACGGCGTGCCGTCGGGCGCAATCCAGGTGCCGGATGTGAAGGCCCCGCCGTCCCTCTGCCGCAGCCGGAAGCCCATCATCCTGTCGCCGGTCTCGAAATGCAGCGAGAACCAGTCCCAGCCGGTCTGGTCGGCGGCCAGCGGCTGGCTCGACCATTCGCGGTCGAGCCACGCCTTGCCGGTGACGGAAACCGTCCGTCCGCCAATCTCTATCGTGCCGGACGCCTCGTAGAACGGCTGCGAATAATAGTAGCTCGCCTGCCCGCTCTGCGATTTCACCGAATAGCCGCCGTCGCCGTGGCGCACCAGCGGACCCTTTGCCTCCAGCGTCAGGTCGTAGCGGAAATCGCCGCCGCCGGCCGCCATGTCGAGCCTGTCCAGCGCATCGCCGGATGCGGCGCCCGGCGGAGCGGCAAGCCGCCATTCGTCGATCCAGGCCGCGAAGGGTTGCGCCGTCGCGCCGGCCTCGCCGGTGCCGCCGCGGGACAGGCGCTCGGCGGAATGATGCGCGTCGGGCGTCGTCAGTCCGGCATGGCCCATCCACAGCTGCGGGCTCGACCAGCCCTCGGTCTCGCGCGGTGCCGCCGCCGAGCGGAACAGCGTCCATTGCGCGCCGTAATCGCGGCCGTCCTCGCCCTTGAGAACGGCGGTCACATACCACCACTCGATGCGGAATTCGGGATGCGGGCCGTGATCGCGCGGAAATGCGAGCGCCGTGCCGCGCTCCGGCACGGCAAACCCCTGCGCATCGCCGCCGAGCCCGGCGAAGCCCTGCGCGAGGGCGGCGGCGCATCCCCATATGAGGAAGGCCGCTGCGGCCACCGTTTTCCGGGCGATGTCCCTAACGTTCATGGGCGAACACCTTCAGCAGATCGGCGGGCGCGACCCGCGACAGCCGGACGAGCGGCAGGGCCGCCGCAACCAGCGCCGCCGCGACCGCGAAGCCGGCGAGCATCATCCAGTCGCGCGGGAAGAGCCTGAGCGGCAGCCGCCATCCGAAGGCCTCGACATTGACGATGGCGAGCAGCACCCAGGCGAGCGCCACCCCGACCGGGATGGCCAGCAGAAGCGTCGCGACCACCAGCAGGACCGTTTTCAGAAGCTCCAGACCGGCGAGCGACGCGCGGGTGAAACCCATCGCCCAGACCGGCGCGAGCTGCGGCAGGCGCATGCCCGAAAGCGTCGTCATGCTGGCGAACAGCGCGATGCCCGCAACCCCGAGCGTCAGCACGTTCAGCGCCGCCGTCACCGCGAATGTCTGCTCGAAGATCGCCAGCGACCGCGCCTTGATCGAGGCCTGGTCGGTGACGTTGGCCGGGCCGAGGCCGAACGTGGTTTCGAGCCCCTGCCTCAGCGCCGGAACGGTGTCGGGTGGCGCCCTCACCCCGAAGCGCAGCACGGGCGTGCCGGGAAAATACCGGGTGAAGAGGCCGATGCCGATCATCGCCTGACCGGACGGATTGCCGTAATCCGAATAGACGCCGACGATCTCCGGCGCGAGGCCGTCCGGCAGGGTGAGCCGCTCGCCGAGGCGCAGACCGTTTCGGCGGTAGAGCTGTTCGTTGACGAGCAGGCCGTCGCCCGCCCGCACCCGGTCCCATGCATCGGGCATCGCGTCCAGAAGCGGCCAACGGTCGCGGTAGGTGGCATGGTCGGCCACGCCGTAGATCTGCCCCGGCTGGCCGCCGAGGTCCGCCGCGACATCGACCATCGGCAGGACGGCATCGGCGCGGGCGGCGAGCCAGACCGACACCGCGCGCGCTTCGTCCTCGTTGCGCGCCGTCACGTAAAGCTCGGAGGCCAGCCGCTGGTCCAGCCAGCCGGTGAAGGTGGTGCGGAAGCTCGCCACCATCGTGCTGACGCCGACATTGGCGGAAAAGGCGAGCATCAGCGCCATGAAGGCAAGCGCGAGGCCGGGGATCTGCTGGCGGGTATCCGCCCAGAACCATTGCGTCCGCACCCCGGTCGACCAGCGTTCCGCAAGGCCGAGGGCCGCGTCGAGTACGCCCGGCCACAGCAGCGCCGCGCCGAGCAGCAGAAAGGCGAGCACGGCAAAGCCGGCAGGCAGGCCCTCGCCGGCAAGCGCTAGCAGCCCCGCCGCGGCCAGAAGCGCGAGTGCTACGCCCGACTGGACCGCGAGCATGCGCCGGGAGGTGCGGGCCCAGGCGCGCGGCCGGCCCGAGGCGAGCGGCGGCAGGCGCGATATGCGCCAGAGACTGCCGCCGGCCGAAAGCAAGGTTCCGCCGACCGAGATCGCAAGGCCGCTCGCGATCCATTGCGGGCGCAGCGAAAGGGTGCCGTCGACGGCAGCGCCGTAAAGCGCGTTCAGCGTGCCGGCGACGCCCGGCATGAGCAGCGAGGCGACGACGAAGCCGAGTGCCAGGCCGGCGAGACCTGCGGCAAGGGAGAAGACCAGCAGTTCGGCAAGGACCAGTGCCACGAGCATGCGCGCCGTCAGCCCCAGCGCCCTCAGGATCCGGAAGGTCGGCCGCCGCTGCTCGAAGGCGAGGCCGATGGCCGAATAGACGATGAACAGCCCGACGATGAAGGCGAGGAAGCCGAAGGCCGTCAGGTTGAGGTGGAAACTCTCGGTCAGGCGGCCGATATCGGTGCCGCCGTCCGGCGGGCGGAGCGTCAGGCCGGACGCGACGTCGTCGAGGGCGGGGCGTCCCGCCGGCTGGTCGGGCAGGACGATCAGCCGCGTCAGCCGCCCCGGCCTGTCAAGAAGCTGCTGGGCGATGCCGATGTCGGCAAGCGCGGTTCCGGGCAGAAGGCCCGGGTCCGCCCGCAGCGGCGGCGTTCCGGCCTCGTCCAGCTCCGCCAGCGTGGCGGGCGCGACATGGACGAGCCCCGGCGGGGTGATGAAGGCGAGCAGGTCGTCCGCCGTGCCGGGCATGGAGGCTGTCGTTCCCGCCGGCATGGAAACGGGGTCGATCCCGACGAGATGGAGGCGCCGGCCGCCGGCCCGCCACTCGCCTTCGATGATCGGGGCGACGCGCCACCCGGCCCGGCGCAGCGCGATATAGGTCTCTTCGGCGATGTCGCGCCCGCCGGACGGCACCAGCGTGGCGAACCGGTCCTGTCCCAGCAGGGCGGCGGCGCGGTCGTAGCTGGCGCGGGCCTCGGCATTGATCGCCTGCACGCCGGACCACAGCGCGGTGGCGAGGCACAGGCCGATAAGTAGCATGGCAAGCTGGAGCCGGTGCCGGCGCCAGTGGGACAGGAGTGCGGCAAGCCCCGCGCCGATCATGCGAGAATACGCCCGCCGGTGAGCGTCACCTGGCGGTCGAGCCGCTGCGCCAGCCGGGCGGAATGCGTGACCATCAGCAGGGCGGCGGCACTTTCCCGCAACAGGTCGAGAAACAGCGCCATCACCGCGTCGCCATTGGCCTCGTCGAGGTTTCCGGTCGGCTCGTCGGCGAGGATCAGCGGCGGGCGGGCGGCAAGCGTCCGGCCGATGGCGACCCGCTGCTGCTGGCCGCCGGAAAGCTGTTCCGGGTAGCGCCCAAGGAGCGGCGTGAGCCCGAGACGCCCGGCAAGGCGGTTTTCCCATGCGGGGTCGGATCGGCCGGCCAGACGGGCATGAAAGGAAAGGTTGGCGGCGACCGTCAGCGAGGGAATGAGGTTGAACTGCTGGAAGACGATGCCGACCAGCGTGCGGCGCACGCCGGCCCGGCCGCTTTCGCTCATGGCCGACACGTCGCGGCCGGCAATGGCGACGCTGCCTTCGTCCGGCGTGTCGAGGGCGGCCGCCAGATGCAGGAGCGTGCTCTTGCCGCTGCCGGATTCGCCCGTCAGCGCAAGGCTTTGCCCGGCAACGAGCGTCAGGTCGATATCCTTCAGAACCGTCAGCGGCCCTTCCGCCGTCTGATAGCGCTTGCCGACGGACCGCAGCACCAGAACCATCTCGCTCTTCATCCCATGCTCGTGAACGCACGGATCCTTGATAGCATCGCCGGCGGCCAGAGTCCTTCCCGCTTTGCGCGGGAGGACTGTTTCCCGCGCTCAGTGATGGGCGAGGATTTCTCCGAGAAAGGCGCGCGTTCGTTCGTGGGCGGGATGGCGGAAGAAGGTCTCGGGATCGTTTTCTTCGATGATCATGCCGTCGGCCATGAAGATGACGCGGTCGGCGACCTGCCGGGCGAAGCCCATTTCATGGGTGACGCAGATCATGGTCATGCCGTCGCGGGCGAGCGAGACCATCGTGTCGAGCACCTCCTTGACCATTTCGGGATCGAGGGCCGAGGTCGGCTCGTCGAACAGCATGGCCTTCGGCTCCATGCACAGCGCCCGGGCGATCGCCACGCGCTGCTGCTGGCCGCCGGAAAGCTGGGCGGGATATTTGTCGGCCTGATCGCCGATGCGGACGCGCTCCAGATATTTGCGCGCCGTGGCCTCGGCTTCCGCGCGGCGAAGCTTGCGGACGCGCATCGGGGCGAGGATGCAGTTTTCCAGCACGGTCTTGTGGGGAAACAGGTTGAACTGCTGGAACACCATGCCCACCTCGCGGCGCACCGCGTCGACCGCTTCCTGGCTGTGGCTGAGCCGGTGGCCGGCCACGACGATCTCGCCGCTCTGGACGGCTTCCAGATGATTGATGCAGCGGATGAGCGTCGACTTGCCCGACCCGGAGGGGCCGCACAGCACGATCTTCTCGCCCTGAGCGACCGTCAGGTTGACGTTCTTGAGGGCGTGGAAGGCGGCGTACCATTTTTCGATGGCGCGCATTTCGATCATCGGCGGGACGGCGGGGCCGGGGACGGCGCCGGCAGTCTGCCCGGTCGGGGTGATGGTCATTGGTTCCTCTCCTTTACTTTGCAGTGCCCGCGCCCAGGCGCCGTTCGAGATAGCGGCCCCACAGCGAAAGCGGCCAGCACAGGGCGAAATACAGGGCGCCCACGACGGCGAAGACGAGCAGCGGCCTGTAGATCTGGTTCGAGACGATGGTGCCGGCGCGGGCCAGTTCGATGAAGCCGACGATGGCGGCCAGCGACGTGCCCTTGAGAAGCTGCACGAGAAAGCCGACGGTGGCCGGCAGCGACAGCTTGAACGCCTGCGGCAGCACGATGTCCACCATCAGGCTGAACGTGTGCAGCCCCAGCGCATGGGCGGCCTCGCTCTGGCCGCGCGGCACGGCCTGGATGGCGCCGCGCCAGATCTCGCCGAGAAAGGCGGAGGCATGCGCGGTGAGCGCCACGGCCACCGCACCCCAGGCGGGCAGGTCGAAGCCGAGCAGCGGCAGGCCGAAATAGGCGACGAAAAGCTGCATCAGCAGCGGCGTTCCCTGAAACAGCCCGATCCACGCGACTGCCGGAATCCTGAGCCACGGCGACGGCGAAACCCGCATCAGCGCGATCAGGATGCCGAAGGTGATGCCGCCGGCGAAGCCGATGGCGGTGAGGAACAGCGTCCACTTCAGTCCCTGAAGAAGATAGGTGAATTCCTGGATGCCCATCGCGTATCCTCCTCAGCGTACCGGATAATTGAATGCACGCCGGCCGATGGCGGCCAGAAACCACATCGTGATGAGCGAGATCACCAGATAGATCCCGGTCAGCGTGAAATAGACCTCGAAGCTGCGGAACGTTTCCGCCTCGACGCGCTGGCCGACGGAGGTGAGTTCGTAGGCCGAGATCGAGGTGCAGATCGCCGTCGTCAGCGTCAGCAGGATGAACTGGCTGCAAAGCGACGGGTAGATCGCCCGGATCGCCGGTTTGAGGATGATCAGGCGGAACACGTCGCGCTTGTGAAGCCCGAGCGCCAGCCCCGCCTCCGTCTGGCCCTTCGGAATGCTTTCGACACCGCCGCGAATGATCTCGATGGCATAGGCGCCGCCGTTCAGCCCCAGCGCGACGATGGCGGTCGTCGTCGGGTTGAGGCGGATGCCGGCCATCGGCAGCGCGAAGAACACGAAGTAGATCTGCACCAGGAACGGCGTGTTGCGGATGATCTCCACGAAAGCGTTGACGATGAACGACGGCACCGGCCTCTGTGCCCGGAGAATGGCGACGCCGAGAACGCCGATGATCATGGCGAGGATCATCCCCGCGACGGCCAGGAACAGCGTGCCGAACGTGCCGAAAAGCAACGCCTGCCAGGCGTCGGTCACTACACTGAAATCGAGTGTCATTGGCGTTTCCTCCCCCGCTGGCGGCTCAGTCGTCCCATTCCGGTTCCCAGTCGAAGCGGGAATAGCGCTCGCCCCGGGCGAGCCCGTGAATGGCGGCCATGTCTTCCGGCGACAGTTCGAAATCGAAGATGTCGATATTGGCGCGGATGTTGTCGATGCGCGACGAGCGCGGGATCGCGCCGACGCGATCCTGCTGGATCAGCCAGCGCAGCGTCACCTGCGCGGCCGACTTGCCGTATTTGCGGCCGAGTTCGTTGAGCAGCTCGCAGCCGAACACCTTGCCGCGCGCGATGGGCTGGTAGGCGTTGAGCAGCATGTCCGCCCGGCGCGTGCGTTCGAGCAGCGTCTGCTGCGAAAGGAAGGGATGGTACTCGACCTGATTGCAGAACAGGTCGGCCTTGTGGACGTCGAGCGCCTCGTCGAGAAGCTTGACCGTGAAGTTGCTGACGCCGATCAGGCGGGTCCTGCCCTTTGCCCGCTCTTCCGCGAAGGCCGCCAGCGTCTCGCCGAGCGGGATGTCGCGGGACGGCCAGTGGACGAGAAGCAGGTCCACCCGGTCGAGCGCGAGCCTTTCCAGGCTCTCCGCCACCCGGCGGGAAACGGTGTCCGGCGCAAGGTCGTTGAACCAGATCTTCGTCGTCACGAACAGATCGCCGCGCGGAACGCCGGAAGCGCGAAGGGCGCGCCCGACCTCCGCCTCGTTGCCGTAGCGGATCGCGGTGTCGATATGGCGATAGTCAAGGTCGAGCGCCGTGCGGATCGCCGCCTCGCCCTCGGGGCCGGTCAGTTCGAACGTGCCGAAGCCGAGAACGGGAATGGTCTCGCCCCGAATGGTCCTGGTCGTCGCTGCTGTCATCGTCCATCCCCTGCAATGGCCGCTTCCAGTACGGAAAGGCTGGCCTGTCTCGTCCTTCCGGCCCATTCGGCCGGCGTGAGACCGGCCGAAAGCCGGTCGTTGGGAACCTCGACGGCCACCGGAAGATCCGCCGGCAGGGCCGCGAAGATGGCGCCGAGATCGATGGCGCCGTCGCCCGGCACCAGCCGCGCGTGGCGCGCCGCGAAGTTCAGCTCGTCGACATTCTCGGGAATGTCGGCCGGGCCGTCGCAGATCTGGGCATAATGCAGCCACGGCCGGGGAATGGAGGCGATCTCCTCCACCGGCGTTCGCGAGCGCGACACATGCAGCGCATCGACGATGACGCCCTGATTGGGCCGGTCGGCGGCGTTGAGCACGCGCATCGCCGCGGCAAGATCGGGCAGCCGGGATTGCGGCATGAATTCCAGGTCCGCCGACAGGCCGAAATCCGCCGCCGTGTCGCACAGCGCCGCGAAGGAGGCTGTGAGCCGGGCCTCGTCCGGATCGTCGCCGGTGACGAGGATGACGCGGGCGCCGAGGTGCGCCGCGCAATCGAGGAACGGCAGGAAGGCGCTCGCATCGAAATGCGGCCCGATCCGGATCATCTCGACGTCGAAGATGTCCACGCCTTCGTCGTTGAGGAGCCGGCCGAGGTCGCGCATCCTGGCTGGCTCCTCCATCAGCGGAAAGGCGATGCCGCCGGGTGCCGCGGGCAGGAGGCGAAGGCCCAGATAGTCGTAGCCCGTCTCTGCCGCGACGCGCACCGCCTCCTCCGGCGGCGCGCCGAGGCAGGTCAGGAAGGAGAGCGAGAGTTTCCGCGTCATGCCGCGACCTCGCCGGCCGCCAGCATTTCCGCCAGCGTCACGGTGCGGTTCTCGTGGGCGGCGCGCTCCACCGCCAGCGTCGCCGCCAGCGTGGCCATGCCGTCGCGGGCGCTGATCAGCGGTTCCGCCTTCCTGCCGATGACGTCGATGAAATGGTTGAGCTGGTTGACGTAGGTGGCGGAGATTTCACCGCCGCGATATTCGCGCACCAGCGGATGCTGCCAGTGCGCGCCCTCTTCCGCGTGCCGCCACAGGTAAAGGTCCGAGACCGAAAGCGATGCCCGGCGTCCGGCGAGGAAAAGGCTCGGTCCCGGCTGTGCCGGATGGTAGAGCGCCTGCCCGGACGTGTATTCCCACGCCCAGGGGCTGACCGCGCCGTCGGAGATGATGAAGGTTCCGAGTACGCCGTTGACGAAGCGGATCGCGATGCTGGCGGTATCCTCCACCTCGAAACCGCGCCGTGCCGACGAGGTGAAGGCGCGGACGCTTTCGATCTCGCCCACCAGATGGCGCAGGACGTCGATGTCGTGGATGAGGTTGATCAGCAGGACCCCGCCGCCGCGCCGGCGGCGCCATTCCGCCTCGAAATAGGCGTCGGGCTTGTCGAACAGCGTCATGCCGTTGACCGCGACGAGGGGGCCGAGTTCCCCGGCCTCGATGGTGCGCCTGGCGGCACGGATGTCCGGGCTGTGGCGACGGTGATGGCCGACGAGAACGGGAACGCCGGTGCGCTCGGACGCCTCGGCGATGCGGGCCGCGGCGGCGATGCCGTCGGCAACCGGCTTTTCCACCAGGCAGGCGATGCCGCGCTCGATGCAGGCCAGCGCCGCCGGCGCATGCAGGTGATTGGGAAGCGCGACGATGGCGCCGTCCGGCCTTTCCGCGTCGAGCATCGCGGCGTAATCCGTCCAGTGCGGCACACCGAGGCGCGCGGCCAGCGCTTCCGCCTCCGGCGACGGATCGCAGATCGCGGCGAGCGTCGCCGTGGGGTGCGCGATGACGAGATCGGCATGTTCCCGGCCGATCAGGCCCGCGCCCATCAATGCGATACGGGGCGTCATGCCGTCATCTCCGCCATTGCGCGCAGCGCCAGCCGGTATCCCTGGGCGCCGAACCCGGCCATGACCGCCGTAACCACCGGCGACACCAGCGACTTGTGATAGATCGCCTCGCGCTGGTGAACGTTCGATATGTGCAGCTCGATCTTCGGACCGGCGAACATCTTCAGCGCGTCGAGAATGGCGACGGAGGTGAAGGTGTAGCCGGCCGGATTGATGACGATGCCTGCGGCGTGCGTCCGCGCCGCATGGATGGCCTCGATGATCTCGCCCTCGAAATTCGACTGGCGGAAATCGACGGCGAGGCCGAGGTCGGCGGCGTCCGCCTCGCACCATCCCCTGATCTCGTCCAGCGTCGTGCGGCCGTAGATCTCCGGCTCGCGCTGTCCGAGAAGATTGAGGTTGGGTCCGTTGAGAATGAAAATGGTTCGCATGCCATGCCTCCCGTGCAGGCTGTGGACAAGCCCCGGCCGCAGACGCGGCCGGGCCCGTCTCTCATGTCCGGTGATGGGGTCGGACGTTTGCGCCGTTTACTGCACCGTGAAGGGCACGCCCTCGACGGCTTCCGGGAATTCGGGCAGTGGCACGCCGAGCCACTTCTCGTTGATCGCCGCGAGCCGCCCGTCGGCGCGGATCTTGTCGATGAAGTCGTTCAGCCAGGCATTGAGTTCCGCGTCGCCGAGCTTGGTGCAGATGCCCTGCCACTGTTCGTTGAACACCAGCTTCTGCTCGTAGTCGTTGCCGGGGGCCGCCCTGTCGAGATTGATCTTGTAGGTGGTGTTACCGCCGATGGCGTCCACCTGGCCCGAGACCAGCGCCTGTATCGTCGAGCTGTCGTCGTCGAAGCGGCGGATGTTCGGGACGTCGCCGAGCAGCGTGGTGATCGCCTTGTCCTGCGCGGCGCCGCGCGGAACGCCGATGCGCAGGTTGCGCGCATCCTCGATGGTCTCGATCTTGTTCTTCTGGCTGGACAGCAGGATGATCTGCAAGCCGGAATAGGGCTTGGAGAACTGTACGGCCTTGGCGCGGTCGGGATACATGCCCATGACGGCCATCTGCAAGTCGACCTTGCCGGTGAGCAGGTTCGGAATGCGGGCGGCGACCGCGTTGGACACGAACTCCACCTTGACGCCCAGCTCCTCGCCGATCAGCCGGGCGACGTCGACGTCGTAGCCGATGTTCTGACCGCTGGCGTCGATCGAGCCCCACGGCGCCTGCTCGCCCATGACGCCGACGCGGATCACCCCGCTCTGCTTGATCCTTTCAATGGACTGGGCCTCGGCCCCGGGGGCAGCCGCCATCAGGCCGAAAGCCGCCACGACGGCGAGCACGGCGCTTTTCATCGAGAAATTTCGCAACATCTGATCCTCCTCTAGGTCGCGAAACCGGGATGCGATTGTTCTTCGCTCCGGTGATCCGGGCTGGCTGTCACTCCTCCGCAGCCAGCCCGGATATTTGATGTCGATCAATCTACCAACTGGTTGGTTAATGTCAATTGCGATGCTATAACCGTTTCGATTCAGTCATGGTTTTCTCAAGCGCGCAGCCGTCTTTCGGCCTGCGGACGAAACGGGGACGGACATTCGGATGAACAGGGAAATGGCGGAACTTGGTCCGGGCGAGCGGGCACCGGAGCGTCGGCGGCGTTCGCTGCTCGATTCGGCGATCCTGGAATTTTCCACCTATGGCATCGGCGGCGCCCGCGTCGACCGGATCGCCGAGCGTGCCAGCACCAACAAGGCGATGCTCTACCATTATTTCGGCGGCAAGAAGCAGCTCTACCTCGCGGCCTTGCAGGCCATCTATGCCGATATCCGCCAGGCGGAAGCCGAACTGGAACTGGACCCCGGCGAGCCCGAGGCCGCGATCCGGGCGCTGGTCGCCTTCACCTTCCGCTATTACATCGATCATCCCTCGTTCGTGCGGATGATCAACACGGAGAACCTGCACGGCGCCGTTCATCTGCGCGCCGCCGGCGACATGTCCGCCCTCAACCGGCCGGTCATCGGCAAGGTTTCGGCGATCCTCGAGGGCGGCGTTGCCCGGGGCGTGTTCCGCAGCGGCGTCGACCCGCTCGATCTCTATATCTCGATCTCGGCGCTCGCTTTCACCTATGTCGCGAACCGGCATACGCTGGAGGTGCTGTTCGGCCGGCCGCTGCTCTCGGACGAGGCCGTGCAGGCGCGTCTCGAAACGATGACGGAGATGATCCTTCGCTTTCTGGCGCCCGGCGACCATCAGCCCCTCCCCCTGTGACGGACGGGCGTCCGGGCGACGCCTTTGCGCCGCCGACAGCCGCCCGGAAAACCGCTTCCGCTCCATATCGACATGGGCTTCATCCTCCTGCCGCCTGCATGTCTTCGCTGGTCAGGCTGAATGCGGTCTCGTAGACGAGGCTGATCGGGTTCGCCAGCGCGCCGGTCGCCACGGCCAGCGCCTCGGCCTGCGGCAGCGCCGATCCGAGCCCCGCCCGCGACGAGCCCTCGACCAGCAGGACGGCATCGAAGCCGCGCTCCGACATCGTGCTGCGCAGCTCGGTTTCGCGCGTCGGCACGTTGGATACTTCCGCGCGCGCCACGCCGACATGCACGCCGCAAACGCCGCGGAGCGCCAGGATGTCCCCGGCGAGCCGCGCCGCCGCTTCGGCCAGTTTCGCGGGCGCGTCGGCGCCGCTGAAATCGAGACGGACCGTGGCCATGAAACCGCCGTCGCCGTGCCCGGCCGCGGCGATCCGCTCGCAGGCGACCCGCAGGAAATTGCAGAAGCTGGGCGCGACGGCGGCGGTCCAGGCGGTGGGGGTGTTCAGCCGCTCAAGGTAGGCGGGGGAACGGAACGTCTCGAGGGTCTCTCCCGCGTAGATCGTGCCGAACACATGGCGGCCCGCATCCGGGGCGTGCAGGCGCTTGCCGGTGGTGAAGCCGGGAATCGACAGCCGCTCCGGCATGTGCTCCCGCGTGTGCCACTCGATGTATTCCTCGTGCGCGCCCTCGGCGATGTCGTGCCAGATCGCCAGAAACGCGGACCCTTTCAGCCCCATTGCCGTCCTCCCTTGCCCTGAATGGTCCGGCCTGCACCGCAGGCTTCCTCCCGAACCGTTCTGACTACTAGAATGTTAGTATGTTGCATTAGTCAAGAGCATCGTTTAAATCCGTTGTGTCGACCGAGCCAAGGAGGGGTTATGTCACAGCAGGAAATATCACGCGTCGCAATCGTCACGGGCGGGGCCGGCGGCCTCGGATTCCCGATTGCCGAACGTCTCGCAGCCCGCGGCCACACGGTGGCCTTGTGGGATATCGACGCCGACCGCGCCGAAGCCGCCGCCGCCCGGATTCCCGGCGCGAAAGGCTACAGGGTCGACGTCACCGATCCGGACGCCGTCCATGCCGCCACGGCAAGGGTGGTCGAGGAACTGGGGCCGCTCGGCATTCTCGTCACCTGCGCCGGCCATAACGGGCCGCTTGCGGCCTTCGCCGACTATCCGGAGGACGGATGGCGGTTCGTCATGTCGTTGAACCTCGATGCCGTGTTCCACTGCTGCCAGGCGGCGGTGCGCGAAATGCTCAAGACCGGCTACGGGCGGATCGTCAACATGGCCTCGATCGCTGGCAAGGAGGGCAACCCCAACGCGGTCGCCTATTCGGCCTCGAAGGCCGGCGTCATCGCGCTCACCAAGTCGGTTGGCCGGGAACTTGCGACCACCCAGATCCGCGTGAACTGCATTACGCCCGCCGCCATCGAGACGGAGATGCTGGAGCAGCTCACCCCGGAATTTCGCAGCTACGTCATTTCGAAAATCCCGGTCGGGCGCCTCGGCCGGGCGGAGGAAGTCGCCGCGCTGGCCGCCTGGCTCGCATCGGAGGAATGCTCGTTCTCGACCGGCGCGGTGTTCGACGCCTCCGGCGGCCGGGCCACCTATTGAGGGCGGCCATGTATCGTGGACACCCGCTTTCCCTCGCCTTCCTGACGGTTCAGGGCTGCCCGCCCGTGGAACACGTCAGGATCGCGGCCGCCGCCGGTTACGATGCGGTCGGCCTGCGCCTGATCGCGCCGCACGGGCTCGAACTTGCCCATCCCATCGTCGGCAACTGGGCGCTGATTCGCGAGATCGGCGCGGTCGCGGCCGATCTGGGCGTGACCTTTCTCGACGGCGAGGTCTTCACGCTCCTGCCGTCGACGGATATCGGGCAATGGCTGCCCGTCATCGAGACGGCGGCGGAATTCGCCATGCCGCTGATGCAGATCACCTGCGAGGACCCGGAGCCGGCGCGCGCCGCCGACAATCTCGGCCGGATCGCCGACGAGGCCGCGAAGGCCGGCATCGCGATGGCGATCGAGTTCATGCGCTGGCGCGCCGTCGCGACGATCGGCGATGCGGCCCGCCTCGCCCGCCAATCGGGGCGCGGCAATGTCGGCATCCTGCTGGATGCCCTGCACCTGTCGCGCTCCGGCGGCGATCCGGCGGCAGTTGCTGCCCTGCCGAAGGACCTCGTTCTCTATCTGCAACTGTGCGATGCCCCGGCCGGACAGCCCGCCGACGATGCGGCCTGCATCGCCGAGGCACGCGGTGCGCGGATGATGCCCGGCGACGGCGGGCTCTGGCTGGATGAGCTGATGGCGGTCCTGCCGCCCGATGTGGCGATCAGCGTGGAAACGCCCCACAGGGGCGATGCGGCGCTGGGCTTCGCGCAGCGGGCGGAAAAGGGAATGGCCGCGACCCGCCGTTTTCTGGATCGCCTGCGGTCCTGAAGGCGGGCGACATGCCGTCCGGAAAACGGCATGCCGAAAAACGCTCACAGACCGGCCCACTAACATGTTACCTCTTGTTTTTGCCGGGATCGCGGGCAAACTGCGCGAACGGGAACACGGGAACCAACGATTTGGGAACGCTGTGAAACTGGAGCCAATACCGCGCGGTTCGCTAACCGCTCGCGTCACCGAAAGACTGCGGAGCGCCATTCTCGACGGCGAACTCGAACTGGGCGACGCCCTGTCCGAGGACAAGCTGGCGAAGACGCTCGGCGTCAGCCGCAGCCCGGTGCGCGAGGCGCTGGCCGCGCTTGAACAGCAGGGCCTGATCGACGTACGCCCGCAGCGCGGCAGCTTCGTGTTCCTGCCCTCGCAGGAAGACACCAAGAATCTGTGCGAGTTCCGGCGGGCGATCGAGCTGGAAGCGTTGCGGCTCGCCATGCAGCGCCAGCCGGAAAACACCGTCGCCGCCCTGCGGGAGGCGGCCGAGGACATGCAGGTCGCCACCGGGGAAGGCGACGGCCTGCGCAGCGCCCGAGCCGACGACCGCTTCCACGACACCGCGCTGGCAAACAGCGGCAATCCCTATCTGGTCAACGCCTATCGTCTCGTTTCCGGCAAGGTGGCGGCGCTGCGCGCCCACCGCTCGGCCCTTCCCACCCGCAAGCAGGCGAATGCCGAGCATTTCGCCATCGTCGCCATGCTGGAGGGCGGCGACGTGGACGGTGCGCTGCGGGAATTGAGCGTCCACATCATCAAGATGGCCGAGCGTTACGCGCTCAACCTCGACACGCCGCAATCCAGGCTGAACAGGCGCAGCGCCCGCAGCGCCTCCATCGAGCATCTGGGGCCGCTGGTCGACTGAGGCGGATATCCCCCGCACGGGCCGAAAGGCCCCCTTCCCCATGACGAATCATCTTATCATCGGCACGACAATCCGCGATGGGCCGCCGCCGGGGCCTTTCCCATGCGCCGGCATGCCCGTTCCCGGCCCGGTGCCACGGCACGTCGAAGGCGTGGGAAACCCATCAAAAAATTTGTCTCTCATTTCGGAATATGCCATCATCGTAAGTATGTTAGATGTTTACATAAGTTTACGACATGGAAAATGAGGCACGCCGCCCGGCGCCCCGCCTGTGCATTATCGCCGACGATCTCACCGGTGCGCTCGACGCTGCCGCCCCCTTCGCCGGCCGCGGCCTGAAAACGGCGGTCGCTTTCGACCGAGGCGCCGTCGCGGACGCCCTCGCATCGCATGCCGATATTATCGCCGTCACCACCGGCTCGCGCGAGATTGCGCCGGACGATGCCGCCAGCCGGGTGGCGGAGGTTCATGCGGCGCTGCCGGCGGAAACGCCCGTCTTCAAGAAGGTCGATTCGCGGATGAAGGGTCATGTCGCCGCCGAACTGGCGGCGCTCGGCGTGCCGGGGCGGTTCCTCGTCGCTCCCGCCATTCCGGATTTCGGGCGCATCGTCCGAGACGGCGCGGTGACGGGCTTCGGTGTGGCGGAGCCGGTGGCGATCGCGCCGCGTCTCGGCGCCCTGGCCGGGAGGGCGATCATACCGGATATCGCCGGCAGCGACGATCTCGACGCGGCGCTCGCCGCCCACCCGGATGCGCTTCCCGTCGGGGCGCGGGGGCTTGCGGAGGCGCTCGCCGTATCCCTGACAGGCCTTCGCGCCCCGCGGGTTCCGCAGATGGAAGACGGCCGGATGCTCATCGTGGTCGGCTCGCAGGACCCGATCACGACGGCGCAGGTCGAGGCGCTGAAGGCGGACGGCCGGGTCGCGTGGTTCGGTGCGCCCAACGGCATCCTCCCGGCGCCGGAGACGGCGGGCAGCGCGCCGGTCAGCGTGGTCCAGGCCCTGCCGGGCGCCGTCGCGCTGTCGGGCGCCGAGGTCGCGGACAATCTGGCGGAAAGCCTTTGCGCCGTTCTGGCGCGCGATATCGGCATTCTGGTGCTGACGGGCGGCGCGACGGCCGAAGCCGTTCTGGCGCGGATGGGCATACGCTCGGCCCTGCTCGACGGCGAGTGCCTGCCCGGCCTGCCGCTTGCGCGGGCCGGCGGCTTGACTGTCGTCACGAAGTCGGGCGGATTCGGGGATGCCGACACGCTTGTGACATTGGCGGGTCTTATCGGGAAAGGGGTGAACTGAGGAATGCGATTTGCCAGCGATTCAGGGCGCAGAAGCCTTGCCGACGGGGTGTTCGAGCGCATGCAGAAGGCGATCAAGTCGGGTGCCTACCGCCCGGAGGAGCGCCTGCCGACGGAACACGACCTTGCCGCCGAATTCGAGGTGTCGCGCCCCATCGTGCGCGAGGCGCTGAGGCGGCTGCGCGAACAGGGCCTCATCTATTCGCGCCAGGGGGCGGGCAGTTTCGTGCGCGCCATCGGCCTGAAGGAGCCGCTCGGCTTCAGTCCGCTCCAGAACGTGTCCGACCTGCTGAACTGCTACGAGTTCCGCATGACGATGGAGCCCGCCGCCGCCGCCTGCGCCGCCGAGCGCCACGACGAGGCGACGCTGCGCAACATCGCCAACGCGCTGGAGATGATGCGCGACGCGACGAATCGCCAGTCGCACCGCGAGGATGCCGATTTCCTGTTCCACCTCGCCATCGCCAAGGCATCGGAAAACCCGTATTTCTCGACGGCGATGGAGGCGCTCAAGGCGCATATCGCCGTGGGCATGCGCTTCCACGGCGCCTCGGTGAAGCGGGAGGCGACCGGCCTTGCCCGCGTCTTCGAGGAGCATGCGGCGATTTTCGCCGCGATCCAGGCGCGTGACGGGGCCAGAGCCCGGGACCTGATGCGCGATCACCTTCTCGGCTCGCGCGAGCGGCTGTTCGAGCGGCGGCGCCCTGACGATGGCGATGACGATGGCGGCGTAGACGGCGCGGCGTAAGCCGCAACGCCCCGCGGGTTTGGTTTCATGGGCCGGCTGCCCGGCGCGAATATCCGCGAGGCGACCTTCAACGGACGCGGCAGGCAGGCGCGCTGCTGCTCGGCTCGCTGCTGGCGGGGCAGTCCTTCGCCAATGCGCCGGTTGCTGGCGTGCATACGCTGGCCTATCCCCTCGGCGGCCATTTCCATGTGCCGCACGGCCTGTCGAACGCGCTGGTGCTGCCGCATGTGCTGTGTTTCAACCTGCCGGATGCGGCGCATCTTTACGCCGACATCGCCGCCGCCGCCTTTCCGGAACTGGTCGAAGGGCCGTCCGGGCAACGGGCGGAGGCTTCCGTCGCGTCGCTGGAAACGCCGAGCCGCACGTTGAACCCGCCGCAACGCCTGCGCGACGTCGGCATTCCCCGCGACGCGCTGCCGCCTCTTGCCCGCGATGCGATAACGTCTCCTCAACAACCCGCGCGAAATGACCGGGGCCTTTGCCCTCGCCATCTACGGAGCCGCCTATTGAGGCGGACAGGTCGGCGCCCGCCCCGCTGCGGGGAGAGGGTGGCTGCATGAAACACTACGTTGCGGTTGTTTCCCTTCTCCCCGTGGGGAGAAGGTGCCCGAAGGGCGGATGAGGGGGCAAGCGCAAAGGTCCTGCTTCGAACACCCCTTCATCCGGCTGCCGTCACCTTCTCCCCGGCAGGGAGAAGGCGCAAGACCGCAATCCCGGCCCATATGCCCCACTCCCCACGCCACCGATTTGCCGCGACCCGTGGCCGCACTGGCGCCCGCGGTCACATTCCTGTTTTGCAGTTGCGCGACTTTCGTCGTAAAAGCCTCGCGGGGCCGCGCCGGACTTCGTGGATCGCCGGCCGGATATAAGGAGTACATTCGTGAAGATCGGTACACCGAAAGAATTGCATGCCGGAGAGGCCCGGGTCGGGATGACGCCGGAAAGCGCAGTGCAGTTGCAGAAGCTTGGCTATGAATGCATCGTGGAGACCGGCGCCGGGGTTGCGGCGGGCTTCACCGACGCGGCCTATCGCGCCGCCGGGGTCGAGGTGGCGGAAAGCGCCGACGCGCTCTACGCGGCCGCGGACGTCATCGCCAAGGTGCGCCCGCCCGAAGGGCCCGAGCCGGATCGTCTCGGCACTGGCAAGACGCTGATTTCCTTCTTCTACCCGGCGCAGAACGCCGCACTTCTGGAGCAGGCCGCGGCGAAGGGTGCCAATGTCATCGCGATGGACATGGTGCCGCGCATCTCGCGCGCCCAGAAGATGGATGCCCTGTCCTCGATGGCCAATATCGCCGGCTACCGCGCGGTGATCGAGGCCGGCAACAATTTCGGCCGCTTCTTCACTGGCCAGGTGACGGCGGCGGGCAAGGTGCCGCCGGCGAAGGTTCTGGTCATCGGCGCCGGCGTCGCGGGTCTGGCCGCCATCGGCACCGCCACCTCGCTCGGCGCGATCACCTATGCCTTCGACGTTCGCCCGGAAGTGGCCGAGCAGATCGAGTCGATGGGCGCCCAGTTCGTCTTTCTCGATTTCACCGACCAGCATCAGGACGGTGCGGCGACCGGCGGTTACGCCGCCCCCTCCTCGCCGGAATTCCGCGAGAAGCAGCTCGAGAAATTCCGCGAGCTGGCGCCGGAGATCGACATCGTCATCACCACCGCGCTCATCCCGGGCCGCGATGCGCCGAAGCTCTGGCTTGCCGACATGGTGGCCGCGATGAAGCCGGGCTCGGTCATCGTCGACCTCGCCGCCGAGCGCGGCGGCAATTGCGAGCTGACCGTTCCTGACCAGCGCGTGGTGTCGGAAAACGGCGTCATCGTCATCGGCTATACGGATTTCCCCAGCCGGATGGCGGCGCAGTCCTCGACCCTTTATGCCACCAACGTCCGCCACATGATGACGGACCTGACGCCGGGCAAGGACGGCGTGCTCGTCCACAACATGGAGGACGACGTGATCCGCGGCGCGACGGTGACGTTCGCCGGCGCCGTCACCTATCCGCCGCCACCGCCGAAGGTGCAGGCCATCGCCGCGCAGAAGCCGAAGGAAAAGGCCAAGGAGCCGACGCCCGAGGAGAAGCGCGCCGCCGAAGCGGAAGCTTTCCGGAAGCAGACGCTCAACCAGGCCGGCCTTCTGGCCGTCGGCACGGCTCTGGTGCTTCTGGTCGGGGCCTATGCGCCGGCCAGCTTCATGAGCCATTTCATCGTCTTCGTCCTTGCCTGCTTCGTCGGCTTCCAGGTCATCTGGAACGTGTCGCATTCGCTGCACACGCCGCTGATGGCGGTGACGAACGCCATTTCGGGCATCGTCATTCTCGGCGCGCTGTTGCAGATCGGCTCGGGCAACTGGCTGGTCGTTCTCCTCGCCGCGCTTTCGGTGCTGATCGCCACGATCAATATCGTCGGCGGCTTCCTCGTGACACGGCGCATGCTCGCCATGTTCCGCAAGTCGTGACGGGAGAGTAAGACCATGACCATCGGTATCGTTTCAGCGGCCTACGTTTCCGCCGCCATTCTCTTCATCCTGTCGCTCGGCGGGCTTTCCGGGCAGGAAAGCGCCAAGCGCGCCGTCTGGTACGGCATTCTCGGCATGGCGCTCGCGGTCGTCGCCACGGTCTTCGGTCCGGGCATCGACAACGGCTTCATCATCCTGCTGATGATCGCCGCCGGCTCGGCCACGGGCTGGTACGTGGCCAAGCGCGTGCAGATGACGGAAATGCCGCAGCTCGTCGCAGCACTTCATTCCTTCGTCGGACTGGCCGCCGTCTTCATCGGCTACAACGCCCATATCGAGGCCTGGCGGGTGGCCGGCATGGACGAGGCGACGCGCGAGGCGCTGACCGGCTTCGCCGCCCTTCTCGCCCACAAGACGCCGGTCGAGCTGACCATCATGAAGGTCGAGATCTTCCTCGGCGTCTTCATCGGCGCTGTCACCTTCACCGGTTCCGTCATCGCCTTCGGCAAGCTGGCCGGCAAGGTGGACGGCCAGGCGAAGCAGCTGCCCGGCGGGCATCTGCTGAATGCCGGTGCCGCCCTCTTCTCGCTGATCCTGCTGGTGATGTATTTCAACGGCGCCGGCGCCTGGACGCTGATCCTGATGACGCTGCTCGCCTTCTTCATCGGCTATCATCTCATCATGGGCATCGGCGGCGCCGACATGCCGGTGGTGGTATCGATGCTGAACAGCTATTCCGGCTGGGCGGCGGCGGCCATCGGCTTCACGCTCGGCAACGATCTCCTGATCGTCACCGGCGCGCTGGTCGGCTCCTCCGGGGCGATCCTCTCCTACATCATGTGCAAGGCGATGAACCGCTCCTTCATCTCGGTCATTCTCGGCGGCTTCGGCGGGACATCGGGACCGGCGATGGAAATCGACGGCGAACAGGTCGCCATCGACGCGGAAGGCGTGGCCGCCGCGCTCAACGAGGCGGATTCGGTCATCATCGTGCCGGGCTACGGCATGGCGGTGGCGCAGGCGCAGCAATCCGTGTCCGAACTCACGCGCAAGCTGCGCGCGGCGGGCAAGACGGTGCGTTTCGCCATCCACCCCGTTGCCGGCCGCCTGCCGGGCCACATGAACGTGCTGCTGGCCGAAGCCAAGGTGCCCTACGACATCGTTCTGGAAATGGATGAGATCAACGACGATTTCCCGGACACGGATGTGGTCATCGTCATCGGCTCCAACGACATCGTCAACCCGGCGGCCGAGGACGATCCCAATTCGCCCATCGCCGGCATGCCGGTTCTCCAGGTCTGGAAGGCCAAGCAGGTCATCGTGTCCAAGCGCGGCCAGGGCACCGGCTATTCCGGCATCGAGAACCCGCTGTTCTACAAGGAGAATACCCGCATGTTCTACGGCGACGCCAAGAAGAGCATCGACAGCCTTCTGCCGCTCGTGAACTGACGGTCCCGACGCCCCGGCCTGCGCGAGCGGGCCGGGTCCCGCTCGTCATCCGACCTCACCACATACGCATCGTCGTCCCCGGCATCGAGCCGGGAGACCATGCCGCACGCGCGGTGATGGATGAATGGTCGGGTCAAACCCGACCGCGACGAAGGAGAGGTTGTCTGCCCAATCGGCAGTCCGCCCCCGGTCCGCGCACGCGGCCCGGGGGTTTTTCGTTGCAGGGGAAAACGGTCGCCGGCGGGCTTGACAGTCACTCGTTATGTAATGTTATTACATTAATGTTACGTAATAACATTTAGGCGGCTTGCCCGACGCGAGGGGCCGGTCGCGCTTTCGCAACCTCTCGCGAACCAGGGAAGAAACCGGATGAGCCTTTCTCTTGCCCCGCCGCGCCTGATGGCGGCCGTCGCAACAAGTTTTCTGATTGCCGCACCGTCAGCCTTGGCCGAGGATCACGACACGAAAGAGGCGTGGCGGCTGTTCGTGGCTGACCACGCGCAGCCTGTCGTGCGCGCCATCGACTTCGACAACGGCAGGGAACTCGGCCGCTACGATCTCAAGGGCTACGCCGCGCTGACGGCGAGCGCCTCGGGCCGGACGGTTTTCGCCACGCAGTCGGACGCCGACATCGTCCATGTCATCAAGACCGGCATCGGCTTCTCGGATCATGGCGGCCATCGCGACATCGAGGTGGAGGACGCCGCGCTCCTGCCCGTGACCTTCGAGGGCAAACGCCCCTTCCATGTCGTGCCGCACGACGATCACGCCATCCTGTTCTACGACCGGGGCGGCAAGGCCGACATCATCGAGGAGGAGCCGCTGCTGGACGGCAAGGCCGAGGTGCGCAGCATCGACACCACCGCGCCGCATCACGGTGTCGCCGTCACGATGGGCCGTCACGTCCTCGTTTCGGTGCCGGACACCGCGGCCGAGGTGAAGCCGGACGCGCTGCCGCCGCGCGTCGCGCTGAGGGTGATCGACGAGAACGGCCGCGAGGTGGGTGAACAGGCGACATGCACCGACCTGCACGGCGAGGCGACCTCCGCGAAACTGGCGGCCTTCGGCTGCAAGGAAGGCGTCCTCATCGCCCGGCCCGGCGGCGCGGAAGGGCCGAAGCTGACGCTGCTGCCCTATCCGCAAGACTGGCCGAAGGCGATGACCGGCACGCTGCTCGGCGGCAAGGCCATGCAGTTCTTCCTCGGCAATTACGGCGAGGACAAGCTGGCGCTGATCGACCCGGACAGCGACGAGCCCTACCGCCTCGTCGAGCTTCCGACGCGGCGGGTGGATTTCATTCTCGACCCCGCCAGCCCGCGCAACGCCTATATCCTGACGGAAGACGGCAACCTGCATGTGCTCGACGTGGTGAGGGGCGAAATCGCCCGCAAGGCGGCAGTGACCGAGCCCTATAGCAAGGACGGTCACTGGCGCGATCCGCGCCCGCGCCTCGCCGTGGCCGATGGGCAGGTCGCCATCACCGACCCGCGCCATTCGCTCGTCCGCGTCGTCGATCCCGAAACGCTGAAGGAGGTTCGCACCATTCCGGTCGAGGGCCAGCCCTTCTCCATCGTCGCCGTCGGCGGCTCCGGCGCATCGCATTGAACCTTCCGGGAGCCGGCCTGGAGCCATTCCAGGAAAAGTGCGCAGCGGTTTTCCGTCCGGAATTGCGTGAAACGCCGAACCGCTCAAGCCGGCTCCCTCTTCCAACCCACGAAAGGTAAGGCCATGTCTTCGAAAAAACTTCCCGTCACCGTGCTTTCCGGTTTTCTCGGCGCGGGCAAGACCACGCTTCTCAACCACATCCTGGCCAATCGCGACGGCTTGCGCGTGGCGCTGATCGTCAACGACATGAGCGAGGTCAACATCGACGCAGCGCTGGTGCGCGACGGCGGCGCCAATCTCTCGCGCACCGAGGAGCAGCTCGTAGAGATGACGAACGGCTGCATCTGTTGCACGCTGCGCGACGATCTTCTGAGCGAGGTCCGCGCGCTGGCCGAACAGAACCGCTTCGACTATCTCCTGATCGAATCGACCGGCATTGCCGAGCCGCTGCCGGTCGCCGCCACCTTCGATTTCCGCGACGAAAACGGCCGGAGCCTCTCCGATGTGGCGCGGCTCGACACGATGGTGACTGTGGTGGACGCCGCCAATCTGCTGGCCGATTACGGGTCCGCCGATTTCCTGTCGGACCGCGGCGAGACGGCCGGCGACGGCGACGACCGTACCATCGTCGATCTTCTCGTCGAGCAGATCGAGTTCGCCGATGTCGTCGTCCTCAACAAGATCGGCATGGCGACGCCGCAGCAGCGCGATGCCGCCCGCAAGATCGTCGTCGGCCTGAACCCGGATGCCAGGCTGATCGAGGCGGATTTCGGCAGGGTCGATCCGAAGGAGGTGCTCGGCACCGGCCGGTTCGATTTTGCCCGGGCCGAGCAGCATCCGCTGTGGTTCAAGGAGCTTCACGGCTTCAAGGACCATGTGCCGGAAACCGAGGAATACGGCATCCGCTCCTTCGTCTACCGCGCCCGCCAGCCCTTCGATCCGCAACGCTTCAAGCGCTTTCTCGACCGGGACTGGCCGGGTGTCGTCCGCGCCAAGGGCTTCTTCTGGCTGGCGACCCGGCCGCATTATGTCGGCGAGGTCAGCCAGGCCGGCGCGCTGGTGCGCACCCAGAAGATGGGCCTGTGGTGGTCGTCCGTGCCGAAAACGCAATGGCCGGACGATCCCGTCTTCCTGAAAATGATGAAGCCCTATCTCGATCCGGTCTGGGGCGACCGGCGGCAGGAGATCGTCTTCATCGGCGCCGATCCGATGGACGAGGCGGCGATCCGCGCCGAACTCGACGCCTGCCTGGTCGGGGCCGAGGGTTTCACGCCGGAAAAGTGGCGCAACCTGCCCGACCCCTTCGCAAGCTGGGCGCCGAGGGCCGCTTGAGGCTTCTGCCGCGGCCGCCGTGTCCGGCCCCTTGCTCCGGGGTCAGAGCCAGCCCCGGCGCTTGAAATAGAAGAACGGCAGCGCGGCGGAGCACACCATCAAGAGGATGGCCCAGGGATAGCCGAGCGTCCATTCCAGTTCCGGCATCAGTTCGAAGTTCATGCCGTAGATGGAGGCGACCAGTGTCGGCGGCAGGAAGACGACCGAGGCGACGGTGAAGATCTTGATGATCTGGCTCTGCTCGAGGTTGATCAGGCCGAGCGTCGCGTCGAGCAGGAAATTCACCTTGCCCGACAGGAAGGCGGCGTGATCGCCGAGCGAAACCGCGTCGCGTTGCAGCAGCTTCACCATCTGGCGGGCTTCCTTGGTCGGCTTGCGGCCCGTTCCTTCCAGCGCCGCGTGGTAGGCCACGAGGCGCGCGATGCTGACCATGCTTTCGCGCACGCCGCCGAGGAAGTCGCCCTTCTGGCCCAGCTGCTCGATCAGCGAGCGCAGATCGTTGGTCTTCTTCTCCGCCGTGGCCTTCTGGCTGCGGAAGACGCTGCGCGAGATGATGTCGATTTCATTGCCGACGCGCTCCAGTATATCCGCCAGCCGGTCCGTCAGCGCCTCGATCAGCCCGAGCATGATGAGTTCGCCGTTGCTACAGGGCACGCCGCTGCTGCCGTGGCGGGCGCGGGCGACGAAGAGGTCGAACGGCCGGGTCACGGCGTAGCGCACCGTCACCAGCACCCTGTCCTTGAGGATGAAGGTGATCGGCGTCTTGCCGGGCTCGCCGCCCTCGGCCACGATCAGCGCGGTCAGCGTCAGGAAGGTCGCGCCGGTGTCCTGATAGAGGCGGGCGGAAAGCTCGATTTCCTCCATCTCGTCGCGGGTCGGGATGGAAAGGCCGAGAACAGCCTCCACCTCCCGCCCCTCTTCGGGCGTGGGGTTCAGCAGATCGTACCAGAGGACGGGGTTCACGGCTTCGGCCAGCGTTTCGGGAAGATTTTCCCGCAGAACGAGGCGGTCTGACTCGTGGACGAACATGCGCAGCATGGAATGCTCCTTGAAGGGCTTGTAGCCCCGCCGGAGCAGGATGGATCATCCCTTACCGGACAGGGCGGCAGACGTCGGTCGAACTTCGACTGTCGGGGTCCATCTTGTCGGTTCCTTTGGAAAACGCGCGCAGGGGCGCTGCGCCGGACATGCGCCGGTTGCCGCCGAAGGTCAAGCGAAATTGTTGCCGCGGCCGGATTCAGATGTGTGACAGAAGCGGGCTTCTCCCCCGATTTCCACAGGCGCCAGAGCCGTTCCAGCAAAAGTGTGAAGCGGTTTTGCCTGCCGCGAAATGCCTGAAAACAAACGGTTGGAGCGTGTTCGCGATTCGGGGAAAAGCGGACATGCTCCAGACGCGCGTCCTCATGCGCGGTGGCGGTTTTGCCAGATCGCCCGCGCCCGTTCCAGATCCTCCGGCGTGTTGACGTTGAAGAACGGATCGACGGGCGTTGCGGGAAATTCGGCCAGTGCCGTTCCGTGGCGGTCGGTCCAGACCACCACCTTCGAAACCCCGTCGTCGAGGGCGGCGCGCAGGTCCGCGCGCAGGTCGACTGGCCAGAGGCCGAAGGTGGGATGGCGCACCAGCCGCCCGTTCTCGCGGGTGGCGGCAAGGGCGATGGGCCGTGACTGCAAGGCTGAGGCTTCCTTCAGCCTTGCGGCAAGGTCCTCCGGCAGGAAGGGCGTGTCGGCGGCCGCGCTCAGCACATGGGTGAAGCCGAGGCCGGCGGCATGGTCCATGCCCGCCAGCACGCCGGCCAGCGGGCCGGGAAAGCCGGCGATACTGTCCGGCACCACCGTCAGGCCCAGATCGGCGAAGCGCGCGGCGTTTCCGTTGGCGTTCAGCACCAGCCGGTCGCATTGCCCGGCCAGCCGGGCGATCACCTCGGCCATCAGGCTTT
This sequence comes from Ectorhizobium quercum, assembly GCF_026552795.1. Lineage (GTDB taxonomy): Bacteria > Pseudomonadota > Alphaproteobacteria > Rhizobiales > Rhizobiaceae > Ectorhizobium > Ectorhizobium quercum. The sequence continues at coordinate 312,072 of NZ_JANFPI010000004.1, forward strand.
GCCCGCCGAGGTCGAGCCGCCCCTTGTCGGGCAATGCCCGGTGGCCGCCGTCTCCCATCCGTCGCGCCAGCCCGCCGGCAAGCACGACGCCCAGAACCCGATCGACCATTCCCCATTCCTTTCGCCGGTGCCGTCCGCAACCGCTTCTCAGGGTATGACGAAACGGACGGCGTGTGAACCTTCCGGGCCGGCAGTTCAGGCGATGAGCTTCTCGTCGGCAAGGTGGCGTTCGAGAAAGGGCAGGCTGTCCTGGCCCCAGTACAATTCGCCCTCGTAACGGAAGGTGGGGATGCCGAAGACTCCGGCCTTGCGGGCAAGTTCGTAATTGGCGTCGAGTTGGGCCTTCACCTCGCTGCTGCCGGCCCGCGCCTCCAGCGCTTCCGGGTCGAAGCCGGCGGAAAAGGCAAGGGCTGCGCGGACCTCGGGCCTGCCGATATCCTCGCCCCGCCCCCAGAATGCTTCCTGAAGCGTCCGCGTCAGGCCGATCCAGTCCTGGCCGTCGAGCGCGGCGGCGGCGACGAGCAGTCCGGCCGGGCCGGGATCGGAAAGCGCCGCCCGGTTTTCGAGGGAAAGCGTCTTGCCGCGCAGCGCCGCCCAGCGTCGCAGATCCTTGGTCCAGTAGGTCCGCCGCGCCTCGGGCCGGTTGCGCGAATAGATACCGCCGTTTTCCTCGATCAGCGGAATGAGGTGCGGCCGGATTTCGGCGTCGAAGCGCTGTGCGAGCGCGATGAACGGATCGAAGCCGATAAAGACCCAAGGCGAGCCGATGCCGAAGAAATAGTCGATTGTCCTGGTCATTGCACGTTTTCTCCTGTCGGCGCGCGGGAACGGGTGGCGGTGTCGAAAACGGCCAGCGCACAGTCGCGCGCCACGAGAACCGCGCGCGGATCGTGGCTGACGGCAACGGTCGCCAGCGCACCCTCGTAAAGCAGGGCGAGATGCGCCGCCGGTCGTTCGGGAACGGTGCCTGCATGTCTCATCACGGCCTGGAAGATGCCGCGCACCGCGTCCTTGTGCTCGCGGGCCACGGAAACGACACGGTCGGAATCGCCATGTTCGGCCACGGCCAGCGCGAAGGCGCAGCCGCGGAATTCCTGGCTGTCGGCCTTTTCGAACAGGCGTTCGAAGATCAGGGCGATCTGGTCGCGCGGATCGGGCACGGTGTCCGTCACCTCCTCCAGCGACCGCAGGACCCGCTCGTGCCGCTGGACGAGATAGGCCGCCACGAGATGGTCCTTGGACGGGAAATGCCGATAGAGCGTCGCCTTGGCGACGTTCGCCTCCTCGACGATGCGGTCGATGCCGACGGCACGGATGCCTTCGCTATAGAAAAGCGTGCCGGCGACAGTCAGTATTTGCTCGGATATCGATGCTCTCATGAATATATTCCATATGCCTCCGTCTGCGGACCCCGGCGCCTGCGGTCTGGAAATCCCGCAGGCGCGTGCCGGTTCGAATTGGTGATGGTGCGGGACGCGGGCCCTGCCTCATGCCCGTCTTCCGGGAATGGCGTCGAGCAGCTCCCTCGTATAATCCGCCTTCGGAGAACCGAAGACTTCGCCCGCCGGCCCCGCCTCCACGACCCGTCCCCGCCGCAGCACGACGATGCGGTCGGCAATGGCCGAGACCACGGACAGGTCGTGCGAGACGAACACGTAGGTGACGCCGAGATCGCGCTGCAATTCGCCGAGCAGATCGAGGATCTGCGCCTGAATGGATACGTCGAGCGCCGAGACCGGCTCGTCGAGGAACAGAAGCTCCGGGCCGAGCGCCAGCGCGCGGGCAATCGCCACGCGCTGGCGCTGGCCGCCGGAAAGCTCGCGCGGCAGGCGGTTCAGCGCCAGCCGGGGCAGATGCACCCGGTCGACGAGATGGCGGGCGCGAGCCTCCAGTTCCTGCGCGGAATGGCGGCCGAAGGACTGGAGCGGCTCGACGATGCTTTCGTAGACGGTGTAGCGCGGGTCGAGCGCGGCGAACGGGTTCTGCTGCACGAGTTGGATGCGCTGGCGCAACGGCCGGAACGCGTTCCAGCCCAGTTTCGAGATGTCCTTCCCTTCGAAGATCACCCGGCCGGACGTGGCGCTTTCGAGACCGAGCGCGATGCGCAGCGAGGTGGTCTTGCCCGAGCCGGATTCGCCGACGATGGCGAGCGTCCGCCCGGCCTCGACGCCGAAGCTCACATCGTCGAGCGCCTGGAACGACCGCTTGACGCTGCGTCCGAACCACGCGCTTTCGCCCGGCAGGTCGAAGGTCTTGCTGACGCCTTCGAAGCGGAAGATTTCCCGGCCGTCATTGGCCGCGACCGGGCGGCGGCGGTCGAACAGCGGCTTGCCGAGCGCCGGCGCGGCGGCGATCAGCGCGCGGGTATAGGGTTGCGCCGGCGCGCGCAGGATGGCGTCGGGGTGCCCCTGCTCCACGATCCGCCCGGCCTGCATCACCAGGACGCGGTCGGCCCGGTCGGCGGCGACGCCGAGATCGTGGGTGATGATCAGCATGGAAATGCCGCGATCCTTCACCAGCCGTTCCAGATGGTCGAGAATGCGGCGCTGCACGGTGGCGTCGAGCGCGCTGGTCGGCTCGTCGGCGATGATCAGTTCCGGCTCGCCGGCAAGCGCGATGGCAATCAGCACACGCTGGCGCATGCCCCCGGAAAGCTCGTGCGGATATTGCCGGGCGCGCAGCTCCGGCCGGTCGATGCCGACCTGCTCGAGCAGCGCCACCACGTCGGCGTCGAGGCTGCGGCCGCGGTGGCCCCGCACCCGCTCGATGGCCTCGCCGATCTGGCGGCCGATCCGCATCGTCGGGTTGAGGCTCACCATCGGGTCCTGCGGTACGAGGCCGACGACGCGGCCGCGCAGCGCGCGCCACACCCCTTCTCGCGCGCGGGTCACGTCCTCGCCGGCGACGGTGATCGTGCCGCCGCCGATGGTGGCGTTGTCCGGCAGAAGGCCCGACAGCGCATTGGCGATCGTCGACTTGCCCGAGCCGGATTCGCCGACGATGGCGACGACCTCGCCGGGGGCGATGGCGAGGTTCGCCTGCCTGACGGCCTCGACGATCTGGTCGCCGGAGCGGTAGGCGATGTCGAGATTCGTCAGATCGACGATCCTGGCCTGGGTTTCACCGGTCATCGCCAGATCTCCTCGAGCGTGCGCGAAATGTGGTTGAGGGAGAAGACCGCCAGCGCCACGAACAGGCCCGGCACCAGCGACAGCCACGGGGCGGTCATCAGGAACTTGCGGCCGTTGGCGATCAGCGTGCCCCATTCGGCCAGCGGCGGCGCGGCGCCGAAGCCGAGGAAGCTGAGGCCCGAGGCGACGAGGATCGCCACGCCGAAATCGAGCGTGGCGAGCACCAGCACCGCGCCCGAGGCATTCGGCAGGATGTGGTTCTTCAGCACCGCGAACCAGCCGGCGCCGCCCAGCCGGGCGGCTTCCACGTAAGGAAGCGTCTTCACCCGGAGAACCTCCGCCCGCATGGTGCGCGCGAAGCCCGGCAGGATGCCGAATCCGACGGCGATCGCCACCGGAATGGTGCCGAAGCCGATGGCGGTGACGATGGAAAGCGCCAGCAGCAGGCTGGGCAGCGCGAGCAGGACGTCGATCAGGCGCATGATGACGCTGTCGGTCCGCCCGCCGAAGAAGCCGGCGAACAGCCCCAGCGCCGAGCCGCCGAAGAAGGCGATGGCCACCGCCAGAACGGCGGCCTGCACGGAGAGCGAGGCGCCGTAGATGACGCGCGTGTAGAGGTCGCGGCCGAGTTCGTCTGTTCCGAAGAAATGGACGAGGCTCGGGCTTTTGAGCTTTTGCAGCGGCGCGGTGGCGTAGGGATCGAACTGCGTGAGCCATGCGGGAGCGATGGCGGCGACCAGGACGAAGAGGATGAAGGCAAGCGCCAGCAGGAAGCCGGGGCGGTTGCGCGAAAGCCGCGCCACCTCCCGCCAGCGGCGCAGCCGGGCGGAGCGGATCGTCACGTCGTCGTCCCTGTCCGGCCGGGCATGGACGATGCCGAGGGGCGCGGGGCCCGTATAGTCCTGAGCGGTCATGGCAGTCTCCTTCAGGTGACTTTGGCCGTGCGGGTGATGCGCGGGTCGAGGAGCGGGTAAAGCAGGTCGACGGCGAGGTTGACGATGACGAAGGCGACCGCCGAGATCGACACGACGGCCAGCACCACCGGCATGTCCTGCCGCAGCACCGCCTCCTGCACCAGCCGGCCGACGCCGACGCGGGTGAACACGGTTTCGACCAGCACCGCACCGGACACCGTGTTGCCGACCTGAAGGCCGACCAGCGTCAGGATCGGCAGGCTGGCGTTGCGCAGCACGTGCCGCCACTGGATCTGGCCGCGCGCGAGCCCCTTGGCGCGCGCCGTCGTCACATAGGGCTCGATCCAGATGTCGTCGAAGCCCTTGAGCAGCACCTGCGCGTAGATCGCGGCGCTCGGGATAGCGAGCGTCACCGCCGGCAGGATGAGCGATTCGAAGCCCTCGTTGCCCATCGAGGGGAACCAGCCGAGGCTGAAGGCGAAGATCTGGATGAAGAGCAGGCCCGTCCAGAACACCGGCACGGACAGTCCCAGCGCCGGCAGGCGCCGCAGCACGGTGCGCAGCGGCTTCCAGCGCAGCCACGCCGCCAGATAGGCGAAGCCGAAGCCACCGAGCACCGACAGCAGGACGGCGAGGCCCGAAAGCCGCAGGGTTTGCGGCAGCCTTTCCGCCAGAAGCTCCGCCACCGGCCGGCCGTTGCTCAGCGACGTTCCGAAATCCCCGGTGACGATCTTTCCGAGAAGGTCGAAATATTGCTCGAAAACGCCGCGGTCGAGGCCGTAATACTGCCGGGCCTGCGCGAGCTGTTCCGGGCTCAGCGTGTCCGCATCGACGCCCGAGGCGGTGAGCATGATCGCCAGCGTGTCGCTGGGAAGGAGGTAGAGGATCGCATAGGTGATCGTATAGGCGCCCCACAGGACGAGCACCGCCTGGGCGATCCGGCCGAGGATATAGCGTGTCATGGTTTCACCGTTTCCCCTGTCAGGCGTCGGCCGCCAGCCAGATGTCGCTGAGCAGCGCGAAGCCTTCGGACGTCCACTGGAAGCCCCGGACGCCCGGCTGGGCGGCAGCCTGCCACAGGCGCTCGTAGATCGGGAAGGCGACGTTGTCGTCGATCAGCAGGTCCTGAAGCGCGCCGTAAGCCTCGGCGCGGCCTTCGCGCGAGGTGTTGCGCAGGCCCTCGTCGAACAGCGCCTGCGCCTTGGCGAGCGTTTCCGGCGGATAGGCATTGACTGAAAGCGCCGAGTTGGCGGTGTAGCGCGGATCGAGGATCGTCTGGAGCACCACCGGATCGGCGCGGGTCATGTAGCTGGAATGCAGGTCGTAGCGGGCGGCCGAGACGAAGGCCTGGTATTCGCCGGCCACCAGAACCTCCAGCTTCAGCTCGATGCCGACCTGGCGCAACTGGTCCTGGATCAGCACGTCGCCGGCGGTTTCCGCGCCCTGAAGCGGGCGGACGAGCGTCAGCCGCTTGCCGTCCTTGTAGCGCCAGCCGCCGTCGCCCGGCGTCCAGCCGGCCTCGTCCAGCAGCTTTGCCGCGCCTTCGGGATCGTAGCCGAGCTTGTCGGCCTGCGACTTGAAGAACGGGGTCGTGACGTCGTAGGGGCCCTGCACGGTCGGAAAATCGGCGCTGAAGATGCCCTTGGCATAGCTTTCGCGGTCGATGGACTTCTGGAAAGCGGCGCGCACCTTCGGATCGCTCAGGATACGGCCTTCGGCGGTGTTCGGGTAGAGGTTCAGCGCGGGGCCGGGCAGCGAGCGTTCGAGAATCTGGGCGCCGTTCGCCTTGAACAGGTCGAGATCGACTTCCGCGAAGGGATCGCGCGGCCACAGAAGATCGATCTGGCCCTGGATGAACTGGCCGTTGCGCACGCTCTCCTCGGTGATGTAGCGCACGTCGACGGCTTCGAGCCAGGCCTTGCCGCGGTTTTTCACGGCGGCGGAGGGCCAGGCATAGTCCTCGCGCCGTTTCAGCCGGATGCCGACTTCGGGCGTGTAGGATTCGAGCGTGAACGGGCCGGTGCCGACCAGCGCGCCGAGCGAGCGCTCCTGCGGCGTGCGCTTGTAGGATTCCGGCGCGAGGATCGAGAGGTTGGTGGTGGAGGTGGCCTGGAGGAAGCCGGCATTCGGCTGGGCGAGATGGATGCGGATCGTGTGCGGATCGACCACTTCCGAGCGGTCGTAGCCGGCCAGATAGGTGCGGCCGAAGGTGGCCGGAACGGCCTGCGCGAACTCCTTGTTGGAATCGAGCGCGATGCGCACGGCCTCGGCGTCGAACGGCTCGCCGTTCGAGAAGGTCACGTCGTCGCGCAGCGTGAAGGTGTAGGCCAGCCCGTCGTCGCTGATCTGCCATCCCGTCGCCAGCCACGGAATGATCTCGCCGGTCTCCGGGTCCTGATCGGTCAGCGATTCGACGACATTGCGCAGCACGACGCGATGTTCCAGCCAGTAGACCTGGAACGGATCGAGGCTGACGAGCGTGGTGTTGTCGCGGAGGAAGGCGATGCGCAGCGTGCCGCCCGTCTTCGGGGTGTCGTCGGCGGCCCGGGCGGGCGAGGAAAGCGGCAGGCCCGCCGCGCCGGCAGCGGCGAGCGCGCTGGCCGACAGCAGAAGACGGCGACGGGTGAGGAATGGCGAGGAGAAGGACGTCATGTTCGTGATCCCGTTGTTGTCAGGCGGTCCTGAGGATGGAGGCGGGCGCCGGCGCCGGCGGGGACTGGCTTTCCGCCTGCGTGCGCCATCGTTCGAAGGCTGAACGGCCGAGAAGGGAGACGGCGGTGTCTTCCTGCGGCGCGTGGACGAGCACGGCCTGTATGTCGCGGAAATGCCGTTCCAGAGCGTTATCGGCATTGAGGCCCGGATTGCCGAGGCCGCGCACCGCGATCTGCACGGCATCGCGCAATTGCCGCCCGGCCAGAAGCCGGGCCCGGATCAGCCGCTCGGGGTCGCCCGTGCCGGCTTCGAGCGCGTCGAAGATGATCTGCCGCGCGCCGGAGACGAGCAGGTCGATTTCCCCGGAAAGCGTCACGAAACGCTCGGTGCGGGCGACGGGGTGGCCGAGATTGCCCGGCACCCGTTCATGGGCGAACCGGCTGAAGGCGTCCTGCGCGGCTTCCGCCACGCCGAGATAGATCGCCACCAGCACCAGCGAGGTGCCGGCATGGGCGCGGTTGTCCTGTCCGGCCTGCGCGGCGTCCACCAGTTCCAGAACGTTTTCGTCGGGGATTTCGACATCCGTGTATTCGACGTCGTGCGAGCCGGTGGCGCGCATGCCGAGGCTGTTCCAGTTCTCGATCACCCGGATGCCGGGCAGGCTGGCGGGCACGACGAAGGTGCCGACCTTCGGCTCGGCATCGTCCGTGCGCGCCCAGACGAGGAAATGGGTGAGGCCGTGGGCGCCGGTGACGAAGCGCTTGCGGCCGGAAATCGACCAGCCTGCGGCGGTGCGGCGTGCCAGCGTGTCGGGCAGGCCGCCGCGGGCGGGTGAGCCGAGGTCCGGCTCGACGCGGGCCGCGTTGAGCAGCAGCGGCTTGTGTCTGGCTTCCGCCAGCAGCCGCCGGTAGAGGCCGTCGGGCCAGCGGCCCGTCGTCGCCTGGCCGAGATGGGTCAGGATCGTCATGGCGCTGATCAGCGCCACGGACGGATCGCCGCGGCCCAGCGCGGCGAGGATATAGCCAGCATCGGCAAGCGTCGCCCCCCGTCCGCCGTAGCGGGTGCCGACGGTGCTTTCCAGAAGCCCGCTTTCATGCACGGCGCGGATGCCCGTCCACGGGAAAGCGCCGGTGCGGTCCGCTTCGGGGGCCGCTTCCGACAGGACCCGCACGGTTGCCGCCAGTGCGGCTGCGTCATGGAACATGGTGGTGAAGCCTTCTGATGGAGAGCGACGGAGGCCGCATGGCGGCGATGCTTGCCGCCGACCGTGCGGCCCGGCGCGAGAGTGTGCCGGGCCGGATGCGGAATTACGCCGCGGCCTTCTTCTTCGCCTCTTCCCGCTCGCGGAGGCCTTCGCGCACCAGCGGCAGGATGTAGCGGCCGTAATCGACCGCATCGTTGAAGTTGTCGTAGCCGCGGATCGAGATCAGGTCGGCGCCGAGGTCGATGTAGTCGAGAATGGAATCGGCGATGGTGCGCGGCGAGCCGACCAGCGCGGTGGACGCGCCGCCGGCATTGGTGGCGGTGACGGTCGGATACCACAGGGCACGATCCTGCACGTCGCCGCGCGCGGCGATTTCCAGCAGGCGCTGCGAGCCGACATTGGCCGGCGGCGGCGCGGAGGCCGGCGTCCTGCCGAGACCCTTTTCACGGTTCGATTTCAGCGCCTCCAGAACCTTTTCGGCCTTGGCCCAGGCCAGTTCGTCGGTTTCGGCGACGATGGGGCGGAACGTGACCCAGATGCGCGGACGGTCGGTGCGCCCGGCCCTGGCCGCTTCCGCGTAGATGCGGTCGATCTGCTGCTTCGTTTCTGCGAGCGGCTCGCCCCACAGGCCGAAGATATCGCACAGTGATCCGCCGATCCGGTAGGCCGCATCCGAGGAGCCGCCGAGTGAGATCGGAATGAGGCCGTTGGTGGGGCGCACGGCGCTGCGGAAATTCTTGAACTGATAGTATTTCCCGTCGAAGTCGAAGGGCTCGGTCGAGGTCCAGGCAAGCCGCAGGATGCGGATATATTCCTCCTGCCGCTCGTAGCGCTGCTCCTTGTTGAGGAAATCGCCCTCGCGGGCCTGCTCCTCGTCGCTGCCGCCGGCGATGAAGTGGACGACCACGCGCCCGCCGCTCAGCTGGTCGAGTGTCGCCAGCGATTTCGCCGCGACGGTCGGATAAACGGTGTTGGGCCGCAGGGCGACGATGATCTTGATGTTGCGCGTATGGGCGAGGATCGTCGCGCCGAGGGTGAAGGGATCGAAGGAGGACGAGGAATAGGGGATCAACGTGTAGTTGAAGCCGTAATCGTCGAGTGCCCGCGCATAACGCTCCAGAAACTGCGGGTCCACCGGGGCATTCGGGATCGGGTGGAGCTCATTCGAGGCGTTTGGAAACGTTACGCTGATGAATTCTGCGGTCATCGGAGTGTCTCTCCCTTTCGGTTGCCGAACCATGTCCCGACTATGGCGGGTGGGCTGCGGCGGAGAAAGACAGTTCATTCTTTTTCTATTGGTTTTGTAGAAAAATTGCCTTCCCGACCGGCGCCGTCGCAGAATGACGGGCGGCGCAGACGGGAGCGCGACGCGCCTCGGGTTCTGGCCCTTACGCGCCGCGGTCGTCCGGGACCGGGGACAGGTCGGCCGCAGCCGCCCGGATGGCCTGCATCAGAAGGGCCAGCGGCATGGACGGCAGCGTGTCGGCCCGCATCGTCAGCCCCACCGGGCCGCGCGTGTCGGCGGTTTCCAGCGGCAGCACGGCCAGCGCGCCGTCCCTGATGTCGCCGGCGACGACGCCTTCTGAAATGATCCAGATCGCGTCGCTCGCCGACAGGAAGGCGCGGCCGAAGGCATCGGAAACGGTTTCGATCTGGTTCGGCAGGGCGGGTACGCCGTGGGTGATCAGGAACTGCTCGACGATCGGCCGGATCACGGAATTGCGCGTCGGCATCAGCACGGGATAGTCCCCCAGGCGGTCGAAGACATTGGCGCCGGCGGCGAGAAGCGGATGGCCGGTGCGGACGGTGAACAGCACCCGCTCCGAATAGAGATGCTCGAAGGAAAGGCCGGTCATCTTCTCCGGCGCGGCGAGACGCCCGACCACGAGATCGAGATCGCCCACGCGCAACTGTTCCAGAAGAACGGCGTTCTCGCCGGTGACGATCTTGACCGGGCTGGCGGTCCCCTCCCCGAGGAACCGCGACATGGCTTTCGGCATGATGCGCACGGACACCGTCGGCAGCGCGCCGACGCGCACCGGCGGGCCCGAGCGGGCCATGTCCGGCGAGACGGAATCGACCGCCTGCCTGAGCGCCGTCAGCGTCGCGCCCGCGTGGCGCAGGAACACGTCGCCCTGGCTGTTCGTGCGGATGCCGCGCCCTTCCCGCTCGAACAGCACGACGCCCAGGATATCCTCCAGTTCCCGGATCGTCTTCGTCACGGCGGGCTGGCTGACATGCAGGATCCGCGCCGCCTTGTTGACGCTCCTCTGGCGGGCCACCTCGACGAAACTTTGCAGGTGGCGGAACTTGATGCGCGGATCGATCGGAAGAACCATAACTCTACGGTTATCGATTAACGAGAAAAACTCATTTTACTTAACCGGATTGCCATTGCAATATGACTATCGGAGGAACACGACGATGAATTTTCTAAAGGTCGGCGATACGGCGATCTATTATCGCGCCATCGGCCCGCTCGACGGCCGGCCGGTGATCGCCTTCGTCAATTCGCTCGGCACGGATTTCCGCATCTGGGATGCGGTGATCGCCGAACTGGGCGACGCCTATGCCTATGTGCTGCACGACAAGCGTGGCCACGGCCTTTCCGACGTCGGCCAGCCGCCCTGTTCCATCGAGGCCCATGCCGGCGACCTCGCCGCCCTGCTCGACCATCTCGGGGTGAAGAGCGCCGTCATCTGGGGGCTGTCGGTCGGCGGGCTGATCGCGCAGGGGCTTTACGCTGCGCGCCCCGATCTCGTTCGCGGCCTCGTTCTTTCCAACACCGCCCACAGGATCGGCACGCCCGAAATGTGGAATGCCCGCATCGACGCGATTCTGAAGGATGGGCTTGGCGGCATGATCGACCCGGTCATGGAACGCTGGTTCACGCCCGCCTTCCGCCAGCCGGACAATGCGCTCTATGCCGGGTGCCGCAACATGCTGGCCCGCCAGCCGGCCGAAGGCTATTGCGGCACCTGCGCGGCGATCCGCGATGCCGATTTCACCGCCGCCGCCGCGCGCATCGCCGTGCCCGTCCTGTGTGTCGGCGGCGACCTAGATGGTTCCACCCCGCCGGAGGTGGTGAAGTCCCTCGCCGCGCTCGTTCCCGGCAGCCGCTATGTCGAGATCGCCGGCAGCGGCCACATTCCCTGCGTCGAACAGCCGGTTGCCTACGCCGCCGCCGTGGCAGCCTTTCTGAAAACCTTGCCGGAGCTTGACCGATGACCGATAATGCCGCGCCCTCCGAACGCTATGCGAAAGGCATGGCCACGCGCCGCTCCGTTCTGGGCGATGCCCATGTGGACCGGGCGAGCGCCGGGGCGACGCCCTTCGACCAGCCATTCCAGACGCTGATCACCGAATCCGCCTGGGGAACCGTCTGGTCGGGAACGCACTGGACGAAACGCGAGCGCTCGATGGTGACGATCGCGCTTCTGGCCGCGCTCGGCCATGACGACGAGGTGGCGATGCACGTGCGCGCCACCGTGAACACCGGCGCGACGGAGGAGGATATCCGCGAGGCGCTGATGCATGTCGCGGTCTATGCCGGCGTGCCGGCCGCCAACCATGCGTTCAGGATCGCAAAGCTGGCGCTGGCCGAACGCCGCGCCGGCGGCGCGTGATCTTCAGGTCGAGGATCGTGCGCGATTTATAGGAGTGTTCCAGCGTCCGTTGCGCCCGTGAGGAGGCGTGGCGCCGGAATGCCGAGCAGGAGGAGACGAAATGAGCAACAACCCGCCCGAAACCGGGCCGTTTTTCGCGCGCGACCGTGACATGCATCCGCCGGCCTATACGCCGTGGTACAAGACGACCGTGCTGCGCTCGCCGCAGCGGGCGCTGATCTCGCTGGAGGGTACGAAGAGCGAGATCACCGGCCCGGTCTTCGGCCACGGCCTGCTGAACCCGCTCGACAACGACCTGATCCTCAACTACGCCCGCCCCGGCGAGATGCCCATCGGCCCGCGCATTCTGGTGCATGGCCGCGTGCTCGACGAGCGCGGCCGCGGCGTCGCCGGCGCGCTGGTCGAGTTCTGGCAGGCCAATGCCGGCGGGCGCTACCGCCACAAGAAGGAAACCTATCTCGCGGCGGTCGATCCGAATTTCGGCGGCGTCGGCCGCGCCATCACCGACGAGAGCGGCTACTACTGGTTCAAGACCATCCAGCCCGGCCCCTATCCCTGGCCGAACGGCGTCAACGACTGGCGCCCGGCGCACATCCATTTCTCGATCTTCGGCCACGGCTTCCAGCAGCGCCTCATCACCCAGATGTATTTCGAGGGCGATCCGCTGATCTGGCGTTGTCCCATCGTCAAGACCATTCCCGACGAGGAGGCGATCCGACGGCTCGTCGCGCCGCTCGACATGAACGCCACCGTTCCGATGGACATGCGCGCCTACAAGTTCGATATCGTTCTGCGCGGCCGCCGTTCCACCTTCTTCGAGAACCGTCCGGAGGGCAACTGACATGGTTCAACCGCTTGGCTATCTCAAGGAAAGCGCCTCGCAGACCGCCGGCCCCTACGTTCACATCGGCTGCACGCCGAATTTCGTCGGCATCCACGGCGTGTTCGAGACGGATCTCGGCTCCGGCGCGCTCTACAACGACCAGACGCGCGGTCATCGCATCACCATTCGTGGCACCGTCTACGACGGCGGCGGCAATGCGCTGAAGGACGCGCTGATCGAGATCTGGCAGGCCGACGACGCCGGCTTCTACAACAGCCCGGCCGAGACGCGGGGTGCCGCCGATCCGAACTTCCTCGGCTGGGGCCGCTCGCCCGGCGACATGGATACCGGCGAATTCGTGTTCGAGACGATCAAGCCGGGCCGCGTTCCCTTCAGGGACGGCCGCTGGATGGCGCCGCACGTCACCTTCTGGATCGTGGCGCGCGGCATCAACATCGGCCTCCACACCCGCATGTATTTTCCCGAGGAGGATGCCGCCAATGCCGAGGACCCGGTTCTGGCCCGCATCGAGCACAGGAACCGCATTCCGACGCTGATCGCGCAGAAGGAAGGCGACAGCACCTACCGCTTCGACATTCGCCTTCAGGGCGAAGGCGAAACCGTGTTCTTCGATATCTGACGGAGCCCCATGAGCCTTTCCCCCTTCGAGCATCCGTTCCTGTCCGGCCTGTTCGGCGACGCCGAGGTCGCCCCGCTCTTTTCGGCGGAGGCCGATATCGCCGCCATGTTGCGGTTCGAGACCGCGCTGGCCGAAGCGCAGGCCGAATGCGGCATCCTGAGCGAAGTAGAGGCAGGGGCCGTCGCTGACGGCCTTGCCCGTTTCGTGCCGGACATGGCGGCGCTCGGCGGCGGCGTGGGGAGGGATGGCGTCGTCGTGCCCGAACTCGTCCGGCAGTTGCGCCGGGCGGTCGGCGGCGCGGCGGCGGAGAAGGTTCACTTCGGCGCGACGAGCCAGGACGTGATCGACACCAGCCTGGTGCTGCGCCTCGCCGCGGCGGCGGAGATCGTCGAAACGCGGCTGGCGGACTGCATCGACGCACTGGCCGCGCTGGCGGAGCGCGACGGACACCTGTCGCTGACCGGCTACACGCGCATGCAGGCGGCCATTCCGATCACCGCCGCCGACCGTGTCGCGGCCTGGCGTGCGCCGCTGGAGCGCAGCCGGCAGCGCCTGGCGGCGTTCCGGCGCGACGGCTTCGCCGTCCAGTTCGGCGGTGCGGCGGGCACGCTGGAAAAACTCGCCGGCAGGGGCGCGCAGGTCCGCGCCGCGCTGGCCGCCCGGCTCGGCCTTGCCGACCGGCCGCAATGGCAGAGCCAGCGCGACACGCTTGCCGAATTCGCCGGCCTGCTGTCGCTCGTGAGCGGAAGCCTCGGCAAGTTTGGCCAGGATGTGGCGCTGCTTGCCGAACTCGGCGGCGAAATCCGCCTGTCGGGCGGCGGCGGCTCGTCGGCCATGCCGCACAAGCAGAACCCGGTTTCGGCAGAGCTGCTGGTCACGTTGGCGCGCTTCAACGCGGCGCAGCTTTCGGCCATGCACCAGTCGCTGGTGCATGAGCAGGAGCGGTCCGGCGCGGCCTGGGCGCTGGAATGGCTCGTCCTGCCGCAGATGACGGTGGCGACGGGCGTCTCGCTGTCGGCGGCGCGCCGCCTGACCGGGCAGATCGAACGTTTGGGAAAGGACGCCGGCTGACGGACGCAAAGAAGGCGTTCCGCGGCCCTGCAATCGACCGATCCATAGATGAACCCGGCAGGAGGGCAACATGGCCAGCGACGACAAGGGCAGACAGGGCGCGACGATGCGCACCTCCATCGCGACCGTCTCGATCAGCGGCGAGTTTCCCGAAAAGCTGGCGGCCATCGCCCGGGCGGGTTTCACCGGCGTCGAGATTTTCGAGAACGATTTCCTGACCTATGACGCCTCGCCGCGCGAGGTGGCGGCAATGGCGCGCGACCACGGGCTGGAGATCACCCTGTTCCAGCCCTTCCGCGATTTCGAGGGCATGCCGGAGCCTCACCGCGCCCGCGCCTTCGAGCGGGCGGAGCGCAAGTTCGACATCATGGGCGAGCTTGGCACCGACCTGATGCTGATCTGCTCGAACGTGTCGCCCATATCGCTCGGCGGCATCGACCGCGCCGCCGACGATTTTCGCGAACTTGGCGAACGGGCGGCGAAGCGCGGCGTGCGCGTCGGATACGAGGCGCTGGCCTGGGGCCGCCACGTCAACGACCACCGCGATGCCTGGGAAATCGTCCGGCGTGCCGATCATGCCGCCGTCGGGCTCATTCTCGACAGTTTCCACACCCTGTCGCGCAAGATCGATCCCGACACGATCCGCTCCATTCCCGGCGACCGGATCTTCATCGTCCAGCTTGCCGATGCGCCGCTCATCGACATGGACCTGCTCTACTGGAGCCGCCATTTCCGCAACATGCCGGGCGAAGGCGACCTGCCGGTGGTCGATTTCATGCGCGCCGTCGCGGCGACCGGCTATGCGGGGCCGCTGTCGCTTGAAATCTTCAACGACCAGTTCCGCGGCGGCTCCGCCCGGGCGCTGGCCGAAGACGGGCACCGGTCGCTGGTGTATGTCATGGACCAGGTGGCGCGGCTGGAGCCGGACATCCGCATCGCGGTTCCTCCCATGCCGGACCGCATCCATGCCGAAGGCATCGAGTTCGTCGAATTCGCCGCCGGCACGGAGGAGAAGGTCAATCTCGAGGCGCTTCTGGCAACGCTCGGTTTCGAGAAGACCGCCCGGCACCGCAACCGCGACGTCGATCTTTATACCCAGGGCGGCATCCGCATCGCCATCAACACCGACAGTTCCGGCGACAGCTTCGCGGGCGCCTCCTATTCCGTCCACGGCACGAACGCCTATGCCTTCGGAATGCGGGTGGAGAATGCCGAGGCCGCCCGCGAGCGCGCCGCCGCCCTCGGCGCCCCGGTCTTTTCCGAGCCGCGCCAGCCGGGCGAGATTTCCGTGCCCGCCATCCAGGGCGTCGGCAACGGCGTGATCTATTTCCTCGACGATGCACCGGCGCTTTCCGCCATATGGCAGAGCGAGTTCGAGCCGGTCGTGCCGGCCGCCCCGCGCGGCAATGCCGGCCTGACGCGCATCGACCATCTGGCCCAGACCACCCGCTACGACGAGATGCTGACCTGGCTGCTGTTCTATACCTCGATCTTCGCGACGCGGCGCACGCCGATGGTCGATGTCGTCGATCCCGGCGGGCTGGTGCGCAGCCAGGCGATCGAAAGCCTGCCGGACCAGCGCTTCCGGCTGACCATGAACGGCGCCGACAGTCGCAAGACCTTCGCCGGAAAGTTCCTTGCCGAAGGCTTCGGCACGAGCATCCAGCACATCGCCTTCGCCACCGACGACATTTTTTTCACCGCGCGGGCGCTGACCGCGCTCGGCTTCCAGGCCCTGCCGATCTCGCGGAACTACTATGACGACCTGGAGGCCCGGTTCGGGCTGGAGCCGGCGTTTTCCGACAGGCTCAGGGCGGCGGGCATTCTCTACGACCGCGACGACAACGGCGAGTATTTCCAGATCTACAGCCGCACCTTCGGCGAGGGCTTTTTCTTCGAGGTCGTCGAGCGGCGCGGCGCCTATGGCGGATACGGCGCCATGAACGCCCCTTTCCGGATCGCCGCGCAGCGCCGGCTGCTGCGCCCGGAGGGAATGCCGAAGCGGTGAGCGGCCGGGACGGAACCGATCCCGGCCCGATGTCGCGCCTGCCACGGGCCGGATATGGGCCGCCAGCCGGCAGGCCGCGGATGGCGGAAGCCTTGAGTGTTCGCAACGGAGCGTGCCGCATGACCGAAACCATTCGCCTTGGCCTGATCGGCGACAATATCGGCAAGTCGCTTTCGCCGCGCCTGCACGGGCTGGCGGCGGCCCAGAACGGCCACGAGGTCGTTTACGACCGGCTGATGCCCGCCGAGCGCGGCACGGATTTCGACACGCTTTTCGATGCGGTCGCAGCGTCGGGCTATCGCGGCGTCAACGTGACCTATCCCTACAAGGAGCGGGCCGCCGCGCGGGTGAGGATCGACGATCCGCTGGTGCGCGCCATCGGCGCCGTCAACACCGTGCTGTTCGAGGAAAGCGGCGCTCGCGGCTTCAACACCGATTATTCGGGCTTCATCGCCGCTTACCGGCGCGTGCGCGGCAAGGCCCGGCCCGGCCAGGTGCTGCTGATCGGCGCCGGCGGGGTGGGCAGGGCGATCGCCTTCGCCCTCGTCGCCCTCGGCCTGTCCGACATCCGCATCGCCGATCGCGACCGGCAGCGCGCCGAAGCGCTGGCCGATGCGCTTCAGGCCGTGCGCCCCGGACTTGCCGCGCAGACCGGCGACGATGCGGCCGCCCTCGCAGCCGGTGCCGCCGGTTTCGTCAACGGCACGCCGGTCGGCATGGTGGGCCATGACGGCACGCCGCTCGCCCGCGCCGCCATGCGCGGTGGCGAATGGGCGTTCGATGCGGTCTACACCCCCGTCGAAACGCAGTTCCTCAAAGACGCCGCTGCCGAGGGCATGCAGGTGATTTCCGGTTACGAGCTTTTCGTCGGCCAGGGCGTCGATGCGTGGCGCCTTTTCACCGGCCTGCC
The DNA here is from genome assembly GCF_026552795.1 of Ectorhizobium quercum. Taxonomy (GTDB): domain Bacteria; phylum Pseudomonadota; class Alphaproteobacteria; order Rhizobiales; family Rhizobiaceae; genus Ectorhizobium; species Ectorhizobium quercum. The sequence goes on from NZ_JANFPI010000004.1 coordinate 329,051, forward strand.
GGTCGATGAGGACCGGTTGCGGGCCGCGCTGGGCGACGCCTCGCAATCGGAGCGGCAAAAATAAAAATGGAATTGAAGTTTATTATTGAATGTCATTCCATTTATTGCGATGATCGGTGCCGGGAGAGATCGGCCATTTCGGGAGGAGTGTCCATGCGAAAGACGCAGGCAGGTGAGGAATCCGGACGTATCGTCCTTCAGGCGGCAACGCCGGGAGGGCCGCGTCCATGAGCCGGATTCTCGTGACCGGCGGCACCGGCTTCGTCGGGCTGCGCACGGTCGAGGCCCTGCACGGGGCCGGCCACGATATTCGCATCCTCGACCTTGCGCCGAGACCGGAGCGCCTGCCGCGCGGCATCGCCGCCGAGATCGTGACCGGTGACATCACGGATGCGGCCACCGTCGCCGCGGCGGCGCGCGATTGCGGCGGCATCGTCCACCTCGCCGGGCTGATGACGCTGGATTGCGCCCGCGCTCCGGTTCTCGGCGCGCGGGTCAACCTGATCGGCAGTCTCAACGTCTTCGAGGCCGCGAAGGCGCGACGCCTTCCCGTCGCTTATCTGAGCAGCGCCGGCGTCTTCGGGCCGCAGGATGCGCGCCATCCGCAGCCGACGACGATCTACGGCGCCACCAAGCTGGCGGTCGAAGGCGCTGCCCGCGCCTTCCTTGTCGATCACGGCGTGCCGAGCCTCGGCCTGCGGCCCTATGTCGTCTACGGCCCCGGCATCAGCGCCGGCATCGCCGCCGGCCCGTCGATCGCCATCGCCGCGTCCGTGCGGCGGGAGCCGGCGGTGATCCGTTTTTCCGGCCGGGTCGGCTTCGTCCATGTGGACGATGTGGCCCGCATGCTGGCCGCGGCCATGACCGCGCCGCTCGACGGCGCGACGGTGCTGACCATGTCCGGCGAAACCGCCGGCCTGGAAGCGTTCGTTTCCGAACTCGGCCGCCAGACCGGCTGGACGGACATCGCCATCGAGGGACCGCCGCTGCGCATACCCGCCGACCTTCAGTCCGATCCGGTGCCGTCGTTTCTCGGCGCGCAGCCGGTCACGGGCATCGAGGCCGGAATCCGCCAGTCTCTCGCCGTTCTGAAAACCGCCGCCGGGCAGGAGAAGTCCAATGTTTAGCCCCCATCGTCCATTTTCCGGTCGCGGGCGTCGTGGTCTTGTCGGGATGCGAGAACGGCAGAGACGTCCGGACGGGACCGGCACGATGCTGCGCCGGGCCCCCGGCGGGTACTCGTCAACCTGCTCCGGCGCACGCTATGGTGCGGCCGGTCGCCCATCTGGGAGGGTGGAGAAGACCGACTGACAGAAAATCGCTGCCGGGGAGGAGGAGCCTGCCGCCGGCCAGCGTTCCGAATGCCGGTCCCGTGTCGGATGCCGGCCGGATAGTGCACAGATGATCACTCACGGGAGGAACATGATGATCAGGAAACTGCTTTCCGCAACCGCGATGGTGCTGGCGCTGGGTGCCGCACCCGCGCTCGCCGACCTCAAGGTCGGCTCCATCGTCGAGCTGTCCGGCCCGGGTGCCGCTGCCGGCACCAATTTCCGCGACGGCGTGAAGATGGGCTTCGAGGAGATCAATGCCCAGGGCGGCATTCTCAACGAGCAGGTCAGGATAACCGAATACGACAGCCAGACCGATCCGCAGGTCTCGCGCGCTATGGTGCAGAAGGCCATAGACGACGGCGTCTACGCCATCATGGGCACGGTGTTCTCCTCCTCGACGGTGGTGAACATGCTCGTCGCCCGGCAATACGGCATTCCGCAGTTCACCGGCTCGGAAGCGCCCTCGATCACCGACAAGGGCAACCCCTACATCTTCCGCACCGCGTTCGGCTCGCAGAAGGGCGTGCCGAAGATGGCGAAATACATGGTCGAGCAGATGGGCGTGAAGAAGGTCGGCGTCGCCTGGGCCAACACCGAATTCGGCAAGGGCGGCCATCAGGCCTTCCTCGAGGAGATGGAGAAGGCCGGCATTCCGGTCGTGGTCGACGTGCCGGCCGAACAGGCGCAGGCCGATTTCTCGGCCGACATCCTCCGGCTCAAGAATTCCGACGCGGACGCGATCTTCGTCTACCTGACCGAGGAGGAAAGCGCCCGTTTCCTGCGCGAGGCGCGCAAGCAGGGCATCGACAAGCCGCTGGTCGGTGAAACCACGCTGATCGGCCACAAGGTCATCGAACTGGCGGGAGACGCCGCCAACGGGGCGATGGGCCATGTCGGCCTGACCCCGGACGCCAACATCCCGGCCATGACCGAAATGGTCGAGCGCTTCAAGACAAAGTTCCGCTACACGCCGGACCATAACGCCATCAAGGGCTACACGGCCGCCTGGACGCTGAAATACGTGACCGAACTGGTGGGCAGCGCAGACGGCAAGGCGGTTGCCGAAAAGCTGCACGGCCTGACGCTGAAGGCATCCGAATATCCCGGCGTGCTGATGGACGTGAGCTGGGACGAAACCGGCGAAATGTCCCGCGAGAGCTTCTTCGTGAAGGTCGAGGACGGCAAGCAGGTGGTGGAAGCCATCCTGCCGCCGAACTGATCGCCCTCATCTCTGGTCCCGCCGCCGGCGGCGCGAGGCGCCGGCGGCCCCCCTTCGCCAATATTCGCAAGCCGACCAACAGCCCTTGAGGACGATAACAATGGCCGAGCTTCTCCAGATTCTCGTTTCCGGCCTCGCCGCCGGTTCCATCTATGCGCTCGCCGCCGTCGGCTTCACGCTGCTGTGGCAGGCGTCGCAAACCATCAATTTCGCCCAGGGCGAGTTCGTCATGCTGCCGGCCTTCTTCGTGCTGGTCGGCCTGACCGTCCTGGGCCTGCCCCTGTGGACTGCCGTCATCTTCGCGCTGGTCCTGTCGCTTCTCATCCTCGGCGTCGCCTTCAAGCGGCTGATCGTCGAGCCAATGCTGCCGCACGGCACGCTGCCGCTCGTCATCGCCACCATCGCGCTCGGCCTGCTGATGAAGGAAAGTGTCAAGGAGTTCTACGGCGCGACCGCCCAGCCCTTTCCCGCCGTCTTCCCGCAGACGGTCTATCATGTCGCCGGCGCCAGCATCTCGGTGCAGGATATCGGCAATCTGGTCGTCTCGATGATCGCCATCGGCAGCCTGCAACTCTTTCTCAGCCGCACCCGCACGGGCCGCTGCATGCAGGCGAGCGCCCAGAACCCGGCGGTTGCCGAAATCCTCGGCGTCAACGTCAGGCGGATGGTGCTCTACACCTTCCTGATCAACGCCGCGCTCGCCACCATCGCCTCGGTGCTGATCTCGCCGATCTACCTCGCCAAGTTCTCGAACGGCGAAACGCTCGGCCTCGTCGCCTTCATCGCGGCCATCGTCGGCGGTTTCAACCAGATCCGCGGCGCCCTCGTCGGCGGCCTGCTGATCGGGGTGATCGACAACCTGTCGGCGGTCTACGTCTCGGCCCAGTACCGCTCGGCCGTGCCGCTGATCCTGCTCATCGCCATCATCCTGCTGCGCCCGCAGGGCCTGCTCGGCACCCCGGAAGGGAGAACCGTATGACCCGTTTTCAACCCATTCTCCTCATCATCGCCATCGCGGCGCTGATCGCCGCGCCCATCGGCCAGGGCAACTACATCATCTACACGCTCTGCTCGTGGCTCTTGTTCTCGATTGCCGCGATGGGGCTGAACCTGACGCTCGGCTATGCCGGCCAGGTGAGCCTCGCGCAGGCCGGCTTCATGGGCATCGGCGCCTATATCACCGCGCTGATGACGCTTTCCGGCATCCACTGGAGCCTCGCCGCCTTCATCTCGATCATTTCGAGCTTCGCCGTCGGCCTGCTGCTCGGCTATCCGGCGCTCAGGGTGCAGCATCATTTCCTCGCCTTCGTGACGCTCGCCTTCAACACGCTGCTGTTCCTGGTGCTGCGCAACGAGGAGAGCATCACCGGCGGCTCCTTCGGCCTCGTCGGCATGGAGCGCCCGTCCTTCTTCGGCATCACGACCGACAGCAACCTCGCCTTCTACTATTTCTCGCTCGTCTGCTTCCTGCTGGCCGCCGGCGTGCTGTGGTGGATCCTGCGCTCGCCGTGGGGCCGCGCCTTCAAGGCGCTGCGCGAAAACCCGGTGCGGGCCGAAAGCCTCGGCCTGAAGGTGCGCCGCCAGACGCTGCTGGCCTTCGCCATCGGCTCGGCCTTCGGCGGCTTCGCCGGCGCGTTGCAGACGCCGCTGGTGCAGTTCATCGAGCCGTCCAGCTTTGCGCTCATCCATTCGCTGAAGGTCCTGCTCATGGTCGTCGTCGGCGGCTCGGGCTTCTTCTTCGGCCCGATGCTGGGGGCGGCCGTCGTCATCCTCCTGCCGGAAGTGCTGCGCTTTACGGAAGGCTACTACCTCATCATCTACTCGTTCCTCGTCATCGTGCTGATGGTCTATTCGCCGAACGGCCTGATCGGCCTCGGGCTGAAGCTCGTCGAGAAGTTCAAGCCGCGGCACGAGGCCCGCAGCGATCTCAAGCAGGGTGTCCAGCTATGAACATGCACGCTTCCAACACCGGCGGACCCATCCTGTCCGTCCGCAACATGTCCAAGCAGTTCGGCGGCATCCGCGCCGTCAACGGCGTCAGCTTCGATGTCCAGCGCGGCGAGATCCTCGGGCTGATCGGCCCGAACGGCTCCGGCAAGTCGACGCTGTTCAACTGCATCCTCGGCCAGCTTCGCCCGACCGAGGGCCATTGCGAGATCGACGGCCGGACGACCGACGGCGTGCGCCCGGCGGATCTTTCGCTGATGGGTGTCGGCCGCACCTTCCAGCAGCTTTCGGTCTTCCCGAAGATGAGCGTGCTCGACAACGTCATCCTCGCCGGCCAGGAGCACGAGGGCTCGATGCTGTCGCGCCTGTTCGGCAAGCCGGACGCCGGCCTGACGCAGAAGGCGGAGCAGCTCATCGAGTTCTTCCGCCTCACCCCCTATCGCGACACCCCGGCCGGCTCTCTGTCCTACGGCCAGCAGAAGCTGGTGGATGCGGCGATGGCCTTCATGGCCGGCCCCGGCATCGTGCTGCTCGACGAGCCGGCGGGCGGGGTGAACCTCACCATGCTCGGCCATCTGAAGGAGCGGCTCGTCACCTACAACCGCGAGCACGGCACGACCTTCGTGGTCATAGAGCACAACATGGAATTCGTCATGTCGCTCTGCACCCGCATCATCGTGCTGGCGCAGGGCGAGGTCATCGCCGAGGGAACGCCGGACGAGATCCGGTCGAACCAGATGGTCATCGACGCATATCTGGGAGGCTGACATGCTGGAGCTGAAGAAAGTCACCGGCGGCTATGGCCGCATCACCATCCTCAACGGCACGTCCTTCACCATTCCGAAGGCGTCGATCACCACGGTCATCGGCCCCAACGGCGCCGGCAAGTCCACCGTCTTCAAGGCGATCTTCGGCCTTCTCAACATCCATTCGGGCGAGATCCTGCTGGACGGCGAAAACGTGACCCGCAAGACGCCAGCGGAGATGATCGCCCGCGGCGTGACCTACGTGCCACAGGGCCGCAACGTCGTGCCGCAGCTTTCGGTGTTCCACAATCTGGAACTTGGCGGCATCACGGCGAAGGACCAGGCAAGGGTGCGGCAGCGGATGGAAGAGGTCATGGACCAGTTCCCCATGCTGCGCCAGCGCAAGGACCAGAAGGCCATCGAGCTTTCCGGCGGCCAGCAGAAGCAGCTGGAGATCGCCCGCGCCCTGCTGCTCGATCCGAAGCTGATGCTGATCGACGAGCCCTCCATCGGCCTTTCGCCCAATCTGGTGCAGGAGGTGTTCCAGACGCTCATCCGGCTGCGAGACCAGGGCGTGACCATCCTGATGGTCGAGCAGAACGCCAAGGCAGCGCTCGCCATGTCGGATTACGGGCTGGTGCTCGAACTCGGCCAGACCCGCATGTTCGACGAGGCGGGCAAGCTTCTCAAGGACCCGCGCGTCGGCCAGCTCTTCCTCGGCGGCCATATCGAAGATGCCGCCTGACTTCTTCCCCGGGCGGACATGCGAAAGGCCCGGCGGGTGTAACCGCCGGGCCGTTCCGGCTTGCTGACATGCCCTCCTCCTCTGCTTTCCGTCATCCTCGGGCTTGACCCGAGGATCCATTCCCCCAGATGCGGCGTGGATGGTCGGGTCAAGCCCGACCATGACGGAGGAGAGGCTGGCGGGGGCCGTGAAAAACCCGGCGTTACGCCGGGCCTTCCACGAACCGGAATCCTTTGCTCCTCTCACCCCGCAGACGCATCGCCGAAGTCGCCGAAGGCGGTCCAGCCGCCGTCGACGGGGAGCACCGCGCCGGTGATGGCCGAGGCGGCGGGCGAGGCGAGGAAGGCGACGGCGGCGGCCACCTCCTCCGCCCGGATCAGCCGGCCGATCGGCGTGCGGCGGCGCAGCGCCGAAAGGTCGATGCGCCCGGCATCGGCGAGCGTCCTGACGAGCGCGGTTTCGACGAAGGCGGGCGCGACGGCATTGACCCGGATTCCGCTGCCGGCCCATTCGCAGGACATGGCCCGCGTCATGGCGACGATGCCCGCCTTGGCCGCGCCATAGGCGTTGCGCTTCGGCAGGCCGGTGAGACCAGCGATGGAGGAGAGGTTGACGATGGCCCCGCCGCCGCGCGCCGCCATGCCCTTCGCCACCTCGCGCGACATCAGGAAGGTGCCGGAAAGATGCACGTCGAGCACCCTGCGGAAATCCTCGATGCCCTGTTCCAGCGTCGGCAGGTGGCTGTCGCCGATGCCGGCATTGTTGACCAGAACGTCGAAGGGCCGCGCCGCGGCAGCGGCCGTCGCCCGCGCCTCGTCGGTGACGTCGCAGGCGATGCCGCGATGCCCTTCGCCCAGTTCCGCCGCCCGCGCGGCGGCCTTTTCGCCGTCGAGATCGGCGATGGTCACGCTGAAGCCGGCCTTGGCCAGCGCCCGCGCGATGGCGAGGCCGATCCCGTCGGCCCCGCCCGTCACGATGGCGTTTCCGGGTTCATGCATAGCCGGGCCTCGGCACCAGCCCCATCAGCGTCTGCGACAGGCCGCCATCGACGACGATGTCCTGCCCGGACACGTAAGCCGCGCGCGGCGAGGCGAGGAACAGCGCCACGTCGGCCATGTCCTGCGGCCCCGCGATCCGGCCCAGCGGCACCATCGCCTCGCGCCGCGCCCTCACCTCGGCGTCCCGGTAGAACGGTTCGGACAGCGGCGTGCGCACGAGGCCGGGGCTGACCGTGTTCGAGCGGATGCCTTTCGGCCCCCATTCGCAGGCAAGCTGCCGCGACAGCATCAAAATCGCCGCCTTGGAGGCCGAATAGGCGCCGCTGGCCGGTTGCGGCTGGCTGCCGGCGATGCTGGCGACGTGGACGAGCGCGCCCTGCCCGCGCGCGATCATGCCCTTGCCGAAGGCCTGCGCGGCGGCGAGATAGCCGGTGAGGTTCACGGCGAGCATGGCCGACCAGTCGGCCTGCGACACGCTTTCCAGCGGGCCGGGCCGCAGGATTCCGGCATTGTTGACAAGAATGTCGGCGCCGCCCGCCGCCTCGACCCTTTCCGCCGCCGCGGCGATCTCGCCGGCTTTCGAAAGATCGCAGGCGAGCGCGAACGCGCCGTTGCCGATCTCTGCGGCGAGTGGCGCCGTGCGCGCCTCGTCGCGGTCGATGAGCACGACGCGCGCCCCCTCGCCGGCGAAGGCGCGGGCGAGCGCCTGCCCGATGCCGCCGCCGGCGCCGGTGACGACGATTGTCTTTCCGTCCAGCCCGAGCCAGCTCATGCGGCCACCTCCCCGTTGGCGGCGCCGGGCGCGATGCCGGCCAGATGACGCCCGGCGATCCAGCCGAAGGTCATGGCCGGGCCGAGCGTGATGCCGGCGCCCGGATAGTTACCGCCCATGATCGAGGCGCGGTCGTTGCCGACCGCATAGAGGCCGGCAATGACATGGCCCTGCCGGTCGAGCACTTCGCCCGGAACGGTGGTTTTCAGCCCGTCGAACGTGCCGAGGTCGCCCATTTCCAGCTTCACCGCGTAGAACGGCCCCTGTTCCACCGGCGCGACGCAGGGGTTCGGCCTGTTGTCGGGATCGGCGAGATAGCGGTTGAAAGCGGTTTCGCCGCGGTGGAACTGCTCGTCGCGCCCCTGCCGCGCGCCGCGATTGAAACCGGCCACCGTCGCTTCCAGCCCGGCGGTGTCGATGCCGCAGGCGCGGGCGAGGTCGGCCAGAGTGCGGCCCGTCTTCAGATAGCCGGAGCGAAGCCAGGGGGTGAGCGGCATCGGCGCAGGCTTGGCATGGCCGAGCCCGTATTTGCGGATCGCCCGGTGATCGCAGATCAGCCAGGCAGAGGCCTCTCCAGCCGCGATCATCGCCGCGCCGACATCGTGATAGCTCTCGCTTTCGTTGGTGAAGCGCCGGCCGTTCGACAGCACGGCGATCATGCCCGGCTTGTAGCGGTCGAGGAGATGCGGAAAGAGCCCCTTGCCCGGCACGCGGCTGACCGGCATCCACGCGGCGGCCTGCGGGAACTCGGCGTCGAAGGCCCCGCCCGCCTCCTCGCCCAGGCGGATGCCGTCGCCGCTGTTGCCCTCCGGCACCGGCGAGAAATGCGCCGCCCCGGCCTTCAGATGGACATAGACCCCGGCCCGGCGGGCGAGATCCTGCGCATAGCCGCCGCAGGCGAGCACCACGGCGCGCCGCGCCATGATCGTTCCCGCCTCCCTGCCGCCGATCTTCGCGCCGGTCACGCGGCCGCCGTCCTTCGTCAGGTGCAGGGCGGGCGCTTCCGTCAGGATCGGGATGCCGAGGTCGAAGCAGGATTTCACCAGCCGCGCGGCGAGCGCGTTGCCGCTCGTCACCTGCACGCCGCGGCCGTAGCGCACCACTTCGCCGGCATGCGCGGCAAGCCGTTTCACGACATAGGCGAAGGAGGCGGTCGACTTGGTGACGTTGAAGAAGTGCTTTATGTCGGCGTTCGATGAATTGAACATCATCCCCATGAAGGTGATGGTGGAAAGCGGCGGGCGCAGCCGCTTCAGGTTCGCGCCCAGCGAACGGGTGTCGAAGGGCGCGGCCAGCACCGAGCGCCCCACCTCCGCGCCGCCTTCCACCGCCGGGTGGTAGTCGGGGTAGAGCGTCGGGACGAACTTCACATCCGTTTCCGCCTCGAACCAGTCGAGCATTTTCGGGCCGGCGTCGAGAAAGGCGTCGACCGCCTCTTCCTGAAACCAGTTACCGGTTTCGGCCTTCAGGTAGCGCCGCGCCGCCTCGCGCGTGTCGGCGGGATTGTTCGCCCTGCCGTGGCGATTGCCGGGGATCCACAGGACCCCGCCGGAAAAGGCGGTGGTGCCGCCGAAGACCGGCTCCTTCTCGACGACGATCACGGAAAGGCCGTACTTCTTCGCCGTGATGGCGGTGGCGAGCCCGCCCGCGCCCGATCCGATCACCAGCACGTCGCAGACGCGCCCGTCCTCCTTGAGCCGCTCCATCGGTTCCTCCCTGTCGTGGCATGGACCCTTGCTAACCCGCCCCCTTCTGCGGACCAATGGACGCACCGGCGCAATTGTTGCACAATTCGGCCGGGAGACATTCGGGAGGAAACATGGCAAGCGAAGCCGCGCGCGGCATTCCGCACTATTATCTCTATGGCGATCAGGGCGCGGACGTCGAACTCGACTTCCTGCATATCGAGCCGATCCGCGACCGCAGCGGGCCGAACGACTGGAGAATTCGTCCGCACGCCCATCCCGATCACATGCAGGCGCTGCTGGTAAAGGAAGGCGGCGGCACCATCCGGCTGGAGGAACGGATCCTGCCGATTTCCGTGCCGGGCATTCTCGTCGTGCCCGCCGGCATCGTGCATCAGATCGACTTCGACCCCGGCACCGACGGCTTCGTCGTTACCGCCGCGCTCGGCTGCCTGAAGGCGGCCGCGGCCTCCGATCCGCGCCTGATGGGGGCGGCGGAACGGCCGGCCGTCTATCCGCTCGAAGGGACCGGCGTCAGCATTCCGGCGGTCTTCGACACGTTCGAATGGCTGCACCGGGAGTTCATCTGGTCCGCCCCCGGCCGCCGCACGGCGATCATGGCGCAATACATGCGCCTCCTCGTCGTGATGCTCCGGCTTTCCGTGACGCATGACGATCCCGGCATCGCCGCGCCGGACCGGGATTACGATCTCCTCGTGCGCTACCGGGCGCTGCTGGAAACGCATTTCCGCAGCGAGCGCTCGCTCGCCTTCTATGCCGGCGACCTCGCCGTGACGCAGGCGCGCCTCAACACCGCCTGCAAGGCGCGCGCCGGCAAGACGGCCTCCGACCTGCTCTACGAGCGTATCGTCATCGAGGCGAAGCGCTATCTCGTCTATACCGAAAGCAGCGTGGCGCAGGTAGCGCACCTGACCGGCTTCGACGACCCCGCCTATTTCAATCGCTTCTTTACCCAGCGCGTCGGCGTCTCGCCGGGCGCCTTCCGCAAGCAGGCACTGCACCGGGAAGCGTGAGGCGGCCGGTCCCGTCCCCGGCAATGTGCGGGCCTGCATCATAAACCTTCGTCACCCTCGGGCTCGACCCGAGGGTCCATGCGGAGGGTGTGGCGTGGATGGTCGGGTCAGGCCCGACCATGACGGAGGCGAGGTGCGCGCCCGAACATCGCCACGCTGGAAGCCGCCTCCGGCTATCGTCCAATCTTTCCGACGCTCCGTCCATTTCCGAAAAGCTCTTCCTTGGCCAGTTTCCTGAGCAAGGGAGAGAAACATGATCCATGAATGGCGAAGCTACCGGCTGAAGCCCGGCGCGGCCCCCGATTATCTGGCGCTTCTGGCGGATCGCGGCCTGCCGTTCGTCACGCGCCACCTGCCGCTGACGGGCTACTGGCTCGGCGAGACCGGGCCGCTCAACACCATCCATCACCTGTGGAGCTATGCGGACTGGGCCGAACGCGAAGCCTGCCGTGCGGCGCTTTCCGCCGAGGAGGCGTGGACGCAGGGCTTCGTTCCCGAAGCCTTCGCGCTGGTCGAGGAGCAGCACAACCGCTTCCTGCGCCTCACCGTTTCGTCGCCCGCCTTCGACGCGGCCCTTGCGCAGCGTGGCGATGCCCGCCGGGCGCGGGTTGCGGGAACGCCGCTCTTTGCCGGCGAATGCGCGGCGCTCGTCGACGGGTTGGCCGTCCACGAAGCCGTCGCCGTGTGGGACACGCTGTCGGGCGAGCCGGGCGGGCCGCTGTCCCTGCTGCCGCGCGGTGCCGATCCCGTGCCCGCCGCCCCGCTTTCCGGCGCGGCGCATGTCGTGCTGCGGCCGCTCGCCTTTTCGCCGCTTTGATCTTCGAGAGGATAAACAACGATGCGTCATCAGGTCTGTATCATCGGCGGCGGCCCGTCCGGGCTGCTCCTGTCGCTGCTCCTGCGCCGCGCGGGCGTGGATGCCGTGCTGCTGGAACGGCGCAGCCGCGATTACGTGCTGGCCCGCATCCGCGCCGGGGTTCTGGAACAGGGGCTGTGCGACCTCCTGCGGGAGGCGGGCGTCGGCACACGGCTGGATGCGGAGGGTTTCGTGCATGGCGGCACGGTCATCGCCGCCCACGGGCAGACGGTGCCCATCGGCCTGCGGACGCTGACCGGCAAGACGGTGACGATTTACGGGCAGACGGAAGTGACCCGCGACCTCTACGGCGAACTCGACCGCATCGGCGCGCCGGTCATCCACGAGGCGGAGGACGTGACGATCCACGACGCCGACCGGGGCGCGCCGTTCGTCACCTTCACGCAGAACGGGACAAGCCACCGCGTCGATTGCGATTACATCGCCGGCTGCGACGGTTTCCACGGCGTCAGCCGCCGCACCATTCCCGCAGCCGTCCGGCGCGATTACGAGCACGTCTATCCGTTCGGCTGGCTCGGCATTCTCTCCGAAACGCGGCCGCTCCACCACGAACTCGTCTATGCCGGCCACGAGCGCGGCTTCGCGCTGTGCTCGATGCGCAATGCGCACCTGAGCCGCCACTATCTTCAGGTGCCGCTGGCCGACCGGCCGGGGGACTGGAGCGACGAAGCCTTCTGGGACGAGCTGCGCCGCCGCCTGCCGCCGGATCTGGCCGAAACGCTGGAGACCGGCCCGTCCATCGAGAAATCCATCGCGCCGCTCAGGAGCTTCATTTCCGAGCCGATGCGCTGGGGACGCCTCTTCCTCGCCGGCGACGCCGCCCATATCGTGCCGCCGACCGGGGCGAAGGGGCTGAACCTCGCCGCCTCCGACGTCTTCTACCTGTCGCGGGCGCTGATCGCCCGCTATGCCGGCGACGAAAGCCTGCTGGAGACTTATTCCGCCACGGCGCTCGCCCGCGTCTGGAAGGCCTCGCGCTTTTCCTGGTCGATGACGCGGATGCTGCACAGCTTCCCCGACGAGGGCGATTTCCTGCGGCGCATGCAGGGTGCGGAAATGGCGCATCTGGCCGGATCGCCGGCGGCGCAGACGGCGCTGGCGGAAAACTATGTCGGCCTGCCCTGGTGATCAGGCCAGCATGGCGGCGAGTTCGGCCTGCACGGCCTTCAGCGGCGGCAGGTAGCGATCCGCAAGCGCGGAAACCGGCTCCGCCGTCGCGGCGAGCCCGGCGTTGAGCGCGGCGACCGTTCTGCCGCGCACGGTCTTCAGCGGCACGGCGATGGAGCGCAGCCCGGTTTCCACTTCCTGGTCGATGGTCGCGTAGCCGAGCCTGCGCGTTTCCTCGAGCGCCGCCATCAGCGCGTCGATGTCCGTCAGCGTCCGCTCCGTCCGGGCGCTGCGCCCGGAGGCTTCCAGAATGGCGCGCGCCTCTTCCGGTGCCAGCGCGGCCAGCAGCACGCGGCCCATCGAGGTGCAATAGGCCGGAAGCCGCGAGCCGGGCATCAGCGCGATCGACATGACCCGCCGCTGGGCGGCGCGCGCCACATAGACGATTTCCCCCTCGTCGAGGATCGAGACCGAGGTGCTCTGGCCGATGGTTTCCGACAGCCGGTCGAGGGTCGGCTGCACGATGCGCGGCAGGGGCATGGTGGCGAGGCAACCCGTGCCGAGCCGCAGCACGCGCGGCGTGACGGTGAAGAACTTGCCGTCATAGGCGGCATAGCCGAGTTCCGAAAGCGTCAGCAGGCAACGCCGCGCCGTCGCCCGGTCGAGCCCGGCGATCTCGGCCGCCTCGGCAATCGATAGGCGCGGCCGCTCGGCGCTGAAAGCCTCGATCACCCGCAGCCCCTTGGCGAGCCCGCCCATCATGTCGCGCTCCCTGACCGTCATGGCATCGCCTCTCCATTTTGTGCGATATACGAACAAAAATCATATAACGCACAAACCGGTTGCCGTCGATGGGTGTTGCGCCGTAATTTCAGCTCCGGAAACGGCGGCGGCCCGGTAGGCCCCACGCCGAACGGAGGAGTTTCAATGGACAAGACAATCGCGAGCGCGGCGCAAGCCGTCGCCGGGATCGGAGACGGCGCGACCGTCATGATCGGCGGTTTCGGCGGCTCCGGCGCGCCGATCGAGCTGATCCACGCCCTGATCGACAAGGGCGCGAAGGATCTGACGGTGATCAACAACAATGCCGGCAACGGCCGCATCGGCATCGCGGCAATGATCGATGCCGGGCTGGTCAAAAAGATGATCTGCTCCTTCCCGCGCTCGTCCGATCCACGCGCCTTCACCGACGCCTATCTGGCCGGCAGGGTGGAGCTGGAACTGGTGCCGCAGGGCACGCTCGCCGAGCGCATCCGTGCCGGCGGCGCGGGCATTCCCGCCTTCTACACGCCGACCGGCTACGGCACGGAACTGGCGGAAGGCAAGGTGATCGCCGAGTTCGACGGCCGCCCTTACGTGCAGGAGCGCTGGCTGAAGGCCGATTTCGCGCTGATCAAGGCGCATGTCGGCGACATCCACGGCAACCTGACCTACAACAAGGCCGCCCGCAACTTCAATCCGATCATGTGCATGGCGGCGGCAAAGACCATCGTCCAGGTGGCGAGGCTCGTACCGCTCGGCGGCATCGACCCGGAGCACGTCGTCACCCCCGGCATCTTCGTCGACAGCGTCGTCGAGATCGCCGATCCGCAACAGGAAGAAATCCTCATCCGGTCGGGAGCCGTCTACGCATGACCGCCGAAACGCAAGAAGACCTCAAGCTTTCCAATGCCCAGATCGCCTGGCGCGCCGCGCAGGACATCGCCGACGGCGCCTATGTGAACCTCGGCATCGGCTTTCCGGAAATGGTCGCCCGTTACCAGCCGCCGGGCCGGCAGGCGATCTTCCACACCGAAAACGGCATTCTCGACTTCGGCGAGCCGCCGGCGGAGGGCGAGGAGGACTGGGACCTGATCAACGCCGGCAAGAAGGCCGTGACGCTGAAGCCGGGCGCGGCCTTCTTCCACCACGCCGATAGTTTCGCGATGGTGCGCGGCGGCCATCTCGACGTCGCGATCCTCGGCGCCTATCAGGTGGCCGAAAGCGGCGATCTCGCCAACTGGCGCGTCGGCTCCAGGGGCGTTCCCGCCGTCGGCGGCGCGATGGATCTCGTGCACGGCGCCAAGCAGGTCTTCGTCATCACCGAGCACGTCACCAAGAACGGCGAGCCGAAGCTGGTCGAAAAATGCACCTTTCCGCTGACCGGCGTCGGCTGTATCACCCGTGTCTATACGAGCCACGCCGTGATCGATATCGTCGAAGGCCGCTTCGTGCTGCGTGAAAAGCTGCCCGGCCTTTCCCTCGACGCGCTTCAGGCGCTGACCGGCGCGACGCTTCATCTCGACGGGCCCGTGGCCGATCTCGTCGCCCCGCCGCTGTAGAGGACCAGTATCATGACCGAAGCCTATCTCTGCGATTACATCCGCACGCCCATCGGCCGCTTCGGCGGCGCGCTGTCCTCCGTTCGGGCCGACGATCTCGGCGCCGTGCCGCTGAAGGCGCTGATGAAGCGCAATGCCGGCGTCGACTGGGAGGCGGTCGACGACGTGATCTTCGGCTGCGCCAACCAGGCCGGCGAGGACAACCGCAACGTCGCCCGCATGGCGCTGCTTCTGGCCGGCCTGCCCGTCTCCGTCACGGGCACGACCATCAACCGCCTCTGCGGCTCGGGCATGGACGCGGTGATTACCGCCGCCCGCGCCATCAGGGCCGGCGAGGCGGAGCTGGTGATCGCCGGCGGTGTCGAAAGCATGAGCCGCGCGCCCTTCGTGATGCCGAAGGCGGAAACCGCCTTTTCCCGCAATGCCCAGATCTACGACACCACCATCGGCTGGCGCTTCGTCAATCCGGCGATGAAGGCCGCCTACGGCGTCGATTCCATGCCGGAGACCGGCGACAACGTCGCCATCGATTACAAGGTCTCGCGCGAGGATCAGGACGCCTTCGCCCTGCGCAGCCAGGACAAGGCGGCGGCCGCGCAGGAAAACGGCCGCCTCGGCAGGGAAATCGTTCCCGTCTTCGTGCCGCAGAGGAAGGGCGATCCGCTGGCGGTGGTGAAGGACGAGCATCCCCGCGCCACCAGCCTCGATGCGCTGGCGAAGCTGAAGCCGGTGAACCGCATCGACGGGGCGACGGTGACGGCGGGTAACGCCTCCGGCGTCAACGACGGGGCGGCGGCGCTGATCGTCGCCTCGCAAGCCGCGGTGAAGGCGCATGGCCTGACGCCGATTGCCCGCGTCGTCGGCGGGGCGACGGCGGGTGTTCCACCGCGCATCATGGGCATCGGCCCGGCCCCGGCCTCGCAGAAGCTGCTCGCCCGGATCGGCTGGACGGCGGACGATCTCGACGTGGTCGAACTGAACGAGGCCTTCGCCAGCCAGGGTCTCGCGACGCTGCGCCTGCTTGGCATCGCCGACGACGATCCGCGCGCCAACCCGAACGGCGGGGCGATCGCGCTCGGCCATCCGCTCGGCATGTCCGGCGCGCGCATCGCCGGAACGGCGGCGCTGGAACTGTCGCTGACGGGCAGGCGCCGGGCGCTTGCCACCATGTGCATCGGCGTCGGACAGGGCATCGCCATTGCCCTCGAACGGGCCTGATCCTTCTGCCGCGATACCGAAACAGCTTGACTGTCGGGCGGCTCATGCCAAAACTGGAATGACAATCCAGATTGGAAAATCCATGAGCACGCTTGAAAAGTCCCTGAGCATCATCGAACTTCTGGCCGAGAAGCCGGGCGGCCTGTCCGTCTCGACCATCGCCCAGCAGGTCAACCAGCCCGCCAGCGGCGTCCACCGGACGCTCAACGAATTGATCCGGCTGGGGTATGTCCGGCAGGTCCAGGATCAGGGCGACTATGCGCTGACCATGAAGCTGGCCGCGCTCGGGGTCGGTTTTCTCGGCCGCACCGGCGTCGGCGACGTGGCGCAACCGATCCTCGACCGGCTGGCGCAGGTGAGCGGCGAGCTGATTCGCCTGTCGGTGATCGACGGCGACGACCTTATCTGGGTCGCGGTGGCGCAGGGGGCGACGAGTGGCCTGCGCTACGATCCCGGGCAGGAACAGGGCGTCGTGGTGCATCTCGCCTCCAGTTCCGGCGGGCAGGCCTGGCTCGCCTCCATGAGCGACGAGGAGGCGCTGGAACGGGTCTCGCGTCAGGGGCTGGTCAATCCCGGCAAGCCCACCGGGCCGGGCGCACCGGCCACCATCACCGAGCTTCTGGGCATTCTGGCGGAAACGCGCAGGCGCGGCTATGCGGTGTCCGTCAACAGCTACATCGTCGGCATGGCGGCGATGGCCATGCCCGTCATGAGCGGCGGCCGGGCGATCAGCTGCCTGTCCATCGCCGGGCCGGCCGTCCGCATGACGCCGGAGCGCATGGCCGAACTCGCGCCGCACCTCGCCCGCGCGGCGGAAGAAATCGGCATCGCCGCCAGCGGCTCGCGCTATTTTCCGGGGCTGCGCAAGCCCGATTGACACGAAAGGCCCCGCTTCGGCAACGAAACGGGGCCTCTGGCGCTTGTATTATTGCCGCCTATTTCAGCGGCGAGTTCGCGGTCGGAAAGGCGATGGTCGAGCGCATGTCGGTCGTCAGCCAGTCCGGCCCGCCCTTGGGCGGCCAGACGCCCTGCGCAACGGAATCGGCCCGGATGCGGCCACGGTCGTTGACGGAGGCGAAGGGCCAGATATGCGTCATGCGCGGCTTGCCGTCGATGCCGTACATGCAGATCGAAAGCTTCGACAGTTGCGTGCGCCCCGGCACGGCGGCTTCCCACGCCTTGATCGTCGGTTCCAGCCCGCCGGTCTTCAGCACGTAGGTGCGGAACTCGTAGGCCGGGCCGAAACTGCCGGTCTCGACCGGCGGCAGGAAGGGAAAGGGCGCGTAGCCTTCGAGTTCCAGCCCGGTCAGCCATTCCGCCGAGCCGAAGGGACTGGCCGCCCGCAGCGTGCGCTCGCGCTCCGCGTCGTAGTCGGCGGCGGTGTCGAACCCGCGCAGAACGAGGACGCGGTTGAGCAGGCCGATATCGGCGGAGAAGATGCCGAGAAGACGGCCCTTGCCCTCTCCCGCAAAGGCCTCAATGGCGGGCGCCGCCTTGGCAGCCGCGCCAAGCGTGGTCGAAAGTGTCGCGATTTCATAACGTTGCATGGTTCGTCCTTTCATCTTTCATGGTGTCGGCCGGGGTTTCCGGCATGTCGTTGAGCGTGCCGGCGGCGTGCCTGGCCACACGCCAGCCGAAGACCACGGCCGGGCCGATGGTCGTCCCCGGCCCCGGATAGGTGCCGCGGAAGATCGAGGCGAGGTCGTTGCCGCAGGCGTAAAGGCCGGCAATGGGCTCGCCCGCCTCGTCGAGCACGCGGCCATATTCGTCACCCGCCAGACCGGCGCTCGAAGCGAGATCAGCGGGGCGAACCGGTATGGCGTAGTAAGGCCCCGCCCCCACCGGGCCGAGGCAGGGATTGGGGCCGACGGCGGGATCGCCGTTGAAGCGGTTGACCACCGAGGCGCCGCGCCCGAACGCCTCGTCGATGCCGGCGGCCGCCGCGCGGTTATAGGCATCCACGGTTTCCGCCAGCGCCTGCGGGTCGCAGCCGATCTTTTCGGCGAGTTCGGCCAGCGTCCGCGCCTCCGTCACATAGCCGGCCTTCAGCATGGCGGGCAGATTGCTCGCGCCCGGCAGCACCATGCCCATGCCGTAGCGGCGCATGAAGGCGGCGTCGCAGACGAGATGGGCGGGAATGGCGCCGGTCGAAATCTGCTCCATCGAGAAGTCGTGATAGGAATCCGACTCGTTGACGAAACGCCGGCCGGCGGCGTTCACCGCCAGCAGCCCCGGCTTGGCGCGGTCGAGGATGATGTGCGGCCAGACCGCCAGCGTGCCGTCCGGGCGGCGGTACGACGAGCAGGGCATCCACAGTGCCGGGCTGTCGCCGCCGTCCTCGAAACGCGCGCCGATGGCCGTCGCCACGTCGGCGCCGTCGCCGGTGTTGGTCTCCGGCGCGAGCGAATAGTCGCGCGTGCCGGCCGGAAACAGGCGTTCGCGGATCTTGCGGTTCCAGCCGACGCCGCCGGTCGCCAGCACGACGCCCTTGCGGGCGCGGATGCGGCGCGGACCGGCCGGGCCTGAGAGCACGGCCCCGACGACGCGGCCCTCTTCGACGAGAAGTTCGCGGACACCGGTTTCGAACAGCACCGGCACCTTCGCCTTGCGCAGGCTGTAGAGAAGCCGGGCGACCAGCGCATTGCCCATGAGAAGCCGGGTGCCGCGCCGGTAGCGCAGGCGGTCCAGCACGTAGCGGCCGACGATGGTGATGGCGTCGCGCAGATGGGCGGCGGATGCGAAGGGCGCGAGCAGCGCGCCGAGTTCGTTGCGCCCCACCATCATGCCGCCGAGCCCCATGAATTCGCGGCGAGGCGGGCGGACGCGGTCGAAATCCGCGCGGCCGAGCCGCCGCCCGTCGAACGTCACCGGCGCGAGCGCCCGGCCGCCATAGGCCGCGCCGGGGCCGTCGAGATAATCGGGATGCGCCGCCGCCGCGACGAATTTCACATCGGTCCGGCGGTCGAGATCCGCGATGGCGTCGCGTCCCGAGGCAAGGAAGGCCTCGCGCAGGCGCGCGCCGCCCCGGTTGGCGACGACCGCCTCCAGAAAGGCCCGGGCGTCCTCCACCCGGTCGGGAACGCCGGCCTGTTCGGAAAGGTGGGTGCCGGGCACCCAGGTCGTGCCGCCGGAGGTGGAGGTGGTGCCGCCGGCCTGGGCGGTCTTTTCGCACAGAACGACGTCCAGCCCCTCCAGCGCGGCGACGAGGGCGGCGGTCATGCCGCCCGCCCCCGCGCCGCAGACCAGAAGGTCCACCTCCTCGATTGCCTGCGAATTGCGATCAGATGGCATTTTGCGTCCTCCCGTCATGCTCCTCCTGCGCCGCTCCGTCCGCAACGATGGCTTCGGCGGCCAGGAACCCGTAGGTCATGGCCGGGCCGAGCGTGATGCCGCCGCTCGGATACTGCCCGCCCATGATGCTGTTCATGTCGTTGCCCGCCGCGTAAAGCCCCGGGACCGGCTGTCCCGATGCGTCGAGCACCCGGGCCTGCGCGTCGGTCTCGATGCCGGCGAAGGTGCCGAGGCTGCCCGGCACCACCCGCACCGCGTAGAACGGCGCATCGACGATGGGCGCGATGCAGGGGTTGGGCGTGTGGTCGGGGTCGCCCTGCGCGCGCTGGTAGGGTGTCGTTCCGCGGTGGAACTCCGGATCCCTCCCCTCGGCGGCATGGCGGTTGAAGGTCTCGACGGTGCGTTTCAGCCCGGCCGGGTCGATGCCGCAGCGCCGCGCCAGATCCTCGACGCTCGCGCCTTCACTCAGGTAGCCGTTCCTTAGCCAGCGGCCGAAGGGCACCGGCGCCGGCTTCACCGCGCCGAGGCCGTAGCGGCGCAGGAAGCGCCGGTCGCAGACGAGCCAGGAAACGACCGGCCGGTCCGGCGGCGTCGCGGCGATCAGCTCGCGGATATAGTCGTGATAGGGGCCGCCCTCGTCGGTGAAGCGCCGGCCTTCGGCGGTGACGGCGATGATGCCGGGCTTGCCGCGCTCCACGAGGTGCGGAAAACGGCCAGTGCTGCCGTCCGGGCGGGGAACGAGCGAGACGGGCGCATAGGCGGCGGCATGCGCCATCCGTTCCGACACGCGCCCGCCGGCGCTTTCGGCGAGCCGCAGCCCGTCGCCGCTGTTCGTTTCGGGGGCGGCCGAGTGATGCGGCGTGCCGGCCCGGACATGCGGCAGAAGATCGTGAAGCCGGCCCGGATCGTGCGGGAAGCCGCCGGCGGCCAGCACGACGCCGCGCCGCGCGCAGACCGTAACGTCGCCGCCGCCGGTGGCGAGCACGGCGCCCGTCACGCGTCGTCCCTGCCGGATTAGTTCCCGGGCGGCGGTGCCGGACCAGAGCGTCACGCCCTTGTCCGCCGCCGAGCGCAGGAGCCGGGCGATCAGGGCGTTGCCGTTCACGAGCTGCATCGAGCGCCGGTGGAGGGCGAGGTCGCGCAGATGCTTCAGCAGGCGGCGGCTCACATAGGCGAAGGCGGCGGGCGAGCGCATCGCGGTCAGGAACATGCGCATGTCGACGCCCGAGGCGATGCCCATGCCGAGAAAGGTTGTTTCGGGAATGGGCGGGCGCAGCCGATCGATCAGCGATCCGAGTTGGCGGCCGTCATAGGGCGCGGCGACCACCGAGCGCCAGCCCTGCGCCGCGCCGGGCACGTCGCCGTGGAAATCCGGCACGCCGCTGCCGGGGTTGAAGCGCACCTGCGTATTGGTCTCGAAGAATGCGAGCATGCGCGGCGCGGCCCTCAGGTAGCCGTCGATCATCGCCTCGTCGTAACGGTTGCCGAGGATGTGGCGCAGATAGGTCTTCGGCGTTTCGGGGTCCTCGCCCCTGCCCGCCGCCACGGCGTGCGGCGCGTTGGGAATCCACAGCCAGCCGCCGGAAAAGGCACTGGTGCCGCCGAAGGTCCCGGCCTTTTCCGCGACGATCACCTCGAGCCCGAGATGGGCGGCGGCGACGGCGGCGGAAAGCCCGCCCGCCCCCGAGCCGATGACGAGGACGTCGCATTCCGCGCGGCGGGGCGAACCGCCGCGATCCTCCTCGCCCGCCGCGCAACCGGCGGTATCCATCTTGTTCATCGCCTCCTCCTTCGGCGCGCAGGGCGCGGGCCATGCTGCACGCGGCAGCCCGGCCCGTTTCCGCAGGTCGGCCCCCGTTCCTCCCCGGTTCGGCCTTCCCTTCCCTCACGCACCATTCATACATAAAATGGAATTACATTCCATATAATAATTTTATTCCATATATGCGCCGGCAATGACCGCCTTCGCCGTGGCAAGCGCCTGCGTGGCCCGTTCCCGTGGCGTCAGGCGCCGTGTGAGCGCTGCCGACGCGACCTCGACGCTGACGGGAACGTCGTCCGGCAGGGCATGCACGAATGCCGCAAGGTCGATGCCGCCGTCTCCCGGCATCAGGCGGCCGCCGCGGGCGATGGCGATCAGGCCTTCGTCGCTGGGATCGAAATCGGCCGGCGCATCGCAAAGCTGGACATAGTGGATGCGGCCCGGCGGAATGAGCGCCAGATCGTCAATCCGGCCGCCGGTGCGGTGCCAGTGGAGCGCGTCCACCAGAACGCCGCCGTTCGGCTGGCCGGCGCCCTCCACGACGGCAAGGGCGGTTGCGGCGTCGCGCACGCCGGTCCACGGCATGAATTCGAGGTCCGCCGTCAGCCCGTAGCGGGAGGCGAGCAGGGCGAAGGCGCCGAAGGTCTGGCTCAGCCGCGCCGGTTCGGGGTCGTCGCCCGCCACGAGGATGTTCGATGCGCCGAGGGTGGCGGCGCATTCGAGAAACGGGATGAAGTCGCCGGCCCGCGTTTCGGGCTTCAGGCGCACGATCTCGACGTCGCCGACGCGCATGCCGGTGTCGGCCAGCGCCGCGCGCGCCTCCGCCAGCACGGTGGGATCGGTCAGGATGGGATAGGGTTCCTCTCCCGTCGCCGCCGCCGGCAGCAGGCGCAGGCCGACGCTGTCGTAGCCGGTTTCGGCGGCGATGCGGATCGCCTCCACCGGCTGGAGATCGGGCACGGTGAGAAAGGCCAGCGCGTAGGTCCTGCTCACGGCGCGGCCTCGGTCCGGCACAGGAAATCGACCATGAGGTCGCGCACCTCGACGAACATGTCGAAGCCGGTGATGGCGCCGCAGCCGATGGCCCGCGCCCGCGCGACCAGCGGCGAGACGGCGGGCTGGGTGATGACCTCGCCGATGAACATGTTCGCGGTCAGCCGGTCGCCGTCGAACGGCAGCGGATCGCCCTCCCGCATGCCCGCCGGCGTCGCATTGACGACGACGTCGAAGCCGCCGGGATCGGCGCTGCCGGCAAAGACCTTCGCCGTGCCGAGCGAGGCGAGCCGGGCGATCAGGCCGTCGCGTCGCGCCGCGTCCGTCTCGTGGATCGCCAGTTCCGCGACGCCGGCCAGAACCAGCGCATGCGCGATCGCGCTTCCCGCGCCCCCTGCGCCGGCGAGGATGGCCCGCCTGCCCTCCAGCACGCAGCCGGCCTTGCGCAGCGCCGCGACATGGCCGAGCCCGTCGAACATGTCGCCCTCCCAGCCCGTCTCCGTGCGGCGCAGCGTATTGACCGCGCCCAGGAAGGCGGCGCGCTCGGAAAGCCTGTCGGCCATGCCGGTCGCGGCGATCTTGTGGGGAATGGTGATGATCACGCCGTCGAGGTTTTGCAGCCGGCGCGCGCCGGCCCAGAAGGTCTCCAGATCCTTCGGGGCGACGTGGCCGGGAATGCACACCGCATTCGCCCCGCGCGCCTGAAGCATTTCGCTCACCCCGCCGGGCGACTTCACCTGCGCGATCGGATCGCCGATCACGAAATGCAGCCGCGAGGCTCCGTTCAGTTCCAGATTCATCCTCTCCTCCAATATTTGAATTATTTTCCAATATTGAATACACATCCATATTGATGCGGTCCAGAGGAAATCCGCCGGACGTCACGCGGACAGTGCCGATGCCGGCACAGGATACGGGTAACAAATCGTCGCCGGGATCAATCGAACATTAAGCATCCGGCGCTTACGCTCATGGGACGAGCCCGCCCTCATCCGGGAAGATATCCGGCGATGTTCGCAAGAGGGGCGGCCTTGGTTTCGCCGTGCCGCCTATCCCGCACAGGCCCTTGAACAGTCCCAGGCAAAGAACCGGAAAGACCGATGAAATCCAGATCTCCGCTCGACGAAGCCTACGGAAAATTCAAAGCCATCGTGCTGAGCACGTTCGTCTTCAGCCTGGCGATCAACCTGCTGCTGTTCGTGGCGCCTCTCTACACGCTCCAGATCTACGACCGCGTGCTCGGCACCCGCAACGAGGTGACGCTGCTGATGATCTCGCTGATCGCGCTGTTCCTGATGGTCGTTTACGGCCTGATGGAGTTCATCCGCTCGCGGATGCTCGTGCGGGCCGGCATGCAGTTCGACGAGGTCCTGTCCCGGGCGATCTTCGGCCGGGCGGTCAAGGCGCGGCTGGCAAACCCCAACGGCGGCGCGGAACAGGTCATGTCCGACGGCGACCGGATCCGCGACTTCATGACCGGCCCGGGCCTCGTCACCTTTTTCGACGTTCCGTGGACACCGCTTTTCATTCTCGTCTGCTTCCTCTTCCATTCATGGCTGGGCTATCTGGCCCTGGCCGGCACGCTGGTGATCTTCGCCCTGGCGCTGGTCAACGAATATGCCACCCGCAGGCAGCTGAAGGAGGCGAACGTCGCCGCGCAAGGGGCTGCCCAGTTCGCCAGCGCCGCCTTGCAGAACGCCGAGGTCATCCGCTCGATGGGCATGGAGCGCCAGCTCGGGGAGCGCTGGCGCGCGCACCACGGCCGGATGCTCGACGCGCAGACCGGCGCCTCCGACAAGGGCGGTGCCATCATCATCTTCCAGAAATTCTTCCGCATGGCGCTGCAATCGGCCATTCTCGGCCTCGGCGCCTATCTGGCCCTGCATCAGGAGATCTCGCCGGGCATCATGATCGCCGCATCCATCATGACGGGCCGCGCCTTGCAGCCGGTCGAGCAGGGCGTCGCCCAGTGGCGGCAGTTCGTGACCGCCCGTCAGGCGCACGAGCGGCTGGCGAGGCTGTTCGAGAACGTTCCCGACGACGCGCGGCGCACCGATCTGCCGGAGCCGAAAGGGTTGATCGCCGTCGAGAACCTGACCGCCTTCGCGCCCGGCACCCGCATTCCCCTGCTCCGCAACATCGGCTTCACCGTACAGCCCGGCGAGACGCTGGCCGTCATCGGGCCGTCCGGCTCGGGCAAATCCAGCCTCGTGCGCCACATGGCCGGCGTCTGGCCGGCGGCGTCGGGCACCGTGCGCATCGACGGCGCCGACATCGCCCACTGGAATGCCGAGCAGCTCGGCAGGCATCTCGGCTACCTGCCGCAGGAGGTGCGCCTGTTTTCCGGCACGATTGCCGAAAACATCGCCCGCTTCTCCGACGGCCCGTCCGAGGCAGTCGTCAAGGCCGCCATCATGGCCGGCGTCCACGACATGATCCTGCGCCTGCCCGACGGTTACGAGACGCAGGTGGGCGATAATGGCCAGCAGCTTTCCGGCGGCCAGCGCCAGCGCGTCGGGCTGGCCCGCGCCGTCTTCGGCATGCCGCGCATCGTCATTCTCGACGAGCCGAACTCCAATCTCGACAGCGACGGCGAAACCGCCCTGCTGGAGGCGGTCAAGGCGATGAAAGGCGCGGGCGTCACCGTGATCCTCGTCACGCACAAGACCAATCTGCTCACGGTCAGCGACCGGGTGCTGGTGCTGCGCGACGGTGCCGTGCAGGCCTGCACGACGCCCAAGGAACTGTTCCGGCCGACGGGCGCCCGGACGGCGCCGGCCGCCCTTGCCGACGCCATCGCGCAGCGGCACGTCTGAGGGAGGGAAGACCATGAAACAGGATATCGCCCGCAAGGTCTCCGGTCCGAAACCGTTCATGGTGGCCGGCTATTCGCTGATCGCGCTGACCTTCGGCGTCATGGGCGGCTGGGCGGCCACCGCGAAGCTCGACCGCGCCGTCATCGCGCCCGGCGTCATCGACGTCGCCTCGAACCGCAAGGAGATCCAGCATCTGGAAGGCGGCATCATCGAGCGGATTGTCGTGACGGAAGGCGAACTGGTCAAGGAAGGCGATACGCTCGTGCGGCTGAACGCCGTCCAGGCCGAGTCCAGCCTTCAGGTCATCACCATCCGCCTGCGCATCGCCCAGGCGATGGAGGCGCGCCTCCAGGCGGAGCGCCGCATGGCGGACAGGATCGCCTTTCCCGAAACGCTGGTGAAGGACGAGACGCCGGAGATCAGGGCCGCCGTCGAGGATCAGCTCGAGATATTCCGGGACCGCACGTCGATCCTGACGTCGCAGACCGGCATTCTCAAAAGCCGTATCGAGCAGTTGCACCGCGAAGCCGAGGGATTGCAGGCGCAGAAGCAGGCTTTCGAGGAGCGGGTGAGCATTCTGGCCGAGCAGCTCGTTCGCCTGCGCCGCGGCCATGAAAGCGGCGTGGTGCAATCCAACGTCGTCTCGACCTACGAGGAGGAGTATGTCGAGGTCAAGGCGAATATCGGGCGCATGGAAACCGAAATGGCCAAGGTGGAGAAATCGGTCGGCGAGACCGAATTCCAGATCTTGCAGGCGCAGCAGCAGTACCGCGAGCGGGCCAGCTCCGAATACAAGGAGGTCAGCGGCCAGATCCAGGAGCTTTCCGAGCATCTGAAGGTAGCGCGCGACGTTCTGGAACGCACCGGCATCCGCGCGCCCGTTTCCGGCACCGTGCAGAACATCAGGTTCCATACCACCGGCGGCGTCGTGCGCCCCGGCGAGGTGATGATGGAGATCGTTCCCGCCGAGGACAGCATGGTCATCAACGCCCATGTCCAGCCGATCGATATCGACAATGTACGTCCGGGCCTGACGGCGGAGGTGAAGTTCTCGGCCTTCGCCAGCCGTTTCATGCCGATCGTCGTCGGCGAGGTCGCCAGCGTGTCGAAAGGCAGCATCACGCCGACCGACGGACGCACGCCGCCCTATTTCCTGGCGCGGATCAATGTCAGCAAGGGAATGGTTCCCGACGATATCGAGGAACGCCTGAGCGCCGGCATGCCCGCCGACGTGATCATCTCCACCGGCGAACGCACCGTTGCCGATTACCTGACCTCGCCCCTGACGGATGCCATCCGCAAGGGCATGCGCGAGGAATAGGGGGAGAGCACCGGGTTTCGGTGCCCCTGAAACAGGAAAAACGCCGAGGTTTCCGCCACGGCGCTCAGACTGCTGACAAACGGCTCATCGCTCTCCTTCGTCACGGTCGGGCCTGACCCGACCATCCACCGCGCCGCCTGCGGCGTGGAGCCTTGGGGCTCGAGCCCGAGGGTGACGGAGGAAGACGGTCCGTTAATACTCTGAGCGCCGTGGCTCCCCCACGGCGCTTTTCCATGATCGTCACGTTCCTACAGGATGAACTCGTTGCCGCTCGTCGAGAAGGCCGACAGGGCGACGTTCGCCAGCAGGATCTGGCTGTCGGCGGCGGCATCGCCGTCCACGTCGATATTGACCATGACCCCGCCGTTGACGCCGGCAAGCCGCACCTCGCCGGCGCTGCCGGTGAAGCTCGCATCGTAGAGGAACGACAGCGTTCCCTCGTAGATGTTGGAAAGGTCGATCCTGTCGTTCGACGCGAAGTCGGTGATGGTGTCCGCCCGGCCGGCCAGCGAGTCGGCGACCGAGTTGAAGACGAATATGTCGGCGCCGTAGCCTCCGGTCAGGATATCCCTGCCCAGTCCGCCCTCGATCCGGTCGGCGCCGGCGCCGCCGTCGAGGACGTTGTCGCCGTCATTGCCGATGAGGACGTTGTCCAGCCAGTTGCCGGTGCCGTCGGTATTGGCCGTGCCCGTCAGGATAAGGTTCTCGACATTGGCGGCCAGTGTGTGGGTGATCGAAGAATAGACCGTATCGTTGCCGCCGTTTGCCCATTCGATGACGATATCGCCGGCATTGTCGACGTAGTAGATGTCGTCGCCGCCGCGGCCCTCCATGCGGTCGGCGCCCGCGCCGCCGTCGATGATGTCGGCGGTGTCGCTGCCGGTGATGCGGTTGTCGAGGCCGTTGCCGGTCAGGGTGGAGTTGCGCGTGCCGGTATAGATGAGGTTCTCGACATTGTCGGTCAGCGCGTAGCTGATCGAGGAGTAGACCGTGTCGGTTCCCTCGCCGGCCCGTTCGACGACCACGTCGCCGGCATTGTCGACGTAGTAGGTGTCGTTGCCGTCGCCGCCTTCCATGCGGTCTGCCCCGGCACCGCCGTCGATGACGTTGGCCATCTCGTTGCCGGTGATCCGGTTGGCGAGGCTGTTGCCGGTCAGCGTGGCGTTGTTCCGCGTGCCGGTGTAGATGAGGTTCTCGACATTGTCGGTCAGCGTGTAGCTGATGGTGGAGTAGACCGTGTCGGTTCCCTCGCCGGCCCGTTCGACGACCACGTCGCCGGCATTGTCGACATAGTAGGTGTCGTTGCCGGCCCCACCTTCCATGTAGTCGGCGCCGATACCGCCGTTGATGACATTGTGGCCGCTGTTGCCGATGAGCCGGTTGGCGAGGCTGTTGCCGGTCAGCGTGCCATTCCACTGGCCGATATAGATGAGGTTTTCGACGTTGGCGGCCAGCGTATGGTTGACGGTGGAATAGACCGTGTCGGTTCCCTCGCCGGCCCGTTCGACAACGACATCGCCGGGATTGTCGACATAGTAGATGTCGTCGCCGTCACGCCCGTCCATGCGGTCGGCGCCGGCGCCGCCGTTGAGGATATTGTTGCCGCTGTTACCGATCAGGGTATTGCTCAACCAGTTGCCGGTGGCGTTGATATTGGCCGTGCCCGTCAGGGTCAGGTTCTCGACATAGGCGGAGAGCGTGTAGCTCACCGAAGCATAGACCGTATCGGTTCCCTCGCCGGCCCGTTCGACGATGACATCGCCGGCATTGTCGACGTAGTAGGTGTCGTTGCCGTCGCCGCCCTCCATGCGGTCGGCGCCGGCACCGCCATCGATGATGTTGTTGCCACTGTTGCCGACGAGCCGGTTGTTGAGGCCGTTGCCGGTCAGCGTGCCATTCCACTGGCCGGTGTAGATGAGGTTCTCGACATTGGCGGTCAGCGCGTAGCTGACCGTTGAATAAACCGTGTCGGTTCCCTCGCCGGCGCGCTCGAAGACGACATCGTCGGCATTGTCGACGTAGTAGGTGTCGTTGCCCGCCCCGCCTTCCATGTAGTCGGCGCCGATACCGCCGTCGATGATGTTATGGCCGCTGTTGCCGATGAGCCGGTTGGCGAGGCTGTTGCCGGTCAGTGTGCCATTCCACTGGCCGATATAGATCAGGTTCTCGACATTGGCCGAGAGCGTGTGGTTGACGGTGGAATAGACCGTGTCGTTGCCGCCGTTCGCCCATTCGACGACCACATCGTCCGGGTTGTCGACATAGTAGATGTCGTCGCCGCCGCGGCCTTCCATGCGGTCGGCGCCGGCGCCGCCGTTGAGGACGTTGTTGCCGTCATTGCCGATGAGTGTGTTGCTCAGCCAGTTGCCGGTGGCGTTGATATTCCCGTCGCCCGTCAGGGTCAGGTTCTCGACATTGGCGGACAGCGTGTAGCTCACCGAGGCCCGGACGGTGTCGTTGCCTTCGCCGGCCTTTTCGACGACCACGTCGTTCACGTTGTCGACGTAATAGATGTCGTCGCCGGCCCCGCCTTCCATGCGGTCGGCTCCCGCACCGCCGTCGATGGTGTTGGCCATCTCGTTGCCGACGATCCGGTTGGCGAGGTCGTTGCCGGTCAGCGTCGAGTTCCACGAGCCGGTGTAGATGAGGTTCTCGACATTGTCGGTCAGCGTGTAGCTGACCGTGGAATAGACCGTGTCGGTGCCCTCGCCGGCCCGTTCGACGACCACGTCGCCGGAATTGTCGACGTAATAGGTGTCGTTGCCGCCGCCGCCTTCCATGCGGTCGGCGCCCGTGCCGCCGTCGAGGACGTTGTTGCCGCTGTTGCCGATGAGGATGTTGCTCATCCAGTTGCCGGTGGCGTTGAGATTGGCCGTTCCCGTCAGGGTCAGGTTCTCGACATTGGCGGCAAGCGCATGGCTGACCGAGGCGTAGACCGTGTCGGTGCCGCCGTTCGCCCATTCGACGACGACGTCGTTCACATTGTTGACGTAGTAGATGTCGTCGCCGCCGCGGCCTTCCATGCGGTCGGCGCCGGCGCCGCCGTTGAGAACGTTGTTGCCGTCATTGCCGATGAGGACGTTGTCCAGCCTGTTGCCGGTGGCGTTGATATCCGCCTCGCCGATGAGGGTGAGGTTCTCGACATGGCTGCCGAGCGTGTAGCTGATCGAGGCCCGGACGGTGTCGTTGCCTTCGCCGGCCCGTTCGATGACGACATCGCCGGGATTGTCGACGTAATAGATATCGTCGCCCGCGCCGCCTTCCATGCGGTCGGCGCCCTCACGACCGTCGAGGATGTTGTCGCCGCTGTTGCCGACCAGCGTGTTGTCCATCGCATTGCCGGTGCCGTTGAGGTTCAGGTCGCCGGTCAGCACCAGGCCGTGCGACACGTTATCCAGCGTGATCGACCACTTGTCGCCGTAGACGATATTGTCCGCGTCGGCATATTCGGCAAGCTGGTAGGCACGGATGTAATCGACGTTGTAGTCGGCACTGACGAAGCTTGCGTCCGGATCTCCGGGCCAGTAGCCGCCGATGGCCAGATTGGTGACGAGATACATGGGCTGGTGCATGTCGTCCGGCGTGGCGAGACGGTAGGCCTCGACGCCGTCGATATACCAGACCAGCTCGGTTTCCGTCCACAGGAGGCCGTAGGTGTGCATGCCGCCCGACGTCTCGCCCACCCAGGAGGAGATGCCGGTTTCGGTATGCTCGCCGTTGGCCACGGAGTGCGCCGTCATGTAGACCGTCGACGTGTCGTCGCCGATCTGTTCGAAAACGTCCAGTTCCGGCGGCCAGTTGCCGTTGGCGGCCAGCAGCCAGAAGGCGGGCCACGTGCCGGTCTGAGCCGGCACTTCGGCGCGGATTTCGAAATAGCCGTAGGTCTGCGAGAAGGTGCCGCGCGAGGAGAGCATGCCGGAGGTATAGTCGTAGCCCGTCACGGCCTGCGTTTCGGCGTCGGCCTTCTCGGCGCGGATCGTCAGGATGCCGTCGTCGATGGAGAACGGATTGATGCCGAGCCCCTCGTAATAGGCATCGACATAGATCTGCAACTCGCCGTTCATGTCGTGCGTGTTGCCGCCCGGGCCGTCATAATAGCTCGTGCGCCATATGCCGCCTTCCGACTGGAGAGTCAGGCTGTCGAACTCCTCGGCCAGGGTGATCTCGAGACGGGACGTGTCCAGCGCGTACTGGAAATTGCTTTCCGAGAAATCGGCGATCGACGTGTCGAGGAAGGTCAGGGTCTCGCCATTGCCCAGATCCAGAACCGTGTCGCTTCCCCGCATGGTCATGCTGGAGGTGACTTCGGTGAAGGTGGTGAACCCGTAGGAGCCGATCTTGGCGATATCGACCGTCTGGAAATCCGTGATGGTATCGGAACCGCTGCCGGGCTGGACGACGAATATGTCGCTGCCGGCGCCGCCGGTCAGCGTATCGTCGCCGCCGCCGCCGAAAAGCGTCTGGCGGCCGTTGCCGCCGATGATGACGTTGTCCAGATCGTTGCCGATGCCGACGAGGCCGTTGCCCAGGATCGACAGGTTCTCCACGTAATCCGGCAGGGCGTAGCTCGTTCCCCAGCTGATGATCGTATCGGTGCCTTCCGAGGCATACTCGACCACCGTGTCATATTTGGAAATGATGTAGTAGATATCGTCACCGCGGCCACCAATCAGCGTGGCGCCACCTTCCGTACCGGTCAGGACATCATCCGCGTCGGTTCCGACGACCACTTGTCCCGGGACTGCTGCTCTGAGAGTTGCCATGCCAATCCATCCCCGTTTTGGTGGTGATGTGTATTAGTGTTAGCAGGCGCACACTTCGGAAGGTTGAACTCTCTCGCTAAAATGTGAGGGGTCATTTTTACCATCCGGTAAGGATTTCGCCGCCGCAGACAGGGCATTTGCCGGTGGTGACGGCGGTCGAAAACAGCAAAGGGACCGTTCCGGCACACGGAGACGGTCCCTTTGCTTTCGGGCCGATTTATTCGGCTGCGCGCAGTGCGGAACCGGCGGCGTTGAGCGCGATCAGCCGGTGGGCGCGCTCGAGGCTTGCGGGCTGCTCGGCGCGATAGCGGCGGCCGATTTCCATCATCAGCACCGTGCCGGGCAGGAAGCTCAGTTCGGAGAAGATGTCCTCCCAGTCGATGTCGCCCCAGCCGAGCGGCATGTGCAGGTCGCCGATGCCGAGCGCGGTGTTTTCCTGGAGATGATGGCCGACGAAGAAACCCTGCGGGCGGCCGAAGGAATCGTGGACGTGCAGGTGGCCGGCGACGGGGGCCATCGCCCGGAGCTGCTCGCGGAAATCCAGCCCGCGATAGGTGGATTCGAGATAGGCATGGCTGAAATCGATCAGCGCGACCAGGTTCGGATGGTTCACGGCCTTCACCGTTTCCGCCACTTCCGCCGGGGTCTGGCGATACTGGCCAGGCTCGGTGGTGAAGATGTTCTCGAAGGCGATCCTGACGCCGTAGGGCTCGCAGAATTGCGCCAGTTCGTGCAGCGCGTCGCGTTCGCGCCTGTCGGCCTCGGCCCGGTCGAAGATCGCGGCGGGCCGCAGGTTGCCGCCGTGCTGGACGAGAATGCGTGCGCCGATGCGGTCGCAGAGAACGACCAGCGCCTTGGCCGCGTCGATCTGATACCGGCAGGTGGCCGGGTCCATGAAATTGGACGAGACGAGGCCGTGGACCGTGTAGCGGAAGCCGAACTGCTTCGTGAGGGCGACGAGGCGCTCGGCGCGCTCCTCGACGATGCGTCCGCCGGCGATGAGGTCGAGGCTGGTGAGGCCGAGTTCGACCGTATCGCAGCCGATGTCGGCCAGCGCGCGCAGGTCGCGTTCGAGGCTGTCCAGCTCGCCGTCGACCGATCCGGCGTTGAAGCCCGTTCCTATGATGTTGCTCATGTTCGTCTCCTGAGGGAAGGGTTTAGGCGTGTTCCGCCGCTTGCGCCCGCAGGCGCAGCGCGAGGTCGGGGGTGTCGGAGGTGAGATGGCCGATCTTCCGGTCGAGCCAGAAGCGGATCGGACCGGCGTCGTTGAGCGTCCAGACGCACAGGCGCTCCAGCGGCAGCCGGGCGGTGATGAGGCTCCATTCCGCCGCCATCAGTTCGTGATGGATGGCGACGATATCGACGAGGCCGTCGACCTTGTCGATGAAGGCGCCGAGCCCGCCCTGCCGCGCGGCCCACTCCGCGTTGACCGACACCAGGCGGGCGATCTGCGGCGCCTCGCGGCGGCAATCCTCGAGGATCGTCGTGTCGAAGGAGGTCAGGTGGCAGCGGTTCGCAATTCCGAAGCGGGCGACTTCCGCCGCAACCTTGGCGGCGATGCCCGGATAGGGCTTGCCGGCCTCGTCGACCTTGATCTCGACATGCAGGTCCTTGCCCGAGGGGGCGAGAACCTCGAGCACCTGCGCCAGTGTCGGGATCGTGTCGTCCGAGCCCTTCAGCTTCGTCGCCGCGCGGGCTTCCGGGGCAAGAAGGCGCACGGGGCCGGTGCCTTCGGTGGTGCGGTCGAGCGTGGCGTCGTGGATGACGGCCAGTTCGCCAGCATCGGTCAGGTGGACGTCGAATTCCACGGCGTCGACGTCAAGGGCGAGAACGTTGCGGAAGCCGGTCAGGCCGTTTTCGGGCCAGAGGTTGCGGGCGCCGCGATGGCCGGTGATCTTCGTCATGGCAGGGGTCTCCTGGGGTTCAGCGCAGGGTCGGATCGAGCTTGTCTCGCAGCCAGTCGCCGACGAGCGAGATGGACAGCGTCGTCAGCATGATGACGGCGGCGGGGGCGAGCATGATCCACGGCGCGCGGGTGAGATATTCGCGGCCGAAGCCGACCATGTTGCCGAGGCTGGTTTCCGGCGGCTGCACGCCGAGCCCGAGGAAGGAGAGCCCGCTTTCCATCAGGATGATTTCCGGAAAGGTCAGCGTCATGGAGACGATCAGCGTCGAGGCGACGTTCGGCAGGATGTGCTTGAGATAGACCCGCGCCGGCGTCGCGCCGAGCTGGACGACCGAGGCGGCATAGCCCTGCGCATTGGCGGAGATGGCAAGCCCCCGGGCGATGCGGGCGTAGCGCTCCCAGCCGTAGAAGCCCATGAGGCCGATCAGAAGCGGCATGGACGACCCGAAGAAGGCGAGAACCGCAAGCGACATGATGAGAAATGGCAGCGCGGCCTGAAAATCGGCGAGCACGAGCACCAGATGCTCGACGCTGCCGCGGAACTTGGCGGCGAGAAAGCCGAGCGTCGTGCCGAAGACGGCGGAAATGATCGTCGCGCCGAAGGCGATGGCCAGCGACACCCGGATCGACTGGATGAGGCGAGACAGCACGTCGCGGCCCAGTTCGTCGGTTCCGAGCAGATGCGGAAAGCTGCCGGGCAGCGCCAGCCGGCTCTTCAGGTCCATCGCGGTGATGCCGTAGGGGCGCAGCCAGTCGGCGAAAAAGGCGATGAAGACCATCGCCGCAAGCCAGGCGATGCCGAAGCCGACCGAGAAGGGCACCTTGCGCAGCCCCTTGCCGATGCGCGAGAAGATCGTGGTCTGCCCGGACGGCACGACGGATGTGTCTGCAATCGTCATGGTTCTTCTCCTCAATGGGCGGTCTGGCTGCGAAGGCGCGGGTCGAGCCAGCCGTAGAGCAGGTCGACGATGAGGTTCGAAATGACCATCGCCGCGGCGATGATCAGCAGGATGCACTGCACGACGGCGAGGTCGCGGTTGGAAACGGACACGACCAGCAGGCGGCCGATGCCCGGCCAGGAGAAGATCGATTCCACCACCACGGCGCCGGCGATCAGCGAGCCGACCATGAAGCCGACGATGGTGACGATCGGCACGGCGGCGTTGGGCAGCGCGTGGTTCCACACCACGTCGTTCCACTTCAGGCCCTTGGCCGAGGCGGTGCGGATATAGGGCTGGCCCATCACCTCGATCATGGCGGAGCGGGAGAAGCGGGCGAGAATGCCTATGCCGCCGATGCTCATGGTCAGCGTCGGCAGGATGCCGTGCTGCCAGGTGTCCTGCCCGCCCGAGGGCAGCACGCCGAGGATGATCGAGAAGATCAGCACCAACAGCAGGCCCATGACGAAGGAGGGGATGGTGAAGCCGAGGATCGCGCCGAAGATCACGCCCCGGTCGATGAAGCTCTGGCGGTGCAGCGCCGCGTAGACGCCGGCCGGAATGCCGATGGCGAGCTTGAGCAGCAGCGCCGGAATGGTGAGCTGGAGCGTGGCGGGAATGCGCTCGACGACCAGGCCGATGGCCGAGGCCTTGTCGCGCATCGACACGCCGAAATCGCCGGTGAAGATCGATTTCAGATAGGCGAAATACTGGATCCACAACGGCTGGTCGAGTCCCCACGCGGCGCGGAAGGCGGCCACGGATTCGTGCGGTGCATCGGGGCCGAGCATGACCTGGGCCGGATCGCCCGACATGCGCAGCACGACGAAGGCGAAGGTGATCACCGCCAGGATGGTGATGGTGGCGCGGAGGATGCGGGTGAGAACGAAACGGAACATCTTCGCTTTTCCTTACGCGGCCACGGGTCGGGCGATGTCGGGCACCATGTGGCAGGCGGCGGTGCGCCCCTCCTCCACCGTCCGAAGCGCCGGCGTGGTGGTGCGGCACAGGTCGGTGGCGAGCGGACAGCGCGGGTGGAAGGCGCAGCCGGTCGGCCGGTTCGCCGGGTTCGGCGGCTCGCCCTGAAGGATGACGCGGCCCTCCAGCCGCTTGCCCGGCACCGGCACGCTGGAAACGAGCGCCTTGGTGTAGGGATGGCGGGGCGACAGGAAGATCACGTCGGAGGACGCCTCCTCGACGATCCGCCCGAGATACATCACCGCCACGCGGTCGGCGATGTTGCGCACCACCTTGAGGTCGTGGCTGATGAAGACCATCGCGATGTCATGGCTCTCCTGAAGGTCGCGCAGCATGTTCACCACCTGCGCCTGAATGGAGACGTCGAGCGCCGAGACCGGCTCGTCGCAGACGAGAAGCTTCGGGCGGGAGGCGAGTGCCCGGGCGATGACGGCGCGCTGGCGCTGGCCGCCGGAAAACTCGTGCGGATAGCGCCCGGCCTGATCGGGGCGCAGGCCGACGGCGGCCATCAGCTCGGCCACGCGGGCGGCGCGATGCTCTTTCGGGATGAGGTTGTGGATATCCAGCGGCTCGCCGATCTGGGCGGCGATGGTCAGGCGGCGGTCGAGCGCGGCCAGCGGGTCCTGATAGACGAGCTGCATTTTCGCGCGCAGCGCCCGCCAGGCGGCCGTGCCGAACGGCGGCATGGCCGCGCCTTCGAAGAACACCTGCCCGCCCTGCGGCGCATCGATGCCGAGCAGCATGCGCCCGAGGGTCGACTTGCCCGAGCCGCTTTCGCCGACGATGCCGAGCGTCTCGCCCGGCCGGACGGTCAGCGACACGCCGTCGACGGCGCGAACCGGCGTCGGCTTGCCGAGAAGGCCGCTGCGGGTCTGGTAGGTGCGGACGAGGTCGTGCGCTTCGAGAAGGTTCGTCATGTCAGTGCGCTCCCTCCAGGGCGTGGCAGGCGGCCGCCTTCGCGGTTCCGACTGGCCGGTGGCAGGCAAGACGGCTTCCGTCCGGCAGGTCGGTCAGCGCCGGGCGCAGGTGGCGGCACGCCTCCACCGCATTGGAACAGCGCGGCGTGAAGGCGCAGCCCTCGGGCAGATGGCGGGGATCGGGCACCGTTCCGGGAATGGGGATCAGCCGCGTGCGTTCGCCGTGAAGGCTCGGAATGGCGTCGAACAGGCCGCGCGTATAGGGATGGCGCGGCGTGGCGAACAGGGTGTCGATGCCGCCCTGCTCGACGATGCGGCCGGCATACATGACGCAGACGCGCTCGCAGATCTGCGAGACGGCGCCAAGGTCGTGGCTGATGAAGACGGTGGCCATGCCGGTTTCGGCGCGAAGCTGGATGAGAAGGTCGAGGATCTGCGCCTGGATGGTGGCGTCGAGCGCGGTGGTCGGTTCGTCGGCGATCAGCAGGTCCGGCTCGCCGGCCAGCGCCATCGCGATCATCAGGCGCTGGCACTGGCCGCCGGAAAATTCGTGCGGGAAGAGATCGATGCGGCGGCGGGCATCGGGAATGCCGACCATGTCCATCAGGCGTAGCGCCTCCGCCTTCGCGGCCGCTCCCTTCAGGCCGCGATGCAGGGTGAGCGCCTCGGTGATCTGGCGGCCGATGCGGATGACGGGATTGAGCGAGCTGGACGGGTCCTGGAAGATCATGGCGACCTTTCCGCCGCGCACCGCCTCCTGCGTGGAGCGCGCGCCGCCGAGAATCTCACGGCCCTCGACGCGCACCGAGCCGGAAACGCTGGCCTTTCCCGGCAAAAGGCCGAGCGCGGCCAGCCAGGTCACGGATTTCCCGCAGCCGGATTCGCCCACCAGTCCGATGGCCTCGCCGCGCCCGACATCGAGGTCGATGCCGTGCAGGACCTGAACGCCGTCGAAGGAGACCTTCAGGTCACGCAGTTCCACGAGATTGGTCGTCATCGCGCTCACCTTTCTATCGATCATATGTCGCGGAATGTCCCCGCACACGCTGGGCATTCCGGCCTCCCCCTCTGGCTGCCGCCATCTCTCCCGCAAGGGGGGAGAACGATGGGAGTGACGGCCTCCTGCCACCGTGGACCGGGAGGCTGCCGCGAATTTTCTCCCCCCCTTGTGGGGGAGATGGCCGGCAGGCCAGAGGGGGGCTTCGCAAACAAGCACGCCGGCCACCCTTTCGGGCGGCCGGCGCTTCATTTCGATGGTCAGATGAACCAGTTCGTGGAGCGGAAATCCATCGCGAAGGCGGGCGCGGCCTTCCACTTCAGCGAGGACTTCATGCCCGTGAAGACGGCGTTCTGGTGGAGCACCTGATAGGCCGGGTCCTCGCGCTCGGCGATTTCGAGCATGCGGGCGACGGCTTTTTTGCGCAGCGCCTTGTCGGTCGAGGTTTCCATGACGACGGAAAGCTCGTTGAACTCGGCGTTCGTCCAGTCCTTCTTCTGCTGCACTTCGCCGTTCGGGCCGAACTGCACGACCAGCGGCGTGATCGGGTCGTTGATCGTGTTGGAGGCCGACCAGTCGCGCACGCCCCTGACGCCCTGCGGGTCGTGGATCTGCGCCCAGTTCTCCTTCATCTCGATCTCGACGTTGAGGCCGACCTGCTTCCACATCTCGACCAGGATCTGCGCGGTCGGGGTCTGGTTGGTGTAGTAGTTGTTCAGCAGGCGGTAGGGGATCGGATCGCCCTTGTAGCCGGCTTCCGCCAGAAGCTGCTTGGCGAGGTCGGGATTGTATTCCGGGGTCGCCCAGCCGTCGATGAACATGTCGCTGGTCTTGAAGGATTCGAACTGGAGGCCGGCGGGAATGACGGTCTGGCCGCCCCACAGCGCGTCGACGATGGCCTGGCGGTCGACCGAATGCGTGAAGGCGCGACGGACCAGCGGGTTGGCGAGGATCGGGTTTTCGGTGTTGAACGTCGAGATGCGGTGGTTCCAGATGGTGGAGTTCTGCACTTCGAGGCCGGGCGCGGCGGCGATGGTGGCGATCTGGTCCGGCGGCAGGTCGCAGGCGAAGTCGTATTCGCCCGAAAGCAGGCCGTTGACGCGCGAGGCGACTTCCGGAACCTCGACGAAGCGGATTTCCTGAAGCGGCGGGCGGCCGCCCCAGTATTCGTCGAAGGCGACGAGGGTGAGCGAGATGTCCGGCCTGTAGTCGCCGACCATGTAGGGGCCGGTGGTGATCGGCTTGCGGGCCCAGTCGTTGTAGGAGGCGGCTTCGTCCCAGGCGCGGCGGTTGGCGATCTGGCTGCCGAAGGAATAGAGGCGGCCTTCGAGCGTCACGTCCGGCGTGGTGTTGTGGAAGCGCACCGTGTACTTGTCCACGGCCTCGACGCCGGCGAGCGCGGGCCAGACGCGGCGGCCGACGCCGGGCACGTTGGCCGGCAGTTCCTTGACGGTGGCGGGCTTGTGGTCGTCGGCGAAGATCGTCTTGCCGCCGGCCGGCTCGGTGTTGCCGAACACGCGCTCCTGGGAGAAGGAGAACACGACGTCTTCGGCCGTCAGCTCATCGCCGTTATGGAACTTCACGCCCTGGCGCAGCTTCAGTTCCAGCGTCTTGTCGTCGATGCGGGTCCACTCGGTGGCGAGACCGGCGACCGGGCCCTGGTTGCCCATCCAGTCGCGCACGATCAGGCCTTCCCACAGGTTCGGGAAGAAGACGCGCTCGCCGACGTTGGACTGTTCGTACCAGACGTCGAGCGTGTTGTTGTTGGTGATCTTCTGCACCGCGATGGTGACGGAGGGGCGTGCGCCCTGGCTGAACGACATGCGCGGCAGCACGAACGTGCCGGCGGCGGCGCCCATCAGCCCGAGGGCGTGACGACGATTGATGGAAAGCATCGGAAGTTCTCCTTCTTCAGGGGACAGTCGGTAAAGGGAATGGCTGTTTGTGCGTTCGTCAGATGTCTGTCTGTTGATGGCTGCATGAATTTTCGATGACAGGCCCGCCGTGCCGCAGCCGCGGCGGCATCGTTCAGGCGAAAGTCGGCCGCGCCGGCGCGGCGTGATGGGTGCGAAGGGCCGAGGCGCCGAGGATCGTTTCGAAGGCGCGGGCGAGCCCGGCGGCGCCGGTGGCCGTCATCACCGCGCCGGCATCGGAAAGAACCGCATGGCGCCCCTCGCGCGGGTCGGCCGGATCGACGAAGCCGATCGCCTTCATCCCAGCCGCGACCGCGCCGGCAATGCCGTGCGGACTGTCGTCGACCACGAGACAGCGGGCCGGATCGACGTCGAGCGTTTCGGCTGAGAGAAAGAAGAGATCCGGCGCGGGTTTCGGCCGGGCCACCATGTCGGCACTGAAGACATGCGGCGCGAAGGCGTGCCACAGGTCGAAGAGGCCGAGGCTGTTGTGCAGCCGCTCCAGGGTCGAGTTGGATGCGACGCATTTGCGGTGCTTCAGCGATGCGATCACCTCGCCGATACCCGGCATCGGCGTCAGGGAGCGGGAAAATTCGGCAAACAGCGCCGCCTCGAACGCCCCGAACACCGATTCCACATCCTCGACGCCGAGTTCCTCGGTGCAGATGCGCCGCGCCGCGCCCGCCGCATGGCCGGTGAAGCGGCGGTGGACGTCCGCCTCGGTGATCTCCACGCCGGCATCGTTGAGCGCACGGCAAAGGACGCGGCTTGAGGCCGGCTCGCTGTCGATGAGCACGCCGTCACAGTCGAAAATCACCAGATCGATCGTCATTGAACCGCAGAACCATGTTGATAAGGATCAGGGTGCGGGTTGCGGGGCCGGAGGGTTTTCCGGGGCGCCGCAACCCGCACCTGTTGTGCGGGAATGTGTAAGTTACATATGTTACGCTCGTGTGACATATGTTCGAATTGATCGGCGGGGGAAACGAATTTGGACAACCGGCAACTGATGGTGAAGGCATCCTGGCTCTATCATGTCGAGGGGCTGACGCAGGCGCAGATCGCCGAGCGGATCAACCTCACGCGGCGGCGCGTCAACGAGCTGCTCGCCGCAGCGCTCGATGAGGGCATCGTGCGAATCAGCTTCACCTCGCCGCTGGCCGAGAATGTCGAGCTGGAGGCGCAGCTATGCGGGGCGTTCGGCCTCGACGAGGCGGTCGTCGCTCCGACGCCGGCCGACCCGCGGCAGATGCAGTCGGTGATCGGGCGGGCGGCGGCGGCCCTGCTCGACAGGATGATCCCGGTGCGCCGGCCGCAATCGCTCGGCGTCGGCTGGGGCACGACGCTGCGCGAGACCGTGGAGCAGATGACACCTGTCAACGTTCCCGAAACCAAGGTGCGCTCGATGATGGGCGGGCTGACGCGCGGCTCCGAGATCAACACGTTCGAGATCGTCCGGCGCTTCGCCAAGGTGCTGGGCGCGGAATGCCATTACCTGGCGGCGCCGATCTATGCCGACAGCGCCGCCTCGCGCGATGCCATCGTCGCGCAGCCGGTGATCCGGACCTTGCTGGAGGAGGCCGCCGCGGTGGAGATTTCCTGCCTCAGCGTCGGCGACCTGACGCGGGAATCCTTGCAGGTCCGCTACGGCCTGCCCTCGTTGCAGGTGATCGAGGAGCTGAAGCAGGCGGGCGCCGTCGGCGACATACTGGGCCGCTATCTCGACGGCGAGGGTCGCACGGTGGACCATCCGATGAACCGGCAGGTGATCTCGCCCGAACTGGAGGACTACCGGCGCATTCCCTGCCGCATCATCGCCTCGGGCGGCGCCCACAAGCATGCCACCCTGCATGCCGCGTTGAAGGCGCGCCTCGCCACGGTGCTGGTGACGGATGCCGAAAGCGCCCGCTGGCTGATAAAGAAGGCCGGACGATCCCCGGCCGAATGACCGGGGACCGCATTTTCGTTCGCGTGCCGGAAACGCCTCAGTTGCCGGACGCCTGCATGGCGAAGTTGTAGCTGTCATAGGTATATTCGGCGACGCGGAACCATTCGAAGCCTTCGTCGCGGAACTTCTTCCAGCCGGGATATATCTTCGCCCAGGCCGGATACCTCTGGCCGTACTCCTCGTACAGTTCGAAGGACGTCTTGTAGGCGGCGTCGAGCACGTCGCGCGGCAGCGGGCGAAGCTGCGTGCCCTTGGAGACGAGCGAGCGGATCGCGTCCTTGTTCTTGACGTCGTAAAGGGCCTGCATGTTGATGTTGGCGGCCTTGCAGGCGGTGTCGAGCGCCGCCTTGTATTCGTCCGGCAGGCCGGCATACTGGTCGCGGTTGATGTAGAAGTGGATGGTCAGGCCGCCCTCCCAGAAGGCCGGGTAGTAATAGTAGGGCGCGATCTGGTGGAAGCCGAGCTTCTCGTCGTCATAGGGGCCCACCCATTCGGCGGCGTCGATGGTGCCGCGCTCCAGCGCCGGATAGATGTCGCCGCCGGGAAGCTGCTGCGGCACGACGCCGAGACGCGACATGACTTCGCCGGCCACGCCGGCAATGCGCATCTTGAGGCCGCTGAGATCGGCGAGACTGTTGATTTCCTTGCGATACCAGCCACCCATCTGGGCGCCGGTGCCGCCGCCCGGCCTGCCGGTGACGCCGTAATCGGCCAGGAATTCGTCATAGGCCTCGTTTCCGCCGCCGTGATAGAGCCAGGCGTTCTGCAAGCGGCCGTTCAGGCCGAAGGGAATGGTCGAGCCGATGGCGAAGGTCGGGTCCTTGCCGGTGAAGTAATAGCCGCAGGTGTGGGTGATCTCGACCGTGTTGGCCTTCACGGCGTCGATCGCCTGCGGGCCGGGCACGATTTCGCCGGCCTGGAACACCTGGATGTCGAACTTGCCGCCGGTGATCGCCCTCACTGCGTTCGCCATGACCACGGCGCCGCCGTAGATCGTGTCGAGGTTGTTGGGAAAGCCGGATGTCAGCCGCCAGCGGACATTCGGCAGCGACTGGGCGACGGCCGGCGTGGCGAGCGCCGTGGCGGCGGCGGCCGCGCCGGCCATCGCGCCGCCGGACAGGAAGCGTCTGCGATCTAGGGTCTTGCTCATAAGGTTTCCTCCTCCTTTGAGAACTGTTGGGTCAGGGCTGCTGACGCGGCTCGCTCCCGAAGGACGGTGCCGGGGCGCCGAAGCCCGGGGCCGGCGGATTGGCCGGGGCGGAACCGTTGCCGGGCGTGGCGAAGGGATTGGCGAACGGATCGGCCCCGACGCCGGCGCCGGGCATCGGCACGTTGAGATGGATGGTGGACGGATCGACCTGCGGCGCGTTGCCCCTGTAGTGCATCACCAGGCCGGGGAAGGCGATCACCACGCCAACCATCGCCAGCTGGATCACCAGATAGGGGATGGCGCCGAGATAGATCTGCGTCGACGTCACCGGCTGGATCGTCCGGCCGGTCACGCGGTCGCGATAGGCGCGGGC
This sequence comes from Ectorhizobium quercum, assembly GCF_026552795.1. Classification (GTDB taxonomy): domain Bacteria; phylum Pseudomonadota; class Alphaproteobacteria; order Rhizobiales; family Rhizobiaceae; genus Ectorhizobium; species Ectorhizobium quercum. Next base: position 371,120 of record NZ_JANFPI010000004.1, read on the forward strand.
CGGCGCCACCGAGCGCAGGAAGAACAGCGAGAAGCCGAAGGGCGGGTGCATGAACGCGGTCTGCATGTTGACCGCCAGCATGACGCCGAACCAGATCAGGTCGATGCCGAGCGCATCGGCGACCGGCGCCAGCAGCGGGATGATGATGAAGGCCAGCTCGAAATAATCGAGGAAGAAGGCCAGGAAGAACACCAGCAGGTTGGCGACTATCAGGAAGCCGATCTCGCCGCCGGGGATCGAGGTCATCAGGTGCTCGACCCAGACATGGCCGTTCACGCCGTAGAAGGTGAGCGAGAAGATGCGCGCGCCGAGCAGGATGAACAGCACGAAGGACGACAGCTTCGCGGTCGAGTAGAGCGACTGCTTCACCAGCGGCAGGGTGAGCTTGCGGTTCAGGGCGGCCAGGATGAGGGCGCCGGTCGCGCCCATCGCGCCGCCTTCCGTCGGCGTAGCAATGCCGAGGAAGATGGTTCCGAGCACGAGGAAGACCAGCACCAGCGGCGGCACCAGCGAGGTGACGACCTTCAGCAGAAGCTTGCCCCCGCGCAGCGTGCGGGCCTCCAGCGGCAGCGCCGGAACCTTGGCCGGGCTGACGACGGCGGTAAAGGCGATGTAGGCGGCGTAGAGGCCGACGAGCATCAGCCCCGGCACCAGCGCACCCTTGTACATGTCGCCCACCGAACGGCCGAGCTGGTCGGCGAGAACGATCAGCACGAGGCTCGGCGGGATGATCTGGGCAAGCGTGCCGGAAGCCGCGATCGTGCCGGCGGCGACCTTGCGGTCGTAGCCGTAGCGCAGCATGATCGGCAGCGAGATCAGCCCCATCGAGATGACCGAGGCGGCGACGACGCCGGTGGTGGCGGCGAGAATCGCGCCGACGAAGATCACCGCGAAGGCGATGCCGCCGCGCACCGGGCCGAAGAGCTGGCCGATCGTGTCGAGCAGGTCCTCGGCCATGCCGCTCTTTTCCAGGATCAGCCCCATGAAGGTGAAGAACGGAATGGCGAGCAGCGTCTCGTTCGACATCTGCCCGAAGATGCGGTCCGGTATGGCCTGGAACAGCGTGGCCGGCAGGAGGCCCAGCTCGATGCCGATGAAGCCGAAGACGAAGCCGACGAAGGCCAGCGCGAAGGCGACGGGATAGCCGAGCAGCAGGACCACGATCAGGCCAGCGAACATGATGGGCGCGAGGTTTTCCGCGATGAATGCAGTCATTGTCCGGTCCTCCCTCAGAGCGCCGCGGCTTCGGCATCGGCTTCCGCCACCGGATCGGGAATGTCCCCGCGCAGGATGGCGATGCGCTTGATGAGTTCGGACACGCCCTGAAGGGCGAGCAGGCCGAAGCCGATGGGGATCAGCAGCCAGGCCGGCCACTGTATTAGGCCGCCGGTATTGTTGGACACCTCGCCGGAGGCGAGCTTCTGCAGGAAGACCGGCCAGGAGAGATAGACCGTGACGAGGCAGAACGGCAGCAGGAAGAAGATCGTGCCAAGAATGTCGATCCAGATCTGGCTCCGGCGGGACAGGCGGCTGTAGAGCAGGTCGACCTTCACATGCTCGTTGTTGAGCAGCGTATAGCCCGCCGCGATCAGAAAGACCGCGGAGAACAGATACCATTGCGATTCGAGCCAGGCATTGGAGCTGGCGGAGAAACCCTTGCGCGCGACGGCGTTGATGGAGCTGATCAGGATGGCGGCCAGCAGCAGCCAGGAAATCGCCTTGCCGATCACGGTGTTGGCGGCGTCGATGACGCGCGAAAGCGCCAGCAGAAATGGCATTCGTCCCTCCCTCGGTTTCCGGCGCCGCGGCACTCCTCAATGCCGGTGCGGCTCCGGATCACTCTTTGGGCGGGAAGGATAACAGCCGGACGTTGCACTACAAGCGCGCCGCCCGGCCGTTTTCGCCGAATCTACCCGGAACTGGGTAGATGCGCCGGCGACTGGACGACATGCTTTCGCCGGACGGCGAAGATCCTGCCGGCGACGATGGCGATGGCCGCCGCGCCGAAGGAGAACAGCGCGCCCATCTTGGCGGCGTCCTGTTCCGCGCCGGGCGGGAAGGCGACGCCGGCGACGAACAGCGCCACGGTGAAGCCGATGGCGGCGACGCAGCCGATGACCGGCAGGTCGGCAAGGCGCATGCCCTCCGGCAGGCCGAAGCCGAGCGGCCGGGCGGCGATCCAGCCCATCAGGGTGATGCCGAGCGGCTTGCCGACGATCAGCCCGCCGAGCACCAGCCAGGTCACGTCGTCCATCGCCGAGAACTCGACGCCGGCATTGGCGAGCCCGAACAGCAGCAGGACGATCTGCACCGGCGCCTTCAGCGCATGCTCGATGCGGTTGAGAAGGTCGGTCTGGTAGCGCTCTTCCTCCGCGAAGAAGCCGAAATCGGTTTCGGCGTGCGGAATGGCCGGGATGATCGGCAGGAGGCCGAGCGCCGGGTGGATGCCGGCTTCCTGAAAGCCGTACCAGCTTGCGGCGGCGGCGATCAGATAGGGCCAGAACGACAGCCTGCGCTTCACCGCGCTCGAGACCGGCCGGCGCGGATTGTTGCCATCGAGGAGGCGCGGCAGGCGGTTGGCGAGGAACCAGACGGCCAGCGCGGCGCCGAAGGACAGAAGCAGCCATTGCGGCGCAAGGTCGCCCTGCGGATAGAAGATCGCCAGGATGATGAGGCCGCCGGCATCGTCGGCGATGGCCAGCAGCAGCAGGAACATCACCGCCGGATGGCCGGCGCCGAACACGAGGCGGCCGACCAGATAGGAAAAGGCGATGTCGGTGGCAGTGGGAATGGCCCAGCCGCTGGCGAGAAGGCCGAACTTGCCGATGACGAAGGCGCCGCCGAGATAGACGGCGACGGGGCCGAGCATGCCGCCGGCGGTCGCGATCAGCGGCGTCACGGCCTTCTTGCCACGCAGGGAGCCGTTTTTCAGCGCCACCGCTTCCCACACTTCCTTGCCCGCGATGGCGAAGAAGAAGGCCATCAGCATGTCGTTGATGAGATAGTGGAGCGTCAGCGTGCGATGGCCGTCATGCAGATGGCCGACGAACCCGCCCTCCCAGAGCGGATAGTCGACGATGGCATGGTAGCTGCCCGGCGCCGTGTTGGCCCAGACGAGCGCGGTGATCGCGCCGAAGACCAGAAGCAGCGAATATTCCTGTAGATAATTCCAGATGCGATGCATGTCCTCTCCTCCTCCACACGAGCTTTATGCCGCATTTCCGCGAACGGCAAGACGCGGCGGCGGGTGGCGAGAGAGACGGGGGCGATGCATGGACAAACCTTCTCTTTCGTTGCCTTCGGGCTTGACCCGAGGATGACCCGACCATGACGAAAGGGAGCGACCGGCACGTCGGCGGCGCTCCTGCATTCTCCAGTCTCGCGCATCGCCTCGGGCTGCACTCCCAAGAATCCGTTCACACATTGTTATTCTTGACGGATATCAATTGTTAACGATGGGAACCTAAGGCGTTGAGGAAGGTTGGGAATAGTCCGTGGCCTGTCTGATGCGCGTGGGAGGCGATATGTACGACGTTCTGGCATGCCTCGTGTTCGAACACGATTTGCGTCTCGTCGCTCTCGCCGCGATCCTGTGCGTTCTTTCCTGTCTCGCCGCGATGGGGCTGCTCGGCCGGGCGCGCGCGGTCGAAGGCAGCGCCCGCGTCATCTGGTTTCTCGCCGGCGGCGCGGTAGGCGGCTTCGGCATCTGGAGCACGCATTTCGTCGCCATGCTGGCCTACGATCCCGGTGTCGTCACCGGCTATGAGAGCCTGCTGACCCTGGGGTCGCTTGCGACGGCTGTCGCGGCCACTTCCGCCGCGAGCGGCATTGCGGCGCGCGCATCCGGCCGCGCCGCCCTCGCCTCGGCGGGCGCCCTGTTCGGGCTCGGCGTGTCCACCATGCACTTCATGGGAATGGCGGCGCTGGAATTTCCCGGCCGCATCGTCTGGGACGGTTCGCTGGTCGTCGCTGCCATCCTGCTTTCCATGCTGTTTTCGATGCCGGCCTTTGTGCTCGGCGTGTCGCTGCGCTCGCGCTCGAAGGCGCTCTGCGTTTCGAGCCTGTGCCTGGCATTCGCCATCGTCGCCATGCATTTCACGGCGATGGGCGCGGTCACGGTCGTTCCCGATCCGGCGAAGATCGTCGTGCCGACCATGCTGTCGCCGGTCGTCATGTCCGCGGCAATCGTGGTCATTGCGGTCTCGCTGCTGTTTTCCGGCGCGGCGGCGGTGCTTTTCGCCATGCGGGCGGAACGGCAGGCGGCGGTCAGCGAGCGCAATTTCCGCCTTCTGGTGCAGGGCGTGACCGACTACGCCCTCTACATGCTCGACGGTAGCGGCCGGGTGACGAGCTGGAACCCCGGCGCCGAGCGGGTGAAGGGCTATGGCGCGCCGGAGATTCTCGGCCGGCACTTCGAATGCTTCTACCTGCCGGAGGACCGGGTGGCGGGCCTGCCGGACGAACAGCTGCAAAATGCGCTCGAAGCCGGGAAATACGTGACGGAAGGCTGGCGGCTGCGCAAGGACGGCACGCGGTTCTGGGCGCATATCGTCATCAATACCGTCCGCGACCAGCGCGGCGAGCTGGTCGGCTTCGCCAAAGTCACCCGCGACCGCACCGAGCAGCGGCTTGCCGAAACGCGGCTCGGCGAGATATCCGCCAACCTCAACCTGGCTCTCGCCCACATGGCCAACGCGCTGACCCTGTTCGACGAGGACGGCCGGCTGGTGATGTACAACACGCGCCTGAGCGAGCTTCTCCGCATCGATCCGGCCATCGATCTTCACGGCCTCACGATGGAGGAGCTGTCGCTGTTCCATCCGCTTCACGCCGAAAGGCGGGTAGCCGCGTATCGGGCGCTGATCGAGCGCGGTGGCGGCGAAATCGTGATCGAGGCGCCGTGGGAGAGCTTCATCCGCGTCACCGTCTCGCCGACCCGGACGGCGGCCCGGGTGATGACCTTCGAGGACGTCACGCTGCGGGTCAGATCGGAGCGCCGCCTCAGCCACATGGCGCGGCACGATACCCTGACCGGCCTGCCCAACCGGCGCCAGTTCATGGAAATCCTGGAGGACGCCATCGCCAGGGCCCGCGAGACCGGCGCGCAGATCGCCGTCTTCAACATCGACCTTGACCGTTTCAAGGAAATCAACGACGGCTACGGCCACGCGGTCGGCGACGGCGTGCTCTGCCGCCTGTCGGAGCGCATGGCCGGGGCGTTGCAGGAGGGCGAGACCGTCGCCCGCTTCGGCGGCGACGAATTCGTGGCGGCCAAGGTCTATTCGAACGAGACCGACCTGCATGCCTTCGTCGCGCGGCTCACCACCGGCCTGAGCGAGCCGATCGTGATCGACGACCGGGAGATCGTGCCGGGAGCGAGCCTCGGCATCTCGATCTTCCCGACCGACGGTTCCGACCCGGAGAGGCTGCTCGGCAATGCCGATATGGCGATGTACCGCGCCAAGGAGAATTTCGAGCAGAAGGTGTGCTTCTATCAGGCCTCGATGGACGAGACCGAGCGGGCCCGGCGCGCGCTGGCGAAGGACATCTGGACCGGTCTGCGCGAGGGGCAGTTCTTCCTCAATTACCAGATCCAGCGCGCCGCCGCCGACAACCGGCTGGCAGGCTACGAGGTGCTGGCGCGCTGGCGGCATCCGGTCCACGGCATGATCTCGCCTGCCGTTTTCATTCCGCTGGCGGAGGAATGCGGTGCGATCGGCGCGGTCGGCGACTGGGTGCTGACGCAGGCGTGCCGGGAAGCCGCCTCCTGGCCCGGGCGCGAGAAGATCGCGGTCAATCTCTCGGCCCTCCAGCTTTCCAGCCTCCAGCTGGCAAGCCGCGTGCAGGACGTGCTGCTGGAAACGGGGCTTTCGCCCGAGCGGCTGGAACTGGAAGTGACGGAATCGGCCATCGTCGGCGACAAGGCGCGGGCGCTGCACATCCTCCGGCAGATCAAGGCGATGGGCGTGACGATCGCCATCGACGATTTCGGCACGGGCTATTCGTCGCTGGAAACGCTGCGCGCCTTTCCGTTCGACAAGATCAAGCTCGACCGCAGCTTCGTGTCGGATCTGGCCACCGACCGGCAGGCGCTGGCCTTCGTGCGCGCCATCCTGGCGCTCGGCAAGAGCCTGGAGATTCCGGTCCTGGCCGAAGGCGTGGAGACCGAACTCCAGCGCGATATCCTGACCCGCGAGGGCTGCGACCAGTTCCAGGGCTACCTGTTCGGCCGGCCGGACACGCTGGAGCACATTCTCGACTCCGCCGCGCCGCAACGCATCGCCGTCTGACGGCGAAACCGGCGCCGTCAGCCCGCAAGCAGCGGCCAGAGCATCCGGATCGACGTGATCATCAGGAACACCGCGAAGGCGCGTTTGAGGTGTTCCGGTTGCAGGCTGTGGGCGAGCCTGACGCCGAGCTTGGCGGTCGTCATGGTCAGCGGGATGATGAGCGCGGCGGCCAGCAGGTTGACGTAGCCGAGCGACAGCGGTGGCAGTCCGTCGACGTTGAGCCCCGTGACGACGAAGCCGACCACGGCCGGAAGCGAGATGATCAGGCCGAAGGCCGAGGACGAGCCGACCGCCTTGTGGACCGGATAGGAATAGGCCGCCAGCGTCGGCACCGTCAGCGAGCCGCCGCCGATGCCCATCAGCGACGAGATGAAGCCGATCGCGCCGGGAACGCTGAACTTGAAGGGAAGGTTCTGCGGCAGCGTGTCGCCGAGGACGATCTTCTTCGGCAGCAGCATGTTGATGGCGACGGCAAGGGCGACGAAGCCGAAGACGGACTTGAGGCTCGCGCCGCTGAAATAATGGGCGGCAATGCCGCCGACCGCCGCGCCGAGCGCCACGAACGGCGCCCAGGAGCGAATCAGCGCCTTGTCCATCGCCCCGCGCTTGTTATGCGCGTTGAGCGACATGATCGAGGTGGGGATGATCGTCAGAAGCGAGGTGCCGACCGCGACGTGCATCGCCACCGTCGGCGAAAACTTCATGAATTCCAGCATGAACGACAGCACCGGCACGATGACGATGCCGCCGCCGACACCCAGGAGGCCGGCGAGGAGACCGGCCGCGGCGCCGGTGACGGCCAGCCCCGCGACGAAAAGAAGGAAAGACTGAAGGGTTAGGGCTTCCACGATAGACCTCGAAATAATTCTGGCGGCATAAATGCACGACATGTATACATATCGCAAGTCAAATATACTGAAACGCGACTATGCGGGTGGTGGCGGTGCAGGCTGGTTGCAGCAGGCGTCCGGTCGGGCGGTCCGGGCACCTTGAAGGTCCTGCGCCGCTGTTTGGCAGCGGCCCGGCGCCCGGCTGCGGATCGGCCGGAACGATTTGGCGTTTCACGGCAGGGGTCGCCGGACACCCTCTCATTCCCGGTTTTCCGCAGTGCCGGATTTGCCCTATGGCGCAGCGAAGCTCCAGCCCGCGGGCGCGGGCACCAGCGCCGGCGCGACGCCGTGCGTCAGCGGATTGGCAAGCGGACGCCCGCGCCGGCGCGTGCCGTGATCGGCCTTCGCCTGTTCGACCAGCGCCGGATCGCGGATCAGCGCGGCGGCGGTGGAGGCCATGATCTTCGCGGCGTGTTCCATGCCCTTGTGCGCCAAGGGCAGCTTGCCCTGCGCCACCATCTGCCAGCTATGCGGCGGCGTGCCGATGGCGCAGGTCGCGCCGTACATCTGCACGGTCGGCACCGCCCAGCTCACCGTGCCCACATCCGTCGAGCCGATCAGCGCCGGATCGCCGCTGTCGAGCGGCAGGATGCGGTCGCAGAGCACGAGCCCCTCTTCCGGTTGCAGCCTGTAGGTGGCGAAGCAGGTGGCGATATCCTCCGGGTTGAAGGTGGCGTGGAACTTTGCCGCGATTTCGCGGTCGGCGTCGTCGAAGGCGGCGGGGCCGAGCCGTTCCAGTTCGCGCTGCATCAGTGCCTCGAGCGCATCGTTGCCGAGCAGGTTCGCCTCGCCCGAGACGGGCTCGCAGACGACGGTGGTTTCCGTCATCAGGGCCGCGCCCTCGGCAACCTTCTTCACGCGCTCGAACAGCGCCTGCATCTCGTCCAGCTCGCGGGCGCGCACCAGATAGCGCACGGTCGCCTTCGCCTGCACCACGTTGGGTGCCACGCCGCCGGCGTCGATCAGCGCATAATGGATGCGCGCCGTCGAGGGCATGTGCTCGCGCATGTAGTTCACGCCGACATTCATCAGTTCCACGGCATCGAGGGCGGAGCGCCCGAGGTGGGGCGCGGCCGCCGCATGCGCGGCGCGGCCGGTGAAGTGGAACAGCACTTCCACGCAGGCGAGCGATGCCGGATACATGACGCAGGTGAAGGGGCCGGGATGCCAGGAGATGGCGATGTCGACATCGTCGAACAGGCCCTCGCGCACCATGAAGCCCTTGGCCGAGCCGCCCTCCTCCGCCGGGCAGCCGTAATAGCGGACGCGGCCGGGCAGGCCGGTCTGCGCCAGCCAGTCCTTCACGGCGGTCGCGGCCTGCAACGCCGCCGTGCCGAGCAGGTTGTGGCCGCAGCCGTGGCCGTTGCCGCCGGCGACGAGCGGGCGCTCCTCGGCGATGCCGGCTTCCTGCGACAGGCCGGGCAGGGCGTCGTACTCGCCGAGGATGGCGATGACCGGGCCGCCCTCGCCCGCCTCGCCGAGGAGCGCGGTCGGTATGCCGCCGATGCCGCGACTCAGCCTGAAACCCGTTCCGGTCAGGACGGCGGCATGGGAATCGCTCGAGCGAAACTCGCCGTAATTCAGTTCCGGCGTGTCCCAGACGCGGTCTGCCAGCTCCACGAATGTCTGGCGCCGATGGTCCACCAGATCCCAGATTTGATCGGAATTTTTCACGATATTGCTCTTCAGGCTTGTTGAATGCCCGTTTCCCTTACAGGAAACCGGTCATCTGGGGAAAATGATTTCTATTCTTCGTGTGGCCGTCTTTGTGCTGCCGATGCCTGCCGTGCTTCGATTTTAGTCTTATCGGCATTGCAATTTATGGGATATGTCGTCAGAATCGACAGGGAGGAAGTCGACGATGAATGGGCGGTCCTGCTGGCAGGGGATTCCAGACGGATCGAAGCAAAACGGGGACACCACATGGTATTAGTCGCGCAGGGGCCGCGCGCTGACAGTTTTCGACGGATAATTCGCCAATTGGTCGATGCAAGGACCACCGCCCGCCAACTGGGACTGACTGATGTCGACCGGTTGCTGGAGATGGCTTTGCTGGACGTTGTTGTCGAATGGAGCGGTGTCGATCTGAATGCGGTCGATGACGCCAAGCTCGAGGCAATGATGAAGATGCGCGTGCGGCAGGCATGCGAGCGCCCGTCCGGGGCGTCGGTGCATCTTCTGGACGAGTGGCGGCGGGACAGTTTCCGCCTCTCGGGCAACGTCACGGAGCCGACGCCGGTCGAATGACCGCGCTCAGCCGGAGGTGATGCAGGGGTCGCTGAACAGGCGTCCCCGGATGGCGCCGGCGAAGGTGCGCGCCGTGACCAGAAGCCAGATCACCGCCAGCAATCCCACCATTACCGTTCCCGCCACCGTGAAGAAGGCGAGCGGAAGCAGCGCGCCGATCTTCAGCGTGGCCAGCGCATAGACCCCCAGCGGAAAGGTGTAGGCCCACCAGCCGAGATTGAACGGCAGGCCCTGCCCGATCTGCCGCAGCGTCACCAGCAGCGCTATGGCGAGCCACCAGAGACCGTAACCCCACAGCATCAGCGCGCCGAGGGTCGCCGCGCCGGTGACGGCGGGGGCGATGGCTTCCAGTCCGTTGGCGGCCAGAACCGGCGCGCCGTTCAGGGCAAGCAGCGCAAGACCGAGCGCGCCGGTGCCGATCGGCCCGAGCGCGAGCCAGCTTGTAGCGGCCATTGCCGCTGGCGGCAGCTTGTGCAGCGCCATCCGCAGGAACAGGATGACGAGGACGCTCAGCGCCAGCGGCACGGAAAAGGCCCAGAGCGCAAGGCTTGCCGCCAGTATGCCGAGCCCGGCGGGGCCATCGCCCGCGAACGGCAGCAGGAGAAGGCCGCTGGCCGCCGCCACCTCGGCAGCGACCACCGGCAGCAGCCAGACGGCGCTCATGTCGGCCATCGCGTGGCTCTGCCGCGTGAACATGAGAAAGGGCACGCCGCTGCCGATGGCGACGGCCAGAACCGCATCCACGAGCCATAGCCGCGTTGCCACCGCCGCCGCGATCTCCTCACCGACGAGGCTGCTGCCGAAAATCAGCGTGCCGTTGACGATCGTCGCCAGCGCCATCGGGATTGTGCCGAGAAACATCGACTGGACCGGATGTTCGAAGATCCGCGCGGCCAGCCGGGTGTGACACAGCCATTTCAACCCGTAGAGAACCGAAAACAGCAAAAACAGCGCGATATTGACGAGATGGAGAACGAGGCCGGCGGCGTGGACGACGGGCGTGCCGGGAAACTGCCCGAGGGCCGCGGCAAGGATGCCCGTGCCCATGCTGGCGGCGAACCAGTTGGGCGTGAAGTGAAGCACGATGTCGCTGGCGCCGTTGGCGGGCGGGGCGGTGTCGGCGCGAAGCAGGAGCATGATATTTGTCCATGTCGATTTTCATTGGAATATAATTTTACAAAATGACCATTTCCAACGAATTATCTTTGTCATATCGTTCGATAAAATCGAATGATCGGATCGTCATGACGCTTGAGCAGCTCCGTATATTCCTCGAGGTCGCAACGCTTCAGCACGTCACCCGGGCGGCTCGGCGGCTGAACATGACGCAATCGGCGGTCAGCGCGGCCATCACGGCGCTGGAAATGCGTCATGGCGTGGTTCTGTTCGACCGGGTGGGGCGCACGATCGTTCTCAACCCGAACGGGCAGCAGTTCATGCGCGAGGCGCAGGCGGTTCTGGCCAGCGCCAGGGCGGCGGAAGCGGCGCTGGCCGACCTTTCCGGGCTGATGCATGGCGAGCTGACGATCATGGCGAGCCAGACTATCGCCGGGCACTGGCTGCCGGCCCGGCTGGTCGCCTTCCGCGAGGCCTGGCCCGGCATCCGCCTCGATCTCGGGATCGGCAATACATCGGAGGTTGCGGAGGCGGTTTCCGAGGGGCGGGCGGAAATCGGCCTGATCGAATGGCCGAATCCGAAGCGCGGCCTTGCCATGAAGGCCGTGGCGGAAGACGAGATGATCGTCGTCGTCGCCCCTTCGCACCGCTGGGCGGATCGCGCCGGGCCGGTGACGCAGCTCTCGGAAAGCCCGTGGGTTTTGCGGGAAACGGGATCGGGAACCCGGCTGGCATTCGGCGAGATGCTGGCGCGCGAGGGGCTTGGAATCGCCGATATCGAGATTGCGCTGACCCTGCCGGGCAACATGGCGGTGATCGGTGCCGTGACGGCGGGGCTCGGCGCAACGCTCGTTTCGCGCAGCGCCGTCGAGGCATCGCTGATGGCCGGGATGTTGTGCGAGGCGCCGGTGCGCCCCGTTCCGCGGCCGTTCTTCGTGGTCACGCATGAAGAGCGTTATCGCAGCCGGGCCGCTCAGGCGTTCGAAGCCTTTCTTGCGGATGGATAATACCGGCTAAGCGTACATCCCGCCGCCGTCACGGTGCCGGGATGTTTCTGAATCTCGGCCTGAAACGTTTCAGGATTCCGCGTTTCCGCTGGCGATGGTCTGGACGAGGCGGAGAATGTTCTCGCGGATTCGCTCATCGGCAATGGCGAAGAAAGCCGCATTCAGCATCAGGCCCTGGCGCGAGCTGACGAAGCTCTGGGCGACGGGCCTGTTGTCGTTGCTGCCGGTTTCCTCTTCAAGGCCATCGAAGAACAGTCTCACATCGACATCGAGGGCACGGGCGATTTCGACCAGCTTGCTGGCGCTGACGCGATTCGAGCCGCGTTCGTATTTCTGCACCTGCTGGAACGTCACACCGATCCGGTTGCCGAGTTCGGTCTGCGACATTTTCTTCATTGTCCGCTGAACGCGAATCTTTTTTCCGACCTCGATATCAACCTTGTGGGGTTCTGCTTTCATTGACGGCATTTTCCTTGTTAGAATTGAGAAGTACGACGTCCGACGCCCCCTCTTGGTCGGATTGCCATGCCATACTGGCGCTCATCTCTATATCGGGGGGCGGTAAACCGCAACTGTGTTAACGGTTATCGCGGGGTTTGTTCCGCGAAAAAAAGCCTGCCATTGCAGGGAAAAGTCATCCGTTTCGGCCCGCTGACGATGTGCTTTCCGGCTGGTGGACGACCGGCCGGGACGGATGCGCGAGAGCGTATCGCCGATCGTGAACCAGCCTTCGGCGCGATTGTATGCGATATTTTCATGGCCGGGAGCAACTTAGGCATTTGCGCGGGGCGCGGCGCGCGCTACATAGGGTCGAATACTCGGATCATCGCCCATGAACATAGCCGACACCACTCTCGACGCCTCGGACATCCAGCCAGAAGACCGTGCGCAGCATATTCGCGACAGCCTCCGCAGCGCGATTGCCGATCGCCGTCTGGCGCCGGGCACCAAGCTTTCCGAGGCGGAGGTCGGCACGCTGTTCGATGTCAGCCGCACCGTGGTGCGTTCGGCCCTGCAAATGCTGGCATTCGAGGGGCTGGTGCGCATCGAGCGCAACCGCGGCGCTTTCGTTTCCAATCCGACGCCCGAGGAAGCCCGGCAGATCTTCGCATCCCGCCGGCTGATCGAGCCGGGCATCGTCGCCGAGGCGGCGCAGCGCATCACCGCCCGGGATATGGCGGAGTTCCGCGCCCACCTGAAGGAAGAGGCCTATTACATGAACCAGCGCGGCCCGGATGCCCGCCGCGCGGAGATCAAGGCCTCTGGCGATTTTCACCTGAAGCTGGCGCATGTCGCCGGCAACGTCATCCTCCAGAAGTTCATGGACGAGTTGGTCGCCCGCTCGTCGCTGGTCATCGCGCTTTACGGCCGCTCCGGCGTGTCGAGCTGCGGGCATGGCGAGCATGGCGCCCTGCTGGACGCGCTGGAGCAGGGAGATGTCGAAAAGGCCCGCCACCTCATGCTGCACCACATCGACCATATCGAGGCCGATCTGGACCTACGCACGATGGAAGGTCTGGCGCTGAAGGATGCCCTCATGCTCTGAGGCGGTCTCCCACCCGGCAGGCCGGGCGGCCCCCTCCCCTATTCTTCCGGGCCGAGTGCGAGCGCGGCATGGTCGTGACCGAGCAGCCCGCACAGAACTTCGACGACCGTCTCGTGATCCTGACGCTGCGGCAGCCCCGAGACGGTGATCGAACCGATGACGCCGGTTCCGCCGATTCGGACGGGAAAGCCGCCGCCATGCGCGGCGTAATCGCTTGCCGCCAGGCCGCTGCGTTCCGTCAGCGTCGTTCCCTTCAGCCGCGTTTCCAGGCCGACCCGATAGCTGGACTTGTGGAAGTGATTGACAACATTGCGTTTTCGTCTCATCCAGTCGGCGTTTTCAGGCGCGCTTCCCGGCGTTGCGGCAAAGAAAAGCTGCCGGTCGAAGTGGCGAATATCGATAGTGAGGCCCCAGCCATTGCCAATGGCGAGCGCGTGTAACGTTGTGCCGAGTTTGAAAGCGGCATTTTCATCGAATGACGGAAAGATGAGGGTTTTTTCCTGTTCCGCGATGCGGGCGATGTCGTCAGTCAGAGCCATGCGGATTTTTCCTTGTCGGTGAGCGGCAGCGCGACGGTGCGGCCGGTGTCGGACGATTCCACCGCGGCTTCGAGAACGGCCATGACGGCCAGCGCCTGGTGCGGCGTCACCGGGTTCGCGCCCTCTCCGCGGATGGCGCGGGCGACGTCGCGATAGTAGCGGCTCTGGTCGCCGGCCGGCACGGGCAGGGTCTGCTCGCGCTCGCCGTCATAAAGGATCATCTGGTCATCGTCCTTGCCCCATCCCGGCAGGCCGGGCCGCATGCCGGAAAGAAGTTGCGGCTCCTGCGGGTCGAGGTGCCGCTTCACCACGCTGCCCTTCTCGCCATGCACGGTGAAGCGGTTCACGCCGCCCGCGACCAGCATCGAACCATGCAGGATCGCCCGCGCCGTGCCGTAATCGAGGATGACATGGGCGTAATCGGCGGCCTGCCCGCCTTCCCTCTGGGTGGCGATGGTGGCCGTCACCCGTTCCGGCAGGCCGAGGAGCTGGAGCGTCTGGTCGATGAGGTGCGGTCCGAGATCGAACCACAGCCCGCCGCCGGGAACTGCCCGCTCGCGCCAGCGGTCGCGCACGGCGGGGCGGAACCGGTCGAAATGGGTTTCGAAATGCACGATCCTGCCGAGAACGCCGCTCTCGATCACGTTCCGGATGCCGAGGAAATCCGTGTCGTAGCGCCGGTTGTGGAACACCGACAGCAGCTTTCCCTCCGCCTCGGCCAGCGCGGCGAGGTCGCGTGCCTCGTCGAGCGTCAGGGTGAACGGCTTGTCCACCACGACATGCGCGCCTGCTTTCAACGCGGCAGCGGCCAGGGGCGCGTGGGTGTCGTTCGGCGAGGCGACGACGATCAGGTCAACCGAGCCGGAGGCGGCGAGCGCCACCGGATCGGCGAAAATCTCGACGGAGGGAAGATCCGCCCTGACGGCGTCCGGTTTCGATGACGCGACGGCGACGAGCGCCAGGTCGGGCGCGGCGGCGATCAGCGGCGCATGGAAGGTCTTTCCGGCGAAACCGTAGCCGATCAGGCCGACCCGGATGGCACTCCGGTTGTCGTTCATGGTGTTTCCTCTCCTTTCCAGAGCCAGGCGGCGCCCCGGACACCGGAACTGTCGCCATGCCGCGCCTTGCGGATGGGCGTCGAAAAGCCGTCGCCGAACACATAGGCGGGTATCAGGCGCGGCAGGTCGGCATAAAGTTCATCGACATTGGACAGGCCGCCGCCGAGAACGAAGACGTCGGGATCGACGATATTGGTGAGCAGCGCCAGGGAGCGCGCCAGCCGGTCGACGAAACGGTCGTAACACGCCCGGGCGGCCGCATCGCCAACTTGCATGTCGGCGATGATGTCGGCGCCGCGCCTCTGCTCGCCAGTCGCGCCGGCATAGTCCAGTTCGAAGCCGGTGCCGCTGGCATACATGTCGAGGCAGCCCTGCTTGCCGCACCAGCAGCGGTGTCCGGGATATTCGGCCGCCGTCATCCACGGCAGCGGATAATGGCCGATCTCTGCCGCAACCCCTTGAAATCCCGCGTGAACCCGGCCCTTGATGGCTATGCCGCCGCCATGCCCCGTGCCGATGATGATGCCGAAAACGACGTTCTCGCCGGCGCCCGCCCCGTCGGTGGCCTCGGAAACGGCCAGGCAATTGGCGTCGTTGGCGATGCGGACCGGCTGGCCAAGCCGCCGTTGCAGGTCGCTGCCGAGCGGCCGCCCGTTGAGCAGGGTGGCATTGGAATTGCGCACCAGCCCGGTCTGCGGCGAGGGACTGCCGGGAATGCCGATCCCCAGCGTTCCGCTGCTGCCCGATTGCTTCTCGGCCTCGCGCACCAGGGCGACGGCGGCCGACAGGCAGTCGTCGTAGTCGGTCGTCGGGGTGGAGATGCGATGCCGGGCGTGAAGCGCCCCCTCAGCGTCAAGAGCGACGATTTCCATCTTGGTGCCGCCCCAGTCGATTCCGAAAAGCATGATATGGGTCCGATATGTCTTTCGCTCGATAAGAGGCCGGCACCGTCGGCCGGCGAGGTGATTGTAACGGTGCGACGGCAGGATCTGTCAAGCTTTGGCTGCACTCATCCGGCGTTATCGGCGGCTTCGAGGGCCGAAGATCGAGGAAGCGCGCGCAAGGCGGCTTCGTCATATCTCCACAGGGCATATTTCACCGGTGTGTTCGATGCTAAATCGTCGAAAATGCAACATATTCATGGGGATGAGTTTCCCTCCTCCGGCTTTGCGCGGCGTTTGCATGCGGGCCGGCGCCGGTTTCGAAAGGGGAAGTTAACCTTTATTTTCTATTACTCGGAACACGCGTTTTGGCATTCGTCTCAAGTGCAGGTTCCCCATGAGTTCATATAAAAATCCCGCTTACCCTTCCTTCGATGATCAGGGGAACATGGAGGAGCCGGCCGCACCGGCCCCGGTTCAACTGCCCGAATGGCAGAACGCCTTCGCGCTGGCCTCCAATGTGCGCTTTTCCCGCACGCCGGAAAGCGAGCTTCAGAAGCGCCGCACCCCGATGGACCCGCCGAAGGACACCTATGCCGCCCGCCGCGCCGCCGAGAAGGCCGCGGAAGCCGAGCGCACCGCCGCCGCCGAAAAGGCTGCGGTCGATGCGCTGCTGGCCAACCGGGCCCGCATGGCGGCGAACCAGCCGCTGGCCGATCTGGCGCCCGGCGTCGACGCCACCGGCGGCGAGCCGGTGCAGCCGGTCGTGACGCCCGCTATGTTGCAGGATATCGCGCTGACCGGCATGCGTGCGCCGTTCTTCGCGCCGATCGACATCGAGGCCCGCGAACCGGCGGAGCCTGACGAGGCGGCGCCGGAAACGCCTGTTGCCGCGCCTCCCCTCCCCTCCCCCCAAACGGCTGCCGTAGCCGCCCAGCCGGCTGGCGAAGGCCAGTCCCCTGCCCTGCCAGACTGGGTTTCCGATTTCGCCTTCTTCGAAACGCTGGGACAGGGCGCCGATTTCGGTGCGATCGCCCCGCGCCCCGCCGTGCCGGATTTTTCCACCAGCGCACCGGCGGGTTCCGTTGTGGCGCTTTATCGCGAAGTGCCGCCGAAATCCGGTTCGATCCGCGAGGACGATCCGGTGCAGGAAGCTCGTGAAGGCTGGACCCGGCTTCCGGCCACGACGCTGACGCCGACCCTCTTCTGGACTGCGACTGTCGTCAGGGCTGGCTTCGGAACCGAAACCATGCCGGAAGCCGACATGACGGCAACGGAACCGCTCATCGAAGCCGTCGCGGAGCCCGCCGCCGAAGCGCCGGTCGAGGATGCCGGGGTCATCGAGGCACCCGCACCCGTCGAGGCGCCGGCCATGCCGTCGCCCCTCCCCTCTCCCGTCTCCGCGACTGTTCCGGCGCCGGCGTCCTTCTCCGCCGCCGTGCAGCGTCCGTTGAACCGGCTGGTGGAAGATTACGGCCCTTACGAATTTCCGCCGGTTTCGCTGTTGCAGGAGCCGAGCGGCCAGCGCGCCGAAGCCATGTCTCCGGAAGCGCTGGAGCAGAGCGCCGGCCTGCTGGAAAGCATTCTGGAGGATTTCGGCGTCAAGGGCGAGATCATCGACGTGCGCCCCGGCCCGGTCGTCACGCTCTACGAGTTCGAGCCCGCCCCTGGGGTCAAGTCGTCGCGCGTCATCGGTCTTTCCGACGACATCGCCCGCTCCATGTCGGCGCTGTCGGCCCGCGTTGCGGTCGTTCCCGGCCGCAACGTCATCGGTGTCGAACTGCCGAACGCGGTGCGCGAGACGGTGTTCTTCCGCGAGTTGATCGAATGCGAGGAATACTGGGAATCGAAATACAAGCTGGCCGTCTGCCTCGGCAAGACCATCGGCGGTGAACCGGTGATCGCGGAACTGGCCAAGATGCCGCATCTGCTGGTCGCCGGCACCACCGGTTCGGGCAAGTCGGTGGCGATCAACACCATGATCCTGTCGCTGGTCTATCGCCTGCGCCCGGAAGAATGCCGCCTGATCATGGTCGATCCGAAGATGCTTGAGCTTTCCGTCTATGACGGCATTCCGCACCTGCTGACCCCGGTCGTCACCGACCCGAAGAAGGCCGTGATGGCGCTGAAATGGGCGGTGCGCGAGATGGAGGATCGCTATCGCAAGATGTCGCGCCTCGGCGTGCGCAACATCGACGGCTACAACGCCCGCGCCGCGGAAGCCCGCGCCAAGGGCGAGGAGGTGACGGTTCAGGTTCCCTCCGGCTTCGACCGTTCGACCGGCGAGCCGACCTATACCGAGGAGGCGATGGACCTGTCGCACATGCCCTATATCGTCGTCATCGTCGACGAGATGGCCGACCTGATGATGGTCGCCGGCAAGGAGATCGAGGGCGCGATCCAGCGGCTCGCCCAGATGGCCCGCGCCGCCGGCATTCATCTGATCATGGCGACGCAGCGGCCTTCGGTCGATGTCATCACCGGCACGATCAAGGCCAACTTCCCGACGCGCATCTCCTTCCAGGTGACGTCGAAGATCGACAGCCGCACCATTCTCGGCGAACAGGGCGCGGAACATCTTCTCGGCCAGGGCGACATGCTGCACATGGCCGGCGGCGGGCGCATCAGCCGCGTCCACGGCCCGTTCGTCTCGGATCGCGAGGTGGAGCACGTCGTCGCGCACCTGAAGCGTCAGGGCCGGCCACACTATCTCGGCACGGTGACGGAAGAAGAAGCGGTGGAAGACGCACAGGCCGCCGACGAGGCCGTGTTCGACAAGGGGGCGATGGCGGAGGAATCCGGCGACGACCTGTTCGAGAAGGCCGTCAAGGTGGTCCTGCGCGACCGCAAATGCTCGACCTCCTATATCCAGCGCCGCCTGTCGATCGGCTATAACCGCGCCGCCTCGCTGGTGGAGCGCATGGAACAGGAAGGCCTGGTCGGCCCGGCCAACCATGTCGGCAAGCGCGAAATCATCAGCGGCAGCCGCGATGCCGCCCCCGCGCCGATGGACGAGGACGAATAGTTGCCCGGCCCCGGCCGGCGGCATGAAAAAGGGGCGGCCAAGAGGCCGCCCCTTTTCCGTTTGTCCGGGTCTCAGCGCGAATAGGGCGAGACGCAGATCCTGTAATGGCCCGAATTGCTGAGGAAGCGGTTCGTGGCCGGATTGTACGAACGGTAGCGGTTCAGGCACCATTGTACATGCGAGCGGGCATGCGGACGCGGATGGTAGACCCGCGGCGGCGGTGCCGGGCGATAGTGGTGGCGCGGCGGCGGCCGATGCCTCCAGCCCGGCGGCGGGGGCGGCGGACGGTGGCCCCAATGCGGCGGCGGCGGGGGCGGGCGATGACCCCAGCCGGGCGGCGGCCGGCGCTGGTCCCAACGGGGAGGCGGTCCCCACTGGGCAAGCGTGATGTCGCCCGCGGCGACGGCCGGCAAGGCCGGTGCGGCGGGCATGCTGAAGGCCGGCATGGCCCCGGCGATGGCGCCGAAGCCGAGCATGCAAACGGCCAGAAACCTCCCTATTCGCGTCATGACAATTCCTCGCTTTCTTGTACGGAATTGATCTTGGTCCTCACGATCGACCGCTTTTCCGGCCGTTTCGTGGCCGCGGCGTCAGGCGAGTGTCCCGATGGTAAGAAGGTGCCGATGAACGCAGGCTGAAGGCGTGGATCGCCCGCGTGGCGCCCGTTGACAGCTGTCAACGGCTGAGTCGCCGGCTCGGTTGCCAGCTGTCAACCGTCTGTCGCGCGCGGAAAACGAACCGCCCGAAAGCCGATGGCGCCGGAGATTTCACTCCGTTTCATCCCCCTGTCCCGCAAGGCGGGTAAGATCGTGGAATAGGCGTGCAGACGGCGGCGCGAGCGGGCATCAAGGCGGATCGACAAAGGCCTTGACCCGACTCACAAGCTTCTGCACCTTTGCGAGTGTTACGGATTTCGACGGAGAAATCCGCGATCTTCGTAAATCGAGGGGCAGGCTGTCAGCGATGAGGCGCTCCGTATATACTAGGGGACAGAATCGGCTGTAGCTGGTCCAGTCTCTCACGGTGCTGGGCGGCGGAACAGTTGTCGCCGAAGCGCGGCAGAAACGGAATGGGCGGCGCTGGCCGCCCGCAGACAGGAAGAGGTCGGCATGGCGGCGACGCCCGAAACAGCAGCGGTCACGGTGGGGGAAGGCGCGGTTCGCCAGCCGGCGGATCTCGCGATTGCCGCCGACGCGCATGCGCTGTCCGATCAGCTCAAGGCGATGCGCGAGCGGCTGTTTCCGCCGGCC
Organism: Ectorhizobium quercum; assembly: GCF_026552795.1. Lineage (GTDB taxonomy): Bacteria > Pseudomonadota > Alphaproteobacteria > Rhizobiales > Rhizobiaceae > Ectorhizobium > Ectorhizobium quercum. The sequence goes on from NZ_JANFPI010000004.1 coordinate 390,969, forward strand.
GCGCAGAAGACCCTGCGTGCCTTTTCCTCCGGCGAGGCCGCGCGTCTCATCGGCGTGTCCGATGGCTATCTGCGCCAGCTCTCGCTGGCCGGCGAGGGGCCGAAGCCGGAAACCGGAAACGGCGGCCGCCGGTTCTACACGCTGGCGGATATCGCGGCGCTGCGCCGTTACCTGGCCGATCAGGCGCTCTCAAAGGGCAACGCCCCCAAGGCGCGCACCTACCTGCCCTGGCGCGACCCGGAAGCCGGCGAGCATCTCCAGATCATTTCCGTCACCAATTTCAAGGGCGGCTCCGGCAAGACGACCTCCACCGTTCATCTGGCGCAGTATCTGGCGCTGACCGGCCATCGGGTGCTGGCGGTCGATCTCGACCCGCAGGCCTCGCTTTCGGCCATGTTCGGCTATCAGCCGGAACTCGACCTTTCCGGCAATGACACGCTTTACGGCGCGATCCGCTATGACGGCGACACGCGCCGGCCGCTTGGCGACATCGTGCGCGGCACCTATTTCCCCGGCCTCGATCTGGTGCCGGGCAATCTGGAGCTTCAGGAATTCGAGCATGCGACGCCGCAGGCGCTGTTGCGACGGCAGGAGGGCGCGGATATCGGCCCCCTCTTCTTCGCCCGCATCCAGGCGGCGCTGGCCGATGTGGCGGCCAATTACGACGTCGTCGTCATCGACTGCCCGCCGCAGCTCGGCTATCTCACGCTTTCGGCGCTGTGCGCCTCGACCTCGGTGCTTGTCACCGTGCATCCGCAGATGCTCGACGTCGCCTCGATGAACCAGTTCCTGTTCATGACGGCCGACCTGCTCGGCGTGGTGCGCGAGGCCGGCGGCGAGCTGAACTTCGATTTCCTGCGCTATCTGGTGACGCGCTACGAGCCGAACGACGGCCCGCAGGCGCAGATCGTCGGCTTCATGCGCTCGCTGTTCGGCGGGCGGGTGCTGACTGCGCCGATGGTCAAGTCCACGGCGATTTCCGATGCGGGCCTGACCAAGCAGACGCTCTACGAGGTGGGGCGCGAGAATTTCACCCGCTCGACCTACGACCGGGCGATGGAATCCATGAATGCGGTCAATGCCGAGATCGAGGCGCTGATCCATGCGGCCTGGGGCCGCGAGAAGAGGGGGTAAGACGTGGCGGGCATCAATCGCAAGAACGAGCTGAAGGCTCTTTTCGGCGGATCGCTGGCGCCGTCCGCGCCGCCAGCCGCACCGGAAACCAAGTCGGCTCCCGCCGCGCCGCCGCCTCCGGACCATTCGCGCTCCGGCGCCGTCAAGGCGATGGGCCTGACGCTCGGCGCGATGACGCGCGAGGCCGAGGAGGCGCGCAACCTGCGCGCCGCGCTGGAAAAGGGCGAGCGGGTCGTCTTGCTTGATCCGGCCGTGGTCGACGGGTCCATCGTCGAGGACCGGCTGACCGTTTCCGGCCGAACGGACGAGGATTTCGAGCGGCTGGTCGACAGCATCCGCGAGAGCGGCCAGCAGGTGCCGATCCTCGTGCGGCCGCATCCGACCGCCGAAGGCCGCTACCAGACCGCCTACGGCCACCGCCGCCTGGAGGCCGCGCGCCGTCTCGGCATCAAGGTGCAGGCGGTGGTGCGGGCGCTGTCCGACGACGCGCTGGTGCTGGCGCAGGGCAAGGAGAACGCCGAGCGGCGCAACCTGACCTTCATCGAGCGCGCCTTCTTCGCCCGGACGCTGGTGTCGCGCGGCTTCGACCGCAAGGTGGTGGGCGAGGCGCTGGCCGTCGAAAAGAGCGAGCTTTCGCGCCTTCTCCAGGTCGCCGAGGCGGTGCCGGTGCATATCGTGCGGGCCATCGGCCCCGCGCCGAAGGCCGGCCGCGACCGGTGGATGGCGCTCGGATCGCTGGTGTCGAGCGACGCGGGCCATGCGAAGGCGACCGAAGAGATCGGTTTCCAGCGGTTCGCCGAGGCCGACAGCGACAAGCGCTTCCAGTTCGTCTTCAACCGCCTGACGGCCCGCGACAAGCCGAAGGCGGCCAGGCCCCGCGAACTGGCCGATGGAACAGGCAGGGTGTTCGCCCGGCTCGTGACCACGGCCAAGGGATCGCGGATCGAGTTTCTGCCCGGCGCCTCGGCCGAGGCGATCGAAAAGGCCGCCGACCTTCTGTCGCGGCACTATTCGCAGATCGCCGGGGCAGGGGAGTGAGACCAGTTCGCCGCGGCATTTTGCGGCGGTGAAATGCAGGACCGGGACATGTCGCGCCTACCCGGTCCCGTCCAGAGCGCCATGCGTCCGCCCGGTATCGGGGCGACGCGCCGGCGTTTCGAAAGGGTGCCCGGCATCCTCCCGTCTGCGAAGCGGGAAAGCCGTGCGCCGTGAGCGGCCGGAAGCCTGTCCCGCAGGGGCAGGGCCGGCCAGGTGAAACCGAAGAAAGGACCAAGAGCGCAAGAAAAAAGGCCTCCAAAACGTCGCCGTTCCGGAAGCCCTCTTCAATGTAGCAATTCAAGAGAATCACTTCGAACGGTCAAAGTCAAGCTCCGGCTCCGCGCATGACGCACCGGAATTGAGTATCCTTTTGTTTTAGAAAGGAAATTCAATACCTTAGTCGTGCCCGTCGCCCTTTGGAAAAACTGCGGATTTCGTCTGGCACCGATCGTGCCGGCGGAAAACGGGAGTGATTTGCCTGAAATCAGGATAAGACCGGGTTCGATCGGCCGATATCCTGAACGGCGATCCTTCTCCACACGCTCCGAAGCGTGCCGGAAACGGTCGGGCTGCGCCATCCTGCGCGGTTCGCCCGAAGGACGCCTGCGTCTTTCGGATCGCTTTGCCGTGGCTTGACGGATTGTTTTGCTGCGCCGCTTGCCCTCCAAGGGAAGGGGCCGATCATGACGGAAAGACTGGCAACGACGCCGTTCGGCGGCGGGCGCATGCGTGCGGATATCTTTGCCCTGCAACAGCGCACGGCAAGGCGGCAGGACGAGATCGCCGCCGGCCGCGGCGGCAACGACACGGGGCAGGCGGATAAGTGGGAACTGCTGCGCGCACTCATCGACGCGCGGGCCCATTACGGGCTTTCCGACCGCGCTCTGACGGTTCTCGACGCGCTCCTGACCTTCCATCCCGAGCGCATTCTCGACGGCAGCCAGCCGATCGTCGTCTTTCCCTCCAATCGGGAATTGTCGCTGCGCTCGCGCGGCATGTCGGACGCCACGTTGCGCCGTCATCTGGCGGCGCTGGTCGGGGCGGGGCTGCTCCTGCGCCGCGACAGTCCGAACGGCAAGCGCTACTGCCGCCGTGACGAGGACGGGTTGAGGGAAGAGGCGTTCGGCTTCGACCTGGCGCCGCTGGCGCTGGCCGCCGCCGAGATCCATGCGAAGGCCGAGGCGGTGCGGGCGGAGGCGAGGGACGTCCGTATCCTGCGCGGCGAGATCACCCTGCACCTGCGCGACATCGCCAAGACCGTGGAAGCGGCGCTTGACGAGCGAAGGGCAGGGGACTGGGCCGACTACGCCCTTCGCCTGCAAGGGCTTTCCGGCCGTCTTTCTCGCGCCGCCGACAGCACCGGCCTTGTCGAGCGCCGCGACGCTCTCGTCAGGCTACGTGCGGAGGTGGAGAATGCCTATCTCGATAGTCTCTCTGAGCAGGAAATGAGCGGCTATGACGACGAAAATGAGCGGCATATTCATACTTCAAACACAGAACCACCACTTGAAATAAAAGGCTATGACCCCAACACAGCGGCGGGGGCCATACCCACGGCGGAAAAGCCGGAGTCGGGATCGTCTGGAAAACGCCGTCATTCTGACAGGAAAGCCGAAAAGATTACGTTAACGTCGCTGCTTCGGGCCTGCCCGACGATCCGCGACTATTCCCGCGACGGTATCGCGACCTGGAAGGACGCACGAGCGACGGCCGATCTGGTTCGCTCGATGCTCGGGATTTCGCCGTCCGCCTGGCGGGAAGCGATCGAGATTCTCGGCGAACCGGCGGCCATCACCGTCATTGCCGCCATTCTGGAACGGGCCGGGGACATCCATTCGCCCGGCGGCTATCTGCGTGATCTCACCCGCAAGGCGCAACAGGGCAAGTTCTCGATCCATCCCATGTTGAAAGCGTTACGATCGGCGGAGGATTAGGGTTGCGCGACGGCTTCGCTCCGGGTCAGTATGGCCTTTCCCGCCATGATCTTCCCAAACGAAACGACAGGTCCATTCCGTGAGCATTCCCTCTTTCCCGCTGGCGATCTCGCCGGACGACATCGATGAAACCGCGCTGCTGGCCGAATTGAAGGCCTGGGTGGAAATCGAAAGCCACACGCCGGACGTCGCAGGCGTCAGCGCGATGATGGACCGGGCGGAAGCCTATGCGAAGGCCTGCGGATTTCATATCGAGCGCCTGCCGGGCAAGCCGGGTTTCGGCGACGTGCTGATCGTCCGTTCGGGCGAGCCGCGCGAAACGGAGGCCGAAAAGGGCGTGCTGGTCCTTGCCCATCTCGACACGGTCCATGCCCGCGGCACGCTGGCCGGAAAACTGCCCTACCGCGAGGAGGGAAACCGCATCTACGGTCCGGGCATATACGACATGAAATCCGGCGCGCTGATGACGCTCGCGGCGCTGAAGCTGGCGGTCGCCTCGGGTAACGGCCCGAAACGGCCGGTCACGATCCTTTTCGCGCCCGACGAGGAGACGGGCAGCGTAAGCTGCCGGGCGATCATCGAGGCGGAGGGGCGCAAGGCGCGCAGCGTGCTGGTCGTCGAGCCGGCCCGCGACGGCGGCAGGATCGTCGTCGCCCGCAAGGGCGTGGCGATCTACGATATCGGCATCTACGGCAAGCCGTCGCATGCCGGCACCCACCCGCAGAACGGGGTGAGTGCGATCCGCGAGGCGGCCAAGATCATCCTGAAGCTGGAGGCGCTCAACGATTTCGAACGTGGTGTGACCGTCACGGTCGGCCAGATCGAGGGCGGCGCCGGCCGCAACATCATTCCCGCCGAATGCCACCTCAAGGTGGATGTGCGCCTGCCGGATGCGGAGGCCGAGCGCGACGTGCTGGCCTTCATCGATGGGCTGAAGCCGGAGGACGCACGCATCCGGCTGAGGATTTCAGGCGGCATGAACCGTCCGGCCTTTCCGCGATCGGCGGGCGGGGATGCGCTTTTTGCCCAGGCGCGCGCGGTGGCGAAGCCGCTCGGGATCGAGTTGGAAGGCATGGCGACCGGCGGCGGTTCGGACGGCAACTTCACCGCCGCGATGGGCGTCGCCACCCTCGACGGCCTCGGTGCGGACGGGGCAGGGGCCCACACCCATGAGGAATATATCCTCAAGGACAGTGTCCGGCCGCGCACCGCCCTGCTTGCCAATCTGATCCTGACGCTGGATTGAGCGTCGGCCGGGTATGAAAAAGCCCCGGTGGTGAACCGGGGCTCGATGATATTCACAGTCTCCTCCTTCGTCACCCTCGGGCTTGACCCGAGGGTCCATGTCCCGGGTGCGGCGGTGGATGGTCGGGTCAGGCCCGACCATGACGAAAGAGAGCCAGACGCGAGTTCTTATTCAACCGCCTGGATGGCCGAAAGCAGCCAGTCGCCGCCGCGCTTGCGCGCGAAGGTCCAGATTTCGGTGCTTTCGGTCGGCGTCTCGGCATTGCCCTCGACGACGGCGCCGCTGGCCCGGTCGGTCATGACGTCGATGCTTTCGTAGCGCAACGCCACCGTCGCATAATCCGTGTCGTCCTCGCTCCAGGCTTCGGACAGGTCGCCCTGAAGCAGCTTCACGGCGCTGACGCTATTCTTCACGCCGGCCGTTGCGTTCTCGCCCAGTTCCTCGGCGAGATAGGACATGGCTTCCGGCGTGGCGATGCGGCGAAGCGCTGCATAGTCCTCACGGCCATAGGCTTCCTGAACCTCGGTCAGGAGTTCCTCGAACCGGTCGAAATCCGGGCCGTCGATCTCCAGCGGCCGGGCGGCGGGCACCGCGGCGGCGGCCGGCGCGGCATTGCCGCCGAGGTCCGGCATGCGGAAACCGGAGCCGGCAGAAGAATCGCGACCGCCGAAGCCGCTGGCCTGGCGCAGCGCCGGACCGCCTGCGGCCGCCTGTGCCGGCTGGTTGCGGCTGGCGAAGAAGCGCATCGCCAGCATGATGAGACCGCCGATCAGCGCGACCTGGAGAAGCATTCCCAGCATGCCGGCCATGCCACCGAAACCGTGGCCGAGCAGCATGCCGATCAGCCCGCCGACGAGCAGGCCGCCAAGCATGCTGCGGCCGAAGCCGCCGAACAGGCCGCCGGTGTTGCGCTGCTGGGCCGCGGCATTCGGGGCGGCCTGCGAAGGCTGCGTGGTGCGCGGGGTCATCGATCGTTCGACGGGCGAGGCAGCGCCCGGCGCGGTGTTGGTCGGGGCCGGGGCGGCGAAGGTCTTCGAGCCGCGGCTGCCGAAGCTCGAAAACCCGCCGCCGGCGCGGCGGGCGTCCGCCGTGTCGATCGTTGCGAGCGTCGTTGTCAGGCCGAGCGCCACGATGGCGGTAAGCCGGGCAAGGCGCGATGCGAAAGCGGGCATTCAAGTCTCCTCTTCTCGGAAATGGTTTCCCTGATGAAAATTCATATAGGGGTTCTATGCGACCGTTTCAGGGGATCGCCGCTGCTTTTTGCCGGGAGATGGCGAAAGGTGCCTTACACATTTGGAGTTTTGCGATCACGTTTCTGTGAAATCAGGCGAAGCTGGCGAGGGACAGAACGGCCCGTGCGAAATCCTCGGGTGCTTCCTGCGGCAGGTTGTGGCCGATCCCGGCCAGACGCCGCCGTTCATAGGGACCGGTGAAATGCGCGGCGTCCTCATCCGCCTCTGCGGGCGGATCGACTCCATCGTCGATACCTTGCAGCACGACGGTCGGAACGCCGATGGAAGGCTGCTTTTCCAGCGCGGTTTCGATCGCCGCGAAGGCCGGGTCACCGGCGACGAGCCCGAAACGGTGGCGATAGGAATGGACGACGACCTCGACGAAATCGGGATTGTCGAAGGCGGCGGCGCTTGCCGCGAACGTTGCGTCGTCGAAGGTCCACAGCGGCGACCATGACTTCCAGATGAAGCGGCAGAGATCGCGGCGGTTTTCGGTCAGCGCCGCGCGCCCGCGTTCGGAGTGGAAGTAGTACTGATACCAGTAGCGGGCTTCCTCCTCCGGGGCCACGGGTCGCCCGGCCTGCGGAATATTCTGGATGTTGTAGCCCGTGCCGCAACTCACCAGAGCGATTGCCCGCCCCGGCTGGAGCGCGGCGACGATGCAGGCGGCGCGGCCGCCCCAGTCGTAGCCGCCGAGCACGGCACGATTGATGGACAGCGCATCCATCAGGGCGAGCAGATCGGCGCCGAGCGCGGCCTGCTCGCCGGAGCGCGGCGTGGTCGCGGACAGAAACCGGGTCGGGCCGTAACCGCGCAGCCAGGGCACGATGCAGCGATAACCGGAAGCGGAAAGCGTTTCCGTCACCGCGTCATAGGCATGCGCGTCATAGGGAAAGCCGTGCAGCAGGATGGCGGGAATGCCGTCTGCCGGGCCGGTTTCGAGATAGGCGATGTCGAGCGTCGCGGTGCGGACTGTCTTCAGGGCCATGACGAAATCTTACGCTGCCTCCGCCGGGCGGGGCTGGAGGGGCGGCTGAACCTCGGGCGGCATCGGGCAGACGTAGGGCGTCTTTTCGGTGCGGGCGAGGAAGTCCTGCTTCGCCCGGGCCAGAAGCGTTTCGTCCGAAATCGCCTCGACGGCGGTCGCGGCCATGATCTTGGCGGCGTGCAGCATGCCCTTGTGGGCGGCGGGCATCTTGCCCTGCGCCGTCACCTGCCAGGAATGGCCCGGCGTTCCGATCGCCTGCGTCGCCACCAGCGCCTGCACCAGCGGCACCTTCCAGCTCACGTCGCCGACATCGGTGGAACCGACCATCGGCTCGCCCTTCAGGAAGCGCGGCACGACGTAATCGCACAGCGGCTTTCCCTCCTCGACGGGCACGCCGACGCTGGCGTAGTCGCTTTCGATGTCGTTCTGCGACAGCGTTGCCTGGATCTTCGCCGCGAAGGCGCGGTCGGCGGCGTCGAAGGGAACGCCGCCGAGCCTCTCGAAGGCGGCGGCCATCGCGTCTTCCAGCGGCGTGTTGGCGAGAAGGTTGGACACGGCGGAAACGACCTTCGCCTCCACCTGCGTCTCGGTCATCAGCGCCGCGCCGTCGGCGATCTTCCTCACCCGCTCGATCAGCGAGAACAGTCCGGGCAGTTCCTTCGAGCGGATGAGATAGCGCACCGTCGCCCGGGCCTGCACGACGTTCGGCGCGACGCCGCCCGCATCGAGAATGGCGTAGTGAACGCGGGCGTCGGAGGGCATGTGCTCGCGCATGTAGTTGGCGCCGATGTTCATCAGCTCGATGGCGTCGAGCGCCGAACGGCCGAGATGCGGCGCGGCCGAGGCATGCGAGGCGCGGCCGGTGAAGGTGAAGTCGATGCGCATGTTGGCGAGCGACAGCGGTTCCCACACCCGGGTGAAGGTGTCGGGATGCCAGGTGATCGCCGCGTCCACGTCGTCGAAGGCGCCGGCGCGCACCATGAAGGATTTCGCCGCACCCCCTTCCTCGGCCGGGCAGCCGTAATAGCGCACGCGACCCTTGCGGCCGGTCGCCGCCAGCCAGTCCTTGACGGCGGTGGCGGCGAGAAGGGCGGCCGAGCCGAGCAGATTGTGGCCGCAGCCGTGGCCGTTGCCATTGCCGGGCAGCGGCTTCGGCTCCGCGACGCCGGCTTCCTGCGACAGGCCGGGCAGGGCGTCGTACTCGCCGAGGATGGCGATGACCGGACCGCCTTCGCCGGCCTCTCCGACGACGGCGGTCGGAATGCCGGCGACGTTTTCCGTCACCCGGAAACCCTGCTCGTGCAGCATGCGGGTATGTTCGGCGACCGACCGGTATTCGCCGTAGCACAGTTCCGGGGTTTCCCACACCCGGTCGGCCAGGTCGCAAAAGGCCTGCTTCTTGGCGTCGGCATAGGCCCAGATCGGATCGCTGTTTGTCAGTTCGGTCATTGCGGCATGTTCCCTTCTTTCACAGTCAGGCCATGAGACATGAATTTGTCCGGACCATCAACGGTGAAAAACGGATCGGCGCAGGCTGCGGGCGGAAAAGGCGGCGGGATCGAGACCGGCGGCCCGGGCGCGGGCCTTGACGATGAGTTTCACCGATTGCGGCGTCAGCCCCAGCCGCCCCGGGTTCTGCCAGCGGTCGACCGGACGGAAGAGCGGCCCGCCCGAAAGCTGCGCTTGCGCCCGCCAGAGGCTCAGGGATGCGAAGACGGCGTCCGGCAGAGTCTGCGCCTCATCGGGTGGGGAATCCGCGCCAGCGGGCTTCCTCGTGGTGATGAGGAGCCGTGGCGGCGGGCCGTCTTCCAGGTCGGCGGCATCGAGCGCGGCGATCTGCGCCGGGGTGAGGCCGAGATGGAATGCCGTCAGCAGCAGGGCGCGGTCGCGGCAGTCGGTCAGGCTGCCGGTGTCGCAGGTGGAAAGAAGCCGTTCGAAATCGCCCGGGCCGAGCGGCTGCGCCTTCGGCCGCACGGGCCTGCGTCCGGCAAGGGCGGCGCGCAGGACCGGGACATCGAAGACGCCGGTCTCGCCGCCGGCGGCGCGGGTCAGCGCCGCCCAGCTTGTGAGGCGGCGTTTCAGCGTCGAGAGCGACGGGGGCGGATCGGCCGCCTGCTCCGTTTCGACGAAGCGGCGCAACACGGCTTCGGACGGCGGCAAGGGCAGGGGGCCTTCGCCCGCCGCCCGCCACCAGAGCGAAAGACGGTCGAGGTCGCCGGCCAGCGCCCTGACGGTATGGGCCGAGCGGCCGGCGTCGGCGAAGCTGGCCAGAAGCGCGGCCTCGCCATCCGTCAGCCGCGCGGCGAGTTCTTCGCGCCGGGCGAAGGTCAGCACGCCGTCGAGCGCTTCGAGGGTGACGGCGCGGGCCAGACGCCGCGCCGCCTCGCGCTCGGCCCGTTCGCGCTGAAGGGCGGAAAAACCGGTCATCCGTGACGTCCTGCTCCCGGTCGATTGTTTTCAAGTGAGACTCGTCAGGTCTCACTATCGATATCGGCGGGTTTGGCGCAAGAGGCGGGTTTCCGGTTTTCCCGGGAAGAAAATTACCGCCAGCCGAGCGCCGGGGCGACGTGCTTGAGGATCGATTCGATCACATGGACATTGTAGTCGACGCCGAGCTGGTTCGGGACGGTCAGCAGCAGCGTATCGGCCTCGGCGACGGCCTCGTCCTTCTTCAGCTCCTCGACCAGCCTGTCCGGTTCGGCGGCGTAGGAGCGCCCGAAGATGGCGCGGGTGTTCTCGTCGAGATAACCGATCGAGTCCTGTTCCTTGCTGCCATAGCCGAAATAGGCCCGGTCGCGGTCGTCGGTCAGCGCGAAGATCGAGCGGCTGACGGAGACGCGCGGGGTGCGGGTATGACCGGCCTCCTTCCAGGCTTCGCGATAGATGCGGATCTGCTTCGCCTGCTGGATGTGGAACGGTTCGCCCGTCTCGTCGTCCTTCAGCGTCGAGCTTTGCAGGTTCATGCCGAGCTTGGCCGCCCAGGTGGCGGTGGCATTGGAGCCGGCACCCCACCAGATGCGGTCGCGCAGGCCCTCGGAATGCGGTTCGAGGCGCAAGAGGCCGGGCGGGTTCGGGAACATCGGCCGCGGATTGGGCTCGGCGAAGCCGTTGCCCCGGAGCACTTCGAGCAGGACCTCGGCATGGCCGCGGCCCATGTCGGCGTCGCTCTGGCCTTCCTTCGGCGCATAGCCGAAATAGCGCCAGCCGTCGACCACCTGTTCCGGCGAGCCGCGGCTGATGCCGAGCTGAAGACGGCCGCCGGCGATGAGGTCGGCGGCGCCGGCGTCCTCGGCCATGTAGAACGGGTTTTCATAGCGCATGTCGATGACCGCCGTGCCGATCTCGATTGTCTTCGTCCGCGCGCCGACGGCGGCGAGAAGCGGGAAGGGCGAGGCGAGCTGGCGGGCGAAGTGGTGGACGCGGAAATAGGCGCCGTCCGCGCCGAGTTCCTCCGCCGCCACGGCGAGGTCGATGGACTGGAGAAGGGCGTCGCCGGCAGAGCGGGTCTGCGATTGCGGCGAGGGCGCCCAATGCCCGAAGGAAAGGAAACCGATGTTCTTCATGGTCGTTCTGCCTTTTGAAAATGGATATGCCGCATTGTTCATCGCACAATGTGGGCCCGCGGGACAGAAAGGGAAAGGCGGATGAACGCTCTGTTCGCAAAAGCGCGCGGCTGGTTTTCCGCCCGGGCGGCGGCGTCCCGGCGAACTTTAGCGATTCGGGGTTTAAGTCTTTATCGTAAAACGGGAATTTGTTGACAGCTGTCTACTCGTCAACGGCCTTTTCGGCGGTCATTTCAGGTGCGCAGGCGGGTCATTTCCTCCTCGACCAGCGTATAAAGGCGGCTGGCTGCCGGCGAAAGGCGGCGGTCGCGCCGCGTGATGATGTGGTAGGGCGAGACCTCGATCGGCATGTCGAGGTCGAGAACGGCAAGCACGCCGCCGCTCGTCGCCTCCATCAGCTTGGCCACCTCCATCGACATCGGCGCGATCATGTCGGAATCGATGATCAGCCCCATCATCAGCACCAGCGACGAGGTGGCGACCACATCGGCGGGAACGCTCAGACCCTTGCCGATGAAGGCGGCCTCGACGGCCTGGCGGATGGGCGTGCCGCGTTCCTGGATGATCCACGGATGGTTCTTCAGGTCCGAAAGGGGCACATGGCGGCGGCCGGCGAGCGGATGGCCGCGCCGCACGAGGCACCGCACGCGCTCGATCTTGCCGGGCACGATCTGGAAGGCGTCGGCGTCGGAATCGGGCAGAAGCCGGCCGATGATGAAATCGTAGTCGCCTTCCTCCAGTCCGCGCATGAGCTGGATCGACGGACCGACGTCGATCCTCAGCTCGACATGAGGGCTTTCGGCCTTCAGCCTGCGGATGGCCGGCACGAAGCAGCCGACCGCCGGGCCGGTCACGGCGCCGGTCTGCACGAGGCCGGAGCGGCCTTCGCGCTGGCCCTGAAGCTCGTGGGCGAGATCCTGCATCTCCATCAGCATCGAATTGGCCCGCCGCACCATGATGGCGCCCGTCGGCGTCGGCGTCATGCCGCGCGGATGGCGCTCGAACAGCGGCGCGCCGACCAGCTTCTCGATTTCGGCCAGCGTGCGCGAGGCGGCCGGCTGGGTCAGCGTCAGGGCCTGCGCGGCCATCTGGATCTGGCCGTGCTGGGCGATCGCCGCCACCAGGCGCAGGTGCGAGAGCTTGAGATAGGGAAGCGGAGAGAGCGGGAAAGCCATGTTTTTATATACCGGTTTTGATATGTGAATTTGAAATAATTCGATTTGATAGTCATGTCGAGAGGGATTATCTCTGGTTTATCCGTATCGCGGATGAGGTTGCGGGACCCGAGGAGGCGCCCCGCTCACCAGGGAGGAAATGATGAAGTTTAAGTTTCTCGCGGCAACAGCCGCCGTCGCCGCATGTCTTTTCGCCGCTCAGGCCTCGGCCCAGAGCAAGGGCCTCGTCGGCATCGCCATGCCGACCAAGTCGTCGGCCCGCTGGATCGACGACGGCAACAACATGGTCAAGCAGTTGCAGGAAGCCGGTTATCAGACCGACCTGCAATATGCCGAGGACGACATTCCCAACCAGCTCAACCAGATCGAGAACATGATCACCAAGGGCGTGAAGGTCCTGGTCATCGCCTCGATCGACGGCACGACGCTGACCAACGCGCTGGAAAACGCGGAGGCGGCCGATATCAAGGTGATCGCCTACGACCGCCTGATCCGCGAAAGCGACGCCGTCAGCTACTATGCCACCTTCGACAACTTCAAGGTCGGCGTGCAGCAGGCCTCGTCGCTGGTGAAGGGGCTGGAAGACCGCTTCCCGGACGAGAAGCCGTGGAACGTCGAGCTGTTCGGCGGCTCGCCGGACGACAACAACGCCTTCTTCTTCTACAACGGCGCCATGTCCGTTCTCCAGCCGCTGATCGACAAGGGCGATATCGTCATCCCGTCGGGCCAGACCGGCATGGACAAGGTCGGCACGCTGCGCTGGGACCCGGCCACGGCCCAGTCGCGCATGGACAACATCCTGTCCTCGCAATATTCGAACAAGCATCTCCACGGCGTGCTTTCGCCCTATGACGGTCTTTCCATCGGCATCCTGTCGTCGGTCAAGGGCGTCGGTTACGGCTCCGGCGACCTGAAGATGCCGATCGTCACGGGACAGGACGCGGAAGTGCCCTCGGTGAAGTCGATCATCGCCGACGAACAGTATTCGACGATCTTCAAGGACACCCGTGCGCTCGCCGCCGTGACCGTGAAGATGGTGGATGCCGTGCTCCAGGGCAGCGAGCCCGAAATCAACGACACGGAAACCTACGACAACGGCGTGAAAGTCGTTCCCTCCTACCTGCTCGAACCGGTTTCGGTCGACAAGTCGAACTACGAGGAAATTCTCGTCGGTTCCGGTTACTACAAGCCCGAACAGCTCAAGTAACCGTTTCCGGCAGACAGGGAAGGGCGCAGGCCCCATCGCGCCCTTCCCGTTTTCTTTCGTAAATTCAGGAGGCGCTCATGACTGCCATTCTTGAAATGCGCGGCATCGGCAAGTCGTTTCCCGGCGTCCGGGCCCTGGATCGCGTCGATCTCAAGGTCGAGCAGGGCGAGATCCATGCGATCTGCGGCGAGAACGGAGCCGGCAAGTCGACGCTGATGAAAGTCCTTTCCGGCGTCTATCCCCACGGCACCTATGAGGGCGATATCGTCTTCGAGGGCGAGACCGTGGCCTTCCGGGACATTCGCGACAGCGAGACGCACGGCATCATCATCATCCACCAGGAGCTGGCGCTGGTGCCGCTTCTGTCCATCGCCGAGAACATCTTCCTCGGCAACGAGGTGGCGACGCGCGGCGTCATCAACTGGCCGCTGGCCTTCAGCCGCACGGGCGAACTGCTGCGCAAGGTCGGCCTCGACGAAGCGCCCGCCACGCCGGTCGAGAAGCTCGGCGTCGGCAAGCAGCAGCTCGTCGAGATCGCTAAGGCGCTCGCCAAGGATGTCAAGCTTCTGATCCTCGACGAGCCGACCGCGGCGCTTCAGGAAAACGACAGCCAGAAGCTCCTGGACCTGATGCTGGAGCTGAAGGCGCAGGGCGTGACGTCGATCATCATTTCCCACAAGCTCAACGAGATCCGCCGCGTCGCGGACCGGGTGACGGTGATCCGCGACGGCTCCACCGTCTCGACGCTTGACCGCGACGAGGTCACGGAGGAACGCATCATCCGCGACATGGTCGGCCGCGACATGGAGCACCGCTATCCGCACCGCGACCCGCAGATCGGCGAGATGCTGATGGAGGTCAGGGGCTGGAACGTCGGTCATCCCGACCAGCCGCGCCAGATGATCCGCGACGCCGCCTTCAACGTGCGCCGCGGCGAGATCGTCGGCATCGCCGGCCTGATGGGCTCCGGCCGCACGGAACTGGCCATGAGCCTGTTCGGCCGCTCCTACGGCCGCTTCCTGTCGGGCGAGGCGACCATCGACGGCAGGACGGCCGATCTTTCGACGGTCAGCCGCGCCATCGACGCGGGGCTCGCCTATGTCACCGAGGACCGCAAGGCGCTCGGCCTCATCCTCGACGAGCCGATCACCCGCAACGTGACGCTCGCCAACCTGGCCGGCATCGCCAGCGGCTGGGTGCTCGGCAAGGGCCGCGAACATTCGGTGGCCGAGAATTACCGCAAGGCGCTGAAGATCCGTACGCCGGGTGTTCACCAGCGGGTCGTCAACCTGTCCGGCGGCAACCAGCAGAAGGTGGTTCTGTCGAAATGGCTGTTCACCAACCCGCAGGTGCTGATCCTCGACGAACCGACGCGCGGCATCGATGTCGGCGCGAAATATGAAATCTACGCCATCATGAACGATCTCGCCGCCCAGGGGCGGGGCATCGTGATGATTTCGTCGGAAATGCCGGAACTGCTCGGCATGTGCGACCGTATCTTCGTCATGAACGAAGGCAGGATCGTCGGCGAGCTTTCCCGCGAGAAAGCCAGCCAGGAAGCGATCATGGGCCTCATCGTCAGGGACGGACAGCAAAACGGGGAGAAAGCAGCGTGACAAGCGCCAAGGAAACCCTTCGCACCCAGCTCGGGGGCAATTTTCGGGAAAACGGAATGATTCTGGCGCTGCTCGCCATCGTCTTCTTTTTCCTCGTCGTGGTGCGGGCCGTCCAGGACGTCGATTTCCTGTCGGCCCAGAACATCACCAACCTCTTTTTGCAGAATTCCTACGTCATCGTCATGGCGCTGGGCATGCTGCTGGTCATCGTTTCGGGCCATATCGACCTGTCGGTCGGCTCGGTCGCCGCCTTCACCGGGGCGATCGCGGCGGTGCTGACCGTGCAGCAGGGCTGGCCGGTCTGGGCGGTCATCCCGACCGTTCTCGTCGCCGGCGGCCTGATCGGCGCGGCGCAGGGATACTGGGTCGCCTTCTGGCGCATCCCCTCCTTCATCGTGACGCTGGCCGGCATGCTGGTGTTCCGCGGCCTGACGCTGTGGCTGCTGGCCGGCCAGAACATCGGCCCGTTCCCGCGCGAGTTCCAGGCGCTGTCGACCGGCTTCATTCCCGATTTCTTCGGCGTCGGGCGGCCGAACATGACGGCGATCGCCGTGGTGGTCATCGCCATCCTCGCCATCGTCTGGCAGAGCCTGCGCGCCCGCCGGCAGGACGAGGCCTTCGGCATGGAGACCGGCTCGGCGGCCATGTTCTGGCTGAAGCATGCGGTAGTGTCGGCGGTGCTGCTGTTCGTCGGCTGGAAGCTCGCGAGCTTCCGCGGCCTGCCGAACGTGCTGATCGTCATGTCGGTGCTGATCGTCGCCTATAACTTCTTCACCAACCAGACGACCACCGGCCGCCGCATCTACGCGGTCGGCGGCAACGAGAAGGCGGCGAAGCTTTCGGGCATCAAGACCAGCCGGCTGGTGTTCTTCACCTTCGTGAACATGGGCGTTCTGGCCGGGCTTGCCGGAATGATCGTCACCGCCCGCCTCAACTCGGCGACCCCGAGGGCCGGGACCGGCTTCGAGCTGGACGTGATCGCCGCCGTCTTCATCGGCGGGGCCTCGATGGCCGGCGGTTCGGGCAAGGTGATCGGCGTCGTGGTCGGCGCGCTGATCATGGGCGTGATGAACAACGGCATGTCGATCATGGGCATCGGCATCGATTACCAGCAGGTCATCAAGGGTCTGGTTCTCCTCGTCGCCGTCATCTTCGACGTCTACAACAAGACCAAGCAAGGATAGGACAAATGCTTCTCAGCCAGGTTCGCAAGGGTGGTGTCGCGGTGCGTGACGCCGCGACGGATGCCGCACGCCTCGTTGCCGGCGCCACCATTCTGGATTTCGCCCGCGAGGCCGTCGAAAAGGGCCGGCCGCTGGCAAGCGTCGTGCCGCCCGGCGGCGAGACCGTCGACGTGGCGGAACTGGCGGCGAAGGGCGCGCTCGACGTGCCGCTGCGCCATCCCGAGCCGGCCCGCATGTTCCTGACCGGCACGGGCCTGACGCATACCGGCTCGGCCTCGACGCGCGACGCCATGCACGCCCCGGCCGAGGGCCTGTCGGACTCGATGAAGATGTTCCGCATGGGACTGGAAGGCGGCAGGCCGGCCGACGGCGAGGTCGGCGTCCAGCCGGAATGGTTCTACAAGGGCACCGGCGTCAACGCCGTCGCGCCGGGCGAGCCGCTGACCTCGCCCGCCTTCGCGCTCGACGGCGGCGAGGAGCCGGAAATCGCCGGCTATTACCTGATCGGCCCGGACGGCACGCCGTTCCGCGTCGGCTTCTCGCTGGCCAACGAGTTCTCCGACCATGTGACGGAGCGGATCAACTATCTGTTCCTCGCCCATTCGAAGCTGCGCCCGGCCGCCTTCGGCCCCGAGCTTCTCGTCGGCGACCTGCCGGCCGACATCCGCGGCACGTCGCGCATCCTGCGCGGCGGCGAGGTCCTGTGGGAAAAGCCGTTCCTGTCGGGCGGGGCGAACATGTCCCACACCATCGCCAACCTCGAGCATCATCATTTCAAGTATGCGCTGTTCCGCCAGCCGGGCGACCTGCACGTCCACATGTTCGGCACGGCGACGCTTTCCTTCGCCGACGGCATCAGGCCGCAGGCGGGCGACGTGTTCGAGATTTCCGCCCCGGATTTCGGCGCGGCGCTTGCCAATCCGCTGGCGGTGGCCGCGCCCGAGGCGGGGGCCGTGAAGGTCCGCGCGCTATGAGCGAGCCTGTCGCGATTTATCCCGACCTCGCCGGCAAGGCGGTCTTCGTCTCCGGCGGCGCGACCGGCATCGGCGCGGAGCTGACGGAGGCCTTCGCCCGGCAGGGATCCGTCACCTGCTTCGTCGATATTGCCGAGGCCGAGGGCGAGGCGCTTGCCGCCCGGCTGAACGCCGAGGGGCTGGACGTGCGTTTCGCGGCCTGCGACATCACGCGGACTGCGGACTATCAGGCCACGATCCGCCGCTTCGCCGACGAGGCCGGGCCGATCCGCGTGCTTTTGAACAACGCCGCCAACGACCAGCGCCACACGCTGGACAGCGTGACGGAGGAATTCTTCGACCGGACGATTGCCGTCAACCTGCGCCACCAGATGTTCGCCGCGCAGGCGGTCGTGCCGATGATGAAGGCGGCGGGCGGCGGCTCGATCGTCAATTTCGGCTCGGTGTCGTGGATGATCAGGAGCGCGGATCTCGCCACCTACGCCGCCTGCAAGGCCGCCGTCCACGGCATGACGCGCTGTCTTGCCAGCGACCACGGCGCGGACGGCATCCGCGTCAACACGCTGGTTCCTGGCTGGGTGATGACCGAAAAGCAGCTCAGGCTCTGGGTGGACGACCAGGCGCGCGAGACGATCCGGCGCAGCCAGTGTCTTCCGGGCCCGCTTCTGCCCGCGCATATCGCGCAGATGGCGCTTTTCCTCGGCTCCGAGGCCTCCGCCATGTGTACCGCGCAGAATTTTATCGTCGATGGAGGCTGGACATGACCGGCACGAGCAAGACATTCACACCCGCGCCCTGGCCGCGCAAGCTGCGCTCGCAGGAATGGTACGGCGGCACCAGCCGCGACGTGATCTACCACCGCGGCTGGCTGAAGAACCAGGGCTATCCGCACGACCTGTTCGACGGCCGCCCGGTGATCGGCATCCTCAACACCTGGTCGGACCTGACGCCGTGCAACGGCCACCTGCGCGAACTGGCCGAAAAGGTGAAGGCCGGTATCTGGGAGGCCGGCGGCTTCCCGGTCGAGGTGCCGGTGTTCTCGGCCTCGGAAAACACCTTCCGTCCGACGGCGATGATGTTCCGCAACCTCGCCGCGCTGGCGGTCGAGGAGGCCATTCGCGGCCAGCCCATCGACGGCTGCGTGCTGATGGTCGGCTGCGACAAGACCACGCCGTCGCTGCTGATGGCGGCGGCCTCCTGCGACCTGCCGTCCATCGTCGTCACCGGCGGGCCGATGCTGAACGGCTGGTTCCGCGGCGAGCGCATCGGCTCGGGCACGCATCTGTGGAAATTCTCCGAGGCCGTGAAGGCCGGCGAGATGACGCAGGCCGAGTTCCTGGAGGCGGAAGCGGCGATGAGCCGCTCGTCCGGCACCTGCAACACGATGGGCACGGCCTCGACGATGGCCTCGATGGCCGAGGCGCTCGGCATGGCGCTGTCGGGCAACGCCGCGATTCCCGCGGTCGACAGCCGCCGCAAGGTGATGGCGCAGCTCACCGGCCGGCGCATCGTGCAGATGGTGAAGGACGACCTGAAGCCCTCCGACATCCTGACGAAGCAGGCCTTCGAGAATGCCATCCGCACCAATGCGGCCATCGGCGGCTCGACCAATGCCGTGGTCCACCTGCTGGCCGTCGCCGGCCGCGTCGGCGTCGACCTGACGCTGGACGACTGGGACCGCTGCGGCCGCGACGTGCCGACCATCGTCAATCTCATGCCGTCCGGCAAGTACCTGATGGAGGAGTTCTTCTATGCCGGCGGCCTGCCGGTGGTGCTCAAGCGCCTCGGCGAGGCGGGCCTTTTGCACCGGGATGCGCTGACGGTGTCCGGCGAGGCCGTGTGGGACGAGGTGAAGGATGTCGTCAACTGGAACGAGGACGTCATCCTGCCGGCCGACAAGGCGCTGACCGCCTCGGGCGGCATCGTGGTGCTGCGCGGCAACCTCGCGCCGAAGGGCGCGGTGCTGAAGCCGTCCGCCGCCTCGCCGCACCTGATGGTGCATCGGGGCAGGGCGGTCGTCTTCGAGGATATCGACGACTACAAGGCGAAGATCAACGACGACGGCCTCGACATCGACGAGACCTGCGTCATGGTGATGAAGAACTGCGGCCCGAAGGGCTATCCCGGCATGGCCGAGGTCGGCAACATGGGGCTTCCCCCGAAAGTGCTGAAGAAGGGCATCACCGACATGGTGCGCATTTCCGACGCCCGCATGTCCGGCACGGCCTATGGCACGGTCGTGCTGCACACCGCGCCGGAAGCCGCCGTCGGCGGGCCGCTGGCGGTGGTGCGCAACGGCGACTTCATCTCGCTCGACGTGCCGAACCGATCGCTGACGCTCGAAATCTCCGATGCGGAGCTGGCCGCGCGCCTGGCCGAATGGGAGCCGAACCACGACCTGCCGACTTCCGGCTATGCCTGGTTGCACCAGAGCCATGTGCAGGGCGCCGATACCGGCGCCGATCTCGACTTCCTCAAGGGATGTCGCGGCGCGCCGGTGGGCAAGGACAGCCATTAGAGCAATTCCAGCAGAAGCGGGAAACGGATTTGCGTCCGGAATTGCTTAAAAACAAAGAGATAGGGCATTTCCGGTAAACGGAAACGCTCCAGGGGGCTGGCCGTGTCATAGGGCAGTGCGGTTGTCCCCTTCTCCCCGTCGGGGAGAAGGTGGCGGCAGCCGGATGAGGGGGAGGCGAAGCCTCCTGACACGTGTGCGGCGCTTCGCGCGCCCCTCATCCGACCCTTCGGGCCACCTTCTCCCCGATGGGGGGAAGGGATACCGCACCGGTCCGCATCGCCTCTGGCCGGAATGCACGTACGGGAGGACAACGACATGGCTTACACGCCGCATGGCAGACACCTGATCGCCGGGGAATGGGTGGCGGGGGAGGCGACGTTCCTGTCGTCGCCGTCGTCGGGTCCGGCGCAAGCCTTTTCCGCCGGCACGGAGGCCCATGTGGATGCGGCCGCGAAGGCGGCGGAGGACGCCTTCTGGACCTATGGCTACCTGCCGCGCGAGACGCGGGCGGGCTTCCTGATGGCGATCGCCGCCGAGATCGAGGAGCGCGGCGCGGCGATCACCGACATCGCCGTGCGCGAGACCGGCCTGCCGGCGGCCCGCATCGACGGCGAGCGCGCCCGCACCACCGGGCAGCTCCGCCTGTTCGTCTATCACATCCTCAAGGGCGAGTTCCTCGACCGCCGCTTCGACGCCGCGCTGCCCGACCGCCAGCCGCTGCCGCGCCCGGAAATCCGGCTGATGCAGCGGCCCGTCGGGCCGGTCGGCGTCTTCGGCGCCTCGAATTTCCCGCTGGCCTTCTCGGTCGCCGGCGGCGACACGGCCTCGGCGCTGGCGGCCGGCTGCCCGGTCGTCGTCAAGGGGCACCCCGCCCATCCCGGCACGGGCGAGATCGTCGCCGAGGCGATCCGGGCGGCGATTGCCACGACCGGCGTTCCGAAAGGGGTCTTCTCCTTCGTTCACGGCCAGGACAGGCTGGTCGGCGAGGCGCTGGTCCGCCACCCGCTGATCAAGGCCGTGGGCTTCACCGGTTCGCTGGCGGGCGGCCGGGCGCTGTTCGATCTCTGCGCCCGCCGTCCCGAGCCGATCCCCTTCTTCGGCGAACTGGGGTCGGTCAACCCGATGTTCGTGCTGCCGGAGGCGCTTTTCGCGCGCGGCCCGGCGATTGCCGCGGGATGGGCGGCGTCGCTGACGATGGGGGCCGGCCAGTTCTGCACCAATCCGGGCATCGTCGTCGTGCCGGACGGCAAGGCGGCCGACAGGTTCGTGTCCGCGGCGCGGACGGCGCTCGAGAAGATCGGTCCCCAGACCATGCTGACGGACGGCATCGCCGAGGCCTTCCGGCGTGGCCACGCGCGGTTTGCCGTCCATGAGGCCGTTCGCCCGGTGATCGAGACGCAGAGCGAGGGCCGCACCGCCTCGCCCAGCGTCTACGAGACGACGGCCGACGCCTTCCTGCGCGACCATGCGCTGAGCGAGGAGGTCTTCGGCCCGCTCGGTTTGGTGGTCCGCGTCCCGGACGGCGCGGCGATGATCGATCTCGCCAGGGCGTTCGAGGGGCAGCTGACCGCCACGCTGCACATGGACCGGGCCGATGCGCCGCTAGCGCGGCAGCTTCTGCCGGTTCTGGAGCGCAAGGCGGGGCGCATCCTTGCCAACGGCTTTCCGACCGGTGTAGAGGTCTCGGACGCCATGATTCATGGCGGGCCATACCCGGCCTCCACCAATTTCGGCGCGACCTCCGTCGGTACGATGGCGATCCGCCGCTTTCTCCGCCCGGTGTCCTACCAGAACCTGCCGGACGAGATATTGCCGACGGATATTCGCCCATGACCTACGCATTCCGCATCGCCGCCGACTGGGGGACGAGCAACCTGCGCGTCTTCGCCCTCGACGAAGGCGGCGGGGTGCTGGCCGAGGCGTCCAGCGACGACGGCATGGGCCGGCTGACGCCGGCGCAATACGAGCCGGCGCTGATGGCGCTGATCGGCGGCTGGCTCGACCCCGCCCGCGTCACGCCCGTGCTGGTCTGCGGCATGGCGGGCGCCCGGCAGGGCTGGATCGAGGCGGCCTATCGCGCCGTTCCCTGCGCGCCGGTCGGCGGTCCCTTCGCGCGGCCGAAGGTCGAGAGCCCGCTGATCGAGGTCTTCATCGTGCCGGGCCTGTCGCAGGCCGAGCCTGCCGACGTGATGCGCGGCGAGGAAACCCAGATCGCCGGCGTGCTGGCCGGCCGGCCGGGCTTTTCCGGCGTCGTCTGCCTGCCCGGCACCCATTCGAAATGGGCCGTCATCCGGGAAGGGCGCGTCGAGCGCTTCCTGACGCTGATGACCGGCGAGCTTTTCGCGCTCCTTTCGGCGCAGTCGGTGCTGCGTCACGGCATGGCCGACGATGGCGAGGGCATGGACACGGACGCCTTCGCGGCGGCCGTTCGTGAAACCGCCACCGAACCGGCCGGCTTTGCCGCCTCGCTTTTTCGCCTGCGCGCGGAAAACCTGCTGGAAGGGCTTGCGCCCCGGGCGGCCCGCAGCCGCCTGTCCGGCCTGCTGATCGGCATCGAGATGGCCTCGGCGCGCGCGCTGTGGCAGGACGAACCGACGCTGATCGTCGGCACGGGCCCGCTTGGCAGGCTCTACGCCACGGCGCTGACGCAGCTCGGTGCGAGCGCGGAGGCCGTGTCCGGCGAGGCGATGGCGCTGGCCGGGCTGACCCGGGCGTTCGCAAACATCGAAGAGGACAAGTCATGACCCGCAACATCATCGCCATCCTGCGCGGCATCCGCCCGGAAGACGTGGAAGCCCATGTCGACGTGCTGGTCGCGGCGGGCATCACCACCATCGAGGTGCCGCTGAACTCGCCGGAGCCGTTCGACAGCATCGGGCGGCTGATCGCCCGGTTCGCCGGCCGCGCCATGATCGGCGCCGGCACGGTGCTCGAGGTGGCCGATGTCCGGCGGCTGGCGGAGATGGGGGCGGCCATCGTCGTCTCGCCCAATTGCGACCCTGCGGTGATTGCCGCCACGCGGGCGGCGGGCATGGAATCCTGGCCGGGTGTCTTCACGCCGACCGAATGCTTCGCGGCGCTGAAGGCCGGCGCCACGGGCCTGAAATTCTTCCCCGCGACGCTGATCGGCCCGGCGGGCATCGCCGCCGTCAGGGCCGTGCTGCCGAAGGGAACGCCGCTCTATGCGGTGGGCGGCGCGGGCGCCGACAATTTCCCGGAATGGATCAGGGCCGGCGCCACCGGCTTCGGCATCGGAACCGCGCTTTACCGTCCCGGCCAGAGCGTCGAGGCGACGGCGGCCGCCGCCGCGAAGATCGTTTCGGCCTATGACGCGGCGCTCGCCGCGGCACAGGACTGAACGGGCACCGCCGTCGTCGCGTCCGTCAGCGCCTGTACGAAGGCGCGGGCAGCGCGACCGGCTTCGGGTTCAGCGCCACCCACGCGACCGCCAGCTCGCTTAACCGCCGCGTATCGCCATACTTGCGCTTCACCTCGCCGACGATGGTCGCGGCCTCTTTCAGTTCGGGGGCGGGCAGGGGCTTGCCGGAGCCGAGATGGACCAGCAGCGCGTCGGCCATCTGCCTGAACTCCGCATCCCAGTTTATGCCGCCATTGCCGTCGAGTTCTCCGGCGATGCGCCCCGAAATGCGGATGACCTCGCCCTGCACGGTCTCCGCCGCGCCGCTCGAAGGGACGAGCAACTCCCACAATTCCTGATGGCGGTCCTGCCAGCTCGCCGCCTTGGCCATGATGGGCGACCTGCCGTCATGGATGGCCCGGCGCGGAACGGGCGGCACGTCGAACAGGGCATAAAGCCTGTCGAGCGCGGCGCTGGTCTCCTCCCTGCTGTCCGGATTGAAGCCGCTGCGGTGGAATTCGAAGTTTTCGCCGATACGCCGCACGAAATCCTGCATCTGCGGGGAAATCCGGTCGTCGCCTTGCCGCCGTGCTGTAAACAAGCGCGCGGCGAGCGTGCGAATGCCGGCCGGCCGGGGAGCTTGCGCGTTCAGCAACAGGTCCGACATGTCCGCAATCGCGCGGATATTTGCGTTGCTGCACCGTTGAAGCGCCAGTTCCAGCGGGGTCAGGCGGTCGTCGTTGGTGGCGTCGATGCTGGCGCCGTGTTCAAGCAGGGTCCGGGCGGTTCGGACGTTGCCGACCGCGGCGGCCTTGTGAAGCGGCGTGTTGCCCTTGCCGTCCCTGCCGTTCACGTCCGCGCCCAGTTCGAGCAGGATGTCGATCCTGCCTTGCCAGTGGCCGGCGCGCGCATGCAGGGGCGTCTCGCCATAGGCGTCGGGCGCCGAAATATCCGCGCCTTTTTCGACCAGCCATCGAGCGACGTCATCCGGAAGCGCGTTGAACGCCAGGGCCGTTTTCTTGAAGGAGCCGCCACGCGCATGGACGTCGCATGTCTCGAATACCGCCTTGATCGCACCGCAATCGCCATTCGTCAGCAATTCCTCGAAATCCTTCGGCAAGGTCTTCTTCTTCCGGGTCTTCGTCATCCGATACAGACTCCCTTCCTGATCAGGGCCGGATCACTCCGGCGCCTTTCCGGTATTTTCGGGGATACGCCCGGCGTCTTCAAGCGTTCCGGTCGCGGCACAGGTCGTTTCAGGCGATGGGCGGGCGCCCGGGCTTTCGATAAATCCCTTATGAATCAATCGCCGGACTGAAAATGTCCGGGGCAGGCGTGTCTGCTGCCGCCTTTGTCATCCAGCTGTCAACGAAAGGTTCTATCTGTTGCCCGATCGCATTGCACAGGCGTGCAAAGGAACCGGACATGCAGCAGAACACCTTTCTGGAACTCGACGGCATCGCCTGCCGCTATGGCGCCACGCAGGTCCTGAACGATATCGATCTCGCCATCGACAAGGGCGAGTTCGTCGCCCTTCTCGGCTCCTCGGGCTGCGGAAAGACGACCCTGCTGCGCGTTCTTGCCGGCTTCGTCGCCCCGACGGCCGGGCGGGTGCAATTGCGGCAGAAGGACGTGACGAGCCTGCCGCCCGACCGGCGCGGCGTGTCGCTGGTCTTCCAGAGCTATGCGCTGTGGCCGCACATGACGGTCGCGCAGAACATCGGCTACGGGCTCCGGCTGCGGCGCGTGGCGAAGGCGGAAATCGCCCGCCGCGTCGGCGAGGTCCAGTCGATGCTCGGCCTCGACGGTCTCGGGGAGCGCAAGCCCGCCGCCCTTTCCGGCGGGCAGCGCCAGCGCGTGGCGCTCGGCCGGGCGCTGGCCGTCGATCCGGAAATCCTGCTGCTCGACGAGCCGCTCTCCAATCTCGATGCGCGCATCCGGCTTTCCGTGCGCCACGAGCTGCGCGCCTTGCAGCGCCGCCTCGGCATCACGGCGGTCCATGTCACCCATGACCGGGAGGAGGCGATGGTGATGGCCGACCGCATCGTCATCCTCGACGCCGGCCGGATCGCCCAGCAGGGCACGCCCGAAGAGGTCTACAACCGGCCGGCCTCCGCCTTCGTCGCGGCCTTCATGGGCGCCGAGAATATCCTTCAGCTCACCGGCTCGCCCGAGGGCGACCGCTTCGCCATCGCCGCCGGCCCGGCCAATGCGGGAGCCCATGTTCCGCTGGCCGGCCGGCCGCTCGGCTCCGGCCCGGTCGACGCCCGCTTCCGCCCGGAAGCCGCGCGCATCGCCGCGGCCGGATCGGCCCTGCCGGAAGGCGGCGCCGTCTTTCACGGCACGGTTCTCGCCGCCAGCTATCCCGGCGGCGTCTGGCGCCACACGATCCGCATCGGCGAGGCCGAGATCATGGCCGACGCGGCGCAGGCCTTCGCGCCCGGCGACCGGGTGGACGTCCATGTCCCGGCCGAGGCGCTTTTCCTTTTTGACCGGCCGCAGACGCATCCGCCGGTCGCTCCCGTTTCCCGGACGGCCACCGCCGGGAAGGTTCCCGCCTGACACCCTTCTTCAAACACCGGAGATCATCCATGAAGAGACTGTCTTTCGCGACGTTTGCCGTCGTGCTCGCCGCCCTTCCCGTGAAGGCCGCCGAACTCACCGTCGCCACGGCCGGCGACCAGAACATGGTCGATTACATCAACCAGTATCTCGGCCCGCTGTTCGAGAAGGCCTATCCGGGCAACACGGTGCGCGCCATCGGCACGGGGCCGGGTGACGCCGGCTCCCAGAAGCTTCTGGAACGCTTCGACGCGCAGGCCGCCGCCAACGCTGCCGCCTGGGATGTCGACGTCGCCATCGTGCATGAGAAGTTCGTCGGCCCGATGGTCGAGAAGGGCTATCTCGACAAGTACCGCGACGCGATCTCCTCGGGCCCGCTGGTGACGCGCGACAATGCGAAGAACGCGCTCGGCACGAATGTCGAGGGCTATGTGATGCCGATGTTCAACAGCCAGACGGCCATCGCCTACAATCCGGCGCTCGTCGAAAACCCGCCCAAGAGCTATGCCGAACTCGCCGAATGGGCGAAGGAGAACCCGAAGCAGTTCGGCTATAACGGCATCAAGGGCGGTGCCTCCGGCGTCAGCTTCGTCATGGGCTGGATCTACGCCTTCGGCGACGGCGACGCGCAGAACCTGATGACGGGTCCGTTCCGGGAAGACGAAACCAAGAAGTGGGACGGCGCGTTTGCGAGCCTTGCCGACTTCACGAAGAACGCGACGCTGACGCCCGGCAATGCCGGCACGCTTGATCTCATCAGCCGCGGCGAGATCGCGATGGGCCCGGTCTGGGTCGACATGTTCTATTCCTGGCAGGCGAACGGCCAGCTTCCGCCCGACCTGAAGCTCTTCCTGCCGGCCCCCGGCATGCCCGGCCAGCCGATGCACTACATCGTTCCGGAAAAGGCTGCCGAGAAGGATCTGGCCCGCAAGTTCGTCGAACTCGCCACCAGCCCGGAGGTTCAGGCCGAAGGCATCGTCAAGCGCTTCAACTGGTATCCGGGCATCGACGCCGAGCATGTGAAGGCCAAGCTCGACGAGGCGACCTGGAACAGGCTGTTCGTCGACATCACCCCGGAAGACCTCGCCACCAAGGGCAAGCCCTTCCCGATTGCCGAGTACAACACGGCGATCCTCGAAGCCTACGAACAGTCGGTGAAGTAATTCCTCCGAAGGCTCCCCGGCATTCGCCGGGGAGCCTGTCTTTCAAAGGTCCCTGCCATGCCCGGACGTCTCCTCGGCCTTGCTCTCGTCGCGCCTGCGCTCGCGGTCATCGCGCTGTTCTTCATCCTGCCGCTGGGAATGTCGGCCATTGGCGCGTTCCGGGTCGGGGACGGTTTCGGTCTCGGCAACTTCGCCAAGACCTTCGACCTCTATATGAAGGACATCGTCTTCACGGTGGTGATCGTCAGCCTTTCGACGGCGCTGACCGGCCTTGCGGCCATCGCCATCGGCGGCTACCTGACGCTCGGGGAAAACCCGCGCGCCGTCGCCATCCTGCGCTGGCTCTATCGCTGGCCGCTGTTCATTCCCTTCATCGTCGTCGGGCAGATCCTGCGCACCTTCCTCGCCAAGAACGGCATCATGAACAACGCCATCATCGGCCTCGGCCTGATGACGCCGATGGAGGCGCAGAGCTTTCTCGACTGGCGCGGCATCGTCATCGCCTTCGTGTGGAAGCAGACGCCGTTCGTCGCCCTTCTCGTCGCCGGCGCGATGGCCTCGGTCAACCGCGACACGATCGAGGCCGCCCGCAACCTCGGCGCTTCGCGCCTGCGCATCCTGATCGAGATCCTGGTGCCGCAGGTGGCGATGACGATCACGGTGGGGCTCATCCTGTCCTTCGTCACGATGATGTCGGTCCTGTCGGTGCCGCTGATGATCAATGCGCAGTCGCCGACCATGCTGACCGCCGACATCGCCTTCCGCGTCAACGCCTACGGCGATTACGGCGTCGCCAACGCGCTCGGCCTCGTGTCGCTGGCGCTCGCCTCCTCCGTCGCGTGGATCTATCTCCGCCAGAGCCTCAAGGAGCGCGCATGATGGCGTCTTCCCTCTCCTTATCCCTTTCCCGGCTGGCGCCGGCGCTGTGGTGGGTGCCGCGCGGCATCGTCTTCGGCCTCATGGCCTTCTTCATCTTCGGCCCGCTGGCCAACATGCTGCTGTGGACGGTGGCGGAGCGGTGGTATTTTCCCCACACGCTGCCGGCGCAATACGGCTTCAGCGCCTGGCAGAACGTCTTCGCCCCGCGCGGCGGCGCGCTGGAATCGCTGCGGAACTCGCTGCTCGTCGCGGTCCTGACCGTCATCGTCGCGCTGATGCTGGCGATCCCCGCCGGCTATGCGCTGGCGCGGCTGAAACTGCCGGTGCGCGGGCTCATCCTGCTGGCCTTTCTCATTCCGCAGGCGTTCCCGAACCTCACCGTCTATGTGAACATCGCCCGGATCTTCTACGAGATTCGCCTGAACGGAACGGTGGCGGGCCTCGTGCTCGTTCATGTCTCGCACGGGCTGGTCTATGCCGTCTGGATCGCCACGGCCGCCTTCTCGGCCATCGACCGCGAACTCGAACAGGCCGCCCGCTCGGCGGGAGCGGGGCCGATGCGGGCCTTCATGGACATCACCCTGCCGCTCGCCGCGCCGGGACTGATGGCCAGCGCCATCTTCGTCTTCCTCGAAAGTCTCGACGAGTTCACCGGCAGCTACTTCGTCGGCGCGCCGGACGTGACGACGCTGCCGCTTCTGCTCTACACCGCAGGCTCCGGCGGCAATTACCAGGTCGCCTCCATCACGGCGCTGCTTTTGCTTGTTCCCTCGCTCGTCTTTATGCTCGTGGTCGAACGATTCCTGAAGGCGGACGTGCTCTCCCGCGTCGGGCATTGACGAGGACGATCATGGCAGATGCGGAAAACAGGCCCCAGGGCCGCATGCGCTTCGTCAGCGCCGAGCAGGTGGCGCAGCGCGCCGGCGTTTCCCGCTCCGCCGTCTCGCGCACCTTCACGCCCGGCGCCAGCGTCGCGCCGGCGACGCGCGCGAAGGTGCTCGAAGCCGCCCGCGAGCTGGGTTATCAGGTCAACGACCTGGCGCGCGGCGTGCTGGCCAACCACAGCCGGCTGGTCGGCATCGTCGCGACGAAGCCGGAAGTCGGCTTTCGCGCCCATCTTGCTTCGGCGCTCGCGAAGGCGCTGATCGCCCGCGGCAACATTCCCGTTCTCATCAACACCGGCCAGACCGAGGCGGAGATGCTGGCCGCCCAGCGCACGCTGATCGGCCACCGGGCGGAGGCGACCGTCATCCTGTCGGGCTCGCCGCCGCAAAGCTTCTTCGACCTCGCCCGCCGCAATGGCCAGCCGCTGGTGGTCATCGGCCGCTCGGAGCCGGATGCCGACCATGTCCGCGCCGGCAATTCCGAGGCGTCGCGCAAGGCCGCCGCCGCCTTCCTGCGGGCCGGCAGGACGCGGCTCGCCATCGCCGGCTCGGCCTCCGGCACGCCCAGCATCCGCGAGCGCGAGACGGCGTTTGCGGCCGAGGCGGAGCGTCTCGGCGCCTCCGTCGCCATCGGCCGTGGCGCCGATTCCGATTACGAGAGCGGCGTCGCCGCCGCCCGCCTGCTGTTCGGCGGCGCGGGCCATCCCGACGCGGTCTTCTGCGTGAACGACCAGATCGCCTTCGGACTGATGGATTTCATCCGCTGCGAGCGCGGGCTGGCCGTGCCGGAGGACGTCGCCGTCATCGGCTTCGACGACGTGCCGGAGGCCGCCTGGCTGAGCTACCGCCTGACGACGTTCCGCCAGGACCCGGTGAGCATGGCGGCCCGCGCCGTCGACCTGATCGGCCGGCGCCTTGCCGAGCCGGACCTACCGCCCGCCTATGAGCGGATCATCCCGGATTTCGTGGTCCGCCAGAGTTTCATCCCCGCCTGACAGAAGAAGATAGATAGCCATGCCGAATGAATTTCCCGACGATCTCCGCTTCTCGCTTGCCCGCGACATCATCCACGACGCGGCGCGGCTGGCCCTTGCCTCCTTCGCCGACCTCTCCTCCCTCGACGTGGAGGAGAAGCAGAACGGCCAGGATGTCGTCAGCGAGACGGACAAGGCCGTCGAGCGGCTGATCCGCGCCCGCGTCGCCGAAGCCTTCCCTGGCGACGGCGTGCTCGGCGAGGAGCAGGGGCTGGACGCCGGCACCTCCGGCTTCCTGTGGGTCGTCGATCCGATCGACGGAACGAGCTGCTTCGTCCACGGCCTCGACCAGTGGTGCATCTCGATCGCCGTGATGAAGGGCGAGGAAACGCTCCTCGGCGTGATCTTCCGGCCGACGACGCAGGACCTGTTCGCGGCGCGGCTGGGCGGCGGCGCCTTCCTGAACGGCAGGCCCATGCGCGTCGACACACGCGCCGGCATCGCCACGGGCCTTCTCGGCGTCGGCGCCAATTTCCGCGTTCCGCGCCGCAGCGT
Source organism: Ectorhizobium quercum (assembly GCF_026552795.1). Classification (GTDB taxonomy): domain Bacteria; phylum Pseudomonadota; class Alphaproteobacteria; order Rhizobiales; family Rhizobiaceae; genus Ectorhizobium; species Ectorhizobium quercum. Next base: position 421,153 of record NZ_JANFPI010000004.1, read on the forward strand.
CACGGACTTCATCGACGTGCTTCTGGAGGCGGGCGGCATGTTCATCCGCAACGGCTCCGGCGCGCTGATGCTGGCGGAAGTCGCGAGCGGACGGCTCGCCGGCTATTACGAGCCGCATATCAATGCCTGGGACTGCATGGCCGGCCTGCTGATGATCCGCGAGGCCGGCGGCTGGACCGCGCCGTTCCCGACTGCCGGCGAGGCCCTGCTGCGCGGCGGCCCGGTCATCGGCTGCGCGCCGCAGGTCCGGCAGGATCTCACCGATCTGGTGGGCAAGTCGCTGGAAAGGGCGGGGCAAAACCCATGAAGCTCGTCCAGATATCGGACCCGCATCTCGTCGCGCCCGGCAAAACCCTGATGGGCCTCGACCCCTTCCGGCGGCTCGACGCCTGCCTCAGCGACGTCGAGGCCCGGCACGGCGATGCCGACCTGGTGCTGGTTTCGGGCGACCTTTCCGATAGCGGCGGTGCGGACACCTATGCACTGCTGAAGCAGCGGCTGGCGCATTTTTCCCTGCCGGTCCGCCTGCTGCTCGGCAATCACGACCACCGCGCGTATTTCGCCGCCGCCTTTCCCGGCCAGGTCGATGGCGAGGGCTTCGCGCAGGCCGCGATCGATCTCGACGGCAGCCGCATCCTCGTTCTCGACACGCTGGACGACGGCCGGGTCGGCGGCCGCCTGTGCCCGGCCCGGCTGCGCTGGCTCCGCGCGCGGCTGGCGAAGGCGGAAGGCCGGCCGGTCTATGTCTTCATGCACCATCCGGCCGGGCCGGTCCACATGCCGGCGCTCGATCCGCTCGGCCTTGCCGAACCGGAGGCTTTTCTCGACTGCCTCAGGCGGCACGGCGACGTCCGCCACATCTTCGCCGGCCATCTGCACCGGCTCGTCACCGGCCATTGGGGCGGCGTGCCCTTCACCATCCTGCGCGGCACCAATCACCAGACGGCGCTCGATCTGGTCTCCCGCCGCACCGGGCCGTCGTTCGAGGCGCCGGCCTATGCCGTCATCGAGGCGCGGGTGCAAACGCTGGTCGTGCATTTCAGCGAGTTCTGAGCGTCGCCGGCCGTCAGGGCCTGCGTCCGTGCCCGTCCTTTTCGAGCCAGCGCGCCAGCTCGATCTCGGCGCGTTCCAGCGCCGTGTGGTTCACGAGCTTGCGCAGCAGCGACACGGTGACGGCGCGCGAGCGCAGGTTGAAGCGCGCCTGCGTGCCCGCGCCGTCGTCCGGCTGGTAGACGCCGAGCTTCTCGTAAAGCTGCTGGAGCCGGTTCTGGACGCTGCGCAGCGACAGGTTCCGCCGCCGGGCGATGGTGCGGTCGGTGAGGCCGAGCGCGATGTCGATCAGCACCTCGTATTCGGAATCGGTGAAGCCGCCGGCGCCGCCGGTGCTCTTCTGTTGCAGGCCGCGCACCTCGCGGTCGATGACGCACTGGTCCTCGATGAAGATCGAGCGCAGCGCCAGCCGCAGCCGCTCGTCGGAGGCCGATTTCAGCACATAGCCATAGGCGGCACCGGCCGGAACGATGCGGGAGATGCCGCGCACATTCGCCTCGTCGGCATAGTTCGACCAGAAGAGGATGCGGGTGTCGGGCCGTTCGCGCCAGATGGTGCGGGCCGCCTCGATGCCGTTCCTCGGGCTCATCTGGAGGTCCATGACCACGCGGTCCGAGGCATGCTCGCGGGCGAGCTTCTCTCCGGTCGCGCCGTCGCCCGCCTCCAGCACGATGTCGCATTCGGGAAGGGCGGCGCGCACCGCCTCGCCGAGATAGGTCCGGTGCAGCGGGTCGTCTTCCACGATCAGCACTTTCATGGCGTCTTCCTTCCCTGCCGGCGGTGGTGTCTGCATGGTCCTATCCTTCCCTCGGCAGGGGGAGCGTGACCTCGACGACGGTCTCCGCCCCTTGCCTGCGGCAGGTGAAATGCGCGCCGATCAGCCGGGCGCGGGTCTTCATGTTGCCGATGCCGCTGCCGGCGGTTTCGCGGCCGGGGGCGAGCCCGATGCCGTCGTCGCGGATCTCGATCCGGAAGCGCCCGCCGGCATGGGCGAGCCGCACGGCGATGCGGCTGGCCTGCCCGTGGCGCACGGCATTGTTGATCGCCTCCTGCGCGATGCGGAAGAGGGCGGTCAGAACCGGCTGCGGCAGGGTTTCCACCAGGCCGTCGCTTTCGTCGGAAAGCCGCCAGCCGATGGTCAGCCCGCTGTCGCGCACCGAGCGGTCGAGATGGTTGTCGATGGCCTCGACGAGGCCGAAGAGTTCCAGCACCGAGGGCCGGGCCTGCTCGATGATCTGGCGCAGGTCGCGCATCGATTGCTGGAGGCTCTGGAACAGGGGGGAGAGCATGTCGCCCGGCACGGTCTTCATCTGCGAAAGCCGCTCCAGCCGCCGGGCGAAGCGGGTCATGTCGGCCAGCGTCTGGTCGTGCAGGTCCATGCCGATGCGCTGGCGCTCGGCCTCCAGCGCCTCCGTCAGCCGGAGCGCGCCGACGCGCAGGCCCTCGGCGCGCACCCGCGTCTCGGCCTCGGCGATCGCCGCGCGCTTCGCCTCGTCGGAGGCGCGCAGCGCGAAGAAATAGGGGGCGATGAGGTCGGCGATCCAGCGCGCCCGCTCGACGTCGACGGCGCTGTACATATCGGGCCTGAGGTCGGAGAAGGAGAGCGCGCCGATGGTCTCGCCGCGCACCTTGAGCGCGACGTGGACGCGGCTCCTCAGCCTGTGCTCCATGATCGGCTGGACGAAGGCGCCTTCGAAATGGAAGGCGGGATCGACCATCGCATCGCCGGTCAGCATCGTCTCGACCTCGCCGGTCAGGATGCTGCGCAGCGGGCTTTGTTCGATGCGCGCCTCGGTGCGCCGGCTCCACGCCGTCTCGAAGCCGCTTTCGTAGGCCATGTGGAAACGGCTGCCCGGCATGATGATGCAGACATCCATGTGGTCATGCGGCACGATAAGGGCTATATGCCCGGCGACGGCGCGGATCGCCGAGTTGAAATCGAGCTTGCCGGCCAGATGCCAGGCAATGGCGAGATATTGCTTGAACAGCGGCGATGCGGAATTGTCGAGCACGGCGCTTCCTCCCTGACCGTTCTCCCCAACCGGGCCTTGCGGACCCGCTCCCTGTCGGACAATAGCGCTCCGCCCACCCCGTCCGTCCTGCGGGTTTCCGCAAATGACCTGCGGAAACCCGCAGGTTCCCTGTTCCAATTCGCCTATACAGCTTTAGCCGTTTGCGCCATCCTTTTCGCCGCGGATCGGGAAATCCGTGTGACATCGGGTCCGGGAGCGGTCGTTGAGGAGCGGTCTCCCCGGGCGAAAGCCGCCATTGGCGGCATCAGGGAGGAAACATGACTATCCGTACCGTTCTTGCGGCATCCGCCGCCGTTTTCGCTTGCGCGCTCTCGCCGCTTTCCGCCAGCGCGGATACGTCGGACAAGAAGATCGCGCTGTCCAACAACTATGCCGGAAATTCCTGGCGCCAGGCCATGCTGACGAGCTGGAACAAGGTGACGGGCGAGGCGGTCAGCGCCGGCGTCGTCGCCGCCGCCGATGCCTTCACCACCGCCGAGAACCAGGCGACGGAGCAGGCCGCGCAGATCCAGAACATGATCCTTCAGGGCTACGACGCCATCGTCATCAACGCCGCCTCGCCCACGGCGCTGAATGGCGCGGTGAAGGAAGCCTGCGACGCGGGCATCGTCGTCGTGTCCTTCGACGGCATCGTCACCGAACCGTGCGCCTGGCGCATCGCGGTCGATTTCAAGGAGATGGGCCGCAGCCAGGTCGAATATCTCTCCACCAAGCTGCCGGACGGCGGCAACCTGCTCGAAATCCGCGGCCTTGCCGGCGTCTTCGTCGACGACGAGATTTCGGCCGGCATCCACGAGGGGGTGCAGCAGTTCCCCCAGTTCAGGATCGCCGGCTCGGTGAACGGCGACTGGGCGCAGGACGTGGCGCAGCGCGCCGTGGCCGGCATCCTGCCGAGCCTGCCCGAAATCGTCGGCGTTGTGACGCAGGGCGGCGACGGCTACGGCGCGGCGCAGGCCTTCGAGGCGGCCCGGCGCCCCATGCCCATCATCGTGATGGGCAACCGCGAGGACGAGCTTCAGTGGTGGAAGCAGCAGAAGGACGCCAACGGCTATGAAACCATGTCGGTTTCCATCGCGCCGGGCGTATCGACGCTCGCCTTCTGGGTCGCCCAGCAGATTCTCGACGGCAAGGAGGTCACGAAGGACCTGACCGTTCCGTTCCTGAGCATCGGGCAGGACACGCTGGAGGAAAGCCTGGAGACCACCGAAAGGGGCGGCGTCGCCAATGTCGAATATTCGCAGGCCGATGCCGAAAAGGTGATCGCCGAGGCCGAGTGATCCTCCGGCGAGCCGAGGCCGCCCGCCCGGCTTTCCGGGCGGACGGCTCCCCGTTCACCCCCCAATCGGACGGACCCGAACCCATGAACATTCCATCCCAGCCGCGCCCTGTCGTCTCGGCGCGCGGCGTTCGCGTCGCCTTCGGCGCGGTCACGGCGCTGGACGGCGTCGATCTCGACATCGACGCCGGCGAGGCGCTCGGACTGGTCGGCCATAACGGCGCGGGAAAATCCACCATCGTCAACGTCGTCAATGGCGGCCTGACCCCGCACCGGGGCGGCATCGCCTACAGCGGCACGGACGCGGCCGGCGGCGGCGTGGCCGCGGCCCGGGCGGGCGGGGTGCGCTGCGTCTTCCAGGAACTGTCGCTCTGTCCGAACCTCACCGTCGCCGAGAACACGCGGCTGATGCACCAGGGGCTGGCCGGCTTCGGCTGGCGAAAGCGCGCGCTGGCGCTGATCCGCGCCAAGCTGGCGGAAATCTTCCCCGGCAACCGCATCGACTGCGCCGGCACGGTCGGCGAGCTTTCCATCGCCGAACGGCAGATGGTCGAGATCGCCATCAACTTTCTCGACGTCGGGGAAAGTCCGAAGCTGGTCATTCTCGACGAGCCGACCTCCTCGCTGGATGCGTCGCTTGCCGAGCAACTCATGGCGCATGTGCGCCGCTTCGTGGCCTCCGGCGGCTCGGTGCTGCTGATTTCGCACATTCTCGGCGAAATCCTGTCCACCGCCACCCGCATCGTGGTGATGAAGGACGGCAAGGTCGTGACCAGCCGGCCGGTCGGCGAATTCACGGCGAAAAGTCTCGTGGAGACGATGGGCAGCGTCGTCAGGGAAAAGGCCGAAGCCGGGGTGCGGGGTCCTTCGGGCACCGCGCCGCCGGTGATCGAGCTGCCCGCCGCCAACGGTTCGGCCTTCGGCTTCACCGCCGGCCGGGGCGAGATCGTCGGGCTTGCCGGCCTCGGCGGTCACGGCCAGACCGACATGCTGCTTTCGCTCTACCGCGCCCGCTCCGGCAACTGGCTGCCGCGCCGCCCGGAGGAGATCGCCTTCGTGGCCGGCGACCGGTCGCTGAACGGCACCTTCGCGCTGTGGAGCATCCTGCGCAACCTGTCCGTCGGCGATCTCGGCGCGCTGTCGCGCGCCTTCGCCGTCGACCGCGGCCGCGAGGCGGCGCTGGGCGAGGCGTGGAAGGCGAAGATGGCGATCCGCACGCCCGACATGGGCAATCCGATCCTGTCGCTGTCCGGCGGCAACCAGCAGAAGGTGCTCTTCGCCCGCGCCCTTGCGACGCCGGCCTCCATCGTGCTGATGGACGATCCGATGCGCGGCGTCGACGTCGGCACCAAGCAGGACGTCTACGCCATCCTCCGCGCCGAGGCCGAGGCCGGGCGCACCTTCGTCTGGTACTCGACCGAGATGGACGAAATCCGCCTGTGCGACCGCGTCTACGTGTTCCGCGACGGCGCCATCGTCGCCGAGCTGAAGGGCGCGGACATCACGGAGGAAGGCGTTCTGGCCGCCTCCTTCTCGGGAGAAGCCGCATGAAGGGACTGTCCTCCAACACGCTCCGCCTGATGATCCCGGTGGTCTCGCTTGCCCTGCTGCTGGCTGCCGTGTTCTGGCTCCAGCCGCGCGCCATGAGCTACATGGGCATGAACCTGCTGTTCAACCTGGCGGTGCCGATCGCGCTCGCCACCATCGCCCAGATGATGATCGTCGCGGTCAACGACCTCGATCTGTCCATCGGCACCTTCGTCAGCTTCGCGGCCTGCGTCACCGCCGTCTACATGCCGTCCTCGCCGGCGCTGGCCGTCGCGATCCTCGCCGCCGCCGTCGCGGCCTATGCGGTGATCGGCATCGTCATCTATCTGCGCGACCTGCCCTCCATCGTCGTCACGCTCGGCATGAGCTTCGTCTGGGGCGGGCTCGCCGTGCTGATCCTGCCCTCGCCGGGCGGGCAGGCGCCGGTCTGGCTGCGCTCGCTCATGACGGCGCCGACGCCCTTCCTGCCCTTCGCCATCGTCGCCAGCATCGCCATCGCGGCGGTCGCGCACCTCGTCGTCATGCGCTCGACGCTCGGCGTCGCCATTCGCGGCGTCGGCGGCAATTCCCGCTCGGTCGCCCGCGCCGGCTGGTCGGTGCTGAAGATCAGGGCCGCGGCCTATGCGCTGGCCGGCATCTTCGCCGTCCTCGCCGGCATGGCGCTGGTCGGCCTGACCACCGCGGCGGACGCGAATATCGCGCTCCGCTACACGCTGCTGTCGATCGCGGGCGTCATTCTCGGCGGCGGCGAGTTCACCGGCGGCCGCGTCTCGCCCGTCGGGGCCGTGGTCGGCGCGCTGACGCTGACGCTCGCCGGCTCCTTCCTTTCCTTCCTGCGGATATCGCCCGACTGGCAGATCGGCGCGCAGGGCGCGGTGCTCATCATCGTGCTCGGCCTGCGCCTGATCCTCAGCCGGCGCGATGCGTGAGGTGACACCATGAACGCCATCAAGCCGCTTCTGTCCAAAGCCTGGATCTGGTCCTGGCTGGCCGCCGTCGCGACCTTCACCACCACCGTTCTCTTCACCGGCGGGGCGAGCACCGTCGGCCTCGGCCAGGCGACGCTCACCTTCGCGGCCTTTTCGGTCATGGTCGGGCTCGGCCAGATGCTGGTCATCACGCTCGGCCCCGGCAATGTCGATCTCTCGGTGCCGGCGACCATCACGCTGTCCGGCACGCTGGCGCTGAAATTCATGGGCAGCGAGGGGTCGATGATCCTGCCGGGGCTCGGCGTCGCCATCGGCGTCGGCCTTGCCGTCGGCGCCGCCAATTTCGGCCTGATCAAGCTGCTGCGCATTCCGCCGATCATCGCGACGCTCTCCATGAGCTTCCTCGTGCAGTCGCTGGCCATCTGGTCGAACCGGGGCCTGCGCATCAAGCCGCCGGATGCGCTCGCCGCCTTCGCCACGGGCACCACCTTCGGCGTGCCGAACGTCGCGCTCGTCGGGCTTGCTCTGTCCGTCGCCGTCTGGTGGCTGCTCGAGCGGGCGATCTACGGCCGCTGGATCTCGGCCATCGGCCAGAGCCCCTTCGCCGCCCGCATGGCCGGCATCCCGGTCGACGGCACGCGCTTCGTCACCTATGTGCTGTGCGCGGTGCTGGCCGCGGTCTGCGGCTACCTGCTCGCCAGCTTTTCCGGCGGCGCGGCGCTCAACATGGGTGCCGAATACCTGCTGATGTCGATCGCCGTGGTGGTGATCGGCGGCTCGGCGGTCGCCGGCGGCAATTCCAACGTGCCGGGCATATGGGGCGCCTCGCTCTTCATGTTCCTCGTCGTCTCGATGCTGAACACCTACGGCTTCGGCGCGGGCGTCCGCCTGATGCTGACCGGCCTCATCATCATCGCCGTCATCGTCGCGGCCAGCCGCCCTGCCGGCGGCGTCCGCTAAACAGGGCAGCAGGCCATGCGCAATTCCATCTACCAGATCGACGATCCCCGCTTCAGCCGCCTGCTCATCGCGAGCGCCGGGCTGGAGGAACTCCATTGCGGATGCCGCTGGGCCGAGGGGCCGGTGTGGTTCGCGGATCACAACCTGCTGGTCTTCAGCGACATTCCCGAGCAGCGCATGCTGCGCTGGGTGCCCGGGCAGGGCGTTTCGGTCTTCCGCGAGCCCTCCGGCTTCGTGAACGGCAACACCCGCGACCGCGAGGGCCGGCTGATCTCCTGCGAGCATGGCGGGCGGCGGGTGGTCCGCACCGAGCCCGACGGCTCGATCACCACGCTCGCCGACCGCTTCGAGGGCCGGCGGCTCAATTCGCCCAACGACGTGGTGGTGAAGTCCGACGGCACGATCTGGTTCACCGACCCGACCTACGGCATCATTTCCGACTACGAAGGCTACACCGCCGAACCCGAACAGCCCCACCGCAACGTCTTCCGCCTCGATCCCGCAACCGGCGAACTCGCTGCCGTGGTGAGCGATTTCGGCCAGCCGAACGGCCTCGCCTTCTCGCCGGACGAGACGCGGCTCTACGTCGCCGATTCCGCCATGAGCCACGATCCCTCGGCCGAACCGGTCATCCGCGTCTTCGACGTGGCGGAAAGCGGCAGGCTTTCCGGCGGCGCGGTGTTCTGCCGCCTCGACGCCGGCCTGCCGGACGGCTTCAGGCTCGACACCGCCGGCAACCTGTGGACCAGCGCAGGCGACGGCGTGCATTGCTTCGCGCCGGACGGCACGCGCCTCGGCAAGATCCTCGTGCCGCAGACGGTGGCGAACCTCGCCTTCGGCGGCCCGCGCAGGAACCGGCTGTTCATCACGGCGACCCGCTCGCTCTATTCCATTTATGTGAATGCCTGCGGGATTTGAGGCCGGAAAGCCGCCGGACGGATTGTGCTTTGCCGGGAAGGATGCAAAGTCGGCGCCGAAGCGATTTTCCGGAGGAGGACCAATGCGCCGCAAACTGTTTCTGTCGGCCGGCGAATGCATGCTGGAAATGGCGACGCAGGCCAATGGCGATTTCCGCCTCGGCTTTGCCGGCGACACGCTGAACACCGCCTGGTACGCGCGGGCCTGCCTGCCGCGCGAGCGCTGGGACGTCGCCTATTTCACCCGGCTGGGAGCCGATCCCTATTCGGCGCGGATGAAGGCCTTCTTCGCGGAAAACGGCCTCGACACCCGGTTCGTCTCGGCCGATCCGGTGCGCCAGCCGGGCCTTTATCTCATCGAGATCGCCGATGGCGAGCGCAGCTTCACCTATTGGCGCGAGCGCTCCGCGGCGAAGCTTCTGGCCGACGACCGCGCGGCGCTGGAGGAGGCCTTCGCCGCGGCGGACATCGTCTATTTCTCGGCGATCACGCTGGCGATCCTGGCGCCGGAGCGCCGCGACGTGTTCCTCGACTGCGTGCAGGCGGCGCGCGGGGCGGGGAAGCTGACCGTGTTCGACACCAATATCCGCCCGAGCCTGTGGGAAAGCCCGCAGGCGATGAAGGGCGCCATCCTGCGGGCCGCCGGCACGGCCGCCATCGTCCTGCCGAGCTATGACGACGAGGCGGCGTCGTTCGGCGACGCCTCGCTGGAGGCCTGCGCCGAACGCTACCATAGCGCCGGCGGCGGAACCGTGGTCGTCAAGAACGGCGGCGGGCCGATGGTCGTGCTGGGCGAGCAAGGTTTCCTGCGGTTCGACGGTTTCGAGAAGGTCCGGCCCGTCGACACGACCGGGGCCGGCGACAGCTTCAACGGCGGCTTTCTCGCGGCGATCGCCGAGGGTGCGGAACTCGGCGCGGCGGTCGCGCGCGGCCATTCGGTGTCGGCGCAGGTCATCATGAACCGCGGCGCGCTGATGCCGATGGACGCGGTGGAGCGCTAGAGTTTGTCAGGAAAAAGCGGGAACCGGTTTTTCCGGAAAGACAAACGTAAAAAAGAATCCTGGAGTCGCCCTGGTTCAGAATGAACCTGACGGACTCCGGGAACAAAGCGCCGCGCATTGCCCCGAAATCGCCGAAATTTTTCCCGGAACCGATAGGCGGGGCACCCGTTACCCTCCTGTGATCAACACAGAGGAGTAAGATCATGACCTATCAGGACACCAGCACGACGACCTTTCGCGACAACGCCCTGCGCGACCCCAGCGTGAAGGAAACCCACGATCTCATTGCCAGCGACAAGGTCGAGGGCACGCGCGTCTACGGCCGCGACGATAAGCAGATCGGCTCGATCGAGCGCGTGATCATCGAAAAGCGCTCCGGCCGCGTGTCCTATGCCGTGATGAGCTTCGGCGGCTTCCTCGGCATCGGCGAGGACCACTATCCGATTCCGTGGGCCAAGCTGAGCTATGACGAGCGCCTCGGCGGCTATCGTACCGACCTGACGCGCGAGCAGGTGGAAAGCGCGCCGAAATACCATGACGGCGACGACTACGAGTGGAGCCGTGAAAATGGCCGCCGTGTCTACGACTATTACGGCGTTCCGCCGTACTGGATGTAACCGGCGCCCGGCGAACCGCATCGCTGATACGTGTGCGCCCCCTCCCTTTCGTCATGCTTGGGCTTGGCCCGGGCGTGACGGAGGCGATGGTTCGGCAATGGATCGAAGCCCTCCGCGTGCCGCGCGGAGGGCTTTTGCGTTCGGGTTGATTTTATGAACGAACATAAATTAATTTCAGAAGGCGCGTGGATTTTCGCTGCGGATGCCGGTATGAATGGCATTTCCTCCTGTATTGTGAAAATTATTTACGGATATCGTGATGACCGAGAAGAAACTGATCCGTTTCGACGTTGCGGATGCCCAGGCCGGCGGCCAGCGCCGCCCCTTTGCCAAGGCCGTGCGCGCCGGCGATTTCGTCTATGTGTCCGGCCAGGTGCCGACGGTGGACGGCGAGGTGATCGTCGGCAACATCGTCGCCCAGACCGAACAGGTGATCGCCAATATCAGGGACGTGCTGGCGCTGGCCGATTGCACGCTGGCCGACGTGGTGAAGGTGAATGTGTGGCTGGACGACGCCCGCGATTTCTCCAGCTTCAACGCCGTGTTCCAGAAGCATTTCATCGATCATCCGCCGGCCCGCTCCACCGTGCAGTCGCCGATGATGGTGGACGTCAAGGTCGAGATGGACGTGATCGCCTACAAGCCGCTCGCCTGAGCCTGTCCGGCGCGGTTAGTCGCCGAGGAGCTGGCGGTCGTCGCCGTCGCGGTTGCGCACCAGTTCCTCCTTGATGCTGCGCAGCGCCTTCAGCGCCGTGTTGCGGTCGGCATAGGCGACGAGGTTGGCGAGGATGTCGATGGCCCCGAGATAGGCGTAGCGCGTCGAGGTGGGCCGGAAGATGTTCTTGCCTTCCGGCAGGTCGACGGCGATCACTACATCCGCGGCGTCGGCCACCGGCGACTGGCTCTGGGTGATGACGATGGTCGGTATGGCGCGCTGTCTGAGAAGGTCGAGGCAATGGACGAGGCCGAGGTCTCGGCCGGTGAAGGACGAGCCGAACACCACCGTGCCGGGCTGCGCCGCCGCCGAAAGCATCAGATTCATGTTGTGGTCGTTGGAGGCGTTGATGCGGCATCCGAGGCGAAAGAGCCGGTTGTGCAGCTCGTTGACGATCATCGCCGAATTGCCGCTGGCGCCGAAGGCCTGGATGAAGTCCGCGCCGCGCAGCAGGTGGGCGGCCTTTTCGAGCACCGCGAGATCGAGCTGGCGGTGAAGCTGGAAGAGGGCGTTCTGGGCCTTGGTGACGATGTCGCCGGCGACTTCGGCCGGCGTCGCGGTCGGCGCTTCCGGCTTCAGGTAGCGCAGGCCGACATAGGTCATCCGGGCAAGCTGCACCTTGAAATCGGAATAGCCCTGGCATCCCAGCCGCCGGCAGAAGCGGGTTACGGTCGGCGGCGAGACGCCGGCGCGGCCGGCCAGATCGATGATCGAGGAGTTGACGACGAAATCCACGTCTTCCAGCACCAGCCGGGCGAGCTTCTTCTCAAGCCCGGAAAGCCTGCCGTCTTCGTCGGAAAGGGCGTGAAAGAGATCCATCGGTCTTCCCTTCGAAAATCGGGGGCGCGGGCGAAACCGCCGCCGGCCCATGAAAATGAATTTCTCTCGAATGTGTTTTCATACCATAATGCAGCCAAGCATCAACGGAAGCAGCCATCCGGGCGAAAATAAAGAACAGCGCGTCCTTCTCCGGGCGTGAGGTCTTCCCCCAAGCAGAGGTGTCATCATGAACTATCCGTGGCCGGACATCGGCACGCCGCTCGACCAGGTCGCAACGCCCATGCCCGTCATCGACGAGGACAGGCTGGCCGCCAACATCGCCAGGGCCCAGGATTATCTCGACAGCCACGGCAAGGCGTTCCGCCCGCACATCAAGACGCACAAGATCGCCGCCATCGCCCACCGGCAGGTCGAGGCGGGCGCGATCGGCATCAATTGCCAGAAGGTGACGGAGGCGGAAGTCTTCGCCGCTGCCGGCTTCGACGACATCCTCATCACCTACAATATTCTCGGCGCGGCGAAGCTGGCGCGGCTGAAGGCGCTGAACGGGCGCGTGCCGAAGCTTTCGGTGGTGGCCGACAGCGAAACGACCGTGAACGGGCTCGACGCGACCTTCGATGCGGACAGGCCGCTGACCGTGCTGGTCGAATGCGATACGGGCGGCCGGCGCTGCGGCGTGCAGACGCCGGACGCCGCCGCCGCGCTGGCGCAGCGGATCGCGGCGGCCCCCGGCCTGCGCTTCGCCGGCCTGCTCACCTATCCGGCGGCCGGCGGCGCGGCCGAAGTCGAGGCGTTCATCGTCGGCACGATGGCGCTGCTTGCGGAACAGGGCATCGACTGCCCGGTGCGCTCCAACGGCGGCTCGCCGGACCTCTTCTCCGCCCATCTCGTGCCCTCGGCCACCGAGCACCGCGCCGGCACCTATGTCTACAACGATCGCAGCATGGTGCGGGCCGGCCACTGCACGGCGGACGATCTCGCCATGCACATCCTCGCGACCGTCGTCTCGCGGCCGGCGCCGGACCGCGCCGTGCTCGATTGCGGCTCGAAGGCGCTGACCTCGGACCTGCTCGGCTTCACCGATTACGGCGCGATCGAGGGATACGAGGGCGCGCGGATCGTCTCGCTGTCGGAGGAACATGCCGTGGTCGATCTCGGCGGCTGCGCAGCGGGGTTCCCGGGCATCGGCGCGATGGTCAAGGTAGTGCCCAATCACACCTGCGTCGTCACCAACCTGTTCGACCGCATGGTCTTCCACCGCGACGGGATCGTCACCCGCGTCGAGACCGTCGACGCCCGCGGAACGGTCTGGTGAGACCTCCGCTTCCGTAAATTTTTCGCGCGCCGGGCCGGGGCAGGCCCCCGAAACCCGGCGCGTGGCCCGCGATGCACGAAAACGGACGCCTTTTTCCGGGACGTATTTTCATCCGGCCTCCGCGCCGCGCCGTCCGTTCCGGCCCGTTTCCGCCGCCGGCTTTGCCCGGAACGGTTTGATCTCAAAAAACGAATCGTCTTCGTCACCTCTGTCGGCTGCCGCGCGGGTGCGGCGGCGACCGTGAAAATTTTCATCGAAAAGAGCAGTTGAGAAAATAAATTACACAAATAGAGGACGACTTAGGAAGAAATGTTGACTTCGATGGTTTTTGGCGCATTATTAAGAAAATAAATTACACTGATCGAACAGTGAAACGGGTGAACTGAACAACGGGAAACAATCATTCGGACGGGCGGAAACCGCTATCCCTGACCCGCGAAGCCGCCGCAGGCGGTTTTCGGGACGGCGGAACCGTGTCCGCAGGCGGCGGTGAGCCGGCGGCACGCGCCGGACATCGCCAGACATTGCCAGACTGGCGGCCCCCGGGCCGGAACTCATCGGATCATTTCGACATGCGCATCTTCACGGCCTCGCTGGCGACGGAAACCAACACGTTCTCTCCCGTTCCGACGGACATGCACGCCTTCAAGGCGGCGTTCTATGCCGGGCCGGGCGAGCATCCGGATGCGCCGACGCTGTGCTCCTCGGTGGTGCCGATCCTGCGCCGGCGCGGCCGGGAGGAGGGTTTCACGGTGATCGAGGGCACCTCGTGCTGGGCCGAGCCCGCCGGCCTCATCCAGCGCCAGACCTACGAGACGCTGCGCGACCGCATCCTGGCCGAACTGAAGGACGCGCTGCCGGTCGACGGCGTCGTCCTCGGCCTGCACGGGGCGATGGCCGCCCAGGGCTACGACGATCCGGAAGGCGACCTCCTGTCGCGGGTCCGCGCGATGGTCGGCCCGGACGTGCTGATTGCCGCGGAGTTCGATCCGCACAGCCACCTGACGGCGCTGCGCGTTGCAAGTCTCGACCTGATGGCCGCCTTCCTAGAATTCCCCCACACCGATTTCGAGCAGCGCGGCGAGCATGTCGTCGATCTGGCGCTGAAGGCGCTGCGCGGCGAGATCAGGCCGGTAATCTCGACCTTCGACTGCCGGATGATCACCATTTTCCCGACGAGCCGCGAGCCGATGCGCTCCTTCGTCGACCGCCTCAAGGCGATGGAAGGCAAGGACGGCATCCTCTCCATCTCCGTCATCCACGGCTTCATGGCCGGCGACCTGCCGGACATGGGCACGCGCATCGTCGTCGTGACCGACAACGACAGGGACAAGGGCGACGCGCTGGCCGCAGCGCTCGGCCGCGAGCTTTACGGCCTGCGCAAGCAGACGGCCATGCCGATGTTCGACACCGAGGCGGGGCTCGACCGAGCCGTCGAGGTCCGCGCCGCCCATCCCTTCGTTCCGGTGGTGATCGCCGATGTCTGGGACAATCCGGGCGGCGGCGTCGCGGGCGATGCGACCCACATCCTGCGCCGCATGCTGGAGCGCGGCCTCGACGACATCGCGGTGGCGACGATCTGGGACCCGATCGCCGTTTCCTTCTGCCATGCGGCGGGCGAGGGGGCGGAACTCGACCTGCGGATCGGCGGCAAGTCCGGCCCGCAGGGCGGCGAGCCGCTCGACCTGCGCGTCACGGTGCAGCGCGTCTTCGATGCCGGCTGGCAGAGCTTCCGCAACAGCCGCGTCACCCTCGGTCGCACCGCCGTGGTGCGTCCCGCGGGCACGCGGACGGACATCGTGCTGATCACCAGCCGCACCCAGACCTACGAGCCGGACATCTTCTCCAACCAGGGCGTGGACTTCACGCGGAAATCCTACCTGCTGGTGAAGTCGACCAACCATTTCCATGCGGGCTTCCAGCCGGTTTCCTCGGAAATCGTCTACATCGCCGCGCCGACCTCCTATCCCACGGACCCCGCAACGACGCCTTACCGCAAGGCGAGCCTGAAGCTTTGGCCGCGCGTTGCCGATCCGCTGGGCCTTGAAACCTGAGCCGGCGGCCGGACGGGAGCCGGCCGCCGACCGACGCTTCGACAGAACCGGCGCACCCGACAGGGATTGCCGACAACGAAAAGGGGATTGAGATGAAAAGTGCATTCGTTCTGATGACGCTGGCGGCACTCGCCGGCACGAGCAGCCTGGCGATCGCGCAGGGCACGACGGACGGGATCCTGACGGTCGCCACCATCGGCGAACCGCCGACGCTCGACGCGATGCAGACGCCGACCGATATCGTGCTGACCATCGACCAGCACATTTTCGAAACGCTCTACACCTATGACGCGGAGTGGAAGTCCGTTCCGCTGCTGGCCGCCGGCATGCCGGAAATGTCCGAGGACGGCCTGACCTACCGCATTCCGCTGCGCGAGGGCGTGAAGTTCCACGACGGCAGCGATTTCGACGCGAAGGACGTCGTCGCCTCGCTCACCCGCTGGATGGACGTCAACTCCAAGGGCAAGCAGGTGGCGGATATCGTCGAAAGCCTGACGGAAGACGGCGACCATGCCGTGGTCATCAAGCTGAAGTCGCGTTACGCGCCGCTGCTCGCCACGCTGTCGCAGGCCTCCATCATCATCCCCTCGGAAAAGGTGGCCGACACGCTGACCGAGTTCGTCGGCACGGGTCCCTATGCCCTGAAGGAGCGCCGGCCCGACCAGTACACACAGCTCGTCCGCTTCGACGACTACGTCTCGCCCGAGGGAGAGCCGAGCAACTATGCCGGCAAGCGCGTGGCGATCGCGAAGGAAATCCGCTTCGTTCCGGTGCCGGACGCCAATACCCGCGTCGAGGGCCTGATCTCCGGCCAGTTCGATTTCGCCGACTCGCTGCCGGTCAGCGCCTATGAGCGCGTCGAGCAGAGCGGCAACGCGAAGCCGGTGATCTACGAGAACACCGGCTGGGCCTCGCTCAACATGAACATGAAGGAAGGCCTTCTGGTGAAGAAGGAACTCCGCCAGGCCGTTCAGGTGGCGCTCAACCCGAACGACATGATGCTGGCCGCCTTCTCCGACGACCGGTTCTTCAGCGTCGACGGCTCGATCTTCCCGCAGGGCTCCTTCTGGCACACCGAGGCCGGCATCGAGCGCTACGGCGAGGGCGACCCAGAAGCCGCCGCGAAGCTGCTGGAGGAAGGCGGTTACGACGGTACGCCGCTGCGCCTGATGACCAGCCGCCAGTACGAGTTCCACTACAAGATCGGCGAGGTGGCCAAGGCCTATCTGGAGGCCGCCGGCTTCAAGGTCGATCTCCAGGTGGTGGACTGGGCGACGCTGACGACGCGGCGCGCCGACTCGAAGGAATGGGACATCTTCATCACCCACTCCAACTTCCCCGGCGATCCGACGACGATCAACACCATTACCGACAGCTATCCGGGCTGGTATGTTTCGGATGCGAAGGCCGCCGCCGTTGCCGCATACATGGATGCGACGACCGACGAGGCCAAGAAGACGGCATGGGACGGCATCCAGACGGTCATCTACGACGATGCGCCGCTCTACAAGGTCGGCAACTTCAATGCGGTGACGGGCGTCGCGGCGGGCATTTCCGACTACACGCCCACCTACTGGCCGCATTTCTGGAACGTCACCCCGAAGAAGTAAGGGATCATCATGGCAAGGATCACCCGGGCGCTGCTGCAACGGCTTGGAGGCATGGCGATCGTGCTCGCCCTCGTCGTGACGGTCGTTTTCATCATCGTCCGGGTGACGCCCGGCGATCCGGCCGCCGTCATGCTGGGGTCGGACGCCACGCCGGAAGACATCGCGCAACTGCGCAGCCGCATGGGGCTCGACGCCCCCCTGATCACGCAATATGTCCAGTTCGTCCTCGGCATCCTCAAGGGCGATCTCGGCCAGTCGATCTTCCTCAACCAGCCGGTGACGCAGGCGCTCGCCGCGCGGGCGGAGCCGACCTTCTTCCTGACGCTGTTCTCCATCCTGATCGCGGTCGCCATCGCGCTGCCCGTCGGCATCCTGTCGGCGGTCCGGCGCGGCACGGTCTTCGACCAGGTCGTCGTCACCTTGACGATGGTGGCGGCGAGCGTGCCGAGCTTCTGGCTCGGCCTGCTGCTCATCCAGTTCTTCGCGGTCGGGCAGGGCTGGTTCCCGGCCTCGGGCTACGGCGGGCCGGATACGCCATTTCTTGAACGGCTGCACCATCTCGTCCTGCCGGCGATTGCGCTGGGAACGGTCAATTCGGCGCTGATCACCCGCTTCACCCGCGCCGCCATGCTCGACGTGCTGGGCGACGACTACGTGCGCACCGCCCGCGCCAAGGGGGCGGGCGAGGGCCGCGTGATCCTCAAGCACGCGCTGAAGAACGCGCTGATCCCAATCATCACCGTCATCGGCCTTTCGGTCGCCATGCTGGTCGCCGGCGCGGTGGTGACGGAAACGGTGTTCGGCCTGCCGGGCGTCGGCAATCTGGTGGTCTCCGCCGTGCTGCGGCGCGACTATCCCGTCATCCAGGGCGCGCTGCTGGTCGTCGCCGCGATCTACGTGCTCATCAACTTCATCGTGGACATGCTCTACATCCTCGTCGATCCGCGGGTGCGCCAATGACGATCGCCTCCTTCTCCATGCCGTTCGCCTCCGGCCTGCGCCGGCTGTTCGGCAACCGCGCCATCCTGTTCGGGGCGGTCATCCTTCTCGTCGTGGTCCTCGCCGCGCTGCTCGCGCCCTGGGTCGCGCCCTATGCGCCGAACCGGCTGTCGATCGTCAACAAGCTGAAGGAGCCGTCGCTGGCGCACTTCTTCGGCACGGACGAGTTCGGCCGCGACATCTTCTCCCGCGCGATCTTCGCGGGGCGGATCTCGCTGCTCGTCAGTCTCGGCGTGGTCTGCATCTCGACGGTTCTGGGCGTGATCCTCGGCGTCGCCGCCGGCTTCTTCCGCCGGCTCGATGCGCCGATCTCGCGCCTGCTCGACGCCATGATGTCCTTTCCCGACATCCTGCTCGCCATCGCGCTGGTCGCCGCGCTCGGCCCGTCGCTCGTCACCGTCATCCTGGCGCTCGGCATCACCTATGCGCCGCGGCTTGCCCGCATCGTGCGCGGCTCGACGCTGGTGCTGCGCGAACTGCCCTATGTCGAGGCGGCGGTGGCGATGGGGCTGCCGACATGGCAGATCCTGTTGCGTCACGTCCTGCTCAATCTCGCCTCTCCCATCCTCGTGCAGGCCACCTTCGTCTTCGCCTCCGCCATGCTGGCCGAAGCGAGCCTCTCCTTCCTCGGCGTCGGCGTCTCCACCGACATGCCGACCTGGGGCACGATGCTCGCCTCGGGCCGGGAATACATGAACAACGCCCCCTGGCTGATGGTGTTTCCGGGCCTTGCCATCGTCTTCTCCGTGCTGTCGCTGCAATTGCTGGGCGACGGCCTGCGCGATCTCGTCGATCCGCGCCTTGCCAAGGAAAGCTGACATGAGCGAAACGACACCCGCAAGCCGGCCGGTCCTTTCGGTCGAGAACCTGACGACCTCCTTCAAGACCCCGGAAGGCTGGAAGGCCGTCATCCGCGATATCAGCCTGCATGTGGATGCCGGCGAGACGGTCGCCATCGTCGGCGAATCCGGCTCCGGCAAGAGCGTCACCGCGCTCTCCACCATGCGGCTGCTGCCGGCGGGCCGCGCGCGCGTCGAAGGGCGCATCCTGCTCGAGGGCAGGGACCTGCTCGCCGCCAGCGAGGCGGAGATGCGCGCCGTGCGCGGCGGCTCCATCGGCATGATCTTCCAGGAGCCGATGACCTCGCTCAACCCGGTCTTCACCATTGGCAACCAGATCGCCGAGGCGCTGGTGCTGCATCGCGGCCTGTCGTGGAAGGCGGCCGAGGCCGAGGCGCTGAGGCTGATGGAGCGGGTGCGCATTCCGGCGGCGAAGGCGCGGCTGCACGAATATCCGCACAAGTTCTCCGGCGGCATGCGCCAGCGCGTGATGATCGCGATGGCGCTCGCCTGCCGACCGCGGCTTCTGATCGCCGACGAGCCGACGACCGCGCTCGATGTGACGATCCAGGCCGAAATCCTCCATCTGCTGCGCGAATTGCAGCGCGAGGAGAACATGGGCGTGCTCTTCATCACCCACGACATGGGCGTGGTGGCGGAAGTGGCCGACCGCACGGTCGTCATGTTCCGCGGCGACATGATCGAGACCGGCCCGACGCCGGAGATCTTCGCTGCGCCGAAGGCTCCCTATACGAAGGCGCTGCTCGCTTCCATCCCGCGTCTCGGCACGATGGGCGCCGCGCAGGCGCCGCGCCGCTTTCCCGAAGTCGACGCGACGACCGGCGAGGCGTCCGAGGGCCGCGAGACGCGCCCGGTTTCCGCCGCCGCCGCGCCGATCCTCAAGGTCGAGAACCTTGCCGTGCGCTTCGACCTGCCGACCGGCCGCGTCCATGCCGTCGAGGGCGTGTCCTTCGACCTCCGGCCCGGCGAAACCCTGTCGCTGGTCGGCGAATCCGGCTGCGGCAAGTCGACGACGGGCCGCGCCATCCTGCGGCTGGTCGACCCGAGCGAGGGCGCCATCGTCATCGGTGGAAAAGATGTGACGCGGGCCGGCGCGCGCGACCTGCGCGCCATGCGCCGCACCTCGCAGATGATCTTCCAGGACCCGTTCGCCTCGCTCAATCCGCGTATCACCATCGGTTCGGCCATCGCGGAGCCGATGCTCGCCCACGGGCTGGCCAACCGGCGCGAGGCGAAGGAGCGCGTGGCCGGGCTTCTGGAACAGGTCGGCCTGTCGCCGGCGATGGCCGACCGCCATCCGCACGAGTTTTCCGGCGGCCAGCGCCAGCGCATCTCCATCGCCCGCGCCCTGGCGCTCGACCCGATGTTCATCGTCGCCGACGAGGCCGTTTCCGCGCTCGACGTGTCGGTGAAGGCGCAGGTTTCCAACCTGCTGCTCGATCTTCAGGAAAAGCGCGGCCTCGCCTATCTCTTCATCAGCCACGACATGGCGGTGGTGGAACGCATGAGCCACCGCGTCGCCGTCATGTATCTCGGCGAGATCGTCGAGATCGGCCCGCGCGCGGCGATCTTCGACAGCCCGCAGCACCCCTATACCCGCCGGCTGATCTCGGCGGTGCCGATCCCCGATCCGACGCGGCGCGGCATGATGAACCCGCCGCTGAACGAGGAAATCAAAAGCCCGGTCCGCCCCTACGACTACGTGCCGCCGAAGCGGACGTGGCGCGAGGTCTCGCCGGGCCATTTCGTTCAGGACGCGGAGGCCGCCGGGCCGGTGGCCTTGTCGGCCTGAGCAGGGCAATTCCAGGAAAAGTGTGAAGCGGTCTTCCGTCCGGAATTGCTCCAGAAAAGACGGGCAAAAGCGTTCCCCGGAGCGTTTGAACCTCCGGGGAAGAAGCGGTCAGGCGGCCTGGCCGACCGGGGCATAGCCTGCGGCGTTGTCCAGCCGGAACTTCGACAGTTCGACCTGAAGCTGGCGGGCCTCGCCGGCCAGCACCTGGCTGGAGGCGGTGGTTTCCTCCACCATCGCGGCGTTCTGCTGGGTCATCTGGTCCATGTGGTTGACCGAGCTGTTGATTTCGCCGAGCGCGACCGCCTGCTCCTGCGCCGCCTGCGCGATCATCGCCACATGGTCGTTGACGCGGTTGACCAGGCTTTCGATTTCCTTCAACGCCTCGCCGGTCGACAGAACCAGCGTCACGCCACCCTTGACCTCGCCGGCCGAGGTGTTGATCAGCGCCTTGATCTCCTTCGCCGCATTGGCGGAGCGCTGGGCGAGTTCGCGCACTTCCTGCGCGACGACCGCGAAGCCGCGGCCGGCATCGCCGGCGCGCGCCGCCTCGACGCCGGCGTTGAGCGCCAGAAGGTTGGTCTGGAAGGCGATCTCGTCGATGACCGAGATGATCTGGCTGATCTTCTGCGAGGACTGCTCGATGCGGCTCATGGCGTCGATGGCGTCGCGAACGATGTCGCCCGACTTCCCGGCGCTTTCCTTGGTCTGGTGGACCATGCCGGAGGCCTCGCGCGCCCGTTCCGTCGAGGTCTTCACCGTGGCGGTGATCTCGTCGAGCGCGGCGGCGGTCTCCTCCAGCGCTGCCGCCTGCTGCTCGGTGCGGCGCGAAAGCTGGTTGGCCGACGACGACAGCTCGCCGGAATTGTCGGTGATGGTGCCGGCGACGGAAAGAATGCCCTGCATGGTGTGGCGCAGCGTTTCCATCGTGCCGTTGACGTTGGTCTGAAGCTCGGCGAAGGCGCCCTGGAAGCGGCCGTGCATCTCCTGGGTCAGGTCGGCCTCGGCCAGCGCCGCGATCACGCGCCGGACCTCGTTGATGCCCCTGTCGACATTGGCCACCAGCTCGTTGATGCCGCCGGCGAAGCGCTGGAGGTCGGCGTCGTCGTAGCTCTTGTCGATGCGCTGCGAGAAATCGCCCGCCGCCGCTGCGGCCACGATGGCGCTGATCGAGGACTGGAGGTCCCTGCTCTGGGCGTGGAGGGCGGCTTCCTGCGCTTCCATTTCGCGCATCTGCGCCTCGTTGGCGCGGAACACCTCGAGGGCGCGTGCCATTTCGCCGATCTCGTCCTTGCGGGCGGTGCCGGGAATGGAGGCCACGCGGTTGCCCGATGCCATGCCCGACATGATTTCCGTGAGCGAGCGGATCGGATTGACGATGCCCCTGCGGGCCAGCACGAAGCTTGCCGCGACGCCGGCGACGATGCAGAAGAGGGCGGTGGCGAGCAGGACGATCTGCGTCGTGCCCGATCGGGAAATCGCCGCCGTGCGCGAGGCCGACAGCGTTTCCGCCGAATAGGTCGAATAGTCCTTCACCGTGTCCGTGACCGTCTTCTGCGCGTCGAGCGCCTTGGCAAGCTCGATGCGCATCACCGAAAGGTCGCGGCCGGCGGCGGTGCCCGCGACCTCGACCATCGAGCGGATCTGGTTGAAATAGGCGTCGAGCGCGCCGCGGATGTTGCCGAGCATGCGCTGTTCGTTGACATCCGCCGTCGAGGCGATCTTCGGCAGGCGGTCGAGCATTTCTTCGGCGCGCCGTTCGGTCTCGGCGGCGAAATCGGCCGCCTTTTCCGGCGCCAGCGCCAGCTGGTAGGTCATGCGGCTGATCGCGATGATGTCGACCCGCAGGTCCATCGCCTCGCGCGCCACTTCCTCGCGCGCGCCGGTATCCTTCAGCGCGGCGCCGAGTGACAGCAACCCTTGCGATCCCGTCGCGGCGATGACGGCGGCGGAGACGCCCATCAGAACGACCAGAAGACTGATTTTCTTCAGAATAGACAGATTGGAAATATTCATGACCGGTTCCGTGAGGGCCTGCGGGCGAGTCCATTTCGCCCCTGCCGCCCGTCCGGCCCGAATTTCATTCCCGGCCATTGCCTGAAACTATCGGTCGCGAGTGTTGATATTTCCTGAATCGGCCTGTTTGCGGGGGGTGGGGTCGGCTAGGAGAAGGTTCTCCCTGCAAGCTTCGGCAGCATGAAGCGGAAGGCGATGCTGCGGGCGCTCTGGAAGAGGATGAGGGCGATCCACAGCCCGTCATTGCCGAACAGCGGTTGCAGGATGGCCCAGGCGGCGAAATAGATCGCCAGCGATCCCACCATCAGGTTGCGCATCTGCCGCGACCATGTCGCGCCGATATAGACGCCGTCCATCTGGAAGGCGACGATGCCGAAGACCGGCAGCGCGACGACATAGGGCAGGTAGGCATGGGCAAGCGCGGAGACGGCCGCCGTCGGGGCGGTGATGCCGATCACCCAGCCGCCGGCGGACAGGAAGGCGAGCGAGACCAGCCCGGCGAAGATAAAGCCCCACAGCGTCGTCAGCCGGATCGTCCGGTCGAAGGCCGGGCGGTAGCGGGCGCCGACGGCCCGCCCGGCAAGCTGCTCGGCGGCGGTCGCCACGCCGTCCAGGAAGGCGACGCCGAAGAAGTAGAAGCGCAGCAGGATGGTGTTCGCCGCCAGAATGTCGATGCCGAGCGTTCCGCTCTGGCGGGTGAAGAAGGAAATGCCGATCAGCAGCGCGAAGGAGCGGATCATCATGTCGCCGTTGACCGAGAAGGCGCGGCGGAAGGCGGCGGGATCCGGCAGGCTCCAGGCGGTGCGGTCGGCCTTCCTCAGGATGAGGTAGAGGCCCGCCAGCGCGGTGACGGCCTCCGCCACCAGCGCGGCGATGGCGACGCCGGACAGGCCCCAGCCGAGGCCGA
Organism: Ectorhizobium quercum; assembly: GCF_026552795.1. Lineage (GTDB taxonomy): Bacteria > Pseudomonadota > Alphaproteobacteria > Rhizobiales > Rhizobiaceae > Ectorhizobium > Ectorhizobium quercum. The sequence goes on from NZ_JANFPI010000004.1 coordinate 444,529, forward strand.
TCACCCAGTGATAGCTGAGTGCGGCGTTGAGCCCGTTGAGCAGCGTTTGCAGGATCATGCCCGACAGCGCGTCGCCGCGCCCGATGATCCAGCCGAACACGACGAAGTTGAACAGGACGAAGGGCGCCGACCAGATGCGCCAGTGGAAGTAGGTCGCGGCCGCCTCGGCGACCGGGCCTTCCGCCCCCATCGCGGCGAGGCCGAGCGCGCCGATCGGCTTTTGCAGGACGAGCAGCGCCAGCCCGGCGACCAGCGCGATGATGAGGCCGCTTGCCAGCATGCGCTGTTCCTCGCGGCGGTTTCCCGCGCCGACGGCCTGCGCCGTGAAGCCGGTCGTCGCGCCGCGCAGGAAGTTGAAGGACACGAAGATGACGTCGAAGATCACCGCCGCTAGCGCGACGCCGCCGACCAGCGTCTCGTCGCGCAACTGTCCGATCACGCCCGTCGCCACCAGGCCGACGAGCGGCGTCGACAGGTAGGCGATCATCATCGGCAGCGCTATCCTCAGCACGTCGCGGTGGGCGATGGCGAAGGGGCGGACCGGGCCGCCGCCGGCCCTTGACGGATCGTGGGACACTCAGGCCTTCCGATGCGGTTCGCCGAGCGTGTGCATCAGCCGGTTCGCCCAGCCGAAGATCGCGATCGAGTGGATGAGGTCGAGGATTTCCAGATCGCTCAGGCCCGTCTCGCGCAGGTGGTAGAACTGGTAGACGCCGACATTGTCGGGATGCGCGGTCAGGTCGACGCCGAAGTTGAACAGGGCCTGCTCGAAGTCCGGCAGGTCGGCGTCGAGGCCGTTCCTGTAGATTTCCTCGACCACCTCCGGCCGCTTTTCGAGCTGGATGTAGCGGTTGGCGTGAACGGCGGCGCAATAGATGCAGGCGTTGACGAAGGAGGCGGCCAGCGCGCCGATCTCGCGCCCGCCGCGCGACAGGCCGCCCTCGCTGTACATGATGTCGTTGAAGAGGGGCGTGCGCTCGTTGAGCGCTTCCGCATCGTTGGCGAGCACCAGCGCATAGTCCGAAATCTTCTGGTTGGAAGGCGTGACCTTCAGCGCCTCGCGCTGCTCCGGCGTCGCGCTGTCGAGATCGACGGGCTTGACGTAGGGCTTCCAGACGAGCGCGTCGAGGGTGAATTCGTGTACGGCGTCCGACATGTCAGTTGTCCCTCAGCATCTTGAGGCCGGCCACGACCAGCACCTGGTAATTGACGAAGGCGATGAGGCCCGCCAGCGTGACGATGTCGCGGTCGTCGAGGCCGGCGGCGTAGAGCTTCTCAATATGGGCGCGCGTCGCCTCCCGTGGCGTGAGCGTGACCAGATCGACATGGGCGAGGATGGTCGCAAGCCGCGTGTCGCCGCTCTCGTCCGGCCGGAAGGCGGGATCGGCGATGGCGGCAAGGTCGGGCGTTGCCTCCTCCCGGGCCAGAAGGTCCCTGTAGTGGGCGACGAGTTCCACTGCCTTCCACAGGCCTGCCATGCGGGCGGCGAGCGCGGCCCGCATGGCATAGGAGAAATTGCGGGGTTCGCGGGGGCGAAGGGCCGCTTCGTAGCTCGTCTGCGTCAGGTGTTTCAGCCTGGCGCGCTGTTCGCGCAGTTTGCGGATGTCCGGAAACGTGTCGAGATGCAGGACGGTGTCGATCACATCGGTGTCGGAATGGGCGGTCATCGCATGGTCCTCAGTCTGCCGACAGCGCTTCGTCGAGGAAATTCAGGCGGTCCTGTCCCCAGTAGAGCACGTCGTTGTAGATCCAGGTCGGCGTGCCGAAGACGCCGCGCCGTTTCGCTTCCTCGTGGCTGTCGTTCCAGGCCTGCATGATCTCGGGCGTGTCCTCCATCGCCTGGAGCGCCTTGCCGTCGAGGCCGAGCCGGTCGGCGACGGCGATGCGCACGTCGGGACGCGTCACGTCCTGCTCCTCGGCCCACAGCGCGCGCAGAAGCGCATGGCTGAGTTCGAGCGCCGGCAGGCCGAGCCGGTCGGCGGCGATGACCATGCGCGCCGAGAACTCGTTGTTGGTCGGATAGTATTTCGGCTTCAGCACCAGCGGCATGTTCAGCCGCCTGCGCCAGCGGTCGAGTTCGACGGCATGGTAGTCCTGGCGCGGCTGCGGGCGCGAGCGCAGCGGCACGCCGCCATTGTCCGGCACGATGCGGGTCGGGCGCACCACCACGTTAAGATCGTGCTTCTCGATCAGCGCCTTGAACTCCGGCCAGCCGAGATAGGCCCAGGGCGAGCTGAGCGCGTGATAGTAGTAGACGGTCTTCTGACCCATGTTCTCCTCCTCAGGCTGTCTTCTGCGCGGTCGCGCCGGCGTCGGCGTCGACCCATTCGGAACCGTCGAGTTCCGGCTTCTCATAGGCGAGCAGCGCCTTCCAGTGCTGGTCGATATCGGCGATGAACAGCGAGGCGGCGACGCCGCGCGCCAGCCATTGCGCGCCCTCGCTGATGGCGGGAATGTCGCCGCTGACCTTGCCCAGGCTGACGGTCGAGCCGTAGTTGAAGCAATGGATGTCCTTCAGCCACGGCGCGGTTCCCGGCTCCTTCTCGGTGAAGGAGAAATCCTCGTTCAGCCACGGGAAGCGGCCCAGTCCCGGATTTTCCTCGCCCTGCGGCGGCGTGTAGCGGTCCTCCCAGCAGGCGATCCGGTCCTGATAGGGGGCCAGTTCGCCGCGGCTCAGCGGGTCGATGGAGAAGCCGGTGCCGAGAATGACGAAATCGGTGCGGAAGACGCGGCCGTGGACGGTGGTGATGACGATCTCGCCGTCCTCCTCCGTCATCGAGCCGATGCCGCAATCGAAATGGAAATAGGCGTTCGGATGGCGGCTGACGCGCAGCGTCGAATTGTGCGGCGCAGGCGTCTGCTGCTTGAAGGAATAATCCATCAGCCGCCAGCGCCATTCCGGCGCGATCTTCGCGAAGCCGGCGGTGACGCCGTAGGAGCCGATGCCCATCAGCTTGTTGACGGTCGGCATCGTCTTGCGCCGCGCGAGCAGGCGCACTTCCGCCGCCCCCGCTTCCAGCGCTTCCGCCGCATTGTCCACGGCCGAGGCGCCGACGCCGATGACGACGACGCGCTTGTCCTTCAGCCGGGTGAAATCGATCTCGTCGGCGGAATGCGCCCAGGAGGCGTGGCGCTGCATGCCCTTGACGAAATCGGGAACGGTCGGCTCGCCGAGGCCGTCGCGGCCGGTCGCCAGCACGATCTTGCGGGTCACGATGGAGGGTTTCGCACCGCCGTCGATTTCGAGCGACAGCAGCCCGTCGTCGCGCGGGACGATGCGGGTGACGTGGGTGTCGTTCTCCACCGGGATCGACAGCACGTCGCGATACCAGTTGAGGTAATCCATCCACATCGGCCGCGGAATGCGGAACAGCGTTTCCCAGGCCTCCTCGCCGTGAAGCGCGGTGTACCAGGCACGGAAGGTGAGAGAGGCCATGCCGAGCGCCGGGCCGAGCAGGTTCTTGGGCGAGCGCAGCGTTTCCATGCGCGCATAGGTCCGCCACGGGCCTTCCGAGCCCTTCGGTGCGCGGTCGAGAATGCGCAGGTTGGCGATGCCGCCGCGGGTCAGCGAAAGCCAGGCCACGAGGCCACACATGCCGCCGCCGATGATCACGACGTCGCTGACTGCCGTGCCGTCCGTCGCGGTCACGGGCTTCGACCAGTTGGCCGGCGGATAGTTCAGATAGGCGAGATCCTGTTTCACCCGTTCATCCAGTGCCGCCAGCCGTGGGTTGCGTTCGTTGCTCATAACCTCGATCTCCTGCGAATGATGGTTTCGGGGGGCTGCCAGCGGCGGTCCCCCGCAAGTGCGATTGGTCCTCGCGCCGGCCTCAGTCCGCCAGCACCACGGCGTCCTGCTCGCGCCAGCCGACCCAGACCTCGTCGCCGTCGAGATGCGACAGCGCCACCGGATCGAGCTGCACGGTCAGGGCCGTGCCGTTGTCGAGGGCGACGGTGAGGGACGTGTGGGCGCCTTTGAAGACCCTGTGGTCGACGCGGCCCTTCAGCGCCAGCCGGTCCTTCGGCTTTTCGGCGAGGCAATAGAGCGCCTCCGGGCGCAGGGCGACGGTCGCGCGGGCGCCGGGGGCGTGCGCCGTGCCGTTGAGGTCGGCATGGATCGCGTTGCCTTGCCAGTCGAGCGTGGCGACCGTTCCCTCGACCGACAGCAGCGTGCCTTCGAGGAAATTGCTCTGGCCGATGAAATCGGCGACGAAGCGGCTGCGCGGGCGCGAGTAGAGTGCGTGCGGGTCGCCCATCTGCTCGATGCGGCCCTTGTTCATCACCACGATGACGTCGGACATGGTCAACGCCTCCTCCTGGTCGTGGGTGACGAAGATGAAGGTCTTGCCGGTCGTCTGCTGGATGGATTTCAGCTCGATCTGCATCTGCTGGCGCAGCTTGGCGTCGAGCGCGGACAGAGGCTCGTCGAGCAGCAGCACCTCCGGGTCCGGCGCCAGCGCCCGCATCAGCGCCACGCGCTGGCGCTGGCCGCCGGAAAGCTGGTCGGGCATCCGGTCGGCGAAATCCTGAAGCTCGACGAGGGCGAGCAGCTCCAGCACCCGCTTGTGGATCGCATCCGAATCCCAGCCCTTCAGCTCCAGCCCGAAGGCGATGTTGCGGCCGACGGTGAGGTGCGGGAAGAGCGCGTAGTCCTGGAAGACGATGTTGACGTTGCGCTTGTTGGGCGGCAGGTGGGAGATCGCCTTTCCGTCGAGATAGATCTCGCCGGAGGACGGGTCCTCGAAGCCGCCGAGCATGCGCAGCGTCGTGGATTTGCCGCAGCCCGAGGGGCCGAGCAGCGTGACGAACTGGCCCGGCTCGATGGCAAGGTCGAGGTTCTCGACGGCGGGTGCTGCCCCGTAATACTTGTTGACGTCCTTGAAATGAACAACCGGCTGCATGGCCTCAGCTCCTTGAACGGCGGGTAAAGTGCTCGGCATAGAGGCCGACGGCGGCGGTGACGATCAGCACGATGGTCGCCATCGCGTTGATTTCCGGCGACATGCCGCCCTGCACCTTGGCGAAGATCAGCATGGGAAGCGTCGGCTTGTAGCCGCCGAGGAAGAAGGTGCGGACGAAATCGTCGATGCTGGTCAGCACGCAGAAGATCATGCCGCCGAGGAGCGCGGGCATCAGGTAGGGGATCGTCACCCGCAGGAAGGCGACGAAGGGATCGGCGCCGAGGTCGCGGGCGGCATCCACCAGGTTGGCCGGCATGGACCTCAGCCGCGTCAGCACCATGATGACCACGAAGGGCACGGCGTGGACCGTGTGGGCAAGCACGATGGCGAAGGTGCCGGTGGGAATGTCCACCGCGCGGATGAAGATGCGCATCGAGATGGCGTTGATGAGGCCGGGAACGACGGCGGGCAGGCAGGCGAGCGCGAAGATGACGGCCTTGCCCCAGATGCCCTCTGCGGAGACGAGCAGCGCGATCCAGACGCCGACGATGGTGGCGGCCAGCGTCGTGGCCAGCGCGATGCCGATGGAATAGAAGGCGGCCTCGATGAACTGCTTGTCCTGAAGCACCTGCGCATACCAGCGCAGCGTCCATTCGGTGATCGGGAAGGCGATGAAGTTCGCGTCCTTGAAGCTCATCGCCATCATCAGCGCCAGCGGCAGCATGAGATAGACGACGAACAGCCAGTAGGAGGCGCCGAGCGCGGTTTTCGGCAGGTCGTTGAGATAGGGGCGCATCGGCTTCTCCTTACATCAGCCGGACGGAGCGGCCGCCGACGATGCGCATGAACAGGCCGACGGTGGTCAGCGAGACGGCGAGCATCAGCATGGCGAAGGCAGCACCCTCGGGCCATTTGTCGTTGGAGGAGTGGAAGAGCTGGGCGATCACCTCCGGGAAGATGACGGAGTTGGGGCCGCCGAGCAGCAGCGGTGCGGCGAAGACGCCGACCGAGGTCAGGTAGACGAGGCTGCACCCGGAGACGATGCCGTCCTTCGACAGCGGCAGGATGACCCGGCGGAAACGCTGGAAGGGGCCGGCGCCGAGATCGGCCGCCGCATGGACGAGCTGCGTCGGGATCTTCTCGATGGCCGAATAGAGCGGCAGCAGCATGTAGAGCGCCAGGAGATAGACGACGCCGAAGCTGAGCGAGAAGGAGGTGTAGAGCATCGGGATCGGCCGGTCGATGAAGCCGAGTTCGCGCAAGAGCACGTTCACCGCCCCCCGGTTGGCCAGAAGCATGATGACCGAGAAGGTGCGGATCAACTCGCCTGCCCAGAAGGGGATGAGCAGCAGCAGCAGCGCCCGCATGCGGTTCTTCGGCTGGACGACCTTCGCGACGTAATAGGCGACCGGATAGACGATCACCAGCGTCGAGAGCGTCACCACCGCCGCGAAGACGAGGCTGCGGATGAAGGGCATGAAATACAGCCGGTCGGAGAAGAACAGCCCGTAATTGGCGAGCGTGTAGGCGGCGCCGTCCGGCGGCGGCGGATAGCTCGCCATGAAGCTGATATTGGCCATCTGGAAGATCGGCCCGAGATGAAGCGCGGCGATCCAGACGAGCGGCACGCCGGCCAGCAGGGCGAGCCGGACCCGCCGGCTGTCGGCGAGGCGTCCGATGGTGTGGCGGTAGAGGCTGGAGCCGGTCGCCCGGCCGATCCATCCGGCATAGCGCGGCGCCGCTGGCGAGGCGGCGGGGCGGGGTTGCGTCATCGTCCTGTCATCCATTGTTCTTGTTGTTCCCGGCTCTGGAAGAGCTGCATGCGGGGCGCGGCCGGCCCCGGGGAGGGACCGGCCGCGCAGTCGTGCTTGCCTTAGGCGGCCTTGATCTCGGCCGTGGCCTTGTCGATCATGTCGTTCTTCATGGCGCGGTTGACGGAGCTGAAGAACTGGATGCGCTCCATCTGCTCCGGCGGCAGCGACATGGCGGCGCGCTCCTTGTCGTTCAGCACCTTGTCCACCCCTTCGAAGGCCGAGGCGAAGCCCGACTGGCGCGTCATCGCCGCACCGATTTCCGGCGAGGAGAGGATGGCGTCGAGGAAGGTGTAGGCGGCATCGGTGTTCGGGCCGTTTTCGACGACGTTGAACGAGTAGAGGAAGCCGTAGGTGCCTTCCTTCGGAACGGAAAGCTCGACCGGATGGCCGTCCATGATGAGCTTGGCGGTCGGGCCGGACCAGGTCTGCGCGACGTAGATGTCCTCGTTGACGAACATCTGCTGCACCTCGGCGCCGGAATCGTAGTACTTGCGCACCTTGTCCTTGTGGCTGATGAGGAAGTCGCGGGCCTCGTTGGTGGCCGCCTGGGCGATGTCCGGCTTGCCGTCATAGGTCACGAAGTCGCCGTCGTTGCCCTGGTAGAGCATGGTGATCGCCAGGAAGTCGGAGACGATGTAGGAGGTCAGGTTCTTGTACTGGTCTTCGAACATGATGCCCCAGCTGTCGGAAGCCTGCGTGTAGTCGGTGTTGCGGGTCAGGCCCTCGAAGCCGAACAGCAGCGGCACGCCGTAGGTCGAGCCGTCGATGGTGAGCTGCGGCGCGCCCTTGTAGGCGGAGGCGAGCTTGTCCCAGTTCTTCAGGCGGCCGGTGTCGAGCGGGGCGAGCAGGTTCGAGGTGATGAACTGCGTCAGGCGGTGGCCGGTGACGGTCACGATGTCGGTGGAGGGCGTCGCGCCCTCGGCGGAAAGCAGGTTGTACTGCTTGCCCTGGTCGTCGGTGAGGCGCACGCGCACCTCGATGCCCGTATCCTTCTGGAACTGTTCGATGAACGACTGCGGAACGAACTTGTCGTAGGTGGTGATGTTGACCACCTTGCTCTGGGCGCGGGCGGAGCGGATGATGCCCGGCGCCGCCAGCATGCCGGTGCCGGCGGCCAGAAGCTTCAGCGTGGAGCGGCGGGTTGCGGTAAGGTCTTTCATGTCACTCTCCTTGTTTCCGGATGGCGGTTGCGCTGTTCTGTATCGGGTATGGCAGGTATCCGGCCCCGTTGCCGGGAGCCGGTGTCTTTCGGAAATGCCCTAGCGTATCTTCGTGTCGGGCCTTCCTCCATAGGTCATGTCGGCGACACGGCCGGTGTGGTGGGGATCGTGCGCCGTGAAGCCCGGCATGCGCGCCGACGCGATCTGGATGATGATCTGGATCAGTTCGCGCGCGGTCGCCGACAGGGGGCGCGCGGCGGCGGAGAAGATCGCCCAGAGAAACGGAATGTCGGCATCGAGCGGCCGCACCTCGATGCCGGTCAGGGGCAGGCCGTATGCCGTCGCCGGCTCGACGATGGCCACCGCAAGCCCTGTCGAGGCGATCTGCACGGCGTTGAGCGCCGCGCCGGTGGCGATGATCCGTCCCGGCTTGACGTTCGCGGCGTCGAAGGCGCGGTCGACGCGCCGGCGCAGCCGGTAGGGATTGGCCATCGTCGCGATGTTGCGCCCGGCGAGATCGGCGATCGAGATCACCTCGCGCGCGGCCAGCGGATCGCCCGGCGCCAGCGCGGCGACGCAGCGGCCCTGGAAGAAGCCGTGGGCTTCGAGCCCCGGCTGCTCGGCCGGCAGGGACGTGACGCAGAAATCGGCGGTTCGGGCGAGCACGGATTGCACCGCCGCCTCCGCCGGCATGCCGCGCAGATAGACCTTGCGCGGCAGCAGGTCCTCCGGCAGCGCGGCGAGCGCCAGCGGGATAATGCCGCTCGCGAAGGCCGGCGTCGCGGCGATTTCCAGCGGTTCAGGCTCCTTGCGGGCAATGGTGATCGCCCGCTCGCGCAGGTGGCCGATGCCGCTCAGGAACCGTTCCGCATCCGCATGGAAGGCGATGCCCCGGTCGGTGGGGGTGATCTTCGGGCCGTTGCGGTCGAACAGCGCGAAGCCGAGGTCGGTTTCCAGATCCTGGATGAGCCGCGTGACCTGGGATTGCGAACGGTCGAGGAGCCGGGCGGCGCCGGTGATGCTGCCCGTCGACATGACTGCGAGAAAGACCTCGAGTTCGCGGATTTCCATGTCTATTATGCGCCTTGTGCATCATGAATGCTTGATAGTGCATAAATCGCATTTTCAATGCTAGTGACAAAGAACAATTTTGCGTTTTGTCAGCCCTGTGTGAAAAGATGTGTTTCTGCCGGTGCGGCTGGTCGAAAAATGCGCACAGGGTCGCTTGTTTCGGCATTTGCCCTTCCGGTTCGGGGCGGGGGAGTGCCGGTGCCTTTGCATTGATGAAAAGCAAGGCTGGAGACTGCACGCGAATCCGGCAAATGGTTTGGAAAAGATGCGGCAGCGGGCGTTTCAGGCGACTGTTGCGATAATGCGACATCGTTCGTTTTTCTGCCGGAGATCAGACGAGGACGGGCGCCCGGTCATGGCGGGTGCCGACAACAGGAGACAGGAAACCAATGCGAATTGCTATTCTCGGTGCCGGTGCGATTGCCTTCGGCATGGCGGCCTTTCTGGCGAAGGCTGGTCATCAGCCCGTCCTCTGGTCGCCGTCAGGCGGGCGGGCCCGCAAGCTGGCCGACGGTGCGCCGTTGACGGCGACGGGGGCCGTCGAATTTTCCGGCCCGGTGGCGGTGGCCGGCGATTGCGGCGAGGCGGTTTCCGGCGCCGATGTGGTAGTGGTCGCCCTGCCGGCCAACGGCCACCGCATGGTCTTCGATGCGGCGCTGCCGCATCTGAAGTCCGGCCAGCCGGTGATCGTCAGCTCGCACAGCTCCTTCGGCGCGCTCTACCTGTCGAAGCGTCTGGCCGCGCGCGGCATCTCCCTGCCGGTCGTCGTCTGGGGCACGACCCTTCTGACCGGGCGCCAGCAGCCGGACGGCACGAGCGTGACCGTGAACACCGTGCGCCAGAAGATCGACGTCGCCACCGTGCCGAAATCGGCCGCCGCTCAGGGCAAGGCGCTCTGCACCGAACTGTTCGGCGACCGTTTCGTCGAGCGCGACGGGCTTCTCGCCATCTCGCTGTCCAACCTCAACCCGCAGAACCATCTCGGCATCGCCCTTCTTAACCTCACCAGGATGGAAAAGGGCGAAAAATGGGGGCAGGGCGAGCATGTCACCCCCGCGGTCGGGCAACTGATCGAGGCGCTGGACGCCGAACGGCTAAGGATCGCGGAAAGCTTCGGGCTATCGGTCAGGACGGTGCGCGAGCATTTCTCGCTGTCCTTCCACGTGCCGATGGGAACCGTGTCGGAGATGAACCAGCAGATGCACAGCGAAGGACGCGGCGGCTTCGGCCCGGCGACCGCCGACAGCCGCTATATCTACGAGGACGTGCCCTTCGGCCTCGTGCCGACCAGCCTGCTCGGGCGCATCGCGGGGCATCCCGCCGTGCTGCACGAGGCCGGCACCAGCCTGTTTTCCGCCGCGATGAACCGCGATCTGGCCGCCGACAACGACCTTTTGCCGGATCTCGGCCTCGCCGACCTTTCCCCCGCCGCGCTGAAGGCGCTGTGCGAACAGGGCTTTTCCGCGTGAATATCCAAGAAGGAGGGGCGTCTGTTGACGACCCCTCTCCTGCGTCACGCTTGCGGCCTCTCTTTCGTCACCGTTGGGTTTAACCCGAGGGTCCACGCCGCAGGCGGCGCGATGGATGGTCGGGTCGAGCCAGACCATGACGGAAGAGAGCGAGAGGCACTTTGATAACGACCCGGCTGCGGTCGTCTCACATGACCGCACCGATCTGCCACGGCACGAATTCGTTGCGGCCGTAGCCGAGCTCCTCCGATTTCGAGCGTTTGCCCGAGGCGACGGCGAGGACCGTGTCGAAGATTGCCCGGCCCTTCTCCTCCAGCGACACGCCCTCGACGATATCGCCGCAATTGATGTCCATGTCGTCAGGCATGCGGGCGTAAAGCTCGCTGTTGGTGGCGAGCTTGATCGAGGGCACCGGCTTGCAGCCATAGGCCGAGCCGCGCCCGGTGGTGAAACAGAGGATGTTGGCGCCGCCGGCCACCTGTCCCGTCGCCGCGACGGGATCGTAGCCGGGCGTGTCCATGTAGACGAAGCCCTTGCGGTCGATGCGCTCGGCATAGCGGTAGACGCCGCGCAGGGTGGAATTGCCGCCCTTGGCGACCGCGCCGAGCGATTTTTCCAGGATGGTGGTGAGCCCGCCCGCCTTGTTGCCGGGGGAGGGGTTGTTGTTCATCTCGCCGCCGTTGCGGCGGGTATAGTCCTCCCACCAGTGGATGAGGTCGACGATCTTCTGCCCGACCTCGACGCTTTCGGCGCGCCGCGTCAGGAGATGCTCGGCGCCGTAGATTTCCGGGGTTTCGGACAGGATGGCCGTGCCGCCGTGGCGGACCAGCATGTCGGCGGCCACGCCCAGCGCCGGGTTGGCGGTCAGTCCAGAATAGCCGTCCGAGCCGCCGCACTGGAGCGCCAGCGTCAGTTCGGCGGCGGAGACCGGCTCGCGTTTCGCCCGCGCCGCGAAGGGCAGCATGTCGCGGATGCGCGCGACCCCTGCCTCCACCGCCTTGCGCGTTCCGCCGATCTCCTGAATGGTCAGCGACTGGAAGTGGTCGCCCTCGGCGATGCCGTAGGTGTCCTTCATGCGCGGGATCTGGAAGACTTCGCAGCCGAGGCCGACCAGCAGGATGGCGGAGAAGTTCGGGTGGCTGGCATAGCCCCATTGCGTGCGCGACAGCACGTCGAAGGCCTCTCCCCTGCCGGCCATGCCGCAGCCCTGCCCGTGCGGCAGGGGAACGACGCCGTCGATGCCGGGATAGTCGCGGAGAATGCCGGAGCGCTCGATCGTGTCGGCGACGTAGTCGACGACGGTGGCGGAACAGTTCACCGAGGAGAGGATGCCGATATAGTTGCGCGTGCCGACGCGGCCGTCGGCGCGGCGGAAGCCCTCGAAGAAGGCGGGAACCTCGCCGGGCCGCAGGCCCTCGGGCGGCCTCGCCTCGGAGGCGAAGGCGTAATCGCGCTCGAAATCCTCGCCCATCGTGACGTTCTTCTCATGCACCCATTCACCGGGTGCGATGTCGGAACTGGCAAAGCCGATGATCTGGCCGAACTTGCGGATCGGCTCGCCGCGGGGGATCGGGCGCACCGCGACCTTGTGGCCGCGCGGCACGCGGGCGGCGGTGACGACCTCGCCTTCCGCCGGGCTGCCGGCGGGCAGGTCGGCGACGGTGACGACGACATTGTCCTGCGCGTTGAGGCGCAGGGTCTTGTTCACGCTCATGTCATACCTCCAGAATGGCCTTGATCACGCCGGTGTCCGGGCGCGACCAGTCGGCGAACAGTTTGACGCCGTCTTCCAGACGGCCCGTATGGGTATTGAGCGCCCGTGTCGGCACCGCGCCGGCCTCCATCTGGCGGACGACCTCGGCGAAATCCTCCGGCTGCGCGTTGCGGCTGGCCAGCAGCGTCGCCTCGCGCTTGTGGAACTCCGGGTCGGAGAAGGCGATATCCTGCCGCACCACCGACAGGAGCACGTAGCGCCCGCCGTGGGCGAGGAAGTTGAAGCCGCGCTGCATGGGAATGGCGTTGCCGGTGGCGTCGATCACCACGTCGAACCCGTCGCCGCCGGTCATGCGCATGGCCTCCGTCCCGGCGGAGGCGTTGGCGGGCAGCGAGGTGTTGGCGCCGAGCCGGTCGACGGCGAAGGCCAGCCGGTCCTCGCGGGTGTCCATCACCGTGACATGGGCGCCGCGCGCCCTGGCGAAGATGATCGCCGACATGCCGATGGGCCCCGCGCCGGTGACGAGCACGCGGTCTTCGCCGGCGATCGCGCCGCGCCGGACGCCATGCGCGCCGATAGCCAGGAACTCGATCATCGCCGCGTCGTCGAGCGCGATGCCGCCGGTCGGAACCACGTTCCGTTCGGGAACCGAAAGATATTCGGCCATGCCGCCGTCGCAATGGACGCCGAGCACCCGGATGGCCTGGCAGGCATTGGTCAGCCCCTTGCGGCAGGCATGGCAGGCGCCGCAGGAGAGATAGGGCACGATATAGACCGGATCGCCCCGTTTCAGCGCGCTGCCCGGCGGCGCTTCCTCCACCGTGCCGGAAAGCTCGTGGCCCATGACGCGCGGATAGTCGAGAAAGGGATGCTTGCCGGCGAAGATGTGAAAATCCGTGCCGCAGATGCCGACATGGCGGATGCGCACCAGAACCTCGTCGTCCGCCCGCACCGGGGCGGGCCGGGAGATGACGGAGAGGCGGCCGGGCTCGTCGCAGATCAGGGCCTTCATGACAAGAACCCCGTCCGTCCGGCGAAAGATGCCCGGATGGCGTGCATGCGGCAGGCGGCTGCGATCATGAAATCCTCCCTTTCAGGTCGCGGCGAATGTCTTTGTTCTTTTTCGATAAAAGACATCAGGCTTGCGCGCAATTTGTTTTTTATGTTAAAAAATCAACCGTAAAAAACATGCGTCGGCGGTCCCGGGAGACAAGGACGGGAGACAGGGAGCGGAATGAAGACCAACGTGGTCTACAGGCGGGCCTACAACCGCTGCCTCGATCTGCTCGCAACGCACGCGCCGGGCGGCGGCCTGCCGTCCGAGCCGGCCTTTTCCGCCCTGCTCGGCGTCAGCCGCACGACGGTACGCGCTGTTCTCGCTGAGCTGGCGTCGCGCGGCATCGCCGGTGTGGACGGCCGGGAAAAGCGGCTGCTGCGCCGCCCCTTGCGCGGCGATTATCTCGACGCCGCCGCGCTGGAGCCGATGGCCGACATGCTGGAGCGCAAGTTCATGGCTTGGATGGTCGGGCCGGACTGCCATGCCGGGCAGGTCATCAACGGGCTCGATCTCGCCCGCCAGTTCGGCGTCTCCACCTCGGCCATCCGCGAATGCCTGAACAAGTTCAGCCATTTCGGGCTTCTGGAACGGCAGAGCAACGGCCGCTGGCGGACATTGGGCCTGACCGTCGATTTCGTCGAGGAACTGTTCGACATGCGCGAGGTGATGGAATTTCGCGCCGTCGACCGCTTCGTCGCCCTGCCGGACGGCCACCCCGCCTGGGAGGCGCTGACCGGGATCGAGGAGCAGCACCATGCGCTGATCGCCGATTTCGCCAACCGCTACCGCGATTTCTCCGAACTCGACCACCGTTTTCACCGGCTGGTCAACAGCGTCGCGCCGAACCGTTTCCTCGGCAATATCCACGGCGTGATGTCGGCGATCTTCCACTACCATTACCAGTGGAACAAGAAGCACGAGAAGGAGCGCAACCACATCGCGCTTCAGGAACACCTCGCCTATATCGACGGGCTGCGCAGCCGCGATATCGCCCGCGCCCGCGCCGCCAGCCGCCTTCATCTGGAAACCGCCCGCTCCACCATGCTGGCCTCGATCGAGATCGCTGGCGAATAATGGTCCTACCAATGCCGTCTTGACTCCGGCGAAAATTGCCGTATTCGAAAAGACAGAGGACGTCTGGAGCAGGGGTTTCGATATTGGTAGGACCAAATGAGGCCGCGCCGTCGCTGGCGGGCGAGATCGAGGCGATGATTGCCGAACGCGGGCTTGCGCCCGGCGCGCGCCTGCCGGCCGAGCGGGCGCTGGCCGGCGAACTCGGCGTGTCGCGCTCGCGGCTGCGCGAGGCGATCCAGCAGCTCGTCAGCCGCGGCGTCGTGGTCAGCCGCCGGGGCGGCGGCACCTATGTCTGCGAACCGGGCGCGGCCTTTCCGTTCGAACGGGCCCTGCAACCGCTCGGCGCCCTCATCCGTACCGACAGCGGCTACTGGCGCGACGTGATGGAAATCCGCAAGTCGCTCGAGACGGATGCCGCCTATTACGCGGCCCTGCGCGCCGACGCGGCCGACAGGGCAAGGCTTCGTGCCGCGCTGGAGGCCGTGAGCGGGCCGGGAGCGGACGATCCGGCGGCGCAGGCGCAGGCCGATGCGGCGTTCCACATGGCGATTGCCGGGGCCTCGCACAACGCCGTTCTGCGGCAGGTGATGGCCGGCCTGTTCGAGCTGATGCGCGTCAGCATCGCCGAAAGCCTGAAGCAGCTTTTCCGCCTGCCGAGGACGGCGGAGGAACTGGAGCGGCAGCATCGCCGCATCGTCGAGGCCATTCTGGCGCGCGAGCCGGACAAGGCGAGGGCGGCAGCCGCCGGCCATCTCGCCTTCGTGGAGGATTGCCTGGGGCGGATCGACGAGGCGGCGGCCCGCGACCGCCGCGCCGCGACCGCCCGGCACGTCATCTTGCAGGAGGAGGCAGGATCATGATCATTTCGTCCGCAACGGACTACCGCGAGGCCGCCCGCCGCCGGCTGCCGCCGTTCCTGTTCCACTATATCGACGGCGGCGCCTATGCCGAGCATACGCTGCGCCGCAACGTCGACGATCTCGCCGGACTGGCGTTGCGCCAGCTCGTGCTGAAAAGCGTCGGCGAGGTGGATATCGCCTCGACCTTCTTCGACGAGGCCGTCTCCATGCCCGTGGCGCTGGCGCCGGTGGGGCTGACGGGCATGTTCGCCCGCCGGGGCGAGGTGCAGGCCGCCCGCGCAGCCGCGAGCCGGGGCATTCCGATGACGCTTTCCACCGTCTCGGTCTGCCCCATCGAGGAGGTGCAGGCCCGGGTGCCGAAACCGATCTGGTTCCAGCTCTACGTGCTGCGCGACCGCGGCTTCATGCGCAACGCGCTGGAGCGCGCCTGGGCGGCGGGCATCCGCAAGCTGGTCTTCACCGTGGACATGCCCGTGCCCGGCGCGCGCTATCGCGACGCCCATTCCGGCATGTCGGGGCCGAGCGGGCCGGCGCGCCGCTTCCTTCAGGCGGTGACGCATCCGCGCTGGGCGGTCGATGTCGGCCTGCTCGGCAAGCCGCACGATCTCGGCAACATCTCGGCATATCGCGGCGAGCCGACCCGGCTGGCCGATTACATCGGCTGGCTCGGCGCGAATTTCGATCCCTCCATCGGCTGGGTCGATCTGGAATGGATCCGCGATTTCTGGAAGGGGCCGATGATCATCAAGGGCATTCTCGATCCCGAGGACGCGAAGGACGCCGTGCGCTTCGGCGCCGACGGCATCGTCGTCTCCAACCACGGCGGCCGCCAGCTCGACGGCGTCCTGTCGTCCGCCCGCGCCTTGCCGGCGATTGCCGACGCGGTGAAGGGCGAGCTGGCGATCCTCGCGGATTCCGGCATCCGCTCGGGGCTCGACGTGGTGCGGATGATCGCGCAGGGCGCCGACGGAGTTCTCATCGGCCGCGCCTTCGTCTACGCGCTGGCGACGGCGGGCCAGGCCGGGGTGGAGAACCTGCTCGACCTTTTCGCAAAGGAAATGCGCGTCGCCATGACGCTGACCGGCGCGCGCTCGGTGGCCGGGATTTCGCGCGAAAGCCTCGTGCGCGAGATGAGACAGGCGGCCGGGTAGCCATCCGCCGCTTCTGGCGGAAAAGGGCCGCCTTTATTGCAGCCCGGCGTTTAACGGGATCGCTGAGCGACTCTCTCTCGTTGTTTTCACGCAATTCCGGACGGAAAACCGCTGCACACTTTTCCTGGAATTGCTCTATCGCAGCCCGGCGTTCACCAGATCGCGCCAGCCGCGCGCTTCGGCCAGTTCCAGCGGGAAAAGGCCGGGAATGGCGAAGAAGGAGGCCGAAGGATCGGCGGGGTCGGCATCGGCGGCCGCGGCGAGGATTTCGGCGCGGCGCGGATCGTCGCAGTCCCCGCGCTTGCGCACGGCGGCGATCCAGACGGCGACGGCATGGGCGAACGCTGCCGCGTCGCCGTCATCGGACAGGGCACGGACGGCGGGCGCGAGGAGGCGCTGCGGCAGCTTCTGCGTCGTGTCGAGGGCGATCTGGACGCAGCGATGCGCGATGGTCGGGTTGGCGAAGCGCTCCATCAACTGGTCCATATAGGCCGGAAGGTCGACGCCCGGCACGGGATCGAGCGTCTTCGCCGCGGCGTTCATGTGCGTGCGGGCCTGCGCGGCGAATTCCGGCACGGCCATGACGTCGCGGATGCAGTCGAGCGCGGCCAGAATGCCGAGATGGGCGAGCAGCGTGTGCGTTCCGTTGAGCAGGCGCAGCTTCATGTTCTCGTAGGGTTCGACGTCGCCGGTGAAGATCGCGCCGCCGGCCTCCCACTGCGGCCGGCCCAGAACGAAATCGTCCTCGATCACCCATTGCAGGAAGGGTTCGGTGTCGAGCGCCAGCGTGTCCGTCACGCCAAGGATGCGCTCGGCGCGCTCGCGCGTCTCGTCCGTCGCGGCGGGCACGATGCGGTCGACCATCGAGCAGGGAAAGGCGCCTTCCTCCGCGATCCAGCGGGCCAGTTCCGGGTCGTGCCGCCCGGCCATGTCCAGCACGAGGCGGCGGACGATCCGGCCGTTGGCGGGAAGGTTGTCGCAGCACAGGACCGTGTAGGGCGCGATGCCCTTGGCGCGCCGCAGCGCCAGCCCCTCGACGAGGAAGCCGATGACGCCGACCGGCGCATGCGGATCGGCGAGATCGGCGGCGATGGCGGGATGACCGGTATCCAGCCCGCCGCTTTGCGGATGCAGGCCGTAGGCCTTTTCCGAGACGGTCAGCGTGACGATCCGGGTGTCGGGGCTCGCCAGACGATCGAGAACCTTCGCGCCGTCCTGCGCGGCGCAGACCCAGCCCACCGTAGTGCCGACGATTTCCGGCCTGTCGTCGCCGATGCTGCGCACGGTGACGGAATAAAGGCCGTCCTGCGCTGCGAGCGCCTCGACCGGTTCGGCCGAGCGCAGGTTGACGGCAACGATGCCCCACGGCCCGAACTGCGCGTCGAGCGCGCGCTGGGTGAAGACGGCCTGATGGGCGCGGTGAAAGGCGCCGAGGCCGATATGGACGATGCCGGGCGTCAGCGCCGTCCGGTCGTAGGAGGGGCGTGCGACGAAGGGGGGCAGGGCGATTTTCGCGGAAAGCCGTTCCATGTGCTCATACCAGTCCGTAGCGGTGATGAAGAAGCGTGCGCTCGATGCCGCGCAGTTCGGCAAGACCCTTGAGGCGGCCGATGGCGGGGTAGCCCGGCTGGGCGCCGCGCGCCAGGTCGTCGAGGATGTCCTGCCCGTGGTCCGGCCGCATGGGAATGGCATGGTCGGCGCGGCCTTCCTCGCGGCGGCGGGCCTCCTCCGCCAGCAGGGCGGCGATGACGGCCACCATGTCGGTGCCGCCTTCCAGATGCTCGTCCTCGAAGAAGGAGCAGGGCACGGTGTCGGTCTCGCGCGTCACGTTGCGCAGGTGGACGAAATGGATGCGGTCGGCGAAGCGCGTGGCGATGGAGGGCAGGTCGTTGTCGGGCCGGGCGCCGAGCGAGCCGGTGCAGAGCGTCACGCCGCTGGCGCGGCTGTCGACCTGCGCCAGCATGTGGGCGTAGTCCGCCTCGGTCGACAGGATGCGCGGCAGGCCGAGCAGCGGCCAGGGCGGATCGTCGCCATGCGCGCAGATGTTGATGCCGGCCTCCTCTGCCACCGGCGTGACCTCCGAGAGAAAATCGACGAGGTTCTGCCGGAGCGTTTCGCGGTCGATGCCCTGGTAGGACCGCAGTTTTTCCAGCAGCTCGTCGAGCGAGTAGCCGTCCGCCGAGCCGGGCAGGCCCGCGCCGATGTTGCGGCCGAGCGCCGTGATCCTGTCGTCGGCCATCGCGGCGAAGCGTCTCGCCGCCTCGTCGGCCAGCCATTCGGGATAGTCGGCCGCCGCCTCCGGCCGCTTCAGGATGTGGATGTCGAAGGCGGCGAAGTCGGGCAGGTCGAAGCGCATGGCGCGGGCGCCGTGGCGGGTTTCCCAGCGCAGGTCGGTGCGGGTCCAGTCGAGCACCGGCATGAAATTGTAGCAGACCGTGCGGATGCCGGAGGCGGAAAGGCGGCGCAGCGTTTCCTGCCAGTTGGCGATATGGGCCCTCCATTCGCCCTTGCGGGTCTTGATGTCCTCGGACACCGGCACGCTTTCCACCACGTCCCAGACAAGGCCGCCCTCCCGGATTTCGGCGTGCCGCTTCTCGATCTCCGCGACGGGCCAGACCTCGCCGGTCGGGATGTGGTGCAGGGCGCTGACGATGCCCTGCGCCCCGGCCTGCGCCGCATCGCGCACCGTCACCTTGTCGACCGGTCCGAACCAACGCCATGTGTGTCTCATTGTCCTGGTCCTCCGCAGATCAGTTGAAGCCGGCGAATGTGAGCTGCACCTTGCAGGCGGCCGTGCGGTCGCCGGCCTGCTCGAAGGCCTCGACCGCCCGTTCGAGAGGAAATGTATGCGAAATGATCGGGCGCACGTCGATGGCGCGCCGGGAAATGAGATCGACGGCCTGCGGGAACTCGGCGTGGAAACGCTGCGAGCCGCGCCAGACGATCTCCTTGCCGACGAGGGCGTTGAGCGGGATCGTCACGTCGCCGGTGACGCCGACCTGCACGATCACGCCCCGCGGCCGGACGGCGGCGAAGGCCGAGCGCAGGGCAGGCGCGGCGGCCGAGCAGTCGAATGCCACGTCGAATGCGCCCTTGTTCGCCTGAAAGGGCGCAAGGCCGTCCGGCTGCGTCGCGACGTTGATCGCGGTCGTCGCGCCCATCGCCGGGGCGCGGGCGAGCGCGGCGTCGGTCAGGTCGGTCATGACGATTTCGGCCGCCCCCGCGTGGCGGGCCGCGGCGGCCGTCAGCAGGCCGATGGGGCCGGCCCCGGTGACGAGGACCCGCGCGCCGGCAAGGTCGCCCGCCTGCGCCACGGCATGCAGGCACACGGCCAGCGGCTCGGCGATGGCGGCCTCGCCCGGCGTTACGTCCGGCCCGACGGGGTGGCACTGGATGGCGGGGACGACGAGCCGGTCGCGGAACATGCCGTCTTCGTGGGGAAGGCGCATGGCCGAGCCCATGAAGCGCATTTCGAGGCAATGGATCGGCTGGCCGATGTCGCAGTAATGGCAGCGGCCGCAGGGCTGCGACGGGTTGACGGCGACGAGCCGGCCGACGGCAAGCCCCTCGATCCCTGTGCCGCTTCCTGTGCCGATAGCCTCGACGACGCCCGCGGCCTCGTGGCCGGAAACGATCGGCTGGCGAACGCGGACCGGGCCGAAGCCGCCGTCCTGGTAATAGTGAAGGTCGGAGCCGCAAATGCCGCCGGCCGCCATGCGCAGCGACACCTCGCCCGGGCCGGGCGGCGCATAATCCATCGTTTCGACCCTCAGGTCCCGCATGCCATGAAGGCGGGCAACGCGCGTCTGCATCTGTTTAAAGCCTTTTCTGCTTGTCTTCGGGGAAAGGCCCGCGCCGCCGGTGCCGCGCGAGCCTTCGTTTCGTCAGCGGATCAGCCCCATCTGCGTGGGCAGCCACAGCGAGATCGACGGGATGAAGGTGATCAGCAGCAGGGCGATGAACAGCGGTACCAGCCAGGGCAGGATGGCGATCGTGGTCCGCTCCACCGACAGTTTCGATATCCGCGACAGCACGAACAGGATCATGCCGACCGGCGGCGTCAGCAGGCCGATCATCAGGTTCAGCGTGACGATCAGGCCGAGATGGACCGGATCGATGCCGTAGCGCGCGGCGACGGGCATGAGGATCGGCACGAGAATGCTGATCGCGGCGATGGTGTCGAGGAAGGCGCCGACGATGAGCAGCAGGATGTTGACGATGATCAGGAAGGTCCACCAGTTGTCCGTTAGCGAGAACATGAAGTCGGAGAACATCTGCGCCGCCTGGCTGACGGTGAGAAGCCACGCGAAGATCGATGCGGCGGTGACGATGAACAGCACCGACGCCGTGGTCTCGATGGTGTCGAAGGTCGCCTTGGCCAGCGTCTTGAAGGTCATGGTGCGGTAGCGCACGAGGCCGAGGAACAGCGACCACATGACGGCGGCGACGGCGGCTTCCGTCGGCGTGAACCAGCCCATCGTCATGCCGCCGATCAGGAGAACCGGCGTCATCAGCGCCATCACGGCGGAGAAGTCGTAGTACCAGTCGAGCGCGACGAGGGCGGCGAGGCAGAGGAACACGGCGACGTTGAGCGAAAGCCCGAGAAGCAGCATCACGTAGACGGCGGCCGGGAAGGACAGCACGATCACCACCTCCATCGAGGCGGAGAGGAGCTGCTTCATCTCGAACGGCGTATCGGAGCCCCAGCCCTTGCGGCGGGCGAAGACGTAGACGGTCAGCATCATCAGCACGGTCATGACGACGCCCGGAATGATGCCGGCCATGAACAGCGCGCCGATCGAGGCGTTGGCCATCATGCCGTAGATGACGAAGGGCAGCGACGGCGGGAAGATCGGGCCGAGCGTGGCGGAGGCGGCGGTGACGCCCACGGCCGCCTCGACCGGATAGCCGTGGTCCTTCATCGCCTTGATCTCGATGGTGCCGATGCCGGCGGCGTCGGCGAGCGCCGTGCCGGACATGCCGGAAAAGACCACCGAGCCGATGATGTTGACCTGGGCGAGCCCGCCCTTCATCCAGCCGACCAGCGACAGCGCGAAGCGGTAGATGCGGCCGGTGACGCCGGCGATGTTCATGAGATTGCCGGCCAGGATGAAGAACGGCACGGCGATCAGCGGAAAGCTTTCGACGCCGGCGATCATGCGCTGGGCGGCGATGATGTCGGGCGCGACGCCGTAGAGGACGAGATAGAGAAGCGAGGCCACGGCCATCGACACGGCGACGGGGGTGCCGATGATCATGAGAAGAAGAAAGGAGCCGATGAGAAGCAGCATGTTCAAATCCCCTGTATGCCGCCGGCTTCCTGAGCCTGCTCGCGTACGGTTTTCTTGCCGGTGAGGTCCTTGACGAAGTTCTGGAAGGAACGCAGGAACATCAGCACATAGGCGGCGAAGACGGTGTAGAAGACGAGGCCGCGCGGCAGGTCGACCGTGACCATGCGCTCGTCGCCGACGATTTCCAGATAGCGCCACATCAGCCACGAGATGTAGGCGAAGAAGGCGATGCAGATGAGGTCCACCGACACTTCCAGGAAGCGCACGGCGCGCTTCGGCAGGAAGCGGTAGATGAGGTCGACCTGGATGTGGCGCATCATGCGCACGCACATGACCGAGCCGAGGAAGACGACGAGCACGAGGCAGTTGGCCGCGATTTCCTCCGTCCATGCCAGGCTGTTGTTGAGGGCGTAGCGCGTGAAGAATTGCAGGAACACGCAAAGGCCCATGCCCCAGAACACGGCGAGCGCGATCCAGTCCTCGATGGCATAGGGCGAGATGTCGACCGGCCCGATTTCTTCCTCGAAGGCATGCGCCATCTCTTCGACGCTGATGGGGGCGTTCTGTTGGTCTGTCATTTTGGAAGGCTCCGCTGAACGGGATGGTGCAGGGATCTTGGATCCCGGCGCCGCAAGCGGCGCCGGGCTTGCCGTATCCGTCACTCGATGGCGCGGATGGCGTCCCAGTCGGCCTTTTCGTAGCCGAAGTCCTCGAGCTTGACCTTCTCGATGACGTTCTTCTCGAAATCGGCCTTGTCGATCTCGATCACGTTGATGCCGTTGGCCTTGAACTCGTCGACCAGCTCGATCTCGCGGGCCTCGATGGTCTTGGTCGTGCGGGCGGCGGCTTCCTGCATCACCTCGGTGAAGATCGCCTTGTCCTCGTCCGAAAGACTGGCCCAGCGGGTCTTGGAGACCAGCGTGTTGAGATGGTCGACGATGTGGCCGGACAGGACGACGTTCTTCTGCACTTCGTAGAACTTCTTCGCCTCGATGGTCGTCAGCGGGTTTTCCTGCGCCTCGACCGTACCGTTCTGGAGCGCCAGATAGACTTCGGCGAAGGCGATGGGCGTGGTGTTGGCGCCGCAGGCGCGCGGCATGGCCAGATAGGCCGGAACGTCCGGAACGCGCATCTTCAGGCCCTGCATGTCGGCACATTTCTCGATGGGCCGGTTGGACGTGGTGTGGCGCGTGCCGTAGTAGCTGACGGCGACGATGTGGTTGCCGGTCTTTTCCTCGTAGGCCTCGGCCAGCCTCTTGAAGACGTCGCTCTTGGTATAGGCGATCAGATGGCTCGGATCGCGGAAGACGTAGGGATAGTAGGTGACGCCGATCGGCTTGTGGTCGCGGGCGGCGAAGCTCGACCCGGAGATGATGATGTCGACCGTGCCGAGCTTGAGGCCCTGGTTGATATCGGCTTCCTTGCCGAGCTGCGAGGCCGGGAAGACCTCGATCTTGTAGCGGCCGTCGGTGCGCTTGGCGATTTCCTCGGCAGCCCAGACGGAATCCGTGTGGAACGGTTCCGACATTTCGTAGACATGCGCCCATTTGAGCACGGTTTGCGCATGGGCGGACAGCGCGGACGCCACGACGATGGCCGTCGCGCCGAGCAGGGTTTTCAATCTGATATTCATTCTCTCCTCCCGAGTTGATGTCAGATCTGCGTCGAATGTCCCTTCGCGCCGGTGGGTGCGAAAGGGTCAGTCTTCTCTTGCCGGCTCCTCCCCGAAGCTTTCAGAGAACCTCGTCTGCGCCAGAACCAGATGCCGGCGCATCGCCTCGCGCGCGGCGGCGGGGTCGCCGGCGGCGATGGCATCGCGGATGACGCGGTGCTCCTCCAGCGCCAGCCGCCAGGTGTGCGGGCCTTCGAAATAGCTGGCGAGCTTTTCGAAATAGGGGGTCATGCGCTTGTCGTAGATCAGGCCGGTGAAGCGGTTCAGCGCCGAGTTGCCGATGATGTCGGTAATGGCGGTGTGGAAGGCGCGGTCGCAGGCAAGCGCCGTCGTCGCGTCGCCCAGAACCGCTTCCATGCGCCCGAGAATGGCATCGAGCCGGGCGATGTGCTCCGGCCCGGAGAGCCTTGCGGCTTCCTCCGCGATGCCGCTCTCGATCAGGCAGCGCGCTTGCAGGATCTCGAACGGCCCGTCGCTGTCCTCGGCCGGCGCGGCGTCGGAGGGCGCGCGCGGCTTGCGGCGGACATAGACGCCCGATCCCATGCGGATGTGCAGGTGGCCCTCGACCTCCAGCACGATCAGCGCCTCGCGGATCGTCGGGCGTGATACGCCGAAGCGTTCGGAAAGCTCGCGTTCGGCCGGCAGCTTGGCGCCGGCCTTCAACTCGCCCGTTTCGATGAGTGCACGAATCTGCTCCGCGACCTGCCGGTAAAGGCGGCGCGGCTCCAAGGCCACGAACATCTGCATCCTCCCGGCGCACCGCTCCTCCGGTGCGCGCCGGTCAGGTTGTCTGACCGCTTTTCCCAGTAAAGCCCTTCATGCCGCAAAGTCAATCGCAAAAATGCGGCATATGTTTCATAAAGCATTGAATTATAAAGCAAAAATAACAAAAACGCCATCCTCCGCGGCGTTGGCGCCACGGTGCGGTCCGGTCGGGTTCCGGCATGCCGATGCGGGCCGGCCTCAGCCGCCGGGCATGGCCACGCCATATCGTTGCGCCAGCGCCTCGAAGGCGGACAGGGTGGCCGGGTCGATGGCGACACCCTGTTCCTCGCGGCGCGCGGCGACGTCCCACTCCCGGTCGCCGGGCGCCATCACCCGGCAGCCTTCCCGGGCCTGCGAATGGCGCAGCGTTTCCAGATAGCGGTTCATGCCCTCGTCGAAGGCGGCGCGTTCGATGAAGGCCTCGGGCCGGATGGCCAGCACGAAGGCGCCCATGCCGCGCGGCGTCGAGAAATCGGGGCCCTGCATCGGCGCGATGTCGAAGGACAGTTTCATGCCCGTCAGCACGGCGCTGAGGATTTCCGCCAGACCGGCGAGGCCCGCGCCCTTGAAGCCGAATTCGCCGCCGAGCGGCGCGAGCATCGCGGTTTGCCCGGCGTCCTGCGTGTCGAACCCCCGGGCGTCGGAGGCCACGGCCTGCGGCAGCGGCTGGCCGAGGCTGCGGTAGAGCAGCACGCGGTTGAACGGCACGGCGCTGGTCGCCATGTCGAGCAGCCACGGATTCGCGCCTGCCGTCGGAACCGCGACCGAGATCGGATTGGTGCCGTGGAAACGCTCCGCGCCGTCATGCAGGCGCACGAAGCTGTCGGAATTGGCGAAGGTGAAGCCGATATGGCCGCGCCGCGCCGCCTCGATGGAGAAGGCGCCGGCCGGCCCGAAATGCGAGGTGTTGCGGATGGCCACGGCGCCGATGCCGAAGCGCTCGGCCAGCGCGACGGCCCGCTCCATGCCCGTATAGGCGGCGAGCGCGCCGTGCGCGTGGTCGGCGTCGAGCGTCTCGACCGCGCCGAAGGCGGAGACCGTCACCGGTTTCGGCGCCTTGTTGAGCCGGCCGCCCTCCAGCGCCTCGACGTAATGCGGCAGAAGCCGGATGCCGTGGCTGTCGACGCCGTGGCGGGTGCCGTGCATCATCGCCCGCGCCGCGGCGTCGGCGGTGGCACGGTCGGCCCCGCAGGCCGCAAGCGTTTCGCGGCAAAACCGGTCCAGTGCGGCAAGGCCGACGCCCGCCTGCGGATTTGACTGCAACATCGCGGTTCCTCCTCCCGGCGCCGTGTGTTGGAATGTATTGTGCGTACACTAGACATTTTGAATGCGCGGCGCAATCCCCGGCGCGCGGCATCGCCTATGGTTTCGGTTGTCCGGGTGCGTGCTTTGCGCCATTCTTTGTGGAAAACCGCTGATCGGGAAGGAGCCTGCCCTGAGCATGCGCAGCCATACGTCGCCCATCGCCCCGAAACTCTACCGGCGGGCCTGTGACGCGCTGGCCGCCGATATTGCCGGCGGCATCATCGCGCCGGGCACGCGCCTGACCGAAACGGCGGTCGCCGGGCGCTTCGGCATCAGCCGCGCGCCGGCCCGGCAGGCGCTGGCGGAACTGGCGCGCCTCGGCCATGTCCGCAAGGCGGAAGCGCGGGGCTATGACGTCGTGGATGGCGCCGCCCCGCAGGCGAGGTCGCCCGGGACGGATGCGGCCGGTGCTCCGCCGTCCGGGGATCCGAAGATTCATTTCCTGTCGAGCTGGGAGCTGATCTATCCGGATATCGAGATCGAGATCGTCTCGCGCACCTCGCTGGCGGGCTGGCGGATCAACGAGGCGTTGCTGGCCAAGCATTATGGCGTCAGCCGCACGGTGGCGCGGGACGTGGTCGCCCGGCTCCAGCAGCGCGGCATCGTGCAGAAGGACGACAAGGGCCGCTGGCACGCGCCGGCGCTGACATCGCAGCATATCGACGAGCTTTACGAGCTGCGCTGGGTTCTGGAGCCGCTGGCGCTGGAAAAGGCGGTGCCCCGCCTGCCGAAGGGGCTTCTTGCGCGGATGCGCGCCCATGTCGAGGCGGCGCTGGCGGCGACCGAGGTCGACGGCTCGACGCTCGACGCGCTGGAGCAGGAGCTGCATGTCGAGCTGCTCGGCCATTGCGGCAACGCCTCGCTGATGCGCGCCATCAGCCTGCCGCAGGCGCTGCTCGTCGCCCACCATTTCCTCTACCGCTGGACCTCGGAACTGTTCGACACCGAGCCCTTCCTGCCGGAACATCTCGACATCATCGCCTGCCTGGAACGGGGCGACACCGGGGCCGCCGGCGCGGCGCTGGTCGACCATCTGAAGATTTCCCGCCAGCGCGCCATGCTGCGCATCCAGGCGGTGGCCGAAATCATCCGGCCGGACGAGCTGCCCTATCTGGAACGGCTGGAGGTGGGCTAGTTGTTCAGTCCCGCCATCAGGCGCACCTGCCGCAATGTGTTCTCGCGGCTGCGGCCGAGATGGGCGAGGAGGGCCTCGACGGCCCGCCGGCCGTCTCCGGCGTTCACGGCGTCGAAAATGGCGGCGTGCTCGGCAATCGAGCGGTCGTATTCGCCGGGCACGGAGACGAACAGCGTATGCGTCTGGGCGAGGATGCGCGCATGGGTTTCCGCAATGAGCGGAATGCCGGCGGCCCGCACCAGCGCGCCGTGGAAGGCGCGGTCGTGGGATAGCGCCTGCGACAGGTCGTCGAGCGACGCGGCGCCGGCGAACGCCCTGTGGCCTTCGAGGCTGGCGGCAAGGTTCGCCTTCACCCCGGCGTCGATTCGCCCCGAGGCGAAGGCCGCCTCGACCGCACCCTTCTCGATGAGGATGCGGGCGGCGTAAAGCTCCTCCACGTCTTCCTGCGTGAAACGGCGCACGACCATGCCGCGCCGGGCCGCCGTCACCAGCAGCCCGTCCGCCTCCAGCCGCAGGCAGGCCTCCTTTACCGGCGTCGGGCTGATGCCGAGATCGGCGGCCAGATCGTTCGGCAGAAGCCGCGTGCCGCCGGCAATCCGCCCGTTGACGATGCGTGCGCGCAATTCCCGATAGGCCTGCTCGGCCAGCGTCGTTTTCACTAGGGTCATGGCGGCAGGATCGACCAGCCTTCCGGCAATGACAAGAGAAAATAAAAAATTTTTTATTTTGTGAGATGAAAAGTTTCGCGCTACCAATGGCCGTCATGGCGCTGCCGGAACCGTGGAAACGCTGCGGGGCCGGCGCCGCGCAACCGGGAGGAGGAGACCCGTCATGAAGATCGCATCGGTCGAGCCGTTCATCCTGCATCTGCCGCTGACGGCGGAGTCGATTGCCGATTCCACCCACAGCATCACCCACTGGGGCGTCGTCGGCGCGAAGATCGCCACCACTGACGGGCTGGAGGGCTACGGCTTCACCGGCACGCATGCGCATCTGCCCTCGGACCGGCTGATCACGGCCTGCATCCGCGATTGCTACGCGCCGCTTCTTTCCGGCGAGGATGCCGCCGACCACCAGCGGTTGTGGACGAAGCTCGCCCGCCATCCGGCGCTGCAATGGGTGGGCCGCGCCGGCATCACCCATCTGGCGCTCGCGGCGATCGACGTGGCGCTGTGGGACCTGAAGGCGAAGAAGGCGGGCGTGCCGCTCTGGTCCTGCCTCGGCGGCGCGCGCACCGACCGGCTGGAAGCCTACAACACCGATATCGGCTGGCTGTCCTTTTCGACCGACGATCTGGTCGCCGGTTCCGCCCGGGCGGTGGAGGAGGACGGCTTCACCCGCATCAAGATCAAGGTCGGCCACGACGATCCGACTATCGACGTGGCGCGTCTGGAAGCGGTGCGCAGGCGGGTGGGCAGCGCGGTGCGCATCGCCATCGACGGCAACGGCAGGTGGGACCTGCCGACCTGCCAGCGCTTCTGCGCGCGGGCGGCCGGCCTCGACATCTACTGGTTCGAGGAGCCGATGTGGTACGACGACATCGCCGGCCATGCGGCGCTGGCCCGCAGCACGCCGATCCCGGTCGCGCTCGGCGAGCAGCTCTACAGCGTCGACGCCTTCCGCGCCTTCATCGCCGCCGGGGCCGTCGCCTATGTCCAGCCCGACGTGACGCGGCTCGGCGGCATCACCGAATATATCCAGGTGGCCGATCTCGCCCTGGCGCACCGCCTGCCCGTGGTGCCCCATGCCGGCGAGATGAGCCAGGTGCATGTCCACCTGAGCTACTGGCACCCGGCCTCCACCATTCTGGAATATATTCCGTGGATCAAGGATCATTTCCATGAGCCGGCCCAGGTTGAAGGCGGCATTTTCCACCGTCCCGAACAGCCGGGCGCGAGCACCACGCCGCTGGCCGACAGTCTTGCCCGCTACGGGCAGAGCCTCGGCTGAACCGATGTGGCCGGGGTGGGCGTTTCCGGCTGGAACCGGCGCGCGGAAATGCTCTACAGTCACGATCAGGTTGTCCGACAGTTGCGGAAGGAGAGAGACATGCCCGCCCCGAAAAATCCGTTCAAGCAGGCGCTGAAGGAGGGCCGCGTCCAGCTTGGCCTCTGGCAGGGCCTGACGAGCAGCTATGCCGTCGAGATCTGCGCCGGGTCCGGCTACGACTGGCTGCTGCTCGACGGCGAGCATGCCCCCAACGACCTGCCGGCCCTTTCGGCGCAGGTCCATGCCGCGCAGGGTTCGCCGAGCCATGCGGTGGTGCGCCCGCCGGTCGGCGAGACCTGGATCATCAAGCAATTGCTGGATATCGGCGCCCAGACGCTGCTGATCCCGATGGTCGAGACGAGGGAACAGGCCGAGGCGCTGGTCAGGGCGACGCGCTATCCGCCGCACGGCGTGCGCGGCGTCGGCGCGGCGCTCGCCCGCGCCTCGGCCTACAGCCGCATTCCCGACTATCTGGAAACGGCCAATGACGAGATCTGCCTTCTGGTGCAGATAGAGAGCCGCGCCGGGCTGGCCGCCATCGACGACATCGCCGCGCTCGACGGCATCGACGGCATCTTCATCGGCCCGGCGGACCTCGCCGCCGACATGGGCTATCTCGGACGCTCCGGCAACCAGGCGGTGCAGGACGCGATCGCGCAGGCCTTCACCCGCATCCGCGCCCACGGCAAGGCGGCCGGCATCCTCACCGGCGACGTGTCGCTCGCCAAACGCTACCAGCAGCTCGGCGCGACCTTCATCGCCATCGGCATCGACGTCCTGCTGCTGGCGGCGGCGACCGAAAGACAGCTCGCCGATTTCCACGCGGCGGAAGCGGTCGTCGGCCCGGTCGGCGACAAGGTCTACTGAGACGCGGTCTCTTGCAGCCTCCCTCGCACGCCCTTTCCCGCGTCATGGCCGGGCGTGACCCGACCATCCATGCGAGGGGTGCCGCATGGATCCTCGGGCCGGGCCCGAGGATGACGGCTGGAGAGGATTTCCCCCGGAATGGTTCCGTGTCATGCTGGTGGGCGACAAGGTTCACCGAGGCTCGGTCTTCCGCCTTTTTCCCTCTCATGCTCCCTTTCCGCTGTCATGGCCGGGCCTGATGCGGCATCCACGCCGCGGGTTCAGGGTGGATCCTCGGGCCGGGACCGGGGATGACCGCTGGAGAGGGTTTCCTCCGGAATGGTCCGGGGCGAGCGGAGGGCCGACAAGATTTACTGAAGTGCGGTCTCCGCTGCCTCTCTCGCACGCGCTTTCCTCGTCATGGTCGGGCCTGACCCGACCATCCATATCGCGGGTGCAGCGTATCCCATCGACGATGGCGACCGGAGAGAGCGCCCTCCGGAAACGATCAAGGCCGCCTCGTCGGAGGCGGCCTTGAGGCGCGGCGGCATGGGTCGAGGATGATGCCG
The DNA here is from genome assembly GCF_026552795.1 of Ectorhizobium quercum. Lineage (GTDB taxonomy): Bacteria > Pseudomonadota > Alphaproteobacteria > Rhizobiales > Rhizobiaceae > Ectorhizobium > Ectorhizobium quercum. The sequence continues at coordinate 474,372 of NZ_JANFPI010000004.1, forward strand.
CCGGCCGTTCAGCGCAGGTCTTCGGGCAGGAGATCCTGCGGCATGTTCTGGTAGGACACGGGCCGGAGGAACCGGCGGATGGAGAGGGTTCCGACCGAGGTGGCCCCGAAATTGGTGGAGGCCGGATAGGGCCCGCCGTGGACCATCGCGTCGCAGACCTCGACGCCGGTTGGATACCCGTTGGCGAGAACGCGGCCCGCCTTGCGCTCCAGAACCGGCATCAGCCGGCGGCCAAGCTCGGTGTCGGCCTCGTCGAGGTGGAGGGTGGCGGTGAGCTGGCCCTCGAAGCTCTTCGCCACCTCGATCATCTCGCCGGCGTCTTCGACGGTGACGATCAGGCCAAGCGGACCGAATACCTCCTCCGAAAGCGCGTGGTTGGAAATCCAGTCCTTGGCCGACACCCGGAAGAGATAGGGGGTCGCGTTGCGCAGATCGCAGGTGGAGGTCATCACCTCGCGCACGCCCGAGCCCGCCGCGATGCGGTCGCGGCCGTCGCGATAGGCGCTGGCTATGCCGTCGGTCAGCATGACCTGCGGTCCGGTTTCGGAGAGCGCGGCGCGGGCCGTTTCGGCGAAGGCGTCGGCCTGCGCCTCAAGAATGACGGCGATGCCGGGATTGGTGCAGAACTGGCCGGCGCCCATCGTCAGCGAGCCGGCCCAGCCTTTGGCGATTGCCTCGCCGCGTGCGCCGGCAGCTTCCGGCAGGATGAACATCGGGTTGACCGAGCCGAGTTCGCCGAAGAAGGGGATCGGTTCCGGGCGCTTTGCGCACAGGTCGAACAGGGCGCGGCCGCCGGCCAGCGAGCCGGTGAAGCCGACCGCCTTGATGAGCGGATGGGTGACGAGGCCGGTGCCGACATCGCGGCGGCCGCCTTGGATGAGCGAGAAGACGCCGGGATGCAGGCCGAGCGTGACGATGGCCGCATGGATGGCCCTGGCGACGATCTCGCCGGTGCCGGGATGGGCGGAATGGCCCTTGACGACCACCGGGCAGCCGGCGGCCAGCGCCGCGGCCGTGTCGCCGCCGGCCGTGGAAAAGGCCAGCGGGAAGTTCGAGGCGCCGAAGACGGCGACGGGCCCGACCGGGCGCTCGATCAGCCGGATATCCGGCCGGGCCAGCGGCTTGCGGTTGGGCAGGGCCTCGTCATGGCGCCTGTCGAGATAATCGCCCTTGCGGATATGGGAGGCGAAGAGGCGAAGCTGGCCGGTGGTGCGGCCCCGCTCGCCCTCCAGCCGGCCGGCGGGCAGGCCGGTCTCGGACGTGCCGATTTCGGTGATCGCCTCGCCGCGCGCCTCGATCTCGTCGGCGATGGCCTCGAGGAAGGCGGCGCGCTGCTCGCGGGTGGAATAGCCGTAGGACCAGAAGGCTTCCTCGGCGGCCTCCGCCGCCCTGTTCACCAGCTCCACCGTGCCGGTGAAGAAGTCGTACGCCTCGCCGTGGGCCGGTTCGCTGCGGAACGTGGCGTCGGTCGCGACCCATTCGCCGGCGACCAGATGCTTGCCGTGTGGCTTGAAACTCATCGTTTTTCCTCCCGTTTGTCGTCAATGGTTGTGGCGCGGCGGCGTCTTCGAAAGCTGGCGGAACTGTTCCGCGCCGCGGATCGTCGCCCCGTCGGAAAGCTGCGTCACGGTCTGGCGATAGATCATCTGCCAGGGCGTGGCGTCGGCGGGCGTCTTGGGAATGCCGTCCGCCTTGCGGCGGGCGATTTCGCCGTCATCCACCAGCATATCACATCGTCCCTCGTTGAAGTCGATGCGGATCGTGTCGCCCGTGCGCACCCAGGCCAACCCGCCGCCCGCCGCACTTTCCGGCGAGGCATTGAGGATCGAAGGACTGTCGGCGGTGCCGGACTGGCGGCCGTCGCCGATGGTCGGCAGGCTCATGATGCCGCGCTTCAGCAGGTGATCCGGCGGCTGCATGTTGACCACCTCCGCCGAGCCCGGCCAGCCGAGCGGCCCGGCGCCGCGAATGACGAGGATGCACCTCTCGTCGATGTCGAGCGCCGGATCGTTGATGCGGCGATGATAGTCCTCCGAACCGTCGAAGACGATGGCCCGGCCTTCGAAAATGCCCTCGCGGCCCGGCTCGGAGAGATAGCGCCTGCGGAAATCCGCCGAAACCACGCTCATCTTCATGATGGCGAAATCGAACAGGTTGCCCTTCAGCACGAGGAAACCGGCCCGTTCCTTCAGCGGCTCGTCGAACGGTTTGATGACCTCGCGGTCGGTCGCCTCGCGGCCCTTCAGGTTTTCGGCCATGCTCTTCCCCGTCACGGTCGGACAGGTGCCGTCGAGCCTGCCGGCGGCCAGCAGCTCCCACATGATGGCCGGCACGCCGCCGGCGCGGTGGAAGCGCTCGCCGAGCCAGGCCCCGGCGGGCTGCACGTTGGCGATGAGCGGAATGTCGTAGCCCACGTCCTGCCAGTCCTCCGGCCTCAGATCCACGCCGGCATGCTTCGCCATCGCCATCAGGTGCGGCTGGGCGTTGGTCGAGCCGCCGATGGCGGAATTGACCCTTATGGCATTGAGGAAGGCCTCGCGCGTCAGGATGTTCGAGGGGCGGATGTCTTCGAGCACCAGTTCCACGGCGCGGCGGCCGGTGCGGTAGGCCATCTGGCCGCGCTCCCGGTAGGCGGCGGGAATGGCGGCGCAGCCGGTGAGCGACATGCCGAGCGCCTCGGCCATCGCGTTCATGGTCGAGGCCGTGCCCATCGTGTTGCAATGGCCGACCGAGGGGGCCGAGCTGAGGGCCGCTTCGAGAAACTCCTCGTGGCTGATCTCGCCGGCGGCGTATTTGCGGCGCGACCGCCAGATGACCGTGCCGGAGCCGACGAGTTCCCCTTCGTGCCAGCCGTCGAGCATCGGCCCGCCGGAAAAGACGATGGCCGGGATATCGACGGTCGAGGCCGCCATCAGCGCCGAGGGCGTGGTCTTGTCGCAGCCGGTCGTCAGCACCACGCCGTCGAGCGGGTAGCCGTAGAGGATTTCGACGAGGCCCAGATAGGCGAGGTTGCGGTCGAGCGCTGCCGTCGGGCGCTTGCAGTTTTCGAACAGCGGATGCGAGGGAAACTCGATGGGAATGCCGCCGGCATCGCGGATGCCGTCGCGGATGCGTTTGGCCAGTTCGAGGTGGTGGCGGTTGCAGGGGTTGATGTCGCTGCCCGACTGGGCGATGCCGATGATCGGCTTGCCGGCGCGCAGCTCCTCGGGTGTCGTGCCGTAATTCATGAAGCGTTCCAGATAGAGCGCCGTCATGTCGAGATGGTCGGGATTGTCGAACCAGTCCTGCGAGCGCAGGCGGCGGCCCTTTGCGCTGTCGTCGCTCATCGGTCCTCCTCCTTCCGGCGGCCGTTGATCTTTTCGAGGTGCAGCAGCAGGCCGGAATGGTCGGTCTCGGCGTGGCCGTCCGCCACGAAGGCGCGGAATTCGCCGCGCACCTCCTCGGTCAGCGGCAGGCGCAGCGACAGGCTTTCGGCCATCGCCGCCACGGCGTCGAGGTCCTTGAGTTGCAGCCGCGAGGGGCCGCCGGGCTGGAAGGCGCGGTCCACCATCCGCTGGCCGTGCAGCTCCAGGATGCGGCTTTCCGCGAAGCCGCCGCGGATCGCCTCGCGGAACCGGCCGCGATCCGCGCCGCCGGCCTCGACCAGCATCATGGCCTCGGCCACCGCGCCGATGGTCACGGCGACGATCTGCTGGTTGGCGAGCTTGCAGACCTGCCCGGCGCCGGACGGGCCGACACGGGTGACGCGGCCGAGCGGGGCGAAGACGTCGGCGAGGCCTTCGATGACGTCCGCCTCGCCGCCTGCCATCAGCGCCAGCGTGCCGGCCTCGGCGCCGACCGTGCCGCCGGAAACCGGGCAATCGACATGGGCGATGCCGCGGGCCTTGAGCTTTGCGGCGTGCTCGCGGGCGACCGGCGGGGCGATGGACGAGGTGTCGACGACGACGGCGCCGGGCGCGAGCGCCTCCGCGACGCCGCTGTCGAACAGCACCGCGCCGACGGCTGGACCGTCGGACAGCATGGTGAAGACGACGGAAGCGTCCTTCACCGCGCCGGCGGCGGTGGCGGCAACCGTCGCGCCGTCGCCGGCAAGGGCCTCGGCCTTCTTCGGATCGCGGTTCCAGACCGTGACGTCGAAACCTGCGCCCAGCAGCCGCCGCGCCATCGGCGCGCCCATCAGCCCCGTGCCGAGAAAGGCGATTTTCCGGTTTGCGGTCACAGCCTGCCTCCCAGCTCGTCGTCGATATGGGCGCGGATGATCTCGTCGAACGAGGTTTCGGCAACAAAGCCCAGTTCGCGGGCGCGTTTCGCCTCGAAGCCCGGCGCCCAGCCGGCGCACATGCGGGCGATCATCTCGTCCGGCTCGCGGCGGATGAGCTTCACCGCCCCGTCGCCGGCCACGCGGCGCAGCGCCTCGATCTGCTCGCCGACGGTGGCGGAAAGGCCGGGCATGGACAGGTTGCGGCGCGGGCCGACCTGCGAAAGATCCATTGTCGCGGCATGGACGAGGAAGCCGACGGCGGAGCGCGGCGAGGTGTGCCAGTGGCGCACGTCTTCGGACACAGGCAGGACGGCCTCCTGCCCGACCAGCGGCTCGCGCAGGATATTGGAGAAGAAGCCGGACGCCGCGGCGTTGGGCCTGCCGGGGCGGATGCAGATCGTCGGCAGGCGGATGCCGATGCCGTCGAAGAAGCCCCGGCGGGTATAGTCCGACAGCAGCAGCTCGCAGATCGCCTTCTGGGTGCCGTAGCTGGTCAGCGGCGTGGTGTGGAACTCGTCGGGAATGGGGAAGGGCAGCGGCGCGCCGACGACGGCGATCGACGAGGTGAAGACGATGCGCGGAAAGTAGCCGTCCGCCTCATGGGCGGCGCGCACCGCGTCGAAGAGGGCGCGGGTGCCGTCGAGATTGATGCGGTAGCCCTTGTCGAAATCAAGCTCGGCCTCGCCGGAGACGATGGCGGCCAGATGGAAGATCACGTCCGGGCGGCCCTCGATCAGCTTTTGTGCCGTGCCGGGCGCGGAAAGATCGCCGGTTTCGAGCACTGTTCTGCCGGCGAAGCCGTCCGGGGTCTCGGGCGGCACGACATCGACCAGCGTCAGGGCCTCGACCGGCGCTTCGCCGAGCGCGCCGTCGCGCGCCAGACGCCCGGCCAGCTTGCGGCCGACCATGCCGGCGGCGCCGATAATCAGGATATGCATGCGTTTTCCTCCTCCGTCCTTTCACGCGCAGCGGGAAGCCATGCCGCTGCGCGAAAAAAAGTATTTGTAAGGTTGTCTGATAACCTTATATCATGCGTTTGAAAACCGAATAATGCAGTTGCCCCTCACTTCCCGTGTCCGAAAGGGCCGGACGGGGAAGGGGCAGGAGGAAAGATGACCAGCAAAGGCAGCCGGGCGGCAATCGAGGCCCCTGTGGAAGATCTTGTACAGGGGCTCGTGGCGGCGCTCGGCGCCGACCTCGTCCTTTCGGGCGGGGAGGTGGAGCGTTATTGCCGCGACTGGCACGGCGACGTGACGACCGGTGCGGTGGCGGTCCTCCGCCCGCGTTCGACGGAGGAGGTTTCGGCCTGCGTGCGCGCCGCCGCGGCCCTCGGCCTGTCCGTCGTGCCGCAGGGCGGCAATACCGGCCTTGTCCTCGGCGCGACGCCGGACGCGCCCTCCGCGCAGGTCGTGCTCAGCCTGGAGCGCATGACGCGCGTGCGCCGCATCGACGCGGACGATTTCTCCGCCGTCGTGGAAGCGGGCGCGATCCTCGCCGAGTTCAAGGACAGGGTGGAGGATGCGGGCATGTTCTTTCCGCTGGCGCTCGGCGCGCAGGGTTCCTGCCGCATCGGCGGCAACGTCTCCACCAATGCCGGCGGCATCAACGTGCTGCGCTACGGCATGACCCGCGAGCTGGTGCTCGGCCTCGAGGTGGTCCTGCCCGACGGCTCGGTCTTCGACGGCCTTTCGACGCTGCGCAAGGACAATCGCGGCATCGATCTCAAGCAGCTCTTCATCGGCGCGGAAGGAACGCTCGGCGTCGTGACCGCCGTGTCGGTCAAGCTCATGCCGCAGCCGGAGCAGGTGGCGACCGCGCTGATCGGCCTGAAGGCGCTGGACGATGCGATCACGCTCTACCGCCGCGCCCGGCGCGATTGCTGCGACCTGCTGTCGGCCTTCGAATTCATGCCGCCGCTGGCCTTCACGCTGGCGCGCGAGGCCATGCCGGATCTCGCCATGCCGATGGACGGCGGCTATCCCGCCTATGTGCTGATGGAGATTTCCGGCTCCGGCCTGATCGACATCGAGGAACTGATGCAGCGCTTCCTCGAAGGGGTGCTGGCGGACGAACTGGTCGTCGACGGGGTGATCGCCACGTCGCGCGACCAGTCCCGCAAGCTCTGGCTGTTCCGCGAGGGCATGAACGAGGGGCAGGCCCGGCGCGGCCCGCACCTGCGCACCGACGTCTCCGTGCCGCTCTCGCGGCTGGCCGATTTCGTCCGCGACGCGGAGGCAGCGGTGCTTGCGGCGCTGCCGGATTGCATCTGCGTGTCCTATGGCCATGTCGGCGACGGCAACGTGCATCTGAACGTGCTGCCGCCCGGCGATCTCGGCCGCGCCGACATCGACGCGCGCATCTACCGGGCGAAGACCGTGGTCAACGAGGTCGTCGATGCCTATCGCGGTTCGATCAGCGCCGAACACGGGATAGGGCGTCTCAAGAAGGCGGATTTCGACAAGCGCCTGCCGGATGTGCAGCGGCGGCTGCTGACCGCGATCAAGGCGGCGGTCGATCCGACTTTGGTCATGAATCCCGGTTGCCAATTGAATTTTCCGTCGCTTTCGGGGAAAAGCGCTTAAGCGGCAATGGAAAGAAAGGCGGCATGTCGGTGGATTTCGGTCAGATCAGGCGCACTGAGCATCTTCCCGCGCGTATCGCGGTCCAGATCGCAAGCGACATTCACGACGGTCGCCTGAAGCCGGGCGACAAGCTGCCGACGGAACATTTCCTGGCCCGGTCGCTGGGCGTCAGCCGCTCGGTCGTGCGCGAGGCGATCGCGCAATTGCGCAACGAGGGGCTGGTCGAGACCCGGCAGGGCGTCGGCGCCTTCGTGACGGAGCGCCAGTCCCGCCAGATCCGCATCGGCGAGGACGAGCTGTTCGAGCGCGACAGTTTCCGCGATCTCTTCCAGCTTCGCATCCCGCTGGAAATCGAGGCCGCCGGGCTCGCCGCCGTGCATCATACGGCGGACGATCTTGCCCGCCTCGACGCGGCGCTCGACCAGATGACCGGCGCGGAGAAGTGGACCGAGCAGGGCATCGTGGCCGATCTCGCCTTCCACCGGGCCGTGGCCGAGGCGACGGGCAACGACTACTTCGCCATGTTCATCGGCTTCATCGCCGAGCGCATCAGCCTGGCGATCAACGCCGCCCGCGCCAAGGCGGTGCTGGAGGAGATCGTCAACATCACCATCGAGGAGCATGTCGTGGTGCGCGACGCCATCGCCAGCCGCGATCCGAAAGCGGCCCGCGCCGCCATGCGCCGGCATCTGCTGGGGGCGGCGGCCCGCATCGACCTGACGCTCGAAACGGACTGAGGCCTTTCCCCGGCCTGCATATGGCCGGTGGGAATTGACGATGGATAATTGCAGGGCGTGTATTTCGGCGCTGGACAGCGCAACCGAGTCCGACTAGAACATTTCCGTATGGTTGTCAGACATCCTGACAATATGGCAGGCCGACTGGAGGGTCGCCTGCGGAGGAGCAGAGGGAGGATAGCTTGGTTTCCAGGCCTTCGCTGAATGCCGGCACGATTCTGCCGGAAGACGCCGTCGACGCCGTGCTGATCGGCCGTGTGTGGTCGAACGCCGCCGGGGGGGCGAGCCCCGTCCTGGTGCGCGACGGCCGCGTGCTCGACCTGACCGCAATCGCCGCAACCGTTTCGGGCCTGCTCGAAATCGACGGCATCGCCGCAAAGCTGGCGGCGGCCGCCGATCTTGCCGATCTCGGCAGCCTCGACGATTTCCTGAACGGTGCGTCGGGCCGCCTGCTGGCGCCGGTCGATCTTCAGGCCGTGAAGGCGGCGGGCGTCACCTTCGCCGACAGCATGCTGGAGCGGGTGATCGAGGAACAGGCCAAGGGCGATGCCTCGCGCGCCAGGGCGATCCGCGAGAAGCTGGCGCCCGTCCTGGGCGACAGCCTGCGCGGCGTCGTCGCGGGCTCGCAGCAGGCGGCCAGCGTCAAGGCACTGCTTCAGGAGATGGACCTCTGGTCGCAATATCTCGAAGTCGGCATCGGCCCCGATGCCGAGATCTTCACCAAGGCCCAGCCCATGTCGTCGGTCGGCTGCGGCGACACGGTCGGCATCCACCCGATTTCCGAGTGGAACAACCCGGAGCCGGAGGTGGTGCTGGCGGTGCGCTCCGACGGCGCGATCCTCGGCGCGACGCTCGGCAACGACGTCAACCTGCGCGACGTCGAGGGGCGCTCGGCGCTGCTGCTCGGCAAGGCCAAGGACAACAACGCCTCCTGCGCGATCGGCCCTTTCATCCGCCTGTTCCACGGCGGCTTCACGCTGGAGGCGCTTTCGCGCGTGCGCGTCTCGCTGCGCGTCGAGGGCACGGACGGCTTCGAAATGACCGGCGAGAGCCCGATGGAGGCCATCAGCCGCTCGCCGGCGGACCTCGTCTCGCAGTTGCGCAACCGCAACCACCAGTATCCGGACGGCGCGGTGCTGTTTCTCGGCACCATGTTCGCCCCGGTCAAGGACCGGCGCGGCGCGGGGCAGGGCTTCACCCACGAGATCGGCGACCGGGTGGAGATCGCCACCCCGCTTCTCGGCCGCCTCGTCAACTGGGTCGACCGCTCCGACGCCTGCCCGGAATGGACCTTCGGCACCCGCGCGCTGATTGCGAACCTCGCCGCGCGCGGCCTTCTCGAAAAGGTGTGACGGCCATGATCAGGACACTCATCAACCTGTTCTTCCGGTTTCTCGAAATCCTGCTGGTGGTGATGATGGCCGGCATGGCGCTCATGGTCTTCGTGAACGTCGTCATGCGCTACGGCATGAATTCCGGCATCGCCATCTCCGAGGAAATGTCGCGCTACTTCTTCATCTGGGTCACGTTCATCGGCGCGGTGCTGGCCTATCGCGAACACCTGCATCTCGGTGTCGAAACGCTGGTCGCCAAGTTCGGGCGCACCGGCCGCCTGGTGCTGATGGCGCTTTCCAACCTCATCGTGCTCGGCTGTTCCGGCATCTTCTTCTGGGGAACCTGGGTCCAGCTTCCGATCAACACCAGCATGGTGGCCACCGTGTCCGGCCTGTCGATGGGCTGGGTCTACGGCATCGGCCTGTTCACCGGCGGCGGCATCTTCCTCATCGCGCTCGAACGCCTCGTCCGCCAGGCGACGGGCCGTATCACGGACGAGGAGATCGCCGCCTTCGCCGGCGAGAACATGAGCCTCGAACAGCTGGCGGAGCGTACCTGATGACCCTCTTCGTCTTCGTCGGATCGCTGCTTGGCGCGATGGCCATCGGCGTTCCCGTCGCCTTTTCGCTGATGTTCTGCGGCGTCGTGCTCATGTGGTACATGGACATGTTCAACTCGCAGATCATCGCCCAGAACATGATCGCGGGTGCCGACACCTTCACCCTGCTCGCCATTCCCTTCTTCATCCTGGCCGGGGAACTGATGAATTCCGGCGGCCTGTCGCGCCGCATCATCGACTTCGCCATCGCCTGCGTCGGCCACATCCGCGGTGGCCTCGGCATCGTCGCCATCCTCGCCGCCCTCATCATGTCGAGCATTTCCGGCTCGGCTGCCGCCGACACCGCTGCGCTCGCCGCCATCCTGCTGCCGATGATGGCCAAGGCCGGCTACAACGTGCCGCGCTCCGGCGGTCTCATCGCCGCCGGCGGCATCATCGCCCCGGTCATTCCGCCGTCGATGGCGCTGATCGTCTTCGGCGTCGCCGCCAACGTGTCGATCACCAAGCTGTTCATGGCCGGCATCTTTCCCGGCCTGCTGATGGGCATCTCGCTGATCGTCGCCTGGCTGATCGTGGCGCGCAAGGACAACGTCCAGCCGCTGCCGCGCACCTCGGCGAAGGAGCGTGTTCAGGCGACGGGCCGCGCGGCCTGGGCGCTCGGCATGCCGGTGATCATTCTCGGCGGTATCAAGGCGGGCGTCGTCACGCCCACGGAAGCGGCGGTGGTCGCGGCCGTGTATGCCCTGTTCGTCGGCCTGTTCATCTATCGCGAGATGAAGGTTTCCGATCTGCCGCGCGTCTTCCTGTCCGCCGCCAAGACCACCTCGGTCATCATGTTCCTCGTGTGCGCGGCGCTGGTGTCGTCCTGGCTGATCACGGCGGCCAACATCCCGGCCGAGATCACCGGCTACATCGAGCCGCTGATCGACCGTCCGAAGCTGCTGATGTTCGTCATCATGATCCTCGTTCTGGTCGTCGGAACGGCGCTCGACCTGACGCCGACCATCCTGATCCTGACGCCGGTGCTGATGCCGATCGTCCTCAAGGCGGGCATCGACCCGGTCTATTTCGGCGTGCTGTTCGTGATCAACAACTCGATCGGCCTGATCACGCCGCCGGTCGGCGTCGTGCTCAACGTTGTCAGCGGCGTGGCCCGCATTCCGCTCGGCCGCGTGACCGCCGGCGTCTGGCCCTTCCTCGTGGCGCAGACGATCGTGCTGTTCCTGCTGGTCCTGTTTCCGGACCTCGTGCTCGTACCTGCCTCGTGGCTCTATTGAGCCGCGGGTTTTCTGTCCACTTTCTCAAGCTTCGGGAGGAATGATCATGAGAAAGTTTCTGAAAGCCGCAACGGCGCTGGCCGCCGCTGCCGCCGCATTCGGCGCGGCGCCGGCCTTCGCCGAATTCAACAGCCGCAATATCCGCGTGTCGAACGGCATCAATGCCGACCATCCGGTCGGCAACGGCATCGAGGCCATGCAGACGTGCCTCGACGAGAAGTCGGGCGGCAAGCTCAAGCTGACGGCCTTCTGGGGCGGGGCGCTGGGAGGCGACCTTCAGGCCACGCAGGCGCTGCGCTCCGGCGTGCAGGAGGCGGTCGTCACCTCGTCCTCGCCGCTGGTCGGCATCGTGCCGGCGCTCGGCGTCTTCGACCTGCCCTTCCTGTTCGTCAGCGACGAGGAGGCCTATCAGGTTCTGGACGGCGAATTCGGCGACTTCATCAACGAGAAGCTCGACGCCGCCGGCCTGGTCAATCTCGCCTACTGGGAGAACGGCTTCCGCAACCTGTCGAACTCGCGGCGCCCGATCACCAGATGGGAGGATCTGGACGGCCTGAAGGTCCGCGTGATGCAGAACAACATCTTCCTCGACACGTTCGCGAATTTCGGCGCCAACGCCACGCCGATGGCGTTCGGCGAGGTGTTCTCGGCGCTGGAAACCAAGGCGATCGACGCGCAGGAAAACCCCTACGTGACCATCGACACCTCGAAATTCTACGAGGTGCAGGCCTATGTGTCCGAAACCAAGCACGCCTACACGCCGTTCCTGTTCCTCTTCTCCAAGGCGATCTTCAACACCTACACGCCGGAAGAGCAGCAGGCCCTGCGCGATTGCGCGATCGTCGGCCGCGACGTCGAGCGCGAGGTCATCGGCGATCTCAACAAGGCGTCGCTGGAGAAGATCCAGGCCGCCGGCGTCCAGTTCAACACGCTGTCGCCCGAAGAGCATGCCCGCATCCTTGAAAAGTCGCAGCCGATCTACGAGAAGCACAAGGCCGCTATCGGCGCCGACGTCGTCGACCGCGTGCTGAAGATCCTCGCCGACCTGCGCAAGTAACGGCGCGAAGAAAGGCCCGGCGGCAAAGCGCCGGGCCTTTCTGTCTGTCGACAAACGGCTCATCGCCTTCTTTCGTCATCGTCGGGCTTGACCCGACCATCCACCGAGTCGCTTGCGGCGTGGAGCCTTGGGGCTCGAGCCCGAGGGTGACGAAGGAGAGGGCTCGTAAACACGCCGAAGGCCCGGCGCTTTGCGCCCGGGCCTTTCCGTTCGTTCGTGCGGGGCGCCGCCTTTTCAGGCCGCCTTCCGTCTCTTCAACTGCTGTTCGCGGAAGAAGATGAACAGGCCGGAGCCGACGATCAGGGCGGCGCCGGCCAGCATGGCGGGTTTCGGCAGGTCGCCGAAGAACAGCCAGCCGAACAGGATCGCCCACAGCAGCAGCGTATATTGCAGCGGCGCGACGGTGGCGGCATCGGAGATCTTCAGCGCGCGGTTGACCAGCATGTGCGCCGACATGGCGACGACGCCGAGGAGCAGCATGAGGGCGACGTCTCCCGGTTCGCCGAGCGGCCGCCAGTCGAACGGGGCGACGACCAGGCCGGCGACGAGGGCGCCGGAAAGCTGGAAGAAGACCAGCGTCCTGTCCGGCGTGCCGCGCAGGCTGCGGCCCGAGATCATCATGAAGGCGAAGGCGAGCGTGCCGAGGATCGAGACGATCGCCGGCGGCGTGAACATGGCGCGCGACGGGTTGAGCGCGATGAGCACGCCGGCGAAGCCGATGGCGATGGCCGTCCACCGCCGCCAGCCGACCCTTTCGCCGAGCAGGAAGGGCGAGGCCGCCGCCACATAGATCGGCGCCGCCAGCCAGTAGGTCATGACATCGGCCAGCGGCAGGGAGATGACCGCATAATAGAAGGCGAAGACCTCGAAGGTGGAGAAGAACACACGCGCCGCCTGCATCCGCGGCTTTTCCGCCGACAGGATGGGCTTCAGCCCGGCCTTCCACAGGAAGGGCGCGAGAATGACCAGCGCGGCGACGCTGCGGATCAAAAGCACCTGACCGACGCTGTAGCTCGCCACGAGCCACTTGCCCATCGCGTCGTTGAGCGAGAACATCAGCATGCCGACGAGCATGAGCGCCGGACCGGCCATCGCCGGCAGCGCGTTGCGGGCCGCGTGCGGGCCGATGGTGGCAGACATGGATTCCTCCCGTTGGCGTGGTCTCGTTGCGGAGCGTGTGCAGTGGTTTCGCGCGAAAGGGAAGGGAGAAAACGGTGCCGCCGCCCGGTTTTTAACCGGAATCGCCCTCCATTTCCGGCCCGCCCCGGCGCGGCGCGTTCCGTCGTCGCTCCTCCTCCCGTGCCTGTGCGCCATGCGGAGGCCTCCTCAAGCCGGTGCCGCATGCGCGGCAGGCGGCCCGGAGGCCGCCTGCCTGTCTTCCCGTGTCCGGGTGCGAAGAGGCAGGACGCTCAGGCGTCGGCCCTGAACGTCTGCTTCTGCGTTCCGAGACCCTCGATACCGAGTTCGACGACATCGCCGGGCTTGAGATAGCGCGGCGGTTTCTGGCCCATGCCGACGCCGGGCGGCGTGCCGGTCGAGATCACGTCGCCGGGATGCAGCGACATGAACTGCGAGAGATAGGAGACGAGGAAGGCGACGCCGTAGACCATCGTCTTCGTCGAGCCGTCCTGCCGCGTCTCGCCGTTCACCTTCAGCCACATCGGCAGGTCCTGCGGGTCGGCGATCTCGTCCTTCGTGACCAGCCACGGGCCGATCGGGCCGAACGTGTCGCAGGACTTGCCCTTGGTCCACTGGCCCGAGCGCTCGGCCTGGAAGGCGCGCTCCGAAACGTCGTGCGACACGCAATAGCCCGCGACGTAATCGAGGGCGTCGGCCTCCGACACGTATTTGGCCGTCTTGCCGATGACGACGCCGAGTTCCACTTCCCAGTCGGTCTTTTCCGAGCCGCGCGGGATGAGCACGTCGTCGTCCGGCCCGACGATGGCCGACGTCGCCTTCATGAAGATCACCGGCTCGGGCGGAACCGCGGCACCCGTTTCGGCGGCATGGTCGGAATAGTTCAGCCCGATGCAGACGAACTTGCCGGTGCCGGCCACGCAGGGGCCGATGCGCGGCGAACCGTCCACCACCGGCAGCGTGTTCACGTCGATGGCGCCGAGCTTCGCCAGCGCATCGGGCGCGAGCACCGGCCCCGACAGGTCGGCGATCTGCCCGGACAGGTCGCGGATCGTGCCGTCCTTCGCGAGAAGGCCGGGCTTTTCGGCCCCGGCGGGTCCGTAGCGGAGAAACTTCATCTTGCTCTTCCTTTCAGATCGAATGTCTTGCTGTTCGGGGCGATGCGCCCCTCCGGAACGCCTGCCTCAAATGGACCAGCCGCCGTCGATGCCGAGCGCCTGGCCGGTGGTGTAGGTGGCGCCGGCCAGGTAGACGGCGAGGTCGGCGATCTCCTCCGGCGTGCCGAGGCGTCCCATCGGCTGGCGGGCGATGAAGGCGGCGCGCGCCTCCTCGTAATCGCCGAGCGCCCGCATGCGGCTTTCGAGCGACGGGCTTTCCACCGTGCCGGGGCAGATCGCGTTGCAGCGGATGCCGCGGGCGACGTAATCGGCGGCGACCGATTTGGTGAGGCCGATCACGGCCGCCTTGGTTACGCCGTAGGCGCAGCGGTTGGCAACGCCCTTGGCGCTGGAGGCGATCGAGGCCATGTTGATGATCGAGCCGTCGCCGCGCTCCAGCATGCCCGGCAGCACCGCCTGGATGGTGCGGATCATGGCGCGCACGTTGAGGTCGAAGGCGAAATCGAGATCCGCGTCCGTGACCTCCAGCACCGTGCCGCCATGCACGACGCCAGCGCAGTTGAAGAGGATGTCGACGCGCCCGACCCCGGCGAAGAAGGCCGCCACCGCCTCCGCGTCCAGCACGTCGAGCCTGACGGGATGGATATTCGCCTCGCCGCGAAGCGTCGCCAGTGCGTCGCCGTTGATATCCGCCGCATGGACCGTGGCGCCCGCCGCCGCGAACGCCCGGGCGCTGGCCCGGCCTATTCCCTGTCCCGCCGCGGTGACGACGGCGATCCTGCCTGAAAGTGTAGCCACCAAAACTCCTCCCGTTATTGTCATGTTGTCCGACAACAATTTGGTGATACCGTACATTTACCGCCTTTGCCGGAGAGCGCAATCCCCCGGATATGGCGAAACGGTACTATTTTATGGGGCCTGTTCCGGCCGTGCGAAAGCGTATTTCGATATAGCAGAACTGGTATATTCTGTTGCGGCAATTCGATTTGCCTGCCATGTCGTGAGGTTTTATTGCTTGCGCCGGAAAAACCGGCGGTCAGCCCGGCGGGGAATCCCTGCGCCGCCGGAAGGAGGTTGCGCATGGATATTTTCGATCACACGCCCTGCGAGCTCGGGGAAGGGGCCTTCTGGCACCCGGAGCGCGGTACGTTCTTCTGGTTCGATATCATGAACCGGACGCTTTACAGTCATTGCGGCGGCGGCGTCGAGGCGCACGACCTTCCCGCCCTGTTTTCCGCCGCCGGCTGGATCGACCGCGATGCGCTGGTGCTGTCGGGCGAGAACGGGCTGTTCCGCTACGATCTCGGCGAGCGCCTCTTGTCTCCGCTCGCCGCCATCGAGGACAACGATCCCTGGACGCGCTCCAATGACGGGCGAACCGATCCGTGGGGCGGATTCTGGGCCTCGACGATGGGAAAGAAGGCGGAACAGGGCGCAGGCTCCATCTACCGCTATTATCGCGGCGGCCTGCGCCGGCTGCACGAAGGCCTCTCCGTTCCCAACGCCATCTGCTTCGACGCGGCCCGCTCGTTGGCCTATTTCGCCGATTCCGAACGCAAGACCGTCTGGCGGCAGGCCTGCGACACCGCGACCGGCTGGCCGGCGGGCGTGGCCGAGATCTTCCTCGATCTCAGGCACGAGAACCTGGTGCCGGACGGCGCCGTCACCGATGCCGGCGGCAATCTGTGGATTGCCCATTGGGGGGCGGGCATGGTGGCGCGCTACAGCCCGCAGGGCGAGCGGACCGCCACCGTTGCCGTGCCCGCCACGCAGGCGAGCTGTCCGGCCTTCGGCGGGCCGGAGCTTGCGACGCTCTACGTCACCACGGCGCATGAGGGCATGGACGAGGCCGCCCGCGCGGCGGACGTGCATGCCGGCAAGACCTTTTACACGGCCGTCGAGGCGCGCGGCGTGCCCGCGCCGCAGTTCATTCCGTAAACGGCGGCGCGCCGCCTCTCAATCGTGGAAGGCGTCCGTCACCTTGCGCCGTCCGAGCAGGAAGGCGTCGGCGACGTGAACGAGCGGCGCGAGGTCGAAATCCGACCGGCCGTTCGCCACGAGCGAGACGAAATGGCCGTAGAGGGTGCGGTATTCGCGGTCTTCCTCGGCCATGCGCTCGACGCCATCGACCGAAAGCCGACTGCCGCCGAGGGAAAGTTTCAGCGTGCCCTCGTCGGTGACGACGACGATGTCCCAGGTCTGCGGCCCGGTCTGGCGGAAATCGAACGATGCCGCGACCGGAATGCCGGAATCGGTGCTGAAGGCGAGTTCGGCGGCGATCGGCGCGGCGCGGTTTTCCGGGAATTCCAGCGTCGCCCCTGTCAGGTGCATCGCTTCCGGCAGGATGCGGGTGACGATGGAGAGCGCGTTGATGCCGGGGTCGAACACGCCGAGACCGCCCGGTTCCCAGATCCATTGCTGGCCGGGATGCCAGTGGCGCACATCCTCCTTCCATTCGATCCTGACGGAGCGGATCGTCTTGCCGGACAGGAGGGCGCGGGCCGGCTCCACGCCGGCGGCGGCGCGCGAATGCCACGTGGTGAAGATGGTCAGGCCGCGGTCCTCCGCCAGCCGCCCGAGCGCCTCGACCTCGGCCACCGACATGCCCGGCGGCTTTTCGAGCATCAGGTGCTTGCCGGCGAGAAGGGCGGCGCGCGCCTGCTCGAAGCGGCCCTGCGGCGGCGTGCAGAGCGAAACGGCGTCGATGGCCGTGCCGCTGGCCAGCAGGGCGTCGATGTCGTGGAAATGCGGCAGGTCCGGCAGGCCGGCATTGCGGCTGGCGATGGCCGCCAGTTCGATGCCGTTTGTGGCGGCGATGGCGGGCAGGTGCTGGTCGCGGGCGATCTTGCCCAGGCCGACGAGGCCCAGTCTGATGGTCATGGAAATCTCCTCCCGGGCGGACGGCGAAACCGGCCCTCCGCTTCCTCGCAGGCACATTAGCGAGGCCGGACGACCGGCGTCAATCCGTTGCGCGGATTCGAAAAAGATATTTCTTTCAATATGATAATTCTGGTATGTCGCCCTGCCGTCCGGTTATGCGGAGCCAAGGAAGGTTTCGGCGACATAGTCGAAGATCAGCTTCAGCGACAGGATCATCAGCGCGATCTGGATCAGCCGGAAGAACAGCCAGTCGGGAATGAACTCCGTCAGCTTGCGGCCCGCCACGGTGCCGGCGATGGCTGCCGGCACCAGCCACAGCACCAGCGGCGTGTCGAAGCGCGAGAACTGCCCGAGCTGCCAGTAGGGAACGAGCTTCACGGCGTTGACGATGGCGAAGAGGATGGTGGACGTGCCGGCGAAGGACATCTTTTCGAGCTTCTGCGGCAGCACGTACATCTGGAAGGGCGGGGCGCCCGTGTGGGAGACGAAGCTGGTGAAGCCGGTGAGCGCGCCCCAGAAGATGCCGCGCGGCACATCCGCCTCGCGCTGGCTCGCCCGGAACCGCGCGCCGAACCACACATTCAGGCAGAACAGCACGCCGACCAGGCCGACCAGCAGACCGATGAAGGCCGGGGACAGCGAGGAGGAGAAGAACCAGCCGATGGCCACGCCGAGAATGGCGGCGGGCGTGAGGATGACGAGATTGCGCATCGAGAAGTCGCGCCGGTAGAGATAGAGCCCCACCAGGTCACTCGCCACGAAGATCGGCAGGAGCAGGGCCGCCGCCGTCACCGGCGACATCACCATCGCCAGAAGCGGCACCGCGATCGCTCCGACGGAGGGCAGGCCGCCCTTCGACAGGCCGACGAGAAACGAGGCGAGGCAGGCCAGCGCGACGATGGCGGGCGTGTGTTCGATCACGTTCATGGGTGAGAGCCGCCCTGTGCGCGGATCCGGGGAATGGGGATTCGGGTCATGGTCGAAACTGTTCTGCCGCGCCGGTTTGCTGGATGTCCTCGGCTTCACCATTACGGTGGACGCGGCAGGCGCGCAACAGCGATCCTGCCGCCGCCGCATCTGTCCAGCGGAATGTTGCCGGCACGCTCCGGCGGTGTCGGTGCGCCCGTCGTCTGCGTCTATTTGCCGAGGCCGCCCGACTGGCCCTTCAGGCCCGGCGCGCATATGCTGGCGACACCGGCATGGGGAGGCCGGGGCGACCTTGAGGGTTGGGGAGGGCAGCATGGACACGACCGCGACCGGCGCATTTCTGGAGACGGTCCATCCGTATGACGGTCTTTCGCCTGCCGCCTTCGAGCGGGTGCTGCGGCAGGTCAGCCGCCACGACATTCCTGCCGGAAGCCCCGTCTATGGCCATGCGGACCGTCTGGCCGGCCTCTACATCGTCATGGAGGGCAGGGTGGAAATCCGCGACGCCTCGGGCGCGCTGATCTCGGAGCTTGTCCCCCGCGACTGGTTCGGCGAGCGCGGCCTTCTGGCCGACGGCCATGCCGCGACCGCCGCGAAGGCGCTGACGGACGTCAGCCTGCTTCTGGTGCCGGCCGATGTCTTTCGCCGTCTCGTGGAGGAGGAGCCGGCCTTCGCCCGCCTTTTTGCCCGTCCGGCCGACGGGACCGGCGAGCGGAGCGGCGACATGGCCACCCGCAAGGCCGGCGAGCTGATGTCGACGCCGCCGCTCGTCTGCGCGCCGCAGGATACGGTGCGCACGGCGGCGGAGACCATGCGCGACCGCAAGGTCTCCTGCCTCGGCGTTGTCGACGGCGGCCGCTTCGCCGGCATCGTCACCCTCCGGGACCTGACGACGCGGGTGCTGGCGGCCGGGCTCGACCCGCAGGCGACGCCGGTTTCGGCGATCATGACCCGCGATCCCGTCGGGCTCGCCCCGGGCGATCTCGGCTCCGACGTGCTCCACCTGATGCTGGAGCGGGGCATCGGCCACCTGCCGGTGGTGGAGAACGGCCGGCTGGTCGGCATGATCACCCAGACGGACCTGACCCGCCTTCAGGCCATCTCCCCCGTGCAGTTCATCCGCGACATCGCCCGCGCCCGGCAGATCGGCGAATTGCAGGCGACGACGGCGCGCATCCCGCAGCTTCTGGTCCAACTCGTCGGCGGCCACGGCCCGCACGAGGTGGTGACGCGGCGCGTGACCGACATCGCCGATGCCGTCACCCGCCGCCTGATCGCGATGGCCGAGGAGCGGTTCGGGCCGCCGCCGGTTCCCTATCTCTGGCTCGCCTGCGGCAGTCAGGGGCGGCAGGAGCAGACGGGCGTCAGCGATCAGGACAATTGCATCCTCATCGACGACGGCTACGAGGAGGAGCATCGCGCGTGGTTCGAAAACCTCGCCGGCTTCGTCTGCACCGGCCTGAACGCCTGCGGCTACGTCTTCTGCCCCGGCGACATGATGGCCACCAATCCGCGCTGGTGCCAGCCGGTCCGGGTGTGGCGCGGCTATTTCCGCGACTGGATCGCCCGGCCCGATCCGATGGCGCGGATGCTGTCGAGCGTCATGTTCGATCTGAGGCCGATTGCCGGAACCGCGTCGCTGTTCTCGACGCTCCAGGCCGAGACGCTCGGGCTCGCCGGCAACGATTCGATCTTCGTCGCCCACATGGTCGCCAACGCGCTGAAGCATGCGCCGCCGCTCGGGCTGCTGCGGGGCTTCGCGACCCTGCGCAGCGGCGAGCATCGCAACCGCATCGACATGAAGCACAACGGCGTCGTGCCGGTGGTCGATCTCGCTCGCGTCTATGCGCTGGTCGAGCGGTTGACCCCTGTCAACACCCGGGCGCGGCTGCTGGCGGCGGAAGCCGCGAACGTCATTTCCGGCGGCGGTGCCCGCGACCTCGTCGCCGCCTACGACCTGATCGCCGAATACCGGCTGCGCAACCAGGCGGCGCAGGTGAAGGCCGGCGCGCAGCCGGACAATTACCTCGATCCGTATGAACTGGGCGAATTCGAGCGCTCGCAGCTTCGCGACGCCTTCGTCATCGTCCGCACCATGCAGGCCGCGCTCGCCAACCGGGGCGTGGCGCCGGTCTAGGTCCTGACTGCCGGCCTGACTCCGGGCCTGACACTTTGGGCTTATGTCCTTCCCGGCGCAAAGCGGCTACAGATTTTCGGGACCGGGCGTTTGGCGGGGGAGCCGGAGGAGAAGATTGCGAAGGGGCATGCCGTGGGCGTGAGACTGGGGTTGCGCATCCGTATCCTGCTGTTCTTCGTCGCCATCGCGGCGGGCGTGGTGGCGATGACGGCGCTCGGCCTCTTTCTGGCGCGGAGCCGGATGGAGGACGCTGCGGCTTTCGACGCGCTGGTTCAGGGCGCCATCGTCGCGGTCTTCGGCATGTGCGGCCTG
Source organism: Ectorhizobium quercum (assembly GCF_026552795.1). Taxonomy (GTDB): domain Bacteria; phylum Pseudomonadota; class Alphaproteobacteria; order Rhizobiales; family Rhizobiaceae; genus Ectorhizobium; species Ectorhizobium quercum. The sequence continues at coordinate 494,691 of NZ_JANFPI010000004.1, forward strand.
ATCGCGTGGATCTGGCTCCTGTTCGACACCCATGTGGCGCGGCCCATCGAGGCCATCGCCTCGGCCATGCGCGCGCGCCTCCATGCCGATATCGCCGCCGGCATGGACCCCGCAGAAGGGCGCTATCTGGGCGATCTTGCGGCCGCCGCCTCCGCAACGGCCGCCCGGCTGGCGGAGGACCGCAACGCGACGGCCGAAAGCATCGCGCGCGAAACGGCGCGGCTTTCCGCCGACAAACGCCGGCTGGAGCATCTGCTGGCCGACGTGCCGCCGGCGGTTCTTCTCTGCACGGGCCGTCACCGGCTGGTGTTCTACAACGGCGTCGCCCGGCAGCTTCTGGTCGATGCCGGACAGCCGGTCTGCCTCGACCGCAGCCTGCTCGACTATCTGGGCGACGGCGCGGTGCGCCAGGCCCATCGCCGGCTGGTGGAGGCGGGCTCCCGGCAGGCGGTGATCGAGTTCGCCGCCGCGACGCCCGCCGGTTCCCGGCGTCTGGCGGCCCGCATGCGCCTTGCCGCCGACAATGGCGGCGATGACGGCGCCTATGTGATGACCCTGCGCGACATGACGGCCGAGATTGCCGGCTCCGGCCAGCCGGGCGAGCGGGACCGGGACGAGCCGCTTCATGATGTCGTCTACGATTTCGACCTTCTGGCCCGCGCCCCGCCGCAGACGATCGCCGGCGCCCGGATCGAGGACCTGACCTATGTCGTGTTCGATACGGAAACGACCGGCCTGCTGCCCGATCAGGGCGACGAGGTGGTGCAGATCGCCGCCGTGCGCATCGTCGCCGGCAAGCGGGTCAGGGGGGAGGCCTTCGACATGCTGGTCAATCCGGGCCGGCCCATCCCGCCCGGCGCGACAGCCATTCACGGCATCACCGATGCGATGGTTGCCGGTGCGCCGCGCATTCTCGACGCCGTGGAGCGTTTCCACCGCTTCGCCGAGGGCGCCGTCCTCGTGGCGCACAACGCGCCTTTCGACATGGCATTCCTTCGCCGGCGCGAAAGGCAGATCGGCAGGCGCTTCGACAATCCGGTCCTCGACACGGTGCTGCTTTCCGCCGCCGTCTTCGGCCGCGGGGAGGAGCATTCGCTCGACGCGCTCGCCGCCCGCCTCGGCGTCGACCTTCCGGCGGAGCGGCGGCACACGGCGATGGGCGACGCCGAGGCGACGGCGGACGCCTTCCTCAAGCTCACGACCATTCTCGCCGGCAAGGGGCTGACGCGTTTCGGGGACGTGCTGGCGGAGGCGAGGCGGCACGGTCGGCTGGCGAAGGACCCGGACGGCACGAGCGCGGCCGGCTGACGGAACGCCGTCAGCCGGTCATGTGCAGCGCGCTGTAGCGGCTGCCCTTGCGGGCGATGAGGTCCGCATGGCTGCCGTCCTCGACGATGCTGCCGTTTTCCACCACGAAGATGCGGTCGGCGCCGGCGATGGTGGCGAGGCGGTGGGCGATGATCAGCGTCGTGCGCCCGTTCGCCAGTTCGGCCAGCGATTGCTGGATCGCCTTTTCCGTTTCCGTGTCGAGCGCCGAGGTCGCCTCGTCGAGGATCAGGATCGGCGGGTTCTTCAGGAAGATGCGGGCAATCGCAAGGCGCTGCTTCTGGCCGCCGGACAGCTTGACGCCGCGCTCGCCGATCACGGTGTCGAGCCCCTCGGGAAGCGTTTCGATGACGGTGTCGAGCCGGGCGCGGCGGGCGGCCTCCAGAATATCCGCCTCGCTCGCGCCGAGCCGGCCATAGGCTATGTTCTCGCGGATCGTGCCGGCGAAGAGGAAGACGTCCTGCTGGACGATGCCGATGTTCGAGCGCAGCGACTTCAGTGTCAGGTCGCGGATATCCGTGCCGTCGATGGTGATCGCGCCGCCGGTGACGTCGTAGAAGCGCGGCAGGAGCGAGCAGATCGTCGTCTTGCCCGCCCCCGAGGAGCCGACGAAGGCGACGGTCTGGCCGGCGGCGACCGAAAAGGACACGCCGTTGAGCAGCGGCGCATCCTCGTTGTAGCCGAAGCGCACGTCGCGGTAGACGATATCGCCCTTCAGGCGCCCGGCGGCCGTGGCGCCGTCGCGGTCGGTGATGTCGGGCCTCGTTTCCAGAAACGCGACGTAGCGCTGGAAGCCGGCCACGCCCTTCGGATAGGTCTCGATGACCGAATTGATCTTGTCGACCGGGCGGAAGAACACGTTGACCAGCAGGAGGAAGCCGACGAAGCCGCCGGCGCTCAGGTCTCCGCGCACCACGAACCACGCCCCGGCCAGCATGACGACCACCTGAACGAAGCGCATCGACATGTAGGACAGCGAGGTGGAGGCCGCCATCACCTTGTAGGCGGCAAGCTTGGTGGCCTGGTAGTTGCGGTTGCTTTCGGCGAACAGCCGGCGCTCGTGGTCCTCGTTGGCGAAGGCCTGGACGACACGGATGCCGCCGACATTTTCCTCGATGCGGGCGTTGAACTCGGCGACGCGGCCATAGAGCGCGTGCCAGGTCGAGGTCATGCGCAGGCCGTAATGCGTCGTGACCCAGGCCGTCAGCGGCACGATCACCGCGGTGATCAGCGCCAGCGGCACATGCACGGAGAGCATCAGCAGGAAGGCGCCGATCAGCGTCATCATGGCGATGAACAGGTCTTCGGGGCCGTGATGGGCGACCTCGCCGATCTCCTCCAGATCCTTCGTCAGCCGCGCCACCAGATGGCCGGTCTTCTGGTTGTCGAAATAGCCGAAGGAAAGCTTTTGCAGATGGTCGAAGGCCTTGCGCCGCATCTCCGTCTCGATGCCGATGCCCAGCATGTGGCCCCAGTAGGTGACGATGAGCTGCAACCCGGCATTCACCAGATAGATCACCAGAAGGCCGGTGGCGGCCAGCGCGATGAGGCCGAGCTGGCCGGTCGGCAGCAGCCGGTCGATGAACAGGGTCACGGCCACGGGAAAGGCCAGTTCCAGCAGACCGGCGGCGACGGCGCTGCCGAAATCGAGGGCGAACAGGCCGCGATGGGGCCGGTAATAGGCGGCGAACCGTTTGATGAGGGCAGTTTTCGTCATGTTCTCGTCTGTTGCCGGTGAACATATCGCTGGCGGGAAGGACAGCAGGGCCTTTTCGCAGATCGGACCCCGCCGGGTAAAGGGCGCAACCGGTGAAAATCGTCAATCTTTCGTGCCGGAGGTTCAACTTGATTTTCTAGACCGGATGGTCTAGAAAAAGCCATGCCGATATCCGCCAGACGACCCGTTTCCGCCAGTCGAGGCCGGCCCGCGCTCAATCGCGAGGATGCCGACGTCTACCGGCGGCTCATCCGGGCCGGGCTGGCGCACCTGACGGAGAAGGGCTATTCGGCCGTCAGCCTCGATGAAATCCTTCAGGCCGCCGCCGCGCCCAAGGGCAGTTTCTACCATTATTTCAGGTCCAAGGCCGATTTCGGCAGCCGGCTGATCGCCGCTTACGACGAGTATTTCGTCGGCAAGCTCGAGGGATGCCTGTCGAACGAGGCCTTGTCGCCGCTGGAACGGCTGCGCGCCTTCACCGCCGATGCGGAACGGGGGATGGAGCGGCACGGGTTTCGCCGCGGATGCCTCGTCGGCAATCTCGGGCAGGAGATGGGCGCGCTTCCCGAGCCGTTCCGCGACCAGCTCGTGCGGATCCTGCAAGGCTGGCAGGAGCGGACGGCGCGCTGCCTGCAACTGGCCCGCGACCGGGGCGAACTCGGCGCGCATCATTCGCCCGAAGCGCTGGCCGCCTATTTCTGGATCGGCTGGGAAGGGGCGGTCCTGCGCGCCAAACTGGAGCGCCGGGCCGAGCCCCTGCACATCTTTTCCGACATCTTCTTCCGATCACTCCATCCCTGAAGCGAGGATCTCCATATGTTCGACGCCATTCTGATCGACAAGAGCGAGGAAGGGCAGAGCGTTTCGCTCGTCAAGCTTTCTCCCGAACAACTGCCGGAAGGCGATGTTCTGGTGGACGTCGCCTATTCGACGCTGAACTACAAGGACGCCCTTGCCATCACCGGCCGGTCGCCGATCGTGCGCAGCTTCCCGATGGTGCCGGGCATCGACTATTCGGGCGTGGTGGCCGAGAGCGCCCATCCCGATTACAAGCCGGGCGACCGGGTGGTGCTGAACGGCTGGGGTGTCGGCGAAAAGCACTGGGGCGGGCTTGCCGGGCAGGCGCGCGCCCGGGGAGAGTGGCTGGTGCCCCTTCCCGAGACGATCGGTCTCCGGCAGGCGATGGCGATCGGCACCGCCGGCTACACCGCCATGCTGTCCGTCATGGCGCTGGAACGGCATGGCGTAACGCCGGACAAGGGCGAGATCGCCGTGACGGGTGCCGCCGGCGGCGTCGGCAGCGTGGCGACGGCCCTGCTGGCCGCGGCAGGCTATGACGTGGCTGCCGTCACCGGCCGGCCGGAGGAGGCGGACTATCTCCGGAGCCTTGGCGCCCGGTCGATCGTCAGCCGCGGCGAGCTGACGGAAAAGGGCCGGCCGCTCGCCAAGGAGCGCTGGGCCGGCGCCGTCGACGTCGCCGGCGGCACGGTGCTGGCGAACGTGCTGGCCTCGATCCGGCACCGCGGCGTCGTGGCGGCCTGCGGCCTCGCCGCCGGCATGGACCTGCCGACGACCGTCGCGCCGTTCATCCTGCGCGGCGTGACCCTGGTGGGCATCGACAGCGTGATGTGCCCGCGCCCGGAACGGCTCGAAGCCTGGCGGCGCCTGTCCGAAGGCCTCGATCTGAAAAAGCTCGACGCGATCACCACCGAGGTGGCCCTCGGCGACGTCATCGCAACGGCGCCGACGCTTCTCGAAGGCCGGGTTCGCGGGCGGATTGTCGTGCCGGTCAATCCGGGGCTCGGCTGAGGGCCGGCCCCGCACGTATGAGGCGTTCTCCCGTCAGCCCGCCTTGCCTGCGAGCGCTGCCTGCCGCATCTGCGACAGCGTCTGCCGGGGCGTGAGCGCCTCGGCGGAGACGTCGAGATCGAGCAGCGCGCCGGTTTTCGAGGCGAGGGCGCGGGCGAAGGCGGCGGGGAAGCCGTCCGTGGTTTCCACCCGCTCGGCATGGAAGCCGTAGGCCTTCGCCAGCGCCACGAAATCCGGGTTCACCATGTCCGTGCCCGAGACGCGGGCGGGATAGTTGCGTTCCTGATGGGCGCGGATCGTGCCGTAGATGCCGTTGTTGACGAGAAGGATGATCGGCTGCGCCCCGGCCTGAAGCGCCGTCGCCAGTTCCTGGCAGTTCATCTGGAAATCGCCGTCGCCCGCGAAGCAGACGACGGTGCGCTGCGGATGGGCGACCTTGGCGGCGATGGCGGCGGGAACGCCGTAGCCCATCGCGCCCGATTGCGGCGCCAGAAGCCGCGCCTTCGCGCCGAACTTGAAGAACTTGTTCGGCCAGACCGTGAAGTTGCCCGCGCCGTTGGTGAGGATCGCATCGTCGGCCAGCGTGTCGCGCAGATGCGCCGTGACCTTGGCCATATCGACCGGCGAGGGCTGTTCCGGCGCCTCGAAGGAGGCTTCCCACGCCGCGCGAGCCTCCCGCCGCCAGCCGGCCCAGCCGCCCCGGACCGGGGAAAGGGCGGCGGCGAAGGCGTTCGGCCCGGCCTGGATGCCGAGCGCCGGCTGGTAGATCTTGCCGATCTCCAGATCGGAGCCGTGGACATGGATCAGCGTCTGTTTCGGAGCGGGCACGGACAGCAGCGTGTAGCCGTCGGTGGTCATTTCGCCGAACCGGACGTTGACGGCCAGAATCGTATCGGCCCCGGTGATCAGGCGGCGCACATGGGCCGGCATGCCGACCCCGGCCTCGCCGCAGAAGACGGGCGAGAAATTGTCGAACTGGTCCTGATAGCGGAAGGCCGCGACGACCGGAATGTCGGAGGCTTCCGCGAAGGACTGGAGTGCCGCGGCACCCCCGGCCTTCCAGTTGCAGCCGCCCATGAGGATGAGGGGGCGTTGGGCTTCTGCAAGGAGGCCGAGGGTTTTCGCGATGGCCGCGCCGGACGGCACGGGCTCATCGACCCCGTTGAAACCGGCAAGCGGCTCGCTGTCGGTCAGCGAGGTCAGCATGTCTTCCGGCAGGGCGACGACGACCGGGCCGGGCCGGCCGGAGAGCGCCGTGCGCCAGGCGCGGCCGAGGATTTCCGGGATGCGCTCGACCCGGTCGATCTCGACGGCCCATTTGGCCACGGTGCCGAAGACGGCCTTGTAATCGACTTCCTGAAAGGCTTCGCGGCCTTTCATGTCGGTTCCGACTTGTCCGACGAAGAGGATCATCGGCGCGCTGTCCTGCATGGCGGTGTGGACGCCGATGGAGGCGTTGGTCGCGCCGGGGCCGCGCGTGACGAAGCACAGGCCGGGCTCGCCGGTCAGCTTGCCGTAGGCCGCCGCCATGAAGGCCGCGCCGCCCTCGTTGCGGCACAGCACGTAATCCAGTTGGCCTGCCGTGTCGTGCAAGGCGTCCAGAACGGCGAGATAGCTCTCGCCCGGCACGCCGAACCCTTTTCTCGCTCCGAGCGCCACCAGGCACTCGACGAGCAATCGTCCTCCGTTACGCATGTCACTCCTCGATCTTTTGCTGGGCGCGCCGCGGCGCCGGATGGCGGACGCCATGCTCCCGACACGGCGTTTTTTTCTGGAAACCGGCCCGCGGGAGCCGGCCGGATGTCAGTGTTCGGCGTGGAACCGGTTGAGGAACGCCTTGAGGCGCTCGTTCGACGGATGGCGCAGGATGTCGCCGGGGGCGCCGATCTCGGCCATAACGCCGTCGTTCATGAAGCCCACGCGGGAGGAAACGTCCGCCGCGAAGGCCATTTCATGCGTCACGAGCACCATCGTCATGCCTTCGGCGGCGAGCGAGCGGATGACGTTCAGCACCTCGCCGACGAGTTCCGGGTCGAGTGCCGAGGTCGGTTCGTCGAACAGCATGACCTGCGGCTTCATGGCCAGCGCCCGGGCGATCGCCACGCGCTGTTTCTGGCCGCCGGAGAGCCGGGCCGGATGCGCGTCGGCCTTTTCGGAGAGGCCTACCTTGGCGAGAAGGTCCATCGCCAGCTCCTTCGCCTCGGCGACGGGCGTTCCCCGGGCCTGCACCGGGCCTTCCATGACGTTGGCGAGCACCGTCATGTGCGGGAAGAGGTTGAAGTGCTGGAACACCATGCCGACGTCGCGGCGCAGCGCGGCGAGCTGGTTGTCCTTTGGCGGCCTTTGAGCGGCGGCAAAGGAAAAGCGGTGGCCGCAGATGTCGATGAAGCCGTCCTTGGGCGTTTCCAGAAGGTTCATGCAGCGCAGGAACGTCGACTTGCCGGAGCCGGAGGCGCCGATCAGCGTCACGACCTCGCCGCGCGCGACCTTCAGCGACACGCCCTTCAGCACGTCGTGCGAGCCGAAGGACTTGAAGATGCTTTCCGCCTGAAGGATGAAAGAGGGGTTTGGTCCGGTCATCGATGGGCTCCCATACGGCGCTCCAGCCGGTCCGCCGCGAGCGTGAGCGGCAGCAGGACGATCAGGTAGAGGGCGGCGATCGTCGTGTAGACTTCGAGCGGGCGATAGCTGGCGGCGGTGATGACGGAGCCCTGGTAGAGCAGGTCGCCGACCGCCACGACGGAGACGAGCGAGGTGTTCTTCAACTGGAGAACCGTCTGGTTGATGAGCGAGGGGATCATTACCTGCACGGCCTGCGGCAGGACGATGCGCCGGAAGATCCGGCCTCTCTTCATGCCGAGCGCCCGGCCCGCCTCCCACTGGCCGCGGTCGACGGCCTCGATGCCGCCGCGGAAGACTTCCGCATAGAACGAGCCGGCATAGAGCGACAGGGTGAGGAAACAGGCCGTCGCCGCCGTCATGTCCACGCCGATCAGGACGGGAAGGGCGTAATAGACCCAGACGAGCTGCACCAGAAGGGGGGTGCAGCGGAACACCTCGATATAGGCCCGCAGGGGCAGGGAGAGCCATCGCCCCCCGCCGCTGCGCAGGATTCCGACGACGAGGCCGATGATCAGGCCGGTGATGACGGTGGTGATCGTATAGAACACCGTCGTCAGCAGGCCCTGGCCCATCAGCCCCCAATAGGGCCGGAGCGCGGTGAAATCCCATTCATACATGCGCATGCCTCTTCGAGCATTTCGGGGAAATGCGTAAAAACAAAGGATGGAGCGTTTCCGCCACTCCGTTCCACGGCAGGCGACGCGCTATGGCGCCGCCCTTTCCGCCCCGCCGCAAGAAGGAGGGGCGAAACGCTGCGGCATCAGCCCTCTTTCTTTCTCCGCGGAGACGATGCCCGCAGGGCGGGCGAGGGGCCGGCCCGTATCGCGGGCCGTGGCTCCGTGACAGGCGGAAATCTCTAGAACTGGACTTCCGGCGGCAGGTCGTCCGCGGTGATGCCGACGGTTTCGAAGCCGGACAGCATCCATTCGCGCATCTGGCCGATGGAGCGGTTGTAGTCGGCCCAGACGGAGAGGAACGTCTTGAAGCGCAGGTCCTGCTCGGTGCGCAGGCCCATGTTGGTCGGCAGCGTCAGCAGCGGCTGCGGCACGGCGAGGCCGCCGAGGTTCGGGTTCTTCTTCAGCGTCGAGATCGCCAGAACGGTCAGCGAGACGTTGCAGTCGGCCCGGCCGGTGGCGACCGCCATGATGGCCTCGTCGCGGTTCTTGAAGCCGAGGATCGTGGCGTTCGGGCAATAGCGGCGCGCGATCAGGTCGTGCGTGGAGCCGGTGTCGACGGCGATCCTGACCTCGGGCTTGTCCAGTTCCTTCCACGTGGCCGGCTTGGCGAAATTCTTGCCGGTGATGACCATGAAGGAATGGATCAGGATCGGGGTCGAGAAATCGATGACGAGGGCGCGCTCCGGCGTCGGGTTGACGGCGAAGGCGAGGTCCACCTTGTTGCCCTGAAGATCCGTCACCTGCGTGCCCCAGGTCGATTCCACGAATTCGGCCTTCGCACCGAGCTTGTCGGCGATGTCGCGGGCCATCTCGACGCAGGCGCCGGACCATTCGCCGGAGGCGAGGTCCTTGTGGAAATACGGTTCCTGGCCGACGATGACCGCGACGCGCAGCACGCCCGAAGACTTGATCCTGTCGATGGTCGAGGCGGCGCCCTGGGCTGCGGCCGGAGTGGCGGCGACGGCTGCGGCGGCGCCGACGCCGCCAAGGGCGAGAGCGCCCAGCATATCCCTGCGGTTCATGGATTTCCCTCTGATGGTTGGTTGGCTGCGAAAGGCCCCCGGAAGGGGTCGGACGGTTGCGATTATCCTGTATTCAGAACAAAATGCAATATCGTATGTCGGGGATGATGAAGATTTTTATGCAAAGGGAAAATCGGCTTAAAAAATATGCAAGTGATTGCAATATCGCCATTATTTTCCGATGCAGAAATTTCTTGCAAGCAACATTCAATTCTGTATACAGATTTGAACGCCATCGCTGAAGCGCGGTCGCGAAGGCAGTCCAGCAGCAATCGAGGAGAGAAAATTGCGAGCCGTTTTCGTAGATGCCAACGACACTCTTTCTGCCGTCACCGAGCGGCTGCTCCGAGACGGCGATCCGCAGGTCGAGATCAATCGCCAGCCCGCCATCACGCCGCCGGAACTGCCGGCCGTTCTCGGCGATGCCGAGATCGCCATCGTCGACCACACCCACCTGCCGCTGGATATCGCGCTGGCCTGCAAGGCGCTGAAGCACGTCGTGTTCCTCGGCACCGGGCCGCGCAGCTACATGGATGTCGATGCGCTGGCCGAAAACGGCATCACGGTCCATATCGTCAAGGGCTATGGCGACACGGCCGTTGCCGAATGCGCCATTTCGCTGATGTGGGCCGCCGCCAAGGGCTTCGCCGGCATGGACCGTGCCATGCGCGCCGGCCAGTGGCTGCGCACCGACGGCGTGCAGCTGACCGGCAAGACGCTCGGCCTGATCGGCTTCGGGGGCATCGCCGCCGAGGTGGCGCGCATCGCGCTCGGCAGCGGCATGAAGGTCATCGCCTGGAACCGTTCGCCGAAAAGCTGGCCCGGCGTGGAATTTGCCGATCTCGACACGGTTCTGGCCCGCTCGGACGTGCTGTCCCTGCACCTGCTGCTGACGGACGAGACCAAGGGCATCATTTCCCGCGAGAAGATCGCCGCCATGAAGCCGGGCGTCATCCTCGTCAACACGGCGCGCGGCGCGCTGGTGGACGAGGACGCGATGGTCGAGGCGCTGCGCTCCGGCCATATCCGCCATGCGGGCCTCGACGTCTACACCATCGAGCCGATGCCGGCCGGCCATGTCCTGACCACGCTGGACAATGTGACGCTTTCGGCGCATTCGGCGTTCCGCACGCCGGAAGCCAGCGACAACCTGATCGGCACGGCGCTCGACCATTGCCGCCGCATCGCCGCAACCGGCAAGTGAGGTAAAACCATGAACGATATCGTCCGCATCGACCGCAACGCGCGGCGCGCCCGCGCCAGCGCCTTCAAGGATCTCGTGCTGCTGGCCGGCCAGGTGGCCGACGACAAGACCGCCGGCATCGAGGAGCAGACCCGGCAGGCGCTGGCCAAGGTCGACGCCCTGCTGGCCGAGGCCGGAACCGACAAGTCGCGCGTGCTTTCGGTGACGATCTGGCTTACATCCATGTCGGATTACGATGGCTTCAACGCGGTCTGGGACGGCTGGGTGGTTGCGGGTTCCGAACCCAGCCGCGCCTGTGCCAAGGTGGAGCTGGCCGATCCGGCCTACCGGGTCGAGCTGATCGTGACCGCCGTCCGCTAGGGCGTTTCCGCTTTTCTCCGGAAAGCGAAAACGTTCCGACTGTTTGTGTTTGTGCAGTTCCAGCAGAAGCGCTTCACATTCTTGCTGGAAATGCTCTCAAGGGGAAGAAACATGGATCAGGCTGCCTCTCCGTTTCGCCGTGCCACGCGCATCGGCGCCATCGGTGTATCGGAGATTCTGAAGATCGGCGCCCGTGCCGCGGCGCTCCGGCGCGAGGGGCGCCCGGTGATCGTGCTCGGCGCCGGCGAGCCGGATTTCGACACGCCGGAAAACGTCAAGGAGGCAGCGATCCGCGCCATCCGCGACGGCGAGACCAAATATACGATTCTGGATGGAACGCCGGCGATGAAGGCGGCGGTTTCGGAAAAGTTCCGCCGCGAGAACGGCTTGGCCTACGCCCCGGACGAGATCACCGTCGGCGCCGGGGCGAAGCAGATCCTCTACAACGCCTTCATGGCGACGCTGGATGCCGGCGACGAGGTCATTCTCGCCGCGCCCTACTGGACGTCCTATGCCGATATCGTGGCGATTTCCGGCGGCACCGCGGTGCCGGTCGTCTGCCGCGAGGAGAACGGCTTCCGGCTCGATCCGGCTGATCTGGAGGCGGCGATCACCCCGAAGACCCGCTGGCTGCTGCTCAATTCGCCGTCCAACCCCTCGGGTGCCGCCTATGGCGAGCAGGCGCTGCGCGCCATTCTCGCCGTCTTGAAGCGCCATCCGCATGTCTGGCTGATGATGGACGACATCTACGAGCATCTCGTCTATGACGGGATGGATTTCGTCACCGCCGTCCAGCTCGAACCGTCGCTGAAGGACCGCACGCTGACCGTCAACGGCGTCTCCAAGGCCTATGCCATGACCGGCTGGCGCATCGGCTATGCCGGCGGGCCGAAGGCGCTAATCGCGGCGATGGCCGTGGTCCAGAGCCAGAGCACCTCCAATCCCTGCTCCGTCAGCCAGGCCGCCGCCATCGAGGCGCTGACCGGGCCGCAGGACGTGCTGGCCGGTCGCCGCGCCGCCTTCGCCGCGCGCCGCGACCGCGTCGTCGCCGGTCTCAACGCCATCGAGGGCATCACCTGCCGCACGCCGGAGGGGGCCTTCTACACCTTTGCCAACTGCGCCGGCGTCATCGGCCGCCGGACGCCGCAGGGCGAAGCGATCGCCACCGACAGCGACTTCTGCCGCTACCTGCTCGATGCCGCCGATGTCGCCGTGGTGCCGGGAAGCTGCTTCGGGGTGGCGCCCTATTTCCGCATCTCCTATGCGGCGTCGATGGACAGCCTCGAAGAGGCGCTGGCGCGCATCGCCAAGGCCTGCGGGGCGCTGTCATGAGCCGTCATATCGCCGTCATCGGCTCCGGCGCCATCGGTTCCGTCAGCGCCATCGAACTGCTGCGGGCCGGCCATCGCGTCACCGTCATCGAGCCCGAAGCCGCCGGCGGCGAGCAGGCGGCGAGCTATGGAAACGCCGGCTGGCTGTCCTCGCACTCCGTCATTCCGCCGGCCGAGCCGGGCGTGTGGAAGAAGGTGCCGGGCTATATTCTCGATCCGCTCGGCCCGCTGGCCATCCGCTGGCCGCATCTGCCGAAATCCGCGCCCTGGCTGGTCCGCTACCTGCTGTCCGGCTGGACGGAGGCGCGCGTCGAGGCGACCGCGCAGGCGCTGCGCCCCCTGCTGAAGGACGCGCCGGCCCTGCACAAGGCGCTGGCTGCGGAGGCCGGCGTTCCGCATCTGGTCGCCGAAGGCGGCGTCCTCCACGTTTACCGGGACAGGTCGGTGTTCGATGCGGATTCCCTTGCGTGGAATATCCGCGCCCGCACCGGCATCGCGTGGCGCGAGCTTTCCGGCGAGGCGCTGCGGGCCGAGGACCCGGCACTGCCGGACCGCTACGGCTTTGCGGTGGCGGTCGACGAGGCCGGGCGCTGCCGCAATCCCGGCGCCTATGTCGCGGCCCTCGCGGCTCTCGCGAAAAGCCGCGGCGCGGTGGTGGAGCCGGCGCGGGCGATCGACTTCCGCTTCGACAACGAACGGCTGACGGGCGTGGTGACGGATCGCGGCATCGTCGATTGCGACGGCGCGGTGATCGCCGCCGGCGTCCATTCCGCCCCGCTGACGCGCCGGCTGGGCGATGCCCTGCCGCTGGAAAGCGAGCGCGGATACCACGTCATGCTGGAAGGCGTGCAGACCGGGATGAAGACCGCCTTCATGGCCTCCGACGCGAAGATGGTCGTGCAGCAGATGGAGCACGGGCTGCGCGCCGCCGGGCAGGTGGAAATCGCCTCGGTCGAGGCCTCGCCCGACTGGCGGCGGGCGGAGATCCTGCGCGGCCATCTGGCGAAGATGTTTCCCGGCGTCGATGTCTCGCAGGCCAAGCTCTGGCTCGGTCATCGTCCCTCCACGCCGGACGGCCGGCCCTGCATCGGCCTGTCGCGACGCTCACGCGATGTGGTCTATGCCTTCGGCCACGGCCATGTCGGCCTCGTCTCGTCCGCACGCACCGGGCGCGTGGTCGCGCAGCTCGTGGGCGGACAGGCCGCCGAAATTCCGATTGCGGGCCTCGACCCGCGCCGTTTCCTCTAAACTCCCGGAGCCTTTCCGTCCGTTTTTTTCGCATTTCCGGACGGAAAACCGCTTCACACTTTTCCTGGAAATGCTCCAAGAGGCTCTCATGGCTGACACATCCCGCATCGCCAAGGGCGGCAAGGCGCTTTACGGCGTTCCGCTCGGCATTCTCATGCTCGAAGCCCGTTTCCCCCGCATTCCCGGCGACATGGGCAATGGCACGACCTGGCCTTTCCCGGTGCTCTATCGCCTCGTGCGCGGCGCGAGCCCGGAAAAGGTGGTGCTGAAGGGCGCCTCCGGCCTGCTCGACGATTTCGTCGTCGCGGCGCGCGATCTGGTTTCGCAGGGTGCGGAAGCGATCACCACCAATTGCGGCTTCCTGGCGCTGTTCCAGAAGGAACTCGCCGCTGCGGTCGGCGTGCCGGTCGCGACCTCCTCGATGATGCAGGTCCCGTGGGTTCAGGCGACGCTGCCGCCGGGCAAGCGGGTGGGCATCGTCACCGTCAGCGCCTCGACGCTGACGCCGGCCCATCTCGAAGGCGCCGGCGTGCCGCTCGACACGCCGGTCGCGGGCACGGAGAACGGCAGGGAATTCTTCCGCGTGCTGATCAAGGCGGAGAAGGACGACATGGACGTCGATCTCGCCCGCGAGGACGTGGTGAACGCGGCGAAGGCGCTCGTGGCGAACAATCCCGATGTCGGCGCCATCGTTCTCGAATGCACCAACATGCCGCCCTACGCCGCCGCCGTCCAGGAGGCGACCGGCCTGCCGGTCTACGACATCTATTCGATGATCACCTGGTTCCACGCAGGGCTTCGCCCGCGCCGTTTCCAGGGCATCGACCGGTAACGAGGAGCGCCCTGCGGGCGCCCCTCGTGATCGATTGCGCCGCTGCGTTCAGTCGGTAATGCTCTCGCCATTCGCCAGGCGGTCTTCGATATAGAGGTCCAGCAGGCGCCTGCTGACCGGGCCGGGTGTGCCATCGCCGATTGTGTGCCCGTCTATCGAAACGACGGGCATGACGAAACTGGTCGCGGAGGTGATGAACGTTTCGGCAGCACCCTTTGCCTCTTCGGGTATGAAAGCCCGTTCCTCGGCGCGAAGGCCCGCCTTCCGGGCCAGATCGAGAATGGAGCCGCGGGTTATGCCGTGCAGCAGCGCGTTGGACAGATCCCGCGTCACCAGTGTCCCTTCCGGGGTGATCATGTGGAAGTTGGCCGAACTCGCCTCAGTGATGAAACCGTCTTCGACGAAAAGCACGTCGTCGAAACCATCGCGTGCCGCGTTGACCTTTGCCAGCGAGGAATACAGCAACTGCACGGTCTTGATCTGGCGGTTGGCCCAGCGGCCTTCAGGCGAGGTCTGCACGCTGATGCCGCTTTTCCATCTGGGATTGTCGAGAACCTGTTTCGCTTGCGTGAACATCACGAAGGTCGGGTGAAGGCCCTCGGGAAACAGAAAGTCCCGGTCTTGCGCTCCGCGGGAAATCTGGAGGTATATCAGCCCGTCCAAGAGGGCGTTGCGCCGGGCGATCTCCTTGTGCAGGGACAGCAGCTGGTTTTCCGAGACCGGCGCGGGAATGCCCAGCGCATCGAGCGAACGCCTCAGGCGGGCGGCATGGCCGGCAAAGTCCACGAGCTTGCCGCTGATGACGGCCGTCACCTCATATATGGCGTCCGCGAACAGGAAGCCGCGGTCGAAGACCGAGACTTTCGCCTCGTCCTCGGACAGCCATGCGCCGTTGAGATAAACCGTTCTGCTCATGTCCGCTCCTTTGGGGAATTGCAGCGTCTTCGATATGGTGTGGCGTTCTTCACGCCGTATGTCAGGCGCTTGTGGCATGGTGGGATGCGTTGATCAATCGGCCGAACTTATCGGAATATAAGCTGCCGCGTTTGCGGGCCGGTTCCGTCCGCCAAAACCGTCCCTCCGGGCGGCTTAGTATCAGGAAATCATATAATTCGATTATAATTATCGCGGCCAATTTATATTGCGACGCATCTAAGCCCATGAAACTATCTCCTGCCAAGAAAAGCCGAAAAGGCATACCCCCAGCAGGAGAACACAGATGAAGCGATTTTTCAGATCCGGCATTGCCGGACTAACCCTCTTATTGGCTTTTTCATCCGTGCAGGCGCAGGAGACGCTGAAAACCGCGCTTGACGGCACGTTCGCGCCGCATGCCATGCCGACCCTCGACGGCAAGGTCGAGGGTTTCAACGTCGATCTGGTCAATCTGATCGGAGAACGCCTCGGCAAGACGGTGGAAATCACCGCCGCGCAGTTTTCGGGCCTCATTCCCGCATTGCAGGCGAAGACCTACGATTTTCTGGCTGCGCCCGTCACGGTCAACGGCGAGCGCGCCGCCAACCTTCTGTTTACGGAAGGTTTCATGGATACCAATTTCGGCTTCGTCGTCGCGGCGGACGCCCCGGAATACGCGTCTCTCGACGACTTCAAGGGCAAGACCATTGCCGTCAACAAGGGCTCGGCCTATGACAGTTTCCTTCGCGAGAAGGAAGCCGAATACGGCTGGACGGTCGAAAGTTACGGCACCAATACCGATGCCGTGGCCGCGGTGCTCGCCGGACGGGCCGACGCGAACCTGGCGGGAGCGACCGTCGCCGCCTGGGCCGTGAAGCAGAACCGGCAACTCAAGCTGTCCTATGAATATCCCACAGGGCTGGTCTGGGCGCTGACTTTCCGCAAGGACGATGTGGAAGGCCGGAACCTCGTCGACCGGGCCATCGAGTGCCTCAAGATCGATGGTTCTCTGGCCGCTCTTTCGGAGAAATGGTTCGGCGTTGCGCCGGTTGCCGGTACGACCATCGTCACGCCCGCGAAGGGTTACGGCGTTCCCGGCTTCGAGGGGTATGTCGAGGACGACCATGCGCCCTCGTGTGAGCTGAAATGACAGCGTCTTCACGGCAGGGCGGACCATTCCGTCCCCGCCGTGACATTGGTGTCCCGGAGCCTGTCATGCACGACCGCCCCATGCTCGAAATCGTCTCGCTCGAGAAACGGTTCGGACAGAACACGATCCTGCGGGACGTGAATATCAAGGTTGCCAGGGGTGAGCTGGTGTTCATCATCGGCCCTTCCGGGTCCGGCAAGAGCACCATGCTCCGCTGTTGCAACCGCCTGGAGGAGCCGTCCGCTGGCGATATCATCGTCGATGGCCGCAACATCATGAGCGGCACCCGCCGCGATCTCGACCTGATGCGCCTGAAAGTCGGGATGGTCTTCCAGGGCTTTCATCTTTACCCGCATATGAGCGTGCTCGGGAACGTCACCCTGGCGCAGCGCAAGGCGCTCGGGCGCAGCCGCGCCGAAGCCGACGAACGCGCGCTGGACATGCTGGAGCGCGTCGGGCTCGCGCACAAGGCCGATGCCATGCCTTCGGAACTGTCCGGCGGCCAGCAGCAGCGCGTGGCGATCGCCCGCTCGCTGGCGCTCGACCCGCTGGTGATGCTTTTCGACGAGCCGACCTCGGCGCTGGACCCGGAACTGGTCGGGTCGGTTCTCAAGGTGATGAAGGACCTGAAGGAAAAGGGCATGACGATGCTTGTGGTCAGCCATGAAATGGGGTTTGCGCGCGAAACCGCCGACCGGGTGATTTTCATGGATGGCGGCGTCATTGTCGAGGAAGGCCGGCCGGAGCAGATTTTCGGCGCGCCGAAGGCCGAGCGCACCCGCGCGTTCCTGTCCCGCGTGCTGGAGTGAGGCGATGGAACGCTTCCTGGAGACGTTCTTCAATCCGGCCGTCATGCAGCGCTATCTGCCCGACATCATCGCGGGGGCGGGCGTTGCGTTGTGGATCTCGCTGGCCGTCGTCGTGGCGGGTATCGCGCTGGGCCTCGCCCTCGCCAGCCTGCGCACCTGCGGGTTCCGGAGCGCGAATTTCTTCATCATCTGCTTTGCCGACATATTCCGGGCGCTGCCGCCGCTGGTGGTGATCCTCATTCTCTATTTCGGCCTCCCGTCGGCGGGCATCAGGCTTTCCGGGCCGATGGTGCTGTTCATCGTGCTGGGGCTGACGCTGGCGGCCTTTGCGGAGGAAGCGTTCTGGGCGGGTTTTTCGGCAGTCGACAAGGGGCAGTGGGAGGCCGGATTGTCCACCGGGTTGGGGTTCGGCCGTACATTGGCATGGGTGGCTTTGCCGCAGGCGGTGCGCCTTGCCCTGCCGCCTCTGGTCAACCGGGTGCTGGCCATCACGAAGATGACGGCGCTCGGCTCGGTGATAGGCGTTTCGGAAATCCTGTCCACGGCCACGATGGCACAGAGCTTTTCCGGCAGCGCCACACCGCTGACGCTCGCTGCCATCGCCTATCTTGTCATTTTTCTGCCATTGGTCTTTGTCGCCAGGGCGGTCGAGAGCCGCCACTTCGCGCGGCAGGGCAGGTGAGCCATGCAGGCCCTTGTCGATCAGTTTTTCAACCTGACCATCATGGCGAAGACCATGCCGCTCATGCTGGCAGGTCTGTGGATGACGGCGAAACTGTGCGCCGCGGTCATCGTTCCGGGGCTCGTCGGCGGGCTTCTGCTGGCGCTCGGCAATCTCAGCCCGCGCCGCTGGCTGCGGATTCCCTGTATCGTGTTCACCGATATTTTCCGGGCCCTGCCGCCGCTGGTGCTGCTGATCTTCATCTATTCCGGCCTGCCTTTCGCGGGCGTCGCGATGTCGCCTTTCGCCGCAGTGGCGCTGGCTTTCCTGCTCAACAACTCTTCCTATTATGCCGAGGTCTACCGTTCCGGCATTCTCTCGGTGGCGAAGGGGCAGTGGGAGGCGGCGCGCTCCACGGGCCTGAACAGGACGCAGACGCTGACCCACGTGGTGCTGCCGCAGGCGGTGCGCAACGTGCTGCCCGATCTTCTGTCCAATACGATCGAGGTGGTGAAGCTCACCTCGCTCGCCTCCGTCGTCTCGCTTTCCGAACTGCTCTACAGCGCCGACATGGCGCGCTCCATTACCTACAACGCTTCGCCGCTGGTTCTGGCGGCGCTCATCTACCTTGCCCTGCTGTGGCCCGTGGTGCGGCTGGTCAGCCGCTTCCAGCGCCGGCTTGCGGCATGAGAATGAAAGACGAAAGGAAAAGACCATGACCAGAATGATCGTCGCCGGGGCGCAACTGGGCGCCATCCAGAAGGCGGACAACCGCGAGAGCGTCGTAGAACGCATGATCGAGCTGATGAACGAGGCCGCCGCGAAGGGCGCGACGATGATCGTCTATCCGGAGCTGGCGCTGACGACCTTTTTCCCGCGCTGGTACATGCCCGACCGGAACGAGGTGGACAGTTGGTTCGAGCATGAGATGCCGAACCGCGCCACGCAGCCGCTTTTCGAGCGCGCCCGCGATCTGGCGATGGCCATGACCTTCGGCTACGCCGAGCTGACACCCGACGGCCATCATTTCAACACCTCGATCCTGACGAACCGCAAGGGCGAGATCGTCGGCAAATACCGGAAGGTTCATCTGCCCGGCCATGACGAATACGATACCGGGCGCGCCTTCCAGCATCTGGAGAAGCGCTATTTCGAACCGGGCGATCTGGGCTTTCGCGTCTGGCGCAACGAAGGGGTGATCATGGGCATGGCGATCTGCAACGACCGCCGATGGCCGGAAACCTTCCGCTGCATGGGACTACAGGGCGTGGAACTCGTGACCATCGGCTACAACACGCCTTCGGTGAACAGCCAGATGAGCGCCGAGGGGCTGGAGAAGCGCCTGTTCCACTCCGATCTGTCGCTTCAGGCCGGGGCCTACCAGAATGCCACTTTCGTCGTCGGCGTGGCCAAGGCGGGCGTCGAGGACGGCCATCCGCTGATGGGCGGCTCGATCATCGTCGACCCGGACGGTTTCGTTCTGGCGCGCGCCGCAACCGAGGAGGACGAATTGATCGTCGCCGAGTGCGACTTCGAAAAATGCGCTTTCGGCAAATCGACGATCTTCGATTTCCAGCGTCACCGCCGCATCGAGCACTACGGTCGCATCACGTCGCAGACCGGTGCCATCGTGGAAGTCTGAAGCGAGGTCGTCATGTCGGATTTCGATACCGTCATCCATGACGGAACTGTTGTAACCGCCCATGAAACGGTCCGCGCCGATATCGGGATCCGGGGCGGCGTGATCGCGGCCATTGCCGGGCGGATTTCCGGCGGCGCGCGTCGCATCGATGCGGGCGGCCGTCTCGTGATGCCGGGCGGAATAGAAGGCCATTGCCATATCGCCCAGGAAAGTTCGACGGGCATCATGACCGCCGACGACTATTATTCCGGTTCGGTGTCGGCGGCGTTCGGGGGCAATTCCTGCTTCATTCCCTTCGCAGCCCAGCATCGGGGACAGACGATCGCCGATGTCGTCGCAACCTATGACGGGCGCGCGGCTGCGAATTCCGTGCTCGACTATTCGTACCATCTGATCATCTCCGATCCATCGCCCGCCGTGCTTGAGGAACTGCCCGGCGTGTTCGCGCGC
Source organism: Ectorhizobium quercum (assembly GCF_026552795.1). Taxonomy (GTDB): domain Bacteria; phylum Pseudomonadota; class Alphaproteobacteria; order Rhizobiales; family Rhizobiaceae; genus Ectorhizobium; species Ectorhizobium quercum. The sequence continues at coordinate 514,466 of NZ_JANFPI010000004.1, forward strand.
GGTATCACCTCCTTCAAGGTGTTCATGACCTACGATCTGATGAACATCGGCGATGGCGGCATGCTCGACATTCTGACGGTGGCGAAGCGGCACGGCGCGCTGACGATGGTTCACGCCGAGAACAACGACATGGTGAAATGGATGAACCGGCGCTTTGTCGCCGCAGGCATGGAGGAACCGAAATATCATGCGTTGAGCCGCCCGGAACTGGCCGAGGAAGAGGCGATCAACCGCGCCGTGTCCCTGGCGAAGCTGGTCGATGCCGCGCTGTTCGTCGTGCATGTCTCGACCCGCGGCGGAGCGGAGATCGTGCGTCGCGAGAAGCTGGCCGGGACACGGCTTTTTGCCGAAACCTGCCCGCAATATCTGGCGTTCACCCGCGACGACCTGAACCGGCCCGGCATGGAGGGTGCAAAGTATATCTGCTCGCCGCCGCTTCGCGATCATGCAACGCAGGATGCGCTGTGGCAGCACATCCGTACCGGCACGTTCGAGAGCGTTTCGTCCGATCATGCTCCCTACCGCGCCGACGCCAGCGGGAAGTTTGTCAATGGCGACGATGCACCTTATCCGAAGATTGCCAACGGCATGCCGGGCATTGCCATGCGTCTGCCGTGGCTATTCTCCGAAGGGGTCGGCAAGGCGCGGATCACCCTGCCGGAGTTCGTGCGCCTTTCCAGCGCCAACGCCGCCCGCGTTTTCGGCCTGGAGCGCAAAGGAGCGATCCTGCCCGGCTACGACGCCGATATCGCCATATGGAATCCGGAGGAAAGGCGCCGCGTCACCCTTGCCGACCAGCATGACAACATGGACTATACGCCTTTCGAGGGCATGGATGTCACCGGTTGGCCGGAACTGGTGATGAACAACGGCCGCGTGGTCGTCGAAAAGGGTGTCCTGAAGGCAAGGCCGGGCGAGGGGCGCTTCATTGCCCGCAAGCCCGTCGATACCGGCGCCATGCCGGGGCATCGGGCCGTCGAATTCGACATCGCGGCGGCCTATGGCAGGGAGATCGCGCCATGACGCCCGGTCCGATACTCGTCATCAATCCCAACAGTTCGCAAGTGGTGACGGAGGGCTTGCGCAAGGCTCTGGCCGGGTTTTGCCACCCCGGCGGGCCGGAAATCGAATGCCTGACGATCACGCACGGTCCTCCGGGTGTCGTGACCCAGCGCGACGTGGACGAGGCCGGGCTGAACACTGCGGCGGTGATCGAGGCGCGACCGGATGCGGGTGCCTATGTGCTGGCCTGCTATTCGCAGCCGGGGCTCGACCTCGCCCGTTCGATCACCGGGCGCCCGGTCTACGGCATTCAGGATGCGGGTGTCCTGTCGGCGCTGGCCCTGGCCGATCTCTTCGGGGTCATCGCGGTGGCGCAAAGTTCCATTCCGAGGCATCTTCGCAACCTGCGCCGCCTTGGCGTCGACCATCGCCTGGCCGGTGAAGTGGCGCTCGAAGGCAATGTCAGCGTGGCCGACAGCGGGCATGGCGAAGACAGTTTCGCATTGCTCCTCGGGGCGGGAGAAAAGCTCAAGGCTATGGGCGCGGGCGCGATCGTGCTAGGCTGTGCCGGAATGTCGGGCCACCGCAAACGGCTTGAGGAGGTGCTCGGCGTGCAGGTCGTCGATCCGACGCAGGCGGCCGTTGCGATGGCGTTCGGCAAGCTGGTCTCAGAGGGATTATGAGCGAACAGGGTTCGTCCAGGCCGGACGTATCTCTCCGGCTGCTGGAGATTTTCGATGCCATCATGCGTTGCGAAACCACCGTGGAGGCGGCGGAGCAACTGGGCATTTCGCAGCCGGCCGTGTCCACCGGATTGCGGCAACTGGAGGCGCAGACGGGGGTGACGCTGTTCGAAAGGCTGCATCGCCGCCTGCAACCCACGGCGGAGGCCGTGGCGCTCTACGAAGATATCAAGCCGGTTTTCGGCCTGGTGCGGGGGTTTGCGACGCGGGCGCGCGACATCCGTCAGGGCATCTCGGGCCGGTTGCGCATCATGTCCACGCCGCCCCTCGGCCACACGGTCGCGCCGCTCGCCATGCGCCGGTTTCTGAAGGAACGCCCCGAGGTCTCCTTTGCCTACGACGTGAGGCGCCTGGAGCATGTCATTGAAGCCGTGCAGGGCGGTGCGGCGGATCTGGGCCTCGCCCTGGCGCTGGAGCGGCACCCGGCGGTCAATGTGGAAATTCTCGCCCGTACCCACATGGTGGCCTTGCTGCCTGCGGAAACCGAAGTCTCCGGCACGACGGTCGGTGCTCACTCCCTCTCCGGCAGCGATTTCATCGGGCTTGAAATGGAATCGCGGATGGGAACCCTGGTCCGCAACGCCTTCGACCGCGACAGCGCTCCCTATCATCCACGGGTCGAGGTTCGCTATTGTTCCACAGCGGCGGTTCTTGTCGCCGCCGGTATCGGCGCTGCTGTCGTCGACCCCTATACGGCGGCATTCCAGAACGGCTCGGCCGTGATCGAGCGGTCTTTTCTGCCGCCGATCGAGGTGACGGTTGCCATGCTGACCCGAAAAGGCGTGCCGCGCTCACGGCTTCTGCACGCCTTCATTTCGGAGATGAAGAAGGCTCTGGTCGATTTCGACGCGACCGGCCTGCAACGCAAAACCTGACCGCGGTCGGACAGCCCGATGGAATACCGGCCCTAAAGGCCAAGCCGCGCGAGATTGCGTTCGGTTCTGGCAACAAGCCGCTCAAGCTCATTCCAGTCGGTCCGGGAAAGCCGCGGTCCTGGCGCTCTGGTTGCGGCACTGGCAATCGCCCCTCGCTTCATGAGGATTGTCTTGCGCAGGGCAAGGCCGAAGCCCGGCTGTTGCTCGTGGCGCAGGATCGGCAGATAGGCATCGAAGAAGTCCTCGGCCTCATCCTTTCTGCCGGCGAGAAAGCGCTCGACCGTGCCCACCAGCGCCTCGGGATAGGCAAAGCCGGTCATGGCGCCATCGGCACCGCGCGCCATTTCCTGCGGCAGGTAGAGCGCCCCGTTGCCGCAGAGGATCGACATGCGCGGATAGCCATCCTTCTGCGAAGCGCGCACGGCGGAAATCTTCGCCAGGCCGGGGCAATCCTCGTGCTTCAGCATGACGATCTGCGGCCGGTCGCGGCTGAGTTCGATGATCGTCCGCGCGGAGACCGGCACGCCGGTGGCCTGTGGGAAATCCTGGAAGACGACCGGCACGTTCTCGCCAATTGCATCGCAGACCTGATGAAAGTAACCGACGACGCGATCTTCGCGGGCGGGGCCGCGCGTCGGCGCGACCATGACGCCCGCCGCCCCCATGTCCATAGCGGCGCGGGTGAGGCAGGCCAGATTGGCAATGCCGGCGTCGGACACGCCGACGACGACCGGAAGATCCCCGGCGCGTTTCATGAAGCGATCGAGAACGGCGTGGCGCTCTTCGGCCGAAAGCTTGTCGGCTTCGCCCATCATGCCGAGGATCGTCATGCCGTCGACGCCCTTTTCGACATAGAAGTCGACAAGGCGGTCGATGCTGTCGAAGTCGACGGAACCGTCGTCGGTAAATGGTGTCGCGGCGATGATGTAGACGCCGGAAGTCTGTCGGTCGATCAAGGTGGTCATGGTTTCCGCCTGCTGATTGTCGGGATGTCGATGGTGGTTATGCGCGTGCCGCGGGCAGGGCGAATGGCGCGACGGCGATCCCTTCGGCGGCCAATGCCTCGCGCAGCGCTCTGGCCATGTCCGCCGCGCCGGGCGTGTCGCCGTGGACGCACAGCGTCGCCGGCTCCACCGGCAGCTTCCTGCCGCCCGTTGTCGGGATGAACCCGTCCCTGACCATCGACAGGACCTGATCGACACTGCGGCGGGGATCGTGGATCACGGCGCCTGCAACCGACCGCGGGGTCAGCGTTCCCGCATCGGTGTAGGAGCGGTCGGCATAGATTTCGCAGGCCACGTTCAGCCCCGCCTTTTGCGCGGCCTTCATCGTCTCGGAATAGGGAAGGGTGATGAAGGTCAGGGAGGGATCGACGGCCTGGACGGCGCGTATGCACACCAGCGCCAGGTCCGGGTCTTCCGCCGCCATGTTCCCGAGCGCGCCGTGGGTCTTGACATGGGTGATCGGCCAGCCGAGCGCTTCCGCCATGCCGCGGATGGCCGCGATCTGGTAGATGAGCTGGGCTTCCAGATCCTCCGGCTTTTCGCCGGACACGCGCCGGCGGCCGAAACCGTAAAGATCCATGAAGGACGGATGCGCGCCGATGGCCACGCCGCGTTTCTTCGCCATCAGGATGGTGTCGCGCATCACCACCGGATCGCCGGCGTGGAAGCCGCAGGCGATGTTCGCCGTCGTCACCAGGTCGAGCATGGCCTCGTCGTCGCCGACGCTCCAGGCTCCGAAGCTTTCGCCCATGTCGCAATTCAGGTCTATGGTTGCCATCCGTTTGTCCTCCGCCTTCCGGTAAGGGGTTGATGAGCGGCCTGCCGTCAGCGCAGCGCCATGTCGCGGGGCAGGCGCGAAAGCACCTCGCAGCCGGTGTCGGTGACGATCACCGTTTCCGACACCCCGACCGTGAACTGGCCCCATGCGCGCAGCGTCACGGGGAGATGAAAGACCATGCCTTCCCTCAGCGGCGTGTCCGCGCCGGAGAACAGGCTGAGGATCGCGCCCTCGCCCCAGTCCGGCGCGAAGGCCACGCCCATCGAATAGCCCACGCGCTTGCGGAAGGCCTGCGTGTATCCGGCAGCGTCGATCACGCGCTGGGCGGCGTCATGCGCCGCTGAGCAGGGTGCTCCGGGACGGATGTCCGCAAGGGCGGCGTCGAGGGCGTCCAACGCGCAGCTCATCATGCCCCGCGCGTCGGCGGCGGGCGTGCCGATGAAGACGGACCGCATCAGCGCAGCGTGATAGCGGGCATGGCTGGCGGCCATTTCGAGGAAGATCGCATCGCCTTTCCGGAAGGTGCGCCGCCGCCAGGTCATGTGCGGCAGGCCGCTGCGCGGCCCCGAGGAAACCAGCGGCTCCATCGCGAAGGCTTCCGACCCCGCCTCGATGGCGGCGGCGATCATGGTGGCGGCGACCGTGTTCTCGCTTACGCCTTCGCGGCAGGCGGCGATGGCGGCGGCCAGTCCGGCGTCGGCATAGGCGGCGGCCTTGCGGATGCAGGCCAGTTCGGCGGCGGACTTGACCATTCTCAGGGGCGGCAGAAGCCCGGAGCCGTCCGGCAGGGGGCCGGCGCCCAGCCGCGCCTCGATTTCCGCTACCATCAGCGGCGACACGAACCAGCCAGCCTTTTCCATTGCCGGCCGGGCGATCGCAAGATCGGCAAGCAGGCGCACCAGCGCCTCCGCCGGATCGTCGCCGTCCCGCCAGATGCGAATGTCCGCAAGCCAGGTGGCGGCGAGGGCGCCCGCGAGTTCGAGCTGGCGCACGAGAAGCACGGGATCGCCTTCGGCTCTCACGACCAGCGCCTGAAACGCAAAGTAACCGGCTGTCTGCCGCCCCGTGAGCCAGTAGATGGTTTCCGGCGATGTGACGATCAGCGCCGCATGTCCGCTTGCGGCGATCGCCGCAGCGGCCGCGGCCTGCCGTCTCTTGAATTCTTCCGGCGAAAAGGCCGCTTCGCTACCGCGTTCGATCGTCTCGGTTCCTGTGAACATCGGATTCATGCTTTTTCAATGGGAAAGGCCTTGCGGGGGAGTCTTGCACCGCCGTCTGCCTGTCTGTCTGCGAAAGCGGCCGCCAGGGCACGGACGGCAAGCGCCAGATCCTTCTCGTCCATGCCTTCATCGGGATTGTGGCTGCCGTTCCAGTTGCGGATGAACAGCATGGTGCTGTCGAAGCCGGCCGCCGCGAAGGCCGCCGCATCGTGCCCGCCGCCCGAAAGCATCGTGCGCGGTTTCAGGTCGAGCGCTGCGCTCGCTTCACCGATGCGCCGGTTCAGGCCGGCCGAAAGCGAGGCGGGCCTGCTGCGCGATTGCGGCCCCATGTGGAAACGCACGCCGCGCCGTTCCTCGATCCCGGCGATTTCCCGTTGCAGGATCGCATCCATGCGTTCAAGCATGCCGTCCTCGCCGGAGCGGATGTCGATGCAGAACGCCAGACGTCCCGGCACCTTGGCGAAGGCGTGCTCGCTGCTGGCCGCATCGACGCGGCCGAACGTCACGGCGAGATCCCCGCCGTCGGCCAGAATCGCGTCCCAATGCCGGTCGAGCGCCGTCACCAGATCGGCGAAGGCGACGACCGCATCGGCCCGCGACGCCTTCGGCGCCCCGCCGGAATGCGCCCAGGTCCCCTCGATGCGGGCCTCGCGATAGCGCAGGCCGCCGCGAACGCCGCTAACCAGCGCGAACGGCTCTCCGGCATCGAAGAGAACCGGCCCCTGCTCGATATGGATTTCGATGAAGCTGGCCGTGGGGAGGCCCGGTCCTTCGAGAACCGCCCGGGGATCGCCACCCTCCAGGCGCATGTGGTGGGCCAGCGTCTCGCCCGTGTCCGAACGGCGCGCCTCCAACTCGGGCGCGCTCAGCCGGCCGAGCGCCGCGCGGGAGCCGATATAGGAAACCGGGAACCAGACGCTCTCCTCGGCGCGGGTGACAGTGACCACCAGATCGACGGGCGGCGTTTCGCCGCTCTCGACGAAATGCGCGGCGAGCGCCATCGCGCCCGCGACGCCCGCCTGCCCGTCATAGGCGCCGCCGTTGGCCACCGTGTCGAGATGCGAGCCGATATGGAGCGGCGGCGCGGCCCTGTCCCGGCCCGGCAGGCGGGCGAAGAGATTGGAAGCGGCGTCACGGCTCACCGTCATGCCGAGCCTTTCCGCCTCGCGGGCGACAACGGCGTGAGCCTGCGTTTCCAGCGGGCTGTAGGAGGGGCGCGTATAGCCGGGGCCGGGCAGGCTGATCCGGTTGACCTCCTCGATGATGCGGCCGATCGTATCTTCGACGGTCATGCGCTTTCTCCCTCATGCGGCGCGAAGTCCCCGACCGGCGCGTTGAGGGCGGTTGCCGGCGTCCGTCCCGAAAGCGCTGTCAGAACGTTGCGGGCGGCTCCGATGGCGGTTCTCTTCAGGGCTTCCTGCGTCGAGCCGCCGAGATGCGGCGTGAATATCACCCTGTCCGTCGCCGCCAGCGGTCCGCTGGGGGCGTCATGCGAGTAGACGTCGAGACCCGCGGCAGCGATCCGGCCCGTTTCGATGGCCCGTGCAAGGGCCGCCTCGTCGACGAGCCCGGCCCGCGCGGTGTTGACGAGGATGGCGCCCGGCTTGATGAGGGAAAGCGTGTGTTCGCCGATGAGGCCGCGTGTTTGCGGGCGCATCGGCGTGTGCAGCGATATCAGGTCGGCCTGCGCCAGCCCGTCCTCCAGCCGGTCCACCCGCTCGAATCCGTCGACCGAGGGTGCGCGCGGCGAATGCACGAGAACCCGCATGCCCAGCGCTGCCTCGAGCATCCGGGCAAGCCCCGCGCCGGTGGCGCCGAAGCCGACGATCAGCGCCGTCTTCCCGGAAAGCTCGCTGAAGACGTGGCGCTCGCGAAACCCTGTCTTGCCGTCCCGTTCGGCGCGGTCGGCCGAGGGAATGCTGCGTGCGGCGGCAAGCGCCAGCCCGAGCGCCAGTTCCGATACCGAGCGGGCGTTGAAGCCCGGCGAATTGCAGACCAGAACCCCTCTGGCGCTCGCCGCCTCCTTGTCGACCGCATCATGTCCCGCGCCGTGGACGACGACCACCTTCAGCGCGTCGGCGGCGGAGAAGAAGGCTTCGGGAAACCCCGCATCGCGTGTGATCGCCGCGGCGCAGCCCGGCAATAGCCTGCCGACGGTTTCGGCGCGCGCATCCGGGCAGATCACCGGCTCCACCCCACCTTCGCGCAGGAGCGAGAGGCCGTTTTCATGGACGGGTTGCAGAATGAGGCATTTCATGGGGCCCTCGTTTCCTTCCTGTGCCGCTTCCCGCCGCCGACCGGCTGCGACGGCGCAAGCGTTGCGACGATTTCTTCAAGCCTCCGGCGGGCCGCCAGAGCCAGTTCCTCGGCGTGGTCGGCCGTCACGCGCCGCCAAAGGAACGTTTGTCCTGTCGGCATCTGGGCGAGACGCGGGAAATCGGCCGAAATGACGGTTGCGATTTTCGGATAGCCTCCCGTCGTCTGGCTGTCAGCCATCAGGACGATGGCGCGGCCCGACAGGGGAACCTGGATGGAGCCCGCCCGCGTGCCGTCCGAGACGATGTCGTGCCCGTGAGCTGCCGTCAATTGCGGGCCTTCGAGGATCATCGCCATGCGGTCGCGCATCGGACCCGGCGCGAAGGGGCGGGAGAAGAACACGTGCAGCATGTCCGGCGTAAAATAATCGTCCTGCGGGCCGGGGACGACGCGCACGGGTGCGTCCGGGCGCGGCAGCACCGAGGTCATTTTCAGGGGGGAGCCATCGGGCTCCGGTCCGAGGGGCAGGCGGTCGCCATCGGCAAGGACACGCCCCTCCAGCCCCCCCATGCCGAAGCGAAGGTGCGTGGACCGGCTTCCCAGGACGACCGGAACCTCGATGCCGCCCGAGACCGCGATATAGCCCCAGGTCGCGCCCTTCAGCGGGTCGATCGTGACCTGTTCTCCCCGCCTGACCCGGTGGCTTTCCCACGGCCGCGCGGTTTTCCCGCCGATCGTCAGCGCGCATTCCCCGCCCGTCACGGCGACGAGGCAATCGCGGTCCACCGAGAAGCTTCCGCCCACCATCGCGTATTCGATGACCGCCGCGCCCTGCGCGTTGCCGACCAGGGCGTTGGCGATGGCGTAGGCCTGCTGGTCCACGGCGCCGGAGGACGATACGCCATGACGCAGCATGCCGTGTCGTCCGGCATCCTGGATCGTTGCGAGCATTCCCGCGCGGTGGATGGTGATTTCGCCGGTCACGTCGAAAGCTCTTCCATGCCCGTGGTCCTTCCGGCGGCGATGGCTTCGCGCAGTTCCCGCTCCTGCGCCGCGTCGATGGGGCGGAAGCGGATCGTGTCCCCGGCTTTCAGCAGAAACGGCTCCGCACGCAGCGGATCGTACAGGCGCACGGGCGTCTGGCCGAGGAAGCGCCAGCCGCTCGGCCCCGGCAGGGAATTGATATTGCCCTGCCTGCCGCCGATGCCGATGGCGCCGGCCTCGACCCGTTGGCGCGGCACGGAAAGGCGGGGTGTGTGAAGCCTTTCCGGAAGCCCGCCGAGATAGGCGAAACCGGGTGCGAAGCCGATCATGTAGACCCGGTAGAGCGCCGCGCAATGCAGGGCGATCAGGTCCTCGCCCGTCATGCCCTTCATCTCCGCCAGTGCCTCCAGATCCTGCCCGACCGGCCCGCCGTAGCGGACCGGAACGCTGAAGACGCGCGGGCGCGGCTGCCGCACCGTGCCGAGCGCCTTCAATCTGTCGAGGAGCTGGCCGGCGAGCGCACGGCCGCGCACGACGGCGGGATCGTAAATCACCATCAGCGAACGGTAGGTGGGCACGACTTCCCGAACGCCCTCGATGGGCGACGTTTCAATGTCCTGCGCGAAGGCGATGACGCGGGCGTTGGTCTGCGTATCGATCTCCCGCGACAGTTCGACCGTCAGTGCTCCGTCGCCGCATGGCAGTATGCGTGCCGTCATCGCTCCCATCCGTTCAGGGGTTGGCCATCATGTCCGGCACCACCGAGACGATCTCCGGAAAGGCGGCGATCAGCAGGACGAAGGCGCACATGATCAGGAAGAACGGCATCGTCGCGCGCGTGATGCGCGCCATGCTGTCGCCCGTCAGCCGCTGGATCACGGTCAGGTTGAAGCCGACGGGCGGCGAGACCTGCGCCATTTCCACCACGATGACGATGAAGATGCCGAACCAGACCTTGCTGTAGCCGGCGGCCATGACGAGCGGCAGGGTGATCGGCAGCGTCATGACGATGCATCCCAGCCCTTCCATCACCGTGCCGAGGATGATGTAGAAGATCAGCAGGACGGCGATCAGCATGAAGGGCGAAAGCCCCCAGCCCTCGATCGTGCCGGCGATGTAGCGCGGCATGCCGAGATAGCCGATGACGGTCGAAAGGAACATCGCGCCAACCATGATCAGGCCGATCATGGCGCAGGCATCGGCAGCCTGCCGCGCGGCCTGGATCAGGTTCGACGGGGTCAGCGTCTTCTGGATGATGCCGATGACGATCGCGCCGCCGACGCCGACCGCGGCGGCTTCCGTCGGCGAGGCGATGCCGCCGTACATCGACCCGACCACGCCGAGGATGAGCAGAAGAAGCGGTCCGAGATCCTTGAGCGCTATCAGCTTCTCGATGAAGGTGGTGGGCGGCAGCGTGTCGCCGACGAGCGACGGGTTCATGAGGGCGCGGATGCCGATATAGCCCATATAGGAGGCGGCCATCAGCAGGCCCGGCAGGATTCCGGCCATGAACAGCTTGAGGATGGATTCCTCCGCCATCACCCCGTAGATGATCATGATTGTCGAGGGCGGGATGAGAAAGCCCAGGGTTCCCGCGCCGGCGAGGCTGCCGGTAACGAGGTCGCGGTCGTAGCCGCGGGAGATGAGTTCCTTGGCGGTGATGCGCCCGACCGTCGCCGTGGTGGCCGCCGACGAGCCGCAGACCGAGGCGAACAGCGTGCAGCCGAGCACGGTGATGTGGGCGAGACGGCCGGGCACATGCCGCAGCCAGGGCGCCAGACCGGAAAACAGCGCTTCGGAAATCCGCGTGCGGAAGAGGATTTCCGCCATGAAGATGAAAAGCGGCAGCGCCAGCATTTCGGGCGAGACCAGCGTGTTCCAGGTTTGCTGGGCCAGCAGCTTGAAGAGTGGAAGCGTGGGCCGGTAGAGCGCTGCGAGCGCCGCGCCGGTGCCGATGAGGCCAAGGCCGATCCAGACGCCCGTGCCGAGGATCAGCGTCATGAGGCCGAGCAGGCTGAGTGAGATTTTTCCCATGTGTCTATTCCAGCCCCGGACCCGTTGAGAGCATTTCGCCGCGGAGAAGCCGCAGGAACTGCGCGAACATCTGTAGATTGAGAATGATCGCGCCCGCCGACAGGACCGCCTGCGGCCAGACCAGCGGGATGCGGACGACGGAAGACGAGGTCGAGCCGCGCTGCCAGGAGAGGATGGCCATGTCCGTGAGCGCTATCGTGAGCGCTATGCAGGTCACAAGCCCGAGCAGGCAGGCGGCCATGTCGAGCCAGCGCGCGCCCTGCGGCGACAGCATGTCGCCGACGGCGGTCACGCGGACATGCGAGCCGGACTTGAGCGCGCTGGCGCCGGCGAGCAGAAAGCTCGCGGCCATGAGATAGGCTGCGACGTCCCAGGAAAAGCTGAGCGAATATCCGACGAGGTTTCTCAGGAAGATTTCGCAGGCGATGATGAGAAAAATGAGGAAGAGCGACAGGGCGGCCAGAATGTTGCCGAAACCCGTCAGTCTGTCGATGACGGTGATGATCCCTGAAAATGCCGGGTCGGTTGGACTGTTCATGATTGTTCTCCGAAGCGCGCGGAAACAGGCCTCGAACCGCCGATCGTACCCGATCGGCGGCCTTGAGTTCCTGTATTCGGGAAGGTCAGTCGAGTGCCTTCAGATAGGCTTCGATGTATGGTGCGGCATCCGGCACGCGTTTCAGGAAATCGTCCCACAAAGGCTTGGCGCGCTCGACCAGCGCTTCCTTGAGTTCGGGCGAAGGCGCGGTGACAGTAACGCCCTTCTCCTTCAGGAGGGCGAGCTTGCTTTCGTCCTCCGCGCGGCTGACGAGCCAGAATTCGCCTTCCAGCCGGGCGGACGCCTGCTCGATGGCTGCCTGGTGCTCCGGGGAAAGCGCGTTCCAGGCATCGAGGTTGACCGTGACGATGTTGGAGGACGCCTGCCAGTTGAAGGTGTTCATGTGCTTCATGAACTCCCAGAACGCGCCGTCCACGCCCGAAGAGGACGACGTCGTCACACCGTTGATGGTGCCCGCCGCCAGCGACGGAACGACCTCGCCCCACGGCATCTGGATCGGAAGAGCGCCGAGTGCCGCGAAGAAATCGTGGCCGTTTGCATCGACGACGCGGATTTTCAGCCCGGCGATGTCCTCGATCTTCTCGATCTGGTTCGGCGAATAGACCGCCTGGCCGGGCCACGGCACCATGTAGAGCAGCTTCTGGTTCATCGAGGCGGCGACCTCCTCGATCTTCGGGCGGAAGAATTTGTGCAGGAGGGCGAGATCCGGCATGGTCGGGGCCAGGTAGGGAAGCGTCTCGACGCCCAGCACGGGAGCCTCGCCGACCTGCTGGCTCATCAGGATGTCGGCGATCGGCACGATGCCGTCGCGCACGGCGCCCATGCCTTCCGGCCCCTTGATGCCGAGCGAGCCGCCGGAATGGACGGTGATCACCACCTCGCCATCCGTCACTTCCTTCACCGTTTCGGCGAATTTCATGGCGTTCTTGGTGTGGAAATTGCCTTCCGGCCAAACGACCGACATATCCCAGGCCGTTTCGGCGGCTGCGGACGTGGCAAAGCCGGCAAGCATGACAGCCAGCCCGGCGAACAGTGCTTTTCTCATGATCGGGAACCCCTCTTTTGGTCTGCCGGATCGCATATGCGCACATGCCGGCGACGGCTTTTTATTTCGGTACACAATTCGTGTTCCGAGCGGGGAGAACCATATGACCGTATTTTATGCGATGCAAGAATGTGACTAAGATTTGACCAAGAAATATATCCTTGCAGGCTCTCCCTGGCCGCCATCCTCGATAGTCGGTGCCATATTGCTTTTGTTTTACAGCTTCTTATGGAGGGTGCGCCTGAAAATTCCCCGTCTCCGGAACTGTTCAAACGGGAATACGGGCTGTATACCGGAAAAAAGAGCTTATCATTCTATAACTCATAAGTTTGAGGTGTGAGCGCGAGGCGGACCGTCGGGTTCCGGTCCGGTTGGACAGGTGGTTGCGACGGGACTTTCCTGTCGATGCGTTGAACGGTATGACACGTGCGAACGATAGGGATCATTTATGAATCAACCCCTTGCCAAGCAGGCCTACAGCAAGATCATAGAGATGATCCTCGGTGGCGTGCTTGCACCAGGCGATGCTCTGCAAGAGGCGAAACTGGGCGAAACGCTCGATATGTCCCGCACTCCGGTTCGCGAGGCGATCAAGCGTATCGAGGCGGAAGGGCTCGCCGCCCAGGAAGGCCGCTTTCTGCGCGTTCGCCAGCTGACAAGGGCGGAGGTCGAAGAGATCTTCTTCCTACGGCGTATTCTGGAGACATATTGCGCCCACCGCGCGGCCGGGGCGATGGCAACTGCCAAGCTGGACAGGCTGGAAGGCCGGATCAGAAAGCTTCAGGAGAAGGGGCCGGGAGATGGCGACGAGCAGCGTGACACGGATGACGAGTTCCACCAGTCGATCGCTGCAACGACCGGCAATGTCACCCTGGTTCGCCTGATCGACGACCTTCGTCGACGCACATGCATGTTCGATTACATCCAGGTCCCCCAACGCTTCCTGAAAGGGAGCCAGGAGCACCTGGAGATGATTGCCGCATTCCGTTCCGGCGACGGTGAAACGGCGGCACGCCTGATGGGCGAACATATCGACCATGCGCGCGATGCCATTCTTGCCAAGCTGGATGCCTCGCTTGAGGACGAACGATGACCGACAGGGAAACCCTCTCGCAGCAGGCCTACAAAACCATCAGGCAGCACATTCTGGACGGTACATTCTCTGCGGGCGACCTGTTGAGCGAACGTGTGCTGGCCGAGGAGTCCGGCATATCCCGGACGCCGTTACGGTCGGCGATCTCCCGGCTGGAAAACGAAGGTATGCTCGCCCGTCTGGCGAATGGCACTTTGATGGTTCACCGGATTACGGTCGAGCAACTGCTGGAAATTGTCCAGATCCGCCGGTTGCTTGAAGCCGCGGCCGCAGGCAAGGCCGCTGCTTTCCCCCTGACGCCGGCCCTTCGCAGGTCGCGCGACGTCATGCGCGCATATGCCGGAGGGCGCCACGCCGTCTTCGATCAGTTCTGGCTCGACGACGAGGATTTCCACCTTGCCGTTGCGGAGGCCTCAGGCCTGCACCTTCTTCCTTCGTTGTTGAAAGACATGCGCAGCATGGCGCGCCTTTGCACGATAACACGTACCCATGACCGTTTCGAGGAGCAGGCTCTGGAGCATCTTGCTGTCATCGATGCAATCGAGGCGGGCGACGTGGCCGGCGCCGCCGCCGCGATGGAACGGCACTTCGACAGCGCGCGCACCCGCTTTCTGGCCTGGTTGGCCCATCCCTAGGGCATTTCCAGCAAAAGTGCGTAGCGGTTTTGCGTCCGGAAATGCGCAAAAACAAAGGTTTGGAGCATTTCATCGTTTCCGTGAAAAAATGAAATGCTCTAGGGTCAGGACCTGCTCGATTGGCGCCTTCTGTCTGGTCTCATGGGATCGTTTGCGATCAGGCGGCGCATGAAATCGAACCCTCAGCGCGTTGCGGATTGCGCGCGGGGCTTTCGCGTTCGGGGAAGCCGTCAGGCGCGCCTCAGCTGCGTCGGCATGTAGATCTGGGCGTAGCCCTCCTTGATCGCGGAAGTGATCTGGTCCAGCCGGCGGCTGATATGGCGGTCGAGGTATTCGATGCAGGCGTCCACGTCGCGGCGCTTGAGATTTTCCAGAACGGCGCGGTGGTCGGCCTGCGTCTTGGCGCGGTTGGCCCTGTCCATGTCGATCCAGCGCACGAAGCGGATGCGGTCGTTGATGTTCTTCAGAACGCGCATCATCTCGGCATTGCCGGACATCGCCATCAGACCCTCGTGGAAATGCTCGTCGAGTTCCACCAGTTCGACGGAATCGCGGTCGCCCGGGTCGGGGCCGGTGGCGTCGAGAAAGTCCAGAAGGGCATCGATGTCGGCATCGCGGGCCCGCTCCACCGACAGGCGGACGGCGGAGATTTCGAGCGCCTTGCGCAATTCATAGAGATCGAAGATCTCGTGCGGGTCGAGTTCGCGGCAGAAGAAGCCCTTTCCCGGCGAAAAACGCAGGAAACCCTCGATGTTCAGCCGGTTCAGCGCCTCGCGCAGCGGCGTGCGCGAAACGCCGAGACGCTTGGCCAGATCGCCCTCGTTCAGCCGCTGGCCGGGCTTGAGTTCGAAACGCACGGCCATTGATTTCAATTCACTGTAGACGCGATCCACGTTGCTTTCGGAATCGATGACGGGCCGTTCCATGTGCTCTCCTGAATGCAGATTTAAATACAAATACATTTTGCAGCAGGGAACGGCAACCGCCGTTGCGGATTTTACATAGGAATCCAATGGCCTTGTCCGCCGATGCGCGGCCGCCGGCCATCGTTGCCCGGAGGGGCGCGGGCATCTTTTTCGAGCTTGCTGGAGAGAAGAGCAGCCTGCGTCGCGCGCGGGCCGGCTGGAAAGCGCCTCGGTCGCGCCCGGCTCAGGCCGGGCGGGCGGCCGATATCAGGTTGCGAAGGAGTGCGGCCCGGGTCAGGGCGCCGACGGAGCCGTGGGGCGGCGTCACCAGACCGGCGACTTCTGTCACCTCTTCCGCGACGTCCGAAACCATGCGCCCGTCCGCCGTATAGCTGATGCCGACGCCGACGACGGCCGCACCCGGTTTCACCATGCCGGCGGTCACGTAGCCCGCGACGCCGATGGCCGCCACCACCACGTCCGCCCGGCGCAGCTCGCCGGCAATGTCGGGGGAGCGGCTGTGCAGCAGGGTCACGGTCGCGTCCGTATCCTTCAGGGACAGAAGCATGGCGAGCGGGCGCCCGACCAGCGGACCACGCCCGAGGATGGCGACGCGCCGCCCGGCAAGCGGCACGTCGTAATCGCTGAGCAGGCCGAGGATCGCGGCGGGCGTGCAGGGCAGGAGGCCCGGCCTGCCGGCAAGCAGACGCCCGAGATTGGCGGGGTGCAGGCCGTCTATGTCCTTGTGCGGCGCGACCGCGGCGAGCGCCTCGTCCTCGTCGAGAGGGGCGGGCAGCGGCAGTTGCACCATCAGGCCGTGAACGGAGGGATCGCGGTTCAGCCGGTCGACCTGTTCCAGAAGCTCCGCTCGCGTCGCATCCGCCGGCAGGCGGATGTCGAGCGCCTCGATGCCGGTTTCGAGGCAATCGGCATGCTTGCGTCCGATATAGGCCGCGCTCGCCGGATCGTCCCCGACCAGCACGGTCGCCATCTTCGGCGCGATGCCACGCGCCTTCAGCGCCGCGGCATCGGCGGCGATGCCCGCCCGCCAGCGGGCCGCAAGCCGCTCGCCGTCCAGAGAGATCGCGCTCATCGCGGCAGGCCGATCGAGGGGTCGATGAAGCGGTTGGTGACGACCGCGTCCGGCGTGACGTCCGGATCGGCCCGCTCGTCGAAACGCGGCTTGACGATCGCCAGCATCTCCGCGACGCGCTCCATGTCGAAATCGCCGATGGTGGTGTTGGGGCCGTTGCCGATGATGCCGCTTTCCACCATGATCCGGGCGGCGTGCTCCATGAGGTCGGGCGCGGTCTTCCACCAGCTCGCGCCGTTTTTGCCGGCGTTGAAATCGGTGATCACCCCGTTCGCCTCGGCGGGGTTTGCCGCATAGTCGACGGTCGCCTGCTGGAGCAGCGGCACGAGCTTTTCGAGGCACGGGGCGAGTTCGTCGAGACGGGCGGTGGCGACCGACAGCATGCCGGTATAGTTGCGGTAGCCGAGATCGTTGATCGTCAGGTAATCGACCGGCTTGCCCCAGTTGTTGTCGTGCGCGAACTTGTAGACCTCGCTGGTCAGGAAGCCCTGGTTGAGCCAGGTGCCGTTGTTGGTGACGAAGTTCTCGCCGTCGCCGCGATAGCCTTCGACGAACGCGTCGGCCGGCACGCCCTCCTCGACCAGATAGAGGCCGAAGGTGCGCTTGATGCTGGAAACGTAGATCTTGCCCGTGCCGGCGGCGGCGAAGGCCTTGAGATCGTCGATCGTCTTGAAGCCCTGCGGATAGGTGGCCCTGTCCCAGAACAGCACGGTCGGGGCGATGTCGAGCGGCGTGAAGACGCCGACGACCGGGAAGCGCCTGGAGAAGATGAAGGCGTTGTCGAGTTCCTGATAGCCGAGATGCGGGGTGACGCCGGCCCGGGAATTGCCCATGTAGAGCGCCGAATAGGCGGTCTCGCCGTCGCCGAGACCGAGGCCGCCGCCGCCTTCGAGGATGGTCAGCTCGATGCCGGTCGAGCCCAGCGGCCCCGTATACTGCCCGGGCGACATCTCACCGCCGCCGCCGATGAGCTGGTAGAGCGGCCCCTGCTCGGCCTGCGCCAGCCAGTCCTTCTGGATGATGAACGGGCTCGGGCAGACATCCGTCAGGGGTGTCGTGTAGCGGCTCTTGGCAAAGGCGCCGGGGTCGGCGGCGTGGGCCGGCATGCAGGCGCAGGCGATGATGGCGAGCGCGGTCGTCGCCTTTCGAGCGCTTTTGCGCATTTCCGGACGCAAAACCGCTTCACACTTTTGCTGGAAATGCTCCAGGACAGTTTTCATGGTCGTTCCCCTTTTTTTCGTGACGGCGGTCTTTCAGCGCTGCCGCTCGCTGGATTCGTGCCAGTGGGAAAACAGCCGATTTCCCAGCCAGTTGAAGATCAGGTAGACCGCGATGGAAAGCGCCGAGGCGACGATGAGCGCGGCATACATCTGTTCGTAATTGAAGTCGATCTTGGCGTTCATCAGCAATTGCCCGAGCCCGCCCGGCCCCGACAGGAAGAATAGTTCGGAGACGATGGCCGCGATGACCGCGAGGCTGCCGGAAATCCTCAAGCCCGCGAAAAGGGTCGGCGCGGCGGAGGGCAGCCCGGCCTTGCGCAGCATCACGCCCCAGCTTGCGTTCTGGAGCCGGAAGAGGTCGAGAATGTTGCGGTCGACGCTTTTCAGGCCGAGCAGCAACGTCGTCGGAATGGCGAAGAAGGTGAAGAGCGCGACGATCAGCACCTTGGGCAGGAAGCCGAAGCCGAGCGCGCTCTGGATCAGCGGGATGATCGCCATGACCGGGATCGATTGCAGCGCCACCAGATAGGGAAAGACCGCCTTTTCCAGCACGAGGAAGCGGAACATGACGATGCCGATCAGGATGCCGGCAGGAATGGAGACGGCAAGCCCGGAAAGGGCGATGCCGATGGTGAACAGCGCCCGTTCCGCAAGCTCCTGGCGGAAGGCGGCGATGCCGAACGCCTGCGTCCATAACCCCTCGGCGCTCGGCATGAGGAACTGGCGGTGCGGCGGCAGGCTGTCGCGCAAAAGCGCATAGACGGCGACGATCAGCAGGCCGAGCAGCACCGGCGGCATGAGGCTGGCGGCGAGCCGCTTCCACACGGGCGGAGCCACCGGCAGGGGCACCGCGTCGAAACGCTCGACATTGGCTTTGGGAAGGGATTTTCCGCAGCGGTTCATCGTCATCCCTCGATTGCGTGGCGCAGGGCGCGCGAGACCGCGCCGCTCAGTCTGGAAAATTCGGCCTCGTAGCGCAGTTCCGGTTGCCGCGGATAGGCAAACGGAATGTCGAACACGTCGAGAATGCGCCCCGGCCGTCGCGACATCACCACCACCTTGCTCGACATGTAGACGGCCTCGGCGATCGAATGGGTGACGAAGATGCCGGTGAAGCCCTCACGGACGTAGAGCGCGATCAGCTCGTCGTTCAGCCGCTCGCGGGTGATTTCGTCCAGCGCGCCGAACGGTTCGTCGAACATGAAGACGGTCGGGTTGAGGGCGAGCGAACGCGCCAGCGAGGCGCGCATGCGCATGCCGCCGGACAGGCGGCGCGGATAATGGTCCTCGAAGCCGGAAAGGCCGACGAGCGCGATCTTCTCGGCGGCGATCCTTGCGCGCTCGCTGGCGGAAAAGCCGCGCAGCTCCATCAGAAGCTCGACGTTTTCCCGCACCTTGCGCCAGGGAAGCAGCGTCGCGTCCTGGAAGGTGTAGCCGAGCTGCTGCCGGTCGACCCAGACCTTGCCGGCGGTGTGGGGGGAAAGGCCGCTGGCGATCTTGAGCAGCGTGGACTTGCCGCAGCCGGAAGGCCCGACGATGGAGACGAATTCGCCGGGGCGAATGGCGAGATCGACATCGCCGAGGGCCTCGGTGCCGTCCGGGAAGGTCATCGACACGCGGTCGAAGACGATCGCGTGGCCGCCGGGCAGACAGGCGGGCCGGGAGAGCGCTGCGGCCTGCGGCTCGGGAGAGGGTGACGTCATCGCTTTCTTCCTTCGCCGGTTCAGAACCTGAGCATCGCCGCACGCACCTTCTCGACATAGGCCTCGGCCTCGGCGGGCGTCACGTTGTTCATATCGTAGAGCGCGTGATACTGCACCTTGACCCGCGGATTGCAGACGACGCGCAGGAAGCGCGTGGCGTTGCGCCGCGGTGCGTCGCCCAGAACCCACGCCCGCCAGCGCTTGGAGCCGTAGGTGGTCACGGTGGCGAGCTTGCGGATATTGGTCAAGCCCGGCGAAAGCTGGCCGTCGCGCAGCTTGAAGGACACGTCCGGCAGGAAGACCCGGTCGAAATAGCCCTTGAGGATGGCGGGCCAGCCGAAATTCCACACCGGGTGACAGAGCACCAGCGCGTCGCAGCTTTCCAGCCGCTCCACATAGCCGGCGACACGGCGGCGGTTGATGGAAATGTCGTGGTATTCGTGCCTATCCTCGGCCGACAGCACCGGATCGAACCCGTCCGCGTAGAGATCGAGGTCGTCGACCTCGTGGCCGGCCGCCTTCAGGCTTTCGACCACGACCTCGTGAAGGCGGGCGGCGAGACTGTCCCTGAGCGGGTGGGCGAAGATGACATGGACTTTCATCGGGGCACTTTCATGGAACGGATTCCGGATCAGCGGTTGAAGAGAAAGACGCGGCCCGGCTCCGGCACCCAGTCGGGATGGGTCCAGGCGATCATCTTGCCCGGATTGAGCAGGCCCTTGGGATCGGTCTGCCGCTTGAAGTCGAGCTGGGCCGGGTCGGTGCGCTTCATGCCGCCCTCCTCGAGCGTGACGCGGTGCGGATTGAAGACGGTGACGCCGAAGCGCGTTTCGAGCAGCCCGATCAGCTCCTCCAGCCGTCCGGCCGAGGTGTAGCGCACCAAGGGGAGCGCCACCGCCGCGACCTTGCCGTCGACAAAGCGGGTGAATTCGAAATGCAGCAGCAGCTCGTCGCCGAAGGCTTCCCCGAGACGGGCGATGGCGCCGTAGAGATCGTCCTGCGGCAGCATCATCTGGAGATAGGTCATGGACGGGTCGATCTTCAGCGCCCGCAGCGTCGTGTGGTTCCAGCAGATTTCGTAGACCGGCGGCAGGCGATGGCCTTCGCCGTCGCGGTCGGAACGGAAGCGGACGGCGGCGCCCGGCGTGCCGGCCACGGTCTCCTCCAGCGCGGCGAGGCTGTCGCGCAGCACGATGGCGGCGACGAGTGCCTCGCCCTTGCCGAGGAAAGGGGCGTGCCGGTTGAAATAGCGGTCGGGAATGGCGCTTTCGAAGGTGGACAGCATGCGCTTGCCGATGGCGTCGTTCTCGCCGATTGCGAAGGTCAGCCGGGTGGCGGCGGAGAAATCCGCCGCGCCGACCAGCACCTCCACCCAGTCTCCGGCGGGATCGACCGGAATTTCGATTTCGGTGATCACGCCGTTGACGCCGTAGGCATGCGCGGCCTTGGAAATGTCCTCGCCGGTCAGCTCGACGATGCGCGGCTCGGCTTCCATCGTCACCAGCCGCACGCGGCGGATGTTGGCCGGGTTGCGCAGGCCGCCCCAGCGGATGGCGCCGACGCCGCTGGAGCCGCCGGCGATGAAGCCGCCGAGCGTCGCCGTCGCGGTGGTGGAGGGGAAGAGGCGCAGTTCCAGCCCCCGTTCGCGGGCGGCCTTTTCGAGATGGCTCATCACGGCGCCCGCCTCGGCGACGAGATGGTCGTCTCCGATGCTCAGGATGCGGTCCATGTGCTTCATGTGCAGCACGGCGCCGCCGTGAAGCGGCATGGCCTGCCCGTAATTGCCGGTGCCGGCGCCGCGCACTGTGACGGGAACGTCATGGGCGTGGCAGATCGACAGGATCTCGATCACCTCCGCCTCGCTTCGGGGCGCGACGACGAAATCGCCGCAGACATCCTTGAGCTGTTCCTTCAGGATCGGGCTGTACCAGTAGAAATCGCGGCTTTTCTGCTGCACGGTCCGGGCATTGTCGTCCAGATCGAACCGGGCGAGCGCTGCCCGGCAGGCTTCGAGGTCGCTCGTCATGCGCTTTTCCATTTCAGGTTCGTGGCAGGGGTTTCGGCCCGGCTGTCGTCGTGAAGCGGCAGCTGCGTCCGTCCCCGGCGCAGGATGGTGCGGCCAGTCGCGGACCCGCCGAGGAGGTCGGCCCAGTCGTATGCCTCGAAGATCACCGCATCGGCGGCATGGCCGGCGGCCAGCGTGCCGGCGTCGTCCAGCCGCATGGCGCGCGCGGCGTCGCGATGGGCGGCCGGCGCCCAGCGGGCCGGCTCGGCTTCCAGTTGCGCGAGGAAATGCGCCTGCCGCACGACGGCCAGCATGTCGAAATCGCCGTAGGGATAGAAGGCGTCGCGCACATTGTCGGAGGCGAAGGCGATGCCGACGCCCGCCGCCGCCAGCTCATGCACCGGCGCCATGCCGCGCCGCAGCGGCGTGCGGCCGGGCGCACGATCCTGAAGGAAACCGTTGGTCAGCGGCAGCGACACCACATGGATGCCGGCCTCGGCCATGCGGCCGATCAGGCGGTCGCGTTCGCCCTCCGGCTTCTGCGCCAGCGCGCAGCAATGGCCGGCGACGACCCGGCCGCCGAACCGGTGCCGCAGGACGGCATCTGTCAGCAGCGCCAGCCCGTCGGCGGCCGCATCCAGCGTCTCGTCGACATGCAGGTCGAGATCGAGGCCGTGGCGGGCTGCCGCCAGAACGAGCCTGTCCAGCCGCTCGGGCGTCGCCGCGCCGGGGCCGATGAAGGCGCCGAGAATGCCGCCGCGCCGGGCAATGTCGGCGCAGCGGTCGTCGAAATCCTCCTGCTCGACACGGAACAGCGCCATGAGGGCGACCGCCTGGAGCGCGATCCGGTCCTTCCATGCCGCCTCGATCTCGGTGAAGGCGGTCCATGCCGCACTGCGGGCCGGCGTGTCGAACGTGTCGAGATGCGTGCGCATGGCCACGGTGCCGTTGGCGTCCGCCCGGCGGAGGGCGGCGTCCATGCGCGCGATCAGGTCGTCTACCGTCCGGTTCGGGGCGTCGGCGAGGGAAAGCTCGACGGCGCGGCTAAGACCGTTGTCGGAAAAGCCGGTCCGGTGGGCGGTGAACGCCTTGTCGAGATGGACGTGCATGTCGACGAAGCCCGGCAGCATCAGCCGCCCTCCAGCGTCGAGCCCGGGGCAGGGGCCGAGCGATGCGGCGGGCACGAAACGGCCGTCGCGGATGCCGATATCGGCGGTGGCGAGACCGCTGGCTGCATCGTGGTCGCGAAGGGGAAAACCTTCGGTGAGCGAGACCGGAACCCGCAGGTTGCGCAGGATGACCGGGCCGTTCCCGGGAAGGTCGAGGCCGGTCATGCGCCGGCGTCCGGGGCGGTGTCGAACGGCGGCGTCAGGGCGGCGACCTCGTCGAGAAGCCGTCCGTAGCGGGCGGCGGCATGCTCGACGATGGCCCTGCCGGCTTCGGCGGTTGCGGCGGCGGCATTGCCCGCCACCCCGGCCGGATGCAGGTCTTCCGACACCCAGCCGAAGCCGACCGGGCCGACCATGCGCAACACCTCGTTGCCGGCGGCCACGGCGGCGGAGGCCGGCACGAAATCGCGCGCCTGCGCCATATCCACCAGATCGGGCCGCAGATGCAGCATGGCGGCCGTCTCGACCAGTCCGCCGTGAATGCCGTCGCGCTGTTCCTGCGGCGAGACGAGGCCGGGCGGGAAGCCCATCGCCATCCAGCCGGCGGTGACGGTGAGAAGTCGCGTTTCGATGCGCAGGCTGCGGGCCGCGATCTGGAGCACCGGCACGTTGCCGCCGTGGGCATTGAGAAGGACGAGCTTGCGGATGCCGGCCCGCGCGACGCTGCGCCCGATCTGCATGACGGTCGCCAGCAGCGTTTCCGCATCGAGTGTCACCGTGCCGGCGAAGGCAAGGTGCTCGTCCGACTTGGCGTAGGCGATGGCCGGCAGCAGGTAGACTTCGGCAGTCTCCGCCCGTGCCCCGGCCTCCCGCGCCATTGCTTCGGCGAGGATGCTGTCGGTGCCGAGCGGCAGGTGCGGCCCGTGCTGTTCCGTCGCGCCGACAGGCAGCAGGGCGACCGCGCGGTCCGGGTCTATGGCGCCAAAATCGGTTGTCTTCAGCGATGGCCAGAAATGGAGAGGCATGGCGGTTTGTTCGTTTATCGATCAAATGTTCGCTAAATCGTAACGCAAAGCATCGCGACGTCAAGCGGGAAAATGCTGCGCCGCGCCGCGGTGGCGGTGACGGAAGTCGAATAGTGAACATTTGCTCTATTATCGAGCGCGCAAATCGGCTATGCCGGCCCTTACGAACCGAGGATTGCCGCATGCTGGACGAGAACGACAGGGAAATCTCGCTGACCTTCGCGAAGGGGCTGGCCGTTCTGCTCGCCTTCGATGCCAGGGACCGCTCGATCACCATATCGGAGATCGCGGAAAAGGTGAAACTCAACCGCGCCGTCGCCCGGCGGCTGGTGCGCACGCTGGAGCAGCTCGGCTATGTGAGCTGCGACCGGGGCCGCTACGAACTGACCCCGCATGTGCTGCGCCTCAGCCAGGGCTTCATCGAGGGGCGCGGCATTCCGCAGATCATCCAGCCCATCCTGCGCAACGCCGCCCAGGAGGTGGGGGAGGCCGTCTCCTTCGCCATGCTGGACGAGACGGATGCCGTCTATGTGGCGCATGCCTTCATCCCCGCGCGCTTCACCCTCAACCGCGTGACGATCGGCACGCGCGTTCCCCTGCCGCCGACCGCGGCCGGCCGGGCCATCCTCGCCTTTCTCGATGCCGGACGGCGGGGCGACATCCTCGCCGGGGCCGAGTTCGCGGCCCATACCGACCGCACCGAGACCGACCGGGCCCGGTTCGAGGCCGCGTTGCAGGAGGTCAGAAGCCGGGGCTTCGCCCTGACCGACAGCGAATATGTCAGCGGCGTCGGGTCGCTGGCCGTGCCGGTCTTCGATCCGGCGCTGAACGCGGTGATCGGGGCCGTCTCGATCATCTTCGAGCATGGGCGCTACAGCGAGACGGAACTGGCGGACATCGCCGCCCGCCTCAAGGTCTGCGCCACCCATGTCGCTTCCACGTTCTAGAGTATTTCCGCTTTTCTCCGAATCGCGAAAATTCTCTCATTGTTTGTTTGTACGCATTTCCGGACGCAAAACCGGTTCCCGCTTTTGCTGGAAATGCTCTAGGAGACCCCCGGCATGCCCAGTTTCTTCACCGGCTTCGAACTCGCCGCGCGCCTGAATGCGGAGACCCGCCGGCGCGTCGCGGCGCTGGCCCGGCCGCCGCGCTGCGTGGCGCTTCTCGATGCCGCCAATGCCGGCATGGCCGCCTATGCCCGCCGGCAGCAGGCCTTTGCCGGGGAAGCCGGAATCGTGCTGGCGCCGGAACCCTATCCGGCCAACCCTGAAGCCGTCATGCGCCGTCTGGCGGAACTGGCCGGCGACGAAGAGGTCGATGCGGTGGTGACGCTCTATCCGCTGCCGGCCGGTGTCGGCGCGCTGGAGGCGGCGCTGGCGCTCGGCGCCGGCAAGGACGTCGACGGGCTGCACCCGGAAAATGCCGGCGCGCTGGCGCTCGGCGCTCCGGCCCGCCCCCCTGCGACGGCGAAGGCCTGCCGGCTGATCGCGGAGGAACTGGCCGGGCCGCTGAAAGGCAAAGAGATCGTGCTGGTCGGCGCCTCGCGTATCGTCGGGCGCCCGCTGGCCAGCCTGCTGCTCGACGCCGAGGCGACGGTGACGATCACCCATGCCGCGACGCGCGATCTCGCCGCCCATACCCGCGAAGCCGATATCGTCATCACCGCCGCCGGCGTTCCCGGCCTGATCGGCGCCGGTCATCTGCGCGATGGCGCGACCGTTCTCGACGTCTCGATCAACCGCGGCCCGCACGGTCTGGTGGGCGACGTGGACGTGGCGAGCCTCGAAGGACGGTCCGTCACCGTCACGCATGTGCCGGATGGCGTCGGCCCGGTCACGACCGCCTGCCTGCTGGCCAACATCGCCGAAGCCGCTGCCGGAAGGGCGCTGTGACGTGACCGGATTTTCGCGGCCGCGATATTGCGCAACCGCAAGAAATCGAGTTTGATTGCATCATACGAACAAATGTTCGATTATCGACAAAACAAGGGGAACACTATGCCGAACCGTCTTCGCTCGCTGGCCGTGAAGGCCGTTGCCGCCGCTGCGCTGCTTGCCGGGCTCGCCCTGCCTGCCGCCGCCACCGAGATCCGCCCGGGCGTGACCTATGCCGGAACGCCGTCCGGCGATCCGGCCCGCGCGGCGATGGAAAACCTGATCTTCGACCTCGCCTCGTCCTGGGCCTCCTGCAATGCCGACCTGATGCGCAACGCCGTCACGGAGGACGTCGAATTTTCCTATCCGACCAGCGCGATCAGCGGCCGCGACAAGATGCTGGCCGATCTGGAGGCCTTCTGCAAGAGCGCCAAGGACACCAGCATCTACCTGCCGGAAGATGCCTTCTTCATCGACACGGAAAGCGGCCGCATCGCCGCCGAGCTTCAGTTCCGCACCTTCCAGCGCGGCAACCGGCAGGTGGTCAACGACGTCTGGATCGCCCATGTCCGGGACGGCAAGCTGAGCGTCGTCAAGGAATATCTCGACGGCCGCGTGAAGGACCTTCAGGCGCTGGGCGTGCTCCAGCTGGAAGAAAGCCCGAAGACGCTGACGCCCTGGCCCGCCCGCACCGAGAAATGGGCGGCCTGCTTCCCGCTCGTCAAGGCCGCGCCGACCAATACCTGCCCGTAAAAAGCATTTCCAGCAAAAGTGCGAAGCGGTTTTGCGTCCGGAAATGCTCTAACGACCCCTGCGTCCGGCCCTTCAGCGCTTGATATCGAAGCTGACGGGAACGGTGACGAAACGGTTGACGCCCGGCGGCGGTCTGGGGAGGGGTGCTGCGCGCCGAACGAGGCTCAGCACTTCCTCGTCGAGTTCCGCGACGCCGGAGGATTGCGCCAGTTCCGGAAACGTCACCGCGCCATCGGGCTCGACCACGAAACGGACATGGACGACGCCTTCCTGCCGTCGGGAAAGCGCCCGTGACGGATAGCGCTTGCGCCGTTCCAGATGGGAGAGCAGCCGGGCCTGCCAGCGCTCCTCGGCCTGCGCGGTGCGCTGCGAGCCGCGCACGGTCTGGGCCGCCATCGCCAGTTCCGCCGCGCCGGGGGCTTTCAGCGTCTCGCCGGTCTCGGCATCCGGCGGCGGATCGTCCGCCAGCCCGCGCGCCTCCGCCGGCTCGCGCTTGTCGGGCTTGAGTTCCGCGGTCTTGCGCTCTTCCGGTTTCGGACGGCGCAGCGGAACGGGAATACTGTCGGGTGCCGGCATCATTTCCTCGGCAACGACGGCCTCTTCGGGCTGGATCTCTTCCGGCTCCTTCGCCTCGGATTCGTCCGGCGCGGCATCGGTTTTGGCCGGCGCGTCCGGCTCTCCCGCTTGCACCTCCTGACGGATCTCGTCCCGAATCGCCGGTTCGGGCACGAACTCGACCATGATCGCCATCGGCTGCGGTTCGGCCACGGGAGGTGCCGTCGTCGCCAGCACCGCGGCGGCCCAGCCGATACCGTGCAGGGCAAGGGATGCGGCGACGGCGGAAAGGCGCGGCAACGCTGTGCCGCCATGTCCAGCGCGACGATCGCCCATCTTTCCCGCCGCCGGTGCCATGATGTCCTTAAGGGAGCCGATCTCCCGACCGGCGCGGACATTATTTAACATGATGATTGGAGTCAACTTTTGACGGTTGACCCCGGGAATGGCCTATTCCGGGATGTGGAAGGCGCGGCGGAAATAGGAGCGGAAGGCGGTGACGGCCGGCGAAGGTTCCAGATTCTTTCGCCAGGCAAGGCCGACGTCCATCGACGGAACGGGATCGCTGAGCGTGACCGTTTCGACGCGCCGCCCTTCCAGCGACCACGGCCGATGGACCATGTCGGAAAGGATGGCGACGCCCTGGCCGTTCCCGACCATCGAGCGCACCGCCTCGACGGACGAGGTGCGCAGGATCGTCCGGGGCTGGTAAGGCGTCTGGCTCCAGTATTTCAGCGAGGTGTGCGAGGCTTCGTCGACCGTCAGCATGATATAGGGCTCCTCCGAAACCTCGCGCAGCCCGATGGCTCCGGACGACAGAAGCCGGTGGCGGGCGGGCAGCCACAGCCGCCGCTGCGAGCTGAGCAGCTTTTCCGCGTCGAGGCCGGGATTGAGCACGTTGGAGGTGAGCAGGACGGCGATATCGTAGCGGTTCGTCAGCAGTCCTTCCTCGATGGACTCGCGGTTGAGTTCGAAAAGCTGGATGTCCAGTCCCGGAAACTGCCGGTTGAGCCGCGTCATGTGGTAAGGCAGGAAGTAGCCGATCACGGTATAGGTCGCGGCGACCGTCAGGCGGCCCCTGACCTCCGCCGTCACCTGGCTCAATTGCTGCGCCTCGGCCACCTTGGCCATGATCTCGTAGGCGTGCAGCAGAAACTGCCGGCCCGTCACCGTCATTTCCATGCCGTGCGGCGTCCGCTCGAACAGCGGCGCGCCCACCGTCGCCTCCAGATCGCGGATCGCCGTCGTCACCGCCGATTGCGAGATCGACAGGTTGACGGCGGCCTGCGACACCTGACCAGCCTCCGCGGTGGCGATGAAATAACGGATCTGCTTCAGGCTGAGCGACATATCTCTTTTTCAGATATCGTGTTTCTGTTTTCTCGATCAAGGAGGGCCAACAGCGGCCGTTCTCCGGCCAAACGGCGGAAAAATGCACCTATATCGTTGAAATTCCCCGATCGTTCCCCGTTCACGCTTTCAAACGTGCGTTCTGTTTTTCAGATAATAAATATGAAAAAATAGAATTTTTCAAATTCGTTTTTTGTGACTAGCGTTTTTTTGACAAAAGGACGTGCAATTTGAATGGTTGCATAAAATATAGTCACAACATGGAAAAACCTGTGCATCTCGACGCCGTGGACATCAATTGCGACATGGGCGAGGCCTTTGGGTGCTGGCGGATCGGCGACACCGACGATGCCAGCCTGATGGGCCTCATCAGTTCCGCCAACATCGCCGCCGGCTTCCATGCCGGCGATCCCAACCTGATGGACCGCACGGTCCGCCTTGCCGTGGAGCACGGGGTCGGCGTCGGGGCGCATCCGGGCTATAACGACCTTCAGGGCTTCGGCCGGCGGCGCATCGATGCGACGCCGCTGGAACTCGTCAACGACATCGCCTATCAGGTCGGCGCCCTGCGCGAATTCGCCCGCCGCCACGGCGCGACGCTCCAGCACGTCAAGCCGCACGGCGCGCTCTACATGGAAATGGCGATTGATCCGGAATTCGCCCGCCAGTTCATTGCCTATATGCGGGTCGCGGCCCCCAGTGTCTTCGTGTTCTGCATGGCGGGTTCGGCCACCGAACGCGCGGCGAGGGAGGCGGGCCAGCCGATGATCCGCGAGTTCTACGCCGACCGGGACTATGCCGACAACGGCTCGATCGTCTTCACCCGCGATGTCGGGCGGCCCGACCCGGCCGTGATCGCCCGCAAGGTGGTCAGGGCCTGCACGCAAGGCACGGTCACGACGGTCAGCGGCCGGGAGGTCGCGGTGCCGTTCGAATCGATCTGCTTCCATTCCGACACGCTGGGGGCGTTCGATATCGTCCGCCACATGCGCGAGGCGCTGAAGGCGGAAGGCATCCGCATCGCGCCCGTTTCCGAAATCGTCAAGGCTTGAAAAGCGGAGAATGACATGAGCAAGCTGGAGATCAGATCACCCCTTCCCGGGACGTTCTACCGCAAACCGTCGCCGGAGGCCGCGCCCTTCAAGGCGGATGGCGATGCGGTCGCCGCCGCCGATCCGGTCGGTCTCATCGAGGTGATGAAGACCTTCCACGAGGTTCCGGCGGGTGTCGAGGGCGGCAATATCGTCTTCCTCGTCGAGGATGCCGAGCCGATCATGGCGGGGCAGGTGATCGCAGAGGTCGAGGCATGACCATCCGCTCGCTGCTCGTCGCCAACCGGGGGGAGATCGCCGTCCGCATCGTCCAGGCGGCCAGGGCGCTCGGCATCCGCACGGTGCAGGCCCATTCCGCCGCCGACCGCGACATGCTGGCGGTGAAGTTGGCCGATGCGGCCGTCGAGATCGGCCCGCCCTCGGCGATGAAGTCCTACCTCAACATCGACGCCGTATTGAAGGCGGCGCTGGAGGCCGGTGTCGACGCCGTTCATCCCGGCTACGGTTTCCTGTCCGAAAACGCCGCCTTTGCGGAAGCGGTCGAAAAGGCCGGGCTGGTCTTCATCGGCCCGAGTGCAGAGGCAATCCGCCTGCTCGGCGACAAGGTGGAGGCGCGCAAGGTGGCCCAGCGCGCCGGCGTGCCGACCGTTCCGGGCAGCGACGGCCGGGTCGAAAGCCTCGATGCGGCCCGCGCGCTGGTCGAGAGCATCGGCTTTCCGGTGATGATCAAGGCGGCGGCCGGCGGCGGCGGGCGCGGTATCCGCATCGCGGAGACGATGGAGGATTTCGAGCGCCATTTCCCGCAGGCATCGGCGGAAGCGCTGGCCGCCTTCGGCGACGGCGGCCTTTATCTGGAAAAGGTCATCGCGCGTGCCCGCCATGTCGAGGTGCAGATCCTCGGCGACGGTAAGGACGCCATCCATTGCTTCGAACGCGAATGCTCGCTCCAGCGCCGCCGCCAGAAGGTGTGGGAGGAAGCGCCGTCGCAAGCCCTGAGCGAGGCGGTGCGCAAGGCGCTCTGCGACAGCGCCGTGGCGCTGGCCCGCGAGGTCGGCTATCGCGGCGCCGGCACGGTCGAATATCTCTACGACGATATCGAGGGCCGGTTCTATTTCATCGAGGTCAACACCCGCATCCAGGTGGAGCATCCGGTAACGGAGATGATCACCGGCATCGATCTCGTGCAGGAGATGATCCGCATCGCCGGCGGTGCGAAGCTCTCCGTCCGGCAGGAGGACGTGAAGGTTCGCGGCCACGCCATCGAATGCCGCATCAACGCCGAGGACCCGGCGAAGGGCTTCATGCCGGCCCCCGGCACCGTGACCCGGCTCATCGTTCCCGAGGGCGAGGGCATCCGTTTCGATACGATGCTCTACGAGGGCTACACCGTTCCGCCCTTCTACGATTCCCTGCTCGGCAAGCTGATCGTCCATGCCGAAACGCGCGAGGCCTGCCTCGCCCGGCTGGGGCAAGCGCTCGACGGCCTCGTCATCGAGGGTCTCGCCACGACCATACCGCTGCATGCGGCGCTGGCGCGCGACGCCGCCGTCGCCGGCGGCGCGGTCCATACCCGGTTTCTGGAACAATGGCTGGAAACGGGGCTTTCCACGCCGCCCGCGACACTCAAGGAGATTGCCTGATGGTCATGCGCTATTCGTTCGGAGGCGATGAGCACCTGTTCGTCGAATGCAGCGAGGAGATGTCGCTGGAGGCTTTCTTCACCTCGCTTTCGGTGACGAACGGCATCCGTGAGGCGAAGATCAAGGGCGTGACCGAGATCTGCCCGGCCAATGCCTCCTTCCAGGTCAGGTTCGACCCCGACGTCATCCATCCCGACGATCTTCTGAAGGAAGTGAAGGCCGTCGCCGAGGTTGCCGCGGGCGGCGAGCCGGTGATCTCCACCCGCATCGTCGAAATCCCGGTGTTCTACGACGACCCGTGGACCCATGAGACGCTGATGCGCTTTCGCGAGCGCCATCAGGACCCGGGTAGCACCGATCTGGAATATGCGGCGCAGATCAACGGCTATTCTTCCGTCGCCAGCTTCATCAAGGCGCATTCCGGTTCGCCGTGGTTCGTCTCGATGGTCGGCTTCGTCTCGGGCCTGCCCTTCATGTACCAGATGGTCGAGCGCCAGCGGCAGATCGAGGTGCCGAAATACCTGCGCCCGCGCACGGATACGCCCCGGCTCACCGTCGGCCACGGCGGCTGCTTCGGCTGCATCTATTCGGTGCGCGGCGCGGGCGGCTACCAGATGTTCGGCATCACGCCGATGCCGATCTACGACCCGACGCAGAAGACCGGCCATCTCAAGGATTTCATGGTGTTCTTCCGTCCCGGCGACATCGTGAAGTTCAAGCCGGTCGATCGCGACGGCTACGCCCGGGCGGTCGAGGCGGTGGACAAGGGCGATTTTTCGCCGCCCATCCGCCCGGTGAAATTCGATCTTCGGGAATTCCAGAGTGATATCGACGGTTACAACGCCAGACTGGAGGGTGTGCTCGATGGCCATTAAGGTTCTTCATCCGGGACTTGCCACCACTGTGCAGGATCTCGGCCGTCCCGGCTATTTCCATCTCGGCATTCCCGAGGGCGGCGCGATGGACCGCGTGGCGCTGAAGGCCGCCAACCTGCTGGTCGGCAACGATATCGGCGCCGCCGGGCTGGAAGCGGTGTTCATGGGGCCGAAGCTCGAATTCACCGGGGATGCCATCGTTGCCGTGACCGGCGCGGAGATGCCCGTCAAGCTTGACGGCGTCGAGCAGCCGGGCTGGACGGCCTTCAAGGTCAAGGCCGGGCAGGTCCTGAGCTTCGATTTCCTGAAGGGCGGCGCGCGCATCTATATCGCCGTTTCCGGCGGCATCGACGTGCCCGTGGCACTCGGCAGCCGCTCGACCTATCCGATCGGCGCGCTGGGCGGGCTTAACGGCCGCGCCATCGCCGCCGGCGACGAACTGCCGGTCGGCGAGGCCGCCCCCGTGGCCGAGGGCCGGTCCGTGCCCGAAGCGCTGCGCCGCCAGCCGGGCAGACCGGCGGAACTGCGCGTCCTGCCCGGTCTCTACTGGCACCGGATCACCGAACAGGCCGGGCGCAACTTCTTCGAGGACGAGTGGAAGGTGGCGCCCGAGGCCGACCGCATGGGCTATCGCTTCCGCGGCGGCCGGCCCATCGAGTTCAATCCGCGCGAGCAGCCGTTCGGCGCGGGCTCCGATCCCTCGAACATCGTCGATAGCTGCTATCCCTACGGCTCCATCCAGGTGCCGGGCGGCTCGGAACCCATCGTGCTCCACCGCGACGCGGTATCGGGCGGCGGCTATTTCATGCTCGGCACGGTGATTTCCGCCGACATGGACCTGATCGGCCAATTGCAGCCGCACACGCCGGCGCGGTTCGTGCAGGTGGACATGGAAACAGCCCTTCAGGCCCGCAAGGACCGGGCGGCACTCGTCGAGCGGATCAGGGCGCTGTTCTGACGGCAAAAAGGGGAAAGGCGATGCGGGCAGGCATTCGGAACGGAAAAGCGGCAGAGACGGCGGAAGCCTTCGCTTTTGCGGTCGTTACCGCCCGCTCACTCCTCGATCACCCGGGTCAGGTAGTCCGCCGTGGCGCTCGGGCTCGGAATGATCGCCACGATCTTCATCTGCGCGATGGTGCGGTTGACCGAGGCTTCCAGATGGGTTTGCAGCATGGCGGCGGCGGCCGCGGTCGCGCCGCGCATCAGAAGTTCGACGATCAGCCGCAGTTCCGTGATGACGATCGGATCGCCCGGCAGGCCGAGCAGCCCCAGCAGCCTTTCGATGGCCGTGACGGGCAGCAGGTTATTGCGGATGAGTTCCTGAAGCTTCTCGTTCGGCGTCGCCAGAACGCAGGTGTCGATGAAACGGGACTGGATCTCGGCAAGGTCCTTGAGGAAATCCGTGTCATGCCGGCTTTCCAGAGCGCCCAGCCGGCCGAACAGGCTGACCAGCGCATCGCGGTCGATATGGGAGGCGGAGGCGATGAGCGCCTGCGGCTCGAGAATGCCGCGCAGGACGAAATGGTCCTTGACGGTCTGGGCGGTCAGCGGCCCGGCGATCCAGTGGGAGGAGGCGTTCTTGCGCACCAGCCCACGCTCGCGCAGCCGCGCCAGCACGTCGCGCACCACCGTGCGGCTGACGTTGAAATGCTCGGCCAACTCCGACTCGATGATGCGGTACTGGCCGAAGACGACGCAGCCGGCGACGTCGCGCTCGACCGTGTTGTAGATGCGCTCCCAGGAGGCGCGGTTCTGGAGCGCCTCGTCGGCATGCTGCGGAATGATGAGGCCGAGCGTCTTGATGTCGGTGCGGTTGGGTTCGAGCGCCTCCTCGCCGGAGCCGACCAGATAGCCGCGGCCCTTGAAGCGGTGGACCAGCCCTTCCGCCTCCAGCGTCTGCAAGGCGCGCTGCACCGGCGCGCGCGAGGTCTGGAGGATTTCGGCGATCGGGCCTTCGAGAAGCACCAGCCCGGGCGGCAGGATGCCCTCGGCGATGTTCGTGCGTAGCACATCCTCGGCGATCTCGTACCGGCGTTGTGCGTTTTGTCCCTTGCGGTTTTCGGTCATGAACCCGGAGAACCCTCATGATGGAGCGATAGACCAGTGCGATCTGTTTACGGCATTTCCCTCGCGATGCGCCAGATTGATATAAAATGATTTTTGAATACAAAATGTGATTTTTAATCGCATGTCGCGAGGATCGAATGCGCCGGAAATCGGAGCGGACAAAGCGGGACGCTTTTGCCGCACGGCCTGCCCTGCGCCGCCGAAAGGCGCCAGACATGCCCGTGTTCGCCTTGTTTTCCGGCGTTGTCGGGCGGCACCGGAGAGGCTGTCGGCATTGATATCCATGCGGATTCTCCTTTTCGTCATCTCCGCCATAGGGCTTTGGTTGAATCGGGCGCAAATTCATAAAAAGCGTATTGCATACAAAAATCATTAGTGCCATACTTCATGCAACGATCGCGCCGGACAAGAAGCGCGGCGAGGTGGATAATCTGAACGCCACGGAACAGTCCTGATCCCGATGCGCCGCACCCCGGCGCAAGCGCTTCCGCGCGTCCCGAAAGATGCCTTTCGCATCCCGGGAGCGTATCGGCGAACGGACAGCCGTGCGCCCTGAAAACCGGCGGAGAAACAGTGTCGACAGTGCTGCAACTTTCGAATGTGGTGAAATCCTACGGTGATGCCGTGGCGCTCGCCGGGATCGATCTTTCGCTGCCCGACGACAGCTACGTGTCGCTGCTCGGCCCCTCCGGCGCGGGCAAGACGACGCTGCTGCGGGTCATCGCCGGCTTCGAGGCCCCGGAAAGCGGCACGATCCGCTTTGGCGGGCGAGAGATCGGCGGCGTTTCCCCGCACGAGCGCGGCATCGGCTTCGTGTTCCAGAACTTCGCGCTGTTTCCGCACCTGACGGTCGAGAAGAACATCGCCTTCGGCCTCGTCAACCGCGACAGGAACCCGGTGACGGACACGGAGGCGGTTCGCCGCAAGGTGCGCGACATGATCGCGCTTGTCGGCCTGACGGGCCTCGAAGGCCGGGCGGTGACGCAGATTTCCGGCGGCCAGAAACAGCGCGTGGCGCTGGCCCGCACGCTCGTCACCGAACCGCGGATGGTGCTGCTGGACGAGCCGCTCGGCGCGCTCGACGCCAATCTGCGCACCCGCATGCGCAGCGAGCTGCGCGCCATCCGCGAACGCTGCGGCGTCACCTTCCTGCATGTGACCGGCAGCGAGACGGAGGCGCTTTCGATGGGCGACACCGTGCTGGTGCTGGACCGCGGCCGGATCGCCCAGCAGGCCGATGCCGACACGATCTACAACCGCCCGGTCTCGCCCGCCGTCGCCCGGTTCTTCAACTGTTACAACATCTTCTTCGGGCAGGTGGATGCTGAACGCTTCGTGACGCCGGCCGGCACCTTTCCCATCGGCCCCACCGTGCAGAAATCGGACCGGCAGGCCTACGCCATCCGCTACGACCGCATCGCCATCCGCCCGGCCGGCACCCAAGCCGGCGACGGCGAGATCGGCATCGAGGGCACCTTCCTCGCCAGCGAATATACCGGCTCGGCGATCACCTCCTTCTTCACGCTCGACGACGGCAAGGTCTTCGAGGTGGAAACGCATCTGAGCCAGGCCGCGCCGCAAAGCTACGAGCCGCACGGCCGCTACGGCCTCATCTGGAAGAAGGACGACGCCATTGTCTATGCGTGACGCCGCCCATTCCCTGCCTGTCCTTACGGAGAGCCGGATCCATGACCGCCATCACTGAAACCTCGAACGAAAGCGTGCCGGTCACGCTCAAGGCCCGCAAGGGGCTGTGGCTTCTCGCGCCCGGCGTCATCTGGATGGTGCTGTTCCTCGTGCTGCCCATGCTGATGATGCTCTACGTGTCCTTCTGGACGCAGACGACCTTCACCATCGAGCCGACGCTGACGCTGAGAAGCTGGATCACCTTCTTCACCAGCGACACCTATCTCGGCGCGCTGTGGACCACCGTCCGCATCTGGCTGACGGTGCTGGCCGCCACCCTCTTGGTCGGCTATCCGGCGGCGCTGTTCGTCGGCCTGTTCATCAGGAACAAGACGCTCTCCACCGTGCTGCTGGTGCTGTGCGTCATCCCGTTCTGGACCTCCTTCCTGATCCGCGTTCTCGCCTGGCGGCCGATGCTCGGCAAGGAAGGCGCGATCAACATGATCCTGATGAAGATCGGCGCCATCACCCAGCCGATCGAGGTGCTCTTGTTTTCCGAACTGTCGGTGGTCATCGGCATGACGCAGATCTACTGCGTCTTCATGGTCGGCCCCATCGCCTTCATGCTCGGGCGCATCGATCCCTCGATCATCGAGGCTGCGGAGGATCTCGGCGCCGGCTTCTGGCGCATCTTCCGCACCATCATCCTGCCGCTTTCCATGCCGGGCGTGGTGGTCGGCGCGATCTTCGTCTCTGTCATGGTGCTGGGCGAGTTCGCCACCTCCGCTGCGCTCTCCGGCCGCAAGGTGAACCTGCTCGGCAACATCATCGTCACCCAGGTCGGCTCGCTGAAATGGGCCTTCGCGGCGGTCGCGGGCGTCGTTCTCACCGTGCTGATGGGCGCGGTCGTGGCCGGCCTGCTCCGGGTCGTCGACCTCAAGAAGGAGCTGTGAGCATGAATTACAGCGGCATCAAATTCGGCCTTGCGGTCTATACGACCCTGTTCATCGTCTTCCTCTATGCGCCGCTCGCCGTGCTCGCCATCCTGTCCTTCCAGGCGGGACCGGAAGGCGGGCCGCAGTTTCCGATCATCGAATGGTCGACCTACTGGTACAGGCACTTGTTCGGCCTGACGCCGCCCTCGCGCATCGCGCCGCTGCCGATCGATCAGGCGCTGGTCCGCTCGATGACGCTGGCGCTGATGACCACGGTCGTCTCCACCGTGCTCGGCGTCATGTCGGCGCAGGCCTTCCGCCGCAGGTTCCGCGGCTCGGGCGCGGTCTTCTACCTGATCGTTCTCGGCATGATGGTGCCGGGCGTGCTGGTCGGCCTCGGCATGGCGCTGGTCGCCAACACCTTCGGCATCGACCGTCACTGGTGGAGCACGGCCTTCGTGCTGCATGTCGTCTACACCTTCCCCTTCGCCTTCCTCGTCATGCTGGCGATCTTCAACCGCTTCGATCCGAGCGTCGAGGAAGCCGCCTGGTCGCTCGGCGTCAGCCCGGCGCGCACCTTCCGCAAGGTCACGTTCCCGCTGATCTTCCCCGGCGTGCTGTCGGCCATGCTGTTCGCCTTCACGCTGTCCTACGACGAGTTCTCGCGCACGCTGTTCGCCTCGGGCCGCGACCTGACGCTGCCGCTGGCGATCTACGGCACCTTCTCCGTGGAAGTGCATCCGAACGTCTTCGCCTTCGGGGTGCTGACCACGCTGTTTTCCTTCGCGCTGCTGTCGGTCTACGCGATCCTGATGGGTTTCGCTGTGCGCCGCGCCAAGCGCATCGCCGTGCAGGAGGACGCATGATGGAACCCGTCTCCGCAATCGTCACCGGGGCCGGTTCGGGTATCGGCCGGGCCATCGCCGAACGGCTCGCCGCCGACGGCTATGCCGTGCTCGTCAACGATCTTTCGCCCGGGCGCGCCGAAACGGTCGCGGCGGAAATCCGCGGGAAAGGCGGCATCGCGACGGGCCTTGCCGGCGACGTCTCCTCCGAGGCCGATGCCGCGGTGATCCACGCGACGGCGGTCGCGGCACACGGCACGGTCGGGCTGCTGGTCAACAATGCCGGCATCGCCCACCAGGCGCCGTTCGAAACGCTGACGGTGGCCGATTTCGACCGCATGTTCGCCGTGCATGTGCGCGGCAACTTCCTGATGACCCGGGCCGTGCTGCCGGCCATGCTTTCCGCCGGCCGGGGCGTCGTCGTCAACATCGCCTCGCAGCTCGGCCAGATCGGCGGCGTCGAACTCGTCCACTATTCCGGTGCCAAGGCGGCGATCATCGGCATGACCAAGGCGCTGGCCCGCGAGGTGTCGAGCCGTGGCGTGCGCGTCAATGCCGTCGCGCCGGGACCGATCAATACGCCGCTGGTGATGGAGCTTTCCGAAGACTGGCGCAACGCCAAGCGGGCCGAACTGCCGCTCGGCCGGTTCGGCGAGCCGGAGGAAGTGGCGGCAGCGGTCGCCTTCCTCGCCTCCGACGCGGCAAGCCTCTTCGTCGGCCAGACCCTCGGGCCCAATTCGGGCGACGTCATGCTTTGAGGAGCGAACCCATGTCCAGCAGTGAAAAACGCATCGTTCTCGTCACCGGCGCCGGCATCGGCATCGGCCGGGGCACGGCCAAGGCCTTCGGGGCGCTCGGCGATCATGTGATCGTCACCGACATTCTCGACGGGGAAGGCGAGGCGGTCGCCGGCGAGATCCGCGCCGCCGGCGGCTCGGCCGAGTTCGTCCATTACGACGTGCGGGCGAAGGAGGCCGCCGACGCCATCGTCGCGGATGTCGAAAAGCGCCACGGCAGGATCGACGTGATCGTCGCCAATGCCGGCATCGCCCACCGCACGCCGCTGGCCGAACTGACCGACGCGAAATGGGACCTGACGCTCGATATCGACCTCAAGGGCATCTTCCGGCTGGTGCGGGCGGCGGCCCCGGCCATGCGCGCCCGCAAATCGGGCAGCATCGTCGCGCTCTCCTCGATCATGGGCGTCGCCTATGGCTGGGACGAGCATGTCCATTATTCCACCGCAAAGGCCGGCGTCGTCGGGCTGGTCCGGGCGCTGGCCGTCGAGATGGCCCGCGACGGGGTGCGCGTCAACGGCGTCGCGCCGGGCTACATCCGCACCGCCCAGCTTCTGTCCGAGGAGAACTCTCTCGGCCCGGCGGGGGCGGAAAAGGCCGCCGAATTCATTCCGATGGGGCGTCTCGGCGAGGCCGCGGACATCGCCGACGTCATCACCTTTCTGGCGTCGCACGGCGCGAGATACATGACCGGCCAGGTGCTGGTCGTGGATGGAGGCCTCCTGGTGGGGCGCTACTGAATGCCCCGTTTCCGGCGGCGCGAGCCTGCCGGAACGGGAACCAACGATAAGCGGGGCTTCGGCATGGCCGTGACCTCGGGGAACAACGAAAAATTGGAGAGAAGAGACATGTCCATCATGGAAATGAATCGCCGTTCGCTTCTGAAGCGCTCCGCAGGCGCCATCGCGCTGGCGATGGGCGGCGGCACGCCCTTCCTGTCGTCGCGCGCCGCCTTTGCCGCGGCGGGCGACCTCGCCAGCCAGCAGCTTCGCACCATCGGCCTTTCGGTCACGGTTCAGGAGCGCATCCTGGAGGAGTTCAAGAAGGTCTCCGGCGTCGGCACCACCTCCGGCACGGCCGCGACCTATCCCGACGCCCAGACCCGGATCCTGTCCGGCTCGAAGGACTACGACTGCTGGGAAATCATCGCCGAGCGCCTGCCCGCCATCGTCATGACCAACAATGTCGAGACGATTCCCGCCGCCTCGCTGAAGAACTGGGCGAATATCCGCGACACCTTCACCGCACCCAGCGACAAGTGGGACCTCAAGTCGCAGATCGTCGGCCAGATCTGGGCGGACGAGGGCCAGACCGCGCTGAACATGGTTCCGGCGGTCTACAATTACGATTCCATCGGCTACAATCCGGATGTGGTTTCGGAGGAGGAGGCCAATACCTGGGCCGCGATCTTCGACCCCAAGTGGAAGGGCAAGTCCGGCCTCAATACCGACCCGCTGATCGCCTTCGGGCAGGCCATCATGGCGATGAACTCGCTCGGCCTTTCCGACGTGGCGAACCCCGGCAACCCGACGGCGGCGGAAATCGACGAGGCGGCCAGCTTCCTCATCTCGAAGAAGAAGGACGGCCAGTTCCGCGCGCTCTGGGGCGATTTCGGCGAGCTGGTGAACTTCATGGCCTCCGGCGAGATGGTCGTCTGCGATGCCTGGCAGCCCGCCGTCATGGCTGTCAAGGCGCAGGGCAAGCCCGCCAAATACGCCGTG
The DNA here is from genome assembly GCF_026552795.1 of Ectorhizobium quercum. GTDB lineage: Bacteria > Pseudomonadota > Alphaproteobacteria > Rhizobiales > Rhizobiaceae > Ectorhizobium > Ectorhizobium quercum. Next base: position 553,844 of record NZ_JANFPI010000004.1, read on the forward strand.
CCGAAGGAAGGCTATCGCGGCTGGGCCATCGGCCCGGCGATGATCGCCGGCTCGACCAACAAGGAAGCGGTCATCGCCTATGCCGACTACTGGCTGTCCGGCGAGCCGGGCATCACCGTGTCCGAGCAGGGCTACTACTCGCCCTCGACCAACATCAAGGACGTCATGGACCCGGATAAATACGCCTTCTGGTACGAGGGCAAGCCGTGGGTCGGCGCGCCGGAGCGCGGCATCAGCGAAGGCGACCTGCGCGACGGCGGCTCGCTGGAGGAACGCGCCGGCAACGTCGCCTACTGGCACCAGTGGCCGGACGAATACGACCATCTGGTCCAGAAGTGGGACGAGTTCCTCAACGCGTAATCGTCCGGAGCCCCGCCTTCGCCGCCGGCCGGCGGAGGCGGGTGCCGGCGTCTTTTCCAATCCTTACGGAGCATGCGATGATTTACGACCTCGAACTGATGAAGGTCGGCAAGGTGTACGACAACGGCACCACCGCCGTCGCCGGTTTCGACCTGGCCGTGACCAAAGGCGAGTTCATCGCGTTTCTCGGTCCGTCTGGCTGCGGCAAGACCACGACGCTGCGCATGATCGCCGGTTTCGAGAGCATTTCCTCGGGCGACATGATGATCAAGGGCATCCGCATGAACGATGTGCCCGCGCAGAAGCGCCCGACCTCGACGATCTTCCAGAACTACGCGCTCTTTCCGCACATGACGGTGCGCCGCAACGTCGGCTACGGGCTGGCGGTCAAGGGCATGCCGAAGGCCGAAATCGACGCGAAGGTCGACCGCATCCTCGCCACGCTCGGGCTGGAGGACATCGCCGAACGCAAGCCGGAGCGCCTGTCGGGCGGCCAGCGCCAGCGCATCGCGCTCGCCCGCGGCCTCGTGGTCGAGCCGGATATCCTCTTGCTCGACGAGCCGCTCGGCGCGCTCGACGCCAACCTGCGCAAGGCGATCCAGAACGAACTGAAGCTGCTCCAGAAGAACCTCGGCGTCACCTTCGTCTTCGTCACCCACGCGCAATCGGAAGCGCTGGCGCTCTCCGACCGGATCGTGGTGATGAACCAGGGCCGCGTCGAGCAGATCAGCCCGCCGCACCAGCTTTACACGCGGCCGAACACGCCGTTCGTCGCCCAGTTCGTCGGCCGCAACACCATCTTCGCCGGCACCGTCAAGGGCAGCGAAGGCGGCATGACGGTTGCCGAAACCGCATCCGGCACGCTGGCCGGCAAGCCGTCCGCCGCCTTCGACGGCGGCGCGCACGTCAACCTCGTCGTGCCGGCGGAAGCCATCGAGGTGGTTCCCGCGCAGGAGGCCCGGCGCGAGCGGATCGCCGCCGATTTCGGCGGCAACGTCATCGACGCGACGATCTCGCGCTTCGACGTGGTCGGCCACATCTCGCATCTCGCCGTCACCCTGCCCGACAGCCGCAGCATCGCGCTGGAGGGGCATGTCGAAAAATACCGTCCCGACGCCTTCGCCGTCGGCTCTCAGGTCGTCCTGTCCTGGAGCCCCGAACAGGCGACGGTGATCCCGGCGCACTGACCCGTATTCAAGAAGAAGACACGCAAGGAGGTTCTTCAAAATGGCAAAGGAAATCTTTTGCAGCTTCGGCATCGATGTCGATGCCGTGGCCGGCTGGCTCGGCTCCTATGGCGGCGAGGATTCGCCGGACGACATTTCGCGCGGCATCTTTGCCGGAGAGGTCGGCTCGCTGCGGCTGCTGAAGCTGTTCGAGCGCTTCGGCATCAAGACCACCTGGTTCATTCCGGGGCACTCCATCGAGACGTTCCCCGAACAGATGCAGGCCGTGGCCGATGCCGGCCACGAAATCGGCATTCACGGCTACAGCCATGAAAACCCGATCGCCATGACCCGCGAGCAGGAAACCGAGGTGCTCGACAAGTGCATCGAACTGGTGACGAAGCTCGCCGGCAAGCGCCCGACCGGCTATGTCGCGCCGTGGTGGGAGTTTTCCAACGTCACCAACGAGCTTCTGCTGGAGCGCGGCATCAAGTACGACCATTCGCTGATGCACCGCGACTTCACGCCCTATTACGTGCGCGTCGGCGACAGCTGGACCAAGATCGACTATTCGAAGAAGCCGTCCGACTGGATGGTGCCGCTGAAGCGCGGCCAGGAAACCGACCTCATCGAAATCCCGGCCTCGTGGTATCTCGACGACCTGCCGCCGATGATGTTCATCAAGAAGTCGCCGAACAGCCACGGCTTCGTCAATCCGCACGACATCGAGCAGATGTGGCGCGACCAGTTCGACTGGGTCTATCGCGAAATGGATTATGCGGTGTTCCCGATCACCATTCACCCCGACGTCGCCGGGCGTCCGCAGGTGCTGATGATGCTGGAACGTCTTTATGCCCATATGAGCAAGCATCCGGGCGTGAAATTCGTTACCATGAACGAGATCGCCGACGACTTCGCCCAGCGCTTCCCGCGCCAGAAGTAGAGGCGAGGCCCCCTCATCCGCCTGCCGGCACCTTCTCCCCGATGGGGAGAAGGGCGAAGACGGAACGGTTTCACTCCCTCCCTTCTCCCCGCCGGGGAGAAGGTGGCCCGAAGGGCCGGATGAGGGGGCGGCGTCTCGGCGTTCGGGAGGGGAGAAAAGAAAGGGAGAAGCACCATGTGTTCGCTTTGCGGCGTCCTTGGCGGCGCCGACCATTGGGCCGATGCCGCCGCGCGGCCCGGCGTCTATACGCGCAATGTCGAGCGGATCGACCGCCGCCGCGAACGGATCGCCCGTGTCGCCGCCGCCAACCGCATCCTCGCGGCCTATGCCCTGACGCTTTCGGACTGGCAGGGCGCGTCCTATGTTCTGGCCAGCCGCACCGGCAAGAGCGAGGTGGTCGAGGATCTCGGCCATCTGTGGCCGGCGGCGGAACGCATGATCGGGCGCGACTGCGATCCGCTCGATCCCGATCTCATCGCCCGGCTGGAGGGCGAATGCGGTGCCTGAGATCCCTGAGTTCACCCCCGTCAACCTGCTGACCGGCTTTCTCGGCTCCGGCAAGACGACGCTTCTGCGCCGGATGCTGAACGATCCGGCGCTTTCCGACACCGCCGTGCTGATCAACGAATTCGGCGAGGCCGGCCTCGACCACCATCTGGTCGAGCGCATCGACGACAACATGGTGCTGCTGCAATCGGGCTGCATCTGCTGCACCGTCCGGGGCGAACTGGTCGATGCGCTGCGCGACCTGCATTCGCGCCGCGAACGCGGCCTCATTCCCCCGTTTTCGCGGGTGATGATCGAAAGCACGGGGCTTGCCGATCCCTTCCCGACGCTCTCCACCATCAAGGCCGATCCGGTGCTGCGCCACCATTTCCGGCCCGGCAGCGTGATCGCCACCGTCGATGCGGTGAACGGCGCCCGCCAGCTCGACGTCTATGTCGAATCCAACCGCCAGGCCGCCATCGCCGACTGGCTGGTGCTGACCAAGTCCGACCTCGCCAGAGCCGATGCGGACGACGGTCTTCGCGAGCGGCTGCGGCGGCTCAACCCCGATGCGTCGATCATCGACGTCCACGATCCCGCCTTGTCGGTGGCCGAACTGGTCGCGGGCTCCGACGCCACGCGCGGCGCCGGCCTCCAGTCGGCCAGCGGCTTTTACTGCGAGGACAGCCGCGAGCTGGTGACGGCCGCCGGGGAGGCGCACAGCGCCGCCTTCCGCTCCTTCGTCCTCTCCGTCGACCGGGCCATCGACTGGACGGCCTTCGGCATCTGGCTGACTATGCTCATCAACCGGCACGGCGAACGGGTGCTGCGGGTGAAGGGCATTCTCAACATCGAAGGCGAGGACCGGCCCGTGGCCATCCACGGCGTCCAGCATCTGGTGCATACGCCGGTCCACATGGGCGGCTGGTCCTCGCAGGATCGCCGCTCGCGCATCGTCTTTATCGTTGACGGCCTCGATGCGACGCTGTTGAAACGGTCTTTCGAAGCGTTTGCGGTCGCCCCGCCCGATCCCGTCCGCGCCGCCTCGCCGCTCTACAATCGGAACCGGTAACGCCCGCGCATGAGCAAGCCCAGATCTGTGATGTCCCATTTCGCCGCGCCGGCGCTGGCCACCGCCGGACGGCCGAAGCTGAAGGTGCTGGGCACGGCCATTTCGCTGCTGGAAGAGCTGCGCCTCGGCGCGGAAAAGGACCTCGGCATCGAAATCGCCTTCGACAACAACGATTTCCTGACGACCCAGCATAAGGCGGCGCAGGAGCCGGGCAGCTACGACATCTACGACCAGTGCTTCCACAATCTCGATATCGTCTGGTACTGGCGCGCCATCCAGCCGATCGACATCAACCGCATCGCGCTGTGGGACGAGATCACCGACCTGACCAAGACGGGGCGCATCGGGCCGAATGCGCGGCTCGGCCGGGGCGACGCGCCGGTCAGGAAGCTGTTCGTGCAGCCCAACCTGGAACTGGGGGAAGCGCCGACCTCGAAGATCTCGATGCTGCCGACCCACCACAATTTCGACAGCTTCGCCTACCGGACCGATCTGGTGAGGGGACCGTCCGAGGTGGAAAGCTGGGCGAGCCTGCTCGACGAGCGCTGGGCCGGGCGCGTGGCGCTGGTGGACGAGCCGGCCATCGGCATTTTCGATGCGGCGCTCGCCGCCCAGTCCGCCGGGCTGATGCGCTTCGAGAACATCGGCAACATGAGCGTCACCGAGATCGACCGGCTCATCGACATTCTCGCCGAAAAGAAGCGCAACGGCTTCTTCCGCGCCTTCTGGCGCACCGCCGAGGAAGCGGCGCAACTGATGCTGGAGCACAAGACCGACATCCAGAGCATGTGGTCGACGGGCACGACGATCCTCCAGGGGCAGGGCGCCCCGGTCGAACAGGCGGTGCCCGCAGAGGGCTACCGCGCCTGGCATGGCGGCCTGTGCCTGTCGCGACAGCTTGCCGGCCGGGCGCTCGACGCGGCCTACGACTATCTCAACTGGTGGCTTTCCGGCTGGCCGGGCGCGGTGGTTGCCCGCCAGGGCTATTACATCTCGACGCCGGAACGCTCCCGCCGCTACATGAGCGAGGCCGAATGGAACTACTGGTATGCGGGCTTGCCGGCGGCGGCGGACCTGCCCGGCCCGGACGGAGGCATCCGCATCCGCGCCGGCTCGGTCCGCAGCGGCGGCTCCTACTGGCAGCGCGCCAATTCCATCGCGGTGTGGAACACCACGATGGACGAGCACAATTATCTCGTCCGCCGCTGGATGCAGCTTGTCGGGCGATAGAAGGAGAAACCATATGGGCAATACGGGCAATCTCGGCAAATCCGTCGCGCAGCTTTCGGTGCTTCTTCAGGCGGGTGCGCTCGACCCCCGCGAGCTGGCCGAGGAAACGCTCGCCGCCATCGCCGCCCATCCCGACCGGGCGATCTTCACGCTCCTGACGCCGGAGCGGGCGCGGCGGGAGGCCGAGGCTTCGGCCCGGCGCATCGCCGAGGGCCGCTCGCTCGGCGTTCTCGACGGCGTGCCCGTCGCGTGGAAGGACCTGTTCGACCTCGAAGGCGTCGTCACCACCGCAGGCTCGAAGGTGCTGGCGAGGAACGCGCCGGCTGAGGCGGATGCCGCCGTCGTGCAGGCGCTGGAAGCGGCTGGCATGGTCGCGGTCGGCCGCACCAACATGAGCGAGTTCGCCTTTTCGGGGATCGGCATCAACCCGCATTACGGCACGCCGCAGAACCCCGCCGCCACCGATGGTCCCCGCATTCCCGGTGGTTCCTCCTCCGGCGCGGGCGTGGCCGTCGCCGCCGGGCTCGTGCCGGTCGCCATCGGTACGGATACCGGCGGCTCGATCCGCATTCCCGCCGCCTTCAACGGCGTCGTCGGCTACAAGGCGACGCGCGGGCGCTATCCGATGGACGGCGTTTTCCCGCTGGCGAAAAGCCTCGATTCGCTCGGGCCCCTCTGCCGCACGGTTCAGGACGCGGTGTGGGTGGACGCCGCCATGCGCGGGCAAACGGCTTCCGAGGTAAAGCGCGCAACGGTGGACGGGCAATCGCTGGTCGTGCCGGAGACGGTGGTCTTCGACGGTATCGAGGCGGGCGTCGCCGCCGCCTTCGAGGCGGCGCTGGAAAGGCTCGCTGCCGCCGGCGCCCGCATCCGCCGGCAGGCCTTCCCGGTCTTCGCGGAACTGTTCGAGCTGATCGCGGAACGCGGCGCGCTCGTCACGGCGGAAGCCTATGCGCTGCATCGCGAGCGGCTGGCCGGGGCGGAGGCGGCGGACATGGACCCCCGCGTCGTCTCCCGCACGCGGGGCGGCGAGAAGATCACTGCGCCGGACTATATCCATATCCTCGAAACGCGCGAGCGGATGATCGCGGATATGGCCCGCGCGCTCGCCCCCGGCGAGCTTCTCGTCTCGCCGACGCTGCCGCATGTCGCGCCGGCGATCGGGCCGCTTCTCACCGACGACGAGCGTTTCTTCACCGCCAACGCCAGAACGTTGCGCAACACGCAGATCGGCAATTTCCTCGACGGGTGTGGCGTTTCGATCCCCTGCGGCACGGGCGACGCCGGCATGCCGGCGGGCTGCCTGCTCTCCGGCCTGCCCCATGCCGACGAGCGTCTGCTGGCCGTGGCGCTCGCCGCCGAGGAAACCGTGCGCGGCTGAAAGGGAGCGAGGGTCGCCTCACGACGCGGGTTGCGAGGGGCCGCCGGGCGACATCCTGCGCCGGCCCCTGAACGGGAGCGCGTGCAGGAGTAAGATGACGAGGACCACGGGCACGGAGATCGGATAGGCATCGATGAACAGCGCGGCCCGCTCGCCCATCGTCCACGTGCTGCCGAACAGCCGGGCGTCGGGCATGCCGGCATAGAGTGCCGCGACCGCCGCAAGCGGGAAGGCGAGGACCCGGATGCCGCCGATCCGGCCGAGCAGCACGGCCACCAGCAGCCCCGCGGCCATGCCGAGCGCGATTTCCACGACGAAGGAGCCGTATTCGTTCGCGCTTGTGGCGGGCACGTCCTCATGGACGGCGAAGCGGTAGGCGCCGGTGCGCACATGCCCGAACAGAATGCCGTTGAACGCCGCCGTCCCGGCAAGAAGCAGCGCCGCCTCGAACGCGGTGCGCGCCAGCCTGCGGCGAAAGGAAACGGGCTTTTCCCGGGGGTGCGCTGTCTGGGTGGTGTCGAGGCTCATGGGTCCGTGGCTGGTTGTCGGGGCGGGAGTGCGACAGCCAGGATAGCGATTTTCCACCGGGCGGCAAAGACGGCCCGGCGCCCCGGAACGGTGTCATCTGCCTGTAACATGCAAGGCCCAGAACCGCCGGGTCCCTTTCAACCGGATCCCGGAGGATTTCATGAAAACCCGTTCGCTCATCGCCGCACTCGCCGCCGTGCTGGCGTCGTCCGTCGCCCCGGCCGCCCATGCCGAACCCGTCTTCAACCGCATCGCATCCTTCGCCGTCGCCGACAACCTGCCGGCCGATGTCGATCCGAAGACGCCGACCTCGTCCGAGATCATCGCCGCCTCCGAAGACGGCAACCTTCTCGTCTATTCCGACAGTCCGCTGAAGGCGATCGGCTTCATCGACATCACCGATGCACGGGCGCCGAAGGCCGCCGGCATCGTTTCCCTCGAAGGCGAGCCGACGTCGGTGGCGGTTACGGGCGGCAAGGCGCTGGTCGCGGTCAACACGCGGGAGAGCTTCACCGATCCCTCGGGCGTTCTGGTGACGGTCGATATGGCCTCCAAGACCGCCGAGGCAAGCTGCGACATCGGCGGCCAGCCGGACTCCATCGCGCTCAACAAGGACAGGACGATCGCCGCGATCGCCATCGAGAACGAGCGCGACGAGGACCTGAACGACGGCGAAATCCCGCAGATGCCGGCCGGCGATCTGGTCATCCTGTCGCTTGAGGACGGTGTCGTCGATTGCGGCTCGCTGAAGCGCGTCGCGCTGACGGGCCTTGCCGAGATCGCCGGCGACGACCCGGAGCCGGAATTCGTGTCGTTCAACGACCGGGACGAGATCGCCGTCACGCTTCAGGAGAACAACCATATCGTGATCGTCGACGGCAGGACCGGCGAGGTGAAGAGCCACTTTTCGGCCGGCGCCGTCGATCTGGAGAACGTCGACGTCAAGCGGGACGGGGCGCTGGACTTCACCGGTGAGCAGAAGGGCCGCCTTCGCGAGCCCGATGCCGTCAAGTGGCTCGACGACGACCGTCTCGTCGTCGCCAACGAGGGCGACTACAAGGGCGGCGCGCGCGGCTTCACCATCTTCGACAGGACCGGCAAGGTCCTGTTCGAAAGCGGCGCGTCCTTCGAACATGCCATCGTCAGGATCGGCCACTATCCGGACAAGCGCAACAGCAAGGGCATCGAGCCGGAAGGGCTGGAAGCGGCCCGGTTCGGCGAGGACGACCTGTTCTTCGTGCTGGCCGAGCGCGCCTCGGTCGTCGGCGTCTACAAGGACACGGGCGGCGAGCCGGAACTGCTGCAACTCCTGCCCTCCGGCATCGGCCCGGAGGGCGCAGTCGCCATCCCGGCCCGCAATCTGTTCGTGACCGCCAACGAGACCGATCTCGTTGAGGACGGCGGCGCCCGCTCGCATGTCATGATCTTCGAGCGCGCGGAAGGCGAGGCGGCCTATCCGCAGATCGCCTCCGTCGAGAAGGACGGCGGGCTCATCGGCTTCGGCGCCCTTTCGGCGCTGGCGGCCGACAGGGACGAGCCCGGCAAGCTGTTTGCCGCAAGCGATTCGGTCTATTCCTCGCAGCCGACGATCTTCACCATCGACGCCACGCAGAAGCCTGCCCTCATCACCGACGCGCTGCGCATCACGCGCGACGGGGCGCCGGCGCAGAAGCTCGACATCGAAGGCATCGCCGTCGACGGCGAGGGCGGTTACTGGCTGGCGTCCGAAGGCGACGCCGCCAAGCTCTACAGCCATGCGCTCTTCCATGTGAATGCCAAGGGCGAGATCAGGAAGGAGATCGCTATCCCGGCGGAACTGCGTGCCGGCGAGACGCGCTTCGGCTTCGAGGGGATCACCACTATCGGCGAAGGCGACGACAAGACACTGTGGATGGCCGTGCAGCGCGAATGGGGCGACGACGAGAAGGGCTTCGTCAAGCTCGTCTCCTATAAGCCTGCGACCGGCGAGTGGGGCGCCGTGCGCTACCCGCTCGACAAGACCGGGGAAGGCTGGGTGGGGCTGTCCGAGATCACGATCGACGGCGATTATGCCTATGTCATCGAGCGGGACAACCTCATCGGTAAGGCCGCGAAGCTCAAGAAGCTCTACCGCGTCCCGGTCGCCGAGCTGAAGCCGGCCGCCCTCGGCGGCGAACTGCCGGTGGTGAGCAAGGAAGAGGTTCGCGACCTTATCCCTGACCTGAAGGCGCTCGGCGGCTATGTCGTCGACAAGGTCGAAGGCTTCACGATCGACGCCGCCGGCAATGGGTATGTCGTGACCGACAATGACGGCGTCGACGATTCCTCGGGCGAGACGCTGTTCTTCGGTATCGGCCCGGTGAACGCGCTGTAAGGCGAGGAAGCCCGTTCCGGGCCGCCGAGGAGCGCGCTGATAAAGTGCTGTCGCTCCCCCTCTTTCGTCATGCTCGGGCCTGACCCGGGCATCCATCGCCACCCGCTGGACCGTCGGCTCACGGCCGGGGGTGACGGAGGAAAGGGGAAAACGCCAGGCCCGCCGGATTTCCGGCGGGTTTTCGTATTGTTTGCTTCCGGTTCGTTTTGCCTTAAAAGAAAGGAAACCGAAAACGAAGGGAGGGCTGAATGCTGCTGACGCCTCGCCAGGAGGAGATCGTGGCGCTTGCGCGGGTCAATGGCCGGGTGCTCGTCGATGAGCTGGCGGCCCGCTTTTCCGTGACGCCGCAGACGATCCGCAAGGACCTGAACGATCTGTGCGACGCCCGGGCGCTGACCCGCGTACATGGCGGCGCGATCTTTCCGGGCGGCAACGAAAACGTCCAATATGAAGCAAGACGCGCCATCGCCGCAGCGCAAAAGCAGGCGATCGGACGCGCCGCCGCCGGGCTGATCCCGGATAATTGCTCGCTGTTCATCAATATCGGCACGACGACCGAGGCGGTCGGCGAGGCGCTTGCCGATCACCGGGAATTGATGGTGATCACCAACAACATCAATGTCGCCAACAGGTTACGCCTGTTTTCCGGCATCGAGGTGGTGATCGCCGGCGGCGTCGTGCGCCAGTCGGACGGCGGCATCGTCGGGGAGGCGGCGGTGGATTTCATTCGTCAGTTCAAGGTCGATTTCGCGGTGATCGGCGTTTCCGCCATCGACGGGGACGGCGCGCTTCTGGATTTCGATTTCCGGGAAGTGAAGGTGGCGCAGGCCATCATCTCCAATGCCCGCCACGTCATTCTGGTGTCGGATTCCTCCAAGTTCGAACGGACGGCACCGGTGCGGATCGGCCATATTTCCCAGGTCCATACCGTCATCACCGACCGCTGTCCGCTGGAGGAGATCCGTACGATCTGCGCCGAAAGCGACGTCCGGCTGATCGAGACGGATGCCTGATCCGCTTTCAGGTTGTTTCGTAAAATCTTCATTTGACATTCGTTTAATGTTCGATTTAGATCGATAGCACTTTCAGATGCTCGATGGGCGAGCGTCCACGAAAGAGCGGAGAGGCGATATGTCGGGCGAGACGGTTCACGATCTTTTCGTGATCGGTGGCGGTATCAACGGGTGCGGCATCGCGCGCGATGCGGCGGGGCGCGGCTATGGCGTAGCGCTCGCTGAAATGAACGATTTCGCTTCCGGCACCTCGTCGGCGGCCACGAAGCTCATCCACGGCGGGTTGCGCTATCTCGAACATTACGAGTTCCGGCTGGTGCGCGAAGCGCTGATGGAGCGCGAGGTGCTGTGGGCGATGGCCCCGCACGTCATCCGGCCGATGCGTTTCGTCCTGCCGTTCCAGAAAGGCGGCGTGCGCCCGGCCTGGCTGGTCCGGCTCGGTCTTTTTCTTTACGACCATCTCGGGGGCCGCAAGCTGCTGCCGGCGACCCGCACCTTCGATCTCGGCGGCGATCCGGCCGGGCGGCCACTGAAGCCGCTGTTTCGCAAGGCGTTCGAATATTCCGACGGCTGGGTGGACGATGCCCGCCTCGTCGTCCTCAATGCCCGCGACGCGGCCGGGCGCGGCGCGCTGATCCTCAGCCGCACGCGGGTGGTCGCGGCCCGCCGGCAGGACGGGCTCTGGCGGATCGAAACCCGCAACGCGGCGGGCGAGCGCACCGTCCACCGGGCGCGGATGCTCGTCAATGCGGCCGGCCCCTGGGTCGATGGCGTCCTCTCGGGCGTGCTGGGCCGCGGCGACGCCCATCATGTGCGGCTGGTGCAGGGCAGCCATATCGTCGTGCGGCGGAAGTTTGCCGATCCGCGCGCCTATTTCTTCCAGAATCCGGACGGGCGCATCATGTTCGCGATCCCCTACGAGCAGGATTTCACCCTGATCGGCACGACGGATCGCGATTATGAAGGCGACCCCGGCGCGGTGGCGATCACCGACGGCGAAATCGATTATCTCTGCGCTGCGGCCAGCGACTATTTCGCCGAACCCGTGCGCCGCGAGGATATCGTCTGGACCTATTCCGGCGTGCGGCCGCTTTTCGACGACGGCGCCTCGAAGGCGCAGGAGGCGACGCGCGACTATGTGCTGAAGGTGGAGGCCGGCGACGGCGAGCCGCCGCTTCTCAACGTTTTCGGCGGCAAGCTGACGACCTACCGCCGCCTTGCCGAGCATGCGCTGGAAAAGATCGGCGCCGCGCTCGGCGCGAAGGGAAGGCCCTGGACGGCCGGCTCGCACCTGCCGGGCGGCGATTTCGCTCCGCAGGCCTTCGACGCCGAGGTCACGGCGCTCAGGCTCCGCTATCCGTTCCTCGGGCAGCGCCACGCCGAACGGCTGGTGCGCTGCTACGGCACGGATGCGGCGGCGCTGCTCGGCACGGCGCGGGATGCCGCGGGGCTCGGCCGTCATTTCGGCGGCACGCTCTATGAAGTCGAGGTCCGGTGGCTGGTGGAGCGGGAATGGGCTGTCACCGCCGAAGACATATTATGGCGCCGCACCAAGCAGGGCCTGTCGCTGACCCGGGAGGAGGCGCAGGCGCTGGAGGTCTGTCTGGAGGGTACGCGCGCCAGCCTGAAGGCGGGTTGACGGTCTTCGAGGGCGCGAACGAGGCCGGATGACGGCCGGTGCATTGCAAGGGAGGAAGACATGAGCGGTTACATTCTGGCGATCGATCAGGGCACCACGTCGACGCGATCCATGCTGTTCGACCGGCACATGCGGGTCGTCGGTCTCGGCCAGCAGGAGTTTCCGCAGTATTTCCCGGCCTCCGGCTGGGTCGAGCACGAGGCCGAAGAAATCTGGGAGAGCGTGCTGGCCACCGTCCGCACGGCGCTGGCGGAAGCCGGCATCGGCGCGGCCGATGTCGCCGCCATCGGCATCACCAACCAGCGCGAGACGACGGTGGTCTGGGACCGGCAGAGCGGCGAGCCGCTGCACCGCGCCGTGGTCTGGCAGGACCGGCGCTCCGCCCATGTCTGCGACGAACTGAAGGCGCGAGGGCTGGAGCCGCTGTTCTCGCAAAAGACCGGGCTGCTGCTCGATCCCTATTTCTCCGGCACCAAGCTCGCATGGCTCCTCGACCGCACGCCCGGCCTGCGCGAGAGAGCGGCGAGCGGCGAGGTCTGCTTCGGCACGGTCGACAGCTGGCTGATCTACAAGCTGACAGGCGGGCGCGTGCATGTGACGGACGCGACCAACGCCTCGCGCACCCTGATCTACAATATCGGCGAAAACCGCTGGGACGAGGAACTTCTCGACATCCTCGGCATTCCGCCGGCCATGCTGCCCGAGGTCAAGGATTGCGCCGCCGATTTCGGCATCACCGATCCGGCGATCTTCGGTGTCGAAATCCCGATCCTCGGGGTGGCGGGCGACCAGCAGGCGGCGATGATCGGCAATGCCTGCTTCCGCCCGGGCATGATGAAATCCACCTACGGCACGGGCTGCTTCGCCCTTCTCAACACCGGCCTCGACCGGGTCGCCTCCTCGAACCGGCTGTTGACGACCATCGCCTACCGGCTCGACGGCGTGACCACCTATGCGCTGGAAGGCTCGATCTTCATTGCCGGTGCGGCCGTGCAATGGCTGCGCGACGAACTGGGCTTCATCACGGTCGCCTCGGATGTGAGCCGGCTGGCCGAGAAGGCCGATCCGAACCAGCGCGTCTATCTCGTGCCGGCCTTCACCGGCCTCGGTGCGCCGTGGTGGGATGCCGATGCGCGCGGCGCGATCTTCGGCCTGACCCGCGGAACGGGACCGGCGGAATTTGCCCGCGCCGCGCTCGAAAGCGTCGCCTACCAGACCTTCGACCTGCTGGAGGCGATGCGCAGGGACTGGCAGGCCGGGACCGAGCGGACGATCCTGCGCGTCGACGGCGGCATGGTGGCGTCCGACTGGACCATGCAGAGGCTGGCCGACATTCTGGCGGCGCCGGTGGACCGGCCCGTCTTTCTCGAAACCACGATTCTGGGGGCCGCCTGGCTCGCGGCGTCGCGGGCCGGCCTCTGGCCGGACCGGGAAGGCTTTGCGGCCCGCTGGCAGCGCGACCACCGTTTCGAGCCGGGCATGGCCGAAGCCGAGCGCCGGCAGGCGATCGACGGCTGGCGCGACAGCGTCGAACGCTGCCTGTCCCGCTGAGGCCGCGGCCGGGAAAGACCGGGCCGCCCATCGTCAGCCGGAAACGGCCGGTCCCGTCTGCCCGGCATCGCCGGTGGTTGCAGTGCGCAGATGGCACGCCACGCGCTGCCTGCCGGTATAGGCCGCCAGCGGCGGGGCGGCGGTGCGGCACAGGGCGATGGAAACCGGACAGCGCGTGACGAAGCCGCAGCCCGCCGGCGGGTTCGCCGGGCTTGGAAGGTCTCCGCTCAGGACGATGCGCCTGCGTTTTCTCTGGGCGACGGGATCGGGCAGCGGCACGGCGGAAAGAAGGGCTTCCGTATAGGGATGGGCCGGTCTGGCGAAGAGGTCGGCGGTCGGTCCCGTCTCTACGATCTTGCCCAGATACATGACGGCGACCCGGTCGGCGAAATGCCGCACGACCGACAGGTCGTGGCTGATGAACAGATAGGAGAGCCCGAAACGGCGCTGCAATTCCAGCAGCAGATTGAGGATCTGCGAGCCGATCGAGACGTCGAGTGCCGAGACCGGCTCGTCGAGGATCAGCAGTTTCGGGTTCAGCGCCAGGGCGCGGGCGATGACGATGCGCTGGCGCTGGCCACCGGAAAAGGCGTTCGGCTTCCTGGCCGCGTGGCCGGGATGCAGGCCGACGAGGCCGAGCAGTTCCGCAACGCGCGCGTGCCGCTCCGCAGCCGTTCCGACCCCGTGGATCGCCAGCGGCTCGGCGATGCTCTCCGCGACGGTCAGCTTGGGGTTGAGCGCCGAAACCGGGTCCTGGAACACGATCTGGATGTCACGCGAAAGGTTGCGCAGCGTCTGCGCCCGCCCGTGAAGGACGGGCTTGCCGTCGAACCGGATGGTGCCGGAGGTCGGCTTCGTCATGCCGAGGATCGCGGCGCCGAGCGTGGATTTGCCGCAGCCGGATTCGCCGACCAGCGCCACGCTCTCACCGTGCGCGATGGCGAGGTCGACGCCGTCGACCGCCTTGACGAACCCGACCGGCCTGCCGAGCACGCCGCCGCGGATGGGATAGTGAACCTTCAGGTTCTCGACGGAAAGCAGCGCTTCGCTCATGCGAGGGTCTCCACGCGATCCGAGCGCCAGCAGGCGGCGGTGCCGCTGTCTTGCCGCGCCGCCAGTGGCGGTGCCGCCCGGGTGCAGGCGGTTTCGGCCAGCGGACATCGCGGGCTGAAGCGACAGCCTTCCGGCCAGGAGCCGATATCCGGCACGATGCCCTCGATGGTCGGCAGATGGGCTTTCGGCTCTCCGTCGAGGCGGGGGATCGTCGAAAGCAGCAGCTTCGTATAGGGATGCTCCTGCCGGGAGAAGATCGCGTCGACGGGCGCCTCCTCGATCATCCGCCCGGCATACATCACAGACACCCGGTCGGCCATGTCGGCCACCACGCCCATGTCGTGGGTGATCAGCAGGATGGCCGTTCCGGTTTCATCGCGCAGCTTCTTCATCAGGTCGAGGATCTGCGCCTGGATCGTCACGTCGAGCGCGGTCGTCGGCTCGTCGGCGATCAGAAGGCGCGGCCGGCAGATGAGGGCAATGGCGATCATCGCCCGCTGGCACATGCCCCCCGACAGTTCGAACGGATATTGCCCGAACCGGATGTGCGGTTCGGGAATGCCGACCTCCTCGAGCATGGCGATGGCGGCATGCCGCGCGGTCTTCCGGTCGGCATTGCGGTGAACGATCAGGCTTTCCTCGATCTGGTGGCCGATCTTCATCAGCGGATTGAGCGAGGCCAGGGGTTCCTGGAAGATCATGGCCAGCTCGTTGCCGCGCAGCCGGCGGCGCTCCGGCTCGCGCAGGGCCAGAAGGTCGCGGTCCGCGAAGACGACGCGGCCGCCGGCGACGCTTGCCGCCCGGGGAAGAAGCCCCATGACGGAGAAGGCGGTCATCGACTTGCCGCAGCCGGATTCGCCGACGACGGAGAGGATCTCTCCCTCGTCGACATGGAAGCTGACGCCGTCCACCACCGGCTGCCCGGCGATGGTCACGACCAGATCGTCCACGGCGAGCACGCGGCGGGTCATGGCGCCTCCGCGCAGGCGGCGGCCCACGGATGATAGGGATGCGCCATGCCGGCATTCTCGCCGTTCTCGCGCAGCACGATGGAGGGAACGGCGAAATTCACCGGATAGAGCGTGTCGGGAATGATCTCAACGGGAAATTCCTCGCCCAGCCGCGAGGCGACGTCCGGTCTGGCCCGCTCGCTGACCCGGAGCCTGATGCCGCTGGCGTCTATCCTCGGCGCATGCAGCGCGTCTTCCGGCGACAGGCCGAACACCGAGATGTAGGACAGGATCTGCGCCACCGCCGGCATGATCTGCCGGCCGCCGGCCGCTCCGAGCGCGAGTTTGGGCACGCCGTCCGCGCTGGCGATGACCGGACACATGTTGGCGAGCGGACGCACGCCCGGCGCGATGGAGTTGGGCTGGCCCGGCCGCGGGTCGAACCACATCATGCCGTTGTTCATGAGCAGGTCGCACGAGGGCAGCACCACCTTGGAGCCGAAGCGCGACAGGAGCGTGTTCGTCAGCGAGACGAAGGTTCCGTCGCGGTCGACGACGCTGATATGGGTCGTGCAGCTTTCGCCGCTGCTGCCGTGCCCCATCGTCTTCAGCCGGTGTTCCGACGCGCGCCGGATGGCGCGGGCGAAGGCGAGCGCCGTCTTCCCGGAAAACGGCCCGTCGTCCGGCAGGGTCTTGTCGAGTTCGGCGAGCGCGTCGACAAGGGTCGGTCCGCCGGAAAGGCCCGGCATGGCGTGAACGGTGAAGCCGCGATAGGCGGTGCTAAGCGGCATCTTCCAGACCGGCTCGTAGTCGCGCAGGTCGTCCGCACCGATCGGGCTGCCGCCGTCGCGCAGGTCCGCCAGCAGGTTCCGCGCGGTTTCGCCCTCGTAGAAGTCGCGCGCGCCGGCGGTGGCCAGCCGTTGCAGCATGGCGGCCTTTTTCGGCATGGGGATGGTGCGCGGCAGGCCGGTTTCCGGCACGCGCGGCGCGCGGCCGTTTTCGAGGAAAAGGGCGGAGGAGGCGGGAAAGCGGTTCAGCCCCTCGGCGTCGATGGCCAGGCACAGCACGGTGAACCAGTCGATCGTCAGGCCCCGCGCCGCATGCGCGATGGCGGGTTGCAGGGCCTCCGCGAAGCTGATCGAGCCGAACCGTTCCAGCGCGGCGGACAGGCCGGCCACCGCGCCGGGCACGCAGATCGAACCGTAGCCGATCAGGTTGCGGTCGCCCTGCACCTGCGGCCAGTTGAACCAGTCGCCGTCCCGCCCCGGCGCGAGCGGGTAGGCGGCGGGATCGAGATGGCGCGAGGACACCACGTTGAAATCGAGGGCGTCGACGCTGCCGTCGCGCCCGTCCGCCCGCAGCAGGAATCCGCCGCCGCCGAGGCCGGAGAGCCACGGCTCGACGACGCTGAGCGTCAGGGCCGCCGTGACCGCGGCGTCCACGGCGTTTCCGCCCCGGGCCAGAACGGCGGCGCCGGCTTCCGCCGCCAGCCAGTTCTGGCAGGCGACGATGCCGCCCTTGCTGCGCGTTTCCTTTTTGCGGATCGACCAGTGCTCACCCATGATCGCGACCGAACCTCCGCGGGCCGATGGGGTCGGGCAGGCCGCCTTGCACGGCGAAGCGGCCGGCATTCGCCGATGTGGCGTGATGCGCGGCGATGTCGGCGGCGGTTGCCACCCAGGCGTCGCCCTGCCCGGCGATGGCTTCGAGCAGCTCCTCCAGCAGGGCTATGCGCTGCGCCCGGCCGGATATCCAGTCGTGAACCGTCAGCGTGAACAGCCCCCCGAAGCGATGCACCGCGCGCCATTCCGCCAGCCAGTCCTGAAGGACGGCGCGGCCCGACTGATAGGGCCACTTGTCCCGGCCGCCGCCTTCGAACTTGAAGAAGATCGCGTCGTCGGTCGCCCATTGCACGGGAATTTCGACGACGCCGTCGATTTCGTAAGGGTGGTCGAAGCCTGACAGCGAGGAATCGTAGGAAAGCCCGAGCCGCGCGACCTCGCGCAGCATGTGCGGGGTCATTTCCCATGCGGGCGAGCGAAAGCCCACGGGCCGCCGGCCCGTCTGCGCGACGAACAGATCGAGGCTGGCTTCCAGCGCTCCGGTGAACTCCTCGTCCGCAACCTCGGCGACGATTTCGTGGAAATAGCCGTGCAGGCCGATTTCATGGCCGCCTTCCAGAAGCGCGGGCAGGATTTCCGGGTTGGTTTCCGCCGCATGGGCCGGCACGTAGAAGCTGGCCTTCACCCCGTATCGCGCGAAGAGGTCGAGCAGCCGGTATAGCCCGGTGCGCGGGCCGAAGCGGCGGATTTCCAGCGTGCCGAGCCGGTTCGGAACGCCGTCGCGATGGGCCCACATATAGGGCACGCAGGCGTCGACATCCACGGAGAGCAGCGTGGCGGACTGCTTTCCGGCCGGCCATTCATAGGCCGGCCACGGCGATTTCACGGTCAACCGGTCGGTCATAGCGCTTTCTTCTTCTGCTGGAACACGGCAAGCGAGCCGATGGAGTTGCCGCCGTCCACGGTCAGCGTCGCACCGGTGACGTAGGATGCGGCGGAGGACGCGGCATAGAGGACGGCCGCCGCCACGTCCGGCGCGGAGGAGGGCCGTCCGAGCGGTATCGAGGCGGTCACGGTCTTCACATGCTCGTCGGAAAGGGCGCTGGTGTCGCTGCCGGGGGCGAAGCCGGGCTCGACCGCATTGACGCGGATGCCGTATTCGGCAAGCTCCAGCGCGAAGCCTTTGGTCAGCCGGTCCAGCGCGGTCTTGGAGGTGCAATAGGGTACGGCCGTGCTGCGCATCTTGCGCGCGGCGCCCGAGGATATGTTGACGATCGCGCCGCCCTTGCCGGCATCGATCATCTGCCGGGCGAAGAGCTGCGACAGGACGAACGGCGCGCGCAGGTTGACGTTGATGATCCTGTCCCAGTCGTCGACGGATATGTCGAGCAGGAAGCCCGACGGATAGATGCCGGCATTGTTGATGAGGATGTCCGGCGCGCCCCAGCGCTCGCCGACGGCGCCGGCGAGGGCGGTCATGGAGCCGGCATCCGTCAGGTCCGCGGCCAGGATGAAATGGCCGTTTCCGGGCAGCGACGCCCGGAGTGCTTCCAGCCTGTCCTCGCTGCGGTCGGTGAGGCAGACCTGCGCGCCCTCCTTCGCGAAGGCCTCGGCGATCCAGCCGCCGATGATGCCGCCGGCGCCGGTGACGACGACCTTCCTGCCGTTGAACTCGTTTTCGAAATTCATGGGAATGCACTCCTATCTGCCACGCGGATCGAGCCTGTCGCGCACATGGTCGCCGATGAGGTTTATGGAAAGGACGAGAAGGAAGAGGGCGACGCCCGGGAAGGTGGCGATCCACCAGGCGGAGGCGACATAGTTGCGTCCGGTGGAGAGCATGGCGCCCCAGCTTGCCGTCGGCGGCTGCACGCCGAGCCCGAGAAACGAAAGCCCGGCCTCGAACAGCACCATCAGGCCGAATTCCAGCGTGGCGACGACGACCAGCGCACCGGCGATGTTGGGCAATATGTGGCGCCCGAGAAGCCGCAGCCAGCCCGCGCCCATGAAGCGCGACAGCCGCACATAGGGCATGTTGGCGACCGAAAGCGTCTGGCCGTAGGCGACGCGGGCATAACGCGGCCAGCGCGTCAGGGCCAGCACGATGACGACGTTGGACAGGCTGGGGCCGAGAATGGCGACGGTGATGATGGCGAGCAGGATGGCCGGGACGGACAGCACGATATCCACCAGCCGCATGATGAGCGTTTCGACCCAGCCCCGGTAGAAGGCGGCGACCATGCCGAGAATGCTGCCGAAGATGCCCGACAGCAGCACCGAGGCGAAGGCGACGAGCAGCGAGATGCGCGCGCCGAAGATCAGCCGGCTCAGCACGTCGCGCCCCAGCTCGTCCGTGCCGAGATAGTAGGTGAAGCCGCGGTTCTGGAAGCCCGGCGCCTTGAGCCGCGCCAAGAGGTTCTGCGTGTTGGGGTCGGCGGGAGCGACCAGCGGCGCAAGGAGCGCGACCAGCACCATGAGAACCAGTATGGCGGCGAACGGCACGACCGACCGGGGCAGGGCCGGGGAGCGGGAGGTGTCGCTGCGCGGCGGGGTCGTCGTGGCCATCAGCCCTGTCCTTCCATGCGGATGCGCGGATCGATGACGCTGTAGAGGAGATCCGCGATCAGGTTCAGGACGATGGCGGTGACGGCGCCCAGCAGCACGACGCCCTGGACGAGCATGAAATCGCGCGCCGCAATCGCCTGGACGGTCAGTTGCCCGAGGCCGGGCCAGGCGAACACCGTTTCGACGATGACCGCGCCGGCCAGCAGATTGGCGATTTCGAGCGCCGCGACGGTGACGACCGGAATGGCCGCATTGCGCAAGAGGTGTCGCAGCACGATGCGCATGGGCGGCAGGCCCTTGGCATGGCCGGTGCGCACATAGTCCTTTTCCAGCTCGTCGAGGACGGCGGTGCGCGCCACGCGCGCGAAGGTCGCCATCGACAACAGCCCGAGCGCGACGGAGGGCATGATCAGGCTCGGCCAGTCGCGCGCGCCGGAGGGCGGCAGCCAGCCGAGCCAGACGCCGAAGACCATGATCATCAGGATGGCGCTCCAGAATGTCGGCATGGACTGGCCGGCCAGCACGATGCCCATCATCGCCCTGGCCTCCGGGCGGCCGCGCCGCACCGCCATCGCCACGCCGAGCGGGATGCCGAGGCCGAAGGCCACCGCCAGCGCGCCGCCGGCCAGCAGCAGCGTATAGGGCAGGCGGCTCGCGATCAGCGTCCAGACCGGCACGTTCTGGACGTAGGACCGGCCGAGATCGAAGGTGAGCAGGCCGTAGAGATAGTCGAGATACTGCGTGGCGAGAGGCCGGTCGAAGCCGAGCGCCGCGCGCATGGACTCGATATCGGCCTGCGTGGCGCTCTGGGGAACGAGCAGCAGGACGGGATCGCCGGCAAGGCGTTGCAGGAAGAAGATGATCGTCATCACGCCGAGGACGGCGACGAGGGCCTGAAGGGCGCGCTTGATGAAGAAGGCTGGCACAGCCGTTTCCCGATCCCAGGTGATTCCCGTTCAGCGCGGCCGGCACCGGATGGTGCCGGCCGCGCCGGCTTTCAGTCCGTCCAGCTCATGCGGTTCAGGAACAGGCTTTCATTGGCGGTCGGCTGCCATTCCAGCCCCTTGGCCGCGCCATAGATGATGGCCGCCTCGTAGAGCGGGACGAGCGGCACCTCCTGCGCGACGAAGGTGCTGACCGCCTTGTAGTCCTCCAGGCGCTTGTTCTCGTCGAGCGTGTTGCGGGCATCGTCCAGCAGCTTGTCGATTTGCGGACTGGAGGCCGACGCCCATGCGCTGGAGGAGTGGAGCAGCGGGAACAGAACGCCGTCGACGTCCTGGCAGGCGCAGGACCAGCGGCCGAAGGCGATGGCCGGCTGGCTTGCCGGCGCGCTCTGGGCGCGCTGGAGATAGGTCGCCATGTCGGTCATCTCGATGTTGACGGTCAGCCCCGTCTCGCCGATCATCTGCGCCACGGCCTGCACGATGCGCTGGTCGAAGACAGGCGCCGTCGCGAAGGCCACGGCCTTGCCCTCGGCACCGGCTTCCTTCACCAGCCGTTTGGCTTCGTCGGGATCGTAAGCATAGTTCTCGATGCCTTCGACATAGCCGAAATGCGAAGGGGTGGCCATTTGCGAAGCCGGCTTGTCGACGCCGCCCAGCAGGCCGTCGACGATGCCTTCCTTGTCGATGGCGCGGGCCACCGCTTCGCGCACGCGCTTGTCGTCGAACGGCGGCAGGTGGGGATTGAGCTTGACGTAGCCGACCCGCTCGGTGATGACCGACAGCGGTTTGGCCGTCGCGGACCCTTCGATCTGCGCGGCGAGGTCGGCATCGAGGCCGACGGCCAGATCGGTCGTGCCCGCCTGGAGGTTGGCGACGCGGGTCGCCGCATCCGGAACGGCGCGGAATTCGGCCGTCGCGAACGGGCCCTTGTCGCCCCAGTAGTCCTCGTTCCGCTCGAGCTTCACGGAGACGCCGCGCTGCCAGCCAGCGAACTTGTACGGCCCGGAGCCGACCGGGGCGGCGTTGAAGGCGTCGTCTCCCTTCTCCTCGACCACATGCCGGGGCACGATCGACAGCTTGACGAGCTGGGCGAGGAGAACCGGATAGGCCCCATCGGTCTTCAGCGTCACTTCATGCTCGCCGGTGACGGTGGCGGAGGCGATCTTGTTGAACTGGCCGAGCTGCGGGCTCGCGAAGGCCGGGTCGATGATGCGGTTGACGCTGAAGGCGACGTCTTCGGCCGTCAGCGGCCTGCCGTCATGGAACCGGACGTCGTCGCGCAGCTGGAAGACGATTTCCGTATCGGACTTGTAGTCCCATGACGTTGCGATCTGCGGCACGATGGTGCCGCTGTCGTCGCGGGTCAGCAGGTTGTCGAAGATGTTGCGGTAGACGTAGTAGCTGTCCGGGTTCCATTGCTTGTGCGGATCGAGCGAGGACGGCTCGTTCACGAGATCGACCGCCAGCAGGTCCTTGGCGAGCGCCGGGGCGAGGGTAAGCGGAGAACAGGCCAGAAGAAGGCCGGCGAGGAGTGAAGGGATCGAACGGCTGGCTAACGTCATCGTCATAAGGTCCTTATTCTGCCATCGGGTTTTCGGGGCCGCGCGACGCGGCGGGGTTTGTCCTTGCCGGCGCTGCGGCGGGCGGGCTCCGTGCCGACCGTCGCTCCGGATTCGAGGAAACGGTCGAGAAGATAGGTTTCGAACGCGGTATTGGCCGCGCCGAGCAGTTCCAGCGCCTCCGTCCCGCGTCCGTCGACGATCGCGTTCACGAGTTGCGAGCGATTTGCCGGGGCGAGCTTCACGCGGCCCGTCTTCTCGAAGAAATTCACCAGCCGCACCGAGCGGTCCCAGAGATCGGCGAGCCACCGCGCCACGATCGGCATGCCGAGCCGGGCGGCGAGAAGCTCCAGCATGTCGCGCTCGCACCGGCGGATGGTGGGGGTGATGTCGCCGCCAAGCCCGTGCCGCTGGGCGAGCGCCATATGCATGTCCGACAGAGCCTTCAGGCGCTGGACCGACGCCTCGTCCAGAACGGCGGCGCACAGCAGCGGCTCGAGATGCCGGCGCGCGGCGCTCACCTCGCGGATTTCGCTGGCGGAAACCGGCGTGACCGACCAGCCGCTGCGGGCGGACGAGGAAACCAGCCCGCTTGCCTTCAGCCGTGCGAGCGCCGCCCGCACCGCGCCGCGGCCCAGCGCGAATTCTCTCGCCAGTTCGGCTTCCGACAGGCGTTCGCCCGGTGCCAGAACGCAGTTCACGATCGCGCTCCTCAGCGATTTCTCGGCCAGGTCCCCCTTGCCCTCCAGAGACACGGGGGATGTGTAAGCGTCATTATCCAGCATCTATAACTGACCTCTCAGTTTTTCATTTTGAAATCTTATTGCGATTTCGGAAAGCACGTATTTTCTTTTTCGGATGTCTCAATCGAAGAAATCATCTCACAAGCGCATCTTGGAGAAAATACAGCGATGCGTCTTCGAACAGACGCTTTTTCGGTTTCTTCCATGTGATTGCTGGGATTTGAAATTCCGCATCCGGCTTCGCCGCCCGGAGATCCGTATTCTTCGCCGGAGTTGCGTGAAATCTGCAATCGTCTTTTTGGGATTTCAGATTGATGGTTTGAAATCTTTTTCTCATCGTTCGAAGGCGTTGCTTTCGGGTGGAATGAAGGGCGGCGGCGGCGGTCAGCGGGCCGCCACGACCGCGACGCCGGCCCCGACCATGACGCCGCCCGCCGCCCGGTTCACGCGGCGCACAACGACCGGCGTGTGGAGCAGCGTGCGCGCACGGCCGGCCAGCAGAGATGCCCGCCGATCACCACCGCTTCGACGGCGAGGATGACGGTTGCGAGCGACGTGACATGGCCGGGCGTGAGCGCGGCCCCGACCACGTTCGGCAGCAGTGCGATATAGAAAAGCGGCATTTTCGGATTGCCGAGGTTGAGCGCGATGCCGGTTGCGAAGATCGCCAGCAGGCCGCGCCGTTCGGAAACGGGTTGCAGCGCGGGCACGACCGGCTCGACCGTCCAGAGCCTGATGCCCATCCAGATGAGGTAGGCGGCGCCCGCATATCGCAGGATCGTCATGACGACACCCATCTCGGCGGCGACGATCGAAAGGCCGAAAGCGGCCAGCGTCAGGAAGATCAGGATGCCGGCGACCGTGCCCGCCCCGTAGGCGATGCCGGAAGCCGCGCCGTGCGACATGGTGCGGGCAACGATCGTCATATTGTCCGGCCCGGGACTGGCGGCGAACACGAAAAAGGCCGCTGCGAAGGCGAGCAAGGTGGAAAAATCCATAGGGACCCCCGAACGAGATGAGCGCTCTCGGACGTCCAGAATGCATTCTTTCCGCTGATGGAAAAGAGCGTCGTGCCGAAAATCGGCGAGACCGGCAATGAGCCTGCCCGCCCACGACATTGCCTTTCAAGGCGGATTTGAAAGCACAATATTTCCAATGGGTTGATCGATGCCGCCTTGCAAGCCTTCGGTCGTCGATATGCGGGGGCACATATCCGCATGAAACGGCCAGCTACCGACGAGCGTACCGGCCGCGGCTTTTCTTGTGAAACGGGAGGGCCGGCTTTTGGACCATGCCGGCGTAAACGCACCCTTCGGGCTTCGACGCAGGCTGCGCTCCTTTGCGCCTCATCCGCGAGCTTGCGGAATATCGTCCACGAACACGCGCTGTCGCCGCTGGCATCGTCGGCCTTCGGGGCGGGCGCGGTAGAAACCGCAACCGCCCTGTTCATGCCGTCTTGCGCCTGTTTTCGGCTTTGCGTCAGATCGCCGTATTCATGACCATGCACCGGCCCAAACCGGAATCCGGTGCAAACGGCAGCAAGGCCCTTTGCCCGGCGTTCCGAAATCCGCGCGCTTAGAACGCGCGGATGTTGTTGCGGGTGGCGAGGGAGTCGCCGGAGACGTTGCCTGCCGTTGCCGGGACGGAGCCTACGAGGTCGAGGAACTTGTAAAGCTCGGTTGCCTGCGAGTTCGTGACATAGATGATGTCGCGATCCTGCATCGGGAACTTCTGGGCGGCGAAGAAGGTCGACGGATCGCGCAGGTTGGCCCTGAAGATGACCGGCACGCTGGTTTCCGAGCCGAACTTCGGAGAATCCGCGCCGAGCTGTTTCAGAAGCGAACGGTCGACGATGCGATAGAGATAGACCTGTGCCGGATCGGCACGGGAATCGAGGAGGCCACCGGCCTTGCCAAG
Source organism: Ectorhizobium quercum (assembly GCF_026552795.1). Taxonomy (GTDB): domain Bacteria; phylum Pseudomonadota; class Alphaproteobacteria; order Rhizobiales; family Rhizobiaceae; genus Ectorhizobium; species Ectorhizobium quercum. The sequence continues at coordinate 578,859 of NZ_JANFPI010000004.1, forward strand.
CGCATCGGCGAGGCTGAGGCTGGTTTCCTCGAAATCGATACGGCCGTTCAGGCCGGACGCGCCGAAGGCGGTAAAGGTACGGCGTTCCCGGTCCACCAGGACGGTGTCGCCCGGATAGACATAGATATTTTCCGAAGGCGTTTTCGTCAGATAGGTATAGTGAACGCGGGCGGTGTGGCCGCGGCGCTGCAACGTCACATAGGTTTCGACCGCCGGCGCGCTGAGGCCGCCGGCCTCGGAAATGACGTCGAGGATGCGGTCTCCCGCTTCCGTCAGCTGGATCTTGGCGGGGCTGTTGACATCGCCGAGAACCGCGACCTGGGCGGAGCGGCTCGAAATCTTCGTAATCACGGCCTGCGGCTCGATCGCCCGGTTGGCAAGGCGTTGCTCGATATCGTCCTGCACCTGCTCGATCGACCGTCCGGCCGCGCGGATCTTTCCGGCATACGGAACGGAAATGGTGCCGTCGCGGTCGATCGTCTGGTTCGGCAGGGTAATGTAGTTGCCGGGACGGCTGCCGGCATCGCTCGGAATGAAGAGGCCGCCGGCCTGCGACTCGAAGATCGAGATCTGAATCACATCGCCGACGCCGAGCGGCAGCGAAGGAACGCCGCCCCTGCCGCCGCCGAAACCGCCCGAAAGGCTCGAGGCCGGGGCGGTGGACGCCACATAGCCGAGGACCGTGCTGTTCACGTCGATGAGAGCGTAATTGATATTGGGTTTTGCCTTGTTGCCGTCCTTGGTCGGGACAACTTTAACGGCTGCTTGCGATTCAATATTGCGGCCCTGGGGGCCGGACGCGGCGGTGAAAGTGCAACCGCTCATCAATAACGAGGACAAGATAACGAAAGACTTTGTAAACTGCATATCCTGGCCAACCATCAACTAACAAAATTCCGCTCTGAGTACCACGGAAGCAATTGCCCGCTCCATCTGAAACTCGCGGAACGAAGCCTCCTGCTTCTCCAGTTTTCAGTCATTGTGGCATTGCGGTCACGGGATATCCCGGGGCCACGCGCACGGCGGACAAAGTAAGGCGGCTTTTTGCAATAACGCAAGACATTAAAAATCTTGGCCCCCAGAAAAGTACGACCTGTGGCGGTTGAGGATATGAATCGCTCTTCTTCATGTCTGTGGAACTACATCCCATCTTTCTATGTTGTTGCTGACGACGGGCGGAATGGACATGGAGATACATGAATGTTGCTTTGATGTCCGGATTCTACTTGGAGTGACGATTTTATTAAAATTATAGTTAATATTATAACGAAATTTACGCTCTTCTTAAGGTTCCGGAAACGGGTGGAGGCGAGGGAACGGGGTGGAGGAGCGGCGACCAGCCCGGTATGGTTGCAATCCGCGGCACGGTTTCGTGCGGCCCGAGGCAGGGCGCGAGCAGCATTTCCGGTCCGGGGCCGGTCGTCTCGATGATCGGGATATCACGTTTTCTGGCGGTTCGGGTGAGGTCTGGCATTACGGTGCGGCGGCCTCGCAGTCGACTTCGGCGATGCGCTTGATCCGCACGCCCTTGCGGGAACAGGCGATGGCGAGATCGGACGCATAGGCGTTCGACGCCAGGGCGCGCGCCGTTTCCGGAAGCTGGTTCCAGAGCATGAAGCGCCCGAGAACGGCATTGGCCTCGCCCGGCAGGAGTGCCTGGGATCGCGCCAGCAGGGTTGCCAGTTCCGCCGGCAACATCACTTCGAGCGAACGGACCATCGCCAGGCGAAGCCAGACATTGCCATTGTTCGGAAGGCAGGCAAGCGCGTGGCGCAGATAGATTTCGGCGGAGGCGAGGGTGGAGCGGCGCAATTCCGCATCCGGCTCGCCGATCCGGCGATCGACGCCTTCCAGCACGACATTCATGCCGGCCATGACGATGTCGGAACGGCAGATGTCCTCATCCACAATCGCTTGCAGGCGCGTTTCCCAGATCGCCGGGGCGCTTTCCGGAATCCGTCCGGTGCGGTCGGCCCGCTGCGCCAGGGCAATCAGGTCGTAATAATTCCGGCTCTGGGCGATGCTCGCCCATGCCGCGTGGCCCGCACAAACAGTTGCCGCGATGATCAGGACCATCGCGGCAAACGTTTCGAACCGGATTTTGAACTTACTTGCCATCCTGATAATATTGCGAATAGCGCGAATAATAATATTCGCTCGACCCGTAAGTCTTGTAGAGGTTCAATTTCTTCTGGTCGACCTTGTTCAGGATGACGCCGAGGGACTTGGCCTTGATCAGCGGTTCGCTGTCCAGCGTCTGCCGCACCGCGCGCCGGGCCGTCTTGCCCCATTCGGCAACGAACACGAAGCCGTCGATGAAGCTTGCCATTGCCCGCGCGTCGATCACCGGACCGAGCGGCGGAAGGTCGATGATGATGTAGTCGAAATTGCCGCTCAGTTCGCCGAGCAGCTTCCGCATGGCGACGGACATCAGCACTTCGGACGAGTGCGGGATGCGCTGCTTCACGATGGTCGGCAGGAATGCCAGGCCGGTCCTGTCGTTATAGAGCAGGAGGTTCTGGTAGTCGCGGGATTCGAGCAGAACCTCGAGCAATCCCGCCTCGGCATGGCGTCCGATCGCCCGCGTCGCGCCCGGATTGCGGATATCGGCATCGATGAGAACGGTGCGCGCGCCCTGGCTTGCCAGCAATTCCGCGAGGTTGATCGAGATGGTCGACTTGCCTTCGCCCGGCAAGGCGGAAACGACGCCGATGATCCGCGAATTCTTGCCCTGAATCCCGAAATCGATGGCAAGGCGGGTGCTGCGCAGCGTTTCGGCAAAGGACGATAGCGGATGATCGACGACATAATTGCTGCCGGAGTTGAGCTTGACGATGCTCCGCTTGCCCGGAGCCGTGTCGGCAGCCTTGCCGAGATTGGGCGTATTCTCGATGATGGGCGCATTGCCCAGGAATTCCAGCCCCAGCACGCCGCGCACCTGATCGCCGGTGCGGAAGAACCGGTCGCGGAACTCGCGGAACGCCCCCAGTCCGCCGCCGGCGGCCGCGCCGAGCACGGCGAAGATCGCCAGGATCAGCGGCTTTTTGGGCTTGCTCGGCCTTTCCGGCGGGGTTGCGTTGGAAAGAATGCGGGCGTCCGTCACGGGGAAGGACTGCTGCTGGACCGCTTCCTGATAACGTTGCAGGAACGTCTGGTAGAGGTTGCGGTAGGTGTCGGCTTCGCGCTGAAGTTCGCGAAGCTGAACCTGCGTCGCGCCGGCGGTCGTCGAGACGTTCGATGCCTGGCCGACGCTCTCGCGCAGCGACCGTTCCCGGGCTTCCGCCACTTCCAGGTCGCTCTTGTAGCTCTGCGCGATCCGGGAAACTTCCTCGAACATCAGGCGGCGGTATTCCTGCATTTCGCCGCGCAGCTTGACGGCTTGCGCGTGATCGCTGCCGAAGCGGGCGGAAATTTCGGCTTCCGACTTGGAGGCTTCAAGGAATTTCTTGCGCAACTCGTTCGCAACGGTGTTGTCGAGAATGTCCGTCACGATCGCTTCGGAATCGTCCGATTGCAGGATCTGCTCGATCCGCACGAGGCGGGCACGGGCGCGGGCCGTGTCCGACTGCGCGACGATCAGCGCGCTGTTCAATTCGGACAATTGCTGGTCCGAGATGAGGTTGCCGCTCGTGCCGGTCTGGATCAGGCCGTTGTCGGCGCGGAACTTCTGCACGGCGAAATCGGTTTCGAGCGCCCTCTGGCGAAGCTCGGCAATCCGGTCCACCAGCCAGTCGCTGGCGCGGCGTGTCGCCTCGTATTTGGAGTTCAGCTTGTCGACCAGATATTCAGAGGCGATGGCATTGGCCACATCGGCCGAGAATTGCGGGGAGGTCGACTCATAGCTCACTGCGAGCACATAGGTGCGCCCGACGCGCGAGACGCTCAGGTTCTTCAGAAGCTGGGCCGCCGCCTGCTGCCGCCGATCGTCCACGGCCAGGCTGTCCTCGGCGTCGTCGCCGGAGGAAAACCACGCGCCGACATTCACCAGCGAACGGACGGTGCCGATCACCGTCGAGACGAGGGAGGAATCGTTTGCGTTGAATACCGGATTTTCCAGCAGATTGAGCTTGTCGACCACGGCAAGCGCAATGGTCTGCGAGGTCAGGATTTCGAGCTGGCTCAGAACGTTGCCTTCGTCTTCCCCCGTCGGGCCGACGGGGGTGAGCTGCTGCACGACCTCGGTATTGGCGCGGTCGATCAGGAGGCTGGCGGTTGCCTGATACCGCGGCACGGACGTGAGCAGGAAGCCGAGTCCGACCAGGATGGCGGCTACCACGCAGACTGCGACGACACGCCATTGCCGATAGACGACAGCAAGCAGGGCTTCGAGATCGACAAACTCGGACTTGGCGAAGCCGTCATCGTAAACAGGACGCGATTCGCCGACTTCCCGGTTGTTCAATAGCTGCAACTGCGACCCCATTTATCTGTTAAGGCTAGGTTCCTGCCGCCGGCATTTCCATAGGCGAAAATGCCAGATATTTTGCGGCGATATTTGCACAGCCACTATCGTTCGTCAAACCAAACATCTCGCAGCCGCCCAACGTCATTCGCACTGCAAAATGGCTTTTTTTCGCCTTTTTCCAGATCGGTTTAATTGACGGTTTCGCTGACGTCCGCGGCGCTCGAGACGAAGACCGTGCGGGTCAGCGTCGAGGACGTCGAGCGGCCGGTCGGAGCCGATACGCCGGCGCTTTGCGAGACCAGAGTACCGCTGTCGCTGCCATTGCCGGAATTGCCGTCATTGCCGGTGTTGGAAATCTCGCCGCCCTGCGGGCCGGCATCGCCACCCGCTCCGGCCGCGCCGGCGGCTGTCGCAAGGGTGTTGTCCAGAAAGGCGAGGGACAGCGGCAGCGGTGCCGTCGCCGATGTCGCCTGGGTCTGGATCAGCGCGGCCAGCGCGGTGTTTTCGGCGGCCGTGGCGGTGTTGGCGGCAAGAGCGAGACCTTCGCCGATCATTTCCGACAGGACCGCGACATTGGCCCGCCGCGCCAGCGCGACGAGGGCGGCGACCTTGCTGTCGTCCGCCAGGACGAGCGCCGATACCTGCTCGGAGAAGGCGACCGGATCGGAGGCCGAGGACAGGCCGGAGCCGAGGGCTATCCCTACGCCGGGCGCGGAAGACGTTTCGGCAAAGGCGAGGATCTGCGACAGGGCGCCGGGGTCGAGGTTGATCTGCTCCGCGATCGTGCGGGGCAGGTCGACGGGCGATTCATCGAAGGTCTTCTGGAGAAGCGCCAGAACCGGCTGTGGATTCCCGGCCGTTTCGGCCTCGGCGGCGGCGGGAGCCGCCGGTGTCGGCGCCTGGGCGCCCGCAGGAACGGCAATGCCGATCATCATCAACGCAACAAGAACGGAAGTTTTAGACAGCATATGCCACACGATCTCTCTGGATATCGACGCGGCTACATTGCACACCTGTAACGGGTATGCAAGAATTCACGGGTTCTTTCTTAAGGTTTGGTCAATCATAATTAACAGGGGTGTCTCAGGGCGGCCACACCGCGATTTCTTCAGTATTTCAGCATGCGCGCCTTGCCCCGGTCGAGCTTCAGAACGGAAAGGCGATCGGTGCTGACGGCGGCGGTGTCGATGCCGATCCGGCCCGGGCCGACCTGGGGTTCCGGCACGGGCGTATGGCCATGCACGACCACCAGCGGCAGCCCCGGCCCTTCGGTCAGAAACGGCTCCCTGATCCACATCATGTCGCGGTCGCTCTGCTGGTCGAGAGGGATTCCCGGGCGCAGGCCGGCATGCACGAAGACGAAATCGTTGATCCGGACGCAGACCGGCATGCGCTCCAGCAGGTCGATATGCGTTTGCGGCACGGCTTCCTTCAGGGCGTCCTTCAGCGCGCCGGTGCCCCGTTTCAGGACATGATCCAGGTCGATGCCGTAGGACAAAAGGGTGTCGCGGCCGCCCATGTCGAGCCAGCGCGTATTGCCGTCGGGATCCTCGATGAAGTTCAGGAAGGCGACGTCGTGGTTTCCGCAGATCGCGATTCGCCGTGCATTCGCCGGCGGCGGCTGGACGAGATAGTCCAGCACCGCGGCGGAGTTGGGCCCGCGATCGACATAGTCGCCGAGCAGGATGATCAGCCCGTTGCTGGCGCCCGTGGCCTCGAGATTGGCGAAGATGCGCCGCTCGGCGTCGCGCAGCAGGTCCACCCGCCCGTGGATGTCGCCGATGGCGAAGATGGGGCCGGGGATGACACCGAAATCCAGTTCGATCCTGCGTCGCCGCCGTGTCGTCTCTTCCTTCTCCTGCCCGAGGCCGAAAACACGCCTGACCGCCTGAAATATTACCATCGACACACCTGAATCTGCCTTACGCCGGATGCCCGGGACCATTCGGTGTTGTATCACCGTCCGGTTATCATTTCCCTGCCGTTTCGCGCCTGCAATAAATTGCCTTGCCGGGCGATCACGATGCTCATATAAGCTTAGTATATCGATTGCCATTGAAGTGGCGGCGCTGCGAGATTGGTGTTTTCGGCGGCCGTTCTATAATTAATCAGGGGTATATAATAGTAAAACCGGATCGGGTGCGAGTTGCGCAAATTGTGTACTTCGAGTTGTGCATTTGCGTAGATTTCCATCGATAAGGTGGTTTTTTGACTTGAAACGGTCAGCCGGGGTATGGCTTTTTGCCACCTTTGAGGTGGAAATGTAATGGCCTTGTCCCCCCTAACCCAAGGTCAGCCTGAAACTTTAGAGGTACATGATGGCTTCGAAGAATCGATATGAGGTTCTCGCGGTTGCGTCAAAAGGCGGTCACTGGGAGCAACTGCTTCTCGTGTCCGAGATATGCCCGCCCGAAAAGACACTCTTCGTCACGACCGATCCGGAATTGCTGCGCGCCGCAGGCAAGGAGAACGGAATCGTCGTCGGGGATTGCAACCGGAATGAGCCGCTGGAAACGGCGAAGACGTTCCTGCAATGCGCGAAGATCGTTTTTCTCCACCGTCCCAAGGTCATCATCTCGACGGGCGCGGCGCCCGGCCTGCTTTGCCTGGCGCTCGGGAAATTCATCGGCGCGAAGCGCATCTGGATCGATAGCTTCGCGAATGTGGAGCAGCTTTCCCTGTCGGGCCAGATGGCGAAATACGTCGCCGATATCTGGTTGACGCAATGGGAGCATCTGTCCCGGCCGGAAGGTCCGCGTTACATCGGAGAATTGCTTTGATCGTCGTCACCGTAGGCACGCAGCTTCCTTTCGACCGGCTGATCAAGGCGGTCGACGATCTTGCCGTGAAGATTCCGCACAAGGTCTTCGCGCAGACGGGCAAGGGAACCTACCAGCCCCGCAACATCGAGTACAGTGCGACTGTCGTCGCAGGCGAGTTCGACCGGATGCTCAGCGAGTGCCGCGTCATCGTCGCGCATGCGGGCATCGGCACGGTGATCAAGGCGCTCAAATACAAGAAGCCGATCATTCTCGTGCCGCGCCGCGCGGCGCTCAACGAACACCGCAACGATCACCAGATGGCGACCGTCAGCAAGCTCCGCCATCGCGCCGGCATCTATGTGGCGGAAGACGAGGACGAGCTTTTCGGGCTTCTGACGACCGACCTCGAGGCCGCATCGCCGGAAACCTTCACGACACCCGGCAGGCACAAGCTCCAGGCCTTCATCCTCGACGAGATCCACAAGTCCGTCGTCTGACGGGATGGAGCGTCGAGAATGACACGGCCTGACGGAGCGGGTCCGGCCCGGCTTTCCCGGCCGGCCGGCGGCTATGGCGGCCGCGGCATCACGGGTCCTGACGCAAACCGACGAGGTTCTTTCCGCGCATGGCCAATGTCAGGAACCTGATCCGCTACGGGCTTTCCCTCGCGGCGCCCGCATCGGTCGCCGCCGCCCATTTCCTCGTCCAGCTCATGGTGCTGTCGCTGGCCCCGCCGGCGCAGTTCGGGCAATTCGTGTTCTTGATGGCCGCCATCCAGTTCGGCTACGGGCTGTCGAACGCGCTCCTGTCGACGCCGCTGACGATCCTGCGCGCCCATGCGCCGGACGATACCGGCTCGGCGGTCCTGCTCGCCGCACTCAACCTCCTGTTTGCGGTGGCGATCGGCGTGGTCGTCCTGCTGCTCGGGTTCCTGACCGGCGGCACGGACGGCTGGCTGCTGCCCTTCTCGGTGTTCGCGGTGCTGGCGATGGTCCGCTGGTTCGGCCGCGCCTTCAATTATGCCGAGATGAGGCCGGAAAGGGCCGCCGCCTCGGACATTCTCTACGCGGTCGCGCTGGTCGCCATGACCGGGTGGCTGTATTTCAGCGGCGCCTTCGACATGGCGATGCTCGCCGCCGCCTTCGTCGTCGCCAGCCTTGCCGGGCTTCTGGTTCTCGGACCGGCCTTCCTGCAACAGCACCGGTTCGGATCGGGCCTGCGGTTTTCAGACTACGGGCCGATCTGGAAGGATCAGTCGCGCTGGACGCTGCTCGGCGTCGTGACGACCGAGTTTACCTCGAACGTGCATATCTATCTGGTGACGCTGCTGGCCGGCGCGGCCCGTTTTGCTCCGATGGGCGCGGCCTCCCTGTTCCTGAGGCCGGTTTCCCTGTCGATCACGTCGCTGTCGCAACTGGAGCGGCCGGCAATCAGCCGGCAGATCGCCGCCGGCGATATCCGTGCGGCGCTCGCCTCGCGGCGGCGTTTCCATATCCTGCTGCTGCTCGCCTGGGCGGCGACCGCCGTGCTGGCGGCGGGCGTGTGGCTCTATGCGCCGGGCCTGATCGTCAAGCCGGACTACTCCGTGTCGGAGATCGGCACGGCGGTCATCCTCTATTTCCTGATCGCGCTGGTGCTGATCTGGCAGGAGCCCAACAGCGTGACGCTCCAGGCCGCGCGTGCTTTCCGGCCGCTGGCCTTCGCCAGCGTCGTTTCCAGCCTCTTCTCCATAGCCGGCGTGCTGGCCGCCCTGGCGGTCGCCCCGCCGGTCTATTCGCTGCTGGCCATTCTGGCCGGGCAGGTGGTCATGGCGCTCATCATCGCCGTCCACGCGCGCCGCTGGCGTGTGAACGCCCTGGCATGACGACTGGCCGGTTCAATCGGATCCGAATATGTCTCTTGTGTAGACCTTTTCCTCGACGTCCATGAGGTCGTCTGAGAGGCGGTTTGCGATGATGACGTCTGCGCGGGCCTTGAAGTTTTCGAGGTCGCGGACGATCTCGGAGCGGAAGAAGTCCTCGTCGGGATATTCGGGTTCGTAGATGATGACCTCGACGCCCTTGGCCTTGATGCGCTTCATGATGCCCTGCACGGAGGATTCGCGGAA
>NZ_JANFPI010000005.1 GCF_026552795.1 Ectorhizobium quercum
ACATGCGCAAACGGCAGCGTACCGGGCTCGGACACGGTCTCTTGCGACCAAGGGTGACACGGTACGCTGCCAGCAACTCAAGCCTACCAAAATCAAGCCGATAAAACAGATAAGGGTGACGAAGGAGGCGGTTTGTCGATACGTGAAAGGCGCCCCCGGGGCGCCTTTTCGACATCACATGTTCGGATAGACAGGCCCTTCGCCCCCTTGGGGCGGCACCCAGTTGATGTTCTGGTTCGGGTCCTTGATGTCGCAGGTCTTGCAGTGGACGCAGTTCTGGGCGTTGATGACATAGGTCATCGCGCCGTCCTTCTCCACCCATTCATAGACCCCGGCGGGACAGTAGCGCGTCGAGGGGCCGGCATAGACGTCGAGTTCCGAGCTTCTCTGGAGCGCGGCGTCCCTCACCTGCAAATGCACCGGCTGGTCTTCCTCGTGATTGGTGTTCGACAGGAACACCGAGGACAGGCGGTCGAAGGTCAGCACGCCATCCGGCTTCGGATAGTCGATCGGCTTGTGTTGCGCGGCCGGCTCGAGGCTCGCCGCATCCGTCTTGCCGTGGCCGAGCGTGCCGAACAGGGAAAAGCCGGCAAGCGCGTTGGTCCACATGTCGAGACCGCCGAGGGCGATGCCGCCCAGCGTGCCGAATTTCGACCATAGCGGCTTGACGTTGCGCACCGGCTTCAGATCCCGGCCGATCGGCCCGTCGCGCCATTCGGCCTCGATTTCCGCCACTTCGTCGTGGGCGCGGCCTGCGGTAATCGCCGCCGCGACCTTTTCCGCCGCCAGCATGCCGGAGAGCATCGCGTTATGGCTACCCTTGATGCGCGGCACGTTGACGAAACCGGCCGAACAGCCGATCAGCGCCCCGCCCGGAAAGGTCAACTTCGGCACCGACTGGAAGCCGCCCTCGGTGATGGCGCGGGCGCCGTAGGAGATGCGCTTGCCCCCCTCGAAGGTGCCCCGGATTGCCGGGTGCGTCTTGAAGCGCTGGAACTCCTCGAAGGGGTAGAGGTAAGGGTTCTTGTAGTTGAGATGGACCACGAAGCCGACGGCGACGAGATTGTCTTCCAGATGATAGAGGAACGAACCGCCGCCGGTCTTCATGTCGAGCGGCCAGCCGAAGGAGTGCTGCACGAGGCCGGGCCGGTGGTTTTCCGGCTTCACCTGCCACAGTTCCTTGATGCCGATGCCGAATTTCTGCGGCTCGCGGTCCTTTTGCAGATCGTATTTCGCGATGAGCTGCTTGGCGAGCGAGCCGCGCACGCCCTCGCCGATCAGCACGTATTTGCCGAGAAGCGCCATGCCGGGGGTGAAGTTCGGGCCGGGCTCGCCGTTTCTCTCGACGCCCATGTCGCCGGTGACGACGCCGGTGACGGCGCCGTTGTCGTCATAGATCACATCCGCGGCGGCGAAGCCGGGATAGATCTCGACGCCGAGCGCCTCCGCCTTTTCCGCCAGCCAGCGACAGACATTGCCGAGCGAGACGATGTAGTTGCCGTGATTGTCCAGCATCTTCGGCATGAAGACGGCCGGCAGGGAAATGGCCTTCTCCCGGGTGAGAAAGAGGAAATGATCGTCCGTCACCGGGGTCCTGAACGGATGGCCCTCCTCCTCGCGCCAGCCGGGCAGCAGCGCATCGATGCCGACCGGATCGATGACCGCGCCGGAGAGAATGTGCGCGCCGACTTCGGCGCCTTTTTCCAGAACGACGACGGAGAGGTCCGGGTTCACCTGCTTCAGGCGGATCGCCGCCGAAAGACCGGCCGGCCCCGCGCCGACGATCACGACGTCGAATTCCATGCTCTCGCGTTCGATCTCTTCCATCGCCACGGTCCTTTCCGCTCCAGCCTGTCGCCACGGGCTTCGTCCCGGTTCGTTTTCTCTATTCCCGAAGAGAGCGGGAAAGTCGAGAACGAAGGTTGTCCGACAACGTAGATTTTTTCCATAAGCCTATGAGAAACGGTAATAACGTGGCGCAAAAAGCGGTCGCGGCCTGCGCTTCGGCATGTTAATCGTCATGACCGGACAGGTATTTTCAAGAGAGGTTCCGATGGACTTTCAGATTTCCGGAAAGCGGGCGCTGGTGCTCGCCTCATCGCGCGGGCTCGGCGCCGGCATCGCCTCGGCGCTCGCCGCCGAAGGCGTGAACGTGCTTCTGTGCGGACGCAGCGGCGAAAGGCTGGATGCCAATTGCAAGGCGATCAACGCGCGCGGCAAGGGCAAGGCCGACTGGGTGTGGGCCGACCTCGCCGATCCGGAATTCGTGCCCGGCATCGTGGCTGCCGTGAAGGACAAGCTCGGCGGCATCGACATTCTGGTCAACAACACCGGCGGGCCGGTTCCCGGCACATCGGAGGACATGCACCCGGACCGGCTGGAGAGCTATTTCCAGTCGATGGTGCTGAGCGTCATCACGCTGACCAACACGCTCCTGCCCGAGATGAAGGAACAGGGCTGGGGCCGCATTGTGACCGTCGCCTCCTCCGGCGTCATCGAGCCCATTCCGGGGCTTGCGCTCTCCAACACGCTGCGCGGCGCGCTGGTCGGGTGGAACAAGACGCTTTCCGCCGAAGTCGCCGCCAGCGGCATCACCGCCAACATGGTGCTTCCCGGCCGCATCCTCACCGACCGCATCGAAGAGCTGGATGGCGCCAACGCCAAACGCACCGGCAAGAGCATCGAGGACATCCGCGCCGCCTCCGTCGCCTCCATTCCGGCCAGGCGCCTGGGCACGGTCGAGGAATTCGCCGCCGCCGCCGCGTTCCTCTGCTCACAGCAGGCGAGCTACATCACCGGCACGATGCTGCGCGTCGACGGCGGCAGCGCCAGGTCGCTCTGACTTTTCGGGCGGGGGTTGCGCTGCGCCCCGGTCCGTGCCATTCACGCCATCCCATTCGCGGGCGCCCTCCGGGGCGCCTTTCGCATTTCCGGCTGGCCCGGTTCACACGCACGATTTCGATGATGGAGATGAGGCGATGACGCGCGCACTCGGACTGGACTTCGGCACGACCAACACGGTCGTCGCCCTGGCGGACAGCGACCGGCAGACGCATTCGATGCGCTTCGAAAGCCGCGCCGGCACGACCGACAGCATGCGCACGGCGCTTTCCTTCATGAAGGACCCGGCGCTCGGCGCCTCCGCCCTGAAGGTCGAGGCCGGACAGGCGGCGATCAGCACGTTCGTCGACAATCCGGGCGACTGCCGTTTCCTGCAATCGATCAAGACCTTCGCGGCCAGCGCCCTGTTCCAGGGCACGCTCGTCTTCGCCCGCCGGCACGAGTTCGAAGACCTGATGGACGTCTTCATCCGCCGCCTGAGGACCTATGCCGGCGCTGACTGGCCGGAAGCGCCCGGCCCGCTGGTCGTCGGGCGCCCGGTGCGCTTCGCCGGCGCCAACCCGGACGAAACGCTGGCAATGGAGCGTTACGACAGGGCGCTGGCCCGCCTCGGCTTCTCCGACATCCATTATGTCTACGAGCCTGTGGCGGCGGCCTATTATTTCGCACGGACGCTGAAGGCGGACGCCAACGTGCTGGTCGCCGACTTCGGCGGCGGCACCACGGACTATTCGCTGATCCGCTTCGAAACCCATGCCGGACGCCTGAGCGCGACACCCATCGGCCATTCGGGCGTCGGCGTGGCGGGCGACCATTTCGACTTCCGCATGATCGACAACATCGTCTCGCCGGAAATCGGCAAGGGCTCGCAGTTCAAGAGCTTCGGCAAGATTCTCGACGTGCCCTCGGGCTATTACGTGAATTTCGGCCGCTGGAACCAGCTTTCCATCTTCAAGACCACCCGCGAGTTCACCGACCTGAAATCGCTGGTGCGGCAGGCGCTTGAGCCGGAGAAGCTGGAACTCTTCATCGACCTCGTCGAGAACGACGAGGGCTATCCGCTCTATCAGGCGATTTCGGCCACCAAGATGGCGCTCTCCTCCGCCGAGGAGGCTGCCTTCGACTTCGCGCCCCTCGGCGCCGCCGGACGCAAGACCGTGCGCCGCGCCGATTTCGAAAGCTGGATCGCCGACGATCTGGCCAGGATCGAGGGCGCGCTGGACGAGGTGCTGGAAAAGACGAACACGCCCGCTTCGGCCATCGACAAGGTGTTTCTGACCGGCGGCACGTCCTTCGTGCCCGCCGTGCGGTCGATCTTCACCCGCCGTTTCGGCGCTTCGAGGATCGAAAGCGGCGGCGAACTGCTCTCCATCGCCCACGGCCTGGCCCTGATCGGCGAAAGCGGCGAAATCGAACGGTGGACCGCCGCGCGCCCGTAGCGCCGGGGCCTTTCCCCGGCGGCCCAGGGCGGCTAGAGTAACAGCATGATCGAAGCCGCGAAACTCGATGCGCCGGAACTGGCCGCGCTTCTGCATTTCTATGCGGATGCCGGAGTGGAGTGGCTTGTCGAGGACGAGGCGGTGGACAGTTTCGCCGCCTTTGCCGCGGCCCGTGCCGCTCAGCAGCAGGCGGCGCCTGCCGGCCAGACGCCGTCGCGGACGGAAAAGCCCGCCGCCTCTCCCGCAACGCCGGCCGGCACGCCCGTCGTGCCCAACGAGGAAGCGGTGGCACAAGCCCGCGAGGCGGCGGCACAGGCCCGCTCGCTCGACGAGCTGAAAGAACGGCTGGTGGCCTTCAACGGCTGCAACCTGCGCCTCAGCGCGCTTTCCACGATCTTCGCAAGCGGTGGCACCGAATCCGGTGTCATGATCGTCGGCCCCTTGCCGGAACAGGACGACGAGCGCGAGGGAACGGCCTTTTCAGGTCCGTCCGGCTTCCTGCTGGAGCGCATGATCGGCGCCATCGGCCTGAAGCGCGAATCTGTCCTGACAACGACGCTCGTTCCCTGGCGCACGCCGGGCAATCGCGCACCCCTGCCCCACGAAATCGAGATCTGCCGGCCGTTCATCGAGCGGCAGGTGGAACTGGCCGGCCCCCGGGCGCTGCTCCTGCTCGGCAACCTGACCGTGCGCACCTTTTTCGGCGCCACCGGCAATATCCATCAGCTTCGCGGCCAGTGGCGCGACCTGACATTCGGCTCGCACGTCGTTCCGGCGCTCGCCAGCCTGCATCCGTCCGAGCTGATCAAGGCCCCGCGCGCCAAGCCGCAGGCCTGGGCGGACCTGCTCTCCTTCGCCCGCCGGATCGGCACGCTCTGAGCGGCGGCATCAGGTGGCGTGGGTCGGCGCGGCCTTGCGCGCCATGCGACGCTCCAGGCCGAGCATGTGTTCGCGATAGATGATGAAGATGCCGGCGCCGACGACGATCGTCGTCCCGACCAGCGTGGTGGACGACGGCACATCGTTGAACAGGAAATAGGCAATGCCGATGCCGAGCAGGATGGACGTGTAATCGAACGGCGCGATGGCCGAGACATCCGCGTGCCTGTAGCTTTCCGTCAGCAGGATCTGCGCGACGCCGCCGCAGAAACCCGACAGGGCCAGCATGGCCGTGACGTCGAGCGGCAGCGCCGGCCAGCCGAAGGGGACCGTCGCCAGCGAGAACACCGATGCGGTGATCGAGAAGTAGAGAACGATGGTCGGCGTCTTTTCCGTCGAGACGAGCTGGCGGACCTGGATCATGGCCATCGCCCCCAGTGTCGCGGAGAGCAGCACGGCCAATGCGCCGACGGCCTGCGTGGATTCGAAGCCGCCCTCGCGGAACAGGCTGAGCTTGGGCCACGAGATGATGAGCACGCCGACCAGGCCGGTGACGACGGCCATCCAGCGATAGACCCGCACCTGTTCCTTGAGGATAAAGGCCGCGAACACGACCGCCAGCAGCGGCAGGGCGTAGCCGATCGCGATCGCTTCCGGCAACGGCAGGTGGAGAAGACCGTAGAAGCCGAGCCCCATCGAGAGAATGCCCAGAAAGCCACGCTTGAAATGCCCGAGCGGGTTGCTGGTGTAGAGTGCGCCCCGCAACTGCTGGCGACACGCCAGATAGCCCAGGATCGGCACCAGCGCGAAGGCCGAGCGATAGAACGTAACCTGTCCCGGCATGACCTCCGTGCCCGCCAGCTTGATGAACGTCTGCATGCAGACAAAAAGAAAGACGGAGGACACCTTGAGAAGGATACCCTTCATCGGATTGGCATGGACGGGGGGCATGAAAGACTCGCGAAGGGATCGGCGTACACAAGTGGCGCTGAATTGGTCCGATCCACTAATAGTCGAATTGTGGCAAGTTCGCGATCAATTTTGTCAATGATTCGATCAAAACATTTATTCACTTCAAGTTGACCCCGAAAGGCGGCGTTCCGATCGAGAAAATTTTAGCAATCCTTCAGGATTTCATGCCACGTTTACGGAACGAGGGTGCGGCAGGACGCCGCTTGAAAGCATGTAGCGCGCCCGTCACACCAGCACGACACCAGCAGGATCTTCAGGACACATCATGCGCACAGACACCGGTCAGGTCATTCGCCTGGCAGACTATCGCCCGGCCGATTTCGTTCTCGAAAGAACGGATCTGACGTTCGAGCTTGATCCCCGATCGACGAAAGTGGAAGCGAGACTGATCTTCCACCGGCGCGCGGGTGTCGCCGCGGATGTGCCGCTGGTGCTCGACGGAGACGAACTGACCCTTTCCGGCCTGATGCTCGACCAGACGGACATCGATGCCGGCCGCTACACGGCCACGCCCGACCGCCTCGAAATCCGCGATCTTCCGGAAGACGGGCCCTTCGAGATCACCGTCACGACCTATATCGACCCCGAAAGCAACACGCAGCTGATGGGGCTCTACCGCACGAACGGCGTCTATTGCACCCAGTGCGAGGCGGAAGGCTTCCGCCGCATCACCTATTTCCCCGACCGGCCGGACGTGCTTTCGCCCTTCACGATCACGATCATCGCCGACAAGGAAACCAATCCGCTGCTGCTTTCGAACGGCAATTTCCTCGGCGGCGGCAATTACGACGAGGGCCGGCACTTCGCCGCCTGGTTCGATCCGCATCCGAAGCCGTCCTACCTCTTCGCGCTGGTCGCCGGCGATCTCGGTGTCGTCGAGGACACGTTCACGACCGCCAGCGGCAACGAGGTCGCCCTGAAGATCTATGTCGAACATGGCAAGGAGCCGCGCGCGGCCTATGCGATGGACGCGCTGAAGCGCTCGATGGCGTGGGACGAGGAGCGTTTCGGCCGGGAATACGACCTGAACATCTTCCAGATCGTCGCCGTTTCCGACTTCAACATGGGCGCGATGGAGAACAAGGGCCTCAACGTCTTCAACGACAAATACGTGCTGGCCGACCCGGAAACAGCGACCGACGCCGACTACGCCAATATCGAGGCGATCATCGCCCACGAGTATTTCCACAACTGGACCGGCAACCGCATCACCTGCCGCGACTGGTTCCAGCTTTGCCTGAAGGAAGGGCTGACCGTCTATCGCGATCACGAGTTCTCCGCCGACCAGCGCTCGCGAGCCGTCAAGCGCATCGCCGAGGTGCGCCACCTGAAGGCCGAGCAGTTCGCCGAGGACGCCGGCCCCCTCGCCCACCCCGTCCGTCCCGAGACCTACCGCGAAATCAACAACTTCTATACGACGACCGTCTACGAGAAGGGCTCGGAAGTCACCCGCATGATCGCCACGCTTCTCGGCGAGGACGGTTTTCGCAAGGGCATGGACCTCTACTTCGACCGTCATGACGGCGACGCCGCGACGGTCGAGGATTTCGTCGCATGCTTCGAGGATTCGAGCGGTCGCGACCTGTCGCAGTTCAAGCTCTGGTACAGCCAGGCCGGCACGCCGCTCGTCACCGTCTCGACGGCATACGATGCCGTCAGCCAGACCTTCACGCTGTCGCTGGAACAGATAATCCCGGCCACGCCCGGCCAGAGCGCCAAGCAGCCGATGCACATTCCGCTGAAGTTCACGCTTCTGGGCGAGAACGGCGGCGACATCCCGCCCGCCGCCGTATCCGGCGGCGAAGTGACGGGAGACGTGCTGCACCTGACCGGCCGCAGCCAGTCCTTCACCTTCTCCGGCGTGCCCGCCCGCCCGGTCCTGTCGCTGAACCGCGGCTTTTCGGCGCCGATCAACCTGTCCTTCGACCAGAGCCCGGCGGATCTCGCCCATATCGCCCGCCACGACAGCGATCTTTTCGCCCGCTGGCAGGCGCTTTCCGATCTGGGCCTGCCGGTGCTGGTAAAGGCCGCGAAGGACGTGCCGGAGGGCAGGCCCGTCACGGTCGACGGCGCGCTGGTTTCGGCGCTCATCGAAACGCTTGCCGACGACCGGCTGGAGCCGGCCTTCCGGGCGCAGGCGCTTTCGCTGGCGAGCGAATCCGACATCGCCCGCGAAATCGGCGGCAACAACGACCCGGACGCGATCCACGCCGGGCGCGATGCGGTTCTGAAAACGATCGCCGACAAGGGCTTCGCCACCTTCGAACGGCTTTACCGGGAACTGGCGCCGAAGGGCGAGTTCACCCCGGATGCCGCAAGCGCCGGCAGGCGGGCGCTGCGCAACGTCGCCCTGACCTACCTCTCGCACGCCGGGGACAGCGCATCGCTGGCGGCGGAAGCCTTCGCCAAGGCCGACAACATGACGGAACTGGCGCATGCCCTCACCGTCCTCATCCACCGGTTCCCGGATACGGACGCGGCGCTGAACGCGCTCGCCGCCTTCGCGACGCGTTTCGACAGCAATCCGCTGGCGCTCGACAAATGGTTCTCGATCCAGGCGACCGTGCCGGGCGAAACGGCGCTGGAGCGTGTCGAGGCGCTGATGAAGGACCCGCGCTTCAACGCGCAGAACCCCAACCGCGTTCGTGCCCTGATCGGCACCTTCGCCTTCGCCAACCCGACCGGCTTCAACCGCCCAGACGGCAAGGGCTATGCGCTTCTTGCCGACCAGATCCTCGCCATCGATCCGAAGAATCCCCAGCTTGCAGCACGGCTGCTCACCGCCATGCGCTCCTGGCGCGCTCTGGAACCGGTCCGCGCGGAAGCCGCGAAGACCGCACTCGGCAGGATCACCGGCGCCAGACAGCTTTCCGCCGACGTCGCCGACATCGTGGAGCGCATGCTCAAGGGCTGATCCGGTCTTTCCGGTGCGTGAATGACAGGCGGGGGAAACGCCCGCCGGCAGCGTATTCGCACCTCCTCTCTTCTGTCGTCCTCGGGCTTGCCCCGAGGGTCCACACCGAGCAGGTGCGGCTGGATGCTCGGGTCAAGCCCGACCATGACGAGAGGAGGTTTGTGGTCTTTGTTGGCAAACCGGGGCAGCATTCTTCTTCGCCCCATTTTCGCGCAAATCGCCCTCTCACCCACACGGCGGCAGAGGCAATCCCGAATATACCAGCAAAATCATTTGGTTAACAAATGGTTACTTTTGGGCTGGACAAGGCGAATCACCTTTGATTCATTAGGTTAGATTCGGGCGGGCGGCGCTTCGGATCACACGAGGTTTCAAAGGCGGGGAACATGGCGGACGTGCGGCGGGCAACCGCAGCCGATGGGTGGCTGCGTGTCAAATTTCCAGGTATCGACCGATGGGCGATGGATTTCCACGGCTGGCCGCTTACCCTCGGAGAATCGGCTGCGGGCAATCATCCGCGTGCGGAACTGATCCTCAAGCGGGCCATACCCGTCCTGATCGTCGCCTTCCTGAGCGTCGTCGCATTGTCGCGCGTCTTCGGGATCATCGCCGAGCACGAGCGGATGGAAGAGGCCGCGCGCCAGTCCGTCGCGCTCAGCGCCTCGGCGGCGGAAGCGGCGATGGCGGGCGAGGCGCTCGCCATGCACGCCGGAGACCGCGCCGCGATCGAGCGGCGGCTGACGGCCTACCTGCCGGAAAGCCGCCTGGACGGCCAGAGCTTCATCCTGGCCATCGGCACCAACGGGCGGGTCTTCGCGGCCAGCCCCGCGGGCCGGGTCTATCTCGGCTCATCGCTTGCCGCGCTCCTTCCGGAAGTGGCGGCGTCGCGAAGCCAGTCCGGCGTGATCCGCACCCGAATTTCCGGCATCGACCACTATGCCGTGGTCAGCACGGTCGGCAACGAGGGCGGCCTGCTGCTGACGGCCCGCTCGCTTGCATCGCTGGATGCCTTCTGGCGCGGCGAAGTGGCGCTCGACGGCACGCTGTTCGCCGGCATTTCGTCGATCCTGCTCGTCATTCTCTACGCCTACTACACGCAGGTGAAGCGCGCCCGCGAGGCGGACGAGATCTTCCTCGAATCCAACATGCGGGTGGAAACGGCGCTGTCGCGCGGGCGCTGCGGGCTGTGGGATTTCGATCTCGCCAACCGCCGGCTGTTCTGGTCGCGCTCCATGTATGAAATGCTGGGGCTGGAACCGTCGGACCGGGTGCTGTCCTTCGCCGACGCGGCGAGGCTGATGCATCCCGGCGACGGCAATCTCTACGCGTTTGCCCGCGCCATCCGCCGGGCCAAGGACCGGCAGATCGACCAGGTCTTCCGCATGCGGCACGCCGGCGGGCATTACCTGTGGATGCGCGCCCGTGCCCAGATCATTCATTCGCAGAACGGCCGTACGCATGTGATCGGCATCGCGATGGACGTGACGGAACAGCACCGTCTGGCCCAGCGCTATGCGGAAGCCGACCAGCGGCTGGCCGACGCCATCGAATGTACCTCCGAAGCCTTCGTGCTGTGGGACAAGAACGACCGTCTGGTCATGTGCAACACGCATTTCCAGCAGTCCTACGGCCTGCCGGACAGCGTTCTGGTGCCCGGCACCGAGCGTTCCGTGGTGCAGGCGGCGTGGACGCGGCCGATCATCGAGCGCCGCATCGCCGGACCGGACCGCAACGACAGTTCGCGCACCACCGAAGTGCAGCTCGCCGACGAGCGGTGGCTGCAAATCAACGAGCGGCGCACGCGCGACGGCGGCCGGGTGTCCGTCGGCACCGACATCACGCTTCTGAAGCGCCATCAGGAACGGCTGCGCGAATCCGAACGCCGCCTGATCGCGACGATCAGCGATCTTTCCGCCTCGCAGGCCAAGCTGGAAAAGCAGAAGGAAGCGCTGTCGGTCGCCAACACCAAGTATCTGGCGGAAAAGGACCGCGCCGAGGCCGCCAACCGGGCCAAATCCGAGTTCCTCGCCAATATGAGCCACGAACTGCGCACGCCGCTCAACGCGATCCTCGGTTTTTCGGAAATTCTGCTGAACCAGATGTTCGGGCCGGTCGGCTCGTCGAAATATTCGGAATATGCCCGCGACATCCATGACAGCGGCATCCACCTGCTGAACGTCATCAACGACATCCTCGACATGTCGAAGATAGAGGCGGGCCAGATGCTGCTGCGCACCGAAACGATCGACCTTGCGCCGCTGATCGAGGAAAGCCTGCGCCTGACAGCGGTTTCGGCCGAGCAGAAATCCATCCGCGTCGCCCAGCGCATCGCCGACGGCCTGACCATGAGCGCCGACCGGCGCGCCATGAAGCAGATCCTGCTGAACCTGCTTTCCAACTCGGTGAAATTCACCGATCCGGGCGGGCGGATCGCGCTGCGGGCCCGCAAGGTGAACGGCGCCATGCGCCTGACCATCGCCGATACGGGCATCGGCATTCCCCGGCAGGCGCTCGGCAAGATCGGCCAGCCGTTCGAGCAGGTGCAAAGCCAGTACGCCAAGAGCAAGGGGGGATCGGGCCTCGGCCTTGCCATCTCCCGCTCGCTCGTCTCCCTGCACAACGGCAAGATGAGAATCCGCTCCCGCGAAGGCCGGGGCACGGTCGTGACGATCTCCATCCCCTGCGCCGATGGCGGCTGCAAGTAAGGCCGGGGCGGCCATTGGGGTATCTGTTTTTACGCAATTCCGAACGGAAAACCGCTTCACACTTTTCCTGGAATTGCTCTATTTGACGAAAGCCTGGAAAATCCGGCGCACGGATTTCGAGACGCGGGTGAGTTCCGCCTCAAGCGCCTTGAGGGTCGGCATGTCCGCCGCCGCACACAGCAGATCGATCAGCCCGGAAGGCGCCTCCTTCGGCTCGAACGGCCCGTCGAGGCAAAGGCGGACGATCTGCGAAAGCTCGCCATAGAGCGCCAGTGCCGCAAGGCAGGTCTCCAGTTCTTCCGCCCCCATGCGGCCCTCGCCGTAGAACTTCAGCGCCTCGGCCGTGCTCGCGCCGCGTTCGGCCTGTTTTTCGGGGGTGGTCAGCGCCAGATACTGGGCGATGAACTCGATATCGATCAGCCCCCCGGGAATGAGCTTGAAATCCCAAAGGTCGCGCGGCGGCTTTTCCTTTTCGATCAGCCCGCGCATCTCGATGACGTCGGCGCTCACTTTCGCCCTGTCGCGGGGATGCGCCAGAATGCCGGAGATCACGCCTTCCGCCTCGGCCTTCAGGCTCCCGTCGCCGCAGACGATGCGGGCGCGGGTCAGGGCCATGTGCTCCCAGGTCCAGGCCTCCTCCCGCTGATATTTGGTGAAGGCCCTGATGCGGGTGGCGACCGGCCCCTTGTTGCCCGAGGGGCGAAGGCGCATGTCGACGTCGTAGAGGACGCCCTCGGCCGTCGGGGCTGAAAGGGCCGCGATCAGGCGCTGGGTGATGCGGGTGAAGTAGCGCCCCGGATCGAGCGGCTTGGCGCCGGTCGATTCCTGCGCCGCGTCGTCGTGGTCGTAGAGCAGGATGAGATCGACATCGGAGCCCGCCGTCAGTTCGAAACTGCCGAGCTTGCCCATGCCCATCACTGCCACGCGCCCGCCGGGAATGTCGCCGTGCGCCTCACGCATTTCCGTCAGCACCGCGTCGAAGGCGGCGGCGATGACGAGATCGGCCAGGTGGGTGAAGGCGCGCGCCGCGGCCGTACCGCCGATCGCGCCGGTCAGCAGGCGGATGCCGATCAGGAAGCGCTGTTCGGCGGCGAAGATGCGCAGCCTGTCCAGCACATCCTCGTAATGGGAGGCTCCGCCCAGAAACGCGCCGAGCCGGCCCGCCAGATAATCGCGGGTCGGCAGTTCCGCCATGAGGCCGGGATCGAGCATGCCGTCGAAAACGTGCGGGCGCCTGGCGATTGTGTCGGCAAGCCGCGGCGCGGCGGACATGATATTCACAAGCAGTGCCAGCAGCGCCGGATTGTTGCCCAGCAGCGAGAAGAGCTGGATGCCCGCCGGCAGTCCGGCCAGAAAGCTGTCGAAGCGCAGGAGCGCATCGTCCGCCTGCCGGCTCTCGCCGAAGACGCGCAGTAACTCGGGCGTGAGTTCCGTCAGGCGCTCGCGGGCCTCGACCGAGCGGGTGGCGCGGTAGCGGCCGTTGTGCCAGGTGCGGATGACGCGGGACATATCCTCCGGGCGTTTGAAGCCCAGCCGCCGAAGCGTTTCGAGCGTGCCCGGATCGTCCTTCTGGCCGGTGAAGACGAGATTGCCGTCGCCGGCGGAAAGCCTGCTTTCCTGTTCGAACAGGTTCGCATAGCGCTGTTCGACGGTGCGCAGGACGTCCTCCAGCCTGCGCGCAAAGCCAGCGGCATCGGCAAAGCCGAGCATGAAGGCGATCCGCTTCAGCTCGCTTTCGGTTTCGGGAAGGATGTGGGTCTGCTCGTCGCGGACCATCTGGATGCGGTGTTCGACGTCGCGCAGAAACCAGTAGCAGTCCGTCAGTTCGTCACGGGTGGCGGCATCGATCCAGCCGGCGGCAGCCAGCGCCGCCAGCGCGTCTTCCGTCGCCCGCACGCGCAGCGGCGGCATGCGCCCGCCGGCGATGAGCTGCTGCGTCTGCGCGAAGAACTCGATCTCGCGGATGCCGCCGCGGCCGAGTTTGACATTGTGGCCCTTCACCGCAATCGCGCCGTGGCCCTTGTGGACGTGGATCTGCCGCTTGATCGAGTGAATGTCGGCGATCGCCGCGTAATCGAGATACTTGCGGAAGACGAAGGGCGTCAGTTCCTTCAGGAAGGACTCGCCCGCCTCGAGGTCGCCGGCAATCGGCCGGGCCTTGATGAAGGCGGCGCGCTCCCAGTTCTGGCCGCGCCCTTCGTAATAAAGGAGGGCCGCGTCCACCGGAATGGCGAGCGGCGTCGAGCCGGGATCGGGCCGCAGGCGCAGATCGGTCCGGAACACGTAGCCGTCGCCGGTGCGCTCCTGCATGATGCGGACCAGCCGGCGCATCATCCGGCCCAAAATCTCCGTGCCGTCATCCGGGTCGGGCAACAGGTCGGCCAGCGGCTCGAAAAACACCACGAGGTCGATATCGGAGGAATAGTTCAGTTCGTAGGCGCCGAGCTTGCCCATGCCCAGCACGACGACGCCGGACCCTTCGGATGGCGCGTCCAGGTTCTTCAACCGCACCTTGCCGGCTTCGTGGCCGGCGAGCAGGAGGTGGTCGATGGCGGCGGCAACGCTCGCATCCGCCAGCAGGCTCAGCCAGCGGGTGGTTTCGCGGGCGCTGAACAGGCGGGCGAGATCGGCCAGTGCGACGATATAGGACACCCGGCGCTTGGCGATCCGCAGGCGCGTCATCACCTCGCCCTCGGTGGGTGCCGGCCCGCCGTCCACCCCTCGCCAGCTCTCCCGGGCATCGCGGATGCCCTGTTCGACAAGCGTTTCCAGCGGGGTCGACAAGGCCATCGCAAGCGGCTTCGGATCGGCGGCCGTCATGTCGCGGAGATAGGGAGAAAGCGTCAGCGCAGCAACGACGAAGCGACGCAGCGGGCTTTCCCCGGCCATCAGTGCGGCGATCTCCGGCTCGCGCTGCCCGGCCTCTTTCAGCAGCGAGGTCACGGCCCGCGCCTCCGCCTGGCTGATCGGCCGGACGACGCCTTCGCGCACGTCCTTCAGCTCTTTTCCGGTCTGTTTTACCTGATCCGCCACGTTTCCTCCCGTCGGCACCGGCCCGAGCGCGTTTCCCGCTCTTGATACAACCCTATGAGATTGCGGAGGGAAAGACCATGCGCGCCGTCAAGCCGGGCGTCGCGGAACCGAGATCGGTGGCGGAGAGTTCCAGCCGGCCGCCATGCAGTTCCATCACCGCCGCGACCAGCGAGAGACCGAGACCGGTGCCCGGCTTGGAACGGCTCTCGTCGAGCCGCACGAAACGCTTCGTGACGTCGTCGCGGCGTGCTTCCGGTATGCCCGGACCGTGATCGGCAACCGCCAGAACGGTCGCCGCGTCTTCCCGGGTCAACGTCACGCAAAGCGCCGGGGGGCCGTCGCCGCCTTCCGCATATTTGATCGCGTTGTCGAGCAGGTTGGTCAGAGCCTGGCCGATCAGCTCGCGGTTTCCCCGCACCGTCAGGCCGGGTTCTATCGCGGTTTCGAGCGCCAGCCCGACCTCTTCGGCCACCGGCTCGTAAAGCTCGGCGCTGTCGGCGGCGATGGCCGACACATCCACCTCCAGCATCTCGGCGGCGAGCGAGCCCGCCTCGACTCGGGAAATCATCAGAAGGGCGTTGAAGGTGCGGATGAGCTGGTCGGATTCGGCGATGATGCCTTCCAGAGCGGCGCGCTTGTCGTCACCCTCGCGGGCGGCCAGCGCATCGGCGGCCTTGTTGCGCAGGCGGGTGAGCGGCGTTTTCAGGTCGTGGGCGATATTGTCGGACACCTGCCGCAGCCCCTCGTTCAGCTTGCCGATCCGGTCGAGCATGGCGTTGAGCGAACCCGACAGCCGGTCGAACTCGTCGCCGGACCCCGTGACCGGCAGTCTCTCGGAAAGATCGCCGCCCATGATCTTCTTGGAGGCGGCGGACATGCGGTCGATGCGCTTCAGCGCGTTGCGGCCGATGAAGAACCATATGATGACGGCCCCGCCGCCCATGATCGCCAGCGCCACCATCAGCGCCCGGCGCACCAGCGAGCGGAACCGGTCGGGGTCGCCCAGGTCGCGGCCGATGACGATGCGCAATCCATTGTCGAGAACGAAGACATGCCCGATCGCGAGATGCGGACGCGACGCATCGCCTTCGTTATACGGGTCGTAGCGGAAGGGTCGCTGCGTCCAGCCCTCCTGGTCGATGACTCCGGGCTGGATATCGGCGGCATTGCCGGCCAGGATTTCCCCGGACGGACCGGCGATGATGTAAAGCCCCGCACCCGGCTGGCGCGAGCGGCGCTCCATCGACCGCAGCAGGCCGTTCACGCCGGCGCGGTCGTAGAGAGAACGCACATCGGTCACTTCGGCCTGCAACGCATCGCGCGTCTGCTGGGTCATCAGCCGTTCGGAAAGCGCGGTCACGTAGAAGACGAGGAACGAGGCGCAGAGCGCGAACAGCAGGATATAGACGGCCGAAAGCCGCACAGCCGTCGATTTGAACAGAAGACGCATATTGGTCGTCACGCGATGTCTCCGGGGCGGCGGCCTTGATCGCGCGGCATGCCTCAACCGTCGTCCTTGATCATGTAGCCCGCACCGCGAACGGTCTTCAGCAGCGGCCTGTCGAAGTCCTTCTCGATTTTCGAGCGCAGCCGCGAGACATGCACGTCGATGACATTGGTCTGCGGGTCGAAGTGGTAATCCCAGACGTTTTCGAGAAGCATGGTCCGCGTCACCACCTGACCGGCATTCTTCATCAGATATTCCAGGAGCCGGAATTCGCGCGGCTGAAGCAGGATTTCCTTCCCGGCGCGGCGCACCTCGTGGGAGAGGCGGTCGAGTTCGAGATCGCCGACCCGGTACACCATATCCTGTTCCGGCGTGCCCTTGCGGCGGGCCAGAACCTCGATACGCGCCAGAAGCTCGCTGAAGGCATAGGGCTTCGGCAGATAATCGTCGCCGCCGGCGCGCAATCCCGTCACGCGGTCGTCCACCTGCCCGAGAGCGGAAAGGATCAGCACGGGCGTATTCACGCCGCGCTTGCGCAGTTCGGCAATGACCGAAAGACCGTCCCGGCGGGGCAGCATGCGGTCGATCACCATCGCGTCATAAGCGTTCTCCGATCCCATGAAGAGACCGCTTTCGCCGTCGCTCGCATGATCCGCGGTAATGCCCACCTCGCGGAACGCCTTGACCATGTAGGAAGCGGCGTCCAGATCGTCTTCGATAACCAGAATCTTCATGTGCGGGACAATAGCGCCGGCGGCGCTTTCAACGCAACCGGGATCGGCAGCGGCGGAATGAGGCATGATCGTCTGCGTCATCGTCCTCTCCCTGAACGGCTGGAGCGTCGTACGTCCGGATGGATGCACCGGGGATGCTCAATCTCGTGAAAACGAAAGCGTCCTTCGACCGGATGGTGTCACCGGATCGAGGGATGCCCGAGGCCCGGGAGCATCGCTCCCGGACCTTCCTGACGGATCGGCCTGCGCCAGAGGCGCGAACCGTTGCTTATCCCTGATCGATCGGCACGGCCACGAAGCGGCTGCCCTGGTCGCTTTCGATCTGGAACAGGGCCCGGCCACGGCCGTCCTTGCGGGCGTTTTCGATCACCTGCACGGCCTCGTCGGCGCTCTTGACCGGCTGGTTGTTGATCGCGCTGATCTTCTCGCCGGCCTTGATGCCGCGGGCGGCCGCCTGCGAATCGGGATCGACGTCGACGATGTCGAGGCCGTTGCCGTCGGGCGAAGGGGTCACGCTGACGCCGAGCTTGGCGATTTCCTGCTGGCTCTGGCTCTGGCCCTGCGACTGATCGCCCGAACCGTCGTCGACCGCTGCGGTTTCCGCCGGCATGTCGCCGAGCGTGACCTTGAGCGCCTCGGACTTGCCGTTGCGCCACACCGAAACCTCGACTTCGGCGCCCGGAGCGTAGGAGGCGACCTTGCGGGCCAGATCGCGGGCGTCCTTCACCGTGTCGCCATTGATGGCGGTAACGATATCGCCCTGCTTCATGCCGGCCTTCTCGCCCGGGGAATTCTCGGTCGGCGAAACGACCAGTGCGCCGGAGGCTTCGGCCAGACCGAGCGAATCGGCGATGTCCTTCGTCACCGGCTGGATCTGCACGCCCAGCCAGCCGCGCTCGATCTTGCCATCCTTGATGAGCGAGGCCACCACGTCCTTGGCGGTCGTGGCCGGGATCGCGAAGGCGATGCCGACATTGCCGCCCGAACCGCCCGGCGAGAAGATGGCGGTGTTGATGCCGACGACTTCGCCTTCCAGGTTGAAGGTCGGACCGCCGGAGTTGCCGCGGTTCACGGCGGCGTCCACCTGGATGAAATCGTCGTAGGGGCCGGCACCGATATCGCGGCCGCGCGCCGAGATGATACCCGCCGTCACCGTCCCGCCGAGGCCGAACGGGTTGCCGACGGCTACAACCCAGTCGCCGACGCGCACCTTGGTGTCGTCCGCGAACTGCACATAGGTGAACTTGCGGTTGGCGTCGACCTTCAGCACGGCGAGGTCGGTGCGGCTGTCCTTGCCGACGAGCTTGGCGTCCAGCTCGGTGCCGTCGTTCAGCACGACGGTGAAGGCGGCGCCGTCGTTGACGACATGGTTGTTGGTGACGAGATAGCCATCCTCGGAAATGAAGAAGCCCGAGCCTTGCGAAACGGGGCGCAGCGGTCCCCTGCCGCGCTGGCGCGGGGCGTTGCGGCCATCGGGATTATTGAGGCCGGGGCCGCCGAACTCGCGGAAGAAGCGCTTCAGCGGGTGATCGTCCGGCAGGCTGTCGAAGCCGCGGCCGCCGAAGCCGAAGGACGGACCCGATTCGTCCGCTGCGGCCTGCACGTTCGACTGGACGCGGACGGACACGACGGCGGGCGACACGGCATCGACGACATTGGCGAAGCTTGCGACCTGCGGTGCGTCGACCTTGACCGGCTCGGCATGGGAAAAGCCGACCCCTGCCGGAAGGCCGGTGGCCAGCATGACGGCGGCAAGCCCGGCAACGGCCGAGCTTTTCAGGATAACCTTCGGGGAAAGGGAACCATTCTTGCGGATGAGCATGGCGTTCATACCTTCTTTCTTCACTTGACTGCTGCCGCTGTGTCGCGGGAGGCGGTGGATGGTGAAGATATAGGAAGAAGCACCTTACTACGAAGTGTCCGCTGAATGAAAAATTGGTAAGGTTGCCGCTCAGGGCTCCTTCGCCGGGTCGTCGACCAGCAGGCGCTCGATCTGCGCCTTCTCGGCGTCCGTCAGCGGCGCCGTCGCGGTCGCCGGCGGATGCCGCCGCGCCAGCAGGAAGAGCGCGATGGCCCCGAGCGCGAAAAGGGCCGCCGGCGCTCCCCAAAGAATGAGCGTCTGCATACTCAGGCGCGGCTTCAGCAAAACGAACTCACCGTAGCGGGACACGACATAGTCGATCACCTGCTCGTCGCTGTCGCCCCGGACGATCCGCTCGCGCACCAGCACGCGCAGGTCGCGCGCCAGTTCGGCATTGGAATCGTCGATCGACTGGTTCTGGCACACCATGCATCTGAGATTGGCGGAAAGCGCCCGCGCCCGCGCCTCCAGCGCCGGATCGGAGAGGATCTCGTCCGGATTGACGGCCAGCGCCGGCGACCCGGCAAACAGCAGCGCAAGGGCCAGAAACAGAGCGCGCATCATTCCGCCGCCTCCAGCGCCGGGGTCTTCGCCGGCTTTGCCCGCCGCGCCGGTGCGCCGACCCGCAGGCGCCGGTCGCTCAGGGAAACGAAGCCGCCCGCCATCATCACCAGCGCACCGCCCCAGATCAGCAGCACATAGGGCTTCCACCACACACGCACGACGATGCCGCCGTTCGTCATCGGATCGCCGAGCGAGATGTAGAGCTGGCTGGTCCCGAAGGTGATGATGCCCGCTTCGGTCGTCGGCATGCGGCGCGCCGTGTAAAGGCGCTTGGAAGACCACGTATCGGCAACCTGCCGGCCGTCGCGCACGATGCTGAAATGTCCCTGTTCCTCGGTGAAGTTCGGCCCGCTGGCCGAGCGCATGCCGTCGAACGTCACCTGAAAGCCACCGGCCTCGACGACCTGCCCCGGCTTCATCTCGACCACCGTCTCGGTCTCGAAGGTGGTGACGGCGACGATCCCCAGAACGGTAATGCCGAGCCCCGCGTGGCCGAGGGCGGTGCCGAACGCCGAGCGCGGCAGGCCCGCGAACCGCCTCCAGCCGACGGACAGCGACGTCTTGCCGAAGCCGGCGCGATACCAGAGGTCGGCAATGGCGCCGAAGACCAGGAAAAAGCCCGCCGTCAGGCCCAGCACCGCCAGAACCGGTCCGCCATGCCGGACGTAGAACAGCACCAGAGCCGCCGCGAAAGCCAGGCCCGCGGCGACGTAGAGCCGCTGCAACGCGCCGAGCAGGTCGCCGCGCTTCCAGGCCAGCAGCGGGCCGAACGGAACGGCCAGCAGCAGCGGCGCCATCAGCAGGCCGAAGGTCAG
This sequence comes from Ectorhizobium quercum, assembly GCF_026552795.1. Lineage (GTDB taxonomy): Bacteria > Pseudomonadota > Alphaproteobacteria > Rhizobiales > Rhizobiaceae > Ectorhizobium > Ectorhizobium quercum. The sequence continues at coordinate 20,205 of NZ_JANFPI010000005.1, forward strand.
GTTGAAGAACGGCGCTCCGACCGAGATCTTCTCGCCCGTCAGCGTTTCCAGCACGAGCGGATAAAGCGTGCCGATCAGCACCGAGGCGGTCGAGACCGTCAGGATGAGATTGTTGAGAACCAGCGCACCCTCGCGCGAGATCGGCGCGAAGAGCCCGCCGGCCTTGAGCAGCGGCGCGCGCCAGGCGAACAGCGCGAAGGCGCCGCCGATGAAGACGGTCAGGATGCCGAGGATGAAGATGCCGCGCGACGGGTCGGTCGCGAAACTATGCACCGACGTCAGGACGCCCGACCGGACGAGGAAGGTGCCGAGCAGCGACAGCGAGAAGGTGACGATCGCCAGAAGAACCGTCCAGATCTTCAGCGCCTCGCGCTTTTCCATGACGAGTGCGGAGTGGAGCAGCGCCGTGCCCGCCAGCCACGGCATCAGCGAGGCATTCTCCACCGGGTCCCAGAACCACCAGCCGCCCCAGCCGAGTTCATAATAGGCCCAGTAGGAGCCCATCGCGATGCCCGCCGTGAGGAACGTCCATGCCGCCAGCGCCCACGGCCGCACCCAGCGCGCCCAGGCAGCGTCCAGCCGTCCGTCGAGCAGCGCGGCGATGGCGAAGGAGAAGCAGACCGAGAACCCGACATAGCCGAGATAGAGCAGCGGCGGATGGATGGCCAGGCCGACATCCTGGAGGATCGGGTTCAGGTCCTCGCCTTCCGCCGGCACCGGATCGAGACGCATGAACGGATTGGAGGTGAGCAGGATGAACAGCGTGAAGGCCACCGTCATCCACGACTGTACGGCAAGCGTATTCGCCTTCAGCGTTTCCGGCAGGTTGCGGCCGAAAAAGGCCACCAGCGCGGAAAAGAAGGTCAGGATGAGCAGCCAGAGCATCATCGAGCCTTCATGGTTGCCCCACACGGCGGAAAAACGGAAAATGGCCGGCATCGCCGAGTGGGAGTTCTCCCACACGTTCTTCACGGAAAAATCGGATGTCTCGTAGGCCCAGGTCAGGGCGGAGAAGGAAATGAGGACCAGAAGGAACTGCGTCAGAGACCCCTTCGCGGCCAGTTCCATCATCCCCGTGTCGTTGCGCCGGGCGCCGATGACGGGCAGGACGGAGACGAGGATCGCAACGGCGAGCGTGAGGACGAGCGCATAGTGGCCGATTTCGACGATCATTGCGTCGCCTCCCCGGCATGCTGCCACATGCCCTCTTCCTTCAGGCGGTCGGCCACTTCCCTCGGCATGTAGTTCTCGTCATGCTTGGCCAGCACCGTATCGGCGGTGAAGCCCTGCAAGCCGTTCTCGAAACGCCCCTCGGTGACGACGCCCTGCCCCTCGCGGAACAGATCGGGCAGGATGCCGGTGTAGGACACCGGAATTTCGGTATTACCGTCCGTCACCTTGAAGGAAACGGTCGAGCCCTCGCCCCGCACCACCGATCCTTCGGCGACGAGACCGCCGAGACGGATCCGCGTTCCGGGAACGATGTTCGACGCGGCGATATCGCCCGGCATGTAAAAATAGGCGACCGACTGGCCGAAGGCGAACATGATGAGAAGAACAGCGGCGATAATGAAGCTCATGCCTCCCGCGATCACGGTCAAACGCTTCTGCTTGCGTGTCATTTCAGCGCTCCTTCCACATCGAGCCCCGCCGCCCTCGCCATCGCGACGAGCTGCTGCCCCTCGCTTCCGTCCGCCGGGAATGCCGACAGCGCCTCCCTGAGCGCGGCGACGGCCTTGTCCTTTTCACCGAGAACCGCATAGGAGCGCACGAGGCGCATCCAGCCCTCGAAATTCCCCGGTTCTTCCTTCAGCCTGGCATCGAGGCTCTCCACCATGCCACGGATCATTTCCTGCCGATCGCCGGCATCCATGCCGGCCGCGGCCTCCACATCGGCGTCGGTCGGGCCTCCGGGGGGCGCTGGAGCGGGCGCCCCGCCACCGTTTCTGGCGATATGCTCGCGAAGCAGCGGCTGCCAGGGTGCATCGGCCGGCGTTTCCTTCTGCAACGCCTCGAATGCAGCCCTCGCCTCGTCGCGGCGCCCGGCCTGTTCGAGCGCCAGCGCCAGATAGAAGCGCGCCCGCGGATTTTCCGGGTCGCGGCGCACGGCTTCCCGGAAGGCGGCATTCGCGTCGTCGGTTATGACGCCCCGGTTGCTGGCGACCAGCGTCTCGCCCAGCCCGGTGACACGCTCGGCGCTGACGCCAAGATAACGGATCGCGTTGCGATAGGCGAGTTCGGCGTCGCCCAGGCGGCCGGCACGGAAATAGATCGGTGCAAGAATGTCCCAGCCCTTGCCGTCCGTCGGATTCTCCGCCAGATGCCGCTCGGCCTTCGCGACCAGAAGCTCGATGTTGTTGCCGGGATTTTCCAGCCGCGCGGCCAGGGGCTGATCCGGCGTCCCGGGACTGCCGGTCAGCAAGTAAAGACAGAGCCCCGTCGCCGGCAGCACGACGACGACGGCCACGGCGGCCGCCTGCCTCAGCCTTGCGGCAGACATTGCGCGTGCGCTGGCGGACCGGCCGGCGGACGCGGCGATCAGGCGGCGGCCGATCTCGGCACGGGCATATTCGGCCTCTTCGGCGCCGATCAGCCCTTCGGCGAGATCCCGGTCGACCTCCTTCAGCTGATCCTTGTAGACCTCGGCCTCGCCCGCGCGGCCGGCATCCGCCTCCCGCCCGGGCCGCAGCAGCGGCTTGAGCAGGAAAGCTGCCACGGCAGCGGTCAATACGGCGACGATGATCCAGAACAGCATGAAGGCCCGTTTACGTTAGCCGGCGGCCCATTCCAACAGCCAAACCGGACATGACACGAAGTTGAGGCGTTAGGCCGCAGCCTCACGCCGCCTTCCGGGCATCCGGCCGGAAGGGTCGTTCCAATCATTGTCTAACGGGTTCAGGCTGGCCTTGGCCTTGACTTATGTCAACGGTGTCCAGGTTCCGTCGGGGTTGCGGCAAGCTGCCCCACGCACCGTGGTCTGCCTGCCTGAAGCGTCGATCGTGTGGCGGTACTGGCGACAATTCTGCGTCCCCACCTGATAGGGCGCGGAAGCCACGACGCTGCCCTTCCCGTCGCGTCCCTCCCACACGACGGGCTGGCCGCCGGGCGCGGCCTCGAGGGCGCGATACTCCGCCTCGAGCGCGCGCTGCGTATCGCTGCCGCCGAAGGACATGCCGCTGCGGGAGATGATACCACCTTGAAGCGCATTGAGATAGGCAGCCGAACCGGAGCCGCCGCTCAGCAGCAAACCGCCGCCGGTGGCGCTGTTGCGCGAGGCGCATCCGCTGGCGACGAGCGCCGCCAGACAGGGAAACAGAATGATGCGGGCCAGGGAGAGCTTCATGTTACGATCCGTGCAGACAAAATGCGCCTCGCTGCCACATCGGCAATCCGGCATTCCTGTTTTTCATGTTTTCTCTTGTTTTTCCAGTCGTCACACATGTTCTTTCACCACGGCCGGCAAAAGCAAGCGGGCTTTCAGTCCGCCGCCGTCTCCGCGCGACAATGTGAGCGTTCCGTGATACTCGCCGGCGATCTCCCGAACGATGGAAAGGCCGAGGCCCGTTCCCGGTTTGCTCTCGTCGAGCCGGGTACCGCGCTTGAGGGCTTTTTCGATCTGCCCTGAATCGAGACCGGGACCGTCGTCTTCTACCAGAAGTTCTATCCAGTGGCGCTTGCCCTGCCCGTCACCCTCTTCGGCCTCGACAGGTTCGGCACTGATATCGACGCGCCTTACGGCATAGCGGGCGGCATTCTCGATCAGGTTCCCGACCACTTCCTCGACATCCTGCTGTTCCATCGCCAGCATCAGGCCCGACTGCGCGATGGCCAGCTCGAAATGGGTATCCGGGTTCAGGCGGCGCATGACGCGCACCAGCCGCTCGATCACCGGGTCCACCTCGGTGCGGGCGAGAACCGATTCGCGCTGGGCGGCGATCCGCGCGCGATGCAGGTAGGTCTGCACCTGCGCCTGCATCGCTTCCGCCTGGGCGCGGACGACATCGCCCTGCTGCTTCTCGATCAGGGTCGCCTCGTTGAGCAGGACGGCAATCGGGGTCTTCAGCGAATGGGCGAGATTGCCGACCTGCATGCGGGCGCGCTCGACGAGGCGCCGGTTGCTGTCGATCAGCGCGTTCATCTCGTTGGCCAGCGGCTGGATTTCCCGCGGGAAATCGCCCTCCAGCCGTTCCGCCTCGCCGTTTCGCACCTTGCCCAGCGCCGCACGGGCCCGGTCGAGCGGCTTGAGGCCATAGAGAATGGCAAGGCCGTTCAGCAGAAGGCTGCCGAAGCCGAAAACGGCCAGCGCGACGTGCAGGCTGCGGGAAAAATCGGCGATCTGCTCTTCCACCACCGCCAGATTGCCGGTCACGCGGAAGCGGGCCGCACGGCCCTCGCCGTCCAGAATGACCTCGGTTTCGGCCACCTGCACGCGGTTGCCGCTGCTGTCGCGCAATGCATAGAAGCGTTCGTAGCGCCGGTCGAACGGCGCCTCCAGCACGCTCGGCACCGCAAGGCCCGATACGCCGAGCGACGACGACACGAGCGCCGGCGTGGAAAAATTGCCGAGCGGCTCGACCACCCAGTACCAGCCGCTTCCCGGCTGGGAAAAGCGCAGGTCGCCGAGCTGCGGCGTGCCGGTAATCGCCTGCTGGTCGTTGATCGAGATGGCGTTGATGACGTTGTAGAGCTGCGCGCGCAGGATGTCGTTGAAACCGCGCTCGGTCGATTCGCGATAAAGCTTGGAAATCGCAAAGGAAATACCGACGAGCGCCAGCGCCGACCACAGCGTCGCCAGAAGAAGCACGCGCGCCGTCAGCGATGCCGTCCGGCTCTTCACCGCGCCGGTCATGTCCTGAAACGCTTTCGGCAATCGCGACGGCGGATAGCCATGCTCAGGGTTCCTGCATGCGGTAGCCGAGACCGCGCACCGTTTCGATCAGGTCGACGCCGAGCTTCTTGCGCAAGCGGCCGACGAACACCTCGATCGTGTTGGAATCGCGGTCGAAATCCTGATCGTACATATGCTCCACGAGTTCCGTGCGCGAAACGACCTGTCCCATGTGGTGCATGAGATAGGAAAGCAGGCGAAACTCGTGCGACGTCAGCTTCAACGCGACGCCGTCGACGGTCGCCTTCGAGCTCTTGGTGTCCAGCCGCACCGGCCCGCAGACCAGCTCGGACGAGGCATGGCCGGCGGCACGGCGGATCAGGGCGCGGATGCGGGCCAGCACTTCCTCGACGTGGAACGGCTTCGTCACATAATCGTCGGCGCCGGCATCGATGCCGGCCACCTTGTCGCTCCAGCGGTCGCGAGCGGTCAGGATCAGCACGGGCGTCACCTTGCCGGCCGTGCGCCACTTCTCCACCACCGTGATGCCATCCATCACGGGCAGGCCGATATCGAGAATGACGGCGTCGTAGGGCTCGGTATCGCCGAGATAATGCCCCTCCTCGCCGTCATAGGCCTGATCGACCACATAGCCCGCTTCCTTGAGAGCATCGGCGAGCTGCCGGTTCAGGTTGACATCATCCTCGACGACCAGAATGCGCATTTCGTCCCCTTCGCGAGACCCGCCACCCGTCCCGGGCGCTGCGGGCCATCCCCCGTTATGACCTTGTCGTGCCTTTTCGCTGCGCCGCATCATCAGCCTGCGGCAGGGCTTCTGCCAGGCGCTAGCTACATGGGCAGCTTCACCGTCACCTTGCGCGGCCGTTCGTTGCCGTTGCCCTGCACGAGCACGGTGATGACGCAGCTCTGCCCGTCGGGAGCCGGCTGCGCGGAAAGAAGTTCGCCACCCGTCTGCGCCACCGCCTTGCTCGCCGCGGCGCGGCAATCGGCGGCAGCCAGATACACCTCCGCCCGAGGCAACCCGTCCGTCGAAGAGAAGCCTGAAAGGCCTGCCGCCAGCGCGGTTATGATCAGGGGTGATGCCATAACTCGATTTCCATCATGAATTACCGTGACACAGTATGTAACTGACTACGGCTGAATGGCAAATGAATGGCAGCGAGGCCCTCTCCGTGCGCCGGCAAACTCCGTTCACTTTTGCGAAATCGCCTGCGTCGCCGTCAGGCGACCATAGAGCGCCAGAATGCCGCCGAGCGCACCGGCGATCGTGGAGACCGCATCCGTCAGCTCCGCCTGTTCGGCTTCCCCGAACTCGTATCCGGCCACCCTGAGCAAGGAAGCGACGATCACGACCAGCGCCCCCCAGATCGTCTTCGACTGATACCACTTCTTCATCGCAATGTCCTTTCGTTCATGACAATCTTCATTGCACCGCAACCGTTTTCTCCGCCGGCACGCCGAGGCCGGCAAACCGTCCCTTCTGGCGTATCCGCAGCGCAAGGCTTGTGCGGGGCGATCCGAAATCGGCGGTTTCGTCGGCGGCCCCATAGGTAACCCCGGTTCCCGCGACGTCGATGCTGCGGAGCACCGCGCCGTCGCCGGCAAGGACTTCCACCCGGAATTCCAGGCTGTCCTCGTCGAGCGGAATGTCGGCCGCATGCCAGTTGTCGGCGTCGATGCGCCCGCGCCGCGTCCAGTCGAGGCGGATGTCGCCCGCCACTGTCCGGCGCGCGGCGATATGGACCGGCGACAGGGGCGTTTCCGCCCGCAGGCCGCCGGCGAATGCAAAGGGTCCGGCCATCCCGCCGGACGCTCCCGACGCCTCCGCGATCCAGTTGAAGGCAAGCCCCGCCTCCGCGCGCGTCAGCGCCAGCGGCAGGACCGCCTCGTCGAGCACGACAACAGCATTCTGCGGTGCGGCCCCGGCGAGCATGGCGTCCTCGCTGCCGCCCAGCCCCCGCAGCAGGCCCGTCAGCCGCCAGAGGCCGGCGGCGATCTCGTCCGCCGTGGTGAAGCCGATCACCTCCCAGGTGCCGTTGTCCGAGAAAACCGCGATCCGGTTGGCGCCGTTCAGCACCGCCAGTTCACTCGCCGAGGACAGTTCGCCCTGCCCCAGATCGACCGTCAGCGCGTTCGCCCGGTCGAAGCGCCCCGGCACGCCGGCTGCGAGGCGCTCGACGAGACGGCCCATTCTGGCGGGGCGCTCCAGCCGCACGCGCATGCGATAGGCTTCCGTGGAGGCCGACGACGAAATCGTGATCCGCCGCCAGGGTCTGGCGAGCGCCGCCACTCTCGAAAACAGCATGGCATCGCCGTCCTCGTAGCGCGGCAGGTCGAGAAACCGGACCAGCGGCGCGAAACCGGCCGCCGCCGTCGAGCCGTTCGCCGGGTTTTCCGCCAGAGGGGCGGGCAGCGCCGCGCCCGCCGGGGCCACTTCCCTCGCCTCCGCCCGCCGCAGGTCGCCTTCCTCGATCCGCCCGATCCTGAAATATCCCGCCGGCCCGTCCGTCAGGCGCACCACGTCGCCGGCGGTCAGTTCCGGCGCCTGCGGCGGCAGCGCAAAGCGGATGCTCCTGCGCGAAAGATGCTCGCCGCGCAGCCGCGCCTCCACCGCGGCAAGCGCCGTTTCGCGATGCACGGCGGCGGGCAGGCTGTCGCCCAGAAGCCTTGCGCTCGCACCCGGAATCCGCCGCGAACGCACGCTCGCCGCCTCGTAGCCGTTGTCCGGGTCGCTGAAACCGAGCAGCGCGCCCCCGGGAAAATCGCTGTCGTGACCGCGCGTTTCCTGCCACAGCGGGCCATCCTCTTCCTCGGCCAGAACGTCCAGCGTCACCGGCGCAAGGCTGACGGCCGACTGCGAGCGGAAGACGAGCCGCCCGTCCTCCTCGGTCATGTCGATGCCGAAGGCGCTCGCCAGCGGCTCGATCAGGTCGCGCGCCGAAGCGACATCGCCCTGCACGTAACCGCCCAGATCACCGGAAACGCCGCTCACGTCGACGTCCGCAATCCCGTGATCGGTCAGCACCGCGGCGAGCGTATCGGCCAGCGTCGCATTGCCGAGCCGCCCGTTCAGCCAGTGGCCGGTCCGCCAGTTGCCGCCGTCGCTCCAGACGTCCGTCCGGGCCGGAAAGGCCGGATAGGGCCGGGCATCCCACGCCCAGAGGAAGATATTCCCGGGATCGACCGGATCGCCGGCCTGCCAATGGTCGAAATGGGCGTCCAGAAAGCGCCGCTGCTGGCTGTCGGCCCGCGCGCCGCTGGAAAAATAGGGCAGCCGGCTTTCCGCCGACTTCGGATCGACGAAAACGTTCGGCTGGTTCGCCCCCTTGTCGATTGCCGGGCAGCCGAGTTCGGTGAACCAGAGCGGCTTCGACCCCGGCACCCAGGCCGTGGGCACCACCTTCTCCGCGCCGCCCTCCCGCTCGTAATGCAGGCTCGACCACCAGCCGGCCAGATCCTTGTAGCGATAGACCCAGGGCTTGCCCGCAAGCCCGTCGGTGATCGGGCTGCGCAGGCGGGCCCTCCGGTCGGCCTCGCTGGCGTAATACCAGTCGAAGCCCTCGCCGCCGGCGATCTGGCCGCGCATGGCCCGCGCGTCGTCGGCCAGCCGGAACCCGTCCGGGTTGGCCGTGGCCAGATCCTCGTCGCGCCAGTCGGAAAGCGGCATGTAATTGTCGATGCCGACCGCATCGATGGCGGGATGGGCCCAGAGCGGATCGAGGTGGAAGAACACGTCGCCGGAGCCGTCGGCAGGGTGATAGCCGAAATATTCGCTCCAGTCGGCGGCATAGGTCAGCTTCGCGCCCGCGCCCAGAACGGCCCGGACATCGGCGGCGAGCGCCGCCAGTTGCGACACGAAGGGAAATCCGCCCGCGCCGTCACGCAGCGTCGTCAGCCCCCGCATTTCCGAGCCGATGATGAAGCCGTCGACGCCGCCCGCCAGCTCGGCGAGTTTCGCATAATGCAGCACCATCCGCCTGTAGCCCTCGTCCGTCCCGGTAAAGACCGGCAGCCCACCGGAGACGGAAAAGTCGCCGATGGCGGCCGTGCCGCAGAAGGACGCGACCTGCCCCACGGTCGCGGATGTCGCATCCGCCTCCGGGGGAAAGCAGGTCAGCCGCCCCCGCCAGGGATAGGCCGCCTGCTCCGCGCCGCCGTAGGGGTCGGGCAAGCCGTTGCCGGGCGCGATGTCCATCATGACGAAGGGATAGAGGAACACCTTCAGGCCGCGGGCCTTCAGATCGGCGATGGCCTGCATGACGCTGCGGTCGGACGGCGTCGAGCCGTAGGCGGGGCCACCGCCGCTGTCGCTGACGGCGTGCGCCTGCGCGCGTCTCAGGCCGGCGACCTGCCATGTCAGGTTCTCGCCGTCGCGGACCGTCCGCTCCACGCCCGGCACGATCCGGCAATGCCCCGCGCGCAGGTCCGTGCCGAACCAGCTCGCCACCAGCGCCACGCTTTCGAGGTTCGGGCACACCGCCTGAAGCTCGTCGATGGAAGCCTGCCAGTCGGTCTCCGTGCCGAGCACATGCCTGTTCAGGATCGCCAGAGAACCGTCGCCTCCGTTTTCCGTCACTTTCTGCGTCGCATATCCCGCCTCGGTCGCCCCCGGGATGACGACCACAGCGCGCATCTTTTCCTCAAGGGAACCGACCGGCCGGATGACCTCGAACTGGAGCAGCGGAATGCGGTTGCCGAAACCGTCGAGCGGCAGCCGCTCGAAAACGGCATAGGCGAGGCCGCGATAGGCGGGCGCCCTGCCCTCGCCCTGCCGCGCCTCAATCAGCGGATCGGGAAGCTGGTCCTCCGAGCCGCGATAAAAGCGCATCTCGACACCGGTCAGGTCGATCTCGCGCCCGTCCGCCCAGACCCGGCGGATCGCCGCCACCGGCCCCTCGCACAGGCCGACGGCCAGATTGGCGTAATAGCGGAAATTTTCCACCCGGCTGCCGCCCGATTTGCCGCCCGCCCGGGTGGTCACGACCTGTTCCTCGAAACGCGTCGCCCAGATCAGCGTGCCGCCGATCCGCATCGTGCCGTAGAGGCGGGGAATGGCGGTCCCCTCATCGGCGCCGGCCAGCCGCGCCGTCGCAAGCCGGCTGCCGCGCACGCTCGTCGTGCCGCCGATCAGGCTGCGGTCGAGCATGTTGCCGGCCAGCGCTCCCGCCGCCCGGCCAAGCGCCGCCCCCACCGGGCCGAAAACGCTCCCGAGGGCCGCGCCCGCCGCCTGAAAAAGAATCGTCGCCATGCCTCAGATCTCCGGAAAACGATGGATGGCGGCGATGCGCCGCGCCCAGCCCGGCGTCAGGACCGAGCGAACGACCGCCGCCTGCTCGTAGGCGTGAATGAACCGCTCCGGCCCCGCCAGAATGCCGGCATGCTTGGCGGCGCATCCCGGCCGCCAGCGGAAGATCAGCAGGTCGCCGGGCTCCGCCTGCGCCATGTCGATGGCCGGGCCGAAATGACGGATCGCCGCCTCCAGAAGCCGTTCCTCGCCGGACCGCTCCGCCCAGTCCGATGCATAGGGCGGCACCAGTTCCGGCTCGCCGCCGTAGATTTCCCGCCAGATGCCCCTGACCAGCCCGAGGCAGTCGCACCCCACACCCTCGCGCGCGCCCTGATGACGGTAGGGCGTGCCGATCCACCGCTCGGCGATGGCGATCACCCGCTCGCGCACGCTCATTCGAACAGCACCCCGCCATCGTGAACGCTCTCGCCGTCCGCATAGGAATAGGCGAAATCGGTGCCCGGCATGTGCGGAAAGCCGCGGAAATTGACGCCGTTGGCAAACTTTTCCCGGCAGGTCCGGAAACTGCCGTCGCAGCCCGCCGTCACCCGGACCGGGTCTCCTGCCGCCGGCAGCGCCGCCAGCGGCAACCACAGCCGCAGGGTTCCGCCGTCCTGCCCGTCGATGTCGACCACGGTTCCGGCCAGTTCCCCTCCGGTGAAGGCGAGCTTGCCGCGCGCGAAAAAGGCGGCGGGAAAGGCCTCGAGGCCGCTCACCGCCACGCGGGTACCATCCGCCACCGCCGTCACCGTTCCGATGGCGCGGAAGGCCGGACTGTTCGCCGCCACACCGCAGCGCCCGTCGCCGAGCACCGCATCGCACAGACGGGAATAGACCCGGCCCTGCGGCTGGGAAAGGCGATGGGACAGGCTGCGCAGTTCCGCCCGGAAGGCGCCGCCCGCCCGTGTCACCTCGCCGACATCCTCCACCTTCAGCCGCACCCTCTGAACAGGATCGGCCCAGTTGACGAGAAACAGCTCCACGCGGGCGCCATCGTAAAGCCCGGCCGCCAGGTCGGCCTCGGCAATCGCCTCGCTGGAAAAGCCGCCCGTCACCTCGCTGGTGGCCGCGGCCAGTCCCGCCTCGTCCTCGCGCTCGCTGGCGGCAAATCCGCTGGCGGCGTGAAACGCGGTTCCCTCGAAGGAAAGCGCCCGGTCGTGGTCGGTGAAGCCCATCACCGCGCCGTCGCGGCGCGTCAGCCGCCAGCAATGGCAAAGCGTCGTCACCCCGGCGGCCAGATGGGCCGCCAGCGCGTCCGGTATCGTCCTCATGGCAGGATCTCCATCAGCGGAATGGTCGGAATGCGCCCGGCCCGGAAGGCCGAGATGTTGATATCGATGCGGTCGATGTCGAAGCGCACCGGCACGTCGAATTCGAAGCCGGCCGTCACCGCCGCGCCGGCAGGCGGCACATGCCCGGCGGCAAACGTCACACGGCCGGTCTGCGGATCGCAGGCAAAGCCGTCCGCCGCCGTCTCGGCGCCGTTCACCGCCACCCGCACCGTTCCGGCCAGCGGCCTGGAAATCTCCCGGACACTGGCTGCGGCGGCATCGCCATAGGTCTTGGAAAGCTGAAAGACGGCATTGGCGCCGTCGCCGGTCCCCAACGGCTGGTCCAGCGGCGAGACCGCCTCGCCGGGCGGGGCGGATGCGTGGTCGAGCGGATCGCGAAAGCGGAATCCGTAAAGCTGGCCCTGCCGGGCCTCGAAGAATTCCAGCACCTCGTAGAGGTCGGCCACGGAGCGCAGGCCGGAGCCGGCGTCATAGGCCCGCCGCGACAGCGCCCAGCGGCTATTGCGCGTCTCGCGCCCGTTGGAGAGGTTGACAATCTCCGTGCGCCGCACCGGCCCGCCCGAAACGCCGAGCGCCAGCCGCAGCGGAAACCGCACCTCGTGAAATCCCGTCGTCATCTCTTCCTCCTGCCGTCACAATTGACGCCGGCCGCGACCGGCGGTCCGCGCCAGCATGGCGGCGATCTGCCCTTCGCTCTTGCGGAAGCTCGCGGCGTCGCTCGCCGTCACATTGAACACGATCTGCGTGCCGCCGCCGCCCGCCCCGGCGGCAACGCCGAGCGTCCCGTCGGCGCCGCGCTTCAGGGGCAGGATCGCCTCCGCCCCCGCCTCGCCCATCAGCCCCATGTCGCCGCCCATCGGGAAATAGGCCGGCGCCGCCACGACGCCGCCATCGGCAAAGGGCACGACGCGGCCCGGCACGCCGCCCGCCGCGAAGGCCGTCAGCGAACCGATGCCGGACACCGCCTGCGCGACACCGTTCGACACCAGCGTCTCCAGAGGCTTCAGCCCGGCGGAAAGCGCGATGGAGGACAGCCGGTTGCCCAGCGTCTGGAGCACGCCTTCCAGTCCCTTGCCATCCACGGTCGCCCCTCTCAGCGCCGCCGTCAGCGCCGAGCCGAAGGCGCGCGAGCGGGCCTCGAGACCGGCCAGCGTGTCGGCAAGCGCACTCGCCCCGCCATCGGCGGTCAGGAAATCGTCATCGGCCATATCCGGCCTCCTTATCTGTCAGGAAACGCCGCCATCAGCGCCTCGAAGGCCGGCCGCGAAGGGCCGAGGCCACGGGGCCGCAAGCCGCCGGCGGCGGCGATGAATTCCCGCGGCGTCATGGTCCAGAACACCGGCGGCGGAAGCCGCAGCAGGCACAGCCCGGTATGCAACGCCTCGTCCCAGGGAAAGGGCTTCGGCGCGCCCGCTGCGGCGTTCAAGGGTCCGGGGCGGCCGCCCCTTCGGCGGCGAAGGCCGCGGCCAGCAGGTCGGAAACGATCCTCGCCGCGCCGCTCACGCCGCCCTCGATGTCGAGCCCGGCCACATCCTCGTCGGAGAGGGCGTTGCCGCCGCCGCGCAGCCCGGCCCCGAGAATGCGGATGAGATCGCGGGCCTTCAGGCGTCCTGCCGCAAAGCGGCTCCCGAGGCTCGCCAGGTCGTCGACGGCGAAAGCGGTCTCCAGCTCGGCCAGCGCCCCGAGCGTCAGGCACAGGATGCGCCGCTCGCCGCCCAGAACCGCCTCCACCTCGCCACGCCGGCGATTGGCCCTGTTCATGGCAGCGCCTCGAAGGTCATTTCTCCGGCGGATTCGAGCGCGGCCTCGAACTGCACCTCGCCATTGTGCTGGCCGGAATATTCGAGCGCGGTGATCTGGAACGGCCCCCGCACCGTCCCGAAGCCCGGAATGACGATCTCGCAGGCGAGGATGTCGCCGGCGAAGAAGGCCGAGCGCAGCCGCGCGTCGCTCGCCTCGTCCTTGAAGATGCCCGCACCGGACAGCGAGGCGCGCTGCACGCCCGCGCCCCCCAGCAGTTCGCGCCAGCGCCCGGCGCTTTCGGCGTCGGTCACGTCCACGGTCTCGGCATTGAAGGAAAGCCGCCGGGAGCGCAGCCCCGCCACGGTCACATAGGCCGTGCCGTCATGGATTTTCAGAAGAAGGTCCTTGCCTTTCTGGGCAGTCATGGTTGGTTCCTTTCAGGAATGGGTCGGGGATGCCCTCTCTGGTTGCCGCCATCTCCCCCACAAGGGGGGAGAACGAAAGAAGCGCCGGGTTCCCATGCTCGTGAAGCGATGAGCCTGCCGCTTGTCGTCTCCCCCCTTGTGTGGGAGATGGCCGGCAGGCCAGAGAGGGTCTTCAACGGTCACGAAACCTCCTCCGTCACCGCGCGAAACGAAAGCTCCGCGACGAAACGCCCGCTCTTTGGTTCACGCCGCGTCCGGGTCGTGCGATGCAGCAGGCCGACCAGATGCGCGCCGTCGAGCGCCAGCGGCGCGTCATCGAGCAGCGCCCTGATCCGCGTCGCGATCGCAGCGGCCTCCCGCCGCCCTGCGGCCTCGGACCAGACGACGAGCGAAAACAGATGTTCCTCGCCGCTGTCCGTCCCGGTCGACCAGTCGCGGCTTTCCATGTCGCCGAGCGCGACGAGCGGCAGCGGCGTGCGGTCGGCAAGCCGGTCGATCAGCACCCGTCCGCCGGTCAGCGAAACCAGTTCCGCGTCACCGGACAGCCGGTCGTGGATCGCCATCAGAAGGGCATTGGCCGCGCTCATCGTCCCTCCTCCTCGCAATGGCAGACGAGGTAGCGCCGCGTCTCGTCGGGGTCGCGAAAGGCGCGGATCGCGAAGCCTCGCCCGCCCTTCACGAAACGCATGCCGGCCTCGATCCCGTCGCGACGGGCGATCCAGATCCGGTGCGTCAGCGTGAAGCCGCGCTGCGAGGCCGCCTCGGTCGGCGCATGGCTCACCGGCTCGATGCGGGCCCAGAGCGAGGCGACGGTCTCGAAGGAAACCGCCGCCCCGCCCTGTCCGTCCGGGGAAGAGACCGGACGCTGGAGATCGAGCCTTGCCGTCATCTGGCCGGGGTCGAGGAAGACGTGCTGCATCAGAGCCTCCTGATCCGCCAGGGCGCCACCAGCCGGTCGTACCCCTCCGGAACGGCCGCCGGCTGGTTTTCCGCCGCCACCGCGCCTCGAAAGGTGAACATCAGCGCAACGTGCTCCAGCATCGCCCGCTTCAGCGCGTCGGGCACATCCGCGCCGGTTTCGCCGAAACCGGCGACGAAATCGACCTCGATGCCGTTCAGCGCCGCGCCCGGCGCGGGTCTGTCCTTCAGCCACAGCCGGGCGGGCCGCGCCGTGCCGTCCAGCCGGTGGCCTTCGAGCGACACGGCCGAGGCATCGCCCGCGTCGTCGTAGACGGTCACGGCGCTCACCGCCGTCACCGGGCCGTGGTCGAGGTCCAGAACCCCGTCCGGCGGCCAGCGGTCGCGGTAAAGCCGCATCGTCCGCCCGATCAGGCAAAGCCCGGTTTCCCGTTCGAGATGGTCGCGGGCGGTGGCGATCAGCGAGAGGATCAGCGCATCCTCCTCAGCCCCGTCGAGGCGCAGATGCGCCTTCGCCCCGGCGAGCGTCAGCGGCTCGACGGCAGGCGGTGCGATGGTCGCATAGGTCATGGATTTTCCTTCTGAAAACACCACGTCTTTTCCGTCACCCTCGGGCTTGACCCGAGGGTCCACGCCGCAAGCGCTGCGGTGGATGCCCGGGTCAAGCCCGGGCATGACGGAGGAAAGGCCGTGAGAACGGCGTCAGGCGGCAAACGCGATGAGCTTGATCGCCTCGAAATTCTGCACCCCGCCGCCGACGCGCCGCGTGGTGTAGAACAGCACGTAGGGCTTGGCGGAATAGGGATCGCGCAGGATGCGCAGGCCCACGCGGTCGACCACGAGATAGCCGGCGCGGAAATCGCCGAAGGCGATGGCATGCGAACCCGGCGCGATGTCGGGCATGTCCTCGGCCTCGGCCACCGGAAAGCCCATCAGCGAGGCCTGCTGCCCGGGGCCTGCCGGCGGCATCCAGAGATAGTTGCCGTCCGCGTCCTTGAACTTGCGGATCTCGCTCTGCGTCTTGCGGTTCATCACGAAGGTGGCGTTCTGGCGATGGCCCGCCTTCAGCGCATAGATCGCGTCGATCAGCGTGTCGGACGGGCCGGAAGGCCGGAAACCGCCGGCCTGACCGGTCGAAATCGTGCCGAGCGCGCCCCAGCTCCAGTCGGCGTCGTCCACCTTGGTCTCGGTCAGGAAGCCTCTCGGTGCCGTCACGCCGTCGCCGGAAACGAAAGCCGCGCCCTCCTGCTCGGCGAAGACGGCCTCGACCTCGCCGGCGATCCAGCTTTCGACATCCACGGCGGCATCGTCCAGCAGCGCCTGGGTGGCCGCCGGCATGGCGTAAAGCTCAAGCGTCGGGAAGGAAAGCTCGGCCAGTTGCGGCGTGTTGGTCTGCGGGCGCGGCGCCGTCTCGCCCACCCAGCCGGCGGTGAGGCCGGCCGGCGCGAAGGGCTTCTTCAGCACCGCGCCGGACACCTGCCTCACCGTCGCCAGCGAACGGATCGGCGAGATCGCCGCCAGACGGCGGCCCACCTCCGTATCCGTCTCGGGCGGCGCCAGATAGCCGCCGTCGGCGCCCGTCGCGCCGGAGAACGCCTTGGCCTCGACATCGCGCAAGCCGCCCTCGTCGCCGCGGCGCACATAGAGGTCGAAGGCGGCCTTGTGCTCGGAAGGCTCGGCCGCGCCGGCGCCGGAACCGAGCGCCGGGCGCGCCTTCTTCAGCACGAGCTGGTCGATGAGCCGCTTCTGCTCGTCGACGGCGCGGTTGATGCGCTCCATCTTCTCGACCGTCAGCGCGTCGGGCGAAAGCTTGCGCTCCATGTCGGCCAGGCGGCGGTCGTTCGTTTCGCGGAAGGCCTCGAAAGCCTCCATGAACTCGTCGAAGGCGGAGGCGACCGTCTCCGGAACGGCCTTGGTTTCCGGAGCGGTTTTCTGCGTGTCGATGGTCATCGGCATCATCCCTTGAAGGTTGTCATCATCATGTTGCGGGCCGCCCGCCGCAGGGAGCGGACGAGTTCCGTTTCCTTGTCGCGGAAGAACCGCGCATTCTTCACGTTCGAGACCCGGGCCGACGGCAGCATCGGAAAGGTCACGACCGAGATTTCCCAGAGATCGGCTTCGAGAATGCGGCGCACGCCGCTGGCCGGATCGCGCTTCGCCCTGACGGTGCGAAAGCCGATCGACAGCCCGTCGAGCGCGCCGGTCTTCATCAGCGCGTGAACTTCCCGGGCGCGGGCCACGCCCGGCGAAAGCGCGCCCTCCACATAGAGCCCCTTCCCGTCCTCGCGGATGGTGGTCCAGGCGCCGATCGGCTCGTTCGGGTCGTGCTGGTAGAGCATGCGCACGCCGCCGGCGCCGCGTCCGGCGAGACTGTCGGCGAACGCGCCGCGCTCGATGCGGTCCTTGGCAAGATCCACCTCGCCGAACAGGCTGGCATAGCCGGAAAAGGTGCCGTCGCCGGACAGGGTGGAAAGCGAAAGGCTCGCGAATTTGCGCGTGAAAGGGTTTGCCCGCCTTGGTGCGTGCATCGGCATGTCTCCGTTATTGGAATTGATCAGAGGCCCTTCGGCCCGCCGTAGCGTCCGGCGATGCGCACCAGCGCGCCGAGTACCCACCAGGCCGAAAGGCTGGCCGCCGCCGATCCGGTCAGCAGCATCTCATGGGGCGAAAGCACGTCGCCGAGGCCGGCCTGCCGCGCGATCCACAGCCCCGCCGAGGGACCGAAGATCAGGCCGCAGGCCAGTCCGGTCGCGAACCGCGTCGCCGCCTCACGCCGGCTTTTCGGCAACAGGTATACGAGCGAGACCGCCGCCCCGGAAACGGCCCCGACGACCCGCAGAACGGTGAGGCCGGGCTCCGGCACGAAATCCGTCATGGGTAAGGCTCCGTTAGGATGAGGTTACTAGGATCGGGAGCCGGAGCAGTTCCAGCAAAAGGGGCGAGTGGCCTCGAAAGCACTTCAAGAGTGCCGGAAAGCGGAGTCGGAAGAATCGCTTGGCGGTATTTCCTCAAGATGTGAATCCACTGCTTCACACATCGATTCACCTTCCTCGCACAATGAATCCGCAAGGCGCGAAACCGATTCCGCCCGCCGTCCCTTCCCGTTGAAGACGTTCATTTTTCCGGTGCGTAGCCGACCGCTTCGCGCTTCTCGGCATCGGTCAGGAAGCCGGCCGCCGAAAGCCTCTGCCACAGCTCTCCCCGCTCGGCCGAAAGGCCCGACACCTGGTCGAGGTCGGCCTCCAGCCTCAGCCGTTCGCCGAACGCATCGGACAGCCAGGGCGACAGCGCCGCCGTCACCCTGCCCACGGTCGGCAGCACGGTCAGCCGCCAGAAGGCGCGGTTGGCCTCCTGATAGTTGGCATAGGTGTTGTCGCCCGGCACGCCGATCAACATGGGCGGCACGCCGAGCGCCAGCGCGATATCGCGCGCCGCGCCGTTCTTCGCCTCGATGAAATCCATGTCGCGCGGGCTGAGCGCCATCGCCTTCCAGTCGAGACCGCCTTCCAGCAGCAGCGGCCGCCCGGCCCTGACCGCGCCGGAATAGCCCTCTTCCAGCTCCTGCTTCAGCCGGTCGTACTGCGCCGGCGAAAGATTGCCGCCCTCCTTCGGCTGGTAGACCAGCGCGCCGGAGGGCCGGGCGGAGTTGTCGAGCAGCGCCTTGTTCCAGACGCTCGCGGCATTGTGCAGGTCGAGCGCGGCCATCGCCGCCGAAAGCGGCGCGTAGCCCAGGTGGTCGTCGAGCGGGTGGAAGGTCTTCAGGTGCAGCAGACGCGGCCCCTCGCCCTCCACCGGAAAGCGCCGCACCGTGTTTCCGGCCCGGTATTCGTAGGCCGAAGGCCAGCCGTCGCTTCCTTCCAGAACACGCATCCGCTCGGGCCGCAGCAGATAGATCTCGCGCAGCGCGCCAGCGATCGTCACCGGCTCCAGATAGGCGTTGCCGGCGATGGCCAGATGCGAATAGAGCGCCTCGAAGAAATCCGCTCCCGCCGTGCGCCCGTTCGGACGCCGCACCAGCGCCAGCGCCGGATGGTCGGAAAGCTCGCCCTCCTCGCCATAGAGCAGCAGCGGAACGCTGGCCGCCGCTTCCGCCACCAGCCGCACGCAGCGGTGGCCGACAGGGTTGCGCAGATAGCCGTCGCGGGCAAGCGCCGGATAGGAGCGGTTCGTCCAGCCGGTTCCCCGGGACGAAAAAACCGCCGCGAGAGGGGCGGCGGTCTTGGTTTCGGTCGGGGTCTCGGCGGCCGCGGCAGGTGCGCGCCACGGCAAACGGATCGGCAATCTCATCTTTCTCGTCCTTCGCGTTGCGACGCCCGCCCGCGAAGGCGGAAGCGTCACCGGATCGGCGTCTTCACCGCCCGGTCGGTGTCGTAGTCGGCGGCGATGCGCATCTCGCGCAGCGGCTTCACCGTGCTCGTCGATTTCTCGTAATCGGGATGAGCCTTGTATGCCGCCAGCGCCGCCTCGTCCTCGAACTCGCCGTAGACGATAATGTCGACCTCGCGGTCCCACTGGTCGGTCTTGACGTTCTCGCCGATCTCCAGGCGCGTCGCATGCGGAATGCCGGTCAGGATGGACAGTCCCTTGCGCACGGCTTCGCGGTTTTCCCGGGTTGCGGTGAAGAAAACGATATGGCGGATCACGCGGGACTCCTTCGATCTGGCTCGTCCCGTCCGCATAGCATGCCCGCGTCCGCTCCTCAATCGCAGGCGGATCGTCGCGCCCGGACGACCGGCAAACCTCACCACGCACTCGACGTCACCCTCTGCCTAGAGCCGAGGGTCCACGCCGCAAGCGGCGCGGTGGATGGTCGGGTCGAGCCCGACCATGACGAAAGAGAGGTGGGCCCACTTTATCACCGGTCCGGATGCGGACATCCGCCCCCTTTCCCTCTCCGGTCTGAAAAGCTAGTTTGCGCCGAACCCGGAGCCCCGCCTTGTCACGCCTTTTTCAGAGAGTTCTTTTCGGCCTCGTCCTGCCGCCGCTGATCGTCAGCCTCCTCTTCGGTTTCGCCGGCGGCCTCATCGACAACCTGCCGCTTTTCGGCGATGCCCTGGCACCCGGTGCCGATACCACCGAAATCCTGACGATCATCGCCGAGGAAATGGCCGATACGCTGCTCAGGTCCACCCTTTTCTTCACCGCGGTCGCCGCCCCGGCCGTCGCGGTCGTCGGCCCGCTGGCCTTCGTCTTGACCCGCAGGCCGGCCATTCTCACCGTCATCGGCGCTGCCGCCGGTGCGACTTGGGCGGCATGGTTCGATTATCTGGACAGCTTCTTCACCGGCCCCGGCATCGAATGGGACTGGCCGCTGGCCGGCGGCCTCTATGGCCTCCTGGCCGCAGCGCTCGCCGTCCGCTTCTTCGGGCGCCGCAAGCTTTTGTGATCACGCATAGCTGATGCCGGCATAGAAGATCCTGCCATAGCCGGCAATCAGCGCCGCGCGGTCGGTTCCGTTGATGATGCGCCGCGCGCCGGTCCAGTCCTCCTTCGCAGGCGAGAAGGCGTCGGCAAGCCGGCGGCCGGTGAACGATCCGTCGATCATGCCGCGAAAGAGGATGGTCACGGCCACGGCCATCTCCATCGCCCGTTCGGGGGCGGCCACCAGATCGATGCCGGTCGCCCTGCTCATCGCCTCGTAGTTCCGGCGGTGGGTCAGCTGCACGAAGCCGCGCCCCAGCCAGCTCCTTCCGTCCTTGTCCGGCCGCCAGTAGGGCGTCTTCACGCTTTTCAGCCGCCCGCGCGCAAAGGCATCATCGAGAATGGCAATCGCCCGCGCGTCGCTCGCCGCCAGCGTCTCGCGCACGGGCTGCATGGTCTCCGCCGTCTCGTGAAACGCGGTCGCCAGCATGTAGGCCAGCCAGCGGTCGTCGCCCTCCGGCATCGTTTCCTCGAACCGGTCGAGGATCGCGGCCATGCCTTCCACCTGCCCCGCCCGCAGCCGGCCGTGGAACAACCGCTCGCGGGCATTGTCGAAGAAAAAGCGCCTGTTGATGCTCATCATCATATCCCTCTCACTTTCGGTTCGCCGCTCCTGTCGAGCATCAGCGCCGTCAGCGCCCAGACCAGCGCGTCCAGCCGGTCGGGCGAACGCCCGCCGGAAAGGCCGTCCGGGCCGAAATCGCACATCTGGTCCTCCAGCGCCGGAAAGCGCCCGGCATGGACCACCCGCCCCTGCTCGTAGAGGGCGGCGACCGGCTCTGCGCGCAGGAACTTGCCCCGCGTCGCCCGCACCGCCGTCACCGGAAGGCCCGCGTCGATGCCGGCAAGCACCGCGGCCACCATGTCGCCGCCCTGGTTGATTTCCGCCACGATCCGGTCGGCGCCGAAGCGGCGATAGGCCGACACCACAGCCCGCGCCCATCCCGCCGGGCTCATGCCCTCGACGGAACAGTCGCCGAGCACCACGCCCCGGCCGCTTTCCTCGATCCCCGCCACGACGATGCCGCAGCAGGAGGCCGCGCCCGAACCGCTCGGCGGGTCGACGCCCACAACGATGCGCGAGAGCGCGCCCGGCAGGCGCACCGTCAGCGCCTCCAGCCGGTCGCGCCGCCACAGCGCATCGTCGCGGTCCTCCATCAGCTCGCCGTCGAGTTCCTGCCGCCCCAGCCGCGAACCGCCATAGCGTTCGGCGAGCGCGGCCAGGAAGCCGGGCGCCAGATTGGCGCCGTTCTCTCCGGTCCTCATCCGCACCAGCCGCGTGGCGGGATCGGCCATCAGCCGTTTCAGCACCGGCACCGGCCGGGGCGTCGTCGTCACGAGCTGGCGCGGATCGTCGCCGAGACGCAGCCCGAATTGCAGCATGTCGAAGGTTTCCTCGGCGTATTTCCACTTCGCCAGCTCGTCGCACCAGGCATAGTGGAACTGCGGCCCGCGCAGGCTCTCCGGGTCCTCGGAGGAAAAGATCTGCGCCACCGCGCCGTTCGGCCAGACCAGCCGGCGCCGCGTCACCTCGAAGTCGGGCACCATCGTGCGCGCCACCCGGCAGATGCCGGAAACGCCGTCGATCATCACCTCGCGGGCATCGCCCAGCGTTTCCGCCACCAGCGCGATGCGCAGGCCGGAGCGCGCGCCGCAGGCCCTGGCCAGCGCATGCACCCATTCCGCCCCCGCCCGCGTCTTGCCGGAGCCGCGCCCGCCCATCATCAGCCAGGTGCGCCAGTCGCCCTCCGGCGGCTGCTGCGCGGCCCGGCCCTGAAACGCCCAGTCGGTCAGCAGGAAGGGCGCGTAGTCGAAAGGTTCGGCAGGCGCCTCAAGTCCCCCTCTGGCTGCCGCCATCTCCCCCACAAGGGGGGAGAACGATGGGTGCGACGGTTTCCCCGATGGTGGCGTTTGCGAAGGGCGGGAGGCTGCCGCCTGCTTTCTCCCCCCTTGTGGGGGAGATGGCCGGCAGGCCAGAGGGGGTTCCTCCCCCGCCTTCGCCCACCGCAGAACCTCCGCCTCATCCACCTCCCACGGCACCGTCGCCGGCAACCGCCACATCAGCAGCTCCAGCGCCGTTCCGCAGCCAGGCGTCGAAAAGAACGCGGGCGCGTTCCTCGGCCCGGCGCTCGATGAGATCGAGGAAATGGCGTTTGGCGTCATCGTAACCTTGCGGCTCGGCATTGCGGTCTTCCGCGTCCTTGCGGTCGCGGGCCATCTGGCGCTGAAGCGCATCGATCTTCTCCAGAGTCCGCACGATCAGCGACATGGCGTCGGTCGCCGCCTTCAGGTCGGTGCGGGCAAGCTTGCCCGCGGCCTCGTCGGCCTGCCCGCCCACCAGCGGCGCCGAAGCCTCGCGCAGCGTGCGGAAGGCGTCGAACTGACCGCGCATCTCCACCGTCATGTCGTTGAGAAGCAGGCGCAGATCGCCGCCCTCGGGCAGTTCCGCCGCCTTGGTCTCGGGCGGAAGCATCCCGCCTTCCGGCGGCGGATCGCCATAGGCCGGGCGCTCCGGCCACAGGCCGACCGTCGCCGGGTCGAAAATCCCGTCGTCCATCCTGTCTTTCCCGCAAACGAAAAGGCCGCCTCCGCATCACGCGAAAACGGCCGGAGCAATTCCAGGAAAAGTGCGTAGCGGTTTTCCGTCCGGAATTGCGTGAAAACAAAGAGCTGGAGCGTTTTCGCGATTCGGAGAAAAGCGAAAACGCTCCAGAAATCCTGAAACGAAAAAGGCCCGGGAGAACCGGACCTTTCAACGGCGGCACTCTGCGCCGCCCCGTCGCCGTCATGCCCGGGCTTGCCGCCCGGGCGCAACTCTTCGACTATGCCAAAAACCTATCAGAGCACCGTCACGGTGTCAATGACTATTTTCCTGTTTTGTGAATTTTTTCCTATTTTGATCGTTCAATGAACGGCCTCCGGCGTATAGCCGGCCTCGCGGATCGCCGCCTCGGCCTTCGCCGCGTCGCCTTCCACGCTCACCCGGCGCGCGCCGAGGTCGATGCTGACAGCAGCACCCGGCAATTCCTTTTCGAGGGCGCCCCGCAGCGTCTTTTCGCAATGGCCGCAGGTCATGTCCGGCACGGTGAAAATGGCAGTCATGGTGTGTTTCCTTCCGGTTCCGGCTTGTCGTTGGCACCGTGGCAGGCGGGCCGTTCGCCGCCTGCCAGATCGTTGAGAATGGGGCAATCGGGGCGCTCGTCGCCATCGCAGCAATGAACCAGATGGCGCAGGGTCGAAAGCATGTCCTGCAATCCGGCGATCTTGCGCTCCAGCGCCGCCACATGCCCCTGCGCCACGCGCTTCACCGACGCGCTGGAGCGGCTCCTGTCGGCCCAGAGCTTCAGAAGCGTCGCCGTTTCCTCCAGCGGGAAGCCAAGCTCACGCGCCCGGCGGATGAAGCGCAGGGAATGCACCGTCTCCATGCCGTATGTGCGGTAATTGCTCGCCGTCCTGTCCGCCTTGGGAATCAGGCCGATCTCCTCGTAGTAGCGGATCATCTTGGCCGAAACGCCGGATGCGGCGGCCGCCTCGCCGATATTCATGGCGCCGCCTCCTTCCGCTGCGTCAGGCGCACCCGCTTCAGGCGCAAGGCATTGCCCAGCACGAAAACGCTCGAAAGCCCCATCGCCGCCGCGGCGATCATCGGCGAGAGGGAAAGGCCGAAGAACGGCCACAGCGCGCCCGCCGCGACGGGAATGAGCACGACATTGTAGCCGAAAGCCCAGAACAGGTTCTCGCGAATATTGGCCAGCGTCGCCCGGCTGATCTCAACGGCGTTCACCGCACCCGTCAGGTCGCCCGAGGCCAGCACCACCTCGGCGCTTTCGATGGCGACGCCGGTCCCCGTGCCGATCGCCAGTCCCACCGTCGCCTCGGCCAGCGCCGGCGCGTCGTTGATCCCGTCGCCCACGAAGGCGACGACATGGCCCTCGTCGCGAAACGCCCGGATCGCCTTCACCTTGCCCTCCGGCAGCACCTCGGCGACCACCCTGTCGATCCCGACCTGCCGGGCGATCGCCGCCGCCGTCCGGGCACTGTCGCCCGTCACCATCGCCACCGAAAGCCCCAGCCGCTTCAGCGCCGCAATCGCTGTCCGGCTGGCCGGCTTCACCGGGTCGGCCACCGCCGCCGCAGCCGCCAGCCTGCCGTCGATGGCGATGTAAAGCGGCGTCTTGCCTTCCTCCGCCAGCCGCCCGGCTGCGGCGGCGAAGGCGTTCACGGACAGATTCAGTTTTTCAATGTAACGCGCTGCGCCGATTTGCACTTTCCGGCCGCCGGCCTGTGCCGTCACGCCGTAGCCCGTCACCGATTGGAAGGCCGAAACCGGCGGCAAAACCAGCCCGCGGGCCTCCGCGGCCTTGACGATGGCCGCCCCCACCGGATGTTCCGACTGCGCCTCGACGGCGGCGGCCAGCACAAGCACCTCGGCCTCGGCGAAACCCTCCGCGACGATGAGGTCGGTCAGTTCCGGCCGGCCCTCCGTCACCGTCCCGGTCTTGTCGAACACCACCAGTGTCGCATCGGAAAGCGTCTGGAGCGCGTCGCCCCGGCGAAAGAGAACGCCAGCCTCCGCCGCCCGGCCGGTGGCGACCATGATGGCCGCCGGCGTCGCCAGCCCCATCGCGCACGGGCAGGCGATGATGAGGACGGCGACGGCGCTCACCAGCGCATGCGCCAGCGCCGGTTCCGGCCCGAAGGTGAGCCAGGCGATCAGGGTCAGCACGGCCACGGCCATCACGGCGGGCACGAACCATGCGGTGATCCTGTCGACCAGCGCCTGGATCGGCAGCTTCGCCCCTTGCGCCTCCTCCACCATGCGGATGATGCCCGCCAGCATCGTGTCGGCCCCGACGCGCCGCGCCTCGAACCGCAGCGCACCGGCGCCGTTCACGGTTCCGCCGGTCACTGCGTCGCCCGGCCCCTTTTTCACCGGCAGCGGCTCGCCGGACATCATCGATTCGTCCACCCAGGATTCGCCCTCGATCACCGCACCGTCGACGGGAATGCGCTCGCCGGGCCGGATCAGCACGATGTCGCCGGGCGAAAGCGCATCCACAGCCACCTCGACGGCCACGCCGTCGCGCAGGATCCGCGCCTCCTTCACCTGCAAGGCGGCAAGCTTTCGGATCGCCTCGCCCGCCCTGCCGCGGGCGCGGGCTTCCAGAAGCCGCCCGATGAGGATCAGCGTGACGATCACCGTCGCCGCCTCGTAATAGACGTAGCGCGAGCCTTCCGGCAGAAGGCCGGGCGCAAAGGTCGCCACCACGGAATAGAAATAGGCCGCGCCCGCGCCCAGCGCGACCAGCGCGTTCATGTCAGGCGCCAGATGAGCCAATGTGCGCAAGCCCTTGCCAAAGAATCGCATTCCGGGGCCGAACAGCACCGCCGTCGCCAGCACGAAATAGATCAAATGAAGCGACCGGGTCGAAATCGCGCCCGTCAGCCAGTGATGGAAGGCCGGCCAGATATGGCCGCCCATTTCCAGCACGAAAAGCGGCAGCGTCAGGACTGCGGCGATGGCCGCGTCGCGCTGCAAGGCGCGCATGTCCTCGTCGCCCCGTTCGCCGCCGCGCTCCGCTCCGGCCCTTGCCGGATGCGCGTCGTAGCCGGCATCCTTCACCGCCTTCAGCGCCGCCGGCAGCGCGGCCTCGCCGCCCAGCGCCCGCACATGCGCCCTGCCGTTCGCGAGGTTGACGGTCGCCGCCGTCACGGCCGGCGCTTTCCGCAATGCCTTTTCCACGCGCAGAACGCAGGAGGCGCAGCTCATGTCGCCAATATCGAGGTCGAAGGCGGATTCCGGCACGTCGTAGCCGGCGTTGCGCACCGCTTCGGCCAGCCGCGCGGCGTCGAAGCCCGCACCGGGCGTCACCGTCAGGCGGCCGGTGGCGAAATTGGCGACGGGATCGGAAACGCCCTCCACCCTGCCCGCCGCCTGCTCGACGCGGCGCACGCAGGAGGCGCAGCTCATGCCCTCCACGGGCAGCGAAAGAAGCGAGGGGGAGGATGCGCCCTTCGGCGCCGCCGTCATGCCGGTTTGGATTGTATCAGCCATCGAAATATCCTTTCGCAGGCCGATGTAAGGCTTCCCATCGTGGGAAGGTCAAGAGCCCGCGATGCGGCAATCGCGCGCGGGTCCTAACGCCCCGGCGGAGCGTCGGGCGCATCATCGCCGACGGTCAGCGGCCAATCGACGAGATAATCCTCGAAATCGTCTATATCGACCTCCTCCTCGCTCACCGTGCGGCCTTTGGCGGAAATCCCGGCGATATGCACCGTTTCCGGGTCGCCCGACACCAGCGGGTGCCACCAGTAGAGATCCTCGCCGTCGCGCACCAGCCGATAGCCGCAGGTCGGCGGCAGCCAGCTTATGGAGTCCACTTCCTGCGGGGTGAGCTGGATGCAGTCCGGCACGGTCGCCTGCCGGTTGGGGTAATCGGTGCAGCGACAGCTCTCGCCGTCCATCAGCCGGCAGCGCACGGAGGTGAAGGCCACCTCGCCGCTGTCCCAGTCCTCCAGCTTGTTGAGACAGCACAGCCCGCAGCCGTCGCAGAGGCTTTCCCATTCCTGCGCGCTCATTTCCTCGAGCGTCTTGACCTTCCAGAAGGGTTCCTGCTGCATTCCTGCACTCCTGCCCGGAGAATATTGCCGCCTTTCGGAAAAGGCTTCTTGTCTGTTTGGCATATATCAACCATCTTCCGGCAAAATGATGCCGCGTCGTCAAAAGCGGGAAACCGCCGCAGGTTTCAAGGATTTTCTTTCGAGGTGAGTGAAAAGAAGCCCCCAGAAGACGGTCAGCGCCGCCGGCGCCATCTCCTGCTCAAGGTGGATGCCTGGCTGGATTCGACCTTGTGGAACATGGGTTTCCGCACCGGCCAGATATGGGAAGACGTCACCATCTTCTTCCGCCGGTTCCGCGTGCGCGGCTGGAAGAAGCTAGCGTTCGAGGTCGCCGGCGAGGCGATGACGCTCGGCACCGCCGCCTCGGTGGTCATGCTGGCGCTCGCCATGCCCGCCTTCCAGGCCACCCAGGGCGACTGGAAGAACCGCGCCGATTTCGCCGTCACCTTTCTCGACCGCTACGGCACGGTCATCGGCCATCGCGGCATCATCCACGAGGATTCCATTCCCGTCGACGAATTGCCGGATCATTTCGTCAAGGCCATCCTCGCCACCGAGGACCGCCGGTTCTTCGATCACTTCGGCATCGATTTCGTCGGGCTGGCCCGCGCCATGAGCGAGAACGCCAGGGCCGGCGGCGTGGTGCAGGGCGGATCGACGCTGACGCAGCAGCTTGCCAAGAACCTGTTCCTCTCCAACGAGCGTTCGCTGGAACGCAAGGTCAAGGAAGCCTTCCTGGCGCTGTGGCTGGAAGCCAACCTCACCAAGAAGGAAATCCTGTCGCTTTATCTCGACCGCGCCTATATGGGCGGCGGCACGTTCGGCGCGGCGGCGGCGGCGCAGTTCTATTTCGGCAAGAAGCTGACGGATGTCACGCTTGCCGAATCCGCCATGCTGGCCGGCCTGTTCAAGGCCCCGGCCCGCTATGCGCCGCATGTGAACCTGCCGGCGGCCCGCGCCCGCGCCAATGTCGTGCTGTCCAATCTCGTGCAATCCGGCTTCATGACCGAAGGTCAGGTCATCGCGGCGCGGCGCAACCCGGCCACCGCCGTCGACCGCGGCGGAACGGAAGCGCCCGATTATTTCCTCGACTGGGCCTTCGACGAGACGGTGCGCATCGCCGACCGCTTTCCCCAGCATACGCTCGTCGTGCGCACCACGCTGGACATGGGCCTCCAGCACGCTGCCGAGCTTGCGGTAGAAGGCACGCTGCGCGAGTCCGGGCAGAGCGCCAAGGTGTCGCAAGGCGCCGTGGTGATGATCGAGAACGGCGGCGCGGTCCGCGCGATGGTCGGCGGACGCGACTATGGCGAAAGCCAGTTCAACCGTGCGACGCGGGCGCTGCGCCAGCCGGGATCGTCCTTCAAGGTCTATACCTACGCGGCGGCGATGGAAAAGGGCATGACGCCGGAAACGGTCGTCGTCGACGGTCCCGTGACATGGCGCGGCTGGTCGCCGCAGAATTACGGCCGCTCCTATTCCGGCCGCGTCACGCTGATGTCGGCGCTGTCGCGGTCGATCAACACCATTCCCGTGAAGCTCGCCCGCGACGAGCTGGGCACGGAGCGCATCGCCGAGATGGCGAAGGCGATGGGGGTGGAAACGCCGCTGCGCACCGACAAGACGATCCCGCTCGGCACCACCGAGGTGACGGTTCTCGACCAGGCCACCGCCTATGCCGTCTTCCCGGCGGGCGGCATGCAGTCGCGCCGCCACGGGCTGGAGCAGATCGTCGATTACGAGGGCAATATCCTCTACGACTTCGAGCGCGACGCACCGCCCGCTGCGCGCGTGCTTTCGGAAAAGGCCGTGTCGTCGATGAACCGCATCCTCGTCACCATTCCCGTCAGCGGAACGGCGCGCCGCGCCGCCCTCGACAACGGCATCGTCTCGGGCGGCAAGACCGGCACCACCCAGGCCTATCGCGACGCCTGGTATGTCGGCTTCACCGGCAACTACACGGCCGCCGTCTGGTTCGGCAACGACGACTACACCTCGACCAACAACATCACCGGCGGCACGCTGCCCGCCCAGGCGTTCAAGCGGCTGATGGACTATGCCCATCAGGGCATCGAGCTGCGGCCGGTTCCCGGCATCGACAACCCGCTGCCCGCCGGCCCGCACCCGACCGCCAGCGCCGCGGCCAGACCCGGCGAAACGGACGCGCTTCCGCCCCTTGTGCGCCCACGCTCGCTCTCGCGCGAGACGACGACGCTCCTGCGCGGGGTCGGCGCGCGGCTGAAATCGGCCTTGGCGCCCGCGCTGCCGGCCACCGCCGCGCTTCCCGACAACGGAACGCCGTCGCAATGACCGTCCGCCCCCATTCACCGGAATGGCCTCCCGCATGCTGAAAACGCCCCTCATGGTCGCCATCGCCCTTGTGATCGCCTTTGCCGGCGGCCTCTGGTCGGCGCTGGCCACGCTCGATGCGACGAGCGGGCTTTCGGCGATCCGGATCGGTCCGTGGGAGGCGTTTCCGGCCGCACAGACCGTTAACGCCGATCCTTACGCCCGCGCCCACAGGGCCCGCGACGGCAAGCTGCTTTACGCCAGCGCGGAGGGCCTGAGCTTCACCGCCCGCACCGATGCCGCCGGCGCGCCGCTCGACGCCGCCTGCACCTACCGGCTGGCGGGCATGGCGCCGCCGGCGCGGCTATGGACGCTTTTCGCCGCGCCGCAGCCCGATGCGCCGTCCGTTCCGGCCGGCCGGCCCACCGGCCTCAATTCGCGCATGATCCTGAAGGAGGCGGACGGATCTTTCGCCATCACCCTTTCCGCCGCCGCCCGGCCGGGAAACTGGCTCGCCCTGCCCGCCTCGGGCCGCTTTACGCTGGTGTTCGACCTGTTCGATACGCCGGCGGCGAACAGCACCGGCATTTCCGGCGTTCCGATGCCGGAGCTGACACGGCTGGAGTGCGGCGATGACTAGGCTGGTCCACGCCATCGTCACCGGCCTGATCGGCGCGGCGCTGCTGCATATTATCATCGTGCTCGCCCTGCCGCGCTTCAGCGAGAGCGACGCCTATTCGCGCATCCTGGCGGCCGGGCCGGCAGGCGCCTTCCATGCGCTCGGCGACGCACAGCGCGCCGGGCCGCTGCTTCAGCCGAACCCGTTCGTTTCCGCCGCGGTCTGCGCCTTCGATCTTTCGCAAGCGCCCGTCGCCGTCGCCGCCTCGGGCGACCCCGCCCTGTGGTCGTTTGCGGTCTTCGACAGGGCGTCGAACGAAGTCTTCAGCATCAGCGACCGCTCCGTCGAGCCGGGCAGGCTCGATGCCGTCCTCGCCACCCCGTCGCAGGCGATGCGGTTGCGCAAGGCCGATCCGGACCTGACCGAACGCAGCATCCTGATCGAAATGACGGGGAATACGGGATATCTGGTGCTGCGCACCGTCTCGCCGCATGCCAGCATGGAAGCGGAGGCGCGGCGATTTCTGGAAAGCGCCCGTTGCGAGGCGCTGAGGCCGGGCTAGACTTTACGCCATCCGGTCAGGCAAGCGGACGCAGAACGATCCTCGTGGCCTGCGGGGGACGCAGGGCCTTCGCAGGAAACCGTGTTCGTTTCAGCGCTTTGCCGCGCGGCGGGGACGGCCCTTCTTCGAGACCGGGCTGTTGTCCGCAGGTGTGTCGTCGAGGCGCTCGTAGCGAACGCCGGTAAAAAACAGGATTTGCGCCTTGCGGGGCACCGCTTCCCCCGACGGCGGGGGCGCATGCCCGCGACGGTCCGCAAGAAGAATGATTTCAGCCATACTGTCTCCAATCCTCGTTCAAAGGACGGATGACGGCTCTCTCCTGCCTTGTGCGCCGTGCTGGCGATGAAACGCGAAAACACTCACCTTCCGGCCCCTCCGGCAGGCCCGGCACTCCGCCCCGATGGGGATGGAACGCCTCGGCCATCATTCCGGCCTTCGCATTGATCATAACGCCATATCGAGGCGGCGTTAAGGCCATACAAACACCGTCATAGTTAACACCGTGCTAACAAATTCGGGATAGCCTGTTTCGAAGTGGTACTGCGTCAGAACAGGTGTAACCGTGTCCGATCGTTTCCGAGACCTTGAAAAACCCCAGCCGCTGCGAAGAAGGGATGTGGTGCTGATGGCGACCGTTTCCAGCTTCGAGGATCTCCGCCACCCCACCCGCTCGGAACTCAGGCAATTCGCGGAACTTTTCAAGCCGCTTTTCGAGGCCTCCACGGACGAGGCGCGACGCCAGGCGGTCGCCGCCCTCTCGCAGAATCCCAACGTTCCCCAGCCGGTGGCGCTGTTCGTCGCCAGCCAGCCCATATCCATCGCGGCGCCCTTTCTGATGTCCTCGCCCTGCCTCGACGACGAGACGCTGATGCTCGTCGCCCGCACCCAGGGCGAGGCCCATGCCCGCGCCATCGTGCGCCGGGAGAACCTGTCGCCCACCGTCGTCGACGCCCTCGTCGGCCTGCGCCACACCCGGCCCGCCGCTCCCCCGGCGGCCGCAGGGGAACCGGCCCCGCCCGCCCCGGTTGCGCCGCAGCCGCCTGCCGGCCGGCCGGTGAAGGAAGAGCGCCTGCGCACCGATCTGCGTAACCTCGTGCGCCACGTCAACCGCCCGGACGGCGACAGGCTCGGCCTGAGAACGCTGAGCACGCTTCAGGAGGCGCTGCTGATCCGCTTCGCCCGCACGCGCGAGACGGTGCATTTCGCCACCGCGCTTGCCGATGCGCTGTCCGCCAGCCGCTGGCTCGCCGAACGGATCCTCCTCGACATTTCCGGCAAGCAGCTTGCGACGACGCTGGTCGGCACGGGCATGGCCGCCGCCGATGCGACCTTCATTCTGGAGCGGCTCTATCCGCATCTGGCCGAACCGGACGGCCAGGTCAGCCGGGCCGACCGCCTGATCGCCAGCCTCGATCCCGACCGGTGCGGCGAGCGGGTCGAAGCCTGGCGGCGGGCCGACAGCTACACTTTCGCGCAGGAGCGCGCAGCCGAACCGGACCCGCTGGTGGCCGAGGCCTATCCTCTGCCCAACGAACGCCGCATGGCGCGGCGCATCCGCTAGAACCGGGGCAGACCTATTCCCCGGCGGCGACCGGCAGAAGGTCGCCGATCCCGTCCAGTTCGAGATCGACGATCCAGAGATCGGGATCGAAGCGGCATTCGCGCTCCAGAAGCGCCAGCGCCTCGTCGTATCCGGCGTCCTTCAGGCGGCACTCGAACAGCCGGTCGTCGGCGATCGCGTCCTCCTGCTCGGCCGCGACGCTTTGCGGGGCCGGGGCATAAAGCGTGACGCGGCCGTCACGGCCGATGAGCCTGACAAAGATCGCCCCCGCCTCTTCCGCGCCCTTCCGGTCGACGGCGGCAAAACCGCCGAGCGCGAAGGCGCGGCGGATGAGGGCGGAAACGAAAAGGGCGGATTTGACGCGCATATGGACCATTACCCGCGCCTCCGCCCCCGGCAAAGCCGGGACGGTCAGAGCGCGCCGATTTCCTTGAGTTTCTTCAGGACGCGCTCGTTCGGCTCACCGGTTTCCGGCAGGCGATACGCCTTCTCGAAATTGCGGATCGCCTCGCGGGTCTCGGTGCCGGCCACACCATCGACGGTGATATGGCTGTAGGCGAATTTCGAAAGGCCGCGCTGGATCTGCGCGGTCAGGCTGGAATCGGCCGGCCGCATGGCGGCGGGCGTTGCCGGAATCGTTGCCGGCGGAGCGACCTGCCCCGCATTTCGAATGGCCTCAGCCACCGGATCGTCCACCTCGTCCCGGGCCGGAACGGCCGTCGGGCGCGATGCCGGAACGGCAACCGGAGCGACCGCCTGTCCGGGCGTCGAAACGGGCGCGGCGGCGGATGCCGGCGCGTGCCCGGCGGCCTTCAGGGCGTCCAGCAGCGCGCCGGAGGCTTCGCCGGTCTGCGCAAGCTCCGCCGATTTCTGGAATGCGAGGATCGCCGCCGCCGTGCGCGGGCCGGCAAGGCCATCGGCAGCGCCGTCGTAGAGGCCCAGCCGCGCCAGTTCCGCCTGAACGCCGCGCACCAGATCGGACGCCGCCGGCCTGACCGTCCCGGTCGGGCTCCCGCTTTCCCCGGCATCGGTGCGTTCGATGCGGAACGTGGTGACGTCCTGCGGCTCGTCGGGCCGCTGGAAGCCGAAGAGCAGTTTCCGGTCCGCCGCGTCGCGCGTGCGCAGCAATGGCGAGGGGTGTCCGCCGGGCTGATACCACAGGGCATTGGCGGAAATCATGCCGAATACGATGGTGAACACGCAGATGCCGCCGGTCAGCGCCGGGCGCGCGGCGGCAAGGCGCAGCATGGCTGCCCCGGCGCGGAACACCGGGCCGGGCTCCTTGCGGGCCGGCTTTCTCTCAGGCGCTTTGCGCTTCGGCGTTTTCATAAACTGCGTCGTCCCAATGCTTTGCGGCGGAAGCTTGTCCGCCTCTCAGTCGGGGCGGGAATTCCACCATGCGACCGTCGCCGGCCTCCTCGTCCGGGTGAATGCCCGAACCGTCCATCGGCACGATCACGGTCACGACCGTACCCTCGCCCGGCTTGCTGTCAATGGAGAAGGTGCCGCCGTGGAGCGCGACCAGACCCTTGACCAGCGACAGGCCGAGCCCCGTTCCCTCGTACTGGCGGGCCAGATCGTCCTGCACCTGCATGAAGGGCTGGCCGACCATCGAGAGCTTTTCCGGCGCGATGCCGATGCCCGTATCGCCGACGGTGATCTTCAGCCAGCCGCATTCGGCAACCGCATCCACGGAAACGACGCCGCCGGCATCGGTGAACTTGATGGCATTGCCGACGAGGTTGATGAGCACCTGCTGGAGCGCGCGCTGGTCGGCGATCGCCTCGCCGAGATCGCGCTGGATGCGGGCCGTCAGCGTCACGCCCTTTTCGCGGGCCTGAAGCGAGAGCATGGCCTCGCAGGCATGGACGACATCCGCCACCGCGAACTGGTCCATGACGAGTTCGTAGCGTCCCGCCTCGATCTTCGACATGTCGAGCATCGTGTTGACGACCGACAGGAGATGGCCGCCCGACTGGCGGATGAGGCGGACATATTCGCGCTGGCGGTCGTTTTCGAGCCTGCCGAAATATTCGCCGATCAGGATATCGGAAAAGCCGAGGATGGCGTTCAGCGGCGTCCGCAATTCATGGCTGACGGCGGCGAGGAAGCGCGATTTCGCCTCGTTGGCGTTTTCCGCCTGCCGCTCCGCCGCGCAGGCGGCGTCGCGAAGCGCACGCTCCGCGCCGATATCCGTCATCTGGCAGAAAATGCCGGACAGCGCGCCCTCGGCATCGCTCACGGGCGTCAGGGAGGCGCGCGCATGAAGATAGGGAGCAGCCTTCGCCGCGCCGGCGCGGCGCTCCAGCCGGACCTCGACCTCGGCCGCCCGCTCGCCGCCGCGCAGGCGGTCGAGCGCCGCGGCGAAGACGAGACGGTCGGAAACGTGGATCTGCTCGATGAGCGGACGGCCCGCCGGCGCGCGAAGATAATGCGTGAAGCCGGCGGCATCGCGGCCGCTCATCCGGACGACGGCGCCGTGGAGATCGAGGCCGAGCACGAGGCCCGGGCACAGCACGTAAGGGTCCGCCGCCTCGCCGGGCCCGGCGGCGGGGAACTCGGCCTTTCCGGCACGCCCGAAACGCTGCATGCCGACCGTCAGGCCGACGAGCAGCAGGCAGCCGGCCGAGGTGACGCCGGCCGGCAGCGCCACGGCCAGGCCGAGCGGCCCGGCCAGCGCCAGAGGCGCCGCAAAAACGGCAACGGCGCTCGCGACGGCCAGGCGGCGCGCGAAGCGGTTCACGCGGGCGGTGTCGCCGTCGGCCCGATCGCCGGCGCAGACGTGGGGCGCCATCGCCCCCGCCAGACCCAGCGCTATCCTGTCAGCCATTTTCCTCAATACCCGCACGCTGCAACCTGTCAGAACGGTTCATGTTTCGTCCCGCCGAAAATAGGCCCCGGGCGCTTAAGGAAAGGATAAGACGCTGTCCCAAATCGGTACTGAGGCACCCCATCCACAGGCTTTTCCAGCCCTTCGGCCAACATGGTTAACGGCGGGTAAGCACCGGATTTAGTTCATTTTTCGTGATGGCGTTAACGATTGCGGCAGCGGGGCCGCGCGAAATCCCCGGAACAGACGGGCGGGCGCCTCATTTATGCTTAACAGCGACGCTTAAATTGCGATTCAAATGTTGTTTTGATGCAATTCGTTCGAATTTTAGTTGTTTTTGATGCAAAAGCCGTGCGTTTTTTCAATCGGGAATTCGGAGCATGCCGCTATCTTCCGCTTCAACAGACCGGAAAGGCGGCCCGACAGCCCGGACGAGGATGCGCGGGACACAAGCCGAAACCGACATGGACAGGCAGGGTGAACGATCATGTGGTTCCTGATCAAGGGCAGTTTCTGGACGACGATGACGCTGGTGGCGC
This sequence comes from Ectorhizobium quercum, assembly GCF_026552795.1. Taxonomy (GTDB): domain Bacteria; phylum Pseudomonadota; class Alphaproteobacteria; order Rhizobiales; family Rhizobiaceae; genus Ectorhizobium; species Ectorhizobium quercum. Next base: position 55,161 of record NZ_JANFPI010000005.1, read on the forward strand.
TGTCGTTCCTCGCCGGCCAGCCGGTTGAGCGGACGGCGGAGCGGCCGGGCGTCGAGATGACCGAGGCGCTGGGTGCCGCAGGCGAAGCCTACCGCTACATCAGCGCGCTCTGCACCGAAAAGCCCGACGTCTGCCAGAAAGGCGCGGAGACCTTCGTCGTCCTGCAACAGCGGGCCCGCGACGGCGCGAAAGTCGCCTACCAGCTCATCGACCGCCATCTGGCCGACCAGGAAGGCGGCGATCTCGCCGCCGCCATCGACGGCCCGGAAACCGACGCGCTGACGACCGGCACCGTGACCGTCATTCCGGTTCCGCATGCCAAGCCGGCGCAATAGACCGTTTCGCCGCCGGAGGTTTTCACCCGGACCGGACTTTCAAGTTTTGCGGCGCGCCCGGCATCCCCGGAAACGCGAGCCGCGAAACGGCGATGCCAGATCATCGCCGACATGCCTGCCCTGAAAACTCAGCGCTGTGAGGAGATCCCCCTCGCAGCGCCTTTTTCGTTGGATCGACGGGTTCATTTCGCCCCGCAGGCGGTTTATATGGGGGCCGTCACCCATGCGCGGAGCCAGCCCCATGCCTTCCCTTCAGCAGATCATCGACGATTTCGCCTATCTCGACGAATGGGAGGACCGTTACCGCTACGTGATCGAACTCGGCAAGCAATTGCCCGACCTGCCCGAGAGCGAAAAGACCGCGGAACACAAGGTGCAGGGCTGCGCCAGCCAGGTGTGGCTGGTTTCCGAAACCGGCGACGGGGACGATCCGGTCATCACCTTCCGCGGCGATTCCGACGCCCATATCGTCCGCGGTCTGGTCGCCATCGTGCTGGCCGTCTATTCCGACCACAAGGCCTCCGAGATCGCCCGAACCGACGCGCTCGACATCTTCAACAGCATCGGCCTCGTCGAGCATCTCTCTTCCCAGCGCGCCAACGGGCTGCGCTCGATGGTCAACCGCATCCGCGACGAAGCCGCGCGGGCGCTCACCGCCTGAACCGCCCCCCGGGGGGATGCGGCGCGACGGCGCCGTCACGCTCCCCGCCCCTCCATGCCCGGGCGATAATCGTCGGCGCCCCAATGGCGCGTGGCGGACGCGCGGCGCAGCGGCGGGGCGTAGTGGCGAGCGAGCACCATCAACGCCGTGCGCAACATCAGCTTGGCCGAGCGGGCCGGCCATTGCCGTTCGCGTTCCACCGTTTCCAGCCCCTTGTGGAAACAGCATATGTCGAGCGCCACGCCGCACAGTTCCGGCCCCATCGCCTCCACGGCACGGGTGAAGCGGGCGCGGGCGGCCAGCGCCGCGTCCTTCAACTCCGCCTGCCCGCCGGGCGCGCCCCTGCCGCGCTGCGCAAGCCGCGGCTCCCAGGAGGCGGTGACGCGCGGCTGCAACTGCCCGCGCGTGAAATCGGCAAGCAGCCTCTCGCCGGCCGCGACGGCATCCTCCGGCAGAAAGGCATGGCCGTCGCGTCCGCGAAGCCGCGACAGGTGCGACAACGGCGATTCGTCCAGATTGCGGGTGACAGTCACGCGCCGCCCCTCCGGCCCCGGCATCTGCGCCGCGACGCGTTCGCCGTGCTGGCTGGCAAAGGCGGCCTCGCCATCCGCCGCGAAGATGCGGCGCAGAAAGTTGCGCGCTTCCGGCCGGGGGTGGAATGCGCCGTCGCTCCACTCCGCAAGCCCTGCCGCCACCGCCCGCCGCAGCAAGCGCTCCTCCCCGGCATTCGCGGGCGGGGCGTCCGGCGCGAGCCGCTTCAGGAGCCGGGCGAGCCGGCGCGCTTCCGCCGGCGTAAAACCGGTGCCGACAGCCTCAGCCATGACGGTCTCCTTCCTGCACGAACATTTCCCGGGCGATCCTTTCCAGCGCGGAGACGAAATCGTCGAAGGCGCGGTTGTCGCGGCGGTCCTCCACCACGCCGCAGGCATAGCCCACCGTGGAACGGTCCTTGCCGAACGCCGCCCCGACATCCGCCTGCGGAATTTGCAGGGCGACATGGCAGACATACATGGCGATCTGGCGCGTATGGCAGAGCGAGCGACGCCGATCGCGCCGCAGCGGCGACCGGTCTCCGGCAATCGCCGCCATTTCCGCGGCGAGAATCTGGACCAGACGGCAGGCATCGCCCGTCGGCGAAACGGCCGCACCGGCGACAGGAACGGTGTTGGCAGCACGGCTGTCGAGAGTGGAACGGTCAGGCTTTTTCGGCATGTCACCCCCCGAAAAGGAATAGGCCTCGAACAGAAATAGGAATTATTTCTTACACCTGTAAACCGCCCTGCGAACGACCGAAAGCGGCCGCGCCGAAAACTCTCCTGATTTTGCACGATAAATTGGCCAATTGTGGATAATATAGGATTATTTTCCTCTCATAAAGAAAAACCGTCGTAAAGCCACTCCGCGCGTTCGACCCGCATTCGCGCATCGGCATAGCGTGCGAAACTGCGCTGCGATCTTGCCGGAAAGGCTGGAAAAGCAATCGCTTGAAGCGTGCCGCAATCCTGTGCGCCTGTCCGCCGCGTCTTGCGTTACGGCCCGCCTTTCCCGATGCACACAGGGTATTACGCGCTCCTGAAGCATTTCCGGTGGATCACCTCCAATGCTCCATCTGTCTGTTTTTACGCAACTCCGGACGCGAGACCGGCCCCCGCTTTTGCTGGAATGGCTCTAGCAGGCAGCGCGGCGGTCGGCCTTCCCGTCCGGGAACGATCGTCCCTACGCCGGCGCCCTGCCGGGGGACATGCCAACCGGCGAAATGCAAAAAAGCCCTGCCGCGATTGCGGCAGGGCTCAGATAACTGACAAAGTGGGCCAACCTCTCCTTCGTCATGGTCGGGGCAAACCCGACCATCCATAAATCTTTGAAACATGGCCCCTCGGATCAGGCCCGAGGGTGACGAAGGAAAGGGTTGAGGACGCCGAAACGTTGCGGCACCGCCGCAGCGCTCCTACCTCTCGCGGCGGCGGCGCTGGCCGAGGCCCATTTCCTTCGCGAGACGCGAACGGGCTTCGGCATAGGCCGGGGCAACCATCGGGTAATCCACCGGCAGATCCCACTTTTCGCGGTATTCTTCCGGGCTCAGGCTGTGATGCGTCATCAGGTGACGCTTCAGCGACTTGAAGGCCCCGCCGCATTCGAGGCAAATGATCTGGTCGTCCTGAACCGACTTGCGGACGGCGACGGCCGGCTTCTGCTTCTCGGCCGCGATCACCGCCGGAGCGGGCGCGGACGTGACGTTGAGCGCCGCATGTACATCGGCGATAAGACCGGGAAGTTCGCTTACCGGAACCACATGGTTGCTTACATAGGCCGCAACGATATCGGCCGTCAGTTCCACCAGAAGGTCCGGCGTGTGTTCAAATGCAGAGTCTGTCATCCATGTCTCCTTTAGACCGTCAGTGGCGTCAAAACGCTTTGACGCCAAAGGCAGACACTCTCCGGCGGCTACGCATACCCGCGCCCGGAAAATCACCGGACGAGGCAATCCCTCGATCCACCCCTAGATGTCAGGACAGGCAGCGCCTTCGAATGCCTTGAGGCTGCCGACTTGTTCTTTTCCTTTCCGGTTCGCGCACAATTCCCACAACAGGTAAAGTACAAAAGCTCCGGACACTATTCATGGAATCAAATTGTAATCGAACAATCTCAATTCCAAGACGATAGCAGGAAAAATAACGAAATCCAATTCGAATTTTCACTTACAAAAGTCTAGTTCGAATTATACACAGTTACATCCACTCGACAGAACATGAACATCGAAGCCGGCATCAGAATTGCTGGCGGCAACGGCAATAAACCCGCTTTAAATTCGTTCGGGATTCGCAGGTAACTCCACGGCGACACCGTAAAGCAACCCTAAGAAATCACCCGCAGGTTGAATGTTGCGCGAATGGACCGGCCTCTATTGTCGGCACGGGTTTCGAGCATTATCTGGTGAAAACGGCCGGCAACGAGGCCGATCGCCCCGGCATACACGGCGAAACCATCAGGGAGACTGGACATGAGCGCAGACGGCAGACCGAAGATCGTCAAGACCGACGCCGAATGGCTGGAACAGCTCACTCCCGAGCAATACCGCGTCACCCGCCAGCACGGAACGGAACGGCCATTCACCGGCCCCTACTGGGATTCCGACGAAAAAGGACTCTACCGCTGCGTCTGTTGCGACAGCCCGCTTTTCTATTCGGACACCAAGTTCGACGCCGGCTGCGGCTGGCCGAGCTATTTCGAGCCGGTGTCGCCCGAGGCGATCACGGCCTATCGCGACACCTCGCACGGCATGACCCGCACGGAAATCCGCTGCACGCAATGCGACGCCCATCTCGGCCACGTCTTCCCGGACGGCCCGCCGCCGACCGGGCTGCGGTTCTGCATCAACGGCCACGCCCTGAATTTCGAGGCTGCCGGCTGACGCCTCAGGCGGACGGCAGGCGCAGTTCCATGCAGGTGAGGTCGAGCCAGCGGCCGAACTTCTGCCCGACCTCGCCGAACCGTCCGACCAACCGGAAGCCGAGTTTCTCGTGCAGGCGGATCGAAGCGGCGTTTTCCGCCTCGATGCAGCCGATCAGCACATGCACGCCGCGTTCGGCGGCGACGGCGATCAGCGCTTCCATCAGCTTGGCGCCGGTGCCCGCCCCCTTGCGGTCGCTGCGCACATAGACCGAATGCTCCATCGTGTGACGGAAGCCCTCGAAGGCCCGCCAGTCGCCGTAGGAGGCGTAACCGATCACCTCGCCGTCGCTTTCCGCCACCAGAACCGGCTGGTTGCGGGCGGCGCGGCCCGCGAACCAGACCCGGCGGTTGTCGAGATCGACGGGCGTCTCGTTCCAGATCGCCGTGGTGTTGAGAACCGCGTCGTTATAGATGGCCAGAATGGCGGGCAAATCCGCCTCGGCGGCGGGGCGGACGAAAACGGCTTGCGTCATCGGTCGATCATCCACTATAATTTCATTATGTCCACTTTATCAGACAATCTCGACCGCTGTCTAGGGGATCGGATCCGCATCGAGCGGGAAGCGCGCAACTGGTCGCTGACGGACCTGTCGGAGCGCGCCGGCGTGTCGCGCGCCATGATTCACAAGGTCGAGCGGGGTGAGAGCAGCCCGACCGCCGCCCTGCTCGGCCGGCTGTGCGGCGCCTTCTCGCTCAGCGTTTCGACCCTGATGGCGCGGGCGGAAGGCGGCGGCGGGCGCGTTTCGCGCGCCGCCGGACGACCCGTCTGGGTCGATCCCGAAACCGGCTATCGCCGCACGGAGATTTCCCCGGCCACCGACATTCCGCTTGACATCGTTTCGGTCGAGCTTCCCGCCGGTGCGCGGGTCGCCTATGGCGCGGACAATTTCACCTTCGTGCGCCAGATGATCTGGGTTCTCGACGGCGAGCTGACCTTCACCGAGGGCGCGGCGGTCCACCGGCTTGCGGCCGGCGATTGCCTGGCTCTCGGCCCGCCCGCGGACTGCGTGTTCGACAATCGCGGCGACACCGCCTGCCGCTATGCGGTTCTGGTGGTCAAGCCGGCGTGAGCGGACGGTCGGCCCCGCGCGGGCGCCTTGCCGGAAAGACCGCCAGCGCCACCGCGAAACCGGCGGCTCCCGCGCAGAGCGAGAAGACCAGCAGGACGGAAAGGGAGGCATAGGCGAGGATCAGGCCACCCACGGCGCCCCCCGCCGCGATGGCGAGGTAGATCACCGAACTGTTCAGCGACACGGTGAAGGCGCCAGCCTCGCTTGCCAGTGTCAGCAGGCGATGCTGGATCGGCACCAGATACATGTAGCTGAACACGCCCCAGACGAAGGCGACGGGCAGGACGACGAGCGGCGCCTGGCGGAAGATCACCACCGTGGCGATGCAGGCCGCCTGCGCGGCAATCGCCGTCAGGAGCACCCGTGCCGGGCCGAAGCGGTCGGTGGCGAACCCCGTGATGACATTGCCGAGAATCGCCCCGAAACCGAAGATCAGCATGGAAAGCGGCAGAATGCCGGCGCCGCTTCCCCCGAGCACCACGGAAAGATAGGCGAAGACGACATATTCCGACATGACGACCAGAAACGTCACCGAAAGTGTGGCCAGAACCCTGGGGTTGCGCGCCGCCGAAAGACGCTCCTTCAGCGAGGCCACGGACGCGGCCTCGCCTTTCGGCACCAGCAGGAACAAAGTCGCCATCGTCAGCAGGCCGACCGCGACGATCGCCATGAAGGCGAAGCGCCAGCCGAACATCTGGCCGCTCCAGGTGCCGAGCGGCGCGCCGAAGGCGGTGGCGATGGTCATGCCGCCGAAAATCACCGACAGCGCCACGCCGCGGCGCTGCGGGCCAACCAGGGCCGACGCCGTGGCGGTGGCGACCGGCAGGAAGGCCCCGGCCCCGAAGGCGGCGATCATCCGCCCGGCCAGCATCGTCGCATAGGTGTCCGCAACAGCGCAAAGAACGTTGCCGAAGGTGAAGATCGCCATCGCCGCAAGCAGCGTGCGCCGCCCGCCGAGCCTGGCCGAAACCGTGGCCCCGAGCGGCGCGAACAGCGCGTAGCACAGCGAGAACACGGTCACGAGCTGGCCGGCGACCGACTGGCTGACGCCGAGATCGGCGGCAATGTCGCTCAGCATGCCGATCATGATGAAGGAATCCGCGCCGAGCGCAAAGGCGCCGACGGCAAGGGCAACGAGGACCAGCAGCATATTCGCGTTCATGTTCCACCTCTTTTTTTCACCAATATATCGGTATATTGGTGAAGCGCAAGAGAGCGGCGCGGGGCGCCTTCGCTCACGCAGGGGCGGACAGCTTCATCAGCACGAGGCCGGAGACGAGCAGGATGGCGGCGACGACACGCAGCAGGCTGACGGCCTCGCCGAGCACGATGATGCCGACGAGGAAAGCCCCGACGGCGCCGATGCCGGTCCAGATCGTATAGGCCGTTCCGAGCGGCAGCGTCTTCAGCGATAGCGACAGCAGGCCGAAACTGCCGATCATGGTCGCGAGCATGACGGCGGTCGGGAAAAGCCGCGTGAACCCCTGCGACTGCTTCATCGCATAGGCCCAGACGATTTCGAGAAGACCGGCGGAGACGAGATAGACCCAGGACATGGAAACCCCTGAAAAGCCGGGCCGTCCAGGCATTCTGTCCATGATGGGAGAGGTCGTCCTCTCAACGACTGATCATAGTGGCGGCCGGCCGGCTTTCAAGGGGGGGGTACGACGCGGAACGGCCGATCATTTCACGGCCGGGAAAACAGGCGCCTCACGTCCCCGCCATAGCCATCACCACGGCGGAATAGTGGACGGCGGCCGCCGTCACCACGAAACCGTGCCATATGGCGTTCTGGAAGCGCAGCTTTTCCCAGACGTGGAAGATGACGCCGACGGAATAGACCACGCCGCCGGCCAGGATCAGCAGCAGCGTTTCCGGCGGCAGGATGCGCGAGAGCGGCGCCACGACCAGAACGCCGCTCCACCCCATGACGAGATAGAGCAGGATCGCCAGCCGGTCGTAGCGATGCGGAAAGGCGCATTTCAACACCACGCCGCCGATGGCCGCCGCCCATATGGCGACCAGCATGGTCATCACCACGGGTTCGTGCGTGGCCCGCTGGAGAAAGGGCGTATAGGTCGCCGCGATCAGGATGAAGATCGCCGAATGGTCGAGCCGGCGCAGGAACCACTTGGTGCGCGACGCGGGCCAGAGATTGTAGCTGAAGGAGACCGAGAGACAGAGCACCAGCCCGATGCCGTAGATCCAGGCCGCAGCCAGCTGGCCGGGGCTGGCCCACACCGTGGCATAGAAGATCAGCGCCGTGACGCCGATCAGGGCGAACACGATGCCGACGCCGTGAACGATGCCGTCGGCGACGAGCTCATGCCGGTCGTAGGCCCATTTCACCCTGCCTGTATCCAAGGGGTGCTCCATTTTCCGGGTCGAGGCTTGCATCATGACATGTCCTTGCCCGGGCGTCCATGATTGTGCGGGGCAACATGGAGCCTGCAAACGCGAAACGGCGAAAGCAAGGCAATCCCTGCTTTCGCCGTCCACATATTCCGGAAACAAAGCCTGCGGCCTTACGGCGCTGGCTGCCCCCTGCTCCGGAATAGAGTCCCTGACCGATGAAGCGTCATCAGCCGCCGGAACGCAGTTCGCCCGCGCAGGTCTGGCAGAAAGGCGTGTAGGGCACCGCATCCAGACGCTCGGCGGAAATCGGCTTGCCGCAGCGCGTGCAGGTTCCGAACGTGCCGGCGGCAATGCGGTCGAGGGCTGCGTCGATGGCCTTCAGCTCCTCCTGTCCGACCTGACCGAGTTCGTCGAGAACCTCGTCGTTGCTGCGCTCCAGCGCGCGGTCGGCGTCGTCGGGATTGCGCGGCTGCTCGAAATCGGCCTCGATCTTGTGCAGGCGACGATAGAGTTCCCGCTGCCGCGTGCGCAGGATATCCTCATAGGCATTGGCGGTCATGGGTTTATCCTCTCTTCCCGGCTCGCGATCCGGTCGTCCGGGTCTGCGGCCAGGTTGTTGTTGTCCGTCGGAAACCGGGAAGACCGCAGGGCGGCCTTCCCCCTTCCGGCTCACCGGTCGACGAGAACCGAGCATTTGGCGTGGCGCACCACGCGGTCGGCGGTCGCGCCGATGAAGTAGTTGCTGATATCCGGCGTGTGCGAGGCGACGATGATCAGGTCGGCACCGTTCTCCTCGGCCGAGGTCAGGATTTCCCGCGCAGCGGCGCCCGAGCGGATTTCCACCTTGGCGGGCACGCCGACCTTTTCCTTGATCTGCACGAGCTTCGCCTTGTTCTCGTTCAGCGCATTCTCCATGAGATCGACCGGCAGGTCGATGGCGAGATAGCCGGGCATGTCCTCCAGAACGTTGAGAAGGACGACCTCGCCGCCGGGATCGAGCAGCGACGTCGCCTTTGCGAGAATCTTCTCGCCTTTTTCCAGCGCACCGACATCGACCGGGACGATAATCTTCTTGAACATGGCTATTCTCCTGATTTCCGGGGCGGTGAACCGCGCCTCCCGTGATTGCTATAGGCACTTTTTATCTTTCGCCTCATTTTCGCATTGATCAAGATCAATTCGGAGGCTTCTTCCGTCTTCATTACGTTGACGATAAATCAAATAAAGACCATCTTTTGTGAACGATGAACGGACGCCATAGTAAAGGCAAGAGACATTTCCCGACCGTCCACCGACAGGCGCGCTGTTTCCGCATCTTCCGCGGGAAAAGGCAGCGCAGGAGCAACCAGAATGACCGAGAAGTCCGCGTCCTTCGCCCTCACCCGTCCGGCCTTCGTCGGCCAGGCGCATCTTGCCGTCGGCGACCTTGACGCCACGTCGGCCTTCTACCGCACGATGCTCGGCCTGAAAGTGTTCGAGAAGAGCGCCTCCGGCGTCCTGCTCGGCGCGGGCGGGCGTCCGTTCCTGCACCTCACCACCGGCAGGAACCTGCGCCGCGCGCCGCGCGCCAGCACCGGCCTGTTCCACAACGCCTTCCTCGTGCCCGACCGGCTGGAGCTTGCCCGCTGGCTGAAGCATGCCGCCCATAACGGCGTCGTTCTCGACGGCGCCTCCGACCATCTGGTCTCCGAGGCCATCTACCTGTCGGACCCGGAAGGCAACGGCATCGAGATCTATCGCGACCGGTCGCCGGCGGAATGGACCTACCATGCGGACGGCATGGTCGAAATGACCACCGGCCGGCTCGACCTCCAGGCCCTTTACGACACGGCACCGGAGGAGATCTGGCAGGGCATGGCGGATGGCACCGGCCTCGGCCACATCCATCTCCAGGTCAGCGACATCCCGGCGGCGGACACCTTCTATCGCGACGTCCTCGGCCTGAAGCTGATGTCGGTCTATCCGGGCGCGCATTTCTATGCGACCGGCTCCTACCACCACCATGTGGCGGCCAATGTCTGGAACTCCCGCCGCGCCGCGCCGCGCGAGCCCGACCTGACGGGCCTTCAGGACTACAAGCTGACCTTCAACGACAGGGCCGGCCTCGAGGCCGCGCTCGCCGCCGCCGACAGGCTGGGCGTGAAGACCGCGCAGGAAAACGGCGCGTGGTCGATGACCGATCCGTTCGGCATCGGCGTGCGCCTTTCCGCATGACGCCGGCGCGGGCCGCTCTCCCTCGGCATGACCGGCCTGGCGCCGAGGATGTCGCGGAAGAGCGTTTGTTACTATACTGACGCCACGAAACCATCTACGGAACCAACCGAAGCCTTTCGTGTTATGAAGCGGGGGGCTGCCGGGGACATTGGCGCATGGACGAGCGGGTCGACGAAACGGTTCAGGCAGCGGACACGCGAGAGCGGCCGCGCAGGGACGCCCTGCAACTGGCGATGATCTGGTCGATCATCGGTCTGTTCGTCATCGCCCTCTTCACCGTGATCGAGACGCTTTCGCTCATCCTGATGCCGGTGACGTTCGCGATCGTCGTCGGCCTCATTCTCAGCCGCGCCGCCGCACGGCTCGGCAAGTCCGGCATTCCGCCGGTCGTCACCGGGCTGATCCTGTCGGCGGGCTTCTTCGTCGTATCGTTCTTCACCGTCAACGCGCTGGTCGAGCCGCTCGGCAACGTCATCGACCAGGCCCCCGACCTGCTGGCGCAGGCGCGCGACCGCCTGCTGCCCATTCTCGGCCGCTACGAATGGCTGAACTTCACCCCGCAGACCTTCAGCCGGCAGGTGTCCGTCGAAAGCATCATCGACAATGCCGGCAGCCTGCTGTCCGTCGCCCGCAGCAACATCGTGCCGCTGCTCATCCAGACGCTGATCTTCTTCGCGGCGCTGGCCCTTTTCCTCGCCGGCCGCGTGCAGCTTCGGCAGGGCCTCATCATGATGTTCCGCCGCCGGGAAAAGCGGCTGACGGCCATCCGCGTCTTCAACGCCGTCGAGGAAGTGCTCGGCTTCTATTTCGCCACCGCCTGCCTGATCTATGGCGGCATCGGCATCACGGTCGCGATCATCGCGTTTGCCGCCGGCTTCGCCATGCCGGTGCTGTGGGGCTTCCTCGCCTTCCTGTCCAGCTTCGTTCCGTTTCTGGGGTTCGCCATCATCACGCTGGCGCTGGCGCTGGCCGGCTTCCTGACGCATGACACGATCGTGCTGGCGATCCTGCCGGCGCTCGCCTTCTTCGTCATCCACATGATCGCGGAAAACCTCGTCGTTCCCTCCGTCATGGGCAAGCGGCTGGAAATCAATCCGTTCCTGATCTTCCTCGCCATCCTGTTCTGGACCTGGATGTGGGGCGCGGCGGGCGCGATGCTGGCGCTGCCGGTCTCGCTCATCGCCATGACAATCGTCGACGAACTGCTGATCGAGGAAAAACACCGGCCGAGCCTGCCGGGATGACGCCTTGCAGGCCGCGGCGGCGCGGCCTATCTCTGGAACACCAGCAAATTCCGGAGTTCCCGCATTGACCACACCTTCCCTCTCCGCCTTCGGCCCCCTTCCCGCCGCCCCGGTGACGCCGCGCAGGCCGGTCAGCGACACGCGCCACGGCATCACCCGCACCGACGACTACGCCTGGCTGAGGGCGGACAACTGGCAGGCCGTGTTCCACGACACCTCCCTGCTCGACCCGGACATCCGCGCGGTTCTCGAGGCCGAGAACGACTATGTGAACGCCGCGATGGCCGACACCGAGGCGCTGCGCAAAACGCTGTTCGAGGAAATGAAGGGGCGCATCAAGCAGGACGACAGTTCCGTTCCCGTGAAGGACGGCGCCTATGCCTACGGCTCGCTGTTCGTGACCGGCGGCGAGCAGCCGCATTATTTCCGCGAGGACCGCACGGGCGGCAACCGCACCGTCCTGCTCGACGGCGACGCCGAAGCCGAAGGCAAGGACTACTTCCGCCTCGCCGGCCTGTCGCATTCCACCGACCACGCGTTCGGCATCTGGGGCTATGACGACAAGGGTTCGGAATATTTCACGCTCAAGGTGCGCGATCTGAACACGGCGAAGGATCTGGACGACATCGTGGAAAACACCGGCGGCGGCGGGGCCTTCGCGCCGGACGGCAAGAGCTATTTCTACACGCTTCAGGACGAGAACCACCGCCCCTCGAAGGTCTTTCATCACATCGTCGGCACGCCGCAGACCGAGGACCGGCTGGTCTACGAGGAAAAGGACCCGGGCTTCTTCATGGGCGTCGGCGGCTCGCTGCTCGACGACTTCATCTTCATCGACATCCACGACCACGAGACCTCGGAATACCGCATCCTGTCCACGAAGGACCTGACGGCCGAGCCGAAGCTGGTGGCGGCGCGCGAGGAAGGCGTCGAATATTCGATGACGGAGGGCGGCGACGTCTTCTACATCCTGACCAATGACGGCGGCGCGAAGGATTTCAGGATCGTGGAAGCTCCGGTTTCCGCGCCGGGCAAGGAGAACTGGCGGGAAGTCGTGCCGCACCAGCCGGGCCGCCTCATCCTCTCGCACATGGCCTATGCCCGCCATCTCGTCTGGCTGGAACGGCTGGACGGCCTGCCGCGCATCGTCATCCGCGACCGCAGGACCGGCGAGGAACACGCCATCGCCTTCGACGAGCAGGCCTATTCGCTCGGCCTTTCGGGCGCGGCGGAATACGACACCGACGTCATCCGCTTTAGCTATTCCTCGATGACGACACCCTCGCAGCTCTACGACTACGACATGGCGACGCGCGAGCGCACCCTGCTCAAGACGCAGGAAGTGCCCTCCGGCCACGACCCGGAGGATTACGTCACCGAGCGCGTCTTCGCTCCCGCCCAGGACGGCGAGCTGGTGCCGGTCTCGCTGCTCTACCGCAAGGGAACGGCGCTCGACGGTTCCGCCCCCTGCCTGCTCTACGGCTACGGCGCCTACGGCATCACCATTCCCGCCGGCTTCAGCACGACCTGCCTGTCGCTCGCCGACCGCGGCTTCGTCTATGCCATCGCCCATATCCGCGGCGGCAAGGACAAGGGCTTTTCCTGGTACGAAAACGGCAAGATGGCGCACAAGGCCAACACCTTCCGCGATTTCATCGCCGCCGCCGACCATCTCGTCGCGAAGGGCTATACGGCCTACGACCGGATCGTCGCAGAAGGCGGTTCGGCGGGAGGCATGCTGATGGGGGCGGTCGCAAACATGGCGCCGGAGAAATTCGCCGGCATCATCGCCGCCGTGCCGTTCGTGGACGTGCTGAACACCATGCTGGACGACACGCTGCCGCTGACCCCGCCGGAATGGCCCGAATGGGGCAACCCCATCGAATCGGCGGAGGAATACGGCTGGATCGCCGCCTACAGCCCCTATGACAACGTGGCGGAGAAGCCCTATCCGCCAATCCTGGCGCTGGCCGGGCTGACCGATCCGCGCGTCACCTACTGGGAGCCGGCGAAGTGGGTGGCGAAGCTGCGCGCCCATTCCACCAGCGGCCAGCCCGTCCTTTTGAAAACGAACATGGCGGCGGGCCACGGCGGCAAGTCGGGTCGCTTCCAGCGGCTGGAGGAAGTGGCCTTCGAATATGCCTTCGCCCTGAAGGTGGCCGGCAAGGCCTGAAAAACCTCCCGAACCATACAAAACATCGAAAAGGCCCGGATTGCGCAAGCTTCGCGCAGTCCGGGCGTGTCATCGTGCTGCAATATATCTGTCATGCGTCCAAGATTCGCCGATTCGCGCATGTCCTGCGGGCAAGGCCCCTGCCCCTCGCCGGACGTGATCCCGGGAGCAATTCATGACCGACAGCACATCCGAACAGCCTTTACCCGACCCCGCCGGCGATGACGCCGCGGATGCCCGTATCGACGCGCTCGGCCAGGCGCTCGCGATGTTGAAGGCGGGCGAGGCCGGCGGGCCCACGCTTGCCGAGATCATGCGGCTGGTGCGGCTGATGGAAAACCAGCCCGAGCATGCGATGGCGAAGCTTCGCCATTCGCTTCACCGCTGGACCGACGTGCCCGCGCCGGAAAGAATGCGCCGCGACGCGCTGCGCCGGCTCGGCCACACCGAGGCGACCCTCGGTGCCCTGCCGGGCAGCGAACGCGACGCCCTGGAAGCCACGATCGCCGACGACATCCGCCGCCGGTTCGGCATAGCGCGGCTGCCCGCGGTGAAGATGTCGCGGACAGGCCGCGTCACGCCGCTTTCCTTCTAGGGCCCTCAATCAACCGGCCCCGCAAGCGCGCGGGAAACTGCCGCACCGCACCGCCGGAACCCCGCATTTGCGGGCTTTTCGCCATCGGGCGCAAGCTTCGCGCAAGCTTCAAAAGTTAACAAATGCTTAATAGAAGCGGCGCGAAAGCCGCGAGTCGCCAAGATTGCCGGACAAAAGGACAGACATGGAAGCGCGCCGAACGAGTGCGTCGCTTGCGCCTGTTCCGGCGCCACGGAGAAACTGGAGTGGCGTGCCATGAAGATCGATGTCGGTTCAGGCGGTTACGGTTATTCCGGCCCCGCCTACTATGCCCGCCGCGAGGCCGATGAGGCGGAAGCCGCGGAAAACGCCGCTGCCAGCAACCGGCTTTCGCTGTCGGTCAGCCGCACGCCGCTTTCGCCCTCGCTCGCCAATGCGCTCTGGACGATCGAGCGCGACCGCAAATTCGCCGCCAGCAAGACCGCCTTCGCCGAAGAGGCCGACAAGGGGCCGAACGGCGGCGTTCTCAACCTCTATCTCGAATTCGAGGTTTCCTCCGCCGACGAGTTCCACTAGGCTTTTCAAATCCGGCGGCCGGGCGAATCAGTCGAGGGTCGCTTCGCAAAGGCGCATAGGGTGTTGGTCGCGTAGTCTCTCACGTTCCCCTGAAGCTCGGCGGCGCATCATGCGGCGCCCTTTTTTTGTCCGCGCCGGCTCCTATCTATTCGGATGGAGCGTTTCCAGCAAAACTGCGCGACGGCTTTGCATGCGGGAATGCATAAAAACAAGTCGTTAGAGAATTTTCGCGCTTTGGAGAAAGGCGGAAGGCTCTATCGATGGTTCCGGACAGTGGGGAGGCGAGACGGCCATGTATTCCATCGGCGATCTTTCCAGGCGGACCGGCGTCAAGGTTCCGACGATCCGCTATTACGAGCAGACCGGCCTCATGACCGCGCCGGACCGCACCGTGGGAAACCAGCGGCGCTACGAGGCGTCCGATCTGGAACGGCTGAGCTTCATCCGCCATGCGCGCGATCTCGGCCTGTCCATCGAGGCGATCCGCGAGCTGATCGCGCTCGCCGCCCATCCCGAGCGCCCCTGCGCCGATGCCGACCGCATCGCCGCCGAGCATCTCGCCGACGTGCGCGAGAAGATCGCACGGCTGAAACGGCTGGAACACGAGCTGGAGCGCGTGGTCTCCTTGTGCGACGGCAACCACACGCTCGGCGAATGCCAGGTGATCCGCTCGCTGTCCGATCACGGCCTGTGCGAAAGCGAGCATTGAGGCCATTCGAAGCCTCGTCGCCTTGCCGGTCCAGCATCTGCAAGATCGCACTTGACAGGCGAACAAATCGGGCGCAACTATCCGCGCCATGATCGACGCACGCGCAACCATCTCCTGCACGTATTTTTGGGCCTACCGGTAACGGGCGGCTCGACAGATCACTTTGTCAACAAAGCCGCCGTCAGGCGGCTTTGTTGTTTCACAAGCATCCTGACGGCTCATCCAAGGATGCCGAAATGACCGAAGACACCGCAACGACCCTTCCCCGCCCGCCGGTGGTGACAATCCGGACGCCGCGCGCCGCCGACCTGCCGCAGCTTGCCGACATGATCGCGGCGCTTGCCGCCCACCACGGCGATGCCGCCGAAACCACACCCGCGCAACTGGAACGCGACCTGTTCGGGCCGCATCCGTGGATCGCCGCGCTCGTCGCCGAGGCCGCAGACGCGCTGATCGGCTACGCGATCATGGTGCCGATGTACCGCGCCCAGGAAGGCAAGCGCGGCATGGATCTCCACCATCTGTTCGTGGCGGACGGCCATCGCGGCAACGGCATCGGCCAGCACCTCGTCGATTGCGCCCGCGACCATGCGCTGAAGGCCGGCTGCGACTTCCTGTCGGTCAGCGCCGCAACCGGCAATTTCGCCGCCCACCGCTTCTACGAGCACATGGATTTCAAGCCGCGGCCCGTCACCGGCATGCGCTTCCTCCAGGCCCTTGCCTGAACGGCAACCGCGCCTATATCGCCATGATGATCAAGGGGAGGATGAACACATGCCCAAACTTGCCGTGCTTCTGACCGATGCTTTTGCCGACTGGGAAGCCGCCCCGCTGATGGCGTTCGCCCGGGCCTATCTCGGCGTCGAGACCGTCACCGCCTCGCCGGGCGGCACGCCCGTCACCTCGATGGGCGGGCTGCGCGTCACCCCGGACATGGCGCTGGACGATCTCGTGCCGGAACGCTTCGACGGCCTCGCCATCATCGGCGGCATGATCTGGGAAACGGAAAACGCGCCGGATATCGGCCCCGCCGTGCGCGCCTTCCGCCGGATGGACCGCGCCGTCGGCGGCATTTGCGCCGGAACGCTGGCGATCGCCCGCACCGGCATCCTGCGCGGCATCACCCACACCGGCAATTCGCTGGCCTTTCTGGCGCAGAGCGAGCACTATCACGGCCATTCAAGCTATCTGGACGTGCCCTTTGCGGTTCGCGACGGCCATATCGTCACCGCGTCGGGCATGGCGCCGCTCAGCTTCGCCCGCGAGATGCTGGCCGCGCTGGGCGTCATGACGCCGGAAGCCAGCGAGCACTTCGCGCATTTCGCCGAGGAGCATTGCCCGGCCGCCTATCGCAAGGCTTCGTAAGGCGAACGGGGATCGCCCCCTCATCCGGCTGCCGCCACCTTCTCCCCGGCGGGGAGAAGGGGCAAGAGCCGTGAGCGGGGTGCCTTATAGATCGACCGGCCTTTGCGTGTGCATCGCGCCGGCGGGCCATTCTCCGGCGCTCCTGTGAACCCTACCTTGCCGGGATAGCCTTGAGATAGGCGGCGATCGCGGCGCGGTCTTCCGCCGTCAGGTGCGCCATGTTCTGCTGGACGGCGACCATCGAGCCGCCGACGGAATCGTAGTCCGGCGTGAACCCCGTTTCGAGATAGGCGGCGATATCCTCCTCGCTCCACGAGGCCATGTCCTGCGCGCCGGGGGTGATGTTCGGCACACGGCCCTCGCCCTCCGGGTTCGGCCCGCCGGCAAGCCATTGGCCGCTGACGAAACCGCCGAGCGCGTTGCGCGGCGTGTGGCATTCGCCGCAATGTCCCGGCCCCTCGACCAGATATTGCCCGCGCAGCACGGCCTCGCCGGCGCCGGCCAGATCCACCCGCGGCCCGTCGTCCAGATAGAGCAGCTTCCAGCCGCCGACGGCCAGGCGGATGTTGAACGGAAACGGCAGGTCATGCGGCGGGGCGACGTTGGCGCTCGCCGGCAGCGTCAGCAGGAAGCCGAACAGGTCGGCGATATCCTGATCCTGCATGCGCGCATAGGAACCGTAGGGGAAGGACGGATAGAGATGCTCGCCCTGCTTGCCGACGCCTCGCTTCATCGCATTGCCGAAGTCGGCCAGCGTCCAGCCGCCGATGCCGGCAGAAACGTCCGGCGAGATGTTGGGAACATGAAACGTGCCGAACGGGCTCGGCAGCGCCAGCCCGCCGGACAGGACGAGCTTCGCGTCGCCTTCCGCGCCGGCTGCGGCATGGCAGCTTGCGCAGCCGCCGGCATAAAAGAGCGTCCTGCCGTTTGCGATGTCCGGCGCCTCGAGGCTTTCCCAGTGTTCGTCCGGCAGCGGCGCAGGCGCCGTCAGCCAAAGACCGGCGCCCGCGCCGGCAGCGACGATGACGGCCAGGGCCGCAACGGCTTTTCCCAATCTCATTCGCTTCCCCCCTGCCGAAACGTTCGCCCGCTAGCCCCCTGGGCACGACGGCGGGCGGCAGGCGTCCCGGCCCGCCCCCATTCGTCGCCGATGCCCGGACGCGATCAGCGCCTGACGCGGAAGCTTTCGTGGCAGGCGCCGCAATTGGCGCCGATGGTGCCGACGGCCGCGCGAACGCCGTCCTGATCGGCCGGCGCATGGGCGAGAACGGCCTCGACATCGGCAGCGAACTTGTCGTTGGCGGCGGCAAAGCCTGCCTCGTCCTGCCAGATCCGGATGCCGGCCTCCGATTCGAAACCGGTTTCCGATCCCCTCGGGAAGTGGTTGCGGAAATCCTTGCTGATTTCGGCAAGCTTGTCGAGTGACGCCTTGACGGTGGCTTCATCGAACGGCCGCTGGCCCCGGGCGATCGCGTTGAGCGCCCCGAAGGCCGCCCCGGTTTCCTTCATCTGCTGCTGGCGAATCTCCTGCGGCTCCGCGGCAAGAGCGGCGGTGGAACAGAGCGCGGCGGCGAGGATGACGGCGAAAGCGGGTTTCATGGTCATGGGTAACGTCTCCATAGGATGCGGCACGGGTGCCGGAAGTCGCGGCACGGCTCCATTCTTGCCCGTTCCGGACGGCGGCTGCAAAGTCACAATCTGTTGAGTTTCAAAACAAAACCCCCGGTTTTAACGCCGGGGGTCTCCAATCGTACGAGGCAGGGGCGGCCTGTCTTACTTGGCCGCGGCTTCGTAAAGCTCCAGCACGTAATCCCAGTTGATCAGGCTGTCGACGAAGGCTTCGAGGTACTTCGGACGCAGATTGCGGTAGTCGATGTAGTAGGAGTGTTCCCACACGTCGACGCCGAGGATCGGCACGGCGCCGTGAACCAGCGGGTTCTCGCCGTTCGGCGTCTTGGAGATTTCAAGCTTGCCGTCCTTGACGGACACCCAGGCCCAGCCGGAACCGAACTGCGTCGTGCCGGCGGCGATGAAATCGGCCTTGAACTTGTCGTAACCGCCGAGATCGGAGGCGAACGCGGCTTCCAGCTTGCCCGGCAGCTTGGTGCCGCCGCCGTCCTTCTTCAGCCACTTCCAGAAATGGACGTGGTTGTAGTGCTGGGCGGCGTTGTTGAACAGCGGCTGGTTGGTGCCGTAGGACTTCTTCACGATCTCCTCGACGGAGAGGCCGTCGAGCCCCGCTTCGGCCGCAAGCTTGTTACCGGTCGTCACATAGGCGTTGTGGTGCTTGTCGTGATGATATTCCAGCGTCTCGGCCGACATATAGGGCGCGAGAGCGTCGTAGGCGTAGGGGAGTGCGGGAAGTTCAAAAGCCATTGGTCAATCCTCCTTGGGCTTTTCGAAAATGGAAAAACGCATGCCTTGGAACATAGGAGCGGGACCCGTCATAGGCAACCTGCAAATCGTCAAAAAGACAGCCAAGTCCCCGAAACTGTTTACTCAATTTCTTTGCCGGGCGAGCAGGAATTTCCGCCGCCCTAACGAGGCGGCGGCAGCGCTTCCCGGTCTCAGCGGTCCGAGGTCGAGCGGGCCCAGTCCATGTAGAGGTCGAGCGCCTTGGCCGCGACGGGACCGGCCTGGAGATCGCGCCCGTCGAGCTTCGTCACCGGCGAGACCTTGGAGTAGTTGCCCGAGCAGAAGATTTCGTCGGCATCCATGAAATCCTCGACCGAAAGCGTCGCCTCACGCACCTCGAAGCCGTTCTGGCGCAGAAGCCCCATCACGCGCGAGCGGGTGATGCCGGCCAGGAAGGTGCGGTTGGCCACGGGGGTCATCACCACGCCGTCCTTGACGAGAAAGACGTTGGACGCCGCCGTCTCCACGACATTGCCGTTCATGTCGCGCATCAGGGCGTTGTCAAAGCCGCGCGCGCGCGCCTCGATGATGGCCCGGCCGCTGTTCGGATAAAGGCTGCCGGCCTTGGCGTCGGTCATCGCGGTTTCCGGCGAGGGACGGCGATAGGGCGAAACGGTCAGGGTCAGCGCCACGCCGGCGTCCATCGGCGCTTCGAACAGGCAAAGCGCGAAGCGGGTCGATTCCGGGTCCGGGGCGACGACGGAGCCCGGGCGGCCATGCTCGGCCCAGTACATCGGCTTGATGTAGATGGCAGTCTTGCCATCGAACTTCGTGACGCCTTCCAGTGCAAGCGCGGCGATTTCCTCGGCGGAGCGAAGCGGCTTCATGCCCATGTTGACGGCGGAGCGGTTGACGCGCTGGCAATGCAGGTCGAGATCGGGCGCCACGCCGTCGAACCAGCGGGCGCCGTCGAACACCGTCGAGGCCAGCCACATCGCATGCGAGGTGGGGCCGATGAGCGGCGGATTCCCCGGCAGCCATTCGCCTTCGACATAGGTCCAGGTCGTGGATCGCGGGTTGGTATCGACAGCCATTTCTCATCTCCTTCGCAAGGCGCCACGGTATCCGGCGCACGGGCCGGAGGCACTCAAGGCCAAGGCCGCGGGCGAGGTCAAGCGGAAATTGCCGCCTGCCGCGTATTTCACGGAAAAGGCGTTGCCGGCGCCACAGGACGGGGGGGAATTTTTTACCGAATCAACACGTTGTCGTGCAGCGTCCATCACAAAAAATGATGGACGACGAAGCGGCTTTGCAGGCGGCGCCCGCCGTGCCACGATGCGGGCCAGACGACGGGAGGACACCGGGAATGGCATGGTCTGCCGGACAATACCTGAAATTCGAGGACGAGCGCACCCGTCCGGCGCGCGACCTGCTGGCCCAGGTGCCGCTGACCGACGCCGCGCGCGCCGTCGATCTCGGCTGCGGGCCGGGCAACTCGACGGAGCTTCTCGCCGAACGATTCGGCCAGGCCGCGGTCAGCGGCCTCGACAGCGACGACGACATGCTCGACGCCGCCCGCAGGCGCCTGCCCGGCATCGCCTTCGAAAAGGCCGACCTTGCCGCATGGCAGCCGGCGGGGCCGGTCGATCTCCTCTATGCCAACGCCGTCTTCCAGTGGGTGCCGGATCATCTCGACGTGCTCGTGCGGCTGATGGACGGCCTGCGGCCGGGCGGCGTGCTGGCCATGCAGATGCCCGACAATCTCGGCGAGCCCTCACATCTGGCGATGGAGGAAACCGGAGGCGCCGGCCCCTGGAGCCCGGCCTTCGCCGGCGGACGCATGCGCCGTCCCGGGCTTCCTGCGCCCGACGCCTATTTCGACCGCCTCGGCCCGAAGGCGGCCCGCATCGACGTCTGGCATACGGTCTACAATCATCCGATGGCGGATGCCGAAGCGATCGTCGAATGGGTGAAGGGCACGGGGCTTCGCCCCTATCTCGACGCAGCCGGCCCCGGGCACCGCGACGCCTTCCTCGCCGATTACACCGCCCGCATCGACCGCTCCTATCCGCCGATGGCCGATGGACGGCGGCTTCTGCGCTTTCCGCGCCTGTTCGTCGTGGCGGTCAGGGCTTGACCGCCGCCTGCGACAACCTATCTGAGAACGATTGAATACGACTATTCGAAAGGACCAGCCATGCACGTCGTCCCATCCAATGGCGCCAACATTCCGGCGCTCGGTTTCGGAACCTTCCGCATGCCGGAGGACGAGGTTCTCGCCATCCTGCCCAAGGCCATCGCGCTGGGATTTCGCCATATCGACACGGCGCAGATCTACGGGAACGAGGCGGCGGTCGGCACCGCCATCGCCCAGAGCCGCGTTCCGCGTCCGGACATCTTCCTGACGACGAAAGTCTGGGTCGACCGTTTCCGCCGCGCGGACCTGATCGCCTCGGTGGACGAGAGCCTGAAGAAGCTGAAGACGGATTATGTCGACCTGCTGCTGCTCCACTGGCCGAAGAGCGACGTGCCGCTGGCCGAGCGCATCGGCGCGCTGAACGAGGTAGTGAAGGCCGGCAAGGCACGCCATATCGGCATTTCGAACTTCAACGCGGCGATGACCGAGGAGGCCGTCAGCCTGTCCGACGTACCGCTGGCGACGAACCAGGTCGAATATCACCCCTATCTCGACCAGACGAAAGTGATCGGCGCGGCGCGCAAGCACGGGCTTTCCGTGACCGCCTATTACGTGATGGCCGACGGGCGCGTGCCGAAGGACCAGCTTCTGCGCGAGATCGGCGCCGCCCACGGCAAGACCGCCGCGCAGGTGGCATTGCGCTGGGTGGTGCAGCAGGAGGGGCTTGTTGCCCTTTCCAAGACCGCCACCGAATCCCGCCTGAAGGAGAATTTCGACATTTTCGACTTCGCGCTGACCGACCACGAAATGCAGGCGATCCACGCGATGGCGCAGCCGGACGGCAGGATCGTCGATCCGGCCGAACTCGCCGAGGCGTGGGACGACTGACATTTTTCCGGCACTTTCGCAGTGCATGATGCTATAATGCCTGAAAAAGCGCTTCGGGCGGGATCGAAATCGCCGCCCGCGCATTGAAAGGACATAAGGCCCGGATGTTCCAGGGAAGGACAAGGGAGACTGTCATGAAGACGATGCTTCTCGCCACCGTTGTGACCGCTGCGTTCGCGCTGCCGGCAATGGCTGCGGATGCCGTGAGCGCACCGCCGGAAGCCCCCCTGCCCGTGGACAACCCCGCCCCCGTGCCCTTCACGTGGTCCGGCCCCTATCTGGGCGTGCAGGGCGGCGGAAGCTGGCTTTCCGGCGATTTCACGCTGGGCGGGGTGCGCAGCCGGGAAAGCTTCGACGGCGGCGTTCTCGGCGCATTTGCCGGGTTCAACCACCAGTTCGACAATAATTTCGTCGCCGGCATTGAAGGCGACATTGGCTACACCTGGAACGAAAGCGACGTGCAGGGCCTCGGCGACGCGGGCAGCGACGTGTCCGGCGCGGTGCGCGCCCGCCTCGGCTATGCCGTCGATCGTGCCCTGATCTACGGCGCGGCGGGCTGGACCGCCGCCAGCGGCTATACCGACATTCCCGGCGTGACGAAGGAAAGCGGCACGATGAACGGCTATACCGTCGGCGCGGGCGTCGACTACGCCATCACCGACGGCATGTTCGGCCGCGTCGAATACCGCTTCAACGATTACGGCAAGAAGGACATCGGCCCCTCGACCTTCGACATGAAGGACAACCGTGTGACGGTGGGCGTCGGCGTGAAGTTCTAAAGTATTTCCAGCAAAAGTGTGTAGCGGTTTTGCGTCTGGAAATGCGTAAAAACAAAGAGTTGGAGCGTTTTCGCGATTCGGAGAAAAGCGGAAACGCTCTAAAGCCGGGTCGATGCTCGTCCCGAATGATTCAGCCTGCCTGTTTTCTTGAAAACGGTCAGGCGATAAACTCTGCTTCGTAGGCACCGTCCTGCTGATTCACACTCCGAAGCGCATCCTGCCGACCGGCACCGTCCGGCGAGGGATTGCGACTTTGCAAGCAGAGGTTCCGCGATGAACGATATCGCCGATCACGGTGTCCGTTTCGGACGAATTGCCGCCACGCTCCCCGTCAGGAACATGGGCAGGGCCCATGACTTTTACACCAGAGTCCTCGGTTTCGAGAAAATCTTCGAGAACGGACATCCCGTCGGCTTCATGATCCTGAAGCGCGGTGGGGCTGAATTGCACCTGACCTTGCAGCCGGGCCACAAGGCCGCCGCCTTCAATGTCGCCCACCTGATGGTGGACGACGTCGACGCGCTGCACACCGTCTGCAAGCGATCCGGGTCTCGGATCATCAAGAGCCTGCAAGACAAAGACTACGGGCTGCGGGCCTTCGTCTTCGAGGACCCGGACGGAAACCGCATCGACGTCGGCCAGGCGATGTAGGCAATTCCAGCAAGAGTGGAAACCGGTTTTGCCGGAAATGCGCCAGCGCCGGTCAACGAAGCCGGGCGGCACCCTGCCCGTCCGGCTTCCCTTCCCGGCAAGACCCAATCAGACGAACTGCTTCAGCCCGGGTACGGAGGCGATCACGTTGTCGACCACCTCGTCGCCGGCATATTCGCGGGCGGTGGCCATCGTTTCCTTGGCGAGCGCGGTGATCTCGCTCATGCCGAGCCCTTCTGCCATCAATTGCTGGCCGAGGCCCATGATGCCGCCGCCGCCGATGGCGCTCATCAGGCCGCCGAGAAGGCCCTTGCCCTGACCTTCGCCATTATACTTGGCGACCAGTTCGATGGCGCCCGGCAATGATTCGATCATCTTGGCGACGGGGCCGTCCTCGCCTTCGCGCTGGAGGAAGCCAAGCATCATGCCCAGCGCCTTTTCCGTCAGTTCCGGGCTGATGCCCACCTGACCGGCGATTTTGGAAACGACTTCGTTCATGAACTTCCTCCTGCCATATTTGACGTTAACGTCAAGGTAAAACAACTTTTCTTTGAACACAAGCGCCCGGAATCGACCGCCCCGGGCATGGCAAGCGACCCGCCGTGCCGCATTTTGCGACTCACGCGCCCGTTGTCGCCATCGACGACTGTCCTTATAAGATCGATAAGATGATTCAATGAAAAGATGCCGCCGGACGCAAGAGGCTTCCGGCAAAGCATCATCCCCGGAGCGGACCCGGCGATCCCGAGGATGCCGGCACGCTCCTCCAGTTTGTTCAGGCGACACCGGGCAAAGGCGTTGGCACGCTGCCGGAACCGCCCATGAGGAGGCCAGCAGCAGCATGCTCCAGGACGGAAAGCTCTATATCGGCACCAGCCGCAATCCCGACGACAGCCTCAACAAGGGCGAATATCTGGAGCTGAAGTTCGGCAACCGCCACGGTCTCGTGACCGGCGCGACCGGCACCGGCAAGACGGTGACGCTCCAGGTTCTGGCCGAAAGCTTTTCCAGCGCCGGGGTGCCGGTGTTCTGCGCCGACATCAAGGGCGACCTTTCCGGCATCGCCGCCAAGGGCGAGCCGAAGGACTGGGTGACGGCGCGCGCCGAGCAGATCGGCTTCACCGACCACGGCTACACGCAGTTTCCGGTGATCTTCTGGGATCTCTACGGCGAGAAGGGCCACCGCGTCCGCACCACCATTGCCGAGATGGGGCCGCTGCTCCTCGCCCGGCTGATGAACGCCTCCGAGGCGCAGGAAGGCGTTCTCAACATCGCCTTCAAGATCGCCGACCAGGCCAACCTGCCACTGCTCGACCTGAAGGACCTTCAGGCGATGCTGAACTACATGGGCGAGCATGCGAGCGAGCTTTCCAGCCAGTTCGGCCTGATCTCGAAAGCCTCCGTCGGCTCGCTCCAGCGCGGCCTTCTCGTTCTCGAACAGCAGGGCGCCGAGCATTTCTTCGGCGAGCCGGCCCTCGAAATCAGGGACATCATGCGGACCTCGCATGACGGCAAGGGCATGATCTCGGTGCTGGCCGCCGACAAGCTGATGATGAACCCGCGCCTTTATGCGACTTTCCTGCTGTGGCTGCTGTCGGAACTCTTCGAGCAGTTGCCGGAAATCGGCGACCCGGAAAAGCCGCGCCTCGTGTTCTTCTTCGACGAGGCCCATCTTCTGTTCAACGACGCGCCGAAGGTGCTGGTCGAGCGCGTCGAGCAGGTGGTGCGCCTGATCCGTTCGAAGGGCGTCGGCGTCTATTTCGTCACGCAGAACCCGCTTGACGTGCCGGAGACGGTTCTCGCCCAGCTCGGCAACCGCGTGCAGCACGCATTGCGCGCCTATACGCCGCGCGAGCAGAAGGCGGTGAAGACCGCCGCCGACACGTTCCGCCCCAACCCCGCCTTCAACGCCGCCGCGGCGATCACCACGCTCGGCACCGGCGAGGCCCTCGTCTCGACGCTGGAGGGCAAGGGCGCGCCCTCCATCGTGGAGCGCACGCTGGTTCGCCCGCCCTCGGCCCGCGTCGGGCCGCTGACCGACCAGGAGCGCGCCGGCGTGATCGCCACCAGCCCGCTCGCCGGCCTGTACGACAAGGATATCGACCGCGAATCCGCCTTCGAAATTCTCTCCGAGCGCGCCCGGCAGGCGGCGGAAGCCGAGGCGGCGAAGAAGCAGGAGGAAGAGCGGGCGAGAACCGGCGCGCAGGAAGGCTCGGCCGGCGGGCGCTGGTCCCTGCCCGGCTTCGGCGACAAGCCTGCCGACAGCCGCACGACGTCCGGCACGCGGCCGAAGGCGCGCTCCGGCTATCAGCGCGAGACCGTGATCGAGACGGCGATGAAGAGCGTGACCCGCACGGTCGCCAACCAGCTCGGCCGGGCCATCGTGCGCGGCATCCTCGGCGGCCTGAAACGCTGATCTCCACAATCGCGGCACGTTTCGCCGCTACTCAGAAACGCCGCGCCGGATCGCGCGACGCCAGACAGATCAGGGCCCGGACAATCAGGGCGTTGCGGAGCATCCGATGACGAGAACCGTCTACCTCAATGGCGACTGGGTCGACGAGACCGAGGCGCGCGTTTCCATTTTCGACCGCGGCTTCCTGTTCGCGGACGCCATCTACGAGGTGACGGCGGTCGTCGGCGGCAAGCTGGTGGATTATGCCGGCCACGCCGCCCGCCTGAAGCGCTCGCTTGCCGCCCTCGACATTCCGATGCCGGTGAGCGAGGAGGCGCTTCTTACCCTGCACCGCGAAATCGTCGCCCGCAACGCGCTGTCCGACGGCGGCGTCTATCTCCAGATCTCGCGCGGCGCCGAAGATCGCGACTTCCTCTATTCCGACGCGCTCCGGCCAACCTTCGTGATGTTCACGCAGGCACGCGCCGTGCTCGACAATCCGAAATGGAAGACCGGCATTTTCGTCGTCACCATGCCGGAGGGCCGCTGGGTCAACCGCCAGATCAAGACCGTCCAGCTTCTCTATTCCTCGCTCGCCAAGATGGAGGCGAAGCGCCAGGGCGCCGACGACGTTCTGTTCACCGAAGACGGCGTGATCACCGAGGCCGGTTCCTCCAACGCCCATATCGTCACCAAGGACGGAACGCTGGTGACGCGCGCGCTTTCCAACGCGCTGCTGCACGGCATCACCCGCGCCTCCATTCTCGATCTTGCCCGCGCGGCGCAGATCAGGGTCGAGGAGCGCGGCTTCACCGTCGATGAGGCGAAGAACGCGGCGGAGGTCTTCCTGACCTCGGCGAGCGCCTTCGTCATGCCGGTCGTCGCCATCGACGGACAGCCGGTCGGCAACGGCAAGCCGGGCCCGCTGACCGCCCGCATCCGCGATCTCTACATCGAGGACCGGCTGGCGAACGCCATCTGACCCACCGCCCGCAAGGGCTATCGCAGGAACACAGGGACGCTGCGGCCCCCTCATCCGGCTGCCGCCACCTTCTCCCCGACGGGGAGAAGGGGCAGGAACCGCGAGCTTGCTGTCCTGTCATGCCGACGGCGCGGCTTCTCCCTTCTCCCCGCGGGGAGAAGGTGCCCGAAGGGCGGATGAGGGGGAGCGCGAAGCGCAAAGGTCCTGCCTCGAAGCCCCCTCATCCGGCTCCCGTCATCTTCTCCCCAATGGAGAGAAGGAGCGGGAGCCGTGAACCCGGTGTCAATTGTCCGGCGGATGGCAACCGGCGAGCCTTACCGCTTCGGCGCGACAAGGCAGAAGTACGCGCCCTGCGGATCGGTGGCCTGAACGATGAAATCGCCGCCCGGCACCTCCTGCGGGCCGAACACCACCGTGCCGCCGCCGGCCGTCAGCGTCTCGACGGCGGCATCGAGCGCGGGAACGCTGATGTAGAAGGCCCAATAGGCCATCGGCGCATCCGCGGGCTTCTGCATCATGCCTCCGGACACCTTGTCGCCGATGGCGAAGAGCTGGTAGGCGCCCATCTCGCCCATGTCGATAGTATCCGCCTTCTTCCAGCCGAACAGTTTCTCATAGAAGGGGAAGGCTTCCTCCGGCGGGCCGGACAGGAGCTCGTGCCAGCCGATCGTGCCGGCAACACCGGGCGTCGCGCAGGGCGGCGCGTCCGCCTCCGGCACCAGCGCGAAAAGGATGAAGACCGCGCCATGCGGATCGGCAGCCACCGCGAGGCGCCCGACGCCGGGAATATCCTCCGGCTGGCGGCGGATGGAGCCGCCGAGCATGACAAGCTCGGCCGCGCACAGGTCGACGTCGTCGACGGAAATATAGCCGCTCCAGTTCGGGGGAATGCCCTCGGCCTTGTGGATGGCCTGCAACTCCATGATGCCGCCGACGCCGACCGGCTGGCCGGGCAGTTCCAGTATCGTGTAGTCCATCGACGGCATGCTGAGGGTCTTGGCGCTCCAGCCGGTAAGCGCGGTGTAAAAACGCGCCGCGGCCTCCACATCCGTGGTCATCAGTTCGTACCAGATGAATTGACCGAAATCCTCCGGCATGCGCGCCTCCTCGGCCCGCATGGCGTGCGGGCGCAGGAACCATTGGGCCATGAAAGCGCCCGTTTCGCAACCGGAAAGACCGTTTCGGGGATCAACGCTTCATGGAAGCCAGCGAAAACAGCGCCCCTTCCGGATCGAGGCAATTGACGATCCAGGCATTGCCCGGCACCTGCTGCGGGCCATGCAGGACCTTGCCCCCGGCTTCCATGACGCGGGCCGCGGCAGCGTCGATCGCCTCGACATTGATATAATAGTTCCAGGTGGGCGGCCCCATCTCCGGCGTCGCCGTCATCATGCCGCCAAGGTCCTCACCGTCCTTGCCGAAGCACTGGTAGACTCCGAGCGGCCCCATATCGACGGCAAGGCTCTTCTCCCAGCCGAACAGGCGGGAATAGAAGGCGAAATCCTCCTCCCAGGCGCCGGCATAAAGCTCGTGCCAGCCGAAGGTGCCGGGCGTGTTCGGGGCAGGTTCCGGCGGCAGCGGCCCTTCCGGCATGTTGGGACCGAACAGGCAGAAGACCGCGCCGTGCGGATCGCCGGCCACCGAAAAACGGCCGATGCCGGGAATGTCCTCCGGCGCGCGGAACACGGTGCCGCCGGCCCTGGCGATCTCCGCGGATTTCGCGTCGACATCCTCCACCGCGATATAGCCGATCCAGCCCGGCCTGGCATCGGAGCAGGCCATCTCCGGCGTGATCGCCATCATGCCCGCCACGCCCATTTCGAAACCCGGAACGTTGAAAAGCGTGTAGTCGTCGCCCTCTCCGGCGGGTTTCGCCTCCCAGCCCGCCACCTTGCCGTAAAAGGCGGAAGCGGCGACCGTATCCGCCGTCAACAATTCGTACCAGATGAAAGTGCCCTGCATGCCCTTGCCTCCTCGCTCGGTTGGAGCATTCCCGCTGGCGATGCCTCGGGTTCTCCGTGCTTGACTTTTAACGTTGATATCAACATATATTGAGCATGTCAAACACGGCAGTGATTCCCTTTTCCACAACGCTTCATGTCAAGGATACGTGCCTGTGCCTGCATGCGCAGCGGGCGGCGCGGGCCTTGGCGCGCCGGTTCGACGCCGCGTTGAAGCCGCACGGCATGACCAACCAGCAGTTTTCGCTGATGATGGCGCTGAACAGGCCGGAGCCGCCGACCATCGGCCCGGTGGCGTCCCTGCTGGCGATGGACCGCACGACGCTGACGGCGGCGCTGAAGCCGCTTGAGCGGCGGGGCTGGGTTTCGGTGGAGCCGGACACGAAGGACAAGCGGGGCAAGCGGCTCAGCCTGACGGATGCGGGCATGGCCGCGCTTTCCGCCGCCCTGCCGGTCTGGGTGCGGCTGCACGCCGAGGTCGAGGACGCCCTGACGGCCATCGACGCCGACAGCCTGCGCCGGGGCCTTGTGGAAATCTCCAACCCGCCCCACCGCGGCCCTTAGAAGGGTCTTTCACGCCCTGCCGTCCTGCCTGTCCCAGCGGCGGCGGGCGCGCCATAGAACGGTCGTATCCGCATAGCCCAGCGATTGCGCCACGAACTGCCGGCTCGATGCGCCGTGGCCGAGATGGAGTTCGGCCATCTGCCGGCGGTGCCGCTGCACGAGCTGGCGCAGCGACACACCCTCCTCCGCCAGCCGGCGCTGAAGCGTGCGCGGCGAGGTCTTCAGTTCCGCCGCGACGACCGCCAGCGTGACCGGCTTGTGCCCGAGATAGATGCCGATCAGCGCCATGACCTTTTCCGTCAGGCTGGGCGACAGATCGGTCTCCGGCGAAAGGTCCGCGACATGCCGTTCGAGGATCGCGGTCAGCGACCGGTCCTCCGGCCGGTGCGGGCGGTCGGCATCGTCGCGGGCGATCACCAGCCGGTTGCCGGACTGGCCGAACAGGACCGGCGCGCGCAGGATGCGCTGAAGGGTTTCGGCGCCGCGCGGCGCGGCATGCTCGAAATGCACCTCCAGCGGCCGCCAGCCCTTGCCGAAGCAGGCGCGGGCGATCTGGCAGGCGACGGCCAGCGAAAACTCGTTGTCCTGCCGGCGCGGCCACAGCGCGGGATCGAGCAACCGGTAGGTCCACACGACATCGCCGTTTTCCTCGAACAGGCCGGACGCGGTTCCGCCCTGAAGCGCGTTGACATATTTCGACAGGCGCTGGAAGGCCGTCCGCAGCGTGGGCGACAGCGAATAGAGAATGCCGATGGGGCCAAGATCGCCCGGCGTCATGGCCTGCCCCATGCGCGCGCCGAGAAAGGGATCGCGCACCACCTCCGCCGCCGCCTCGAAGAAGGCGATGTAGCGCGCCATCGGCACCGTGGCGTAGAGGTCCTCCATCTGCGAGCGCAAAAGGCCGTGTTCAGCCAGAAGGATGTCGACCTTGCCGGTTTTCCGCTCGACATAATTCACGAGCGGCTTCAGCACCGAAGCCCGGATTGACGCAATCGCGGGCATCTTCGTGGTCAAATGCGGTGCAATTGCCATTTATCAAGCTTCCCCGGAACCGCGTGGCGCAAAAGATCGAATCTATGGCGCATCGAGCAATTTCGGCGCCAATTTGTCGCACCTACTCTTGCCCCCGATCAAGCAAGAGGGGTTCGCATGACAGTCGAAGCAGGTGCAACGGTCCCCGCGGCGCGGCTCGCGCGCAATTCGGTCGGGCTTGCCCATATCGTTTTCTTCGTGGTCGCCGCCGCGGCCCCTTTGACGGCGGTGGTCGGCGCGTCTCCGGCCGCCTTCGCCTTCGGCAACGGGGCCGGCGTTCCCGGCGCCTTCGTGCTGGCGGGCCTGCTCTACCTCCTGTTTTCGGTCGGCTTCACGGCCATGAGCCGGCATGTGGGCGGCGCCGGCGCCTTCTACACCTACATCACCCGCGGCATCGGCAAGCCGGCGGGCGTCGGCGGGGCGCTGATGGCGCTCGTCACCTATTCCGCCGTGCAGATCGCCATCTACGCCCTGTTCGGCGTGTTCATGGCGGGCGCCATCGCCCCGCTCGGCCTCGATCTGCCGTGGTGGGTCTGGTCGTTCGCGGCCCTTCTCGTCGTCTGTGTCTGCGGCCAGCGCAACATCGCCTTTTCCGGCGCGATCCTCGGCGTCTGCATGGTCGCCGAAATCGTCATCCTGCTCCTGCTCGACATCGGCATCCTTCTGGCCGGCGGCGGGCCGGACGGGATCGGCTTTTCCTCGTTTTTCCCCTCCACCGTCTTCACGCCCGGCCTCGGCGTGGCGCTCGTCTTCGTCATCGGCTCCTTCATCGGTTTCGAGGCCACCGCGATCTTCGGCGAGGAGGCGGAAAATCCCGAAATCACGATCCCGCGCGCCACCTATGCCGCCGTGCTGCTGATCACCCTGTTCTACGCCTTCTCGACCTGGGCGATCACGCAATATTACGGCCCCTCCGCCGTGCAATCCTCCGCCGAGGCCGGTCTCGAAACCTTCTATTTCACCGCCTCCGACGCCGTGCTCGGCTCCTGGTCGACGCAGGTGCTGAACGTGCTGCTCATCACCAGCCTGTTCGCCTGCGTGCTCTCCTTCCACAATACGCTGAACCGCTATTTCTTCGCGCTGGGCCGCGAGGGGCTGGCCGCCGCCGGCCTCGGCAAGGTGCATCCCAAGCACGGCTCGCCGCATGTCGCCGGCCTGGTGCAGAGCGCGATCGCCGCCGTCATCCTCGGCGTCTTCACCGCCGCCGGCCTCGATCCCTATACGGTCGTCTTCTCATGGATGGCAGCGCTTGCCGTCATCGGCATCCTGGCCGTGCAGGCGCTGGTTTGCGTGGCCATCATCGCCTTTTTCCGCAAGACGGCGACCGGCTACGGCCCGTGGACGACGCTGATCGCCCCTGCGCTCGCGTTCCTCGGCCTCACCGGCGCGCTCGTCCTCGTCTCGGCCAATCTTTCGCTTCTGTCCGGCAGCGAAAGCCCGGTCGTGGCGGCCTTCCCCTATTTCATGCTCCTCACCGGCCTTGCCGGAGCCGCCTTCGCCCTGCGCCTGAAACGCAGCCGTCCCGAACTCTACGCCTCTCTCGGAAAGGTCTTCGAATGAACGCGATCGCTTCCCTCACCGCCGCCGACCGCATGCTCGGCCTCGCCTTCGCAACTCTTTGCGCCGCAACGCTCGTCCTCGCCGCAGAGGCGCACGTGATCTGCGATTTCTTCTGCATCCACGGCATGGCGATGATCGGCGAGATCTGCTCCGGCCGCGCATAACCGTCACGAACCAAGGGAACAGCCATCATGGACGCCTCCGTCACCGTCACCCATCCGCTCGATCCGCTGAGCCTCAACGAGATCGCCACCGCGGTCAGCATCCTCAAGGACGCGGAAAACCTGCCGGAAACGGTGCGCTTTCCCATCGTGCGGCTGGAGGAGCCGACCAAGGCCGACATCGCCGCCCATCGCGACGGCGAGGCCCTGCCGCGCCTCGCCTTCATCCTGACGATGAACCTCGTCACTTCCGAAACCAGCGAGGCCATCGTCGATCTTTCCGCCGCAACGGTGAAAAGCCTCACCCGGCTGCCGCTCGAGGCGGCGCCCTACGGCCAGCCGCCGATCATGCTGTGCGAGTTCGAGCAGATCGACACCATCGTCAAGGCCGATCCGCGCTGGGTCGCCGCCGTGAAGAAGCGCGGCGTGACGGATGAGGAGATCGCGCTCGTGCAGATCGACCCCTTCTCCTCCGGCTATTTCGGCCGC
This sequence comes from Ectorhizobium quercum, assembly GCF_026552795.1. GTDB lineage: Bacteria > Pseudomonadota > Alphaproteobacteria > Rhizobiales > Rhizobiaceae > Ectorhizobium > Ectorhizobium quercum. The sequence goes on from NZ_JANFPI010000005.1 coordinate 87,844, forward strand.
CCATTCGAAAAAGGCAGGCGCATCGTGCGCGCCATTTCCTTCTGGCGCGAGGACATGCGCGACAATGCCTATGCCCACCCGATCGACGGCGTGGTGGCGGTCGTCGACCTCACCCAGGGCAAGGTGGTCGATCTGGTCGACACCGAAAAGGTCGTGCCGGTGCCGAAGAAGAAGCGCAATTACGGCCGCGAGGCCTTTCCCGAGACCCGCACCGACCTGAAGCCGCTCGACATCGTCCAGCCGGAGGGCGCGAGCTTCACCGTCGAGGGCTGGAAGGTGACGTGGCAGGGCTGGAGCTTCCGCGTCGGTTTCACGCCGCGCGAGGGCCTCGTGCTGCACGAACTGTCGATCCGGGACGGCGACAGGCAGCGCCCCGTCATTTTCCGCGCCTCGGTGACGGAAATGGTCGTGCCCTATTCCGACCCCTCGGAAAACCATTACTGGAAGAGCGCCTTCGACGCCGGCGAATACGGCCTCGGACGGCTGGCCAACTGCCTCGAACTGGGCTGCGACTGCCTCGGCCACATCCATTATTTCGACGTGCCGTCAGCCGACGATTTCGGCCAGCCCTTCGTGATGAAGAACGCCATCTGCATGCACGAGGAGGATTACGGCATCCTCTGGAAACACTACGAATTCCGCAACGGCATCTACGAGGTGCGCCGCTCGCGCCGTCTGGTGATCTCCTTCTTCGCCACCGTCGGCAACTACGACTACGGCTTCTACTGGTATCTCTACCAGGACGGCACGATCCAGCTCGAGGCCAAGCTCACCGGCATCATCCAGACGCAGGCCGTCGCCGATGGCGAGGACTATCGCTGGGGTGGCATGGTGGACGACAACCTCGGCGGGCCGACCCACCAGCATTTCTTCAATGCCCGCCTGCACATGGATATCGACGGCGGCGGCAACACCGTCACGCAGACCGATTTCGTGCCCCGCCCCTGGGGCGATGACAATCCCTACGGCAACGTCTTCGAGACCCAGATCCGCACGCTGAAGCGCGAGCTGGACAGCCCCGAGATCGCCAGCGGCGAAACCGGCCGTTACTGGAAGGTGATCAACCCGAATGTGAAGAACGCGGTCGGCAAGGCGCCGGGCTACAAGATTTCCGTGATGCCAACGCCGGTCATGCTCGCCCAGCCGGACGCGACGGTCGCCCAGCGCGGCGCCTTCGCCACCAAGCACATCTGGGTCACGGCCTTCGACCCGGCGGAGAAATACGCCTCCGGCGACTATCCCAACAACAATGCCGGCGGCGACGGCCTGCCGAAATATGTCGCGCAGAACCGCAATATCGAAAACGCCGATCTGGTCGTCTGGCACTCCTTCGGCCACACCCATATCTGCAAGCCGGAGGATTTCCCGATCATGCCGGTCGAATATGCGGGCTTCACCATGAAGCCGAATGGCTTCTTCGCCTCGAATATCGCGATGGACATTCCGGCCGAGAAGAACGCCCACAGCCGCGACAACCGCGACCGGGGCGAATGCTGCGGCGCCTCGAAGCCGGAAAGCGGCTCCTCCTGCTGCCACGGCTGAAACGCGAAAGGACGGCTTCCGTCCGTCCGCCCACGTCTCCGTACCCTCGGGTCCGCCCCGAGGACCGACCATGACCGAGGAGAGGACGGGACGATGGCGGGCGGCGCTTCTTCGCCGTCCTTATCGTTGTCACGCAACCGAAACCGGCACTTCCGTCGCGGTGCGCATGGCGTGGCTGTAGGGGCAGACGATGTGGGCCTGCGCCACCAGCGCCTCGGCCAGATCGCGGTCGAGGCCCGGAATGTCGACGGTCAACGCCGCCTCGATGCCGAAGCCCTGCCCATCGTCGCGCGGGCCGATGCCGACCTTCGCCGTCACAGTGGTGTCATCGGGAAGCTTCACCTTCTTCTGGCCGGCAACCACGCGCAGCGCGCCGAGGAAGCAGGCGGAATAGCCGGTGGCGAAAAGCTGTTCCGGATTGGTGCCGCGCGCGCCGTCGCCGCCCAGTTCCTTCGGAACGGTGAACTGGACGTCGAGAACGCCGTCCGCGGTCACGGAACGGCCCGAACGTCCGCCGCCGCTCGCCGTCGCTTCGGTCGTATAGAGAATTGGCATGATCTTGCTCCTTGCTGGTGGCGCCGGACTTCGCCGGCTTTCCGGTATCATTTATATATCGAACAATTTAATTGCGCACAATACATTTTTGCACATTGCAATCAAATGCCGATGTTGAGAGAGTCGAACCGTCGGCAGCGCGCTTTTTCCGCGCCTGCGCCGACACCTTGTGTCATAAGGAAACTAGGACAGTTTCATGGAAGATAAAGAGGCACTGGCGAAAGAATTGCGGCTCGACCGCCAGCTCTGCTTCGCGCTTTACGGCGCATCGCTGGCGCTGACGCGCACCTACAAGCCGCTTCTGGAGCCGCTCGGGCTCACCTATCCGCGATATCTCGCCATGCTGGTGTTGTGGGAAACCGACGGGGTTCCGGTCAAGGCGCTGGGCGAGCGGCTCGGCCTCGATTCCGGCACGCTTTCGCCGCTTCTCAAGCGTCTGGAACAGGCCGGATACGTGACACGCCAGCGCGATCGCGCCGACGAGCGGCAGGTGACGGTTTCACTGACACCGGCGGGCGCGGCGCTGAAGGCGAAGGCGGTTGAGGTGATGGCCGCCATCGGTGTGGCGACGGGATGCAGCCTCGAGGAGATGGCCGCGCTTCGCGACCGGCTGCAAGCCCTGCGCGACCGGCTCCAGGCCGCGCAGGGCTGATCTTTGAAGTCTAAAGCATTTCATCAGCGTTTCACGGAAACGCTGGAATGCCCTAACTCTTTGTTTGCGCATTTCCGGACGCAAAACCGCTTCGCACTTTTGCTGGACATGCTCTATTGCCAGACGACGATGCGGGCCCTCGACGGAACGCGCTCGTAAAGATCGATCACGTCATGGTTCAGCAGGCGCACGCAACCGGACGACACGGCCTTGCCGATGGAGTTCCATTCCGGGTTGCCGTGGAGACGGTAGAGCGTGTCCTCACCATTCTGGAAGATATACAGGGCGCGGGCGCCGAGCGGGTTCATCAGGCCGGGCGGCATGCCGCCGTTGCGCACCGAATATTGCTCCAGTTCCGGCTGGCGGGCGATCATGTCGTCCGGCGGGGTCCATTTCGGCCATTTCTGCCGCCACTGGATGACGCCCTCGCCGCTCCAGGAGAAGCCCTCGCGGCCGATGCCGACGCCGTAGCGCATGGCGCTGCCGCCCGGCTCCACCAGATAGAGGAAGCGCGACGGCGTATCGACGACGACCGTGCCGGGACGCTGGCCGGTCGGGTCCACGACCCGCTGGCGATAGAAGCGCGAGGGGATGCGCCAGTATGGAATGGCGGGAATGACATAGCCGCCGTCGACGATCTCGCCGTACATGAGATCGAGTTCCGGCGTGCGCCCGGCCGCCGGGGCCTCGGGCGGCGGAATGCGCCTGCGCGCATCATCGACATAAACCACTTGCTGGCCGGGCGAAACGCAGCCGGCAAGCGTGGCGGCGGACGCGGTTGCTACAAGACTCAGGAAACGGCGACGGCCGTGGGAGAAAGTCTGATCCATCGGAAATTCGGGAAACCTAATGAACGGAATATGCCCGTTAACGGGCGAAGGGCCGGATGGTTCCGACCCTTTCCTGTCCTTTACGCGCATTGCGTGCTGGCCGCCATAGCGCATGTGAGCTTTCACGCCGAATTGCGACGGGTGTGATATTCACAGAACGACGATCTGCGCTTTCGGCCCCACCCGGTCGAAGAGATCGATGACGTCCTGGTTGAACATCCGCACGCAACCGGAAGACGTCGCCTTGCCGACCGACTGCCAGTCGGGCGTGCCGTGGATGCGGTAGAGCGTGTCCTTGCCGTCCTTGAAGATATAGAGCGCGCGGGCGCCGAGCGGATTGTTGAGGCCCGGCGTCGCACCGCCCCGTGCGGCGGAAACCGAGCGCAGCTCCGGCTGGCGCGCGACCATCTCGTCGGGCGGCGTCCAGCGCGGCCATTTCGCCTTGTACTGGATCACCCCGCGGCCCGACCAGGCATAGCCATCGCGGCCGAGACCGACGCCGTAGCGGATGGCCCGGCCGCCCGGCTGCACCAGATAGAGGAACTTCTCCTTCGTATCGACGACGATGGTGCCGGGCCGCTCGCGGGTCGCGTAATCCACCTCCTGCCGCAGGAAGCGCGGATCGACGCGCGAAATCGGAATTTCCGGCAAGGTATGGCCGTCATCGCCGATGACGCCGTACATGGCCCTGTGCAGCGGATTGGACACCGGCAGGCCATAGGTCTGGTGGAACTGCGTCTGGTAGAGGTTGCGCTTCTGCGGCGGACGGGCCTCGGGCCGGATCGGCTCCACCCTCGCCGGATCGACGGCAACCTGCCGGCCGTCGGGCGAATAGAAGACCGGCATCGTCTCCTGAACGAAGACATCCGGGTTCATGCGGCTCGTATCGGTGACGAAAAGGCAGCCGCTCAGGGAAAGGACGGCGGCGAGACCAGCGAAAAGACCGGGAACGCGGCGAAGGCTGTGGCGGAGACTTTGCATGGGAACCGTTCGTGCATGATGACGTCCCTGCCGTCCTACGCGACGCGCCTTTCGCGAGGCTGGCGTGCGGGCGGCCGCGTCACCCCCTCTGGCCTTTCGCGTCCCTCACTCCGCCGAGACCGGCAGCATCGCTTCCAGCACCTCCAGCCGGTCGGCGTCCGCCGGGAGCTTGTCGGGCCGCAGCCGGGCGATGCGCGGAAAGCGGAGCGCCACGCCGGAGCGGTGGCGGGCCGAGCGGGCGATGCCTTCGAAGGCGAGTTCCACCACGAAGCCGAAGCCCGCTTCGGCCCGCACGGAGCGGACCGGCCCGAATCGCTCGATGGTGTTTTCGCGCACGAAGCGGTCCAGCACCTCCAGCTCGGCATCGGTGAAGCCGAAATAGGCCTTGCCGACCGGCACCAGTTCCTGTCCCGCCTCGCCGTCGCGCCACAGGCCGAAGGTGAAATCCGAATAATAGCCGGAGCGCTTGCCGTGGCCGCGCTGGGCGTAGAGCAGCACGGCATCGACATTGTAGGGATCGCGCTTCCACTTGAACCACGGCCCCTTGGCGCGGCCCGCCTGATAGACGCTGTCGCGGCGCTTGATCATCACGCCCTCGATCACCGGCTCGGGCGGCACAGAACGCAGCCGGTCCAGTTCCTCCCAGGACGAGAAGGGCACGAGCGGCGACAGGTCGAACCGGTCGTGCGGCAGGCGGTGGACGGCCTCTTCCAGCCGCATGCGCCGCTGCGCGAACGGCAGGGTGCGCCGGTCCTCGCCGGCCTCGTCCAACAGGTCGTAGGCGCGGATGAAGGCCGGATATTCGTCGATCAGCCTGCGGTTCACCGTCTTGCGGTTCAGCCGCTGCTGAAGATCGGAAAAGGTGCGGGTCGCGGCATTGCCGCGGCTCGTGCCGCCGACCAGCAGCTCGCCGTCGATGACGCCCTCGAACGTGTCGTCGGCGATCACCTCCGGGAAGGCAGCGGAAATGTCGTCGCCCGAGCGGGAATAGAGCCGGCAGGTGGCGCCGGCGCGCACGAGCTGGATGCGGATGCCGTCCCATTTCCATTCGGCGGCGAAATCGGCCGGGTCGAGCTTTTCCAGATCGCCCTCGCCCACCGGCGTCGCCAGCATCGGCGAGCGGAAGACGGCGGGGCTGGCGAATTCGAGCGTCGGGCTGCGTCCCTCCAGCCACGCGAAGAGGTCGCGATAGGGCGGGCTCACGCCATGCCATACGCCCTCGATCTCGTCGACGGGCCGGGCGAAGGCATCGGCCAGCGCCTGCCGCGCCAGCCGTCCGGAAATGCCGATGCGCAAGCCCCCGGTGACGAGCTTGATGAAGGCGAAGCGGGCCGAGGTGTCGAGCCGGTCGAGCGTCGCGCGCACGAAGCCGCGCACCTCGGTGCGGCCGAGTGCGTTCATCGCCTCGACGGTTTCGCCCAGATGCACGTCATACAGCTCGCCCTGCGGCTCCCAGACCAGAGACACGGTTTCGGCAAGGTCGCCGACATAATCGTAGGACCACTGGAACAGGATCGGGTCCATGCGCTCGGCGACGAGTTCACGGATCAGCGCCGGCTTGACGCTTTTCAGCGTCAGCGTTCCGGCGAGCGCCGCAAGGCCGTAGCCGCGATCCGGATCGGGCGCGGTGCGGAAGTAATCGGCGAGCAGCGCCAGCTTGCCGTTGCGCGACGGGGTGACGAGAAGACGGTCGAGAAGGCGGGCGAAGCGGCGCATCACTCGCCCTCCTCGTCATAGCCCACCAGATGCAGCGGCTTGGCGGCCACGCCGTTCAGGCCGCACCAACGCACCAGCGCCTCCTCGCGGCCATGCGTCACCCAGACCTCGGAGGGGGCAAGCTCGCGGATCGTGCCGGTCAGTTCGCCCCAGTCGCAATGGTCGGAAATGACGAGCGGCAGTTCCGCGCCCATCTGGCGGGCGCGGTTCCTCACTGTCATCCAGCCCGACGCATAGGCCGGCAGCGGATCGAAGAAGCGCCGCGTCCAGCGGTCCTGAAGCGCCGCGGGCGGGGCGATCACCACCGCGCCGCGGAAATCGGGCGCCTTCGCCTTCTCCACCGTCGCCGGCCGCAGGTCGCCCAGCACCACGCCCTCGGCCTCGTAATAGGCGCACAGCCACTCCATCGCGCCGTGCAGGTAGATCGGGCGATCGTAGCCCGCATCGCGCAGAAGCCGTATCACCCGCTGCGCCTTGCCGAGCGAATAGGCGCCGATCATATGCGTGCGCTCGGGAAAGACCGTCAGCGATTCCAGCACCTTGCCGATCTCCTGCGCGGCGGCGGGATGCTTGAACACCGGCAGGCCGAAGGTCGCCTCGGTGATGAAGACGTCACAGGGCACCGGCTCGAAAGGCTCGGCGGTGGCATCGCGTCCGCGCTTGTAATCGCCCGAAACGACGATCCGCAGGCCGCCCGCCTCGACGGCGATCTGGGCCGAGCCCAGCACATGGCCCGCCGGATGATAGGAGACGCGAACGCCGCCCACCTCAAGCACCTCGCCGAAAGCGGCCGCCTGTTCCGCGCCGCAGAAGCCCTCGCCCATGCGAATGCGCATGATATCGAGCGTGCGGCGCGTGGCGAGCACGCTGCCGTGGCCGGGGCGGGCATGGTCCGAATGGCCGTGGGTGATGAGCGCCCGCTCCACCGGACGCACCGGATCGATGTAAAAATCGCCGGGCGGGCAATAAAGACCCGCCGGGGTCGGGTGGAGCAGTGCTTCAGGTTTCATGCCCCATAGATAAGTCTGCCGCCGCGAAAGAAAAGACGGCGGATTCTGAACCGGACATTGTTTCTGGTTCAGGTCAGCTCTTTCAATCCGGCTGGTGTTTCGATGAGCGCCCGGTAGCGGATTTCAGGCGCCTGAACGATCACAGGCGGATGCTCGACGGCAAGTTCACGATAAAGCGCCTCGATTGCTGACGGGTTCGGATGGTCGAGAATGAGCGACCGGAGGCGCGCACCCAGATCGGGAATCGATTTCACATAGGCCGAGTCGCCCCGGTGATCGATGATGGAAGGCGCCACTCCATCCAGGGGAAGCGAACCATCCTCGGGGATGGCAAAGTCGAAAGTGGGGCTTCCGGCCGGAAGGGAAACCTTGTTGCCGACGATTGCGCCGTGGGCTGAAACAACGGAATCAATCGCATCCGTGTTGGCAACCCAGCCTCTCAATCGGCGTCCCTCGTTCCAGTCCGACCTGACTTTCTCCTGATTGTCGAGACCGAACCAACGCGGCCGTCCCGGTTCTTCGCCCTCCGGGTCGAGCGCCACAATCTCCAGATAGACAGAGTTGCCGAGCTGAAGCCGGTGATTGTGCGTACCCATATAATCGTGACGGGTCCCGAAAGGCACGTCGAGGTCGAGGCAATTCCGGACATGGGAAACACCCTCGATCAACGTCGGGGCTATGACGGTAAGGTGGTCGAGCTTCAGCACGTGCGGCGAACTCCCATGCTCCAAGGCTACTGTTGCGAAGATACCAAACCATCCGATACGGCCAAGCCGCAAGAGGGTTCGGCGCCGGCATCCCCCGACTCCACACCCGGCCAGAGGCCGGCGGCGGATCAGGCCTGTTTTTCCGTCTGCACACGGCTCGCGACCGGCAGCGCCACGGGCTTGAGCAGCAGCGCGGCCAGGAGGCCGAGGGCGGCGGTTGCCATGCAGGTGAGGAACAGCGGCATGAAGGCGGCGCTGTAGGCAGCGGCGACGGCCTCGCGGGCGGCATCCGGCAGCGCGGCGATCTCGGACGGCGACAGCGCCGCCGGATCGGCGACCCCGTCGATCTTCGGCGGATGATGGGCGATGCCGTAGGAAACGATCGCCCCGTAGATCGAGATGCCGATGGCGGCACCGGACATGCGCGTCAGCGTGACGGCGCCGGTCGCGGTGCCGATATCGCGCTTCGGAACGGCGTTCTGGACGCCGGTGATCGGCACCTGCTGGCCGAGGCCGACCCCGATGCCGTGCAGGGCGAACAGGACCGCGATCAGCGCCAGCGGCGTCTGCGGCGTGACGAAGGCGAAGGCCAGGAAGACGCAGATGCCGATGCCGAGGCCGATGATCGCGAAGATGCGGTAACGCCCGGTGCGGGAAATCAGCCGGCCCGCGAGCAGCGCGCCGAAGACGATGCCGACGGTCAGCGGAATGAAGAAGGCCCCGGCCTCGACCGGCGCAAGGCCGGTGGTCGTCTGGAGGAACAGCGCGAAATAGTTGACGAGGCCGATGCCGAGCGCGCCGCTGAGGGTGGAGACGGCCAGCAGCAGCGGAAAGGCCGGATCGCGGAACAGATAGATCGGCATGACGGGCTCCTGCGCGCGGCGCTCCACCCGGACCCACAGCGCAAGGCAGATGAAGCCCGCAGCGACGATGGCGAGCGCCGGCGGTGCGGCCAGCGAGCCGAAGATGGAGATCGAATCCGTCCACAGCACGATGCTCGACACGAAGGCAGCCAGCAGAGCCGCGCCCGCATAGTCGATCTTCGGCTGCCGGTGCGGACGGCGATAGGGCAGCAGCACCATCAGCGCCGTGACGACCGCGATGCCGATCGGCAGGTTGATGAGGAAGATCGCCCGCCAGCCGAAAAGATCGCTGATCGTGCCGCCGAGGATCGGGCCGACGGCGCCCGACGCCATGATGACGAGACTGGAATAGCTCTGGTAGCGGGCGCGCTCGCGCGGCTCGAACAGGTCGGCATTGATGGAGAAGATCGACACCATGATGCCGCCGCCGCCCAGCCCCTGAAGCACGCGGGCGGCAATCAGCAGGTTCATCGACGACGCGACGCCGCAGGCCAGCGACCCGGCCACGAAGATCGAAATCGCCGCGATCATCACATATTTGCGCCCGAACAGGTCGCCCAGCTTGCCATAGACCGGCATGACGGCGCTGGTGGCCAGCAGGTAGGACGAGCCGATCCAGCCGAAACGCTCCATCTCGCCGAATTCGGCAACGATGGTGGGCAATGCCGTGGAAACGATCTGGTTGTCGAGCGTCGCCATGAACATCGCCGTCAGAAGAAAAAGGAAAACGACGATCCTGCGCCCCTTGTCCGCAACGAGGGGGCCGGCATCGGTGTTTTTCATATCCATGAGGCGGGTTCCGTATGAGATCGGGCAATTCATGTGCTTTTAGCATATAAATGTCAATGACACAAAACTAGGATTGCGCTAAAGCATACGCTCAACGGAGATCGGGATGCGGGAATGACGAAACGGTGCGACGACGACGGGCAGGCCACGGAGGCGGCGATCGAGGCGATCAGCCGGACCATATCTCGCCTGCGCGTTCTGATCGGCCGGCGGATCATCAGCCGGCTGGCGCTTGCCAACGTCACGCCCGGTCTTGAACTCAGCCACGTGGACGTTCTGGACGCGATTCGCCGCATCGACGGCGAAGCGACTGTCGGCGCCATTGCCGAGCAGTTGCGGATCGATCCCTCGCGGGGCAGCCGCCTGGTGGCGGACATGGTCGCCGGCGGCGTTCTCTACCGCCTCGCCTCGCAGGAGGACGGGCGCCGGTCGGTCATCGAACTCACCGAACTGGGCGAACGGCTGCTGAAGGAAATGCGCGACATCAAGGACAGCGTCATCCGGCAGGCGGTGGCCGACTGGCCGGAAGAGGACATCGAGGTCTTCGCCGCGCTCTATGCCCGTTTCGTGTGCCGTTTCGACGCGCTTCTGACCGACAACCAGCGCCGCGCCGAAGGCTGCCGCTCCAAAGGCGGGCCGGCTCCATAGAACGGTTCCGCGTTTCACGGAACCGCGGAACCGTTCTATATCATTTTTTTCACGCAATTCCGGACGGAAAACCGCTGCGCACTTTTCCTGGAATTGCTCATAAAAAAAGACCGTCCGGGAACGTTTGGATCGTTCACCGGACGGCCAGATCGGATGCGCAAACCGATACCGATGTTCGGACCCCGCCAAAACGTCCGCCATCGCAAAGTCTGCGGCACCCGCATTCCCCTCCCCGCCATGCCGCGCGGCAGGGAATCCGCTTTGAAAACCGGCGCGCCAACCCCGTGTTCGCGCCGGCCTCGTTTCCTCGGGCGGTTCGTGCCCCCGCCTCCGCTTCCGTCAGGCGTGACGGATCGTGCTTCCGGCAGCCGGCGCGGCGATGGCCGTGTAGATCTTCCTGCCGAGCAGGAGCGCCACCGGCGCCGCGACGACCAGCCCCACCGCGAAGGCGGCGGCGATCTGCCAGCCTTCCGAAAGCTTCAACGCCAGCATGGCCGTGACCGCCGACCCGGCCAGAACCGTGGCGACAAGGACGTAGATGACCGCAGCGAGACGAAGCATCGAACCCTCCGATTTGCTTTCGAGGGGCAGTCTAGCCGCGGTGGGGCGGCCCTCATTGATCTGGAACAAACCGCCTCGGCGGCGAGACTGCGCATTTTGACGCAGGCGGGATCTCACATCCGGCGCGGATCGGCCGGCACTTCGCTGCGCACCCGCTTCTTGGCGGCATACATGCCGGTGTCGGCACGGGCGAGCAGCGCATCCGGCGTGTCGCCGTCACGCGGGAAGACGGCCACCCCCATGCTGCCGCTACAGGCGATCGTGCGCCCGCCGATCCGCATCGGCTCGGAAAGCGCCCGGCGCAGTTCCTCCAGCCGGGCGGTCAGGTAGTCGCCCTCGCCCGGCTCGCAGACCATCACGACGGCGAACTCGTCGCCGCCAAGCCGCACGGAAAGGTCGGTCTCCCTCACCCGCTGCCTGAGGCGGTCGGCCACCTCGCGCAGCACGTCGTCGCCGACGCCGTGGCCCATCGTGTCGTTGATCTGCTTGAAATTGTCGAGATCGAAATAGGCGATGACCAGATGATGGCCGCTGCGCTGCGTTTCCTCGATAACCGCGGCGAAGCGCTCGAGGAAATGCCGGCGGTTCGGCAGGCCGGTCAGGGCATCGTGATTGGCAAGGCGCCATATCCGCTCCTCGGCCCGGGCGCGGTTGATGGCGATGGCGGCGAGGTCGGTGGCCATCGCCGTGATTTCCATTTCCAGCCCGCTCGGCTCGCGCACCGTCGGCGAGTAGAGCGCGAACGTGCCGTACAAGGTGCCGGAGGCATCGATGATCGGCGTCGACCAGCACGAGCGCAGATTGAACCGGCGGGCGATGGCGGCAAAATCGGTCCACCGGCGGTCGGTCAGCGTGTCGGACACCATGACCGGCGCGCGGCGCCAGGCCGCGGTGCCGCAGGAGCCGACATTCTCGCCGATGGTCACGCCGTCGATCAGCGCCGAATATTCACGCGGCAGCGTCGGGGCGGCGCCGTGCAGCAACTGGCCGGTCTCCTCCTCGTAGAACAGGATCGAGGCCTGTATATCGGTGAGCTGCGCTTCGACCAGATGCACCAGCCCGTCGAGAATGCCGCCCAGTGGATAGCCGCGGGCGATCTGTTCCAGAAGGACGGCATGTCCCTTTCTCATGAACTCGGCGCGCTTGTGCGTCGTAATGTCACGGCCGAAGCAAATGACGCCGGCAATCGCGCCGTTCTCGTCGAGCAGCGGCGAATAGGCGACCATCATCCAGCCCGGACTGTTGCCGGTTTCCGGCTTTTCCACCTCGGCTTCGACGACCGGCGCCCTGCCCTCCAGGATGGTTTCTTCCAGCGCGTTGATCTTCCTCAGGTTCTCGCCCGAGAAGAAGGCCTCGGTCGTCTTGCCGTCGAGATCGCTCCTGTCCGCCACCCCGACCATGTCCAGCGTCTTGCGGTTGGCGAGAAGGATGCGCCCGAACCGGTCCTTGACGAAAAAAGCGAAGGGAATCTGGTCGATAAACGCCAGCACCGGGCTGCCCGGCCTGAAATCCGGGCGGCAGGCGCCCTCCAGAATCGCGCGCAGGCGCACCGCCACGGCATCCGCCTCCGGCACAGGCCCGCCGGTATGCGAAAGCTCGCCCGCCTGCTTCTTGAAGTCGTCCATGTGCGCCCAGCCCCACCGTTACTTTTCAACGGCGACAGTCAATCCGTTCGAAGTCGCAATATTAAGATACGAATCCTTATTTCCTTTTAATGGAATCCCGAAAGCTTATCGTAAAGCCCCGTGTTTCAAGGGGGTCGAGGATGGCACGGAACCTGCTTTATCCTTCCGGCAAGACGGAGACGTGGATGATTTCGAGACGGCGCACACTGGGTCTGCTTGCCGGCATGACGGCAACCGCTGCGGCCGGACGGCCTTTCGCCGCGCCGGAACGCGCCGTCATTACGCCGGTCGACCTGCGCGGCTCGCTCGACGCGGGCAAGCTCGGCATGGCCCCGGAAGCGACCGGCAGCCAGAGCCGCACGCTGCAATCGATCATCGACAGGGCGGCGGAAGCGAGGGTGCCTGTGTTCCTGCCGCCGGGCACCTACCGCGTGTCCAACATCACCCTGCCCGCCGGCGCGCATGTCACCGGCGTGCCGGGCGCATCCCGCATCCTCTACGACGGCGGCGGCTTCCTGTTCCGCGCCGACACGGTCGATACCATAACCCTGTCCAACCTCTCCATCGACGGCGCCAACGGCTGGCTGGCCGACGACGCCCCGGCTCTCGTCCATCTGCGGGCCGTGAAGAACGTATCCATCGACAATTGCGACATCGCCGGCTCGCGCCGGAGCGGCGTGCAGATGGAGCGCTGCGGCGGCCGCATCGAGCGTTCACGCCTGTCCGGCGCCCTGTCCTACGGGCTCTATGCCGTTGAAAGCACCGGGCTTTCCATCACCGGCAATACGGTGTCCGACTGCGGCGACGGCGGCATTCTCGTCCATCGCTGGACCAAGGGAGCCGACAATACGATGGTGCAGTCGAACCGCATCGAGCGCATCCGCGCGCGCAGCGGCGGCACCGGCCAATACGGCAACGGCATCAATCTCTTCCGGGCGGACGGGGCGCTCGTTTCCGGCAACCATGTCAGCGATTGCGCCTTCTCGGCCATGCGGGCCAATGCGTCCTCCAACGTGCTCGTCACCGGCAACCAGTGCCTGAACCTGGGAGAGATGGCGATCTATGCCGAGTTCGGCTTCGAGGGCGCGGTCATTTCCGGAAACATCGTCGACGGGGCCGCCAACGGCATCGCCGTCGTCAATTTCAACGAGGGCGGGCGGCTGGCGACGATTTCCAACAACATCGTCCGCAACCTCGTCGCCGACGGTCCCTATGCGGCCGAGAACGGTTTCGGCACCGGCATTTCGGCGGAGGCCGACGCGGTCATTTCGGGAAACGTGGTCGAGAACGTGCCGAAATGGGGCATGCTGATCGGCTGGGGCCCCTACCTGCGCAACGTGACCGCCATCGGCAACATGGTCCGCAAGGCGCCGGTCGGCATCGCCGTGTCCGTCGCGGAGGGTGCCGGGGCCGCCGCCATCACCAACAACATGTTCGAGGCGACGCCCGGCGGCGCGATCGCCGGCTTCCTGTGGAACAGGCAGGCGAGCGGCGACCTGCTGGAGAACGCCGGCCCATACCGCCACATCACCGTCTCCGGCAACCGTTCCGTCTGAAACGGCTTTCCCTTTCCTCGCGAATCGTTGAAGCCTTCGCCTTCGAGGCGCCGCCCGCCCCTTCGGGGTGGCTGCCGCGCATCGAGCTTTCGCATGTCGCATCGCAAAACCGCCTTGCGCGTTCAGGCGACATGCTCCGGTCCATATGAGGAGAACCTGCCATGCTGACGATCTACGGCGCCTATCGCTCGCGCGCCACCCGCACCTACTGGCTCGCTTACGAGCTTGGCCTCGATTTCAAATCGGTGCCGGTGCTCCAGGCCCGCCGCCTCGACAATCCGCTGGCCGCGGATGCGCCGGTCAACACGCTGTCGCCGGACTTCCTGAAGGTGAATCCGATGGGCCAGATTCCGGCCATCGACGACGACGGTTTCGTGGTGTTCGAATCGCTCGCCATCAATCTTCACCTCGCCAAAAAGCATGGCGGGCCGCTGGCTCCGGCAACGCTGGAGGAAGACACGCTGGCGACCATGTGGTCCTTCTTCGCCGTCACCTCGATCGAAACCGAGGCCCTGCGCATCTCCTCGGCGGCAGCTTCCGGCACGCTCGACACCGACGACGGCAAGGCCGTCATCGCCGCGGCCAGCCGGCTTCTGGAACGGCCGTTCAAGGTTCTCGACGCCCATCTCGGCAAGGCCGGCTTCATCGCCGCCGACCGCTTCACCGTCGCCGATATCAACGTCGCGGAAATCGTCCGCTACGCGCAGCCGGCGACCGCGCTTTTCGACGCGTTCCCGAACATCACGGCATGGCTGGACGCCGCGCAGGCGCGCCCAGCCTTCCGGAAAATGTGGGAGGTGCGGGCCGCCGAAGCGGCCTGAGGCCCCGACGAGACGCAAGCCCGCTTCGCAACGGAAGCGGGCTGCGGTTTCAGACGATCCGCTTCGGGATCGCCGCCCGGTCAGGCGGCCGCCCTGCCGGAGGAAAGACGCCGCCTGGAGGCTGCCGGATCGACGCTCCGGCCGGCGGCATCGGCGCTGCCGGTGCGGAAACGGCTGACGAGCCGGTTCAACTCCTCGGTCTCCTTCGAGAGATTATGGCTGGCGGCGGTGGATTCCTCCACCATCGCGGCGTTCTGCTGGGTGAACTGGTCCATCTGGTTCACCGCCGTGTTGACCTCGTTGATGCCGACCGACTGTTCCTGCGCGGAGGCGGCGATGTCGGAGACGATCGCATCGATCTCCGCGACCCGCGAAACGATCCGCGCCAGCGCCTTGCCGGTGTCCGCGACCAGATCGACGCCCTGCCCGACCTGCTCCTCGGATGCCTGGATCAATCCCTTGATCTCCTTGGCGGCCTTTGCCGAGCGCTGCGCCAGTTCGCGGACTTCCTGGGCGACGACGGCGAAGCCCTTGCCTGCGTCACCGGCCCGCGCCGCCTCGACGCCCGCGTTGAGTGCCAGAAGATTGGTCTGGAAGGCGATTTCGTCGATGACGCCGATGATCTGGCTGATCTGGCCGGACGATGTCTCGATCGCGCCCATCGCCTGCTCGGCCTGCTGCATGATCTTGCCGGAATGTTCCGCATCCTGCTTGGCGTTCGAAACGACCTCGCGGGCATGACGGGCGGAATCGGCGGTGCTCTTGACCGTCGAGGTGATTTCGTTGAGCGCGGCGGCGGTTTGCTCGAGGCTGGCCGCCTGCTGTTCGGTGCGGCGCGAGAGATCGTCGGATGCCGCCGAAATCTCGGCGGTGCCGGAGCGGATCGTCGCGGTGCTGTCGGAAACCTCGTTCATCGTGCCCTGCAACCGGGCGAGCGCGTCGTTGAAGTTCTGCCTGAGCATCTCGCTCTTGGCCGGAACATCGGTGGTGATCCGATAGGTCAGGTCGCCGTTCGCAAGCGCCTCCAGCGCCTGCGCAAGCACGTCGACGACGGCCTTGTCTTCCGCGGCGACCTTCTCGCGCTCGGCCTCGGCCTTCGCGCGCTCCGCCTCGGCGATCTTGTTGAGCCCGTCGAAGTAGTAATACATCACGACGCTCGCCTCGGAGAACACGGACTTCATCAGGCTGAAGATCAGCCGGTCCCGCTGCTTGCTGCCCATCCAGCCGGTTTCCTTGACCAGCGCGGACACCAGCCCCGCGGCATAGGGCGCATAACCGGCGGTCAGGTAGTCGCAGAAGTCGGACTTCCTGCTGATCTCGGCGATGACCCTCGCCTGCGATTCGAAGTAATCCGGCGAAAACTCGCCCTTCGCCACGCAGGTGAACTTCTTCCGTTCCGCGGCCAGCGCATCCGGGGGCATGGAAACCGTGGAAGGATCGAGGCTCTGGTAAGCCTTCAGAAGAACGTCGTCGAGGTGCTTCACGATGCGCTGGTAGACGATTTCGCCCACCGCTTTCTGCTCACCATGCCACGGCTTTATCTTCTCTTCGATTGCGAACATCTGTGCCCCATCATTATCGGAAAATGTACGGGGTCGGTTCCCGCACGGTTGTGAATGGATCACATTAATAATGTGCGGCAGTTAACGCGCAGCTAAGGATTGCCGCGCGCGCAAAATGCGAGAAACATTGAAACAACTCCTTGTTTTCAATGAATTTTAGCGAAAAGAAAATACAACCCGACAACACGCCGGATAATGGTATTTATCCAGTCGCAAAACCACCGATTGAAGCGGGAACATCGGCGGGTGGCGGAACGCCTTATCCCTTTTCCGCCGCCAGCGCCCGGCGGACGGCGGGCCGCTCCAGCATGCGGCCATAATGGTCCGCCACCTTCGGAAAGTCGGCGAGATCGACGCCGTCGCCCTGCAACCAGCCCGTCATGGTAAAAAGATACGGATCGGCAATGGTGTAGGCCGAGCCCATCGCCCATTCGCCCCTGAGATATTCCTCCTCGATCAGCAAGAAGCAGGCGCGCATGTTTTCGGCGACTTTCGCCTGCATGGCGGCGATGGCGTCCGGCGCATCGGCCCAGCGCGAAGCACGGCGGCCGTGGGCATGGGCGACGTGGACGGTCGAGGCGAGATAGGCATTGAAGGCATGCAGGGCGGCAAGCGCGAACGGATCGTCGCACGGGGCGAGCTGGACGGCGGTGGCCATGCTGGCGATATAGGAGAGGATCGCCGGGCTTTCCGTCAACACGCCGCTGGCGGTGATCAGCGCCGGCACGCGGCCTTTCGGATTGATGCGGATATAATCCGGCCTGCGCTGGTCGCCGGCCGAAAGGTCGAGCAGCCGGACCTCGAAGGGCAGCCCGCTTTCCTCGAGGGCGATGTGGCTCGCGCGGCCGCAGCTTCCCGGTGCGGTGTAAAGCGTCAGCATGGTCAGTCCTCCCGTGGCATTTCCTGCCGGTTACGTAAAAAGCGCGTCGGTGACGCGGACGTCACCGACATGAATGCCGTTCCAGTTGCGCATCGAACGGCGGGAAAAGGCCGCCAGCATCGCCGCCACTTCGGGCTCGTCCCCGAGGAAACGGGCAAGGACGGCCGCTACCATCGCTTCGGCCGCGCGCGTCGTGCCATCCTCGCATTTCAGCGCGATGCCGAGACCGCGTTCGGGAATGGCGGCGCAGAACACGCCTTCCGCCCCGGTCTTCACGAAAATGCGGCCCGGCGCGATTTCCATCAGCCGCGTGCAGGCGCGCCCGGTGCCGGCGACATACCACGGCTCGGCCATGCAGGCGTCGACCAGACGGCGGGCCGCCCGGGCCCGGCCGGGGGCGAGGCCGATGCCCGTCGCCATCTTGGCGAAGCCGTGGGCGAGCCCTTTCAGCGGCACCGCATAGGTGGGAATGGAGCAGCCGTCGGTGCCGCAATTGTCCGTGCCGAGCACGGCTCCGGTCAGGTCCTCCATCGCCGCGCGGATCTGGCGCTGCAAGTCGTGGCCGTGGCCGACATAGCCGGCCGGCTCGATGCCCTGATGGCAGCAGGCGCAGACGAAGCCGGCATGCTTGCCCGAACAGTTATTGTGAAGCGCCGTCGGCTTCGCCATCGCGCGGGCCTGTTGAATGAGCGTCGCCTGGTCGAAGGACCAGTGGGCGCCGCATTCCAGCGTCTCGACATCGCGCCCGGCCCGCGCCAGCATGGCGGCGGCAAGGTCGGCGTGGCCTTCCTCGCCGTTATGGGAGGAGCAGGCGAGCGCCAGTTCCCTGTCGCCGAAGCCGTAGGCCTCTGCCGCGCCGCTCTCGACCAGCGGCAGCGCCTGCATCGCCTTGCAGGCCGAACGCGGGAAAACGGCGGCCTCGACATCGCCCGCCGACCAGACCAGCGAGCCATCGGCATCGACGACGGCGATCAGGCCGCGATGGCGGCTTTCGACGAGCGGCCCGCGGGTCACTTCGACGGTAACGGGATTGTGCATTGGCAACCTCAAAGAAGACATTCTGTTTTGCGTTTTAAATCACAACACTCACCAAGATGCACGGTAGCGAATGCGAATTTTGAAACGCCTGCTGATCGCCTTTCTCCTCGTCTTCCTGCTGCCGGTCGCCGGCGCAGTCGGCGTCTGGCTGCTGGAGGAGCGGCCCCGCAACTGGAACCAGGCGCGCTGGTCGTCCTCCGGGCTTCTGCCGCAGGCGGCCGGCGACCCCGAGGCCGCCGTCTACATCTTCTCGGCGATGACCGGCGGCATGAAGGGCGCGATCGCCAGCCATGCCTGGATCGTCACCAAGGAGAAAGGTGCGGCGCACTACAACCGCTACGACAAGGTCGGCTGGGGCAGCCCGATCCGCAAGAACCACCGCCCGGCCGACGCCTTCTGGTATTCGAACCCGCCGCGCCTCGTCCGCAGCCTGCACGGCGCGGAGGCGGAGCGGCTGATCCCGAAAATCGAGCAGGCGATCGCCGCCTATCCCTATTCGCAGCCCGGCGGCTATCGCATCTGGCCGGGGCCGAACTCCAACACCTTCGTCGCCCATGTGCTGCGGGAAGTGCCGGAGATCGGCGCGGTCCTGCCGCCGGACGCCGTGGGGCGCGACTATCTGGCCAATGGCGGCCTGTTCAGCATCGATCCCGACGGGCGCGACCTGCATCTGTCGCTCGGCGGCTTTGCCGGGCTTTCGGCGGGCGAGCGCAGCGGCCTGGAGATCAACCTGCTCGGCCTCGTGGCGGGCGTCGACATCCTGCGCCCGGCGCTGAAGGTGCCGGGCGTCGGCCGTATCGGCATGGCGCAGGACGACACGTTGTGACCCGGCTCAGAGCGTTTCCGCTTTTCTCCGAACGGCGAAAATGCTCCAGCTCTTTGTTCTCATGCAATTCCGGACGGAAAACCGCTACGCACTTTTCCTGGAATTGCTTCGGAGCGTCAGGACGATCTTGCCGATGTGGCTGCTCGATTCCATCAGGCGGTGCGCCTCGACGACCTCTTCCAGCGGCAGAACCGTGTGAATGACCGGCGCGACCTTGCCGCTTTCGAGCAGCGGCCAGACCTCGGCCAGAAGTTCGTCGCGGATGCCGCGCTTTTCCTCGGCGGTGCGCGGACGCATCGTCGAGCCCGTCACCGTCAGGCGCTTGACCATGATCGGCGTCAGGTTGACATTCTCGGCCCGGAAGCCGCCGAGGAAGGCGATGATCGACAGGCAGCCGTCCTTTGCGAGCGCCGCGAGGTTCTTCTCGAAATAGGCGGCGCCGATCATGTCGAGGATCGCATCGACGCCTTTCTTGCCCGTCTCCTCCTTGATGACGGAGACGAAATCCTCCTCGCGATAGTTGATGGCGCGCGCTGCGCCGAGCTTCACGCAGGCCTCGCATTTCTCCTTCGAGCCGGCGGTGGCGAAGACCCGGGCGCCGAAGGCGCTGGCGAGCTGGATGGCGGTCGTGCCGATGCCGGAGGTTCCGCCGTGGATCAGCACGGTTTCGCCTTCCGTCAGGCCGGCCATCTGGAAGAGGTTGGCCCAGACGGTGAAGAAGGTTTCCGGCAGGGCGGCGGCGCGCACGGAGTCATAACCCTTCGGCCAGGGCAATGCCTGACCGGCGGGCACGGCGCAATACTCGGCATAGCCGCCGCCATTGGCCAGCGCGCACACCTTGTCGCCGACCTTGTGGTCGCTCACGCCCGCGCCGAGGGCCGCGACCTCGCCGGCGATTTCAAGGCCGAGGATCGGGCTCGCATCCTTCGGCGGCGGATAGGAGCCTTCGCGCTGGGCAACGTCCGGGCGGTTGATGCCGGCAGCTTCGACGCGAACGAGAATCTCGCCCGGCCCGACGGCCGGCAGCGGTCCGCTGGAAACCGTCATGACGTCCGGTGCCCCGAAGGACGGCAGGTCCACGAAACGCATTGCGGCGGGCAAAGACATGGGCGATCTCCCTTGAGCGTGATCAGACGACTTCGGGCCAAGGGATAGAACAGCCGCCCGGCTTTGAAAAGGAGGTGTGTTGACGCGGGGCCGCGCGCGCCGCAGCCGGCCGCGATCCTGAGCGGGCTTTGTCGCCTGCCGCCGCCGGCAAGCCGATGTTCAGAACCGGCGCAGGACGAGGCCCGTTTCGCTTTTCTTGGCGTCGGCCTTGAGGGCTGTGATTTCCACGGCCAGGTCGTCCACCGAGGCAGCCTTGCGGCCTGCGGGAAGCTCGAGGATGCCGACCGAGCAGCGCATCAGCGGATAGTCCTTTTCCGCGCCCGACCGGTCGCGACCCTTCACCGAACCGGCCAGGCGCGCCTGCGGCGAATAAAGGCCCGCCACCTCGTTGTGGAAATCGCGGCTCAGGCGCGAAAGCATGTCCAGCACGTCCTCGCGCGGCAGCTGGCTGAGGCCGATGAAGAAGTCGTCGCCGCCGACATGGCCGAGAAACGTTCCCTCGACGAAGAAATAGCGGCGCATCAGGGCCGCGAAGAGCATGATCGCGTGGTCGCCCTTCTGGAAGCCGTAAATGTCGTTGAACGGCTTGAAGTGATCGAAATCGCAATAGCAGAAATACCGCGCCCCGCCCGCCTCGCCGGCGGCGGCGGCCAGATAGTCGCTGATGGCGCGGTTGCCGGGCAGCCCCGTCAGCGGGTTCTGGTCCTGTGCCGCGCGCAGGCTCTTCTCGTGCATGACGCGCAGCAGCGAGGCCGCCGAGACGACCCCCGCATAGGCGCCGCCGTCCGTCAGGATCAGGCAGGGGCTGTCCTCGACGCCGGCGAAGGCGCCGAGCATGGTTTCCGAGGCCATGTCCAGCTCCGCCACCGGCGCGCGGTCGGTGAAATGCGACACGGTGCGGCTGTAGATCCGGTTTTTCAGGAGATCGCGCCCGAAGGGCTGGTAGATGTATTCCTTGAGCCGCTCTTCCTTCAGGATGCCGCGCGGCGCGCCGTCGCGGCCCAGAATCGGCAGGTAGCCCTGCCCCGGGCTGGCGCGGAAGATGTCGAAGGCGCGCTCGACGCCCTCGTCCTCGACGAGGCTTTGCGGATGCTCGATGCGCGCGAGGATCAGGCCGCGATCGAAGCCGGCAGTCGGCGACGCCGGCGGCTCGCGGCGGCGCAGGTGGGAGAAGGTCCGGGCCTGCGGCACCTCGATCTCCGGCCGGCCGATGAACCAGCCTTGCAGGAAATCGACGCCGAGATCGCGGCACGCCTCGGCTTCCTCGGCGGTTTCCACGCCCTCGGCCACGACCGCGACGCCGAGCCGGTGCGCGGTGGCGACCAGATTCCCGACGATATGGCGGCGCGGGGCGGAGCCACCGATGCCCGAGACGAAGTAGCGGTCGATCTTGACGTAATCGACCGGATAGTCGCACAGCAGCTTCATTTCGCCGACGCCGGCGCCGAAATCGTCGATGGCGAAGCGGAAGCCGGCCTGCCGCATCCGCTCCATCAGCGGGCGGAAATCGGGATGCTGCGTCAGGTCGAAGCGTTCCGACAGTTCGAAACAGAGAAAGGATGGTGCCAGCCCCGCATCGTCCAGATGATCACAAAGGCGCGGGACGAGGCCCTCGCCCTCGCCGATCAGGCGCGAGTCGAGGTTGAGAAAGAGCTGGAGGCCGCCGCGATCCGGCTGCGCGACGAATTTTTCCAGCGCCGTGCGCACCATCAGCTTTTCCAGCGGCAGCAGGGCGCCGATCGAGTCGGCGAAGTCGAGAAGCGCCAGCGGCGAGGCGAAGCCTGCGCGCTCATGATTGCGCATCAGGGCTTCCCACGCGGCAAGACGTCCCGACGTCGCCTCGACGATCGGCTGGAAGGCCGTTTCGAGCGTCACATGGGCGAGACGCTGGAACAGACCGTCATCCGCTGCTCCAGGCGTGGACGCAGGAACACGCTGTGGAACAGTATGGACAGGCATATGCGAAAACCTCTTCGTCGACGGGCGCGAACGGAGAGTAGAGATCGATTTCTCAAAAATCTCTTAGGCTTAAATGAAACTTTTATGACAAGGTTTGTACGGGTCAGCCGTGTGCCGTGCCCGGATTGTGTGCGCCCAGCATATCGCCGACGCTGAGATGGGCAACGTCCTTGCCTTCCTTGCCAACATGACGGTTATGTCCCATCACGCGGCCGGGCGGCATGGCCGGAAGCCCCTGTCGGCGGCGCGCCTCGCACCACATGACCAGCGCGTCGCGAACGGCTTCGCTGTCGGATGCATAGGCACCGCTTTCAACCGCGATGCGCAAATGAGCGACCTGCTCCGGGGAAATGGATATCGTGACCATAGGCATGTTCTTCACCTTTTCCTTTCCGTTCAGGACACCGGACTGAAGAACGCGTGACTTTTACATCAGAAGACCCGGGTGCCCGGCGATAAGCGAGCGAAGGAAGACCATTATCCTTTCGGGAACGCCGGTGCTTCTTCACCGGCGATAAGTCTTTTGCATCCGAAAGGTTCCATCACAATGACGCCTCCTTCCGAATTGGTCATTGCAAGGGTGAAGATAGCACGGATTTTCCCCATATGCGCGAAAAAAGCGACCTATGGGGGCGGGAGGAGCGGGGCGCGACAAAATGCGCCAGCACGAACGGCTCAGGCGCGGGGCAGTTCGGAGGCCGCCGCTTCCGGGACATGCAGGCCGCATTCGCGCTTCACGTCGTTCTCCCACCACCAGCGGCCGGCGCGCTCCGGCTCGCCGGGGCGAACCGCGCGCGTGCAGGGCTCGCAGCCGATGGAAGGGTAGCCGCGGCCATGCAGCGGATTGACCGGCACCGCATTTTCCGCGACATGGGCGCGGATCGCCTCGATATCCCAGTCCGCCAGCGGATTGACCTTCAAAAGTCCGCGCGCGGCATCGTATTCGGCGAAGGGAATGGCGGCACGGTTGCCGGACTGGCCGCGGCGCAGGCCGGTGATCCAGACCGACGCGCCCTCCAGCGCCCGTTTCAGCGGCCTCAACTTGCGCACGTCGCAGCAGGCATGACGAGCCTCGACGCTCTCGTAGAAGCCGTTCAGCCCATAGCGGGCGGCATAGGCCTCCACATCGGCCGCGTCGGGATGATAACGGCGGATCGAAAGGCCGTAGCGCGCCTCCGTCTCGTCGATCAGCGCCAGGGTTTCGGGAAAGAGGCGGCCCGTTTCCAGCGTCACCACATCGATATCGACCCCGCCCTCGCCGATGGCGGCGGTGATGACCTGATCCTCGATGCCGAGACTGGTGGTGAAGACCGTGCGGCCGGGAATTGCGGCGGCGAGCGACAGCCGCCCGGCGAGATCGAGCGACGCCAGGCGCCGCGACAGGTCTTCGGCGGAAACGGTTTCGGAAACGGTCATGGCGGTACGATCCTCGCGCATCGACAGCGCCGGCCATGCGGCCGGGCCAGAGTGGCGCAATCTCTCAACTTGCGCCCGGCAAGGACAGGGATGAAATTCTCTCTTTCCCGAAAACAGGAAAATTCGACTGTCCGACGCCCGCTGTGAGGAAAAAATTATCCGGCCGTGCACCATTCCAGCCGGACGCAGCCGCCGCCGGCCGTCGTCGCGGACGCCTGCTCCGGGGCTTGGGCAGCGGACCGGCAAACGCGCGCGGATGCGCCATATTCAGGAGAAACCGTTCGGGAAATCGGGAGATGCCGGCTGGTCGGAGTGAGAGGATTCGAACCTCCGACCCCCACGTCCCGAACGTGGTGCGCTACCAGACTGCGCTACACTCCGTGACCAGCGGCGTGTCTATAGACCGGCTTCCCTCTCCGCACAAGCGCCTTGCGACAAAAAAAGGCAGCATGAAACAACGCGCCGATGGCGGCATCGAGGATATGAATTGCGAGGGAAAGGGGATTTTTTCGGCTGGTCGGAGTGGCGTGATTCGAACACGCGACCCCCACGTCCCGAACGTGGTGCGCTACCAGACTGCGCTACACTCCGTGACCAGCGGCGCTGTCTATAGTCCGGCTTCCCGTTCCGCACAAGCGCCTGCCGGCAAAAAAACCGGGCCGCGCGCAAAAAAACCGGTGCGGCCGGCTGTCGCGGGAAAAGAGCGTGACACCGGGGCCTCACCCGTTCAAAAAAACGGGGCAAACACTATGGCATCCATTTGACAGCGTATGATTTGACGATAGAGCAAGGTTAGCAAGCCGTATTTCCCGAGCGCCCGACGCCGGACCGGCAAGCCGCTTCAACCACGCGATTCTCATGGAACGAGACAGATGAACATCCGCATCATCACGCTTGCAGGCCTTGCCCTGGCACTGGGAGGCTGCGTCACCGCGACCGGCGCCCAGAACGGCATCGAAAAACGCTGGAACGGCCAGCAGGCCGGCGCCTTCTTCGCCAAATTCGGCCCGCCCGTCACCGACCAGCAGATCGGCGCGTCCACGATCTACACCTGGCGCGGCGGCTACAGGACCCGCACGGTCCAGGCCAGATATGCCGAAGGCAGCGGCGGCAGGCGCGGCGCGCTTCTTTCGCCCGCGCGCACCGAATATCTGCGCTGCGAAGTCCAGCTCACCGTCTCCCCGGACTATGTGATCCGCTCCGTGCGCACGATCATCGACAAGCCCGGCGTGAACGGTGCGCCGAGCTATTGCGAGGAATTCCTCGGCGGCGACTGATCGTCCCGGAAAGAACAGGCACCGCATCGAGGCCCGACGGCCTCGATGCGGTTTTCTTTCCGCCCCCGGCATGCACGATGCCCTCAATGCTCCACGCGGGGCCCGGCGCTTCGCGCCATCGGGAACAATCCGAGGACGATGGCGCAGCCCGCCACGATCACCACCGCGCCGGCCGCCTGGATGAGCGAGAAGGGTTCCCCCAGCGCCAGCGCGCCGATAGCGACGGCAACCGCCGTGACCGCGAATTCGACGCTGATGGCGCGCGTCGCGCCGACGGAGGCGACGAGGCCGAAATAGAGCACATAGGTCAGCGCGCTCATGCCGCAGGCCAGGACGACCAGCCAGACGAGATCCACCGCGTGCGGCAGCGCCGGCACCGGCACGGCGGCGAGGAAGGGAAAGGTCATGAGGCCGCCGAAGAAGAAGGCGCCGATCGTCACCTCCCACGATCCGGCGCGCCCGAGCCAGCGGCTGGCATAATTGCTGCCGAAGGCGGCGGAAAACGAGCCGAACAGCGCGGCGGCGCAGCCGAACAGGAAAGCCGGCGTGACCGGCGCGGCCGGAAAGCCGACCAGCAGAACGATGCCGAAAATGCCGAGCGCCAGACCGGCAAGGCGGTGGGCATTGATGCGCTCCAGCCCCCAGAAGGCGCCGATGATCATGGAAAACAGCGGAATGGTCGCGACCAGAATGGCCGACATGGCGGTGCCGATCAGCGGCGCGGCATAGGACAGGCCGATCAACTGGCCGGCGACCGTGGTCGCGCCCACGACGAAGAGCGGCTTCCACCCCAGCGAAAAATCGAGCCGCCGGCGCAGGGCCCGCGCCAGGGCGTAGAGCGTCGCCGAAGCCATGAGCGCCCGCAGCGTCACCGCCCCGATCCAGCCGAAAGCCTCGACCGCCTTCACCAGAACGAGAAAGGAAAGCCCCCAGACGATGGCGAGAAACAGGTAGACGGCAATATCGCGCGGGCGCATGGAACGGACATCCGGGGCAATTCGGCGGCGCAAGCGCCACAGCTTCGACGACAAAAAACGCAAGGCACCGGCTTCATGGCCGGCGAACGCGATGCCGTTACAACCACGCCCGCACACTTGCAAGAGGCTTGCAGCCCCGAAGCGCAAAACCGCGCGGGCACGCCATCGCCACCGGCATTGTCCAACAATCGCCGCGCATCCGGTTTACGGAAAACAAGTCGTGGCTGGGGCGCCTGGATTCGAACCAGGGAATGCCGGTACCAAAAACCGGTGCCTTACCGCTTGGCTACGCCCCAACAGACGAGTCAGGCGGCAGAGCGGCCCGACGCGGCGGTGATTAGCAAAAGTCGAACCGGGCGGCAATCCGCCGTTCGGGAAAAAATGGAGGTTTCCCTCCGCCGGTCCGGCCGCGGCTCCCTCGGTGGCGGAAAAGAGAACGCTTTTCCGTGACGCCTGCCGTTTCGCCATGTTAAGCACGTCGCGCGCGATGGGCGCCCGTCAGGATGAGGCAGACGATATGAGCGATCCGCTTTTCGAAAAAGCGTTCGAGCCGGCGCATGGCAAGGCCGTGCCCGCCGGGCCGGATGTGCTGCGCATCACGGTCAACAATCCTTCGCCCTTCACCTTTCACGGCACGAACAGCTATATCGTCGGGCGCGACACGCTTGCCGTGATCGATCCCGGCCCCGAGGACGACGCGCATCTGGACGCCCTGCTGAAAGCCGTGAACGGCCGTCCGGTCAGCCATATCTTCGTCAGCCACACGCATCGCGACCATGCGCCGCTTTCCCGGCGCCTCAAGGAACGGACCGGCGCGATCATCGTGGCCGAGGGGCCGCACCGGCCCTCCCGCCCGCTGCACGAGGGCGAGGCCAATCCCTTTTCCGAAAGCGCCGACACCGCCTTCCGGCCCGACCTGACGGTCGCCGACGGCGAGACCGTCGCCGGCGACGGCTGGGCGCTGACGGCGCTGCACACGCCGGGGCATACGGCGAACCACGCCGCCTTCGCGCTGGACGGCACGGGCATCGTCTTTTCCGCCGATCACGTCATGGCCTGGGCGACCACCATCGTCGCGCCGCCGGACGGCTCGATGGGCGACTACATGGCCTCGCTGGAAAAGCTGCTCGAACGCGACGACCGCGTCTACCTGCCCGGCCACGGCGGCCCGGTGACGGAGCCCGCCGCCTTCCTGCGCGGCCTGCGCACCCACCGGCGCATGCGCGAGCGGGCGATCCGCGCGCGGATTCTGGCCGGCGACCGCACGATCGCCGACATGGTGAAGGTCATCTACCGCGAGACCGATCCCCTGCTTCATGGCGCGGCGGCGCTTTCGGTGCTCGCCCATATCGAGGATCTGGTGGAAAAGGGCGCAGTGAAGACGAACGGGCCGCCCGCCCTCGACGGCATCTACGAACCCGCCTGAGACGGCGGTTCAGCCGAGCCCCAGCATTTCCGTCTCGAGCGCGTCGAGGAAGGCACGGATGATCTGCGCGCCGATGCCGAAATCGCTGTCGCCGTAGCGCGCCACGGTGCGCACGTCGACCAGCGTGTTGTCCTCCTCCTCGCGCAGGCGCACGACGACATCGAAGGGCAGGCCGAAAATCAGCGTCCGCGTCTGTCCCTGGAAAAGAACGTCGCCGGGTTTCCCGACCAGCAAAGGCGGGGCCGCCAGAAGCTGCGGCTCGGGGCGCGGCAGCGGCACCGGAATCGACGGCGGCGCACCGGGAACGGCGCCTCCGCCCCGGATGCCGGGCACCGGCAGGGCCTCCGGCTCGGCGCCGGCCTGCTCCTCGCCTTCCGAGGCCACGATGACGATGCGCGCCGCGCGGGCTGCCCTGCGCACCGCGGCGGCGACGCGGTCGGGCGCGCCGTCGAACCGCCGCCCGACGAGATCGGCATAGACCACCCTGCCCTTCGCCACCCCGGCCTGCGTCTGCACGCGGGGCAGCCATTCCTGATCGGCGGCGACGGCCTTCAGGATCGGCGGCGGGTCGGCCGGATCGGTCGAGAGATCGTAGACCGGCGGCGCGACGAGATAGGCGGCGGCGGCGATGCCGGCGGCCGTCAGCGGAACCGCCGCATAGACCAGCCCCCTGAAGGCCGCGATGCCGCCGAGCGCGCCCACCTGCCACAGCCGCGCCAGGCCGATTACTGCCAGCAGCACCGCCAGGGCGGCCAGACCGGCGGACATGAGGGCAAGGCGGGTGAAGTCCGGCACGGACAGGAATCCGGTGCGAAAGGCAGCGAAAATCGCCAGGAACAGCAGCGCCGCCAGAAAACCAAGGCGCCTGGCCCAGAAGGCGGAACGCGAAACGGGCCTTTCGAAGCGTATGGCCATGAAGACAGAACCTGCTAGAAACTCATGACATCGCCGGGGCGGATTCGGGCTTGCCTGCGGCGGATAGTGGTATATCTCCACTGTAAAAGAAACCTGTCATCAGGAGAACGCCCATGAAACCGGTCTTGAACGCGATGGTGGTGGCGGCAGCGGCCCTGCTTTGCGCCTCCTGCCAGACGATGACGCCCGAACAGCGGCGCGCGGCCGACGAGGCCCGCTGCGTGAATTACGGTTTCCGGAAAGGGAACGACGCCTTCGCCGAATGCCTCCAGCGGATCGAGCTCGACCGCCGCGCCGAGGCACGGGCGAATTCGATCCGCATGTCGCAACATATGGCATGGCGGCCGCCGATCGTCGTCGAACGCCGGGTGATCGTCGACCGGAAATAATCCGCCCGGCTCAGGCATCGCCGAGACGGACGGCCTTCGCCGCAATCGTCGCCTGCGCCGCCGCCAGCCGCGCGATCGGCACGCGGAACGGCGAGCAGGACACGTAGTCGAGGCCGATATTCTCGCAGAAGCGGATGGAGACCGGATCGCCGCCATGCTCGCCGCAGATGCCGATCTTCATCTTCGGGCGGGTGCGGCGGCCGCGGGTCGCGGCGATCTCCATCAATTCGCCCACGCCGTCGAAGTCCAGCGAGACGAAGGGATCGTGATCGACGATGCCCTTCCTCTGGTAGATCGTCATGAAACGGGCGGCGTCGTCGCGCGAAATGCCGAAGGTGGTCTGCGTCAGGTCGTTGGTGCCGAAGGAGAAGAATTCCGCCGCCTCGGCGATCGCGTGCGCCTGAAGGGCGGCGCGCGGCAGCTCGATCATCGTGCCGACCAGATAGTCGATCCGCAGGCCCGCCTCGCCCGTGACTTCCTGCGCGACGCGGTCGATCACCCCCTTCACGTAATCGATTTCCGAGCGCAGGCCGACCAGCGGCACCATGATTTCCGGCACGACGGCGGCGCCGGTTTCGCGGGCCGCCTCCACCGCCGCCTGAAAGATGGCGCGGGCCTGCATTTCGGCGATTTCGGGATAGGCGATGGCAAGGCGACAGCCGCGCAGACCCAGCATCGGATTGAACTCGTGCAGCGCATCGAGCCGCTGGCCGAGAACGGCCTCATCCATGCCCATCGCCGCCGCGACCTCGCGCGTTTCCTTCCCGGTTTTCGGCAGGAACTCGTGCAGCGGCGGATCGAGCAGGCGGATCGTCACCGGCAGGCCGTGCATGATGGCGAAAAGCTCGGTGAAATCCTGCCGCTGCATGGGCAGAAGCCGGTCCAGCGCGGCCCGGCGGCCCTTTTCGTCCTCGGCCAGAATCATCTCGCGCATGACGTGGATGCGTCCGCCGTCGAAGAACATATGCTCCGTGCGGCAAAGGCCGATGCCTTCCGCCCCGAAGCTGCGCGCCGCGCGCGCATCGGACGGTGTGTCGGCATTGGTGCGGATATCCATCCGGCGCAGGCCGTCGGCCCATTCCATGAGCCGGCCGAAATCGCCGGAAAGCTCCGGCTGGAGCATCGCCACCCGGCCGGCCAGAACCTGGCCGGAAGAACCGTCGATGGTGATGACATCGCCCTTTTCCAGCGTCATGCCCATGCCGATCAGGCGGCCGTTGCGCAGGTCGACCCGCATCGTGCCGGCGCCGACGACGCAGGGGATGCCCATGCCGCGCGCCACCACGGCGGCGTGGCTGGTCATACCGCCGCGCGTCGTCAGAATGCCTTCGGCAACGTGCATGCCGTGGATGTCCTCCGGGCTCGTCTCGATGCGCACCAGAATGACCTTGCGGCCCTCGGCCTCGGCCGCGACGGCCTCCTCGGCCGTGAAGACGATCTCCCCGGTCGCCGCGCCGGGCGAGGCCGGCAGGCCGGAACCGATCACGTCGCGCCCGGCCTTCGGGTCGATGGTCGGGTGCAGCAGCTGGTCGAGCGAGGAAGGCTCGATGCGGGCGATCGCCTCCTCGCGGGTGATCAGCCCCTCCGCGACCATGTCCACCGCGACCTTCATCGCCGCACGGGTGGTCCGCTTGGCGGAACGGGTCTGGAGCATCCACAGCTTGCCGCGCTCGATGGTGAACTCCACGTCCTGCACGTCGCGGTAATGGGCTTCCAGCCGGTCGCAGATCTCGCGGAAGGCCGCGAAGGTCTGCGGCATCAGCTTTTCCATCGAGGGGCGCTCGGAGCCGGAAGCGATGCGGCCCTCCTCGGTGATCGATTGCGGGGTGCGGATGCCGGCCACCACGTCCTCGCCCTGGGCATTGACGAGGAACTCGCCGTAGAGCGTCTTCTCGCCGGTCGAGGGATTGCGGGTGAAGGCGACGCCGGTGGCCGACGACGTGCCCAGATTGCCGAACACCATCGCCTGGATGTTGACGGCCGTGCCCCAGGCTTCGGGAATGTTGTGCAGCATGCGATAGGTGACGGCGCGGGCGTTCATCCAGCTCGAGAACACGCCGGAGACCGCTCCCCACAATTGCTCGTGCGGCTCCTGCGGAAACGGCTCGCCCAGTTCCTCTTCCAGCATTTCCTTGTAAAGCGACACGACGTGCTGCCATTCGACCGCCGTCAGGTCGGTGTCGAACTCATGGCCGAGGCGGTTCTTCTCGTCCTCCAGGATTTCCTCGAACAGCTCGTGGTCGAGGCCGAGCACGACGTTCGAATACATCTGGATGAAGCGGCGGTAGCTGTCCCAGGCGAAGCGGGCGTCGCCGGCGTCGTGGCCGAGCGCCTGCACCGAATCGTCGTTGAGGCCGAGGTTCAGCACCGTATCCATCATGCCGGGCATCGAGGCGCGCGCGCCGGAGCGGACCGACAGGAGAAGCGGGCGCCCGGCATCGCCGAAGCGGCGGCCGGTGATCGCCTCCATGCCGGCGATCCCCTTCAGGACTTCCTCCTGAAGGCCCGGCGGCAGGACGCGGCCGTTGTTGTAGAACCAGTTGCAGGCTTCGGTTGTGACGGTCAGGCCCGGCGGCACGGGCAGGCCGAGGCTCGCCATTTCTGCGAGATTGGCCCCCTTGCCACCCAGAAGGGCGACATCGCGGGCGGAGCCTTCCGCCTTGCCGTCGCCGAATGTGTAGACCCACTTCACCATTCGCCAGTCCCCGACTTGCCTGCCGCCTGCCCGCGCAACCGCAAAGCCGCCTCCCATTTTCCGGACGCCTCCAGCCCGAAGGCAGTTTTTTCAATGCTCTACAGCAAATGCGGAAGGTTGAAAACGACCGCAGGCGCTGTTTTTCGCACGGCGAAAGCGGCAATGGGCGCGGGTGTCGCATAAATCACGCTTGTTTGACGCAGCGTCACCCGCTCTGCCGCTTGTTTGCCGTCATCGCTCGCTATATCGGATAAAGAACCACTCTTTCCAACCCTTGGCCAAAGGTTCCAGACCATGCAGATATTCGACACCAGCGTTTCCCGGCGCGTTCTTCTCGGCGGCATGGCCGCAGCCTCGCTGCCGCTCGCCATCGCCTTCCCCGCCCGCGCCGACGCTCCGCAGCCGCAGCGCGAGGTCGACATGAGCGAAGTCCTGAAGCCCGGCTCCCTGCCCGAAATGGCGATCGGCGAGGACGACGCCCCGGTCAAGATCGTCGAATACATGTCGATGACGTGCTCGCATTGCGCGAATTTCCACGCCAACACCTTCGACGCGATCAAGGAAAAATACGTCGACACCGGCAAGGTGCAGTTCATCGTCCGCGAATTCCCGTTCGATCCGCGCGCGGCGGCCGCCTTCATGCTGGCGCGCTGCGCCCCGGAAGGCCAGTATTTCCCCTTCGTCTCCATGCTGTTCAAGCAGCAGACCACCTGGGCCGGCGCACAGGACGGACGCGCGGCGCTGCTCCAGATGTCCCGCGTGGCCGGTTTTTCCGAGGAAAGCTTCAACACCTGCTTGACGAACCAGAAGCTTCTGGATGATGTGAACGCAGTGCGCGAGCGCGGCGCCAGGGACTTCGGCGTGAATGCCACGCCGACCTTCATCATCAACGGGAAGGTCTATTCGGGAGACATGTCGGTTGACGAAATGTCGGCCATCATCGACAGCTTCGCCTGACGTCCGCCTTACGGCGGGCGAGGATTTGCGCGCGCGCGCGAACCCCCTCTGGCCTGCCGGCCATCTCCCCCACAAGGGGGGAGACGAATTACAGATGACACCGAGGCTCTCGGCTCTTGCGCCTTCTCCCCGGCGGGGAGAAGGTGGCGGCAGCCGGATGAGGGGCCTTTCGGGGCAGGCGCTGTGCGCCTGCCCCCCTCATCCGCCCTTCGGGCACCTTCTCCCCGCCGGGGAGAAGGAGAAGCCCCACCGGCTCGTTTCCCGTGCCATGACCCTGCCCTCGCGGGGGATACGGCAACCGGAGGGGAAACTCCGCGGCAAAACGGCGGGCCGCCCATGAAGTTCACCCGCCTGCGCCTGACCGGCTTCAAATCCTTCGTGGAGCCGATGGAGTTCGTCATCGAGCCGGGGCTGACCGGCGTCGTCGGGCCGAACGGCTGCGGCAAGTCGAACCTCGTCGAGGCGCTGCGCTGGGTCATGGGCGAGAATTCCTACAAGAACATGCGCGCCTCCGGCATGGACGACGTGATCTTTTCCGGCTCGGGCAACCGGCCGGCCCGCAACACGGCGGAAGTGGCGCTGTGGCTCGACAATGCCGACCGCACCGCGCCCGCCGCCTTCAACGACACCGACGAAATCCAGGTCTCGCGCCGCATCGAGCGCGAGAACGGCTCCGTCTACCGCATCAACGGCAAGGAGGCGCGGGCGCGCGACGTGCAGCTTCTGTTCGCCGACGCCTCGACCGGGGCGCGCTCGCCGTCGATGGTCGGCCAGGGCCGGATCGGCGAACTCATCCAGGCGAAACCGCAGGCGCGCCGCCAGCTTCTGGAAGAAGCCGCCGGCATTTCCGGCCTGCATTCGCGCCGCCACGAGGCGGAACTGCGCCTGAAGGCCACCGAGGCCAATCTCGACCGGCTGGAGGACGTGACCGCCCAGCTCGACAGCCAGATCGAAAGCCTCAAGCGGCAGGCCCGTCAGGCGAATCGTTTCAAGGCGCTGTCCGCGTCGATCCGCGAGCATGAGGCCATCCTGCTCTATATCCGCTGGAAGCAGGCGCAGGAGGCCGAAACGGAAGCCAACACGGCCCTGAACGACGCGACCAGCCTCGTGGCCGAAAAGGCGCAGGCGCAAATGGAGGCCGCCAAGGCTCAAGGAATCGCGACCCTGAAGCTGCCGGAACTGCGCGAGGCCGAGGCCCGCGCCGCCGCAGCACTCCAGCGCCTGCAAATCGCCCGTTCCCAGCTCGACGAGGAGGCAAGCCGCATTCTCAGGCGTCGCGACGAGCTGACCCGCCGCCTTGCCCAGCTTGGCGAGGACGTGGCACGCGAGGAACGGCTCGTCGCCGACAATGCCGCCATTCTCGAACGGCTGGCCGCCGAGGAAGATCAGATCGTCGGAGAACTGGCCGATTCCGGCATCGAGGCGGAAGAGACCCGCGCCGCTTTCGAGGCCGCCGCGGCGACGCTTTCGGACGCCGAGGCGCTTCTCACCCGCCTGACCGCGGAGCGGGCGGAGGCCGCCGCCGGGCGCAGCCAGGTCGAGCGGATGCTGGCCGATCTCGCCGGACGCAGGCAGCGTCTGGAACGGCAGGACGCCGAGGCGGCACAGGAACTCGACGGCATCGACCGGCACCTTGCCGCCCTGCCCGACCCGGAGGAAAAGCGCGTTGCCGTCGCCGACGCGGACGCAGCACTCGAAGAAGCCCAGATCGGCGTCGAGGATGCCGAAGCCTCGCTGGCCGACGCGCGCGCGCAGGAAGCCTCGCTGCGCCCGCCCGCCGACATGGCCCGCGCCCGTACCGCGGCGCTGGAGACGGAGGCGCGCACCATTTCCGGCATGCTGGCGGCAAGCGCGCCTTCCGGCGGCTTCATTCCGGTGGCCGACCTGATCGAGGTGCAGCGCGGCTACGAAACCGCGCTCGGCGCCGTTCTCGGCGAGGATCTCGACAGCCCACTCGACGCCCGGGCTCCCGCCTACTGGACGGAAACGGACGCGCCGGGCGACGACGCACCACTGCCGGCAGGCGTCACGCCGCTCTCCGCGCTGGTGTCCGCGCCCGCCGCCCTTGCCCGCCGTCTGGCGCAGACCGGACTTGCCGAGCCTGCCGACGCGCAACGGCTGATGGGCCTGCTGAAGCCCGGCCAGTCGCTGGTGACGCGCGACGGGGCGGTCTTTCGCTGGGACGGCCACGTCAAGGGCGCCGACGCGCCTTCCGCCGCCGCCCTTCGCCTTGCCCAGAAGAACCGCCTTGCCGAAATCGAGGCCGAGGCGGACGAGGCCCGCGAGCAGCTTGCCGAGGCGCTGGAGACGCTGGCGCGGGCCGGCGAGACGATCCGCGAGACCGAACGCAGCGTCTCGACGGCGCGCGAGGTCGTCCGGCTCGCTGCCCGCATCGCGGCCGAGGCGCGCGAGGCGCTCGCCGCCGCCGAACGGGCCTTCGGGGATCTCGCCCGCCGCCGCGACGTGATGGCCGAAGCCCGCAACCAGGTACAGGCGCAAATCGGGGAAATCGCCGTTGCCGAGGAGGAGGCCCGCGCCCGGCTGACCGAAGCGCCTGATCTTTCCGGCCTCGATGCGAAGCTTGCCGAGCAGCAGTTTGCCGTGGCCGCCGGCCGCAGCGAGGTCGCCGAGGCGCGGGCCCGCCACGAAGGTCTCGCCCGCGAGAACGAGGCCCGCCGCCGCCGCCTTGCCGCCATCGGCGACGAGCGCCGCCTCTGGCAGAACCGCGCCGCGAGCGCCGCGTCCCATATCGCGACCCTGCGGGAGCGCGAGGCGGAAGCGCGCGACGAGATCGAGGCGCTCGACGAGGCGCCCGAGGAATTCGAAGCCCGGCGGCACGGTCTGCTGAGCGAAATCGCCACGGTCGAGGAAACGCGCCGCGAGGCCGCCGACCGGCTGGTCGAGGCCGAAAACCTCCAGCGCGATGCCGATACCCGCGCCGCCGCCGCGCTGGCGGCGCTGGCCGAGGCGCGCGAGAAGCGCGGCCGTGCCGAGGAACGGCTGGTGTCCGCCCGCGAGCGGCGCGAGGACACGGAAGCCCGCATCCGCGAAACGCTGAACCTTCAGCCTCAGGGCCTTTACAAACTGGCCGGCATCGAGCCGGATGCGGCGCTGCCCGATACGCGGGAGGTGGAACGCGACCTCGACCGGCTGAAGATGGAGCGCGAGCGGCTGGGCGCGGTAAACCTGCGCGCCGAGGAAGAGGCGAAGGAGCTTTCGGACAAGCTCGACGCTCTGATCGCCGAGCGCGACGACGTGATCGACGCGATCCGCAAGCTGCGCGGCGCCATCGGCAACCTGAACCGGGAAGGCCGCGAGCGGCTTCTCGCCGCCTTCGACGTCGTGAACGAGCAGTTCAAGCGGCTCTTTACCCATCTCTTCAACGGCGGCACGGCGGAGCTGCAACTGATCGAGTCCGACGACCCGCTGGAAGCCGGCCTCGAAATCCTCGCCCGCCCGCCGGGAAAGAAGCCGCAGACCATGACGCTGCTTTCGGGCGGCGAGCAGGCGCTGACGGCGATGGCGCTGATCTTCGCCGTCTTCCTTACCAACCCGGCACCGATCTGCGTGCTCGACGAGGTGGACGCGCCGCTCGACGACCACAATGTGGAGCGCTATTGCAACCTGATGGACGAGATGGCGGCCTCCACGCAGACGCGCTTCGTCATCATCACCCACAATCCCATCACCATGTCGCGCATGGACCGGCTGTTCGGCGTGACGATGGCCGAACAGGGCGTTTCTCAGCTCGTTTCGGTGGATTTGCAGACGGCGGAACGCCTGCGCGACGCCGGATGATAAGTTCCGCTGGCGACTGAACCCCGTATCTCCAAAAAAATTTAACGGCACCCCCCAAACGGGGGACGTTCAACGCCGCAAAACTGCTGTAGCTTTCACATACCAATTTTCGGATATTGACCGCACACGCCGTGCCGCGTGGCGCGGATCGATCCCCCGGACCCCCCGTCCAGTGTCAAAACCGGACGGAAGCCTCGTGGAGCCGATTGCAGGGCGGCTCCACGAGGCTTTTAATTTCCCGTTACTCGCCGGTTTTCTTCCGCGCCGCCCGCCCGGGCTGGAGGACAGCCTTTCCCAGACGGGTAATGGCGGCGCGCAGGGCCTCGCTCTCGATCCCTTCCATCATGTCCTCGAGTCGCTTTTCGGCGGCCTTCGGCAGCGGGCGCACCACACGCCGCAGGGGAAGCGCGCGCGACACCGGCTTCTGGACGATGCGGATCTGGCGGATGGCGGGATAGCCGAAGAAACCGTTGATGCGGTCGATCAGTTCATCCTGCGCATGGGTCAGGAACAGCGCCCGGGCGCCCTCGCAGGCGACGATGAGCTGGCCGGGCCGATGGCCGCCCATCTGCCCCGGATCGTCGCGGCGCGGCCAGACGATTTTCTCCGGCCGGGTGCAATCGGCGAATTCCGCACCGGCGATTTCGTCCCAGGAACCGAGCAATGCCGTCGAAATGCCGGCACGCCGCGCCAGCACGGGGTCCATGATACCGTTGGCAATATCGGAAATCGGTCTCTCGCCGCGTCTCTTGTAACTCATGTATAAGGCTCCGGCCCTGTTGAACCGGGCAAATCAATCGTCCAACTATAGGGCAAAAATCCAGACGGCCCAAATCATGCTCGACAAGACCTCCACCGCGCCGGAAGCCGAACGCCTTCTCGGCTGGTACGACCGCCACCACCGCGACCTGCCCTGGCGGGTTTCGCCGCCGATGCGCGCGCGCGGCGTCAAGGCCGATCCCTATCATGTGTGGCTGTCGGAAGTCATGCTGCAACAGACCACCGTGGCCGCGGTCAAGCCTTACTTCGCGAAGTTCCTGGCGCTGTGGCCCGGCGTGAACGACCTGGCCACCGCCCGATCCGAGGATGTGATGGCGGCCTGGGCCGGGCTCGGCTATTACGCGCGGGCCCGCAACCTGAAGAAATGCGCCGAGGCGGTGGCCGCGGAACACGGCGGCCGGTTCCCCGCGACCGAGGCCGGGCTCAAGGCCCTGCCTGGCATCGGCGACTACACGGCGGCGGCGGTCGCCGCCATCGCCTTCGACGAGCCCGCCGCGGTGATGGACGGCAATGTCGAGCGGGTGATCTCGCGCCTTTACGCCATCTCCGATCCGTTGCCCGGCTCGAAGCCCGCCATGAAGGCGAAGGTCGCCGCGCTGACGCCGCAGGAGCGGCCGGGCGATTTCGCCCAGGCGATGATGGACCTCGGCGCAACGATCTGCACGCCGAAACGGCCGGCCTGCGCCCTCTGTCCGTTCCGCGAGGACTGTCGCGCGCTGGCCGTGGGCGACCCGGAGCATTATCCGGTCAAGGCGGCCAAGAAGGCGAAGCCGGTGCGCCGGGCAGCAGCCTTCGTCGCCGTTTCGCCGCAGCGCCGCATGCTGTTGCAGCGCCGCCCGGACAAGGGCCTTCTCGGCGGCATGACGCAGGTTCCGGTCACGGACTTCACCTCCCGCCGCGATGGCGCGACCTCCCCGGACGCCGCCCCCTTCCCCGCCGGCTGGCAGCCGCGCGGCACGGTCGTCCACATCTTCACCCATTTCGAATTGCGGGTGGACGTCTACAGGGCCGGCGTCGCGGAACGCGCCGTGGAGGACGGCTGGTGGGAGCCGCTGGACAATCTCGCGGCGCAGGCGCTTCCGTCCGTCATGAAAAAGATCATCGAGACAGCTATCGTCTCCACCCCCGATCCGACACAGGGACATGCACAGTGACCACCCCCATTCGCCACATCGTTTTCGACATCGGCAGCGTCCTGATCCATTACGATCCCGAACTGCCGTTCCGCCAGATCATTCCGGATCCGGAAGAGCGGCGGCGGTTCCTCGAAACCGTCTGCACCCACGACTGGAATCTCGAGCAGGACCGCGGCCGGCCGTGGAGCGAGGCCGAGGCGGAACTGATCGCCCGACACCCGCAGGAGGAAGCGCGCATCCGCGCCTTCCGCCAGCGCTGGCACGAGATGGTTCCGCGTGCGCTGGACGACAGCGTCGCCGTGATGCTGTCGCTGATCGAGGCCGGCTTCGACGTCACCATGCTGACCAACTTCGCCGCCGACACCTTTGCCGAGGCCCGCGGGCGCTTCGCCTTCCTCAACGCCCCGCGCGGCGTCACGGTTTCCGCCGAAGTCGGCCTCATCAAGCCGGATATCGCAATCTACCGGCACCACGCCCGCTCCTTCGGCCTGACGCCCGAAAACACGCTGTTCATCGACGACGTGGCGGCAAACGTGGAAGGCGCCCGCTCCGCCGGCTGGCAAGCCATCCGCTTCACCGGCGCCGAAAAGCTCAAGGCCGACCTCTCCGCGGTCGGGATTGCTGTGTAAGCCGCAGAATGTCTCGCAATGTACGGATGATAGCAATTCGCGCGTCGGGCGAGCGATTGAACCGGGATTCATGACGGAAGTGAGCGTCCATCCGTTCCATTTTTCTGTGAACCATCACGGCTTCCCGGCACGCCGGCAACGAAAGGACAAGATGAATCCGCAAGCTTCCTTATAGTCGTACAGGCGAATTTCGAAACGGTTGTTTACACGCCATCGATATGATTTAAACCTACGTCAGGATGTCAGTTTTTTGATCCTTGGAGATGCAAATATGGGTCGTACCGCTACCGACAAGAAGTATCTTCATGAAATTCAAGGACTTAGATTTGTTGCCGCCCTCATGGTGGCCGTATACCATATATGGTTCCATCGCGTTTCCGGCGGTGTCGATATCTTTTTCGTTGTTGCAGCGTTCTTCATAGCCACCAGCTTTGACAAGTTCCATGATCTGAAATTCACAGATGTATTTAACTATATTGTAAAAACGCTCGGGAGAATACTTCCTGGCGCCACTGTCGTAATCGTCTCGACCATATTTCTTGGCATAGCATTTCTGCCCAGTACGATCTGGGGAGACGAACTCAAGCATGCCATCGCCTCGACACTGTTCCTGGAAAACTGGCTGCTCGCCAGAAGCGGAGCCGACTATCTTCAGCAGGGTTTCACCGCATCTCCCTTCCAGCAATTCTGGGCCTTGTCGCTACAGATGCAGCTGTACTTCCTGATTCCGCTCGTGTTTTTCGTCGCGGCCAAAGTCTCAAAACTCATCGGCGTATCCAGAATATCGGCTTGGACTTTCTGCCTTGGCGTCATCTTCATCGCTTCGTTCGTCTATTCTGTCATCATTACCCGTCTCAATCAGCCCTGGGCTTATTTCGACACAGGCGCGCGCATCTGGGAGTTCTGCGCCGGGGCACTGCTCGGCCTGCATTATCGAAAGATCAAACTCTCCGGCGGACTGGCAAAAGCACTGGGTTATGCCGGCCTTGTCGTCATTATCCTGATGGCCGCCATCATCGATGTTTCCCGGCTGTTTCCCGGCGCAGTTGCCCTGATCCCTGTGCTGGCGGCGACTGCGATCATCGTCTCGGCGCAGAACGACGGCAATATCGGAATCCTGAAACACAGGTTTCTGGTGCAGCTCGGCGACATCTCCTTCTCGTTCTATCTGTGGCATTGGCCGTTGCTCATCACCTACAGATTTCTGTTCGAAACGGAATCCGTAACCATTCCGGCGGGACTGGTCATCATTTTCGCGTCGGGTATCCTTGCATGGCTCACGACAGTCGCGGCCGAACGTCCACTGCGCAAGTTTGTGAACGCCATTCGAGGCTTCGTCCTTCCGGTTGTCGCCTGCGCTTCCATACTTCTGCCAGCGGTCATCGGGATTGGAACCTGGTATTATGTCTACAGGGTTGAAGTGCGCGACGGCCAAAGAATGCTGGCACAATTCATGACCGGAGAGGCGACGCCGGCCGAAGGTTCCATCATTCCCGCTCCGGTGATAGCGCGGCTGGATCTGCCGGTCGCCTACAACGACGGATGCCACCAGAACATAACCAATTCAAAGGTTATCGAATGCACCTATGGCGATGTGAACGCTTCCCGCACGCTCGTCCTGGTCGGCGGCTCCCATAGCCTGCAATGGCTGCCCGTGTTGAACGACCTCGGCCTGAAACTGCATTTCCGGATCGTCAACATGACGAAGAGCGCCTGCTTCTTCAGCATAGATGCGCAGGAATTCGATATTGATCCGTCCTGCACGGCATGGGCGAAGCAGGCCGTGGCAAGGATCAAGGAACTGAAGCCGGAGCTAGTGTTTACGACGGCGACAAGAGGCCAGGGCGACAGGGAGCATATTCCGCAGGGCTATCTGAACGCATGGAAATCTCTTGGACAGGAGAATATCAGCGTCGTCGCCCTGCGCGACAATCCGTGGATGGGAATGGACGTGCCGACATGCGTCTTCCTCAATAGCGATGATTTCAACAAGTGCTCGGTTTCGCGCAAGCTCTTGCTGGCGGATCATGATCCCACTACGGAAATCAATATCGACAACGTGAACTTCTATGACCTCTCGCAGCAGTTTTGCGACGCCGAATCGTGCTGGGCAGTCAAAGACTCCGTTCTCGTCTATCGGGACAAGCATCACATTACCAAAACATATGTCCTGAAGCTCATGCCTGAAGTGGAGAAGATCCTGCGGCGGCATATTTCCTGATCGACCGAAGGACCTACGACGGTCTGTAAGTCCTTGACCGAAACCTGTCGCGGCCCGGTCGCATGCGAGCAAGCTCAACGCGAAAGACGGGATATCGGCATATATTGGACAAGGCTGCGCCCGGTCCGTTGCCGGACCGGGCGCCACGTCCCCTGACGGGACTGAAGGTACGAAACCGTCAGGGGGTTTCAAGGCGGATCGGAGTCAGGGATTACTCCAGCCCCGCCATCTCCTTGCGGATGCGGGCGCGCAGGTCGTCGATGGGACGAAGGCTTCCCTGTTCCTCGACGTGCCAGAAGGTCCAGCCGTTGCAGGCATCGAGCCCCTGCACGCGGGCGCCGAGCCGGTGGATCGACCCGGCTTCCCCGCCGGCAGCCAGCGTGCCGTCGGCACGGACGATGGCGCTCCAGCGGCGCTTCGCGTCCGTCAGAACCTGTCCCGGACGCACGAGTCCGCTTTCGACCAGCACGTTGAAGGCAACGCGCGGCTCGGCCTTCTTGCCGGTCATTACCGTCAGTTCCGCCTTGCCCAGCGGCTCGACGGCGGCGATGCGGGCGGCGGCGGCCGCGATATAGCTGTCCTCGCGCTCGATGCCGACGAAGTGGCGACCAAGGCGCCTGGCGACCGCGCCGGTGGTGCCGGAGCCGAAGAAGGGATCGAGCACCACGTCGCCCGGCTTGGTGGAGGCCATGATGATGCGGGCGAGCAGCGCTTCCGGCTTCTGGGTCGGGTGGACCTTGCGGCCATCCGCGTCCTTCAGCCTTTCGCCGCCGTTGCAGATCGGGAACAGCCAGTCGGAGCGCATCTGCACGTCGTCGTTCGACGCCTTCATCGCGTCATAGTTGAAGGTGTAGCTCTTGGCCTTCGGGTCACGGCTCGCCCAGATCAGCGTCTCATGCGCGTTCTGGAAACGGCGGCCCTTGAAATTCGGCATTGGATTGGTCTTGCGCCAGATAACGTCGTTGAGGATCCAGAAATTGAGGTTCTGGAGCGTCGCGCCGACGCGGAAGATGTTGTGGTAGGAGCCGATGACCCAGATCGTGCCGTTCGGCTTCAGGACACGGCGGCAGGCCAGCAGCCATGCACGGGTGAAGGCATCGTAGGCCTCGAAGGAGGCGAACTGGTCCCATTCGTCGTCGACGGCATCGACCAGCGACTGGTCCGGACGGGTGAGCGCGCCGCCAAGCTGGAGATTGTAGGGAGGATCGGCGAAGATCGCATCGACCGACTGGTCGGGAAGCGCCTCGAGGGCAGCAACGCAGTCACCCTTGATGATGGTGTCGACAAGAGACCGGGGGCCGGCGGACTGCTGATACAGTTCGCCCAGACGGAGGACAGACGCCATTTTTTGAACTCGCTCGTTACGCTTACTCGAAAACCTGATGTCCGTTATGGTTACTGAAGATGGTTACGAAAGTCTCAACGTCCCCGCGTCGCGGCGAAAAAAGCGAAAACCCGCCGATAGAGCATTTCCGCTTTTCTCCGAATCGCGGA
This sequence comes from Ectorhizobium quercum, assembly GCF_026552795.1. Classification (GTDB taxonomy): domain Bacteria; phylum Pseudomonadota; class Alphaproteobacteria; order Rhizobiales; family Rhizobiaceae; genus Ectorhizobium; species Ectorhizobium quercum. The sequence continues at coordinate 130,182 of NZ_JANFPI010000005.1, forward strand.
AATGCTCCATCTTGTTATTTTCACGCAATTCCGGACGGAAAACCGCTGCGCACTTTTCCTGGAATTGCTCTGGCGCCACAGGTGTTGAGCCTGCGGCCCGCTTCGGTTAAAAGCCGGTCAGCCACGAGTTTCATACGGGTTTCACGGGCCCTTGCGGCCCTGCCCCCATTTCCGAAAGTGGAAGAAGAACGACGATGAGCGGTTTCGACCTCATTATTTTCGATTGCGACGGCGTGCTGGTCGATTCCGAAATCATTGCGGCGGAGGTCGAATCCGCGCTGCTGCGCGATGCGGGCTATCCGATCAGTCCGGAGGAAATGGGCGAGCGATTCGCCGGCCTGGTGTGGCGCGACATTCTCCTCGCCGTCGAGAAGGAAGTCTCGATCCCGCTGTCGGCCTCGCTGCTCGACAAGTCGGAGAAGCTGCTCGACATCCGGCTGGAGCGCGACGTGCAGGCGATCCCGGGCGCGGCGGACGCCGTGGCGCGCCTGTCGGGGCCGCGCTGCATCTGCTCCAATTCCGGCACGAACCGGCTGGCCATGATGCTGAAGAAGGTCGGGCTCTACAACGCGTTCGCACCGAACATCTTTTCGGCCAAGGATCTCGGCCCCGACCGGGCGAAGCCGAAGCCCGACATCTTCCTGCACGGCGCGAAGTCGATGGGCGCCGATCCCCGACGGACGGTGGTGATCGAGGATTCCGTCCACGGAATCGCCGGCGCACGCGGCGCCGGCATGCGGGTCATCGGCTTCACCGGCGCCTCGCACACCTATCCGAGCCACGCCGGCCGCCTGATGGACGCGGGCGCGGAAACCGTGATCGCACGAATGAGCGACCTGCCCGCCACGATCGAGGCGTTGGCCGCATGGGACGGCGTGGCCTGACCGGGCAGGCGTTCCATACGGCCGGCCGCAGCAACACACCCTGAAACGGTCGCTTTACCGAAATCGGCTCCAGTCCTGTTGGCTGTTATTGTAACAAAGGAGAACACATCATGGACGTGCGCCCGAGCGATATCGAGAGTCTAGAAGAGAAGGTCAAAAAGCTTTCCTACGAGAAGTATTTGCCAAATCTTCGACTTTCAAACGTGCGAAGCTTCACAAACCAAACGATCAATTTCGACTTTCCAGTTACCGCAATCATTGGCACGAATGGCGGCGGAAAATCTACCATTCTCGGTGCTGCTGCCCTTGCCTACAAGGACGTCAAGCCCGGTGAATTTTTTCCAAAGTCTAATATCGGTGACACCAGCATGGCAAACTGGCGCATTGACTATGACATTATTGATCGGAAAATGAATAAGACTGGACGGATACAGAGAAATGCTCGTTTCGTGTCCGCCAAATGGCGGCGCGATACAGTTATGGAACGCAATGTGGTTGTGATTCCAATCCAGCGAACCGTTCCAGCTAACGAGCAGACAAAGTTCAAGCAGTTCGTCGGCATTGCGAAGAACACCGAGATCGTCAAAACTCCGATTGATGAAGCGGTAATAGGCTACGTTAGCCGTATTCTTGGTAAAGATGCGAAGAATTACGAACGCGTATCGCTTAAATCCGATCCACTAAAGAATATCCTTATTGGGATGCATCAAAAAAACGACTACTCACAATTCCACTTTGGGGCCGGCGAGGCGTCGATTATCGAAATGGTGTCGCGCATTGAGGGAGCGACTGATAACTCACTTATTCTGATTGAGGAGATCGAGAACGGGCTTCATCCGTTGGCGACGCGAAAGATGGTCGAATATCTGTTTGATGTCGCAACGCGAAAGAAAGCTCAAATTATCTTCACGACTCATTCGGAATACGCACTCGACGTTTTGCCGCCGAAGGCGATTTGGGCATGCATTGACGGCACGGCCTATCAGGGCAAGCTTACAATTGAAAGTCTGCGGGCGCTCAAAGGCACAGTTTCCCAGAATGCGGCGATTTTCGTAGAAGACGATTTCGCCAAAGATCTTGTAGAGGAAATGTTACGGCAATATGCACGCGACATTTTTGATCAAGTACGAGTGCACAAGGCTGGTGGATATCCGTTTGTTGTTGAGGTATTAAAGCACCACAACGCAAATCCTACGGTCACTGCGCAAGCGGTAGCTGTTATCGATGGCGATAACCCTCCACTCAACGAACCCAACGATGATGTAATTGAACTACCTGACGGCACACCGGAATCAATTGTCTTTGGTTTCATCCACGACAATGCGGAGTCGATGGCCGCCTTTGTGCAGCAGCGGTGCCAGTGTCCGTCTGTTACGCAAGATGGCATTGTCTCTGCAATAAAATCGGTCAAAATTGACACAACCGACCCGCATCTTTATTTTATTAAATTAGGGGAAAAACTTGGTTTTATTTCCGAAATTATTATTAGAAGAGGTTTTAGTTCAATATACGTTGAGAAAAACAATGATATTCTCAAACCTAAAATCGATGCGATCCGTGCTCGCTTAAAAATGGAGAGACCGGCTGTCATGTAACCTTCCACATTATGTTTCTACACGCTGCCTTCGGAAGCGAGCCTGTCGCCTGCGTTGCCGAGCGGGCAGCTTTCCAGCGACAGGCAGCCGCAGCCGATGCAATGGTCGAGTTGATCGCGAAGGCGCACGAGCCGCGCTATCCGGTCCTCGAGAGCGGCGCGCCAGACCTCGGACGCCGCCTGCCAGTCGGCCCGGCCGACCGCCCTGCCCTGCGGCACCTGGTCCAGCATAGCCCGGATCTCGGCCAGCGACAGGCCGAGCGACTGCGCGATGCGGATGACGGCGACGCGGTGCAGCTCGCGCCGGTCATAGCGGCGATGCCCCGCCGGCGTCCGGGTGCTGCGGATCAGCCCCTCCGCCTCGTAATAATGCAGCGCCGAGACGGCGATCCCCGCACGTGCCGCCATCTGGCCGACCGTCAGTTCGGCGGAGGAATTTTTCCGGCCGGATTGCGACATGGCTCTTGACCTCAAGTTGACTTGAGAATGCAGAGTGCAGCCGAATGAACCGGAAAGGCAAGGGCTCGACGATGAACGAAACGACACTGGACGCCAGATACGACGATCCCGCTCGATGAACGGCGCGCCGCTCACCCGCTTCATCGCCGCAAGCGGCCTGACGAATCTCGCGGACGGGATCGCCACGATAGCCTGGGCGTGGACGGCTTCGCTCATCACCCGCGACCCGCTGCTGATCGCGCTGGTGGCGATCGCCCTGCGGCTGCCCTGGGCGATCTTCGCCCTGCCGGCCGGGATCATGACGGACAGGACCGACCGGCGGAAACTGATCCTGCGGATGGATGTGCTGCGCGCCGCGGCTTTCGGCGTCGCCGCACTGGTGCTCTGGGCGGCGACGCCCCTGCCCGCGCCGCCGGAAACCGGCCTCGCATCGCCATTGGCCTTCGCCGTTCTGACCCTGGCGGCTCTGGTCGTCGGCGCGGCCGAGGTCTTTCGCGACAACGCCGCCCAGACCATGCTTCCCGGGCTCGTCCCGCATGCGCGGCTCGAAGCGGCCAACGGCAGGCTGTGGAGCGTCGAACTGACGGGCAACGCCCTCGTCGGCCCGCCGCTCGGGGCGGCGATGATCGCGCTTGCGCTATCCCTGCCCTTTGCCGCCAACACGGTTTTCTATGCCACTGCGGCGCTGGTCGTGGCCGGCATCGCCGGAAACTTTCAGCCCGGCCGGACGACGGAACGGAACTGGCGTGCCGAACTGGCCGAGGGTATCGCCTTCCTGCGCGACGCCCCGCTGCTGCGGCTGCTTGCCTGGCTGACCGGCTTCTGGAACCTGTTCTTCCAGATGGTGATGATCGCACTGATCCTGCATGTGCAGGACAATCTCGGCCTTTCCTCCGCCGCCTACGGGTTGATCCTCGCCGCCGGGGCCGTGGGCGGGATCGCCGGCGGGCTGCTGGGAGAGCGGATCGTGCGCCTTATAGGCCCTGGACCCGCCGCGCAATGGATGCTGCTCGCATCCGTTCCCGCTTTCATCGGCATTGCGCTGGCGCCCGGCGCCGTGTCGCTGGCGATTGTCCTGGCGCTGTTCGAGTTTACGGGACTGGTCTGGAACACGGTGTCCGTCTCGACGCGCCAGCGGATGATTCCCGATCATCTCCTCGGCCGGGTCAACAGCGTCTATCGCCTGCTGGCCTGGGGAATGATGCCGCTCGGTCTGCTGCTGTCGGGACTGATCGTCCGCGGGCTGGACGGGATGGTGCCGCGCGAGACGGCTCTGGTCGCGCCCTTCTGGGTCGCGGCGGCCGGCATCCTGCTCGTCGCGCTGGCCGGCTGGCGTGCGCTCGGGGTCGGATTTGCCCGCCATGCGGGAGAGACCGAGGGCCCATGACGGCCGGCGCTGCCGGATATTTCGGCGTGAGCGGAGCGGTGCGCCGCTCAGTTGCGGGCGTTTCTCGGGGCCGGGCCGGAATCGAAGCCGATATAGACCTTGGCGTTCTGCGCCGAACTGGCCGGGATCGTCACGTCGGGCTTCTGGAACAGGAACTGGCCGGACAGGGAATCCGCCGGTATGGCGGCCGGATAGGAGACGAGCTGCGAATAGATCTGCTCTTCCAACTGCATGGCGTTGGTCTCGGTGACGGTGATGCGGACTGGCAGCGAAACCGTGGAGGCCGACCCGGCGGGACCCGCGACGATCCGGCCCTGCGCCAGGACGTTGATGGTCATCTGGTTGCCGTCCGTCGTACAGGAGCGTGTCGTATCCGCGAAGGCCGCCTGGTAGACGAGCTTCGTCGGATCGCCGTCGCCGCCCCGGGCATAGACGCGATGGGAGGCCGTTGCGTCGCGCATGAAGATCTGCGGGCACGTCGCCTGAACCACGACGGAATTGACGGACGCTCCCTGCCGGAGGTCCGACGCCTGCCCCTGCGGGGCCGTATCGGAAAGGGAGGAGGAGGAATTACAGCCTGCCAGAAGGCCGAGAAGCGTAAAGGAAACCACTGCGCACGATACTTTGGACAACACGGAAACCCGACCCTTTAGCATTCAGGCGTCACCCGCCTGTCACATCCGACGTTACGGGCCTTTCCTGACCCATGCCGATGGTCTATATCAGCGGCGCACTGAAAAATCGAGGGTAAGCCGCACGAAGGTTCCATTTTCGCCGGGGAGTGTGAAAATCGAGGCCGGGCCGGTTTCCTCCGCCAAAAATTCGGGAAGACGCCGTGGATTATATTTCGACCAGGGGCGAGGCACCTGTCCTCTCATTTTCGGACGCATTGCTGGCGGGGCTGGCCCGCGACGGGGGCCTCTACGTTCCCCGCGAATGGCCGCAGTTCACGAAACGCGAGATCCGCGCGCTGCGCGGCAAGTCCTATCAGGACATCGCCTTCACCGTGCTGTCACCCTTCGTCGGCGACGAGATCGCGCCGGAAAAATTCCGCGCGATGATCGACGAGGCCTATGCCACCTTCCGCCATCCGGCGGTGGTGCCGCTCGTCCAGACCGGGCCGAATTCCTTCATTCTCGAGCTGTTCCACGGCACGACGCTCGCCTTCAAGGACGTGGCGATGCAGCTTCTCGCCCGGCTCATGGACCATGCGCTGGAAAAGAACGGCGCGCGCGCGACCATCGTCGGCGCGACCTCCGGCGACACCGGCGGCGCGGCTATCGACGCCTTTGCCGGCCGTTCACGCACCGATGTCTTCATCCTCTTCCCGGAGGGCAAGGTCTCGCCGGTGCAGCAGCGCCAGATGACCACGACCGCCGCCGAAAACGTCCATGCGCTGGCCGTAAAGGGCAATTTCGACGATTGCCAGAACCTGGTGAAAGCCATGTTCAACGACGGGGCCTTCCGCGACCGCGTCCGCCTGTCCGGCGTCAACTCGATCAACTGGGCGCGGATCATGGCCCAGATCGTCTATTACTTCACCTCGGCCCTCGCGCTCGGCGCGCCGGACCGCAAGGTCTCCTACACCGTGCCGACCGGCAATTTCGGCGACATCTTCGCCGGCTATGCGGCAAAGCGCATGGGCCTTCCCATCGGCAGGCTGGTGATCGCCACCAACGAGAACGACATTCTCGCCCGCACGCTGAGAACCGGGCGCTACGAAATGAAATCGGTGAAGGCCACCACCTCGCCCTCGATGGACATCCAGATCTCGTCCAACTTCGAGCGCCTGCTGTTCGAAACGTCGGGGCGCGACGCCGCCGGCGTCCGCGCCGCGATGGCCGGCCTCAAGCAATCCGGCAGCTTCGAGATCGAGCCCGGCACGCTGAAGGCCATCCGCCGCGACTTCCGCGCCGCCCGGGCCAGCGAGAAGCAGGTGGCGGAGACGATCCGCACCACGCTTGCCGACGCCGGCTATCTTGCCGATCCACATACGGCCATCGGCCTGTTCGTGGCGAAGAAGTTCGAAAAGCCGGACAGCCCGATGGTGACGCTTTCGACCGCCCATCCCGCCAAGTTCCCGGCCGCCGTCAGGAAGGCGAGCGGCGTCGATCCGGGCCTGCCCGTCTGGCTCGGCGACCTCATGGAACGGCCGGAACGGTTCGACATTCTCGACAACGACATCCGCAGCGTCGAAACCCATATCGGCGGTCTGACACGAGCAGGACGAAACTGATGGACCAGGCAACCGCTGCGAACCCGAACATCAACTGTACGCGCCTTCCCTCCGGCCTGACGGTCGTGACCGAGCGGATGCCGCATCTGGAAAGCGCGGCGCTCGGTGTGTGGGTGCGATCCGGCTCGCGCGACGAGACGGCGAACGAGCACGGGCTCGCCCATCTTCTCGAACACATGGCCTTCAAGGGAACGAAGCGGCGCAACGCCCGGCAGATCGCCGAGGAGATCGAGAACGCCGGCGGCGAACTCAATGCCGCCACCTCGACGGAAACCACCTCCTATTATGCCCGCGTGCTGAAGGAGGACGTGCCGCTCGCCGTCGACATCCTCGCCGACATCCTGACCGAATCGACCTTCGACGAGGACGAACTCGTCCGCGAGAAGAACGTCATCCTCCAGGAAATCGGCGCCGCCGACGACATGCCCGACGACGTGGTGTTCGACCATTTCTCGGCGACGGCCTTCAAGGACCAGACGCTTGGCCGCTCCATCCTCGGAACGCCGGAGACGGTCAACGGCTTCACGACCGGCGACCTGCGCGCCTATCTTTCCCGCAACTACACGACCGACCGGATGTATGTCGTCGGCGCCGGCGCCATCGATCACGACGCCTTCGTCCGGCAGGTCGAGGAGCGGTTCGCCGCCCTGCCGACCGGGACGGACGCCACGGCCGAGATCGAGAAGGCGCGCTACACCGGCGGCGACAGCCGCGAGGAGCGCGACCTGATGGACGCGCAGGTGCTGATCGGCTTCGAGGGCATCGCCTACCACGCGCGCGACTTCTACGCCTCGCAGATCCTCGCCAACATCCTTGGCGGCGGCATGTCCTCCCGGCTCTTCCAGGAAGTGCGGGAAAAACGCGGCCTGTGCTATTCGGTCTACGCCTTCCACTGGTCCTTCTCGGACAGCGGCATCTTCGGCGTCCATGCCGCCACGGGCGAGGACGACCTGGCCGAGCTGGTCGAGGTGATCGCCGTCGAACTGGCGCGCGCCGCCGACAGCATCGGCCAGGAAGAGATCGACCGCGCCCGCGCTCAGACCCGCGCCCAACTTCTGATGGCGCAGGAAAGCCCCGTTGCCCGGGCCGGGCAGATCGCCCGGCAGGCGATCCTCTACGGCCGCACCATCCCCAACCAGGAAATCCTCGACCGGCTGGCCGCGATCACGCCCGACCGGCTGACGGATCTGGCCGGACGGCTGTTCTTCTCGGGCAACCCGACGGTCTCCGCCATCGGGCCGCTCGGCAAACTGGCGGGACCGTCCGATATACTCTCTTCACTTTCGCGCGCGAAAGCGTAATTTCAGGCCAAGGCGCGCTCGAAGAAGCCGCGAGTCAAATCTATGCAGTGCCTGCCGCGCATCCAGAACCGCGAGCGGTGCGGCAGCGGGAGGTTGGATGAATGGCGAGATCGGTCTTCCGCTTTCTGTCGCGGCAGCCGGACTATCCTGAACTCGCAGACGGCACCCTTGTCCTGCGGTTGCCCGATTACGGCGACTTCAGGCAATGGCACCGTCTACGCCACGCCAGCCGTGCCTTCCTCCAGCCCTGGGAGCCGACATGGCGCAGCGACGAACTGACCGAGGCCAGTTTCCGCGTGCGCGTCAGCCGCAACCGGCAGGAATACGCCTCCGGGCTTTCCGTACCGCTCTTCATCTTCGACAGCCGCGACATGACGCTGCTCGGCGGCATCACCATCGGCCATATCCGCAAGGGCGCGGCGCAGAATTGCATGATCGGATACTGGATGGGTGCGGTTCATGCGGGCAAAGGTCATATGTTCGCCGCAGTTCGGCTCGTAATACCTTACATCTTCGAGGGTCTCCGGTTGCACAGGATCGAAGCAGCCTGTATTCCGGATAACGAAAGAAGCATAAGACTTTTGGAGAAGTCTGGTTTCGAACGGGAAGGTCTTTTGCGCAAATATCTGAAAATAAACGGCGAGTGGCGCGACCACCTGATGTTTTCCCTGATTGCGGAAAACGACCGCCAAGACGGGCGAAGCGCCTCCTCATGATGGCGCGTCGGTTTCAGGCCGCCCTGAACGGCAGGGGCCTTGCGGCCCTCTTCCTGCTGGCCGCAGCCCTCGTCATGGCGCTTGCCGCCGCGCGCCCGGCATTCGCCGTGGAGCCGGTGAAGATTTCGCGCGAGGACACCGCGCTGAACCTGACGGCGACCACCGAGGTCTATGCCAACCAGGGCGAGGCGTTCCAGGTCTCCACCGCCGCCGGCGCCGACGGCATCCGTCGCCGCATCGAGGTGCGCTCGGCGACAGAGGACCATCACGGCGACTGGGCCGTCTTCGCGCTCGCCAACGTTTCCGACGAGCAGCTCGAACGGGTGATCGTCGCGCCGCATTTCCGTCTCGTCGGCTCGAAACTGTTCTGGCCGGACCTCGGCTCGCAGCGCGTCAGCGCCATCACCCCGTCCGAGGGCTTCGCGCTCGACCGGCTGCCCAGCCCCGATTCCGATGTGTTCCGCATCACGCTGAACCCCGGCTCCGTCATCACCTTCGTCGCCGAACTGTCCTCGCCCGACCTGCCGCAGCTCTACCTGTGGGAGCCTGACGCCTACAAGGACACGGTTAACTCGCTCACGCTCTATCGCGGCATCGTGCTGGGCATTTCCGGCCTTCTGGCCATGTTCCTGACGATCCTCTTCGTCGTGAAGGGCACCTCCATGCTGCCGGCCGCCGCGGCGCTGGCATGGGCAGTGCTGGCCTATGTCTGCATCGACTTCGGCTTTCTCGAAAAGCTCATCAGCATCACCTCCGGCGACCAGAAGATATGGCGGGCCTCGGCCGAGGTGGCGCTGGCCTCCAGCCTGGTGATCCTGCTCTTCACCTATCTGAACCTGAACCGCTGGCACACGCATCTTTCCTACGTCACCTTCGCGTGGATCATCGGGCTGGCGCTGCTGTTCGGCGTGGCAATCTACGACCCGTCCATCGCCGCCGGCATCGCGCGCCTGTCCTTCGCGCTGACGGCCACCGCCGGCATCGTGCTGATCGTCTATCTCGGTTTCAACCGCTACGACCGCGCCATCCTGCTGGTGCCGGCCTGGGCGCTCATCCTCGTGTGGCTGTTCGGCGCCTGGCTGACGGTGACGGGCCGGCTCGACAACGACATCATCCAGCCGGCGCTCGGCGGCGGCCTCGTGCTGATCGTGCTGCTCATCGGCTTCACCGTGATGCAGCACGCGTTTGCCGGCGGCGCCTATTCGCAGGGGCTGTTCTCCGATCTCGAGCGGCAGGCGCTGGCGCTGACCGGCTCCGGCGACACCGTGTTCGACTGGGACGTGGCGCGTGACCGGGTGGTGACGACGCCGGACATTTCCGGCCGCCTCGGCCTGGAGCCCGGCACCATGCACGGCCCCGTGCGCAACTGGGTGCCGCGCCTTCACCCCGACGACCGCGACCGCTTCCGCGCCACGCTGGACGTGCTGCTGGAACACCGCAAGGGCCGGCTCAACCACGAATTCCGCATCCGCGCCGAGGACGGCCATTTCCACTGGCTGAAGATCCGCGCCCGGCCGGTGGTCGGCGCAACCGGCGAGGTCATCCGCTGCGTCGGCACCATCATCGACGTGACCGAGCAGAAGAACTCCATCGACCGGCTGCTGGCCGATGCGCTGCACGACAACCTGACCGGCCTGCCGAACCGCCAGCTCTTCCTCGACCGCCTGCAATCGGTCATCGCCATCGCTCCGTCGAGCGGCGTCAAGCCGACCGTCATGTCCATCGACATCGACCGCTACAAGCACGTCAACGACGCGCTCGGCATCGCGGCGGGCGACAATATCCTGATCGCGCTGACGCGCCGCCTGCGCCGCCTGCTGCGCCCGCAGGACACGCTGGCCCGGCTTTCCGGCGACCAGTTCGGCCTGATCCTCGTATCGGAAAACGACCCCGTGAAGGTCGCGGATTTCGCCGACGCGATCTCCAAGGCGATCATGGTGCCGATCAACTTCGCCGGCCGCGAGATCATCCTGACGGCCTCCATCGGGCTAGCCTCCTTCGTCGACCAGCAGGCGCATGCCAGCGACCTTCTGGCCGATGCGGAACTGGCCATGTACCGTGCCAAGCGGGCCGGCGGAAACCGGGTGGAGCCGTTCCGCCCGGCCTTCCGCAACACCGGCGCCGACCGTCTCCAGCTCGAGACCGACCTGCGGCGCGCGCTCGACCGGCGCGAACTGTCGATGGTCTACCAGCCGATCATCCGCCTTTCGGACGGCGAGATCGCCGGTTTCGAGGCGCTGATGCGCTGGGAACACCCCAAGCGCGGCCAGATCCCGCCGATCGAATTCGTTCCGATCGCCGAACTGTCCGGCATGATCGGCGCGCTCGGCGCCTTCGCCCTGGAACGGGCCTGCACCGACCTGATGTCGTGGGAGAACCAGACCGGCGAACTGCCGATCTTCCTGTCGGTTAACGTTTCCAGCGCCCAGTTGCTCAACAGCGAACTGTGCACCGACGTGCGCTCGGCGCTGTCGAAGACCCAGTGCAAGCCCGAGCGGCTGAAGCTGGAGCTGACCGAAAGCGTGGTGATGGAAAACCCCGAACAGGCCCGCCTCGTGCTCGACAAGCTCAAGGAAATGGGACTTTCCCTAGCGCTCGACGATTTCGGCACCGGCTATTCGTCGCTCGCCTATCTCACCCGCTTCCCCTTCGACACGATCAAGCTGGACAAGGCGCTGCTCAACGACGACATGGGCGAAAAGCGCGGCATCATGCTGCGTTCGGTGATTTCGATGGCGCGGGAAATGAAGATGCAGGTCGTGGCGGAAGGCATCGAGGCGCCCGAGGACGTGGCCGATCTCGCCCGCATGGGCTGCGACTACGGACAGAGCTTCCTGTTCGGCGCGCCGATGAGCCCGGATTCGATCCTCAGGCTTCTGAAGGAACGCTTCCTGCAACAGAAGCGCGCCTGAGCGCCGGCGCCGGTCGGGCTCTGTTGTCCTAGACGGGGCCGAGCTTCGCCCGGCTTCTTCCGGCTCCCGGCGGGCTGCTGTACGCCGCCCGCCATATTCAAATCCGATGCGTCATGCCGCCTGGACCGGCAGGGTCGCGGCATTCGCCTGCCCCTGCACGAGCTGGTGGATATATTCGAGCTTCGCCGTGACCGCCGGCGTCAGCACGAAGGGGTAGATGTCGCCCTCGCCCAGACTGCGCTGAATCGAATTGATGGCGACGGAGAGCGGCACCCAGGCGGCGACGAGCTGCGCGGCGCTGGTCGCCCGGTAAGGATCGAAGGCGACCTCGACGGCCATTTCCTCATGGCCGCGCGGATCGATGGCGATCCCGAAGGCATGGGCGGTTTCCAGCGTATCGGCGATGTGGAGATAATGCGCGAAGCATTCCGCGAAATCCTCCCAGGGATGGGTCGTCGCGTAGGAGGAGATATAGGTCTGCTGCCAGCCGAGCGGCGGGCCGTTTTCGTAATGATACTGGAGCGCGGCGGCGTAGTCCTGCCGCTCGTCGCCGAAGACGGCTCGGCATTCCTCCAGCCGTCCGACGTCGCGCACCAGTTTGTTCCAGATGAAATGGCCGACCTCGTGGCGGAAATGGCCGAGCATGGTGCGATAGGGCTCGTCCATGTTCTCCTTGGCGGCCACACGCACCGCGTCGTCGGCCTCGGCCGCACGGATGGCGATCCGCCCTTCGTCATGCAGCGTCATCGCCGCGACGGTGTTGCCGTTGTCGTCGATCTGGTCCTCCAGCAGGTCGAAGACCAGCCCGCCCTGCGGGTCCTCCATGCGCGTCGGATGCGGCAGGTTCAGCTTTAGGATCGAATAGAACAGGTGCCGCTGCGCCTGGCCGATGCGCCGCCAGCGGTCCAGCCCCTGCGGCGTATCCGTGTTGGGAACGAGACGGTTATGCCGGCAGGCGAGGCAGAAGCCGTCCGTTCCACCGACAGGCACCGTCCAGTTGCAGATATCGGCGGCGGCGTTGGCGCACATCAGAAGCGGCGCGGCCTGCGGCTCGTTCACCGGTCGCAAGGCCCCGTCATCGCCCTGTTCGAGCGCGTGCATTGCCAGACGCTCGGGAACAAAGCCGAGATTGTGGCCGCAATTGACGCAGGACCGATTGTCGAAATGAATTGTATGACCGCAGGCATCGCAGGCGAACAATCTCATGGCGATCTCCAGTATCGAAGAAGACGGAAATGAAACCGGAATACGGTAACGCCGCCGGCTTTCGCACACCCGCAAGGCCGTAGGGGAGCGGCCTTGGGGTGCGAGAGCCGGCGGCGGAACCCGCCGAAGCGGGGGAACTGTTACAGACGGTCGACCGCGTTCTTCAACGTGTCCTTCGCCTTGCCGGTGGCGACCTGGGCCTTGCCCTTGCCTTCCTGCACAGCGCCCTTGGCCTGGAGCTTGGGATTGTCGGTCGCCTTGCCGACGGCCTTCTTGGTCTTGCCCGCCACTTCGTTGGCGGTACCCTTGATCTTGTCGGAGGTGCTACCCATCGCTGTGTTTCTCCTCTGTTCGTTCCATCGCGTTATGCGATGGTCGAAAGGAGAACGCGGCAGATTCGATTTGGTTCCGGGCCCTCGCGGGATCAGGCGTGGCCGGCCTCGCGCGACAGCATCGCGGGGTTGATACCCAGAAGCGCCAGCGCCTGATCGTACTTCGCCTCCAGCGGCGTGTCGAAGATCAACCGCTCATCGGCCGGGCAGGTCAGCCAGCCGTTGGACGAGATCTCGCGTTCCAGCTGCCCCGGACCCCAGCCGGAATAGCCGAGCAGCATGGCGGCCTTGCGCGGCCCCCTGCCGCCCGAAATGGCGCGGACGATGTCGAGCGTGGCGGTCAGCGAAATCTCGTCGCTGACGGGAATGGACGACTCGCTGGAATAGTCGTCGCTGTGCAGGACGAAACCGCGCCCGGTCTCCACCGGACCGCCGCTCTGGATCGGGAACCGCCGGGCGCTTTCCGGCAGGCGGATCGCCTCGTCGTCCCCCACCATGTCGAGATGCAGCAGGACATCCGTAAAGCTCAATGCCTGGGAGCGGTTGATGATGAAGCCCATAGCGCCTTCCTGCGTATGGGCGCAGATATAGACGACGGCACGCGAGAAATTGTGATCCTCCATGCTGGGCATGGCGATCAGGAAATGGCCGTCGAGAAAACCGCGCTCTCTCTTGTCCACAAGCGTCGACAGGGTCATCCATGCCTCCGTTCGGGCCGCGGCCTGGCCTCAGGCGGCTTCGTGACCCGTTCATGCAGGATGCGGCATCCGGCAGCGTCAATCAACCCGAATCAACGGAAAATGATCGGCCGGCATGCCGCGGAGACTGGAGAGCGGCGCGGCGATGCGCTAAAGCCGCGGCATGAAAACAACGATGCGCGCGCTCACTCTCCTCGTTTCCTTCCTCCTGTTTCCCGCCCTTGCGGATGCGGGCATCTCCGGCTGGGCGGAAAATCCCGGTGCGCGCATGCGCATCGTCGTCCTGCCGCCGGACGCCGACGGCCACATCCGCGGCGCGCTCGAAATCGAGCCGACGGCGGGCTGGATCACCTACTGGCGCGAGCCGGGCGATGCGGGGACGCCGCCGCAGATCACGATCGCGCCGGAAAGCGGGCTCTCGCTCGACGCCCTGCGCTTTCCGCCGCCCAAGACCTTCCGGCAGAACGGCGTGCGCGACATCGGTTACGACGGGCCCGTCGCCCTGCCCTTCACCCTCAAGGGAAACGCGAAGACCGGAACGCTCAAGGCCAGCGCCTTCATCGGCATCTGCAAGGAAATCTGCATTCCCTTCCAGGCCGAGTTCGAGGTGCCGCTGCAAGGGGCGGGCAGCGAGGCGGAGGCCGTGGTGCAAAAGGCCGAGGCCCGCCTGCCCGAAGCGCCTTCGGCCGACTTCTTCGCTAGCAAGCCGCGCATCGGCGCGGACGGCCGGACCGTGACCGTTCCCGTCCGCCTGCCCGAGGCCGGGGACTGGCCCGCCTTCTACCTGACCGGCCCGGAAGGCTACGTCTATCTCGACCCCTCGCTCGAACAGGGGGGCAAGTCCGACACCTACGCGATCTTCCGCGTCGAGGAACTTCCGCGCGGCTACACGCTTTCGGGCAAGACGTGGACGCTTCTTGCCGTCTCCGGCCAGCGCGCGATGGAAACGCCGCTTGTTTTTGACTGACGTCAACCTATAGTCCCTTGAGAGCAAAGCGCGGCTTCCCGGCCGCGCTCCAATCGAGGAGACGACTATCATGACCATTGCCATCGGCGACACGATCCCGGCCGCGACCTTCAAGGAAAAGACGGCGGACGGCCCGGCCGAGATCACCACCGAACAGCTCTTCAAGGGCAAGAAGGTGGTGCTGTTCGCGGTGCCGGGCGCCTTCACGCCGACCTGCACCCTGAACCACCTGCCCGGCTATGTCGAAAACTACAACCTGCTCGTCGAGAAGGGCATCGACGACGTCGCCGTAGTCGCCGTCAACGACTGGCACGTCATGAGTGCCTGGGCGCAGGCCTCCGGCGGCTTCGGCAAGATCCGCTTCCTGGCCGACTGGGACGCCTCCTTCACCAAGGCGCTCGGCCTCGATATCGACCTTTCCGGCGGCGGCCTCGGCGTGCGCTCCAAGCGCTACGCGATGATCGTCGACGACGGCGTGGTGAAGCACATCGCCGTCGAGGAAAACCCCGGTCAGGCCACGGTCTCCAGCGCCTCGTCCATCCTCGAGCAGCTCTGAGCCGTTCCGGCGGAAACGCGAAGGCGCGGGATGCAAGGCCCGCGCCTCAAGCAGCCGATAATCGGCTCATCGCTCTCTTTCGTCATGGTCGGGCCTGACCCGACCATCCACCGCGCCGCTTGCGGCGTGGACCCTCGGCTCAAGGCCGAGGGTGACGAAGGAGAGGTGGTGAATACGAAGGCACGGACCCCGCTCCGTCTCACATCTCGATATCGTAGACGATGATGCCGGCCAGCCCGCCATCCAGCGACTGGACGATCCGCTCGCTGACGGCGCGGTGCGCGGGATGGGCGAGATAGCGGTCGCGGGCGTCCGTGGTGTCGAAGGTCACGACGAAACCGTCGAGGAAACCGCCGTCGAGATGCTCCGGCGAGACGTTCGGGCCGGCCTTGATGCTGGCGACACCCGGGATCACGCTCTTGAGGCTCGCGACATCGCGATAGAGCGCCTCTTTCTCCTCCGCCGTCGTCGCAGCCTTGAGACGTAGAAACACGCAGTGCAGGATCATCGTCGGCTTCTCCTGTTTGAACCGGTTCCGGGCAGAGCCCCCGGAACCGCTACTTTCTTCTGTAGGGCTCCATGCCGCGCCGGGCAAGCTCGTCCGCGCGCTCGTTCTCGGGGTGGCCGGCATGTCCCTTGACCCAGTGCAGCGTCACCTTGTGGCGGCCGCGGGCCTCCTCCAGCGCCTGCCAGAGTTCGGCATTCTTGACCGGCTTCCTGTCGGCGGTCTTCCAGCCGTTCTTCTTCCAGCCGAAAATCCACTTGGAAATGCCGTCCTTCACATAGGCGCTGTCGGTATAGAGATCGACCTCGCAAGGCGACTTCAGGGCGTTCAGGGCCGAGATCGCCGCCATCAGCTCCATGCGGTTGTTGGTCGTCTCGGCCTCGCCGCCGCACAATTCCTTCTCGACCTCGCCATAGCGCAGGACCGCGCCCCAGCCGCCGGGGCCGGGATTGCCGGAACAGGCGCCGTCGGTGAAGATATCGACATGCTTCATCACACGTCGATCCCGTATTCGCCGGGCGAGACGACGCCGCGGTGGAAACGCAGCTTGCCCAGATATTCGAGCGGGTCCTTCTTCACCACGAGCGCACCCGCCGGCGTCGTCAGCCAGTCGTAGAGGCGGGTAAGGAAGAAGCGCAGCGCCGATCCCCGCGCCAGCGTCGGCAGGGCGGCGATTTCCGCGTCGCTCAGGGCGCGGACCGAGCGGTAGCCTTCCAGAAGCGCCCTGCCCTTGGTGACGTTATAGTCGCCGTTCTTCTCGAAGCACCAGGCGTTCAGGCATATCGACACGTCATAGGCCAGCATGTCGTTGCAGGCGAAATAGAAGTCGATCAGGCCGGAGAGCCGGTCGCCGAGGAAGAAGACGTTGTCCGGAAAGAGATCGGCGTGGATCACGCCCTGCGGCAGGTCGTTCGGCCAGTTTTGCGAGAAGAAGGCCATTTCCGCGCCGATTTCGTCCTCCAGCCCCTTTTCCACCTCGTCGGCGCGGGCGGCGGATTTCTCCCACAAGCCCTTCCAGCCTTCCAGCGACAGGGCATTCGGCCGCTTCAGCGCGAAATCGGCGCCGGCAAGGTGCATGGCAGCCAGCGCCGCGCCCACTTCCCGGCAATGCCGGGCCTCCGGCTTCCGCAGCCACATGCCCTCGAGAAAGGAGATCAGCGCCGCCGGACGGCCCGAAAGCTCACCGAGAAGCGCGCCGTCCCTGCGCGGCAGCGGCAGGGGGCAGGTCAGCCCGCGGCTTGCCAGATGCTCCATCAGGCCGAGGAAGAACGGCAGGTCGCCCCTGTCCACCCGCTTTTCGTAGAGCGTCAGGATCAGCGGGGCCTTCGTCGTGTGCAGCAGGAAGTTGGAGTTCTCGACCCCTTCCGCGATGCCCTTGTAGGACAGCAGATCCCCCGCATCGTATGCGGTGAGGAAATTCCTGAGATCGACCTCGTTGATATCGGTATAGACTGCCACGCCTGAAGACTCGCCGCTTTGCTTCGTTCGCCGAACGGGATGGCATCGGCGGCGGGCGAGGTCAAGAGCGGGCGGAGCGAATGGCCGTGGCTTCCGGGGCCACGTCCGGCCCGGTCAAACCCGCGGCGGCGGGGCCTGGTCGCCGTTGACGAAGGCCATGTCGGCGACGGTGAGTTCAAGGCTGCGCAATTCGCGGTTGACGAGGAAATGCTCGTTTTCCTCCGTCGTGATCGCCAGGTCGACGGTCGCGTCGAATCGTTCCTTGAAGGCGGCGATGATCTCGTCGACGATGACCTCCGGCGCGGATGCGCCGGCCGACAGGCCGAGCGTTCCGATCGTGCCTATCTCGTCCCAGTCGAGTTCCGAGGCGCGCTGCACGAGAAGCGAGCGCTTTGCGCCGGCCTTCAGCGCCACTTCCACCAGCCGCTTCGAATTCGACGAATTGGGCGCGCCGACGACGATGAAGAGATCGCAGCCGGGCGCGGCCTGCTTCACCGCTTCCTGACGGTTGGTGGTGGCATAGCAGATGGAATCGGCCGCCGGTGCCTGAAGGGCCGGGAACCGCTCCTGAAGCCTTGCGATGACGCCGGCCGTATCGTCGACGGACAGCGTCGTCTGCGTCACGAAGCCGAGATTGTCCGGATCGACCGGCGGCTCCCAGACGCTGGCGTCCTCGACCGTCTCGACCAGCGAGACGGAGCCTTCGGGAAGCTGGCCCATCGTGCCGATCACTTCAGGATGCCCGGCATGGCCGATCAGAATGACATGGCGCCCGAGGCGCTGGTGGCGCATGGCCTGCTTGTGAACCTTCGACACCAGCGGGCAGGTCGCGTCGAGATAGAAGAGATTGCGGGCGGTGGCATCCGCCGGAACGGATTTCGGCACGCCGTGGGCCGAGAAGACCACCGGCTGGGCGCGGTGTTCGGCCGGGATCTCGTCCAGTTCCTCGACGAAGACGGCGCCCTTGGCTTCCAGTCCCTCGACCACATAGCGGTTATGGACGATTTCGTGGCGCACGTAGACGGGCGCGCCATAGGCCTTGAGCGCCAGAACGACGATCTGGATGGCACGGTCCACGCCGGCGCAGAAGCCGCGCGGGCCGCACAGGCGTATCGTCAGGGAGGGCTTGATCACATCAGGGGTCATGCTCGGTCCGCTTTTCATTTTCTTTCCTCTACAGATCGGGCCGAAAAACGGCAATGCCATTTCGTCACCCGCCGCTTTCGCTCACAATGGCTTGAGGAAGGGGCCAAATGGTCCTATTTCCGCCCCGTTCCGTTGGAAATGAAGGGGAAGCCCTTTTCTTATCGGGCGACGGTCGCCAAGAATGTCAGCAATGATTCGCATTCCAGAGGTACTCATGGGCCTTTCTTCCTTCGCGCGCGCCGGCCTTCTGGCTCTCGCCGCGGCCACCGCGCTCGCCGCCGTGCCGGCCGGCGCGCAACAGGCGACGCCGGGCAACGGACAGCCGGTTCCCGGCCAGTCCACCAGCGGCGCGCAGCCGCCCGGCGGCAAGACCTTCGGCGCCTGGTCGCAGGTGTGCGAGACGCCGCCCGGCGCGCAGGCCGAGCAATGCCTGCTCATGCAGAACGTCATCGACCAGGAACGGCCTGAAGTGGGCCTTTCCGTTGCCGTTCTCAAGACCGCCGACCGCAAGGTGCGCCTGATGCGCATTCTCGCCCCGCTCGGCGTCTGGCTGCACGACGGCGTCGATCTCTACATCGACGACAAGAAGGCCGGCCGCGCCTATTTCACGCGCTGCTTCCAGGAAGGCTGCACGCTGGAATTCGAGGTGCCGGACGACCTTCTGAAATCGCTGCGGGCGGGCGACGTCGCCATCTTCGCGCTGAAGGAATCGCCGGACAACGACGAGCGCATCGGCATACCGGTCGATCTCGCCGGCTTTTCCGAAGGTTACGATTCCCTGCCTTGAGGGCCGCCGCACCAGACACCATATAGGCGGCAGACCCCGCCAGACCCGGAAGCCGCCATGACCAGCACAGACCTTCTCTCGCTTTTCGACTGCTCCGAAAGCGAAATCCAGTCCATCGTCTCCTCCGCCCTGCACGGGGCCGACGACGGCGAGCTTTATATCGAGCACGCGCAGGCGGAATCGCTGACCATCGACGACGGACGGCTGAAGGGCGGCTCGTTCAACACGGACCAGGGCTTCGGCCTGCGGGCGGTGGCGGGCGAGACCGTGGGCTATGCCCATGCCGGCGAGATGTCGGCCGCAGCACTCAGGCGCGCCGCCGATGCCGCGGGCGCTGTCGCGCACGGGCATGGCGGCACCTACAGCGAACCGCCGCAGGGCACCAACCGCAAGCTCTACGGCGAGGAAAACCCGATCGGCAGCCCGAGCTTCGAGGAAAAGGCCAGGCTTCTCCAGACCGTCGACCGCTATCTGCGCGACAAGGACAGCCGCGTGCGGCAGGTCACGGCCTCCATTGCCGCAAGCTGGCAGGTGGTCGAGATCCTGCGCGCCGACGGCCACCGCGTCCGCGACATCCGTCCGATGACGCGCCTCAACATCTCCGTCGTCGCCGGCGAAGGCGACCGGCAGGAATCGGGCAGCTTCGGCTTCGGCGGACGCATGGGCTTCGACGCCTTCCTCACCGAAGAACACTGGCAGAAGGGCGCCGACGACGCGCTGCGGCAGGCGCTCGTCAATCTTCAGGCCGTCGAGGCCCCGGCGGGCACGATGGACGTGGTGCTCGGCGCCGGCTGGCCAGGCGTCATGCTGCACGAGGCCGTGGGCCACGGTCTCGAAGGCGACTTCAACCGCAAGAAGACCTCGGCCTTTGCCGGCCTCCTGGGCGAGATGGTGGCCGCGCCGGGCGTGACCGTCGTCGATGACGGCACGATCGGCGAGCGCCGTGGTTCGCTGACCGTCGACGACGAGGGAACGCCCTCCGGCTACAACGTGCTGATCGAGGACGGCCGCCTCGTCGGCTACATGCAGGACCGCCAGAACGCCCGGCTGATGGGCATGAAGCCGACCGGCAACGGCCGCCGGCAGGGCTATTCGCACCGGCCCATGCCGCGCATGACCAACACCTACATGCTCGGCGGCGACAAGACGCCGGACGAGATCATCGCCTCGGTGAAGAAGGGGCTTTACGCCGTCTCCTTCGGCGGCGGCCAGGTGGACATCACCTCCGGCAAGTTCGTGTTCGGCTGCACCGAGGCCTACCTGATCGAGGACGGAAAGATCGGCGCGCCGGTGAAGGGTGCGATGCTGATCGGCAACGGGCCGGACGCGATGAAGCGCGTCACGATGGTCGGCAACGACATGAAACTCGACACCGGCATCGGCAATTGCGGCAAGGCCGGCCAATGGGTCCCGGTCGGCGTCGGCCAGCCGCACCTGCGCATGGACCAGATCACGGTGGGCGGCACCCGGGCCTGATGGGCAATGCGCTCGTTCCCGAACTGGCCGTCACCGACTGGCAGGCCAGCCGCGCCTTCTATTGCAACCTCATCGGTTTCACCGTGCTCTACGAGCGTCCCGAAGAGGGCTTCAGCTTCCTGACGCTCGATCAGGCCGAACTGATGATCGACCAGATCGGCCTCGGGCGCACCTTCGCGGTCGATGGCGCGCCGCTCGAACGCCCGCTCGGGCGCGGTCTCAACCTGCAAATCCGCGTTCCGGACGTCCGCACCATCCTCCCCCGGCTCGAGGCGGCAGGCGTGCCGCTCTACCTGCCGCTCGAAGAGAAATGGTATCGCCGCGATACCCGCGAAACCGGCAACCGCCAGTTCGCCGTCGCCGACCCCGATGGCTACCTCCTCAGACTGTACGAAGACCTCGGCGAACGCTGAAGCCCGTCAACCGTCATCCGGCCTGAACCGCCACTTGCGCTCGACGGCGGCGGCAAGGTCGATACCGTTATTGTGGGCGAAAAGCAGGATGTGCCCCAGCACGTCGGCGGTCTCGTCCTCCAGATCGCGACGCCTTTCCTCCTCGCTCCTGCCCTTGGCGCGGCCCCGGCCGGACAGGCGGTTCCAGGCCTGCGTCAGTTCCCCCACCTCCTCGTGAAGCTTGAGCAGGAACCAGTCGGCATCGCGGCGGATGCCGTTCGAATCGGCAT
The DNA here is from genome assembly GCF_026552795.1 of Ectorhizobium quercum. Classification (GTDB taxonomy): domain Bacteria; phylum Pseudomonadota; class Alphaproteobacteria; order Rhizobiales; family Rhizobiaceae; genus Ectorhizobium; species Ectorhizobium quercum. The sequence continues at coordinate 151,484 of NZ_JANFPI010000005.1, forward strand.
AGCGGCGCGAGGCGTCCTCGAAGCGGCGTTGCAGGTCGGCAAACATTTTGTTCTCCATTTGTTCACGCAAAAATAATCAGGATTCGGACCGGCTGTCCACCGTTTTCGCGGTGGGCGGCTGTCTTGGGAGAACCCTTGCAAAGCCACGCCGTGGAGCGCTAGACCGGAGGGCGCGTAGCCGTTGCGACGGCACGCGGTCTTCGTTTCGTGCCTCCCATCCGGAAACCGGTTCCATGTCCTTCCTCGAAGCCTCCGGGCTTTCCAGCGGCGCCATCGCCCTTCTCGTCGGCGTTTCCTTCCTCGCCGGCCTGGCGCGCGGTTTTTCGGGGTTCGGCGGCGCGCTGATCTTCATGCCGCTGGCCAGTGCGCTGGTGGGGCCGCGGATCGCGACCGTCGCCCTGCTGCTGGCCGACGCGGTGATGACCGCCGGCATGCTGCCGAACGGCTGGCGCAACGCCAACCGGCGGGAGACCTTCGTCATGCTGGCCGGCGCGCTCGTCGGCGTTCCGGCGGGGGCCGCCGCACTCGCGCACCTGCCGCCGCTTTCGGTGCGCTGGGGCATCTGCATCCTGGTCTTCGCGATGCTTGTCCTGCTCGTTTCCGGCTGGCGCTATCGCGGCCGGCCGAAAACGCCGCTGACGGTGCTGGTGGGAGCGGTGGCCGGCTTCTTCGGCGGCGCGGCGCAGTTGAGCGGCCCGCCGGTCGTCGCCTACTGGCTGGGCCGCGCGCTTCCCGCGAGCCGCATGCGGGCAAGCATCGTGCTCTATTTCGGCCTCGGCTCGGTGCTTTCAGCGGCGAGCTATTATGCCAACGGGCTTTTCGTGAAGGAAGCCTTCGCCGTGGCGCTGATCGCCTGCCCGAGCTTCGGCCTCGGCATCGCCGCCGGCGCGCGGCTGTTCGGCCTGGCGAGCGAGGCGACCTTCCGGCGCATCTGCCTCGGCCTCATCGCCGCCGCTGCCGTGCTCGGCCTGCCTGTTTTCGGGTGAAACCGGCAGGCCGCATGTCCTGACAGCTCAGGGATAGAGCCGCGCCTTGCCCCACGGCGCATCCGGCGCGCCGCGTTCGAACAGCACGCGGTCGTGCAGACGGAAAGGCCGGTCGTGCCAGAACTCGATGGAGGTCGGGCGGATGCGGAAACCCGACCAGTATTGCGGCCGTGGAATCTCGCCGATGGCGTATTTCGCGGTGTATTCGGCCACGGCCTTTTCCAGCGCGAAGCGGCTTTCGAGCGGGCGCGACTGCTTCGAGGCCCAGGCGCCGATGCGGCTGCCGCGCGGGCGCGACGCATAATAGGCATCGGCCTCGGCGTCCGTCACCGGCTCGACCGGCCCGCGGATGCGCACCTGGCGGCGCAGCGACTTCCAGTGGAAGCACATGGCGGCCTTCTTCTGGCCGAGGATTTCGCGGCCCTTGCGGCTTTCGAAATTGGTATAGAAGACGAAGCCGGCCGTGTCGTAGCCCTTCAGCAGGACCATGCGCACGTTCGGCAGGCCGGTCTCGTCGACGGTGGCGAGCGCCACCGCGTTGGGATCGTTGACTTCCGCGGTTTCGGCATCCTTGAGCCAGCGTTCGAACAGGGCGAACGGCTCCTCTTCGGCGGTGAAGTCACCGCTTGTTAACCCATTCTCCGTCATATTAAGTAAAATGCTCCGAACTTGGCCCGGCAAGGGCCAGCGACACGATGAAAGGTGATCGTCATAACAAAAAGCCGGAACACCAGAAAGGGTGCGCTTCGGATCGGCAGTGCTTTTTTTGCCGTGTCGCTTTTGTGTGCGGCACTTTCAGGCTGCATGAGCTTCGACTTTTTCGATTCGCGCACGGACTCCTCCGTCACCACGAATTCGGTGCCGCAGAAGAAATCGCAGGAAGCGGTTTCCGACGAGGCCACCGTGCGCAATGCCGTGACCTCCGCCGACCTGGCGAAGCTCGGCCAGTCTCCCCTGCCCTGGGCCAACGCCTCGACCGGCAGCGCCGGCGTCGTCACCGCCATCAACGAGAACCGCATCGGCGGCACCCTGTGCCGCAGCTTCTCCACCACGCGCCACGCCTATGACGGCATCGCCGCCTTTACCGGCGACACCTGCCTCGACGCCAACGGCGAATGGAAGCTCGTGCGTTTTACGCGACAGAACTGACCCCCATCTCCATAAACTATCGATTAGCAATTCTGGCTTAATCTCGGCAGCAGGGTAAGTGCGCCCGCGGCATGTCTTCCGGTTGCGTGGGCCGTGCGCACGAGTGTTCGAGTAGAGTAGCGGCTGTGCCGAACCGGCGGCATGGCCGTCGAAGTTTCGGTGGCCACGATGCGCGATCCGTATACCGTTCTCGGCGTCAGGCAGGACGCCCAGGACGAAGAAATCAAGGCAGCCTGGCGGGCCCGGGTGAAAAGCGTGCATCCCGACCACAATCGGGACGACCCGCAGGCCGCTGCCCGCTTCGCGGAAATCGGCGCGGCCTACGAACTGTTGCGCGACCCGCAGAAACGCAACCGCTACGACGCCCGCCACGGCAAGGCCGATGGTGACGGCGAAACCATCATGCAGAAGCGGCAGGCCGCCCGCGAAGCGGCCGAACGCGCCCACGCCGCCCGTGAGGAAGCCGCCCGGGTGATGGAGGAACTGGCGCGGGCGAACGCCCAGCGCGCCGCGCAGGCCGCCCGGGAGACGTCCGGCGCGACTTCCGACGACAGCGCCGAGGCGATGGTGAACCGCATCTTCGGCACCGGCGAAAAGGCCGGCGCGGCGGGCGCGGCGCAGGACACGGCGCCGAAGCAGGACGCCGCGCCGCAGCAGGGCGCCTATGACGGCGGCGCCGGGCCCGCGGATGCGACGACGGAAACCACCCAGACATCGTCCCCCGAGGAGACCGAGGCCGGCCGCGCATCTTCCGCGCCGCTGTCGGTTCAGGCGATCGATCTCATCAGCTACTGGATCCGCCGCCTGCGCGGCATCGAGCCGGTGCCGGAAAAGGCGCCCGATATCGTCACGGACGTCACGGTGTCCATCGACGACCTGATCGCGGGCCGCAAGGTCTACGCGACGCTGTTCGACGGGCGCGAGGTGCGCGTCCAGCTCGAGCCCGGTATGACCCGGGACCATGTGGTGCGGATCGAGGGCCAGGGGCACCGCTTCCAGGGCATGCAGCGCGGCGACGTGCGCGTCACGCTGAAGATCGCCCCCGACCCGCGCTTCGACGTGGAGGGTTTCGATATCCACACCGTTCTTCCGGTCACGCTCGAAAATGCCGTGCTGGGTTGCGAAAGCACCGTCGAATCGCCCGAGGGGCCGGTCGCCATCAGCATCCCGCCGTGGTCGGATTCCAACCGTTCCATCCGCATCGAGGGCCAGGGCCTGCCGGAAACGGAAGACCGGCGCGGCGACCTGGTGGTGGAACTGCGCCTCGTCCTGTGGGAAAAGCCGGACGACAAGGTGACGGACCTGATGCGCCACATGCGCGAAGGCCTGTATATCTGAGGCCGCCACGCGCCGAGCAAGCATTGTTACAGCGCCTTACACGAGATGATCCGGCCCCGCTTGAACGCTCCCGCCGGCTATGCCATAGGCATCATTCAAGATGCCCGGACCCTCCCGACACCACGGAGAGACCCGGGCCGGAACCATTTCGATAGCAATTTCGATTCTGGCGCCGCGCTTTTCATGACGCCGCGCAGAAGAAGCAGGGAGCAATACATGGCTGAGCTTTCCGGTCTGCTGGCAGGCAAACGCGGCCTCATCATGGGCGTTGCGAACAATCGTTCCATCGCCTGGGGCATTGCCAGGGCCGCACGCGACGCGGGCGCCGAACTGGCCCTCACCTGGCAGGGCACGGCGCTGAAGAAGCGCGTCGAGCCGCTCGCCGGCGAACTCGACGCCTTCATGGCCGGCGATTGCGACGTCACCGATCTCGAAAGCATCGACACGGTGTTCGACGCGCTGGAAAAGAAGTGGGGCAAGATCGACTTCGTGGTCCACGCCATCGCCTTTTCCGACAAGGACGAGCTGACCGGCCGCTATCTCGATACCAGCCGCGACAACTTCACCAGGACGATGGACATTTCTGTCTATTCCTTCACCGCCATCGCCAAGCGGGCCGAGCGCATCATGAACGACGGCGGCTCGATGGTGACGCTGACCTATTACGGCGCGGAAAAGGTGATGCCGCACTATAACGTCATGGGCGTCGCCAAGGCGGCACTGGAAGCCTCCGTGCGCTACTTGGCCGTCGACCTCGGCGGCCGCGGCATCCGCGTCAACGCGATCTCGGCGGGCCCGATCAAGACGCTCGCCGCATCCGGCATCGGCGACTTCCGCTACATCCTCAAGTGGAACGAATACAATGCGCCGCTGAAGCGCACCGTCACCATCGAGGAAGTCGGCAAGTCGGCGCTCTACATGCTGTCGGACCTGTCGACCGGCGTGACCGGCGAGGTCCATCACGTCGATTCCGGCTATCACACGGTCGGCATGAAGGCGGTGGACGCCCCGGATATTTCCGTCGTCAAGGAATGATATCGTCAGGGGCGGGACCCAGGGCGCTTCCGCCGCACGGCGAGGCGCCTTTCCCCCTCGTCCCGGACGATGCGGGACACGGCAAGCCGCCGGCCATCGCCGCCTGAACACCCCACCAGGAGCCGACATGCTGATCTATGTCATCCGCCACGGCCAGACGGACTGGAACGCCGAGCAGCGTATGCAGGGGCAGCGCGACATTCCGCTGAACAGCCTCGGACGGGCGCAGGCGACCGGCAACGGCGAGGCGCTGAAGGCGGTTCTCGGGGCGAGCGCCGCGGCCTACGACTACGTCGCCAGCCCCCTCGGCCGGACCCGCGAAACGATGGAGCGCATGCGCAGCGCGATGGGCCTCGACCCGCGCAACTACACGACCGACGCACGGCTGGTGGAAGTCTCGTTCGGCGATTGGGAAGGCTTCACGCTGGCGGAGCTCGCGCAGCGCTTTCCCGAGCGGGTGGCCGAGCGCGAACGCTCGAAGTGGGATTTCATTCCCCCCGGCCCCGCTGCCGAAAGCTATGAAATTCTGTCGTGGCGGGTAGGCTCCTGGCTCGCCTCCGTCAACCGCCCCACCGTCTGCGTCTGCCACGGCGGCGTCATCCGCAGCCTGTTCCGTCTCGTCGGCGGTCTGGAGCCCGATCAGGCGGCCGTTGCGGAAACGCCGCAGGACCGCATCCTGTCGGTCGCACCGCGCGAGGGCCGGATCGGCTGGGTCTGACGCGAGCGGCCCGGCGTTCCACCGAACCACCAAACCGCTCGACTTCCCTGTTTTCACGCAATTCCGGACGCAATACCGCTGCCGCGCTTTTGCGTCCGGAACTGCCCTATTCGCTGACCTGAAGGTCGTCCACGATGCGCCGGCCGTCCACGACGGTGTAGAAGACGACGACCGTCTGCCCGGTCGCCAGCCCTCCGAAGTTGAACTCCTCCGGAACCTCGTAGTTCTTGCCGTCGTCGAGCGTGATCGTCAGCTTGTCGGTGTCGATCCGGGCGATCTTGGCCTCGACATCGGCGCTCTGGGCGAACGAGGTCACGGGCAGCAGGACGCCGACCGTTATCAGCAGAGCTAGGATGATATGCACGGAGCGGGCTCCCTTACGATCCATTCTTGAGCGACGCGGCAAGAATACTCTCCTGAATATGGCGAATTGCGGCCCGCAAGATGACATTAGGGCAACGATTGATGGACCTATTTCGGGCGCCTTTCAAGGGCGTAGCCGGTTTATGCTCAGCTTGCCTTGCCTATTTCAAGGATTATGGGGAAATGCTAAATTAACCTCCCCTTTCTATCGTCTTTCCTTGAAACGAAAAGGGACGGGGTTTGAATTACTGGGCTATCCAACGACGGCGTTTCCGCGATTTCATGCAGCGAACGGGCGTCGCCGTGGCTGGCGCGGGTCTGATTGCGCTGTCCATCGTCGCCATTAGCGTCGCCCTCGACCGCCAGAACAGCCAGACCTATCGCACCGCTCTGCACGAGGACGCCGACCGGACCGCCTTCTTCCTCCAGCAGCGCCTGTCCGGCCAGATCAAGGCCGACCAGAACACCGCGCGCAATCTCGCCCGCGCCTTTGCGCTGAACCCCGACGAGGCCATGCACCGGTTCGCCGACGAGGCGCAGTTCGTTCTGGCCACCAACCCCTATTTCACCCGGATCGACATCGCGCCCGCGGCCAGGCTGGCCTACAGCTTCCCGCAACATCCCGAAACCGGGCTGGCGGGTCTTTCGCTGACGGAGCGCTATGCCGGCGAGGGCCGCCAGATGCGGCATGCCGAAGCCAATCTCCACAAGGGCCGGCCCTCGCTGATCGCGACGCAGGAGGGCCAGCTGGTCCTGCTGACGCCGGTGATGATCAACCCGCTCAACCAGTCGACCGGCACCTTCTGGGGCACGGTCGAAATCATCATCGCCGAAAACCATTTCTTCAATGCCGCCGGCTTTACCGTCATGACCCCGGAGATCTTCCACGAGATCCGCGACATGCGCGTGGCCATCCGCGATATTTCCGGACGCGGCAACGGCATCGCGCCGACCTATCTGTTCGGCGATCCGGAGATGGCGGGCGAGACGCCGGTGGTCCGCCGCGTTCCCTTCGACGGCGGCGCGCTGGAAGTCATGGTCATGCCGGCAACGGGCTGGGACATCCCGTGGGCCAAGGCGGCGGCGTTCCGCTTCGCCCTCGTGCTGGCCGGCTGCGCCATCATTATCCCGATCTTCGGCGCCAGCATGCTGATCGCGGAGCGCAACAGCAACATCGTCGCGCTCCAGGGCCGCGAGGCCCGGCTGCTGGAGCTTTCGCAGCGCTACAACCTGGCGATGGAATCCTCCCACATCGGCATCTGGGAGATGCAGGACGGCTCGGACGACATCTACTGGGACGAGCGCGCGGCGATGCTGCACGGCGAGCTGCCGGAGGAAATCGTCAGCCCGCTGGAGCAATGGCTGATGCGCGTCGTGCCCGAGGACCGCGACAAGGTGCGGGCGCATTTCTGCGACGACAAGCTGACGGGCTGCACCTACAATACGACCTACCGCATCCAGACCAGCGACGGCTCCATCCGCTGCCTGCGCTCGGTCGGCTCGCGTTACGAAAGCGTCGGCACCTCGACCCGCACGACCGGCATCATCTGGGACGTGACATCGGACGAGATGCTGAACCAGACGCTACGCGAGGCGAAGGAACTCAGCGACATCAAGAACGCCGAACTCGAACTCGCCTTGCAGGAGCTTTCCAGCCGCGAGCAGGAGCTCGAAGACCTTTCGCGCAAGCTCGACCTGGCGCTGGAATCCTATCATTGCGGCATATGGGAAGCCAATCTGGAGAACGGAACCGAATACTGGGATGCACGCATGTGCCAGCTTTACGGCGTGCCGCCGGAACGGTGCATCGTGACCCACAAGGACTGGCTCGACGCCATCCATCCCGACGACCGCGTGCTGGCACGAACCAACATTGCGGAATTCGAGCCCGGCGCACGCACGAAAGCGCTCGTGGTGCGCGTCATCCGCCCCGACGGCGAGACCCGCTACATCCGCTCCGTCGGCCAGATGCATGTCGGGCGCGACGGCAGCCGCAAGATCATCGGCATCGCCATCGACGTGACGGAAGACACGCTGCTGACGCAGGCGCTGAAATCGGCCAAGCAGGAAGCCGACGTCAAGAACGTCGAGCTGGAAGCGGCCAAGAGCCGCATCGAGCACAACGCGCTCCACGATCCGCTGACCGCGCTCGGCAACCGCCGCAAGCTGGACCTCGAACTCGAGCGGCTTTCACAGGAAAGCGCGGGAAAGCGCGTCAGCTTCGCCATCCTCCATCTCGACCTCGACCGCTTCAAGCAGATCAACGACACGCTGGGGCACGCCGCCGGCGACGCGATGCTCAACCATGTGGCGCGGGTCCTGACGTCGAATGTCGGCCACCTGACGCCGGAGCCGGCGGCGAACCTCGTCGCCCGCATCGGCGGCGACGAATTCGTCATCCTCCTGCCGGGAACGGATTCGCGCACGGCCCTGACGGCGCTGGCCAACCGCATCGTCCAGGAAATCCGCCAGCCGGTGGAGATCGACGGCTTCTCCTGCCGCTGCGGCGTTTCCATCGGCATCGCGCAGGGTTCGGGCACCGACGTCGACGCGCGCAGGGTGCTCATCAACGCCGACATCGCCCTTTACCGCGCCAAGCGCATGGGCCGGAACCGCTACGAGTTCTTCACCCAGAACCTTCAGGCCGAAATCATCAACGCCAAGCGCATGGCCGACGAAATCCTCGCCGGCATCGACAACAACGAGTTCACCGCCTGGTATCAGCCGCAATTCTGCGCCAAGACCATGCAGCTGACCGGCGTCGAGGCGCTCGTGCGCTGGCATCATCCGACCCACGGTCTCATCACGCCGGACCGCTTCCTGAGCATCGCCGAGGAACTCAATGTCGTCGCCACGCTCGACCGGATGGTGATGCAGACGGCGCTGAAGGACCGGATGCGCTGGGCGGCGATGGGCATCAACGTGCCCAAGGTTTCCGTCAACGTATCGCTGCGCCGGCTGCACGACGAGGCGCTGATCGAAACCCTCAAGGGCCTGTCGATCACGCCGGGCGAACTCTGCTTCGAACTGGTGGAATCCATCTTCCTCGACGACCGCGAGGCGATCACCGACATCAATCTGGAGCAGATAAAGGCGCTGGGCATCGACATCGAGATCGACGATTTCGGCACCGGCCATACCTCCATCGTCAGCCTTCTGAAACTGAAGCCGAAGCGGCTGAAGATCGACCGCCAGCTCGTCATGCCGATCCTGGCGTCGACGCGCGAGCGGGCGCTGGTGCGCTCGATCATCGACATCGCCCGCTCGCTCGGCGTGGAAACGGTCGCCGAAGGGGTCGAGACGCTCGATCACGCGCGCATGCTCGCCGATCTGGGCTGCGACATGCTTCAGGGCTACGCCTTCGCCAAGCCGCTGTCCTTCGAGGACTTCGCCCAGCGCACCATCGAGACGGGCTGGAAATTCGCCGTGTGAGGCATTGTCCGGAAAAAACGCCCGCTGTGTCACCCCTTGAAGGAAATAAAGCCTTTTGCTTGAGGGGCGTTTTCCACTAAGAGTGTGCCCGTCGATCGCGCCTCAAGAAGCATTTCGGATACCCATGTCGCACAATACGTTCGGTCATCTTTTCCGCGTCACCACCTGGGGCGAGAGCCACGGCCCGGCACTCGGATGCGTGGTCGACGGCTGCCCTCCCGGCCTGACCTTCACCTCCGCCGACATCCAGTCCTTTCTCGACAGGCGCAAGCCCGGCCAGTCCCGTTTCGTGACGCAGCGCCGCGAGGCGGACGAGGTGCGCATCCTGTCCGGCGTCATGCCCTCCCCGGACGGCCAGGGCCACACCACCACCGGCACGCCGGTCTCGCTTTTGATCGAGAACACCGACCAGCGCTCCAAGGACTACGGCGAGATCGCCCGCCAGTACCGTCCCGGGCACGCAGACTATACCTACGACGTCAAATACGGCATCCGCGACTATCGCGGCGGCGGGCGCTCCTCGGCCCGCGAGACGGCGGCGCGCGTGGCGGCCGGCGCGCTCGCCCGGCTGGTCGTGCCCGGCGTGACGATCCGCGGCGCGCTGGTGCAGATCGGCAAGCACAGGATCGACCGCAGCCGCTTCGACTGGGCCGAGGTCGAGCGCAACCCGTTCTTCTGCCCTGACCCCGGAACCGTGCCGGTCTGGGAAGACTATCTCGACGGCATCCGCAAGGCCGGCTCCTCGGTCGGCGCCGTGGTGGAGGTGGTCGCCGACGGCGTGCCCGCCGGGCTCGGCGCGCCGCTCTACGGCAAGCTGGACCAGGACATCGCCTCGCTGCTGATGTCGATCAACGCCGTCAAGGGCGTGGAGATCGGCAACGGCTTCGAGGCCGCCGAAATCACCGGCGAGGAAAACGCCGACGAGATGCGCATGGGCAACGACGGCAAGCCGCTCTTCCTGTCCAACCACGCCGGCGGCATTCTCGGCGGCATCTCGACGGGCGCGCCGATCGTCGCCCGCTTCGCCGTCAAGCCGACCTCGTCGATCCTCACGCCGCGCCAGTCCATCGACGCGGACGGGCAGCAGGTCGAGGTGCGCACCAAGGGCCGCCACGACCCCTGCGTCGGCATCCGCGCCGTGCCCGTCGGCGAAGCGATGCTCGCCTGCGCCATCGCCGACCATTACCTGAGAGACCGCGGCCAGACCGGCCGCCTGAAATAACGCAAGGACAACCGAGATGAGCTTTGACCAGAAGCGCGTCGTGGACGCCATCCGCGCCTTCGAAGCTGGTGAAATCGTCGTCGTCACCGATGACGACGACCGTGAAAACGAAGGCGACCTGATCGTCGCTGCCGTTCATTGTACGGCGGAAAAGATGGCGTTCATCGTGCGCCACACCTCGGGCATCGTCTGCGCGCCCATGCCGAAGGAGGAGGCCAAGCGCCTCAACCTCAACGCGATGGTTGCGGAAAACGACAGCGCCCACACCACTGCCTTCACTGTCACCGTCGACTTCAAGCACGGCACCACCACCGGCATTTCCGCCGAGGACCGGACGCTGACGGTACGCAACCTCGCCAATCCGAATGTCGGCCCCACCGACTTCACCCGCCCCGGCCACATCTTTCCGCTAGTGGCGCGCGAGGGCGGCGTGCTGATGCGCTCCGGCCATACCGAAGCCGCCGTCGACCTGTGCAAGCTGGCCGGCCTGCCGCCCATCGGCGTGATCTGCGAACTCGTCAACGACGACGGCACCGTCACGCGCGGCCCGCAGGTTGCCGATTTCGCCGAACGGCACGGGTTAAAGCAGGTTTCGGTCGCCGACCTGATCGCCTATCGCCAGCGCAAGGAAACGCTGGTCGAGCTGGAATCGAGCTTCACCATCGAAACGCCCTTCGGCCCGGCCCGGGCGCAGACCTATTCGCTGCCCTGGGACCCGATGCAGCACATGGCCGTCATCTTCGGCGACATTCGCGACGGCGAGGACATTCCGGTGCGCCTGCACCCGGAAGACGTCGCCAACGACGTGTTCGGCGCCGGCCAGCCGGTGGCGCATTACATGCAGAAGATTTCCGAGGCCGGCCGCGGCGTCATCGTCTACCTCCGCGAGGGCTCCGTCGGCGTCGGCCAGAGCGAGCGGGCGCGCAAGGTGCGCAGCCTGCCGGAAGACCACGAGCAGGCCCGCTCCCGCGAGCATGAATGGCTGGAAATCGGCCTCGGCGCCCAGATCCTCAAGGATCTCGGCATTTCCTCGATCCGCCTGCTGACCACCCGCGAGCGCCACTATGTCGGCCTCGAAGGCTTCGGCATCAAGATCACCGCGACGGATATCGGCTGACCTCCAAGGCAAAAGAAGCGGCGGCGGGCGGATACCCCCTCTGGCTGCCGCCATCTCTCCCCACAAGGGGGGAGAAAACCGCGGCAATCGCCCGGCTCTCTTCAACGCCTGCGAACCGGGAAACCGGCGCATCTTTCGTTTTGCCCCCTTGTGGGGAGATTGCGGGTAGCCGGAGGCGGCGTGACACGAGCGACCTCGGAAGCGTAAACCGCCCGCATATCCGCTACCCCCGCCACCCGTCCCGATAATCCACCCGCTCCACCCCGCAGAAGCGGGCGACGCGCTGCAATTCGGCGTCGAGCTTCTCGAGCCGGCCGGACGAGGCCCGCACGCCGGGTTCCAACCACAGGCGCCGGACCGAGAGGACCCCTTCCCCGCGCTCGGCCTTCATGTCGATGCGGCCGATCAGCCGGTCGCCCTCGATGAGCGGGAAGACATAATAGCCGTATTGCCGCTTCCCTTCCGGCACGAAGACCTCGATGCGGTAGAAGAAGCCGAACAGGCGCTCGGCACGGCTGCGGTCGCGTAAGAGCGGATCGAACGGCGAAAGCACCCGGATGCGGGCCGGCGGTTCCGGCGCCTGCCCGATCCTGCCAGCAATGCCCGCGAAGGCGAAGGCCGGGCGCGGCTTTTCCCCCGCTGCCGGTGCGATGGCGACCTCCTCAAGCTCGTCGCGATGGGCGGCAACCCAGTCCCGGGCCTCCTGCGGGCTGACGAGCGCGAAAAAGGCGGCGATTTCACCGGGCGTGGCAAAGCCCAGCCGCATGAGCGCGCCGCGGCAGGCGAAATCCACGAAGGCGTCGTGATCGACCTCGGCGGCATGCAGGTCGGCGGGCAGGACCCGCGAGGACAGATCGTAGACTTTCTGGAAGTTCGTGCGTCCGGCAATTGCCAGATGGCCGGTGCGCCAGAGGAACTCCAGCGCGGTCTTCGAGGGGTGCCAGTTCCACCAGCCGCCCGAAACGTGATCCTCGGCCTTGAGGTCGCGGGCCATGACCGGGCCGTTCGTGCGGATGCGTTCGAGCGTCTCCTCGAAGACGGCCTCGAAGCCCTCGCCGCGCCACTTCCTCCACCCTTCGCGGATACGGGGCTCCTCGCGCAGGAAGCGCCATTTCCAGTAGGGGAAAAAGGCGGACGGCAGGATCGACGCATCATGCGTCCAGTGCTCGAACAGCAGCCGGTCCTTCTCAATCAGCGCGTCGAGATGGGCCGGGCGATAGGTCTGGTTACGGGCGAACAGGATCATGTGATGGGCGCGCTCGACCGTGCGGATGCTGTCCACCTGCACGAAACCGAGCCGGGTGACGAGATCGTACAGCCCCTCCTTGCCGAGCGAACGGCCGGGCGGGCCGGAAAGCCCCTGCCTTTCGATGAAAAACCGCCTTGCATCTTTGTTCGAAACCGGAATCGCCATGAAACCAGCGTAGAAAAGACGGCGCAAAAAGACAATGTTCTTTTTATGTTCCGATTTCTCTTTTCATTCTCCAGGGAGTATAAGCCTGCGGGTCCGATGGAAGGAGAGAGCGTGAACATTCGTTTCGAGGGCGCAGGCGTCGATTTCGGCGACCGCACGGTGCTTCAGCCGCTCACGCTTTCGCTCGCCGAGCGCCGCATCGGCGTGATCGGCCTCAACGGCTCTGGAAAATCGACCTTCGCGCGGCTGATCAACGGGCTCGTGGCGCCGAGCCGGGGCCGCATCACGCTCGACGGCCTCGACACGGTGGCCGATGCGAAAACGCTGGCAGGCCGCACGGGCTACATCTTCCAGAACCCGGCCAACCAGATCATCATGCCGATCGTCGCCGAAGACATGGATTTCGGCCTGAAGAACCGCGGGCTCGACAAGGCGCAGCGGGCGGCGAAGATCGCGGAAACGCTGGAGGCGCTCGCCATCGCCCATCTGGAACGGCGCCGGGCGCACGAGCTGTCCGGCGGCGAGCTTCAGCTTGCGGCGCTGGCCGCCGTGCTCGTCACCGGCCCCGACCTCGTCATTCTCGACGAGCCCACCAACCAGCTCGATCTGAAGAACCGGCGCCTCGTCGAACGGACGATGGCCGGGCTTTCGCAGCAGCTCATCGTCATCAGCCACGATCTGGCGCTGCTCGACGGTTTCGACCGCGTGCTTCTTTTCCACGAGGGCCGGCTTGCGGCGGATGCGCCACCGGCCGAGGCCGTCGCCCGCTATCTAGAGATCGCCGGCGCATGAAGTCGCTCTACGTCGAAGGCACGAGCCCGCTCCACCGCCTGCCCGTCCGGCCGAAACTCGTGTTTCTCGCCCTGCTCGGCATCAGCCTGTTCCTGACGCGCAACCCGCTGCTTCTGCTTATCGGCCCCGCACTCGGCGCGCTCGTCTATTTCACGCTCGGCCTGCCGGCGGCCGAGGCGCTCAGGCGCCTTCGCCCGGTCTTCCTGACCATCGCCATCGTCGCCGCCTTCAGTTTCATGGTCAATTCGGCGGAAGAGGCGCTGCTGCAACTGCTGCGGCTGACGACGCTGATGCTGTTTGCCGCCGCCGTCACCGCCACCACGACGGTCGGGGATTTCATCGACGAGATCACCCGGCTGGCGCAGCCGCTGGAACGGGCGGGCCTCGTCCGCGCCGCCGATATCGGGCTGGCCTTCGGGCTGGTCGTGCGATTCGTGCCGGAAATCCTCGCCCGCTACGAAGCCATCCGCGAGGCGCACAAGGCACGCGGGCTGAAGGTCCGGCCCCTGACTTTGGTCGCACCCCTGGTGATTCTGACCCTCCGCGAGGCCGACCAGATCGCCGCCGCCATTGACGCGCGCGGCCTTCGCCGCCATTAAGACGTCAATGAAGTGGAGGTTTCCCAGACCATGAATACCCGCGATCTCGTTCTCGTTTCACTGTTTGCCGCCATCATCGTGGCGCTCGGCCTGCTGCCGCCGATCCCGCTCGGCTTCATTCCCGTGCCGATCACGGCGCAATCGCTCGGCGTCATGCTGGCGGGCGTCATCCTCGGGGCGAAGCGCGGCGCGCTCGCCGTGGCTCTGGTCATCCTTCTCGTCATCGTCGGCCTGCCCGTGCTGTCAGGCGGCCGCGGCGGCCTCGGCGTCTTCTCCCAGCCAACCGTCGGCTTCCTCCTCGGCTGGCTGCCCGCCGCCTTCGTCACCGGCCTTCTGTCCCAGCGCTTCGTCAACAGCACGCAGGGCAGCGTCGCCCAGCTTGCCAACTTCTTCATCGCCGCCGTCGCCGGCGGCGTGGTCGTGCTCTATGCCTGCGGCATCCTCGGCGTGATGCTGGTCACGGGACTGCCCTTCGCCAAGGCCTTCGCCGGCTCGCTGGCCTTCATCCCGGGCGATCTCGTCAAGGCGGGCGTCGCAGCGCTCGCCGCCCGCGCCGTGCAGGCCGGCTACCCGCTTCTGCCGGTCCGCCGGTAAATCGGAGACACCGGGGCCGCCTGCGGGCGGCCTCAACGTATCCACCACCCCACTCCCTCGTCACCCTCGAGCTCGAGCCCAAGGATCCACGCCGCAGGCGGCGCGGTGGATGGACGGGTCAGGCCCGACCATGACGAACGAGAGCGATACAGCCTTTGTCAGCGGTCCGGAGCGGCCTTGCCGTTTCAGGGCAGGAAATCGTAGAGCCAGTCGCGCAGGGCTTCCGGCAGGCGGGCCTCCTCGCCCTTGTCCCGGTCATAGGCCGTCCAGACGATTTCAACGCGGGCGGCAAGCGTGCCGTCCCGCTCGATGAGCACGGCAAAGCCGACCGTCTGCATGCCGATCTTGTCGATCTCCACCCGCAGGCGGGCGATATCGTCATAGTGGAGCGGCTTGTGAAAGACGCATTCCATGCGCTTCATCGCGAAAGCCGGCTCGCTCTCCACCGTCGGGCGCTGGCTCCAGAAATCGACCAGCGCCTGTTCCGCCAGCGTCAGATAGGCGGCGTTGTGCATCTGCCCCTGCATGTCGACGTCGCGATAGGCGACGCGAATGTCCATCGTATCGAAAGCGTCGTTCGTGGCCATTGTTTTTCCCCAGCTTTAACCGCATCTAAAACGTCGACGGGGAAAAGAACAAGACTCCCTTCGCCAACGGACGAGCGGCATGACGACACGCCTTTACGAACATGCGGATTTTCTCAGGCACGAGGTGCCGAAAGGCCATCCGGAGCATCCGGACCGGCTGCGGGCGCTGGCGCTCGCGCTCGAACATCCGAATTTCGCGCGGCTTGAGCGGGCGGAAGCGCCGCGCGCCAGCGAGGACGCCGTCCTGATGGCCCATACGGAAGAGTATTTACAGCACATCATGCGCTCGATGCCGGAGGAAGAGAGCGACATCCGCAGGGTGGCCGAGGATACCTACGGGTCCGCCGGCACGCTTCAGGCAGCGCTTCGCGCCGTCGGCGGGGCGATAGCGGCGGTCGACGACGTGTTTGCCGGCACGGCCGACAACGCCTTCGTCGCCTCCCGCCCGCCGGGGCATCATGCGGGCCGCGCCCGCACCGCCGGCTTCTGCCTGTTCAACAACGCGGCCATCGCCGCCGCGCACGCCCGCGCCGCCCACGGGGCCGAGCGCATCGCCATCGTCGACTGGGACGTCCACCACGGCGACGGCACGCAGGAGATCGTCTGGAACGATCCCGACACGCTGTTCGCCTCGATCCACGAGGCGCCGCTCTATCCCTTCTCCGGCCGGGTGGAGGAAACCGGCATCGCCGGAAACGTCGTCAACGTTCCGCTTTCCGCCGGTTCTTCCGGCGACCAGTTCCGCGAAGCCTTCCGCGACCGCATCCTCCGGGCGCTTCGCAACTTCAGCCCGGACATCGTCATCGTTTCCGCCGGCTTCGACGCGCATCACCGCGACAGGGCCGGCCATCTGAACCTCACCGGCGAGGATTTCGACTGGGCGACGGGCCGGCTGATGGAAATTGCCGAGGATAGCGCCGGCAACCGGGTCGTCAGCCTGCTCGAAGGCGGCTATGATCTTGAAGGTCTGGCCGAGTCGGCCGGCCTGCATATTTCAAGACTGATCCGGGGTTGACCATGACCGACATCGCCACGCCCGCCGACATCACCGGCCTTTCCTTCGAAAAGGCGGTGGCAGAACTGGAAAACATCGTGGCGCGGCTGGAGCGCGGCGACGTGGCGCTGGACGAATCCATCGCCATCTACGAACGCGGCGAAGCGCTGAAGAAGCATTGCGAGACCCTTCTTTCCGCCGCCGAGAACCGCATCGAGAAGATCCGCATCGACCGCGCCGGCAAGCCGCAGGGCACGGAACCGCTGGACAACGGCTGATTGTCCATGCCCCGCGCCGGGCAAGGCGCGGACTTTCGGCACGGCAACAGAATTTCCCCTTGGGGTCATTGACCTTTCTCCTCCCATCCGGTCAAATCGTCGCAGCCGAAGGATTTGTTTTGGGAGGAGCAATCATGACGCATATCACAACCCGTATTGCATGCGCAGGCATCGTGGCTCTTTCGAGCCTCGCAACCGTTGCGACCGCGCGCGCGGACGAATTCATCAACGTTCTGACCGGCGGCACCTCGGGGGTCTATTATCCGCTCGGCGTCGCGCTTTCGGAAATCTACAGCGAGAAGATCCCGGGGGTGCGCACCCAGGTCCAGGCCACCAAGGCGTCGGTCGAAAATCTCAACCTGTTGCAGCGCGGGCGCGGCGAGCTCGGTTTCTCGCTGGGTGACAGCGTTCAGGAGGCCTGGGAAGGCAACACCGAAGCGGGCTTTCCCGGCAAGCTCGACAAGCTGCGCGGCATCGCCGGCATCTATTCCAACTATATCCAGATCGTCGCCTCGAAGGATTCAGGCGTGACGACGCTGGCCGACCTCAAGGGCAAGAGCCTTTCGGTGGGGGCGCCTGCCTCCGGCACGGAACTCAACGCCCGCGCGATCTTCAGGGCCGCCGGTCTTGCCTACGGCGATCTCGGCAAGCTCGAATACCTGCCCTTCGCCGAATCGGTGGAGCTGATCAAGAACCGCCAGCTCGACGCCACGCTGCAATCGGCGGGCCTCGGCGTCGCCTCGATCCGCGACCTTGCGACCTCTCTGCCGATCAACGTCGTGGCGGTGCCCGCCGCCGATGTGGAGAAGATCGGCGCGCCCTATGTCGCCGCCATCATTCCCGCCGGGACCTATGACGGCCAGACGGAGGATGTGGAAACGGCAACGGTCGGCAACTTCCTCATCACCCACGAGGGCGTTTCGGACGAAACCGCCTATCAGATGACGAAGCTGCTGTTCGAGAATGTCGACCGGCTGGCGGCCTCGCATGCCGCCGCGACGGCCATCGACGTGACGAAGGCGATCGAGGGCATGCCTGTGCCGCTGCATCCCGGCGCGGAGCGCTATTACCGGGAGATCGGCGTCCTCAAGTAAGGGGCGCCGTCCCGTTTCCCGACAGTGCCCCGGCCCTTTCGGATGCGGGGGCGCTGCGCGCGCGGCCAGGGAGGAGGGCCGCGCGCACCGCCTGCCGCCCGGACCGGGCGGTGGCCATGCCCATTCGACGTCGCCGGAGGAACGACATTGAGCATCAGCGCCCAACCTGCCCCGAATGCCCCACCGCGCAGCGCGGAGGAGGCCATCGAAGGCCTGCCGTCCGGTTTCGGCGAGGGCCTTGCCGGCAAGACCGTCTTCACCATCGCCATCGTCTTCTCGCTGTTCCAGATATGGGCGGCGGCCTATGGCAGCCTGCCGAGCCAGGTGGTGCGCGCCATGCATGTCGGCTTCCTGCTGCTGCTCGGCTTCACCCTGCTCGGCAATCTGGTGGCCAAAAGCACCGCCGGCAAGGTCTGGTTCTGGACGCTCGGGCTGCTCGGCTTTTCGACCGGCCTCTACAACTGGATCTTCTATGTCGACCTGATCCAGCGCTCGGGCTTCCACACCGACCTCGACCTGGTGGTGGCAAGCCTCATGGTCGTGCTGGTGTTCGAGGGCGCGCGCCGCCTCATGGGCCTGCCGCTCACCATCATCTCCGGCATATTCCTCGCCTACTGCTTCTTCGGGCAATACCTGCCCGCGCCGTTCCAGCATCGCGGCTATGATTTCGAGCTGATCGTCGAGCATTTCGGCTTCGGCACCGAAGGCATCTACGGCACGCCGATCTACGTCTCCTCGGCCTATATCTTCATCTTCGTCGTCTTCGCCGCCTTCCTCGAACGGGCCGGGATGCTGAACCTGTTCAACGACCTGGCGCTCGGGCTTGTCGGCTCCTGGCGCGGCGGGCCGGCGCAGGTCTGCGTCATGTCCTCGGCGCTGATGGGCACCGTGTCCGGCTCGGGCGTGGCCAATGTCGTCGCCTCCGGCCAGTTCACCATTCCGCTGATGAAGCGGTTCGGCTTCTCCTCGGCCTTTTCGGGCGGCGTGGAGGCGACCTCCTCGATGGGCGGGCAGATCATGCCGCCGGTGATGGGCGCGGTCGCCTTCATCATGGCCGAAACGCTGAACGTGCCCTATGCGGATGTCGTCAAGGCGGCGCTGATCCCGGCCGTCCTCTATTTCGGCGTCTGTTTCTGGATGGTCTATCTGGAGGCCGGCAAGGCGAAGCTGTCCGGCATGGACCGGGCCATCCTGCCGAACCCGTGGAAAGCGCTGAGGAAGGACTGGGCGCTCATGCTGCCGCTCGGGGCGCTGGTCTACCTGCTGTTTGCCGGTTACACGCCGATCTTCGCCGGCACGATGGGGCTGGCGCTGGTGGTGGTGCTGATCCTCGGCACGCCGCTGGCCGCCCGCATCGGCCCGTTCGCCTTCCGCATCGTCTTCTGGGTGGCGCTCGGCGTCGCGGCCTCGGCCTTCCTGAAATTCGGCGTGAACATCCTGTTCCTCGTCATCGCCGCGCTGGTCGCCGCCTGCTTCTTCGTGCAGGGCGGGCGCGAAACGCTGATCATCTGCCGCGATTCGCTTGCCGAAGGCGCCAAGAACGCCCTGCCGGTGGGCATCGCCTGCGCCATCGTCGGCATCGTCATCGGCACGCTGACGCTGACCGGCATCGCCTCCACCTTCATCGGCGCGATCATCCGGATCGGCGAGAACAACCTGTTCCTCTCGCTGGTGCTGACGATGATCACCTGCCTCGTGCTCGGCATGGGCATTCCCACCATTCCGAACTACATCATCACCTCGTCGCTGGCCGGCCCCGCCCTGCTGGCGCTCGACGTGCCGCTGATCGTCAGCCACATGTTCGTCTTCTATTTCGGCATCATGGCGGACCTGACGCCGCCCGTGGCGCTCGCCTGCTTCGCCGCCGCGCCGATGGCCAAGACATCGGGGCTGCGCATCTCGCTACAGGCGACCAAGCTCGCCACCGCCGGTTTCGTCGTGCCCTTCATGGCCGTCTACACGCCCTCGCTCATGCTTCAGGACGCCGGGCCGATGGCGGAAGCCTGGGGCTATCCGGTGGAAGTGGCCTATGTCTTCACCAAGGCGTGCCTGGCCATCGGCCTGTGGGGCATGGCGGTCGTCGGCTTCCTCATCCGCCCGGCGGCACTATGGGAACGGGGGCTGGCGCTGGCGGCCGGCGTGCTTCTCGTGCTTTCCCTGCCGCTGACCGACGAAATCGGCTTCGCGCTCGCCGCCCTCATCATCGCCCAGCACTGGTGGCGAGCGAGAAGCGCCGTTTCCCCGGCGACATGAGCGCGCTCTGCATCCTTGCCGGGGGAAAGACCGTGACGCTCGCCGTCAGCCTCTTCTCCCTCGGCTGGACGCATTCGGTGCAGAAAACCGGATGGCGCGAAGAATGGCGGATCACGCCCGCCGGGCTGGTGCTCGAAACCGCGATGATCAGGGGTTCGGGCGCCGGCATGGAGCCGGGCGAAGGCGCGGTGGCGCGGGACGGATGGCTCGTCTGGCATCCGCGGACGAAGCCCCTGCCCTCCCTCGCGCTGGCCGCTTCGGGCGCCACCGGCGGCGGCTGGCAGCTCTGCCACGACGGTGGCTGCCTCCAACTGGGAAGCCGCGCCGGCGAAGACACAGTGTTGAGCGTCTGCGACGACGATTGAACCGCGGCGGGCTGGTGCAGGCCGGGAGGACACCTATATGATGTCTGGAGGAACCCCAGCGAGGAGCGAGAACCGATGTCCTTCTTTCCCGGAGACGATCCCGTTGCGGGCGACGCCTTTTCCTGCTCGGCCATCGAGAGCCTGATCATTCCGCGCACCAGCGATCTCGGCAATTTCGAGGTGCGCCGCGCGCTTCCCTCGCGCCGGCGGCGGCTCGTCGGCCCGTTCATCTTCTTCGACCGCATGGGCCCGGCGCTGCTGAGGGCCGATCAGGCGCTCGACGTGCAACCGCATCCGCATATCGGCCTTTCGACCGTCACCTATCTGTTCGACGGCCAGATCAAGCACCGCGACAGCCTCGGCACCGAACTCGTCATCAAGCCCGGCGACATCAACCTGATGACCGCCGGCAAGGGCATCGTGCATTCCGAACGCACGCCGGAAAAGCTGCGCGGCCATCCGCATTCCATCTCCGGCCTGCAAACCTGGCTGGCCCTGCCCGACAGGCTGGAGGAGATGGACCCGGAATTCACCCATACCGAAGCCGCCTCCATGCCGGAATTTTCCGCCGAAGGGGCGCGCGGTCGCGTCGTGATCGGTTCGTTCGAGGGACTGGCATCGCCGGTCCGGGCCTTTTCCGACACGCTCTATGTCGACCTGACGCTTGAGGCCGGCGCGCGTTTTCCCTTCCCCGCCAAGCAGGAGGAGCGGGCGCTCTACATCCTTTCCGGCAGCCTCGGCGTCGCGGGCGACCGTTTCGCCGCCGATCAGCTGCTCGTGTTCCGCCCCGGCGACGCGATCACGCTGGAAGGCGGGCCGGAGGGATGTCACATCATGCTGTTCGGCGGTGCCGCGCTGAATTCGCCGCGCCACATCTGGTGGAACTTCGTTTCCTCCTCGCGGGAGCGCATCGAAAAGGCCAAGGAAGAGTGGCGCACGGGGCGTTTTGACATCGTTCCGGGCGACGAAGACGAGTTTGTCCCCTTGCCGCAGGGCTGATTTGCGCTAGAACGGTTCGGACGAGCGTATTCCGCCCATCGCCCAACTCCGATGAAACGAGCGGAACCGCCCGGACTGGACCCAGTAAAGAGAACCGCCAGTGACGCAATCCACATCCACCCCCGCCCCGCAGACGCCGCTTCTCGATCAGGTCCACTATCCGTCGGACCTGAAGACGATCGACGACCGCGACCTGCCGCAACTCGCCCGCGAACTGCGCGATGAGATGATCGACTCCGTGTCCCGCACCGGCGGCCATCTCGGCGCGGGCCTCGGCGTGGTGGAACTGACGATCGCCATCCACAAGGTGTTCGACACGCCGGACGACCGGCTGATCTTCGATGTCGGCCACCAGTGCTATCCGCACAAGATCCTGACCGGACGGCGCGAGCGCATGCGCACGCTGCGGCAGGAAGGCGGCCTTTCCGGCTTCACCCGCAGGGCAGAGAGCGAATACGACAATTTCGGCGCTGGCCATTCCTCGACCTCGATTTCCGCCGGCCTCGGCATGGCGGTCGCTGCCGATCTCGACCGCTCGGACCGCAAGGTCATCGCCATCATCGGCGACGGCGCCATGTCGGCCGGCATGGCCTTCGAGGCGCTGAACAATGCCGGGGCGCTGGATGCCCGCCTGATCGTCATCCTCAACGACAACGACATGTCGATCGCCCCGCCGACCGGGGCGATGAGCGCCTATCTGGCCCGGCTCGCCTCCGGCCGCACCTACATGGGCATCCGCGACCTGGGGCGGAAGCTGACGGCCTATCTCGGCAAGACCATCGACCGGGCGATCACCCGCGCCGTCGGCCATGCACGCGGCTATGTGACGGGCGGAACGCTGTTCGAGGAACTGGGCTTCTACCATATCGGCCCGATCGACGGCCATTCCTTCGACCATCTGCTTCCGGTGCTGCGCAACGTGCGCGACAACGCCCGGGGCCCGGTGCTGATCCATGTGGTGACGCAGAAGGGCAAGGGCTATGCCCCGGCCGAGGAGGCCGCCGACAAGTATCACGGCGTCAACAAGTTCGACGTCATCACCGGCGCGCAGGCCAAGGCCAAGCCGAACGCGCCGAGCTACACCTCCGTCTTCGCCGATGCGCTGGTGGAGGAAGCCCGCCAGGACGACAAGATCGTCGGCATCACCGCCGCCATGCCGTCCGGCACCGGCCTCGACAAGCTCGCCGAGGTTTTCCCGGAGCGCTGCTTCGATGTCGGCATCGCCGAGCAGCATGCCGTGACCTTCGCCGCCGGCCTCGCGACCGAGGGCTTCAAGCCGTTCTGCGCGCTCTATTCGACCTTCCTCCAGCGCGCCTACGATCAGGTCGTCCACGACGTGGCGCTGCAAAAGCTGCCCGTGCGCTTCCCCATCGACCGCGCCGGCTTCGTCGGGGCCGACGGGCCGACGCATGCCGGCTCGTTCGACACCGCCTTCCTCGCCACGCTGCCGGGCATGGTGGTGATGGCCGCCGCCGACGAGGCCGAGTTGAAGCACATGGTGCGCACCGCCGCCGCTTACGACGACGGCCCGATCGCCTTCCGCTACCCGCGCGGCGAGGGCGTCGGCATCGACATGCCCGCGCGCGGCGAGGTCCTCGCCATCGGCAAGGGCCGCGTCGTCAAGCAGGGGTCGAAGGTGGCGCTGCTGTCGTTCGGAACCCGGCTGGCCGAATGCCTGCACGCTGCCGAGGACCTCGACGCCGCCGGCCTTTCGACGACTGTCGCCGATGCGCGCTTCGCCAAGCCGCTCGACACCGATCTCATCCGCCAGCTTGCCCGACATCACGAAATCATCGTGACCGTGGAGGAAGGCGCCGCCGGCGGCTTCGCCTCGCAGGTGCTGCATTTCATGACCGGCGAGGGCCTGCTCGACAGCGGATTGAAGGTGCGCTGTCTGACGATGCCCGACGAATGGGTGGAGCAGGCGAAGCCGGAATCCATGTATGCCAATGCCGGGCTCGACCGCACCGGCATCGTCAAGACGGTGTTCGCCGCGCTCGACCACAAGGCGATCAGCTTCGGCACCGCCGGCTGAGGGGGCATGGCGCCTCCCTCACCCGGGGAACCGTTCAGGACATGAACGGCGCGATCCGCACGTCGATACTCTTCCCGCTCGACTTTGCCAGATACATCAGCGAATCCGCGTGGTTGAGAAAGGAATCGGCCGTGGCGACGGCATCGGCGACCGACACGCCGACGGCGGCGCCGACCGGCAGGGCGACGCCATCGAGATCGACATTGCCGACGATGCCCTGCGCCAGCTCGTAAAAGCGGCTCGCGACCGGCTTTCTGTCGCGCGGGACCGTCAGGATCGCCGCGAACTCGTCGCCGCCGAGCCGTGCCACGAAGTCCCTGGCGTTCATGGCGGCCCGCAGGCGTTTGGCGACAATGCGCAGCAATTCGTCCCCGACCGCGTGTCCGTAGATATCGTTGACGCCCTTGAAGCCGTTGAGGTCGATATAGACCAGAACGAGGCTCTGCTGCGGCGTCTGGCGGTCGAGCGCCTTCGCCAGCGCGTCGTCGAAGGCGCGGCGATTGGGCAGGCCCGTCAGGGAATCCGTGAAGGCAGCCTCGATGATCGAATGCTCGAAAGCCTTTCGGGCGGAATTGTCGAGGATGAACTCGATGTCGAAGCTCTCGCCATGAATGCGGCGCCTCTGCGCGCTGATCAGTGTTGGAATGAGCCGATTGCCGGAATCGATCATCTCGACCTCGGCCAGGTCGTAAAAGCCCTGCGTTTCCAGAAGATGCATGCGTTGCAGCCGGGCCGGATCGTCTAGGCCGTAGGGAAGGTCGATGGACAGCGACTGGCCCTCCAGTTGCGGCCAGCTCCGCCCGACCAGCGAAAGATAGGCCTGGTTCACCTTCACATAGCGGGAATTATGCTCGATCGTCGAAATGGAAAAGGGAACGGGGGAGAAATCGAAGAGGTCGGCCAGCGCCTCCCTGAGAACCTTTTCGGACAACATTCCCATCCCCTTTCGTGTTCGCCGGATCGTCCACCCGTCCTTTCCGAACGCAAAACCGCTTCACATTTTTGCTCGAAACGCTCCGGCAGGCAACCGTCGCGACAGGGCGGTTCAGAACTCCGTCCAGTCCGGATCGCTCCTGCCGCCCTCTTCCTGCCGGGCGCCGAACGCACCGGCAAGCTTCTGGCCGAGCGCATGGGCCGGCGAGGGAACCGGGCGGGCCGTCTCGGGCGCGGCCTGCGGCGTCGTGATCTTGCGGACCGGCTGGCGCGCGACCGGCTGGGCCGCCGGACGCGATGCGGCGGCACCGGATGCCCCGGCGGGCGAAAAACCCTGCGCGCGCGGCTGCGGAGCGCCGGCGACGGCGGCTTCCCCGTCGATCCTGAACTGCGCGAGCAAGTCGTTCAGCGACTGCGCCTCGCCGGCCAGCGTATGGCTTGCCGCCGTCTGCTGCTCCACCATCGCGGCGTTCTTCTGCGTGCCCTGATCCATCGTGTTGACGGCGGCATTGATTTCCTGAAGGCCCGTCGCCTGTTCCCGCGCAGCGATCACGATGGTCGACACATGGGCGTCGATCTCCTCGACCTCGACGATGATCGCCTCCAGTGCCTTGCCGGTCTCGTCGACGAGGTTGACGCCGTTGAGCACCTGCTGGCTCGACGCGTTGATCAGGGTCTTGATCTCCTTGGCCGCATTGGCCGAGCGCTGGGCGAGTTCGCGCACCTCCTGCGCCACGACGGCGAAGCCCTTGCCGGCATCGCCGGCACGGGCCGCCTCGACCCCGGCATTGAGCGCCAGAAGATTGGTCTGGAAGGCGATCTCGTCGATGACGCCGATGATGCTGCCGATCGCCGCCGACGACTTCTCGATCTCCCGCATGGCCGAGACGGCGCGGCGCATGACATCGCCGGACTTCTCCGCCTCGCCCTTCGCCTTGGCGACGAGCTGGCCGGCCTGTTCGGCACCCTTGGCCGAATCGCGCACGGTGGTCGTGACCTGCTCCAGCGCCGCCGCCGTCTCCTCCACGGAGGCCGCCTGCTGCTCGGTGCGGTGGGCGAGGTCGTCCGTTGCCGAGAGGATTTCGGAGGCGCCGGCCCGCAGGGTGGCGGCGGTCGTGCCGACCGCCCTCAACGTCGCCTGCAATTTCTCCAGCGCATTGTTGAAGTCGACGCGCAGCTCGTCCAGATGCGGCGCGAAATCCCTGTCGAGGCGATAGGAGACATCGCCGTCCGACAGCGCCCGCAGACCGTCGGCCAGCTGCTCGACGGCGAAACGGGTCTGGCCGTCGCGCTCGGCGCGGTCCGCATCGTTGCGGCGGCGCTCTTCCTCGCTCTCGGTACGCATGCGCTCGGTCTCGCCCGAAAGACGCTCCTTGTCGATGGCGGCCTGCTTGAAGACCAGAACGGCCCGCGCCATGCGGCCCACCTCGTCGCCGCGGTCGACGGCAGGCACCTCGATGTCGTGGTCGCCCTCGGCCAGCCGGCTCATGGCCGCCGTCATGCCCACGACCGGCGTGACGATGGAGCGCGACAGGAGCCAGACGAGCAGGAGGGCGACGACGCCCGCCAGCGTGCCGCCGAGCCCGAGCGCGATGTAGATGCCGGTCTGGCGCACGTTCTGCTCGGCCATCAGCAGTTCCCGGCGCCCGCCGACATCCTCCCGGAAGCCGGTGAAGGCCTGGCGGAAGGCGTCGAGATGATTACGCGCGGCACTCCCGCCGATCTCGACGATTTCCGATACCGGCATGCCGGTATCCTTGCGGGCCGCAAGCTGCGGCACGGCCAGTTGCGTGTGGAAGGCGTCGGCGGCCTGGCGCATGGCCGACAGCCCGGCCAGCGCCTGCGCGTCTCCGTCGGCCAGCCGGGCGGCGTCGTCCAGCGCCGCCAGCATCCTGTCGCGGCTGGCGAAAACGTCGTTGTAGGCACCCTCGCTGCGCAGCAACAGGTAGCCGCGCTGGTTGACGGCCTGTTCCAGCATCGCAGCCTGCGCATCGTCGGCCTTCAGCATCACCTCGCTGAAGCGGTCGACCTCGTCGGATGCCATGTTGTTCTGCATGGAACTCCAGAAGACCCAGGCCGACGCGAAGGCGCACACGCTCATGATGGCCATGAACGTCAGAACCAGTTTCAGGTTGAGCGAGAGATTCTTCAGGGACATCGGACTTAATTCCAGAACTATGGCCGGCGAGGCGCCGCCGGAACCGGCGTTGCCGCCGCATGCTTGCGTTGACACGAAGTGGGAGATGGCCGCCCTCATGGCGGCGCTGCCGTAATGTCCGGCAGTAAACTCGCTGCCAAGTGTCCGGCGCTTGTATTGAAATCATGTTAACCCGCTTCCCCAAGAAAGTGCCCTCCCCGCGCGGCGTTCCGCCGCATGGCGGATTTTCGCGGCGCGCCGGGCGGTTTTGCACAACAATTTTCTTGCGCGCGCCGCAAAGGCCGGTCATTGACGGTCGCATGGGACAGAAAACCGAAGATTTGCGGCTCGACCAGCTTCTGCTGGCACGCGGCCTTTTCGAAAGCCGCTCGCGGGCCCGCGACGCCGTGCAGCGCGGCACGGTGACGGTGAACGGCCGCACGGTGACGAAGCCCGCGGCGAACGTCGCGGCCGATGCGGATATCGCCATCGACGACCCGGCGCAGGCCTATGTGTCGCGCGCGGCGCTGAAGCTCGTGGCGGCGCTCGACACTTTCGCGCTGTCGCCGGCGGGCCTGTCCTGCCTCGACGTCGGCGCATCTACCGGCGGCTTCACGCAGGTGCTGCTCGAACGCGGCGCGGATCGCGTCACCGCCGTCGATGTCGGGCACGGCCAGATGCATCCGACGCTTGCCGCCCATCCGAAGGTCGCGAACATCGAGGGCCTGAACGCGCGCCACCTGACGGCCGGCGACATCGGTAACGTTGCGGTGGGCTTCATCGTCTCCGACGTTTCCTTCATCTCGCTGAAACTGGCGCTGGCGCCGGCGCTCACGCTCGCGCGCCCCGGCGCGTCCTGCGTCCTGCTGGTCAAGCCGCAGTTCGAGGCGGGGCGGGAGGCGATCAGCAAGGCGGGACTTCTGAAGGAGCCGGAAACGGCGCCCGCCGTCGCCGCCGGGCTGGAAGACTGGCTGGTGCTCGACATGGGCTGGACGAGCCTCGGACTGATCCCCTCGCCCATCGAGGGCGGCGACGGCAACCGCGAGTTCCTGCTCGCCGGGAGAAAAGCATGAGCACGGAAACGGTCACGATCGCCAGCCTCGGGGCCGAAGGCGACGGCATCGCCCACACCGCCAGCGGCACGGTCTATGTGCCCTTCGCCCTGCCCGGCGAGGTCGCGGCCATCGCGCGGGTCAGGAACCACGGCACGATCATGTCGCTTTCCGTTGCCTCTCCCGACCGGCGCGAACCGCCCTGTCGCCACTTCGGCCCCGATGCCGAGGGCGGGGCCTGCGGCGGCTGTTCGCTGCAACATTACGCCGACGCGCCCTACCGCGCCTTCAAGCGCGCGCTGGTGGCGGATGCGCTGAAGGCCAAAGGCCTCGACACCGAGGTCGGCGCGCTTATTCCCGCCCGGCCGGGCGAGCGGCGGCGCACCGTCTTCACCCTGCGCCGGACGGAAAAGGACATGCTGCTCGGCTTCAACCAGGCCGGCAGCCACCACATCATCGCGATTGCGGAATGTCCCATCGCCGCGCCGGGCATCGTGGCGCGGCTTGCCGATATCCGTGCCATCGCCGCCTCGCTGGCGACCGGTCCCGATCCATTCCGCGTCACCGTCCTGGAAACCTCGACCGGGCTCGACCTCGGCTTCGAAGGCATCCGCAAGGCCGGCGACAGGGAGCGCCGGGCCATGACCCAGACCGTTCTGAAACTCAGGGGCATCGCCCGCGTCTCGCTCGACGGCGAAATCCTGATCGAGCCGGTGAAGCCGCTCATCGATTTCGGCGGCATTCCCGTCGTGCCGCCGCCCGCCGGCTTCACGCAGGCCACCCGGCCGGCGGAAGACGCGATGGCCGAACTCGTGCTCGGGCATCTTTCGAAGGCAAAGAAGGTCGCCGACCTGTTTGCCGGCGCCGGCACGTTCGCGCTGCGGCTGGCGCGCCGGACGAGAGTCCACGCCGTCGAGGGCGACGGCAAGGCGCTGGCGGCACTGGACCATGCGGCACGCAACACGCAGGGGCTGAAGCCGGTGACGGTGGAGAAGCGCGATCTTTTCCGCCGGCCGCTGATGACCAGCGAACTCAAGGCCTATGACGGCCTCGTCTTCGATCCGCCCCGCGCCGGAGCGGAAGCGCAGGTGAAAGAGCTGGTGCGCTCGGGCATTTCGCGGGTCGCGGCCGTTTCCTGCAATCCGCTGACGCTTGCCCGCGACCTGAAACTTCTCACGGACGGCGGCTATCGCATTAACAGCGTCACGCCCATCGACCAATTCCTCTGGTCGACGCATGTGGAAACGGTGGCGCTGCTTTCGAAATGAACCGGCGGGGGACCGTCCCCTGCCGCCGCTCCGTCACCGGTTGAGGAAGGCTTCGAAGGCGCGGCGGGCTTCCGCGCTCCTGAGGCGGGCGGCGAAAGAGACCAGTTCCTCGTTCATCCGTTCCATCAGCGGGCCGCGATCACCACGCAGCAGTTGCCGGGAGATGGCGAGCGCCTCCGGCGGCAGGCTGGCGAGGCGCGCGGCGAGGCGCAGGGTTTCCGGCGCCACCTCGTCCGGTTCGACGACGCGGTAGACCAGCCCGGCATCCTTCGCCTCGACGCCGGAAAAGCCTTCGCCGGCGACAAGCAGGGCGAAGGCGCGCTGGTAGCCCATGACGCGCGGCGCGATCAGGCTCGATCCCGCCTCGGGAACCAGGCCGAGATCGACGAAGGGCGCCTTGAACAGGCTGCGCGGCGAAGCGACGGTCAGGTCGCAATGCATGTTGATCGTCGTGCCGATGCCGATGGCGAGGCCGTCGACGCCGGAGACGATGGGCTTGGCGCTATCGGCCAGTTCCTGGAGGAAGTCGAAGGCGACGGGACGGGCCAGCGAACCGCCCATCGCATAGGCGAGAAAATCCTTCATGTCGTTGCCGGCGGTAAAACAGCCGTCGGTGCCGAGAAAGGCGATGGCGCGGACGGCGGAATCCGTGTTCGCCGTCGTCAGCGCCTCCGCCATGCGGGCATACATGGCCTCGGTGATCGCGTTCTTCTTCTCCGGCCTGTTGAAGCGGATGATCTGCACACCCGGATAGGTTTCCACCCGTTCCAGGAGAATGTGGTGTTCGGACATCGATATCTCTCCTCCGGCGCGTTTCGCGATCCCAGCCTCCGTCGAGCATCGCAAGAACTTCCTGCCAATCCCTGAAACGCTTTGCAAAGCTTTTAGCGAAACGTTTCCGTTTTCTGTTAAGAGGATTTTACGTAAACGTCAAATAAAGAGTGTGCCGGACATGCAAACGCCCGGCACGAAGGCCGGGCGTCGAAGGATGGAAAACCGTTCCCGCGCTCAGAAATAGGGCGAATAGCACTGCTGGCGCGGCCCGTTATAGGGCTGGAACGTGTTGTCGTAGGACCGGTACGAGCGGTAGCGCGACGAACACCAGTCGTAATGCCGCGGGTTGATGCCCGAGGACGGAGCCGCACGCGGAACCGTCGGCTGGGAAGCCGCGCCGCCGATGATGGCGCCGGCCGCGAAGGCCGCAAGCGGGAACCAGTAGCCGTTGTGATAACGGTAGCCCGGACGCGCCTGGCGATAGCCGCGGTGGCCGTTATGCCAACCCTGGCGCGGCGGCGGCGCGCGATTGAAGTTGCGCGGCGGCCCCCGACGGTCGTCGTAGCGCGGCGGCGGCCTGTGGCGGTAGTCCCTCCGGTCCCACTGGGCGAGTTCAATATTGGCATCGACCGCAGCCGGGGCCCTGACCAGCGGCATGGCCTGGACCGGCAGAAGCGTGCCGACAACCATGATCGCCGAAAGACCGGCCGAGAGAAGCGTCTTGGTAAGCCTGCTCATCTTTTGCATCCCTCCAGTTATCGGTCGGCGCCTGCCGACCTCTTGATGTATCCGTTCTAGCCTGCGCCGCCTGAACCGCGCATTAACGGAACCTCCCACCCCCACGATGCCGCGGGGGAACAGAGCGCTCAACGAAAAAGTGCTTTTGCGCGTCGCCTGCACGGCTAAAACGATTGATTGCCCGTATCGTTCCGCGCTAAGGACTCGGGCCTTCGGAAGGCGGAACGGAATGGCGAAAACGCTTCAGATCGAAGGGCAGGAGGAAGCCTCGCTCGCGCAGGCGGTTGCCGTGCTCGCACGCGGCCTGCCGGTCGCGATCCCCACCGAGACCGTCTACGGGCTCGCCGCCGACGCCACCGATTCCGGCGCCGTGCGCACCATCTACGCCGTCAAGGGCCGGCCGAGCGTCAACCCGCTGATCTGCCACATGTCCGATCTCGTCATGGCCGAGCGTCATGCCGATTTCGACCCCTTGTCGCGGCGGCTGGCGGAAGCCTTCTGGCCCGGCCCGCTCACCCTCGTCCTGCCGCTCAGGGCCGGCAGCCCGATCGCGCCGGAAGCCACCGCCGGCCTGCCGAGCGTCGGCATCCGCGTTCCACGCGGCTTTGCCGGCAGGCTGATCGCCGCCTATGGAAAGCCGCTCGCCGCGCCGAGCGCCAATCCCTCCGGACGGATCAGCCCGACGACCGCCGCCCATGTCGAGGCGGGACTGGGCGAGCGGATCGAACTCATTCTCGACGGCGGCCCGGCCCGGGTCGGGGTCGAATCCACCATCGTCAAGGTGGAGGGCGACGGCACGCTGAGGCTCCTGCGGCCCGGCGGGCTTTCCGTCGACGACATCGAGCGCGTCGCGGGCGTGCCGGTCAGCCGCGGCCAGGCCGCGTCGGCGGCCATCGAGGCGCCGGGCATGCTGGCCTCGCATTACGCGCCGCGCGCCGCCGTGCGCATCGGCGCCACCGAGGTGCGCCCCGGCGAGGCGTTCCTGAAATTCGGCTCCGCTGCCGTTCCGGGCGAGGACGCGGCCGTCGCCGTCTTCGCGCTCAGCGCCGCGGGCGATCCGGCGGAGGCCGCCTCCCGCCTGTTCGAACTGATGAAGCGGGCCGACGAGACCGGCGCCACCTCCATCGCCGTTTCCCCCATTCCCCCGACCGGCCTTGGCGAGGCCGTCAACGACCGGCTGGCCCGCGCCGCCGCCCCGAGACCGGAAAAAGACGAAGCATCATGACCGACGCCGCTCCCTCCAGCGCCCTTCTCGACCGTTTCGCCGCCATCGTCGGCAGCGCCTATGCGATCCGCGAACCGGCGGCGCAGGAACCCTATCTGCGCGAGCCGCGCGCCTTCTACCCGGCCGCCTCGCCCCTCGTCCTGCGCCCCGGCTCGGTGCAGGAGGTCGCGGCGATCCTGAAACTTGCCAGCGAAACCGGCACGGCCATCGTGCCGCAGAGCGGCAATACCGGCCTCGTCGGCGGGCAGATCCCGCGCCGGGACAAGCCGGACGTGGTGCTTTCGATCGAGCGTATGAACCGCATCCGCGATGTCGACCCGGTGGCCAACGTGCTGGTCTGCGACGCCGGCGTCATCCTGGCCGATGTTCAGAAGGCGGCGGAAGGCGTCAACCGACTGTTTCCGCTGTCGCTCGGCGCGGAAGGATCCTGCCGCATCGGCGGCAACCTTGCGACCAATGCGGGAGGAACCGGCGTTCTCGCCTATGGCAACACCCGCAACCTCTGCCTCGGCCTTGAGGTGGTGCTGCCGACCGGCGAGATCTGGGACGGGCTGCGCCGGCTGAAGAAGGACAATACCGGCTACGACCTGCGCGACCTCTTCATCGGCTCGGAAGGCACGCTCGGCGTCATCACCGGGGCGGTGCTGAAGCTCTTCCCCCGCCCCGTCGGCCATCAGGTGGCCTTTGCCGGGCTGAATACGCCGGAAGACGCGCTGGCCCTGTTCGATCTCGCCTCCGGCCTGTGCCACACGGCGCTGACCGGCTTCGAGATCATCGCCCGCATCGGTCTCGAATTCACCGTCAGGCACATCGAGGGCGTGCGCGACCCGCTGCCCGATGGCGTGCATCCCTGGTACGCGCTGATCGACATCTCCACCGCCGATTCCGAGGAAACGGCCGCCGCGATGATGACCAGCGTTCTCGAACAGGCCTTCGAGCGCGGCATCATCAACGACGCCGTGATCGCCTCCTCCGTCGCCCAGCAGGATGCGTTGTGGCACCTGCGCGAGAGCATGTCGGAATCGCAGCGCCCCGAAGGCGGCTCGATCAAGCACGACGTTTCCGTGCCCGTTTCGCGGATACCCGCCTTCATCGCCGAGGCGGGCGACGCTGTCATGGAGGCGATCCCCGGCGCGCGCATCTGCGCCTTCGGCCACATGGGCGACGGCAATATCCACTACAACGTCTCGCAACCCATCGGCGCCGACAAGCAGGCCTTCCTCGCCCGCTGGCACGAGATCAACCGCATCGTCCACGCCATCGTCATCCGGCATGGCGGCTCCATTTCCGCCGAACACGGCATCGGCCAGATCAAGCGCGACGAACTGGCGGAGGTGCGCGGCGATGGCATCGAGATGCAGCTCATGCGCCGCATCAAGTCCGCCTTCGATCCGGCGGGCATCATGAACCCGGACAAGGTGCTCAAGGCGCAATCATGAACGAAGGGGTTGCGAGAACGTCGCTGCGCATCGATTTTCCGAACGGTTTCCGTCTCGGGCCGGGCAAGGCCGATCTTCTCGAACTCGTGGAGCGGCACGGCTCGATCAGCGCGGCCGGGGCGGCGATGGACATGTCCTATCGCCGCGCCTGGATGCTGGTCGATGAGATCAACCGCATGTTCCGCGAGCCTTCGGTGGTGACGCGACACGGCGGCAAGGCCGGCGGCGGCGCGGAACTGACCCCGTTCGGTCAGGAACTTCTCGCCCGCTACCGCCGCATGGAGCAGGCGACGCGCAGCACCATCGAAAGCGACCTAGACTGTCTCGCTTCGGCGCTGGCCGCTTCGGAAAGGTCCGGCTGACCCGTCTGCCGGAACAGGCTTTCGGGCTCCATGCGCACCGCCTTGAACAGTGCGTTGAGCGCCACGCCCGGCGCGATCCCCAGCCGCTCGGCCGAGCGGCGGGTGACTTCGGCAAGCACGGTCTCGCCGCCGCAATCCAGTTCCACGGTGACGGACGCCGCCCCTTCCTTGACGCCGGCAACGGTTCCGGAAAGACGGTTGAGGGCGGAGATTTCCTGCGGCAGCCCGACGGACAGCATCACCTCCGACGCCGGCACGAAGACGCGCACCGCCTTTCCGACGGAAACCGGCGCGGCAAGCAGATAGAGCGGCCCGGCGGCGGAGCGGGCCAGCATCAGCCCCTCCCCGTCCATGATCTCGGCGATCGTCGCGTCAAGGAAGGCGCCGGCACGCTTTCCCGGGATCGCGCTGGCGAGCGCCGCTTCCGGGCCGCCGGTTGCGACGACGCGACCCGCCTCCATCGCCACGACCCGCGTCGCGAGCCGCGCCACCTCTTCCATCGAGTGGCTGATATAGAGGATGGGAATGCCTTCGGCATCGCGGATGCGTTCGATATCGGGCAGGATTTCCGCCTTGAGCGCGGCGTCGAGGGCCGATAGCGGCTCGTCCATCAGCAGAAGGTCGGGCGCCGACAGAAGCGCGCGGCCAAGCGCGACGCGCTGCTTCTCGCCGCCGGAGAGGCCGGACGGACGGCGATCCAGCAGATGGTCGATCCGCAGCAGGCCGGCGACGCGCGCCATGCGCGCCGGGCGTTCGGCCTTGGGAACGCGGCCCATGCCATAGGCCAGATTGGCACGCACGCTGATATGCGGAAAGAGCCGCGCCTCCTGAAAGACATAGCCGATCCGGCGCCGGTGCGGCGGCACGAAGATGCCCTTGCGCGTGTCGTTCCACACCGTGCCGCCGAAGACGATGCGGCCTTCCTGGAGCGGCACGAGGCCGGCGATCAGGTTGATGAGCGTCGTCTTGCCGGAACCGGACGGCCCGGACAGCGCCGTGAGGCCGTCCGCGCCGGAAAAAGCGGCCCGGAGCGTGAAATCGCCCTGCTTCTGGGTGATGTCGACCTGCAACGTCATGCGCCGACCCTCCGCGCGATCCGCCGCGACAGGAATTCGGAGCCGATCAGGGCGGCAAGCGATATGACGATCGAGATCGCCGTCAGCCGCGCCGCGCCCGCATCGCCGCCGGGAACCTGGGTGTAGGTGTAGATGGCTGCGGCGAGCGTCTGGGTTTCACCCGGAATGTTCGAGACGAAGGTGATCGTGGCGCCGAATTCGCCGAGCGCCTTGGCGAAGCCGAGAATGGCGCCTGCGACGATGCCGGGCAGGATGAGCGGCAGCGTGACCGTGAAAAAGACCTTCACGGGGCTGGCGCCGAGCGTCGCGGCCGCCGCCTCCAGCTTGCGGTCCACCGCATCCAGCGAAAGCCGGATGGAGCGCACCATGAGCGGAAAGCCCATGACGGCGGCGGCAAGGGCCGCCCCCGTCCACCGGAAGGAGAAGACCAGCCCGAACCACTGGTCGAGAAACGCGCCGAAGAAGCCGCGCCGCCCGAAGGCGATCAGCAACAGATAGCCCGTGACGACCGGCGGCAGGATGAGTGGCAGATGCACGAGCCCGTTGAGGATGCCCATGCCCGGCAGCCGGCTGCGTGACAGGAGCACAGCCACGGCCACGCCGACGGGCAGGGAAAAGGCGACGGCAACCACCGCCACCTTCAGGCTGAGCGCGACGGCGACCCATTCGGCATCGGACAGGTCCATTCCGGCTTACTGCGCCAGAACGGTGAAACCGGCGGCTTCGAAGGCCTCTTTCGCCTTGTCCGTCTTCAGCGCGTCGAGGAACGCGGTGGCGACCGGGGAGCTGGCATCCTTGAGAACGGCGGCGGGATAGATGATCGGCGCGTGCGTATCCTCGGGGAAACGGTCGACGATCTTCACCTGCGGATCGACCTTGGCATCGGTTTCGTAGACGATGCCGAGCGGCGCTTCGCCGCGGGCGACGAGCAGCAGCGCGGCGCGGACGTTCTCGGCCTGCGCAACCTTGGGTGCGACGGCATCCCAGACGCCGAGCTTCTCCAGCGCGGCCTTGCCGTACTTGCCGGCGGGAACGCTGTCCGTGTTGGCCATCGCAAGCTTCTCGTCGCCGAGCGTGCCGGCCAGGTCGAAGCCGGGCGCGATCGTCAGCGCAGCGGTGGAATCGGCGGGTGCGACCAGCACGATGCGGTTGGCGAGCAGCGAGAAGCGCGTGCCCTCCTTCAGGAGATCCTGCTGCTCGACATTATCCATCCAGTCGAGGTCGGCGGAGATGAACACGTCGGCCGGCGCGCCCTCGCCAATCTGCTTGGCGAGCGCCGAACTGCCGGCGAAGGACAGGACGACATCGTTGCCGGTTTCCGCCTTCCAGTCGTCGGAAATGGCGGTGAGCACGTCCTTGAGGCTGGCGGCGGCGAACACCGTGACCTTTTCGGCGGCCTGGGCGGGGACAGTGGCGAACAGCGCCAGCAGCATGAGCATGAAGCCGCCAAGGCGGGCGGACACGGTGAAACGTTTCATGGCAATCTTCCTTTCGATATGTTTCACCGAATATATCGAAGGCCGAAATACGTCAACGCCTCGAATCCGCGAATATGAAAGAGGCCGGTGCATGCGAACCGGCCCGGAAAAAAGGCTGTGAAAAACCGGCGCGGCACTACGACGTCAGCAGGGTCAGTGCCGCGGAGGAAACGGTGTTATTGGCCGCATCGTAGAGGGCCGTGTAGCGCTGGACCAGCGTGCGCACGTAATCCGGATCGCCCAGCCGCTTCACGTCGACCATCCTCTCGACCATCTCCTTCTGGCGATCCACGTCCATGCTGGAGAAATAGTCGGACAGGCTGAAGGCCGTGGTGAAGAACTGCGTCAGCGCGGTGTCGGCGAGGAAGTTGTAGGCGGTGGTGATGTCCGGCGCCTTGCGCTGGAAATAGAGCGCCAGGCGCACGCCCTCGGAGGCATTGCCTTCGTTCTCCTCCAGCGTCTGGCGGACATAGAGGTTGATGGTCTCGATCACGTCTCCGCGCTGCTGCACGGTGCCGATGACGTCCTTGTCCTGAGTGAGATTGCCCTCGCTGTCGAAGTTGAACGAGGCGACCAGCTCCGCCAGTTCCCTGTTGTCCTGCTGGTTCACGAAACTCTTCGGATCGGACAGATCCGACAGGAACATCTTCTTCAGATCGGCGGTCGTGACCGACGTCGGGTCGATGCCGCGCGACTGGAGCATGACGTTCACGAGCCGCGAGTCGGCGAGAAGCTCGTCGACCGTCGTGATGCGCGCGACCTGCTCCTTGTAGTATCCGATCTCCGCATCGGCCTTCTCGGCGGCAGTCTCGGCTTCCTTGCCGGAGAGGAAGCGGACCATGCGGGACTTGTATTCCGAGGTGAGATCGTTGACGACCTGCTCCGACTGCGCCTGCTGCGGCACGTCGATATTGCCCTGGGTGTCGAAGTTGAACGCCTTGGCGAATTTCACCAGGTTCTCGTCCTTGAACGAATAGACGTAGCTCTTCGGATCGTCGAGGTCGCTGGTCAGGATGCGGCGAAGCTTGTGTTCGGAATATTTGGTCGAATCCACGCCGAATGCATCCAGCGCCATCTGCCAGAGTTCCGGCTGCTTGCTGTAGGTCGCATAGTCGCTGGACTGGACGGAATTGCTCTGCCAGTAGCTCGTGTTCGTGGTGAAAAGATCGTCGACCGACTGCACCGCGTCGATGCGCTTCTCGTAGTTCTCCATCGCGACGTCGATGTCGTCCTGGAAGGCCGTGAGATAGTTCGCCCTGTAGCGGGACGCACTATCCGCCAGCGGGTTGACCGTCACCTCGACGCCCCGCGCATTCGTGTAGGTGATCGTCTCGTTGCTCTGCGCGGTCATGCCGCTTTTCACGGTGCCGTCGGAATTGAAGTTGAACAGGCGCGGGAAATCCTGGAAGCCCTTGATCGCGGCGGCACTGCCGGAATTGTCCGGGTCGCTCAGCAGCATGCCGCGAAGGGTCGATGCGTCGGTGATGGCGCTGATGCCGTAGGCCGTCTTGATATATTCCACGACACGCGCGTCGTTGACCAGATCGTCGACGGTCGTGGCATTGGCGATGACCTGCTCGTAATGCGCCTTGTTGGCGGTAAAGAGCGTGTAGGACGGGCCGGTGGAGACGTTCTGAAGATAGGCCGTCGTCACCGCCTCCTTCTGTTCCGCCGTCTGCGCGGTGGCGCCCGCCAGCGAGCCGTCGGCGTTGAAGGAAAACTGCTCCTTCAGCGCCAGGAAGGAATCGATGACCCCGACGAGGCGCGTGTTCTCGCTGATCGCCGCGCTGTAGCGCGAGCGGATGGCGGCCAGTTCGGCGGTGTCCGTGGTGCCCACGGCACTTTGAAGGGTGCTGTCGTAACCGGCGATCGTCTGCTGGTTGGCGGCTCTGGTCGCCTCGAGCTGCTGGCGCTGTTCTGCCGTCAGCGTCGAGTCCGGATTGTTGAGCTGCGCGTCGATGTTCGCATTGGCGTTGACGAGGGTGTTGCGGCTGGAGATCACGCTGGTGATCTGCTGCATGTCGCTGTTGTCCTGAAGCAGCGTCGCGCGCTTCTGCACATATTCGACATTGGCATAGCTCGACGGATCGTCCATGTCGCTGGTC
Organism: Ectorhizobium quercum; assembly: GCF_026552795.1. Lineage (GTDB taxonomy): Bacteria > Pseudomonadota > Alphaproteobacteria > Rhizobiales > Rhizobiaceae > Ectorhizobium > Ectorhizobium quercum. The sequence continues at coordinate 189,435 of NZ_JANFPI010000005.1, forward strand.
AGGAACTGCCTCAGCTTGTCCTGCGAGTAGTAATCCGAATAGACGCCGTTGGCCTTGAGCACGTAGCTCATCAGCCGGCTGTTGTTCACCAGACCGTCGACGCTGGTGATGGCGTCGATGGTTGTATCGTAATAGCTCGTCTCGGCGTTGATCCCGGCTTCCTGCGCACTGAACGACGCCTCGTAGGCCGCCAGCAGGTCGGCCTCCTGGGCGCCGGACTGGGCCGCCCTGGTGCCGCCGGTAAAATTGAAGGCGGCGGCGAATTCCTGGTAGCGCTTGTCGGTCAGCTTGTTGGCGAAGCTGTTGCTGTCCGTCAGGTCGCTTTCCAGCACCTTGCGGATGAACGCCTTGGCATAGGTCATGTCTTCCAGACCGTAAGCCTTCGTCGCATAGGAATAGAGGCGGTAGTCGGCCATGAACTCGTCGACGGAGGTCACGTTGCCGATATTGGCCTGATAATACTCCGTGTCGCGCTTGACCATCGCCTGCGATGCCACCCGGTTGAGCGACGTGTTCACGTCCTTCGAAACGATGAGGTAGCTGGTATAGGTCGACAGGGCCACGCAACAATTCCTTTGATGGAAAAGGCCGAGGTCATGGCCCGTATCGTAACGCAAACATCGCGTCGCACGATCAGGCGGCCATTCTAGCGCCGCTTCCTTAACCGAAGCTTTACACATTCCCGGCCCGGCCGGCTGGCGCTTGCGTCTCCTTGCGGGACAGGAGGAAACACTTTCTCAACCCTGTCCGTTGGCAAAACCGCTAACCATCAGAAACGGCAAGGGTTTCTTTACCGCGATTTTTAAGCGGTATCGAACGGAGCGGCGATATCGTGAGAGCCATCAGAGGACGAAAACGTCCCGCCACTTCAGGAGCGGAAGACTCCGAAGGCAAGACAAGGGAAAGAATCTCGATGGCTAACACGGTTCTCAAGCCCGCATGGGCAGAAGCAGCACTCCGGATCGATCCGGCCCGTTTTCCACAGCAGGTGGAGTACGCGCTGAGCGGAGAAAACGGCAATGTCAGCGTGACGCTCGACGAGCGCGGCGCCGTCCTGCGCCGGATGCTGCCCTCCAGCGGCCTGCCGATCTCCTTCGCCCTGCCGACCCGCGCATTCAAGGGCATTGCCGCCCGCGCCATCGACCACGGCGACGGCGGCATGACGGTGACGCTGGAGCTTCACCACCAGGACCCGAACCTGTGCATTCCGCTGCTGGTCGCGCACGATCTCTGCGACATCGCCGCCGACTGGCGCACATGGTCGGTGGCCTTCCGCCTGCCGATGCTGATGGTCGAGGCCGACGGCATCGCCCGCCCGCTGGAAGACCATATCGGCGAGCCGCGCCCCGACATGGCGACGCAACGCCGGCGCCATTCCTATTTCGCCAACCGCCGCCCGCGCTTCCTCGTTCGCCGCAAGACCGGCTCGCTCGGCGTGGCGATGAAGATCGAGGGCAAGGAGATCATCGCGCGGACCTGAACCGCGGGATCGCTCTCCGGTTCCGGCACATCCACCGCCCCGCGCATGACCGGGCCCGGCTTCCCACGAAGCCGGGTCCTTTCCGTTTCGCCTCCCGGCTCAGCCCGGGAGGAAGAAAAGGGCAAGCACCAATCCGGCGAAGACCAGCGCGCCGACCCGGCCGTTGGCCTTGAACAGGGCGAGGCATTGCACGGGATCGTCGATATCGAGCACGACGATCTGCCAGACCAGCACGGCGGCGGCGGCGAGGAGGCCGAGATAGGCGGCCGCGCCGACACCGGCCAGCGCGAAGGAGGCCGCGATGGCGACGAAAGTCGCGCCGTAAAGCCGCCAGAGCCAGATCTTCGTCCGGCTTCCGAACAACCGGGCCGTCGAGCGCACGCCGACCAGCGCGTCGTCCTCCTTGTCCTGATGGGCGTAGATCGTGTCGTAGCCGATGGTCCAGACGACCGCTCCCGCATAAAGCAGGACGGCGGCGACCGAGAGCGTGCCGAACATGCCGGCCCAGCCCATCAGCGCGCCCCAGGAGAAGGCAAGGCCGAGAAAGAGCTGCGGCCAGTCGGTGAAGCGCTTGGCGAAGGGATAGACCGCCACGACCAGCAGCGAGGAGATGGCCAGCAGGATGGAGAATGTATTGAACTGGAGCAGGACCAGCAGCCCGACGGCAAGCTGCGCGGCCATGAAAAGCTTCGCCTGAAAGCGGGTGACGCGCCCGGAGGGCAGCGGCCGCGACCGGGTGCGCGCGACCTGCGCGTCGATGTCGTGATCGGCGAGGTCGTTCCAGGTGCAGCCCGCGCCGCGCATGGCGACCGCGCCGGCGAAGAACAGGAACAGATGGAAGACGAACAGCGGCAGGTAAAACTGATGCTCCGCCTTGGCGACGTTGGCGGCGAGCGCCGACGACCAGAAGCAGGGCCACATCAGAAGCTGCCAGCCGATCGGCCTGTCCCAGCGCGCAAGCTGCGCATAGGGCCAAAGGCCGCGCGGCAGGAAACGATAGACCCAGTTTTCAGACGGCGCGTCCGACACGCGCCAGTCCTTGCCTGCACTTTCCGCCATCGAAGGCTCCCGTACCCGAAGACGGGGACTGCGCTGCCGGCACGATGCGGCGGCTCCCCTGCCCTTTCCAGTACCGGCCCGCCCCGGCCGTGGTCAAGCCTCACGCGGCCGGCGCGATCCCGGTCGGGCCAGAGCCGCGTCTAATCCAGCGTGAAATTGAACTTGTAGCTGGCGGACAGGCCGACCACGAACTGGTTGGCCGAGCCGCGTTCACGCACAAGGCTGGAATCGGCGGCGGGGCCCGTCAGGCGGCGATATTCCACGAAGGAGGACGCCGTGAACCTGTCGGTCGGCTTCCAATCGATGGCGCCGCCGACGGCGACCGAATGAACGCCGCCGCCCGGATTGTAGGCGCTCGGGCCGCCCGACGCCGCCTGCGCGGCGGAAACGCCGTAATAGTGGTCGAAGTAGTCGGCGCTGGCGAAGCGGATGCGCGGGCCGGCGGAAACCCGGATGTTCGGCGTGACATCGACAAAGGCATCAGCCGCGACATCGGCCACGACACCGTGATGGCTACGGAAGCCCTGCCGCACTTCGCCGCGGACGCGCAAATTCTCCGTCGGATAGACTTCCGCGAAACCGCCGAGTTCCACGCCGAGCTTGATATCCCGCATGCCCTGCAATTCCCGCTCGTCGTCGGCATCGCGCGGCATGACGAGCTTGCCGGCGATACCCGCGCGGAAGGCGCCTTGGTCGAACAGGGACACGGACGCGTTGTCGTTGCGGGAGACGTAACGCGGGCCCTCCCCTTGCTTGCCGAGCGAAATGATCGGCGAGAACTGGAACGAACTCTTCTTCGAGCCCTCGAATTTCGGGCCGACGAAGCCGGTTCCACCGAGCGTCAACGCCCAGTTTCCGGACCAGAGACTGCCTTCCGCGGCAGCGGTTCCGGCATGGAGAAGAGGGAAACCGAGGGCGAGAAGAACGAATGCGGGCTTGAACACAGATCATGTCTCCGGAAAACGCAATACAAAACGGCCCACCGGCGGGGCCGCTCAACTGCGCGGAGAATAATCCGTTAGGCTTACCGTCGCGTTAACCGGCGGGGCGCGAAGAGACCCGCGACGCTCAGAACGCGACCGGCTCCAGCGGCGGGCGGCCCGCCTCGAAGGTGCGATACCGGGCCTCGGCCTCGGCGATGTAATCGCGGTTGTCAGGCACGACGTTCTGGTTCCTGGCGATCTGGATCTGGAAGATGAACAGTTCCTCGTGGGTAAAGGCCATTTCCGAGCCGGCCAGATAGAACTCCCACATGCGGAAGAAACGCTCGTCGTAAAGGGCGACCGCCTCCTCCTTGCGCGCCACGAATCGCTCGCGCCAGTGACGCAGCGTATGGCCGTAGTGCAGCGGCAGGATTTCCACGTCGCGAATGAGAAGATCGGCCTTCTCGATGGCAGGCAGCACCTCGCCGACGGCCGGAATATAGCCGCCCGGGAAAATATACTTCTCGATGAAGGGGTTGGTGACATAGCTCGGCTTCGGTCGGCCGATGGAATGCAGCAGCATCACGCCGTTGTCGTCCAGCACCTCGGCCACCTTGCCGAAGAAGCGGCCGTAATTGCCGATGCCGACATGCTCGAACATGCCGACCGAAACGATGCGGTCGTATTTCTGCGGCGGCAGATAGCGATAATCCTGAAGCTTGAAGCGCACCGTGTCGGCCAGTGCGCGTTTTTCGGCCCGGTTCCGCGAGACGCGCAACTGCTCCTCCGAAAGCGTGATGCCGGTGACGTCGACAGCCGCGGCCTCCGCCAGATACATCGCCATCCCGCCCCAGCCGGAGCCGATCTCAAGCACCTTCTGCCCGGGCTCGAGCAGAAGCTTGGAGGCGATATGGCGTTTCTTGGCCTGCTGCGCCTCATCCAGCGAAATGCCCGGCGGATTGAAATAGGCACAGGAATATTGCCAGTCCCGATCCAGGAAAAGGTCGAAGAGCCTGGCGTTCAGATCGTAATGGTGCGCGACATTGCGGCGGTTGTGGTTGACCGGCAGCCGGGACCTGACCTGTGCGGCGGCGATGCGAGCGACGGTGAGGCCGACCATCTTCCAGGTGAGCGCCTCGCTGCGGGTATTTTCCTTCACCAGCGCCAGAAAGTCGTAGATGTCGCCCTCTTCGAGCACCATCCGGCCGTCCATGTACATTTCGCCGAGCTTGAGGAGCGGGTCGTTGGCGACGGCCTCCTCCGCCTCCTCGTCCGTGAAGCGGATGGCGACGGCCTTTCCGCTGCCATCTCCGTAGGTTTCCGTCGCTCCTGAATGGTCCGTCAACCGGAGGGAGCCGGTCGCAATGATTTTATGCAATAGCAAACGCAAGGAAGAGGTCATTCAACACCCCCGGAACCGCATTAACTTTCATGCCCGTGTCATGAAACTTAATCCCTTGCGCCAGCGAGGCAAGCCCTTTGAAGTGACGAAATCACTTCTGAGTGATCGCGTCATGATGAGTTTTTCTCAACGCTTTTTCAATGCTTCTGCAAGTGCGGCGCCGAGCGCGCCCTGCGCGGGCTTTTCCGGCCGGGTCGACATTTTCGCCGGCGGCCGCCCGCCGGGCGCCGGGCGCTCGCCGCGCGGCGAGGCCGCTGACGTGCTGCCGTCGTCCTTGCGCATGGAAAGGCCGATTCGCTTGCGCTTCGCATCGACCTCCACCACGCGCACCTTCACCACGTCGCCCGCCTTCACCACCTCGTGCGGGTCCTTCACGAACCGGTCGGCAAGCTGCGAGACGTGGACGAGCCCGTCCTGATGAACGCCGATATCGACGAAGGCGCCGAAGGCGGCGACGTTCGTCACCGTGCCCTCCAGCATCATGCCGGGCTTCAGGTCAGAAATCTCGTTCACCCCGTCCGCAAAGGTCGCGGTCCTGAAGCTCGGACGCGGGTCGCGGCCCGGCTTCTCAAGCTCGGAAAGAATGTCCTTCACGGTCGGCAGGCCGAATTTCCCGTCGATGAAGCGGCGCGGGTCGAGCGCCTTCAAGGCCGCGCTGTCGCCCATCAGCGCGCGCAGGTCGCGGCCGCAGGCGGCGACGATGCGGCGCGCCACGTCATAGGCTTCCGGATGGACGGCGGAGGCGTCGAGCGGCTCCGCGCCGTTCGGGATGCGCAGGAAGCCGGCGCATTGCTCGAAGGTGCGGGCACCGAGGCGCGGCACCTTCATCAGCTCCTTGCGGCTGCGGAACGGGCCTTCCTGATCGCGATGGGCGACGATGGCTTCCGCCAGCGAGCCGCCGAGGCCGGAAACCCGGGCGAGCAACGGCGCCGAGGCCGTGTTGAGATCGACGCCGACGGCGTTCACCGCATCCTCCACCACGGCATCGAGCGAGCGGCCGAGCCTGCCCTGGTCGACATCGTGCTGGTACTGGCCGACGCCGATGGATTTCGGCTCGATCTTGACGAGTTCGGCCAGCGGGTCCTGAAGGCGGCGGGCGATGGACACCGCGCCGCGCAGCGACACGTCGAGGCCGGGAAACTCGTTCGCCGCCGTCTGCGATGCCGAATAGACGGAAGCCCCCGCCTCCGAAACGATCACCTTGGTGGGTTTCGGCGCGGGCAGGTCCGCCAGCAGGTCGGCGACGAGCCGCTCGGTCTCGCGGCTGGCCGTGCCGTTGCCGATGGCGATCAGTTCCACCTTGTGCCGGCGGATGAGTCCTGCCAGCTCGGCCTGCGCGCCGCGCACGTCGTTCCGCGGCTGGAAGGGATAGACCGTCGCGGTTTCCAGAAGCTTGCCGGTGCCGTCCACCACCGCCACCTTGACGCCGGTGCGGATGCCCGGATCGAGCCCCATCGTCGCGCGGGAGCCGGCGGGTGCGGCCAGCAGCAGGTCCTTGAGATTGCGGGCAAAAACGTGGATCGCCTCTTCCTCCGCCCGCTCGCGCATCTCGCGCATCAGGTCGAGCGAGAGCGAAACGGACAGCTTGACGCGCCAGGTCCAGCCGGCGACATCCATCAGCCAGCGGTCGGCCGGGCCGCGATCACGGATATCGCAAGCGGCCGCAATCTTCGCCTGGGCCGGCTTGACCGGCGAGGGATCGTCCTGATCCACCTCGATGGTCAGCGACAGCACTTCCTCGTTCCAGCCGCGCAGCATGGCGAGCGCCCGGTGGCCGGGAACGGTGGCCCAGCGTTCGACATGGTCGAAATAATCGGAGAATTTCGCGCCCGCCTCCTGCTTGCCGTCCACCACCTTCGACCGCAGCACGGCGCGGGCCTTCATATGGTCGCGCAGCACCTTCAGCAGATCGGCGTTTTCGGCGATGCCCTCGGCGACGATATCGCGCGCGCCGTCCAGCGCCGTCTTCACGTCCGGCACCTCCTGCGTGAGATAGGCTTCCGCAAGCTTCGACGGGTCGGCGGCGCGGTTTTCGAGGATCGCTTCGGCCAGCGGCCCGAGGCCGCGTTCGCGGGCGATTTCGGCGCGGGTGCGGCGCTTCGGCTTGTAGGGCAGGTAGAGGTCTTCCAGTTCGGCCTTGGTGGCGGCAGCGTTGAGCTTGCCCAGAAGCTCGTCCGTCATCCTGCCCTGCGTCTGGATCGATTCGACGATGGACGCGCGGCGCGCGTTCAGTTCGCGCAGATAGACGAGGCGTTCGGACAAATCGCGCAATTGCGTGTCGTCCAGACCGCCGGTCACTTCCTTGCGGTAGCGGGCGATGAACGGCACCGTCGCGCCGCCGTCCAGAAGCTCGATGGCGGCCGCTGCCTGCGCCGGCTTCGCACCGATAACCGCCGCGATCGTCACGCTCAGGGATTGAATGTCGTTGGCCATCGTCACTCTCGGATTCGTTATGAGGAGCCGGCAATCTAGCGGGGAAATGCGGCATGGCAACGCGGGGGTGTTCGATTCCACAGGGAAAGCCGGGGAGCCCCCCTCATCCGGCTGCCGCCACCTTCTCCCCAAGGGTAGAAGGGGTATGCCACGAGGTCTCCGTTTTCCCCTTCTCCCCGACGGGGAGAAGGTCCCGGCAGCCGGATGAGGGGGGCTCAATCCCAATCTCCGCTTGACCTTTTCGCCCCCTGCCCTTAACCGCCCCTGTAAGGTACGTTTTGTCTTACGCACTAAAGGCTCTCGCGGGGATTTGACCATGAAAGTGCTCCTGATCGGATCGGGCGGACGCGAGCATGCGCTGGCCTGGAAGCTGGCGCAGTCGCCGCTTCTCGAAACGCTCTATGCCGCGCCGGGTAATCCCGGCATTTTCGAGCACGCCGAGCCTGCCGGCATCGACCCGGACGAGCACGCCGCCGTTTCCGCCTTCGCGACGGAAAAGGGTATCGACCTCGTCGTCGTCGGGCCGGAAGCACCGCTGGTCGCCGGTCTTGCCGACCGGCTGCGGGCCGACGGCATCGCCGTCTTCGGTCCCTCCGCCGCCGCCGCACAGCTCGAAGGCTCGAAGGGCTTCACCAAGGATCTCTGCGCCCGCCACGGCATCCCGACCGGCGCCTATCAGCGCTTCAGGGACGCCGAAAGCGCGAAAGCCTATGTGCGCGAACAGGGCGCGCCCATCGTCGTGAAGGCCGACGGCCTTGCCGCCGGCAAGGGCGTAACGGTGTCCATGACGCTCGACGAGGCGCTGGCGGCCATCGACGACTGCTTCTCCGGCACGTTCGGCGAAGCGGGTGCAGAAGTGGTGGTCGAGGCCTTTCTCGACGGCGAGGAGGCGAGCTTCTTCGTGCTGTCCGATGGCACGCACGCGCTGGCGCTGGCGACCGCGCAGGACCACAAGCGCGTCGGCGACGGCGACACCGGCCCGAACACCGGCGGCATGGGCGCCTATTCCCCCGCCCCGGTCATGACGCCGGAGATGGTCGAGCGCACCATGAGGGAGATCATCGAGCCGACGATCGCCGGGATGGCGGCGGACGGCCATCCGTTCAGCGGCGTTTTCTTCGCCGGGCTGATGATCACCGCAAAAGGCCCCGAACTGATCGAATACAATGTCCGCTTCGGCGATCCGGAATGCCAGGTGCTGATGACGCGGCTGAAATCCGACCTCCTGCCGCTCCTTCACGCTACCGCCACCGGCACGCTCGACCGGGTGAGCGCCGAATGGCACGATGGCCCGGCGCTGACGATCGTCATGGCCTCGAAGGGCTATCCGGGCTCCTACGAGAAGAACACGCCGATCGCCCCGCTGCCGGAAACCGGCGAAGGCGAGAAGATCTTCCACGCCGGAACGGCTCTGAAGTCCGGCCAACTGGTGGCGACCGGCGGGCGCGTTCTCAACGTGACGGCGACCGGCGCGACCGTGGCCGAGGCGCAGGCCCGTGCCTATGCGCTCGTCGACCGCATCGACTGGGAAAACGGCTTCTGCCGCCGCGACATCGGCTGGCGCGCCGTGGCCCGCGAAAAGGTCTGAGCCCCGGGGCAAACGAATACTGCCCCGTTCTGGCGCACGAACGGGCGAAAGGGCTGCTCACGCGCCGCCGTTTTTGCCCGGAAGCGGCCGCTTCATTCAAATTTTACCCTTTCTTCTGACGGGATCGAAACGAAGCGGCGCTATCGTCTCCCCATGATGAGGGAGAAACTGTCATGCGCGTGATTGCCCTGACCGCCATCGCAACCTTTGCCGCCGCACCGTCCTTCGCTTCGTCCATCGAGGTGATCAACGGCACGCGCCTTGGAAACGGCAGCATCATCCGCATGAGCTGCCCCGACTGCCCGGCGCCGAAGCCGCCGGAAACCTATTCCGGATACAAGGTGCCCGTGCTGGAAAGCGGCGTGCAGAAAGAGGAAATCCGCGATTTCCACGGCGAGCGCGTCATCATGCGCACCGACAGGTGGATGGGCGGCTCGCCGGCCGTGTTCTACCAGAGGCTGACGCCCGAAATGGAAGCGGCCATGACCGGCAAGCCGCTGATCGGCACCGATACGCCCCCCGTCGCCGCCGCCCCGCCCCCCGCCGACGGCATCGACTCCACCGCAACGACCGCCGCCGTCGCCCCGCAAGCCCCCGCCGCACCGCCGAACGACTTCCCGGACTTCGAACTGCGCCTGCGGTAGAAATGCGATAAAAAAAGCCGCCGAAGCGATCCGGCGGCTTAATGTATTGACGTACCCTCTCCTTTGTCACCCTCGGGCTCGAGCCCCAAGGCTCCACGCCGCAAGCGGCGCGGTGGATGGTCGGGTCAAGCCCGACCATGACGAAAGTGGGCAATGAACCGTTTGTCAGCAGTTTGAACCGCCGCGTCACTCCGGCGGCTTCTGTATGCTACGGCAGCCCCCTTAGCCGGCGATCTTCGAGAAATCGGCGACCGTGCCGGTTGCGGCGCGGATCGCTTTCAGCAGCGCCAGGCGGTTGGCGCGGATGGCCGGGTCTTCGTCGTTGACCAGCACGTCCTCGAAGAAGCGGTCGACCGGGGCGCGCAGCGCCGACAGGGCCTTCATCGCGCCACGGAAGTCTTCCGCCTGCACGGCTTCCGCCGCCTGGGCCGAGGCGGTGCGGATTGCCGCGTGGAGCGCCTTTTCCGCATCGAGCTTCAGAAGCGCCTCGTCGATCGTATCGCCGACGACGGCTCCCTTCTTCTCTTCCGCCGCGAGAAGCTGGGTGGCGCGCTTGGTTCCGGCCAGAAGGTTCAACCCCTCATCGCCGGTGATGAAGGCCGTCAACGCCTCGACGCGGCGGGCGATCATCAGCAGGTCGTCGGATTCGGACGTCAGCACCGCGTCGATCAGGTCGTGGCGCGCGCCGAGGTCGCGCAGATAGACCTTCAGGCGATCATGGAAGAAAGTGAGAAGATCGGCATTGCCGACAACCGGCAGCAGCGGCAGGCGGATATCCCGTTCCAGCAGGATGCGCACCACGCCGAGCGCGGCCCGGCGCAGGGCATAGGGGTCCTTCGAGCCGGTCGGCTTTTCGTCGATGGCCCAGAAGCCGGTCAGCGTGTCGAGCTTGTCGGCCAGCGCCACCGTCAGCGCCACGCGCCCGGCCGGCACCCGGTCGGAAGGGCCCTGCGGCTTGTAATGGTCCTCGATGGCGGCGGCGACGGCTTCGGCCTCGCCCTGAAGCAGGGCGTATTTGCGGCCCATGACGCCCTGAAGCTCCGGGAACTCCCCGACCGCTTCGGTGCGCAGGTCGGCCTTGGCGAGCACTGCGGCACGGTCCACCAGCTTCAGGAATTCGGCTTCCGAAAGCTTCGCGATGTCCGGCTCCGCGACCTTCGCGGTCTCCGTCATGCCGGCGAAGACGGTCTTGCCGAGTTCGGCGGCGAGTGCCCGGATGCGGCTGACGCGCTCCCCCTGCGAGCCGAGCCTGGCATGGAAGGTGACATTGAGATGGTCCAGCTTGGCCATGCGCTGGTCGAGCGGCCTGGCAAGATCGAGGCCGAATTTCGCGGCGGAGGCCTCCAGCGTTCCGAGGTCCGGCAGGTCGCCCTGGTCGCGGGTCCAGAAGTGCTTGGCGTCCGACAGGCGGGCGCGCACGACCTTGCCGTTGCCGTGGACGATTTCCCGGCCGCCATCGGTCGCGGCGATGTTCGAAACCAGAATGAATTTGTTCGACAGTGTCTCCGCTCCGGGCGCGCGGGTGACGAAGCATTTCTGGTTGGTCTTGATGGTCAGGCGGATGATTTCCGAGGGGATCGCCAGATACTCCTCCTCGAAGGAGCCCATCAGCACCTGCGGCCATTCCACGAGGCCGGAGACCTCTTCCAGCAGGCCCTCGTCCTCGACCAGTTCCAGCCCCGAGGCGAAGACCAGATCGCGGGCATCGTGCAGGATGATATCCTTGCGGCGCTCGGCGTCGAGCACCACTTTGGCCCGCTCCAGCGACGCGGCATAGTCCTCGAAGCGGCGCACGGTGATCGCGTCCGGCGCGTGGAAACGGTGGCCATAGGTGACGTTTCCGGCGACGATGCCATCCACCTCGAACGGAATGACGGTCGTCTCGTCATGTTCGGAGCCGAGCGTGCAGACGATCGACTGCAACGGGCGCACCCAGCGCAGCGACCCCGGCCGGGCGGAGGCGGCCCCCCAGCGCATGGATTTCGGCCAGGGAAAATTGCGGATGATGCCCGGCATCGCCTCGGCGACGATATCCTGCGCGGGACGGCCCGGCTTCTCGACGATGGCGACATAGAAATCGCCCTTCTTCGGATCGCTCTGCACCTGCGCCTCGGCAACGGACGAAAGGCCGGCGCCGCGAAGGAAGCCTTCGATGGCCTTCTCGTTGGCATCGGTGCGCGGGCCCTTCTTCTCTTCGCGGATATCGGCGGAACGGGCGGTCAGGCCGCGAATGTCGAGCGCCAGACGGCGCGGCGTCCAGTATTCGCGCGCGCCCTCATAGGTCAGGCCCGCTTCCACCAGCGCATCGGTGACGAGCTTCTTCAGGTCGCCGGCAGCCTTGCGCTGCATGCGTGCGGGAATCTCTTCGGAGCGGAGTTCAAGCAGAAGATCGGGCATTGTCGCTGACTTTGACTGTTGGAATGATTGCGGCAGGCTCTAGCAAGCCGCGGGGGAAATGTCACGCCGCAAGGGCCAGGTTTTCGCCGGAAAGGGCCTTACCAGCCACCCCCGCCGCCGCCACCGCCGCCGCCGCCTGAAAAACCGCCGCCGCCGGAAAAGCCGGAACCGGAGGAGGAAGGCGACGGCTGGGGAATGGTGGAAGCGATGGTGGACGCCATCGAGGAGGAGAAGTTGCCGATCCGGTCGGAAAACGAGCCGAGATTGCCGGCGTACCAGACCGGCTGGTAGCTCGTTGCGGCGGCAGCGCCCGCGGCGGCGGAGGCCAGCCAGGTCTCGAAGGTCTTCGTCCACGGCTTCTCGAGGCCGAGCGCCACCGCATAGGGCAGCAGTTTCTCGAAATGGGCGGGCGACATTTCCGGCGCGCCGGCCATGTTCATACGGTCCTTCTCGGCCAGCCTCAGATAGGTGCGCAACCCCTCGATCCCGTCCATCAGGCGGCGCCCGAGCGGCGTCGGGGCGCCCATCAGGAAGAAGAACAGCGCATTGACCAGAGCGATGCCGCCGCCGGCGAGCAGCGTGACAATCGCGGCGCGATCGGCCGTTTCCGTCATCACCGTCGCGAAGAGCGTGCCGAGGACGCTGAGCAAGAAGGTGCCGATGAAGCCGAGGACGATGATCGCGCCGATTCGGCTCGCGAGGGAACCGCCCGGACGGAAGCTCCTGCCGATCCTCACCGCGATCAGGCCGGCGAAAACAGCCACCACGACCGGCATGACCATCAGCGCCACCTCGTCGCCTCGCAGCCCCCCGAACGCCAGAAGGCAGGCGAGAGCCGCCGCCGAAAGCGCGAGGCCGCCGGCGATGTAACCCGCATTGCTGCGGTAATATTTACCGCTATGCTCCTTCTCGATGGCCGCGCGGAAGCGTCTGCCCACCGTGCGGACCCGCTCGCCATTGGCCTTGTCGATGACGAGTTCACGGCCTGCCGCGCCGATTTCCGACAGGAGCGCGGCCTGCCCCGCCGGCAGTTGCGGGGACAGCGGCTTGTCCGTGCGGCGGATGACGATGGACCGCTTCAGGTCCTCCAGCGTCACGTAACCCTTGACGGCGAGGTCGAGCGCCGAGGCGGACAGCGCCGTCCACCCCTGGCCGGAAAAACCCTTGTTGTCGATGTAGTTGACCAGCGCCGGCGAAATGCCCTCCGGCGGGTCCCAGCGCGGCACCACGACACCGGCGGGCGGATCGCGCCCCACCGCGGTCCAGGCGCGGAAATAATAGGCGAGGACCGCCAGCAGCCCGCCGATGCCGACGATCAGCACGCGGTTGTCGCGGAACCACCACCGGCGCTCCTCGCTTGCCGAAGGCGGCGCGACGACGCCCTTCGGCAGCTTGACGGCGATGGTCAGCCCCTCGCCCGCCCGGAACGGACGGGTCGAGGAGAAGGAAACCCTGTTGCCCTCGACGACAGCGCGGGCATCCTGGCCGGTCTCGTTCAGGCGGCCGGTGTAGACCGCCGTCTCCAGCACGCTTGTGCCCGGCGGCAGGGTGACGGTGGCCGAGGTTTCGGCGATGGCGAACCGCCAGCCGTTGCCGGTGACATTCCAGTAAAGCTCGTCGTGATCCTCAAAATAGCGGATCTGCCGCCCCGTCTCGTAGGTGATGCGGTAGACATGCGGGCCGCGGGCCAGGAGCACGTCGCGATCACCGGTATAGATGCGCACGCCGCCGGAAATGCTTTCCGTGAACCAGTTTTCCGGCTGGCCGTCGCGCTCCACCGAAATCACCCTGAAATCGACCTCGCGCCTCGCCCCGCCCGGCCCGGTCTGGAAAAGGGGAAAATCGCGGTAGATGCCACGCCGGATATTGAGCCCTTCCGCCCGCACCTGGATGGTCTCGACCACCGTCAGCGGTCCTTCGGGAGAAACCTCGATATCCGCGTGGTAGGACTGAATATATTCCTGCGCCCGTGCAGCGCCCGCCGCAGCGCCAAGGGCGAGGACAAGGACGACGAAGAAGCGAAGAAGCGTTTTCATGCGGCCTCGCGGCTGAATCCGACGCCAAGGCTTGCGAGCGCATCCCAGTAGGCCGGGTAGGTCTTCGCCACGCAGCCGGGATCGAGGATGGCGATGCCGCCGATCTTCAGCCCGGCCAGCGCGAAGCTCATGGCGATGCGGTGATCGGCGAAGGTGTCGATCTCCGCCGGCAGGCGCTGGCCGGCCAGCGACGGATCGGCATGGACGATCAGCTCGTCGCCCTCCTCTTCGGCAAGGCCGGGGCGGATGGCGTTCAGGCCCGTGGAGAGCGCGCGGATGCGGTCGCATTCCTTGACGCGCAGATTGGCGATGCCGGTGAAGCGCACCGGCTTTTCGTTGAAGGCGGCAAGGACGGCAATCGTCGGGATCGCATCCTGCATCTGCGACCCGTCGATCACCTCCGGCATGTGCGGGAAGGCGGCGATGACCGCGTGGGCCCGGGCATCCGGCTGGGTGAAGGCGTCCGCCGGCGTGCCGATATCGATCGCGCCGCCCGTCAGCACTTCCGCGCCCCAGAGATAAGTGGCGGCCGAGGCGTCCGGTTCGATGTGAAAGTTGGTCGCCGTATAGCCGGTCGGCGCGACGCGCCAGATGGCGGGCGACACCTGCTCCACCCGCGCGCCGAAGGCCCGCATGGCCGCCAGCGTCAGGTCGATATAGCCGCGCGCACCGATCTCGGCACCGGCCAGTTCGATCTCGAAGGGCGCATCGGCCAGCGCCGACGCCATCAGGATGGCGGACACGTACTGGCTGGACAGGCCGGCATCGATGACGACGCGGTGCTTTGCGAAGGCGCCCGTGGCCTCGACCGTCACCGGCGGGCAGCCGGTCGGCGCATCGATGGCGACGCCGAGCGAGCGCAGCGCCTCGACCAGCGGCAGGATGGGCCGCTTGCGCATGTGCGCGTCGCCATCGATGACGAAGCGCCCCTTCGCCAGCGAAACCGCAGCCGTCAGGAAGCGGGTCGCCGTGCCGGCATTGCCGAGGAAGAGAGGCCCGGACGGTTCCTTCAGGACGCCCGCCGAGCGGACGAGGAAGGTCGTCGCATCGGGCTCCTCCACCGCGACGCCCATCGCGCGCAGCGCCTCGGCCATGTAGAGCGTGTCGTCGCTTTTCAGCGCACCCGTCAGCCGGCTCTCGCCCTTCGCCAGTCCGGCCAGCAGCAGGGCGCGGTTGGTGATCGACTTGGAGCCCGGCGGGCTCACCGCGCCGGAAAGCGGTCGGGCGGGCGGCAGGATGGTCAGTTTGTCGGCAGTCATTGCGGCCTTCAGAATGTCACGGACGGAACGGCGCGGTCGGCCGGATCGTCGATTTCGAAATAGGGCTTCTTGGCAAAGCCGAACCGGCTGGCGACGAGGTTGGACGGGAAGCTCTCGACCTTGACGTTGAGGTCGCGGGTGGCGCCGTTATAGTAGCGGCGCGCCATCTGCACCTCGCCCTCCAGACTGTCGAGGGCCCGCTGAAGCTCCAGGAAATTCTCGTTGGCCTTGAGGTCGGGATAGGCTTCGGAAAGTGCGAAGAGCTTGCCGAGGGCCTGGCCCAGAACGCCTTCCGCCGCCGCGCGGCCCTCGACATCGCCCGCCGGAACGGCGATGGCCCTGTTACGGGCGGCGATCACCGCATCCAGCGTCTCGCGCTCGTGCGAAGCATAGCCCTTGACCGTTTCGACGAGGTTCGGAACGAGATCGGCGCGGCGCTTGAGCTGCACGTCGATGCCGGACCACGCTTCCTCCGCCATCTGGCGCGCCCTGACGAGGCCGTTGTAGAGAAAGACGCCATAGAGCGCGACCGCCACGATCGCGAGAAGAATATAGGTCGACACAGGGAGACTCCTCCGGCTCATGTTTTGCCCGGAGACTAGTCGGACGAGCAGGAAATGTCACCCCGCCCGCGCGCCATGCCCGTCAGGCCGCTTCGCGCCTGGCATTCACGCCACCGGCTTCCGTCAGCAGGAAGGCCTCACCGCAGGCCTTGGCCAGCGTGCGCACGCGCAGGATGTAGCTCTGGCGCTCCGTCACCGAAATCACGCCGCGCGCATCGAGCAGGTTGAAGACGTGCGACGCCTTGATGCACTGGTCGTAGGCGGGAAAGACGCACTTGTGCAGGCCGTTCGAATCGCCGGGCGCGCCGGCGGAAAGAAGCGCCAGGCATTCCTTTTCCGCGTCGATGAAGTGGCGGTGCAGCAGTTCGGTGTCGGCAAATTCGAAATTGAAGCGGGAATATTCCTGCTCCGCCTGAAGGAAGACGTCGCCATAGGTGATCTTCTCGTCGCCCTCGCGGCCGTTGAAGTTCAGGTCGTAGACGTTGTCGACGCCCTGAACGTACATGGCCAGCCGTTCGAGACCATAGGTCAGTTCACCGGCCACCGGCGCGCATTCGATGCCGCAGACCTGCTGGAAATAGGTGAACTGCGAGACTTCCATACCGTCGCACCAGCATTCCCAGCCGAGACCCCAGGCGCCGAGCGTCGGGCTTTCCCAGTCGTCCTCCACGAAGCGGATGTCGTGGACCAGCGGATCGAGGCCGATGGCCGCCAGCGAGCCGAGGTAAAGCTCCTGAAGGTTCGACGGGTTCGGCTTCAGGATGACCTGATACTGGTAATAATGCTGGAGACGGTTGGGGTTCTCGCCGTAGCGCCCGTCGGAGGGGCGGCGCGAGGGCTGCACATAAGCCGCCTTCCACGGCTTCGGGCCGAGCGCGCGCAGCGTGGTGGCCGGGTGGAACGTGCCCGCACCCACTTCCATGTCGTAGGGCTGGAGAATGGCGCAGCCCTTGTCGGCCCAGTAGGTCTGGAGCGTCAGGATCAGCCCCTGAAAGGAGCGCGAGGGATGCATGTGAGCGGGCAGGTTCGTGGCGTTCATGGACGGAGGCGCTTGCTTGTTTTTCGGATGCGGACGAGTGCCACGCCGAAGCGCGGGGGTCAAGCGCGAATAGGCCTCGCGCCCTGTTCCGGGCGGCTGCCGCCCCGGCCGATTTTCGCAACCCCTACTCTTCGTCGTCCTTCTTCACCCGGTATTCGCCGGTCTTCGGGTCCTTCACGAGCGTGCCGTGCGCGCGGTTTCGCACCTCCCGCGACCGACGCTTCTGCTTGCGCGTCAGGCTTTTCGCATCCGCGGTGAAGCGGCGGTAGAACCAGTAGACCGCCGCGGCAACGGCGATGAAGAAGAGAATACGTGTCATGCGAAGCCCGCGATTACAGTCCGAAGCGGGCCCACAATGCCCTTTCTTCGACGGTCTGCGCAAGACCGCCGGCGGCGGCTGCGGCGATACGCTCCGGTCCGCCGGCATCGACACCGGGAATGCGGCGGCCGAAGAAGCCCCTGGCCGCCGTGACCAGTTCCGGCCTCACATCCTTGCCGTAGCGGGCCTGAAGCGTGCCGCGCAGATCACCGAGACCGTCGATCAGGCCGAGTTCGAGCGCCTTCGTGCCGGTCCAGAACAGGCCGGAGAACAGGTCGGGATCGTCGGCGAGACGCGCGGCGCGCCGGGCTTTCACCATGCCGATGAAAACGTCGTGGATCTCGTGCTGGAGGGTTTTCAGGTATTCGATGTCGGCTGCCTTTTCCGGCTGGAACGGATCGAGGATCACCTTGTTCTCGCCGGAGGTGTAGACCCGGCGCTCGACGCCGATCTTCTTCAGCAGTTCGGGAAAGCCGAAGCCGCCGGAAACGACGCCGATCGAGCCGACGATGGAGGTCGGATCGGCGATGATCTCGTCGCCCGCCAGCGCGATCATGTAGCCGCCCGAGGCGGCGACATCCTCCACGAAGACGAGGACCTTCTTGTCCTTTTCCTCCGCAAGCTGCCGGAGGCGCGCGAAGATCAGCCGCGACTGGACCGGAGAGCCGCCCGGCGAATTGACGATGACGGCCACGGCGGGCGCCTTCTTCACGGAAAAGGCCTTGTCCAGCATCTGCGCGACCGAGGCGAGGTTGAGCGCCGGACGCAGGGCGCTGCCGCCCGTCATGATCGCGCCGGACAGGCGCACGACGGGGATGACGGTGCCTTCCTTGCGGAAGCGCTTCGGCAGCAGGCGTTTGATGAGGTTCTTCATTCCGGCACGAATCCATGTTGGAGGTTTTCCCACATGTATGACGTCCGGGGTCGACCGCAAGTGCCCGGCGGGACGAATCGCCTCAGCGGCCGTTGCGGGCCAGCGCCGCGCGGCCGTTGTTGAGATCGTCCACCAGTGGGGAGAAGGCGTGCGCCTCCCCGTCGTGGATCACCAGCGCCGGCCGCAGCCGGAGCCGGGCGCGCGACCCCTTGATCGCCGTCGCGAGAATGCGCACCGCATCCTCGCCGGGGCGCGGATGAAGCGCCGTCAGTTCCAGCCCGCCGAACCGGCGCCCGCAGGCGGCGATGATGTCGGCGATCGATTGCGGCCGGGCGATGAGCGAAAGCTGGCCGCCGGGCTTCAGGATCGCGCCGGCGGTCCGGATCCAGTCCTCGAACAGCCCCTCCGTCATGGCATGGGCCTCCGCCTTCAGCCTGTCGGGCGTGCGCCGGTCATCCGCGTCGTTGAAGGGCGGGTTCATGACGACGTGATCGAACGTGTCGTCGGGCAGGCCGGCGGCGACGCGAGCCCGCCCCTTCAGCGTCACATCGGCCTCGATGACCGACACGCGATCGCTGATCGCGGCGTTCTCGGCAAGCGCAAGGCTCTTGCGGGCATAGGCGGCCATATCCGGCGAGCGCTCGTAGAGAACCACCTGCGCCTGGCCGATCCGCGCCGCGACCGCCATGCCGGCGGCCCCCGCTCCCGCTCCGAGATCCGCGACGCGAACCGGGCCGGCGGCATCGACGAGCGCGGCCAGCAGCATGGCGTCCACGCCGGCGCGGTGCCCCCTGCCCTTCGGCTGGACGAGGTGGAAGCGCCCGCGGTGGAAGGCATCGACGGTTTCGGCCCTCGCGGGTTCGGCATGAATGTCTTCGACAAGGCTCAAGCGACCAGCTCCGATTCCAGCCCGGCTTCGACGAGGATCAGGCGGGCCTCGGCACCGCGCGCCTCCTCGACGAGGAAGCGGCGCGGCAGAAGCCCGAGCGAGCCTTCCAGAACGCTCATGGACTGGTCGGCGATCATACAGGCAATGCCCGCATCCTTCATCAGGCTTTCCGCGAAGGAAAGGATCACTGCGTCATTCGTCCGGATCAGTTCACGCATATTGGCCGATTCCTCAATTTTTCTGGACTGAAACGATTCACCCTTGCCGTGCCACCGGCCCCTTTTTATTCTTAGGGCAACACAGTGCATACGCCTCGAACCCAATTCCGGTTTATTGATGGACGTTATGCGGCATTTTTTCAGGTCTGCGACCACGCCACCCCTTCAGGACGGCGCGGCGGCGCAGTGAGCAGGAGTTTCATCCTTGGGCGTCGTGATACCGCTTGAAGACGGCAAGAACAAACAGGCTTCGGTCAAGCCCCTCGTCGACCTGACGCGGCCGGACATGGAGCGCGTGAACCAGCTCATCCTGTCCAGGGCCGGTTCCGACGTGCAGATGATCCCCGAAGTGGCGAATCACCTGATCTCCTCCGGCGGCAAGCGGCTGCGCCCGATGCTGACGCTCGCCTCCGCCGCCATGTTCGGCTATCAGGGCGAGGGCCACATCAAGCTGGCGACCAGCGTCGAATTCCTCCACACCGCCACGCTCCTGCATGACGACGTGGTGGACGAAAGCGACCTGCGGCGCGGCAAGTCCACCGCCCGCACCATCTGGGGCAACCAGGCGAGCGTGCTCGTCGGCGACTTCCTGCTCGGCCAGGCCTTCCGCATGATGGTCGATGTCGGCTCGCTCGACGCGCTCGACGTGCTTTCCACCGCGTCGGCCGTCATCGCCGAGGGCGAGGTGCTCCAGCTTTCCGTCGCCAAGAAGATGGAAACGACCGAGGACGACTATCTCTCCGTCATCCGCGCCAAGACGGCGGCGCTGTTCGCCGCGGCGGCGGAAGTCGGCCCGATCATCGCCGGCACCGACCGCTCGACCCGCAACGCGCTGAAATCCTACGGCATGAATCTCGGCCTCGCCTTCCAGCTCGTCGACGACGTCCTGGACTATGGCGGCAAGGCCGCCGACCTCGGCAAGAATGTCGGCGACGATTTCCGCGAGGGCAAGATCACGCTGCCGATCATCCTTGCCTGGCGGCGCGGCACGGCCGAGGACCGCAGTTTCTGGCGCAAGGCCATCGAGAACGGCGAGACCAGCGACGAGAATCTCGAAAAGGCGCTCGGGCTGATCACCCGCTACAGCGGCCTGACGGACACCATCGCCCGCGCCGAGCATTATGGCGCCATCGCCCGCGACGCACTGGCGCCGCTGCCCGACGGGGCCCACAAGGACGCAATGATGGAAGTGATCGACTTCTGCATCGGCCGCGTAAATTGAGGATATGGAAAAACGGATTTCTTGCGGCATCGCTACAAAAAAGCCATCCTGCGTATGAATGACTCGGCTTGCGGAAATCCGTTCTGTCCGCCCGGCACCAGCCGGTGACTTCTGATGAAAGGCTTTTCCATGCGGCAAGGTTCCGCCATTCGCTTGTTGTCCGGTACGGCGCTCGCCCTGCTTGTCGGTTTCACCTCTCTTCCCGCCCATGCCCAGGAAGAGAAGCCGGAAACGGTCGAAACCGGCACCTTCGATCCCGACAGCATCAACAGCTTCTCGGGCGCGCTGCTGGCCGCCGGCAATGCCGACACCGACAAGGACTACAAGATGGCCGCCGCGCTTTACAGGAAAGCGCTGGCCTTCGAGCCGGGCCATGTCGAGATCCGCGAACGGCTGATGTTCACGCTGCTGATGAGCGGCGATTTCGAGGAAGGCGCCAAGCTCGCCGAGGAACTGAAGACCGGCAAGGCCTTCGAGCGCGTGACAACCGTGGTGCGCGCGACCGACGCCATCCGCCGCAAGGACTATGCCGCCGCCGACGCGATCCTCAAATATAACGGACCGAACGATCTCGACCGGCTGATGAATTCCCTGCTGGCCGCATGGTCCATGACCGGCGCCGGCAAGGGCGCGGAAGCGCTCACCCAGCTCGAAAGACTGCGCGGGCCGGACTGGTACGCCCTGTTCCGCAACTACCATGCGGGCGCGATCGCCATCGTGGCCGGCGACCAGAACAAGGCGCGCCGTTTCCTGACAGCGGCGGTGACGGACCGCGAAGGCGCCGGCACGGCGCCGGATACGTTCATGCGCTCCGTCATGGCGCTGGCGCGGCTCGAAGCCGCCGCCGGCAACAAGCAGAAGGCGCTCGACAGCATCTCCGCCGGCGAGGCCGTCATTTCCAATTACGCACCGCTGAAGGCGCTGCGCTCGGCCATCGAGCAGGACGAGCCGCAGGAACAGCAGGTCAAGGATGCCGCGCAGGGCGCCGGCGCGGTTCTCTTTTCTGTCGGCGGCGCGCTGAACCGTCCGGGTGCCGAGGACGTCGTCAGCCTCTACCTTCAGATCGCGCATGCGCTTGACCCGCAGAGCGCCGACACGCTGATCCTGCTCGGCGGGCTGGCCGAAAACCTGGAACGGCCCGCGGAAGCCATCGAGTACTATCGCAAGGTGCCGGAAAACTCGCCGATGCGGCGGGTTTCCGAATTGCAACTCGGCCTGGCGCTCGCCCAGACGGGCGAGGTCGAGGAAGCGCGCTCGCACCTGAAATCGCTGATCGAGGCCGATCCGACCGATCTGCGCAGCTATCTTTCCTATGGCAGCGTGCTTTCCGAGGCCAAGGACTACAAGGCGATGGCCGAGAACTACGACAAGGCCGTCGAAGTGATCGGCAACAACGCCCGGCCGCAGAACTGGTCGATCTTCTTCCAGCGCGGCATCGCCTACGAGCGCCTCAAGGAATGGGACAAGGCCGAGCCGAATTTCCTCAAGTCGCTGGAACTCAACCCCGACCAGCCGCAGGTCCTGAACTATCTCGGCTATTCCTGGGTCGACATGAACCGCAATCTCGACCAGGGCTTGGAGATGATCCGCAAGGCCGTCGAGTTGCGCCCCGATGACGGCTATATCGTCGATTCCCTCGGCTGGGCCTATTACCGCCTTGGGCGGTTCGACGAGGCCGTCGAGGAACTGGAGCGCGCCACCTCGCTGCGCGCCGGCGACGCGACGATCAACGACCATCTCGGCGATGCCTATTGGCGCGTCGGCCGCCGGCTCGAGGCGGGCTTCCAGTGGCAGAACGCCCTCAAGCTGAACCCGGAACTGGCCGATATCCCGAAGATCGAGGAAAAGATCAAGAACGGCCTGCCGGAACTGACGCCGGAAGAGGTCGCGCAGGCCGCGGCCGCCCGCGCCGCCTTCGCCGCCGAAAAGGAAAAGGCCGAAAGCGCGCCGGAGGATACCTACACGGTCGAGCCCGGCGACACGCTGTGGAAGATCGCCGTCAAGGTCTATGGCGACGGAAACCGCTTCATCGAACTCATCCGGGCCAATCCGGCGCTGCAACGCTATCCGAACCGCCTCGCGCCCGGTCAGATCCTGATCGTTCCCCCGGCCGAATAAGCCGATCCGTGGACCAGACGGCCGAAATCGCTCCGGCGAAGATCAATCTCGCGCTGCACGTCATCGGGCAGCGCGCTGACGGTTATCACCTGATCGACAGTCTCGTGACCTTCGCCGACCGGGGCGACCGCGTGAGCGCCCGGATCGCGGACGCGGATGCGTTCATGCTCTCGGGCCCCTTTTCCGGCGGGCTGGAAACGGATGGCAACAATCTGACCCTCAAGGCCCGCGACCTGCTGCGCGCAACCGTTATCGAGGCCGGCGGCGCGGCTCCGCCGGTTGCCCTGCATCTGGAAAAGAACCTGCCCGTCGCCGCCGGCATCGGGGGCGGTTCGGCGGATGCGGCCGCGACGCTGAGGGCGCTGATGCGGCTGTGGAACGTGGAGAGCGACGCGGAAGCGCTCGGCGCGCTGGCGCTCCGGCTGGGTGCGGACGTACCCATGTGCCTCGCCGGCCGGCCGGCCGTCGCCCGCGGCATCGGCGAGAAGCTGACGCCGGCGCCGAGCCTGCCTTCGCTTCATCTTCTGCTCGTCAATCCGCTGAAGCCGGTCTCGACACCCGACATCTTCCGCCGGCTCGACCGGCGCGACAATCCGCCGATGGATGCCCTGCCCGGCTCGTTCTCCCTGCCGGACTGGAGCGAATTCCTGGCCGGCCAGCGCAACGATCTGGAAGCTCCGGCGCGGCAATGCGTGCCGGAGATCGGCATCATCCAGACCTTGCTGCGGCTGACCGGCGCGCAGCTCTGCCGCATGTCCGGCTCCGGCGCCACCTGTTTCGGCCTTTACGAGAGCCGTGAGGCGGCGCGTGCCGCGGAACGCAACCTGCGCACCGCCCAGCCCGGCTGGTTCGTCGAGGCCTTGACCACCGTTTCGGGAGACGAGACATGAGCGACGCCCCGCAGCGCCCCTTCATTCCGCTCGACATCGCCGTGCTGACCGTTTCGGACACCCGCACGCCGGAGGACGACAGGTCCGGCCAGACGCTCGCCGACCGCATCAGTGCCGCCGGCCATCGCCTTGCCGCCCGCGCGATCGTTCCCGACGACCGCGAGCGCATCCGCGCGACCGTGCTCGGCTGGATCGAAAACGGGACGGCAGATGTCGTCATCACCACCGGCGGCACCGGCTTCACCGGCCGCGACGTGACGCCGGACGCGCTGGAACCGCTGTTCGACAAGCGCATGGACGGCTTCTCGCAGGTCTTCCACCGCATTTCCTTCGACAAGATCGGCACATCGACGATCCAGTCGCGGGCGACCGCCGGGCTGATCGGCACGGTCTTCGTGTTCTGCCTGCCCGGCTCGCCCGGCGCCTGCAAGGACGGCTGGGACGGCATTCTCCGGGACCAGCTCGATTACCGCCACACGCCCTGCAATTTCGTGGAAATCATGCAGCGGCTCGACGAGCATCTGCGCCGCAAACCCTGACGTCAGAGCGTTTCAGCTTTAACGGGGACTGCGGGCCGCCCAGGCCGGGATCATCTCGCTCGACAAGCGGCGCGACTTGAGGCCACGCGCCAGTTCGCACAGTTTCATATCCGCCCGCGCCACGGAAAGCGCCTGGCTGCGCGACAGGACGATGCCGGTTTCGAGCGGCGGCGACGGCTGCATGAGACGCTTCAGCAACGGCCGGCGATAGGTGCGCGAGGGGGAGAAGCGGGCCGGATCGCGGTTGAGCGTCACATATTCGGACAGCTCGTCGACCCAGCCGAACTGGGGGCGCGCTCCGGCTTCCATCAAAAGCAGCCATTCGCCGCGTACCGTACCGAGCACGTCGCCCAGGTTCCAGTCGCTGTGGAAGCGGCATCCCGCAGCGTCGGCGACCCGCTCGCTGCCGTCCTTCGAACCGTGGTCCAGAACGACGACATCGCTGACCAGCCCCTCCACCGCGCCGGCGACAAGCACGGCAAGGCTCTGGGCGAGTTCGGGTTCCTGATCGCGGCATTCCATCAGCACAGTCAGCATGTGTCACATTTATCGCATCGCAACCCGAAACGCCATCTGAAACACCATTGGCCAATTCCGCATTTTTGTTCTTGCAATGTTCCGTTTTCAGCGGTAGGAATAAAATCATCGAGGCAGAGGAAGCCTCGCCGGAGCCCACCGCATGAACCAGTCGTCCCTGACAGGGCAGGCCGCATTCGCGCCTGCCAATACGGCGGATATTGCCGACGCGCTGATCGACGCTTCCGGCCTGCGCGTCGATGGCGAGCGGCGGCGCGGCCGGGGAGCCGCACTCAATCCGTCCGGCCGTTTCGAACCCCAGGCAAAAGAGGATGTCGACGATGGCTGGCAGACGCTGGAATCGCTCGAACCGTTCCGCACCGAGGTGCAGGTGGAAAAGCCCCGCACCATCATCACCCGCAACGAATCGCCGGACATTCCCTTCGACCGCTCCATCAATCCCTACCGCGGCTGCGAGCACGGCTGCATCTATTGCTTCGCCCGCCCCACCCATAGCTATATGGGGCTGTCGGCCGGGCTGGATTTCGAAGCGAAGCTGTTTGCCAAGCCCGACGCCGCGCGGCTTCTGGAGCGCGAATTGTCGAAACCCGGCTACAAGCCGCGCACCATCGCCATCGGCACCAATACCGATCCCTACCAGCCGATCGAGAAGGAGTGGCGCATCATGCGCCAGATCCTCGAAGTGCTGGCGGCCGCCCGGCATCCCGTCGCCATCGTCACGAAATCCGCGATGGTGATGCGCGACATCGACATTCTTGCCGGCATGGCCGCGCAGGGGCTTGCCAAGGTCGGCATTTCGGTGACGACGCTCGACCGCAAGCTCGCCCGGCTGATGGAGCCGCGCGCCTCGACGCCCGCCCGTCGGCTGGAGGCGATCCGGGCGCTGAGCGCCGCCGGCATTCCGGTGAGCGTCATGGCGGCACCCGTCATCCCGGCGCTCAACGACCATGAGATCGAGCGCATCCTCGAAGCCGCCAAGGCGGCGGGCGCGGGCGAGGCCGGCTATGTGCTGCTTCGCCTGCCGCTGGAGGTCAGCCCGCTGTTTCGCGACTGGCTGCTGCGAAACTATCCGGATCGCTACCGGCACGTCATGTCGCTGATCCGCTCCATGCGCGGCGGCAAGGATTACGACGCCGAATTCGGCAAGCGCATGAAGGGGGCCGGCCCCTATGCCTGGCAGATCAGCCGCCGTTTCGAGCTGGTCACCAAGCGGCTGGAACTGCATCGGCGCGGCATACACATGCGCGACGATCTCTTCGTTCCACCGAACGGCAGCGGCGTGCAGCTTTCGCTGCTCTGAGGCCGCTTGCGCATTTCACGCCTCCCCTCCGGGAGGCACGCCATTCCGGTCCGCGCCGCCATCGCGGACCGGTGTCCGATCCGGCTGCCGCCTCGGCCGGACCGGTTCGGGGTCGAGCACGCCACCGCCTCGCCCCGCCGCCTCCGGCCGCGTCACGGTCCACCGCATGGGTCCCACGCGGCCGGAGGCTCTTGCAGAAGATCGGGGGAGCGTGCGACTGATACCGCATGAGACGCCGCACGCCCCCCGATTCTCCGCCGCTCCTTGCCGGGCTCCCCGCCGCCGTGAAACCCGCCGGTCCCGATTTCAGTTTCGAGCTGGAAGCGAAGGCGCTCGGCTGCTGGCCCGTCGCCGGGACGGACGAGGCAGGCCGCGGCCCTCTTGCCGGGCCGGTCGTGGCCGCCGCCGTCATTCTCGATCCCGACAACATCCCGCCCGGCCTCGACGATTCCAAGCGGCTTTCGCAGGCGCAGCGCGAACGGCTGTTCAGCCTTGTCCTCGAAACCTCACTTGCGGTTTCCATCGCGTCGTCCGGGCCGGCGCGCATCGATGCAACCGATATCCGCAAGGCGAGCCTCGACGCAATGCGGCGCGCGATTCTTTCCCTGCCGGTGGCCGCGCGCTTCGTTCTTTCGGACGGCAGGGACCTTCCGCCGGGAACCGGGCTGCCGGGCAAGGCGGTGGTGAAGGGCGATTCGCGCAGCGTTTCGATCGCCGCCGCCTCCATTCTGGCCAAGGTGACGCGCGACCGGCTGATGGCGCGGGCCGGCATCGTGTTCCCGGCCTACGGCTTCGAAAAGCATGCGGGCTATCCGACGGCCGGGCACCGGGCCGCCATCGAGCAGACCGGCCCCTGCGCCCTGCACCGCATGAGTTTCCGGCCGCTGCGCAAGGAATAGGCGCGTCAGCCCGATTCGCGACCCGGTGCGACCGCCTGTCGCCAGCGCAGCAGGGCCGTATCGGCACAGCGCCGCCGGTTCAACCTGGCCGCCCCGGAGGCGCGATCACCGCCGCCCGGCCTGTAACGCCCGTCCGTCACCAGTGCGACGACAACCGGGGCGGCGCCGAACTGGTCGGCCGTAATGTCCACGACGAACGGCCCGCATTCGATCCATGAATGGCTGCGCCAGCGCGCGCCGTCGAAAAAGCCGCAACCGGCATCGGCCGCGCCGCTACGCCAGACGGCCTGAAAGCCGGCATCCGCCAGCACGCCTTGCAGGACGAGGCTCGTCCGACCGCAGGTATCGGTGGAAAGCGGCGACGGCAGGGGACTTCCGGCCCGCATGTGCCATTCCCGCCAGAGATCGGGCATGAACCGGCGCAATGCCGCGGCCAGATCGTACAGCGCCTTTTCATCCCGCATGGCCCGGCTCCCCTGGATCATTTCAGCGTTTCATGGAAACGTTGAAATGATCTCACTCTTTGTTTTTGCGCAATTCCAAACGGAAAACCGCTTCACACTTTTCCTGGAATTGCTCCAATGAAAAAGCCGGCTGCTTTCGCAACCGGCTTTGTATCCTCGAAAAGAAGGCGTCTCAGTTGAGGCGCGTCTTCACCTCGCCGACAGCATTGCGGAACAGCTCGTCGCGAACAGCGCCATCGGCCTTGCCGGCGAGAACCTTGCCGGCGGCGGCGATCGCCAGATCGACGGCGGCGGCGCGGACGGCATTGACCGCTTCCGTTTCCGCCTGCTTGATCTTCTGCTCCGTCAGCGCATTGCGGCGGACGACGAATTCCTCGGTCTTCTGACGGGCCTCGGCGGTCAGCGCGGTGGCCTCGCGTTCGGCGGCGGCGATGATGCCGGCCGCTTCGGCTTCGGCTTCCTTGCGCTTGCGCTGGTATTCGGCGAGCAGTTGCTGCGCCTCTTCACGCAGGCGCTTGGCCTCGGCCAGTTCCTCGGAAATCTTCTGAGCGCGCTCGTCGAGCGACTTGCCGACCTTGCCCGGAACCTTCAGGAAGGCGAGAAGGACGAAGAAGAGGATGAGGCCGACGAATGCGAAAAATGTTGCATCGAACGTCATGGGATCAGGCCTCCTTGGCGGCAGAGACGGCTGCCTTCAGCTCGCCTTCGGAAACCGGGGTTCCGATCAGCCGTTCGACGATCGCGGAGGCCGTCTCCTCGGCAATGGTGCCAACCTCGGCCAGCGCCTTGGTCTTGATTTCGACGATGCCGGCCTCGGCGGCGGCGACCTTGGCCGTCAGGTCGGCTTCCACCGCTGCGCGCTCGGCATCGGCCTTGGCCTTGGCGTCGTCGCGGGCGGCGGCGGCAATCTCGCCTGCCTTGGCCCTGGCTTCCGCCAGTTCCTTTTCATAGGTCTCGACGGCGGCGTCGGCTTCTGCCTTCAGGCGGCCGGCCTCGTCGATATCCTGGGCGATACGGTCATGCCGCTGCTCCAGAATGCTGCCGATGCGCGGCGCGATGACCTTCTGCATGAGCACGTAGAACAGGCCGAACGTGATGACCAGCCACAGGATCTGGGACGGATAGGTCTGGCTGTCGAAGGGCGGGAAAACGCCGGACGCGCCTTCGTGGGCGGTACCGGTTTCCGTATGCGTCGCTCCCTCGTCCGGCGCAGTTTGTGCATATGCCGGGCTGATGAACATGCTCACCTCCAGGTGTATTCTCGGATGCAAAGGATCACGGCAAGCGCTTCAGGCCGGCCGTGATCCGAACTCCCGCCGAAAAATCAGACGGCGAACAGGAGGAGAAGGGCAACGAGCAGCGAGAAGATGCCCAGAGCTTCCGTAACGGCGAAGCCGAACACCAGACGGCCGAACTGGCTGTCGGCGGCGGACGGGTTACGCAGGGCACCGGTCAGGTAGCTGCCGAAGATGTTGCCCAGAGCGAGGGACGTACCAGCCATGCCAAGGCAAGCCAGACCTGCGCCGATGAACTTTGCTGCTTCCGCTTCCATGTAAGAACTCCTTTAGAATGGTTGTTGCGGCTGGATTGTGCGGCGCACGAACCGGGATGCCGGCGGCGCCTAACGTGGACCTTAGTGGCTTCCCCCATGCACGGCGTCGTTGAGGTACATGCACGTCAGCACCGCAAAGACATAGGCCTGCAGGAAAGCAACCAGGAACTCGAGAGCGGTCATGGCGACCGTCATCAGAAGAGGCAGGATCGCACCGCCGACGCCGAGTGCGCCCAGCGCACCAAGCGAGCCGACGAAGCCCGCGAACACCTTGAGCGTGATGTGGCCGGCGAGCATGTTGGCGAAAAGACGGACGGAAAGGCTGATCGGACGCGAGAGGAAGGACACGACCTCGATCGCGGATACGAGCGGAAGAAGAACGGCGGGCACGCCCGGCGGCATGAAGACATGCAGGAAGCCGGTCCCGTGCTTGTAGAAACCGTAGACGATGACGGTGCCGATGACGAGCAGGGCGAGCGCGAAGGTGACGATGATCTGGCTGGTGACGGTGAAGAAGTACGGCACCATGCCGAGAAGATTGGCCGTCAGCACGAACATGAAGAGGGAGAACACGAAGGGAAAGAACTTCATCCCCTGCGTTCCGGCGCCCTCGCGCAGCATCGAGGCGATGAATTCATAGGACATTTCCGCCACCGACTGGGCGCGGCCGGGAATCAGCCCGCGGCGGGCAGTCGACAGATAGAGGAAAGCGGATGCCGAGGCGACAGTGGCCACCATGAACAGCGAAGCATTGGTGAAGGAGAAATCGATACCGCCGATTTCGATCGGAACAATGGGGGAAACCACGAACTGATGGGTCGGATCGTCTGCCACCTTGAAAGGCCTCTCTCGCTATGCTCGCCCGAGGGCGGAACCATTTCCCGGAAACCGCGCCTATGCGCCGTCCCGGTTACTGTCGTCAGTCTTGTCCCTCGGGGTGTCCGCCAGCCTCGTCGGCACGGCGCCCGTCGCCCTCAGAACATTCAAAACACCGGCACAGAAACCGAGAAGCAGGAAAAAGATCATGCCCCACGGCGTCCAGCCGAAATACCAGTCGACGAACCAGCCCAGCGCAGCACCGACGACGATGGCGGAAATGAACTCGCTCGAGAGCTTCATCGCCACGGCAAAACCCTTACGGCTTTCCTCGGAGCTGGCCTCGGCCTTCGCTTCCATCGTCTCGTCGGTCCTGATGCGCTTCAGGCTTGCACCCAGGCGCTTGCGACGTTCGTCAAGACTGTCTTCCCGGTCTTCCGGCATTTCCGCTCCGCCTGTTCAGCCTGCCAAGCACGCGCAAACGGCAAGGATTGATACCTTCTTACCCGTTTTGAAGTCGGGCGCACCATAGTTTTGAGCGCCCGCATAGTCAAGGCATTGACCGCCCTTGATTCAACACAAATTAAACAGGGAAAAACATAGACTTAAGTCTCAAACGCCGCAAAACGGCCATTCTTTCCGCAAGAATCGGCGCGCAACGGCCGATCCGGCCGCCCGCGAACGGATCATATCCACCCACCACCATAGGTTCTGTAGAAGACATGAAGGCCGATCCGGCCCATTTTCTTCATGGTGCGCGCCCAGCGCGGCCGGACATAGGTGGCGTGGTAATGGGTGGACGAACCCACTTCCGCCAGCCAGATCTTTCCGGCGGTGACGGCCATCGCCACGTCGCGGGCGATCTTCCAGCGGTCCGGCTCGGTCACGACGTCCTTGATCTTGTCGCAGGCGAAGGAGAACTGGCAGGCGTTGGTCCAGTCCACATTCTGGTAGACGACGCCGCAGATGGTCTTCGGATAGGCCGGATTGCGCACGCGGTTGAGAATGACCTGGGCGACCGCCGCCTGCCCTTTCACGGTTTCGCCACGCGCCTCGAAATAAATGCCCTCGGCCAGACACTTCTGCTCGGCGGCACTGAAGACGGAGGGCGAAAGCACGCTGGCCGCCCAGGCGTGATCCCCCGGGCCGATCTTCGGCACGAAGCGGCCTGCGCTCTCGTCGCGCAGGATGGCGTCGAACGGCGATTCCCTTGCAAAGTCGGGAGCGGGCGGCGCATAGGCCGTGGCCAGGCTGTCGGGCACGTTATTGGTGACGAGGCTGGCGATGGCGGACGGCAACGCCGTGGCCGGAACGTCGGGGCGGGCGCGATAGAAGGTCGCCACCTCCACCTTGCGGGCCGCGTCCGGCTTGACGAGGGCGACGCGCTCCAGCTTTTCGGCCGGGGCGCCGAGAATCAGCCCGGCGCGCTGATCGCTGATCGCGCCCGCCGTGAAACTGCGCGGCGGCCGGACCTGCTCGACGGCCATCACCCGCCCCTTCTTGGCGGAGCGGTTGACGCGCTCCTCGTCGGGCGTCACCCCGTCTTCGCCCTTGCGGCCGCTCGACATGGCGATGCGCTCGCCGTTCGGCAGGGCGATGCCGGAATTGCCCGCCAGCGCTGGGGCGCTGGACAGGTCGGCGAACGTCAGCTCGGACCGGTGGAGCGAGCCGGCCGGCGAATCCGTCAGCACCATGCGCCAGGCGGAGCCACCGCCATCGGCGCCCGTCAGCAGCGCCGCCAGATCGGCCCTGGCGGCCACGGAGGGAAAAACCAGCCAGGCGGCAACGCCGAAAACGGCGGGCGACAGCCATTTCTCGAGAGACGCGGAACGGCCGCGATCCTTGTTACGCTTGACGGACAACGCAAGTACCCCACAGGAACCCACCGGAAACTCCTGCAAGAAATATGCTGTTAACCTTGATACGAGGTTAACGTCCGCACCCGGCACTTGACCGCAAGGCGCTGCAAGCCAAGATTTCCGCCCGTTTGGCGCACAGGGTCAATTTTTGAGGCAAATATCGTGCCAAATCAACGCATATGACCCGAAAAATCTCATTCGCGCCTCAAATTGCCCACAATTGAACGGCTCTTGCGCGGCCCAACACGAAGACATTCCTCCGCATTCCGAATCTCTTCCCCAGCCACCTGCGGGTGGCCGGTTTCGTTATTCTTAAGGGATTGGGCGCATGCTTGCGGGGCCCAGACAGCACGAGGTTCCGAATGAAGTCGGCGTTGCCGCCGTTGGCTGATTCTCTCAGCCAGCACGAATTGCAGACAATGGCCTATACCGATCCGCTCACCGGATTGGGCAACCGCTACCGGCTGCGCGACAAGGTGCGCCAGCTGGCCGCGGAACGCGCCAGCGACCCCGCGCCGTTCACCATCGCCATTGCCAATCTCGACGGCTTCAAACCGATCAACGACCTCTTCGGCAGCGATGCTGGCGACGAGATTCTCTGCCAGGTGGCCCACCGGCTGAAAGCCTGCATTCCCGACGGCGCCATCGTCACGCGCCACGAGGGCGACGAGTTCGCCTTCGTCCTGCCGCTGATCTTCGAACGCTCCGGCGCGGAAAAGATCGGGCAGATGATCCGCGAGGTGCTGTCCGCCCCCTACGATCTCGGCGACCGCAATGTGCGCCTGTCCGCCTCCTTCGGCTTTGCCGTCTATCCGTTCGCCGGAGAGGAGTTCGAGGACCTGCTGAAGAGCGCGGAGACCGCGCTTTATCGCTCCAAGCGGCGCGGGCGCGGCCAGATCACCGTCTATTCGCACGAGATCGCGCTGGAAATGAAGCGCGCCACGCAACTGGAACAGACGCTGCGCAACGCCATCATCGCCGATGCCGTCGACGTGCATTTCCAGCCGATCGTCCGCATTGCCGACGGCGTGCCCACGGGCTTCGAGGCGCTGGCGCGCTGGATCGACAAGGATCTGGGCTTCGTCTCGCCCGGCGTCTTCGTGCCGCTGGCGGAAGAACGCGGCTTCATCGACACGCTGTCCGAAACGCTGCTGCGCAAGGCCGCGGAGGCCGCCCTCTCCTGGCCGCGGGACCTGTTCCTGTCGTTCAACCTGTCGTCGGCGCAGCTCATGGACCCGGGCACGGCGGCGAACATTCTCTCCACCCTGCGGCGGGTCGGCCTCGACCCGAATCGGCTGGAGCTGGAAATCACCGAAACCGCCGTGATGACCAGCGCCGACACGGCGCATCGAATCATCGAGGAACTGCGCTCGGCCGGCGTGCGCATCTCGCTGGACGATTTCGGCACCGGTCAGTCGAGCCTCGGCCGCCTGCGCGACTTCACCTTCGACAAGGTCAAGATCGACCGCGCCTTCGTCTCGCGCATTGCGACCGACCGCGCGAGCGAGCACATCATCCGCGCCATCATCGCCATGTGCGACGGGCTGGACCTGGCCGTGGTGGCCGAAGGCATCGAGACGCAAACGGAAGCGGACATGCTCAAGGCACTCGGCTGCCGCTACGGGCAGGGCTACCTGTTCGGCAAACCCGTCGACGCCGCCGCGACGCTCGCCTATCTGGAACGCCACAATCTGGACGTCCGCCCCCTCGACAGAATGGACTGACGAAAAAAGGCCGGCGTCATGCCGGCCTTCCATCGTATCGACTTGGCGTGCGCCATGCCGATGGGGGTTACTGCGTCACCACGGCCTTGAATTCCGGTGCGGCCTGAAGCGTTTCCGCGGTTTCGAGCGTCGTCAGCTTCAGCGAACCGTTTTCCGGATCGCGAACGGCCTCGATGCTGTCGATCGGGACGGCGACATTCTTTTCGCCGATGCCGAGGAAACCACCCACGCCAATCACGGCGGCAACCACGCGCTGGTCGCCATCGAGAATCAGGTCCGTCACCTTGCCGATGCTCTCATCGGCGCTGTTGTGAACCGTCTGGCCGATATAGCTGGTGGCGGCGATCTGGCCCGGCTCCTGGCCGGTCAGGTAGCTGCCCGGCGTCTCCGTGGTCGTGGCCGCGGAATCGCCCGGGGTGGCCGGGGCGGACGGCATCACGTCAGGCACGGCGCCCGGCTGGGTCGGCGTGGCCGAGGGCGAGGTGTCTTCTGCCCCCTGCGAGGGCGCAGGCGTCATCTGGGCATAGGCAACCGGTGCAGCAGCAGCCGAGCCAAGCAGAATGGCGGTCGTCATCATTTTCAGGGTCTTGGACATCTCTTAATCTCCATGTTTCAAGTTCACCGAGGTGATTTGTCACCCTCCGGTCTCGACTGGATACAAGGGGGAAATGGCTGTCCGAGAGGATCGTTCCCAAAAAAATTTCTGCCCGAAGACGGAACCGGCATCGCATCCGGCGCAGATGGCGGGCGGCGGGAGAGAACGGTAGGGCCGGCGCAAATGGCCGCCAGCGGGGCCAGAAAGACCGGAAACCCCCAAGTTAACCGTAAAATACACGTCGCTGCTTGGCATTCGCGAACAAGTGCCTCACCCTTCGCCGCGCCCGCATGGCACCGTGCGTCCCGTCCCGTTTGCAGAAAACGGATTTGCCGGCCAGCCCGTCAGCGCAAACTCTGCCGCCCGCCCGTCGGCGGATACCGTCTCCCGTCGCCCGAGGGCAGCGACATCGCCGCCGGCCTCTTCTTTCCGAAGGCCAATCGACAAGCGAACGATTATAGAAGTGCGACCCTGATGGATTTCGCTGACGATAACGCTATCGCAGCACGGCTGGAGAAAGCGACGACGGAAATTTCCGGGCTGGAAACCCAGTTCGACGTTTTCCGTTTCCTGAAGCGCCTGACCGAAGACCGTCGGATGAAGGCATTCATGGTCATGGCCCGGCCGACGGAATTCTCGAGCGAGCTTTCGGCCTGCACGCTCATCACCAACTGGCCGACGGACCTTCTGAACCAGTACGATCGCAAGGAGCTGCTGCCGCACAGCCCGGTTTTCCGGCAGTTGCGCCAGTCCACGCGGCCTTTCCACTTCGACGCGCGGACCGCGGGCGAACACGGCGCGCTGTTCGAAAGCTTCGGCATGCGCCACGGGCTATGGTTCCCGGTGCATGGCTCCTTCGGCGCGCTCGGCGCCATCGCCTTTTCCGGCGAAACGCCGCCGAGGCCCCTCGACCTCGTGGAATTGTGCTGGATCAGCATCGCCGTCTACGACCAGCTTCAGAAAATCGAGCGCAGGGACACGCCGGCCCGCGAGCTGCTGACCGAGCGCGAGGTCGCCTGCCTGGTCTGGACCTCCGCCGGCAAGACCAGCGCGGAGATCGCCGAAATCCTCGGCCTCTCGGAACATACCGTCAATCACTACCTCAACCGCGCCACCCGCAAGCTCGACGCCGTGAACCGTGCCCAGGCGGTCGCCAAGGCCATGCGGCTCAATATCCTGAAGTAATGCGCGGAGAATATTTTTTGGTCATCGGCCCGATTTGAAGGTTTGCACCGCACAAAAACTAAGCAGTCAAGGGAACGACGACATACACTCATCAGAAGAAAGACAATAATATATTGATTCGAAACATTTTTTGACACACCCTCGAAACTGGCACGCATCCTGCATGTTAATCGGCAGGTCCAGAGGGGACGTCAACACGTATCCACCTAGAGATACGGACACCGAACCGCCGCTTTCGAGGGTGTATGATACGCCTGCCGGAAGCGGCGGTTCGTTTTTTGACCGCAGCCATACCGGCCCGGTCGCGGCGCCTTCCGCACAAATTTGCCATTGACGCATCCTGCCGTACCGTTACAGCTTGCCCGGACCGGCCCCCACCTCTGGCGGCGGCACAGTGCGAATGAGACAGGCAGAACGAAATGGCTGACATTACCAGCGACCAGGTGCGCGCGGCGCTTTCCCGAATCGCCATTCCCGGCTCGAAGGCCGACATCCTGACCGGCGGGCTCGTCTCGGACATCTTCATTTCCGACGGCAAGGTCTATTTCTCGATCACCGTGCCGGCGGAAAAGGCCCGCGAACTGGAACCATTGCGCATCGCCGCCGAAAACGCCGTCAAGGCGCTGCCGGGCGTGCGCGGCGCGGTGGTGGCGCTGACGGCGGACCGCAAGGCGGCCCCTGCCGGCGCCGCGCCCGCACGCCCGGCGCCGCCGGCCGCGCCCGCCCCGCATCGGCCCGCCGCTCCGGCAAAGCCCGGCATTCCCGGCATCGCCAGCATCATCGCCGTCGCCTCCGGCAAGGGCGGCGTCGGCAAGTCGACTACCGCGGTCAATCTGGCGCTCGCCCTGAAGGCGCACGGCCTGAAGGTCGGCATTCTCGACGCCGACATCTACGGCCCTTCCCTGCCCCGGCTGATGGGCATTTCGGGCCGGCCGCGCCAGATCGACGGCCGCATCATCGTGCCGATGGAGAATTACGGCCTCAAGGTCATGTCGATGGGCTTCCTGGTAGACGAGGAAGCGGCGATGATCTGGCGCGGGCCGATGGTGCAGTCGGCCCTCCTGCAAATGCTGCGCGAGGTGGCCTGGGGCGATCTCGACATTCTGGTGGTGGACATGCCGCCCGGCACCGGCGACGTCCAGCTCACGATGGCCCAGCAGGTTCCGCTGGCCGGCGCGGTCATCGTCTCGACGCCGCAGGACCTGGCGCTGCTCGACGCCCGCAAGGGCATCACCATGTTCAACAAGGTGCAGATCCCGGTGCTCGGCATCGTCGAGAACATGAGCTACTTCATCGCGCCGGACACCGGCCACCGCTACGATATCTTCGGCCACGGCGGCGCGCGGTCGGAAGCCGAACGCATCGGCGTGCCCTTCCTCGGCGAAGTGCCGCTCACCATGTCGATCCGCGCGCTTTCCGACGCCGGCACACCGGTGGTCGTCGCCGATCCGGAGGGCGAGCAGGCAAAGACCTACCTGGCGATCGCCGAGCGCGTTCAGGCCGCCCTTGCCGGCCGCAGGATCGCGCCGCCGCCGGCCATCGTCTTCGAATAGGCCCTTCCGGCAGGGGGCTTCCCTCGCCCCCGGAAAAGCCGTATGAATCCCGTCTGCCCGGGCAGACGCGGAGCTTCGAAACGCTTGACCATTGCCTATGGCGCGAGTGACGCCGCGATGCGGCCTCCTTGCGGGAAACCGCCACCCTCCCCTGCCGGCGCCGACACCGGTCTGCGCAGCCGTTTTCCTTTTCGTCTTTCGCCGGAAAGGCCGGCTCCGGCGCGGTCCGGCGGTTCGCGGAATCGCCCCGAACGCTCTCATTTCTCGTTTTTACGCATGTCCGGACGCACAACCGCGTTCCGCCCGCGCGCCGGACAAGCCCCAGGAGCCTGATCCTACATGCAGACACGCAATGCTTCTTCCGAGAACGGCGGCAAGGGCGACCTGCGCGCGTTTCTCGCGCTGGCGCTCGGTTCCGTCGGAATCGTCTACGGCGACATCGGCACGAGCCCGCTCTACGCCTTTCGCGAGGCGCTGAAGCCCATCTCCCACGACGGGCTGGTGCGCGAGGAGATCATCAGCCTCACCTCGCTGATCATCTGGTCGCTGACGATCATCGTCACCGTCAAATACGTTCTCCTGCTGCTTCGCGCCGACAATGCGGGCGAAGGCGGCACGCTGTCGCTTCTGGCGCTGCTGATGAAGAAGCATGCGCCCCACGGCACGCTGCTGATGGTGCTGGGCCTGATCGGCGCGGCCCTCTTCCTCGGCGACGCGATGATCACGCCGGCGCTCTCCGTGCTGTCCGCCGTCGAGGGCCTGAAGATCGTCTATCCGGCCACGGAGAGCTACATCGTGCCGATCGCGCTTGCGATCCTCGTCGGGCTGTTCGTGATGCAGTCGCGCGGCACCGGCGCGCTTGCCGCTTTCTTCGGCCCGATCACGGCGCTCTGGTTCATCGTCATGGCGCTCGGCGGCATCCTGCACATTTCCGACGACTACGGCATCCTGGCCGCCTTCAACCCGCTGCACGCCATCACCTTCATGATGACCGAAGGCTGGCTCGGCATCGTCGTCCTCGGCGCCGTCTTCCTGACCGTGACCGGCGCCGAGGCGCTCTATGCCGACCTCGGCCACTTCGGCCGCGCGCCGATCCAGCTCGCCTGGTTCGTGCTGGTCTTCCCCGCCCTGACGCTGAACTATCTCGGCCAGGGCGCGATGGTGCTGCGCCATCCCGAAGCGGTCTCCGATCCGTTCTTCCTGATGTTTCCCGAATGGAGCATCCTGCCGGTCGTCATCCTCGCGACCATCGCGACGGTGATCGCCAGCCAGGCCGTCATCACCGGGGCGTTCTCGCTGGTCAGCCAGGCGATCCATCTCGGCTTCCTGCCGCGCATGAGCATCCTCTTCACCTCGGAAACCAATACCGGGCAGATCTTCCTGCCGGCGGTCAACGCCCTGCTGATGGCCGGCGTGATGGGGCTGGTGCTGAGCTTCGGCAGTTCGGAAAAGCTCGCCACCGCCTACGGCATTTCCGTCACCGGGGCGATGGTGGTGACGACCGTGCTCTTCTTCCAGTTCCTGCGCACCGTCTGGCGCTGGCCGCGGTCTCTCGCCCTTCTGGCGCTCTCCCCGTTCATGGCGCTCGAACTGGTCTTCCTCGGCGCCAACATGTTCAAGATCCACGACGGCGGCTATATTCCGGTCCTGTTCGCCGGCGGCTTCACCGTTCTGATGGTGAGCTGGCGGCGCGGCACCGCCATCCTGATGGCGAAGACCCGCCGCACGGACGTGCCGCTGGAAAGCTTCGTCGCCACGCTGGAGCGCCCGGGCGAGAACGCCCCGACGCTGGTGCCCGGCACCGCGATCTTCCTGACCTCCGACCCGGAATACACGCCCGCCGCCCTGCTGCACAACCTCAAGCACAACCACGTCCTGCACAGCCGCAACGTCATCTTGACGATCCGCACGCTGAACGTTCCGCGCATCGGTGCGGAAGCGCCCTTCGTCATCGAGACGATATCGGAGCGATTCAGCCGCATCGAGCTGCGCTTCGGCTACATGGAAACCCAGAACGTGTCGCAGGCGCTCGGCCAGTTGCGCAAGAGCGGGCTGAAGTTCGACATCATGTCCACGTCCTTCTACCTTGGACGCCGCAAGCTGATGCCGGATCCGAAATCGGCCATGCCGCGCTGGCAGAACCGCCTGTTCATCGTGCTGGCCAACAATGCCGCCGACCCTTCCGACTATTTCCGCCTGCCGGCGAATCGCGTGGTGGAAATGGGCTCGCACGTCTTCGTCTGATCGAAGGACGGCGAAAGGCCGGCGCCGTCAGAGCGCGACGCCGGTCATGCCTTCCACGAAGAAGCGGCGGATGACGCCTTCGAGCATGTCTGGACTGATGGGCTTCATCATCACTTCGTCCATGCCGTCGAGCAGGCAGGTCTCACGGTCGCCATCGGTGGCGCGCGCCAGCACGCCGACGATCGGCACGCGGCCGCCGTCGACAGTCTCCTGCCGGCGGATGCGGCGCGCCACCTCGCCGCCCGGCATGTCGGGCAGGGTCGTGTCCAGAAGGACGATGCGCGGCGCATGCTCCTGCCACAGGCGCAGCGCCTCCTCGCCGCTGGTGGCGATGACGTGGGAATAGCCGAGCCCGTCCAGGATCTGGGAGAAGACAATGCGGTTGATGTCGTTATCCTCCACCACCAGCACGTCGAGCGAGGGGGCGGGCGGCTCGGGAACGGGCGGCTTGCCGGCAACGACATGCGCCGCCTCAAGCTCCTGCGGATCGGCCTTGCGCGCCTCGGCGTCGCGCGGCTTCAGCACGCGGGCGATGGAAAAGGCCAGTTCGTTGGCGATCTGCCAGCCATCCAGCGCCAGCGTCTCAACACCGTGACGTTCCGCCAGTTCGAGGCAGGCGACATCCATGTCGCTGTCCAGCACGATGAGATCGATATGCACATGGGACGAGCGGGCGACATCGAGAAACGCCGACAATTCCCGGCCGTTGCGCACGGAGCAGGAATCGAAGCCGAGCCGGGAGAGAACGCGCAGGGCGCGCGCTTCGAGGCCGCCGTCGGCGGTCACGAGCAGGATGCGCTGTCCCGGCAGGGCCTGGAGCGTTTGGTAATTAAGGGCGCGGACGGGCTGGCCGCCATTGCGCACCACCGCCGGCCCCTCGCTGGCGGGCGCCTCCGCCAGATCGGTGATATCCTGCGTGACGGTGACGAGGAAGGAACGGCCCGGCTTTCCGACCCGCCATTTCTGCGTGAAGAGAAGGGCATCATCGCCCGCGTCGTCCTTCACGCGCTCGGTGAAATGCAGCGGTGCGCCGGTATCCATGACCCGCCGGTCGCTGGCCTCGAAAGCCGCGGCCACATGCGGCGGCTGGATATCCCGGTCGGTGCGGCCGATGATGTCCTCCGGCTCGCGCCGGAAGAGCCTGCACATGGCGCGGTTGACGGCCGCGTAGGTGAGGTTGCGATCCTTGACCGAGATCGGGAACGGCAGGCTGTCGAGAATGTCCTCGGTCAGCTGCACCCGTTCCAGATCGATGCGCTGCTGGTTCTCGCGCTTCGTTTCCTCGCTGACGTCGCGGATCAGGCATATGCCGTAGCCCGTGGGCAGGCGGCGGGTGACATTGCGGACCCAGCGGTCCTGCCCGAAGCGCTCGACATTGTCGGACCGCTCCTTCCAGTGGCGGGCGATCTGGGCGGAAAGCCAGCCCTCGCGGCCGCCGGTCCGGTCGGGCGGCACGCCGTTAGCGAAGCATGCGCCGCTGTCGTAGACGGCGCCCAGAAAATCCCTGAGACGCCTGCCGGCGGAAAAGGCGCTGGCCGGCACCGGAAAGAACTGCTGGATGGAATGGCTGGCGAATACGAGCAGATCGTTTCGGTCATAGATCAGGATGGCGGCGGCGAGCCCTTCGCTGAGGGTCTCAAGCACTGCCGTCTGAATGC
Source organism: Ectorhizobium quercum (assembly GCF_026552795.1). GTDB lineage: Bacteria > Pseudomonadota > Alphaproteobacteria > Rhizobiales > Rhizobiaceae > Ectorhizobium > Ectorhizobium quercum. Next base: position 229,713 of record NZ_JANFPI010000005.1, read on the forward strand.
TCGCGTCGCAGGACGCAACATTCTCCATCGCTCCCCCTTTTTCGAATGTACGAGGGCGAGACCGTCGATACATCCTCGTCCCTCAAACGGAGGGTCGGCCCGGACGCCGGCCGTGGCGGACGGGTCAGGGCGCAATTGCCGCGATCATGCCGGGGAAAGATGCTGAACAGGATCGTGCCTGGAGGTGACGGACCGGCCTGCCGTCATCGCACATCGGATCGAAAACCGAATTCCCGTGTCATTTCAGACCGGCCGACCGTAGAAAATTTGTCTTAAATTGACATTAATAAAGCGCGACTTGCACATTTCCCCGTCAAAAAAGAGCGCCCGCCTTTTCATGGCCGCGCGAATCCGGGAAAATGGTTCCATGAACATCCATCTCCTTCCCGAAACGCTCATCAACCAGATCGCCGCCGGCGAGGTCATCGAACGCCCCGCGAGCGCCGCGAAGGAGCTGATCGAGAACGCCATCGACGCCGGTGCCTCGCGAATCGAGATCGCCACCGCCGGCGGCGGCAAGGCGTTGCTGCGCGTGACCGACAACGGCGCGGGCATGGACGAACGCGACCTGGCGCTGGCCGTGCAGCGGCATTGCACCTCGAAGATCGCCACCCACCTCGACGACATCCGCACGCTCGGCTTTCGCGGCGAGGCCCTGCCCTCCATCGGCTCTGTGGCCAAGCTGACCATCACCAGCCGTCCGCCGGGCGCGGCGACCGGCGCGTCCGTCACCGTCGCCGGCGGTTCGGTCTCGGACGTTCGCCCCGCCCCGGCCAATCCGGGCACGGTGGTCGAGGTGCGCGACCTTTTCTACGCCACGCCGGCGCGGCTGAAATTCCTGAAGACCGAACGGGCCGAAGCGGGGGCGATCACCGAAATCGTCAAGCGCATGGCCATCGCCTTTCCCGCCATCCGCTTCGTACTGTCCGGCACCGACCGGCAGACACTGGAATTTCCGGCCACCGGCGCCGACAGGCTGGCCCGGATCGCGCAGGTTCTCGGCGAGGATTTCCGCGACAACGCCATCGAGATCGACGCCGAACGCGAGGGCGTGAGCCTGACCGGCCACGCCGGGCTGCCGACCTTCAACCGGGGCAATTCCGCCCATCAATACGCTTTCGTCAACGGCCGGCCGGTGGCCGACAAGCTCATCATGTCGGCGCTGCGGGCGGCCTATGCCGAGACCATCCCGCAGGGGCGCTATCCGGTCGCCGTGCTGTCGCTGGCGCTCGATCCGGCCCTGGTGGACGTTAACGTCCATCCGGCCAAGTCGGACGTGCGCTTCCGCGATCCCGGCCTGATCCGCGGCCTGATCATCGGCGCGATCCGCGAGGCGCTCCAGCGCGAGGGCGACCGCGCCTCGACGCGCGGCGCCAGCCACATGCTCTCCTCGTTCCGGCCGGGTTTCTCGCCGCGCCACACCGCCCCGGCGCAGCGCTGGGCGCCGGCCGCCTCGCCGTCCCGCCCTCTGGACTTCGTCACTGCGGCGCCCCTGCGCCAGAACAGCTTCGACGGGCTTTCGGAGCCTTCGGCCCGGATGGAACCCGGCGAGGCACCGGCTCCCGCACCGGCCGCGAAGACGGAGGAGGCGCAGGCCTTTCCGCTGGGGGCGGCCCGCGCCCAGGTCCATGAAAACTACATCGTCGCCCAGACGGCGGACGGGCTGGTGATCGTCGACCAGCACGCCGCCCACGAACGGCTCGTCTTCGAGGCCCTGCGCAAGGGGCTCGCCGACCGGCGCGTGCCATCGCAGGCGCTTCTCATTCCCGAAATCGTCGACCTGCCGGAAGAGGATTGCGACCGGCTGATGGACCATGCCGAAGAGTTCGACCGCATGGGCCTCGCCATCGAGCGCTTCGGGCCGGGCGCCATCGCCGTTCGCGAGACGCCCGCCATGCTGGGCGAGACGGATGCGACGGGGCTGGTGCGCCAGCTCGCCGACGAGATCGCGGAATGGGACGCAGCGGCGACGCTCGGCGGAAAGCTGGATTACGTCGCCGCGACGATGGCCTGCCACGGCTCGGTGCGCTCCGGGCGCCGGCTGCGGCCTGAGGAAATGAACGCGCTCCTGCGCCAGATGGAAGCCACGCCCGGTTCCGGCCAGTGCAATCACGGACGCCCCACCTACATCGAGCTGAAGCTCGCCGATATCGAGCGGCTGTTCGGGCGCGCATGAGGCGACGAGAGCATGGCGGGGACAAAAATGGCTGGCAATCGGCTTCTGGCGGCGTTATTGCAAAGGGGTAAACGCAGGAGACAGCGCATGAACCGGATCGACGTGGGAGGCCCGAGGGAAGCCAGGGTGAAGTATCTGGACGGCGATTTCCAGATCGTCACGCATGGCAACTACGTGGTCTGCGCGATCACCGGCAAACACATTCCGCTGGACGAGCTGCGCTACTGGAGCGTGGCCCGGCAGGAAGCCTATGCCGACGCCAAGGCCTCCTTCGAGGCCGAAAAACGCGCCGGAGCGCTTCCCGTCCAGAACTGACTCTTCCCGCGCCGAAACACTTCCGCTTTTTTCATGGCGCGCGAAGACGCGCCTTTCCGGCGTCCATCGCCGCCGCGACGATCTTTTGCGGCGCCTGCGGGTCCGCGAAGGCCATTTTCACCTTAACGACGCGGGTAGCGGCCAGAAGCTCCGCCGCCAGCCCGTCGCGGCCCGCCAGCCGGGCGGCATCCTTGGCCGTGGTCACGAGCTTCAGCCCCCGCGACGCGGCATCGCGCAGCAGGGCGCCGATCTCCACGTCCGACAATGGCGCGTGATCGGCGAAATCGCGCCGTTCCGCGACCTCCGCCCCGAGGCCTTCCAGCGTGCGCTGGAACTTCGCGGGGTCGGCTATGCCGGCGAAGGCAAGCACGCGCGCGCCGCGCAGGTCTTCGGCCGGCTCCGGTTCGAGCGCGGCCGAAAAAACCGGCTTGCCGCATGCCAAGAAATCCGAGGCGAGGGACGCGCATGCCTCCCCCTCGCCGACCGCAAGCAGCGCGGAGGCCGCCGCCGCCTGAATGGAAAGCGGTGCGCGCAGCGGCCCGGCCGGAAAGCCGAGGCCGTTGCCGACGCCACGCCGGGCATCGGCGACGATCAGCGCGAAATCGATGGCGATGCGGGCGCTCTGGAAACCGTCGTCCATGATGATGAGATCGACGCCCTGCCCGGCGAGCAGCCGCGCACCGTCCACACGCTTGCGCGACACCGCGGTGACGGCACTGCGCGCCAGAAGGAGCGGCTCGTCCCCCACCAGGGCCGCCGTGTGGCGGGCGGGATCGACCAGAACGCCACCGCCCAGCGAACCGCCATAGCCGCGCGACAGAAAGCCGGGAACCAGCCCTCTTGCCCTGGCCGCCTCGGCGAGCGCCAGCGCCGTGGGCGTCTTGCCTGCGCCGCCGAGCGTGAAATTGCCGACGCACAGCACCGGGACGGAGGCCGCGAAGCCCGCGGCGCGGCGCATCCGGCGTCCGGACACGAAACCGTAGAGGAGCGACAGTGGCCAGAGGGCCAGCGCCTGCCAGCCGGGAGGCTTCCACCAGAAGGACGGGGTTCCGGCCATCATCGCCGGTGCCTCGCGCCTGCCCCGCCCACGGCAAAAGCCGCCGCAAAGCCCGTCACTGGGCCGCGGCCCTCGGCTCCAGCCGCGCCTTCATCGCCAGCGGATTGATATAGGGTTCGAGCGCGCGAAGCGTGGCCGACAGCGCGCCGCGCATGTCCTGCACCGTCGCCTGGCTGGCATCGATCATGCGCAGGCGGGCCATGTCGTTGGTCAGGAGGTAATGCACCGCCTTGGCCAGAACCTCGACATCCTTGACGATGCGCGCGCCGCCATTGCGCACCAGCTTCTGATAGGCCTCGCGGAAATTCTCGACATGCGGACCGGACAGGATCGCGCAGCCGAGGGCTGCCGGCTCCATCGGGTTCTGCCCGCCGGTCTCCGTCATCAGCGAACGGCCGACGAAGACGAGATCGGTCAGGCGCAGGTAGAGCCCCATTTCGCCGATCGTATCGCCGAGGAAGACATCCGTTTCGGCGGTGATGACGTCGCCGCGGCTGCGGCGCGCCACCTTCAGTTCCTTCTCCACCAACATGGCCTCGATGGCGTCTGCCCTTTCCGGGTGACGCGGCACGATGATGGTGAGCTGGTCGTTATGGGCCTTCAGCGCGCGATGCACCATAGCGGCCGCCTTCTCCTCGCCCTCGAAGGTCGAGGTCGCGGCCCAGGTCTTGCGCTGGCCAATCTGGCGGCGGTACTTTTGCAGTTCCCCCTCGTCGACCGGCAGGGGATCGCTGTCGCCCTTCAGGTTTCCGGATACGACGACCGGCCACGCCCCGAGATCGCGATAGCGCTCGCCGTCCAGATCGGACTGGGCCACCACCAGCGAGAGCTTCGAGAAGAGCAATTCGGCCATCGGCTGATGGCGGCTCCAGCGGGCGAAGGAGCGGTCCGACAGGCGGGCATTGACGCGCACCTGGGCGATATGGCGGGCTTCCAGTTCGGCCATCGTCGCCGGCCAGATCTCCGATTCCGCCGTCAGCGCCACATCCGGGTGCCAGTAATCGAGAAAACGGGAAACCGCCGGCTTGAGGTCGAGGGGCGCATATTGATGGATCACATCGCCTCCGAGGCGCTCGGCGGCGATCCGGGCGGAGGTGATCGTGCCGGTCGTCAGAAGCACGGCGATATCGAGACGACGCAGTTCGCGAACCAGAGCGATGACCGACAGCATTTCGCCCACGCTCGCGGCGTGAATCCAGATCAGCGGCCCCTGCGGACGGGCAACGCCGGCATAGCCGAACCGCTCGGACTTGCGCCTGCGGTCTTCCTTGCCCTTGGCGGCGCGCCAGAGAAGATAGGGCGAGACGACGGGATAGGCGCAGACACCGAGTCCCCGGTAGGTCATCAGCGCGACACGAGCCAGACCGTTCATCACAGGCCTCTCCCGGGGCGGATGCGATCCGCCTGCTCCAATGCCGTCCGGCCGACCGGGAAAGGCGCCGCTGCCATCACCGAAATATCCCTTTCCTCTCCATCTGAACTGTGCGCGGGAAAGCATATGTTGATGCCCCCGGAATACGTCGAAATTGAAGCGGCGCGCAAGCTGCGCAGACGTGTGACGTCAGTTCTTTTCCGGCGTCAGCAACTTGTGCATGTGAACGATGAAGTAGCGCATGTGCGCGTTGTCGACCGTCTGCTGCGCCTTGGCCTTCCAGGCGGTCAGGGCGCTGGCGTAATCCGGGAAGATTCCGACGATGTCGAGAGCGGTGAGATCCTTGAACTCGACCTCTTCGAGATGTTCCAGCTCGCCGCCGAACACCAGATGGAGCAGTTGCTTCTTGTTATCGCCTTGCGTCATCTCTCAGTCTCTTCCATTGGCTGATTTCATTCTTTCATCTGCTGGATTCCGGGCCAAACGTCAACCTTCGCGAGGCCAGGAAAAATGCCGCAGCAGAGGGCCGATCAATGGCGCTGCCGCGGCGCAGAGGAATCCGTGGGAAACGTCGGGCCGATTGTAGGCGATGGCCTCGCCGTTGCAATCGCAAAGCGCGCCGCCGGCGGCCTCGAGCACAAGTTCCGCCGCCGCCAGATCCCAGTCCTGGGCGTCCGGCCTGACGAGCGTCGCGTCCAGCCGCCCGTCGGCCACCATCGCCAGCCGGTAGGCGAGCGAAGGCACGTGCGGGGCACGCTCGATCCGCGCGGCGAAGCCGCTTTCGAAAAGGCCGAGCATGTCCTTGCCGCAGGCCAGCCGGAGCGGCCCGTCCGGCCGCACCGCATTGACCGAAATGGCAGCGCCGTTCCTGAGGGCCGGCCCGCCGGCCACCGCCGTGAACTCCTCCTCCATGACCGGCGCATAGAGAACGCCCGCGACCGGCCGCCCGCGATGGACGACGGCAGCGCTGACGACCCAGGTCGGCTCGCCGGCGATGAAGGCCCGCGTTCCGTCGATCGGATCGATGACGAACAGCGTTTCGTGCGAGAGCCTCGAGGCGTCGTCGTCGCTTTCCTCGGAAAGCCAGCCGTAATCCGGCCGCGCCGGCCGCAGCCGGTCGGCGAGAATGCGGTTGGCGGCGAAATCGGCCTCGGTCACGGGCGAGCGCCCGCCGTTCTTCCAGGAGACGTGCGGGTCGTTGCGGAAAAAGCCCATGACGGCGCGGCCTGCCTCGCGTGCCGCCGCGCGCAGCAATTCAAGGTCGTCCGCCCACGGTTCCGCCGGCGTCTGGCGCATCCCGGCCATCGTCAGCGGCCCGCCAGCGTCATGCCCTCGATGGCAAGCGTCGGCGAGGCGACGCCGAAGGACCGGTCGATATCGTCGGCCGGCGTCACCCGCATGAACATGTCCTTGAGGTTCGAGGCGATGGTGATTTCGGAAACCGGAACGGTCAGTTCGCCGTTCTCGATCAGGAAGCCCGAGGCGCCGCGGCTGTATTCGCCGGTGATCATGTCGACGCCATGCCCGATCAGTTCGGTCACATAGATGCCGTTGCCGACCGAACGGATCAGGTCCTGCGGCGAGACCGTGCCGGGCTCCAGCGCCAGGTTGGTGGAGCCGGGCGAGACCTGATTGCCGCCGCGCACGCCGCGCCCGTTGGTGGTCAGGCCAAGCTCGCGGGCCGTGGAGGTCGACAGGAACCAGTGCTTCAGCACACCGTCCTCGATCATCGTCAGCTTCTCGCCCTTCACGCCCTCGCCGTCGAAGGGGCGCGAGGAGGAACCCCGCCGGATCTGCGGATCGTCGGTGATGGAAAGACCGCTCTTCAGCACCTGCTGGCCCATCCTGTCGCGCAGGAACGAGGTCTTGCGGGCCACCGCCGCGCCGTTGATCGCCCCGGCGATATGGCCGACGAAGCCGCGCGCCACGCGCGGATCGAAGACGACCGTGACGTCCGAGGCGGTATCGGGACGCTGCGGGTTCAGGCGTCTTACCGCGCGCTCGCCGGCAACCGTGCCGATATCGGCGGCACCCCGAAGGGCGCCGAAATAGAGGCTGGAATCGAAATCGTAATCGCGCTCCATGCCGGTGCCCTCGCCGGCGATGGCGCTGACGGAACGGCTGAAGCGCGTGGCCATGTAGCTGCCGGAAAAGCCGTGCGAGGTGACGAGGACGAGACCGCCCATGCCGGCGCCGGCCGAGGCGCCGCCGCTGTTGGCCACGCCCTGGACGGCAAGGGCGGCCGCTTCCGCCTCCAGCGCCGCGGCCGTCAGTTCCTCGGCGGAAACCACCGTCGGGTCGAAAAGATCGAGATCGGCGATATCGCGGGCGAGTGCCGCCGCGTCGGCAAGCGTCGCGAACGGATCTTCCGGCGAAACCCTGGCCATCGCGACGGCCCGTTCGGCCAGCGCCTTCAGGTCGAAGCCGGGATTGGCGGAAACGCTCGCTACCCGGTTGCCGACGAAGACGCGCAACGAGAAATCGTCGCTTTCCGACGATTCCGTGCCCTCGACCTTGCCGAGGCGAACGGTGACGCCGGTCGAGCGGGACCGCACGATAACGGCGTCCGCCTTGTCCGCACCGGCTTTCAGGGCAAGCTCGACGAGCGCGCCGGCACGGTCGGTCAGGGTTGCGGCATTGATCGTATCGGTCATCACGTCGGCCTTTCGTTTTCTTTCATTTATTGCCGGACGGCGGCGTCATCAAGCCGGGGGAACCGGCAATCGTGCGGCACGGCACGACACTTTGACGTGACAGGCCGGCCTCACGCCCGGATGCGCGCCTCAATCACCCGGTCCAGTTCGCGCTTCAGTTCGTCGCGAACGCTGGCGGTGGCTTCCAGCACTTCCTCGACCTTGAGGAAATCCAGCACCTTGAACCGATTGACGGGCGGGCGCAGGAAGATGTGCGGCGGCGCGATCCTGAGCTTCAGGGCCACATTCGCCTGCATCATCAACTGGCTGGCGCCGAACAGGCTGTCGATGCGGTTCGGCACATGGGTGCCGTCGCCCTCCGGCGCCCCGACGACGTCGACGCCGATGACGATGTCGGCCTCGTCCATCAGCGGCTCGTAGGGGATCGGGTTGAAGATGCCGCCATCGATCAGCACGCGTCCGTGGATGCGCACGGGCATGAACAGCGCCGGCAGCGCCGCCGAGGCGGCGATCGCCGGGCGCAGCGGGCCGGTTTCGATCAGGGTGCCGCACTGGCCGTAGTAATCGGTCGCGACGATCTTCAGCGGCAGGACGAGATCCTTGAAATCGTCGGGGATCGCTTCCGGCAGGAAGGCTTTCAGAATCCGTTCCAGATTGAACTGGCCGAGCCGGAAACCGCCCAGCGCATCGCGCATGTTGTCGGGCCGGATGCTCCACAGCCTCGAGAAGACCAGGCCGCTGTTGCCGAGCGTCTCCACCGCATAGTCGCGGATCTCGCGGCCCGACATGCCGGCGGCGAGGCCTGCGCCCATGATCGCGCCGATCGACGCGCCCGCCACGGCGACGGGTTTCAGCCCCAGTTCGTCGAGCACCTCGATGACATGAATGTGGGCCAGCCCGCGCGCGCCGCCGCCGCCGAAGGCCACGGCGATAGTCGGGGTGGAGGAGGAAACGACAGCAGGCAGGTTCTGGTTCGTCATGCCCGGACTTTCACGTCATGCCGGCTGATAGCGGTAGAAATGCATTTTCGTATCGCCGAAGGTGCGGGTTTCGAGCCGCTGGAAGGCATTATACACCTGCGGCTCGACATCGGCACGCTCCTCGAGAATGGCGAGCGCGCCGGGCACGAGCCAGCCGCCCTCATGGGCGGCGCGCAGCGCCTGCTCGCCCAGCCCCTTGCCATAGGGCGGATCGGCGAACATCAGGTGGAACGGCTCCAGATTGCCCAGCGAGCCGAGGCGGGTGGCGTCGCGGCGCAGGATACGGGTGCGCCCGTGCAGGCCGAAGGCATCGATATTCTCCCACAGGAGCGCCCTGCCCTCGACGCCGCTTTCCACGAACAGCGCATGGCGGCAGCCGCGCGAGAGCGCCTCCAGCCCCACTGCGCCGGTGCCGGCGAAAGCGTCGATCATCCTCGTGCCGTCGAGGGCCTCCGGATAGGCGTGGGTGAGAATGTTGAACAGGCTTTCGCGCGTCCGGTCGACGGTCGGCCGGATGGCGCTGGACTTCGGGGTCGCCAGGGTGCGCCCCCGGAATTCTCCACCTACGATCCGCACTGTGCCTTACCCCTTCCTGCCTCGCCCGCCGGGCTTGCCGCCCTTGCCGGCGAACGGCTTGCTGCCGCCGGCGCCGCGGGGTTTTCCGCCAAACGGCTTGCCGCCGCCGTCTCCTCGCGGTTTTCCGCCGAAGGACTTCGCGCCGCGCGGCTTGTCCGCGAAAGGCTTCTCGCCGCGTTCACCGCGTTCCGGGCGGCCCTCGCCGGCCGGACGGGCCGGCTTGCCCGCAAAGCCGCGCTTTCCGCCGGCATCCTTGCGGCCGGACGGCCTGTCGTCATCGCGCCCGCGGCCGGCAGGAGCCTCGCTGGCACTGATCCATTCATTCTCCTCGCCGGAGCGACGGATGGTCGAGGCGACAGACGGCTTGTCGGAAACCGGGCGATAGGGTGCGGCTTCCGGGCGCGACTTGCCGGGCCGAGCCGCCTGCTTCGGGCCGACCGGGCGGGCGCCGGGCGCCATCCAGATGTTGGCCGTGCGGCTCGAACCGGGTTTCGCGCGCTTCGGGCGCTCGCCGTCGTCGTCGAAATCGCGGCGCGGCTTGTCGAAGCCGCGGGCGGGCCTGTCGGCTCCCCTGTCGTCGCGCCCCTTGCCGCCGCGGTCTTTTTCGAAGGGCCTGCCCTCCTTGCGCGGCCCGGCCTTGGCATCCGGCCTGTCGGCGCGGCGGGCCGGCGCGGCCGGCGCCTCGCCATCCTCGTCGTCATCGATGGAAACGGTGAAGATCGGCGCATCGAAATTCGCGCCCGATTCCTCGATGAGGCGCGGGCCGAGCTGGTCGCGCAGCGTGCGGCCGCGCACCTCGACCACCGCGCCTTCCGGCAGGTCGCCGAGCTGGAACGGACCGTAGGACAGGCGGATGAGACGGTTCACCTCGAGCCCGAACGAGCCGAGCACGTTCTTGACCTCGCGGTTCTTGCCTTCGCGGAAGGCCATCGTGATCCAGACATTGCCGCCCTGCACGCGGTCGAGCGTCGCCTCGATGCCGCCATAGAGCACGCCGTTGACGGCCACACCTTCCTTCAGCGCGTCGAGCTGGGCCTGCTCGACCTTGCCGTGGGCGCGCACGCGATAGCGGCGAAGCCAGCCGTTCTTCGGCAGTTCCAGCGTGCGGGCGAGACCGCCGTCATTGGTCAGCAGCAGCAGGCCTTCCGTATTGATGTCGAGCCGGCCGACGGACAGCACCCGCGGCAGTTCCGGCGGCAGGTTCTCGAACACGGTCGGGCGGCCTTCGGGATCGGAATTGGTCGTCACCAGACCGGAGGGCTTGTGATAGAGCCACAGCCGGGTACGCTCGGGGCCGCGGATGGCCTTGCCGTCCACCTCGATCGTGTCGTCGAAGGTGGCGTTGACCACCGGCGTGTCCAGCACCTTGCCGTTGACGCTGACGCGGCCTTCCATGATCATCCGCTCGACGTCGCGGCGCGAGGCGACGCCGGCGCGGGCGAGCAGCTTGGAAATGCGCTCCGGTTCGCCCGGTGCGGCCTCTACCGCCTTCTCGCGGACCGGCTTCGCCGCCTTTGCGGCAATGGCCTTGGCCGGGGCCTTGTCCTGAGCCCTGGCCGGGGCCTTGTCACGGGCGGGCTTGTCCGCGAAGCGGTCCTTGCCGTCCCTGCCAGCGCCGCCCCCGGCGAACTTGCCGCCGGACGCCCTGCCGCCGCCCTTGAACGCCTTGTTGCCGCCGGGGCGTTTTCCACCGGGTTTTCCAGATTTGTCGTTGAAGCTCATGTACCGTTTGCCTGAAGCTGGCGAAGGCCGGCCGGACAGGATCGTCCACGCCAGAAACCGCATCGCACTTTTTGGAAACATGCTCTATCAGGTGAGGCGTCCGGGGTTAAGAGGGTTTATCAGAGGAATTGCCGCATGGCCGCTCAAAATCGCTACATGGCCGTCGCCCTTGAAGAGGCGGAAGCCGCCGCCCGCCGAGGCGAGGTGCCGGTGGGGGCCGTGATCGCGCTCGACGGCGAAATCGTGGCGCGGGCCGGAAACCGCACCCGCGAGCTTGCCGACATCACCGCCCATGCCGAAATCCTGGCGATCCGCGCAGCATCGGCGCGACTCGGACAGGAGCGGCTGACCGGCGCCGATCTCTATGTGACGCTGGAGCCCTGCGCGATGTGCGCGGCGGCGATTTCCTTCGCCCGCATCCGCCGTCTCTATTACGGCGCCGCCGATCCGAAGGGCGGCGGGGTCGATCACGGCGGACGTTTCTATGCGCAACCGACCTGCCATCACGCGCCGGAGGTCTATTCCGGCATAGCCGAAACGGCGGCGGCGCAGATCCTCACCGATTTTTTCAGGAACAGGCGCTAAAGCATTTCCGACCGCGAAAGGGAACTCAGCGGAAGGGGTTCCACCAGCTCGTACTTTTCTCGCCGGACTGCGCTTCCTTCAGGCGGCGCTTTTCCTTCTGGGTCTCGGGCACGCCCAGATCGTCGATGCTCGCCGTCTCGGCGGGCTGGCGATAGGTCGGGGGCGGATCGCTCAGGTAGCGGCGGCGCTCGAGACCGGCCGCAGGGCTGGCGTCGGCCTTCGCCTTGCGGAACGCCTGCCAGCGCTGTTCCTCGGTGAGCGTGCCGGCCTGGCCGCGCCCGGCCAGCAACGGCGAACGGTAGTTCGGGTTGTCGGCATTGGCATCGGCCTCAGCCACCAGACGCCGGCGGGTTTCCTCTGGCGATTCCACCCAGTCGGGATTGTTGGTCCGGTCGTTGAGGGCCGTCTGCGGCGCGACGAGATTCGGCGCAGAACCCTGGGCCGGGGTGACGAGGCCGGGGCGCGGCGTGTATTTGGGCGCCGGCCCGTCGCTCTTGCGGCTCACCGCAACGACGGAACCCAGATCCGAGAAAAGCTGCTCCGTCGCGGTCTTGTCCGTGCCGTAGGTCGGCCCGCTGGCGCAACTGCCGAGCGCCAGGCACGCAGAGGCGATGCCCGCCGCATAAGCGCTTACCCGATACATATGCGTCTTGCTCATGAAACCCCTTCCGCCGACCGTCATGCGGCCCGAACAGCCTTTTGTCTTTCCATTGCGCGGCAATTCCGGCCAATTTCAGGCGGTGTTGTACCGGATGAAGCACCGAAGTGCAATTCATCCGGCACAATCCGGCCCAGACAGCCGGTCAGATCGCGACGCCGAGCGCCTTCAGTTCGCGCAGCGCCGCCGCGTCGCGCGCGGAAACATCCGGGAACTCCGGATCGGAGCCGACATCCGAGGTGATCTTCCACGAGCGGGCGCATTTAGTGCCTTCCGCCAGCTTCGGCTCGACGGAAACGCCCGTCACCTCCGCAAGCCGGAAGGCGTCCGCCGGGCCTTCGTCGCCGGTCACGGCGATTGCCGAGGTGATGCAGATTTCCGCGAAGTCCTGACCCTCCAGCGCGGCCAGAAGCGCCTTGTCGGCGACATGGACGACCGGCGCGGCCTCCAGCGAGGAGCCGATGCGCTTGTCCTTGCGCTCGATCTCGAGCGCGCCGGTGACGACCGAGCGGACCTTGCGGATCTTTTCCCACTTTTCGGCCAGCGCCGGGTCCAGCCATTCGGACGGAATGGCCGGGAACTGCTCCAGGTGGACCGAAACCGCATCCGGATGGCGCGACAGCCACGCTTCCTCCGTGGTGAACGGGATCATCGGCGCAAGCCAGGTGACGAGGCTTTCGAACAGCTTGCGGATGACGAACAGCGCCGAGCGCCGCTTCAGCGACGACGGCGCGTCACAATAAAGCGCATCCTTGCGGATATCGAAGTAGAAGGCAGACAGCTCGACATTCGAGAAGTCGATCAGCGCGCGGGCGATCCTCTTGAAGTCGAACGCGTCGTAGCCCTCGCGCACCAGCACGTCCAGTTCGGCCAGACGATGCAGGATGAGCCTTTCGAGTTCCGGCAGATCGGCATGGGCGATGTCCTCGCCCCTGTCGTGCGCCAGCGTGCCGAGCATCCAGCGGATCGTGTTGCGCAGCTTGCGATAGGCGTCGATGTTGGTCTGGATGATCGTCTTGCCCAGACGCTGGTCTTCCCAGTAATCCGTGGTCATGACCCACAGGCGCAGGATGTCGGCGCCCGATTCCTTCATCACGTCCTGGGGCGACACGACGTTGCCCTTGGACTTCGACATCTTCTCGCCCTTCTCGTCCATCGTGAAACCGTGCGTGATGACGGCATCGTAGGGCGCGCGGCCGCGCGTGGCCGCGCTTTCGAGCAGGGAGGAATGGAACCAGCCGCGATGCTGGTCGGACCCTTCGAGATAGACGTCGGCCGGCCACTTGAGGTCCGGGCGGTCCTCCAGCGTGAAGGAATGCGTGGAGCCCGAATCGAACCACACGTCGAGAATGTCGCGAACCTGCTTCCAGTCTTCGTTGGCGCGGCTTCCAAGGAAGCGCTCGCGTGCGCCATCGGCGAACCAGGCATCGGCCCCCTCGGCCTCGAAGGCGTCGAGGATGCGGGCGTTGACGGCCTCGTCCACGAGGATTTCGCCGTTGTCGTCGACGAAGACGGCGATCGGAACGCCCCAGGCGCGCTGGCGCGAGAGAACCCAGTCGGGCCGCGTCTCGATCATGGTGCGCAGGCGGTTCTGGCCGGCGGCGGGCACGAAGCGCGTTTCGTCGATGGCTTTCAGAGCGCGCGAGCGCAGCGTCGTGCCGTCGCCAAGCTCCTTGTCCATGTAGACGAACCATTGCGGCGTGTTGCGGAAGATGACCGGCTTCTTCGAGCGCCAGCTATGCGGATAGCTGTGCTTGAGGCGGCCGCGGGCGAACAGGTGGTTCTCGGCGATCAGCGCCTTGATCACCCGCTCGTTGGCATCGCCCTTCTTGCCGTTGTCGTCCATGACACGCGCGCCGTCGAAGCCGGGCGCATCCTTGGTGTAGAAGCCGGCATCGTCGACGGTGAAGGGGATCTTCGTGTCGATGCCGGCGGCGCGCAGCTTCGGCGCGGCATCCATCCACGCATCGAAGTCCTCGCGGCCGTGGCCCGGCGCGGTGTGGACGAAGCCCGTGCCGGCATCGTCGGTCACATGGTCGCCATCGAGCAACGGCACGGGGAAATCGTAGCCGAGGGTGGCGAGCGGATGGGCGGTGACGAGCGAGGACAGTTCCGCCGGATCGACATCACGGAGGAATTTCAGCGTCACCTTGGCCTTGGCGGCGCATTCGTCGGCAAGGCGGGTGGCGAAGATCAGCTTCTCGCCCGGCTGCGGGCCGAAATCGTTGACGGCGCTCTCGACCTCGTAGAGGCCGTAGGGATAGCGCGACGAAAAGGCGATGGCGCGGTTGCCGGGGATGGTCCAGGGCGTGGTTGTCCAGATGACGACATAGTTGCCCTTGAGATCGTCCGGGCCTTGCGTGACCGGGAACTTCACCCAGATCGTGTCGCTCTCGACGTCATGATATTCCACCTCGGCCTCGGCCAGCGCCGTGCGCTCGACGACGGACCACATGACCGGCTTGGAGCCGCGATAGAGCTGGCCGGAGCTGGCGATCTTCAGCAGTTCGCCGGCGATGCGCGCTTCCGCGTGGAAGGCCATCGTCGTGTAGGGATTGTCGAAATCGCCCTCGATGCCGAGCCGCTTGAACTCTTGCGCCTGCACGCCGATCCAGTGGGCGGCGAAGTCGCGGCATTCCTGACGGAATTCGTTGACCGGAACCTCGTCCTTGTTCTTGCCCTTCTCGCGGTATTTTTCCTCGATCTTCCATTCGATCGGCAGGCCGTGGCAGTCCCAGCCCGGGACGTAGTTGGCGTCGCGGCCGCGCATCTGGAACGAGCGGGTGATGACGTCCTTGAGGATCTTGTTCAGCGCGTGGCCGATATGGATGTGGCCGTTGGCATAGGGCGGGCCGTCATGCAGCACGAACTTGACGCGGCCCTGCGCGTTCTCGCGCAGCTTTCTGTAAAGGTCGATCTCCTGCCAGCGGGCCACCGTCTGCGGCTCCTTCTGCGGCAGGCCGGCGCGCATCGGAAAATCCGTCTGCGGCAGGTAAAGGGTGGAGGAATAGTCTTTCTTTTCAGGGGCGTCGGTCATGGTCTTGCCAATCGGATAGGGCGCTGGCCATCCAGCCGCCCGGAATACGGAATGCGTGAAAATCTCGATGCGCAGCCTCGGGCAGCGCGAAAATCCCGGACCTTCGGACGACCTTGCGGAAGTCGCCTCAGAAGGCCGGGCCCATAATTCGGGACGTGATCATCAACCGGTATCGGGTCATGGTTGCGGTTGTTTATGTGTTTTCGCCGCAAAAAGGAAGGGGGCGCGGCAAGGAAATGCTGCGCGGCGCCCGGCGGGTTCTCACCGCCGCGTGGCCGCCCCGAGCGCCGCCAGCGTGTCCTCGATGCAGCGTTGCAGCCAGGCCGCCGGCGCGTAGCCCTCGACGCGGTTGCGGCCGCCGTTCTTGGCCTGGTAGAGCGCGCTGTCGGCCTCGGCGATAGTCTGGTCCATGACCCAGTTGCCCGCCCTGAAGGCGCTGTGGCCGCAGGAGATCGTGACGGGGATGAGGCCGCCGCCCCGCGGCGAGACAACCTCCATCCGCTCGACATTTTTCCGCAGACGCTCGAGCAGGCCCTGCGTCGCGGCCGGATCGAAGTCGGGCAGGCAGATCGCGAACTCCTCGCCCCCGGTTCTGCCGAACACCGCCGTCTCCGGCAGCGTGGCCTGCGTGCAGCGGGCGAAGGCCCGCAGCGCATCGTCGCCGCCCCGATGGCCGTGCGCATCGTTGATCGCCTTGAAATGATCGAGGTCGATCACGGCCATCGAGCCGTCGCGATCGGCCAGACCGGCCACCGCCTCGTAGAAGGCGCGGCGGTTCAGGACGCCGGTCAGCATATCGCGGGTCGCGAGGTATCGCTGGCGCTCGGTCGCCCTTTCCAGCTTGAGGACGAGCACGACCACGTAGGTCGCGACATTGCAGATGACCAGCGGGATCGCGCAGACCTCCAGCCACGTGGCCTGCGGAACGCCATCGACGAAGCCGAGCGGGAAGAAATAGGCGAAGGGCGCAATGCAGAGGTTGCCGAGCGCGTAGATCGCCGTGATGACGATGGCCAGCATACGCGAGGGCAGCACTTCGCCCTGCTTGCCGCGCCAGACGACGAGCGACGTCATCAGCAGGTTGGCGCCGGAACCGAAATAGATCAGCCATACGCCGTCGGCCGCACCGCCGGTGACGAACATGGACAGGACGATGGCGCCGCTGGTCGCCAACGGAACTGCGATCGCCTCCGACCAGTGATAGGGAAGGCCGAAGAAGGCCTTGAAGCCGAGCAGAAGGCAGCCCATCGAGGCCATGTGGACGAAACCGCCGATATAGCCGGCGGCGTGATAGGACAGGGTGTTGCTGAGCGCCATGATGGCGTTGCCGACGACCATGAGCCAGGCTGCCAGCAGCCAGAACCTCATGTCGCTGCGGCCCTCGCTGCGGAACCAGCCGATCGTGACGGCTGCGACGGTACAATAATTGATCGCCGCAGAATAGAGAAAGACAGTCTTCAGTTCCAGCATCAAGCTCTCGCACCTGCAATATTGCGGATGCGAGGCAAACAATCAGAAAAGCGCCAACAAAGATTGAACGCCCTGGCCCGCGCCAAAGTCAATTTCGAATAAAGCACAGAAAAAATCCGGTTTGGTTAAAATGCGATCAGCGCGTCCAGCCGGCCGAGCGGCCTGACGCCCGCCAGCAGGGCGCGCGCTTCCTCGCAATCCCGGTTCATCTGCGCCACCAGCGGCTCCAGACCGTCGAATTTCAGTTCGTCGCGCAGATGCCCGAAAAACGAGACGGAACAGGTTTCGCCGTAAAGATCGCCGGAAAAATCGAAAACGAAGGTTTCCAGCAGCGCAGCGCCGTTTTCCGTCACCGTCGGGCGATGGCCGAAGCTTGCCACGCCATCGTGCAGATCGCCGTTGGCACGGCGCAGGCGCACCGCATAGATACCGGGTTTCAGCACCGTTTCCGGCGGAAGCGCCATGTTGGCGGTGGGAAAGCCCAGCGTGCGGCCGAGCTTCTGGCCGCCGATGACCTCCGCCTCGACCGTATAACGATAGCCGAGCAGGCCGGCGGCCTCCTCCACCCGGCCTTCCGAAAGGCAGGCGCGGATGCGGCTCGACGAGACGACCTCGGCCCCCTCGTCGCGGAAGGCGTCGACCAGCGTCACGCCGAAACCGTAGCGTTTTCCGGCTTCCATCAGGAAGGCCGGGCCGCCTTCGCGGCCCTTGCCGAAATGGAAGTCGAAGCCGGTGACGACTTCCGCCGCCCCCAGCCAGTCGACCAGCACGGACGAAACGAAATCCTCCGCCGAGCGGGAGGCGAATTCGCGGTCGAAGGGATATTCCACCACCGAGTGGAAGCCGGCCGCCTCGAGAAGACGCGCCTTCACATGCGCCGGGGTCAGCCGGAAGACCGGCCTGTCGGGATTGAAGACCGTGCGCGGATGCGGCTCGAAGGTCAGCACCAGCGCCGGCCGGCGGTGGGCGGCGGACAGTTCCAGCGCCCTGCCGAGCACGCTCATGTGGCCGCGATGCACGCCGTCGAAATTGCCGACGGCAATGACGCCGCCGCGCAGATTGTCCGCCAGAGGGTGCTTTTTCTCGTTGCGATGGAAGACGGTCATCGGATCGGTCTCAGGCCAGTTTCGGCATCCAGTATTTCGGCGCGGCGTTTTCGCGCTTCAGCCAGTCGTTGACCAGCGCGTCGTCCATCACGCCGTTGACGGTGTATTCCGCCGCATGGATGCCGCCGCCGATATAAAGGAGATCGAGGCCGTAATCGAGCGCGCCGCGCACATCGGTGGGCAGGCCGTCGCCGATGGCGAGGATGCGGGCCGGATCGACATCGCCGCGCAGTTCGCGGGCCGCCGCAAGCGCGGCGTCGTAGATCGGCCGGTGCGGCTTGCCGGCGACGCGCGTCGTCCCGCCGAGCTGCTCGTAATAGACGGCCAGCGCGCCGGCGCAGGGGATGAGACGGTCGCCGCGCTCGACGATCAGGTCGGGATTGGCGCAGATCATCGGCACATTGCGGTCGCGCATGGCCAGCAGCATGTCGCGATAGTCTTCCGGCGTTTCCGTCTCGTCGTCGAAAAGGCCGGTGCAGACCAGCGATTCGGCCTCGCCGGCGGACACGAGATCGACGTCCAGTCCCTCGACCAGCGGCAGATCGCGCTCGGGACCGAGCAGGAATATCCTTTTCGGCCCGGCAGCGATCAGATCGCGCGTCACGTCGCCGGAGGTGACGATCCGGTCGTAGGCCGCGGCCGGAACGCCGATCGCATCGAGCTGGGCGATGACGCCGGGGCGCGGACGCGGCGAATTGGTGATGAGCACCACGGTGCGGCCGGCCTTGCGGGCGGCCGCAAGCGCGTGCGAGGCCGGCATGAAGGGCGTGACGCCGTTGTGCAGAACGCCCCAGACATCGCAGAGGATGACGTCATAATCCGCGACGATATCCTGAAAAGCGTCAATGAGAGCGGCCATATCCTTCGTTCCCTTCCATTTCGTCAGGGTGACATTGCAAAGGAAACGGCGCGTGGCAAGAAGTTTCCCCGCCCCGCCGCCAAAAAAGCGCCCGGGCGAAACGGCCCTGCCGGAGAGCTGCGCAAAGGCGCCCCAGACGCCGTCGCCATTTTGCGGATTTTTTGCAGGCCCCGTCCTTGACTCCTCGATGAGGCCTGCTTATCTCGTCGCTGCTAGCACTCACAAAAAGAGAGTGCTAACGCAAATTCACGACGCGCCATCAAGGCCGTCATGTGTCATTTGATCGAGGGATTAGACAATGGCAAGCACCAACTTCCGCCCCCTTCACGATCGCGTCGTCGTTCGTCGCGTTGAGTCCGAAGAAAAGACCAAGGGCGGCATCATCATTCCGGACACCGCCAAGGAAAAGCCGCAGGAAGGCGAAGTCGTCGCCGTCGGCACCGGCGCCCGTGATGACAGCGGCAAGGTCGTTGCGCTCGACGTCAAGGCCGGCGACCGCGTGCTGTTCGGCAAGTGGTCCGGCACCGAAGTCAAGGTGAAC
Organism: Ectorhizobium quercum; assembly: GCF_026552795.1. Taxonomy (GTDB): domain Bacteria; phylum Pseudomonadota; class Alphaproteobacteria; order Rhizobiales; family Rhizobiaceae; genus Ectorhizobium; species Ectorhizobium quercum. Next base: position 248,821 of record NZ_JANFPI010000005.1, read on the forward strand.
GGCGAAGACCTTCTGATCATGAAGGAATCCGACATTCTCGGCATCATCGGCTGATTGCCGGCTTCGCTGAAGATCAAGTTTCCAACCATTCCATGATCGACTGAGGGCGAAAAGCCCGGGAGTTTTTAAAATGGCAGCTAAAGAAGTCAAATTCGGCCGCAGCGCTCGCGAAAAGATGCTGCGCGGCGTCGATATCCTCGCAGACGCCGTGAAGGTGACGCTCGGCCCGAAGGGTCGCAACGTCGTGATCGACAAGTCCTTCGGCGCTCCGCGCATCACCAAGGACGGCGTTTCGGTCGCCAAGGAAATCGAACTGGAAGACAAGTTCGAGAACATGGGCGCGCAGCTCGTCCGTGAAGTCGCTTCCAAGACCAACGACATCGCCGGCGACGGCACCACGACCGCCACGGTTCTGGCCCAGGCCATCGTCCGCGAAGGCGCCAAGGCCGTCGCAGCCGGCATGAACCCGATGGACCTGAAGCGCGGCATCGACCTCGCCGTCACCGAAGTCGTCAAGGATCTCCAGGCCAAGGCCAAGAAGATCAACACGTCGGAAGAAGTCGCCCAGGTCGGCACGATCTCCGCCAACGGCGAAAAGCAGATCGGCCTCGACATCGCCGAAGCCATGCAGAAGGTCGGCAACGAAGGCGTCATCACGGTTGAAGAAGCCAAGACCGCCGAAACCGAACTCGAAGTCGTCGAAGGCATGCAGTTCGACCGCGGCTACCTGTCGCCCTACTTCGTGACCAACGCCGAGAAGATGATTGCGGACCTCGAAGACGCCTTCATCCTCCTGCACGAGAAGAAGCTTTCGAACCTCCAGGCGCTCCTGCCGGTTCTCGAAGCCGTCGTCCAGACCGGCAAGCCGCTCCTCATCATCGCTGAAGACGTCGAAGGCGAAGCGCTTGCCACGCTCGTCGTCAACAAGCTGCGCGGCGGCCTCAAGATCGCTGCCGTCAAGGCTCCGGGCTTCGGCGACCGCCGCAAGGCCATGCTGGAAGACATCGCCATCCTGACGGGCGGCACGGTCATCTCCGAAGACCTCGGCATCAAGCTCGAAAACGTCACGCTCGACATGCTCGGCAAGGCCAAGAAGGTCTCGATCTCCAAGGAAACCACCACGATCGTCGACGGCGCCGGCGCCAAGTCCGACATCGAAGGCCGCGTTGCCCAGATCAAGGCCCAGATCGAGGAAACCACCTCGGACTACGACCGTGAAAAGCTTCAGGAACGTCTGGCCAAGCTCGCTGGCGGCGTTGCCGTGATCCGCGTCGGCGGCTCCACGGAAGTCGAAGTCAAGGAACGCAAGGACCGCATCGACGACGCGCTGAACGCAACGCGCGCCGCCGTTCAGGAAGGCATCGTCCCCGGTGGCGGCGTCGCCCTGCTGCGCTCCTCCGTCAAGATCACCGTCAAGGGTGAGAACGACGATCAGGAAGCCGGCATCAACATCGTGCGCAAGGCGCTCCAGTCGCTGGTTCGCCAGATCGCCGACAATGCCGGTGACGAAGCCTCCATCGTGGTCGGCAAGATCCTCGAAAAGAACGAGGACAACTACGGCTACAACGCCCAGACCGGCGAATACGGCGACCTGATCACGCTCGGCATCGTCGACCCGGTCAAGGTCGTCCGCACGGCGCTCCAGAACGCCGCTTCGGTGGCCTCGCTGCTGATCACGACGGAAGCCATGATCGCCGAACTGCCGAAGAAGGACGCTCCGCTTCCGGCCATGCCGGGCGGCGGCATGGGCGGCATGGACTTCTAAGACGTCCTCGTCCCGGAAATACGAAAGGGCGGCCTTCGGGTCGCCCTTTTTCTTTGCCGCTTTCTTTGCCGCCATCACTTTTCCGCGCGGAATCCCTGCAACAATGGCATGGTCGGATGGAAGGGAATCGCGGGGATTTTGACGATGACAGCTTTATTCAGCCATGAAAGCGGCCGGTATCTCGATATCGGCGACGCGCGGATCTATTACGAAGTCCGGGGCAACGAGGCGGGAGAGCCGCTGGTTCTGCTGCATGGCGGGCTCGGCAGCATCGAGGATTTCAATCCCATCCTGCCCGGGCTTGCCGACACGTATCGCCTCATCGGCATCGACAGCCGCGGCCAGGGGAAATCGACGCTGGGACGGGAGCCCCTCACCTATGCCCGCCTCGAAAAGGACGCCGTGGTCGTCATCCGCCATCTCGGCGTTGAAACGGCCGGCATCGTCGGCTTCAGCGACGGCGGCATCACCGCGCTGCGGCTGGCCGCGAATGGAGACGTGACGCCGCGCAGGGTCGTCACGATCGGCGCGCACTGGGCGCTCGGCGCCGACGACCCGGCACGCGCACTTTATGCGGATGTGACCGCGGAAAGCTGGCAGGCCATGTTCCCGGAGAGCTGCGAGGCTTACCTGCGGCTGAACCCGGAACCCGATTTCGAACGCCTGACCCGCACCATTACCGCGCTCTGGCTGGATGACGGACCCGACGGCTATCCCGGCGAGACGGTGCGCGCCATCGCCTGCCCGCTGCTGGCCGTCAGGGGCGACGAGGACCGGCTGGTGTCGCGCGAAAATGCGCTCGAACTGGTCGAGCGCGTCCCGAACACCGTCTTCCTCAACCTGCCGTTCGCCGATCATTCCGCCCAGGACGACCAACCCGCCATTCTTTTATGGGCGTTGCAGACCTTCCTGAACCGGAACTGAGGCAGTGCATGGGGCGCGGTTTTACCGCGCCCCATGCACTTGGCCGAAACGAACCCGGCCCGTCCCGTTCGAATTGTGCGAACGACTATTCGAAATGGTAGCGATCGCGGGACCGGGCTCCTCCGAGTCCTGCGAGCGAGGCTGCCAATGCGCCGACCAGAGCGGCAACAAATGCCCAAAGCGCGGCAGCGGACGCGGCAGATGCCGCCGCATCGGCCTGACGGCGCGCTTCCTCTTCAAGAGCGGCGAGCCGCTGGCGTCCCTTTTCAATCAGTTCATTCGCGTTATTGATCCGTTCCGTTATCGCGTCGCGGGCGTTGCTATATGTCGCAATGGCCCGGTCCGCAGCCTGCTCGGCTTCCGGCTGCGTCATTCCCGTGTTGGTGAGCGCGGTTACGATCTCGTTGCGGTCGATATCGCCTGCGACGCTATCGGCACGTTCTTTCAGCCGCTCTCCAAGCTCCTGGGCAATCCGGGAAAAGTCGCCGGGATTAAATGCAATCTCCCGGGCCGCGGCCGCGACGTCGTCGCGTGCGGCGGCGATGACCGGCTCGAGGCGCTCGGGCTGAAGCGCATCAATCTGGGTATTGCGCAGCGTGGTCCGAAGATCGTTTCGGGTCTGGCTGATGTCGAAGTTACCGATGAGGTCTTCATCGACGGCACCGGCAATCGAACTGACGGCCGAGCCTGCCGCATTGCCTGTCGCACCGGCCACTGCCCCCGCACCCGAAGCGACCGACCCGAGCGCACTGACCGATGTCCGCGCCGCGCCCGAGATTGTCACCATACCGAACAGGACGGCGAGGATCAGGCTTACGGCCCAGGTTAGAAAGCCATGTGTGAAACCGCTGGTCCCGGCCAACCTGCCTGCGACGAATCCACCGGCAACGAGGCTAAGAAGCAACGTTATCGCGGCAGATATTCCAAACGTCGTTCCGACACCTTCAAGGGGACTGCCAGACTGCGCATCCACCATCCCCAGCCCCAGAGATGTTGCCAGAAGCGACAGTGTGAAGAAAACGGCGATGACCGTAGCCGTCCCGGCAAAGATGGCCCCCCAGGATGTGGAACGGAGATCGTCGTGAATGGATATTTGAGTCATTGGCTTTCCCTCAACGTTAACGTGTATAGACAACCCATAGGATGAGGAAAAGTTCCGGGGAGATCGCCGCGTTATCTTGGGGCCAGGCTTACGAAGACCTCCATAAACGGACCATCTTGCGAGGCATCGGGTATTGCCGGCGGGTGAAACCGGCCCACGCGTTGCGGGCCTTTCGTCCCTGGATCCGGGGAAACAACCAGAGTCGCAAATGGCCGATTTCACCCGACGCTTTTTCGATGGGGCTCCGGGATCGGCCGCGCCGGCTGGTAGCGGAAAAGGCGCCGTCGTGATTATGTCAATAACAGTGAACGATATGTCTTTATTCGTTCGTCTTTTAAGAACAACCAAAAAGGTGCATATCTCATCCCGACAGAGCGGCCTTCCCGAACGCGCTCAAACGGAGAGATACTGATGACCACTGCCCAGAACGCCCTCGTCCTCGCCGGACGCATCCTCCTCGCCTATCTTTTCATTACCGCAGGCGTGCCGAAGCTCATCGACCCGAGCGGCACCGCGGGCATGATCGAGGGCGCCGGCCTGCCGGCCGCGACCCTGCTCGCCTATCTGGCCGGCCTGTTCGAAACCGTCACCGGGCTTGCCATTCTGGTCGGCTTCCAGACCAAGATCGCCGCCGTCGCGCTCGCCGCGTTCTCGGTCTTCACCGCGCTTGCCTTCCATTCCGGCACGGTTGCCGTCGACGGCTGGCCGGCACCCGCGCTCGGCTGGATCAACACGCTGAACGGCATCATGCTCGTCAAGAACTTCGCACTGGCCGGCGGTTTTCTCATCCTCGCCGCCTTCGGTGCCGGCGCCTGGTCGCTCGATGCCAGACGCGCCGCCTGAACGACCGCGCTCTGCCTGAACGGCAAAACCCGCCGGGGCGATCCGGCGGGTCAGACTTCTGACAGCGAGCGTATCGCTCTCTTTCGTCATGGTCGGGCTTGACCCGACCATCCATCGCCGTGCTTGCGGCATGGACCCTCGGTTCGAGCCCGAGGGTGACTAAAGAGAGGGTTGATCGATACACGGACCCGCCGGGATCGCACCGGCGGGTTTTTCCCGTTCAGGGAAACGGTCGCTTCACAGCACCGTGCGGATGGCGCTAGCGATTCGTTCCACGGCCGGATTGCCGTGGTGTTCCGCCTTGCGCGCCCGCACCAGGCAGGCCTCGGAGCGCAGGATCACCCCGTCCGAGAGGATCTTCAAATGGTTGGCGCGGAGCGTCGAGCCGGTGGAGGTGATATCGACGATGATATCGGCCTGGCCTGCCGCCGGCGCGCCTTCGGTCGCGCCGAGGCTTTCGACAATGCGGTAGAGCTGGATGCCGTGGCTGCCGGAGAAGAACTGCTGCGTCAGCCGCCAGTATTTGGTGGCGATCGCCAGCCGGCGTCCGTGGCGGGCGCGGAAATCCGCCGCGACATCGCCGAGATCGGCCATCGTCTCCACGTCGTACCAGATTTCCGGCACGGCGACGACGACATCGGCATGGCCGAAACCGAGGCGGGCGGCGAAGTCGACGCGGGCGTCGGCATCCGCCAGTTCCTCACGCACCAGATCCTCGCCGGTGACGCCGAAATCGACGGTGCCCGCGCCGATCTCCCGCGAGATCTCGGAGGCGGAGAGAAAGGCGATCTCTATATCGTCCGCGCCTTCGACCCGGCCGCGATAGGAGCGGTCGTTGCCGACGGCGACGATCTTCATGCCGGCACGCTCGAAGACCGCCGAGGCTTCGTCCTTCATCCGGCCCTTGGAGGGAAGCGCGATGGTGATCATGGGTTCCCCCTCGCCTTTACGATGCGATCGAGCCAGAGCGAGAAGCCGACGGCGGGAATATGGTCCTTCGCGCCGAGCAGCGTCAACATGCGGTCGTAGCGGCCGCCGCCGGCCAGAATGGCATGGTCGCCGCGCGCGGTGATCTCGAAGACGAGGCCGGTATAGTAATCCAGCGGCCGGCCGAAGGCGGCACGCCAGGTGATGTCGGCCAGCGGCACGCCAGCATTGGCGAAGGCCGCAACGCGCGCGTCGAACCCGGCGATGGCGGCGTTGAGCGGCAGGTTCGCGGCGCGGGCGAAATCGGCCAGCACGCCCGGCGCATAGCGCAGGCTGACATTGAGCGACAGAAATTCCTTCAGCGTATCCAGCTTGCCGGCATCGAGCGAGGCACCGGCGAGCAACCGCTTTTCCTTGAGGCGGCGGACGATATCCTCCGGCGAGCGGCTGGCATTGGTGAAATAGCCGGTCGCCTCCATGCGGGCGGCGATCAGGGCGGCCAGCGCCTCGTCGTCGCCCTTTTCCAGCAGCGCCTCGACCTCGGGCCCGAGGCCCGACACGGCCTCGGGCCGGGCGAGACGGGCGATCATCTGTTCCAGAAGCTCGGTCTGGCCGAAGGCGCGGACCAGCCGCCGCTGCCAGCCGGCCGGCAGGCCGAGCGCATCGACCACCGCCTCGAACACGGCCTGATCGCCGATCGTCACCGCGAAGGCGCGGCCGGGCAGGATCGTCGTCAGGCAGGCCAGCGCATCGGCGACGGCACGCGCATCGGCACTGGCGAAATCCCGGTCGCCCAGATCCTCGATGCCGGCCTGATAGAATTCGTTCTCGCCCTCGCGGCGCTGGCGGAACACCGTGCCGAGATAGGCATAGCGCTTCGGCGTGCCGGTGGCGCTCTCGATATGGCGGCGGCAGACGGGAATGGTGAATTCCGGGCGCAGGCACAGGCTCTCGCCGCGCTCGCTCTCGGTGAGGAAGATGCGGCGGCGCAGGTCCTCGCCGGCGATATCCAGAAAGGGCTCGGCCGGCTGGATGATCGGCGTATCGATGCGCTCTGCCCTTCTAACCGCGAAGACATCCAGCAGTTCGCCGGCAAAACCCGGCAGATCGGTCATCGGCATGGAAATGCCTCCGGATTGAAAGAAGCCCCCCTCCCCACCCCCTGTCCACAAGGGGAAGCGGCGTGTCTGCCCCGCTCCTGCGGTTCGTGGGAGGCGAGGGTTTGCCGCGCGTCTTCTCCCCCCTTGTGGAGGAGATGGCCGGCAGGCCAGAGGGGGAATTTCAGGCGCATCGAAGCAGTCACTTCCCGGCCCGCCTGCGGTCCTCCGCCTGAGCCCCAAGAATTTCCTTCACCTTTTCAACCAGTTCGTCCTGCGGCACGACGACCTGCGCGACGCGGGCCTCGCGCCAGGCGGCATTGTCCTCGATCTCGCCGGACAGGCGCTTGCCCTCGATCAGGTCCTTGATCTGGACGACGCCCTCAGCGCGCTCGTCGCCGCCCTGGATGATGGCGACCGGGCAGCCGCGGCGGTCGGCATATTTGAGCTGGTTGCCGAACTTCTTCCAGTTGCCCTGATACATTTCGGCGCGGATGCCTTCGGCGCGAAGTTCTTGCGTGAAGCGCTGGTAGAGGCCCATCGCTTCGGCATCGCCGTCCATGACGGTGACGAGAACGGGGGCGAACACCTCGTCCTGGCCGAGCTTGCCGAGGTTCTTCAGCGCCGTCATCAGCCGCGAGACGCCGATGGAGAAGCCGGTGGCCGGCACCGCCTGTCCCATAAAGCGGGAAACGAGGCCATCGTAACGCCCGCCGCCGCCGACCGAGCCGAAGACGACCTTCTCGCCCTTCTCGTTGGTCACGTCGAAGGTCAGTTCCGCCTCGTAGACCGGGCCGGTGTAATATTCGAGGCCGCGCACGACGGATGGATCGATCTTCACGCGGCCGTCGTCATAGCCGGCACCCTTCACCAGCGCGCCGATGAGGTTCAGTTCCTCCACACCCTCGCCGCCCTTCGCCGTGCCGGCGACCAGCGCCGAGAGGTCGGCGGCGCTTGCCGCATAGTCCTCGATGCCGACGAAGAACAGCACCTTTTCGATCTGCGCGGCATCCAGCCCCGCGCCCTTGGTGAAGTCGCCGGATTCGTCCTTGCGGCCGGCACCGAGCAGAAGTTTCACGCCCTCGGGGCCGAACTTGTCGAGCTTGTCGATGGCGCGCAGCACCGTCAGGCGCCTGGCGGCGTTCTCATCGCCGCCGAGGCCGATGGCTTCGAGAACGCCGTCGAGAACCTTACGGTTGTTGACGCGAATGACGTAATCGCCGCGCCGGATGCCCAGCGCCTCCAGCGTATCGGCCATCATCATGCACATTTCGGCATCGGCCTGAACGCCGGGCGCACCGACCGTATCGGCATCGAACTGCATGAACTGGCGGAAGCGGCCGGGGCCGGGCTTCTCGTTGCGGAACACGTAGCCGGCGCGGTAGGTGCGGTAGGGAAGCTGGATCTCGTTGAAATTTTCCGCGACATGACGGGCGAGCGGCGCCGTCAGGTCATAGCGCAGGCTCACCCATTGCTCGTCGTCGTCCTGAATAGAAAAGACACCCTCGTTCGGACGGTCGGCGTCGGGCAGAAACTTGCCGAGCGCGTCGGTATATTCCACCAGCGGCGTTTCCACCGGATCGAAGCCGTAGCGTTCGTAGACCTCGCGGATCTTCGCGGTCATCTCGTTGACGGCGCGGATATCGGCGGCGTCGCGGTCCACGAAGCCGCGCGGCAGGCGGGCTTTCGGCTTTTGCGGTTTCTTCTGCTTGTCGCTCATCGTCTTCAACCATTCGGGCGCGGCCCGAAATCGCTCACAGGAGTTGGAATTCGTGGCCGTGTCTTAGAGGAAGTAGCCCCCTGCGGCAAGCCGCAAGCACACGGCCGATTGGCAGGCGGGGCCGGATTCTGCTATCCAAATCCGCGACTTTTCCCCGTTCCGATTCCCGGTCATCCGATTTCATGAACCCCATCCTTCCCAATGCGCCGGAGCGCTGCGCCTGAAATGCTGGCCGAAGCCCTGAATTTCGCCGCCACATGGCCGCTCACCAAGCCGGAAAACCGGCCGTTCGTCCGCGCCTCGGTCAATCTGTGGTCGCGCGCCCGGCGCGTATCCGGCGCATGGCGCGATCACGAGGACAATTGCCACCGCGCCGTTCTCTTCAAGGCGAAGGACCTCAGGCTGCGCCGCACGGCGGTGGTTCTCGGCTCGGGCCTGCTGCGCGACGTGCCGCTGGACATGCTCGCCCGCGCCTTCGACACCGTGGTTCTGGTCGACCGCGTGCATCTGGCCTCGGTGCGGATGGGGCTTTCGCTGAAGAAGTTCCCCAACATCCAACTCGTGGAACGCGACCTGTCCGGCTACGGCGACCTCAAGGCGGGCCGCGATCCCGAACCCTTCGCCTTCCTGCGGCACGTTCCCTATCTGGATTTCGTGGTCTCGGCCAATCTCATCTCGCAGATCGGTATCGGCGCGGGCCGGCTTCTGGAAAAGGAGCCGCCGGGCGCGATGCCGGCCGATACCGTCACGCGGCTGGTCTCGGCCCATTTCGACGGCCTTGCGGGCCTGCCGGCGGCGACCTGCCTGCTGAGCGACATTTCCTTCGCCGTGATCGACCGCAACGGCCATACCCACGAGCGGCAGGACCTGCTGGCCGGCGTCGCGCATCCTGAAGCCTTCGCGAGCTGGGACTGGCCCGTCGCCCCGCTCGGCGAGGAAAGCCCCGATTACCGGGTCGTCCACCGCGTCATCGCGGCGTGAGGCCGCATCCGGACGGCTTGTTTCACGGTGAAATGCGACTAGACTGAATTTATGCGCGCCTTCGTCGTCGTCACCATGCTGATCGCCTGCCTCGTCTATGGCTTCATGCCGGCCCGGGCGGGCGTCGTCATGGAGGCCGTTCAGGTCTCCGTGGCCCATCACGACCACGCGGATCATCACGGCATGGAGACGGCCGGAACGCACGGCAATCACGGCGGGGCGCATTCCCGCAACGATCCTTGTCCGCATTCCGGGCTGCCGGGATGCGGCACCTTCTGCGCCGCCTGCCTCGCCATCGTGCCGGTCGTCGATGCCGGGCGCGAAGGGCACCCGCCCTTTTCCTGGCCGGAGCCTTTGCCGACCCGCAAACTGGCCGATGCCGCGCCCGCGCCGGCGGAACCGCCTCCCCGCGCCTGAAAATCCGCTTTCCCCATCGTCGAACCGCCGGGCGACCGGCAGACATAACCCCTTGCAAGGGAATGGACCATCATGTCTTTCAGGAACACCCTCACCATCGCCGCCGTCCTCGCCTTCGCCGTTCCGGCGCTCGCCCAGGACCACGGCAGCCACGCTTCCGGCGGCGGGACACGCAACGCCGCGACCGAAGCATTCGAAAAAGCCAGCGAGACGATGCACGAGAACATGGCAATCGAGCTTTCGGGCGATGCCGATGTCGACTTCGTGCGCGGCATGATCCCGCACCATCAGGGCGCCATCGACATGGCCCGGATCGTGCTGGAACACGGCAAGGACCCCGAGATCCGTAAGCTGGCCGAGGAGGTCATCGCCGCCCAGGAAGGCGAGATCGCCTTCATGCGGGAATGGCTGGAAAAGCACGGCCAATAAACCCGATGCGGCGGCGCTTGCGCGCCGCCGCATTGCCGGTTTGCAAATCCGTTCACACTTGCGCGAAAACTGGATTAGAATGGCGCATCGCCATCAGCACGACCCGACGAGCATGACGCGCCAGCTTACCACCATCGGCCTCGATGCCGACGACACGCTCTGGCAGAACGAGCAATATTACCGGCTGACGGAAGACCACTTCCGCGGGCTGCTGGCCGACTATGCCGACGGGGACGACGTGTCCAGCCGCCTGCTGGACGCGGAAAAGCGCAACCTTGCCCATTACGGCTTCGGCATCAAGGGCTTCACCCTTTCGATGATCGAGACGGCGCTGGAGGTGACGGACGGACGCGCGCCGGGCCATGTGATCGGCGAAATCCTTTCCATCGGCCGCGACCTCCTCAGCCATCCGGTGGAGACCATGCCGGGCGTCGGCGACGTGCTGGAGGCGCTCGCCGGTGACTACGCTCTCGTTCTCATCACCAAGGGCGACCTGTTCGACCAGGAGCGCAAGCTGGCGCAATCGGGGCTCGGCGACTATTTCGACGCGGTGGAGATCGTCTCCGACAAGACCGCCTCCACCTATCGCCGCCTGTTTTCCCGGCACGCCGAAGCGCCGGAGCGGGCGATGATGGTCGGCAACTCGCTGAAATCGGACGTCGTGCCGGCACTCGCCGTCGGCGCCTGGGGTGTGTTCATTCCCCATGCCCTGACGTGGATTCTCGAACATGTCGAAAAGCCGAAGGACGCGCCGCGCTTCCGGGAACTGCCCGAGATCGGCGATCTGACCGACCTCATCCGGTCGCTCGAATAACCTATACCGGCCGCACGAATTCCGCCCGCAGGCGCTCGATCTTCGCCCGGCAATGGCAGCCCTCGATATGGTCGTTGACCATGCCCATCGCCTGCATGAAGGCATAGACGGTGGTGGGGCCGACGAAGCTCCAGCCGCGCTTTTTCAGGTCGCGCGACAGCCGCACGGAGGCCGGCGTCGTGGGGTTGGCGCGCAGGGTCTGGTAGTCGAACACCGCCGGGCGCTCATCCGGCGTCGGCTCGAAACGCCAGAAATAGCGGGCGAGCGAACCGAACTCGGCCTTCATCTCCAGCGCGCGGGCGGCGTTGTTGATGGTGGAGGTGATCTTGCCGCCGTGGCGCACGATGCCCTTGTCGGCCAGCAGCCGCTCGACGTCGCGCTCGTCGAAACGGGCGACCTTCTCGAAATCGAAACCGGCGAAGGCAGCGCGGAAATTCTCGCGCTTGCGCAGGATGGTGAGCCAGGACAGGCCCGACTGGAAGCCTTCGAGGCAGATCTTCTCGAAAAGCCGGCGGTCGTCCGTCACCGGATGCCCCCATTCCTCGTCGTGGTAGCGGCGGTAATCCTCAAGATTGCCGTGCCAGAAACAGCCCGTGCGCCCGTCCTCGCCCTCGATCAACCCCGTCTTGGCGGCATCCGTCATGGTTCGATTCTCCTTCTCGGGAGTGTTTACCATTTGTTCACCTATTTTCGCAACCGGATGCTAACCTTGCCGGAAGGTTTAGACGGCGCCCGGCCCCTTCATGAACGGGCGTTTACCATTCCGAGTGGAGCGGAATGCGACGATCCTGCCATCCGGGGCATGTTCGCGCCCCTTCTTCGGTGAATGTAGCGAGTCGATCCGATGAACAGATCCTTCCTTCTTCTTGCCGTCGGCCTGCTGGCCGGCATCACCCAGCCGGCGCTGGCCAGCGACCGTTACGGCAACCGCCCGCCGGTCATCGTCAATTCCGACCTGACGGCGCCCTGGGTCAACCAGCTCGGCGGCGGCGTCCGCCCTAAGGTCTATGCGCCGCCGCGCCGCGTCCAGCCGCAGCCGCAGGCCCGGTTCCAGCAGCAGCCCGCGCCGCAATACCAGCAGCGCCAGACCTATCAGCGCCGCCAGCTGGCCGCGCCGCCGCCGGGCGTCCATATCGGCCGCAATACCGGGCGGCAGCAGGTCATCCAGCAGGCCGCCGTGCGGCCGAACGCGCCCGTCGGCGGCGTGGAGCCGCAGTTCCTGCCGCAGATGGTGTCCTACCGGACCCCGGAAAAGCCCGGAACGATCGTCATCGACACCAACAACCGCTTTCTCTATCTGGTGATGGACGGCGGGCAGGCCAAGCGCTACGGCGTCGGCGTCGGCAAACCGGGCTTCGAATGGGCCGGCGTCCACAAAGTCACCCGCAAGGCCGAATGGCCGACCTGGCATCCGCCGGCGGAGATGCGCGCCCGCGAGGCCAAGAAGGGGCATGTCCTGCCGGTAAAAATGGAGGGCGGGCCGGCCAATCCGCTCGGCGCCCGCGCCCTCTATCTCGGCTCGACGCTCTACCGCATCCACGGCACCAACGCGCCCTGGACGATCGGCAACGCCGTCTCCTCCGGCTGCATCCGCATGCGCAACGAAGACGTGATCGACCTTTATCAACGGGTCGGCGTGGGAACCCGCGTTATCGTCCAGTGACGGCACAACACCGGACGATGAGCATGGGAGGGGGAGGACGGCGAAGGCCGCCCTCCCCTTTTCCGTCGACTGAAATGCAACCAGCGGCGGTTTGACGCAGGGCACGCGCAAACGTAATCTTTCCGCCAGTTTCAACGGGGGTAACGAACCATATGACGAAAGCATGGATGGCTGCCGCAGCGGCGGCGATTGCAATCATGACGACATTTACGGCGGCCCAGACCGCCACGGCGCAGTCTCTCCAGACCAATGCGCGCGGCGAGGTCATCCTGCCGAGGGGGGCGGAAAACAAGCCGGTCGCCGACAAGTACAAGCGCAGGGCCGTCCGCCTCGTGACCAGCGAGAAGCCGGGCACCATCCTCGTCGACACCCATAACCGCTACCTCTATTTCGTCGAAGGCGGCAACAAGGCGACCCGCTACGGCATCGGCGTCGGACGGGAAGGCTTCGGCTGGTCGGGCGTCACCCGCGTCGGCCGCAAGGCCGAATGGCCGGCCTGGATTCCACCGCAGGAAATGATCGCCCGCGAACGCAAGCGCGGCCATATCCTGCCGGCGCGTATGGAAGGCGGCCCGGACAATCCGCTCGGTTCGCGCGCGCTCTATCTCTACCGGCCGAACGGCGGCGACACCGGCTTCCGCATCCACGGCACCAACCAGCCGTGGTCGATCGGGCAGAACCTGTCTTCCGGCTGCATCCGCATGATGAACAAGGATGTCGAACATCTCTACAAGCGCGTGCCGGAAGGCTCGAAGGTCGTTGTGATCGGCCCCGGCAACCGGCAGGGCCAGGTCAGCTTCGAGGACCGCGGCACCGACCTCCTGCGGACGCTGTTTGGCGGCTGAGTGAGGCGCCGAAAACGGGAAATCGAACCCCTCGGGCATACCTGAGGGGTTAGACCTCTGCCACAGTACGCATTGCTCTCTTTCGTCATGGTCGGGCTTGACCCGACCATCTACGCGGCGTCCGGGGCATGGACCCTCGGGTCTAGCCCGAGGGTGACGAAGGAGAGGGTTGGTCAATAAGCAAGAATCCTCCGGCCTGCCCGGGGGGCGTGCCTTTCCGCTCAAGGCGTTCACACGGCGGCGGCCTTTTGCGCCAGCAGCTTTTCCAGCTTTTCCGGCACGTCGCCGCCATAGGCCCAGTCCAGCAGTTCGACCGTGTGGACCACGGGAAGCGGCGTGCCGCTGCCGATCTGGGTCATGCAGCCGATATTGCCCGCCGCGATCAGGTCCGGCTTCGTCGCCTCGATGTTCCGCACCTTGCGGGCCTTCAGCGTTTGCGAAATCTCCGGTTGCAGCATGTTGTAGGTGCCGGCAGAGCCGCAGCACAGATGCGCCTCGGCCGGATCGCGAACGGCGAAACCCGCTCGCCGCAGAAGCGCCTTCGGCTGAAGCGTCACCCTCTGGCCGTGCTGAAGTGAACAGGCCGAATGATAGGCGACCGTCAGCCCCCGGAAGGTCTGCTGCGGCAGATCGAGCGTATCGAGATATTCCGTCACGTCGCGCGCCAGCGCCGAAACGCGGGCCGCCTTTTCGGCATAGGCCGGATCGTGGCGCAGCATGTAGCCGTAATCCTTGACGACCGTGCCGCAGCCCGACGTCGTGACGAGGATCGCGTCGAGGCCGCCCGCATCGATCTCGCTCGCCCAGATGTCGACGTTGCGGCGGGCGGAGGCGAGCGCCGCCTGTTCCTTGCCCATATGGTGGGTCAGCGCGCCGCAGCATCCCTCCCCTTCCGGCAGGACGACCTCTATCCCGAAACGGGTCAGCAGGCGGATCGCCGCCGTGTTGATGCCCGGATCGAGCACCGGCTGGGCACAGCCGGTCAGCATCGCCACGCGCCCCTTCGGCGGGCCGAGCGTGACATGGGTGCAGGCCCGGGTGAAAGGCGTCGGCTCATGGGCCTTTTCGGGGGCGAGCCGAAGCATGGCCGCGAAGGGCCGCAGGGCCGCCGCCTTTCCGAGGAGGCCCGCCAGCGGCCGGACGAGGTTCGCCAGTTTCAGCGCGGCGCGGAAGCGCCGGCGATGAGGCAGCACGGCGGCGAGCAGCGCGCGCGTCAGCCGGTCCGGCAGCGGGCGCCGGTAGGTTTCCTCGATGTGGATACGGGCATGGTCGACCAGGTGCATGTAGTCGACGCCGGAGGGACAGGTGGTCATGCAGGAAAGGCAGGAAAGACAGCGGTCGATGTGGGTGACGATCTCCCTGTCCGCCGGACGGCCGTTCTCCAGCATGTCCTTGATGAGATAGATGCGCCCGCGCGGGCTGTCCAGCTCGTTGCCGAGCGTCACATAGGTGGGACAGGTGGCCGTGCAGAAGCCGCAATGCACGCATTTGCGCAGGATCTTCTCCGCCTCCGCCACGCGGGGATCGGCCAGTTGCCCGGGCGTGAAATGAGTCTGCATCAGGCCGATCCTCCGGTGGCAACGGGGAAGAGCCCCCCTTTGGCCTGCCGGCCATCTCCCCCACAAGGGGGGCGACGTTTCACGACGACCTTTCGCCCTTTCCCAACATCGGAAACCGGGAAACCGGCGCGCCCACCGCTCTCCCCCTTTGCGAGGAAGATGGCGTCAGCCAGAGGGGGTCTTAGCCACAGGAGAACCATCACCATCTCACCCCATCAGGCCGGGATTGAAAATGCCGCGCGGATCGAATTTCTCCCTGATCCGGGCGGAAAGCGCCGCCACCGCCGGAGCCTCCGGCTCGAAGGCCGGAATATCCTTGCGGAAACGGTCCGGCGCGCGCACCAGCGTCGCATGGCCGCCACCGAGCTGGCGGATCGCCTTGCGCAGGAAATCCGCCTCCGGATCGGCTTCCATCCGCAGCCAGATCAACCCGCCCTGCCAGTCGTAGAAGCAGTCGGCGCCGGCATGCAGGCGCAGGGCGCCCATCAGCAGGTGGCCGGCCGTGGGGGCGACCGAGACGCGCCACAGCACCTTGCCGCGATCCTGCGCATAGGGCGCGGCGTCGCGGATCTGGCGCCAGAGTGTCAGGCTTTGCGGCTCGTCGAGCCATGTAATCACACCGAATGCGGACAGCGCCGCCGTGAGCTTTTCCGTGCGGACCGACACCGAATGCGGCAGGCCCTCCAGGCGAAAGACGGTCGCGGCCCCTTGCGGCAGGGCGCCGGACAGGAAACGGCCGGCGACCGTGAAGGGCAGGTGCGCGGCGCCGGACACCTCGACCGGCAGGGACATGGCCGTCGCCATCGCCGCTGCGGCATGGGCGTCGTCCAGCCCCGTCACCACGACGGTTTCCGTCGCGCGCGGCGCGGGCAGGACTCGGAAGGTGACGTCGGTCATGTAGCCGAGCGTGCCGCGGGAGCCGGCCATCAGCTTGACCAGATCGAGGCCGGTGACGTTCTTCATCACCCGGCCGCCGGCCCTGATCACCTCGCCGCGACCGTTGACGAAGGTGACGCCGAGCAGGCTGTCGCGCGCTGCCCCCGCCGTCAGGCGGCGCGGGCCGGAGACATTGGCGGCGAATACGCCGCCGATGGTCGGCTCGCCGGCCGTGCCGAGAACCGGGCGGCTGTCCGCCGGTTCGAAGGGAAGCATCTGGCCGTTGGCGGCAAGGGCCGCCTCGACTTCGGCAAGCGGCGTTCCGGCCCCGGCCGTCATCACCATTTCCGCCGGGTTGTAAACCGCGATGCCGGCAAGGCCGGCGGTGGAAAGCACCGTTCCGGACACGGCGAAATCCAGCCGGGTGCCGCCGCCCCGCGGCACGACCGGCGTGCCCGAACCGGCACAATCGCGGATCAGGGCCGCGGCCTCCTCGGCGGATGCGGGATACCGCGTCTTCGTCACGGGTGGCTCCGTCATGGCCGGGGCCGTCCTTCCAGCGGGAAGACCTTGGAGGGATTGAGCAGCCAGCCGGAATCGAAGGCGGCGCGCACGGCCATCTGCTGGTTCAGGTCCGCCTGCGAATACTGGTGGCGCATCAGGTCGCGCTTCTCGATGCCGACCCCGTGCTCGCCGGTCAGGCAGCCGCCCGCATCAACGCAGAGCCGGAGGATGTCCATGCCGGCGGCCTCCGCCTTCGCGGCATCCTCCGGGTCGTTGGCATCGTAGAGGATGAGCGGGTGCATGTTGCCGTCGCCGGCGTGGAAGACGTTGGCGACGCGCAGGCCGTAGCCCTCAACGATCTCGCCGGTACGTTTCAGCACATGGGAAAGCTGGCCGAGCGGCACGGTTCCGTCCATGCAGATATAGTCGGCGATGCGGCCCGTCGCACCGAAGGCGGACTTGCGGCCCTTCCAGATCGCCGCCGCCTCCATTGCCGACTGGCTTTCGCGCACCACCTTCACGCCGTGACGGCGGGCGATCCCGACGATGCTCGCGAGCATCGCGGCCATGTCCTCCTCGGACCCCTCGACCTCGACGATCAGCAGCGCGCCGACATCCAGCGGATAGCCGGCATGGGCGAAGGCCTCGCAGATCTCGATGGCCGGCTTGTCCATGAACTCGATGGCGACCGGCACGATGCCGGAACCGATGATATCGGCCACGCAGGCGCCCGCCGCCTCCGACGTGTCGAAGCCGAACAGGACGGGGCGCGCGCCTTCCGGCCGGGCGATGAGCCGCACGGTCGCCTCGGTGACGATGCCGAGCTGGCCTTCCGAACCGCAGACCAGCCCGAGAAGATCGAGACCCGGCGCGTCCAGCGCCTTGCCGCCCAGCTCGATCACCGTGCCGTCGACGAGAACCATCTTCACGCCGAGCAGGTTGTTGGTCGTCACGCCGTATTTCAGACAATGCGCGCCGCCGGAATTCATGCCGATATTGCCGCCGATGGTGCAGGCGAGCTGCGACGAGGGGTCCGGCGCATAGAAATAGCCCTCGGGGCCGGCGGCCTCCGAAATCGCCAGGTTGGTCACGCCCGCCTCCACCGTCGCGGTGCGGTTGGCGTAATCCAGCTCGACGATGCGGGTCATGGCGGAAAGACAGAGAACGACGGCATCCTCCTGCGGGATCGCGCCGCCCGAAAGGGACGTCCCCGCCCCACGCGGAACGACCGGAACGCCATAACGATGGCAGTATTTCATGACAGCGGCCACCTCGGCCGTTGTGCGCGGCAGGGCCACGGCGAGCGGCAGGCGGCGATAGGAAATGAAACCGTCCGTTTCAAAAGGCACCAGCCGGCGCGGCTCGGCGATCAGCGCGTCCGGCGGCAGGAGGTCCGCCAGATCCTCGACGATCGCCTTACGGCGCGACAGAACATCGGCCCGAGGCTCCAGAAATCCGATCGATCCACTCATCGCCCGTTCCTCCCGATTGCGATTCCTAGCAGTTTGCGAAGGACCGAACAAATGCTAATCACCTATGACGAAAATGGAAAGAATAGGCGGGTTTGTTTCCGG
This sequence comes from Ectorhizobium quercum, assembly GCF_026552795.1. Taxonomy (GTDB): domain Bacteria; phylum Pseudomonadota; class Alphaproteobacteria; order Rhizobiales; family Rhizobiaceae; genus Ectorhizobium; species Ectorhizobium quercum. The sequence continues at coordinate 266,861 of NZ_JANFPI010000005.1, forward strand.
AACCCGCCTTTCCGGCCTCTGGCCTTTTTCTCGCATGCTCGGGTCGGGGCCGAGCATGACGAAGGAGACGGCGAAGGTCGCGGGCGCGCGTCCGCATGAATCGGGATGCGGAGAGGCCGGAACGCGGCACCGGCCGCCGGGCAAAAGAGGAGCGTGCATGACCAATCTCGGCGATCTCGAGGTCTTCGTGCGGGTTGCGGCCTGCAATTCCATGTCCACGGCGGGCCGGTCGCTCGGGCTGTCGCCCGCCGTCGTCTCCAAGCGCATCAAGCGGCTGGAGGACAGGCTGGGCACCCGGCTTCTCCAGCGCACGACGCGGCAGATCGCCCTGACGGAAGCGGGACAGGGCTTCTTCAACCGGGTCCAGTCGATCCTGTCCGGCATCGAGGAGGCGGAGGCCTTCGTCTCCGGCCGTTCCGCCAAGGTGCAGGGCACGCTGAAGATATCGGCGCCGACCTCGTTCGGGCGCATGCACGTCGCGCCGCATCTCATCGGCTTCATGGAAGCGCATCCGGACCTGATCGTGCAGCTCGAACTGTCGGACGAGTTCACCGACATCGTCGGCGGCGGCTACGATCTGGCGATCCGCATCGCCGACCTGAGCGATTCCACGCTGGTCGCGCGCCGGCTGGCGCCGGTGCGGCGCATCCTGTGCGCCTCGGCGGACTACATCGCCCGCCACGGCATGCCGCAATCTCTGGACGAACTGAAGACCCATGCCTGCCTGCCGGCCCACAATCACGACAGCTGGCGGCTCGTCGGTCCCGGCGGACCGGTGACACTGAAGCCCCAGGGCAGCCTCGTCACCAATTCCAGCGAGGTGATCCGCGAGGCGGTGATCGCCGGTCTCGGGATCGCGCTGCGCTCGACCTGGGATATCGGCGAGGAACTCAAGTCCGGCCGGCTGACGCAGGTACTTCCCGCTTACGAGAGCGGGCGCGGCGTTTCGCTCTCCGCCGTCTATCCGAGCCGCGAGTTCCTGCCGGCCAAGGTGCGGCTCTTCATCGATTATCTGGCGTCGCTTTACGGCCCCACCCCCTACTGGGATAGATAGGGTCAGGCCTTCAAGCTTCGCATCAGCAACCCCATATAAGTATGTGCCCGACCGAAGGACGCTCTTGCGCGGCCACGGTCGGTGCTGCACGATTCACGAAACTGATTTGCGGCGATGAGTGCCGCGAAAGGACGGTAAGGACTTGACCCTGCTCGAACGGATCGCAACGAATGTCAGGCTGATGGTGCAGCGGCCGCCGCGCCAGCAATATGGCGCGATCTGTTATCGCGCGGGCGAAGCCGGCCCGCAGGTGCTGCTTCTGACCAGCCGCGACACGGGGCGCTGGGTGATCCCGAAGGGCTGGCCCATGCCGGGCAAGCCCTCCCATGCCGTGGCCGCGCAGGAAGCCTATGAGGAAGCCGGGGTGCGCGGCGAGGCCGATCCCGTCCCGGCGGGCTCCTTCCTCTATACCAAGGTTCTCGACAACGGCCTGCGCATTCCCTGCCGGGTGCAGGTTCACGCGCTGAAGGTGGACCACATGGTGGACGACTTCCCGGAAAGGGATGAGCGCCGCCTCGAATGGTTCAGCTTCGAGGAGGCCGCCGGGCGCGTTCGCGAGTCGGGGCTGCGAAGCATTCTGCGCGATTTTCCGGCACGGCTGTCTGGCAAGGAGTGATCGGGACGGAGTGACCGGGAACGGCTGAACGGCCGGCCGACTTTCGTCTCCGCCGTCATTCTTCCATTGCAATGCCGGAGGCATCATGGCACTCGACCGGACGCGGTTTCCCGCGCCGGCAACGGCGCCGGGGATCGCTTCGTCATTTCCAACCTGCGGAAAATTCATGGAACAGGCACCGCGGCCGGCCGGCAAGCCGACCCTCGACAAGGATCTGGACCGGATGACGCTCCACGAGCAGGCGGCGCACCACGTCGCCCGCCCGCTGATTGCGCCCGGCCTCGGCCTGCTGTTCCTGATTGCCGCCGCGATCATCGCCACGGCCACGGTCATCCAGCAGCCGGGTTCGCTGCTCGTCATCGCCGCCGCGACGATCGCCGCCTACATGGCCATGAACATCGGCGCCAACGACGTCACCAACAATGTCGGCCCCGCCGTCGGCGCCAAGGCGCTCAGCATGGGCGCGGCGCTGATGATGGCGGCGCTGTTCGAGACCGCCGGCGCCCTGATCGCCGGCGGCGATGTCGTCGAGACCATTTCCGACGGCATCATATCACCCGCCGCCATTTCAGACCCCGGCACGCTGGTGCGGATGATGATCGCCGCCCTGCTGTCGTCCGCGCTGTTCGTGAACATCGCCACCCTCGCCAATGCGCCGGTCTCGACCACCCACACCGTGGTCGGCGGCGTGCTCGGCTCCGGCATCGCCGCCGCCGGGCTGGATGCCGTCAACTGGCCGTCGATGGCCGGGATCACGGCAAGCTGGGTGATCTCACCCGTTCTGGGCGGCCTCATCGCCGCCGGCTTTCTCTACGTCATCAAGGAAACCGTGGTCTACCGCGACGACAAGATCGCAGCGGCGCGCGTCTGGGTGCCTGTGCTGATCGGCGTCATGGCCGGCTCCTTTTCCGCCTATCTCGCCTTCAAGGGGCTGAACCGGCTGTTCTTCGTCTCTCTGCCGCACGCCACCTTCTTCGGCTTCGCCACGGGCATCCTGAGCTGGCTCGCCGCCATTCCCTTCATCCGCAGCCAGGCCGCCGGGCTGGAAAACCGCAACCAGTCGCTGCGAAAGCTGTTTCGCCTGCCGCTGGTGCTGACCGCGGCGATCCTCTGCTTCGGCCACGGCGCCAACGACGTGTCGAACGCCGTCGGGCCGCTCTCGGCCATCGTCAACGCGACGGAGCGGGCGAATTTCGGCGAGACCGTCGCCATTCCCTTCTGGGTGATGTTGATCGGCGGCCTCGGCATTTCCGTTGGCCTCATCCTGTTCGGCCCGCGCCTCATCAACCTCGTCGGCGCCCAGATCACCAAGCTGAACCCGATGCGCGCCTTCAGCGTATCGCTTTCGACGGGGGTGACGGTGATCGTCGCCTCCTGGCTCGGCCTGCCGGTCAGCACCACGCATATCGCCGTGGGCGCCGTGTTCGGCGTCGGCTTCTTCCGCGAGTGGTACACGCGAAATTCGAGCCGCCGCCTCGCCTACATGCACGACAGATCCGGCATGGCGAACCGGCACGAGCACAATCCCGACGAGGTGCGCCGCCGCTATCTGGTGCGCCGTTCGCATTTCATGACGATCATCGCCGCATGGGTGCTGACGGTGCCGGCGTCGGCCGCCATGTCCGCCGCCCTTTACGGGCTGATGTCGCTGTTCTTCTGAGGTCGCCTGCCATGCGTGCCAATTTCCGCCTGCAACGGCTGTTCGTCGAAAATGCCCTTCATGCCGAAGCGGCCATCCCCGCCGATGCCGACCAGTTCAACTATCTCGCCAACGTGCTGCGGATGGAGGACGGCGCCGAGGTTCTCCTGTTCAACGGCCGCGATGGCGAATGGCTGGCGCGCCTGACCTTTCCGGCCCGCAAGAAGATCGTCATGGTGGCCGCGGAGCAGACGCGCGCGCAGACGCCCATGCCCGACCTGCATTATCTCTTCGCCCCGCTGAAAACCGGCCGCATGGACTATATGGTGCAGAAGGCCGTGGAAATGGGCGCCGGCGTGCTTCAGCCCGTCATGACCCAGCATGTTCAGGGCAGGATCACCAGCATGGACCGCCTGCGGGCCAATATCGTCGAGGCGGCCGAGCAATGCGGGGTGATTTCCGTGCCGAGGCTCGAAGCGCCCGTGAAGCTGCGCGACCTTACGGACGGCTGGGACCCGGCCCGGCGCCTTCTCTTCTGCGACGAAGGCGAGGAAACCAACAATCCGCTCAGCGCCTTGCAGGCGATCGCCGAACGGCATGCGGCACTGCTGATCGGCCCGGAGGGAGGCTTTTCTGAGGAGGAGCGGCACTGGCTGCGCGCGCTGCCCTTCGTCACCGCCATTCCGCTCGGGCCGCGCATCCTGCGGGCCGACACGGCGGCCGTGGCGGCGATGGCGCTGGTCCAGGCGACCGCCGGCGACTGGCGCTGACCCGGCCCGTAGAAATTTTTTCGCACTGCCGGTACGATAGCAAGAGAATATCCCGCTCATTTTCCCCGGCAGAAGGAGATTGTTTTTTTGAACGATCTCCCAAAGAAATTCACTTGCCTCTGAACAATTTCCAGTCCAATCACTCCGGAAAACCGAAAAGAGCGTCCCAGACAAGGCAGGTTTCATGGCTCGCGACACGACCGACGATACGCCGCTCTCCGCGCATTGCGAACTGACCTCCTACATGGAAGCCGGCAGCAAGCCGAAGGAGCAGTTCCGGATCGGGACGGAGCACGAGAAGTTTGCCTTCTACGTCGACGGAAATCGCCCCGTGCCCTATGGAAACGGCATCGAGACCCTGCTGGAAGGCATGCGCGACCTGCTCGGCTGGGAGCCCATCGTGGACGGCGACCATGTCATCGGGCTTTCGGAGCCGGCCGGAAACGGCGCGATCTCCATCGAGCCCGGCGGCCAGTTCGAGCTTTCCGGCGCCCCTCTTGCCAGCCTGTTCGACACGCAGACGGAAACGCAGACGCATCTCGATGTGCTGAAGACCGTGGCGGAGCCGCTCGGCATCGAATTCCTCGCCGTCGGCGGCAGCCCGAAATGGACGCTCGCGGAAACCCCGCGCATGCCGAAATCGCGCTACGACATCATGACCGGCTATATGCCGAAGGTCGGCCGCCACGGGCTGGACATGATGTATCGCAGCGCCACCATTCAGGTGAACCTCGATTATTCCAGCGAGGACGACATGGCGCGCAAGATGCGCGTTTCCATGAAGCTCCAGTCCATCGCCACCGCGCTGTTTGCGGCTTCACCCTTCACCGACGGCAAGCCGAACGGCTATCATTCCTGGCGCGGCGAGATCTGGCGCGACACCGACAACACCCGCGCCGGCTGTCTGCCCTTCGTCTTCAAGCCGGAATTCGGCTTTTCCGACTATGCGGAATGGGCGCTCGACGTGCCGATGTATTTCGTCATCCGCGACGGCCGCTACATCAATTGCACCGACATCACCTTCCGCCAGTTCCTGGACGGGGCGCTGAAGGGCAGGATCGACGCCTGGCAGCCGACGCAGGGTGACTGGACCAACCATCTTTCCACCCTGTTTCCCGACGTGCGCCTGAAGCGCTTTCTCGAAATGCGCGGCGCCGACAACGGCCCGCTGCCGCATATCACGGCGCTGCCGGCGTTCTGGGTCGGCCTGCTCTATGACGAAGCGGCGCTGGCCGACGCGGAAGCGCTGACCGCGGCATGGACGTTCGAGGACGTGACCGCCCTGCGCGACGGCGTTCCGACGCAGGGGCTGAAGACGGCGATCAGGGGCCACACGGCTCTCGACATCGCCCGCGAGGCGGTGGCGATCTCGCGCAAGGGCCTCAAGGCCCGCGGCATCCGCAACGCGCAGGGCGAGGACGAAAGCCTCTTCCTCGCGCCGCTGGACGCGATCATCGCCCGCAAGGCGACGCTGGCCGAGGACATGCTGGCCGCCTTCAACGGCCCGTGGAACGGCTCGGTGGAGCCGGTTTTCGAAGCCTACCGATATTGAAGGTTTGGCCGGGTTTACCCCCTCTGGCCTGCCGGCCATCTCCCCCACAAGAGGGGAGAAGATACGCGGCAACCTTTCGCCCTTCGCAAATGTTGTGATACGGGAAACCGGCGCATCTATCGTTCTCCCCCCTTGTGGGGGAGATGGCGGCAACCAGAGAGGGACCGCGAAGGCGTGCCCTCAAGGGCGCGGCACGACGCCGGTCATGTAGAGCGAGCCGGTGACGAGTACCCATTGGCCAGCCGCCGCCGCCCGCCTCAACGCCCCGGCATAAGCGTCCAGCGGATCGGCCTCGACGGAATACGCAAGGCCCAGCTTTTCGGCAACCGCGGCCAGTTCGGCCGGATCGCGCGAGCGATCGTTGGCGCGGGTCAGGATCGCCGTCACGCCCGCCTTCGCCAGAACGCCAAGCAAGCCTTCCGCATCCTTGTCGCGGGCGATGGAAACGACGGCGAGACAGGCACCGGCATGTTCCGGCGTCCGGCGCAGGTCGGCGAGGACGGCAGCGAGGTTGAAGGGAACGTGCGCGCCGTCGAGAACGACATGCACCCTGCGGGCCCCGGCCCCCTCGCCCACGTTAACGTCGAAGAATTCCATGCGGCCCGGAAGGCGTGCCGCCTCCAGCGTGGCGCGGTCGAGCAGCCAGGCGCCGAGCGGCTTGCCGGCGGCAGCCCCGCCTTTCGCCGCCACGCCGCGTTCGCCGAGTGCTTCCAGCGCCGCGCCGACGACCTGGGTATTCCGTTCGGCAATGGTCGCGTCCTCGGGAAGGACCGGCACGATCAGCGCCGCGCCCAGCTCATCCGCCCGGGCGGCGATCACCGCGCCCGCCTCGTCGTCCGCCGTCAGCGGCGTCACGGCGATGCGTGCCGGCTTGACGATGCCCGCCTTCTCGAAGGCGATCTTCGCGCGGGTATCGCCCAGCACTTCCGTATGCTCGAGCTCGATATTGGTGACGATGGCGACATCGCTCGGCACGACATTGGTGGAATCGAGGCGGCCGCCGAGGCCGGTCTCCACCACGGCCCATTCCACGCCCGCTTCCCTAAACACGAGGAATGCCGCGATGGTCAGCACGTCGAACCATGTCGCGTCCGCAGCAGGCGTCTGTTGCGCGCGCGCCTGCTTCAGCGCCTCCAGCGCGCGGGCCAGCGCCTGCGCCATCACCGGCTCGGGGGCAGTATGCCCGTCAAGGGTCATGCGTTCGCCGAAATATTCGACATGCGGCGAGGAATAGCGCCCGACACGAAAGCCGGCTCGCGAAAGGGCAGCCTCCAGCAGCGCGCAGGTCGAGCTTTTGCCCTTGGTGCCGGCGACATGGATGGAGCGGAAACTGCGTTCGGGATGACCGAGCCGGGCGGCGAGATCGCGGATCGGCTCCAGATCGACGCGCATGCCGTCGCGCGGACGGCTTTCCCAGTTGGTCAGCCCGTCAAGCTCGGCCAGAACATCAATCAAATGCTGGTCGTGGATCTTCCGCATGGTCGGCACCCTCGTCACATTCCCGATCGGTGCCCAGGCGAGCGGCAAGCCAAGGCCGCGCTTCCCGATGGTATCCATCTCAATTCGCCAGTCACGCAGCGGCGGACGGTATAGCGTCCCGAAGGGACGGACGCAAGCAGGCATAAAAAGACCCGGCGACGGGGTGCGGCGCCGGGCAAATGCGAAGCGGATTGGCGGCCGCTTCGCGGGGAAAATCGTCAGGATCAGCCGCGGCGCGGCGCGAAGCGGCGCCATGCGCGGGCGCGGACGGCCCGCGTCAGCCCCGGCGTCGGGTCTCCGAACGCGCCGGCATCGGCAAGCGCATCGTCCAGATCGGCGCGCGTCAGGCCGATATCGTCGAGCATGCGATCGTCGAGATCGCGCAGGTCGTTGGCGCTCAGGCGGTTTAAGACGGCGCGCACCAGGCCGGAAACGGCGGTGCGGACGGTGGACGGTGCGCCGACGAACGAGCGGGCTTTGGGCTTGCGGCCAAGGCTTGCCGCGCTGGCGAAACTGATCTCCTTGATGCTGGACATGGGGTTCTTCCCGTTATTGGTGTCTGGTTTGCGGGCCGACCGTGTTCGATCCGGCCTCGCGAGATAAATTGCCCAAAACCTATTGATCAGTCCATCGAATGTTTTTAATATGTATCATCAACTATTTTTATGGATGGTTTCCGTGGCCGCACCCCTCGACATCGACCAGTTGCACACCTTCATCGCCATCGCCGATACGGGCAGCTTCACCCGGGCGGCCGACCGGATCTTCAAGACGCAATCCGCCGTTTCCATGCAGATGAGGCGGCTTGAGGAACGCATCGGCAAACAGCTTTTCGCCAAGGACGGGCGCGGCAACCGCCTGACCGCCGAAGGCGAGAAGCTGCTGAACTATGCCCGCCGCATCATCCGCCTGAACAACGAGGCCATCGCCGCCTTCGACGACAACCGTCTGGAGGGCACGCTGCGCATCGGCACGCCCGACGATTACGCCGACCGCTACATGCCTGAAATCATAGGCCGTTTCGCCAAGACGCATCCGAATGTCGAGCTTTATATCGTCTGCGAGCCCTCGACGAGCCTGACGGAGAAAATGCAGCGCGGCGAACTCGATATCGCGCTCGTAACGCACAATCCGCGCGAACGGCAATCGGACGTGGTGCGCACCGAACCCCTGTGCTGGGTCACGTCCGCCAACCATCCGCTGCGCGAAAACGCGCCGGTGCCGCTGGCCGTGGGCCGGCGCGATTGCTGCTGGCGGCAGCTTGCCTGCTCGGCGCTCGACGCGGACGGCCGCGACTACCAGATTCTCTTCACGAGCTGGTCGTCCACCGTCGTCACCGCGGCGGTTCTGGCCGGCATGGCGGTTTCCGTCCTGCCGGAATCGGCCCTGCGCCCCGGCATGAAGGTGCTGACTTCGGCCGACGGCTTCCCGCCGCTGCCGCCGGTGCAGATCGGCCTGATGAAGCGCCCCGGCCTCTCCGCCTCGCTGATGAACGCGATCACCGACCACATCACCGCCTGCCTCGACAATATCTCGATCGGCCAGGCCGCGGTTCCCGACGATCTGGACGGCGACGTGCGCAGTTTCACGCCACGCCCGCCGCGCCACCGCCCCGGCCACCTGATGCCGGGCTGGTAAAGACGGGCGACCCTGCGCGGACCGCAGACTGCCGACGAGGGAGGTGTCGCTCTCTTTCGGCATGGGCGGTCCCCGGGTCGAGCCCGAGGGCAACCGGGGAGAGGGTTTGCAGATACACAGAGGCCCGCGCGGTTTCCCGCGCGGGCCTTTTTCCGTTCAACAACGAACCGTCGATCAGGCGGCGAGATCGACCACGATACGGCCGTCGATCTTGCCTTCCTCCATGCGGTGGAAGATGTCGTTGATGTTTTCCAGCTTGTCCCAGGAGAAGTGGGCCGCCACCTTGCCGTCGCCGGCGAAGGTGAGCGCTTCCTCCAGATCCTGCCGGGTGCCGACGATGGAGCCGCGCACCGTGATGCGCTTCAGCACCGTTTCGAAAACCGGCAGGGCCACGAAGCCCGGGGGGAGGCCGTTCAGCACCATCGTGCCCTTGGAGCGCAGGAAGCCATAGGCCTGCTCCATCGCCTTGGGGGACACGGCCGTGACGAGGGCGCCATGCGTGCCGCCTGTCGCCTTCTGCACCTGCTCGATGGCATCCGGGTCGCGACCGTTGACGGTGACGTCGGCGCCGAGCTTCTTCGCCAGTTCGAGCTTTTCGTCGAAGATATCGGCAGCGACGACATTCATGCCCATCGCCTTGGCATACTGCACGGCCATGTGGCCGAGACCGCCGACGCCGGAAATCACCACCCACTCACCGGGCCGCACTTCCGTTTCCTTCAGGCCCTTGTAGACCGTCACGCCGGCGCACAGCACCGGGGCGGCGGGGCCGAACTCCAGATTGTCCGGCAAGCGGCCGACGAATTTCGGATCGGCCAGCCCGTATTCGGCGAAGGAACCGTTGACCGAGTAACCGGCGTTCTTCTGGTCCGGGCACAGGGTTTCCCAGCCGGTGCGGCACGGAACGCAGCAACCGCAAGCCGTGTAGAGCCAAGGCGTGCCGGCGCGGTCGCCTTCCTTGATGCCCTTGACCCCGGCGCCGATCTTGGCGACGTAGCCGACGCCCTCATGGCCCGGAATGAAGGGCGGATTGGGCTTGACCGGCCAATCGCCGGTGGCGGCGTGCAGGTCTGTGTGGCATATGCCCGTCGCCTTGTAGTTGATCAGAATCTCACCCGGACCCGGATCCGGAATCGGAACCTCCTCGATGGTCAGTGGCTTGCCGAATTCCCGCACGACGGCGGCCTTCATCGTTTTTGCCATGAGTTTTCTCCCGTAAAACTTCCAGAGTTGGCGGTACGCTCCGCCTACGGCGGATCAACCACATGACAGGAAGACAGTCGCGCAACGCGCGGCCAAGGGCCTGGATCAAACCCACGGAATTTGTGATGCCGATCTGTATCGAAAACGCGACAGGCGTGGAGTCAAAAACTTGACTCGGAAAGTAAAGTTATATAGTTACGCCTTTGGCTGCAAGCGTTTCAGCAATGTGAAGCGCAGCAGGAAGACCGCCGCCAGCGACACGCCGACGAATTTGAAGGCGGTGAGCCACGGCGCGAGATCGAGCAGCCATCCGGACGGTTCCGGGCTTTGCAGCAGCGCGAAAAAGGCAGCGTTTTCAGCATAATCGGCCAGCACATAGGTCAACGGCTGGGCGAGCACGATGGCCTTCAGCGGCCCGGTGACGGGGCGGCTGAACATCTGTGCGCCCTCCGACACGCGCAGCAGGAAGAGAAACAGGAACGCCGCGAAAACCAGCGGGAAATACAGTTCCGGACCCAGCAGCATGTTGTGGAACAGGGCCGCGGCCTGCGAACTGCCCTCGAGCGCGCGGAAGAAGGCCGCCACGCTCTCGCGGGCATGGTCGCCGACGGCGAGATCCGGCAGGTCGGCATTCGGCAGAAGGGCCTCGAGCGGCCGGCGAAAGGCGAAATGCATCCAGCCGAACAGGGCGGCGGATGCCGCCCCCGTCAGCAGGATCACGCGGTCGACCTGTTGCATGCCGCCCGCAGCCACCCTTAGACCGCCCCCGGATAGTTGGGGCTTTCGCGGGTAATCGTCACGTCGTGGGCATGGCTTTCGCGCAGGCCCGCGCCGGAGATGCGCACGAAGGTGGCGCGCTCCTGGAAGTCCTTGATCGTCGCACCGCCGACATAGCCCATCGCCGCGCGCAGACCGCCGCCGAGCTGGTGCAGCACGCCGGCCACCGGGCCCTTGTAGGGCACCTGCCCCTCGATACCCTCCGGAACCAGCTTCAGCGTATCGCGCACCTCGGCCTGGAAATAGCGGTCCGCCGAGCCGCGCGCCATCGCGCCGACCGAGCCCATGCCGCGATAGGCCTTGAAGGAACGGCCCTGGTAGAGGAAGACCTCGCCCGGGCTTTCGTCCGTTCCGGCCAGCAGCGAGCCGATCATGACGGCGGAAGCGCCGGCGGCGATCGCCTTGGCGAGATCGCCGGAGAACTTGATGCCGCCATCCGCGATCACCGGAATATCGGCCTCAGCCGCGGCTTCGACGGAGGCCATGACGGCAGCAAGCTGCGGAACGCCGACGCCGGCGACGATGCGGGTGGTGCAGATCGAGCCCGGGCCGATCCCGACCTTGACCGCATCCGCACCGGCATCGATGAGCGCCTTCGTGCCGTCGGCGGTCGCGACATTGCCGGCGATGATGCGAACGGAATTCGACATCTTCTTCACATGGGCGACGGCATCGAGCACGCGCTGCGAGTGGCCGTGGGCGGTATCGACCACCAGAATATCCACGCCCGCGTCGATCAGGCGCTCGGCGCGCTCGACGGCATCGGCGCCCACCGAGATGGCGGCGGCGGCGCGCAGGCGGCCCTGGGCATCCTTCGTAGCGTTGGGGTTGAGCTGCGACTTCTCCATGTCCTTGACGGTGACGAGGCCGACGCAATGGCCGTCGCCGTCGACGACCAGCAGCTTTTCGATGCGGTGCTTGTGCAGGAGGCGGCGGGCCTCCGTCTGCTCGACGTTTTCCTTGACCGTCACGAGGTTCTCGCGGGTCATGAGTTCGTAGACCTTCTGGTCCGGGTCGGAGGCGAAGCGGACGTCTCGGTTCGTCAGGATACCGACGAGACGGCCGGTCTTGTGGCCGCCGGAGCCGCCGTTCTCGACAACCGGGATGCCGGAGATGCCGTGTGCCTTCATCAGCGCCAGGGCCTCGGAAAGCTTCGCGTCCGGGCCGATCGTGACCGGATTGACGACCATGCCGCTTTCGAACTTCTTGACCTGGCGGACTTCCTCCGCCTGCTCGGCCGGCGTGAGATTGCGGTGGATGACGCCGATGCCGCCGGCCTGGGCCATCGCGATCGCAAGACGGCTTTCCGTCACCGTGTCCATCGCGGACGAGATGATCGGCAGGTTGAGATCGATGTCGCGGGCGATGCGCGTTGCGATGTTGACCTGCCCCGGCATGACTTCCGAGTGGCCGGGCTGGAGCAGAACGTCATCGAAGGTCAGCGCTTCAGCGCCGGTTGCGGTTTGCAGGATGCGGGCCATGCCAAGTTCCTTGAGTAAATAGAAATTCGTCCGGCGGAGGGAGGCCGGAAGAGATCTTCGCGAATAGGAAGTTGACGAGGGCTGCTACCACGCTTTTGCGAAGATGGGAACAGCCGGGGCCGGCAAAATCTTGCACTCCGGTACAATTTCACAGCCGTGTCATGGTTTGACCACGCACACGGACGGCCGCGACATGATCATCCCCGGCCCGGAGAGCGGGGATGATGCCGGTACTCTGTCGCCTGAGAAACGGCTCAGACGTCGAACTGGTAGGACTTGGCGATGAAGCGATAGCCCGTGTCCTGCTTTTCCACGTAACCTGCGGCGGGGAACGGCATGTGGTACCCGAGGAAGGCCAGCCGGTCGGTGGCGATCATGTCGAACACCTTCTTGCGGGTTTCGGCGGCCGCAGCCTTGTCCATGTCGAAACGCACCTCCCAGTCCGGCCGTTGCAGGGAAAGGACGTAGTGGTTGGCTGTATCGGCCGTCAGGATGAGCTGCTTGCCGTCCGATTCGAGGCGATAGATCATGTGGCCGGGCGAGTGGCCGAACGCCGCCATCGCGCCGATGCCGGACACCACCTCGCCGCCGTCGTCAAGGAAGGTGAACTTCTCGGCGAAGGGCTGCACCTTGGCCAGCACGCCCTGATGGCCGGCTTCGGCCGGCGTGCCGACCCGTTCGGGGTTGACCCAGAAATCGTATTCGACCTGGCCGGTGACATAACGCGCATTCGGGAAGGTGGCCTCGCCGTTCTCCGTCATGCCGCCGATATGGTCGCCGTGCAGGTGGGTCAGAACGACGACGGTGACGTCTTCCGGCTGGTAGCCGGCCAGCGCCATGCCTTCGACCAGGCGGCCGCCGCCCCATTCGCGGCCGCTTTCGCCGAACCCCGTGTCGAACAGCACGACATCCGATCCCGTATTGACGAGAACCGGCGAGAACCCGTTCACGAAGGTGTTCGGCGGCAGGAAATTGTCGGTCAGCAGACGGGCGACCTCATCCGGCGCCTGGTCGATGCCGAAGGTCTCGTTGGGCGCGCCGGCCTCGCGGGCGCCGTCCTTGATCACGGTGACTTCGAAGCCCCCGACCTTGAAACGGTGAATATCCGGGGGAAAGACGAACGGCCGCGCCTCCTGCGCACCGGCCTGCTGCGCCGCTGCCCGCGTCGCCCCCAGAAGGGCGGGAGCCGCCAGCGCCGCCGCGCCCGCTCCGAGCAGAAGCCGTCTGTTGAAAATCGCATCCTCCGACATGATTGTCTCCTTTGCCGTTTCGCACAACATAGAACAAAGCTGCGACACGAAAAGTACGCTCACGCAGACTTGATGAAACCCGCCACACCCTGCCTTCACGCGCCATCGCAGGCAGGCATGGACACCCAAATGCACCTTAATCTCCCACGCGCAATTGGCACAGACCAAAACTGAGGCTACAGACATTCCTGTCTTTCTGGAATGGTCTGCCCGGCTCATGAACCGCATCGTCCCCCTCATCCTCGCCGTCGCCCTCTTCATGGAGCAGATGGATTCGACCGTGATCGCCACGGCGCTGCCGACGATCGCCGAGGATCTCGGCATCGGCCCGATCACGCTGAAGCTGGCGCTGACGGCCTACATGGTGTCGCTGGCCATCTTCATACCCGTCAGCGGCTGGATGGCCGACCGGTTCGGCGCCAAGAAGGTCTTCCGCCTGGCCATCCTCGTCTTCGTCGTCGGCTCCATCGCCTGCGCCGTGTCGTCCAGCCTGTTGCAGTTCGTCGTCTCACGCTTCCTGCAAGGCATGGGCGGCGCGATGATGACGCCGGTCGGCCGCCTCGTGCTGCTTCGCACCACCAAGCGCAGCGAACTCGTGTCGGCGATGGCGCTCCTGACCATTCCCGCACTCGTCGGACCGCTGACCGGCCCGCCCGTCGGCGGCTTCATCACCACCTATTTCTCCTGGCACTGGATCTTCCTGATCAACGTGCCGGTCGGGGTGATCGGCTACATCCTTTCCGGCATATTCCTGCCTGAGATCGAGGCCCAGCGGCCGCCGCCGCTCGACACGCCCGGCTTCATCCTGTCGGCCACGGCGGCGGGCGGGGTGATCTTCGGGCTGTCCGTCGTCAGCCTTCCGGCGCTGCCGCCGGCCATCGGCATCGCGACGGTGGCGATCGGCATCGCCGCGGGCGTGGCCTATGTCATCCATGCCCGCCGCACACCGGACCCCATCCTGTCGCTGACGATCTTTTCCAACCGCACGTTCAGAAGCGCGATCACCTCCGGCACGCTGTTTCGCATCGCCGGCGGCGCCATCCCCTTCCTGATGCCGCTCATGCTGCAAATCGGGTTCGGGCTGTCGCCCTTCCAGTCGGGCATGATCACCTTCGTCGGTGCCATCGGGGCCATCACCACGAAGTTCATCGCGCGACGGGTTCTCGCCTTCGCCGGCTTCCGCACCGTGTTGATCACCGGCGCGCTGGTCACGGCCGTCGCCACCGCGGCCAACGGCTTCTTCACGCCGGAAACGCCCTATGCGGTGATCTTCTTCTTCCTGCTTCTGGCAGGCTTCGCCCGCTCGTTCTTCTTCACCAGCACGAACGCGCTCTCCTATTCGGAGATCGAGGATTCTCAGGCGAGCCAGGCCACGTCCATCGCATCCGTCACGCAGCAGATCAGCCTGGCGCTCGGCGTCTCTGCGGCAGCGGCCATCCTCGAGATCCAGACTGTCTTTTCGGGCTCGCATCTGGCCCTCGGCGACTTCCACGTCGCCTTCTTCGCGATCGCCGCCCTGTCGCTCACCGCGCTGCCGCCGCTTCTCGCGCTGCCGCGCAATGCGGGCGCGTCGGTCTCCGGTCACAAGGCGGGCAGCCGGGCCTGACCCGGCGGGTCACGCCTCGCCGGGCGTCTGCGCCTCGACAGGTTTGCGCCCCTTGAACCCTTTGGCCAGCAGGAACATCTCGACCGATTCCGCCCGCGACGAGCCGGGCTTGACGTGGATGACCTGCCTGAAATTCTGCTTGAGCATGTTGAGCAGGTCGCGTTCCGTGCCACCCTGGAAGGTCTTGGCGAGAAAATGGCCGCCCTCCGCCAGAACCTCCACGGCGAAATAGGCGGCGACCTCGCAAAGATGCATGGTGCGCAGGTGGTCGGTCTTCTGGTGCCCGGTCGTCGGCGCCGCCATGTCGGAAATCACCAGGTCCGGCGTGCCACCCAGGGCTTCCATGATCCTTTTCGGCGCCTCGTCGTCGAGAAAGTCCATCTGAAGCAGGGTAACGCCGGGAATGGGCGCGACTTCGAGAAAATCGATGCCCACGACGCGGATGTCCTCCTCGGTGGAGCCCGTGACCTTGGCGGCGATCTGCGACCAGCTTCCGGGCGCCGCCCCCAGATCGATGATCCGGCGGGCACCCTTGAGGATGGCGTGCTTCTCGTCGATCTCCAGCAGCTTGAAGGCGGCGCGGGCGCGATAGCCTTCAAGCCGCGCGCGCTGCACATAGGGATCGTTGATGTGGCGCTCGATCCAGCGCCGCGACGACGCCTTCAGCTTGCCCTTCTTCACCTTCTGGCCGATCTTTCGGCCGGTACGATTGCCGCCGGTCGGTGTCTTGACCATTCCGTTCACCCGTCTTTCTGGCCGTGCTTGCCGCGTCCGGCGCGGCGCGGCTTGTGGCCCGCGCGCCGCCAGACGCCGTCTTCCGTCATCATGTCGGTCAAAAGCCCTTCCCGCAGGCCGCGATCGGCAACGCGCATGCGCCGGGACGGCCAGCGGCGGCGGATCGCTTCCAGAATGGCGCAGCCAGCCAGAACCAGATCGGCGCGATCCGGCCCGATGCAGGGATTGGCGGCCCGCCCTTCGAAATCCCAGGACAGAAGCTTGGCCTGCATGGCCGATACTTCCGAATCCGACAGCCACAGGCCGTCGACGCGACGGCGGTCGTAGCGCGCCAGGCCGAGATGGACGCCCGCAAGCGTCGTGACCGTGCCCGACGTGCCGATCAGGTGAAAATCCTCCGGAATGCCGCCCTCCTCCGTGCCGGGCACGGGCGGGCAGTCGAAGCGGTCCAGCATGCCCGCCACCTCGCTCACCATCGCATCGAAGACGGTGGGCGTCACGTCGCGTCCGCCGTGGCGCTCGGACAGCGTCACCACGCCCACCGGAAGCGAGGTCCAGTGCGTGATGTTATTGGCGAGGCGACTTCCCGCGCGGTTGCGCCCGAGCCGGATCATGGCGATCTCCGACGAACCGCCGCCGATGTCGAACAGCACGACCGAGCGCGCTTCCGCCTCCACCAGCGAGGAGCAGCCGGATACCGCCAGGCGCGCTTCCGTCTCGCGGTCGATGATTTCCAGATCGAGCCCGGTCTCATGCGTCACGCGCTTCAGGAAATCCTCGCCATTGGCCGCGGCCCGGCAGGCTTCCGTCGCGATCAGGCGCATGCGGCGGATGCGGCGGCTCTGGAGCTTGCCGGCGCAGATGCGCAGCGCCTCCACGGCGCGGTCCATCGCCTCGGGCGCGAGGCGGCCGCTGCCGCCCAGCCCCTCGCCCAGCCGCACGATCCGCGAAAAGGCATCGATGACGCGAAACTGGCCGGGGCGCGTCGGCTGGGCCACCAGCAGGCGGCAATTGTTCGTGCCGAGGTCGAGCGCCGCATAGAGATCGCCGAACCCGCCCGATGCCTGCCGGGCAGCAGCACCCCCGTCACCGGCGGCATGGCCGCGACGGTGGTCCTCATGACGCGCGCCGCCGGCACGCTCCGGTTCCGCACGCGCATCCGCGGTGGGTCCGGCAACGGCCGCGCCCTGCTTCTGACCGGGATTCTGGCCGTTCGCCAGCGGCCGACCCTGCGGTCCGCGCTTTTGATGATGATGACCGGGACGATGCTTCCGGCGCGCCTTGGGGGCCTGCGGCCCGGCACCTGGGGGCACAGGCGGACGCACGGCCGGCGCGCCACCGGCGGACACGGGTGTTTCACCGGCCTGCGTGGCGCCTCCGGCAGCGGCTGCCGCCGATTTCGACCGACGGCGACGCTTGCGTTTGCGCGGAGGCGAAGCGCCCGCTTCCGCCAAGACGGCATCAGCAGGCAGACCGGCCTTCATATCCGGTCTGGCATCGGCTGCCTGGTTCGCGTTGCGGTTTCCCCCGCCACGCTTGCCCTTGCGGCGCCGGGAAGGCTTCGCCTCCCCGCGCTGAGCGGCCAACACCCCGCCATCGGACGGCTTGAAGCCGTTTTCGGGGTCTTTCACTGTTATGTCCTATGTCGCCGCGCAAGGCCGTGAACGGCATGCTGCTGGCACCAAATGCTACGTTGTCAACAACATACCAGCGGCGGGGCCATTCTCCAAACTGTTTTTGGACCCGCCCGCACAGGGACGGGAGCGCGCTTTTTTTTCGAAAAACCTATTTGCATTCCACGGCGATTTGTTTATAAGCCCGGCCACCGGACGGAAACGTGCGGACCCTGCTGGGGAATAGTTCAATGGTAGAACAGCGGACTCTGACTCCGTCGATCTTGGTTCGAATCCAGGTTCCCCAGCCACTTTCCCTGTTATAATTCAATAACTTAGCTTCATGTCGCCAGTGCCGGGAATACCCCCACACTGCACCCCCACAAAGGGCGCTTCTGGCGATGTCGAACTTCCTCCGGCGCGAAGCCGATTCCTTCTTCTTCCGGCGGCGTGTCCCCGCCCCTTTTCAAGCCCGCCTCGGGCAGACCGAGATATACCGGTCCTTAAAGACCACCGTGCGAAGAACAGCCAGAGCGCGAGCCGCGCACCTGTTCATTGCTACGGAGAAGCTATTCCGGATGCTGGAAGAAGAAGACGATGAATTTCCTTTGACGGATGACGACATCCGGGTCGCCGTGCGCAGATGGCTTGATACGAGCGCATGGAAGCAGCGCCTCAAGATCGTGGATGAGATGTCGCCCGGCGGGCTCAGGGCGTACCATGAGTCCTTACCGGATACGCTCCTCAAGATGAGCGCCGACGAAGGTGTCTCCTATGGTGATAATCTCAGTCAGGAAGCAAACGCTGCACTGGATCATTCCGACTATTTCGACGTTCGAAGCGGGGACCGTCTCCGAAGGACAGCGTCAGCGCTTCAGAAACAGCTACGCGAATATGTCGATCGTCGAATGGAGACCGTCTTCGGACAGGAAACCGTTGCCGTGGCCTCGGTGCAGACCGTAGCCGCAGTAGCGCCATCAGAATCGCCCGCGAACATGACGAAGCTTTCGACGTTCATCAAGGCATGGCAGAACGACATCATCGCCGGGTACAATTACAACAAGGGGCTCGGTGACGAGACCACGGATCAGTATCTCAAAACCGTGGAGATGTTCATCGCCTTGATGGGCGACCTTCCCGTTGGAAAGATCACCTTCGACACAGCCGCCGAGTTTCGAGAGCTTGTCCTTCAGATGCCGGCGGCCCACGGGAAGGGTGCAACGGGGTCTCCGAAAAAGGAACTGGCTCGCGCCAAGGCCGACAAGACCTTGCCACGCGTAACCATGAAAACCGCAAAGCGCCATTTTTCCGGTATGAATTCCATCTGGAAATGGCTCATCTACAAGAAGCACGTTTCTGTGACTGCTCAGCCGTTTTCCGGTCATTCGTTTCCGGGAACGAAATCGAAGAAATCCGCTCGCGACGACTGGTCACGCGAAGACCTGCATCGTCTTTTCACATCCCGCGAATACCGTGATGCACCGGATTCCAGCGCATTGCACTGGCTGCCCCTCATCTCTCTGCACTCCGGCATGAGACTGGAAGAGATATGCCGTCTGCGCCCTGGAATCGATATCATCACAAAGGACGGCATCCCATGCTTCAACATCGCCAAGCGCGACGGGTGGGACCCCAAAACCGAGGCAGGAACCCGGCTTATCCCCGTGCATTCTTGGCTGATCCAGCATGGGTTCATGGACTTCTTGACACAGCAGCGTGCAAGAGGCGCGGAACATCTGTTCTCCCCCGAATTGCCACTTCACAAGGGCAAGATCAGTTCGGGATTCAGCCGCGAATTCTCGAAGTTGAAAATTGAACTGGGTGTCGGCTCGAAGACCGCGTTTCACTCCTTCCGGCACAGCTTCCGGACTGTACTAGAATCGACTGATCTCAAGGAGTCTCATATCAATGCCGTGATGGGCCACGAAGGCGGAGGCGGCCAAGGACAAACCTACGCCAAACGAGTCACGACGGCGAAACTCAAAGAGGTAGTGGAAGCCTTTCATCCGCCTCTTGAACTCGATTTCCTAGGCGCGGCAGCGGCAACCACTACTCCGCCCCTTCCGAAGGTTACAGTAAAGAAACGTAAACTGACACCGCCCATCCTGGATTCCAACGGACGGGTTGTTCGAGGACGGAAGGTATAGCCGACGGACGGAATGCTTCGCCGGGCACAGTCGATCCCGCGTCCCGCCGTTGGCGGCACTATGTTGACGCTCCTGCGGCTGTGCTCTCATCCGGTCTCGGCATGCGCGAATGCCCGCCGTCTCCCGTACAGGGTCGCTATGCTGACGTCTCCGATACGCTCATCCATGTAATCCGGCAGGGGTAGCCTCGCTCTCTTCCACGACGATTTTTTCCTTGTCCTTCGGATCGAGCCACGTGTCTCGATCCGATCCGCAAGCGGACCGGGAAAAAAATAGTCGCGGAACCTTCTCGCTCAGTGACGACCAGCGCGGCGGCTCTTTATGCCCTGCGGGCACCGCCATGCCCATTCTGGCCAAGGCGGACGAAGAGCCTATGCCGCCACGCTGGCCGTCAACCCCTGCCTAGCCGTTGCGCCATCCTGAAGCACGTTAACACCTTGGACGCCTTCTCTCCGGGAAGCCGGAAATGATTTCCGATCGCCCTGGGCTCGACTCCCGAAATCTGATATAAAACTCATGTTTTCAATGCTTTAGGAGACTCCCGGATGGAGACGAAAAAGACCATTGTGCGCGGTCTGGCGATTGACGTGATCGTTGTCGAGACGATGCATACGGATGCTATCGGGACGCTCTTCTATATCGCGATGATCTACGTCCGTCACCGCAAGACTGGTGCGCAGCACCTTGTTCAGCGGACCCGCATTCCGAACTCCGGGCAGGCACTTGCCCGCGATGTTCAGAGGCGGGGTCTCAGGGCTCTGGAAACTTTTTTGACAGCGGCGTGAAATATTTTTCCAAGGATTCGCCAAGGACTCGTTTTGCCGATGCAAGGATTCGGTCCCCCTCGAATCCTTTCCAACAAGGATTCAAAGCGGTCGCAGGGCAACCGCACATCCGCCCCAAGGATATGAAATTCCTCGATTTTCTCCTCGAAAGCGGCAACCCTGTCTCTGTCATCAATGCTCAACAGGAGGTCCAGATGAGCTTTATTAAACTTTCGCGGGGTGAGCAATACCCGCTTCCCGTCCGAGCCTATGAAGGAGCGGCAGCCAACTTCCTGACCAACTCCGGAAATGTACTTCAGATCGCCATGCCGAACCTGGTCAGAACCGAGGCCAGGTCGATCCGGAATGATCCCATGAAGGCCGGAATCATCGTGGAAGGCCCTTTGATCCTCTGGGTCTTCCAGTTCGGTACGATCATCTTAGATTGCCCCTTCGATGCGAGGATCATACCCGCATCCGCACGGTGGCTGCCTGATATCGAGAACGACCAGCAGCGATTGAGCATCGAGGTCCATCTCGTGGATACGGCCAGCAATATCCTTCGCGGTATTCGCTTCGTGACACTGTCGCCATCGCTGACACACCGCTTCCTGATGGCCGTTCAGGATCAGCTCTGCGACCAGCGTGACCTCACGCCCTACCTGTCCCGCTCCAATGCCATCCCGGTCACCCGGCTCCCGACCCTGGCGCAAGTCGAGAGATGCGGAACGTAAGCAGGCTGAACGCCGCTCATTACATGACAACCAACGCAACCGAAAGGACACCGACATGAACGCTGTGAAATTCGAAGGATGGGAGATCGATCCGGACATTGCACCGGACGTTGATTCAATCTGGACCAATTATCTCAAAGGCAGGGACAGCAAAGATGGCGACATTGAGATGGTCGTGACTGGCAAGGTCGGCAACAAACCTCCCTTCTCCTGCGAAGTTCTTGCGATGCGCGACGGAAAACAGGTTGTTATCTGGAAGAGCATCGAAGACGATTTTGAAACGGCATGCCGGACGGCAGAGATAGAGGCCCGCCGCGCATCGATCAAGATCGTGAAAGGAAACTGAAATGGACTTTGAAGACATTGTGCGCCGGAAGCTGAAGGAAATTCTCTCCGGCGAGATCACACCGCGCAAGATGCCCGGTAGCACGACAGAGCTTGCCGCGCTGGCTCTTATCCTTGACCATCCTCCCGGCCTGACCTCTTTGAATTCGGACGGCTGCTGGCGCTATCTCCGCGATCAGGACATCGTGCTAGTCAGGCAGCTACGCGCTGAATTTCAGGACGAAATCATAGACTGGGAAGCGACCGCGAAAGTCGATGAGTAAAGACACCACCCGAGCGCCTGGAAGGCATCCTACGGCCTTCCAGAAGCTTTAGAAAATGGACAGCGGGGCCGATTGGCCCCGTTTTCGCGTTTCAGGTCACGACGATGGTGATTCCGGCACTCACCGTCGCCCCGGTCGAATCCGTCGCCGACACCCAGACCCGATGCGATCCTGTTTCCAGCACCCGCCCGCCGATCCTGCCCGTCGTGGCATCGAAGATAGCCCCATCAGGTAGCCTCCCGAACAACAGATAGGTGACGGATGGCGGTTGCCGTCCGGTGACGATCGGATTAACCACCAGACGGAGATCGAGCGCCGCCCCTGCCGTGACGGATGCCTCCCCGGCGATCGACACGGTGAAGCTGGCAGGCGGAGGAACGAACGCCGACCAGTGTGCCGCGTCGGATTTTCCGCCCCACGTCAGGGCGGACGAGATCGTATCTGCATGGACCGGCACGGCAACGCCGAGGCTCAGAAGCATCAGGAAGGCGCGGATCATTCTTCACCCCGTTCCATGCCGTCGAGATCGAAGTCGCCGGGATCGCCCGGATCATCGTCATCATCCCATCCCGACCACTCGAATCCCGCCGGATTGACATCCGCGAGCAGATCGACCGCTTCGAGGATGAGTTCTGCACACTCATCCGGATCGCCGCCCTCCACCTTTTCAGCAAGCTCCCGGTCGATGGCGATCACACGATCCCGAGATGCCGGAGGCAGGCCGAGGCGATCGAGGAAGCCGGAGAGGCTAGGGGCACCGATAAAAACGTTGTCGCTCATGATTGCAGTCCTTTCGTCGTGTCCGGATCGTCGCCCGGAGTTTCCGGCTGTGGCCCCGCAGCCTGCTGCCGTTCGGCTTCCCACATTTGCGCCGCCGCCAGCATGGATGCCGTGATTTCATCCTCAGTGAAACCAGGCTGGGCTGCCATCCGGATTTGCCACAGGTCGCCAGTGTCGATCATGTCGCGCAGCCACTCGATAGCGGCTGGCGGAACCCGCGCTTCGAGAAGTTCGCGTGCGCGGTCTGCCTTTCGGCTACGCGCCAAGTCCTTCACAAGCCGCCGGAAAGACGGCGCTGGCGCTGGCTGCATGACGCTGGTGGCGTAAAAATGCGGCTCGATACCGCGCTCCATTGCGTAGGCCGTAGGCCCGCGATCATCATCGATGGCCGGGACCGACGACCGGGATGGACCGAAGGAGAACGCGAAGGCAGGCATCGGGATCGGCGGCACCATCGCCAGCGCTCCCGATAGGATGCCGAGAAGCTGGAGCATGAGCTTTCCGGCAGGATCGCCGCCACGGCGTTGCCTCTGGCGTTCCGTCAGTTTCCGGCGCATCTCATCCAAACATGTCCGGCGACGGCGCTTCTTCCTAGCCATCGACATCCCCCGGACGGACCTCCTCCCGCCATCTTTTCGAGAGAGCCAGAAGGCCCCGCGTGCGATGCCACTCCCGCGCAGCCTGGGCGATCTGGTCGGCGGGCCAGTCTCCCTCGCAGGCAGCTATCAACACGCCTTCCGCGAGCCAGGCTGCACTCTGATAGACGTATTCGATCCGTTGATTGACTGCCGACATGCCCGATCCTCCGTTGCCATATGCACCTCAAAAGGATGCGGGCGAAGGCGGACCGGCGCAAATCATGGCGCGGCCTGTCAGGCGGTGCGAACGTCTCCGATGAACTCTTCGAGCGTAATCAGATGGGGGCGCACAGCTTCCGGATAGGCATCATGGATCCCCGAAGGCACGACAAGACGAACACCTGCTTCGGTCATCTCGCGGAATTGCGGTTCAGAAACACCCTCCTGAAGGGTCAGCAGATGTTTCGTCTGGATTCGATCCGCTTCGTTTATGATCTGACGCCACCTGTCCTTGCAGGTCGTTTTTGCGGCAAGCATGCGTAGCCGATGCGCGGGAAATGATGAATCCTCATAAGCGGCAACATTCGGGAACAGGAAATCGGGACGCTTGTTCACCTCGATCAGCGGATTGTGAACGAAGGCTGTTCCTGGTGTCAGGCCTTCCTCTTCCAGGATTGATGCTGTGTGGTATTCCAAAGACTTGCCAGCGCGGGATTTTCGGCTTTGCAGGATTGTGTTCGCCAGCCCGAGGAAGCCATCGATAGAATGGAAACCTTCCTTGATCTTCGGTAGCCAGCTCGCTTCTTCGATGGATTTGAAGATCTCGAATTCGCATGTCCGCCGACGTAGCAGCCGAACATCGGCATTCATCCCGGTTGCTGACCGTAGCTCGATCGTTTTGGCAATGATCTCACGTCCGGTCGGGAATGTGATCAACCAGTCAGCCGGAATCTCATCTGGCTGTAGCCAGCAGGAAGCCCTTGCCGGAGGAGGCCGAGTGAACAGGTCGGCTTGAGGCTCCGACACACCCGGACGCCAGATCACAGGAATCTTTGGCTCGACAGGGCCAAGCCGCTCTTCCACCAGGTCCGCTTCAGTGCCTTCGCCGCCGCAGACCCACACATGGCACTCCGCTACCGTCGTCTCTGTTTCTGGACGAAATGCGAATACGGCAAGCGCACCGGTGCTGTCAGGATCCAGCAGCGCAGATTGTGCCCCGCCGAACCCCGTCAGACGCGTCTCGTTACGAGTCTTTCCATGCAGCTTCCCGTTGTACCAGATCGCCCGGATTGTCTTAACGTCAGGATGTGAATCAACGTAAAGCTCGAAGAAGGCATCGGGATTCAATACCTGCGGTTTGTTGATGCTTGGCACCATCTCGAAGAGGAAATCCTTCGGGATGTAAGGCCCCGCCTGATGGCTTTTGTTTGCTAGAGTGTCATTGCCAGAAAGGCGCTTGGCATACCAGACATATCCCGGCCGACCAAATTCGTTCATCCAATCTGTCAGATCAGCCAGCGCCATCCTTCACCCCTTCGATTTCCCCCGTAGGCTCGGCTGATTCGAGCCATCCGATGATGGTGTCCAAGAGGACGGGAAATGGCAATCGGGTTCTACCCTTGAGGGCACATTCCCACACAGCAAGATATCGCCAGCCCAACGCTTGTAGCTCGCTCCGGACGCGGGCATCGCGTTGCCGATTGCCTTCGATCTTCGTCTGCCAGAAATCCTGACGAGAGGATGGCATCTTGAAAAGGTGACAGTCGTGCCCGTGCCAGAAACAGCCCTCGACGAAGATCACGGCTTTGCGCTTGGGAAATACCAGATCAGGCTTGCCAGGAAGCCGCTTGTCATGGATGCGATAGCGCCATCCTAACCTGAAAAGGGCCTTACGGATGGCGATTTCGGGTCGGGTGTCCTTGCCCCGAATACCCGCCATCATGGCGCTACGCTTCTCAGGGCTGACAATATCGACCATCAGGCCCGCTTTCTGACGACTTCCTCGAATTCCTGGTAGTCAAGAATATACGGCTTCATGAGCTCCGCTACAGCTTTCACGGCCGGAACGGCAACCGAGTTGCCGAATTGGCGGTAAGCCTGCGTGTCGGAGACTGGAATCCTGAAGTTGCTCTCGCCGGGCCCGTCAAAGCCCATGAGACGAGCACATTCGCGCGGCGTTAGCCGACGAGGATTGCGTCCGTCACCTCTGGAAATCAGGATCTCGGAACCGTCCTTGTGATATCGTGCCGACAGAGTCCGTGCGATACCTTCTGGCGTGAATAGCCCGAAACCGAAACCATTACCCGCAGCCCTGTGCTTGTCTGCATAAGCTTGAAGGTAGGCCCAGAGCTTGTCGGTGAGCGTGTACTTATCCGAAACGCGCCCGATGTTACCATCAGTGAAAGGCTTCTCGGGAGCCTCTTCACCGTTCTCCGGATGAAGGATCGTTTTAAGCTTCGGCCCTTTCAGGACATCCGGGATCTGAAGATCTTCAAACGAGAATCCCTGATTTTCCCGAAAACCGACGATGAAGATGCGCTCTCGGTGCTGCGGTAGCCAGGATTTGGCATCAAGGATCTTGCATTCAATCGTGTAGCCAAGCTGATTTTCGAGAACATCTTTGATGATGGCGAACGTACGCCCCTTGTCATGGTTCACGAGATTCTTGACGTTTTCGAGTAGAAACGCCTTTGGTCTTTTCACCTCGATTATCCGCTGGATGTCGAAGAATAGCGTCCCCTGCGTCTCACAGGCGAACCCGTGAGCTCGTCCTAGAGCATTCTTTTTCGAGACCCCGGCAAGTGAGAACGGCTGACATGGGAAACCTGCAAGAAGAACGTCGTGATCAGGCACGTCTTCCGCCTTGAGATCCCGGATGTCGTTCCAGATTTCGTGCTCGTCGTCAGGATAGTTTGCACGATAAGTTTCCTTGGAATGCTTGTCCCATTCGCAGGTGAAAATGCACTTGCCACCAATGGCATCAAATCCACGACGCAAGCCGCCAATACCAGCGAACAAGTCGATAAAGGTGAAGGAATGCTCTGGAGAAGCAGCGCATCGCTCTTGACGCATGGCTTCAAGCTTGTCCGTCACAATCTTTCGCGGAACGTTTTCTCCCGATTCCCACCGATAAACCTGACGCTCGTTGTAGCCTAGAAGCTTGGCTGCTTCAGGGACGCTCAATCCGGCTTTTTGCCGGAGAACGGAAAAATCGGACATGAATCACCTCGCATCGCTCTGGGAATCTTTCTGACATCCCGGCAGAAAACTATCCATAGAACATAAAGAGAACATTAACAAGATTGTTCTCGGATCCCGTTTTGGCTTTTCTATCGAGCATCGCAACCTCAGAGTGATCACCAGTCAGTTCGTAGGATGGCAATACGAAGTTGCTCTATGAAAACGAGACCGATCCGAACTGAATGAAAAGCTTCAAGCACCCGACAGGGAAGAAGTGATCTTGCTCAGCCGATGCCGCCCGGCAGGTCGCCGCAAACCTTTGTGATACAGCGTTTCAGCGTGCGCGGATGGACGTGGAGACGCGAAGCGACATCTTCCCACTGCTCGCCACCGTCGATCTTCCGATACGCCTCGACACACTGTTCATCCGTCAGTGACCGTTTCCGGCCATGTCGCTGCCCACGCGCACGCGCAGCAGCAATGCCTGCCACCGTTCTCTCACGGATGATGGACCGCTCGAATTCCGCCATCGCCGCGAGGACATGAAAAACCATCCGGCCCCCGGCGGATTCCGTTTCGATGTTCTCGGTCAAAGAGTGGAATCCGATCTGTCGCTTCTGGAGCCTACCGATAATCTGAACCAGATGGCCGACCGAGCGACCGAGGCGGTCCAGCCGCCAGACCACCAGAACGTCGCCCCGCCGTAGCATTCTCAGAACGGAAGACAGGCCATCCCTTTTGCTCGCCGCTCCGGAAACACCGTGGTCCTCGAATATGCGCGTGCATCCCGCCGCCTCAAGCGCGTTCCTTTGCAGGTCAAGATGCTGGTCTGCCGTTGAAACCCGCGCATATCCAATCCTTGCCATTCCCGTCGAATCCTCCACGCCGATACGCATTTCCGGATGCCTTGACAGAAAGGAAGGTTTTCGCGGGGCGAATATCTGGAAATGCGACAAATTCATTATGGAAACGATGACAAGGACTTACGCATGGAACAAATGGGCTTTGTTCGTCGTGACAAAAACCTTGGTTTCCATCCTCGCGAACCGTCGTCTGTTCTTTGCGCGTCATCGGATTTTGCCCATGAGGCCGCCGGCGACGTTCCGGCAAATATCGCGGTGGATGATGGATTCGTGGATTTCCAGCCCCGGCGGCCTTGAGAGTGCTACCGCTCTCTATGTGCCATTCCTCGACGTGCTGCGCCCGAACATGGCGCTTGTCGTCATCGACATGCAGCCGACCGCCTGCGAGGATTTCGGGATCGTGTTCATCCGTCGCTATCGGCTGCCGACCACGCTTGAGGCGATGCAGACGCTTCAACAGACCGTGCGGTTTTCCGACTTCCCGGATCAAGCCTATCTCCGTAGCACCGTGATCCCGGCCTATACTGAAGCAGCCGAACGCCAGCGCCCCGCGACAAGACGCGTGGCGGCGGAAGCACTCGGCATGACCATGATCTACGACAGGGCCATATTCCCGCAGAAGAATGCCCGTGGCCGAAGCGCATGGTGCATCGGCCTTCTCGCAATTCATGCCCTGCTGCCAGCAGCCCCGCACGGCATCGGCTTCGACAACATCGATCCCGGTATTCTCCAGCTATTGACGGAAGGGGCCAGCACAAGGGAAATCGCGGCGATCTTGCGCCTGTCGCCGCGGACGGTCGAACACCGGATCGACCGATTGAAGGCCCGCTTCAAGGCCAGAAACATCCCCCATCTCGTTGCGCTGGCGATTTCGGCAGGCATCGCGGGGATCGGCAGGCAGGACGGATGATGCCCGCCCTGCATTCCACCCCGTTCAATCCGTTTCGGGCATCCTGTCGCGATAATCCTCGCACCATGAAAGATTCCGATATCCGGTCCACCTGTCGAGGATCGAGGCATCGAAGTAATCGGGGCAGACAATCTGGAAACTTCTTTCCCGTGCATCTTGCTCTATGCGGGCGACACGATCCTCTTCCCGTTGCAGGCGGGAGCTATGGTTCGACCACGAACCCCATATCATCGGCCCTGCCGTTGTCACCAGCTTGTAGGATGCCATAATCAGCGTTGCGCCGAGCGGCAGGATGAACGCGCCCATCAGCGCGATGATGAGCCAGCGCCGAAGCCTGCTTTCTTCCGACATGATTTTCATCGCATCACACCGTCTTCAATTGGCGACCGTCGAATTTCGCGCCGATTCTCGATTGTTCCAGTTCCTTGTGGAGAGCGATCGAATCCTTCCTGATGCGGCCAGGTCCGCTCAGATGGTTCATCACGAGAAAGGCTATGGGCGGGATGAGAGCGAGCCAGAAGACGTTCCCGATACCGATGGTGAACCGGGCGGGAATCAGGAACATGAGCAGACCGAAAATATAGGCCCCCGGAACCGCCTTCACCATCATCGCGGTATGCGCGATTCTGTTCGCCGTCTGGTAGAGACTGAAGCAATTGAGTCCACGGTCATCGCTTTCGCTGGCGACCAAATGGAAAACCGACCTGTTCCACGAGCGGATTCGCCGGAAGTAGAGCGTGCAGGAATTCCCGATCACTATTTCCGGATCGATTTTTTCATTGGTCGTGACGCGCTCGAATTTGAGCAATTCGCCCTTCTCGTCCTCGATGATCAGATAGGCATAGTGCCACAGGTCATCGAGCACATTGCGGTCGAGGAACGTTCTGCCGTTAAATTCCTTCACGGTTCCAGTGACCTTGATAATATTCGGATTGTCTTGAATGGACATATTATACCCCCTGTTGTGCGGGGATGCTGGCATCTTCCGATTAAGAGAAATGCCAATCCGGCAGGGGGAAATCCCCCTCATTGCATCCAGAGGCAGTCGCCAGCATTTGCATTTTCGTAAGCTCTGGCCGTCATTTTCCGTCATGTAATTTTACAAGATGGTTTTTCGGGGATTTCGTGCGGGTAGTTGAGTTATTTTCGGGTGCCGGAGGAATATCGCTCGGGCTCCGGCGGGCGGGGTTCGATATTCTAAAGGCATATGATGCGTGGCCGGTCGCGGTCGAGAATTACAATCGGAATGTCGGCAACCATGCCGTGGTCGCTGACCTGAAGGACCTGCTTTCGACCATTCCGGAAATCCTTGGACTGGCCCCCGACATGATTGCGGGCGGTCCTCCCTGTCAGGACTATTCCAGTGCCGGGAACCGCACGGAAGCCGACAATGCCCGTCTGACACTGGCCTTCGCCCTGATCGTAGCGACGGTCAGGCCGAGATGGTTCATGATGGAGAATGTCATCGGCTGCGCGAAGTCATCAACATGGGCCGAGGCGCGGGCGATCCTGAAACGGGCGGGCTACGGCATCACCGAAAGCAGGATCAACGCCAGCCGATACGGGGTTCCGCAATCGCGGCGGCGTCTGTTCGTCATTGGAAGGATCGGAGAACGTGACGACTTCCTCGCGTCGTCGATAGCGGCGACGGCATCCGCGCAGCCGATGACGTTGCGCGACCTGTTTGGCGCGATCACGCCGGCGGCAATCTATTTCCCTGCGACCTCCGAAGCCCGACGTTCGATATGGGGGCCAGATGAACCAGCACCGACGATCCGCGAACGGTCCATCAGGCCCATTCCTACCTCTTACCAGCCGCATCCAGACGACGCGGCCCTGATCCGGAATGGATACGTGTATTCCCGCCCTGTTCGCGCTGGCCGGGGCGTTCGCTCGATCGATGAACCGTTCCCTACCGTGACACGCACGGCATGGGAACGACCGACCCCGCGCTATCTCTCAGCACCTCATCCCGGCGACCCTGTTGCAGCGGTCGATACCGCCGTCCTGACAGTTCACCAGATTTCCCGAATCCAGGGGTTCCCGGTCTCATGGGAATGGCGGGCCAGCGCCAAACAGGACATCTTGCAGATGATCGCAAATGCCGTTCCTGCCCCGGTTGCCACCGCGCTTGGTCGCGTCATCCTCGATCGCGAGGCAGGCAGGACAGCGCCTGATATTTCAGGCGGGTTCCTTCAATGGTTACACAAGCGCGGGAAATCGAAGGCATCGGCCCGCAACGTCAAGGCATCCGCTGGCCGTGCGCGCCGGCTACTTGGCGGAAGAACATTCAACAATCTGGCACTGGAAATCTCCGCCCTCGAAAGTCTTCCGGAGTTTCAGGCGATGAGGAAAGCCACGCAATCCGATCTTCGCCAGGCATTGCGGTTGCTGGCCGAATATCAGGCCAAAGGCAAACAGCGCCGCCAGAAGCCTCGACAGGCTACCGCGCAGCCGATTGAAGGATTCGCGGAGGCGGCATGATCCATCAACAGAAAAGGGAGGCCGAAGCCTCCCGATCCAAAATCTCTGCTGATGCAGAGGGACGCTCGTAGAGATGCAGGCATCTCCATCTAGAACGGTACATCTCTGCCGAAGCAGAGAACACCCTCCCGTGAAGGGAGGAAAGTCCTGTCACACGCCTCCCTTAAAAGGAGGTAAAGGGACTCAGCCGACAGGCCACCGAACCCCAGACCGCTTATGCAGCGGCGGACGTGAAGACCAGAGCCGGAGCTCTGGTCTTAATTTTGTTAACGGCCCCCGTAGAGACCGCAACGTAATCCCTCAAGGGGAACGATAACGCGGAACACCAAGTCGGAACCCGGCAATTTCCTAATCCCTCGTGCGGAGCGACACCGTGTCAGCGTTTCTTTCATCGCGCTGACAAGAAAAATGATGACGCCAATCGCTGACCTTAGCAAGGGGGCAGACGCAACTTTTTACAAAAAAGTTGACACTTAACATTCTGTAATTGTTGACAATTCCAGAGTCTCGAAACGGCACATCACGGCCGACGCAGACCGGGCATCGAAATGGACGGAGCCCGTTCCGGTTCCGGCTCTGGTGGACGGAGCGCGGCAAGCTCACGCCTGGCGACGGCCAGTTCGCGCCCGACCTCTGCAAAGTTCTCCCGTAAGTTCTTTGCCCGTATCTCGGCTTCACGCCGCCCCGCGTCTGCGGCACTCGCCCGGTCGGCGGCATGGTCGGCGGCTCGCCGAAGAGCCTCCATCTCGGATTCGACGGCCTGCCGGATGCGGGCCGCGACCGCTGAATTTCTGAAGCCGTCGAACACGCTGCGTAGCGCACCCGGCAGGCGCTGGAGCCTTGCCGTCGCCGCCCGGACGCGGGCGGCTTCCTGACGGACGCGGGCCATCATCGACCGGGCCTTGCGCTGTTCGGAGACGGCCTTGTCTTGAGCCGCCTTGGCGGCTTCTGTCGCGGCCTTGGCGGCGGCAAGCTGGCGGTCGGCTTCCGCCTTCGCCTGTGCCGCTTCCTCCCGGATCGCGGCTGCATCTTCCTTCGTGGCAGTGATGAAGGATTCGCCCTTCTCCTTCACGGCCTTCGCTCTTTCGATCGTCGTCTTCAGAGATTTGGCCTGCGTCTGCTCCGCTTGCCATTCGGCCCGCGTCAGCCGACGGCGCTGCGGGCCGAGGCGGGTCAGGCCGCACGCGATGGCGACGGTCTCGTGATACGAATCCTGCCATTCCCGCATCGCCTGCCTATATGCCTGATCTCCGCGCTTGTTCAGCGCCTTGATATCCTCGCCTTCGGCAGGACCGGCCGCCATGACAGCGGCCTTCGCACACTGGCCGGGATGCAGGGCAGAGGCCCGCATGGCGGGATCGTCCGGCAGGATGTAGGCATGAACGTGGAAATACCCTTCATCTTCGTGGCGGATCACGGAGACAAGCTTGTCGCCGTACTGTGAACGAAGCCACGTCACTGTTCGCTTTTCCCAATCCTCCGCCTCGCGTTGTTTTTCCAGATCGGCGCGAACTTCCTCCATCGAATACGGATGCGAGGCAACCACCGTCATCAACGTGTGCTGCGTCTTCTGGATTTTTCGTGGCTTTCCACCCTTCGGGGTCGTCGTCGCGGCATCGGCTGTGGCATCGTGCAACCGCTCGACCTCATCCACGCCGATGCCGAAGACGACGGCGGGGGGCAATGGATTCGCAACGTGGACGGATGCCGCTGGATCGCGTCGGGCTTCCGCGAAGACAAAGGCCGTGGAACGTCCCTTGCCGTCACCCTTGCGCGAGAATGCTTCGAGATGGACGAACTGGAAGGACATCAGTGCTTCCGGGAGGTCGCCCCGCCTTCCGCGTGAACATCTCGAATGAGCCGTTCGAGAAGATCGACGTTGCCGCCGACCAGGCCGAGAGTCTTCGCTTCGAGCATCAAGGATTCCTCGTATGCGGCCTTGTGTTCGGCATAGAGCGGTCCGAACTTCGGATCATCTTTGATCTGGGTCATCAGAGCGATACCAAGACCTTCGGCGCGGGCCTTGGCATAGACCATGCGACGAACCCGATCGCGCAACGTGTCAGTGATGTTCAGGACCATTACAGATCCTCCCCCCACTCGAAACTGATGCCATGCGTGAAGGCCGCGACGAGTTGCACGCGGTCAAGGAACTCGCGGGCGTTCATATGAGCGAAGCCACCGTTCAGTTCGGTCTTTTCTTGCGAGAAGCTGGCATATCGCTCGGCGCTCTCCCAGATGGCGGCGTACCAGCTAGTCGGCAACCGGATGATCTTGAGCAGTGCCGGGGCAGCCGGGCCCTGGTTGGTGACGACGATAGGCAGTTCATATTCCTGCATGATGTGATCCTCGCCGGGGAAATCCCGGTGGAAGAATCGTGACCGCCGGCGGAGCCTGAAACAATAGTCTTTAGTGACCGACTAATGGCTCTTCCGTTGGGCGAGTCGTCGGCCCTTCGGGGAGGCTTCCGCCGGACCATTTCATGGAGAGCCTTCCGGCGGACCTAGCAGGGGCCTTGTCGCCGTCCAGAGGGACGACGAGGCAACCGGGTGGTTGCCGTGGTGACGACAGGCTCTGCCGTCACGCCGCACACCGATCCCGAAATGCCGAATGCAGGACCTGTGCCCTGCGTCTGTCATTCGCTTTCTCGTGCGGCAGTAGGCAATCAGGTAGATTTCCTACTATAATAGGAAAACGGGACGATTTCAGAAGTAAACATCTGAAATATCGTTGTTTTCATCGAATTTTTAATCTCCAAAATCCGAACATGCCGACTTGGCGACCTGCGCGGTGGAAGCCCATGCCGTCACCCTTTCGGAGGCAGGAACGCCGCCAGTTCCTTCGGCTTGGGAGCCGTCCACGTTCCGGCCCGCTCCTCCTCCCGTAGCGTCCTGCATCGTGCCAGTGTCGCCTGGATCGGATTCGGATCGTCCGCGTAGCTTGCGCCAACTTCCTCAAGCACGACGTTCCGGAAATACATCAGCTTCGCATAGCTCTTCGGCACGTTGGCCGCCACGTACTTCATAAATCCCAGTTCGTGGTCGACATCGTTGAAGTAGTCGAACGGTTCCCATCCTCGTTCCGCACAAAGCCGGGCCGTCTCGATAACGCTTGCCAGCCTGTACCCGGCCTTCCTGACTTCACCGTCCGTCACGCCCGCGCACAAGCCACGCAGATCGAGCACGAAATCGCCCTGTATCGCCCCACGGACCGCCGTATCGATGACGGCGACAAGCGGGCGAGGATCGAGCAGAGGGCGCAGGAGACGCAGCCACGGCTTCAAATGGCCCGCATCCGGAAACGTTCGCCAGATGGCTCCCGTAGACATCACCGCCAGCACGTCGGCAACCCACGGATCGTCCCAGAACCATTGTTTCCGGCCATCGGTCTCCGGGCCTCGCAAGAGCCGGAAACCGTTGACGCGCTCCTCTTCCTCCATCCATGCCGCAGCATCCTTCATCCCGTGGAAGCGTCGGCCCCGGCGAACGGCAACCACGTCGCCGTTGACGAGGGCATTGAAGCCGATCCCGGCCGCCGTGATCGTCGCCATCAGTTCCGGCAGTTTCTTCCGGCGCTCGGACTTCGTGGAGCGTGGCATGGCTTCGGGCAGGACATCCAGATCGTCCCAGAGTTTGGCGATGCAATGATCCACCTGGACGAGCCATGCGCCATCGATCGGGAAGGTGCTGTCGAGGATACGCGCAAGGCGCTTCGCCGGAGCCGCCAGCGCCGCGATCTTCTTCTCACGGACGGGTGCGATGCCTTGCAAGCGCAGATGCCGCGCCATAGTGGACTTCGAGCGCCCCGCCATCCGGGCGGCGTTCCTGATGCTCGGCTTGAGTCCAGCTTGCGCCGCCTCTTCCAGAAAGAAAGAAGCTACCATCGCGGATGCGGCACGTTCCTCCCGTCGCCGTTCTGCCTTCCGCTTCGGTCTGCGATAGTTCTGGTTCACCCAGAAGGAGACATCGTCAACCAGCGCTTCGGCCTCGCTGGCATGCAGGTCGCTACCTGCCCCTTCATCTCGAAGCCAGGCATCGAGCGCGTCCCGGCAATGCTGGCGGAGCGCCTGCGCTTCATTCCCATGCTTCTGCACATGCCCGTACGCGCTCTTTCGCAGAAACTCGAATGCTTCGGGATTCGCGCTCACGCAACCGCCATCGGCGGCTTTACAACTTCAGAAATGTCGTTCAGCATTCTGGAACACCTTGTGAAAACCGCCGGAGGGTTGCGAGCCCTGTGATGGCGGTTTTTCCATGCTCGGTCGTAGGCGCGATCTGGTCAACCGCCTCACAAAATCGTTCCGTATCTGAAACAAAATCTAATTGTTGACACCCCCACAAACTACCCCCACATTGTTGGCGCGACATCGAGCAACGCATTGAAAGTAAATGGGTTTCAGGAACGTTTGTCCGGCTCCAGGTTCCCCAGCCAATTCTCCCCAAAAGCCCTTGATTCCTTGATTTTCCAGTCGTGCCGGATATCGTTTTGGCGACTTGGTGCCCGTTGCTCCGGGAGGTCGGCGGACCGTCATCTGAATTCGAATCTGGATGGAGACGATCGCCGTCTTTAGAGTTACGAATGTCTGGGCCCGCGTCCGATTCCCAACCCTTTTTCTTCAGAGGTCGCAATGATACTCGATCCCGCCCTGACGGCCGCCTATATCGTGCTGGCCGCCGCTCTCGCGCTGGCACCCGGACCCGACGTCGTCTTCGTCGTCGCAAATGGCATGCGACACAAGGCCAGAGGGGCTTTCGCCGCCGCCCTCGGCATCGGGGTTGGCTCGCTCGTTCATGCAACCGCCGCAGCGCTGGGCGTTTCTGCCGTCATCGCCGCATCTCCGCTCGCATTCGACATCATGAGGATGGTCGGCGCGGCCTATCTGGCCTGGCTCGGGCTTCAGGCGCTCAGGGCTTTCATCCGCAACGCGGGCGCTGACGCGAAGCTCGGGCAGAGCGAAGAGGTTTCCGTATGGCGGGTCTTCTCACGCGGATTGATCACCAATATCCTCAATCCGAAGGTGGTGATCTTCTACATCGCCCTGCTGCCCCAGTTCGTGAACGTCGAGCTTGGACAGGTCGGCTTGCAGGTGTTCCTGCTCGGCTGCATCCACAATGCCATCGGGTTGACCTTCCTGATCGCGGTCGGGCTCGCCGCCGGAAAGGCTGCCGGGTGGATTTCCAGAACGAGCGTCGGCCGCTGGCTGGACGGAATTGCCGGCATCTTCTTCATTGGCCTCGCAGTTCGCCTGGCCCTGACGGGGCGGCCCAATCAGTAAACCGAAGCCGGCAACTTGCCGATCAGCCTTTCGAAACGGCGAGATCAAGCGAGCCCGAGCCGGAAAGACGCGCGCCGGGGTCGAGCCGTCTTTCCGAGCAGCCGTGATAGGCTTCATTGAACCCATACCGGCAGGTGAGCGGAATCGGCACAGGCCTGATCCCGATTATCGCATCCATCGGCCGCCGGCCTTCCCCCACCTCTCCGGCGACGGGCCTGTCACGAAGCTCTGAACGCGCGGGGCGAGAAGAGGGATTGTCAGCGCGCCGGTAAGAGCCAATATACAGCATGGATCGCTGACGGCATGTGAACGAGGCGCAGGCGAACCGCTCCTCCCCGTGATGGGGGGTGGAATGCGACAGCGGAGCGGTCGCCTGCCTCTTCGTCACCGAAAGGCCAGGTCAGGAACAGGCGGTGTGGCATGATGAACAGACGCAAATTTCTGGCGGCGGGAACGGCGGTCGTCGCTGCGGGCTATCTCGGCATGGGTGTCCACTCGCTTCTTGCCGCATCCGGCGGGACGTTTGCGGTCAGCCATACCGAAGAGGAGTGGCGCAAGCGCCTGACGCCCGAGCAGTTCGACATCCTGCGCAAGCAGGGAACGGAGTATCCGGGATCGAGCCCGCTTCTCAACGAGCACCGCAAGGGCACGTTCTCGTGTGCGGGCTGCGACCAGCCGTTGTTTTCCTCCGACACCAAGTTCGAGAGCAACACCGGCTGGCCGAGTTTCTGGGCACCGCTCGACAATGCGGTCGGCACGACGCGCGACACGTCTCACGGCATGGTGCGGGTGGAGGTCCATTGCAGCCGTTGTGGCGGCCATCTCGGTCATGTCTTCAACGACGGGCCGCGGCCGACGGGACTGCGCTACTGCCTGAACGGACTGGCCCTGACATTCACGCCGGCCGCCGCGTGACCGGGAAAGGCTGAACCATGACCTTCGCCATCCTCGCCTATCTCGCAGGCGTGCTCACCATCGTCAGCCCGTGCATTCTGCCGGTGCTGCCCTTCGTCTTCGCGCGGGCCGGGCAACCCTTCCTCAGCGGCACGCTGCCGATGCTGCTGGGCATGGCCGCGACCTTCGCCGCGGTGGCGACGCTTGCCGCGGTCGGCGGCGGCTGGGCAGTGGACGCCAACGAATATGGACGGCTGATCGCGATGATCATCCTCGCCGCCTTCGGCGTGATCCTGCTTTTTCCGGCGCTGGCCGAGCGCGTCACGCGCCCGGTCGTGGCGCTGGGCGCCCGTCTCAGCGAAACGGCCGACCGCCGCGGCAGGACCGGTGGGCTTTCAGGGGTCGGAACCTCGCTGCTCATCGGCGTGGCGACCGGCCTTCTCTGGGCGCCCTGCGCCGGACCGGTCCTCGGGCTCATCCTGACCGGCGCGGCACTGAATGGCGCGAGCGCCGGAACGACGGCGCTGCTGGCGGCCTATGCGCTGGGCGCGGCGACCTCGCTGGCGCTGGCACTGCTGGTCGGCGGGCGCGTCTATCAGGCCATGAAACGGTCGCTCGGCATCGGCGAATATGTCAGGCGCGGCATCGGTGCCGCCGTGCTGGTGGCGGTCGTGGCGATTGCCTTCGGGCTCGACACAGGCTTCCTGACGCGGATTTCGGCCGAGAGCACCACGGCGCTCGAACAATCCCTGATCGACCGCCTTCAACCGAGGCCGCAGACGGGTGCGAACGGCACCGCGATGGCGCCCTCCATGTCCATGCAGCCCGCTCCGGGCAATGCGATGACGGGCGCCGACAACAACAGCATGATGATGTCCGGCAATCCATCGATGATGATGCAGGGCGGGCCGTCGCCGTCGGGCGATGCGCCGCTTCCGGTTGAATCCATCGTGCCTTCGTTCGACGGTGCGGTCGAGTGGCTGAACTCGCCGTCGCTGACCATGAGCGAGCTCAAGGGCAAGGTGGTGCTGGTCGATTTCTGGACCTATTCCTGCATCAACTGCCTGCGCGCCATTCCCTATGTCCGCGCCTGGGCGGAGAAGTACCGGGATCAGGGCCTCGTGGTCATCGGCGTGCATTCGCCCGAATTCGCCTTCGAGAAGCGGATCGACAATGTCAGGCGCGCGACGCAGACCCTGGCCATCGACTATCCCGTGGCAGTGGACAACGACTATGCCATCTGGCGGACGTTCAACAACCAGTACTGGCCGGCGCATTACTTCATCGATGCCGAGGGCCGCGTGCGCCACCACCATTTCGGCGAGGGCGAATACGAGCAGTCCGAACGGGTGATCCAGCAGCTTCTGGCCGAGGCCGGCCGGCCCGATGTCGCCGAAGATATCGTCGCCGTGAACGCCACGGGCGCGGAAGCCGCCTCGAACGAAGCCGAGGTGCAATCGCCGGAAACCTATATCGGCTATCTCAGGGCGCAGAACTTTCTCGGCGCCGACGGCATGGTCAATGATGCCGCCCATGTCTACACGGCCGAGACACCGCGGCGCAACGAATGGGGCCTGACCGGAAGCTGGGTCGTCGGCCCGGAAAAGGCCGCGCTTTCGCAGGGCGAAGGCAGCCTCTATTATCGCTTCCACGCCCGCGACCTTCACCTCGTTCTCGGCCCCGGCAGCGACGGCAAGCCGGTGCGGTTCAAGGTGACGATCGACGGCAAGCCGCCGGGCGAGGATCACGGCGTCGATACCGATGCCGAGGGCAACGGCACCGTGACGGAACAGCGGCTTTACCAGCTCGTGCGCCAGAGCGGGCCGGTTGCCGACCGCACCTTCGAAATCCGCTTCCTGGACCCCGGTCTGGAGGCCTATGCTTTCACCTTCGGTTGAGGAGACCGCCATGCGAACGAGAGCGAGACTATCCGGCATGTTCACCGCCATCGCCAGCGCTGGCCTCGTTTTCGCGGGGCTTACGCTCACAACGGCAAGCGCGTCCGCCCAGGAGGGGATCGCGATCCCGGCCCCGGCCGTCGATGAGGCGAAGACCAGCGCCGCGAAGGAAACGGCCATCTTCGCCGGCGGCTGCTTCTGGGGCGTTCAGGGCGTGTTCCAGCGCGTCGAGGGCGTTGCCAACGCGGTGTCAGGCTATGCCGGCGGCGCGGCCGCAACCGCGCGGTACGAGATGATCGGCAGCGGCAGGACCGGCCACGCGGAAGCGGTCAGGATCACCTACGATCCGGGCAAGATCACCTACGGTCATCTTCTGCACATCTATTTCTCGGTGGCGCACGATCCGACGCAGCTCAACCGGCAAGGCCCCGATATCGGCACGCAGTACCGTTCGACCGTCTTCCCGGTGAACGAGGAACAGGCCCGTATCGCCAAGGCCTATATCGACCAGCTCAACAAGGCGCGGGTCTACGATGCCGCCATCGTCACCACCATCGAGCCGGAGAAGGCTTTCTACCCGGCGGAGGATTACCATCAGGATTTTCTGACCAACAATCCGACCTATCCCTATATCGTCCACAACGACCTGCCGAAGATCGAGAACCTGAAGCGACTGTTTCCCGACGATTTCCGGGCCGATCCGGTTCTGGTCGCCAAGGTGGGCATCGACGGCTGAAAGCCGGGACAGCACAGGGGAACCTAGCAATCCCGGTGGCCGGACGTCTTACGCGTCGGCCTTCGCATTCGCCGGCGTCACGAACGTGTTGTCGAACATCGCGCCCGGCCCGAGGGAGGAATATTCTTTCCAGCCACGGATGCGCTCGGCATATATTCTCGCCAGATGCCGGTCGAGCACCAGGTTCTTGTAATACTTGATATAATAGTGCCTGAGCTTGCGTCCGGCGGCCTTTCCCTCGGGGGAATCCTTGTACTTGTCGGCAAAATAGGCGCAGGCGCTTCCCCAGAGCCGGGACTTTTCATAGGCCGAGTCGTAATTCTTCTGGGTCGAGCCGGCGCCGATATGCTGCGTTTCGGCGCGCAGCACGCGGGCGAGCCTGTAGCCGCAATCGCGCGTTCTCAGGCACAGGTCGTTATCCTCGAAATACATGAATATGTTTTCGTCGAAAAAGCCGATCGTCCGGA
Source organism: Ectorhizobium quercum (assembly GCF_026552795.1). Lineage (GTDB taxonomy): Bacteria > Pseudomonadota > Alphaproteobacteria > Rhizobiales > Rhizobiaceae > Ectorhizobium > Ectorhizobium quercum. The sequence goes on from NZ_JANFPI010000005.1 coordinate 306,592, forward strand.
AAGCGCTCATGCGCATGAACATGAACGCGCCGGACACCTGCTCGCAATAGTCCACATCCGTAATCCGGGCATCACCCCTGCCGCCGGTTTCCTCCCGGGGGCCGAACAAGGCCACTTCGGGATGAGCGTCCGCAGCCGCGACGCAGACCGAAAGGCAATCCTCCCCGACAAAAAGATCCGGGTTGATCACCACCGCATAATCGGTTTCCACCAGACGCAGGCCGACATTGCATCCCCGCCCGAAACCGACATTTTTGGGAAGTGAGATAACCTCCACCGAGGCACGGGCCCGTTTCGCCTGCTCGGCGGTGTCGTCACGGCTGGCATTATCCACCACGATGACGCGGACACCGTCCGGCAAGGATTGCAATGCCTTGCCGATGACATGCGCGCTGTTGAACGTGGTGAAAACGGCAGTCACTCTGTCGGCGAAATCCATGCTACGGCTCTTTCCATCGTACCGGTCGCCCATGAAGCGACACCATACCGCCGTACCTCGCCTTTATGTCTTGCGAAGACGCCCGGGAGGCATCTTCTATCCGAACGCCGCCGCATTTTCCAGATGCGGAGAACAGCGTCCTTCTCCAGTCTGGCCGCGCCATCCCGACGTCTCAGACGCTTTGCAGGTCCTGCACTTCGTAGGTCCAGACGCGGAACGCCTTGAGAACGTGCGGGCCGAAGGAATTGACGAGCGGTATGTCGGCCGCATCCCGGCCGCGCGCGACCACGATCCGGCCAATCCGCGGCGTGTTGTTGCGCGGATCGAAGGTGTGCCACTCGCCGTCCAGGAAGACCTCGATCCAGGCGCTGAAATCCATCGGATCGACGACCGGAACGCCTATATCGCCGAGATGGCCGTTGACGTAGCGGGCGGGAATGTTGAGGCAGCGGCAGAGCGTGACGGCGAGATGGGCGAAATCGCGGCAGACGCCGACGCGCTCATGGAACACCTCATAGGCCGTCCGCGTCGAGCGGGCCTGCATGTAGTCGAAACGGATGTGGCCGTGAACGAAATCGCAGATCGCCTGCACACGGCCCCAGCCGGGCGGCACCGTGCCGAACATGTCCCAGGCGGCCTGGCTGAGAAGGTCGGTTTCGCAATAGCGGCTGCCCATGAGATAGTTGAGGCAATCGTCCGGCAGTTCCGCCACAGGAAGCTCCCGCGCGTCCGGCAGCACCCTGTCCGGCCGGCCGTCGTCCTCGATGGTGGCATCGCCCCATATCATCAGGTCGCCCGCCGGCGCGACGAGCCGCCGGCAGCGGTTGCCGAAAAGATCCCGGTAGGTCGATGTCGGGACATCGGGATCGGTGAACACCGTTTCCGCCCCCCTGATGTCGGCCGCGCGATCGTCATGGACCGACAGAAGACACACCAGAGCGGTGGGTTGCCGGCAGGCCAGCGTGATCTCGTAACCGTAGCGGATCAGCATCCGGGCGGGGTCCTCTCTTGGAGCGATTTCAGGAAAAGTATGAGGCGGTTTTCCGTTCGGAATTGCGCAAAAACAAATAATCAAAGCCTTTCAGCGTTTCCGTGAAAAGATCGAATGCCCCCTAATGGAAATCGGCGGCGGTCAGAGTGTAGGACGGGCGGCGGCCCTGGGCATAGGCCTTGCGCGCGATATCGTGGATCGACGTTCGCAGGGCATCGAAGGCCGAAAGGCACTTCGCCTCCAGCGACCCGGCCCGGCGTGCGGCAACATCCGATTTTGCCAAAGCGCCCGCCTCGATGAAGAACCGCACCTCGAACATGCCGTCATGGCCGATGAAGCGCACGGCGTTGCGTGTTTCGTCGAAGCTGCGGCTCGGATTGGGAAAGGCCAGCGTCATGACTGGCACCCCGCGTCCGTGGGAGCCCGCACGACGGCCGGCCGGGTGGCGACACGCTCCTTCCGGCGAGCGAGACTGCGGAGGTTGAGGGACAGCATGCCGCAGGTGGCATCCGCCCGGCTGAGGCCGGTCATCGCCTCGCCGTCGATGCGTGCCGGCACGCCGGTGAAGACGTGATAGATCGTCCAGGACCGGTCCCCTTCGACGCGGCGACCGTATTGATGATCCATCGTTGCGGATGGCAATGCTCCGCCTTCGTTTTCCCAGACACCGAGCGCAAACGCCCGTCGGGGACTGTCGATTTCCGTTCTCAGGATATTCATGGTGATGACCTTTCGTCAAAATGTCTCAATGGCGCCGGGGTCGCCTGAATAGAGTTCGTTCCCCTGCCCGTCCCTTATGGTCATGGCATCCGGCCGCTGCGGCATGCCGAGGGTCTGCGCCAGCCGCCGGGCGATTTCGATCGCGTCAGCGAGATCGGCGGCTTCCGCGACCTCACGGCCGACGACGGCGTGCGCATCGTCCCTGTTTCGGGTGCGGTAGAACTCGATCTCGACCTTCACCGACCCTCTCTTCCCTCTAAGAGCGCGCCATTCCCTTCAGTTCCGGTCCACCGGCTCGAGATTGTCTTCCGTCGTCACCCGCTCATGACGCTCCTCGTCGTTGCGGATGCGATACTGGAAAGACGTGCCCTGCGGCGGCAGCACGCAGGTGATGCGGTAGACATCGGGAGAGCGGATGGCGGACTTGATGAAGCCGGCCTTCATCCGGACGCGCTGCCCCACCGCGAAAAGATGCGTTGCCGCGGCGCGTCGGACAGGGCGGGTATAGGATTGCCGGAAATGGATAGCGGTCATCGCGTGTTCTTGATCCTTTTCGAGTGCGGCCTGAAGATCGGCCGGATCGACCGGCACCATCTGCCAGGCGGAGGCTTGCCGGCCGATTGCCGGCAGGTGGATGACAGCGCCCAGACGCCGGCAGGCATGGCGGGAGACGGCCTCGATCAATGCCTCGTCCTGCTCGACGCGGTATTGTCCGGCCGGTTGCGCCACGGTGAGGCCAGGCAGGCGGAACGGGAACGAAAAACGGGCGACGGTCTGCGTGGCGCGGCTGGCCATGTCTCGGTCTCCACAAGTTCGACCGCGCCGGACCGGCACGGTGCATTCGCTGTCGAGAATTCGGTATCGGATGGCGGGCCGCAGCGCGCGGTCCACCAAGAACCGGAGCCGCGAAACCATGTTCTTCAGGCTCAACGAGCATCATGTATGCGCCCCAAATGAGTTTCGAACAAGGCGTGAAGAAATTTTTATTTCTAAATTCATATAAAAAATACAACATCCGAATGAAAATCACTCTTATCCAAAAATAAATATCGCGTCATAACGTATATAATAATCCGGAAATCAATTTATTTATTTCAATAATTTCACATAAACCGGATTTTAAATTTGAAAATCCTGTCCTCGAAATAGCAAAGGTGTTATGAATGAATTGCGGACGCCCTATTCGCAGGCCGCAGAAAGATCCCGATGACATCCCATCCAGTCGCCGACCGCGCCGTCCTCCGGCCTGTGGATGGCGGCGCCAGACCCGGGAACAGGATCGTCACCCCCACCCCATCAGCCAAAAGCCGCAGGACGGCGAAACGACCGCCGGCATTCCGGCAGGAAAACCCGCTCCGGCGGCCGATAGCGGCGCGGGGCGGGCATAAGCATGCGCACCTCAATCGTCCCGCGACAGCGGGCGCAAACCGAATATCGATCAGAAAGGATTGATTTCATGGCCATGCAAAGCACGACGAAACCATCCCTGTCCCAGCGCTGGGAAAACTATCAGCCTTCGAAGGGCGCGTTGATCTGGGCATGTATCGGGGCGGTCGTCGCCACGATCGTCATCGGGTTCAACTGGGGCGGCTGGGTGACGGGCGGCACGTCCCGCGCGGCAGCGACCACTGCCGGCGATGTCGCGCGCGGCGAACTGGCGACCGCCATCTGTGTCGAACGGTTCAACGCGGCGCCGGACGCGGCGGCCCGCCTCACGGAATTCAAGGCCCTGCCCGATAATTACAGGAGGCGCCAGTTCGTGGAGACCGGCGGCTGGGCGACGATGCCCGGGCAGACGACCGCCGACAGGCTCGGCGGACAAGGCTGTGCCGCCGCCCTCTCCGCCTGAAACCGGCCTTCTCCGGCACGCCTGCGCTCCGGTGCCTGCCGGAGCGATTCCACGACCGACCACAACAGGGAACATGCCCATGATCCGTTTCGTAACGAAGCCCGACCCGCAGCCCCAGACGCCGGAAACCATATTGCCGCCGGAAGCCGAAGACCAGGACCGCGCACTGGCTCCCGAGGCGAAGACCAGTGGGGAGCCGGCATCCGGCCCCGGCCGCAGGCAGCGACGCGCCCGGCCAGCCGTCGACGCCGACCGCCTTCTTTGAACCGAACGTGTCACGCCGGGTAAAAGCGTTCGACGCAGCGACAAGCTATGCCCGCGTTCCGCATGTCCGGTTTGACTGTCTATCGGCGTTTCATGACGCGTCAAACTGCTGACAAACGGCGCCTCGCTCTCCTTCGTCATGGTCGGGCTCGACCCCCGACCATCCACCGCGCCGCTTGCGGCGTGGGCCCTCAGGTCGAGCCCGAGAGTGACAAAGGAAAAGTTTTGTCAATACACGGCTTCCAATCTTTCTTTCTGGTTTACTTCACCTTCTCCAGTTAAAAAAATTCCCGTTCAACTTATATAATATTTGCATTTTGTTATTGCCTTGGGCAACATCCCGGCCAAGTCGATTTGCGTTGGGGAGACAGAAGCTTGGTAGACTTTCGGTATTTGCGTATCAATCTGTTCTACAAGTTACTGATGCCGTTTTCGGCCCGCACGCGACGCAAGCGCATGGAACAATTCTGTTCGATCATGAATATCGACCGCAGCGTCACTGTTCTGGACCTTGGCGGACAGCCGATGATCTGGGAACCGGTCGATCCCAGCCTGGATATCACCATTCTCAATCTTCCGGGGATCGCGCAGGCTGCCCCGCATTCCCACCACACCATCCGTTACGTCGAGGGCGATGCCTGCAATGTGACGGGCTACGAAGACCAGAGCTTCGACATCGTATTCAGCAACAGCGTCATCGAGCATGTCGGCGACGAGCGCTTCCGGGCGGCCTTCGCACGCGAGGTCCAGCGGCTCGGCAAGAGCTACTGGGTGCAGACGCCCTGCAAGTATTTCCCCATCGAGCCGCATAACGGCATGCCGTTCTGGTGGTTCTATCCCGCATCGCTGCGCCGCTTCATCGTCGAGCGCTGGCGGCGCAAGCTGCCGGCCTGGACGGAGATGATCGACGGCACCGATATCGTCTCGCGCAAGGAGCTCGAGCGGCTGTTTCCGGAGGCCAGGGTGATCGTCGAGCGGTTCATGGGGCTGCCCAAATCCTACATCGTCTTCGACAACCGGGCCGCTTCGAAGCGATGACCTTTTATTCATGGCGCTTGGTGCGCCGATACTGGGAAAAACCGCGGCAGAGGCGTCCATGACCATCGATATCGTTCTTTCCGCCGACCGGGGCGTACTCTACGGCCTTGCGACCACGGTGCGCTCCGCACTGGAATCGTCGTCGGACATCGTGAACGTCCATGTGCTGGCAACCGGCTTTTCGGAAAAGGACCGCGCGGATCTCAAACGGTCGTGGGCGCACGGCAAGTGCGGGACCGTCGCGTTTTACGACGTTCCGGCCGAAAAGCTCGCGCCGTTCCGCTCGACCAAGTACCTGAAGAGCAAATCGGCCTATGCCCGCTACTTCATCGCCCTCCTCCCCGCCGACGTGACGCGCTGCATCTATCTCGACACCGATCTTCTGGTGATGCGGGATCTCGCCGAAGCCGCGCGAATGGATCTCGCCGGCCATCCGATCGCCGCCGTCGCGGACGTGTCCGTGCGGACCCGCAAGAGCTGGCCCGAGTTGCGGGCGCGGCTGGGGCTTCAGGACGAACGCACCTACTTCAACAGCGGCTTCCTGATCATCGATCTCACCGCCTGGCGGGCGCATGACATCGAGCAGGCGCTGGTGGACATCTCGATTGCCGCGTTCGACAGGCTGGATTCGCAGGACCAGGATGCCCTCAACCTCGTCTTCGAAAACAAAACGCTGCTCCTCGACCCCGACTGGAACACCTCACAGTATGAACGGCCCGAGCGGCTGGAGGGCAGGATCATCCACCTGATCGGCACCGTAAAGCCGTGGCATGCCCGCTATGCGAAGAAGCTGGACGATCCCTATATGAAGAACGTCATGTACGACGGCTTCTACGGCATCCTCGACAGGACGGCCTACAGGGGCTACCGGCCGTGGAATGTCGCCGGCCTCGGCGCCCTTGCCGAAACGTTCAGGGGCAACATCCCCACCCGCGACATGATCGCCGGCAAGCTGCGCCGGATGGTCTCGCGAAACGGATAGGTCCGGGAGGCGTCACAGCCGGAAGGCAAAGCGTAGCGTATCGCGGACCTGCTGGATCCTCGATCGCAGATAGCCCCTTTCCGCCCGCGTGTAGGTTCGCTCCACATAGCCCGTATAATGCAGGATGAACGGCAGGCCCGGGCCCGAGGCGCAGGCCGCGCTGTCGAAGGTCGGCGTCGTCTCGCGGTATCGATCCATGAAGGCGGCGGCGAATTGCCGGAGCGTTTCCGCCTGTCCGGCGGGGATCGGGGACGGCGCCCCCGGGCCGGGCAGCCTGCCGTAGATCGCATGGAAGGTGAGCGCCGCCACGAAGTAGTTGCCGACCGGCGTCAAGTGGACGTCGTCCGAAAAGATCGCATCCGCCGCCTGCCTGTCGTCCGCGAAGGCGAAACCGGGCAGAGCCGGGTCGTCGCGCAGATGCGCCATCAGGTCCGCCAGCGCAAGGGACACGGGGATCATGAAGATGCGGTCCGGCCGGCCCTCGGCCGCGATCCGGTCGTTCACCCGGGCAACCGTGCATTGCCAGACCGGCCATGCCGCCCGCTCATAGGCGATCCAGTCGGCAAGGTCGCTCTTGTCCGATACGTCGAGCCACGGGGTGAAGAAAAACGTCTGCCCTTGCGGGTTCGCCGCCACGAACCTGTCCTGATAGGCGCCCAGATGCGTCACCGTATCCTGCCACAGAAGCGTGTCGAGCAGCCTGTGCTGCTCGGTGATCAGCAGGATGTCGTATGGCCCCGCCTCCGGCACCTCGGGCGCACGCAGCTCCGCCAGCACGTCGATCGGCCGGCCCTCAGGGTCCGTGCCGGCGGAAAATCCCGACCACGGCCTTGCCGCGTCGTCGCCGAAGGACCGGCTCCTGATCGACGATCCACCGATATGCTGCCGGTTCCAGACGATCGGCAGGCCGCTAGCATCGGCGATCTCGCTGAGAAAGTACGGCACGGGGCGGTCTGTCAGGCTGTGGCCGGAGATGAAGATGTGGCGCCGGGCTTCCATTCCGGCCGGGTCCGGCAGCGAGAGATGCACGGGGGTATCCTTTCCGGTTTGCGGTGCCCCGGCGGCGAATGCGAAGAGGATCGATCCCGCAAGGACGGCGGCGGCAGAGAGTGCGAAGGCACGCGACATCATTCAGGCAAACTCCACGAGCAGGTCCGCACGGCGGCGGTAGAGCGTTTCCTCATCGAAGCGGGCGCCGGACGCGGCCGCATCGCGAACCAGTTGCGCCAGATCGCGGCGGCTGGTGGCGAGGTCCGCGATCCGGCGGCCGAGCGCCCCGGCATCGTGAAGCGGGGTCAGGACGCCGCCGCCCTGTTCGGCAACCAGATCCTCGGCATAAGGGGAGGTGTAGCCGACGATGGGGCAGCCGCAGACCAGCGCCTCGATCAGGCATCGCGGCGATTCCGGCGTCTTGTGGCAGAACACGAACAGATCGCTGTCGCGCATCGCGTCCAAAACCGCCTCCCGGTCGGCGACATGGCCGGCGAGACGGATATGACCGGACAGGCCCTTCTCGCGGATCAGGCCGCGCATCGCCTCCACGAGCGGACCGTCCCCCAGCCATCGCGCCTCGAGCGGGACGCCGGCGCCGGCCGCGGCCGCCAGAGCGTCGATCCAGTCCTGCGGCCCCTTCATGGCCGCCGCCCGTCCGACATAGACGATCCGAAGCGGCGCGCCGGACAGAAGCCGCTCCACCTTCGCCTCCAGCCTCTCCCCGTCGATGCGGTCGGCGCGCTGCGTGTGGACGTCATACATGCACACGGGGTTGGAGGAGAAGCCGGCATAGGCGTTGTAGGTATCGCGTCCCTGGAACAGGCCGAGCGAACTGCGGCCGATGAGATAGCGATGATAGCGCTTCATGACCGGCAGCGTCATGCGCTCCTTCATGCGCCGGCGGAACCTGTGGTCCGGAAGCGTCCTGAGAATGACGTCGTGCTCGACCCGATCGAACCAGACGGCGAACTTGCGGCCCTGCGCATCCGCTTCCAGCGCGGCGACCGCACCCCAGTCGCCGGACAGATAACCGAGCGTGAAGCAGAGGTGATCGCTGTCGCGAATGGCCTGCCCGAGCAGCGCGCGCGTCCGCCTGTAGGTCCGCGCGAATGCCGTGATCCTGTAGGCGAACGGCAGTTCCATGAATTCGACGCGCCCGGAACAGGGCAGATCCACGACGTCGACCCAGGCGACGGAGGTGTCCTCCTCGCGCTCGGCATCGAGAACGATGCCGGCGAATGTCACCTGCCGGAAATTCTCCGCATAGCGGACGAGACCGGCGCAGGTCTGATCGTCGAGCTGGAGACCGCGCGGGCCGCGGCGCAGACGGACCGCCGTGACGAGCAGAACGCTTGCATCGGCGCGAGGCGGCAGCGTTTCCCGGCCTTTCGTGTCCTGCACATCCAGCATGGCGCCGCCTTCAATCCGTCAGGTTGGCCGTCTCAAGACGGCGAAATAACCCGGCATGCCGGGAAGCCGTCATCGTCAAGCCGGTGAGAATGTAACCGTCCTCGATGGTCAGGCGGCCTTCGAGGATCGTGCCGCGAGCGATGCCGGCGGCATCCCTGCGGAACCGCGCATGATAGGAAGACGCATGGAGAGCGATGTCGATATCCTGAAAATCCAGGAGGACGCCCGTCAGTGGATACTGGCATTTGTAGAGCGATTCCTTCGCGCTGAAGATCGCCCGGGCCAGCAGCATCCGGCGCTCCGGCGGCTGGCGGCCGAGCCATGCCTCCTCTTCCGGCGTGCAGATCGTTTCGACCAGATCCGCCGGCAGAGGTTCGGCCGGCTCCACGTCGAGGCCGATCGATCCATAGCCGTCGCGGACCAGTGCCACCGCCGCAACGCAGAGCGTGGCGCAATGGCTGATGCTGCCGACGACGCCCTCGGGCCAGACGGGCGCACGGTCGGGCGCGGCGGGAATGGCGACGCCTTCCAGCCCGAGGGCACTCATAGCCATCCGCGCGCAGGCGCGTCCGGCGTGAAACTCGCGCCTGCGGCTGTCGACGGCGCGCTCCACGAAGCGTTCCTCCTCGCGATACGGACGGGCGACCGCGGCGCGCGGATCGCAGCACGCCGTCCCGACGCCTTCGGCAAAAAGAGCCCGCAACGCCTCCATGCCGCTCAGGTCCGCGCGCGCGTCAAGGCCGCCCGCCTGTCCCCGAGCGCCGCGCGCCGCATGGCCGCCCGGTCGGCCACCTGACTCAGCCGGTCGTCCTCCTTCTCGCGGTTGGCGAGGTGGCCGGCCAGCGTCCCGACCGTCGGAAAGCGGAAGATGTCGGTGATCGTCAATTCCGGCGCGAGGCCGGCCTTGAGGTCGCGGTGAAGCTGGACGGCCAGAAGGGAATGACCGCCGATGGCGAAGAAATTGTCGTTCACACCGACACGCTCCAGCCCCAGCGTCCGCCTGTACGCCTCGGCGATATCCTTCTGGAGCGTGCTTTCCGGGCTGACGAAGGCCTGCGCCGCAGCCGGCGCGGTCGCCGTCGCCGTCGCCGGCTTGGGCAGCGCCTTGCGGTCGACCTTCGCGTTCGGCGTCAGCGGGAAGGCGTCGAGCGTGACGACATGGGCCGGAATCATGTAATCCGGCAGGGTTTCGCCGAGATGCCGCCGCAGCGCATCCTCGGAGACCGGCTCGCCGCTCAGCCGGACATAGGCGACGATGCGGACATCGTCTGCCCGGTCCTCGCGGGCGATCACCACCGCCTCGGCAATGCCGGGGAACGTGGCGATGCGCGCCTCGATCTCGCCAAGCTCGATACGGTATCCGCGCACCTTGACCTGATAGTCGGTTCGTCCGAGGAAGCGCAGGGTTCCGTCATCCGTGCGGCAACCGAGGTCGCCGGTGCGGTAGATGCGGCCGGGAGCGAAGGGATTGGGCAGGAAGCGTTCGCGCGTCAGTTCCTCGCGGTGGAGGTATCCGCGTGTCACCCCGTCGCCGCCGATGTAAAGCTCGCCGGGCTGGCCGGGCGCCGCCGGCTTTCCGGCCGCGTCCAGCACGTAAAGCTGCGTATTGGCGATGGGCCGGCCGAGCGGAACGACGCTTTCCGACATGTCCGCGGTCATCGTCGACGACCAGATCGTCGTCTCGGTCGGGCCGTACATGTTCTCGACGCTCGCCTGCGTCAGCGTGCGGATATCGGCGAGAAGCGACGCCTGAAGCGCTTCGCCGCCGATGAACAGGTGGCGGATCCGGGCGAAGGCCGAACGGTCGGTCTCGCTCATCAGGAACATGCGCGCCATCGACGGCGTGCATTGAAGATGCGTCACATTGTGGCGGCGAACATCCTCCTCGAAGCTGTTGTCGGAGACCGCATCGGTCATAGCAGCCGGCGCCCGCGCCAGGGAAACCGCCTGGGCGAGAGGCGTGAGCCTTTCGAGAACGAGGCCGGCGGGAACCCCGAAATCGATGAGGCAGGCGATTTCGCTGACGCCGATGGCGGCCACCTGATCGATCCGCCGCAGCGCATCCTCGACGGTGCCGAACAGGCCGCTGTCCTCGAAATAGCGCAGGAAGGCGAATTCGAGGATGGCGTCCATCTCGTCCGGGTCGAGCGATTGCAGGTCGATATCCATTGCGCTCGACGCGCCCTGCGGCTTCTTGAAGGCCGGAAAGGCCCAGGCATATTGCTTGATGAGCGCCGCGGCGCTGCGCAGGTAATCCTTCATCGGCCCGCGCGCGGCGTCGCGCACCTCCTCGCGGTCCTCGCCCAGCAGCGTGTGCAGCATCAGCGTGACCTTGTAGTCGTCCGGATTGCGGCCGCATTCCACCAGCGTCTCGCGATAGATGCGCAGCTTGTCCGCCAGTTCCTCTATCGACTGGCCGAGCAGGTGGGTCAGGATGTGGGCGCCGATCCGCGCCGCCTCGCGATAGGTCTCGGGATTGCCGGCCGTGGTCAGCCAGACGGGCAGTTCGGCCTGCACGGGCCGGGGCTGCGTCACGATGCCGGCGGTGCCGTTGCCGAAATCGAATTCGACGCGCTCGCCGCGCCACAGTTTCCGCACGGTTTCGATATCGCGCAGAAGCGCGGCCTTGTTGTTCGGCGGCGCGTTTTCAGGCCGCAGGACGAAATCCTCGGGCATCCAGCCGGAGGCGAACGCCACGGCGACGCGGCCGTTGCTGAGATTGTCCAGAACCGCCCATTCCTCGGCCACGCGAACCGGGTGATGCAGCGGCAGGACGCAACTGCCGGCCCGGATCGACAGGTTTGTCGTGAGCGCCGCGATGGCGGCCCCGGTGACGGACGGGTTAGGATAGGGCCCGCCGAAGGCGTGGAAATGCCGCTCCGGCGTCCAGATCGACTGAAAACCGTTGGCATCGGCAAATTTCGCGCTTTCGAGCAGCAGGCGATATTTGGCCGGCCCTGCCCCGTCGTCGTTGCCCCAGTAGAACAGGCCGAAATCCATCGCCGCGCCGCTACCGTTCGCACGCCGCACAGCTACCGGCACGGCCTTGTGCTCCTTTGCGCTGGCGGAATAAATGACGACCTTGAAGCCCCGCGCCAGCGTCCAGAACAGTTCGAGAACCGAAATATCGAAGGACAGGCTGGTCACGGCGAGCCAGACGGGCTGGCTGGCCCTGTCATACGCGATCCGCTCGTCCATTCCGGCGAAGAAGTTGACGACGTTGCGGTGCTCGACCATCACGCCCTTCGGGCGGCCCGTCGAGCCGGACGTATAGATCACATAGGCCAGATGATGCGGCCCGACCTCGACGGCAGGCGGCTGCGCCGGCTGCGACCCGGCGAGAATGTCCTCCACGAACACGGTCCTGACGCCGGGCGCGGTGAGCGCACCGGCAAGGGTGCGGCTGGAAAGGATGACGGGAATGCCGCTGTCCTCCACCATGTAGGTGAGGCGGTCGGCCGGGAAATGCGGATCGAGCGGCACATAGGCGCCGCCCGCTTTCTGGATGGCCAGGGCGCCGACAACGAGATCGATGCAGCGCGGCAGGTTGAGGCCGACCATCGTGTCGGGTCCGATCCCCATGCCGACCAGCGCATGGGCGATCCTGTTGGCGCGCTCGTCGAGTTCGCGGTAGGTGATCTCCTCGTTGCGCCATGCCAGCGCCACGGCCTCGGGCGTGCGTGCGGCCTGACGCGCGATGAGCGTGTGGACGCAGGCCGAGCCGTCATATTCCCGCGCCGTGTCGTTCCACGCGTAAAGCACCCTGTCGGTCTCTTCGGGCGACATCAGCGGCAGGTCGGCGACGAGGCCCTCCTGCGTGGCGAAGGCCGAGGCGAGCCATTCGACCTGCCGGGCATATCGCGACGCGACCGCATCGGAGAGCCGGGCGCGATCGTAGATCAGCCGGTCGGCGCCGCCGGCGGCGCCAACCACGAAGGTCAGCGCGCATCCGGCAATGCCGGCCGCGTCGGCGGTATTACCGGTCTCGACGATGCCGACGGTCAGCCGGACGTCTTTCAGCTCCGGCTCGCGCCAGGTCAGGTCGTCCAGATAGGTTCCCTCGCCGCGCAGGACCTCGAGCCGGCCCGCCACGTCGGCGGTAAAAGCGCTGACAGAACCGGCCGAAGGCAGTTCGATGCGCAGCGGCACGCTTCTGGCGAAATAGCCGGGGAAGCGGCCGGCATGGCGCAGGACCGCATCGCCCGAATAGGCGACGTCGAGCCGGTCCTGACCCGAGAACCGGGCGAGGAACGCGGCAATCGCCGCCATGCGGCCGTCCGCCGTCAGGCGCGCCGGAAGGTCGAGCGCGATGCCGGCGAGATCGCCATCCCGCTGCGGTGTCTCGGCCACATCGAACAACTGGACGTCTTCCAGGGCCCGCAACCGCGCGACCGCCCTGTCCTCGTTGCGCACCACCTCGGCGACGGCGCCGTTCAGCGCCTCGATCTCCGCGTCCGGCAGCAGGGGCAGGGTCTCGCCCGGCCGAACGCTGGCGGAGAGGCGGATTTCGCGCCCGCCATCGCGGCAGACACCATCGATGACGACGTCGCCCTGCGCCGTGGCGACCACGACGCCATCCGTGCCGGCCGCGCGAACGCTGCCGGCCGGCACCCCGCCCGCCCCCGGCCCGGAGATTTCGAACTTGGTGAGAAGGAAGACGCGGCCGGCGTGGCGCACCTTCGGATGCACCAGCCGGTTGGCATAGCCGGGGCCGAAGTTCAGGGCGCGGTACAGGCGCGACAGTTCCTCCGCCGTCCTGTCGAACAGCAGGGTTCCCGCCGCATCCGGGCGGCGGTTCTTCGCGAAATAGCTGCGCTGCGAAAAGTCCTGCGGGCGCCCCGTCAGCGTCCCGTTCTCGATATCGGCGACCAAAGTCGCAAAGGTCTCCGCGCCGGCAGCAAGGCATTTGGTGTTCAGGGTCAGGCTGATATCGTCGGGGCTGATGTCGAAGCGGGCCTGCGCGTAAATGCGGCCCTCGTCGGCGCCGGTGGTGATTTCATGCCAGGTCACGCCGAATGACGTCTCGCCCGCGATGAGCGCCCAGGCGGGCGCATTCAGGCCGGCGAAACGTGGCAGGGGGCCATCATGAAAGTTGACGGCGCCGCTTCTGGCCTTCTGCCAGACCGCCTGCGGGATCATGCGAAGGTTGGCGATGCTGAACAACCAGTCGTAATCGACCGATTGGAGGGAGCGTGCGAGATCGTCGCCCCATTCCAGCGCCGGAATGTCGTGCTGGCGCGCCCAGTCCCTGACGGACGGGCTGGCCGAGACCACACCGTTGATCCGGTGGCCGCGGTCGCGCAGCAGCGTACAGCATTGTACCAGCAGCGATTCATCGCCGATGAGAAGGCAATCGAACATATAAACACCACCCCGCTACGATTACGCGCCACCCGTGTCAGCCAAGCCGATCGACATTCGACTTTCCAGTCAAAATTCCCTATAAATCTCCCCGCCGTCAAACATGCAGGCGGAACACCCGGATCGAATTAAGCTGAAATGTATCTCGCAATAGATCAACATATAACACATACAAAATGCAATGTTTAAATTTCCGGACAGAAATCGAACTTGACTACACCATTCACAAATCCGTCTATATTTTACATGGACCTTATACGATTAAGCATAATTAGAAAAAATTTCCGTCACTAACCATGTTTTCAGTTTTCCCGAATGAAACTTACCCCGAACGCGCGTTAATACATATACCGTTCCCCGTAATTATTGTAAACTACGCTGCGAGGCGAAGGAATATCGTAGCCCGCGCCGGAATTCCTTGATGGAAGTGCAGGATGAAGATTGGTTATTTCCTGAATACGTATCCTGTACCAAGCGGCACCTTCATCCGCCGGGAAATCGAAGCCCTCGAAGCCGAAGGCGAGACGGTATCGCGCTTCGCGGTCCGGCGCTTCGCGGGAGAACTGGTGGACCCGCGCGACATCGCCGAAAGCGACAAAACCGTCTATCTGCTGGAAGGAAACGTTGCGGACCTGATGCTGTCCACCCTGCGCGAAATCCTGCTCAATCCGGCCGGTGTCATGCGGATGCTGCCCGCCTGGATCACGCTCGTCCGCAACGCGGGTGGCGAGCCGATCCGTCATGCCGCCTATGCGATGCAGGCCGCCAGCCTGCGCCGGAAGACGCGCCGCGCCGGCATCGCCCACGTCCATGCGCATTACGGCACCAATACAGCGGCGGTGGTGATGCTCGCCCGTCTCATGGGCGGCCCGCGTTACAGCTTCACCGCCCACGGGCCGGATGAATTCGTCGACGCCGAATCCCGCAGCTACGCCCTGAAAATCCGGCATTCGTCCTTCGTGGTCGCCATTTCGGACTATTGCAAGCGCGTCCTGAGCGGCATCGGCGGGGACGAGGACAGCCGCCGGAAAATCGAGGTGGTGCGGTGCGGCCTGCGCCTGGAGGACTTCGTGCCGCCGCCTCCCATCCAGCCCGGCAACCTCACGCTGGTCTGCGTGGGGCGCCTGTGCCCGCAGAAGGGGCAGGTTCATATCCCCGCGGCCGTGGCGGCCTTGCGGGGCGACTTTCCCCAGCTTCGCGTCATTCTCGTCGGCGACGGAGAAAGCCGGGCCGACGTCGAGGCGGAAATCCGCCGCCACGGCGTCGAAAGGCAAGTCCTCCTGCATGGCTGGGCCTCAAACGAGGAGGTGCGCCGGCTGATCCGCGACGGCCGCGCGCTCCTGCTGCCGAGCTACGCCGAGGGGCTGCCGATCGTGCTGATGGAATCGCTGGCCCTGTGCCGGCCCGTCATCACGACGACGATCGCCGGCATACCGGAACTCGTCGATGCGACCTGCGGCTGGCTCGTCCAGCCCGGCGACCACGCGCAACTCGTCGCGGCCATGCGCTCGGCGCTGGAAGCCACGCCCGCCGACATCGACCGGATGGGACGGGCGGGCCGCGCAAGGGTCATGGCCATGCACGACATTCGCAGGCTGGCGGGCGATCTCGCCCGGCTGTTCGCAGGCGGCGGGAATCGCTGATGGCCATTTCGCAGAGACGTGTCGTCACGGGAGCGATGTGGACGATCGGAACCTATGTCCTGACCGTCGGGATACGCTTCGTATCCAACATCATCCTGTCGCGGATCGTGGTTCCCGAGGTGTTCGGCGTGCTGATGATCATCACCACGCTGAAGTTCGGCATCGAACTTTTGACGGATGTCGGCATCGCCCAGAACGTCGTGCGCAGCAAGGACGGCGACAAGAAGTCGTTCCAGAACACGGCCTGGACGCTTCAGTTCGTCCGTGGCCTCGTTCTCTTCGGCCTGCTGACGATGGCCGCCTATCCCCTCAGCCAGATCTACCAGATCCCCGCCTCGGCCATCCAGTTGAGCGGCCTGACGCTGGTCATCCTGGGAGCGGCGTCGACCTCGATCTATTACCTGCAACGGCAGATGCAGCTCATGCGGATGAACCTGTTCGACCTGGCGGTCGACGCCGTTTCCGCCGTGCTCGTGGTCGGCCTCGCCCTGATCAACCCGACCGTGTGGTCGATCATCGCGGCCAATCTGCTCGGCGCCGCCTTTCGCGCCACATTGAGCTACGCGCTGCCGCGGGCCCGCAACTGGTTCGAATGGAACAGGGCGCATGTTGAGGAGGTGCTGTCGTTCGGGAAGTGGATTTTCCTGTCGTCGATCCTGTCCTTCCTGTGCATGAATTTCGACAAGCTTTTCCTCGCCCAGTCGCTGCCGCTCGCCGTCGTCGGGGTTTATGCGATCGCCCGCACCATCGCCGACCTTCCCTCCGCCCTGATCGGCCGCATCAGCTATCAGCTCGTGTTTCCGCTGATCGCCGCCCATGCCGGGGAAACGCGTGCTGCCCTGCGCCGGCATGTCGGCTCGCTGCGCCTGAAGCTTCTGCTCGGCGCGGCCTTCTGCATGGCGTTCGGTATTTCGGTCGCCGATATCGCAACCGAGATCATCTATGATTCCCGCTATCACGAGGCCGGCTGGATGCTGGCGATGCTGCTCGTCGGAATCTGGTTCTCCATCGTCTGCACCGTCAACGACTACATGCTGCTCGGGCTCGGCAAGCCCGTCTATGCGGTGATCGGAAACAGCCTGAAGCTTGCCGGCCTCGTCGCGCTCACGCCGGTTGCATCGGCGTGGATGGGGCTGCCGGGTGCGATCATGGCGATATCGGCGTGCGAATTGTTTCGCTATCTTCCCGTCGTCTATGGGCAATGGCGCGAGCAGATATCCTTCGTCAGGCAGGACGTTCTGGTCAATGCCGCCCTGGTGGCGTTCCTCGCCCTGTTCCTGTTCGTGCGCCTGGAAACGGGTTTCGGCACGCCCTTCGACGCAATCCCCGGATTTTGACGGGCGAAACCCGCAGGAGGACACCGATGCACAGCGCAGTCGAGGATGTCGGGGTCGTGCTGATCGGCCGCAACGAGGGCGCCCGCCTCACCGCCTGCATGGCATCGCTCGGTCCGCTGGCGTCCCGCTCCGTCTATGTCGATTCCGGTTCCACCGACGGCAGCGTCGAGGCGGCGCGCAGGATGGGGCTGACGGTGGTGCTGCTCGACGCCGGCACGCCCTTCACCGCCGCGCGTGCCCGCAACGCCGGGTTTGCCGAACTGATGCGGACCGCACCCGCGCTCGACTTCGTCCAGTTCGTCGACGGGGACTGCCGGATCGCCGCCGGCTGGATCGAGAAGGCCCGGGCTTTCCTTCTGAACCGGGACGACGCGGCCATCGTCTGCGGGCGACGGCGGGAACGTTTCCCGGATGCCTCCATCTACAACGCGATCTGCGACCGGGAATGGGACACGCCGGTCGGCGAGGCCATCGCCTGCGGCGGCGATTGCCTCGTGCGCAGCAGCGCCTTTCGCGCGGTCGGCGGCTATGCCCCCGACCTCATCGCGGGCGAGGAACCCGAAATGTGCCTGCGGCTGCGCGAGGCGGGTTGGTCCATCTGGCGCATCGATGCGGAAATGACCCTGCACGATGCCGCTCTCACCCATTTTTTCCAATGGTGGCGGCGGTCCGTCCGGGCCGGGCATGCCTATGCGGAGGTCGCCGCGCGGCACAGGACATCGCCCAAACGGATCTGGTCGCAAAACGTGCGGCGCGCCGTCCTGTGGGGCGGTCTGCTGCCACTGCTGGCCGTTTCGGGCAGTCTCGCCATCCACCCGGCCTTCCTCGCCCTGCTGGCGGCCTATCCGCTGCAAATCGCGCGGCTTGCCGTCCGCAGCGACCTGCCCCGCCCGGACAACTGGCGGCATTCCTTCTTCATGGTGATCGGCAAGTTCGCGGAAATGCAGGGCGTTTGCGCCTATTACCTGAACAGGCTGTGCAACCGCCGCCAGACGCTCATCGAATACAAATAGAGGGGAAGATCAGTCGCCGGACCCTCTGCGGTCGGTCCTGATCCAGCCGTCGCGACGCGCTGCGAAGAACGCGAACGGGGCCTTCAGCATGCGCGAGGCGACCAGAACGACCGCGCGGCCGAGATCCTCCGCCGGCAGGATGGCGCGGCCGAAGGCTAGCCAGGCCGACAGGGTCGCGACGAGGAAGAGAGTGATGTTCAGGACGGACAGGCCCCACGGCAACAGGTCCGGTTGCAGACCCCATGTCGCGACCGTCGTCACCAGCAGGGACGCGACGAGAAGCGCCGCCAGCACGGTGAGCGGCGGTATCGCCGTGGCGAGCGCGGCGAACGCGCCGGCGATATTGCCCCGGGCGAGTGCCCGCGGCACGCTGACGAGAGCGCCGGCGATCAGCGTCAGATGCCCGCCGATCCAGCGGCGGCGCTGCGACTGCAAGCCCGTCGCGGTCTGCGGAAACGGGCTGAGGACCACGGCCTCCTCGCAGAAGACCGGCCCCGATCCGGCAACCGCCAGTTCCAGCCCCATCTTCATGTCCTCGACGAGATGCCCGTGGGCGAGGTGCAGGCCGTTCAGCGTCTGCCACGGGAAAGCCATGCCGCTGCCTGTGAGGTGGCACGGCAGGCCGAGCCGGTGAAGGCCGCGCTGGCGCACCTTGTTCTTGAGCATGAAGGTGAATTCGGCGACCTTTACGGGGATTGCCGCATCGGCGGGCGCCGTCATCAGGTAAAGCGACTGCACCGGCCTGCCGGTCTGGACCGCCGTCTCCACCAGCCGCTCCACCGCATCCGGCGCTGGAAAACAATCCGCATCGATGAGAACGACGACGGACGGCGGCGCCGACGCCAGATATTGCATGCCGGCATCCAGGGCATAGCCCTTGCCCCTGTGGACGGGGTCGTTGCGCTCCACAACCTCCGCTCCCGCGGCGGCGGCGATCCGGGCGGTCTGGTCGGTACAGTTGTCGGCAATGACGACCAGCCTGTCCCCGTCCGCGAGTGCGGCGCGGATCGCCGCGAGCGAGCCGGCAAGAACGGCCTCCTCGTCATGGGCGGGAACCAGCACGGCGGCATGCGGCCGCGCCTGCTTCACGGCGTCGGAACGGCGGCGGCCGGGGACCAGTGCGGCGAACAGCTCGGCGGCATACAGGAAGGTGATGGCCGAAAGCCCGATATTCAGGGCGAAAAGGCACCAGAAAGAAACGGACTGCATGACCGGCAAAGACGTCTCCCCGAGAACGAGGCCCCTCGAAAACCATCGCGAATTCTATCGCCCGTTCCCGTCGCCCAAACAAAATTCACTATTAACGGACGAATTTCGAATAGCGGGAATATGTTCCTTCAAAAACGGGGCGCTTCCGTTATGGGCTGCGCAGATGTTTCCTGCCCATCATATCGGCACGAATGCAGGTTTTGTTCTCAAACGCCTCCCGCTTCGCTCCTTGAAAGAATATTTTTCGAACGATAACGGCAGTT
Organism: Ectorhizobium quercum; assembly: GCF_026552795.1. Classification (GTDB taxonomy): domain Bacteria; phylum Pseudomonadota; class Alphaproteobacteria; order Rhizobiales; family Rhizobiaceae; genus Ectorhizobium; species Ectorhizobium quercum. Next base: position 326,104 of record NZ_JANFPI010000005.1, read on the forward strand.
TCATTGCTCTCACATGTTTGTGTCAATGCAATAATTCGGAATTATTTTTCACCTTTAAGTCAAGTTAACTGCATAAAAAATTTATTGATGCCTGAATATCAATTTTGATACTAGAATTGTCAAGGCGCGGGATTTAACGAAGAACTGAAATGATGCAAACGCAAATCGATGCTTCGCCGAATGATATCGCAATCGTAGGCATGGCGCTGAGGGTGCCGGGTGCGAGAACGGTGGACGCGTTCTGGCAGAACCTGCGCTCGGGCACGGAATCGATCCGCACCCTTTCGGAGGAGGAGCTGATCGCAGCCGGCGAAAGCCAGTCGCGCATCCTCAATCCGAATTATGTCCGCCGCACCGCCGACATGCCGGACATGGAAATGTTCGATGCCGATTTCTTCGGGCTCAGCCCCAAGGAAGCGGCGATCATGGACCCGCAGCACCGGCAGTTCCTTGAATGCGCCTGGGAGGCGATGGAGGATGCGGGCCGCACGCCGAACACGATCCCCGGCCCGGTCGGCGTGTTCGCGGGATGCGGCATGGGCAGCTACTTCTATTTCAACGTTTGCAGCAACCGGCAGCTCGTCGAGCAGACGGGCATGTTCCTGCTGCGCCATACCGGCAATGACAAGGATTTTCTCGCCACCCGCGCCTCCTTCGCCTTCAACCTGCGCGGGCCGAGCGTCAACGTGCAGACGGCCTGCTCCACATCGCTGGTGGCCGTGCATTACGGCTGCCAGAGCCTGCTCAACGGCGAAACCGACATGGTGCTGGCGGGCGGCGTGACCATCGAGCTGCCGCACCGGCGCGGCTACATCTTCCACGAAGGCGAGATCCTGTCTCCCGACGGGCGCTGCCGGCCCTTCGACCACCGCGCGGCCGGAACCGTGTTCGGCAGCGGCGCCGGCGTCGTCGTGCTTCGCCGCCTTTCCGACGCGATCGCCGACGGCGACATCATCCACGCCGTGATCAAGGCCACGGCCGTCAACAACGACGGTGCGACCAAGGCGGGCTATCTGGCGCCGAGCGTCACCGGCCAGGCCGAAGCGATCATCGAGGCGCAGGGGCTCGCCGGGATCGACGCGGACACCATCCAGTATGTCGAATGTCACGGCACCGGCACGGCGCTGGGCGACCCGATCGAGATCGAGGCGCTCACGCAGGCCTTCCGGCAGACGACCAGCCGGACCGGCTTCTGCCATGTCGGCTCCGTCAAGGCGAATATCGGCCATCTCGACACGGCCGCCGGGGTCGTCAGCCTGATCAAGGCGACGCTGGCGCTGAAGAACGGCGAGATACCGCCCGTTCTGGGCTTCGAGAAACCGAACTCCTCGATCGATTTCGACAGCAGCCCGTTCACCGTCAACGACGCGCTGATGCCGTGGCCGGATGTCGACGGCCCGCGCCGCGCCGCCGTCAATTCGCTGGGCGTCGGCGGCACCAATGCGCATGTCATCCTGGAACAGGCGCCGGTCGAGGAGCATTCGAACGGCGCGTTCGACGACGAACCGCAGATCCTGCTTCTGAGCGCCCGACACCGCAAGGCGCTCGACCGGATGGCCGAGCGCCTGGGCGAAGCTATCGCCAGCCGACCGGCGCTTTCGATGGCGGACACGGCCTATACGCTGCACGCCGGGCGCCAGCATTTCGAGCATCGCCGCGTCCTCGCCGTGCGCGGCCGCCGGGACGCCATCGCCGTGCTGTCCGGCGCGGAGCCGAAACGCCTGTTCAGCCACACGGCCCTCGATGCGCCGGCGGGCTCGGTTTTCCTGATGCCCGGCGGCGGCGCGCAGCATGCGGGCATGGCGGCCGTCCTCTACGCGCAGGACGGCGCCTTTCGCGCATCGGTCGACGAGGGGCTTTCCTATCTCGCGGCGGCCGTCGCGGCCGACATCCGCGACGTCTGGTTCGGCGCGGACGGCGAGGCGGCGGACAGGTTCCTGCGCCCCTCCCTTCAGCTTCCGGCCATCCTGATCGTCGAGGTGGCCATCGCCCGCCTGTGGATGGACCGGGGCGTCCGGCCCGCCGCCCTGATCGGCCATTCGATGGGCGAGAACGCCGCGGCCTGCATCGCCGGCGTGATGACCTATCGCGACGCCGTGAACCTCGTGCGCCTGCGCGGCGAGCTGTTCGACACCATCGCGCCGGGGGGCATGCTCAGCGTTCCCCTGTCCCCCGACCGGCTGTCGGCCCTGTTGCCGCCGGAACTCGACCTCGCCTCGGTGAATGCGCCGGAACTCTGCGTGGTGTCCGGCCGCGACGAGGACATCGACGCCTTCCGGGCGGCGCTGGCCGAAAAGGGCATCGATGCGACGCGCGTCGCCATCGACATCGCCGCGCATTCGCGCATGCTCGACGGCATCTTGCCGAAATTCGAAGCCTTCCTGCGCGGCATACGCCTCGAGGCGCCGTCGATCCCGATCATGTCCAACCTGACGGGCGACTGGCTCACCCATTCCGATGCCTGCGATCCGCTCTACTGGGTGCGGCACCTGCGCTCGACCGTCCTTTTCGCGGAGGGCATGGCAAAGCTCTCGCAGACACCGGGGCGCATCTATATCGAGGCCGGGCCCGGGCGCACGCTTTCCTCGCTCGCCAAGCTCCAGCCGGGCATCCAGGCCAACGAGGTCATCAACACGCTGCCGCATCCCGACGACGACACGGACGACCGCATCCATTTCCTCTCCGCCGTCGGGCGGGCATGGGCCACCGGCCTTGATGTCGACGTCGAACGGTCATGGCGGGACCATGCACCGCGCCGCGCCAGCCTGCCGGCCTATCCCTTCCTTCACCAGCGCTATTTCATCGAGCGGGTGAAGGATGCCGCCCGGTCGCCTGAGGCAACCGATGCCCCGCTGGCGAGGCAGGCCGACATGGCCGACTGGGGCTATCGTCCGACCTGGAAGCAGGCTCTTAGCGATGCGCCCATCGATGCCGGAATCGAGCCGCGCTCCTGGCTGGTCTTCATGGACGACACGGGCCTCGGCGCAAAGCTGACGGCCCGGCTGACCGCGCTCGGCCACAGCGTGACCACGGTTTCCGTCGGCGACGCCTTCGGCAAGATCGGGCAGAACGCCTATGTCCTCTGCCCGGAAGACGGGCGGGTCGGATACGATGCGCTGGTCAGCGGCCTGATCGAGGACGGCCCCTTCCCGTCCCATATCGTCCATCTCTGGCTCGTGACCGGTGACGAGACGCACCGGCCGGGATCGAGCTTCTTCGACCGCTTGCAGGAGCATGGCTTCTACAGCCTGTTCCATCTGGCCCAGGCGATGGGCGACGCCTCGCTGAAGGATTGCCATATCGATGTCGTGACCAACGGCATGCAGCGGGTCGGCGACGAGGCGCTGCCGCATCCCGGCAAGGCGACCGCGCTGGGGCCGGGGCTGGTGATCGCGAAGGAACTGGAGAACACCACCATCCGCCTGATCGACATCGACCGCCCGGCGGAGCCGGAGGCCCGCAACGGCTCCACCCTGCAAAACCTTCTGCGGACCGTGGCGAAGGCGCCGGAGGCCGCAACGGCCGGATACGGGCTCGACCAGCTCTGGGACGATCTGTTCGCGACGCCCGCCAGCGAAGTGGTGGCCTACAGGAAAGGCCGCCGCTGGATCCGCCATTACGAGCGGCTGCCGCTCCGGCCCGCCGATGCGGCACAGCAGTTCCGGCAGAAGGGCGTCTATCTGCTGACCGGCGGCCTCGGCGACCTGTCCCTCGTCATGGCGCGGGAACTGGCGGGGCGGTTTGCGGCACGGCTCGTTCTTCTCGGCCGGACACGGCTGCCCGAACGATCCGAGTGGACGGCCTTCCGCCGCCTGCATGCCGGCAACCACCCGGTCTGCCGCGCCATCGCCGCCATCGGCGAACTCGAGGCGCTGGACGCGGAGGTCCTCTACATCACCGCCGATGTGCGGGACCCCGAGCAGATGGCCAGGGCCATCGAAACCGCAAAGGCGAAGTTCGGCGCCCTTCACGGGGTCCTCCACACCGCCGGCATCGTCGATGACAATCTGATCCAGTTGAAGTCCTTCGCCGAAACCGAGAATGTCCTGTCGCCGAAAGTGTACGGGACCGCCGTGCTCGACCGTCTGCTGGAAAAGGAACCGCTCGATCTTTTCGTGCTGTTTTCCTCGACCAGCACCGACACGGGTCCGGCGGGACAGGTCGACTACGTTGCCGCCAATGCCTATCTGAACGCCTATGCGGAAAGCCGCGCCGGCATTGCGGGCCGGCGCACCGTGGCGGTTCACTGGGGCATCTGGAACGAGGTGGGGATTGCCGCGCGGGCGGCAGGCGGCGGCAGCACCGCCGCCGCGAACGGCCATCAGCCAGCCCCGGCGCACGGGCCGCTTTTCGAGCAATGGGTGGAGGATGCCGGCCGCACACAATGGCTTCAGTTCACCGCCAGCCCCGAGCGCCACTGGATGTGGAGCGAGCACCGCCTCGTCTCGGGCCTGCCCATCCTGCCGGGCACCGGCTATATCGAACTCATCGCCCAGGCGATGGCGGAATACGGCATCGACGGCGGATTCGAAATCCGGGACCTCATTTTCCTCAGCACGCTCGACATCGCCGACGGAACGGAAAAACCGGTCCGCGTCCGCCTCGAGCAGCAGGACGGCGGCCTCCGCGCCTATGTCGCGGCGGGCTCGGAAGGGGGCGACGCCGATACGTTCCACATCCATGCGGAAGCATCGGTCCACCGGCTGCAAGAGACGGTTCCGGGCAGGCTGCGGGTCACGCTGGACGACGACCGCTGGACAAGCACCCGCCGCGCCGAGGCCGACCGCGCCTTGCCGTCAGCACAGGAGAACCACATCAAATTCGGGCCGCGCTGGTCCGTGCTTCGCGCCGTATCGCTCGGAAACGGCGACGCTCTGGCAAGACTCGCCCTTCCGGCTGCCTTTGCCGCCGACATCGAGGCGGGAACGCGCCTGCATCCGGGTCTTCTCGATATTGCGACCGGCTACGCGATGGAGCTGATCGCGGGATACGACCGCTCCGGCGTGCTGTGGGCGCCGGTGTCCTATGGCAGCATCCGCGTCCATGACACGCTGCCTTCGGAGGTTCTCAGCCACGTCCGGCTGTCCGAAATCGGCAATGCGGACGACGGCTATGCGGCCTTCGACGTCACGATCGCACGGCCGGACGGCACCGTCGTTCTGGAGGTGGAGCGTTTCACGATCAAGCGGCTGGCGGACAATGTCAGTTTCGCGAGCCCGGCCGCACAGACCGGGCGGGTGGGCCGGCGGGCGGACGCCGCCGCATCGCCGGCCGCTGCCGAGCTGGCGGCGCAGGTCCGGCAGGGCATCCTGCCGTCGGAAGGCTTCGAGGCCCTGTCGCGCGCGCTGGCGACCGGCCAGCCGCAGCCGATCGTTTCCACCATGCCGCTCGACCGGCTGCGCGAACGGGCGAACCGCGTGGAGAAGGATACGGCCGCGCAATCGCAGGTGTTCGAGCGCCCGGATCTCGACAGCGACTACGTCGCGCCGCGCACCGACATAGAGCGCACGCTCGCGGGATACTGGACGGAGCTTCTGGGTGTCGAGCGCATCGGCGTTCACGACAGCTTCTTCGACATCGGCGGGCATTCGCTGATCGCCGTGCGCCTGTTCCGCATGATCCACCAGACCTTTTCGGTCGACCTGCCGATATCGGTGCTGTTCAGGGCGCCGACGATTGCCCAATGCGCCGAACTCATCTCGGCGGAAAGCGCACCGGCGCCGGAAACCGATGCGCAGCACGGGCAGGCAGGCGCCACGGCCGTGCCGACGCACCTCGTGCCGATGAACGAGGGACAGGGCGGCCACGCCACGCCCCTCTTCCTGTGCGCGGGCATGTTCGGCAACGTGCTGAACCTGCGCCACCTGTCCCTGCAACTCGGCAGCGACCGGCCCGTCTATTGCCTGCAAGCGCGCGGCCTTTACGGCGGGCAGGAGCCGCATGAGACGTTCCCGGAGATGGCGCGGGATTACCTTGCCGAAATTCGCGCCGTCCAGCCGCACGGACCCTATTTCCTCGGCGGCTTTTCCGGCGGCGGCCTGGTCGCCTACGAAATGGCGCTTCAGCTCGAAGCGGCCGGCGAGGAGGTGGCTCTGGTGGTGATGCTCGACACCCCCTTGCCAGGCCCCAACCACCTGACGGTCGTGGACCGCCTCTTGATGAAGGCCCAGGATGTGAGGCGCGACCGCGGGGCCTTCATCGCCAAGTGGCTCAAGAACCGGCGCGAGTGGGCGCATTACCAGGAATCGAAATCGCTCCAGGCACAGCCGAAGGCGGTCGATTTCCACAACGAGCGCATCCATGCGGCCTTCCTGCGCGCGCTGGACCGCTACGAGGTCAAGCCCTACGGCGGACATGTCCTGCTGCTGCGTCCGAAAATGAAGGTGCTCTACAGGATCACCGGCGGGCGGCAGTTGCAGGAGGGACGCAACCTCGTGCGCTACGACAACGGCTGGTCTCCCTACGTCCCGAACCTCACCGTCCTCGAGGTTCCCGGCGATCACGACTCTATGGTGCTCAATCCGAATGTGCGCGTCATGTCGGCGCGGATTCGCCAGCATCTGGCCGAGGCCGAAGCAAGCTTCTCGCTGCCGCCGACGACGCTTGCCGCCGAATAGGCGTTTTCGCACGAAACCGGAGGCGCCGCGCGGAAGCGGCGGCCTCCCCTGCCCAACGATGCGCCCGGCGGTGTTGCCGGATAGAATTTCCATCAATAGTTGTAATTATACGGAAAACGGTATCCCTGCTTCGGCGATGCCCCGCTCATGGCCCCGTCGAACGGTTTTTGCGACCGGCCTTCCCGCAAAACCGGCGGATTCCGGGCGATAAGCGGCATTTTTTTAACTTTTCCACCTAATATACGATCCTGATCCGGGCGCATGGCCGCCCCATTTCCCGCCGGACGACGGGGATGGCGCGGCGGCTGACGAATGCAACCGGATCGCCACGTCATGATGCCGTGGGCCGGGCGATATCGTCCGGCGGCGTGCCGCTCCGGCACATCCCGTTCCCTCGGCAAAGCGTTCCTCACATGACAACAATCATATCGGGCACTTCTTTAAATTACAATTATAGATGGCTTTCTCCGACCGTCCCATCTTGCGTCTCCGGTTCATAGGCATGGCGCGGCTGAAACCGACTGTCCGCGTTGCTCCCGCCGCCATCCGGCTCGAGAACCACCGGCCGCCCACCGCCGCCGCAACAGACGTCATCCCCGGGCCCGACGCAATGAAGCCGGAGAAGGAACAGGCATCATGAGAGACATCATCCGCCCCATCGCCCGGTTCTTCTCGGTTCCGACCGACAATCCGGAACTTCTGAAGGCCCAGTACCGCGCATTCTCGCGGCAGATGCCGATGATGTATCTCATCCTCATGCTGAGCACATGGGCGCTGGCCATCACCCATATGGACGAGGGCGCGCCGGTCTGGCTGACCATCGGCATTCCGCTGCTGTTCACGCTCGTCTCGGCCCTGAGGATCCGACGCTGGTGGAAATCGCGACACATCGAGCCGACCGCCGAAATTGCCGCCGGCGCCCTGCGGCGCACCAATCGTCTCGCGCCGGGCATCGCAATCAGCTTCACCCTGTGGTCGTTCCTGCTGTTTCCCTATGGCAACGCCTATGCGCAGTCGCATGTCGCCTTCTACATGGCGATCACGGTCATCACCTGCATCTTCTGCCTGATGCACCTGCGCTCGGCCGCCATGATCGTCGCCGTCATCGTCAACGGCGCGTTCGTCACCTTCTTCGCCCTCACCGGCCACGCGGTCTTCATGGCGACCGCCGTCAACATCATCCTCGTCTCCGCCGGCATGCTGGTCATTCTCGGGATCAATTACCGCGACTTCACCCGCATGGTAAATGCCCGGACCGAATCCCTCCGCAAGGAGCGGGAGCAAAGCCGGCTGCTGCACATGATCGACGACATGCCGGTCGCGGTCATGACGGTCGAGCCGGACACGCTGAAGATCAATTATGCCAACGAGACCTCGAAACAGCTCATCCGGAACATCGAGCATCTCCTGCCCCTGAAGGCGGACGACCTGCTCGGCACGTGCATCGACATCTTCCACAGGCACCCGGAGCATCAGCGCGGCATCCTCGCCGATCCCGCCAACCTGCCGCACAATGCCCGGATCAAGCTCGGGCCGGAAGTGCTCGACCTGAAAGTCTCCGCCGTCCGCGACAATGACGGCAGCTATATCGGCCCGATGCTGACCTGGGCGCTCGTCACCAAGGAAATCGAGGCGGAAAACCGCATCCTCCAGCTCGCCCATTACGACACGCTGACCGGGCTTGCCAACCGCAACACCTTCCAGGAGCAACTGGCGGCGCGGCTTGCGGCACCCGAAGGCCGGATCGGCCTCCTGTTCCTCGATCTCGACGGCTTCAAGCTCGTCAACGACACGCGGGGACACCGCGCCGGCGACATGCTGCTGAAGCAGGTTGCCGAACGGTTGCAGGCGATCTGCACCGGGCCGTCCATGAGCATCTCGCGGCTGGGCGGCGACGAATTCGCCGTGGTGGCCCCCTATGAAGACCCCGATCAGGCCGTGACGCTCGGCAACGCGATCATCGGCGCGCTCAGCGCGCCCTACCACCTCGAAAACGACTGGCAGGCGCAGATCGGCGTCTCCATCGGCCTCTCCCTCGCGCCGGAACATGGAGACGACGCCGAAACGCTGCTCTCGCGCGCCGATATCGCCCTCTATTCGGCCAAGGCGGCAGGCAAGGGAACGCTGCGGCTCTTCCAGCATGACATGGAATGCCGCATTCACGAGCGGGTGCGGCTGGAGGCGAAACTGCGCGGCGCACTCGACGGAAACGACGGCCTGTTCGTCTTTTACCAGCCCATCGTCGATATCCACACCGGCAAGACCACCGCCCGCGAGGCCCTGGTGCGCTGGCATCATCCGCAGCGCGGATGGATTTCGCCCGGCGAATTCGTGCCCGTGGCCGAGCAATGCGGCCTGATTGACCGGCTCGGGGGATTCGTGCTGCAAAGCGCCTGCCGCGAGGCCGCCACATGGCGCGACGGCGCCCGCGTCGCCGTCAACGTCTCGGCCGGACAGCTGGGCAAGGGCACGCTGGCGCCCGCCGTGCTTGCGGCACTGGTCGAATCCGGCCTGGAGCCCGGCCGGCTGGAAATCGAGGTGACGGAAACCGCCCTGCTCACCGAGGAAGCGGACGCCATCGGCGACCTGCGGCGCATACGCGACATGGGCGTCAGGGTCGCGCTGGACGATTTCGGCACCGGCTATTCCTCCCTCGCCCATCTGCGGGCCTTCCCCTTCGACAAGATCAAGATCGACGGCTCTTTCGTGAGGGACGCCGTCGACCGGCCCGATTGCGCCGCCGTCGTCCGGGCCATCGCCGAACTCGGCAAGCGGCTCGGCGTCACCACCGTCGCCGAGGGTGTCGAAACGCAAGCGCATCTCGACCGCGTGCGGGAGGAAGGGTGCAGCGAGGTTCAGGGCTATTTCTTCAGCCGCCCGATGCCGAGCGAGCGGGACGCGCCGCTGATCGAAAGGCTGAACGCCGCGCTGCGGGACGAACGCGCCTCGTCCCGTTAGGGCATTTCATCTTTTTCATGGAAACGCTGAAATGCTCCCATTATTTGTTTTTATGCATTTCCGCATGGAAAACCGCGTTACACTTTTCCTGGAGTTGCTCCAGAGCACCTTTCGATCAGCTGGAACACCGGATTCAAGATAAGATGCTCTCAAGGGCACCGAACGAGAAAACCTCCCCGCCTTTCGACGGGGAGGTTCATCGGTTCGTACCGAAGGATCCGGCCTGATCAGGCGGCGGCCGTCGCGAAGTTTTCGGCCGGGACTTCCGAGATCGTCTTCAGGATCTGCGAGGCGATCTGGTAGGGGTCGCCCTGGGAGTTCGGGCGGCGGTCTTCGAGATAGCCCTTGTAATCGTTGTTCACGAAGGAATGCGGCACGCGGATCGAGGCGCCACGGTCGGCCACACCGTAGGAGAACTTGTTCCACGGAGCCGTTTCGTGCTTGCCCGTCAGGCGCATGTGGTTGTCCGGGCCGTAGACGGCGATGTGATCGTCGATATTCTTCGCGAACTGTGCCATCAGCGCTTCGAAATAGGGCTTTCCGCCCACTTCGCGCATGAACTTGGTCGAGAAGTTGCAGTGCATGCCGGAACCGTTCCAGTCGGTGTCGCCGAGCGGCTTGCAGTGCCATTCGATATCGATGCCGTACTTTTCCGTCAGGCGGGTCAGCAGGTAGCGGGCAATCCAGATTTCGTCGGCGGCCTTCTTGGAGCCCTTGCCGAAGACCTGGAATTCCCACTGGCCCTTGGCCACTTCGGCGTTGATGCCTTCGTGGTTGATGCCGGCGGCGAGGCACAGGTCCAGATGCTCTTCAACGATCTGGCGCGCGATGCTGCCGACGTTCTTGTAGCCGACGCCCGTGTAGTACGGACCCTGCGGAGCGGGGAAGCCCTGCTCCGGGAAGCCGAGCGGACGGCCGTCCTTGTAGAAGAAATATTCCTGCTCGAAGCCGAACCAGGTGTCGGGATCGTCGAGGATGGTGGCGCGGCTGTTGGACGGGTGCGGCGTCTTGCCATCGGGCATCATGACTTCACACATGACCAGAACGCCGTTGGTGCGGGCCGGATCGGGGAAGACGGCAACCGGCTTCAGAACGCAGTCGGAGCTGCGGCCTTCGGCCTGCTCGGTCGAGGAACCGTCGAAACCCCAGAGCGGCAGCTGCTCCAGCGTCGGGAAAGACTCAAATTCCTTGATCTGAGTCTTGCCGCGGAGGTTCGGGACAGGCTTGTAGCCATCGAGCCAGATATACTCGAGCTTAAATTTGGTCATTGCGAATCTCTCACTACGTAACGTTGCAAGGCCCTTGCTATACCGACAAGGCGGCGGATGAAGGTCGCTCGCTACCATGCACGCCGCGTGCCAGACTGGGAGCCGCGCGGTCAGAAAGTGTCCAAGTCCTTTATTTCAAAGGGCTCGAAACGGCGCCAAGGGAACCGGATGCCGGCTCGCGCGTTTCATTTGCACATAAATGCACAAAATGTAGCCAACGCCCTTACATAATCAGGCAAATTGCAAAAATAATTAGTTACAACTCGATCAGATCATGATAATAAAATAGGCTTAACGCCTAAAAAATGCGCAAAAACTAACCGGATGGATGTTTTGCATAAAGAGTAGCTCGGAAAGGAAAGACAATGACCGCAGGTTTTCACCACGATTCCGCTAACATATACCAGTTCCCCGTCGCAACGCGGCGCCGGACCTTCGGGCAAAAAGCGGAAAACATGCAGTCGTCTGTCATCGACTTTCCGCAGCCGGTGCATTACGCCGTCGTCGATACCTGCTGGTATCACCAGGAAGCCATCGCGACCGACGGCAAGACGACCAACTGACCCCTGTCCCTGTCCCTGCCCCCTCACCCGCATCTGCGGCACTCGTGCCCGATGCGGGTGAGAGCACCTTCTCTCCATGCCGGCCGCTGAGTGGCCGATATATGCCGTACGCTTTATCCGGCGGCGCTTTCCCCGCCTTCCGCCCGTTGCGGCCATCGCTGCCCGCGCGGCAGCGTTCCGCGACCGATAGGCAGGCCATAAAATTTCCGATAAAAGCTGCCATATATCCACGTGGAACATGATCTCGCCTTTCCGATTCGTCGGGGCAGCCTTTGCAGGAGCGAAAGCGTGACCGACATGCCGGTCAGAAAGAACAGGGGTTTCTTCCTCGGCATGACGATGGCGATCGTGCTTGCGATCGCGGCGACCGTTCTTTTCGCCAACGACCGCCGCCACCTGAACGCGCTGCTCATCCACTACGGCATGATGGAACCGCCGCAGCCGCCCGAGGCGGCAAGCCAGAAACACGCGCGCGCCACGCCGCAAGCGGTCCCTCCCCCCAATGCGGTGGCCCTCTTTTCCGGTTCGGGAACCACGCCTTTCGCCCGCATGATCCATTTCCCGGCGCCGGAGATGTGCCGGCTCTTCAACGACCGGGGCTTTGTCGGAGAAGGATGGCACACGTCGCCGATGGCCGGCGAGGCGCAGGCCGAATGCACGGCGGAAAAGATGATCGGCACGGAGACGGAGGCCGGCGCGCCGGCCTCGCTCTTCGCCGTGGTGCGCGGCACGCAGCACGACGACATCAAGTCGCTGCGCGTCAAGATGATCGCACCGCAGACGGCGGAGGGAAATGCCGCGCGCAAGGAGATGGACGAGATTCTCGCCGATCTCATCGAGGCGACCGGCTGGAGCGACCTCACCCCGCTGCGCGAGCGGATCGCCCGGCTGGAGGACAATATCGACATGACCGATTCCAGCCTGTCCGTGACCTTCAGGCAGGAATATACCAACACCGACGCCTATAACCTGATCATCCGCCCGGCCAGCACCAATCCGGACGTGCGCCAGCTTCAGAAGCCGGCACGGCCCGGCGCCTTCAATCGATAAACAGCGCCGGCGGATATTTGGCCGGCTTGCGGCGCGGAACGCAACCGCTGTCGCCACCGGGCTGGTTGACCGTGCCGGACAGAAGCCGCCCGGCGATCGCCTCGGCCGCCGCCGTCGTGCCCGCATCCGAATAAAAATCGCCGCGCACCTGAATGGAGGCGGCCAGCAGCCGGTAGAAGGCCGATGTCAGCACCGGATCGGGCCTGTGCGGCGCCGTCCAGAACGCGTCAAGGGGGCGCTGTTCCGTCATGCCGGGAATGTCGTAGATCGCGGTTCCGAGAACCTTGGCCGGAATGCCGTCGCGCAGACCGTGCAGCGCGGCCGTCGAGTTGACGGTGACGATGCCTGAACAGCCCTCGAGCAGGGAGCCCAGGTCGCCGCCGCCGACATAATGCACCCGCCCGGCGATGCCGAGCCGCTGCGCCTTCTGCGCGATGACGCGTTTCCATGAAATCAGCCCGTTATCCAGCGGATGGACCTTGATCGCGAGCTGCGCGCAGGCCGGAGCATGGGCGGCGAAGGACGTCAGCACCGCGGCGATGGCCTGCTGCTGGCTGTTATAGGGCGAATGGGCGCGAAGCTGGAAATCCGTCTGCAATTGCAGCGGATAGACGAACCACGGCGCGCCGCCGGCTTTCAGCCCGGCAACCGTCGCCAGCGCCCGGGCATCACGCCGCCCCCGCGTGGCGAGTTGCACGATCCAGCCCGCATATTCCGCCAGGGGATGGAACAGCCCATGCCGGCGGTAATGCGGATAAAGGAAGGCGAGAAAGACGGATGGCAGGTTGTAGGCGAGGTCATAGAGCGCCTCGGCCAGAAAGCTATGGCCATAGAGGCGTGTTCGGTCCGGCTCCGGCAGGTTCCCGGCGGCGGCCAGAATGGCTTCGGGCTCGTTCGGAAAGTGCGAGTTCGAGGACATGCCGTCCCGTTCGACCGTCACCCAGTCCGGCCTCAGATATCCCATCTCGACGACGAACACCCCGACGCCCGCCGCGCGGGCCACCCGCACCGCCTCGGCATGGTAGGGCCGCTCCTCGCCGAGAAGAACGAGGGAGCCGATGGCCCGCTCCTCGATCACGCGGCGAATGAAGGCCCCCCACGCCTGCGCCCGCCCGCGATAGGCGATGGCGCCCCTGCGCCGCCAGAACAGGCTGTCGCCGGCATGAAGATTGATCCGCCAGCAGGCATGGCCGGCCGCCTCCAGCCGGTCGGCGATCTTGCCGAAAAGCGGCGAGGCCGGCCCTTGCAGGAACAGGAAAGCGGCCTTGCCGCTCATCGGAACTGTTCCTTGTAGAGATGCGAATGCCAGAGCAGGGTCTCGAACAGGTTCCACGGCGCCTCGACGCGGGCGCGGGTAGGCTTGTGGCCGTCCTCGCTCGCCCCGCCCAGCGGCACGATGAAATAGTCGGTGCGCGGATCGGGAAACGGATCGGCGAAACGCTTCAGAAGCGGTGCGTGGTCTCCGTAGAAGGTCAGCCAGACCGGCCGGTCGAGCTTGTCCAGCTCCTCGACCAGACGGCCGAGCGCGGCATCCGCCCGCCTCAGCAGTTCGCGGTAGATCTCGACGGAATCGGTCATGCCCTCGCAGCGGCCGGGGCCCCAGGGGCCGTGATTGGCCATCGAGGCCACGAACAGCAGCGCCGGCCTGTCATGATCGAGCGCCGCGGTGATTTCCAGCACCTTTTCCGTCAGCCGCATGTCCGACACGTAGGGGCCGTCGCGCTCCGGCACGTGATCGAAGGCGTCGAGCATGGTCATCTCGCTGAAGCCGAGCAGCGGCATGGCCTTGTTGCGGTGGAAGAAGGCGCTGTCGTAGGGATGGATGAAATGGGTCAGCCATCCCGCCTTGCGCAGCTTGGAAGGCCAGACGACATCCGAATAATGCGCCGCGCGCAGGTAAGGGTAGCTCGCATCCGCATGGACGTCCTCCGGCTGGAGGCCGCTCAGGACGGAAAATTCCGTGCGCAGGGTATAGCCGCCCTCGAACACGCTCGACATGCGGCCCCACTGGGCGGCACGCTTCTTCAGCACGTCGATGGTCGGCAGTTCGAGGTCTCTGTCGCCGACATTGCGCAGGTCGAGAAAAGATTCCGACTGCCAGATCACGATCAGCGGCGCGTCTTCCTCCTCATGCCCCCTCAGTTCCTGCAACACGTTCTGGATGCCGTGGGCGAGTTCGGCGACGATCGCCTCCCGCCGCATGCCGAGCCAGATCATGAAATGATACGCGACCGTGGCGAAGGTGCCGAAGCGCACGGTGTTGACGCGCACGTTCAGGGTCCGCAGCAGATGTTCCGCGATCCAGGCCGCTGCCTGCCCCACGGGGCGCACGAAGAGCAGGATGACAGGCAGCAGGGGCGCGGAAATGCCGACGACAATCCAGAAGAAACCGAAACGCGCCGGCAGGAGATGCGGCTCGAAGATCATGAACAGGGCGGAGACGCCGAACACATAGGAAAGCGCCGCGATCCAGAACAGGATATTCAGCCGCGTGGCGTAGAAGATCGTCTTGTACTTGAAGACGTCCATGACCAGCGCGATATCGGAAAACACCAGCGGCTCGCGGATGAAGATGAACTTGGCCCGCGAAATGCCGGTGAAGATCACGAAAAAGCTGATCGTGCCCGCCGCGCAATAGAGCGGCCGCCAGGAAATGGCGAAGAAGATCGAGAAGACGAACAGGATGATCGGCAGCCGTGCCGCCAGTTCCAGGGCCACGCGCGACGGCGTCCGCTCGATGCGCGATTCCCGCCGCACGCTTCGCGGCATGGCGAAGGGGTCGGTCAGATAGACGGCCAATGCGGAAACCGCAAAACATGCCGCGGTCAGCGCCACAGGATGTCCGTGCAACCCTTCAAGCATTACCATGCCACTCCGTTACGGGCGCCTGCCATGCGCCGTCCGCCGGTAGATCACCGGCTTGATGAAAGCGCCGAACAGCGCCAGCATCGTCAGTGCAAACCCGAAATGCACCTCCGCGCGCCCGCGATCAAGCCCCGTGACGATGCGCCGGGCGACAATGCCGGCTTTCCACGGCCGGAGCCCGCCCATGACGGCCTGCGCGGCAGCCGGCCTGAGGCGGATCTCCTGCTCGTATTGCGGCGTCCGCGTATCCGGCGGATAACAGATGCAGACGCTCACGCCGAAAGGCCGGGCCTCGGCCCGCAACGCCTCGGCAAAACCCTTGAGCGCCGATTTCGAGGCGCAATAGGCGGCATAGGCCGGAATGCCGATATGGGCGGCCGCCGACGAGACCAGCATGATCCGTCCCCGGCCCCTTGCCTTCATTCCGGCAAGGACCGCACGCGCGGCATGGACGGTGCCGAGGAAATTCACCCTGACCTGCTCCTCGAAAAGGCCCGGTGGCTGCTCGTCGAAAAAGCCGGGGTCGACCCGGCCGGCCGCGGTCACGAGAATGTCGCACGGCCCGAGCGCGGCTTCCGCCCCGGCGAGCGCGGCGGCGACCGACGCCTCGTCCGCGACATCGGCGGAAACGACATGGATGCGGGCCGCATTCTCCGGGCTTGCGGCCGCCAGATCGCGGCGCGCAGCCTCCAGCAAGCCGGTCCTGCGGGCCAGAAGCGTCACCGCATAACCGCGGGCGAGATAAAGACGGGCAATTTCCAGCCCGATCCCGCTGGAGCCGCCGGTGATGATCGCATGGGTCATGGCCGCGTCCTGCCGGTCCGTTCCTCCGTCAGGAAATGAACTTCGCCGCCTGGTGGATGTCGAGGGATCCGAGGCCGACCTTGCGGCGTTCCAGATCCTTCAGAATTTCCGTGGTGAGCGTGACCGCCCGGGTTATCTGCTCGGGCGTATGATCCGCCGTCAGGAAGAAGCGCAGGCGCGCCAGCCCCTCCTGCACGGCGGGATGAATGATCGGCAGGGCGTTCACGCCCGCCTCCAGCAGTTCGTTCGAAAGCTGGACGGCGCGCAGCGAGTCGCCGACGATGACCGGCACGACCGAATAGCCGGCGCTGGTTCCGACATTCAACCCCGCCTGCCGGGCGAGATCCAGGAACAGGTGGCCGTTGCGGCGCAGGGCTTCCACCCGTTCCCGCTCCTCCTTCAGCACATTGAGGCTGGCAAGCGCGGCAGCGGCCAGAACGGGAGCGAGCCCCACCGAATAGACGAAGCCGCCGGCTTCGGCCTTGAGAATCTCGATCAGCGCCCGGCTGCCGGCGATATAGCCACCGCAGCTCGACGCCGTCTTGGAAAGCGTTCCCATCCACAGGTCGACCGACGCCGGATCGATGCCGAAATGCTCGAAGGTGCCGCGCCCCGTCTTGCCCAGCACACCCAGCGCATGGGCCTCGTCCACCATCAGCCAGAAACCGTAGCGCGAGCGCAGCCGCACCAGTTCCGGCAGGTTGGCGATGTCGCCATCCATCGAATAGACGCCTTCGACGATGACGAGAACGCGGTCGAAATTGCCGGCGACGCCGGTCAGCACCTTTTCCAGATCGGCCGTGTCGTTGTGGCGGAAGAAACGGCGCGTCGCGCCGGAGAGCTTCACGCCCGCCAGAACGCTGTTGTGGATCAGTTCGTCGTGAACGACGAGATCCTTCGGGCCGACGAGGGTCGAAACGGTGGCGGCGTTGGTGAGATAGCCCGACACGAAACAGACCGCCGCTTCGGTTCCATAGACCTCGGCCAGACGCGTCTCGAGCTCGGTGTGCAGCGGGCGCTCGCCGGCCACCAGACGGCTGGCCGAGGCGGAGATGCCGAAGCGATCGATGGCGGCCTTCGCCGCCGCCGTCACTTTCGGATGGGTGTTGGCGCTAACATAATCGTAGGATGCGAAATTGACGAGCTCCTTGCCGCCGATGACGGTCGTCGCGCCCGCCGCACGCTCGTGGGAGCGGTAGAACGGATTCTCGACGCTGGCCATCACGCTGATCGCCTTATGGGCCATCAG
Organism: Ectorhizobium quercum; assembly: GCF_026552795.1. Classification (GTDB taxonomy): domain Bacteria; phylum Pseudomonadota; class Alphaproteobacteria; order Rhizobiales; family Rhizobiaceae; genus Ectorhizobium; species Ectorhizobium quercum. The sequence continues at coordinate 343,478 of NZ_JANFPI010000005.1, forward strand.
CTTCTTGTATTCGGGCAGGTCCTCGAAGCGCTTCGGCGCCTTAACCACTTCGGGAGCCCGGCGGCGCATGCGCGCCATGCGGTTCTGCCCAGCCGATTCGTGGCGGCTGCGCCATGCGCCGAGCAGCTCCGCCGACCCGACTTCATCGTCCCTGTCATCAGCCATTATGGCCGGCCCCCTGTTCCGCTTCCGCGTTCATGTGCTTGCTTGCCAGCCCCTCGACAATGCTCCCCTCGAAAGCGGCGGCATCGTCGCCACCACCGCGCGCAGTCACCTTCTCATACAGCTTGCGAACGATATCCGCTACCGTCGCGCCGTCTCCCATGCCCGAAAGAGGGATGTCCACACCGGTTTTTTGCTGGAATCCGACGCCGAGCTCCATCGCCATCAGACTGTCGAGGCCGATATCCTTCAGCACCTTGTCCGCCGTCACGCTGTCCTCGGCGACCTTCAGGATCCCGGCGATCTCGCCGGCGAGGAAGCGATGCAGGATGGCCTGTGCCTCCTCCACGGACTTGCCGGCAACCAGCGCGGCAAGATCGATCTGCTCGCCGTCACCGCCCTGCTGGCCCGCACCGGCATTGCGCGGAATCGACGAGAACAGCGGCTGATCGGTGATCCTCAATGCCGAGGCGGCGCTCCAGTCAAGTTCCGCAACCATCACGATGGCCGCGTCGAGCCTGCCGGTGTCGCCGATCATACAGTGCTCGACGAAGGCCAGCGCGTCGCGCGCCCTGAGCGCCGACCGGCCGAGACGCTTCGACAGGATGTCGTTGACGCCGGTGTTGCGGGCAAGGAAGCCGGTATCGGCAATGGCGCCGAAGCCGACCGCCAGCGCCGGCAGGCCCGCCGCCCGGCGCGCCCGCGCCAGACCTTCGAGATAGCCGTTGGCGGCGACATAGTTGCCCTGGCCGGGATTGCCGATCATCGTGGTCGCCGAGGAAAACAGCAGGAACAGTTCCAGATCGTCCTCGCGCGTCAGACGGTCGAGAATCGACGCGCCGTCCGCCTTGACCGCGATGACCGGGCGATTGCGGTCGCGGTCGAGATTGGCGATCAGCGCGTCGTCGAGCACCATTGCCGCATGCAACACGCCCTTCAACGGGCCGATGGCCCTGAGCCGGGCGAGCAATGCGGCCACCGAAGCCTCGCTGGTCACATCGCAGGCATGAACGCTCGCCTCGACGCCGGCCGCCTTCCAGGCAGCAATGGCAGCGGCCGTTTCCTCGTCGGCGATGCCGCGCCGGGTGGCGAGCGCCACATGGGTCGCGCCGCGCCGGGCCAACCAGCCGGCGGCGGCCAGGCCGAAGCCCCCGATGCCGCCGGCCACCAGATAGACGCCCGCCGGCAATGCCAGCCTGCCGCCGGTGGCGATGCGCACCGGATCCCTGCCCGGCACCGGCGGCCGGACGACGATCTTGCCGATATGGCCGGCATTCTGCATCAGCCGGAACGCGCCTGACGTCTCGTCATGGCCGAAAGCCCGGAACGGAAGCGGCGTCAGCTTGCCCTCGGCAAAGAGCGCACCGATTTCATCGAAGATCCGGTGCGTCAGCGCAGGAGCCTTGACCAGCAACTGGTCGGCATCGATGCCGAAATAGGAAACGTTGCGGCGGAACGGCCTGAGCGCCAGCTTGCGGTCGGAATAATAGTCGCGCTTGCCGAGTTCGAGGAAGCGGCCGAACGGCTTGACCAGTTCGAAACTGCGCTCCATCGCCTCGGCGAAGAGCGAGTTGAGCACGAGATCGACACCCTCGCCGCCGGTGACGCGCAACACGTCGCCAACGAAATCCAGCGATCGGGAATCGAAGACATGATCGGCACCGAGCATGGCGAGGAAACGGCGCTTCTCCACCGTTCCCGCCGTGGCGATGACCGTCGCGCCCTTCAGCTTGGCGATCTGGAGCGCCGCCAGCCCGACACCGCCCGCCGCGCCGTGGATCAGGATCGTTTCGCCGGGCCGGATGCGGCCAAGCTCGACCATCGCGTACCAGGCCGTCAGGAAGGCGACCGGCACCGTGGCGGCGGCGGTCAGGTCCATGCCGTCCGGCAGGCGCATCAGGCCTTCGCGAGCGACCCTCATATGGGTGGAAAAGGCCTGCGGGCCGATCCCCATGACGCTTTCGCCGGGCACGACGTCGCTCACGCCCTCGCCGACCGCGACGACCGTGCCGGCCATTTCCATGCCGATGGTGGCGCCGGCAAAACCGTCTTCCAGCGCCTCTTCCGGCAGCAGGCCCATCGACCACATGACATCGCGGAAATTGAGCCCCGTGGCGGCCACCTTCACCACGACCTCGCCGGCCTTCGGTGCGGGCGGATCGCAGGCTTCCCAGACGATGCTGTCGACGCGGCCGTTCACCTGCTGGCGGATGGTCGCCGCCTCGAAATCCGACGTCGTGCGCAGCGAGACCGGCGCCGGCCCCGGAACGGCGCGGATGACCGAAAGCAGCCCCGTTTCGCGATCAAGCAGCCATTCGCGCTCCGCGCCCTTATAGGCGAGCAGGCGCGCGACCGCCTTTTCGGTGTGGCCGGATGCCGGATCGGCGTCGATCAGGAAGGCGTCGATCTCCTCATATTCGTTCTGCAAGGTGCGCACGAAGGTCCAGACACCACTTGCGACCGGATGCGTGCCGGCGGGCGAGCCGCCGGCGGCAACGATCACCAGCCGCGCCGGCTTGATGCCGCTGCCGGCCTGGGACCGGGCGCGGGTCGCCTCCGCGAAAGCGCTCAGAACCAGAATATGGTTCTGCAATTCCTCCGCACCTTCGCCCGCACGGGGGTGTGGCAGGGTGAAGACCGCCTGAACCGGCTCCTCGCTCCAGCTTTCGAAGGCTTTCGCGAAAACCGCAGCGCCGGTGTCGGGTGCATAGGGCACGCCGAGGAATTCGGCACCGGCCAAGGCAAGCGGCGCGACCCCTTCGGGGAGGATCTGCAACACCGTGCCGAAAGGCGCAGGTTCGACAGGCGCCTCCACCGCAGGCGCCGGCGCGGCGGCCTCGATCGAAAGAAGGCTGCCTTCCGCCGAATCGTTGAGCGCCACATGGGTCTCGGAAAAGCCAAGTTCCTTGAGCATGTCCTCCCACTGGGAGGGCGATGCGAAACGGCCCAGCGGGAATTCCGGCGACGCGCTTTCGGCGAACCAGTCTTCGGTGAGCCCGAAGACGAAATCGGCAAGGCCGGAAGACGGCTGTTCGGCCGCGACAAGGGAACCGCCGGATGCGGCGACCGCCCGCAGGGCCTCGTGCAGAATGCCGCCGCCGCGCAGGCCGGCATGGAGCGAACCGCTGGCGCTGACGGCGAAATCGGCACCTTCGGCCACCGTCGCGGCATCGAATGCCGGCACGGACACCATAGGATTGCGCTCAAAAGCCAACTCGAGGGTGCGGCGCAGATGATCGGACGGCTCCAGAATGATAAGCCGCGCTCCCTTGCGCGCCGCCATATCCGCAAGCCGCGCGCTGAAGGCCACCGAAACGGCCCCCGCCTCCAGAATGGTGAAAGCCGAGCTGGGCGTAACGGTCTCGAGAACGCGGGCGGCGGCCTGCAAGACAAGGTCGTTTCGCAGGCGGCCAAGCGGCATATGGTGACGCGCGTGGTCCAGCGTCGCTTCGCTGAGGAACCGTGTCCCCTCTTCGCGTTCACCACCGGCCCGCGCAAGGCGCGCCAGTGTTTCGAGATAGACGTCGTTGACCAGAACCGCCTCGGCGACCCGGCCGGGGAAGCGGCGATAGACTTCGCGCAGCAGAACGGCAAGCTCCGGCAGGCCGCTTTCGGCTGGCACGGACCAGCCCTCACCGTCGAAGGCTGCAAGGCCGCCATCCTCCAGTGTGTAGAAGCAGCTTGCAAGGAAGCAGGCGAAGGCGCGGTCGTCCGGAAGCCGCGCCAGATCGATGCGGCCCGCGCTGCCGGAAAGCGCCATCGCGATATCGTGGCAGGCCCGATGCACGGCGGCGTCGATCAGAAGCGTCGCCTCGCCCGGCTCTTCGGCGTCGCATGCCGGAACGAGGCCGGTCGGCAGGACGGCGCGTGCGGGAGGGCCGGCCACATAGCCGTTCGCCACGGTCTCGTAGTGAAAGGAGACCGTTTCCAGCGTGTTATGCTGGCGCAACCAGGTGCGGCGGAAACGGCAATCGTCGAGCGCCACGACCAGCGTGCCGTCCTCGGCCAGGAGTTCGAAGCGCGCCTTGAGGCTGTTCGGGCTGAAGCGCTGGATTTCAATGACCGCGCGGACGATTTCCTTGCCGGCGGCCGCCGTGCGGATCGCGCCGAAACGCACGGGAATATAGGGCGCTCCATCGGCATCGCCCGTCAGGCGGCCGAACAGGGCAACCAGGCCGTGGAAGGCGGCGTCGATGGAAATCGGATTGAGATCGTAGGAGAGATACGGATGCGCCGGCGCGGGCGGGCTCTTCAGATCCACGACAAGGTGGCGCTCGCCGAACAGTTCGGCGCGCGACAGGAGTTGGAAACTCTCCGCATAGTCGAGGCCGAAACGGCGGGCCGTTTCATAGGCCTCCTCCGCACGGATTTCATGTGCCTTGCCGAACGGCACCACGTTCAGTTCGTGCTTGCGCGACAGGCCGGCGGAAACGCGGCTGCGGGCCGTCGCATGCACGGTCCAGCCGTCCTCGCTCATATATTCGCGCGACGCGATCTCGATCAGGCCGGTTTCCGGCGATATCCGCGTCGACACTTCGGCAATGCGTGTGTCGCGCAGGTCCAACGGGCGGAAAATCTCCAGGTTGGTGATTTCCACTTCTGCGGCACCATAATAGCGGCGGGCGGCCTGGACAGCGATCTCGATATAGGCGCTGCCGGGCATGATCGGCTTGCCGTCGACGACGTGGCCGGCCAGATCCGGCAGAAGCAGCGCGTCAATATGGTTTTTCCAGACCGATGCCCGCGGGTCGGCGCGCCAGCCGAGGAGCGTGTAGGGCGCCTCGACCAGATCGCGGCCATAGACATTGATGCCGTCCGAGGTCTTCTGCGTGCGGCATTCCCGGTTCTCGAACGGCAGAGGCGGCAGATCCACGCCGTAAATGCGGGCACGGCCGCGGCTACAGGGATCGGCGCCATGAGCCACCGCACGTACCACCGAGCGCTCGACCGGGTCGTCGCCCTCGCCCGACCCCGGACGCAGCAGCGTCGGGATCACGGCAACGGCGGCGGATGCCTGCTTCGCCGTTTCCGACATATAGCCGGACAGGATCGGGCGCGGCGCGATCTCCATAAAGAGGTTGCAGCCGAGGTTCAGCGCCGCCGAAATGCCGGCCTCGAAGGCGACCGGTTCGCGAACGTTGCGCCACCAGTATCCGGCGTCGAGTCCAGCGCCGTCCAGAACCGTGCCCGTGACGGTGGAGACATAGGCCGTGTGGCTGCTCATCGGCGAGATCGCCGGAATCTCGGAAAGGAAGGCTTCCCTCTCCCGATCGATCACCGGATGATGGAACGGATAGTCGATATCGAGAACATGGACGACGATTCGCGACGCCTGGGCATGTTTCTTAAACGCCCTAATCTCTTCGACGGGGCCGGAAATCGTCACGGAATTATGGGCATTGACCGCCGCGACATGAATGCCGGCAAGGCCGTGCGACGCCGCGAAGGCCACAGCCGCCTTCTCCGGCATGACCACGGCCGCCATCGTGCCAGCACCGGCCAGCGCATGCTGATGACACGAGCGCACCGCCACCACCGTCGCGGCATCGGCCGCCGAAAGAATGCCGGCGGCATAGGCGGCCGCCACTTCGCCGACTGAATGGCCGAAGACCACGTCCGGCCTGACGCCGCGCGAGGCGAGGCAATCGGTGAGAGCGGCCTGGATCGCAAAAAGTAGCGGCTGTGCGACGCGCGCATCCCGCAGCGATGCCGCAAGATCCGCCGAGTGGAGAAGCTCCACCATATTTCCTCCCGTCCGTTCGGAAAACAGCGCGGAAAGCGCGTCGAAGCGGGTGCGGAACTCTTCATTCTCACGATAGGCGTCGAGCCCCATGCCGGCCCATTGCGAACCGTTTCCGGCATAGACGAAGGCCGTCTTCACGGATTTCGCCGGCGCCTCGCCGGTCTCGCCCCTGCCCGCCGCGGCACCGGAGAGATGGGTTTCGATCGCCTCGGCGATATCCGCAGCGTTGCGGCCGGAAACGGCGAAGCGGTGCCTCAGGGCCGCACGGTTGCGCGTGGCGGAGACGATCCGGGCGCCTTCGGCCTGCGACGAGGAGGACAGATGCGCCGCATACCCCTGCAACAATTGCCCGAGCGCCGTCTGCGTATGAGCACTGACCATGAAGAGGCCGCCGTCGTCGGCCACGACAGGCTTTTCGCGGGCCGGCGGATCGGAAACGACCACATGAACATTAGTGCCGCCGAAACCGAAGGAGTTGATGCCGGCCAGACGCGGTTCGGCACCGCGCGCAAGCGGACGGCCCGATATCGCAACCTCGACGTTCATGCCCTCGAAATCGATGTCCTCGTTGAGGACCTCGGCATGCAGGGATGCCGGCAGATAATCGTTCTCCAGCGCCAGAATCACCTTGATGAGACTGAGGATGCCGGAGGCCGGCTCGGCGTGACCGATGTTGGTCTTGATCGAGCCGATCGGCAGGACGTCGCGTCGCCTCTTGCCGAGAACCTCGCCGATGGCCCAAACTTCCGCCGGATCCCCGACCCGGGTGCCCGTTCCGTGCCCCTCGATGAAGGCAAGCTGCGCCGGATCGATTCCCCGGCCCTCGTAGATCGAACGCAGGAGTTCCGCCTGTGCTTCGCGCGACGGCAGGGAGATGCCATTGGTGCGGCCGGCGGAGTTCATGCCCGCAGCCACAAGGGTGGCACGGCTGCGCCCGCCTTCGGCAGCGACACGATCCGAACGGCGCAGGATGACGACGCCGCCGCCTTCCGCCCTCACATAGCCCTCTCCGTTCTGGCCATAGGCCCGGCACAGGCCTTCGGGCGACAGCATGCGCGCCTGCGAGAAGCCGATGAACGAGAACGGGTGCAGCAGGAGATTGACGCCCCCGACAATGGCCGTGTCAATGTCGCCGTCACGAAGCGCACGCTCTGCCTGCGCCAGAGCGACGAGCGAGGACGAGCAGGCCGTGTCGATCGTCATGCTCGGGCCGCTCAGGCCGAAAATGTGCGAGATACGGTTGGCGATGATCGACAGCGTGTTGCCGGTCATGAAATAGGGACCGCCGGAGGCCGGATCCTCTATATAGAGATTGCCGTTATCGAGGCCCGACGAGCCGACATAGACCCCGACCCGCTCGCCCTGAAGATCGCCCTGCGCGATGCCAGCATCCTCCAGAGCGCGCCAGACGAGCTGCAACAGGATGCGCTGCTGCGGGTCCATATAGGAGGCCTCGCGCACCGATAGACCGAAAACGGCGGGATCGAAGTCGTAGACATTGTCCAACACGCCGGCGGCGAACGTGTATGCCTTGCCCGGCGTTCCACGTACGGGGTGCCAGAAGCGGGCTTTATCCCATCGCTCATCCGGAATCGTGGTGACTGCGCAGACCTCGTTCCGCAACAGTTCAAACAATTGCTCAGGGCTACCTGCGGACGGGACACAACAGGCGCGACCCAGTATTTCAATCGTCATTCAGACCCACTTTCAACGCCCGAGGCCAGGACCGATCAAGGCCGACACCCCTTAAAACCTGCCATTCAGACGAAACACATGGCAAGAAAAAGGCCGTAGCACGTGTGTTATGATTATGCACCAATACGGAAATTTAGACTTATCGCAAGCGTTTGGGTAGCCCCTTGGATAAAGGTTCCCCCGTCAAATGCAGAGGTGACATGCGATCCAAAATTTTGTAACCCAGCAGTCGCGGTGCAGCTGATTGTTAACCGTTTCTTGCTAGGGGGTGGGTGCTGCCTTGGCGTAGAGTATATGGAGTGGCCGTGAAAAAGACTGGCGTTCTGATTGTCGGGCTCGCCCTGACTTCATGCAAAAACCTGCCGGGCGACGGTCCGCTTGCTTCCGATATCGCAGAACAGTCCCGGCAGTCCGTGGTCAGCCAGTCTGCCGCGCGATCCAATGTCGTTTTCGACATCGTCGATATCGATACGCGGTCCGCAAATCTGATCTCGAACTACGACGGCAAGCTGCTCCAGCGCCGATTCGGCCTTGGCGGCGGCGTGAAACGACCCGTCATCGGCGTCGGCGACCAACTCAAGATCACGATTTTCGAAGCGGGCTCGGACGGTCTCTTCTCCACCGGCGACACCAAACAGGCCACTCTCGACATAATCGTCCAGCCGGACGGCAAGGCGGCCATACCCTATGCCGGTCTCGTCACATTCGCGGGCAAGACCCTCGAACAGGCGCGCCAGAGCATTCTGGAGGCCCTGGCCAACAAGGCCGTGGAGCCGGACGTCATCATCAACTCGGTCGGAACTGCGTCTCGAAATGTGACAATTTCCGGTGCCGTGAACTCGCCGGCCGTCGTTCCGCTGAGTCTCGTCTCCGAAACGATCATGGAAACCCTGGCGAAAGCCGGCGGCCCCGCGGCCCAGCCGTATGAGAGCTACATCACCCTGACGCGCAACAGGAGGACCGGAACGGTCCTCCTGAAGACCCTGATCGATAATCCCCAGGAAAATATCTACGTCCAGCCGGGCGACCAGATTTTCGTAACGCGGGAGCCGCGCACCTTTACGGTCCTGGGCGCAGTGAAGACCAATAACAGGATCGAGTTCGGCGCAAACGACCTGAACCTGCTTGAAGGCGTCGCAATGGCCGGAGGCGGAGCCGCTGAAGTCAGCGACATGCGCGGTTATTTCGTCTTCCGCTATGAAGAACCCGATATCGTGATGGACCTTCTCGGCCGGCAACGCTTCAACGAACTGCTGAGCAAGGGCATGACGTCCGACAAGCAAGGACGATATCCGATCGTCTACCGCTTCGACATGACCAAGGCCGGCAGCCTGCTCACAGGGCAAACCTTTCCCGTCAAGAATCGCGATATCATATACGCGTCGCGCCACCCGAGCGTCGATTTCGTCAAGTTCATGAACATCGTCGCACGCCCGATCGGCATCGCCGCCTCCACGACGGGCCTCTACCTGGACGTAACAGACTGAGAACAGCCATACGCTGATAATACGCTTTTATTTCAATATGTTGCCGGCAGGCAATCTATGGCAAGGTTGCATTCGGAATGGGCGGCCATTATAACGGCCCATCAGGCGATACATGACATGAATGATGGGAAATATCATGCGGCTCTTCCAGAAATTCTTCGGGCGTAGTCCGAGTACGGAGCAGCCGGAAAGCGATGGCTTTTTCGATCAGTACTGTCACGATCTCCCCAGCCACCAAAACGCGGTCGATATTCTGCCCGGATGGAATTCCGCCTTTCCGGGTCCCCTTCCATTGCAGGCCGGCAACCATGCGCTTTTTGCAGATCCGCGCATAGTCTGGGCGATCAAGCAGGCCGGCCCCATTGAAAATCGCAAGGTGCTGGAAATCGGCCCGCTTGAGGGCATGCACACCTACATGCTCAACAAACACCGGCCCGCTTCCATCGACGCCGTCGAAGCCAACAAGCAATGTTTTCTGCGGTGTCTCGTGACCAAGGAAATCCTGGGTATGGAACGGGCTCATTTCTATCTGGGCGATGCTCTGAAATGGCTCGAATCGGAAGAACGGCACTACGATCTGGCCGTGGCTTCCGGCGTTCTTTATCACATGGCCGATCCAGGTTATTTCCTCTCCCAGCTGACACGCCGCTGCGACCAGCTTTTCATCTGGACACATTATTTCGATGAAACGGTGATGCAGGCCGACGATCCGCGCCGCAAAGCGTTCAACGGCAATGTCGAGACGCGCACTTTCGCCGGTGTTCCAGTTCGTTATTATGAGCGCCACTATTTCAACGCCAATGCCACGAAGGAATTCTGCGGCGGCATGAAAGACCGCCACTACTGGATGCATAGGGACGACATCCTGAAATTGATCCAATCTCTGGGCTTCGGCGACATCAGCATCACTCAGGAAGATCCCAACCATTCGGGTGGCCCATGCTTCTGTCTTTTTGCGAAGCGTGATGCCCTAGCGAAACAGGCCTGATTTGCTCTTCAACATCCAACGTGACAGCGGCGATCTTGTTGAGGGATACCTTATCCCGGATGGATTTTCCGATGTGCCCGTTGTTCTGGTGTCGGACGATGAAGGACGCATTGCCGAAGTCGAATGCGATCAATTGCACAGCGCGGTTGTGGCGTCCGGACGCCACAAGACAGGGCTCGTCGGCTTCAAACTCACGGACGGGAATGTTCCGGGACTGAAGAGCCGCTCGAAACTCTTTCTTCAGGACGCCAAATCGGGGCTCCTCATTTATCGCCGACCGCTGCCGTCCGGGCAAATCAACAGGAAGGTCGTGCGGATTGAAACGCAGCTCGTGCCGCATGTCGCGCTCGACCGCGAAATGAAGCATCATTTCCAATACGTGCTCCCTTCCATCGAGCGCTACGGCCATGAAACGACCTTGCAGGTCTTCCTCCTCGACAAACTCCAATCGATCTACCTGAGCGGCCGCTTGCAGGTACGCAATCATCAGGACTTTTTCGACAAGGGTTTTGTCGGCGTCGCGCTTCTCACCGATCCCTATTACGAGATGGCAATCCGCCTCGCCACGCTGAAACTCTGTTCAACAACGAAGCCCACCTTCCTCGGAGAGCGCGATTTAATGTCGCTTTCGCCGGCCATCGCCTATTTCAGCACGATCGACCTTCAGAACACAGACACGATCGAGAAGGCCCTCAAGAAGGCTCCGGCGCGCGTGCGAACCGTCCTGATGTCGCCGACCACCCGGCAATTCGCCTGTGCCGATGCCGAGCAACCTGCGACGCGACGGGACATCGCCGCGGCAATGGACATCATTTCCCGCTTCGAGGTTATCGGGCATATTAATGACACACTTTCATTCGCTTCGTCCTTGGGAGAACTGCTGAACATCGACATGGACAGGATACCGATTTTGCAACGTAACGGGGCGATCAACCGGATCGCTGTCGAACTCCAGACGCTTGCGGTGGCGGAATCCTATCTGGAGGATGATCTCATTCTCGACTACTACGTGCGCAAGGCGATTGACGACGCCGCTGCAAAAAAGAGCTGACAGACGGAACGCCGAACCATGACCGAAACCGACACCAGGGAGGCTAAAGCCGAATTGCCGGTTCGTCCGCGCAATGGATTGATCAACAGATTGCTGCGTCAGGCCTCCCCTCTTCAGCGGAGCAGCCGCGACGAGGTTGCACTCGACATAGAACCGCTGCGGCCGACGCCGAAAGAACAAACCGGACCAAAAACCAGTTCGCGCATGCCCTTCATGCTCATAAGCTTCGTCGTCACCGTCATTCTGCCATTTGTCGCCAGCATACTCTATTTCGCCTTCATCGCATCGGACCAGTATATTGCCGAAACCCGCTTCGCCGTACGCTCTCTTGCGGAAGGGCAAAACAGCGATTCCGTCGACAGCAGCATCCTGTCGATGAGCACGATGCCCCAGGACGGCTTCATCGTCACCAACTTCATACACTCATCCGAAATTCTCGACAGGCTGGAAAACAAGATCAACTACCGCCGCATGTTCACGCAGGACGGCATCGACTACCTTTCGCGTTTCGACAAGGACGAATCGAAAGAGCGCTTCCTGAAATACTGGGCCAATCAGGTGATGACCTATATCGACGGTCCCTCGGGCATCATCACGCTCAAGACCCGCACATTCTCGCCGGACGATTCCAAGGCTCTGGCTTCCGCCATCCTCGTGGAAAGCGAGGCGCTGATCAACGAGCTTTCAGAGCGCGCCCAACGGGACATGATCGCCCGCTTCAGAGCCGAACTGGACAGGACAACCGGGCATTATCGCGCGGCGCTTGAAGCCATGAGGTCATTCCAGAACGCATCCGGCCTGCTGACCCCCGAAGCCCGCGCGACGGAAACCGGCACGCTGCTGACGGGGCTTCTCGCACAAAAGCTCGAGCTTGAGACGCGCCTCTTCGTCCTGAAAGAATCGAATGCGGAATCCTCCCCTGCCCACCAGCAACTCGTGCTGGCCAGCCAGAACCTGGAGATCCAGATCGACAAATTGAAGCAGGATCTGGCCGGCGACTCCGATTCCGCCGCCAATGTCGCCAGCGTCATCCGGGATTTCTCGCGGATCGAGACCGACCGCCGGGTGGCCGAAAGTCTCTACGAAGCCGCCCGAAAGAACCTCGAAATGGCGCAGGCTGAGGCCTTGCGCAAAGGCCTGTACCTCGTGGTGTTCGTGCCGCCGACCGTGCCGGAGGAATCGCTTTACCCCCACCGGGTATCGACGCCCCTGCTGCTGCTGCTGGCACTGGCTGTCGCCTGGCTGACCGGAGCCCTCATGTGGGCCTCGATCGAAGACCACAAGCTTTGAGGAGGCCGGATGATCCGTTTCAAGAACGTCTCCAAGCACTTCAAGACGGAAGGGCACAAGAAGATCATCCTCGACTGTTGCAACATCGAGTTCATGTCGGGCTACTCCTATGCGCTTCTGGGCGTGAACGGTGCTGGGAAATCCACCACCATGAAGATGATCGCCGGCTCCGCGCTGCCGAACTCGGGCCGGATCATCAAGGACCTGCGCGTGTCCTGGCCCCTTGGCTTTGCCGGCGGATTCCACCCGCAAATGACGGGCCGGGACAATCTCGCCTTCGTCGCCCGCGCCTATGGCGAGGACGTTCGCCGCGTTTCGAGCTTCGTGGAGGATTTCGCGGAACTCGGCGACTACATCAACGCTCCCGTACGCACCTACTCGTCCGGCATGATGGCCCGCCTCGCTTTCGGTCTGTCGATGGCGGTCGAATTCGATTGCTACCTCGTCGACGAGATCACGGCCGTCGGTGACGCCCGCTTTCAGAGACGGTGCAGGGAGGCCTTCGAAGGCCGCCGGAAAAACTCGGACATCATCATGATTTCACACAGTATGTCGACGATCAGCACCTATTGCGACAAGGGAATCGTGCTCGTGGACGGCCAGATGCTGTTGTTTGACAAAGTCGTCGACGCCATCGAAACTTACTATCGCCTGAATCGCTGATCAATTTTCCCGCGGACGGAAGCCGAAAATCGAAACCATGACGAATCTCGATCAGGACATACGGAAACCCTCGGCTCTCGAAAAGAGCCGGCAGGCGGCGAAAGCCCTGTCGGCAACCGCGCGCAAGCTCCGCTTTTCAACATCCAATCGCAGCGATCTCTACAAGGCTGTCGGCCTTCGCCCGCGTCTCATCGATCGCGTTTTTCGCTGGGCTTTCATGATCAACACGCTCGTCGTGCTGATATTGCCCGTCATCGCCTCGTTTCTCTATTTCGGCGTGATCGCCTCCGATCAGTACCGGTCGGAAACCCGTTTTGTCGTACGCACCTCGACCCCCGCGATCGGCACGGATCAGCTCGGCAAAGTAACCGGATTGCCCTCCGCGAAGATCGTACAGGATACGCAGATCGTTACGAACTTCATCCATAGCCGCTCCATGCTCGAAGAGCTTGAGGAGGCGATGGATCTGCGCAGCCGCTTCATGCGTCCGGACATAGACCGACCGGCCCGGCTGAAACCGGATGCCACCTATGAGGAGTTGCTGGATTATTGGGACGGCATGGTCAAGACCTCGATCAGCCCGTCGAGCGGCATCATCACCGTGACGGTCAACGCCTTTTCCGCCGAGGATGCGCGCGACATCGCGACGGAGATCACCCGGTCTTCGGAAAGGATGATCAATCAGCTCAGCGACCGCATCTGGCAGGATGTGACCGGGACGGCAAAGGTCAATCTGGACCGGGCGACCGAAAAGCTTCAGGAGGTGCGCGCGCGCGTCGCCTCGCAGCAAAACGAAAGCGGCGTCCTGACTGTCGAAAGTTCCTCCCTCATGCTCTCGTCCCTGCTGACCAAGCTTCAACAGGAAAAGATCGCACTTGAACAATCCTATGCGGTGAGGCTCGAAAGCATCGCCAGGACTGCTCCGCAGATGAAGGTTCTCGCCCGCGAGATTGAAAGCAAGCAAGCCCAGATCGAGGATCTGCAGCGCCAGATCGCCAGCCCCGATGCCGGTGAAGGAAAAAATCTGGCAAGCGTTTCCGCCCAGCTTTCGAACCTCCAGTTCGAGACGCGCCTCGCCGAGGAACAGTTCGCGGCAAGCGTGCGAACCTTCGAGCAGGTCCAGTTCATGAGCAAGCAGCAGTTGATGTACCTCGACAGCTTTCTCCCGCCCAGCCTGCCCGACGACGCGCTCTTTCCTCGTCGCGGGCTCTGGATGGGGATGACCGTGCTCGGCTCTTTCTTCCTCTGGCTGGCCATGACCGGCATCATGAAGCTGGTCAAAAGCAAGGTCGACGTCTGATGACGCGGACGATCACGCAATATGATGCCAGCAAGAATCCGCGCTCGATTCGTTACGCACTGACGCAGAAGGGCCATGTCATGCAGGCCGTGATCCTGCGCGACGTTCGCACACGCTTCTTCAATCACGGCCTGGGTTTCCTGCTCGTGCCGCTATGGCCGCTGGCGCACATGTTCATATTGCTGCTCATCTACACGTTCATGGGCAGAAAGGCGCCCTTCGGCGACAGCCTGCGCCTGTTTTTTGCAACCGGCCTTCTACCTTGCCTCACCTTCATGTACGTATCCCGCTTCATGGCGCTGTCCATCGTGATGAACCGCCCCATGCTGGCCATACCGGCGGTAAAGGTGCTCGACATCCTGTTCGCCCGGGCCTTTCTGGAGATCATCGGGGCTTTCATGACTGTCCTGCTGACATTCCTGATTCTTCTTGCCCTCGGCGACAATCCGTTCCCCCACGATTGGGAGCAGGCCGCACTGGCATTTCTATCAACCATTCTGCTGGCAATCGGCATGGGCGTTCTGGCAGGCGTCATCACCTCTCTGTTTGCTTTCTTCGCCACCGTCTATGCGCTGTCTCTCATTCTCGTCTACATCATGTCCGGAACACTCTTTGTGGTCGCCGCCCTCCCCGCTCAGGTGGCCTATGCTCTGTCCTGGAATCCGGTCATGCATTCCGTCGAATGGATGCGCTCGGCATTCTATCCGTCCTACAGCAGTCCGGTGCTGGACAAGTATTATCTCCTGTCATTCGGACTGGGGGCACTTTGCAGCGGTCTCGTGCTCGAAAGAATCGTTCGCCGTATCGCTCTGGAAGGAAAGTAGACTTGCATGCCTGACATTATTGCCCAGAACGAACTGACCGCCGACCCGGGCGAACGCTCAGTCTGGCTGGCGGAGGGCGACGATCCCTTTTTTCTCATTCGGTTCCCGTTTTTTCGAAAGCGTTACTTCGCCATCCGCCTGACGGCGTCCGATGGCGAGATCGACCCGAAACTCTATATCAATACCGGACACGGCTTTCGCGAGGAGGACAGCCGGGACGTCGGTCGCGGCAAGGACTTCCTGATCGTCGCGGATGTCGGCGCCTTCGGCACGATACGCGCATTGCGTGTAGACCCAACCAACGAACCCTGCCGTTTCGTCATGACCGTCGAGGAATTCGACACCACAGCCGCGGTCGAGGCCCATATCCTGGATCAAAGGCGGCAGTCTCCGGCCCTGAAAGACGTGCGCTTTTGGAAACTGCCGCGGTTCTGGAAGACACTTCCGGCCCTGCCGTTTCGACGCAAGAGCAGTTCTTTGCAGGCCTATGTGACGCGTGCTGCCGAACTTGCCGGTGAAATGTCGCTTGCCGCGCCCCGGTCAGCCGACCGCCCCTGGCTCAGCATCGTTGTCCCGGTCTACAATGCTCCGGCACAGTATCTGGACGACCTTCTCTCGTCCTTTCTGAAGCAAGACATTCCGGGAACCGAACTGATCCTGTCCGACGACGGCTCCACATCGGCGGAAACGCTTGACTGGTTCGCTTCTCGCAAGCCCGATCCCCGCATCAACTGTCTGCTCAACGGGGTCAATCGCGGGATTGCCTCCACGACCAATGCCGGCCTTGATGTCGCCAAAGGCGATTGGATTACCCTGCTGGACCACGACGACATGATTGCCCCGCACGGGCTCAAGGTCATCCGCAAAGCGGTCGAGGCTTCCCCCGGCGCCTGTTTTCTCTACACCGACGAACTGATTGTCGATGAAGCACTCAAGCCGGTCGGCCTCCTGCTGAAGCCCGCCTACGACCCCGTTCTGCTATCCGGCGTCAACTACATCAATCACTTCTCGATCTATCGGCGTGAACGACTGAAAGAGATAGGGCTTCTGCGCACCACTTTCGAGGGTTCCCAGGATTATGACCTGCTGTTGCGCTATCTGGAGGGCGTGAACGATTCCGAGGTTCTGCATGTGCCGTATCCGGCCTACTGGTGGCGGCGCAACGGCAAGAGCTATTCACACAAATTCCTGTACAGGGCGACGGACAGTGCACGGCGCGCGCTGCACGAACATTTCGAGCGCAACCACAAACCCAATACGGTTCTGCCCGCCCTTACCGAAACATTGCATCGCGTCAACTTCGGGAACGAACCGGCGGTCGGCCGGCCAAAAATCTCGATCATCATCCCCAACAGGGATTCATTCGATCTGATTTCAACAGTTCTGAAGGGTATCTACGAAGGAACAGACTATCCCAACTATGAGGTCATCATCGTCGACAACGGCACGACCGAAAGTGCGACGATAGCGCTCTACGAAGACTATGCGCGCCGCCATCCATCCTTCCAGTTCCATGTGAAGGCCCGCCCCTTCAATTTCTCCCGGGCGATCAACGAGGGTATGGCACATGCAAGCGGAGACCATTTCCTGCTTCTGAACAATGACATTGAAATCACCAGCCGCGACTGGCTCGACGAAATGGTACAATGCCTGAGTTACGACAGGGTCGGGATCGTCGGCGCAAAGCTTCTCTACCCGAACCGGAAGCTTCAGCATGCGGGAGTGATCGTCGGATTCGGAGGATTGGCCGGCCATTGGTATCTGAACAAGCCGGAAAGATTCGGCGGACCGATGAACCGCCTCCACCTGCGCAATTCCCTGACCTGCGTTACCGGCGCCGCAATGTTGATCACAGGTGAATGCGCACGAGAGATAGGTCTATGGGACGAAGAGAACTTCTCCATAGCCTACAACGACGTCGATTATTGCCTGAGGGCCTACAAGGCAGGCTACCGGATTGTCTGGACTCCATTCGCATGCCTGGTGCATCACGAATCCGTTTCACGCGGTTCCGACATCTCGGGCGAACGCCGCGCACGTTTCGAAAAGGAGAAAGCCAACCTGCGCAGATTGCACGAAACCCAGGGCTTTTTCGACCCGGCGTGTCATCCGGGTTATAGCCGGAGCCATTCGGATCCGAGGCTGCTGCCGCTGCCGTATATGCATAAGGCACGCAGCTGGTTCATAGCGTGAAAGATAGCATAGCGATAGCGTTTATATATGCCCTAAAAATTCTGACAGCGGCTCCCGATAACGTTTTTCAATGATCTCAAGAATACGCTCCCTGTATTTCGGATGAGCTATGTCTAGTACCATCTCACGGGTCTCAATACCACTACGTAGCTGTTGCTCTTGATTGCTTCCAGACCACACACCTTTGACATGTTGGTGGTAAATACTCATAGGCTCGTTGATGAAACCAATTTTTCCATGACGTTCCATGTAGAAAGCAACTGCAATCTCGTTGAAACGACCTTGGAATAAGCGCTCCGGTGAGCTTTTCAGAAGACCCGCCTTAAACAAACAACTCGAGAAATTAGCTATCAAATTCATTGATGGATGAGCTAAAAAATCATCCCCATCGACCTTTTGTTTTTTAATTACATCCTGCCTTTGGAGGAACCGTTCTTTCCCGCTTGGCAAAGACCTGACTCGTATCTTTGAGAAAACCATTGAGCAATCATTATTTTCGGCAAGAAAATTAATTTGCCTTTCAAGCTTCTGTTTATCTGTCCATACATCATCACCTTCAAGTATAGCTATGAAGTCTCCGCTAGCCAGATCAATACAACGCTTAAAGGTCTTCGATATTCCTAGATTCTCCGAATTTCGTACATTCCGCACCAATCCGCGATATTTAAGCGCCAACCCCGATACGATTTCGCGTGTTCCGTCTGTTGAAAAATCATCACACAGAAGAATTTCATGCTTAAAATGACCTTTTTGTTCAATAGCACTCAAAACCGCATGCTCGATAAAGTCGCGATGATTGTATGTCGGGATGATTGTTGTAACGCGAAACGGCATACGGTACTTAAGGCGGATAGCGATCCTTGCGTCATCAAGAGATTCACTAACGCTGATACGCGACGTGTCTTTATCATTATCCCAGTATTCTATAAGAGGAATAGTGATACAAACTGGTGGATTTTTTTCTGTATATCTTATAATCAAATCCCAATCGACTAAACGCCGTAGGTTTTCATCGAAGCCAAGATTTTTTTGATAAACTTCCTTCGCATGCACGAAAGCCCCGAGATCGATATAATTCGCCGCAAGTAAGTTCGCGCGATTGTAATGCTGGCCGTGAATTTTTCCGCTCGGCTGGCGCTTAAAATACGAATAAAATGTTTTATGGCTAGGATTCTCCACAATACTACTAGCGAAAGTCGAAAGAAAATTCGTTTTCAACTGATTATCGGAATCCAGATACGCTATCCACGGTTTTTTGGCCACCTTCAAACCAACATTCCGAGCAGCAGACACACCGCTTCGTTGCGGCTGTCGAATTAGTACAATTTTCCCACTCTGGATTTCACTAAAAAACCGTGATCGGATCATATCCGATGCACCGTCCGTAGATCCGTCATCTATCAGTATCAGTTCGAAATTGCGGTGATCCTGCTGTAGAACTGACTGAACGGCGGACTGTAATTTGGGCGCTCTATTATAAAATGGGACGATAATCGAAAATTCCACTTTGGGGATAGCAAAAAATGCTTCTGGACCAGCGTGTTCCATTATCGCTGCGTAAACTCCTTCATCTTGAGCGCGTACTCGATTTAAAGAAGGAATAATTCCATCATGATTGCAGTTAGTCTTCTTGAATGCCTTCACTTTTACAATAGGACATCCATGCTCGAGAAGATAGAGAGGGCGAACAGTGAAGTTTGGATTTATTTTCTGTAAGCTGGAATACTCTGGAGTGTCATTGTTTATGAACGTGTCCCACTCGAATCCGAGGCTCTCGAAATGCCGAGTCATCGGAACTTCATATGACATCACGACTTCTGAAACATTTTTCTTGGTCTCAACGCCGTTAAAAAACAGCTGAAACTCTGGGTCCAGAAACACAGGCCGTTTAAAGACAACGAAATAACTTTGAATGTGTGGTTGAAACTGAATATTCGCTGTGACACCCCAAAATTCACATTTTCGAGTGTTCATGGAATTGAAAATTCGTCTAAATCCCCCTATCGGACCATAGCAACTGTCATTACAAAGGATCAGTTCATCTGCATCGTAAAATAAACCCTGCTCTTTTGCGTAGTTAATGCCACGCTTGTAGGAACCAAAGTCATACTCACCATGTCGACCAACGATTAAATGTCGAGTGAAGTGCCGCACCCTTGTAAGGACTGCATCCGAAAAATTATTGTCGGCAACAAATATTATGTGATCAGCAATCTCAGTCAACCTTGAAAGATAAATAAGAATATTATCAGTTATGAATCCGGAATCACTATATACTGCAAATATAGCAACACGCTTTCTGCCGTCTGAATACCTTGATTTCCTATAGATTCGCCGCGTCAGCCACGATGGAAGGAACTTTCGACCTTCTGCTTTTCCAAACCTGATATAATGAATTAACGGATTCATACCAGCAGCAGCGACATCAGCATAAACAGAAGTATAATCTTGAGACGAAAACAACGGGCTAGGATCTCTCCCAATTCTAGCACCAATCCAAAGGTAGTGCTCGATAGGATCCATTCCCGTTATTTGGACATCAGAATATTGTTCCTTATACCAATTTTCGTCAAACAAGCCAGAATCTTTAATTAATTCAATATCTTCGCTTTTCATAAACCGCACTCCCACCCCCAAACGCATTGAAATACAAACATCGTCACGCCAACCTTAAAGTTTCGTCCATATGAATAGAGATCTAATGAGTCATCTTCCATTTGGACTACGCCCTTCTTTATATCCGTATAGGAGAAAATGGACTCCCGGATCCATCCCTACCGCATCTACATCAGGATAGCTCTTTAAGTACCATTCCCGATCAACGAAACCCACCTCTTGCAAAAGTCGGGCATTTTTGCGAATTCTTAATTTTGAAATCGGTCCGCTCATTAAGACATTAATTACATTATATATATCACTTTTTGTATTACGCCTATCAAGCATGTTCTCTCGCTGACAATCTCCAATAATATTTGTCAAAGCGGCAATTTCATTAATTTTTTCCATCAAAATAAATTCTTTCTCTTTAATTTTTTCCGCAGCCCCTGCATTCGCATCCTCTAGCTGTTGCAATAGTGCACTTTTCGCGCATGCGCTGGCCTCGTTTTGCGTCCGAAGGTCCGCCACTTCCTGTTGCGCGGCTCCGCTTTGCGCCCGCAAAACGGCAACCTCGGACTTCATTGCTTCGTTTTGCGCCCGAAGGTCCGCCACCTCCTGTTGCGCGGCTCCGCCTTGCGCCCGCAAAACGGCAACCTCGGACTTCATTGCTTCGTTTTGCGCCCGAAGGTCCACCACCTCCTGTTGCGCGGCTCCGCCTTGCGCCCGCAAAACGGCAACCTCGGACTTCATTGCTTCGTTTTGCGCCCGAAGGTCCGCCACTTCCTGTTGCGCGGCTCCGCCTTGCGCCCGCAAAACGGCAACCTCGGACTTCATTGCTTCGTTTTGCGCCCGAAGGTCCGCCACTTCCTGTTGCGCATCGGATGCCACCAATTGCACCGCATGAAATTGTTGCTTATTAGTGGCACTTTCTTCTATTAATTGATCCCGCCTCTCTTTCAATGCCCCTATTTCTGCAACATTTCGTTTGTTTGCGGCCGCCTCGGAGCAGGCTCGACCCAATCGTGAAAACACATTTGCAACCGTGACATATGTTTCCAGATTTGATTGACACTCAAACAAATTTCGCGCCGCTTCCTGTATTACTGATCCCGTACCTATTATACCCAAACCATAGCCATGCAAAAATTCGAAATAGGGATAGCGAGCCTTTAGCTCATTAAACAACCGGAATACACCAAAATCCCTTTCACGAACGTTTGTATCATGAAACAAAACAAGTGACTGAGAAGATAATTTTGGGAACCATTTTTCAAAATCATTTCTTACGGATTCGTAAGTATGATTCCCGTCAATATGAAGAATATCTATCTCACCGCCTTGAAAAGACTCTAACGCATCATCGAAAGAGCTTCTAATCAAACAAGAAAAACTTGAATAATTATCATTATTATAAGAAGAAACCTCCTTATACACCTCTTCTCCATAAAAGCCAGCATGTGGATCGCCACGCCAACTGTCTACTGCGTAGCATCTCGTTCCCAAATCAAGCGCTTTAACTGCCTGACAAAATGAAAAGTATGAAACCCCATAATGCGTACCTAGTTCAACAAATGAGGTGGGCCTCATACTCTCCATTAACCAAAATGCAAATGGAACATGCTCGTGCCAAGCAGATATATTCTGATATTGGGGAATCATGAAAGTTGAAGGCGTACAAACAAGCTGAAATGCTTCTGTTATCGATCTTTGATTCATTTCCAAGCACTCTCCATCCCTATGCTTTTATGCACATTCTTAGCTGAAGTTTTCACAACTGTCCCGCGCCACAATCCCCATTGAATTGCATTCAATAATACAACTCGAAGCGACCAAAATCCAGTTACTCTTCAGCGATCTTCAGCAGGGTCCGCCCGTAAGCCGTCTTCGAAAACAGCTTGCCGTATTCAACCAGCCGATCGCGGGATATCCAGCCATTCAGATAGGCGATCTCCTCGATGCAAGCGACGCTCATGCCCTGGCGGTGCTGGATGGTGCGTACGAATTCGGACGCTTCCAGAAGGCTGTCGTGCGTGCCCGTGTCGAGCCAGGCGTAACCGCGCGACATGCGCTCGACGTAGAGCGAACCCACCTCCATGTAGATCCGGTTCAGATCGGTGATCTCGTATTCGCCGCGGACGGATGGCTTCAGATCGCGCGCATACTCCACAACCTTGTTGTCGTAGAAATAAAGCCCCGTCACTGCCATGCGGGACTTCGGATGCCTCGGTTTTTCCTCCAGCGAAAAAGCCCGCCCCTCGGCATTGAGCTCGACGACGCCGTAGCGCTCCGGATCGTCCACCTCGTAGGCGAACACCGTCGCCCCTTCCTTGCGATCCCGGGCATTTGCGAGCAGCTTCCTCATGCCGGCGCCGAAGAAGATATTGTCCCCTAGGACAAGCGCAACATTATCGCCACCGATGAATTCGGAGCCGATCGTAAAGGCTTGCGCCAGACCATCCGGGCTCGGCTGGACAGCATAGGAGATGTTCAACCCCCAATCGGAACCATCGCGGAACAACCGCTTGTAGCTGTCGATATATTCGGGGGAAGAAATGATCAGAACGTCCCGGATTTGCGACATCATCAGAACGGACAAGGGATAATAAATCATCGGCTTGTCATAGATCGGGATAAGCTGCTTGTTCACCGCCAGCGTCGCCGGATGCAAGCGTGTGCCGGAGCCGCCGGCGAGAATGATACCCTTCATCGAGGTTCCTCTGGTGATTTTCTTTGTTCAAGCCGGAGTTCGGACAGTACCTCCGAAAGGGCCTCTTGCCAGGGCCGAGGCCGGATCGCGTAATCACGTCCGATCTTTTCCACCCCCAGAACGGAATTGGCCGGCCGCTTCGCCGGCGTCGGATAGTCGGCAGTCGTAATGGCCTCCACCTTCGGCACCGCGTAGCCGAGCGCCGCTTGCTGACGGAAGATCTCGCGGGCGAAACCGCACCAGGTTACGGGACCGGCATTGGAAAAATGATAGGTTCCTGTCGGAGCCTTCGGGTCCGCGACGAGCCGCAGAGCCATCCTCGCCAGTGTCGCGGCGATATCGCTCGCAGCCGTCGGGCAGCCGTTCTGATCGTCCACGACGCGCAGAAGAGGCCGATCCGCCGCCAGACGCAGCATCGTCTTGACGAAATTGGCACCATGCGCGGAAAATACCCAGGACGTGCGCAAAATCGCATGACGCGGATTGCCGGTACGGACAGCAAGCTCCCCGGCCGCCTTCGATGCGCCATAGACCCCGACGGGACCGATCGGATCGCCTTCGTCATAGGCTTCCGCCTTCGTGCCATCGAACACGTAGTCCGTCGAAACGCAGAGCAGCGGAATTCCGACCTTGCGGGTTGCCTCGGCCATGACGGCCGGCGCCAGCGCATTGACCTTCCAGGCCGTAACCGGATCGGTCTCTGCCCTGTCGACTGCGGTATAGGCTGCCGGATTGATGACGGCATCGAAGCGCCCTTCGGCGATATACGTCTCAATCGACCCGGCGTCCGTCAAATCCAGTTCCTGCCGGGAAGCGGCGACGATTTCGACATCTTCAGGCCATTCGTACCGGCAAAGCTCGTATCCAACCTGTCCGGTGATGCCGGTAATCAGAATGCGCATGAGTTTCTTTCCAGTCAGATTTCCACCAGCGTCAGCGGCGTTCCATCGTATTCGAACGGACTGTCGAAATCGGCCAGAAGCGGCTGCACCTCATCCTTCGGGCTCAACAGGGGTTGAACGCCCCCTGATAAGGGCCAGGCGACATTCACCTGCGGATCGTTCCAGCGGATTCCGCCGTCATTGGCCGGAGCATAGAAATCCGTAACCTTGTAGGTCACTTCTGACGACGGCTCAAGCGTGATGAAACCATGCGCGAAGCCGACGGGTATATAAAGCTGATGTCCATTCTCGGCGGACAGTTCCGCGCCAACCCACTCCCCGTAGGTTGGCGAGCCACGGCGAACATCCACGGCGACATCGAAGATTCGCCCGCGAATACACCGGACAAGCTTGGCCTGCGCATGGGGAGGCGTCTGGAAATGCAGCCCCCGCAGCGTAGCAACGGGCACGGAAAGCGAGTGATTATCCTGCACGAATTCATCACCAGCACCGAAATCCGAAAATTTATCCTTGTTATATACTTCGGAAAACCACCCGCGATCATCACCAAAACGCTTTGGCTTGATCAACAAAACTTTCGATGACATGCGAACATCCTGCGCAACTAAACTGGGGGATTCTTAACACGAAGCCACAAAGCCGGTCCAGCATCGATTGCAGCCTCAAATCAACTATGACAAACATGCCGCCATACGTCCGAAGCGGCTTTCGGCATCGGCATGAACGGGCAGGCATGACACGAACACCTCACCAAACGTTTCAAGTGCTTAGCGGGCCCGATGCCCTGCGCTATTCGGACAAGCCAGTGATTGTGACGATCAACGATCCCGACCGGCTGCTCGGCCGGTCTCCCACGATCTGCCTGCACAGGTCCGGCAGAACACCTGCCATTCTCACGCGTCCTGTCCTGATCGACGACAGGGGCCGGGGTCGATTCTTCGGCTGGACGCCTGCCGGACTGACGGCCATATCGGCCGAGCCCTCTCCCGATTCAGCCTCGAACGGCAGGATGCCGACACTCCGTATACGCCGCCCTTCCTATCCGGAAATCGCATGTCACATCGCGTGCGCATCGTCTTTCGCCGCGCTCCAGACACTCAGGCTTCTTCTCGCCGGAAACAGCAAGGGGTTTCAGTATCGCTTCGTGCGCCTGTTCGAAAGACTGGGCGAACCGCGCTACGCCGACTGGCTGGCCGCCTGGCCTGAAACCCGCAGGCAAGACATGCCCTTGCCCGCTGGTCACGATACCCCTCCCGTCCTCATTACGATCACAGGCAACGGTGCCCGGGCTGAACTCACCCGCGCATCGATCGGCCGTCAAACCTATCCAGCAGTCGAAGAGGCAAGCGCCGAACGCGTGCAAAGCCTCGTGCCCGACCGGATCGCTTCATCCTTCCTGATGCGCCTGCCTGCCGGCTTCACGCTGGAAGACACGGCCATCGAGCATCTCGTTCAACCGCTTCTGGCAGATAGCAACGTCTCAGCGGCATATTGTGACGAAGACTGCATCGACGCCAGCGGCGACCGGCATGCTCCCTTCTTCAAGCCCGCGTGGAACCCTCCTCTCGCGGCCACCGGCTGGCTTCCGCCGGAAGGCGTTCTCGTGCGCGGGAACTGTCTGCCCGCCACGGTCGACATGGACGGAATGTATGCGCAGGAGATGGTGCAGACCGCGGCCGCGCGAGGCGATATCGTTCACGTTCCCCGCATGCTCTTGCATCGTGACAGGGCGCGCGCACCGGCTCCGCCGTCCAAGCCGAAAGTCGCGACGACGCGGACGTGCGTGAGCGTCATCATCCCGACCCGCGACAGGGCGGACCTGCTGGGAGCCTGTCTCGAGGGTCTTTTCAATCGCACGCGCGCCGACGATATCGACGTGATCGTGATAGACAATGGCAGCCGGGAACCGGAAACGCTTGCACTGTTCAAGCAGCATGAGGACGCGGGACGCATCCGGCGCATCATTCAGCCCGGATCGTTCAATTTCTCGCAGGCCTGCAATCTCGGGGCGGAAGCTGCCTGCCACGAACTTCTGCTTTTGCTCAATAACGATATCGAACCCATCGAACCCGGCTGGCTGGACCAGATGGTCGCCGAACTGGACGATCAGCGGATCGGCGCCGCCGGGGCGCTCCTGCTCTTTCCGGACGGCTTCGTCCAGCATGCCGGCGCTACGCTCGGAGCCGGTTCAGTCGCCCGACACAGCTTCCATTTCCGCCATCCAGACGCGGGCGAGGATTTCGGCCTGCTCGTCCAGCGGCAGGAAGTCAGTGCCGTGACGGCCGCCTGTCTGCTCACCCGCAAAAGCCTGTGGCAGGAGGTTCATGGAATGAATGAGGAAGACCTCGCCGTCTCGTTCAACGATGTCGATTACTGTCTGAAGCTGCGCGAGGTCGGCAAGGGCATCATATGGACGCCCCATGCGAGGCTCATTCATCGCGAATCCGTTTCCCGCGGGCCGGATGATACGCGAGAAAAGATTGCCCGATTTTCGGAGGAAGAACGCTATATGCACGAAAGGTGGGGTGACGTGCTCCTGCGGGATCCTTTCTACCACCCTTGCCTGTCTCTGACGGCCGGCGACCGTGCCCTCGACGCGGCGCCGCGCGACCTTGCCCCAAGGCGTCCCGGTCTTCGCAAGCGGCCATCGTCACCGGACAAGGCCTGAACCGTACCGCGTTATCCCTTCGTCTTCACGAGGCCCAGCCGGGTTCCGTCGTAGTTCTTGCGCAGCGGCGCCCACCACCATTCGTTCTCCAGATACCACCTGACCGTCTTTTCGATGCCCGTGTCGAAATTTTCCCGTGCCTTCCAGCCCAGTTCCGTTTCGAGCTTGGTGGCGTCGATCGCGTAGCGGGCGTCGTGTCCCGGGCGGTCCTGCACGTAGGAGATGAAGGATTCGTGAGGCTTTCCGGCGGGATGAAGCTCATCCATCAGCGCGCAGATGCGCTTGACGACGTCAATGTTGCGGCGCTCGTTGCGGCCGCCGACATTGTAGGTCTCGCCGATACGGCCCCGCTCCACGATGATATCGAGGGCCCGGGCGTGGTCCTCGACGAAAAGCCAGTCGCGGATATTGGCGCCGTTGCCGTAGACGGGTAGCGGCCGCCCCTCCAGCGCACTGATGATCATCAGCGGAATCAGCTTTTCCGGAAAATGGAAGGGACCGTAATTGTTGGAGCAGTTGGAAACGACGACCGGCAAGCCATAGGTGCGTTCCCACGCCTTGGCGAGATGATCCGAAGCGGCCTTGGAAGCGGAATAGGGCGAGCTCGGATCGTAGGGCGTCACCTCCTCGAACAGCCCCTCGTCGCCGAGCGAGCCGTAAACCTCGTCCGTCGATACGTGCAGGAACCGGAAACCGTCCTTCTCCTCCAACGGCAGCGACTGCCAGTAGGCGCGCGCGCTTTCGAGCATGGTGAAGGTGCCCAGCACGTTGGTCTCGACGAAATCTCGCGCACCGGTGATCGAGCGGTCCACATGGCTTTCCGCGGCAAGGTGCATTACGCGATCCGGCCTGAAGCTCGCGAAAGCCTCGGAGATGGCGCGCCCGTCACAAATATCGTCCTTCAGGAAACGATAGAGCGGATTGCCTTCTACGCTCTTCAGCGACGTCAAGGTGCCGGCATATGTCAGCTTGTCGACATTCAGAACCTCGTAGCCTTTTTCAAGAACCAGATAACGGACCAGCGCCGATCCTATGAAACCTGCTCCGCCCGTGACGAGTACACGCATTTGGCAATCTTCTCCGCTGTCAGCACACATTCAGTGACGCGGCATAAGAAGAGACGCGGTTTCTTTCGTCAAGCTTGACGCGTGTCGCTCCTCTCCGTTTCCGCAGTTTTGCATTGGATATATCACCCCGGCGGCTTCCTCTCAAACGGTTCCCGCAGTCCCTTCCGCGATCCCGCTTTGACTCGGGGAAGATGGCGACCTATGGCTGGGAACGGCCAGATTGCGACGGGATCGACGGACATGAAGACTGACGACGAGCGGCTGCCCACTACGGGCGGCATGAGGACACTCCGTTGACCGACAGGGTGCGCGCGCTCATTGCCCGGCTGCTGCCCGCGCCCAGGCTGCGCGCGGGAGCCACAGGCGGCCCCAGACGGCCCGTGAAGCGAATCATCGTCTTCGGGCGGCATCCGAACCCGACCGCGGATTACTATTTCGCGGCGCGGCTTGCGGCACCGGGAATGCCGGAGCACCGGTTCATCGATATCCGCGACGGCGATCCGGCCGGCATCGACGCGGACGGCACATTCGTCATTCTCTGCCGCTATGCCTCCGCCGCCGCCCTGCGCTGGATCGAGCGGGAAGAGCGGCAACTCGCCGGCGTCGGCCTGTTTCTCGATGATGATATTCCCGCCGTCGTCACCGGGCGCGACGCGGATATCGGCTATCGGCTGTTTCTCGTCTTCCGGGCGCTTCTGCCGCTCAGGCGGCTCAACCGGCATCTCGATATCGTCTGGGCCTCGACGCCCCGCCTCGCGCAACGCCTCGGCGCGGCGAACGCTCGGGTCCTGCCACCTGCCCCGCCCGAAGCCCTGTGGAACATTCCCCACGTCGCCGGCAACCGCGACACCGGCACCGTCATGATCGCCTATCACGCGACAGCCGTCCATGTGGAGGAGCATGCCTTCCTGCAACCCGTCATTCGCGACGTGCTTGCCGCGCGGCCGGACGCGCTCTTCGAAGTATTCGCCGGCGGCAAGGCCGCCGGACGATGGAAGGGCATGGAGCGGGTCACGGTGCGCAGGCCGGTTTCGTGGGCCGCTTATCTCGCGGAAGCCTCGACGCGGCAGATCGATATCATGCTCGTGCCGCTCACGCCATCGCCCGTCAACGATTGCCGCTCCCCGACCAAGCGCATCGATGTGGCCCGCGCCGGCGCCGCCGGCATCTTTTCGGTCTCTCCGGCCTATGGCGAAGCCGGCGCGGACGGGGAAATACTGCTTCGCTACGATCCGGACGCCTGGCGCGCGGCGCTGCTGGAACTGATCGACGATGCGGACAAGCGTGCCGCTGCGGCCTCTGCCACCCGCGAACGCGTCGCTGCGATGACCCGAAGCGCAGAACGGGGTCTCGACCTTTCGCCGCCGCCCTTTCCGTAACCGTATCCCCTTCAAAACATGGAGGAAGGGGTTTATGACGGGTCCATCGAAAAGACGGAATGTGCCATGTCGAAAACCACCCCTGCCACCCGGACGCTCGAAAATGCGGGCGTCGTCTTCGAAACCGTTTCCTACGACTACGATCCGGATGCGCCGCGTGTCGGCCTTCAGGCGGCGGAAGCGATCGGGGAGGAACCGCACCGTGTGCTCAAGACGCTGATGGCGACGGTGGACGGCAAGCCGGTCTGCGCCGTCATTCCTGCCGACCGCGAGGTCAGCATGAAGAAGCTCGCGGCGGCGTTCGGCGGCAAGTCGGCGGCGATGATGAAGCCCGCCGACGCCGAACGGCTGACGGGCTATCATGTGGGCGGTATCAGCCCCTTCGGCCAGAGGAAGACCGTTCCGACGGCCATCGAGATCGCAGCCCTTTCGGAGCCCTATGTCTTCATGAACGGCGGGCAGCGCGGTCTTCAGGTCCGCCTCGACCCGAAGGCGGCGCTTGCCGCGCTCGGGGCGAAGGCGGCACCGCTGATCTCCTGATTTTGCGGGTGGACACCGTCCCCTCAGGCGTTATCCTCCGCCCTTCTCCATAGCCAACGACAGCAGGTTCTTCCATGACATCCGATACAAGCGCCTTCATCGACCCCGTGAAACTGGAAAGACTGGCGACGACCGCCGTCAAGGTCGGGCTGCGGCTGGAAAAGGGGCAGGATCTCGTCATGACGGCACCGATCGGCGCGCTGCCGCTCGTGCGTCTCATCACCCGCGAAGCCTACAAGGCAGGCGCCGGCCTCGTCACCACGTTCTATTCCGACGAGGAAGCCATTCTCGCGCGTTATCGATATGCGCCCGACGAGAGCTTCGACCGCGCCAGCGGCTGGCTCTACGAGGGCATGGCGAAGGCCTTTGCCGGCAATGCGGCGCGGCTTGCCATTTCCGGCGACAATCCGATGATGCTGGCGGGACAGGACCCGGCCAGGGTGGCGCGCGCCAACCGCGCCAATTCCATGTCCTACAAGCCGGCGCTGGAGAAGATCTCCAATTTCGACATCAACTGGAACATCGTCTCCTATCCCAACCCCGCCTGGGCGAAGCAGGTTTTCCCGGACCTGCCGGAAGCCAAGGCCGTCGAAAAGCTGGCGGAGGCGATCTTCGCCGCCTCGCGCGTCGACCGCGACGATCCCGTCGCCGCCTGGGAGGAGCACAACGCCAACCTCAGGAAGAAATCCTCCTGGCTGAACGGCGAGCGTTTCGCGGCGCTGCACTTCACCGGCCCCGGCACCGATCTCACGGTCGGCCTGGCCGACGATCACGAATGGCATGGCGGCGCCTCCACGGCCAAGAACGGCATCACCTGCAATCCCAACATTCCGACCGAGGAAGTGTTCACCACGCCACATGCGCTGCGCGTCGAAGGCACGGTGTCGTCCACCAAGCCGCTGTCACATCAAGGGACGCTGATCGACGACATTCAGGTGCGCTTCGAGGGCGGCCGCATCGTCGAGGCGAAGGCGTCGAAGGGCGAGGAAGTGCTGAACAAGGTGCTCGACACCGACGAGGGCGCGCGGCGTTTGGGCGAAGTGGCGCTGGTGCCGCATTCCTCGCCGATCTCGCAGAGCGGCATCCTGTTCTACAACACGCTGTTCGACGAAAACGCCTCCTGCCACATCGCGCTCGGCCAGTGCTATTCCAAATGCTTCCTGAACGGCGCATCGCTGTCGCAGGCGGAAATCGCGGCCAAGGGCGGCAATTCGAGCCTCATCCACATCGACTGGATGATCGGCTCCGACAAGGTGGATATCGACGGCGTGAAGCCGGACGGCACGCGCGTGCCGGTGTTCCGCAAGGGCGAATGGGCCTGAGAACGATGGAGGACGCCATGACGGCGTCATCAGAGTGCTGACAAACGGTTCATCGCTTTCTTTCGTCATGGTCGGGCTTGCCCGACCATCCACCGCGCCGCTTGCGGCGTGGCCCCTCTGGTTGAGCCCGAGGGTGACGGAAGAGAAAATTGTCAATACACCCCCGGGGCGCCAGGACGGCGCCCTTTTTCATGGCTTAGAACAGGCTGCCCTGATCGGGCGGCGCCTTGCCGGCCTTCGCGGGCCGCTTGCGGGAGGACGGGGGAGCGACAGGCGCCGGAGGCTCCGCCCCCTCCCCCGCTGTCGCCGTGATGCGCCCGTCGACGAATTCGATGGACAGGACCTGCCCTGGAGCGACGAGGGATGCCCGCGCCAGCAGACGCTCGTCCCCGTCGCGGATCACGGCATAGCCGCGCTTCAGCACGTTGCGATAGGAAAGCGATTGCAGCACGCGATCCTGCGCGGCAACGGCCAGCCTGCGATGGGCGAGCGCCGTCGCCACTGCCGTGTCGGCCCGTGCGAACAGGGCCAGCACCTTTTCGCGCTCGCGGCCCGTCTGATTTCGCAGGCGGTTCGGAAAGGCCCGGAACACCGCATCGGCGGCACCGACCCGGCTTCGGCCAGCCAGAACCAGACGCTCGACGATGCGTTCCGCGCGGTTCAGGCGCTCGGCGATGAATTGCCTCTGCTGCACGATCCGCGCGCCCAGCATGTCGGGCCGCAGCCGCGCCGCGGCCTGTTCCAGCGTCCGGCGCTTGGCGATGGCGGTGCGCTCCAGCCCCCGCCCGAGGCCGGTGGCGGCCTCGTCGAAACGACGGCGCGGCAGGGCGAGAAGCTGGTCCAGCGACGGCAGGGCGCGCACGAGACTGCGCACACCCTGCTGGCGGTTCTGCATTTGCCGCGACACGGCGCCTTGCAGGCGGGCGGCAAGACCGGCGATCTGGGCCTCCAGTTCGGCCTTCACCGGCACCGCCATTTCCGCAGCACCCGTCGGCGTCGGCGCGCGAATGTCGGCGGCATGGTCGATCAGCGTCCAGTCCGTTTCATGCCCCACGGCGGAAATCAGCGGGATGCGGCTGGCCGCCGCGGCGCGCACCACGGCCTCGTCGTTGAAGCTCCAGAGGTCTTCGAGACTGCCGCCGCCGCGCGCCACGATCAGCACGTCGGGCCGGGCGATCCCGCCTTCCGGCGTCAGGGCGTTGAAGCCTTCGATGGCGCGAGCCACCTCGTCGCCCGATCCCTCGCCCTGCACCTTCACCGGCCAGACGACGACATGAACCGGAAAACGGTCGGATATGCGATGCAGGATATCGCGAATGACCGCGCCGGTGGGCGACGTCACCACGCCGATGACCATCGGCATGAAGGGCAGCGGCTTCTTCGACGCGGCGTCGAACAGCCCCTCCGCAGCCAGCTTGCGGCGGCGCTCCTCCAGCAGCGCCATCAGCGCGCCGACGCCGGCGGGCTCCAGGCTTTCGATGACGATCTGATATTTGGACGAACCGGGAAAGGTGGTGATCTTGCCGGTCGCGATCACTTCCATGCCTTCCTCGGGGCGGACCTTCAGGCGGCTGAACGTGCCCTTCCAGATGACGGCATCGATGCGGGCCTTGTCGTCCTTCAGCGAGAAATAGGCATGCCCGGAGGAATGCGGGCCGCGATAGCCGGACACCTCGCCGCGCACGCGGACGCGGTCGAACGCCGTCTCGATGGTGCGCTTGATGGAGCCGGAAAGCTCCGAAACGGAGAACTCGGCGAGATTGGTCGGCGAATCGTCGAAAAAGCTGCTCATGGCCGCAAATATCGCATGGCAGATGCAAATTGCAGCGTCTTTTCGCAGCCGATCTGGCGAATTCCTCGGGAAAAGCCGGGCGGGCATAATCGCGCCGCCCGCCCCTGTCCGTTCAATGGGTTGATGCCGGCGTCGTCCGCCCTGCCTGCGGCCAAGGCCATACTTCCCCTGCGACGCAACCCTTCAGGAGCACAGAATGAGCGATCCTTTCCTCAACACCCACCCCTCGCTTTCCGGTCCGGCCACGGCGGGCTTTGCCGTCACGCCATCGGACGGCGCCGAACTGGCGCAGCCGAGCCGCGCCCTTTATGTCGGCGGTGCGGGCGACCTCGCCGTGACGCTGCTGTCCGGCGACAGCGTGAGCCTCGGCGCCGTTCCGGCCGGCAGCCTGCTGCCGCTGCGCGTCAGCCGGGTTCACGCCACCGGCACGACCGCCACGGCAATCGTCGCCCTCATCTGAGGCCATTTCCCGATTTCGAACACCGAAACAAAGCGTTAACCCTTGTCAGGGCCCGTTTTTTTAACGGTTCACGGCTATTCTGACGACAATCAAGAAAACAGGGATATTCGCAATGATCTTCGTCGCAACGTTCGGAATCGGGCTGGCCGCCGGGCTCACACGTTCCATCCTCTCGGTCGTGGCCGCCTCCGTCGCCATTCTCGTGACCTTCGCGCTGGCCGCCACACTGGGCGGCGGTGCCTCCCTCATGGCGCTGCTCGTCGCCATCGGCGGCTACAATGTCGGCCTGATCGCCAACATCTGCGTCCGCATTGCCGGCGAGGAACCGAGCGCCGAAGAAGCGCGCTGATCCGACCCGCATTTCCCGCAACCGCGCGGACCGACCGAAGCGCTCCTTCAGGGATGACGGAGCGCTTCGGTCGTTTCATGCACCTTCAGCCGAACCCGCTGCGCCTACGGCCTGACGCGGAAAAGCTGCAATCCCGCGCCGGCCGTCGTCGGCAGCGGTTCGAGATAGGCCGGAACCCGGCCCGCCGCGAGACCGGCATAGAGCCCGTCGGGCTTGAGAGCGGCGATCTGTCGCGTCTGCGGGTCGTCGGCGCAGAAGGCGACGACCGTGACCCCGGCGCCACGCAGGAAGGCTTCAGCTTCACGCGGTATGGCCAGCCCGATATGCAGTTCGGTAAGCATGCCGGGCTGATTGCGGTGATAGGGTGCCGTCAGGACGCGATGACCGGAAAAACGCAGGATCGACGCTCCAAGATTGGAGGGCGCCGCGACGACGCCCGGCGGCAGGGCCGCGAGGCCGGACAGCGCGTCCTCGCCGTTGCAGCGCCACGCGCCCGCCTCCGCACCGGCAACGGCGGGGGCGACGACCGGCGCGCGGAACCGCTGCACGATGCCGTTGATGCCTTCGCTCGGCAAGGCGCCGCCGAACACCCAGACGGCCGGAACGGACGCGAGCGTCGCGGTCAGGAAGAAGAACCCGGCGGCCATGTTCTCCGGCTCGGCATTCGAAAGCCGGCGGAGTTCCGCGACGAGCAGCGAGAGCGGGAGGATGACGAGCAGGTTGGAAAAGATCGCGCCGCGCACCTGAACCAGCGCGACGGCCCAGGCCGCGAGAATGAGCGCGAACAGGATGGCATGGCCTTCGACGCGATCGCCGAGCAGCACGCGCGACAGCGCAACCGCCATGCCGAAGAAGCCGACCGCATAGAAGCCGCCGGCCGTCGCCGGTTCCGAGCGGATCGTCGCCAGAAACGACTGCGCCTCCGTCACCTTGTTCAGCCACAGGGACACGAGCAGCGGATCGAGATCGGCCAGCGGGCTGCCGAGACATTGCGGCGCCAGAGCCAGCGCGGCCAGAAGGACGATGGCGCCGTTGGCGCCGACGACGGCAAGGCGCCGGCGGATATTCCAGCCGCTGGCATGGCGGGCGGAGACGAACATCAGCGCGCCGCCCAGCGCCGACAGGCCATAGAAGCCGAGCGAAAGGCTGTCGCACGTCACCACGGCATAGCGCGAGGGCGGCACGGTCGCCAGAAACAGGACGGTGACGGAAAGGGCCAGCGACAGGCCGAAGGCGGAAGCAGCCCTTTCGAACGCCTTGCCATGCACGAGCCACAGGCCCGTGACCGCAAGGCAGATGACGGCCAGCAGAGGCGTCGTTTCCGCGCCGATGGCGAGCGCCAGCGCCGCCAGAACGCCGCCGACAGCATAATTGACGGCGCCGTAGCGGCGATCCAACAGCACGGCGGCCAATCCGGCGATCAGGACGAGCTGGAGGTTGTGGTGATCGATGGAGCCGGGCAGGAAGCGGTTGGAGGTCACGACCAGAATGACCGTGAAGCTCATGGCGACGTTCATGGCCCCGGCACCGCCGAGACGGCGGGCGCCGAGCCCGACGCAGCCGATCAGCGGCGGGACGAGCGCCAGCGGCCAGACCGCGAGTGCCGCCGCCTCGGCGGCCGTCCCGTCGAGAAACAGGCCGAAAAACAGGATCAGGCCGGCAATCGGCGCGTCGATCAGGCGCGACCAGTGCATGAGCGTTCCACCCGCCAGCCCGAGGCGATACTGCATCGCATCGAACCAGCCCTGACCGGCGAGAAGATCGCGCACGACGACCAGACGCATCACGTCGTCATTGTCGGCGCCGACATAATCGGTGGCGCCGGGCACGGTCAGCAACAGGACAGTGGAGATCGCGGCCAGGCTGAAAAGCACCGTCATCAGCGACAGGCGGCTCCACCAGAGCCGGTCCTCGCCGGCTATCAGGGAATCGACGCGGCGCGTTCCGGCAGGCAGGTGAAATGCGTTCGTCATGTCCGCAGATTCCTCAGGGTCAGGACATGTTGAATTGGCGCATTCTGCGTCGCGGATTTCGTGTTCGGCGAGGAGGAAAGATGCAGGAAATGCCGATCATTTTCAAATCTTCCCGACGACGTCCGGGCGCGAAATCCGCAACGCCCTTCGGGTTCGAAGTCATGGGCCGGCTGATCGCAGACAATGCTCGACAAGACCATGTGGTCTTGCCTTGCGCGTGTTTGCTTCCATCCAATCCCATGACTTCGAACAGAATGCGTCAATTCAACAGGTCCTGACCCTCATGTTTCCGGCTTACTTTCACGATGTTCGGCGGTCCGAAACCTAGCCTTAACCTGTTCAAGAAATAGTAAAGGCCAGAGAAACGGAATGAATCCGTCGCATGATGATCGAATACCGGGTGGACCCATGACCGAAGCCCCGACCTCGCCGATGAACGGCGATCAGGACATAGCCGTATTGCTGCCGTGCCATAACGAGGCGGCGACGATCGCGGAGGTGGTGCGCGGCTTCCGCGCGGCGCTGCCGCAGGCGCGTATCTACGTCTACGACAACAATTCCACCGACGGCACGGCGCTGGCCGCCGTGATGGCCGGCGCCATCGTCCGCAGCGAACGACGGCAGGGCAAGGGCAATGTCGTGCGGCGCATGTTCGCCGACATTGACGCCGACATCTACGTCATGGCGGACGGCGACGGCACCTATGCGCCGGCCGACGCCGGCAGGCTCGTCGGCGTCCTGATCGCCGAGGGCGCCGACATGGCGGTCGGCACCCGGCGCGGTGTCACGGACGATGCCGGCCGGCAGGGCCATGCCTTCGGCAACCGCGTCTTCAATTCGCTCTACCGCCGCCTGTTCGGCAACGATTTCTCCGATATCTTTTCCGGATACCGCGCCTTTACCCGCGGTTTCGTGAAGAGCTTTCCGGCGATGTCGGACGCTTTCGAGACCGAGACGGAAATGTCCGTGCATGCCTCGCGCCTGAAGCTGCCGGTGGTCGAGATCGAACTCGACTACGGCCGCCGGCCGGAGGGGTCGCAATCCAAGCTCTCGACCTTTCGCGACGGCTGGAAGATCCTGAAGATGTTTATCATGCTGATGAAAGAAACGCGGCCCTTCGCGTTTTTCGCCATGCTCGGCTGGGCCGGCTTCTGCATCGGCCTCGGTTTCGCCATTCCCGTTCTTGCCGAGTTCTTCCGCACCGGCATGGTCAGCCGCATGCCGAGCTGGATCCTGTCGGTGGCGATGATCGGGCTGTCCTTCCTCGCCCTGACGGCGGGCATGATCCTGGATTCGCTGTCGCGCGCCCGCTACGAGCATCTGCGCCTTGCCTATATCGGCCAGTCGGAGGCCAGCCGCGAGCGCCGGCGCGACCGGTACCGCTCCGGGACGAGCGGGAGAAAGGATGCGGCATGAAACGCATCGCGCGCTTCGCAATCGTCGGCGGCGGCGGCTTTCTGGTCGATGCGCTGGTGCTTTCGGCGCTCCTGCATTTCACGCCGGCCGATCCGTTCCTGGCGCGCATCGCGGCAATCGCCGCCGCCATGAGCTTCACCTTCGTCCTGAACCGCAGCTACACCTTCGGGCGTTCCAACCGCCGCATGCTGTCCGAGAGCATCCGCTACGGCACCGTCGGCACGGTGACGGCGCTGTTCAATTACGGATTCTATGCGGCGCTTCTCATCGGCCTTCCGGGATTGCAGCCGCTGGCCGCGCTGGTCTTCGCCTCAGCCGCCGCGATGGGCCTCAGCTTCGTCGGCTATTCCCGCCTTGTCTTCGCCCGGCGGTGAACAACCGACTGCGGCTTATTGCCTAAGGCTTTCTCTTCTTCCAATATGGTGCGAACCATTTCGCGCATCGCTTCAGAAAAACATCGGAGGAAACATGGAACTGCGTCCACTCGGCCGTACAGGCCTTTCGATTGCACCCGTCGTTTTCGGCGGCAACGTCTTCGGCTGGACGGCGGACGAGAAGACCTCGTTTTCCCTTCTCGACGCCTTCTTCGACGCCGGCCTCAACACCATCGACACGGCGGATGTCTATTCCCGCTGGATTGCAGGCCATTCCGGCGGCGAGAGCGAGACGATCATCGGCAAATGGCTGAAATCGGGCCGCGTTTCCCGCGACAAGGCGATCATCGTCACCAAGGTCGGCTCCGACATGGGGCAGGGCCATGTCGACCTTTCGGCACAATGGATCGTCAAGGCGGTCGAGGATTCGCTGAAGCGCCTCCAGACCGACTATATCGATCTCTACCTCTCGCACTGGCCGGACCCGAACACGCCCTATGAGGAAACGCTTGCCGCCTTCGACAGGCTGAAGACGGCCGGCAAGATCCGCGCCATCGGCACCTCCAACCTCGACGCCGCGCAACTCCGGGCGTCGCTGGATGCGGCGAAGGCCGCCGGCCTGCCGCGCTACGACGTCATCCAGCCGGAATACAATCTCGTCAAGCGCGACGCCTTCGAAGGGCCGCTCGCCGCGCTTTGCATCGAGGAAAAGATCGGCGTCATCACCTATTTCAGCCTTGCCGCCGGCTTCCTGACCGGCAAATACAGGACGAAGGACGACGCCGTCGGAAAAGCGCGCGAAAACCGTGTCGCCGCCTATTTCGACGAGCGGGGCGCGAAGGTTCTGGCCGCCCTCGACGAGGCGGCGCGGATCACCGGCGCGACGCATGCCGCCATCGCCATCGCATGGCTGCTGCGCAAGCCGGGCGTCACCGCGCCGATCGCCAGCGCCACCAGCCTTTCGCAGCTTCAAAGCCTGATCGCGGCGGCAAATCTCACCCTGCCCGACGAGGTGGTCGCGCTTCTCGACAAGGCGGGTGAATGATGGCTGTCGTCATTCGCGACGCCACGCCCGCCGACGAGGCCCGCTGGCGGGACCTATGGGCGGCCTATACCGCGTTCTACGGTGTCGACGTGCCGGCGGAGGTCACGGATTCGGTCTGGAGCCGGGTGTTCGACCCGGCATCGCGGCTTTTCCTCAGGGTCGCCGAAGTGGACGGCGCGGTGGAGGGGTTCGCCCTTTGCCACACCCATGAGGGCACATGGGTGAAGGAGCCGCTCTGCTATCTGGAAGACCTGTTCCTCGACGAAAAGCTGCGCGGCAGGGGCATCGGCCGGGCGCTGCTCGACGATCTGGTGGCGCTGTCGAAACGGAACGGCTGGAGCCGCCTTTACTGGCACACCCACAAGAACAACGCCACGGCGCGCAAACTCTACGACCAGTATGTGGCGTGGGACGACCACATCCGCTACCGGATCAGCTTCTGATTCACTCCGCGCAGCGGAAGAAATCGACGAAAGCGCGCAGCGCCGGGCGCATCTGGCGCCGCGACGGATAATAGATGTAGAAGCCGTCGAAGGGCGGGCACCAGTCCTCCAGCACGCGGATCAGGCGGCCGGCCCGGATATCCTCCTCGACGCGCTGTTCGAAGACGAAGGCGAGCCCCGCGCCATCGAGCGCCGCCGCGAGGATCAGGCTCTGGTCGGCGAGGATCAGCGGTCCCTGCACATCGGCCACCAGCACCTTGCCGTCCTTTTCCAGTTCCCAGCGATAGAGCCGGCCGCTGGAAAAGCGGCGTCTTATGCAGCGGTGGCGGGCAAGATCCTGCGGATGTTCGGGTGGCGGATGCTCCGCGAAATAGCCGGGCGAGCCGACCACCGCACCGCGCCGGGGGCCGCTGACGTGCACCGCGATCATGTCCTGCTCAAGGCTTTCGCCAAGCCGCAGGCCCGCATCGTAGCCCTCGGCAACGATATCCTCGAAACGGTCGTCCGTGCTGATGTCGAGCGCGATATCCGGGTAAAGCCGCAGGAATTCGCCGAGCCGCGGCACGATCAGTTCCTCCGCCGCCAGCCGGGGCATGGTGACGGCGAGCCGCCCGGCGGGACGCTGGCGGCGTTCGGCCAGTTCTTCCAGCGTTGAGCCGATATCGGAGAGCGCGGGTCCGAGCGTATCGAGCAGCAGCCTGCCCTCCTCCGTCGGCGCGACGCTGCGGGTGGTGCGGGCCAGCAGCCGCACGCCGAGCCCCTCCTCCAGCGCCGAGACGGCATGACTGACGGCGGAGGGCGCGATGCCGAGTTCGGCCGCCGCCTTCCGGAAACTGCGCGTTTCCGCGACAATGGCGAAGACCGCAAGCTGGGAGAGCTGGTTCCGATGCATTGTTACAACAGATAGAACAGCCATCACTCATTTGCACGGATTATTCTTTCAGTCGCGGAGATCTATGATCTGTCCATCCTCTTCAAGAAAGGCGATCCCATGACCATGAACACCCGTCACCTCGGTTCCGATCTCACCGTTTCAGCCCTCGGCCTCGGCTGCATGGGCATGAGCCATGCCTACGGCCCCTCTTCCGACGAAAGCACCGCCATCGCCACGCTTCACCGTGCCGTCGATCTCGGCATCACGCTGTTCGACACCGCGGAGGTCTACGGCCCCTACAGGAACGAAATCCTCGTCGGCAAGGCGCTGAAGCCGGTGCGCGACAAGGTCGTCATCGCCACCAAGTTCGGCTTCCGCATCGATCCGGACAAGCCCGCCGCCGAGATGATCACCGGCACGGACGGGCGGCCCGAAAACGCGAAAGCCGTCGCCGATGCCTCGCTGAAACGGCTCGATACCGACGTCATCGACCTCTATTATCAGCACCGCGTCGATCCCGCCGTCCCCATCGAGGATACGGTGGGGGCGATGGCCGAACTGGTGCGCGAGGGCAAGGTGAAGGCGCTCGGCCTTTCGGAAGCCAGCGCCGAGACCATCCGCCGCGCGCATGCCATCCACCCCATCGCCGCCGTGCAGAGCGAATATTCACTGTGGAGCCGCGACCCGGAGGAAAACGGCGTGCTGGAAACCTGCCGGGACCTCGGCATCGGCTTCGTGCCGTACAGCCCGCTCGGGCGCGGCGCGCTGACCGGGGCGCTGAAGAGCACAGACACCCTGACCGCGGACGATTTCCGCCGCTCGCTGCCACGCTTCCAGCCGGAGAATTTCGACGCCAATCTGGCGCTGGTCGCGCTGCTGGAAGAGATGGCGCGGGAAAAGGGCGTCGCCCCTGCCCAGCTCGCGCTCGCCTGGGTGCTGGCGCAGGGCGATTTCATCGTGCCCATTCCCGGCGCGAGCAAGGTGCCGCATCTGGAACAAAACGCCGCCGCCGCCGATATCGTGCTCAGCGCGGCGGAAGTGGAGAAGCTCGGCGCACTGCTCGCCCCAGCAAAGGTGGCCGGCGGGCGGCTCAACACCCGCATGGCGGGGATGTCGAACCGGTAAATCCGTCTTCCCGGAAAGCAGAAGGGCCGGCAAGGCCCCGGCTCGTTGACACGTCCTCGACTTCTCTTCTCCGTCACCCTCGGGCTGGACCCGAGGGTCCATGCAGCGGGCGCCGCTGGATGCTCGGGTCAAGCCCGAGCATGACGGAAGAGAGGGGGCTTTCAACAGTGCAGTGAGGGGCCTTTCGGCCCCTCTTTCGTCCCGTTCAGGCGCGCAGC
Organism: Ectorhizobium quercum; assembly: GCF_026552795.1. Taxonomy (GTDB): domain Bacteria; phylum Pseudomonadota; class Alphaproteobacteria; order Rhizobiales; family Rhizobiaceae; genus Ectorhizobium; species Ectorhizobium quercum. The sequence goes on from NZ_JANFPI010000005.1 coordinate 384,126, forward strand.
GTGCCGCCAGTGGCCTTGGTGACGCTGGCGACGATCTTGCCGGTCAGCGCCTCGAAATCCTCGTCCGTCAGCGTGCGGTCGGAAGGCTGGATCGTCACTTCGATGGCGATGGACTTGCGGCCTTCGCCGAGGCTTGCGCCCTCGAACACGTCGAAGACGTTGACGCCGGTAATCAGCTTGCGATCCGCGCCCTGCGCCGCGCGCAGCACCGATCCGGCCTCCACGGTCTTTTCCACCACGAAGGCGAAGTCGCGCTTCACCGCCTGGAAGGGCGAAAGCTCCAGCGGCGGCCTGGTGCGCGTCGCCTTCTTCTTCGGCTCCGGCATGGCGTCCACGAAGACCTCGAAGCCGCAGTAGGCGCCGGAAATGTCAAGCGTGGCCAGCGTCTTGGGATGGAATTCGCCGAAATGGCCGAGCACGACCTTCGGGCCCATCTTGATCGTGCCGGAGCGGCCCGGATGATACCATTCCGGCGCACCGGCCTCGATCTGGACATTGCCCATCGGCAGGCCGCAGGCTTCTAGCACGGCGAGCGCATCGGCCTTGGCGTCATAGACGTCAACCGGCTTGCCGCCGCCCTTCGAAGCGTTCGACCACATGCGGCCCGCGCCGGCCAGCGAGGCTGTGCCGCGGCGCACGCCGCCGGCAACGCGGCGCTGGCCTTCGGGCCGGTCGTTCTCATAGGTGCCGGAGACCTCGAAGATCGCCACGTCGCCGTAACCCTTGTCGGCATTGCGGCTGGCCGCCGTCAGCAGGCCGGGCAGCAGCGAGGGGCGCATGTCCGACATGTCCGCGGCGATCGGGTTCGCGAGCTTCAGTTCCGGCGTGCCGCCGCCGAAGAGCTTCGCCTGCTCCTCCGGGATGAAGGACCAGGTGACGGCTTCGAGCATGCCGCGGGCGGCGAGCGCGCGCTTGGCAGTGCGGGTGCGGACCTGAAGCGTGGTCAGGATGCGTGGATGCACCGTGCCGAGCGCCGGCAGCGGTTCCGGCGCGATCTTGTCGACGCCGTGGATGCGCATGACCTCCTCCACGAGATCGGCCTTGCCTTCCACATCCGGACGCCAGGAAGGAACCGAAACCGTCAGCCGTTCGCCGGAACCTTCAACATCGAAGCCGAGACCTTTGAGGATTTCGGCGCTTTCCTCGCCCGAAACCTCAAGCCCGGTCAGGCGTTTGACCTCGGAAACCGGGAAATCGATCCGTTTCGGCTCGTAACCCTTGTAGCCGAACACCCTCGCCTCGGAGGCCGTGCCGCCGCACAGTTCGAGAACGAGTTCGGTGGTGCGCTCCAGGCCGGGCACCATGTATTCAGGATCGACGCCGCGTTCGAAGCGGTAGCGCGCATCGGTGATGATGCCGAGCGAACGGCCGGTGCGGGCGATGTTGATCGGGTCCCACAGCGCCGATTCGATCAGCACATCCGTGGTGTTCTCGTCGCAGCCGGAATGCTCGCCGCCCATGACACCGCCGATGGATTCGACGCCGTTGTCGTCGGCGATGACGACATTGGCCGGGTTGAGCGTATATTCACGCTGGTCCAGCGCGAGGATGGTCTCGCCCTCCCTCGCCCGACGCACCACAAGATCGCCCTTGACCTTGCTGGCGTCGAAGACGTGCATCGGACGGCCCTGATCGAAGGTCATGTAATTGGTGATGTCCACCAGCGCCGAAATCGGGCGCAGACCGATCGAGCGCAGGCGCTGCTGCATCCAGGCGGGCGACGGGCCGTTCTTCAAGCCGCGCACGAGGCGAAGCGCGAAGCCGGGGCACAGACGCTCGTCGTCCAGCACGATCTTCAGGGCGGTCGGCAGGTCGCCTTCCACCGGGAAGGCGGGTGCAGGCCTCGTCCTGAGCCTGCCGAGACCGGAGGCCGCCAGATCGCGGGCAATGCCGTAGACACTGGTGCAATCCGGACGGTTCGGCGTCAGGTTGATCTCGATGACCGGATCGTCGAGACCCGCGTAAGACGCAAAGGACGTGCCGACCGGCGCATCCGCGGGCAGATCGATGATACCGTCATGGTCGTCGGAAATGTCGAGTTCCTTTTCCGAGCACATCATGCCGTGGCTTTCGACGCCGCGGATTTTTCCGACGGAAAGCGTCACGTCGATGCCCGGAACATAGGTGCCCGGACGCGCCAGAGCGCCGACGAGGCCGGCCCGCGCATTCGGCGCACCGCAGACGATCTGCACCGGCTTGCCATCGCCGGCATCCACTGTCAGCACCTTCAGCCGGTCGGCCTCCGGGTGCTTTTCGGCGGTCAGGACTTTGGCGATGACGAAAGGCTTGTAGGCCGCCTTGTCGTCGACATCCTCGACTTCCAGCCCGATGGCCGTCAGCCGTTCGCAGATCTGTTCAAGCGTGGCATCCGTTTCCAGATGCTCCTTCAGCCAGGAGAGCGTGAATTTCATCGAAATATCTCCTTCAAGCGCTCAGGCCGCCGAACAGGGTCGGCATGTCGAGCGGGCGGAAGCCGTAGTGGTTCATCCAGCGCACGTCGGCGTTGAAGAAGTCGCGCAGGTCCGGCATTCCGTATTTCAGCATGGCGATGCGGTCGAGACCCATGCCCCAAGCGAAACCCTGGAACTCGTCCGGGTCGAGGCCGCCGGAGCGCAGCACGTTCGGGTGGACCATGCCGCAACCGAGAATCTCCATCCAGTCGTTGCCTTCGCCAAACTTCACCTGGCCGCCCGAGCGGTCGCACTGGATATCGACCTCGAAGGACGGTTCCGTGAAGGGGAAGAAGGACGGGCGGAAGCGCATGGTGACGGAGGGCACCTCGAAGAAGGCCTTGCAGAACTCCTCCAGCACCCAGCGCAGGTTGCCGACATGCGCCTTGCGGTCGATCACCAGCCCCTCGACCTGATGGAACATCGGCGAATGGGTGGCGTCACTGTCCTGACGATAGGTCTTGCCCGGAATGACGATGCGGATCGGCGGCTCCTGCGCTTCCATCGTGCGCACCTGCACCGGCGAGGTATGCGTGCGCAGCACCTTGCGCTCGCCCTTTTCGTCCGGGTTGAAGAAGAAGGTGTCGTGCATCTCGCGGGCCGGATGGCCTTCCGGGAAGTTCAGCGCCGTGAAGTTATAATAGTCGGTCTCGATATCCGGGCCTTCGGCGATGGAGAAGCCGAGATCGGCGAAAATCGCGGTGATCTCGTCGACGATCTGGCTGATCGGATGGATGCGGCCGCGCTCGGCGGGCGAGGAGCGGACCGGCAGGGAAACGTCCAGCGTCTCGGCCTTCAGCCGGGCGGCGATGGCGGCGTCCTTCAGCGCGCTCTTGCGGGCGGCGATGGCATCGGCAATTTCGGTCTTCAGCGCATTGATCGCCGCGCCGCGGGTCTGGCGCTCCTCCGGCGTCATCGAGCCGAGCGTCTTCAGGAGTTCCGAAACCGACCCCTTCTTGCCGAGAGCCGCGACGCGCACGGCCTCGATGGCGGCCTCGTCCTCAGCGCCCGCGACCGCCGCCAGAAGCGCATTCTGCAAATTGGTGAGTTCAGTCATTCTTTCCTGCCTTGCCGACCGGCTCGCTTCTCAGCCCGACCGCCTTTTCGAGATATCCGGTAGCCACAATGAAACGTCGCAGATCACTACCCATACGCACGCGCCCAATCAACCGGGCAAGCGGCAAAAATCGTGCGGCGGAGCCGATCAGGGCCCGCAGTTCGCTTCCTGCCGCAGCCGGTGCCGCCTCGCTCCAGGCGGCATAGGCCCGCCGCAGCGTTCGTTCGCCCTCCCCGGCCCGCGTGGAAAGCTGGAAGAACAGCACCCAGAGATCGCGCGCCTGCGCGACCGCAAGCGGCATGACGGCCTCGGGCTGCTCCTCGAAATCGATGAAGCCGATTTCCCCGTCGACGATCGTCATGTCGCGCGGATGCGGCCGCCCGTGGCAAAGGCCCGCCCCGTGCAGCCGCCCCAGCGTGGCGGCGCAGGACACCAGCAGGTCTTCATGTTCCCGCGGCCGCTCGTCCTTCAGGGCGCGCAGCCTGTTCTCGACCGACGGGCTCGTGTCGGAAAGAACGAGCGCCGATCCGGAACGGAAGAGCACCTGCGGAACGCGGAAGCCTTTCCCGGCAAAGCACATGATCCGGCTTTCCTCCTGCCGGATCATGTCCGCCGGGCTGCGGCGCGGCGCGAGCCGAAAGGCCACCGGCAGGAAGCGGGCGAGCGGGGCATAGAGCTTCTGCCAGAGGTTCGCGCCCTCGGTTCCATAGCGCTTGATCCACACCGTTCGCCGGGACAGCTCGACCCGCTGCACGCGCCTGCCCGTGTCGGCAAGGGCGGCGACCAGCAGCGCGACGTCGGCGTCGCTCACGTCCGGAATGGACGAGAGACCCTGCATTTCCATTCGGACCTCCCCGTCAAATGGCTCTATCTCGTTGTTTTCACGCAATTCCGGACGGAAAGCCGCCAGGCACTTTTCCTGGAATTGCTCTGGAAACGAAAAAGCCCGCGCCTTTCACGGACGCGGGCTTTTCAAAATGCGTCGGAAAGCGCGGCTTAGTTGACCGCAGTTTCAAACTCGTTGGCCGAACCGGCTTCCTTGAGGTATTCGAGGCCCTTCTTGGATGCATCGACCAGCGCCTTGAACGCTTCCGGCTGATGGATGGCCAGGTCGGACAGGACCTTGCGGTCGACTTCGATGCCGGCCTTGTTCAGGCCGTCGATGAAGCGGCCGTAGGTCAGGCCGAATTCGCGGACGGCGGCATTGATGCGCTGGACCCAGAGCGCGCGGAAGGTGCGCTTCTTGACCTTGCGGTCGCGGGTCGCGTACTGGCGCGAACGGTCGACCGCAGCCTTTGCGGCGCGGATCGTATTCTTGCGGCGGCCGTAGAAGCCTTCAGCGGCCTTCAGAACCTTCTTGTGCTTGGCGCGGGAAGTGACGCCACGTTTTACGCGAGCCATGTCATGATCTCCTTATCGTTCTTTTCGGCGACTGGTCTCAGAGACCGTTCGGCAGGTAGTTCTTGATGACCTTCTTGCCATCGGCTTCGGCCAGAACCATCGTGCCGCGCGCATCGCGGATGAACTTGTTGGTACGCTTGATCATGCCATGACGCTTGCCGGCGGCGGCTGCGAGAACCTTGCCGGACGCCGTGATCTTGAACCGCTTCTTGGCGGACGATTTCGTCTTCATCTTGGGCATTTTGCTACTCCGTTTTTTCTGGGGCAAAGCCGGCGACGAAACCGGTTCTGCCAAGCATTGAGAACGGCCACGGCATGCCCTGCCGGACCGTTCGGAACGGCGGCTTATAACCGCGAAGCCGCAAAAGTGCAACGTCTGAATCGCACTATGGGGCCAGAGCCGCCTCGATCGCCGTCGCATGGGCGAAAAGGGCGCCGTCACGGCCCGCCGTCGCGGCCAGCATCAGGCCGGCGGGCGCTTCCCCGCGGCGGTGCATCGGCAGCGAAATCGAGCAGCCGTCGAACATGTTGACGATGGCCGGATTGCGCAACATCGCCAGGTTGGTGGCGGTGAACAGGTCGGCATCGGCCTCCAGCGCCGTAATCGCCGGCGCCACCAGGGGAACGGTCGGCATGGCGAGCACGTCGAAGGGAGCGACCGCCGCCTCGACGGCGGCGATGAAGGCCGCGCGCAGCTTCAGCGCATCGACGTAATCGGCGCCCGTCTGCTCCCTCGCCCGTACGAGACGCGCCAGCACGCGCGGATCGTAATCCTCCGCACGGCTTTCGATCAGCCCCTGCCCGCGATGCCAGGCATAGGCCTCCGCCGCGGTCAGGCCGCCCTTCGCGTTGATCGCCTCGACCATCGCGAATTCCTTCATCGGCACATGGGACACAAGCGCTCCGGCGCGCGACAGGGTGTCCAGCGCCCGCTCGAAGCGCGAGGCGACATGGGCGTCGAGACCGTCCAGAACCACCGTCTGCGGAACGGCGATCCGCATGCCCTTCAGCGCCGGGACCGCCGCCTCGCCGACCGGCCGGCCGGACAGGATGGCGTGAACGATACGGCAGCACTCGACGGAATTGGCCAGCGGGCCGATGGAATCGAGCGTCGTCGACAGCGGCACGACGCCCTCCCGCGGCACGGCCGAGGCGGTCGGCTTGAACCCGACGATGCCGCACAGCGCGGCGGGAATGCGGCATGAGCCGCCGGTGTCCGAACCGATGCCGGCGGCGGCCATGCCGTCCGCCACGGAAACGGCGGCGCCGGAGGAAGAGCCGCCCGGAATGCGCCGCGTCGCCCGGTCGAAGGGCGAGGCCGGCGTGCCGTAATGCGGGTTGATGCCGATGCCGGAAAAGGCGAACTCGGTCATGTTGGTGCGGCCGATGACGATGAAGCCGACAGCGCGCAGGCGTGCGACCATCGGCGCATCCTGCGCGGCGGGAGGCGCATCGGAAAGCACCACGGAACCGGCGGTCGTCACGTCGCCGGCGATATCGGCCAGATCCTTGACTGAAACCGGAATGCCGGCGAAGGGCGACGGCGCGAGCCCGGCCTCGCGCAGCAGATCGATGGCACTGGCCGCCGCCAACGCCTGCTCGGAGTGGACCTTCACGAACGCCCGCTCTCCCTCTCCTTCCGGGTCGGCGATGCGGTCGAGGCATTCACGCACCAGCTTGCGCGCGGTGGTGCGCCCTTCGGCCAGTTCCCGCGCCAGCGCTCTCAGTTTCAAAGTCTCGGGCATGATCGCATTCCTCATCGGGGCGGACGCAAGGCGCAGCGCCGCCTGTTCGCGCGGCCTATTCAATGCGGGAAGACCGGCCGATGTAAAGCCTTTCCTTGCAACCGATATACCGACTTGACAAGCCGCAAGCGCCGGTGCGGCGGAGCCGGAATGCGCCGTGGCGCCTGCCACCCTCCTACAGGTCTCTTGACGAAGCCTGCGGCCTGAGACAATTAATGGACGTTCCCGCCGCAGCGAACATCGGCGCGGCGAACGAAAACCTGGTGCCGGGCCCCTCTGGCGAGAGTTTTACGGCGCTCTCGTGATGTCGGTACCGCCTGCAAATCAAGCCGGCGGATCTCTTTTTGACATGAACACAAAGATCATGCCTCGCGTGCGTGCTCTCGACCGCATGCCGTCTTCGCTTTTCGTCATCGCCCCGTGCAACGTCGGGACCCAGGAGGCGGGACGATGAGCCAGCCCCAGACGCAAAAGTCCACATTCAGCTATTTCATCTGGGCGTTCATCTTCACCGCCGTCGGCCTGCTGCTCGGCGCGTGGCTCGGCTGGGAGATGACGGGCACGCTGGGCGGCATGGGCACCGTCTTCTTCATCTGCGTCGTGCTGGCGGTTCTCGAAATCTCGCTGTCCTTCGACAACGCGATCGTCAACGCCAACAAGCTCAAGGACATGACGCCGAAATGGCAGCACCGGTTCCTGACCTGGGGCATCATCATCGCCGTGTTCGGCATGCGCATCATCTTCCCGCTGGCCATCGTGGTCATCGCCGCGAAGATCGGGCCGTGGGAAGCGGTGAAGCTCGCCGCGATGAACCCCGACGAATACGCCCGCATCATGACGGGCGCCCACCTGCCGATCGCGGCCTTCGGCGGCACCTTCCTGATGATGGTCAGCCTCACCTACTTCTTCGACCATGAGAAGGACATCCACTGGATCCAGTGGCTGGAGAAGAACATGGCCCGCGCCGCCTCGATCAAGGGCATCGAGATCGGCATCGTGCTGTTGCTCATCGTGCTGTTCTCCAACCTGCTGGACGGCCAGGACACCGTCACCTTCATGACCTCGGCGATCTACGGCCTCATCACCTACCTCGCCGTCGAGGTCGTCGGCGGGCTGCTCGACCTGTCGCAGAAGTCGATCGTCGAAACGGGGGCCAAGGGCGGTCTCGGTGCCTTCCTCTATCTCGAAGTGCTCGATGCGTCCTTCTCCTTTGACGGCGTGATCGGCGCCTTCGCGCTGACGCAGAACCTCTTCATCATCGCCATCGGCCTCGGCATCGGCGCCATGTATGTCCGCTCGATGACCATCATGCTGGTCGAGAAGGGCACGCTTGCCGAATACCGCTATCTGGAACACGGTGCCTTCTATGCCGTGCTGATCCTTTCCGTGATCATGTATGTCCAGACGCTGGCGCACATCCCGGAAGTCATCACCGGCCTCGGCGGCGCGACCCTCATCGGCATCTCCTTCTGGGCCTCCGTGCGGCACAACCGCAGGGAAAGGGAAGCCGAAGCGGCAGCAGCCCTTCACTGATCATCTAGAGGGCGGCTTGCGCCGCCCTCGGACTGCCGACGAACGGCTCATTGCTATTCTCTTTGGGCCGGTCCTCAGGTCAGGCCCGAGAGTGACGAAAAGAGGGTTTGTCAATCCACCCAGGAAGGGCGGCGCGGGCCGTTCCCTTCCGTCCCCGCCCGGCGCGACGCTTGTTTTCGCGGCAATATATCGACTTCCCACACTTTTTTGCATCGCAGCATCCGATTTGCCCGGATAGCCGGATTTTTCGTTTGCCTGCCCCGTATCCGGGAGGCATCCTGTCGGCAGCGAAGTTCTCAAAAGCAGTTGGATAGACTTAATCATGACAGCGGATGCAATCGTCCTTGGAGCCGGCATCATCGGGGTGTCGACCGCCCTTCAGCTTGCCTTGCGCGGCAAGTCCGTCGTTCTCGTCGACCGGCGCGAACCGGGGCTCGAAACCTCCTACGGCAATGCCGGCCTGATCCAGCGCGAAGGCATCTATCCCTATGCCTTCCCGCAGGGCCTCGACGTCCTGTTCCGCTATGCCTTCAACGATCAGATCGACGCGCGCTATCACCTTTCGGCAGTTCCGGCGGTCGCGCCCTTCCTCGCGCGCTACTGGTGGAACTCCCAGCCCGAGCGCCACAAGGGGATCGCCTATGCCTACGCCCCGCTGATCGAACATTCGGTGAGCGAACACGACAGGCTGATTGCGATCACCGGCGCGGAGCACCTGATCCGCCGCGAGGGCTGGAAGGAAATCTACCGCACCGCCGGGCGCCGCGACGACGATTTCCGGGCCGCCGAGAAGCTGAAAGGCGAGTTCGGCCTGAACTACGAGACGCTGACGCCGGAAGAGCTTGCAAGGGAAGAGCCGCATCTGGCCACGGTCTTCACCGGCGCGCTGAAATGGACGGACCCGACGACGGTGCGCGATCCGCGCGCGCTGACGCTTGCCTATGTCGAACACTTCAAGAGCCTCGGCGGCCGCTTCGTCACCGGCGACGCGGCCAGCCTCGGCACCGGCCCGACCGGACGCGGCTGGCAGGTGGTGACGCAGGACGGTATCGTCGAGGCGGAACAGGCCGTTCTGGCCACCGGCCCCTGGTCCGACGACCTGACGCGCCGGCTCGGCTATTCTTTCCCGCTCGGCGTCAAGCGCGGCTATCACATGCACTACGCCACCAAAGACGGCGCGACGCTGAACGGCTGCACGATGGATGCCGAGCGCGGCTATTTCCTCGCGCCGATGAACCAGGGCATACGCCTGACCACCGGCGCGGAATTCGCCCTGCGCGACGCGCCGAAAACGCCGGTCCAGCTCGAAAAGGCCGAACGCATCGCCCGCTCCATCCTGCCGCTGACCGAGCGGCTCGACCCCGAGCCTTGGATGGGCGCGCGGCCCTGCACGCCGGACATGATACCGGTCATCGGCAAGGCGCCGCGCCATCAGGGCCTGTGGTTCGCCTTCGGCCACGCCCATCACGGACTGACGCTCGGCCCGATCACCGGACGCGTTCTTTCCGAGGCGATGTACGGCGAAACGCCGGTCATCGACATCACGCCCTATCGCGCAGAACGCTTCAACCCGTAACCCCATCGCCCGATGGTTGCTTTCCGGCAACGGATCGGGCAAGCTCGAAAATACGGCGCCGCACAAGACGGCGGATATCGGGGCCGACGGGATCTTCCGCCGGACATTCATGCAGAGGGGACCGGCTTCATGCCTCGTTTTCTGATCTACCACGCGGAAAAGGGCGATTAGCGCAACGGCGTTTCATCGACGTCATTCCGCAGCATCTTCCGATGGGAGCATGAGGCCTTCGACAGCGCGGCGCGCGGTCGGCCGAAGCCCGTCCCCGACGACATCGGATTTCCAAGGACAGATCAGCCGTAACCGGCTGCGCGGCATTCGCATCCTGGCCCGCTCTCCTGCGAACCGGCCGGACTCCGTCCCGGGAAGATCGGAAGCAACAACCGGTGCCCTATGGATATCGCCAGCCAAGCAAAAGACTTTTTCGACCAGAACCCCGACATCGAACTCCTCGAAGCCTTCGTAATCGACGTGAACGGCATGCCGCGCGGCAAGTGGATTCCCCGCGAGCGCGCCTTCGACGTGCTGACCAAGGGCATGGCCATTCCCCGCTCCGTCTATGCGCTGGACGTATGGGGCCGCGACGTGAACGCCGCCGGCCTTGCAGAAGGCACCGGCGATCCCGACGGCATCTGCTTTCCGGCCATCGAAACGCTGTCCCGCGTGACCTGGCTGAACCGGCCGACCGCGCAGGTGCTTCTGGACATGCGCAACCCGGACGGCACCGCCTTCTTCGCCAATCCGCGCCACCTGCTGCAACAGGTGCTCCAGCGCTACCGCGCCGCGGGCCTGACGCCGGTGGTGGCCACGGAACTCGAATTCTACCTCATCGATCCGGTGCGCTCCGCGCTCGACCCGGTTCGCCCGCCGAACAGCCGCGAGGGTCGCTGGCACACCGGCCAGACGCAGGTGCTTTCGATTTCCGAGCTTCAGGATTTCGAAGCGGTCTTCCACGACGTCTCCGCCGCCTGCCGGGCGCAGAACGTCGCCGCCGATACGACGCTGCGCGAAAACGGGCCCGGCCAGTACGAGATCAACCTCAACCACGTTCCCGACGCCGTGCGGGCCGCCGACTACGCGCTGCTGCTGAAACGCATCGTCAAGGGCGTCGCCCGCCGCCACGGCCTCGACGCGACCTTCATGGCCAAGCCCTACGGCATGCAGGCCGGCAGCGGCATGCACGTTCATTTCTCGATGCTCGACGCCGAGGGACGCAACATCTATGTCGGAGAAAACGGGCCGTCCGAGGCGCTGCTGCATTCGGTCGGCGGCCTGCTCGACAATATGGCGGCCAGCATGGCGATCTTCGCGCCGCATGCCAATTCCTACCGCCGCCTGCGGCCGTCCGAACATGCGCCGACCTATGCCTCCTGGGGGTTCGACAACCGCTCGGCCGCCGTGCGGGTCATCACCGCCTCGAAGCCGGCGACGCGCATCGAGCATCGCGTGGCCGGCGCCGATACCAATCCCTATCTGGTGCTGGCGATGATCCTTTCGGCGGCACTCGCCGGCATGAAGGAACGGATCCGGCCGGGCGGCGCGGTGAGCGGCGACGAGCACGGCGCCACGCACGAGCCGCTGCCGACCAACTGGGCGCAGGCGATCCACAGTTTCGCCCGCTCCAGCTTCGCCTATGCGGCGCTCGGCCCGCAGTACCGCGCGCTCTACACGGCCTGCAAGGACCAGGAGATTTCCGAGTTCTCGCTGCGCGTAACCGATGTCGAATACGACGCCTATATCCGAACGGTATGACCATGACTGCACAGATCACCTCCCCGAACAATCCCGGCCACACCGCGTCCTGGTACGCCTGGTCGGCCAACGACAAGACCATCCGCCCGACGCTCGAAGGCGACATCGAAGCCGATATCTGCGTCGTCGGCGCCGGCTTCACCGGCCTTTCCGCCGCGCTGACGCTGGTGGAAAAGGGCTATTCCGTCGTCGTGCTGGAAAGCGAGCGCATCGGCTTCGGAGCATCGGGACGCAACGGCGGCCAGATCGTCAACGGCTACAGCCGCGACATCGACACGATTTCCCGTCGCTACGGCCCGGAGAAGGCCGCCAGGCTGGCCGCCATGTCGCTGGAGGGCGGCGAAATCATCCGCGAGCGCGTCGCCCGGTACTCCATCGCCTGCGACCTGCGCCACGGCGGCTTCTTCGCGGCCTTCACGGAAAAGCAGGTCCGTGACATGGAAGTCCTCAAGGCCACCTGGGAAAAGCACGGGCATAGCGGGCTTGAAATGGTGCCGAAGGCCGAGACCGGCAAATATGTGAAGTCCGACCGCTATGCCGGCGGCATGATCGACCGGCTCGGCGGCCATATCCACCCGCTGAACTATGTGCTCGGCGAGGCTGCGGCCATCGAAAGCCAGGGCGGCCGGATCTTCGAGAATTCGCGCGCGCTGAAAATCGCCACCGGCACGGCCCCGTCCGTGACCACGGCGAAGGGATCGGTGAAGGCGAAATACGTGCTGGTGTGCGGCAACGCCTATCTGGGCGAGACATTGCCGGAGCTTTCCGGCCGGATGATGCCGGTCTCAAGCCAGATCGTGACGACGGAACCGCTCGACGCCGGCCTGATCGAGGGGCTTCTGCCGGCCGACTATTGCGTCGAGGATGCGAATTACGTGCTCGACTACTATCGCCGCACCGCCGACAACCGGCTGCTCTACGGCGGCGGCATCGGCTATGGCGGCCGCGACCCGAAGGATATCGTCGCCTATATCCGTCCCAACCTGCTGAAGACGTTCCCGCAGCTCGAAGGCGTGAAGATCGACTTCGCATGGAGCGGCAATTTCGCGCTGACGCTGACGCGCATTCCGCATATCGGCAGGCTTTCGCCCAGCGTGTATTTCTCGCATGGCGACAGCGGCCACGGCGTGACGACCACGCAGCTCCTCGGCCGCATTCTGGGCGAGGCCGTCTCCGGCCAGGCGGAGCGGTTCGACGTCTGGGCATCCCTGCCCAACCTGCCCTTCCCCGGTGGCAAGACCTTCCGCGTGCCGCTCACCGTGCTCGGCGCCTGGTGGTACGGCCTGCGCGACAGGCTCGGTGTCTAGAGTTCAGACAGTTCGTTTACGGCATAAGCCGCCACTTCCTCGGTGGAGCGGTCGATATCGACCCGGATGCAATCGGGCTCGCCGAGTGGCGGTTCGAGCGTGGCGAACTGGCTGTCGAGCAGTGCCGGCGGCATGAAGTGGCCGGTGCGCGCCGTCATGCGGGAGCCGATCAGTTCGCGGCTGCCGTCGAGCCAGACGAATGCCGCCCGCTCGCCGAACCCCGCCCGGAGGCGGTCGCGATAGATCCTGCGCAGGGACGAACAGGTGACGACGATGCCGCCGCCGGCGGCGCGGGCCTCGCGGACCGCCGCCCCGATGCTGTCCAGCCAGGGCATGCGGTCTTCGTCGCGCAAGGGCAGGCCGGCGCTCATGCGGGCGATGTTTTCCGGCGGATGCAGCGCGTCGCCCTCGACCAGCGCGTAGCCCAGTGCCCCGGCGATGAGGGCGGCGACCGACGACTTGCCGCAACCGCTGACCCCCATGACAACGACGACCTTCGGCATCATGACTTGCTTTCTCCATTTCTTTGCAGGCGGCTCATGGCCCAGGGCATGAGGAACGACAGGAAGATCAACCGCAGAACGTGGTGCGACCCGACATAGGTCGTGTCGACATGCATGATGACCGCCATCGCGGCCATCGTTTCAAGACCGCCCGGCGCGAAGGCGATCAGGGCGGCGTTGAACGGAACGCCTATGACGGAGGATACGAGCGCCGCGCAGGCCGCCGCCATGATGGTGACGACAACGGTGGTGATGGCGCCGGCGATGAAGGCGGTGCGCATGGCGGAAACGGAAACCCCGGAGAACCGCGTGCCGATCAGCGAACCGATGACCACATAGACCGGATTCATGATCCAGTAGGGCACCTGGCCGGAGATGAAGCCGCTGACATGCGGCAGGGCCGACGCCGCAAGACCGCCGAGCAGGAGTGCCGCCGGGAAATTCCAGCGCGTGAACAGCAGGCCGAGCGCGACGGACGCCAGCAGCACGACGGCGAGAACCGGCAGTTCCATCATCTGCTGCGGCCCCGTGAAGCCCGGCGCCGCCATGTCGAGCGCAGACAGGATTGGCGGCACGGCAAGGGTGAGCGCCATGACGCGGACGCTCTGGATGATGGCGATAGCGGGCACGTCGGCCTTGCTGTCGGCGCTGAGGCTGATGATGAAACTCAGATGGCCCGGCGAGGAGGCGAGCAGCGCCGTCTTGCGGTCGAGGCGGAACAGATGTTGCAGGATCCAGGCGGCCACGTAGAGCAGCACGACGACCATGACCAGCACCATGAAGAAGCTGAAGGGCCACCGCTTCGCCGCGCCGATGATATCCGGCGTGACGGATGCGCCCATGGAAATGCCGACCAGCACGAAGCAGGCATCGCGAAGCCGGTTCGGCACGGCCAGCTTCAGCCCCGCGAGCCCCGCCAGCATGACCACCAGAGCCGGGCCGATGAGATAAGGTGCGGGAGCGCCGACATACCATGCGCCGGCCGCACCGACCGCGCCGAAGAAGGCCGTCAGCAGGACGGCGCGAAACTGCGCAGAACTCACAAATGCCATCCAATGTCAAAGGCCGGCTGCGCTACGCAACCGGCCTGACGATGTATCCGCTATGACTGACCGCGGTCAAGTATTCGATGGTCAGGCGGCCGGCTGCGCCTCGTGTTCCGGCAAGCCGAGCAGCATGTTGATCTGCGGCCGGGTCTTGATCAGATCGTGGATCGTATAGCCGGACAGAACCTCGAAGAAGGCGCCGAGCGCATGGCGAAGCGCGGAGTTGAGACCGCAGCTGTCGACAAGTGGACAGTCCACGTCACCGTCGTCGTCGAAGCATTCGGCCATCGCGAAGGAATCCTCCGTCACCCGCACCACGTCGAACAGGGTGATCGCCTCGGCCGGACGACCGAGCCGCACACCACCGTTGCGTCCGCGAACAGTTTCCACCAGACCGGCCTTGTTGAGCGGCTGGAGGATCTTGAAAAGGAACAGCTCCGAAACACCGTAGGCCCTGGCGATTTCCGGAATGCGGCTGAGCTGTCCGTCATTGGCGGCGCAATACATCAGCATGCGGACCGCATAATTCGTCTGCTTCGTGAGGCGCATTTCGCACTCCTTCCATCTCGAATGCGGAATATATAGTCTCTAACCTTCTTTGGAACAATTCCAAAATATAAAAAAATGCCGCCCCGGGGCGCATCATCTTGTCGCGGGCGCCGTTCAGGGCCTTTCGGCGGTCCGTTCGGCCACATAATCCGCGATCGCCTGACGGCGTTCGGCGGTGGCCGGGTGGGTCGCAAGCAGGCTCGTCGTCCTTTCATTACCGATAATCGGTTCGATTCGCGCGAAAAAACGGTCTATCGCCAGCGGGTCGCGGCCGGCGGCCAGCATGAGATCGACGGAATGACGGTCGGCCTCGCGTTCGGCGTCGCGGGAATAGGACAGCGCCAGAAGGCCGCCGCCCTGTGCCAGTATGTCTTCCATCGCCGAGCCGATGTCGCCGGCGATCAGCATGACGAGGCCGGCAAGGCCGGCGGCGCGGTAAAGCTGGCGCAGGCTGTGCTCGTGTTCGACGTGGCCGATCTCGTGCGCCAGAACGCCGAGGATCATGTCGTCGTCCCCTCCGGCCAGTTCGATCAGTTCGTCGGTGATGACGATGGTGCCGTCCGGCAGGGCGAAGGCGTTCGGCCCGGTGATGCCGCCGTGACGGAAATTCAGGGCGAAGGCTTCCGGCCCCGCCTCGGACCGGGCGGCGATCTCGCCGAAGCCGGCGCGGATCTCCGCCTGGCGGGTCGGGTCGAGCGTGCTTTCGGAGAATATGGCGCGGTCCAGCGTCGACATCGTGCCCTGCGACATCAACTGCGGCACGACGGGCGGCGTGACGACGATGGCGACCTCCACCAGCGCCGGCAGGGCGAACCGGTAGACGCCGGCGGCCAGCACGATCACCGCCAGCACGATGACCACCAGTCTCGGCCGGAACTGTTCCAGCCAGTGGACGAAACCGCCGGGCCTTGCCCCGGCCGAGCGCAGGAAGAGATCGGCGGTATCGTTGTCGACCGTCTCGAACAGGGAGCCGTCCGCAAAGGTGAACCGGCGGGGCACCGATCCGACGCGGGCGCTGACCTCCACCGAGGCAACCCCGGCTTCCGCCAGACGCGCGCCGGCTGCATCGCGCACGACGAAGCGTCGGCCTTCGCAAACCAGCAGCGCCTCCACCGACAGGCTGGAGCGGGGCGGATGCCACGCGCCGGCGAGCCGGCCGGTGTCCTCAGAAGCCAAAATCGAACCCTTCCATGTCGAGATACTCGGCGCTTGCCGCACCTCCCGTCCTTTCGATCGAAGAGAATATCTCACCCAGCTCGCCATCGAAACGGATTCCGGAATGTTCGACGATATAACGCGCCTCGCGCACCGCCGCCCACGGACGCATCAGGCCGAGCGTCAGCACGGTGACGACGAGATTGGACACCATGATCCAGAGATAGCGGAAGCGGGACATGTCGCTTCCCAGCCGGTGGCGCCCGTCGAGCACGGTGGCCGACCAGACGACGTTGCGCACGCCGATCTGGTAAAGCAAGCCGACGATGGCGAACACGATCAGCGTGCCGAAGACGCTGGCATAGACCAGCCCGATCCAGATGGTCATCGCCGCATCGTCGTCGGAGGCCAGCAGGAACGCCGGAATGCTGACCAGAGCGATCAGTACCACTCCGAGAACCATCAGAAGCACGGGCAGTATCCAGACGCGGTAGAGCGCGCCGATCCGCGGATCGGTGGCGAAGGCGCGGTCGCCGTAGCGGAGATTGTCGAAGACATAACGGTTCAGCCAGCGGCTGGCGAAGGGCGCCAGAATGCCGAGCGAGACCAGCGCGACGAGAGAGCCGAGCACGATGGCCACGAACGCCCCGCCGACGCCGCCGACGAAATCGAAGCGGACATTGCGATAGCTGGTGACGCGGGCGTTGAACCGCAGGCTGCGCATGACCAGCCACGGCAGGATGACGATGAACAGCAGGGAGCCGGCCAGCGCCAGGATCGGGTTGACATAGCCGAGCATGTTGACCACGACGATGAAGGCGAGCGCGATGAGGCGTCCGATGAAGATCTGGAGACCGCGCGCGTGATAGTCGAAGGTCCGTCCGGCAAGCTCGGTGTTTCCGTAGAAATAACGTTTGCGGCGCACCTTGGCCCAGGCCGAATAGATGCCGACGGTCACGATGGTCAGCAGGACATTGACGATCCAGATGCCGAAATATTCCCGGGCATTGCCCCTGAAGATGCCACGTTCATATCCGGCTTCCGTCACCGGCGCCCCAGTCGTCTCCGTCATGAAAATCCTCTGCCTTGCGATTCGTTGTCTCCAAACATTCTGTCCCGCGGCGCCGAATGCAAGAAAGGAGACGGTTAATTCATGACTATTTTCATCCAGTTTGTTGACGAAATGTAAAAAAGGGGCCGTGAGGCCCCTTTTCCGGAACGGCAAGCCGCCACCTTTTACTTCATGACCGGCATGACGAATTCCGCGCCGTCCTTGATGCCGGACGGCCAGCGGGCGGTGATCGTCTTGGTGCGCGTCCAGAACTTGATCGAGTCCGTGCCGTGCTGGTTCAGGTCGCCGAAGGACGACGCCTTCCAGCCGCCGAAGGAATGGTAGGCGAGCGGAACCGGGATCGGAACGTTGACGCCGATCATGCCGATATTGATGCGGGACGCGAAATCGCGGGCGGCATCGCCGTCGCGGGTGAAGATGGCGACGCCGTTGCCGTATTCATGCTTCATCGGCAGGGAGAGCGCCTCCTCGTAATTCGCGGCGCGGACGACCGACAGGACCGGCCCGAAGATCTCGGTCTTGTAGATGTCCATGTCCGGGGTGACGTCGTCGAACAGCGTACCGCCGACGAAGAAGCCGTCTTCATAGCCCTGAAGCTTGAAGCCGCGGCCGTCGACCACAAGCTTCGCGCCCTGCGCCACGCCGGAATCGATCAGCCCCTCGATGCGGGCCTTGGCTTCCTTGGTCACGACCGGGCCGAGGTCGGCCTTGTCGTCGCTGTAGGGGCCGATGCGCAACGCCTCAACCTTGGGAACCAGCTTTTCGAGAAGGCGGTTGGCGGTTTCCTCGCCGACCGGAACGGCGACGGAAACGGCCATGCAGCGCTCGCCGGCGGAGCCGTAGCCCGCACCCATCAGGGCGTTGGCGGCCTGGTCGAGGTCGGCGTCGGGCAGGATGATCATGTGGTTCTTGGCGCCGCCGAAGCACTGGGCGCGCTTGCCGTTCATCGCCGCCGTGCCGTAGACGTAGCGGGCAATCGGCGTGGAACCGACGAAGGAGACCGCGCCGATATCCGGATCGGTGAGGATCGCGTCGACGGCGGTCTTGTCGCCGTTGATGACGTTCAGCACGCCCGCCGGCAGGCCGGCCTCGATCATCAGTTCGGCAAGGCGCAGCGGCAGGGACGGGTCGCGCTCCGAGGGCTTGAGGATGAAGGCGTTGCCGCAGGCAATCGCCGGGGCGAACATCCACATCGGGATCATGCCCGGGAAGTTGAACGGCGTGATGCCCGCACCGATGCCGACAGGCTGGCGAATGGAGTACATGTCGATGGCCGGGCCCGCGCCTTCGGTGAACTCGCCCTTCTGGAGATGCGGAATGCCGCAGACGAATTCGCAGACTTCGAGGCCGCGGATGATGTCGCCCTTGGAATCGTCGACGGTCTTGCCGTGCTCCTGCGACAGCAGGGTGGCAAGCTCGTCCATGTGCTGGTTGAGCAGGGTGACGAACCGGAAGAAGACGCGGGCGCGGCGCTGCGGGTTGGTGGCGGCCCAGGCGGGCTGCGCGGCCTTGGCGTTTTCGACCGCCGCACGGATTTCCTCGACGGTGGCAAGCGCGACCTTCGCCTGCACCTCACCGGTGGCGGGGTTAAAGACGTCGCTGAAGCGACCGCTGGTGCCGGCGACGTGCTTGCCGCCGATAAAATGACCGATTTCCCTCATGGCTCCTCACCTTCTGGTTCATTGCGTTTGTTGATGGAATAAGGATTGCACTTCAATTTACGCCAAATCAATGGCCTGTTATAAGTAACCGTTGTGCATTTTTCGACACCTGGAGCCTCTCACATGAACTGGGACGACGTTCGCCTGTTCCTCGCCGTGGCGCGCAGCGGCCAGTTTCTCGCCGCCGCCCGCCGGCTCGGCGTCAACCACGCCACGCTGGCGCGACGCGTCTCGGCGCTGGAAAATGCGCTTGGCACCCAGCTTTTCGTGCGCCGCCCGCAGGGCTGCGAAATGACCGAGCAGGGCGAGCGGTTCCTGGCCGCCGCCGAACGCATGGAAACGGAAATGCTCGCCGCGCAGGCAAGCCTCGGGCGAACGGATGCGGCGATTTCCGGCACGGTGCGCATCGGGGCACCGGACGGCTTCGGCGTCTCCTTTCTTGCGCCGCGCCTCGGGCGGCTTGCGGAACGGCATCCGGAATTGAAGCTAGAACTGGTGCCGGTGCCGCGGTCCTTCTCGCTGTCGCGGCGCGAGGCGGATATCGCCATCACCATCGACCGCCCCGAGCAGGGCCGGCTCGTTTCCTCGAAACTCACCGAATATTCGCTCGGCCTCTATGCCGCCAGGCGCTATCTCGACGGGCGGGCGGCGCCGGGCACGATCGACGACCTGCGCGCCCACCGCCGCGTCGGCTATGTCGAGGACCTGCTCTATTCCGCCTCGCTGGACTTTACCGGCGAAATCATGCGCAACTGGAACGCGGCGCTGGAAATTTCCTCCGCCACCGGGCAGTTCGAGGCGGTGCGCTCCGGCGCCGGCATCGGCATCCTGCACAATTACATCGCCCGGCATGCACCCGACCTGAGACGGCTTCTGCCCGACGTGGCGATCCGGCGCGCCTACTGGATCACGTTTCACGAAAGCGCGCGCGAGCTTGCCCGCGTGCGCGCCGTCTCCACCTTCATTCAGGAACTGGTGAGCGCCGAACGGAAAATCTTCCAGTAGCCGGCGCAACGCGGGAACCGCGAAGACGACAAAAAGCCGGAACGGCGGCGATGCGAAAGGCTGCGGCCGCTCATGCAGACATGCAATCCGGATTATGGATCGACGTCGGCCTGATAGGCGTCGTAGCGACCGCGGAACTGCTCGAAGACGGCGATGGTTCGCCGCGCAATGCCTGTCCAGCCGAAGACGCGGCGGGCAAAGCGCGCGCCCTCAACGGTCAGCACCTCGCGCAGCCAGGGATATTGCATCGGCATGTTGATCATCGCGGCGAACTCCTCCGGCCGCTTCGGATCGGCCACGAGCGCATGCCGGCCGAATTCGACCTGTTCGCGCAAGCCGCCGTGGATCGTCGTCACCGTGGGCGTGCCGCAGGCCATCGCCTCGACGGCCGTCATGCCGAATGGCTCGTAACGCGAGGGCAGCGCAAAGACCCCGGGCGCGCGATAATAATCGACCAGTTCCTCGTCGGGAACGTAGCCGCGCCAGTCGATGAAATCGGCAATGCCCGCTTCAGCGGCCACCGCCTTCCACGTATCGATAAGCTCGAAATCGGCTTCGGAATTGCCGCCGACCGCCAGAACCAGCCGCGCCTCCGGCTGGAGGATCCTCAGGGCCGGCAGCGCCTGGATGATCAGGTCATAGCCCTTGTTCTCCGCCGCCCGGCCGACGACATAGACATCGCTCGGCCCCATGTTCAGACGCTGGCGCGCCGCGGCCACCTTGTCGGGCGTCGCGGGCGTAAAGCGGTTCTCGTCGATGCCGGGCGGGATCATCGTGACATGCTCGCGCGGCAGGGCGTATTCGGCCACGATCAGGTCCACCTGCTGCTCCGAGGTCGCGATGACATGGTCGCAGTTGCGGTAAAGGACGAATTCCTTCTGGATGCGCTCCTCGAAGCGATAGCCCGCCATCTCCTCCGCCGTGGCGCCGTGCATGTCGTGCCTTTTCCACCAGCCGAGCGAATGAGGGGTGTGGATATGGGGGATCTGCAATTCCTCGGCGATCTTCTGCCCACAGACGCCGGCATCCCAATAATGGCTGTTGACCACATCGTAGCGCAGGCCGCGGCGGCGGATGGCGGCAAGGGCGTTGGTGATGAAGTCGCCATACCAGTCGTGCATGTCCTCCTTGCGGATGAAATCGGGCCCTCCGAAGGGGATACGCCAGATCCGCAGGTTGTCGTTGATGACGTCCTCGGCCGGCTGGTCCTCGAAGCGCCGGGTCATCACATCGACCTTGTAGCCCAGCCGCGCGAAGCGCTTGGCAAGCTCGAGGACAAAGACCACCTGGCCACCGGTATCGGGCTTGCCAAGCTCAGGCGACCCCGCGACATAGCCATGCAACGAAATCATCAATAGCGAACCGATCGGCTGCGTCATGTTCTTCTCTCCTCTTGTCGTGCGGCACGGTCAGCCGGGCAGGATACCCAGCGCGACGAGCCCCTCCAGGACGCCTGCCGCATGAGGCGCCCGCGCTCGATAGGTCTTGCCCGGAGGCATGGCCTCGATCAGTTCCCGCCGCGCATTGCCGACGGCAATGGCACGGGCTGATAACTCAAACATAGCGAGATCGTTGCCTGAGTCACCCGCAACCACCATCCGGTCGGCCGGAATACCGAGTCTTTCGGCCAGAAACTGCGCTGCCACATCCTTTCCTGCGCCGGGCGCGAGCAGATCGAGGTCGCTTTCTCCCGAAAAGACCGCCCGGACCGGAAGGCCCGCCGCGGCGAGCGCATCCAGCAGCCGGGCGCGGGCATTGGGGTCGGGTGCGGCGAAACTGAGCTTGCCGGCGGTCAGGAACTCGGCGGCGTGGGGGACAAAGCCCATCTCCGTGGCAAGGGCGAAGACGGCCTCGCCCGGCCAGCGGTCGAAGCGGGCGGTCCAGTCCGAAAGCCAGGCGCCGCCCACGCGGATTTGGGTGCCCATGCCGGTGATGATCGCATCCGGCGCGAAATCCGCCGGAAATTCGCTGGCCAGGGTCGCATCGACGCTGGCCGCCGGCCGCGACGAGTTCAGCGCCAGCCGCAACCGGTCGGGATGACGCCTGACGGCCGCCCAGAATTGCTCCAGCGCGCGCCGGTCTCCGGTCAGCGTATCGTCGACATCGCTGACCAGCAGCCAGGGGCCCTCGCCGGGTTCCCCGCTCATTCGCCCGCACCTGCGCCGGTCAGGAGCTCGGGCGCCTGGGTCGCGGTATAGACCATCTCGGGCGCATGTTCGCTCATCGGCCGGCTCAGGGTCTCGATCGTGACGCCTTTCAGGCCGAGCGTCGCGGACTCGACATAGAAGCCCACGGCGCCGGAGAGGAAGCTGTCGTCGACCAGGCTCAGGACCACATGGCCATCGACGGACACTTCCAGATAGGTGCCGTGCGCGACCACCTCTATCTGCCATGTGCCGGCGGAGCTGTGCAGGCGCGCCTCCTGCAACGAATTGTAGCGGAAGGCATGCTCGAATTCGGGCGTGGGATTGGCACCCCAGGCGCGCATCTGGACGATGCCGTTCATGTAGTCGAGCGACAGGTAGTAGCCGTCGCCCTCGTTGTTTGCCCGCAAGACCAGGCCGGTCTTGCCCGGCCCCTCGAGCGTCATCGCGGCACGCAGGCGGAATTCGTCGTACTGGCCGGGCAGCATGAAGGCCTCGAAACCGCTCTTGCTGGCGATGAACAGGCTATCGTCGCGGGTCTCGGCCCGGGCCGTGGAATTGCCGCAGAGCAGCCGGCACTCCGCCGCGGTGCCGAGCGTCAGGCTGCTCGTAACCAGGCCGTCGAAGCCATGATAGGATTTCAGCCTGAGCCGGCCATCGGGAAGGGCGACGATCTCCTTGGGCGGCGGCAGCAGCCTCTTGATGAATTCGCGGCCATTGATGAGCAGTTCGGTCTTGCTGAAGAAGCTGAACAGCAGCAGCCGATCCCCGGCCCGGCAGATGCGGCCGGCATAATTGCCGTGCGGCAGGAGCACATCGTCGCTGAAGTTCTCGTAAGGGCCCTCGATGCGATCCGAATACCAATAGTGGATCTTGGTATCCTCGCGGATCGACCCCATCAGGTAATAGCGGTCGTGGAAATGGAAGAGGTTCGGCACCTCGATGTCGTCATAGAGGCCGGGGCGGTGCAGCGGCGGGCCGAATTCGAAGCGGTCGGGGGCGACCTCGCGGGCCAGTCCCACGCAGCCGCGGCGGATCACCGGCCCGTTCTTCGTCCGCGCCGCGGCCAGCAGCAGGCGCGCGCCCGTTTCGGGTTCGTGAAAGAAGAACGGATCGCGGAAGCTGACCCAGTTACGCCCCTCGTCGATGCCGGATTCATAATGCGGGCCGCCGATCTCCAGCGGATAGGACGCATCGCATCGTGTCCACGCATAGAGATCCGAGGATCGCGCCATGCCGACCCGCTGGACCCGGCCGAATTCCGCACGGGTCAGGCCGGTATAGAACATCCGCCACTGGCCCGGCCGGTCGGGATCGGGAGTGACATGCATGGTCCAGAGCATGTCGTCGTCCCATGCGCCCGGATCGCCGACGAAAAACGCGTTCTTCACGCGCCGCCAGGAAAATCCGTCGGAACTGACCGCATGGGCGATGAAGTCGTGGTTCGGCAGCACGAGATGGAAGAGATGATAAATGCCCTCGTGATAAACCACGTCAACGTCGCCGATGTCTGAGCGGAGAAAGCCGTGCGATGCATACATGCCCCGAATTTGCCGGTCCCGGAGCCAAAGGTAAACCCCTTTTTTAGCCTCGGCTGCGGATGTGAAAGGCAATCCGGGCCCGGCTGCGTGCTGTGCCGGGGCGATCGCGGGCGGCACGTTCGACCTCGACATCGCCGCCGAAGCACCAGGGGGAACGGCCATCGTCCGGGCTATGGCGCCTGTCAGGACGGCGGCATGGACATGCCGGAGACGCCAACCCAAACCGGGCCGTCTGCGACAAAAGCCTGCCAATCATCTCGCTATTATCGGAGAAAATGGTACGGTTGGCTGGAGTTGAACCAGCGACCTCAGGTGCCACAAACCTGCGCTCTAACCAACTGAGCTACAACCGCACATCGAAACGCCACGGGGGCGTTACGGGCCGTCACATACGAGGTGTTTGCCGGTTTTGCAAGCCTCGACGCAGCGCATTCTACAAAAAAATGCGCCGGACCGGAAGCCGCCGGCGCCGGTTAACCCTGTTGGCCGAATGAACCGGCGGGCCGATGGACCCGGGGGGCGTGCAAAGCTATTAACAATCTGTTAATTTCAGTCTCGCAGGAACCTCGACAGGTCACTCATGGTCGCCGCTTACTATCCGTTCATAGACATCGCCGTTCATGAAAAGGTGCGCGCGCATTATGCCGCCGGCGACGCGCTTGCGCTGTTTTCGACGGGGATGGAGCAGGCCCTGTGGGCCAATGGCGCGGGTGCGGCCCTGTTCGACTTTTCCTCCGTCTACGACTTCATCGAGCAGGGGCCAGACCGGCTTTCGGTTTTCTTCCGCCAGCTTCAGGCCTCGGCAAGCCGCCTGGCGGAACCGGGCGAGAGCCGCTCCTTCCTGATGCGGATCGCAACGAGCTTCCGCAGCGCCACGGTGAACGCCACCGCCGAGGTCATCACTCTCGACGACGGCGAAAGGGCGCTTCTCCTTTCCGTTCCGGGCGACACGGCGCAGGCGAACACCGAAAACCGGGCGCAGCAGATGCTGGCCGGCCTCGACGACGACGATACCCATATGGCGGTGCTCGACGCCGAGGGCGGCCTGATCGCCGCTTCGGCCGGCTTTGCCGATCTGGGCGTGACGCCGCACACCGCCCGCACGCTCGTGACGCTGGCGGCGGAAGACCCGGCGGGCCTCGTCAAGCGCCCCGTTCCCACGGTGCGCGGCCACCTGCCCTCCGCCGCGGCGCGGATCGCCGATGGCTTGCACCTGATCCTCATCGTCGAGCCGGAAGCCGAGGCCGAGCCGCCGCCGGCCGTTCCCGTGGCGGAACCGGACGACGCCGTGGCGCAATCCTTCGACGCCGCCGCGCCCGGCACCGCCGGCGAAGACGGCGCGGAAGCCGCGTCTTCCGATGGAATAAACGAGGAAAGCACCGCCGATACGCAGACGCCCGTCGCGGCGGAAGACCCGGCCGTCCCGGCATCGGCTCCCATTGCGGACGACACGCCCGGTGCCGAACCGGCATTTACCTTCGATCCGGCCCGCCGCACCTTCCGCTTCGTCTGGAAGACCGATGCGGAAGGGCGTTTCAGCGACGTGTCGGGCGAGTTCGCCGATGCGGTCGGCCCCCAGGCGGCGGATATCACCGGCCGGTCCTTCGCCGATCTCGCCACCCGCTACGGGCTCGACGGAGACGGGAAGATCAGCGAAGTGCTGGCGCGGCGCGATACATGGTCGGGCAAGACCGTGCTGTGGCCGGTGCAGGGCACGCGGCTGAAGGTTCCCGTCGATCTGGCGGCCCTGCCCGCCTATAGCCGGACACGGGAATTCGACGGCTTCCGCGGCTTCGGCATCGTCCGCCCGGGCGACGCCGTGGATGATCCGGACGGCATCGGCCTGACGATCGGCACCGCATCGGGTGACGGCGCAGCGGCTGCCGATACTTTGGCGGAAGAAGCGCCGATTGCCGAAGAACCCGCTTTCGACCAGGCGCCGTCCGTTGCGGAGAGCATGGCCGACCCCGAGATCATTCCCGAAGACGAACCGGCCGCTGCCGCACCCTCCGATGAGGTCGCGGACATCGCCCGGGAAGACGAGGCTGCCGCGGAAGGCGAGGCCGCCGAGGAAATTTCTCCCGCATCCGTAGATGAAACGGACGATGCTGCCGAGGAGACCGCTCCCGACGAGGGCGAAAACGAATGGCCGTCGGCGGAACCGCCGGCGCTGCGCGTCTCCGAGAATGCGGGACGGCGTCTTTCCGACAAGATCATCAGCCTCGAGCAGCACCGCAGCCGGGCGACGGACAATCTGACGCCCGGAGAACAGGCGGCCTTCCAGGAAATCGGCCGCAAGCTCGAATCCTTGCAGCAGCACGAAGACGGAGAGACGGAAGACGACCAGCCGGCTGCGGAAGCCGGCGTTCCCGGCCCTGCGGAGACCGTCGACGAACCGGATACCGAAACCGCCGAAACGCCGGCGCCGGCCGCGTTCGCCGAACAGGCGCCGGAAGAGCCCTTCGTTCCGGTTCAGCGCGACCCGCAGGCGGACGGGCTGACGCCGGCCATTCTGGCGCAGATGCCGGTGGCCCTGCTCGTCCTCGCCGGCGACGTCCTTTACCATGCCAATCCGGAATTCC
The DNA here is from genome assembly GCF_026552795.1 of Ectorhizobium quercum. GTDB lineage: Bacteria > Pseudomonadota > Alphaproteobacteria > Rhizobiales > Rhizobiaceae > Ectorhizobium > Ectorhizobium quercum. The sequence continues at coordinate 410,205 of NZ_JANFPI010000005.1, forward strand.
TGCGGCTGACGGGTTACGAGAACCTCGACGCGGTTCGCGAGGTGGGCGGGCTCGACGCCCTGCTGCAACGGGCCGACCTCGACGGCAAGGAGCTTGCGACCGGCACGATGATGGTCGTCTGCGCCGATGACGAGGTGGTTCCCGTCACCGCCCGGCTACAATCCGTGCGCTGGGAAAACACCTCCGCGCTGCTGCTGGCGCTGATGCCGGTCGAGCGCGACCAGAGCGAAACCACGGACCTGCCCGCGCCCGAGGCCACCGTGCCGGACACGGACGCCTCGGAAATCGCCCGGCTGCGTGTCGAGACCGACGAGTTGCGCTCTATCCTCGAGACGGCGACCGACGGGGTCGTCATTCTCGGTGCGGACGGCGACATCCGCTCCATGAACCGCTCGGCCAGCGCCCTCTTCAACTACGACAACGATGAAACGCGCGGCAAACCCTTCGTGATGCTCTTTGCGCATGAAAGCCAACGCGCCGTTGCCGATTATCTTTCCGGCCTGTCCGGCAACGGCGTCATGAGCGTCCTGAACGACGGCCGCGAGGTGATCGGCCGCGAGGCGTCCGGCGGCTTCCTGCCGCTGTTCATGACCATCGGGCGCCTGACCTCCTCGAACGGCTATTGCGCGGTCATCCGCGACATAACCCAGTGGAAGCGCTCCGAGGAGGAACTGCGCAACGCCAAGCGCGCCGCCGAGACCGCCAATGCCCACAAGACCGATTTTCTGGCGCGGGTGAGCCATGAGATCCGCACGCCGCTGAATGCGATCATCGGCTTTGCCGACCTGCTCGCCTCCGAGCATTTCGGCCCGATCGGCCATCCGCGCTATGTCGAATATGCCAACGACATCGGCCGCTCCGGCCGGCATGTGCTCGACATCGTCAACGACCTGCTCGATATTTCCAAGATCGAGGCCGGCGAGATGGAACTCGATTTCACGGCGGTCAGCCTGAACGAGACCATCGCCGAGGCCGTGTCGCTGGTGCAGCCGCAGGCGAACGGCCAGCGCGTCATCATCCGCACGGCGCTTTCGCAGGCGGTGCCGGCAGTCGTCGCCGACATGCGCTCCATCAAGCAGATCGTGCTGAACATATTGGCGAACTCGATCCGCTTCACGCCCGCCGGCGGGCAGATCGTGGTCTCGACCTCTTACGAGGCGAACGGCAGCGTCTCGCTGCGCATCCGCGACACCGGCATCGGGATGACGCGGGCGGAACTCGAACAGGCTATGAAGCCCTTCCGACAGATCACGTCCAGCCAGCAGAAGCGGGGCGAAGGAACGGGACTGGGCCTGCCGCTGACCAAGGCCATGACCGAGGCCAACCGGGCGAGCTTCGTCATCCAGTCGGCGCCGAACGAGGGAACGCTGGTCGAGATCGCCTTCCCGCCGCAACGGGTGCTGGCGAACTGACCTTCGCAGGGCGGAAGGCGCAGCGTCAAAAAAAGGGCGGCAAGATGCCGCCTTTCAAGTGGAATGCTGTAAAAACGAGGGGACAGGGCGTCAACATCATGTTCATCGGGGGCCTGGAAGCCCCAAGTCACCCTTTCATCGGATGACCCCAAGTTGGATTCAGAATTGACAAATACCTATTAAAAAAGCGTTAAGCCGCCCCTGCCCCGCAAACACGTTTCCGGCCTCGCCTGCCCCGCCGCAGTTCCGGAAAACCGGGAAGGACTGGCACCGCCATCCGTTTGCCTCGCGGCGGCAAATCCTGTATCGCCTGTCAGCCTGGAGCATTTCCGTTTCAGACGGAGTCACGGAAATGCTCCATCCTTTTGTTTCTATGCATTTCCGAACGGAAAACCGCTACAGACTTTTCCCGGAAATGCTCTAAGCCTGCGGGCCGCGGCTGGTTGCGAGGATGGACACCACATGCAGAACCCGGCACGGGAAAAGCGGACAGTCTGGCGCAGGACGATCCTGCGCGCCGGGCTTCGCGTGGCTGCCGGCTGCGTGCTGGCGGTGCTCGTGCTCTGGCTGTCGCTTCCCCGAATCGTCTCGGCCGAGCATCTCGAAACCGAGCTTCGGACCATGCTGCGCCTGCGCGGCGGGCTGGAACTGGAATCGGGTTCGGCGCCCCGCCTTTCGCTCTGGCCCGTGCCGTCCCTGATCCTCTCGGAGGTCGCCGCCCGGCATGCCGACGGCACGACGCTCTTCGAAGCCCGGCGGATCTCGGCTGAATTCTCGGTGCTGGCCACGCTCGCCGGAAGCCCGCATTTCCCGGAGGTGGAGCTGGACGGGCCCCGCTTTCACCTGCCGGAAACATGGAACGAGCGCCTGCCGAGCAGCGGCGGCGACATCCTCGAACTTTTCTCCGGCATCGTCCGGGAAATCCCGCTCGATCCGCTCATTCTCACCCGACGCGCCTTCGGAGAGCTCACGATCGTCGACGGCTCGCTGATCATGAACGACAGGGCCGGCCAGCTGGCGATCATGCAGGATATCGACGCGACGCTTTCCTGGCCGGACCCGGACGAAACGTTCAAGGGCTCGGCGAGCGCCGACATCGCCGGACACCGCCTGCGCGCCGAGTTTACGGCGCCGCGCTTCCACAGGCTGATCGCCGGCGCGGATGCGCCCGTGGTGCTCGCGCTCGCGCTGCCGGGCGGCGCCTCGCTGCGGGCCGACGGAACCGCAAGCCTGATGGCCTCCGGCTTCTTCAATGGCAATGTCAGCTTCGATGCGCCCGACCTGCCAACGCTCAAGACATGGTACGGACGCATGCCGGAAGGCATGGAAGCCATGAAAACGGCGCGCATCAGGGCCCGGCTGGGAGCCTCCGGCCATATATTGCGCTTCGACCAGCTCGCCTTCACGGTGAACGACACCAATGCGACGGGCATCATGGACCTGGCCCTGCTGCCGGACAGCCTGCCGAAATTCACGGGGACGCTGGCCTTCGAGGATTTCGACATCGGCGACATCCGCAACCTGCTGCCGCTCGCCAACCGGTTCACCAGCGACGAAACCGGAACCGCTAAGCCGCTTGCCGCTTTCGACCTGCGGCTTTCGGCCAGCCGGGCGCGCTTCGGCGAGGCCACGCTGGCAAATGTCGGCGCCAGCGTGCTCATCCGGGCAGATCACGCGCAGCTCGACATCGGCGACAGCGATTTCGGCGGCGGCAGGCTGACCGGCCGTCTCAGCTCGGGCCCGCAAGGCATGGGGCGCGGCGCGCGGCTGCAACTTTCGCTGAGCGACATCGACCTCGCGCTTCTCGGCCAGCGCCTCGGGCTGAGCCAATTGTGGCCGGCGGGACCGGGCTCGCTCGATATCAGCCTTTCCAGCGACAGGCCTTTCACCGAAACAGGGCGCACGGACCTTTCCGGCCGGGCGACGCTCACGGCCAATGAGGGCCGCCTCAACCATTTCCACCCGACGGACCTGCAAGGGCTGGCGGCGCGGACGATGCCGCTGCCGCTATCCGAGATCGGCGCCGCCTTCGAATACAACCGGCTGGACGCCGCGCTCAGGATCGAACAGGGTGCCGTCGACATCGACGCGACGATGCTGGACCATCAGAACCAGCGCCTGCGGATTGCCGGCGGGGTTTCCGACGCAGACGCCGTGAACCTGACGGCGAGCCTTTCCGCGGCCGCGCCGGAAAGCGCGCCACAGGTGACGGTCTCCCTCGGCGGCACGCTGTCGGAGCCTGTCGTCACCGCCGCCGCGCCAGCGGCTCCTTAAGCGCGTCCGGCCTTCCCGCCGCGAGACATCACGATTTGCCGGACCGCCCCGCGGCGTCATCCCACCGCGCGGAAGGCGGCGCGCTCGTCGCGCTGACGCTGCAACTCGCGGCTCTTGGCCATCAGGGACGTCGCGATGACGCCGAGCGTGACGATGCCGACCAGAATGGAACTGATGGCATTGATTTCCGGCGTGACGCCGAGGCGCACCTGCGAATAGATCTTGATCGGCAGGGTCGTCGCGCCAGGACCGGTGGTGAAGCTGGCGATCACCAGATCGTCGAGCGACAGGGTGAAGGCCAGCATCCAGCCCGAAATCACCGCCGGCAGGATGAGCGGCAGGGTGATGACGAAGAAGGTCTTCACCGGCGGGCAGCCGAGATCGAGCGCCGCTTCTTCCAGGCTGCGGTCGAAGACGACGAGGCGTGACTGCACGACGATGGCCACATAGCACATGGTGAAGGTGGTGTGGGCGATCACCACGGTCCAGAATCCGCGGTCGACGCCGATGGAGACGAACAGCAGGAGGAGCGACAGGCCGGTGATGACCTCCGGCATGACCAGCGGCGCATAGATCATGCCGGAAAACAGCAGCCGGCCGCGGAACCGCTGGAAGCGGGTCATCGCCAGCGCCGCGAGCGTGCCGAGCACCGTGCCGATCGTGGCCGACAGCACGCCGACGCGGGCGGTGATCCACGCCGCATCCATCAATCCCTGGTTCGACCACATGTCGCGATACCAGCGCAGCGAAAAGCCGCCCCAGACCGTCACCAGCCGGGAATCGTTGAACGAATAGACGATCAGGATCAGGATCGGGATGTAGAGGAAGGCGAAGCAGAAGGTGAGAACCGTTGCGTCGAGGCGGGTAAACTTCACGGTCTTTGCCTCCTCACACTTTCCGCTGCTGGTTCTGGAAGATGGCGATGGGCACCACCAGCACCAGAAGCAGAAGCACGGCGACGGCGGACGCCAGAGGCCAGTCCCGGTTTCCGAAGAACTCGGTCCACAGCGTCTTGCCGATCATCAGCGTTCCCGCGCCGCCGAGCAGGTCCGGGATCACGAACTCGCCGGTGATCGGGATGAAGCAGATCATCGAGCCGGCGATCACACCCGGAATGGAGAGCGGGAAGGTGATGAGCCAGAAGGCCTTCCACGGCGGGCAGCCGAGATCGCTCGCCGCCTCGAGCAACGTGCCGTCGAGCTTTTCCAGCGTCGAATAGAGCGGCAGCACCATGAAGGGCAGGTAGGAATAGACGATGCCGATGAAGACCGCCGTATCGGTGCGGAAAATCTGCACCTGTTCGTCCGGGCCGAGGAAGCCGATGGTCTGGAGCACCAGCGTCAGCAGCCCTTCCGGCTTCAGGATGCCGATCCAGGCATAGACGCGGATCAGGAACGAGGTCCAGAACGGCAGGATGACCAGCATGACCAGCATCGGGCGGATCGACGCCGGCGCGCGCGCCATGCCGAGCGCCATCGGATAGCCGATCAGAAGCAGGAAGACGGTGGAGATGACCGCGATCCTCAGCGACGAGAGATAGGAATCCATATAAAGCGGGTCTTCGGTCAGGAAGACGTAGTTCTCGAAATCGAGCTGGGAAATGAAGTCGCCGATCGCGGAAAAGCCCTCGAAAACCGGCGTATAGGGCGGCATCGAGATCGCCGTGTCCGACAGCGATATCTTCAAGATGATCAGGAAGGGAGCGAGGAAGAAGAGCAGCAGCCAGACATAGGGCACCAGCACGACCAGCCAGCGGGCCGGATTGGGTTTGTTGCTCAGTTCGGCTTGCACGGCGGCCATCGCAATTCCCCCCTCAGCGCGTCAGGACGAGGCCGGATTCGGCCTTCCAGGAGAGCCACACCATGTCGCCGAAGGTGATCGGCCGGTCGACCAGACGGGCGACGTTGGCCTGCGCGGCGCGCATGGTGCGGCCGGCTTCGTCGCGGACGATGAAGACCGAGAAATCGCCGAGATAGCCGATATCCCACACCTCGCCGTAAAAGGCGTTGACCGAGGTGTCGGCCGGCGGGTCGGGCGAAATCGCCACCTTCTCCGGGCGGATGGCGAAGGCCACGCCGTCTCCCGCCGCGCCGCGGGCCTCTTCGGCGACGGCAACCGAAAGCCCGTCGCAATCGAGCCGGGTCGCACCGGCGCCGCCGGAGACCACCTTGCCTTCGAGGATATTGATGTCACCGATGAAATCGGCCACGTAGCGGCTGTTCGGCGCCTCGTAGATCTCCGCCGGCGTGGCGACCTGCACGACGACGCCCTTGTCCATCACCGCGATGCGGTCGGAAACGGTCATCGCCTCTTCCTGGTCGTGCGTCACGATCAGGAAGGTGAGGCCGAGCTTGGTCTGGATATCCATCAGCTCGAACTGGGTTTCCTCGCGCAACTTCTTGTCCAGCGCGCCGAGCGGCTCATCGAGCAGCAGCACCTTCGGCTTCTTGGCGAGAGAGCGGGCGAGCGCGACGCGCTGGCGCTGGCCGCCGGAAAGCTGGCTCGGCTTGCGCCCGGCAAACGACGCAAGCTGCACGAGCTTGAGCATTTCGGCGACGCGCGCGGCGACCTCGTCCTTCGGCAGGCCGTCCTGCTTCAGGCCGAAGGCGATGTTCTTCTCCACCGTCATGTGGGGAAAGAGCGCATAGGACTGGAACATCATGTTGGTCGGGCGGCGATAGGGCGGCACGCCGGAAATATCCCTGCCCTGCAAGAGGATACGCCCGGAGGTCGGCTCGTCGAAACCGGCGAGCATGCGCATCAGCGTGGTCTTGCCACAGCCGGACGGGCCGAGCAGCGAGAAGAATTCGCGCTCGTAGATATCGAGCGTCAGATTGTCGATGGCGGTGTAGTCGCCGAAGGTCTTGGTGATGTTCTCGAAGCGAATGAAGGGCTTTTCATTGGGATCGTTCCACGGGGAGAACTTGCGTTTGACGGGTCCGAGGGATTTGGCCATGTCGCGCTCCGGCTCTGCGGTATCCTGAAAAAAAGCGGCGTCGCCGCCGCTTTTTCCTGTCTTCAGTTGCCGGTCTTCACCGCAGTCCACACCCTGTTCAGCACCCTCTGCTCCCTCGGCCCGTAGGGAGAAATGGTGAATAGCTTCTTCATGGTCTCCTCATCCGGGTAGACGGAGGGGTTCTTGAAGACCTCCTCGTCGAGGAGCGCCTGCGAGGCGAGGTTGCCGTTGGCGTACTGAACATAGTCCGACGCCTTGGCGATGACGTCCGGCTTCATCAGGAAGTTGATGAATTCATGCGCCTCATCGACATTCTTCGCATCGGCGGGAATGGCGAGGTTGTCGAACCACATATAGGTGCCTTCCTCCGGAATGACATATTCCACCTCGACGCCGTTGCCGGCTTCCTCGGCGCGCGACTTGGCCTGGAGGACGTCGCCCGACCAGCCGATCGACAGGCAGATGTCGCCATTGGCGAGATCGTCGATATAGCCGGAGGAGTTGAACGTCTTCACATAGGGGCGGATGGCCTTGTAGACATCGCCGCCGGCTTCCAGATCGGCAGCGTCCTTGCTGTCCGGGTCCTTGCCGATATAGTTCATCGCGATGGCAAAGGTTTCGTCCGAGGCATCGAGGATGTTGATGCCGCAGGCCTTCAGCTTCTCGGCATTTTCCGGCTTGAAGATGATGTCCCAGCTCTCCACCGGCACGTCGCCCAGCGCCGCCTTGAGCTTGGCGACGTTATAGCCGAGGCCGGTCGTGCCCCACATGTAGTTCACGGCATATTCGTTGCCGGGATCGTATTTCGCCAGCCGCTCGGAGACCTCCGGCCACATGTTCTCGAGGTTCGGCAGCTTCGACTTGTCGAGCTTCTGGAACACGCCGGCGGAAATCTGGCGCGCCAGGAACGGGCCGGTCGGCACCACGACGTCATAGCCCGAGCCGCCGGCGAGAAGCTTCGTCTCCAAAAGCTCGTTGCTGTCGAACACGTCGTAGACGACCCTGATGCCGGTTTCCTTCGTGAATTCCTCCAGAACCGATTCATCGATGTAATCGGACCAGTTGTAGACGTGGACGACACGTTCCTGCGCGAATGCCGATGTCGAAAGCAGGGCGGCCGAAAAAGCTGCAATCAGACCTGAAATGGCGGACTTCATCATGTCTCCTGTCCTTATCATTGAACGGTTTAAGGTGCCGTCGTTCCCCTGTGGGCAAGAGACTAGAAAGGAATTGCGCGAGCCACAAGAGGGGAATTGCAACGCAACAAAATATCCGCAACCGTTACTGGAAATCGAAGGCGGAGAGGCCACTGACCATCTCGTCGAGGCCGAGCGGGCGCGTGACGGGCGGCTCGGCACGGGAAAGGCAGCCGCGGCGCTCGCACAACCGGCAGGCCGTGCCGGCCGGAACGGCCGCAACCGCGGCCTGCCCGTAGACCACATCGTCCTTGTGGACGATATCGCAGCCGACCAGCACCGCCGAGCGCCGCACCCGTTCGCTGAACGGCATCTGCGGCCCCTCCAGCGTGCGCGAAATGGTCAGGAAGCCGCCGCCGTCCGGCATCTCGACGCGATCGACCAGCACCTGCGACGGCTGGGCGAAGGCGGAATGGATGTTGAGCTTGGGACAGAGCCCGCCGAAACGGACGCGCGGGAACCCTTCGGCGCCCGCAAGCCTGAGAACGTGGCCCGCATGGTCCATTTCCATCAGGAAGAAGGGAAGGCCCGAGGCGCCCGGCCGGGCAAGCGTCGTCAGCCGGTTGGCCGCCTGCTCGAACGACACGGCGAAGCGGCTGCGCAGCAGGTCGATGTCGTAGCGGGTGCGGACCGCCGCGGCGAGAAACACACCATAGGGCATCATCAGCGCATGCGCGGCATAGCGGGCGAGTTCGAAGCGGGCGATGCGCCGCGCCTCGTCGCCCTCGAAGCCGAGCCCATCCAGTTCCGCAAGAATATCGGTTCCCATGAAAAGCAGCGCCGCCTCCTGGGCGAGTTCCCGCGTCTGGTCGAACGGCGACAGCCGGCCGGACAGGAAAAGCCGCATCGAATGGCGATCATAGCGCCGGCGCAGATCGGGCATGGCCTCGACGGGCAACAGGCGAACGGCGATGCCGTGCTCCGCCTTCAGCCAGGCCTTCAGCGCGCCGGACAGATCGTCGGCGGGCGCAAGCCGCGCATGGAAGGCCTCCGCCGCATCCTCGATGCGCGGGAAGAAATTGGCGCGGCGCTCCAGCCTGCCGCGCACCTCGTCCATCGGCAGGCGGGCGCCGGACAGCGACGTCTCGTGCCCCTCCTGCGCCAGAAGTGCTGCAAGGTCGGAAAGGCGCGCCGTCTGCTCCCTGTACGCCCGGTAAAGCTTGACCACGGCATTGGCGGCGTTCGGCGCCGCATCCGCCAGTTCCATCAACTCGTGCTCGCCGGGCACCTCGCCGGCCAGAAGCGGATCGGCGAAGATCTCGCGCAGATGCGCCACGGCGCCCGCCGCCTCGCCCTGCAATTCATCCAGATCGACCTTGTAGACGGCGGCGAGCTTCAGGAGAAGCTGCACCGTCAGCGGACGCTGGTTGCGCTCGATGAGGTTGAGATAGGAGGGCGAGATGCCGAGCGCCTCGGCCATCGCCGTCTGGGTCAGGTCGAGGCCGGCGCGGATACGCCTGACCCTCGGACCGGCAAAGATCTTCTTTTCCGCCATTCTTCCAGCCGTTCGACAGACCGCCCCGAAACCGGGATGCAACATATTTTACAACATTTACATTTTTACATCTCTTATTTGTCAAAGGCAAGACATCTCGACCTTTTTCAAGTCGTTGTTTTTTCGATTTTTCTGGAATGGGAGCGGAAGATTTTGTAAAACTAGTCACATCAACACCGGGCAAGACGGTTCCCATGCGGAGCGCTCGGGAGGAGACGGACAGTGCGGCGACGCAACGGGTTCCGACAGGCCCGTTGCGCGGCCGACAAGAACCCGGTCATACAAGAGGAGAAGTGCCATGACCCCGCAGACCCGAGTCAAGGAGCGTGCCGAGGAGCAGGCGTCCGCGATGAACAGCGATCAGCAGGCGACGATCCGCATGGTTGCCAACGACCTGCATCGCCTGAACCAGTCGATCATGAAGGCCGTCGATGCCGGCGTTTCCGTCGAACTGGTGCGTTCGGCCCGGCACCACGGGGGCGACGGCAACTGGGGCGATCTCCTGATCCCGGTCATTCTGGCCAATGTCCGCAGCGAGGCGGCCTGAAGAATTACCCTTTGGCGGCCTGCCATGAGCCGCCAGACCTCGGGGACGGATTTGCGCAGAACCCTCTGGAAAATCTCCCGTTTTCCATTGAATCCGTTTCTGAAACCCATCGGCCCGGCCCGTAACCGGGCCGATGCCCCATTCCGGAAAACGATGCGGAATCGCGTCGAAAGGACCGGCTTTCCTGAGGAGGACGACGAGACCGCCGACGGCCCTGCCGTCGCGGTCTCATTCGTTTCCGGCAGCCGCAACCGTTGCGCCAGCTATTTGTTTCCGCGCAATTCCGGACAGCTCAAAGCGGCAGGAAAAGGTGCCAGGCGCAGAGCGCTGCGGCGGCAAGCCCCGTCAGACGCCAAAGGTGCGGCGTGTTCCGGTCGCGGATTTCGGCGACGGCGATGGCGCGGGCACGGCGATGCGATCTGGTCATGGGCGTTCCTTCCCGGAAACGGGTGATCTCGATCATGCCGCAAAGGGCGGGCCAGCCTATCGTCATGAAGCGGCCGCGAAGCCGGGCTGACCTTCGAGCTTCCGCGCCAAAATTTAAGATCGTGTGAATCCCCGGCGGGGAGACGATCCCGCTTCTCCGAAGAAAGGCGTCACACCGCCTCGCCCGCCGCATGACCCGAGGCCCAGGCCCACTGGAAATTGTAGCCGCCGAGCCATCCCGTCACGTCGACGCATTCGCCGATGAAATAGAGGCCCGGCACGGCCTTCGCCTGCATGTCGCGGGAATCGAGGCCAGCCGTATCCACGCCGCCGAGCGTCACTTCCGCCGTGCGATAGCCCTCCGACCCCGCCGGCCGGATGCGCCAGTCGCCGAGGCGGGCGACGAGCGCGGCCTGCGCCTTGCCGGACAGTTCCGCAAGCGGCCTTTCGGCGCCGGTTTCGGCGGCGAAGAACTGGGCAAGCCGTTTCGGCAGGACGGCGGCCAGCGCCGTGGCGACGGACTGCCGGCCGTTTTCCCGGCGCGCCGCGTTCAGGACCTCCGCGAAATCGACATCCGGGGCGATGCGGATGGCGATCTCGTCGCCTTCCCGCCAGTAGGAGGAAATTTGCAGGATGGCGGGCCCGGACAGGCCGCGATGGGTGAACAGCAGGGCCTCCCGGAAGGCCGTCCTGCCGTGGCGGACTTCGGCATCGACGGAGACGCCCGCCAGCGGCGCGATCTTTTCCAGAAATGCGGGATCGAGCGTCAGCGGCACGAGGCCGGGCCGGGTTTCGAGCACAGCGAGGCCGAACTGCCCGGCGATCCGGTAGGCAAGGCCGGTAGCACCCATTTTCGGGATCGACTTGCCGCCGCTTGCAACCACCAGCGCGGGCGCCTCGAACAGATCGGTTTCGGTCCGCACGCGGAAAAGCCCGTCCGTCCTTTCGACGGAGACCACCGACTGCTTCAGGTGAAGCGTCGCGCCCACTGCTGCAAGCTCCTTGAGGAACATCGCGATGATGTCGCGGGCGCTGCCGTCGCAGAAAAGCTGGCCGAGGGTCTTTTCATGCCAGGCGATGCCGTGGGCCTCGACCATCGCGATGAAATCCGCCGGCCTGAACCGGGCGAGCGCCGACTTGGCAAAATGCGGGTTGGCGGAAAGATAGTTTTTCGGACCGGCATGAACATTGGTGAAATTGCAGCGCCCGCCGCCGGAAATGCGGATCTTCTCGCCCGGCGCGGCGGCGTGATCGAGAACCGCCACATGCCGGCCGCGCCGGCCCGCCGTCAGCGCGCACATCATGCCGGCGGCTCCCGCGCCGATGACGATCGCATCCCGTCTGTGAACCAAGGCCAGCCCTTTCCCGCGACCGAATCGCCGTTTTCCTCTCGCCAAATGCGTCATGGCGCGTCTATCATGGCACGAACCGAAACATCAAACCGGTGATCCATGCCCGCCAAACGCAAATCCGGCGCTCCCATCAAGTCCTCTACCAAAACTGCAATCCCCCAGCCGACCTACGATCAGCCGCGCGGCGTGACGAACTGGAAGGAAGCCGCGCAATGGCTGCGCGTCCGCGGCATCGAAGACATCGAGTGCATCACGCCCGACTTCGCCGGCGTGCCGCGCGGCAAGATGATGCCGAGTTCCAAATTCACCGGAAACACCTCTCTGGCGCTCCCCTCGGCGCTCTACCGCCATACGATCTCCGGCGACTATCCGGAGGAAACGGCGAACTTCCGCTACGAGCCGCGCGACGGCGACCTGAAGCTGGTGCCCGACCTTTCCACGCTCTCCTCCGTCCCCTGGGAAACCGATCCGACGGCGCAGGTCATCTGCGACGTGGTGAATTCCGTCGGACAGGAGGTGCCCTATACGCCGCGCAACGTGCTGAAGCGGGTTCTGTCCCTGTACGCCAGCAAGGGCTGGAAAGCCATCGTCGCGCCGGAGATCGAGTTCTATCTCGTCGCCAAGAACGAGGATCCCGACTACCAGCTCCATCCGCCGAAAGGTCGTTCGGGCCGCTCGATCGTCGGCGGCCAGGGCTATTCCATCGCCGGCATCAACGAGTTCGACGAGCTGATCGACGACATCTACCACTTCTCCGAGGGGCAGGGCCTCGAAATCGACACGCTGATCCATGAGGAAGGGCCGGCGCAGCTCGAGATCAACCTGCGCCACGGCGACCCGATCGCGCTGGCCGATCAGGTGTTCATGTTCAAGCGCACGATCCGCGAGGCGGCCATGAAACACGGCATCTACGCCACCTTCATGGCCAAGCCGATGCAGGGCCAGCCGGGCTCGGCCATGCACATCCACCAGTCGGTGGTGGATGCGAAGACGGGCAAGAACATCTTCTCGCTGCCGGAAGGCGGCCCCTCGCCCGAATTCTTCCACTTCATCGGCGGCATGCAGAAATACGTGCCGGCCGCGCTGGTGATGCTGGCGCCCTACGTGAATTCGTATCGCCGCCTGACGCCGGACATGGCCGCGCCCGTCAACACCGCCTGGGGCTACGACAATCGCACCACCGCCTTCCGCGTGCCCGTCTCGGATGCGGCGGCGCGGCGCGTGGAAAACCGCCTGCCCTCTTCCGACGCCAATCCCTATCTGGCGCTCGCGGCCTCGCTGGCCGCTGGCTGGCTCGGCATCATCAACGAGGTCGAGCCGACGCCGCCGACCGAGGACACGGCCAATGAAGGGCTGATCGAGCTGCCCCGCGGCCTTCTGGAAGCCGTGGCGCTTCTCGAAGGCGAAACGGCGCTGGCCGATGTGCTCGGCGCGGAATTCATCGGCCTTTATGCGGGCGTGAAGCGCGCCGAATTCGAGACCTTCATGCAGGTGATCAGCCCGTGGGAGCGGGAATTCCTGCTTCTCAACGTGTGAGGCGCACGGATGCTGTGGCAAAGCCCGATCGCGCCGGGAATCTCCTGGTATCAGGCCGATGCCGGCGAGCGGCCGGATTTTCCCGCGCTCGACGGGTCGGCGACGGTCGACGTCGCGATCATCGGCGGCGGCTTCACCGGCTTGCAGGCGGCCTATGCGCTGGCGAAGGCCGGCGTTTCCGTAATGCTGATCGAGGCGCATCGCTGCGGCGACGGCGCTTCGGGCCGCAACGGCGGCCAGTTCGGCACCGGCCAGCGCTGGTGGCCGGAGGAACTGGAACCGACACTCGGCTACGAGCGCTCCAGGGCACTGTTCGATCTCGCCGAAGGTGCCAAGAAGCACGTGCTCGATTTCGCCGCCGAGAACGGCATCGACATGGACTACCTGCCCGGCCAGATGAACGTCGCCCACAAGCCGGGTCACGAGCGTGATTATCAGGCCAATGCCGAGATCGCCGCGACACGCTACGATTATCCGCATTCCACCTATATGGACCGCAAGGAGACGGCGGAGCGGCTGGGCTCGGACCGCTATTATTGCGGCGTGCGCGACATGGGCACCGGCCATATCCAGCCGATGAAGCTGCTGATCGGCCTGGCGAGGGCCGCCAGCGCCGCCGGCGCCGCCATTTTCGAGAACACGCGGGCAACGGCGATCCGTTCGCAGTCCGGCCGGGTCGAGATCGACACCGCCAGCGGCACGATCACGGCCGGCAAGGCGCTGATCGCCACCAACGCCTATATCGAGCGGCTCGAACCCGTCACCGCGGCGCATGTCATGCCGATCCGCTCCTTCATCGGCGCCACCGTTCCGCTCGACGACTTCCCCGACGTGCTGCCCGGCAAGGAAGCGGTGGCCGATTCACGCTTCGTGGTGCGCTATTTCCGCAAGACCCGCGACAACCGCCTGCTGTTCGGCGGGCGCGAGGCCTATACCGCCGACCATCCGACCGATATGTCCGTCCATATCCACCGGCAGGTCACGGAACTCTATCCGGCGCTGAAGGACATCGCCTTCACCCATGCCTGGGGCGGGTCGGTCGGCATCACCATGCCGCGCCGGCCCTTCGTGCGCGAGGTGATGCCGCATGTCGTCTCCATCGGCGGCTATTCCGGCCACGGCGTCATGCTGTCCAATTATTGCGGCAGGCTCTATGCCGAGGCGGTGCTGGGCAAGAGCCCCGATCTGGACTTGCTGAAGGACCTGAAGGTCGGCCCCTTCCCCGGCGGGCCGAAGCTGCGCGCGCCGCTGCTTTTCCTCGCGCTTTCCTGGTACGCCCTGAGGGACAGGTTCTGAACAAGGCGTCCGAGGCTCCGCGCGACGCCGCTTCATACGGCCTCCATATTCTGGCACCATAGAGTGATAGTCGCTTTCGGCGGCGTGGCGATTCCCGTTGCGTGCCGGCCCGCGATCCTTCCACCGCACGTGTTTTTCCGGCGGTTCCGGCGTGTTTCGCTTTCACGGTTCGGCCCGCCGCAAGAGACCTGCCGGCGGGTGCCGGGGTTGTTGGATACGCCCGCGGCTGACGCCGGAGCGAACGGCGTCGGCGAATTTTGTTGCGTTGCACACTGGCGTATTTAAATCGATTAGATTACAATGTCGATATTCTTTTCCGGAGAAGAAAAACGCATGACCATCCAGATCATTCCCGTCGATCCCTTCGATTGCGTCGTTTTCGGCGGCACCGGCGATCTCGCGGAGCGCAAGCTCCTGCCGGCTCTTTATCATCGCCAGCTCGCCCGGCAGTTCACCAACCCGACCCGAATCATCGCCGCCTCCCGCGCGCAGATGACCTCCGAGGAATACCGGACCTTCGCCCGCGAGGCCCTGAAGACGCATTTGCAGGCGGAAGAATACGACGAGGCGGAGATCGCCACCTTCTGCTCGCGCCTGTTCTACGTGCCGGTCGATGCGAAATCGAGCGAGGGCTGGGCCGATCTCAAGGCGCTGCTGGAAGAAGGCAAGGACCGCATCCGCGCCTTCTATCTCGCCGTGTCGCCGGCACTTTTCGGGGATATTTCGGAAAAGATCCGCGATTTCAAGCTGATCACCAAGCAAACGCGGATCGTGGTGGAAAAGCCCATCGGCCGCGATCTCGCCTCCGCGCTCGACCTGAACGACACGATCGGCAAGGTGTTCAAGGAAGAGCAGATCTACCGCATCGACCACTATCTCGGCAAGGAAACGGTGCAGAACCTCATGGTCCTGCGCTTCGCCAACGCGCTCTACGAACCGCTGTGGAATTCGGCTCATATCGACCATGTCCAGATCACCGTGGCCGAATCGGTCGGCCTCGAAGGCCGCGCCGGCTATTACGACAAGGCCGGTGCGCTGCGCGACATGGTGCAGAACCACATTCTCCAGCTTCTCTGCCTCGTGGCGATGGAGCCGCCCTCCTCGATGGAATCGGAGGCGGTGCGCGACGAGAAGCTGAAGGTCCTGCGGGCACTGAAGCCGATCACCGCCGCCAATGCCGAGAAAATGACGGTGCGCGGCCAGTATCGCGCCGGTGCCTCCGCCGGCGGGCCTGTGAAGGGTTATCTGGACGAACTGGAAGGCGGCGTGTCCAACACCGAAACCTTCGTCGCGATCAAGGCCGAGATCGGCAACTGGCGCTGGGCGGGCGTGCCGTTCTACATCCGCACCGGCAAACGCCTGGCGACGCGCATGTCCGAAATCGTCGTTCAGTTCAAGCCGATCCCGCACTCGATCTTCACCGATTCCATCGGCCGCATCGAGGCGAACACGCTGGTCATCCGCCTGCAACCCGACGAGGGCGTGAAACAGTGGCTGATGATCAAGGAACCGGGACCGGGCGGCATGCGCTTCCGCCATGTGCCGCTCGACATGAGCTTTGCGGAAGCCTTCGAGAAGGAGCGCAACCCCGAAGCCTACGAACGCCTGCTGATGGACATGATCCGCGCCAACCAGACGCTGTTCATGCGCCGCGACGAAGTGGAAGCCGCCTGGCAATGGGTCGACCCGATCCTGAAGGGCTGGGAAGCCACCGGCCAGTCGGTTCAGGGCTATACCGCCGGCACCTGGGGCCCGAGCGGCTCCATCGCCCTGATCGAACGCGACGGCCGCACCTGGCACGAGGCGGACTGAGCGCCCGCGCAGGAAGGAAACGACATGGAGCATTTCCATTCATTCGAGACGAGGCAGGCGCTTGCAGACGCGCTGGCCGACGCAGTGGCGGGCGCCCTGACCGCGGCGATCAAGGCACGCGGCAGGGCGAGCCTTGCCGTGTCCGGCGGCTCGACCCCGAAACTGTTCTTCGCCACGCTTTCCACGCGGCCACTGCCGTGGGAAAAGGTGACGGTGACGCTCGTCGACGAACGCTTCGTGCCGCCGGAAAGCGACCGTTCCAACCATAACCTGCTCGCCGCGCATCTTCTGACGAACGCGGCCGCAAAGGCCCGCTTCGTGCCGCTTTACCACGCCGGCAGGACGGCGGAGGAAGCAGCCGTCCTCGCAAGCCGGGAAACCTGCGGCATCGACGAGCCGTTCGACGTGGCGATCCTGGGAATGGGAACCGACGGCCATACGGCCTCGTTCTTCCCCGGCGGGGACAATCTCGCCGAAGCACTCGATGCCGCCGCGACGCGCGGCGTCGTGACCATACGGGCGCCGGACGCGGGCGAGCCGCGGCTGACCTTCACCTTCAGCGCGCTGCGCGATGCGCGTTTTCTCGCTCTCCACATCGAGGGTGAGGAGAAGAAGCGCGTGCTCGAGGCCGCCCGGGCGGAAGGCCGTGAGGAGGACATGCCGATCCGCGCCGTGCTGAACCGCTCGCTCACGCCGCTCGAGATTTTCTGGGCGCCCTGAGCGCCGCCGCCATTCGATCCAACGTTCCAGCGCTTTCAGCGGTCTTCCCGTCACTTGAAGCGCTTTGAAGAAAGGACGCCGTCATGCCCGCCGATTCTCGCATCATGTCCATCACGAAGCGCATCGTCGAACGCTCGAGGCCGACCCGCGACATCTATCTCGATCGCCTGCGCTCCGCTTCCCACAAGAAGGTGCAGCGCTCCGTTCTCGGCTGCGCCAACCTGGCGCACGGCTTCGCCGTCTGTTCCCCCGCCGGGAAAGAGGCGCTGGCCGGCGATAGCGCGCTCAATCTCGGCATCATCACCTCCTACAACGACATGCTGTCGGCGCACCAGCCGTTCGAAACCTATCCGGCGCTGATCCGGCAGGCCGCGGCCGAGGCCGGCGGCGTCGCCCAGGTGGCCGGCGGCGTTCCGGCCATGTGCGACGGCGTCACCCAGGGCCAGCCCGGCATGGAGCTTTCGCTTTTCTCGCGCGATCTCATCGCGATGGCCGCCGGCATCGGCCTGACCCACAACATGTTCGATTCGACGGTCTATCTCGGGGTCTGCGACAAGATCGTCCCGGGGCTGACCATCGCGGCGCTTACCTTCGGCCACCTGCCGGCCATCTTCATTCCCGCCGGGCCGATGACCTCCGGCCTGCCCAACGACGAGAAGGCGAAGATCCGCCAGCTTTACGCCGAGGGCAAGGTGGGCCGCGCGGAACTGCTGGAGGCAGAATCGAAATCCTATCACGGCCCCGGCACCTGCACCTTCTACGGCACGGCCAATTCCAACCAGATGCTGATGGAAATCATGGGCTTCCACATGCCCGGCGCCTCCTTCATCAATCCCGGCACGCCGCTGCGCGACGCGCTGACGAAGGAAGCAACGAAGCGCGCGCTGGCCATCACCGCGCTTGGCAACGAATATACGCCCGCCGGCGAGATGATCGACGAGCGCTCCATCGTCAACGGCGTCGTCGGCCTGCACGCGACCGGCGGCTCGACCAACCATACGCTGCACCTGCTGGCGATGGCGCGGGCGGCAGGCATCATGCTGACATGGCAGGACATTTCCGACCTGTCCGACATCGTGCCGCTGCTGGCCCGCGTCTATCCGAACGGCCTTGCCGACGTGAACCACTTCCACGCGGCCGGCGGCATGGGCTTCCTCATCGCCCAGCTTCTGAAGAAGGGCCTGCTGCACGACGACGTGCGCACCGTTTTCGGCCAGGGCATGGAGGCCTACGCCATCGACGTCAGGCTCGGCGAGAACGGCACGGTCAGGCGCGAGCCGATCTCCGACGTCAGCGCCGATCCCAGGGTTCTGGCTCCCATCGAAGCGCCGTTCCAGCCGAATGGCGGGCTGAAGATGCTGACCGGCAATCTCGGCAATGGCGTCATCAAGGTCTCCGCCGTGAAGCCGGACCGCCACGTCATCGAGGCGCCGGCCATTGTCTTCCACGACCAGCAGGAAATCCAGGACGCCTTCAAGGCCGGCAAGCTGGAAAAGGACTTCATCGCCGTGGTGCGCTTCCAGGGGCCGAAGGCGAACGGCATGCCGGAACTGCACAAGCTGACGCCGCCGCTCGGCGTGTTGCAGGACCGCGGCTTCAGGGTCGCGCTCGTGACCGACGGCCGCATGTCCGGCGCCTCCGGCAAGGTGCCGGCGGCGATCCACGTCACGCCGGAAGCGGTGGACGGCGGGCCGATCGCGAAGATCCGCGACGGCGACCTGATTCGTCTCGACGCCGTGGCCGGAACGCTCGAAGTGCTGGTGGATGCCGCCGAATTCGCCGCACGGCCGCACGTCGAAGCGGACCTTTCGGCGAAAGAATTCGGGCTGGGGCGCGAGCTTTTCGCCTCGTTCCGGCGCAACGCCGGCCCGGCCGACCACGGTGCGAGCGTGCTGTTCGCGTAGGGCGGTTCAGCGTTTCACGCAATTGCCCTGGCGACGGGCCGCGCCTCTTCAGGCGCGGACGTCGAGCACGTAGTCCTTATGGGCCGGATGCGTGCTGTAGACGAAAATGCGGTTTATTTCCTTGTCCGTCAGAAGGCGCAGGAAACGGACCTCGATGCGGTTGTTGGCCAGCGTCTTCATCAGCACGCAGCCGATCTTGGTGATGCGTGCATCGGGAATGTCGAGATAGAACTGGTTCGGCACATGATACTGGGTCATGAGGCCCAGGATCGCCGTGCTTTGCGAAATCTGCAAAATATCGCACCGGCGCGCCGCCAAGTGCATGACGCCCTTTTCGGTATATTCGATGCGCGCCGCATTGCGCGTTTCCTGCATGGGAAAGCGTGCTTCACGATCGTACATGAAGGACTCTTCCTTGTTCAGATAGGGCTGCCCCAGCGCAGCCTTGGAATTACTCACGACCCGGCCTCCGTGTATGCTACCGGATGTTTAGCACCGAAATTTTAACAGAGGGTTCGAGCGCCGGATAAACCGCCGCGTATCAATCCGGCACGGGGCCGGTCGAGGCCCGCCGGACCAGAGCGGCATGCCAGATTTCCTGAAGGTCCGGCTCCCGTCCGTTTTCGATCACGCCGATCAGACGTTCGGCGATGCGAACACCGGCTGCGCGCAGCGAGGAGCGCGTCGTCGTCAACGGCACGGAAAAATTCTCCGGCTTGAGAAGCGGCAGATCGTCGTCATGCGTGGTGAGCGAGATGTCGCGGCCAAGCTTCAATCCCCGGGCATAGATGGCCCTCACCGCACCGAGCGCCTGCGCGGTGGACGAGCAAAGGACGGCGGTGGGCCGGGCGGGCCGGTCGAGAAGCGCGTTCATGGCGCGATAGCCCTGGTCGTCCGTCATCGGAACGGCAAGGCAGGCCGAAGGGTCGAGCGCGATGCCCGCCTCGCGCAGCCGGTTTTCCGCCCCCTGACGCCGCCGCAAGGCAAAATCGAATTCTTCCGGCGCGTTGATCAGGCCGAAGCGGCGATGTCCGAGGTCGATCATGTGGTCGGCCGCATCGCGGAACACCGCCTCGTTGTCGATATCGAGAAACGCATAATCCTCCGGCAGGCCGGCGGAACGCCCATGCACGATGAACGGCAGGCCGAGCGACCGCGTCGTCGCGATGCGCGGATCGCCGGCGCGCAGATAGCCGATATAGAGCCCGTCCACGCTGCCGGACGAGGCCAGGCGGCGGATCGCCTTTTCCTCGTCGTGGGGGTCGGCGGGCATGATGACGAAATGGAAGTCGTGTTTCAGCGCAACCTCGCCGATGCCGCTCAGGAATTCGCCGAAGTGAACGTCGAAATGATGCTCCGACGAGGTGGGCATGACGAGACCGATGGAGCGCGCCCGCCCGGTCGCCAGCCTCTGGGCGGCCTTGTTGGGACGGTAGCCCGTCTTTTCCGCGGCGGCCAGAACCCGCTGCCGCGTCGCCTCGCTGACCTCCGGAAAACCGTTCAGGGCACGGCTCACCGTCGTCTGCGACAGGCCCAGCATTTCCGAAAGCTGCTTCAGATTCATCCGTCCTCCCCCGGCGGCTACAGAAATACGCGCGACTCAATCCCACCCGCACACTGTCACATACTGGACTTGTCCACCATCGCGCCTAACCTTCTCAACAAACAACATCAAGAGACCGCAAGGCAAAAGGTTGCCCGGGTACAACACCTGAAAAGGCTTGACTCGCATGAAGAGGAAATGTGAATTGACGGGTCAAAGCGCTTTGAGAGGGAGCCGGGCGTACACGATTTCGACTGTGGTTTCGGTACAGCACGAATGACGGGGAGGTCATCCTGATGAAGTTTCACCTGAAGGCGGGAGTTGCGGCGCTCGCCCTGCTCGCGATGCCGGCTGCGGCGGCCGAGCTGAAGTTCACGCCGGGCGAGGACCAGCGGCTGAACTGGGCAAGCTACGAGGCGTTCAAGCAGGCCCATGCCGACCTGAAGGGCCAGACGCTGACCATCTTCGGCCCCTGGCGCGGCGACGACGAGGCGCTGTTCCGCACGGTTCTTGCCTATTTTTCCGATGCGACGGGCATCGACGTGCGCTATTCCTCCTCCGAAAACTACGAGCAGCAGATCGTCATCGACACACAGGCCGGCTCGCCGCCGGATATCGCCATCCTGCCGCAGCCGGG
The DNA here is from genome assembly GCF_026552795.1 of Ectorhizobium quercum. Taxonomy (GTDB): domain Bacteria; phylum Pseudomonadota; class Alphaproteobacteria; order Rhizobiales; family Rhizobiaceae; genus Ectorhizobium; species Ectorhizobium quercum. Next base: position 431,311 of record NZ_JANFPI010000005.1, read on the forward strand.
CCTTTACGCCGACCTTGCCGCCAAGGGTTTCCTCGTGCCGCTCGGACAGGACGTGGCCGACTGGGTGAAGGAAAACTACGGCGCCGGCGAAAGCTGGGTGAACTACGGCACCTACAAGGGCCGGGACGGCGTCGAGGCCTATTTCGCCTTCCCGTTCAAGGCCGACCTCAAGTCGATGGTCTGGTACGTGCCGGAAAATTTCGAGGAAGCCGGCTATGAAATCCCCGAAACAATGGAAGACCTGTTCAAGCTGAGCGACCGGATCGTCGCCGATGGCGGCACCCCCTGGTGCATCGGCCTCGGCTCCGGCGGCGCGACGGGCTGGCCGGCGACCGACTGGGTGGAGGACATCCTGCTGCGCCAGCAGCCTCCGGAGGTCTACGACCAGTGGGTTTCCAACGAGATCAAGTTCAACGCGCCGGAAATCGTCGCCGCCATCGAGGAATTCGGCAAGTTCGCCAAGAACAGCAAATATGTGGACGGCGGCGTCGCAGCCGTGGCCTCGACCGACTTCCGCGACAGCCCGAAGGGCCTGTTCACCATTCCGCCGAAATGCTACCTGCACCGACAGGCGTCCTTCGTCCCCTCCTTCTTCCCGGAAGGTGTCGAGCTGGGAACGGATGTCGACTTCTTCTACCTGCCGCCCTATGCGTCCAAGGCCGACCTCGGCAAACCGGTTCTCGGCGCGGGCACGCTGGTTTCCATAACCCGCGACACCCGGCCCGCACGCGCCTTCATCGACTTCCTGAAGACCCCGATCGCCCATGAAGTGTGGATGGCGCAGTCGAGCTTCCTGACGCCCTACAAGGCGGCGAAACCGGAAGCCTACGCCAACGAACAGATGCGCCGGCAGGGCGAGATCCTGACGACGGCCACTACCTTCCGCTTCGACGGTTCCGACCTGATGCCCGGCCAGATCGGCGCCGGCGCCTTCTGGACCGGCATGGTCGATTTCGTCGGCGGCAAATCGGCGGAGCAGGCCGCAACGGAAATTCAGAACGCCTGGGACGGACTGAACTAAGCTTCAGGGCAAGCGGGCGGTGCAAGCCCGCCCGTTCACGAACGGAGAGGGAGGGACATGGCAGGACAGATCGTTTCGGCCATCGGCATCATGATCGCGGGCGTTTTCGCCTGCGCCGCCTACTACTGGCTGTCCGACCGGCTGCTGAACGCGGCGCTGCCGGTGCGCGGCCGCGACATCATGACGGCATCGCGCAACCTCAACCGCCGGGCCGTCGTCCGGCCCTGGCTGTTCCTGGGGCCGGCCCTCGTCCTGCTCGCGGTCTATCTGGTCTATCCGGTGATCGCCACCGTCATACTGTCCTTCTACGACCGCACCGGGACGAGTTTCGTCGGCCTCGACAACTATCGCTGGGCCGTCTTCGACCGCGAGTTCCGCCGCTCCATCCTCAACAACGTGCTGTGGCTGGCCGTCGTGCCCGCCGCCTGCACCTTCCTCGGCCTCGTCATTGCCGTCCTGACCGACCGCATCTGGTGGGGCAACATCGCCAAGTCCATCGTCTTCATGCCGATGGCGATCTCCTTCGTCGGCGCGTCGGTGATCTGGAAATTCATCTACGAATATCGCGGCTCCGGCACGCAGATCGGCCTTCTCAACGCCGTCGTGACGTGGTTCGGCGGCGACCCGCAGGTGTGGATCGCCCTGCCCTTCTGGAACAACTTCTTCCTGATGGCCATTCTCGTCTGGATCCAGACCGGCTTCGCGATGGTCATCCTGTCGGCGGCGCTGCGCGGCATTCCGGAAGAGACCGTCGAGGCGGCCGTCATCGACGGGGCCAGCGGCTGGCAGATCTTCTGGAAGATCATGGTGCCGCAGATATGGGGGACGATCGCGGTCGTCTGGACGACGATCACCATTCTCGTCCTCAAGGTCTTCGATATCGTCCTGACCATGACCAACGGCCAGTGGGACACGATGGTTCTCGCCAACCTGATGTTCAACTGGATGTTCCGCGGCGGCGGCGATTCCGGCCGCGCGGCGGTGATCGCGCTGATCATCATGGCCGCCGTGACGCCGATCATGATCTGGAACATCCGCCAGGCGAACCGCGAGAACGGAGGCCATTGACATGGACATCGCACAATCCCTGCGCCGCACCGGCTTTCCCCGCCTGTTCGTGCATTTCGCCGTGCTTGTCATCGTGCTGCTCTGGCTCCTGCCGACGCTCGGCATTCTCGTCAGCTCCCTGCGCGACAAGGACCAGATTACCGTTTCGGGATGGTGGACCGCCTTTGCGGGCGCGACCCAGACCGAGGCCGTGCGCCTTGCCGAACCCTCCGCGCAGCGGCAGGACGGCACCGGCTACGTGATCTCCGGAACGCTGGTCGAGGGCGACAAGACGGTTTCCGCCTTCGGCACGCGGGTTCTGGAGCCCGGCGCCTTTCCGGCCGGCGAAACGGTCGACGTGGGCGACGGCGAAACGCTGACCGTCCATGCCGACGGCACCTACGAATACCGCAAGCCGACGAGTTTCGACGGCGAGCGCGGCAGGCGCGTCTACCTGACGGTGGTGACGCCGCCCGCCTTCACGTTCGACAATTACCGCACGGTGCTGAACGCCGAGGGCATCGGCAACGCCTTCGTCAACTCGCTGACCGTGACCATCCCGGCGACGGTCATCCCGATCCTGATCGCGGCCTTCGCCGCCTATGCGCTGGCGTGGATGGAGTTTCCGGGCCGGGCGATCCTGATCGCCGTCGTCGTCGGCCTCATCGTCGTGCCGCTGCAAATGTCGCTCATACCGCTGTTGCGGATGTATAACGGCATCGGCATGCTGTTCGGCGTGCCGTCGAAAACCTATGCCGGGATCTGGCTGGCGCACACCGCCTTCGGCATGCCGCTCGCCATCTACCTGCTGCGCAACTACATTGCCGGCCTGCCGAAGGAAATCATCGAATCGGCCCGCGTCGACGGCGCGTCCGACTTCGAGATCTTCGTCAGGATCGTGCTGCCGCTATCCTTCCCGGCGCTCGCGTCCTTCTCCATCTTCCAGTTCCTCTGGGTGTGGAACGACCTGCTCGTGGCGATGGTCTTCCTCGGCACATCCGGGGACCAGCTCGTGCTGACCGGGGCGCTGAACGCGCTGCTCGGCTCGCGCGGCGGCAACTGGGAAATCCTGACGGCCTCCGCCTTCATCACCATCATCGTCCCGCTCCTCGTCTTCTTCGCCTTGCAGCGCTACCTCGTGCGCGGCCTGCTGGCGGGGTCGGTCAAGGGCGGCTGAGAACATCATCAGGAACAGGAAAATCGCATGACCTCTTCTTCCATTCTGACTGCGGACAAGGACTGGTGGCGCGGCGCGGTGATCTACCAGATCTATCCGCGCTCGTTCCAGGATTCGAACAGCGACGGCATCGGCGATCTCAAGGGCATCACCTCGCGCCTGCCCCACGTCGCCGAACTGGGCGCGGACGCGATCTGGATCTCGCCGTTCTTCACCTCGCCCATGCGCGATTTCGGCTATGACGTCTCCAATTACTGCGACGTCGATCCGATCTTCGGCACGCTTGCCGATTTCGACGACCTGGTCGCCGAAGCCCACCGGCTCGGCATCCGCGTCATGATCGATCTGGTCATATCGCACACGTCCAGCGACCATCCGTGGTTTCAGGAAAGCCGCAAGGACCGCGACAATGCCCGCGCCGACTGGTATGTCTGGGCCGATCCGAAGCCGGACGGCACGCCGCCGACCAACTGGCTTTCCATCTTCGGCGGCTCGGCATGGCAATGGAACCCGGATCGCATGCAGTATTACCTGCACAACTTCCTGACGTCGCAGCCGGACCTCAACCTGCATAACCCGAAAGTTCAGGACGCGCTTCTCGACGCGACCCGCTTCTGGCTGGAGCGCGGCGTCGACGGCTTCCGCCTCGACACGATCAACTTCTACTTCCACGACCAGCAGCTTCGCGACAACCCGGCGCTGGAGCCGGAACGGCGCAACGCCAACACGGCGCCGGCGGTGAACCCCTATAACTTCCAGGAGCATCTCTACGACAAGAACCGGCCGGAGAACCTCGAATTCCTGAAACGCTTCCGCGCCGTACTCGACGAGTTTCCGGCGATCGCCGCCGTGGGCGAAGTGGGCGACAGCCAGCGCGGCCTCGAGATCGTCGGCGAATACACCTCCGGCGGCGACAAGATGCACATGTGCTACGCCTTCGAATTCCTCGCCCCCGAGCGCCCGACACCGGTTTCGGTGGCGGAGGTGCTGCACGCCTTCGCCGCCGCCGCGCCGGAAGGCTGGGCCTGCTGGGCCTTCTCCAACCACGACGTCATGCGCCATGTCTCGCGCTGGGGCGACGGCGTCGAGGATATCGACGGCTTCGCCAAGCTCTTCGCCTCGCTGCTGATGAGCCTGCGCGGCTCGGTCTGCATCTACGAGGGCGAGGAACTGGCGCTGCCGGAAGCCGACCTCGCCTTCGAAGACCTTCAGGACCCCTACGGCATCGAATTCTGGCCGGCCTTCAAGGGACGCGACGGAAGCCGCACGCCGATGGTCTGGGAATCGGGCAGCCTGAACGGCGGCTTCTCCTCGGCTCCCAAACCCTGGCTCCCGGTGCCGGTCGAGCACCTCTCGCGCTCGGTCGACACCCAGAAGGGCACGCAAGGATCGGTTCTGGAGCACTACCGGACGTTCCTCGCCTTCCGCAAGCAGCACCCCGCCCTTGTCAAGGGCGACATCCGCTTCCTGCCGGTAACGGACAACGTGCTCGGCTTCACCCGCACGCATGACGGCGAAAAGCTGCTCTGCCTGTTCAACATGGGCGAGACGACGGCGCGCCTTCCGCTGCCGCCGGGCGACTGGACGGTTCTCGACGACCACGGTCTGGCGGGCAACCTCGAAGGCGGCACGGTCGAGCTTCCGGCGTGGGGCGGCTTCTTCGCCCGGCATGTATAAGAAAGACAGGGAGGCTCTCATGACCGGGCTGGTGCTCAAGGATATCCGCAAGTCCTACGGACCCGTGAAGGTGCTTCACGGCATAGACCTTCAGATCGAAAAGGGCGAGTTCGTCGTCTTCGTCGGGCCGTCCGGCTGCGGCAAGTCCACGCTTCTGCGCATGATCGCCGGGCTGGAAGGCATCACCGCCGGCGAGATGCAGATCGAGGGCCAACGCGTCAACGACGTGCCGCCGTCCAAGCGCGGCATCGCGATGGTGTTCCAGTCCTATGCGCTCTACCCGCATATGACGGTCTACGACAACATGGCGTTCGGAATGCGGATCGCCGGCGAGGACAAGGCCGAAATCGACCGCCGCGTCCGCTCCGCCGCCGAGAAGCTTCAGCTCGAACCCTATCTCGACCGCCTGCCGAAGGCCCTTTCCGGCGGCCAGCGCCAGCGCGTGGCCATCGGCCGAGCCATCTGCCGCAATCCGAAGGTCTTCCTGTTCGACGAGCCGCTCTCCAACCTCGACGCGGCGCTGCGCGTCGCCACGCGCATCGAGATCGCGAGACTGAACGAATCCATGCCCGATACGACGATGATCTACGTGACGCACGATCAGGTCGAGGCCATGACGCTTGCCGACCGCATCGTGGTGCTTTCGGCCGGCCGTGTCGAGCAGGTCGGCGCGCCGCTCGAACTCTACGAGCACCCGGCGAACCTGTTCGTGGCGAAGTTCATCGGCTCGCCGGCCATGAACATCGTGCCCACTACGATTGTCGAAGCCGGGCCGACGACCACGGTCTCGCTCGGCGGCGACCGCAACATATCGCTGGATATTGCCACCCCGCCGGACCACAAGGGCCGGAAAGCCAGTTTCGGCGTCCGGCCGGAAGACCTCCGCATCGCAACCGAGGGCGAGCACGCGCTGTTCTCCGGCACGATCGGCATCGTCGAGGCGCTGGGCGAGGTGACGCTGCTGCATCTGGAGGAACTGTCGGGAGAGGATCCGGTCGTCGTCAAGCTTCCCGGCATCGTGCGCGACGTGCGCGGCAAGACGCTCACCTTCACCGCCGACGCAGGCAAGCTGCATCTCTTCGACGCCGACGGACACAGCTATCGCAAGGCATGACTTCCTCCCAAGACATGCCCCTTGCGACGAGCGGCCCTTCGGGGCCGCTCAGCGTATTGACACCCCTCTCCTTCGTCACCCTCGGGCTCGACCCGAGGGTCCACGCCGCACGTAGCGCGGTGGATGGTCGGGTCCAGGCCCGACCACGACGAAAGAGAGCGATACGCCCTTTGTCAGTCGTCCGAGCGGCCCTTCGGGGCCGCTCATTCTTCATGCGCCGCAGCCTTCGGCCTGTCAGAAGCGGGGCCGCGGGCGCCCGAGGATCAGATGGGCCGCGATGACGGTGTTCGCCATGAGCATGGCGATGGTCATCGGGCCGACGCCGCCCGGAACCGGCGTGATCGCACCGGCGATCTCGGCAACCTCGGCATAGGCCACGTCGCCGATGAGCCTGGTCTTGCCCTCGCCCTTGTCGGGCGCCGGAACCCGGTTGATGCCGACATCGATCACCGTCGCGCCGGGCTTCACCCAATCCGCCTTCACCATGTGAGGACGCCCGACCGCGGCCACCAGAATGTCGGCGGTGCGGCAGATCGCAGCCAGATCCCTGGTACGCGAATGGGCCATCGTCACCGTGGCATTGGCGTTGAGAAGCAATTGCCCCATCGGCTTGCCGAACAGGTTCGAGCGGCCGATGACGACTGCATTGAGGCCGGAGAGATCGGCGCCGTGGATCGTGCGCACGAGCAGCATCGACCCGGCGGGCGTGCAGGAGAGAAGCCCCGTTTCCAGATCGCCGGTGGCGAGCTTGCCGGCGTTGACGACATGGAGGCCGTCCACGTCCTTTTCCGGCAGGATGGACTGGATGACCGGTTCGGAATCGAGATGCTTCGGCAGCGGCAGTTGCACGAGAATGCCGTGGATCGCGGGATCGGCATTGAGTTCGCCGACCAGCTTGAGGAGCGCTTCCTGCGTCGTTTCCACCGGCAGCGTATGCTGGACGGAGTGGAAGCCGCACTGCTTGGCCATGCGACCCTTCGAGGCGACATAGGCATGGCTGGCCGGATCGTCGCCCACGATGACAACCGCAAGACCGGGGCGAATGCCGGTCTCCTGTTCGAGAGCCGTTGCGGAAGCGGTTACTGCCTCGATGACGGAGGCCGAGATTGTCTTGCCGTCGATTACCGTGGTCATGGGCGTTTCTCCTGACTGGGGCCTTTCAATCCTTCCGGGCTATGGTCCCAAACAGCGGAGAATGCAAGACTTTTCGGCACGTCAGAAGCGAGAGGACGACCTGCCCGCCTGATAGGCTCTCACGCGGTGCTTCAGGGCCTCCATGCGGCGGCGGATCGCCTCGATCTCGGCCTCGCGGCCGGTCAGCGGATCCGGCATCGCCTCGTGCCGGTCCATTTCGGCGCTGCGCCGCAGAACCGCGCGCAAACGCTCGGCCAGCGGCATATCGTCGTTCTGAGCCGGCGGCGGTCCCCACGCGCCATCCCCACCGTCTTCCTCGTCGTCGTAGCCGTATTCGTCGTCCGGGCGGTGCCGGGGCGCAGGATGGGGTTCCGCGCTCTGCCGAACCTCCGCAGGCTCAACGTCCGCATCATCCGTCCGGCGGCGGGCGGAAAGACAGAGCCAGCCGAAGGCTATCAGAAGGCCGGTTGCCGCGCCGGCAAGGGAAACCATGAGCGGCGAGACGCCGTTGACGATCACGGTTTGCGCATGGGCCGGCGCCAGGATGCGGGCCGGCACCGGTGACGGCGATGTGCGGCTGGCGTCGAGCTTGTCGAGATAGCCGGCACGCAGGCGGTCGGCCTCGCCCTTCAGGGCCTCGAGCTTTTCGAGGTCCTGACCGTTTTCCGCCGGGCCGCTTTCCAGCCGCTGTCTTTCGGCTTTCGCCTGGTCGAGCGCCCGGCTGGCCGCCTGCACCTTTTCCTTGTAGCCCGCCTCCAGCTTGCCCAGCGCATCGCGAAAACGATTGCGGGCGTCGTCCGCTGCACCGCGGGCGGCGAGAAGCCGGGGATGGCGTGGCCCGAGGTCGACCGCGAGGCGCTCGTAATCGAGCTTGGCCGCGATATATTTCTGGCGGGCGTCGTCGAAACCCGGTGCGTCGATCCCCAGATCGGATGCCGCGGGAGCGTCGTCCGAAACCTTCAGCGCGCCGATACGGGTGCTTTCGTCCTTCAGGGCCGCGAGCATCGCCTCGCGGCTGGCAATATCGGCATCGTGCCCGGCGATCTCGGCGGCAAGGCGGGCGGCGGCATCCAGATCGCCGGTGCTTTTGGTTGCCACATGGTCGGCCAGCGCCTGCTCCGCGTCTTCGGCGGCCTTGCGGGCGGCGGTCAATCCATAGGTTTTCTCGACCGCCTGCCCGGCCGCCAGGGACAGGCTCTCCTCGGCGAACGCATTGGCGATCCGCTCGGACAGAACCGGGCTCGGCGTGGTCACGGCCAGCGACAGCCGGCCCGCCGAACGATCGGGCATGACGGAGAGCGAACCGGCAAGCGTCCGTTGCAGCGCGTCGTCCGGGTTCGAGACCGTCTTTTCGGTTCCAGCCAGAAGATCGGCGGCGACGGCAAGCATTCCGGGCGCCCCAGCGGCCAGCAGCGGTTCGCGCGACAGATCGAGCGACACGGCGACGCGATCGAGGCTCGCATCGCTCTTCAGGCCGGACGCCAGCGCATCGACGGCCTCGCTTGCATCAATGCCGACCACTGCGGTCGATGTGAAGGAACGGGGAAACATTTCGCCGAACGTGAAGGGAAGCGAAGCACCGCCGAGGGCCGCCGATGCCAGGAAGAGCAGGGAGAAAGCCATGCTTCTTTCCCGGCGCGGCTTGCGGTTGCCGTTGGCCGTTTCGAACGTCCGGACATCGTCGCGGGCGATCTCTCGATCGGGAAAGCCGCGATCGCGCCGTCTGCCTTGTTCCGCGGGGTCATACATATCTGCCGCCTGGGTCTGGTCGTCGGGCGTGCCGACGGTCATGGTTAACCCAGTTTAAATTTTCATGGCAAATATTTGGTTAACGCGCAGCGCCCCTCTGCTTGCCCACGGCCATGTCGAGCGGGGGTCGTTCCGGCTTGCTCTTCTCCGTCGGCTTCAGCAGAGGCTCGGCAAGTCGCATGTAGGACGGCAGCGCCCGCTTGCCGAAGCGGAAGCGCAGGAGATGAAAGAAGAAGATCGGGATGCCCACGAGATAGCGGCCCGCCAGACGGCGCGGCTCGTTCCAGAAGCGATAGGCCCATTCCAGCCGCAGGCTGCGCAACAGGTGCGAGGCGCGCGGCACCCTGCCGGACACGAAATCGAACAGCGCGCCGCCTGTCATCACCAGCCTGGCGTGTTCGGGACGGATATATCTGGCGACCCAGCGCTCCTGGCGCGGGGTTCCCATGCAGACGACCAGCACGTCCAGCCCGAGCGTTTCGATCTTCTCGATCACCTTCAGGCTCTTCTCGTGGTCGAGATAGCCGTCGCTGACGGGGATGAACGTGTGCCAGGGACAGCGGCGCCGGAATGCGCCGGCCGCGTCCTCCAGCACTTCCGGCGTCGCGCCGACCAGGCCGATCCGCTTTCCGGCCGACATGTAGGTCATGAGTGCGGGGATGAAATCCGTGCCGTTGAGATTGGCCGGAAACGGTTCGCCATGCAGCAGGGCGGAGGCGATATCGAGACCGAAGCCGTCCGGGAAAACGAGTTGGTTCTGCAACAGCTCGTGATAGTCCTCGAACTTCATCATCAGGTTGGCGTTATGCGCATTGAGAAACGCGATGACCGTCTGGCCCGTCGGCACATTGGCAAGCTGGTTCGTGAAGGCCAGCGCGCTATCCCAGTCGAGATCGCACACCGGAACGTCGAGAACCGCCCTTTTCGATGCCAGAATCCCGAAATTGACCGCGATGTTCATGCCCCCCTCCCTTATCCGGCCAGTCGAATGCTGGCATTTGCGAAGGCTATGAAGCGGTCTACCGCGGCGTCTGTCTCACACGGCTTAAATCAAACGCTAAAATGCAACCTATCGGTCGATTTGACCCCCGGTGGAAATGACGCAGACGCGCACTCCGGGCGGGGAGATACGCGTCTGCGGCCGTCTTGCGACGGATCGGGATAAGGGGGATATCAGTGGCCGGCGGGGGCCGGGTCGGCGACCGCTTCGCCCGGCGTGATCTGCAAGCCCGGGCGGACGGACCGCTGCGCATTGGTGTTGATGCGGATGTCGTCCTTCGACAGGTAGTCGAGCTGCTCGACCAGCACGTCCGACACGATACCGTCACCGAAACGGTCGTTCAGACCGTCCTTGATGCGGCTCTTGAAGGCAGCGAGGTCGAAACGCTCGACATGCGCCACGTCGACGACCGGGTTGCCGACAAGCAGCGTGAACAGGCTGTCCGTGACCAGTTCCTTCATCGGCAGTTTCGTTTCACCGATCTTGGCCTTGTCGACGATGAGGGAAACGCGGCTCAGGAAATATCCCTGAACGGAACCGTCCGCAATCAGCGGGATGGTGGTCGTCTCGCCCCGGAGCAGCTCGGTGTCGATCCTCGGCCCCGTGTCGCCCTGAACCGGCGCCGTCGCCTGCCCGATCGAGAACCAGACGGCCCCGAGCGTCACAAGGCAAACCCAAATGCCTGTCAGAAGGAGCTTCAGCATCACATCTCGCTATGACGGAACTGTTCCTGAGAGTAGGTGCCGTCGCCGTCGGCCGACTGCTCGGCATTCTTCAGCAGATCGGCGACCGCGCGCACGGCGTGCAGATGCGCCTCGACCCGGCGCGCATTGAGAGCGAGCTTGCCCTTCAGTTCGTGCATCTGGCCGATATAGGTCGTCGCCAGTTCCTGCGGGTCCGTATCGCGGAACAACATGGTCAATTCATAAAGGCAACGGCTCTTGTGCGCATTCGAGACCTTGAGGTCGAACTCCGGATCCTTGCCGATGCGCTGGTTCTCGTTGTCGATTATCGCCTCAAGACGACCGAGGACCGTTTTGATGCGATAATCACCGGATACGATTTCCATATGTTGTGCCCTTTTTTTGCTTTTTTCACGGAGTGCCCCGTCAGCACGCCGCCTCGACCCGCCTTTCGGCGGATACGACCTGGCCCGGGAGACGCTTCATGCAGCGCTCTCAGGTATTCTCCGCAACGGATTTTTCATCCTCGCCGACGCCGAGCGTGCGGCGCTGGAAATCCATGACGCTGCCAAGCGCCATCCTGCGGTCATTCTCGTCCGTCGTGGCGTTCGGCGTGCCGTCGCGCATCTGCTCGACCTGCCTGGAGAAAAGCTGTTCGGCAATGCCGATGCCGCCACGCTCCGCAACGGCATTGGCCATCTGCTCGGCCATCATGCTCTTCCAGAACTCGCCGGCAGAGCCCTTGCCGTAGACCTCTTCGCTTTCGGACGGCAGCATGTTCTGGATGAAGGTCGACAGAACACTCGCCTCGAACTTACGGTAGACCTCCGGAACGGCGCTCGCCGATGCCGGATGCGCATTGCCGAGACCCGCCTTGGACGCAGCGCCGTCGACCGTGCCGACCGTGGACGCGAAGCCGGCGCCCGTGCCGGCCAGCAGCGTCGCCTCGGCCCCTGCCGCGCGGCTGCGCAGCTTCTCGCGCGCGGCCTGAATCTCGCTCGGCTCGGCCGCCTTGACCACATCGAGCACGAGATCGCTCGGAGGTGAAATCGCCATATCGCTTTCCTCGCATGGAGCATGCAACGGCGGACCGCCCGGGCCCGCCGGCTGCATGCGCTCAATCGGATTGTACCTCTTCCTGCGGGCCGCAAGGCCCTGTCATGCAGGGTGTGGCAGGCACTATGACGAACGAAGCTTGCTGGAGGCTGGCGTCGAATTCGCCAGCGTCATGTCGAGAAGATCGTAAACGGCCTCGTCCTCGGCAGCACGCTCCTCAAGGCCGCGCGCCTCCTCCATCCGCTCCTCGAGCCGGTCGCCCTTGGTGCGCTCCTTCAGGATTCGCGATTCGTGCGTGCGCTGGAGGTTGGAAAGCTGCTGATCGCGGAACATCAGCCGCGAGAACCGTTCCGAATAATTGCGGGCGAAAGGACGATGCAACTCCGACAGCGACGTGATCGCATCCATCACCATCGTCATCGATTCGCCGACGTCGGCGCGCTGGCGCGTCGTGTCGGCCAGATCGTTCTCGGCGATCTTCTCAAGATGGCGCTGCACCGCCACGAGGCGTTTCAGCTTGTCGGATTTCCTGTCCTTCGCCATGCGGCCCCTGCCCTACTGCCCGATGAAGACCGGCCCGAAGCCGTCGGCGAAGAGACGCAGCATGGCCGCTATCGCCAGATAGAGAAGGAAAATGCCCGCCATCAGTGAAAACGGCGTCGCGATGAAGTAGATCGGGATCTGCGGCGACAGCTTGTTGATGAGGCCGACGGCGAAGTTGAACATGATGCCGAAGATCAGGAACGGGCTGGCAAGCCGCAGCATGATCATGAAAACCTGGCTGAGCGTATCCGTGAGCGTGATCAGCATCTTCTGGCCGCTGACCAGCGTGCCGACCGGCATGACGTCGTAGGAATCGATCAGCGCCTTCATCACCACCTGGTGGAAATCCAGCAGGAACAGGACCATCAGGCCGGTGAAGGTGATCATGTTGGTCAGGGCGGTTTCCGCCGTCTCTTCCAGAATATCGGTCCCGCCCGGCGACATGAGCATCATGGAGGAGCCGATCACCGCGCCGGTGAACTGGAGGCCGAGGACGTAAAGACGGGCGATCATCCCGAACATGACGCCGATGAGGCTTTCGCTGACGATCAGCACGACATAGGCGCCGGGATCGGCGGCATTGATGCGGGGGTAGACCATATCCCACATCAGCGGGAGGATGGCCATCGTGACCGCCAGCGACACCATGAGGCGGATCATCACCGGAATTCGCGCCGATGCGAAACCCGGCAGCACCATGAAGCAGGAACCGATACGGCAGAAGAGCAGAAAGAGCGCCAGTACCGATCCCTGCGGGTCCGTTATCATGAAATCGATCCGAGTATCTTGATGTCGATCCCCTTCGCCAGTTCCACATGCGACAACACGGGCAGCGTGGAAAACAGTCGCTCGATGATCATGCGCACATAGGAGCGCGTTTCGGGCGACGTGACAAGTACGAAAGGCAGGCCACGATCCATGAATTCACGGATTACCCTGCTCGCCTGCTCGGAAAATTCCTCGAGCTGGCGGGGATCGATATCGAATTCGACGACCTCGCCCTTGGCATCGCGCTTCAGCGCCTGGTGGAAGACGAGATCCCACTTGGAGCCGAGGCGGAGAACACGCAGCGTGCCGTTGTCGGCCAGATCGCCGCAAAGCTGCTGGGCCATGCGCACGCGGACATGCTCGACGATCTGCTCGGTCTTGCGGACGTGGGGCGCCAGTTCCGCCACCGCTTCGAGAATGAGGTGCAGGTTGCGGATCGAGACGCGCTCGGCCAGCAGCAGCTTGAGCACGGCCTGCAAGCCCGAATAGGACATGTGCGAGGTGCAGATCTCATCCGCGAGCTTCTTGTATTCCGGGTCCAGACGCTCGATTAGGATCTTGACGTCCTTGTAGGACAGAAGCTGCGGCAGGTTGTTGCGGATCACCTCGCTGACATGGGTCAGCACCACGGAAACGTTGTCGATGGGGTGGAAGCCCTCGCGCTTCAGGTCCTCCACGAAGGTCTCCATGACCGACACCGCCGGCATGCCGAAGGCGGGTTCGCGGATCTCGTCGCCCGGAACGGACGGCTTGCGGCCCGAGCCGGTCACGACCAGCACCTCGCCGACGCGCAGGACGTTGGAAGCGACCGTCGTGCCGTGGATGCGGATCTGGTACGACTTGTCCGGGATGGCGATATCGTCCGTGACCTTGATTTCGGGAACGACGAAGCCGTATTGCGCCGCGAACTTCTTGCGCATCTTGCCGACGCGGAAGGCGAGTTCCTGATGGGCGCCGAGAAGACGGGTGGAAACCTGCTTGCCGAGCGCCAGCTCGATTTCCGTCGACCGCAGCACGTTCTTGACGCTTTCGCGCTCGGCTTCCTTGTTCTGGACGACCTTCTTTTCTTCCGTTTCGCGCAGGAGCCGGTTGTCGGCCTCGATCTGGCGCGGGATGAACCATGCGCCGAAGGCCATGATCAGGCCGAGGACGGTGAACGGCAGCAGCGGCAGGCCGGGAACGAGCGCCAGGATGAACATCAGCGCCGCGGCGACGGAAAGGGCGCGCGGATAGCCCGAAAGCTGGCTGACCACCGCCTGGTCGGTGGAGCCGCGATTGCCGCCGCGGGAGACCAGAAGGCCGGCGGCGAGCGAGACGATGAGCGCGGGAACCTGCGACACGATGCCGTCGCCGACCGAAAGCTTGACGAACACGTCGGCGGCTTCGCTCACCGGCATGCCGTGGCGGAAGACGCCGATCAGGATGCCGCCGACGATGTTGATGGCGGTGATGATCAGGCCGGCGATGGCGTCGCCGCGCACGAATTTGGAGGCGCCGTCCATCGAACCGAAGAACGAGCTTTCATCTTCAAGCTCGCGGCGGCGGCGCTGCGCTTCCTTCTCGTCGATGATACCGGCGGAAAGGTCGGCGTCGATCGACATCTGCTTGCCGGGAATGGCGTCGAGGGTGAAGCGGGCGCCGACTTCGGCGATACGCGTCGCGCCCTTGGTGATGACGATGAAGTTCACCGTGATCAGGATCAGGAACACGATCAGACCGATCATGAAATCGCCGGACATGACGATGCTGGCAAAGCCGGCGATCACGCCGCCGGCGGCATCGTGCCCCTCATGGCCATGCGAGAGGATGACGCGCGTCGTGGCGATGTTGAGCGCCAGCCGCGTCATCGTCGCGATCAGGAGAACCGTCGGGAAGGACGAGAAATCCAGCGGCTTCTGTATCCACAGCGACACCATCAGGATCAGGACGGAGAAGGCGATCGAAAACGCCAGCCCCATGTCGATCATGATGACCGGAATGGGCAGGAACAGAATACACAGGATGAGAACTATGCCGGCGGCGAAGCCGATGTCACGGCCGTTCGGCACGGCCTTCGGAATGGTGATCGCATCGGTCTGCGCCATCGTTACCCCGTCTCTTCATGAGCGTCAGCGGCGCATGTGGCGCCATTCGGCGACAGGACTAAAGGTTCAAACTTGCGCGAGGATGGCCCGGCGGGACGGAAGACGGGAAAAGCCGGCGCAAACGCCGGCAACGTCTTCAGAAGCCCGATTGGATCCGGGAAAAGAGCATGTTCGTGAAAATGGACATCTGCCCGCCGATCAGCGGCGCCGACACGCCGAGCGCCAGCATGACGGCAATGATCTTCGGGACGAAGGTCAGGGTCATTTCCTGGATCTGGGTGAGCGCCTGAAGGAAGGCGATCACGACCCCCACGACCATAGCGGCCATGACGGCCGGGCCGGATGCAACGAGAATCGTCCAGACCGCGGCCTGGACGATATCGAGGGCGTCTGCTTCATTCATGAGACGACCGCTGCCTCCGAATCATTCAAGGGTCAGGTCTCAGTCTCGGAGATCTTGATGCCTTCCTCAACGAGAATTTCCTTGCCGTCCGTGGTCGTCGCCGTAACACCGTCGGAAGCGACCCTGACGGAAGCGATCACCCCGGAGGTCAGCCCGTCCACGCTCGTGATCGTCTTGCCGATATAGGACGCCGCGTTCGAAAGGGAACCGATGGTGATCAGGTTCTCCAGGTGCGAGTTCGTCTTGATGGACTGCTCGACCTGCGAGAACGTGGCGAGCTGCGAAAGCTGCTCGGATGCGTCCATCGGATCGGTGGGGTCCTGATTCTTCATCTGCGCCAGCAGCAGCTTGAGGAAGGAATCGTAATCCAGCGAAGCCGTCTTGGCGTCGGAGGAGGAAGCCTTGGTTGCGGTGGCGGTCGTCGTCGCCGTCGCGCTGTTGATGCTGTCTACCGCCACGGTGCGATCTCCCTGCGAATGTCGTCGATGATGGCCGGCGTGATTTCCTGGTTGGACAGGACGAGGTCTTCGGCCGGATAGAGCATGCGGATGGCCTTGAGCGCATCGAAGGGGCGCCCGGAGGAAACCATCGCGTCGATCCGCTTCAACTCGGCGAGAATCTCCTCGTTGCGGAAGCAGGACAGCAGCATCATGATCGACTTGCGGAACAGCGTCATCGACTGCTCCTTGCCTTCCGGATTGATGAGCATCATCTGGGCGATGAAATAAAGCTGGCGCAGCGGCGTCGTCGTGTCTTCCGGCTGAAGGAAGTGATTTTCCAGGAGGAAAGTCACGTCGTTGAGGAATTCCAGCGCGACCTTGCGGTCGACGCGCAGAACCGCGCCGTTGATGAAGATCTTTTCGCCGGACTTCAGCGAGATTCGGAGCGTACTTTTCATTTCAAGCCATCCCTGATGATGGTGGTTACGTCAATAATTCCCTGGTAGTTCGTCGATTCCCGCCGCCTGATGCGCTCGCATTCCTTCATGATCCAGATTGCGATGGAAATCAGGTTGGCGCGCAGTTCGACGCTCAACGCATTGTCCGGCTGCTTCAGGTCTTCGATGAAGCGAAGCCACACACGGCGCGTATAGAACAGGGCCTCGATGGATTCCCTCGAAAATCCGCCCCGGTCGCGGGCAGCGGCGAGAAGCTCGATCGACCGGTCAAGAACCTGACGTTCTCGCTCCTTGGCGTCGGCAACATCATCTGCCATGACTTCGGCGTAAGAAAACTGAAACATCGTGTTTCCTTCATGTTTACGGCCAGTCTCCCATTCATCGGGAGAAGTTCACGTCTCAGAGAAAGTTCACCAGGCTGAGCTGCTGAATTTTCGCGGTAATCGTGTAGGATGTCTCCAGTTGCGTCATCAGGGCCGTCAGACGCACATTCGCCTCGTACTGGTCGACGCTGACGAGATTCGACAATTGCGTGTCGATGATCGTCTTCTGGGTTGCCAGGGTCTCGTTGGCATTCTCGATGCGGGACTGCGACAGGCCGAGCTGGCTCTGTGCCGCATTGATGCCCGAGACCGCGGCGCCGGAAATCTCGACCACATTGTATTTGACCTGCGCCAGCGCATCCGACTGCATGTTCTCGCGGGTGAGCTGCGAGCCTATGATAGCCGAAAGAACAAGGTTCTTGAACCCGTCTCCGTTCAGGCTGGCCGAGGTCTTGACCGTTTCCGTCATGCTGATGCGGCTCGACATGACCGTATCGGAGGCATTCGTCCAGCTCGACCAGTCGAAAGCGGCGGTATAATCGGCGATGAACGCGTCCACGTCGTCGCCGGTCATGTCGCTGACGCTGCCAAGGCCGTTCGCCGCCAGATAGGTGTCGAGCGCGTCGCTGAAGTCCTGCTTGATATCGTCTATGAAACCCGTCGGCAGCGTCTGGGCATCCGTGTTGATGCCGGAGAAGACGAACTCACCGTTGACCGACGTCAGCGCGACGCCTGCGAAGTTCTCCAGTTCCGCGAGCGCCGTGTTGGCGGCGACGGTCGAGGACGTGCCGTCGCTGGCGCCGGTGACGCCGACGAACGTGTCGAGGATGGACTGGGCCGAGGCGGCCATCTGCCCCATCGCCAGCTGCGACGTCTCCATGCGCTGTGCGGCCAGCGCATTGGAATCGACGATCGACTGAAGGCGGGCGCTTTCGCGATTGAAATTCAGGCTCTGCGAGGTCTTCACACCCAGTTCGAGACCGACATCGTAGTAGGTGCCGGTCACGGACTCGTTTTCCAGCTTCACGGCTTCCTTCTGGGCATGCGACACCACCAGCTGGATGGCATTGCTGACCGAAAGGGACGAAATGGTGGAAGTTTTCATGATTTAACCCGTCGCTGCCATCAGCGCCTTCAGCATCTCGTCTATGGTCGACAGAAGCTTGGAAGCAGCCTTGTAGGATTGTTCGATATCGAGGAGCAGAATGAGTTCCTCGTCCAGATTGACGCCCGTATTGTTCGAATAGGCTTCGGACGCCCGGACCAGCATAGCGCCGGTCGTTTCACTCGCGGTCGTGGCGCTGCTACGGAATTCCTCGATCCAGCCGACCGTATCCGTCGCGTAGTCCAGAAGCGTCACGTTCGTGCCGAGCTTCGCCGCGCCGTCGAAGTCGATCGGAGCATCGAAGGCGCTCAGATAATCGCGCAGCAGATCGGAGAAGCCGCTGGCATCGTCGTCGTTGACACTTTCGCCGGAGATGTTGCCGTCGCGCAGCGTGAAGGGAGAGCTTGCCGCCGTGCTGGAAACCGTGATCGAGGATGCCAGGCCCGTGATGATTTCCGCCGTATCGAAATCGACGGCGGCGCCGGTTTTCGTGGTGAACAGGCCGGCGATCCTGTCGCCCGACGCATCCGTTTCGGCAAAGAGGGAGATCAGGCCGCGGGCGGTTTCGTCCAGCTGGTCCTGAATGGTCGGCAGAACATTGTCGCGCAATTGCAGCAGCGCCTGGAGGCTGCCGCGGGCCGTCGTGCTGGCGCCGTCGCCGGCATCGACCTTGACGCCGTCGATATAGATGCCGTTGCCCTCGCCGCCGGCGGCGAAAGCCACCGAGGCGGAGAAACTCACATTGCGCGGCACCGTTTCGAACAGCGTGGTGCCGGCGCTGGTATAGAGCGCCATGTCGTTGCCGCTGCGCACGTAGGTCGAAACGCCGATGATCCCGGAGATCTGCTTGACGAGGGCCTCGCGCTTGTCGATGGCGCTGTTCGGGTCCTGGCCGGTCGCGGTCGCCTTGATGACGGCGTCGTTGGCGACCTTGAACTCGGCCAGCAGGCTGTTGAGCGTCGCCACCTGCGTGGCGATCTCGTTGTCGGCCTCGACGCGCAGGGACTGCACGCCGTCGGACATATTGTTGAGCGAGTTGGCGACGTCCTGCGCCGCAGCCACCACCGACTGGGCCAGCGTGATGTCGCTCGGCGTCTCGGCATAGGTCGTCAGCGTGTCGCGGAACGTGGCCAGATAGGTCGACGGCGAGAGCGAATAGCTGTCGCCGCCAAGCAGGGCGCTGATCTGGTCCATCGTCGAAACCAGTTCCTGCTGGGCGGAATCGACCGAGGTGGAGTTCAGGACCTGTTTGAGGAGGGCGCTGTTCTGCGCCCTCTCCGTGGAGAGAATGACGGCGCCGCTGTAGATGTTGACGGATGTCGTCGCCGACCGCTTGTTATAGTCGGGATTGCTCGCATTCTGGATATTCGTGGAAACGACAGCGCTTTGGGCAGAAGTATTGTTGAAAATACTTTTTGTCGTATTGAGAGTCGATGCGAGTGACATCCGTCAATCCTTAAAGCTTGGAATTATCTCTTCAGGTTGATCAGAACGTCCAGAACGTCCGCACCGGTCTGGAACACCTTCGAGTTCGCGGTGTAGCTGCGCTGGGCCTCGATCATCTCCGTCAGTTCGTTGGCGAGATCGACGTTCGAGGTTTCGAGCGAGCTGGAAACGATGTTGCCGAAGCCGGGATCGCCGGCAAAGCCGAGGACCGCGGCGCCCGACGTGCTGGTGAGGCTGTAGACGTTGCCGGTTCCCATCGAGAGATTGTCCGGGCTGATCACCGTTGCGAGCGGAATCTGAGCAATCGGGAGCTGGGTTCCGTTCTCATAGACGGCATAGACGACGCCGGCCGAATCGACCGACAGCGCATCCAGAGAACTGGGCGCATTGCCGTTGTCCCTCGCCAGCTTGGAGAAGCTGTCTGCGTCGTATTGCGTCGTCTTCGACAGATCCAGCGAAATGCCGTCGATGTCGAGCGTCAGGTCCGTGCTGACGACCCCGTTGGTTTCAATCGAGGACAGCAGGTAGGTCGACGAATCGAAGTTCATCGTCGCCGTCGTGATGGCGGACGAGGCATAGGGGAAGCCCGTGGAACTCGTGGGATCCGCATCCGCCGCGTCGTAGACCGCCACTTCCCACGTGTTGTCGTCCGTCTTCGTGTAATAGACGTCGTAGGTTATTTCGGTACCGGCGTTGTTGTACGTGGTCAGCGAGCTTTTGAGCGTATAGACCGAATCCGCCGTATTGTCGGCTGCCGTGTCGTCCGCCGCCGCATCCACGACTTCGGCGCTCAGGTCCAGGTTGGTGTTACCCGTCGCACTGGTCGTGGCGACCGCGGTCAACTGATAAGCCTGCACCTTGACCGGCGAGAGATCCGAGAAGGTGTTGGCGATGCCGCCGACTTCGGTGCCGAGAACCGAGAAGCCGTTCGCGTTGACGAGATAGCCCTCCTCGTTGAGCGAAAAGGAGCCGACGCGGGTCAGGTAGGTGGCGCCCGCCGAGTTCTGCACCACGAAGAAACCGTCGCCGTTGATCGCAAGATCGGTATCGGAGGAGGTCGACGTCAGCGAACCCTGCTGGGAAACCGAGTTGACGACGGTGGTCGTCACGCCGCCCGAATTGTAGCTGCCGCTGCCGGATGGCAGCACGAAGGACGAAAACGCCGTCGAGACTTTCTTGTAGGCAGTGGTGTTCACGTTGGCGATATTGTCGCCGACCGTGCTCAGGCGGTTCGCCTGGGCATTCATGCCCGACACGGCAGTCTTCATCGTTCCGTAGATGCTCATCTGAGACCCTCGTTTCAGTCGTTGCATTCGAGACTATGCGGCGGGCCTTGCGTGAAGCTGGATGTGCTTCCGTTTTAGCCCCGCCCTTGTCCGCATTCCGATTTCCCGATTTCCGGCATGGCGCTCCGGCGACGATGCCGAAGATCGGAGTGAACCGCACGGCAAGCGATCTCGCGGACGCGCAAACCCGGACGGCTTGCCGGCGCACCATGAAGTCATTCTTTTATTTCGATTATTGTCGACTCTGCGTTCGTCTTCCCGGAGCTGGTCGACCCGACCGTCCGGCCCGTTTCGAAACGCATCGCCGGCCCTTGCCGGCTGCCCCGGAACCGTACCATTCACGGGGCCTTCAAGGAACATCCGCCACGGGTGGCGGATATCGGTCTCGGTCGCGCAGCCCTCTTCCAGAGGACCGCCGCGTCGCTCATTCCCAGTCGATACAGTAGCCGAGGAAGCGCTTGGAATCGACCGGGTCGAAACCCAGCTTCTTGCGCAGTTTCTTGCGCAGCTTGGAAATATGGCTCTCGACCACGTTCTCCTCGACTTCCTCGTCGAAGATGCCGTAGATCGCGTTGAAGATCTGCGTCTTGGACACGCGCCGGCCGCGGTTTGCGATCAAATATTCCAGAATGCGGCGCTCGCGGCGCGGCAGCGGGAAAACGTCGCCGTTGATTTCCGGATCGCGTCCATCGGAGAAGACCCGGATCGGACCGACTTCGGTGACGTTCGCGACGGCCTTCAGCCGGCGGCGGATCGCCGCGGCACGAGCCAGGATTTCCCGCGGGTGGACCGGCTTGCGGACGACATCGTCCACGCCACAGTCGAACAGCGCCAGCGTCGCCTCCAGGGAGGGCTGGTCGCTGACCGCGATCACCGGGGCCTGCGACCGGTCGCGAATGGCCCGCGGCAGTTCCAGCGCCCGCTCGCCCTGGCCAATCAGAAAGGCCTCGACGGCAGCGATATCGGAATCTGCTGCCGTGTTGACCCATTCGCCAAATTCACCGGGATCAAAACCTGTGGACGGAATTCCTTCGCGCCCAAAAAGAGATGTATAGCCGTCCTTAACGAGCTCGCGCTCATCAACCACTACGATCATTCGTCCGCCTCCGAATCAGTGTGGTGTTTTCGATGTACTATGGGTACGAATCGGACGAATCTGGAACAACTGGAGGAACTTACTGGGAGAAATTAATAATTGATTAACCATAATGCCATGATTTGGCCTAGATGTAGTAGGCCTTAAGGCGGAATAGCACTATTTTCGCGTGGAAAAGTTAACGGTTTTTTAACAAGAGTCTTGCAGTCACAAAATGCACGAAATGTTGCCTTATTTCGCCGAACACCGCATTGCGTGCGAATCAATAGATTAAAGGTTGCATTCAGCTACAGAAGCGTGAAGCTTCCGGCGTCCATTTTCCATAGCCCGTCGCGACCAGATTGCTGATGACGCGGCAGACATAGCGTTTCTGGGCAGGGTCGTTATTGGGACCGGCATGGTATCTGGCCACGGCCATCGTCCAGGTCTCATGCCTGTCGTGGAGCGATTTCAGGAAGCGTGCCGCATATTCCACATTCCGTCCCGGATCGAACATCTCCTGAACGGACGCGAATTCTGCGCCATGATAGTAATGGTTGATCTGCATGCAGCCGATATCGATCAGCCGGGCGCCGCCATTGCGGGCCTGGTTGAAGCGTGTCAGCGCCTCCGCCGGAGATTTCGCGAAATAGGCCTTGCCCTCGACGTTGAGCGCGAGCGGGCTCAGCGATCCCTTGCGGCCCGTCTCCGTCAGACCGACCGAGTACAGGATGCCTTCGGGAATGCCATATTTGCGGGCGGCGGCCTCGATCTGCCGCTCGCACGAGCCGCCGGCAGCCCAAGCCTCAGATGTAAACGTGGCTAGGGCGAGGAGCGCCAGCGCCACGCGCAGGGGCGAGGTTCTGTTCACTGTCATCGCTGCGTCCTGCTGCGACACCCGACTGGCCATCAGAGCCGTCCTGGCGCCCGTTCTGCGGTGCGCCCCGGTCGCCGTTGCGGCCGCCTTCACCGGCTGCCTGCTGCATGTTCTGCTGTTGCTGCTGTGCGAAACGGCTCGAAGCATCGCCACCGTCCTGGGAAGACGAGGCGCCCGACGCCATGCTGACCGTCACCTGATCGACGCTGAAGCCCTGCGACCGCAAGGCGTCGAGCATCGCCGAGGAATCCTCCCGCATTTCCCGATACGCCGCCGCCGTATGCACGGTCAGATGCACGTTGAGTTCGTCGCCCGAAAGGCGCAGCACCGCGGTCACGGTGCCGAGCGCGTGCGGATTGAGCTCCAGCTTCAACGTGTTGACGACCTGCCCGGTGCTGGATTGCTGGGCGGCGTTGGCAAGGCGTGCCGACGGGTGCATGGCACTGACCCATTCGTCGTTTCCGGCCAGAGCCGCCGTGAGGGTCGAGGAATTCGACGGTGCGTTGAAGCCGAGATAACGGCGCGTCTCGAGCACATTGACGGTTTCCGCCTGGCCGCTCGCCGGCGAGCGTGCCTCCACGTCGATCTGGCCGCTGGCCGTGCTGGCGATCTTCAGGTCGACGGATTGCCCCCGCCCTTCGCCGCGCGTCAGACGGAAGAGGCGATCGGACTGGCCATCCGTCGCCAGCGCCTCGCCCTCACCATTGGCGGTGCCGATGTCCACCCCGGCATCCTGCGTTTCCGCAGACATCCTGCCGGTATTGCCGATCTTTTCCGGCTCGCGCATGCCGTTGCCGGCATCCTGCTTCCGCTCGACGCGGTCGGTCACGTTGCCGCCGGCGGCCAGAAGGCCCAGAACATTGGTCAGCGTTTCGGCATCCGCCTTCGGCCCGGCATCGACCGTGGCGGCATCCCCGGTATCCGCCGTGTCCTTCGCATCCGGGGCGTCCGTATCGGGGGCGGTATCGGCCTTTGCCGCGCCGCTCTTCGGCGTGTCCACCTTTATCCGGTCGGCGATCTGCGTTGCGGTCCGGCGGTCCACCGTGAAGCCGCTATCGCCACCTGCCTTTGAAAAATCGGCACCCTTGATCCTGACCTTGTGGTCGGTCTTGTCGACCGTCTGCGTCTCCCCCGCCCCGGGCTTCCGCCCGGCATCGCGTTCACTCGCCGGCACGGCCTCGCCTTCGACGGGCTCGGGCAGAATGCGCTCCGTCAGCCCCTCGTCCGGCACCTGAACCTCCAGCTCCATTTCCGGTGCCTGAACGGTCTTGTCCGGCTGCTGTGGAACGTTCCTTGTGAACGTCGCATCGACCGCCGTCTGCAATTCGGCCTTGAGGCTCGCAAACGAGGATGGCCCGGCTGCCGCCGGAGCGATCTTCACGTTCGCCTTCGCGGCGTCAGCGCTGTCCGCATCCGTCTCGGCCTGTTCCGTTTCGGTGGAAACGGCGCCGCGGCCTGCTCCCTTGCCGCCGCGCTCATCCGTGTTCAACCCCTTGAGTTCACGCGAAAAACTGCCCTTCTCGGCAGTATCGCCTCCCTTGACGGCCTTACCGGATTTGGCGAAAGCCGCGGGCTCCGGCGCGGGCTTCACCAGCAGACTGAGTGCATCCATCATCTCGACATGCCTTTCTGCTTCAGGAGCGCGTCGATCGCATCGAGTTGCGAGCGACCGCGCTCGACGAAGGACTGGTATGCATCGTCCGCTTGCGGATCGGATGCGCCGCCGGCCGGTGTCTGCCCGGGGGCCGCGACCGGATCGTCCTTCACCTGTTCATCGACCGTATTGCCCTGCCCCACTTGCGTGTGGCTTGCAGGGACGGCCGGTGTCTGCATAATCTGTTCCGCGACCGCCCTTGCCGCGTCCCTGAGCGCCCTGTCGCGCTCGGAAAGCTGGTCGTCGGGAATATCGTCGATCGCCTTCACAGCACTCGCCACATCGCCGCTCGGAATCGCCGCGACATTGCCGTAGAGACTGCCCAGGACCTCGCGTCCGTCATCCGGCGCCGCAGAGGCCCGCGCCTCCGCTTCGGCCGCGGCATGGCGGGCGAGATCGCTCCTGCCGGCCAGCGTGGCGCGACGCGCGATGCGCAGATAGATTTCGCGGGCGCGCGCGGCGTCCATCATTTCGAGCGTCGCGGCGATATCGTCGTGTGTGACCGCGCCGTCATTCGCCACCACGAGCTGGACGAACAGGTCCGCGAACTGGCTGGCATAGGGCGAGTGCAGAAAGCGGCGCACATACCGGTTGGCCATCGCCAGCGCGCGCGGCACGAGATTGCTCTCGACCGAAATCGCCAGCGAGCGTCGCAACGCCGCCTCCTCGATGATGGTCCCGGGGGCCGTGAGCCGCGCCTGATCGAAGAAGGAGAGCGCCTCGTTCACGTTCGAACCGAGAAGGATGTTGCCGGCGACAAGCGCCAGATAGGCGCCGATCCTCGTGTCGCGATATTCCGGCACCATGTCGATCAGGCTGCGGGCGACCAGCGCGCCCTGTCCGTCGAAATACTTGCGCAGGGCGTCGATCACGCGGCTGTCGAAATTGCCCTCGATATCGCGCGCCACCAGATATTCGAGCGTCGCCGGATTGCCGCCGCTCATCGCATAGACCAGGGCGGCATCGACATTGCGCGGGTCGTCGAAGACCGAGACGGGAGCGGCACGCAGGCGCTCGTCCATCGTTTCCAGAATGAACCGCTGCATCTCGCCGGCGGAGTGGTCTCCCTGGGCAACCGAATCCTGCACGAACTGCAACGACCGCACGACCTTGTAGGGGGCGAGTTCGTCCTCGGCGGCGGCGTTTCCGCACAGAAGCGCACCGATCAGCAGGCAGGAAGGGAACCGGAACCGCTGGCTGTGTCTCGTCATGGGCTCAGCCGTCCTGAAGCAGGATTTCGATGCGGCGATTGGCCGGATCGAACGGATCGTTCGGCACCTGAAGACGCCTGTCGGCGAAACCGGAGACCTGCTCGATGCGCTTCTCGTCCAGTCCACCGCGCACCAGCATGAAATAGGCCGCATGCGCGCGATCCATCGACAGGCTCCAGTTGTCGCCCGACCTGCCGGTGAAGGGGCGTCCGTCCGTGTGGCCGCGAATGACGACCTGGCCCTGCCGTTCCTTGAGAATATTGCCGATCCTCTCCATCGCCAGCACCATTTCCCGCTGCGGAACGGCCGAGCCGACGGCGAACATGGCGCCGTCCTGCCGGTCCGAAATGGTCACGAGAAGACCGCCTTCCGACGGCGTCACGACGAGCCCCTCGGCCAGCCTGCCGCTGACGCCGGTCAATTGCTGCCTGATCTCATCGCCCAGATCGTCGGCCGCCCTTTGTTCGCGGGCGGTCTCGGCGGCCTGGCTTGCCGCCTCGCCGGCGTTCGCCGCCGTCCCGGCAGCGGCCCTGTCCGTTTCGGCCGGCTGACGGGCCGCGACGGTCTGCTCGGCTTCCGGCAGGGAACTGTCCTCGACCCTCGGCGCCTGAACCTTGGCGGCCTCGACCTGGCGGCTCCAGAAATCCGGATCGAAAGGATCGCGATAGGCTTCGCCGCCGGATGCTCCCGTGGCCGGGCCGGCATTGGCGGCACCGCCCTCGCCCCTGGCGCTGACATTGGCCTGCTGGCCGACTTCCTGGGCGATTTCGGCCAGAACCGCATACGGGTTCTGGAAGAGGTCGGCCTCGGAATAATGACTGCTGTCGCCGGAGGTCGCAGCCATGTCCTGGCCGGTTGCAGCGCTGCCGCCGATCTCCGTTTCCGTCTGGTCCTCGACCTTCGAGCGCTCGGCCGACTGCTCCCCGTCCGCCTGCTCCGACGGCTGCTTCAGCCCCCTCTGGGCCGGCGTGTCGTCCGAAAGCTTGATCGGGTTGAAATAGCTCGCGACGGAGGCCTTCGTCTCCTCGTTGGCGGCATTGACCAGCCACATCACGAGGAAGAAGGCCATCATGGCGGTCATGAAGTCGGCATAGGCGATCTTCCACGCGCCGCCGTGATGGCCGTCGTGGTCGCCCCTGTGCTTCTTGATGACGATGATCTCGTTCTTGCCGTGGTGGTGACTTTCGCTCTCGCTCATTCCATCACCTTCTCAAGGCCGGCGGCAAAGGCGCTCAATCGCGTCACCAGCACGGCCGTGCCGATCTCGGCCGTCAAATCCATTTCGGCGCTTTCCTCGAAATCGAGAAGCTCCGCCTTTTCGCCCATAAGGTCGGACAATCGCCGGAAGGCGGTTTCGGGGCCGCGCAGCCTGATGCGGGCAACCTCCCCTTCCTCGATCGCGCCCTTCAGCATGTCGGCAAAATCCTTGACCGCCTCGCGGGCGACCGCCTCGCTGAGAACGGGCACCAGCGCCTGCGCGGCAGCCTCGGTCACGGCATGGGCAATCGTCCCGGTCATTTCCGTAATGCGGCTGGCGATCATGGCAACGAGATCCGTTTCGCAACGCTCCCTGACATCGGCCATTTCCTTCGCATGGCTCTCCGCCAGCGCGGCCATTTCCGCCGCATGGCGCTCGGAAAGCTCGGCCATCGCCGCCTCGTGCTCCCGGGCCAGCGTCTCGCGCAGTTCGGCCTCGGCGTCGACGGACTCTTCCGGCTCGGGTCCGGCGACGGCGGGAAAGCCGAACGGCATCTCGTCGGACGGCAACGGCTCCGCGACCGGCGAGCCGAAATCTTTCAGGTAGCGGGCGATCATCGCGCTCATCATCGACCTCCGGAGCCGCGCGGACCGTCGTGAACGGCCCGCTCCGGCCGTCTCGAAACCCTGCTTTTCACCAAGGAACTCTCCAACTTTTGCTGACAGTCATCCCGGCAGGCACCGAACGGAGCCTTGCCAGAAGAAACCTCCTCCTGAGCCTAGGGCGTCAAACTTGTGCGAGGATGAAGATCGCTGCCGTTTTCTCCGGTCAGCCGAAGACGAGCAGGAGTTTCTTCATGTTGGTATTGACGAGCGAGACGGTCTCCGCCGCCAGCGACGCCTGCGTTTCCGCAGCCGTCACGCGCACGCTGACCTCCTCCATATTGGCATCGATCAGCCGGGACACGCTGGTCTTCAGCGTCTGGGCCATCGACTGGGCGAAGCTCGACTGGCTGGCAACCCGGTTCAGCATGTCGCCGAAACGGCTCGCAATCTCCGAAATATCCGCCATCATGGATTCGATCACGTCGATCATGTCCGCGATCTCGTCCTCGGTCGTGGTGTCGGTCACGGCGATTTCCGTGCCGCCGTCGCCCGGGGCGAGCAGGTAATAGTTGCGCGGCGTCGCGGTGCCGTCGGGATTAAGCTCATTCGCGTCGATCGACCGGGTCAGGAGGCCGCGGCCGGGGTCATAGGTATCGATCAGAATCGTGTCGGCAGCCGGGATGCCCTGCGTCTGGAGCTTGACGGAACCGTTCCCCGTTCTCTGGAAGGAGGTCACGATACTGTTCGTACCGGCCAGGGTGGCGTCGCCGTTCGTGAGCCAGTTGGTGCCGCTGAACTGCGCCGATATGACCGCCGTTTCGATCGCCTTCTTCGCGCCCTCGACCGCGACATTCGTCAGCGAACGGTCGACGCTCGAATCCGTTGCCGTGACCAGTGTCGCCCGAAGCGTCGAAAGCTGGTCCAGCACGGTGGTGATGGCGGTATAGGCGGTGTCGATCATCGCCTCGCTCAGGTTCAGGGCATCCCCGACGCTGGTGAGCGTGCTTTCGTCCGAGGTCAACGCATTGGCCACGGACCAGTAACCGGGATTGTCCTTCGCGTCGGAAATCTGCATGCCGCTCGAAAGGCGCTTCTGGGCCTCCGTCAACTGGGTGTTGGAAGACAGCAGCGTCTGCAACGCGGCGGATACGGAATTCGATGTCATGATCACATAAGACATGAGAGGAGGTCCCTGTACGGTCGACGGGAACATGCCGGGCTGAACACCGGCTGCGGCCTTCTGGCATTCATGCCGAAACCCTTCGGGGTCTCTGCCGCTCACTCACAAACAATCGGGAAGCGCTTCGCATATGGTTAATGAAACGGAAAGACTTTGGCAAGCACCCCGCGCGCCGCAAAGTGCCCTTCCTGCAACGGAAAGGCCGCATCCGGGGCAGATGCGGCCGTCCTGATCTCCAAGCGCCCGGTTTCAGGGCCCTGCCGCTTACTGGCGGAAGAGGGTGAGAATGTTCTGCGCGCTGGTATTGGCGATCGACAGCGACTGGATGGCAAGCTGCTGCTGCGTCTGCAAGGCGGACAGCTTGGCCGATTCCTCTTCCATGTCCGCATCCACCAGGCGGCTGACGCCGCTCTCGATGGAATCGGAAAGCTTGGAGGCAAACGTGTCCTGAAGGTCGATCCGCGTCGACAGGGCGCCGAGGGTCGCACCGGCCTTGTTGAGCGCCGTCATCGTATTCTCAGCGATCGTCAGGTAGGCGTCGATGTCATCCAAATCGTCGGTGCTCTCCAGCGTGATGCCATTGACGTCGCCGAGAATACCGCCCGTGCCGGCATCGACATCGCCGAAGAAAATGATGTCTTCAAGATCCACATCCGCCGTCGTGACCAGCACGGAACTGCCCTGGCGGATAAAGCCGTCGACCACCGTGCCGGTGGTGATGGGATTATCGCTGCCGTCCCTGCCCGTCAGCCAGTTCTCGCCGCTGAACGAGGCGCCCTCGGCGATGGAGCGGAGCTGTTCCTGCAATTTCTCGATTTCGAGCTGGATCTGATCGTTGTCGGTGCTGGTCTCACTGGCCGAGACCAGCTTGGCCTTGATCTCGTTCACAACGTCGATGGCGCTCTCGACACCGGCATAGGCCACGTCGACCTTGGCCGCGCCGACGCCGAGCGCATCGATGGCGGCGCCCAACGCCTTGTTGTCGGAATTCATGGTCGTGGAGATCGACCAGTAGGCAACGTTGTCCTTGGCCTCGCTGACGCGGTAGCCCGACGAAACACGATCCTGGGTAGCCTCGAGGTTGCTGTTGATGGCGCGTAGCGTCTGCAACGCGGACATGGCGGGAATATTGGTGATGATGCTCGTCATTTGAATACGTGCCCCTTAATTGCGGTCTCGATTCTTCAAGGGACATTCCGGGCCGGAACCGGGAACGGCGGTCAGCTCACATGCCTGTTAACCTGCGATGTGTGAATGGTTAACTCGCCGTTTCAATGATCACAGAAAACACTATTATGGTTAACAAACCTTAAAGGGGCCGGCGACTTATTAAAGTTTTCGAAAACTCCATTAAGTGAAATTAATTCAATTATTTAAACGCAACAGAAAACGGGCGGCTCTAAAGCCGCCCGTCAGACTGATGATCAAGCACCTGTCGTTCCCTTTCGTCATGC
Source organism: Ectorhizobium quercum (assembly GCF_026552795.1). Lineage (GTDB taxonomy): Bacteria > Pseudomonadota > Alphaproteobacteria > Rhizobiales > Rhizobiaceae > Ectorhizobium > Ectorhizobium quercum. The sequence goes on from NZ_JANFPI010000005.1 coordinate 461,079, forward strand.
TCGGGCCAAGGCCGAGGGTGACGAAGAAGAGGATGCCAACGAAAAACGGGCGGCCATGTGGCCGCCCGTTGCGTTCGTCAAGTCTAATATCCTTAGCTGCGGAAGAGCGTGAGGATGTTCTGCGTGCTGGAGTTGGCGATCGACAGCGACTGGATGGCGAGCTGCTGCTGCGTCTGCAAGGCAGACAGCTTGGCGGACTCTTCTTCCATGTCGGCATCGACCAGACGGCTGACGCCGCTCTCGATGGAATCGGAAAGCTTCGCGGCGAAGTTGTCCTGAAGGTCGATCCGGGTCGACAGCGCGCCGAGCGTCGCGCCGGCCTTGTTGAGAGCGGCCAGGGCGGTTTCGACCGTCGTCAGGTCGCCAGCAAGATCGGTCGAGGTGGAAGCATCGATGGTAAGGACGCTCTCGAGAAGGCCACCCGTGCCGGTCAGGATGACCTCGGTAAGATCGACGGTCGCGGTCGTGACGCGGACGGCGCCGCCCTCACGGACGAAACCGTCGACCACGGTGCCTTCGTCGATATCGCCATCGGCGGTATTCTTGCCCGTCAGCCAGTTCTCACCGTTGAACGAAGCGCCTTCGGCGATGGACGTAAGCTGCTCCTGAAGCTTCGCGATTTCGAGCTGGATCTGGTCGTTGTCGGTGCTGGTTTCGC
>NZ_JANFPI010000006.1 GCF_026552795.1 Ectorhizobium quercum
CGGGTTCTTCCGAAGCCACGACGGCCTTGAGCAGCTTGGCGACCGACAGCGGCTCGACCGTCCCGTCGGTCTCGATGAGGATCGCCCGGTCGGCGCCCATCGCAAGCGCCGTCCTCAGCGTTTCCTCCGCCTTGGCCGGGCCGATGGACACCGCCACCACTTCCGTCGCCTTGCCCGCTTCCTTCAGCCGAAGCGCCTCCTCCACCGCGATCTCGTCGAACGGGTTCATCGACATCTTCACATTCGCAAGCTCGACGCCCGACCCGTCCGCCTTCACGCGGATCTTCACATTGTAGTCAACAACCCGCTTAACGGGCACCAGAATCTTCATGAATCTTCCCCTTTTCGTTGCGTGTGATCGACCTTGGCAGCGCATCCCCGTCATGTCAGGCCTGTTCCGGGATGGGTGGGCTGCCGCTACACAGCCCGCCCATGTTTTTCAGATGTCCTTTGCGATCCGCAACCCATCGTAGATCGCCGCATGGGTGTTACGGGCGGCCACGGCATCGCCGATACGGAAAAGCTGGTATTTGCCTTCCCCGTTGCGAATGACGGATTGCGGTTGGCCTGAAAGCAATTGATCGTGGGAAATCTCTCCGAGATTGGTGGAGAAGGGCTTCAGCTCGAAATAGAGTTCGTCCAGCGGAATGGTTCCGTGATTGATGACGAGCTGGTCCACCACCCGCTGCCTTTCGACGCCGCCATAATCGCTGCCGACATGGGCGACGATCCGGTTGCCGCTCCTTTCGGCCGCCTCCAGCCGGTAAGTGACGGTGAAGGTCACGTCCAGCGTCTGGAGCGAGCGCATGTAGGGCACGAGGTTCATCGCCATGACTTCCGGCGCGAAAGAACGGTCCGGCGTCATGATCTCGACTTTTGCACCAGCCCTGGCGAGGAATTCCGCGGCCTGCAGGCCGGTATGATCGCCGGCATCGTCGAAAATCAGGACATTCGTGCCCGGCTTCACGTCACCGGAAATGATATCCCATGCGGAAACGACCAGTTCGTTGCCCCTGGACAGGACCTCGGTATGCGGCAGGCCGCCCGTGGCGATGATGACCACATCCGGGTTCTCCGCCGCGATCGTGTCGGCTTCCGCCCAGGTGTTGAAATGGAAGACGACGCCGAGCTTCTCGCACTGGCTCATGCGCCAGTCGATGATGCTGATCATCTCCCTGCGGCGCTCGCTTTGCGCGGTAAGCCGGACCTGTCCGCCCGGATCGTTCGCGGCTTCGAAGACGACGACCTCATGGCCGCGCTCGGCGGCAACGCGCGCCGCCTCAAGCCCGGCCGGGCCCGCCCCGACGATAACGACTTTCCTGCGGACGGGGGCCTTCTCGACGACATGCGGCATGGTGGCTTCGCGGCCGGTGGCGGCATTGTGGATGCAGAAAGCAAGCCCCCCCTGGTAGATGCGGTCCAGACAGTAATTGGCGCCGACGCAGGGACGGATATCGTCCTCGCGCTTTTCCATGATCTTGCGGACGATATGCGGGTCCGTCATGTGGGCGCGGGTCATGCCGATCATGTCCACCTTGCCGGAGGCGATGGCGTGGCGGGCGGTGGCGACATCCTGGATCTTCGCGGCATGGAAGGTGGGGAAATCGGTCGCCGCACGGATTTCACCGGCGAAATCGAGATGCGGGGCGCTCGCCATGCCCTGGACGGGAATGACGTCGGTCAGGCCGGCATCCGTGTCGATATGCCCGCGGATAACGTTGAGATAGTCGATGAGGCCGCTTTCCTTGAGGCGTCGCGAGATCTCGAGGCCTTCGGCCTTGCCCGTGCCGCCGGGAAGACATTCGTCGGCGGTGTAGCGGACACCGAGAATGAAGTCGTCCCCGACCCGTTTTCGGATCGCGCGGAAGACATCGAGACAGAAGCGGAGACGGTTGTCGAGCGAGCCGCCATAGGGGCCGTCGAGCTCGTTGGTCAGCGGGGAGGAGAACTGGTCGATCAGGTGGCCGTAGGCCTCCAGTTCGACACCGTCCATGCCGCCTGCCTTCATCCGCTCGGCAGCATCCGCGAATTCCTGGATGATCCGCTCGATATCCCAGTCTTCGATCTTCTTGGGAAATGCCCGATGCGCCGGTTCCCGGTGATGGGACGGCGCAACGACCGGAAGCCAGTCGCCCTTGTCCCATCGCGTGCGCCGCCCGAGATGCGTGAGCTGTATCATGATCGCCGCGCCCTCTTCATGCACGGCGTCGGTCATCTCCCTGATCCACGGAACGATTTCGTCCTTGTAGGCAAGCAGGTTGTTGAAAACAGGCGGACTATCCCGGGAAACGGCGGCGGAGCCGGCCGTCATGGTCAGCGCCACGCCCCCCTTCGCGCGCTCCACGGTATAGGCGCGATATCGCTCCTTCGGCATCCCGTCTTCCGGGTAGGCCGGTTCGTGCGACGTTACGATGATGCGGTTGCGAAGCGTGAGATGCTTGAGCTGATAGGGCTGAAGAAGGGGATCGTTCGACATTTGCCGGGCTCCGGTTTATGGCTTGTCTTCAGCGGACGCTAGGCCAATATGTACATATGTGTCAATAAAGAAAACAAAGAAGTCTACGTAGACGACATATATGTACATTTCTGTTGCGGCAGGGCATAATTTTGGTAGGAGTTAGCTTATGGAACAGGCTTCGAACGAGAGCGGCTGGAGAGGTTCGCAGGAGGGATGGCTCGAGGCGGCCTATGAAACCCTGCTGGAAGCCGGGGTGGATTCGGTGAAGATTCTGCCGCTTGCGAAGAAACTGAACCTCTCGCGAACCAGCTTCTACTGGTTCTTCAAGGACCGCGAGGAACTGCTGGAAGCGCTGATCGCGCGCTGGCGGGACAAAAACACGGGCAATATCGTCAAGCAATCCGAAGCCTATGCGGAATCGCTCGCCGAGGCGATGCTCAACGTGTTCGATTGCTGGCTGAACAAGGACCTGTTCGACTCGAAATTCGAATTTTCCGTGCGGAGCTGGGCTCTTCAGTCGGATGAAATCCTGGCCGAGGTTCACCAGGCCGATCAGGCCCGTGTCGAAGCCCTCAAGCGCATGTTCGTTCGTTTCGGCCATTCGGAGATCAGCGCGGATGTCCGCGCACGCACGACCTACCTCGTTCAGATCGGCTATATCTCGATGCAGTCCCAGGAGGACCTCTCGACGCGCATGAAGCGGATTCCCGAATATATCGCGATCTATACCGGGCAGATGCCTGAGCAGAGGGAGCTGGACCGCTTCTTCGCACGGCACGGCTACAAGCCCGATCAGGAGGACGCCCGGGGATGAACGGTTCATTGAGGATCGGCATCGTCGGTGGAGGCGGCTGGCTCGGTAGCGCCATCGCCGCCTCGGTCCTCGAAGCCGGCTTGCTGCCGCCGCGGGATCTCTGCCTCTCCTATCGCTCGACGCCGCCGAACCGCTTCGACGGCGCCTTCTGGACCGCCGACAACCAGCAGCTGGCCGACCGTTCGGAGGTTATCATCCTCTCGGTGCGGCCCGCCGGCTGGCCTTCGATCGCCATCGATGCGCACGGCAAGCTGCTGATATCGGTCATGGCCGGCGTCGGCCTGAGCCGGCTGGCCGGACAGCACAGGACGAACCGGGTCGTCCGCAGCCTGCCGAACGCGGCGGCCGGGGCAGGCAAATCCTACACTCCCTGGATCTGCTCCGATGGCGTGAGCGATCGCGATCGTGCCATTGTCCGCTCCATCTTCGAGGCCTGCGGGACACAGGACGAAGTCCGCAGCGAAAGCGACCTCGACTACCTGACCGGCCTTTCCGGATCGGGGCCTGCCTTTCCCGCATTGTTGGCGGCGGCGATGATGAAGGATGCCGTTTCCCGGGGCATTCCCGAGGACATCGCACGGCGAGCCGTCAATGCCGTTCTGGTGGGCGCGGGCCGGCTGATCGAGCAGCGCCAGGAATGCCCGAACGACACCGTCCGGTCTTTTCTCGGCTACCGTGGAACGACGGCGGCGGCCATTGAAGTCATGAGAACCGCGGGGTTCGACGAAGCGGTGGCGGAAGGGCTTGCCGCCGCGGCGAAGACATCGGCAAGCATGCGGGATGCGTCCTGACGCGGTTTTCGCGGAACTGAGGATCGCCTTTCAGGCCCGTTGCCCGATGAGCCGCACAGCAGCCATCGGGCAAACGTCGAAGCCTTGTCGTTTCGATCGCCGCTGGCCGTGTCAGGTCGCCGCGCCGCCGGTCCCCTGCCGTTTCGGCAGATCGTCGGCATTGACCATCGCTCCGGCAAGCTGGCGGAACGTGACCAGGCCCAGCGGCTCACCCGACGCGGCAATCACCGTCACGTCGCCATCGGCTTGCGGTGACAGAACGCGGACGGCTTCCTCTATCGTCGTACCCGCCGTAATCGTCATCTCCGTTGCGGGCGTGTCGGGCCGCAGAGGCGTCATGACGGCCTCGACATGGACCACCCGGCCCCTGTTGACCTCCTTGACGAAGTTGGCGACATAGGCGTCGGCCGGCCTCAGCACGATGTCCTGGCTGGTTCCCTGCTGGATGATCTCGCCGTCGCGGAGGATCGCGATCTGATCGCCCAGGCGAAGGGCCTCGTCGAGGTCGTGGGTAATGAACACGATCGTCTTGTTGATCTCCTTCTGGATGTCGAGAAGAACGGTCTGCATGTCCATGCGGATCAGCGGATCGAGCGCCGAATAGGCCTCGTCCATCAACAGGACGGGGGCGTCGTTGGACAGCGCGCGCGCCAGGCCGACGCGCTGCTGCATGCCGCCGGAAAGCTGGTTGGGATATTTCCGCTCGAACCCCTTCAGGCCGACGCGCTCCAGCCATTGCATGGCGATATCGACGCCCCTGGCGCGGGGCACGCCCTGGACTTCAAGGCCGAAGATGGTGTTTTCGAGAACGTTGCGATGCGGAAGAAGCGCGAATTTCTGGAACACCATAGCCGTCTGGTGGCGGCGGAAGTCCCGCAATTCGGCGTCGTTCATCTTCACGACATCCACGCCGTCGACCAGCACCTCGCCGGCGGTCGGATCGACGAGGCGATTGATATGGCGGATGAGCGTCGACTTGCCGGACCCCGAAAGGCCCATGATGACCTGAATGCAGCCCGACGGGATTTCGATGTTGATGTCCCTGAGCCCGAGGACATGGGCATGCCTGTCATTGAGTTCGGCCTTGGAGAGGCCCTTCTCGACCGCATCGACATAGGTCTTGGCGTTGGGACCGAAGATCTTGTAGAGATGGCGGACCTTGATGCCTCCGAGGTGACGATCAGTCATGGGAGGCCTCCCGGTGCTTCTGGAGCCGTTTGCCATAGGCCTGCGTGACCCTGTCGAAGATGATGGCGATGCCGACGATGGCGAGGCCGTTGAAGATGCCAAGCGTGAAATACTGGTTGGCGATCGCTCTGAGAACCGGCTGGCCGAGTCCCTGCACGCCGATCATGGAAGCGACGACGACCATCGCGAGCGCCATCATGATGGTCTGGTTGATGCCGGCCATGATGGTGGGAAGCGCCAGCGGCAGTTGCACCTTGAACAGTTTCTGCGATTGCGAGGTGCCGAACGCATCGGCCGCCTCCAGCACATCCTTGTCGACGAGGCGGATGCCGAGATCGGTCAGCCTGATCATCGGCGGGATGGCGTAGATCACCACGGCGATCAGGCCCGGCACCTTTCCTATGCCAAGCAGCATGACGACGGGGATGAGGTAGACGAAGCTCGGCATGGTCTGCATGACGTCGAGGATGGGATTGACGATCCTCTGGACGCGGTTGGAGCGCGCCATGAGGATGCCGATGGGCAGACCGATGGCGATGGAAAGGACGGTAGCGACGAAGATCATGGAAACCGTCCGCATCGTGTCTTCCCACATATCGAAATAGCCGATCAGAAGAAGCGTGACGAGACAGCCGAACACGATCCTGGCGCTGCGCGTGGCGAACCAGGCGATCACCAGGATGATGAGCGTGATGATCGGCCACGGCGTCTGCGTCATGAAACGATCGGCGGCGTTGAGAAACTGCTGGAGCGGAGAGAAGACAGTTCCGATCGCATCGCCGTAAGCACGGGTGAAGGCGCGAAAGGAATCGTCGATCGTCCTCTTCAGGAGGCGAAGGGCCTCGTCGTCCATGTGCGGGAATTTATAAAACCAATCCATTCGGTTCCCCTTTTTTCAAAGAAGCCGTTGCACGTCTTTTTGATTTTATCGGCGGCGAGAGCATCTCCGGCAAAAGCGTGAGGCGACCTTGCCTCCGGACATGCTTGAAAACAAAGCGTTGGGGCGTTTTCGCGATTCGGAGAAAAGCGGAAATGCCCTGGGAAGCGGTGCGCAAGGAGCGCACCGCCGGATGGGGAGATCACAGGGCGGCTTCGATCTTTCCAGCCACTTCCGGCGAGACCCACCGCGTCCAGACGTCCTTGTGTTCCTTCAGGAAATATTTGGCGCCGTCTTCGCCGGTTGCCTGATTGTCGCTCATCCAGGCGAGCATCTCGTTGACCAGTTCGTTCGGCCAGGTGCGGCTGCCGATGTAATCCAGGGCAGGGCCGGCCTGTTCCGCGAACCTCTTCGTCACGATCACGTCGACGGCATCGTTCGGCCACTCGTTGGGCTTCGGATCGGCGCAGCTGTCGACGTTGTTGCACCGCGTCCACTCGGCTTCGTCGTAGGGCACGCCGGCCGACAGGCGCACCATTTCGTATTTGCCGAGCAATGCGGTCGGTTCCCAGTAGTAGCCGATCCAGCCCTGGTTCCGTTCATAGGCGTGGGTGAGCGAGCCGTCGTGACCGGCGGCTGAACCGGTGTCGACGAGCGCGAAGCCAGCCTCTTCAGCCCCGTATGCCTTGTAATACTGGCTTGCAACGACCGTGCCGCCCCAGCCCTGGGGACCGGCGGACCATGCGGCTTTCGAGGGATCGTCGGCGTTGGGAAACAGTTCCGGGTGCTTGACGGCATCCGCGATGGTCTTGATATCCGGATGTTCGTCGACGATGAACTTCGGAACGTAAAGCCCCTGTACCCCGCCATTCTCAAAGGATTTGCCGGCGACGATCAGCTTGCCTTCGTCGATGTTCGTCTGCGTCACCGGCGGCCGCAGGCTGTTCCAGACTTCCGGGGCAATATCGGGCTGGCCTCTCTCGGCCATGGACGTCAGCGTCGGAACGGTATCTCCCAGAACGATGCTGGAATCGCAATCGTATCCGTTCTTCAGGATGAAATTGTCGACACTCGCCAGAAGCTCGGCGGACGCCCAGTTCATGCCGGCGATGGTGACGGTTCCGCATTCGGCGGCTCCGGCCAGGGGCGCCATGCCCAGCAGGCCGAATGTCAGGCAGGTCGTTGCAAGTCGCTTTTTCATTTTGTTCCCTCTGTTTAGCGGCATGTCTGGCTGAACGGGGCGCCGCAGGAACCCGCTCCGACGGTCTTCAGGCGTTGCCCTCCCTATCGACCGGTTTTCCGAATGCCACCCCGCGTGCCAGTACGCGTAACGGATCGAGGCTGCCGCCGCGCACGGACATGCTGGCCGCCGCCGTTTGGCGATGGCCGGAAAACGCTGCAACGATGTTGCCGGGACATTCATCACCTCGGCCGGGCCGGTGGCCGCTATCGTTCAAAACCTGTTCCATGAAATAGCCCTAACAAAAATCGACGTCTGGCTCAATCAAAATGTACATATATGTCATTAATAATGACTTTATTGATTTATTTCTTGACATATATGAACATTTTAACGCGGCGACGGCCTTTTGCCCTGCGGGGCATGGCGTTCCGATCAGGAATTCAGGCTTTGCCCATTCTGTTGCGAACTCGCGCGCGATCGCTCACATTGGCCTGCGGCGCTTTCATGATCACGCTATTTGTCAGGAAACGCTCACCGTCTCGCGTTGAGTGCGATGAATTGATCTCGACGATGATGCCGCATGGCGTTGGCTTGCCAGCAGCCAGCTTTTTCGTCGTGCTTTTCGCGATCTCGAATGAGCAGGGTTGCCGGGCTTTCCGGTGAACTCACCCGTAGCTTCTCGACAGGAAACACCCCGCCGATCCTGCTTGCGACGGGCGTCGTGGCTTCAAACGCGCCGGCCGAGGGCATCGTCAAGGTCTCGGGCCATGTGGAGCGTATCGGTGCCCCCGGGCGGTTTCAACGCCATCGCGGACAACCCCCGTTCACCGGCCCAGGCAAGACGGTCAAGATCGCCATCACCGGACCGGACAGCAAAGGCGGAGCGCCCCCGCCGCGCCCGGCGACGCTGACCTACCAGCGAGCGGATGATGCCAGCCGCATCTTCGACGGACGCTGGCAATGCGGCTCATGAGGGCCGCGGGCGCCTCGTTCTTCTTCAGCCCCGGGCCTCATCAATGATCGCCGTCCCATCAGAGTTGTTTCGGCAGAGGTGGTTTGACGCAAACCGTCAACTTTTGTCCGCTGCTCAGCTTTCTGAACGGGTAGCAGCGAGCTTATCATCTTCCGGCTGGTCTCGCGTTCGATTATGTGGTCGAACCAGACGACAGCTTTGGCCCGCAGGTCAGCTCTCCTTCCACTCGAGACGTCCGACGGCGCTTGCGCTCTCTTCGAGCGTGCGGCACGCGGAGGACCATGCCGTTTCGTCGCCCAGAAGCCTGCTGCGAAGATAGGCGAGCGTCACCTTCTGGATGAGGGCGACGCGCTGCGGATTCTCGTCGGTCGTTTCGGTAACGTTATATCCCGATATGCCGCCAAGCATGGGCGTAGAGCGCCACGGGCAGCATGTTGGGGGCGTTGTAGATCGCCAGCCGCGCCATGCGTTCGCACTGAACGCGGGAAACCTCCGGCAGCAGGGCGTTGATGCGCGGACGCACGGCCGGCAGGCGGCCGACGGCGGGCAAGGCGCCGGCCTCTGCCTGCCCGTGGCCGGGAACGCCCAGGGTCGGCACCGGCGGGATGACGGAGAGCAAGCCCGCGGCGTGATCGCGCGGCGTCTGCTGCGACCCTATCAGGGTGACGGGAAGATGCATGCTGGCCTGCTCGACCCGATCCTGTTCGAACAGGTCGAGCCGGTCGGCCCAGTCCTGCATCATGCGCCGCCGCGGCTCGACATATTCGGCATGGTTGTAGATGGAACTCATCGGGTCCGGGTCGGCATGGGAAAGCTGCGCCTCGATCCAGATCTTCGGATAGCCGATCTCATGCAACGCGGTGGACATCGTTGCGCGCATCCCGTGGCCGGTGAGCATGTCCTCGTAGCCCATGCGCTTGAGGACATGGTTCAAGGTGTTCTCGCTCATGCGCTTCTTCAGGTCGTAGTCGTGGCGGAACAGGTAGCGCTGGGCCGGGCGCTTCTGCTCCAACAGGTGGCGCACGATCTCGATGGCCTGGACCGACAGCGGCACGATGTAGGGCGGAACGTCCTGCGCCCGCCTGCCCTGCTTGCGCAACTGCAGCTGCAATTGCTTGACGAGTTCGACGGGGATGATCCACAGGCCCTGATCCAGATGGAACTGATCGGGGGTGGCATGCCGCAGCTCGCCGGTGCGCACGCCCGTCAGCAGCAGCAGGCGCAGCCCGAGCTGGGTCTGCATGCGGCCGGGATAGTCGCGCAGCGTCTTCAGGAACGCCGGCAACTGCTCCATGCGCAGGAACGGATTGTTGCGCACCGGCGGCGCCGGCAACGCCACCACGTCGAGATCGGAGGCCGGGTTGGTCTCCAGCCCCGGCACCTTGACCAGGGCATAGCGGAACATCTGGTTGAACCAGCAACGGATCTTCTTCGCCACACTGAACGCCCTGCGCTGCTCGACCCTGGCGAGGACGTCAAGCAGGTCATGGCGCCTGATGTCGTAGACGGAGCGCTTGCCCAACAGGGGGAACACATCCTTGGCGAAGACGCGCTCCACCAGGGTGAGATCGGTCTGACGTCCCTTCCTCAGAGAGAGGCCCCGGTGGGCATGCCAAAGCTGGAACACCGCTTCGAAGGTGTTCTCGCCGGCCAGGCGGGCGGAAAAGCGCTTCTGCTTGCGATGGACATGCGGGTTGATGCCCTTGGCGAGCAGCGCGCGCGCCTCGTCCTTCAAGGATCGCGCTTCCCGCAGGCTGACCTCCGGATACGTTCCGAGGGACATGCGCTTCTGCCTGCCCAGCCAGCAGTATCGGAAGTGCCAGGACTTGCCGCCTCGGGCAGAGACGTTCAAAGACAGGCCGTCGAGATCACCCAGGGTGTAATCCTTGCCGGTGAACCTGGCTTGCCGGACGGCGGTATCGGTAAGAGGCATGTTCGTGCTCCCAAGTCGTCAGGAGCCAAACCTTCATCCCTTCCCGCGCTCGTTCGAGCAACAATCCGGACTCTTCGCCAACCGCCTAGATGGACTAGAAAATGGACTAAAAAGTCCTGGCTGCGGGTGGACTTCAGTGGACGTCACTGGAACATCGAAAGAGGAAAATTCCTCTGTATTCAATCTCTTATGGAACTCAGTAGAACTTAAATTGGAGCGGGTAGCGGGAATCGAACCCGCGTATTCAGCTTGGAAGGCTGCTGCTCTACCATTGAGCTATACCCGCGGGGAGGTCGATCCGATGTCGGAATGGTGGAGGGAGTTGGATTTGAACCAACGTAGGCTGAGCCAACGGATTTACAGTCCGTCCCCTTTAACCACTCGGGCATCCCTCCAGTCTTCCGTCCGGATCGAGACCCTTGAGATCGAGAAGCGCTTGAAACGCCTCGTGATCTGCCGCGGGTATATGAAGGGCGAAGGGGCCGATGTCAACACGCCGATTTCAGAAATTTTCGGAAAAATATCTTGTCCACCGCCGCGCCGGAACCGGCCAGCCCCTATGCCCCGGACATGCGACTGGATATAAGAGCCTCATGACCAAAGACCCCAAAAACGACCGTTCCGCCCGCGACACCCATTACGCCACGCTTCGCCGCGCCGTGCGCGACGCCCGGCGTGAAAAAGGCGAAATCCCGACGCCCGCGCCGGGCAAGCGCGCATCGCGGGATGGCGTCAGACCGCAACAGGCCCAGCCCGATCAGGTCTTCCTCTACGGCCTGCACACGGTGCGCGCCGCGCTGGACAATCCCGCGCGCAAGCTGGTGAAGCTTTCCGCCACGCGCAATGCGCTGGCCAGGCTCGGGATCGAAGAGGGTGCGGAGACCGGTTTTCCTGTGGAAATCGTCTCGCCGGGCGAGATCGACAGGGTCCTCGGCTCCGACGCCATCCATCAGGGCGTCATGCTGGAAACACGGCCCCTGCCCGTCCGCCGCCTCGATGCGCTGAAGGACAGCCCTCTTCTTCTGGTGCTCGACCAGGTGACGGACCCGCACAATGTCGGCGCGATCATGCGCTCGGCCGTCGCCTTCGATGCCGGCGCCGTCATCACGACGCAACGCCACAGCCCGACCGAATCGGGCGTTCTGGCGAAATCCGCCTCCGGCGCGCTGGAACTCATTCCCTATATCCAGGCCAGCAATCTGGCGGACACGCTGGAGGAACTGCATCGGCTCGGCTTCTATTCCATAGGCCTCGATTCCGAAGGGCCGCAGCCGCTCGAACCGACCTTCAAGGGTGACAAGATCGCGCTGGTGCTCGGCTCGGAGGGCAAGGGGCTTCGCCAGAAGACCCGCGAAACGGTGAGCGCGCTCGCCCGGCTCGACATGCCGGGCGCCATAAAATCGCTGAATGTTTCCAACGCCTGTGCCATTTCGCTTTACGCGGCAAAGCAATATCTGACAAAATGACGGCATGATCGCCGTCTTCACAGATCTCGACGGAACGTTGCTCGACCACGACACCTATCGGTTCGATGCGGCGCTTCCAGCCATTGAAGCCCTGAAAAAGCGGTCTGTTCCGCTCATTCTCGCCTCCAGCAAGACGGAGGCGGAAATGGCGCCCATCGCCGACGCACTCGGCCTCGATACGCCGATGATCGTCGAAAACGGCGCCGGCATCGCCCGCCTGGCCGGATCGGAGCGGAACGCCTCCGCCTATGCGCGTATCAGAAACCTTCTTGCCGCCCTGCCGGGCTCGTTCGTCGGATTCGGCGACTGGGACGTGCAGGCGGTGGCACGCGAGACGGGCCTGCCGCTGGAAAATGCCCGCCTTGCCCGGCAGCGCCGCTTTTCCGAGCCCGGCCACTGGCTGGGCACGGAGGGGGAGAAAAGCGCCTTCCTTGGCATCCTGCACGACAACGGCCTGACCGCCGTTCAGGGCGGGCGGTTCTTCACCATCATGCCGGAGGGCTCAAAGGCCGATGCGATGGCGCGGGTCGCCGCTTCCCTGGCGGAATCAGGTGGAGAGCCGGTCTTTACCATCGCTCTCGGCGATGCGCCGAACGACCTCGCAATGCTTCAGGCCGCCGATCTCGGCATCATCATCGCCAATCCGCATCACACACCGCTTCCCGTCACGGAGCAGGAACGAAACGGCAGCATCCTGCGTTCCACCCAGGCCGGTCCCGCCGGCTGGAACGAAATGATTCTCTCATACCTGGCTCGCTGACAGCGCCCCTGCCCTGACATCAACCGCTTCGTGGCCCGTCGGGCCATCTGTTCGAACGGAGCTTTCATGGCAGCGCTCAGGCGCGAAGATAAAAGGACGATTGCATGGCCGACTTTCATCAGAACGGCGTGGTTGCCACCCTGCACAATCTCAAGGAACGGCCCCTTGCCGAAACCGAACGGGAACTCGCCCATTTCGCCCAGACACGGCCGGTCACGCTCATTCTGCCCTCGCTGTTTTCCGAACTGGAAGCGCCGGCTCTGGAACGCATCATCGACGAGCTTTGCCTCGTTCCCTATCTCTCGCATATCGTCATCGGGCTCGATCAGGCCGACCGTGAACAATATCTCCATGCCCGGGAGTATTTTTCGCGCCTGCCGCACCGCCACAGCATTCTCTGGAACGACGGTCCGCGGCTGAGGGCGGTCGACGAGAAGCTGAAGGAGGCGAGCCTTTCGCCGGACCAGCCCGGCAAGGGCCGCAACGTCTGGTTCTGCATCGGCTATGTGCTCGGCCAGCGCAGCGCCGGTGTCGTCGCCCTGCACGATTGCGACATCACCACCTATTCGCGCGAAATGCTGGCCCGCCTCGTCTATCCCGTCACCCATCCCGGCTTCCGGTTCATCTTCTCGAAAGGGTATTATCCGCGCGTCACGCAGCGATCGCTGAACGGGCGCGTCTCCCGCCTTCTCGTCACTCCGCTGCTCATCAGCCTGGAGCGGATCTACGGGCCCCACCCCTATCTCGAATACCTGAAGGCGTTCCGCTATCCGCTGGCCGGCGAGTTCGCGATGCGCGCCCATGTGCTGGCCGACCTGCGTATCCCGTCGGACTGGGGCCTGGAAATCGGCGTTCTTTCCGAACTCTGGCGGAATTATTCCAACCAGTCGATCTGCCAGGTCGACATCGCCGACACCTACGACCACAAGCACCAGCCTCTTTCCGCCGACGATGCCTCGACCGGCCTTTCGCGCATGTCGATCGACATCGCCAAGGCCATGTTCCGGAAGCTGGCGACGGATGGCGTCATCTTCAGCCAGGAATCGCTGCGCTCGCTAAAGGCCACCTATTACCGCACGGCGCTGGATCTCGTCGAAATCTATCACAACGACGCGCGCATGAACGGCCTGACGACCGATCGCCACCGCGAGGAACAGGCCGTGGAGCTTTTTTCGACAAATGTGCTCGAAGCGGGCAACGTCTTCCTCGAGCGCCCGGACGCAACGCCGTTCATGCCGAGCTGGAACCGCGTGCAGAGCGCCCTGCCCGATCTTCTGGAGGAGATCCAGACCGCCGTGCGCCTCGACAACGAGGAAAACTGAGAAACGGCCAGCCGAACAAACGAAAAACGCCACGCGGAACCTGTCCGCGCGGCGCCGGATTGGACGATCAGGCTCGCTTACTGGGTCGCAAGCGCACCGGCAATCGTGTCTTTCAGGGTCAGACGACGCTTGCGAAGCACATTCTCGGCCTCTTCCGAAAGCGTGTCGATACGGGACTCGGACCGGTGAATCTGATCATTCACCTCATCATATTCCGCAAGAATTTTGGCAAACCGGGCATCCCTTGCCTTGAGGGCGTGGATCGCCTCGATCTGGTCGGGAAATTCCTCACCGAGAGTGTGCGGCGTGTTCGACATGTTTCCTCCTGTATGGTTGTTGACGCCATCATAGGAGAAATCATGTGGGCCGGCCTTTGATCGAAATCAAGAACGAGGGGAATTTGCCCGGCCCTTCACCGCGCACTTTTGAACCCGCAAGGTTCGCAAGGCCGAACGGGCGAGTCTCGGCATCAAAGCTTCACGATGACCTGAACCCCGACTTCCCTCCATTTTTTCTCCCATCCCTTTCCTTCTCTCATCACCTCCATATGTAAGCCTCTGACGCCAGCCGGCGTTCCAAGCATAGGAGTTGTGGGGCTATGGGTACTTCCGTTTTAATCAGCATCCTGATCACGTTTCTCGTAATCGTTCTGGTGCTTTATCTTATTGGTCGCCTACCGCTTGACGGCAGAGCAAAGCAGATTGCGCAGGTGATCGTGATCATCATCGGCATCATTTCGCTGCTCAAATACCTGGCGGTGTTCTGAGCGAGCAACGGCCCGGCTTCGGCCGGGCCGAAGACGTCATCCGGGCGCATCCCATTGCATCCGGATTTGTTCTTCCAGCGTGTCTATCATCTCGCAGTCGACGCTGTCGCTCAACGCATAGGCGAGGTGAGAAACCACCGCTAACGCCGCGTATTGACCTTCGGTCGCTGCGACCTCGTGCATCTTGTCCAGCGCTTTTTCTGTGGGCACTTCTCCACCGTCAATCACTTCGTTGGCCAAATCCGCAATACGAGCCGCAAGAGAGGACGTCGCATTCTCGACCCAAGCAGCCAACAATTCTCGTTGTGTCTGCTTCGGAAGCCTTTCGGACGCTGGTGGCGCGATGATCTCGTACAACACACAAAATTCAGCGTTAGTAGAGATCGACCTTGCCTCTGCGATGAGGGCGGCAGCTTTAGAGACATCTAAGTATGGGAATTTGCAGTCGATCTTGGCAGAAAACACCTGCTCTTGATTGGTCGTATCCATGATGATACTCGGCGGAGAAGATGCAGACTCCATAGCAACCCTGTCCCAAGACCGCAATCGCTGCATTGCTACCGTCTCTGTCGCGACGGAAATCTGCTAAAAGGCACACCACATCATGGTCAAGGTGAGAGAGGAACAGCGCTGACACTCACCGCATCGCTGCCGGGAACATCACCGCTTCTTCGGCATCCATTCCCGCCGCTCTGCGGTCAATGCTGGCGGAAAGAATCGACCCGGTGGCGAACCCTATTGCCCTGTCCGTCGAAATCTCCCGCAAGGCCGACAGCCATTCGTCAGCGCCCGGAAGAAGCGACGGAGGCCAGAGATCATCGGGGATGGGCGAACTCGAAGCAGGCGGAAGTGTATACGAGAGGGACAGACCGGGCGCGTCTCGGCATCAAATCCTCACGAATCGTCTCAGAACAGCTTGAGAACGAACTTGCCCCTCACATTGAACAGTATGAGGGATTTAAGGCAAAAAACTAAGACAAATCAAGTAGCTGAAAATTCGATGGTGCCCCCGCCAGGACTCGAACCCGGGACCCCCTGATTACAAATCAGGTGCTCTACCAACTGAGCTACAAGGGCACTTTCATTCGGCAAGTAACATATTCTGCTAGGGTGTAAAGCAAAAATTGACCTGTGTCATCGTCAAGCAAACGATGCTGGCGAGCTCTATGCTGGCGAAACGGCTTGTGCGTTCAGCCCGTTCGCCTATAACCGAACCGATTGAATTGCCAGGACCAGCAGACACATGCCCCAGTCGTTCCAGTCCATCTCCTTCACAGCCTCCAGCGTGCCGGAAGCCCAGGCGGCTTACAAGGAACTGGTGCGGCTTTACGGCGACGTGTCCCTCGATGATGCCGACGTCATCGTGGCGCTCGGCGGCGACGGCTTCATGCTTCAGACGCTGCACGCCACGATGAACAGCGGCAAGCGGGTCTACGGCATGAACCGCGGCTCGGTCGGCTTCCTGATGAACGAGTATCGCACCTCCGGCCTTATCGAACGCATCGCGGCTTCGGTCGAAAACAAGTTCCATCCGTTGCGCATGATCACGCAGGACATCGAGGGCAACTCCCACTCCGCGCTTGCCATCAACGAGGTCTCGCTCTTCCGCCAATCCTATCAGGCTGCCAAGCTGCGGGTCGAGGTGGATGGAACGGTCCGTCTCGAGGAACTGATCTGCGACGGCCTGATGGTGGCGACGCCGGTCGGCTCCACCGCCTACAATCTTTCCGCCCACGGGCCTATTCTTCCGCTGGAAGCGCCGCTTCTCGCCATGACGCCGGTCAGCGCCTTTCGCCCGCGCCGCTGGCGCGGGGCGCTGCTGTCGGAAAAGGCGGCGGTGGACATCCATGTGCTGGAGCCGGAGAAGCGCCCCGTCAACGCCGTCGCCGACAATGTCGAGGCCAAGACCGTGCTGAACGTCCGCATCGAGCAATCGCGCGACACGACGGCGCGCATTCTTTCCGATCCCGACCGTTCGTGGTCGGACCGCATTCTGGCCGAACAGTTCGCAACCTGACACGAAATGGAGGTGACGATGCTGCGCTTGAAATCCGGACTTCTGGCCGCGGTTCTTGCGGCCTCGCCGATCCTGACGGCACTGGCCGCCGACATCGATTCCGTGCCGATCGAGACGATCTTCGCCACCAGCAGCGGCTTCTGGGAAGAAACGGCGGCCGACAGCGATGCGCCGCGCCGCGGCTACTACAAGGTGGTGGCGCTGCGCCAGCCCGACCGGACGGCCAAGGTTTACCTGCAACAGATTGCCGTTACGGAAGAAGGGCTGGAACTGGTGAACAGCACCGAACTGGAGGCGCTTTCGGCCATGAAGCCTTACGTTACGGACATCAGGCCCGAAAATTCGAACGGCATCACCACGCAGCCGGGTCTTTTCGCCACGGTCTTCCTGAAGACCGACCCGGCCCGCAGCGAATCGGAAACCTGGACCGTCCTGATCGACGATCTGGGCGAGATCCGCGTCGAACGGGCCACAAACTGACGCGAAAAGCCCGGCGGAGGCACCGGGCTCGGTCTATTGGCCAACCGTCCCCTTTTATCACCCTCGTGCCAGACCCGAGGGTCCACGCCGCAAGCGGCGTGGTGGATGGTCGGGTCGAGCCCGACCATGACGAAAGAAAGCAATGAGCCGTTTATCGGCAGTTCGAGCCCGGTGCGCGCACCGGGCTTTTCCTTTTCGTCGGGGGGCCGTCAGTCGATATCGGAAACCGCAGCGTCCGGCTTGCCGCTGATGCGGTGTGCCAGAGCGGCTTCCATGAACTCGTCCAGCTCGCCGTCCAGCACATCGCCGGGAGCGGTGCTTTCGACGCCCGTGCGCAGATCCTTCACCAGCTGGTAGGGTTGCAACACATAGGAGCGGATCTGGTGGCCCCAGCCGATCTCCGTCTTCGATGCCGCTTCGGCGTTCGCCGCCTCCTCGCGCTTCTTCAGCTCGGCTTCATACAGTCGTGCGCGCAGCATGTCCCACGCCTTGGCGCGGTTCTTGTGCTGCGAACGTTCCTGCTGGCAGGCCACCACGATGCCGGTCGGAATATGTGTGATACGCACGGCCGAATCGGTGGTGTTGACGTGCTGGC
The DNA here is from genome assembly GCF_026552795.1 of Ectorhizobium quercum. Classification (GTDB taxonomy): domain Bacteria; phylum Pseudomonadota; class Alphaproteobacteria; order Rhizobiales; family Rhizobiaceae; genus Ectorhizobium; species Ectorhizobium quercum. The sequence continues at coordinate 17,624 of NZ_JANFPI010000006.1, forward strand.
CGCCGGCGCCGGACGAGCGGTAGGTGTCGATGCGGCAATCGCTTTCGTTAATGTCGATGTCGATCGAGTCGTCGACCACCGGATAGACCCAGATCGACGAGAACGAGGTATGGCGGCGGGCATTCGAATCGTAAGGCGAAATGCGCACCAGACGATGCACGCCCGATTCGGTCTTCAGCCAGCCGTAGGCATTATGGCCCTTGACGAGGATCGTCGCGGACTTGATGCCGGCCTCTTCGCCGTCGTTGACTTCCATAAGCTCGACCTTGAAGCCGGAACGCTCGGCCCAGCGGGTATACATGCGCAGAAGCATGTTCGCCCAGTCCTGGCTTTCCGTTCCGCCCGCGCCCGAATGCACTTCGAGATAGGTGTCGTTGGCATCCGCCTCGCCGGACAGCATGGCTTCCACCTGACGGCGGTTCGCCTCCGCCTTCAGCGCCTTGAGCTGGTTCTCGGCATCGGCGACGATTTCGGCGTCACCTTCCTCCTCGCCCATTTCGATCAGCTCGACATTGTCGCTGAGCTGCTGCTCGAGCGCACGCACGCCGGAGATCGATTCCTCAAGCTGCTGACGCTCGCGCATCAGCTTCTGCGCTTCCGAGGCATTGTTCCAGAGGTTCGGGTCCTCTGCCTTGTTATTCAACCAGTCCAGTCGTCTTACCGCCTGGTCCCAGTCAAAGATGCCTCCTCAGCAGGCTTATGGCCTGCTTGATTTCGTCGGTTACGTTTACGATTTCAGCTCGCATGGTTCCATTCTTCCTGTGATCGGAAAACGCCCCGTGCATAAAAGCGACGGGCGGGGATGTAAACCCCCGCCCGCCGAAAGGGCCTCGATTCCGGCACCGCCCGGAAGGTCCTTCGCGCCTTATCGCGCGTTCAGGAAATCGCCGGCTTCGAGCAGGATGAACTCGTTATTGGCGGCCCGGCCGATCTCGCGCCCGCCGGAAAACGGCAGGTTGTTGTCGTTGGCGACCATGATATGCGTGTCGTCGACGCGCATCACGTCCTCGATGGTGAGGAAGGGGAAGGTGAACTTGCCGTTCAGATCGCGGCCGGCGACGATTTCGGGTATCGCCTTGCCATCGGGATCGTCGATATCCATCAGGTCGATATGGCCGATGCGATGGATGAAGCCTTCGGCATCAACCTTCGACGTGTCGACCAGAACGACATGCTTCACCCTGGCCGGGAGCGGATAGCAGGCCGACTTGTCCTGCGCGCCCTCGGCGCAGGCGAGACTCGCATCGCCTTCGCCGTTGTCGCGCTCGATCACCAGCGCGCGGGTTTCGTCGATGAAGTTGAAATCCCCGATGGCCGCGGCGCCGTCGGCCAGCTTGAACCTGAAGCTGTCGCCGGTCCATTCGCCCTTGTCCGTGTCGAAGGTGATGACGCGCAGGAAATCGCCTTCCGGCTCGCCATCGTCGCCGAGGATCGGCTTTTCGAGCATGGCCCAGAGCCGGTTCGTGCCGGGCTGGAGCGCCATGCCCTCGTAACCGCCGGAACGCTGCACGCGGAAATCCTTGCCCGGGGCCGCGGGAACGACGATGCCGGGCGTATCCGGTCCGGTCAGCACCTTGCCGTCGAGCAGCGTCGGATAAACGGCGACGACGCGGCCATCGGCCTTCGCACGGATGATATAGGGGCCGAATTCGTCGCCGATCCAGACTTCGCCGTTCAGGTACTGGATGCTTTCCGGATCGAAATCCGCGCCGGTCAGATAACGGCTTTCGGTGCCTTCATAGGCGATGCGGAACGGCACCTTGCGGTCCGGATCGTGCAGGAACACGGTGTCGAGGCGCTCGACCGCGCCCGCCGCGAAATCCGGCTTCATGCGATGGAAGAACAGCAGCGCGTCCGGGCTGTTCGCCTTGGTGCCGAACCCGTTGTCCGTCAGCGTGAAGACGCTGCCGTCGTCTGCCCGGTTCATCGCAAAGCCGGACATGCCCTGCACCGGCTGGCCGATCAGCGGCAGGGAAATGCCGGTCGCATGGCTGCCATAGGCGGGGCCGACGTCGCCCGGGGCGGACATCGGCCGGTCGTTGCGGACCTTGCCGGTGAACTTGCCGGAAACCAGGGCGTCGCGCGGCGCATCGGCCGGGGGCGCGACCAGCGTCAGCGCGCTCAGATAGGCATGGCCCGCCAGCCTGGACTTGAACACCGTCTCTGCTGCGGCCGGCAGGCCGAGCGCGAGCGCGGCGGCGCTCGCAAGGAGGAACGTCTTGAACATGGTGGTTTCCTTCGCATCCGGTTGAAATGGACGCCTGGACATAGCCTGCATGTGTGACAGGCGATTTTCACCAAAATCACGGTTTCATGACGGGCGCGACCGGCGCCCGGAAACGCAGAACGGCCACCGCGAGAGCCGCGGTGGCCAATAGGGAGCCGGATGATCGGAAAGGTCTCGAAAGGAGGTTCAGAAAAGGCCGCCGGAGCCCGATTGCACCGCCTGGTTGGCCTGGGGCGAGGTCCGCAGGATCTCTTCCGGGGCCATCACGCTGTCCATGCCGATGACGGAGAAGCTGTCGGCCGGGCCGGTGCCGGGCTTGAAGGCCTCCATGATCATGTCCGGATCGCCCGGCGCAGACTGCATGCCGGTCTTGCGGTCGACGGGGATCATGACCATGCCTTCCGGCACGATGAACTTCGACGGCGGCGTTCCCTTCACCGCTTCCTGCACGAAACCGTTGAACAGCGGGGCGGCCAGAGCGCCGCCGGTGCCGCCGCGGCCAAGCGGCGCCGGGGTATCGTAGCCGATATAGAGACCGGCCACGAGATCGGGCGTATAGCCCACGAACCAGGCGTCCTTCTCGTCGTTGGTCGTGCCGGTCTTGCCGGCAACGTCGCGGTCGAGCTGGATCTTGCCGGCCGCCGTGCCGCGCTTGACGACGCCTTCCATCATCGAGGTGATCTGGTAGGCCGTCATCGGGTCGAGCACCTGCTCGCGGTTGTCGACGATCTGCGGCTCGTCCTGTCCGGTCCAGCTCTGGGCGTTGCAGCCCTCGCACACGCGCTCCTCGTGGCGGAAGATCGTCTTGCCGTAGCGGTCCTGAATGCGGTCGACCAGCGTCGGCTTGATCTGCTTGCCGCCGTTGGCAAGCACCGAATAGGCGGACACCATGCGCAGAACGGTCGTTTCACCGGAACCGAGGGACATGGCGAGAACGGGCAGCATCTTGTCGTAAATGCCGAAGCGCTCGGCATATTCGGCCACGAGGCTCATGCCCATGTCATCAGCCAGCCGCACCGTCATCAGGTTGCGCGATTTCTCGATGCCGAGACGCAGCGTCGAGGGGCCGGCAGAGCCGCCGCCATAGTTTTCGGGCCTCCACAGCTTGCCGCCGGAAACGATTTCCACCGGCGCGTCGAGGATCACGGATGCGGGCGTATAGCCGTTGTCGAGGGCGGCCGCGTAGACGAACGGCTTGAAGGACGAACCCGGCTGGCGCATGGCCTGCGTGGCGCGGTTGAACTCGGACTGGGCGAAGGAGAAGCCGCCCGCCATCGCGAGCACGCGGCCGGTATGCGGGTCCATCGCCACGAGACCGCCCTGAACCTTGGGCGGCTGGCGCAGGCGCCACTGGGTGCTGTTCTCGTCGCCGATCCGTTCGACGTAGATCACGTCGCCGCGCGACAGGACCTGATCGGGCGAGCGCGCGTTCCGGTAGGCGCCGGTCGCGGAGCGATAGGCCCACTTCATGTTGTCGGGCTGGATCGTGCCGGTCACGCGCTCGGCCACGACCCGGCCGCCGCCGTCGCGGGGCGGCTGGAGACCGATTTCGACGTGATCGGGCGTCGCATCGAGAACCGTCGCGAGCTTCCATTCAGGAACGTCGCGCAGCCCGGGAACCTCGGCAAGCGCCTCACCCCATTCCCTGGCGCCTTCGAGACGGACGACCGGGCCGTGGAAACCGCGGCGCTCGTCATAGTCGATCAGGCCGTTCTGAAGGATCTTGCGCGCGGCGATCTGCATGCGCGGATCGAGCGAGGTCCGCACCGAAAGACCGCCTTCATACAGGGTCTGTTCGCCATACTGGGCGATGATCTGGCGGCGGACTTCCTCGGCGAAGTAGTCGGAGGCGAAGAGATAGGAACTGCCGCGGCGCATGTTGACGCCGAGATCCTGCTTCTTGGCGTCGCTCGCCTCTTCGGCGGTGATGTAGCCGTCCTCCGCCATGCGGTCGATCACGTAGTTGCGCCGGATGATCGCCGCTTCCGTGCGCCGGAACGGGTGGTAGTTGTTGGGGCCCTTCGGCAGACCGGCGAGATAGGCGGTCTCGGCGATCGTGAGTTCCGTCACCGACTTGTTGAAATAGGTGAGCGCGGCGGCGGCGATGCCGTAGGCGTTCTGGCCGTAGAAGATCTCGTTCAGATAGAGTTCGAGGATCTTGTCCTTCGAATAGGCCTTCTCGATGCGGAAGGACAGAATCGCTTCCTTCACCTTGCGCGTCACCGTCTGGTCCGATGTCAGAAGGAAATTCTTCGCCACCTGCTGGGTGATGGTCGAGGCGCCTTCCGGCCGGCGGTCGGAGCCGATATTCTGGATGTTGTTCACCACCGCGCGAGCGAGACCGTAGGGGTCGACGCCCGGATGGTTATAGAAATTCTTGTCCTCGGCGGCGATGAACGCGGCCTTGACGCGATCGGGAATGGCCTGGATCGGCAGGAAAAGCCGCTTTTCCTTGGCATATTCCGCCATCAGCTCGCCGTTGCCGGCATGCACGCGCGTCGTCACGGGCGGCGCATAGGCGCTCAGCACCTCGTAATCCGGCAGGTCGCGCATGATGCCCGACAGGTAGACGGCGACCGCGGCGGTCACGCCGAGAAACAGAACGCTGGCCAGCCCGAAAAAATATCCAATCAATCTGATCATGCAGTGCTACCGATTTCCCGCCATTGCGCGTATGTCATTCCATACCGCGTTTCACGGCGTTTTGCACGCCGCAAGCCCGTTGACAACCCGTATGCCGGCGCAAGGGCGCCAAAGTCGAATCCGGAAGCTTCCCGTGCCTGGGAAACAATACCCCTTCCAACATCGGGAATGTGGGTAAAATAGGACTCGCGGCGGCGGTTTCACCCCGCCGTCCCCAATTTTTAACCGCCTTCCGGCACAGCCCGGCCATTCCGCCTGAAGGCGGGACGGCACCGGGCCGATCACCCGCCTCCGGCCACCGTCTTCTTGCGATAACCCGAAATTGCGACAGCAAGGAGATCGGCCACCTTTTTTCTCCATGCATCGTCGAGCAGAAGCTTCTCGTCTTCCGGGTTGGACAGGAAGCCGAGCTCCAGCAGGACGGAGGGAATGTCGTGCGCCTGCAACACGCGGAAACCGGCGAAACGGTGCGGATTGTTGATCAGCCCCACCTGTCCCTCGAAGGAGGTGACAACCGACCGGGCGAGCGCGATGGAGAAAGCCTGCGTCTCGCGCCGCGTCAGGTCGAGCAGGATGTCGGCCACGTCCGACGGCCCGTCCGGCAGGCTGAGGCCGGCCAGCTCGTCGGACAGGTTCTCGCGCTTGGCGAGATCGGCAGCCATGCGGTCCGACGCCCTGTCGGAAATGGTGTAGACGGTGGCGCCGCGGATGTCCTTCTGCCTCAGCGTGTCGGCATGAAGGGAGAGGAACAGGTTCGCCTCCCCCTTGCGGGCGATGTTGACGCGCTCGGACAGCGACAGGAATTCGTCGCCGCTGCGGGTCAGGAAAGCGTGGATGCCCGGCTCGGCGTTCAGGCGCTCGACCAGCGTCTTGGCCGCGGCGAGCGTGATTTCCTTTTCGGGCGTTCCGCTCGTCACGCCGCTTGCCCCGGCATCGATCCCGCCATGCCCGGCATCGACCGCGATGACGAACTCCTCCCGCGACGGCTTCACGGCGTCGAGAAGGGCCGAGAACGCCGCCTTGTCGGCGGGCGTCTCCTCATCCGGCGTCTGCCAGCTCTGGGTGGCGACCAGTTCGCGGTAGGCCTCCGGGGACACTTCCTCGGCCTCCAGAACCAGCCGATAGCCTTTGCCGTCCTCGTTCTTCATGACGCGGGAGGATGCGAGCCGCGCCGGCTTGACGCCGGCCAGGACGATGCGGGCGCTGTCGGCGTCCATCGCGCCGTAGCGGATGTCCTCGAAAAGCCCCGTTCCCTTCGGTCCGCCGCCTTCCAGCTCGAACCGCGTCGCCGGCAGATCGATGACGATCCTGTCCGGCCGGGTGACGTAATGGACAGAAAAGGCGAAGTCGCGGTCGAAGTCGAAAACGACGCGGGTTTTCACCCGGTCGCCCGCCATGCGCGCCGCGGAAGCGATCAGTTCGCTGCCCTGCGCGGCGGCCGGAACGGGCGTCCGAACGAAGACGGCTGCGAGCCCGACCAGACAGGCGGCCGCGAATCGCCCCAGGGTGCGAAGGACGCCTTTTCCGGTCTCACCTGCGCTGGCGGCCGATTTTTTTCGCATTCCGTTCCTTCCGTCTGACCGCGGCGAAAAACATGCAGATCGTCAAAATCCGCGCCGGCGGAGCATCGAGAGCGATGTTTTGCCGGCAAACAGAGCCGATTCTGCATCGCGGCGCGCAGCAATGCCGTGATTCTCTTAAGGTGCGCAATTCCATCAATAATATGGCGAAGCGGCTTTTCCCTTGCACTTCATACGGATAAAACATAAAAGGCCAGATAAGGTTAAAGTACCGACGGGATAGGGGAAAAGGCAGGCTGCCAACGAAACGAGACTTGGCGCCCATCTCCCTAACCTCATCCGACGTCAGAAGGCTTTGACCGGAAACACGATCGCAAACCGGCGGTGGCCGGAAAAACATACAGGGCGGATTTCCGCCGCGCTCCCAGAGAGCAATTCATCGGACCGTCACGGTCTAGGTTATATCGACTTCTCGTTTGGTCTTTGATGTTGGCGAAGCGGATTTGTTCAGAAACAGCGATAGACTGGGTGTCTCACATCCGGCCTGCTGTGTTTCCGCCGATCCTGAGCCTGAGGCCGGCGAGACACCCATTATCCGGCATGACAGGAAACGTTCTTCACGGGCCAGCCGCTCGCAGCGGTCGGCCCGTCGTCGTTTCCTCATGCCGAGGAGCTGAATTTCAATGGCAGATAAAATGCTTATCGACGCCTCCCACGAGGAGGAGACACGCGTCGTCGTCGTTCGCGGCAACCGCATAGAAGAGTTCGATTTCGAATCCCAGCACAAGAAACAACTCAGGGGCAACATCTATCTGGCGAAGGTAACGAGGGTCGAGCCCTCGCTTCAGGCCGCCTTCGTCGATTATGGCGGCAACCGCCACGGCTTCCTGGCGTTCTCGGAAATCCATCCGGATTACTACCAGATTCCCCTCGCCGACCGTCAGGCCCTGCTGAAGGCCGAGGCCGAGGAGCATCGCCGCGCCGACCGCGACGACGACGACCCGTCCGAACCGTCCGCCCCGCAGGCGAAGGAAGCCGACAAGCCGGCAGCCGCCGCGGAGACTGTCGTCGAGGAGAGCGCCGCCGTCGAAACCGAAACGGCAATCGTCCCGGCTGAAGCGGAGGCTGCCGAGACGGCAGAGCCTGTCGCGGTGGAAGAACCCGCCAAGCCGAAGAAGCCGCGCCGCACCCGTTCCCGCGCCAAGAAGGCCGAGGCTGCGCCGGAAGGCGAAACCGCTGCCGCGGACGCCGCTCGGGCGACGGACGAGCCGGGCGACGAGAGCGATGGCGGGGTCATGGCCGCCGCCGTCGACGCCGACACGATCTCCGAGGAGGCCGATCTCGGCCGCGGCCGCGAGTTCGAAGATGACGACGATGACGACGACGACAACAATCACGAAAAGGAAGTGATCGAATCCGTCGGCGCGGAAGACGCGATGGAAGAGGTTCCGGACCGCGTCGTGCGCAAGCCGCGCAAGCAGTACCGCATTCAGGAAGTCATCAAGCGCCGCCAGATCCTTTTGGTGCAGGTGGCCAAGGAAGAGCGCGGCAACAAGGGCGCGGCGCTTACCACCTATCTGTCGCTGGCCGGCCGTTATTCGGTCCTGATGCCGAACACCGCGCGCGGCGGCGGCATTTCGCGCAAGATCACCAATCCGCAGGACCGCAAGCGCCTGAAGGAAATCGCCCGCAGCCTCGACGTGCCGCAGGGCATGGGCGTCATCCTGCGTACCGCCGGCGCCAACCGCACCAAGGTCGAGATCAAGCGCGACTTCGAATATCTGATGCGCCTGTGGGAAAACGTCCGCACGCTGACGCTCAACTCCACGGCCCCCTGCCTCGTCTACGAGGAAGGCTCGCTGATCAAGCGCTCGATCCGCGACCTCTACAACAAGGATATCAGCGAGGTCATCGTCGCCGGCGAGGAAGGCTATCGTGAAGCCAAGGACTTCATGAAGATGCTGATGCCGAGCCACGCCAAGGTGGTTCAGCCCTACCGCGACATCCATCCGATCTTCTCGCGCTCCGGCATCGAGGCGCAGCTCGACCGCATGCTCCAGCCGCAGGTGACACTGAAGTCGGGCGGCTACCTGATCATGAACCAGACGGAAGCGCTGGTCGCCATCGACGTCAACTCCGGCCGCTCGACCCGCGAGCACTCCATCGAGGACACCGCCCTCCAGACCAATCTGGAAGCGGCCGAGGAAGTCGCCCGCCAGCTTCGCCTGCGCGACCTCGCCGGCCTGATCGTCATCGACTTCATCGACATGGAAGAGAAGCGCAACAACCGCGCCGTCGAGAAGAAGCTGAAGGACTGCCTGAAGCATGACCGCGCCCGCATCCAGGTCGGCCGCATCTCGCATTTCGGCCTTCTGGAAATGTCGCGCCAGCGCATCCGCGCCTCGGTTCTGGAATCGACGACGCAGATCTGCTCGCATTGCGGCGGTACGGGCCATGTCCGGTCGCAATCCTCCGTCGCCCTGCATGTGCTGCGCGGCATCGAGGAATACCTGCTCAAGAACACCACGCACGATATCGTCGTGCGCGCGACGCCCGAAACCGCGCTTTACCTGCTCAACCACAAGCGCAACACCATCCTCGATTACGAGAATCGCTTCGGCGTCTCCATCTTCGTCGAAACGGATGACGGCATCGGCTCGCAGCACTTCGCCATCGACAAGGGCGAGCCGGTCGAAAACCCGGTGAAGATCGAAAACCTGCTTCAGCCCTTCACTATCGTCGAGGAAGAGGACGATTACGTTCCCGAAGAGATCGACGACGAGGAAGAGGACGATATTCCGGTCCGCGCGGCGAGCGACAGCGCAGCGGCCGGCGATGACCAGCAGGGCCGCAAGCGCAAGCGCCGCCGCCGCCGCCGCAACAACCGCAACGGCCAGGATCCGGACCAGATCGCCGCGCGCGGCGAGGACGGAAGCGAAGAGGACGAAAACGGCGACGCAGAGGATGACGACGCCGACGAGGCAAGCTCGGAAACCGATGCCGTGGCCGCCGACAAGGACGATGCCCAGAAGCGCAAGCGCCGCCGTCGCGGCAAGCGCGGAGGCGGTCGCCGCAACCGGACGGAAGACGAAGGCGATATCGCCGCCGCTCAGGACGCATCCGGCGAGGACGCATCCGGCGAGGACGCGTCCGGGGAAGCGGAGGATGACGGCGACGAGAACGGCGAAGCCGAAGCCTTTGCCGACACCCCGGTCGTGACCGAAGCGGAACCGGTGGAGGCCGTATCGGAAACGCCGGCAGCCCCCGAATCCGCCCAGAATGCCGTTGAGTCCGCCACCTCCGAGGTTCCAGCTCCGAAGGCCCGCCGCACCCGCAAAGCCAAGGCCGTCGCCTCGCCGGTCGAGGAGCCGCTGATCGAAACGGTGGCCGAAGCCGCCATCGAAGCGAGCCTCGAGGAAGTGGCACCCGACGTCGCCGCCGAGATCGTCATCGAAAAGATCGTGACCGAAGTGGCTACGGAAGAAGCCAAGGCGTCGCGCGGCAATCGCGGCGAGAATATCGCCTCTTCCGCACCGGTGGTCACGTCCAACAAGGGCGAAGACGGCAACGACGAACCGCCAAAGCCGCGCAAAGCCGGCTGGTGGCAACGCCGCGGCTTCCTCTGAGCCGCCCGTTACACAGCATTCTGAAAAGGCCGCCTCCGGGCGGCCTTTTCTGTTTCACATCCATGCCGGGGAGCGCGACGTCCGGAAAAGATGGATTCCATGCCCAAAGGCCATCAAGTGTATTGACGAACCCTCTTCTTCGTCACCCTTGGGTTTGACCCGAGGATCCACGCCGCGAGCAACGCGGTGGATGGTCGGGTCCAAGCCCGACCATGACAAAAGAGAGCGATAGGCTGGTTGTCGGCAGTCTGACGACTTCAAACCCGAAGCCGCACTTCACAATCCGATTCAAGCCGTTCGGACGATGAATCCGGAAATGCCGGCAAGCCCTTGAACGCGGATTCCTTTTAGCGTTTCAGCCAGCCTTCCATGCGGTTCACGGCCTCTTCGATTTCGGCCTGCGAACCGGCATAGGACAGTCTCAGCGCACGATGGCCTTCCAGGGGATCGAAGTCGAAGCCGGGTGTTGCGGCGACCGAAATCTCGGCCAGCATCCGCTTGGCGAACGCCATCGAGTCGTTGGTGTGGGCGCTGACGTCGGCATAGGCGTAGAAAGCCCCGTCCATCGGCGAAAGCAGGGGCAGCCCGATCTCCGGCAGCCGGCGCATCAGGAAGGCGCGGTTCGCGGCATAGGTCTGCTTGCACGCATCCAGTTCCTCGCCGGCGCCGAGCGCGGCGACGGCGGCGATCTGCGACAGTTCCGGCGCGGAGATATAGAGGCTCTGGGCAAGGCATTCGAGCGGGCGGACAAGGTTTTCCGGCAGCACCATCCAGCCGATGCGCCAACCCGTCATGCAATAATATTTCGAGAAGGAGTTGATGACGACCACATCCTGCGTCAGTTCCAGCGCGCTCGTCTCCTCCCCCGTGAAGGTCAGTCCGTGATAGATTTCGTCGGAGATGAAGGCCGCGCCGCGGGCCGCGCACCAGTCGGCCAGCGCCTTGAGCCCTGCCCTGCCCGTGACCGTTCCCGTGGGGTTGGCGGGGCTTGCCAGCAGGACACCCCTGATCGGCTTGCCCGTTTCGCGTTCGGCCGCCTCCAGGCTTTCCGGCGTCAGGGTGAAGCCGGTCGCCGCATTCACCGCGACCTCCACCGCAGTGAGGCCGAGCGCGCCGAGGATTGCCCGGTAGGCCGGATAGCCGGGACGGGCGATGGCAACCTGGTCGCCGGCGTCGAAAAGCCCCAGAAACGCCAGATTGAAGCCGGCCGAGGAGCCGGTGGTGATCGCGATGCGGGCGGGATCGACCTCGACGCCATGCCGGTCGGCGTAATGCCCGGCAATCGCCTTGCGCAGTTCCGGCAGGCCCAGCGCATCCGTGTAGCCGATGCGGCCGTGGGCGAGAGCGGCTTCCGCAGCCCTCGGCGCCGGGGCGGAGGGCTGCCCGACTGCCATCGAGATCACCGGACGGCCGGCCTGGCGGGCCTTCGTGGCTTCGGCCAGAACATCCATAGCGTGAAACGGCTCGACGGCGGAACGTTTGGAAGGCAGGATCACGAAAGTCTCCTCGACGGGATAAAAAATCGGCGGGAGCGGCGGTCTACAGCGCGATGCGCCCGAATTTGCCCGACAATTGCCGTATTATGGCATTCTTCACAATGGCAGGAGCTTGCGGAAAGGCGATTTTTTGCCGTTCCTCCTTCTTCGCAACTGCACTAGGCTTCGCGCAACCGGATTCGGACAGAGATCGGAAGAGAACCATGAGAAAGACCGCCCGCCTCGCCGCCGCGCCGTTTCTGGGCGCGGCCCTTCTTCTGGCCGCGCCGCCGGCCGGCGCATTCAGTGATGCCGAGAAGAAGGAGATTGGCGAGATCGTAAAGCAATATCTGATCGAGAATCCGGAAATCATGCTGGAAGTGCAGGATGCGCTGGAAGAGAAGATCGCCGAGGCCCGCAACCAGCAGGCCAGGACCGCGCTGGACAACAACAGAGAGGCGATCTTCGAGTCGCCAGTCGATCTCGTCCTCGGAAATCCGAAAGGCGATGTCACCATCGTCGAGTTTTTCGACTACAATTGTGGCTACTGCAAACAGAGCCTCGGGACGATGACCGAGTTGCTGGGCAAGGACAAGAACATCCGCTTCGTCCTCAAGGAATGGCCGATCCTCGGCCCCGATTCCGATGCCACCCACCGCGTTTCCGATGCGGTGCGCAAGGTCGCGCCGGAGAAATACGGCGACTTCTTCATGAGGGTCATGAGCGCGCAGAGCCGCACCAACGAGGACAAGGCCATCGACGCAGCGGTTTCGCTGGGCATCGACGAGGCCACGCTGCGCCGGACCATGAAGGACAGCCCGAACGACGCCACGCAGGCCGCAACGCATCAACTGGCGCTGACGCTCGGCTTCAACGGCACGCCGGCCTATATCGTCGGCGACGAAACCCTGCCCGGCGCCTACGGCATAGACGCCTTCGACCGGAAGATCGCCAACCTGCGCGGTTGCGGCAAGGCGACCTGCTGACATGAAACCGCGCCGATCGAACGGCACCGGTCTGTGGACAGGCTTCTCCGGTCGTCTGGGGGCTTCCCCTTGATCGCCTTGACGGCTATAGGTGTTCGCTAAATTGCGGCATCCGCGCGCCACCCGGCGGCGAGGATTTCGCAGCATGTGAGGAACTGAGCCTGATCCTTTCCTTCGCCCGATGACGGCTGAAAGTGTCACGCGCTAACGGAACAGCAGACAATGAAGACAGTCTTCGTGCTGAACGGTCCCAACCTGAACATGTTGGGCAAGCGCGAGCCCGGCATTTACGGCGGCAAAACCCTGAAGGACATCGAGGCGGATTGTGTCGCGGCAGGCCGCGAACTCGGCTTTTCGGTCGATTTCCGCCAGTCGAACCACGAAGGCGTCCTCGTCGACTGGCTGCACGAGGCTAACGACAAGGCCTTGGGCGTCGCCATCAATGCGGGGGCCTACACACACACCTCCGTCGCGCTTCACGATGCCATCCGCGCCATCTCCATTCCGGTGGTGGAGGTGCATATTTCCAATATCCACGCTCGCGAGGAATTCCGTCACCGCTCGCTGATCGCGCCCGCGGCCAAGGGCATGATCTGCGGTTTCGGTCCCGCCAGCTACACGCTTGCGCTCTCCGCGCTCAAATCCATCACGGAATAACAAGACAAAGGGAGACTTTCATGGCTGACAAGAAATCCGGTATCGACCAGACGCTGATCCGCGATCTGGCGAATATCCTGCGCGATACCGACCTTTCCGAAATCGAAGTGGAACAGGACGACCTGCGCATTCGCGTCTCCCGCAACGCCACCATCGTCCAGGCCGCCGCCCCGGTCTACGCATCGGCTCCCGCCCCTGCCGCGGCGCCGGCCGCAGCCGCACCGGCCGCGCCTGTTTCCGCGAAGGACAACCCGAACGCCGTCACCTCGCCGATGGTCGGCACGATCTACCTCGCACCGGCTCCGGGCGCGAGCCCGTTCGTCGAAGTCGGCGCCCAGGTCAAGGAAGGCCAGACGCTGCTCATCGTCGAAGCCATGAAGACCATGAACCAGATCCCGGCTCCGCGCGCGGGCAAGGTCACGGCCATCCTCGTCGAGAACGCACAGCCCGTCGAATTCGGCGAGCCGCTCGTCGTCATCGAGTAAGGCGAAACACTGATGGTCTCGAAAATCCTCATTGCAAACCGCGGCGAGATCGCGCTGCGCGTGCTTCGTGCCTGCAAGGAGCTGGGAATTGCGACGGTCGCCGTCCATTCCACGGCCGATGCGGACGCCATGCATGTGCGCCTCGCCGACGAAAGCGTCTGCATCGGCCCGCCGCCGTCGCGCGACAGCTATCTCAACATCCACCAGATCGTCGCCGCCTGTGAGATCACCGGCGCCGACGCGGTTCATCCCGGTTACGGCTTCCTGTCGGAAAACGCCAAGTTCGCCGATATTCTCGATGCGCACGGCATCACCTTCATCGGCCCGACCGCCGAGCATATCCGTCTGATGGGCGACAAGATTACCGCCAAGCAGACGGCCGTGGAACTCGGCATTCCGGTCGTTCCGGGCTCCGACGGCGAGGTCCGTCCGGAAAATGCGCTGGAAATCGCCAGGGGCATCGGCTTCCCGATTCTCATCAAGGCGACCGCCGGCGGCGGCGGCCGCGGCATGAAGGTGGCCCGCACCGAAGCCGAACTGGAAGAAGCCGTGTCGACAGCCCGCTCCGAGGCGGCAGCCGCCTTCGGCAACGACGCCGTCTACATGGAGAAATACCTCGAAAAGCCGCGCCACATCGAAATCCAGGTGCTGGGCGACGGCGAGGGCAACGCCATCCATCTCGGCGAACGCGATTGCTCGCTGCAACGGCGCCACCAGAAGGTCTGGGAAGAGGCCGCCTCGCCGGCCCTGAACGACGAGCAGCGCGAAAGGATCGGCGAGATCTGCGCCGTGGCGATGCGCAAGCTGAAATATCGCGGTGCCGGCACGGTCGAATTCCTCTACGAGAACGGCGAGTTCTATTTCATCGAAATGAACACCCGCCTTCAGGTGGAGCATCCGGTGACGGAAGCCATTACCGGCATCGATCTGGTCTACGAGCAGATCAACATCGCGTCCGGCAAGGGTATTTCCGTGGAGCAGAAGGACGTGGTCTTCCACGGCCATGCCATCGAATGCCGCATCAATGCCGAGGACCCGCGCACCTTCGTTCCCTCGCCGGGCACGATCACGACCTTCCATACACCGGGCGGTCTCGGCGTGCGCATCGATTCGGGCGCCTATGCCGGTTACAAGATCCCGCCCTATTACGACAGCCTCATCGGCAAGCTCATCGTCCACGGGCGCACCCGCGACGAGTGCCTGAAGCGTCTGTCGCGCGTGCTCGACGAGTTCGTCGTGGACGGCATCAAGACCACGCTGCCGCTGTTCCAGGACCTCGTGAAGAACGCGGATATCCAGGCGGGCAACTACGACATTCACTGGCTGGAGAAATATCTGGCCAGCACCAGTGCCTGACCGATGGCGAGGCGGCGCAGCGGACAGAACGAGCTGACGCCCGACATTCTGCTGCGCGCCTATTCCATCGGGCTTTTCCCGATGGCCGAATCGGCGGACGACCCGGAAATCTTCTGGGTCTCCCCCGAACTCAGGGGCATCCTGCCCCTCGACGAGCGTTTCCACGTCTCGCACAGCCTTGCGAAGTTCATCCGCAGGAAGCCCTTCGACATCCGCTTCGACCACGATTTTCCGGCGGTGATGCGTGCCTGCGCGGAAACCACGCCGGAGCGGCCAAGCACGTGGATCAACGGGACGATCTACGAACTTTACTGCACGCTTGCCCGCTTCGGCCACGCCCACAGCGTCGAAGCCTATGAAGGCAACGAACTCGTCGGCGGGCTCTACGGCGTGTCCCTCGGCTCCGCCTTTTTCGGCGAGAGCATGTTCTCCCGGCGCACCAACGCCTCGAAGGTCTGCCTCGTGGCGCTGGTGGAACGGCTGCGGGAAAAGGGGTTCACCCTGCTCGACACACAGTTCACCACCGACCATCTCAAGACGTTCGGCGCCATCGATATTCCGAAGGATGCCTATCTGGAACTGCTGGAGAGCGCCATGTCCTCTCCGCATCTCGCCTTCTGAGACGGCCGGCCGTCAGTTGGACGGCGGTGGAGCCGGCACGTCGGACTGCTGCTTGCACGTCGTCAGCCAGACGTCATAGATCGGATGCTCCACGGCGTTCAGCCCCGGACTGTCGGCAAACATCCAGCCGGTGAAGATACGGCGGATCTTGCGGTCGAGGGTGATTTCGTCGACTTCCACGAAAGCATCGATGCGCTGGGCCTCGGTTTCGTCGCGCGAATAGCAGACCTTGGGCGTCACCTGCAACGCGCCGAACTGCACGGTCTCGTCGATATAGACGTCGAAGGAAGTGATGCGGCCCGTAATCTTGTCGATGCCGGAGAAGACGGCGACGGGATTGGAGAGACGCTCGGCGCGAACGGGCGCGTAAAGGCTCAGGGCACCGAGAAGGGAGAGCGCCAGCGCACCTGCCGTCCGTATTGCAGATCGTCCGAAAATCACGCTCATCCTGTCCTCAGCACCATAATCGAAGGCCGCCGTTTCCGGCGGCTCAGACTGCTGACAAAGCACCCGTTACTCTGTTTCGCCATGCCCGGGCCTGATCCGGGCATCCGGCGGCATCCGCTTTGTGGACCCTCGGGTCAAGCCCGAGGGTGACAGAGGAGAGGGTTTGTCAATCATTGGCCGCCATTTCCGGCGGTGCTTCCCATTTGCGTAAATGCGAAATATGGCAAGGGTTAGTTGCCCGGCGTCCAGGCATCGTAGTCGCCGGTCACGCGCGGACGTTCGCCGGGAACGGCCAGCGAGCCCGGGGGACGGTATGCGTTCGGCCCACCGGTCGGGTTGGCGCGATGCGACTTCTCCCATTCGCGGGCCACATAATGTTCCTTCGAGGGCGGCGTGTCGGTACGGTAGTGCATCCAGCCGTGCCAGCCGGGCGGAATGGCCGAGGCTTCGGCATAGCCATTATAGATCACCCAGCGGCGCGGCTTGCCCCAGGTCGTCATCGTGCCTTCGTAATAGACGTTGCCCAGCTCGTCCTCGCCCACCTTGGTGCCCTTGCGCCAGGTAAAGAAGCGCGTGCCGATCGTCTGACCGTTCCACCAGGTGAAAATCTGTGTGATGAGCTGTTTCATGTCCTGTCCTCGAAGGCACGCGGCGAACCGCGCAACACGAATGTTTCTTTCTGCTTATGCCGCCTCGCCCCGGCGTTGTCCAGTGGTTCGAGAGGGGCAAGACCCGGTTCTTCATGTCTATGAAGACGTGGCGGCACGATCGGGCATCAGGCGAGCTTCATCTTGAAGCCTGCATGGGATTTCACGAAGCCAAGGCGCTCATAGAAGCGGTGGGCATCGGTCCGGGACGCATTGGAGGTGAGTTGCACCGTCTTCACCCCTCTCCTGCGGGCCTCGTCGATGCAGAACGCCATCATCCGTGCTCCGATGCCCCTGCCGCGGCAATCCGCGCGCGTCTGCACCGCCTCGATGATCATCGCCAGCGTTCCCCGCCCGGTCAGCGTCGTGGTCATCAGCGTCTGGAACGTGCCGACGATAGTGCCGTCCAGCTCAGCCACGTAGAGGTCTTCGGCGGACGAATCCTGAATAGCAGCGAAGGCGGCGCGATAGGCGGGTAGAAACGCCGGATCGCGGCTGTCGCCGTGGCCGAATTCATCCGCCTCGTAGAGGGCGACGAGCGCCGGAATATCATCCTGCCGCGCCGGGCGGATCAGAAGCGCATCCAGCATGCCGGCCTCAGAAGGTTTCGAGCGGCTTCTGCATGACCAGCACCTTCAGCCCCTTCGCAAGCCCGCTTTCATGGACGATCTCCTCGACGGGCAGGAAGCCGTGCGCGGCGTAGAAGGCAACCGCCTGCTCGTTGCGCGGCTCCACCTCCAGCTCCATCCTGTCGGCGCCGGGAAAGCAGGTTTCCAGCTCTGCGAAGATATCGCGGCCGATGCCCTGCCGGTGGCAGTCGGGATGCACATAGAGCTGGTGGAGGATCACCGTTTCGGGGCGCGAATCCTTGCGCCGCGCATAGGCCATGCCGCCGATGCGCTTGCCGTCGTCAGCCACCAGGAATTCCGATCCCTTGGCGTCGAGGCGCCGTTCGAGCGCGGCCGGCGAAGACCAGCCGTCGAGCAGATCCTGCACCTTCTGCGGTCCGTAGAAACGGTCATAGGTGGCGTGAAAGGCATCCGCGAGCAGCGCCCGCACCTTTTCCAAATCGCCTCTGGAAGCCGTACGGACGAAGAACATCGCCGTCCCCTTCCCTTATTCCTCGATGCCGAGCTTGGCCTTGACGAGGGCCTGCACGGCCTGCGGGTTGGCCTTGCCGCCGGTCGCCTTCATCACCTGGCCGACGAACCAGCCGGCCAGCGTCGGCTTGGCCTGAACCTTGGCGACCTGATCCGGGTTGGCGGCGATGATGTCGTCCACGGCCTTCTCGATGGCGCCGGTGTCCGTCACCTGCTTCATGCCGCGCGATTCCACCAGTTCGGCCGGATCGCCGCCTTCGTTCCAGACGATCTCGAACAGGTCCTTGGCGATCTTGCCGGAGATCGTGCCGTCCTTGATGAGATCGATGATGCTGCCGAGCTGGGCGGGCGAAACCGGAGTCTCCTCAATGGCTTTTCCGGCCTTGTTGAGAGCGCCCATGAGGTCGTTGATGACCCAGTTGGCCGCCGTCTTGGCGTCGCGGCCCTCGGCCACCGATTCGAAATAGTCGGCAATCGCCTTTTCGGATACGAGCACGGAGGCGTCGTAGACCGACAGGCCGAGCGTTTCGACCAGCCGGGTCTTCTTGTCGTCCGGCAGTTCCGGCAGTCCGGCCTTCAGCGCCTCGATGAAGGCGTCGTCGAATTCGAGCGGCAGCAGGTCGGGATCGGGGAAATAGCGGTAGTCGTGCGCGTCTTCCTTGGAGCGCATGGAGCGCGTCTCGCCCTTGCCGGGATCGAACAGGCGGGTTTCCTGGTCGATCTCGCCGCCGTCCTCCAGAATGGCGATCTGGCGGCGCGCCTCGTATTCGATGGCCTGGCCGACGAAGCGGATGGAATTGACGTTCTTGATCTCGCAGCGCGTGCCGAACTCACCGCCCGGACGGCGCACCGACACGTTGACGTCGGCGCGCATGGAGCCCTCGTCCATGTTGCCGTCGCAGGTGCCGAGATAGCGGACGATGGAGCGCAGCTTGGTGAGATAGGCCTTCGCCTCGTCGGAGGAACGCAGGTCCGGCTTGGAGACGATTTCCATCAGCGCCACGCCGGAGCGGTTCAGGTCGACGAAGGACATGGTCGGGTGCTGGTCGTGCATGGACTTGCCGGCGTCCTGTTCCAGATGCAGGCGCTCGATGCCGATCTCGATGTCCTCGAAATTGCCCTGACGGTCGGGGCCGAGCGAGATGACGATCTTACCCTCGCCGACGATCGGGTCCTTGAACTGCGAAATCTGGTAGCCCTGCGGCAGGTCCGGGTAGAAATAGTTCTTCCGGTCGAAGATCGAGCGCTTGTTGATCGCCGCCTTCAGGCCGAGGCCGGTGCGCACGGCCTGCTTCACGCATTCCTCGTTGATGACCGGCAGCATGCCCGGCATCGCCGCATCGACCAGCGAGACGTTGGCGTTCGGCGCATTGCCGAACAGGGTCGATGCGCCGGAAAACAGCTTGGAATTGCTGGTGACCTGCGCATGAACCTCCATGCCGATCACGACTTCCCAATCGCCGGTGGCGCCGGGAATGAAGCGTTTCGGGTCGGGGGTGCGAACGTCAACGATGGTCATGGTATGCTCTTGTCTCGACTTCGGTGAATGTCCTGCTGAGGTAGAGCAATTGCCGCGGCGGCGCAAGCTTTTGTCAACCGGCGGATGCTATGGAAAGGCATGTCCGCCCCGCTCGTCCCCCTGCTGCTGATCACGCTCAACCTCGCGGCGTTCGTGATGTTCCGCCACGACAAGCGCGCAGCCGAATGCGGAAAATGGCGCATCAGCGAATCGACGCTTCTCTGGGTCGCATTTCTCGGCGGCAGCAGCGGCGCGGTCCTGGGCCAGCAGGTCTTCCGCCACAAGACGCGGAAGGAGCCGTTCTGCTCCGTCCTGCTTGCCATCGCAGCGTCTCACATCGCGCTCGCGCTCCTGTGGGCCGCCGCGCTAGAATTAGGCGCCCGCGGTCTCGATGCGCTGGCGTTCCTGCTTCACTGAAGCGTCGCGCCCGGCCCGTAAAGCCCCGCCCCCTCACCTTCGTCGAGCAGCTTGGAAAGGCCCACCGTTTCCACATCGCGGTCCAGCTTGGGGGAATAGGAAACCGTCAGCCAGTGTACGACATAGCCGTGCCGCTCGAAGAAGGCGACGGCGCTGTTGCGAGCGTGGGTTTCCAGCCGCGCCGTGTCGAATCCCTGATGGCGGATATCGGCCTCCAGCGAGGTCAGGAGCGCGGTGCCGAGGCCGCGGCGGTGCCAGAGCGGATCGATCCAGAAATCGGTGATCGTTTCGTCGAGGCGCTCCCGCGCCGCCCAGCCGGCAATGACACCGTCTTCCTCGACCACGCTGATCGTCAGCCAGTGATCGGCCGTGAACGCCCGGAACGCCGCCTCGGCAGCCTGACGCAGCACGCTGCTGTCGTCGATGTCGCGCAGGGCAGCCTCCCAGGCACGCAGACCTATCTCGGCGAGAGTGGCAGCCTCATCCTGTCGCGCGCTTCGGATACTGATCATGGCACCTCCCGATTTCCAGCCAGTAAAACACCGCTTGCCCGCCTTGACCAGAGGCAAGCGCATGCGCGCCCGCATTGACGGAAAACGGCGTAGATATTAGTGTCCGGGCGTCGATGGAGATTTGATGTCCAGTCATAACGAGTCCCGGTAAGGGCTTCTGCCCCGCGATCATCGCCGGCAGGAGCCACGCAAGACAGAGCCCCGGCTTTTAGAAAGCCGGTTGTGTTTTTGCGCGCTTGAAAACAAGTGCCTTACCGGACTTCACGACATGGACATTTCCCGCGCCGAACAGCGCATCCTGCACCTGCTCGCCCAGGGCGGCAGCATCGAACTCATCCGCAACGACGACCGCAAGATCGAGAAGCTTCTCCTGCACACGCGGGACGGCTGGATTCTCACCGCGCTCGACCTCGAGACCTTCCGCAAGCTGAAGCGGAAGAAGGCGATCTCATCGGCGGGCGGCAAGCCCTACCGCATCACGACACGGGGCCTCGTGCTGGTGCGCGCCCAGCCGGACAACAGGTGAAGAGTGAGACAAGAACGCGAACCGCGCCCGAGGGCCCCGCGAGACTGTTGACACCATGCCGTTCGCTCTCTTTCGTCATGCTCGGCCCTGACCCGAGCATCCACGCCGCACCCGCTGCATGGACCCTCGGGTCACGCCCGGGTGTGACAAGAAGGAGAGGCCGAGGATGACGGAGGGGGACGGTTCGCCCAAATGCGAACGGCGCCCGAGGGCGCCGTTCTCCGTTATTTCATCGCCGTGAAGCTTACCACCACTTTTCGGGGGTGAACTTGCCCGCCGCCTGCTCGATGGCGTGGGCGGTGCGGAACAGGGTTTCTTCCTCGAACGGCTTGCCGATGAGCTGGAGGCCGAGCGGCAGGCCCTTGCGGTCGAGGCCGGCGGGAACCGAAAGGCCCGGCAGGCCGGCCATGTTCACCGTCACCGTGAAAATGTCGTTGAGGTACATGGCGACCGGATCGGCAGCGAGCGTTTCGTCGGCGATGCCGAAAGCGGACGACGGCGTGGCCGGCGTCAGGATGGCATCGACGCCAGCGTCGAACACCTGTTCGAAATCGCGCTTGATCAGCGTGCGGACCTTCTGGGCGCGCAGGTAGTAAGCGTCGTAATAGCCGGCCGACAGAACGTAGGTGCCGATCATGATGCGGCGCTTGACTTCCTTGCCGAAGCCTTCGGCGCGGGTCTTCTCGTACATATCGACGATATCCTTGCCGTCGACGCGCAGGCCGTAGCGAACGCCGTCGTAGCGGGCAAGGTTGGACGAGGCTTCCGCCGGGGCGACGATATAATAGGCCGGCAGCGCATATTTCGTATGCGGCAGGGAAATGTCGACGATTTCCGCGCCGGCGTCCTTCAGCCAGGCGATGCCCTTCTGCCAGAGCGCCTCGATCTCCTCCGGCATGCCGTCGACGCGGTATTCCTTCGGAATGCCGATCCTCAGGCCCTTCAGCGACTGGCCGATGGCGGCTTCGTAATCCGGCACCGGCAGATCGACAGAGGTCGTGTCCTTGGCGTCGGTCGAGGCCATCGACTTCAGCAGGATCGCGGCGTCGCGCACGTCGCGGGCGATCGGGCCTGCCTGGTCGAGCGACGAGGCGAAGGCGACGATGCCCCAGCGCGAGCAGCGGCCATAGGTGGGCTTGATGCCGACCGTGCCGGTGAAGGCGGCGGGCTGGCGGATCGAGCCGCCGGTGTCGGTCGCGGTCGCGCCGGCGCACAGATGCGCGGCCACTGCCGCGGCCGAACCGCCGGACGAGCCACCCGGCACGATCTGGCGGTTGGAGCCCGTCTCGCGCCACGGATTGATGACGTTGCCGTAATGGGACGTTTCGTTGGACGAACCCATCGCGAATTCGTCCATGTTCAGCTTGCCGAGCATGACGGCGCCGTCATCCCACAGGTTGCCGGTGACGGTCGATTCGTATTTCGGCTGGAAGCCGTCGAGGATGTGGCTGCATGCCTGCGTGTGGACGTCGCGGGTGGCGAACAGGTCCTTGATGCCGAGCGGAATGCCTTCCAGCGCGCCGGCCTTGCCGGCGGCGATGCGCTCGTCGGAGGCCTTCGCCATCTCGCGCGCCTTGTCCGGGGTCACGGTCACATAGGCGTTGATCTTGTCGTTGGCGGCCTCGATGGCGGAAATATAGGCCTCGGTCAGTTCGAGGGCGGAGAATTCCTTCGCCTGGAGACGGGCGCGGGCTTCGGCGATGGTGAGGCTTGTCAGTTCGCTCATGGATGGACGGCTTTCGAAATGTTCTGGCGCTTGCGGGACGGACTTATTCGACGACCTTGGGGACGAGGAAGTAATTCCGGTCGGAGGCCGGGGCATTGGCGACGATATCGTCGGCCTTGCCGCCATCATCGACGACATCGGCCCGCTTCTTCATCTCCATCGGCGTGACCGAGGTCATCGGCTCGACGCCATCGACATTCACCTCCGAAAGCTGCTCGACGAAGCCGAGAATGCCGTTGAGTTCGCCGGTCATGCGCTCGGCCTCCTCTTCGGTGACGGCAATGCGGGCAAGGCGCGCGACGCGCTTCACGGTGGCAAGATCGACGGACATGGCATTCTCCGGGTAGGATTTTTCCTACCCGCTATACTGTCCATGCCCGCGACGCGCAACGGTAATCAGAAGGAAAGCGTCTGGCCGGGCTTCGGCGTTTCCACCTTGGTTTTCGCGCCTTCCATGCCGGCCACGAATTTCTCCGGCGTCGCGTCGATGATCGGGAAGGAGCCGTAATGGCAGGGAATGGCGGTGGCGAAATTGAAGTAGCGCTGCACGGCGAGCGCCGCCACGGCGCCGCCCATCGTGAAGCGGTCGCCGATCGGCACGATGCCGATATCGGGCTGGTGCAATTCGTTGATCAACGCCATGTCGGAGAAGATATCGGTGTCGCCCATATGGAGCACGGAAGGCCCGTCCTCGACATGCAGCATCAGGCCGTTGGCGTTGCCGAGCGCGTGCGAGACGCCGTCTTCGGTGATCTGCGCCGAGGAATGCAGCGCGTTGGTGAAGGTCGCGGTGAAGTCGTCGAAACGGATGGTGCCGCCGGTATTGCCGGCCTCCAGCTTCGCCACGCCCTTCGAGCCGAGCCAGGCCGCCAGATCGGCATTGGCAAGAACCGTCGCGCCGCTTTCCCGGGCGAGTTCGACCGCATCGCCGACATGGTCGCCATGCCCGTGGGTGAGCAGGATATGGGTGATGCCTGCCGCCGCGTCCTTGGCGTCGAGACCGGCGAAACCCGGATTGCCGGTGAAGAACGGGTCGATGAGGATCTTCGACTTAGCCGTTTCGATGCGGAAGGCGGAATGACCGAGCCAGGTGATTTTCATGGTTCTCTCCCTTTGGATTCTCATGGATAATATGACATAGCTCGCGCCAGACAACCGCACAGGATACGAAAGGAAGCGGCGATGGCCGATGACGATTACGTTTATGACGAGGCGACGGGCGAATGGCGCCCTGCGTCCGAAATAGCCGCCGAGGCCGCAAAGGCCGCCGAAGTGCGCGATGCCGCCGGCAACGTTCTTGCGGATGGCGATTCCGTCACGCTCATCAAGGACCTGAAGGTGAAGGGCACGTCCACGACGCTCAAGCAGGGCACCGTGATCAAGTCGATCCGCCTCACCGGCGACCCGGAAGAGATCGATTGCCGGCACGATTCGATCAAGGGCCTCGTGCTTCGCACCGAATTCGTCCGCAAGCGGTAAGCCGCGCATGGCGACGCTGACCATCGAGGAACTCGCCGGAACCCTGAAGCCGGGCCAGGCCATCGCCGGGCTCGACCTCGGCACGAAGACCATCGGGCTGGCCATGTCCGACCTTTCGCGGCGTTTCGCAACGCCGCGCCCCGTGCTGAAACGGGTGAAGTTCACCAGGGATGCCGAACTGCTTCTGGCCTTTGCCGCAAAGGAAAAGGTCGCGGCCTTCATCATCGGCCTGCCGATGAACATGGACGGCAGCGCCGGGCCGCGCGTGCAGGCGACGCGCGCCTTCGTCCGTTCCATGTCGGAAAAGACGGATCTGCCCTTCGTCTACTGGGATGAACGGCTTTCGACGGTTGCCGCCGAACGGGCGCTGCTCGAAATGGACGTCTCGCGGGCGCAGCGAAAGGAACGAATCGATTCGGCCGCCGCCAGCTTCATCCTTCAGGGGGCGCTCGACAGATTGTCCTCGATCGAAAGGGCGGCGCGTTCCGACGCGGACGAGGCCTGACGCTCCCTCCACCAGGCAGCGATCCGCTTGCGGCGCCTGAAGGCCAGAAGGGCGAGGACGAGAAGCGAATCCACAGCGATAGCGCGTAGAACCATCGGCGGCAGCAGCGCCGGGTCGATCCCCAGCATATTGCCATAGATCTGGAACACCAGATCGTGCGCTTGGCGCGTCAGCATGAAGATGCCGAAGCTCATGTCGTTCAGCGACAGGAAATACCAGCCGAGCAGAAGCGCGACCGGCCCCGCCCAGAGAAACAGAAACCACTTCATGCGGGCCTCCCTTGGAAAGACGGCCCCTCGCCGCCCTTCAGCACAACCCAGCGCATGAGGCCCATCGCCGCCAGCACGAGGGCAGGCACGGCGATATTCATGGCAAGCGCCGCGAAGAACATCGTCATGACGATCAACGGCGCCCGGTGCGACAGCGTTTCATACATGTCCGCGTCCGATGGGGTTATGGTTAACATTGCGTTAACGCCACCTTGGCCGGTCAGCGGATCTTCCGCAACGTAAACCGGTTCTTATGGTTAACGGCGCGGCGGGGATGTGTGGATAAGTCGGCAGGCTTTGCACAAAATGACAAGCGCGCGTTTCTCGCCCTTCTCCCCCGTGGGGAGAAGGTGGCGGCAGCCGGATGAGGGGGCGTTCGAGGCAGTATCTTTGCGTTTCGCGCTCCCCTCATCCGCCCTTCGGGCACCTTCTCCCCCCCGGGGAGAAGGGGAAAGCCGCACCGTTGGTATTCCACTTGCAGGGACGGTGCCGAACCGGAGAGAGCCTTGTCAGCTCGCCGGCGGATAGAGCAGGTCGACGATGTAGGCGGCGTCGAAGCGGCTGTCGAGCATGCCGTAGGTGGAGCGCCAACCGCCGGCCAGACGGGTTTCGATGAAAGCGTCGGCAATGCGCCCCGCCCCCAGCCGGTAGAGTTCGGCGGCGGCGGCGGCCAGCGCGATCTGTTCGACGAGAAGGCGTGCCGCACCCTCGTCCCGCTCGCAGAGCGCCATCGCGGCGCGCAGGACGTCGACGGTCTTGCGTCCCGCAGCGCCGAGATCGCGCTCCAGACCGGCGAAAACCGTCTCGAACAGTTCCTTGCCGCGCCCGAGCACACGCAGCACGTCGAGCGCCATGACGTTGCCGGAACCTTCCCAGATGGCGTTGACCGGTGCCTCACGGTAATGGCGGGCGATCGGGCGTTCCTCGATATAGCCGGAGCCGCCGATCACCTCCATCGCCTCGTAGATCAGCGCGGGGGCGATCTTGGTCGTCCAGTATTTGACGATCGGCGTCATCAGCCGCGCATAGGCGGCGTCCTCCGGGCTGATGCGCGCCTTGTCGAAGGCGCTGGCCAGACGGAACGACAGCACCGTGGCGGCGGCGACGTCGAGCGCCATGTCGGCCAGCACCCGGGTCATGATCGGCTGCGACACCAGCATCCGGCCGAACACGCTGCGGCCGCGCGCATGGTGGACGGCCTCGGCGAGCGAGGCCCGCATGATGCCGGCGGAGGCGAGCGAACAATCCAGCCGCGTCAGCGTCACCATGTCGAGGATGGTGGAGATGCCGCCATCGGGCTTGCCAAGCAGATAGCCGAAGGCATCGCTGAACTCGACTTCGGCGGACGCGTTCGAGCGATTGCCGAGCTTGTCCTTCAGGCGTTGCAGGTTGAGGCCGTTGGAAGAGCCGTCTTCCAGAAGGCGCGGCACGAGGAAGCAGCCCATGCCCTCGCGGGTCTTCGCCAGCATGACGAAGGCATCGCTCATCGGCGCGGACAGGAACCATTTGTGGCCGGACAGGCGATAGATGCCCTCGCCCACCCGTTCGGCGGCGGTGCGGTTGGCGCGCACGTCCGTTCCGCCCTGCTTTTCCGTCATGCCCATGCCGATGGTCACGGCACTCTTGGACTGGGCCGGGCGGTTGGAGGAATCGTATTTGCGCGCGAGGATACGCGGCGTCCATTCCTTCTGCACCGGGCCGGAGGCCATGATCGCCGCGACGGAGGCGCTGGTCATGGTCAGCGGGCAGAGATGGCCGCATTCGAGCTGCGCGGTGAGATAGAAGCGGGCGGCGCGGCCGAGATGCTCGCGGCCGCGCGACTCGGTGCTGGATTCCCAGGCGGATGAATGCAGGCCGGACGCCATCGAACGGCGCATCAGCGCATGCCAGGCCGGATGGAACTCCACCTGGTCGATCCGCTCGCCGCGCGGGCCGTGCGTGCGCAGCTTCGGCACGCTTTCGTTGGCCATGCGCGCCAGTTCCTGCGCCTCGTGCGAGGTGACGTAGCGGCCGAGGGTGTCGAGTTCGTCGCGGACGCTGCGGTTGAGGCTGCCGGTCAGGTCGACGATCAGCGGGTCGGAGCGGTAGGCATTGATGCCGGACCAGAGCGGGGGCTGGTTCAGATCGGCCAGTGTGTCTTCAGTCCGGGTCATATCGGTCATTCCTGCGTCATAGACGCATTTCCCTTTTTCTCAAGAATCGCGGAAATGCTCCATCTGTTCGTATCGGCGCAATTCCGGACGCAAAACCGCGTTTCATACGTCTGCCGGAATGGCTTGAGCCCATCCAGAATGGCTTTAGCCCGTTTAGCATGAAAATGCAGGGGACCGGACAAAACTCTTAACAGCATATTACTTGCTCTTGCGCATACCACTCTTTATGAGAGGCCGTACCATTCAGGAGGGCCGCCATATGGTCTTTTTTCCCCATCGCCATCTGCTTGGCATCAAGGGCCTCACGCAAGAGGACATCACCTTCCTTCTCGACAAGGCCGACGAGGCCGTCAAGATCAGCCGGCAGCGGGAGAAGAAGACCTCCACGCTGCGGGGGCTGACCCAGATCAACCTCTTTTTCGAGGCCTCGACGCGCACCCAGTCGTCCTTCGAACTGGCGGGAAAACGCCTCGGCGCGGACGTCATGAACATGTCCGTCGGCAATTCCTCGGTCAAGAAGGGCGAAACGCTGATCGACACGGCGATGACGCTGAACGCCATGCACCCCGACGTGCTGGTCGTGCGCCATTCCTCCGGCGGTGCCGCCGCCCTGCTGGCCCAGAAGGTGTCGTGCTCGGTGGTGAACGCCGGTGACGGCCAGCACGAGCACCCGACGCAGGCGCTGCTCGACGGGCTGACGATCCGCCGCGCGCTCGGCACGCTCTCCGGCATCACGGTCGCCATATGCGGCGACGTGCTGCATTCGCGCGTCGCCCGCTCCGACATCATCCTGCTCAACGCGATGGGCGCGCGGGTGCGGGTCGTCGCCCCGCCGACGCTCCTGCCCTCCGGCATCCGCGACATGAGCGTCGAAGTCTACCATGACAT
This sequence comes from Ectorhizobium quercum, assembly GCF_026552795.1. Classification (GTDB taxonomy): domain Bacteria; phylum Pseudomonadota; class Alphaproteobacteria; order Rhizobiales; family Rhizobiaceae; genus Ectorhizobium; species Ectorhizobium quercum. The sequence continues at coordinate 45,408 of NZ_JANFPI010000006.1, forward strand.
GAAGGAGGGACTGAAAGACGCCGACGTGGTGATGATGCTGCGCCTGCAACGCGAGCGCATGTCCGGCTCCTTCGTGCCTTCGGTGCGCGAATATTTCCACTATTACGGCCTCGACGCCGAAAAGCTGAAGGCCGCCAAGGACGGCGCGCTCGTCATGCACCCCGGGCCGATGAACCGCGGCGTCGAGATCGCCTCGGAAATCGCCGACGGCCCGCAGAGCGTCATCGAGCGGCAGGTGGAAATGGGCGTGGCCGTGCGCATGGCGGTCATGGAAGCCCTGCTCGTCTCGCAGAACAACGGAGAACGGGCATGAGCGGCACCACCATTCTCAAGAATGTCAGGATCATCGATCCCTCCCGCAACCTCGATGAAACGGGCTCCATCGTCATCAGGGACGGCGTGATCGCCGAGGCGGGCGCTTCCGCGCTGAACCAGGGCGCTCCGGAAGGCGCGACGGTGAAGGACTGCAAGGGCCTCGTCGCCGTTCCCGGCCTCGTGGACGCGCGCGTCCATGTCGGTGAGCCCGGCGCCGAGCATCGCGAGACCATCGCCTCGGCCGCCCGCGCGGCGGCGGCCGGCGGCGTCACCTCCTTCATCATGATGCCCGACACCGATCCGGTGATCGACGACATCGCACTCGTCGAATTCGTGCGCAAGACAGCCCGCGACCAGGCCATCGTCAACGTTCACCCGGCCGCCGCGCTGACCAAGGGGCTGGCCGGGGTCGAGATGACCGAGATCGGCCTGCTGTCCGAAGCGGGAGCCGTCGCCTTCGACAACGGCCGCAAGCCGCTTTCCGATTCGCTCGTGCTGCGCCGCGTGATGAGCTATGCGCGCGAACTCGGCGCCGTCATCTCGCTCAGCCCCCGCGACAAGTATCTCGGCAACGGCGCGATGAACGAGGGGCTGCTGGCAAGCTGGCTCGGCCTGTCCGGCATTCCGAAGGAAGCGGAGATCATTCCGCTGGAGCGTGACCTGCGGATCGCGGCCCTGACGGGCGGCACCTATCACGCCGCGCTCATCTCCGTTCCGGAATCGGCCGAGGCGGTCAAGACGGCGCGCGAGCGGGGCGCGAAAGTGACCTCGGCGGTTTCGATCAACAACCTGACGCTCAACGAGAACGACATCGGCGAATACCGCACCTTCTTCAAACTTGCGCCGCCGCTGCGCACCGAAGACGACCGGTTCGCGATGGTCGAGGCGTTGAACAGGGGCGAGATCGACATCATCGTTTCCGCGCACGATCCGCAGGACGTCGACACCAAGCGCCTGCCCTTCCCCGAGGCCGAGGAAGGCGCCATCGGGCTGGAAACCCTGCTTTCGGCGGCGCTGCGCCTGCACCATGCCGGCCATGTCTCTCTGATGCGCCTCATCGATGCCATGTCCACCCGCCCCGCGCAGATCTTCGGCCTCGACGCCGGCACCCTGAAGCCGGGCGCCAAGGCGGACGTCACCCTGATCGATATCGACGAACCGTGGCTCGTCGCGCGCGACGAACTGACCTCGCGCTCCAAGAACACGCCGTTCGAGGATGCGCGCTTCAGCGGCCGGGCCGTGGCGACCTATGTCGCCGGCAAGCCGGTCTTCACGCTCTGAACAAGGGAGACAGGACGTGGCCCTCTTCGACGCATCGACCCTATCGGCGGGAACCGCAGCACTCGCCGCGATTCTCGGCTATCTGCTCGGCACGATCCCCTTCGGCCTGCTGCTGACGCGCGCCGCCGGACTCGGCGACGTGCGGAAAATCGGCTCGGGCAATATCGGTGCCACCAACGTCCTGAGGACGGGCAACCGGAAGCTCGCCGCCGCGACGCTTCTTCTCGATGCGCTGAAGGCGACCGCGGCGGTCGCCGCCGCCCGCTACGCGTGGGGCTTCGAGGCCGGGCTGGTCGCCGGCTTCTTCGCCTTTCTCGGTCACCTGTTCCCGGTCTGGCTGCGCTTCAGGGGCGGCAAGGGCGTGGCGACCTATATCGGCGTGCTGCTCGGCGTCCAGCCGTGGACCGTGCTCGTCTTCGCCGCCGTCTGGCTCGGCTGCGCCAGGCTGACGAAATACTCGTCGCTATCCGCACTGGTTGCGACGCTTGTCATTCCGGTTGTGTTGTGGATACTGGGCGAGCATTCCTTCGCCCTGACGATGGCCCTGATGACCGCCATTTCCTGGGTGAAGCACAAGGACAACATCAAGCGCCTTTTGGCGGGCACCGAGAGCAAGATCGGTCAGAAGGGATGAGATGGACGGCTTCGGCGCCGAGCGCAAGGGCATAGCGCTGACAGACCGACAGAAGATCGCCTGGCTCCGGCTCATCCGCTCCGACAACGTAGGCCCCGTCACCTTCCGCGATCTCATCAATCATTTCGGCTCGGCGGAAACCGCCCTCGGCATGCTGCCGGAATTGTCCCGCCGGGGCGGCTCGTCCCGCCATATTCGCGTCGCCAGCCGCGAGGAAGCCGAGCGGGAGATCGACGTCGCGCACCGTTTCGGCGCCCGCTTCGTCGGCATCGGCGAACCCGACTATCCCTCCGCCCTGCGGCAGATCGACGCCGCCCCGCCGTTGCTGGCCGTTCGGGGCGATGCGGCGGCCGCCGCGCCGCCGGCCATCAGCATCGTCGGCTCGCGCAACGCCTCGATCAACGGGGTCAAGTTCGCCGCGATGCTGGCGCGCGACTGCGGCCGGGCCGGCTACGGCATCGTGTCCGGGCTTGCCCGCGGCATCGATGCGAGCGCCCATCGCGCCAGCCTGCAAACCGGCACCATCGCGGCGCTGGCGGGCGGGCTCGACCGCCCCTATCCGCCGGAAAACCTGGGATTGCTCGACGAGATCTGGAACGGCAACGGCCTCGCCGTCTCGGAAATGCCGTTCGGCTGGGAGCCGCGCGCCCGGGACTTTCCCCGCCGCAACCGGCTGATCGCCGGCATTGCGCTCGGCGTCGTCATCGTGGAGGCCGCAAAACGCTCCGGCTCGCTGATCACGGCGCGGCTCGCGGGCGATTTCGGGCGGCTGGTCTTTGCGGTTCCCGGCTCACCGCTCGATATGCGCTGCCAGGGAACGAACGGCCTGATCAAAGACGGCGCCATCCTGACGACGGAACCGGCCGACATTCTCGACGCCCTGGCACCGCTCACCCGCCGCGATCTGTTTTCCCATTCGAAGGTCGAGGAACCGGGGCAGGAAACCGCCGCGCCGGCCGGAACGCCGCCCGATGACAGCGATCGCGCGCGGGTGTCGGAGGCGCTCGGGGCATCCCCCGTCGAAACGGACGACATCATCCGCCATACCGGATTGCCCGCCGCATCGGTCTATCTGATCCTGCTCGAACTCGATCTGGCCGGGCGCCTACAAAGACATGCCGGGGGTCTTGTCTCGCTCACCTTTGCCGGGTGAGAGCGCACGCCTGCCCGTCTGGATGTCCCCTGCTTCCACATAGGCCATTTCTATGAGGTAGCACAGCATGTCGGCCCCTTCACCGCGGGCAACCTGACGCAACTCACCAAGCATCTGGCGGATATAGGCGATGTTTTCTCGCGACAATTTCGTACCTTTTTCGGCGTCCGTCTTCTTCGAGACCATGTTTTTTCCCGCCTGCTGCTTGTGGGCGGAGTCATTCGCCGCCCGCCTTATTCGACATGAGGAAGCATAACGAAAACACCGCTAATTGCAATGCAATTCCCTTCACTTTTTGGTTGTGCTTCTCCTACGCATAATGTGAAATTTGTGGAAAAGACTTGACCGCACGCCAATCCCTGTCCATTTCGGAGGACTGTCACGACCGCAACCGCGTGGCCCAAGCCGGGCGCACCGGCCCCTTCCGGTTCCGTAACCAGAGAAACGAATATGAATGTCGTAGTGGTAGAATCGCCCGCCAAGGCCAAGACAATCAACAAGTATCTTGGCCCGGGTTACAAGGTTTTGGCGTCCTTCGGCCACGTTCGCGACCTTCCCGCAAAAGACGGCTCCGTTCTTCCGGATCAGGATTTCGAGATGATCTGGGAGGTCGACAGCGCCTCGCAGAAGCGAATCAAGGACATTGCCGACGCCGTGAAGGCCTCCGACGGCCTCATTCTCGCAACCGACCCGGATCGCGAGGGAGAAGCGATCTCATGGCATGTGCTCGATCTTCTGAAGAAGCGTCGCGTGCTGGGCGACAAACCGGTGAAGCGCGTCGTCTTCAACGCCATCACCAAGAAGGCGGTTCTTGATGCGATGGCGCATCCGCGCGACATCGACGTGCCGCTGGTGGATGCCTATCTCGCCCGCCGCGCCCTCGATTATCTCGTCGGCTTCAACCTCTCGCCGGTTCTGTGGCGCAAGCTGCCGGGCGCGCGGTCGGCCGGTCGCGTGCAGTCGGTGGCGCTGCGCCTCGTCTGCGACCGCGAAGCCGAGATCGAGCGTTTCGTCACGGAGGAATACTGGTCGATTTCCGCCCTGCTCTCGACGCCGCGCAACGACGAATTCGAGGCCCGCCTCGTCTCCGCGGGCGGCAAGAGGCTTCAGCGCAACTCGATCGCCAACGGCGAGGAGGCCGGCCGTCTCAAGGCGCTTCTCGAAGGCGCGAGCTACACGGTGGAATCCGTCGAGGCCAAGCCGGTCAAGCGCAATCCCGCACCGCCCTTCACCACCTCGACGCTCCAGCAGGCCGCGTCCTCACGGCTGGGCTTCTCCGCATCCCGTACCATGCAGATCGCCCAGAAGCTTTACGAAGGCTTCGACATCGGCGGCGAAACGGTCGGCCTCATCACTTATATGCGTACCGACGGTGTGCAGATGGCGGCGGAAGCGATCGACGCCGCACGGAGCGCCATTGCCAGTCAGTTCGGAGACCGCTACCGGCCGGAAAAGCCGCGCTTCTACTCGACCAAGGCGAAGAACGCCCAGGAAGCGCACGAAGCCATCCGCCCCACCGATTTCAACCGTTCTCCGGACAAGGTGAAGCGTTTCCTCGATTCCGACCAGTTCCGTCTTTATGACCTGATCTGGAAGCGCGGCATCGCCAGCCAGATGGCCTCGGCCGAGATCGAGCGCACCACCGTCGAGATCCTGGCCGAGAACAAGGGCGAGAAGGCCGGCCTTCGCGCCGTCGGCTCCGTCATCCGTTTCGACGGCTTCATCGCCGCCTATACCGATGCCAAGGAAGACGGCGAACAGGCCGACGACGGCGAGGACGGAGCCCGCCTGCCGGAAATCAACCGGGCCGAAGCGCTCGCTCGGCGCAAGATCAACGCACAGCAGCATTTCACCGAACCGCCGCCGCGCTATTCGGAAGCCACGCTGATCAAGAAGATGGAAGAACTGGGCATCGGCCGCCCGTCGACCTATGCGGCGACGCTCGCCACACTGCGCGACCGCGACTACATCACCATCGACAAGCGCAAGCTGATCCCGCAGGCCAAGGGCCGGCTGGTGACGGCGTTCCTCGAAAACTTCTTCACGAAGTATGTGGAATACGACTTCACCGCGGATCTCGAAGAAAAACTCGACAGGATTTCCGCCGGCGAACTCGACTGGCGGCAGGTGCTGCGCGAATTCTGGCAGAACTTCTTCCAGCAGATCGAGGACACCAAGGAACTGCGCGTCACCAACGTGCTCGACGCGCTGAACGAGGCGCTCGCCCCCCTCGTCTTCCCCAAGCGCGAGGACGGCTCCGACCCGCGCATCTGTCAGGCCTGCGGCACCGGCCACCTGTCGCTGAAACTCGGCAAGTACGGCGCCTTCATCGGCTGTTCCAATTACCCGGAATGCAATTTCACCCGCCAGCTTTCCAACGAGGGCGGCGCGGATGCCGAGGCGCTCGGCAACGAGCCGAAGGCGCTTGGCACCGACCCGATCACCGGCGAGGAGATCACGCTGCGCGCCGGCCGCTTCGGGCCCTACGTGCAGCGCGGCGACGGCAAGGAAGCCAAGCGCGCCTCGCTGCCGCGCGGCTGGAAGGTCGAGGATATCGACTACGAGAAGGCGATGGCGCTGATCTCGCTCCCCCGCGACATCGGCCAGCATCCCGAAAGCGGCAAGATGATTTCCGCCGGCATCGGGCGCTACGGGCCGTTCGTGCTGCATGACGGCACCTATGCCAATCTGGAATCCGTCGAGGACGTCTTCACGATCGGCCTCAACCGCGCCGTCACCGTTCTTGCCGAAAAGCAGTCGAAGGGACCGGGCGGACGTGGGCGGACGGCCGCTGCCGCCCTCAAGGAACTCGGAGAGCATCCGGGCGGCGGCGCGATCACCGTCCGCGACGGGCGTTACGGCCCCTACGTCAACTGGGGCAAGGTGAACGCCACCCTGCCGCGCGGCAAGGACCCGCAATCGGTCACGGTCGAGGAGGCGCTTGCCCTGATCGCCGAAAAGAGCGGCAAGTCCGGCGCCGCGGCCAGGAAGGCGCCGGCGAAGAAGGCGGCGTCCAAGGCGGCCGAAAGCGACGGCGAAACCAAGAAGGCCGCCAAGCCGAAGGCTGCCGCCAAACCGAAAGCCAAGGCGAAAGGCGCGGCGGCAAAGAAGAAGACAGCATCGTGAGCAAGAAACCGCGCGACCCGATTTCCAGCGCCGGCCGCAGGGCCGGCGGCACGTTTCGCGCGGATGCCGCTCCGCAAGATGTGATCGTCCACGGTGCCGTGCCGCCGCGCGAGATTCTCCTGCGCTTCATCGCCGACCATCCGGACAAGGCCTCCAAGCGCGAGATTTCCAAGGCGTTCGGCCTGAAGGGCGCGGCCCGCGTCGAGCTGAAGGACCTGCTGCGCGATCTGGAGGACGAGGGTCTCCTGCAAAAGAGCCGCAAGTCTCTGATCCGCCCGGGCGCGCTGCCGCCCGTGACCGTTCTCGACATCACCACCCGCGACAAGGACGGCGAACTGATCGCCCGCCCGGCGGAATGGCCGGAGGAAAACGGCGTTGCCCCCGCGGTGCTGATCCGCCAGTCCTCCGGCGGCGAACGCGGACGCACCAAGGCCCCGACGGCCGGGCTCGGGGACCGGATCGTCGCCAAGATCTTCCCGTCCAAGGACCGGACGGGCCCCGCCTACACCGCCCGCGTCATCAAGATCATCGACAAGAACCGCAACGCCTCGCTCGGCGTCTTCCGCACGATGCCGGGCGGCGCGGGCCGCCTCGTTCCGATCGACCGGCGCGGCGAGGAAATGGCCATCGACCCGGATTCCACCGGCGAGGCGAAGGACGGCGATCTCGTTTCCGTCGAGGTCACGCGCGGCGGACGCTACGGGCTGGCGCGCGCCAGGGTGCTGACCGTCGTCGGCTCGGTCGCCTCGGAAAAGGCGATCTCCATGATCGCCATCCACGACCACGGCATCCCTTACATCTTCCCGCAGCCGGTGCTCGATGCCGCGGCGGCCGCGGAACCGGCGCCGATGAAGGACCGCGAGGACTGGCGGCACGTTCCGCTCGTCACCATCGACCCCGCCGATGCGAAGGACCATGACGACGCGGTCTACGCGGAGCCAGACCCCTCGCCCGACAATCCCGGCGGCGTGATCGTCACCGTCGCCATTGCCGACGTCTCCTGGTATATCCGCCCCGGCAGCGCCATAGACCGCGAGGCGCTGAAGCGCGGCAATTCCGTCTATTTCCCGGATCGCGTCGTGCCAATGCTGCCGGAGCGCATTTCCAACGACCTGTGTTCCCTGCGCGAGGGCGAGAACCGCCCGGCATTGGCCGTGCGCATGGTGTTCTCGAAGGAGGGCCGCAAGGCGAGCCATACCTTCCACCGCGTCATGATGAAGAGCGCGGCCAAGCTTTCCTACCAGCAGGCGCAGGCCGCCATCGACGGCAGGCCGGACGACAAGACCGGCCCGCTGCTCGATCCGGTCCTCAAGCCGCTCTGGGCGGCCTACGCCATCCTCAGGACCGGCCGCGACCGCCGCCAGCCGCTCGATCTCGACATGCCGGAGCGCAAGATCCTGCTGAAGCCGGATGGCACCGTCGACCGGGTGTTCGTGCCGGAGCGTCTCGACGCGCACAAGCTGATCGAGGAAATGATGATCCAGGCGAACGTCGCCGCTGCCGAAACGCTGGAAAAGCGCCGCCAGCCGCTGATCTACCGCGTGCATGACGCGCCCTCGCTCGCCAAGCAGGAGACGCTGCGCGAGTTCCTCGCCACGCTCGACATCCCGATGGCCCGGGGCGGACAGGTGCGCGCCAATTCGTTCAACGGCATCCTGGCACGCGCCGCGGATACGCCGCACCAGACGATGGTCAACGAAATGGTGCTGCGCTCGCAGAGCCAGGCCGTCTACAGCCCGGAGAACATCGGTCATTTCGGCCTGAACCTGATGAAATACGCCCACTTCACCTCGCCGATCCGCCGCTATGCCGACCTGATCGTCCATCGCGCGCTGGTCGGCTCGCTGGGGCTCGGCGAAGGTGGCATCACGCCCGACGAGGAAGCCGGCCTCGACGATATCGCGGCCGAAATCTCGACGTTCGAACGCCGGGCGATGGCCGCCGAACGCGACACGGTGAACCGCCTCGTCGCCCATCATCTGGCAGGCCGCATCGGCGAGAGCTTCCAGGGCCGCGTGTCCGGCGTGATCAAGGCAGGACTGTTCGTCTCGCTGCCCGAGTACGGCGCCGACGGCTTCGTGCCGGTCTCGACGCTCGGCATGGACTATTTCATCTACGACGAGGCACATCAGGCACTGACCGGCGAGAAGACGGGGCTCGGCTACAGGCTTGGCGACAGTGTCGACGTGAAGCTCGCCGAAGCGCTGCCGCTGGCCGGCGCGCTGCGTTTCGAGATGCTGAGCGAGGGCCGCAAGATGCCCGCCGCCACGCGGTCGTTCCACAAATCGACCCGGCGGGGCGGGCCGAAACAGCCCGGAACCCGCCCGCCGCGAGGGCGCCGCTAGAGCATTTCCGCATTTCCGGACGCAAAACCGCTCAACATCTTGCCGGAAATGCTTTGAACGCGAAGCCGTGCGGAGGGTCGGGCTTGCAGGACCACGAGAAAAGGGACGAGGCGGCGAAGCCGGCCTATCTCAGACCGCGCGACGCCGCCGCGCTGGTGCTGATCGATCGTTCCGCCGCCCGCCCGCGGGTCCTGATGGGAAAACGCTCGAGCCGCCATGTATTCATGCCGGAGGCCTACGTCTTCCCCGGTGGCAAATGCGATGCCGGCGACCATGCCCTGCCCTTCTGCGCCGATCTCCATCCCGCCGTGATGGCACGGCTGCGCAGCGCACCGCCCGCCGGCCTGAGCGCCGCGCGCGGCCGGGCGCTGGCGCTGGCGGCCCTGCGGGAGCTGGAAGAGGAAACGGGCATCGCCGCCGCCGCTCCAGCGGACCTGTCCGGCCTGCGGCTTGCGGCCCGCGCCATCACACCGCCGGGCTACGTCCGACGCTACGACACGCGCTTCTTCGTCGCATTTGCGGACGAGGCCGGACTGGACCCCGCTGCCGCCCGCGATTCCGACGAGCTGCACGATATCCGCTGGCTTGACATCGACACGGATTCTTGTCTCAACATCCCCGCGATCACCCGCACCGTGCTCCTGGATGTCAGGGCGCTCCTGAAGGCCCGCCCGGCCCTGTCTCCGACGGAACCGGTCCCGTTCTACCGCATGCTTCGCGGACGCGCCGTCCGTTCTTTTCTCTGAGGTTTCCCGGCACATGAAGCAGGTCAAGACGCTCGACGACCAGAGGGCTGTCGAAACCATCCACTGGCCCTCGCTGGCCGCCGCCATGTCGGCCATCACGGCGGTCGGCATCGCCATCGGCCTCGGCCTGCCGCTGCTGTCCATCATCCTGGAGAAGCGCGGCATATCCTCGACCCTGATCGGCCTCAATTCGGCGATGGCCGGGATTGCCGCGATGGTCGCCGCGCCGCTGACCACCTGGCTCGCGCACCGGTTCGGTGTCGCCACCGTCATGCTCTGGGCCATCGTGATGTCGACCGTCAGCGGCATGGGCTTCTATTACGCGGAGAATTTCTGGTACTGGTTTCCGCTGCGCCTCGCCTTTCACGGCGCGATCACCACGCTGTTCGTACTGTCCGAATTCTGGATCAACACCGCCGCCCCGTCCTCCCGGCGCGGGCTGGTGCTCGGCATCTACGCCACCGTCCTGTCCATCGGCTTCGCGATGGGGCCGCTGATCTTTTCCTTAACCGGCAGCGAGGGCATCCTGCCGTTCCTGATCGCCGGCGGCGCGATACTCTCCGCCGCCATTCCCATATTCATCGCCCGCCGGGAAAGCCCGCGCCTCGGCGAAGCCGCGGAACACCATTTCTTCCGCTATATCCTGCTGGTGCCGACGGCAACCATCGCGGCCTTCGTGTTCGGCGCGGTGGAGGCTGGAGGGCTGTCGCTCTTCCCGATCTATGCGACGCGCGAGGGCTTCACCGAGGCGCAGGCGGCGCTGCTGCTGACCGTCATGGGCATCGGCAACATGGTGTTCCAGATCCCGCTCGGCATGATCTCCGACCGCATGGGCGACCGCAGGCCGCTGCTTGCCGTCATGGCGGTCGTCGGCTTTGTTGGCTCGCTCTGCCTGCCGCTGCTGACCGGCAACTGGATGCTGATGGCGGCGGTGCTGCTCTTCTGGGGCGGCAGCGTCTCCGGCCTCTACACGATCGGCCTTGCCCATCTCGGCTCCAGACTCAGGGGCTCCGACCTCGCCAATGCCAATGCCGCCTTCGTTTTCTGCTATGCCGTCGGCACCGTCGGCGGGCCGCAGGGAATAGGCGCAGCGATGGACGTGACGGGCAATGACGGTTTTGCCTGGGCGATTGCCGCCTTTTTTGCCCTCTATGTGGGCGTTTCCGTGGCTCGTCTGCTTTTCCGGCCAAAACAGACTTGACTTTTCGGGCGCGATTTGTAGTTTCCGGCCAGATTTCGCCGTGGGCCACACGCCGTCCACGGCTTCATTTTTAAGCTAAAGGCAAACGACCATGGCGAAAGCAACGACCATCAAGATCAAGCTGCTCTCGACGGCTGACACCGGCTTCTTCTACGTCACGACGAAGAACAGCCGCACGATGACCGACAAGATGACCAAGACCAAGTACGACCCGGTCGTCAAGAAGCACGTCGAGTTCAAGGAAGCCAAGATCAAGTAATTCCTGATCCGTGGCTTTGCAAAAGGGCGCGGCCTGCCGGTCGCGCCCTTTGCTTTGGGCCGGTGCGCCCTTCCGGTTCGATGCGGCTTTCCGTTCCGAATTGCGTCCACGACGAGAGAGACCGGTTCCCCGGCAAACGGACATCAAAAAGCGCCGCAACCCTTTCGGGCGCGGCGCTTTTTGATAAGGGGTCGGCCGGCACGCAACCGTGGCACGAGGAACCAGGTATATTTTGCGAACCAGCCGACCAGCCCCACGACCCAGGAGATGCGGCGGACCTGAGCATCATGGGGTAACTGTTCGACGTCTCGATCTTGAGCCGTCCTATGATGAGAACGTCGCTCATTTCCCGAAAAAAATCAACGCTTTCTTAACGTGAAAAAATTTTAATCTTTTTTCATGGTTAAAGATGGCAGGCCTTTAACTCCAATCCCGAAGTAAATCCGCTTCCACACCGTGTAAAATTCGCATTTTTACCAGGGAAGCAAAACTAAATTTTCCGCTTTAACGATAGACAACCCCATACATTCCGGTATTTTCAATAGTTTAGCAAAATCAAGCCCTTGAAAACAACGCATGAATAACGGAAATTCAACTTGGGACAACCGCCCGACCAATGCCTGCGGTTGCACTCTATACGTGCCAATATATCGAGGGTGACTTTTGGGGATTGTTACGCAGGGGCAAAGAACGGAACATTCGCCGCATCTCAGCCCCTGTCAATTGTCGCAACATTCTGGCAGAATTGCGGAGAAAATGGGCTTTATCCACAGGCTGCCGCCTCATCCCGCGGTCATCGCAAGCCAAAATCGCGCAATGTCATCCCGTTGTATCGAAATCGCATCAGCGGTTTGATTCTCAGGCAGCGGCGGCCACGACGCGATTGCGACCCATGTTCTTCGCCTCGTAGAGCGCCTCGTCGGCCTGCTTGAACAACCGTTCCGGGGTATGAGTTTCATCACCTATGGTTGCAATCCCCAGCGAGGCCGTGACATTCACCCGCAGGTCGCTGCCGCGCAGGGCGAACGGCGTTCCCTCGATGCTCAGGCGCAATCGCTCGGCCACCGACACGGCGGCTTCCCGGTCCGTATCCGGCATGACGACGACGAACTCCTCGCCACCGAAACGACAGGCGAGATCGGCGCCGCGCACCGCGCCGCGGATGCGCGCCGCGAACTGCCTCAGCACCTCGTCGCCGGCATCGTGGCCATACATGTCGTTGATGCTCTTGAAGCGGTCTATATCGGCGATGCACACAGACAGGGCACGGCCGCGGGCCGTCGCACGCGCGAACAGCGTCTTGATATGGTTGTCCAGATAGCGGCGGTTGCTCAGTCCCGTCAGCGGATCGGTGATGGCCAGTTCCATCGTCTGCTGAAGTCCGGCACGCAGCCGGTCGTTGTAGCGCTTGCGGCGGATCTGCGTCAGCGACCGCGCGATCAGCTCGTTCGGATCAATCGGGCGGGAAATGTAATCGTTGACGCCGAGGTCGAAGGCGCGGACGACCTGTTCGTCCGCGCCCTGCTCCGTCACCAGAAGGACGGGAATGAAGCGGGTGCGTTCCAGCGAGCGCAGCTGCGAGCACAGGCGCAGCGGATCGTAGTCTTCGAAATTCGAATTGACGATCACCAGATCGAAATTCGATTCCGCCGCCTCGAACACTGCCGCCTGCGGGTCGGACATAGGCATGACCGACGCGATCGGCTTGAGCGTCTTGACGATCCGTTCCTGCGACGTGCCGCGCCCGTCGACGAGAAGGATCCGCCCCCCCTCGTCCACCCGTTCGTCGGCCAGCTTCATCAGGTCGTCCATGCCCACTTTCCGGGCGGTCTCGGCCCTGATGCGCAGCTCGTCGCTGAGCGTCTTGAGGCGCATGAGGCTCTTGACCCGGGAAATGAGCTGAAGATCGTTGACGGGCTTGGTGAGGAAATCGTCGGCGCCGGCCTTGAGGCCGCGGACGCGGTCGGACGGCTGGTCGAGCGCCGTCACCATCACCACCGGGATATGCGCGGTGCGCGGATTGAGCTTCAGCCGCTGGCACACCTCGAAGCCGTCGATGCCGGGCATCATGACGTCCAGCAGGACCAGATCGACCTGGGTCGAATCGCAGATTTCCAGCGCGCGATGACCGTTCTCGGCCGTCAGCACCTCGAAATACTCCGCCAGAAGACGCGCTTCGAGCAGTTTCACGTTGGCGGGAATATCGTCCACGACCAGAATGCGTGCCGTCATGCTCCTACCTCGACACTCATCATGCGTCTCCGAGATACGTCTTGATGGTTTCGATGAACTTGGGAACCGAGATCGGTTTCGAAACATAGGCCTCGCAACCGCCCTGGCGAATGCGTTCCTCGTCGCCCTTCATCGCGAAAGCGGTGACGGCAATCACGGGAATCACATGCAGTTCATCGTCTTCCTTGAGCCATTTCGTCACTTCGAGACCTGAAACTTCCGGGAGCTGGATATCCATCAGAATGAGATCCGGGCGGTGCTTGCGGGCCAGATCGAGCGCTTCCATGCCGTTGCGCGTCTGAATGGTCGTGTACCCGGACGCCTCGATCAGGTCGCGAAAGAGCTTCATATTAAGCTCGTTGTCCTCTACAATCAAAACCTGCTTGGGCATACCTGATGTCCTTCGATCGCGCAGCATCGCACGTCTCCACGGCGAGCACGCTATCTTTATTTGGTTGAGAAACAGTAATTCCGGCAAGCATATGATCAGCAAGTTCAAAAACATTCGTTCCGCCGATCCGGAACCGGAAATACTGGCCCTCACCATTCTTGCCTGGCTTTCCGAGGAACCGGAACTTCTGTCCCGCTTTCTGGCGCTGAGCGGCTTGCAGCTTTCCCAGATCGCCGCCGTCGCCCGCGAACCGGCCTTCCTCGGCGGCGTTGTGGATTTCCTCATGGGCAACGAAGCCGATCTCCTGCGCTTCGCCGCGGCCACCGGCACCCGCCCCGAAGCAGTCGGCGAGGCATGGCAGCGCCTTTGCGGTGGCGGCCTCGATTCCGGCCAGATCTAAAGACCGTTATGAGCGAAACCCTGCCCGATCTCGAACATATCAGGCTCGGCGACCGGCCTCTCGCGGTCTTCGACGTCGATGACGTGGTGCTTCAGTTCATCGTGCCCTTCGAAGCCTATCTGGCGAGCATGGGCTTGCGGCTTGTGCCACGCTCCTTCCGTCTTTCCGGCAATATCGTCCGTCACGAAACCGGCGAGGCGTTGCCGGAAGCCGATATCAAGGCCACGATCCTCGGCTTCTTCGATACGCAGGAAACGTGGCAGACGCCGTTTGCTGAGGCGGCGGGCACCCTGAACGCGCTTTCGACATCGGCCGACATCGTTTTCCTGACCGCCATGCCGCCGCGCTATGCCGGGCAGCGCCGGCGCTTGCTCGATTCCTTCGGCCTTCCCTATCCACTGATCGCCACCGAAAATCCGAAGGGGCCGGTGGTGGAGCGGCTTCACGCCGGCCGGCCGCTGCCGCTCGCCTTCGTGGACGACATGGTTCGAAACCTGCAATCCGTCGCCGACCACGCGCCGCAGAGCCTGCGCCTGCATATGGTGCCCGAATCGGCCATTCACCGGCATGCGCCGCGCGCGCCGGAAAGCCTCGCACGCCTGTGCGGCTGGACCGATATCGCCGGCCTGCTGGCCATGCATTTCGCGCAGGACGGCACGGAACCGTCACGGGCGGCCTTGCCGACCTGACGGTGGCGGCATAAGGTGAATTTGTTCAACTTATGTTCCGGCGACGATGAGCAACACGGCTTCCTCCCCGCCCGGCTTCTGCCGGGACTGCCTGACGCAGCAAGCGCCGGAGCGCAGACGCTGCATCCGCTGTGGAAGTCCGCGGCTGATCTATCACCGCGAGCTTTACAGCCTTTCGATTGCCCATATCGATTGCGATGCCTTCTATGCCTCCGTGGAAAAGCGCGACGACCCTTCGCTGGCCGACAAGCCCCTCATCGTCGGCGGCGGCAGGCGCGGCGTCGTTTCCACCTGCTGCTACATCGCCCGCATTCACGGCGTCCGTTCGGCCATGCCGATGTTCAAGGCGCTGGAAGCCTGCCCGCAGGCCGTCGTCATCCGGCCGAACATGGAAAAATATGCACAGGTGGGACGGCAGGTGCGCGCGATGATGCAGGACCTGACACCCCTCGTTCAGCCGCTTTCCATCGACGAGGCCTTTCTCGACCTGACCGGAACGCAATTGCTGCATCACGACCCGCCGGCGCGCGTGCTGGCCCGTTTCGCCCGCCGGGTGGAGGAAGAGATCGGCATCACGGTTTCGGTGGGCCTGTCCTACTGCAAGTTCCTCGCCAAAATCGCCTCCGACCTCAACAAGCCGCGCGGCTTTGCGGTGATCGGCGAAGCCGAAGCGCTTTCCTTTCTGGCGCCGCGGCCCGTCACCTCCATCTGGGGGGTCGGCAAGGCCTTCGCCGCCCAGCTCGAGGCGGATGGCATCCGCACCATCGGCCAGTTGCAGACGATGGAGGAGAGCGATCTGATGCGCCGCTACGGCACGATAGGCCAGCGCCTCTTCCGCCTTTCGCGCGGTCAGGACGAACGGCGCGTGGAACCGGACGAGGAGGCGCGCAGCATTTCGGCGGAAACCACCTTCGACGACGATATCGCCTCGCACGACGAACTCGTGCCCGTCCTGCGCCGGCTGAGCGAGAAGGTCGCGGCCCGGCTGAAGGCTAAGGGCATTGCCGGCCGCACCGTCGTCCTCAAGCTCAAGACCGGCGATTTTCGCCTGCGCACCCGCAACCGGCGCCTGGAGGATCCGACGCAGCTTGCCGACCGCATTTTCCGCACCGGGCTCGCCTTACTGGAGAAGGAAACCGGTCAGGATACATTCCGGCTGATCGGCATCGGCGTGGCCGATCTCACCGACCCGGTGCTTGCGGACCCGCCGGATCTCGTCGACGAACAGGCGACACGGCGCGCCGCCGCAGAGGGCGCGATGGACAAGCTCAGGCTCAAATTCGGCAGCAAGGCCATCGAAACGGGCTACACGTTCGGCAGTGTAAAGCCGAAGCGATAAGTTGCCTTTCAAATTTTCCTTAAACATTCACCGATAGCCTCAGCCGGTGTATTGCGTAAGGACAGTTTCGTATGGTTTCGCGTTTCGTATTCTGTCTGGCATTCCTGCCGGCTGCCGCGCTTGCGCCCTTCGCCCAGGCGGGCGACGGGATTTTGCAGATCGTCATATCGAAGACGGACCAGTCGCTCGCGGTCTATCGCGACGGCGCGGAAATCGCCAGTTCGAAAGTGTCGACCGGCAAGGCCGGCCACGCCACGCCGACTGGCATCTTCTCCATCCTGGAAAAGCGCAAATACCACGAATCCAACCTCTATTCGAATGCGCCGATGCCCTTCATGCAGAGGCTCACCTGGTCCGGCATTGCCCTGCATGAGGGCCATGTCCCCGCCTACCCCGCCTCTCACGGCTGCATCCGGCTGCCCGGCCCCTTCGCCCGCTCGCTCTATGGAATGACGCAGCGCGGGGTGCATGTGATCGTCTCCGAGGCGCCGGTCGTCCCGGTCCGCATCGTCCATGAGAGCCTTTTCCAGCCGAGAGGGGACGATGCCGACCGCCTGCTGCTGACCGACACGCCCCTGCGCCCCGCCCGCTCGCTTGCCGGCGACCGGCCCGTCGAGGTGGCCATGAACGAGGCGAGCGCCCTGCCGGCGGACGGAGCCTCGGCAAAACCGCAGGCGGACATGCCGCCGCTGCGCATTCTCGTCACGCGCCGCGGCGACCGCGAGCGCATTCTCGACATGCAGACCCTGCTGAACCGGCTGGGCTTCGATGCCGGAACGCCGGACGGCATCGCCGGGCGCGCGACTGTCGGCGCCATCACCGCATTCCGCATCGCTCACGATCTTCCCGAAAGCAAGGCCGTGCTCGATCCGGCCTTTCTCGCCGCTCTCTACGAGGCCGCCGGCACGGCGGAACCGCCGGCCGGGCATCTTCTCGTCCGACGCGATTTCAAGCCCCTTTTCGAAGCGCCGATCGGAATTCGCGATCCCGAAAGGGAACTCGGCACGCATTTCCTTGTGGCCACCGATGTTGATCCGGCCCTCGGGCATACAGAATGGACGGCGATGTCCCTCGAAAACCGTCTTGCCGATGCCACGGCCAAACGGCTCGGCATCACCGAAAGGCTAGGCCGACACGAAGCCGGCTCCGCCTCCGATGCGCTGTCCCGGCTCGACATTCCGCCGGATGTGCGCGAACGCATAGAGCGGCTTCTCGGCGCGGGCTCGTCGATCACCGTCACCGACAACGGAATATCCACCGAGACCGGCCAGGGGACCGACTTCATCACCCTGACCAGAGCCGCTCCTCCCGAAAAGAAGAGCTAGAGCATTTCCGGCGAAAACGGGATCACCTTCAATGCTCTATCTATTTATTTTTTATGCAATTCCGAACACAAACCGGCTCTCGCTTTCGCTGGAATCGCTCGAACATCCCTCGCTCCGACAAAACGATTCAAGAAGCGACCGCAAGGCATTGAAACGGAATCGTTAAAGCCGGGGGCGGACCCGCCGGAAAACCATCCGGTCAGGCAGCCTTCGCAAAGGATTGCCGGCTTTCGGGCATCGCAGCCTCGCCTGCCCCGCCGCCGGACGATGCCCGGCGGCCTTGTCGAATCCCGAGTCCTTGCAGATCGTTACGGGGAAAACCCGAACCGGAGCCTCAGCGGTTTATAGCGCCACGTCTCTTGTGCGGCGCGTCACACCAGTTCCACCTCGAGGACCCCGGGAGACGCGCGCAGCGCCGCTGCGATCTCCGGCGATATGCGGTACTTTCCGGGCAGGCCGACTTCGATCTCGCAACGGCCCTCGTCCTTGATCAGGATGAAGGACACGGCGCCATCCCCCTTGGTTCCGAGATGCTTCTCCACCGCCTTCAACGGGCTGCTGTCGCGGGCATAGATGCGCAGTTCCTTCTGCATCTGCACGGATTTCTCTTCAAGCGACTGGGCCGTCTGGATGCGCAGGCCGATACCCTCGGGCCTCTCATCCGCCGCGACGGTGATCACCAGCGACTGACCGGGCTCCAGAAGGTCGCGGTACTGGTTGAGGGCCTCGGAAAACAGCACCGCCTCATATTGCCCGGAGGAGTCCGAGAAGGTGACGATGCCCATCTTGTTGCCGGTGCGGGTCTTGCGCTCCTGCTTCGACGTCACCGTGCCGGCAAGACGTCCCGCCGTCGCGCCGTGCTTCACGGCGCCCGAGAAGTCGGCGAACGTCTGCACACGCATCTTCGAGAGAATAGCGCGATAGGAATCGAGCGGATGGGCGGACAGGTAGAAGCCAAGCACCGCGAACTCGCGCATCAGCTTTTCCGAGGGCAGCCAGGGCGTGAATGCCGGCAGAATGATCTTCTCGGGGCCGGAACTGCCCCCGCCCATGCCGAACATGTCCGACTGGCCGCTGACGCGGTTTTCCTGCGCCCGCTGCGCGAAGCCGAGGATACGGTCGAGACCGCCGACCAGTTCCGCGCGATCGCGCCCGAAGCAATCGAAGGCGCCCGCACAGATCATGCTTTCCAGCACGCGCCTGTTCACCTGCTTCGGATCGATCCGCAGGCAGAAATCCTCGATGCTTTCGAAAGGATGGTCGCCGCGCACCGACACGATGTGATCGACCGCAGATTCACCGACACCCTTCACCGCGGCAAGCGCGTAATAGATGCGGTTGTCACCGGGTTCGAAATGCCGGAACGAGGTCTGCACGGAGGGCGGGACGATCTCGATGCCGAGGCGCATCGCATCCTGCCGGAAATCGTTCACCTTTTCGGTGTTCGCCATATCGAGCGTCATCGACGCGGCGAGGAACTCGACCGGATAATGGGCCTTCAGATAGGCCGTCTGATAGGACACGATGGCGTAGGCCGCCGCGTGCGACTTGTTGAAGCCGTAATTCGCGAACTTGGCCAGCAGATCGAAGATCACATCCGCCTGGTTCTTGGAGACGCCGTTCTTCACCGCCCCGTCGACGAAGCGGGCGCGCTGCTTGTCCATCTCCTCCTTGATCTTCTTGCCCATCGCGCGGCGAAGAAGGTCGGCTTCGCCGAGCGAATAGCCGGACAGGACCTGGGCGATCTGCATCACCTGCTCCTGATAGACGATCACGCCCTGCGTTTCCTTGAGCAGGTAGTCGATCTTCGGATGGATCGACTCGATTTCCTCCTCGCCGTGCTTGCGCGCGTTATAGACCGGGATGTTCTCCATCGGGCCGGGGCGGTAAAGCGCGACGAGCGCGATGATATCCTCGATGCAGTCCGGGCGCATGCCGATGAGCGCCTTGCGCATGCCGGCACTTTCAACCTGGAAGACGCCGACGGTCTCACCGCGCGACAGCATCTCGTAGGTCTTCTTGTCATCCAGCGGAATGGCCGAGAGATTGATGTCCACGCCCTTGCGCGCGATGAAATCGACCGCGGTCTTGAGCACGGTCAGCGTCTTGAGGCCCAGGAAGTCGAACTTCACCAGACCGGCCTGCTCGACCCATTTCATGTTGAACTGGGTCACGGGCATGTCCGAGCGCGGATCGCGATACATCGGCACGAGCCGGGACAGGGGCCGGTCGCCGATCACGATACCCGCGGCATGCGTCGACGCGTGACGATAAAGACCCTCGATCTTCTGGGCGATATCGAGCAGGCGGGCGACGACGGGCTCCTTGCCGGCCTCCTCCTGAAGGCGCGGCTCTTCCTCGATGGCCTTGGAGAGCGGGGTCGGATTGGCCGGATTGTTCGGAACGAGCTTGCAGATCTTGTCCACCTGCCCATACGGCATTTCGAGCACGCGGCCGACGTCGCGCAATGCGGCGCGCGCCTGCAACGAACCGAAGGTGATGATCTGCGCCACCTGCTCGCGGCCATATTTCTGCTGGACGTAGCGGATGACCTCTTCGCGCCGGTCCTGGCAGAAGTCGATGTCGAAGTCCGGCATCGACACACGCTCGGGATTGAGAAAGCGCTCGAACAGCAGCGAAAAACGAAGCGGATCGACATCGGTGATCGTCAGGGCATAGGCAACGAGCGAACCTGCACCCGACCCACGCCCCGGGCCGACCGGAATGTCATGGAGCTTGGCCCACTTGATGAAGTCGGCAACGATCAGGAAGTAGCCGGGGAACTTCATGCGCTCGATGATCGACAGTTCGAACGCGAGCCGCTCGCGGTAATCCTTTTCCTCGTACCCATCCGCAAGCCCGAGCGTCCGGATACGCTCCTCCAGCCCTTCCCAGGCCTGACGATTGAGTTCGGCGGTTTCCGCGCGCTCGGCCTCTTCCGCATCCTGCGTCGCACCGGTGAAGCGCGGCAGGATGGGCTGGCGGGTCTTGAGGATGAAGGAGCAGCGCCGCGCGATCTCCACCGAATTTTCCAGCGCCTCGGGAAGATCGGCAAACAGCTCGGCCATTTCCTTGCGGCTCTTCAAGTAATGATCCGGCGTCAGGCGAAACCGGCTGTCGTCGGAGACCATCGCATTGTGCGCCACCGCCATCAGCGCGTCATGGGCCTCGTAGTCGCCTTTCGACGGGAAAAAGGCCTCATTGGTCGCGACCAGCGGAAGATCGTGTTCGTAGGCGAGCGCCACCATCTTCGCCTCATGGCGGCGGTCGTAACGGCCGTGGCGCTGCAACTCCACATAAAGCCCGTCGCCGAAAACCGCCTTGAGGAACAGCAGACGGCTTTCTGCCAGCGGGGCATGGCCTTCCTTGAACGCCAGATCCACCGGGCCGCTCAACGCGCCCGTCAGCGCTATGAGCCCTTCGTTGTTGCCCTCCCGCAGCCACGAGGCGCTGATCTTGACGGCGCTGTTGCCTTCCCCGTCGAGATAGGCGCGGCTGACGAGTTCGACCAGCCGATCGTATCCCGCGGCGGTCGCGGCAAGCAGAACGATCGCGGGCGGCTTGGAAAGCCCCTGCCCGCCCTGGCGGCGGTCCGCAGGCTCATCCTCCATATCGACGGAGATCTGGCATCCGATGATCGGCTGCAATCCCTCGCCGATGGCTTTCTGCGAAAATTCCAGTGCGACGAAGAGATTGTTCGTGTCGGTAATGGCAATGGCCGGCTGATTGTCGCCAACCGCCTTGCTCAGCACCTTCTTGAGCGGCAACGCCCCCTCAAGCAGCGAATAGGCCGAATGGAGCCTGAGATGCACGAAGCCCGGCGTCGCTTCCTTTTCGAGAGCCTTTGTGTCGCCTGCACCCGCCATAGGAACCTCCATCCGAAAGCCGGCCGGCACAATGCCGCCGCATCTGTCTTTCAGCCCTCCCGAACACGTCCGCAAGAGATGCGGAACACCTTCGGGAATCGGTCCCCAGTTTTCTCCCTTGGGAGGCGCGAGTCCAGTCTGCGGAGACGAAAGGCCTCAGAACGAAAGGGCGATGACGGAAACGCTGGCGATGAAGGTGAGAATCGAGGCGAATGCGGCAACGTCACGAAGAAGGTCTGTCATATCGGTCTCCTGTTCTCTTATGTTTTTATTTTGTTCTCATTATGTTTCGTTGTCAACAGGATTTTTTCGCACGAGAACGCCGCCCGCGCTCCCCGATGAAGGAGAACGAAGCAGGCGACAGGGCGGTCGTGAAATGTCAGAAGTCGGCGATCTTGCCGTCGACGATCGTCACACGGCGGTCCATGCGCGCGGCAAGGTCGTGATTGTGCGTGGCGATCATGGCCGCGAGCCCGGACTGGCGCACCAGCGCCTCCAGGGCATCGAACACGTAATGGGCCGTCTGCGGATCGAGGTTTCCGGTCGGCTCGTCGGCAAAAAGCACGAGCGGGGCATTGGCCACCGCGCGGGCGATGGCGACGCGCTGCTGCTCGCCGCCGGAAAGCTCGGCCGGGCGGTGTTCCGCCCGATGCCCGACCCGCATGTAGTCGAGAAGCTGGGCGGCCCGCTCACGCGCCTCGCCATTGGGGAGGCCGGCGATGAGCTGGGGCATCATCACATTCTCGAGCGCCGAGAATTCGGGCAGCAGGTGATGGAACTGATAGACGAAGCCGATATCGTTGCGGCGCATGGCCGTGCGGCGGTCGTCGGACAGATGCCCGCAGGCCGCGCCGTTCAGATAGACCTCGCCGCCATCGGGATGTTCGAGAAGGCCGGCGATGTGGAGCAGCGTGGACTTGCCCGTTCCCGAGGGGGCGACCAGCGCGACGATTTCGCCGCTCGACAGGGTAAAGTCGGCCTTTTCGAGAATGGAAAGCCTGGCTTCACCCTCACCGTAATGGCGGTCGATACCGGACAGTTTCAGCACTGGAGCGGAAGTCATTGAACGTTCTGGTCCTATTCGTAACGCAGGGCCTGAACCGGATCGAGGCGGGACGCGCGCCATGCCGGAAAGATGGTGGCGAGGAAGGAAAGGGCAAGCGCCATGAGGATGACCGACACGGTCTCGCTGACATTCATTTCAGCCGGCAACTGGCTCAGGAAATAAAGCTCGGGATCGAAAATCACCGTGCCGGAAAGCCAGCTGAAGAACTGGCGGATGCTCTCGACATTGAGGCAGACGATCACGCCCAGCAGGAAGCCCGCGAAGGTGCCAACCGTGCCGATCGCAGCACCCGTCATGAAGAAGATGCGCATGACGGCGCCGGACGTCGCGCCCATCGTCCGCAGGATGGCGATGTCGCTGCCCTTATCCTTCACCAGCATGATCAGCCCGGAAATGATGTTGAGCGCGGCGACGAGCACGATCAGCGTCAGAATCATGAACATGACGTTGCGCTCCACCTGAAGGGCGGAAAAGAAGGTCTGGTTGCGCTGGCGCCAGTCCGTGAGATAGATCTGCCGGCCGGCGGCCTGCTCGATGGCCTCGCGCGCCTCGTCCACCTGGTCGGGATGGCCGAGGAAGATCTCGAGCTGCTGGACGATCCCTTCGGCATTGAAATAAAGCTGCGCTTCCTCCAGCGGCATGAAGATGATGCCGGAATCGTATTCGGACATACCGACTTCGAAGACGCCGGAAATCCGGTAGCTCTTGATGCGCGGATTGGTGCCGAGCGGCGTCACGTCGCCTTCGGGCGCCAGCAGCGACATCTGGTCGCCCGCCGTAACGCCGAGCGCGTTCGCCATGCGGGTGCCGATCAGGATGCCGTCGCCCGCGGCATAGCCGAGAAGATCGCCGGCCTTGATGTTGTTCGCCACCTCGCTCAGCTGGAGAAGATCGTCGGCACGCACGCCGCGCACGATGGCGCCCGTCCCTGCCCCGATCCTGCCGGATGCGAAAACCTGCCCCTCGACCATCGGCAGGGCCATCGTCACGCCGGGAACGGCGGCGATCCTGCGGGCGAGTTCGGGGTAGTCGCTCAGCGGCGAGTCGATCGGCTGGAGGATGATATGCCCGTTGATGCCGAGGATACGGGAGATCAGCTCGGTGCGGAAACCGTTCATCACCGCCATGACGATGATGAGCGTCGCCACGCCCAGCATGATGCCGGCGAAGGAGAAACCGGCGATGACCGAGATGAACGCCTCCTTGCGGCGCGCCCTCAGATAACGCCAGGCCACCATTCGCTCGAAAGCGGAAAAAGGCCGCGCGGGCCGCACCTTCTCCGCATTCGCCGCAACAGCGCCCGCATCCTCCCCTGCCGTCATGCCTTCACACCTCTCCTCAGCCAGCGAGCTTGTTGATCGCGGCCTCGACGGGCAGCGTCACGCGTTCGCCGGTCCGCCGGTTCTTCAATTCCACGTCGCCGGCAGCCACCGCGCGCGGGCCGGCGATGACCTGCCACGGAACGCCGATCAGGTCCGCGGTTGCGAACTTCGCGCCGGCACGCTCGTCCGTGTCGTCGTAAAGCACGTCCTTGCCGGCGTTCGAAAGCGCTTCGTAGATTTTCTCGCTAGCCGCATCGCAGGCCGCATCACCGACCTTCATGTTGATGACGTCCACATCGAAGGGCGCCACCGAATCCGGCCAGATGATTCCGCTTTCGTCATGAGAGGCTTCGATGATGGCCGGAACAAGGCGGGACGGACCGATGCCATAGGAACCCATATGCACCTCATGTTCCTTGCCGTCCGGCCCCTGAACCCTCGCCCCCATCGGCGCGGAATACTTGGTGCCGAAGTAGAAGATGTGCCCCACCTCAATGCCGCGGGCCGACAGGCGCTCGCCCTCCGCGATCGCGCCGAAAGCAGCCTCGTCGTGCATTTCCGACGTCGCGGCATAGAGCGAGGTCCATTTGTCGAAAACAGCTTGCAGGCCTTCCACGCTGTCGAAGTCGGTATCGGCGGCGGGAATGTCGAAATTCACGAAATCGCGATGGCAGAACACCTCGGACTCACCGGTCTCCGCCAGAATGATGAATTCGTGGCTGTGGTTGCCGCCGATCGGGCCGGTGTCCGCGCGCATCGGAATGGCGCGCAGGCCGAGCCTGTCGAAGGTGCGCAGATAGGCCGTGAACATCCTGTTGTAGGAATGGATCGCGTCGTCCTTCGTCAGATCGAAGGAATAGGCGTCCTTCATCAGGAACTCGCGCGAACGCATCGTGCCGAAGCGCGGGCGGCGCTCGTCGCGGAACTTCCACTGGATGTGGTAGAGATTGAGCGGCAGGTCCTTGTAGGACTTGACGTAGGAACGGAAGATATCCGTCACCATCTCCTCATTGGTCGGGCCGTAGAGCATGGCGCGCTTGTTGCGGTCGGTGATGCGCAGCATCTCCTCGCCGTAATCGTTGTAACGGCCGCTCTCGATCCACAGATCGGCGGACTGGATGGTCGGCATGAGGATTTCCTGCGCGCCGGCACGGTTCTGCTCCTCGCGCACGATGGCGCAGACCTTGTCCAGCACGCGCTTGCCCAGCGGCAGCCAGGAATAGATGCCCTGCGACTGCTGGCGGATCATGCCGGCGCGCAGCATCAGCCGGTGGGAAACGATTTCCGCTTCCTTGGGGGTTTCCTTGAGAATGGGCAGGAAGAAACGAGACAGTCGCATGGGAGTTTCCGGTTGGTTGCCGCCGCCGCTGCCTTACGGCAGGAATCGGACTTGAAATTGGCTTATGTGGAAGCGTTCATAAACGTTTCAGGCAGAGAAAGAAACCCGAACCGGAGGGCCCGCCCATGTTGCCCACATCGGCATGGGCGACAATTCGAATCCGGTGCGGCAGATTTCATGCACAAAAAATATGCACATCATATTTTAGCCCTGTTTCGCCGCAGACGCAAAAGCGCGGCTAAAACGGGAAATCCCTGCGGACCTGCCGCAAAAACGAGCCACAATGTTGCGACATTTTTGTCAATATGAATTTTTTGTTCGAGTGTAGCATTTTTGCAAAAATTTAAGGTGACAAGGCCGAAGGAGTGCGCTAGCTTCAGCTTACAAAAAAGGCAGAGAGCTTAAATTTTCTGCCAATATTCGCGGTCAAGTCTTGGGAGGATCAGATCTTAGGCGCGCTCGTTCGCTGCCCCGGCAACGGTAAAGGATCACGCGATAATTGAGAACAAGGCCATCGCGGCCTTGTTTTTTTTTGCTTTTACGGCGCGATGCGCGCCTCTTCGATACAGGCGTTGCGTAACAGACAGATGACGATCCGCGAAAAAAGCCGCACCCGGCAATGCCGGATGCGGCCTCGTTGTCCATCGAGCGCGGCTGGCAATCGCGGCTGGCGGTCTCAGACCTGCTCGAGTTCGATCAGCGTGCCGAAGAAATCCTTGGGATGCAGGAACAGCACCGGCTTGCCATGCGCGCCGGTCTTCGGTTCGCCCTCGCCGAGGATGCGGGCCCCGCCCTTCTTCAGTTCGTCGCGCGCCGCCAGGATATCGTCGACCTCGTAGCAGATGTGGTGCATGCCACCGCCCGGGCTCTTGGCCAGAAAGGCGGCAATCGGCGAATTCTCGCCAAGCGGCTCCAGAAGCTCGATCTTGGTGTTGGGAAGCTCGACGAAAACCACGGTCACACCATGTTCGGGCAGCGCCTGTGGCTCCGATACCCTGGCGCCCAGCGTCTTTTCGTAGGCGGCGGTGGCGGCGGCAAGATCCGGCACGGCCAGTGCCACATGGTTCACGCGTCCAAGCATGGGACCTCCTTCAGACTCCCGTTTCGGTAGCATTACCTATACCGCCCCGGCAGGCTGTGTCTTCTCAGACTTTGGTCACGAAAACGGCGACGACCGGCTTCTTGCCCCAGGCATTGTTGACCGTCGACCGCACGGCGCGGCGCACCGCCTCGCGCAGCGTTTCGAGATCCTTGCGGCGCGCCCGGGGAATGCTTTCGATGGCGCCGAGCACGCAGTCGTAGACCGTGTCCTCCATGTCCTCGCCTTCCTCGTCATAAGCCGGCAGGCCGTTGAGGATCACGATCGGGTCGTCGCGGAAATCGTAGCGATCGTCGAGCACGACATTGACCGCCACATGGCCGACGAAGGAGAGCTTGCGGCGCTCGCCGATCCCCATCTCGTCGAAATCGCCGATCAGCTTGCCGTCGCGGAAAATGCGGCCATGTGGAGCCTCGTCGATCACCTCGGCCGGACCGGGGGCCAGGCGCAGGACATCGCCGTTTCGCACCCGCGGTATTTCGGCGATGCCGGCGCTCAGGCCCAGTTCCTTCTGCGCCGTCAGATGCGCCGCCTCGCCGTGGACCGGGATGAGGATTTGCGGGCGCACCCATTCATACATCTTCACCAGTTCGTTGCGCCGGGGATGGCCGGACACATGCACGAGCGCGTCATTGTCGGTCACGACGACGACGCCCTGCTCGATCAGGCCGTTCTTGATGTCGATGATGGCCTTTTCGTTGCCCGGAATGGCACGGGATGAGAACACCACCGTATCGCCCGCCGAAAGCGCCACGTTGCGCATCTCGTCACGCGCAAGTTTCGCAAGGGCCGCCCGCGGCTCGCCCTGGCTGCCGGTCAGGATTACCACCACCTTGTCGCGCGGAATATAGCCGTACTCGTCTTCGGCGATGAAGGGCTTCAGCCCGTCCATCATGCCCAGGTCCGATGCGACGGCCACGACGCGCTTCAGCGACGAACCGAGCAGCAGCACTTCACGGCCGGCGGCCTCCGCCGCCTCGGCGATGGAGCGGATACGGCCGACATTCGACGAAAAGGTGGTGACGGCGACACGGCCCTCCGCCTTCTCGATCACCTCGCGAATTCCCTCGGACACTTTCCGTTCGGTGGGTGAAAACCCGTCCCGCTGGGCATTGGTGCTGTCGCACAGCAGCGCCAGCACGCCTTCGTCGCCCACCTCACGGAAACGCTTCTCGTCGGTCAGCGGCCCCAGCGTCGGCTCGGCGTCGATTTTCCAGTCGCCGGTATGCACCACGTTGCCGAGCGGCGTGCGGATCACCAGCGACATGGGCTCGGGAATCGAATGGTTCACGGCAACAGCCTCGATCTCGAAGGGCCCGATGGTGATCCTGTCGCCGGCGGCGAAGGGCGTCACCGGGATTTCCGCCCGCGCGCCTTCATAGTCCCGCTTCGCCTCGAGCAGTCCCGCAGTGAAGGCGCTGGCATAGACCGGCACGTTCAGCCCCGGCCACAGGTCGTTGAGACCGCCATAGTGATCCTCGTGGGCGTGGGTGATGATGATGCCCTTGAGGTTCTTGCGCTCCTGGGCCAGAAAACGGATATCCGGCAGGACCAGATCGACGCCCGGCAGGTCCGGCCCCGCGAAGGAGACACCGCAATCGACCATGATCCACTGGCGCTTGCCCGGCGTCCCGTAACCGTAGAGCGCGAGATTCATGCCGATCTCGCCGACGCCGCCGAGCGGCAGGAACACCAGTTCTTCTTGTTTCGCCATCGTGCTTACATTTCCAATCATCCAAAAAAGACGTCACCGGCCGAAATCGTCTCGCGACCGCCGTCTTCCAATTCCATTTGCAGAAGGCCCTGATCGTCTATCCCCACGAACCGCCCGCGCAGGGACCGGTCGGACAGGTTGACCGTGATCGGCTCGCCGATGCCGCAGGCGACATCGCGCCACAGCGTCGTGATCTTCGCTATTCCTCTGCCGCTATCCCATATTTCTAGCACATGCGCCATCGCTTCAAACAGATGCGCAAAAAGTTCGTCGGGGAAAACGCTCGCCCCTTCATCGACAAGGCAGGTGACGGGGTAGAGCGGATTGTCCGGTTTGAAACGAACGTTGATGCCGATGCCGATCACGACGACATGGCGGCCATCCGGCAGAAACTCGCCTTCGATCAGGATGCCGCTCACCTTGCGTCGCCCGATCAGCAGATCGTTCGGCCACTTGACCTCGAGCGCCGGCGCATCGAGCGGCAGCACGCGGCCCGCTGCCCGATGCAGCGCCACCGCCACCGCCAGCGGCAGCGAGCCGAGCATGGCGAGCGGGGCCGGATCGATCAGCAGAAGGGACGCATAAAGATTGCCGCGTTCGGACACCCAGGTCCGGCCCCGGCGCGCGCGCCCGCCCGTCTGGCGGTTGGCGGTGATCCACAGGCCGCTCTCCTGCCCTGCCCGTGCCCGGGCAAGGCATTCCTCGTTGGTGGAGCCGACTTCGTCCAGGGCTTCATGACGAAAATCGGAGACCGATATCCGGCCCACCCCGTTCCCCCTGCTCAAAAGAAGGATTGCGCGGCGGCCTCGGCCGCGCTGCCGACCGGACCGCCGATCAGCAGGTAGCCGATCACGAACAGGCCGGAGACGCCGAAGACCAGGCGCAGTTCGGTCGAGGCGCGCTCGAACTCGCCCTTAGGCTCGTCGAACCACATGACCTTCACGATGCGCAGGTAGTAGTAGGCGCCGACGACCGAAGACAGGATGCCGATGATGGCCAGCGCATAGAGCTGGGCTTCGATCGCCGCCAAGAAGACGAAATACTTACCGAAGAACCCGGCCAGCGGCGGTATGCCGGCCAGCGAGAACATCAGGGCGGTGAGCATCACGGCCATGAAAGGGTTGGTCTGCGACAGGCCGGCCAGATCGTCTATCCCCTCGACGGACTCGCCGCTCTTGCGGCGCATGGCAATGATGCAGGCGAAGGTGCCGAGCGTCATCACCAGATAGATCGTCATATAGATGATGACGCCGGACACGCCGGCCTGCGTGCCGGACGATAGGCCGACGAGCGCATATCCCATGTGGCCGATGGAGGAATAGGCCATCAGCCGCTTGATGTTCTTCTGGCCGATGGCCGCGAAGGAACCGAGCAGCATCGAGGCGAGCGAGATGAAGACGACGATCTGCTGCCAGTCCGCCATGATCGGCTGGAAGGCATCGGAGACGGTGCGCACCAGGATGGCCATCGCACCGACCTTCGGCGCCGCCGCCAGGAAGGCCGTGACTGGGGTCGGCGCGCCTTCGTAGACGTCGGGCGTCCACATGTGGAACGGCACGGCGGAGATCTTGAAGCAGAGGCCGGTCAGCACGAAGACCAGACCGATGATCACGCCCAGCGAGCGGGTCTCGCCCGAAAGAACCGTGGCGATCTCGTCGAAGCCGGTATTGCCGGTGAAGCCATAGACCAGCGACATGCCATAGAGCAGCATGCCCGAGGAGAGCGCGCCGAGCACGAAATACTTCAGTCCCGCTTCCGTCGAGCGCAGGCTGTCGCGGTTGATGGCGGCGATGACGTAGAGCGCCAGCGATTGCAGTTCCAGCGACATATAGAGCGAAATCAGGTCGTTCGCCGAGATCATCAGCAGGATGCCGAGGGTCGCGAGCAGAAGCAGGACCGGATATTCGAAGCGGTCGAGGTGCTCCGAGCGGGCCTGTCCCACCGTCATGATCATGGCAACGATGGAACCGATCAGCGCCAGCACCTTCATGAAACGGGCGAAGGGATCGGCGAGATAGGCGCCGCCGAAGGCTTCACCCTCGGGCGCGGCGATCAGCAGCCACAGGCCGGAGGCGACGAGCAGCGCCACGGCAAGCCCCGTCACCGTCGGCGCGGACTTGTCGCCATTGAACACGCCGATCATCAGCAGAGCGAGCGCGCCGACGGCCAGGATCAGTTCAGGAACGGCAAGATGGAGGCTTGCGAGAAGAGTTTCAACGGTCATGATCTCAATCGTCCTGTCGTCAATTCAGCGAAAGCGCCACTTGCTGGGCGGTCCGGATGGCCGCCTCGTAATTGTTGATGAGCAGTTCCACTGAAGCGGCCGTCGCATCGAACACCGGAGCCGGATAGACACCGAAAAAGATGGTGAGCACGATCAGCGGGTAGAGCACGATCTTCTCACGCCTGTCCAGATCGAGCAGCGACTTCAGGCTGTCCTTCTCCAGCGCGCCGAAAATCACGCGGCGATAGAGCCAGAGCGCATAGGACGCCGACAGGATGACGCCCGTGGCGGCAAAGAGCGCGACCCAGGTGTTGACCCGGAACACGCCGATGATGGTCAGGAACTCGCCGATGAAGCCGGACGTGCCCGGCAGGCCGACATTGGCCATCGTGAACACCATGAACGCCACGGCATATTTCGGCATGTTGTTCACCAGACCGCCATAGGCCGATATCTCGCGGGTATGCAAACGGTCGTAGACCACGCCGACGCACAGGAAGAGCGCGCCCGAGACGATGCCGTGCGACAGCATCTGGAAGATCGCGCCCTGGACGCCCTGGCTGTTGGCCGCGAAGATGCCCATCGTCACATAGCCCATGTGGGCGATCGAGGAATAGGCGATCAGCTTCTTGATGTCGTCCTGCATCAGCGCCACCAGCGAGGTGTAGACGATGGCGATGACCGAAAGGGTGAACACGAAGGGCGCGAAGAAATCGGAGGCGAGCGGGAACATCGGCAGCGAGAAGCGCAGGAAACCGTAGCCGCCGAGTTTCAGCATGACGCCGGCCAGGATGACCGAGCCTGCCGTCGGCGCCTGCACGTGGGCATCCGGCAGCCAGGTATGCACCGGCCACATCGGCATCTTCACCGCGAAGGAGGCGAAGAAGGCCAGCCACAGCCAGGTCTGCATGCCCTCCGGGAAGGAATGCCGCAGCAGCGTCGGAACGTCGGTCGTGCCGGCCTGCCAGTACATCGCCATGATGGCGAGCATCATCAGCACCGAGCCGAGCAGCGTATAAAGGAAGAACTTGTAGCTGGCGTAGACGCGGTCCTTGCCGCCCCAGACCCCGATGATGATGAACATCGGGATGAGGGTCGCCTCGAAGAAGACGTAGAAGAGAACCGTGTCGAGCGCGACGAACACGCCGATCATCATGGTTTCCATGATCAGGAAGGCGATCATGTATTCCTTGATGCGCTTTTCGATCGAGGTCCAGCTCGCCAGCACGCAGAACGGCATGAGGAAGGTCGTCAGGATGACGAACAGCATGGAAATGCCGTCGACGCCGACATGATAGGCGATGCCGGTGCCGAGCCATTCGTGCTTTTCGACCATCTGGAAGCCCGGATTCGCATTGTCGAACCCGATCCAGACGAACAGCGACACCAGAAAGGTGAACACCGTCGTCAGCAGCGACACGTTGAGGATGTTGCGGCGGCCGAACGCCCCGTCTTCACGCGTGAAGAGAAGGAGCGCCACGCCGACCAGCGGCAGGAACGTGACCGTTGAGAGAATGGGCCAATCGGTCATTTACTGAGCACCCCCGAGCATCATCCAGGTAACGAGCGCGGCGACGCCGATCAGCATCGCGAACG
The DNA here is from genome assembly GCF_026552795.1 of Ectorhizobium quercum. GTDB lineage: Bacteria > Pseudomonadota > Alphaproteobacteria > Rhizobiales > Rhizobiaceae > Ectorhizobium > Ectorhizobium quercum. The sequence continues at coordinate 77,070 of NZ_JANFPI010000006.1, forward strand.
CATAGTGATAAAGATAGCCGGTCTGGAGACGGACCACGCGATTGGTCACGTCGATGACGCGGGCGGCGACGCCGTTCGGGCCGTAGGTGTCGATGACGGCAACGTCGCCCTTCTTCCACAGGAACTTGCCGAGCGCCTTCGCACTGCGAACGAACAGCAGGTCGTAAAGCTCGTCGAAGTACCACTTGTTGAGCAGGAAGAGATAGAGCGGGCGGACGCTCTCCGCGAGCTTCTTCGGCGTCTCCGGCGAGACGATATAGAAGTAGTAGGCCGTCACGAAGCCGATGACCATCGACACGAACGGGCTCCACTTCACCCAGGTCGGGACGTTGTGGAACTCGTGCAGGATGTGGTTTTCCGGCCCGGTAAACAGCGCGCCCTGCCAGAAGTGGTCGTAATCGTGGCCGATGAAATATTCATGGAACACGACGCCCGCGAACAGCGCGCCGAGGGCGAGCGGCAGGAAAGGGACCGTCATGATCGGCGGCGATTCATGAACGTGGTGCATCACGTCGGCGGAGGCGCGCGGCTTGCCGAAGAAGGTCAGGAAGGCCAGGCGCCAGGAGTAGAAGCTGGTGAACAGGGCCGCGACGACGAGAAGCACGAAGGCGAAGCGGGCGGCGCCACCGTGGGCGGCGAAGGCCGATTCGATGATCGCGTCCTTGGAGAAGAAGCCGGCGGTGCCGATGATCGTGCCGGGAATGCCAACGCCAGTCAGCGCGATCGTGCCGATGGTCATCACCCAGAAGGTGATCGGGATGTGCTTGCGCAGCCCGCCCATGTGGCGCATGTCCTGCTCGCCGTCGACGGCGTGGATCACCGAACCCGCGCCGAGGAACAACAGCGCCTTGAAGAAGGCGTGCGTGAACAGGTGGAACACCGCCGCGCCATAGGCGCCGACGCCGAGCGCCACGAACATGTAGCCGAGCTGCGAGCAGGTCGAATAGGCGATGACGCGCTTGATGTCGTTCTGGACCAGACCGACCGTCGCGGCGAAGAAGGCGGTGATGCCGCCGATGATCGTGACGAAAGTCAGCGCGTCGTGCGACAGTTCGAACAGCGGCGACATGCGGGCGACGAGGAAGACGCCGGCCGTGACCATCGTCGCGGCGTGGATGAGCGCCGAAACCGGGGTCGGGCCTTCCATCGCGTCCGGAAGCCAGGTGTGCAGCAGGAACTGGGCCGACTTGCCCATCGCGCCGATGAACAGCAGGATGCAGGCTGCCGTCACGGCGTTTTCGCGGTCGAGCGTCATGCCGAAAAGGTTGATGACGACCTCATTGGCGTTGTCGCCTTCGAGATAGGTGCGGGCGGCTGCGAAGATCGTCTCGAAGTTCAGCGAGCCGAACAGGACGAAGACCGTGCCGATGCCGAGAAGGAAGCCGAAGTCGCCGACGCGGTTGACGATGAAGGCCTTCATCGCCGCGGCGGTGGCGGACGGCTTCTTGAACCAGAAGCCGATCAGCAGGTACGAGGCGAGACCCACGCCTTCCCAGCCGAAGAACATCTGCACGATATTGTCGGCCGTGACCAGCATGAGCATGGCGAAGGTGAACAGCGAGAGATAGGAGAAGAAGCGCGGCCGGTGCGGGTCGTGGTGCATGTAGCCGATGGAATAAAGATGCACCAGCGTGGACACCGAGTTGACCACGACGAGCATCACCGCCGTCAGCGTGTCGACGCGCAGCGCCCATTCGACGTCGATGCCGCCGGACTGGATCCAGCGCAGCACCGTGACCTTGATCACCCCTTCCCCTTCATGCGCGCCGAAGCCAACCTGGATGAAGACGATCCAGGACAGGATGGCGACGACGATCATCAGGCCGGAGGTGACGTACTCCGAGGCCTTGGCGCCGATCCGGTTGCCGAACAGCCCGGCGATGATCGAGCCGATCAGCGGAAGAAAGACGATAAGCTTGTAGATCATGATCGTCTCAGCCCTTCATCATGTTGACGTCTTCCACGGCGATCGAGCCGCGGTTGCGATAGAAGACGACGAGGATCGCCAGACCGATGGCAGCTTCGGCGGCCGCGACGGTCAGAATGAACAGCGCGAAGACCTGGCCGACGAGGTCGCCCAGAAAATGCGAGAAGGCGACCATGTTGAGATTGACGGCCAGCAGGATGAGTTCGATCGACATCAGGATGACGATGACATTCTTGCGGTTCAGGAAGATACCGAAGACACCGAGCGTGAACAGGACGGCGGCAACCGTCAGATAGTGGGAGAGACCGATTTCCATATTCTTGGTTCCTTGACCTCGCTCGTTCGCCTCAGATGCCCTGACCGGGCTTGACCTTGACCACCTCGACGGCGGTTTCCGGCGTGCGGGCAACCTGCTGGGAAATATCCTGGCGCCGGACGTGGGTGCGGTGACGGAGCGTCAGAACGATCGCGCCGATCATCGCCACCAGCAGCACGAGGCCCGACAACTGGAAGAAATAAACGTAATTGGAGTAGAGTACGTCGCCGAGCGCGGCCGTGTTCGACCGTTCGGTGAGCGGCGGGATGGGCATGGTGATGGTGTTCACGGCTTCCGGCGACAGCACGTTGCCGCCGACGAAGACGATCAGTTCGACCGCGAGAATGACGCCGACCAGGAAGCCGACCGGGGCATATTTGAGAACGCCCGCACGCAGCTCCGCGAAATCGACGTCGAGCATCATGACGACGAAGAGGAAGAGAACCGCAACCGCACCGACATAGACGACCAGCAGGATCATCGCCAGGAACTCGGCTCCCGTCAGCAGGAACAGACCGGCGGCGTTGAAGAAGGTCAGAATGAGGAACAGCACGGAATGAACCGGGTTCTTCGCGGAAATCACCATCAGCGCCGACGCCACCGCGACAAAGGCGAAGATATAGAAAAAAAGAGCCTGCAGACCCATGTTGGTGCCTTTTCGTCTTCCCTCGGGCGGTTTCCTGCCCTTTCGGGTTCATGCGCGGGCCTGAAGGCCCGGCACGTCCCTGTTATCCTTCCCGCGCGAAAAACCTCCCCGCGCGGCATGCGATGCCTCGATCAGCGGTACGGCGCATCCAGCGCGAGGTTGCGGGCAATCTCGCGTTCCCAGCGGTCGCCGTTCTCCAGCAGCCGTGCCTTGTCGTAATAAAGCTCCTCGCGGGTTTCGGTGGCGAACTCGAAGTTCGGACCTTCCACGATGGCATCGACCGGGCAGGCTTCCTGGCAGAAACCGCAATAGATGCACTTCACCATATCGATGTCGTAGCGCACCGTGCGGCGGGTTCCGTCGTTGCGGCGCGGACCTGCCTCGATGGTGATCGCCTGGGCAGGACAGATGGCCTCGCACAGCTTGCAGGCGATGCAGCGCTCCTCGCCGTTCGGATAGCGGCGCAGCGCATGCTCGCCGCGGAAGCGCGGGCTGACCGGCCCCTTTTCGAACGGATAGTTCACCGTCGCCTTCGGGCGGAAGAAGTAGCTCATCGTCAGCCCGATGGCAGAGACGAATTCCTTCAGGAACAGCGAATTGATTGCCTGGGAGAGACTGGCCATTTTATGCCCACCCCGTCAGTTTGAGAACGAATGCAACGATCACGACCATCGCCAGCGACAGCGGCAGGAACACCTTCCAGCCGAGGCGCATGAGCTGGTCGTAGCGGTAGCGCGGCACGAATGCTTTCACCAGTCCGAACATGAAGAAGACCATCGTCGCCTTCAGGATGAACCAGATGATCCCCGGCACCCAGTTCAGGAACCAGACGTCGACCGGTGGCAGCCAGCCGCCGAGGAACAGGATCGTCGTCAGCGCGCACATCAGCACGATGGCGGCGTATTCGCCGAGCATGAACATCATGTAGGGCGTCGAGCCGTATTCGACCATGAAGCCGGCCACGAGTTCCGATTCGGCTTCGGGAAGGTCGAAGGGCGGACGGTTGGTTTCAGCCAGCGCGGAGATGAAGAAGATGATGAACATCGGGAACAGGGCGAGCCAGTTCCAGTCGAGGAAGGTGTTCGGCAGGCCGAGCATGGTGCCGAGGCCGTCTTTCTGCGCATAGACGATGTCCGTCAGGTTCAGCGAGCCGACCGTCAGCAGGACGGTGACGATGACGAAGCCGATGGAGACTTCGTAGGATACCATCTGCGCCGCCGAGCGCAGCGCGCCGAGGAACGGATATTTCGAGTTCGAGGCCCAGCCACCCATGATGATGCCATAGACCTCGAGCGAGGAGATCGCGAAGACGTACAGGATGCCGACATTGATGTTGGCGATCACCCAGCCGTCTGCGAGCGGGATCACCGCCCAGGTGGCGAGCGCCAGCGTCACGGCGACGAGCGGCGCCAGCAGGAACACGCCCTTGTTGGCACCAGCCGGAATGATCGGCTCCTTGAAGACGAACTTCAGAAGGTCGGCGAAGGACTGGAACAGCCCCCAGGGGCCGACGACGTTCGGGCCGCGGCGCATCTGGACGGCAGCCCAGATCTTGCGGTCGAACAGCAGAACATAGGCGATGTAGATCAGCAGCGCCACCATCAGCAGCAGCGATTGCCCGACCATGATCAGCGTCGGCCAGACATAAGTCGAAAAGAAAGTATCCATGTCCCCTGCCCTTACTCTGCGGCGGCCTTGAAGTTGTTGCGAGCCAGGGCCGAGCATTCGGCCATGACGGCCGAAGCGCGCGCGATCGGGTTCGTCAGATAGAAGTCCTTGACCGTCGACACGAAGGCGCCGTGGCCGAGCGTGCCCAGCGCGCCGCCGAGCCGCGCGACGTCCTGCGCATCACCGGCAGCGATCTCGTCGATCTCCGCCAGATGCGGGAAGGCTTCGAACAGCCTGGCGCGCAGCGCGCCGAGCGAATCGAACGGCAGCTTGTGGCCGAGGACATCCGAAAGCGCGCGCAGGATCGCCCAGTCCTCGCGGGCGTCGCCCGGCGCGAAGCCGGCGCGGTTGCCCTGCTGGACGCGGCCTTCCGTGTTCACCCAGATGCCGGATTTCTCCGTATAGGTCGCGCCCGGCAGAATGACGTCGGCGGCATGCGCGCCGGCATCGCCGTGGCTGCCGATATAGACGGTGAATTTCGCGCCCTTGCCAGAGAAGTCGAGTTCATCCGCGCCGAGCAGGAAAAGGACTTCCGACGAGGCGAGGATCGACGCGGCATCGAGCGAGCGGTCGGCCGGCACGAAGCCGATATCGAGACCGCCGACGCGGGACGCCGCCGTGTGCAGGACGGAAAAGCCGTTCCAATCCTCGGAAACGGCACCGACATCGACGGCGAGCTTCGCCGCGGCGGCCAGCACGGCGGCGCCGTCCGGACGGGCAAGTGCGCCCTGACCGACGATGACCAGCGGCTTCGACGCCGCCTTCAGCTTTTCGAAGAAGGAGCCGTTGCCGTTGGCGAGATCGGTCAGCGAGTCCGGGCCGGCACCGAGATAATCGTAGGAATAGCGCAGCTCGCCGCCCTCGCCGATCACGCCGATCGGGAAACCGCCGCGGCGATAGCGCTTGCGGATGCGGGCGTTAAGCACCGCCGCCTCGAAGCGCGGGTTGGAGCCGACGATGAGCAGCGCGTCGGCCTCCTCGATGCCCTGGATCGTGGCGTTGAAGAGATAGGAAGCGCGGCCGTTCGACGGATCGAGCGCCGCCCCGTCCTGGCGACAGTCGATATTGGTCGAGCCGAGCGACGCCATCAGCGACTTCAGCGCGAACATTTCCTCGACCGAGGCCAGATCGCCGGCAATCGCGCCGATCTTCGAACCGCTGACGCCGGCGACGGCGTTGCGGATGGCCGAAAAGGCTTCCTGCCAGGAGGCCGGTTGCAGGCGGCCGTTGGTGCGGACATAGGGGCGATCGAGACGCTGCGTGCGCAGGCCGTCCCAGATGAAGCGGGTCTTGTCGGAAATCCACTCCTCGTTGATCGCCTCGTTGACGCGCGGCATGACGCGCATCACTTCGCGGCCGCGGGTATCGACGCGGATCGCCGAGCCGACGGCATCCATGACGTCGACGCTTTCGGTCTTGTTCAACTCCCACGGACGGGCCGTGAAGGCGAAGGGCTTCGACGTCAGCGCCCCGACCGGGCAGAGATCGACCACGTTGCCCTGAAGCTCCGAGGTCATCGCCTGTTCGAGATAGGTGGTGATCTCGGCGTCCTCGCCGCGGCCGATCAGGCCGAGTTCGGAAATGCCCGCCACTTCCGTGGTGAAGCGGACGCAACGGGTGCAGTGGATGCAGCGGTTCATCACCGTCTTGACGAGCGGGCCGATATACTTGTCCTCGACGGCGCGCTTGTTTTCGGTGTAGCGCGAGCCGGCGATGCCGTAGGCCATCGCCTGGTCCTGAAGGTCGCATTCGCCGCCCTGGTCGCAGATCGGGCAATCCAGCGGGTGGTTGATGAGCAAGAATTCCATGACGCCTTCGCGGGCCTTCTTGACCATCGGCGTATTGGTGAAGATTTCCGCCGGCTCGCCGTTCGGACCGCCGCGAATGTCGCGCACGCCCATCGCGCAGGAGGCCGCCGGCTTCGGCGGTCCGCCCTTCACCTCGATGAGGCACATGCGGCAATTGCCGGCAATCGACAAACGCTCATGAAAACAAAAGCGCGGAACTTCGGCACCCGCCGCCTCCGCCGCCTGAAGCAGCGTGAAATGGTCGGGGACTTCGATCTCTACACCGTCAACTTTCAGCTTTGCCATCGTCCACCTTCAGTCTTCAATTTTCCTTGCCGTCCCGGCCGGGCGCCGCCATCCGGGCGCTCGCGAAGCCGGGCAGCTTTATTCCGCAGCTTCGAGCACCGCGCCTTCGGACGTCGCCCTGTGCGTGTACTGGTCGATGCGCCTTTCGATTTCCGGGCGGAAATTGCGAATGAGCGCCTGGACCGGCCATGCGGCAGCGTCGCCGAGAGCGCAGATCGTGTGGCCTTCGATCTGCTTCGTGACCGAGAACAGCATGTCGATCTCGCGCTTCTGCGCGTGGCCCGTCACCATGCGCTCCAGAACGCGCATCATCCAGCCCGTTCCTTCGCGGCAGGGCGTACACTGGCCGCAGCTCTCGTGCTTGAAGAAGGCCGCGATGCGCCAGATGGCCTTGATGATGTCGGTGGACTTGTCCATGACGATCATGCCGCCGGTGCCGAAGGACGACTTCACCTCGCGCATGCCGTCGAAGTCCATGATGGCGTCCTGCATGTCCTCGCCCTTGACGACCGGGCACGACGCGCCACCGGGGATGACGGCCAGAAGATTGTCCCAGCCGCCGCGAATGCCGCCGCAATGATGCTCGATCAGCTCCCTGAACGTCAGGCCGAGCGCATCCTCGAAGGTGCAGGGCTTCTCGACATGGCCCGAGACCATGAACAGCTTGGTGCCGACATTGTTCGGACGGCCGATGGACGAGAACCAGCTTGCGCCGCGGCGCAGGATGGTCGGGGCGACCGCGATGGATTCGACGTTGTTCACCGTGGTCGGGCAGCCGTAGAGGCCCATGTTCGCCGGGAACGGCGGTTTCAGGCGCGGCTGGCCCTTCTTACCTTCGAGGCTTTCGATGAGCGCGGTTTCCTCGCCGCAGATATAGGCGCCGGCGCCGTGGTGAACGTAGATGTCGAAATCCCAGCCGTTCTTGGTGTTCTTGCCGAGCAGGCCGGCGTCGTAGCACTCGTCGATGGCCGCCTGGAGCGCCTCGCGCTCACGCATGTACTCGCCGCGCACATAGATGTAGGCGGTGTGGGCGCCCATCGCGAAGCCGGCGATCACGCAGCCCTCGATCAGCGTATGCGGATCGTGGCGCAGGATTTCGCGGTCCTTGCAGGTGCCCGGCTCGGATTCGTCGGCGTTGACCACCAGATAATGCGGACGGCCGTCGCTCTGCTTGGGCATGAAGGACCACTTCATGCCGGTCGGGAAGCCGGCACCGCCACGGCCGCGCAGGCCGGACGCCTTCATCTCGTCGATGATCCAGTCACGGCCCTTTTCGATGATCTGCTTGGTGCCGTCCCAATGGCCACGGGCCATCGCGCCCTTCAGCGACTTGTCCTTGAGGCCGTAGATATTGGTAAAGATGCGATCCTGATCCTTCAACATGCCCTACCTCCTCACCGCGGCTTCTTGCCGAAAACACGGACATATTCCTCTTCGCCGCCGCGCGCCAGCGCATCGGCCTGCTTGATCCACTCGTCGCGGGCGATGCGGCCGGGAAAGCTCGCATAGGCATCCACCCATTCGATCTGGGCCGGCGTGAGCGCGGCGATCTGCGCATAGGTGAAGATGCCGAGTTCGTTCAGCGTGGCGGCGATCTTCGGGCCGATGCCGGCGATCAGTTCGAGATCATCCGGCTTTTCCGGCCTGTCGACAGCCTTCGGACGATTCGGATCGTCGAGGGACGGCTTCTGTGCCGCCGTTTCCGCCGCCTTGGCATTGGCCGCAGCGCCATTCTTGTCCGTCACCGGCGTCTTGACCGAGGTATCGCCTTCCGCCGAGGCCGTCACCGGCTTGGCGGCGTTGGTCGGAGCGGCCGCAGCCTCGCCCGACAGGGCCGCCGGCGCTTCGAGATTGGTGCGAACGGGCACGACCTCTTCGAGAAGCGTCACCGGCCCGCCTTCGGGAACGGAGAAATGACGGCCGTTCTGCGGGCCGGTGGGAACGTCCGCACCGTTGCCCGCCTCGAAGGCGTCGATGATCTCTTCCAGGCGCTCGGGCGTCAGGTCCTCATAGGCATCCTTGAAGATGATAACCATCGGCGCGTTGACGCAGGCGCCCTGACATTCGACCTCTTCCCACGACAGCGTGCCCGACGCGTTCGGCGTCAGCGGGTCGTGGTGGATCTTCTTCTTGCAGACCCGGATCAGGTCTTCCGAGCCGCGCAGCATGCAGGGCGTGGTACCGCAGACCTGGACATGGGCCCGCGTGCCGACCGGCTTAATCTGGAACTGGGTGTAGAAGGTCGCCACTTCCAGAACGCGGATATAGGCCATGCCGAGCATGTCGGCGACATATTCGATCGCCGCGCGCGAGACCCAGCCTTCCTGTTCCTGCGCCCGCATCAGAAGCGGGATGACGGCGGACTGCTGGCGGCCTTCCGGATACTTCCTGATGGTGGCCTCTGCCCAGGCGGCATTCTCCGCATTGAACGCGAACTCCGGGGGCTGGACATTCTCTTCGGCTAATCGACGAACGGACATTCTTCCTCACGCCTTATCTTGAAACGGACGCGGCTGCATGGATAGCACATGCAGCGCTTGTCCGCCGGTCTTTCCGACTGGACATTTCACATTCAACGCCGGCCGCCCCGAAGGCGCTCTCTCCCACTGCCCGCGCGGTCGCGGGACAGAGAAGGCTTCGAGCGCGAAAGGCGGCGACGCGCATCATCAGCGGTCCACCTCGCCGAACACAATGTCGAGCGAACCGAGCACGGCCGTCACGTCGGCGAGCAGATGGCCCTTCGACATGAATTCCATAGCCTGGAGATGCACGAAGCCCGGAGCGCGGATCTTGCAGCGATACGGCTTGTTGGAGCCGTCCGACACGAGGTAGACGCCGAACTCGCCCTTCGGCGCCTCGACGGCGGCGTAAACCTCGCCGGCCGGCACGTGATAGCCTTCGGTGTAGAGCTTGAAGTGGTGGATCAGCGCTTCCATCGAGCGCTTCATCTCACCGCGCTTCGGCGGCACGACCTTGCCGTCGAGCGACGAGACCGGGCCGACGCGATCCTTGCCGAGCAGACGGTCCACGCACTGCTTCATGATGCGCACCGATTCGCGCATCTCCTGCATGCGAATCAGGTAGCGGTCGAAACAGTCGCCGTTCTTGCCGATCGGAATGTCGAACTCCAGCTCCGAATAGCACTCGTAGGGCTGCGCGCGGCGCAGGTCCCAGGCCGCGCCCGAACCGCGCACCATGACGCCAGAGAAGCCGAGCGCCCAGGCATCCTCCAGCTTCACGACGCCGATATCGACGTTACGCTGCTTGTAAATGCGGTTGCCGGTCAGCAGGCTCTCGATATCGTCCAGCACCTTGATGAACGGATCGCACCACTTGCCGATGTCCTCGACCAGTTCCGGCGGCAGGTCCTGATGAACGCCGCCCGGACGGAAATAGGCCGAGTGCATGCGCGCGCCGCAGGCCCGCTCGTAGAACACCATCAGCTTTTCGCGTTCCTCGAAGCCCCAGACCGGCGGCGTCATGGCGCCCACGTCCATCGCCTGGGTCGTCACGTTCATGATGTGCGACAGGATGCGGCCGATCTCGGAATAGAGGACGCGGATGAGCTGGCCGCGAATCGGGATTTCCACGCCGAGCAGCTTTTCCACCGCCAGCGCGAAGGCGTGTTCCTGGTTCATCGGCGCCACGTAGTCGAGGCGGTCGAAATAGGGAACGGCCTGAAGATAGGTCTTGGTTTCGATCAGCTTTTCGGTGCCGCGGTGCAGCAGGCCGATATGCGGGTCGACGCGCTCGACGATTTCCCCGTCCAGTTCGAGCACGAGACGCAGAACGCCGTGCGCGGACGGATGCTCCGGACCGAAATTGATGGTGAAGTTGCGGACGTTATGTTCAGTCATGCTTTTGACTCCGCCGACGTGACCATAGCAATGAAGTCTGCACCGGTCATGTTCTTCGTGGCTTCCGTGAACGAGTAGCAATCGGGCTTTTCATCGATGAAAATCTGCGAGACGAACCGGAAATCCGACGGATTGGCGAACGCCTGCACCGACACCGCATGGTGGCTGCCGTCCTTCGACCGCCACAGCAGCGTGCTGCCGCAGGACGAACAGAAGCAGCGCTCGCCCCATTCCGACGAAGAATAGACCCCGAGCGCCGACCGATCGGCAAACTCGACCTCTTCGCATTCCACGGCCAGGAACACCCCGCCCGACCAGCGGCGGCACATCGAGCAATGGCAGGCGCCGATCTCGCGGGCGCCGACCTGCGCCTCGAAACGGACGGCACCGCAAAGACATTGCCCCTGCTCTCGCATACCTTCTCGCGTCATTGCTTCGCCTTTTCATCGCCGGGAAGCACGTATTCCGTCCCTTCCCAGGGCGAGAGGAAGTCGAAGCTGCGGAATTCCTGCTTCAACTCCACCGGCTCATAGACGACGCGCTTGGCGACATCATCGTAACGCACCTCGACGAAGCCCGTGACGGGGAAGTCCTTGCGCAGCGGATGCCCTTCGAAGCCGTAGTCGGTCAGGATGCGGCGCAGGTCCGGATGCCCGGAGAACAGGATGCCGTACATGTCCCAGGCTTCGCGCTCGAACCAGCCGGCGCCCGGGAAGATGCCGATGATCGAGGGGACCGGCGTCGCCTCGTCGGTCGCCACCTTGACGCGGACGCGCAGGTTCTGGCGCGGCGACAGCAAGTGATAGACGACGTCGAAACGGTTGACGCGCTGCGGATAGTCCACGCCCGCCAGATCGATGAAGCTGACGAAACCGCACTGCACGTCGTCGCGCAGGAAGTTGATCAGGTCGATCAGCTTGCCCGCCTCGGTCGTCAGCGTCAGTTCCCCGTAACGGATTTCGGAGCCCGTGATCAGGCCGGCGGCCGTTTCGCCGATATAGGAAGCAAGTTCGTTGAGGGCTTCACTCATTGCTCTTCTTCCCTCGCCTCAGCGCTCGATCGTGCCGGTACGGCGGATTTTCTTCTGGAGCAGAAGAACGCCGTAGATCAGCGCCTCTGCCGTGGGGGGACAGCCCGGAACGTAGATGTCGACCGGAACGACGCGGTCGCAGCCGCGCACCACCGAATAGGAATAGTGGTAATAGCCGCCGCCGTTCGCGCACGAACCCATCGAGATGACATAGCGCGGCTCGGGCATCTGGTCGTAGAGCTTGCGAAGCGCCGGCGCCATCTTGTTGGTCAGGGTGCCGGCGACGATCATCACATCCGACTGGCGCGGCGAAGCGCGCGGCGCGACGCCGAAGCGCTCGAGGTCGTAGCGGGGGCCAGATGCCTGCATCAGCCCCTCGACGGCGCAACAGGCCAGGCCGAACTGCATCCACATCAGCGAGCCGGTGCGCGCCCAGGTGATCAGCTCATCCGTGGAGGTGACGAGAAAGCCCTTGTCGGCAAGCTCGTTGTTGATCTCGCCGAAGAAGGGATCGTCCGAACCGACCGGCTTGCCCGTGTTCGGGTCGATGATGCCCTTCGGCTGCGGCGCGACGACCGTCGTATTGCCCTGGATCACTCCCATTCGAGAGCCCCCTTCTTCCATTCATAGATAAAGCCGATGGTCAGAACCGACAGGAACACCATCATCGACCAGAAGCCGAACCAGCCCAGTTCGCCGAAGGAAACCGCCCAGGGGAACAGGAAAGCCACTTCCAGGTCGAAAATGATGAACAGAATCGAAACCAGATAGAAGCGGATGTCGAATTTCATACGGGCGTCATCGAATGCGTTGAAACCGCACTCATAGGCCGACAGCTTTTCCGCATCGGGCGCCTTGAAGGCAACGGCGAAAGGCGCGATCAGCAGCGCCAGGCCGATAACAAGAGCAATACCGATGAAAATAGCGATCGGAATGTAGGAACTGAGCAATTCAGTCATCTTTTTCATCCCTGCTTGCGCATGACGCCGGGCGGCGCCTCCGGCCGGATACGCGGACCGACAAGCCGAAAACAGTGTTGCAACGAGCCGTGGTTAGCGCAGGCCGCGTCGGCGCGCAAGTGATTGTGGCGCCTTTTCGACCAATTGACCTTGTCCAGTGTAGCAGCGCCCCATTCCGGAGTCTTGAAGAAACACACCAGGGACTGTTGCTATGCAGCATTTCCGGCGAAATGAATCACAAGAAACAATATGCCGTGAATAACCCCGGTTTCCGCAAAAAAAGCTTCCCTCGACCGCGTGCATGGCAACACCGGAAACCGGCCATGCCTAAAGCACCCGGCCCATTCCGGGAAGCATGGAGGGAAAACGCGAAGAAGTGGCGCGAGTGACGGGGCTCGAACCCGCGACCTCCGGCGTGACAGGCCGGCACTCTAACCGACTGAGCTACACCCGCGCATCGTATCGAACGACGGTCATTCCTCGAGGCCGATCATGAAAGTGGCGCGAGTGACGGGGCTCGAACCCGCGACCTCCGGCGTGACAGGCCGGCACTCTAACCGACTGAGCTACACCCGCACTTCATTCCTGATCCGAAGCGCCGGAGCGCTCCGCCGAAGCGGCCTCGCCGTTCGATGAGCGGCTAACTACGGGGTTCGGCTTTTGGTGTCAAGCGACTTTCAGCGACAAAAAAGAAACGGCCCCGTCTCCACAGGCGCGGGAGCTGGCGGCAGGACCGTGAAAGCCTTTAGCCATGCGCCCGCACGCCCGCACCGCACCTGCATGCCTGCGTTTTCCACGCCCGCCGTTTTTACCGGCCGCCCGACGCGATCGTCAAAAATGCGGAAAATGACGAATTGCCTCTTGCGGTTTTTCACCGATCCGCATAGATCACCGCCACCGACGCGGCGGATCGAAAGGTCCGTGCATGGCGCGCAGGGCGATTAGCTCAGTTGGTAGAGCGCCTCGTTTACACCGAGGATGTCGGGAGTTCGAGTCTCTCATCGCCCACCATTCCAGCCCTTTCGGGAATGCTTCGGGAGCGGTACGGAAATCGTCGTGCCCCCTTGCATTTGCCGCGAAGACGGTTATGAAGAGCCGCGCTGGCCTTGAGACATTCATTCCTGCCCCTGCGGCAGGACAAGGGCGATTAACTCAGCGGTAGAGTGCTTCGTTCACATCGAAGAAGTCGGGGGTTCGAATCCCTCATCGCCCACCATTCCCCTGAAAATGAAGTGAACTGCCCGGATTTCCTGCATCGGGACAACCCGGCGACACCGTTGCGAACGGCCGGGCAGCCGGCGGATATCTCCGCCGGCTTCATTGTCTCAGCCCTTGACCGTGACGACCGCCTCGACGAAGGCGTCGATCTGGTCTTCCTTCAGGCCGGCGATGTTGATTCGGCCGTCGTCGACCAGATAGACGCCGAATTCCTGCCGCAGGCGCAGCGCCTCTTCCGGCGTCACGCCGATCAGCGAAAACATGCCGCGATTCTCCGTCAGGAAGTCGTAGGCGCCGGAATTGGTCCGGCGGCGGAAAGCCTCGGCCAGGCCGCGGCGCAGGTCGGCGATCCGGCGGCGCATGGTCTCCACTTCGTTCCGCCACCGGGCGGTGAGGTCCGCGTCCTCCAGAATGATTCGCACCACCGCCGCACCGTGGTCCGGCGGCATCGAATAGCCGGTGCGGGCCTCGGCCATGAGCTGCGCCTCGGCAATCGCCGCTTCCTCCGGCGACCGGCCGAGCACGAAGGCCGCGCCGGTGCGGTCGCGGTAGATGCCGAAATTCTTGGAGCAGGACGATGCGACCAGCATTTCCGGCAAAAGCCCGGCCAGATGGCGCACGGCCCACGCGTCCTCTTCCAGCCCGTCGCCAAAGCCCTGATAGGCGATGTCGACCAGCGCCAGCAGCTTTCTTTCCGCCAGCACTCCGGCCAGTTCGCTCCATTCGCCGCGCGTGAGGTCGGCGCCGGTCGGATTGTGGCAGCAGCCGTGCAGTAGGACGAGATCGCCGGGCTCGGCCCGTTCGAGAGCCGCCTTCATCGCCGGGAAGTCGACCCTGCCGGTCGCGGCATCGAAATAGGGGTAGCGGACGATTTCCAGGCCGACATGCCGGGCGATGGCGGCATGGTTGCCCCAGCTCGGCTCCGGAATATGGATGCGGCTGGTAAGGCGGGCGGCAAAGCCCATCAATATCGACAGGGCGCCCGAACCGCCGGGCGTCTGCAAGGCGCGGATGCGCTCTGCGGGCGCGTCGGCCCCGAACACCAGCGGCACGATGACACGGCAGAAGGTCGGATCGCCGCCCATGCCGAGATAGGATTTGGTCGTCTGGGCGGCAAGCAGCCGGCGCTCGGCCTCGCGAACGGATGCGAGAACCGGCGTCGCGCCGGTCTCGTCGCGATAGACCCCCACGCCGAGATCGATCTTGCCGGCGCGGCCGTCTTCGGCATAGGCCGAAATCAGCGAGAGAATCTTGTCCGGCGGCGGGGCCTGAAGTTTTTCAAACATGCAATCGATCCTGCTTGGTCCTTGGTGGGGAAGCGCACTATGCCTCCCCTTTGCCTGTCCGTGTCAAGCGTCGGCCGGCCGTGCGGCACCCGGCCAGACGCGGTTGCGCACCACCGTCACCGTGCAGGGCGCGTGAGCCGCCACCTCGCCGGCCACGCTGCCGAGCAGCGAGCGCATCGCCGCCTCGGCCCGCGCGCCCATGACGATATGATCGACATGGTTTTCCCGGGCATATTCGAGAATCGCCTGGGCGGGCGAAACCGCCTCGATGACATGAAAGGTCACGCCGCCCTGCGGCGCATCCAGCGCCGCCGCCCAGTTCCTGAGTTCGGCCAGCCGCTTCACATGCTTGCTGCGGCCGTCCTCGTCGAGCGACGAATCAAGCACGATGCGGCTGACCTTCATCACGTTCAGGCAGGCGACGCGCGCGTCCGGCATCGCGGCCAGCGTGGTGGCGACCACCGTGCGCAGCGTTTCCAGAAGGGTCGGCGTGGCGCCGAGAAGGTCGATCGCGACGAGAACGATCGGCGCATCGAACAGCTGGCCGACCGCCTGTTCCGGCCTGACCATATCCACCGGATCGGGGTTGAAGCGACGCTTCAGCACGATCGCGAACGGGTCGCGCCTCGTCTTCTCCGCCCGCGGCGAAAGTGCCACGGCCGGCAGGTCCTGAAGATCGACGGCAAGCTGGGCCGCCGTCGGATAGCGCCGGGCCGGGTTGATCTCCAGGCAGCGCAGGATCACCTCCTGAAGCGCGGGGGGAATGGACGGGTCGAGCGCGCGCGGCGGCCAGGGATCGCGCCACAGGCGCCGTTTCAGGCCCTTGAGACCCTGCGGATCGCCGAAGGGCCGCCTGCCGGTCACGAAGAAATACATCAGGGCGCCGAGCGCGAAGATGTCCGAGCGGAAATCGCTGCGGTGGCCGAGGATCTGCTCCGGCGCCATGTAGGGCGCGGTGCCGTAGGGAAGACGGAACTCCTCATGCATCAGGTCGGGCAGTTCGAGGTGCCGCGCCAGGCCGTAGTCGATCAGCACGGCCTCGCCGCCCGGACGGAACATCACGTTCGACGGCTTGACGTCGAGATGCACGACCTTCTGATGGTGCAGGCTGTCGAGCGCCGTCGCGATCCGCCCGCCCAGATCGGCGACCTGATCCGGCGCAAGCGGCAGGCTGGCGAGGAGTGGAAGCAGAGACTTGCCCGGCACCACCTCGAACACGATATAGGGCTGGAAGTCGAAATCGCCGTTCGCCACGAAGCGCGGCACATGCGGGCCGGAAAGGCGCGGCAAGATCATCTGCTCCATCTCGAATCCGACCACCGCCGCCGGATCGGCGCCCTCTCCCAGTTCCGGCACCTTCATCAGCATCGGAAAATCGTGATCGGGGTGGGTGACGTGCCACAGCCTCGCCATGCCGCCCTTGTGGGCCATCGTCCCCAGCGTGAAACCGTCGATCACGTCGCCGGCCCCGAGCTTCGCCCGCGCCATGCTCACCTCCCCGCCGAAAGACGCGCCGCGAGGCGTTCGGGCAGGCCCGCCGCCCTGATCTTTGCCGCCGCCGCCTCCAAATCGTAGGCGGTGCGCATGAAGCGCAACTCGCTCGCCTGCGTCTCGTAAAGCCCGAAAGCCGCCGCCGGATTGCCGTCGCGGGGCTGGCCGACCGCCCCCATCACAGCCAGCCACCGGCGCTGCGGCAGAAGCGGCACGGGCGTTTGCGAGATCGGCGTGAACGGCGTCACGCGCCCCTGCGGCGCGCGAGTGTAGAGCGCCGGCACATGGACATGGCCGCAAAAACCGACCCGCTGTTTCGTCGCGTCGAAATGAAGCGTGGCGCAGGCGGAATCCGTGACGTAACGCCAGCGCTCCGGGCTGCTTGCGTCCGCATGGACATAGATCCTGTCGTCGTCCTCGATCAGCAGCGGCAATTGCGCCAGAAACGCGATCTGGTTCCGGTCGAGCTTCCCGCGCGTCCAGTCGATGGCGGCTCGCGCCGCGCCGTTGAGCGAGACGGTGCCGCCGGAGACCGCCTCGTCGTGGTTGCCGCGCACGCACAGGGCGCCGGCGGCGGCCAGTTCCCGCGCCTTGTCCACGCACCAGGCGGGGTCCGCGCCGTAACCGACGATATCGCCGAGCAGGACGAACCGTTCCGCACCGGCCTTCACCGCGGCATCGAGACAGGCCTCGAAGGCCTCGCGGTTGGCGTGGATGTCGGACAGAATGGCGATCAGCATGCGGACGACCCTCCCTGTTCCTCCGCTCCGGCGAGAAAGGCGGACGAACAGAAGAAGCCTAGCGCGTCCCGAAGCACTTGCCTATTCGTCTAAAATCGAGGCGGACGTCTCAATCCGGGGAGAAACGGACGATATCGGCCTCGTCGCCCAGCAGGCGAACCGCCGCATCGACGACGCTTTTCTGATGGGTGAAGAGGATGGTCTGGAAAGCCGGTCCGGTGCCGGCCAACGTCGTCAGGCCGGCGGCGGTGCGCTCCTCGTCGAAGGTCTGGAAGATGTCGTCGGCGATCAGCGGCACGGGTTCGTTGCGGCTGGCGAAATCCTCGATGAAGGCAAGGCGCAGCGCCAGATAGAGCTGGTCGCCCGTGCCTTCGCTGAGCCCGGTCAGCGGCACCTGCTCGCCGCCTGCGCGCTCCGCCAGCAATTGCAGCGCGTCGTTTTCGTCGTAAAGCTGGACGAGACGGCGGAAGCGCCCGCCGGTGATGCCGGAAAAAAGCTCTCCCGCCCGGCGCATGACGGGATCGGCCTGCTTCTCGCGATAGGTTTCCATCGTGGCGCCGAGCAGGCCGGAGGCGAGCCTGAGCACCACCCAGCGGCGGGCCAGATCCTTAGCCTCGGTCTCGGCCGAAAGTCGCTCCAGCGCGGCCCGCTCCGCACCGACGCCCTTTTCCAGCGCCTCGCGTTCGCGCCGCAGATCGGCAAGACGAACGTTCAGCTCGCTGAAACGCTCGACGCCGAGCGTGTCGGCGGCTTGCAGGCGTTCGATCTCGAGCCCGGCGGCCACGCGGTCGAAACCGTCGAGCGCCCGGCGGATGGCCGCCTCGTCCATCCCGTCGGCATGGGCGGCAAGGCGCGCCCGGCTTTCCGCCAGCCGTTGGCGCAGGCGCTCCCGTTCCTCCAGACGGCGCAGGAGATCGTCGGCATCGCCGCCCTCCGGCAGAAGCGCCGCCATGCGCTCCCCCGTTTCCGTAACGGAAAGCCGGGCGCTCTCAAGCCGCGCCGACGCCTCACCGATCGCCTGACGGAGCTGCCGCTGCCGTTCTCCGGCCGCCTTCGCCTCGCCGGCACGGCGGTGGAGCATGTCGATCGCGGCATCGGCGGAAAGCGAGGCCAGATCCGGCGCGAGCGTGCCGACAAGCGCCGCCACCTCCCGTTCGAAGGTTTCGAGATCGCGGCGCATGCCGCGCACGCGGCGGCGGCGGTTGTCCCGCTCGGCGAGAAGAACGGGCACCTCGCGCCACAGATCCAGCGCCGCCTCGACCATCACCGGCTCGGCATCTTCCCCGAGCCCGATGGCAAGGCAGGCCTCGGAAAATCGCCGGCGGAACGCCTCATGCCGTTCGCCAAGGTCCGCGCCGCGCTCTTCCAGCGCGGCAATCTTCTCCCGCACCGAACGCAGTTCCTCCTCGCGCCCCTTCGCCTTCAGGAAACGCTGCGAAAGATCGGCCACCGCCTGTTCCAGTCCCCGGTGCAGAACCGAAAGCGGCGCATCGTCATATCCCGCCAGCCCCAGCGTTTCGGCCATGTCTTCCAGCATGGGCCGCAGGCCCGCATCCCGGCGTTTCAGCGCCTCCAGCTCGTCCTGAAGCGCCTGAAGGCGCTCGCGCTCCTTCAGCAGCCCCTCGACGCCCCGGCGCCATTCCAGCATGGCGTCCGGCGCCAGCGGCACGACGTCGCAATCGGCAAACAGCGCCCGGTAGGCCTCGCGCGCCGCCTCAAACTGTCCGCTCGCGGCGGCAAGCGTTTCGACCGCCCTTTCCTTCGCCGCACCAAGCTCGCCGGCCCGCAGCCGCAGGGCAGCGTGGCGGGAGACGCGCTCCGCATCGGCCAGCATCCGGTCGGCCAGTTCGTCGGCGCGGGCGACCAGCCGGGTCAGGTCGCCGACGGCGGCGGCGGAACGGTCGCCGGTCTTCAGGCTTTCCAGCAGGCCATCCCGCTCGCGGCGGACGACGGCGATATCCTCGCGGGTGACGATATCCGTTCCGCTTTCGAGGGAGCGGAGCGTCGCGGTCACGTCCGCCAGATCGGCCTCCAGCGCGGCGAGCGCCCTTTCGGCCTCGCGCCGTTCGGTATCGAGCCCGTCGAGGCTCCGGCGCTGGCCGGCAATCGCCACCTCATCGGGCAGCGGCATCGCGGCCAGCCTGTCGACGTCGCGGATGGAGGGACGCAGGCGGGAGGCCGTCTCGTGCAGCCCGTTCGCCAGCCGGTCGCGCTGCACCGCAAGGCTTTCCAGCCGCGACAGGTGATCCAGTTCCGGCCTGAGTGCGCCCAGACGCTCCCGGAACGGCGCCGGATCGACGAGCCGGCCACTCTCCTTGCGCTCCAGAGCGCGCAGATAATCGCGCTCCTCGACCAGACGCCCGGCATGGTGTTCCCGCTCGTTCGCCAGGCTGCGGGCCTCTTCCAGAAGGCCGCGCAACCGGGCCAGCACGGTATCCGGCGGCAGCGCCTTTTCCAGATCGGCCTCGCCATCCAGCCCCAGCCGGCGCGCGTCGTTGGCAAGGCGGCGGTCGAAATCGTCCGCCTCCGCCTCGACGCGCGGCAGGTCCTGCCGGGTCTTGAGACAGGCGCCCGTCTCGGCAAAGCGCGCGGTGATCGCGGCCTCCTCGGCCAGCAGTTTCTCATCGATCCGCAGGGCGGCGAGCGCGGCCGTCAGCGCCGCCAGCTCCTTCTCTTCCCGCTCCTCGTCCGCAGCGGCGGCGCGAACCTTCTGAAGGGCATCGGAGAGCGTCTGCGCGAATCCCGCGGGCAAGGCGCCCAGCGCCTCGTAAGCGCCCAGCGCGGCCAACTCTCCGTCGATCTCGCCGATCAGCGGCGCAAGCTGGCGCAGCGTCTCCAGCCGCGCCAGCGCATGGCGCGTTTCCTCGCGCTCCTTGCGCAGCACGTCAAGCTCGGCCTCGACGGAGGCGATGCCGGCGACCAGCCGCTTCCAGTGGGCGGATTTCAGCTCGCTCTCGCGCTCGGCGCGGCGGGCCTGCTCATGGCGGTCCAGCACCTGATAGAAGCTGCGGCCCGCCGCGCGTTTCGGCGCGAAGATACCCTCCGCCTCGGCATCCAGAGACCGGCGCAACCGGGTAAGCCCCATCATGCCGGAGGCGGCGGAAAACAGCAGGCTGCCGATCTCGCCGCCCGCCTTCAGCATCTCGTCCGCTCCCCGGCGCAGGCGCTCGGAGTTCAGCCCGAAGGCGCGCTCGAAAACCGCGCGGTCCAGCCCGCCGACAAAAGGCATGAGGGCATCGTCAGGCAGGGCGCCTTCCGTGTCCTCGTCCGCCAGCAGCGTGTTCTTGCGCCCCTTCCTGCGGCGGAATGCGAGGCTGCGGCCATCCCGGGCGGAAAGCTCCGCCGAAATCCTCAGGTCCCTGGCATCGTGCAGGAACCCCTGCTCGGTCCGCTCCGGGAAACCGAACAGCAGATCGGAGATCGCCGCCAGCGCGGAGCTTTTCCCGGCCTCGTTGGGACCGTAGACGATATGAAGCGCCGCGCCCGAGCGGAACGTCAGGGCCGTGTCCGTCAGCGCACCGTAGCGCAGCAGGCCGATCCGCGAGAAGCGCATCAGGCGTCCTCCCCGCTGCGGGAAAGAAGCAGTGCCCGCGCTTCGGCAAGCAGCGCTGCCGCATCCGCGCCGAGCGGCAGATCGCCCGCACCGATGCCGCCCGGCAGCTTGGCGGCGATTTCGCGGATGCGGGTCTCCGCCTCCGCGATCATTTCCAGGCTCCAGTCGCCCTCGGGCAGCAGGCCCTCCAGATCGGCCATTCCGCCGGGTGCGGCGGGCTTTTTCGGCGGGTGCAGGTCCAGCACCAGCTTTTCCAGCCACACATCGCCGCCGGCGCGGTGAAGGGCGGCCTGCATCTCGTCGCGCATGTCGGCGGCCCGGGCGATGAACTCACGCGCCAGCGGCGTTTCGCCGGCCAGCCTGAGGCGCAGCGCCACGACGCGGCCCTCCGCCGCTTCGGCAAAGGGGCCGGCAGCCGCCGCCACGCGGGAAACGAGAACCGCAAGATCGTCGTCCGGGACGACCGTCACCGCGATTTCGTGGAAACGGGCCCGGTCGACGATCATCCGCTCGGTGCGGATGCGATGGTCCTCGACGCTGACGAGCACGGCCCCCTTGGCGCCCTGCTCGCGAATCGAGCGGCCCTGAAGATTTCCGGGGAAGATCACCAGCGGATCTTCGGCGACCACCTCGAAATCATGGACATGGCCCAGCGCCCAGTAGTCGTAGCCGCGCGAGCGCAGATCGTCCACCGAGCACGGCGCATAGGGTGCGTGCGGCTCGCGCCCCGTCAGCGACGTATGCAAAAGGCCGATGTTGAACCAGCCCTGTTCGGGCGGCGGATAGTCGAGCGCCAGATTGTTCTGGGCCGAGCGTTCGGCAAAGCCCTGCCCGTGCAGCGCGACCTTCAGATCGGCAAGCCGGACCGTGCCGGGCCTGTTCACCGGAAATTCATGGACATTACCCGGCAGGGTGATGGTTCTGGTGATGACGCTTTCGGCGTCGTGATTGCCCTTGATGAGAAAGACAGGAATGTTCTCCCGGCCGAGCCGGGCAACCTCGCGGTTGAAGAAAAGGCCGATGGAATTGTCCTTCCAGTCGCCGTCGTAGACATCGCCCGCGACGATCAGGAAGTCGGCTTTCTCCTCGATGGCGCGCGACACGAGCGCCGAAAAGGCCTCGCGGCTCGCCTCGGCAAAGCGGGCGGCGAGCGCGGCATCCTTCAGCGCCAGTCCCTGAAACGGGCTGCCCAGATGCAGGTCTGCGGCGTGGATAAAGCGAAACGAGGTCATCGAATCGCAATGTAGTGAAGATCCGCGCCTTTTCACGGGCCAAGACGGTCCATGCACAAGAAAGACGCCGCAACCAGCTCCCGGAACGGAAAAAGCCCGGCACGGAACCGGGCTTTCCAGAATGCTTATGCGCGCACCCCTTGGGGTGTTTCCGGCATCAGCTGTTGACGGCGTCCTTCAGGCCCTTGCCGGGCGTGAACTTCGGAACGTTGCGCGCCGGGATGTCGACGGCGGCGCCGGTCGAAGGATTGCGGCCCGTGGTGGCTTCACGGCGCGAGACGGTGAAGCTGCCGAAACCTGCGAGGCGGATGTCGCCGCCGCTCTTCAGCTCGCCCTGAACCGTCTCGAAAACGGCATCAACGGCAGAGGCCGCATCGGCCTTGGTCAGACCAGCCTTCTCGGCAACGGCAGCGACCAGCTCGTTCTTGTTCATGTTTCCACCCCTTTCTTCGGTATGAAACGACTCGGTTTGAAGTCGCGGGGCAGAATACGAATACGTCCGCCCGCTGCAACTTCAAAAGCGCTTGGAAACGCCAGAAAACAAGGGGGTTCGGCCGTTTTTCACAACAAGGCCGGCGAAAACGCCGGCCTTTTTCACACATTTTTGCACAACGTCGCGGAAATGCCGCACCGGTTCAGTGCGCCAGGCCCGGTTGCCCGTCCTCGGCGGCGTCCACCGGAGCCACCGGGCGGGAGGCCGTTGCCGGGTCCCATTCGATGGGTTCGGGCTTGCGCAGCAGCGCATGTTCGAGCACTTCGCCCATGCGCGAGACCGGCACGATTTCCAGATTGTTCTTCACGTTGTCCGGAATTTCGGCCAGGTCCTTGGCGTTCTCTTCCGGGATCAGCACCTTCTTGATGCCGCCGCGAAGGGCCGCCAGCAGCTTCTCCTTCAAGCCGCCGATCGGCAGGACGCGGCCGCGCAGGGTGATCTCGCCGGTCATCGCCACGTCCTTCGAAACCGGAATGCCGGTCATGATGGACACGATGGCAGTGGCCATCGCGACACCTGCCGACGGTCCGTCCTTCGGGGTCGCGCCTTCCGGAACGTGGACGTGGATGTCCGACGTATCGAAGCGGGGCGGCTCGATGCCGAAATCGACGGCGCGCGAGCGGACATAGGATGCCGCCGCCGAAATCGATTCCTTCATCACGTCCTTCAGGTTGCCCGTTACCGTCATGCGGCCCTTGCCGGGCATCATGGCGCCTTCGATGGTCAGCAGTTCGCCGCCCACTTCCGTCCAGGCCAGACCCGTGACGACACCGACCTGATCCTCACGCTCGGCCTCGCCGTGGCGGTAACGCGGAACGCCGAGGTAATCCTCGATGTTGGCCGCCGTCACATGCACGGATTTCACGTTGCCGCGCAGGATCTCGGTGACGGCCTTGCGGGCGAGCTTCATCAGTTCGCGCTCGAAGGAGCGCACGCCCGCTTCCCGCGTGTAACGCTGGATGACGGCCATCAGTGCGTCGTCGGAGACGGAGAACTCGCCCTCGCGCAACGCGTGTTCCTTGATCGCCTTCGGCAACAGGTGACGGCGGGCGATTTCGCGCTTCTCGTCCTCGGTGTAGCCGGCGATGCGGATGATCTCCATGCGGTCCATCAACGGAGCCGGAATGTTGAGCGTGTTCGCCGTGGTGATGAACATCACGTCGGACAGGTCGTATTCCACCTCCAGATAATGGTCCATGAAGGTTGCGTTCTGTTCCGGATCGAGCACCTCCAGCAGGGCCGAAGACGGATCGCCGCGGAAGTCCATGCCCATCTTGTCGATCTCGTCGAGCAGGAAGAGCGGGTTGGCCTTCTTCGCCTTCTTCATCGACTGGATGACCTTGCCGGGCATCGAGCCGATATAGGTGCGGCGATGGCCGCGGATTTCCGCCTCGTCCCGCACGCCGCCGAGCGCCATGCGGACATATTCGCGGCCGGTGGCCTTGGCGATCGAGCGGGCAAGCGAAGTCTTGCCGACGCCGGGAGGACCGACGAGGCACAGGATCGGCCCCTTGATCTTGGTGGCGCGCGCCTGCACGGCCAGATATTCGACGATGCGTTCCTTCACCTTGTCGAGGCCGAAATGGTCCTCGTCGAGGATCCGTTCGGCATTGGCGAGGTTGGTCTTGATCTTCGACTTCTTGCCCCAGGGCAGGCCCAGCAGCCAGTCCAGATAGTTGCGCACGACGGTGGCTTCCGCCGACATCGGGCTCATCTGGCGCAGCTTCTTCAGCTCGGCGTCGGCCTTCTCCTTGGCTTCCTTGGACAGCCGGGTCTTGGAGATACGCTCCTCAAGCTCGGCCATCTCGTCGCGGCCGTCCTCGCCGTCGCCAAGCTCCTTCTGGATCGCCTTCATCTGTTCGTTGAGGTAGTATTCGCGCTGGGTCTTCTCCATCTGGCGCTTGACGCGCGAGCGGATGCGCTTCTCCACCTGAAGAACGGAGATTTCGCCTTCCATGAAGCCGAGCGCCTTTTCGAGACGCGTCTTCACGCTCACCGTTTCGAGCATTTCCTGCTTTTCGGTGATCTTGATCGAAAGATGCGAGGCAATCGTGTCGGCAAGCTTCGACGGGTCGTCGATCTGGCCGGCAACGCTGACGACTTCCGGGGAAATCTTCTTGTTCAGCTTCACATAATTCTCGAATTCCGAAACCGTGGAGCGGGACAGCGCCTCGATCTCAACAGCGTCCTCCTCCGGCTCGTCGAGCACGTCGGCAGAGGCCTCGTAGAATTCCTCGCGGTCGCTATAGGCGTCGATGCGCGCACGCGCCTTGCCCTCGACCAGCACCTTCACGGTGCCGTCGGGCAGTTTCAGAAGCTGCAATACATTCGCGACCGTGCCCACCTTGTAGATGGCATCCGGCGCAGGATCGTCGTCGCCCGCATTGGTCTGCGTGACGAGCATGATCTGCCGGTCGGACCCCATGACCTCTTCCAGCGCGCGGATCGACTTCTCGCGACCGACGAAGAGCGGAACGATCATATGGGGGAAGACCACGATGTCGCGAAGCGGCAGAACCGGATAGAGATTGGAACCGGTGTCCGCAGACGTAACAGTCGCCATGATATTTCCTTTCCACTGTCCCGGTGGCCGGGACCACTTCGCCCCGACGCATGGATCGGGGCGATCCACAGGTCTTCGGCGTATTTCCTTTTCCACCCACAGGTGGAGTGTCGCAGCAGAGTTTTCAAGCCTTTGCGAAAAGGCCGGCACTGTGCCTGCGTCAAACACGATACGGAAGGATACTCAAAAAACACCGCCCGGACGGGCCAGCGGCATCATGCCGGAAAAGCGCCCGCACACATCGGAATCGCATGCATGCGGGCCGGATCGCCCCGGCGGGCGGGAGCGCTGGGGCGGGGCGGATGGAAGCCGCCCCTGCCCCGGTCTGGCGTCAGGCCGAAGCGTTCGCCTTCTCGTCCTGACGATCCGCGTAGATGTAGAGCGGGCGGGCGGTGCCGCGGACGACCTCTTCGGAAATGACCACCTCGCGGACGCCTTCCAGCGTCGGCAGCTCGAACATGGTGTCGAGCAGGATCTTTTCCATGATCGAGCGCAGGCCGCGGGCGCCGGTCTTGCGGATGATGGCCCTGCGGGCGATCTCGCGCAGCGCGTCCTCGTGGAA
The DNA here is from genome assembly GCF_026552795.1 of Ectorhizobium quercum. Classification (GTDB taxonomy): domain Bacteria; phylum Pseudomonadota; class Alphaproteobacteria; order Rhizobiales; family Rhizobiaceae; genus Ectorhizobium; species Ectorhizobium quercum. The sequence goes on from NZ_JANFPI010000006.1 coordinate 102,704, forward strand.
GGTCAGTTCGACGTCTTCCATCTCGAACAGGCGCTGGTACTGCTTGACCAGCGCGTTCTTCGGCTCCGACAGGATCTGGATCAGCGCATCCTCGTCGAGATCCTCCAGCGTCGCGATGACCGGCAGACGGCCGATGAATTCCGGAATGAGGCCGAACTTCACCAGGTCTTCCGGCTCGAGATCGCGCAGGATGTGACCGACGCGGCGGTCGTCCGGCGCGGCCACCTTGGCACCGAAGCCGATCGAGGTCTTTTCCGAGCGGGCGGAAATCACCTTGTCGAGGCCGGCGAAGGCGCCGCCGCAGATGAACAGGATGTTGGTCGTGTCCACCTGAAGGAATTCCTGCTGCGGGTGCTTGCGGCCGCCCTGCGGCGGCACGGACGCGACCGTTCCTTCCATGATCTTCAGAAGCGCCTGCTGCACGCCCTCGCCCGACACGTCGCGGGTGATCGACGGGTTGTCGGACTTGCGGGAGATCTTGTCCACCTCGTCGATGTAGACGATGCCGCGCTGGGCCCGCTCGACGTTGTAGTCGGCGGATTGCAGGAGCTTCAGAATGATGTTCTCGACGTCCTCGCCGACATAGCCGGCTTCCGTCAGCGTCGTCGCGTCGGCCATCGTGAACGGCACGTCGATGATGCGGGCGAGCGTCTGGGCAAGATAGGTCTTGCCGCAACCGGTCGGACCGACCAGCATGATGTTCGACTTCGCAAGCTCGACTTCGCCGCCCTTCGAGGAGTGCGACAGGCGCTTGTAATGGTTATGCACGGCGACGGAGAGGATCTTCTTCGCCTGCTTCTGGCCGATGACATATTCGTCCAGGATCTTGATGATGTCCTGCGGCGTGGGAACGCCATCGCGGGACTTCACCATTGAAGACTTGTTTTCCTCGCGGATGATGTCCATGCACAATTCGACGCATTCATCGCAGATGAACACGGTCGGTCCGGCGATGAGTTTCCGGACTTCGTGCTGGCTCTTGCCGCAGAATGAACAATAGAGGGTGTTCTTCGAGTCGCCGCCGTTGCTGCCGCTGACCTTGCTCATATCACTTTCCTTCCAGCACGCCGGAACCCGCCGAAACCGGTCCCGGACACTTTCCTGCCGTCCTCGCCCCTACGAAACGACCGCTCCGTAAAGGCATCGCTGTCGGGGTACTGACCGGAGAGTAGAGCCCGTGGCCCCTTTTCCGGCTGCAACGACATCCCCTCGAACCGGGATGCTATGACGGCAACGCCGAACATAGCATTAACGGCCACACTAGTATTAACCCGTTCCCCGAGCGAGGAAAGCCCTCCGTTCGCACAAAGCGGTGAGTGTCCTTGCCTCGGGAGCGCCACGGTCAACCTTCCGTCACGCCTTCGATTTCGGCGCGAGACGTCAGGACCTTGTCGATCAGGCCCCAGTTCAGCGCTTCGTCGGGATCCATGAAGTGGTCGCGGTCCAGCGTCGCCTCGACCTCCTCGTAGGTGCGGCCGCAATGCCTCACGTAGATTTCGTTCAGGCGGCGCTTCATCTTGATGATGTCGCGCGCATGACGCTCGATGTCGGACGCCTGCCCCTGGAACCCGCCCGAAGGCTGGTGGACCATGACGCGGGCGTTCGGCGTGGCGAAACGCATGCCCTTCTCGCCGGCGGCAAGAAGCAGCGAGCCCATCGAAGCCGCCTGGCCGATGCACAGCGTCGACACGGCCGGCTTGATGAACTGCATCGTATCGTAGATCGCCATGCCCGACGTGACGACGCCGCCCGGCGAATTGATGTAGAGCGCGATCTCCTTCTTCGGGTTCTCGGCTTCGAGGAACAGGAGCTGGGCGCAGACGAGCGTCGCCGTCGCATCTTCCACCGGACCGGTGAGGAAGATGATACGCTCCTTCAGCAGGCGCGAGAAAATGTCGTAGGAGCGCTCGCCACGGTTGGTCTGCTCGACAACCATCGGCACCAGAGCCAGAGCGGTATCAACTGGATTTCGCATATCGGTCCTTCGCTACATCATCCCGCACAGGCTACCGCACCGGGAATCATTTCGAACATCGTGGAGTCCATACATAGAGTGTCAGTGGCCCGTACTTCAAGACGTGCGTCATGCAAATGCCACATGGCACCAGTCTCACGCACGGCTGAGTGATCGCAGCGTTAACGGCTTGCGACCAGGCGCGGCCCATCGGGAGACGCCGGGCAACGCGAAGCCCTTGCTATTGACGCCATTATGGCGCACGGTTACGAAAGCGACAGTTCTTGAAGCGGGCGATGCCGAGTGGAGAAAGATTACCTTCGCCCCGGGGATATTAAGGAGGACGCCATGTCTTCCGCAGTTCATACCGTCCGCCGATACGATGCCGCCAGCCTCATCGGCTTGCCGATAACCGTCCAGAGCCTCGTCGTGACCGGCTTTCCAATTGCAGGAGATCCGCCATGACAAGCATCGAACCCGCGACGAATGCCTAGCGCCGCCGGACAGGAGGGCAATTCAATGTTCAGCCCGCGATATCAATGCCGTAAGGACAATTCAGGGACGTGGAGTATCTTCGATACTTTTACAGGCCGGACGTGTGTCATGGATCATCAGCCGTTCACCCGGCTGCGGGAAGGCGACGCCATCGAAATCATGGAGATTTTGAACGGCGATCCCGCACGACATACGTTGCATTGAAGACAGACTGAAAGCGGGACCGGACTGTGATCGACGTCAGGACAGGATTGCTGATGTGGGCGCTTGAGGCGCTCTCGCTGTCGGTGGTGCTGCTGGCGTTGTGGATCGGCATGCGCCGGTCGCGAACGATCCTGTTCTGGAGCGCGGGCTTCGCGCTGCACGGGCTGGGGCTCGTCGGCGTCGCCCTGCGAGACCGCATTCCCGATTTCCTGTCGATCCAGGTCGCCAACACGGCGGCCCTGTTCGGCATGGGGCTGCTGCTGGCCGGCGTCCAGGCGCTCGACCGGCGCCCGGTTTCCGTGGCAATCTTCATTCCCGCCTTCGTCTGGACCGGCGGCATGCTGGTCCCGGGCGTCTACGAGACGCTGTGGGCCCGCCTGGCGCTCTACCAGGGCGCCGCCTCGACCGCCTACGCCCTGATCGGGCTTGCGCTGCTGCGCGGCAGCACGCCGACCGTCAACACGCGCACGGCGCTTGCCGCCCTCCAGTTCGTGCAGACGGCGCTGTCGCTCGCCGTCATGACGCTGATCGTCCTCTACAGGCCGACCGCCTTCCACGAACTCCCCCATGCGATCGCCATCGCCGTGACCGGCGGCCTGAGCATCATCGGCTCGCTGATCCTCGGCACGCGGCTGATGATGCTGGAAAACGAGCACAGGCTGAAGCGGCTGGCCGAAACCGACCCGCTGACCGGCGTTCTGAACCGGCGCGGTTTCGAACAGGCGTTCGACCGCATGAACGGCGCCCTTTTCCCCGACCTGCCGGCCACGGCGCTCGTCCATCTCGATCTCGACCACTTCAAGCGGATCAACGACCTTCACGGCCATCAGGCCGGCGATATCGTGCTGATGGCCTTCGCGCGCATGGCCGACGCCGTCATGGTCGGGCGCGGCGTCGTCGGACGCCTGGGCGGCGAGGAATTCGCCTGCGTCCTGCGCGTGGCCTCGGCAGCCGAAGCGGTGGAAGCGGCGGGCCGCATCCGCGAGGCACTGAAGCAGACGCCCGTCGCGCTCGCCGACAGCGAGATCGCCGTGACGACCAGCGCCGGCATCTCCATCGCCCCGCATGGCACGGCCGGCCTGTCGGCCATGCTCGCCGGCGCCGACCGCGCGCTCTATGCGGCAAAGCGCGCCGGCCGGGACCGGATCGGCATCGAATGCGAAGACGGCGTCCACATCGTCTCGGCAAGCGACGAGGCCGCCCTGAGCGACAGCACGGACCGCCAGGTCGCGGAACTGCAACGCATGCGGCTGATCGGGCGCACCTGAGCGCCGCGCCGTTCCGTTTGGCGCCGTTTCAGGCTATGGCTTGCCCATGCACACGATCACGCCCTTCCTTCGCCTCGATCCCGCCACCCGCCATGTTTCGCTGAACGCCCGCGATCCGGGCTTCTATACGAACCCGAACGAAACCTATGCGGCGCTGCACGCACACTGTCCGACCTTCTACTGGGAGGAACAGCGCATGTGGTTCCTCACCGGCTACACCCGGGTCAACGCGCTGCTGCGCGACCGGCGCTTCGGCCGGCAGATCCTGCATGTGGCGAGCCGTGAGGACCTCGGCCTGCCGCAGCCCCTGCCCCATCTGGAAAATTTCGACGCGGCGGAGGCGCATTCCCTTCTGGAACTGGAACCACCCGAGCATACGCGCCTGCGCACTCTCATCAACCGTGCCTTCGTTTCCCGCCAGATCGAGCATATGCGCCCGGGGATCGAGGACCTCGCCAACCGCCTGATCGACGGTTTCGCGCAGGACGGCGAGACGGAACTGCTCTCGCGCTTCGCCGACATCGTTCCGGTGACGATGATCGCCCGCATGGTCGGCATTCCCGAGGAGATGGGGCCGCAACTGCTCAGATGGTCGCACGACTATGTGGGCATGTACATGTTCAAGCGTTCGCGCGCCGACGAGGACGCCGCCGACCGCGCCGCGGCGGAATTTTCCGCCTATGTCCGGTCGGTCGTCGCCGCGCGCCGGGCCGCGCCACGCCAAGACCTCATCTCGCACATGATCCACACCGAGCATCGCGGCCAGTACCTGAGCGACGACGAGCTGGTCTCGACCATCATCGTCCTGCTCAATGCCGGCCACGAGGCGACCGTCCACCAGATCGGCAATTCGGTGAGGATCATCCTCGACAGCGGCCTCGACCCGGCCCGGCTGTTAGAGGACGCGGAGGCGACCGAACGCACGGTGGAGGAAACGCTGCGCATCTGCGCGCCCGTCCACATCTTCGACCGCTGGTGCCTGGAGGACGCCGAGATCGACGGCATTCCCTTCCGGCGCGGCGACAAGGTGGGGATGATCCTCGCCGCCGCCAATCTCGACCCGACCGTCTTCACCGATCCGCTGCGCTTCAGGCCGGACCGGAAGGAGGCCGCCAATCTCTCCTTCGGGGCGGGCATCCATTTCTGCATCGGCGCGCCGCTGGCCCGGCTGGAACTGAACGTGGTGCTGCCGCTCCTGTTCTCCCGACTGCCCGGCCTGCGGCTGAAGGAGACGCCGCGCGTGAAGGACGTCTACCACTTCCACGGCCTGGAACGGCTTGATCTGGTCTGGTGAGCGCAGCTCACATCCTCAGGTCGAGGCCCATCTGCCAGAAGTCGATTTCCAGCCGCGTCGCATCGCGGAAGGTCCGTGACAGAGCCGCGAAACGCTCCGGCGAGGCCGCGCCAAGCCGCGCATTCAGCCAGTCGACCTCGGCGGCGGCGGCCTCCTGAAATTCGTCGCCCGCATACATGCGCACCCATTCGGCATAGGGGTTCGCGTCCAGCACGGTGAAGGGCTGGGCGACGATCCAGCGGCCGATCTCCGCATATCCGACGACGCAGGGCGCCAGCGCCACATGCAGGTCGAGCAGGTCGCCGCGATGGCCCGCATCGAGCACGTAGCGCGTATAGGCCATCGTCGGGCGCGCTTCGGGCAGGTCCGCGAGGTCGGCGGGCGAAATGCCCCATTCCCGGCAATAGGAAACATGCAGGTCGATTTCGATGTCGACGATCGTCTTCAACGTGGCGAGTGCGGAGCGGATTTTACCGAGGTCGCCCGATTTGTAGACCGCAAGCCCCCAGGCCCGGGCGAAATGCACGAGAAACAGATAGTCCTGCTTCAAATAGTGCCGGAAAGCCTCGGCGGGCAACGTGCCGCGGGCGAGCCGCCGGATGAAATCGTGCTCGCAATAGGCCTGCCAGTCGCTCCGGCAGGTCTGCTTCAGTCGTTCGAAAGGCGTGTCGGTCATGGCGTCTTCTCCGTTCCATCGTCGTCCGTCCGGAAGGCGGGCGGAGAGACGCAAGGCACGGCTGGACGCCGGCGGGGTGCGGACGTCGCGACGGGCTTGATTCCTACGCCGGTGCAAACCGGATCAGGTTCAGCGGGTTCGGCGATGAGTTCCGGTGAGGTCTTCACCGTTTCGCGGCACCGAGCGGAAAAGAGTTTCCGCCTTTCCGGCACGGCCTGTTCGCCATCTCAGCCGGTTCCACCGGCGCCCCGTCAAGTCGACGGCCAATGGAGCAAAGGACGGCGGCCCTGTCAACGGCGGCTCACGAGGCGGCCAGCGCTTTCTTCCGGAAGACTTCGTCCGCCAGTTCCAGCCAGACGCGGGCGGCATGCGGCAGATAGGCGTTGCGTCGCCAGACGAAGGCCATGTGCCAGTTCATACCGGGATCGACCACGGCCCGGTGGACCACACCGTCATGAACGCGCTGGCGGGCTATCATGCGCGGCAGGAACCCGACGCCGAGCCCGGCCGCCACCAGTTCGACGATGAAATTGATCTGGCTGGAGCGCGCCGCCACCTGCGGCTGGAAACCCTGGCTGCGGCAGGCATCGAGAATGATCGGATTGAGCGCGAAGCCCGCATCGAACAGGATGAAGGCCATGTCCCGCAGATGCGCCAGCGGTATCGCTTCCTCAGCCGCCAGCGGGTGGCTTTCCGGCAGCAGCACGTCGATGGGCTCCAGCCGCACCTCCTGCCATTCGAACTCCTCCGGCACCGGCAGCAGCGAGGCGCCGAGATCGACCTCGCCGTCGCGCACCAGTTCCTCGAGCCGCTTCGATCCGTGCTCGACAAGCTGGATTTCGATGCCCGGATAGCGGCTGCGGTAAATGGCGAACAGCGGCGCGAAGAGCGCGTCGGAACCGATGGGCGGCAGGCCGAGCCTGAGACGGCCGCGCTTGAGGCCGCGGAACTCTTCCAGCTCCGCCAGAAGGTCGTCCCGCTCGGCCAGTATGGTCAGCGCCCGGCGGTAGACGATTTCGCCCGCCGCCGTCAGCGTCGAGCGGTGGCCGATGCGGTCGAGCAGCGTCAGCCCCAGTTCGTTTTCGAGCTGGCGCACCGACTTGCTGACCGCCGATTGTGTGGTAAAGACGGCCTTGGCCGCCTCGGAAAACCCGCCCCGGCGCACCACTTCCACAAAAGCCCTCAGCATCCGTAATTCCATATTTATTCCTACCTAGAATGATTTTCATGAAATCAATTCGTTTTACTCATATCGCAATGCCGCGTATAGGGGAAGGCGAAGATCAACGCCCAACCCATTCCGGTCATGACCAGCCACATCACTCCCCTTCGCCGCATCGGGCTTACCGTCCGTCACGTCCTGCATCGTAGCATGATGGGACAGATCGCGCTGATCGTGCTGTTCTGGATGGTCGGCGAGCTGATCGTTTCCGTCACCCGCCTGCCGGTTCCCGGCGGCGTTGCCGGCCTGTTCATCGTTCTCGCCCTGCTCGTCTCCGGCAGGCTCAGGCTGGTCAGCATGCAGAGGGGCGCGCGCTGGTTCATAGCCGAACTGCTGCTTTTCTTCGTTCCCGCCGTTCTCGCCGTCATGGATCACCGCGAATTCATCGGGCTGACCGGCCTGAAGATCCTCGCCGTCATCGTCGTCGGCACCGCGGCCGTGATGCTGGTGACGGCGCTTGCCGTCGATTTCGGCTACCGGATGATGCTGCGCCGCGGGAAGGTCACGCTCCATGCTGCCGAATGATCCCGTTTTCCAGACCGTCTTCTGGTCGGTCCTGACCATCGTGCTCTACATGCTGGCGAAGCGGCTCTACCGCCGCCTGCCCCGCACCTGGACGTCGCCGCTTCTGCTCACGCCGGTCATGCTGATCGTCGCTGCGCTGACGCTCCACACCGGCTACGCGGACTATATCCGGTCCACGCACTGGCTGATGCTGCTGCTGGGCCCGGCGACGGTCGCCTTCGCCATCCCGATCTACGAGCAGCGCGACCTCATACGCCGCACCTGGCCGGTGCTCGTCTTCGGCGTCACCGCCGGCTCGATCACCGCCATCGCCTGCGCCTACGGCATGGCCCACCTGCTCGGCCTGACGGACACCCTGCGCCTCAGCCTGCTGCCGCGCTCGATCTCGACGCCCTTCGCCATGACGATTTCCAGCGATATCGGCGGCGTGCCGGACCTGACGGCCCTGTTCGTCGTCGTGACCGGTGTCACCGGGGCCGCCGTCGGCGACATCCTGCTGAAATTCGTGCCCGTCCGCACGCCGCTGGCGCGTGGCGCCCTGTTCGGCATGGGCGCCCACGGAGCGGGCGTGGCCCGCGCCACCCAGATCGGCAGCGAGGAAGGCTCGATCGCCGGCCTGGTGATGGTGCTGGTCGGCCTCGTCAACGTCCTGTCCGCGCCGCTTCTCGCCCTGCTGCTGCGGGCGTGAGCCTCGCTCAGACGCGGATCACGTAGTCCTTGCGGGTGGTCTCCACCACTTCCCAGGTGCCCCGGAAGCCGGGGCGGATCACGAGGCGGCTGCCGGCCTTCAGGTGAACCGGCTCGCCGCCGTCCTCGGTCAGGATGGAATGGCCGGATAGGACGTGGAAATATTCCCATTCCGTATAGACCACGCGCCACTTGCCCGGCGTCGCCTCCCATATGCCGGCGTAAAGCCCGTCATCGTCGTCCTCCTCCAGACTCCAGGTCCGGAAGACGGGCGTACCGGACAGACGCCGGTTTTCGTCAGGCTCGCCCAGTTCCGGTTCGGTCCCGTCGATATCGAAGGAAATAGTGGTTTCCATGCGCCCGCTCCTTTGTACCTAGAGTGCTGCGAGAGATTGTTCGATGTCCGCGATGATGTCCGCCACGTCCTCGATGCCGACCGACAGGCGCACCACGTCCGGCCCGGCACCGGCGGCGATCTGCTGCTGCGGCGTAAGCTGGGCGTGGGTGGTCGAGGCCGGGTGGATGACGAGCGAGCGCGTGTCGCCGATATTGGCGAGGTGCGACAGCAGCTTCAGGCCCTGCACGAAGCTCTTGCCCGCCTCGAGGCCGCCCTCGATGCCGAAGGTGAAGACAGAACCCGCGCCCTTCGGGGAATAACGTTGCTGGAGCGCATGGTTCGGATCGTCTTCGAGGCCCGCATAGCGGACCCAGGCGACCTTTTCCTGCGTCTTCAGCCAGCGTGCCACGGCCAGCGCATTGTCGCAATGCCTTTGCATGCGCAGGGGAAGCGTCTCTATCCCTGTCTGGATCATGAAGGCGTTGAAGGGCGAGATCGCCGGGCCGAGATCGCGAAGGCCGAGCACGCGGCAGGCGATGGCAAAGGCGAAGCTGCCGAAGGCCTCGTGCAGCACGATGCCGGAATATTCCGGCCGCGGCTCGGAAAGCATCGGATAGTGGCCGGAGGCGGACCAGTCGAAGGTGCCGCCGTCGACGATGAGGCCACCCATCGAATTGCCGTGGCCGCCGAGGAACTTGGTCAGCGAATGGACCACGACATCCGCGCCATGCTCGATGGGCCGAACGAGATAGGGCGTCGCCATCGTGTTGTCGACGATCAGCGGCAGGCCGCGCCTGTGGGCGAGGTCGGCGACCGCCTCGATATCGATGAAGGTGCCGCCGGGATTGGCGAGGCTCTCGATGAAGACGGCCCGGGTCCTGTCGTCGATGGCCGCCTCGAAGGTGTCGAGGTCGTCGGTATCGGCGAACCTCGCCTCCCAGCCGAAGTTGCGGAAGGCGTGGCCGAACTGGTTGATCGAGCCGCCGTAAAGCCGCGTGGCGGCGACGAAATTGTCGCCCGGCTGCATCAGCGTGTGGAAGACCAGCATCTGCGCCGCGTGGCCGGACGCCACAGCCAGTCCCGCCGTGCCGCCCTCGAGCGCGGCGACCCGCTCTTCCAGCACGGCCTGCGTCGGGTTCATGATGCGCGTATAGATGTTGCCGAACTGGCGCAGACCGAAAAGGGCGGCGGCGTGATCGGCGTCGCTGAAGACGTAGGACGTGGTCTGGTAGATCGGCGTCACGCGCGCGCCGGTCGTCGGGTCCGGCGCCGCGCCGGCATGAATGGACAACGTGGCGAAACCCGGCTTGTGCTCGGTCATTATCTTTCTTCCTCCCTCGCAGCGGCATGCCCCGCCTCTCAGCCGGGCCGCCGTGCATTGAACGTCCGCGGTTGCCGGCAACCGCCGGTTTCCGCTGCAATCATAACGCGGGGGCAGGAAATGTTAACCGCCGATCTGTCGCACCAGTCGCGCCGTACAAGGCTCTTTTGATCGGAATCAATGCGGCGCGGCGCGAAAGGGTCCACTCATCGTCGCACGACACTGCTGGAGAGCCGCCATGACCGTTTTCCCCCAACCGTCTGCCTGTGCCATCATGCCCCATATCCACGAATGGTGGAGCGACCGCTGCCAGGAAAGCTGGGACGCCGAAGTCCTCGCCATCCTCGATATCGTTTCGCTCGATGCCATCGCCGGCCGGCACGGCCTCTCGCGCGCCGGCCTGATCGAGATCGCCGAACGCGACCCCTCGTCGTGCAGCGAGATGATCCGCATGATGCACGCGCTGAACATCGATCCGGTCGAGGCGGCGGACGAACCCGAATTCGCCGAAATGGCCCGCAACTGCGCAGGATGTCCCGACAAGGGCCGCTGCCGCAAGCATCTGGCGGCGGGCACCGCCGCTGCCCATCTCGATGCGTTCTGCGTCAATGCCGATGCCCTCAACGCCATGCGCGCCACGCCGCATCTTCTCGACCGCGTGTAATCAGCGGGCGTGTTCGCCGAGAAGGCGCGGTATCTCGATGGCCGGGCAACGGTTCATGACGACCTTGACGCCGGCCCGCTCGGCGAGGGCCGCCGCCGCGTCGTCGCGCACGCCGAGCTGCGACCAGATCACCTTGGGCGGCTGCGGCATGGCGAGCGCATCCTCCACCACCTTCGGCAGATATTGCGAGGCGCGGAACACGTCGACCATGTCCACCGGCCCGTCGACATCCGCCAGGGAGGCGGCCACGACGGCGCCGTTGATCGTCTTGCCGGCCTGTCCCGGATTGACCGGATTCACCCGGTATCCGTGTTCCTGAAGATAGCGCATGACTGCATTGGAAGGACGCGAGGGATCAGGCGAGGCGCCGACCAAGGCGATCACCTTCACCGATTTCAGGATATCGACGATATAATCGTCGTCGTAGCGATCATGATTCATGGACTCGTCCTCCTTGCCATTCCATAGGTTTTACATATCTCCAGAATATCGGCATGAAAGGGAGGACGTGATGAAAAAAGTCCTGATCGCACTCGTCGCCTTGGGCACCGCCTCTCCGGCCGCGGCGATTTCCCGCTACAACACGCCGGGCATGACCTGTGAAAGCATCCGCAATGCGCTTCGCAGCGAGGGTGCCGCGGTTCTGCGCTATCCCTCGGCCCGCAAGCCGGACCTGACGCTCTACGACCGCTATGTCCGCAGTTCCAGCCAATGCTCCGTCGATCAGTTCGCCGACCGGGCCTATGTGCCCGCGAAGGACAATCCGCGCTGCCCCGTGCTGCAATGCAAGCCCCTGCCCGATCCCGAAAATCCCTGGCCGATGCGGCTGGTGCCACCCAACCTGCGGCTGTGAGGCCGTCTAGAGCGCCTGACAAAGCCTAGCGGGATCGGCTGGCCACTCTCAGTCGGGCAGGATCATGTGGCCGTCCTTGTCGAGCGGCGAGAACGGATTGTGGGCGAGTTCCCACAAATGCCCGTCCGGGTCGGCGAAATAGCCGGAATAGCCGCCCCAGAACACCTTTTCGGGCGTCTTGACGCGCGTCGCGCCCGCCGAAAGCGCCAGCGCGAAGGCGTCATCCACGGCTTCGGGACTCTCCAGATTATGGGCGAGCGTGACGCCGGAAAAGCCGGACGGCGTATCGGCAACACCGGCATCCTTCGCCAGTTCGTGGCGCGGAAAGAGCGCCAGCGCCAGACCTTTCAGCCTGATGAAGACGATCTTCTCCTGCGACGCGGACGACCGCGTCCAGCCGAGCTTCTCGTAAAAGGCCGCGCTGCGCTCGACATCGGCGACGCCGAGGGTAATGAGCGAGACGCGTCGGTCGAACGTCATGTCATTCTCCCTTCCATTCCGGATGCCGTTTCTGGAGAAGGGCGCTGATCCCCTCCTCGGCGTCGGCGTTCAGCATGTTCTCGACCATGACGCGGGCGGCATAGTCGTAGGCTTCCTGAAGCGGCATGTCGATCTGGCGATAGAAGGCCTCCTTGCCGATCTTCAGCGTCAGCGGCGACTTCGCGGCGATGGCGGCGGCATATTTCGTCACCACCTGCGTCAGGTATTCCTTCGGCACGATGCGATTCACCAGACCGAAATCCTTGGCCGTTGACGCATCGATGGTTTCGCCGGTCAGGAGCATCTCCATCGCCTGCTTGCGATGGGCGGCGCGGGTCAAGGCCACCATCGGCGTCGAGCAGAACAGGCCGATATTGACGCCCGGCGTGCAGAAGGTCGAGGTGTCGGTGCAGATCGCCAGATCGCAGCTTGCCACGAGCTGGCAGCCGGCAGCCGTCGCCAGCCCGTCGATTTCGGCGATCACCGGCTTTGGCAGGCGGGCGATCGACAGCATCAGATCGGCGCAGAGCCGCACCGTCGCCTCGAAAAAGGCCCTGCCGCCGTCCTCGTCGGCACGGTGCAGCGTCATTTCCTTGAGGTCGTGGCCGGCGGAAAAAAGCTTGCCCGCCGCCGCGATGACCACGACGCGGACCGAACCGTCGGTGCCGGCGCGCTCAAGTTCCGCCGCCAGCGCCTGCATGAGCCCGACGGACAGCGCATTGGCCGGCGGGTTGTTCAGCGTCAGGCGCAGGACGCCGGCCTCCAGCGTCGACAGGACGAGGCCGGCCGGTCCCTCGGCGTCCTTGCGCAGCGATACGATTTCAGCCATGACGATCTCCTCCGGGCTTTTCGGGCAATGTGTCATATTTCCGCCTCCTACCGCCAGAGGCATGGCCCTGAAAAGGCCCTTCCGCCCGGATCGGCGACCGGTTGCGCAAGGAATTTTTTGTGGTATTGAAAAACCACATACATAAAGTATTGTTTTTGCTTTTCTATTTTCAAACGGCGCCGAACAGGCGCGCTTGACCGCCGGCGCGAGCACGGTTATAGGTCGCCGCGAATGTGCGGATTGGATCAATCCGTCGTCATGTCGGGCGGAAGCGCCTGTACCAAGCTATGAAGAAACGCCCGGTGCCTTGGGTACACGGGTCCCAACTAAAGAGAGTTGAACACTATGGGTACCTTCGTTCAGAAGCCCGCCGAGGTGGAGAAAAAGTGGGTCATCATCGACGCCGAAGGGCTGGTCGTAGGCCGTCTCGCCACCATCGTCGCCACGATCCTTCGCGGCAAGCATAAGGCCACCTACACCCCCCACGTCGACGATGGCGACAACGTCATCATCATCAACGCGGAAAAGGTCACTTTCACCGGCCGCAAGTATGCCGACAAGAAGTACTACTGGCATACCGGCTATCCGGGTGGCATCAAGGAGCGCACGGCTCGCCAGATCATCGAAGGCCGCTTCCCGGAGCGCGTCATCGAAAAGGCCGTCGAACGCATGATCCCGCGCGGCCCGCTCGGACGCCGCCAGCTCAAGAACCTGCGCGTCTACGCCGGCTCGAACCATCCCCATGAAGCCCAGCAGCCGGTCGCTCTCGACGTCGCCTCGCTGAACAAGAAGAACGTAAGGAGCGCCTGATCATGGCTGACCTCTCCTCCCTCAAGGACATCGCGCCCGCCCAGACCGAAGCCGCACCGGCCCACGTCCGCAAGGTCGATTCCCTCGGCCGCTCCTACGCGACCGGCAAGCGCAAGAACGCCGTCGCCCGCGTCTGGCTCAAGGCCGGCTCCGGCAAGATCGTCGTCAACGGCAAGGACTTCTCGGCCTACTTCGCCCGTCCGGTCCTCCAGATGATCCTCCAGCAGCCGATCGTCGCCGCTGCCCGCACGGGCCAGTTCGACATCATCGCCACCGTTGCCGGCGGCGGTCTCTCCGGCCAGGCCGGTGCCGTCCGTCACGGCCTGTCGAAGGCCCTCACCTACTTCGAGCCGGGCCTGCGCCCCGTTCTGAAGAAGGGTGGCTTCCTGACCCGCGACAGCCGCGTCGTCGAGCGTAAGAAGTACGGCAAGGCCAAGGCCCGCCGCAGCTTCCAGTTCTCGAAGCGCTGATCGCTTCCCTTCGGGATCGATGGAAAGGCGGGGCTTCGGCTCCGCCTTTTTCGTTTCCGGACTTTTTTCGAATTGCCTTCGCGGCGGCTTCCGTCCACCCTCCCGACAGTCCTATCCGGGTAAATCTCATGGCCAACAAGACCATCGACCATGCCATCACCGCCGCCTCGCTGACGTCGGCCGCTTCCGATCCGACCCATGCCGGCGTGCTGTCCTTCATGCGCCGGCGCTTCACCAAGTCGCTGAAGGGCGTGGACACCGTGGTCTGGGGCATTCCCTTCGACGCGGCGACGTCCAACCGGCCCGGCGCCCGTTTCGGGCCGCAGGCGATCCGCCGCGCCTCGGCGATCTTCGACAACGATCCGCAATACCCGTTCCATCGCGATATCTTCGCGAACATGGCGACAATCGACTACGGCGACTGCCTGCTGGATTACGGCAACCATCAGAAGACGCCGGCGACGATCGAGCGGGAGGCAGCGAAAATTCTCAAAAGCGCCTCCTACCTGATGACGATGGGCGGCGATCATTTCGTGACCTGGCCGCTTCTGAAGGCCCACGCCGCAAAGCATGGGCCACTGGCGCTGGTGCAGTTCGACGCCCATCAGGACACCTGGGACGACGACGGCCGGCGGATCGACCACGGCTCCTTCGTCGGCCGGGCGGTGCGCGACGGCGTGATCGATCCGGCCCGCTCGATCCAGATCGGCATCCGCACCCATGCGCCGCAGGATTTCGGCATCCGCATCCTCTACGGTTACGACGTGGAGGCGATGAGCGCGGCGGAGATCGCCGCCGCCATCCTCGACCATGTCGGCGGCGCGGCCGCCTATCTCACCTTCGACATCGACTGCCTGGATCCCGCCCATGCGCCGGGCACCGGCACGCCGGTCGCCGGCGGCCCCTCCAGCGCCAAGCTTCTCTCCGTGCTGGCCGGCCTCTCCGCGCTCGACGTGCGCGGCTCGGACGTGGTCGAGGTGGCGCCCGCCTACGACCATGCCGATATGACCGCCATTGCCGGGGCGACGGTTGCGATGTATATGCTTGGCCTGCGCTCCGGGCGCTTGCCGCGCGCGCGTTGAGAAACTGATTCAGGCTCATTCCGAACCGAATCCGAAAACCGTTCCAACCCTTTGAAAAGGCAGGAAGACAATGGCACCGAAAATCTTCATCGATGGCGAACACGGCACGACGGGGTTGCAGATCCGCACCCGCATGGCCGACCGCCGCGATGTCGAGCTGCTGTCGATCCCGGAAGCCGAGCGCCGCAATGCGCAGCTTCGCGAAGACCTGCTGAATTCGGCCGACGTCGCCATTCTCTGCCTGCCGGACGATGCGTCCCGCGAGGCGGTGAAGATGGTCGAGGGCAACAACCGGGTGCGGGTGATCGACACCTCGACGGCCTTCCGCATCGACCCGGACTGGGCCTATGGCTTTGCCGAAATGGACAAGGCCCAGGCGGACAAGATCCGTTCGGCCCGCTTCGTCGCCAATCCCGGCTGCTATCCCACCGGGGCCATCGCGCTCATCCGGCCGCTGCGCGCGGCGGGCATCGTGCTGGACAGCTATCCGGTCACGGTCAACGCCGTGTCGGGCTATACCGGCGGCGGCAAGCAGCTCATCGCCCAGATGGAGGACCCGGGCCGCGACGACGCCATTTCCGCCAGCCATTTCCTCTACGGGCTGACGCTCCGGCACAAGCATGTGCCGGAAATCACCACCTACGGGAAACTGGCCAGCCCGCCGCTCTTCGCGCCTTCGGTCGGCCGCTTCCCGCAGGGCATGATCGTGCAGGTTCCGCTGCATCTCGCCGCTCTTGCCGAAGGCACGACGCTGGAAAGCATCCATGCGGCGCTCGTCGAGCATTATGCCGGGCAGTCGATCGTGAATGTCGTTCCGCTGGAGGAAGGCATCGCCCTTCCCCGCATCGATGCGGAGGAACTCGCCGGCAAGGACACGATGAAGCTCTTCGTCTTCGGACAGAAGCGCGGCCCGCATGTCAATCTCGTCGCCCTGCTCGACAATCTCGGCAAGGGGGCGTCCGGTGCGGCGGTGCAGAACCTCGGCCTGATGCTTTCGGCCTGAAAGCGCAAGGAGGGTCGGCAATGGCGCTTCCGCAACGGCTTCGCTCCTTCATCGGCACGATCCTCATCATCGTGCTGGTGATCGTCTATGCGATCCTTGCCGTGACCGTCGCGTCCGCCCTCCTCGCCCAGTCCGCCGCGTGGGTGCATCTCCTCTATTTCCTGTTCACGGGCATCCTGTGGGTACTGCCGGCCATGCTGATCATCAAATGGATGGCCGGGCCGAAGCCGGGGCGCTGATATCCGTTAAAATGCAAGCCTTTCCGGCAAACGGGCATTCACCCTGTTCCCAATCGCGCGCCGGCACGCCGCCGCAATAAACCTCCCGTTACCGCTTGCGCATTAGCGTTGCCGCACAACCTTTCATGGGGAGAAAAGGCGTGCTTGCTCTCAAGGAACCCGTCGAGCAGACCTGCACACAGACACGCGTCGTCGCGCCCGTCGCGAACCTGCCGCTTCCACTCGCGCGGGTCGGCGACGCCGCCAACCGCCTGACGCTGGAACTCTACGACGCGATGGAGCCGCTGGAAACCGAGTGGCGCCGGCTGGACCGCGACGCGCTCAACTCGTTGCACCACTCCTGGGACTGGTGCAGGCACTGGGTTGCGACCCACGACGCGCCGGTCGTCATCCTGCGCGGCGAACGCGCCGGGCGGACGCTTTTCCTGCTGCCGCTCGAAATCAGGAAGCGGCGCGGGGTGCGGGTGGCAGGCTTCATCGCCGGCGATTTCAGCAATCTCAATACGGGGCTGGTGTCCCCCTGCTTCCGGCGCGGCGATGCCATTGCCGACCCGGCCGGCTTCGCGGCATCCGTCGCGCAGCTTCTCACCGGGCGGGCCGACCTCGTGGCGCTGCGGTCCATGCCGCTTTCCTGGCGCGGAACCGTCAATCCCTTCGCAGTCCTTAACGCCATCGACAACCACAACCGCAGCTTCCACCTGCCGCTGGCGGGCGACATGGACACGACGCTGAGACAGGTCAACGCCAAGCGGCGGCGCAAGAAGTTCCGCCACCAGCAGCGGCGGCTGGAGGCGCTGGGCGGCTACGAGCATGTGATCGCCGCAACACCCGGCGAGAAGGCTGCGATCCTCGACCTGTTCTTTCGCCAGAAAGCCGCGCGTTTTGCCGCTCTCGGCCTGCCGGACGCGTTCGGTGCGGCCGAAACGAAGGCGTTCTTCCATGCACTGGCGAAAGCGGACGACGGCGGGCGCGATGCGGCGCTACGCCTGCACGCGCTGCGGCTGACGGGCGAAAACGAAGGGCATATCGCCGCCATTGCCGGGCTGTCGCTCAAGGGGGATCACGTCCTGTGCCAGTTCGGCTCCATCGATGACAGCCTGGCCGCCGATACCAGCCCGGGCGAGTTCCTGTTCTGGCTGATGATCGAGCAATGCGTGAACGAGGGCTATGCGCTGTTCGATTTCGGCATAGGCGACCAGCCTTACAAGCGAAGCTGGTGCTCGGCCTCCACCACCCTGCACGATGTGCTGCTGCCGATCAGCACGCTCGGCCGGGCCGGGCGCGCGGTGGCGTTCGGCCTCATCCATGCCAAGGCCTTCGTCAAGCGCCATCGCCGGCTTTACGCGACGATCCAGCGCCTTCGGGCCGGACGGAGCGCCGCCGGCGAGAAAACGCCGGACGATCAGGCGGCCTGACGGTCGCCCCGGTCGCTTCCGTCCGGCAGCGGGCCTGCCAGAAGCAGGACGTCGCCGAAGCCCGCGCGGGCGAACTCGCCGACCAGATCCTCCAGCCGCGCCTCGTCGGGCGTGCGCATCGTGATCAGCACGAGGGCCTTGCGTCCTCTCAGGAGCTTGCCGACATCCTCGCCGCTGACGGAGCCGCATTCGACGATCACCCGCTCATAGGCTTCCGTCAGCGCCGACAGGATCATCGGCAGGCGTTCGATGGAACGCAGGGCGTCGTGCAGATCGGCGGTGCCCTGCGGAACGATGTGGGCGCGCGAATGCAGGTCGGGATGGATGATGTCGCTGAAGGCGGCCTCACCCGTCAAAAGATCGGTCAGGCCCGGCAGGTCCAGGCGCTCGGTCGCCAGAACCGTCGGCGTGCCGGTTCCCGTCAGGTCCATGACGAGAACGCGCAGGCCGCCTGCGGCCAGACGGCGGGCCATCTCGACGGTCAGCGCCGAGCCTTCGTCCCCTTCGGGCGACACGGCGACGACGGGCACGCCGTCATAATCGCCCCTGGCGATCGCGGCGGCGACGCCGTTCAGCGAGAATTCGTTGTCGACCGGCCCGGTCTCTGTCTCGGGAATCACCGATGCGGACGGGGCCTCCTCGACGACCGGGAGGCGCGCCATCGCCCCCGTGCGGGCGGCGCTTTCCGGCGCGACGGGCTGCGGTACGGGCTCCGCCTCCACCGCGTCGCCGGCTTCCTCCTCGGCCTCGATGAGGGGCCGCAGGGCGCGGCCGCTGAACAGTTCCGCCAGCATCACGAAGACGGCGGCCAGAATGAAGCCGGCCAGAGCCGCGACGATGGTGATCGGAACGACCTTGGGAAAGGCCGCTTCGCGCGGCTCGACGGCCCGCGAGATGACGCGCGCATCGGCGGGCGCCGCGTTCGGGTCCATGCGTGAGGCGGCTTCGCGGTAACGGGCGAGATAGGTTTCGAGAAGCTGGCGCTGGGCCGCCGCTTCGCGCTCGAGCGCCTTGAGTTCCACCTCGCTCTCGCCGGCCCGGGCCGATTCGGCCTTCATCCGGTTGAGCTGTGCGGTCAGTTGCTGCTCGCGCAGGCGCGTGACGGTCGCCTCGTTGTCGAGGCTGGCGAGAACGCGGCGCGTTTCGGCGCGGATCTGCTCACGCACGCCGGAAAGCTGGCCGCGCAGCCCCTTCAGGCGCGGGTGCCCTTCCAGCAGCGAGGTGGACAGATCGGCGATCTGCGACTGGATGGTCGCCTCCTGCTCCTTGAGCCGCTGGATGACCGGCGCGGCAACGATCTCACCGAGCGATTCCGTATCGCCGCCAGCGGCTAGCGTGGTGCGGACATGCTCCGCGCGGGCCTCGGCGGATGCGCGTTCGCCGCGCACGCGGGTCAGTTCGGCGGAGATGTCGTTGAGCTGCTGGGTCGCGACCGTCGAGGTCTCGCTGGTCTGCAACAGATCGAAAGAGGCGCGATAATCGGCCACCTTCTTTTCCGCCTCGCGCACCTTGTCGCGCAGATTGGCGATCTCGGGCTCGAGCCAGCGGGCGGTGTCGGAACTCGTGTCCAGCTTCGCGCCGCTTTGCAGGGCGAGGTAGACTTCCGCCATCTTGTTGGCGACCTCGGCGGAAAGCTTCGGGTCCTTCGAGGAGAATTCGATGGCGACCACGCGCGAGCCCGGGGCCTGATAAACGGTCAGCCGTTCGCGGAAGGCCTTGATGGAGCGCTCCTCGGGCGCCAGTTCGCCGTCACCTCCCCCGAGCCCGATCAGCGACAGAATGCCGCCCGAGCCGCCGCCGTCGAATTCGTCGATATCGAACAGCTTCAGGTCGCGCGCCACCTGCTTGATCAGGTCGGTCGATTGCAGAAGCTGCACCTGGCTCGATATGGCCAGTTCGTCGGGAAGGCCTGCGCCGCCGGCGGCGCTCTCCGCGGCGAGAACGCGGGGCTCGATCAGCAGCCGGGTTTCCGCCTTGTACTGCCTGTCGAGGGAACTAGCGCCGGCGAAGGCGACACCGGCGGCAAGCACCGTTACCGCCAGGACGGTCTTCCTGCGCTCCCATATCGCGCGAAAGAGCTGGATGAGGTCGATGTCCACATCCTGACTGTTTCTGGCTACGCCGTACATCCCAGACTCCCAAACACCGCAACATCGCCGGAGCGTAAAGGATCATGGTAACTCAAGCGTTAATGGCGGCCTTCCGGCAGCCGGTTACTACGTCACCCACATCGGTGCGCATTATTTACGGCGATGTTTACTACGCGTTAACCCTAACGGATTGATAACAATTCCATACAAATCTTCACCCTTGGAGCATGATTGCGTATGTCCTCCGCCCTGTCACGTTTCGCCCTGCCGAAACATGTCCTCATGCTCGGGCTCGCGCTCGTGCCGGCGGGGCTGGCCGGATGCACGCATTACCAGCCGGCGCCACAGGCCTTTCAGGAAGCGACCATCCAGCCCTACCGCCTCGACAGCGGCGACCGGCTGCGCATCACCGTCTTCGAACAGACCGGCCTGACCAACAGCTACAGCGTCGACCAGGCCGGCTACATCTCCTTCCCGCTGATCGGCCAGGTGCCCGCACGCGGACGCACCCTGCCCGAGCTGGAAAAGGCCATCGCCCAGAAGCTTCAGCAGGGCTATCTGCGCGACCCCGACGTCACCATCGAGATCGACCGCTACCGTTCCATCTTCGTCATGGGCGAAGTCGGCCAACCCGGACAATATTCCTACGTAGCGGGCATGACGGTCCAGAACGCCATCGCCATCGCCGGCGGCTTTTCTCCGCGCGCCAACCAGCGCGACGTCGACGTCACCCGCAAGATCAACGGCGAAATCATGACCGGGCGCGTCACCATCTCGGACCCGATTCTCGCCGGCGACACCCTTTATGTCCGCGAGCGCCTGTTCTGATCCATGACCGAGCAAACGCCGCTGCGCATCGTGCATTGCTTTCGCGCCCCGGCCGGGGGCGTCTTCCGCCACGTTCGCGATCTTGTCGACGCGCACACGGCGGCGGGCCATCAGGTCGGGGTCCTATGCGACACCGCCACGGACGGCGAGCACGAGAAGGCCCTGCTCGACGCGCTGGAACCGAAACTTGCGCTCGGCCTCATCCGCATGCCGATCGAACGCTCGATCAAGCCTTCGGACATCACCGCGCTGAAGAAGGCATACGACCACATCAAGAGCTTGCAGCCGGATGTCCTGCACGGCCACGGCGCCAAGGGCGGCGCCATCGCCCGCATCATCGGCTCATTCCTGCGGGTTAACAGGTATCGCGTCGCCCGCCTCTATTCGCCGCATGGCGGCAGTCTCCATTTTCGCCGCGCCAGCCTCAAGGGACAGGTCATCCTGCGGGCCGAACGCTTCATGGAGCGCTTCACCGATTCCCTCGTCTTCGTCTGCGATTACGAGAAGGAAACCTATGCCGCCCGCGTCGGCGAACCCGAGGTGCCCTGGCACCGCATCCATAACGGCGTCAGCGAGAGCGAATTCACCCCCGTCGCCAAGACAGCCGAGGGCGTGGACCTGCTCTTCATCGGCAATCTTCGCGACCTCAAGGGGCCGGACGTCTTCATCGACGCCTTCCTGCGTGCCGAGCGCATCGTCGGGCGACCGCTTTCCGGCCTCATCGTCGGCAACGGACCGCAGCGCGAAGATTATGCCCGCAAGATCGGCCTTCTCGGCCTCGGCGGACGCCTCGGCGTGCAGCCGGCCATGCCGGCCCGCGACGCATTCGCCCTCACCGACATCGTGGTCGTTCCCTCGCGCAACGAAAGCCTGCCCTATATCGTGCTGGAGGCGCTAGCGGCGGACAAGGCGGTGATCGCCTCCCGGGTCGGCGGCATTGCCGAAATCCTCGGCGCCGCAAGCCCGGCGCTGGTTCCGCCCGGCGATGCCGATGCGCTGGCCGCCGTCATGGCGCGGGCGCTGGGCGAACCGGGCTGGAAGAGCGCGGCCATGCCTTCGGCGGACACCCTGCGCGCCAGCTTCTCCACACCCGTCATGGCCGACGCGATGCTCGAGCTTTACCGTGAAGCGCTTGCGGAACAGGCCGCCGGATAAACGTTTCTTAGCATCTTTCGGGTAGGACTTTTTCCAAGGGAGAACGGGAAAAAGCCATGAACAACCTGGAACAGAACGAACAGTTCGATGTCGAAGGCCTGAAGCGGAAACTGAGCGAGGGAAGCAGCCCGCCCGGCAATGCCGGCAACCCGGCCGACGAGCCGGCCGTGCTCAATCCGCTGGCGCGCAGCATCGCCCGGCAATTCAGCGAACACAGCCGCACGCCCAACATCGTGATTGGCCAGTTCCGCCTGTTCGAGTTCACCGCCCTTCTCGCCATCGGCCTCGTCGCGGGCGCCATCGCCGGCTACGACGGCCTGCTCGATTTCGCCGCCCGCACGGCACTGGTGGCATTTGGCGCGGGGCTGACCGTCCTTGCCATGCAGATCCTCGACCTCTACCAGATTTCCGCCTTGCGCGCGCCGAGCCTCAACCTGAAACGCATCGTCGCGGCCTGGGCGGGCGGCTATGCCGCGCTGGCCGGCCTGCTGTTCCTCACCGGCGCGCTCGCGGACTTCGACCGGCAGATTCTCGCCGTCTGGTTCGGCGGCGCGGCGCTCTTCCTGCTGGCGGTGCGCTTTCTCTTCGCCATCGGCGTGCGCCACTGGGGCCGCAACGGCCTGATGGAACGCCGCGCCGTGATCGTCGGCGGCGGGCAGGCCGCCAAGGACCTCATCCGCGCCCTCGAACAGCAGCCTGACAACGATATCCGCATCTGCGGCATCTTCGACGACCGCGGCGCCGACCGCTCGCCGAACGTCGTCGCCGGCTATCCGAAGCTCGGCACGGTTTCGGAGCTGGTGGAGTTCGCCCGCCTGACACGGATCGACATGCTGATCATCGCCCTGCCGCTTTCGGCGGAAGCGCGCATCATGGACCTGATCCGCAAGCTGTGGGTGCTGCCCGTCGATATCCGCCTGGCCGCCCATGCCAACCGACTGCGTTTCCGCCCGCGCTCCTATTCCCATGTCGGCGCGGTGCCCATGCTCGACATTTTCGACAAGCCGATCCGCGACTGGGATTCGGTGGCCAAGCGTGCCTTCGACATCATCTTCAGCGTGATCGCCCTGACGCTCCTGTGGCCGGTGCTGATCGGCACCGCCATCGCCGTGAAGCTCAATTCGAAGGGACCCGTGTTCTTCGTGCAGAAGCGCCACGGCTTCAACAACGAGGTCATCAACGTGCTGAAGTTCCGGTCGATGTATACCGACCGCTGCGACCCCACCGCCAAACAGGCCGTGACGAGGAACGACCCGCGCGTGACGCCTGTCGGCCGCATCATCCGCAAGACCTCGATCGACGAACTACCCCAGCTTTTCAACGTGCTGAAGGGTGACCTGTCGCTGGTCGGCCCGCGCCCGCACGCCATCTCCGCACAGGCCGGCGAGGTGAAGTTCGCCGATGTCGCAGAGGGCTATTTCGCCCGCCACCGCGTCAAGCCCGGCGTGACCGGCTGGGCGCAGATCAACGGCTGGCGCGGCGAGGTGGACAACAGCGACAAGATCCGCTTCCGCACGGCCTTCGACCTCTACTACATCGAAAACTGGTCGCTGCTGTTCGACCTGAAAATTCTCTTCCTGACGCCGATCCGGCTTCTGAAAACGGAAAACGCCTATTGAGCGCCAGTGCCGCCCATAGCGCCGGCACCGTCCGGCGCGCGGGTTTCAACGCCCCCGTCGCAGCCCTGAGGCTGATCGGCGCGGGCGTCATGGCATTCGGTGTGTTCCTCTCCGGTTTCGTGATGTCGGAACCGGCCCCTTACGAACTGCTGATGGTGGCGCAGATCGCCGTCTGGTTCCTGCTCGGCCTGAAGATCAGCCGCCCGGTCGGCCTGCTGCTCGCCCTGCTGCTCGTCTTCAATGTCGGCGGCTTCCTGTCGCTCACCGTCATGAAGGCCAATTTCGGCGACGGCTTCATCTACATCGCCGTTTCGCTGTTTCTGGCACTGTCATCCGTCTTCTATGCCGCGGCCATCGAGGACTCGCATACGCGGCTGAGGTTGATGTTCCAAGCCTGGGTGGGCGCGGGCGTCATCACGGCGCTCCTCGGCATCCTGGGATATTTCCATGCCTTCCCCGGCGCCGAGGCCTTCACGCGCTTCGACCGCGCCAAGGGGGCCTTTCAGGATTCGAACGTCTTCGGCCCGTTCCTCGTCGCCCCTGCCCTCTATCTCATGCACGGGCTTCTGACGCAGCGGCTTTCGACCGCGCAGCTGAGGGTCGCGGGGCTACTGATCCTGGTCCTCGGAATCTTCCTGTCGTTCTCGCGCGCGGCCTGGGGCCTGTTCGCCTTCGCCGCCGTGGCGCTGGTCGTCGTCATGCTGCTCAAGGAGCGCAGCGGCGCCTTCCGCGTCAAGATCCTGCTGCTGTCGCTCGCGGCTCTTGTGGCGATGGTCGCGGCGCTCGTCATCGCCATCCAGTCCGATCAGGTGGCGCAGCTTCTGTCCAGCCGCACGAAACTCGTCCAGGACTATGACGGCGGCCACCTCGGCCGCTTCGCCCGCCACAAGATCGGCTTCCTGATGGCGCTGGAAAAGCCGCTCGGCATCGGCCCTCTGGTGTTCGCCACCATCTTTCCGGAAGACGAGCACAATACCTGGCTGAAAGCGCTGACGACCTACGGATGGCTGGGCTTTGCCGCCTTCATCGCCATGACGATTTCCACCATCTACGGCGGCCTGCGCATCCTCCTGCGCGACCGTCCGTGGCAACCATTCCTGATGATCGCCTGGATCACCTATCTCGGCCATGCGCTGATCGGGAACGTCATCGACACCGACCACTGGCGCCATTTCTACATCCTGATCGGAATCATATGGGGCTGCATCGCGCTCGAATGGCGGCACGAACGCGCCGGGCGCATCCTTCGATAATAATCGCCGGATTCGATACGGAACTGGAAAAGGAAAAATTGCCGCAAGCCGCAATGAACGGCGCAAACCATCAATCACCCATATGGGGGCTAAGTGATTGATTAAATGGTCGGAGCGGCGGGATTCGAACCCACGACCCCTTGACCCCCAGTCAAGTGCGCTACCGGGCTGCGCTACGCTCCGACCCGCCGTAAAGGCAAGCACCACTTAGACTTTCGGCCTTTGGAGCGCAAGCGGAAAAATGCGTGTCACCAGAAAAAACGGAACGAAAGGACACCAGGCGTTTCTGACGGAGCATGATTCCCGCCGGGGCATTCCTCCGATATTCACTTTTCCGTTGAAGGCGGACCGGGCGGGTGAGCGGTGGCGAAACCACGATTGGATGCCTTGCCCCGTCAGGCAAACCGCCCCCGGACAGGTTCGGCCTGAAGCCCCCTGCGGGCCAGCATGCGGCAGCGGGAGGAACCTCTGCCGCATGCCGGCCGGAAACTCAGTTCTGTTCTATTCTAACACCATCCGGGCCGATTTGCATCTCGATTCCCTCCGGCTTCGTCTCCTCGCGGTAGACGTAGATGCCGAGGCCGACGACGGCCGCGATCAGAATGCCGACGATGACGTAAAGTCCACTCTTGCTTTTCAAGGATAACTCCCTCTCGAATTTCAGTAATCGGAGGGATAACGCTTTATGCGCGCATTCGGTTCCGCCGGCGTGGGAACGGCAGCGTTCCTTCCGGGCGGAACGGGACATCCAGGTCAGGACCGAACGCAGAAGGCGGTCAGCGCACCTGATCGAGCAGGCGCTTGCATTCGAGAAGATCGTAGAGCGCCTCCTGAAGCAGGGCCCTGTCCTCCTTGCCGACCGAACCGGTGCCGATCGACACTTCCGGCATGTCCTCCCCGTCGCCGCCGCCGAAGCCGAAGAAACGGCCGCTGGGCCTCGCCTTCGGGCGGCCGACGATCTGGTCCTCGTCAGGATGGGAAACGCGCGGCTCGGCGCTCTTCTCGGTCTGCGCGGAGGCGACGAGCGCATCCATCGCGGCCACGTCGCCATTGGCGATAGCCACCACGAAACGGTTCCCGTTCGTCTTGAGCAGCTTCTGGACGCCCTTGATGGTGTAGCCGTGATCGTAAAGCAGATGGCGGATGCCCTTGAGCAGTTCCACATCGTCGGGCCGGTAGTATCGCCGGCCACCGCCACGCTTCATCGGCTTGATCTGGGGAAAGCGGGTTTCCCAGAAACGCAGCACATGCTGCGGCAGGTCGAGGTCGTCGGCGACCTCGCTGATCGTGCGAAAAGCATCAGGGCTCTTGTCGGCGTCCATTTCCCTGCGGCTCCAGCTTCGTTTTCATCGCCGGCAGGCTGGTGTTCCAGTCTGCCGATCGCTTTTTCAATCCGCCGGCTCGAACCGGGCGAATCGTCATCATTCCAATGGATCGGGAGGAGGAATTCAAGGCTGGCCTGCGGTTATCCCAAAGGCTTGATCTGCGGACGGATCAGGACGCCACCGAGGCTGCGGTCTTCTGCTTCGCCTTGCGGGCCAGATGCGATTTCAAAATGCGCTGCTTGAGGACGTTGGATGCCTTGAAGGTCATGACGCGGCGTGGAGAGATCGGCACTTCCTCGCCCGTCTTCGGATTGCGGCCGATGCGCTCGTTCTTGCTGCGCACCTGGAAGGTGGCGAAGGAGGACAGCTTGACCGTTTCACCGCGAACGATGGCGTTGCAAATCTCGTCGATCACGGTTTCAACCAGCTCCGCCGATTCCGTTCGCGACAATCCGACCTTACGGAAAACGGATTCTGCGAGATCTGCGCGTGTTACGGTCTTGCCGGCCATGATTTTCCGCCCCGTTTGAAACCTCTGAACAGTCACGCCGCCGAACCGGCCACCTCTACCCGGAATATTTCGGGGCGCGCGCATGCAAACGCTCCGCCAAAGCGCCATCCGCCTGTGGCGCTCAATGGGCGAAGCGTTGAGAGACTATTGCCCTTCCCGAAATCGGTCAAGCGTTTACAAGCACTTGGGACCGTGTAACCGCATCTCTACCAGCGCAACAGGACGGCGCCCCAGGTGAAACCGCCGCCCATCGCCTCGAGCATCACCAGATCGCCCTTGCGGATGCGGCCGTCGGAGGCAGCGACGGCGAGCGCCAGCGGAATCGATGCAGCGGAGGTGTTTCCGTGCAGGTCGACGGTGATCACCACCTTTTCGAGGGGGATGCCGAGCTTTTTCGCCGATGCCTCGATGATGCGGCGGTTCGCCTGATGCGGCACCAGCCAGTCGAGTTCTTCCGCCGTCAGGCCGGTCTTGTCGAACGCATCGACGATGACATCGGTGATCATGCCGACGGCATGCTTGAAGACCTCGCGTCCCTCCATGCGGAGATGGCCGACGGTGCCGGTCGTCGAAGGCCCGCCATCGACATAGAGCTTGTCCTTGTGCGATCCGTCGGAGCGCAGGCTCGCGGCCAGGACGCCGCGGTCGGCGACGGTACCCTCCCCTTCTTCGCCTTCGAGAACGATGGCGCCCGCGCCGTCGCCGAACAGCACGCAGGTGGTGCGGTCGCTCCAGTCGAGAATGCGGGAAAAGGTTTCGGTGCCGATCACCAGAACCCGCTTCGCCTGCCCGGAGCGGATGAAGCTGTCGGCGGTGGTGACGGCGTAGACGAAACCGGTGCAGACGGCCTGCATGTCGAAGGCATAGCCATGCGTCATGCCGAGCCGGTTCTGGATGTTCACGGCGGTTGCCGGAAACGTATTGTCCGGGGTCGAGGTCGCGACCACGATCATGTCGATATCGTCGGGCGTCAGGCCGGCGTTGTCGAGCGCGGCGCGGGCCGCATCGGTGCCGAGCGATGCCGACGTCTCGTCGGGACCGGCGACATAGCGCTGGGTGATGCCCGTCCGCTGGACGATCCACTCGTCCGTCGTGTCGACCGTCTGCTCTAGCTCGCGATTGGTCACGACACGTTTCGGAAGAGCGGCTCCGAAACCGCGCACGACGGAACGAATCATAGGTTTTCCTGCCCCTTTATTCATGCGGCTTCCGGACCGGCCGGGGGCTGTTGCCCTGCATGATAGTTTTTCAAATCGTTTTCGATCTTCTTGGTCAGACCGTTCTTCACCATGTCATAGGCAACGTCGATGGCGGCGGCATAGCCCTCGGCATCGGTTCCGCCGTGACTCTTGATGACGATGCCGTTGAGGCCGAGGAACACGCCACCGTTCGACTTGCGCGGATCGAGCTTTTCCCGGAGCATGCGGAACGCGCCGCGGGCGAACAGATAGCCGATCCGCGCCATCAGGGTACGCGACATCGCCATTTTCAGGAAACTGGCCATCTGCCGGGCCGTGCCTTCGGCGGCCTTCAGGGCGATGTTGCCGGTGAAGCCCTCGGTGACGACGACATCGACCGTGCCCTTGCCGAGATCGTCGCCCTCGACGAAGCCATGATAGCTGAGCGTCGGAAGATGGGCCTCGCGCAGGAGACGGCCAGCCTCCTTCACGTCCTCGTTGCCCTTCACTTCCTCCGCGCCGACGTTCAGGAGGCCGACGGTCGGCGCTTCGATATCGAACAGGGCGCGGGCCATCGCGCCGCCCATCAGCGCGAAATCGAGAAGCTGGTTGGCATCCGCGCCGATGGTCGCGCCGATATCGAGAACGACGCTCTCGCCGCGCGCCGTCGGCCATATGCCGGCGATGGCGGGGCGCTCGATGCCGGGCATCATCCGCAAACAGAACATGGCCATCGCCATCAGCGCGCCGGTATTGCCGGCGGAGACGGCGACATCGGCCTTGCCTTCCTTCACCGCGTCGATCGCCTGCCACATGGAGGATACGTTGCGGCCGCGGCGCAGGGCCTGGCTCGGCTTCTCCTCCATGCCGATGGCGACATCGCAATGGTGAAACTCGCTGCGCTCCTTCAGCTTCGGAAAGCGCTCCAGAAACGGCTCGCACTTCTCCCTCTGCCCGTAGAGAACGAAAACGATCCCCGGATGACGCTCCAGCGCTATCGCGGCACCGGGGATAACCACTTCCGGCCCGAAATCGCCTCCCATCACATCGAGAGAAATTCTGATCACTCCAACGATCCTTCCCAACCGCTCCAATGACGGATTTTTAGGCACAAAATACCGCGTTCGACGCAACTGACAACTCGATTGTGCCGCGGCACCGCCCTCTTAATCCTTTTTCCAATCCTTCAACACCGCGAAAGGAGACGGTTTGCGATCATTTTCCCCATCATCCTCGATATGGGTCGCAAATGCGGCCCCCGGCTTGCGCGGATAGGGATCGATGGCCAGCGCGACGCACTCCGCGACGGTGACGCCGGCATCGACCGAATCGCCGGTGAAGGCTTCCGGCAGGTCCGGACCTTCCGGGTCGAGAACCATTTCTCCCTCCTCCCCGGTGGTCAGGCGCGCCAGCCTGGACCCTTCCGGCACGTAGATCTGCTCGAAGCTTTCGGAGATGAGTGCGTCCACCGGCTCGAGCGTGACGATGCAGGACTGGACGATCTCGGCCGTCACCTGCCCCTTCACGCGCACGCCGTCCTTCTTCCATCGGGCAATGGACATCACGGCCTTCAGCGACCTGACCTCGGGAATATTCCACAGGCGCGCCAGGCCGGCACGCTCCTCCGCATCGGCCTCGACATGAACATCCACCGGATTGGCGGAAATATGGCCGACCTTGACCGGATAGGAAAAGGGAATGTCTTCATTGCGGCTGGGTCTGGTCATGTCAATCCTTCTCCTTTTCCCCGGCATCCGCAGCCGGCAGCGTGACGCGGCCCGCCGCCACCGCGTCCTCGGTCGCGGCAGCCAGATGGCGCTCGGCGTGCATCGCCCAGCCGGCCAATGCGGTCATGGAGGGCGGATTGTCAACCTCGGGATGAATATTCCGCTGCAAGGCGGCCGCAAGCGCCGGCGCGTCGCCGGCGTCCAGCGCCGCCGCATAGGCCTCCAGGCGCCCGTAGAAACGCCCAGCCAGCTTTTTCATGCGCTTCGGCACGGAAGGATCGCCGACGCCCAGTTCGCGGATCGAATGATCGATATCCTGAAAGAAGGCGTCGATGATTTCCTGCGCCAGTTCCTGGCCGCTCACGCCCGAAAAACGGGTGCGGCGGAAGAACAGAATCATGACCAGTGAGATCATTTCCAGCCGGCCCATGACCGTATCCGGCACGCCGAGATCGGTATAGAAATACGGCTGGCGCGCCGCAGCGGTCAGCGCCCCGTACTGCCTGTCGAGGATTTCCCTGTTGTCGTTTCGCTTGGAAAACAGCCCGAAGATCATCTAAATTTCCGAAAAGCGGCCGGGAATATAGTGCCGCCCGGCTTCACCCGTGTTGCATGATCGCGAAAGCTGGTTTACCGAAGCATGCGCGAATTGCAATGCCGTTCTGGGCCGTTTCGGCCCTGCCGGCCCGGTTGAAAGCAAGGCTTCCGTCCGCACGAGGATGTGAGGCTGCGCCATTTCCGGCGGCTTTCCCCGGAAAGGCCATAATGATATGCGCATGGCAAAGGCGCGCTGCAAGGTGCGTTCTTAATTGTTGGAGAGATGTCGTTGGAAATGCGGTATTCGAAGCGTGACAGGAAATTCGGCGGCAAGGCTGCCCTTCTCATCGCAGCCCTCTCCTCCGTCGCCGCGCTTTCGAGCTGCACGACGGCCGAAGTGATGCACAACGGCTATGTGGTCGATCAGGAATCGCTCGATCTCGTGCCGGTCGGCGCCAGCCGCGAGCAGGCGCTGCTGACACTCGGCACGCCTTCCACCACCGCCACCTTCGACAACGAGGTGTTCTACTACATTTCCCAGAAGCGAACCCGCGCCGTCGCCTTCATGAAGCCGAAGCTGGTGGAGCAGAACGTGCTGGCCATCTACTTCAACAAGGATGGCGTCGTCGAACGCCGCGCCAACTATTCGCTCCAGGACGGCCGGGTGTTCGATACGATATCGCGCACGACGCCGACGGGCGGCAGGGACCTCACCTTCCTGCAACAGATCCTGTCGGGCGCCAGCGGTGCCGGCAACGCCAACTTCCTGGCCCGCCAGCTGCTGAATTCGAACTGACGGCGGCTTCATTAATCCGCATATGCCCCTCTCCTTCGTCACCCTCGGGCTCGACCCGAGGGTCCACGCCGCAAGCGCCGCGGTGGATGGTCGGGTCGAGCCCGACCATGACGAAAGAAAGCGATCCCCCTTTGTCCACAGTCCGACCCCGCCCCGAACCGTCGGAGCGGGGTTTTTTATTGCGGCTCAGGCCAGGACGGCCAGCAGCAGCAGCGCCACGATATTGGTGATCTTGATCGCCGGGTTGACCGCCGGGCCCGCTGTGTCCTTGTAGGGATCGCCGACGGTGTCGCCCGTCACCGACGCCTTGTGCGCCTCCGAGCCCTTCACATGGCGCACGCCGTCCTTGTCGACGAAGCCGTCCTCGAAGCTCTTCTTGGCGTTGTCCCAGGCGCCGCCGCCGGAGGTCATCGAGATGGCGACGAACAGGCCGTTGACGATCACGCCGAGAAGCGATGCGCCGAGCGCGGCAAAGGCCGAGGCCTTCGATCCGGAAATCAGCAGCACGCCGAAATAGACCGCCAGCGGCGCGAGCACCGGCAGCAGCGACGGCACCACCATTTCCCGGATCGCCGCCCTGGTCAGCATGTCGACGGCACGGCTGTAATCCGGGCGGTCCGCTCCCGTCATGATACCGGGCTTTTCCCGGAACTGGCGGCGCACTTCCTCGACCACCGCGCCGCCGGCCCGTCCGACCGCCGTCATGGCGATGCCGCCGAACAGGTAGGGGATGAGCCCGCCGAAGATCAGGCCCGCGACGACATAAGGGTTGGACAGGCTGAAGGAGACCTCGCCGATCCCGGCGAAATACGGGTAGGTTTCGGCGTGGCCGATGAAGTAATCCAGGTCGTTGGTGTAGGCCGCGAACAGGACCAGCGCGCCGAGGCCGGCGGAGCCGATGGCATAGCCCTTGGTGACAGCCTTGGTCGTGTTGCCCACGGCGTCGAGCGCATCGGTGGACTTGCGGACCTCCGGCGGCATGCCCGCCATTTCGGCGATGCCGCCGGCATTGTCGGTCACGGGGCCGAAGGCGTCGAGCGCGACGATCATGCCTGCCAGTCCCAGCATGGCCGTGACCGCGATGCCCGTGCCGAAAAGCCCGCCGAGCTGGTAGGTGGCGATGATGCCGCCGACGATGACGATGGCCGGCAGCGCCGTCGATTCCAGCGAAACGGCAAGCCCCTGGATGACGTTGGTGCCGTGCCCCGTCACCGAGGCCTGGGCGATGGAGTTGACCGGCCGCTTGTTCGTGCCCGTGTAGTATTCGGTGATGACCACGATCAGCGCGGTGACGACAAGGCCGACAAGACCGCAGATGAACAGATTTCCGCCGGTGACGTCCTGCCCCGCCACCATGCCGATGGAACCCCAGCCGACCGTGACGGTGGTCGCGACCGCAAGGCCGAGGACGGACAGCAGGCCCGTGACCACCAGCCCGCGATAAAGCGCGCCCATGATCGAGCCATTGACACCGAGTTTCACGAAGAAGGTGCCGATGATCGAAGTGATGACGCAGGCCCCGCAGATCGCCAGCGGATAAACCATCGCCGCATCGAGCACGGAAGAGCCGGCGAAGAAGATCGCCGCCAGGACCATCGTCGCGACGACGGAGACCGCATAGGTTTCGAAGAGGTCGGCGGCCATGCCGGCGCAGTCGCCGACATTGTCGCCGACATTGTCGGCGATGGTGGCCGGGTTGCGCGGATCGTCCTCGGGAATGCCCGCCTCGACCTTGCCGACCAGATCGCCGCCGACATCCGCACCCTTGGTGAAGATGCCGCCGCCGAGGCGGGCGAAGATCGAGATCAGCGACGCGCCGAAGCCGAGCGACACCAGCGCGTCGATCACCGCGCGGGAGCCACCCGCATGACCGAGGCCGAGCGTGAGGACGAGATAATAGCCGGCAACGCCGAGAAGGGCGAGGCCGGCCACCAGCAGGCCGGTGATCGCGCCGGCCTTGAACGCGATGTCGAGGCCGGAGGCGAGGCTGACGGACGCGGCCTGCGCCGTGCGGACGTTGGCGCGCACCGAAACGTGCATGCCGATGAAGCCCGCTGCACCCGACAGGACGGCGCCGACCAGAAAGCCGAAGGCCGCCGCGGCGGACAGAAGCCACCAGGTGCCGGCGAACACCACCGCCCCCACCACGGCAATGCTCAGATACTGCCGCGTCAGATAGGCCGTCGCGCCTTCGCGGATGAACCCCGCGATCTCCTGCATCCGCGCATTGCCCTGATCCGCGGCGAGGACCGACCGTGTCGCCCAGACCGCGTAGGCGATCGAAAGCAGGCCGCACAGGATGACGCCGTAAACAACACCACTCATACGCATTCCCTCCCCATGATTTCCTCGTTGGGGAAGCGGGAGACCGACCGGCAACGCGCCGGCCGTTCAGGCGCCCGCTCCCTTAGAGCAATTCCAGCAAAAGTGCGAAGCGGTTTTGCGTTCGGAATTGCGGGAAAAAGCTCTAGACAGGGCGAGAGTGCGTCCCGTTGACACGGGGCGTCAAGCCCCGTCCGGAACGGCATCGACATCCGGACATTCCGCCGCAGCGCGGGATGAGGAAAATCAAGACGGAAAGGCCGGAACGCTCACCGCGATGCTGCGCTGCGCAAACGGGCCGCGCGCATTTCCGCGAGAATCAGTGCCAGGCAGACGATCGTGACCGGCCAGATGACGAGGTTCATCACGTCCCAGCCATAGGCGGTGAAGACGCGCCCGGAGGAGAAGGACGAAAGCGCGACGGTGCCGAAGAGCACGATGTCGTTGAAGCCCTGCACCTTGTCGGCTTCCTGCGGCCGGTAGCTGGCCGCGACGATGGCCGTCGAGCCGATGAAGCCGAAATTCCAGCCGATGCCGAGCAGGACCAGCGCGCCCCAGAAGTTCCAGAGTTCGACACCCATATGGGCGACGACGGCGCAGGCCATCAGAATGACGAGCCCGAGCGCCACGACCTTTTCCGCGCCGTGGCGGGCGATCAGCATGCCGGTGAAGAAGCTCGGGCAGAACATGGCGATCACATGCCACTGGATGCCGAGCGTCGCCATCTCGGTCGGCAGGCCACAGCCGATGACCATCGCCAGCGGCGCGCCGATCATCATGAAAGTCATGAGCGCATAGGAGCCTATGCCGCAGACGAGGCCGGTGAGGAACCGCCGCGTCAGGACGATTTCCGCAAGCGGGCGGGCCGGCTCGTCGGCGGAACCGGAACCGACCGGCTTTTCGGGCAGGCGCAGGAAGACAAGAATGGCGAGCGCCGCAAGCGACAGCGGCACCAGCGCCATGAACGTGCCGGCAAAAAGTACCGGCGCGAAATAGTCCTTCGCCCATATCGCCAGTTGCGGGCCGAGAATGGCCGAGACGATGCCGCCCGCCAGAATCCACGAGATCGCCTTGCCCTTGTAGAAGGAAGGCGACGCATCGGCGGCGGCAAACCGGATTTTCTGCGTGAAGCCGGCCGACAGGCCGATCAGCAGAAGGCCGAGGGCGAACAGCCAGAAATCGGAACGGAAGAGCGCGAGCGCGGCGACGAGGCCGCCGAGCCCCACCGTCACCGCGCCGACCATGAAGGAGGCCTTGCGGCCGAGGACGCGGGCCGCAACGGCGACGACGACCGCGCCGAGCGCGACGCCGACGTTGAAACCCGTCATCGGCGCCGTCGCAAGGGACTTGTCCGTGCCGAGGAGTTCATAGCCGGCCAGGGCGCCGACGGAGAAAGACAGCGGCCCCGCCGAGCCCAGAATCGCCTGCGCGGCGGTCAGCAGCGCGACGTTGCGCTTCGCCGAGCGCAACTGTCCCTCAAGTCCCGGAACCGTTCCGCCCTGCACCGCGTCCATGCGCCATCACTCCCCGGGGATTACTTGCGGTCCTCGCCGCGCACCTGTTTGGCGATCCGGTCGAGAACGGCGTTCACCAGCTTCGGCTCGTCGTCCTCGAAGAAGGCACGGGCGATCTCGACATATTCCGTGACGATCACCGGCACCGGCACGTCCTTGCGCTCCAGAATCTCGAAGGTGCCGGCGCGCAGGATGGCGCGGACCGTGCTGTCCAGACGCGAGAGGGCCCAGTCGTCCTGCAAGGCGGCCTTCACGAGCGGATCGATCTTCGTCTGGTCGCGCACGACGCCGGCGACGATGGAGCGGAACCAGGAGGCGTCCGCCTTCAGATAGGTGTCGCCGTCGAGTTCCTGGCCGAGCCGGAAGGATTCGTATTCAGCCACGACTTCCAGAACGCCGGTGCCGCCGATATCCATCTGGTAAAGGGCCTGCACGGCGGCAAGACGCGCCGCGCCGCGCTGGTTGGCCGGTTTGACCGGGTGTGCGGTGCCTTCCTGCGTCATGGTCAGCCGCCCAGCTTCTCTTTGAGTTCGATCATGGCAAGCGCAGCGCGGGCGGCGAAACCGCCCTTGTCCAGATCCGACTTGCGGGCGCGGGCCCAGGCCTGCGCCTCGTTCTCGACGGTCAGGATGCCGTTGCCGATGGGCAGCGATTCGCTGACGGAAAGATCCATCAAGGCGCGGGCCGATTCGTTCGAGACGATATCGAAATGATAGGTCTCGCCGCGGATGACCATGCCGAGCGCGACGAAGCCGTCATAGGCGACGGTGCCGGCATCCATGCCGTCCAGCGCCATCGCGATGACCGCGGGGATTTCGAGCGCGCCCGGAACGGTGACGACGTCATAGGTCGCGCCGGCGGCATCGAGCGCGGCCTTCGCCCCGTCGAGCAGGGCATTGGAAAGATCGTCGTAGAAGCGGGCCTCGACGATGAGGAGATGCGAAGCGGAAGCGGACATGGGCTGTTTCCAATGGATCTGGCGGCCACGGGGCCAAGCCAATCGACGGTGATTACGGGGTTTTCACGCGGTCTAACCACGGCTTGGCGCCGCTGGCAAGCAAATTCACGCTTTCGGGCCGTCGCCACGATGCGCTGCCCGCCTTCTCGTCATGCTCGGGCTTGACGAAGGAGAGACGGCGGGCCGACGCCCACATTCCGGCGTGAGGCAACGCCTCAGCCGAACTCCGCCAGCCTTGCGGCGTAGCGGGCCATCGTGTCGATCTCGAAATTCATCCTGTCGCCCGCCTGCCGCTCGCCCCAGGTCGTCACCTCCAGCGTGTGGCGGATGATGAGAACGTCGAAATCGGCACCGTCGACGGCATTTACCGTCAGCGAGGTGCCGTCGAGCGCCACCGACCCTTTCGGCGCGACGAATTTCGCCAGATGCTCCGGCGCCCGCAGCCGGAACCGCACGGCGTCGCCTTCCGGCGCGACCGACAGGATTTCCGCCGTGCCGTCGACATGGCCGGAGACGATGTGGCCGCCGAGTTCGTCACCGACCTTCAGCGCCCGCTCCAGATTGATGCGCGTTCCCGTCCGCCAGTCTCCGAGCGTCGTCAGGCGCAGCGCTTCCTCCCACGCCTCGACCTCGTACCAGCGGGAATTGTCGCCTTCCGCCGGCAGCGCCGTGACGGTCAGGCAGGTGCCGGCATGGGCGATGGACGCGCCGATGTCGATGGTGGCCGGATCGTAGTCCGTCGCCACGCGCAGGCGCACCCCTTCATTCAGGGGCGTGACGTCCTCGACGGTGCCGATATCCGTGACAATTCCGGTGAACATCCTCAAATCCTTTCGTAATCGAAACGGCGGTCCGGGCCGAAGCGGCTCTCGCCGAGAAACGCGAAACCGCTTCCGATATGGGCGCGGGTCAGCGGCGATGCAATGCCCTGCGGGCCGATCGTCACCGCCCCTTCATAAAGCTGGATCCGGTCGACCAGATCCGCTTCGAGGAAGGCGGCAGCGACGGTCGCACCGCCTTCGACGATCAGGCCGCTCACGCCCCAGTCCGCCAGCATGGCCAGGAACGCGGCGATGGAACCGGCCTCGACGGTCTGGACGCCCGCCAATTCCAATGCCGCGCGGCGCTCGGAAAAACCGGCATCCAGTGCAAGCCGGGCGGAAGATGCGACGGCGATGACCGGCACCTCGGCCGCCGTCCTCACCAGCTTCGAGGCCAGCGGCAGGCGCAGGTCGCGGTCGAGCACGATGCGGGCCGGCGAGTCCTTTTCAAGACCCGGTAGTCGGCAGGTCAGTTCCGGGTCGTCGGCAATCGCGGTGCCGATGCCGACGAGGATGGCGTCGCTTTCGGCCCGCAGCATATGGACCTGCGCGCGCGCCGCAGGGCCGGTGATCGCCACCTGCCCCGCGCCACTCAAACCGATCATGCCATCGGCGGAAACGGCAAGTTTCAGAGTCACATGCGCGCGCTTCTTCGTCTGGCGCGTCAGATAGGGCGCAAGCGCGCGCCGCGCTTCTTCCTCCATCACGCCGCTTTCGACCTCGATCCCCGCCTCGGCCAGAAGGCGAAGGCCGCGGCCCGAGACGCGCGGGTCCGGGTCGGTCAGCGCCACGACGACGCGCGCCACGCCGACGGCGATCAGTGCATCGGAACAGGGTGGCGTCCGGCCGTGGTGGGAACAGGGTTCGAGCGTGACATAGGCGGTCGCTCCCCTCGCCCGTTCGCCCGCATCGGCAAGCGCCTGCGGCTCGGCATGGGGGCGGCCGGAACGCGCCGTCACGCCGCGCCCGACAATGATACCGTCCTTGACGACGACGCATCCGACGGAGGGATTGGAGGTGGTGCGGCCCGCGTGCCAGCGCGACAGGCGGATCGCCACCGCCATGAAGCGCCGGTCGTCCGCGGCGCTCATCTCAGCCGCCTATGCCCGGATCGCGGGCAATCTTGGCGTTGATCTCCTCGATCACCTTCTCGAAATCCTCGGCATGGGAGAAATCCCGGTAGACCGAAGCGTAGCGGACGAAGCCGACATCATCGAGGCTCTTGAGCGCTTCCAGCACCTGAAGGCCGATCTCCTCCGAACTGATCTCCGTTTCGCCGGAGCTTTCCAGGCGACGGACGATGCCGGAAACGGCACGCTCGATGCGGTCGGCGTCCACGGGCCGCTTGCGCAGCGCGATCTGGAACGACCGCACCAGCTTGTTGCGGTCGAAGGGCGCCTTGCGGCCGGTCTTCTTCACGACCATGAGTTCGCGAAGCTGAACCCGCTCGAAGGTCGTGAACCGGCCACCGCAATCCGGGCAGATGCGGCGGCGGCGGATGGAGGTTCCATCCTCCGCCGGACGCGAGTCCTTGACCTGGGTGTCTTCCGAACCGCAGAAGGGGCAGCGCATGGCAGGCCTTAGCCCTGATAGCCGTACATCGGGAAGCGGCTCGTGAGCACCTCCACCTTGGCGCGGACCGCCGCTTCGACGGCAGCGTTGCCCTCGTCGGAATTGGCGGCCTTCAGGCCGTCGAGAACCTCGACGATCAGCCGGCCGATCTCGCGGAACTCCTCTTCGCCGAAGCCGCGCGTCGTGCCAGCCGGCGTTCCGAGACGGACGCCCGAGGTAACGAAGGGCTTTTCCGGATCGAAGGGAATGCCGTTCTTGTTGCAGGTGATCCAGGCACGGCCCAGCGCCGCCTCGGCGCGCTTGCCCGTGGCGTTCTTCTTGCGCAGGTCGACCAGCATCAGGTGGTTGTCGGTGCCGCCGGAGACGATATCGAGGCCGCCATCCTTCAGCGTCTCGGCAAGCGTCCTGGCATTCTTGACGACCCGGGCGGCGTAGTCCTTGAACTCCGGCTGGAGCGCCTCGCCGAAGGCCACGGCCTTGGCGGCGATGACGTGCATCAGCGGGCCGCCCTGGAGGCCGGGGAACACGGCGGAATTGAACTTCTTCGCCAGATCCTCGTCGTCGGTCAGGATCATGCCGCCACGCGGACCGCGCAGGGACTTGTGCGTCGTCGTCGTGGCGACATGGCAATGCGGGAACGGCGACGGATGCTGGCCTCCGGCCACGAGACCGGCGATGTGCGCCATGTCGACCATCAGCCAGGCGCCGACTTCATCGGCGATCTCGCGGAAGCGCTTCCAGTCCCAGATGCGGGAATAGGCCGTGCCGCCGGCGAGGATGAGCTTCGGCTTGTGCTTGCGGGCCTTCTCGGCAATGTCGTCCATGTCGAGCAGGTGGTCGTCCTCGCGGACGCCGTAGGAGACGACGTTGAACCACTTGCCGGACATGTTGACCGGCGAACCGTGCGTCAGGTGTCCGCCGGAGTTCAGGTCCAGCCCCATGAACGTGTCGCCCGGCTGGAGCAGCGCGAGGAACACGGCCTGGTTCATCTGCGAGCCGGAATTCGGCTGGACGTTGGCGAAATTGACGCCGAACAGCTTCTTCGCCCGCTCGATGGCGAGTTCTTCGGCGATATCGACGAACTGGCAGCCGCCGTAATAGCGCTTGCCCGGATAGCCCTCGGCATACTTGTTCGTCATGATCGAGCCCTGCGCCTCGAGAACGGCGCGGGAAACGATGTTTTCCGAGGCGATCAGCTCGATTTCGTGGCGCTGGCGACCGAGTTCCTTGCCGATGGCGCCGAAGATATCCGGATCGGCGTCCGACAGCGGGCGATTGAAGAAGGCTTCGAGGTTCGACATGGCAAGGCTCCTGCGACAAACGGATGCGATCGGGTATTATCCGCCCCCACGTCCAAGGGCAATACGCGTGACGCAATTTACCCGCGTTTCAGGGCCTGCCGGACAATTATCGCCTCAAAACAAAACCGGCCGCGAACGGATCGCGGCCGGCGATGCGAAAAGGCCCCGGGGCGGCTTATTGCATGGGCAGCAGATCGTCGTCCGGCGAGCCGCGCTCGATGCCGGTCGTGGTCTGCAAGGCAAGCTCCTGCGCGCCGTCCTTCTGGTAGATGTCGTCGCGGAACTGGACCACGCCGTCCTTGGCCGACCAGGCGGTGATATAGACGAAATAGACCGGAACTTCCTGCGACAGCTTCACCGGATTGTTCTGGCGGCCGGCGATGACGCGCTCGATCTGCTGGCGGTCCCAGCCGGGCGTTTCCTTGAGCAGCCAGACCACGAGGTCGCGCACATTCTGCACGCGCACGCAGCCCGAGGATTCGAAGCGCATCAGCTTGTTGAACACGCCCTGCTGCGGTGTGTCGTGCATGTAGACGGCGTGCTCGTTGTGGAAGTCGATCTTGGTGGACGACATCGCGTTGATCCGGCCCGGGTCCTGGCGGAACATCAGGTTCGGCGCCTTTTCGGCGTTCCAGTCGATGGTCGAGGGGCTCACCTCGTTGCCGCGGCCGTCGATCAGGCGGATGTTGTTCTTTTCGAGATAGGTCGGGTCCTTGCGCATCAGCGGCATGATATCCTTCTGGATGATCGAGCGCGGCGCGGTCCAGTACGGATTGAGGATGACCTGATAGATCTTGGAATTGAGGATCGGCGACTGGCGCGTGATCTGGCCGACGACGGCGGTGTTGCGCAGAACCACGCGGCCGTCTTCCACGGCCTCCACATAGGCTGCCGGAATGTTGACCATCACGTAGCGGCGGCCGAGATCGCCCGACATGGCCTGCACGCGCACGAGGTTGGTCTGCAACTGGTGAAGGCGGGTATCCGCCGGCACGTTGATCGCCTTCATGGAATACTCGCCCATGACGCCGTCGGTCGGCAGGCCGTGACGGGCCTGGAAGCGCTTCACGGCGCCATCGACATAGGAATCGAACGAGTTCGAAACGCCAGCGTCACGCGAAAGATCGCCGGACACGATGAGACGCTGGCGCAGGGCCTGCACCGTGGAGTCGACGGCACCGATCTGAAGCGGCTTCGACGTGGGCAGAACGTTCGGCCAGCCGCCGTTGGCGACGATCATCTGGTACTGGGCGACGGCCTGCTGCATGTTCTGGACGGAACCGGGACCGAGAACCGGATTGTTCGACGTGACGGAAACCGCCCCGCGCGACGCCCTGGCGTCGAACTGATCGTCCCAGTTGCCCCTGCGCGGCGCGTTGATGACATCGTCCATCGCAGACTGGGCAAAGGCCGGCGCGGCCAGAGCCGCCGCCCCCGCGGACAAGGCCGAGCGCAATATCGCACGGCGGGAAAAACGATCCATTCCGGTTTTTTCTGACATCTATCGCACCATCTTGATGATTCCAGACACCTTGCGGCGCCAGGCATCATGAACGATTATCGTTAACAAAACGGCAAACAGAGCCGCCCCTTATCCGGAAAGATCCGCGCTTCGCGTCGGTGAGCGACAAGCGCCCGGAACCCATCCGCCCGGCGGAGCCAGCGGCCCTTCCTCTCCTTCTGCGGTCACATATCAATATGGCCAATTCGTGTCGCATGGGCCGGGCCGGTTTCAACCGCCCGTGAACGGCGCGCGGGTGTTGCGCGAACGCCCGAAACCGGACGCGCCGCGGGCGCATCCGGTTTTCGGTCAGGCCGGCTTCAGGGCTGCGCGTCACATGCGGTAGGCGATCGTGTCGTTCCAGAAGCGGTCGAGGCGCTGGAGCAGCTTGTTCATCTCGGAGAACTCGTTCTCGCCGATGCCGCCGACCTTCTGGATCGATCCGACGTGACGCTCGTACAGCCGGGCGACCGTCTCGGCGATTTCCTGGCCCTTTTCGGTCAGGCTGATCCGCACGGAGCGGCGGTCGATGCGCGAGCGCTTGTGGTTGATGAGACCGAGATCGACCAGCTTCTTCACGTTATAGGACACGTTCGAGCCGAGATAGAAGCCGCGCGAGCGCAGCTCGCCGGCGGTCAGCTCGGAATTGCCGATATTGAAGAGAAGAAGAGCCTGGACGGCGTTGACGTCGGAGCGGCCCTGACGGTCGAACTCGTCCTTGATGACATCGAGAAGACGACGGTGAAGACGTTCCACCAGATGCAGCGACTCGAGGTAGAGCGAACGCAGGGCTTCATCCTGCTCGTCGCGAACGGGCTGCGGCTGCGGCTTGGTTTTCGTGTTGATCATGACTGCCTCACTGTTTGATGGCGGCTATTGTTTTGCTCCCGCCTTGAGTGAGACCCTATCGAATACCCATAAAATTCTACTTAAAACGCAGCCTTAACAGCCCCTTACCTGAACAGGCACGTCAATCAGGGTAAACCGGAGCTTACCCGCCCTGCCTTTTCGCGCCGTTCGAGGAAGAGTGCGATGCGGAAAAGCGCGTAAACACAAAGGATCACCGCGTGCATGATCGGCACGGTGAGGTTGTTGCCGAAAATGTCGCGCCACACCGTATACATCAGCACCTGTACCAGGGCTGCACAGGCCCAGATGACCGGCCCCCATGACACCACCAGCCAGAGGCCGAGCGCCGCGATGGGAAAGACCACCGCCAAGGATACGCAGGCGGCCCGCCATGCCGGATCGAGCATGTCGAAGCGGGCTCCGCCGCCGCCCGAATAGCCGACGAGCAACGCCCAGTATTGCATGCCGAACCAGAAGCACGAGATCGCCACCATTCGCAGGAAGACCACGAACAGGGTTTCGGTCATCGTGTTTTTCGGCGGGCCGTTCGAATCGGTTTCCATGCGCGAAAGATAGAACCAAGCGCCCTTCCCCGCCAGATGGTGGACGGCCTTCGTCGTCCCCTGCGCGCAAACACCCCACCCCGCGGCCGATTAAGCGGTTTCCGGGAGGTTTTTCGCGTGATAATCAGCAAAAATATTTCCACTTCGGCAAGGGGGCGCATCATCATGCAGGACAAGACACATCTGGTCGACGAGATCACCGGGCACCGCCGCATGCGGCGCAACCGCAAGGCGGACTGGACGCGCCGGCTGGTGCAGGAAAGCCGACTGACGGTGGACGACCTGATCTGGCCGATCTTCATCGTGCCCGGCACCAATGTCCGCGATCCCATTCCCGCCATGCCGGGCGTCGACCGCATGAGCGTCGACGTCGCCGTGGAGGCGGTGCGCGAGGCCGCCGATCTCGGCATCCCGGCCGTCGCCACCTTCCCGAACATCAGCATGGAACTGCGCGACGAGACCGGCTCGCACGCGCTGGAGACCGACAATCTCATCAACGCGGCCACGCGGGCCTTCAAGAAAGCCGTGCCGAATATCGGCGTCATCACCGACGTCGCGCTCGACCCGTTCACCAGCCACGGCCATGACGGCATCCTGCGCGGCGAGGAGATCGTCAACGACGAAACGGTCGAGCAGGTCGTGCAGGCGGCGATCCTCCAGGCGGAGGCCGGCTCCGACATCATCGCGCCGTCCGAAATGATGGACGGGCGCATCGGCGCGATCCGCAAGGGGCTCGACGCGGCCGGCTTCCAGAATGTCGGCCTGATGGCCTATGCCACCAAGTTCTCCTCGGCCTGCTACGGCCCCTATCGCGAGGCGATCTCGACCGACGGCCTGCTGAAGGGCGACAAGAAGAGCTACTATATCGACCCGGCCAACGGCACCGAGGCGGTGCGCGACGCGGCCCACGACGTCGAGGAGGGAGCCGACATGCTGATGGTGAAGCCCGGCCTGCCCTATCTCGACATCTGTTGGCGGCTCAAGGAGGCGTTCGGCCTGCCGACCTTCGCCTATCAGGTGTCGGGCGAGTATTCGATGATCAAGGCCGGCGCGCTGAACGGCTGGATCGACGGCGATCGGCTGATGATGGAGACGCTTCTCTGTTTCAAGCGGGCCGGCTGCGACGGCATCCTCACCTACTTCGCCGTCGACGCGGCCCGCAAGCTCGCCGGCAAGACATAAGGCGACGGAGCCACGCGGTAAACCCTGACGGCGGCGTCAGGGTTCAAAAGTCTCCCCGAGCGGTGCCGTTCCCCGTCCACCATTGTTTTTCCGGCAAAACGTCCCATATCGAAGGCATGTTTTCACCGGAGGGTCAAATGTCGCTCGATACCGTTTCCCGTTACGCCGCACCCGATGACTGGCGCGCCTATTCCGGCACGTTGACGCGCCGGGCGATCGCATTCTGCGTGGATTACGTGCTGATCGCCATTCTGATCATTCCGGCAGCCTTCGTGCTGTTTCTGCTCGGCATTCCGACGCTCGGCCTCGCCTGGTATCTCTTCCCAGGGCTCGGGCTCATCGTCGCGGCGCTCTACTTCGGCTTCAGCCTCGGCGGAAAGTCGCAGGCCAGCCCCGGCATGCGGATGATGGGCGTCATGCTGGTGCGGATCGACGGACGCAAGATCGATTTCTTCACCGCAATGGTCCACCTCATCCTGTTCTGGGTGCTGAACTCGGTGCTGACGCCGCTGATCCTGCTGGCGGGCCTGTTCACCGACCGCTCGCGCCTGATTCACGACCTTCTGGTCGGCACCGCCGCCATTCGCGTCGACTGAAACCGGCGGCCTTTCGAATACAGGCCGTGAAACCACCGATAATGCTTCACAACGTCAAGTCACGCCGAAGTGTGACTTGACGTTTTCTATTCTTCATCCATGCTTTCCACATGGATCGACCGCACCAGGGGCAAGCCCGGCCAGGATGAACACACAGACCACCCGTTCACCGCAATTCTACCTGACCGCGCCGGCGGCATGCCCCTACCTGCCCGGCGAAGTGGAGCGGAAGGTCTTCACCCACCTTTCCG
The DNA here is from genome assembly GCF_026552795.1 of Ectorhizobium quercum. Classification (GTDB taxonomy): domain Bacteria; phylum Pseudomonadota; class Alphaproteobacteria; order Rhizobiales; family Rhizobiaceae; genus Ectorhizobium; species Ectorhizobium quercum. The sequence goes on from NZ_JANFPI010000006.1 coordinate 146,981, forward strand.
GGCCGCGGGCCAACGAGATGAACGATCTTCTGACGCAGGGCGGTTTCCGCCGCTCGCAGAACATCGCCTACCGTCCTGCCTGCGAAAGCTGCCGCGCCTGCGTTTCGGTGCGCATCCTCGCCGAGCAGTTCCGGCCCAACGCCTCGTTCCAGCGCGTCCTCGCCGCCAATAGCGACATCATCGCCACCGTGACGCCTGCGACGCCTTCCACCGAACAGTTCTCGCTGTTTCGCCGCTATCTCGATCACCGCCACCAGAACGGCGGAATGTCGGACATGACGGCGCTCGACTATGCTGTCATGGTCGAGGACACCCATGTCGATACGCATCTCATCGAATACCGACTGAGGCAGGAAGGCGCTGGCATCGAGAAGCGTCCCAGCGGCCAGCTCATCGGTGTGGCGCTCACCGATTTCATGAGCGACGGGCTTTCGATGGTCTATTCCTTCTACGACCCGGACCTGCCGAAGCGCTCCTTCGGCACCTTCATGATCCTGGAGCACATTCGCCGCTCCGTCGCCCTCGGCCTGCCGCACGTCTATCTCGGCTACTGGGTCAAGGGCTCGCAGAAGATGCACTACAAAACCCGCTTCCAGCCACAGGAGCACCTGAAGCCGGAAGGCTGGGGGCTCTACGACCCCGAAACCGACGGCTGACCCGCCGATATTTACATGGCTTGACCCGGCATGTTATAACTTCGTTGCAACATCCAGCGAGGCACGGCCATGAACGTCATCATCCGCAAGATCGGCAATTCCGAAGGCATCATCATTCCCAAGGACGTGCTGAACCGGCTCGGCCTGAAGGCGGGCGACACGCTTGAGCTGACGGAAAGCGGTAAGGGTTTTGAATTGCGTGTCGAGCAGGCCGACCTTGCCGAGCAACTGAAAGCGGCCCGGCTCGGCATGGAGAAGTACCGCGTCGCCCTTCGGGAGCTGGCGAAGTGAGCGAATTCAAGTGGCTGTCCCGGGAAGCCATAGAGGTCATGCACCATGAGCAATTGCTCGAACATGGAGGCCTTCCAGGCTTGAAGGACGAGAACGCGCTCGAAGCCGCATTGGCCAGGCCGTTAAACAAGGCGGCCTATGGCGAAGAGAACGTTTTCGCCCTCGCGGCGGCCTATCTTTATGGAATCGCGCGCAATCATCCTTTCTCGGACGGAAACAAGCGGACAGCCTTTCTCGCCGCCTTCACCTTTCTGCTGCTCAACGGCTTCATGCTGGAGGTCGGGCAAGCCGAAGTCATCGCCTTCGTGCTCGCCGTTGCCGCAGGCGAAATCGACGAGGACGGCGCGGCGCGCTTCTTCCGGGATTTCTGCGTGCCGCTCGGCTGAGGCGAAAAGACCGGGTCATTTCCGGCGCTTATGCGTGTCCGCTCAAAAACCGATTCAACCGGAGAACTTGCCCGAACGCGGGAAGCCCTTCGGAACGACGCGGCCGGCGGCGGCGCGGTCGCCCAGCCACTCGATCAGTTCATCCCTGTTCTTCACGAACTTGCGGCCGGCAGTGTCTTCCCAGCTCAGGCCCTCGGCGATGGCGAAGCATTTCAGATCCGAAATGCCGCCGTCCTTGTAGCGCTGGAGGCGAACGCCCTTGCCGCGCGCCATCTCGGGGATCTGGACGAGCGGGAAGACGAGCATCTTGCGGTTCTCGCCGACCACGGCGACATGATCGCCGGAGACCGGCACCACCAGCCGCGCCTCGTCCGGCATCGACACGTTCATCACCTGCTTGCCCTTGCGGGTGTTGGCGGCCATGTCGCTTTCGGCGACGACGAAGCCGTTGCCCGCCGTGGAGGCGACGATCAGCTTGCGCGAGGCATCGTGAACGAAGGCCGTCAGGATGTCCTGATCGTTCTCCATGTCGACCATGATGCGGATAGGCTCGCCGTGGCCGCGGCCACCGGGCAGCTTGTCGGCGCCGAGCGTGTAGGCCTTGCCGCCGGTGGTGAAGAGAATGAGCCTGTCGGTCGTCTGGGCCGGGAAAGCCAGCTTCAGCCCGTCGCCTTCCTTGAAGACCAAGCCCGACACGTCGGCGATGTGGCCCTTCAGGGCACGAATCCACCCCTTTTCGGAAATCACGACGGTGATCGGTTCTTTCTCGATCATCGCCTGATGGATGGCCTCGTCGTCGGCTTGCGGCGCTTCGGCGAACTGGCTGCGGCGGCGGCCGAGTTCGGTCGCCTTGGCATAGGTCTTGCGCACTTCGCCGATCTGCCAGGCAACCGTCTTCCACTGTGTTTCCGGAGACGCCAGCAGCGCCTCGATATCGGCCTTTTCCTTGGTCAGGTTGTCGAACTCGGTACGGATCTCGAATTCTTCCAGCTTGCGCAAGCTGCGCAGCCGCATGTTGAGGATCGCCTCGGCCTGATTGTCGGTCAGCGTGAAGCGCTTCATCAACACCGGCTTCGGCTCGTCCTCCTCGCGGATGATGCGGATCACCTCGTCGAGGTTGAGATAGGCGATCAGCAGGCCGCCGAGGATTTCCAGACGCCGCTCGATGGCAGCAAGGCGGAACTGCGAGCGGCGGACCAGCACCTGCTTGCGGTGATCCAGCCATTCCAGCAGCACTTCGTTGAGCGCCATCACCTTGGGGACGCGACCGCCCGAAAGCACGTTCATGTTGAGCGGAATGCGGCTTTCAAGCTCGGTGAGCTTAAACAGCGATTCCATCAGCAGCGTCGCATCGACCGTCCGGCTCTTCGGCACCAGAACGACGCGCACGTCCTCGGCGGATTCGTCGCGAATGTCTTCGAGAAGCGGCAGTTTGCGGGCGATCAGCAGTTCGGCGATCTTCTCGATCAGCCGCGACTTCTGCACCTGATAGGGAATTTCCGTGACCACGATCTGGTAGCCGCCGCGGCCCAGATCCTCGACCTCCCAGCGGGCGCGAACGCGGAAACCGCCGCGGCCGGTCCTGTAGGCCTCGACGATCTGCTCGCGGCCGTCGATGATGATGCCGCCGGTCGGGAAATCCGGGCCGGGCACGAAATCGACCAGCTTTTCAACCGACGCATCCGGGTGCTTGATCAGGTGGAGCGCCGCGTCGCACAGTTCATGGGCGTTGTGCGGCGGAATGGAGGTCGCCATGCCAACCGCGATGCCGGAGGAACCGTTCGCCAGCAGATTGGGAAAGGCGCCCGGCAGGACGATCGGCTCGGAATTTGATTCATCGTAGGTGTCGCGGAAATCGACGGCATCCTCGCCGATGCCGTCGAGCAGCAGTTCGGCCACCGGCGTCATCTTCGATTCGGTGTAGCGCATGGCCGCGGCGCTGTCGCCATCGATATTGCCGAAATTGCCCTGCCCGTTGACCAACGGGTAGCGCACGGCGAAATCCTGCGCCAGGCGCACCAGCGCGTCATAGATCGACTGGTCGCCGTGCGGATGGTAGTTACCCATCACCTCGCCGACGATCTTGGCGCATTTGCGGAAGGACGAATTGGAGCGCAGCCCCATCTCGCTCATGGCGTAGACGATGCGGCGGTGAACCGGCTTCAGCCCGTCGCGAACGTCCGGCAGGGCGCGGTGCATGATGGTCGACAGCGCATAGGCAAGGTAGCGCTCTTCCAGCGCCCCCTTGAGATCGACTGCCTGGATGTGTCCGCCACCGCCATTTTCGGAGCCGCCGCCGGGCGGCACGAGATTTTTGCCCATGCGACTTGACTAGCCGGAAATGGTGATTCCGGCAAGGAAGCACCGGAAATGGTCTGTGGACGAGCAGATAGGTTCAAGCTTAAGATTCGCCGCAATCGAATATTACCTCTTCTCTCGTAAAGATCGCCGCGTATCATCCAACACCCGAGGAACTTGCATGGCTTCGACCACCTCCTTCCGCCCGATCCGCCTGCTGTGGATCGCCGGCATGGTTTCCACCACCCTTCTGCCGCTGCCGGCCTTCGCCCTCGACGGCCAGGCGCTGCTGGCGAAGATCAACGCCGTGCAGGCCGAAAACGGCGGCGTGCAGGTCCGTGCTTCGGAAATCGATGTCAGCGGCAACGATGTCGTTCTGAAGAATGCGACGCTGAGCGTGGCCGGCGTCGACGGCCAGCCGGACCAGTCGATCAGCCCCGGCGACATCACGCTGACGGATGTCGAGGAGCGGGGCGACGGCGGCTATGTGATCGGTACGGTCGCCATTCCGCCGATCCGCACGGCCGGCGACGGCACGGAATTCACCGTGGGCGCGATCGGCTTGACTGGCCTCGTCATCCCCGCCGATCCGAAGGCGCCGGGCCTCGCCTCGCTTTCCTACTACGACAAGGCCACCTTCGGCCCGATCACGATCTCGGCGAACGGCAGGCCCTATCTGACCATCGGCGGCATCGAAGCCTCCATGACGCCGACGCCGGACGAGCCGGGTGTCGCCTTCGAGACCCGCGCCCTCGGCATCACCGTCACGCCGGAACCGGCGGATGCTGCATGGCTGACCAACCTCGGCCTCGAGACGCTGAAAGGCGACGTGACGATGGCCGGCTCCTGGCTCGCCCGGGAAGGCACGATCACCGTCGACGACGCGGTTCTGACCGCCGCCGGTCTCGGCACGCTCACCCTCGATCTCGGCCTGACCGGCATGACCGAGCAGCTCTATGCCGGCATGCAGCAGACGACGGCACAGCTCAAGGCAGCCGGCGGCGACAGCGTCGCAAAGGCGCAGGCCAGCCAGCTGGCGCTCTTCGGCATCGCCCAGCAGATCAATGTCGGCGACATCACCCTCTCCTTCAAGGACGACGGCCTGACCGGGCGGGCGCTCTCCTCCGCCGCAAAGCATCAGGGCGTTTCCGAGGATCAGGTCGGCGAGGCCGTCAGGGCCGTGGTGCCGATGGTTCTCGCCCAAAACGGCATCCGGGACCCGGAGAACAGGATCAGCAGCGCGCTTCAGACTTTCCTCGCCGATCCGCAGAACCTGACCATCCAGTATACGCCGGAAAAGCCGGTGCCGGCGCTGCAACTCATCTCCGCACCGCTGACACTCCTCAACGGTCCCGACATGACGATCAGCGCCAACGAGGATCAGGACTGATCCTCGTCACGCAACGGCAAAAGGCCGGAAAACAGGCCCTTCCGGCCTCGGGCCGATGACGACCCCTCTCCTCCGTCACCCTCGGGTTTGACCCGAGGGTCCACGCCGCCAAGCGGCGCGGTGGATGGTCGGGTCAGGCCCGACCATGACGAAAGAAAGCGATACGCCCTTGGTCAACACAGGGATGCCGGAAAGCGGGCTCTTTCCGGCCTTTTCATTTGCCGCGATAGGTGCGGAAAGGGCCTTCAGGCCCCGCGCCTGCGGACCGTGAAAAACAGAAATGCCAGAATCAATCCGATCGCCGCGCCGATGCTGACGTCCAGCAGGCGCGCGAATCCGGCCTCCTTCGGGCCGAGCAGCAGAACGAGCAGAGCAGAAGCGCCGGCCTGGATCGCCGCGACCGGCGTGGCCACGAAAGACGAGGCGATCATCATCGCCACGAAGGCGGCGAGCGCCAGCCGCACATCCCACAGCGCATCGGGAATCATGAGGGCAAGCTCTCCGACGGCAACGCCGATGGCGACGCCCGCCATCATGGAAAGCCCCTGCTTCACATGATCCGCAACGCCCGGCGCCAGGCAGATGATGGCGGCGATGGCGGCGAACACCGGTTGCGGATGGCCGAGCAGTTCCCGTGCCAGCCAGTAGGCCAGCGCGGCGGCCACCGCCGAAGCCAGGCAATGACCGAAAGCGGCCTTCATGGCTTCCAGCGGTTTCACGGGGCCGTCAGTCCTTCTTCTTCGGGTCCGGCACGACGCGCAGCGCCAGTTCGCGAAGCTGCGCCGGGGTAGCCGGGGCCGGTGCGTTCATCAGCAGGTCCTGCGCCTGCTGGTTCATCGGGAACAGCGAGATTTCGCGCAGGTTCTTCGCGCCGACGAGCAGCATGACGATGCGGTCGATGCCGAAGGCGCAGCCGCCATGCGGCGGCGCGCCGTACTGGAAGGCGCGGTAGAGGCCGCCGAAGCGATCCTCCACATCCTGCTGCGACAGACCGACCTTCTCGAAGGCGGCGACCATCGTTTCCGGCGACTGGTTACGGATCGAGCCCGAGGCGATCTCGAAGCCGTTGCACACCGCGTCGTACTGGTAGGCCTTGATGGCCAGCGGGTCCTCGCCCTTCAGCGCGTCCAGACCGCCTTGCGGCATGGAGAAGGGGTTGTGGGCGAAGTCGATCTTCTTCTCGTCCTCGTTCCATTCGTAGAACGGGAAATCGACGATCCAGCAGAATTCGTAGCGGTCGCGGTCGATCAGGTTCAGTTCGTCGGCGGCGCGATTGCGCGCCTCGCCCGCGAACTTGTAGAACTTCGACGGCTCGCCCGCGACGAAGAAGCAGGCGTCGCCTTCACCGAGACCGAGCTGGGTGCGGATCGCCTCGGTGCGTTCCGGGCCGATGTTCTTGGCAAGCGGGCCGGCGCCGTCGAGCGTCTCGCCTTCCTTGCGCCAGAAGATGTAGCCGAGGCCGGGCTGGCCCTGCGACTGCGCCCAGGCGTTCATGCGGTCGCAGAAGGCGCGGGAACCGCCGGTCTTCGCCGGAATGGCCCAGACCTCGACCTTCGGGTTCGACGCGATCATGCCCGCGAACACCTTGAAGCCAGAGCCGGCAAAATGCTCGGTCACGGCTTCCATGATGATGGGGTTGCGCAGGTCCGGCTTGTCGGAGCCGTATTTGCGGACGGCCTCTTCATAGGGAATGCGCGGCCAGTTGCGCGTTACCGGCTTGCCCTCGGCGAATTGCTCGAAGACCTCCGTCATCATCGGCTCCATCGTTTCCCAGACATCCTCCTGGGTGACGAAGCTCATCTCGACGTCGAGCTGGTAGAACTCGCCCGGCAGGCGGTCGGCGCGCGGGTCCTCGTCGCGGAAGCACGGCGCGATCTGGAAATAACGGTCGAAGCCGGCGACCATCAGCAGCTGCTTGTACTGCTGCGGCGCCTGCGGCAGGGCGAAGAACTTGCCCTGATGGATGCGGGAGGGAACGAGGAAGTCGCGCGCGCCCTCCGGCGAGGAGGCCGTCAGGATCGGCGTGGTGTATTCGGCGAAACCGGCCTCGTCCATGCCCCTGCGCATGGCGGAAATGATCTGCGTGCGGCGGACGATGTTGCGGTGCAGCGTCTCGCGGCGCAGGTCGAGGAAGCGGTACTTGAGGCGCACGTCCTCGGGATAGTCCGGCTCGCCGAACACCGGTAGCGGCAGTTCCTTCGCGGCGGAGAGCACCTCGATCTCGTGAGCGTAAAGCTCCACCTCGCCGGTCGCCATGTTGGCGTTGATCGTTTCCGGCGCACGCGCCTTGACGACGCCGTCGATGCGGATGACCCATTCGCCGCGAACGGTTTCCGCCGTCTTGAACGCCGGGCTGTCCGGATCGGCCACGACCTGCGTGATGCCGTAATGGTCGCGCAGGTCGATGAACAGGACGCCGCCGTGGTCGCGAACGCGATGGACCCAGCCCGAAAGGCGGACGGTGGCGCCCACATCGGACTTGCTCAGGGCGGCACAGGTGTGGCTGCGGTAACGGTGCATTTCAATCAATCCCGGACTTGACGAGGAGCGCGCGGGCCAGGCCGAAAGGCCGGCGGCGCAGCAGTAAAACCGCGCGGAAAAGCGCACGGTCGCGCTGCTTTGTCAAGCCGGATGACGTCCCGCACGCTTTTTGGACTGTCTTTGCCGGCAGCGCTTGGCTATCAAAATCGGTACAGACCATTTTCCACGCCCGATTCCCCCCGCACCCCCGAAAGCCCGCCGGCATGAGTTCGATCAGACCGCTTGTTCCGCTTCTCGCAACCGCCGGCATGCTCATCGGCGGCAATGGCCTCCAGGGCACCTACATCGCGCTGCGCGGCGGCGCAGAGGGCTTCGGCCCGTCGGTGATCGGCGTGATCGGCGCCGGCTACTCGATCGGCTTCGCCGTCGGGTGCATCTATGTGGCGCGCATCCTGCGCTCCATAGGGCACATCCGCACCTTCGCGGCGATGGCGGCGATCACGGCGGCGGCATCGCTGGCCATGTCGATGATCATCGAACCGCCCTTCTGGTTCGCGATGCGCTTCGTCATCGGCATCTGCGTCGCCAGCCTGTTCGCCACCATCGAGAGCTGGATCAATGCCAGGGTGACGAACGCCAACCGCGCCCGCACGCTGTCGGTCTACCGGCTGGTCGACCTCTTCTCCGTCACCGCCGTGCAATATCTCGTGCCGGCCTTCGGGGTCGAGGGCCCGACGATCTTCAGCCTCATCTGCATCGCGATCACCCTGTCCATCGTGCCCATCGCGATGGCCGACCGGTCATCACCCGCCGTGCCGGAGGCGATACGCTTCGAGCTGAAGACGGTCTGGACCATCTCGCCGCTTGCCGTGGTCGGTGTCGTCGCCGTCGGCCTGTCGATGGCCGCCTTCCGCAATATCGGGCCGATCTATGCCAGCGAAATCGGCATGTCGATCACCGGCATCGCCAATTTCATGAGCGCCGGCATCGTCGGCGGCGTGGTGCTGCAATATCCGCTCGGGCTTTATTCCGACAGGCTGGACCGGCGCATCGTCATCCTGCTCACCACCATCGGGGCGGCGGCGGCGAGCCTTTTCCTCGCCTTCTTCGCGGGCGGCGACGCGTGGATGAACATCGTCGGCGTGTTCCTGTTCGGCGCCTTCGCCCTGCCGCTCTATTCGCTCTGTTCCGCCCACGGCAACGATTTCGCCAGGGACGGCCAGCACGCGCTGGTTTCGGCCGGCCTGCTGTTCTACTGGTCGATCGGCGCCACCGCCGGGCCGTTCCTCGCCTCGGTGCTGCTCGACCTCTTCGGGCCCCGTTCCTTCTTCATCTATACGGCCGTCATCCAGATCGCCTTCACGGCCTACACCGTGCGGCGCATGGCGGCCCGGCCCGGCATACCCGCCGGCCAGCGGCGCAGGCGCTTCCGGGCGCTGTTGCGCACATCCATATGGTTCAACCGGCTCGCCGCACCGCCCGGAGAAGACAAGGAATCGCGTTGAACGGCATTTTTGACGCCCGGACAGTTGACATCCTCGCGTCAAAAGAGAAGGAAGAACGATCCCATTTTCCGCATCAGAAGCTTGTTCCGCGAAATGATCGAAACGACTGCCCAGCTTGAAGAAGCGTGCCAAACGCTTGCCAAATCCGAATTCGTCACCGTGGATACGGAGTTCCTGCGCGAGACGACCTTCTGGCCGGAACTCTGCCTCATCCAGATCGCCAGCCCCGATCTCGAGGTCCTCATCGATCCGCTGGCGCCCGGCATCAGCCTGAAACCCTTCTTCGACCTGATGGCCGACGACAGGATCGTAAAGGTCTTCCATGCCGCCCGGCAGGATATCGAGATCATCTTCCATCTCGGCGGCCTCATTCCGCATCCGATCTTCGACACCCAGGTGGCGGCGATGGTCTGCGGCTTCGGCGATTCGGTCTCCTACGACCAACTCGTCTCGAAGATCACCGGCGTCCAGCTCGACAAGTCCTCGCGCTTCACCGACTGGAGCCGCCGACCGCTGTCCGACAAGCAGCTCGACTACGCGCTGGCGGACGTCACTCATCTGCGCGACGTCTACCACACCCTGAAGGCCAAGCTGGAGCGCGACGGCCGGGCCCTGTGGCTGACCGAGGAGATGGCGGTCCTCGAGGCGCGGGAGACCTACGACCTTCATCCCGACGATGCGTGGATCCGCCTGAAGTCCCGCCTGCGCAAGCCGGCGGAGCTCGCCATCCTGCGGGCGATCGCCGCCTGGCGCGAGCGCGAGGCCCGCGCCCGCAACGTTCCGCGCTCGCGGGTGTTGAAGGACGACGCCCTGTTCGAGATCGCGCAGCAGCAGCCGCGCGACGCGGAAGCCCTCTCCCGGCTGCGCACCATCCCCAAGGGATGGGAACGCTCCTCCTCCGGCGCGGCCATCGTCGGCGCCGTCAACGCCGCGCTGGCCATGCCCAAGACCGAAATGCCGCAGCCGGTCAGGCACAGCCACGCCCCGGAAGGCGCGCAGGCCGCAACCGAACTGCTCAAGGTCCTGCTGCGCCTGATTGCCGAAAAAGAGGGGGTGGCCGCCAAAGTCATCGCCAACAGCGACGATCTCGACAAGATCGCCGCGCAGGGCGCCGAAGCCGATGTCGCCGCCCTGAACGGCTGGCGCAGGGAGCTTTTCGGCGACAAGGCCCTCAAGCTGATTTCCGGCGAGATCGGCCTCCGCTTCGTCGGCCGCAAGGTCGAAGCCGTGGAGTTCTGACGCGTCATGAGCGGCGGGCCGGTCCTCGACGAGCACATCGCCATCCGCTTCTCCCGGATCGCGCTCGGCCATATCCGGCGCGAATATCCGAACAAGCCCGATCATGTCCTCGACGGGCCGGCGGATGCGCGCACGCCGTCCGAGCTGCATCCCGTGTTCTACGGAAGCTACGACTGGCATTCCTGCGTCCATTCCTACTGGATGCTGGCCTACCTGCTGCGCCGCTTCCCGGCAATCGAGACAGCCGGTGATATTCGCGCCCTGTTCGACGCCCAGCTCGTGCCGGAGAAGATCGCCGCCGAATGCGCCTATCTCGCCGCGCCATCGGCGCGCGGCTTCAAGCGCCCCTACGGCTGGGGCTGGCTGCTGAAACTCGCCGCCGAACTTGCCGGCCTGCCCGAAAGGCGCTGGTCCGACACCCTCCGGCCGCTGGCCGGCATCTTCGCCGACCGCTACCGCGACTTCCTGCCGCTCGCCACCTATCCCGTTCGGGTCGGCACCCATTTCAACACGGCCTTCTCGCTGCGCATGGCGGCCGACTACGCGGAAACGGCAGATGACGACGCCCTCCTCAATCTGCTGCGCGACACGGCGCTGCGTTGGTACGGTGCGGACGCGGCCTGTCCGGCCTGGGGCGAGCCTTCCGGCGACGACTTCCTCTCCCCGGCCCTCATTGAGGCCGAATGCATGCGCCGCCTGCTGCCAGCCGACGATTTTCCGGCATGGTTCGAGGCGTTCCTGCCCGGGCTTTCCCGCACTCACCCCCCGGCGCTTTTCGAACCGGCCCGCGTTTCCGACCGCAGCGACGGCAAGATCGCCCATCTCGACGGCCTGAACCTCAGCCGCGCCTGGTGCTGGCGCGCTCTGGCGTCCGCCCTGCCCGCCGGCGACGACCGCATCGCCGCGATGCTCAAGGCTGCCGACCGCCATCTGGCCGCGAGCCTTCCGCATGTCGCCGGGGACTACATGGGCGAGCACTGGCTGGCCAGCTTCGCAACCCTGGCGCTGGATGCACGGTAATCGTGCGGCGCAAACGCTTCCCAAATCCGGGACTGGCGGCCACGGTGAACATCGTATTTTTGGGCGTATCGAGGTCACGCCGAAATATTCAGCTCTCCTTCATGTTTCCTCGACGAAAGAGTTCACGAGGAAGCATCGGGACGATGCCATGATCGGGCCGAACGCGCCTGGGCGCCCGGGATCGTCACCTGTGCAGATCGGTGGAACATGGAACAACAGTGGAAACAGCTTCTCGGGGGCGTATCGCCGGATGTGGCGGCATTGCTGGCAACGCTGGCCGAACAACACGCAACGGAATTTTCCCGCAAATTCTACCAGACGCTGCTGGCCGACCCCAGGGCGAGCGTGTTCGTCACGCATGAGGCGGTCGATACACGCCTGCACGCCTCCTTCCAGCGCTGGATCACCAGTCTTCTGACACGCCTTTCCATCGAGGACGTCCCCGCCCTCATCGCCGATCAGCAGCAGATCGGCATCATCCATGCGCGTCTCAACATTCCGATCGAACTCGTGCTGCGCGCCAGCCGCCGCATGAAGGAGGTCGTTCTGGAGGCGATCCTGAGCCATCCGGGGCGCTACAAGGCGCGCCTGGAGGCGGCGATCCTGGCGATGGGGCTGACCGACGTGGCGATGGAAATCATGTCGGCGCAGTACGCGGATTCGCACGATTCGGTCACACGCACCGACGAGGCCTATCGCAATTACGCGGCGACGATGAACATGTCGCTGGAGCGCGAATGCCAGCGCACGGCGCTTTCCGACTGGTCGAACCGGCTGCTTCAGGACGTGATGATCGGCGGCAGCGACATTCCACTCTCGCGCATCGGTCACTCGCCCTTCGGCCTGTGGATCCGCCACAAGGCGCCGGCCATCTTCATCGGCCCACGGGAACTCGAGACGATCCGCGCCAGCATGGACACGATCGACGAGCGGCACCTGCTGGAACTGGAGGCGGCGATCGCGCGCGAGGACATGCCGGCCGTGCGGCGTCTCACGCGGCTCGCCATCGGCGAGGTGGAACAGGTGCGGCATCTGCTCGACACGCTTTTCGACCATCTGGTGCGCATGGAATCGGGCAGCGATGCGCTGACGCACCTGCTCAACCGCCGCTTCCTGCCGACCATCCTCGGCCGTGAAATCGGCCTTGCGCGATCGAAAGGCATCGTTTTCTCGCTGCTCCTGCTCGACATAGACCATTTCAAGACGATCAACGACCAGTACGGCCACGAAACCGGCGACCGGACCCTTCAGCAGATCGCGCAGACGCTGAGCCGCCTGACCGGCAGCGGCGATTTCCTGTTCCGCTACGGCGGCGAGGAATTCCTGATCGTCTGCGCCGAATGCGACGCCGCCCGGGCCCATATCGTGGCCGAGCGGATACGCCGCGAAATCGAGAACCGGCCCATCGAACTGCCCGACCAGACCCGGATACGGGTGACGCTCAGCGTCGGCCTGTCGACCTATGACGGGCATCCCGATTATCACCGGCTGATCCAGCATGCCGACCAGGCGCTCTATCACGCCAAGGCCACGGGCCGGAACCGGACCGTGGACTACGCGACGCTTCCGCAGGCCAGCGCGCAGGCCTGAGGCATCGGAACCGGCACGCGGGCTCGCCGCGAGGGTGCGGGGCTATTCGTAACGGAAGGCGAGCCGCTTGCCTGTCAGCTTGGCAAGCTGCTGGAGCCGTCCTTCGAGACGCTCGCCGGCAAAGACGCGGCAGGCCGGCGGCACGACGAATTCCAGATCGACGTCCGGCGACGACGACCGGCGGAACGTGAGCGAATCGATCACCCCCGGCATCGAGGCCGAGAAGAGATAGAGGACGCGCAGCAGGCCGCCGAGCAGCTTGGCGCGGTCGACGAAGCGGGGCGAGGCGATCGCCGCCAGCGGGCCGGTGGCGCTGTCGTCGGCGAGGCCTTCGTAGCGATAGTAATTGGCGAGCGCGATGAAGGCGCGACCCGGATGGGTGATGCCGACGAAGGACGAGTGGGCGATGATGTTCAGCGCCTGGAGGCCGCGGTAATCGGGATGCGCGCGCCAGCTTATGTCGGCCAGCAGGCATGCGGCATGGCGGTAGCGCTCCTCTTCCCCGGTCTCGCGGATATCGAAGAAGGGCAGCATGCGGCCGGTCCAGTCGGCCAGTTCGCGGGCATGCTCCGGCGAGCGGGCGCGCAGGATGGCCAGTTCGTCGGCGGCGGCGATCAGCGGATCGCTTTCCTGCTCCGCGTCCGTCAGCCGGGTATAGAGATAGCCTTCGCGCACGCCCTGCGCCGAAAAGGCCACCCGCGCCGGGCGCATCGCATCCAGCACTTCCGCCATCGCGATGGCGCCGAAGGGCAGAAGCTGGCGGCGGCTCTTGGACACCGAGGCCCAGGACGCATCCTTGCCGCCACGGTTGCCGACGATGTCTTCGAGGAAGGACCGGATCGTGTCGAGAGGCAGTTCGTAGCCCTGCATCATGTGCAGCGGATATTTGGTGGTTTCCATGTGCAGCTTGGCGATGTTTCGCCAGGTGCCGCCGACGGCGTAGAAGATGCGGCCCTGCCCTTCCTCGAGGAACTTGTGGGCGCGGATCTGCTTGCGGGCGAAATTGCGCGCCTTGGTCAGCGACCCCTCGCTCTGCTCGGACAGCCGGATGCCGCCGAGCGGCAGGGTCACGCCCGTGGAAAAGTCGCGGCCGCGAATGTCGATCAGTTCGAGCGAGCCACCGCCGAGGTCGCCGGCGATGCCGTCGGGCGCATGGAAGCCGCTGAGAATGCCGAAGGCGGAATAGCGCGCCTCTTCCTCGCCGGACAGAAGCTGGATCGGGGCATCCAGTATCTCTTCCGCCTTGCGGACGAAATCGGGACCGTTCTTCGCCTCGCGGGCGGCAGCGGTCGCAAGCACGTAGAGCGAGCCGGCCTTGGCCTGCGACGACAGCGCGCGGAAACGCACCAGCGCCGACAGGGCACGATTGACGGCTTCGGCTTCCATGCTGCCGGTCAACGCCAGCCCCTTGCCGAGGCCGCACATGACCTTCTCGTTGAAAAGCACGACGGGAGCGCGCGTCAGACCTTCGTAGATGACCAGACGGACCGAGTTCGATCCGATGTCGATGACGGAAACAGGGGCCACGCCGGGCAGCCGCCCCTGTGCTTCACTCAAGACCATGCCGATCCAGTTCAGTTCTTGCGGCCGGACAAGACGCCGGCGATCAACTTCGGCGCACTCGATTTCAGCGCCTCTCCGCGTCCCGAGAGACTCGGATTGGTCATGAAATAGTGCTGCGCATTGAACGGTTCCTCGCCCTGCCGCACCTCGATGCGCCTGGACGTTCCGTCGGCAAGTATCTCGTAGCTCTGCTGGTTGTCAATGAGATTGCCGAGCATGATCTGCGACAGCACCTGCTCATGCACCGTCGGGTTGAGAAGTGGAACCAGCGTTTCGACGCGCCGGTCGAGGTTGCGCGGCATCATGTCGGCGGAGCCGATATAGACGAGCGCCTTGTCGGACGGTAGGCCCTGGCCGTTGCCGAAGCAGAAGATGCGGGAATGTTCGAGGAAGCGCCCGACGATGGACTTGACCCGGATTCGTTCGGAAAGGCCGGGAACCTGCGGGCGCAGGCAGCAGATGCCGCGCACCACGAGATCGACGTCCACCCCGGCGATCGAGGCGCGGTAGAGCGCGTCGATGATCTCCGGATCGACCAGCGAGTTCATCTTCATCCAGATCGCCGCCGGGCGGCCCGCCTCCGCGTGGACGATCTCCTCCTCGATGTGGCGAAGGATGCGCGGACGCAGCGTGTAGGGCGAAACGGCGAGCTTCATGCTTTCCGCCGGCTCGGAATAGCCGGTGATGAAGTTGAAGACATTGGCCATGTCGTGGCCGATCTTGGCGTTGCAGGTGAAGAAGGACAGGTCGGTGTAGATCTTGGCCGTCACCGGATGGTAGTTGCCGGTGCCGAGGTGGCAATAGGTGCGCAGCTTGCCGTCCTCGCGGCGCACCACCATCGACATCTTGGCGTGCGTCTTCAGCTCGATGAAGCCGAACACGACCTGCACGCCGGCGCGCTCGAGATCGCGGGCCCAGCGGATGTTGGCCTCCTCGTCGAAGCGGGCCTTCAGCTCCACCAGCGCCGTCACCGACTTTCCGGCGTCGGCCGCGTCGATCAGCGCGCGGACGATCGGGCTGTCGTTGGAGGTGCGGTAGAGCGTCTGCTTTATCGCCAGAACGTCAGGATCGCGCGCAGCCTGGAGCAGAAACTGCACCACGATGTCGAAGCTTTCGTAAGGATGGTGGACCACCATGTCCTTTTCGCGGATGGCAGCGAAGCAATCTCCGGCATGCTCGCGGACGCGTTCGGGAAATCGGGCATTGTAAGGTTCGAACTTCAGGTCGTCGCGCGGTGCCTTGGTGATTTCCGACAGCGTGTTGAGCGCCAGGAGCCCCGGCAGGACCGCCACGCGGTTTTCCGGCACGCCGAGTTCATGCACCACGAACTGGCGCAGCGTATGCGGCATTTCCGAATCCGCCTCGATGCGGATCACCGAACCGCGGCGGCGGCGCTTCAGCGCCGTCTCGAACACGCGCACCAGGTCCTCGGCCTCTTCCTCCACTTCGATATCGCTGTCGCGGATGATGCGGAACGTGCCGAAGCCCGTCACTTCATAACCCGGATAGAGCCGGTGGATGAACAGCCCCACCACATCCTCCAGCGTGATGTAGCGGATCGTGCCGTCCTGATCCGGCAGGCGGACGAAGCGGGCGAGCGTCGTCGGCAGGCGCAGAAGCGCTGTCATGGGCTCCTGCGTCTTGCGGCTTCGCAGTTGCAGCCCCATCGAGAAGCCGAGGTTCGGGATGAACGGGAACGGATGGGCCGGATCGATGGACAGCGGCGTCAGGACCGGGAAGATCGACTCCTCGAACTCGTTCTCGAGCCAGGTGCGGTCTTCCTGGGACAGCGCGGCCGGACGCACGATCAGGATGCCTTCCCGCGACATATACTGCTGGAGCACCGCGAAGGATGCCTGCTGCTCCATCTGGAGATTGTCGATTTCCTTGAGGATGTCGTCGAGCTGCTCGGCCGGCGTCTTGCCGTCCGGGCTTCGCATGGTCACACCCTGGCGCACCTGCCCTTCGAGACCGGCGACACGCACCATGAAGAACTCGTCGAGATTGGTGGCGGAGATCGACAGGAACCGCACGCGCTCCAGCAGCGGATGCGCCGTGTTCAGCGTCTCCTCAAGCACGCGGCGATTGAACTGGAGCCAGGAAAACTCCCGGTTGATGAAGCGCTCCGGGCTGTTCAGCAGATCCTCCACCGCCGGAATATCCACGGGTTGCGCTCCCGCGTCCGCCGTTTCCACGTTCTGCTGCCCCGAATCCATCACAAACCTCCATGCTATGCCTGAGCGCAAGTATAGCAGGTTTACGATAGAAACATGACAATCAATCGGTCACGGAACCGGGAACGGCTTCCGCCAGCACTTCCGCCGCCAGCGCGCGGGTGATGCGCGTGCCGCGCGCCCAGGCCAGCCGGTCGAGACGGTCGACGATATCGTTGGCTGCCGCCAGCGAGCGCTCCATCCGCCGCACGATGTAGGACACCAGCTTCTCGTCGATGGAAAGCTGGCGGTCGGCGAACAGCTTGACGATGATCTGGCCGAGCAGATCCTCATCCGGTTCCCCGATTTCCACAACCGTTGCCGCCTTCAGGCGCGATTTCAGGTCGGCCAGGGCGACGTTCCAGCCCATCGGCCACAGCCGCGCCGTCATCAGCAGGCTGGTGCCGTGCTGGCGCACGCTGTTGATGACGTGGAAAAGCTCGGTGTCGTCGAAGGCCGCGCGGTCGGCGTCCTCGAACAGGACCGGCCCTTCGGCGGCCATGCGCGCCGCATCGCTGCCGGCCAGCGGGTGGATGACGCGCGCGCCGCTCCTCTCGCGCCAGATCGACGCGAGGTGCGACTTGCCGCAGCCGACCGGCCCGGTCAGGATCACCACCGGCGCCGGCCAGTGCGGCCAGGCGTCGACGACCGACACCGCCGCCGCCAGCGGATCGGCCACCAGCAGGTCGTCGCGGCCCGTCGCCGGATCGTGGGCGAAGGCAAGCGGCAATTGCTGGGCCGCATGCTGCTTCGTTCGCACTTTGATATCGTCGCTCGTCACAGGAACAGAAAGACCTTATTGATCCGCTTCGCCGCCCGATTGCGGAGGGATGGCGGAATGGCCGTGATAGAGATCGCTGTCAAGATACCGCCCGATCGCGAAGCGCACAAGGACGGCGACCGCCGCCGCCGCCGGCACGGCGACCATGAGTCCGACGAAACCGAACAGCGCGCCGAACGCAAACAGCGAGAACATGAGCCAGACCGGATGGAGGCCGACGCTGTTGCCCACGAGCTTCGGCTGGAGGATGTTGCCTTCGATGAACTGGCCGGAAAAGAAGATGACCAGAATCAGCGCGATCATCGCGTAATCGGGCCAGAACTGCACAAGAGCCACGCCGAGCGCGAGGACGAGCCCCAGAATGGAGCCGATATAGGGAATGAAGCTGACCGCGCCGGAGAAAAGGCCGATCAGCAGCCCGAAGTTCAGCCCCGCCAGCGAAAGACCGATGCCGTAATAGAGACCGAGGATGATGCAGAGCGACCCCTGCCCGCGCACGAAGCCGGAAATCGCCGCATCCATTTCCGCGGCGAGGCGGCGCACCGTCGCCAGATGATCGCGGGGGATCCAGCTGTCGACCTTGGCGATCATCCGGTCCCAGTCGAGCAGAAGGTAGAAGGCGACGACCGGCGTCAGCACGAAGAGCGACAGGATATCGACCAGCGCCTTGCCGGAATTCCAGATCTGGCCGAACAGCGTGGCAAGAAACCCCGCGCCTTCGGCGAGATAATTCGAGAAGTTCTCCTTGATCGCGGCGACCTGATCGCCGATCCAGTCCGGCAGGATGGTGTCGCTCGACGTGGCGATGATCGCCTGCAACTGCGCGATATAGCCCGGCATCCGCGCTATGAATTCCGACGCCTGCCCGGCCAGCACCGGAATGATGATGATGAGCGCCAGCACGAACACCACGACGAAGGCGATGAGGATGAGCACCGTCGCCATCAGGCGCGAGAGGCCGAGCCGCTCCAGGCGGTCGGCGACCGGATCGAGAAAATAGGCAAGTGCCATGCCCGCCACGAAGGGCAGGAGAATGGCGCGGAACACCATGAGAAAGGCGATGAAGAGGATCAGGGCGATGCCCCAGAACAGAGCCTGACGCTTCAGGCTGGTGCTGTCGATCAATCTCGCCATCTTCTGTCCTTCATCGCGGGTTCATCTGCATGAGATATGGCGACAGGCCGAAGCGGGTCAAGCGCCCGTGCCGCCCGGCCTCTCCGGACCGTGAAAAAACCGGCGCTTTCGGCGCATGGCCCTTGCATCTAGACCCCGCTCATGCGAATTGCCACGGAAAAGCCCCGTGGACCCCTATTTCAGAGCGGAGAGCCCCATGAGCAAGCCGGGCAGGAACGGCCTCACCTACAGCGACGCAGGCGTGGATATCGACGCCGGCAATCTTCTCGTCGAGAAGATCAAGCCTGCCGTGCGCTCCACCCGGCGTCCCGGCGCGGACGGCGAGATCGGCGGTTTCGGCGGCCTGTTCGACCTCAAGGCCGCCGGCTTCACCGATCCGGTTCTGGTGGCCGCCAATGACGGGGTGGGCACCAAGCTAAAGATCGCCATCGACGCCGACTTCCATTCAACCGTCGGCATTGATCTGGTGGCCATGTGCGTCAACGACCTCGTGGTGCAGGGCGCCGAACCGCTGTTCTTCCTCGATTACTTCGCCACCGGCAAGCTCGACCCGGACCAGGGCGCCGATATCGTCTCCGGCATCGCCGCCGGCTGCCGCGAGGCGGGCTGCGCGCTGATCGGTGGCGAGACGGCGGAAATGCCCGGCATGTATGCCGGCGGCGATTACGACCTCGCCGGCTTCGCCGTCGGCGCGGCCGAGCGCGGCCACCTCCTGCCGGCGGGCGATATCGCCGAGGGCGACGTCATCATCGGCCTCACCTCGTCGGGCGTCCATTCCAACGGCTATTCGCTGGTGCGCAAGATCGTGGAGATGTCCGGCCTCGACTGGACCGCTCCCGCTCCGTTCATCGAAGGCAGGACGCTGGGCGAGGCGCTGCTGACGCCGACCCGCATCTATGTGAAGCCGATCCTCAAGGCCATCCGCGAGACGGGCGGCATCAAGGCGCTCGCCCACATCACCGGCGGCGGCTTTCCCGAAAACATTCCGCGCGTGCTGCCGAAGCACCTCGCCGCCGAGATCGACCTTGCGGCGATTTCGGTTCCGCCGGTCTTTTCCTGGCTGGCAAAGACAGGCGGCGTGGAGGCGACCGAAATGCTGCGCACCTTCAATTGCGGCATCGGCATGATCGCCGTCGTGTCCGCCGGGGACGAGCGCGCCGTGACCGCCGCGCTGGAAGCGAGCGGCGAAAAGGTCGTGTCGCTCGGCCGCATGACTGCCCGCGCGGAAGACGCGCCCGGCGTCGTCTACAAGGGCACGCTCGGCCTATGAGCGGGGCGGCGCGCAAGAAGGTCGCCGTTCTCATTTCCGGCAGCGGCTCGAACATGCTGGCACTGGCGAAAGCCGCCTCGGCGGTGGATTACCCGGCGGACATCGTCGGCGTAATCTCCGACAGGCCGGACGCCGGCGGTCTGGCGAAGGCTGCCGCGCTCGGCATTCCGACCGCCGCCTTCGCCCGCAAGGATTACGCCGGCAAGGCCGCGCACGAGGCGGCCATCCGCGCCGAACTCGAAAAACTGTCGCCCGACATCCTCTGCCTTGCCGGCTACATGCGCCTCCTGAGCGGCGATTTCATCCGCGCCTACGAGGGCCGGATCGTCAACATCCACCCTGCCCTGCTGCCGCTGTTTCCCGGCCTTCACACCCACCAGCGGGCGCTGGACGCCGGCATGCGGATCGCCGGCTGCACGGTTCACTTCGTCACCGAGGGCATGGACGAGGGTCCCATCGTCGCGCAGGCCGCCGTTCCTGTCCTGCCGGGCGACGATGCCGACACGCTTGCCGCCCGCGTGCTGACCGTCGAACACCGGATCTATCCGGCGGCGCTGAAGCTGTTCGCCGAGGGTAAGGTGAAGATGGAAGGCGGCAAGGCCGTGTTTACGGAAGGTCTCGTGGGCGACGAAACGCAGGCGATCGTCAGCGCCTGACCGGCGTTTGTCCCTTCCTACGGGCAGAACAATCGCACATGAGGTTTGCGACTCTTGCCTCTTCTCCCGGGCGGGGAGAAGGGAGAAGCCTCGATGTCTCCCATTCTCCACGCGATTGCCCTGCTTTACCTTTCGCCGGCAAGCGCCGCGGCAACCTCCTACCCGTCCTTCAGTTCCATGAAGCGAATGCGGTTGCCGAAGGGGTCGATGACCGTCACCTCCAGCCGTGTTCCCTCGTCCTCCAGCCCCGGCTTCATGTAGCGGTAGTCGCGGGCGGAAAGCTCGCGGTGAAGCGCGTGGATACCCTTCATGTAGACGACCACCGTGCCGCCGGGGGTTGCGTCGCCGGCATGTTCGGACAGGTGAAGCCGCAGGCCCCCGCGTGAAACCTGCGTGTAGAGCGGGAAATTCTCGCCGTAGCGATGCTCCCAATCCACCTTGAAGCCGAGAAAGCCGAGATAGAATTCGTGCGCCTTGGCGACGTCGAAAATCCGGACGATGGGCACGGCCGGTTCGAACGCCGCCGCTTCCGGCGGCGCGACGTCCCGCTCGATGCGAGCCGAAAAAATGTTCCAGTTCGCCAGCCCGAACTGGCGGGCGACGATCTCCAGCGTCTCGCTATGGGCAACCGTCAGGCCCTTGGCGGCCAGTTCCTCCCGCAGCGTTCTGGCCATGACTTTTGCATCGCGATAATCGCGCATATCCGTTCCCTCCGTCACGGCGAAGTCTTCGTCAGTATCCGCATTGCCGACGCCTTCGCCCGACCTTGAAACGGGTAAGGAATATCATGGGGAGGCGTTCGCCATGCCCTTGCGGGCGCGGACTGCCGGTCGCCTCCGACCGTGACGGAAAGCTAGCCCGGAAATCGGCATTCGTCCAGCGCAGCGCGGTTCATCATTGCCCATTGCAGCAGGATCACGGTCTTGGCGTCGCGGATTTCTCCGCTGCCGATCTTCGCGAAGGCCTCATCAAGGGGCAGTTCGACGAACTCGATATGTTCGCTCTCCGCGTCGAGCCCGCCGCCATTGGTGACACGGTCGGTGGGGCTGACGAAGGCGGCGAAAAGCGTGATCTTCTCCGTCAGCGTGCCGGGGCTTGCGAAAACGTCGAACAGGCGATGGGCCTCAGCGACGAAAAAGCCCGTCTCCTCGATGGCCTCGCGGCAGATCGCCTCGCCCGGCGCCTCGCCGTCCAGCAGCCCCGCCGGCACTTCGAGAAGGAAGGGATCGTCGCCCGCGACATAGGGACCGGTGCGGAACTGGCGGACCAGAACGACCACGCCGCGTGCCGCATCGTAAAGCAGGATGGCAGCGCCATGACCGTGATCGTGAACCTCGCGCACCAGATGCGCGACGCGGCCGTCCGGCAGCGTCTGGTCGATCTTCAGCTTCTCGACGTGGAGAAAGCCCCGGTAAAGGGTTTCGCGTTCCGTCACACGAATGCCGCCAGCCCGATCGCTCATGTCATTCCGCCCTTTCAAGCCAGACCTTGTTGTCATGAATGGCCGCGCCGCCATGCGGCGCCACCGGGTCCGCCCCGGTCAGCACGTTGATGCCCTCGCCATCGACATGCGCCTTGTTGGGCCACAGCCCCTCGGCGACGAGAACGCCGGGGCGGACGCTTTCGGTGACGCTCGCATGGATGCGCAAGTCGCCGCGCCGGTTGCCGATGCGCACCAGATCGCCGCTTGCGATGCCCAGCCGCTCGGCATCCTGCGGGTTCACCATCACTTCCGGACGCCCTTCCTTCTGCCGCGAGGTCTTCGTCTCGGCAAAGGTGGAATTGAGGAAATTGCGGGCCGGCGAGGTCGCCAGCCGGAACGGATGCTCCTCGTCGGCACTCTCGATGGTCTCCACATGGTCGGGAAAGACCGGCAAGGCTTCCAGCGGCCCGAGCAGGCCAACATTGGCCGGCGGACGGTTCGGCGCGCGGCCGTTCAACCAGTCCGGACGGAAGCGGAAGCGGCCGTCGGCATGGCCGAAGCCGTTCAGGTAATGCGCCTCCTCGAAGGAGGGCTGGCAGTCGAGCCAGTGCTCCTCCGTCAGCCGTTCGAATGTCGTGCCGGAGGGCCCGAGAAGCTGCGCGATATGCTCACGCTCCGTCAGCCCGAAGCCCGGTATGTGCGCGACGCCGAGGCGGCTGGCCAGTTCCTCGATGACGAAGAGATTGGTGCGCACGGTTGGCGGCGGCTCGACGATCTTCGGCCCCAGCAGGATGTGACTATGGCCGCCGCCGCGATAGATGTCGTCATGCTCCACGAACATGGTGGCCGGCAGCACGATATCCGCCATCTCCGCCGTCTCGGTCATGAACTGCTCATGCACGGCGACGAACAGGTCGCCGCGGGCGAAGCCGCGCTTCACCAGCCGCTGTTCCGGCGCGATGTTCATCGGGTTCGTGTTCTGGATGAGCAGCGCCGTCACGGGCCCGCGATGGCGCAGCGCCTCCGGGTCGCCGGTCAAAACGCGGCCGATCTGCGACTGGTCGAGCATGCGGATATCGGGATCGGCATAGGCCGTGCCCATTAGCATAGCCTTGTCGAAGCGGAAGATCTCGCCGTTGTTGTGGAAGGCGCCGCCGCCCTCGTGCTGCCAAGAGCCGAGGACCGTGGCGAGCGACAGCGCCGCATGCATGGCAACCGTGCCGTTGCGCTGGCGGGTGAAGCCGTAGCCGAGACGGAAGAAGGTCTTCCTCGTCTGCCCGACCAGCCGGGCGAAAGCCTCGATCTCCTCGACGGAGAGGCCGGTAATGGCCGCGGCCCATTCCGGCGTCTTCGTCTTCAGATGCGCCTCCAGCCCGGCGGGATCGTCGGCGAATTTCGCCATGTAATCGCGATCGGCATGGCCGTCGCGGAAGGCAATATGCATGGCGGCGCAGGCAAGGGCCGCATCCGTGCCGGGCCTGAGCACCAGCTTCAGGTCGGCCTGTTTCATCGTCGGGTTGTCGTAGATGTCGATGACGACGATCTTCGCACCGCGCTCCTTGCGCGCCTTCACCGCATGGGTCATGACGTTGACCTGCGTGGCGACCGCATTCGTGCCCCACAGCACCACGCAATCCGACTTGGCGATCTCGCGCGGGTCGGGGCCGCGCAAACTCCCGGTGCCGAGGACGTAGCCCGACCAGGCCATGTTGGTGCAGATCGTGCCCATGAAGCCGGAATAGCGTTTGGCGTGGCGCAGCCGCTCGATGGAATCGCGCTGCACCTGCCCCATCGTGCCGGCATAGAAATAGGGCCAGACGGCTTCGGGACCATGCGCGGCCTCGGCCTTCACGAAGGCTTCGGCCACCTCGTCCAGCGCCGCCTCCCAGGAAATCTCCTGCCAGCCGCCCTCGCCCTTGCCGCCCTTGCGGCGCTTCGGCGTCATCAGCCGGTCCGGGCTGTAGAGCCGCTCCGCGTAGCGGGCCACCTTGGCGCAGATGACGCCTGCCGTATACGTATTGGCATTGGAGCCGCGGAAGCGCCCGGCGCGGCCCTGCCCGTCCAGATCGACCTCCAGCGCGCAGGCGGAAGGACAGTCGTGCGGACAAACCGTATGGGCGACGGTCGATTTGGGGATAAGCGGGGTCGCAAGTGTCATGGCTTTTGTATAAGTCAAACGAAGGCGGGCCAGAAGAGCGATTTGCGCACGGCCCGGAAAAATCGGCAAGGCGGGCAGCGACATGAATTACCGGCACATCTATCACGCGGGCAATTTCGCCGACGTGCTGAAGCATTCGGTCTTCGCACTGCTGGTCCGCTACATGCAGAACAAGGACAAGGCCTTCCGCATCATCGACACCCATGCGGGCATCGGGCTTTACGACTTGACCTCGGAAGAGGCGCAGAAGACCGGCGAATGGCGCGACGGGATCGGCCGGCTTCTGGACGCCGAACTGCCCGAAAAGGCTGCCGGACTGCTTGCACCCTATCTCGACGCCGTGCGGAGCCTCAATCCGGACGGCGGCGTGCGCTACTATCCCGGATCACCGAAACTCGCCCGCATCCTGATGCGCCCGCAGGACCGGCTTTCGGCCATTGAGCTGCACCCCGACGACTGCCGCCGCCTTGCCCGCCTGTTCGAAGGCGATTTTCAGGTGCGCGTGACCGAACTCGACGGCTGGCTGTCGCTCGGCGCGCATCTGCCGCCCAAGGAAAAGCGCGGCATCGTCCTGGTCGACCCGCCCTTCGAGGCCGAGGGGGAATACGAACGGCTGGCGGACGGCCTGGCCCGGGCATACCGGCGCTTTGCCAGCGGCACCTATTGCCTGTGGTATCCGGTCAAGAAGGGCGCGCCGGTCCGGGAGTTCCACGAGGCGCTCAAGGCGCTCGACATTCCCAAGATGCTGTGCGCCGAACTGCTGGTGCGCTCCGACCGGGAAACGACCGGCCTCACCGGCTCCGGCCTCGTCATCGTCAACCCGCCCTACACGCTGAAGGACGAGCTGCACGCGCTGCTTCCCGTCCTCAAGGACAGGCTGGCGCTCGACCGCTTCGCGTCGCAGCGCGCCTTCTGGCTCAGGGGCGAGGAATAGGCCTGCCCGTTTTCACGATTCCCGCGGCGGCCGTCGGCTTTGCCGTGAACTGCGACCGCTCGAAGAACAGGATGACGAAGAGCGCGCCGATGAACGGGATGATCAGGTAGAACAGCCGGAAGACCAGAAGCGCGACGACGACGTCGGCGGGGTCCATGTCAGGCAATCCCATGACGAAGACCAGTTCCAGCACGCCCAGCCCGCCCGGCGCGTGCGAGATCAGCGCCGCCGAGAACGACACCAGGAAGATGCCGAGGACGACGACGAAACCGGGGTTGCCGGCTTCCGGCAGGGCGAAATAGATGATTCCCGCCGCGCCGATCAGTTCCAGCGGCCCGATGACCAGTTGCCGGGCGACGATCGGCGGCGACGGATAGACGATCGACAGAGGCCCGATCTTCAGCGGGCGCAGCTTGAGAAAGCTGCCGGCGACGTAGAGCGCGACGATGGTCAGCAACGCGACGCCCGTCACCGTCGAGAACTCCATCGGCAGCACCTCGCTGAAGCGGGCGAGAATATCCGGTTCGAAGACGAGGATCAGGCCGGCGAGGAAGATCACTCCAAGCGCGAACGTGCCGGAGCAGAGCGCGACCAGAACGCCGATCTCCGCCGCCGAAAGGCCGCGCGACACATAAGCCCGGTATCGCACCACGGCGCCGGAGACGACCGAGGCGCCGACATTGTGCGACAGCGCATAGGTGGTGAAGGAGCAGAGCGTGATGAAAAGCCAGTGCACCTTCCGCTTCAGGTGCAGCAGCGCGATATGATCGTAGCCTGCGAGTGCTGCATAGGCGAGAAGCGTGCTGGCCCCGGACAGAAGCCAGCCGGACAACGGAATGGCCGCAAATCCCTCCTTGAGATCGGCAAAGGATATTCCCCTCAATTCATGATAGAGGAGCCAGACGGAAAAACCGATCGTCGCCAGGCCCACCACGGGCCAGAGGTATTTCTTCACTGCCATTATCCTGCGCTTTCGTTCCCTTCCGGGCTTGAGAATCCGTTATCGTGCTTCGGAATCAGTGTATGCGGCGGCGCATCGGGATTTCAACTGCCCATCTCAGCACGAACACGTCAACGATCGCTTCAAATCACGGCAACAGGATGTTAGGAGCATTTCCAGCAAAAATGTGAAACGGTTTTGCGTCGGGAAATGCGTACAAACAAAGAAGTGGAGCGTTCTCGCGTTTCCGGGAAAAGCAGAAATTCTCCGGAAGCGCCTGTACGGAATCGAATGCCGAACCGGCCACGCCAGGAAAGCCGGACGGGAAAGGACGCCCTGCATTGCCCGTAACGCTCAGAAAGGCGCTGCCGCTGGTTCTTGCCGCCGTCTTCGCGCTCGGCGCCTATCTTCAGGATCGCGCGGGCACCGACCGGACAGCGGATGCGCCGGCTGCCGACGGCGACACCGCCCCGACGCCGGACCGGGCGCCCGCACAGGTTCCGGCCGGTTCCGGTTTCGATTTCTACGTGCTTTCCCTGTCGTGGTCGCCGACCTTCTGCCAAAGCGGCCAGGCGCGGGACGGCGACCCGCAATGCGACCCGGGCAGGGCGCGTGGCTTCGTGGTACACGGGCTCTGGCCCCAGAACGAGCGCGGATATCCCGAGTTCTGCCCCAGTAGCGAGCCGCAACGGGTGCCCGCCGCCATCGGCCGCGAACTGTCGACCTTCATGCCGTCGATGGGGCTGATCGGCCATCAGTGGCGCAAGCACGGCACCTGTAGCGGACTGTCGCAGCGCGAATATTTCTCCGTGCTGGCCGCCGCCTTCGGACGGCTCGAAATTCCCAAGCCGTATTCGGACGGCAGAACGGCGGGGACTGTTTCGCCAGGTGCTCTCGAACAGGCCTTCATCGATGCCAATCCCGGGCTTTCGCCGGGCGGCATCGCCGTGACCTGCGACGGCCGCCGCCTGGAGGAGATCCGCATCTGCATGACCCGCGACCTGCGGTTTCGCGACTGCCGGGAGGTTGACCAGCGGGCCTGCCGGATCGACACCGTCACAATTCCAACCGCCAGATAAGGAAACCGCCATGAAGCTGCTCTATTCGTCCGCGTCGCCCTATTCCTCCAAGGTTCGCATGGCCGCCCATCATGCGGGGATCGCCATCGAATCCGAGAAGGTCGTGACCAGTGACGATCCCGCCCTGCTGATCGACAACAATCCGCTCGGCAAGATCCCGACGCTGGTGATCGGCAACGGCCAGTCCGTCTACGACAGCGTGGCGATCAACCGCCACCTCGACCGCCTGTCGGGCGGCAAGCTCTATCCCGCCGACGCCGAGGCAGGTCTTCGCGCCGATGTGCTGGAAGCGCTGGGCGACGGGATCGCCGATTGCCTTCTCGCCATCCAGTACGAACACCGCATGCGTCCGCCCGAGAAGGTCTATCAGGGCTGGATCGACAAGCAATGGACCAAGGCCGGCCGGGCGCTCGACGCGCTGAACGCCAATCCGCCCGCCTTCGGCGAAACGCTGACCGCCGGCGATTTCGCCCTCGCCGCCACGCTCGGCTATCTCGCCCTGCGCTTTCCCGGCCCGTGGGAGGAAGGCCGCGCAAACCTTCTGAACTGGATCGCCGAATTCGAGAAGCGCTTCCCGGCCTGGACCGAACTGAAGCCTCTGGCATCCTGAAACACCGCCTGCCGAAAACACAAAAGCCGGGCTTGCGCCCGGCTCCTGCGTACCTGATGACAGATCAGGATCAGAACTTCATGCCGAGACCGACCTTGACCGAATGATCGTCGAAGTCGACCTTGTGGCGGGTACCGCCGAGGTTGAAGTTCTTGGCCTGGTAGTCCGAGTAGCGATACTCGACGCGGGCCGTGATCTTGTCGGTGACGAAGCCTTCGACACCGGCGCCGACCGTGTAGCCGACCGCCGTGCGGTCGTCGGAACCGGCAGCGCTCTTCAGCTTGTTGTTCGAAACGGCGAGACCGGCCGTGCCGTACACGAGGACGGGGTTCAGGTCGTAACCGATGCGGCCACGCAGAGAGCCGTTGACGCCCTGCTTGCCTTCGATGCCCGGAGCGGCAAGAGCGTCTTCGCCGTTGTAGCCGATGTCGGCTTCACCACCGTAGACGACCTGACCGTCCTGGAGGTTGTAACCGCCATAGACGGAACCGCCGAACGCCTTGGCGTCATAGTCCTTCTGACCGCCGAAACGGCCCCAGTCGTGCTGAAGCGTCACACCGCCGTAAGCGCCGGCCCAGTTACCGACCGGTGCGGCGACCGGCTCGTTGGCAACCGGAGCTTCCGGAACCTCATAGATGGCATCGGCGGCATGGGCGCTGGTGAACGCGGCAGCGGCCACGGTGGAAGCCAGCAGGGTTGCAATAATGGTACGCATTGTCTTCTCCTTTTCGGACCGCATCGCTCTGAACACATCACATTGGCAACTACGGTATCTCTAACGGATCATCCCGTCTGTCCGAGGATGTATTTTGAATCAAATTGAGGATTTGAAAGAGCCAAAATGTGAAATCATTGTGGCATATCCATGTTCATAAATGGATGTTGCTGTGTCGCAACAGGTTTTTTATTAACCATAACAAAGTGTAAACACAGCAATATTTCGTGATCCTCAATTTATTCTACAACAACCCCACCTCGACTTTCTGTATAAAATTTCCACGCAACTGGATAACGCGCTATTCAATCCAAGGTTCCAGCAATTATATGCGTTTAACGATGTAAAACGACGCGGAGGGCCAAGACTTTGCAGAATGTAAGACAGCCGACTGCACTGGTAACGGGCGGCGCAAGGCGGATCGGCCGGGCAATCGTCGAAGGATTGGCCGAACAAGGCTTTGCGGTGGCGATCCATGCCAACAGGTCGATTGACGAAGCGCAAGAACTGTCCGGTACGCTCAACCGGGCCGGCGGGCGCACGGTCGCCCTCGCCGCCGATCTGGAGGACACCGGCGCCACCGGCACGTTGATCGCCCGCGCCGCCGCGGCGCTGGGGCCGGTCGACCTCCTCGTCAACAACGCCTCGACCTTTCGCAACGACGAGGCCACGACGTTCGATGCACGGACCTTCGACGCCCATTTCGCCGTGCATGTCCGCGCACCGTCCATTCTGGCCGCCGCCTTCGCCCGCGCCCTGCCCGGCGATCGACACGGCCTGATCGTCAACGTCATCGACCAGCGGGTCTGGGCGCTCACTCCGCGCTTCTATACCTATACGCTGTCCAAGGCCGCGCTCTGGACGGCAACGCAGACGCTGGCCCAGGCCCTGGCGCCACGCATCCGCGTCAATGCCATCGGGCCTGGACCGAGCATGAGGGGCGAGCGGCAGGCGGAGACCGATTTCCAGGCGCAGGTCGACGGCGTCATCCTGAAGCGCGGGCCGGCGCCGGATGAATTTGCACGGACGATCCGTTTTCTTTATGAAACGCCTTCGATCACCGGGCAGATGATCGCGCTTGACGGCGGCCAGCATCTGGCCTGGGAAACGCCCGACGTGGCAGGAATTTCGGAATGACGGCAGGCAAGGTCCCGGACGGGGGCATTCTCTACGACGAGAAGGACGACGACGACGATTCCGGCGTGGCCGAATCGCTTACGCCCGCGTCCGCGCCTGCCGTGGACTGGGCCGAGGGCTGGAAGAACGAGACCGGCCTGACCGGCGCCGACCTCATCGCCGAATTCGTCAAGCACCTGCCGAATGCGCCGGGCGTCTACCGCATGGTGAACGCAGCGGGCGACGTGCTCTACGTCGGCAAGGCGCGCTCGCTGAAAAAGCGCGTCGGCAATTATGCGCAGGGCCGCGTTCATTCCAACCGGATCGCCCGCATGGTGCGCGAAACGGCGAACATGGAGTTCGTCACCACCCGCACCGAGACGGAAGCGCTTCTGCTGGAAGCGAACCTGATCAAGCGCCTCAGGCCCCGCTTCAACGTGCTTCTGCGCGACGACAAGTCGTTTCCCTACATCCTCATCACCAGCCACGACGAAGCGCCGGCCATCTACAAGCATCGCGGCGCGCGCGCGCGCAAGGGCGACTATTTCGGGCCGTTCGCCTCGGCCGGCGCGGTCGGCCGCACCATCAATTCCCTGCAACGCGCCTTCCTGATCCGCACCTGCACCGATTCGGTCTACGAGACCCGCACCCGTCCCTGTCTTCTGCACCAGATCAAGCGCTGTTCCGCCCCCTGCACCGGCGAAATCTCGAAGGAGGACTATGCGGTGCTGGTGCGCGAGGCGAAGGACTTCCTTTCCGGCAAGAGCCAGAGGGTGAAGGAGGAAATGGCCAGATCGATGAACGCGGCGGCCGAAGACCTCGATTTCGAGCGCGCGGCGGTGTTCCGCGACCGTCTGGCCGCGCTCTCCCATGTCCAGAGCCATCAGGGCATCAACCCGGCGGGCATCGAGGAGGCGGACGTCTTCGGCATCCACCACGAGGGCGGGCTTTCCTGCATCCAGGTCTTCTTCTTCCGCACCGGCCAGAACTGGGGCAACAGGGCCTATTTCCCGAAGGCCGACCCGTCGCTTTCGAGTGCGGAAGTGCTCGGCGCCTTCCTCGCGCAATTCTACGACGACAAGCCGGTGCCGCGCCAGATCCTGCTGCCCGGCGAGATCGAGGAGCGCGAACTGCTCGCGCTCGCCCTTTCGGAAAAGAGCGGCCACAAGGTTTCGATCCTCGTGCCGCAGCGGGGCGAGAAGAAGGATATCGTCAGTCACGTCGAGGCGAATGCCCGCGAGGCGCACGGACGCCGGCTGGCCGAGACCGCCTCGCAGGAACGGCTGCTGAAGGGCTTTGCCGAAACCTTCGCCCTGCCCTACACCCCGCGCCGCATCGAGATCTACGACAACTCGCATATCATGGGCACGAACGCGGTGGGCGGCATGGTGGTCGCCGGGCCGGAGGGCTTCGTGAAGAACCAGTACCGCAAGTTCAACATCCGCTCGACCGACATCACGCCGGGCGACGACTTCGGCATGATGCGCGAAGTTATGACGCGGCGCTTCCAGCGGCTCATCAAGGAGGAAGGCATTCCCGACCGGACACAGCCGCCGGCGGAAGACGAAGCCTTTCCCGCCTGGCCGGACGTGATCCTGATCGATGGCGGTCAGGGCCAGATGACGGCGGTGCGGGCGATTCTCACCGATCTGGGCATCGCCGACGCCGTGACGGCCATCGGCGTCGCCAAGGGGGCCGACCGCGAAGCCGGGCGCGAGCGGTTCTTCGCCGCCGGCCGGCCGGATTTCTCGCTGCCGCCGCGCGACCCGGTTCTCTATTTCATCCAGCGCCTGCGCGACGAGGCGCACCGCTTCGCCATCGGCTCGCACCGCGCTCGCCGCAAGAAGGAGATGGTCCGCAACCCGCTCGACGAGATCGCCGGCATCGGCCCGTCGCGCAAGCGCGCGCTGCTCCAGCATTTCGGCACGGCGAAGGCGGTTTCGCGCGCGGCCCTCACCGACCTGATGACGGTCGAAGGCATTTCGGAAACGGTGGCCCGGCAGATTTACAATCACTTCAACGAGAATGGTGCAGACAGAGTTTGAAAAATTCGTATTCACTGCATATTTGCGGAACATGAGAGTCGTTGACCGACCCCGGCCGCGCAACGCATCCTTCCGGCTGACAGAGAGCACATAATGGCATCCCGCGCTTACAGCATCCCCAACCTGCTCACCTACGGCCGGATTCTGGCTGTCCCCTTCATCGTTCTCTGTTTCTTCATCGAGGGCAGACTGGCCAGTTCCGACTTCGCCCGGTGGACGGCGCTCGGCATCTTCGTGCTTGCCTCGATCACCGATTTCCTCGACGGCTACCTGGCGCGCATCTGGAACCAGACCTCGAATATCGGGCGGATGCTCGATCCGATCGCCGACAAGCTTCTCGTCGCCTCCGTACTGCTCCTGATGGCTGCGGACGGCACGATCGCAGGCTGGTCGGTCTGGGCGGCGATCATCATCCTGTGCCGCGAAATCCTTGTCTCGGGCCTGCGCGAATATCTCGCCGCGCTCAAGGTTTCCGTGCCGGTCACGCGCATCGCCAAATGGAAGACGACGATCCAGATGGTGGCCATTGCCTTCCTTCTGGCTGGCCCGGCGGGCGAGACCGTTCTTCCCTACACGGTCGAACTGGGCATTCTGCTGCTGTGGATCGCAGCACTGCTGACCATGTATACCGGTTACGACTATTTCCGCGCCGGCCTGAAACACATCATCGTGGAAGAATGATGCCGGTGCGGCTCGTCTATTT
Organism: Ectorhizobium quercum; assembly: GCF_026552795.1. Classification (GTDB taxonomy): domain Bacteria; phylum Pseudomonadota; class Alphaproteobacteria; order Rhizobiales; family Rhizobiaceae; genus Ectorhizobium; species Ectorhizobium quercum. The sequence goes on from NZ_JANFPI010000006.1 coordinate 179,177, forward strand.
CGCCTGGATTCGTGAACGCATCGGCAAGCGGGACGAGGAACTCGCCCTGCCCGCCTCGGTCGTCACCGTCGGCGACCTGATTGCGCATCTGGCCACGCTCGGCGAGGACTATGCCGCAGCCTTCGAGGTGCCGAAGGTGATCCGCGCCGCCATCGACGAGGAACTGGTGGAGCATGACGAGCCGATCGCCGGCGCACGCGAGATCGGGCTGTTTCCGCCGATGACGGGTGGGTGAGGAGCGATTCGGCGAAGCCGAAGCCATCGATCCCGAGAATCGATTGCAGCGACGAACGCCCTGAGCCGAGCGAAGGGCCGGCAGGCAACAAACGCCCTCAGCCTTGGCGAAGAGACCGCAGGAAAAGGATAATGGCGATCATCACCACCCGCGTTCAGTCCCAGGATTTCGACGCCGCCGCCGAATATGAGGCGCTTCGGGCCGGAACGCCCGGCGCCGGCGCGCTCGTGTCCTTCACCGGCCTTTGCCGCGACGAAGGCGGGCGGCTTTCAGCGCTGGAACTGGAACACTATCCCGGCATGGCGGAAAAGGCGCTCGAACGCATCGCCCGCGCCGCGGCAGCACGCTTTGGCCTCCTCGGCCTCGCCGTCGTCCATCGCCACGGCGTCATTCCCGCAGGCGGCAACATCGTGCTGGTCATCGCCGCCGCCGGCCACCGCAAGGCCGCCTTCGAGGCTGCAAGCTTCGTGATGGACCACCTGAAGACCGACGCGCCGTTCTGGAAGAAGGAGCACGGGGCAGAGGGCGAAGGCGCATGGGTGGAGGCGCGCAGGAGCGACGATGCCGAGCGCGACCAGTGGAACGACGCGGGCTCGTAAGCCGGATCCCGACGCTTGAAACGGGGTGGACGGCGCCGTTTCGTTCGGATCATTGTATATGATGCAAAGCTTGCGGCTCTTTCCCCTTCTCCCCGCGGGGGAGAAGGAGAAGCCGCACCGTCTGCGTTCCATATGCGATGACTTTCCGAATCCCACAGGAATAATACCGTCCGTTTCAAAGCGTCGTCGTCTTCGGAAGCAGTTCCTTGTCGTCGTTGGTGCTCATGGCGTTGCCTCGCCATTCGAACGTATATCCGACCCAGCCTTCCACCCATACGCAGGGCAGAAGCAGGTCGCGGACAACCGCCGCCAACAGCATGGACGGGCCGGCCGGCCAGCGGTAGGCGCGGGCGAGAAGATATTCGGCCGCATACCAGACGAAGGCCAGCAGCGGCAGGGTCCAGAAATCCAGTTCCCCCATCGCCACAAGCGCAATGGCGGCGGCCGCCGCAGGCACGAAGCCGGTGAAAATTTCCGCGAAGAACGCCAGCGGAAACGACGACCGGCGCAACCGCGCCCAGCGCACCTGCCGGCGCCAGACATCGGCGAAGCGCCGGTAGCCCAGCGGCTGCGCGAAAGGCCGGCGCACAAGCCTGACCCTGCGGCCGAAACGGTGAGCCGCCTTCGTCGCCGCTGCATCCTCCGCCGCTTCCGCCGCAAGCGCGGCCAGACCGCCCATGTCCTCCATGTCGCTACGCCGCATGGCAATCGTCTTTCCCTGCGCGAAAGCGATGCCGAGTTCATCGGCGAGCAACTGCCAGCGCGCCTGATACGTATTGAGGAAAGCCGCCTCCAGCTCGGCGGAAAAGCCTTCCACATGCGTTCCGACAGGCGGCGAGCAGACGAAAGCCGTGCGCGCGTCGCGGACATGCTCTATCTCGTCGAGATAGGAGGGCGGCACGAGAAGGTTGCTGTCGGACATGACGATACGGTCGTATCGGGCCGCGTTCCATCCCTTGACGACATTGTTGAGCTTGGGATTGGTGCTGATGCGCTCGTCCCCGACCAGAATGCGCGCATCGCGATCCGGATAGTCGGCGAGGATGCCGCGCAGGAAAGGGATCACCGGGTCGTCCGCCCGGGCAACGCAGAACAGAACCTCGTAGCGCGGATGGTCCAGCATCAGCACCGAACGCACGGTCGCGTCGAGATGGTTCTCGATGCCGCAGCACGGACGCAGGATGGTCGTGCCCTCCCCGTCACCGGGCAATGGAACCGGCCCCGGGCGCCGCCGGCGGGCGAGAACCAGGCCGATGCTGGTCATCTGGGCAAACAGGGCAAGCCCCAGGAAGGCTGACAGGGCCAGAATCATCATCGTCACGCACCTGCTCCAGAAAGCACGGAACGCATATTGCCACAGAATCGCATCGATATCTCCTGTCTTGTTGGCCCCGAGAATGCGACGCTTGTTTTACAGAAATTTAGCAGGCGGCCAACGGCTTGCGAATAAACGCAAAAAAGCCGGGACGAGCCCGGCTTTTCCAAGGAATTCCGCGGAAATATTACAGGTTCAGCCGACGATTTCCGTCTGGGAGAACCAGTAGGCGATTTCCTCGGCAGCGGTTTCCGGGGCATCGGAACCGTGAACGGAGTTTTCGCCGATGGACAGGGCGAACAGCTTGCGGATCGTGCCTTCGGCAGCCTGGGCCGGGTTGGTGGCGCCCATGATCTCGCGATTCTTGAGGATGGCGTTTTCACCTTCCAGAACCTGAACGATGGTCGGGCCGGCAGTCATGGAGTCGACCAGTTCGCCGAAGAAGGGGCGTTCCTTGTGAACGGCGTAGAAGCCTTCGGCTTCGCGCTTGCTCATCCAGACGCGCTTGGAAGCGACGACGCGCAGGCCGTTTTCTTCAAAAATCTTGGTGATGGCGCCGGTCAGGTTGCGCTTGGTGGCATCCGGCTTGATCATCGAAAAGGTGCGTTCAATCGCCATGTCAGTCAGTCCTCTCGGTGGGAATTCGGGCGGTAATTACCCGCCATCCCGCCGGAAAACAAGGGCCTTGCGGCAATTTCACGCCGGCGTCACACTTCGCCCGAGCCCGCCGTGGAGGTCGAGCATCCGTTCGAACCAGTCGGAAGCGGGATCATCCGGCAGGAAGGGCACACTTCCGGCCGTGATCCGCAGCCATTGCAACGCACCGAAAAGGATGTAATCGGCGAAAAGCGGCCCTTCCCCGCCCAGGAAAGGCTGGAAGCGCAGCATGTGGCGAAGCGGCTGGAGGCGTGCGGCAAAAGCCGCCGCCGCGTCCGCCGCTTCCGCATCGATCTCTTCCAGCGTCCGGCCGAGCAGCGCCTCGCGGCTCGCGCGGAAATAGGCGCGGTCCCTGTCGTCCAGCATGTCGTGGATGCGCAGCAGCGCAATCGCCGTCACCGCCGGATGGATCTGCGTCTGCGACCAGCCCTCGACGAAGCGGGCCGTGGCCTCGCCGCCCGGCCCCTCGAACAGCGACGGGCGGTCGGGATAGACCTCCTCGAGATAGCGGGCGATGGCGAAACTGTCGGACACGAGCCGCTCGCCGTCGCGCAGGATCGGCACCGTCTTCGAAAACCCGTCCTCCAGCTGCGGAATGGCGGTGAAGGGCACGGGCCTTTCGGTGAATTCCAGCCCCTTGTGGGCCAGCGCCATCGCCACCTTCCAGCAATGCGGCGAGAAGGGGCGGTCCGCGTCGCTGCCGCAAAGGGTGTAGAGAATGCGTGTCATACCGGCTCCCGTTTTTTTCGTTTCATCCGGATTGAACGGCACGTCTCCGGCAAAATCAAATCAGGAAATTTCATGTCTGATATCAGACCTGTTGAGGCATGGTTTTGCTACGCTTGCCGGCAAGACCCATCATCGCACGACCAGAGGCCTCCATGCTCCGGCACTTCCGCATGTTCGCAGACTATAACCGCTGGGCCAACGAGCGCGTCTACGCCGCCTGCGCCGAGCTGTCGGAAGACGAGTTCCGGGCGGACAAGGGCGCCTTCTTCAGTTCCGCTCAGCGCACGCTCAACCACATTCTCGTCGCCGACCGCATCTGGATGAAACGCCTCACCGGAACGGGCGAGGCGCCCGAGGCGCTGGATACGGTTCTCTTCGAGGATTTCGATGCGCTCGAGGCGGCGCGGCAGGTGGAAGACGCGCGAATCGCCGCCTGGCTGGACGGCCTGACGCAAGACGATCTCGCCAAACCGTTGACCTATTCGAACGTTGCCGGCACCGCACATTTCACCCAGCCTGTCGCCCCCGTCCTCACCCATATCTTCAACCACCAGACCCATCACCGCGGTCAGGCGCACGTCATCCTGACGGCGCTCGGCAAGCCGTCCCTCGTACTCGATCTCCTCGCTTTCCTGCGCACGGACGGCCGGCACTGGCAGTAAGCCACTGCACCGTCTTGCCACCGGCGCCAAGTTCGGCCAAAAGGCTGGCATGATCACGATTTCCGGCCTCACCGTCCGCATCGCAGGACGCCTTCTTATCGAAAACGCCTCGCTTTCGCTGCCCGAAGGCGCGAAGGCCGGCTTCGTCGGCCGCAACGGCGCGGGCAAGTCGACGCTGTTCAAGGCGATCACCGGCGAGCTTTCGCCCGAGGCCGGCACGATCTCCATCCCGAAGAACGCCCGCATCGGACAGGTCGCACAGGAAGCGCCGGGCACGGAAGACCCGCTGATCGACATCGTTCTGGCCGCCGACAAGGAGCGCGCCGCGCTGATGAAGGAGGCGGAAACCGCCACCGATCCGCACCGCATCGCCGACATCCAGACGCGGCTTGCCGATATCGGCGCGCATTCGGCGGAAGCGCGCGTGGCCTCCATCCTCTCCGGCCTCGGCTTCGATCATGCGGCGCAGAAGCGCCCGGCCTCGTCCTTTTCCGGCGGCTGGCGCATGCGCGTGGCGCTGGCCGCCGTGCTGTTTTCCGAGCCCGATCTTCTGCTGCTCGACGAGCCGACCAACTATCTCGACCTCGAAGGCACGCTGTGGCTGGAAGACTATGTGCGGCGCTACCCGCACACCGTCATCATCATCAGCCACGACCGCGATCTCCTGAACGAGGCCGTCAACTCGATCGTCCATCTCGACCAGAAGAAGCTCACCTTCTATCGCGGCCCCTACGACCAGTTCGAGCGCCAGAAGGCCGAGGCCGACGAGCTTCAGATGAAGGCCAAGGCGAAGAACGACGCCGCCCGCAAACACCTGGAAAGCTTCATTGACCGCTTCCGTGCCAAGGCGACCAAGGCGCGGCAGGCGCAAAGCCGCATCAAGGCGCTGGAACGCATGGGCACGGTGGCGGCGGTCATCGAGGATCATGTCGCCCCCATCGTCTTCCCGGAGCCGGAGCGCAAGGCCGCCTCGCCGATCATCGCCATCGAGGGCGGCGCGGTGGGCTACACGCCGGGCCACCCCATCCTGAAACGGCTCAACCTGCGCATCGACACCGATGACCGCATCGCGTTGCTCGGCTCGAACGGCAACGGCAAGTCCACCTTCGCCAAGTTCCTCGCCGGGCGGCTTCAGGCCGAAGCGGGCACGGTGAAGCTCGCCCCTCACCTCAAGACCGGCTTCTTCGCCCAGCACCAGATGGACGATCTGGTGCCGGAGCAATCCGCCGTCGAGCATGTCCGCCGGCTGATGCCCGAGCAACCGGAGGCGAAAGTACGCGCCCGCGTCGCCCAGATGGGCCTCGCCACGGAAAAGATGGACACGCCGGCGAAGGACCTTTCCGGCGGCGAGAAGGCCCGCCTGCTGATGGGGCTTGCCGTATTCGACAATCCGAACCTGCTCATCCTCGACGAGCCGACCAACCACCTCGACATCGACAGCCGCAAGGCGCTGATCACCGCGCTCAACGATTATTCCGGCGCGGTCATCCTGATCTCGCACGACCGTCACCTCATCGAGGCGACGGTGGACCGGCTCTGGCTCGTCAACGACGGCACGGTGACGAATTTCGACGGCGATCTGGAAGACTATCGCGCATTGATCGTGCAGAGCGGCAAGTCGAAGGACAATGCGTCGAAGCCCTCCGGCGAGGAGGCGGTCTCGAAGGCCGAACAGCGCAAGGCCGCCGCCGACAAGCGCGCAAGCCTGGCGCCGCTCAGGAAAAAGATCAACGAAATCGAGGCCCTGACGAAGAAACTGGAGAGTTCGATTCAGGCGCTGGATGCGGAGCTTGCCGACCCGAAGCTCTACGAGAAGAACCCCGCCAGGGCGGCCGAAAAGGCAAGGCAGCGCGGCGAGGCCGCGGCGAAGCTGGCCGATGCGGAGGAACAGTGGCTGGAACTTTCGGCCGAATACGACGCGGCGATGGCGAATTGACGCCCGGCAAGTCCACAACCGCGCGTCGTTAAATTCGTCGAATTTCGCCCCGATCCGGGCCATTTTTCCACTTCATTAACCAGACGGCGGGATTATCCGGGGCATTCCTACCGACCGGAGTCCCCTCCCTTGCTCTCCTTGCGCACATCATCCGTTCAGCCGCTGCAAGCCGCTGCCGAATTTCCCGTTTCCGATGAGGCGGCGGCCGTTCCGCTCGCGCCGCACGCAGATGAAACACCCGCGGACATCGCGTCGGCGCCGGATGCCGCCTTGCGGGTGATCCGCACCGATTCCGCGCTGGCGAACGTCGCGGCGGAGGATTTCCTCTTCGAAACCGGCCCGGCCCGGCTCGTCTTCGCCTATGTTTCGCCGCATGTGGATTTCCGCCGGGCGATGGAACAGCTAAAGCGCCTGTGCGGCTCCGCGCCGCTGATCGCCACGACGACGGCGGGCGAGCTTTGCGCCACCGGGACGGCGTCCGACGGCCCGCTTTATTGCCGGGCGGACGGAAGCTGGGACAATATCGTCCTGCAAGTGTTCGGCCCCGATCTGTTCGACGCGGTTTCCTTTCACACCGTGCCGCTGGCGAACGAGGACATCCGCGCCGGCCGGCCGTCGAAGCCGCAGGCGCGGCGGGTGGCGGAAATCGCCCGCAACCTGTCGGGCGTGCGCCCGCCCTTCGAAATCCGGTCGGACGACACGCTGGCCTTCGCGCTCGTCGACGGTCTTTCCTCGTCCGAGAACTATTTCATGGAAGCCATCTACGAGGCGGCGCAGTTTCCCTGCATCGTCATCGGCGGCTCATCGGGCGGCAAGCTCGATTTCCGCGAAAGCTACCTGTTCGACAACGGCCGGATTCTCGAAAACCACGCCATCCTCATTTTCGTGAAGATGCGGCCGGACATGCGTTTCGGCATTTTCAAGACCCAGAACTTCAGCGAAACCGGCAAATCGCTGGTGATCATGGAGGCCACGGCGGAAATCAGGCAAGTCAGATCCGTCGTCAATGTCGACACCATCGAAATCGTTCCGGTGATCGACGCGCTCTGCCGGATGATGAACTGCCAGCCCCACGACCTCCAGAAGCGCCTCGAAGGCTACACCTTCGCGCTGAAGATGAACGGCCAGCTCTTCGTCCGCTCGATCTCGGGCATCGATCCCGAAACGGGCACGGTCAACTTCTACTGCGACGTCAATCCGGGCGACGAGCTGCATCTGGTCAAGGCCACGGATTTCAACATCCAGACCCGGCGCGATCTCGAAGCCTTCCTGCGCGGCAAGCCGCAGCCGGTTGGCGCCTTCCTCAGCGACTGCATCCTGCGGCGCCTGAGCAACGGACCGCAACTGCGCGAACTCGACGGGCTGTGGACCGTGCCGACAGCCGGCTTCTCGACCTTCGGCGAACTGCTCGGCATCAACGTCAACCAGACGCTGACGGCGGCCGTGTTCTTCCGGGTGGAGGAAGGACAGGCCTTCCACGACCCGTTCGTCGACCTGTTTCCGATCCACTATGCGCGCTTCGCAGGCTATTTCACCGAAACCCGGCTGAGCCAGCAGCAGCTCATGAACAGCATGCGCAAGAAGCTCATCGGCCGGCTGACGGACTTCATCGAGCGCACCTCGAACCTCACCGCCGAACTCGACCAGATGGTCAGCCAGACCGAGGAGGTCCGGGCCGGCGTCGAAAGCGTGCGCGGCGACATGGAAGAGCGGATCAAGGCCGTCTCGACGGACGACCGGAAGGGCGTTCTCGAAACGGAGTTCCAGAACGTCGCCACCATGATGAAGCGGCTGAACGACATCGTCGGCGTGATCGACAAGATCACCATGCAGACCAATCTGCTTTCGCTCAACGCCACCATCGAAGCGGCCCGCGCCGGCGAGGCCGGAAAGGCCTTCGCCATCGTCGCCAACGAGGTGCGAAGCCTCGCCACCGACACCAAGTCGACGCTGGACAAGAGCCGGGAATCGCTGGCGAAGGTCGAGGACTCCATGAAGGTTCTCGGCCAGCACATCGCCCATTCCGAAAACAAGATCCAGAGCGCCCAGCAGGGCTACAACGCCATTTCCGACCAGCTCGGCAATCTCTTCACGTCGTTTTCGCGCATCAACGAGGTGATGGGAGCCGTGGAGGAAATGTCACGCCAGCAAACCATGATGATGAGCCAGGTCGAGCAGGACATCACCCGGCTGAAACGCATCGAGGGATAAGGGCCCTCGCGGAAAGAGTCCCCCCGGACTGCCGACAAACGGCTCATCGCTCTCTTTCGTCATGGTCGGACCTGACCCGACCATCCACCGCGCCGCCTGCGGCGTGGACCCTCGGCTCAAGGCCGAGAGTGACGAAGGAGAGGGTTGCAATACAAAGACTGACGAGCGCCTGTACCAGCCCTCTCCGGCCACCTTCAGGGCCCCGTTCCTCAGGCCTTCTTCACCCAGCGGCGTTCGGGCGTCTGCTGCCAGTAGGTCAGGGCGTGGCCTTCGGCCTTCAGCCGCTTCCACTCGCTGCGGGCGGCTTCCACTTCCTCGTTGTTGTAGCCGTCGAACATCAGGATCGCCCGGTCGTAGCCGTCGAGCGCCTTCGGCGTCGCGCCGTTCACGAAGAAGCGGATGTTGGCCTTGTTGATGTTGTCCGCCAGCACGGTCAGCAGCACGGGCTGGCGTTCCGGCTCCTCGCCGTCATCCGTGCCGTGCGGCAGGAAGCTGTCGTCACGATACGTCCACAGATGCACGTCGAGTTCGTCGCGGCGTTCGGGGTCGGTGAACTCCACGGCGACGCGCCAGTCGCGTTCGAGGCTTTTCTCGATCAGCGCCGGCAGGGCCTCGTCCAGCTTCGATTCCGTCAGGTGGTAGAAGAGAACCTCGGTCACGCTATGCTCATGCCTCGTGATGGGCGCGGACGAACTCGTCGAGCAGGCGGACGCCGAACCCGGAGGCCCAGCCCTGGCTGATGTCGGTCTTGAGCGAATCCATCGCCGTCATGGCGATGTCGAGATGCGCCCAGGGCGTATCCCCGACGAAGCGCCGCAGGAACTGCGCGGCGGTGATAGAGCCGGCATGGCGGCCGCCGCTGTTCTTCATGTCGGCGAACCGGCTGTCGATGATGCGGTCGTATTCCGGACCCATCGGCAGGCGCCACAGCTTTTCGCCGGTGGCAAGGCCGGCCGCCGTCAGTTCACCGGACAGGGCGTCGTCGTTGGAGAACAGGCCCGCGTGATGCCTGCCGAGCGCCACGCCGATGGCGCCCGTCAGCGTCGCGAGGTCGACCATCAGCTTCGGCGCGAAGCGGTCCTTCGCGTACCAGAGGATATCGCACAGCACGAGCCGGCCTTCCGCATCGGTGTTGACGATCTCGATGGTCTGGCCGGAAAGCGAGGTGACGATGTCGCCCGGGCGCTGGGCATTGCCGTCGGGCATGTTCTCGACAAGGCCGATCACACCGACGGCATTCACCTTCGCTTGCCGCGCGGCGAGAACGTGCAGGAGGCCGACGACGGCAGCGGCCCCGCCCATGTCGCCCTTCATGTCCTCCATGTTGAGGCCCGGCTTCAGCGAAATGCCGCCGGTGTCGAAAACGACGCCCTTGCCGATGAAGGCAAGCGGCTGCGAATCCTTCTGCCCGCCGTTCCAGCGGATGACGGCGACGCGGGCCGGGCGCGCCGACCCCTGCGCGACGCCGAGCAGTGCCCGCATGCCGATCTCGCCGAGTTCCTTTTCGGTGAGGATCTCGACCTCGGCGCCGAGCGCCTCGAGCGCTTTGGCCTTTTCCGCAAATTCGACGGGACCGAGCACGTTCGGCGGCAGGTTGACGAGATCGCGGGCCAGAACCACGCCGCCCGCAATCGCCTGCCGTTCGGCAAAGGCGGCCTTCGCGGCTTCGGCGGCGGCGGTGACGATCGTCACGCGCACGCTGTCCGCTTCCTTGTCCTCCGCCGCCTCGTCGCGGGCCGCACTCTTCACGCTCTTGCCCGCCTTGGTCTTGAAGCTGTCGAACCTGTAGGCGCGCAGCAGCATGCCCAGCGCGAAGTCGGCAGCGGCATCGCCCCCCGTCTCGACGCCCGGCGCATCGAGGAAAACGGTCACGGCGGTTGCGCCCTTGACGGCGGCGACCGCAGCACCCCCGGCATTGAGGAAGGTTTCCGGCCCGATTCCGGCGACCGGCCCGAGACCGACCACGACGAGCCTGTCGGCGGCGGAGCCCTTCGGCGCGAGGATATCCAGCGTGGCGCTCGCCTTCGCCTTGAAGGAGGCCACGGACGCGGCCCGGGCGACCACGCCGTCCGGATCGGCGGCATCCGCGCCGGCGGGCAGGCCATCGCCCGCCGCCTTCAACAGAACGGCGGCACCGCCGGAAATGTCCGCCGAGGGGACGAATGAAATATCGAAAATCAGGGACATGGTTACTCCAGATCGGAAAAGCCGGAAACGTCCGGCGTGGGAGGACGGGCCGTTCCGCCGCCCGCATCTTTCCTTCTTGTCGGCCCTTCCCCGCCATTTTTCAAGGCCACAGAGGCGCCTGCACGAAAGCGTCATCGGAAAAATGCGCAGGCCCGGGACGGCGAAAAATGAAGCCGGACACATTTTTTAACATAGGCGGAGTCGCCAATCGCGCTCGAACCGCTTAGATAGTCACGAATTTTACGGAACGTTCACCAGGTACCTGATGAAGCTCATCGAAACCTATATCCTCAAAAGGATCACCCAGATGACGCTGGCAGCGCTGCTGCCGGTGCTGGCGATTCTCTGGACGATCCAGGTTCTGGGCCGCATCAACCTCGTGACCGATTCCGGCCAGTCGATCGGCTCCTTCATGACGCTGGCGACGCTCATCCTGCCGACGATCATCCCGATCGTGCTGCCGTTCGCCGCCGTCATCGGCATCGCCCAGACGCTGACGACGATGAACAACGATTCGGAACTGGCCGTCATCGACGCCGCGGCGGCGCCGCGCAGCACGCTCCTGAAGCCGGTGCTGGTCTTCGTCGCGCTGCTCAGCCTGTTCTCGTTCTCGGTGTCGAACTTCGTGGAGCCGCAGGCGCGCGCCTCGGCCCGGCAGATGATCGCCGCCGCCTATGCCGATCTTCTCTCCTCGATGATCGAGGAAAAGAACTTCCGCTCCATCCAGGACGGCCTCTACGTGCAGATTTCCGAGCGTCATTCCGGCAAGGTGCTACGCGGGATCTTCATCGTCGACCAGCGCGACCCCAATTTCGACCTCGTCTATTACGCCCGCGAAGGCGCGATCGACGCCAACGGCACGTCGCTGACGATGCAGGACGGCGAGGTTCACCGCAAAACGCCCGACGGCAAGATCTCCATCATCCGCTTCGATTCCTACGGCTTCGACCTGTCCGACATGACGCGGTCGGAGGGGCCCCAGGTCAAGGCGCCGGGCCAGCAGACCCTGTCGTTCCTTCTGTCTCCCGATCCCGACGACAAGGGCTATGCCGCCAATCCGGGCGCCTATCGGGCCGAGTTGCACTCGCGCCTGACGGACTGGCTGTTTCCCTTCGTCTACGGGCTGATCGCCTTCGCCATCGCCGGCGACGCGCGCTCGCACCGCGAGGCGCGGCTGCACCCGCTCATCTCCTCGCTCATCGCGGCTTTCTTCCTGCGCTGGCTGTCCTTCTCGGCCTCGAATGCGGCGGAAACGCAGCCGCTGTTCATTCCCGCCGTCTATGCCGTGCCGCTTCTGAGCGGGCTTGCGGCGGCCATCGTCATCGCCAGCGGCAGAAAGCCGCGCCTGCCGGCCTTCCTGCGCAACCGCCTTCCGGCGCTCTGGCAGGCCGTTCAGGCGCGCCTGCCCTTCCGCCGCGATCCGAATGGAGGCGCGGCGTGATCTTCTCGATTCTCGGACGCTATTTCTTCCGCCGCTATGCCATGACCACCATGTGGTTCCTTCTCGGCGTCAGCGGCATCATCTTTCTTGCCGACTTCAGCGAGACGGCCCGCCGCTTCTCCGACCTGGAAGGTTATACGGCGGTCGGCGCGATGGTGTTGACGCTGCTGCGCCTGCCGCAGATCCTGATCCAGACCATCCCCTTCATCGTTCTGTTCGTCGGCATGACGGTACTGATCGCCCTCAACCGGCGGTACGAACTGGTCGTCACCCGGGCGGCGGGCATCTCCGTCTGGCAATTCATGGCGCCGTTCGCGACCGGCGCGTTCCTGGTCGGGCTGATGACGGTCCTCGTGCTCAATCCCCTGTCCTCGTGGGGACAGCATCAGTCGCTGACGCTGGAGAACGGCTGGCGCAAGACCGATTCGAGCCGCGCGGCCTTCCTGCCGTGGATCCACCAGATGACCAGCGACAGCGACGTCATCATCGGTGCCAAGACGGCCCTCGAAGAGGGAACGATGCTGATCGACGTCGCGCTTTTCCATTTCTCCCCGTCGGGAAGCATCATTCTGAGACAGGATGCCGCCTCGGCAAAGTTGGAAAATGGTTACTGGCTGCTTAACGACGTCAACGAAACGAGCCCGGGCGAGATCCCGCGCCATCTCGACGAGGTCAGGCTGCCAACGAATCTGAAGCCGGAATACATACAGGAGCGGCTGACGCAGCCGGAAAGCGTTGCTTTTTATGAGATTTCGAGAAAAATCGAAATCGCCCGAAGCTACGGCATCCCCACGCGCGCGCTGGAGACCCAGTTCCACTCCTTGTTGTCCCTTCCTTTCCTTCTGGTTGCCATGACGATGATCGCGGCAACAGTATCCTTGAAATTCAGTCGGATGAACCAATCCCGCTCCGTGATTCTGGGTGGAATCCTGTCCGGCTTCGTGCTTTATGTCGTGACGGTGCTTGTCAAAGCATTCGGGAGCAGCGGTGTCGTACCCCCGGTTGTCGCGGTCTGGATTCCCGTCATCGTGGCGATGGCCCTCGGCGCGACGATTCTGCTTCATCAGGAGGACGGCTAGTGGCGGTCAGTAACCGCGAGAGTATCAGAACGCGTATGGCGCGCCTCATGACGGGAGTTGCCCTGTGTGCCTGCTTTCTGACGGCAGGCGCAGCGCTCGCCCAGGATGCGTCGTCCGACGAGAAGCTCCAGCTTTCATCCGACGAACTCGTCTATAACCGCGATTCGGAGGTCGTGACCGCGACCGGCGCGGTCCAGATTCACTACAACGGCTACAGCATGGTGGCCCAGCGCGTCGATTACGACCAGCGCACCGGCCGCATGTCGGCCAGGGGCCATATCGAACTGATCGAGCCGGACGGCAACCGCATCTATGCCGACAACCTCGACATCACCGACAATTTCGCCAGCGGCTTCCTCAACGGCCTGCGCGTGGAAACCATCGACAATACCCGTCTGGCCGCCGAAAGCGGCGAGCGCATCGACGAAGACACGATGGTGCTGAACAACGGCGTCTACACCGCCTGTCTGCCCTGCGCCTCCGATCCGCAACGCGCGCCGCTGTGGCAGGTGAAGGCCGAGCGCGTGGTCCAGAACGGCAAGACCCGGACGATCCGTCTCGAAAAGGCGCGCGTGGAAGCCTTCGGCGTTCCGATCGCCTTCGTGCCGGCGATGGAAGTGCCCGACCATACCGTGAAGCGGAAGTCCGGCTTCCTCTTCCCGCGCATGAGCCTGACCGAAAACCTCGGCTTCGGCGCCTCCGTCCCCTATTACTGGGCGTTTTCGAACCACGCCGACGCGACGTTCACGGCGACCGGCTACACCTCGCAGGGCGTGCTGCTGGAAGGCGAGTTCCGCCAGCGTTTCGAAAACGGCGAACACACGTTGCGCGTGGCGGGCATCAACCAGATGCGCAGCGAGATGTTCACCAGCAACACCAGCGACGCCGAGAAGGATCTGCGCGGCCTCGTCGCCAGCAAGGGCGAGTTCCACTTCAACCCGCGCTGGGCGTTCGGCTGGAACGCCATGCTGCAAAGCGACAACAATTTCGCGCGCACCTATGACATCGAAGGCCTGAACGACACCTTTCACACCAATCAGGCCTATCTGACCGGCAAGGGCGACCGCAACTACTTCGACGCCCGCGCCTATTACTTCGACGTTCAGGACGCCGACACGAACAACGATGCGGAAAAGCGCCAGGCGATCGTCTCCCCGGTCATCGACTATCGCTATATCGCGCCGGAGGCCGTCGCAGGCGGCGAGCTTTCCGCGAACTTCAACTTCACCAACATCTCGCGCACCAATGCCGACATCAACGCCGCCCTGAGCAAGAACGGCTATCGCGGGCTGTCCGGCGTCAACACCCGCATGACCGGCGAGATCGAGTGGCAGCGCACCTACACCACGCCGCAGGGACTGTTGCTGACGCCGATCCTGGCGGCCCGCGGCGACCTGCACGGCCTCGACGTCAACACGCCCACCGGCTACACGGGCAATTTCGAGGGTGACGGCTTTACGGCGCGCACCATGCTGACGGCGGGGCTCGAGGCGCGCTATCCGCTTCTCGTGTCCAGCAGCTACGGCAGCCACATCTTCGAGCCGATCGCGCAGGTCTTCGTGCGCCCGAACGAAAGCCATGCCGGCGGGCTTCCCAACGAGGACGCGCAGAGCTTCGTCTTCGACGCGACCAACCTGTTCGAACGCGACAAGTTCTCCGGCTACGACCGCATCGAGGGCGGAACGCGCGCCAATATCGGCTTCCGCTACACCGGCTCCCTGGACAACGGCTTCACGCTGAAGGCCATCGCCGGGCAGTCCTACCAGCTTGCCGGCCAGAACTCGTTCGCGACCGACGACCTCGTGAACGCCGGCGCCAATTCCGGCCTGGAAAACAGCGTTTCGGATTATGTCGCGATGGCAGGCGTCGACATGCCGAACGGGATATCGCTCAGCAGCAGCGTGCGTCTCGACAAGGACGATCTCGACCTGAACCGCACCGATACGTCCATCGCCTATACGTCGCGCGCGGTGCAGGCCAGCCTGACCTATACGCGGATCAACTCGCAGCCCGAATATGGCGACAAGAAAGACAACGACGTCATCCAGAACACCACGTCGCTGCGGCTGAACGACAACTGGTCTCTGTTCGGGGCGGTGACGTGGGACATCAATTCCGACGTGCTGACCCGCCGCGGTCTCGGTTTCAGCTACACCGACGAGTGCATGATCTTCTCGATGGCGTTTTCCGAGACGCGCGATGCCAGCAACGAGAAGGCGAACGACTGGACCGTTGGCGCCCGCCTGAGCTTCCGCACGCTGGGCGATGTCGATCTGGGCGCGGACACGTTCGATACGTTCATTGAATAATAATGGCACCGAACAACGGGCATCGAACGCAATCCCGGCGGCGGGCCATTGTTTCGCCGCAAGGATTGTGAAACTGATCCGGCGTATTTATACAGAAAAGGCCTTCGCAATACCGAAGGCCGGAACGGTATGAACGGATCGGGCGGGCGAACCTGCCGGTCCACGACTGTTTTATCGACACTCTGAAGACGAACGAAGGGTTCGGGGCATGAGCCCCGCGAGGGAAAGGAAATGCCGATGGCTGTTGGGAAAAAGGCTTTGCGCGCCCTGATGGCGGGTGCTGTCGCATCTTCGCTCTGCGCTGCGGCTCTCGCCGCCGCACCGGCCCGTGCGCAAACCAGTTCTGCCGTCGAGATCGTCGTCGGCCGCACCGCGATCACCAACAACGACATTTCCCGCCGCGCCGCGTTTCTGCGGTTGCAGAACCAGCGTGGCGACCTGCGCAAGATAGCTCGCGAGCAGATGGTCGAGGAAACGCTGAAACGGCAGGAAATCGCCCGGGTCGGCGCCTCCGTCAGCACCGCCGACGTCGATGCCTCCTTCGCCCGCTTTGCCGCGGGCAACAAGCTGACGCCGCAGCAACTGACGCAGATTCTCAATCAGGCCGGCGTCGGCACCGAGCATTTCAAGGCATTCATCGCCGTGCAGATGAGTTGGCCGCGCCTCGTGAACGCCAAATACGGCAATTCCGGCAGGCTCTCGAACCAGGAAATCGTCAAGCGCATGGCGGAATCCAAGGAAAAGCCGGTCACGACGGAATACATCCTCCAGCAGATCATCTTCGTGGTGCCGGAATCCAAGCGCAATGCGATCACCGCCAAGCGTAAGGCCGAGGCAGAGGCCGCGCGTTCCAAATTCCCGACCTGCGAGCAGGCCAAGCAGTTCGCCAAGGGCTATCACGACGTGGCCGTGCGCGAACTCGGCCGCATGATGCTCCAGCAGATTCCTGAGGAGTGGAAGCCGCTGGTGGAAAACGCCAAGGGGCAGACGACCGGTGTTCGCGTGACGGAACGGGGCGCCGAATTCCTCGCGATCTGTAGCCAGCGTCAGGTCAACGACGACCTTGCGGCGGAAATCGTGTTCCGCGCCGAGGATCTGGCCAATGCCGGCAATTCGTCCGACGCCAGCCCGAACGAGAAGAAATTCCTCGATGAACTGCGCTCCAAGGCGCACATTGTCTATCGCTGAGAACGCCCCAAGGACACCTTCATGCCGAGTTCCGCCCCGCGCCCTCTCCCGCTCGCCTTGACCCAGGGAGACCCCGCCGGCATCGGGCCGGATCTCGCGCTGGTGGCTTGGACCAAGCGGAAGGAATACGGCCTGCCGCCGTTCGTCTATGTCGGCGATCCGGATGTCCTGACGATCCGCGCACGGCTTCTCGACCTTGAGGTTCCGCTGGCCGAGACAGGCGCCGAAGCCGCAACGGGCGCTTTCGCCGAAGCCTTGCCCGTCCTTTCCCTCCCCGCCGGCATCGATGTCGTCGCCGGCCAGCCCCATATCGGCACCGCGCGCAGCACGATCGCCTCGATCGAAACCGCGGTGGAGCTTGCGGTCTCCGGCAAGGCAAGCGCCGTCGTCACCAGCCCGATCGCCAAGGCCGTTCTCTACGAAGCGGGTTTCCAGTTTCCCGGCCATACCGAATTTCTGGCCGATCTCGCCGCCCGCGCCACCGGCGAGCGTGTCATGCCGGTCATGATGCTGGCCGGTCCGAAGCTGCGCGCGGTTCCGGTGACGATCCATATTCCGCTCAGGGATGTCGCAGACAAGCTGTCCGAAGAACTGATCTTCGACACCTGCCGCATCGCCGCGAAGGATCTGCGCGAGCGTTTCGGCATCGCCTCGCCGCGCCTTGCCGTGTCCGGCCTCAACCCGCATGCGGGCGAAGGCGGCGCCATCGGCAGGGAGGATCAGGACATCATCCATCCGGCCATCAGCCGCCTGCGCGCGGAAGGCATCGACGCCTTCGGCCCCCTGCCCGCCGACACCATGTTCCACGACGAAGCCCGCGCCCGCTACGATGTGGCGGTCTGCATGTATCACGACCAGGCGCTGATCCCGGCAAAGGCGCTCGGCTTCGACGATACCGTGAACGTCACGCTCGGCCTGCCCTTCATCCGCACCTCGCCCGACCACGGGACGGCTTTCGGCATCGCCGGGCAGGGCGTCGCCCGCGAGACGAGCCTCGTCACGGCCCTCAAGCTCGCCAGCCAGCTTGCGGGGCATGCGAGGGTGGCTCCCGTCTGATGGCCGCCATCGACGGCCTTCCACCGCTGCGCGACGTCATTGCCGCCCACGGGCTCGACGCCCGCAAGGCGCTCGGCCAGAATTTCCTGCTCGATCTCAACCTGACGCAGAAGATCGCCCGCACCGCGGGGCCGCTCGAAGACTGCACCGTCATCGAGGTCGGCCCCGGCCCCGGCGGGCTGACGCGCGCCATTCTCTCGCTCGGTGCGAAGAAGCTCATCGCCATCGAACGCGACAGTCGCTGCCTGCCCGCGCTTGCCGAAATCGCCGCGCATTATCCGGGCCGGCTGGAGGTGATCGAGGGCGACGCGCTGAAGGCAGATTTCGCGGCGCTGGCCGAGGGCGTCGGCGGCAGGGTGAAGATCATTGCCAACCTGCCCTACAATGTCGGCACGCAGCTTCTCGTTAACTGGCTGCTGCCTCCCGCCTGGCCGCCCTACTGGGAGTCGCTGACGCTGATGTTCCAGAAGGAAGTCGGCCTGCGCATCGTCGCGGACGAAGAGGACGACCACTACGGCCGCCTCGGCGTGCTGGCCGGCTGGCGCACCGAGGCGCACATGGCCTTCGACGTGCCGCCGCAGGCCTTCACCCCGCCGCCCAAGGTGACGTCGACGGTGGTGCATCTCACCCCGCGCGACAACCCCTTGCCCTGCGACGTGAAGAAACTCGAAAAGGTGACGGAAGCCGCCTTCGGCCAGCGCCGCAAGATGCTGCGCCAGAGCGTCAAATCCCTCGGCGGCGAGACCTTGCTGGAAAAGGCCGGCATCGACCCGACCCGACGGGCGGAAACGCTGTCGGTGGAGGAGTTCGTGCGGCTGACAAATTGCGTTTGAGGCCGGCGCCGAACTTATAAAAGGTCCTTCACACGCCGGCGCAGTTCCTCTGCTACGTGTAAAACCACCTGGCGGCGCTTCCGCCAGTCGTCGCCCGCCAGCCCCAGATAGGCGGCGCGGGCATCGGCCATGACCGTCGCAGCTTCGGCGGGCAAACGCGCTTCCGCCCATTCCGCCGCGATATCCTTGGGAACGAATGTTCCCGTTTCCAGGGTTCGCCACATGCGCGCAAGGGTCAACAGGACATTCCGCTCGTCGCCCTCCAGCGTTGCCAGCAGAGCGGGAAGTGCATCGCCGATGGCCCGGCGTATATCCGCTTCGGGGATGACCGGAAGGGTTTCACCGACATCGGGTCCCAGCAGAGACCGGGCTTTCTGACGGGCCTGCGCCAGTATCAGGGTGAATTCCGGGTCTGTTTCGGGCGCCGGCACCTCCACCGCCTCATAAGCTTCCCGGCGCCACTCTCCGTATAGGAATTCACTCCGCGCCGGATAAGAAACGGGAAAGAGATCGGCACGACGGAAAACGAGCATTTCCAGAGGACGCATGCCGGCATCCTTTCCCGGACGGCCCGAAACCGTCATCAAGGCGCCGAGCAAGCGGTCACGCTCGTCAGGGGTTGCCGAACGGCCGATGATCGCCAAAACGTCCACATCGCTGTCCGGACGCAGGCCACCAGCGACAGCGGAGCCGTGAAGATAGACGCCAAGCAGCGAATCCGTGAAAACCCGTCGAAGGATCTCCAGCGCCCGCTCCGCCTCGACGGGTATTCCCGATTGCTCCATGCTCTCCACCCCGGGCGTCGCCCCCTCACAACTCCGGCTCTTCCTCCAGCAGGTGCCGCACGAAATCGAACAGGCCGTGGCGGCGGTCGCGGCGCAGGCGCTCGGCCTTCACGACGGAATGGACGGCGTCGAAGGCCGTGTCGAGGTCCTCGTTGACGATGACGTAGTCGTATTCGCGCCAGTGGCCGATTTCCGAACGGGAATTGATGAGACGGGTGCGGATCACCTCTTCCGTGTCCTCGGCACGGCGGTGCAGGCGCGATTGCAGCTCGGTCATGGTCGGCGGCAGCACGAAGATCGAGACGACGTCGGCGGCCATCTTCTCCTGAAGCTGATGAGCGCCCTGCCAGTCGATATCGAACAGCATATCGCGGCCCGCGGCCATAGCGACCTCGACGGGCTCGCGCGGCGTGCCGTAGAAATTGCCGTGAACCTCGGCCCACTCCAGAAGGGCGTCGCTGTCGCGCAGGCGTTCGAACTCGCGCACCGAGATGAAGTGATAGTGGCGGCCGGCGATCTCGCTCGGGCGGCGCTGCCGCGTCGTGACGCTGACGGACATGCCGAGCGACGGATCGGCCTCCATCAGGGCGCGGGAAATCGTCGACTTGCCCGCGCCGGAGGGCGAGGAAATGACCAGCATGAGACCGCGGCGGGCGATCTCGGTCGTCTTCTTGGCCGGCATATTCATCGGTTACTCCAGATTCTGAACCTGTTCCCGGAACTGGTCGATCACGACCTTCAACTCGATTCCGGCCGACGTGACGGCGACCGCATTCGACTTCGAACAGATCGTATTCGATTCCCGGTTAAATTCCTGTGCAAGAAAATCGAGCTTGCGCCCGACGGGGCCGCCGGCGGCCAGCAATTCGCGCGCGGCGGCGCAATGGGCCCTGAGCCGGTCCAGTTCCTCGCGGATGTCGGCGCGCGTGGCCAGCAGGGCCGCCTCGGCATGCAGTCGTTCCTGGTCGAGCGCGGAATTGGCTTCCATGAGCTGGGCGACCTGACCCGCGATCCGCCTGACGATCTCCGCCGGCTGGCGCGACGGATCAGCCTCGATACGGTCGGCAAGAGCGGCGATCTGGTCGAGCTGGCCGGCGAGTACCGTTGCGAGCGCGGTCCCTTCCCGCTCGCGCATTCCGTTCAGCCCGTCGAGAGCGGCCTGAAACGCGTCGAGCATGGCGGCGTCGCGGTCCGCCAGCATCTCCGGCTCGTCCTCGGCCTCACGGAAGTCGATGAGGCCGCGAATGCCGAGCAGGCTGTCGAACCGCAGTGGCGCCGGGTCGACGCTGGCGCCGAGCTCGGCCTTCAGCGCCAGAACGGCATCGAGCGCATCGCGATTGACGACCGCCTCGATGCGGTTCTCGGCGACACCGACCGTCAGTCCGGCCTGAACGTTGCCGCGGGCGAGCGCCGCACCGGCAAGACGGCGAAGCCCGGCTTCCAGACGTTCGAGGCCCGGCGGCAGGCGAAGGCGCAGGTCGAGGCCCTTGCCGTTGACCGCCCGCAGTTCCCAGGCGAAACGGTAGCGGCCGCTCTCCCCCTCGCTGCGCGCAAATCCGGTCATCGAACGCAAGGCCATTGCTATCCCTCCATGAAAAGACCGGGGCGATGGCCGGCCACCGCCCCGGTACGACCGATTCCGCTATGTTTTACGGCGAGGTCGCCGGAGCCGTGGCGGCAGGCGGCGTGTTGCCGGCGGCCTGCTCTGCCTGGATCCTGCGCCAGCGGCGGACATTGGCGTTGTGTTCCTCGAGCGTCTCGGCGAAGGCATGGCCGCCGGTGCCGTCGGCAACGAAGTAAAGATCCTTCGTCTTCCACGGCAGGGCGGTCGCTTCCAGGGCATCGCGCCCGGGATTGGCGATCGGGCCCGGCGGCAGGGCGGAAATCCTGTAGGTGTTGTAGGGCGTCTCCCGGTCGAGGTCCGACTGATAGATCGGACGGTCGGACGGACGGCCCTCGCCGCCGAAAATGCCGTAAAGCACGGTCGGGTCCGATTGCAGGCGCATGCCCCGGGCCAGACGGTTATAGAAGACCGAGGCGACATGGGCACGCTCGTCGGCCTTGCCCGTCTCCTTCTCGACGATGGAGGCGAGAACGACCAGTTCCTCCTTGGACTTCAGCGGCAGTTCGGGATCGCGGCGCTCCCATATCTGGTCCACGATCCGCGCCTGCTGCGCCAGCATCTGGCTGACGATCTCCTCG
Source organism: Ectorhizobium quercum (assembly GCF_026552795.1). Taxonomy (GTDB): domain Bacteria; phylum Pseudomonadota; class Alphaproteobacteria; order Rhizobiales; family Rhizobiaceae; genus Ectorhizobium; species Ectorhizobium quercum. The sequence continues at coordinate 200,601 of NZ_JANFPI010000006.1, forward strand.
CGCCGCGTGCCGCGGGAAAACTTGTACGTATCCGGGCGAAGCGAGCCCTCCGCCGGCGTTTCCGCCGGCAGGTTGCCTTCGAGTATCGGATCGTCCGCAAGGCGGCGGAAAATCTGCGCGACGGTCAGGCCTTCGGGAAAGGTGATCGAATAGAGGATGGAGCGGCCCGATTCCAGAAGGTCCACGACCTCCTGCATCGAGGCGCCGGCCTTCACCTCGTATTCGCCCGCCTTCAGGGTGCGGTTGCCGAGATAGATTTTCGACATGTACTGGAAGATGCGGGCATCCGTGATGACGCCGTTGCGCTCCAGATTGGCGGCGATCTCCGTCGTGCCGGAACCGGCCCGGACGATGACATGGGTATTGACCGCCAGCGGACCCGGCTCGCGGAAGGCATTGTTGACATAGACGAACAGGCCGACGGCCACCGCCGCGCCCAGCACGATCATCGTCATGACGAAATTCAGGAAAATGACGAACTGGCTGCGGGCCTTGCGCGAACGCCGGGGCGGTTCGGGCACGCGCTCGGGACGAAGCGCCTCCTTGGGCGACTTCGGAATGATCGGTCCCTTGGGCGCGTTCTGCGCCTCCCGGAACGGCTCGTCATTGTTCAGGTCGTTTGTTTCGTTCACCGGCGAATCTTTTCTTTTAGGCACGCTCCACGGATGATGGAGTAATGCGGCGAAAACTAGTCGAGGACGAAACCGTCATCCCGAAGAAGACCGCTTCGGAACGGTTTGCACGGCAGACCCCGCGGGGCCGGATTCCCGGCCGGCCGGTCGAATGGCGGCCCGATCCGGCTACAACGTCGGCCGTCCTGCGGAACGGCCGGGCATGCGGAAGCCGGGACGGGAAAACCCGCCGGCTTCCTGCTGTCAGCCTTCGTAACGCCTCAGGACCACCGAAGCGTTGGTGCCGCCGAAGCCGAAGGAATTCGACACGGCGATGTTGACCTCGCGCTTGCGCGCGACATGCGGCACGAGGTCGATCCTTGTCTCGACATCGGGATTGTCGAGATTGAGCGTCGGCGGCACGACATTGTCGCGGATCGCCAGCGTCGCGAAAATCGCCTCCACCGCACCGGCTGCGCCCAGCAGATGGCCGATCGCCGACTTGGTGGACGACATGGACACGCCCGGAGCCGCATCGCCGACCAGGCGCTCGACAGCGCCCAGCTCGATCGTGTCGGCCATCGTGGAGGTGCCATGCGCGTTGACGTAATCGATATCGGCCGGCGTGATGCCGGCGCGCTTCAGCGCCATGCTCATGCAGCGATAGGCGCCCTCGCCGTCCTCGCTGGGCGCGGTGATGTGATACGCGTCGCCCGAGAGGCCGTAGCCGACGACCTCGGCATAGATCTTCGCGCCACGGGCCTTCGCATGTTCCAGCTCCTCGAGAACGACGATGCCGGCGCCCTCGCCCATGACGAAACCGTCGCGGTCGCGGTCATAGGGGCGCGAAGCCTTTTGCGGATCGTCGTTATGCCGCGTGGACAAGGCCTTGCAGGCGGCGAAGCCCGCCAGCGCGATGCGGCACACCGGGCTTTCGGCCCCGCCGGCCACCATGACGTCGGCATCGCCGAACGCGATCAGGCGGCTGGCATCGCCGATGGCGTGCGCGCCCGTCGAGCAGGCGGTGACGACCGAATGGTTCGGGCCGCGCAGCTTGTGGCGAATGGAAACGTGGCCGGACACGAGGTTGATCAGGCGTCCGGGAATGAAAAACGGCGAAATGCGCCGGGGGCCCTTGTCGCGCAGCGTGTAGCCCGCCTCGACAATGCCCTCGAGGCCGCCGATGCCGGAACCGATCAGCACGCCCGTGGCGACCTGGTCCTCGTCCGTCTTCGGGTGCCAGCCGGCGTCGTCCAGCGCCATGTCGGCGGCGGCCATGCCGTAAAGGATGAAGGGATCGACCTTGCGCTGTTCCTTGGGGTCCATCCACTGGTCGGCATTGAACGTGCCGTCCGTGCCGTCGCCGACGGGAATGCGACAGGCGATCTTCGCCGGCAGATCATCCACTTCGAACTCGGTGACGAGACGGGCCGCATTGACCCCCGCCAGCAAACGGGACCAGGTGATCTCAGCGCCGGTTCCCAGGGGGGACACCATGCCGATACCGGTGATAACGACACGTCTCATCGTCCGCGACCTCCCGACAGTATTCCTGCTTTATTCTTGCTTTGCCCTGCGGCGCGCACCGCGCGAAACAGTTTCCACTCATGTCCGGAAAACACCCTGCCGGGCGTTCCTGCGGACCGTATTTTACGGATTGGAGCATTTTTCGAGGAACACGGCGAAGCGGGAGCCGCCCGCCGGTTCGCACTCGAAAACAAGCCTGAAAGGGATCAGGCCTGGGCTTTTTCGATAAACTTCACGGCGTCACCGACCGTGAGGATCGAGTCCGCGGCATCGTCCGGGATTTCAACGCCGAACTCTTCTTCGAAGGCCATGACCAGTTCGACGGTGTCGAGCGAGTCTGCGCCCAGGTCGTCGATGAAGCTTGCGCCCTCAACGACCTTGTCGGCGTCTACACCAAGATGGTCAATAACAATTTTCTTAACGCGTTCTGCGATATCGCTCATGTCGGTTTCCTCGACCGTTGACTTCATTCCCCGGATGACAGTCGCACCCGGAACCTGGTTGAACCGAGAAAAGAACAGTCGTCCTTTTCGCAGGTACTCCCCGTTCAACCCTGTTTCAAGAACAGGGCCAGCATCGGGGCGTACCCTCCCTCTTCATCAGGGGCGACTGATCTCAGTCTTGGCCCGCTTAACACGGTTTAAGCGCGCCGCAAAGCCTGAAAATCGCCCTGAACACAGGCGGAAGGCGGTTGGACACAGGTGTCGACCGCCCAGCCGCACCTCATATCAGATCATCGCCATGCCGCCGTTGACGTGCAGGGTCTGGCCCGTCACGTAGCTCGCCTCCTGCGAGGCGAGGTAGAGAACCGCGGAGGCGATCTCGGCGCCGGTTCCCATCCGCTTCATGGGGATGGAACCGAGGATGCCTTCCTTCTGCTTTTCGTTCAGCTTGCCGGTCATCGCCGATTCGATGAAGCCGGGGGCAATGCAGTTGACGGTGACGTTGCGGCTGGCGATTTCCTGCGCCAGCGACTTGGAAAAGCCGATCATGCCGGCCTTGGAGGCGCAGTAGTTGGCCTGGCCCGGATTGCCGGTGACGCCGACGACGGAGGTGATGTTGACGATGCGGCCGTAGCGGCGCTTCATCATGCCTTGCGTCAGTTCGCGCGTCAGGCGGAACACGGCCGTCAGGTTCACTTCCAGAACCGCGTCCCAGTCCTCGTCGCTCATGCGCACGAACAGGCCGTCCTTCGTGATGCCCGCATTGTTGACGAGAATGTCGACGCCGCCGAGTTCGGCTTCGGCCGTCTGGCCGAGCGCCTTCACTTCGCCGCGGTCCGACAGGTTCGCCGGGAAGATCGTCGCGCGCTCGCCGAGTTCGGCAGCCAGCGCCTCAAGCTTTTCCCTGCGCGTGCCGTGCAGGCCGACGGTCGCGCCGCGGGCATGAAGCGTGCGGGCGATTTCCTCGCCGATGCCGCCGGTTGCGCCCGTCACCAGGGCCTTGCGGCCGGTCAAATCGAACATGTGTGGAATCCTTCCTTGTAAACCCGAGATCAGCCGGCAAGAGCGGCAATCGTTGTGTCGATATCGGCGGGGGCGTTCACGGCGACGCCGGAAACCCGCTTGTCGATCCGTCTGGCAAGGCCGGTCAGCACCTTGCCGGTGCCGATTTCATAAAGTGTCGTCACGCCGTTTTCGCCGAACCATTCCACCGTCTCGCGCCAGCGCACGCGGCCCGTCACCTGCTCGACCAGCAGGGAAAGGATCGTCTCGGCGTCGCTCACCGGCGCGGCGCGGACATTGGCGACCAGCGGCACGGCCGGATCCTTGGCCGGGACCCCGGCAAGCGCTTCGGCCATCGCCTCGGCGGCCGGTCCCATCAGGGCCGAATGGAACGGCGCGGAAACCGGCAGCATCAGGGCGCGCCTCGCGCCCTTCTCCGAGGCCAGCGCCGCTGCCTTCTCGATGGCAGCCTTGCCGCCGGAAATGACGAGCTGGCCGCCGCCGTTGTCATTGGCAATCTGGGCGACGCCGAGGACGGAGGCTTCCGCGCAGATGGCCTCGACCGCATCGGCCTCCAGGCCGATGATCGCGGCCATCGCCCCCTCGCCGACCGGAACGGCGGCCTGCATGGCGTTGCCGCGAATGCGCAGCAGGCGGGCGGTATCGGCCAGGGAAAAGGTGCCGGCGGCACAGAGGGCGGAATATTCGCCGAGCGAGTGGCCGGCGACGAAGGCGACCTTGGCCTTGAGGTCGAGGCCGCGCGCCTCGAGCACACGGATCGTCGCGATGGATACGGCCATCAGCGCGGGCTGGGCATTGGCGGTCAGGGTCAGTCTGTCCTCCGGGCCGTTCCACATCGTATCGGAAAGCTTTTCGCCGAGGGCCTCGTCGACTTCCGCGAACACGGCGCGGGCCTCCACAAAGGTTTCGGCCAGCTCACGTCCCATGCCGACAGCCTGGCTGCCCTGGCCGGGAAATGTAAATGCAACGCTCATCGAGGTTCGTCCCTTCCCTTTGATTTTTCCTTTCCATTCACATTCTGGAGGTGCAAGTCAATAGAAAGGCCCGCGACAAGATCTACAAGCCCGCGAAAGAGGCATTTTCCGCTGCCGGGCGAAATTGGTGCAGATATCCTTGCACAAACGCGATTCCGCATTAAATTTGCGGCACCGCAAAATATCCGCATTCCCGGAGCCATTTTCCCATGAAGCACAATCCGCTCGGCCGCACCGGCCTTTCCGTGTCCGAAATCTGCCTCGGCACCATGACCTGGGGCAGCCAGAACAGCGAGGCGGAAGCCTTCGGGCAGATGGACTATGCCGTCGCCAACGGCGTGAACTTCTTCGATACCGCCGAGCTTTACCCGACGACGCCGGCTTCGCCGGAAACCTACGGCGATACGGAAACGATCATCGGCAACTGGTTCGGCAAGAGCGGCAAACGCGGCGAGGTCATTCTGGCGAGCAAGGTCGCCGGTCCGGGCCGCGCCTATATCCGCGGCGGCCGCCCGCTCGACCCCGCGAGCATCCGCGAGGCGCTCGATGCCAGCCTGAAGCGCCTGCGCACGGACTATATCGACCTCTACCAGATCCACTGGCCGAACCGTCCGCACTACCATTTCCGCAATGCCTGGAGCTTCGATGCCTACCAGCAGGACAAGGAGAGCGCCAGGCTCGATATCGAGATCACCCTGACCACGCTCGGCGAGGCGGTGAAGGTGGGCAAGATCCGCCATATCGGCCTTTCCAACGAAACCGCCTGGGGCACGCTGCAATATATACGGCTGGCCGAGGAGAAGGGCCTGCCGCGCGTCGCCTCGATCCAGAACGAATACAATCTTCTCTACCGGACATTCGACCTCGATCTTGCCGAAGTGGCTCGGCACGAGGATGTCGGCCTCCTGCCCTATTCGCCGCTCGCCGCCGGCCTCCTGACCGGCAAGTATCTCGGCGGCGCAAAGCCCGCCGGCTCGCGCGGCGCCATCAACGGCGACCTCGGCGGACGCCTGCAACCGCTTCAGGAACCGGCGGTCGAAGCCTATTCCGACCTGGCCCGGCAGCACGGCCTCGACCTCGCACAACTCTCCCTCGCCTTCGTGCTCTCGCGCCCCTTCAACACCTCCACCATCATCGGCGCGACATCGATGGAGCAGTTGAAGACCAACATCGCCGCCGCCGACGTCGCCCTGTCGCCCGAGATTTTCGAAGGCATCGCCAAAATCCACCGCGAATACCCGATGACGATCTGACCCGGCATCGACCGATGGCATTTCCGTTTCCCTCGAGAAACGGAAATGCTGCGAGTCCCGAGGCTTGCATGGGTTTGCCGCAAGCAAGACGCACACATCGGCAAAAGAGGGATAATACGCTTGCGTTTTCGTGTGTTGCATCCATGAGCGCATCATAATAGTGTTGCATGAACTGCGAGCGGCTTGGATGAGTCCGACTATATGAATTCAAATCAGATCCTGATAGAAAAAGACGTTTCAGAGCGAATAAAGATCGCGCGCGTCATCTGTATTCTTGCTGTAATATATGTTCATATTCCACCCAATACGAACATAATGACGAACAACATCTTCAGCTTCGAGTTTTTCATTCAGGAAATCAGATATTTTATTGGACGCACCAGTGTTCCGCTTCTGAGTATCGTATCAGGCTATCTGATGGTCACGTTGCTCGCGAGAAAGAACTGGACGCAGCAGATGCGCGGCAAATTCAAGACACTCATATTGCCGCTCGTCTTGTGGAGTCTGATCAAATTTGTTCTAACGGTTGCGAATTCCGGACTTCCTCAGGATGCTGACGCTCTCTACTATCTCAACAGTTTTCTGGCGCTGACCCGTTATCCTGCATCGTCGCAGCTCTACTTTTTGCGCGACATCTTTGTCTGTGGGCTGTTTTTTCCCGTCATTCTGTTCATGCTGAGAGCCAATGTCTGGATAACGCTGCTCATCCTCACTTCAAACAGTATCGCGAATTTTGACAGCGTACTGTTCATAAACAGCCAGATTCCCCTGTTCTTCGCGGCAGGCTGTGCATTTGCCCTGCCCCAGACTCCGCTGTCGATCCGCGCGATCGACAACAATATGGGCACGCTTTTTCCCATCGCGTTTCTCGCGCTTTTCCCCCTGCTGATCGCCTTTGCCATCGTCGACCCCGGCTGGTGGCGAAGCCAGAACGGCAGCCTCATGCTCAATTTCCTGGTTCTCGTGTCGCGCATTGGCGGTTCGCTTTGCTTCTGGTATCTTTCCCTCGTGATCTACCGGAAAGCCCTGGCGCCCTATGTACTCCGCTACGAGCCGGTCATCTTTTTCGTTTTCTGCTCCCACCTTGTCCTGATGGGGCTGGTCTGGGAAGTCCTGCGCCAGCTCGGAAGCGAGATTGGCGACCCCGTTTATATGATTTTCTTCATTACCGCACCGCTGACGTCGCTCGCCACCGGCATTGTTTCGGTCTACGTTCTCAGGAAGATCAGTCCCAAATTGCTGGAACTGCTCATGGGCGGACGCATTCCGGACGACAAGCAGATGCGCAGGATGCTCGGCAATCCTCTCCTTGCGGACAGCCCCGCCCGAAATATGTAAGGGACGCCGGCAATCGCAAGGAAAGCCTTGCCTTTCGGCCAGAAATCCGTATAAGCGCGCTGTTCGCAACGCCCGGTCTTCCGGCTGGTGGCTGAACGGAGGGCCGGTTTTTCTTTTCTCGGAAAGAGGAACCGCAGGACCACAAGGGTCCGGCCTCCCGTGTCTCCGCTCTCGACCGTCTCGGACAAAACGCTTTTCTTGCCCGGCCCTTGCGGCCCTCAAGAGCAGTCGTTGAGGCTTGGCGCCGCAATCGGGCCGTTACGAACAGATGCCGGACATCCGGCGTTTCCAGAAGCAAGAAAGGCACAGCTGTAATGGCTCTCTACGAACACGTATTCCTGGCGCGGCAGGACATGTCCGCCCAGCAGGTCGATGCGCTCATCGAGCAGTACAAGGGCGTCGTCGAATCCTTCGGCGGCAAGGTCGGCCGCATCGAGAACTGGGGCCTGAAGTCCCTCACCTACCGCATCAAGAAGAACCGCAAGGCTCACTACGCCCTGCTCGACCTCGACGCTCCGGCAGCCGCCATCCAGGAACTCGAGCGCCAGCAGCGCATCAACGAAGACATCCTGCGCTACCTGACGGTTTCCGTCGAAGCGCACGAGGAAGGCCAGTCCGCCATGCTCCAGAAGCGTGACCGCGACGACCGCCCGCGCCGCGATGGCGACCGCCCCGACCGTGGCCCCCGCGAAGATCGCGGCCCGCGTGAAGACCGCCCGCGCCGTCCGCGCGAAGACCGCGCCTGAGCCCTGACAAGAGGAGTTTAAGACAATGGCTGAAGTTTCCTCCGCACCGGTTCGCCGCCCGTTCCACCGCCGCCGCAAGACCTGCCCCTTCTCCGGCGCGAACGCTCCGAAGATCGACTACAAGGACGTCCGTCTGTTGCAGCGCTACATTTCCGAGCGCGGCAAGATCGTTCCGTCCCGCATCACGGCCGTTTCCCAGAAGAAGCAGCGCGAACTGGCGAGAGCCATCAAGCGCGCCCGCTTCCTCGGCCTGCTGCCCTACGTCGTCGCCTGATTCGAATGCCGGGCGCCGTCTTCGGGCGGCCTTGAAGTTCGACCGCATTCTTTCGTCATGCCCGGGCTTGATCCCGGGCATCCATCCGCACCCGCTGCTTGGACTCTCGGGTCAGGCCTGAGGGTGACGGAGAAGAGAGTTTGCCAATACATTGAACGGTCGCCTTTGCAGGCGACCTTCCTTCCCTTCCGCGTCGGGCGCGGATCGGAACAGCCAGAAAACCCATGTTGGGGCACCGCGCGGATCGCCGGACCATGCCTCTAACTGCCGAAGACGCAGGACAGCGAACGTGAACGGACTTGACAAGACAGTGCTACTGACCGGCTTGCTCGCCGGCGTCGTCGCCGCCCTTCTGGGGTTCGGCGCGGGCGCGCGCTCGTCGCTGTCCTTCGTCCTTTATGCCGCCTCCGCCCTGCCCGTCCTGATTGCCGGCCTCGGCTGGGGCGTGCGCGCGGCCATCGTCGCCGTCGTTTCCGCGGCGGTCGCCGGCAGCCTCCTGGTCTCGCCGATGTTCGCGCTGACGATGGCGATGTTCACCACCGTGCCCGCGGCCTGGATCAGCCATCTCGCCAATCTGGCGCGGCCCGCATCGGAAGTCGGCGGTCCCGACGACCGGATCGCCTGGTATCCCCTGCCGGACATCCTGCTGCACCTGTGCGGCCTTGTCAGCGCCGCCGTGATCATTCTCGGCATCATGATCGGCTTCGGGCCGGAATTCGTGAACAGGCTCGTCGAGGCGATGATCACGTCCTTCGCCGAGCAGCCGAACGGTGTGGCCTTCGACGCGGAGGTCGTGGCCAGCACGCAGAAATCGATGCTGGTGCTGTTGCCGATGATGCAGGCCGGCATGTGGCTGATCATGCTGTTCGCCGCCTATTATTTCGCCACCCGCATCGTTTCCCGCTCCGGCCAGGGCGTGCGCCCGCGCGAGGACATGCCCTCGTCGCTGCGCATGCACCGCAACGCCGTCTTCATCATGCTGGCCGGCGTGGGCCTGACCTTCTTCGGCGGCGTGCCCGCCATGCTCGGCGCGACGGTCGCCGGGGCCTTCGGCGCCGGTTTCCTGCTCGCCGGTTTCGCATCGCTGCACTATCGCACCCGCGGCAAGGATTTCCGCACACCGCTGCTGGTGCTCGCCTACCTGTCGTCGGTCATGGTGCTGCCGGCCTTCATCATTCTCGCGATCGGCCTTGCCGATACGCGGCGCGCCTTTGCCCTGACACCCGCCGGGGCCGAAAATACCAACGAATCCTGAGACATCCGAACAACGAAAGGACAATCCCGTGGAAGTCATTCTCCTCGAACGCATCGCCAAGCTCGGCCAGATGGGCGAAACCGTGAAGGTTCGCGACGGCTACGCCCGCAACTACCTGCTGCCGCTCGGCAAGGCGCTGCGCGCCAACGAAGGCAACAAGAAGCGCTTCGAAGCCGACCGCGCCGTTCTCGAAGCCCGTAACCTCGAGCGCAAGTCGGAAGCCCAGACGGTTGCCGAGAAGCTCGACGGCAAGTCGTTCATCGTCGTCCGCGCCGCCGGCGAAACCGGCCAGATGTACGGTTCGGTCGCCGCCCGCGACGTCGCCGAGATCCTCGCTGCCGAAGGCTTCACCATCGCCCGCAACCAGGTCGAGCTGAACCAGCCGATCAAGACCATCGGCATCCACCAGGTGACGATCCACCTGCATGCCGAAGTCGAAATCACCGTCGAGCTGAACGTCGCCCGTTCGGCCGAGGAAGCCGAGCGCCAGCTGAAGGGCGAGGACCTCACCTCCGCCGAAGCCATCTACGGCGTCGACGAAGACGCCCTGAAGCCGGAAAACTTCTTCGACCCGGACGCCCAGGACGAGGACGAAGAGGAAGAAGCCTGAGAAAGGCTCCCTTAGCCATCAGCTCTTCCGTCGTGCCCGGGCTTGACCCGAGGGTGACAAAAGAGGGTGGTCGCCACATATGCAAAACGCCCGGTCCGCCGGGCGTTTTCTTTTTGGTAGAATGGAAAGTCAGGCGATTCGCCGTCAACAGGCAGGAGATTTATTTTTCCGCTGCCTGTGAATCGCTGTGGAATGGTGCGCCGGCCAATAGGTCGGCGCCGCCACAGGGGTTAGTATCCGGCGATCATAACGGGACGGGATCATGAACGACGCGGCACGCAAACTCACCGACCCCGCCAAGGGCGAGGCATTCCAGCGCGAGGCACCGAACAATATCGAGGCCGAACAGGCGCTTCTCGGCGCCATGCTGGTCAACAACGACGCCTTCTACCGCGTTTCCGACTTCCTGAAGCCGGTCCATTTCTACGAGCCGCTGCACCGGAAGATCTTCGAGGTGGCAGGCGACATCATCCGCATGGGCAAGATCGCCAACACGATCACGCTCAAGACCTTCCTGCCGGCCGACCAGAAGGTGGGCGACCTCACCGTCGCGCAATATCTGGCGCGGCTCGCCGCGCAGGCAGTCACCATCATCAATGCCGAGGATTTCGGCCGGGCGATCTACGATCTGGCGCTGCGCCGGGCGCTGATCACCATCGGCGAGGACATGGTGAACATCGCCTACGACGCGCCGCTCGACATGCCGCCGCAGACGCAGATCGAGGATACCGAGCGACGCCTGTTCGAGCTTGCCGAAACCGGCCGTTATGACGGCGGCTTCCAGTCGTTCAACGATGCGGTGGCGCTGGCCATCGACATGGCCGGCGCGGCCTTCGAGCGCGACGGCCACCTTTCCGGCATTTCCACCGGCATCCAGTCGCTCGACGGCAAGATGGGCGGGTTGCAGCGCTCGGACCTTATCATCCTCGCCGGGCGCCCCGGCATGGGCAAGACCTCGCTCGCCACCAACATTGCCTACAACATCGCCGCCTCCTACGAGCCGGAATACCTGCCCGACGGTTCGGTGAAGGCGAAGAACGGCGGCGTCGTCGGCTTCTACTCGCTGGAAATGTCGTCCGAACAGCTCGCCACCCGTATCATCTCCGAACAGACGGAAGTCTCCTCCTCGAAGATCCGTCGCGGCGACATCACCGAGGCCGATTTCGAAAAACTCGTCGCCTGCTCGCAGATGATGCAGAAGGTGCCGCTGTTCATCGACCAGACCGGCGGCATTTCCATCGCCCAGCTCGCCGCCCGCGCCCGTCGCCTCAAGCGCCAGCGCGGCCTCGACGTTCTGGTGGTCGACTACGTGCAGCTCATGACCGGCTCCAAGAAGGCCGGCGACAACCGCGTGCAGGAAGTGACCGAAATCACCACCGGCCTCAAGGCGCTCGGCAAGGAACTGAACGTGCCGATCGTCGCGCTGTCCCAGCTCTCGCGTCAGGTGGAAAGCCGCGAAGACAAGCGCCCGCAGCTCTCCGACCTGCGCGAATCGGGTTCGATCGAGCAGGACGCCGACGTCGTGCTCTTCGTGTTCCGCGAGGAATATTACGTGAAGAACGCCGAGCCGCGCGATCCCGACGATCCGAAATATGCCGAATGGGAAGCGCAGATGGACAAGGTGAAGGGCACGGCGGACGTGATCATCGCCAAGCAGCGCCACGGACCGACCGGCACGGTGAAGCTGGCCTTCCAGGCGGAGTTCACCCGCTTCGCCGACCTCGCCGATCCCTCGTTCACGCAATACGAGGAGCATTGAGGCAGGGGGGCTTTCCCCTGCCGGAGACACCATGACGACCACGGACAAGATACTGGTCAGCGCCTGCCTCATGGGGCGGCCCGTGCGCTACAACGGTGCGGCCAAGCCTCTGGCCCATCCCGCGCTCGAGCGCTGGCAGGCGGAAGGCCGGGTCGTTTCCATCTGTCCGGAAGTGATGGCCGGCTTCAGCATTCCGCGCCCGCCCGCCGAAATCGCCGGAAGCGGGAGCGGTGCCGCGGTTCTGGACGGCGCGGCCAATGTCGTCGACGCGACGGGAGCCGACGTCACCCGCCGGTTCGTCGACGGGGCGCGGATCGCGCTCGATCTCGCCCGCGCGCACGGCTGCCGCTTCGCCCTGCTCATCGACGGCAGTCCGTCCTGTGGCAGCGGCTTCATCTATGACGGCTCCTTTTCCGGTCAAAAACATCCCGGCGCCGGCGTCACCGCCGCCCTTCTCAGGGAAAACGGCGTCGAAGTGTTCTCCGACCGGGAGATCGGGGCGCTGGAGACGCGGCTGGGGGAGACCTGACGCAAGGCCGGCCCGTCGCGCCCTTACGGTTCATCGCCTGTCCTGAGTTCGAAGCCCTCGTCCAGCCAGCCGGTGACGCCGCCGGCCATGATCTTCACCGGACGGCCGAGTTCGGCCAGTCGCAGCGCCCCACTTGCCGCACCGTTGCAATGCGGGCCGGCGCAATAGGTAACGAACAGGGTATCCTCCGGCCATTCCGACATGCGATTGCGGGTGATCTTGCCGTGCGGCAGGCTGATGGCACCCGCAACGTGCCCCTTCGCGTAAAGGGCGGGCCCGCGCACGTCGAGCAGCACGAAATCCGCCCCACGCGCGAGGGAATCGTGGACGTCCCAGCAATCGGTCTCGAAGGCGAACTGGGCGGCGAAATGCGCGCGGGCGACGTGACTTTCGGCGGCGGGAATGGCGGTGACGGCGGTGGGCATGGAACGGTCTCCTTTTGCGGTTGGCCGGATCATCGCCGCACCGCCAGCGCTTGCCAATTGGCGCGATTGACAATAACCGTAAACATCATGACAAAACCCACCGGCCCCCTCGTCGTCGCCCTCGTCTATGACGGGCTCTGCACCTTCGAATTCGGCATCGCGACCGAAGTCTTCGCGCTGCCACGCCCGGAAATGGGAACGGGCTGGTATCGCTTCGCCAGTGCGGCCATCGATGACGGCCCGCTGCGGGCGGCGGGCGGCCTCACCATCCGCGCCGATGGCGGGCCGGACCTGCTGGACGAGGCCGACATCGTCGTCGTTCCGGGCTGGAGGAGCGTCGACGCGCCCGTACCGGAAGCGCTCACCGACAGGCTGCGGGCCGCCCACAGCCGCGGGGCGCGGCTCGTTTCGCTGTGTTCCGGCGCCTTCGTGCTGGCGGCGACCGGGCTTCTGGAAAACGCGACGGCGACCACCCACTGGCGCTATGCGGACGCGCTGCGCGCCCGCCATCCCGGCCTGACGGTCGACGAGGCCTCCCTCTATCGCGGCCATGACGGCATCTTCACCGCGGCAGGAAGTGCGGCCGGCATCGACCTGCTGATCGAGATCGTGCGGCTGGATTTCGGCGCCGCCGCCGCCAATTCGGTGGCGCGACGGCTGGTCATGCCCGCGCATCGCGCCGGCGGGCAGGCCCAGTTTCTGGAACGTCCCGTCGCCTTGCGCGAGGGCGCGGAGATCGCGCCGCTGCTCGACACGATCCGCGCGGACCTCGCCCGCAACTGGACCATCGCCGCGATGGCCCGGCTGGCACGCATGAGCGACCGCACCTTCCTGCGCCGGTTCAGCGAGGCGACGGGCACCACGCCCGGCGAATGGCTGGCGGAGGAGCGCGTTTCGACGGCAAAGCGGCTGCTGTGCCAGGGCGCGGCATCGATGGACTCCATCGCCGCCACCACCGGCTTCGGCTCGGCCCACACGCTGCGCCACCATTTCCGCCGCCGACTGGGCATCAGCCCAAGCGCATTCCGGGCGCGCTTCATGGACGAGGAAACTCAACGACCGATGATATAGGTCGGCTAAAGTCCACCATATTTACGGTTGCATTACCGATAGTTTCCTCTTACGCCTTAAAATACAATTTATGGCCGCACCGGAACACAACCCTATGAGCACATTGGAAGAAAGCCTCCGTATCCTTTCGGACCGGGTCAAATCGCATTCGAGCACAATGGCAACCGAAGAAGCCGTGAAGACCGCCGTCGTCTTGCCCTTTTTACGCGCGCTGGGTTACGACGTGTTCGACCCGCATGAGGTGATCCCCGAATTTACAGCGGATGCGGTCGGCAAGAAAGGCGAGAAGGTCGATTACGCAATAAAGATCGAGGGCGATATTCGCATCCTCATCGAATGCAAGCCAATTTCCACCGTGCTTGAAAAGCGGCATCTGAATCAATTGTTCCGCTACTTCACGGTTACAAAAGCCAAGTTCGCCATACTCACGAACGGGCGTACATTCAATTTCTACACAGACCTCGAAGAGCCGAACAAACTCGATACCCGTCCCTTCCTGATCTTCGACATTTCCGACATTCAGCCGGCAACCGTCTCGGAACTCAGGAAGTTTGAAAAATCGGCATTCAACGTCGACGCCATACTGGCAACGGCCGAAAGACTTAAATACACATCCGGCATCAAGCAGGTCATCGCACAGCTCATCGAGGAGCCAACTGAAGATTTTGTCAGGATTGTTTCTTCGGACGTCTACGAAGGACGGTTAACTGCGCAGGTCAAAGAAATGCTGACCGGCGTTGTGAAAGTCGCCTTCCGCGACGTAATCATGGATACCGTGAAAAACCGGTTGACCAGTGCCTTGGCAGAAACCCAGGACGTGGTGGACAAGATCGAAGAGCCCGTCATAGAAGAGACGGACATCGTGACCACTCCCGAAGAGACAGAGGGCTTCATGATCGTAAGGGCCATCGTACGTGATACGATTGCCGCGAAGCGTGTCGTCATGCGCGATGCGAAGTCCTATTGCGCCGTGCTTGTGGACAATAACAATCGCAAGCCACTTGCTCGCCTCCACTTCAATCGATCGGTAAAATACATCGGTCTTTTCGACGGCGATGCGGAAGAGCGGATGATCATCGACACCCTCGACCAGATCTACGATTATTCCGACCGGTTGCGCTCCGCCGCCGCAAAGTATGTTTAGCAGGGCTTTTCCCGAAGAGCTGTAAGATTGATGAAACCGGCTTCGCAATAGCTTATAAGCCGACAGCCCTCAGCGCCGCCACGCACACCACGCCCGCGGCCGTCGCCGCCAGAAGCGGCAGGCGAAGTGCGGCGAGTGCGGTGACGGCGCAGGCCAGCGTTTCGGCCGCCCCGGTCATCAGCGCGGTGGGCGCGACGACGGCCATCAGCACGGCGGGCGGAATGGCTTCCAGCGCCTGCCGGGCCCGGGCCGAAAGCTTCACATGCCGGATCAGGACGAGGCCGCTGACGCGGGTGAGCACGGTGGCCACCGCCATAGCGAGGATGGCGAGAAGTGTCGAAAATTCCAGCGTCACGACGCTTCCTCCTTCTTCGCGCCCGAAACCGCTGCAACGGCGAGGCCCGCCAGCGCGCCGGCGGCGATATACCAGGCGCCGTCCGCCATCGATTTCACAGAAATGGCGGCGATGGCGCTGGCGAACAGCACGGCGCCGGTGCGCCTGCCTTGCCAGAAATTCATGATGAGCACGATGAACACGGCCGGAAAGGCGAAATCCAGCCCGATCAGCGCCGGATCGCCCAGAAACGCGCCGCCGATGGCCCCGGCCAGCGAGGACACCACCCAGGCCAGATAGAAGGGCGCGACGATGCCGGCGAACCACGCCGGCGTCAGCCGCGCGTCGCGCGCCTTCATCTCCGCCATCGCCCAGAGCTCGTCGGCGAGAAACAGCATGGCGGCATATTTCTGCTGCGTGGAAAAGGCCTGCATCTTCTGGCCGATGGAGGCGGAGAGCAGCACATGGCGCACATTGACCAGCAGGGCCGCGAAGCCGAGGCCCGTCCAGCTCGCCGGATGCGTCCAGATATCCATCGCCACGAATTGCGAGCCGCCGGCGAAGACCAGCGCGCTCATCAGCGTCGCCTCCAGCGCCGAAAGGCCCTTGGTGGCGGACACCGCGCCGAACACCAGCCCGACCGGCACCACGGCGGCGATCAGCGGCAGGATGGCGCGCATGCCCGCAACGAAATCCTCCGCGCCCCGCACCGCGCTTTCATTCACCGTCATTTCCAGCTCCGCACATCGAAACCGGCGCCCGCTGCGCCGTGAGAGGCGGGGTTTAGAGCATGGAGCGGGGGCCGTCTTGAAGGAAAGTGATCATGCCGCGCGGAACCGGCCGGGCGTGGTGCCGATGCGCGCCTTGAAATGGCGGGTGAAATGCGCCTGATCGGCGAAACCGCAGGCGAGCGCCACATCGGTGGGGCTGTCGCCCCGCCGCAGCATGCCGCAGGCGGCACGGATGCGCAGATGCGTCTGGAAGGCGTGCGGCGTGATGAAATATTCGCGGCGGAAGGCGCGGATGAGATGGGCGCGGCTGAGGCCGGCGACCGTCGCCAGTTCCTCCAGCCCCACCTCGTCGGCATAACGCTCCGCCAGATAGTCGCGCGCCCGGCGCACGGCGCTGCGCTCCGGCGTGTCGACCGGCGGGGCCGACCATTCACCGTGGCGGCGGAAGATCGCGGCCAGCACGGTGAACATGCTTTCCTCCGCTTCCAGCGTCGTGCCGTACTCCAAAGCCCTGTGCGCGGCGAAGAAAGCCCGCGAAAGGCCGGCATCGGAAAGGTGCTGGTCGGGAAACGAGGGAAGCCCGTTGAAGGCACGTCCCGTCATGTCCTCGATGATGTCGCGGTAAAGCCGCGCGTCGGGATAGATCATGCGATAGCGATAACCGCCCTCGGCCGATGCGCCGTCATGCATGACGCCGGGGTTGATCAGGTAGAGATCGCCCGGCTGCGAATAGGCGCGGCAACCCTTGATGCTGCAAACCTGGCTCCCGACCTCGATCGCGCCGATGGAAAACGTGTCGTGGGAATGGGGCGCATATTCATGGGTGAAGAAGGTCGCGCTCAGGCATTCCATGCCGCCGAATCGCTCGTCGCGCCAGAAGCGGCTCTCCTCCTGCCCTTCCAGCGGCATTTCTTCCAGTGCCTGCCATTGCGATACGCTGTGCATGGCGGAAAAGATAAAACAGATTTCACGCACGGTCTTGAACAAAAGTGATAGGCTCGGTGCATCTCCCACCTGTCCCGGTCCCTGCCATGCCCGATATCGACGATTTTTCCCCCGACGACGATTTTCCGCTCGCCTCGGCCTTCGAGCATGCGCCGTTGCGGCTGACGGTCGATCTCGGCGCGATGGCCGACAACTGGCGCGACATGGCGAAGCGCTCGGGCAAGGCCCGCGCCGCCGCCGTGGTCAAGGCCGATGCCTACGGTCTCGGCATCGAGGATGCCGGCCAGACCTTCTATCGCGCCGGCGCCCGCGACTTCTTCGTCGCCACCGTTGCCGAAGGCGTGACGCTCCGCCCCTATGCGCCGCAAGCGCGCATTTTCGTCCTTTCCGGCGTCTGGCCCGGGCAGGAGGCGGATATTCTCGGCTCCGACCTCGTGCCGGTTCTCGCCTCGGAAGAGCAGCTTTCGCACTGGACGGCGGTGGCGGCGCAGGCCGGCGACCACCCGTGCGCGCTTCAGGTCGACACCGGCTTCAACCGGCTGGGCCTGACGGCGGAAGACGCGCTGTCGCTGGCCGGCGATCCGTGCCGTCCGGCCAGCTTCTCCCCCGTGCTCGTGCTGTCGCACCTGGCCTGCGGCGACACGCCGTCCTCCACGATGAACACGGTCCAGCGCGAATCGTTTCAACAGGTTGCGGCCGCCTATGAAGGTATCGATTCATCGCTGTCCGCATCGGCCGGCATCTTCCTCGGGCCGGACTACCACTTCGACCTCACCCGCCCCGGCATCGCCCTTTACGGCGGCGAGGCGGTGAACGGGATGGCGAACCCGATGCGTCCCGTCGCGACCGCCGAGGCCCGGATCGTGATGATCCGCGAGGCCGGCGAAGGCCAGACGGTGAGCTATGGCGGCACATACCGGCTGCAACGCGCAAGCCGGCTCGCCATCGCCGCAGTGGGCTATGCCGACGGCTACCAGCGCTCGCTGTCGGGGTCCGGCATCCCCTTGCGCGAGATGGGCTATGGCGGCGCCTACGGCTTCGTCAACGGCTATCAGGTCCCCGTCGCCGGGCGGGTGACGATGGACATGACCATCTTCGACGTGACCGACGTTCCGGCGAATGCCGTCCGGGCCGGCGACTATATCGAGCTGTTCGGCCCCAACGTGCCGCTGGACGAGGTGGCGCGCGCCGCCGGCACCATCGGCTATGAAATCCTCACCTCGACGGGCCTGCGCTACGAGCGGCTGGCGCTGGAGGCGGAATAGACGCCGAAACTTTCCACGGCATAGCTTGATTCTCGTTTTGTTCTCATCTATGTGCGAATGGGAAACGAAAGAGCGAGACGCATGGCCAAGACCCGCACCCAATTCATCTGCCAGAACTGCGGCGCGGTGCATAACCGCTGGATGGGCAAGTGCGAGGGCTGCGGCGAGTGGAACACCATCGTCGAGGAAGACCCGACCGGCGGGATCGGCGGCGGCCCGGGCCGTGTGCCGAAGAAGGGCCGGCCCGTGGCGCTCACCTCGCTTTCCGGCGAGATCGAGGAAGCGCCGCGCATCGAGACCGGCATTTCCGAACTGGACCGGGCGACCGGCGGCGGTTTCGTGCGCGGCTCGGCGGTGCTGATCGGCGGCGATCCGGGCATCGGCAAGTCCACCCTTCTGATGCAGGCCGCAGCGGCGCTTTCCCGGCGCGGCCACCGGATCATCTACGTTTCGGGCGAAGAGGCCGTGGCGCAGGTCAGGCTGCGCGCCCAGAGGCTCGGCGCCGCCGACACCGCGGTGCAGCTTGCCGCCGAAACCCATGTCGAGGACATTCTGGCGACCATCGCCGAGGACAAGCGGCCCGATCTCGTCATCATCGATTCCATCCAGACGCTGTGGAGCGACATGGCCGAATCGGCGCCGGGAACGGTGACGCAGGTGCGCGCCGGCGTGCAGGCGCTGATCCGTTTCGCCAAGCAGACCGGCACGGCGATGGTGCTGGTCGGCCATGTGACCAAGGACGGGCAGATCGCCGGGCCGCGCGTCGTCGAGCACATGGTCGACGCCGTGCTCTATTTCGAGGGCGACCGGGGCCACCATTACCGCATCCTGCGCACGGTGAAGAACCGCTTCGGGCCAACCGACGAGATCGGCGTGTTCGAGATGGGCGGCTCGGGCCTGCGCGAGGTCAACAATCCCTCGGCGCTGTTCCTCTCCGAACGCAACGAAAAATCGCCGGGGGCGGCCGTCTTCGCCGGGATCGAGGGCACGCGCCCCGTGCTGGTCGAGGTGCAGGCGCTGGTCGCACCCACCTCGCTCGGCACGCCGCGCCGCGCCGTGGTCGGCTGGGACAGTTCGCGGCTGGCCATGATCCTCGCCGTGCTGGAGGCCCATTGCGGCGTGCGCCTCGGGCAACACGACGTCTATCTCAACATCGCCGGCGGATACCGCATTTCCGAACCGGCGGCGGACCTTGCGGTCGCGTCAGCGCTGGTTTCCTCGCTCGCCGGTCTTGCCCTACCCGCCGATTGCGTCTATTTCGGCGAAATCAGCCTGTCCGGCGCCGTGCGGCCCGTCGCCCACAGCGCCCAGAGGCTCAAGGAGGCCGACAAGCTCGGCTTCTCCGCGGCCGTGCTGCCCGAGGCTTCCGCCGACAGACCGAAGGGTCTGCCGACCCGGCTGAGGGAAATCGGCAGCCTGCCGGACCTTGTCGCGATGATTGCGGGATCGAAAAACCGTTTAAGCGCGGCAGAAGACGAGAGTTGATCCTTTCCCCCGGCGAAACGCTGGTGTAAGAGGATCGCGAATTGCCGCCGACGGCAGCCGGAACCGCCGCGAGTCACGGAGTTGCGATAATATGCCCATTACGATTTTCGACGGTATCGTCCTCGCTGTCGTGCTCTTCTCCGCCATTCTGGCGATGGTGCGCGGCTTCTCGCGCGAAGTCCTGTCGATCGCAAGCTGGGTCGGATCGGTCGCGGCGGCCTGGTATCTGCATCCGCTGGTCCAGCCCTTCGTGTCGCAATATACGAGCGACGCCAAGATCGCGCTTGCCGGCTCCATCGGCATCGTGTTCCTGATCGCGCTGATCGTCATCTCCTTCATCACCTCCCGGATCGCCGATTTCATCATCGACAGCCGTATCGGCGCGCTGGACCGCACGCTGGGCTTCCTGTTCGGCGTGGCGCGCGGCGTGCTGCTCCTGGTCGTGGCCGTCGCCTTCTGGAACTGGCTCGTCGGCGCCGACCAGAGCCCGGAATGGATCCAGGAGGCGAAGGCGAAACCCTTCCTCGATACGCTGGTCGCCCGCCTCGAGGCCGTGCTGCCCACCGACATCGAGCCCTGGGTGAGCGAACGCATGCACGGCAGCGCCGTGGAAGGCACCGAACCGCAGGGCGCGCCTGCCGACGAGGCGCCCTCCGGCAACGTGCCCCGGCCTTGAAAAGGCCCATGAAACATACGATCTGAGACCCGAGAAGCCCGGAAGCCATTCCGGGCTTCGAGATTTTAACCCGAACCCGGCTGCCTGGAGCAACCCCGGACGAACGTGAAGCCGTTTCCCGCCCGGAACCGCACCGAAACGAAAGCGAACGAAGGCCCCTGCCATGAACCAGTTTTCATCGCTCGATCACGATTTCGATATCGACGGCGACACGCTGCATGAGGAATGCGGCGTCTTCGGCATTCTCGGGCACCCGGATGCGGCGACGCTGACGGCGCTCGGCCTGCACGCCCTCCAGCATCGCGGCCAGGAAGCGGCGGGCATGGTTTCGTTCGACGGCCAGCGCTTCCATTCGGAGCGCCGCATGGGCCTCGTCGGCGACCACTATACCGACCCGGCCACGCTGGCGAAGCTGCCGGGCAACATCGCCATCGGCCACGTGCGCTATTCCACCACCGGGGAAGTGGCGCTGCGCAACGTGCAGCCGCTGTTCGCGGAACTCGAAGTCGGCGGCATCGCGATTGCCCACAACGGCAATTTCACCAACGGCCTGACGCTGCGCCGGCAGCTCATCGCCGGCGGCGCGATCTGTCAGTCGACCTCCGACACCGAGGTCGTCCTGCATCTCATCGCCCGCTCGCGCTACACCTCGACCGCCGACCGCTTCATCGACGCGATCCGGCAGATGGAGGGCGGCTATTCGATGCTGGCCATCACCCGCACCAAGCTGATCGCCGCCCGCGACCCCACGGGCATCCGACCGCTGGTCATGGGCGAGCTGGACGGCAAGCCGATCTTCGCCTCCGAGACCTGCGCGCTCGACATCATCGGCGCGAAATTCGTCCGCGACGTCGAGAACGGCGAGGTCATCATCTGCGAGATCCAGCCGGACGGCTCGATCTCCATCGATGCCCGCAAGCCGGGCAACCAGAAGCCGGAGCGGCTCTGCCTGTTCGAATATGTCTATTTCGCCCGCCCGGATTCGATGGTCGGCGGCCGCAGCGTCTATCTCGCCCGTAAGAACATGGGCATCAACCTCGCCAGGGAAACGCCGGTCGAGGCCGATGTCGTGGTGCCGGTGCCGGACGGCGGCACGCCGGCCGCGCTCGGCTATGCGCAGCAGAGCGGCATTCCCTTCGAATACGGCATCATCCGCAACCATTATGTCGGCCGCACCTTCATCGAGCCGACGCAGCAGATTCGTGCCTTCGGCGTCAAGCTGAAGCACTCGGCCAACCGCGCGGTGATCGAAGGCAAGCGCGTGGTGCTGGTCGACGATTCCATCGTGCGCGGTACGACCTCGCTAAAGATCGTGCAAATGATTCGCGACGCCGGCGCCCGGGAAGTGCATATCCGCGTCGCCAGCCCGATGATCTTCTATCCGGACTTCTACGGCATCGACACGCCCGACGCCCACAAGCTGCTCGCCAACCAGTATTCGACGCTGGAGGCGATGGGCCGCTATATTGGCGCTGATTCGCTGCAATTCCTGTCGATCGACGGCCTTTACCGCGCCGTCGGCGGCGAGGACCGCAACCCCAAGGCGCCGCAGTTCACCGACCACTATTTCACCGGCGACTACCCGACCCGCCTTCTCGACAAGGAGAGCGAGAAGATGGGCTCGAAGCTGTCGCTGCTGGCCTCGAACGGCTGACAACACGATATCCGGGAGGATTTCATGAGCCTCGATCTTTCGGGCCGCATCGCCCTCGTCACCGGCGCCTCACGCGGCATCGGCTATTTCACCGCGCTGGAA
The DNA here is from genome assembly GCF_026552795.1 of Ectorhizobium quercum. Lineage (GTDB taxonomy): Bacteria > Pseudomonadota > Alphaproteobacteria > Rhizobiales > Rhizobiaceae > Ectorhizobium > Ectorhizobium quercum. The sequence goes on from NZ_JANFPI010000006.1 coordinate 222,775, forward strand.
CTGGCAAAAGCCGGGGCGCACGTGATCGCCTGCGCCCGCACCGTCGGCGGCCTCGAGGATCTGGACGATGCCATTAAGGCGGCGGGCGGCCAGCCCGCGACGCTGGTGCCCTTCGATCTCGACGACATGGACGCCATCGACCGGCTGGGCGCCTCGATCCACGAGCGCTGGGGCAGGCTCGACATTCTCGTCGCCAATGCCGGCATTCTCGGCACCATCTCGCCCATCGGCCATATCGACCCCAAGGATTTCGAGAGGGTGATGCGCATCAACGTCGTCTCGACATGGCGGCTGATCGGCTCGGTCGAGCCGCTGCTGAAAGCCTCTGACGCCGGACGCGCGGTCGTCCTCTCGTCCGGCGCCGCGCATCGCTGCCGGCCGTTCTGGGGCGCCTATTCCGCCTCCAAGGCCGCCGTCGAGGCGCTGGTGCGCACCTGGGCGGCCGAAATCGAGAACATCTCGAACGTCAGGGTGCTCGCGGTCGATCCGGGCGTGACGCGCACGCAGATGCGCGCCAAGGCCGCTCCCGGCGAAGATCCGAACTCCATTCCGCACCCGTCCGAGGTCGCCGCCGTCATCGCGCCGCTGACCGCGCCGTCCCAGACCGAGACCGGCAGGCTCTACGTGGTGCGCGAGAAGGCGTTCAAGGATTTCCGCGCACCAGAGTAGCAAGCGCTTCACTCCCCTCCGGTCATCCTCGGCCCTGAGCCGAGGATCCATCGCCATGTCCTGTGGATGCCCGGGTCAGGCCCGAGATGACCAAAGCAGGATCGGCACGACCATCTTGCGTGGCGAGCGCCCTTGACCAAATCCTGTCCGCACGCCATAAGAAACGGCATGAAAACGGCACTCTGCATTATTTGCGGGATCATTATTCGCTAGCGGTTCGCTGGCCTGGCCGTTCTCGTCCCATTTCCACAATCCGGATGACGACGCCCCGGCCGGAGCCGGAGGCATGAACGGAGATGGGAATGGGCGGAAAGCTCAAGCTTTACAACACACTGACGCGTGAGAAGAGCGAATTTCAGCCGATCGATCCGGCCAATGTGCGCATGTATGTCTGCGGCCCCACGGTCTATGACTTCGCCCATATTGGCAATGCTCGCCCCGTCATCGTGTTCGACGTGCTGTTCCGCCTGCTGAACCAGCTCTACGGCGCGGCCCACGTCACCTATGCCCGCAACATCACGGACGTGGACGACAAGATCAACGCCCGCGCGCTGCGCGACTATCCCGACCTGCCGCTGAACGAGGCGATCGCCCGGGTGACGGAGAAGACGGCGGCGCAGTTCCATGCCGACGTCGCCGCGCTGGGCTGCCTGCCGCCGACCGTGGAGCCGCGCGCCACCGACAACATAGAGCCGATGATCGCGATCATCGGCAAGCTGATCACCAACGGCCACGCCTATGCGGCCGGCGGCGAAGTGCTGTTCGACACGAAATCGATGGCCGATTACGGCCAGCTTTCCAAGCGCCCGCTGGACGAGCAGCAGGCCGGGGCGCGCATCGCCGTCGAAGGCCACAAGAAGCATCCGGCCGATTTCGTCCTGTGGAAACTCTCCGGGGAGAACGAGCCGGGCTGGGAAAGCCCCTGGGGGCGCGGCCGTCCGGGCTGGCACATCGAATGCTCGGCCATGAGCGGCCGCTATCTCGGCGAGGTGTTCGACATCCACGGCGGCGGGCTGGATCTCATCTTCCCGCACCACGAGAACGAAATCGCCCAGTCACGCTGCGCCCACGGCACCTCCGTGATGGCCAATTACTGGCTGCACAACGGCTTCGTGCAGGTGGAAGGCCGAAAGATGTCGAAATCGGAAGGCAACTTCATCACCATCCACGAGCTTCTGGCCGAGGAAAAATTCGGCGGCCGCACGTGGCCGGGGCCGGTTCTGCGGCTTGCCATGCTGATGACGCATTACCGCGAGCCGATCGACTTTTCCGTGAAGCGGCTGGAGGAAGCCGAACGGCTCATCGCCAAGTGGCCCGCCGCCGATCCTTCCGACGCCGCGCCGGACGAAAGCGTGCTCGACGCGCTGAGCGACGATCTCAACACGGTCGCCGCCGTGCAGGCCCTGCACCAGCTTGCCGCCGCCGCCAATGCGGATGCGACGAAACTGCCGGTCTTTTCCGCCAGCGCCGCCCTGCTCGGCCTGCTGCCGGAGAAGGCCGAGATCGACGCCGGCCTGAGCGCGCGGATCGAGGCGAAGGTGGCCGAGCGCCTCGCTCTCCTCAAGGCGAAGAACTTCGCCGAAGCCGACCGCATCCGCGACGAACTGACGGCGGAGGGCGTTCAGCTCAAGGACGGCAAGGACAGGGAAACCGGCGAGCGCGTCACGACATGGGAGCTGAAGCGATGAAGGGCTTCGTCGCCGGCTGTCGCACGCGTTTCTTGTCCACGGACGGGGAGAGCATGTCATGACCACATATGCCGGCGGATGCCAGTGCGGGGCAGTGCGGTTCCGCGTCACGGGGGCGCTGAAGGACAGTTCCATCTGTCATTGCCGCATGTGCCAGAAGGCCTTCGGGGCCTATTACGCGCCTCTCGTCTCGACGCGCGGAGCGACGCTCGAATGGACTCGCGGCGAACCGAAACGTTTCCGCTCCTCCAATTACGTGGAACGCGGCTTTTGCGGGGATTGCGGCACGCCGCTGACCTACGAGGCGCCCGACGGCATTGCCCTCGCCGCCGGCGCGTTCGACGATCCGGCCGCCCTGCCGCCGGTGGTGCAATACGGCATCGAGGGCAGGCTGCCCTTCACGGAAACGCTGCCCACCCTGCCCGCGCATCATACGCTGGACGACATCGACGCCGCTCCCTTCCTGAGCGACCTCGTTTCCTACCAGCATCCCGACCACGACACCGAAGCATGGCCGCCGGGGGAACGCGGATGAGAGAAGGCCCCTTCACCGGCGGTTGCCAGTGCGGCGCGGTGCGCTTCCGGGCGACGAAACTCGGGCGCGGCAGCATCTGCCATTGCCGCATGTGCCAGAAGGCGACCGGCAATTTCTTCGCACCGTTCATCTCCATTCAGGACGAAAGCCTCGAATGGACCCGCGGCGCGCCGCAATGGTTCCGCTCATCGGCCGATATCCGGCGCGGTTTCTGCGCCGCCTGCGGCACGCCCCTCGCCTACGAGCATCCGCACGGGCTGGAAATCACCATCGGCGCCTTCGACCGGCCGGAGGAACTGGAACCGGAAGTGCAGGTCAACCACCACCAACGTCTGCCCTGGATCGAGCGGCTGTTCGAGAAGCGGCCCGTTGCCCAGAGCGCCGACGAGGCACGGATCGTCTCCTTCCAGCATCCCGACCACGACACGGACCGCTGGCCGCCGGACACGGCGTCCTGAAGCCGCCGGCCGTTTCGTCGGCCCGAAAATTCGACACGACCGTGAAGACGGCCAAGACTGTCCGGGGAGGACACGATGACACGCGAACGCATCTATCTGTTCGATACGACATTGCGGGACGGGCAACAGACGCCCGGCGTCGATTTCTCGGTGGACGACAAGATCGCCATCGCCAGCCTGCTGGACGATTTCGGCATCGATTACGTCGAGGGCGGCTACCCCGGCGCGAACCCGACGGACACGGCCTTCTTCTCGAAAAAGCGCACGCGGAAGGCGGCCTTCGTCGCCTTCGGCATGACGCGCCGCCCCGGCGTTTCGGCCGCCAACGATCCGGGACTGGCAAGCCTCGTCCAGTCGCAGGCCGATGCCCTCTGTCTTGTGGCGAAAAGCTGGGATTACCATGTGACCGTCGCGCTCGGCACGACGCCGGAGGAGAACCTGGCCGGCATCCGCGACAGCGTGGAGGCCGTTCTGAAAAGCGGAAAGCAGGCGATGATCGACTGCGAGCATTTCTTCGACGGCTACAAGGCAAACCCGGACTATGCGCTGGCCTGCGTGAAGACGGCCCATGAGGCGGGTGCGCGCTGGGTGGTGCTGTGCGACACCAATGGCGGTTCGCAGCCGGCGGAAATCGCGCGCATCGTTTCCGACGTCATCGCCGCCGGCGTGCCCGGCACTTGCCTCGGCATCCACGCCCATAACGACACGGGCCAGGCGGTCGCCAACTCGCTCGCCGCCATCGACGCGGGCGCGCGGCAAATCCAAGGCACGCTGAACGGCATCGGCGAGCGCTGCGGCAACGCCAATCTCGTCACCATCGTGCCGACGCTGGTGCTGAAGGACTACTACAGGACGCGCTTCGAAACCGGCGTGACGGAGGAGAAGCTTGCCGGCCTCACCGAACTCTCCCGCGCCTTCGACGAGATCCTGAACCGCGCGCCTTATCACCAGTCGCCCTATGTCGGCGCCTCGGCCTTTGCGACCAAGGCCGGCATCCACGCCTCGGCGCTGCTGAAGGACCCGCGCACCTACGAACACGTTCCGCCGGAATCGGTCGGCAATTTCCGCAGCGTCATGGTGTCGGACCAGGGTGGCCGGTCGAATTTCCTCAACGCGCTGAAGCGCCGGGGTATCGCCGTCGCGAAGGACGATCCGCGCCTCGACCGGCTGATCGCCACCGTCAAGGAGCGCGAGGCGGAGGGCTATGCCTATGAGGGCGCCGATGCGAGCTTCGAGCTTCTCGCCCGCCGCACCTTCGGCACGATCCCGGATTTCTTCCGGGTCGAGGGCTTCCGCGTCATGGTGGAGCGCCGTTTCGATGCGCTCGGACGGCCGAAAACCGTCTCGGAGGCCGTGGTGAAGCTCGAAATCGAGGGAAAGACCATCCTTTCGGTGGCGGAGGGCGACGGGCCGGTGAACGCACTCGACCTGGCGCTGCGCAAGGATTTCGGCGTTTTCCAGCAGGAGATCGCCGATCTGGAACTGACGGACTACAAGGTGCGCATCCTCAACGGCGGCACCGGGGCCGTCACCCGCGTGCTGATCGAATCCGGCGACAGCGGCGGGCGGCGCTGGACCACCGTGGGCGTTTCGGAAAACATCATCGACGCCTCGTTCCAGGCGCTCTCCGATTCCATTCTCTACAAGGTGATGAAGAACCGCGGCCTCGCCGGAGTGGGAGCCTGAGGCTGCGGCCGCAGCATGTTCATTTCGCTTTATGGGTCATTCACAGAAATGAATTGGCGCGGCAGGACGGCTTGCGATAAGCCATGTTCCGGGTGCTGCCGTTTTCTCCCGGAACGGAACCGTTCCCCTGCCTCCTTTTCCCGTTGGCGGATGTCACGACACCTCCACAAAGATCGCTGAACCGGCTCCAGCCAGCGGAGAAACCGATGCCCTCCCCCATCAAGAACGAGGATACGCCCAAGGGCTTCGCGCTGGCCGCCTCGGCCTATCTGATCTGGGGCGCCCTGCCCTTCTACCTGAAGGCGCTGGGCCACATTCCCGCGACCGAGGTCATTTCCCACCGCATCGTATGGTCCGTGCCCATCGCCGGGCTCATCCTTCTGGCGATGGGCCAGCTTGCGGAACTCCGCGCGGCCTTCCGCTCGCCGCGCATGCTGGCGATGGCGCTGCTGACCGCCTCGCTCGTCAGCATCAACTGGGGCGTCTATGTCTGGGCGATCAGCATCGACCGCACGCTGGATGCGGCGCTCGGCTATTTCATCAACCCGCTGTTCTCGATCTTTCTCGGCGCCGTTCTGCTGAAGGAAAGGCTGGCGCCGGCGCAGGTCGCGGCTCTCGGTCTTGCCGCCACGGGCGTTGCGCTGATGACCTACGAGGCCGGGGCCCTGCCGTGGATCGGCCTCATCCTGACCTTTTCGTGGGGTGCCTATGCATTCCTGAGAAAGGCGCTGCCGATCGGCGCGAACCAGGGCTTCTTTCTTGAAGTCGCGCTGATCAGCCCGTTTGCGCTCGGCTATATCCTCTGGCTGACGTCGACCGGCCAGGGCCATTTCCTCAACGGCACGACCTCGGACACGCTGCTCCTGTCGTTCGCGGGCGTCGCCACCGCCATTCCGCTCATGCTCTATGCCAACGGCGCGAAGCTGCTGCGCCTCTCCACCATCGCCATCATGCAGTACATCACGCCGAGCCTGCTGTTCCTCGTCGCGGTGTTCGTCTTCAAGGAACCGATGAACTCCCTGAAGCTTACCGCCTTCTGCTTCATCTGGGCGGCGCTTTTCGTCTATAGCTGGTCGATTATCTGGCGCAGCCGGCGCTAGAGGCGATCTTCAGAGGCGGGAAATGATCGCCTCTTCGCCTTCCTTGCCGTTGTTGAGTTCGTCGATCCGGTCGAGGATCGCCGGCACGATGTCCTCGACCTCGGCGATCACCATCGGCTGGACGAGATGGGCACGGTGGATGAAGCCCTGCTCGCGCATATGGCTGACCAGATCCAACATCGGATCCCAGAAACCCTCGATATTGGCGAAGACCATCGGCTTTTCGTGACGCCCGAGCTGGCCCCAGGTCATGATCTCGACAATTTCCTCCAGGGTTCCGATTCCTCCCGGAAGTGTGACGAAAGCGTCGGCTCGCTCGAACATTGCATGCTTGCGTTCATGCATGTTCTCCGTCACGATCAGTTCATCGAGCTGGCCGAGGGAATGGCGAGTCGCCTCCATGTCCACGAGAAATTCGGGAATGATGCCCGTCACCTTGCCGCCCGCCGCCATGACGCCGCTCGCGACCGCGCCCATGATACCCTTGGTTCCGCCGCCATAGACGAGACGCAGGCCGTGGGCGGCTATCGCTGTGCCGAGCTTGCGCCCGGCCTCGACGAAAACGGGTGAACGTCCCGGCTGGGAGCCGCAATAGACGCAGATGGATCGAATCGAAGAACTGTTTTCACTCATGCCTGCAAGGAACAACGGCTCCGGAGGCGCGTCAAGGAAATGCGTGAAAAAACTCGCCCTCCATAATGCCGATTTACGCGCTTTCGCTTGTGAAAGGGGCGTAAAATCGATAGCAATTCGGGAGCATTGCCGGAGATTGATGTAAATGAAGAACCGTGCCGCCCTTTTGGCTCTGATCGTGCTCGCCATCGCGACGCTTCTGATGATTTTCGTCATTCTTCCACGGCTTTCCGGAGACCAGAAGACATTGCAGGAGGTTGCCGACGAGGCGGCGCAGACCACGACGGAGGCTGCCGAGACGACCGAGGAAGCACCGCAGCAGGCCGTTGCGCAGCTCAAGGAAAAGGCGACCGCCACGCTCGAGAAGATGGAACGCCTGTCGGCCGGCGCGACGGAAGCGGTCGGCGCGCTGGCGGCGCTGTTCGATGGCAACCGCCTGCCGGCGGCCGAGGACTACGCTGCCGCGCGCGCGAAGGCCGAAAACGTTCTTGCCGACCTTGCCGCCGTCGAACTGCCGGAAGGCATCGGCGGCGACGTACTCGCCAATGCCCAGAGACTGCGCGACGAGGCCGTGGCCTCGGCGGAATGGGTGAAGACCCTGCCCGAAAATCCCGCCGCTGCGGCGCCCGTGATCGACAGGATCAGGGAGCTTTTCCCCCTCGCCTTCACCGCCGAGAACGCGCCGGAACCGGCTGAAACGCCGGTGGAGACCGAGGCGGAATCGCCGCCGGCGCCCGTCACCGCCCTGCCCACCTTCGATGTGCTGCGCGTCGAGCCGGACGGCTCGACCCTCATCGCAGGGCGCGCGACGCCCGGCGTGACCATCGAGATCGTCAGCGGCGAGAACGTTCTGACCAAGGCGGAAACCGGCGCGGGCGGCGAATTCGCGGCCATTCTCGACGACCCGCTTCCGCCCGGCGACCATCAGCTTGCCCTGCGCGCGACCGGCGACAACGGCGCCGTGGCGCTGTCCGGCGAGGTGGCGACCATATCCGTTCCGAAGGACAAGGACGGCCAGCTTCTGGCGATGATCTCCACGCCCGGCCAGGCGAGCCGCCTGCTGGCCATTCCGTCCGCACAGGACGACGAAACGTCCGGCGCGCAGACGCCTGACACGGCGGCACCGGGCGACACCGCCGCCCTTGCCCCCGATGCGGATGCCGCCGGCACCGCACCGGTGCGCGTCAGCGCCGTCGAGATCGAAAGCAACCGCATCTACGTCGCCGGCTCGGCGGCGGCGGGCAGCCGGATCCGCGCCTTCGCCAGCGACACGCTCATTGGCGAGGGAACCGCCGATCCCTCCGGCCATTTCGTGGTCGACGGGGCGGTGACGCTGGCCCCCGGCGATCACGTCATCGTGGTCGAAACGCTCGACGCGGCCGGCAATGTCGTCGCGCGGGTTTCCGTGCCCTTCAACCGGCCCGCCGGCAGCCAGGTCTCGGCCATCGCCGGCGACACGCCCGTGCCGGGCGCCGCCGCTCCCCTCGAGACGGCGGACACGAAGGCGCTCGCCGGGTTGCGGGAGAATGTCGCCAAGGCGTTTACGCTGCTCAGGTCGCTGTTCGCCGACGGCAAGGTGCCCAGCCAGGAAGAACTCGCCGCCGCCCGCTCCGCCACCGAATTCGCGCTCAAGGCGCTCAGTGAATACGTTCCCGATCCGGCGGCGCCGGCATCCGTGAAAGCGCTCAGTGCCGCCGCCTCCGCCGACGCGGCCCGAGCTCAGGCCGCCCTCGACCGACTGCCGCGGGACCCCGCCGGTATCGACAGGGCGCTCGGCGAACTCTCCGGCCTGATCGATACCGTGACGGCACCTGCCGCAGGCTCGACGGCCACCGCCCTGTCGCAGGCGCCGCTGACGCCGTCCGACAATGCCGTCATCATCCGCCGCGGCGACACGCTGTGGCAGATTTCCCGGCGCGTCTACGGCCAGGGCGTCCGCTATACGACGATTTATCTCGCCAACCGCAACGAGATCCTCAACCCGGACCTGATCGAGCCGGGGCAGGTCTTCACGGTTCCGCGCGAGGCGCTTCCGAACGCCGAGGAACTGCATCGCAGACGTTTGTCCGGCGAAGCGTTGCAATAGGACGTCCGAATCCCTATTTCACGGCAGGGCGGCGGTTCCGGACGGATCGCCGCCCTCTTCGTTTGCATTTCCCCAGCCTGAACCATTCCCCCGGTCCGGAAATGCTCCGTCGAGTAGTCCGTACCTTTGAAAAACCGACATTCTTCCAGTGGCGCCGGAGTATCCATGACCGACAAGAAGAAGACCGTATCGGCCGAAGCGGGCAATCCGCTCGGCACGCTCGTCAATCTGTGGCCCTATATGTGGCCCGCCGACCGGCCGGACCTGAAGCTGCGGGTTGTCTGGGCGACCTTCTATCTGGTTCTCGCCAAGTTCGTGCTGCTGGCCGTGCCCTATTTCTTCAAGTGGAGCACGGACGCGCTGAACGGCGAGATGGATGCCGCCGGGCTGCTGCCGGCGTTCCTGCTCGGTGCGATCGCGCTGGTCATCGCCTATAATCTGGTGCGCATTCTCCAGGCCGGCCTCAACCAGCTGCGCGACGCGCTGTTCGCCAGCGTCGGGCAGCATGCCGTTCGCCAGCTCGCCTACAAGACCTTCGTGCATCTGCACCGGCTGTCGCTGCGCTTCCATCTGGAGCGCAAGACCGGCGGCCTTTCGCGCATCATCGAGCGCGGCACGAAGGGCATCGAAACCATCGTCCGCTTCACCATCCTCAACTCGTTTCCGACACTCATCGAATTCGCGCTGACGGCGGTGATCTTCTGGTGGGGCTACGGCTTCTCCTATCTCGCCGTGACCGCGGTGACGGTCGCGGCCTATCTGTGGTTCACCGTCAAGGCCAGCGACTGGCGCATCTCCATCCGCCGCGACATGAACTCCAGCGACACCGAAGCCAACACCAAGGCCATCGACTCGCTGCTCAACTACGAGACCGTCAAGTATTTCGGCAACGAGGAGATGGAGGCCCACCGCTTCGACGACGCGATGGCGCGCTACGAGAACGCGGCCACCCGCATCTGGACCTCGCTCGGCTGGCTGAACTTCGGCCAGGCGGTCATCTTCGGCGCCGGCATGGCGGCTATGATGGTCATGTCGGCGCTGGCCGTGCAGCGCGGCGAGCAGACCATCGGCGATTTCGTCTTCGTCAATGCGATGCTGATGCAGCTTTCGATTCCGCTCAGCTTCATCGGCTTCGTCTATCGCGAAATCCGCCAGGGCCTCACCGACATCGAACAGATGTTCGACCTTCTCGAAGTGGAGGCGGAAGTGACCGACGCGCCGGGGGCGAAGGAACTCTCGGTTTCCGCCGGCGCCATCGCCTTTCGCGACGTGCATTTCGCCTACGATGCGAACCGGCCGATCCTCAAGGGACTGTCCTTCGAGGTGCCCGCAGGCAAGACGGTCGCCATCGTCGGCCCCTCGGGCGCGGGAAAATCGACCATTTCCCGTCTGCTCTACCGCTTCTACGACATCCAGCAGGGCGAAATCCTGATCGACGGGCAGGACATCCGCCAGGTGACGCAGAAATCGCTGCGCAACGCCATCGGCATGGTGCCGCAGGACACCGTGCTCTTCAACGACACGATCGCCTACAACCTGCGCTACGGGCGCCTCGACGCGACGGATCGCGACGTGGAGGCCGCCGCCGAGATCGCGCAGATCGGCACCTTCATCCGCAACCTGCCGGACGGGTTCAGGACGATGGTCGGCGAGCGCGGCCTGAAGCTTTCGGGCGGGGAAAAGCAGCGCGTGGCGATTGCCCGGACCATCCTCAAGGCGCCGCCCATCCTGATCCTCGACGAGGCGACGTCGGCGCTCGACACCACGACGGAGCGCGAGATCCAGGCCGCGCTCGACGTCGTTTCGAAGAACCGCACGACACTGGTCATCGCCCACCGGCTGTCGACGGTCATCAATGCCGACGAGATCATCGTGGTGAAGGACGGCACGATTGCCGAGCGCGGCACGCATCAGGCGCTGCTGGCGACCGACGGGCTCTATGCCTCGATGTGGAACCGCCAGCGTGAGGCGACGCTCGCCGCCGAACATCTGCGCCAGGTGCAGGAAAGCGACGACATGGGCATCATCATGCGCCTGCCGCCCGCCACCTGAGCCGGACGGAGGTTCGCCGCGCCGCGTTCCCGTCATCGCCGGAGCCGGGGCGCGGGGTTTCCCGCCCGCACGCCCGGCCCTATATGCCCTTCTGGGGACGCGACGGGATGATCCATTGCCCGCGGGCTGCTTTTTCTATAGTCAGACAGTCCGACGGACGAACCGAGGGAGAAACCGATGAGCTTGATCGACAGTGTACGCAATACGCTGGTGCCGGTACACAAGGAGGGCTATCCGTTCATCGCGGCGTTCTTCGTCGGCTCCTTCCTGATCGGCTGGATCGCCGAGCCGCTGTTCTGGATCGGTATCGTGCTGACGATCTGGTGCGCCTACTTCTTCCGCGATCCGCAGCGCGCGACGCCGCAGGACGACGATCTGGTCATATCGCCCGCCGACGGCAAGGTCTCCGCCGTGCAGATGATGGTGCCGCCGGCCGAACTCGACCTCGGAACCGAGCCGCTGCTGCGCGTTTCCGTTTTCATGAACGTCTTCAACTGCCATGTGAACCGCGCGCCCGTCCGCGGCAGCGTCGTGTCCGTGCAGCACAGGGACGGTCTGTTCCTCAACGCCGAACTGGACAAGGCCAGCACCGACAACGAGCGCAACAGCGTGGTGATCGACAGCCGCCACGGCAAGGTCGCGGTGGTGCAGATCGCCGGCCTTGTCGCGCGCCGCATCGTCTGCTGGGTGCATCCGAGCGAACCGCTCGACGCCGGCGAGCGCTTCGGCCTCATCCGCTTCGGATCACGCCTCGACGTCTACCTGCCCGCCGGCGCGCAGCCGCGCGTCTCCGTCGGCCAGACGGCCATTGCCGGCGAAACGGTGATCGCCGAGTTCGGCTCGGCCAAGGGGCCGGTCATCAGCCGCCGGAGCTGAGGCGATGGACAATGCGGTGACGGCCCGGGAGAACGGCAAGGACGACAGCGCACGCGGCCCGCGCCTGCGCGAGATTCCGCTCCGGCTGATCATTCCCAACATGATCACCGTGCTGGCGATCTGCGCCGGCCTCACCGGCATCCGGCTGGCCTTCGAGAACCGTTACGAGCTGGCGGTCGGCATGGTTCTGCTCGCCGCCTTCCTCGACGGGATCGACGGCCGCATCGCGCGGCTGCTCAAGGCCACGTCGAAATTCGGCGTGCAGATGGATTCGCTTGCCGACATCATCAATTTCGGCGTCGCTCCGGCGCTAGTCGTCTACGTCTACATGCTCGACCAGAGCCACTCGCTCGGCTGGATCGCCGCGCTGCTTTACGCGATCGCCGCCTCGCTGCGGCTTGCCCGTTTCAACGTGATGGCCGAGCGCGACGTCAAGGCGCCGTGGCAGTCGGCCTATTTCGTCGGCGTGCCGGCGCCGATGGGCGCCATGCTCGTGCTGCTGCCCGTCTATCTCGGCTTTCTCGGCGTTCCGCAGACGCAGCCCTTCGCCTATGCCTCAGCGGCCTATACGGTTCTCATCGGCTTCCTGCTGATCAGCCGCCTGCCCGTCTGGTCCGGCAAGTCCGGCAGCCGCATCCGCCGCGACCTCGTCCTGCCCGGCCTGCTGCTGGTCGTGCTCTATGTCGCGCTGCTGATGAGCTACACCTGGCAGGTCCTGTCCGTAACCGTGCTGGCCTATCTCGTCTTCCTGCCGTTTTCCGCCCGTTCGTGGCACAGGAAATACGGCACGCTGACCGTCGAGCTGGACGACGACGGCCCCGGCGCGGCCGGAGAGAACGACATGGACCGTTCGGTCTGAACGACACGGGTATCTCCCGAGAGGATTCTTCCCGAGCCGCAAGTCATGCCTGCGGGATATTGCCGCACGGCAAATAATACCATTTTCAAACGTCGGTATAAATCCGCCTCTCTTTCGTCATGTTTGGCGGCAATACGCACCGCCAACAGAAGAACGCAACGTGTTGCAAGGAAAGAGACGATGGACCAGAACAACGAAGCCGCCAGCAGGGACGGCGAAAAGCGGGATACGGCCCCGAGCTACCCGCCGCTCGGCCTGAAGGCCGTGATCGCGGCAGCGATGATGCTGAAGCGCCCGGCCGCCGCAAAGGCCAAGAAGGCCGCATGACCGGCCGGCAAGGCAATCCTCCCGAAGCCCCGCGACGGATATCCGCAGCGGGGTTTTCTTTTGGCTGCCCGCTGGCCGCGCATCTTCCCGTCCGGCCTTGCCCTACCCGGCGAAAAACCTGACCGTCAGGCTCAGCGCGAGCAGGCTCATGACTACACCGATCAGCGCATCGAGAACCCGCCATGCCGAGGGGCGGGAAAAGAGCGGCACCAGCAGCCGTGCCCCGTATCCGAGCGCGAAGAACCAGACGAAGGACGCCAGCACCGCGCCGAGACCGTAGGCCAGCCGCGCCGTCCCCTCGTATCGCGCCGAAAGTCCGCCGAGCAGAACGACCGTATCGAGATAGACATGCGGGTTGAGGAAGGTGAAGGCGAGGCAGGTGGAGATGGCCGCGCCGAGCGGCATGGCCTCCGGCCTGCCCGCTGCCATCGCGCCCGGGTTCGACGCCCGCCGGAAGGCGAGGAAGGCGTAGGCGGCGAGGAAAATCGCACCGCCCAGCGTGACGGCCGAGATCAGCGCCGGCGCCGACGCGATGAGGCTGCCGAGCCCGGCGACGCCCGCGGCGATCAGAAGCGCATCCGACAGGGCGCAGATCAGGCAGAGGACAAAGACATGCGAGCGGATGAGGCCCTGCCTCAGGATGAAGGCGTTCTGCGCGCCGATGGCGATGATGAGCGAAGCGCCGAGCGCGAAGCCGGACAGGGCGGCATAGGTGACGGGCATGGAGAATTCTCGATAATGCAGGGAGGAATCAGAGGAAGGACATCTGGCCGCCGCCATCCGGCTTCGGCTTTTCGGGGGCGGCGCGCGACACGGGCTCCTGAAGGTCGGGGCTGCTGTTGGCCACTCGGTTGACCTTTTCGGACACCGGAATCGCCTCGAAAAAATCGTCGGGCGCGGCCCGCATCAGGTCCGCGACGTCGCGCGGTTCCTGCCCGCGGCAGTCGAGCCAGCGGGAGAAATCCTCCGGCGCGATGACCACCGGCATGCGATCGTGGATCGGCTTCAGCGCCGCATTGGCCGCCGTCGTGACGATGGCGGCGGAATCGAATTCCGAACCCTCGGGGGAAGACCAGTTTTCCATCAGGCCGGCGAAGGCGATCACGCCGCCGCGACGCGGCCGCAGCCAGAAGGGCTCGCCCTTCGCGCCCTTGCCTTGCGGACGGCGCCATTCGTAAAAGCCGCTCGCCGGCACCAGAACGCGGCGGTGGCGCATGGCGGCGCGGAAGGAGGGCTTTTCAGCCGCCGTTTCGGCGCGGGCGTTGATCAGCATCGGAAAGGTGGAGGGGTCCTTCACCCATCCCGGCACGAAGCCCCAGCGCACCAGCAGCGCGCGACGTCCCGTTTCATTGCCGCCACGCGGCGGCGCATCGCCGCTCGCAACGACGAGAATCGGCTGCGACGGGGCGATGTTGTAGCGCGGCGGAAATCCCTCCAGCGCCGCGAGCCCGAAGGTTTCGGCAACCGATTCCGGTTTTTCGATCAAGGCATAGCGTCCGCACATCTGTTCCGCTTCCTCCTCTGGCGAAAGGACGATGGCCGCCGGGCCGGGACTTTCCACGAAAGCGGCGACGGCACAGGCCCTCGCCATGTTTTTCCGCCGTTCCTTCTGTTCATACTGGACAGGAGCGGCCTTGCAAGGGCAATTTGCCTGCCAGTCAGGAAATCGGATCCCATGTCTTCCCAGCCGCAAGCCGCCTCTTCCGCCATTCTCGTCCGCGACGGACGCCTGCTCCTCATCCGCAGGCGCAATCCGCCGGCCGCCGATCTCTACGCCTTTCCGGGCGGGCGCGCCGAACCGGGCGAGACCCCGGCCGAAACGGCGCTGCGCGAATTTCACGAGGAAACCGGCATCCGGGCGGAAAATCCGCGCCTTTTCGCAACCTACGACCTGAGGGGCGAGCACGACGCGCCGGCGCGGCGCACGCATTTCTTCCTTTCGGTGTTTCTGGTCGAGGCGGCGAGCGACGCGGAGGCCGTGGCCGCCGACGATGCCAGCGACGCAGGCTGGTTCACGCCGGAGGAAATCCGCGGCCTTCCCGCGCCGGAAAGCGTCGTGGAATGCGCCGAGCGGCTGAGGATCTTTCTGGATGAGTTGTCATGAGACGGCGCGTCCCGGCGCTCCTTCTCGCGTGCCTGACGGCGGCACCGGCGCTCGCCCAGAACCGGCCGGCTCCCGCGCCGCCGCCGCCAGCGGTGCAGCACGATGCGGAAGCCCCCTATGACGCGCGGCTCGCCCGGCTGGCCGAGATTCTCGGCGCGCTTTCCTACCTGCGACCGCTGTGCGGAATCGCCGACGAAAGCTGGCGGGCGGACATGCAGGCGATCCTCGACGCCGACACGGCGAGCGAGCCGACACGCCGTGCGCGCATGACGGCGGCCTTCAACCGCGGATACCGCGCGTTCGCCGCGATCCACACCGCCTGTTCTCCCGCAGCGCTGGCAGCGGAAGGCCGCTACCGTGCCGAAGGCGCAACACTTGTTGCAGAAATAACGAGCCGCTTCGGAAATTAGCCGTTTGTTAACCTCTTTTTCCGAGCGCGCGTGCCGTTTCCGGAAAAGGCTGGTAAAGTTGTTAACGGATGGGTAAGAGATGAATGAGTTACCTGAGGGCCTTGTAATGGAACCACGCCGCAACGACATTGACGACATGATTGTTCATGAGAAGATGCAGGCTGCGCTTGAATACCAGAACGAGGCGTGGGCCGATGGCATGGCAGACGGTATCGAACCGGAAATCATCGCAGATGCAGCATTCGCGCTGGCCATGCGCGAAAGCATTCGCCTTCATGGCGAGGATGGCGTCGAAGCGATTCTGGACCAGTTGCGCGAGCGCATGCTGGCCGGCGAATTTTCCCCGCAGCGCATCGTTCAGTAGGAGCCCGAACCTTCGCATGCCCAACGCGCGTGCCGCCGCATCGCACAGCATTGTGTACCGTCTTTCGACGATCCTCGCCCTGACCCTCTGCCTTTCCCTCGGCTCCGGCCAGGCATTCGCGCTTTCCCAATTGAGATCGGTGGACGGCGAACCGGCAACGCCCGGTCAGGCCGCCGGCAACGCCCCTGCCCTCGATCTCGAAGGCTCGACCACGCCGCAGCCGGGCAACGGCGCGGACGGCAGCGCGCAGACGGAAAGCGAAACGCCGGCCGTCGTCGAATATTCCCATGACGCGGCCAGGCTGCCCGAGCCGGTGCGCAGGCTGCGCGAAAAGATCATCGAGGCGGCCGTATCCGGCGATCCGGAGCGCCTGCGTCCGCTGATCGGCACCGGCGACGAGCGCACGCAAATCCCCTCGGCCGACGATGGCGACGATCCCATCAACGCCCTGAAGGCCATCTCCGGCGACGAGGACGGCGTTGAAGTCCTCGCCATCATCCTCGATCTCATCTCGTCGGGCTATGCGCGCGTCAATCCCGGTACCGCCGACGAGATTTTCATCTGGCCGTATTTCGCGGAAAAGGATATTCAGACGCTCAGCCCTCCCGAAAAGGTAGAACTGCTGCGCATCGTCACGGCCGGCGACCTGATGGGCATGCAGGAATACGGAGGATACAATTTCTTCCAGATGGGCCTGACGCCGGACGGGCGCTGGAAATTCCTGACTGCGGGCGACTGACCCCGGCCCCGGCCGGGACGTTTTGAGGAAATCGACATGCCAGCAACCTTTCTCGGCCATCGCCGACTGATTCGCGTTTCAGGCAAGGAGTGCGCCGATTTCCTGCAAGGCCTCATCACCGCCGATGCGGAGGATCTGGCGCCCGGCTTCGCCCGCCCGGCAGCGCTGCTGACGCCGCAGGGCAAGATCCTGTTCGACTTCCTGTTCTGGCGCGACGGCGACGGATTCGTCATCGACATCGACACCGGCAGCAGCGAGGCGTTCATCAAGCGGCTGATGCTTTACCGGCTCCGCGCCGCCGTCGACATCGCGCTTCTTCCCGACGAGGGAATCACCGTGTTCTGGGACGAAGGCGAAATGGACGGAGCCATCGAGGACGGCCGCTTCAAGGTGGCCGGCGTGCGCGTGCTGCGCAAGCCCGGCCGGCACGGCGAAGGACCCGAAAGCGCCTACCGCGCCCTGCGCATCGCCCACGGCATAGCCATGTCCGGCTTCGATTTCGCCTTGCAGGACGCCTTCCCGCACGACGTCCTGATGGACCTGAACGAGGGCGTCGCCTTCCGCAAGGGCTGCTTCGTCGGCCAGGAGGTCGTCTCGCGAATGAAGCATCGCGGCACCGCGCGGCGGCGGACGGTGATCGTCTCGGCCTCCGCGCCGCTGCCGCCGGGGGGAACCGAAATCACCGCGAACGGCAAGCCGATCGGCACGCTCGGCACGGTCATCGGCGCACAGGCGCTCGCCATCGTCCGCATCGACCGCGCCGGCGAAGCCATCGCCGCCGGCACTCTCATTCTGGCCGGCGACGTGCCGGTTTCGCTCACCCTTCCCGCCTGGAGCGGCCTCACCTTCCCGGACGGCGCGACAGACGCCGGAGCCTGAGCGCATGGCCGAGAAAGTAATCCGCGCCTGGCAAAGGATGATCTCGGGCAGGCGTCTCGACCTGCTCGATCCCTCGCCGCTCGATGTGGAAATCTCGGACATCGCCCACGGTCTGGCGCGGGTTTCGCGGTGGAACGGCCAGACCTTCGGCGACCATCCCTTTTCCGTCGCCCAGCACAGCCTCGTCGTCGAGGACATCTTCCGCCGTCTCGGCAAGGCCAATGCGCTGGAATGCCAGATGGCGCTGCTGCACGACGCGCCGGAATATGTGATCGGCGATATGATCTCGCCCTTCAAGGCGGTGGTCGGCGGCGGCTACAAGATCATCGAGAAGAAGCTGGAAGCGGCCATCCATCTGCGCTTCGGCCTGCCGCCCCATCCCGACCGGGTGCTGAAGGCACGCATCAAGAAGGCGGACACGGTGTCGGCCTTTTTCGAGGCGACGGAACTGGCCGGCTTCACCGCCTCCGAAGCCCACCGGTTCTTCGGCGTGCCGCGCGGCTTCAGCCGCGATACAATGGCGATGACGCCCTTGCCCGCCAAGGAAGCCGAGGAACGCTTTCTCGAACGTTTTCATGCGCTTGAAAAAGAACGTGCAGAAGGTGATTCATGAGCCTCATCGTCGTCTCGCCGCTTGGGCGCATCGCCGAAATGGCCGTCCGCCACCGCGTGCGGGACATGGTGTCGCTGCTGTCCGACGGTCATGATTTCCACCGGCCGGGCCTCATTGCGCCCGAGCGGCATCTGGTCCTGCGCATGCACGATATCGGCTGCGCGTCGGCTGGCCGGATGACCGGCCCGCAGGACGCGCAGGTCGCGCAGCTGATCGCGTTCGCCCGCGCGTGGGATCGCGCCGCGCCGCTGCTCATCCATTGCTGGATGGGCATTTCCCGTTCTCCGGCCGCCGCCCTCGTCGCCGCGCTGGCCGTCATGCCCGAAACCGACGAGCGGGACTTGGCGCTCAGGCTGCGCAAGGCCTCGCCCTTTGCGACGCCCAATGCCCGCCTCGTTGCGCTCGGCGACGCCCTGCTGGGCCGCGAAGAACGCCTCACGGCGGCCGTCAAGCACATCGGCCGCGGCGCGGATGCCGACGGCAATGCGCCCTTCGTCCTGCCGCTCGACGCCGGCGAGGCCGCCGATGGCTGAGCGCCCCACCTCCGTCGAGATCGGCCTCAACGCGGCGATCGTCGCTGTCTCCGACAACACGCCGCGCATTCTCGTGACCCGCGAAACGGCAGGCGAGCCGGAGGGCCTGCCCTACGGGCCGTTCGACCCGACCGTTCACCGCACGATGGAAATGTCGCTGCGTGATACGGTCGAGCGCCAGACAGCGCTGGGGCTCGGCTATATCGAGCAGCTTTACACCTTCGGCGACCGCGGCCGACAGCACATTCCCGGCGAAAAGGGGCCGCATCTGGTGTCGGTCGGCTATCTGGCGCTGACGCGCATGGACCCGGACTGCGCCGCCCGGCTGGAGGCCACCGGCGCGCACTGGCGCGACTGGTACGGCTTCCTGCCCTGGGAGGACTGGCGCGGCGGGCGACCGGCGCTGATCGACCGCGTGCTGATGCCGGCGCTGACCGGCTGGGCGGAAGCAGGCCCCGGCAGCGAGGCGGCGGCGCGCAGGCTGCGGCTGAAGCTCGCCTTCGGCAACGAGGATTTCCCCTTCGACGAGGAACGCGCGCTGGAGCGCTACGAACTGCTCTACGAGGCCGGTCTGGTCGAGGAGGCAGTCGCGGACGGACATGCGGCCGGTCCCGCCGCCGCGCTCGGCATCGCCATGCGGTTCGACCACCGCCGCATCGCCGCCACCGCGCTTGCCCGGCTGCGCGCCAAGATCAAGTACCGGCCCGTCATCTTCGAACTCATGCCTCCGGAGTTCACGCTGACCGAATTGCAGGCCACCGTCGAGGCGATTTCGGGCCGGCACCTGCACAAGCAGAATTTCCGCCGGCTGGTGGAAGGGGCGGAACTGGTGGAGCCGACCGGCGGCACCGCCACGGCAACCGGCGGCCGGCCGGCCGCCCTTTTCCGCTTCCGCCGCCGGATCGTCGGGGAACGCCCCGCCCCCGGCCTGAAGCTCGGCGGACGCGGATAAATACCCGCCCTGCGGTTGAACCGTTGCGCGCCCGCTCCATGTCTTTCCGAACGGAAACGGACGGAACGGCATGGAACAGCAAACGACGGAAATTCTTCAGGCGACACAGGCGGCAGCCATTCAGGCCAGCACGCTTGCGGTGCAATATTCCTTCTCCATTATCGGCGCGTTGATCCTGCTGATCCTCGGCTGGCTCGCCGCCGGGCTGCTCAGGGGATGGGCCTTCCGCGCCCTTTCCCGCATCCGGGGCTTCGACGAGACGCTGGCGCGCTTCTTCTCCAATGCGCTGCGCTACGCCATCCTCATTCTGGTGGTGGTGATGGTGCTCGGCCAGTTCGGCGTGCAGACGGCGTCGATTATCGCCGCGCTGGGTGCCGCCGGCCTCGCCATCGGCCTGGCGCTTCAGGGCACGCTGCAAAACATCGCGGCGGGCATCATGCTCCTGGTGCTGAGGCCCTTCCGGGTGGGCGAATATATCGAGACCGCCAGCATTTCCGGCACGATCACCGAAATCGGGCTGTTCGCCACCGAGATGAAGACGCCGGACGGGCTCTACCGGCTGGCCCCCAACTCGACGCTGTGGAACGTGCCGATCACCAATTTCAGCCGCGAGGACACCCGCCGCCACGACCTGACGGTGACGGTCGGACTGGATGCCGACATCGACAAGGCGGAAGCGCTGCTGATGGGGCTTGCGCGGCAGGACAAGCGGGTGCTCGACTCGCCCGCGCCGGAAGTCTTCGTGGCCGATCTGACCGAAACAGGGGCGCTGATCACCCTGCGTTACTGGGTGCAGCGATCTCTGTGGTGGCGGACGACGCGGGACCTGACCCGCGCCGCGAAGCTTGCCCTCGACGAGACGGGCAAGGAGGACTGAAACCCTCCTTCATTCGTCGCCATTCCGAACCGCATCCGGAATCGAAAGGAGCGCCGCACCCGTCGTGGATGCGGCGCTCTGCGAAGCCTGGAGCATTCCGTCTTCTCACGGAAACGCCGAAATACTCCAACTCTCTGTTTTTACGCAATTCCTGACGCAAAACCGGTTCCCGGTTTTGCTGGAAATGCTCTAGCGACGAAGGTCGTCCGCCGCATCCGGTTTCCGGGTGCCTCAGGCCGTCAGCAGGACCGATTGTTCAGCGGCCTCTTCTTCGAGATTTTCCAGATAGCTGTCGATCACGCTCTGTATCTGCTCCAGAAATTCGGCCAGGCTGGTCTCGCTGTCGACGGTTGCGCCGTCTTCGGTCTCAGCCGCAGCCAACGGCGGCGGCGGAGGCGGACCTTCCGGGCGCATCGCCGCGAACTCCTCGGCGCTCACCGCGCCGTTGCCATCGGCGTCCAGCGTGGCGAAGAGCGCGGCGGACTGTTCATCGCTGACATCCTCCGGCTTGCCGGTCAGGAACTCGGCTTGCGTCAGCACACCGTCGCCATCGGCGTCCAGAGTGGTGAAGAAGTCTCCGGTGCCGCTTTCGCTCCCGCCGGACTGGCTCTCGCCGCTCGCCGACTGCATCAGAAACGAGCTGATGAGGGAAGACAGCTTCGCGAGCGCCGAGCTTGCGGCGGTCTCTTCCTCCTGCCCGGCGGCCGTACCGGACGTCAGCGAGGAGGAAGCGGTCGAGGAGGACGCGCCCGACTGTTGGGCGGCGGCGAGTTCGTCGGCGGAAACGACGCCGTCGCCATTCTTGTCGAGGCTGGATTTGTAACCTGTGCTGTAACTGTATGCGGAAAGCGATGTGACGCTGGTCATACAGGACTCCCTGTGATTCAAGGTGTTTTCGGGAAACGCAGTACGATGGTGGAGGGCACCCGTAGACCGGGTGGAATCATCACTTTCGGCGCGGTTGCGGGCGGAAAACCATGCGCTGGATATCGTCCGGGAGGCGCCGACATCCGGGTGCGCCGAGGACAGGACGACGCGACCTGGAAGTGACGCGCAGACGATCGCGCGTCGCACCGCTATCAATCACGGCGGCAGGACACTAGGCCGCTTGCCGGCAAGCGTCAAAACGCATTAATCAGGGGTAAGAATTGCCCGTGATTTTCCCCGAGGATCGCCATCATTCGCCGCCCCGCCCCGGGAAAACAAAAAGGGCGGCGCCCCGGAAGCGCCGCCCGTCTCATGCCATCGGAGCCGCTTACTGCCCCATCGTGGAGCGGTGCGCCCAGCCCGTCATGCGCCGCTCGAGCCAGGCCATGAGCGCATACATGGCGATGCCCTCGACGGCGAGCATCAACAGGCCGGCGAAGACCAGCGGCACGTTGAACTGGCTCTGGGCCGAGCTCATCATGTTGCCGAGGCCGTAGTTCGAGGCAACCGTTTCCGAGACCACCGAGCCGACGAAGGCCAGCGTGATGGCGATCTTCAGCGAGCCGAAGAAGTAGGGCATGGAACGCGGAATGCCGACCTTCAGCATGATGTCCATCTTCTTCGCGCCGAGCGCGCGCAGCACGTCCTCCGTCTCCGGCTCGATGGTGGCGAGCCCCGTGGCGACGTTGACGACGATGGGGAAGAAGGAAATCAGGAAGGCGGTGAGCACGGCCGGCACGGTGCCGATGCCGAACCAGATGACGAGGATCGGCACGAGCGCGACCTTCGGAATGGCGTTGAAGCCGATCATCAGCGGATAGAGGCCAGCATATATCGTCTTCGACCAGCCGATGAACAGGCCGAGCAGCAGCCCCGCGATAACGGCGATGATGAAGCCGAAGGTGGTCGTGTAAAGCGTCTGGAGCGAGTTCTTCCAGATCGGCGACCAGTATTGCACGATGGCCTCGAACACCCGGAGCGGCGACGGCAGGATGGTGGGCGGCATGTTCAGCGCCAGCACCAGCAGTTCCCATATCGCGAACAGCGCCAGCGTATAGAGCCAGGGCGCGGCCTTCACCCAGTCGATGCGCTCGAAAAGCGGCGCGGACCGGTTGGCAAGCCGCTCGGCGATGGCCTTGTCGGCGGCCTCGACGCGGGCGAGAAGCACGGGATCGTTGGGTTCGACATAACCGCTCATGCCGCGACCCTCGCATTGGCGATCTCGGCATGCAGTCCATGCACCATGTCGTTGAAGGCGGTGTCGTAGGTCAGGTCGATCTGGCGCGGGCGCTCGAAGGGAACCCGGTGCTCGGCCAGAACCCGCCCCGGGCGGGCGCTCATGACGAAAATCTTGTCGGCGAGAAACACCGCCTCGCGCAGGTCGTGGGTCACGAGAACGATCGTCACGCCCTGCGCGGCGTGCAGATCGCGGATGACGCACCACAACTCCTCGCGGGTGAAGGCGTCGAGTGCGCCGAAGGGCTCGTCGAGCATCAGCAGTTCCGGCTCGTGGATCAGCGCGCGGCAGAGATTGGCGCGCTGCTGCATGCCGCCGGAAAGCTGCCAGGGATATTTCGAGCCGAAGCCCTTCAGGCCGACGATCTCCAGCAGGCGCTCGGCCTGTCCGATGTATTCCTTCTTGTGGGCGCGCAGTCGCTTGCGGTGCCGCTCGACGATCTCCAGCGGCAGCAGGATGTTTTCCAGCGTCGTGCGCCAAGGCAGCATGGTCGGGTTCTGGAAAGCCATGCCGACGATGGAAACCGGCTCCGTCACCTGTTTTTCCGCGACGATCACATTCCCCTTTTGCGGAATGTGCAGGCCGGTGACGAGCTTCATCAGCGTGGACTTGCCACAGCCGGAAGGGCCGACGACAGCGGCGAATTCGCCCTTGGCCACGGTCAGGTTGAGGTTGGAGACGGCAAGCGTCCCTTCCGGGCCGCCATATCGCATGTCGACGTTTTCGATGGATACCAGAGGCGGCATCGGTGGTGGTTCTCCTGTTTTCGGGCGGAAAGCGGCTTCCCTTCTGAAAGCCCGGTCCCCTTCCCTCCGTCATGGTCGGGCTTGATCCGACCATCCACGCCGCACCCACGACATGGATCCTCGGGTCAAGCCCGAGGATGACGGAAGAGAGGCTTCGATGACGGACGAAAGGCTTCAGTGGCCCAGCCCCGGCCCGGGGGCCGGAGTGGACAACCGTCGCAATCAGGGAAGCAGGCGCTCTTCCTTCGGCGGCAGGTAGCTGGCGTCGAAGATCTGTTCGGCCGTGACCTTGCCCTCGAGCCCCATCGAGATCTTCAGCGTTTCCAGCGAGGCGGCCAGACGCTCGGGATCGACGCCGCCGAAGCCGTTTTCGATGACGTAGGGCGTCTTGATGTTCATGTCGTTGGCCATTTGCAGGCGTTCCTGCTCGATGTCGACATTCAGCGTCTCGTTGCGCTTCAGCACCGCTTCGGCACCGGCCTTCGGATCAGCGACGGCATCGGCGAAGCCCTTGGCGAGCGCCCTCAGGAAACCCTTGACGGCCTCCGGGTTGGCTTCGGCGAAATCGGTGTTGACCAGGATGGCGTTGCCGTAAAGGTTGAGGCCGTGCTCGGCCATCAGGATGGTCGCGATATCCTCGGCGGGCGTGCCCTGGGCCTTCAGGTTGAGGATGACCGAGAAGGCAAAGCCGAAGACAGCGTCGACGTCGCCCTTGGCCAGCATCGGCTCGCGCACCGGAAAGCCGATGGATTCGATGGTGATGTTCGAATCATCGATACCCGCCACCTGCTTGAAGGCCGGCCATTGCGCGAAGGCGCCGTCCGGCGGCGGCGCGCCGAGCTTCTTGCCTTCCAGCGACTTCGGGTCTTCGGTGATGCCGAGCGCCTTGCGGCCGACGACCGCGAAGGTCGGGCGCTCGTAGATCATCATGACGGCCTTGACCTTCTGGGTCGGGTCCTTGTCGAGGAACTGGATGACCGAGTTGATGTCGCCGAAGCCCATCTGGTAGGCGCCGGTGGCAACACGCGGAATGGCCTCGACGGAGCCGTTGCCGCTATCGATGGTCACATCGAGGCCTTCATCCTTGAAGTAACCCTTGTCCGCCGCCAGCAGGAAGCCGGCAGCCGGACCTTCGAACTTCCAGTCGAGCGTGAACTTGATGGCCGTGTCGGCGCGCGCCGGCACGGCAAGGCCGCCGGCCATGCCCAGCAGGGCGGCGGCGGCAACGAGGCCGGTAAACGTTCTGCGCATCAACATTGTGTGAAATCCCCCTGTCGGATTGTGTGATCTGATCGGGGCTATTCAAAACAGGTTCGACTGCGCGCGCAAGACAAAATTGCATATAAACTAGTCAATTTCTTTTTACGCGCATTCAGTAGGCATGTAAGCCATTTTTTAGGCACACACCGCCGAAAATTGCATCAGTGCGTCACGACATCCAGACCGACATCCAGTGTCGGCGCCGTCATGGTGATTTTGGATGTCGAGATATAGTCGACGCCGCTTTCCGCGATGGATCTGACCGTGGTCAGATCGACATTGCCGGACGCCTCCAGCGTCACGCGGCCCGGCGCGCGGCCATAGGCTTCCGGCGACAGGCCGGCATGCCGGCGGTTGATCTCCACCGCCTCGCGCAGCAGGTCGGGGGCCATATTGTCGAGCAGGATGGCATCGGGCGCCGCCGCCAGCGCGTCGCGCATCTGCTCCAGCCCGTCCACCTCGATCTCGATCTTCACCAGATGGCCGCAATAGGCGCGGGCCGCGGCGACGGCGCCGGCGACACCACCGGCAACGGCGATATGGTTATCCTTGATGAGCACGGCATCGTCGAGGCCGTAGCGGTGATTCGAGCCGCCGCCCAGCCGTACGGCGTATTTCGCCAGCGAGCGCAGACCCGGCAGCGTCTTGCGCGTGCAGGTGATCTTTGCCCGGGTGTGGGCGATTTCCGTCGCATAGCGCGCCGTCAGCGTGGCGATGCCGCTCAGGTGCATGAGGAAATTGAGCGCCACGCGTTCCGCCGACAGCACCGGGCGTGCCGGGCCGGCGACCGTGACCAGCGAATCGCCCGGCTGCACCCGGTCGCCGTCCTCCACATGCGCCGTGAAGACGATGGCCGGATCGACCAGCCGGAAGGCGGTGCGGGCCAGTTCCAGACCGGCGACCACGCCGTCCTGGCGCGTGTTGACGCGGGCCTCCGCCGCCAGCGACGGCGCGATGGTCGCATAGGTGGTGATGTCGCCGGCCCTGCCGAGATCCTCGAGAAGGGCTGCACGAACCTGATCCTCCAGCAGAATGGCGGGAAGCGCGGGGCGTAGCGGTGTAACGGTCATTGGATCATCCTTCCCCAATCGTCAAAGAGCGGCAATCTCCGCCGCGCGCGCCTCGGCCTGTTTCAATGTCAGGAAGGTGCGGCGGCGCAGGGCATCCTGCGGTTCGGCGTGGTCCGCGCGGAAATGGCCGCCGCGGCTTTCCGGGCGGTCATGGGCGGCGACGGCGACCAGCCTGGCGGCGGCAACGATATTCGCAAAGCGCAGGCGCGGATTTTCGTGTTCGAGCCGGTGGATCTCGCGAAGCGCGTGCTTCAGCCCCTTCGCGTCGCGGATCACGCCGACATCGTTCGCCATGATCCGGCGCAACTGCTTGAGTTCCGCGCTGTCTTCCAGCGTCACCAGCTCGTCGTTCTCGCCGGCGTTCTTCGGCCAGTTGCGAATGCCGTTCTGGAGAATGAGCCCCTTGATGCTTTCGGCAATGCGCGCGCCGAAGACCACGGCTTCCAGCAGGGAATTGGAAGCGAGCCTGTTCGCACCGTGCAGGCCGGTGGACGCCACCTCGCCCGCCGCCCACAAGCCGTCGAGCGAGGTGCGTCCGTCGGCATCCACCATCAGGCCGCCCATGTGATAATGAACGGCCGGCACGACCGGGATCGGCCGGGTGACGGGATCGATGCCGGCGGCCATGCAGGAGGCGTAAACCGTGGGGAAGGCATCCGGAAAATGCTTTCCCACGGCCTTGCGGCAATCGAGAAACGCGCCGCGCCCAGCCCGGACCTCGGCAAAGACGCCCCGCGCCACGATATCGCGGGGCGCAAGCTCGGCATCGGGATGGATCGCCGCCATGAAGCGCTCGCCGGCGCCGTTGACCAGCAGCGCGCCATCGCCGCGCAGCGCCTCGGTGGCCAGCGGCGCAGGATCGCGGCCGATATCGATGGCGGTCGGGTGGAACTGGACGAATTCCGGATCGGCGACGACCGCGCCGGCGCGGGCGGCCATGCCGAGCCCCTGCCCCCGCGCCTCGGCGGGATTGGTGGTGACGGCGTAGAGATGGCCGATGCCGCCCGAGCAGAGCACGACGGAACGGGCCGGAAAGACGATGCGCCTCTTCGACTGGCCGGCATCCGGCCGGGCGATCACGCCCGTCACCGACCTGCCCTCGCGCACCAGATCCTCGACCACATAGCCTTCCAGCACGCGGATGGTCGGCGTTTTCCGCACGGCGGCGATCAGGGCTTCCATGATGGCCCTGCCGGCCATGTCGCCCCTGACACGCACGATGCGCCGTTCGGAATGCGCCGCCTCGCGCGAAAGCAGGAGCCGGCCTTCCAGGTCTCGGTCGAACGGAACGCCGTAGGACAAGAGGTCGCGGATGCGCTCGGGGCCTTCGGACACGGTCAGCATGGCGATCTTCGCATCGACGATGCCCGCGCCGGCCGCAAGCGTGTCGGCAAGATGCCTTTCGAACGTGTCGCCCGGGCTCATCGCGGCGGCGATGCCGCCCTGCGCCCAGGCGGAGGAGGCGCCCTGCCCGATGGGCGCCGCCGCCAGCACCGTCACCGGACGGGGCGCAAGCTTCAGCGCGCAGAACAGCCCGGCCAGACCGCCGCCCACGATCACCACATCGTCCACACCGCCGAAACTCAGCGGCACCGCGACTTCACCTGCAATTGCCATGTGCCCCTCCCCGCAGCCGCGGGCATTTGCCGTCAGGCCTTGAGATTGATCATCCGCTCGACGGCGAGGCGGGCGGGCGCGGCAATCGCCGGATCGACCGTCACCTCCTCCGTCATGAAAAGCAGGCTGTCGAGAATTTTCGGCAGGGTAATGCGCTTCATGTGCGGACAGAGATTGCACGGTTTGACGAAATCAACCCCCTCCACTTCCGCCTGGATGTTGGAGGCCATAGAGCATTCCGTGACCAGCAGCACGCGCTCCGGCTTCCGCTTCCTGACATAGTCGATCATGCCGGAGGTCGAGCCGGAATAATCCGACACGTCGAGCACGCTCGGATGGCATTCGGGATGCGCGACGATCTCGATCGTCGGGTCGGCCTCCCTGAAGGCCAGCAGTTCATCCGCCGTAAAGCGCTCGTGAACCTCGCAATGGCCGGCCCAGGTCAGGATCTTCTTGTTGGTGCGCCGGGCGACGTTCATCGCCAGATATTCGTCCGGGATACAGAGTACGGTGTCGGACTCGAGGCTTTCCACCACCTCCACGGCATTGGCCGAGGTGCAGCAGATATCCGTTTCGGCCTTCACCTCGGCGGAGGTATTCACATAGGTGACGACCGGCACGCCCGGATAGCGGCGCTTCAGCTCGCGCACATCCGCGCCCGTGATCGATTCCGACAGGGAACAGCCGGCGCGGCCGTCGGGAATCAGCACCGTCTTGTCCGGGTTGAGCAGCTTGGAGGTCTCCGCCATGAAGTGAACACCGCACTGGACGATGATGCCGGCCTCGACCTTCGTCGCATCGCGGGCAAGCTGGAGCGAATCCCCGACGATATCAGCAACGCAATGGAAGATGTCGGGCGTCTGGTAGTTGTGCGCCAGAATGACCGCGTTGCGCTCCTGCTTCAGGCGGTTGATGGCGTGGGCATAGGGCGCATAGACGGGCCATTCGATTTCCGGGATGAAATGGCGGACGCGTTCGTAAAGATGCGCCGTTTCCTTCGCCACCGCCGGCGTGAACGCCAGATCCGGGCGCTCCAGCACGCCGAACCGCTCCGCCGCCGAAAGCGCCACTCCTCCCGTGGCGCGCAACGCTGCCTGCCCAGCCATAGTCCGTCTCCTCTCAAGCCGCTCCCCGCGGCCTCGGCCATTTATACTCAAATTGAGCATAAGTGGAGCCAAAGAAAACCGGCACGAGCCGGTGGATTCGATTTAAAAACTTTTGTGACGGTTTGCAAGGATGAATTCGGATAATTGGTCGCTTGCCCGGATCGGGCTGCGCCGCTGGAGCATTTCATCTTTTCATGGAAATGCTGACATGCTCCAGTTCATTGGTCCTGCGCAATTCCGGACGGAAAACCGCTTCATGCTTTTCCTGGAATCGCTCTAAACCCGGCGGCAATGGAGATGCCGATGAACACCGTTTGCCTGCCCGCACGCTTCGCACCCCACGAGACATTGGCGGCCGCGCTCCTTCCCCACCTCGACGACACCGGCGACGGATCGCACGATCTTTCCCACATCGCCCGCGTCTTCCGCAACGCCATGCGCATCCACGAACGGGAAGGCGGCAACGGGCGCATTCTCGCCGCTGCCGCCCTGCTGCACGATTGCGTGGCGGTCGAGAAGAACTCGCCGCTCCGGACGCAGGCATCGCGCCTTGCCGCCGACAGGGCCGCCGCCATCCTCGAAGGGCTCGGCTGGAGCGACACCGACCGCGCCGCCGTTCATCACGCCGTCCTGACGCACAGTTTTTCCGCCGGCCTCGTGCCCGAAACCCGGGAAGCGGAAATCCTTCAGGATGCCGACCGGCTGGACGCCATCGGCGCGGTCGGCGCCGCACGCTGCTTCTATACGGCGGCGCGGATGGGCTCGGCGCTCTACGATCCGGCCGACCCGCTGGCCGAAAACCGCCCGCTCGACGACCGCGCCTATGCCCTCGACCATTTTCCGGCCAAGCTCTTCCGGCTCGCAGAGGGGTTCAAGACCGCGACCGGACAGGCTATGGCTAGGGAACGACACGCGCGGCTCGTCGCCATATACGGGCAGTTTCTCGACGAAATCTGAAAGGTCAACGGCATGCGGGTTTCGGACCTCTCCATCTATCCCCTGAAAAGCGGCCGCGGCATCGCGCTCGAAACCAGCCCCGTCGACGCCTTCGGCCTTTCCGGGGACCGGCGCTTCATGCTGGCCGATCCGTCCGGCCACTTCATCACCCAGCGCGAGTTGCCGGAACTGGCGCAGGTCGAGGCGGCGGTCGTCGGCGGAACGCTTCATCTCGGCATGGGCGCGGAACGCCACGCCGCGCCGCTTACCGGCTTCACCGCGCGCAAGGACGTCGCCATCTGGAAATCCATCGTCAATGCGGCGCTGGCGGACGAGGCGACCAACGCCACCCTTTCCCGCTGGCTCGGCCGCGATGCGGTTCTCGTCCACTTCGACAAAAACGCATACCGGGCGGCGAGCCCGGACTGGGCTGGCGACGATTCGCCCGTGACCTTCGCCGACGGCTACCAGATCCTCGTCACCACCACCGCCTCGCTCGACGCCCTGAACGCTAACATGGCCGCGCATGGTGAGGCGTCGGTCGGCATGGACCGGTTCCGCCCGAACATCGTCATCGACGGCAGCGAGGCCTTCGCAGAGGATCATTGGGCGGCGATCGAGATCGGTGGCACCCGGTTCGACCTGGTGAAGCCCTGCGCCCGCTGCATCATGACGACGCAGGACCAGCAGACCGGTTCGCGCGAGGGGGCGAGCCCCATGAAGGCGATGGGCCGCATCCGCATGTCCGCCGACCGCCGCGTGCCCGGGCCGCTCTTCGGCTGGAACGCGGTGCCGCGCGGCGCCGGATCGCTGGCGCTCGGCGACACGGTGACGGTGCTGGAAACGCGGGCCGACGGCTGGGCCTTCAAGCGCCGCTGACGACACCGGTCCGGCAGCGTCCAGGTCCCGTCCGCAGGCGCGACACGGCGCCCGTCATCAACGGACGTGAACAATACCATCAGTAAAAATCGCTTTTCGCGACAGGGCCGCGGCAGTATTGCATTTTCCATATCCGGAGGAAGCCCATGTCCGCCCACCCGCGCCAGTCCCTGCCCTGGCTGATCATCGTCAGCGGCTCGCTGATCGCCATCCTTTCGGTCGGGCCCCGCTCGGCGATGGGCTTCTTCCAGATGCCGCTCCTGTCGGAGACAGGCTGGGACCGCACCACATTCGGTCTGGCGATGGCCATACAGAACCTCGCCTGGGGTCTCGGCCAGCCGCTGTTCGGCGCCGTGGCCGACAAATACGGCACCGGCCGCGTGCTCGTCATGTCCGGTCTGTTCTATGCCGCGGGGCTTTTCCTGATGTCGCTCGGCCAGTCGCCGGTGCTGCTGCATATCGGCGGCGGCGTGCTGGTCGGCCTCGGCGTCGCCGCCGGCTCCTTCGGCATCATTCTTTCGGCCTTCGCCCGCAACGTGACGCCGGAACAGCGCTCCTTCGCATTCGGCATCGGCACTGCCGCAGGTTCGGCCGGCATGTTCCTGTTCGCGCCGATCTCGCAGGCGCTGATCGCCAATGTCGGCTGGGCGGACGGCCTCGTCTGGATCGGCGCCATGACGCTGCTGATCCCGGTGCTGGCATGGCCACTGAGGGGTAACGCCCAGTCCGGAAGCCAGAAGGCGTCCGACAGCAGCCAGACGGCATCGCAAGCGCTGGCCGAGGCCTTCGGCCACCGCAGCTATGTGCTGCTGACGCTCGGCTTCTTCGTCTGCGGCTTCCAGGTTGCCTTCATCACCGCGCATTTTCCGGCCTATCTCAACGACCGCGGCATTCTCGCCCCCTGGCCGGTGGTGGCGATGGCGCTGATCGGCTTCTTCAACATCATCGGCTCGCTCGGCGCCGGCTATCTCGGCCAGCTCTACTCGAAGCGCTATATCCTCGCCTTCATCTATCTGACCCGGTCCGTCGCCGTGACGGCCTTCCTCCTTCTGCCGCAGACCCCGGCCTCTGTCGTGATCTTCTCTGCCGTCATGGGCATTCTGTGGCTTTCCACCGTGCCGCCGACCAATGCGCTGGTCGCCATCATGTTCGGCACGCGCCATCTCGGCCTGCTCGGCGGACTGGTCTTCCTGTCGCACCAGGTCGGCTCGTTCCTCGGCGTCTGGATGGGCGGCGTTCTTTACGACCGGCTCGGCTCCTATGATCCGGTCTGGTGGTTCGGGGTGGGTCTCGGCCTTCTCGCCGCGCTGGTGCATCTGCCGATCCACGAGACGGGTGTCGCCCGGCTGCGGGCAAAGGCCGCCTGACTATTCGGCGGCCTCGCTCGCCGCGCCGCGGTCCTCGCAGCCCTTCAGCACGGCCTGAACGAAACCGTCCCTGACCGAGCCGCCGGCAATGCCGCGCGGCTCGTAGACGTTGCGGCTCATGAAGAACGCCGTCAACCGGAAGGCCTCGGCCAGCGCCGCCCCCGTGGCCGGACGCAGCTCGGCCTGGCCGCCGTTCAGGAAATCCGGCAGGGCCAGCAGGCGCGGCGCATAGGGCTCGCCCGCCGCCCGGCAAACCGCCCTGCCCGATTTCGGCGACACATAGACGAGATCGTCGCGCCCGCCCGTCGCCGCGCATTCGCTGAGATCGAGGCCGAAGCCGAGATCGTCCAGAACGGCCAGCTCGAAGCGCACGAACAGTTCGCCGGCCACGGCAGGGTCCTGCAAATGATCGAGCACGACGCCGAGCGCCTCGTAAAGATGGGGATGGGGATCACGCTCCGGCAGGAGCCGCAGCAGGGCCGCAACGGCCTGGACACCATAGACGGACAGCGCCCTTTCCATCAGCGCCGCCGCTCTCAGCCGGACCGGTTCGAGGCGGAACTCGCCGAGATGCTCGGACAGGCGCGCGCGCCACGTGACCTCCACCCCGTTGCCCGGCTGGAGAACGGGCTGCATGGACCGCGAGCGACCGGACCGGACGAGCCCCATGTGGCGGCCATGCCGGCGCGTCATCACCTCCGCGATGACGCTCGTCTCGCCATGTCGGCGCACACCGAGCACGATTGCCTCATCCTGCCATTCCATGCTTGCGAAACGCTCCTCAAGAGAAGGCGGGCCGCCGCCCTTGCCTTCGTCAAGCCCGAGGAAGACGGAAGTGCGTGGGGCAATGCGCTGCCTTCGAAAGCCGACTCACTCTACCCCATCGGCGGAATGCTGTCATTCCTTCGGGAAATCGAGGCCCATTTCACGGAAGCGTGCGGGGTCGTCACCCCAGTTCTCGCGCACCTTGACGAACAGGAACAGGTGGACCGGCTGCTCGAGGATTTCCGACAGCTCCTTGCGCGAGGCCGTCGAGATCGCCTTGATGGCATCGCCGCCCTTGCCGAGCACGATCTTCTTCTGGCTGTCGCGCTCGACATAGATGACCTGCTCGATGCGCACCGATCCGTCCTCGCGCTCCTCCCATTTTTCCGTCTCGACATGGGAGGAATAGGGAAGCTCCTGATGCAGCCGCAGGAAAAGCTTTTCGCGGGTGATCTCCGCCGCGAGCTGGCGCATCGGAAGGTCGGAAATCTGGTCTTCCGGATAATACCAAGGCCCCTCCGGCAGCGCCCTGGCGAGATGGCCCAGCAAATCCTCGCAGCCCGAGCCGGTCGTCGCCGAGACCATGAAGGTGTGCTCGAAGGCGACGGCCTGATTGGCGTCGGCGGCGAGCTTCAGCAGCGCCTCCGGCTGCACCCGGTCGATCTTGTTCAGCACCAGGATCTTCGGCTGCCGAACCTCCTTCAGGCCCTCGAGGATCGCTTCGGCGTCGCCGCGCAGGCCACGCTCGCTGTCGATCAGCAGCATGATGATGTCGGCGTCCCTCGCCCCGCCCCAGGCGGACGTGACCATCGCGCGGTCCAGCCGGCGGCGCGGCTTGAAGATGCCGGGCGTATCCATGAAGACGATCTGGGCGTTGTCGTGGATGGCGATGCCGCGCACCACGGCGCGCGTCGTCTGCACCTTGTGGCTGACGATCGACACCTTGGCGCCGACGAGGCGGTTGAGCAGCGTCGATTTGCCGGCATTCGTCGGCCCGATCAGCGCCACGAAGCCGGAGCGGGTCGGCAATACGTCCTCGGCACCGCCCTCGGCGGCGAAATCGTCATCCTGTCCGGTCATGGCTTTACTCTCGCTCGTCGGAATTCTGCTTCTGCCAGACGCCCTCGCGTTCCAGCATGCGGGTGGCCGCGACCTGCTCGGCGGCGCGGCGCGACCGTTCCACGCCCGTTTCGGGCGCCACGCCCGGCACTTCCACCGTCACCGTGAAACGGGGATCGTGATCCGGGCCGGAGCGGTCGTCAATGCGGTAACTGGGCGTGGCCGCGAATTTCGCATGCGCCCATTCCTGCAATTCGGTCTTGGCGTCGCGGCGGAACTCCGCCGTACCCATCGCCCGCTTCTCCCAGTAGCGCTGGATGAAGGTACGGGCCGCCTCCAGGCCGCCATCGAGATAGATCGCGGCGATCAGGCTTTCCACCACGTCGGCGCGCACGTTCATCATGCGCTTGCCGGTCAGCTTCTGCACATCGGCGCCGGTGCGGATGAAGAGGTGAAGCTCCAACTCGTCGGAAACGGCAGCGCAGGTCTGGGCGCTCACCAACTGGTTGAGGCGCACCGAAAGCTCGCCCTCGGTCGCGGCGCGAAAGGAGCGGAACAGAAGCTCGGCAACGCAGAGGCCGAGCACGCGGTCGCCGAGGAACTCCAGGCGCTCGTAGCTGCCCTCGCGGCCGTTCAGCGCGCTGGAATGGGTGAGCGCACGCTCCACGCGCGTCCAGTCGCTGAACCGATGCCCCATCGCCGCTTCGAGACGGTCGCGATTTTCCGTCAGGAAGGACTTCTTCCGGTTCATTGGACGCCCTTGAACAGGCGATCCCAACGCATGTTGGTCGGCCATTTCCAGATTTCGCGGAAGGACGTGTCGTTGCCCAGCGAGAAGAAGATGACGCTGGCGCGGCCGATCAGGTTTTCCGAGGGCACGAAGCCGACGTCGAAGCGGCTGTCGAGCGAATTGTCACGGTTGTCGCCCATCATGAAATAATGATCCGCCGGCACGACGAACTCGCGGGTGTTGTCGCCGCGCGACACCGGCGACTGGTCGAGCGTGTCGTAGGCCACGTCGTTGTCCAGCGTTTCGCGATAGACCGGAATGTTGTCGCCGGGCTCCATGCCGTAATCGGAGGTGAAGCGGCCGTCCTCGACCTTCGGCACCGGCTGGCCGTTGATGTTCAGCACGCCGTTGATCATCTGCACGCGATCGCCGGGCAGGCCGACGACGCGCTTGATATAGTCGATGTCGGTGTTCGACGGCAGGCGGAAGACGACAATATCGCCGCGCTCCGGCTCGGAGGCGAGGATGCGCCCGGAGAACAGGTCCGGCGAGAACGGCAGCGAATATTTCGAATAGCCGTAGGAGAACTTGTTGACGAACAGGTAGTCGCCCACCAGCAGCGTCGGCATCATCGAGCCGGACGGGATGGTGAAAGGCTGGAAGAAGACCGTGCGGATGATCATGGCGAGCAGAAGCGCCTGGATGATGACCTTGATGTTCTCCCACAACGCGTTCGGCTTGGGTTCGGTTTTATCGGACACGGGGCGCTTCCATTCCTCAATTCGTATTCGCATCGGCCCGAAACGTTTCGCGATCCTTCGGATCAGCCGTCAGCGCTTCGGGTCTTTCGTTTTCCGCATGCCGTGATCGCAAAACCGCTGCACGCTTCTGCGCGACATGCTTCAGGCCAGGCACTTCTCTAGCCGTTCGGGGCGGCGGCGGCAAGCGGACGCGCCTCGATGATCACGAAAGCCTGAGCATAGGGGTGCTCGTCCGTGATCGTCAGGTGGATGAAAGCCTCATGGCCGTCCGGCAGAAGTTCCGCCAGCTTTTCCGCCGCGCCGCCGGTCAGCTTCATGGTGGGCTTGCCGCCGGGCAGGTTGACGACACCCATATCCTTCCAGAATACGCCATTCGCAAGGCCGGTGCCGAGCGCCTTCGAACAGGCCTCCTTGGCGGCGAAGCGCTTGGCGTAGGACGCCGCCCGGTTCTTGCGCCGCTCGGACTTGGCCTGCTCGACGCCGGTGAAGCAGCGATGGACGAACCGCTCGCCGAACCGTTCCAGCGATTGCTCGACCCGGCGGATATCGATGAGGTCGCTGCCGATGCCGATGATCATGACGATTTCCTTCCCTCGACGCAGAGCCGTCAATCATAGACGCGCCTGACCGTCGACACGCAGTCCTGCTCCTTGAGGCGCGACAGGAGCTGGCCGAACTGCCGCAGATCCCAGACCTCGACATCCACCGAGATTTCCGTGAAATCCGTGGCAACCCGCACCATCGACAGCGTGCGGATGTTGACGTCGAGATCGGCGATGACCCGCGAGATGGTGGCCAGCGCGCCGGGCTCGTTGATGACGTTGACCAGGATGCGCGCGGAAAAACGGGACTTGTTCTCCTCATCCAGATCCCAGCGCACATCGATCCAGCGGTCCGGCTCGTTGTCGAACTTCTGCAACGCCGGCGCCTGAATGGGATAGATGGTGATTCCGTTTCCCTTTTCAACGATGCCGACGATCCGGTCGCCCGGCACGGCGCCCGAAGGGGCGAACCGCACCTGCACATTGGCGGAAAGCCCGCGGATCGGCACCGGCTCCGGTCCGTCCGGCCCCTCCTCGGTCGGCACGGCAAGCGCGCCGGCCTGCGGCCCCTTGTCTGGAATGCGGAACACCATGCCGGAGGCGGAGCGGACGTTGAACCAGCCGTCGTCGCTGGACTGCTTGACCGTGACGCGCTCGTCCTTGAAATCCGGGTAGACGGCCTTCAGCACGTCGAGCGAGGACAGCTCGCCGCGCCCGACGGCGGCGACGGCATCCTCGACGTCCTTGTGACCGAGCCGGTGCAGCACCGGCTTCATCGCATCGCGCGAGAAGGCCTTGCCGGCCCGCTCGAAGGTGCGTTCCAGAATGCGATGGCCGAGGCCGGAATACTGCTTGCGGATCGCCAGGCGCGTCGCGCGGCGGATGGCGGCGCGCGCCTTGCCGGTCACGACGATTTCCTCCCAGGCGGCGGGCGGCACCTGCACGCCCGAGCGGATGATCTCCACCTCGTCGCCATTGGCCAGACGGGTGACGAGCGGCATCATGCGGCCGTTGATCTTGGCGCCGACGCAGGTATCGCCGACATTGGTGTGGACGGCATAGGCGAAATCGATGGGGGTCGCGCCGCGCGGCAGGGCGATCAGCTTGCCCTTGGGGGTGAAACAGAAGACCTGGTCCTGGAACAGCTCGAGCTTGGTATGTTCCAGAAATTCCTCGGCATTGTCGCCCTCGGCCAGCGCCTCGATGGTGTGGCGCAGCCACGAATAGGCGCTGCTTTCGCGCGACAGAAGATCCGCCTCGCCGCCGCCGGCATTGGTGTTCGTGCCGTCCTTGTAGAGCGTGTGGGCGGCGATGCCGTATTCGGCGATCTCGTGCATATGGAAGGTGCGGATCTGCAATTCGATGCGCTGGCGGGAGGGGCCGACGATGGTGGTGTGCAGCGAGCGATAGTCGTTCTGCTTGGGCGTGGAGATATAATCCTTGAAACGGCCCGGGACCACGCGCCAGCGGGTGTGGACGATGCCGAGCGCCCGGTAACAGTCCGCCACCGAGCCGACGAGGATGCGGAAACCGTAGACGTCCGAAAGCTGCTCGAAGGAGAGCGATTTCGACTGCATCTTGCGAAAGACCGAATAGGCCTTCTTCTGGCGACCCGTGACCTCGGCTTCCAGCAGGCCGTTGGCGACCAGCAGGTCGCGCAACTCGTCCTCGATCTTGTGGATCAGCCCCTCGTTGCGCTCGGAAAGCTCGCGCAGACGATTGGTCACGGTCTCGTAGGCCTCCGGATTGAGGTATTTGAAGGAAAGCTGCTCCAGCTCCTCGCGCATGTCCTGCATGCCCATGCGCCCGGCGAGCGGCGCATAGATGTCCATCGTCTCCTCGGAAATGCGGGCGCGCTTGTCCGCCGGCATGTGCTCCATCGTGCGCATGTTGTGCAGCCGGTCGGCGAGCTTGACCAGAAGCACGCGCACGTCGTCGGAAATGGCGAGAAGCAGCTTGCGCAGGTTTTCCGCCTGCTTGGCCTTGCGCGAGACGAGGTCGAGCTTCTTGATCTTGGTGAGCCCTTCCACCAGCCGGCCGATTTCCTCGCCGAAAAGCTCGTCGATCTCGGCGCGGGTCGCCGTCGTGTCCTCGATGGTGTCGTGCAGGAGGGCGACCGCGATGGTCGATTCATCCATGCGCAGTTCGGTCAGGATGGCGGCGACTTCGAGCGGATGCGAGATATATGGGTCGCCGCTGGCTCGCTTCTGCTGACCATGCTTCTGCATGGCATAGACATAGGCTTTGTTCAGGAGTGCTTCATTGGCGTCTGGCTTGTATTTCTGAACCCGTTCGACGAGTTCGTATTGCCGCATCATTGCGCAGGCTCTCCACAAAGCAAAAGAGCGCCAGCCGAAGAGCTGACGCGCATCCAATCATGTCTCTTGGGCAAAGTGCCGCCACCCAACCCTGCTTGGCAAGCCGAAAATAACACCCTCGGGCAGAAATCGGCAGGAAAACGGAGAGGAACTGGCGTCTTCGGATACGTCTCGGAGCGAAAAACGGAAAATTGCCCCCGATCGGTACGGCCGGGGGCGGAAATCCGCTCTCAGTAGTCGTCGCTCTTTTCCGGCGGAACGAGACCCTCGATACCGGCCAGCAGTTCCTCTTCGGACATCTGGTCGAAATTGATGGTTTCGGGAAGATCCTCTTCCTCGCTCTCGCCGGCGACGGCAACGCCGCCCGCCGCGATGAGGGTCGACGGATCGGGCTCCGGCTCGTCCACTTCGACATGCTTCTGGAGCGAATGGATCAGGTCTTCCTTCAGGTCGTCGGGCGAGAGCGTCTCGTCGGCAATCTCGCGAAGGGCGACCACCGGGTTCTTGTCGTTGTCGCGGTCGACGGTGATGGGCGCGCCCTGCGAAATCTGGCGGGCGCGATGACCGGCGAGCAGCACAAGCTCGAAACGGTTATCGACTTTGTCGATGCAATCTTCAACGGTGACGCGGGCCATAGCCAGTCCTTTGCGGTCTGAATGTCGTGTAATTGACACAGGGCGATACATTCAAAACGCGGCGAATTCAAGTTTTTCCTCCTCATCGGCGCGAAGGCGGCACAACAAACCCTCGAAACGGGAATATTTCCTGTCTCAACCGCCAGATGCTTGGAAATGGGAAAAAGCTGCCCTAAATCCGCCTGCATAGGGTGTGTTTGAAAAAGAAACACACCTCGTGGACTCGTTTTCATGACGCACACTTTGAAGGCGAAAGCTGTTTTTCGACAAAGGATAAACCCGTGTTCGACCCCCGTGAAAAAATCGCCCTGTTCATCGATGGCGCCAACCTCTACGCCGCGTCGAAGAGCCTCGGCTTCGACATCGATTACCGCAAGCTTCTCAAGGCCTTCCAGAAGCGCGGCTATCTGTTGCGCGCCTATTACTACACCGCCCTCATCGAGGACCAGGAATATTCCTCGATCCGCCCGCTGATCGACTGGCTGGACTATAACGGCTACAAGGTCGTGACCAAGCCGGCCAAGGAATTCACCGACAGCATGGGCCGCCGCAAGATCAAGGGAAACATGGACATCGAGCTTGCCATCGACGCGATGGAACAGTCCGGAACCGTCGATCATCTGGTGCTGTTTTCCGGCGACGGCGATTTCACGACGCTGGTCGAGGCGCTCCAGCGCAAGGGCCGCAAGGTCTCGGTGGTGTCCACCATGTCGACCCAGCCGCCGATGATCGCTGACGACCTGCGCCGCCAGGCAGACCACTTCATCGACCTTTCGACGCTCAGGGCCGAAATCGGCCGCGAGGCCAGCGAACGCCCGGCCCGGACGGTGGAACCGGCAAGCGACGAAAGCTGAACGGCAACGGGGAAGACGGAGTTATCCGCCTTCCCCGTGCCTATAAAGCAATTTCGGAAAACGAGTGAATCGGTTTTCCGTCCCGAATGGAGCATGTCGGCGTGTCCATGAAACGCCGGCATGCTTTTGGCCTCAGGACGCCTTGCGCATGGCCGAGCGGCCGGCCTTGTTGACGTTCAGCACGGCGATGTTGGTGAGCTTGCTGTTTGCCGCCTTCTCCTCGTCGAGGATCTGCGACAGGATCATGTGTGCCTGCTCGTGGCCGAGCACTTTCGCCCATTCCCGCAGCGCGCCGTAACGGGCGATCTCGTAGTGTTCCACGGCCTGACAGGCGGCGAGAAGACCGGCGCTGAGAGCCGTGCCGTCCGCTTCCTCCATCAGCCCGTCTGCTTCCTTGAGAAGCCCTTCGATGGCGTCGCATTTTTCGCCTTCGACCTTCAGGTCGAGGGATTCGAAGACCTGCTTCAGCTTGTCGATCTGGGTCTTGGTTTCGGCCCGGTGGCTCTCGACCGCCTTGGTCAGCTCGGCATCCTTCGATGCCTTCGCCACTTTCGGAAGCGCCTTTAGAATCGCGTTCTCGGCGTAGTAGACGTCCTTGAGCGTATGCTCGAAAATATCTTGAAGCGTGTGCATTACGTTGTCCTCCTTGGGCTTCATACCCTCGCGGACAACGGAACGGCAGGAATATGGTTCCAGACGGCCAGGCGATATTCCGGCCTCCTGCGGCTCCGCCCCTTCCGCCTTCTGGCGACAAGACAACAGAGGGCGGGCCGATGCCCGCCGCGGGAAAATTCAGCTCCGATCCTTGAGCAGGCGCGACTTTTCCCGGTTCCAGTCGCGTGCTTTCTCGGTCTCGCGCTTGTCGTGCAGCTTCTTGCCCTTGCCGAGCGCCAGTTCGAGCTTGGCGCGCCCCTGGTCGTTGAAATAGATCTTCAGCGGGATCAGCGTCATGCCCTCGCGGTTGATGGCGGCGCGCAGGCGGTTGATCTCGCGCTTGCTCATCAAGAGCTTCCGGCGGCGGCGGGGCTCGTGGTTGAAGCGGTTGGCCTGGAGATATTCCGGCAGGTAGGAGTTGATCAGCCACATCTCGCCATCCTCGTCCGAGGCGTAGGATTCGGCAATGTTCGCCTTGCCTTCGCGCAGGGATTTCACCTCCGTGCCCTTGAGGACGAGGCCGGCTTCATAGGTGTCGATGATTTCATAATTGAAGCGTGCCTTGCGGTTTTCCGCAACGATCTTCTTGACGACACGCTGGCTGCCTTTGGGGGCCATGATCCATTCCGCTTCATGAAAGCGCCCTCCCGTGGATCGGGAAGGCGCGGTTTCTTACGTTGTCTGCCGTCTATATAGTGCGCGCCGGCAGCGGGAGAATACTCAGTTCAGCAGGCCCGCATGGCGCAACGCGACATCGATCGCATTTTCGGTAGGCGCTTCCAGGTCCGAGGTCAGGGGCGAGCGCACGGTGCGCGTGACCTTGCGGCCGATGCGCCAGAGCCCGTATTTCGCGCCACAGACGCCCGGTTCGATGAACAGCGCCTTGTGCAGCGGCATCAGCCGATCCTGATAGTCCAGCGCCCTGGCGTAATCGCCCGCCGCCAGCGCCGCCTGGAACTCGGCGCACAGGCGCGGGGCGACATTCGCCGTCACCGAGATGCAGCCGACGCCTCCATGCGCATAATGACCGAGTGCCGTGCCGTCCTCGCCCGAAAGCTGGATGAAATCCTTGCCGCAGGCAATGCGCTGATCGGACACCCGCTCGATCTTGCCGGTCGCATCCTTGACGCCGACGATGTTTCCATGCGCCTTGGCAAGCGCTCCCATCGTTTCCGGCAGCATGTCCACCACCGAGCGCGGCGGAATGTTGTAGATGATGATCGGGAGGGAAACGCTTTCGGCAACCGCCGAGAAGTGGGCATAAAGCCCCTTCTGCGTCGGGCGGTTGTAATAGGGCGTCACGACCAGAAGGGCGTCCGCGCCGGCCTTTTCGGCATGGCGGGCCAATTCGATGGCTTCATGCGTGTTGTTGGAGCCTGCCCCGGCGATGACCGGAACCCGTTTCGCCGCCGCCTCGATGCACAGTTCGATGACGCGCTTGTGCTCGTCATGCGAAAGCGTCGGGGACTCCCCCGTGGTGCCGACGGGAACGAGGCCGTGGCTGCCTTCGGCGATCTGCCATTCGACATGACTGACGAAAGCATCCTCATCGACCTCGCCCGTCTGCGTAAACGCGGTGATAAGGGCGGGAATGGATCCCTTGAACATGCAAGACTCCTTGGCCGGGACTGAGCGTTCCGACCGTATTCGGCGTTAAAACTGGCGCACCATAAATCGCGTCGCCTTCCGCTTCAAGCGACGAGCAGCGGCAGCCATGAGGCGAAATCACAGAAAGGCCCGATTCTTCCGCCTTCTGGTAGCATTTCGTTAAGAACAACCTTCGTTTAATGGAGTGCTGAGGGTCTGATACGGGTTTCCGACATGCGCGATCGCCTTACCGGCATCATCGTTTCCGGCGCGCTTCTCGCAGGCGCCGCCACCGCTTCCGCCGATCCGGCGGCGGACGGCGCCCGCGCGCCCGTCCAACTGGCCCAGGCGGGACCGGACCGCAGCAGCATCACCGGCGCCATCCCCCGCCCCGTGGCCT
Source organism: Ectorhizobium quercum (assembly GCF_026552795.1). Classification (GTDB taxonomy): domain Bacteria; phylum Pseudomonadota; class Alphaproteobacteria; order Rhizobiales; family Rhizobiaceae; genus Ectorhizobium; species Ectorhizobium quercum. Next base: position 264,665 of record NZ_JANFPI010000006.1, read on the forward strand.
TGCCTGGAGCGGTCGACCCGAAGCTCAAGAGCGCGCTCGACGCACTGGCGGCGCGGCGGGCGGGCGAGGCGCTCGCCATCCGCGACACGATGCCCGCCAATGCGCTGGACAGGCACGTGCTGACCTGGGCCATCGCCGTTTCCGGCCAGTCGCAGGTTCCCTCCGGCGAGATCATCAAGGCGCGGACGGAATTGCAGGGCTGGCCGGGCCTTTCCAATCTGCGCCGTTATCTGGAGCGGGCGCTCCACCGCGAGAACGCCCCGGCGCCGCTCGTGCTCGCGCAGTTGGAAGGCGCGTCGCCGGAAACGGCGGAAGGCGCCGTCATCCTCGCCCGCGCGCTTTCGCAAAGCGGCCGGCAGGCCGAAGCCGGCCGCATGCTGACCCGGTTCTGGACCGCCAACCGCCTGAACGCAGCAGGCGAAGACCTGATCCTCGATGCCTTCCCGTCGCTGCTCTCCGTCGAGGCCCACAAGGCACGGATGGATTATCTTCTTTATCTCGGGCAGGCGGAGCAGGCAAAACGCTTCGCCACGCTCGGCAAGGCCCAATCGCTCTACGCCGCCCGCGCCGCCGTCATCCAGCGCTCGCCGAGGGCCGACGCGCTTCTGGCCGCCGTCGATCCGCGCTGGAAGAACGATCCGGGCTTTCTCTTCGCCCGGATCAAGCGCCTCCAGCAGCAGGACAGGTTCGAGGCGGCCGCCGCGCTGCTGAAACAGGCGCCGCGCGACAAGGCGGCGCTCGTCAATCCGGGCGAATGGTGGATCGAGCAGCGAATCGTCAGCCGCGGGCTTCTCGATGCCGGCAAGTTCCGGGACGCCTACGATCTGGCCGCGAATCATTCCGCCGAAAGCGCGACCGACGTGACCGAGGCGGAATTCCACGCCGGCTGGTACGCATTGCGCGCGCTTCAGAAGCCGGATCTCGCCGCCGTGCATTTCCAGCGGATTCTCGACGCGTCGTCGCGGCCGCTCTCCGCCTCGCGCGCCTGGTACTGGCTCGGCCGGACGGCGGAAGCCGGCGGCAAGGGCGATGCGGCAGCCTTCTATGCAAAGGCCGCCCGGCATTCGAGCACCTTCTACGGCCAGCTTGCGAGCGCCGCATTGAAACAGAAGCGCCTGAGCATCGCTTATCCGACGGTCACGCCGGAGGACCGCAGCCGCATTGCCGCGCGCGAAGCCGTCCGCACCATCGAGCGCCTGACGGCCGCCGGCCACGCGAATCGCGCCGTTCTGCTCTATCACAGCCTCGCGGCGGAACTGACCAGCCCCGGCGAGCTTGCCATTCTCGCCGCACAGGCGGAACGCGGCGGAAACCACCAGCTTTCGCTCCAGATCGGCAGAATCGCCTATGGCCGCGGAATCGACGTGCCCGCCCTCGCCTTTCCGCTGGGCGTCATTCCGGCGTCCGCCAATATCGCAGGTTCCGGCAAGGCGCTTGCCTACGCCATCGCCCGGCAGGAAAGCGCCTTCGACCCCGCCGCCATCTCTTCCGCCAACGCCCAGGGCCTGTTGCAGATCCTGCCGACCACCGCCAGGCTCGTGGCGGGACGGCACGGCATCGCCTACGAGCCGCGCAAACTGACCACCGATCCCGGCTACAATGCCACGATCGGCGCACATTATCTCGGCGAACAGATCGACGCCTTCTCCGGCTCCTACATCCTGACCTTCATCGCCTATAATGCCGGCCCCGGCCGCGTGCCGGAATGGCTGTCGCGCTACGGCGATCCGCGCGGCAAACCCATCGACGATGTCATCGACTGGATCGAGCGAATCCCCTTCCAGGAAACGCGCAACTATGTCCAGCGGGTGATGGAAAACTATCAGGTCTACAAGACCCGCCTGGGGCAGAGCGCCGATATCGAACACGACCTGCGCTTCGGTCGCTGAGCCGTTCGTCTTCTTTCCAGCCGTTTTCTTCGCTCAGTCCCTCCCGCCATAAGCCGGGCTTCCCTGCCCTGCCGACACGTCGGACCTCGGCGCGTAAAACCATACGACACGGGAATTGGCCGAAACGCCGTCGAGGGTCAGGATTTATTCGATTGGCGGATTCTGCGTTGCGGATTTCGCGTCCGGACGGGAGGGAAGACGCGAGGAAATGCCGAAGATTTTCAAGTCGGTCCCATGACACCCGGACGTCAAATCGGCAACGCCCTCCGGGTTCGGCCTCTTGGACCAGCGGATCATGAACAACCGCCCCCCGCTTCCATCCAATCCTACGTGACCGAACAGAACATACCAGTTGAACAGAGGTCCTCACCGGAGATGGGAAGCACTTCCGCTTCTCACCGAATCGCGGAAAGGCTCTCACTCATTGTTTTCATGCATTTCCGGGTTTTACGCATTTCCGGACGCAAAATCGTTTCACGCTCGTGCTGAAAACGCTCCACAACGCGAAAGAGCCCGGCCAAGGCCGGGCTCTTCCTCAAATCCGTATGGATCGAGACTTAGAAGTCGCGCTGCAGACGGAGGAAGCCGGTGACAGAATCGTTGAGATTGTTGTCGTCAGCGTCGAAGTAGTTGACCGTAGCAAGCGCCGTCAGGCCTTCGGTAACGGCATATTCAGCCGTCAGACCAACCGTCCAGGCGTCGCCGATGCGGCTGTCAAGCTGGTAGTCCCAGAAGTACTGACCGAAAGGCGCGATGGTCAGCTTGTCCGTGACCTTGAATGCGTAGTCGGCAGCAACAGTCCACTCAGCAGCGTTGAAATAGGTGTTTTCGCCGGAAGCGTAGGCGACAGCCACGGAGAGCGTGCCCGGGCCGAGTTCGGCAGAGCCGATACCACGGATGGCGAACTCTTCGTAGTCGAAGTCATACGAACCGAGCAACGTTGCCGAAACCGGGCCGAAAGCGCCGGAGAGCATACCGGTCAGGCCGATGTTGGCGTCGTCATAGGCACCCGTGCCATTGTCCCAGGTCAGTTCGTCGACCGAAAGACCGGCAGAGAACGCTTCACCCGTGAAGACATAGCGAGCACTGGCGAAGAGCGTGTTGTTGCTCAGGTAGTCGCCTTCGCTGAAGAGGTCGTCATCCCACCAGCTGTAGATCTTACCGACGCGGAAACCGGCGAGGTCGATATAACCTTCTTCGAGTTCCGTCCAGTTGTCGTCATAGCCAGCATTGTTTTCGCTGGCATGACCGCGGAGGCGAACAACGCTGGTCAGCGTGCCGTATTCGGTGTCGTTCTTGGCAGTCACTTCGAGACGGCCACGAGCGAAGATATCGTAGTCCGAACGCTCGGAGGTGCCTTCACCGAAGCCGAGCTGAACACGGACGTAACCGCCGACCTTCAGGCAGGTTTCCGTGCCCGGGATGTAGAAGTAGCCGGTGCCGAAAGCGTCGCAAACGCGAACGTATTCGACGGGTTCCGGCTCGGCTGCGATGATGGCGTCAGCGGCCTGAGCGCCGGAAACAGCAGCCAGAGCAGCTGCGGAGCCAATGAGAAGGCTCTTGATGTTCATGTTGACCTCCAGTCAATTTAAGAAAGGCTGATGCACCCCGTGGGATCTGCTTCGAGCCTGCCACACTGAAGACGGACGATCCACCGCCTCGCTTCATGCCGCCATGATACAGGCGCGACATCAGTACGCAACGACTTAAATCGTCACTTCGCTTGCAATTGGCGTCATCACACGCGTCTGTTGCCAAACAGACACATTTTTGTCACCAAAACAGGCAAATTTTTACTTTTTGTTAAGAAATTCAACGTGTTCCGCGCTAGAATGTTCTCGATACGGGACACGCCACCCGGGTGAGGCGCAATTTCCCCCGCGATTCGCTGCCTGGAATCACGCCCGATTCCCCAGCGGAAACGCGTGCGGCCACCGGGCCTTTCCGGCCCCGAAATCTGACGCGACGCCGGATCACCGCGCAACAAAAAAGCCCGGCCTTTCGACCGGGCTTTTCCTGAAATGCAGTGCGGCTTATTAGAAGTCGCGCTGAAGGCGCAGGAAGCCCCAGGTTTCGTCGTCGGTACGGTCCTGGTCATAGTAGTTGACCGTGGCGAGAAGGTTCAGGCCATCCGTGACCTTGTAAGCAGCCGTCAGGCCGACGCGGTAAGCGTCAACGCCGTCAACGAATGCGACGTCGCTGAAGTACTGGAACGCCGGGGTGATCGTCAGCTTTTCCGTAGCCTTGAATGCGTAGGCAGCGGCAACGGTCCATTCCGAACGGTAGTAGTAGGCGTTCGCGCCGGAAGCGTAGACACCAGCGAGCTGGAAGGTGCCCGGGCCGAGGTCGGCCGTCAGCTTGGCCTGGACAGCGCCTTCTTCGCGGTCGGTGTCGTAACCACCGTTGACGTTGAGCTTCACGCCGCCGAACGAAGCGGAGAGGTACGGAGCGATACCGAGGTTGGCATCGTTCGAACCCGGCAGAACGTTAGCGTATCCCCCAAAGTTTGCCGAAGAATACGTGATTTCGTCGAGCGACAGGCCAGCCGTGAAGGCTTCGCCAGCGTATTCGTAACGAGCCGAAGCGAACAGCGAGTTGCTGGCGAGCGTATCCGTCTCGCCGAGCAGGATGTCGTCCCAGACGCTGTAGAACTTACCGACGCGGAAGCCGGCGAGGTCGATGTAAGCCAGCTCGAGCTCGGTGCCGTTGGTGCCGTCACCAACGCCTTCCGAAGCGCGGCCGAAGAAGCGGACGTAGCTCGTCAGCGTGCCGTACTCGGTGTCGTTCTTGGCTTCGATGTTCAGGCGGCCGCGAGCGAAGACGTCGTAGTCGGAACGGGTGGACGTGTTGACGGCGCGCTCGCCATCAGCGGTGCCGACGTTCAACTGAACGCGAACGTAACCGCTGAGCTTGAGGCAGGTTTCCGTGCCCGGGATGTAGAAGTAGCCGGTGCCGAAAGCGTCGCAAACGCGAACGTATTCAACGGGTTCCGGCTCGGCAGCGATGATGGCATCGGCAGCCTGAGCGCCGGAAACAGCCGCCAGAGCAGCTGCGGAGCCAATGAGAAGGCTCTTGATGTTCATGTTGACCTCCAGTCAAGTTTCACAAAGGGTTGGGTTCTTAGCTGAAGGACAGCATTCCCTGCCCCATCCCCATCTATTCAGAAGACGGACGTTCCACCGCCCCGCTTCTGGTGAGGGAAGATACAAAAGCGCCTCGGCCATGCAATCCAAAACACCGGCCTTTGCCATGATCTCGCCCAGCTTCAATCCGCACTGTTGCAGATTCAACACAAATCGACCAACCGCACGGGCTTCCGTTAACGAACCCTTAAAAGTCTTTTTATGCCAATGAGTTGTGAAAGGCGAAAACCACTACCACGCGACGGGCAAGGCCGGATGGCGGGTCGATTCGAGGCAAACGCGCAACAGGTTTCGCCGTATATGCGGCAAAGCAGGCCATTTTTTCCAACGCTTCGCACCGGCACGCCATGAACCTCTCCTTCACGCGTCGAAAGGGAGCGCAGCCAACTGCTTATAAGAGTGCAATACGAGCGCTTCACCGGGCGCCGGCGGCGGCGTAAACGGAAGGCCGCCGTTGCGGTCAGCGGAAACCGTTGTCGAAAAAGTGATTCGCACGCCGAAACCGACCGGATACCGGCGTTCCATATCGATTCGGAAAAGACCGGCCGGCGCACCGATGCAGCCGGCGACGGCGCGGCCAGTCTGGTTGCGGTGTCTTGGCATCCTCTCGGAGCTGTCCACATGAAGGCGGTTCGCCATATCGGGACAGGCCGACAGCTTCGAGATCATGAGGTTACTGAAGCGACCGTTCAGACACTTCCGTCATCTGACGGGCGTCAGCGGCAAATTTTAGAAGACATTTCCACACCCGCCCCTCTTTTTCATCGAGGTGCAGAAAATCATTTTTTCCATACGCTGAAAGACGCATGTCCGCGGCGACCGCACCGCCCTATTTCTCCCGGATAGAGGGGGGCTGATCCATGAAAGATATAGAGAGAGTTCTTGACCAACTAATTGTCTCTCGCGCGCTCCTCGCAGCGAGACCGACGAGCCAAATGCTGATCTACCTCATCGATATGGCGATCGCCGAAGCCAAGGACGAGGCCGCCCGACAAAGGAGAGTTGATCGGAGGGGACTTTGACACCTGTTCCGGCCGTCGAAATTCCGGAACTACACGGCAAGCTGCCATTGACAGGTATGTTTTTGCTGGAGGTGGCGGGCCGTGCGGGAACCCGATGGGCACGACTTTTACTCTATAGCCCTCCTAACTGAACCTTGAGGATGATTTCTAAAGTTTTGAAACCGCAGGGAATTTTGAGTTTCTGAGGGCATCTCTCGGCAGAGAGGCACGGATGCTTGGCAAGTGCAAATCCAACAGCTAGCGCTCGGCGCGGCGATTCCGCTGCGGATAGGTTTCTGCTTTGGATAGGAAGAAAACGGTCCGGTTTTCATCGTTCCAGTCAGTGCTACCATCGCCTCTAGGTTATTGGTGAGGCTACCTCTCGTGAAGTTGGCGCTGTCAATATAAGCAGCAGTTAGCGGTAAGCCGACGGTCAGATTCACTTGTCGACGTCCTCGAAAACAGAGCGGTTCGTGGTGGCAGCGGAAGGAGGAGCCTCCTCCTTCTTCTGTGTCACTATGTGAGTCCAGTCCGTATCATCTTCGGCTTCTTCATCGCGTTCCCGCTTGCGCTCCTCCAGTGCTTCCACGGATCGCTTGACTTGATTCCGGGCGTCGTCGATCAAGTCGGCGATGTCGGTATCGACGCTGATCGTTTCTACACGATCAAGCATACCGAGTAGTTTCTCGAAATGGCTTTCAGGCTCTTCGTCCAAGTCGGCGTCAGCGGCGATCTCATCAATACGGTCTTCGAGCGACGGCAAGACGGTTGTCCGTAGCTCCAAGCCCAAGCCAACGAGCCGTAGCGGTGGTATAAGCGCGAGCATGTCTTCTTCGTCAAAGAAAGATCAAGGTCGGTGAGCGCAGCGGATACGAGACGGTCTGCTGCCTCTAAGCGCAGGTCATCTTGCAAGAGACCAAGGCGATACGATCGTGCATGGGCAGAGATTTTAGGATCGTTGTCAACGACTTCTGTTCTCCAGCACAGGCGATAGAGCAGATCTGGAAATTGTTGGATCGTATTAATGAACACGACTTCGCTGGCGCGGTAAGATAGGAAGTGAAACAGCAGCCAGTTTCTTTGCATTTCGTCGGGCGTACGGCCAAGCCGATTGACTAGGGCGTCGTCAAGTGTGGTCGGGACAACGAGCGCATCTCGAATATGCGGAGAGCCCTCGCATACGAAGCTATTGAGGATAGTATCAATTGTCGCGCCTCTGATTAGCGCCGCCATCATATGCGGTTTTTGCCGCAGGATCTCAGTCAGTGCATCGGAGATCGTAGGATGTGCAAAGGTCCATTTGGACCCTGAGAGCTTGAGGAAAGACCCAGCTAACTCGGCGAAACAATCCTGAATCTTGGTCAAGGTATAGCCGGTAAGCTCCGCGACTGCCTGCGCAGCCGAAGGATCATGATCGTTCGGATCGAAGCCGGCCTGATGCACATAAACGAGGATAAGCGCGGCTTGCAACTGATCGTCCAAGGCATTGACGGTATCGATGAGATGCTCACGCGGCTCCTTCATAAAACGGACAAGCGAGCTTTCGCGCGGTATCAGGCCCTTTGTGAAGTTCGGGTCTCCAAGGCGTTCGGCGATGCCGGGCAAAAAATCGGGGACGGCCGCCACGGCTGCAAGGTGTGGTTTGACACTCGAACGCCAGCTCTGGCTCTGCTCACCGAAATTGACATGATTATAGAGGATTTGCGCTTTTTCTTCGAAGGTCAGATCACCAACATCAACTACAGCGCTACCGTCGGCGAATTGTGCAAGATTGCGTTGCCCGAGCCGCCGCCGCGCTGCTTCGTAGATATGTTTGCGTGAAGTCAGCAGAAAGCGGTTGCCGTGCTTGATCGCCGCCCGTAACTTCGAAAAGGCCGATGCCCAGTCCTGGACGTAATCGTCACGCAATACGTTCGACCCGAAAGCGTCATCAATCCAAAAGAAACGACCTGGATCGTTTGGGTTCCAACCAGCCTCGAAATCACGCGGACTCGTGAGCGCTAGAACTGTATTGTTGGGATTTTCGGAGGCAATTGTCGATACGATCGCGCCGATCGCGGACTGGCCGCTTGATGGATTTCCGAGCAGGAGAACTACACCATTTTTCGAGATCGCGTTGACAGCATCACGATGCGCCGTCGTTGGCACATAGGTCCGTAGCTTCGGAATCCAGCTATCGAGCAGCGCACGGCTTTGCTCACTCAGCCGCTCATCAACGATTGATGTGAGATCCCCCAAACCGTAAACTTGGGGGACAAGGGCGCGCAATTTCGCACTGCTCCTAATGACCCGAATGATATATTGGCGGCCGAGAATATGCGGTTTGCGTACGCCGAGGGAACGCAGTTTAGCGCGCATGGCGGCTGCAACAGGTGCATCCACGCTCATGTTGGTCATGAAGGCATAGGTGTCCGCTTGGCCACCTTTGACCAATTCCTCAACGTGCTCGATCTCGGCGGTGAGATCGCTGACCTTCAATGCCTTGTTAGATTCAGACGTGTGTTTGCATTGGACAGTTCCAATCTGTGGCGTGCCGGGTTCCGAGGGGATCAGGAATACCGCATCTTGGCCACCATCCTGCGCTTCCCGGAAGATTTCGACTGGACGACCCAGCACCACCTCGCACACTTGGGAGCAGAGATCCTGAAAAGCACGCCAGCCGATCGTATGTAGCGCCAAATCGCTCCATGGGCCGTGAGCATGACGGTCACGCGGCGTAAATATGGACTGATCGTCGCTGGCCGTCATTCAGCGGTAACTCCATAGGAGGACGGGGTCAGTTCAGCCAATGTCTCTGAACCCACAATTTCGGGTGAATCATCGGGATCAAGTTCTTCGGTTGCCGCCTCTCCCCCAATCATCATCGCGTAATGTGCGCCATGATTTGTTACTTCGAATATCTTTTTGAACACATTGAGGTAGCGGGCGACCGTCGTATCATCTGCTGCGATATATAAATCGTCCGCGAAATTGTGAGAGCCGTCATTGATCCACGAAAACAATGATGCACAAACTTGCTGGTCATGCCCCTCGAACTTCGCGATGACGGCGTCCTTGTCCATGTTCCCGAGGATGGTGAAATAGTGTTCTAGGATGCGTCGTAGAACGTTCTGAATCGTTAGTTTCGAACGATTTGGATTTTTTACCTCACCCCAGAGCAGTTCATAAGAGGTTCTGATTGGATTGGTTTCGTGGCTGTCAAGGACGGTGACGCCATCAACTTTGCGCACGACCCAAAACGTCTCATGTGTGCGCCGTGTGTCCTGCCGCTTGGGGTCGAACGACACCTCCTTATGGAAATAGATATTGTGGGTCAGCATGAATATCTGTTTTACACGGCCGTTGCCTTCTACGGCTTCGATCAGTATCCGTTTGATGAGAGAGCTGACGATAAAGAGGACATCGCTGTCCAGGCTCGATACCGGATCGTCGAAAACAACGATGCGGTCTCTGTTTATCCCGCTTGCTGTAGTGCTACCTCGGATCAAATGATAAAAATACAGAAAGGTAATGAAGCTTCTCTCTCCTTCACTCAGGGTTTCTTGGGCATCGCTGCCGTCACTTCGTACAATTCGGTAAAGCTGTGCTTTCTCGCCAGCGGTTGCCAGCTTGAAGCTCGTAAATCCGAATGAAGAAAGCGTATTGTTTATCTCTGTAACGGTAGGTTGGATGCTAGTAACGCCCTTTTCCAACTCAGTAAGAACGCCTCGTGCAGCAGCTAATTCTTTCGCTTTGGCTTCCAGGTCACTGGACAGGCCCGCAATTGCCTTGTCGAGCCCGGTCTTCCTGGAGACGTATGAGTCAATAATATCCTTTTTTTCGTTTATCAGGCACTTCCATATTTCGGAGGTGAGCGCCTGACGTTCTGCGGCTAGATTATCGACCAAACTATTGTGCTTTGCGATTGCGGCATTCGCTTTTTCAATGAGTTCGATGATTTCCTTGATTGCTTCACGGAGCGGTTCCAGCGTTATTGGCAGGCTGGGTTCCTTCCGTTTACGCTCGATGTGACGCTGGTTAAGAGCAACGAGAGACCGGAGTCGCTCCACCATCGAGCGCATGACTTCAACGTCGATGTGCGAGCTGCCAGAAGTAAATGCGGCGTCAGCTCCCTTCAGGAGCACATCCGAAAGCGTGCCATAGCTCTCCTCTATCCGGGCTATTTCACCAATGTCGGCAAGATAGGCTTCGTCAAAGAAGGCGTTCAGCTTTTCGAGAAGTTCCGCATCAAGCGCTTTCTGGCAGAAGGGACACAGTGATCCAGCCCCGTCGGCGTAATTAAGACCTTCGCGAACCCAGTCGCTATTACCCAGGCGTCTAATAAGACCAGCGATGTCTATATCTTCTTTGCCGACCACCTTCTTTGCGAGGACCGGACTCTGTTCGAGGGCGAGAACGTCAGCGCCGTTGATGCTCGATAGCGTCGGCAACTTACCTACGCCTTCTGCAAAAACGGTATTGGCGCGCGCCTTCAGGTCATCGACTGGATGTACAGTAGCCTGATTTGCTCCAGTCTCTTCCAGAATCTTGTCACAGAATCGGGCGCGAGAGTTTCGCACCCCAGAAAATGCCGCCTGAAAATTTCCATCATGCGCGGTTTTAATCTTCCAGCATTCTGCCTCGAAATTCTCACGTAGGGCGCGAAGCTCCCCATGCTTACCGCTGGTGCCGGTAGGATCGCCCAGCGTACCTTTCAGCGTGCTGATCTGCCTTTCAATTTCCTCTACCTTCGCTCGGGCCGTTTCGATTTCGGCCAGCTTCTCGGCCGCGACTTCACCAAGAGTGAAAATACCGCGCAATTGCTGCGAAAAATTATGGGCAACGAAATCTCGGATATAGACAAGGGTTTCCAGAACACGGCCGCCACGCCAAACTACGGCACAGGTTGGATATGTAGTAGGATCGGCGATGATCCGTGAAATCGTTGTTTTACCGGAACCATTGGTTCCAAACAGAAATTTGACAGGCCGCAAGCCATGCAGAAGTTGCGGAGCAACGCCATAGGTTGCGACTTTTGCAATTTGGATTTCTTCAATCACAATGCCCCCCTGGCAATATTATTGTGAACTACTTCAACCCTTAGGCTGTAGTGACGATTTAAGGTTTTGGATTTTCAGAGGGCCGCAAATCAGATTCCATGCTGGCTTTTGGAGGTCTGAGATGGATGTTGATGTGCTGAGTGACGAGCAGTGGTCCCGGGTCGAACCTTTTGTCCCCGGCGGACGGAAAGGGCGTCGGGGCCCGCGCACGAACAACCGGCGGGGTTTGTCGAAGCCTTGATCTGGATGGCGCGCTCGGGTGGGCGCTGGCGCGATCTGCCCGAGCGCTATGGTGACTATCAGACGGTAAAGCGCCGCTATTATCGCTGGATCGAGATGGATATGCTCGAAAAGCTGTTTGAGGCGTTGGCGCGAGACGCCGATCTGGATTGGGTTTCGATCGACTCCACCTCTATCCGCGCTCAACCCCAAGCCGCTGGAGCACGGCGAAAAAGGGGGGAACGGACGCCCAGGGTCTTGGCCGCTCACGCGGTGGGCTATCGGCTGAGTCCAGCAGCACGTCCCGCCCGCCGACGATCGCCAGTATTGGCATATCGAGTGCCTTCAACTGGGTGTCTGTCAGCGCTGGCACCGCAAGAAAACGCGGTTTGGTGGCCTTTCCTATGCTGTCCATGAGCGGTGCAAAGTGCTGCATGGCTTCCGGCAAGACCTCGGGCTTGGGGCCTAGCACCAGCTCCCACATCTTGCGCCGGCCCCACGGTCCTAGCAGCAGGAGCGGTAGGGCCTTCACAATAAAGTTCTTCTGCCGCCCGATCCCGGATGGGCAGATCAGCGCCAGCGCCTGAACCGCGCCCGGTCGTCTGCGCGCGTAGTCGAGCGCCAGCCATCTCCCGAGCGAGGTGCCGACAAAGATCGCCCGCGAGAGGCCCAAACGGGCGAGAACGTCGTCCAGCCAAAGGGCATGGGCGTCCGAGTCCAGTTCGGGCCTGACCGTGGCGCTCAACCCCGGCTCACCGATCATATCGACCGCATGCAACCGGAACTTTTCAGACCAGAGCGGAATGTCGGGCATCCAGGCCGCCGAATTGGCTTGTGAGCCGTGGAGCAGCACGACAGGAGGTGCAGTTTCCGGCCCGCAGGCGATCACGAAGGTAGAGCCTTGTCGGGTCGGCACATGCAGTTCGGTCCTTGCTCCCGGCCAATGGTCCAGCACGGCCTTGTATTGCGCCGCGATTGATTCCGCTGCTTCCGCGCTGCGATAAACGGGGTCGGTCATGCCCGCGCCCTCATATGCAGATGCAGCATTTCCAGCAGGCGGCCCACGTCTGCCGGGGTGCCGATCACCACGATTTTCAGTGTTTGGGCGAGAGGGTCGAATGCGGTCTGTAGATGCAGCGGAGGCGTGCTGGCATCACCGGTCATCGCTGCGGACTGGAGGAATGTCGAGATCCGTTCCGCTGCTTCGACCGTGACGCCGGGCATGTCGGTGATGCAGGTCGTTCGCGCCTCTGGGCCTGTTTGGGCGCCACCGCTCGCAAGGCCGGCGAAAGCGTCCAACTCGGCGCGGGGTATACGATAAGACTTCCCCATGCGGGTTGCGGTCAGCCGTCCGTCGCGAATGTATCGCAGGACGGTCTTGGGGTGCAGGTTGAGCTGCTGCGCCGCCTGTTCGACGGTGAAAAGCGGTTTCGACATCCTATATATTCCTTATTATTCCCATAAAATGTTATTATATGGAGGAATACACCTCAATAGGGAATAATCAGGGGATGTGACGATGATGGACGATGCCGTACACGCTATGAAAACCCGTTTGCGGGCCGATCTACGCGCCGCCATGAAAGACGGGCGCACCAGTGAGGCCAAGCTGATCCGGGCGCTTGTCGCAGCGATCGACAATGCCGAAGCGCCGCCGCTCCGGGCCGGTCAGCGGGCCACGGATCGACATCGGTTCCATGATGGATCGGCGGAAGTCGAGCGGCTTTCCTTGACCTCGGCGCAGGTGCGCGCGGTCCTTGTGGCGGAAATGCAGGAACGTGAGCGTGCAGCAGCGGAGATGAGCCGGCTTGGCCGGCCGGATCGCGCTGACACCCTGCACAACGAAACGCTGCTTGTAAGAAGCTACATCGAGTACCGCACCATCTGTCGCGGGAATCCTACAACCCGCGACAGATCGACAGCACCCCAAAAAATTCGAGACTTTTGTGTCGCACGTCTTTGTCGCAAGGCGAGAACAGCCTACGACATGATATACAACAATGGACATCATTGGCGGCGGTTTCGGCAGCGTCGGCTACCAGCCGCCCCTAGCCGAATCCCGCAACCACTGTTTCGATAGGCAGGAACAGCGTCCGGCTGTCCTCGGGATATTCGATGAACTCCGCGCAGCGTAGATAGAAGCGCTTGGCCGCTTCGTTCTTGGCCTGCACCAGAACCGCGCCGATGCCGATGCTCTGCGAGGCCAGCGCGATCCGGCGCAGCGCGTCCGACAGCAGGTCCGCGCCGAGGCCCTTGCCCGCATGGTCGCGGCTGACCGCCAGCCGCCCGAGAATCGACACCGGAATCGTGTCGGGCGCATTGCGCCGCACCTTGCCCGGCGCGGCTGCGCGGTCAACCGATCCGGCCGAAATGCAGAAATAGCCGACCACCCGATTGCCTGCGCACACGACATAGGTGCGCGAGAACCGGCTTTCGTTCTTCAAGGCCCGATGCCGCAGCCAGTCGTTCAGCACCGGCTCGCCGCAGTCGAATGCCGACAGATCATGCTCGACCGTCAGGGGAGCGGGAGCTGACAGTCGAGATGCGGAAGGGTCCGGCGCGTCGTCTATTTCTGCCATGCAGGGGTCCGGCGCAGCAGGGCCTTGAGCTTCGGTCCCGGCGCGGGCGGATTGTCGAGCGCGTGCATGAAGGCGTCGTAGCGCTCGGGATCGAGCGTGAACAGGCGCTGGTCGAGCAGCACATCGACCGCCTGCCGACGCGCGCTTTCGATCATGAATTCGGTGCGCGTCTTGCCAAGCACCGCCGCCGCGTCGTCGATGAGCTGGCGGGTGCCGGTCTCGATCCGCAAATTGATGCTGCCCTTGGCGTCGGACGCAGAGGCGCGCGCCGCGACAGCAGCGGAACGGGCGGGTTCGGAAGGGGCTACGCGAGTTTTTGCCATGGCCGGAATATGGGCCGTTGTATCCACAGTGTCAATACGCCGCGATGACGCCGGCCCCACCATCATGCGGCCAACCGCTCGATTGCGAACACTACGCCTTGTCCGATGATGTCACTTTCTCTATATTGATAGCATCGTCGTCAGAGTTCAGGAGGTGCTATCAAATGCCCGCCGTCACCATTCGCAACCTGTCCGAAGAAACGCACCGCGCCCTCAAGGTGCGCGCGGCCCATCATGGCCGCAGCGCCGAGGCTGAAATGCGCGATATTCTGGAAGCGGCGGTTCGCCCCGCCAACCGGCTTCGCATCGGCTCCGCCCTGTCGGCCTTGAGCCGGAACGCCGGACTGACCAACGCCGATTTCGAGGCGCTGGAACAGGGCCGCGACCGGACGCCCGCCACGCCCATGAGCTTTGAATGATCGTCCTCGACACCAACGTCGTTTCCGCGGCGATGAAACCCGAACCGGCTCCCGCCGTGCGCGACTGGCTGGATGAGCAGGCCGCCGAAACCCTCTATCTCTCCAGCGTCACCGTCGCGGAACTGCTGTTCGGCATCGGCGCGCTGCCGGACGGGCGGCGCAAGCAGAAGCTGGCCGCGACCCTCGACGGGCTTCTTGGCCTGTTCGACGGCAGAATCCTGCCCTTCGATACCGATGCCGCCCGCCGCTATGCCGACCTGGCCGTCGCGGCGCGCAATGCGGGCAAGGGCTTTCCGACGCCGGACGGCTATATCGCGGCGATCGCGACGGCCCATGGCTTTGCCGTCGCCACGCGAGATGCCAGCGCCTTCAACGCGGCCGGTGTCGCGATCATCGACCCTTGGGCGGCCGGACAGTGAACGTCAGCACAACGCCCGATCCGGGACAAAATGTTGTGGGTTCTTGGCGGCGCAAAGGAATGGCGATGAAGGTCTTGATAGTCGGCGGCACGCGATTCATCGGCGCGCATGTCGTGAAACGTCTCCATGATACCGGCGCGCAGATCACGGCTTTTCACCGGGGGGCAAGCGCCAACCCGATCTTGCCAAAGATCGACCATGTTCTGGACCCGGCGGCGCAATATCCGATAACGGCATTTCCGGCTGAACTTCGGCGCGACTGGGATATTGTCATCCACATGGTGGCGATGGGCGCGGCCGATGCCGAAGCAGCCGCCCTCACTTTCGCGGGGCGAACCAAGCGCCTGGTTCTCATATCGAGTTGCGACGTCTATCGGACCTATGGGCGCTTGATGAAAACCGAACCGGGGCCGCCGGATGCAGCGCCCTTGCGCGAGGACGCCCCGCTGCGCTCGGTTCTCTATCCTTATCGCGGCATGGAAGCGCAGCTTGGCGCCTATGCCCATGACTACGACAAGATTCTGGCCGAGCGCGCGGTGCGGGACACGCCTGGTCTCGAATGGACGATCCTGCGCCTCCCGAAAGTCTATGGCCCGGAAGACAACGACGACCTTTCCACCGTCTATGGCTTCGCTGCCGTGCCCGAATGGCGTTGGACCCACGGCCATGTTGAGAACGTGGCGGCAGCCACCCCCTTGTCCTCGACACCGGGAAAATCCGGGTGGAGCTTGGTTGCGTCGATGTCGTAAATGAAAAGGCGGCGATGAGAGAGCTTGCTGTCGCTTCGTCTGAAAAGTCCGAGAATTGTTAACCGATCGGCCCTGTCCATATCAAGTTGGATGCTTGCCGCATTGCCATTATTGTAAGTCACGAGAAATCTCGCTGCATCATTTGCAGCGATGATTTCTATTTCGAGGCGTTGCCCTTCGGGCCGGGCTTTCGGCTGCGCCGGAACCGCGCCTGCGGCGCGTTTCCGCCATTCGGCTTCAATCCCATAACGCAAGGGCGGCAGCGGCCATTCCGCAAGACAAGCCCCGTCGGCGCGCGGGCTGCCTGGAGCTTCGGCCTCGGTCGCCACAACGGGATCATGAGTTGGAATCGCCATCCCCGGCGTGACACATCCCGGCAATGGGGCGCAGGGAGAAGCTGGATCGTCCGCGTGAGAGGTGCCACGCAATGTATCATCACGCAGGCGGTCCCGGCCACGCGGGTCACGGTTGGCCCCGCGAAGAGAAGCGGCACGGAGCCGCAAGGCTTTCGCCAGCCGGGAAACCACTCATGTCCTGCCAGCGAGGGCAAGGGTCTTTGTTCGACCGTGATAGACCGCCATCACCGGCACTGGCAGAGGCCGGGTGCGCCACCGTATTCCTGACGATTTCCATGCTGGCTGCCCCCATCTGCGTCCTCGGATGGATGGGTCTGACCGAAGACCGCCGCCGCTGTGCGTCACCTCGCTCGTCTTCCCGCAACGTCCGTCGCCAGCTTTTTTCCGCCGCCTTCGGCTTTGCAGCGCGAAGCAAAAAAGCCGTCGCCGGCCGCCTTCCACGATGTTCCAGCCCCAAGGGGTGCGGGGCCGATCGTCCCCGGTCGAACGACCGCCATCGAGGACGCGATAGGCGCGGCCCGACAGGAAAAAGGAACACGACAATGGCGACCATCGGCACCTTCACCAGCACCGACAACGGCTTTTCCGGCACGGTCAAGACCCTCACCCTCAACGTCAAGACCGTGAAGTTCGTCCCGGCCGAGGGCGACAGCGAGCGCGGCCCCGACTTCCGCATCTTCGCAGGGGCCACCGAGTTCGGCGCGGCCTGGAAGAAGACCGCCCGCGAGACGCAGCGCGAATACCTCTCCGTCAAGCTGGACGATCCGAGTTTCGCGGCTCCCATCTACGCCAGCCTGGTCGCGGCCGAGGACGGCGAAAGCCATAACCTCATCTGGTCCCGCCGCAACGGCGACTACGGCGGGAACCCCACGAAGCCCCGCTCACCCGAGCGGGGCTTTGGCATGTTCATGCCCGCCGCCTTTCAGGAAACAAGGAAATCGGGATGCACGGCTTTCCGGTTTTCAGGTTCTGAACATCCCGATCAGATCCCGTTCCCGGCTTCCGCTTCGCTCTGGCCGGGCTGGTGGCTTGGGGGCGCTGCCCCCTGGCGCGGCATAGCGCCTCAACAGATGCGAGGCGAGCGACCTTCCTCAACTATCGGGCCGGTTCTCCGGCTGTTCATGGCATCTTGCGTTGAAGATGCGCGCCGTCGATGCCGGATGCCGTGCGAGCAAGGCATCTGGTCGGATCGGTCTCGATACGAGATTGCCGCCGCAATTGGGGCAATTCCCACCGGGAAACGTCTCGGCGCAAGTTGCGCAGAACGTGCATTCAAAGCTGCATATGCGAGCCTCGACGCTCGATGGCGGCAAATCGCGGTCGAGCGCCAATTCTTCGAGGGCTATCGTCGCCTTGAAGCCATTGGGGGATGAAGTCGTGTAGAGGTCGATCATCGTGCCGGTCCTTCCGCCAGCGCCAATGCGCCGGCATCGTCGGGTTTGTCGCGAAGGGTGAAGACCAGCAGCCCGGCCAACACGGAAAGTGCGAGCGATCCGATCCAGAGCCAGCCGTAAGCGCCGGTCATGTCGTAGAGCAGCCCGCCGAGGAACGCGCCGCCAAGCGCATGGCCGCCCGAGATCAGGCCCATGGCGAGGCCGATCCGTTCGATGCCGAGATGGCTGGCGGCCAGCCCGACCGTCGAGTAATCGAGCAGCCCGAACAGGACGACGAACAGGTAGAGAAGCCGGATGTCGGGGGCGACATAGAGCGGCAGAATGAAGCTCGCGGCCCGGATCAGGTAGATGCTGCCGAGCAGGGTCGGGCGATGCACCCGGTCGCCAAGATGTCCGGCGAGGATCATTCCGCCGAGATTGACGGCCGACAGCACGCCATAGGCGGTGGCGCTCGGCAGCGGCGGGAAACCGCAGAAGGACGCATAGGGCAGGAAATGCGTCTCGATCACGCCGGTCGTGGTGAAGCCGCAGACCCGCCCCATCAACGGCATCGACCAGAATGTGACCCTCAATCGCGCACTCTGGACGCTGGCCGAAGGCATGCAGCGCCTCAAGGCGCGATGACCGCCAATCCGTAGAGCCTGGAAACCGGCTCTACGGTTTTCCGCTTTTCAGGCTCTCCGGTTATGGGGATTTTCCGCCGATCCGCCGTTGCGGATCGGCGGCGCGGCCATGCCTGGGGCACGGCCGCCGCTCGCCGGGCGCTGCCCGGCTCGCGTTTCGACAGAAGCAATGTTAAGACAAAAATAACCAATAAAATGATCGCGTTATGTGCTCGACATTCAAGGCTATAGAGCCTTTTCACCTCGCTGGTTGTGTCTGAAAATCTTCATTCTTGTTCCAGTTGTTCCTGCCTGGTAATCAGGAGATTACGCCATGCTGAGTATAAATTGGCGTTCCTCGGCAGCCTATCGGCACACGAATACAATTCCTGTCGCCGGTTTCGCCTGGGAATATCTTCGCCGTGACGATGAGTATCACCGCGACTTCCAGACCATGACGCGGATTCGGAACCCCGGCGCGCGGAAGCTGGACCAGTTTTCCGCACGCTGGGGGTTGCGATTTCCCGAGCGATCCCGACACCCCGCCTGACAGGCAATGGAGACGTGCCGACGCTGGCATTGGCGCATCTGGATGGCCTCGACCTGCGGCAAGCGGCGGATGGCTGGCATGGCGTCTGGCGGGTTGACGGCGTAACCCATCAGTTCTGGTTGCCCGAGGCAGTTCCAGACGCCGCCGCCTTCTATGCCGTCACCCTGCCGATGGATGACCTTCTGGAGCTGCGCACCCACGCCGCGCGGCGGCTCTGGCGCTCGCTCAACGGTCGCGCGCCGGGGCCGGACTTCCGCAACCTGCCGGCCCAGCTTCGCCAGTTTCATATCCTGTCCCTGCGCGCGCTCGATGCCCGCCAGCGCGGCGAGAGCTACCGCGTCATCGCCGAAGTCCTGCTCGGCTTTCGCGGCACCAAGGAGGATTGGGAAGTCGATCCCCGCAAGAATCAGGTTCGCCGCCTCGTCGCCCACGGCCTGCGCATGATGAAGGGCGGTTATCGGCTTCTGTTGCACTATCCGGTCAAGGCTGGATCGAAGAAGGACGACAAATAGCATGACGCGAAGAGCCCATCGACGACGCTCAGGCAGGCTGCAGCATGGCGTGGCTCTTGGGCGGTGCAGTGGAAGGCGCTGCCCTTAGTTGCCGGTCGAATCCGCCCATGCTGCGTGGCAGCATTCTCGGAAGCCGTCGTTCGATCCGAGCCGCAACGAAATCCAGTGCATAATGATAGGAATTCTGGCTAAGAAAGCCGAATCAGATTCTCATCGAACAGATCAGCTCTTGCGTGCCAAGGCCGGAGCTTTTTCGCCTTCGAGCTTCACTGCAGGCTTTGGGTTCTTGCCTGCAGATGCATCCGCTGCGTCCTTGATCTTTCCAATGGTTGCCGATACTGAATCATCAGTGTTTTCAATAGCTGCCATTGCGATTTCTGCAACAAGTGCTGTAATATCAGATGCAGAAACACGCCTCCAAATCTTGATCCTAAGATCTGAAATCAAAACTCCATCCTTCGAACTGAATTTTTTTCCATCAGCCCAAGCTCGAACGGATACTTTTCCACGATTGCTGCCGACGACAGAAGTCATAAACTTTAAAGTGGATGCTGCTGTTTTTAGTTTTAAAAACCCTTCAACGCCTTTCCCGCTTTTCTTAGCCTCTCCGGCAAGCTCATCGAGCGAGTTGTCCAAAGATACAAGTGCATCCCATGACACAGCAACAGTACCAGGCTGGACGATATCAATGCTTCTATCGACGCCATGCTTCTGTTGCGATACGACAAACTCCGCTTTTAAAATCTCGAAACCTTCCGGGACAAAAATCGTTGATCTATGGGACAGGTTTGATTTATCGGAAATAAGTCTGATGTAGTCAGTGTAGTAAATCTCGACGACCCCATTGACAGGAACGTCCAAATTTTCCATCTCAAACTCAGAGCTTTTTGTCATCGTTTTTTCCTACAAAAATGCTACATTGGTATCTGAAGAGATGGGCTGGCTGAGATGCTCTTTAGATCGAGAATCGCCTTCTACCACTCCTACATATCGGTCATTTCTTCCCGCATTCTCGACGTATCTCTCGCCGCCAGCCAATCTGAAAGATCGAGTTCCAGCGGAAGAAAACACGGTGAAGTCGCAGTAATCAGCGTGTTCAGGACAAAAAAATGTGGCTTTGAACGCCATCGCTATCCCCCCAACCATCACACCCGAAGAAAGTAGCACATACCCGCCAAATTTTGAACAATTTCTCTGTCTGTGTAGTCAAGAGGGCGTGGTTTCGATCAAAAACTCAGCCGCCGTTAGTCCTGGACGCAGCGAACGCCTGCTTCCTGCCCTTTGATCGATCAGTCCGAAGCGGGACTGATTCTGTCGCTGCACCGGCAAACGGCAGCTTGGTCCCGCATAGCCGCCGTAACGCACGGCGCCCGCCCATGATGGCCGGCCGCTATTCACCTCCGATCCACTATCCCGTCAGGCCACCCCGCCGCTAGACGCGGCCCGCTCAGGGGTGCCGCCAGCGCGTATGCGCAAATACGGCACGCTACAGGCCGCCGATCCCTCGCCATGGTTCGCCACAGCCCGCTGTCGCCACCGACAGCCGCCTGTTTGACGAACCCGAGGTGATCCCATGGCAAAACGTAACGCGGACCGTAACATTCCTGGGGCGAAGTTCGGCATGGAGCGCCTCGCCGAACATGCGGACATAGCTTTTGCTGGCAGCGTAGGCCGCGTAGGTCGGCGCGGGCATGAAGGCCGTCTGCTGCCCACCATCAGGATATGGCCTCCGCCTCGCATGGCCATATCCGTCGCTACGGCATGGGTCAGATCGGTGAGGGCAAGAATGTTGAGTTGCAGCTGCGGTCCGTCGTCTCGATCGGGCGCTCCAGAAACGCGCCCTGCAACCCCTGTCCGGCATTGTTGACAAGGATATCCAGCGCGATCCCTCGCTTTGTGATCGCGTGATATAGGTCCAGAGCGGCTCCGGGCAGCATCATATCCACGGGGTGGGTCACCACCTCGACGCCGTGGCGTGATCGAAAATCCGTGGCCAGCGCATCGAGCCTTTCGTGATTACGGGCAGCCAGCACCAGATTGACGCCCCGCTCGGCAAGCAGGATCGCGAACTCTGCACCCAGCCCGCCGGACGCCCCCGTGACCAGGGCCCATTTTCCTCTGACTTCCATATCATCCCCGAAAATGACCATTGGTCATACTATTGAATGACCGATGGTCATTTGTCAATCCGGGGCGCCTTGTGCCCGGCGCAGTCTGCGGTCTGCGCAGCAGGCGGACCTAGCTTGCCTGATTTTTCGAGTCGAACGTCGCTCTTGCCTGCTCGATCGTCGTTCCATGGTGATCTGAACCGGGCTAACCTCCGCCTATATGCCGGCCGGCGGACAAATGGAGCGTCCGCCATACCTTGACCTTAGCCAAGAGCGGGCTGGCTGAAAGCCATCCAGATCGAGCGTTCCCGTGGGGCGCGATCAGGGGAGCGGCATGCCACCCGATAGCGAAAATTCGAACTGAGACACGACTGATAGACGCATGAGGTTGACAACGCCGTCGATCCTGTTAATTACTGAACGTCCGGTAACTAACAGGATTACCATGGCCCGCCCTGAAACTGTCTCCGACGCCGCCCGGATCGTAGCGGCGTTTCGCGCGCAGGGTTTTGCGGGGACATCGCTCAGCGATCTGACTCAGGCCGCCGGGCTGACCAAGGCGGCGCTGTATCATCGTTTCCCCGGCGGCGAGGATGCGATGGCCGCCGCTGCCCTTAAAGGGGTGGACTGCATCATGGAGACAAGGGTGCTGGAACCTCTCGAAGGCTCTGGTCCGTTGCTCGACCGCATCGCCAAGATGGTTGAAGGTCTCGATCATCTGTATGCGAGCGGTCGCGTCGCCTGCCTGACCGATCTCTTCTCCATGGAAACCGCGCCGCCATCCCCGCCATCGTGATCGATGCCGATGAGAGCGATTGCCTGGTCATGAGCCTCGTCGAGAACTGCGCCAGGCGCCAGCATCGCGCGATCGAAATCTCCAGAGCGGACGACGAAGGTGCCCAGCGGGCGCTCATGGATGCCTATACGGAGAAGAAGCTGCGCGGGAAGAAGTTCGCGGCCGTGCGGCGCCTGCTCGAACGACGCCAGCGCCATGGGCGGCGCGTCGATGAAACGCCCTTCGGTCGCAAGGTGAACCGCTCCGGGCGCCCCCTCACCAGCGATGCGCTCGTGCGCGCCTATCGTCAGGAAGCCGATCGCCAGAAGCTGATGATCAAGAAGGCGGAGCTGACCCAGGGCCGGCTTCTGTTCGTCACGGAGGCGTTCCGCTCGCTGCGGAGCGACGAGCACTTCCTGACGCTGCTGCGTGCCGAAAGCCTCGAGGTGATGCCCACCTATCTGGAGGAACACGCGAGGACGGATCCATGACACGGAAAGATCGCCGCCTTTCCGATGTCGTCGCCCATGCCTTTGAAGACGACTGTGTGACCCTGTCGGTGGACGCCCTTCTGCCGGTGCGGGTGCTTCGGACGGCCACGAAATCCAGCAAGAAATACCAGCAGATCACCGCCTCGATCCGCGAGGTCGGCCTGGTCGAACCGCCCGTGGTCGCCCGCGATCCCGCGAATCCGGGCACCTTCCTGCTGCTGGATGGCCATGTTCGCATCGAGGTGCTGAAGGATCTCGGCATCGAACAGGTCGAGTGCCTGGTCTCCACCGACGACGAAGCCTTCACCTACAACAAGCGGATCAGCCCGTTGTCGCCGGTCCAGGAGCACAAGATGATCCGGCGCGCCATCGAGCGTGGCGTTCCGGAAGAAAAGATCGCCAAGGCGTTGGACATCAATCCCCAGAGCGTCCGTCGCAAGGTCCGCATGCTGAACGGGATCTGCGATGAGACGGTCGCCATCCTCAAGGACAAGCCCTGTCCGATGGCCGTGTTCGAGATCCTCCGGAAAATGAAGCCGCTGCGCCAGCTCGAGGCAGCCGAACTGCTGGTCAACGCCAACAATTACTCGGTCGCCTATGCCTCGGCGATCCTGGCCGGTACCCCGCAGACGCAGCTGGCGGAAGGCTCAGAACCCAAGCGCATCAAGGGCATCACGCCCGAAGCCATGGCCCGGATGGAGAGCGAACTGGCGCGCCTTCAGGAGTCCATCACCTCCATCCAGGAGACCTACGGTCAGGACCATCTACATCTGACCGTCGTCAAGGGTTACCTGGCGAAGTTGCTCGGGAACGGCCGGGTGGTCCGCTACCTCATGCAGCATCGTCCCGAGTTCCTGACCGAGTTCCAGGCGATCGCGGACATGACATCCACGCTGCCGCCAGAGGCAGCCTGACAGGATCACGACGACCGATGGGGACCCGGACCCGATAAGCGCGGGGACCGCGGGAGACGCCGCACTGTGGGGCGGATCGAGCGCGGTGGTGGGGATGGCGGCGAACCCGCTCGGAGCCCACCAGGCCGGCTCGAGTTTTCGTCGGCCGCGTGATCGCCATCGCGGTCGCGATTTTACTTAGGCGTGCCGAGGGATGGCGCAACTCGGCACGCCAATTCTTCACATGGCCAGATACTTCATGGGTTCGCAGGTGAATTGGAAACGGAACTCTGATAATCGGAGTGGAGTTGAGCCACGGCGACCCATCCGTGGTCAAAAGTAAAGGTTCGCGCATGTCCGACGGGATCTTGAATCCTCAGGATTCGCTCTCTTTCGACATCCGATACGTATTCGACCACATAGAGCCAATAGGCGTCCCCTTTCTCCCTGGCAAAATCGAATTGTGCCCGGGACATACCTACAGGCCGATCTTCCAAAGAGCCGGTCATCGATTTCACCTCAACCCAGCGCGACGGTTTCCCGGTGGCATCAAGCTCGTACAGATCGAAGCCCTTATTGCCTTCAGCGGTTTTCCTGAGAGATGGCTCCAGCAGGAGGATCGCGTTGATGGCTTTGCCCTCTATCTCCATTCGCATGCCATGATCGAGGCCGTCCGGATCAGACTCTTCCTCGCTCGGGTGAGAGCCGACGTAGGAAATGAATGGGCGTCTACCTTCGCTGCCAGGGGTGCGCTTGCCCGGACCGCCGGACACCTTTGTGGTGTCTCCGCGGCCTCCAGCACTATCCGCTGCAGCGGCTCCTTTTCTCCCAACACCGCCGCCAGAATGGCTATCCGCATTGCCATTCCCTCGGCTCCTGCCTGAACTTGTGCCTCGCTTCCCGATTGCATCTCCGCCGTCTGGATCGTAGGTGCCGGCAGGGATGTCCGGCATATCATCGCCATAAAGATCTTTGGCATCTTGATAGATGTCGGCTTCGTCGGCCGAGGTGGTCTGACCTTCGGGCTCCAGCTGGAATCCGCTTTCCTGTTCCGACGGCTGCTCCGTGATGCCAAGACGAGAGGTCAGATCTGCAACGCTAGTGATGCCGAGCTTGCGCAGCAGATCGAGAGCGGCCCGGTCAATGCCGGCTTCCTTCGCCAATTGATCGATGATGGGCGGTTTGAATGCGATCTTGGTAAGCAAGAAGGGATTGGCCTTCCAGCCGAGGGTGTCGAAGATCACTTGGCTTGGCAGCTGAAGATCACCATTTTCGTCGGGCACCCACACGGTATCGTTGAGACGCCGCACGAACGCCGAAGGAAAGTCTTTCTTGTAGCTCCCATAGTGGGACCACCTATAGAGACCATCGAATATTCCGCGGCCGCGCCGTTCTTCCAAGTCGCCCAGGCTTTCCCAGATAAGACGAGTTCGCTCTGCACGTCCTTCAGGTTCGAGTTTTGGCAGGACCTCGACGAGTTCCTCGAATCCCTGAAGAACCCAATCATCTATCTTGTCGTTTATGCCGGACGTCTGTTCATGGCCAGCTTCACGCCGAACCTCCGTGCGTTCATCGTAGCTGAGAGCATTAGGCGCTGCCACCGGACGCGGATAGCGAAGGGCACCGCAGGCTTCCAGCAGTTCGCGCATGGCCTCGCCACGGAGACAGTCATACGCGTCGTCTACGATCATGACATTCGGGACGCCGTCAAAGAGCTGCTTGAGGCGGTCCGTCGCCAGGTAGATATTGCCAGGCTTGTCCACATAGCCCTTGCCGTCTCCGGCATCGATAACCATCACAAACATGGTTTCGCGCAAGGCCGAGAGAAGTTTCTCTCGCTGCGCCTTTGAGTCTGTGTTGAAGGCCATGCGGATTCGATCGATATCTCGAGCGTATTGCTCGTCATCCACATCGACTTCATCCCCCTGGTACTTGGGCAGCACGTTCCAGATCACGTCGTCAACTGGATCTGGCTCGGTAACTCCTAGAGCGATGAGAAACCCCCGGGCCTCATCTGTTGAGCACACCGAGGGCCGCATCGTCGGGAAGCCTGTTTCGATGGCACTCGGCAAGAAGGCCTTTGGCTTGCCATGCTCGCGCGCCGGGACATGAGTGCCGTCGACAAGTCTGATCAGCGGTACCGCATCGAGTCGGCGCCGCACCGCCGCTTCCTGACCATTGAGGAATTCGTACAGCTTCAGGATCCACTCGTCCGACTGTGCTTCGAGAAACTCGCGCGCAAGGCGCGGAACGATGGTCGCTGGAGTTACCTCCGTCACCCCGAGTTCCCGCATGACATATTGACGAAGCTCAGGCGTGCGGTCCTGCGTTATCTCGGATGTCAGCCACGCGGTGACTTCGCCGCCGAAGAGTTGCGCGACTTGTTCCGGGCTGAAGAGCTCCCTGAGATCCTGTGTTCTGGCCAGCTTGGCTCTCGATGCCGCCACGTAGCCATCGCCGAATCGGGGCATCAACGGCTCCTCAGCAAGTGCCTTGCGCACAGCGTCAAAGAGAGGCGCAAACATTGAGCCGTCAGGGAATTTCTCCCGGTCCAATGGCAAGCAATTCAGCGCCGACGTATCCAGAACTGACTTATCGCGCATCCACCGCAAAGCTTCGACCAATAGAGCTGCTGTCTCCTCGATGAGGTGCTTGTTCCACGGATCATGACGGAGGATGTTATCGCGACTTGGCGTGGTGCGGTAAGGGCCCTGCACCAGAAAGCCCAAATTGGTTTCAAATGCGGTGGGAAAGAAGACCACAAGTGGCGACGCGGTCACGGGCACGACTGCCCATTGCCATGGCCGATCTTTCGCTGCCCTCAAAGCGAAGGCCAATTCTACGCGCCCGACCCTTTCGCCTTCTGCCGAGAACACCTCTCTTTGGAATACCAACCAGTCCTGGTCGACTTCCTGTTGTCCGCTCTCTTCGCCGATCAGATTGATCTGGTGGACATTCTCACCGAGGGGCCCCGGCCTGCTACGCAAGTAAACACCGGAGGGCCCGTCGTGCACGCCCCATTTGATCTCCTCGATGGAGCGTAGGAACAGCAATGCGCTCGGTCCCAGTCGCTTGAATCCATCGATGATTTCGTCCTGAGCTGTTCGGTCCTCTGCTTTCAGAGGCAGGATGATTAAGGTCTCGTCGGGCTCACGTTCAACCCGATTTGCAGACGCTGGCTGAACGTAGTTCCGTATCACAAAGTCATCGCTGCCCGAATGGATCTCGGGGCGATCGGTGAAGGTGTAGACCGATTTGAAGCCAATTCCGAAACGGCCAATCGAATACTCGTCCTTCGTGCTCTCAGCGATGCCGCAAACACCCCGAACGTCCGCTTCGTCGAATGGCTTGCCAAAATGGGAAAGAGACAGGGCCTCTTTTGTCAGCGAGAATGAAACGCTTCGAGGGCCGCTCCACATGTCACGTTTACCCAGCGCATCTTCGGCATTTTGCAGCAATTCGAAGATGAAGTGCGTGCGATCATCATACCGGTCAGCAAGTAGCATCGGTCCGATACGGGCGATGTCCGTGCCATACCGTTCTCTATTCTCAGCACATATGAAGTCGTAGTTCGATGCCACCGCTGCCCCTCACGTAGAACTGCCCCAAAAGCAAGCTGACCCATTCAATCTTGGTTGCCAAGCTTGCTCAACCTTGCGCTCCCGCGTAATCCTGCGCAACCTAGTGCAATGGGGTGATTCAATGAAGGGCGGCGGATGAGCGACCGGGATGACGAGATCCTGACGGTTGATGAGGTTGCCGCGTACCTGAAGGCAGGGAAGCGGACGGTCTACAGGCTGGCTGCCAGCGGGATGATGCCGGCCTTTAAGCTCGGTGGAACGTGGCGTTTTCGTCGGGCAGACCTGGAGGACTGGATCGAGAGAAAGACCGTGGCAGGCGCGAGGCATCGGAACAAACGGGTGCCTGAATCATGAACGCGCCCATGTCGTTGTCCTCGCAAGCGAATCCGCAGCAACTTGAGGCGATCAAGGCGACGCAAGGGCCCGTTCTGATCATCGCCGGTCCGGGTTCCGGGAAGACTTTCACGCTCGTGGAGCGCATTGTCTTCCTGATCCAGAATGAGGGGGTTGCCCCAGAATCGCTCTTGGTCGTCACCTTTACCGACAAGGCCGCCCGCGAGCTGACCACGCGCATCTCGAACAGGCTTGCCGAGCTGGACATACAGTTCAACCTCAATGAGATGTACTTGGGGACGTTCCACTCCATTTGCCTTCAGCTGTTGGAGGATTTCCGTGAGTATACCCGTCTCAAGCGAAGCTTCACGCTCCTCGACCAGTTCGATCAGCAGTATTTTCTCTATCAACGGATCAAGGATTTCCGTGAGCTTGCAGATTCCCAGTTGGTCATGGGTGACGAGCAAACCGGTCGCTGGGCGCAGTCAGAGCAACTGCTCAAGTGGCTCAACAAGGTAAGCGAAGAGGCGCTGGACCCCGCAAATCTCGAGACGGCACCAGACTTGGCGGTTCGTGCGCTCGCCAACTGCTTCCGGAAATACCAGGAGCTGCTTCACGAGAACAACTGCCTCGATTTCTCGGGCATTCAATACGAGGCCTTGGCGCTTCTTGAAGGCCATCCTGAGGTTCTGGCTGCCTTACGAGCGAAACTCACCCACCTCATGGTCGATGAGTACCAGGATACGAACACGATCCAGGAGAAGATCCTCGTGTTGCTCGCTGGCGAGCGGCGCAACCTCTGCGTTGTGGGGGACGACGACCAAGGTCTCTACCGTTTTCGTGGCGCCACCATCCGCAACATTCTTGAGTTCCCGAAACTCTTCAACGACGGGGAATGCAAACAGGTTTCCCTCACCATCAATTACCGATCACACCCGGATATCATCCGGTTCTACAATGAATGGATGGAAGGACAGGACTGGTCGGATGGCGACCAGAGCTTCCGCTTTGATAAAGCGATAGTTCCACGCGAGGCTACGTTCCCCACAGTACCCACGGCAGTGCGGCTGGATGCCAGAGACGCCGCCAACGAGACCGGGAACTGGCATGCCGCGGTCCTGGCCTTTCTTCACGCACTTCGGGACTCGGGCAAACTCTCCGATTGGAACCAAATCGCCTTCCTCTTCCGATCCGTGAAAAACGACCGCGTCGTGGCGCTGGCTCGCTTTCTGGAAGGCCAAGGGGTGCCGGTCTATTCGCCGCGTTCCAATATGTTCTTCGAGCGCGAAGAGATTCGACTGATGATCGGCGCGCTGATCTTCCTGTTCCCTCAGTTTCCCAAGGTGCGCCAGTGGGCTGAGGGCGTTCATCTCCCAATATGGAACTATTACGATCACGTCTGCTTCAAGCTCTTCACTGACGAGCTGCGGAAACCAGAGAACGCTCGCATGCTGGATTGGGCAAGGCCTCTGGCCAAGCGTCATGCGGTACTGACGCAGCCGGCTGACTACGCTTTCTCAGGCATCTTCTACCAGCTCCTTCAGTTTCCGCTGTTCTCACGGTTCCTCGATGAGGACGCGATGCATGGCGTGGACAAAGGGCGCGCCGCGCGCAACCTGGCCACCTTCTCCAAGCTCCTCACCAAGTTCGAATATCTGCACTATGTGACGGTCTTGAATCCCGAGTATTTGGAACGAGATCTACGCAACCTCTTCAACCAGTTCTTCCGCTTCCTGCAGGACGGCGGCATCGGCGAGTATGAGGATGAGACAGAGTATGCGCCCAAGGGTTGCGTGTCTTTCCTCACCATTCACCAGTCCAAGGGGCTCGAGTTTCCGATTGTCGTCTGCGACTCGCTTGAAGCCGTACCGCGAAAGCAGCACACGGCCCTGGACGAACTCCTCGAAGACGGCGGCTATCTGTCCAAGCCGCGATTCGAGCCGTTGGATCGAATCAAGCACTTCGATTTTCGTCGGCTTTACTACACAGCCTTTTCACGAGCGCAGAACCTACTGGTGCTGGCCGCGCAGCGGCGTGAGGGGAAGGGCTTGGGCAAGTCTCCATCCAAATACTTCGAGCCGCTCTTCAACGCGCTGCCAAGTTGGCGCGACGTGGATCTCAGCCGGCTGACGTTCGAGCCGGTGAAAGAAATAAACCTCAAGCGCGAGTATTCCTTCACCTCGCACATCACCCTGTTCGAGAACTGCGCAGAGCAGTACCGCTTCTTCAAGGAGCTTGAGTTCGCCGCTATCCGCGTCAGTCCGATGCTCTTTGGCACGCTCGTTCACCAGACCATTGAGGACATCCACAAGGCTGTCCTGCGCGGCGAGGAACACACCGTCACGCCGGACGCGATTGAGACCTGGTTCTCCACCAATTACGCCATGCTGTCGAAGAAGGAGCGCGTTTACCTCGCCCCCATCACCCAGGCGGCCGCGCTTCGACAAGTCATGGGGTACTACGACCGCGAGAAGGGCAATTGGGACCGGATCAAGGAGACCGAGGTCGAGATTTCGCTGGTCAAGGATAGCTACATCCTCAAGGGCAATGTGGACCTGATCCGCGGCGAAAACAACACGGTGGAGGTTGTTGACTTCAAGTCCGAGAAAAAGCCGGACATGGAGAAGGATCGCGACCGCCTGCGCCAGTACCAGCGCCAGCTCGAGGTTTACGCTCACCTGATCGAGGAGCGAACGGGCCAGAAGGTCAGCCGCATGCACCTCTACTATACCGGCGAGGAAAGCGGTAACCCGTATGTCACCTTCCCCAAGGACGACCGCGCCATCGGCAAGACGGTGGCGCGCTTCGATGAGATCGTCGGCCGCATCGAATCCGGGGACTACCGGATCGCCGCACGCCCCGATAGGTTGTGCGAGAACTGTGACATGCGTGCCTATTGCGACACGAAGAACTGGAATTTCAGGAAAGACGAGTGATGGACGACGAGAAGATCGGGCAGGAGAAGATGGATCTGGGCGAAGCCGCAGGCGGCATTGCCAGCGTGGAGAAGTACGAGTTCGCGCCGATCAAGGGCTATCCGATGCTGAACTGGCGCGGAAAGCGGCCGTTCACATCCACGCAGTTTTATCCGGCCCAACTAAAAGAGATTCATGGGCCAGAGGTCGATGGCTGGCGCAACAAGATATACTGGGGCGACAACCTTCAGGTTATGAGCCATCTTCTAAAAGAATTTCGCGGCAAAGTTGATCTTATTTACATAGACCCGCCTTTTGACTCGAAAGCTGACTACAAGAAAAAAATATCCATAAGGGGAAAAGAAACCGAGACCGACAATACAAGCTTTGAAGAGAAGCAATATTCTGACATCTGGAGTAATGATGAATATCTCCAGTTTATGTTCGAAAGACTGATTCTGATGAGGGAGCTGCTGAGCGAGCGTGGGGCCATTTACCTACATTGTGACTACAGAAAATCGCACGAATTGCGTTGTTTGCTCGATGAGGTTTTTGGAAAGGACAACTTCCTAAATTCGCTTGTTTGGATGTTTGGAACAAGAAGCTCTATCAAGACTTCTTGGAAGCGCAGCCATCATGATATCCACTTCTACAAGAAGAGCCAGAATCCAATTTATAACTGGAACGATGAGATGGTGATCGAGCCCTTGTCGGAGGCGACAATCAAAAAGTACCGCCTCGAAGATGAGAATGGGCGATACAGGCTGAACGGACGCTTCATCAAGGGTAGTCCAATTAAGGGCGCGAAAGACGTCGATCCGAAGTGGGAGAAATCACACCCAGAACTTGTAGTTCGGGATTATATACGGGATGGGAAAGTGGCGAATGACTATTTCTTTATTGATATCGAGAATCAGTCGTCCGACAATCGAACAGATTACCCCACACAAAAGCCGGAAGAGCTTTTGTACAAGCTGATCTCCGCTTCAACGCGACCAGGCGACATCGTGTTCGATTGCTTCATGGGGTCTGGCACAGCTCAAGCTGTTGCCATGAAGCTCGGCCGACGCTTTTTGGGGGCGGATATCAATCTCGGCTCCATTCAAACGACGACACAACGGTTAACAAAAGTCTCGGATCGTATGAGCCAGGAGCTCCCCGAGCCGGACCTACCGAAGTACTGCGGCTTTGAGATACTGAACGTCAACCATTATGACGTTTTCAGGAATCCGACCCAAGCCAAGGACCTCCTGCTCGAAGCTCTCGAGGTTCAGCCTCTCGAACTGAGCACCATCTTCGATGGCGAAAAGGACGGCCGCATGGTCAAGATCATGCCGGTTAATCGGATCGCCACGCGCGCCGATCTGAACGAGCTGATCGCGGGGTTCGACTACAAGGCATGGGAGCGGCGCCAGTCCGAGCATCCGAACCGGCCGGTGGAGAAGATCATGCTCGTCTGCATGGGGCATGAGCCGGACCTTGCGGCCCAGCTCAAGCTGGCGGCGGCACCTTACAAGATCGATGTGGAGGTGGTCGACATCCTGCGCGACAAGGCCAATCTTGAGTTCCGGCGCGATTCCGAGGCGAGGGTCGTCATCAACGATGGTGATCTGGTGGTGGAACGCTTCTACCCTATGAACCTGCTCCAGAAGCTGTCCATACAGAAGGAGACGGTCGAGGACTGGCGCGAGCTGGTCGAGAGCATCCTCATTGACTGGAATTACGACGGCGCCGTCCTCCAGCCAACCGTGGTCGACATCCCTGGCAAGACTGACCTCGTGACCGGCCGCTACAAGGTGCCCGCCGACGCCGGGACTATCCGAGTGAAGATCACCGACCTCCTCTCCGAGTCTTGGGAAGGGAGCGTGCCTAATGGCTAAGGCCCCCAAAGCGGTCAGTGCGTCGCTCGACTTCGCCTTCTTCAACTTCCTCTGGGAGTTCTATCGCGGCAACCGCGGCACCATCCGCTCGCACTACAAGGAGCTGACCCGCAAGTTCCTGGACTTCAACAACCCGGAGAAGAACCCCAAGGCCTTCCTGCGCCAGCCGCAGTTCGAGGCGCTGGAGATCTACATCTTCCTGAAAGAGTTCATGGATAACGCGAAGGTCGAAGAGATCTTCAAGGCGTGGTTCGAAAAGTCGGGCCGCTTCGCTGGCCGGAAGGAGGGCGGCATTCTTGGCGAGAACCGCCAGGGTGACCTTCTCGACCGCATGACACAGGACCAGTACAAAGCCGTGTTCGCGGCTATGCGGAAAAACTCCCGCGTCTATCCAAACTACATCTTCGCGCTGACCATGGGGACAGGAAAAACGATCCTCATGGCAACCTGCATTTTCTACGAATTCCTATTGGGGAACAAATTCGAGAAGGACTCACGCTACTGCCACAACGCGCTCGTGTTCGCACCCGATAAGACTGTCCTGCAATCGCTGAAGGAGATCGAGTCTTTTGATCTCGCACAGGTAGTGCCGCCTGAGTACGTGAACTTCCTGACCACCCATTTGCGATTCCACTACCTCGAGGAAGCGGGCACCTCGCTGAGCACGCTGGATCGGTCGCGCTTCAACATCGTGGTGTCCAACACTCAGAAGATCATCCTAAAGCGCCAGCGGAAGGAGAAGACCCCTGTCGACCAGCTCTTCGGCGCGACCGGCAACACGCTGGGTGCTAACGGTGGGGTCTATGCCGAGGCCTCGGACCTCTACGATTGGGACCAGCCTGAGGAAGAAGCCGAGCTGACGACCAACCAACGCTTTGAAAAGCTCTGCCGCCTCGAGCAGCTCGGCATCTACGTAGACGAGGCTCACCATGCCTTTGGCAAGGCGCTGGCTAAGGACATGGGTATCGGCACGAAGGCAACCG
The DNA here is from genome assembly GCF_026552795.1 of Ectorhizobium quercum. Lineage (GTDB taxonomy): Bacteria > Pseudomonadota > Alphaproteobacteria > Rhizobiales > Rhizobiaceae > Ectorhizobium > Ectorhizobium quercum. The sequence continues at coordinate 297,818 of NZ_JANFPI010000006.1, forward strand.
ACACGAGCCTGCGCACCACAATCGATTTCCTCGCCGCAAACCTGAACAAAGCCGGGACCCGTGTCGTGGCTTGCTACAATTACACCGGCACCCCCTACGTCGGGAAAGAGGTTCTGCCCGAGGTGGTTTACGCCTACGGCCTCAAGGAGGCGATCGACAAAGGCTTCCTCAAGAAGGTCGACCTTCGCAGCTATCGCAACACACGTAGTGACGAATTTGTAGACATCGCCATCGAGCGCTTCCTCGATGCGACGAACGGCCTGCGTCCCGAAGGAATGCTACCGAAGCTCGCCTTCTTCGCCGCCACCATCGACGAGCTCACCGGCGATCTGCGTCCGGCCGTCGAGCGCGCCCTGGGGAAACACGGGATTCCGACATCCCGCATCCTGGTGAACGTCGGCGACGAAAAGCTCACGTTGAACGACGATATCCGCGAATTCAACAGGCTGGACACACCAGATTCCGAGAAGCAATTCATCCTGTTGGTGAACAAGGGCCGCGAAGGCTGGAACTGTCGCTCGCTATTCGGTGTGGGCCTTTTCCGCGAGCCAAAGTCCAAGGTGTTCGTTCTCCAGGCCACGATGCGCTGCCTGAGAGCAGTTGGCGAGGCCCAGCACACAGGTCATGTCTTCCTGTCAAACGACAACCTTGAGATCCTCAACGACGAGCTGCAGCAGAATTTCCGCATAAGCGCCGACGAGCTCCAGAAGGTTTCAAGCGACAAGGAACGTGTTCAGGTTCGCGTCGTAGAGCCTCCGGTCAAGATCAAACTGGTCCGTGTGCGCAAGCAGTACACAGTCCGAGAAAAAGTGCTCTCCCCTGGCACTTCGTTGGGGCTCGACCGCTCCGACCAGGAGGCGTGGAACGAGCTTATCGAAAGGTACCGCCTGATTGAAACGCAACAGGAGGGCTTAACAGCCACCGACGCTGCGCGGGCCGTCGCCAGCCGCTCCATCGACCTCACCTTGCGCCGTGACAAACGGCAGTTCTCACGCCTTACCCTCGTGGCCGAGATCGCTCGCTATCTTAACTTGCGGCCATCGCAGATCGAAGACTTGTTGGATACGACCAGAGAAGGCACAGATGAGCTCGTGGAAATCGTAAATGAGTTCAACGAGTTGCTCTATGACGAAATCATTCCGCGCCTCTTCCAGCTCATTTTCGATCTCGATGAATCCCAGCAGACAGAAGAACATGAGGTCGAGCTCATCAAGCTACCGCCGAACGGCTACTACGAGGTAACGGCCGCCAAAGACAAGATCGTGCGCAGTACCGACGTAAAGGCCGAGGAGATCGATAAAAGTTTTCACCTCGACACATACTGCTTCGACTCCAACCCGGAACGAACACTGTTCTGGGACTTGCTGAGGGAACAGCGAGTAAAGAAGGTCTATTTCACCGGTATGCTCACGCACGGCCAATCCGATTTTTTCATCCAGTACATCGATCCAGACTCCCACACCGTGCGCAGCTACTACCCAGACTTTGTGTTCTTGCGTGAAGAACCGGGCGGCGGCGAGAAGTATGTCATTGTGGAAGTCAAGGCCGACAACCAAGTAGATGACGCCGTCGTTCAAGCAAAAATGGAATTCGCAGAGCAATTGGCCGTCGCCAGTGGGATGGAATACCGTCTCTTGAAAGCAACGGACGCTAATGAGCGGCGCTATCGGCTGCTAATGTAGTTCTCTTAAGGGGAAAATCAGTTCTAGGAACAAATGAAGCAGATAGCGATGGCGAAAAAGAGAATCTCAAAAAGCACTCTTTCGATGTTCCTGCGCACGAAGTGTGATCGTGAACTTTACTTGTCGTTGCACGAGGATTCTGTACTTGAGGCAAATAGCATGCCTGTGCCTCTCCAGGCTCGTCCGGGAATCGGAGTCCTCCAGACAGCGGGCCGAGATTTCGAGGATGAACGAAATGATCAGTTGATCCAATCCTTCGGTAACCTGGTCATTTATCAGCCCGAAAAAGGCAGCGCAGACAAGCCGGTCAAGGCACCGCTCGCGTCGTTGCTCGGCAAGGTTACGGCTTTGCCATCGATCATCCTGCAAGGGAAGTTCGAGCCTTCATCTTTCCAAAATGCGGTCATGGCAAACATCGGGCTTCAACCTGGGCAAGTCACCCAGGTGCCACCAATCGCGGGCCTCATACCTGACATCATTGTTGTGCGCCAGGCCACGTCGGACGATGAAGAAGTGGGCCCAGACGGATGCCGAAGACCAATTGACTCGACAACAGAGATGCGTCGGGCGCTGAGCATCATTGATGTTAAGCATACCAGTGAGGCAAATCCGAGTTACTCCGCTGAAGTTGCGCTTTATGCGCTTTTTCTGGCCAACTGGGTCGTCGATCAGGGACTCCAGAACGATTATTTTGTAACGATCCGTAGTTACTTGTGGACCCGCTTCAAACAGGGCCAATCAGCGCTCGATGGTCTGATTTCTGGTACCCCTCCAGCAACACCCAGCCAATATCTCGATGCGCTGATTGCCGACAGCGAGGACGCCAACCTTCGCTTCTACCTCCCCACCGTACTGCATTTCTTCCGGGGGGATTTGCTCCGGGTGATCGCCACTGGAGATGGGTCAGTCAACGGATGGGAGGATCTCGAATGGCACGTCGATGGCCGCTGCAACGCTTGTGATTGGCTTGGGCACGAGAAGTGGGCAAATTCGAAGGATAAAGCGCGTATCGCGGCGCAGCCAACGCACTACTGCTATCCTGCAGCGAAGCAGACCGGGCACCTAAGTCAGATTGCCGGTATGACTCGAGGCGCGAGAAAAACGCTGCAGATCAATGCTATTCAGGACACTGCAGGTGCAGCGAGCGCGCCGTCGGCGCATCCCGCCTTCCAACAACACAGTCACCTCAAGAAGGAACGGAGCCGTATTCCCGCTAGGGCACAGGCGCTGATTTCCTCAACGACGAGCGTGGACAATGCGGCTGTGCTGGCAAGCTTAGCGCCTGCGCCACAACTCCACGTAGCTATTACGGTCAATTTTGACCCAAGTGCTGGCCTGCTTACTGGGCTATCGATACTTGGTAGAGCAACTGCGTATGTAAAAGGTCAATCCCCGCGACAATTTTCATCCAAATGCTTTGTCGTGGACCAGAAGACCCTTGATGACGAATGGGTCGCTCTGGAAGGGCTCTTGTCGACGCTATCGGATATTGTTGATCAGGCCGAGGCATTTATTCGCACCGCCGGAAGAACCCCACTCACTGCACAAGTAGCGTTTTGGGAGCAACGCCAGTTTGAAGAACTTTGTGCGGCAATGGGACGGCATTTGCCGAGGGTGCTGAGCCTGACCAACCGGAAGACCAAGGCGCTAGCGTGGCTATTTCCAGCCGATGAGTTGATCGAGAAGCCCGATGGCGCAGTCAGCCCTTGCATTGTTTTCATTGATGAGATTGTCCGGCGAGTTGTTTTTGCCCCGACACCTCACGTCATCACCCTGTTCGATACGGTCGAAACCTACTTTTCCGGGCCTGGACCAGTTCGGCTTGGGGATGCATTCTATAGAGAGTTCCTGACCAACGGCATACCGAGGGAACGAATTTACGAGATCTGGAGTAACGTCACCACGATTAAGCGCGGTTCCGTTACCGTCCCCCGAAACACCGTTATTCAAGAATTCGCCAATGCATTGGACAAGCAGTGCCGGGCATTGAACAGCATAGTTGAGCGGCTTCGGACGGATTTCAAAGGACAGCTCAAAGCAAATGCTCCCAAGCTGGCATTATCGATTCCGCAGGGGGCTCGGAACGTTGCGTTTGACAGCAAGCTTTGGGTTTGGTGGGAAGAGTTACAGTATCACACTAGGAAGCTGGAGTCCCACCAGCGGCTGGCGCTCGATGCTGAGTCATTGGAGGCCAGTTATGAAGCTATTCGGCTCACCAACGGCCAGTCGACAGGGATACCGGAAGAGTACATTTTTGATGTTCTCCCAGGTTCAACCGAAGCCAAACTCGACGACAACGAGGGCTATCTTGCCCTTGGCAAGGAAGGGTATCCCGGACTTCCCTTGCAACGCGGGAGGGACCTAATCCCCGTTGGCGCCCCTGCGTACTCAGGTCAGAACGATACTCTGCTCACGCCGCTGTGGTCGGCACTTTCCGTGACACTTGTGTCCTTCGATCGAGGCACTCGAAAAGCGGTCCTGAAGCTGACCAACTGGCGTGATCCTGCGTTCGCCCCGTATCTTGTTGCGAATTCGAATGTAGATCTTCTGAACGACATCTTTGTTACAAAAGGCCAGAGTTCATTCAAATGGTACGAAACAGTCAAAAAGCTTCTGATGGCTGTAGGAAATCCTCCGATTGCTGTAGCAGATAGTAATGCGGCCACCGCGATGGGGGCAAGCCCACCGAGCCCCGGTTCCGACCCCATTACCCCTCTGGCCCGCATACTCTGGGCGGCAGATGCGATCCACGCAACATCCGTCGTCGCCCCGGCTCAAGCTGCATCGGTTGCCGCCTACGCTAAGGCTAAGCACAATCTGAACAGCAGCCAGACCGATGCCGTCGCACACGCGGCGGAAAAAGGGCTGACCATCATTTGGGGACCTCCTGGGACGGGGAAAACGCAGACACTTGCCGGTTGCATTCATGGTCTTGTCCATGATGCCGTAGGTAGGAGTCAGCCGCTGAAGCTATTGATCGCGGGGCCAACGTATAAGGCTGTGGAAGAGATTATCGGTCGCGTTGTTGAGGCATTGGATAACGATGTGACCTGTCCAGCCGAGGTATACGTTGGATATTCCTCCTCGCAAGTTCCCAAGTCTCTCACTGCAGCCAACTCACATCTAGGTGTCTATTCATTTCATTTGAACCAATCCAATCAAGAAACTCAGGATTGTCTTGCAAGCTTGGCGAACACCAATTCTGTGACCATAGTTGCCACGTCGACGATGCAGGCATACAAGCTCGCAGAGTGGACGTCTGGTAACAGTGTTGGACCAGTGTTTGATGTGGTGATCGTTGACGAAAGCTCTCAGGCGCAGGTCACCACGGCGATTTCACCATTGGCCACACTGAAAGATGATGCGCGATTGATCATTGCCGGCGACCATCTTCAGATGCCGCCGATCATGGCGCTTGAGCCACCTAGAGGGGCCGAATACTTGGTGGGCAGCATCCAGAAATACTTGCTCGACCGTCCCTTCGGTAGCAAAATCACGCCGTGTCCCCTTGAAGAGAATTACCGCTCGGCAGAAGACATCGTTGCCTATGCCCGAACGATTGGCTATCGAGCGACCTTGAAGGCAGTAAATGCTGCGACAACGCTCCATCACTTGGCTGCACTGCCAACCCCCGCATCGGGCTTTCCTGGGGGGCTACCTTGGTCGCCACTGTGGCTGCAGATTCTGGACGTCAACAAGAAGGTGCTGACGCTGCTCCATGACGATGACCTGTCGTCGCAAAGCAATTCCTTTGAAGCCAAGATTGTCGCGGCATTGACTTGGTGCCTGAGGCAAACAGTGAGTGCAGAGCTTGACGGGCGAGGTGCCGCAACGCATGTAGCGCCTACTCCCGATCAGTTTTGGGGGCGGTGCATCGGCATTGTGACGCCGCATCGGGCTCAACGCGCGTTGGTGGTTCGCGAGCTGAGATCATTATTCCCATCCGATCCGCCGGAACTGATCGACTCAGCGGTCGATACCGTAGAAAAATTCCAAGGCGGACAACGGCATACGATTATTGTCACATTCGGTGTCGGCGATGCTGACGTAATCATGGGAGAGGAAGCCTTTCTCATGCAGCTCGAGAGGACAAACGTTGCCATCTCGCGTGCAATGGCCAAGTGCCTAGTGATCATGCCAATAACGCTTGCGGGCCACGTTCCTCACGACAAGAGGGCCTTAGAGACAGCTCACGCAATCAAAGATTATGTCGATGAATTTTGTAGTCAAGAGATTGCAGATCAGATCGTATGTGGTTCGACATCACGACAAGGAAAGCTACGCTACCACCAATAACCACCTCTGATGTTAAACGCGCTCGACGTGGAAATCGAACTCAACTGCGGCAGAAGATACTGCTTTCATCTGATCTGCTTGCCGCTTACCGGCATCCGCGGCCTTTGCCGGCCTGGTCGACATTAGGCGCCACGCGACACCGGATTCCTCTAGTGAGCGCTTGAAAATTGCCTTGGCGTCGACCGCGGCAGAGGGAATGATCCCAAAGCGGACATACATGTGCAATGTTTCGGTAGGGACTGTGGTATTGGCAATATTGCGCCACACTTTGCCGAGCGACGTAGCGAAGGCGCTTTTTCCTCCGTGGTCAAGCTGGGGGCCAGCCGAATAGTCAATAGCAGCGGGACCGCCGAGGAACCAGTTTCTCAGCCACTGATCCTGAACGTAGGTCCGCATACCGTAGTAGGGTGGGGAAGTGATCACGACTGATGGAGCGGCGCTAACCAACTGGAACACGTCGATCGACTGGGCGTCACCACACAGAACTTGAGATATCGGAGATGGAGCAGTTCGCTCCAGGCCTACCAAACGCTCTATCTTGCGACGTAGTACGCGTAGAACGTCGATCTTCGGCGCTTTGAGGTTTCTCTCCTTCCAGAAACGGACGGCGTAGTCCGGCTTTGATGCATAGGTCCTAGGCATCTGGTTGGAGAGATAGCCGGCGTTTTCCATGTGCTTGGGAAGGGGGCCGTGAAGGCAGCCTAAGACAGCGGCGCGCAGGATAGTAGACGCATCAGTTTCGGACCCAAGGCTCGGCAGCCCCTCTCGCAGGGCGCAGATATCCTTAAGGGTATCAGGGTGATACGCGGCCTGAAAGAATGGCGTCGCAGGGACATCAACTGGTTCAGTTGCCTCAAGAAGATCTGCTGCAAGCTGGAGCGGTTCTTCCACATTGCACGTCGCCAGCTTGGCCTTTGCGATGGCGACAGCAACGGGCGATGAATCAATACCCCACGCCGCGACCCCAAGGGTGCGAGCGGCAAACAAAGTGGTGCCTCGACCACAAAATGGGTCAAGAACGATTGGGGCACTCTTTACATGTCTTTTCAGCACCCTGAGAGGATATTCGAGCGGGAACATCGTAAAATAAGGGCAAATGGCATTTAGCGCATTATTTTTACTGTATGCGAGTACCATCTATTTTGCTCTTACTCTTTTGGTAGATCTTCAGACATCTAACTGACCGACGCCGGCGACAACAACGTCAGATAGACGGTTTGTAGTGAGATTCAAAGCACTTCATACGCTCGAATCCCCGAATGGAGTTGTCCAACGCGGCGTCTATGCTCCTTACCGACGTCTACGTGGTACTGGTCGGCAAGCAATGCCAAGCTGGTCGTACAACGTGGTCGTACAACGTCTCTTCTCACGGCTGGCGCGCCCGCGCCTGCTCCCGTATAGCTGCGTAGTCGCCCATCATCCTCGCGACCGCTGAGTTCTCTGGCAGCAATCCCAGTTCGTCTGCCGCGCGCGTCAGGATCGCCTCGAACTCAGCGTCGGGCATGCGCACAAAACTCTGATCGGATCGGGGTGGGGGCATAGGTTCAACCTTAGGCTGCTCAACCGACCTTGCCCCCCCCCAGAAGGACGTGCGATCGGCGGCGAAATACCCGTCGGCCACGCGAAAGGTGCCCTGAAGTTCCACCGTGTCACCCGTGGCGAGCGACACCATGGTCTGCAGCCAGAGCGCTGTCGCCTCGGAAGCATGGGCGCCGGATATCTCGCCGAACGATCCTCGGATTTCGGTCGAGCCGTTCAGCACGAGCCGCCCGCGCATGCGCGCCGTGGTGCTGGAATTGACCTTGTAGAGCAGCGTGGCGCCGAACAGATACGTGCCGGCGACCGGCGCAATGAACCGGTTGTTGCCGGCGTCGAAGGCGCTCTGGTCGTTGTAGTCGGTGTTGTTGATCGCGATCTTCGTCCAGGTGTCGACGGCAACATAGTTGTCGTAGTTGGTATAGCCCTTGAAGCGCGGCAGCCGGGGCTGGTCGACGATGCCGGTGGCGTTGTCGACGATCAGCCCGTCGAAGAAGGCGCTGCCGTCGGCGGAGACCGCCAGCCGGAACCTGTCCGAACCGAACAGGCCCATCAGCGCCTTGGTGACATAGCCGGTCTGGAGGGTGAGCCCGAGGTCACGACCGGCGGCCTCCTTGTTCATGGTGTAGAACAGATCGCCGGTGCCCCCTTCGACGACGGTCCTAGCGGTCCAAAGCGCGGCATTGAGCTTGGCCGAGAACGGATTGGCCGCATCGGCAGTCGTTCCGAGACCGAGCAGCACCATGTTCTGTAGCTCGACGGGCGTCGTGACGATCCAGACGGAGCCGTCATAGACCAGCAGCACCCCCTCGTCCTCCACCCATGCCCGCCAGCCGGTCCGCGGCGGAAGGCGAAGCCAGGTGCCGTCGGTCCAGAGCGCGACGTTCAAATCCCACCCTGTCCAGGCCCCGGTTGCGCCTGACGCCACGATGTAGCGGTCACCGTCGGCGGGGCTGCCGGGCGGCGCGGTCAGATCCCGGTCGAGGACGGAGAGCTGCACGAGCCCGTCGAGCAGCCGAAGCGCCTCGTTGTGAGTGACATGCTTCTGGGCCTGCGCCGCCAGGATGTAGGGCAGCAGAAGATGGGTCGTGATGTCGGACATGGGCGTTCTCAGAATGTCAGTGTAACGGTCTTCGGCGCACCCCGCCCGATCAGGGCGGAGAGCTGGAAGATGCGGACGGTCAGCGGGTCGACGGGTCCGAGCGGCGCGCCCCAGTCGGCGGTCTGCTGGGTGGCGGTGTAGACCACGCTGGTGCTGGCGGCTGCCAAGGTTCGCTTGACGGCTGGACCGTCGAGGATCTCGACCTCATAGGCTTCGACCTCCTCGGCGAGCGGCACCTCGCCGGTGCCCCAGTTGTCGGCCGCGAGCGCGCGGGATCGTCGTGCCCAGCGGATCGTCAGATCGCCCGGCGTTCGGGGCCTTCGCCATGGCTGTTCGACATGAGCGACCGAGAACGGCCGGAGCCCCACGCCCTCGGGCGTGAAGCTCGTGGCAACATAGGTCTCGTCGCTGACCGGACGGCTCGCCGGGCCGATGCGCCAGTTCCAGGGAAGCCCGAGATCGGCTTCGGCGATCGGCAGCGATGCGATGCTCTCGTCCAGCACCACAACCCGCGCGCCAGCGGGCACCGGATTGCCCATGGCGCCTTCCGTTCCGCGCTGCCCGCGCAAGAGCCGGGTCAGACGATAGCGCCCCGGCGCGATCAGTTCGGCCGCCCCCGCCTGCACAATTTCCCAGATGCCTGGTGCGCTCTCGATGGCGAGCGCATTGGCGCCGCCGAGCAGCGCCAGATCCGTGACGCTCTCCAGCGTGCCCGAAAGCAGATCGACCACCAGCACGTTGCCGAGGTCGAAGCGCGCGGTCGGTCCGGGCCAGAAATCCGAAACCAGGACGCCGATCCGGGCCCGACTGCCGAAGGTGGTCAGCAGTTCGAAACCATCGGACGAGCCGCTGCGGAACACCGCCATCTCGCCGGGCCATGGAATGGCATGGGCTGCGACGAAGGGACGATGCGCCGGCTGATCCTCGGTCAGTTGCGGCAGGTCCATCAATATCGCGTCGGGCGCACCGAACACGACCGGGCGCGTCAGCGAGGCGGCACGCGGATCGCCGGGCGGCAGATCGTAACTCGCGCGGTCCTGGTGGATCGCTTCCACTCCGCGCGCCTCGGCATCAGCGACGGAGACGAGACGGAACTCGATCTCCCGCCCGTCATGGGCGAGCCGGATCACGTCGGCGGGATCGAGCGCCAGCCGCGAGGGCGGAAGGCGGAAGGCTGCGCTCTCGCGTCCGGTCCAGGCTTCGAGCAGCGCGCGGCGGCAGCGGCGTTCCGCCTCTTCCGGCGGAACCGCCATCGGGAAGCTTTCGGATGCGATCCGCGTGGTGTCCACGGTGATGCGCCGCGCCTCGACGAGCGCGGCGTCGTAATCCTCGTCGGCACGGGCGACCTGCCACTTCAGCGCCTGCGGCAGTTCGGTCTCCTGGCCCCGCGTCAGTTCCAGCACATCGCCCTCATGGGTGGAGACCAGATCGTCGGGCGCGATGGTGGTGACGGACGCTCGGCCGCGCATGACGAAACGAATGACGCCCTCGGTCTCGACGGCATCGAACCCGAAATGCCGCGACAGCGTGGTGATGGAGGCGCGTGGGCTTTCCAGCGCGCCGATCGCATATCCCTCGACCGCGCCCCAGAGCCCGGTGACATCGATCCGGTCCTCGGGCATACCGGCGCGCAGGCAGAGGTGCCGCACGAGGGCCGCCAGCGATACCGCGCCGAGGCGGCCGGTCAGCCAGTGGCCGAGCCGCCAGTTCGGACCGTCGGTCCAGACGTCGGTCAGTTCCGGGAAGAACGGATAGGGGCGTGCGTCCCAGGTCCAGGCGGCGCATTCCGGGACATGAACCATCCGGCCGCCATAGACGGCGGACACCGGATTGTTCGCAGCCTCGCCCCACCAGAGATAGCTTGCCTCGAGATAGGCGCGCTGGATCGCATCGTCACGCCAGCCCCGCGAGAAATACGGCGTGAAGCTCTCGGAGGACTTCGGATCGAAGAAGACGTTCGGCTGGTTGGTACCCCGGTCGATGGCGGGACAGCCGAGTTCGGTGAACCGGATCGGCTTCGACTGCGGCGCCCATGCCGTCGGCGTCGCGCTCTCCACCCCGCCGGGGCGATTGAAATGCTGATTCGACCACCAGGCACGCAAATCCTTGTAGCGGAAGAGCCATGGCTTGCCGGCGGCACCATCGGTGATCGGGGTGCGGATCTGCGCCGATCGATCGGCGGCGCTGGCGTAGAACCAGTCGAAACCTTCGCCACCCGCGATGTTCGCCTGCAGATAGGCCCGGTCGTAGATCGCGGGCCAGCCCTCGGCGGCATCGAGATGGTCGAACCCGTCCCGCCAGTCGGAGAGCGGCATGTAGTTGTCGATGCCGACGAAATCGATCTCCGGATCGGCCCAGAGCGGATCGAGGTGAAAGAACACGTCGCCGCTTCCGTCGGCCGGCTGGTGGCCGAAATATTCCGACCAGTCGGCGGCGTAGCCGATCTTCGTGCCAGCCCCGAGAATGGACCGGACATCGGCGGCCAGATCCCGATAGACCTGCACGGCCGGATAGGTGGATGCGCCCGAGCGGATGGTGGTGAGGTGTAGCGCTTCACCAGCTGGAACTGCGTCGTCGTGCCGTCGCCGATGCCGACCTGCTGGTCGGTTGAGCCCGGCGTCTGCGATGGCAGGCAGGACTTGAAGTCGGCCCAGTCCTTGAAGCGGAAGCCGTGAAGACGACCGTTTCTTGCCTCGAAGAAGGCGACCACTGCCGCGAGATCGTCGGCACGACGGATGCCATAGGCCACGTCATAGCGGCGGCGCGAGTTCGCCCAGCTGGCGTTGCGTTCCTCGTCGCCCGAGGCCAGCTCCACGATCTGGGTGCGCCGCTCCGGTCCGCCGCGCGCACCACGGCTGATGTCGTCCGGGAACCGGACCTCGTGAAAAGCCATGACGATGCCTCACATGCCCCTTCGGCCGAGCGAGACCGCGCGGGCGATATCGGCCGCGATCTGCGTGCGGGACTGCCGGAAGCTCTCGGCATCGCGGGCATTGATCGTGACGTTGACAGTCTGCGCGGCGGTGGCGCCGTAACCCGCTGCCTCTCGCCGCGAGAGCACCTGCTCGCCACGTTGCAGGATCGCAGGCACTTCATCGGGCCTGAGCCCCGCCCAGCCCCCGGAATGCATGCGCGGGGCATTGGCGAATGCGAGCGCGGGCACCATGCGGCCCGGTCCCGCAGAAGGTCGCGACACGGGCGGCGACGAAGGCTGCGACCCAGCGTCCGGCCATGAAGCCGGCGAAGGCGATGCCGATGGCGGCGAGCCTTTCCAGATTGTCGGCAAGAAGGATCAGCCCCTCGGCCACCGCCGAGGAAGCGCCCGCCATCTGGTCCCAGGTCCCGATCAGTTGCAGCGCGGCATTGCCGATCAGCGTGAAGGCATCGCCGATGGTCGCCGGCATGCTGTCGGCTTCCTCGCGCAGCAGTTCGAGATTGCCGATCAGCGCCGTGCGGATGACATCGCCGGTGATCGCGCCCTGCTGACCGAGGTTGCGCAGGCCCGAGATGGTGGTGCCGAGCTCGGACGCCAGCAGCTCCGCGAGCCGTCCGCCGCTCTGGATCACGGTATTGAGGTTGTCTCCGCTGAGCGTGCCGAGGGCCATGGCCTTCGAGAGCGCATTCTGCACCGAGGCCGCGCGCTCGGCCCGCGCACCGGAGACGACCATGGCGTTGTTCAGCGCCTCGGTGAAATCCAGCGATTCCGCCGTCGTCAGCCCCAGTTCGCGCAGCGCCGTGGCATTGGCGAGCCAGGACTCCGTGGTCTGTCCGAGGCTCGAATAGGTCCGGCGCGCCATGGCCGCGAGCCGGTCCATGACGGCCGCGCCCGCTTCCTGCGAACCGGTGGCGAGATCGACACGCGAGCGCAGGTCGGTCCACTGGTCGGCATAGGCGATGAGCTGGCGCGTGCTGATCGCCGCGCCGAGAACGCCCATGACCCGGCGCACCACCGCGCCGGTGATGTCGGCCTGCCGCTCAATCCGCCTGAAACTGTTCTCGCCCGCGTCGCCGATCCCCTGAAACTCGGCCTTCACCTGCCGGCCACCCTCGGAGACGAGGCGGACGGAGACTCGTTTCTGGGCCATGGGTCATTGTTCCCGAAAGGGTGGCGGCGTTCGCCTTGCGCTGAGGCATCGAACGAGGGAGACTCGGGCCATGTCCAAGACCGCCATCCTGTCCTCGAAATTCCAGATCACGATCCCCGCAACGGTCCGGGCGGCCCGGGGATCGAAGGCCGGTCAGGTCTTTGCTCTCATCCCGAAGGGGACCGGCATCCTGCTGATGCCGGTGCCGGAACGGGGCGATCTGGCCGGCATTGCGAAGACCGCGTCGGCGGGCGGTTACCGGGACCGGACGGATCGCATCTGATCTTCAGGCCCTGACCGGTCACCAGACGCCATCTGCTCGTTGAGCTTGCGCACCATCACCGCCTCGATCTCGGGCAGGCATTCGGCGGCGATCAGCGGATCGAGCCCGAGCGCCCGCGCCATGGCGAGCGCCGCCGTCATGTCCCAGCCGAGCACCATGGTCCCGCCCATGCCGGCCGTGACGCGAAGCTGCCCGGTCAGGCGTTGTGCCAGATCCCAGACCTGCCAACCTTCCGGAGTTTCCGGATGGTTCACCCGCGCCGGGCAGTCCGGGCACGAGCCTTCGCAGGCCGCGCAGTAGCTTTCGCCCCCGCCGAAGTGCCATTCGGCGAGGGCGCGGAGCCGTTTTTTTCCGCATCCAGCATCAGATGCGGCGCGAGGCAGCGGGTCTGGAAAGACTCGAACACCGGCCAGATGTCCAAAAGCGCGTCGATGCCTTCCGGTGTGACGGGAACGGGATTGCCGTCGGCATCGCCGACACCTTCCCAGCCGGTGACCACGCGGCGGGCGACCGCCTTGGCCATGACCAGTGCCTGTTCTTCTTTGCTCGCCTCCTCGGGCAGCGCCTCGACCGCTGGATCGTTGCGTGCGGCGACCATGATCGCGGTGGTGACGGGCAGGACGTGCAGGCGCAGGTCGTGGCCGAGATCGAGCCATTTCGGCTTGCTGGAAAGGTCGAGACGGATCATGGTTAGTAGCTTTCGATGTCGTTGACGAGAACGGCGGTGCACATCCGCCCCAGTGCGGCGTCGCGCGCGGCCTGCCAGTCGAAGCTGGCCTGGATGCCTTGGGGCCCGCCGATCTCGATGCGCGGGCGCGGCAGATAGACGGCATGGACGGTGACGGTCAGGCTTTCGCCCGAGATGAGCGTGTAGGAAAACTCCAGCTCGCAGGGCGTGCCGTTGATCGCCTGCGTGACTAGCGTGCTGTCGGCGAAGCGGACTTCCGTCCGGCCGGTGAGCGCGGCGATGGAAGGATCGGCACCGTCAATCATGCCGTCGGCGCGAATGGTCTCGATCCGGTCGAGATTGTTGGCATAGGTGATCTCGGTCGAGATCACGTTGCCCAGTGCGGTGCCATTGCGTTTGATCGCGCCGTTGAAATGCCCGAAACGGATCAGGTCGAGCTCCGCCGATGTTCCTGCGCTGCTGCTCGTGGCCACCGTCTCGCCCTGCGCCACCAGCCGCGCGGTGGCGGTGAGCAGGCCCGAGCGCTGCATCTGCCAGCTGAGCTGGTCCAGCACCACGCCGGCATACATCGCATAGCGCGGCACCTCGGGCATGGCGGTTTCGATCGCCATGCTGGGCAGGGTCCATCCGCCCGATTGAAAGGTGTGGGTCCAGGGACCGGGGGAACTGCCGGTCGTCGTTGGCGCGCCGAAGGCCGCCTTCAACCAGAAGCCGAAGGCCTCGGCGTCGATCGGCAGCACCACATCGCCATCGGCGGTCACCGCGTCCTTGATGGGCGCAAGAGGATCGCGGCCGTAGCCCAGAAGCTCCGAGTTCAGGAGCGGCTGTTCCGCCCCGAGCGTGGCGCTGGCAAAGGGCATCCTCGTGTAGCCGCTGCCGGGCGGCGTGCCATAGGTCGTCTCGAACGCGAGCGCCATCCGCGCCCGCGCCCCTTGGGCGCGTGCCATGTCGGTCTCCTTGTCGAAGGGGTTCAGCCGAGCGGGTCGGCCGTGGAGTGAGGCGGATCAGCCGACAGTCCAGTGGACTGTCGGCCCGCCAAACGCAGCACCTGCACTGACTGTGGGGTCAGCCAAGCGGGTCCGGAACGGAGTAGTGTAAAATGACCGGAATGACGGCCGCCTTCAGGCTGGCCGCGCCGTCCACCGGCAGATCGACGGGCTGCGGAGCCTCTGCCTCGACCCAGTCGCAGAGACCGCCGAGCGTGCGGTCGGCGGCAAGCGCCGCGCCGACGCCGGCGCAGAGCGTGTCGAAACCCGTGTCCCGGTTCGCGCCCTGCACCACGGCTTCGATCTCGGCCCGGTGCTGGTAGTGATAGTGCAAGGGCGAGAGCGTCACCTCGGGCTCGCCGGGCCCGCCGTCCCGGAGGATCAGCAGGCCAGCAGCGGGGACGCGCTCGGGCAGCACCTCGCCGCGCAGGGCGGTAGCGGGCAGCGCCGACAGCCGCGCATGCAGCGCGGCGAGGATGGTTTCACGAGTGGAGGGCATCGGCGCCTGCTCAGGCCAGTTCTTGCAAGATTAGTGCTTCAAGGCTATATAGCTTCCAAGACATGAGGATCGCATGCCCTGGACCGTTTCCTTCGCCGACGAGTTCGAGCCGGAGTTCGATGAACTCGACGAGGAGGTTCAAGACGCGATCTTCGCCCGAGTGCTGCTCCTCGAACGTGAGGGACCGTCGCTCGGACGTCCGCATGCCGACACTCTGACCGGGTCGAAGCACGCGAACATGAAGGAGTTGCGTTGCAGTGCCGCCGGCGGCGTCTGGCGCATCGCCTTCGCATTCGATCCCGACCGGCAGGCGATCCTGCTCGTCGGCGGAGACAAGTCGGGTGGCAGCGAGAAGCGCTTCTACAAGCAACTGATCGCGCGGGCCGATGAGCGGTTCGACCGCCACCTAGCCAGACGGAAAGGATGACGATCATGGCACGCAGCCTTCAGGACAAGCTCGCAAGCCTCGACCCGGCACGCCGTGCAAGGATCGAGGCCGAGGCCGATCGTCTGCACACCGAGTACCTGACCTTGCAGGAACTGCGCAAGGCGCGGGAGTTGACGCAGGTGCAGCTTGCCGAAGCCTTGGGGGTCCAGCAGGCAACCGTCGCGAAATACGAGCGCCAGAGCGATCTCCTTCTCTCGACGCTCGCGAGCTATGTCCGCGCCATGGGCGGCTCCCTGAAGCTGACGGTCGAGTTTCCGGGCAAGGAGCCAGTCGCACTCGAATGGCTGGGCGATATCGAGGGATCCCGCGGTCGGCGGCGTGGAGAGCGCGCCGACGCTGCTGCTGCACGTCCGTGATCTTCATCCGGCATCCACCCAGTTCGCCACGATCAGCCCCGGCACCGCATCGCGCGCCCGTTCGGCATCCCGCGCGAGGTCCAGTCGCTTCGTCAACCTGACCTGCGGGACCAGCAGGAAGATCGGCACGGTGGTCAGTCCCCGGCCGGTCTTCGACCGTGATGCGACGGCACGGCCCTTCTTGTTCAGCCGTCCCTCGGCGACCAGCAGGCTCGGACCCATCCGGCGATAGACGAAGCGCAGGCGCAAGCCGGTGCGACGTTCCCATTCACCGGGAGTGATCCGCCCGCCGCGCAGGGACTTGCCCGCCGCAGGGGTCGGGATCGCCAGCCAGAACCCGTTCCTCGAGCGGATCAGCGGGCCAGTATCGTGAGCGCCGACGATCACCGGGGCCTTCGACCAGACCAGTGCCGTCGCATTGAGGCTGGTCCTACCTTTTGGGAACTGCTCCGACCGGATGGTGCGGGCAAGCCGCGCCCCGAGACCTGCGCCGGTGATCTGCGCGCGCCAGGCGGTCTTGAGGCCGGTCCCGGCATCGCGCATCGCCGTGGTGACGGCCTTCTCCCCGGCCTCCACCTCCGCTTCCATCAGGCGGACGATATCGCCGACGATGCTGACGCCGAGTTTCATGCGGGCCTCAGGTCCACGGTCCAGACGAGCCGTTCGCGATCGCGGACGGGTTCGCCCTGGATGAGGAAGGCGCCGCTGCCGATCTCGATGCGATCACCGGGATGCGGGTTCGGAACCTCGGTCACGCGCAGGTCGATCCGCGTTGTTTCCGACCAGAGCCGCGCATCACCGAAGTCAGTGATCGCATCGGCCCGTCGGGCGACGACGCGCACCGGAACGGACACGCCGCCATCGGCGATGTAGACCGCGTCCCGCCCGATGTTCGGATCGGCGAAGAGCGCGCCAATGGCGGCGGCGAAAGCTCTCATCAGAAGCTCGCGTTCAGGCGCACCCTGCCGATGGTGTCGCTCGCGCCGCTCGCCACGGCCTCGACGGCCACACCTATAGCCGTGTTGTCGGTCGAAACGGTCGTGGTGCGCTTGTTGGTATCGTCCCAATAGACCTTTGCGCCGACGGTCCATGCCTGGCTGCCGACCTTCGTCAGGTCGAAGACGCCGACGAGCGCGGTCTCGACGGGTTCGCCGCTGGCGGCGGTGCCTGCGGCCACGCCGAAGATGGAGCCGACGAGCAGGCCCTCGCCGGAGGTCACGGCGTAGGGCGCGGTCAGGGTGATGGTGTTGCCGGGCTGAACGTAGTTTTTCATCGCGAGAGTCCTTTCGGAAAAGCGAAGGGCGGCCCGCCAGGACCACCCGGATGTCAGGGTTCGGGATGGGGTGCGCGTTACGCGCCCGGGTTCTTGTAGAGGCCGCGCCAGTCGATGGCCTTGGCCCCGAAGTCGAGGCGGCACTTGATCTCGACGCCGTCGACGTCGAAGCCGTTGCGCGTCTCGATATAGGCGCCCTGCTGACCCTCGAGATAGGCGTATTCGATGGTGTCGATCTGGTTCGGGCTCGCCGCCAGATACCAGGCGGTTTCGCTGGCGGCATCGAGCCGGGGCTCGCTGATCGGCGCCAGCGTGCGAATCGACTGCGGCACCACGTTCCCGCTCTGCGCCGGCACGAGGTTCTGGGCGACCAGTCGCTCGGCCTTCAGTTCCAGCGCGGCGGGCACGATCAGGAAGGCGGGGCGGATGTTCAGCACCGTCTTCTTGTCGAGCCCGGTCTGTTTCGCCATCGCGGCACGGGCAGCACCGACGCTGGTGACGTCCAGCGCCGCGCCGGTGCCCGCGAGGTTCCTGTGGTTGGCATGGAACAGCGCCGTGCCGTCGGCCATCGCCGGGTTGGAGGTGACGATCCCCCAGACCACGTCGGATTCCAGTTGCGCGATGGAGTTGCCGTACATCGCCGGAATCCGGGTGAAGGCGTCGAGATCGTCGTTGATGAGCACCTGGCGGGTGATTGCGACCACCCGGCCGTAGGTCTTGACCTTGTAGCTCTCCTTCGACTCGCCGAGCGTGCCGCGCTTGAACTCGCCGCTCTCGCCGACCTCCAGAAGCTGCGGCGCCTCGCCGAGCTGCACCCGGTGCATCGCCTTGAAGTCGGTGGCGAGTACCTGGCGGCAGAACAGCATGAAGGTGCGGGGATAGGCCTCGTAGGCCTGGCGCAACGTCTTGTTGGTGACGGCGGCGAGGATCTCGGGGAAGTCGGACGTCGAATGCAGCGCCCGCGTCGCCACCTCGTCGCGCGACAGGCCCCGCGTGTTCACCCCGGCATTGCCGAGGCTTTCGCGGGCGAGCTCCAGCAGCGTCATGCCCCGATACTGGCGCGCGGCATCCTCGAGCGGGAACAGCGTCGGGCTGTAGCGGTGCAGAAGCGCCGAAGCCACCGCGTCGCGACGGGTGATACGCTCGTCGCGTCCGCCGAGCGGGATCGACACCTGGCCGAAGGTCCGGGTTTCGTCCGACTTCGCGGCGACCTGATCGAGGATCAGACGGCGGGCCTCGTCGATACTGACGCCACGCTTCACCAGATCCTCGGCGAAGCTGCGCTCGAGGTTCAGACGGCCCGCGAGATCGTAGATGGTCGAGACCCGATCGCGTTCGGCCTCGCGGGCGCGGGTGGCGACAGCCTCGGTGTCGGGCGCTTCCGGTTTCGCTGATGCGGTCTTTTGGTTCGAGGGCCCGGGCTGGCTGCGCGCGTCGGTGGCATGGGCCTGCGCCTCGGCCGCGCCGGTCTTGTCGTCGGTCATGGTGGTCTCCTCGGTCGCTGCCGTCTCGTTGGTCTGGTCGGCCGGAGCGGCCGGGGTCTTGTCGGTCATCGGGGATGCTCCTTGCTCTGTGGGGGCGTCCCAGCGATGGAGGACGCAATCGTGATGTTCGCCCCTGGCGCGGAAGCCAGCAGCGGGATCGGCGCCGACCGGCACGGCCGAGATCTCGAAGGGCGTCCAGTCGACCGCCCGCCAGAGCTCGCGCCCGCCATCGGGTTTCGAGATGTCGAAGCGATGGACCTGGTAGCCGATCGACACCGCGCGGATGTGCCCGGCCTGGATGTCGCGCCAGATCGGCTCGACGTCGGCGCGCTCGCTGATCCGCACCTGCGCGATGCCGCGACCGTTCTCAATCCGCGCCGATCCCGGCACGACCGAACCGATGACGGCGTCGAGCGTGTCGATCTCGTGCACCTTCAGGAAGGGTGCGCCCGCGTTCAGCCGTTCGAGCCGCACATGGGCGGGGTCGAGGCTCAGCTCCTCGTCATAGGACTCGCCGAAGAAACTGGCGCGGCGGACGCGGGCGCCCGCCGACCAGATCACCTCGACGGTGCGGGCGTCGGTATCGACGCTGTTAGGCGCAAGCTCTGCCGTCCGGCGCATGGCCGGCAGTTCGATCATCGTATCCATGGGGTCAGTCCTATTGGTCGGCCTGCGCAGGATCGGCTGCCTGCGCGCTGCCGGTCTTGGTGACGCGGCGGGGATCGCTGTCGAGCACCAGCCCGAGCGCGTCGAGCTTGGCGTTGGTCGCGGCGATCTCAGCCAGCACGGCGTCGGGATTGCGGCCTTGCTGCGCGATCACCTCGGCCAGAGTCATGGTGCCCGAGCGGATCGCCAGCAGGTTCGCCATCGCATCTTTCTGCGGATCGACCGCCTCGAACTTCGGCGGCGACCATTCCACCGGCACTTCCGGTGTTGGGATCTGGCCCGCCGCCCATGCGGCCTCGGTGAACCAGCGCCAGACGGGGGCGCAGAGCATCGGGATGAAGAGCTGCCACTGCACCGCATCGATCACCCGGCGGAACTCCACCAGCCCCGCCCGGATCGAGGAATAGTTCACCTGGCTCAGATCGCCGGTCAGCAGCTCGTAGGGCACGCGGAACCCGGCCGAGATTGTGTGCAGGCTGGCGCGCTTGTATTCGCCATAGCCGCCGGTGGCTTCGGGCTGATTGAAGCGGATGTCCTTGCCGCCGCGGGCATAGGCGATCAGCCCCGGCTCGAACTGCTCCACCCGGTTGCCGTCGGCATCGACCACGGCGGGCGCGATGCTCTGCTGCGCCTCGTCGTCGCCGAAGACGATGGCGGTGACGCAGGCCTCGGTCTTCTTGCGGACCAGTTCGGCGACCTCGTAATCGTCAAGATCACGCAAGCTGCGGATCACCGGCGCGCCCCATGGAACGCCGCGCGCCTGCGTGCGCTGCTTCTCGTAGACATGAGCGATCTCGGTCGCCGGAACCGGGCGAGACCCGAGCCCGCCCTGAAGCATGCCCCAGGCATCGCCGGGGTGTTCGCTGTACAGCCAGTAGGCCCGGCGTTTGCCGACAGGGTCGAACTCGATCCCCTGGACGAGACGACCAGCGCCGATGGCGCCGGATTTCGTGGCATCGAGGAAATCGGCCTCCAGCACCTGAAGCTGCAACGGGACTGGGAGACCGTCCGAGGATCGCCGCAGGCGACGACGCACCAGCACTTCGCCCGCTTCGATCATCTCCCGGCAGATCAAGGTCTGCAGCCCGTAGAAATCGAGCTGGCCGTCCGCATCGCAGGCCTCGGCCCAGCGTTCGAAGAGATCGTCGACGCGGCGGTCCAGCGCCTCGTCGCCACTGGCGGCGCGCGGCATGATCCCCGCGCCGACGATATTGTTCACCAGCACCGCCACGGCCTTGGCCGCATGCGGGTTGTTGCGCACGAGATCGCGCATCCGGTCGCGCAGGAGCGCCCCGGCCATGCCGATCTCGGTATCGGCCGAGGATCCGGGCGCGCGCCAGCCATCGGTGCGACGCCCTCGCGCAGCGCCGTCATAGCCCCGCGTGAGCGTCTCGAAGGCCTGCCGCGCCAGCACCCGACGTGCAGCGGCCCGCGGGGCGACCGACGCGATGGCACGGTCGAACCAGTTCACGGCCATCAGCGATCCCCGCGCGAGAAGCCCGCGAGACCGGCCACCGGCAGCGGCCGGCCGACACCCGCGATGGCGCGCTCGATTGTACGGATGCGGGCGAGCAGATCCTCCGCCGAACCATAGTCCACCGACTTGCCGTCATAGCTGACGCGGGTCGTGCCGCTGGCATAGGCCCGGCGCAGCGCCGAAAGCTCGGTTTCCGTCCAGTCGGTCATGTTCAAAACCATCCTTCGCGCCGCCCGAGCCAGTCAGAGCGGCGCTTTCCCTGTGGGGCGTGCCCGAATCGGTTGATCTGCCCGGCCGGGTCGGTGTCGCCTGAAGGCACGGCCCCGAGCTGATCCTCGAGGTCGCGCCATTTCTCATCCGGCCAGCGGTCCGCGCCCGCGATCCAGGCGGCGGCGCGGGCATAGACCCGGCAATCCAGCGCCTCGTTGCGCTCGCGCAGCTTCTGCCATTCGAGCCGGGCGAAGCCGCGCTTCGTGCGAACCGTCACCAGCTGCTCGGCCACGACCTGCTTCAGCCACTCGCTTTCGACCCATGTCGGCAGGTGGATCGTGCCGGGCGGAAAGGCCGCTCCCTCGGCGCGTTCCTCTGCCGTCGGTCGATCAAGCCGCAGGAAGCGGTAGGTCTCGGCCTTGAAGGTGGAGACCGCTACCGTCCAGAGCCGGGCGCCGCGACGCAGGCGGCGGCCGCCCTCGGTCGCGTCGACGAAGGTCGGACCCGAGACCGGGCTCGAACGGTTGAAGCCTTCGACGCCCTTTACCGGCGCCACCTGCGCGAAGCCGACCTTGCGCGACCAGGCATAGACTGCCGGGGCCTCGTAGCCGGTGTCGATGGCGAGCCGCGCGATCCGCAGATGCGCGCCGCGTTCGTGCGGCCAGGACCTGTCCAGCAGCGCCGTCAGTTCCGACCATGCGTCGTGCCGATCCGGCCCGCCCTCGATCACGACGTGGTCGACGAGCCAGCTTTCGAGCCCGCGACCCCAGGCCCAGACATCGACCTCGATCCGGTCCTTCTGCACGTCGGCCCCGGCGGTCAGGAACAGCCCGCCCGCGGGCACGATGCCGGGCTTCCACGCCTCGCGCCGGTCATAGAGCCGTTGCCAGTCCGGCGCTTCGCCACTCTCGACCCATGTCTCGCCAAGGATTGTGTTGCGGAACGCCTTGATCGCCTCGTCCGACCCTTGGGCCGCCTCCCAGCCGCGTGCGATCCGGGGCCAGCTCAGCCAGCCCACCGGCGAATAGAGGGCCGAGAGGTGGTAGCCGACCGTCGTCGGATCGCTTGCTACCGCCGTCGCGCGCCACTCGCCGCGCTCGAGCATGGCCGTCTTGTGATGCTCGGCGATGGGCCGGTCGCAGCCTTCGCAGTGATACTCCGCCGTCTCCGGCCGCCCCTTCTGCCAGCGCAGCCGCTCGAACTTGAGCCACTGCATCGCGCCGCAATGCGGGCACGGCACGAAGTAGCGTCGCTGATCCGACGCCTCGAACTCGCGCTCGATGCGTGACAGCCCCCGGATCGTGGGCGTCGAGGCGAGCGCAGCCACGCTGCGCTCGACGAAGGTCTTCTGGCGGGGGCGCAGGCGCATGACCGGCTCCCCTTACTGCGCCCAGCTCGGCCGGCCGGCGACGCCGGGGGCGGAAGCGGGCTGGCCGGACTGGGACGCCGTGGTGGACTGCTGCGGAGCGTGGCCCTGCGCCGGGGCGGCGGCGAACTGCGGCGCGACCGCGCCTATCAATGCGGCATAGTCGCGGTGATCGGGCGTGACCGCGGCGCGGATCTCGTTCTTGTCCTCGCCGTTGGTGTCCTGACCGATGTCGATGCGGGCGACAAACTCGATCCCGTCGAGATCGCCGAAGCCGTTGATGCGGCGGCGGGCCTGCGCCTCGGGCGAGTTGTCCTTGTCCGACACGCCGCGCGCCGAGTTGAGGATACCGCGGATCAGCCCGCGACCCATGTTGACCCAGTCCGGACCCTTCGGGCTGTAGAGGCCGATCAGCGACCAGATCTTGCGCCGGGCATAGGGTCCTTCGAGAACGGTGTATTCGGCGTCGAGATAGATGGCGCCGGTGGTGGCACGACGCGCCCAGCCGCCGGTCCAGCCCTGCGAGGGGTCGTCGAAGCCGCCGGGACGCAGCGTCAGGCGCACCTTGGCGAGCGTGCCCTTCGGGATGACGCTGGTGTTCGATTGCGCGGAGTTGAAGTCGTTCCAGGGTCCGGACATGGCGCGGCTCCTTTCAGTTCTGGAGGGTGGATTGAGTGGGAGATGCCGTCTCGGCCGCGGGATCGGCCGGGATCACCGGCGGCCAGGACAGGCGCTCGGACGCCGGGCGCGCGGGGCGCTGGATCTTCTCCATGAGGCGGCCGAGATGCGGGGGTTCGACAAGATCGAGGCGACCCGAGCGATCCTTGGCCGGATAGAGCCAGAGGTTCAGCGTCTGGCAGGCGATCATCTCGCGGCCGTGCAGCCCGTAGGCGCCGCGGATGTCGGGCTTGCCGGTCTTTTCCGACGTGGCCTCGGGCTGCCCGCGGCACCATTGGAAGCAGAGCCGCCCCGCCACGGTGATCGAGTCGATGAAGACGGTCTCGTATTTCCCGATCACCGCTTGATCGCCGTAGCGGCCGCAGACCTCGTCGAAATGCGCCTGGCTGTAGGGCTGATCCTCGCGCAACGCCGGGTTCGGACCGCCGATGAACACCGCGAAATCGCGGCATTCCTTCCAGGTGCGGGGCCGCAGCGTGTCGATCTCCAGCCCCTCGACCGCCAGATCGCCGGCCTCAAGATCGATGAAGAGCGTGGTCGAGGCATTCAGCGTCCAGAGCAGCGACGTCTTGCCGATGCCCGACCGGCCGAAGATGACACCCTTGATCCCCTTGCGCTGCGCGAGGCGCTCGTCGGCACCGATGATGGGAAGGGCCATCACTTGCCTCCCGTCTCGGCGATCAGCGCGTCGATCGCGATGTCCGAGCCGAGCGCACCGGCCTTGCGCGCCTCGTCGTGAACGGTGCGCAGCGCATCGATCTCGCGATAGAGCGCGGATGCCCGCTCGTTCAGGCCGAGGAGAGCGAAGGCCAGATCGTCGACCGTCGCGGTCTCGAACGGCTTGACGGTTTCATCGCGGCGGTTGCCAAGGGCGGGGATCCGGACGGTCTCGGGCAGCTTGTCGAGGCCGTAGTGGCGCTCGCGCAGCCGGCCCAGCTTGTTCGGGGCGGTCATTTCGTCACCTCGTCGTTCAGGGAGAAGCGGAAGCGCGGCTTGCCAGTCCGGACCGTGCGCGCGTCCTCGAAGGCGGAGCGGATATGCGCGGGCCAGGCCGCGAACTTGCGTTCGGGCACCTTGATCGCAACGTCGACGTACTCGGCGGGGTCGTCGCCTTCGGTCCGGATGCGCTCGACGAGGGCGGCGAGCTTCTCCTGGTCCCAGTCGACGCGCTTCGGCAGATCAGCGATCACGGTGACCGTGCCATCATCGAAACGGACGGTTCCGGTGTCCTTCGCCGCCTCCAGGCGCGCCATGACGGCGCGGTCAGTGTATTTGAGCGCGATAGCGCCATCGAGCCAGTCGCTGGCCATCTTGGCGCGGCGGAGGGCCTCGCTGGCCTCATCCTGCAGGAGGGCGAGCTGCTCGGCGGGCAGAGCGGCGATGTCGCCGACGGCCATGCGACGAAGCTCGTCGAGGGAGATGCGGTTGGGGATCATCGTGTCCGCCTCCCTCACGCCGACATCGGGCGCTGGGGCTCGGCTTCCGACCCGCGGACCTGTTCGGCCTCGAAGGCCTCGACGTCTTCGAGGCGGTAGATGACCCGTCCACCGAGTTTGATGAATTTCGGGCCTTCGCCCGTCCACCGCCAACGCTCCAGCGTGCGGTGGGAAATGTTCCAGCGAGCTGCCAGCTCGATCTGCGACAGGTGCCTGAGCGCCATCTGAACCTCCTTCGGGTTTGTTCGAAAACCTGCGGGAGTGAAGATCGCAGAGGGGCTGGTAGGGCTTCGGAAGGGCAGCGGTAGGGGAAACGGTAGGTGCCCCGGAAATGCGAAAAGGCCGCCCTTCCGGACGGCCTTACTCATGAAATCCAATGGCTTGGATCAGACCTCGATCCAGCAGTTCCCTTCCGATTGTCGGATGAACTTCTGCCAGTCGTCTCGCCCGCTGAACGCTTTCGACAGGCTGTTCGTCTTGTCCGAGAACCCGGCCTCCGCGAGTGTCACGGTGACACGCAGCACGGGTTTCCCCGCCCAGTAGGCGTCGAACAGCTGCTCGAGGAGCTTGCGATGCTTGTCGCCGCGAAATTCGAACGTCTCGTCTCTGAGCCAGACGGTACCGAAGTCGTCGGAATAGTCGATCGGGTATCGCCGTTGCGCCTGTTCTGGATAAACCCGCGCGGCAAGAACCCTCGGAGATATCGCCAACCGATCCGGGGTCTCCAACACGTCCTCGGCCGCCACCAGGGCATGCCGTCGGTCCGGTGCCGCAGGCAGACGGTCACCGCGGGTCGAGGTGAGAATGATGCGCCTCTCGGTTGCCGGCCGACGACCCACAAGGACGCCGACCTGGGACCAGACGTGAGGATCGCCAAGGCGGCGGCCGAACCAGACGGGCACCGGCGTCCTGGCCCCGGCCATCCTGATCGAACCGATGTCCCAGAGATGGTCGGGGATCAGCGGGGTCATCTTCGCGGATCCTTGCCGCTCGAACGGCATGAGCATTGCAGCGAACATGCGAGCGTGATCGACCTGATATGCAGAGATCGCACCTTCCTCGATTTCGATCCAGCGCCCGACGCTGTTGAGATATCCGAACGCCTTGCGCTCGGACGACCAGACTGCGGGGATCGGTTCATCCTCGTGGGCATCCATCGCCGCGACGACGGGGACCTGTCCGCGTGCCGCCAGCAGACCGGAAGCGAGCAGTGTTTCCGCCGCCCGTGGAAAATATTCGGTGAGCGTGGCGCCCGCGATCTGTGTGCCGCGAGCTTCCAGTACTTTGAACAGCAGGTCGATGGAGGCCTTATTCAACGAGGTCGCCGACATCGCTGTCATCCTTCAGGATACCCCACCGCCGCAGGTACTTCTCGCCGATCAGGCGCTCCTGCGGCGTCATGTCCTTGAGGTTGCAGCCATGCGGCATGATGACGGTGAGCGTCAGG
Organism: Ectorhizobium quercum; assembly: GCF_026552795.1. Classification (GTDB taxonomy): domain Bacteria; phylum Pseudomonadota; class Alphaproteobacteria; order Rhizobiales; family Rhizobiaceae; genus Ectorhizobium; species Ectorhizobium quercum. The sequence goes on from NZ_JANFPI010000006.1 coordinate 323,816, forward strand.
GATTTGCCGCGCCCACCGTCGGGTCCGGGCCGAAACTTGATGGTGAAACGTGCACGGGTGATCAGCCACTCCGGAGCCTCGCCGAAGAGCCCCGGTGCGTGCAAGCTCCCGGGCCCGCCACCGAGATCCAGCCCGATCCGGTGGTTGGCCATCTCCCAGATCGTGCGTTCGGCGCCCGACATCGATTCCAGCGTGACACGCTCCTTGGGATCGCCCAGATCCATGAAGCGCAGCTCCTTCACCGTGACACCCTCGATCCCGTCCGCCACGTCAGTCGGGAAATCGAACGGCTTCAACAGGACGCCCAGATCGTACTCGCGAAGAGGGATGTGCTTCTCGGCGAACTCGATACCGAGCAGGTCCCGCGCCATGAACCGGGTCAGGTCCACCCGATCCTCGCGCGTGTTGGCAACGACCTCGATCACGCCCGTGGCCGCTTCGTAGGTCAGCGCTGCTTCGAAGACCGGCCTCACGATGCGCCGGGCGAGCTTGCTGTTGGTGTCGAAGCCCAGCATGTCCTCGGGGCGGCCCTCCCGATAGATCGCCACCTGAACGAGTTCGCACTCCTGGTCATCGAGGATGACACGGTGCCGGTCGAAGATGTCCACATGGACATTGGGAGTCTCGAACCGTTCCCGGATCGCCGCGGTGAAAGCCGCCACCGAGATGGGATCCTTCCGGACCGAGCGGTCCTTTTCGACTTCGAAGCCGTTCCACGAGCGCCCGCGGCGGCGCTCATCGTTGTAACGAACCTCCTCGGCAAGACGAAACCGATCATTCTCATTCAGGAACACCCAGAGCGAACGGTTGTTCGCTCCCTCGAGCGTGTCGAACGTCGCCCGGTCGACCACCACGTTCTGGAGCGCGGTCTGACCGGGCTCATCGGCCAATGCCGCGACGCGGCCCGCGTCGAGGATGACGCGCTGGCGCTCATCCTCGTTCATGGCATCCACCGCCTTAATCAAAGGCTCGACAACCTCCGCCTCGGGCTTCGTCCAATCGACGGGCGGCAGCGAGGTGAATGCGCATGCGGTGAAGTAGTCCTGCAGGCGAGTTACCGGGGTCTTGCGGAAGAAGGAGGCGATCGACGTCATGGGAGGCCCTTTCCTGGCCAGAGGAGGAGAGAATCGGCGCGCAGCGATACGCTATCGTTCGATATATATCGAACATCACCGGCTGTCTACTTGCGCGAACCGTTTTTGTTCGGCATACCGAACACGCCATTCCATCCATGAAGGCATGCAAGGAAGATCAGATGACCACGTCCCTCGGCGCCAAGATCAAGCGCCATCGGCAGGAAAAGGGCTACTCCCTCGACAAGCTCGCCGACCTGACGGACTCCAGCAAGAGCTACATATGGGAGCTCGAAAACCGCGACACACGAAAACCATCGGCGGAAAAGCTGACCCGCATCGCGCAGGCCCTGTCCGTCACCACCGACTATCTCCTCGATGACAGCGCCGAACCGGGTGACGAAGTGCTGAAGGAAGCCTTCTTTCGCAGGTTCAGCAAGCTGACCACCGAGGATCAGGAGAAGATCAGTCAGATGATCGATCTCTGGGGGAAGAAGGATTGAGCTTCCCGACGACCCCGCAAGGCTGGGCGATCCGCCTCACGCAATTGATCTCGGCCGTCCATCAGGCCCATGGCCTGCCGCGCTTCCCGATCGACGTGGCAACGGTCGCCAAGGACTTTTCGCGGCAGGTTTTCCCGGACGCACCGATCACCATGGTGGAGGGAACCGCGCTGTCGAAGGGCGTCGAGGGCATGTTGCTGCCACATCCGAACGGCTCGGGCGAATGGGGGATCGTCTACAATGACGCGATCAGGTCGCCCGGCCGGCGGAATTTCACGCTGGCCCATGAGCTCGGCCACTATCTGCTGCACCGCCACGCTCATCCCCGCGGACTTCAGTGCTCGAGCCGCAACATGGCTGACTGGAGCGCCGAGCGCGGTACCATCGAGGCGGAGGCCAACACCTTCGCGTCCTACCTTCTGATGCCGCTCGACGATTTCCGCGCACAGATCAGGGGGCGGGACGTCGACATCGATACCATGACCGAGCTTGCCGATCGCTATGCGGTATCGCTCACCGCCGCGATCCTCAAATGGCTCACCATCACCGACAAGCGCGCCATGATCGTCGTCAGCAAGGACGGCTTCATCGACTGGGCGTGGTCCAGCGGCCCGCTCATCCGGTCTCGGATCTACTACGCTGCCCGCCAGACCGTGATCGCATTGCCGGCCGGGTCGCTGGCGGCGCGGGAAGTCGATGCGGATACCGGGCGGCACGGTGTTCTGCACGCGCCAGGCGTATGGCTCGGCACCGAGCCGGTCCGGGAGATGACGGTGTTTTCTCCGAGCAACGAGATGGCGATCTCCCTGCTGCTCTATCCCGACCATGCGCCATCGAGATGGGAAATGGCCGATCTCGATGAGGAGGCATCGCCCGACACCTACGACAGGTTCATGGGCGGGCGCGCAGACTGATTCGCCGGGCTCGCTGATTGCCCTGCTCGTTGGGATGGTTCTCGCACGATCCACGTCGCGCAGATTTTCGCGGGCGTGCGAAGCAGGGCTCAATGTCCACAATGCATTGAAATACTTGTGTTTTTCTGATTTCATTATACGGTTTGGGCAGCATCCAGATCGCGAACCACCACCATGTCCAGCCATTTCGACGGCCCGCTCGCGGGCGCCAATCCTCTGAGTCCGGAGCGCATGTCGCGCGGGGACCGACTCGCCGAGATCGGCCGGATTCTGGCCGCTGGCGTGGTTCGGCTCGAGACAGGGAAGGCAAGTTCTTTATCTGCCGAACCCGGAGACTGTTTTGTGGACTTCCGCCCCCGAAAGAGCGGTGCTCGTCGCGGAAAACGCATCCGCATCGGAGGAATTCATGAAGCATGACAAGAGGATGATGGCGCAGGCCCCCGGCATGAATGCCGAGGTCGACCGAACGGTGCTCGCCAGACTGACGGCGCTGAAGGCCAAATCGGTGAAGGAGCTGAAGGCCGATTGGCAGGCTCTGTTCGGCGGGCGCGCGCCGAACAACAGCCGTGCCTTTCTCGAGCTGCGCATCGGACATCGCATCCAGGAGCTGGCCTACGGCGGCCCCGACCGTGACACCAGGCGAATGCTCGACCTGCTGGCGGACGAGATCGAAGGCATCGGACGCGGCAAGAACCAGATCGTCGATCCGCGCAATCCGGTCGTGGGAACCCGCCTCGTTCGTGAATGGAACGGGATCGAGCACACCGTGACGGTCATGAACGACCGGTTCGAATGGCAGGGCCGAAGGTTCCGCTCTCTTTCTGCCGTGGCTCGGGAGATCACCGGCACCCGCTGGAATGGTTACCGCTTCTTCGGCCTGCGTGAGCGGGAGGGCGCCTGATGGACGTGATGGTCAACCCGAAACGCCGCCTGCGTTGCGCAATCTACACCAGGAAGTCGAGCGAGGAAGGGCTCGACATGGAATTCAACAGCCTCGATGCCCAGCGCGAATCCTGCGAGGCCTATGTCGCCAGCCAGAGGTCGGAGGGCTGGGCCACGATCCGGGAGCGATATGACGACGGCGGCTTCTCCGGTGGCACCCTCGACCGCCCGGCGCTGAAACGGCTGCTCGCCGACATCGAAGACGGGCTTGTCGACGTCGTGGTCGTCTACAAGATCGACCGGCTCTCGCGCTCGCTGATGGATTTCTCGAAGTTGGTCGAGGTGTTCGACCGGAACGAAGTGACGTTCGTGAGCGTCACGCAGTCATTCAACACCACCACATCCATGGGGCGGCTCACGCTGAACATCCTGCTCAGCTTCGCCCAGTTCGAGCGCGAGGTGATCGGCGAGCGGATCCGCGACAAGGTGGCGGCGTCGCGGAAGCGCGGGATCTGGATGGGCGGCTATGTGCCTTTCGGCTACGATGTTCAGGATCGCAAGCTGGTGGTCAACGCGGCCGAGGCTGCCGCGGTGCGCCGCATCTTCGAACGCTTCGTCGAACTCGGCTCGGCGACGACGCTGGCCCGTGAACTGCGTGCGCAGGGGTTCCGAAACAAGCAGGGGACGCTGGTCGACAAGGGCTATCTCTACCGTTTGCTGAATAACCGCGTGTATCGAGGTGAAGCCGTCCACAAGGGGAAAGCATATCCCGGCGAGCATGAAGCCATCATCGATGCCGAGCTCTGGAACCGCGTCCACGCCATTTTGCAGGAGAGTCCGCGCGAGCGCGCAAACAACAGCCGGATGCAGATGCCCGCACTGCTCAAGGGCTTGATCTTCAGCGAAACTGGCGCAGCCATGACGCCGACGGCCACGCGCAAGGGAACCAAGCTCTACCGCTATTATGTCTCGATGGATGTGATCCGGAACCGCGAGGATAGCGAATCCGATGTGCCGTCGCGGCTTCCGGCAGGCATGGTCGAGGACGCAGTGGTGACGGAAGTCCGTCGTATCGTGCAGACGCCCGAGGTGGTGACGAAGGTTCTCGACGCCTTGCAGCAGGACGGCCCGCAGGTTCGAGAAGCCGAGGCCATCGCTGCGTTGAACGATTTCGACGCGGTCTGGAACCAGCTTTTTCCTGCGGAACAGGCGCGGATCATCCAGTTGCTCGTCCGGCGCGTCATCGTGACCGCTGACGGGCTTGCGGTCGATGTTCGGGCCGAGGGAATCGGTGGGGTCATCCGCGAGATGATCGCACCCGTTCGCATGGAGGCTGCTGAGTAATGACACAAGCCAATGACACGATCAGGGTGCTGATCCCGCTGAAGGTGCGAAAGAAGAACGGGCGGCCGAAGCTCCTGCCACCGGTGGATTATCATCCGAGCGAAGACCGCGCTCCCGATCCTCACGTCCTGCGCGCCATCGGCCGGGCGTGGAGCTGGCGCCGCCGCATGGAAGCCGGAGAGTTCGCCACCGTCCATGATCTCGCCAAGGCTGTCGGTCTGGCAGAGCGGCATGTCAGTCGCCAGTTGCGATTGGCCTATCTGTCGCCCGCCGTCCTCAAACGCCTGACCTGCGGCCGGGTGTCTCCGGCGGTCAGCCTCATGTCCCTCGTGGAAGCAACTGCCGCACCGTGGCCGGAGCAGGCAAAGAAGGTATTCGGCTGATCGTCACTGAAAACTCGCCTGAAACGTCGTCGCGGTCAGAGCGACATGGGCATCGAGCGGCGGGTGGAGTTCGAACGCCTTCGGCTCGCGCGAGAAGTTCCAGAGCCGGAACAGGCACCATTCCGACCGGCGTTCCTCGGCCACGACCAGTTCGTTGCGGGTGATCAGGAACGGCGTGCGCTCCCATCCGTTCGTCGTCTTCACCTCGATCAGGCGCGACCGCCCATCCGGCGCAAAGCTCTCGATGTCGTAGCCCGCGCCATCGCCATCCTCTTCCGACACCCAGCGCACCTTGCGCGCCAGATCCTCCCGCCCCACGGCCTGAAGCGACGCCCGCTCATGCGCCAGAACACGTTTCTCGCCCGCGCGACCGAGAGCGCGGTTTCGCTCGTCCCGGCCCGCGACATCGAATTTGCGGGCGATGTGCAGCATCTGCTCCAGCTCTTGCGGCGGTGGCTGGTTGGACAGCGTGGGAGGTGGGCCGATCCAGAGCTGCGCGGCCTCCTGTAGGCCGGTGACCGGACGCATGCCGGGCATCCGGCCGAGCCAGTCGGGATGGAACGCGAGCCAGCGCGCCACCGCATCGACCAGCGTCATCTGGAAATTAAACGCTGGCTTGTAGCCGGGGATCCAGTCCTCGCCGAGCCCCTTCAGCACCGCACTGATGTTCTGGTGCTTGAACTCGATCGACGTGCGTGTGCGGTCGATCCGTTCCTGAAGCTGCCGGTTGTGCTCGGCCTTATTGTAGGGACGCCCGGCGATGTCGTCGGCCAGCATCGCGAAGTAATCCGCGACGATCAGGTCGTTCTCTTCATCCGTCCAGGGCCCGTTCGACATTGCGCTAGGCTAGAGGGAAGAAGTCGGCCTGTCATCAGCAGCTTCTGATGTAGCGGGATAGAGCTTTGTGTCGGCTTGGGGTTTGCGCTTCCCCGGCGGCAAATCGAAACGCAAAAAGCCCGCCTTGTGCTGGCCCACAGCGATGTCCTTGACGTGGGTCCCGCGCACAGGAACTTGCTCCATGACGAGAGGCGCAGCGCTTTCGAACGCGATTCCTGGTTGTGATCGCACCAGCCCGAGCAGCGTTTCGGTCGCCCAACCCATGTTTGCGGCGCAACCGACACCGTCGCGTTGAGCTTCGAACTCAATAATCTGTTCCTCTGAGAACAATGACGGTTGGCCGCTCTCGGTTATCTTGATGTTCTGCCTTGTACGAATGGCTTCCTTTTCGACGAGTGCCTGCACATCACGAAAAACCGAAACTCCGTGCGAATTGTGCGTGCCAAGGATCAGCCGCATCTTGATGCGGTCTTCCCGAGGCTTACGGATCACGATGTCGGGCAGATGCGTGGCGGCACCCGCTTCCTTCATCTTGGCCTTGAAGAGCCTGAGAACCTTCTCCTCGTTGGAAATGTCAGGAAGAGCCTCGAAGGCCGGCCGCCAGGCTGGGTCGGCTAGGAAGCGCCCGACCGATGTCGCAACACCATCCCATCCCGCATGACGGTTCACATGCTCCGACATGAAGTTGAACAGAACCTCACCGCGCAGATCCTTCAAAAACGAGAAGATCGGGCGGCTATCGACATTCCATCCGGTTGGGTCGATGAATGTGAACGTGAAGCTGTCTCGAACGTCGCTGCAAGCTGCCTGAATACCTGCAAGGTTATCCTCGAACGCGCCTGAGAACACCTTGATATCGAAATCAGTTTTGCTTGTTGCAAATGCTTGGAGCTTGGCGAGAGACTCGGGGTTCTTCTCGCAAAACCGGAAGCGCACCCTAAGGTTCGAGTGACCGAGGTTCGCGAGAATACGTCGGACATTCTCGAGTGTTGTCAACGCGAGAGCAAACGATGTGTCTGACAGGGATTCGGAGTCTGAATTCCGCCAAGGACCAGCGAAAGCATCGACAAAATTGAAGACGGGCGAGCGCCCCTGGAAAAGCTTGTAAGCCGCGTTTTCCAGATATTTCTGCAAAAATAGGTGTTTGATAAACGACTGTTCGCGGCCCTGGTAATGGTTGATGTTAAGCCGCATCAAACGCCCTCGGGTTGAAGCGCATCAAGAATCGGTTTGGGGACTATCTGCCATGGGAACCCGTTCCATTCCTCGCCATCGAGCAGTCTGCCGCCTGACTTCGGCCGGGCACCGCCCCATTGCTTGAAGAAGAAGGCCACGTCGTCGCGATCGCAGATGTCACGGAGCCGTCGTGCCCAGTCGGCCTGCATCGGTCGGGCACCAGGACCGCTTTCGCCACCGACGATTGCCCAAGCGACGCCGCGCAGGTCTACCTCCTCAATCCGCCCCAACAGAGGCTCGAACGAAATGAAGCGCGCCTCTGAGTTGACTCCCTTCAGATGCTCGACACGGCTGGTATGTGCAGCATCCTCCACCGAGACACCAAGCCAGATATGACGTGGTACCGGACCACCTGAATAGCGCGCTCGGACATAGTTGCGCATGAGCGAGCTGCGCTTGGTCAGCACCTGATAGACGTGCCAGTCCGCACGCTCCATGGCGTCGAACACTTGGTCGATGAAGATGCGGTCGATGTTTTTATGGAAGAGATCACTCATCGAATTGACGAAGATCATGCGAGGCTTCTTCCACAGGAAGGGCTGCTCCAGCCGCGAGGGCCAGAGCTTCAGGTCAAAGCCCTGTTCGTAGGGATGGCCGGCAATGCCACGCCAGCGTTCCGCAAAGCGCTCTGCGTAGCAGTTGTCGCAACCCGGACCGACCTTGGTACAGCCGGTGACCGGATTCCATGTCGCGTCCGTCCACTCGATCTCAGATTTCTGTGCCATGCCTCATACCCTTTTGTGGATAACTCTAAGCGATTGTGGCAAATGAGGGAATCCTATTTCGGCCGCCTTCTGCATACTTGCCCGCGCTGCTGCGCGAGACCACGCCGCCTGCCGGTGTCTCCGATCCGCCGCCTACCGGATGTCTCCACTTCAACTTCGCCGAGGCTGGTTTTGTTAAGATACTGGTATGGCGCCATTTTCTGAACCCGACCTACTGTGCGGGCAGGGCGCTCGAAGAGAGACGCTGGCCGTTCAGAGACCAATATCAGCCGCAGCGCCAGTCTCCGCAGGGCGGACTCAGCCGCCAAACTCCTTTGAGATAAAAAGAAAAAAGCCCCGCACTGGGGCCTCGTGGCAGGTTCGCGACTTGAAAGTGGCGGAGAGGATGGGATTCGAACCCACGATACGCTTTTGACGTATACTCCCTTAGCAGGGGAGCGCCTTCGACCACTCGGCCACCTCTCCGGTGCGGCCTGATTATGTGGTTTTGTGTTGCCGATCAAGTGCAAATTCCGGCGCGTCTCGCTTTTCCAGCATTTCGGCAATGGCGGGTCGTCGCCGGCCGCAAGGGAATCACATTCCGGTCGCGCACCGGCCGCCTCGCGCCGACGGAAAGGCGCAGGCATCGTGCGGGCACCCTCAGCCGAGAAGCTGCTTCAGGTCGAAGGCGGGGTCGGTCAGCGCCTCCTTCGGCGGCGTGATGCCACTTTCCATCATCTTCTTGCCCGCGACATAGGCCTTGGCGTCGTTGATCGCATCGACGGCGATCAGCGCGCCGGCGCGGAAGTACCAGACGGAAAGACTTCCGGCCCTTGCGCCGGGACGCACCAGCGTTTCGCTGTAGCCGGCATTATAGCCAGCGATCTGAAGCTTCACGTCGTACTGATCGGACCAGAACCACGGCTGCGGCACATAGGGCTTCGGCTCGCCGGCGAGCACGGCGGCAATGGCCTCGGCCTGGTCGACGGCGTTCTGCACCGATTCGAGCCGCGTCGCCTGGCCGTGAAAGGGAAAGACGGCGCAATCGCCCGCCGCATAGATATGCGGATCGGAGGTGCGGCCGAACGCATCGACGACGATGCCGCCGCCGGCCTCCAGCCCCGCCTCCCGGGCCAGCGCATCATTGGCATCGACACCGATGCCGACGACGACGAAGTCGGCGTCGACGCGCGTGCCGTCGCTCAGTTCGGCCGCGACGACCCGGCCGCGTTCGCCGATCAGGCGCACCAGACCGGTGCTTTCCAGAATGGAGACCCCATGCGCTTCGTGAATGGCGCGCATGGCATCGGCCGTCTCGGGCGCGGCGACGCGGCGCAGAATCCGCTCCGCCGCCTCGATCAGCACGACGTCGAGGCCGAGCTTTCGCGCCACCGCCGCCGCCTCCAGCCCGATATAACCGCCACCCACCACGAGAAGACGGCGGCCCGGCTGCATTTCGACGGCCAGACGGTCGGCATCCGCCTTGTTGCGCACCTCGAACACGCCTTGCAGATCGCCGCCGATCACAGCCGGCAGCCGGCGCGGCGTGGCGCCAGTCGCCAGCACCAGCGTTCCATAGTCGAGCGAAGAACCGCCCTCGGGCGCCTTTCCACCCGAAACCGCATCGTGGCCTTCCCCGGCCTGTTCCAGAATCAGCCGCTTTCCGGCGCGCTCGATCCCGACCGCGCGGGTGGAAAGCCGCAGTTCCACGCCGTTCTCTCCATACCAAGCATCGGGGCGATAGGTCAGGCGCTCGAAGCTCATCTCGCCGAGCAGGTATTTCTTGGAGAGCGGCGGACGCTGGTAGGGCGGCACGGGTTCGTCGCCGACGATGACGATCGGGCGCTCGTCCTTCAGGGCCCTCAGCCTGGCGGCCAGGGCGAACGCCGCCTGCCCCGCACCAACGATGACCAGCCTGTCCGTCATATCCGTCTCCGCTTCCGATCCCTGAAATTCAAGCGTGGCAGGGGTAACGCCACGATGTGCCAGCGTCAACTGGACAGACAGCGTCAAAACGCGCAATCATCAGCCAAAACAGGAATGCGGGAACCTATGCCGAGCGGTGCAGAAACCATCCACGAAACACTGAGCTTCGAGCACCATTACAGCGTGCATCCGGAGCGGATTTTCGCTGCCTGGGCGGATGACGACAGCCGGGCGCGCTGGTGCGGCCTTTCCGACGGCGGGCCGGCGCGCATGGACAGGATGGAGTTCTGCCCCGGCGGCACGGACGTGATCGGCGGCGCATCCAGCGTCGATGCCCATATCAGCATCGAGCGCCATTATATAGACATCCGCGCGGGCGAGCGGATCGCCTTCTTCGAAACGGTGCGGGACGGCGAAACGCCGCTCGGCGCGGCGCTGGCGACCATTGCGATTCGCGGCAGCGGCGGCTTCTGCGTCCTGACGCTGACATTGCAGATCGCCTCCTTCTGCGGACCGGGCTTCATCGAAGCCTGCCGCGAACAGCACCGCTCGGCTCTGCACCGCCTTGGCCTTGAAATCAGGCGGCCGGATTTGAAGGTCGTGGCGACAGGCCCGCGATAAGACTTTGAGGGAAATGCCGGCGGCAGATTTCGCGCGTCAGTCCGGCACAAGGATAGGCGCTTATTCTTTCGGCAGTTGCGGCCAATTTACGCACGCCAGTCATATTTTAACGGTCCTGTTCACCTCCAGAGAAGGAAGTTGCGCTATTCTGGAACCGATCAAGACAAGGCACGGGAGGGTGCCATGCCGCTACAGATAAGAGTGCCCGAGGATCCTGCGGCCACACCGGAGGACCTGTACGAGAATTTCGCGGTCGACCGCCCCGGCAAGATCGTCTTCGTCGGCCGCCGGCTGAGCGTATCGAACTCCGTGCGGTGCGTGATCCGCAAGCTCTCGCAATACGGAGCGCAGCTGGAAGTCAGTCCGAAGGTGGAGCTGCCGTCGCACTTCTTTCTGGAAATTCTCGGCATCCGCGACGAGATCGGCTGCACCGTCACCCGCCGCGAGGGCGAGATCGTCACCGTCGGCTTCAACATGCTGATCGACCCCGAGTTTCTGCACCATGTGCGGCGCCTGAGCTTCGAAAGCTGAGTCGAGAAATTTTTCGCCAATCGCCCGGCGTCCGGGGAAATTTCGTTCTTGCCTGCATCGCATGAATGCCTATGGTGTCGGCCGTTCAACGCCGCACCCGAAAGCCCTGAAATGCCCGCCTTTTCCCGATTCACGCCGCTTGTCGCCTCCCTTCCCTCGACCGTGCCCTTCGTCGGCCCCGAAGCCATCGAACGGCAGACCGGCATCGCCCTCAAGGCGCGGATCGGCGCGAACGAGAACGGTTTCGGCCCGGCGCCTTCGGTGATCGAGACCATCGGCCGGGCAGCGCTCGAGACCTGGAAATATGCCGACCCGGAAAATTTCGAGCTGAAGCAGGCGCTGGCCGCCCATCTGGGGTGTAAGGCCGAGAATGTCGCTGTCGGCGAAGGCGTCGACAGCCTGCTCGGCCTGATCGTCCGCATGGTCGTCGATCCCGGCACGCCGGTCGTCAATTCCTTCGGCGGCTATCCGACCTTCAACTATCATGTGGCCGGCTTCGGCGGGCGGCTGGTGACGGCGCCCTACGAGGACGACCGGGAAAATCCGGCCGCACTTCTGGACGCCATCCGGCGCGAGAACGCGCCGCTCGTCTATTTCGCCAATCCCGACAATCCGATGGGAAGCTGGCGAAGCGCGGCGGAGGTGGAAGCATTCGCCCGCGCCCTGCCGGAAACCACGCTGCTCGTTCTGGACGAGGCCTATATCGAAACGGCGCCGGAAGGCACCGCCCCCGCCATCGCCAGCCTCATCGACCTGCCGAACGTGATCCGCACCCGCACCTTCTCCAAGGCCTACGGGCTGGCCGGGGCGCGCATCGGCTACGCCATCGGCGCGCCGGAAACGATCAAGGCTTTCGACAAGATCCGCAATCATTTCGGCATGACCCGCATTTCCATCGCCGCCGCCCTCGCCGCGCTCGAGGATCAGGCCTATCTGGCAACGGTGATCGATAATATCCGGGCATCGCGCGAGCGCATCGGCACCATCGCCCGCGCGAACGGCTTCCAGCCGCTGCCCTCGGCGACGAATTTCGTGACGATCGATTGCGGGCGCGACGGCGATTACGCCCGCGCCATCGTCAACGGCCTCGGCGCGCGGGGCGTCTTCATCCGCATGCCGGGCGTTGCGCCCCTCAACCGCTGCATCCGCGTCTCGGCGGGCCCCGATGCCGACATGGCAGCGTTCGAAGAGGCCCTGCCCGAAGTCCTGAAAACGCTCTGAACGCCCGGCCCGGACGCGAAAGAACCGCGCCGGCCTTGTTTCTGCCGGTCGCGGTTTCCTTCATGCGGACGGCAGCCGAAGCGCGGCCCTGCCATGTCCCATCCCCTCGCAGGCTTTTCGTGTTCGTGGAGAGCGGCAGTTTCCGCCTCTCGCCCTCCCCGCAGGCCGGCTGGCCGGTCAGTGCATCGTCATCCATTCACGGGCGGCGCGCAGGGCGACGGCCAGATCGGTCTTGCGCATCGTCTGGGTCAGTTCGGCGCGCAGTTCCGCAGCACGCTCCGAACCCTTGATGGCGGCGATGTTGAGCCACTTGTGCGCGGCCACCATATCGACCTCGCAGCCCCGGCCGGTGGCGTACATCAGGCCCATCTCGCAGAAGATCTCGGCGCGGGCTTCGCCACCGATGGTGGCCATTTCGGTATTCTGAGCGTCAAAGCGTGCCATTGGTCTGATCCCTTAAACCCTGTTTCCACTCATTTTCTTCCTGTTTTCCCCTTGCGGGTCCTTCGGTGCGCCCTGCCGGTTTTCCGATCTTACCGGCGCCTCGAAAGCGGCAGGTTTTCCCTGTCCGTTTGTTGGGATCACTCTCTCAAAGACGATTCAAAATTGCGCTAAAATCCATGATTAATATGGGGCAAACAAAATCCAAATGCTTGGTAAAATTGGGTTTTTGTTAAACATCGCAATGCCGCAAAGCCAATGGATTAGCGCTGTTGTTTACCGGCTCTTCACGATGCGGCCGCAACGCTTTCCTAACCATGTGCGAAGGCCGCCTGCACCGGACACGCAAGAAATCCGGCGCGAAACGCCTCCCCGTGGCGCCGTCCGGCATCCGAAAATTGACCTTTACGTTTACGGAAATTTTGTCAGGATGGCCGAGCCGTCCGAAAAGCGGCGCAAACGCAATCGGCCGGACGCGCTGCCGGGAGGAGAAGCAGCCCGTATACGGCAATCGGGAGGATACTGCACATGAAGACATTCCTTGCGGCCCTGCTTCTGGCCGGCCTTGCCGGGCCGGCCGCTGCCGCCGAGCCCATCGAGGGCAACTGGAAGACGGCAAGCGGCGAGACCGCGGCCATAGCCCCCTGTGGCGGCGCCTTCTGCATCACGCTGAAGACCGGCGCCCATTCCGGCAAGCAGATCGGCAGGCTTTCGGGCCGGGGCGCCGACTATACCGGCTCCATCACCGACCCGCAGGAAGACAAGACCTATAGCGGCTCCGGCAGCGTTTCCGGCAACGTGCTGAGAATGAAGGGATGCGTGATGAAGGTGTTCTGCAAGTCGCAGAACTGGACGCGCCTGTGACGGAAGGCCGTTAACGCTTTTGAACGCTGGCTGAACCGCCGGATCAGGCGCGGTTCAGCCAACTCATGGCAAAACAGTGTCCGGGAACAGACAGAACGAGGGCACGCCATGACCCATTCCATCCGCCGCCTCGCCATCTTCACGCTGACGATGGTCATTTTCGCGCTGCTGTTCGCCGCGCTGGTCGAACGGACCGCCCGCGACAATCGCCGGGTTCAGCTCGGCACGGAAATCGGTTGCCTGCATCCGGCAAGCGCGAACTGCGTCTACGCCCTGTAAAGGCCGCCGGCGTTCGCAACCGGCAAAATTCTGAGGACAGGCCGCGACAAGCCCGCTTGCCTGTCACCATCTTCAATTTATAATGCCTCATGAGCACACGAATCCATTCCAGCGCGCCCTTCCTCTTCATCAGCCCCGAGCCGGTCGAGCCGATGGTCTTCGACGACCCGGCCAAGGCGGTCGACGCCGTGACCGAACTCTACGACCGCAACACCGCCTTTCTGAAGGCCGGGTTCGAGGCGCTGGCCGCGGGCGGCCCCGTCACGGGCCGCTACCGGGCCTATTATCCGCAGGTCGCCATCGAGACGATCAGCTTCGGCCTTGCCGATTCGCGTCTGTCCTATGGCCACGTCACGTCGCCGGGCGTCTACACCACCACCGTCACCCGCCCGAGGCTCTTCCGCCATTACCTCAAGACGCAGCTCGACCTCTTGATGAAGAACCACGGCGTGCCGGTGATCGTCTCGGAATCGGCCACGCCCATTCCGCTGCACTTCGCCTTCGGCGAAGGCGCCCATGTCGAGGCCTCGGCCTCCGCGTCGCTGGCCGACATGCCTCTGCGCGACCTGTTCGACACGCCCGACCTCAACAATACCGACGACCTGATCGCCAATGGCGAATACGACCAGGTGACGGGCGAACCCGCGCCGCTGGCGCCGTTCACCGCCCAGCGCATCGACTATTCGCTGGCCCGCCTGTCGCATTACACGGCGACCGCGGCCGAGCATTTCCAGAATTTCGTGCTCTTCACCAACTACCAGTTCTACATCGACGAGTTCTGTGCCTGGGCCCGCCAGCAGATGGCCGAGGGCGGCAACGGCTACACCGCCTTCGTCGAACCGGGCAACATCGTCACCGAAGCCGGCCAGACGGAGCCCACCCTCAGCCAGCCGGTGCGCCTGCCGCAGATGCCGGCCTATCACATCAAGAAGAAGGGCCACGGCGGCATCACGATGGTGAATATCGGCGTCGGCCCCTCCAACGCCAAGACGATCACCGACCATATCGCGGTTCTGCGCCCGCATGCCTGGCTGATGCTCGGCCATTGCGCCGGCCTGCGCAACAGCCAGCGGCTGGGTGACTATGTGCTCGCCCACGCCTATGTGCGTGAGGACCACGTTCTCGACGACGACCTGCCGGTTTGGATTCCGATTCCTGCCCTTTCGGAAGTACAGCGGGCGCTGGAAGGCGCCGTTGCCCAGGTCACCGGCTTTTCCGGTTTCGACCTGAAGCGCATCATGCGCACCGGCACCGTCGCCACCATCGACAACCGCAACTGGGAACTGCGCGACCAGCGCGGGCCCGTGAAGCGGCTGTCGCAGTCGCGCGCCATCGCCCTCGATATGGAATCGGCGACCATCGCCGCCAACGGCTTCCGGTTTCGCGTGCCCTACGGCACGCTGCTGTGCGTCTCCGACAAGCCGCTGCACGGCGAGCTGAAGCTGCCCGGCATGGCGACCGCCTTCTACCGCACGCAGGTGAGCCAGCATCTCCAGATCGGCATCCGCGCCATCCAGATCCTCGCCGACATGCCCACGGAAGCGCTCCACTCGCGCAAGCTCAGAAGCTTCTACGAGACGGCGTTCCAGTAATCTGCCGGGAGACCGATGTCCGGAATCAGGAAAGCTCGGGCGCAGGACGCATCGCTTCTGCCGGCAATCGAGCGCTTGGCCGGACAGGCTTTCCTGTCCGTGCCGGAATTCGAATGGGTTGCCGGCGACGACGTTCAATCGGAGGAACGGCATGCGGAACTGATCGCCGGCGGCACCGCATGGGTGGCGGTCGACGACCGCGACGTCCCCGTCGGCTTCCTCAACGCGCAAGCCTGCCCGGACGCCCTGCACATCCTCGAACTTTCCGTGCGCGCCGACCAGCAGGGGCGCGGGTTCGGGCGACGGCTCGTGGCACAGGCCATCGCGGCGGCGCGCCGTTCGGGTTTTCCCGCCGTGACGTTGACTACGTTCCGCGACGTGCCGTGGAGCCGGCCTTTTTATGAAAGGATGGGGTTTCGGGTGCCGGACGAGGACGAAACGCCCGCGCGGCTCCGTAAAATTCTGGACGAGGAGGCCGCCCACGGCCTGCGCCGCGAGACCCGTTGCGCGATGCTGCTCGACCTTACCCCGCCACCACCTTCGCCTCGCAGGCGACCGGGAAATTCACCGAATTGGCGATGAAGCATTTTTCGTGGGCGTCGTGGTGGAGGGCAAGCGCCTTTTCGGGATCGCCGGCGGAAATCGTCACCACCGGCTTCAGCGTCACACCGGTGAAGCGGCCGCCGCCGTCGGCGTCCGTCACCATCGTGCCCTCGGCATCGTCCTCATAGGCCGTGACGACGATGCCGTTGACGGCGCAGAAATGCAGATACCAGAGCTTGTGGCAGGCGGACAGCGAGGCGACCAGCAGGTCCTCCGGGTTCCAGCGGGCGGCGTCGCCCCGGAAGGCCGGGTCGGATGAGCCGGGAATATCCGGCTTGCCGCTGGCGGAGACCACATGATCGCGGCCATAGGCGCGGTAGTTCGCCGTGCCCTCGCCCCGGTTGCCGGTCCAGACGAGTTTCACCGCATAATGATGGTCGTGCTCAGACATAATCCTGCCTGACCTTCCATGCCGCATCGAGGCCGATGCGCGTGACCTTCACCATGAAATCCACCTCCTCCTCGGTGATGACGAGCGGCGGCGAGGCCAGCATGCGGTCGCCGGTGGCGCGCAGGACCAGGCCGTTGTCGAGGCAGACGTTGCGGACATAGGAGCCGAGATCGTCGGCCTTGCCGAAGCGCTGGCGCGTCATCTTGTCCGCCGCCATCTGGAGGCCGCCCATCAGGCCGACATTCTCCGCCTGCCCGACGAGATCGTGGTCCTCGAGGCTCTTCCACGCCTTGCCGAAATAGGGGCCGATATCGTCGCGCACCCGCTCGACCAGCTTCTCGTCCTCGATGATGCGGAGGTTTTCCAGCGCCGCCGCCGCCGAGACCGGATGGCCGGAATAGGTGAAGCCGTGAAAGAAATCGCCGACCTCGTTGATCAGCACGTCCGCGACGCGATCTGCGATCAGCACCGCGCCGATCGGCAGATAGCCGGAGGACAGTCCCTTGGCGACGGGGGCGAGATCCGGCTTCACCCCGAAATGCTGGTGGCCGAACCATTCCCCGAGGCGGCCGAAGCCGCAGATCACCTCGTCGGCGACCAGCAGGATGTCGTTTTCCTTGCAGATGCGGTCGATTTCCGGCCAGTAGGTTTCGGGCGGGATGATGACGCCGCCGGCACCCTGGATCGGCTCGCCGACGAAGGCGGCGATCTTGTCCGCGCCGATTTCGGCGATTTTGTCTTCCAGTTCCTTCGCCGCCTTCAGGCCGAACTCTTCCGGCGAAAGCTCGCCCCCCTCGGCATACCAGTAGGGCTGGCCGATATGGACGATGCCGGGCACCCCGGCGCCCGCCTGCTCGTGCATGTGCTTCATGCCGCCGAGCGCAGCACCCGCGACCGTCGAGCCGTGATAGCCGTTCCTGCGGGCGATCACGACCGTCTTTTCCGGCCGCCCCTTCGCCTGCCAGTAGACGCGGGCGATGCGCAGCCAGGTGTCGGTGGCTTCCGAGCCGGAATTGGTGAAGAAGACGTGGTTGAGATGACCATCCGTGTGGCCGGCGATCTTTTCCGCCAGCAGCGTGGCCGATGGTGTCGAGGTGCCGAAGAAGGCGTTGTAATAGGCCAGCTCGTTCATCTGGCGATTGACCGCCTCCGTAATCTCCTGCCTGCCGTAGCCGACATTCACGCACCACAGGCCGGCAAAGCCATCGAGATATTTTTTGCCTGCGGAGTCGTAGATATGGCTGCCCTCGCCGCGCGTGATGATGCGCGTGCCCTTGGCGTTCAGCGCCTTCATGTCGGAAAATGGGTGGATGTGATGGGCGGCGTCGATGGCTGCGAGATTGGAAAGGGGCATGATTTTCTCTGGACTGGACGCCACGTTGAAAGGCGTTGTTTTTTGCGTTACGAACATGACCTCAAGGCACGGTTTTGGCAAGGGCGCCGGCTCGCCGCCGGCCACCCACCGGAACCTTTTCATGAGCCCTGACCGCACCGCAGCGGATGCCGATAGCACCGATCCGACCGCCTGTTTCGAAATCCTGATCGCCGACATGAACGGCAGGCTTCGCGGCAAGCGGCTGCCGCTTTCGGCCGAAAAGAAGGTCTGGTCCGGCGCGGTCCGCCTGCCCGCTTCGACGCAATCGCTCGACATCTGGGGCGACGACAACGACGACCTGACCGGCATTTCGCTGACGCTCGGCGACCCGGACGGGCAGGTGCTGGCCGATCCGCGCACGCTCGCCCCGATGCCGTGGGCCCCGCCCGGTTCGAAGCAGGCACTCGCCACCATGCACACGCTTTCCGGCACCCCGCATTTCTGCGATCCGCGCGGCATTCTGGCCAGCGTCCTGAAGCGCTACGACGCGCTGGGCCTGACGCCAGTGGTCGCCACAGAGCTGGAATTCTACGTGTACGAGGACAGCGGCTGGCGCGACACGGGCAGGCCGCAGCCGCCCCGCGACCTCACCTTTCAGGGCCAGCCGAACGGCTTCCAGCTCTACGACATGGATGCGGTCGAGGCGCTGACGCCCTATCTCGACACGCTGCGCGCTTATGCCGCCGCGCAGGGACTTCCCGCCGATGCGACGACCGCCGAGTTCGGCCCCGGCCAGTTCGAGGTCAACCTCCTGCACCGCGCCGATGCGCTGGCCGCCGCCGACGACTGTCTGATGCTGAAGCGCATCGCCGCCCGGGCTGCCGAAAAACACGGGCTGCGCGCCACCTGCATGGCCAAGCCCTATACGGGGCATGCCGGCTCCGGCCTGCACGTCCATGCCAGCATCGTCGACAAGGACGGCAACAACGTGCTGGACGCGAAGGGCGGCGAGCCGGTGAAGCTCAAATCCGTCACCGCCGGTCTCCTGAACACGATGCGCGAGTCGCAACTGGTCTTCGCGCCGTTCGCCAATTCCTATCGCCGCTTCCAGCCCGGCTCCTTCGCGCCGACGGATATCGACTGGGGCTTCGGCCATCGCGGCACCGCGGTGCGCATCCCCGAAAAGGACGGTCCGGCGGCGCGCGTCGAACACCGCGTCGCGGGGGCCGACGCCAATCCCTACCTGCTGCTCGCCGCCATTCTCGGCGGCATGCTGAAGGGCCTCGAACAGACGCTCGATCCCGGCCCGGCCAGCGAGCCCGGCAAGGAGCCGCCGAAAACGGAAAAGCTGACGCATGATTTCCTGACCGCCGTCGAGACCTTCGCGGGGTCGCAGGCGATGGCCGATATTTTCGGTGCGGCCTATGCAAAGCTCTATGCCGACACCAAGCGCAAGGAAGCGCTGACCTTCCTGCGCACGGTCTCGGATTTCGATTACGGCACCTATCTGCCCCGCCTCTGACGCCGGCCCGCAACGGGGCCGGCACCGGGCGGAGCGTCAGGCGCCGGGCGGGGAGCCGGTGAGAACCCGCAATTCGCCGGCATGGATTTTCAGCAGCACCTCGTGCGGCATGGGCACGAGTTCGCCGTCGATCACGCAGCGGCTGGAGCGCGCCGCCCGCGGAAAATGCAGTTCCACTTCCGGCGTGTCCCAGTGCGCGACCGCCTCGTTCTCCTTCAGCCGGCCGCGCAGGATGTCGAGGGCAAGCTGCGCCACGCCCGGCGGCCGCAGCGCATCGGCGACGTAGAAGCCCAGCCTGCCGCCCGACACGTCGTCCGGCACCAGAAACGGATTGCCGCCGAAGACATTGTTCGAGACGGAAACGGCCGACACGCGGCGCCGGTGGTGCTCGCCGCCGATGGTGAACTCCACGTCGAAGGCCGGCGGGTTGCGGATCACGCCGTATGCCGCCCGGGCAGTCGCCCTGATCTTGCCCAGCCGCGATGCGTAATCCATGCGCTCGCGATAGCGCACCATGCGCGCATGCAGTCCGGCGGAAAACTGATGCACGAAGGGGCGGCCGTTGGCGCTGGCGATATCGACCGCCGCGACCTGCCCTTTCGCCAGGGCATGCAGTGCCGCCTCGGGATCGAGCGGCAGTTTCAGAGAGCGGGCGAAGAGGTTCATCGTGCCGGCGGGCACGACGCCGAGCACCAGCCCGCTTTTCCAGGCGATGCCGGCGGCGGTGGAAATCGTGCCGTCGCCGCCACCGGCGACGATGCCGTCGATGCCGCCGGTCTCGGCGGCCTGCCGCAAGGCCGGCGCGATCTCTTCGCCCGACACCACGGCCACCGAAATCTCATGCCCGGCGGCTTCGAAGATATCCGCCGTGCGGCGCGCGAACGCCTCCATGTCGGTGGTGCGGAAGGTGCCCCCGTCGCGATTGAAAAATGCCTTGAATTTCATCGATCGGGACGCCTCGAATCGGATGCAGGTGCGAGCAAAACGTTTCGTCATCCTAAAGGTTGCCGGCAAGCGGCATCAACAGGGCGGCCGCAGCCCATCGTTCTTTGCTAGCCTGCCTTGCGAAAATCACACTGGACGCATTTTGCCGATTGTCAGATAACCGCTGAAATCGATCAGGCTTGGAGAACCCGCGCCCGCACACCCGGTCCCCCATCCCCTGCTCGAACCACCCCACATTTTCCGCCGCGCAAACGGCACACCTCGTAATGACCCGCACCCCGACCGTGTCCGTCAGCCCGACCGGACGCGGTTTCGTCCTGCCGAACCGAACGGAGCCACCGTGAGCAAGATCGCCGTTGCCGATGACGTCAGTCTCATTCCCCATGAAGAAGTTCAGGCGCCCGCCTTCCTCACACCGACGGCGATCCTGCTGATCCAGCTTGCGCTCGCCGTCGGCGGTTTCGGCATCGGAACAGGCGAATTCGTCATCATGGGCCTGCTGCCGGATGTGGCGGCGACCTACGGCGTTTCCATTCCGATGGCAGGCTATGTCATCACCGCCTATGCGCTGGGCGTCGTGGTCGGCGCGCCGATCATCGCCGTGCTTTCCGCCCGCATGCCCCGCCGCACGCTGCTGCTCGGCCTGATGGCGACGTTCGCGGTCGGCAACATCCTCTCCGCCGTCGCGCCGGATTTCCTCAGCTTCACCATCCTGCGCTTCCTGACCGGCCTGCCGCATGGCGCCTATTTCGGCGTCGCGGCGCTGGTCGCCGCCTCGCTGGTGCCGGCCCACCGGCGCGCCCGGGCGGTCGGCAGGGTCATGCTCGGCCTCACCATCGCAACGCTGATCGGCACCCCGATCGCCACCTTCCTCGGCCAGATATTCAGTTGGCGCTCCGCCTTCATGCTGGTCGGCATCATCGGCGCGGCCACGGTCGCGCTGCTGTGGTGGTTCCAGCCGCGCGATACGGTCAGGGAAGGCGCCAGCGTCCGGCGCGAACTCGGCGCCTTCGGCCGCGTTCAGGTCTGGCTGGCGCTCGCCGTCGCCGCCTCCGGCTTCGGCGGCATGTTCTCGATCTTCAGCTACATCGCCAAGACGACGACGGACGTCGCCAATCTTTCCGTCGCGACGGTTTCCATCGTGCTCGCCCTTTTCGGCGTTGGCATGAATGTCGGCAATATCGTCGGCTCGCGGCTGGCGGACCTGTCGCTCAACGGCACAATCTTCGGCATGCTGGTCTTCAACGTCGTCGTCATGACCGTGTTCTCGCTGACCGCCGCCAGCCCGGTCATGCTGTGCATCTGCGTCTTCCTCACCGGCTGCGGCTTCGCAGCCTGTCCCGCCGTGCAGACCCGCCTGATGGACGTGGCCGGCGACGCCCAGACGCTTGCCGCCGCCTCGACCCATTCCGCCTTCAACATGGCCAATGCGCTCGGCGCCTGGCTCGGCGGCCTCGTCATCACCTGGGGCTTCGGCTATGCCGCCACCGGCTATGTCGGCGCCGTCCTGTCGCTGGTCGGCCTGGCGGTCTTCGCGCTGTCGGTCGCGCTGGAGAAAAAGGCCGTCACGGCCTGAGAGGGCGGCCGGTCCGTCAAGAGGAGAAGGCGTCCGGCGGGCGCCTTCACGATATTGCCCCCTCTCTTCCGTCATGCTCGGGCTCGACCCGAGCATCCACGCGGCACCCGTGGCATGGACCCTCGGCTCGAGCCCGAGCAACTGTGTCGTTGGTTGTCAAGGCTGGAATGTCCGGTTGTCCCTGAGGAGGGCGTTAAGTGCGACGAGCAGGCGTCTTGCGATGGCGATGATCACCAGCTTTGCCGGCTTTCCCCTGT
>NZ_JANFPI010000007.1 GCF_026552795.1 Ectorhizobium quercum
GAACACGACAATGCAGCCCTTTCCGAACAGACCGCCAAGGCGCTGACGGCGGCCTCGCAGCTCGGCGGCGAGGTGCATGTGCTGGTCGCCGGCTCTGGCGCGCAGGCCGTCGCCGAAGCCGCCGCGCAGCTTTCCGGCGTTTCCAGGGTGCTTCTGGCCGACGATGCCGCTTACGCCAACGGCCTGCCGGAGCCGCTTTCCGAGCTGATCGTCTCGCTGGCCCCGTCCTATGACGTCATCCTCGGAGCGGCGACCTCCATCGCCAAGAGCGCGCTGCCGCGCGTCGCCGCCCTTCTCGACGTGATGCAGGTTTCGGAAATCGTCGAAGTCGTCTCCGCCGACACGTTCAAGCGGCCGATCTATGCCGGCAATGCCATCCAGACGGTTCAGTCGACCGACGCGAAGAAGGTGATCACCGTTCGCACCGCCTCCTTCGCCGTGGCGCCCGAAGGCGGCTCGGCGGCCATCGAGGCCGTGGCGTCCGCCGGCGACAAGGGCGCTTCGCGCTTCGTCTCGGAGGAGATCGCGGCGTCGGAACGTCCGGAGCTGACGGCTGCGCGGATCATCATCTCGGGCGGCCGGGCGCTGGGGTCTGCGGAGAAATTCAACGAGGTGATCCTGCCGGTGGCCGACAAGCTCGGCGCCGCCGTCGGCGCATCGCGCGCGGCGGTCGATGCCGGCTATGCTCCGAACGACTGGCAGGTCGGCCAGACCGGCAAGGTGGTGGCGCCGGAGCTTTACATCGCCGCCGGCATCTCGGGCGCGATCCAGCATCTGGCCGGCATGAAGGATTCGAAGGTCATCGTCGCCATCAACAAGGACGAGGAGGCCCCCATCTTCCAGGTCGCCGACTACGGCCTCGTCGCAGACATCTTCGAGGCCCTGCCCGAACTCGAAAAGGCGCTGTGATTCAAACGGGGAGCGGGGCGGCCAGCCCTCCCCGCTCCCGGACGGACTTCAGGGAGGAACGGCCATGACCACCGGCATGACGAAAATCGGCGTGATCGGCGCGGGGCAGATGGGCTGCGGCATCGCCCATGTCGCAGCCCTCGCCGGCTATGACGTGACGCTCTACGATCTCTCCCGGGATCGCACCGAGGCCGCGCTCGCCACCATCAACGGCAATCTGGCCCGGCAGGTCGCCAGCGAAAAGATCGCGGAGGACGACCGCAAGGCCGCGCTGTCGCGCATCACCGGTTCCACCGGCCTTGGCGATCTCGCCCCGATGGATCTGGTCATCGAGGCGGCGACGGAGGACGAGACCGTCAAGCGGAAGATCTACGCCGAGCTTTGCCCGGTCCTCAATCCCGCCGCCATTCTCGCTACCAACACCTCGTCTCTCTCGATCACCCGGCTTGCGGCGGCCACCGACCGCCCCGAACGCTTCATGGGCATCCACTTCATGAACCCTGTCCCGGTCATGAAGCTGGTGGAACTGGTGCGCGGAATCGCGACCGAGGAGCGGACCTTCGAAACGGCCAAGGCCTTCGTCGCCTCCCTCGACAAGGTCGTGACGGTCGCGGAGGATTTCCCGGCCTTCATCGTCAACCGCATCCTTCTGCCGATGATCAATGAGGCCATCTACACGCTGTACGAGGGTGTCGGCACCGTGGATGGCATCGACACCGCCATGAAGCTCGGCGCGAACCATCCGATGGGGCCGCTTCAGCTCGCGGATTTCATCGGTCTCGACACCTGCCTGTCGATCATGCAGGTTCTCCATGACGGGCTGGCCGATTCCAAGTACCGTCCCTGCCCGCTGCTGGTGAAATATGTCGAGGCCGGATGGCTGGGCCGCAAGGCCGGACGCGGCTTCTACGACTACCGCGGCGAAACGCCCGTGCCCACCCGCTGAACCGCCCTAACCCGGCATGTGGAACCGGATTTCGCCCTCATGCAGGAAGCAGGCCTTGTCGAACAAGGTCAGGTCCAGCGGGTTCGGAAGCCGCACGTCCTGGATGCCGGGATGGGGCTTCGTGGACAGATCGTACAGCCGGTCGATCTGGGAAATGAAGACCATCACCAGCCCCCGCTGGCGCGCGAACAGCTTCAGCCTGCCGACTTGTAAGGCAAGCGGAGGCGTGTCGCGTCTCTGATCCAGCAGTTGAAGATAGTCGACGACGACCAGCGTACCTGCCGGCGCCGTTTCCAGCGTGGCCATCATGTAATCGGCGCTGATGGCATCGGAGCAGTCGAAGGCGAACAGATCGCCGAAATGCGCCGGCTCCACCCCGATGGCGCGGAACCGCGCCAGAATGTCCTTCTCCGTATATTCCAGCGTAAAGAAGATGCTGCGTCTGCCGGACTTCATCGCCTCGACGGCAAGTTCGAGCGCCATCAGGGTCTTGCCTTGGCGCGGCCGGGCACCGAGGAGAACCAGGTCGCCTTCCCTCAGCCGCCGGGAAAATCGGGTTGCCGGGGCGATTGCGGCGTGTCTGGCCGCCAGCAGACTCCAACTGCGGTAGCCCTCCTGCAAGGCGATGCGGTCGAGCGCTTCATGCAGGGGAATGGCCTGTTCGCGGGCCAGCAGCCGTGCCTTGCGCTTCAGGCGATGGATAGACGCCGAAAGTTCCATTGATAACCTCCTATCGCGAGCAACATTCGCAATCCCTCCGCATGCTTTCGCTCGAACAGTCGGTTCGGTGATCGAAGAGCCCTACAGGAATGCTGCTTTCCCGAAACGGAGGGGGGAGGCATGGGCTGTGCCGAAATCACAGCATAATCGAATCCTCACGGATTGAAAATCCGGTTCGCACGGATACAGAAGACACGCTTCCGGCTACTTCGCCCTCACCGCCGCATCCACCAGGGCGAAGGCGTCGGCACCCGCCCACTCGGCGGGGCCGTTCATGGCCGCCGTCAGGCACCCCTCGGCATCGAACAGAAGCGTGGCCGGCAGGCCGATGGCGAGCCCCTCCTTCTTCACCGCATTGAACACGCCCATCGAATCGTCGCGATAGTAGGCGAGCGAGGCGACCCCGGTTTCGGAGAGGAATGTGCGCAGCTTCTCGTCGGAGCCGACGTCGATATTGACGGCAACCACCTCGAAATCGTCGCCACCCTTTGCCTTCTCCAGCGCGTCGAGGGCCGGCATCTCCTTGCGGCAGGGCACGCACCAGGTGGCCCAGAGGTTGAACAGCACGGTCTTGCCCCTGAAGTCGGCAAGGGTCCTGTCCGTGCCGTCCGGCCCCTTGAAGGCGATGGCGGAAAGCGGGCGCGGATCGTCGACCGCCGTCATGGTCGCCACCTCGCCCTTGAGGAAGGGTTTCAGCGTCGCAGCCTTCGCCTTCGTGGCCTGACACTGCCCGGAAGCGGCCATCGCCGGCGCATCCGTGTTGCCAGACCCGGTGCGCTTCACGTATACCGCAACGGCCCCGGCTGTCAGGCCGGCGAGCGCCGCGACAACAACCAGTCTCACGGAGGGAAGCCCGAGCGGCCTTTTCTTCGTCATGTCATTCTCCAGGATGGGCAAAAGCCAATGGCCGATGGAACCAAGGACACCAATTCCTCCAACCAGATGTGGGGCGGTCGCTTCGCTTCCGGCCCTGACGCGATCATGGAGGAGATAAATGCCTCCATCGGTTTCGACAAGAAGCTTTTCGATCAGGATATCCGTGGCTCTATAGCACATGCCACCATGCTGGCGGAGAAGGGAATCATCTCCTCCGAGGATCGTGAAAAGATCGTGACCGGCCTGGAGACGATCCGCACCGAGATCGAAAGCGGCAATTTCGAGTTCTCGCGCCAGCTCGAGGACATCCACATGAACATCGAGGCGCGGCTCGCCCACCTCATCGGCCCGGCCGCCGGCCGCCTGCACACCGCCCGCTCGCGCAACGATCAGGTCGCGGTGGATTTCCGCCTGTGGGTCAAGGAAGAGCTGATGAAGACCGAGAGGGCGCTGACAGGCCTGATCGAGGCCTTTCTCGACCGCGCGGAGGAACATGCCGGCACGGTCATGCCCGGCTTCACCCACCTCCAGACCGCGCAGCCCGTGACATTCGGCCATCATTGCATGGCCTATGTCGAGATGTTCGGCCGCGACCGCAACCGCGTCCGCCACGCCATCGACCATCTGGACGAAAGCCCGCTGGGCGCGGCGGCTCTCGCCGGCACCGGCTATGCCATCGACCGGCACCTGACGGCCCGCGCGCTCGGCTTCCGCGAGCCGACCCGCAATTCGATCGATTCCGTCTCCGACCGCGATTTCGCGCTGGAATTCCTGTCCACCGCGGCGATCTGCGCCACGCATCTGTCGCGCCTGGCGGAGGAAATCGTCATCTGGTCGACGCCGCAATTCGGCTTCATCCGCCTGTCGGACGCCTTCTCCACCGGCTCCTCCATCATGCCACAGAAGAAGAACCCCGACGCCGCCGAGCTGGTGCGCGCCAAGACGGGCCGCATCAACGGTTCGCTGGTCGGGCTCCTGACGGTGATGAAGGGCCTGCCGCTCGCCTATTCCAAGGATATGCAGGAAGACAAGGAACAGGTGTTCGACGCCGCCGAAAGCCTGGAACTGGCGATCGCCGCCATGACCGGCATGGTCCGCGACCTCACCGTCCGCACCGACCGCATGAAGGCCGCCGCCGGCTCCGGATACTCCACCGCCACGGATCTCGCCGACTGGCTGGTCCGCGAGGCCGGCCTTCCCTTCCGCGACGCCCATCATGTGACCGGCCGCGCCGTCGCGCTGGCCGAAAGCAAGGGCTGCGATCTGGCCGAGCTTTCGCTGGAGGAGCTCCAGGGCATCCACCCCGACATCACAAAGGCCGTCTACGACGTTCTGACGGTCGAGGCATCGGTCGCCAGCCGCAAGAGCTTCGGCGGCACCGCGCCGGCCGAAGTCAAAAAGCAGATCGCCTGGTGGCGCGCGCGCAACTGATCAGTTTTCGAGAACGACGCATCAACAGAAACAGGATGCACAAGCGCCCTGTTTTTGTTTATCACCAAGCGTAACGCCAATCCGTGTTCAACGCAGTTCCAGCCGCCGGACAGTGAGCCCCATGTCTTCGAGATCCTTTCGCACCGTCATGCTTTCTCTCGGCCTTCTCGCCGCCGCGGGCCTTGCCCTCTCCGGCTGCGGGCGCAAGGGCGAACTCGATCCGCCGTCCACGCCGACCGAAAAACTCAACCGCCGCGGCAACGACACCAGACCCGCCGTTCAGGACCGGCCCTTCATTCTCGATCCCCTTCTTTGATCCGACAGGACGAAAGCCGTGAACCATTTTGAATTCCGCAACGGCGTGCTCCATGCCGAAGGCGTACCGGTCCCCGAAATCGCAAAGGCCGTCGGCACCCCCTTCTACGTCTATTCGACCGCCACCATCGAGCGCCACTACCGCGTCTTCGCCAATGCGTTCAAGGATGCCGATGCGCTGGTCTGCTATGCGCTGAAGGCCAATTCCAACGTCGCCGTGCTGAAGACGCTGGCGCGGCTCGGCGCGGGCATGGACGTCGTTTCCGAAGGCGAGCTGCGCCGCGCGCTCGCCGCCGGCGTTCCCGCCGGCCGCATCATGTTCTCGGGCGTCGGCAAGACGGCGCATGAAATGGATTTCGCGCTGTCGGTCGGTATCTACTGTTTCAACGTCGAATCCCTGCCGGAACTGGAAGTGCTGAACGCCCGCGCGCTGAAAGCCGGGAAGAAGGCGCGCGTGTCGCTGCGCATCAACCCGGATGTGGATGCCCGCACCCATGCCAAGATTTCCACCGGCAAGAAGGAGAACAAGTTCGGCATCTCCTTCAGGAACGCCCGCGAGGCCTACGCCCGCGCGGCGGAGCTGGAAGCCATCGAGATCACCGGCATCGACATGCACATCGGCAGCCAGATCACCGATCTGCAACCCTTCGAGGACGCCTTCGCCCTGCTGCGCGAACTGGTCGAGACGCTGCGCACCGACGGTCACACGATCGAGCATGTCGATATCGGCGGGGGCCTCGGCATTCCCTACAAGGCCGATAACGACCCGCCACCGCTGCCGGACGCCTATGCCGAAACCGTCCTGCGCCAGCTGAAGGGCCTCGGCTGCAAGGTGGTGTGCGAGCCGGGCCGCCTGATCGTCGGCAATGCCGGCATCCTGGTGACGGAAGTCGTCTTCGTGAAGGATGGCGACGAGAAGAATTTCGTCATCGTCGACGCGGCGATGAACGACCTCATCCGCCCAACGCTCTACGAGGCGTATCACGAGATCGGCCCGGTCGTTCAGCCGAAGCCCGATGCCCCGCGCATCCGCGCCGACATCGTCGGCCCGGTTTGCGAGACCGGCGACTATCTCGGCCTCGACCGCGAACTCGCCCGCCCCGCGCCCGGCGACCTGCTCTATGCAGGCTCCGCCGGCGCTTACGGCGCGGTGATGTCGAACACCTACAATTCCCGCCTCCTCGTCCCGGAAGTGCTGGTGAAGGGCGACGAATTCCACGTCATCCGCCCGCGCGGCACCTACGACGAGCTGATCGGCCTCGATTCCATACCGGGCTGGCTGACATAAGCGGTCGGTCGGATCGATAAATGATGACCCGATATGGCCTTCGGCGCAGAAAGCATGAAGCATCTTATGTTTGATCTCCGTCCATCCGCTCCCGAAGACGCCGACCGCATCATGGACATATGGCGCAAGGCCGTCGATGACACCCATGCCTTCCTGACGCCGGACGATAGAGCCGCAATAGAAAGGGAACTCGCCGCCTTTTTTCCGCAGGTGGAACTGATACTCGCCATCGACCCTTCGAAGCGGCCCGTCGGCTTTATGTACCTGCACGACGGGCACATGGAAGCGCTTTTCGTTGATCCGGACCATCACGGAAAAGGTGTCGGCAGGAAACTCGTGCAGAACGCTCTCGCGTTGCATCCCGCCCTGACGACCGATGTGAACGAGCAGAACGTTCAGGCTGTCGGCTTCTACGAGCGGATCGGCTTCAAGCGTATGGGACGATCCGAGCGGGATGGTCAGGGACGGCCCTATCCATTGCTGCACCTGCGGTTCCAGCCCGGCGGCTGAACACCGTCCCCGTCCTCACGAGCGCGTGCCGGCCGGATCGCACGAAACATCATTCTCCGGCGTGACATCCTTCAGCTCGGCAAGCCGCTTCACGGCACTCGGCGGCAGGGTCAGGTGCGGATTGGCGGCGGCGGTCTCGACCAGAAGCGCGTCGCTCGCCTTTTCCATGACGTCCACAAGGGTCTGCATGAACACGTCCTGCGCCAGCCCCGCTTCGATGGGCGGCAGGATCCTCACCTTGAAATGGCCGGGATAGCGCAACCACGCATTCCGCGGCCAGAACAGGCCGGGATGCATGACGACCGGCACGACGGGCACCTGAAGCTCGCGATAAAGCCGGCCGATGCCGTGCTTGTAGATCGGCTCGGCGCCGGGCGGACGGCGCGTGCCTTCCGGATAGATGATGAGCTGGCGCCCGGTCGCAAGCTCCGCCGAGGTTCTCGCCATCACATCCGCCATCGAGCGGCCCTTAGCGGCCCGGTTCACCGGGATGAGCCGCTGCTTCTTCATGTACCAGCCGAACAGGGGCAGCCAGAACAGCTCGCGCTTGAGGATATAGACCGGATCGTGCATCCACGGCAGCAGCATGAACGTATCCCAGGCCGACTGATGCTTCGGCGCGATGATGGCCGGTCCCTTCGGAAGATGCTCCAGCCCCTCGATCTCGAAGGTCGCGCCGACGATCCAGCCCATCAGCCGGTTGGAGGATGCGGCCCAGGCCTTCGGAATGCGATAGGAGCGCGGCATCAGGAAGTAGATCGGGCTGAGCACGATCATCCGCACGGTGATGTTGATATAGAAGGCGAGCTGGAACAGGACCGAACGCAGAAGGATCATGACGCGATTTTCCGGAATGCCTCGACGGGCGACGCCCCGTGCCTACACGATATCGCCACCGAGAAAAAGCCGCTTCAAAGGGAAGAAGCACCCGTAATGCCGCCCGTGGCCAGCGGATCGCGCAGCCCCGGCGACGAACGCAGGCCGATCAGGTCGCGGACCGTGGCCACCGTCACCTTGGCATATTCGGAAAGCAGCGTGCGCAGGGCGTCGGGATCGATGAACCAGTTCTTGACCTTGAGATCGCTGTTGACCACCGGATAGGCGATGAAATCGGTATCCGGGTCGGCCCGGCGCAGTTCGAGAAGGCTGCGCGGCATATGATAGTTGTTCGTCACCACGAGGACGCTGCGATAGCCGTGATCGGAAATCCAGCGCGCCGTTTCGGCGGCATTGCCGATCGTGTCCAGCGCCTGATAGCCCATGTCGACGCAGCAGGAAAACAGCGCGCTCGAACTTCTGGTCAGCTTGCTGAGACGGGCGGCGGACGTGCCGGGATTGACGCCGGAAATCAGGAGCCGCTCCCCGGCGCCCGAAATCAGCAGGTTCACGGCCTGATCGATCCGCTGGTATCCGCCCGTCAGCACAACGATGGCGTCCGCCCGGGGCGTTGTTGGCGGCGCGAGCGAAACGACGGAATCGGCAAAGCGCAGGAAGCCGGCGAACAGGATGCCGAGGCACAGGATGAAAATGGCGCCGAGCACGCGCACGGTCCGCCGAAGCGGACTGCGCCTTGAAAAGAGGCCGTCCGCCACGCCGGACGGCGGTGCGGCACCCATTTCCTCGTGCTTCGACTCGTGTGATTCCATCATCGATCCATAGCCGCTGATTGCGGCGGACAGCAGACGGTTGACCGAAAATTCTCCCTGTCCGCCAAGCTTGCCGAAACCTCAGCCATTCGGCAATCCATCGAGTCGCGCCGGATCGGAACGGATGCTGTCGATCTCGGCAATGGTCTGCATGACGGTCAGCCGCGCCGTCACGGTGGTGATCAGCGCGATCACGATCATCGTCGCGAAAACGCCCATGTAGCCGGAAAAGCCGATGGTGAACTGGCCGAACAGGGCGGACGCCTGATCGCTTTCGGGCGTCGCCACGGTGTGCCGCTGCCAGAAGCCCAGCACCGCGAAGACGGCCGCGGCGGCAAATCCGCCCGCCGCCGAGCCCTTCAGGCTGATCTTCAGGAAATGCTTCTGGAATTCGCTGGCCACGAACCGCCCTTCGGCCCCGACGAAATGCAGGACCTCGACGATGTGGCGGTTGCCGGAAAGCGCCCCCCGCGTCGCGAAGACGACCGTCAGGATCATCGCGGTGAAGACCAGCGCCAGCACCCCCATGCCGATCAGCACCGTCGTCCGCGCCATCGAAACCAGCCTGTCGACCCATGTCCGGTGGTCGTCCAGCGACGCCTGCGGTATCTCCTCCTGCAACAGCGCGCGCATCGCCGCGAAATCGGGTGGATTGCTTTCGTCGATGGTGACGACGACGAGGCGCGGCACCGGCAGTTCGTCCAGTTGCAGGCCGGTTCCCAGCCACGGCTCGAGCAGGCGCGCGGTGGCCGCGTCGTCCAGAACCCGCCCCTCCCGCGTACCCACGAAGGTGAGCGCGATATCCCTGGCGCGGTTGAGCGCCTGGTCCATGTCGAGCGAATCGTCCGGCTTGATCTGGATCGTCACCTCGCGGGAAATCTGGCTCTGCCAGCTCGCCGCCGTCGCCCGCACCATGCTGACGGCGCCGAGCGTCAGGCAGGCGAGAAAGGCCATGATGGCGATGACCACCATCAGCGCGTTGCCCTGGATGTTCGAGGACGGCAGGATCGGCCCTGTCGGGCGCACCTGCATCTCCCGGCGCCGGGCCGGGCCTGTTGCCTGCCTGACATCCTTCGGGTCGGAACGGTCACTCATAGATATCCAGCCGTCCGTCTGTGAGGATCATGCGGCGGGCGTCGACCTGATCCATCAGGCCGAGATCGTGGGTGGCGATCACCACCGCCGTGCCGAGCCGGTTGAGTTCGAGGAAGAGATTGAGCAGCCGCCGCGCCATCGGCGGATCGACATTGCCGGTCGGTTCGTCGGCCAGCAGGATCTCGGGCCGGTCGATGAGCGCGCGCGCGATGGCCGTGCGCTGCTTCTCGCCGCCCGAAAGCACCGGCGGCAGCACATTGATGCGCTCGCCGAGCCCGACCCATTTCAGAAGCTCGATGACGTCCTTGCGGTAGGAGACCTCCTCCTTGCCGCGAACCCGAAGCGGCAGGGCGACATTCTCGTAGGTGGTCAGATGATCGAGCAGGCGAAAGTCCTGGAAGACGATGCCGATGCGCCGCCGCAGCATCGGCAGCTCGCTCACGGGAATGCGGGCAATGTCGCGCTCGAAGCTGCGGATGAGGCCGCGCGTCGGCTTCAGCGACAGGAACATCAGGCGCAAAAGCGTCGTCTTGCCCGCGCCGGACGGCCCGGTCAGGAACTGGAAGGAGCCCTTGGGAATGGTAAACGTCAGATCCTTCAGGATCTCCGGCCCCATCCCGTAGCGCAGACCGACATTTTCGAAATGAATCAATGGGCGCCCGTTCCCCGGTTCCTTCCGGCCTTGTTCTGAAGCCTGCACCTGCAAGCCGCGTCCTCCGACACGGCCCGAACGCCGACCTGCCCGGTTCATACCGGCGACGTTACCGAAGCGTTAACCATTTTTATTTACGTCTGGCGAGACTTTGTTGCAATGCCTTCCGGTCACGCCTCAACAGGCGAAAGCGGGAGGAGAAAGGCGAAAGGCCCTGATGACCGCTTTCAACGCCCGCAGACACGAAGCCCTCGCCTACGACATTCTGGCTCCCGAAGTCCCGCGCGCCCGGCAGCGCCGCGTGCGCACCAGAGCCTCCGAACCCGTCGTCGAGGCCGAATTCATCACCATCCGCGAGCCCGCCGCCGCAGACCCGCGCCGTAACGACAACCGCCAAGCCGCACCGCGCCGCCCATCCGCGTTGGAAATCGCCCGTACACTTGCCGAACGCTTGGAAAAACGTCTGGCCAGACTCTCGACGGACGGCTTTTCGGCGCTGGTCGCTGCTGCCTGCGTCGGCGTCTTCGTTCTCGCCGGCGGCCTCTCCGGCTTCTTCCCGGCCGAAACGCCGGCAGCACCGCCCCGGCCGCTCGTCATCACCCATGCCAACCTGACGCCGCAGCAAGCGAACGGAATGCCGCTCCTGATCGTCAACGGCATCGTCGAGAACCGCGGCCACACCACGATGGAGGTGCCGCCGATCCGCGCCGAACTGATGGCCGGCGAAGCGCGGGTCGCCAGCCTCGTCATCGATCCCCCCGTCGCCAGCGTCAAACCGGGACAAAGCCACGGCTTCGTCGCACGCATCGCTCACCCCGGTGGAAAAACGCCGGAACTGAAGCTTTCCTTCGGTGCGAAGGATGTTCCGGGCCTGTGATTATGGTAAGCAGGGCGTAAATTCGAGGAGCCCTGCATGCCTGTTGTCCGTGGAAAGATCATCGAGCCGCTTTTTTCCGCCGAGCAAATCGCCGAACGCAACAAGGCGATTGCCACACAGATTGCCGCCGGCCCGGTCAAAGATCTTCTGGTCATCGCGATCCTGAAGGGCTCCTTCATCTTCGCCGCCGACCTTATCCGCGCCCTGCATGACAGCGGCCTTGCGCCGGAAGTCGAGTTCATCACGCTTTCCAGCTATGGCGCCGGCACCGTCTCCAAGGGGGTCCGCATCGTCAAGGACATCGACAGCGACGTGAAGGATCGCGACGTGCTGCTGATCGACGATATTCTCGAATCCGGCCGCACCCTTCTCTTCGCCAAAGAGCTGCTCTATTCCCGCGGCGCCCGCAACGTTTCCATCGCCGTCCTGCTCGACAAGAGCGTCAAGCGCCAGGAAAAGCTGGAGGCCGATTATGTCGGTTTCGAGTGCCCGGACGATTTCGTGGTCGGCTACGGCATGGACGCTGCCTACGCCTTCCGCGAGCTTCCCTTCGTCGGCAAGGTAACGGGCGACGCACCGGCGCAAGGCTGAACCCGCAGGGTCATTTCCGGCATGGCCGAGGTCATAGCCCGTTAACCACGGCCAGCACGCCCGTGCGAATATTTACCGATCGACAAGGAAACTCTGGTGATCTGCCCCTCGTACCGGCCATGCCGGTTCCGGGCGGGCATGAGACGCGCGCCCGCAGACAGAACAAGCGGAGCAGCCATCATGGCGAAAATCCTGATCACCGAAGACGAAGATACCCTGCGCACCTTCGTGGCGCGCGCACTCCGGCTGGATGGCCACATCACGATGGAAGCCGCCGACGGGGCTGAAGGGCTGGAGCGGCTTGCCGAGGAAGAATTCGACCTTTTGCTCTCCGACATCCGCATGCCCGTCATGGACGGCATCGAACTGGCGCACCGCGCCGCCGCCGACCATCCGGGCCTGCGCATCCTGCTGATGACCGGCTTCGCCGACCAGCGCGAACGCGCCGACGACCTGATGGAAAAGATCGTCGACGTCGTGCCGAAGCCCTTCGCGCTCCCCGACATCCGCCGCGCCGTCGCCCGCGCCCTGGCGGCCTGAACCGACGACACCTCGCCCGCGCAAGAGCGATTGGAGCCCGGCTTTCTGACCAGGCCCCGGTGTATCGACAAACAATGCTCTCCTTCGTCACCCTTGGGCTTGACCCGACCATGACGAAGAGAGCGAGGAGCCGTTTGTCAGCAGTCTGAGCCCGGCCATCGCCCGGGCCTTCCGCCTCGTGTGCCGGACGTCATTGCAGGTCCAGCAGCCGCTCCAGATAACGGCGCTCGATCTCGCCGCCCAGCCCGTTGCTGAGCTTCTCGCGGATGGATTCGAGAATCTGGCGCGCGCGCTGCACGTCGATCTCGTCCGGCACCTTCACCTGATCGCCGAACTCGGGGCCGGACGTGGCGCGCGGACGGCCAAGCGGGTCGCGGCCGTTCTGGTTGCCCTGGCCCACCATGCCCGGTCCTTGCTGGCCCTGCTCGCCCTGGCCCTGCCCCTGCTGCATGGCCTGCATCATCTGGTTCATCATGTCGCGCGCACCGCGACGCAGCGCCTCAAGCGCCCGGCCCTGGCCTTCGACGGCACGGCCGCCCTCGCCTTCGCCAAGCGCCTCGCCCGCGCCCTTCATCTGCTCGCCGGCCTCGCCGAAGCCCTCGCCCGGCTGCATGCCCATGTCCGCCAGCCCCTTTTGCAGTTCTTCCAGCTTGCGGCCGAGCGCATCCTGCTGTTCGCGAAGCTGCTTCAACGCGTCGCGAAGCTGCTGCTCGGTCATCTGACCGCCCTCGCCCTGCTGCTGTTGCTGGGGGTCGCCGTTCTGGCCCTGCTGCTGGTCGGGCCGGTCGAAGAGGTCGCCGTCCTGTCCCAGTTCGTCGTTTTCCATCATGCGGTTCTGCAATTGCTGCTCCAGATTGAACGTCTGGTCCATCAGCCTTTGCTGCTCCTGCATCAACTCGCCCAGCCTGTCGATCTGCTGGCGCATGGGGCTGTTGTCCTGCTGCTGGCCGGGGCGCTGGTTCGGACGCCCGGCTTGCAGGTTGTTCATCATGCGCTGCAATTCGGAAAGAAGCTGCTGGGCGGCGTCATTGTTGCCGGACCGCGCCAGATTCTCGATCTGGTCCAGCATGCGGTTCAGATCCTGCTGGCGCAGCGTGTTTTCCGCCATCCGGCCCTGCATGTTCGGGTTCTGCTGCATCTGCCGCGCCAGTTCGGACAGATACTGTTCCATCGCCTGACGCAACTCGGCGGTCAGCCGGGCGATCTCCTCTTCCGAGGCGCCGCGTTCGAGCGCTTCGGACAACGCCTTCTGGGCGTCGCGCATCTGCCGCTCGGCCATCGAAAGATCGCCGTCCTCGAGACCCAGCGCGATCTCCCAGAGATAGTCGGCGGCCCCCTTCAGGTCATCCTCGGTGCGGGCCGTCTCCATGCGTCCCAGCGCGGAGCGGATCAGCAGGAAATTCTTGAGGTTGGGGATCGTCTCCTCCGGGCGCAGCGCCAGCACCTCGTTCAGTTCGATGGCGCGCGGCAGGGCCGACGTATCCAGCGAGAAGGTCTGCCGCTGCTCGGAAACCGACGCCGCCAGCGGCTCGTAGAAACGCCGCGCGGGCATGGTCATCTCATAGGGTTCGCTGCGCCCTTCCTGTCCCGCGGCATCGACGGCCACCAGCGTCACGCGCACGCGCGTTCCCGACAGCGGATGCTCCGTCAGGTTCCGGCTGGTCAGCCCCTTGATCGTGGCATTGCCCCGCCGCGGCAGGTCGAGCTTGTAGTCCGGCGGCGGAAACAGCGGCTTGGCGCCCGGCAGTGGCTCCTCGACCGGCTCGATGTCCGCCCGGGCCGATTGCACGCCGTAATCGTCCCGCGTCATGAAGCCGATTTCGAGAGCGCCGTTGACGCTGACGCGCGGCTCGCCGTCAAAGGCGATTTCCGGTGTCTTGTCGGGAATGACGGTGAAGGCCCAGCTCTGGCCGTTGACGGCCAGAACGCCGTCCTCCTCGAGCGTCATGCCATAGCTGCGGGCGCCGGCGTTCGCCGCCGCGCCTTGCGGCGCAGGGGCTTCGGCAGCATCGAGCGTCACATCGTCGCCACCCGAAGCGGAGGTGAAGGTCAGGACTTCGCCCTTGCCCTCGCCGGCGATCCGCACCGTCAGTTCGGAGCCTTCCGGCACTTCCGCCGGCCCGCCGCCGGCCTCGGCCCGCGCGGTCAGATAGACGGGCGCGCGGCCGGTATAGGAAGGCGGCGTCACCCAGGCGTCGATCCGCAGGCCGGGATCGACGGCGCTGCCCGCGCCGGGCGAGACGAAGGCATCCATCAGACGGCCGGCGCCGTTCGAAAAGGAAAAGCCGAAGGCCGCGGCCAGAAGCAGCACCGGCGCGGCGCGCAAGCCGTTGCGGTCGAAGCGCGACAGGTCGGGGCTCGGCATGCCGGCGTCGAGCGTCGCGATGCGCTCCGCCATGCGGATCTGGTGCTCGCGCCACAGCGCCCGCGCGAAAGGCGTATCGTTGGCCGGACGATCCTCCTGCGCGGCCACAGGCTGGTGCGCAAGTCCGTTCCGCTCCTCGAGCAGCCGGTCGGCGGCATGCGCATCCGGCCATTCCAGCCGGAACAGCGGCCTGAGCGAACCGATGAAGGACAGCGCCAGCCCTGCGAGAAGAACGATCCGCGCCCAGTCCGGCAGGATGCGGAACACGCCGAACCAGGCGAGCGAGACGAACACGGCCGCGATCGAGGCCGGGACGATCAGCCTCGGCAGCAACCTCTCGAAAAACAGGATCGCCCTCGCCGTCACTCTCTTGAACGCGAGCTGCCGGGCAAGGCCGGGTCGCGCGGCGAATGCGCTTGCGACCGAACGCTCCTTCTGCCGGCTGTCACCGTTCATGCGGTTCTCCTATCCATGCAAAGGCGTGCCTTGAAGTCGGGAGGATAACACCCTTTGTGGCGAAGGCGAGGTCGCGCCTCATGTTTTCGCGCCGTTTGCGTGCATTTCGCCGGAATGTGAACGCCCGGCACCGCTGCTGCGGAGATTTTCCACATGGCGGGCGATCTCTTCCAGAAGATGGTCGTGGATGCCCATAGCCCGCAACTGCGTCAGCGTGTTGAAGAGATAGGCGTCGTTTGGCCCCGAGATCCCCGAGGCCGCATCGACGATCCGCGCGGCGACCTCCGTTTCGGGCGAACCGGCATATTGTGCATGGGCGGGATCGGCGACATAGACGACCCCCCCCACCCGGCGCCCGTCCGCCAGCGAAAGCGTCAGCAGCTTTTCCTTGTAGACATTGGTGACGAGTTCGCGTTCCCGCAGATAGGCGAGCACGCTGCCCCATTCCTCGGGCGCGACGCGAAAGGCCACGCCCGAACAGGAGCCGCCGCGGTCGAGCCCCAGCACCAGGCCGGGATGGCTTTCCGTTCCGCGATGCACCCAGGAATAGATGCAGAGCGAGCGACGGTAGCCGCGAAGCCGCGCCTTTGCGCTTTCCACATGGGGAAAACCCGGATTCCACATCAGGGAACCGTACCCGAAGACCCAAAATTCGTCCATTTCGCGCGCCAATTCGTGAAATCCGATTGATTCGCCCTATAACAAGGCTGAGGCAAAGACCCAGGCCGGCCAACGACCCACGGAAGGAAGCATGACATGGAGGTAACGCAACCCGCAGCCGGCGGCAAGGCATCGGGCCGCAAGTGGCTGCTGGCCGTCGGGGCGCTCGCCGCCCTCGCAGCGGTCTATGCGGGCGGATGGCACCTCGCCGCTTCCCACCTGCGCGGGAAGTTGCTGGCCGCCCTTGCCGGTCAGGACGACAGGGGCCGGAGCATCGACTGCCGGCGGATGACCACCGGCGGCTTTCCCTTTTCCATGACGCTGAACTGTTCGGCGCTGGAGGTCGACGATGTGGAGCACGGCATCTCCACGACGCTCGGGCCGGCCGAGGCCCGTATTTCGATGTTTTCCCCCGATCGCGTCCGCTCCACCTTCAGCGGGCCGGCGGAAATCCGCTCGGTCCAGGGGCTGCTCGTCAGCGAATGGAGCGCATTGGCAAGCGAGGTCGGTTTCGGCCTGAACGGCATGCAGTCCATCCGCGTCGAGGCCGATGCCCTGAAGACCAACTTCACAGACCCAGGCAGGGGCAACGGCCTTCAGGCCACGGCAAACCGCTTCACCGGCTCCCTCGACGGGGAAAGCGGCGACCTTGTCGCCGGCGTCACGGTGGAGGAGGCGAAACTGGCGCGAAACGGCGTCGCGCTGCCGCTGCCGCCGCTGACGGTGGACGCGGCCCTGACCGTCGACGGGCGCGGCGATCTCGCAGGCCGCCTGGACCGGCAGGCGCTCTATGGGACGAACGGCGAGATCCGGCGCTTCGCCGCCCGCCTCGGCGAAGGCCGCGACATCGTCGTCACCGGCCCGTTTTCCGTCGACGATGCCGGGCGCATCTCCGGCAAATTCAGGATCGAGGCAAAGAATGTCGCGGCCTGGATCGAGGCCGCGCAGCAGGCCCTGCCGGAAGCCGCGCCCCTGATCGAAACGGTCGGCTCGCTGATCCGCAGCTACACCAAGGGCGATACGGACCTTTCCCTCGACCT
Source organism: Ectorhizobium quercum (assembly GCF_026552795.1). Taxonomy (GTDB): domain Bacteria; phylum Pseudomonadota; class Alphaproteobacteria; order Rhizobiales; family Rhizobiaceae; genus Ectorhizobium; species Ectorhizobium quercum. The sequence continues at coordinate 16,918 of NZ_JANFPI010000007.1, forward strand.
GACCGTGAGAGACGGCCAGGTCTTCGTCGCCGGCTTCATTCCCGTCGGCGAGATCCCGCCGCTCTGATCGAGAGCATTTCCGGTAAAAGCGTAAAGCGGTCTTGCGCCGGGAAATGCGCAAGAACAACGGGTTCGACCGGAATCAGGACTTCTTGGCCGCGCCGTGACGGCCGAAGTCCGGCTCGTCCACATCCTGCCCGGCCTCGACGATGGAGCGGCGGATAGTGCGGGTGCGGGTGAAGAGATCGAAAAGCTTGTCGCCCTCGCCCCAGCGGATCGCCCGCTGGAGATAGGCCAGATCCTCGGAAAACCGCGCCAGCATTTCGAGGATGGCGTCCTTGTTGTGCAGGCAGACGTCGCGCCACATGGTCGGGTCGGACGCAGCAAGGCGGGTGAAGTCGCGGAAACCCGAGGCCGAATATTTGATGACTTCCGACTGCGTGACCGCCTCCAGATCGTCCGCCGTGCCGACGATGTTGTAGGCGATGATGTGCGGCAGGTGCGAGACGATGGCCAGCACCTTGTCGTGATGCTGCGGGTCCATCTCGTCGACGCGGCTGCCGAGCGCCTCCCAGAAGCCGCGCAGCCTGTCGAGCGCGGTCCTGTCCGTTTCCGGCAACGGCGTGAAGATGCACCAGCGGCCGGCGAACAGCCCTTCGAAACCGGCGTCGGGACCGGATTTTTCCGTCCCCGCCAGCGGGTGGCCGGGAATAAAGTGAACGCCTTCCGGCACATGCGGCTGCATCTGCGCGATGACGGACGCCTTGGTGGAGCCGACATCCGTCAGGATCGCCCCTTTCCGCAGCGTCGGGGCGATCTGTTCGGCAACCGCGCCGGAGGCGCCGACCGGCACCGAGACGATGACCAGATCGGCATCCTTCACCGCTTCCGCCGCCGAAGCCGTGTAGGAGGTGCCGAGTTCCAGCTCCTCGGCGCGCTTCAGCGTATCGGGACTGCGTGTCGAGACCGAAATCTCGCCTGCCAGTCCGAGTGCCTTGACGTCGCGGGCGATGGACGAGCCGATCAGGCCGATGCCGATCAGCGCGATCTTTTCAAACGGAGCTTCGCTCATGTCAGGCCCGCCCCATGAATTCGCGCAGCGCGTCGATCACGCCGAGATTGGCCTCCTCGGGACCGACGCTCATGCGCAGCGCATTGTCGAAACCGTAGGACCGGACGGCGCGCAGGATGTAGCCGCGCGCGGTCAGGAAGGCATCCGCATCCGCCGCACGCCGGCCGTCCTCTTCGGGAAAATGGATCAGCACGAAATTCGCCACCGACGGCGTGACCCTGAGGCCTAACGCCTCGAAGGCCTCGGCAAGCCGGCCGATCCAAAGCGCATTGTAGGCCACGGCCTGCTCGATGAAGGCCTGGTCGCGCATCGCCGCCGCCCCGGCGGCGATGCCCGGGGCGCTGATGTTGAACGGGCCGCGCACGCGGTCGAGCGCGTCGATGACGTGCTCCGGCGCATAAAGCCAGCCGAGACGCAGTGCGGCAAGTCCGTAGGCCTTGGAGAAGGTGCGGGTCATCACGACGTTCTGGCAGGAGGAGACGAGTTCCAGTCCCGCCTCGTAATCGTTGCGGCGAACATATTCCGCATAGGCGGCGTCGAGCACCAGCAGCACATGCGGCGGCAGCGCGGCGTGAAGCCGGCGGATTTCGGCGACGGGCACATAGGTGCCGGTCGGATTGCCCGGATTGGCGATGAAGACCGCCCTGGTCCTGTCCGTCACGGCGGCGAGGATCGCGTCGACGTCGACGCGGCAATCCCTTTCCTTCACCGTCACCGGCGTCGCGCCGGCGGCCATGATCTGGATCTTGTAGACCAGAAAGCCGTGTTCGGTGACGATGCCTTCGTCGCCCGGGCCGAGATAGACGTGGCAGAGCAGGCCGAGAAGCTCGTCGGAACCGTTGCCGCACAGGATGTTGGCCGCGTTGAGCCGGAAGGTGGAGGCGATCGCCTCGCGCAGTTCCTTCGCCTGCCCGTCCGGATAGCGCTCGAGCTGGCCGGCGGCGGCCCTGAACGCCTCGATGGCCCGGGGGCTCGGCCCCAGCGGCGTCTCGTTCGCCGAAAGCTTGAAGACCCGCGCCACGCCCGGCGCATGCTCCTTGCCCGGCACGTAGGCGGCGATATCCATGACACCGGGGCGGGGCGCGGGCTTGGTCTTCTGGGCAGTCATCGTTCTCAACCTTCGGGATGGCCGGCCGCCAGACGTTCGGCGGCCCGGATGGTGCCGCCGGGATTAATCCCGAAACGGCCGTTTGTCGAGAGAAACCGGCATTCTTGTGGTCGGCACGCCCTGTGGCGAAAGAACGGGCACGAAAACGCGGCGCGAGGCGCGCGCGGCAACCGGCAGGCCCTGATAGAGCCGCTTCTGCGCCTCGACGACGGTCACGCCGGAAAAGGCGGGCCAAAGCCTGCGACCGATGGCCTCCAGCGTCCGCCACGGCTTCAGCATGTAGCCGTGCGGCGACGGCGGGAAAAGCAGCGCCTCGGCGAAGGCGCCGGGCGTGAAATTCGTCTGGCGCAGCAGCCCGGTCAACTGGCCGCGCGAATAGGGCCGCCCGGAGCCGAACGGCGTGTGTTCGAGCCGCGCCCACAATCCTCGCCGGTTCGGAACGACGATGACGAGGCGCCCGCCGGGCGCCAGCACCCGCCAGATCTCCTTCAGCGTCTCGACGGGATTTTCGGCGAATTCCAGGCAATGGACCATTAGAACGCGGTCTATCGACGCGTCGGGCAGCGGCAGTTCCTCGTCGAAGACGAGCGCCGTCGCGGACTTCGCGCCCACCGGCCAGTTCACCGCGCCCTGGGGGGCGGGCATGAAGGCGAAGGTGCGTTCGGTTCCCTCGAAAAAGCTGTCGAGAAAGGGCACGGCATAGCCGAGGCCGACGAGCCGCTCGTCCGGCAGGCGCGGCCACACGGTCCGCAGCGCTGCGGTAATCGACTGCTCCGCGAGGTGGCCGAGCCGCGAGGAATAGAACTGCCTGAGATCGACGATATCGGTGTGCATTGCCCCGACGCTACCAGAGAAAGGTTGGACTTCAAGGCCCGAACCACTACATTTCCGGCGTAACCTCCCTGAAACGGAGAGAAAGCTTGCAATGACCGCATTTCAGATAGACGTTTTCCCCTGTCGCAGCGACAATTTCGGTGTTCTCCTTCACGATCCGTCAAGCGGCGTGACGGCCAGCATCGACGCACCGGAAGAAACGCCGATCCTGGCGGCCCTCGAGCGGCATGGCTGGACACTCACCCACATCTTCACCACCCACCACCATAACGACCATGTGGCCGCCAATCTGGCGCTGAAGGACCGGTTCGGCTGCACGATCATCGGCCCCGTCCACGAATCCGTGGCGATCCCCGGCATCGACCGGACCGTGGGCGACGGCGACAGTTTCGAATTCGGCGGCGAACCCGTCCATGTCATCGAAACCCCGGGCCACACCGCCGGGCACGTCTGTTTCCATCTGCCGGAAAGCAAGCTGCTCTTCGCCGCCGATACCCTGTTCGCCCTGGGCTGCGGACGCCTGTTCGAACGTCCCGCCGCGGACATGTGGCATTCGTTGCAGAAGCTTGCCGCGCTGCCGGACGAGACGGCGGTCTATTTCGGCCACGAATACACGCTGTCGAACGGCCGCTTCGCGCTGACCGTCGATCCCGACAACGAGCGGCTGAAGGCGCGTGTCGCGGAGGTGGAGGAAACGCTCAAGGCCGGGCGCTACACGATCCCGACCTCCATCGGGCTGGAGAAGGAAACCAATCCCTACCTGCGCGTCGCCGATCCGGCCATTCGTCGCAACCTGCTCATGGAGACCCGCGAGAACGAGGAGGTCTTTGCCGAAATCCGCAAGCGCAAGGACAACTTCAAGTGACGGCAGCCGAAATCGTCGCCGCGCTCGGCATGGCGCGGCATCCGGAAGGCGGCTGGTACAGGGAAACCTTTCGCGACGCGGAAGACGGCGGGCGGGGCCGGTCCACGGCGATCTATTATCTGCTCGAAGCCGGCGACCGTTCGCACTGGCACCGCGTTTGCGACGCGGCGGAGGTGTGGCACTATCATGCCGGCGCCCCTCTCGCCCTGTCGCTGTCACGGGACGGCATGAGCGAGGAGACCATGATTCTCGGGCCGGACATTCCGGCCGGGGAACGGCCGCAGGGCGTCGTGCCCGCCGGCTGCTGGCAATCCGCCCGCTCGCTCGGCGACTATACGCTGGTGGGCTGCACGGTGGCGCCGGGCTTTATCTTCGAATCCTTCGAAATGGCCCCGCCCGGCTGGAAACCGGGCACCTGATCAGGCGGCGGCCACGGTTTTCCGGCGCCGGAAGATCATGTCCTTGGACGCAAGGACCGCACCGCCCGTGACCAGAAGGCAGGCGAGCGCCAGCCGCCAGCCCGGCTGGCCGTAACCGGCGGCGAGAAGGATGAGCGTCGAGAGAATCGGCGTCGTATAGCTCGCCGCGCCCAGCACCTGGATATCGCCGTTCTTCACGCCATAATCCCAGGTGTAGAAGGCAAGGCCGAGCGGCAGCAGGCCAAGCGCGACCACCATCGACCACTGGAAGGCCGTTTCCGGCCAGACCGTGGTTTCAAGCGCCAGGTGGCAGACCCCGGACAGGATGGCGGTGGCAAAGCAGAAACCCGTGACGGCATCCGTGGGCACCGAGCCGAAGCGGCGCGACAGAAGCGAATAGGAGGCCCACGTCGCGGCGGCAAGCAACGCTGCGCCATAGCCCGCCATATAGGCCGGGTTGAAGGCGACATTGCCGCCGGCGACGAGCAGGACCGTGCCGCCGAGGCCGATGGCCGCGCCGAGAAGATGATGCCAGCCGAGCCGTTCGCCCGGCAACAGGGCCGAACCGACGACGATCAGCAGCGGCCAGAGGTAATTGACCAGCGTCGCCTCGACGGCCGGCGCATTCCGCAGCGCCGTGAAATAGAGGAAATGATAACCGAACAGGCCGCCGATCCCCACCAGCCAGACCCTCAGCGGCTGCCGCAGCGCCTTCAGCCGCGCCGGCCGCGCCGCCATCGCCACGAGGCCCGGAACGCTGCCGAGCGCGAACGCGACGGCCGTGAGCTGGAAAGGGGGCATGTTGCCTGAAGCCGCCGTCAGCGTCGCCAGGAAAGCCCACATCAGAATGGTCAGGAAACCGATCAGCGTTGCCCGAAATTTCACGCCACATCCCCATGAGCGCACCGCCTCGCGGCACGCGGAAAGCAGGGGCCGACACACCCCGGTGATACCAACAGATAGCGGCCCAGGGTCAGGGCCCGTTCAATTGACGCATTCTGTTCGAAGTCATGGGATTGGATGGAAGCAAACAAGCGCAAGACAAGACCTTATGGTCTTGTCGAGCATTGTTTGCGATCAGCCGACCCATGACTTCGAACCCGAAGGGCGTTGCGGATTTCGCGCCCGGACGTCGTCGGGAAGATTTGAAAATGATCGGCATTTCCTGCATCTTCCCTCCTCGCCGGACACGAAATCCGCAACGCAGAATGCGCCAATTGAACAGACCCTGACCCTAGTTCCCGAACCGGGTAGCGGCAATCACCAGAGTGCCGGTTTTCGTGGGGATGCGCGCATAGACCGGCGCATATAAATCCACAACGTCCGATTTGGCAAACCAGATTTCCATCGAAACGGACTTCAGATACTCCACATCCTTGCGGTCGCGGCGATAACCCGCCTTCGGCACGTAACGCGCGCCGCAAACGATGGCCTCCACCTGCCTCTTGCCGATGGTGAACGGCTTCGTCCCCTTGTCGGTCAGTACGATGTCCATCCGCGTCTCGCCGTCGTAGATCGGCAGGGTGGAGGGGCAGATCCGGCTTCCCGCCGGGATCATCAGGCCGGACAGCGGATCGGCGACGCGCCTGAGATCGGCGTCGCGCACGGCGACCCAGTTGTCCGGATTGCGGCGCGGCGCCGGCGTGATCGTGGAACTGGTGACGTTGCCGTTGCGCATCTTCACGTCGTAAACGCGCGAACGCTCCCCGCGCTTGTAGACGAGGCGATAGTCGCCGGCCGCAAGGCGCCCCCGCGCAACCGCGCCCTCCACGGTGGTCTCGCCGGAAATCGTCGTCAGCAGACCGGCAATGCCCGCCGTGCGGAACCGCCCGGCGACGGAATAGCCCCTGTCCTTGAGAACCGTGTCGAAACTGGCCGTCGCGATCGTGAACCCGGCCAGCCTCACCGTATAGTCGGTGACGTGCCGGCCCGCCGTCTGGGCAACGGAAATGGCGGGGATCGCGAGGAAGAGCGTCAGAAAGCTTGCCAAACGCAAAGCTGATGTCATCGGGTTGCCTCATGCAGGGAACGGCACCTTATACTCTGCGAGCCTTGCGAGGAAAATAGGGCAAGCGGGCCGGAATTCCGGGAATCTGCACCCGACGGCTTGACGCCGCCGCGTCATCTGACTATAGAACCGCAACTTTCCAATTGTCACCCGTTGGATCGCGGTTCGGGCTTTGTCCGACAGAACGGTTCATGGGCTCATAACAAGCAGGTGTACCATGTCCCGTATTTGCGAATTGACCGGCAAGGGCGTCCAGTCGGGCAACAATGTCAGCCACGCCAACAACAAGACCAAGCGCAAGTTCCTGCCGAACCTGTGCCAGGTCACGCTGATCTCCGACGCTCTCGGCCAGCGTTTCCGCCTCCGCGTTTCGGCGGCTGCCCTGCGCTCCGTCGAGCATCGCGGCGGTCTCGACGCCTTCCTTCTGAAGTCCGACGAAACCGAGTTGAGCTCGCGCGCCCGTCTGCTGCGCCGCCAGATCGTCAAGAAGACGGCTGAAGCTGCATAAGCGGCACCGCAGTCTTATCGAGGTTGAAGAGGCTTGACGGCGCGCCCGTTCAAGCCTTTTCCTTTGCCTTGTTGTCAAACCCGAACTGGTGGCATCACCCAGGATAAAAAAATGCGGAAGACACCCGTCATTATCATCTACATCGCCCTGATGACGCTGATCGTCGTCGCCTCCAACTTTCTCGTGCAGTTTCCGGTGAATGCCAGGATTGCCGGGATCGACCTGGCCGACATCCTCACCTGGGGCGCCTTCTCCTATCCCGTCGCCTTCCTCGTCACCGACCTGACGAACCGTCAGTTCGGCCCGTCCGCCGCCCGCCGCGTCGTCTTCGCGGGCTTCGTGGTCGGCGTGTCGCTGTCCTTCTTCACCGCCGTGCCGCGCATCGCCATCGCCTCCGGCACAGCCTATCTGGTCGGGCAGCTTCTCGACATATCGGTATTCAACCGCCTGCGCCGGCAGGCCTGGTGGCGCGCGCCCCTCACAGGTTCGCTGGTCGGCTCGGTGCTGGATACGGCGATCTTCTTTTCGCTGGCCTTCGCGGCCTTCTTCGTCTTCCTCGGCCCGAACGACGATTTCGCGCTGGAGGCGAGCGCGATCCTCGGCGTGCTGCCGGCGGACGCGCCCCGCTGGGTATCGTGGGCCATCAGCGATTTCGCCGTCAAGATGCTGATCGGCCTCGTCATGCTGCTGCCCTACGGCGCGCTGATGAGCGTCGTCAAGCCGATGCCCGCCGCAGACGCCGTGCCGGCCAAGGCGTAAGCCGGCGGCACGCCCCGCCCGTATCGCCACAAAGGTCCAAGTTCGCTTCCGCTCAATCCGCGAAGCGGAACTCCAGCATCAGCGTATTCTGGAAAATGGAGTGATTGTCGTCGGATATGACGATGATGCGGGGCTGGCCGTCCGGTCCCTCGACCACGTCCAGCCCTTCCATGTTGTCGATGCGATGCGAGAAATCGACATCGATCAGAACCTCGCCGTCGGCGACCGAGCCGGGACGGATGGCTTCCCCCGGAATGCGGCGGATGCGCATGCCGATGCTCCGCGACAGGCTGAAGCGCCGCTCCAGGATCAGCAGGTCGCCGTCCGGCAGGAAGGCGCCATCCGTGATTGCGTACTCGTCCGTCCGCCTTACCGAGAAACGGCCTTTCAACGGTCCGCCGAGAATGGCCGCCAGCACGTTGCCGTCCCGGTCCGTGCTGTTTTCGGAAACCACGACGAGCGCCCCGCCCAGAGGGCTGGAAGCCGGCGAAAGCGCCAGTGTTTCGAGGCTTCCATTGTGGCGCAGGCTCGAAACCGGGATGAGCGGATCGATGGCGGCGATCGGCCTGGAGGCCGCAAAACCCGGATCGGTATAGAGGTCGATGCGGTGACGCTGCTCGAAGCCGACGGCCACACCGCCGGGCACGAGGGCGAGGCTTTCCGAATCCATTTCCGACTTGCCCGGCGACGGACGCCCGCGACGGTCCAGCATCTCGGAAATATCGGCGTCGCGAATGCCGACGATCCGCCCCGCCGGATCGCGCACCAGCGTTCCGGTGAACCAGTGCCCGGTATCGAGCACGCCCACGAAATCGCGGCCGTCCGGGCGGAAGCGGATCGAGGACCACGCCCCGAACAGCGGTTCGCCGGAGGTGAGACGCAAGCCGCCCATGAATTCCAGCACGCCGAAACGTGAGTTTTCAATGCCGGTCTTGAAGGAGACGATCGGCTGGGCGTCGATGTCGAGCGGAGCGGCCAGTGCCGCTCCTGTAAAGCCGCAGACGAGGACGGCAGCCGACAGAAAGCGACGCAAACCCGATCCGGCCAATCGGCTCACCCGGCCCGGCGCCGACCGCGCCCGCCCGTATCTTCCGCAAACAGCGAGGCAAGCTGTTCGGTCATCGCGCCGGCCAGTTCGTCGGCATCGACGATCGTCACGGCCTTGCGATAGTAGCGCGTCACATCGTGCCCGATGCCGATGGCCAGCAGTTCGACCGGCGAACGCGTCTCGATCTGCTCGATCACCGCGCGCAGGTGCCGTTCGAGATAGTTGCCCGGATTGACCGAAAGCGTCGAATCGTCGACCGGCGCGCCGTCCGAAATCATCATCATGATGCGCCGCTGCTCCGGCCGCGCCAGCAGCCGGTTATGCGCCCAGATCAGCGCTTCGCCGTCGATGTTTTCCTTGAGCAGGCCCTCGCGCATCATCAGGCCGAGATTGCGGCGCGACCGGCGATAGGGCGCATCCGCCGACTTGTAGATGATGTGGCGCAGGTCGTTGAGACGGCCCGGATTGGCCGGCTTGCCCTCCGCCAGCCACTTCTCGCGCGATTGCCCGCCCTTCCACGCCTTGGTGGTGAAGCCGAGAATCTCCACCGAGACGCCGCAGCGCTCCAGCGTCCGGGCGAGAATGTCGGCGCAGGTGGCGGCGACCGTGATCGGGCGTCCGCGCATAGAGCCGGAATTGTCGATGACCAGCGTCACCACCGTGTCGCGGAATTGCGTGTCGCGTTCGCGCTTGAAGGACAGCGGCTGCATCGGATCGATGACGAGGCGGGTGAGGCGCGCCGGATCGAGATAGCCCTCCTCGAGATCGAAATCCCACGAGCGGTTCTGCTGCGCCATCAGGCGGCGCTGGAGACGGTTGGCGAGCCGCCCGACGGCACCCTGAAGATGGGCGAGCTGCTTGTCGAGTAGCGCCCGCAACCGGTCGAGTTCGGCCTCGTCGCAAAGCTCTTCGGCCGTGATGGTCTCGTCGAACTCCGGCGTGAAGACGCGGTAGTCGACCTTCTCGTTGAAATCGTCGAACGGCGTCTGCGGCCGGCGGGTTTCGCCGGGCGTTTCGGAATCGTCGTCGGAATTGTCGTCCATCTCCTCGTCGGAGACTTCCGCGCCATCCATCTCGCCGTCTTCCATCTCGTCCTGGGCGGCCTCGCTCTCCTCGGCCGGCGCGGCTTCGGAACCGGCTTCCTCCTCGACGCTCTCCTCGTTCTGGTCGTCCGAACGCGGCTGGTCGTCGTCGTTGCTTTCTTCCGACTCGTCCGGCTCGCTGTCGTCGTCGCCGTAATCCTCGGCGACGCCCATCGACGCCATCATGTGGCGCACGGCCTTCGCAAACGCCTGCTGATCCTCGACCAGCGCACTCAGGTCGCTGAACTGGTCGCCCGCCTTCTCCTCGAAGAAGGGGCGCCACAGGTCCAGCACCTTGCCGGCGCTCGGCGGCGGCGCCTCGCCGGTCAGCTTCTCGCGCACCAGCATCGCCAGCGCCTCGCCGATGGGCGCGTCTTCCTTCGCCAGGATGCCGGCGAAATTCGCCTTGGCGTATTTCTCGGCATGCATGCTGGCAAGGTTCCTGGCCGTGCCGGCCATGCGCAAGGCGCCGAGCGATTCGATCCGGGCCTGCTCCACCGCATCGAAAATCGTGCGCGCGTCCTGACCGCCAGGCGACATGACGGCATGCACATTGGCGTCGTGACAGGCGACCCTGAGCGCCATCGCATCGCCGATGCCGCGCGTCACGGCGAGTTCCTGCAATGTCGGCCGCTTGGAAAGATCGGGAAGGCGGATGCGTTCGGCGGTCAGCCCCGGCCGCTCGTTGGCGAAGGCGACGTCGATATCGGTCTTACCGGCGATCGAGCGCACGCATCCGGCAAGCGCGCGGCGCACCGGCTCCATATCGACGACCGTCGTTGATTTCGCTTTCGAATTATCGCCTTGACCGGACATGCTCGCCGTATTCCTGAAACACGTCCCCGGCGGATTTCGCCGCACGGAGACCCGTTGATTGCAGACCGGACGATCCGGACACGAGCCCGGACCGCCACTCGTATCGGGCGGCGCGCCTTACGCGCTGATCACGATATTGGCAGCGCTTTCCTTCAGTTCGACGCCGAAGGCGCGCTGGTACTGTTCGGCCACCAGATTGCGCTCCAGCTCGTCGCACTTGTTGAGGAAGGTGACGCGGAAGGCAAAGGCGACATCCCCGAAGATCTCGGCGTTTTCCGCCCAGGTGATGACCGTGCGCGGGCTCATGACCGTGGAAAGGTCGCCGTTCATGAAGGCGGCGCGGGTGAGATCGGCCACGCGCACCATGCGCGATGCCGTCTCGCGGCCTTCCTTGGTGGCAAGGCTCTTCACCTTGGCGCAGACGATATCGACCTCCTTGTCGTGCGGCAGGTAGTTCAGCGTGGTGACGATGGACCAGCGGTCCATCTGCGCCTGGTTGATCTGCTGCGTACCGTGATAGAGGCCGGTCGTATCGCCGAGGCCGACGGTGTTGGCCGTCGCGAACAGGCGGAAGGCCGGGTGGGGACGGATGACGCGGCTCTGGTCGAGAAGCGTCAGGCGGCCCGAGGATTCCAGAACGCGCTGGATGACGAACATCACGTCCGGGCGGCCGGCATCGTATTCGTCGAAAACGAGCGCGACATTGTGCTGGTAGGCCCAGGGCAGGATGCCGTCCTTGAACTCGGTGATCTGAAGTCCGTCCTTGATGACGATGGCATCCTTGCCGACCAGATCGATGCGGCTGACGTGGCTGTCGAGGTTGACGCGCACGCACGGCCACTTCAGACGGGCGGCGACCTGCTCGATATGGGAGGACTTGCCCGTGCCGTGGTAGCCGGAAATCATCACGCGACGATTATAGGCGAAGCCTGCGAGGATGGCGAGCGTCGTCTCGCGGTCGAACAGATAGTCCGGGTCGAAATCGGGAACATAGGAATCCGCCTTGGAATAGGCCGGTACGCGGATATCGGAATCAATGCCGAACACCTCCCTGACGGAAACGGTCGTGTCGGGCAGTTCGGAAATCTCGGGGTCGATCGTGCTCATAATATCTCCAGGACGGCCGCCGGAGAGACGGCCGGATCATCTAAATTCGCGTCGCCATCGCTTGGTTCAAAGGTTTAGAGCATAGACGCCCTCTTTGGAACCGTTTTGACGCCAGGAATTTTCATCCGGCGCGAGGTTTTTTCCGACAGACGGACGCTCAGCAGAAGCCTGCCTGCTTGAGAAGCTGATAGGCCTGCACGACGGCACGGAACCGCTCCTCCGAGGCCCGGTCGCCGCCGTTGGCGTCGGGGTGATGCCTCTTCACCAGTTCCTTGTAGTGGCGCTTGATATCCTGCGCCGTCGCGCCGGCGGTCAGCCCCAGCGTGTCGAAGGCCTTCGCCTCCAGCGTCTTCAGCTTGCGCTGCACCGGGCTGGAGCGGTTCGGGCCGCCGCGCCGCTGCTGCACGAAGCCGAACGGGTCCTTGATGCGGGCCTGCGCTCCCGCCGAGCCGGAGCGCGCCGTCGAATGCAGCGGGCTCGCCTTGGCGGCGCTGTTCACGCCGATCGTCCAGGTCGGGCGATGTCCCGTCACCGCCTCCTTCTGGTAGCGGGCGACTTCGTTGTCGGACAGGCCGGAGAAGTAGTTGTAGCCCTTGTTGTATTCCTTGACGTGCTCGAAACAGAAAAAGAAGAATTCGCCTTCGGCATGGCGGCCGACGGGGGCACGGTGAGCGCCCTTCTCGTTGCAGCCGTCCCACTGGCACACGGGTCCGGTGGCCTCGGGTTCGGAGGCTTTTTTCCGGCGGGTGCGGATACGGTCGAAATATTTTGAATCGAGTCTCATCATGGCGGATCATTATCGGCGCGGCGGCGGGCCGAAACAAGAATTGACAAAGGTGTTTGTTGGTGGCTTTTGGGATGCCCGCTTCATATAGGTACGGTCACAGGCATGCGCATCCGCGAGAGCATCGAAAATCGTCTGCGAGAGACATTCCGCCCCGAACGGCTGGAGGTGATCGACGAAAGCGCCCGCCATGCCGGCCATCAGCCGGGCATGACCGGCGAGGCGGAAACCCATATGCGCGTGCGCATCGTCGCCGGCGCCTTTTCCGGCCTTTCCCGCGTCGGCCGCCACCGGGCCATCAACGACCTCCTGAAACCGGAACTCGACGCGGGCCTGCACGCGCTCGCCATCGAGGCCGCTGCACCGGGCGAGCCGGTGCGGTGGTGATCAGGCCCTTTCCGTCGAAACCGGCTCGTCTGCCGGGCGGATGCGCAGGCGGGTGATGCGGTTCTTCTCGCGCTTCATCACGAAGAAGCGCTTGCCGTGGAAGGTGAAGGACTGGCGCTCCTCGGGAATCATCTGCGATTCGTGAATGACGAGACCGGCGATCGTCGTTGCGTGATCGTCCGGCAGCGCCCAGTCGAGCGCGCGGTTGAGGTCGCGGATCGGCACCCAGCCGTCGACGACGATGGAACCGTCGGCTTCCTGCCCCACGCCCCGCACGTCGATATCGTGCTCGTCGGCGATGTCGCCGACGATTTCCTCCAGAATGTCCTCCAGCGTCACGAGGCCCTGCACCTCGCCATACTCGTCGACGACGATGGAGAAATGCACCTTGCGGCGCAGGAAGGCATTGAGCTGGTCCTTGAGATTGGTCGTGTCCGGCACGAACCACGGTTTCTGGGCGACCCGGGAAATGTCGAGATTTCCGGGCTCCATGCCCGGCTCCGCCAGCGCCCGCAGCAGATCCTTCGCATGGACGACGCCGATGATGTTATCGATGGAACCGCGCCAGACCGGCAGGCGGGTGAAGGGGCTTTCGAGTATCTGGCGGATCACCTCGCCGGGCGCATCGTCGGCGTTGACGGCCCGCATCGCCGTGCGATGCACCATGATGTCGTAGACGGCCAGTTCGCCGAGATGCAGGATGCCGTCCAGGCGGTCGCGGTCGTCCTTGAACACCGACCCCTGGCCGTAGAGCCGGTCCACCGTGCCGCGCAGCCGCTCCTGCGCCGAAAGCGCCGGCCTGCCGCCGGGGAGGAAGCCCCGGAGCCAGGCGAAGAACCGGCGAAGGAAGGCCCTTACGCTCATTGCGGATATTTTTCCTTCAGGAAGGACAGGACTTCCGAGGCGGGAACGTCGTCGGCCACGAAGGACTGCCCAACGCCATGCGTGAGGATGAAGGTGAGCTTGCCGCCCTTCACCTTCTTGTCCTGAGCGATGGCATCCATCAGTTCCTCGGCCGGCGGCAGGGCGCCCGGAATCTCGTCCACGCTCACGGGCAGACCGGCTTGCCTGAGATGCGTGCGAACGCGGTCGGCATCATCGCGGCTCGCAAGATTGAGGCGGGTGGAGAATTCGTGCGCCAGAACCATGCCGATGGCGACCCCTTCGCCGTGGACGAGGCGGGCGGAATCGTATTGCACCGCCGCTTCCAGCGCATGGCCGAACGTATGGCCGAGATTGAGCAGCGCCCGCGCGCCGTTCTCCCGCTCGTCCGCGGCCACGACGGCAGCCTTCGCGCGGCAGGACGCCGCGATCGCCTCGATGCGCGCCGCGCCGCCCGTAAACACCTCCTCGCGGTTCTTTTCCAGCCATGCAAAGAAGTCCGGCTTGTCGATCAGGCCGTATTTCGCCACCTCCGCATAGCCGGCGCGGAATTCGCGCTGCGACAGCGTGGCGAGCGTCTGCGTATCGGCCAGCACCAGATCGGGCTGATGGAAGACGCCGACGAGGTTCTTGCCGTGGCGGGTGTTGATGCCGGTCTTGCCGCCCACGGAGGAATCGACCTGCGCCAGAAGCGAGGTCGGCACCTGCACGAAGCGCACGCCGCGCTTGACGATGCCGGCGGCGAAGCCGGCCAGATCGCCGATCACGCCGCCGCCGAGCGCGATGATCATGTCGTTGCGGTCGAGCCGCGCCGTCAGGGCCAGGTCGACGACGGCGATCAGGTTGTCGAAATTCTTGGTCTTCTCGCCCGCCGGCAGCGTCAGGGAAACGGCTTCTATGCCATCGGTCTGGAGACTGTCCGTCAGCGTTTCGAGATAAAGCGGCCCGACATTCCCGTCGGTGACGATGGCGGCGCGGCGTCCCTTGAGCCGGGCGGTGATCTCGCCGCCGGCGCGGGCGATCATGCCGGGGCCGATCAGGATATCGTAGGAGCGGCTGCCGAGCGGCACGCGCACGAGCTGTTCCGCTCCGGTGCCTTCGATGATGTCTTCCTCAACGGCGGTCATGGGTCTTGTTCCTCGTTCGCGAAGCCGGCGATGGCCGTCAGGACGTCCCTGACGATCGCATCCTTGCGCACGTCACGCGACTGCACGGTCAGATCCGCTTCGGCATAGATCGGATAGCGCTCTTTCATCAGGTTTTCGAGCGTCTCCTTCGGGTTCACGGTCTTCAAAAGCGGCCGGCCGTCCCGCCGGCTCACCCGGTCCCACAGGACGTCGAGTTCGGCCCTGAGCCAGATCGAAAGGCCGCTGCCCTTGATCTGCTGGCGCGTGTTGGGATTGATGAAGGCGCCGCCGCCCGTCGAGACGACGCGCGGTCCCGTCTGGAGAAGGCGCTCGATCACCCGCGTTTCCAGCGCGCGGAATTCCGCCTCGCCATAGGCCGTGAACAGTTCGGTGATGGTCATGCGCGAGACGCGCTCGATCTCGTGGTCGGAATCGACGAAAGGCAGGCCCAGCTCCTGCGCGACCATCCTGCCGATCGCGGATTTTCCGGCGCCCATCAGACCGACGAAGACGAGGTTGCGGCCGCCCAGCGCGGCGCGGGCACGCTCGCCGAGAGGTTTCGATATCGCGGTCGGGTCAGAGCTGTTCATGATCGTCTTCGTTTCGATTGCGCGATGGTATCGGCAAATGCGCGGGAAGCGTCAAGCCGTGGTTAATGAAAACTTGGAACCTTACTGGCCATGTTTTAGGGTAAACGGTCCGGCTGCGGCCGCCATCGCCACGGGAGGGCGACATGCCGACACTCTACCGCCTGCTGTTTTTCGGCGGCACCTTCGTCGCCTGCATCTATGCCGCGATGCTGGCGCTGGTGATCTTCGTCGATCCCGGCGAGAGGGATATGGTGATCCGCATTCCGCCGGGCGGCGTGCCGGGCGTTCCCGCAACGGTCAACCGCTGAGCGATGGCCAGTCTCGACGCAGCCCATATCGAGGCCTTCCTCGAAATGCTGAGCGCCGAACGCGGCGCATCGGTGAACACGCTCGCGGCCTATCGCCGCGACCTCGAGGATCTGCGCACCTTCCTGAAACAGCGCGGAACCGGCATGCTGGAAGCCGGATCGGCCGATCTTTCCGCCTATATGACCCGCCTTGCGGGCGAGGGGCTGAAAACCACGTCGCAGGCGCGCAAGCTGTCGTCGCTGCGCCAGTTCTCGAAATTCCTCTATGCCGAGGGCCTGCGCACCGACGACCCCTCCGCCATTCTGGACGCTCCGAAAAAAGGCCGCCCCCTGCCGAAGACGATGGGGGTCGATCAGGTGACGCGGCTGCTCGACTGCGCCGCGAAGGAGGCCGAGGCCGCCCAGCCGGAGGAACGGCTGAAACGGCTGCGCATGCTGGCACTCGTGGAACTGCTCTATGCGACGGGAATGCGCGTCAGCGAGCTGCTGGCCCTGCCCGCCCGGGTATTGGGCGAGGAAGGCCGCTTTCTCGTCATCCGCGGCAAGGGCGCGAAGGAACGGCTGGTGCCGCTGTCGCGCGCCGCCATCGCCGCCCTGCGGGAATATGGTGCCGCCCTGGCGGCAGCCGCGGAAACCGACGCGCGGCTGAAGGACAGCCCGTGGCTGTTTCCCGCGGCTTCGAAGGAAGGCCACCTGCCGCGCCAGGTCTTCGCGCGCGACCTGAAGGACCTTGCGATCCGGGCCGGGCTCTCGCCTTCCCTGCTCTCGCCGCATGTGCTGCGGCATGCCTTCGCGAGCCATCTTTTACAGAACGGGGCCGACCTGCGCGCCGTGCAGGAACTGCTCGGCCATTCCGACATATCGACGACACAAATCTATACCCACGTGCTGGAAGAAAGGCTGCAACAGCTCGTTCAGACCCATCACCCCCTTGCCAAACAGGGTAAAAAGCCGGATTAGAGACCCCGAAACGAATGACGGGAGCACTGTCCGCGGCACCGGACAAAACGATTGGAAGTGGATGTCATGCATCACTATCTCGACTTTGAAAAGCCGATCTCCGACCTCGAAGCCAAAATTCACGAACTGAAAAAGCTGAAGGCAGAAGACGAGAGCATCGACATCTCCGACGAGATCACCCGTCTCGAGACCCGCGTCAACGAAGCGATGGTCGATATCTACGGCCGGCTGAACGCCTGGCAGAAGACGCAGGTCGCCCGCCATCCGCAACGTCCGCATTTCATCGACTATGCCGCCAATCTGTTCACCGATTTCACGCCGCTGGCCGGCGACCGCAAGTTTTCCGAGGACGCCGCCATCCAGGCCGGCCTTGCCCGCTTCCGCGGCCAGCCGGTCGCGGTCCTCGGCCAGGAAAAGGGCCACGACACCAAGACGCGCATCCTGCACAATTTCGGCAGCCCGCGCCCGGAAGGATACCGCAAGGCCGTCCGCGTCATGGAACTGGCCGACCGCTTCGGCCTGCCCATCGTGACGCTGGTCGATACCGCGGGCGCCTATCCGGGCGTCGGCGCGGAAGAGCGCGGCCAGGCCGAGGCCATCGCCCGCTCCACCGAGATGTGTCTCCAGGTCAAGGTGCCGATCGTCTCCGTCGTCATCGGCGAAGGCGGTTCGGGCGGCGCCATCGCCATCGCCACCGGCAACCGCGTCTACATGCTGGAACATGCCATCTATTCGGTCATCTCGCCGGAAGGCGCCGCCTCCATTCTCTGGCGTGATTCGAGCCGCGCCAAGGAAGCCGCGACCAACATGAAGATCACGGCGGAAGACCTGAAGAGCCTCGGCATCATCGACGGCATCATCAAGGAGCCGACCGGCGGCGCCCATCGCCATGCCGAAAAGGTCATCACCGAAACCGGCGACGTGATTGCCGCCGCGCTGGCCGCGCTCGGCCCGCTTTCCGGGACCGAGCTGCGCGACGAGCGCCGCCAGAAATTCCTGGATATCGGACGCAATCTCTGATGCCCGGCAGGGCGCTGCCGGGCGCGACCGCGGCGGCCCGCCTCGGCCATATTGACGCTTCAATCCGTCGGTAACAAAGTGGTGAGGGCCAGACGCCGGCGACAAGGTTAAGTTTTTGTGAAGGCGAATGCTCTATATTTGCGGAACGGATGGCGGATGGTAAAACCTGCGCCGCAACTCGAAGACCGGGTAATTCGCAATGCGCTTGAGAAATGTCGTAACCCTCTCCCTGATGGCGGCCGTCCTGGCCGGCTGTAATGACAGTCTCGACGCCATCGATCCCGGCTACGTCAAGAACGTCAGGAACAAGACGGAACACCCCCTGCCCGATCGCATCGTCTCCGAGATGAAGGCGAAGGGCATGGACCGCAACGCGCCGATCGCGATCCGCATCTTCAAGGAAGAAGGCGTTCTGGAAATCTGGAAGGCCCGGGCGGACAACCGCTTCGAGAAGATCAGGGACTACAGGATCTGCGCCTGGTCGGGCCGCCTCGGACCCAAGGTCAAGGAAGGCGACCGTCAGGCGCCCGAAGGGTTCTACCCGCTGTCGCGGGCGAACATGAACCCCTATTCGCAGTATTTCCTCGCGATCAACACCGGATTTCCCAACCGCTACGATGCGGCCAACAGTCGCACCGGCACCAACCTGATGATCCACGGGGCCTGCTCGTCGTCGGGCTGCTATTCGATGACGGATGCGCAGATTCTCGAGATCTGGGCCTTCGCCCGCGACGCTTTCAAGGGCGGCCAGCAGAACATCCAGCTTCAGGCCTTCCCCTTCCGCATGACCGCGGAAAACATGGCCCGCCATCGGCACAGCGAGCACTTCGAGTTCTGGAAGATGCTGAAGGCCGGCTACGACCACTTCGAGATCACCAAGCGGCCGCCGGAAGTCGCCGTCTGCGACCGCAAATATGTCTTCAACAAGCAGGCGGGCGGTGCGCTCAACCCGACCGGCGCCTGCCCGGCGATGTCCACGCCCGCAACCTTGCAGGCCGCACTCGACAACTACAACAAGACCTACGAGGCGGCCTACAGGAAGGCTGTCGCCAAATATGACGACGTTGCCTGGTACGATCCGACCGAAGCGGAACGCAAGGCGCTCGTGGCCGACCAGCGCAAGGGCAAGGATCTGGCCTTCGCCCCGACCGGCCCGGCGTTGAAAGCAGGCCGCCTCGTCAAGCTTTCCGAGTTCGATCCCACCCGGCCCGGCGGCCGCGCCCCGCGGCCCGCGCCGGCAGCGCCGTCCGGTGGTTCCGAGACGGCGACCGCCTCCGTTGAAACACCCCGGACCGATGCGGCCTCCGCCACGGCACGCCAGCAGGCTGCCGTCGCTTCGGCTGCCGCATCCGCCGCAACGGCACCCACCGTTGCCGCGACCACCACCGGCAGCGTTCCGGTCCCCGTTCCGAACCCGACCATCCCCGCCCTCGTGGCTGCCGCCGATGCGGCGGATGCCCCGGCGACCCCGGGTGTGAACCAGAAAACCTCGCGCTGGAAATTCTGGGCACGTCAGTGACCGGACCGTCCGCAACGCTTTACGATCTCAGGGGGCTGAAATGCCCCCTGCCGGTTTTGCGCAGCCGCAAGCGGCTGGCCACGCTTCCCGGCGGCGCGGAACTGATCGTGGAAACCACAGACCCGCTGGCCGCAATCGACATTCCCCACATGTGCAACGAGGACGGCCACACCTTGCTATCGTCGGAAAAGACGGAAGCCGGCCACCGTTTCCATATCCGGAAGCGTTAGCCCCGCTGCGTTCGCCGCGAACAGGCCCCTAACCCACCGTCAACGCTTTCCCTCAAGACGAGGTCGCTGGGGAAGATGTGTCTTCACCATTGGCCAAAGCTGCCGCAGGCTGGGGCGACAAGCTGCCCACGGTGACATTGATGACGTTCTGGCTATTGGAGGACGCACCGGACACGGCTCCTCCAACACCTGAGCTGCCCACCCGGTATCCTTTTCTCATAAGCCAGTTGAAGTGCCACTTGTTGTAAAAGAACGGAAAAATCAGCAGAGCCAGCCCCATAGTGCAAATGTCTATGGCCAGCATCCCGAAAAATCCGATGACATGGCCGCGGAGCAGCGCGGGCAACGGACCGAAGAATAAGGTCGTCCAGGAAAACCCGTGATAGCCCAGCGCCACACGCCCCGTAACCGGCTCGATAAGTTGAATTGGATACGCCATAATTACCCCCTTTTCGGTAATCAATTAATTCATGGTTCTATAATACGTGGTTTCATGAATAGTCAAATGCTGACGTTCATTTATGGACGTCAGATTTATCGTGGCTTGGAATATTCGTCGCATCAGGGTCTTGAGAGGCATTGCGCAAGACGATCTCGCCTTAAGCGCGGGCGTCGAGCGCGCCTATGTCGGCCATCTGGAAAGGGGATCGAAAAATCCGACGATTGAAACGCTGCAAAAAATAGCGGGCGCACTCGACTGCAAAATCGCGGAGTTATTTCAGGAACCGCCGGAAAACGCCGAAAAGCTTAAGGTTCTAAAAAGCGGCCGGAAAAAGTCGCACCGCTGACACGCACGCCATCATCAATCCGTAGCGCGATAGGAGTACCACCGGAAAATAGCATGACGATGCGGGGGTGTGTCACCTAGAACTTCACGCCCGGTACTGCCAGCGGATTGTCGGAAAGCGCCGCCCGGTCGGGCGTGTCGACGGAAGGCCGGCCGGTGAAGGCGGCGAAGAGATCGCGCACGAAGGCTTCCGGCAGCCCCTTGGTGATCAGCACCAGCCGGGAGCGCTGGTCGGCGGGGTCAGGCCAGGCCGCCAGCCGCACCGGCGGATGGAAAATGCTCTGCACCCCGTGCAGCACCAGCGGCCTGTCGGGACGGTCAGAGGTCTGCACCACCGCCTTCATCCGTAGCAGCTTCTCCCCATGCGCGGACCGCAGCAGATCCACGAACATTTCGAGCGCCGTCGGATCGACCGGCCGGTCGTGAACGATGGAGAACGAACGGATATCGTCGGCATGCCGATGATGGTGATCATGATGGCCGTGGTGAGAATGTTCGCCGTCATGATGATGGCCGCAGCCGCAATCCGGCCCGTGCTCATGGTCGTGGTGGTGATGATCGTCCTCGCCGGCAGCCTCCTCATGCAGCCAGCGCCCGACGTCCGGATGCTTGCTCTGCGGATCGTAGAGGCCGTTCACCAGCAGCGACGCCGCGTCCGCGCCTTCGCTCTCCGCATCCGTCATCGCCGCGCGCGGGTTGAGCGCCCTGAGGCGCGCGACGAGGCGATCCACGGCGGCGGCTTGCGCCAGCGATCGCTTGGTCAGCACCAGCCTGTCGGCGACCGCGGCCTGACGCACGGATTCCGGATGGGCATCGAGCGTCGCCAGCCCGTTGACCGCGTCGACGACCGTGACGATCCCGTCGAGGTCGAAATTCTGCATCAGAACCGGATGCCCGATCACCGACTGCATGACCGGCACGGGATCGGCAAGGCCCGTCGTTTCCACGACGATCCGCTTCAGGGGCTTCAGCCTGCCCGTCTGGATGCGATCCATCAGCTCGCCCAGCGTATCGATCAAGTCGCCGCGCATCGTGCAGCACAGGCAGCCGTCGGACAGTTCGATGACCGAGTCGCCGGAGGATTCGACCAGAAGATGATCGATGCCGACATCGCCGAACTCGTTGACGATGACCGCCGCATCCTTCATCGCCGGATCCTTGAGAAGCCGGTTCAGCAATGTCGACTTGCCGGCGCCGAGAAAGCCGGTGACGATGGAAACGGGAATGCGCGCCTGCATCTCAGTTCACCGGACGCGGAACCGGCACCGCCACTTTCGCGGGCAGCGTGACCCGGGCTGCATTGCCGGCCTTCTTCGGCTCGGGCGGCGACGGCTCTGTGCCGGGAATGACGCCCGCGAAGGAATAGAGCGGCGGACGCTCCATCTCGCGGACATAGGGCGACTTGATGATCATGCGACCGGCCTCGTCGCGCCCTTCCGAACGGACCTTGGCGGCTTGCGGATTGCAGATCTGGGCGCTGATATCCGCGACGTCGGCGCCGTAATCGCCGTAGGGCGCAAGCCTGGCCAGCGGAACGCCGGAGCCGGCGGTGGTCAGCGCCTTCTGCAAAAGCGCGGCGGAGCGCTCCGTGCGGGCGGCAAGGCTGTCCTCGCCCAGCACGACGGAAACGACGCTGCGGCCGTTCCGCGTCGCCGACGACACCTGATTAAAGCCCGAGGCGCAGATGAAACCGGTCTTCATGCCATCGGCGCCGCTGAAGCGGCCGATCAGCATGTTGTAGTTGCCGTAGCTGTTCTTGCCCGTATCAACGCCTTCCAGCGAGAAATAGGAGGAATATTGCGGAAACTCGCGCTTGATGGCCACCGCCAGCAGGGCGATGTCCCGCGCCGTGGAATATTGCCCCTTGCCGGGCAGGCCGTTCGGATTGACGAAGCGGGTCGAGGTCATGCCCAGCCGGGCCGCCTCGGCATTCATCGCGGCAATGAACGCCTCCTGCGAACCGCTGACCGCCTCCGCAATGGCAATCGCGATATCGTTGGCCGATTTCACGATCAGCAGCTTCAGCGCGTTGTCCAGCGTCACCTGCGAGCCGGCGCGGAAGAAGGTCTTGCTGGGTGCCGCACTTGCGGCGCGCTGCGACATGACCACCGGCGTCTCCAGCGTCATCCGTCCGGCCTTCAGCGCGCGGAACGCCAGATAGGCCGTCATCAGCTTCGTCAGCGAGGCCGGATACCATTTGCGGAACGCATCGGAATGCTCGATCACCTGTCCGGACTTCACATCGACGACGATATAGGGATTGGCCAGCGCCGTATCGCGCCCGGCCAGCGCGCCGCCGGCCGCCACGGCGCCGGCGAGCACAAGGGTGGTGAATACGCGAAAGCGTGATTTGAACACGGCCTGTTCCTCATTGATCGCGGGCGATGCACATTGAAAGCGTCGGGATATTTACCCTATGTGTCCAAGCAATGGCAAAGACGATTGATTAGGTCAATTACAAGGCGCAAACTGAACGGGATGGAGGAGACGATTCCGTATGATTTGCCGCCAGATAACGACAGGAACAGCTAATGCCCATTTTGAACCGCGCCGCCGAACTTCAGACGGAAGTGACCGAATGGCGGCGACATCTCCACGAAAATCCTGAAATCCTCTACGACGTGACCGGAACGGCGGCCTTCGTCGCCGGCAAGCTCCAGGAATTCGGCGTTGACGAGATCGTGACCGGAATCGGCCGCACGGGTGTCGTGGGCATCATCAACGGCCGCGGCGGCAGCACGGGCCGCACCATCGGCCTGCGCGCCGATATGGATGCCCTGCCGGTCGATGAAGTCACGGGCAAGCCGTGGGCGTCGAAGATTCCGGGCCGCATGCACGCCTGCGGCCATGACGGCCACATGGCGATGCTGCTGGGCGCCGCGAAATATCTGGCCGAAACGCGGAATTTCAACGGGCGCGTCGCTGTGGTCTTCCAGCCCGCCGAAGAAGGCGGCGCCGGGGCGCTGGCGATGGTCCAGGACGGCCTGATGGAGCGCTTCGACATCGGCGAAGTCTACGGCATGCACAACATGCCGGGCATCGCGGCCGGCCATTTCGCCATCCGCAAGGGCGGGATCATGGCCGCCCCCGACAAGTTCACCATCCGCATTTCCGGCCGCGGCGGCCACGCCGCCCAGCCGAACCGGGCCATCGACCCGATCGTGATCGGCGCCCAGATCGTCTCGAACCTCCAGATCATCGCCGCCCGCAACATCGATCCGCTGGAATCGGTCGTCGTGTCCGTCACGAAATTCATCTCGGGCACGGCGCACAACATCATTCCGCCGGACGCCGAGATCGCCGGCACGGTCCGCACGCTGAACGAAGCCGTTCAGGACCAGACGGAGGAACGCATGCGCCAGATCGTCGAAGGCATCGCCGCCACCCACGGCGCGGTGGGCGAACTGCGCTACGAACGGAATTGCCCGGTCACGGTCAACCACGCCGCCGAGACGGACCATGCGGCGGCCGTCGCCCGCGAAATCGCCGGTGCCGCCCATGTCGATTCGGACGTGGCGCCCTCGATGGCCGGCGAGGACTTCTCCTTCATGCTGAAGGAACGCCCCGGCGCCTTCATCTTCATCGGCAACGGCGAAAGCGCGGGGCTGCACAATCCCGGTTACGACTTCAACGACGAAATCATCGCCAGCGGCGTGTCCTACTGGGTGCGCCTGGCCGAAAGCCGCCTGACGGACTGAACCGAAGAGCGTCATCGGCAAACAAAAGGCTTGGCTAATCGCCGGGCCTTTTGTATGTGTGCGGCAAGTGGTCCCGTAGCTCAGCAGGATAGAGCATCAGATTCCTAATCTGGGGGTCGCGCGTTCGAATCGCGCCGGGATCACCATTTGCGCCTCATGCGCCGCTGTTCCGATCCAGCCAGCGATGCCATTCGCTTTCCGACCCGTGGAAGACGTTGAGGTCGATCTTGCCGTTGACGCCCTGCGACAGGCCCGAGCCTGAATATTGCCAGAACACCCATTTGCGGCCCGGATAGACCTTCGACGGGTGCTGCGCGACGGCCCGCAGCCAGAACGGATAGTTCTGGAACGCGCCCTTGAGATTGTCGGCATAGAAATCCGGCGCGGTATAGATGACCGGCCGCTTTCCGTAATGACGCTCCAGCATGTCCATGAAGACCTGCATCTTCTCCCGCACCTGCTGCGGAGACGGACGTCGCTTGCAGGCGGAATCGCCGTTCCACTCGACATCGATGACCGGCGGCAGCGCATCGGGATCGCGCGGCACGTTGCGGATGAACCACGATGCCTGCTCGCTCGCCACCCGGCACCAGTAGAAGAAATGATAGGCGCCCCGCTTCAGACCGGCCTCCTTGGCCCGCCGCCAGTTCGTCTGGAACATGGGATCGAGATGGTCGCCACCGTCCGTTGCCTTGATATAGGCGAAGTTGGCCCCGTGCGCCCGCAGCCTGGGCCAGTCGATCTCGCCCTGCCAGCGCGATACATCGACACCGTGGACGGCGTAATGACGCGGCGTCACCTTGCCGAAATTGATCGGCTTGGCATCGCCGAAACGCTGGCTGTAGATGCGCATCCGGCTTCGAACCGCCCGGTCCGCGTCCGGCGAGATCGTCGGCTTCAACGAAGGCTTGGGCGCCGACGCGGGGACATCCTCGAGAATGGAAGACGCCTGCGGCACGGAACCCGCCCAGGCAAGCACCTCCTGCTTCGGCGGAATGTTCACGGTATCCGCCGCCGCTGCCGCGCTGGCGCGTTGCGCACCGACGTCAGCGCTGGGAACCGGCGCGCTCGCCGTTACCGAACTGGTGATATCCCGTGACGGGGTAATGGCAAGTACATCCGCCGGCGAGGACGACCGGCATCCGGCAAGCGCAATGCCGCCGATCAGCAATGAGGAAAGGACAGAAAGACGCATGACTCTACACTCTGCCGTAAAACGACGCGGGACCGCCGGCCCGAACGCGCCCGTTCTGCTTGAAGGACTAACAGAGCATTACCGGAAAATGTTAAACTGACGGTAACTCGGTCCGCTGCCGCCCCTTTTTTACGCCGCCAGCGGAGGATGAGCCTGGCAGTGAAGATACGTCGGAAATTACGATATCGAAATCATACACTTGAAAGAAAATGCCAATTCACGGCGCAACGATTCCTTCGAACCGAACGTGAAAAGGCCGCCCGGATTCGCCGGGCGGCCTATCACAATTCCGTGGGCGAGACTTTATCGCGCCGCTTTTTCAGCCGGCGATAACCGCGCCGTGCAACTGCGTCAGCTCCGAGAGGAATTCCTCGATGCTGTTGCGCTTTTCATGATCTTCGGCCGAGGCCAGTTCCTTCTTCGCCGTTTCGATACGGGCCTGAAGATCGTCCGCGCTGAACTCGGCGACCGGAACGGCGGATTCGGCCAGAACGGTCAGGCCGGTGTCGTTGATATCCGCAAAACCGCCGAACACGACATACTTCACGGTCTGGCCGGCGGCCGATTTCACCGTCACGACACCCGGCTTCAGCGTCGTCATTGCCGGCGCATGGCGAGCCATCACCGTCATTTCGCCTTCCGTTGCCGGAATGACAACTT
This sequence comes from Ectorhizobium quercum, assembly GCF_026552795.1. Classification (GTDB taxonomy): domain Bacteria; phylum Pseudomonadota; class Alphaproteobacteria; order Rhizobiales; family Rhizobiaceae; genus Ectorhizobium; species Ectorhizobium quercum. The sequence continues at coordinate 42,691 of NZ_JANFPI010000007.1, forward strand.
CGCTGGCCTGCTCCGACACGAGCAAACGCTCGGGAGAAACGAGTTCAAAATTGAAATTGTCCGCCATGACGCTTCAACTCTTCATTATCGGGATGGAGAAAGGGCGCGAACCGCGCCCCTTCCGCGAAATATCAAGCGGCTTCGGCAGCCAGCTTCTTTGCCTTCTCGATGGCTTCGTCGATCGAGCCGACCATGTAGAAGGCCGCTTCCGGCAGGTGGTCGTAGTCGCCGTTGACGAGGCCCTTGAAGCCCTTGATCGTGTCTTCGAGCGAGACGAGCTTGCCCGGCGAACCGGTGAAGACTTCAGCGACGTGGAACGGCTGCGACAGGAAGCGCTCGACCTTGCGGGCGCGGGCAACCGTCAGCTTGTCGTCTTCGGACAGTTCGTCCATGCCGAGGATGGCGATGATGTCCTGAAGGGCCTTGTAGCGCTGGAGGGTCGACTGAACCTTGCGGGCCACGTCATAATGCTCTTCGCCGATGATCATCGGGTTGAGCATGCGCGACGTGGAATCGAGCGGGTCGACGGCCGGGTAGATGCCCTTTTCGGCGATCGAGCGGTTGAGAACCGTCGTGGCGTCGAGGTGGGCGAACGAGGTTGCCGGAGCCGGGTCGGTCAGGTCGTCGGCCGGAACGTAGATGGCCTGAACCGAGGTGATCGAGCCCTTGGTCGTCGTGGTGATGCGCTCCTGAAGGGCGCCCATGTCGGTTGCCAGCGTCGGCTGATAGCCCACGGCCGAAGGAATACGGCCGAGCAGGGCCGACACTTCCGAACCGGCCTGCGTGAAGCGGAAGATGTTGTCCACGAAGAACAGAACGTCCTGGCCCTGATCGCGGAAATGCTCGGCGATCGTCAGGCCCGTCAGCGCGACGCGGGCACGCGCGCCCGGAGGCTCGTTCATCTGGCCGTAAACCAGCGCGCACTTGGAACCGGCAGCCGAACCGCCGTTTTCCTTCGGATCGACGTTCACGCGCGATTCGATCATTTCGTGGTAGAGGTCGTTGCCCTCGCGGGTACGCTCGCCGACGCCGGCGAACACGGAGTAACCGCCGTGCGCCTTGGCGACGTTGTTGATCAGTTCCATGATGAGAACGGTCTTGCCGACGCCGGCGCCGCCGAACAGGCCGATCTTGCCGCCCTTGGCGTAAGGCGCCAGAAGGTCGACGACCTTGATGCCCGTCACGAGGATCTGGCCTTCCGTCGACTGTTCGACGTAGGACGGGGCTTCCTGGTGGATGGCACGGCGGACGGTCGTGTTGACCGGACCGACTTCGTCCACCGGCTCGCCGATGACGTTCAGGATGCGGCCGAGCGTTTCGTCGCCGACCGGAACGGAGATCGGAGCGCCCGTGTTGACGACGGCCTGGCCGCGGACGAGACCTTCGGTCGAGTCCATCGCGATGGTGCGAACGACGTTTTCACCGAGATGCTGGGCAACTTCCAGCACGAGGCGGTTGCCGCCATTGGTGGTCTCAAGAGCATTCAGGATCGGCGGCAGCTCGCCATCGAACGCCACGTCGACGACGGCGCCGATGACCTGCGTCACCTTACCTTTGGAAGCTGCTGCGTCAGCCATGTTCGTTACCTCTTTTGCTTGCTTCAGAGCGCTTCGGCGCCCGAAATGATTTCGATGAGTTCCTTGGTGATCTGCGCCTGACGCTGACGGTTGTAGGAAAGCGTCAGCTTGTGGATCATGTCACCCGCATTGCGCGAAGCGTTGTCCATCGCGCTCATCTTGGCACCCATTTCACCGGCCACGTTTTCCAGCAGGGCGCGGAAAATCTGGACGGAAATATTGCGCGGAATCAGGTCCTCGAGAATCGCCCCGGCATCCGGCTCGTACTCGTAGAGCGCTCCGGCCTCGCTCGCGGCAACGGTCGGAGCCGCGGCCGGAATGAGCTGCAAGGCAGTCGGGATCTGGCTGATCACCGACTTGAACTCGGAGTAGAACAGCGTCGCGACATCGAATTCACCCTTCTCGAAGAGAGAGATGATCTTCTTGCCGATGGCATCGGCATTCTCGAAACCGATCTTGCGGACGTCGCGCAGTTCGATCCGGTCGATGATGAGCGGAGCGAATTCGCGGCGGAGAATATCGTTGCCCTTCTTGCCGACGGTGAGGATCTTCACCGTCTTGCCCGCCCGGAGAAGGGCGCGGGCATGATCGCGCGCGGCACGCGCGATCTGGGAATTGAAGCCACCGCAGAGACCGCGCTCGGCCGTGCAGACGACGAGCAGATGCACATCGTCCTTGCCGGTTCCGGTCATCAGCTTCGGCGCGCTGTCGTCGTCGCCAAGAGTCTGCGCGATGTTGGCAAGCACCGCACCCATCCGCTGAGAATACGGACGGGCGGCTTCGGCTGCTTCCTGGGCGCGGCGCAGCTTCGCCGCGGCGACCATTTTCATCGCCTTGGTGATCTTCTGCGTCGCCTTGACGGAGGCGATCCGGTTTTTGAGGTCCTTTAGTGAAGGCATCGCTTATCGTCCTGGCTTGATCCGATCAGGCGAAGTTCTTGGCGAACGTATCGAGCGCCGCCTTGAGCTTGCTCTTCGTATCGTCCGAGATGGCCTTTTCCGTGCGGATGGCGTCGAGGATCGACTTGCCTTCCGAGCGCAGGTAGCTGAGCAGGCCCTGCTCGAACTTGCTGACGGATGCGACCGGCAGCTTGTCGAGATAGCCGTTGACGCCAGCGAAGATCACCGCGACCTGCTCTTCCGTCTTCAGCGGCGAGAACTGCGGCTGCTTCAGGAGTTCCGTCAGGCGGGCGCCGCGGTTCAGCAGGCGCTGGGTGGCGGCATCGAGGTCTGAACCGAACTGGGCGAAGGCGGCCATTTCGCGATACTGGGCGAGTTCACCCTTGATCGAGCCGGCAACCTGCTTCATCGCCTTGATCTGGGCCGACGAGCCGACGCGCGAAACCGACAGGCCGACGTTCACGGCCGGGCGGATGCCCTGGTAGAACAGGTCGGTTTCGAGGAAGATCTGGCCATCGGTGATCGAGATCACGTTGGTCGGAATGAACGCGGACACGTCGTTGCCCTGCGTCTCGATGACCGGAAGGGCCGTCAGCGAACCGGCGCCGTTGTCGTCGTTCAGCTTGGCGGCGCGCTCGAGCAGGCGCGAATGCAGGTAGAAGACGTCGCCCGGATAGGCTTCGCGGCCCGGCGGGCGGCGCAGGAGCAGCGACATCTGGCGATAGGCGACGGCCTGCTTGGACAGGTCGTCATAGCCGATCAGGGCGTGCTGGCCGTTGTCGCGGAAATATTCGCCGATGGCGCAGCCGGTGAACGGAGCGAGATACTGCATCGGAGCCGGATCGGAAGCCGTGGCGGCGACGATGATCGAATATTGCAGGGCGCCGCGCTCTTCGAGAGCCTTCACGAACTGGGCGACCGTGGAGCGCTTCTGGCCGACGGCAACGTAGACGCAGTACAGCTTGTCCTTTTCCGGGCCGTTGTCGTGGATCGGCTTCTGGTTCAGGAAGGTGTCGAGCAGGATGGCAGTCTTGCCGGTCTGGCGGTCGCCGATCACGAGTTCGCGCTGGCCGCGGCCGACCGGGATAAGGGCGTCGATGGCCTTGATGCCGGTGGACATCGGCTCATGGACCGACTTGCGCGGAATGATGCCCGGAGCCTTCACGTCGACGCGGGCGCGCTTTTCGTAAACGATCGGGCCCTTGCCGTCGATCGGATTGCCGAGGGCATCGACGACGCGGCCGAGAAGATGCGGACCGACCGGAACGTCCACGATGGCGCCCGTGCGCTTGACCGTGTCGCCTTCCTTGATGTCGCGGTCCGAACCGAAGATGACGACGCCGACATTGTCGGTTTCGAGGTTGAGCGCCATGCCGCGGATGCCGCCGGGGAACTCGACCATCTCACCGGCCTGCACATTGTCCAGACCGTAGACGCGGGCAATGCCGTCGCCGACGGAGAGAACCTGGCCGACTTCGGAGACCTCGGCTTCCTGGCCAAAGTTTTTGATTTGATCTTTCAGAATTGCGGAAATTTCCGCGGCGCGGATATCCATCAGCCAACCTCTTTCAGTGCAAGCTTAAGGGTAGAGAGTTTGGTGCGAAGAGACGTATCGATCTGGCGCGAGCCAACCTGAACGATCAGACCGCCGAGGATCGACGGTTCGACCGTGACGGAAAGCGCCACGTCCTTACCGGTGACGCTCTTCAGCGCCGCCTTCAATTCGGTTTCCTGCTCGCCCGTCAGGGCATGAGCGGATGTCACTTCGGCGGTGATCTCGCCGCGATGGGCGGCGGCGATCTGTCGATACGCCCTGATCATGCCGGGAAGTGCAAAAAGGCGGCGATTGCCCGCCACCACTTTGAGGAAGTTCGAAACCAGAGCGTCGAGACCGATCTTTTCGGAAAGCGCCGACAGCGCCTTCAACTGGTCTTCGGCGGAAAACACCGGGCTGAGCACCAGTCGCTTCAGATCCGCGCTTTCGTCGATCAGGGCCTGGAACCCGTCGAGAGCCGCACCGACCGCATCGACCTTGCCGGCCTCGGCAGCGAGGTCGAAAAGCGACGACGCGTAACGTTCGGCAACACCGGAAATGAGCTGGGATGTGTCTGCCACGGGCAAAAGTCCCCTGATTTTCTTCCAGAATCCCGGACCTCGGGAAAGGCCCTGAACAAGATTCTGAATTCGTTGCATTTTCGCCTGAAATTGGCCTGACCGGAGTCACACCTTTTTCAAAATTCGGGGTCCGTCTAGCATACGGCGTCCGGACTCGCAACACGGGTAATATAGGTTTACGCCTTTAGGACAAGGCCCTTTGTGAAATTTTGTCCGAAAGAGGGCGGGAAAGTGACCGCGCCGCCCCTGCGGCCTTCCGCTCGCCGTTTCAGAGAAATCCGAGGACATAGCCGAGCGGCAGCGCGGCAAGCACGATCTGCACAACCAGAAGGGGATAATTCAACGGATTTCGTCCCCGGTCGGACATGAGCGACAGGATACGTCCGAAGGCGGCCAGCGCGAAGCCGGCCCCCAGCGCCATATAGATCCAGTCCTGCGCGAGCAGGATCGCCGACAGCCCGATGCCGGCATAAAAGCCGCCGAGCGAGGAGCGGGCCTCCGCGATGGCGCCGGGCCGGTGTTCCATAGAGCCCAGGCCGAAAAAGCGGAAGGTGAGGCCCGGCGCGAACATCATGAAAAGACCGGCAAGCGCGGTGAAGGCGGCGGAAGAGAAGGCAAGCAGTTCGCCCGTCTCGGTCGGCAGATAGAATTCCATGTCAGGCTCCGGCAAATCAGAAAACGCGGCCCTTATCGCACGAAGACCCATGCGGGAAAACGGCTGTTTTCAAACGAGAGCCATGCGCGTTTGCCGCGTCTTCCGCCACAGGCCCGGAAGGATTTTTCGCAGGCGGCCGTCTACAGGAAGCTCTGCGGATCGACATCCACCTGCACATGAACGGAACCGCGCACCTTCGGTCCGTTCACGATCGTCCTGCGCAGAAAATCCTGCATGTCGCTGCCGCGCTGGCCGTGAACCAGCAGGCGGAACCTGTGGCGTCCGCGCACCAGCGCCAGCGGCGCCTCCGCCGGCCCGAGCACCGCGATGCCGGACACGGCCGGCGCGGCGGCCCGGAGCCCGCGGGCGTGGGTTTCCGCGTCGGCGCGCGTATCTGCCGAGACGATCAGCGAGGCCAGCCGCCCGAACGGGGGAAGGAGCGCCCTTTCCCGCTCCAGGATCTCGCGGTCGTAGAAGGCGTCGCGGTCTCCGGACGCAATCGCCTGCATGACCGGATGCGCCGGCTGGTACGTCTGGATCAGCCCGTGGCTCTTCAGGCCGGAACGCCCGGCACGGCCCGTCACCTGGGCGAGAAGCTGGAAGGTCCGCTCGGCAGCGCGCGGATCGCCGTTGGCCAGCCCCAGATCGGCATCGACGATGCCGACGAGCGTCATCATGGGAAAGTTGTGCCCCTTGGCGACGAGCTGGGTGCCGACGACGATATCCGCCTCGCCCTTGGCGATGGCTTCCAGTTCCAGCCGCAACCGCCGGACGCCGCCGGCCATGTCGGAGGAAAGAACGATGGTCCGCGCCTCGGGAAAATGCCGCTCCACCTCCTCGGCAATGCGCTCGACGCCCGGCCCGCAGGCCGCCAGATGGTCGAGCGTGCCGCATTCCGGGCAGGCATGCGGCGTCGGTTCCGCATAGCCGCACTGATGGCACTGGATCTGGCCGCGAAAGCGATGCTCCACCAGCCAGCTCGAGCATTGCGGGCACTGGAAGCGATGGCCGCAGACCCGGCAGAGCGTCAGCGGCGCATAGCCCCGGCGATTGAGGAAGAGCAGCGATTGCTCGCCTTTTTCGAGGGTCTTCTTCATGCCGCGCAGGAGAAGCGGCGAGAGGAAGCCGCCCCGTTCCGGCGGATGGCGACGCATGTCGACGAGATGCAGGTCGGGCAACGCCGCATCGCCAAAGCGGGTCGGCATGTGGATGAGGGTGTAGCGCCCGGAGCGGGCATTCACCTGGCTTTCGACGGAGGGCGTCGCCGAAACGAGGGCCACCGGAAAATCGCCGATCCGCCCGCGCACGACAGCCATGTCCCGCGCATTGTAGAAGACGCGATCCTCCTGCTTGTAGGCGGGATCGTGCTCCTCGTCGACCACGATCAGCCCAAGCTCCTCGAAGGGCAGGAAAAGGGCCGAGCGCGCACCGGCGACCACCCGGACCTCGCCGGTCGTCACCTGCCGCCAGACTTTCTCGCGCATTCTCGGCGACAGGTCGGAATGCCATTCGGCCGGCCTGGAGCCGAAACGGTCCTGAAAGCGTTCGAGGAAGCTTGCCGTCAGGGCAATTTCCGGCAAGAGGATCAGAACCTGCTTGCCGCGCCGGAGCGTCTCGGCGATGGCTTCGAAATAGACCTCCGTCTTGCCGGACCCGGTCACGCCGTCGATCAGCGTCACCGAAAAACCGTCGCGGGCTGCCGTGCGCAGCTCTTCCGCCGCATCCGCCTGCGGCCCGTCCAGCCGCCCTTGCGTATAATCCGGATCGGGCCGCGCGACGACCGGCGGCGGCGCCATGAAGACGGTTTCCAGTGCCCCGGCCTTCAGAAGCCCGTCGACGACGCTGGCCGAAACACCCGCCGCATGGGCAAGCCCGCTTTTCGTCCATGCGAGGCCCTCGCCGGCCAGTTCCATCACCCGCAGCCGGGCGGGCGTCAGCCGCTCCGGCCGGCCCTGCCCCAGCCGCACGCCCTCGATCATCGGCTCGGGATCGAAGGCGGCCGGCGCGCGCAGCGCCATGCGCGCCACCAGGCCCGGCGGTGACAGCGTATAGGCCGATACCCAGTCGATGAAGGCGCGCATCTCCTTCGTCAGCGGCGGGCAGTCGAACACCTTGACGATCGGGCGGATCTTCTTCGGATCGACCCCGTCGGACGGCCCGTCCCAGACGGCGCCGATCACCTGACGGGGCCCGAGCGGCACCTGCACCACCGAGCCCGGCTCGACCGCCATGCCCTCCGGCACGGCGTAGCTGTAGGGTCCCGGCGCCGGCAGGGGCACCAGAACCGGAACGGAACGGCCGGGCTTCGGCATGGCGGGCAGGTCGCCGAAAAGAGAAGCGAGCGAATCTTGCGTCATCGGCGCGACATTGCCCCCGCGCCGCCGAAATGGAAACCCGCAAAGCGGAAAACCCTCACGCCTCGTCGTCTCCGTCTGCCATCGCGCCCGTCAGCCGCATGCCTTCGATCCAGGTCGCACCGTCCTGCCGGACGACCCGCAGCGGTCTCGGCCCGCAGCGCAGCCGCACCGCCTCGGCCAGACGCTCGGAATGGGTAACGATCCAGATCTGGCTTTTCTCGGAAGCCTTGGCGATCAATCCGGCCAGCGGCTCGATCATATCCGGATGCAGGCTCGATTCCGGCTCGTTGAGCGCGATCAGCGGCGGTGCGCGGTAGGACAGAAGCGCCCCCGCCAGCGCCAGAAAGCGCAACTGCCCGTCGGAAAGCTCGCGCGCGGTAAAAATCCGCCTCGGAAATTCCGGGAGGGAAAGGCCGAACGACGCTTCGGTCTCCGGTTCCGAAATGTCGAGCCGGGCGCCACCGAGCGCGACAGCAATCGCCTCGTCCAGCTCCACGGTGTCCTCGCGCGTCACCGAAAGCGTCGCGAACACGGCGGCGAGATTGGCGCCGTCCTCGTCGAGAAGCGGCGCGGTGACGGCAAGGCAGGGATGGCGGAGCGGCGAGGCCGCATCCGTGCGGAAGCCGTGGAAGAAACGCCACTGGTCGACGAAACGGCAGAAGGCGGAAATCTCCGGCGCCGTGCCCTCATGCGCCAGAACCGAGATGGCCGTTTCCGAAGTCAGAAGGCTTTCGCCGAAGGCCGCCATGCGCCCGCGTCCGTCGCGCAGGAAGATGCCGGGCCCCTGCCGCTTCATCATCTCGACCGGACCCCGGCCCGTATCGACGCGGAAGGACTCGGCCTTGACCTGCGGCTCGTACATGAAGCCGGCCGCCGCGTTCGGCGGGCGCAGGCCGGCCTCGATCCGATAGTCGAAGGAAAGGCCGTTCGTTTCGTCCTCCACCTCCACGGTGAAGACGATGCGGGCCTGTTCGTGGTTGCGGCGCGGTCCGGCCCACAGCGCCTGCATCATCCCGCCCTCGGCGGCGATTTCCCGCGCGAACGTGCCGCGCACCGCCGCCTGAACCAGTTGCAGCGCCCGGTAAAGATTGGACTTGCCGACGCCGTTCGCGCCGATGAACAGATTGACGCCGCCAAGTTCCATGCGGATGGCGCGCAGGGATCGATACTGGCGGGCGGACAACGCGGCAAGCTGCATGTGGAACTCCTGTGCGAAAGAGACTTCGTTAGCAATTTGCTAACGCCGCGTCGAGCAATGTAGGGTCAGGACCTGTTCAATTGCGCATTCTGCGTGGCGGATTTCGTGTTCGGTCAGGAGATCCAGGAAATGACAAACATTTTCAAATCTTTACGACGACGCCCGGCCGCGAACCCCCCATCGCCCTGCGGGTTCGATCACAATTGAACAGGCCCTGACCCTCGGCTCACACCCGGCAGGAATGAACCATGACCGAAATCCTGATCATCGCCGCCCCCGACCTGATCGCCGAACGGCAGGCATGGCTCGCCAGTCTGGCGGGAGAGCGCCGCCTGGCCCGCCTGACGCTCGAGGCCTACGAGCGCGACACGCGGCAGTTCCTGCAATTCCTGACCGGCCATCTCGGCGGCCCGGCGCGGATCGAGGATATCCACACGCTCAGGCCTGCCGACCTGCGCGCCTTCCTCGCCGCACGCCGCCGCGACGGTGCCGGAGCCCGCTCGCTCGGCCGGCATCTGGCCGGCATTCGCTCCCTCCTGCGTTTTCTCGAACGCAAGGGCCTCGTCAATGCCGCCGGCGCCGGCGCGATCCGTTCGCCGAAACAGCCGAAATCGCTGCCCAAGCCGCTTTTGCCCGAACAGGCGATCGGCCTCATCGAAACCGGGGCCGCGTTGCAGGAGGAGGCATGGATCGGCACGCGCGACGCCGCCGTGCTGTCGCTCCTTTACGGATGCGGCCTGCGTATCTCCGAGGCGCTCGGGCTGACGCCGGACGACCTGCCGGAGGAAACGACCATGCTGCGCATCACCGGCAAGGGCGGCAAGACGCGGCTCGTTCCGTTGCTTCCCGTCGTCCTGCAAGCCGTGCGGCAGTACCAGTCGCTCTGCCCCTTCCCGCTTGCCGCCGATCAGCCGCTCTTCCGCGGCGCCCGTGGCGGGCCGCTCCAGCCGGCGATCATCCAGCAGCAGGTGCGCAGGCTGCGCGGCGCGCTCGGCCTGCCCGACACCGCCACGCCGCACGCGCTGCGCCATTCCTTCGCCACGCATCTTCTGTCGGGCGGCGGCGACCTGCGCACCATTCAGGAACTGCTCGGCCATGCCAGCCTGTCGACGACGCAGGTCTATACCGGCGTCGACTCCGCCCGGCTGCTCGACATCTACGACCGCGCCCATCCCCGCGCATGATTCCTTAACCATGTCCGTTAAACCGATCCGAGTGTTCCACCGCTAGGGTCGGGAGGGATAATTCGATTGAACCGGAAAGCCATGATGCCCCCGAAATCCGAAGCCGCCGCAATCGCCGTGGCGGATCGCCTGTCCCGCCCGCTGCTGCACCTCGCGGCCCTCCTGCCGCTTTTGCTGCTGGCCCTGCTGGTCGCGGCGCTCGCCGCAGCCTCGTCCGTCCGCGCCGAGGATGGCGACGCCTGCAATGGCAAAAGCCTCCTGCCGGAATTTCAGGCCCGGGACCCCGCTCTCTATGGCCGGATTCTCGACGAGGCGGAACGGATTCCGAACGGCAAGGCGATTTTCTGGAAGATCGAAAAGGTCGGCCTGCCGCCATCCTGGCTGCTCGGCACCATGCATGTCGCCGATCCGCGTGTGACGGCCCTGCCGGAAGCGGCACGCGCGCCCTATGAGGCTGCCGCGACCGTGGTCATCGAAACCACCGACGTTCTGGACCACGGCAAGGCGGCGGCCGCCATGCTCGCGCGCCCGGACCTGACCATGCTCGCCGACGGCAAGACCATCGAAAGCCTGCTGGACGCGAAAGACACCGCGGCGCTCGAAGCCGGTCTCAAAGCCCGCGGCATTCCCATGATCGCCGTCGCCCGCATGCAGCCCTGGCTGATCGCCAGCTTCGTGGCCTTGCCGACGTGTGAGCTTGCCCGCAAGCAATCCAGCCAGGCCATTCTCGACAAGAAGCTCGCCGTCGATGCGCAAGCCGCCGGCCGTGAGGTTCTCGGTCTCGAAACCATGATCGAACAGTTTACCGCTATGGCCGCGCTGCCGGCGGAGTTTCACCTGAAAGGCCTGATCGAGACGCTGGCCCTCGGCGACAGGATGGAAGACGTCTTCGAAACCATGACCGAGCTTTATCTCGACGGCAGGACCGGCGAGATCATGCCGATGCTGAAGGCCGCGATACCCGGCATGGAGGGCGCGGGCGAAGGCTACGCCGCTTTCGAGGAGCGGCTGATCCGCGACCGCAACCATGTCATGGCCGACCGCGCGGCTCCCATCCTGGAAAAAGGCAATGTCTTCATCGCCGTCGGCGCGCTGCACCTGCCGGGAGAGGACGGCGTCGTCGCCCTTCTGGAAAAGAAGGGCTTCACCCTGACGCCGGCGCACTGAGCGAAGGCGCCCCCGCCGCCAGCCGGGCCAGCGCGCTTGTCACGATCAGCCTGTGGAACGGCGTGACGGCGGCGATATAGAACCGGCCGAAAAGATTGTGCCGGTCGACCAGCGTCGTCACGGAAACCCTGCTTCCGCCCGCGCTTTCCAACACAACATCGATGACGATGCGGAAATCGAGATGCCTGTCGTTAAAGCCGAGGACGACCTGATCGTCCCGTTCGGAAACGACGGGAAAGCCGCCGATCTGCCCTTCCGCCCCGGCGGCGACCCCCGCCGTCTTCAGACCGAACAGCGCGACGATGCGGTTGCGCAGCGTCATCAGCAGGCGCACCCACGCCGGAGAATTGCCCAGCATGCGATGCGCGGCCTGCAATGCCGTCGGCCTGCCATGCGGCAGAACCAGCGTCCACCCGTCGGCCCAGTCGGCACCGGCGAGCGCGGCATGCGGAAGCGTGACGGATTCGCCGAAAACGGTCATGTCCGCCTCCGCTCCTCTTGCCGCGCATTCAATGGAAAACCGCGCCCCGTCGGGCAGGGCGCGGTCCGGTCATCGTAACGATGCGGTCTTACATATGAATGGGCTTGAAGAAGGTGGCGAGCGCCGCTTCCTTCACCGCTTCGGACATGGTCGGATGCGCGTGGCAGGTGCGGGCCAGATCCTCGGACGAACCGCCGAACTCCATCAGCACGGCTGCCTCGTGGATCATCTCGCCGGCGCCGAAGCCAAGGATGTGGACGCCGAGAACGCGATCCGTTTCCTTGTCGGCCAGAATCTTGACCAGACCGTCCGTCACTTCCATCGCGCGGGCGCGGCCGTTGGCGGTGAACGGGAACTTGCCGACCTTGTAGGCGACGCCCGCCGCCTTCAGCTCTTCCTCGGTCTTGCCGACGGAGGCCACTTCCGGCTGCGTGTAGACGACGCCCGGAATGACCTCGTAGTTCACATGGCCGTGCTGGCCTGCGAGGATTTCGGCAAGCGCCACGCCTTCGTCTTCAGCCTTGTGGGCGAGCATCGGCCCCTTCACCACGTCGCCGATGGCGTAGATGCCCGGCACGTTGGTCTGGAAATGGCCGTCGATCTCGACACGGCCGCGATCGTCGAGTGCGACGCCGGCAGCCTCGAGGCCGAGACCTTCAGTATAGGGCCTGCGGCCGGTGGAAACGAGCACGATCTCGGCTTCCAGCGTCTGGGCTTCGCCGCCGGCAACCGGCTCGAACGTCACCTTCGCGCCCTTGGCCGTCTTCTCAACGCCCGTGACCTTGGCCGACAGGTTGAATTCGAGGCCCTGCTTGGCGAGCAGGCGCTGGGCCTGCTTGGAGATTTCGCCGTCCATGCCGCCGAGGATCTTGTCGAGATACTCGATGACCGTGACCTTGGCGCCAAGGCGCGACCAGACCGATCCGAGTTCGAGGCCGATGACCCCGCCGCCGACCACGATCAGCGTTTCGGGAACCTTCTTCAGCGCGATGGCGCCGGTGGAGGAGACGATGACCTCCTCGTCGATCTCGACCGGAACGCCCGGAATGCCGGCGATGTCGGAGCCTGTGGCAATCACGATGTTCTTCGTTTCGAGAACCTGCTCCCCGCCCTTGTCGTCGATCACGGCCACCTTGCCGGCGCCGAGGATCTTGCCGGTGCCCCTGAAGGCTTCGATCTTGTTCTTCTTGAACAGGAAGGCGACGCCGTCGACATTGGCCTTCACCACGCTGTCCTTGTGGCCCATCAGCTTTTCGAGGTTGAGCACCGGTTTGCCCACTTCGACGCCGAGCGAATCGAGGCCGTGGTTCACATGGGCGAAGGTTTCCGAAGCATGCAGCAGCGCCTTGGAGGGAATGCAGCCGACATTGAGGCACGTACCGCCATAGGTGGCGCGCTTTTCGACGACGGCGACCTTCAGGCCGAGCTGGGCCGCCTTGATCGCGGCGACGTAACCGCCCGGGCCGGAACCGATGACAACGACATCATAAGCCATTTTCTTTTCCTATTCTTCGTGAAGCCGCAGGGCGGCTCTTGTTCATTGTTCAGTTGGCGCGCTGGGCGGCCAGTTTCAGGCCGAGCGCGATGAAGACCAGACCGCTCGTCCGGTCGATCCACTGTCCCGCTCGCTCGAAGGCGGCACGCATTTTCGGCGTCGTGAGAAAGAAGCTGACACCGACGAACCAGGCAATCAGGCAGGACGCCATCACCAGCCCGTAGCCGAACTTCACCCCGACGGGCGTTCCGGGCGAAACGACGGTCGAAAAGATCGACAGGAAGAAGAATACCGGCTTCGGATTGAGCGCATTGGCCGCGAAACCGAGCCCGAAGGCCTTCAGCCCCGACTGACCCTTCGCCGACGGCCCCTCGCTGACGGCCAGCGACATCTTTCCGGCCCGCAGCGACTGTACGCCGATGTAGAGCAGATAGGCCACGCCCAGCCATTTGACGATGGTGAAGAGCAGGATGGACTGCGAGATGATCAGCCCGAGGCCTAGGATCGTATAGCTGACATGGAACATCAGGGACGTTCCGACGCCGAACGACGTGAAGATCGCCGCGCGGCGGCCATGCACCAGCGACTGGCGCATCACCATCGCCAGATCCGCGCCCGGCGAGACGATGGCGAAGGAGAAGATCGCCATCAGCGCCGCCAGTTCCATGAGATAGTTCGTCAGCACGTCATGGCCCTCACAAGACAACCGAAAGGAACATCGCCGCCAGGCCGGCTAGAGACCCCAGCCAGACGAGGGAACGGATATAGGGAATGCCGGCAAGATAAAGCGGCAAATAGATAATGCGGGCCGCGAACCAGACATAGGCGCCGATGAGGCCCCAGCCGGACGGATCGCCGGTCACGGCCAGTGCAAGGCACAGGGCCGGAAAGGCCGGATAGGTCTCCCGGAGATTGGCGCTGGCCCGCCCGGCCCGGCCCGCCAGCACGCCCTCGGGCTTGCGCCCCTCGTCGCGCGGGCCGGCATTCCATGCGGAGCCCAGTTCGCGCGTGGCGAAGAAGCCCTGCAAAAGGATATGCGCGACGAGAAGGACGACGCTCCACGCGGCCAGTGTCGCAAAGACGGTCGCTGTCGCGGGAAGCATCTCCATCATCGCTCGTCCTTACAGGTCCAGAACCAGACGTTCCGGGTCTTCCAGGCTTTCCTTGACGCGCACCAGGAAGGTCACGGCTTCCTTGCCGTCGACGATGCGGTGGTCGTAGGACAGCGCCAGGTACATCATCGGCCGGATGACGACCTGGCCGCCGATGGCGACCGGACGCTCCTGGATCTTGTGCATGCCGAGGATGCCCGACTGCGGCGCGTTGAGGATCGGCGAGGACATCAGCGAGCCGTAGACGCCGCCATTGGTGATGGTGAAGGTGCCGCCCTGCATGTCGGCCATCGACAGCGAACCGTCGCGCGCGGCCTTGGCGAGGCGCCCCAGTTCCTTCTCGATTTCGGCGATCGACAGTTGGTCGGCATCGCGGATGACCGGCACGACCAGACCCTTGTCGGTGCCGACCGCCATGCCGACATGGCAGAAGTTCTTGTAGACGAGATCGGTGCCGTCGATCTCGGCGTTGACCGCCGGCAGTTCCTTCAGCGCATGCGTCACGGCCTTGGTGAAGAAGCCCATGAAGCCGAGCTTGACACCATGCTTCTTCTCGAAAAGATCCTTGTACCTGGTGCGCAGGTCCATGACCGGTTTCATGTCCACCTCGTTGTAGGTGGTCAGCATGGCCGCGGTGTTCTGGGCGTCCTTCAGGCGCTTGGCGATCGTCTGGCGCAGGCGCGTCATCTTCACGCGCTCCTCGCGCGGGGCGTCGTCGGCAGAGACCGGCGCCCGCGGCGCGGCAGCCGGGGCCGGAGCGGCGGCGGCCGGCGCCTTGGCGATGGCGGCGAGGACATCGCCCTTCAGCACCTGTCCGCGCTTGCCGGAACCATCGACGTCGGCGGGGGAGATGTTGTTGTCGGCCGCGATCTTCGCGGCGGCCGGCGACGGCGGCGTGGCGGCGGATGCAGCCGGTGCCGGGGCGCTGGCAGCCGCGGGGGCCGGGGCAGCGGCCGGGGCCGGAGCGGAGGCAGCAGGCGCCGCAGCGGCACCGGCGCCCCCTTCGGCGATCTGGCCGAGCAGGGCGTTCAGGCCGACGGTTTCGCCGGCGGCGGCAACGATCTCGGTCAGGACGCCGGAAGCGGGTGCGGGAACTTCGACCGTCACCTTGTCGGTCTCCAGCTCGACGATCGGCTCGTCGGCCCTTATGGCGTCGCCCACCTTCTTGAACCAGGTGCCGACTGTGGCTTCGCTTACGGATTCGCCCAGCGTGGGGACGCGGATTTCGGTGGCCATGATATCAATTCCGTTTCATCAAATCGTGTTTCGGTGGCGGGTAGGCTCGAATGGGGGGCATCAGCCCCCCAGAGCGTCCTCGAGGAAGGCGGCAAGCTGGGCGAGGTGCTTGGACATCTGGCCGGTGGCCGGCGATGCGGCGGCCGGACGGCCCGTGTAGCGAACCTTCTGGTACTTGGCATCGATATGGGCGAGCACCCATTCCAGATACGGGTCGATGAACGACCAGGCGCCCATGTTCTTCGGCTCTTCCTGGCACCAGACCATCTCGGCATTGCGGAAGCGCGACAGGATGTTGATCAGCGCCTTGGCCGGGAAAGGATAGAGCTGTTCGACGCGCAGCAGGTAGATGTCGTCGATGCCGCGCTTCTCGCGCTCTTCCAGCAGGTCGTAATAGACCTTGCCCGTGCAAAGCACGACGCGGCGGATCTTGGCATCCTTGACGAGCTTGATCGGGCCGTCCTTCTGGAACTCCGCATCGTCCCACAGAAGGCGATGGAAGCTGCTTTCGCCGGCGAGGTCCGCAAGGGTCGAAACGGCGCGCTTGTGGCGCAGCAGCGACTTCGGCGTCATCAGGATCAGCGGCTTGCGGAAATCGCGCCGCACCTGGCGGCGCAGGATGTGGAAGTAGTTGGCCGGCGTCGTGCAGTTCGCCACCTGCATGTTGTCTTCGGCACAGAGCTGGAGGAAACGCTCCAGACGGGCCGAGGAGTGCTCCGGCCCCTGGCCTTCATAGCCGTGCGGCAGAAGGCAGACGAGACCGGACATGCGCAGCCACTTGCGTTCGCCAGACGAGATGAACTGGTCGAAGATCACCTGCGCGCCGTTGGCGAAGTCGCCGAACTGGGCTTCCCACATGGTCAGCGCGTTCGGGCGCGCCAGCGAATAGCCGTATTCGAAGCCGAGCACGGCCTCTTCCGAGAGCATCGAGTTGATGACCTCGAAGCGCGCCTGGCTGGCCGAGAGATTGGAGATCGGAACGTAGCGCTCCTCGGTGTTCTGATCGTAGAGAACCGAATGGCGCTGCGAGAAGGTGCCGCGTTCGACATCCTGCCCGGACAGGCGGACCTTGTGGCCCTCCGTGACCAGCGTGCCGAAGGCGAGCGCCTCGGCCATCGCCCAGTCGAGACCCTCGCCGGTCTCGATCATCTGCGCGCGGTTATCCATGAAGCGGCGGATCGTCTTGTGCGCCTCGAACCCTTCCGGGATCTCGGACAGCTTGCGGCCGATCTCCTTCAGCGTCTTCATCGGAACGGCGGTCTTGCCGCGACGGTTCTCGTCGGAGGAGTCGGCGGCGCGCAGGCCGGACCACTCGCCGTCCAGCCAGTCGGCCTTGTTCGGCTTGTAGGACTGGCCGGCCTCGAACTCGTTTTCGAGGTTCGCGCGCCATTCGGCCTTCATCTGGTCGAATTCGTCCTGCGTCAGCAGGCCTTCGGCGATCAGGCGCGCGGCATAGATCTGGGCCACCGTCTTGTGGGTGCGGATGACCTTGTACATCTTCGGCTGGGTGAAGCTCGGCTCGTCGCCTTCGTTGTGGCCGAAGCGGCGGTAGCAGAACATGTCGACCACGACCGGCTTGTGGAACTTCATGCGGAATTCGGTCGCGACCTTGGCCGCGAACACCACCGCTTCCGGATCGTCGCCGTTGACGTGGAAGATCGGCGCCTCGATGGTCTTGGCGACGTCGGACGGATAGGGCGACGAGCGCGAGAAGGCCGGGTTTGTGGTGAAGCCGATCTGGTTGTTGATGATGAAGTGCATCGTGCCGGCGACGCGATGGCCGCGCAGACCGGAAAGGCCGAGGATTTCGGCCACGACGCCCTGGCCCGCGAAGGCGGCGTCGCCATGCAGCAGCAGCGGCAGGACCTTGGAACGCTCCTTCAGCGGAATGACGTTGTTTTCCCAGACCTTGGCGCGCAGGTCCTGCTTGGCGCGGGCCTTGCCCATCACCACCGGGTTGACGATTTCGAGGTGCGACGGGTTGGCGACCAGCGACAGGTGAACGTCGTTGCCGTCGAACGAGCGGTCGGAGGAGGCGCCGAGGTGGTACTTCACGTCACCCGAGCCTTCGACCTCGTCCGGCTTGAACGAGCCGCCCTTGAACTCGTGGAACACGGCGCGATGCGGCTTGCCCATGACGTTGGTCAGCACGTTCAGACGGCCGCGATGGGCCATGCCGAGAACGATCTCCTCGAGACCTTCCTGACCGCCACGCTTGATGATCTGCTCCAGCGCCGGGATCAGCGATTCACCGCCGTCGAGGCCGAAACGCTTGGTGCCCTTGAACTTCACGTCGAGGAACTGTTCGTAGCCTTCGGCCTCGACCAGCTTCTGGAGGATGGCCTTCTTGCCTTCGGGCGTGAACGCGACGCCCTTGTCCGGCCCCTCGATGCGCTCCTGAATCCAGGCCTTCTCCTCCGGATCGGAGATGTGCATGAACTCGACGCCGAGGGTGGAGCAGTAGGTGCGCTTCAGGATGTCGAGCATCTGCGGGATCGTGGCGTATTCCAGACCCAGCACGTTATCGATGAAGATCTTGCGGCCGTAGTCGGCCTCGGTGAAGCCGTAGGCGGCCGGCGACAGCTCGTTGAAGTCTTCCACCGGCGCGGCGATCCCCAGCGGATCGAGCTGCGCATGCAGATGGCCGCGCATGCGATAGGCGCGGATCATCATGATGGCGCGAACGCTGTCGCGCGTCGCCTGAAGAACCTCGGCCTCGGAAATGCCCTTGCCGGTCTCGGCGGCCTTGTCCTTCACCTTCTTCTCGACGGTCTTCTCGACCTTCGCCCAATCGCCGTCGAGCGCCGAAACGAGATCGCCGCTTTCGGCGAGCGGCCAGTTCTTGCGACGCCAGGAGGCGCCACGGGCAGCCTTCTTCACGTCTTCGGGATTGTCTTCGAGCGCCTTGAAGAAGGCCTGCCATTCGGCGGCCACGGACGTCGGATCTTCCTCGTAGCGGGCATACAGCTGTTCGATGTAGACAGCGTTGGCACCATCTAGGAAGGACGTTAATTGAAATTGTTCGTTCGCTTCTTGCCTTGCCATGATGAATCGCTGGCGAAACCGCCGGCCTCCTGATTCTTGGGCCGGTTCCAGTGCGTCCGGCCTTCCGCATATTCCGGCCGCACCCGCGCCGGGCGCCGCCGCCTGCCTGTTGTTCTGTCCTATGCGCGGGCAGGCCCCGGCGGGGCCCGCCCTTTCATTCCGTTATCGGTCTCAGCCCTTGAGAACGTCGACCAAGGTCTTGCCGAGACGGGCCGGAGACGGCGACACGCGGATGCCTGCCGCTTCCATTGCCGCGATCTTGTCTTCCGCGCCGCCCTTGCCGCCGGAGATGACGGCACCGGCATGGCCCATCGTCCGGCCGGGAGGAGCCGTGCGGCCCGCGATGAAGCCGACCATCGGCTTCTTGCGGCCGCGCCTGGCTTCGTCCTTGAGGAACTGGGCCGCATCTTCCTCGGCGGAACCGCCGATTTCGCCGATCATGATGATCGACTGCGTTTCGTCGTCCGCCAGGAACATTTCCAGCACGTCGATGAACTCGGTGCCCTTGACCGGATCGCCGCCGATGCCGACGGCCGTCGTCTGGCCGAGGCCTTCCTGCGACGTCTGGAACACGGCCTCATAGGTGAGCGTGCCGGAGCGCGACAGGACGCCGACCGAACCCTTGCGGAAGATATTGCCCGGCATGATGCCGATCTTGCATTCGTTCGGCGTCAGCAGGCCCGGGCAGTTCGGCCCGATCAGGCGGGAGTTCGACTTTTCGAGCCGCGCCTTGACCTTCACCATGTCGGCGACCGGAATGCCCTCGGTGATCGCCACGATCAGCGGAATCTCGGCGTCGATCGCCTCGATGATCGCGGCTGCGGCGAATTTCGGCGGCACGTAGATGACGGAAGCGTCCGCCCCCGTCGCCCCGCGCGCATCGGCCACCGTGTCGAAGATCGGCAGTTCCATGCCGCCGTCGACGATGCCGGAATCCCAGGTCGTGCCACCCTTGCCCGGCGTCACCCCGCCCACCATCCTGGTGCCGTAGTGGATCGCCTGCTGCGTGTGGAAGGTGCCGTTCTTGCCGGTGATGCCCTGGCAGAGGACCTTGGTGTCTTTGTTGATGAGGATCGACATCGTCTCAGGCTCCCTTCACGGCGGCAACGATCTTCTGGGCGGCATCGTCGAGGTCGTCGGCCGGAATGACGTTCAGGCCGCTCTCGTTGATGATCTTCTTGCCCAGATCCACGTTGGTGCCTTCGAGGCGCACGACGAGCGGAACTTCGAGCCCGACCTCCGTCACCGCGGCGAGCACGCCCTCGGCGATGACGTCGCATTTCATGATGCCGCCGAAGATGTTGACGAGAATGCCCTTCACGGCCGGATCGGCGGTGATGATCTTGAAGGCCGCTGTCACCTTCTCCTTCGTGGCGCCGCCGCCGACGTCGAGGAAGTTGGCGGGCTCGGCGCCGTAGAGCTTGATGATGTCCATCGTCGCCATCGCAAGGCCGGCGCCGTTCACCATGCAGCCGATATTGCCGTCGAGCGCGACATAGGCGAGATCGTATTTCGAGGCTTCGATCTCCTTGCCGTCCTCCTCCGTCAGGTCGCGCAGCTCCACGAGTTCCGGATGGCGGAACAGCGCGTTGCCGTCGATCGACACCTTGGCGTCGAGAACGCGGATATTGCCGTCGGTCAGCACCACGAGCGGGTTGATTTCCAGAAGGCTCAGGTCCTTCTCGACGAAGGCGTGGTAGAGAATGCGGTACAGCATCCCCGCCTCGACGCGGGCTTCGCCCTGAAGCTCCAGCGCATCGGAGAGCGCCGTCGCGTCCTCGTCGGTCACGCCCGCTTCCGGGTCGATGGCGACGGTGACGATCTTGTCCGGCGTTTCTTCGGCCACGGTTTCGATGTCCATGCCGCCTTCGGTCGAAACGACGAAGGCGGCACGGCCGACCGTGCGGTCCACCAGGACGGAGAGGTACAGTTCACGAGCGATGCTGGCGCCGTCTTCGATGTAGAGACGGTTGACCTGCTTGCCGGCCGGGCCGGTCTGCTTGGTGACGAGGGTGTTGCCAAGCATTTCCTTCACGTTGGCAACGACTTCCTCGATGGACTTCACCACACGCACGCCGCCCTTCGCGTCGGGGCCGAGTTCCTTGAACTTGCCCTTGCCGCGACCGCCGGCGTGAATCTGGCTCTTCACCACGTAGACGGGACCGGGCAGCTGCCGGGCAGCCGCTTCGGCCTCGTCGGCGCTGAAGATGGCGACACCCGCCGCGACGGGGGCGCCGTAGCTCTTCAGCAGGGCCTTGGCCTGATACTCATGAATGTTCATGAACCACTCCTCCTTGGTATGTTCCTGTAGCCGTATTACTTCAGGGACGGCTGGATGGAGGCGCAGGCGTCGCAAAGACCCTTCACCGCATCAACCGACTTCTGGAAGCCGGCGCTGTCCTGTTCGTCGAGCGAGATTTCAACGATGCGCTCCACGCCTTCGGAGCCGATCACCACCGGCACGCCGACATACATGTCCTTGACGCCGTACTGGCCGTCGAGATACGCGGCGCAGGGCAGGACGCGCTTCTTGTCCTTCAGGTACGACTCGGCCATCTCGATGGCGGATGCGGCCGGAGCGTAGAAGGCGGAGCCGGTCTTCAGCAGGCCGACGATCTCGGCGCCGCCGTTGCGGGTGCGGTCGATGATCTGGTCAAGCTTTTCCTGCGTGGTCCAGCCCATCTTGACCAGATCGGGCAGCGGAATGCCGGCGACCGTAGAATAGCGGGCGAGCGGGACCATCGTGTCGCCGTGGCCGCCGAGCACGAAGGCGGTGACGTCCTGGACGGACACGTTGAATTCCTCGGCGAGGAAGAGACGGAAACGGGCGCTGTCGAGAACGCCGGCCATGCCGACGACCTTGTTGGCGGGAAGGCCGGAGAACTTCTGCAAGGCCCAGACCATCGCGTCGAGCGGGTTGGTGATGCAGATGACGAAGGCGTCCGGAGCGTACTTGGCGATGCCGGCACCGACCTGTTCCATGACCTTGAGGTTGATGCCCAGGAGGTCGTCGCGGCTCATGCCCGGCTTGCGCGGCACGCCGGCGGTGACGATGCAGACATCGGCGCCTTCGATGGCGGCGTAATCGGAAGCGCCGGTAAACTTGGCATTGAACCCGTCGACCGGGGAAGACTGGGCGATGTCGAGGCCCTTGCCCTGCGGCACGCCATCGTTGATGTCGAACAGGACGACGTCGCCCAGTTCCTTCAGGCCGGCCAGATGCGCCAGCGTGCCGCCGATCATACCCGAGCCAATGAGTGCAATTTTCTTACGCGCCATCGAAGCGTCTCCTCTCGATAGAACCCGAAAAACGGGCCTTGGTGCCAAGCAGTCTCGGCCATTGCCAATAAGCTCAACTGCAAAAAATATCAACCGATTCTTTCGGATGAAGGAAATACAACAACTTAATGTCATAATTTCTTACGTAAACGTAAGAAATTATGAGGCGGGAAGCGTCACTTTCCGCGCTTCTCGCGGTGAAGTTCGAGATAATCCGCGCTGCGCATCTCGAACAGACGCGACACGGTCCTGTCGAATTCGAACCCCTCGGTGCCGCGCCGTTCCGTCAGGAGATCCTCCGGCATCGCCTCGGCGGACGCGAAAAGCCGCACCTGATTGTCGTAAAGCGTATCGACCAGGATGATGAAACGCTTCGTCTCGTTGCGCTTTTCCGGCCCCATCCGGGGAATGTCCTCTACAAACACCGTATCGAACCGGTGCGCAATTGCCAGATAGTCGGATGCCCCGAGCGGCACTTCGCAAAGCGACGCAAAAGTGAAACGGGCCGCCGTGCCGTGGGCGAGCGGCACGTCGATCTGCCGCCCCTTCATCTGGATCGCGTCCGGTTCGCCGGTCGCGCCGCCCGTCACACGGCTCCAGGCGGCGTCCAGCGCGGCATCGGTCCTGGCACCGAGCGGCGTGACATAGACCGGCAGGCTGTCCAGCTTCTCCAGCCGGTAGTCCGTCGGCGAGTCGAGCGTCGTGACCTCGACATTCTGCTTGAGCAGGCCGATGAACGGCAGGAACAGGCCGCGGTTCAGGCCGTCGCGATAGAGGTCGTCGGGAATGACGTTGGAGGTCGCGACCAGCACGCAGCCATGCGCGAACAGTTCGGTGAACAGACGCGACAGGATCATCGCGTCGGCAATGTCCGTCACCGTGAACTCGTCGAAACACAAAAGTTCCGCCTCGGCGCGGATCGACGCGGCCACCGGCGGCACCGGATCGGCCTGCCGGGTTTCACCCGCCTTGAATTTCTGCCGCTGGGCGTGGATGCGGGCATGCACGTCGGCCATGAATTCGTGGAAATGGGCGCGGCGCTTGGCCTCGACCGGCGCGAGCTTGAAGAACATGTCCATCAGCATCGTCTTGCCGCGCCCGACGCTGCCATAGACGTAGAGCCCCTTGACGGGCTCGGCCTTCCTGCCCTTGCCGAACAGCCAGCCGAGCGCGCCGCGCTTCGGCGACGGTACCCGCAGGCGAAGCTCGTCGAGAATGCGGTCGAGATGGCCGGCGACCGCAAATTGCGCGTCGTCGGCCTGAAGACTGCCGGCGTCCGTCAATGCCCGAAGTTGTTCACTGACGCTGGGCGGCGCGTCCTGCCTCGATAACATCGCGATGATCCGGCCATGAGAGACGGCCGAAGCCGCCCGGTTGGGTTTAGCGGCTCAGGCTGACGGACTGGCCGTCGTTGAGCGACCCGTCATAACGGCTGTCGGACGTCTTGTAGAGCGTGCCGATGACGTTGCCGTTGCGGTCCTTCAGGTTGACCTGCCGGCCGGCCACGTCCCACGAGCCCATCAGGCTGAGCGGACCGGAGCAACCGCGCGTGCCGCCGCGCGAGCCGCTGCCGAGATTGGTCAGCGTCAGGAACATGTCACAGTTCGCGCCGCCGTTGGACACACGCCAGCTGCCGACCATGCCTTCCTTGCGGACATCCATCGCCGTTGCGGGCGGGGCGCCGGCGCCCCCCGGCGGAAGCGAGGCCGTCTGCTGCGGAGCATCCGGGAATTGCCCCGGCTGGCCTTGCGGGCTGGCCGGCGGCGGCAGGGCGCCGGACTGGACGCCGCCCACCGGCTGCGCCTGAAGCGGTGGCAAGGTCGAGGGAGAACTTGCGAAGCCGCCCGACGTCCGCTGACATCCGGCAAGAGAAAGAACGATTGCGGCCATCGTCGCAACATATCTCAACTGCATTCTGAAACTCCCATTGACCCTGCTATCCCTTGGGAACACCCTGACACGCCAAGAGGATTTACGCCCTATGCGCAAAACATGGCGGAATTATCTTAATAATTAGGAGCCGATCAAGGCTGGACCAGCCGATGGCGGTAAAAAAGCCGCCAGCGCATGCGCCGGCGGCTTCAGGATTCATCCGGATTCGCCCAGATAAGCGCGCCGGAATTGCGTCAGACGCGGCGCTCGACCATCATCTTCTTGATTTCGGCGATCGCCTTGGCCGGGTTCAGGCCCTTCGGGCAGGCCTGCGCACAGTTCATGATCGTGTGACAGCGATACAGGCGGAAGGGGTCTTCCAGATTGTCCAGGCGCTCGCCCTTGGCCTCGTCGCGGCTGTCGATCAGCCAGCGATAGGCCTGGAGCAGGACGGCCGGGCCGAGATAACGGTCGCCGTTCCACCAGTAGCTCGGGCAGGACGTCGAACAGCAGGCACAGAGAATGCACTCGTAAAGACCGTCGAGCTTCAGGCGGTCCTCGTGGCTCTGCTTCCATTCCTTGGCCGGCGGCGGCGAAACCGTCTTCAGCCAGGGTTCGATCGAGCGGTGCTGGGCGTAGAACTGCGTCAGGTCCGGCACCAGATCCTTGACCACCGGCATGTGCGGCAGCGGATAGATCTTCACCGTTCCCTTCACCTCGTCCACGCCCTTGGTGCAGGCGAGCGTGTTGGTGCCGTCGATGTTCATCGCGCAGGAGCCGCAAATGCCTTCGCGGCAGGAGCGGCGCAGGGTCAGGGTCGGGTCGATCTTGTTCTTGATGTAGAGCAGACCGTCGAGCACCATCGGGCCGCAATCGTCGAGATCGACGTAGTAGGTGTCGATGCGCGGATTCTGGCCGTCGTCCGGGTTCCAGCGATAGATGCGGTATTCGCGGACGTTCGTGGCGCCGGCCGGCTTCGGCCAGACCTTGCCTTCCTTGACCTGGGAGTTCTTCGGGAGAGCGAGTTCAACCATGTCGATTCCTCCTCAAATCAATAGACGCGAGCCTTCGGCGCGATCTTCTTGGGATCGATGCCGTCGGCGATGAGGTCGGTGTGAACCGGGCGATAGTCGAGCCTGACATCGCCCGCCTCGTTGACCCAGGCCAGCGTGTGCTTGCGCCAGTTGACGTCGTCGCGGCCGCCGAACGGACCGTCCGTATAGTCCTCGCGCGCATGCGAACCGCGGCTTTCCTTGCGCGCTTCAGCGCCGTAGACCGTGGTGATGGCGTTGGCCATCAGGTTGTGCAGCTCCAGCGTTTCGACGAGGTCGGAATTCCAGATCATCGACCGGTCCGTGACCTTGACGTCGGGAAGCTCCTTCCAGATGGCCGAAAGACGGCGGCAACCGGATTCCAGCGCCTCCTGCGTGCGGAACACGGCGGCGTCTTCCTGCATGGCGCGCTGCATCTTGTCCCGCAGCACGGCCGTCGGCGTCGAGCCGCTGGCGTGGCGCAGGCTGTCGAAACGTTCCATGATCCGGTCGCAGGCCGCCACGTCGAGCGCCGGGATCGGCTCGGCCTTGTCGATGACCTGACCGGCGCGGATGGCGGCGGCGCGGCCGAAGACCACGAGGTCGATCAGCGAGTTGGAGCCGAGACGGTTGGCGCCATGCACCGAGGCGCAGCCCGCCTCGCCCACGGCCATGAGGCCGGGCGCGACGCGTTCCGGGTTGTCGGCATCGGCGTTCAGCACTTCACCCCAGTAATTGGTCGGAATGCCGCCCATGTTGTAGTGAACGGTCGGCAGGACCGGGATCGGCTCGCGGGTCACGTCGACGCCGGCGAAGATCTTGGCGCTCTCGGAAATGCCCGGCAGGCGCTCGTGCAGAACGGCCGGGTCGAGATGGTCGAGATGCAGGAAGATATGGTCCTTGTTCTTGCCGACGCCGCGGCCTTCGCGGATTTCCAGCGTCATGCAGCGCGAGACGACGTCGCGCGAGGCGAGGTCCTTGGCCGAGGGCGCGTAACGCTCCATGAAGCGCTCGCCTTCGGAGTTCACGAGGTAGCCGCCCTCGCCGCGCGCGCCCTCGGTGATGAGACAGCCGGCACCGTAGATACCCGTCGGGTGGAACTGGACAAATTCCATGTCCTGCAACGGCAGGCCGGCGCGGGCGATCATGCCGCCGCCGTCGCCCGTGCAGGTGTGGGCGGAGGTGGCCGAGAAGTAGGCACGGCCGTAGCCGCCCGTGGCGAGAACCACCATCTTGGCGGAGAAACGGTGGATCGTGCCGTCGTCGAGGCACCAGGCCACGACGCCGGTGCAGCGGCCGTCTTCGGACATGATCAGGTCGAGCGCGAAATACTCGACGAAGAATTCGGCATTGTTGCGCAGCGACTGGCCGTAGAGCGTATGCAGGATGGCGTGGCCGGTGCGGTCGGCCGCAGCGCAGGTGCGCTGCACCGGCGGGCCTTCGCCGTAGTTCTGCATGTGGCCGCCGAACGGGCGCTGGTAGATCTTGCCTTCCTCGTTGCGCGAGAAAGGAACGCCGTAATGCTCCAGCTCGTAGACCGCCTTCGGCGCTTCCATCGCAAGATACTGCATGGCGTCGACGTCGCCGAGCCAGTCGGAGCCCTTCACGGTGTCGTAAAGATGCCATTGCCAGCAGTCGGGCGTCATGTTGGTCAGCGAGGCGGCGATGCCGCCCTGCGCCGCGACGGTGTGGGAGCGGGTCGGGAAGACCTTGGTGATGCAGGCGGTCTTGAAGCCCTGCTCGGCCATGCCGAGCGTGGCGCGCAGGCCGGCACCGCCGGCCCCGACCACGACGACGTCATAGGAATGGTCGACGTAGGTGTAGGCCTTGCCATTCTGGGCGGGTGAAACAACGGAAGCCATGATGGATTATCCTGCGAATGCGATCTTCAGAATGGCGAAAAGACAGAGACCCGCCACGAAAACCGAGAAAAACGTGTTCAGCATCAGAAGGACGACCTTGCGGCCTTCGACATGAATGTAGTCCTCGATGATGACCTGCATGCCGAGCTTCATGTGAATGATGCCCGAGATCACGACGAGACCCATGATGACGGCGACGAACGGATTGGAGAGGGCCGAAAGAACCTCCGCATGCGGCGCGCCGCCGTATTTCAGAAGGAAGAAGACGAAGAAGAGGAGAAGAGGAACGTTGGCGGCGGCGGTCAGGCGCTGGCGCCAGAAATGCTCGGTGCCGTCCTTGGCGGAGCCCAGTCCGCGGACCTTGCCCAGAGGGGTACGCATATCGGTCATGAAAATGTCCTCCTCACCAGATCAGATAAGCGACGATCCAGATGAGGAGCGTCAGACAGATCGAAGCGGCGAATGTCGCCTTGGCGAGTTTCGTCGAAAAATGCTTTTCAAAACCGTAGCCGGCATCCCACATGAAGTGGCGAAGACCGCCAAGCATGTGCTGGACGAGAGCCCAGGTGTAGCCGAACAGGACGAGCTTGCCGATGATTGTGCCCATCGCCCATTGCACCCAGGCATAGTAGGCACCGCCCGTCGCGGCGGCCACCAGCCACCAGGCCACCAGCAGGGTTCCGAAATAAAGCGCACCGCCCGTAATACGATGCACGATAGACGAAACCATCGTGGGAATCGGTTTGTAAATTTGAAGATGCGGCGACAAAGGCCGATTATTTGTCACGTTCGCCATCAGAACCTCGCGGCGTTAAAGTGCGCTTCGATTTTCGGGCATCCCTCCCGGCGATACATCCCCGGTGTAACCATGTATCGCGTCAGTCCGGACCTTTAGAACATCAAAGGATGCCTCGACAAGCACTATGTTTTCGCCGCCGGGAATTTAATCGATTGGTCCTGCAATTCCTTCCTCGCGGAACGGTTGCCGGAAATGGCGCAAAAACGAATCACTCGCGCGGAAAAATCGAAGCGCCCCTTCCCCTCTCCCGCATCAACATCATATTAAAGTTGGAATTCCGTCAAGGCGACCGAACAAACGTTTGGGAGGAGACCCGTCATGCGAACCAGACGAACGGCGCTGATGGCAGCGGCTCTGGCCTGCCTCGCCGCGTTGCCGGCAGCCACCGCCTCGGCCGGATCGGTGTCCGGCAGCGGCCTGCCCTCCGTGACGCGCTGGGGCGACACCTATGCCGGCGCCGCGTCCACCGCCGGCACCCGCCACGGAACCTATTTCCATCTCGACAGGAAGACGCGGCCCGCGCCTGCCGCGGAACGGCAGGAAAAGCGCACCCGGCCGCCCGTCGTGATCGGCGCCGAGCCGGAATGCTCCTATGAGGCCGGCGTCTGCGTCATCCGCCCGTGACGACAACCTAGAGGATTTCCGCATTTCCGGACGCAAAACCGCGTACCGCACTTTTGCTGGAAAGGCTCTATCGCTCAGGTGAAGCGCCAGACCGTGGTCTGCTTGACATCGCTGTCTTCCAGCGCCCGCGTCACCGGCACCGTGTAGGTCGAGAGCGCCGTCAGCCGCTCCTTCGGCAGATAGGCGCGGCCCGGATCGCCGGCCAGCACGGTCGCGCCGCGCGCCGACAACGCCTCGAACCACGGCACGAGCAGCGCCGCGAACCCCTTGTCATAGAAAACATCGCCCGCCAGTACGACGTCCCATCCCTCGTCGCGGCCGATGAGATCGTCGCCGCGAAAGCCGAGCGAGACGCCGTTCGCCGCCGCGTTGAGCCCGATGGCCGTTTCCGTGAAGGGATCGATGTCGGCGGCCACCACGCAGGCGGCGCCGGCCCTGGCCGCCGCGATGGCGACCAGGCCGGAACCCGAGGCGAAATCCAGCACCGTCCTTCCCCTGACCGCAAGCGGATGATCGAGCACGAAGCGCGCGAGCCCCTGCCCGCCGGCCCAGGCGAATGCCCAGAACGGCGGCGGCAGTCCGATCTCCTCCAGCTCCTCCTGCGTCTTCAGCCAGAGGTCATGCGCTTCGCTCGCCAGATGAAGTTCGATTTCCGGCACATGCGGCGGGCGCATGAGGCTGGTGTTTTCGAGAATGAACGCATGCTTGTCGATCATCGGGGCCTCCCGTTCCGGCGGATGACGGGCGTGAACGCCACCGCAAGGGCAATGGAAGGACCATACACGCTCAGTCGGGCGAACGCGGCGGATTGTCGAGACCACCCATGCGGCAGACCTCGAGATATTCCTCCTCCGTCACCGGCTGCACCGAAAGGCGCATGGACGTGACCAGCGACATGCTGGCGAGCGCCGGGTTCTCCTTCACCGCCTTGAGCGTGACCGGCTTCGGCATGTCGCGGACGGCGCGGATATCCACGCAGTCCCAGCGCGTATCGCCTTCGGCGGTGGAATCGGGATGCGACAGCGCGCAGACCTCGACGATCCCGACCACTTCAAGCCCTTCGTTGGAGTGGTAGAAGAAGCCCTTGTCGCCGATCTTCATGGCGCGCATGTTGTTGCGCGCCTGATAGTTGCGCACGCCGGTCCATTCCTCGCCCGCCTCGCCCCTGGCCTTCTGCTGCTCCCAGGACCATTTGAAGGGTTCGGATTTGTAGAGCCAGTAATTCGCCATCTTCAAGCCTCGGGATTCACGAAAACCCAGTTCCACGGACGCACCGTGACATCGCTGAACAGGCCGGCGCCGGCATAGGGGTCCTGCGCGGCGAGCGCGGTCGCCGCCTCGAGGTTGTCGGCCTTCAGGATCAGCATCGAGCCGACCGGCTTGCCGTCGTCGCCGAGGAACGGCCCGGCGGCCTTCAGCGTGCCTTCGGCCTCAAGCCCCTTGAGCCACTCGACATGGACGGAACGGGTGGACATGCGCAGATCGAGATGACCGGGCTTGTCATTGCACAGGACGACGAACAGCATGGAATGCTCCTTCAACGGTGTCTTTCGGTGGTGATCGGGCGCGACATCAGCGCCTCGATGGCGGAGGGAATGTCGAGCGCGCCATCGATGATGGCGGCGACCGCATCCGTGACAGGCATGCTCACGCCGCGGCCTTCCGCCAGCCGTGCGGCGACGGCGGCGGCGAAGGCCCCTTCGACGAGGCCGCTGCGCGAAACGTCGAGCGGCTCGCCCCGCCCGAGCGAAATGCCGAAGCGCAGGTTGCGCGACTGGTGGCTGGTGCCGGTGAGCACGAGATCGCCGAGGCCGGAAAGGCCCATGACCGTTTCCGCCGCCCCGCCCATCGCCGCGACCAGGCGCCCCATTTCGGCCAGGCCCCGGGCGATCAGCGCGGCGCGCGCCGACTCGCCGAGACCCGCACCCTCGACGATGCCGCAGGCGATCGCCAGCACGTTCTTCAGCGCGCCGCCGATCTGCACGCCGATGCGGTCGGCGGACGCATAGAGCCTGAAGGTCGGGCCGGAGAGCAGCCGGGCGAGACCCGTCGCCCGTTCCAGATCGTCGGCCGCCAGTGCCATCGCCGTCGGCAGGCCCTTCGCAATGTCGGCGGCAAAGCCGGGGCCGGAAAGCACCGCGACCGGATGGCCGGGAAGCGCCTCTTCCAGAACGTCGGTCAAAAGGCGGGTGGAGGCGCGGTCGATGCCCTTGGCGCAGGTGACGACCACCGCCCCTTGCGCCAGATACGGCCCGTAGAAACGCGCCGCCTCGCCTTGCGCCTGCGAGGGCATGGCGAAAAGCACCGTGCCCGCTTCGTTCAGAACGGCGGGATCGGCCGAGAAGGACAGCGTCCCCGGCAGGGCGATGCCCGGCAGCGCCTCTTCGTGCGCGCGGCTTTCGGCCAGTTCGCGCATGGTCGCGTCGTTGCGTCCAAGCAGCGTCACCTCCGCCTTGCCCGTCGTGGAAATCACCGAAGCCAGCGCCGTGCCGAAAGCGCCGGCCCCGACGACGACGATACGATCCTCGCGGCCCGTCATGCCTTCGCTCCCCGTTTGCCATAGCCGACCACCGCCGTTGCTCCGGCATCCAGCGGCCAGCGCGAACGCGGCTGCACGTCGAGCGGGTCGGACGGCAGGCCCGCCGCCATGCGCTCCAGCCCGGCCCAGGCGATCATCACCGCATTGTCGGTGCAAAGCCGGATCGGCGGCGCCACGAAATCGAAGCCGTTGCCTTCGCAAAGATCGAGCAGGGTCTGACGCAGCGCCCTGTTCGCCGCAACGCCCCCCGCGACGACCAGCGCCGGGCGGCCCTCGAACTGTGGAAACTCAGCCCGGAAGCGCTGCAAGCCGCGTCCGATGCGCTCATCCAGCGTGCGCGACACGGCGCGCTGGAACGAGGCGGCGATATCGGCGATGTCCTGTTCCGTGACGGGCTGGAGCCCCTCCGCCGCCTGCCGCACCGCCGTCTTCAAACCGGAGAAGGAGAAATCGAGGCGCGCCTCGCCCACCATCGGGCGTGGAAAGGAAAAGCGTTTCGCATCGCCGGAAAGCGCTGCCGTCTCCACCGCCGGGCCGCCCGGATAGGGCAGACCGAGCAGCTTCGCGGTCTTGTCGAAGGCCTCGCCCAGCGCATCGTCGATGGTCGTGCCCCAGCGCTCGTAGGCGCCGACGCCACGCACCAGCACGAGCTGCGTGTGTCCGCCGGAAACCAGCAGCATCAGATAGGGGAAGGACAATCCGTCGGTCAGCCGCGCCGTCAGCGCATGGCCTTCGAGATGGTTGATGGCGTAGAGCGGCTTGCCGATGGCGCGGGCGATGGCCTTGCCGGTCATCAGCCCGACGATCAGCCCGCCGATGAGGCCGGGACCGGAGGTCGCAGCGACGGCATCGATTTCGCCAAGCGGCAAATCGGCGCGGGCAAGCGCCTCGCGCACCAGCCCGTCCAGCGCGTCGACATGGGCGCGGGCGGCGATCTCGGGCACGACGCCACCATAAGGGCTATGCTCGTCGAGCTGCGAAAGCACGACATCGCCGAGGATTTCTCCGCATCCGTCGGGCGTGCGCGCAACGACGGCGGCAGCCGTCTCGTCGCAGCTTGTTTCGATGCCGAGAATGCGCAGGGGTTCCATGATCGCCAAGTCTTCACCGTTGCGGTTGCGCCAAAAGCGGAATACGGAAGTTCCGGTAACAACGGAACGAGGCGGATGCAAACAAAACCTTTCCGGATCGGCACGCGCGGCAGCCCTCTGGCGCTGGCGCAGGCCCATGAAACCCGCGACAGGCTGATGGCGGCCCACGGCCTGCCGGAAACCATGTTCGAGGTCGTCGTGCTCTCCACCACCGGCGACCGCATCACCGACCGGGCGCTTTCGGAAATCGGTGGCAAGGGCCTGTTCACCCAGGAACTCGAAGATGGCCTGCTGTCCGGCGATCTCGATTTCGCCGTCCATTCCTCCAAGGACATGCCGACGCTCCTGCCGGAAGGCCTCTATCTTTCCGCCTTCCTGCCGCGCGAGGACGTGCGCGACGCCTTCGTCAGCCGCACCGCGCCGACGCTGATGGAACTGCCGCAGGGCGCGACCGTCGGCTCCTCCTCCCTGCGCCGGCAGGCGCTGATCCGCCGGTTGCGGCCGGACATCGAGGTGGTGATCTTCCGCGGTCTCGTCGAGACCCGCCTGCGCAAGCTGGCCGAAGGTCAGGTAGACGCGACGCTGCTGGCCTATGCGGGGCTGAAGCGGCTCGGCCGCGAGAACGTGCCGACCGCCCTTCTCGACCCGCGCGACTTCCCGCCCGCCCCGGCGCAGGGCGCGATCGGCATCGAAAGCCGCATCGGCGACGCCCGCACCGACGATCTGCTGGCCGCGATCAACCACAGGCCGACATTCGAGGCCGTCACCTGCGAACGCGCCTTTCTCGGCGTGCTCGACGGTTCCTGCCGCACACCGATTGCCGGTCATGCCCGCATCGACAACGGCACATTGCATTTCCACGGCATGATTCTCACGCCCGACGGTCGCAGGGTTCACGAAATCGAACGGTCCGGCCCGCCGGAAGAGGCCGCCGCGATTGGCCGCGAGGCCGGCGAGGCCTTGAAGGCCGAGGCGGGTTCCGGCTTTTTCGAAGGCTGGGGCTGAGGAAGCGAAAAGCGGCATGCGCGTTCTCGTGACACGACCGGAACCGGCAGCCGGCGCCACCGCCGAAAGGCTCGAGGCCCTCGGCCACCGGCCGGTCCTGCTGCCGCTTGCCGAAGCCGTCCATGACCGATCCGCCGCGCGTGCCGCATTCGACGCGCCGTTCGAGGCGCTGGTGGCGACCAGCGCCGAAGTCTTCCGCGTCCTCACCCCCGTGCCGCGAACCGTGACGGACCGGCCCGTCTTCTGCGTCGGCCCCGCCACCGGCAAGGCCGCCGCCGCAGCGGGTTTCCGCACTATCGCCATCGCCGACGGCACGGGGCTAAGCCTTGCCGACCTTATCGAGGCCGCATTCTCCACCCCTCCGGTGCATCCGCTTCTCTATCTCGCCGGAGAGCCACGCTCGCCCGATCTCGAAACGCGGCTTGCCGAAACCAACATTCCCCTCCGCATGGTCGTCTGCTACCGCATGCGGGACCTGCCGGAGAGCGAAACCGATGCCGGGAGGCTCCTTGCGGAAAGCCCTCCCGACGCCGTGCTCCTCTATTCGCGGGAAAGCGCATCGCGCTTCTTCCGCCTGCCCGCCGTTCTGGCCGCGCCGGAGCGCCTTGCCGGCACGCACTTCCTCTGCATCAGCGGAAAGACCGCAAGCGCCGTGCCCGCCCGCTTTGCCGATCACGTGCAGGTGGCGGGAAGTCCGGACGAGGACAGTCTGCTCGCTCTTCTGCCCCGCCCTTCGTCGCAAATTTGATCCAGCCCCTTTCCTTCCGGAAAATCACTGACTAGGTTTTGCAGGGAGAGGACGTGCGGGACGGTTCCCGCACGCCCAGCGAAATGCCAGATGCGAGGGAAGACTCATGGTATCGGAAAAACCGACACGCCGTTCCAGACAGAAGCGGGAGCCGGCCACCATCGATCTGGAAGCGGCTCCGGTCTCCTCCGAAGCCGAACCGGCAGCCGCGGACGACAAGGCCGTGGCCGAAGCCCTCACGGAACTGCCAGACGCCATTCCCGCGGAAGCGCCCGTGACCGCGGAGGAAGCCGCCACCGTCCCCGGACCGGAGGCCGATACCAGCGAGCTTCCCTCACCGTCCGAGCCGAAACCCGCCGAGGATGAAACGGCCGAGGAGATCACCACCGCCGAGGCGCTTTCCGCCGAGCCGCCGCCGGAAGGCGAACCCGAAAAGCCGGCCGCAGCCGCAGCGCTGCCCGTCGTCGAGCGCAGGTCCGGCACATCCGTGACCGGCGCGCTAGCCGCCGGCATCGTCGGCGGCCTCGTGGCGCTCGCCGGCGCCGGCGGCCTGCAATATGCGGGCTACCTGCCTTCCCTCGGCGCGCCGGAGACCGTCACCGAGCCGGCCCCGCCCGCCGTCGATACGACGGCGCTCGAGGCGGAAATCGCCGCCTTGAAGAGCGAAATCGCATCCGTTGCCAACCGCCCGGCGCCCGAGGCGGACACATCCGCCCTCGAAGCCCGGATCGCCACGCTCGAAACCGCTCCCGCAAGCGGCGCCGACGTCGATCTCGGCCCGCTGGAACAGAAGATCGCCGCCGTCGAGGGGCAGCTTTCCCAGCTCGAAGGGGCCATCGCCGGCACGGACGAGAAGCAGGAGTCCCTTCAGACGACGCTGCTCGACCGGCTGCAACAGGTCGAAGCGGAGGTCAACGATCCCGCCCGCCGCAATGCCGTGGCCCGTGCCATTGCCGCCTCCGGCCTCAAGGCGGCGATCGACCGCGGCGGCAGCTTCGTCAGCGAGCTTGAGACCTTCGCCGGCGTCGCCCCCGGAGAAGGAGCGGTCGCCGGTCTGGCGCCCTATGCCGAAACCGGCGTTCCCACCCGCGCCGCGCTGATCGCCGCCTTCCCCGACGCCGCCAATGCGGTGCTTTCGGCGCTGGAGCAGCCGGACCCCGATCAGGGCATCGCCGGCCGGCTCTGGGCCGGCGCGCTCTCGCTCGTCAAGGTCCGCCCCGTCGGCCAGGTCGAGGGCGACACGCCCGAGGCCTTTCTGGCGCGCTCCGAGGATGCCCTGAAGAACGGCGATCTCGATACCGCGCTTTCCGAATGGAACCGCATTCCCGAGGCCGGCCGCGCCGCAGCAGGCGATTTCGGCGGCGCGCTGGCTGCCCGGATCGAGGTGGAGAAGCTCGTGGGCGCCACGCTGAGGGACGCCGTCATCGGCGCCTCCGGAAACTGAGATCGGGAGGCGATAGAATGATCAAGCTTCTCGCTTATGCCGGTCTGGTTCTGGCGCTCGGCTTCGGCTTCTCCTGGCTCGCGGACCGCCCCGGCAATCTCTCCATCGTCTGGCAGGGCCAGCTCATCGAAATGAGCCTGATGGTCGCCGCCTCGATCGCCGTCGCCTTCGTCGCGGCGGTCATGATCGCCTGGTGGCTGGTGCGCACCGTCTGGACCTCGCCGCACTCCGTCCGCCGCTTCTTCCGCGCCCGCAAGCGCGATCGCGGCTATCAGGCCCTGTCCACCGGGCTGATCGCCGCCGGCGCCGGCAACGCGCTGCTGGCCCGCAAGATGGCCGCCCGCTCGCGCGGCCTGCTGCGTGCCGACCAGGAGCCGCTGATCCTGCTGCTCGACGCCCAGGCAGCCCTCATCGAAGGCAAGTACGACGAGGCCCGCGTCAAGTTCGAGGCGATGGTGAGGGACCCGGAAACCCGCGAACTGGGCCTGCGCGGCCTCTACGTCGAGGCGCGTCGTCTCGGCGCGAACGAAGCCGCCCGCCAATATGCCGAACAGGCGGCGGAGGCCGCGCCCTATCTGCCCTGGGCGGCGGAAGCCACGCTGGAATACCACGCCCAGTCCGGCAACTGGCAGGGCGCCCTCGATCTGCTCGACCGCCAGAAGGCCGCCCACGTCATCGAGAAGCCCCAGGCGAAACGCCTCAAGACGGTGCTGCTGACGGCGAAGGCGCGCGATGCGGCGGAAAAGGACCCGGCGATCGCCCGCGACAACGCGGTGCAGGCGCTGAAGATCGACAAGGGGTTCGTGCCGGCGGCGCTCGTCGCCGCGCAGGCCTATGTACGCGAGGACAATCTGCGCAAGGCCGCCTCGGTGCTGGAACAGGCCTGGAAGATCGACCCGCACCCCGAAATCGCGGCTCTTTACGTTCGCGTGCGCGGCGGCGACAGCGCGCTCGACCGGCTGAAGCGCGCAGAACGCCTGCAATCGCTGCGTCCCAACCATGTCGAGTCGCTTTTCGCGGTGGCGAGCGCGGCACTCGCGGCCCGCGATCTGGTCAAGGCCCGCGACAAGGCGATGGCCGCCGCCCGCCTCGAACCGCGCGAGAGCGTCTTCCTGCTGCTGGCCGACATCGAGGAGGCGGAAACCGGCGACGAGGCCCGTATCCGCCACTGGATGGCGCAGGCGTTGAAGGCGCCGCGCGATCCCGCATGGGTCGCCGATGGCGCGGTGTCCGAACACTGGCTGCCGGTCTCGCCCGTCACCGGCAAGCTCGACGCCTTCGAATGGAAAGTGCCGTTCGGCCAGCTTTCCGGGCCGGTGGAGGAAGGCAGCGTGTCCGCCGCCGAGGCCGCGTTCGCATCCCTGCCGCCGGTCAGGCCGGCGCCGGCAAGCGAAAAGCCAGAGCCGGCGCCTGCCCCGGCCCCGCCTCCGAAGGCGGCGCAAGCGCCCCCGCCGAAACCGCAGGCCGAGCCCGTCATCATCAAGCCGGACCCGATCCTGGCGCCTGCCGCCTCCACAACCGTCACCGACCGCAAGGGCGAAGTCGTGCCGTTCTTCGGGCATGCGCCCGACGATCCGGGGGTGAAGAAGCAGCCCCCCGCCGATCCGGCCATCGTGCCGGAGGCCGCCGTTCCCGCACCGGCAAAAACGCCCCCGCCGAAGCCGGCTCCGGTGCCGGCCTCCGCTCCGGCAGCGCCGCCGAAGCCGGCCGGCCCTGTGCCTGCGGCAAGCGCCTTGCCGGAACCGGCAGACCCGCCCGAACCCTTTTTCGGCCATCCGCCGGACGATCCGGGGGTGAAGAAGCCCGACCAGCAGCCGGGGGACAAGACCCGGCTCCCCCTGTTCTGACGGAGACCCTCGCATGTGGGAAAAGATCCAGGCTTTCCTGAAATCCCTGACGGGTGGAGACGAGGGCTCGCAGGCCTTCCCGGCCGACGACCCGCGCGTCGCCGTCGCCGCCCTCTGCATTCAGGTGTTGCGGGCCGACGGCATCATCGATGAAACAGAGCGTAACCGCCTCGAAGTCCTCCTGAAGGAACAATATTCCTTGAACGACGGCGCGTTGTCAGCTTTGCTGAAGGCTGGCGAAGCGGCGGAAAGCGAAGCCATCGACTATTACCGCTTCACCTCGGTCATCAACCGGTCGCTGTCCGAAGAGGAAAAGACAGCGCTCGTCGGGCTGCTGTGGGACATCACCTATGCCGACGGCACCCGCAACGAAATCGAGGACCACATCGTCTGGCGGATCACGGACCTGCTCGGCGTTTCGGACCGCGAACGGATCGTGCAGCGCCAGGGCGCCGAAGCCCGGCTGAAGGCCGAAGACCCCGAATGGCAGAAGAAGGAATAAAACGGACCATGCTCTTTGACCCCTCCCGAAAAATGGCGCGCGCTCCGGTGCTGATCGTTCTGCATCAGGAACGGTCCAGCCCGGGCCGCGTGGGTCAGATTCTCGGCGAGAAGGGCTATCCCCTCGATATCCGCCGCCCGGCACTGGGCGACAGCCTGCCCGAGACGCTGGCCGGCCATTCCGGCGCGGTCGTTTTCGGCGGACCGATGAGCGCCAACGATCCGCACGATTTCGTCCGGGCGGAGATCGACTGGCTGAAGGTGCCGCTCAGGGAAAACCGGCCCTATCTCGGCATCTGTCTCGGCGCCCAGATGCTCGCCCGCCATCTCGGCGCGCGCGTCGCGCCCGATCGGGAAGGCCGGACGGAAATCGGCTGGTATCGCCTGCGCTCCACCGAACATGGCCGCCAGCTCATGCAATGGCCGCAGATGGTCTATCATTTCCACCGGGAAGGGTTCGATCTGCCACAGGGCGCCAAGCTTCTGGCGGAAGGCGACGCCTATCCGAACCAGGCGTTCAGCTACGGCGACAATGCGTTCGGCATCCAGTTCCACGCCGAACTGACCCGGGCGATGATGCATAGCTGGGTCGTGCGCGGAGCAAGCCGCTTCACCATGCCCAACGCCCAGCGCGGCAGCGAGCATCTGGAAGGACGCATGCTGTTCGATGCGCCCCTGCGGGCATGGCTGTCCGACTTCCTCGATATCGTCTTCGAGCGGCAGTACCGGACCGTGCCGGCCTGACCGGAATCCGTCAACTCTTCGCCGCGCCCTCGCCGGTCGGCGCTTCCAGATTGTCGATCCTGCGCAGTTTCGGAAACATGCCGGCCCAGATCGCGGCGACGGCGACCGTGCCGATTCCGCCGACGATCACCGCATGAACGGCGCCGATGGCATGGGCCATCGTGCCGGCGCGGAACTCGCCGAGTTCGTTCGATGCTCCGACGAAGACCATGTTGACGGCATTGACACGGCCGCGGACCTCATCCGGCGTCCACAGCGCCAGCAGCGTCTCGCGGACATAGACCGACAGCATGTCGGACGCCCCCATCAGGATCAGGGCGGCGATGGAGATCCACGCCGTCTCCGAAAGACCGAAGACGACCGTCGAAACGCCGAAGAGCGCCACGCCGAAGAACATGACGACGCCGGCATGGTGACGGATGGGATAGGCTGCGAGGAACAGCGCCACCGCGATGGCACCGATGCCGGGCGCGGCGCGCAGCAGGCCGAGCCCCCAGGGGCCGAGCGTCAGCACGTCGCGCGCGAAGATCGGCATCAGCGCCACCGCGCCGCCGAGAAGGACGGCAAAAAGATCCAGCGAGATCGCGCCGAGCACGACCTTCTCCGAAGCGATGAACCGGAAGCCGGCGAGGATGGTTTCCATGCTGACCGCGCGCGGCGCCGTGCGGGCGGCGGGTTTCGGAATGGCGATCACCAGCACCGCCCCCAACGCCATGAACAGGAAGGCCGTGCCATAGGCCACCGTCGGGCCGATACCGTAGAGCAGGCCGCCCGCCACCGGCCCGATAATGGAGGCCGCCTGCCAGGAGGACGAGTTCCATGCCACGGCATTGGGCAGATCGGCCGGCGGCACGAGGTTCGGCCCAAGCGACTGGACGGCCGGCCCCATGAAGGCGCGTTCCACGCCGAACACCACGAGGATGGCGAAAACCGGCCAGGGCGAGAACGATCCGGTGACGGTCAGGACGAAAAGTGCTGCGGCGCAGGCGGAGGCGAGGCCGAGGCAGAGCGCGACGATGAGACGCCGGTTATAGCGGTCGGCGACCGTTCCGGTGACAAGAATGAGCAGCAGCGACGGAAGGAACTGGAAAAGCCCGATCAGGCCGAGATAGAGCGCATTGCCCGTCACGTCGTACATCTGCCACCCGACCGCGACGCTGATGATCTGCGTGGCGAAGGCGGCGAGGAAGCGGGAGAAGAAGAACAGCGTGTAGGAACGATGACGAAACGCTGCGAAACGATCGTCCTCGGCGCGGGAAACGCTCATGATTCATCCGATCAGGAAGGCGGTTGGAGGCCCGGTCGTTAAACATGATGGCGCTTGACGCCCGAGCGGGGCTTGTCCGTTAAGTCGCCAATGTCTACATCTCTGTCAACAACGAAATGGAGACATGTATGCTCGCCCTGCTTCAGACGATTGATCTGGTTCTGAACCTCTATACTTGGATTCTGATCGCAAGCGCCGTCTTCTCCTGGCTCTATGCGTTCAATGTGATCAATTCCTCGAACCAGTTCGTCAACGCGATCGGCCGTTTCCTCTATGCCGTCACCGAGCCGGTGCTGGCGCCGATCCGGCGTCTGTTGCCCAATCTCGGCGGCATCGACATTTCCCCGATCGTCGTCCTCGTTCTGATCTTCTTCCTGCGCACCTTCATGTGGACCACGATCGCGCCCGCGGTGCTGTGAGTTCGCCCTGGCGGCAA
Organism: Ectorhizobium quercum; assembly: GCF_026552795.1. GTDB lineage: Bacteria > Pseudomonadota > Alphaproteobacteria > Rhizobiales > Rhizobiaceae > Ectorhizobium > Ectorhizobium quercum. Next base: position 82,301 of record NZ_JANFPI010000007.1, read on the forward strand.
GCGACGGACCATGTCCGCCTCGCCATCCGGCTGACGCCGAACGGCGGGCGTGACGCTGTCGACGGCATCGAAACGGATGCGAACGGCGAGGCGCGGCTGAAAATGCGCGTCAGCGCCGTCCCGGAAAAGGGCAAGGCCAACAAGGCCATGATCGCCGCGCTCGCCAAGATGCTCGGTGTGCCGAAATCGTCCGTCACGCTCGTTTCCGGCGATACCGCCAGACAAAAAATCCTCCGGATCGATCACGATCCGGAGGATATCGTTCAACGGCTCGAAGCCCTGGCGGCAAGCCGTCCGGACTGAAACGATCAGCCCTTCTTTTCCTGCTTCGCGCGCTCGATGGCCTCGACGATCAGCTTCTTGGCCACGTCGACATCCTGCCAGCCGGCGATCTTCACCCACTTGCCGGGCTCCAGATCCTTGTAATGCTCGAAGAAGTGCTCGATCTGCTTCAACGTGATGTCCGGCAGGTCGGTGTAGTTCGTGACGCTGTCATAGCGGCGCGTCAGCTTCTGCACCGGAACCGCAAGGATCTTCTCGTCCTTGCCACCATCGTCTTCCATGACCATGACGCCGATCGGGCGGCACTTGATGACGCAGCCCGGAATGAGCGGACGGGTATTGCAGATCAGGACGTCGACCGGGTCGCCGTCTTCGGAAAGCGTGTGCGGCACGAAACCGTAATTGCCGGGATAGGCCATCGGCGTATAGAGAAAGCGGTCGACGACGAGCGCACCGGCTTCCTTGTCCATTTCGTACTTGATCGGCTGGCCGCCGACCGGAACCTCGATGATGACGTTCACGTCTTCCGGCGGGTTGTTACCGATTTCGATCGCATCAATACGCATAATGGGCCTCTACGAGCTGGTTGTGCTGCGGGTCTGGATAAAGAGTTTCCAGCCCCTTTGCAACACGGCATTGGATGACCGCTGCCGCGGGAGCGAAGATTGCCGCGGCGAGCGCGCAAACGGCAGCAATCGCAGGTGGAACAGGCCGATCAGGCCCAGATGAAGCCGATCTTCTTCAGTTCGACGCCGTCGAAATCTTCCATGCCTTCGGCGACGTCCGAACCGCCCTGCGAGCGGAAGAAATGGGACGCGTTCGCACTGTCCTCAAGGCACCATGCGACGAGCCCCGAGCAGCCGAGCGACTTCAGAAGGCGCCGGCCTTCATGGAACAGCGTATAGCCGAGGCCGATCCCCTGATATTCGGGCCGCAGGTAGAGTTCGTAGATTTCACCTTCCTGCGGCAGCGCCCGGGCGCGGTTGAGCCCGAGCGTGGCATAGCCGGCAATCGTGCCGGCGACGTCGGCGACGAGAAGGGTCGCGGGGCCGCGGGCGGCCTTGCGCCACCAGTCCTCGCGGCGGCGCTCGATCATGCGCGACAGGGCCTTGTGGGGAATGAGCCCGGCATAGGCATATTGCCAGGACAGCCGATGCGCTTCGGAAATCGCCGCCGCGTCCTGCGGCTCGGCGCGCCGCACATCTATGGTCAACGTTTTCATAACGTTCGCTCCGATCGCTCGGCAGCGCAGATTGAACGATCGCGCCTATCCGGCCTCCGGCATCATGGGAGGCCTGACGATGTTAAGCTTCTTTTAACGATTGCAGCAAGCCCCGTCGCGGCCAACCCACAAGCAAAAACCCCGACCCAAGGGCCGAGGTTCAGGTTGCCGACAAAAAGCGCATCGCTCTCTTCGTCATGGTCGGGCTTGACCCGACCATCCATCGCGGCGCTTGCGGCGTGGACCCTCGGGTCAAGCCCGAGGGTGACGAAGGAGAGGGTTGGTCAATACACTGCCCAGCGCGAGGGCCGGTCAGGCGGTCCTGGACTTTTCGAAACGCTTGCGGTCGTTCGGGTCGAGATACATCTTGCGCAGGCGGATCGACTTCGGCGTGACTTCCATCAGCTCGTCGTCCTGGATCCAGGACAGCGCGCGGTCGAGCGTCATGCGGATCGGCGGCGTCAGCTTCACGGCCTCGTCCTTGCCGGCGGCGCGGATGTTGGTGAGCTGCTTGCCCTTCAGCACGTTGACCTCGAGGTCGTTGTCGCGGCTGTGGATGCCGATGATCATGCCCTGATAGACCTTTTCGCCCGGCTCGATGATCATCGGGCCGCGATCTTCCAGGTTGAACATGGCGTAGGCCACGGCCTCGCCCGAACCGTTCGACAGGAGCACGCCGTTGGTGCGACCGGCGATCGGCCCCTTGTAGGGCTGGTAGTCGTGGAACAGGCGGTTCATGATCGCCGTGCCGCGCGTGTCGGTCAGAAGTTCGGACTGGTAGCCGATCAGGCCGCGCGTCGGCGCGTAGAACACCAGGCGGACGCGGTTGCCGCCCGAGGGACGAAGCTCGGCCATCTCGGCCTTGCGCTCGGACATCTTCTGGACGACCACGCCGGAATGTTCCTCGTCGACGTCGATGACGACTTCCTCGATCGGCTCCATGAGCTGGCCGGTCGCCTCGTCGTTGTGCATGACGACGCGCGGACGCGAAACGGCAAGCTCGAAGCCTTCGCGCCGCATCGTCTCGATCAGGACCGCAAGCTGGAGTTCGCCGCGGCCGGACACGTAGAACGAATCCTTGCCTTCCGCTTCCTCGATCTTCAGCGCGACGTTGCCTTCGGCTTCCTTCAGCAGGCGGTCGCGGATGACGCGGCTCGTCACCTTGTCGCCTTCGGTGCCCGCCAGCGGGCTGTCGTTGACGAGGAAGGACATGGTGACGGTCGGCGGATCGATCGGCTGCGCCTTCATCGGCTCCGTGACCGACGGGTCGCAGAACGTGTCGGCGACCGTGCCCTTGGAAAGGCCGGCGATGGCGACGATATCGCCGGCATGCGCTTCCTCGATGGCGGTGCGCTCGATGCCCCGGAAGGCGAGGATCTTGGAGATGCGGCCGGTTTCGATCAGCTTGCCGTCCTGGCCGAGAACCTTGACGGCCTGGTTCGGCTTGATGGAGCCAGAGGCGATGCGGCCGGTGATGATGCGGCCGAGGAAGGGGTTGGCTTCGAGGATGGTGCCGATCATGCGGAACGGACCCTCTTCGACCGTCGGCGCCGGAACGTGCTTCAGGACCAGGTCGAGCAGCGGCGCCAGGCCCTCATCCTTCGGGCCCTCCGGATTGTAGTTCATCCAGCCGTCGCGGCCCGAGCCGTAGAGGATCGGGAAGTCGAGCTGCTCGTCGGTGGCGTCGAGGTTGGCGAACAGGTCGAAGACCTCGTTGATGACTTCCTCGTGACGGCCGTCCGGACGGTCGATCTTGTTGATCGCCACGATCGGGCGAAGGCCGACCTTGAGCGCCTTGCCGACGACGAACTTCGTCTGCGGCATCGGGCCTTCCGAGGCGTCGACCAGAACGATGGCGCCGTCCACCATCGACAGGATGCGCTCGACCTCACCGCCGAAGTCGGCGTGGCCGGGCGTGTCGACGATGTTGATGCGGGTGTTCTTCCACTCGATCGACGTCGCCTTGGCGAGGATGGTGATGCCGCGTTCCTTTTCGAGGTCGTTGGAATCCATCACGCGCTCGTTGACGCGCTGGTTCTCGCGGAACGAGCCGGACTGCTTCAGAAGTTCATCGACGAGGGTCGTCTTGCCATGATCAACGTGCGCGATGATCGCGATGTTGCGAAGTTCCATACTGTCAAATCTCTGGGGCTGGGGCGCATACGGGAGGAAAGGCGCCACGTTCACTTTATTTTGCCGCGCTCATACCCTGTTTTTCGCCAAAGCGAAAGGGGGCCGGGCGCGGCGGGCGAAAATCGCGCAAGCCGGTGCGGCGGCGCCGGAAGCGGCCGCATTCGCCCCGTCTTTGCTGCTGCGATGCACAATTCGTTTGTGTTTCGGTGCATTTTGCGCATAAACTGACCGTGGGAAGAGGAAAATTTGACCATTTCGACGGGAGGACGAAAGAATGGCCAGACCCACAGGCATCACTGTCATCAAGAAATACGCGAACCGGCGTCTCTACAACACGGCGACGAGTTCCTATGTAACGCTGGACGACCTGGCGAAAATGGTACGGAAGCAGGAGGAATTTTCCGTACTCGACGCCCGCACAGGCGGCGACATCACCCAGACCGTCCTGACCCAGATCGTTTTCGAACAGGAAACGGACGGCGGTCATGCAATGCTTTCGCCGGCTTTCCTGCGCCGCCTGATCGCCTGCTACGGCGACCGCTCGCAGGCGATCGCCGGAGATTTCCTGGATCACGCGATGCAGGCCTTCACCGAAAAACGCTCGCAACTGGCAGAACGCGCCGCGAACGGCGCCACGGCATCCATCGGCGTGATCGAGGAGGAGGCCCGCCGCACGGCGGAAAGCTTCCATCCCGCCTTCCGCGCCGCCCGCCATGACCGCCGCCGCAGCGACAATCGCGACATCGAGGATCTGCGGGCGCAGTTCCGCACCTTGCAGGAACGGCTCGACCGGCTCTGAGCCCGATCCGCATGGCAGCGGGACCGACCATCCAACAACGAAAAAGGCCGGCGAAACGCCGGCCTTTTTCTCATTCCAGACGGAATGCGCGGATTATGCGCTTTCCTTCGGCGTAAGAACCTGGCGACCGCGATACATGCCCGTCTTCAGGTCGATGTGGTGCGGACGGCGCAGTTCGCCGGAATTCTTGTCCTCGACATAGGTCGAAGCCTTGAGGGCGTCAGCAGAGCGGCGCATACCGCGCTTGGACGGGGTCGTTTTTCTTTTCGGTACAGCCATTTTATAACTCCAATCGACGTTCCGGATGGGGCCCCGCAGCAGAAACCGCGCATAAAAAGCCCTGTCGATCCGGGATTTTGCCGGGCTTATACATGGTGGGCAGGGCTTTGACCAGTCCCCGCGCGCATTTTTTCGCGATTCCCCGAACCCGCTTTCCGTGCTCGTTTCCAGCGCCGGAATCAGCCTTCGATGCACCTGATGTAGTCGCCGGACGCCCTCGCCCGGCGCTCGATCACCGAGACGAGGCGCGTCATGCCGCGCGTCGGGCTGGACGCATTGCGCTGGATCGGATTGGGCAGCGAAACGGCCAGCAGGCTCGCCTGACGCAGCGTCAGCCGGGAAGCCGGCACCTTGAAATGATGCTGCGCGGCCGCCTCGATGCCATAGATGCCCGGGCCCCATTCGGCGATATTGAGATAGATCTCCAGCGTGCGGCGCTTCGACCAGACCGTATCCGCAAACATCGCCAGCGGCAGTTCCAGCCCCTTGCGGACAAAGGAGCGCCCGTTCCAGAGAAACAGGTTCTTCGCCGTCTGCATGGTGATGGTGCTGGCGCCCCGCGTCGCTTCGCCGTCCAGCGCCTGGCGGACGACGCCCTGCATCTGCGTCCAGTCGACGCCGCCGTGGAAACAGAATTGCCCGTCTTCCGACATCATCACCGCCCGCACCACGTTGGGCGATATGTCGTCGAGCCCGACCCATTGCCGGTCGTAGCCGCGCAGCAGAACGAGATCAGCCACCATCAGGGTGGAAACGGGCCGCACGGAAGGAACGGAATAGAGCACGATGAGAAGATAGGGAGCCAGAAGCAGGAAAACCGCCAGCAGCAAAAGGCGCCGGACGGCGCCCCTTACGGACGACAGGAAACCGCGGGATCTCACAGGCGCCTCTTTCCGTTCCGGTTTGCCTTCCGCTTCAATATCCACACGACCATCCATCGACCTTGGAAGAGAAAGGCATAAATAGCCCGGCAAGGCTTTCAAGACCAGAGCCGGGCAAACGCTTTCCCGTTGCATGAGGTTCCGGGCCATGCCAAAGAGCAGCTCATGAATACGTCAGAAACTTTCGAACAACGTCTGCGCAACAGGGCGGCCGGCATCGGGCAGCTTCTGAAACGCATCCTTTCGGACACACCGGCCGCAGACGAGATCGCCCGCCCCCGCAACCTGCTGGAAGCGATGCGTCACGGCGTCCTGAACGGCGGAAAGCGCCTGCGCCCCTTCCTCGTCATCGAAAGCGCCGCCGTCTTCGGCGGCAGCGCGCTGGCGGCGGCGCGGGTGGGCGCGGCGCTCGAATGCCTGCATTGCTATTCGCTGGTCCATGACGACCTGCCGGCGATGGACGACGACGACCTGCGGCGCGGCCAGCCGACCGTGCATGTCGCCTTCGACGAGGCAACCGCCATCCTGGCGGGCGACAGCCTGCTGACGCTCGCCTTCGACATCATTGCCGCGCCGGAAACGCCGCTGGCGGATCGCGAGAAAACGCAGCTCGTTCTCGCCCTTTCCCGCGCCGCCGGCATCGGCGGCATGGCGGGAGGCCAGGCACTCGACCTCGCCGCCGAAAAGGAGCCGCCCGGCGAGGACGGCATCGTCACCCTTCAGGCCATGAAGACCGGCGCGCTGATCCGCTTCGCCTGCGAGGCCGGCGCCATCCTTTCCGCCGCATCCGGCGAGGACAGGCAGCGCATGCGCCGCTTCGGCGAGATCATCGGCCGCGCCTTCCAGATCGCCGACGACCTGCTCGATCTCACCGCCGACGCCGCAACGCTCGGCAAGGCCGCCGGCAAGGATGCCGCGCGCGGCAAGGGCACGCTGGTGGCGCTGCACGGCCAGAGCTGGGCGGAAGCCGAGCTTGCCCGCCTGACCGGGGAAGCGACCGCGCTGCTCTCGCCTTACGGGGACAGGGCCGCGATCCTGATCGAGACCGCGCATTTCGTCGCCCGTCGCAAAAGCTAAAGGGGAGCAATACTGCCGCAAAGCCAGAGCTTTGCGGCAGGCTTTCAAGGCGCGCGTCGCGAAAGATTTTTCGGGTCAGCCCTGCGTGATCGGCGCGATCTGGATTTCGACGCGGCGGTTCTGGGCCCGGCCTTCCGGCGTGGCGTTCGAGGCGATCGGCTGCGATAGGCCGAAGCCCAGCGCGGAAACGCGGCGCTGGTCGATGCCCTGGCCGCCCAGATAGGTGGCGACCGACATAGCCCGGCGCTCGGAAAGACCTTGGTTATACGCCGCGCTGCCGACCGAATCCGTGTGGCCGTTGACGTCGATGAGCGTGCGGTCGAATTTCTTCAGCACGATGGCGACCGAATTCAGCGTCGGATAGAATTCGGACCTGACGGCATCCTGATCGGTGTCGAAGGTGATGTTCGACGGCATGTTCAGGATGATGCGGTCGCCGTTGCGCGTCACGGAAACGCCCGTGCCCTGAAGCTCGGCGCGAAGCTGCGCTTCCTGCTGGTCCATGTAGTTGCCGATCATGCCGCCACCCAGCGCGCCGATGCCGGCGCCGATCAGCGCCGCATTGCGGCGGCTCCTGGCGTCGTTGCCGACGGCGAGACCGGCAAGACCGCCCACGGTGGCGCCGATCAGCGCTCCGCCCGACGTCCTCGACATCTGCTGTTCGCCCGTATAGGGATTCGTGGTGGTGCAGGAGGCGAGAATGCCCGCGGCGGCGGCGAGCGTAACGACCTTCTTGAACATGAAGCGGCAATCCCCTTGAGATGAAGCGCGAATGAACCTGCGCCGGCAAACGTCCCGGTTGGCGGCGATGATTAACGGAAAGCCTTTACCATTGATTAAGGCCAAATCTTGAACGGCATGCTCATTCCGCAGCCTGTTTTCCCGAACCGTAGCGTTTTTCGATGTATTCGATCACCAGCGCCTCGAAATCGGCGGCGATGTTCGGGCCGCGCAGCGTCATGGCCTTCTGGCCGTCGATGAAGACGGGCGCCGACGGCGTCTCGCCGGTGCCGGGCAGCGAAATGCCGATATCGGCATGCTTGCTCTCGCCCGGCCCGTTGACGATGCAGCCCATGACGGCGACGTTGAGCCCCTCGACGCCCGGATATTTCTCGCGCCACACCGGCATGTTCTTGCGGATATCGGCCTGGATGCGGCTGGCCAGTTCCTGGAACACCGTGGATGTCGTGCGCCCGCAGCCCGGACATGCCGCGACCACGGGCAAGAACTGGCGAAAGCCCATGACCTGGAGAAGTTCCTGCGCCACCTGCACCTCGCGGGTGCGGTCGCCGCCCGGCTCCGGCGTCAGGGACACGCGGATCGTGTCGCCGATGCCCTGCTGGAGCACATAGCCCATTGCCGCCGACGAGGCGACGATGCCCTTGGAGCCCATGCCGGCCTCGGTCAGGCCGAGATGCAGCGCGTGATCGGAGCGTTCGGCGATCATCGAATAGACCGCGACCAGATCCTGCACCTGGCTGACCTTGGCGGACAGGATGATGCGGCTGCGCGGCAGCCCGATCTCCTCGGCCAGTTCCGCCGAGATCAGCGCCGACTGGACGATGGCCTCGCGCGTCACCTGCCGGGCCGACAACGGCGAGCCCGCCGCCTGGTTCCTGTCCATCAGACTGGTCAGCAGTTCCTGGTCGAGCGACCCCCAGTTGACGCCGATGCGCACCGGCTTGTCGTAGCGGATGGCCGTTTCGACAATCTCGGCGAACTGCTTGTCCTTCTTGTCCTTGAAACCGACATTGCCGGGATTGATCCGGTATTTCGCCAGCGCCTCGGCACAGGCCGGATGGTCGGCCAGCAGCTTGTGCCCGATATAGTGGAAGTCGCCGACCAGCGGAACGTCCATGCCGAGCCGCAGCAGGCGCTCGCGGATCTTCGGCACGGCGGCAGCACTCTCGTCGCGGTCGACGGTGATGCGGACGATCTCGGAGCCGGCCTTGAAGAGCGCCGCAACCTGCGCCACGGTCGAATCCACGTCGGCCGTATCGGTATTGGTCATGGACTGCACCACGACGGGCGCCCCGCCCCCGACGATCACGCCGCCCACATCGACGGCAACGGAAGCGCGGCGGGGTTTCGGATCGTAATCGGCAAGGCAGGAAGACATGGCGGCCCTTCGGACAATCGGCAGATCGAGTTGAGGTGGCGCAAGGATGACGCATTGTCAACCGGTTCGGCCATCCCTTTCACGCGATCATGACAGGATCATGTTCGTTCGGCGTGCCGCACGAGGTGCGAAAGCGCCAGAACCGCCAGCGCCAGCAGCGGCATGAACATGAACACCGTGTCCAGCCCCGAATGGGCGGCAATGAAACCGATGATCGACGGCGCGAACAGGATGCCGGAATAGCCGAGCGTGGTCACGACCGAAAGACCGATGCCGGACGGCACGCCCGGGATCGACCCGGCGGCGGAATAGATGATCGGCGACATGTTGGCGATGCCGATGCCGGCAATGGCAAAACCGATGAGCGCGACCGTCGTGTCGGATGCAAGGCCCGCGACGAACAGGCCGACCATGCCGAGCGCCGCCGAGGCCCGGAGCGTGCGGACCGGCCCGAAGCGGTCGCGCACGAAATCGCCGGCAAAGCGCATGGCCGCCATCGTCAGCGAGAAGGCCGCATAGGCAAAGCCCGAGACCGTGACCGACGCGCCCAGCTCGTTCCTGAGATAAAGCGCGCTCCAGTCGAGCATCGCGCCTTCCGGGATCATCGCGAACAGCGCGATCATGCCGATCAGCCAGGGCAGCGGCGTCATCGGCAGCCGGAGCGGCTCCCTCTGCTCCCCCGCCCCCGCCGGCTTGTCGTCCCGGTTCAGCAGCGGCCAGGCCGCAACGATCAGAAGGCCGACGGCGACGGTGGCGAAAACCGCATGGCCGCGAATGCCGAGCGCTTCGATCAGATAGCCGCCGAGCGCCGCTCCGATCAGGCCGCCGAGGCTCCAGAAGGCATGGCAGGACGACATGATGGCGCGGCGCATCGTCTTCTCGACCGTCACCGCATTGGCATTCATCGCCACATCCATCGCGCCGATGAAGCCGCCGAACAGGAACATGGCCACGGCGGCACCGATCCGCTCCGGCGCGACGGTGACGAGAAGAAGCATCGGCGTCAGGGCAAGGCCGCACAGCAGCGAAACCCGCCCGGAACCGAGCCGGGCAACAGCCGCGCCTGCCATCGGCATCATCAGCAGTGAACCGATGCCGAAAATCATGATCATGACGCCGAGCGCGCCCTCGTTGAGGCTGAGGCGATGGGCGAATTCCGGGATCTTCGGCGCCCAGGACCCGGTTGCGAAACCGTTGGCCAGGAAGAGCAGGGAGACGCCGATTCGCCCCGCGGAAAAAAGTCCCGACCGCGAGAGCTGCCCGCTCCCCCTGCATTCAGCCGAATCTGTCATTCGCCTGCCCTTCCTGCAACGTTACCGGCGTGACTTATGACAGAAGCCAAAGCGATTTGAAAAGCCCGTTCGCGATAACGAATCGACACGGAAGCAATGATATTTGTCCGGAGGTGACATAAAAAAGAAAAGGCCCGGTCTGCCGGGCCCGTACGACTGAACAGGGGCTCATCGCTCTCTTTCGTCATGGTCGGGTTTGATCCGACCATCCACCGTGCCGCTCGCGGCGTGGACCCTCGGGGCGAGCCCGAGGGTGATTAGAAGAGGGGTTGTCAATTCAGGGCCCGGCAAGACCGGACCCTTTCCCCTCGCATGGTCCGGCGTTCAATCGCCGTAGACGACGAGCAGGTCCTTGGCGTCGATCTGGTCGCCGGGCCGGACAAGCACCTCCGAGATCGTCGCATCGCGCTCGGCATGCAGCGCCGTTTCCATCTTCATTGCCTCGATGGAAACGAGCACGTCGCCGGCCTTCACCGCCTGTCCCGGATTGACGAAGACGGTGGAGATGACGCCCGGCATCGGCGCGCCGAGATGGGCGGCATTGCCGGTTTCGGCCTTGCGGCGGGCCTTGGCGGAGGCGGCGAGCGACCGGTCCGGCACCTTGATCAGGCGCGGCTGGCCGTTCAGTTCGAAGAACACCTTCACCAGCCCCTGTTCGTCGGGCTCCGATGTCGCGAGCAGCACGACGACGAGATCCTTGCCCTGCTCGATCTCCGCGGAGACTTCAGCCCCGTTCTGCAAGCCGTAGAAATAGGCCGGCGTCGGCAGAACGGACACCGGGCCGTAGGTCTGGCTTGCCAGCGCGAAATCGGTGAAAACCTTGGGATACATCAGATAGGAGGCGAACTCGAAATCGTCGACCGGGCGGTCGAGCTTGGTTTCGATCGCCTTGCGCTCCTCGCCGAGATCGGCTTCCGGCAGAAGCGAACCCGGCACCGCCGTATACGGCTCCTCCCCCTTCAGGGCTTTCTTCTGCAAGACCTGCGGCCAGCCGCCGGGCGGCTGGCCGAGATCGCCCTTGAGCATGGACACCACCGATTCCGGGAAGGAGACGTCCTTTTCCGGATTCTCCACATCGGCAACCGTCAGGTCCTGCGAGACCATCATCAGCGCCATGTCGCCCACCACCTTGGAGGACGGCGTGACCTTGACGATATCGCCGAACATCCTGTTTACGTCGGCATAGGCCTGCGCCACCTCGTGCCAGCGGGTTTCCAGCCCGAGCGAACGGGCCTGCTCCTTGAGGTTGGTGAACTGGCCGCCCGGCATTTCATGCAGATAGACTTCCGAAGCCGGCCCCTTGAGGTCGCTTTCGAAGGCGGCATACTGGTTGCGCACCGCTTCCCAGTAGAAGGAAAGGCGGCGTATCCACTTGGCGTCAAGGCCGCTGTCGCGTTCCGAGCCCTTGAGCGCCTCGACGATGGAGCCGAGGCAGGGCTGCGAGGTGGCGCCGGAGAAGGCGTCCATCGCCGCATCGATCGCATCGACGCCAGCATCCACCGCAGCCAGGACGCTCGCGGCCGAAACGCCGGACGTGTCGTGCGTGTGGTAATGGATCGGCAGCCCGGTCGCCTCGCGCAGCGCCGTGAACAGCGCCTTCGCCGCACCGGGCTTGAGCAGGCCGGCCATGTCCTTCACGGCAATGATGTGCGCCCCGGCCCTTTCCAGTTCCGCGGCGAGATCGGTGTAGTATTTCAGGCTGTACTTGGCGCGTTCAGGATCGAGAATGTCGCCCGTATAGCAGATCGCCGCCTCGCAGAGCTTGTTCTCCTCCAGAATGGCATCCATCGAGACGCGCATGTTTTCCACCCAGTTCAGGCAGTCGAACACGCGGAACAGGTCGATGCCGCCGCGCGCGGCCTGACGGACGAAATACTTCACGACATTGTCGGGATAGTTCTTGTAGCCGACGCCGTTCGCCCCGCGCAGGAGCATCTGGAGAAGGAAGTTCGGCGCGGCTTCGCGGACCAGAGACAGGCGCTCCCACGGATCTTCCGTCAGGAAGCGCATGGAGACGTCGAAGGTCGCCCCGCCCCAGCATTCCAGCGAGAACAGGCCCGGCAGCGCCTTCGCATAGGTACCTGCGATCGCCGCGATATCGTAGGTGCGCATGCGCGTCGCCAGCAGCGACTGATGGCCGTCGCGCATGGTCGTATCGGTGATGAGAACGCGCTTCTCATTGCGCATCCACTCGGAAAACCCCTTCGGACCGAGCGCGTCCAGCTTCTGCTTGGTGCCGTCGAGAACCGGGGCGTCGATATAGGGCACGTCCGGGGCGGCGGCGTCGGCCGGCGGCGCGGCGCGGCCGCGCGTTTCCGGATGGCCGTTCACCGTCACGTCCGCCAGATAGGTCAGAAGCTTGGTGGCGCGGTCCTGCCGCTTCACCTGCTGGAACAGTTCCGGCGTCGAATCGATGAAGCGCGTGGTGTAGGAATTGTCCCTGAACTTCGGATGCGTGATGATCGCCTCGAGGAAGGTGAGGTTCGTCGCCACGCCGCGAATACGGAACTCGCGCAGCGCCCGGTCCATGCGGTTGATGGCCTGATCCGACGTCGGCGCCCAGGCCGTGACCTTGACGAGCAGCGGATCGTAATAGCGGGTGATGATCGCGCCCGAATAGGCCGTTCCGCCGTCGAGACGGATGCCGAAGCCGGCCGCAGAGCGGTAGGCGGTGATGCGCCCGTAGTCCGGAATGAAGTTGTGCTCGGGATCCTCCGTCGTGATGCGGCATTGCAGGGCATGGCCGTTGAGCTGGATCTTCTCCTGCGGCGGCACGCCTGATTCCGGCGTGCCGATGGCATGGCCCTCGAGAATGTGGATCTGCGCCTTGACGATATCGATACCCGTCACGGTTTCCGTGACGGTATGTTCCACCTGGATGCGTGGGTTCACCTCGATGAAGTAGAACTTGCCGGTGTCGGCATCCATCAGGTATTCGACCGTGCCCGCGCCGATATAGTTCGTCGCCCGGGCGATCTTCAGCGAATAGTCCGCCAGCTCCTGCCGCTGCGCCTCGCCGAGATAGGGCGCCGGAGCCCGCTCCACGACCTTCTGGTTGCGGCGCTGGATGGAGCAGTCGCGCTCGAAGAGATGGACGGCGTTGCCGTGGGTGTCGCCGAGGATCTGGCTTTCGACGTGGCGGGCGCGCTCGACGAGCTTTTCCAGATAGACCTCGTCCTTGCCGAAGGCGGCCTTGGCTTCGCGCTTGGCCTCCGTCACCTCGCGGGCGAGGTCATCCGCCGAACGGATGACGCGCATGCCGCGCCCGCCGCCGCCCCAGGACGCCTTCAGCATCACCGGATAGCCGATCTCCGCGGCCATGCGGGCCACTTCGTCGAGATCGTCGGGAAGCGGCTCGGTCGCCGGCACCACCGGCACGCCCACGGAGATCGCCAGGTTGCGCGCGGCCACCTTGTTGCCCAGCCGGCGCATGGTCTCCGCGGCAGGGCCGATGAAAACGATACCTGCATCGTTACAGGCCTCTACGAATTCGGGACTTTCCGACAGAAGCCCGTAGCCGGGATGAATGGCGTCGGCACCCGACAATTTTGCAACGCGAATGATCTCGTCTATGGAGAGATAGCTTTCGATCGGCCCCATGTCCCGGGGCAGATGCGGCCCGCGCCCGATGCGGTAACTTTCGTCGGCCTTGAAGCGGTGCAGCGAAAGCTTGTCCTCTTCCGCCCAGACCGCCACCGTCGCAATGCCCAGTTCATTGGCCGCCCGAAAGACGCGAATGGCAATCTCGGAACGGTTGGCAACAAGTATCTTCTTGATACGCAAATCGAAATCTCCTCCAGGGCGTGCCCTGTCGCCGCACGCCAAAACGCCCAACTCCGGTCCGTCGGCCCTCATGGCCAGGCGAATCGGATTCCCATGCACTGCAAAACAGGAACCGGGTCCCGGCCGCTACGCGGCCACCCCAAATACTCCTTACCCGGTTCGAGGCGATGTTAGCGTCTCACCTGACCATGCGCAATTTCACAATACGAGAATTTTTGCAGCGCCGAACGGATTCCGGCCCTCACGACAGGAGGCCGCGCCGGAAGGCGAGGGAAATCGCATGCTGGCGATTGCGCGCGTCGAGCTTTTCCTGAAGCCCGTTCACATACCAGTCGACGGTATGATTGGAGATGCTGAGCTGGCGGGCGATCTCGTTCGACGTCAGCCCGTCGGCCAGAAGCGCAAGGACTTCCTTCTCGCGTCGCGTCATCGACACGGTGCGCTCGGTCGGCGGAAGCCGGGCGGAGCCGTCGTCGCTCAGGTTCACGAAACGCCAGAAAAGATGCATCAGCGCCGCGTTGAGCATGTGCAGGCTGACCGACGGCACCTCGCTGCGGCGCTCGGCGGCCAGCACGACCGCACCGACGAGGCCGAGCCGCCCGTAGACCGGAAACAGATAGCCGTCCTCTATGCCGAAACGCTTGCGATCGTCGGCGAGGCGCTCGATTCCCCGGCGGTTGGTATCCTTCTCGAACGCGAGGTGTGCGTCCTCGAACCGGTAGAAACCGTGCGTCATGACCATGTTGCGCAGCACCGGATCGATCAGGTGATAGCTCCGCGCCATATAGAACTCGGTCCAGTTCTCCGGCAGATGCTCGCGCATGACGTGAAAGACCGAGGTCTCGTGCATCATGGGAATGCGCAGCAACACATAGTGACCGATCTGTTCCTCGCGCAGAAACCCCTCGAACGTTTCCATGAGCCCGTCTGCCGAACCGGCCTGCTCCAATGCCGTCAGAAAACAGACAATATTGTTTGTCAGCAAGGGACCCCCGCTTGGTCGAACGGTGTAGGCAAGGCGTCGATATCGACACCGGGAAACAGACGTTGCGCCCGTCCTCCCTCAGCCCGTGAAAGGCTTACAAACGTAAACGGGAACGGCGCATCGCGCAAAGCGATTATTGACAGGGCACAATTTGATCGAGGTCCATCCCGCACTTTCATCCGCGCGCGGCTGTGCATGACAACAAAACGGTGTTCCCGTGATCGAAAGTGAACTATGATTCGCCAAATTTGCTTGCCACCCTCAAACGGGTGACGGAGGCGCCGTTCTGCGGAAAAGCGGCCTCCGGTTTCGTCGAGGTTTCCCATTTGTCTTTGTTGCAGGTCTATTTCCGCGCGCTGAAGTATCTCGGGGCCAACCGCCTTCGCGTGTCGCTGGTTGTCGCAGCCAATGTCGTGCTCGCCGTCATCACCATCGTCGAACCGATTCTCTTCGGCCAGATCATCGAGGCGATCTCCACGAAAGGCAACGTCGAGCCGGTCCTGTTCATGTGGGCGGCCTTTGCGGTGTTCAACACGATCGCATTCGTGATGGTGGCCCGCGAAGCGGATCGTCTGGCGCATGGCCGGCGCGCCTCGCTTCTGACGGAAGCCTTCGAGCGCATCGTTTCCATGCCGCTCTCCTGGCATAACCGGCGCGGCACGTCGAATTCGCTGCATACGCTGCTGCGCGCCTCCGATTCGCTGTTCGGCCTGTGGCTGGAATTCATGCGCTCGCATCTGGCGACCGCCGTCGCGCTCACCCTGCTCATTCCGACAGCCTTGTCGATGGATGTGCGCCTGACGATGGTGCTGATCGGCCTCGGCGTGCTCTACGTCGTGATCGGCAATCTGGTGATGAGCAGGACCAAGGACGGCCAGGCCGCCGTGGAAACCCATTATCACCGGGTCTTCTCCCATGTCAGCGATTGCATCAGCAACGTCTCGGTCATTCACAGCTATAATCGCATCGAAGCCGAAACGCGGGCGCTGAAGGAATTCACCAGCCGGCTTCTCTCCGTGCAATATCCGGTTCTCGACTGGTGGGCGCTTGCCAGCGCGCTGAACCGCATGGCCTCGACCATTTCGATGATGATCATCCTCGTCATCGGCACGGTTCTGGTCCAGAAGGGTGAGATGAGGGTCGGCGACGTCATCGCCTTCACCGGTTTCGCAACCCTGCTGATCGGCCGCCTCGACCAGATGCTCCAGTTCGCCAACCAGATCTTCGAGGCCCGGGCCAAGCTCGAGGAGTTCTACAAGCTCGAGGACGCCGTCCGCGACCGCGAGGACAATACCGGCGCCGTCGAGTTGAAGAACGTCAAGGGCAACGTCGAATTCCGCAACGTTTCGTTCGATTTCGCCAAGACCACACAGGGCATCCGCGACGTGTCCTTCAGCGTCGAAGCGGGGCAGACGCTCGCCATCGTCGGCCCGACCGGCGCCGGCAAGACGACGCTGGTGAACCTGCTCCAGCGCGTCCACGATCCGCAGAAGGGCGAGATCCTGATCGACGGGACGGACATCGCCACCGTGACGCGCCAGTCGCTGCGCCGGGCAATCGCCACCGTATTCCAGGATTCGGGCCTGCTCGACCGCTCGATCGCCGAGAACATTCGCCTGGGACGCGAGAGCGCCAGCGACGAGGACGTGCATGCCGCCGCCGCCGCAGCAGCAGCCAGCGATTTCATAGAAAGCCGCGTCGAAGGCTACCACACCCGCGTCGGCGAGCGCGGCAACCGCCTGTCGGGCGGCGAGCGCCAGCGCATCGCCATTGCCCGCGCCATTCTCAAGAACGCCCCGATCCTGATCCTCGACGAAGCGACGAGCGCCCTCGACGTGGAGACCGAAAGCAAGGTGAAGGACGCGATCGACCGGCTGCGCAAGGGCCGGACGACATTCATCATCGCCCACCGGCTTTCGACCATCCGCGACGCCGACCGCGTCATCTTCATCGAACACGGCCGCATCCTCGAAACCGGCACCTATGACGAACTGAGCCATGCCGGAGGCCGCTTCGCCGCCCTGCTCAAGGAAAGCGGCATCACCATCGAGGACGACGGCAAGACGAAAACCCCTCTGGCGCACTGAACGTCGCGCCTTTCCGACCAGCCGGAACGCCGGAAGAGCATGCTCGTCCTTTCGGCTTGCCAGACGTGTGTGGCTTACGCTAACCCGGCTCCCGAAGCGGACCAGCCATGTCACGCAAAGGTCGAATGCCCATGCCCGATACACCGCCCCCGCCGACGACCGCCGACCTGCCGACGCTCGCGACCTTCTGGATCGGCCCCCGCCTTCCCGACTTTCAGAAGCTTTGCCTGCGCAGCTGGCGGAGCATGGGCCATCCGGTCCGCTTCTACGCCTACGAGCCGGTGGCCAATCTGCCGGAGGGCATCGAGTGCCTGGACGCCGAGGCGGTGTTTCCCAAAGCGGCGCTGGACGACCCGAAGCGCAACATACCGACGGTGATCAAGTCGGACATCTGGCGGCTGGCGATGCTTCAAAAAGGGCTCGGCATATGGTGCGATT
This sequence comes from Ectorhizobium quercum, assembly GCF_026552795.1. Lineage (GTDB taxonomy): Bacteria > Pseudomonadota > Alphaproteobacteria > Rhizobiales > Rhizobiaceae > Ectorhizobium > Ectorhizobium quercum. Next base: position 99,678 of record NZ_JANFPI010000007.1, read on the forward strand.
CCGACCTGCTGCTTCTGCGCCCCATCCCCCGGCCGGACCGCCTTCTCCTCGGCGTCGAGCAGCACGGCCTGCCCTGCGTCGCCGTGATGTGGTGGCCAAAGGATCATCCGGCACTAACCGCGATGCTCGACGCCTTCCATCGCGACGCACTCGGCCCCTGGGCGCATCTCAAGCCGCGCTGGAGCCGTTTTGTGAAAAGGCTGCGTGGCGAGCCAACCGACTTTTCCGACCACCCCTGGAACCACTGGGGCCGTCACGCCTGCGCCTATTACGTGAAAAAGTACAAGCTCGAACCCCTGCTGCTCGGCTACAAGAGCTTCTATTCCGAGGAAGCCTATTCCGACACGCCGTTCCGCGATCATCCCTTCCGGCATCTGCTCGACGACCCGCAGGTCATCGGCCTGCATTGTTTCCGCAAGCAGCCGGAATGGTTCGAAAACGCGCCGCCGGGAAGTTTGATCGCCTGGGCGCGGGACCGCTACGCAAACGCATGAGGCCGGGTGCTTGCGCACCCGGCCTCATGCCGTTCCGTTCCGGCGGCTCGCCTCAGGCGTCGGGCCTGACGACCTCGCCGTCGATGGTGACGACCGGTTTCTCACCTTCGCGGGTAACGGCGATCCTGACCGTGCGACCGTCGAGCGTGACGTCGGCGGAATAGCCGGGCCATGCCTCCGGCAGCACGGGCGCGACATCGATGCCGTCCGGCGTGCGGACGATACCGAGGATGCCTTCGACCGCCGTGCGGTAGAGCCAGCCGGCGGAGCCCGTATACCAGGTCCAGCCGCCGCGCCCGGCCTTGAAGTCCTCGCCATAGACGTCCGCCGCCACGACATAGGGCTCGACCCGGTACTTTTCGGCGGCATCCCTGTCCAGCGCGTGGTTGACCGGATTGAGCATGGAGAAGCAGCGCCACGCATCCTCGTTCCGGCCGAGCTTCGCCAGCGCCAGCACGACCCAGATGGCCGCATGGGTGTACTGGCCGCCATTCTCGCGGATGCCGGGCGGATAGGCCTTGATATAGCCCGGATCCTTGCGCGTTTCGGCAAAGGGCGGCGTGAACAGGCGGATGATCTTCTCGTCGCCGTCCACGAGCTGGTTCAGCACCGCGTCCATCGCCTGTTCGGCCCGCGCCGGATCGCCGATGCCCGTCAGCACGCTCCACGACTGGCCGAGCGAGTCGATCTGGCATTCGTCGGAGAGCGTCGAACCGAGCGGCGACCCGTTGTCGAACGTGCCGCGGCGGTAATAGGCGCCGTCCCAGCCCGCCGTTTCCAGGGCCGCCTTGAGCGATGCGAGATGAGCGCCCCAGCGCTCCTTGCGGGCGGCGTCACCGCGCTCCTCGGCATAGGGAATGAAGTCGCGCAGCGCCGCGGCCAGGAACCAGCCGAGCCAGACGCTCGTGCCCTTGCCCTCGATGCCGACGCGGTTCATGCCGTCGTTCCAGTCGCCGCCGAGGATCAGCGGCAGGCCGTTGTCGCCGGTGCGGGCGACCGCCAGATCGAGGGCGCGGGCGGCATGCTCGTAGAGGCTGCCGACATCGTCGCTCTCCTCCGGCGTGAAGAAGCTGTCGTGCTGGTCCTGTTTCAGCGCTTCGCCGATCAGGAAGGGCAGCGTCTCGTCCAGCACCGTCCTGTCGCCGGTGGTGCTGACATAGCGGTGAACCGCATGGGCAAGCCACACCACGTCATCGGAGATCATGGTGCGCACGCCGGCGCCCGTATCCGGCAGCCACCAGTGCAGTACGTCACCTTCCTGGAACTGCCGCGCGGCGGCGTTGAGGATCTGCGCGCGCGCCAGCGACGGGTCCTGCAATATCAGGTTCAGCGTGTCCTGGAGCTGGTCGCGGAAGCCGAAGGCGCCGGAGGCCTGGTAGAAGGCGGCACGGGCCATGATGCGGCAGCCGAGCGCCTGATAGGGCAGCCAGCGGTTGACGAGATGGTTGAATGCCTTGTCCGGGGTCTCGACCCGGATGCGGCCGGTGAAATCGGCCCAGAACGCCGTCTGCCTGTCGAGAATCCGGGCGAAGCTTTCCGTGCGGACCTGTTCGGCCAGCGCCTGGGCCGCTTCCGCCGAGTCCGTGTCGCCGAGCAGGAAGCACACGTCCTTCGTCTCGCCGGGCGCAAGCGTGACGTCGACCGCCAGCACCGCACAGGGATCGCCGTCGCTCTCGATCGCACCGGACAGCACCGAGCGGGCGGCGACGGCCTGCGGCAGGCGGATCGTGCCGTTTCGGCCGATGAATTCACGCCGGCTGGTCGTCCAGCCCGACACCGCCTCGCTGGCCGAGAAGAAGGCGTAACGGCCGCTATTGGCGAGACTGTAGGGGTTGGTGGCGACGATGGTCGGGGCATCCTCATCCTTGAAATTCAGGATGAAGGGAGCCGTCTTCGCCCGGTCGTTGCCGAGCACCCATTCGACCGAGCCGTAGACGCGCAGCGTTTTCTTCGCCTTGCCGTGGTTGGTAAGCGTCAGGCGCGACACCTTGACCGGACGTTCGCGGTCGACCGTCTGGGTGAGTTCCAGGGCAAGGCCGTCGTGGCTCGTCAGGAAGCGGCTGTAGCCGAGGCCGTGACGCGCTTCGTAGAGCGTTTCCGGATGGCTCGACAGGGCGGCGAACGGCGTGTGGACCGTACCCGTGCCGAGATCGGCTATATGGAAAGCCTCGCCGGGACGGTTGGTCACCGGATCGTTCGTCCACTGGCTGATCTGGTAGTCGCGGCTGTTGCGGCTCCAGGTGAAGGCCCCGCCCTCGGCGGCAACGTGGAAGCCGAACTCGGGATTGGCGATGACGTTGATCCACGGCTGCGGCGTCGATTGTCCCCCGTAGAGACGCACGACATATTCATTGCCGTCCGGCGTGAAGCCGCCGAAGCCGTTCCAGAAGTCGAGATCGCCCTTGTCGTCCACCGCGCGCGCGTTCGGGAACGGGGCGGGCAGCGGTGCCGGGACGGCGGCTTCCCGCTCGTCCCTGAGGCGCGAGGCCGTGGCCGGGCCGGAGAAGAGCTGAACCGCGCGGTTCACCTGATCCATGATCTTGCCGTTGCGGGCGTGGAGCACGACGCGCGAGACGGCGATGAGCGCGCTCCACGTCGTCTCGTCCATCACGTCGCGGCGGGCCGTGAACACGTTCGGGCGGCCGTCGCCCGACTGCTGGGCGAAGCGGCGGGCGTTTTCCACCAGTCCCTCCAGCGCGTGCTGCATGTCCTGCGCATAGGAGGAGGGCTTTTCGTTCAGGATCACCAGATCGCTGACGACGCCGCGCGAGCGCAGATATTCCTGCGCCGAAAGCGCCTCCTTCACCACGTCGTAGTCGAGGTCGTCGTTGATGCGCAGGGTGAAGATCGGGAAGTCGCCCGAAATCGACAGCCCCCACAGCGCGGATTGCGGCTTGAGGCCCGCCTCCACCGTGCCCGCATCGGCACGCAGGTGCATGTCGGGATAGGTCAGGTAGCGGCCGAGATGCTGGTAGGCGACGGCCTGCTGCGAGGTGACGCCGACATGGCGCAACTGCACCTGGGTGCGGGTCCAGGCATGGACCAGCTCCTGGGCGAAGGCCTCGGGATGACGGTAGCGGTCGACGGCCTTGTCGATTTCCAGCCGGTTCGGCGCGGCGATGGTCCAGAACACGGTCTGGACCTTCTTGCCGGCCGGCACGCGCACGACGCGGCGCAACACCATGACGGGATCGAGCGTGAAGCCATCCAGGCCGGAAAGCGTCGCTCCCGGATCGAAGGCGGCCGCCTCGCCGAGCGTGCGGCCGCGGCCGATGAAGCGGCGCCGGTCGGTCTCGAACTCGGTCGGGCGCGCCGGCCCGGAATTGTCGGAGGCCAGATGCGCCACCCACATGTCCGGGTCGTTCGGGCTGCGCTTGTTGCGCCAGGCCCGGATCGCATCGCCGCTGCGGCTGATCTCGGTCCTGATGAACATGCGTGAAAACACCGGATGGGCGTTGTCGTCGCCGTCGCTGGCGATCACCGGCTCCATGTAGGACGTCACCTCGATGAAGCGATCCTCGGTTCCGGTGTTGATCAGCGTGATGCGGCGGCCTTCGGCATCGTGTTCGTTGGCGACGATGCATTCGACCGTGCTCTGGATCTCGCCGGCCGTCTTGTGGAACTCCGCCTTGTCGTCGGAGAACATCACCTTGCTGCTTTCGCCGGCGATGCGGCGAGGCTCGGCGGTCGCCGACCACCAGTCGCCCGAGACCGTGTCGCGCAGGAAGATGAACGTCCCCCAGCGGTCTTCCGTCGGATCGGGTTTCCAGCGCGTGACGTTCTGGCCGTTCCAGCGCGAATAGCCGGACCCCGTCGCGGTCAGCATGACGGAGTAATGGCCGTTCGACAGGAACACCAGTTCCCGGTCCTTCGTCTGCGGATCGGCAATATGGCGGAACTCGGCGCGCAACAGCTCGCCCTGCCCCTTGCCGGGCGTTTCGCCCTCGTATTTGGCGCTCATCACCGGCACTTCGCGCGGCGCCTTTTCCTGCAACAGCAGTTCCGCCGCCTCGATCACCGGATCGGCATGGAAAAGCTCGCGCAGCCAGCCGTTGAAGCAGACATTGGCGACCGCCGCCACCGACATGCCGTGGTGGTGGGCGTAATAATTGTAGACGACGGCGCAGGTCTGGCCATCCGGGACGCGGGTCGGCGTGAAATCGACCGCGTCGTGGAAGCCGTACAGCCCCAGCGCGCCGAGCGAGCGTAGCACCTCGAGGTTCCGGTAGGCCGAAATCGGATCGTACTGGCTGGCGAGGATCGACGCATAGGGCGCGATGACGGCGTTCTGGCCGAGGCCGCGCTTGAGGCCCAGCGTCGGCACGCCGAAGTTGGTGTACTGGTAGTTCAGGTTATGGTCGCGGGCATTGAAGGCCGCTTCCGAGATCCCCCAGGCGGCGATGCCGAGACGGCGGCCGTGGTTGATCTGCTCCTGCACGATCAGGTTGTTGGTCTGGTTGAGGATGCCGCCCTGGCGTTCCTGCATGACGAGCGGCGGCATCAGGTACTCGAACATCGAGCCCGACCAGGAAATCAGCGCGCCGCGCGCGCCGATCGGCACGACCTGGCGGCCGAGCTTGTGCCAGTGTTCGGTCGGCAGGTCGCCCTTGGCGATGGCGAACAGGCTGGTGAGGCGCGCCTCCGATGCCAGAAGGTCGTAGCAGGCCTCGTCCAGCTCATTGCTGTCGACGCGGAAGCCGATGGAAAGCAGGCGACGCTCCTTGCGGAACAGGAACGAGAAATCCATCGAGAAGGCGAGATTGCGGGTACGGTCGCGCAGCGAGGCGAGCTGGACGCGCAGCGGCTCGATGTTGGAAATGTCGAACACGCTGTCGGCCACATGGCCCTCGCAGGTCCGGACCAGCGCCTGCGTCCACTTCGTCACCTCCTCGGATGCCGCCGACCTGACCTCGTGGTGAAGGTTTGCGGCGAGCTTGTCGAGGTCGCGGGCGAGGACGGCGAGGTTGATGATGCGGATCGAGGCGAATTCATGCTCGCGCTTCACCGAAACGAGCGCCGTCGAGAAACCGGCGATGCGCTCTTCGAGACGGCGGCGCAACGGCCGGACGTTCTTGCGGTCGTCCGGCAGTTCCGCCACAACTTCGGTCAGGATGCCGGCCACGTCGCCGAGGCCGTCGAGATCGGCCTGGAGATGGGCAGAAGGCGCTTCCGCCCATTCACGCAGCGCCGACGACACCGCGACGAGATGGCCGGCGAGATTGCCGCTGTCGACGGTGGAGACGTAGCGGGGGCCGAGCGTGTCCAGCGTATCGGTATGATACCAGTTGAACAGGTGGCCGCGATATTTCTCCATCCTCTCGATGGTCGAGACGGTGTTCTCCAGCCGCTCGATCGTTTCCTGGAAGCCGATCCAGCCGAACCGGCGGGCGGAAATCGTCGACAGGAGATAGACGCCGATATTGGTCGGCGACGTGCGTGTGGCGACCGAAAACTGCGGCGTTTCCTGCACGTTGTCCGGCGGCAGGTAGTTCTGCTCGGGAACGACGAAGACGTCGAAATAGCGCCAGGTGCGGCGTCCGACGCGGCGCAGGCCGACGGCCACGTTCTCCGGCACGAAGAGCTGGTCCTCGGTTTCGGCGGACTGGCTGACATACCAGGCGATGACCGGGGAGATCACCCACAGGAACACGAAGGGCATGCCGACGAGGAAGGCGTTGTCGCCGGCCGCCGCCGCGAAGGTCAGGCTGCCGACGGCCACCGCCGGCGCATGCCACATCCGGCGGTAATAGGCGGCGATCGAGCCTTGCGTGCTCGACTGCACGCTGGCGGCCGTGCGCCATTCCAGCATCTTCTTGCGGCTGACGAACAGGCGGTAGAGCGAGCGCACGATGGCATCGGCCATCATCCAAGCGCTGTCGGCGATGAAGACGATTCGCAGCGCGACCTGCGCGTTGGTATCGCGGATATCCGACAGGATCGTGTTGAAATGAACGCTCGGCACGATATCCGTGGTGCGGGGAATGAGGCCGTTCAGCAGCGACAGCGTGGGCGCGACGAACAGGCTGAAGATCAGGATGATCTGCCAGACCATCGCGCCGAGCGGATCGAGGAAATACCAGCCGAGAACCGAGGCGAAAGCCCATGCGATCGGCATCAGCGAGCGGCGCAGGTTGTCGATCATCTTCCAGCGGCCGAGCGCGGTGATGTCGCGCGCCGCGTCGAGGATATAGGGAATGAGCTGCCAGTCGCCGCGGGCCCAGCGATGCTGGCGCGACATTTCCACCTCGTAGCGGGTCGGGAAATCCTCGACCAGCTCGACATCCGTCACGAGGGCGCAGCGGGCGAACGAGCCTTCGAGAAGGTCGTGGCTGAGCACGGTGTTTTCCTCGATGCGGCCCTTGAGCGCCCTTTCGAAGGCGTCGACATCGTAGAGCCCCTTGCCGGTGAAGGTGCCCTCGCCGGTCAGGTCCTGATAAACGTCGGACACAGTGAAGACGTAAGGATCGATGCCGCGGCTGACGGAGAAGATGCGCTGGAAAACCGACGCGTCCTGGCCGGTCGTCAGCGACGGCGTGACGCGCGGTTGCAGCACGCCGTAGCCGGACACGACGCGCCCGGTCTTCGGATCGTGAACCGGGCGGTTGATCGGGTGGTGCATCTTGCCGACGAGCTTCGTGACCGCCTCGCGCATCAGGCGCGTGTCGGCATCGAGCGTCATCACGTATTTCACGCCGGCGGGAACGCGGTTCGCGCCCGGCAGGAAGCCGGTATCGCGGTCGCCGCGCAGCAGCAGGTTCAGCTCGTGCAGCTTGCCGCGCTTGCGCTCCCAGCCCATCCATGCGCCTTCCGTCTCGTTGAACAGACGGCGGCGGTGCAGGAGATAGAAGCGCTCGCCCACATCCTTGTAGCGCCGGTTCAGGCGGGCGATCTCCTGCTTGGCATAGTCGAGAACCTCGGTATCGGCCTCGCTTTCCTCGACCTTCGAATCCGGCCAGTCGGACAGCAGGGCGAAGGAGATCGCACCGTGCGGATTGGCGAGATAGTGGACCTCCAGATTGCGGACGAGTTCATCCACCTGGTCACGGTTGCCGATCAGGCACGGCACCACGACCAGCGTGCGCGCGTCCTCGGGAATGCCTTCCTTGAATTCGAAGCCGATGAGGCGCGCCGGCCGCACGAAGAAGGTCACGAGCATGTTGAAGAGGCCCGTGGCGCCCTCGGATGCCGGCAGCGAGAACATCAGGAGGAACAGGAGGATGACCGGCCAGCCCAGGCCGAGGCTTCCCAGGAACCAGCCGACCGCCGCCATCGCCAGAACGGTGATGAGCAGCACCGGCCCGGCAATGGCGAACCAGTTCATCCGCCGGATGGCGCGCACGACATGCTGCACGGTCAGCAGACGATAGCCGACGGCCTTTTCCAGTTCGCTCCGGCGCGAACCGGCGAGGAACGCGCCGACATTCGCCTCGCGCCCGTCGCCGTCCGGATCGGCGGCGGCGTCCTGTGCCAGGCGGATCGCGGTCCGGGCGACATCCACCTCGCTCTTGCCGCAGCGGCGGGCGATCATCTCGATGCGGTTGCGATAGGCGTTGCGCGAACCGAAATCGAGCGCGCCGTAATCCGTCTCGGCACGCAGGATCCTGTCGATCTGGCTGACATCCTCGAACCAGACGGACCATTCCGTATCGTTGATGAGGCGCAGGCTCTTGATGAGGGTGCCCATCGTCACGTTGCCGGAAGACAGGCGATTCTGTTCCCAGGCCGCGACGGCCTCGGCATCCGTTCCGGCGGCCCTGAGACGCTCCTCAAGCCACTTGATGGCGAAATCGGAGGTCTGCGAACCGTTGCGCAGGCGATAGTGGAACTGCGTGACGAAGGTGGAATCGGCGGCCAGCGGCGCGATGGAGGCGAGCAGATCCCGGCACGCCGCCTCGTCGTTGAGGCGGATCACCTCGTCGGCGGCGTCGTTGGCGCGGCGGCGCATTTCGCGCGAGCGCTCGACCCGCAGCGCGATGCGGCGCAGGTTTTCGATCAGCACGAAACGCAGAAAGGACGGCAGCGCCCAGAGTTCGCCGATCTCGAGCGTCTGAACGGACTGGAACCCCTCGACCATCGTGGCGAGGCTTTCCGTGTTCACCGCACTCTGGGTATGGGCGACGTAGAGCCAGGCCAGCACCAGCGTCCGCGGCAGTTCCGTGCCGCCGACCGTCAGGGTCGGAAGCTGGCGGTAGAACTTCTTCGGGAAATCGCGGCGGACCTCCTGAATCGCCTCCTCGACGATATAGTGGTTGTCGAGAAGCCATTCGGCCGCGGGCGTGATCGTCGCGCCGGCTTCGACATCCACGGCCGACGCGCGGTAGACCTTGAGGATTTCCTTCTCGTTCTCGCGATGGCGCGAGAAGAATTCGAACGGCTGCAAGCCCGGTAATTCGGAAATCTGGCCGGAGGCGAGCGCCGCTGCACAGACGCTCAGTTCCTCCGCCGTCATGTAACCGGCCCGAATCGACCCGTTATGGTCGATCTGCCTCGGATCGAACTCTGGCGTTGCAGCGGATGCTTTATGATGATCGGACATGGATTTTCAAATTTCAGAACGAACAGAGTTGAATGGCACCGTTAGTCGGAAACGGCTGGAGGGCATGCACTCGCAGATGTGCCCCGAACGGCTCGTTCTAACAATCGGTTCCTGTACCGCTGCTGAACGAAACGGGGCGCGGGTCTTGCGGTCCACGGATAGATAGACGCGCGACACGCAATGTCCATGAAACCCGGCAAATTTGCGTTAACCGGCGCAAACCCATGAGATTCCGTGCTGATTCCTGCGCTCGCACAGCGACCTGTCCGGCCGCTGCGACGGCGATGGTCCGGCTTTCCCGGTCGTGCCGAAACACAGGTTTCCCCACGCTTGCCGCATTCGCCCCTGCGCCATTGCCTTCCCGGAAATGGCCTGAAGCCCCTTTCGAGCGAATGCGCTACGATCTGATCCTTGCCACCGCAACAGGCCGGATGCAAGCAACGAAAAGGAAAATCGACTGCGCAGCCGACCCGCCATTTGCGCTTGAGCGGCGGAAGCGGAAGGCTATATTGGGCGGGCAGGCGAACGGGAAAGGGCAGGTCGATGGCGGATATTGACGCGGTGGTCATCGGAGCCGGCGTCGTCGGGCTCGCCACGGCCAGGGAACTCGCCGCACGGGGGTTTTCCACCGTCATCCTGGAAGCGGCGGGCGCCATCGGCACCGGCACCTCCTCCCGCAACAGCGAAGTCATTCACGCAGGCCTCTATTATCCGAAGGACAGCCTGAAAGCCCGGCTCTGCGTCGAAGGCCGCCACCGCCTCTATTCCTTCTGCGAAAGCCACGGCGTTCCCCATCGACGCTGCGGCAAGCTGATCGTCGCCACCATTCCGGAAGAGATCGCGGCCCTCGAGGGCCTGCTCGCCAAGGGCAAAGCGAACGGCTGCGACGACCTGCGGCTGCTCGACCGCGAAGAAGCGCTGTCGCTGGAACCGTCCCTCTCCTGCCTTGCCGCCCTCCATTCGCCGTCCACCGGCATCATCGACAGCCACACCTTCATGCTGGCCCTGCTGGGCGACGCCGAGAACGAGGGCGCATCTGTCGCCTTCAACACGCCGTTCGAGGGCGCGGCCTGCCGGAACGGCGAGTTCGTCGTCACCGCGGGCGGTGCGGAGCCGATGGAGCTTTCCACCTCGGTTCTCGTCAACGCCGCGGGACTTCATGCCTCGACGACGGCACGGCGGATCGACGGTCTGGACGCCGCCCACATTCCGCCGACCCGTTACGCCAAGGGCAGCTATTTCCTGCTGTCCGGCAAGGCCCCCTTCTCGCACCTGGTCTATCCGGCGCCGCATGCCCACGGCCTCGGCGTTCACCTGACCCTCGACCTCGCGGGCCAGGCCCGCTTCGGCCCCGACGTCGAATGGGTGGACGACATCGCCTACGAGGTCGATCCGCGCCGCGGCGAAGGTTTCGATGCGGCGATCCGGCGCTACTGGCCCGGCCTGCCCGATGCGGCCCTCTTTCCGGGCTATTCCGGCATCCGCCCCAAGATCTGCGGACCGGACGATCCCGCAGCCGATTTCCGTATCGACGGCAGGGAGATCCACGGCCTTGCCGGGCTGGTCAACCTGTTCGGCATCGAAAGCCCCGGCCTGACCTCGGCACTGGCGATCGCACGGCTGGCGGTCGATCGGGTGACGGGCGAATAATCTTGACTATATAAATCATGTTTAATAAAAGCGCCTGTGCGAAAGGCTTTCGGCGGTCCATTGACGATCGGGAATAGAATACTTCCATATTTGCGATACAAAGAATAATTTTCCGGCACGCCATTTATGACAAAAGAATGACGAAAAATTCTATCAAAAAATGCTTCGAACAGCCATTGAAGCGCCCGACTGTCGTCTTATGTAAGCCTCGCGACAGTAAACCCTGCTCGGGATGAACGAGCCGCATTCCGCAAGCGGAATCAGGACAGACGAAACCGTTGAGGAGGTTTCAATGGAAAAGCAGACTATCGAATTCGAAGGCGTTCCGGTCGGTATTGTCGTTCCCGACGAGGACAAGCTGAAATTCATTGCCGTCAAATTCCATGTGATTGGTCTCGATGGCCAGCATTTCCATAGTCCCGAGGACGTGAAAACGGCGATAGGCCGCCTTCTCGGCAAGGAACAGCGCCCGCACGTCGCCTGAAGGCACGATTCCGCGCCCCGCACAGGGCGCGGGGTCCGATTCCCCTTGAGAAGCGGGGGGAACACTTGTATGGGAGCATTCCGCCGGACCTTCGTTCCGGCACCGCCACGCGGAAAGGCGAATGGATCGCCGCTTTTCTCAACCTGACGGAATATGCCGATGCTCCCGACGCCCTATTACCTCATCGACAAGTCCCGGCTTCTTGCCAACATGGAGAAGATCAAGCGTCTCCGTGAGCTTTCCGGCGCCAAGGCGCTGCTGGCCCTGAAATGCTTCGCCACCTGGGGCGTGTTCGATTTCATGAAAGACTACATGGACGGCACGACCTCCTCCTCGCTCTACGAGATCAAGCTCGGCCACGAGAAATTCGGTGGCGAGACCCATGCCTATTCGGTCGCCTATGCCGATGACGAGATCGCCGAGGTTCTGGCGAACTGCGACAAGATCATCTTCAATTCCATCGGCCAGCTCGAACGCTTCTCCTCCGTCTCCGAGGGCCGGATTCGCGGCCTGCGCGTCAATCCGCGCGTCTCGACCTCCGATTTCGACCTCGCCGACCCGGCCCGCCCCTTCTCCCGCCTCGGCGAGTGGGACCCGGAGAAGATCGAGGCCGTGATGGACCGGATTTCCGGTTTCATGTTCCATAACAATTGCGAAAACGCCGATTTCGGCCGTTTCGACGAGATGCTGGCGGTCATCGAGGACCGCTTCGGCCACCTGATCGCCCGGGCGGAATGGGTGAGCCTCGGCGGCGGCATCCATTTCACCGGCGACGACTATCCGCTGGAACGGTTCGCCGCGCGCCTCAGGGCGTTTTCCGAAAAATACGGCGTTCAGGTCTATCTGGAACCGGGCGAGGCGGCGATCACCAGAAGCGCGACGCTGGAAGTGACCGTGCTCGACACGCTCCACAACGGCAAGGACCTCGCCATCGTGGATTCGTCCATCGAGGCACACATGCTCGACCTGCTCATCTACCGCCAGAGCGCGAAGATCGAGCCGGACGAAGGCGAGCACGAGATCATGATCTGCGGCAAGTCCTGCCTTGCCGGCGACATCTTCGGCACCTTCCGCTTCCCCGCGCCGCTGAAGGCCGGCGACCGGCTTTCCGTTCAGGATGCCGCCGGTTACACGATGGTCAAGAAGAACTGGTTCAATGGCGTGAAGATGCCGGCGATCGCCATCAGGGAGCTCGACGGCACCGTCCGAACCGTTCGCGAATTCTCCTACGAGGATTACAAGCAGAGCCTGTCCTGAAAACTCAGGCCGGCACTATCCCTCAACCACCCACAGGTCCACGGAGGCTTACGTGTGAGATGAAGAAGAATGTCCTGATTATCGGCGCCGGCGGCGTAGCTCAGGTCGTGGCGCACAAGTGCGCGCAGAACAACGACATTCTGGGCGATATCCATATCGCTTCGCGTACCAAGGCGAAAGTCGATCAGATCATCGAGAGCGTGCATGAAAAGAAGGCTCTGAAGCAGCCGGGCGTTCTCGAGGGCCATGCGCTGAACGCGCTCGATATCGAGGCCACGAAGGATCTCATCCGCAAGACGGGCGTGCAGATCGTCATCAACGTCGGCACCGCCTTCCTCAACATGTCGGTGCTGCGCGCCTGCATGGACACCGGCGTCGCCTATATCGACACCGCGATCCACGAGGAGCCCGGCAAGATCTGCGAAACCCCGCCGTGGTACGGCAATTACGAATGGAAGCGCGCCGCCGAGTGCGAGGAAAAGGGCATTACCGCCATCCTCGGCGCCGGTTTCGACCCGGGCGTCGTCAACGCCTATGCGCGTCTGGCCAAGGACGAATATCTCGACAAGGTGACGGACGTCGACATCGTCGACATCAACGCCGGCAGCCACGGCAAGTATTTCGCCACGAACTTCGACCCGGAAATCAACTTCCGCGAATTCACAGGCGTCGTCTATTCCTGGCAGAAGGGCGAATGGCAGGTGAACAGGATGTTCGAGATCGGCAAGGACTACGACCTGCCGGTCGTCGGCACCCGCCGCGCCTATCTCTGCGGTCACGACGAGGTGCATTCGCTGGCGAAGAACATGGACGGCGCCGACGTGCGCTTCTGGATGGGCTTCGGCGATCACTACATCAACGTCTTCACCGTGCTGAAGAATCTCGGCCTTCTCTCCGAACAGCCGGTGAAGACGGCCGAGGGCCTCGAGGTCGTGCCGCTCAAGGTGGTCAAGGCGGTTCTTCCCGATCCGGCCTCGCTCGCCCCGGGCTACGAAGGCAAGACCTGCATCGGCGACTTCGTCAAGGGCATCAAGGACGGCAAGGAGCGCGAGGTCTTCATCTACAACGTCGCGGACCATAAGGAAGCCTATCTCGAAGTCGGCAGCCAGGGCATCTCCTACACCGCCGGCGTGCCACCGGTCGCCGCCGCGATCCTCATCGCTCAGGGCGACTGGGACGCGAAGAAGATGGTCAACGTCGAGGAACTGCCGCCGAAGCCGTTCATCAACGTCCTCAACCGCATCGGCCTCCAGACCTGCATCCGCGACGAGAACGGCGACCGCGAACTGAGCTTCTGAGCCATCGCCCCGCAACGCGAAAGGCCCGCCCTGCCAGCGGGCCTTTTTTGTTTTCCCGAAAGGTCTATTCGTTCACCAGCGCCAGAATGAGCTGCTGCACATTGCCGCCCTCGCCCATTTCCACCCGGTCGAAATCCCGCTCCTTCTGCTGGCGGGCATCGGAAATGATCTTCAGCTGGGCCTGAAGCTTTTCGCGGACCTTCCGGCAACCCGGATCGTTCTCCGCCGTCAGGCCGACGGAAAACCGCTCGATTTCGCGCACCATATCGGTGATGTTGACGCCATGCACCGCCTCATGCGCCCGGATACCGGCAATGAACGTGTCCCATTTGGCCTTGAGCGCCGGAGACAGCCGGCCGGACGGCTTCGGCAGCGTGTAGATGATCGTCAGGCTGGGCCGGGCGGAGGCCAGAACGCAGGCGCTGCCGCGCTGCTGGTAATCGCGGCTCCACAACAGCTTGAAGGTCGTATGGGCGATGGTGCGGACGCCGTTTCCGATCGTCGGCCCGTTCCTGCCGATGGACTGGTAGAGTTCCATGCCCGTGCTGCCCGACACCGGATAGGTCACGAACTGCTCGGCGGCCTTCCATTGGGCATCAGCAGGCGTTGCAAGCCCGGACAGCGCCAGCAGCGGCGCGAGGAACAGGAAGGCTGGACGCAAGAAAGGCTCCATCGTTTGACGAGATCGCCGGCACCCTACCCAACCGCAAACGGCGGCGCAATGCGCCGCCGCCAGACTGCTGAGAATGTGCCTGTCGCCCCCCTCCGTCATGCTCGGGCCTGACCCGAGCATCCAGCGGCACCCCTTGCATGGACCCTCGGGTCGAGCCCGGGGTTGACGGGGGAGAGGGGTTTGCCATGATACCGAGGGCCCGGTAAGGACGGCCTCAGGCCTCGGGCGATTGCACGAGAATCTTGATGTGCTGCTTTTCCCGGACCAGCGCCTCGAAGCCTTCCCCGACGATGTCGTCGAGAGGAATCCGCTTCGTCACCAGCTTGTCGGCCGGGAAATAGCCCTGCATCATCAGGTCCATCACCGCCGGAAAGATATCGCGATAGGCGATGATGCCCTTCAGCGTCCGCTCCTTCAGCACCACCGTATTGGGCTGGAAGGAGGCGGGCTTTTCCCAGATGGAAACGATGATCGTCTCGCCCTCGTAATGGGTCGAATCGATGCATTGCTGGAGCACTGCCGGGACGCCCGTGACTTCGAAGGCCACGTCGACGCCGCCGCCGGACAGTTCGCGCACCTTCGCCACCGCATCCGCCTTCGACGGATCGACGACCGCATGGGCGCCGAGTTCCAGCGCCTTGGCGGCACGCTGCTCCGAAAGCTCGACGACATAGATCTTCGAGGCTCCCGCGACCCGCAGCGCCTCGACGATCAGCAGCCCGATCGGGCCGGCACCGAAGACCACCGCCGTTCCCCCGGCCTTGAGGCTCGACAGGCGCACGGAATGAAGCGCCACCGCCGCCGGTTCCACCAGCGCGCCCTGCTCGTAAGAAAGCCCTTCCGGCATCGGATGCACCCAGCGCTCACCGACCACCGTATAGGTCGAAAAACCGCCGCCGCCGCCCGAGAGGCCGTGGAAGCCGAGGCTTTCGCAGACATTGTATTTGCCGTGCAGGCAGGCGCTGCACTTCCCGCAGGCCAGAATGGGCTCGACCACCACGCGGTCGCCGGGCTTGACCTTCGTCACGCCCTCGCCGACCTCGACCACCTGGCCGGAAAACTCATGGCCCATGATGATCGGCGCGACGTCATGGCTGACGGGATGCGGTGCGGAAACCGGAACGAAGATCGGCCCGGCGACGTATTCGTGCAGGTCGCTGCCGCAAATGCCGGCCCACGCGACCTTGATCTTCACCTGACCGGCGGACGGGCCGGGTTCGGTCACTTCCTCGACGCGAATATCGTGCGCCTTGTGCCAGCGAGCGGCTTTCATGGCTTTGTCCTTTCCTGATTTCGTTTCCGGGCGGCCTGCACCGCCTGACCGCCATAAGACACGCCCGGCGCCTGCCGGACATTGACAGAAATCAAAGACGGACGGATCAGTCGGACAGCTTTTCTTCGGCAAGCACTTCGGAAATGACCATCAACGACGCCGCGACATGGGTGCGCATGGCGTTTTCGGCAGCCGCCGCATCGCGCGCGGCGATGGCCTCGTAAATGGCCCGGTGTTCTGCGCGCGAACTTGCGATGCGCATGGAACGGTTGCTGAACTGGGCACCGCGCCAGGGCAGGGTCCTGAGATTGAGTTCGGCAAGCGTTGCCGACAGGATGGAATTATGCCCCCCGGCGCTGATCGCGGCATGGAACTGGGTGTTGATCGCCGCATAGGCGTCGGGATCGTCGGCGTGGTCCTCGCCCTCCTGGACGATCGCGGCCAGCATCTGGCGTTCGATTTCGGTCATCCGCAGGGCGGCCTTGCCCGCCATGAGCGCTTCCAGATCGCCGACGGCCTCGAACAGGGCCTGCAAGGCCTCGACGTCCATCCTCTTGACGATGAAGGCGCGGCGCGGGCCGCGCTCGGCCAGCCCCTCGGCGCTCAGCCGGTGAAGGGCCTCCCGCACCGGCGTGCGCGACGTGTTGAAATCCTCGGCCAGCGCCTTCTCGCTCAGCATGTCGCCCGGCCGCACCGCGCCCGTCACGATCCGTTTGACGATCACCGAATGGACCGTATCCGCAGTCCGTGTTTGTGAATGACCACTCGCCTTCAGCAAAGGAACACTTTTCTCTTGTTTATGTATACATATATTGGCAGTATGAATTTAACAAAAAAAAGACGGCAGCGATAGGGAGACCGTGGCGGCCTTGCCTTCGGGCGAACGAAGGGTGTCACGGCATGGTTCGGCGCGCGATCCTTCGGTCGCAAGGCGGGTTTCGAAACGTCCACGGAAGGAGAGTCAAAAAGAACCAGGGGAACGTCATGAACGTCATAGATCACAAGGCCATTCTCGAAGCGCGCATGGCCGCCCGGATGCGCCGCCGCAGCTTTCTCAAGGGGGTCGGCGCCGCGGCATTCGCCGGCGCAGGCGCAGGCTTCCTTCCCGGCCTGGCCCGGGCCCAGCAGAGCGGTCATATCCGCATCGCCTCGCTTTCGCATATCGATACGCTCGATCCGCACTTTACCGGCTTCCTGAACGCCATCCAGATCATCAACAACATCCATAACGGTCTGCTCAAGGTCACGTATGACGGCGAAACGGTCCGTTTCGAGCCGGATCTCGCCGAGGAATGGATCCTCGAGGACGACAAGACCCACGTTTTCAAGCTGCGCGACGGCGTGAAATTCCACGACGGCACGGTCTGCGACGCCGAGGCCGTGAAGTTCTCCCTGCTGCGCGTGAAGGAAGGCGAGCCGACGTCGCCACATGCCTGGAAACTGGCCCTGCTCGACGAGATCGAGATCGTCGACCCGCTGACGGTCCGCCTCAAATTCTCCAAGCCCTACGCCTTCCTGCCGGTGGCGCTGACCGGATCGACGGGCCGTGCGGGCACCATCGTCAGCCCGGCCGCCGTCGAGAAATACGGCATGGACTACGGGCGCAACCCGGTCGGCACCGGTCCGTTCAAATTCGTCAGCTGGCGCGAAAACGATTCCGTCGAGCTCGAGGCCAATCCGGATTATTTCGAGCCGGACATGCCGAAGCTTTCGCGGGCCACCTTCATGATCATGCGCGAGGCCTCGACCGCCGTCGCGGCGCTGATGGCGGGGCAGATCGAGGGCATGTCCAACTGCCCGCTGCAACTCCTGCCGCAGGTCGAGGCGTTTCCGGGCGCCACGGTCTATGGCGGCATCGAGGGCAATTATTCCTTCGTCGGCATGAACACCCGCCAGGGTCCGTTCGAGGACGTGAACCTGCGCCGCGCCGTCGCCTATGCGCTCGACCGCGAGGCCCTCATAAAGCAGGCCTATTTCGGCCGGGCCCAGCAGGCCTACACGCCCATCTCGCCGCCGATGTCCGGCTTCTTCGATCCGAACATCGCCACGTCCGGCCGCGGCCATTACTTCGATCTGGACAAGGCGAAGGATTTCCGCTCGAAAGCGGCCAATCAGGGAGAGATCGAGGCGGTCTACATCATGTCGGAACGCACCGCCGTCTCGACCCGTATCGCCCAGACCGTCGCCCCGATGCTGGCGGAGATCGGCATCAAGGTCAAACTCGAGCTGATGGAGCCGACCGCCTGGGTGCAGCGGCGCAACGACCGCGCCTTCGACCTGTTCGACTTCGAATGGGTGGCCGATCTCGATCCGGACGAAACCCTCTATCCGGAGTTCCGCTCCGACGGTTCGTGGAACTATCCGGGCTGGGTGAACACCGAGTTCGACCGGCTTTGCGCCGAGGCCCAGGAGATTCTCGACGTCGCGGAGCGTTCGAAGCTCTACAACGCCGCCGAGGACCTGCTGATCGACGAGGCACCCATCGCCCTCATCGCGCATATGCCGATCTACAAGGTCTTCAGCACCAAAGTGCAGGGCTTCACCTACATTCCGGCCGATCTCATCGATCTCCACGGTGTGAGCCTCTCCTGATGCTGCGTCAGGTCTTTTCGAAGATCGCGCAGACCCTGGTGGTCCTGTTCATCGTTTCGGTCGCCAGCTTCAGCCTGCTGAAGCTGGCGCCGGGCGATCCGGTCCAGATTCTGCTCGGCTCGGAATATTCGCCCGAAGCCCACGCCTCGATCATGCACGAACTGGGGCTGGATCGCCCTGTGGCCCAGCAATATCTCACCTGGGCGGCAAACTTCATGACCGGCGACTGGGGCACCTCCTATATCGCGCGCGTCGACATCTTCACCTACGCTTTCGTCGAGGCGCTGCCGGTGACGCTGACGCTGGCGGCCTGCGCTCTCGCATTGGCCATCGTCATCGGCGTGCCGCTCGGCGTTCTTTCCGCCGTGCGCAAGGACACGGTGTGGGACATCGGCGTCGCCTCCTGGGCGCTGACGGTCACGGCGTTCCCGTCCTTCTTTCTCGGTATCCTGCTGATCTGGGTCTTCGCGGTGAAATTCGGCCTGTTTCCGGTCATGGGCTTCGTCGCGCCGTGGGACGATATGCTCAAGGGCATCCATCACATGATCCTGCCGGCGATGACGCTCTCCACCTACTTCGTCGGCATGATCGTGCGCCTGACCCGCGCCACGCTGATCGAGGTGATGGAACAGCCCTACATCGCCGCTGCCCGCGCCCGCGGGGAGCCGGAATGGCGGATCATCTGGGTGCATGGCGTGCGCAACATCGCCATGCCGCTGGCCACCATGCTCGGCCTCCAGCTCGGTGCGCTGCTGCAGGGCGCGGTGCTGACAGAGACCGTCTTCAACCTGCCGGGCATCGGCCAGATGATCACCTCCGCCGTCCTCGGGCGCGAATATGTCGTGGTCCAGGCCGGGGTGATGATGACGGCGACGCTGTTCATCCTGGTCAACCTGCTCGTCGATCTCTCCTATCCCTTCCTCGATCCCCGGCTGAGGGCACGGTCATGACATCCGCAAACGCAGCAGCCTCCGCCGCGCCGCGGAAATCCGGCTCCGGCCGCCGCTCCATATTCGTCCGCAGGCCGTTCTTCACGCTGGCGCTGGCGGTGACGCTCGTCTATGTCGTGGCCGCACTCTTCGCCCCGTGGGTCGCGCCCTTCAGCCCGGTCGACCAGAACATCGACGCGATGATGGCGCCGCCCGGCAGCTATCCGCACTGGTTCGGAACGGACAGCTTCGGTCAGGATCTCCTCAGCCGCGTCATCCACGGCGCGCGCTACGCGCTGCTCATCGGTCTGCTTTCGGTGCTTCTCGGCGCGGCGGGCGGCCTCGTGCTCGGCATGGCCGCCGGTCTTTCCACCGGCTGGCCCGAATGGATTCTCGTGCGGCTGATCGATTCGATCCTCGCCCTGCCGTCGCTCGTCATGGCGGTCGCCTTCATCGCCATTCTCGGCCAGGGGGTCGACAAGGTGATCCTGGCGGTCGGGCTGTCCCTGATCGGCCCCTTCGCCCGCACCGTCCGCTCGGATGTCATGCAGGTGAAGGTGCAGCTCTTCGTGGAAGCGGCTGGCCTCATGAGCATTCCCCGGCTTCAGATCGTCTGGCGGCATATCCTGCCCAACGTCGTCTTTCCGCTGGCGGTGCAGGTGACGATCCGCATCTCCGAAGCGATCCTCGTTTCGGCCTCGCTGTCCTTCATCGGCATCGGCGTGACCCCGCCGACCCCGGACTGGGGCCTGATGATTGCCGAAGGGCGCGGCTTCGTCAGCTTCGCCGCCTGGATGTCCGGCGTGCCCGGCATGGCGCTGGCCGTGCTGCTGATTGCGCTTTCCGTGGTGGGCGACGGCGTGCGCGAGGAATTCGATCCCAAGCTGAGGAACGGCGCATGACCGACTGTTTGCTCGAAGTGGACGGGCTGACCCTGCACCGTGGCGACAAGAAGATCCTCGACAATGTCGGCCTCAGGCTCCGGCGCGGCGAGACGCTGGCGCTGGTGGGCGAAAGCGGCGCCGGCAAATCGACGATCGCGATGGCCCTGATGGGGCTGCTGGACCGCCGCACGATCGGCATCGAAGGCAGCGCCCGGTTCGACGGCGCGGCCGACCTGTTCGACCTGCCGGAAAGGGAATGGACACGGCTGCGCGGTTCGCGCCTGTCGATGGTGTTTCAGGACGCCGGAACGGCCCTCAACCCCTGCTACACGGTCGGCAGCCAGTTGATCTCGGTGCTGCGCCGCAAGCTGGGCCTCGACGCGAAGGCCGCGCGGGAACGGGCGGTCGAACTCCTGAAGGGTGTCGGCATCAACGATGCGTCCGCGCGGCTTTCGGCCTTTCCGCACCAGCTTTCCGGCGGCATGCAGCAGCGGGTCATGGTGGCCATCGCGCTGGCCTGCAACCCCGACCTCCTGTTCGCCGACGAACCCACCTCCGCGCTCGATGTGACCATTCAGGCGCAGATCGTCCGCCTCATCCTCGACCAGACGCGGGCACGCGGTGCGAGCTGCATCTTCGTGCTGCACGATCTGGCGCTGGCCAGCCAGGCCTGCGACCGCATCGTCGTCCTCTATGCCGGGCAGGTCATGGAGGCGGGCGAATGCGCCGACGTGCTGCGCGCGCCTCGCCACCCCTATACCCGCCTGCTGAAATCCTGCGTTCTGGAAATCGGCGCCGAGGACCTGACCCCGCCGGAAGGCAATGTGCCCGGCTACGACGCCATGCCGGCGGGCTGTCGCTTCGCCACGCGCTGTCCCCGGGCGCTGCCCCGCTGCGCCGGGGAGCGGCCCGCACTCGTTGAAAAGGAGGGGCGGGCGCTGGCCTGCTGGAACCCGGAATGAACCAGACGACCTCTGCGGAAACGGACGCCGCCTCCGAACCCGGCATATTCGAGCTTCTCGACGTGCAGAAGGTGTATCAGGTCGCCCGCCGGAACGGGCTGCTCGGCCGCCGCAAGCAGGATCTCAAGGCGCTGGACGGCGTGAGGCTGAAGGTCGCCAAAGGCGCAAGCATCGCGCTCGTCGGCGAAAGCGGCTCGGGAAAGTCGACCCTGCTGCGCGTGCTGCTCGGCCTGACGGAGCCGAGCGACGGGCTGGCGCTCTATCGCGGCCGGCCGATTGCCGAGGCCCGCGCCGCCGGGCCGGATTTCGCCCGCGAGGTGGCGATGATCTATCAGGACGCGCGCGGCTCGCTCAATCCGCGCATGTCGGTCGGCGCCCTGGTGGCCGAGCCGTTGCGCCATTTCGGCATCTGCCCCGAAGAAGAGATTCCTGCGCGGGTGGAGGCACTTCTCGCCCGCGTCGGGCTGGCGAAGGAGGCCGTGCAGCGCTATCCCGCCGGCCTTTCCGGCGGGCAGGTGCGCCGCGTGGCGATTGCCCGGGCGCTTGCCTCCAACCCGTCCGTTCTCGTCGCCGACGAGGCGGTCTCCGGCCTCGACGTCTCGACGCAGGCGCAGCTTCTCAACCTCTTGCGCCGCCTCCAGCGCGAAATGGGGCTGACGCTTCTGTTCATCACCCACGATCTCGGCGTCGCCAGCTATCTGTGCGAGGAAATCGCCATCATGTATCTCGGGCGGATCGTCGAGACCGGGCCGACCAATGCGGTGCTGTCCGCGCCCGCCCATCCTTACGCGCGGGCGCTCAGGATTGCCGCCCCGGAATTCTTCGCGCCGATTACCGAGCCGCTGCCGGGCGAGATACCGAGCCCGCTGGATCTGCCCAGGGGCTGTCGTTTCGCCGGGCGCTGCGTCTTCGCCCGCGAGGAATGCCGCCATGACGATCCGGTGCTGGCCCGGGCGCAGGCCGGCCGTTCCGTCGCCTGCCTTTTTCCGCTCGGCGCCTGAGGCGCCGCGCACGCCGGTCCGTCGGGCACCGATGGACCGCTTTCGTTTTCAACCCGCTCCGGATATGCTCCGGAGCCGTTTCGCATGAAGGACTACGAAGCCGATGTTTGATTTCTTTTCCGGGCGGCGCCCGACCACGCTCGCGAGCGAAGCCATGATCGCGACCTCGCATCCGCTTTCCACGGCGGCGGGTCTGGAAATCCTTTCCGAAGGCGGCAAGGCCGTCGACGCCGCCATTGCCGCGGTTGCGGTCCAGAGCGTCGTCGATCCGCTCATGACCGGCATCGGCGGCGATTGTTTCGCGCTTTATGCCCCTGCCGGCGGCGGCGTGAAGGCGCTGAACGGCTCCGGCCGCGCACCGGCGGGCGCCAGCGTCGCGGCGCTGAAGGCGCTCGGCGTGACGGAACTGACCCAGACGAGCCCGCATTCCGTGACCGTTCCCGGCGCGATTTCCGCCTGGTGCCGTCTGCATGCCGACCACGGCACCCTGCCGCTCGACCGGCTCTTCCGCCGCGCGATCTCCTATGCGGAAAACGGTTTCCCGATCACCCCGCGCGTCGCCCAGGACTGGCAGGGCAATGCCTCGATCATCGCGACGGACGACTTTGCCGCGCGCCAGTATCTTCCGGGCGGCAAGGCCCCGGCGGCAGGCGAAAAACGGTCCCATCCGGCGCTCGGCCGCACGCTGCGGGCCATCGCCGCCAAGGGGGCCGCGGCCTTCTACGCCGGCGGGAATGCCGCCCTCATGGCGTCGCATCTGAAAAAGCTGGGCGGCCTGCACACGGAAGAGGATTTTTACGCCGGCCTTGACGGCGCCGAATGGGTGACGCCGATTTCCGCACCCTATGGCGAGGGATATGACGTTTTCGAATGCCCGCCGAACGGCCAGGGGCTCGCCGCACTGATGATCCTGCGCATCCTCGCCGGCTTCGATCTTTCGCCGGCCGTTTCCGAGGCTGACCGTATTCATCTGCATGCCGAGGCGACCAAGATCGCCTATCATCACCGCGATGCGCTGATCGCCGACCCGGCCTCCTGCCCCGGCGTGGCGGAAGAACTGCTGTCGGACAAGGTCATCGACACGCTGCGCGCCCGCATCGACATGAAGCGGGTCGCCGCCCCGGCCCTGTGGAACGAGCCGGAACACCGCGACACGATCTACCTCAGCGTCGTCGACGCCGACGGCAACGCGCTTTCCTTCATCAACTCCATCTTCCACGGCTTCGGCTCGACCCGCCTCGAACCGGAAACGGGCGTGCTGCTCCACAGCCGCGGCTCGTCCTTCCGCCTCGTCGAAGGGCATCCGAACGCCATCGCCCCGAACAAGCGGCCCATGCACACGATCATTCCGGGCATGCTGTGCCGCGCGGGCCAGGCCGTCATGCCCTTCGGCGTCATGGGGGGACACTATCAGGCGGCCGGCCACGCCGCCTTCATTTCCGGCGTGCTCGACCGGGTCCTCGATCTCCAGGAAGCGATGGATGCGCCGCGCAGCTTCGCCTTCAACGGCATTCTGGAAATCGAACCGACGGTCGGCGAGGCTGCCAAGGCCGATCTTGCTGCGCGCGGCCATACACTCAAGGTCGTGACGTCCCCGATGGGCGGCAGCCAGGCGATCCGCATCGACCGCGAAAACGGCCTTCTGCACGGCGGATCGGACAGCCGCAAGGACGGCTCGGCCCTCGGATTCTGACCCCGAAACCACGCCGATCCGGGACCCGAACCCTGCACCCAAAGCCGCGCTCCCGCCTGTGCCGGAGAGCGCGGCCCATTCCTGACCGGGCGTCCCGGACGAGCGGGAACGTCGCACCCCCGTGCCCTCGACAGCCCTCGGGTTTTCACGATCCCAACCGCGCCGAACAACAAAAAAGCCCCGGAAAAACCGAGGCTTACGTCATCTTTTGGAAACTGGAGCGGGCGAAGGGATTTGAACCCTCGACCCCAACCTTGGCAAGGTTGTGCTCTACCCCTGAGCTACACCCGCTCAACAATCCAAGGCCCGGGGTAGATCGCTGGGCCTCAGGTCGGCGCGTCGCGCTGACGGGGCGATATATGGCTCAAGGTATTTTCAAATGCAACAGGGAAATGACGGAAAATCGCACATTTTTCATCCGCATCCGTCAAATCCCCGGAAATCCCGGCTTCCGCTTGCGGTCGAAACCGCAGCCCTTTATGGAAAAGGGCGCTTTCTCCACATGCCCGGACGATCAGCCGAAATGACCGACAAGCCCCTCAAGACCGACCGCGATCTGTTCGCCCTGCTCGACAGTCTCGGCATTCCTCACGAAACCACGGAACATGAGGCTGTGTTCACCGTCGGCGAATCGGAAAGACTGCGCGGCATCATTGCCGGCGCCCATACCAAGAACCTCTTCCTGAGGGATCGCAAGGACAGGCATTTCGTGGTGACGGCGGAGGAATATGCGACCGTCGATCTGAAGGGCCTGCACCGCATTCTCGACGCCTCGGGCCGCCTTTCGTTCGGCAAGCCGGAAACGATGTGGCATTATCTCGGCGTTACGCCGGGCTCCGTCACGGTCTTTTCGGCCATCAACGACATCGCCTCGCAGGTGACATTCGTTCTGGACGAAGGCCTGATGCGCTATGATCGAATCACCGGTCATCCCCTGCGCAACACGGCGACGACCAGTGTCGGGCGCGACGACCTCATTCGCTTTCTCAAGGCGACCGGCCACACGCCGCTTGTCTTGAAAGTCGCGGACTGACATACGATTTATGGAACAGAAGACCGGCAACGGTGACGATGGGAGACATTCATGAGCGGCCCGAACAACCCCTATAGCGGCTCCTTCGGCGGCGGCCTGCACGGCACCGTCAATCTCGGCGGCCAGCCCGCGAGCGCAGGCCCGGCCGCGAGCGGCGATCTGGTGAAGGACACGACGACCGCCGCCTTCGGTCGCGACGTCATCGAGGAATCGCAGCGCCAGCCGGTGCTGGTCGATTTCTGGGCGCCCTGGTGCGGCCCCTGCCGCCAGCTTGCCCCGGCCATCGAGAAGGTTGTCAGGGAAGCGGCCGGCAAGGTGAAGCTCGTCAAGCTCAACATCGACGATCACCCCTCCATTCCAGGCCAGCTCGGCATCCAGTCGATCCCCGCCGTCATCGCCTTCGCCGGCGGCCGTCCCGTGGACGGCTTCATGGGCGCGATCCCGGAAAGCGAAATCCGCCAGTTCATCGACAAGCTCGCCGGCCCCGGTGGCGCTGACGACGCCCAGGCCGAGATCGACGCGGCGCTGGACGAGGCGCAGACCCTGCTCGACGCCGGCGACATCAACGCCGCGGGCCAGCTTTTCGGCGCGGTGCTCCAGCACGCGCCCGAAAATCCGCGCGCCATCGCCGGCATCGCCCGCTGCATGATCGAGGCCGGCCAGCACGAGCGCGCCCGCGACCTTCTCGGAAATCTGCCGGAAGAAACCGCCAAGGACGACGGCATACAGGCGGTCCTCAAGCAGCTTGCACAGATCGAGGAGGCGCGGAAGCTCGGCGATCCTGCCGCGCTCGAACATGCGCTGGCGCTCGATCCCGACGATCACGAGTCCCGCATCAAGCTGGCCAAGATCCGCAATGTGGAAGGCAAGCGCGAGGAGGCGGCGGAACATCTGCTTCTGATCATGCGCAAGGACCGCGCCTACGGGGACGATGCGGGCCGCAAGGAACTCGTGCAGTTCTTCGAAACCTGGGGCCCCAAGGACCCGGCAACCGTCGCCGCCCGGCGCAAGATGTCCTCCATCCTCTTTTCATGAGGCGGGGGGAAGGCTTGCGAAACGGCTCGCCCGCCCCAGATATCCGGGTGGAAACAGGAATGCAGTCCTGATCGGGAGGTGCCCATGCAGGTCGGTAACGTCATCTATAACGCTCCGGAGGATTTTCCGGACATCGTTCCCGTCTTTCCGCTGACGGGTGCGCTGCTTCTGCCGGGCGGCCAGTTGCCGCTTAACATCTTCGAACCGCGCTACCTGGCGATGATAGACGAGGCAATCGGCGGAAACCGGCTGATCGGCATGGTCCAGCCGACCTTGACGGAGCCCGCCGGCGAGAATGCCGGTCCTTCGCTCTGCGATCTCGGCTGCATCGGCCGCCTGACATCCTTTTCCGAAACGGGTGACGGGCGATATGTCATCTCGCTGGCAGGCATCTGCCGCATCCGCCTGCTGGACGAAGTGACGCAACCCGATGCGCCCTATCGCAGCTTCCGCATCCTGCCCTTTCTCTCGGACCTCGGCGTGAACAGCGAGGAACCGGAGGTGGACCGCGACGCGCTGATGCGGGTGTTCCGCGCCTATCTCGATTCGCACCGGCTGGAAGCCGACTGGGAGAGCATCGAGCGGGCGGGCAATCTCGCGCTGGTCAACTCGCTCTGCATGATGACGCCGTTCGGTGCCGCCGAAAAACAGGCGCTGCTGGAAGCCTCGAGCCTCAAGGCACGCTCGGCCACGCTGGTCGCCATGCTGGAAATGCTTCTGGCGCGGGGGCCGAACAACACCTCGAACACATTGCAATAAATACCCGGCGATGCGGTGAGAAACGGGAGAGAACAGCATGGATAGCAGGACGTCGGAGGTGGACCCGAAGCTGCTGGACCTGCTCGTCTGCCCGCTGACCAAGGGCCGTCTCCGGCTCGACCGGGAGCACAACGAACTGGTGTCGGAAAGTGCCCGCCTCGCCTATCCGATCCGCGACGGCGTGCCGATCATGCTCATTTCGGAAGCCCGCAAGCTGGAGGAATGACGCCGCCCGGAGCCTTTCCCGACGCGAAACAAAGAAACGAAGCATTGAAGGTGATCCCATTTTCACCGGAAATGCTTCAGTTACAGATCAGGGTTGATCTGCCCCGCTCAATTTTTCGCGGAAAAACGCAAGCACCTGCGCATTGAACTCCTTATGGAAAACGGTGCGATCAAAGCCTGCATTATCGATGCAAAACTCCGGCACCGACTTTGCCAGTTCCGGAGGGCAAATCGTCAGAAAGGCGAAATGTCCGGAATTTGGCACGACATGAAGTTCAGGCTTCACGGGCAGATTGCGGGCAACTGTCGCAAGATTTTCCGGCGAGACACCATCACCCCCGCGTTGAGAGCTCCAAAGCTGCACGGGAGCTATTACGGCTTTCAAACTATCCGTTGTGTGGAAGACATTGCTCAGAGGGTCGGCGATAACAAAAGCCCTGATACGCGGGTCATGGGTCAGCGGAGCCTTCGGCAACGCCGCCTGGCTAATGCGATCACAGGCGGCCCCGGTCGGGTGTTGGCAAACCGAGCGTAACTCTTGGAAGTCCGGGTTTGCTCCGGCCAGAACAAGCCCAGTGTAACCACCTCTGGAAAAACCATAGAATCCGATGCGCTGCGGATCGATCTGCGCCGCACTTGATGAAGATCCGAGCATGAAATCGATGAGGCGCTTGATGTCAGTCGGGCGACTGACCAAAGCCGACAGATTGCGCGCTTTTGTCTCGTTGGAGGCTGTATCATCAGGATGGTTCAGGGCCACGACGATAAAGCCCGAGTCTGCAAGCGATTCAGCCGTGTCGTGATGGCTCAGAAAAGTGCCGCCGAATCCGTGCGAAATGACAATAAGCGGCAGTTTGTCGCCGGAAATCGGGCAATTGCGAACTGCCGGAAGGCGAAAAGGGCCAAGATTGATCTCTTCAGGTGGACTAACACAAGGCGACCATTCAATCACCCTCAGTGCCGGGCCATTGTCATCGGCCGGAACCTCGAAAAGTTTCAAACCTGCGGCTTGAGGCAGCGACGCCGTCAAACTAAAAGCAGCGATAAGAATGAACCTCGTAAACCACATGCATTGATTCCCCTGAATATTCCTAATTTAATACAGGAATTATAGTCGAAAATCTTATCGTACGAATGTCAGGCGGACGACATGAATCATCTTCAAACTCCTTAACAAGGAGCTTGAATCACAAAGCGGAAGCAGTTGAAATCCTGAAGCTCAAGAGGCTCTAAAGCGGCACGCCGGCCAGCAGCCGGGGGTCGCCGGGTCCAGCCACGCCCGCGGCCTGGCCGATGAACCAGGATTTCAGCGCCGGCATGCGGTCGACGAGGCCGAGGCCGAAATCGCGCACCAGCCGCACCGGGCCGATGTCGTTCGAGAACAGCCTGTTCAGCACGTCGGTCGTCACGCCCATGCGGAACGTATCGAACCGGCGCCAGGTCTGGTAGCGCTCCAGAACGGCAAGCGAACCGATGTCGAGCCCCAGGCGGTCGGCCTCCACCACCGTTTCGGCAAGCGCGGCCACGTCCTTGAGGCCAAGATTGAGCCCCTGCCCGGAAATCGGATGAACGCCGTGGGCGGCATCGCCGACCAGAGCGAAACGCGGCGCGACGAAGGCGCGGGCGAGCGTCAGGCCGAGCGGAAAGGCGCGCTTGTCGCCGACCACCTTCAGCGCGCCGAGCTTCTGGCCGAAACGGCGCTCGAGTTCTTCCTCGAACAGGAAATCGTCCCCCGCCACCAGCCTGTCGGCATCGCGCGTCGCCTCCGTCCACACCAGGGACGAGCGGTTGCCCTTGAGCGGCAGGATCGCGAAGGGCCCGGCGGGAAGAAAATGCTCCTCGGCGACGCCGTTATGCGGCCGCTCATGCTCCACCGTCGTCACGATGCCGGACTGGCCGTAATCCCAGCGCACATACTTGATCCCCGCCATGTCGCGCAACTTCGACCGCACGCCGTCGCAGGCCACCAGAAGGCGGGCGGTCCGCGTCTCGCCGTTGGAAAGCGTCACCTCGGTCGAAGCCTCACCGGTCCTGAAAGCGCTGACAGCGACACCGTGGCTGAGCGCGACGCCGAAACGGTTGCAGGCATCGATCAGCGCGCCGGTCATCGCGGTGTTGGGCACCATGTGCGCGAAGGGACGGCCATCGCCGCCGCCCGCATCGCCATCGAAGGTCAGGAACACCGGGCGCACCGGATCGCCGGTCTGCGAATCGGTGACGACCATGCTGTTGATCGGCTGCGTCTCGGGGGCGATCGCCTCCCAGGCGCCCAGCACCTCCAGCATGCGCGAAGCCGCGGCGATGATCGCCGAAGCGCGCGGGTCCTTGCGCCAGGCATCTTCCGGCGCCGCCTCGATCACCTCGACGGAAAGATGGGGCGCGGCCTGCTTGATCGCCGCCGCGACCGAAAGCCCCACATATCCGCCGCCCGCCACAAGAATATCCAGCATCGCCATTCCTCTCATCCGCAGCCGCCGGGCGGCAAAGGCCCGGCGCGCCGGCGCGCACCTTCTCTCTTTATATAAAGCGGTGTGACGCGGCGTAAAGCGTCACAATGGTCGCAGTCCGTTGATTCTGAAAAAGGCAAATGGCCAAAATATGTGCATTTTTTAAATTTTGCCTAGATTTTGCCCTAATATCCGCGATTCATCTGCCGCTTTTCTGGATGCTTTTTCCGCAGCCTTTACTTTTCAATAACTTATTGATCAACTCGAATCTGGCACGGGCCTTGAATGCACAATAGGCAGTCGCTGCACAGATGATGACTTTGCCAGCG
Source organism: Ectorhizobium quercum (assembly GCF_026552795.1). Classification (GTDB taxonomy): domain Bacteria; phylum Pseudomonadota; class Alphaproteobacteria; order Rhizobiales; family Rhizobiaceae; genus Ectorhizobium; species Ectorhizobium quercum. The sequence goes on from NZ_JANFPI010000007.1 coordinate 129,232, forward strand.
GCGAGGAGAGTCGGCTCCGAGCCGAGCAAAACATTGAGGATGGGAAACCAGATGAAGATTGTGATGGCCATTATCAAGCCGTTCAAGCTGGACGAGGTGCGCGAAGCACTGACGGCTGTCGGCATTCAGGGCCTGACCGTGACCGAAGTGAAGGGTTACGGGCGCCAGAAGGGACACACAGAGATCTATCGCGGCACGGAGTATGCCGTGAGCTTTCTGCCGAAACTGAAGATCGAGATCGCGGTTGCCTCCGAACTCGTCGAGAAGGCCATCGAAGCGATCGCATCGGCAGCGAAAACGGGGCAGATCGGCGACGGCAAGATTTTTGTCTACTCGCTCGACCAGGCCGTGCGCATCCGCACCGGCGAAACTGATAATGAAGCGCTTTAAGCGTCAGGGGGTATAGTATCCATGCTTAAGAATTTGAAACTCGCAACCGGCCTTGCGCTGGCATCCGCCGCGCTCGCCATGCCGGCGCTTGCCCAGGACGTCGAAGAAGCGGTTCCTGCGCTCAACTCCGGCGACACGGCCTGGATGCTGACCTCGACGGTCCTCGTCCTGTTCATGATCCTGCCGGGTCTGGCCCTGTTCTACGGCGGCCTCGTCCGCGCGAAGAACGTGCTTTCCATCCTGATGCAGTGCTTGATGGTCTCCGCCGTCATCATGATCGTCTGGGTCACCTACGGCTACAGCCTCGCCTTCACCGAAGGCAGCTTCAACACCTTCGTGGGTGGCTTCGACAAGGTATTCCTGTCCGGCGTCACCGCCGACAGCCTGTCCGGCTCCATTCCGGAATACGTCTTCATCGCGTTCCAGATGACCTTCGCCTGCATCACCCCGGCCCTGATCGTCGGCGCCTTCGCCGAACGCATCAAGTTCTCCGCCGTCGTGCTGTTCTCCATCCTGTGGGCGACGTTCATCTACTTCCCGATGGCCCACATGGTCTGGGGCGGCGATGGCGCTCTGATCTATGACTGGGGCGCGCTTGACTTTGCCGGCGGCACGGTCGTTCACATCAATGCCGGTGTCGCAGGTCTCGTCGGTGCCTACATGCTCGGCAAGCGCACGGGCTACGGCAAGGACAACATGGCTCCGCACTCGCTGCCGCTGACCTTCATCGGCGCCTCGATGCTGTGGGTCGGCTGGTACGGCTTCAACGCCGGCTCCGCCGCTGCCGCCGACTCGGTCGCCGGTCTGGCGATGATCAACACCTTCACCGCAACGGCTGGTGCCGTCGTGGCCTGGGGCGTGGTCGAAAGCGTCGCCCGCGGCAAGGCATCGGTTCTCGGCGCAGCATCCGGCGTCGTGGCCGGCCTGGTTGCCGTCACCCCGGCAGCGGGCGCCGTCGGCCCGATCGGCGCCATCGTTCTCGGTGCCGTCGCATCCGTCTTCTGCTACTTCTTCGTTGCCGTCGTGAAGGCCAAATTCGGCTATGACGACTCTGCCGACGTCTTCGGTGTTCACGGCATCGGCGGCATCGTCGGCGCCATCGGCACCGGCATCTTCGCCAGCGCCTCGCTCGGCGGTATCGGCTACGAGGACGGCATCACGATGGGCGGCCAGGTCTGGATCCAGATCAAGTCCGTGATCGTGACCCTGCTGTGGACCGGTATCGGCAGCGCGATCCTCTTCAAGATCGTCGACCTAATCGTCGGCCTGCGCGTCTCCGTCGAAGCCGAGCGCGAAGGTCTCGACCTCTCGTCCCACGGCGAAACGGCTTACCACTAAGCCGGCGCCGCGAGGGCGCCGCCTTCCCGGCGCCCTTGATTCATCCCGTCGTAGCCCGTTCACAACTGGCTACATTGGCCCGAACCTCACGGTTCGGGCCTTTTTTATGCGCTCGGCACGAGCGGCCCGTTGCCGCGAGGGTGAAGATTGCGTTTTCACGGATGGTTAATGCGCCTTTAACCCTCGCGCGGTTAGTCTCACGCGGAATCGGGTGTTGCGCGCGCGGCGCGGTCCACCGCATCCTCGAAGAACAGGGCTGGCATCATGGGAAAAAGTCACATGGCGACCATCGGGCGGCAATCCGCACGCTTCGTCTTCACCGCATTCCTGTGGCGGCAAATCCGTGCTTTCACGGGGTTCGCCATCTTCATCGGGCTGGCGCTCGGCGTGGCCGCGCTCGCCACCTGGAATGTCGACGACCCGAGCTTTTCCCACGCGACAGGAAATGAACCGGCCAATATTCTCGGCCTCGGCGGGGCCTTCTTCGCCGATGGATTGATGCAGCTCTTCGGGCTTGCCGGCGTCGTGATCCTGCTGCCCGCGCTCGGCTGGTCGCTGTCGCTGGTCGGCGGCCGCGGCGTCGACCGCCTGCCGACGCGCATCGCCTCCTGGGGCATCGGCGCCCTTCTCGCCGCCGCTTCGGCGGGCTGCATGCCCGCGCCGCGCACCTGGCCGCTTCCCAACGGCATCGGCGGCGTAACCGGCGACCTGATCCTGCGCTTTCCCGCACTTTTCATCGGCGCCTATCCTTCTGGCGCGGCCGCCGTCGTCATCGCCACGACGCTGGGACTGCCCGCCGCATGGTTCCTTCTCGTCGCCTCCGGTCTCGTCGGCCGCGAACCGGAACTGCCCGTCATCCCCGGCGCCGGGGACGAGGCGGGCCGCCCGGGCAAGGCCCGCTCGCTGCGCGAAATGGAAGAGGACAATGACGATCCCCATCCGGCCATCATGCTGGTCGCGGGTGCGGCCACCCATGTCTGGTACACGCTACAGGCCCGGCTGCGCCGCCTGACGGGCTTCGAATTCCGCCGGCGCAAGCCGGATCTCGACGGTCCCTACGACTTCAACGACGACGAATTCGGCACGCTGAACGAGCCGGTCCGCGCCAAAACCGCCAGAACCGGCCGGGACGAGCCGTCCTTCGACGCGGACGCGGCGCAGAACCGCCGCGTCATGACCCCGCCGCCGGTGTCGCCCGGCGCGCACGGCGATGTCGACGATCCGCCCTTCGACGACGACGACCGCCATGCCCGCCATGCCCGCCATCCGGCGGATATCCTGATCGACGACGAAGAGGAGCAGGCACACCGGGCCGCGCCCGCCGCCCGCGCCCGCGTCGTTCCCCCGGCCGCTGCGCCGAAGGAAGGCCACCGCGCCCTGCGCGACGCGCAGGGAGAGCTTCTGCCCTCCGACGGTTTCCAGCTTCCCTCCGTCCATCTCCTTTCCGAACCGAAGAACGTGAAGCGCGATGCGAGCCTGACGACCGACGCGCTGGAGCAGAATGCCCGCATGCTGGAAAGCGTGCTGGAGGATTTCGGCGTGCGCGGCGAGATCCTGCACGTGCGCCCCGGCCCGGTCGTGACATTGTACGAGCTGGAGCCGGCTCCCGGCATTAAGTCGTCGCGCGTCATCGGCCTTGCCGACGACATCGCCCGCTCGATGAGCGCCATCGCCGCCCGCGTCGCGGTCGTCCCCGGCCGCAATGCCATCGGCATCGAGCTGCCGAACCAGACCCGCGAAACCGTGTTCCTGCGCGAACTCATCGCCAGCCGCGATTTCGACGGCTCGAAGGCCAAGCTGGCGATCACGCTCGGCAAGACCATCGGCGGGGAGCCGGTGATCGCCGATCTGGCCAAGATGCCCCACCTTCTGGTCGCCGGCACCACCGGCTCGGGCAAGTCGGTGGCCGTCAACACCATGATCCTGTCGCTGCTCTACCGCATGACACCGGACCAGTGCCGCCTGATCATGATCGACCCGAAAATGCTGGAACTGTCGATCTACGACGGCATTCCGCACCTGCTGACGCCGGTCGTGACCGATCCCAAGAAGGCCGTCGTGGCGCTGAAATGGGCGGTGCGCGAGATGGAGGAGCGCTACAAGAAGATGTCGAAGATCGGCGTGCGCAACATCGACGGGTTCAACAGCCGCGTCGAGCAGGCGCTTGCCAAGGGCGAGGTCCTGACCCGCACGGTGCAGATCGGCTTCGACCGCCAGACGGGCGAGGCGATCTACGAGACCGAGGAGTTCGACCTCGAGCCTATTCCCTACATCGTCGTCATCATCGACGAGATGGCCGACCTGATGATGGTCGCCGGCAAGGATATCGAAGGTGCGGTCCAGCGGCTCGCTCAGATGGCCCGCGCCGCCGGCATCCATGTCATCATGGCGACGCAGCGCCCCTCGGTCGACGTCATCACCGGCACGATCAAGGCCAACTTCCCGACGCGCATCTCCTTCCAGGTCACGTCGAAGATCGACAGCCGCACCATTCTCGGCGAGCAGGGCGCGGAACAGCTCCTCGGCATGGGCGACATGCTCTACATGGCCGGCGGCGGCCGTATCCAGCGCGTCCACGGCCCCTTCGTCTCGGATACGGAAGTGGAAGAGATCGTCGCCCACCTGAAGAGCCAGGGCGCGCCGCAATATCTCGAGGCCGTCACCGCCGACGAGGACGAGGAGGACGGCCACGGCCCGGCCGGCACCGGCAATCTCGGCGGTTCGGACGATCCCTACGACCAGGCCGTCGCCATCGTGCTGCGCGACGGCAAGGCGTCGACCTCCTACATCCAGCGCCGTCTCGGCATCGGCTATAACCGGGCCGCATCGCTGATCGAGCGCATGGAGCAGGAAGGCCTGATCGGACCGGCCAACCATGCCGGCAAGCGCGAGATTCTGGTGCCCACGGAGGCGGATGTGCTCGACCGCTGAAATAGAGTAATTCAAGCAAAAGCGCGGAACGCGGTTTCGCGATTCGCGGAAAAGCTCCACGACTGTATTTCCCCGCCGTTTGCGAACGGTGTTCACTTTCGCGCAACCAGCTCTCGAATGGAAAGCGTTGCGTGCTATAGCATCGCCAGCCGGATTCGAATTGAACCGTCACGAAGCCGCCGCGTTTTGCTTCCACAAGAGGAGCAAAGGAGACAGGAATGACTGAAAAGACGCGATTTCCAGCAGGGCATGACATGAGCGCTGCCGGCCTTACGGATGCCGCCACGTCCCGCCGTGCCATGCTCGGCCTGATTCTCGGCGCCGCCGCGGCCGGGTTCATGCCCGGTCGCGCCCGTGCCCAGGGGGCAAGCCCGGAGGCGGCCCAGAAGATCGCCGATCATTTCTCCTCCGTGAAAAGCATGATGGGCGAGTTCATGCAGTTCTCGCCGCGCGGCGACCAGACCAGCGGAAAATTCTTCATCCAGCGGCCGGGCAAGCTGCGCTTCAACTACGACGATCCCTCGCCGATCCGCGTCATCGCCGATGGTGCCAACGTCGTCATCGGCAATCTCAAGCTGAAGACCTGGGACATCTACCCACTGTCGAAAACGCCGCTCAGCCTGCTTCTGGCGGACCGCATCGACCTCCAGCACCAGATGATCCGCGACGTCCAGCAAAGCTCCGACCTGACCACCATCGTCATGGGCGACAAGTCGATCTTCGGCGACCAGACCATCACGCTGATGTTCGACCCCAAGACCAACGACCTGCGCCAATGGACGATCACCGACAATCAGGGCAAGGACACCTCGGTGATGATCTTCAACGTGAAGACGGGCGTGCATTTCGACGAGAAGGTGTTCTCCATCCCCTATGACGACGTGCGCCGTCCCTCGACCATCCGCCGGAACTGACCGCGCGCTTGTTCCGGCCCGGCGATTGTCCTAAAGCTCTCCGCGTCCAACAACAGGGAGCTTGCGGATGGCGCTGACGATCACCACCTGGAACATCAACTCCGTGAGGCTTCGCCTGCCGATCGTCGAGCAGTTTCTGACACGCTATTGCCCGGATATTCTCTGCCTTCAGGAAACCAAGTGCCAGAACGACGTGTTCCCCCTGGCGCCGCTCAGGGCGCTCGGCTACCCGCACATCGTCATCCACGGCCAGAAGGGTTATCACGGCGTCGCCATCGTCTCGCGCATCCCGCTGAGCGAGGATTACTGCACCGATTACTGCGGCGTGGGCGATACCCGCCACATCTCGGCGGTCTTCATGCATGGGGGCCGGCGCATCCGCCTCCACAATTTCTACGTCCCCGCCGGCGGCGACGAGCCGGACCGCACCATCAATCCGAAATTCGGACACAAGCTGGATTTCGTCGAGGAGATGAAGCTCCTGAAGGCCGACGCCGAGCCGGGCGTCTCCTCGATCCTCGTCGGCGATCTCAATATCGCCCCGCTGGAAAACGACGTCTGGTCGCACAAGCAGCTTCTGAAGATCGTCAGCCACACGCCGGTGGAAACCGAGGGCCTGAAAGAGGTCATGCGCCTGGGCGGCTGGCTGGACCTGATGCGCCAGTACACTCCGGAACCGGAAAAGATCTATACGTGGTGGAGTTACCGCGCCAGGGACTGGGCCGCCGCTGACCGCGGCCGGCGCCTCGACCATATCTGGTCATCGCCCGATCTCGGTCCCCATCTGGAAGACATCACCGTGCTCCGCGAGGCCCGCGGCTGGGACCGCCCGTCCGACCATGTGCCGGTCACGGCGCACTTTTCCCTGTAAAGGCCTCGAACTCAGCCGAAGCGGGGCTGCATCGCCCCGGCTTCGGCGGCGAGGCGGGTGATGTTCTCGCGAATGCGCGCTTCGGCAATTACCGCAACTTGCGGATATTCCTCCATCAGGCGGCGGAACAGCGCGCGTGCGATGCGCAGCACCTCGAGGTCTCCCTCCGCCACCGCCGTGAACTTGCGTTCGACCCGCGTGATCAGCGCCAACTCGGAAAGCAGGGTGCCCGGCCCGGCAAAGCCCTGCGGCTCGCCGCGGCCGCCGGTCACGATGGCGACACGGCCGGAAACGACGATATAGGCCGATTCCGCCGGCGCACCTTCCCGGAAAAGCACCTGCCCCCCGGACAGAACCTTCTTCTCCGCACCGAAGGCGACCAGACGCAGGGCGTCGTCGGGCAGGCTGGAGAACACCGGTGCCTGCGAAAGCACCCTGATATCGTCGGCGAGCGCCATTGCGCGGCTCCCTGTCGGTGAGAAAGACCGTTTCCGCATTTCCCCGAAACGCGAAAACGCTCCAACTGCTTGTTTTCACGCATTTCCGGGCACAGAACGGCTGCGCGCCGGAAACGCTTTAAGGAACGATCTTGTAGCCGCCGTTTTCCGTCACGAGGATTTCGGCGTTGGACGGATCGCGTTCGATCTTCTGCCGCAGCCGGTAGACATGCGTTTCGAGCGTGTGCGTCGTCACGCCGGAATTATAGCCCCAGACTTCCTCCAGCAGAACATCGCGCGTGACGACTTTCTGGCTGGCGCGGTAAAGATAGCGGATGATGGCCGCTTCCTTCTCGGTCAGGCGGATCTTCTTGCCGTCGACCGTCGTGAGCTGCTTCTGGCTGGGCTTGAAGAGATAGGGGCCGACCGTGAAGGTCGCGTCCTCGCTCTGCTCGTACTGGCGAAGCTGGGCACGGATGCGCGCCAGCAGGACGGCGAAGCGGAACGGTTTCGTCACATAGTCGTTCGCACCGGCTTCCAGCCCGAGAATCGTGTCCGAATCGGTATCGTGGCCGGTAAGCATGATGATCGGCGGCTTGAAGCCGTTGCGGCGCATCAGCTTCACCGCCTCGCGCCCGTCCATGTCGGGAAGGCCGACATCCATCACCGCCAGATCGATACGGCTGTCCTGCGCCGCGTCCAGCGCCTTGGCCGCGCTATCGGCCTCGATCAGCTCGAATTCGTCATAGAGCGAAAGCTGATCGACCAGCATTTCCCGGAGATCGTTGTCGTCGTCCACCAGAAGAATCGTCCGGGCTGTCATGCGTTGCTTTCGCCTTTCCTCAAATCCATTCATTCTTACGCGAAATTCGCGCGTTCAAAAAGCCCAAAGCTTCAAGCCGGCCGCGAACGTGCTATATGGTCGCACAGCCTTGCGCTTTGCAGGTTTCTGACACAATGGGGAAAATTGGGAAGAAAATGCGGCGCCTCAAGGCCGGTAACGCGACGTTCATCCGCACGATCCTCGTTCGTGCCGCCCCGCGGGACCGCCGGCGCGCCGTTCTTCAGGCCGGTCCGCTGTGCATTCCAGCCGCCATCGGACGATCAGGCATCACGGCTTTCAAACGCGAGGGTGACGGTGCCACACCCCGTGCATCCATGCGAATCCTCGGCGGATACGTGCGCGGCGACCGGATCGCCGATGCGAAATCGCTCCTCGATCTGAAGCGGATTCGCCGCACCATGCTGTGGTGCGATGCGCCCGGCGATGCCAATTACAATCGTCCGGTCGCGCATCCCTTCAAGAAAAGTCACGAAGAGTTGATGCGCGAGGATGGGCTTTACGACATCGTTCTGGTGATGGACTGGAACGTGACCTGCCGGGCGCAGGGACGCGGATCGGCGATCTTCTTCCACCTCATCCGGCCGGGATACGAGCCGACGGCCGGCTGCGTCGCCATCGCCCGGCGCGACATGCTGAGGCTTCTGCCCCATATTGGCCGCCGCACGACGGTCCGCGTCGCACCGTGACGTTCGGACGCGAAAAGGCCGGGCAATGCCCGGCCTTCGCAAGGTGTTCGGAACGGGGTCTCACGCCCAGTCGCGAATATCCACGAAGCAGCCGGCAATGGCGGCCGCGGCGGCCATCGCCGGCGAAACCAGATGCGTGCGGCCCTTGTAGCCCTGACGGCCCTCGAAATTGCGGTTCGACGTCGAGGCGCAGCGCTCGTAGGGCTTCAGGCGGTCGTCGTTCATGGCAAGGCACATGGAGCAGCCAGGCTCCCGCCATTCGAAGCCGGCATCCTTGAAGATCCTGTCCAGCCCCTCGGCCTCGGCCTGTTCCTTCACGAGGCCGGAGCCCGGCACGATCATGGCGCTGACGGTGGAGGCCACCTTCCGGCCCTCGACGACGCGCGCAGCCGCCCGCAGGTCCTCGATCCGCCCGTTGGTGCAGGAGCCGATGAAAACGCGGTCGATGGTGATATCCGTCATCCGGGTGCCCGGCTTGAGGCCCATGTAATCAAGGGCGCGCCACTTGGAGACGCGCTTCGTTTCATCGGCAATCTCGTCCGGGTTCGGCACGACGCCCTGAACGGACACCACGTCTTCCGGCGAGGAGCCCCAGGAGACGATGGGCGGCAGGTTGGCGCCGTCGAGCACCACCACGCGGTCGAAATGCGCGCCCTCGTCGGATTTGAGCGTCTTCCAGTAGGCGACGGCCTGATCCCACGCCTCGCCCTTCGGCGCGCGCGGCTTGGTCCTGATATAGTCGAACGTCGTTTCGTCGGGGGCGATCAGGCCGGCGCGGGCGCCGCCCTCGATCGTCATGTTGCAGACCGTCATGCGGCCTTCCATCGAAAGCGAGCGGATCGCCTCGCCGGCGAACTCGATGACGTGGCCGGTGCCGCCGGCGGTGCCGATCTCGCCGATGATGGCGAGAATGACGTCCTTGGCCGTCACGCCTTCGGGCAGCGTCCCGTCGACGCGCACCAGCATGTTCTTCGCCTTTTTCTGGATCAGCGTCTGCGTGGCCAGAACGTGCTCGACCTCGGACGTGCCGATGCCGTGGGCCAGGGACCCGAACGCGCCGTGGGTGGAGGTGTGGCTGTCGCCGCAGACGATCGTCATGCCCGGCAGGGTGAAGCCCTGCTCCGGGCCGACGATATGCACGATGCCCTGGCGCTTGTCGCGCTCGGAATAATACTCCACGCCGAAGTCCCTGGCGTTCTGGGCCAGCGCCTCGACCTGGATGCGGCTTTCCTCGTTCTTGATGCCGTTCACGCGGTCCGGCGAGGTCGGCACGTTATGGTCGACGACCGCCAGCGTGCGCTGCGGCGCATGAACCTGACGGCCGGCCATGCGCAGGCCTTCGAAAGCCTGCGGCGACGTCACCTCGTGAACGAGGTGGCGGTCGATATAGAGAAGACAGGTGCCGTCGTCCTGAGTGTCGACGACATGATCGTCCCAGATCTTGTCATAAAGGGTACGCGGTGCGCTCATGATTCACATCCGTCCGAAAAAATGGGGAATTCTGGAAAACAGGAAAGGGGCCGGAGAGCCGGCGGCTTCCGGATCAGGAAAGTCGGGCGAGGAGCGCGCCGGAGAATTGCGCATAAAAGCGTGCCGGCAGGCGTTTATGATCCTGCAGCACGACAATTCTCTGATCTGCGCAACCGAATTTGGATTCCATGAGGGTTTCCATACCAGATTTCCACCCGGCCGGCAAGAAACTCTGGAATCGCTTCAAACAGACGCAAAAACGGAAAAGGCGGCCCGAAGACCGCCTTTTCCGCAAGAATGAAACGAATTCTTATTCGCTCGTGGCTTCCGTGGACGCCTCGGCGGCAGCCTTTTCAGCGGCCAGAGCCTGGGCGGCAGCGACCTTCTCGGCTTCCAGACGGGCCTTTTCGGCAACAACGGCAGCGCGCTCGGCATCGTTGAGCTTGCGGGCGCGAGTGCCGGTGTTCTCGACGATACGAGCCGACTTGCCGCGACGGTCGCGCAGGTAGTAGAGCTTGGCGCGGCGGACCTTGCCGCGGCGCACGACTTCGACGCTTTCGACCAGCGGCGAATAGATCGGGAACACGCGCTCGACGCCTTCGCCGTAGGAGATCTTGCGAACCGTGAAGCTCTCGTTCAGACCGCCGCCGGAGCGGGCGATGCAGACGCCTTCATAGGCCTGCACGCGGGTGCGGTTGCCTTCCTTGACGCGGACGTTGACGCGAACCGTGTCGCCCGGAGAAAATTCCGGCAGAACGCGCTGGGCTTCGATCTTGGCGGCCTGTTCGGCCTCGAGCTGCTGAATGATGTTGGTCATGGGTCTAACCTCTAGGTTTTTCTCAATCAGCCAGAACGCTCTCGTCATCCCCTTGGGTATTCCGCAGGGGTGCGCCGTAAGGCGGGAGCGGATTGCGTGATCTTTGTTTGCGGCAGACGGGCGAACCCGTATTTTCCGGGTGGGCCATACACTATCCCCGGCCCGGAATCAACAGGCCGAGCCGGGCAAAACCCTATTTCGCCTTGCCGATAGGCCCCAGATGCGTCTCGGTGAAGCCGCTTGCGTATTTCAGGCCGTAGCCGAGCGCCCGGTCGAGGGCGATATGGAAGGTCCAGACCAGCGCGACCGGCAGGGCAAGCCCCCAGTCGAGGAGATGACCGACGACGACAAGCAGGGCGACGCCGATGAAGCTGTGCGCGGCATTATAGCCTATCGCCCCCAGACGCGGCCCGAAAAGATAGGCGAGGATGGCGATATCCGGCGCCAGCACGAGCAGGGCGAACAGCGTCCAGCTTGCGCCCGTTGCCCAGTAGCCGCCGAGCGCGATCAGCGCGACGGCCAGATTTTCAAGCCGCAGCAGATGCTTCACGTCTTGTCCCGTCTGTAGGCCGTCCACAGATCGGGACGGCGCGCGCGGGTCAGTTCCTCCGCCTGTTCCCGCCGCCACCCCTCGATGGCGGCGTGATTGCCGGAGGTCAGGACGGCCGGTATTTCCTTGCCCTCGAAAACCTGCGGGCGGGTGTAGTGCGGATGCTCCAGAAGATCGCCCTCGAAGCTTTCATGGACGCCCGAAAACGCGTTGCCCATCACGCCCGGAAGAATGCGCACCACCGCATCGAGCAGCGTCAGCGCCGCCGGCTCGCCGCCGGACAGCACGTAATCGCCAATGGAGACCTCTTCCAGCCCCCGCGCCTCGATGACACGCTGGTCGACGCCTTCGAACCGCCCGCAGACGATGACGCAGCCGTCCCCCGCCGCCAGTTCCCGGACCCGGTTCTGGGTCAGCGGCCGCCCGCGCGGGCTCATCAGCAGCCGGGGACGCGTGTCGCCGGCAGGAGAGGCGTGGTCGATGGCGCTTGCCAGAATATCCGGCTTCAGCACCATGCCGGCGCCGCCGCCGGCAGGCGTATCGTCCACGGTGCGGTGCCGGTCGGCGGCGAAATCGCGGATCTGCACCGTCTCGATCAGCCATTGGCCGCGTTCCAGCGCCTTGCCCGACAGCGAATATTGAAGGTGTCCGGGAAACATCTCGGGATAGAGCGTCAGGACCGTGGCGCGAAAGGGCATGGCGGTCACGTGCCCGGTTTCAGCGACTTGTCGCCGTCGATGTCGACAAGCCCGGCGGCGACCGGATCGATCAGCAGCCGGCCGCCGTCCAGATCGATCTCCAGCACGGCCGCCTCCGAGAAGGGAATGAGGACGGGCCGCCTGCCGGGCCCCTTGAGTTCCAGAAGATCGCCCGCGCCGAAATCGTAGACGGCGCTGACATTGCCGTAGCTGCGGCCCTCGGCGTCGACGACCTCCAGCCCTTCGAGGTCGGCATAGAAGAATTCGTCCTCGTCCAGCTCGTCGTCCGGCAGGTTGTCGCGCTCGATATAGAGTTCGAGGCCGTTCAGCGCTTCCGCCGCATTGCGGTCGTTGACGCCGCGGAAACGCACGATGACGACGTTCTTGCCCTCGCGGACCTCAAGCACCTCGAAGATGCGGCCGTCGCCCGAATGCAGGTGGCCGTAATCACCGATCGACATCGGATCGTCCGTGAAGGAGCGCACGCGCACCTCCCCGCGCAGCCCCTGAGCCGCGCCGACGACCGCCACCAGAACCGGATTTTCGAGTTTCGACATCGCATGCCTCCTGATCCGCCCCTTTTAACCGGAGACGGTTCCGTTGGAAACGGAAAACGGGCGGCGTGATGCCACGCCGCCCGTCGAATATAAGGGGAAAGCCGCTTATTCCGCAGCGGCGGCGGCAGCTTCCTCGGCCTTCTGGGCCTTCTCGGCGGTGCGCTCCTGAGCCTTCTTGCCGGGCTTCGCCTTTTCCGGGTTGCTCTTGGCGTCGCGCTTGGCGAGACCGGCCTGGTCGAGGAAACGCAGGACGCGGTCGGTCGGCTGGGCGCCGTTGCCGAGCCAATGCTGAACGCGCTCGACGTTCAGTTCGACGCGCTTTTCGTTGTCCTTGCCGAGCATCGGGTTCCAGGAACCGAGCTTCTCGATGAAACGGCCGTCGCGCGGCGAGCGGGCGTCGGCGACGACGATGTGGTAGTACGGACGCTTCTTGGAACCGCCGCGGGCGAGACGAATCTTCAGGGACATGGGTTTACTCCTTGTGGTGTTTTCTGTGATCAGTGCCCGCCTTGCGGGCGGGGATTTAAGACTGGCCGCCGTGTTCGGCGGCGATGGCTTCATGGTGGCGGATCACTTCCTTGATGATGAAGCTCAGGAACTTCTCCGCGAAATCGGGATCGAGATGGGCGTCCCTGGCAAGGCGGCGCAGGCGCTCGATCTGGTATTCCTCCCGCGCCGGATCGGCCGGCGGCAGGCTATGCTTGGCCTTGAGATGCCCCACGGCCTGGGTGCAACGGAAACGCTCGGCCAGCATATGCACCAGCGCTGCGTCGATATTGTCTATGGACTGGCGATAGCTCAGAAGCTGCTCGCGGATTTCCGGATCGATCATGGTGTCCTGCCCTCACTTCTTCCTGGGAAGGCCGGGCAGTCCCGGCAGGCCGCCGAGACCGGGAAGCTTCGCCCCGCCAAGCCCCGGAAGGCCGCCCGCGCCAAGCCCCGGAAGCCCCGGCGCACCGGGCTTCGTCAAGCCGGCGGCATCCGCCTGCTTGGCCAGCGCCTCGATCTGCTTGGGGTCCATGTTCGACAGATCGGGCATGCCGCCGCCCAGCCCCATCTTGCCGGCGAGGCCGCCCATCATCTGCTTCATCATGCCGCCTTTGCCCTTGCCGCCCATCATCTTCATCATGTCGCCCATGCCGCGGTGCATCTTCAGCAGCTTGTTGATGTCGGAGGCGTCCGTGCCGGAGCCGGCGGCGATGCGCTTCTTGCGCGAATGCTTGAGCAGGTCCGGATTGGCGCGCTCCGCCCGCGTCATCGACGAGATGATGGCGAGCTGGCGCTTGAACAGGCGATCGTCCAGACCGGCGGAGGCCATCTTGTCCTTCATGCCGGCCATGCCGGGCATCAGCCCCATGATGCCGCCCATGCCGCCCATCTTCTGCATCTGGCGAAGCTGGTCGGCGAGGTCGTTCAGGTCGAACTTGCCCTTGGCCATGCGCTGCGCGAGCGCAACGGCCTTCTCGGCGTCGATGTTCTCCGCCGCCTTCTCGACCAGCGAGACGATGTCGCCCATGCCGAGGATGCGGTCGGCGATCCGGCGGGGATGAAACTCCTCCAGCTCCGTCATCTTCTCGCCGACGCCGATCAGCTTGATCGGCTTGCCGGTGACGGCGCGCATCGAAAGGGCGGCGCCGCCGCGCCCGTCGCCGTCCATGCGGGTCAGCACCAGGCCGGTGATGCCGATGCGCTCGTCGAAGGAGCGGGCAAGGTTGACGGCGTCCTGACCGGTCAGCGAGTCGGCGACGAGAAGAATTTCATGCGGGTCCGAGCGGCGCTTGATCTCGGCCATCTCGACCATCAGCGGCTCGTCGATATGGGTGCGGCCGGCCGTGTCGAGGATCACCACATCGTAACCGCCGAGCTTCGCGGCCTGGACGGCGCGGGCGGAAATATCGGTCGGCGATTGCCCGGCGATGACCGGCAGCGTTTCGATGCCGGCCTGCACCCCGAGCTGGCGCAGTTGCTCCTGTGCGGCCGGGCGGCGCGTGTCGAGCGAGGCCATCAGCACCTTGCGGCGCTCGCGATCCGTCAGCCGCTTGGCGATCTTCGCCGAGGTCGTCGTCTTGCCCGAACCCTGAAGACCGACCATCATGATGACGACCGGCGCCGGCGCATTAAGATCGATGACCGCGCCTTCCGCACCCAGCGTCTCGACGAGTTCGTCATGGACGATCTTGACGACCATCTGGCCGGGCTTGATCGACTTCAGCACTTCCGCGCCGACGGCCTTTTCACGCACGCGGTCCGTAAAGCCGCGCACGACTTCCAGCGCCACATCCGCTTCGAGCAACGCCCGGCGCACCTCGCGCAGCGCCGCCGAGACGTCCGCCTCGGAGAGCGCGCCGCGGCCGGTCAGTCCATTCAGAATGGAACCAAGACGGTCCTGGAGGTTCTCGAACATCGACTTTTCCTTTCGCTTGCGGGATCTCCCGCAAGCTGGGATACCAAACCGGCAAATGCAAGACGCGCAAACCGAAAAGCACCCGAGAGCGCAACGCGCTGTCGGATGTTGACCTCCGGGATCTCTTTATACCCTGACGGGTCCCGGTCGGCGGCTCGGAGTGCTTGTCTCTTCGCAGATGGGCGGGGTAAACAGGAAAACGCCCGGAAAGTCAAGCACCCCGGCGCATTCTCACATTTGCGGGAAGTGCGAACGACCGCTTGCGACCCGTCGCCGCCGCCGCTATCACTTCGTCAATGAACCGCCGCACCTTCTTTACCCGGGCCGGGATCGCGGCCCTTCTCGCAACGGCCGGCGGCCTGGCCGCAAGCAAGGCCCATGCGCGCAACCGCTATTACGACGGGCCGGTTTCGGACCATTTCGACGGGCGACACTTCTTCAATCCGGGCGGCGAGCCGCCGAACACCTTCGCAGATCTCATGCGCTGGCGCTTCAGCGGCGGCAGGGTCGAATGGCCGCAGCACTGGCCGAGCCCCTTTCCGCCGGCCCGGCCCGATCAGCGCATCGAAGGCCGGCGGCTGGTCGTGACGATGGCCGGCCATGCCTCCATCCTGATCCAGACGGCGGGCCTCAACATCCTCACCGATCCCGTCTGGTCCGAACGCGCCAGCCCCGTCGCCTTCGCGGGGCCGAAGCGTGTCAACGCACCGGGCATCGCCTTCGCCGACCTGCCGCCGGTCGACGTCGTCATCGTCACCCACAACCATTATGACCATCTCGACCTGGCAACGCTCGCCCGCCTTCAGGCCCGCGACCGGCCGATGTTCGTCACGCCGCTCGGCAACGACGCGATCATCCGCAAGGAACTGGGCGACCCGCGCATCGAGGTGGTGGACTGGGGCGCGCAGACCGGGATCGCCCCGGGCGTCGTCCTGCATTGCGAACCCTGCCACCACTGGTCGGCGCGCGGCCTCGGCGACCGGCGCATGGCGCTCTGGGCGGCCTTCGTCATCGAGACCCCCGGCGGCAGGATCTACCATGTCGGCGACACCGGCTTTCACCGCGGCATCAATTATCGCGCCGCCCGCGAGAAGCATGGCGGCTTCCGGCTGGCCAACCTGCCCTTCGGCGCCTACGAGCCGCGCTGGTTCATGCGCGCCCAGCACCAGAACCCGGAAGAGGCCGTCGAAGGCATGCTGCTGTGCGCCGCCGCCCATGTCGCCGGCCACCACTGGGGCACCTTCCGCCTGACGGACGAAGGGATCGGAGAGCCCCTCGAAGCGCTCCACGCCGCGCTGGACGCCCGCAACCTGCCGCGGGACCGCTTCCGGCCCATGCGTCCCGGCGAGATTTTCGACGTGCCCTGACCGGCGCCGGCACTGGCAATTTCCACCGCTTTCCGCCATATACCACCTGGGAGTGCCCGATCCCGGATACGGCAGACGAAAGGGCACGGCGCCGCCGAGGACGAGAAACGCATGAACGCTACGGTCGAATTCGCCAAGATGAACGGACTGGGAAACCGGATTCTGGTCGTGGACATGCGCGGCCGCAAGGATGCGGTGACGCCCGCCGCCGCCATCGCGCTCGCCGCCGACCCCGCCACGCGCTTCGACCAGATCATGGCGATCCACGATCCGAAGATCGCGGGAACCGACGCCTTCATCGACATCCTCAACTGCGACGGCTCCAAGGCGCAGGCCTGCGGCAACGGCACGCGCTGCGTGGTGCAGGCGCTCGCGTCCGAAACGGGCCGCAAGGCCTTCACCTTCCAGACGGTCGCCGGCATCCTGAATGCGGTGGAGCATGAGGACGGCACGATCTCCGTCGACATGGGCGAGCCCGTCTTCGAATGGGACCGCATTCCGCTTTCGGAGGAATTCCACGACACCGGCCGCATCGAGCTTCAGATCGGTCCGATCGACAATCCCGTGCTGCATTCGCCCTCGGTCATGTCGATGGGCAATCCGCACGCGATCTTCTGGGTCGACCGCGACCCGATGACGTTCGATCTGGAGCGCTTCGGCCCGCTGCTCGAAAACCATCCGATCTTCCCGGAAAAGGCCAATATCACCCTGGCGCACGTCACCGCGCCGAATGCGATGACCACCCGCACCTGGGAACGCGGCGCGGGGCTGACGCTCGCCTGCGGCTCCGCCGCCTGTTCCGCCGCCGTTTCCGGCGCCCGCACCGGCCGCACCGGCCGCACGGTCGAGATCACCGTCGCCTCCAGTCCGAACCGCGGCAGGCTGACCATCGAATGGCGCGAGCGCGACAACCACGTCATCATGACCGGCCCCGCCGAATGGGAATGGGCAGGTGCGCTCGACCCCGAAACCGGCGCGTTCGAACGCAGGCCGGAAGCCGGAGCCGAAGTCCAGTGAGCCGTTGCGAAAGGGGCGGCGTCGAGGTGATCACCTTCGGCTGCCGTCTCAACACCTACGAATCGGAAGTGATACGCGCCGAGGCGGGGAAGGCGGGGCTGAACAACGCCATCCTGTTCAACACCTGCGCCGTCACCGCCGAAGCGACCCGGCAGGCCCGGCAGGCGATCCGCCGCGCGCGGCGCGAAAACCCGCATGCCCGCATCATCGTCACCGGCTGCGGCGCGCAGACGGAGGCGGAAGCCTTCGCCGCCATGCCGGAAGTGGACACCGTGCTCGGCAACGAGGAGAAGCTGAAAAGCGCCTCCTACCGTTCCCTGCCCGATTTCGGCGTCTCGGCCGAGGAAAAAATCCGCGTCAACGACATCATGAGCGTGAAGGAAACCGCGCCGCAGATGGTGAAGGCCATTGACGGCCATGTCCGCGCCTTCCTTCAGGTCCAGAACGGCTGCGACCACCGCTGCACCTTCTGCGTCATTCCCTACGGGCGCGGCAATTCCCGCTCCGTGCCGATGGGCGGCGTGGTGGAGCAGGCCCGCAGGCTCGCCGAAGGCGGCTATCGCGAAGTGGTGCTGACCGGCGTCGACGCGACCAGCTACGGCGCGGACCTGCCCGGAACGCCGACGCTGGGGCTTCTGGCGAAAACCGTTCTGAAGCAGGTGCCGGATATCCTCAGGCTGCGCCTTTCCTCCATCGACAGCATCGAGGTGGACCGCCACCTGATGGACCTGATCGCCGACGAGCCGCGCTTCATGCCGCACCTGCATCTCTCGCTCCAGCACGGCGACGACCTGATCCTGAAGCGCATGAAGCGGCGCCATCTTCGCGCCGATGCCATCCGCTTCTGTCGCGACGCCCGCGCGCTGCGCCCGCAGATCGCCTTCAGTGCC
This sequence comes from Ectorhizobium quercum, assembly GCF_026552795.1. Lineage (GTDB taxonomy): Bacteria > Pseudomonadota > Alphaproteobacteria > Rhizobiales > Rhizobiaceae > Ectorhizobium > Ectorhizobium quercum. The sequence goes on from NZ_JANFPI010000007.1 coordinate 147,413, forward strand.
GACATGATCGCCGGCTTCCCGACCGAGACGGACGAGGCGGCGGAAAATTCCGCCCGGCTGGCGGAGGAATGCGGGCTCGGCCAGCTTCATGTCTTTCCCTATAGCCCGCGCCCGGGAACGCCCGCCGCCCGCATGCCACAGCTCGACCGCGGCCTCGTCAAGACACGCGCCGCGAAGCTGCGGGCGCGGGGCGAGGCTCTGCATGCGGCCCATCTCGACCGCATGGCCGGCACGCGCCAGACGCTGCTGATCGAGAACAACGGCATGGCGCATACGGAAAACTTCACGAGCGTGGCCACGCCCGGCTTCACGCCCGGCGATCTTGTGCCGGCGGTGATCGCCGGTCACAATGGCCGCCACCTCATCATCGACACGGAAGCGGCCGACGCCGCCTGAGTTCCCGGGCTTGTCAGGAAAAGGGAAAGCCTCTTTCCGAAAAGACAAGCGACGACACGAAAAACGAAGTACGGATAACGCCCTATGGCCGGTTTCATCAAACGCATCTTCTCCTTCGGCAAGGAGCGTCCCGCAGACGAGGAAAAGCCCGCGCCGGAGGTGAAGGACGCCGCCGGCGAACCGGTCGCGGAAGACAAGACTGCCTTCGAGCAGGCTTCCGAACGGACCGGCGACGAGCCCGAAACCATCCTTCCCGCCGAGGACCTTCCGGAAACCATCGAGGCGCCGGAAAGCGCTGAAGAGCCGCCGGCCGGGGAACCCGTCGAAGCACCGCCCATAGCAATCGCTCCGGAAGAAGAAGCACCCGCCCTGCCCGCCGGCTTCGCGCTGACGGAAGACGAACCGGAAGAGGAGACGCAGCCGGAGGAAGCGCCACAACTGTCGTGGTTCCAGCGCCTCAGGGCCGGCCTTTCGCGCACCTCCTCGCAACTCACGCAAAAAATCTCCGCCCTCTTCACCAAGCGCAAGCTGGACGAGGACACGCTCGACGAACTGGAAGACCTGCTGATCCAGTCCGATCTTGGCGTCGAAACCGCCATGCGCGTCACCGGCGCCCTGTCTTCCGAACGCTACGGCAAGGACGTGAGCGGCGAGGACGTCGCCCGGATCATGGCCGCCGAGATCGAGAAAGTGCTGACGCCGGTCGCCCAGCCGCTGAAGCTAGATCTTTCGCACAAGCCGCACGTCGTCCTCGTCGTCGGCGTCAACGGCACGGGCAAGACCACCACCATCGGCAAGCTCGCCGCCAAGCTTTCCGGCGCCGGCCTGAAGGTCACACTCGCCGCGGGCGACACGTTCCGCGCCGCGGCCATCGAGCAATTGAAGATCTGGGCCGAACGCACCGGCTCGGACTTCATCGGCACAAAGCTCGGGGCCGACGCGGCGGGGCTCGCCTATGACGCCTTCGAACAGGCGCGGGCGAAAAAGAGCGACGTGCTCATCATCGACACCGCCGGCCGCCTCCAGAACAAGACCGAGCTGATGGCGGAACTGGAAAAGATCGTCCGCGTCCTCGCCAAGCTCGACCCGGAAGCGCCGCACACGGTTCTCCAGACGCTCGACGCCACCACCGGCCAGAACGCCATGAACCAGGTGGAGATTTTCCGCAACGTGGCCGGCGTCAACGGCCTGATTATGACAAAATTGGATGGCACGGCTCGCGGCGGCATCCTCGTCGCCATCGCCGCCAAACACAAGCTGCCGGTCTATTTCATCGGCGTCGGCGAGGGTATAGACGACCTGGAGCCGTTCGAGGCCGGCGACTTCGCCAGGGCGATTGCGGGAGTGTGAGAAGAATGGACATCGAGAGCAACCGCAAGGAACGGACGGAGATGGAGGAGAAGATTTCTCCCCTTCTCAAGATGGCGCTGGAACTCGGGCCGCTGCTCGTCTTCTTCTTCGCCAATGCCCGCGGCGAATGGCTCGGCCGGCACTTCCCGGTCCTCACCGAGTTCGGCGGCCCGATCTTCATCGCCACCGGCCTGTTCATGATCGCGACGGCGATCGCCCTTTCCGTCTCCTGGCTGCTGACCCGCCGCCTGCCGCTGATGCCGCTGATTTCCGGCATCGTGGTTCTCGTCTTCGGCGCGCTGACGCTCTGGCTCCAGAACGACACCTTCATCAAGATGAAGCCGACCATCGTGAACGCGCTGTTCGGCACCATCCTGCTCGGCGGACTGTTCTTCGGCCAGTCCCTGCTCGGCTACGTCTTCAATTCGGCTTTCCGGCTGTCGGAGGAAGGCTGGCGCAAGCTGACGCTGCGCTGGGGCATCTTCTTCCTGTTTCTGGCGGTCCTGAACGAGGTCGTCTGGCGCCTCTTCTCGACCGATGCCTGGGTGGCCTTCAAGGTCTGGGGCACGATGCCCATCACCATCGCCTTCACGATGGCGCAGATGCCGCTCATCATGAAGCATTCGCTCGAGCCGCTGGCGGAGAGCAAAGGCAAGGAATGAGCATCGCAGCCCCGCCGGCCAGCCGCCGGTTCTTCTGGTTCGCCGTCGCCTTCGCGCTTCTGGTCGCGCAGGTCGTCATCCTCCATGCAATGGGCCGCGTTCCGATCTGCGAATGCGGCTACGTCAAGCTGTTCGAGCCGGGAGTGAACACCTCCGGCAATTCCCAGCATCTCTCCGACTGGTATACGCCGTCGCACATCATCCACGGCTTCCTGTTCTACGGCCTCGCCTGGCTGCTGTTGCGCAGCCAGCCTTTCGCGGCGCGGCTTTCCTTCGCCGTCCTTATCGAGGCTGCCTGGGAAATCGCCGAGAACTCGCCGATGATCATCGACCGCTACCGCAACGCTACGATGGCGCTTGGCTATAGCGGCGACAGCATCCTGAACTCGGGCATGGATACCGTCTTCATGGCGCTTGGCTTCCTCTTCGCCGCCCGCGTGCCCGTCTGGGTCACGGTCGCCCTTGCCATTGCCTTCGAATTGCTGACGCTGTTCGTCATCCGAGACAATCTGACGCTGAACGTGCTGATGCTCGTCTATCCCGTCGAGGCAATCAAGACCTGGCAGGACGCGCTCTGACGCCGGCCGGCAGCCCCTTCCTTCCTCCTGTCAGGAGGACGGTGCGGCGAGCGCCTTTTCGATCGCAGGCAGCAGCCCTTCCTTCAGGCTGACCGGATCGAACGGGCCGACCTTCTTGTAGAGGATCGTTCCGTCGGCTCCGACCAGATAGCTTTCCGGAATCCCGTAGACGCCCCAGTCGATGGCGGCCTTGCCGTTGGGGTCGACGCCGATGGCCTGAAACGGATTGCCCAGCTCGCCGAGGAAGCGCAGCGCATTGTCGTTGCGATCCTTGTAGTTGATGCCGACGACGGTCAGGCGCGGGTCCTTCGACAGTTCCAGCAGCACCGGATGCTCCTCGCGGCAGGGAACGCACCAGGAGGCGAAGACGTTGACGAGCGTCAGCCGCCCCCGAACCGCGGCATCCGTCAGGGCCGGCGTGCCGGAGCCTTCCAGCGGCGGCATCGCCAGCGAAGGCGCCTTCGTGCCGATCAGCGCGGAGGGGATGGCGGAAATGTCCTTGCCGTGGACTTCCTGATCATAGAGCACCTTGCCGCTGACGACGGCGAAGCCGGCAAACAGCGCCAGGGGAACGAGCATCAGCGCATAGCGGCCATAGGGGCGGCGCCTGCCCTGCCGGGGCCGGTCCTGCGCGCTCATGCCGCCTCGCCCGCCGCCGCCCTAGCGGCCGAACGGCGGCGATGGCCGGCCGCTTCAAGCTCGGCAAGGTCGCGCTGGCGTCCCCGCCCGTCGAGCCAGACCCAGAGACAGAGCACGGCCACCACGAAACCCGTAACGGCATAGGAAGCAGCGATATAGAAGGTGTGGCTCATCCGCGTTCCTCCTCACGTCCGGCCATGCGGGCCGCCAGGCGCCGCTGTGCCGTAACGCGCCGGCGCCAGATTTCGTTGCGCATGGCTGCGACATGCAGCGTGAAAAACAGCATGGTGAAGGCAACGGCCATCACCAGAAGCGGCCACAGGAAGACCGGATCGATGCTCGGGCCGTCCATGCGGATCACGCTGGCGGGCTGATGCAGCGTGTTCCACCACTCGACGGAGAACTTGATGATCGGGATGTTGACGAACCCGACGAGGATCAGCACCGAGGAAACGCGCGCGGCCTTCGCCGGATCGTCCATCGCACGGTTGAGCGCGATCAGCCCGAGATACATCAGGAACAGGATGAACACGGAGGTCAGCCGTGCATCCCACACCCACCAGGTGCCCCACATCGGCTTGCCCCAGAGCGAGCCGGTGATCAGCGCGATCAGCGTGAACGCGGCCCCGAGCGGTGCTGCGGCCCGGTGGCTGACATCGGCCAGCGGATGGCGCCAGACCAATGTGCCGATCGCCGAAACCGCCATGACCGAATAACACATCATGGCCAGCCATGCGGCGGGCACATGCACATACATGATGCGCACGGTATAGCCCTGCTGGTAGTCGCCGGTGCCGGAAAAGCTCATGTAGAGCCCGAGCGCGAAGAGAAGACCGGTCAGGCCGATCATCCACGGAAGGACGCTGCGACAGAGCGCCAGGAAGCGCGTCGGGTTGGCAAGGCCGGTAACTTTGTTCAGGACTAGGCTGGTTGTGCTCATGATCCTATTTAACCCCGCTACCTGCCGCCCGCAATTGATCCTGGTCAATCCGAACTCTGTCTCAGCGCACCTGCCGCCGCCAGCGGACCGAGGGCGGCGAAAAGGAGCGTCAACGCCGAGAGTATCATGAAAGGCGGCAGGAAGGGCGCCGGGTCCTCGACCGCCGCATAGGTCGCGGACACGCCGAAGATCAGCACCGGAATGGTGAAGGGCAGCACGAGGATCGACACGAGCAGCCCGCCGCGCGGCAGCGCCACGGCCACCGCAGCCCCCACCGCCCCGATGAAGGTGATGGCCGGCGAGCCGACGAGAAGCGTCAGCATGACGGCGCCGATGGCCACCTCGTTCATGTTCATGAACAGCGAAAGCAGGGGCGAGGCGATGACGAGCGGCAGGCCCGTGCCCGCCCAGTGCGCCAGGCACTTGACGAAGACGGTGAGCGCCAGCGGCGTGTCCTGCATCAGGATGAGATCGAGCGAACCGTCGTCGCGCTCGGCCTGAAAGAGCCGGTCGAGCCCCAGCAGCGCAGCGAGCAGCGCGCCGATCCAGACGATGGCCGGGCCGATCCGCGACAGCAGGTTGAGGTCCGGCCCGACGCCGAACGGCACCACCGCCACCACGGTCATGAAGAAGAGAACCCCGATCAGCGCGCCGCCGCCAGCGCGCACGGACAGTTTCAGGTCACGAAGAAAGAGCGCCATCATGCGGGTGTCCTCCGCAGAGAGGGCGCTGCCCCCTCTGGCCTGCCGGCCATCTCCCCCACAAGGGGGGAGAAGACCCGCGGCGCGCTCATCGTTCCGAGATCGGGCATAAACGCTGTGTCCATCGTTCTCCCCCCTTGTGGGGGAGATGGCGGCAGCCGGAGGGGGTATCGGCACCCCGCACCCTTGCCGCCGCTCACGCCGCCAGCTCCCCGGCCGTGCCCGCAAACCCCTTCATCCGCAACTCCCTCGCGCCTTCCAGCCCGAGCGGCTGGTGCGTGGCGGCCAGAACGATGCCGCCCTTTTCGAGATGGCGGGAAACCAGCCGGGCGAACATGCGGTCCGCCGCTGCATCGAGGGCGGCCGTCGGCTCGTCGAGTATCCAGACCGGCCGCCAGGCGACCAGCAGCTTGGCGAAGGCGAAGCGCCGCTGCTGGCCGGCGGAAAGATAGCCGAAAGGCAGATGGGCAATGCCGCCGAGGCCGACCTCCTCGGCCGCCTCGCCGATGGAAAGCCCTTGCCCGCCCTGCGAATCACTGAGAAAATCCTTCCAGAAGGAAAGGTTCTCCTCCACCGAAAGCTCGGGCTTCATGGCGTTGCGATGTCCGAGATAATGGGCCGCCTCGCCTGCCGGTCGCGCCTCGCCGCCCTCCTTCGCCATATAGGAAACCGTCCCGGATTCGGGCCGCAAAAGCCCTGCGACGACGCGCAGAAGCGTCGATTTTCCCGAACCGTTGGCGCCGGTCAGGATAAGCGCCTCGCCCGCTTCGAGCGTGAAGGAAACATGAACGAAAAGAAGGTCTTCGCCGCGTCTTGCAGCCAGTTTGTCCGCTATCAGCCCCACACAAGGCTCGCTTTCCGGCGATTCCGCATCGCACCGTAAAAAATGTTGAATTTCAACGTTGGTTGATCTGGCACCTTTCTTAGAAATTATCTATATGAGTTTCAACCACGCCAGCGGCCGGCGTGAACATCATCCAAGCGCCGAACAAGAAGCTGCGGGAGCAGCTTTACGTGCGGACAGCGGAAATGGTCGTACCCGCATCCTGATTGCATGACAGTGCATAGGCGTCCGCACGATCGTGTTGGCTATCAGTGAGAGACGGGGTCATCAGTGTCCAAATCGCTCGACAGTTTCAATTGCCGTTCCACCCTTTCGGTGAACGGTAAGGATTATGTTTACTATAGCCTTCCGAAGGCTGAAGCAAACGGCCTAGCCGGCGTGTCCCGGCTGCCCTACTCGATGAAGGTTCTGCTCGAGAACCTGCTTCGCAACGAAGACGGCCGCTCCGTCAAGAAGGAAGACATCCTTGCGGTCGCCGAATGGCTGAACAACAAGGGCCTCAAGGAAGCGGAAATCGCCTACCGCCCGGCCCGCGTGCTCATGCAGGACTTCACCGGCGTTCCCGCCGTCGTCGACCTTGCCGCCATGCGCGACGGCATCAAGGCGCTTGGCGGCGATCCGGAAAAGATCAACCCGCTCGTTCCCGTCGACCTCGTCATCGACCACTCGGTCATCGTCGACGAATTCGGCACGCCGCAGGCCTTCGCCCGCAACGTTGAGCTGGAATACGAGCGCAACGGCGAGCGCTACCGCTTCCTGAAGTGGGGCCAGCAGGCATTCGAGAACTTCCGCGTGGTTCCGCCCGGCACCGGCATCTGTCATCAGGTCAATCTCGAATACCTCGGCCAGACGGTGTGGACGAAGGAAGAGGACGGAGAGACCATCGCCTACCCCGACACCTGCGTCGGCACCGACTCGCATACGACCATGATCAACGGCCTCGGCGTTCTGGGCTGGGGCGTCGGCGGCATCGAAGCCGAAGCCGCCATGCTCGGCCAGCCGGTCTCGATGCTCCTGCCGGAAGTCATCGGCTTCAAGCTGACCGGCAAGCTGAAGGAAGGCGTCACCGCCACCGACCTCGTCCTGACGGTCGTGCAGATGCTGCGCAAGAAGGGCGTGGTGTCCAAGTTCGTCGAATTCTTCGGCCCCGGCATGGACAACATGCCGCTCGCCGACCGCGCCACCATCGGCAACATGGGTCCGGAATACGGCGCGACCTGCGGCTTCTTCCCCGTAGACGGCGAAACCATCAACTACCTCAACATGTCCGGCCGCACCAGGGACCGCATCGCGCTGGTCGAAGCCTATTCGAAGGCTCAAGGCATGTGGCGCGAAGGCGACGGCTCCGACCTCGTCTTCACCGACACGCTGGAACTCGACCTTAACGACGTCGTTCCCTCGATGGCCGGCCCGAAGCGTCCTGAAGGCCGTCTGCCGCTCGAAACCATCGCGCCGAACTTCGCCACGGCGCTTGAAAACGACTACAAGAAGCCCGGCCAGATCGACACGCGCTATCCGGTCGAAGGCGAGAATTTCGACCTCGGCCACGGCGACGTCTGCATTGCCGCCATCACGTCTTGCACCAACACGTCGAACCCGAGCGTGCTGATCGCCGCCGGCCTTCTCGCCCGCAACGCCGTCGCCAAGGGCCTGAAGTCCAAGCCGTGGGTCAAGACCTCGCTCGCCCCCGGATCGCAGGTCGTCGGCGAGTATCTCGAAAAGTCCGGCCTCCAGAAGGACCTCGACGCGCTCGGCTTCAACCTCGTCGGCTTCGGCTGCACGACCTGCATCGGCAATTCCGGCCCGCTGCCGGCGCCGATCTCGAAGACGATCAACGACAAGGGGCTGATCACCGCCGGCGTGCTTTCGGGCAACCGCAACTTCGAAGGCCGCATCTCGCCAGACGTTCAGGCGAACTACCTGGCCTCGCCGCCGCTCGTCGTCGCCTACGCGCTTGCCGGCACGGTCCAGAAGGACCTGACCACGGAGCCGCTCGGCACCGGCGCGGACGGCAACCCGGTCTACCTGAAGGACATCTGGCCGTCGTCGCACGAGATCCAGGAATTCATCCTGAAATACGTCACGCGCGAACTCTACGAAACCAAGTATGCCGACGTGTTCAAGGGCGACGCCAACTGGCAGGCCGTTCAGGTTCCGGAAGGCCAGACCTACGCCTGGGACGACAAGTCCACCTACGTCCAGAACCCGCCCTACTTCGTGGGCATCCAGAAGAAGGGCGCCGGCCTCTCCGACATCAGGGGCGCACGCGTCCTCGGCCTGTTCGGCGACAAGATCACCACCGACCACATTTCCCCGGCCGGCTCGATCAAGGCCGCCTCGCCGGCGGGCAGCTACCTGCTGGACAACGGCGTTCAGGTCGCGGACTTCAACCAGTACGGCACGCGCCGCGGCAACCATGAAGTCATGATGCGCGGCACCTTCGCCAATATCCGCATCCGCAACCACATGCTCGGCCCGAACGGCAAGGAAGGTGGCTACACCATCCACTATCCGTCCAAGGAAGAGCTGTCGATCTACGATGCGGCCATGAAGTACAAGGCCGAGGGCGTTCCGCTCGTCATCTTCGCCGGCGTCGAATACGGCAACGGCTCCTCGCGCGACTGGGCTGCGAAGGGCACGAACCTGCTCGGCGTGAAGGCCGTGATCGCGCAGTCCTTCGAGCGCATCCACCGCTCGAACCTGGTCGGCATGGGCGTCGTTCCCTTCACCTTCGAGGAGGGCACCACCTGGGCCAGCCTCGGCCTCAAGGGCGACGAAACCGTCACGATCGAGGGCCTGGAAGGCGAGATCAAGCCGCGCGAGAGGAAGATCGCCAGGATCACCTATTCCGACGGCACGGTGAAGGATGTTCCGCTTCTCTGCCGCATCGACACGCTCGATGAGGTCACATACATGGAGAACGGCGGCATCCTCCAGACGGTTCTGCGCGACCTCGCCGCCTGATCGTCCCTGCCGCAAGCAACAGGAGCCGCCGGACCCGTTCCGGCGGCTTTTTCACGAACAGACCGGCAAGTCCGGCGGACGGATGAAGAGAGCGAAAGTCTCACGGCGATTTCACCCCAACGTGACTTCCGCTTGCCCTGTCCGGACAGCTATTCTTTTCCCGTTAACGCGGAGATTTTCCGCAGGAATGCAGAATGGCCGAAAAGGCCGCAGGAAACACCCAGGGATCGCGAAATCATATGTCGCCAAAGCTGCTGACATGTCTGGCCGTCATGGCCGGCCTCATTGCCCCGGCCACGGCGCTTGGCGGCGAAGGGACGGCGCCGCGGGGCGTGGTCGAACTGTTCACGGCGCAGGGATGCGTCTCCTGCCCGCCGGCCGACGCGGTTTTCGAGAAGCTCGTCCGGCAGGGCGACGTCGTGGCGCTTGCCTATCATGTCGACTACTGGAACTATCTGGGCTGGTCGGATACGCTCGGCACCCAGGAAAACACCCAGCGCCAGTACGGTTACGCGAAAAGCCTCGGCCGCAGCAACGTCTATACGCCGCAGGCGATCATCAACGGCCGCGACCATGTGAACGGCGCGGATCTCGTCGGCATCAATGCGCGCCTCGACACGTTCGGCAACAAGGGCGCCGGGCTGACCGTGCCCGTTTCGGCGACATTGCGCAACGGCGAACTGGGCATCGAGATCGGCGGCGGCCAGGGCAAGGCCGAGGTCGTGGTCGCCTATTTCCGGCGGGTCCAGTCGGTCGAGGTGCTCAAGGGCCAGAACAAGGGCCGCAAGGCCACCTACTGGAACAGCGTTTACGACGTTCAGACGGTCGGCATGTGGGAAGGGCTGCCCTTGCGCATCACCTTGCCGACGAGCGTCATGAAAATGAAAAAGGGACCGGGTAAGGATGGCTGCGCCGTCCTGCTTCAGACGGCCAAGGACGACGGGGCGCCCGCCGCCATCATCGGGGCGACGATCCTGACACCGTAATATTATCGGAGGGAAGGCGTTGGCGGTCCGGGCCTGAAGGCATCTGGGGGCTGGGGTAAGGGTCAATGCACAACCGAACCCGGACCTTTTTGGCGCGAAGCGCACCAAACCAACGCCGCTAGAATGGCTCCAGAATTGCGGCACTGTTTTGTTCGAATTGCGACAGGCCAAAATTTCCTGCCGTCGCTGCTCCCTGCCCGTTTGATGGCTTGCTTTTTCGCGATTCGCAGTCAGACTGTCACCAATCTGCCATGAATCGACGCGGCGAGGCCCAATGAGCGATCGTTCGGATGCGAAAGCCGAAGAAAACCAAACCTCGGTGATCAATCTCGGAGAGTACCGGCAAAGCCGCGACGACCCTGCTCCCGTCACGTTCCACCGCAAGGAACTGGACGCCATTCTCCGCATTTACGGCCGCATGGTCGGCGAAGGCGAATGGCGCGACTATGCCATAGACCACATGAAGGAGAAGGCCGTGTTCTCCGTCTTCAAGCGGGCGGGCGAGATACCGCTTTTCCGCATCGAAAAGAACCCCAGGCTCGCCGCCAGGCAGGGCGCCTACAGCGTCGTGAACGCCACCGGTATGATCCTCAAGCGCGGACACGAACTGCCGCAGGTGCTGAAGGTCTTCGACAAGGTGCTGAAACTGGTCGAGAAGGATTGATCCACTGATCGCCCCGGCTTGCGGCCTACGGGTCGCGGCCGGCAGCCGGATAGGCCGTCATGTCCGGCGGTGTCGTGGTGCCTTCGCCGAGTGCGAGCTGCATGAACACCGTATCGAGCCACTGGTCCAGCTTGAACCCCGAACCTTCGATCCGTCCCACCATCGAGAACCCCGCCGCCGCATGCACGGCGATCGACGCGGGACTTGCCCCGCCGATGACCGCGACCATCTGCCGGAACCCGAGAGCCGTCGTCCGTTCGATCAGCGCCGCCAGCAGAAGCCTGCCGATCCCCCGCCCGCGCGCATCGGCGGCGATATAGATCGAATCCTCCACCAGCCAGCGATAGGCCGGGCGCGTCCGGAACGCCGAGGCATAGGCATAGCCGAGCAGGCGCCCCTCATCGTCCACTGCGGCGAGATAAGGATAGCCGTTGCCGGTGATGGCGAGAAAGCGGTTCCGCATTTCCTCGATCCCCGGCGCGACGATTTCGTAGGACGCCGTGCCGTTGAGGACCGCTTCCTCGTAGATCGCCTGGATCGCGGGAATATCGGCTGGAACGGCGGGGCGGATGGAACAGGACATGGGCTTGAACCGGAACGAAGACGCTCCTTCTTTCCACATCCCGCCGACCCGTTCAAGCCATGAAAAAAGGCGGCCCGGAGGCCGCCTTTTCCAAACCCTTTTTCCGGGTTCCGCTTCTTAGTTGTCGTTCCGGTTGCCCAGGAACTGAAGCAGGAACATGAAGAGGTTGATGAAGTCGAGGTAGAGCGTCAGGGCGCCCATGATGGCCTTGCGGCCTGCGACGAGCGCGTCGTCGCCATCGAAGTACATTTCCTTGATCTTCTGCGTATCGTAGGCCGTCAGGCCGGCGAAGACGAGAACGCCGATGGCCGAGATGGCAAACTGAAGCGCCGAAGAGGCGAGGAAGATGTTGACGATCGAGGCGATGATCAGGCCGAACACGCCCATGATCAGGAACGAGCCGAGGGCCGACAGGTCCTTCTTCGTCGTGTAGCCGTACAGCGACAGGGCGCCGAACGAGGCGGCCGTCACGAAGAACGTCTGCACGATGCTCTGGCCGGTGAAGACCAGGAAGATGGACGACAGCGACAGGCCCATGACGGCAGCGTAGATCCAGAACGTCGTCTGGGCTGCGGCCACGCTCATCGACGAGATGCGGAAGCTCAGGAAGAACACGAGACCGAGCGGGGCGAACATGACGACCCACTTGAGCGGGCTGGCGTAGAGCGCCTGACCGAATGGGGTGAGCGCGCCGTCGGAAACGGCCATGTTGAAGGTCAGGAAGGCGGCAAGGCCGGTAATCGCCAGACCGAGCGCCATCAGGTTGTAAACCTTCAGCATGTAGGACCGCAGACCCTGATCGATGTCGACACCGACCTGGGCGCGCGACTGCGTCATCCGGTTCTGGTAATTATTGAAGTCTGCCATTGTTTCCTCTTTCGAAGCTCCGAAGTTGATACGGTGTCGGGATACCCTTAGCACAATAAACCCGTGCGCCGCTGCGGAGCTACAGCAAGCATGCGTGAAATATGAGGTGATCCGCCTCCGGTTACAAGACCTTATCCGCCGGAAGGTCGAAATCCGGCCGGCAAAGCGCCGATCCTGACGAAAAGTTGATCGTTGCCGGCCGGGCGCGGCGCCCCGGCCTCACAATTCGCGCAGCACCGGCGCGGCCTTCTGGCCCAGAACCCGCCAGGTGCCGGCAAGCCCGATGCCGACCGTCATGACCAGCGCCACCGCCACGGTCGTGACGGCGACATCCGTGAGGAACACCGAGCGCAGGTTCATGATGCGGGCGACGACGTACCAGGCCGCCACGCCGCCCGAAAGCAGCGAGAACACCGCCGTCGCGAAGCCGAGGATCATGTATTCGAAGGTGAAGGCGCGGATCAGCAGGCGCCGCGTGCCGCCGAGCGTCTTGAGCACGACGGCATCGTGCGTGCGGGCGCGGTTGCCGGCCGCGAGCGCCCCGGCCAGCACCAGCACGGAAGCCACGAGCGCGATCGCCGCCGCCGCCCGGATCGCCGTGGCGATCTGCCCGACCAGGCGGTTGGCGGTGTCGAGCGCATCCTTCACGCGAACGCTGGTGATGGTGGGGTAGGCATTGGTGACGGCGCGCAGCACGGCGCCCTCCTGCGCGTCGCTCGCACCGGGATCGGACAGCGTCGCCAGCCAGGCATGCGGAGCGCCGCGGAACGTGTTCGGCGAGAACACCATGACGAAGTTGATGGACAGCGATTCCCAGTCGACATTGCGGAAATTGGCGATCTTCGCGGTGATCGAGCGGCCGAGCACGTTGACCGTCACGGTATCGCCGATCTTCAGCCCGATCTCCCCCGCCTCCCGGGCGGAAAAGGAGACGAGCGGTTCGCCGGCATAGTCCGCCGGCCACCATTCGCCCTCGGCGACGGTCGCATTCTTCGGCACGGCCTCCGAATAGGTCACGCCGCGGTCGCCGCGCAGCACCCAGCGGGCCGAGGGCGGCACGTTGCCGGCGTTCACCGCCTCGCCGTTGAACGCCAGGATGCGCCCGCGCAGCATCGGCACCTCGACCAGCTCGCCCTCCGGCGCCTGCTGGCGGACGATCGTGCGGAACCCGTCGAGTTCGCTGCCCTGGATATCGACGAAGAAGAAGTTCGGCGCCCTTTCCGGCAGGGTTCCCCCCAGCTCGCGGCGCAGGTTGCCGTCGATCAGCGCCAGCGTGACGAGGAGCGCCAGCCCGAGGCCGAGCGACATGACCACGGAGGCCGTCAGCGCCCCGGGCCGGTGGATATTGCCGATGGCGAGCCGGAGCGCCGGCGAGCGAACCCGCGGCGCGCGCCGCGCCAGCGCCGAGATCGCCACGGCGACCAGCCGCAGCACGATGAAGGCGCCGCCGATCGCGGCGAGGAAAACGATGGCGATGCGCCGGTCATGGGCCGAGAACACCGCGAGCGCCGCGAGTGCCGCAAGCGTGACCACGGCACCGGCGAGATAGGGCCAGGACGGCAGGCGCGCCTTCTGGAAGCCCTGCTCGCGGAAAAGCGCTGTCGCCGGCACTTCGCGGGCATGGCCGAGCGGCAGGATGGCGAAGGCCGCCGTGGTGAGATAGCCGAACAGGGCCGCCAGCCCGAGCGCCGACGGATAAACGGACGGCGCCGCCGAAACCGGCAGCACCTCCTTGAGGAAACCGGCAGCGACGAGGGGCGTGACCGCACCGATGGCAAGGCCGATGGCGATGCCGATGGAGGCGATCAGCAGGATCTGGAGGAAATAGATCAGCGACACGACCGAGGCCGGCGCGCCGAGGCACTTGAAGGCGGCGATGGTCGTGCGCTTGGAATCGAGGAAGGCCCGCACCGCATTGGCGACGCCGACGCCGCCGACGATCAGCGCGGTGAGACCGACGAGCGTCAGGAACTGCGTGAAACGGGCGATGTTGTCGGTCAGCCCGGGCGAGGCCCGGTCGCTGGTGCGGATCGACCATCCCGCATCGGGAAAGGCCCGGGCGGCCAGCGCCCGCACGGAGTCGTCGTCGCCGAGCGGCGCGTTCAGCCGGATGCGGTAGGCGTGCTCGACGAGGCTGCCCGTCTGGATCAGGCCGGACGCCTGCAACGCCTCGCGCGACACCATGATGCGCGGCGCGAAGCCGAAACCTTCCGACAGCGCGTCGGGCTCGTTCGTCAGCGTCGCCGAAAGCCTGAGCCGCACATTGCCCAGCAGCAGTTCCGCCCCGGGCGCGACGCCCAGCCGCTCGAACAGGAGCGGCGCAGCGATGGCGCCGTATACACCGTCCCGTTCGGAAAAAAGCTCCGACGTGGGCTGCTGCGGATCGGTCTCCAGCGTGCCGTAAAGCGGATAGAGCCCATCCACTCCGCGCACTTCTGCAAGCATCTGGTCCGAACCGTCCGGCAGGCGGACCATCGACCGGAAACCGGTGGTCACGGAAACCGTGCCCAGCCCGGAAAGCCATTCATATTCGGCCGGCGTCGCCTCGCGGTTGTCCAGTTCGAAGCGCACGTCGCCGGCAAGGATCGTCCTGCCTTCCGAGGCGATCGCATCGGTCATCGTGCGCGACAGCGAATTGACCGCGGCGATGGCGCCGACACCGAGCGCGATGCAGGCGAGGAAGATGTAGAACCCCTTCAGGCCGCCGCGCATTTCGCGCAATGCCAGCCTGAACGCGACCCGGACGCGAAACGGCAGGCCGCTCATGCAGTCTGCCTCTGGTGGAGAGCCGCATCATGGGCGCTGTCGCTTTCGATGTGGCCCGAACGCACGCCGATCTGGCGCGAGCAGCGCGCGGCAAGCGAGGGATCGTGCGTCACCAGAACCAGCGTCATGCCGCGTTCGGCCTGCTTCGAAAACAGGAGATCGGCGATCTGTCGGCCGGTTTCCGTATCGAGATTGCCGGTCGGCTCGTCGGCGATCAGCACCTTGGGCGAGGGTGCGAGCGCGCGGGCGATAGCCACGCGCTGCTGTTCGCCGCCGGAAAGCTGGCCCGGATAGTGGTGCAGGCGCTCGCCAAGCCCGACGGCACGCAATTCGTTTTCCGCGATGGCGAACGGATCGGCGATATTGGCAAGCTCCAGCGGCACCGCGACGTTTTCCAGCGCCGTCATGTTGGCGATGAGATGGAACGACTGGAACACGATGCCGATGTTGCGCCCGCGAAAATCGGCCAGCGCATCCTCGGAAAACGTATGAAGCGGCGCGCCGTCGATGACGATCTCGCCGCTGTCCAGCCGTTCGAGGCCGGCCAGGACCATCAGGAGCGTGGATTTTCCCGAACCGGACGGCCCGACGATTCCCGCCGCCTCGCCGGCCCGGATCGAGAGGTCGATGCCCCTCAGAACGTGAACGGCTGCGGCCTGGCTTCCCAGCGTCAGATCGGCCTTCCTGAGTTCGATGATGTTTTCTGGCACGGAAAGCGTCCTATATTGCTGGAAACATGAGGCGGGAATTGCGGTGCAACACCGTCTGCCAATCTAGGAAAGCCGATATGAGATTTAAAGCTGCCCTCTTTCACTTCGTCGTCATCGCGCTGACCGCCCTTGCGCCCCGGCTGGCGGCCGCCGAGCCGCTGCGGCTGGTCGGCCTCGGCGACAGCCTCATGGCCGGCTACCAGCTTCCCGCCGACGAATCCTACACCGCCCAGCTCGAAAAAGCCCTGAAGGACAAGGGCTTCGACGTGGTGATCGAAAACGCGGCGGTGTCCGGCGACACGACCTCGGGCGGGCTCGCCCGGGCCGACTGGTCCGTGCCCGACGGCACGGACGGCGTCATCCTCGAACTCGGCGCCAACGACGCGCTGCGCGGCATCGCGCCGGAGGACAGCGAGCGCAATCTCGATGCCATGCTCGCCCGCTTCCAGGAGCGCGGCATTGCGGTGATGCTTATCGGAATGCTCGCCCCGCCCAACATGGGCGACGACTATGCCGCCCGCTTCAACCCGATCTATCCGCGCCTCGCCGAAAAATACGGCGTTCCGCTCTATCCCTTCTTCCTCGACGGCGTGGTGACGGAATCCCGCCTGAAGCTCGAGGACGGCATGCACCCGAACGGCGAGGGGGTGGCAGTGATGGTTTCGCGCAGCCTGCCGGTTGCCGAGAAATTTCTGTCCAATATTTCGCAGAGCCGGAAATAAGTCTTGCGCGCAAAAGAATTGCATGTTCCGCTGTGTGCATCTGCAAAAGATTCGGGGAGACCTCGCCATGCCGAGATTGTTCACCGCCCTCGAAGTTCCGCGCGAAGCGGCCTTGAGCCTTTCCCTTTTGCGCGGCGGCATCCCCGGAGCCCGCTGGATAGACGTCGAGAATTATCACATTACCTTGCGGTTCATTGGCGACGTCGACGGCCGTACCGCCGATGAACTGGTCGACCGGCTGGACCGCATCGACCGGCCGCAATTCGCCCTGTCGCTCTCCGGCATCGGCGCCTTCGGTTCGAAGAAACCGCATTCGATCTTCGCCAGCGTCACGCCCTCCCCGGAAATGTTCGCGCTTCAGGGCGAGATCGAGCGCATCTGTCAGCGCATCGGCCTGCCGCCGGACCCGCGCAAGTTCACGCCGCACGTCACGCTCGCCCGCCTCAAGAACGCCCGCCTCGACGACGTGGCCCACTACCTGTCCGGCCGAGGCGATTTCCAGACCATGCCCTTCATGGCCCGGCGCTTCGTCCTGCTCTCCTCGAAGGAATCGGTCGGCGGCGGCCCCTACCTGACGGAAGAGGTCTTCCCGCTTTACGATCCGCGCATGGAAAGCAACCTTTCCAATAGAAGCCCGCAGCCCGAAAGCAGCATATTGTAAACGTCGGCGAAGTCGTCTGGTCCGCCGTAATAGGGATCGGGAATGTCGAAATCGCGCGCCGCGGCGAAGCGGCTGAAGAGATGGATGCGACCGGCATGGTCCGAAGGCGCGCGCGCCTTCAGCGCCGCGACATGGCCCCGATCCATGCCGAGGATGAGGTCGAAGCGCTCGAAATCCCTGCCGGTGATCTTGCGCGCCCGCTGGCCGGAAATGTCGATCCCGTTGAGCGCCGCGACATGGATCGAGCGGCGATCCGGCGCCTCCCCTTCATGCCAGCCGCCCGTGCCCGCCGAATCGGCCCTGTAGGCGGCGGCCTCGCCCCGTTCGGCGGCCAGATGCAGAAAAATCCCTTCGGCCAGCGGCGAGCGGCATATATTGCCGGTGCAGACGAACAGAACGGATGTCACGGTCATGCGTTATGCTCTCCGGTGAAGCAATTCCAGGAAAAGTGAGAAGCGGTTTTCCGTTCGGAATTGCGCGAAAACAGACGGAACACAGGTAAGACGGAATGCAGGAGGTTGGCATGAAACGGCAAAGGCTGGAAGAGGCGGAAGTATGGGCAAGGCTCGGCGCGCTGCCGGGCTGGGAGCGTCATGACGATGGCAGGTCGATCGTCCGGTCGCTGAAATTCAGGGATTTCAGCGAGGCCTTCGCCTTCATGACCCGCACCGCAATGCAGGCGGAAAAGCTCGACCACCATCCCGAATGGTCCAATGTCTGGTCGCGCGTCGACATCACCCTTTCGACGCACAGCGCCGGCGGCCTCACCGAACTCGACTTCGAACTCGCCGCATTCATCAACGCCATTGCCGGTCCGGCGGATTGATTTGATTTCGCCGCAATCGATCACCATATTTTGAAACGTGGATTTCGGGCTGCTGCTGGAGGTGCAACCGGATGGACGATGTGAAATACGGCGAAATTCTTCTGCCCGGCGACGAAGAAACCGAACAGCGCCGGGAAGAGACCGTGCGGGCGGGATTCTGGCCGAAGATCCGCAAGGTGGCGACCAAGGTGCCCTTTGCCCGCGATGCCGTGGCCGCCTGGTACTGCGCCACCGACCGGCAGACGCCGGTGCGCGTGAAAGGCGTGCTTTTTGCGGCACTTGCCTATTTCGTCATGCCGGCCGACCTCATCCCCGACATTTTCACCGTCATCGGCTTTTCCGACGACATGGCTGTCCTGACGGCCGCCTTCGCATTGATCCGCGGCCATATCCGCGACCGCCATTACGAGGCCGCCGACCGGGCTCTGTCGGGCGAGATCGAGGCCCCGGAGAAGAATTGAACCGCCAGCGGCCGACTTTCGGCGCAACGTCCGGCAAGAACACACTCTTGCCGGATTTCTTGTATCTGAAATCGGCGGAAGACATGAGGCTGACGGCAAAACCGCGAATTATGTCCAGCTTTGACCGATTTTTGAGGCCAAACGGGCGTCGAACGCCTCCGCGTTGACGGTTTAGTAACCTCGATTAAGTCAAAATAAATCGAATTATGGGTGCGCCCGGGCCGTGTCGAGGCTGGGCGCCGGACGATAAGAGAACGGCAGGACACAATGTTTGTAAGAAGCATCGCAACCACCCTCGCACTCCTCCTGGCAAGCGCAAGCCTCGCATCCGCCCAATCGCCGACCCGTATCCAGCAATTCAACGCCTGGGGCGCGTATTCCTACAAGACGCAGAACAATACGCTCTGCTACGTTCTGGCCGTTCCGTCCGAGAAGCAGCCGGCATCGGTGGATCACGGCGACGTCTTCTTCATCGTGTCGCAGCGCCCGGGGCAGAATATCTCCTACGAGCCGCAGGTGATGATGGGCTACAACCTGCAGGCCGATTCCAAGGTGACGGTTGCCGTCGACGGCAAGAACTTCACCCTGTTCACCAAGGAAAAGTCGGCATGGGTCGAGAACGCCGCCGAGGAGCCGGCCCTGGTCGCGGCCATGCGCGGCGGCCGCAACCTCACCGTTCAGGCCACCTCCGCCCGCGGCACCAGGACGAACTACACCTATTCGCTGTCCGGCATCACGGCGGCGCTGAACCAGATCCGGACCTGCAACTGAGCCACGGCGGTCCATGCGTCCGTTCCTGACGACCGGAAGCCGGCCCCGCGCCGGCTTTCGCCGTTGCGGATCGCGGATCGCCGCCTGTCGTTCGAAAGGCCCGCTCAAAAGGGATGACGCGGCGGTCATTTGATGATAAAGGCCGCGGGAAATGCCCTTTGCCGACAGCATGAAGGGGCACAGCAAGCAAGACAGTTCCGAACCTGACAGCGCCCCCGGAGCGATCCGGCCGGGCCATCAACCTGATGATGGAATGACGCCGATGTCCGCCACCGAGGCCGTGATCGAGAAAGCGCCGCAGAAGCCCGTGATGCCCCGCGCCGGTGCGGAGAAGCCGACGCTGGTCGGGCTCACGCGCGAGGAGATCGGCACGGCGCTGCGCGAGCGCGGCATTCCGGAAAAGCAGGTCAGGATGCGCGTCGCGCAGATCTGGAACTGGCTCTATGTGCGCGGCGTCTCGGATTTCGACGCCATGACCAACGTGGCCCGCGACATGCGCGAGATGCTGAAGACGCATTTCACCATCGCCCGCCCGGAAATCGTCGAGGAACAGGTCTCTGGCGACGGCACCCGCAAATGGCTTCTGCGCTTTCCGCCGCGTGGCGCCGGCCGCCCGGTCGAAATCGAGACCGTCTATATTCCCGACGAGGGCCGCGGTACGCTGTGCATTTCCTCGCAGGTCGGCTGCACGCTGACCTGTTCCTTCTGTCACACCGGCACCCAGAAGCTGGTGCGCAACCTGACGGCGGAGGAAATCCTTTCCCAGCTTCTGCTCGCCCGCGACCGGCTGGGCGATTTCCCGGATGCCGAAACGCCGGTCGGCGCGATGGTGCCCGCCGAAGGCCGCAAGATCACCAACATCGTGATGATGGGCATGGGCGAGCCGCTCTACAATTTCGAGAGCGTCAAGAAGGCGCTTCTGATCGCCTCGGATGGCGACGGCCTGTCGCTGTCGAAGCGGCGCATCACGCTTTCCACCTCCGGCATCGTGCCCGAGATCATCCGCACCGGCGAGGAAATCGGCGTCATGCTGGCGATCTCGCTGCATGCCGTGCGCGACGACCTGCGCGACATTCTCGTGCCGATCAACAAGAAGTATCCGCTGAAGGAACTGCTCGACGCCTGCCGCGCCTATCCCGGCCTGTCGAACGCCCGCCGCATCACCTTCGAATACGTGATGCTGAAGGACGTCAACGACAGCCTTGAGGACGCCAGGCTGCTCATCAAGCTGCTCAAGGGCATTCCGGCCAAGATCAACCTCATCCCCTTCAACCCGTGGCCGGGCACCAACTACCAGTGTTCGGACTGGGAAACGATCGCCAAGTTCGCCGATTTCATCAATCAGGCGGGCTATGCCTCGCCGATCCGCACACCGCGCGGCCGCGACATTCTCGCCGCCTGCGGCCAGCTGAAATCGGAATCCGAACGCATGCGCAAGACCGAGCGCCTCGCCTTCGAGGCGATGATGATCGCCAACCACGGCGAGGATTGATTCTCGCCGGTGTGGGCCGAAAGCCCGAAGGTGGCGTTTTCAGCGCGCCTGCGTGAACAGGATTTTCACCGCAAACAGCGAGAACACGGCGGCGAACGTGTAGTCGATGGCGCGCACCACGCCCGGGTTGCGCAACAGCCATGCCGACAGCCTGTCGGCGGCGAGCACCACACCGACCGTGACCGGCAGCGACACGACGATGAAGGTCATGCCGAGCACGAACAGCTTGCCGGTGACATGCGGATCGCTGGCCGAAACGAATTGCGGCAGGAAGGTCATGAAGAAGATGATGACCTTCGGATTGAGCAGGTTGACGACGATGCCGGTCCACACGGCCGCCGCGGGCGAGGAGCCCGCCGTTTCCGTGCCCGCACGCACCTCCACCCGGAACGTTGACCCGTAGCGCAGCGCCTGCACCGCCAGCCAGAACAGATAGGCCGCCCCTCCCGTCTTCAGGATCATGAAGGCCGTGGGCGAGGCGATGACCAGCGCCGACACGCCGAAGGCCACCAGCATCGTATGGACGGCGCAGCCGATATTGGTGCCGAGCAGCACGGCAAGCCCCGCCGAGCGGCCGTCCCTCAGCGCCCGGCTGATCGAAAGCGTCATGTCCGGCCCGGGCGTGGCGGCGAGCAGCAGCGTCGCCGCGGCGAAAGCCAGGAACGTCGGAAACGAGGGAAGGAATTCCATGATTGACCTGCGGCGTGCTGAAACGAGGCGGCTTCCCGGCCATGCCGCGCCGGAACCTGCCTGCACCCGCGACAGCGGCACGCCGGAACAGGGATCGGGAGCGCAGCCGGCGAATCCGCAAGACCTTTGCCCGGTTTAACGCGTCCCGCGGAAAAGGCAATCGTCGAAACGGCCGGCATGGCTTTCCCGTTTCGACTGTAACAAACGTTTGACATATTGTTTTTGCCTTGTCAGTTTGCGACAAGGTTCTTTCGGGAGGAGAGCAAGAGGAGACCCCCATGCGCCAGCCTTCGATCGTCATAGCCAGCGCCGCGCGCACGGCCGTCGGCGCCTTCAACGGCGCCTTTGCCACGGTGCCCGCCCATGAACTGGGCGCGGCGGTCATTTCCGCCGTCCTTTCCCGCGCCGGCATCGGGGCGGAGGAGGTGAACGAGATTATCCTCGGGCAGATCCTGACGGCCGGCCAGGGCCAGAACCCGGCCCGCCAGGCGGCGATCAGGGCGGGCATTCCGGAAGCGGCAACCGCCTTCGGCGTCAACCAGCTCTGCGGCTCCGGCCTGCGCGCCGTCGCGCTCGGCATGCAGCAGATCGCCGGCGGAGATGCCGCGATCGTCGTCGCGGGCGGGCAGGAATCCATGTCGCTCGCGCCCCATTGCCAGTATCTGCGCGCCGGCGTGCGCATCGGCCATTTCGAGATGCTGGACACCATGCTGAAGGACGGCCTGACGGACGCCTTCTACGGCTATCACATGGGCGTCACCGCCGAGAACATCGCGCGCCAGTGGCAATTGACCCGCGCCGAGCAGGACGCCTTCGCAGCCGCCTCGCAGAACAAGGCGGAAGCGGCGCAAAAGGCCGGCCGCTTTGCTGACGAGATCGTGCCCTTCACGGTCTCCTCCCGCAAGGGCGATGTGGTGGTCGATCAGGACGAGCATGTCCGCCCCGGCACGACGCCGGATTCGCTGGCGAAACTGCGCCCGGCCTTTGAGAAGGAAGGCACGGTGACGGCGGGCAACGCCTCCGGCATCAACGACGGCGCCGCCGCCGTGCTGCTGATGACGGAAGAGGAAGCGGTTCGCCGCGCCCTGACGCCGCTTGCCCGTATCGCCTCCTGGGCAACCGCCGGGGTCGATCCGCGCATCATGGGGATCGGCCCCGTTCCCTCTTCGAAAAAAGCGCTTGAGAAAGCGGGATGGACCGTGGCCGATCTCGATCTCGTCGAGGCCAACGAAGCCTTCGCCGCCCAGTCCTGCGCAGTCGCCCGCGATCTCGACCTCGATCCGGACAAGGTGAACGTCAACGGCGGCGCCATCGCCATCGGCCATCCGGTCGGCGCATCCGGCGCGCGCATTCTCAACACGCTGCTGTTCGAACTGAAACGCCGCAAGGCAAGGAAGGGTCTTGCCACGCTCTGCATCGGCGGTGGCATGGGCGTCGCCATGTGTGTCGAGGCCCTTTAAGAACCTCTTAAATGACCTGCCCGACAGGTTAACGCTCGCGGCGGATCGAAGCTCCGCCGCGGGCGTTTTCCACTGTTTCATATGGTTAACAAATTGTTTTTACACCACATATTGCGGTGAACAAACCGGGAAACCGGCAACGTCAGCGATTCGTCGATGATTCGTTCCGTCTTTGGCCCGAAGGTTAACGGCGCCCGTCGAACCGGCAAAAAAAATGCCGGAATGCCCCGCTTGACGCGGCATTCCGGCGCAAGTCTCCTCCTCAGGGGACTGTTAAAGTGAAACTATCGGCAACGGGCCTCGTAGGTGCCGCCCCGGCGGTCGCGATAGACGCAGTAGCCGCGCCGCTCCTGCGACTGGCCGATCAGGGCACCGGCGATACCGCCGGCAACGGCGCCCACGGCAGCTCCGCCTGCGCGCCCCGTCACCACGCCGCCGATGACGGCACCGGAGGCAGCGCCCACGGCGGTCGTGCGTTCGGTGGTGGTGCAGGAGGCAAGCGCGCCGACAAGAGCAAGGCTCAATGCAATCTTCTTCATGATGTTCTCCCGGTTTGTGCGCATCCTCGAATGCGCAGGCGGCATGACCGCAGGTATCCAGTAACCGAATGAACGTCCTCATGCCGGAATGGTTCCGATCTTTTCCGAAAGATGAACACCGGGGCCCAAAGGTTAACGACGGCGGCCAAAACGACCGCCCGGAGCCGCCAGCGCCCGCCCCGCATATGTCTTCTCTCGCCGGCAGCCACCACATCTTGCGGTGAACAAACCGGGAAAACCCCGCCGTCAGCGATTCGTCGATGATTCGTTCCGCCTTTGGCCCGAAAGTTAACGCTGCAATGGTAGCCGCTCCATCGCATCGAATAAAATCAATGGGTTGGAACGTTTCTTAGCAAGTCGTGAATCCCGCCGCGCAAAAGTTAACGCCGGAGCCGCCGACACGCTTCGAGGCGGAGAAGGCGATTCAGCATCTGGTGGCCATCGAAAAAAGGACGACGAGATATTGCGGTGAACAAACCCTGAATCAGCATGAATCAGCGATTCGTCGCCGATTCGTTCGCAGGCTGTTCCGAATCTTAAAACAAGCACTTAGCCGGACCGGCGGCGCGCGTCTCACAACCGGGGAAAACAGCGCAAACCAGCCGGCCGCGTCTTGCCATCCGTCCCGGCAATCGCCATCTGTGGGGAAAGTCGCCCGACCCTGTCCGCAACGGAAGGGAAGCGGGCAACAGGCGCAATGCCTTCGGGAGCTGTGAACTTCACCTGATGCGACCCATGATCCTTTCCGGCCGCGGCGTGACCGCGGTGCTCGGACCGACCAATACCGGCAAGACCCATTACGCCATCGAGCGCATGGTCGCCCACGGATCGGGCGTCATCGGTCTGCCGTTGCGCCTGCTGGCCCGCGAGGTCTACACCCGTGTCGTCGAGAAGGTCGGGGCGCAGCATGTCGCCCTCGTCACCGGCGAGGAAAAGATCACCCCGCCGAATGCACGCTTTTCGATATGCACCGTGGAGGCCATGCCGCGCGAGACGAAGGCTGCCTTCGTCGCCATCGACGAGGTGCAGCTCGCCGGCGACCTGGAGCGCGGCCACATCTTCACCGATCGCATCCTGCACCTGCGCGGCCGCGAGGAAACGCTGCTGCTGGGCGCCGCGACGATGCGGCCCATCCTCGAACAGGTGCTGCCCGGCATTCTGGTCATCGAGCGGCCGCGCCTGTCGCAGCTTTTCTATGCCGGCTCGAAGAAGATCACCCGCCTGCCCCAGCGCAGCGCCATCGTCGCCTTCTCGGCGGACGAGGTCTATGCCGTCGCCGAACTGATCCGCCGCCAGCGCGGCGGTGCCGCCGTCGTGCTCGGCGCGCTCAGCCCGCGCACCCGCAACGCGCAGGTCGGCCTCTATCAGGCCGGCGACGTCGATTACCTCGTCGCCACCGACGCGATCGGCATGGGCCTCAATCTCGACGTCGACCACGTCGCCTTCGCGCAGGGCCGCAAGTTCGACGGCTACCAGTACCGCAACCTCAATCCCGGCGAACTCGGCCAGATCGCCGGACGCGCCGGACGCCACACCAAGGACGGCACCTTCGGCGTGACCGGCCGGGTCGATCCTTTCGACGACGAACTGGTGGAGCGCATCGAGGCCCACGCGTTCGACGCCGTGAAGGTCATGCAATGGCGCACCGCCACTTTCGACTTCTCCTCGATCAAGGCCTTGCAGCGCAGCCTCGAAGCCATGCCGACGGTGCAGGGCCTGACGCGCGCCCTGCCGGCGACCGATGCCCAGGCCCTCGACCATCTTGCCCGCTATCCGGAAGTCGTCGACATGGCGACCACCCCCGAACGGGTGGAGACGTTGTGGGATGCCTGCGCGCTGCCGGATTACCGCCGCATCACGCCCGCACAGCATGCGGACTTGATTTCGACGATTTATTTCGATCTTGTGCGCCACGGCGCCATCAGCGAAGATTTTCTCGCCGGGCAGGCGCGGCGCGCCGACCGCACCGATGGCGAGATCGACACGCTTTCGGCGCGGATCGCGCAGATCAGAACATGGACATACGTTTCGAACCGCCCCGGTTGGCTTGCCGATCCGACACACTGGCAAGAAAAGACACGGGAAATTGAGGATCGTCTGTCCGATGCGCTACATGAACGGTTGACGAAACGCTTTGTAGACCGCAGGACAACTGTGCTCATGAGGCGCCTGAGAGAGAATGCGATGCTGGAAGCTGAAATCAGTGTGAATGGCGATGTCTTCGTTGAAGGGCATCATGTCGGGCAATTGGCCGGTTTCCGGTTCACGCCCGCACCGGATATGGACGGGCCGGACGGCAAGGCGGTGGAGACCGCGGCCCTGAAGGCGCTCGCGCTGGAGTTCGAAGCGCGCGCCGCACGTCTGCATGCCTCCGGCAACAACGACCTGGCGCTCGATTCGCGCGGCCTCGTCCGCTGGCTCGGCGAGCCGGTCGCCCGCCTGGCGTCGAGCGACAACATCATGCGCCCGCGCGTCATCCTGCTGGCCGACGAGCAGCTGACCGGCAATGCCCGCGATCACGTCGCCGCCCGCGTCGAGCGCTTCGTCAACCATCACATCACCACCGTGCTCAAGCCGCTGGACGACCTGTCGCGCGCCGAGGACCTCCAGGGCCTTGCCCGCGGCCTCGCCTTCCAGCTCGTCGAGAACCTCGGCGTGCTGTTCCGCCGCGATGTCGCCGACGAGATCAAGACGCTCGACCAGGATGCCCGCGCCTCCATCCGCCGCTACGGCGTGCGTTTCGGCGCCTACCACGTCTTCATACCCGCGCTGCTCAAGCCCGCGCCCGCCGAACTCATCACCCTGCTCTGGGCGCTGAAGAACGACGGCCTGGAACTGCCCGGCTACGGCGAACTCATTCCGGTTCTCGCCGCCGGCCGCACCTCGATCGTCACCGACCCCACTTTCGAACGCATGTTCTACAAGCTCGCCGGCTTCCGTTTCCTCGGCAAGCGCGCCGTGCGCATCGATATTCTCGAACGCCTCGCCGACCTCATCCGTCCGCTGCTCCAGTGGAAGCCCGGCACCGAGCCGCGCCCGGAAGGCGCCTATGACGGCCGCCGCTTCGTCACCACCACCGCGATGCTCTCGATTCTCGGCGCGACGCCGGACGACATGGAAGAAATCCTCAAGGGGCTCGGCTATCGCGCCGATGCCGTACCGGCCGAGGAGGCGCAAACCGTCCTGAACGCCGGCAAGCCCGAGGAAGATACCGCCACGGCCGCCGAACCGGCAACGGAAGCGGCACCCGAAGCCTCAGGCGTAGCGGATGCCGACGTCTCGGTCGCGGAAGCCCCTGCCGAAACAGCTTCGGAAACGCCGGTCGAAACGGCCACGGAAACGCCCGCCGAGGCAATCACCGAAACACCGGCTGAAGCACCTGCCGAGGCAACGCCCGCCGAAGCGGCGCCTGCTAACGAAACCGCGCAAGACTCCGAAGCGACGCTCGAAGCCGCAACCGCGGCGGAGGAGCTTCCGCCCGCCGAACCGAAGCCCGTGCTCCTGTGGCGTCCGGGTGGGCGCAGCGACAGTCCGCGGGCCCGCCCGCAGGGCGAACACCGCGGCCGCGGCAACCGTCCGCAGGGCGAACGCCGGGACGGCGAAAACCGTCGCAGCGAAGGCCGTCCGGACCGCAACCGGGACGGCGAGCGCGACGGCGGCAAGCGCAACGAGCACAAGGGCGGCAAGCCCGGCCACGGCAAACGCGACAACAAGCGCGACAACCAGCGCTTCGAAGCCCGGCCGCCGAAGAAGGAGAAGCCGATCGATCCGGATTCGCCCTTCGCCGCTCTGGCCGCCCTTCGCGACCAGCTCAAGAAGTGACATGACGACCGGGGAGCCGCCTGTCGCCGAGCGCCAGCGCATCGACAAGTGGCTCTTCTTCACGCGCATGGTGAAGTCCCGCAGCCTTGCGCAAACGCTCGTCGAGGCCGGGCATGTGGCGGTGAACGGGCGCAAGGTCCATCAGCCGTCCCACGCCGTCAGGACGGGCGACCGCATCGAACTGACGCTCGAACGGCGCGACATCGTTCTCGTCGTCCGCGGCGCCGGCAAGAGACGCGGCCCGTTCGAAGAAGCCAGGCTGCTTTACGAGGATCTTACGCCGCCTCCCGAAGCCACGCCGCGCCTGTCGGCCTTCGAGCAGGCGCAGCGCCAGCCCGGCAGCGGCCGCCCGACCAAACGGGAGCGCCGGGCGCTCGACAATCTGCTTTCCGATTTCGACGGGACGGGAGAATAACACTCCCCGTTCCGCGACATTTTGAGTTCGCTTTCTCCTTGATAAGCGCGCTCAAAGGCAGTACCTGACAGTCGAGCTTTCTGATACCGAAGTCCCTTCCCGGCAGGCCGGTCCGGTCATGAAAAGGGAATGAAGTGCGGCCGGTGAGCCGACAACGCCTGGATCGTGGAGTGCCTCATGACGTATGTCGTGACTGACAATTGTATTCGCTGCAAATATACCGACTGCGTCGAAGTCTGCCCGGTGGACTGCTTCTACGAGGGTGAGAACTTCCTCGTCATCAATCCGGACGAGTGCATCGACTGCGGCGTCTGCGAACCGGAATGTCCCGCCGAGGCGATCAAGCCCGATACGGAGCCGGGCCTCGACGACTGGCTGAAACTGAACGCGGAATACGCCGCCGTTTGGCCGAACATCACCGTCAAGCGCGACCCCCTGCCCGACGCCAAGGAAATGGACGGCGAGGAAAGCAAGTTGGAGAAGTATTTCTCCGAGAAACCCGGCGCGGGCGACTGATCCCCCTTGCGGGACGCCTGAAACGGTGCGGACCTTTCCGCCCGACCAAAGCAAATTATTGATTTCCACATATTTTTGTGCTAGACATAACGGACTGGCCCACAGAAGGGTATTTTTATGCCCTGAAACCTCACGAAAGCAAGCTGGCACCACGCGCGATTTCCGTGACATTCGCAACGCCTGACGTTGCTCCGTCCCAGATCGCAAGGGTGGGCTGCTGCTGCGTGCAGGTCGGATGGCCGGTTTGGTGTCACTAGGCGGTATTCCCCGTCTCATCCGGGCCTGATCTGACCCGGCCGCCGGCCTCATGATGGCCGGGTGCGTAACAGGGAGTTTTTGAAACGAATGACGACCCAGCAGAAAAAACCTTCGGCAGCGCGGCATGGCTTCAAGCAGGGCGAGGCGATCGTCTATCCGGCGCATGGCGTCGGCACCATCTCCGTTATCGAAGAGCAGGAAGTGGCGGGCATGAAGCTCGAGCTTTTCGTGATTGATTTCGAAAAGGACAAGATGCGTCTCAAGGTTCCCGTCGCCAAGGCGGTGAACATCGGCATGCGCAAGCTTTCCGAAACCGATTTCGTTGAACGCGCCCTGAAGGTTGTCCAGGGCAAGGCCAAGGTCAAGCGCACCATGTGGTCGCGCCGTGCCCAGGAATACGATCAGAAGATCAATTCCGGCGACCTCATCTCGATCGCCGAAGTGGTCCGCGACCTGTACCGTGCCGAAAACCAGCCGGAACAGTCCTATTCCGAGCGCCAGCTTTACGAAGCCGCTCTGGACCGCATGGCCCGCGAGATCGCGGCCGTCAACAAGATGTCCGAAACCGAAGCCGTTCGCCTTGTCGAGACCCATCTCGCCAAGGGTCCCAAGCGCGGCAAGGCAGCGGAAGAAGAAGACACCCAGGACGAAGCCGCCTGAGACTTTCGTCCTGCTCCATGAAGACAGCCCGGCCATAGAGCCGGGTTTTCTTTTTTCAAGATTTCTCCGGAACCTTTTTTCGGCTCTCGCGTTTCAAAACTGTAGCAGCATCGTGAGCGGCCGCCGGGGGTGGCTTCTCCGTCCGGTCCGTCCCTTGCGGGCGGCACTCTTGAAACGATTTGGTCCTGGCGCCCGCAATCGCATGCGATTTCGGGAACGGTATCTCCGTGCCCAGCTTCTGGAGAAAGCGATGAACATCATGAACGTTGACCGCTCCCTCGTCAAATACGCCATGCAGGCACCCTATCTCGCGCGCGACGAGGAGCTGGACCTGGCAACCCGCTGGAGGGATGGCGACGACAGGGACGCCCGCAATCGCATCGCCACGGCCCATATGCGCCTCGTCATTTCGATGGCGTCGCGTTTCCGCGGCTTCGGACTGCCGCTGAGTGATCTCGTGCAGGAAGGCTATGTCGGGCTTCTCGAAGCCGCTGCCCGCTTCGAGCCGGAACGCAATGTCCGCTTCTCGACCTATGCGAGCTGGTGGATCCGCGCTGCCATGCAGGATTACATCCTGCGCAACTGGTCGATCGTGCGCGGCGGCACGAGTTCCTCCCAGAAGGCCCTGTTCTTCAACCTGCGGCGGCTGCGCGCCCGCATCGCCCGCGGCGACCGGGAACTGACGAGCCGTGCCGTTCACGAGGAAATCGCCGCAGCGCTCGGCGTCAGCATTGCCGACGTGCAGAACATGGATGCGCGGCTTTCGGCCCCGGACGCCTCGCTTCAGGCCCCCGCCATCGCCGGCGAGGATGGCGGACGCGAGCAGATCGAGATGCTGGAAAGCGAAGATCCACTGCCGGACGAACAGGTTTCGGGCATGATCGACGGCGAACGCCGCCATCGCTGGCTGCATCAGGCGCTCGGCCATCTCAACCGCCGCGAGGAACGCATCATCCGCGCCCGGCGCCTTGCCGATGAAAGCCTCACGCTGGAAGAACTGGGCAGCGAGCTGGGCATCTCCAAGGAGCGCGTCCGCCAGATCGAAAGCCGCGCCATGCAGAAGCTGCGCGACGCCCTCGAAATCATCGCACCGGGCATGGCCGCAGCGTAAAGCGCCCTCATCGACGGCAAGCGAAGAAGCCCCCGGACCGCCTCCGCAGTTTCAAGTGCCCTGCTCTCTTTCGTCATGCTCGGGCTCGACCCGAGCATCCACCGCGCCGCTTGCGGCGTGGACCCTCGGGTCGAGCCCGAGGGTGACGGAGGAGAGGATTTGTCAAGACACTACAGAATTTTCAGCAAAAGTCTGAAGCGGTTTTGCGTGCGGAAATGCGTGAAAACAAACAGCTGGAACGTTTTCGCGATTCGGAGAAAAACGGAAACGCTCTGAAGCCCCGGATGGCCGTCCGGGGCTTCTTTCGTTCATTCCGAAATGATCTTCACCTTCTGGCCCGGCGACAGGGATGCCGCCACGGGCATCGCGTTGATGAGCTTGAACAGGTCGAGCTTGCGGTCCGTGCCCATCATGCGGGCGGAAATGGTCGAAATCGTTTCGCCCGGCTGCACCGTCACGACGCGGATGCGCAGCGGCTTCAGCGAAGCCGTCTCCGCGGCCGTCATGGTGCGGAAGCTCGTCTTCATCACGTTCGCCGTGCTCTCCAGATTGGGATTGCCCTTCGGCACTGCCGTCAGGAAACGGAAGATACGGTTTTCGAGGCGAATGACGGTCACGTCGAATTCCCAGCGTTCGGCGCTGGCTTTGGCCGTGGCCGCCTCCAGGCCGTTGATGCGGACGCTGCGCACCGTATCGGGCAAAAGCCCGGCGACCCAGCCGCTCGTCAGATAGGTCTCCAGACTGTTCTTCGAGGAATCGGTCACGCCGTCGAAACGGATGGCGATATCGCCCGGCCCGGTCGCCAGCACCGCCTCCGCCTTGTTGTCGATCACGAAACCGTCCGGCACCTCGAAGCGGATGCCGAGGCTCGCATGCAGGAAGGTTTCCCCCCGCACATAGCCTTCTTCCGGGCTGTCGCCATAGAGAAGGCCGTCGATGCCGGCGAGATAATAGTCGCGGCCGCGATCGCCCGTCGCTCCCTCGGGGCCGAACCGCGCCGCCTGCAAGCGGGCCAGTTCCACACGCTGCGGCGCGTTCGGATGGCTCGACAGGAAGTCGAGGCTCTGGTCGTTGTCCGGCTCGACGGACATGAAACGGCTGTAGGCCGCCATCGATTCGAGGAATCGCGGCGAAGCATAAGGGTCGTAGCCCGCCTCGCCCAGCATGCGCACGCCGATCACGTCGGCCTGCAATTCCTGCTGCCGCGAGAAGGCGGCAAGGCGCAGCTTGCCGCGCGCCAGGGCCTGCTTGCCGGCGAGGTCGGAGGAGAGCACCTCGGCCACCACGCGGGACGCGATCACCTCCGCCTCCTCGCGCTTCTGCCGCTCGATGCCGTGGTTGGCGGTCACATGCGCCATTTCGTGCGACAGCACCGCAGCCACTTCCGAGGCGTCGTTGGCAAGCGCCAGAAGGCCGCGCGTGACGTAGAGATAACCGCCCGGCAGCGCGAAGGCGTTGATGGCCGGCGAGTTCAGGATGGTGATGCGGTAGGACTGGTTCGGGTTTTCCGAAACCGCCGTCAGCGCGCCGGCGATGCGGGCGACGAGACGTTCCGTCTTGCGGTCGTGATATTCCCCGCCGTAGCTGGCGACGATGCGCGGATGCTCGCGCGCGCCCATTGCCGCGCGCGGATCGTTCTTCTGCACCTCGTCGACGATCTGCGGATTGGAGGAGGGGCGAACGCTCGGTTCGTAGGCCTGCTCCATCAGCGACTGACAGCCGCCGAGCATGAGGCTGAGCACACCGGCGGAAAAAAGGCGCAAAGGCGCCTTCGGGAAAAGCCTGTTTGCCTTCCGCGCATCGGCCCTGTCATGCCGCACTGCACTCGTAACCGCGGATATGCTTCTCAGGCACATCGAAATGCTATGTCTCCGAACAACCCGCCTACGCAGGACGATGCTTCAATTAATAGCACAAAGTCTTTTGGCAAGTAGGAAGCCCTGCTATTTATTCATAGCCCCCAGAACCATGTCGGGAACCTGCATGACAGCCGCGAGCGTCGAAAATGTGGCGCGTCATCGCATAAAGGCGTCGGCCTCAGCCACGCCTGTGCCGGAAAGGAAGGTTTCCGCGGGCAGGTCGACCGCGATCCGGCCATGATCGAGAAACAGGACATGATCCGCGCTGCGCCGCACTTCCTGCGGGTCGTGCGTCACGATCATCACCGTGTTGCCGGTCTCCCGGTGCAGCTCGACGAGCAGCGCGCTCATCGCCGCCCGGAGATCGGGATCGAGCGCGGCGAAGGGTTCGTCGAGCAGCAGGACGGCTTTGCGGCGCACCAGCGCCCGGGCGAAGGCCGCCCGCTGCCGCTCCCCGCCCGACAGCGTTCCCGGCAGTCTCCTTTCGAAACCTGCGAGCCCGACCCGTTCGAGCGCCGTGGAGACCGCCACCCGGTCCGCCGCGGAAAGCTTCAGGGCCGGATTGATTCCGAGCCCGATATTGCTGGCGAGATCCAGATGCGCAAACAGGTTGTTGTCCTGAAAGACCAGCGACACCGGCCGTTCGGACGGATGAAGATGCGTGACATCCGTCCCGCCGATCAGCACCTGCCCCCGGTCCGGCGTCTCGAAGCCCGCGACGAGATTGAGCAGGGTGGATTTGCCCGAGCCCGAAGACCCTGTCACCGCCGTGATCGCCCCGCCGGGCAGGGTGCAGTCGAAGGCGAACGCGGCATTGCCGAGCGCCAGGGTTACGCCGGCCAGCGCGATCGTCCGGTCATCGCTCATCGCGTGCCCCTTTCCGTTGCCCGGCCGTTCCGGCTATCGTCAGCAGGAGGCAGACGATGCCGAGAATGAGCGCAAAGCCGTCCGCCTCGTTCGTGCGGTAGCTGCCGAGCCGGCTGTAGATCAGATAGGGCAGCGTCATCAGGTCGTCGGAGCCGAAAAGGGCGACCGCGCCGAGATCGCCCAGCGACAGCGCCATCGCGAAGGACAGGGCCGTGAGCAGCGGCTTCGCCAGAACCGGACCATCGACGAGCCGCACCCGAGGCCAGCCGCGGATGGCGAGGCTGGCGGAAAGCCGCAGCGTGCGCTGCCGGTGGACCTCGAACGCCGGCGCCAGAACCCGCAGGACGAAGGGCAGCGCCATGAGGCTGTTGATGACGACGACCAGCGCCGGCGCGAAACGCGCCACGTCGCCAAGCCCCCTCAGCGCCAGAAACCAGCCCGTGCCGAGGATCAGCGGCGAGACGAGAAGGATGAGCGACCCCGTGCCGGAAAGCGCCGCCGAAAAGCCCCGCAAGCCGGCGCCGGGCCTTCGCAGGTCCACCACCGCCGCCTGCGCGTGGACGATCGCCGATGCCATCAGGACGGACAGGCATCCGGCGCAAAACGCGATCGTCAGGCTGGTGAACGCCGCCTTGCGGAAGGCGGGCATCAGGACGAGCGCAAGAAGGTCCGCCCGCAGGCCGGCAAGCGCCACCGACAGCAGGGGCAGGCCGACGAAGGCGACGGCCAGCAGCAGGACGAGACCGTCCGAAAGCCGGCTGGCGCGCCGCCAGCCGTCGAACCGCCGCCCCGGCCGCGCCGCCAGCGTCACCCCCTGGTCGGCGGGCGCGGGCAGGAAAGCCGTCGCCGCAAGCAGCAGGCCCGTCATGGCGACCTGCATCAGCGACAGTGCCACCGCCCGGCCCGGATCGAAATCGAACCGCAGCGCCTGATAGACGGCGACCTCGATGGTCGTCGCCGCAGGCCCGCCGCCCAGCATCAGCACCAGCGTGAAGCTTGTCGCACACAGCATGAAGATCAGCCCGGCGATGCCGGGAACGAGGCCGAGGATCACCGGCCATTCGATGAAGCGGAAAACGGCGCGCGACGGCATGCCGAGCGTGGCGGCCATGCGCCAGTATTCGCCGGGGATCCGCTCCAGCCCGCCCAGCATCAACCGTGCGGCCAGCGGCATGTTGAAGAAGACATGGGCGAGCAGGATGCCGGAAAGCCCGTAGATGCTGACCGGCTGGGAAAGCCCGAGCGCCTGCAACAGCCCGTTCGCCACGCCCTGCCGCCCCCATATGCCGATCAGGCCGAGCGCGCCGATCAGCACCGGCAGCCCCATCGGCACCGCAAACAGCCGGACGATCCAGATGCGGCCCGGAAACCGGGGACGCCGCGCGAGCGCCCGCGCCACCGGAATGGCGAACAGCACCGAAAGCAGGGTCGAAAGCAGCGCCTGCCAGAGCGTGAACCGCAGCACGCGCAGCGTATACGCATCGAAGAGGCCGGCGAAACCGCCGCCGTCGAACAGGAAAAGCGCGGCGAGCGCCGTGCCGGCGAAGCCCGAAACGGCGGCCAGCACCGCCGCCCCGCCGGAAATCGCCCACGCCCGTTCGCCGCCCGTCAACAACGTCATGTCGGCAGCGTCACATCAGCGGCTCATCGCCGCAAGCCATTCGTCGATCCATGCCTTACGGTTGCGCGCCACCTCTTCCGGGCTGGTCAGAAAGGTCTTTTCCGGCTGGACGAGCCTGCCGAAAGCCTCCGGTAGCGGCCCGGAGGTGGGCGCCGCCGGCATCATCCAGTTGTTTTCGGGGATCGCATCCTGAAAACCGGGCGTGATCATGAAGCGCAGGAAATCGCGGGCAAGCTCCTTCTCCGGCGCGTTCTTCAGCAGGCCCGCCACCTCGATCTGGATGTAGTGCCCTTCCGAGAAGGCGGCCGCCTGATAGCGGTCCTCGTGGTCAGCGATCATGTGATAGGCCGGCGACGTCGTATAGGAAAACACCATCGGCACCTCCCCCTTGGTGAAGAGGCCGTAGGCTTCCGACCAGCCGGGCGTCACCGTCAGCACGCGGTTCCTCAGCTTTTCCCAGGCCTCGCCCGCCTGGTCGCCATAGACGGCCTTCACCCACAGCAGCAGGCCGAGGCCCGGCGTCGAGGTGCGCGGGTCCTGAATGACGATCTTTCGGGACGGATCGCCCTCGACCAGCTCCTTCATGCTTGTCGGCGGATCGGAAAGCGTCCTGGTGTCGTAGACCACGGCGAAATGGCCGTAGTCGTAGGGAACGAACACGTCGTCCGTGAAGCCGCCCGGCACCGTCACGGCGGAGGTGTCGATGTCGTGCGGGTCGAACAGGCCGGTTTCCCGGGCTTCAGTGACGAGATTGGTGTCGAGGCCGAGCACGACATCCGCCCGCGAGGACGCGCCTTCCAGCTTCAGGCGCGACAGCAGCGCGACACCGTCGGCGATTCCGACGAACCGGACGGAGCAGTCGCAGGTCTTCTCGAAGGCTTCCTTCACCTTCGGCCCCGGGCCCCATTCGGAAATGAAGCTTTCATAGGTATAGACGGTCAGCGTCCTGTCCGCCGCCGAGGCGGAAAGGGGCGGAAGCGAAAGAGCGGCCGCGGCCGCCAAAAGGGAAAGAAGCTTCGCGCGCATCAGCACCTCCTCCATCGACTGGTTCACGGGAATAGGGCGCTGTCAGGAGCCGTCTAATCCCTCCGCCGGTTCTAACCGGATCAGGTTCTTCGGGTTGGCGGCCGCAAAAGCGGCACAATGCCTCTCAGCCCGGTAGGGCACCCCGTTAGAGCATGATGATGACTTAGCGCGC
Organism: Ectorhizobium quercum; assembly: GCF_026552795.1. Lineage (GTDB taxonomy): Bacteria > Pseudomonadota > Alphaproteobacteria > Rhizobiales > Rhizobiaceae > Ectorhizobium > Ectorhizobium quercum. The sequence goes on from NZ_JANFPI010000007.1 coordinate 183,012, forward strand.
CGGATGGGGCGTGACAAGGGCAAGGAACGCACGTTCTCCGGCGAAGACTCCCGGCCTGCGCCTGCGTTCCGGGCGTTCGTCGCTGCAATCGGTCCACGGGATCGATGGCTTCGGCATTGCCGAACCGCTCCTCACCCCTCCAGTTCCTCCCGGAGCATTTCCAGCTCCAGCCACTCCTCTTCCATCGCCGCCAGCCGGTCGCGCAGCTTTTCCAGCTCGCCGGCCAGCCTGTTGAAAGCGGCGGGGTCCCGGGTAAAGAGTTCGGGATCGGCCATCTTCGCCTCGCGCGCGGCAATCTCGCCCTCGGTCTTCTCCATCTCCTTCGGCAGGTTTTCCAGCGCGAACTTCTGCTTGTAGGAGAGCTTTCCCCTGGTTTTCGGCGCCTCGGCCTGCGCCGCTGCCTCGGCCTTCGGCTTTTCGGTCGCCTTTTCCGCCCTGCGGCGCTCCTCCGCCGCGCCCTTGCGCTGGGCGAGCATGTCGGAATAGCCGCCGGCATATTCGATCCAGCGGCCGTCCGGCGCATCCGGAACGGCGGGCGCGATGGTCGAGGAGACGGTGCGGTCGAGGAAATCGCGGTCGTGGCTGACGAGGATGACCGTGCCGGAATAGCCCGCGACGATCTCCTGCAACAGATCGAGCGTCTCGATGTCGAGGTCGTTGGTCGGCTCGTCGAGGATCAGGAGGTTCGACGGCCGGGCCATGATGCGGGCGAGGATGAGGCGGGCGCGCTCGCCGCCGGAAAGATTGCGGATCGGCGTGCGGGCCTGTTCCGGCTGGAACAGGAAATCCTTCATGTAGCCGCTGACATGCTTCTGCTCGCCATTGACCAGCAGGGTCTCGCCACGCCCGTCCGTCAGGTAATGGGCAAGCGTCTCGTCCGGGTTCAGGTCCTCGCGCTTCTGGTCGAGGGTGGCGATCTCCAGATTGGTGCCGAGCTTCACCGTGCCTGTATCCGGTTCGAGCTGGCCGGTCAGCATCTTCAGCAGCGTCGTCTTGCCCGCGCCGTTCGGCCCGACGAGGCCGATGCAGTCGCCACGATGGACGCGCAGCGAGAACGGCGCGACGATGGTGCGCCCCTCGTAGCTCTTGGTGATCCTGTCCGCCTCGATGACGAGCTTGCCGGATTCGCGCGCCTCGGTGATCGAGGCCTGCACCGAGCCCTGCGGTCCCCTGTGGCCGCGATGGCGGGAGCGCATGTCCTGAAGCTCGCCGAGACGGCGCATGTTGCGCTTGCGCCGCGCCGTCACGCCGTAGCGCAGCCAGTGCTCCTCGCGCTCGATGGCGCGGCCGAGCTTGTGCTGCTCCGTCTCCTCCTCTTCCAGCACCTTGTCGCGCCACGCCTCGAAATGGCCGAAACCGCGGTCGAGCCGCCGGGCCGTGCCGCGGTCGAGCCACACCGTCGCGGTCGAGACCTTTTCGAGAAAGCGCCGGTCGTGCGAAATGAGCACCAGCGCCGAACGGCTGCGGGAAAGCTCGTCTTCCAGCCATTCGATGGTCGGCAGGTCGAGATGGTTGGTCGGCTCGTCCAGCATCAGGATGTCCGGCTCGGGCGCCATGACGCGGGCGAGCGCCGCCCGGCGCGCCTCGCCGCCCGAAAGCCGCGCCGGATGCTCCTCACCGCTCAGCCCCAGATGCTGCAACAGGTATGTGACGCGATAGGGATCGTCGCCCGGGCCGAGCCCCGCCTCGCAATAGGCCTGCACGGTGGAGAAATCGCCGAAATCCGGGGCCTGCTCCAGATAGCGGATCGTGGCGGAGGGATGGCGGAACACCTCGCCCGACTGCGCCTCGACCAGACCGGCGGCGATCTTCATCAGCGTCGACTTGCCCGAGCCGTTGCGGCCGACGAGGCAGATGCGGTCGCCCGGCTCGACCTGCAACGACGCGCCGGCCAGCAGCGGCGTCACGCCGAAGGTGAGGAATATGTCGTCGAGTTTCAGGATCGGCGGGGCCAAGGGTCACACTCCGGTAAAGTCGTAGGGCCGCGACAGGACGACGCCGCGCCCGGCTTCGAGCGTCAGGCGGACGCGCCCGCGCGCCACATTGCAGATCGTCATCGGCGGGCCGAACGGCACGTCCCGCCGCTCGAGCGGATAGCGGGCGTTCTCGATGGAAAGCGCCGTGAGATCGCCCAGTCCGAGAATGGAGAACAGCGCCCCGTCCGGCAGGTCGATCTCGGTGACGCCCGCCAGCAGCGGCGTCATCTCCTCCTCGCCGGAGGTCAGCAGCACGTCGAGACCCTTTTCGGCGAGATGGACGGTATAGACGATGTGCTGCATCGCATGGTCCGTGCGCGCGCCGCCGAGACCGCCGGCGAGAACCAGCCGCCGGGCACCGAGCCCGATCGCCGTTTCGACGCCGATCTGCCCGTCCGTGGCATCCTTTTCGCGCGGAAAGGCCTGGCGCGGCACATCGGCCCAGCGCTCGAACAGCGCGGCGTCGGTGGAATCGAAATCGCCGACCCACAGTTCCGGCACGACGCCCAGCGCCTCGGCATGGCGCATGCCGCCATCGGCCGCGATGATGCGGCTGCCGGTCACGGCCGCCATCAGCCGGTCCGTCTTCAAAAGCTCGCCGCCGAGCAGAATGGTGAAACGATCGCTCATGCGGCCTGCAATAGCTCATATCGCCTGAAAAGGAAAAGGCCCCGTCGAGAACGGAGCCCTTGCGGGAAAGCCGGTCGGCAAGCGCATTCAGTGCTTGCGGGTCAGCAGGCCTTCCTTCTGGGCCTTCTTGCGCGCCAGCTTGCGGGCGCGGCGGATGGCCTCGGCCTTTTCGCGAGCCCGCTTTTCGGAGGGCTTCTCATAGGCCGTGCGGGCCTTCATTTCGCGGAACACACCTTCGCGCTGAAGCTTCTTCTTCAGAACGCGCAACGCCTGCTCGACATTGTTGTCACGAACGAGAACCTGCAATGTATCTCCTTGTCTCCGCTGCAATGCGGTCATCTGGTGTTGAGCGGCACCCTCGCCGCGATCAAAACGTGTGTGTCCCGGCCGGCGGGCCGGAAGAATTCTCGGAATGCTGACGAAAAGACCCGCCGAAAAACCATTGGCTTCACAAGGCGGCATTCCTGACGGCGAACCGCCATCCATTCGGGTGCGTATAATGGTTCGAGAGGCCGCCGAACTCAAGCACTTTTCTGGCACAAACCCTTTCCCACACATCTTCCCATCCGCTATCTATAGCCGCAGGACGCGGTTTGGAGGGGTGGAGATGGAATTTTCCGGCACCGGAAGCTACATTGCCGACAAGGATCTGACGATTGCGGTCAATGCGGCGATCCGCCTCGAACGGCCGCTGCTGGTGAAGGGCGAGCCCGGCACCGGCAAGACCGAGCTCGCCCGCCAGGTGGCGGCAAGCCTCGGTCTCGACATGATCGAATGGACCATCAAGTCGACCACGAAGGCCCAGCAGGGCCTTTACGAATACGATGCGGTCTCGCGGCTGCGCGACAGCCAGCTCGGCGATCCGCGCGTCTCCGACGTCGCCAACTATATCCGCAAGGGCAAGCTGTGGCAGGCCTTTTCGGCAGAGGGCAAGGTCGTGCTGCTGATCGACGAGATCGACAAGGCCGACATCGAGTTTCCCAACGACCTGTTGCAGGAACTCGACCGCATGGAATTCCACGTCTACGAGACCGGCGAGACCGTGCGGGCGCAGACGCGGCCGATCGTCATCATCACATCGAACAACGAGAAGGAACTGCCGGACGCCTTCCTGCGCCGCTGCTTCTTCCACTATATCCGCTTCCCGGAAGCCGAAACGCTCGCCCGCATCGTCGAGGTCCATTATCCCGGCATCCGCCACGACCTCCTGCGAAACGCGCTGACGCTCTTCTACGAGGTCCGCGCCGTGCCCGGCCTGAAAAAGAAGCCCTCGACATCCGAGGCGCTGGACTGGATCCGCCTTCTGGTGGCCGACGAGGTGAGCCCCGAAGATCTGAAGGCCGACCCGAAGACCATCCTGCCGAAACTGCACGGCGCGCTGCTCAAGAACGAGCAGGATCTGCACCTGTTCGAGCGCCTGGCGTTCATGGCCCGCCGCACCTGACGAAAATGATGGCATCTGCCCGTCATCGGTGATTGATTTTTCCGCAGATCGGGATTATGGAGAGCCATTCTGTGGTGATTTGGCCGGCCGGCTTGCAGCCACGTTAAAAAACTCGCTAAAGGGCCGATGGAACGATCTTCCTGAAAGCGTTTTTCCGAGTTCGGCCGGCTTTGATAGTAAAGTCTGGATCGTGCCCCATGCCCATCAAGATTCCCGATACGCTGCCCGCCTTCGACACCCTCGTCTCCGAGGGCGTACGGGTCATGACCGAAACCGCGGCCATCCGTCAGGATATCCGCCCGCTTCAGATCGGGCTTCTGAACCTCATGCCGAACAAGATCCGCACCGAGATCCAGATGGCGCGCCTCGTCGGCGCCTCGCCGCTCCAGGTGGAATTCACGCTGGTGCGCGTCGGCGGCCACACGCCGCGCAACACGTCGGCCGAGCACCTGCTCTCCTTCTACCGGACCTGGGAGGAGATCCGCGACCGCAAGTTCGACGGCTTCATCATCACCGGCGCGCCGGTCGAGACGATCCCCTACGAGGACGTGACCTACTGGTCGGAAATGCAATCGATCTTCGACTGGACGACCACCCATGTCCACTCGACGCTCAACATCTGCTGGGGCGCAATGGCCGCCATCTACCATTTCCACGGCGTGCCGAAGCATCTGCTGAAGGAAAAGGGCTTCGGCGTCTATCGCCACCGCAACCTGAAGCCGTCCTCCGTCTATCTCAACGGCTTTTCCGACGATTTCCAGATTCCGGTCTCCCGCTGGACGGAGGTGCGCCGCGCCGACATCGAGCAGCGCGGCCCCGGCCTCGAAATCCTGATGGAATCCGACGAGATGGGCGTGTGCTTGGTCCATGAAAAGAAGGGCAACCGGCTCTACATGTTCAATCATGTGGAGTATGATTCCACTTCGCTGGGCGAGGAATATTTCCGCGACGTCAATGCCGGCGTGCCGATCAGGATGCCGCACGACTATTTCCCGCACAACGATCCGGCCCTGACCCCGCTCAACCGTTGGCGCAGCCATGCGCACCTGTTCTTCGGCAACTGGATCAACGAGATCTACCAGCAGACGCCCTACGAACTGGACCGGATCGGCCTGGAGTGACGCCGCGAAAAAGGAGAGGCCTGGCTGTTTCCGTGATACGGTAAGCGCGCAAACGCTCAGGAAGGACAAGCGATGTTCATTCCCTTCTTTCTGGCCCTGAAGGCGGAAAAGGTTCCCGTGACGCTCCGGGAATTCCTCGACCTGCTGGAAGGCATGAAGCAGGGGATCGCCGCCTTCGACATCGAGGCCTTCTATTATCTCGCCCGCACGGCGCTGGTGAAGGACGAGCGCCACATCGACCGTTTCGACCGGGTCTTCTCCACCCATTTCAGGGGCCTCGCCGCCCTGTCCGGCGAAGGCGGCGAGGAGGGTCCCGCTCCGGTCGAACTGCCCGCCGAATGGCTGGCAAGGCTCGCCGAGAAATACCTGACCGACGAGGAAAAGAAGCAGATCGAGGCGCTCGGCGGCCTCGGCACATTGATGGAAACGCTGCGCAAGCGGCTGGAGGAGCAGAAAGGCCGGCATCAGGGCGGCAACACATGGATCGGCACCGCCGGCACCTCGCCCTTCGGCGATTACGGCTTCAACCCGGAAGGCGTGCGCATCGGCCAGGACGCCTCCCGCCACCGCCGCGCGGCCAAGGTGTGGGACAGGCGCGAGTTCCGCAATTACGACGATACGGTGGAGCTCGGCACCCGCAACATCAAGGTGGCGCTGAAGCGCCTGCGCCGCTGGGTGCGCGAAGGCGCGGCGGAGGAATTCGACCTTGCCGGCACGATCCGCTCCACCGCCGAACACGGCTGGCTCGACGTGCAGACGAGACCGGAACGGCGCAATGCGGTGAAGCTGCTGATGTTCCTCGATGCCGGCGGATCGATGGACGATCATGTCCGCGTCGTCGAGGAACTGTTCTCCGCCGCGAAGTCCGAGTTCCGGCACATGGACCATTTCTACTTCCACAACTGCATCTACGAGGGCGTGTGGAAGGACAGCCGCCGCCGCCATGCCGACCGGCTGTCCACGCTGGAGCTGATCCGCACCTACGGACCGGACTACCGCATCATCTTCGCCGGCGACGCCTCTATGGGGCCTTACGAAATCTCGCTTGCGGGCGGGGCGGTGGAGCACTGGAACCAGGAGCCGGGGTCGGTCTGGCTCGAGCGCATCACCGGCCATTTCCGCAAATGCGTCTGGCTGAATCCGGTGCGCGAGGACGATTGGGATCGCACCATGTCCATCGGCATGATCCGCAGGCTGATGGGGGAACGCATGTTCCCGCTGACGCTCGGCGGCCTCGACGGCGCCATCCGCGAACTGTCGCGCTGAATCCCTTTTTCCGCCGATGACGAAGGAAGGCGGCCTTCGCGGCCGCGAAAGGCTTGACGCCCGCCGAAGCCCCTGCCCTAATGGCGTTTCCGGACAGAAAAACGGGAACAGCCGGTCATGGCCTATCAGATAACCGCGGGCGGGGAACTTTATCGCTTCGCCGACCTCAAGACATTGATGGCGAAAGCCACGCCGCCCCGCTCGGGCGATTACCTTGCCGGCGTCGCCGCGGCCAGCGCCGCCGAGAACATCGCGGCGAAGATGTGCCTGGCCGACGTGCCGCTGAAGACCTTCCTCACCGAGGCGCTCATCCCCTACGAGGAAGACGAGGTGACGCGCCTCATCATCGACAGCCACGACACGGATGCCTTCGCCCCCGTCTCGCACATGACGGTCGGCGCCTTCCGTGAATGGCTGCTTTCGCCGGCCGCCAATGCGGCGACGCTGGCGACGCTCGCCCCCGGCCTCACCCCGGAAATGGTCGCCGCCGTCTCCAAGCTGATGCGCAACCAGGACCTGATCCTCGCCGCCCGCAAGTGCCGCGTCGTCACGCGCTTCCGCAACACCATCGGGCTCGAGGGGACGATGGCCGTCCGCCTCCAGCCGAACCACCCGTCCGACGACCGCCTCGGCATCGCCGCCTCCATCGTCGACGGGCTGCTCTATGGCTGCGGCGACGCGGTGATCGGCATCAATCCCGCCTCCGACAGCATACCGGTGCTGACGAACCTCGTGGAAATGCTGGCCGAAATCGTTTCCCGCTACGACATCCCGACACAGTCCTGCGTGCTGACCCACGTCACGACCTCCATCGCGATGGCCGAGAAGGGCGCGCCGGTCGATCTCGTCTTCCAGTCCATCGCCGGCACGGAAAAGACCAACACCTCCTTCGGGATCTCGCTTGCTACTTTGCGCGAGGGCTACGAGGCCGGCCAGTCGCTAAAGCGTGGCACGGTGGGCGACAACGTGATGTATTTCGAGACCGGACAGGGCTCGGCCCTTTCCGCCGACGCGCATCACGGCGTCGACCAGCAGACCTGCGAGGCCCGCGCCTATGCGGTCGCCCGCGCCTTCCGGCCGCTGCTGGTCAACACCGTCGTCGGCTTTATCGGCCCCGAATATCTCTATGACGGCAAGCAGATCATCCGCGCCGGCCTGGAAGACCATTTCTGCGGCAAGCTGCTCGGCGTGCCGATGGGCTGCGACATCTGCTACACCAACCATGCCGAGGCCGATCAGGACGACATGGACACATTGCTGACGCTGCTCGGCGCGGCGGGCGTCAACTTCATCATGGGCATTCCCGGCGCCGACGACGTGATGCTCGGCTATCAGTCCACCTCCTTCCACGACCAGCTCTACGTGCGCGAAGTGCTGGGACTGAAGCGTGCGCCGGAATTCCAGCAATGGCTGAACCGGATGCAGGTCACGGATGATGACGGCCATCTCCTGCCGCAGACCGCCGGCCAGTCGCTGCTGAGGATCGCATCGTGACGGACACGACCCCGGACCCCGTGAATGTCGTGACCCTCGACCCCTGGGAAGCGCTGCGCCGACACACCGACGCCTCCATCGCGCTCGGGCGGGCCGGAGCCTCGCTTCCGACCGCCCATGTGCTGCGCTTTTCCTACGCCCATGCCAGCGCCCGCGACGCGGTTCACATTCCCTTCGACAGGGAGGCGCTGCGCGCCGGCCTTTCCGGTCTCGGCCTGATGAACGTCCCCGTCTCGAGCCGGGCCGAAACGCGACAGACCTATCTCGCCCGCCCCGACCTCGGCCGCCGCCTGACGGCGGAGGACGCCGCGCGGCTCGCGGCACTGGGCAGCGCCCCTTGCGACGTGGCAATCGTCGTTGCGGACGGACTTTCCTCGACGGCCATCGCCGCCAATGCCGTCCCCTTCATCGCCGATCTCCTGCCGCTTCTGAAGACGGAAGGCCTGAGCGTCGGCCCCGTCGCCGTGGTCGAGAATGGCCGCGTCGCCATCGGCGACGAGATCGGCGCGGCGCTGAAAGCCCGCCTCGTGCTGGTGCTGATCGGCGAGCGGCCCGGCCTTTCTTCGGTCGACAGTCTCGGCGCCTATCTGACCTACGGCCCGAAGCCGGGCCTTTCCGACGCCGACCGCAACTGCATCTCCAACATCCGCGAGGCGGGCCTCAAGCTTCCGCTCGCCGCCGCCAAGGCCTTCTGGCTGATCCGCGAGGCCTTGAAACGCAAGCTGACCGGTGTAGATCTCAAGGAGGAGCAACAGGCCGCGTTGCCCGGTTCTTGAACTCAAAACGGGAGAAAAGCATGACCGTTCCGGCAGACGCCCTTGCCGTCACGCGTTTCTGGCGCGAGGCCGGAGCGGAGAAATGGTTCACCAAGGACGAAGCCTTCGACGACGCCTTCCGCAGCCTGTGCGCCGACCTGCACATGGCCGCCGCCCGCCGCGCGTTCGAAAGCTGGCTCGACCATCCGGAAAGCGCGCTGGCGCTTCTGCTGCTGCTCGACCAGTTCCCGCGCAACTGCTTCCGCGACACCGGCCACATGTACGCCACCGACCCGCTGGCCCGGCATTACAGCCGCCGCGCGCTGGCGCTCGGCCACGACCGGGTGGTCGAGCCGGAGCTTCGGGTGTTCTTCTACCTGCCGCTCACCCATTCGGAGGATCTGGCGGATCAGGAAGAGGCCGTGAAGCGCAACGAACCGCAAGGCGGTCCTGCGCTGGAAGCCGCGATAGACCACCGCGACATCATCGCCCGCTTCGGCCGTTTTCCCCACCGCAACCCCATCCTCGGACGCGAAACGACACCGGAGGAACGGCGCTTTCTCGACGAAGGCGGTTTCGCGGGCTGATCGCCGGCGGGGATAGCGGCAGCCAGAGGGGGTCTTTGCCTCTTTCCTCGGTCGCCCAAAGCCTTTCCGGACGGGAAACCGCGTTCCGCACTTTTCCCAAAATACCCTATTCCAGAAACACCCCGACGCTCGCCGCCCTGCCGTTGGCGTCGATCACCGTCAGCCGCGAAAAGCCGCCGCCGTCGGGCAGCCATTCGCCGGTGCGCCGGCGGGTCGGATCGGCGGACAGCGGCCTGCCATTGGCGAGCCAGCGGAATGGCGCCGTGCCGCCCTGAAGCTTCAGCGCCAGCGGCTGCACCCGGCCTTCGCTCGCCAACCCCAGTTCCACCCGCGCGCCTTCCGGCGGATAGACGATGCGCGGCGGCGCTTCTGCCGCCCTGAACCGGGGCAGGCCGCTTTCCGTCGCCGCAAAACGGCGAAGCGCGAACGGAAGCTCGGCAAGGGCCGGCCGGGCGGCCCCCACCGGCGCCTCCGGCAGCCGCGAGACCGCCACGCCGGAGCGGGCGAAAGCCTCGAACAGGATGGGCGCTGCGGCCTGATAGCCCGTGAGCCCGGGCACCGCGCCGTTATCCGCCCGCCCCACCCAGACGCCGAGCACATGGCGACCGTCGAAACCGACGGACCAGGCGTCGCGATAGCCGTAGCTCGTGCCGGTCTTGTAGGCGATGCCGCCGATGGGGCTGCCGGGCGGCGGCAGCACGGATGCGAGGATATCGGCCACCTGCCAGGCGGCGGAGGGCGTCGTCAGCGGCTCCCCGTCGAACGGGCCGGGAGAGCCGGTCACGCCGTCGCCGAGCCGCATCGGCTTTCCGCGATTGGGAAAGGCGGTATAGAGCTGCACCAGATCCTTCAGCGAGATGCCCGCGCCGCCGAGTGCGATGGAAAGGCCGGCCGGTTCGCCGGCCGGCAGGTGCAGCGTCACGCCGGCCCGCCTCAGCCGCACCATCAGCCGCGCCGGGCCGGTGGCGTCGAGCAGCTTCACCGCCGGCACGTTCAGCGACAGTTGCAGCGCCCGGCGGATCGAGACGTCGCCCTGATAGGTGGTGTCGAAATTGCGCGGACGATAGCCGGAGAAGTCCGAAGGGCGATCCTCGACGATGGTTTCCTGCGCCACCAGCCCCTCCTCGAAGGCCAGCGCATAGATGAAGGGCTTGAGCGCCGAACCGGGCGAGCGCACGGCCTCCGTCATGTCGATCCAGCCGCGCCGCGATCCATCGAAATAATCCGCCGAGCCGACACGGCCGAGGATGTCTCCGGTGCGGGCATCGGCCATGATCATCGCAATGGAAAGGCCCGGCCCCAGCCGTTGCGCCGCGCCCGCCGCGACGGTTTCGAGACCCGCCTGCACGCGCGCATCGATGGTCGTGCGGTGCAGCCGCTCCTGCGGCTTGCGGATCCGCGCCGTACCGGCCAGATGCGCCGCGAGCGAAGGCAGGGCCCGCCGCGCGGACGGGACGGCGGCCAGTTCCGCGCGCGCCGCCTCGCCGGCATCCAGCGCGCCGGCCTGCACCGCCCGCTCGATCACCCGTTCGCGGGCCTTCATCGCTGCGTCCGGGAACCGGTCGGGACGGCGCCGTTCCGGCAATTGCGGCAGCGCCACCAGCAGCGCGGCCTCCGCCACGGAAAGCCGTTTCGGCTCCTTTCCGAACCAGGCGAGGCTTGCCGCCCGCACGCCCTCCAGATTGCCGCCATAGGGCGCAAGCGTCAGGTAGAGGTCGAGGATGTCCGCCTTGCCGAGCCGCCGCTCGATCTGCACGGCGCGCGCCATCTGCCTGAGCTTGGACAGCAGGCTGCGCTCGGCCCGCGGCTCGATCAGCCGTGCCACCTGCATGGAAAGCGTCGAGGCGCCGGAAACGATGCGTCCATGCGTGAGAAACTGCCCGGCCGCGCGGGCGACGGCCCACGGGTCGACGCCGCCATGCGCGTAAAAGCGCCGGTCCTCATAGGCGATCAGCATCTCCACCAAGCGCGGGTCCACGTCCGCGCCCTGCGTCTTCAGCCGCCAGCGTCCTTCCTGCGTGGCGAAGGCCCGCAGAAGCGCGCCGTTGCGGTCGAGAACCTCGGCCGACACCGCCCGCGCTTCTTCGAGCGGCGGCGGAAAGGCCCGGTCCGCCCGGTCGAGCGCGACGGCGGCAACGGCAGCCAGCAGGCCGAGGCCCGCCAGCGTAAACGCCGCTCGCCGCACCCCTTTCATTGCGCCGGCCGCACGGTCGTCATGCCGGTCGCCGTCCGCGCGGTCGATTCCGGCCGGTACATGTCCTCGACGCTCGCCGCCGGCAGCGCATAGGTTCCGGGCGTGACGGCACGCACCACATAGGCCAGCGTGATCTCATCGCTTGCGCCCTCGTTGCGGTCGAAGGCCGCCACGAAGCGATCGCTGCGGAACTCCGTATGCGCCGCCTCGACCTCGGGCAGCCAGTCGAAATGGGCGAGATCGGCGCTGCCGACGATCCGCGGATTGTCGATCTCGAAACCGGCGGGAAGAAGATCGGTCACAAGAATGCGCTGCGCCCGGTCGGACTGCGGCGTCACGGTGATCTGCACGAGATAGCGCCCGTTCTGCACGGCCGCGCCGATATCGGTCTCCTCGCCGTCGAGCGTGTACCAGCTCCGTTCGATCGTATAGCCCTGCCCGCCGGCCGGCAGCGGCTCTTCCGGCGCGGCAACCGCCGTCACAGCGGCATAGACCGTTTCCCCGCCCCGGTTCTCGACCGTCAGCGGTTCGTCCGAAAGCGTTTGCCCGCTCATCCGCGCCTGATAGCCGCCCTGCCGGTCCTGCCCGTTCACGCCCAGCGCCACCGTCCTGTCTTCGTCGGCAAGGGCGTGGGAGGCCAGCCACATCCAGGCCTGTTCCTGTGTGCTGGAACGGCTCCTGAGCTGCCATTCGTCCCCGACCCGGGCCGTCAACGGCACGACGAGGCCCGGTTCCGGCCGGCTTTCGGCCGCGAGCGTCAGAAGTGCGGCGTCGTCGCGCAGCGCCGAGCCGTAGTCGGAGCGCGACCCTTCATCCACCGCTTCGCCCGACAGCGCCAGCGCGTTGCGGAACAGGCTGCCGGCGCGGCCCTGGTCGCCATAGAGCGAAAGCGCCGCCGCAAGCTGGCCGCGCGCCATCGGCGTGGAAAGGGAATCGAGCGCCGTGTCGGCATAGTAGCGAAGGTCCGAAATCGCCGCCTTGCGGTTTCGCGCCAGCACGTAGAGCGCATAGGCCATGCCGTCGCCCCGGTTCTTCACGTCCGAATAGGCAAGCTGGTTCTCGAGATTGGAAAGCGCCTGCGCCAGAGCCCCTTCCGGCACCGCGAAGCCGCGTTCGCGGGCCCGCGTCAGGAAATCGCTGACATAGGCATCGAGCCAGAGATCCCCACCGCCCGGCCGCCAGAGCCCGAAACTGCCCGACGACGACTGATAGCCCAGAATCCGCTCGACGGCCTGCTGCACCCGCGCCTTCAGGTCGGAATCGTCCGGCCCCTCGGCAAGAGCTGCCGCCTGATCGAGATAAAGCAGCGGCAGCGCGCGGCTCACCGTCTGCTCGGCGCAACCGTAGGGGTAGCGGTCGAGCATCATGGCAAGCGCCGCCATGTCGAAGGCCGGGGCGCGGGTGACGTTGAGCGTCACCGAAGCCCCGTCGACGAAGTGGCCGGCCAGAAGGCCGCGATCCACCGTCAGGCTGCGGCCGGGCTCGATGGCGAGTTCGTGACGCACCGTCACCGGCAGTGTCGCCGGGCGCACGAGGACCTCAAGCCCCTGCTCCACCGTCAGCCCGTCCGCGCCGGTCAGCGTCAGCGCAAGCGTCGCCGTGCCCGGACGACCGGCCACGATCGGCAGCGTCACCGTCTGCCGCCTGCCCGGCTCCAGCGAAACCGTGCGCTCGCCCTGTTCCCCGTCGAGCCTGACGGAATCGCCGCCCGAAACGGCAAGCCTGTAGTCGCCCGCCGGCGCATCGGTCGCGGCGATGTCGACGCGCAGCTCGCTGCGGTCGCCGGGCGACAGGAATTTCGGCAGGCTCGCGGTCAGGACCACCGAATCGCGGACCACCACGTCCTTCTGCGCCTGGCCGACGCCGGTCTTCGTCCACGCGACCGCCATGACGCGGGCCGTACCGTTGAACTGCGGCAGGTCGAAACGCACCAGCGCCCTGCCCTCGCCGTCGAGCTTCACCGGGCCGGAGAAGAAGGCAACCAGCTTCTCGGTCGGCGGGCTGGCCTGCAAGGCCATGTCGCCGCCATCGCCGCCGGTGCGGATACGCCCGAGCGTGCCCAGCGAACCGTCGATCAGGCGGCCGTAGAGATCGCGGATCTCGATTCCCAGCCGCCTCTGGCCGAAATACCAGCCGGCCGGGTCGGGCATGGTGTATTGCGTCAGGTTCAGGATGCCGACATCGACGGCGGCGACCGTCACATAGGCTTCCTCGTCCGCGCCGGCGCCGGCTACCTGAACCGGGATTTCCAGCGGCCCGCGCGGCGAAACCTGTTCCGGCGGCGTGAGCGTCACGGCGAGCTTCCGCGCCGCCGGGTCTATGCCCAGCCACTTGATGCCGATGGCGCGCATCGGCATGCGGCTTTCCTGCGCCTCGCCCGGACGGAACAGCGTCGCCGCGACATAGGTGCCGCCGCTCCAGTCGGCCGTGACCGGAATATCGATCTCGCCGCCATCGGCGCCGATCTCGGCATGGGTCGAGTAAAGCAGCGAATCCGTGCCCACCGTCACCAGAACCGTGCCGGCGTGGCGCGGCGAAATCTTCAGCTTCGCCGTCTCGCCCGCCGCATATTGCGGCTTGTCGAGAGCGATTTCCAGCGCATCCGGCGTTTCGGTGGAGCTGGCCTCCACATACCAGCCGGCATCGAAAGCCGCGCTCGACACTGCGCCCTCACCCTCGATCTCGAGCTGATAGCGGCCCCAGGCGACCGGCACGGACAGTTGCGATCCTTCGGCGGCCACATCCAGCACGCCGTCGGCGACCTGGGAGGTGGAAAGCACCGGCTCGAACCGCCAGCCATTGCCCTCGCGATACCACTGGTAGTTCCGCTCGATCTTGATCAGCTTCCATTTCAGGCCGGCCAGCGGCACACGCGCATCGTCCTCGACACCGATGACGGTAAAGCGCGCCTCGGTGTTCTCCGCCACCGAGCCCGAAAATTCCGGCCTGATGCCGATCATCGGCCCGTCCTGGCGAACCGGCAGCGTCAAGCGCCGTTCGACAGCCCGGCCGCCGCCTTCGCGCAGGCGCAGGGCGACCTCGGCCTCCAGCCATTGCGAGGTGGAGGGCAGGTCGCCCAGCCCGACCTCGATCTCAGCCTTGCCGTTTTCGTCCAGCGCGGGCAGGTTTTCCAGCGGCGCGCGGCTCGCCTCCTCGCTTTCCTCGTCGGCAAGGCCGAAGACATAGCCCTCGAAGCCGGCGCGGCTGCGCACCGGCTTCACCGCAAGGTCGCCCTCCATCGTCAGCCCTGCGGCCGGTGCGCCGTAGAGGAACCGCCCGTCGATCCCGACCGTCACCGGCGCATCCGGGGAAATCGCCGCGGCCTCGCTCGTCATGTCGAACTCGATGCGGTCGGGCACGAAGTCCTCGACGAGGAAAGGCTTTTCCGCCAGCGCCGGCGTCTTCGGATCGGTGAAGACCCGGAAACGCCATGTGCCGCGCATGGCATTGGCGGCGATGGCGTAATCGACGGAATGGCCGCCGAGCCCGGCATCGTTGCCGACGATCCGCGCCGCCTCGACGCCGTCGGGACGTTCGAACACGAAGGTCAGCGGCAGGCCGGGCACGGCGTTGGCCGCTCCGTCGCGCACCAGGGCGGAAGCATGCACCGTTTCACCGGCGCGATAGATGCCGCGCTCGCTGTAGGCCAGCACGTCGAGCGGGCCGGGCGCATTGCGCCCCGTCACGCCGCGGTCGGAAAGATCGAACCCGGCGCGGGTCATGTCGAGAAACACATAATCGTCGCCGGCCTTCGCGGTCAGAACGGCGGGCGCCAGCGCACCGGTGCCGCGCATCAGCCCGGCGGAAAGCGTCACGCGGCCCTCCCCGTCCGTCGTGCCCGTGCCGAGTACCTCGTTGCCGCGCGACAGCAGCGTCACCTCGACCTCGGCAAGCGGCCGGGCGGAGGTCAGCGAGCGCACGAAGACGGATAGTCCGTCCGTTCCGGCAAAGGTCGAAAGGCCGAGATCGGAAACGACGAACCATTGCGTCGCCCGGGCGTCCCAGTCTTCCAGGCCGTCGCCCGCCACCGAGGCCGTCAGCACGTAGACGCCCGGCTTGCGCTCCGGCAGGGCCTCGTCGACGGGAAAGCCGGTGGTCGTTTCACGGTTGATCTGCTGCTCGAGCGTCAGCGATCCCTGCCAGACAAGCTCGCCGCGCTTCTCCTCCAGATCGGTGAAGCCGTAACCGTCCATCTGCGACAGGAACTTCGAATCGGCCATCAGCGAGGCGATGCCCCGGTCGCCGATGCGATAGAGCTTCAGCGCCGCTTCGCCGGCATTGACGGAAACGACCGGGATCGAGCGGCGCACCGTCGCCGGCAGCACGAAATTCTCGCCCGTGAAGCGGATCGACGGCTTGCGGTCGCGCACGTAAAGGTCGAGCGAAACTGGCTTTTCGAGGTTTTCCCCGACCGTGGACGGCAGGCCCGGACGGAAGGCGAGCCGGTAGCGTCCGCCATGCGACAGGCCTTCCACGCAGATCTGGCTGCCCGTGGCTTCCAGCGCCTGCGGCACGGCGCCGTCGAGCGTCACGAAGGACGAGTAATCGGTGCCGGACTTCAACAGCGGTTCGGAGAAGCGCACGCAGGCGCGGGGACTTGCCGTGTCGGAATCGATCGTGTGCTCGACCATGCGGAAGCCCTGCCGCTCGTGCAGGGCGGTATAGGCCTCGCGCACGCTCGCGACGTCGGCGAGCTTCAGCGAGGCCTTGTAGGCTTCGAGCGCCGGGCGGTATTCGTAGCTTTTCTCCAGCGTGCGCGCCAGAAGGAAAAGGGCTGCGGCCCGTTCCTGCGTGCTGCGCGTGCGCTGGTAGCCGTTGATCGCCGCCGAAACGCCGTCGGTCGAGGAGATGGAATTGTCGGTCACGGCAAGCGCCGCGCGCGCCGCGCCCGTCCAGCCGGCGGGGCCGTCGGGATTAAGGGCGGCAACCGCCTTGTAGAGCGCAAAGGCGCGCACGGGATCGCCTGCGGCAAGGGCGGCCGTTGCCTCCGCCGAAAGCGCGGCCAATCCCTTTTCCCGGTCCTCGCCGGGCACGGCGAGATTGCTGGCGAAGGTGCGGGCATTCTGCTGCAACCAGGACGAAAGGAAGGACAGGCGCGGCGGCGCGCCGATATCCGGCCCGGCGTCAGCCTCGACGATGCGGCCGGCCACGGCCCCCGGCGAGGCTATGATCGTGTCGAAATCCGATTTCAGGAAGCACCATTGCGCCTGCGTATTGTAGGTGAAGGCCCGGCACGAGCCGTTTTCGATGCACAGCGCCTCGCATTGCCCGAGCGACACGTCCTTTTCGAGGCGCAGGTCGAAGCCGAAATAGTCGGCGTCCGGCGTCGTTTCTATGCTTCTCGCCCCTTGCGCGCCGGCGAAACCGGCGACGGCGAGACCGCAAACCGTGACGAGGATACGCAAAATGGTGTACATGAAACCGCTCCCGGACCGTGGCATTCGGCGTTATCTTGTCCCGGCAAGCCGCATTGTCAATCATTCGCACCGGCGACGGCTTGCGATCCGAAGCGAAGCAACAATTATGTGCGATCGGAAGGCATATTGATGAATATCAAATCTAAGCGATAATTTTGCTGCTAATGAAATGACCGTCACACGCTGCCGGTATCAACACCGGCTGTAAAAACGAATCGCACTGTGTTCAGAAGGAAAGTGGCATGAGCGTCTCCCTCCGGAATCTTGCAACGGCGGGTATCGTCGTCGTTGCGCTGGCTGGCGCCTATTTCGCCTGGCAACAGATCGGCGCAGCGGAACTGCCGGATGGCATCGCGATGGGAAATGGACGCATCGAGGCGACTGAAATCGACATTTCCACCAAGCTCGCTGGGCGGTTGAAGGATATTACCGTTCGCGAGGGTGATTTCGTCACCGCCGGCCAGGTTCTCGCCGTCATGGACACGGACACGCTGGAGGCGCAGAAGCGGCAGGCCGAGGCACAGCTTCGCCGGGCGAAGATCGGCATCGACACGGCAGGCAGCCTCGTCAACCAGCGGCTGGCCGAAAACGAATCGGCCACCGCCGTGGTCGCCCAGCGCGAGGTCCAGCTCGACGTGGCCCGCAAGACGCTCGACCGCGCCGAACAGCTTGCGAAGACCAGCGTCTTCTCCCAGCAGGTTCTCGACGATACCCGCTCGGCCTATCAGGGGGCCGTTTCGGCGCTCGCCGTCGCCAAGGCGGAGCTTGCGGCCTCGGAGGCCGGCATCAGCGCCGCCAGGGCGCAGGTCATCGACGCCGAATCGGCCGTCGATGCCGCCCAGGCCGCCATCGAGGAACTACAGACGCAGATCGACGACAGCACCCTGAAATCGCCGCGCGACGGCCGTATCCAGTACCGCGTCGCCCAACCGGGCGAGGTTCTGGCCGCCGGCGGCCGCGTCCTGAGCCTCGTCGATCTGGAAGACGTCTACATCACCTTCTTCCTGCCGACGGAGCAGGCCGGACGGATGGAGATCGGCTCGCAGGCGCGCATCGTCCTCGACACGGCTCCCCAGTACACGATCCCCGCCAGCATTTCCTTCGTCGCGGACGTGGCCCAGTTCACGCCGAGGACGGTCGAGACCCAGGAGGAAAGGCAGAAGCTCGTCTTCCGCATCCGCGCCACCATCCCGAAGGAACTCCTGCAAAAATACATCCGGCAGGTGAAGACCGGCCTTCCCGGCGCCGCCTATGTCCGCACCTCTCCCGACGCCGCCTGGCCGGAGGAGCTTGAGAAAAACCTCGTCCAATGACCGCTGCCGAAACCTTCATCGTCCGTCTGGAAGACGTCGGGCATGCCTATGGCCGCACGGTTGCGCTCGATTCCATCACGCTGGACATTCCCGCGGGCTGCATGGCGGGCATGATCGGCCCGGACGGCGTGGGCAAATCGACGCTGCTGTCGATGATCGCCGGCGCGCGCGCCATCACCGGCGGCCGCGTCATCGTTCTCGACGGCGACATGGCGGACAGGAAGCACCGCAATGCCGTCTGCCCGCGCATCGCCTACATGCCGCAGGGGCTCGGCAAGAACCTCTATGCGACGCTTTCCGTCCGGGAAAACCTCGAATTCTTCGGCCGCCTGTTCGGCCACGGCGCGGCGGAACGCAACCGGCGCATCGACGAGCTGACGCGGGGCACGGGCCTTCATCCCTTCCTCGACCGCCCCGCCGGCAAGCTTTCCGGCGGCATGAAGCAGAAGCTCGGCCTGTGCTGCGCGCTGATCCACGATCCCGACCTTCTCATTCTCGACGAACCGACCACCGGCGTCGATCCCCTGTCGCGCCGCCAGTTCTGGGAGGTGATCGACGGCATCCGGGCGACGCATCCGCAGATGAGCGTCATCGTCGCCACGGCCTATATGGAGGAAGCCGCACGGTTCGACTGGCTGGTGGCGATGAACGCCGGCAAGGTTCTGGCAACCGGCACCCCCGCCGAACTGATGGAACGGACCGGCACGCAGGATCTCGACGCCGCCTTCATCGAACTCCTGCCGCCGGAGGATCGCGGCGACCACACCAAGGTGGTGATCCCGCCGCGCGAAACGGACGGGGACGAAACCTGGGCCATCGAGGCCGAAGGGCTGACGATGCGGTTCGGCAATTTCACCGCCGTCGATAACGTCAGCTTCCGCATTCCGCGCGGGGAGATTTTCGGCTTTCTCGGCTCGAACGGCTGCGGCAAGACCACGACGATGAAAATGCTGACGGGCCTGCTCGCCGCCAGCGAGGGCACGGCGAAGCTCTTCGGCAAGACCGTCGACGCCTCCGACATGGATGTGCGCCGCCGCATCGGCTACATGAGCCAGGCCTTCTCGCTCTATGGCGAGCTGACCGTGCGGCAGAATCTCGCGCTCCACGCCAGGCTGTTCAGCCTGCCGCCCGAAACCGTGGACGCCCGCATTGCCGAGATGATCAGC
This sequence comes from Ectorhizobium quercum, assembly GCF_026552795.1. GTDB lineage: Bacteria > Pseudomonadota > Alphaproteobacteria > Rhizobiales > Rhizobiaceae > Ectorhizobium > Ectorhizobium quercum. The sequence continues at coordinate 202,375 of NZ_JANFPI010000007.1, forward strand.
CGCTTCGATCTGGCCGACGTCGTCGACGCGCTGCCGGATGCGCTGCCGCTCGGCGTGCGCCAGCGCCTTTCCCTCGCGGTGGCCATGATCCACGCGCCGGACATCCTGATCCTCGACGAGCCGACCTCCGGCGTCGATCCGGTGGCCCGCGACGCCTTCTGGAAAATCCTTTCCGACCTGTCGCGCAAGGACGGCGTGACGATCTTCGTCTCCACCCATTTCATGAACGAGGCAGCGCTGTGCGACCGCATCTCGCTGATGCATGCCGGCAAGGTGCTGGTCAGCGACACCCCGGCAGCCATCGTCGAGAAGCGGCAGATGCCGACACTGGAGGAAGCCTTCATCGCCTACCTCCAGGACGCCATCGGCGATGAGGCCGAAGCGCCCTCGCCGGAGGACGCCGCCGCTCTCGCCACGGAGGCGAAACCGGGCAGGAAGCCGCGCGGCGCCTTCAGCCTGCGCCGCATGCTGTCCTACACGAGCCGCGAAACGCTGGAGCTGAAACGCGACCCGATCCGCGCGACGCTCGCCATCCTCGGTTCCGTCATCCTGATGTTCGTGATCGGCTACGGCGTCAATCTCGACGTCGAGGACCTGACCTTCGCCGTTCTCGACCGCGACGACACGACGATCAGCCGCGACTACGTCGCCGACATTTCCGGCTCCCGCTATTTCATCGAAAGGCCGCCGATCCTCGATTATGCCGAGATGGACCAGCGGATGCAGAGCGGCGACATCAGCCTCGCCCTGGAAATCCCGCCGGGCTTCGGCCGCGACGTTGCGCATGGCCGGACCGTGGAGGTCGGCGCCTGGATCGACGGCGCCATGCCGACCCGCGCCGAAACCGTGCGCGGCTACGTCGAGGGCATGCACCAGAGCTGGCTGACCCGCAAGGCCCGCGAGCTTTACGGCGCCGCCGCCACGCAGGGCACGTTCTCGATCGAGACCCGCTATCGCTACAATCCGGATATCCGCAGCCTCGTCGCGATGGTGCCTGCCGTCATACCGCTGCTGCTGATCCTGATCCCCGCCATGCTGTCGGCGCTCAGCGTGGTGCGCGAGAAGGAACTGGGCTCCATCGTCAATCTCTATGTCACGCCCGTCACCCGGCTCGAATTCCTGCTGGGCAAGCAGATCCCCTATGTCGTGCTCGGCATGGTGAATTTCCTGCTGCTGACGGCGTTTGCCGTCCTGGTCTTCCGCGTCCCGTTCAACGGCAGCTTCCTTGCCTTCGCGACCGGCGCCTTCCTCTACGTCATCATCGCGACGGCCATCGGCCTGGTCATCTCCGCCTTCGTGCAGAGCCAGATCGCCGCCCTGTTCGGCACCGCGCTCCTGACCATGATCCCGGTCACGCAATATTCCGGCCTGCTCGATCCCGTCACCGCGCTGAAGGGCGTGGGCGCGGTGATCGGCAATATCTTCCCGGCCACCTATTTCATCACCATTTCGCGCGGCACCTTCTCGAAATCGCTCGACTTCGCAAGCCTGTCCGGCTCCTTCATTCCGCTCCTCATCGCCGTTCCGGTGCTCATCGGCATCGGGGTGCTCTCCCTCCGCAAGCAGGCGAGTTGATCATGCGTCTTTCCAACGTCATCCAGCTCGGTATCAAGGAACTGCGCGGATTGCTGCGCGACCCGGCGCTGGTCATCCTGATCGTCTACGCCTTCACCGTGTCGATCTACGCCTCGTCGACCGCCATGCCGGAGAGCCTCAATCACGCGGCCATCGCCATCGTCGACGAGGACCAGTCGACGCTGTCGAACCGCATCGCCACCGCCTTCTACGAGCCCTATTTCACCCCGCCGAAGATGATCACCATCGCGGAGATGGACCAGCGCATGGATGCGGGCCTCGACACGTTCGCCCTCGACATTCCGCCCAATTTCCAGCGCGATCTGCTCGGCGGAAAGGTGCCGACGCTCCAGATCAATGTCGACGCGACCCGCATGTCGCAGGCCTTCACCGGCAACGGCTATATCCAGAGCATCATCAACAGCGAGGTCAACGAATATGCGCAGCGCTATCGCGGCAACGTCGATGTTCCCGTCGACCTGGTCCTGCGCGCCCGCTACAATCCCGAGCTCAACAAGAGCTGGTTCGGCTCGATCACCGACATCATCGGCAACGTCACCATGCTGTCGATCATCCTGACGGGCGCCGCGCTGATCCGCGAGCGCGAGCACGGCACCATCGAGCACCTGCTGGTGATGCCGGTCAATCCGGCGGAAATCATGGTCAGCAAGGTCTGGTCGATGGGCATCGTTGTTCTGGCCGCGACGGCCTTCGCGCTGACGGTGGTGGTGCAGGGCTTCCTCGCCGTGCCGGTTCAGGGCTCGGTCGCCCTCTTCCTCGCCGGTGCCGCGCTGCATCTGTTCGCGACGACCTCGCTCGGCATCTTCCTCGCCACCATCGCCGGCTCCATGCCGCAGTTCGGCATGCTGCTCATTCTCGTCCTGCTGCCGCTCGAGGTTCTGGCCGGCGGCATGACCCCGCGCGAAAGCATGCCCGAAATCATTCAGACGATCATGCTCGCCGCGCCGAACACGCATTTCGTCATTCTCGGCCAGGCGATCCTGTTCCGCGGCGCCGGCCTCGATGTCGTATGGCCGCAATTCGCGGCCCTCGCCCTGATCGGCTCCGTGCTGTTCTTCTTCGCGCTGAGGCGGTTCCGCGATTTCCTGCGATAGAAAAAGGCCGGCCCGGCGGCCTGCCAGCGCTTTCGAGACCAATCTGGGCGCTGACAGGCCGGACACGACGCAGGGCATTCCGATCGCACATCGCTTCGATCCGGTACGCTGCCCTGCCGGGCAGAACCGGAGCGCGTGACCGCCCCGGCCCGACGCCCGCCGGCGTCCTGCCGGCAGGCGAAACATCGATCCTCCGCGCTGGGTCGAACGACGCGCCGAGGACTGGACTTCTCCCGGAGAGAACCGCTTCGTGCGTCGCAGTCGCGCGCAGGGCAGCCGGTTTCGCGAAAGGCAGGATTGCGATGTGGGCTCGCATCTCCCCGGAAGACGTGGAAACTGCGGATGATCGCCGCCCGACACCGGACCCGGCCGGGTTCGGTGCGTGGAACGGCACATGTTTTCGAGAAAGCCGGACCCGCTTCATGCGTCCGGCGAAGGCGCCGCTTCAGGGCGTATCCGACCTTACGGAAAACATGCTTAACAAAATATTAAGACGGCATCCCGACTTTCCACGGGCCGGCAGGGCTGGCCGGCGCGCGCAAGGCGCCGGCCGTGATTGCATCCCGAAAGGCGTTCCCGCCTCCCGAACCCGGGCGGCCTGCGCCTTACCGGATTCCGCCGAGGCAGAGATATTTCATCTCGACGAAATCCTCGATGCCGTGCCGGGAGCCCTCGCGGCCGAGACCGGAGAGCTTGACCCCGCCGAACGGCGCCTCCGCCGTGGAGATCAGGCCGGTGTTCACCCCGACCATGCCGTATTCCAGCGCCTCCGCCACCCGGAACACCCGCGCCAGATCCGTGGCGTAGAAATAGGAGGCGAGCCCGAATTCGGTGTCGTTGGCCTGCGCAATCACGTCGGCCTCGTCCCGGAAGCGGAAGAGCGGCGCCAGCGGCCCGAAGGTCTCCTCGCGGGCGACCGCCATGTCCTTCGTCACATCGGCGAGGATCGTCGCCTCGAAGAAGGTGCCGCCGAGCGCGTGCGGCTTGCCGCCGCTCGTCACCTTCGCCCCCTTTGCGACGGCGTCGGCGATATGCTCCTCGACCTTCTCCTTCGCCGCCGTGTCGATCAGCGGGCCGAGCACCACGCCCTCGTCGAAACCGTTGCCGATCTTCAGCTTGCCGACAGCAGCGGCCAGCTTGTCCGCGAAGGCGTCGTAGACACCGTCCTGCACGTAGATGCGGTTGGCGCAGACGCAGGTCTGGCCGTTATTGCGGAACTTGGCGATGATCGCGCCCTCGACCGCAGCGTCGAGATCGGCGTCGTCGAAGACGATGAAGGGCGCATTGCCGCCGAGTTCGAGGCTAAGCTTCTTGATCGTCGGCGCCGACTGGCGGTAAAGCTCGATGCCGACCTCTGTGGAACCGGTGAAGGTCAGCTTGCGGATGAGGGGATTTGCCGTCAGTTCGCCGCCGATTTCCCGGGCCGAGCCGGTGACGACGCTGAACAGCCCCTTCGGCAGCCCCGCGCGTTCGCCGAGGATGGCCAGCGCGATGGCCGAGAACGGCGTCTGCGAGGCGGGCTTCAGCACCATCGCGCAGCCGGCTGCGAAAGCCGGGCCGGCCTTGCGGGTGATCATCGCATTCGGGAAGTTCCACGGCGTCACCGCCGCCACGACACCGACCGGCTGTTTGATGACAAGGATGCGCTTGTCCTGCTGGTGGCCGGGAACGACCTCGCCGTAGATGCGGCGGGCTTCTTCCGCGAACCATTCGATGAAGCTCGCGCCATAGGCGATCTCGCCCTTGGCCTCGGCGAGCGGCTTGCCCTGCTCGCGCGTCAGGATGCGGCCGAGGTCGTCCTGGTTCTCCATCATCAGCTCGAACCATTTGCGTAAGGTGGCGCTGCGCTCCTTGGCGGTGCGCGCGGCCCATTCCTTCTGGACCTTCTGGGCCACGTCGATCGCCGCCTTCGTTTCCGCCGCGCCGAGCTTCGGCACATGGCCGATCGTCTCGCCCGTCGCCGGGTCGTTCACCGCGATGGAGGCCCTCCCCTCCGCCGCGATCCATTCTCCTCCGACAAGCGCGGCCTGCCGGAACAAGGTTGGGTCCTTGAGTTGCATGATCATTCCTCCACGATCCTGTCCGGGCCGGAGCCCGGATACTCCCGATGTTATATTGTCGGTCAGACGATGAGATTCATAGGGTCTTCGATGGCCATCTTGAAGGCGGCGAGAAGCTGCGCGCCGAGAGCCCCGTCCACCGAGCGGTGATCGACCGAAAGCGTCACGCTCATCAGCGTCGCAAAAGCCAGTTCGCCGTTGCGCTCCACCGGGCGGCGCTCGCCCGCACCGACCGCGAGGATCGCGCTCTGCGGCGGGTTGATGATCGCCGAAAACGACTTCGTGCCGTACATGCCGAGATTGGAGAGGGAGAAGCCGCCGCCCTGGTATTCCTCGGGCTTCAGCCGGTTTTCGCGGGCGCGGGCGGCCAGCGCCTTCATTTCCGCCGAAATGGCACCGAGGCTCTTCCTGTCGGCCTGCCGGATGAGCGGCGTGATCAGCCCGCCATCCGTCGCCACGGCGACGGCAATGTCGATGTCCTGAAGCTTCAGGATGGCATCCTCCGTCCAGACGGCATTGGCATCCGGCACCTTGCGAAGCGCAAGGGCACAGGCCCGGATGATGAAGTCGTTGACCGAAATCCGCTCCGACGCATCGCGCTTCTCGTTGATGCGGGCGCGCAGTGCCAGAAGCGCGTCGATGTCGCAATCCGCGTTCAGATAGAAATGCGGCACCGTCTGCTTGGCTTCCAGAAGCCGGCGCGCGATGGTGCGGCGCATGGATGTGTGCGGCACCGCCTCATAGGGTCCGATCCCGGGCGGAATGCCTTTCGCCGAAGCGGGAGCCGGCGGCGTTGCCGGGGCCGGCACCGCCTCCGCCGCGACCGGCCTGACGGATGCCGCCGCCCGCTCCACGTCGATGCGGACGATCCTGCCCTTCGGCCCGCTTCCGGCAAGCCCCTCCAGCGACACGCCGCGTTCGGCGGCGAGCCGGCGGGCAAGCGGCGACGCCCTGTGACGAACGTCGCCGCCGGCGCCGACAGGCGCACCGGCGAGGGGGTGAACCGGTGCCTGTTCCTCCGCAACGGCGGGAGCCGCTTGCAACACGGGGGCTACCGCCAGCGCGGCGGCATCCTCGCCGTCCTTCAGCAGAACGGCGATGACCTGATTGACCTCGGCGCGCGCACCGTTGTCGACGAACAGGCGCCCGACGGTGCCGTCGGCTTCCGCCTCGAGTTCCATCGTCGCCTTGTCGGTTTCGATCTCGGCAAGAAGGTCGCCCTTCTTCACGGCATCGCCTTCCGCCTTCAGCCAGCGCGCGATGACCGCCTCTTCCATCCCCGCCGAAAGGGCGGGCAGCACGACTTCGATTGGCATGGCCGTCTCCTTCTTGTCAGCCGCCGATGGGAAGGCCCTGCGCGGCCATCATGGCGCGCAGGCCCGCTTCGATATCCTGCGGACGGGCGGCGGCGGCGGCCTCCAGAACCTTCGAGATGGAGGGCGAGGCTTCCGCGCCATGCACGCGGGCGATCGGCTGGTCGAGCCAGTCGAAGACGCGCCGCTGCAACTCGTCGGCCAGCCAGCCGCCATAGGACGTGCCGGACGCCCCCTGCTCGACGATCAGCACATTGCCGGTCTTGCGGATCGAGGCTTCCACCGTTTCCCAGTCGAGCCCGGCCCGGTCGAGCGACCGCAGGTCGATCACCTCGGCGTCGACGCCGAGCGATTCGACCACGGTCAGCGTCTTCGCCACCATGCCCAGATAGGTCAGCACCGTCAGTTTCGAGCCGGACCGCACCACCTTCGCCTTGCCGAGCGGAATGAAATAATCGAGATCGTCCACCGGCGCCGGTCCCTTGGCGGCGTAAAGATCGACATGCTCCAGCACCAGAACCGGATCGCGGCACAGCAGCGCCGAATTCATCAGCCCCACATAGTCGAACGGCGTCGAGGGCGCGACGATGCGCCAGCCCGGCGCCGTCGCGAAAATGCCCGCCGGGTCCATCGAATGCTGCGAACCGTAGCCCGTGCCCATCGCCACCTTGGTGCGCAGCACCACCGCCATGTCGCTGTCGCCGCCGAACATGTGCCGCGCCTTGCCGATCTGGTTGAACACCTGGTCGGCGGCCACCCACATGAAATCGGGATACATGAATTCGATCACCGGCAGGACGCGCCCGTCCGCCGCCATGCCGCCGGCAATGCCGGTGAAGGCGTTCTCGGAAATCGGCGTTCCCAGAACCCGGTCGGGGAAGGTGGCGGACAGGCCGCGCGTCGCGCCGTTCGTGCCACCCTTCAGGCGGTGAACGTCCTCGCCCAGCACCACGACGCGCTCGTCCGTGTCCATGCGCCGCGCCATGACATCGGCAACCGCATCGATGAAACGGCCATCCGCGACGGTCTTGCCGGAAAAGCTCTCCAGCTCCTCGAACCGCACGCCGTCGAATTCCGAAAGATCGCCGCGCAGGCCGAAGTCGCGGAAGCTTTCCTCCGGCCAGAGGGAGGGAACGATGCGGCGCTTGCCCTCGTGGGTTTCGATGAGTTCGCCGGCCACCTCGTCCATCAGCGCCACGCAGCGGTCGCGCAATGCCTGCACCGCGTCCTCGCCGATCGCCTGCCGTTCTTGAAGCGTCTTCGCCAGCGCGACGAGCGGATCGCGCCCGCGCCACTCGGCCTCCTCCTCCTTGGAACGATAGCCGAAGGCGCTGCCCGGCAGCGGGCCGTTCTGGTGGAAGTAGCGGTAGACGTCGGCCTCGATGATCGTCGGGCCGCCGCCCTCACGCATGATGGCGTTCGCTTCTTCCGACGCGAGCCAGACGGCGACCGGATCCATTCCGTCCACCTTCAAGGACGGGATGCCGAACGCCAGGCCGCGGGAGGACAGGCGCGGCTCCGCCGTCACCTCTTCCACATGGGTGGAAACGGCATAGCGGTTGTTCTCGATGAAGAAGCAGATCGGCAGCTTCCACGCAGCGGCAATGTTCATGGTTTCGAGAACGGAGCCGATGTTGGTCGCGCCGTCGCCGAAATAGGTATAGACGACGTCGCCGGTGCCGGCACGTTTGTGCGCCCATGCAGCGCCCGCCGCCATCGGCACGCCGCCGCCGACGATGGCATTGGTGCCGAGATTGCCGGATTCGGCCCAGCGCAGGTGCATGGAGCCGCCGCGCCCGCGGCAGAAGCCTTGCGACAGGCCGAGGATTTCGGCCAGCGTCCGCTGCGCGAGCGTGCGGATATCCTCGCCGAAGGCCGCCTTCGGGTCGATGCCGTCCTGTACCACATAGCCGAGCGCCTTGGCGAGGAACTGGTGATGGGCGCGGTGCGAGCCGTTGATCTGGTCGGAAGGGCGCAGGGAGACCGCCGAGCCGACCGCCCCGCCTTCCTGGCCGATGGCCGAATGGGCCGGACCGTGGACGAGGCCGTGTCCAGCCAGTTCCAGCACCTTCTCCTCGAAGGCGCGGATCAGGTGCATCTCGGCCAGCATCGTGCCGCCGAGCGTCACGTCGAAGACGGCACGGTCGGCGTCGGTCGGAATGATTTCCCGCCAGAAACTGTTCGGAACAAGGTCTTTGTATTCGGGCATGAGCGTGTCTCCGCAACCGGAAGAGATAAGGATCAGGCCGCCAGGAAGCCGCCATCGACCGGCAGGATCGTGCCGGTGATGTAGCTCGCCATGTCGGAGGCCAGGAAAATGACGGGGTCGACGACTTCGCCGGTCTCGCCGATGCGTTTCAACATCACGCGGTTCATGAACCAGTCGGTGCCGCCGGGCCGGTTGAGCTGGGCGACGGCCATCTCGCTCATCATGATGCCGGGCGCAACGGCGTTGACGCGGATGCCGTGGGGAGCGAGATCGCGCGCCATCACCTGCGTCAGCGAGCGGATGGCGCCCTTGGAGACGACATAGCCGGCAGTGGAACCACCCGCCACGAAGCCGGCGACCGAGCAGAGATGGACGACATTGCCCTTCTTCGCCTTCAGCGCCGGCACGAAGGCATGCGAGACGTTGAAGGCGCCTTCGAGATTGACGCCGATCACCCGGTCCCACACCTCCGCCGCCTCGGGCTGGTCGAAGGCGGCGCGGCCGGCCACGCCGGCATTGTTGACGAGAACGTCGATCCCGCCGAACCGGGCGAGAACATCCCCGGCGAACGCCTTCACCGCCGCGCGGTCGGTCACGTCGAGCGCATGGCCCTCGGCTTCGACGCCGTCCGCCTCGATGGCCGCGGCCTGCCTCCGCGCCGCCTCCCCGTCGATATCGGCGAGGATGACGCGCGCGCCCTGCACCGCCATTCCCGCGGCGATCGCAGCACCCAGCCCGCGCCCGGCTCCGGTCACGAGGGCCAGCCTGCCCTTGAGAAGTCCCGTCATTCGTCTTCCTTCCCTTGCCGTCATGCCATGTAGATGCCGCCATTCACCTGGATCGTCTCGCCGGTGATGAAGCTTGCGGCGGGCGAGCAGAGAAAGGCGATGACCGAGGCGATTTCCGATGGCTTGCCGAGCCGCTTCAGCGGCGTTTGCGACATGGTTTCCTCCATGCGCGTCTTCAGAAGCTCGCCGATCATCGGTGTCTCTATGATGCCGGGCGCGACGCCGTTGACGCGGGTCTTCGGCGCCAGTTCCCGGGAAAGCGCCCGCGTCATGGACACCATCGCTCCCTTGGTCGCGCCGTAATGGGCGTTGGTATAGGCGCCGCGATAGGCGGCGAGCGAGGCGATGGTGACGATGGAGGACCCGTCCTTCAGGGCGGGCAGCGCCCGCTTGCAGAGATAGAAGACGCCGTCGAGGTTGATCGAGATCGTCCTGTGCCAGTCGGCGTCCGACATTTCGGCGAAGGGCTTCGCCTGATAGATGCCGGCGGACGGCACGAGGAAGTCGATGCCGCCGAAGCGCTTCGTCGCGAGGGCGACGGTCCTTTCCGCATCCTCGGCGCTCGATGCATCGGCCTTCAACGTGGCGATGCGGACGTCGTCGCCGAGCGAGGCGGCAAATCCTTGCAGCGCCGGCTCATCCAGATCGCTCAGCACCAGATTGGCGCCGGAGGCATGGTAGAGTTCCGCCAGCGCCCGGCCGATGCCGCCATTGGCTCCGGTGACGAGCAGGGTGCGGTTTTCGAAATCGAATGTCATGAGCCGACTCACAAATCGCTGCGATAGGCCACAAGATCGTCATACTGGACGACCTCGACGATGTGGCCTTCCGGGTCGGCGACGAAGGCCAGCCAGGTGCCGGGGCGCACCTCGACCGGGTCCGCGCCGGTCATCGAACGGCCGCCGTGCGCAACCAGCCGGTCGAGCAGCACCTTCAGGTCGTCGACGATGAAGGTCAGGTAGCTGGAGCCGGCCCGCTCGAGGATCAGGCGGTCATCCTCCTTCGCTTCCGGCGGCCGGTCGGGGCAAAGCAGCTTGATGCGCTCGCCCTTCTGCGTCTGGAGGCGAACCGCCGTATAGCCGTCGCGGCACATGGCGGCGGCCTCGGCCTTCGGGCCCGGCACATGCACTTCCGACACGAAGCGCAGGCCGAGCGCCTCTTCATAGAAGGCGCGCATGCGCTTCAGGTCCCTGACAGCAAGGCCGACTTCGAGCGGCGCGGTCATCGTGGTCATGATTGTTTCTCCCGATGGCCCGTCAGACGGCGAGCCATTCCTCCATGAGTTTCTCTTTGGATGTCAGTTCGTCCGGCGTGCCTTCGAAAACGATCCGGCCGTGCCCCATCACGCAGACCCGGTCGGAGACCTTGAGCGCGATGGTCAGCTTCTGCTCCACCAGCACGACCGAGACGCCGTGGCGGTTGATGTCGCGGATCATCTCGCCGACGACCGCGACGATCTTCGGCGCAAGGCCTTCCGTCGGCTCGTCGATCAGCATGACGAGCGGATTGCCGAGCAGCGTGCGGCACATGGTCAGCATCTGCTGTTCCCCGCCGGACAGGCTGCCCGCCCGCGTGTTGCGGCGCTCCTTGAGGCGCGGGAAATAGTCGAACATCTGGTCGACCGTCCACTTGGTCGCGCCCGGCGCGCCGCGCTGTAAGCCCATTTGCAGGTTTTCGTCCACCGTCAGGTTCAGGAAGATCTCCCGTTCCTCCGGCACGAAGCCGATGCCGTCGCGGCAGATGCGGAAGGGTCTTTCGCCGGCTATATTTCTGCCGTTGAGCAGCACCTCGCCGCCGGTGGGCGGCACGAGGCCCATCACCGCCTTCATCGTCGTGGAGCGCCCCGAGCCGTTGCGCCCGAGCAGGCTGATGGCCTCGCCCTTCCTCAGGTCGAAGCTCACGCCCTGGAGGATGTGACTCTTGCCGTAATGCGCATGCAGGTCGCGCACGTCGAGAATGATGTCGGAAGACGGGGCCATCACTGCACCTCCTCGCCCAGATAAGCCTCGCGGACGCGGGCGTTTTCGCGGATTTCCTTCGGCGTGCCGGTGGCGATGATCTCGCCGTAGACGAGAACGCTGATGCGGTCGGCCAGCGTGAAGACCACGTCCATGTCATGCTCGACGATCATCAGCGTGCGGCCCCTGGTGATCTCGCGGATGAGGCCGACCGTGTAATCGGTCTCCTCCTGCGACATGCCGGCCATCGGCTCGTCGAGGATGATGACGCGCGGATCGGAAGCGAGCGTCATGCCGATTTCGAGCGAACGCTGCTCGGAATAGGAAAGCTGGCTGGCGAGCGTTGCGGCCCGCGCGGTGAGCCGCACCTGTTCCAGCAGGGTCTCGACCTCGTCGCGCACCTTCTTCAACCCGGAAACGGGCCGCCACAGCACGAACTGCACATTGTGCCGGCGCATGACCGCGAGACGGATGTTCTCGAACACGCTCAGGCCGGGGAAGATGTTGGTGATCTGGAAGGAGCGGGCGAGCCCCTTGCGGTTGACGGTGGCCGGCGCGAGCCCGCCGATGTCCTCGCCGTCGAGCCGGATGCTGCCGCTGGTCGGCGCGAACTGGCCGGAGATCAGATGGAACAGCGTCGACTTGCCGGCGCCGTTCGGGCCGATCACCGCGTGGCGTTCGCCCTCATGCACGGCGAGGTTCACATTGCGGATGATGTGGGCGGGACCGAAGGACTTGTTGAGGCCTTCCAGAACGAGAATGTCCTTTGTCATCATGCCTCTCCCCCGGCCTTGGCCATGCGGCGGTTGACGATGGCAAGCAGCGCGATGCCGGCGGCGAGAAGAACGAGCGGCAGGCCCCAGGTTGTTAGGGCGAAGGGAAGCCATTCCCGGCCGAGGAATGTGACGGGCGGCCAGTTTCCGGCGGAGACCAGCGTCTTGTAGTCGCTGGAGAAGAAGCGCTGCGTCAGCTCGATGACGATAACGGCACCTGCCGCCGTCGCGACCAGCCCGGCCAGCCGCCCGGCAACCGGGCCCGGGGCGAAGGACCCCGCCTTGCGGTTCTTCAGCCGCTCGACCGCCTCGCCGACCAGCCCGCGCGGCAGGAACATCATCACCAGCACGAAGATCAGGCCCTGATAGAGCAGCCAGGAGCGCGTCGCGTCGGAGGTCACATGACCGAAGAAGGTCATGGCAGCGGCGCCGATGGCCGGGCCGAAGAACGTGCCGACGCCGCCGATGAAGCTGTTGAGCACGACTGCCGTCGAAATGGTGGCTTCAAAGACGACGTAGTTGGCCGCCTCGATGTTCACCGCCTGAAGCGCGCCGGCGATGCCCGCGAACATGGCGGAGATCGCAAAGGCCATCGTGCCGAGCGCATGGGTGTTGTAGCCAAGGAAGCGTAGGCGGTGCGTGTTTTCCCTGAGGCCCAGCGTCAGCCGGCCGAAGGGCGTCAGCGTCAGGAGATAGAGCAGCAGGATCGAGACGACGACCCAGGCGAGCGCCAGGTAATAGACTTCCGTGGTCGAGCCGAAATCGAAACCCCAGGCCGGCATGCGGAAGGAGGAGACGCCCGCCTCGCCGCCGAACGTGCCCTTCAGATGCGGCGCCAGCGCGTGCAGCAGTTCGGCCAGCGCCAGCGTGATCATGGCGAAATAGACGCCCGAACGCTTTGTCGAGAACCAGCCCGCCACGATGCCGGAGAGAAGGCCGACACCGGCACCCGCCAGCGGAATGAGGGGCGTGGGCAGCAATCCCTCGCCGCCGAGGGCGTTCATGGCATGCACGGCCGCGAAGGAGCCGAGGCCGAAATAGGCGGCATGGCCGAAGGACAGCATGCCCGCCTGCCCGCAGAGCAGGCTGAAGGCGGTGGCGAACAGCGCCGCGATCAGCATCTGGATCGCCGCATTGGTCATGGATTCGGACACGAGGTAGGGCAGGGCCGCGAGAAGGGCGACGACGAGCAGCGCTGCGGCGGAATGCTTGAGGGTCATGGATTACTCCTTCTCGCCCAGAAGGCCGCTCGGACGCGCCAGAAGCACGATCAGCATGAGGAAGAACGGCAGGGTCGCGGCGATGCTGGAGACTTCGAGAACGAAGACGCCGCCGATATCGCGGGCCACGCCGCCGAGGCCGATGTAATCGAGCAGGCTGGCGATCGAGACCCTGACGCCGACGGCAAGCGAAGTGAGGATGCCGATGAGCAGCGAGGCGGCCATCGCGCCGCCGAGCGAGCCGAGGCCCCCGACGACGACAACGACGAACACCATCACGCCGAGTTCCAGCGCCATGTTGGGATTGGTGGTGTAGAACGCGCCCGCCACCGCGCCGGCCAAGCCGGCGAGGAAGGCGCCGACGCCGAACACGCCCATGAAGACCAGCGGCACGTTGTGGCCGAGCGCTTCCACCATGCGCGGGCGGTAGATGGCCGAGCGCACGACGATGCCGATGCGGGTGCGCGTCAGCATGAGATAGAGAAGGGCGAACATGAGAAGCGCCACACCGCCCATGAACAGCCGGTAGAACGGATAGCTGCCGCCGCCGATATCGAAGGCGGAGAATTGCAGCGCCGCCGGCACGCGGTATTCGACAGGAAAATTGCCGTAGAAGATCTTGATGACTTCCGCGATCACCACCGACAGGCCGAAGGTGACGAGCAGTTCGTGCGCATGGCCGTAGGCATGCACGCGGCGCAGGATGACGCGCTCGACGAGAATGCCGATGCCCGCGACGATCAGCGGCGAAATCAGGATCGCCAGCCAGAAGCCGGTCAGCGGCTGAAGCGTATAGGCGAGATAGGCCCCCACCATGTAGAAGGAGGCGTGTGCGAAGTTGAGAACCCCCATCATGCCGAAAATGAGGGTGAGACCCGCCGAGACCATGAACAGCAGCAATCCGTAGATCGCACCGTTCAGGACGGCAAAGAGAATCTGATCCATTGTCTGGTCCGTGATTGAAGGTTCAGCGCGGATTGCAGGGCGAACCGCTCATTCGCGATCGGCCCGCCCTGCCACCGGGAGAGACGGCGGGAAAATCAGCCGGGACGCTGCATCGAGCAGCTGTCCTGCACGGGGTCGATGGAATCGGCACCGGAGAAGGACTTGACCGGCAGGAAGCCGAACTCGGTGCCGTCGGCCTTGACCTTCGCTTCCCTGGAAACGGTCTGCACGACCATCGGGAACTGGGCCTGGTGATCGTCCGCCCGCATCGAATATTCGCCCATCGGCGTGTCGACGGTCGCCGCTTCGAGCGCGAGCGCGATCTTCGTCGTATCGACCTTGCCGCCATCGGAGGCGACGTCCTTGAGCGCCTCGCCGAACAGCATCAGGCCGAAGACGGCGGCCGGCTCGACATAGGCCGGATAGTGGCCGGTCACGCTCCTGTAGTCCTCGGCGAAGGCCATTGAGGTCTCACCGTTGGCTTCCGGATTGTAGGGCGTGGAGACGACATGGCCTTCGGCGATGGCGCCGGCATTGCCGATATTGCCCGGCTGGTCGAGGAAGGCGGTGGCGAACTTCGCCTTGAGACCCGCACCGCTGGCCGCCTTCATCAGCAGCAGCAGGTCGTTCGACCAGTTGCCGGTGAAGACCGTATCGACGTTGGCCGCCTGGATCCGCGCGACATAGGGCGAGAAATCCTGGATCTTGTTGACTTCGTGCAGGGTCTTCTCGACCACCTCGTAGCCGATTTCGCCGGCATTGGCGGTGACGGTGTTTTCCACGTCCACGCCCCAGGAATAGTTCTGGTTGATGGAATAGGCGCGACTGCCCAGAATGCCCTCTTCCTTCATGCCGAGCGCGACCGTCTTGAAGCGGATCGCGGCGTTCGGGCTGAAGCGGAAGTGATAGAAGTGACACTTGGCGCCCGTCAGCTCCAGCGCCTCGGCGCCGAGGTTGAGATAGAGCACTTCCCGGCCCCTGTTGCGCAGGTTGAACTTGCGCACGTCTTCCGTGATCTGGCCCGCCACGGCTGACGAGGACCCCTGAAGGATGACCTGCGCACCATCGGCGATCGCCGCCTTGACGCGGTCGGCGGCGCCGACCGGGCCGCCCTGGTTGTCGTATTCCAGAAGCTGGATCTTCTCGCCGTTGAAGCCGCCGGCCTCGTTGATCTTGCCGAGCTGGTAGAGCACCGCCGCACGATAGAGCAGGCCGGTTGAGGCCTGCGGCCCCGACAGCGTTTCGACGAGAGCGACCTTCAGCGGCTCGGCAGAAGCCGCACCGGCGATAGCAAGAGACAGGCAGGCAACACCGGCCCGCAGGACTGCGCCAAGAGACATGATTTCCTCCACGATATCGGAAGACCCCTCCGTCTTCCGGTTGATCGAAGTGGTAGCGCAAACTGGACTTACCAGTCAACAAAGAAGTAAGACCAAATTGGATTTTTGAATAATTATTTGATTTCATTGTTTATTTTATCATAACCTTGGAAATTAATGGTGCGCTTAGCCTGCATGGAAGCGGAAACGGACTGCCTTCAGATTGACTTGTCAGGCCGGTTAAGCCATCCTTCCCGATACAATTTGTCAACACCGGGAGAAGGCGATGAAGGAAAGCGCAGCAGGCGCGAGAGCGGCTGGCCATCTGCCGGAGGAGATCGCGCGCCAGCTCGAGAAGCGCATCCTCGCCGGCGAGTTTCCCGTGGGTGCCAAGCTGCCGAGTGAACGTGAGCTTTCCGCCGAATACGCGGTGAGCCGGCCGGTGGTGCGCGAGGCACTTTCCCAATTGAAGCTGGACGGGCTGATCGAGGCCCGCGCCGGCAGTGGCGTCTATGTCATCGACAAGAGCGGCATGAAGGCCTTCCGGGTCCAGCCGGTGGTGATCGAGGAGGCGAAATCGCTCGAACACCTGCTGGAGCTTCTCGTCGCCATCGAGGTTGCCGCCACCCGCATCGCCGCGCTGAACCGCACGCCGGAGGATTTGAAGAAGATCAGGCGGGCGCTGATCGGCATGGAATACGCCATCGCCAGCGACCGGCTCGGCGACGACGAGGACTACGCCTTCCACCACGCCATCGTCGCCGCCACGCACAATCCGCATTTCATCGCGCTCTGCAAGCATCTGGAATTCGGCGCCCGCCACGTCATCCGGCGGGCCCGCGCCAACACGCGGGCAAACCTGACCGGCCTGATGGACGCCGTGCAGGGCGAGCACAAGGAGATCTTCGACGCTCTCGAAAAGGGCGATGCCGAGGAAGCCGGCGCGGCGGCCGAACGCCACCTGCGCAACGCTTCCGAGCGCATGAAGGTCTATCTGCGCGACAAGGCGCCCGAAACGCCCTGAAAAGGCCCCCGTTTGACCCGGGACGGATCAGCCGGCCGCGCGCGGCACGAAATCCCGGCCGCCGTCGATGGTCCGCGGACGCCCTTCCAGGAACAGTTCGCTGACCACCGGCGCCGTGCGGCTGACGACCTTGCCCGCCTTCAGGACGAAAAGACGGGCGGGCTTGAGCCTGAGCGCCTCCTGCACGTCTTCGGCCTGCAACACTACCAGATCGGCCTTGCAGCCGACATCGAGACCATAGCCTTCCAGCCCCATCGTCCGGGCCGAATTGACGGTCACGGCGTCGAACAGCATCTTCTTTTCCGCGACGCCACCCATCTGCGAAACGTGCAGCGCCATATGCGCCACTTCCAGCATGTCGCCGGAGCCCATCGAATACCACGGGTCCATCACGCAATCATGGCCGAAGGACACGTTGAGGCCGGCGGCCATCAGCTCGCGCACCCGCGTCATGCCGCGCCGCTTCGGATAGGTATCGTGACGGCCTTGCAGCATGATGTTGATGAGCGGGTTGGGAATGACGTTGATGTCGGCTTCCGCCATCAGCGGAATGAGCTTCGAGACGTAATAATTGTCCATCGAGTGCATGGAGGTGAGGTGCGAGCCGGCGACGCGGCCCTGAAGCCCGAAGCGCACGGTTTCCGCCGCCAGCGTCTCGATGTGGCGCGACATCGGATCGTCCGTCTCGTCGCAGTGCATGTCCACCGCCAGTCCCCGCTCGGCGGCGATGCGGCAGAGCGCTTCCACGGACCGGCGCCCCTCTTCCATCGTCCGTTCGAAATGCGGAATGCCGCCGACGATCTCCACGCCCATGTCGAGCGCCCGTTCGAGCGCGGCCACGCCCTCCGGCGCACGATAATAGCCGTCCTGCGGGAACGCGACGAGCTGAAGCTCGATATAGGGCCTGACGATCTCGCGCACCTCCAGCAGCGCCTCCGCCGTCACGAGGCGCGGATCGGAGGTGTCGACATGGCTGCGGATGAAGAGAAGCCCCTGTGAAACGGCGAGGTCGCAATAGCGCAGCGCCCGATCGATCAGCGCGTCCTTCGTCAGCGTCGGGCGCAATTCGCCCCACAGCGAAATCCCCTCCAGCAGCGTGCCGGAGACGTTCATGCGGGGCAGGCCGAGCGACAGCGTCGCATCCATGTGGAAATGCGGATCGCAGAAGGCCGGGCTGACGAGCCGTCCGCCGGCATCGATCTCCTCGCCCGCCTGCGCATCGATCTTCCTTTCAAGCGCCGCGATCCTGCCGCCGGCCACGCCGATATCGACGCCCTTGCGCCCGTCCGGAAGATTGGCGCTGCGGATGATCAGGTCGAACATGGGCGAAACCTCCAGGGTCTGAAATCAGCGCTCGCCGCGCCGGTACGGTTGCATCAGCGCCTGCGGCACGCGGGCGCGCCGCGCCATGACGGCAAGCGCGGCGATGGAAAGAACATACGGGATCATCAGGAAGATCTGATAGGGCACGACGCCGCTCAGCACGGTTTGCAGGCGAAGCTGGAAACCGTCGAAGAAGGCGAAGAGCAGCGCCCCGAAAAGCGCGCGTTCCGGCCGCCAGGAGGCG
The DNA here is from genome assembly GCF_026552795.1 of Ectorhizobium quercum. GTDB lineage: Bacteria > Pseudomonadota > Alphaproteobacteria > Rhizobiales > Rhizobiaceae > Ectorhizobium > Ectorhizobium quercum. The sequence continues at coordinate 220,241 of NZ_JANFPI010000007.1, forward strand.
AAGACGACGAGCGCGATGCAGATCCAGCCGCGCCCCTGCACCATCGTCGGGAAGAAGCTGTTGAAGGCCGAAAGCGTGAGGAACGCCCCGCCCACCCCCATCAGCGCGCTGCCGGCGATCACCGCGCCGTAGCGCACCATCATCGGGTTGATGCCCTGCGCCTCCGCCGCATGCGGATTCTCGCCCGTCATGCGGATGGCAAGACCGAGCGGCGTGCGGAAAACGATGTAGGCGAGCAAAAGGGCGAGCGCGATCGCCAGATAGGTCGGCGCCGTCTGCGTGAACAAGGCCGGACCGAGGAAGGGCAGGTCGGACAGGCCGGGAATGGCGATGGGCCGGAACGGCTCCACCGTCGGCGGCGTGCCCGCCACCGGCACCATCAGCCGGAAGACATAATAGCTGAAGCTCGACGCGAACAGCGTGACGCCGAGGCCGGAGACATGCTGCGACAGGCCGAGCGTGACCGTCAGCAGCGCGTGGAGAGCACCGAACACGCCGCCCGCCAGCGCCGCGACGAAAAGCCCGGTCCACAGGTCCGCGCCGTTATAGACGGCGAGCCAGCCGATCATCGCGCCGAAGGTCATGATGCCCTCGATGCCGAGGTTCAGCACGCCGGAACGCTCGCACAAAAGCGCCCCCAGCGTGCCGAGGATGAGCGGCGTGGCGATGCGCAGCACGGCGGCCCACAGGCCGGCGGAGGCAAGGATGTCGATCAGCGCGCTCATCGGCGTATCCTGTACTGCGTGAAGAAGACTGCCACCAGCATCGACAGGAGCGACAGCGCCACGGTGACGTCGGCGATATAGGTGGGAATGCCCATGCTGCGGCTCATGCCGTCGGCGCCGACGAACATGACGGCGGTGAACAGTGCGGCCAGCACCACGCCGAGCGGATTGAGATTGGCGAGCATGGCGACGACGATGCCGGAATAGCCGTAGCCCGGCGAAAGGTCGGTCGTCACATAGCCCTTCACCCCCATCACCTCGACGGCCCCGGCCAGCCCCGCCAGGCCGCCCGACAGCATGGCGACGATGACGAGCGTGCGGGCCAGCGGCACACCCGCAAAGACGGCCCCCGCCGGGTTGAGCCCCGCGGCGCGCGATTGCAACCCGAAGACGGTGCGCGACTGTACGAAGTGGATGACAATGGCGAGGATTATGGCGATCACCAGCCCGATATGCAGCCGCGAGCGGTCGAGCAGCCTCGGCAGGCGCGCGGCATCCGCCACGGGCTCGGATTGCGGCCAGCCGAAAGCCAGCGGGTCCTTCAGCACCCCGTCGATCAGCATGGACACGAACAGGATGGCGACGAAGTTGAGAAGCAGCGTCGTCACCACCTCGTCGACCGAAAAGCGCAATCGCAGCCACAGCGGCAGAAGCAGCAGCGCCATGCCCGCCACCGCGCCGGTGACGAAAAGCACCGGGATCTGGATGAGCGACGGCAGCCCGCCGAACAGGTGGGCGGACGCCGCCGCCACCGCGATCGCGCCGAGATAGAACTGCCCCTCCGCGCCGATGTTCCACAGCCGGGCGCGAAAGGCGATGGCCGCCGCCAGTCCCGTCAGCATCAGCGGTGCTGCGCGCGTCAGCGTTTCGGTGGCCGAAAGCCGCGAGCCGAAGGCGCCGGTCAGGATTTTCCAGTAGGCCGTGAGAACCGGCGCACCGGCAAGCGCGATCAGCACGCCAGCGAGAGCCAGCGCGGCAATGACCGCGATCAGCGGCGTGGCGACGACCAGCGCCGCCGGTCGATGCTCGCGTCGTTCAAACCGCATGGGCGAGCCCCTCCCTTTCCCATTCCCCGGCCATCATCAGGCCGAGTTTCCGGGCGTCGGCATCCTCCGCCCGCACCGGCGGCGACAGCCGTCCGCCGACGATGGCCTGGATGCGGTCGGCAAGCGCCATCACCTCCTCGAGATCCTCGGAGATCAGCAGCACCGCGGTTCCGGCCCGGCGCGCCTCCAGAATGCGCTCGTGAACCGCCGCGACCGCGCCCTCGTCCAGCCCGCGCGCCGGCTGCGCGGCAACGAGGATGCGCGGCCGTTCGATCATGTTCCGGCCGAGGATGAGCTTCTGCATGTTGCCGCCCGAAAGCAGGCGGATACGGCTCGCGGGCCCGCCGCCGCGCACGTCGAAAGCCTCGATGATTCGCCGCGCGAAAGCCATGCCTGCCTTGCGGTCCACCAGCCCGCGGCGGGAAAAGCGCGCCACGCGTTCGAGGATGGCGTTTTCCCAGATCGCCATTTCGCCGATGACGCCCTCGCGGTTGCGGTCCTCGGGAATGCGGCCGATGCCGGCCTCGACCGCCTCGGCGACCGTGAGATCGCCGATCCCCTTGCCGAACAGCACGAGGTCGCCGGCGCTGCGCTGCGCCGTGCCGCTCAGCAGGTGGGCAAGCGTGGTCTGGCCGTTGCCGGAAACACCGATGATGCCGAGCACCTCGCCCGCCCTCAGGTGAAAATCGACCGCCTTCAGCCGGTCCACCCCGCCGGTGCGAACGGTGATGCCCGCCGCCTCCAGCACCACCTCGCCCGGCGTCGCCGCCTCGCGCACCGGGCGCTGCACGGCGCGGCCGACCATCAGTTCGGCCAGTTCCGCCTTGCCGGTTTCAGCCGCCTTTCGCTCCGCCACCAGCCTGCCGCCGCGCAACACGACGATGCGGTCGGCGGTCGCCATCACCTCGTCAAGCTTGTGGGAGATGAAGATCAGCGAAAGCCCCTGCCGCGCCATGTCCTTCAGCGTCGAAAACAGCTTTTCCGCCTCGATATTGGTCAGCACCGCCGTCGGCTCGTCCAGCACCAGAATGCGGGCATCGTTATAGAGCGCCTTCAGGATTTCCACGCGCTGCTGCTCGCCGACCGAAAGATCGCCCAGCCGCGCATCCGGATCGACCTTCAGGCCGAAGCGCTGCGAAATCGCCATCAGCTTCTTCCGCACCGCAGCAGCGTTCGAGGCCGGAGACCACAGGCTTTCCGTACCGGTCATGACATTTTCGAGCACGGTGAGGTTCGGCGCAAGCGAGAAATGCTGGTGAACCATGCCGATGCCGGCGCGGATCGCCGCACGCGGCCGGCCGGGCGGCAATTCCCGGCCCATCACCCGCACCGCGCCGCCGTCCGGCACGTAATGGCCGAAGAGAATGCTCATCAGCGTCGTCTTGCCCGCGCCGTTCTCGCCGAGCAGCGCGACGATCTCGCCCTTGCCCAGCGACAGCGAGATGTCGTCATTGGCGAGCGTGTCGCCGAACCGCTTGCTGACGCCGGAGATTTCGAGAACGGCTTCGCTCATGGTTCGAGCCCCGCAACAGGAAAGCGGTGTTGCCAGCGCCCCTCGCCTTCGAGGGCGGCGGCCAGTTTCAGCAAAAGCGCCTCGCGGCCCATCGGCGCGACGAGTTGCACCGGCAGCGGCAGGCCGGCCGCATCCGCCCCGACGGGCAGGGTCAGCGCGGGAAAGCCGGATATGTTGGCCAGCGCCGCCAGCGGCGCGAACGCCGTCATCCGCGAAAAATGCAGCTCGGCATCGCAATGATCGGTGGGAAAGGCGCCGACCGGCTTCGGCGCCGTGGCGAGCATCGGCGTCAGCAGGCAATCGACGGCGTCGAAAACCCGCCAGAGATCGCGGCTGACGAAGACGGCGGCGTTCATCAGCCGCCACACCTCGGTGCCGCTCATCGCCCGCCCGCGCTCCAGAACGGCCTGCGTCATCGGCTCGGCGGCGGAAAAGTCGGCGGAAAGACGCTCGGCCGTCTCGGCCAGATTGATCGCAACCACACCGGCGAAGACCTGCGCACTGGCAAGCGCCATCTGTTCTATGTCCCGCCACGCGATGGTGACGATGCCATGTCCCGCCGCCTCCAGGGACCGGGCAGCGGCCTCGACGGCGGCAAGCCGTTCGGGATCGGTCGGGGTATCCGCGCCGGTGTCGGCGAGAAGCCCGATCCGCAGCCGGCCTTCGGCGGCCTTTTCCTGCGCGGGTGGCGGAAAGGGCCCGCGCGCCGCGCCGGACAGGGCGGCGAAGGCGCGTTCCGCGTCCCGCACCGAGCGGCAGACGGCAAGCTCGGTCGCGATGCCGCCGAGATGATTGCCGAAACCGGGACCGCCGGGCATCGCGCCACGCCCCGGCTTCAGGCCGACCAGCCCGCAGCAGGCGGCGGGAACGCGGATAGAGCCGCCGGCATCGGTCGCGTGCGCGATCGAGACGATGCCCGCCGCGACGGCGGCTGCCGCGCCGCCGGAGGAGCCGCCGGGACTGAGATCGGGGGCGAGCGGATTGCGCGAAACCGGGCCGATGGCTGGCTCGCTGGCCAGGGACAGGCCGAATTCCGGGCTGGTCGTCAGCCCGAACAGGCAGAAGCCGGCCGCACGGAACCGTTCGGCAAGATCCGAATCGGCCATGCCGCCGCGGCGCGGCAACAGCGCCGACCCGGCACTCACGGGAAATCCCTCGAACGGCCCGCCGAGATCCTTGGCGAGCGTCGGCACCCCGCCGAACGCCCCGCGGCGAAGAGGCGCCCCGGCCGGCAGGGCATCGAAGGCGCGGGCCGCCGCCATGCCTTTTCCGGCATCGCCATAAGCGACCGCTCCGAGCACGGAAAAGACGTCAGCGGCGGCAAGCGATGCTTCCATCGCCTCCACCGCCGTCAGCCGGCCCGTGCCGATCGCTTTGGCAAGCGCGCTTGCGTCGTCCTGCATCGCAATGCTTACGTCGGCTCCGCCGTGTCCTGCGGCACGGTGAAGGTGCCGGCCTTGATTTCGGCGCGGCGGGCCTCCATCGCCTCGACGGCATCGGCCGGAGCGCTGTCCTTCACATAGACGATGTCGCTGCCACCCTCCTTGAGCAGCCCGTAGGCGGTATAATCGCGGCCGACCGGATTGCCGGCGACGACATCGGCCAGCGCCGCGTCGAGGATCGGACGGAAGCCCCAGAGCGCATTGGCGAAGACGGTATCCGGATAACGCGGCGTGTAGTCGACCAGCGAGCCGACCGCCTTGATGCCGCGCTCCTTGGCCGCGTCCGCCGTGCCGATGCGCTCGCCGAACAGGATATCCGCGCCGGCATCGATCTGGGCGAGACCGGCCTCGCGGGCCTTCGGCGGATCGAAGAAGGTGCCGATGAAGGTGACGAGATGCCTGGCATCCGGATTGACCTCCTTCACCCCGGCGGCGAAGGCGTTGATCAGCATGTTGACTTCCGGAATCGGCATCGCCCCGACCGAGCCGACGACGTTCGATTGCGTCATCTTCCCGGCCAGCATGCCGGCCAGATAGGCGCCGTCATGGTTCCAGGTGCCGAACACGCCGAAATTGTCGCCCTCCTCCTTGCCGCTGGAACCGAGCACGAAGGCGGTGTCCGGATAATCCGCAGCCACTTCGCGGGCCTGCCTCTCGACGGCATAGGCCTCGCCGATGATGAGCTTCGCGCCCTGTTCGGCGTATTCGCGCATGGCGCGCGGATAGTCGGTGCCGGAAACGCCTTCGGAAAAGACGTATTCGATCACACCCTCGCTCGCCGCATCCTGAAGCGCCTTGTGCAGGACCGAGTTCCAGGCATTTTCGACCGGCGAGCCGTGAATGCCCGCGACCTTGATCGGGTCCGCGGCCCTGACGGCTGGCGCGAAGGCGCCGGCGCCGAGCACGAGACCGCCCGCCAGCACGGCGCGGCGGGAAAGGAGGATGTCTTTGCTCATGATCGTGTTCCCCATGTTTTTACCGTTTGGTAGAGGTTTCTAGGAGCCGCCCAAAATGGTGTCAAGCGACCGGCAAGGCCAAATATGCGGCACGCTGCGGCGGAACGAAACCGTGGCCACCTTTTCCCGCCCGGCAACGATAGCGCGCGGAAAGCGGAAGGGCCATCCAAACAAAAAGGCGGCGCCGAAGCACCGCCTTTTCCGGTTCCGATGGCCTTGGTGCCGTCAGGCCGCCTTGCGCTCGTCGGCGAAGTGGCCGCACCAGTCGGTGGCCGACACCACCGGCCACAGGCCACGCGCATTCGCCTCCGGCTGCGTGACCGGAGGGTTGAAACGACACAGGCCGGCGTTTTCCGAAACCTTCTGCGTGTTGGCGACATGGTTCTCGTAGAATGCGCAGGCATTGCAGGTGGCGTTGCTGGACATCGTTCAGTCTCCTTCTTCCGGGTGGTCGCGGCCCGTAAAGTTGAGCCGCTCATTCATGAAATCTAGAATGATTCTAAAATAGAATTTCTATCGGCGCAAGCCACTTTAGAATCATTTTACATGCGACATTTGCGCCTGCATGCCATGCCGTCGCATTGTGGCCGGCAAATACATCCGCCTCCGCTGCAAAATCCAACGGCACGTCGCAAAGCCGCTCCGATCGCCCGTGAGGCAGAGTATTGGTCACGGGACAGTAACGAAGCCGCCTGGACAACAATCACAAAATGGTTAGCCGGCAGGCGAAAAGAGTCGAATCGGGGTTGATGCCGCAAGATTTACTTGCATGAAGGTAGTACGCATCAATAAATTGCCGAATCAGGGAGCAGAGATGATCAGCAAGCGAGCAAATACCTTGAGAAAGCCGCGGCAAACCTTCCGGAAACGCCTGAAGGCTTCCGTCAAGAAGGTTCCGGCAAACCGCCGCCCGGTCGAGATCCATCGAATCGACTCCGCCCTCGTCGATGATCGCAATGGGGAAGGTGGAGACGGTTCGGGGAATTCGCATTCATGAAAAGACGGCCGCTCGGCTCGTAAACCCGGGCGCCATACCGGAGCGGAGGATCTCCGGAACAATCCGTTGCCGGCGTCATTATCCGGCAAACCAAGGCCCTTCCCGCATCCTGCCACCCGCCGGCCCCGCGGAACCGGCCCCGCGGCGAAGCAGAAATTCTTCTGCACGACCGCACTGATTGATCGACAATCGGCACGCCGCAAATTATCTATAAAACATGAGCGCGAAAACGGAAGAAACAGTGGCCGCCCGGATCAGCCGGACCCTGGCGGAGAGGATCATTGCAGGCGAGATCGAACCCGGGTCGCGGCTGAGGCAGGACCACATCGCCGAGGAGTTCGGCGCAAGCCATGTGCCGGTGCGCGAGGCCTTCCGGCGGCTGGAAGCGCAGGGACTGGCGGTGAGCGAGCCCCGGCGCGGCGTGCGGGTGGCGGCCTTCGACCTCTCGGAAGTGAAGGAAGTCGCGGAGATGCGGGCCGCGCTCGAGGTTCTGGCGCTGCGCCACGCCGCGCCGCATCTGACCCAGGCGATCCTCGATGCGGCCGAGGAAGCCACCAGGGCGGGCGACAATTCGCACGACGTCCGCTCCTGGGAAGAGGCGAACCGCCGCTTCCACCGCCTGATCGTCGAGCCCTGCGGCATGCCGCGCCTGCTCGCGTCCATCGACGACCTGCATGCGGCCAGCGCCCGCTTTCTCTTCGCCGCCTGGCAATCCAATTGGGAAGCGCGCACCGATCACGATCACCGCGCCATTCTGGCCGCGCTGCGCAAGGGCGATGTCGAAACCGCCTGCTCGACGCTTGCCCGGCATGTTCAGTGGATCGGCCATCGCCCGGTTCCGGCCGCCGGCGGCCGCAAACGCGATGTTTTTGCGATAGTCGGATAAAATTATCTACATCTCCCTTGCGAGTCAGCCGCTCTTGTGGATTCATTATAGATATCTTCAACGATTATCTATAAAATCAAAGGAGCCGACATGAGCCAGACACTCGCTCTTTCCAAGCCCAATCTCAGATCCGTGGCGAAGACGACCGCCGCCATCGTGCTGGGGGCGGCCTTGATCACGCTCTGCGCCAAGCTGCGCGTGCCCTCCTGGCCGGTGCCGATGACGCTGCACACGCTCGCGGTGATGGCGATTGCCGTCACGATGGGCGCGCGTCTCGCCACGGCGACCTTCTGCGCCTATCTCGCCGCCGGCGCGGCGGGCCTGCCCGTCTTTTCGGGAACGCCCGAGCGCGGCATCGGCATCGCCTACATGGCCGGCCCGACGGGCGGCTATCTGCTCGGCTATCTCGGCGCAAGCTGGCTGACGGGCACGCTGGCGCGCGGCCGCGGCACGGCCGGCCGAACGCTCGCCATGCTGGCGGGGCTTGGCGTCACCTACGCGGCCGGTCTTCTGTGGCTTGGCCTCTATGTCCCGGCGGATCAGATCCTCGTCCTCGGCTTCGTGCCCTTCATCCTCGGCGACCTGATCAACATCGCGATGGTCTCGCTCGGCGCCGCGCTCGTTCCCGCCCGCTTTCTCCGGAAGGCCGGCCGATGAGCCGCGCCACGCACGCCACCGGCCTGCCGTCCGGGCAGGCCGCGCCGCCGCCGCGCACCGACTGGACGCAGGCCGAGGCCCGGAAAATCTATGATCTTCCCTTCCCGGAGCTTCTGTTCCGCGCGCAGGAAGTCCACCGGCGGCACTTCGACCCGGCCGAGGTCGAGACGGCGACGCTGCTGTCCATCAAGACCGGCGGCTGCCCGGAAGACTGCGGCTACTGTTCCCAGAGCGCGCACTGGAAGACCGGCGTCAAGGCGACCAAGCTGATGCAGGTCGAGCGGGTGCTGGCGGAAGCCCGCCGCGCCAGGGCGGGCGGCGCGACGCGCTTCTGCATGGGGGCCGCCTGGCGCAGCCCCAAGGACCGCGACATGGATGCGGTCTGCGCCATGATCGAGGGCGTGAAGGCGCTCGGCATGGAAACCTGCGTCACGCTCGGCATGCTGACGCCGCCGCAGGTCGAGCGCCTGTCGGAAGCCGGCCTCGACTACTACAACCACAACATCGACACGTCGCGGGACTTCTATCCCGAGATCATCACCACCCGCACGATGGACGACCGGCTGGAGACACTGGAAAACGTGCGGGCCGGCGGCATCAAGGTCTGCTGCGGCGGCATCGTCGGCATGGGCGAGACGGTGGACGACCGCATCTCGATGCTGGTGACGCTCGCCACGCTGGAGCATCACCCCGAAAGCGTGCCGCTCAACATGTGGAACGCGATCGAGGGCGCGCCGGTGATGGACAAGGCCAGGCCCGCCGACGCCATCGCCTTCGTGCGGCTGATCGCGCTCGCCCGCATCCTGATGCCGCAAAGCGTCGTGCGCCTGTCAGCGGGGCGTGACGCCATGAGCGACGAGATGCAGGCGCTGTGCTTCCTCGCCGGGGCGAACTCGATCTTCACCGGCGACGTGCTGCTGACCACCGGCAACCCCGGCCGCGACAAGGATGCCGGGCTTCTCGCCAGGCTTGGCATGCGCGCGGCGCGATTGCCCGTGGAAGCCACCGGCGGCGATTCCCCGTCCGTGCCTGCGCATGGCGGTTGCTGCTCCCGCGGCCATGCCGAAGCGCGGACCGCCGCCGCACCCTGAACCGGGGGCGTACCGTCACCGGCGCGGTCTCGCATTCCGGCGGCAACACGGGTGGCCGCCGGATCAGGCGGTGGGCGGGAAGGGTCCGCGCATTCGGCTGGGCGGCTGATCGTGCAGGCGGTTCCAGACCCGCCGCAACTGCCTTGTCGAGGCAAACCCGGCCCGCGTCGCCACGGTTTCCAGATCGACGCGGGAGCCGGTGAGGATTTCGCGCGCCAGCGCCGCGCGCATGCGGTTGACATAATCGCTCACGCTCATGCCGGCATGCTCGTTGAAGATGCGCGACAGATTGCGCGGGCTGGCGCCGGCAAGCCTTGCCAGCGCGGCGACGGACCATTGCCGCGCCGGATCGGCGGCGACGGCATCCTGCACACGGTGAACGGCCGGGTGGATGTGGTTTCGCCCCTCGAGCCAGGGCGAAAGCTGCGGGTCCGATCCGCCGCGCCGCAGATAGACGACGAGATAGCGCGCCACGGCGAGCGCGCAGGTGTGGCCGGCAGTCTGCGCCACGATATGCAGCATCAGGTCGATGCCGGCGGTGATGCCGGCGCTGGTCAGCCGCTCGCCGTCCTCGACATAGAGCCGGTTTTCACGCACCCGCGCGGCGGGGGCGAGTTCGGCAAGGTCTTCCGTACAGGCATGGTGGGTCGTGCAGTCGTACCCGTCGAGCAATCCCGCACGGGCGGCCAGCAGGGCGCCCGAGCAGATCGAGACGAGCCGGATGCCGGGCCGGATCGCCGTCCTCAGCCATTCGACGATGAGCGCATTCAGCGCGAAATCACCGGCCCTCGCGGCCGGATCGCCGCCGAGCGGGGTCTCCGTGCTGCCGGAAACGACGACGATGGCCCCGTCCGGCAGGCGCTCCGGCAGGGGCTCGATGCCGGCGATGGCCAGGCCGATGGAGCTTCCCGCCGTCGAGGACGGCCCGATATAGCGAACGGCGAAGCGAACCCGGTCCTGTTCGAGATTGGCCTTGCGCAGCACCTCGACCGGCCCGGCCACGTCAAGCAGCAGCACGCATGGCGGCACGACGACATAGACGGCGATGTCGAGGGGCTGCGTCGCATCCGTCATGCGGCGGCCTTCTCCTGCCGCCCGGCAAGCGCTTCCTCCACGGTGGCGATGCGGGCGAAACGTCCGGCCAGCACCAGTTCCGTGCGCGCCCGGATTTCCGCCGCGCTCCATTCGCGGCCGGCCGCATCCGTCATCGGGAAGGTCAGCGTCGCCTCCCCGACATAATCGACATCGTAACCAAGGTCCGACGCATGCCGGGCCGTGGTTTCACAGCATTGCTCGGTGCGGATTCCGGATATGACGACCCGTCGAATGCCGTTGCTCGTCAGCCAAACGTCGAGGCCCGATCCCACCAGGGCGCTGTGACGGCGCTTGCGGAAGACGGCGTCCGGCCGGATGTCGAGCGGCGCCAGCGTCGCGACGAAACCCGAGGCCTCGGAAAAGACGCCGCTCTCGTCGACGTGAAAGATCTGGACCACGGGAATGCCGGCGGCTTTCGCCCCGTCGACGAGAGCCTGCTGCCGCTCGACGAAGGCCGGCAGGGCCGCCTCGTTCCAGTAGTCGCGATGGCGAAAGGATTCCTGCACATCGATGACGATCAGCGCGGTCTTGGAAGCGGACATCGGAGAACTCCTGTGTGTTGACATGAGCCCATGTTAGACCCTTGCACTGACGGCAGGAAATACACCGGCAGGACGAAGACCGGACATATCGTGCCATCGTTCCCATCGAAAGCTTCGCGATCTTTCAGGGCACGGCGATGAGAAGCAGATAGGCGAAGAAGATGACCAGATGGACCAGCCCGGTCAGGAGGGTCGTTCGCCCCGTGCTGAAGCTGACCATGCAGGTCGCCAGCGCTATCGTCAGAAGGGCGATGTCGCCGGGAACCAGCCCGAGGTCCAGCTCTCTTCCCGATATCAGGCTCGCGACGGCCACGAGCGGAACCGTGAGGCCGATCGTGGCGCAGGCCGAGCCCAGCGCGATGTTCAGGCCCCGCTGCAATTCGTTCCTGAGCGCCGCCTTCACCGCGGAGATCGATTCCGGCATCAGGACGAGCGTCGCGATGAAGGCGCCGATGATCGCCTCGGTGTGCTCGATCTGCCAGCGGATGAGGCTCTCCTCGACGCTGTGGGCGACGATCTCGGTCAGCATCACGATGCCGGCGAGCCCCGCCACCAGCAGAACGAGGCTGGCCGGCAGGCTGCGTTCCGGCAACGCCGGATGGACCATTGTCTCATGGCGGAGATCCTCGACGAAATCGCCCCTGTAGCGTCTCGTCTGCGCGATCACGAAGACGACGTAAAGGAGGAAGGCCAGCGTGGCGATGAATGCCAGTTGCACGTGGGAGAACTCGCCCGGGCGGCCGGTCAGCGTAAAATTCGGCAGCACGAGCGTGAAGCCGGCCAGGGCGATCAGCATGGAGAGGAATGCGCTCGTCCCCTGCCGCTTCAGGTCCTGTCGAACGTGCCGCCATCCCCCGAGGGTCAGGCAGGCGCCGACGACGCCCGCGCATATGATCATCACGGTGGAGAATACCGATTCCCGTGCCAGCGTCGGCTTTTCGGAGCCGTCCAGCATCAGGGAAATGATGACGGATGCCTCGATGGCCGTGACGGCCAGCGTCAGGACCAGCGTGCCGAACGGTTCCCCGACATGGTGCGCGACGGTTTCGGCATGGCGCAGCACCACGAAGACCGTCGCGAAGATCAGGACGATGGCGGCAAAGTCCAGGCCATGTTCGAACGTGGCGGGAAGCGCGGCGGGAAACGGTGCGAAAGTGGCAAGCACCGCGATCAACAAGGTGCCGGCTGGCAAGCCGATTTCGGTCAGCGTGTGGCGGTTCAATGTCGCGGGTCCTAGATGCGGGAAGCGAATGTCAGCGGTCGCCCTGTGATGGCAGATAATCGCCTTCCGGCGCAATGGCCCCGACGACTTCGCAGCCGGGAAATCCCGGACGTGCCGCATCGGCCGATACGGTGCCTCCCCCGCGCGTGACATAAGAAAGCCCGAAAAGACGATGAGAAGGTGCCGCGCAATTCATCGTCGGGATGGTGTTTTACATGACGGCTTTTCGTTTTCTGTGCCTCGGTTTTCTTCTGGCATGCTCGACCGTTCGGCCGGCCACGGCCGCCGATCTCATCACCTTCTGGGACAGTCCGCAAAAAGGCGGAAACAGCTTCAACGAGACGCCGCCGGACGAGGCCTATTTCAGGGCGCTGGCCGACACCGGCGCGACATGGGTTCGCCTGACTTTCAGCAAGTGGAAGGGCGAGGGTCGCGACTTTCTGATCGGAAACGCCGACCGTTACGACGGCCTGAAGGCGCAGGATCTGGCGACGCTGCGCAAGGTTCTGGATGCCGCCGAAGCTGCGGGTCTCAAGGTGGTCGTCGCGCCGCTCAGCCTGCCGGGCGCGCGCTGGGTGCAGCAGAACGGCGGCGCGTTCGACGACCGCCTGTGGTCCGATCCCGCCTTCTCCGATCAGGCGGTGCGTTTCTGGGCGGACCTTTCCGCAGCCCTGAAGGATCATCCGGCGATCGCCGCCTACAATCTTCTCAACGAGCCCGCTCCCGAAAAGACCACCGGCCTTGCGGAAAACGCCGCGATGGACGACCTCAAGGCATGGCAGGAAAAGCAGGCGGGCGGCCCGCGCGACCTGCCGGCGCTTTACGAACGGATCATCGCGGCGATCCGCGCGGTCGATCCGCTCACGCCCGTCATGGTCGACAGCGGCTACTACGCCAATCCGCGCTCGCTCGCCGCCTGGCCGGCACGCCTTTCTGACGACCGGGTGCTCTACGCCTTCCATATGTACGAGCCCTACGCCGCGACGAGCGCACCGAACATGACGCGCAAGGAACCCTTCCGCTATCCGGGCGTGACGACCCGCTACGCAGGCGGCGATCTCGCCTGGGACCGCGCGGCCGTCACCGCCCATATCGACACGGCGTTCGACTGGGCGAAGGCGCAGGGGCTCGCGTCCAACCGGGTGGTCGCCGCCGAGTTCGGCTGCATGCGCCTGTGGGCGGATTGCCGCGCCTATCTCGAAGACGTCATGGATGCGGTCGATGCGCGTGGCGGCCACTGGGCCTTCTATTCCTTCCGCGAGGATGTCTGGGACGGCATGGACTACGAGCTGCCGGCAAGCCTCAAGCCCGGCCGGTTCTACTGGCTCACGGAACAGGGCAGGAGCGACAGGCTGCCCCGCAACGGCGATCTCATGCAGCTTCTGAAGCAGCGGATGCGGAACTGAACGGCAGGTGTATCCGGCCGGGAAACCCGATACGCTTGGCAGATGCAATCATGGTGCCGCCTTGACGAGATCGGCGCGCAGCCGCGGCGGATAGTCGATCGGGATTTCTTCCTTTGCATAGAGCGGGCCGGACAGGTCCGGATCGGTGAGGACCGGCCGGACCGTGTAGCGGCCGGGCGCAAGGCCCGGCGGGAAGAACGGGACATAGCCGTCGCCGGCGCTGGAGCCGTGAAAGATGACGTGGGTCTCGCCATGCTTTTCAATCACATTGTCGTCCAGCAGGCGGCTTTGCCCCGGCGTCAGGGTGAAATCGCCGATGTCGTAGAGCTTGTGCGGGACGCTTTTGCCGTCAGGCCCGGTGAAGATCAGATGGATTTCCCCGTGGCCGATACGGATATCCCCCTGCCCCCGGTTGTCGAGGGAGAGCGTGAAGAGGTTACGGTAGTAATCCGGGTCCTCGGTGTTTCCACTATAGTCGGCCGCCGACAGCGCCAGCGGCGCGGGAGGTGGCTGCTGCGGATCGTAGCGTGCGGCAAGATCGTAGGCATCCTTCAGCGAGACCCAGCGCTCGATCCTGTCCTTCCTGCCGTTGTAGGCAATCTTCATCCAGTCGTCGCCCCTGAAGGCCAGGATGATGGCGACATCGCCCCTGATCAGATAGGCTCGGGTCCTCGCCGTCTCCTGCGGGGCCGAATAGAGCGCAAGCCGCTCCACCGGCACATCCCATACTTCTTCCCTTTCTTCGGGCGAAATGACGTCTTCCGACAGGATATTGCCTCGCCGGTCATAGGAAACGGACCGCATGGGCTTGCTGAAATAGGGCCAGTCGACCGCATCTTCCGGCACCCGCGATTGCTCGACGATCCAGACCGACCGGTCCGGCTCGATCCGCAGCACGTCATGGTGCCAGCGCGCCCCGCCGCGGCAGGTGCTGTAGATGGCCTTGCGCTCGGGAAGGCGCTCGATGCTCCAGAAGCCGCCGCAGTTCTGCCGGTCCGCAACCGCATCCGGCACGTCGAACATCGCATAGGACTTCGACCCGGAATCGTAGAGGTAAAGGCCATAGCCGATATCGACCATGCCGGCAGGCAGGCCGACGGCGAGATCCGGGTGGCCGTCGTAATCATAATCCTCCTCGTCGAAGAAGGGCGACGTGCCCTGTGCATCGATGTCCTCCTGCGTCATGAGCGTCAGGCGCCGGCCGTCCGGCTGCACCAGAACATAATCCCCTCCGCGCTTTTCGACCCGCGCGGAGATGCCGGGTTCCGGCGTGAGGACGAGGGGAAGCTTGTCCTCCTCCGCAAAGGCGGCGAAACATAAGAAGGAGAACGCACCGGCCGCAAGAAGAAGGCGCACCGCCTGCCGAAAAAGCGAAGGAGACGATCTGGACATGGATTCAATTGCGCTCCGTCTGGACTTCCGTTTCCCGCAACCGGATTCGGGCGCTTCGGCCCATGCCCCGGCCCCATGCGTTTTCAGCCCGGGCAACGGCAACCGTCACCGAAGCGGCATGGAGACGAAAAGAATATTGCAGTTGGCGCAACCGGCCAATATCAGGCAGGACAGGATGGCCGAAAATGGCTTCGCGAAGGAAGGTTTTCCCCGCCGCAAAGCCGCCTTCGGCACGTTTGCCGGAAATGTTCCGTCGTTTCCCGTTACCAACCCGGGTTCAGTCGCATGAGAACAGTGGTTCAATCGCTCCTTCTGCCCCTTTCGCTGCTCATCCTTGCCGGCAGCGTGGTCATGGGCGTCGCACTCATCGCCAGCCGGGCGCAAGGCGGCTTCTTCCCGGGGCTCGGTCTCGCGCTCGGGATATTGCTGCTGGGGGCGGGAAACTGCCTCTCCTGCCTGCTCAATACCGTCATCTGGGGGTCCGGCTACCGGCCGCGCTGGCTCGGCGCCCTCCTTGCGGTCCAGGCCCTGCCGGCGCTGCTCTTTGCCGGCTGGGCAGCCAGCGAGTTGTGGGAGACGCGCGCGGAAAACGTGGCAAGCGCCCAGCGCGGCGCCATTCTCGATGCCATTGCCAGCGACGACCTTCCGGCGCTGTTGACCGCTCAGGCCGGGTGCGGCGAGCGTTGCACGGCAAGGACGAGAGCCGGCGACGACCTGCTCGCCGCCGCCGATTACGGAGCCCGCAACGCAGCACGGCATCTGATCGGACAGGGAGCGGTCGTCGGACGAGGGAACTGGTACGGCGCGCAAATGAGCCTGCGCACCTGCGAGGGATCCTATCTGCCGCTGCTGATGGCCCTGAGCGTCGCCGTGGCGCGCGAGGACGAGGAGATGGCGCGGCTCCTGCTGCCGGTCAGCGACGAGGCGGCCAGAAGCGAAGCGCTGCGCACCGCGGCCGAACTGGACCGGTTGGATTTCGTCCGGTTCCTTTCAGCCGCGGGCGTGCCCCTGAACACCCGCGAGCAGGGCGGGACCGGCGAGCGGCACCTGCTGGTGGCCGCCGCCGGCGGTGCGGCGATGCATGTCGGCGGATGGCTGTTGGAAGAACGGCCCGTCCCGGTCGGCAAGGCCGATCTGCAAGCGGCAACCGGGGCGCTTTTCCGCTTCATGGAGGAAACCGGCGTGCCGCGGTCGCTGGACTTCGCCCGCATGCTGGTGGCGAACGGGGCGGATATCGATGCGCCTTTCCGCGACGAGCCGAGCTTTCTCGACGAAGCCGTGCGGACAGGCCGGAAGGACGTCACGACGATGCTGCTTTCGGCCGGCGCCGATGCCTCGCGGCTGTCGGCGGATCGCACCGCCGCATTGAACACGCTTCGACAGGAACCCGACAGGCCGGCCTATGACCGGCGGACGGAGGGATGCGTCCGTGTGGGCGGATAGCATTCGACGCCCGGTGCCGTTTGCCGGATTCAGAGCATGTTTCGCCTTCACGGCTCCGTTCGGGCATACCGCCCGGTGAAGGTAACGTTGAAGCCGCCGCACTGGTTATTGTCCTCGACGTCGAGGTGCCCTCCCCCCAACGTCAGCCGCAGCCTGCAATCGTAGGTCTCGCCGCTCGCGTAGTCGATGGCCCGGTCGTCGGCGATCGTGAAGGCGATCTGCCGGTCGTCTTCCCGCACGCCCGGCCAGACCACCGAGAAACTGCCGGTATTGACCGATCCGCGGCTTGTCCTTTCGGGATCGGTCGTGCCGAATGTCGCATTGCCCTCGATCAGAAGCCCGCCCGGCTGCGGGCCGGCGGATATGGCGATCGCCTTCTCCGGGCCGGATTGCCATTCGCCGACCCACCCCGCCCCTGCGCCGGCCGGTCCGCTGCCGCAGGCGATCACCATGACCGTCGCGGCGATGAGAGGGGGTATGAACGTGCCAGCCTTTGAAATCATCCTCGCGGCTGGATTGCAGCTAAAACGGCGACGGCTGGCGGGAAGCGGTGCGATACCGGACGACCGGCGCGGGCTCCAGCCGATCCGTTGCTGGAAGGTGCCTTGCGTCGACAGGTCTGTCATGGAGCTTTATCCCTCGTCCTGCTCACCGCACCGTCGAAGACGCTTTCCGGGTCATCGCTCAGACAATCATGGATGTCGCCAGCGGCGAAAGGGCGAGCAGCATCGCGATTGCCCCGACTCCGCTGCCGTGATTCTTCACCGCATGGAAACCGAAGACAAGCGCCGGAACGGCCGGTATCCATGCAAAGATCATGTAGGCCCACACGCCCTCATACATGATCAACCACCACCAGAACCATGCGGTCGAGAGGCCGAAAGCCAGAGCCACGATGCTGGAAAAGGTCCAGTCCTGCCTGCGCCACATGCTGTATCCTTATGCCGTCTCTTCATTCCGGAGCGGTTCGCAGATCAGCGGAAAAACGCATAAAAAGCAATCAGAATGGCAATCATCCGCCATTTCCGGCCATCTCCCTGCGATTTTGCGCGTCTCCCCTCCCGACCTCATTTCCG
Organism: Ectorhizobium quercum; assembly: GCF_026552795.1. Taxonomy (GTDB): domain Bacteria; phylum Pseudomonadota; class Alphaproteobacteria; order Rhizobiales; family Rhizobiaceae; genus Ectorhizobium; species Ectorhizobium quercum. Next base: position 237,730 of record NZ_JANFPI010000007.1, read on the forward strand.
GGCGAAGGGTTGTTTTATCGCAATCCGGCCCTAAGCTTATTGGTATGGACAAATTTTAAAAACTTGTCTGATTTCATCAGGTTAATGCTGCATTTTCTCCGTTCTGCGTTATCGACCTGTTCCGGAGGGTTTCATGGGTCAGCACTGTCCCCCGCGCCTGTCCAGGCGCACATTCCTCTCATCCGTCGCTTTCACCATTCTCGCCGGCACCGCCGGACCGGTGCTGGCCCGCAGCTTCCGGGGCGGAATTCTGCCCTGGACATCCTATGCGGCCGATCCGCCGGTCCAGGTGACGCCGGGCGGCTGGCATTTCTTCACGGCCGAGGAAGCCGCGACCGTCGAAGCCATCGTCGACCGCCTCATTCCCCCCGACGACATCACCATCGGCGGCAAGGAGGCCGGCTGCGCGGTCTATATCGACCGGCAGCTTGCCGGACCCTTCGGCAATTCCAGCCGGCTCTACACCCAGGGGCCCTTCCTGCCCGGCCTGCCGACGCAGGGCTATCAGGGCGAGGCGGTGCCGGCGGCGCGCTATCGCAGCGGGCTCGACGCGATCAAGGCCTATCTGATGCAGAACGGCGGCACGCCCTTCACGGCGCTTTCCCCGGAGCAGCAGGACACCTTCCTGACCGATCTGGAGGCCGGCAGGATCGCGCTTCCACACAATATCGACGGCAAGGGGCTCTTCACCCTGATCCTCAACAATACGATGGAAGGCTTCTTCGCCGATCCCGTCTATGGCGGCAACAGGGACATGGTCTCCTGGCGCATGCTCGGCTTTCCCGGTGCGCGATACGATTATCGCGACCATGTCAGCAAACACAATCAGCCCTATCCGCGGCCGCCGGTGTCGATTGCCGGCGCGCCCGAATGGCTCGCACAGTGAGGTCGGGACGATGACGAGAATTCTTCCCCGCAAGGATGTGGTGATCATCGGCCTCGGCTGGAGCGGCTCCATCCTCGCCCATGAACTGACCGAGGAAGGTCTGGACGTGCTTGCCATCGAGCGCGGACCCTGGCGCGACACGGCGACCGACTTCAACATCGGCTACGCCCAGGACGAATTGCGCTACGGCATCCGCCGCGACCTGTTCCTGCAACCGGTCGTCGAGACGATGACGGTGCGCAACGATCCCTCGCAGACGGCGCTGCCGATGCGCGATTTCGGCTCGTTCCTGCTCGGCAACGGCGTCGGTGGCGCCGGCGTCCACTGGAACGGCCAGACATGGCGCTTCTGGGATTCCGATTTCCAGATCCGGACGAAGCTCACCGAGCGTTACGGCGCGCAGAAGGCCGCCGACCTGCAATTGCAGGACTGGGGCGTCACCGCCGCCGAGATGGAGGTCTTCTACGACCGCTTCGAGTATCTCGCCGGCATTTCGGGCAAGGCGGGCAATATCGCGGGACAGATCCAGGAGGGCGGCAACCCGTTCGAGGATCCGCGCGCCCGCGACTATCCGCTGCCGCCGATGGAAATGACCTACGCGCCGACGCTCTTTGCCGAGGCCACGCGCTCCCTGGGGATGCATCCGTTCCCCGCGCCTTCCGCCAACCTGTCGAAGGATTATATCAATCCGCTCGGCATCGCGATGGGCCAATGCACCTTCTGCGGTTTCTGCGAGCGCTTCGGCTGCGCCAATTATTCGAAGGCCAGCGCCCAGACCACCATCATGCCGGTTCTCATGAAGAAGAAGAATTTCGAGGTGCGGACGGACAGCGAAGTGCTGCACGTCGATCTCGACCGCTCGGGCCGGATGGCGCGGGGCGTCACCTATGTCGATACGTCCGGCGAGGAATTCTTCCAGCCGGCCGATCTCGTCCTCGTCTGCGCCTATGCGCTTCACAATGTGCGCATGCTGATGCTGTCGGGCATCGGCGAGATCTACGATCCCGACACGGGCGAGGGAACCGTCGGCCGGAACTACTGCTACCAGACCAATGCCGGAGCCTCGGTCTTCTTCGACGACAAGAATTTCAACCCCTTCGTCGCGGCTGGCTCGCTCGGCCAGACGGTGGACGACTTCAACGGCGACGCCTTCGATCACGGACCGCTCGATTTCGTCGGCGGCGCCGGCGTGAACTGTATTCCGACGAACGGCCGCCCGATTTCCACGCGGCCCATGCCGCCCGGCGCCCCGCGCTGGGGCGCGGGATGGAAGGAGGCGACCCGGCAGGCCTACAAGAGCACGCTGAGCTTCAGCTCGCAGGGCTCGAGCTACCCGGTCCGCACCAACTATCTCGACCTCGACCCGACCTACAAGGACCGCTACGGACGGCCGCTGATGCGGATGACCTTCGATTTTCCCGACAACGACATCCGCATGTCGAACTGGGTCTCGGACCGGATGGAGGAGATCGCCCGAACGCTCGGCGGACGCGAATACACCATCGCCCGGCGCAACAAGAGCTGGGATTCGGTGCCCTACCAGAGCACGCACAATACCGGCGGCGCCGTGATGGGCGCCGATCCGAGCACCAGCGTGGTCAACCGCTATCTGCAAAGCTGGGACGTTCCCAACGTCTTCGTGATCGGTGCGTCGGCCTTCGCGCACAATGCGGGAAAGAACCCGACGGGCACGGTCGGGGCGCTCGCCTTCCTCGCAGCCGACGCGATCCGCAACCAGTATCTGCGCAACCCCGGTGTTCCCCTGGTGTCGGCATGAGAAAGATCGCTCCCCTCCTGGCGCTCGGCGCCTTCCTCGCCTCGTCCGCCGCCGCCGGTGCGGCCGATCAGGCCGACAGGATCATCAACGGCCGCTACCAGGCCATCCTCGGCGATTGCGTCGCCTGCCACACGAAGGCCGGCGGCCAGCCCTTCGCCGGCGGCGAACCTCTGCAAACGCCGTTCGGAACGCTGGTGCCGCCGAACATCACCCCCGACAGGGAAACCGGCATCGGCAACTGGTCGAAGGACGACTTCATCCGCATGATGAAGACCGGCATCGGCCATGACGGCACCCGTCTTTATCCCGCCATGCCCTACACCGCCTATACCAAGATGCCGGAGAAGGACATTTCCGATCTCTGGGACTATCTGACGACGATCGAGCCGGTGTCGAACGAGGTCGTCGCCAACCAGTTGCCGTTCCCCTTCAACATCCGGCTCCTGATGCTCGGCTGGAACATGCTCAACTTCACGGAAGGCGCCTTCGAACCCGATCCGAACCAGTCGGCGGAGTGGAACCGCGGTGCCTATATCGTCCAGGGGCCGGGCCATTGCGGCACCTGCCATTCGCCGAAGAGCTTTCTCGGCGCCGACAAGGACGGCGAATTCCTGCAAGGGGCTTCGCTGCAAGGTTGGTATGCGCCTAACATCACCGGCAATCCGCATATCGGCATCGGCAGCTGGAGCGAGGAGGAGCTGGTGCAATATCTGAAGACCGGCACGAATGCCCACACCGTCGCCTCCGGGCCGATGACGGAAGCCATCGCGGATTCGACCTCGAAGATGACAGACGCCGATCTGAAGGCGATTGCCGTCTACCTGAAAAGCCTGTCGCCGGAGGCCGCATCGAAGCCGGCGCCGGTCGGGGCCGCCGACCGGCGGATGATTGCCGGCGCGGCAATCTATCACGACACCTGCTCGGCCTGCCACGGGATGGACGGCAAGGGCGCCCGCCAGCTCTTCCCGGCGCTGGCCGGCAATGCCATCGTGCAGCAGCCGAGCGCCGAGACCCTGGCGCATCTGGTGCTTGCCGGCAGCCAGGGCGTCGGCACCGCCGGAGCGCCGACCACGCCCGCCATGCCCTCGCTCGCATGGCGCCTGAACGACCAGCAGATCGCCGACGTGCTGACCTATATCCGCAACAGCTGGGGCAACGCCGCGCCGCCGGTGGCGCCCGATGCGATTGGCGACGTTCGCGGCAAGTAAGGAACACGCGCGGCCTGGCCGCCGGACGTGAAATCCGCATCGGCGCGCGGGCGTTCCGGAGCATTGCAGCGGTTCAGGAAAACGCTGCAATGCTCCGGCTCTTTGTTTTTGCGCAGTTGCGAACGAAACCCGCTTCGCACTTTTCCCGACCCTAGAGATTTTGCGCGAGATAGTCGACAAACGCGGTGACGCGTCTTGAAACCCGTCGTCCCGAGGCCACGACGGCGTAGAGATTGTGCTCGGCCAGTTCGTATTCCTCCAGCACGGGGACGAGCCTTCCGGCGGCGACGTCGGCCCTGATGTCGATGCTGGACTTGAGGACGACACCGGCGCCGGCGATCGCCCAGTGGCGCAGCGTCGCCCCTTCGTTGGCGGTGCGGTCGCCCGATACGCGGACGCTGAACTCGCGGCCCTTGTCCTGAAAGTGCCAGCTCGACTGCGGAGCGTCGGGTCGCGCCAGCACCATGCAGTTGTGGCCTTGCAGATCCCGCGGATGGCGAGGCTTGCCCGCCTGCTCCCAATAGCCGGGCGAGGCGCAGATCTGCCGCGTCCCGCGGATCAGCAGGCGCTGGTCCGCCCGCGAGGCGCCGAGCTGTCCCATGCGCAGGGCGACGTCGAAACCGCCTTCGGCCAGATCCATCACGGAATCGCTCAGCAGCAGCGCGAACCGGACCTCGCGGTGAACCCGCATGAACCCGTCGATGACCGGCGCCAGGCTGTTGCGCCCGAAATCGTTCGTGGCCGTCACCCGGATCTCGCCACGCAGCCGCCCGCGGTCGGCGACGGAATCGATCGCCTCCTGCACTTCGGCCAGGATGCGCCGGCAGTCCGTCAGGAAATGCTCGCCCTCCGGCGTGAACGACAACCGCCGCGTGGTGCGCACGACGAGGATCGCGCCCACCTGTTCCTCGAGGCGCTGCAAGCCGAGCGTGACGGCCGAGGGCGAGAGAGACAGGGCGCGGGAGGCGGCGGCAAGACTGCCGTGGTCGGCAATCGCCACGAGAAGCCGCAGGAGGCTGAGCTGATCCATCGTTAATCCAGACTGAATTCTGCCTTTCGATGTTAGGTGATTATTGTTCCAAATGAAAATGATATCCAGGTCGGTACAATCGATAATCGGAGCGGCAATGACCGAATCCTCTTTCTGTCCCGCGACGCGCGGCGGTGACGGTCTCGGTGCCCTGATCGGCAAGAAGCTCTTCGTTGCCGGCGGCGGATCGGGCATGGGGGCGGCCATCGCCCGGCTGGCTGCGGCACGCGGGGCGCATGTCGCCCTTGCCGGACGCAGCCGGGCGAAGCTGGACGGCGTCGCGGCCACCTTGCGGGACAAGGCGATCGCCACCCATGCGATCGACCTGTCGGACCAGGACGCCGTGACCGGGGCGGTCGCCGCGGAAGGCCCCTTCGACCACATCGTGACCACCGCCGGGGATCTGACATTCAAGCCGCTGGTCGATCTGAGCGAGGACGAGATCAACCGGATGCTGGCCTCCAGGTTCTGGGGACCGGTCAACATCGCCCGGGCGGCGGCGACGCATCTCGTCGCAACCGGCAGCCTGATCTTCGTGTCCGGTCTGGCGGGATACCGGCCATCGGCAGGCTCCGCCGTCGTCGGGGCGCTGAACCTGGCGCTGGAAAGCCTGGCGATGGGTCTGGCGCTCGAACTCAGGCCGCGCCGGGTCAATGTCATCTCGCCCGGCGTCATCGATACGCCACTCTGGTCCGGTATGGGGAAGGCGGAACGCAAGGCCTTCCACGACCGGGTGGCGGCGGAACTTCCCGCCGGCCGGATCGGCACCGTCGAGGATATCGCCCATGCCGCCATCTCTCTGATGGAGAACGGCTTCATGACAGGCTCGGTCGTCCATGTCGATGGCGGCGGGCGCATTGCTTGAGAGGAAAACATGCTGATCGATCTATCGGGAAAGACCGCCATCGTTTCGGGTTCCACCGCGGGCATCGGCCTCGCCATCGCGAAGGGCCTTGCCGCCAGCGGCGCGCATGTCGTGGTGAACGGACGCCACCGGGAGGCGGTGGACCGCGCGGTGGCCGCTGTAAAGGCGGCGGTGCCGGACGCGAAGGTGACGGGACTGGCGGCCGATCTCTCCACCGAAGCCGGGGCGACCGACCTCGTGCATGCGCATCCGGCCTGCGACATCCTCGTCAACAATCTCGGCATCTACGGCCCGCAGGACTTTTTCGAGACCCCCGACGCGGAATGGCGGCGCTATTTCGAAGTCAACGTGCTGTCCGGCGTGCGGCTGGCGCGGCTCTATCTTCCGGGAATGGAGAAGAACGGCTGGGGCCGCGTCGTCTTCATCTCCTCGGAATCCGCCTTCAACATTCCCGCCGACATGATCCATTACGGCTTCACCAAGACGGCGGCGGTGTCGATCGCGCGCGGTCTTGCCAAGCGCATGGCGGGAACCGGCGTGACGGTGAACTCCGTGCTGCCGGGACCGACCCTTTCGGACGGGATGGCCGCCATGCTGGAGGACGAGGCCAAAGCGAGCGGCAAGTCCCTCGAAGATGCCGCGCGCGACTTCGTGCTCGCCAATCGCCCGTCCTCGGTCATCCGCCGCGCGGCGAGCGTCGAAGAGGTCGCCAACATGGTCGTCTACACCTGCTCTGACCAGGCCTCGGCCACAAGCGGCGCGGCCCTGCGCGTCGATGGCGGCGTCATCGACAGCCTGTGAGGAAAATCCATATGATCAGCGAAACACGCAAACACGCCCTCGTCGCCGGAGGCCTCGGCGTCATCGGCCGCAACCTCGTCGACTATCTGGCGAGCCGCCCGGACTGGCGGGTAACGGCGATCTCGCGGCGAAAGCCGGATTTCGAAACGCCCGCGACCTTCCTGTCCGTCGACCTTCTCGACGCGGAGGCGACGCAGGCCGCGCTTTCCGGCCTGTCGGACGTCACCCATGTCTTTCATGCCGCCTATCAGGAACATGCCGATCCGTCCTGGCTGGTCGACATCAACCTCGCCATGCTGCGCAACCTCATCGAGGCGGCGGATACGGCCTCGCCGGCGCTGAAGCGGGTCGTGCTCTACGAGGGCGGCAAATATTACGGCGCCCATCTCGGCGCCTTCGTGACGCCGGCGAAGGAAGACGATCCGCGCCAGATGCCGCCGATGTTCTATTACGATCAGGAGGACTGGCTGCGGCAGAAGGCCGAAGGCCGGCCGTGGGACATGGTGGCGCTGAGGCCCGATGTCGTCTGCGGCTTCGCCATCGGCAATCCGATGAACCTGTCTATGGTCATCGCCGTCTATGCCGCGATCTCGAAGGAACTCGGCCTGCCGCTGCGCTTTCCCGGCACGGCGGAATGCTACGGACGGCTGGCGCAGGTGACGGACGCCGCCCAGCTCGCCGCCGGTTCCGAATGGGCCGCGAGCCAGGCCCCCGGCGGCGAGGCCTACAATCTCACCAATGGCGATATCTTCCGCTGGAACCGGCTGTGGGAGGCTTTCGCGCGCCATTTCGACATGGAGCTGGCGCCGCCCATGCCCATCCCGCTGGCGAAGATGATGGCCGACAAGGGGCCGCTCTGGGACAGGATCGTCGCAAAGCACGGTCTCGTTCCGGTGCCTTTCGAGACGGTCGCGTCCTGGAGCTTCGGCGATTTCATCTTCAACTGCGACTGGGACGTGATCTGCTCGACGACGAAGATCCGCCAGGCGGGTTTCCAGGATGTCGTCGATTCCGAAGCGATGTTCCTGCGGCTTTTCGACGAGTTCCGCGCTCGCAAGGTCATCCCGTGACAGAAGCAGGCAAGAGGAGAACGACCCCATGAACCTAACCGGCAAGACCGTCCTTGTGGTCGGCGGCAGTTCCGGCATCGGCTTCGGCGCGGCGCAGGCCGCACTCGAGGCCGGCGCGTCCGTGACGATCGCCTCCCGTTCGAAGCAAAAGGTGGAGGCGGCCGTCGCCCGGCTGGGTGCCGGCGCCGAAGGCCAGGTGCTCGACACGACCGACGAGCCCGGCGTCGAGGCCTTCTTCGCCGGCCGGAACGCCTTCGACCACATCGTCGTTTCGGCGTCGAAGACCAAGGTGGCCGCCGTGCGCGAACTGCCGCTCGTCGACGCCTACCAGTCGATGAACTCGAAATTCTGGGGCGCCTACCGCATCGCCCGCGCCGCGAAGATTGCGGAGGGTGGCTCGCTGACGCTGGTCTCCGGCTTCCTGTCGATCCGGCCCAGGAAGGGCGCGGCCATTCAGGGCGCGATCAATGCCGCAGTCGAAGGGCTGACGCGCGGCCTTGCGCTCGAGTTCGCGCCCGTGCGCGTCAACTGCGTTTCGCCGGGGCTCGTCGCGACCGAACTGTATGACGGGCTTGACACCGCCGCCCGCAAATCCATGTACGACGGAGCGGCCGCACGCCTGCCGGCGGGACTGGTCGGAACGCCGGAGCATATCGCCGTGCAGATCATGGCCTTCATCGCCAACCCCTATATCACCGGCTCCACCGTCTATGTCGACGGCGGCGGCGCCATCGCCTGACCCGACGAAAGGAAGAACAATGGAAAAGCGCGCACTCGGCAACACCGGCCTCTCCATCGCCCCGCTGGTGCTGGGCGGCAACGTCTTCGGCTGGACGATCGACGAGAAGCAGAGCTTCGCCGTCCTCGACGCCTTCGTCGATCACGGCTTCGACGCCATCGACACGGCCGACATCTACTCCGCCTGGGCGCCGGGCAACAAGGGCGGCGAGTCCGAGACCATCATCGGCAACTGGCTGAAGGCGCGGCCGGGCATGCGCGACAGGGTGACGATCTTCACCAAGGTCGGCTATCACGTCGAACGGGGGCTTTCGCGAGAATGGATCGAGAAGTCCGTCGACGCTTCGCTGGCCAGGCTCGGGATCGACCGGATCGACCTTTATTTCTCGCACGAGTTCGATCCCCTGACGCCGCCGGCGGAGACGTTGGAAACTTATGCGAAGCTGCTGGAAGCCGGAAAGATCGCCCATATCGGCGCCTCGAACTTCGATGCCGGCCAACTCGGTGAAGCGCTGAAGGTTTCGAAGGACGAAAACCTCCCCGCCTACGAGGTCCTGCAACCGGAATATAATCTCTACGACCGCTCGTCCTTCGACGGAGCGCTGCGCGATCTTTCGATCCGCGAGGGGCTTGGCGTCGTCACCTATTACAGCCTCGCCTCGGGCTTCCTGACCGGCAAATACCGGTCCGAGGCCGATCTCGGACAGTCGCAGCGCGGCGGCGGCATCGGCAAGTACCTGACCCCGCGCGGCACGGCGATCCTCAAGGCGCTGGACGAGGTCTCGGCGCGCCATGCGGCCACGCCGGCCGAGGTCGCGCTGGCCTGGCTGATCGCCCGCGAGGGCGTCACCGCCCCCATCGCCAGCGCCACCAAGATCGCTCATGTCGAGGGCTTCGCGAAGGCCTCGGGGCTGGCGCTGACCGCGGAGGATATCGCCGCGCTCGATGCCGCAAGCGCCTAGAGCAATTCGAAGGAAAACTGTGAAGCGGTTTTCCGTTCGCAATTGTGCAAAAACAAATGGTTAGAGCATTTCGTCGTTTCCATGAAAGGATGAAATGCTCTAAGGATCGCCGAAACGGGAGGAGGACCGTTTACCCATGATCAACTCCCGAAGGAATCCATCGTGCCTGCCCACGTCGCCGTCCTCCCCGGTCGCCTCCGAAAGGGGGCTTTCGCCCGCTCCATCCGCCTCGCCGTAAGGGAACCTGCCGCACCGCGGCCGGTGCCCGGCCGGGCTTGGGCCGATACCCCGCTCCTCGACGCTCCCGAACAGACCGGGACGAGGTGAGCCGCGTCATGTCGAACGATCCCGTCAAGCCGGCCCCGGCCCCCGTGGAAGACCAGGGCTCCGACCAGACCACAAGGGGCGTGCTGCTCGGCTTTGCCTCCTTCGCCGCCTTCTGTTTCAGCGACGCCAGCGTCAAACTGATCGAGGGCGCGCTGCCGCCCTATGAGTCCGCCTTTTTCGGCGCTGTCTTCGCACTCTGCGTCCTGCCGTTCCTGATGCGGCCGGGCGACCGCTGGACGGATATTTTCGCGACGCGGAACCGGCCGCTCTGGCTCCTGCGCTTCGTTTCCTATCCGATGGGCGTCATCGGCAGCGTCACGGCCTTCACCCACCTGCCGATGGCCGAGGCATTCTGCCTGATCTTCCTGCAACCGGCCTTCGTCACCGTGATGTCGGTGCTGTTCCTCAAGGAAAAGGTCGGCGTCAAGCGCTGGGGCGCCGTCGTCGTCGGGTTCATCGGCGTGCTGATCGTGCTGAGACCGGGCTTCCGCGAACTCTCGATCGGTCATCTCGGCGCGATCTTCGCCGGCCTCGGAGGCGCCGTGTCCGTCATCACCTTCCGCGCCGCCGATGCCGAGGAGAAGAAGGTTTCCCTCTTCGGCGCCGGAATCCTCGGCGGCATCGTCATCAGCGGCGCGGTGATGATCCCCTCCTTCGAGCCGCCGACCTCGGCCGAATGGGCGATGCTCGCCAGCTACGGACTGCTGGCGGCCGGCGCCAACCTGCTGCTCATGTCCGCGGCCCAGCATGCGCCGGCGGCCTATATCGGCCCGACCCAGTACAGCCAGATGGTCTGGGCGATCCTGCTCGGCTATCTGGTTTTCGGCGACGCCATCGACACGCCGACGCTTGCCGGGATCGTCCTCATCGTCGCCTCCGGCCTGCTCACCCTGATCCGCGAGCGCCAGCGCGGCACGTCGCTGCCGCCGCCGGTCGCGGTCAGTCATCACCATGCGGCACTTGCCCTGACACCGGACGAACCGGAGCCGGAGCCCGCACCCGAGGAGGCGCATTCTTAAGCGGACACGGAACCGCCCGGAGCCACGCTCGAAAACACCCAGTCCCTTCCCGCGGGGATCCGCCCCGCCATCGCGTCCGGCGCCGTTCGCTGCGCCGGACGGATTTCATCGCCGCCGCACCCCCCCGGGGGTCGACCGATCCATCCTTCATTCCGTATGAATTCTGCCTTGCGTTATTAGGTGATTATTGCATCCGGTGAAAATGATATCCGAGTCGATGCAATCAGCTCCATTGCCCGGATCGGGCCCGCCACCAGTACCGCAGCCCGCCAGCCCATCGCGCGAAGCGGGTGAACAACAATTGGAGAAAACATGACGGCGAAAGTCGCACTTTTGATCGGCAGCCTGCGCAACGGTTCCTTCAGCCGGGCGGTCGGCCGGGCCATTGGCGAACTCGGCGCTCCCGGTCTCGAATTGCAGGAGAGCGCGATTGGCGATCTCCCGCTCTACAATCCCGATCTCGACGGAGAGGCGCCGCCAGCGTCCTGGCTGCGCCTGCGCGGCGAAATCAGCAAGGCGGATGCCGTCCTGTTCGTCACGCCCGAATACAACCGCTCGGTTCCGGCCGCGCTCAAGAACGCGCTGGACGTCGGGTCCCGGCCCTATGGCCGGAGCGTCTGGGACGGCAAGCCGGCGGCAGTCGTCTCGATCTCGCAGGGACTGCTCGGCGGCTTCGGCGCCAATCACCACCTGCGCCAGTCCTTCGTGTTCCTGAACATGCCGGTCTTGCAGCAGCCGGAAGTCTACCTGTCGAACGTCGGCACGCTGTTCGACGAGAGCGACAAGCTGGCGAACGACAACACCCGGACGTTCCTCGGCACCTTCGCCGGCGCCTTCGCCGACTGGATCGCCCGCACGAAGACCGTCCCCGCGAAAACCGATTAAGCCGGTCGATCCCGGCGCACGACGCTTCCTGACGCCGGCCGCCCGGCACCGGAGGCCGGTCTCGCGTGCCGGCACAGCACCCTCCGCCGCGATCGGACATACCAACAACGAGGACATACGCATGCCCGCAGCACTCTGGGCTCTTGCCATCGGCGCATTCGGCATCGGCATGACCGAGTTCGTCATCGCCGGCATCCTTCCGCAGATCGCCGGCAGCCTCGGCGTCGGCATTCCCCAGGCGGGTCACATGGCGACGGCCTATGCGCTCGGCGTCTTCGTCGGCGCGCCGCTTCTGACCATTCTGGGCGCCCGCGTTCCGCGCAAGAGGATGCTCATCGGCCTGGCGATGATTTTCACCGCCGGCAATCTTCTGACCGCGCTGGCCCCGACACTGCCGGTGGCCCTGGTCGGACGCGTGATCACGTCGTTCAATCACGGCGCCTTCTTCGGCATCGGCTCGATCATCGCCGCCTCGCTTGTCGCCCCGCACCGCAGGGCGAGCGCCATCGCCTTCATGTTCACCGGCCTGACCGTGGCCAACCTGGTCGGTGTGCCGGCCGGAACCTGGCTGGCGCAGGTGGCGGGCTGGCGCGCCGTGTTCTGGGTGATTGCGGGGATCGGCGTCGTCGTGATCGTCGCGGTCGCCCGCTGGGTGCCCCCGATCGGCGCGGGACAAGCCGCGCCCGTCCGGCAGGAACTGCGCGCCTTTGCCGATCCCAGGGTGCTTCTGGTCATGGGGATTACCGTCCTCGGCCCGGCGGCGTTCTTCACCGTCATCACCTATATCGCGCCGATGGCCACGGAAGCCGCCGGCTACGGCGACGGCGGAGTGGCCTTCCTGATGCTGCTGTTCGGCCTCGGGCTGGTGATCGGCAACTGGCTGGGCGGCCGCTTCGCGGATCGCAGCCTGTTCGGCACCCTGTTCCTGACACTGGCCGCCCAGGGCCTGGTCCTCGTCGTGTTCTGGATCTTCGCGGAAAGCCGGGTCGTGACGGCGGCAGCCGTCTTCCTGATGGCGGCCTTCGGATTCGCGACCGTTTCGCCCATCCAGAAGCTGGTCATGGACAGGGCCAGGGCGGCGGGCGCCCCGACGCTGGCGGCCTCGGTCAATATCGGCATGTTCAACCTCGGCAACGCCATCGGGGCCGGGGCCGGCGGCGCGACCATCGCCGTCGGGCTCGGGTTGACCGCGCCGATCCTCGCCGGGGCCCTGCTCTCCTTTGCCGCGCTCGGCCTTGCGATCCTTGCCGCCTTCAGTCCGCAGCAGGTTCCCGGGCGGGAGGGCGCCGAAGCGATGACCGGTGCCGAATGACGGTATCCGGCGATCCCGGTTGCCGGTCTGTCTTTTCCCGGAAGACGCGGCAGCCGATCGCCGGCAGAATGGGGCGGAAGAGATGAGAGGAGGAGCACCCGCCATGGTGCAGCAAACGATCGACGATGACGGCGGTTTGAAGCCCCCCGGGTCTTTGCGACGCGGGCCCAATACCCCGGCCCGGTCCCGGCGGCGGCCATGACGATCCCGGTCGCTTCCTCATCCGGCACCGATGCCGTTTCCTCGCGGCTGATTTTCCTGCTCGCCTCGGCGTGCGGGCTGATCGTCGCCAACATCTATTACGCCCAGCCGCTGGCCGGCCCGATCAGCGAGGCGCTCGGCCTGTCGCCGCATGCCGCGGGACTGATCGTGACCCTGACGCAAATCGGCTATGGCACCGGCCTGCTGCTGATCGTGCCGCTCGGGGATCTGGTGGAGAACCGCCGCCTGACGCTGGTCCTGATCGGCATTGCCACGATCGGCCTCGTCGGCGCGGCCCTGTCGCCGCATGCCCTGCCCTTCCTCCTCGCCTCCCTTCTCATCGGGCTGGGCTCGGTCGCCGTTCAGGTACTCGTGCCCTATGCCGCGCATCTGGCGCCGGAAGCCATTCGCGGGCGAGTGGTCGGCAATGTCATGAGCGGCCTGCTGCTCGGCATCATGCTGGCACGGCCGGTTGCCAGCTTCATCGCTGAACTGGCGTCGTGGCGCGCCGTCTTCCTGCTTTCGATCGTTGCAATGGGTGCGATCGCGCTGGTTCTCCGCCGTGCGCTGCCGCCCCGCCTGCCGGCCTCGAAGCTGCGCTACCGCGAACTGCTTGCCTCTATGGCGCGGCTCGCCGCCACGACGCCGGTCCTGCAACGGCGCGCGATCTATCATGCCTGCCTGTTCGCCGCCTTCAGCCTGTTCTGGACCACGACGCCGCTTTTGCTGACCGGCCCGGAATTCGGCCTGTCGCAAGGCGGCATCGCGCTCTTTGCGCTGGCGGGCGTGGCCGGCGCGGTGGCATCGCCAATCGCAGGCCGGCTCGCCGATCGCGGCTGGATGCGCTCCGCGACGGCGGTGGCGATGGTCATGGTGGCCGGCGCGTTCCTGCTGACGCATCTTGCGCCGTCCGGCTCGACCGCAGCGCTCGTCCTGCTCGTCGTTGCGGCGATCCTTCTCGACTTCGGCGTGGCGGCGAACCTGACGCTCGGCCAGCGCGCGATCTTCGTCCTCGGCGCGGAGCTGCGCAGCCGCCTCAACGGCCTGTACATGGCGACGTTCTTCCTCGGCGGCGCCATCGGATCGGCGGCCGGAGGCTGGGCCTACGCGCAGGGCGGATGGACGCTCGCCTCCTGGATCGGATTTGGCCTGCCCGTGGCGGCGCTCGCCTATTCCGCAACGGAACGGGGATAACCCGCATCGGCAAGGGTCCGGTATGGCGCAAGAAACGGAATTGAGACGGCAGCCGGCCATCGGCCGGATAGGAAAGTGTAGTGTGAAGGAATGAAAAAAATGGTGTCGTGGATACTCGGCGGTCTTGGAATCGTCGTCGCTTTACTGGGGCTGGGTCTGGCAGCGGGCGGGGTATGGCTCGTGACGCTCGGCGGTTCCTGGTTCTATCTGATCGCCGGTCTGGTCATGGCCGCGACCGGATATCTCGTGTTCCGCAGGCGCGCGTCCGCGCTCTGGATCGCGCTCGCACTTTTTGCCGTCAGCACGGCCTGGGCGTTCTGGGAAGTCGGCATCGACTTCTGGCAACTCGTGCCGCGGGTGGTGACATTCCTCGTCATCGCTCTCGGGGCCGCAATCGTCTCGCCGCTTCTCCTGCGCCCCTCCGGGCGCCCAGCGCTCGGCGGCAAGGCCGCCACTGCGCTGTCGGTCGTGCTCGCATTCGGTCTGGCCGCGGTCCTCGCCGGCATGTTCCGGCCGCATCCGACCATCGTTGCCGAAAGCGCGCAACCCGCGCCGGTGGTTCACGCCTCGGCAGGCGAGGAAAGCGGTCAGGACTGGCCGGCCTGGGGACGCAGCCTCGGCGGCAATCGTTTCGTGCAGTTCGACCAGATCAACGCTTCGAACGTGAAGGACCTGGAAGTCGCCTGGACCTATCGCACCGGCGACCTGGCCGTCGACGGCAAGGAATATCAGGTCACACCGATCAAGATCGACGACACGATGTATCTTTGCACGCCGTCCAACATCGTGATCGCGCTGGATCCGACCACCGGCGCCGAGCGCTGGCGCTATGATCCGGAGGTCAGGGACACCGCCGGCAACGAGAGCTGGAAGCGTTGCCGCGGCGTCGCCTATGTCGATCTGGACCAGACGCCGCCGCCCTCGTGGCAGGCCGGGCCGGCTGCGCTTCCGGACACGAGCGCGGACACGGGCGCGACAGATACGCCCGCCGCGGCGGATCAGGCCGGCATGGCGGCCGCCGTTTGCCACCGGCGCATCATGACCACCACCGTGGACGCACGCGTCTTCGCGCTGGACGCCGGGACCGGCGCATTGTGCACCGACTTCGGCGATGGCGGCTTCGTCGATCTGCTCAAGGGGCTCGGACCGACTGCTGAAGGGTCCTACTACCTGACCTCGGCCCCGCTGGTGGCCGAAGGGATCATCATGATCGGCGGCAAGCTGAACGACAACCTGACCGTGGGCGAGGCCTCCGGCGTGGTGCGCGGCTATGACGTGGGAACCGGCAATCTGGTCTGGGCCTGGGATCCCTCCCGCGGTGCGGCCGACAGCACGCCGCTGGTCGACGGCGAGATCTACAAGCCGGAAACCCCGAATTTCTGGGGAACGGCCGCCTATGACCCGGCGCTCGGCCTGGCCTATTTCCCGACCGGCAACCAGACGCCCGACTTCTGGACCGGCAACCGCCATCCCTACTCGGACGAGTACAACGACGCGGTCGTCGCGGTGGATGTGAAGACGGGCCGGGAACGCTGGCATTTCCGCACCGCCAATATCGATCAGTTCGACTATGACGTGTCCGCCCAGCCGATCCTCTACGATCTGCCGCGCGCGGACGGAACCACGGTGCCGGTGCTGATCCAGCTGACGAAGCGCGGCCAGGTCTTCGTGATCGACCGCCGCACCGGCGAGCCGGTGGTTCCGGTCGAGCAGCGCCCGGTGGCGACCGATGCGATGCCCGACATGAAGGTCGCGCCGACACAGCCCTATTCGGCCATCTCGGTCGGCGCCGAAAAGCTGACGGAATCGGATATGTGGGGCGCGACGATCTTCGACCAGCTCTATTGCCGGATCGAGTTCAAGAAAATGCGTTGGGAAGGCGAATTCACGCCGCTCTCCGACAAGCAGCGCACCCTGATCTATCCCGGCTATTACGGCGGCTTCAACTGGGGCGGCGGCGCCATCGACGCCTCGACCGGCACGCTGATCGTCAACGACATCCGCATGGCGCAATGGGGCCACTTCATCAAGCAGGAGGTGGCCCGGGAGATCGGCCTGACCCCGTCGACCGAGGGCGAATACTCCGAACAGCTCGGCACCCCGTGGGGCGTGGAGCGGTCGATGTTCGTCTCGCCGCTCGGCATTCCCTGCTTCAAGCCGCCCTTCGGCTCGATGACCGCAATCGACCTTTCCACGGGCAAGACCCGGTGGCAGGTGCCGATGGGAACGATCGAGGATGCGCCCGTGCACGGCATCGTTCCCGGCGTCCACATTCCGCTCGGAATGCCGACGATGGGCGGGCCTCTCGTCACCAAGGGCGGCCTGACCTTCTTCCACGGAACGCTCGACTACTACACCCGCGCGCTCGACAGTACGACGGGCGAGGAGCTGTGGCGCGGACGGTTGCCCGTCGGCGGCCAGGGCGCCCCGATGAGCTACGTCGGCAAGGACGGCAAGCAGTACGTCGTCGTCGTGGCCGGCGGCGCCACCCGGACCGGGACGAATGACAATCGCGGCGACTACGTGATTGCCTATGCGCTCCCTGAGGCGCCGGCACAATAGGGACGCCATCGGGGCCGCGACGACCGTCGCGGCCCCTTTCCTGTGACCGGCGCTGGACGGACATGCGGCCCTCATGGCCTGCAACCCGCGTTCCGGTAGAGAAAAATCCCTGAAAGCCTCTTTACGCCGCAAAGAGAGGATCTTCCCCGAAAACGGCATTCGGCTGTCCCGTCAGCGCGTCCGTTCCGGATTTGCAGCGAGACCGCCAGAACGGCGAGAAGCACGAGCGCGGCGCCCGGCAACCGCAGCGTGGCGTGGCGCAGCATGGGTCCGAAGACCGCGGGAAGGATATAGCGCGTTGCCAGCCGCCCGGGTCCGACGCCGAGCAACGGCGCCATCTGCACATGCGGCTGGGCCTCAAAGGCCCGACGACCCGCCGCTTGCCAAAGCATATGCACAGGCCCTCGATCTCAAGCGCCATTGTTCCACTCATGTCCGCCCCGCGCCCTATCCTGTCCCCGGACCACCGAAGCGGCCCGCCGCATATGAGCCCTGCGGGCGGCCGATCGCCGAAAACGCATCGGCGATGTCGTCCTCCGCAAGGTCCAGCATCGCCTTGTGGATCGAGACCTGCGTGGTTTCGCCATCGCGCATGACCAGCACCACCGTCTCCTTCGGCGGGCAGCCGGGCAGATGGCAGGCGAGTTCGTTCACCGAAACCACGGCGTCCTCGGGCAAGGCGAGCAGCACGCGGGTCCACTGCTTGATGGCGCGCGCCTTGCCGACGACGCCCGACGTGCCCCGCGCCAGCAGATTGGAGAATCCTCCGCTCATGCCGACCTCCGCCTGCGCAGCGCACGCGGTGCCAGCACCTCGAAAAGGTCGCGGATCGGCTGGACAGGCATGTCCTGCCCGATCAGAACGACGCGGGTCCGGCGGTCGCCATCCGGCCAGCGATCCAGCCGCTGAAGGGGATAGAGCCTGTGCTGGACGGCATGGGCGACCACGGGCCTGTCCGCATCGTCCGTCACGGCGAAAATTCCCTTCAGCCGCAGCAGGCCGGAGCCGGTATTGCTCGTGACCAGTTCCAGAAAGGTCATCACCGAATGCGGATCGAGCGGCACGTCGTGGTCGAGGCTGATCGCCTCGATCGCATTGCCGTGGCGGTCCGCAGCGTGCGCGTGCTGGGGATGCGCGCCCAAAGCCTGCATGGCAAGCCAGCCGGGCACGTCCTCCGCCTTGCCCTGGATGGAATAGGCCCGGTCACCGATCAGTCGGTACAGGTCGAAACCGGGCGCATGCCTGTCATGGAAAACAGCGGCCGGGTTCAGGCCATGCAGTTCGCTCTCCCACGGCACCTGCTCTTCGGTGATATCCGTCTTGGTCAGGACGACGTGGTCGGCGAAGGCAAGCTGCTTCCATCCTTCCATGTGGGTGTCGAGGGTCGACCGGCCCGCGACCGCATCGAAGGCGGTGATGACGCCGCTCAGGTAGAAATGCCGCGCCACGACGTGGTCGCGCAGGCCGAATGCCGGTGCGCCGCCCGGAATGATGCTGTTGATGATCGGCGCCGGATCGGCAAGGCCGGTGGTTTCGATCACTACGCGGGAAACGGGCGGGATATCGCCGGCGCGCCGCGCCTCGTGCAGGTCGTGAAGCGAGACGCGGATATCGCTCGTCGCCGTGCAGCAGATGCAGCCGGTCGTGGTGCGGAAATACGTCTCGCGACCGCCGCGCACCAGATCGTGGTCGACGGCGACCGTGCCGAATTCGTTGACGATGACGGCGGTGCCCGCAAACCGCCGGTCGGCAAGAAGCGCGTTCAGCAAGGTCGTCTTGCCGGCGCCGAGAAAGCCGGTCAGCAGCGTCACGGGCACCGGGTCGTAGAGTCTCGTTGCGGTCTCCGGCGCCTCGGGTGCCGGTTCGCGTCGCTTCAACAGCCTGCCCATCTTGTCCGATCAGATTCCTGCCTGCGGTTGCGGGAACGAACGGCCTGCCCGCTGAACACCGGGCAGGCCGCCGGATTCAGCCTCCGAGAATGGCGGCCTTTATCGTTTCGACATTGTGACGGACCATGTCGATATAGGTGGCGGCGGGGCCATCCTCGCCCGACAGCGCGTCGGAATAGAGCGTGCCGCCCACCTTCAGCCCGGTCTCGCTGGCGATCTGCTCGACAAGGCGCGGATTGGTGATGTTCTCGAGGAAGATCGCCGAGGCCTTGTCCTCCTTCACCTGGTCGACAAGCCTGGCGACATCCGCGGCCGATGCTTCGGCCTCCGTCGAAACCCCCTCGGGCGCAATGAACGTCAGGCCGTATTCGTGCGCGAAATAGCCGAAGGCGTCGTGCGAGGTGATGATCGTGCGCTTGTCCACCGGGATCGCTTCGATTGCCGCCTTCACCTCCGTTTCGAGGGCCGCGAGCCTGGCGAGATAGGCGTCGGCATTGGCGGTATAGGTCGCGCAGCCGGCCGTGTCGGCCGCGCAGAAGGCGTCGGCGATGTTCTTCACATAGATTTCGGCATTGGCAATCGACTGCCAGGCATGGGGGTCGAATTCGCCGTGGTGATGGTGGCCCTCGTGGCCGGCCTCCTCCGTCTCGTCGTGGTCGTGGCCGGCCGCCTCGGCCGTCTCGTCGTGGTGGTGCTCCTCCTCTTCCGGCTTCAGCGGCTCGATGCCCTTCGTCACCTCGACCACCGTCGCCCTGGTGCCGCTGGTTTCGATGAGCCGCTTCATGAAGCCTTCGAATTCGAGGCCGTTGACGAGGACGACACCGGCCTTTTCGAGCGCGACCGCATCGGCCGGCCGCGGCTCGTAGACATGGGCGTCGCCGTCGGGGCCGACGAGCGTCGTCAAAGCCACGCGGTCGCCGCCGACATTCTTCGCGAAGTCGCCGATGATCGAGAAGCTGGCGACGACATCGAGGTCGGCCGCCGAGGCGGCCGGGGCGAGACCGCCCAGCGTAAGAAGGCTTGCAGTGGTTGCGATGCGGAACGTCCTGAACATGGAAATCTCCTTGTGTTGATCAGGCTGTCTTGTGGCGGCGGAAGACGAGGAGGCTGGAAAGCATCCCCCTCCGGCCGGCGAGAGCGGAAAGCGCATAGGCGATGCCGGCGGTCAGGATGATGGCCGGTCCGGACGGCATCGACGCATGGTAGGAAAGCAGGAGCCCGCCGACGCACGACACGGCGGCGATCACGATCGCGATCAGGCAGAGCGTGCCGACCCGGTTCGACCAGAAACGCGATGCCGCCGCCGGAAGCATCATCAGGCCGACCGACAGCAACGTGCCCAGCGCCTGGAACCCGCCGACGAGATTGAGCACCACCAGCGTCAGGAACAGGAAATGGACCGGCGCGCCGATGCGGCTCACCGAGCGCAGGAAGAGCGGATCGAGGCATTCGGCGACGAGCGCGCGCCGGAATATGCCGAGGGCCAAGAAGGTGATGACGGCGATGCCGGCGATCAGCGCCAGCGCCTCGTCGTTCAGCGCCAGCACCGAGCCGAACAGCACATGCATGAGATCGACGCTCGAGCCGCGCCAGGACACGAGCAGCACGCCGACCGCCAGCGAGATGAGGTAGAAGGCCGCCATCGAGGCGTCTTCCTTCTGGACCGTAAAGCGCGACACCGCACCGGAGCCGAGTGCGACCAGCAGGCCGACCGCCAGCCCGCCGATCGTCATGGACAGGATATCCAGCCCGAAGAACAGGAAGCCCAGCGCCGCCCCCGGCAGGATGGCGTGCGACATGGCGTCTCCCGTGAGGCTCATGCGCCGGAGCATCAGGAAGACGCCGACCGGGGCGCAGCTTGCGGAAAGCACGAGGGAGCCGAACAGCGCCCGCTGCATGAAGCCGTAGTGCAGGAAGGGGGCAATCAGGAAATCATACATTCGCCACCGCCTTCCCCGTGGCATGGCCGTGCGCGGCGGCGGGCCCCGAAACCGGGTTGTCGTCGCACCAGCCGGCCACCTCGTCCCAGGCTTCCTGGAAACCCCGCGCCCGGGAAAGGTTTTCGGCCGTGAGAACGTCGCGGGTCGGCCCCCAGGCCACCGGCCGGCGGGCGAGAAGAAGCGTCCGCGGGAAATGCGCGCGCACCAGCGCATGGTCGTGCAGGACGCAGAGCACCGTCCGCCCCTCCGCGACCCAGCATCCGATCAACGCGAGGAGATCGTCGATGGTGCGCGCGTCGACGGCGTTGAAGGGCTCGTCCAGCAGGATCAGGTCGGCATCCTGCAACATGGCGCGGGCGAAGAGCGCCCGCTGCATCTGGCCGCCGGAAAGGCTGTCGAGCGGGCGCTTCTCGAACCCCGTCAGTCCCACCGCTTCGAGGCATCTCGCCAGATCGGCCATGTCCTCCCGCGTGATCCGCCCCATAAGGCCCCGCCTCTGCCAGAAACCGAGCGAGACGAGATCGATCACGCGGGCGGGAAAGCTGCGGTCGAGTTCCGATTGCTGGGGGAGATAGGCGAGCCGCCGGTAACGCATAGCACACGTTCCGCCGATCGGCTTCAGGATGCCGGCGATCCCCTTCATCAGCGTCGACTTGCCCGAGCCATTGGCCCCGACGACCGCCGTCAGGGAGCCTCGCTCGACGGTGCCGGTCAGGTGATGGACGGCGGCGTGACCCTGATAGCCAAGGGTCAGGTTTTCGAATGAAAGGCAAATCTCGGTCATCGCGTCCTCGGGGATTGACAGCGACTGCATAGGTAATGTTATTACATTCGTCAAATGAAAAGTAACGTAATAACATATCTATTGCCGTCACGGCCCGCTTCGGCGACGCGCAGCGGCAGAGAGAAATCCTTGAAACGCGAGGTTCAGGCCATGTCCCGTAAGACCGCCCCCATCCCCGTCACCGTGCTGACCGGCTATCTCGGCGCGGGCAAGACGACGCTGCTCAACCGTATCCTCAGCGAGCCGCACGGCAGGAAATTCGCCGTCATCGTCAACGAGTTCGGCGAGATCGGCATCGACAACGACCTGATCGTCGATGCCGAGGAAGACGTCTTCGAGATGAACAACGGCTGCATCTGCTGCACGGTGCGCGGCGATCTCATCCGCATCATCGAGGGCCTGATGCGCCGTCCGGGCCGCTTCGACGGCATCCTGATCGAAACCACCGGCCTTGCCGATCCCGCCCCCGTGGCGCAGACCTTCTTCGTCGACGAGGACGTGCGGGCCAGGACGCGGCTCGACTCCATCATCACGGTCGTCGACGCCCGGCATCTGCCCGGCGAGATCGACCGGGCGCACGAGGCACAGGAGCAGATCGCCTTCGCCGACACGATCATCCTCAACAAGACGGACCTCGCTTCCGCAGAGGATCTGGCGGCCGTCGAGACTCGCATTCGCCGCATCAACCCGACCGCCAGCATCCTGCGCTCCGAGCGTTGCGACCTCGACATTGCGAGCCTTCTCGACAGAAAGGCATTCGATCTCGACCGTATCCTCGACGTCGAGCCCGATTTTCTGGTGGAAGAGCACGACCACGAGCATGACGACCATGTGGCGAGCTTCTCGCTGGTCGAGCGCCAGCCGATCGATCCGGAGAAATTCTTCCCGTGGCTGCAAACGACCGTTCAGGCCTTCGGCATGGATATCCTGCGGCTGAAGGGCATCATTTCCTTCTCCGGCGACGACGACCGCTATGTGGCCCAGGGTGTTCACATGCTGCTGGAAGGCAACCACCAGCGGCCCTGGGAGGAAGACGAGGAGCGCATCACACGACTCGTCTTCATCGGCCGCGACCTGCCGAAGGACGTCATTACCGACGGTTTCCTCAAATGCCGCGCCGTCAGACAGGCGGCCGAATAACGCGGCCGCCCCGCCCGGAAGGATTCCCCATGAGCCCGGACCCTGCCCGCAACCGCCCGATGGCCGCCGGGCGTTCCGGCTCCTGGACGATCAGCCCCCGATCCGCAGCGGCGGCCGCGGATCGTTCTCTACGCATGTTTCGGAGATGGTAATGTCGCAGGCGCTCCACCGGCCCGACCTGAAGCTGACGAGGAACCAGAGCCTGGTTCTGTCGGTGCTGGAAACATCCGGGCAGCCGCTCAGCGCATACACCATTCTGGATCGCCTCAGGGTTCACGGCCTGAAGGCGCCCTTGCAGATCTACCGCGCCCTCGACAAGCTCCTCGAGATCGGCCGCGTCCACCGTCTGGAGAGCATGAACGCCTTCGTCGTCTGCTGTCATTCACGGCACGGCCAGATCCATCCCCGGATTACGGCGTTCGAAATCTGCGAGGCCTGCGGCAGGGTCAGCGAGTTTCAGGACGCCAGGGTCGAGAACGCCCTGACGAAGCACGCCAGAGACAACGGCTTCAAGATCCGGTCCGCCACGATCGAGGTTCACGGCCTGTGCGCCGACTGCAACTGACCGCCAGACCGGCCGGGCACCCGCACGTAGTTGCCAATATTTATCCGGCTAGATAATTCCTGCTGGCAGAAGCGGCAGCGGAACCGATCCCCTGCTTTACCGCCAGCCGGGACTGAACGCCGAGCGGGGTCATTCGTCGTCGGAACCGGGGCCTGCGAGCTTCGAGGCGATGGAAATACGATAAAGATGGCGCCGCATGACGTCGAGAAGACCCGGCAGGTTCTTCTGTTCGATGCAGTCGAGCATCTCGAAATGTTCGGCGGCGCTCTGTTGCCGGTTCTCGCTCGTCGAATACGGGTGCCGGCTGTATGGCCGGACCAGTTCCCGCAATTCGTCTATCGTTCCGGACAGCACCGGATTGCCGCAGAGCGCGAAGAAGGCGCGATGGAAATTGTCGTTGGCGGTCTGGATATCGATGAGCGATGAGCCTTCTACCGCGTCGGAAAAATTTCGCGCCAGTTCGTGAAGGTGGGCCAGATCGTCGATCGAGGCCCGGTAATAAACCTTGGGCGCCGCCCCCAGCTCCAGCAGCATGCGTATTTCCCGATGGTGGGAATCGCGCTCCGGGTCTGCCGGGGGCAGCCGGTAGCCGTGGTTCTCGACGTGTTCCAGCGCGCCGACGGCCGCCAGCGTCGCCAGCGCCTTGCGGACCTCGAAACGGCTGACGGAATAGCGTTTCTCCAGTTCGTTCAGCCGCAGCCATTGGCCATGCTCGAACTCTCCCATCAGGAGGTCCGCCCGCATTTTTCCCACCAGGTCCGATTCCATCTCTAGGCAATAAATCCTTTATGCTCACGCTGCAAAGATGGTTGCAGATGAAGGGGAAAAATACAATTCCACCGCCCCTTCCGGCAGCGGGTGATCCCCGAAAGCCTGCAACGACTGCCCATCCAGTTCGCATTCGTAGCTGAAACGCTCACCGACATAGACATTGCGTTTCAATGTGACTTTCAGCGCATTGCTCAACCCCGGCGTCTGTTCCGCCTTCAGGCGCTCCGGCCGCAGGGAAAGCCTGATCTTCTGGCCCGCCGCCAGGCTGCCCGCGATCTGGACGACCGCCGTCTGGCCGCCCGGCAGTTCGAGCCGCGCGCTATCGGCGGCGGCATCTGCAACCGTTGCCGGGAAGAAATTCGAGCTTCCCACGAATTCCGCGACAAACGGCGTCGCGGGGCGCTCGTAGATCTCGGTCGGCGAGCCGACCTGCTCGACGACGCCGTTTTTCATGACGACGATACGGTCGCTGAGCGAAAGCGCTTCCGTCTGGTCGTGCGTGACGTAAATCGTCGTGATCCCCAGCCGAAGCTGGATCTCCTTGAGCCATACGCGCGCCTGCTCGCGCAGCAGTGCATCGAGATTCGACAGCGGCTCGTCCAGCAGAAGAAGCTGGGGACGGTAGACGAGGGCGCGCGCAAGCCCGACACGCTGCTGCTGGCCGCCGGAAAGCTGGCCGGGATAGCGCTTTTCCAGGCCCGACAAACCGACCAGTTCGAGCGTTTCGGCAATCCGCCTGCTGCGCTCCTCCGGCGCGATCCTGCGGATCTTCAGCGGAAAGGCGAGGTTCTGTTCCACGGTCATATGCGGCCAGAGCGCATAGGACTGAAACACGACACCGAATTGCCGGTCCTCCGGCTCGACGAAGATATTGTCCACCGGAGAGGCGAGCGGCTTGTCCCTGAACAGGATCTTTCCGCTGCTGGGCGCCTCCAGCCCGGCGATCATCGCAAGGGTGGTCGACTTGCCGCAACCGCTGGAACCGAGCAGGGAGACGAACTCTCCCTTCGAGATGGAAAGATCCAGGCCCTTGATGACGCTGACATTGCCGTAACTTTTGGTAATACCGGAAAGAACAAGCTCAGCCATAGATGCGAACTCCCATAAGCCACCGTGCCACGAGGACGATGATAAGCGTGAAGGCGATCTGCACGGTGGCCAGTGCGCAGGCGATGCCGGTGTCGCCATCGCCGGCCAACAGCAGGATCGACGCGCCTATGACCTCGGTGCGCGGAGAAAAGAGGAACATGGCGATCGTGTAGGACTTCAGGCTGGCCACGAACATCAGGATGAAGGTGCCGGCCATCGCCGGTTTCAGCAGCGGCGTGATGATGCTGAGCGATGTCCTGAGCCAGTCCGCGCCGCTCACCCGCCCGGCCTTGTCCAGATCGCGGCTGATTTGCAGGACGGCAGGCGCGATGACGCCGACGCCCAGGGGAATCATGTTCATCAGATACGCCACGACCAATATCCAGATGGACGACCGTATCCAGCCGAAGGGCGGGAAGATGACCGCCGCGTAGAACACGCCGAGCCCGACGATCAGCCCCGGCAGCACACGCGGCAGCATCGCCAGCCCGTCGACCAGCGCCGCATGCCGGAAGCTCGACCGCTGGCTGACGAGAACGAGGACGGCGCAGAGCACGGTTCCGATGGCCGCGGACAGCAGCCCGACCTCGATCGTATTGACGATCGCCTGGAAGAAGCGGGGCTCCTCGAACATGCGCACCACATTCGCCGTGGTCAGCACGTTGGCGAGCGGCACCAGCGGTGTCAGAATGACGGTGAAGGCCCGCAGGATGATACCTCCGACGGGAATGACCAGCGTGACGAGCATGTAGAGCATGATCAGCGCGAACAGCACCCAGCGCCACTTTCCGAGGCTGACCCGCTTGGCGCGGCCGGCCTTGCCCTGAACGGTGGTGAACTTGAAGGCGTTCCGCAGGAGCCGCCATTGCAGGAAGAGCGAGATCCCGACCAGCGCCATCAGCAGGAACGCGGCGTTGGCCACCAGCCCGTGATTGGGATTCGGATTGTCTATCCCGACATCGAAGAGAAAGGTCGAGAGCACGTGGATGTTGGATGTCTTGCCCAGGAGTTTCGGAATCGCGAGCATTTCGAGCCCGGCCACGAGGTTGAGGATCGTGGCATAGACAAGCGCGGGCACCATCAGAGGCAGCGTGATCGAAAACAGGACGCGGAACCGGCCGGCGCCGACGGTGCGGGCCGCGTCTTCAAGGCTGCCGCCGGCCCCGCCTGCGGCGCCGTAGAGACAGTACATGTAGACGAGGGGCGCCTGAGCGACGCCGGCGACGAGCGACATTCCGCCCATCGAGTAGAGATTCCACTGCGGCACGCCGATCTGCAACAGCCATGTGGTGACGAAACCGCCCGGGGCATACATGGTCATCCAGCCGATGCAGAGGATGAGGTGCGACAGATAGAGCGGCACCATGAAAAGATCGCCGACGAATCCGCGCAGAGGCAGATCGGTCCGCCCCACGAGGATCGCCATCGCCGCACCCGCCACGAGCGCGATGCCGGTGGATATCAGGGTGAAGACAAGCGTATTGCCCGTTGCCGCCCAAACTTGCGGCGAGCGTATGAACGCCTGGAAATTGCCGAACGTGAACTGCCAGCTACTGTCGTAAAGCGGAGCCGAGGCAAATGCCTGCACCAGGATCGGCAGCAGCGGGGTGAGGACGAGCACCGCCAGCACCAGCATGACGGCCCATTGCAGACCGGTGCTCCTCACGAAAGCCGCGCCTTTCCCGTAACCGGTTCGCGGCAGCATTACGTCCAGGCCTGAGCTATCGGTTGCCATCGCCCTCCCCTCCGCTCTTTCTCTCGATCGACTTTTACTGGCCCATCGCCTTGGCCCAGCGCTTGGTGAACGCATCGAAGCCGGTCAGCATATCGGGGTCGTAATTGATCGTGATGATGTTCTGTTCTCCGATCCTTTCCTTCAATTGCTCAAGCGAATCGAAACGCAACTGATCGGCGGGAAGCCCCTCGCGATAGGGCATGAAGCCGGCCTCGGAGACCGCGATCTGGCCTTCGGGCGAAAGGATGAAATCGAGAAGCAGCTTGGCGGAGTTGACGTTCTTGGCCTTGCCGGTCACGGCCATGCCGCGCATGAAGACCGGGGTGCCGTCCGTGATGTATTTCCACTCGATCACCTGGCCGAGGCCGGCCTCCATCTTCGGCATGATGACCGGACCCGACAGGAAATAGACCGCCGTGTACTCGCCGCGGGAGAGCTTCTCGATCATCGCGCCGCTGCCGTCGCCGGCCTTGACGCTGGGACCGATGGCGTCCAGCCATTCCCAGGCCTTGTCTCCATGCTGGCGCACGAAGGCCCAGTTGATGGAGCCGCCGAAACCGTCGACGGCATAGCTGCCGACCTTGCCCTTGAACAGGGCCGGGTTCTCGCCGACGACCTTGGCGAAATCGGCAAAATTGTCCGGTTGCTGTTCCTCCGTCAGCAAAAGCTTGCTGTAGCCGAGGACCATCGGGTCCGTCGAGAAGGTGTAGATGCCGGGGAACGGCTTGCTCCAGTCGGGCAGGCCGGCGTCTTCGCTGGAGACGTAGTCCGAGGCAAGCTTCTTGTCGGCAAAGCGGATCCAGTCGGCGATCGAGCCGGTCACGATGAAGTCCGCGGAACTGTTGCCCGTGCCGGTCTCCGCCTCGTACCGGCTGATCGGCTCGCTGGCGCCGAGATTGAGCGTCTCGACCTTGATCCAAGGATAATGCTGGTTGAACGCCTTGAGGATCGGATTCCAGTTGTCCGTTCCCATGTTGGAATAGACGAGCAGCTGGTTCTCCTGCTTCGATCCCTCCACGACCTCTTCTGCCGGAGCGGCCAGCGCAACGCCGCCGCCCAGCAGGGCGGCGATCGACATGACCATGCCCGCGAGCCTGAGATTTCTCATCACGTTTCCTCCCTTTGATGAGTTACAGGTACATCTTGTCGTTTTGATTTGCGCACATTTATAATCAAGTCAAGCCAGAAGAACGAAAAATTGAAAGGGAACGCTCTTATTTATCCGATTTACAGGCTTTAATCGCATATTTTCACGCGATTAATTTTGCGCAAATTTTTTGCGAACCCTTGCCTAAACATCCCGACAGGGATATTCAGGCACGCAGGACACGGACAAGAAGGCCTCCCAGATGAGCGCAAAAGAGATCGATGCGACAAAGACCGGCGACGGAATGCTCCCCTACGACAAGGGATTTACCGTTCATGAGGCGTGCAAGGCGGACGCCCGCTTCAGCTATTCGCTCTACGTCCCGCCATCGGCGCTGGAAGCGGGTTCGAAGCCCCGGCTTCTCGTTTTCATCCACGGCACTGGGCGGCGTTTCGACCCTGCCTTGCAGGCGCTTGCGAGCTTTGGCCGCTGGAACAATTGCGTCATCATGTGCCCGCTTTTTCCCAGCGGCGTGCGCGGCGATCGCAATTTGCACGGCTACAAGTACATCCGGGAAGGGGATATCCGCTACGACCTGGTCCTCCTTGCGATGATCGACGAGATGTCCGAGCGTTATGCCAAGGATTTCAGCCGGTTCATGCTGTGCGGATTTTCCGGCGGCGGCCATTTCGCGCACCGCTTCCTGCTCCTTCACCCCGACCGAATGTCAGCATGCTCCATAGGGGCGCCGGGCTCCGTTACCCGGCTGGATCCGGAGCGCTCCTGGTGGGTCGGCATCAAGGACGTGCCGTCGATATTCGGGATAACTGTCGACCTGGAGCGCCTGAGAACAGTTCCCGTCCATATGGCGGCGGGCTCCGTCGATCTCGAGACCTGGGAAATCATGCACCGGCCGCAATCGGCGTATTTCATGGACGGCGCGAACGATGCAGGCGAAACGCGACCCGAACGCCTGCAAGCCCTCAAAACCTCGTTCGAGGCCGCCGGCATGCGCTGCCAACTAGAAATGATCCCGGGCGCGGCACACGATGAAAACGCCTACCTGAACGCCGCCCAGGACTTTTTTGCGCAAATCATAAGAGAGAGATAGCCCGAGAATGGAAGGAGCGATGGGCGCGCAAAAAAGCACCATTCCCCCCACCCTGACCTTCACGAGAATGGCCATATCGACAGACCATTTCATCGCCGCCTTACGGATGGATGATCCGCCAAACGATCGATGAGAGCCGCGCAAGACCGTGGAAGGGCCGCTCGATCAATACGGCTCAATGATCATGACCTGAACCCCTGATCTTCCTCCAGATTCTGGTAGAGTCCGCCATATTGAGGAGACGGACGGAATGAAGCGTGCACGGTTCACGGAGGAGCAGATCATCGGGATGCTGAAGGAGCAGGAAAGCGGCCAGAGGACGACCGATGTCTGCCGCCAGCACGGGATATCCGAGGCAACCTTTACAAATACAAGGCGAAGTATGGCGGCATGGATGTCTCCGACGCCAGGAAGCTCAAGGCCCTGGAAGACTAGAACGCCAAGCTGAAGAAGCTGCTCGCCGAGGCGATGCTGGACAACGCCAATCTGAAGGATGTCGCATCAAAAAAATGGTGACGCCCGGCGCAAGACGAGATGCGGTGGCCCATGTCTGCAAGGAGCATGACGTGAGCCAGCGCCGGGCGTGTGCAATCCTGGCCGTGGACCGGTCGAGTGTGCGATATTGCAGCGTTCGGCCGAACGATGCGTCCATTCGGAAAGCCATGAGGCAGGTTGCGTCCGAGCGCCGCTGCTTCGGTTATCGCCGCATCCATGTGATGCTGGACCGACAGGGTATCGTCATCAACCTGAAGAAGCTGCGTCACCTCTACCGGGAAGAGAAACTCGCCGTTCGCAAGCGTGGTGGCCGCAAGCGGGCCTTGGGAACGCGACGGCCCATCGCGCTGCCGTCACGGGCCAACAAACGGTGGAGCCTCGACTTCGTCAGCGATGCGTTCACCGATGGGACGGAGGTTTCGCGTTTTGGCCGTTGTCGACGACTTCACACGGGAATGCCTGGCGCTGGTCGCCGACACATCCCTTTCGGGTCTGCGTGTCACGCGGGAACTCGATATCGTCATGGCCCAACGCGGACGCCCTCACACGATTGTCTCGGACAACGGCACGGAACTGACCCCAATGGCAATCCTCAGATGGTGCCAGCGGACCCGTGTCGAATGGCATTGCATCGCACCGGGAAACCCCAACAGATCGAGGTCACGCGTGCCGCGATGTGGATCCTCAAACCAACTCATCATCAGCATCGCGCCTTTCAGAACGAAGCGGTCCGCATGCGGTGATTGGCTAAGCCGGAAGAGGAGTCGTTCGAGCGCAAAGCGCGTTAAGACAAGATCAAAGCTCTGGCCGCATGTCTTGGCGAGCTGCAGGAGGCGGGCGCGCACCGAAGCGCCGACATTCTTGAGCTCCTTAGCCATTGGCGGTCAGCGCCTCGAGATAAGGTCGAATGACCGTCGCGATCGCTCCTCGCTCGGCTTGCCTGACGATTTCGCCAGGGGTTGTCTTGCGTTGACGCAGCGCCTCCTGGAGGCCCTCAATCGCCACCGAGAGGCCGATCTTGTTGCGATACCGGAAGCAGTCGGCGATCGTCTTGGCGACCCCAAATACCTTTACGGGCACCCCTTCGACGGTGTGGGATTCGACGCCTTCCGTAAGGAGGCGAGCCGTGAAGCGCACGAGCCGAACTGGCGCCCCATCAAGCTTGGGAGCCCAATCCTTTTGGCCGATGGCGATCCACACCTGCCTCGGCAGCTGATCGGTAAGTTGATGGAAAGCAAGGGCCGAGACGAGGCAAACCACACCCTTCGGCACCCGTTTCGCTGCCTCGGCCAGACTGTGATGAGCGTCGAGCGGAGCATCAGAGAGTTGATAAAGCCCCCGCGCAAGGCGAAGCACCTCGCCATCCCGTTCCATGCGACTCATAGTCGCCGCAGTTACTCCCGCAGCCCGCAGTTCGGTGAGACGCGCGATACCACGCGCTTTCAGCACGGAGTGAGCAATGTGGCGCTGGGACGAGGATTCGGGCACGATACGTAGGCTCGGAGTATGGCATCTATTATCCGAGGATTTGTATCACTCTACTTCCTCCAAGGGAAGAGGGAACCGTAAGGCGCCGCGACAATCCGGGGCGGCCGGTTCGGGTGCCTGACGTAACCCCATAGCGGACAGATCCAGCACAAGCGGGCTCAGCAATACGCGGGTCGCCTCGCCGCCCCGCGCAAGAATCTCGATAAAGTCCTCCTGGTTGGGCTGGCCCAACGCCAGTCGGTAGATCATGCGCTGCTCGCGGAGCTGGGCGAAGCGGCTCATGTCTCGGCCAAATGGACGTTCGAAGACGTGGCGGCTGATCTCGGCTTTCTCGAGCACCCACCAAGGTCGAAGGCCACTCGCATCGACCAGCGTCTCAGCCTGGCGCTGCAGATGGTGCCACGGAGAACCGCTCGACACGGCGGCATCTCCAAGCGCCTCCTTGTGCAACATGGTCGAAAGTCGCCGCCTCACTGCCAGCCCGGCGTATCGCCGAACGCGGCCCTCGCGCTGCTCAAGGTCGAGCGGGTTCGAGGACAGATCCCAATGCACCACATGCGAACACCAGGGATGGAAATCCAGACCTTCCTGTCCCACCGACGTCGTTGCCAGCACGTGCGGCCAGAACGGCGTGTTGAAGCTCCGGCGGACTTCGTCCGGCCGCGCTGGCGCGGATGGCGCGAGTGCTCCATTCACCTTGTCGGCCGGTTCCGCCTCGGCGTCACCGAACGGAACAGCGACATGGGACCGTACCGGTATCTTGTGCGCTGGCCCGCCAACACTGTGAAAGCTGAAACTACCCGCCCGAAGGCCGAGCGAAGATTGCAAATCCTTGGCGAGACCCGCCGCACCCTCTGGAAGATTCTGCGCGCGAAGCCAGAAATGCTCGTCGAGGACACTTTCGAAACCGCCATCGACGACGGCGCCCATCACCTGATCGACCGCGTTCTTGCCCGGCAGGGACGACAGGATCACCGGATTGTCGAGATACGCGCGCAAGCCCTGCCAGCTCAGTTGAACGAGTTCACCATAGCGCGCCGGATCAAGGACTGTTGGGTCATGCCGCAATAGCGCCCGGCCTAGCACCACGCCCGGCGCGCCAATGGCGTAATCGACGAGATCATCGAGTTCGGCCGGCGAGAGGCGCTCGATCGTCGGCGTCTGTCGCCATCTAAGGACAGCGGACCGGGCGGCGCGATCCTCACCGACGGCGCTGCTCCAAGCAGCGGCAGACTGTCCCGACAGCCCGGCCGCCCGCTCTATCGCGGCCAAGGTCCGGCCGATGGACCGGTGCCGCCGACGAGCCTTTACAGTGTCCTTCTCGATGATCCCCTTGGGAAGTGCCGCGAGAATCTGCCGTCTCACCTGCTTGCGGATAGCACCGACCGTCTCTCCCGCCTTCGCGAGCGGATCCGTATGCCGGATGAGCCACGGCGACGGATGGAAGGCGGCCATGACCGGTCCGGGAACGGCCGCCAGTTTGAAGCGACGCCGCCGATAGGCTTTCTCGTAGCCACCGCGCTGTCGGGGAAGGCATGACGCTTCGACGCCGAAACTCAGGAGCGCCGCCACGCTCGGCGGAGTCGCTCGAAAGCGGCTGAACATCAGCAGCTTCGGGTCGGCGGCCACGTTCTTCCAGCCGCCGGCAAGCGGCCACCACGGTAGGGACGGCGCGACCCACGGCAGGGATAGAAGTTTCGCCGGTGCCGCGGCGCTGAGCGCCCTGAGTTTCGCGTCAGGCCACCTCGCAGGCGCATCCAGCTTGTTGCGGCGGTCCCGTGTCATCTTCGTGAGTTTCGGCGCGGCCTTGATGGTTGCGCGCTTCCAAGCCGCGTACCGAGGCCCCAGGGATTAGGCCGGCAGTGGGACAGACGACCAATAGGGCAGCGCTTCGTATCGCACATCCTCGGGAAAGCTGTCCGCCAGATGCCGATAGATTTGAAAGTCCTCGGCTATCGGCTCTGCCGCGAGGAACTGCGTTCCAGCCAGCGGATCGCCCGAGGCGACGCTGTCCCGCTCTGTCCTGGACATGACCGGTGTCAGCAGTGCGCGAAGAGCATCCCTGAGTCCGGCAGCCTCGTTGATCTCGATCTCCAGGCTGGGATCGATCGCCTCCGAATGCACCGCGATGTCCCGCAACTTGTCGCCGAAATCAGAAAACAGAGCCTTTGCGCGGTCACGGACATCGCGGCCGGCGAGGAACTCGATCAACTCCAGCAACTCGGCGTGCGCGAGCGCGCCCTGGGCTTCCTCCCATCGGCATTGCCGCGACGGGTCGATAGCTAGGAGAGAACTTTCGGCACCCGTCACGGCGAACCGCGATGGCGAAAAAGACCGCAACCGCTCGCGCCGACTGCGACTGGACGAGCCTCTACGACAGAATCACCGCAAGATGATCGGCGAGCTGTAGGCCGGCCGCATTACCTTGGCCCTTCCCTAAGGGGATGCGGCGGTAAAAGCACCGATCGCCATGGCGAAGAAGGCCGACATCGGCCGACATTACTCCGGAATCAATGTCCCAGGCTACTGGGGTGCCATCTTCAAAAACGGTTTTCCCGGCCATAGGGGCTCACGCTCCACCAAGCGTTGGCACTCGTGTTCGAAAAGCCACCTATTTTTGAGCTAAGAAATTGCCGAGAAGCTGATTGAATGCGTGGCCCGTTAATGTCGCTGCCACCGCTCATAATGAGCTGCGTCCCGCAACCGAGATCATTCGGCCTCTGATCTTGTAACCATGGGCGCAAAAGCCGCCTATACTGCGACTTAAGCAGAAAATGATTGTCGCCGCAGTGAACGTTAGCCCGTCCCGTATCACTACCGCGTCTCCCCGCGTTTTGCTGCGGCAGCTATCGAATGGCCGCTTTGGAGAATACGGCGGTGCAGCATACAGGTACGGCAAGCGGCCGCTTAGGGCCGAAATTGACCTCGCCTCAAATCTAATCTCCCTGCCCCTCCCCAAGCGACGCGGCGATTGCGGCGATGGATCGGAACAGAACGAACGGATCGTCTTTTGATGGCATAAACCCGCGCCTCTGCCAAAACCGGGCCGCTTCCTCGTCCACGGCGTTGACCATCAGCGCCCGACCGCCGATCAGTTGCGCGGCCTGAACGCAGCGCTGGAGCGCATGCTTTACGAGGCCCGTACCGATGCCACGTCCTGCCCATTCGGTGTCGGTAGCGAGCTGACCGAGCAGCAGACAGGGAACCGGGTCGGGCGGCTGGCCGGTGCGGACCGAGCGCGGCAGGATGGCCGGAATGACTGCCGTCGGCGCGAGGCCATAATAGCCGACGACACGCCCGCCCTCATGCACCACGAGGACGGCGGTAAACCCCTTGTCCTGATTGGAGAGCGCGCGCGTTTTCAGCCAGTGATCGAGCGTCGGCTTGCCGCAGGAAAAGGCCGAGACATCATGTTCCGCGGTGAGCGGTTCGGGAGCCGAAAGCGCCACGGTTCAACGCTTCGCGTCATAGCCGGCTTCCCAGGGCGCGGGCCGTCTCGCCAGCTCCACCATTTCGGGAACAGGCCCGGCGGGTGCGGCGAGCACCTCCATGAACTCGGCGAATCCCTCCGGGCTCATGCGGATCAGCCGGTTCTCCATCAGCACGTCCTCGGCCGCGCGCACGGCGGCGTCGCGCACGAAGTCCGTGCGCGAACGCCCGCGCAGGTTGGCGGCGCGATCGATCATCGCGACGTCCGCCTCGGGCAGGCGCATCGAGATCGGGTATTCCTTGCGTTCCGCGGTGCTGACCATTGGTTTTCTCCTTGGCTGCAACATAACGTCTTGTAGCTTTAAATGCAATACGCTATTGTCGCCGGTGATGGCGACGTGATCCTTTGCCCCGAAGTAATGGTCTCAAGGTGCAATCGCCGGGGAGTTGCCATGCGCTTTGAGCCGATTTCACAGAACAGACACCAGTCATTTCACTATGCCATCATGCGCCATTCTTCGCTGGCGTGTTCTGTGATACGCGATGCCACGCCCGTCAGCGCCGACTTTCTGCCTTTGATTCCAGTTGTTTATACTCTCTCTTGCGTCAATCCTTTGCTTCATGACGCAAAAGGCACGCACATCAACGGCAATACCACGCAGCGAGCACGAAGAACTGCTCGAAGCAATGCTGGTCGACGTGCCAGAACTCAGCTTCACCCCGCGCGGCGATCCCGACCCGCGTCTTGTCCGCCTCGCCCGGCTGCTGGGCGAGCAGATGGCGCGTCAGGACTTCGCGGCGCAAGCAATCAGGCGGGGGTCGCGCCGCTCCCGGTAAGGAGCCATGCCCGATGAAAGTCGCGATCTACGCCCGCTATTCCTCCGACAACCAGCGCGATGCCTCGATCGCCGACCAGCTGCGCATGTGCCGCCTGCATGCAGAGAAGCAAGGCTGGCGCATCGTCGAGGAATATACCGACCACGCCATCTCCGGCGCGTCGCTGCTGCGACCCGGCATTCAGGCGCTGATCTCGGACGCCGCGCGAGGTCGCTTCGACCTGATCCTGTCCGAGGCGATGGACCGGCTGTCGCGCGATCAGGAGGACATTGCCGGTATCTTCAAGCGCATGTCCTATGCCGACGTGAAGATCGTCACCCTGTCCGAGGGTGAGGTCACGCATCTGCAT
>NZ_JANFPI010000008.1 GCF_026552795.1 Ectorhizobium quercum
ACGTGCGGAAAGGCTGAGGAAGTCGGCCGCTTCCTTGGTGCGAAGGAAGCGTGGCGGAAGAACGACGGGATCGGGTCGCATGGATCGGGGCCTCCGTGGGGTGTGGGCGGCCGCTGATGAAAAGCGGCGGACGACGACCACGGTGGCGGAGGGAGTTCGTCAGGGGGGATGGTGAACTTGCGGGTAGCGGTATTCGACACCCGCAAGTTCCGGGTCTTAATTGGCGAAGGCTTTCGACCTGTCGCACCCTCGCGGCTATGGGTTGTCGATGCGCCGATGGTGC
The DNA here is from genome assembly GCF_026552795.1 of Ectorhizobium quercum. GTDB lineage: Bacteria > Pseudomonadota > Alphaproteobacteria > Rhizobiales > Rhizobiaceae > Ectorhizobium > Ectorhizobium quercum. Next base: position 284 of record NZ_JANFPI010000008.1, read on the forward strand.
AAGAGCTGTAGGTAGCCCCCGTCGATTAGGCGGTTTCCGCCGCGCACCAGACGGATGACGACCTCACGGAGCGCGGAGGTTTTCCATGGTTCTGATCGAATGCGCTCGGCGCCGTAGATGACGGTGGCTATTTCCCTGTAGCTGGCGCCGTGAGACCGGCCGTCCGACGCCTGGATCATCTGGCGGAAGCGAAGTCTCTGTTGCTTTGTCATGCGCGGGTCGTCGGGGACGGCCCGCCCGTGCCATGCTCTCCAGAAGCGAACAAGAGCGTCGATGCGGTCGAGTGCATGGGCATCGAGGATGACCATCGCTGCTAGTGAAACCCCATGCTGAACATCGGGCAGGAAAAGCAGTTGGGAGGTGGTTGACGCTTCGACATGAACGCGATGATCGCCGTCAGCGGAACGGCGGTGCGGCGAGAGGTCACCGAGTTCCGCAGCAAAGGAGGCCGGGAGGTTCAGCGGCGTCTGAGCGAGCATGACGACAGCAGGATTGATGCGGGGCGACCAGAGCACGGTTTGGGCAAGCGATGTCAGTTCCGGCCGCGCCGCGAAATCGCAACCCCCAGGTCCGCTCATCGACCCCTGACAGCGGCTCTTCCGTAGCGTTCGTAGTCATCAGGGCATGATAGCGGTCTTGATATCGCGCGTTGCGCCGGAGGCATTCCCAGGCGAGCCCCTCTATCGGCAGTTCGTCAAAGAACACGTAGCTCGAGCGGTCCCGCCAGCGCGATGTATCGGGTTGCATGTCTCATCTCCTCGCATAAGACGACGCAAGTCGAAGGCATCAAACTATTGTGGGGTGAGCGCGTTTTCGGAAGCTCGGGGAACGACACCGCACGGTGTCGCGGCAACGCCCTCGAATGGCGAATGTTCAGTTGATGGAATGGCCCAGGAGGTGGCGATAGCCGGTCTCGGTCATCCAGCGCGCTCTGGCGAGATGGCTTGCATGGACATGGCGAGCGCGCTCCGGCTCAAGAAGAGGATCAATGCCGAAGAGGACTTCGACGATCTCTTGCCAATCGGCGCCGTCGGCGGTGGCGTCGAGGAGCCGGGCGTAGAGGCGGATGTGGGTCCGATCGTAGTCGGTGAGTTTGTCGCCGGCCGGAGCGGTATCCTCGAATGGTTCGATCATTGGCTGAGCTTCATTGCTGCACGGGTCATCATATCAGTTCGTGACGCTAGCGATATGACGGTGCCAGCGGAGGCGGCGCATTTCGTAACCGGTGATGCCATCGCCACATCGCCGGTACTTGACCTGTCACCGCTCTGCCTTTTGATGGTCATGGACCAGCAGGACTCCCTGTCCGCGTTCGGTCGTTAGCAGCACGACGCCATGAGCCTCGAAGGCTCGCCTGACCTGATCGCGCGTAGTCTCGTACACATCGAGTCCGTTCTCTGACTCAAGGCGCTTGAGTGCGGTCAGCGATATTCGAGCCTTGTCAGCGAGCGTCTCCTGTGTCCAACCAAGCAACGCGCGTGCGGCCCGCGATTGTCGGGCGGTGATCATGACGATCACCTCCCACCACGGTCCGTTCCCGCGCCAGAACTACGACCATTATAGTCGTTCTTGGGTGATCTTCTACCCCAGTTTCGCCGGAGAAGCTCTTGATGAGCACGAAGTTGTCCGGCGTGTCAGGGAAACTGATTCGGTTTGGACGATCGGGCAGTTTGTCTTCGATAAAAAGCGCCCCTGGGCGGCGAAACGAGGGCTCTGCCTTTGCTGCGCCGGAATGGCGCGGCAAAGGGTCGGGGAGAGGAGGAAGGGTTTGGGAAGGAGGGCGACCCGACCATTTCTGCCAGATTGAGGGCCCAGGGCCTGGTGATGCGAGCCGCAAGGTTTCGCCGGGGAGCGAGACTCGGCGCTTTTACGTCAGCGCGAAAGGACGGTGGTTCCGAGCGCGTTAAGGTTGAGCATGGCCGCGATGCCTGTGAAAAGGCCGCCAGCTCCGTCGGGGAGGTTGACAAGTATCGCCGATTCCATGGCGTTCTTTGTGACACCATAGACCAGTGAATATCCGGCGATGCCGGCAGAATATCTGCGCCATATTCCGCCTCCGCCAACCGATGCTTTACACCTTCTGGGCCGCGGTTGTTGGCAATAAGAATATCGTGACCGATCCGGCTGAACTCCTTGGCAAGCCGAAGCCCGACAAATGCCGGTCTTCATGATGCATCTCCTGTGTCAGGCGCGCAGGCACGGTTTGCGCGCGATGTAGTCACGCCACCTCCCGCGCGACAGCGCAAAGCAGTAGTCAAGGACACTATTATCTTGCGTTTTCGCGTGCCGCTTCTTCAATGAGCGCAGCAACAGCTTCAGGCTTCGACACGTAAATCGCGTGGCTGGCGGCAACCTCTGCCATCCGCGCCCCCGCGCGGTGAGCCATCGTCCACTGCGCCTCGGGAGCGATCATCCTGTCGTCGCTCGCCACCAAGTACCAAGACGGCCTTGTTCGCCAAGCCGGTTTCGAGACCGCGCCGGACAACGCCTCTACGCCCCAAGGTAACTGAGAGTTCGCCATGAATGCTGCCAAGTCGGCCGGCACGTCAGCCGCAAATGCCTCTGCGAACTCTGCCCGGTCGATAAGAAGATACCCGTCTTTTGGCGGCAGGATCGGCGGGACGGGCGCGCCGGGCACGGGCGTCGAGATAAGGGTGGCCACCGATTCGCCCACGTCCGGCACGAAGGCCGCGACGTAAATTAGCGCCGCGACCTTGGGATCGCTGCCGGCCTCGGAGATGACCACACCACCATAGCTGTGGCCGACAAGGATGACGCTGCCCGACGCCGCGGCGATTGCACGTTTGGTAGCTGCGACATCATCGGCAAGCGAGTTGGTCGCGAGCTGCACGACACTGACTTCGTATCCGCCGCGCTGAAGGCGGTCGTAGACGCCCTTCCAGCCGGAACCGTCCACGAACGCGCCGTGCACGAGCACCACAGATCTCGCAGGTTCCTCTCGTCGGTCCTGTCCAGCCGCCGGGGCCGCGAACATCGCCAATGAAAGCCCGACGGCAAAGGCTCGTCTTGAAAGATCCATCTCTCTCTCCTGAGGTTCACGGAGTTGCGTTTCCCGTCATCTCGCCACATCGACGAGACAGCCGAGCTTCCTAATCTTCAACCGGCGCGACGCGGTATGGCGTCTCAATCATCGTAAATATTGCTGACACGGGACTCGACATCGAGCCTGTATCGCCGCCCCCGCCCAGCGCCAAAGGCGGGGCGCTTGCCCAGAACACACCTAGCGGCACGCTCGGCGCCATTCCTTGCTAAGATTTCAGAGATCAACGCCAATCTTAGAGGCCCGAGCAGACCGGAACAGTCCAGTCATGCCAGCGGCTCGTTCTGAGGGAAAAGCGCGCGACGCGTTTCGTCGTCAAAGTCGGCTTTGAGTGTAAGCCTCTCCTTTAGCGCGTGAGCCCCTGCCGCCGCCGGCCGCCCGCTGATTTCTTCGTACAGTCGCCTGACGTGCGGGTAGTCGGTGAGACCAGCGTCACCGAAGATGAGAGGCGAAAAATTCGCCCATCCCCAGAACGCCATGTCGGCGATGGTGTACTCGTTGCCAACGAGATACTGGCTGTCCGCAAGCCTATTGTTCAGCACGCGGTAGTGACGTTCGATTTCTCGAAGATAGCGGTTCCGTGCGTATGGAATCGGCTCGGGAGTCGCGTTGAGAAAGTGCACGGCTTGACCGGAGAACGGCGAAAAACCGGTTGCGATGAAGAAGAGCCAACTCAGGAGTTGTGCGCGAGGGGTGTCCGTTGTCGGCAGGAAGCGGCCGTGCACTTCAGCGAGGTGAAGCAGGATCGCGTTGGAGTCGAAGACAGCAAGACCGTCGTCCATGACGATTGCTGGCACCTTGCCGTTCGGGTTGATCTTGAGGTAGTCGGGAGCGTGCTGTTCACCCTTGAAGATGTCGACGGCGACGAGTTCGAAGGGATCACCCAACTCCTCGAGCAGGAGTGCGACTTTGAGAGGGTTTGGCGAGGGGTGGAAGTAGAACTTGAGCATGTGCGGTCTCCGGTGGTTGCATGTGTTCATTGCTTCTTTGCAGTCGATCAATAGTGGTCGGCTCAGCCACCATCGTCGCTTTCGCCACGCTGCCCGCTAACGCGCTGAAGGTTGCCGGCGGCGAGTTCCAGAACGGAGCTCGCTGGCGGACGAACCGATAGCCTTTCGCGGTCGTGCCGTCGCAGCCATCCACGCGCGTCCCCCCTCGGGCAGCAATCCCACGGCCGGAGCGTTCGTTCGCCAATCCATCTAGCAATTCTCGCGTGTTCGGATTAGTGGATGATGACTGGTTCTAGTATCCGGAAAACCGAAAGATGAAGCTTGAGGGACTGGCATCGTTCGTTGCCGTGGCAGAGACTGGATCGATCAGTCGAGCGGCGAAGCGCCTCAACCTGTCGACCTCGGTCGTAAGCGAGCGCTTGGCGCGCCTTGAGCGGGACGTAGGCGCGGCGCTCGTGCACAGAACCACGCGAAAGCTGACATTGACAGAAGACGGTGCCGCATTCCGCGGACGCGCCGCCGCGATCCTACGCGAGGTGGATGCGGCAGCCGTCGAAATAGCCGAGCGCCGTGGCGGGCTGGTCGGACCCCTCCGTTTGTCCGCGCCGTTGAGTTTCGGCGTGTTGCATCTTGGTCGCGCGCTTTACCCGTTCCTCACGCAGCATCCAGGCGTGGAACTCATCGTCGAACTCGATGATGACTTTGTCGACGTGGCGGCGGGCGGATACGACGCAGTGGTGAGGATTGGTCAAGTCGCCGACAACAGGCTCGTTGCGCACCGCCTGGCGCCAAGTCGCCGTGCGCTCGTAGCCGCTCCGGCTTACCTTGAAAGGCACGGTTACCCGCGCACACTTGATGATTTGAGCGGTCACCGCGCCATAAACTATTCAAATCGGGGAGCCGAAGATTGGCGTTTCAAGACATCCGATGGGATGCGAATCGCGCGGCCGCGGGCAATTCTCCGCGTCAACAATGGTGACCTTATGCGCGAAGCGGCGGAAGCGGGGCTGGGCCTGGCGCTGCTACCGACCTTCATCACGGGAGAGGCCCTAGCCAGTGGTCATCTCAAAGTGGTGAGGATTGACGGAGAGGCTGAGACAGATACGGTGCAAGTCGTGTATCCGAAGGCACTCGGCATTCCAAGCAAGGTTAAAGCGCTGGTCGAGCACTTACGCGCCCGCTTTGGAGATCCACCATATTGGGATCGCGCGATCGACCAGGAGACTTGAACCAACCCGCCCCGAGCTCGCAGTCCAATACCATCCAACGCTCGTTTACGTTGAGACCATCGCTGGACGATAGAAGACGGCTTCGAGGTCGCCAAAAGCGAGTTCGGCCTCGATCAAAAGGAGTACCAATTATGGTATGGCTGGCATCGCCACGTCTCCCTCGCCATGCTCGCCTTCGCCACGACGTCGGTGATCCGGTATCGCGCCAACGAAGTGATACTCAAAAAGCGCCGCGGACGCCGACCATCAGTACTTGATTCTCTAGTCCATAAGTCGCCGGTCTCATTGCCGTCATCATCGAGGATGGCGCGGACATTGAGTCCCTGAACGATGTCCTCGCGGCGGTCGATGTCCTGGGTGAGTTCGTCCAGACCGACCCCGACGTCGATTTCGCGCACGTTGCTCTCGGACAGCCGGATCCAGTTGAACGAAATGTCGCGCGCCCGTGAGGACACGATCATTTCAAGAGCGGGCTTCTTTCTTAGCAGCTCTTGCCATGGTGGGTTGCTCCGCGACGAGCGCCGAGAGCCTCTCTCTCGACCCTAAACCCGTTACGAAAACCCCCATCCCCTTTCTTCCTCTCCACCCGGGCGGCAAGCTCGGCGTTACCAGTCGACGCTTTGCGGTCGCTCCTCGTTGACGCCGTATTTCCGGCGCAGCGCGAGGATGGCCGCCTCCTGCCGGAGGACGATGACGCAAGATAGCGCTTCTTTGTTGAGATGCGCGTCGATGCTGACTGCTCCGACGCCTCACCCGCGCAATTGACCTGTTGCTAAATCAAGCCGCGTTGTTCAGCGTCGCCGGGGGATTCCGAGCTGCTCACAACCTCACCTGACGGCTTCCGGAAATCGCTGTTCTTGGCGCTCCTGACTGTCGGCGTGGTTAGCTAGGGCCATTTTCAAACAGGCCGCTTTCAGGCACCGCTAGTCGGGTAGCTATTCGTTGAACTGCGACCAGTGTGACCGCTGCCGACCCCATCCAGGACATTCCTGCGTGTGGTCTTTGTTTCTAGAAGCTGCTTCTGCCTCATCAGCGACGACAGGCACCAAAAAACGAGTTGCCGAGGCGACCATGTGCCGGGTTCTCAGGCCGGGAGTGCTTGAACCAGAGTCAGACTTGCGAGGCGCGCGGTGGCCAGCAGACGAACCAGGCCGTGCCCATTGCGAGCTCTGGCGGAGAGACCCGCCATGACAGTGCCGACGAAGTCGGTCAGCCGCTCCGCTTCTTCTGGATGACGGGCGGCGATGTAGGCGCGGATCATGTCCTCTACAGCAGCATAGAAGGCGCAGGCGGCCTTGCGCGCATCCGGATCGTTGCTACGGGTGCCTTCCAGCACCAGACAGCCGGTGGTGACAGGGTCGGCAGCATAGTGGCGGGCGGCCTCCTCCAGGAGTGATGCAAGACCTTCGGCCACCGGCCGGTCAGGTCGCAGAAGGTCGGAAAACGGAATTGCATCGGTTACGGTGTATCGGTCGAGGACGCGGGCGTATAGCCCGGCCTTGCTTCCGAAGGCCGCATAGAAACTGGGCGGGTTGATGCCGAGGGCTTCCGTTACATCAGCAACGCTGACGGCATCGTAGCCATGCGCGTGGAACAAGCGCTGGGCGACCGCAATCGCCTGTTCGGGATCGAAACTGCGCGGTCGACCTCGGCGCGATGGTTTTTGTGTAGTCACGATTACAAAATCCTTGACAGGAGCTTTCAAACATTTATGTAGCGTGTCCTACACTATAACTCAAGGAGGGCTGCATGGCCGTATTTAAGGGAAAGACCGTTCTGGTGCTCGGTGGCAGCCGGGGAATAGGTGCAGCAATCGTGAAGCGTTTCGTGTCGGATGGCGCGGCAGTGACCTTCACCTATGCCGGGTCGCGTGAGGCGGCAGAACAGCTTGCGCTCGAAACAGGCAGCACGGCGGTCCTGACCGACAGTTCGGATCGCGATGCCGTGATTGCGCGCGTGCGCGACAGTGGCCCGCTGGATGTGCTGGTGGTGAACGCCGGCATCGTTATCTTCGGCGATGCGCTTGAACTGGACCCGGATGCGGTCGATCGGCTGTTTCAGATCAATATCCACGCGCCCTACCATGCCGCTGTCGAGGCAGCGCGGCAGATGCCCGAGGGCGGGCGGATCATCGTGATCGGGTCCGTGAACGGGGATCGGATGCCCGTCCCTGGCATGGCGTCCTATGCGGTGAGCAAGTCTGCTTTGCAGGGTCTGGCCCGCGGCCTGGCGCGCGATTTCGGACCACGCGGGATCACCGTAAATGTCGTGCAACCGGGTCCAACCGATACGGATACAAACCCGGCGGACGGACCTATGAAAGATATGATGCACAGCTTCATGGCGATCAAGCGCCACGGACGGCCGGAGGAAGTCGCGGGGATGATCGCCTGGCTGGCAGGACCGGAAGCGGGCTTCGTGACGGGCGCGTTGCACACGATCGACGGCGCGTTTGGCGCATAAACCGACGAGATGCGGGGCTGGCTGGAGCGCGGCCGCCCCGCACGCTGGCTTGCCGGACGCCGTGGATCGCACACGAACACCAGATCCGATCCGAACTGATGGCCAACAGCGCAAAAGCGAAATGCCCACCCCTGCATGAGCTCGATTCATGGTGGACACTAAACGGCCGCTTTAGCTACATGACAGGCTAAAGCGGCCAGGCAAGAATCCAACCCCGATGGAGCCGATCCGGCGTGGGCTACGATCGGTGGACCGGCAGGAGGCGACCTAGTTGCAGACGTTCAGTAGGATCGAAAGCGGTGCCGAAAACGGACGTTCGCGTCCAATGGAACGGCGACCCCAGACTCTCTGGTAGTTCCTGGGTCAGTCAAAGCTCACATCAGCCCATTGTCCTTTAGCAATTGATCTTCGTCTCCGGTAATCCAGCCAAAAACCTTCAGCTCCCCACCGTTATCCTCAAGGAGATACATGTTGGTGAAAGGGATATCGATTGCCTGCCATTCTTCTCGAACTCGCTGTTCCAGCCAACGCGGGCGAGACAGTGCGTTTCGTCGATTGGATGCACCTCGACGGCGGTGATCGTCATCGCTTTGGTTCCGATCTGTCGATACCGCTCATATCCTTTCGACATGCGTTCGCCGATCCGCCGTCGCGGATCGGCGCAAATTTTGAAACGCGTGCCCCATCGAGAGGAGGCGTAAGGCTATGGGGATGCAGCCGTCACGGCTGCCGGAACGGGCGCCACCGCTTTTTCATTCCGGCGCGGCGATAATACAGGCGGCGGGCGCGGAACGGGTTCCATAGGTAAATTAGCGGCTCGAAACCATGCCACCAGTCCTCATCGATGTCGCCGCAACGTCCTTCAAACAGTAGCTTGCCGCGCGGGTCGTAAAGCCTGAACTCCATCGGCAAAGCCTCGCCGTCTTCGGGCCTGCCACGGGCGGGCGCTCCGTCTGCATTCTCGCCCAGTCCCATGCAGCCGCCCCAATGGTCCTTCGTGATAATCCAGCGCATGTCGAATATCCTGTTCGTGCGAATTGTCCGGGATTGCAGCACCCGCCATGCGGACGGGCGCGCACGTGACGAGGAAAAGGGGCCTATGCCGCCGCCCTCCCACGCTGCTGCTGCATCCATGCAAGCCGCTTACTAGCTGTCTCGTGGTGCCGGCTGTCCAGCTCAACGCCGAGCCAGTCGCGGCTGAGCTGCTGCGCCGCCGCAAGGGTGGAGCCGCTGCCGCTGAACGGGTCCAGCACAAGCTCGCCGGGCTTCGTGAACGCCTCGATCAACGGTGCCAGCGCCTCGACGGGCTTCTGCGTCGGATGCAGCTTGTTGCCCGCATAGGGGAAGTCGATCACATCCGGGACAGGGTTTTCGGGCAAGGAAACATTGCCCTTCGCCAGCAAATAAGCCTGCTCATGCTGGTAGCGCAGGAACTTCGCCGATGACGCATAACGCTTGCGGAATACAATATGCCCGACAACGCGGAAGCCTGCCGCCTTCCATGCGTCCATGAATAAATCGACCTTGTTCCAGCCGTAGAAGCTGACGCAAAATCCGCCATCCTTCAAAACGCGGTGCATCTGGTTGAACGCGGGGCGAAGCCAACGGGCGTTGTCGTCGTTCGCCACTTTCCTGCCGTTGCGGTCGCGATAGTTCACGATGTAAGGCGGATCGGTCAGAATGAAGTCCACCACCCCTCGGTCGAAAGACCGCATGGCGTCGATGCAATCGGCATTAAGGATCACGTTGCGGGGGGTGTTTGCGTTGCCGGTCATGTCTCTTTTTCCTTCGAGTTTGGGGTTCAGAGAAGCGAAGCGCTCGCTCCTGAACCCTTGCCCGTCGGCGAGACCGGGGTAGCAAGGTGCAAGGAAAGTCTTTGGCACCGTGGAATAAATGGAGGGGACCCGCTTGCGGGGAGCGGGCCGTTTATGCCGCGAAAGGCCACAGAGTTTTCTTGTGCCGCGCGAGGGCAGCGCCCTGAGCAACCTTCAGAAAACAAAGAGGCGCGCCGTAGCGCGCTGCATGATTATTCTCGGGGGAAACCGCGTTCGACGACTAGCCACGCACGGGATTAACGAACGGGATACCGGCGAAGTCTTTCTCGTTGTCCGTTACGACCACAAAGTCATTGGCTCCAGCGGTAGCGGCAATAATCATGTCGAGCCCGCTGCGGGGCCGGCCAGTAGCTTTGCCTTCTGCCATCAGCCGCGCCCAGATCAGCGCAGCCTTGTCATCGAACGGGAGGATGCGGCCAGCAAATAGCGCCTGCGGCCCTTCCGGCCCAGAGAACCACGCCTCAAGTGCATTTCGCTTTCTGCCACGGGGCTTTTCGAGAATACCGCGCCGGATTTCAGCGATGGTAAGCGAAGCGATGAACAGGTCATCGTCCTTCTGTTCCGCCCACCATGTCAGCAGCGATTCCGAAGGCTGAGGCTTGACGATGTTGCTGATGATGTTGGTATCGAGGAGATAGCCCGTCACAGATCGACCTTGCGCCCTTCTTCGCGCGGGCGCGACAGATCGAGATCTGCGCCGACCAGGGGCGAGCGGCGGAGTGCGGACAGGATGCCGCCGGATTTCGGCGGCTCACCGGCAACGAGAGCCTTCACCGTCTGCCGGGCCTCCTCTGCTTCCGGCCCCTCTTCAGCCAGTTGACGGGCAAGGGACCGGATCAGCTCGCGGTCGGATTCCAGCGCCAGGACCTCGAAGCGCTTGAAGCCGCGCTGAGTGAGCCGCGCGCGATAATTCTCGATTGCTCTCTTCTGTGCAGCGTTGCTCATAACATGCCTCCGTGCTATATCCTGACATATAGCCGATATCGGTCTTGCAAACAAGGGATGTCAGCGATGCCACGAAGCTCACTCTATGATACTGCGCGTTGCCGCCAGTATTTTCCATATGCTGTGACGCGAAGGACCGCGCCAGACTTCGCGGCAACCGCCGAAGTCATATATTTCACCGGCGAGCATACGCCTTTGATTTCAATTGCTTATGCTGCGCCACGAGCCAATATTGCAAGGCATGACCTTGCATCCGCCCTGCAACAAAGCAAAAATGATGAGGAGAGAGCGCGAAGCTCTGCTCGAATCCTTGTTGATCGCCGAGCCGGAACTGACTTTTACGCCTCGTGGCAATCCCGATCCGCGCCTCCTGCGTCTGGTCGACTTTCTCGCGCGACAGGCGGCGCGGGAGTGCTACGCGGAAGAGGTGAAGATGATGCGGCGACGGGGGAAGCGCACCTCCTGATGTCGAAAGGAGACGTGCATTGAAGGTCGCGATCTACGCCCGCTATTCTTCCGACAATCAGCGCGATGCTTCGATCGCCGATCAGCTCCGCATGTGCCGCCTACAGGCCGAGAAGCAGGGCTGGCAAATCGTCGAGGAATATTCCGACCATGCCATCTCCGGCTCATCGCTACTGCGCCCAGGCATCCAGGCGCTGATTTCCGACGCCACACGCGGCCGCTTCGACCTGATCCTCGCCGAGGCGATGGACCGACTTTCCCGCGATCAGGAGGACATTGCCGGTATCTTCAAGCGCATGTCCTATGCCGACGTGAAGATCGTCACCCTGTCCGAGGGTGAGGTCACGCATCTGCATGTCGGCCTCAAAGGCACGATGAACGCGCTGTTCTTGAAGGATCTGGCCGACAAGACCCGGCGCGGCCAGCGCGGCCGCGTCGAGGCGGGCAAGTCCGGCGGTGGCAACGCCTATGGTTATGATGTGGTCAGGAAGCTGGACGTCAATGGCGAGCCGGTGCGCGGCGACCGCACGATCAACGAAACGCAGGCGAATGTCGTGCGGCGTATCTTCCGCGACTATGCCGCAGGCAAGTCAGCCAAGACCATTGCTTTTGCCCTGAACCGGGACGGCATTGCCGCGCCTTTCGGCGGTGCCTGGGGCTTCAGCACCATCAACGGCAATCCCAAGCGCGGCAATGGCATCCTCAACAACGAGATGTATGTCGGCAAGATCGTCTGGAACCGCCAGCGCTTCATCAAGGACCCGGATACCGGCAAGCGCCAGGCGCGCCCGAACCCGGAAGAGGACTGGGTGATCCAGGAGGCACCGGAACTGCGCATTCTCGATGACGCACTGTGGCAGGCGGTGAAGACACGGCAGGCCCGCAATAGGATCGCGCCTGATGCCAAGGGGCAGCCCGACGTCGCGCGGGTCAACACCCGCCGCCGACCCAAGTATCTGTTTTCCGGGCTGACCAGATGCGCCTGCTGCGGTGGCGGCTATTCGATGATCTCGGCGACGCTGATCGGCTGCTCGACGGCGCGCAACAAGGGCACCTGCGACAACCGGGTCAACCTCCGCCGCGACGAGCTGGAATCGCGGGTGCTGAACGCGCTTCGCACCCGGATGCTCGACCCGAAGATCTTCGCCGCGTTCTGCGACGCCTATACGCGGGAGATCAATCGCCTGCGCATGGAGGCGCGTGCGCATATCGACGCGGCCCAAGCCGAGATCGGGCGGATCGACCGGGAGGTCCAGAAGCTGATGGACCTTTATCTGAAGGACGCCCTCTCGGTGGATGACGTCAAGGAATGCGGCGACAGGCTGCGGGCGCGCAAGGCGGAACTGACCTCCTTCCTGGCCACAACCGACGAGCCGCCGCCGCTGCTGCATCCGGCGATGGCCCAGCACTATCGCCAGCGGGTTCAGCAGCTTTACGAGACGCTGCAGGATGATTCCGAGGAGCGGCGGACCGAGGCTGCCGAGGTGATCCGCTCACTGGTCGAGGACATTGTGCTGACTCCGGTGGAGGGCAAGGTGGAGATCGACGTTCGCGGGGATCTTGCTGGCATCCTTACGATTGCCGCACAACGCAAAAACCCCGCAGCGGGTAAGGCTACGGGGTCGCAAGTAAAGATGGTTGCGGGGGCAGGATTTGAACCTGCGGCCTTCAGGTTATGAGCCTGACGAGCTACCGGGCTGCTCCACCCCGCGTTATGGTTTTGCCTTTGGGCGTTTTTCTGCCTGGGTCCGCGTTTTTTGTT
>NZ_JANFPI010000009.1 GCF_026552795.1 Ectorhizobium quercum
CCAGCAAAATCAAACCCTTAAGGCCAAATATCGCCGCCAGTCTCAAGAGCAAACGAGAAGGTCGCCAGCAGCGAAGCCGCCCTCGTCAACGACGCTGCTTATAGAACCCTCCACACTCAAACGTCAACACTCAACAGACAAAAATATCCAGAAAATTATGTAACCACATGTAAAACAACAATAATTTCTGAAACAATCCAGACATCAACGCAAAAACAGCGCGGAACGACGGGAATAATAGCGCAGCGGCAGCCGCCTTGCAAAGCCTGCCGGGATTGGGCACATTCCGCGCTCCCGCCGGGACGATCCATCCTGCCCCTTCGACAAGAACCCCGGGCGACCGGCGTTGCCATCAGGATAGCGCGCCGGCAGACGCATACAGGCCGACGATGACGTTTTCACGTGAATCACTCCCGACGCTTCCCGTCTCGCATGTCCTGCCCGATATCGCCGCAGCCCTGGCCGATCATGGCCGCGCGGTGCTTTCCGCGCCTCCGGGCGCCGGCAAGACGACGCTGGTTCCGCTTTATCTTCTCCAAGAGCCCTGGCGGAGCGACGGCAGGATCATCCTGCTCGAGCCACGGCGGCTGGCGGCCCGGGCGGCGGCGGCCCGGATGTCCGAACTGGCAGGGGAGGCGGTGGGCGCACTGGTCGGTTACCGCATGCGGCTCGACAACCGCATCTCCGCCCGCACGCGCATCGAAGTGGTGACGGAAGGCGTTTTCGCCCGCATGGTGCTGGACGATCCGGAACTTGCCGGCATCGCGGCAGTGATCTTCGACGAATTCCACGAGCGGTCTCTCGACGCCGATTTCGGACTGGCGCTGGCGCTGGACGTCCAGTCGGCGCTTCGCCCGGACCTGCGCATCCTGGTCATGTCGGCGACGCTCGATGTCGCGCGGGTCGGCGAACTGCTCGGCAATCCTCCAGCCATCGAAAGCATGGGACGCTCTTACCCGATCGATATCCGCCATGCGGAACGGCCGGCCGGCGAGCGGATCGAGGATACGATGGCGCGCGAAATCCGTGCGGTCCACGCCGCCGAAGACGGCTCGATCCTCGCCTTCCTTCCGGGACAGGCGGAAATCCTGCGCACCGCCGAACGGCTGGAGGGACGGTTCGGGCCGGATACGGATATCGTGCCGCTCTACGGCAATCTGAGCCAGAAGGAACAGGATGCCGCGATCCGCCCTGCCCCGGCCGGCCGGCGCAAGATCGTGCTCGCGACCTCGATTGCCGAAACCTCGATCACCATCGACGGGGTGCGGATCATCGTCGACAGCGGTCTGCAACGCCTGCCGGTGTTCGAACCGGCAACCGGGATCACGCGGCTGGAGACCGTGCGCGTCTCCAGAGCCTCCGCCGACCAGCGGGCGGGCCGCGCCGGACGCACCGGACCGGGCATTGCCATCCGCCTGTGGCATGCGGGCCAGACGGCAGCGCTTCCCGCCTTCACGCCGCCGCAGATTCTGTCCAGCGATCTGTCCGGTCTGGTTCTCGACATGGCGCACTGGGGCGTGAAGGACCCGGCCGGCCTTTCCTTTCTCGATCCCCCGCCTCCCCCCGCCTTCGCCGAGGCGCAGGCCCTGCTGACATTGCTCGGGGCGCTCGACCAAAACGGCGACCTGACCGAAGCGGGCAAACGCATCCGCTCGCTTGCACTTCCGCCGCGACTGGCGGCCATGACCGTCTCGGCGGCGGCGGACGGCCAGGCGATGGAGGCCTGCCTTCTCGGCGTTCTGCTCACCGAACAGGGCCTCGGCGGTGCGAGTCCGGATCTCGAGGACAGGCTGCGCCGGTTCAAAAGCGACAGAAGCAGCCGCGCCGAATCGGCAAGAAGGCTGGCGGCGCGCCTGGCCGCGTCCCTTCCGGCCGCAACCGGAAAGGCCGGCGAGCCGGCAAGTCCCGGCGCGCTTCTCATTCATGCGTTTCCGGATCGCGTCGCCCTTCAGCGCGGTGGCCGCGGCCGGTTCGTGCTGGCGAACGGACGCGGCGGCGAACTGGACGAGGCCGAGCGGCTTTCCGCAGCGGAGATGCTGGTGGTGGCGGACCTGACCGGCCGCGCGGCGCGGCCGCGCATTCTGGCGGCGGCGGAAATCGGCCGCGCCGATGTGGAACGGGAGCTGAAATCGGCGATCCGCCGCGAGGAACAATGCCTGTTCGACCAGAAGAGCCGGCAGGTGCGCGCCCGCCGCGTCACCCGTCTCGGCGCGCTGGTTCTGGAGGAATCGCCATTGCCCCGGCCCGCCGGGCCTGAGGCCGCAAAGGCGCTGGCCGAGGGTGTCACGCTGCTCGGCCTCGGCGTTCTGCCCTTCGGCAAGGAGGCGAAACAGCTTCGCGACCGCATCGGCTTCCTGCACCGCGCGCTCGGCGAGCCCTGGCCGGACATGAGCGACGACGCCCTGCTCGCACGGCTGGAGGATTGGTTCGAGCCTTTCCAGCAGGATACCCGCGGGCTCGACGACATCAGGCCGGGCACCCTCTCCGACGGACTGATGGCGCTGGTGCCGCATGCGCTCCAGCGCGATCTCGCCCGGCTCGCCCCGACCCATTTCGAAGCCCCGACCGGGCAGCGCCACCCCATCCACTATGACGGCGCGGAACCCGTGCTGACGATCCGCGTGCAGGAACTGTTCGGGCTCAAGGTTCACCCTTCCGTGGGAGCTGGACGCCTTCCCCTGGTTCTGGAACTGACATCCCCCGCCCATCGGCCGATCCAGACGACGCGCGACCTGCCCGGCTTCTGGACCGGTTCGTGGAAGGACGTGCGCGCCGAGATGCGCGGCCGCTATCCGAGGCATCCCTGGCCGGAAAACCCCGCCGAAGCCGCACCCACGACACGCGTCAAGCCGCGTGGTACATGAGCGCGATGCAGGAGAAGGACCTTATCGCCATGAACGCCACGCCATCCGACGCCAACATGACCTTCGGCCACGACAGCCGGGCGCTTCGCCTTCATACGCTCGCATGGCTGCGCTGGCTGGCCATCGGCGGCCAGACGGTCACGGTGCTTACGGTGGCGCTGGTCTTCGGCTTTCCGCTGCCCCTTTTCACATGCGTGGCGCTGATCGGCGGCCTCGCGGCGCTGAATCTGGCCCTGTCGCTGCGCTATCCCTCGACGCAGCGCCTTTCGCCGGAAGCGACGCTTGCGCTTCTGTCCATCGATCTTCTCCAGCTCGCGGGCCTGCTTTACGTGACCGGCGGGCTCGGAAACCCGTTCGCGCCGCTGCTGTGCGTTCCCGTCATCATTTCGTTCGCTGCCCAGCCGCTGCGTTATTCGCTGGCGCTGTTCGCCATCGCCCTGGCAGCCACCACCGCGCTCGCCTTTTCCATCTACGAAGTGCCGTGGTATCCCGGCGAGGAACTCTATATCCAGCCGATCATGCAGACGGGCATGTGGTGCGCCGTCATAGCGACGATGGCGTTTGCGGCCTTCTACGTCTATCGCATCTCCAGCGAGGCGACGCAGCTTGCCGATGCGCTCGCCGCCACGGAACTGATCCTGCAACGGGAAAAGCACCTGACGCAGCTCGACGGCCTGGCGGCCGCGGCGGCGCACGAACTCGGCACGCCGCTCGCCACGATCACCCTCGTCGCCAAGGAAATGGAACGCGAGCTTGGACCGGACGACCGCTTCGGCGAGGACGTGGCACTTCTGCGCAGCCAGAGCGAGCGCTGCCGCGACATCCTTCGCCGGCTCACCTCCCTTTCCGCCGAGGGCGAGGAGCATATGCGCTTCCTGCCGCTGTCGTCGCTGGTCGAGGAAGTGATGGCGCCGCACCGGGATTTCGGCGTGACGCTGGAACTGGTGGAAAAATCCGGCCGGGCCGGCGAACCGGTGGGCAACCGCAATCCCGGCATTCTCTACGGTCTCGGCAACCTGCTCGAAAACGCTGTCGATTTCGCCAGGGAGAAAGTGACGGTGACGGTGGAGCATACGCGCGAACGCGTCACCATCCTGATTTCCGACGACGGCGAGGGCTATGCGCCGGATGTGCTTGCCCATATCGGCGAGCCTTACGTGACGAAACGCAGCCGCCCGGACAAGGCCGGCGGGCTCGGGCTCGGCATGTTCATCGCCAAGACGCTTCTGGAACGATCCGGCGCACGGCTGGAATTCTACAACGGGCCGGACGACCGCCCGGGTGCGAATGTGCGCATCGAATGGCCCCGCGCGCGAATGGAAGCCGTCAACGGAAAATGACTTTACCCGTCAGGAATTAATGGCCATAACCGTTTCCGGGACGGATTGCCCTTGCCGGATATATCCTCCGCTGACGGATATCGGCAGGCAGGGGCGCGATCAGGAAGAAGCGGCACCCTGCCCGCCAGCGGGTCGCCGACGGCTCGAGAGGAATGGAAAGCAATGGTGGAAAAAGGCCCGAACGGCTCAGCCTCCCAGTCCCTGGCGGACAAGAACGGGACGGACACGGCGGCTGGCGAGGAGACCCTGCTGCTCGTGGATGACGACGGCCCCTTTCTCAGGCGTCTGGCCCGGGCAATGGAATCGCGCGGCTTCGCCGTCGAAATGGCCGAAACCGTCGCTGAAGGCATCGCCAAGGCCAAGGCCCGCCCGCCGAAATATGCCGTGATCGACCTGCGTCTCGGCGACGGCAACGGGCTGGACGTCATCGAGGCGCTTCGCGAGACGGAGGCAGAAACCCGCGTCGTCGTGCTGACCGGCTACGGCAATATCGCCACCGCCGTGACCGCCGTGAAGCTCGGTGCGCTCGACTATCTCGCCAAGCCCGCGGATGCCGACGACATCTACCATGCGCTGACGCAGCGGCCCGGCGAAAAGGCCGAGGTGCCGGAGAACCCGATGTCGGCGGACCGGGTGCGGTGGGAGCATATCCAGCGCGTCTATGAAATGTGCGAGCGCAACGTTTCGGAAACGGCGCGGCGCCTGAACATGCACCGCCGGACCCTGCAACGCATTCTGGCCAAGCGCGCGCCGAAATAGGCCATCCCTGGTGCGTCCCGATGGACGCCCGGCGCCGCGCGGGCGCCTTATCCTTCCCCGGGAAGGTTCCCCGGATTCCAGTCGGCTCCGGCCGCCCATTCGGCCGCCATCAGGCGGCGTGCCGCGGTGCGGGAAAAATGCAGCGTCAGCGATCTGCGGGTGGCCGGCGCAAGGCGATGCTCGGGCGCGTCGCGCAGCATATGCGCGCCATAGCCGTCCGATACGATGAGACCGCACTCCTCCGGAAAGATATCAAGGGGCACCTTATCATGCGTGGCGAAGAACAGCCGGTCGCAATGGGCGCGGTAGTCCGGCCATTTGCGGTCGGTGCGGAAGTCGATCAGCGACGACTTGATCTCGACGATCCAGATCTCGCCCTTTTCCGAAAGGCTGACGAGATCGGCCCGCCGGCCGCTGGCCAGCGGCAGTTCCGGCAGCGTTGCATGCCGCATGTCTTCCAGCAGGCGCTGGACGCCGCGCCGGACCATCAGCGCGGCATCGGATTGCCGTCCATCCATGAGCGGGCCCGGGCCCGAAAAACTGATCAGCGTCATCCGCTCTCACCTGCGGCTGCGATGCACCCTATGTTGCAAAAAGGCCATGCCCGCCAAAATTAGACGGGACCATACTTCGGCCCGCAAACAGCGGCTTGCCAAGCCCCGCCTTATCGAAAATAAACCTTGCTCAGAGACGGCCGCAAGCCGCCGAATCATCCCGTTTCACAAAGAGAATACCATGCGCGCCCGCAATGTCCTGACTTTGTCCGGTCTGGCAGCAATGCTAGCACTGGCCGGCTGCTCCACGACGTCCGAAACCGCCTCCGGAGACGGGAAGGCTCCCGCCACCCGGACGGCGCGGATCGAAACCAACCAGATCTTCTCCGATTCCTACGGCGCCGTCACCGACGCGGGCTACGCCCTTCCGGCGATCCCGATCGAACGGGTGAACAAGCAGTTCCACCGCCAGATCGTCGATTACCCCACGAGCGAAAAAGCCGGCACCATCGTCGTCGATACGCCGAAGCGTTTCCTCTACTATGTTCTGCCCGGAGGCAAGGCGGTGCGTTACGGCATCGGCGTCGGCAAGGCGGGCTTCGCCTGGAAGGGCGAGGCCTATGTCGCCTGGAAGCAGGAATGGCCGATGTGGCACCCGCCGAAGGAAATGGCGCAGCGCCGGCCGGACCTGACGAAATACGTGGAAGCCGGCATGGGCCCAGGCCTCAACAATCCGCTCGGCGCCCGCGCCATGTACCTGTTCGACGAGAAGGGCCGCGACACGCTCTTCCGCCTGCACGGCACGCCTGAATGGGCTTCCATCGGCACCGCCGCCTCCTCTGGCTGCATCCGCCTGATGAACCAGGACGTCATCGACCTCTACAACCGCGTCCGTCCCGGCCGCAACACCCGCGTCGTCGTTCTCCAGTAGGAGCCCCGCCGCACGCGCTGCAATCGAAAAGCCGCCGGAGCGATCCGGCGGCTTTTTCGTTCGATGTGGATCGGGACCGTTTCGACGGTCCCGGTCCTGCGTCAGGAGGCAAGCTTCGCCTTCAGTTCGCGGCGGCGGCGGTGCAGGACCGGCTCGGTATAGCCGTTCGGCTGCTCGCGTCCCTTGAGGACCAGATCGAGTGCCGCCTGGAAGGCGACGGAGCCGTCGAAATCGGCGGCCATCGGGGTGTAGAGCGGATCGCCGGCGTTCTGGCGGTCGACGACGGCAGCCATGCGCTTCATCGTCTCGAAAACCTGCTCCTCGGTGATGACGCCGTGGCGCAGCCAGTTCGCCATGTGCTGCGAGGAAATGCGCAGCGTGGCGCGGTCTTCCATCAGGCCGACATCGTTGATATCCGGAACCTTGGAGCAGCCGACGCCCTGGTCGATCCAGCGGACGACATAACCGAGGATTCCCTGCGCATTGTTGTCGATCTCGCGCTGGATATCCTCCGGCGTCCAGTTCGGCCGCGCCGCGACCGGCACCGAGAGAATATCGGAAAGCGCGGCGCGCGGACGGCTCTTCAGTTCGGCCTGCCGGGCGGCCACGTCGACCGTGTGATAATGCGTGGCGTGCAGCGTCGCCGCCGTCGGCGAGGGAACCCAGGCCGTGTTGGCACCGGCTTTCGGATGGGCGATCTTCTGCTCCAGCATCGCCGCCATCAGGTCGGGCATGGCCCACATGCCCTTGCCGATCTGCGCATGGCCGGACAGGCCGCATTCGAGGCCGATATCGACATTCCAGTTCTCGTAAGCCGCAATCCAGGCGGCCTGCTTCATGTCGCCCTTGCGGATCATCGGCCCGGCTTCCATCGAGGTGTGGATCTCGTCGCCGGTGCGGTCGAGGAAGCCGGTGTTGATGAAGACGACGCGTTCGCTCGCCGCGCGGATCGATTCCTTGAGGTTGACCGTGGTGCGGCGCTCCTCGTCCATGATGCCCATCTTGATCGTGTTGGGCGCCATGCCGAGCGCGTCTTCCACCCGGGCGAACAGCTTCGAGGCGAAGGCGACTTCCTCCGGCCCGTGCATCTTAGGCTTGACGACATACATGGAGCCGGCGCGGGAATTGGCGCGGCGGCCGTTCGGGCCGATATCGACGAGCGCGATCAATCCGGTCACGAGCGCATCCATGATGCCTTCCGGAATCTCGTTGCCCGCGGCGTCGAGAACGGCCGGATTGGTCATCAGGTGGCCGACATTGCGCACCAGCATCAGCGAGCGGCCATGCAGGGTGAACGTGGAGCCGTCCGGCGCGATATAGGTGCGGTCGGCATTGAGGCGGCGGGTGAAGGTCCTGCCGCCCTTCTCGACCTCTTCGGTCAGGTCGCCCCGCATCAGGCCCAGCCAGTTGCGATAGACGAGGACCTTATCGTCGGCATCGACGGCCGCCACCGAATCCTCGCAATCCATGATCGTGGTGATCGCCGATTCGAGGATGACGTCGGCGATGCCGGCCGGATCGGTCCCGCCGATCAGCGAAGCCGGGTCGATGCAGATGTCGATGTGCAGGCCGTTCTTCTCCAGAAGCAGGCTTTCCGGCTGTGCAGCCTCACCCGTGTAGCCGGCAAACGACGCCGTGTCCTTCAGGCCCGTCTTCGTGCCGTCGAGCAGCGTGACGGAAAGCGCTCCGCCCTCGATGGTGAAGGATTTCGCGTCCTTCCATGAACCGGAGGCAAGCGGGGCGCTGCCGTCGAGGAAATCACGCGCCCAGGCGATGACCTTCCCGCCGCGCTTCGGATTGTAGCCCTTACCCTTCTCCGCGCCGTCCTCCTCGGGGATCGCGTCCGTGCCATAGAGCGCATCATAGAGCGAGCCCCAGCGGGCATTGGCCGCGTTCAGCGCATAGCGGGCATTCATGACCGGAACGACGAGCTGCGGACCGGCGATCGAGGCGATTTCCGGATCGACGTTCTGCGTCGTGACGCTGAAGGCCGGGCCTTCGGGCAGGATATAGCCGATCTCGCGCAGGAAGGCCTCATAAGCCTTGAGATCGATGGGCGCGCCGTTCTTGCGATACCAGTCGTCGAGCTGCTGCTGGAAGCGGTCGCGCTTTTCGAGCAGCGCCCGGTTTTCCGGCGCAAGCTCATTCACGATGGCGGCGAAGGCGGCGAACCAGGCGTCCGGATCGACGCCCGCTGCCGGCAGCGCTTCCCTGACGAGAAATTCATGAAGACCGGCATCGAAGGCCAGCCCGTTCTTTTCAATCCGGCTCATATCCCAACTCCCATCGCAGCATACGTTACGTTGGGATTCAGTTTCCCCGGATTTCGCTTTTGGTCAATTCTGCAAAAGTTTGAAAGATTTTTTCCAAATTGGAAAAAATGGAGCGCAGGCGCCGATCTCAGAGGAGCTTCATGAGTTCGGGAAGCCGGTCGTTGATCAGCCAGCCGTAATAATTCTCCTCGGGCCAGGCCTGCCGGCCGGCGGCGCGCTGGGCGGCCAGCCGGCGGGCACGCTCGCGGGGGTTGCCGATATTGTAGAGTGTCGCGGTGATGCCCGGATTGGTGGAGATATCGACGCCGGCTATATCGTTGTAATCGTCGATCGAGCGGCGGATGATCGCCGCCATGTAGGCCAGTGAGCGATCCGGGTCCATGATCGCCCTGTAGACGCCGGCGGCATCCTTCTCGTCCAGCCTTTCATAGCCGGAACGCCTGACGACCAGGTCGGACAGCATCAGGGCCGTCAGCGGGTTGATCTGGCCGAGGCCGAAGGTCTGGCCGGCGAAGAAGGGCTGGAAGAATACGGCGCTGAAGCGGTTGTCCGGAAAGGACGTGCCATCGACCGCGCGGCCCCGGAAGCTCTTGTCCCAGATGCCCTCGCGGCAGGTCCAGAGGCTGTAGCTGTCTGACTGCCGGCAGCCGGCGAATTGCGGCCGGGCGAGAAAATCGGAAATCGACTCGTTCGCATAGCTGAAGCGGAACGAATTGCCGGTATAGGACGCCGCCTTGACATAATAGCTCTGGAGCCGGTCGTAGGCGTCGACATTATAGGTGTGTTCGCCGACCAGCGCCCCGACCATATGGATCGGCGCGATACCGTAGGTCGCGGCGGTCTTCTTTATCTTGGCGATGAGCTGGCGGTCGCTGGCCAGCAGGTCGCGGACCTTCTCGTACTTGCGGTCGAAGCTCGACTTCAAGGCGGCGGTGCGGCGCACCGAGGCCCCCGGGATCGCCGGTTGTTCGGCATTGCGGTTGCCCGCCGGCACGGCGACACCCGCCTGCGCCATTTCCGCCGATGCAAGGGCCGCAACGCCCGCCAATGCCAGAATGATCCGTCGAAGCTTCACCATCATGCCCGTTCTTTTTGGCAATTCCGGATGCAAATCGCTACCCGTTTTTCCGGAAACTGCAAGTGGCCCGGCTCAATCGCTTCCCGGCCGCGGCAGGCGGCCGAATCGGATCAACAGCGGGAAAGTCGCTTTCAGGCGGCTCAGACTGCCGACAAACTGCTCATCGCTCTCTTTCGTCATGGTCGGGCCAGACCCCACCATCCACCGCGCCGCTTGCGGCGTGGACCCTCGGGTCAAGCCCGAGGGTGACGAAGGAAAGGGTTTGCCAATACACTGAGTCGTCTTCAGGCGGCTCTCCTTTAACGAATCCGTGCCGGTTTTGTCGAGGGCGGGATTGTTCACAATCCCGCCAGACCGGCATTTCCGCCATCAGAGAATGTAGCGCGACAGGTCCGTGTCGCGGGCGAGATCGCCGACATGCTCGCGGACATACTCCGAATCGATCATGATTTCGGAGCCGCCACGATCCGGCGCATTGAACGAAATCTCGTCCAGAACACGCTCCATGACCGTTTGCAGGCGCCGCGCGCCGATGTTCTCGACAGTGGCGTTGAGATGCACCGCCGTATCCGCCAGCGCATCGATGGCGTCTTCGGTGAAATCGAGGTTCAGGTTTTCCGTCGCCATCAGCGCCTTGTACTGGCGGATCAGGCTGGCCTCGGTTTCCGTCAGGATGCGGCGGAAGTCTTCCTTGGTCAACGGCTTCAGCTCGACGCGGATCGGCAGTCGGCCCTGAAGCTCAGGCAGAAGGTCGGAGGGCTTGGCCACATGGAAGGCGCCCGAGGCGATGAAGAGGATGTGATCCGTCTTCACCGGGCCGTATTTGGTCGAAACCGTGGTGCCTTCGACCAGCGGCAGCAGGTCGCGCTGAACGCCCTCGCGGGAAACGCCCGCTCCGACGCCGCCGTCGCGCGCGGCGATCTTGTCGATCTCGTCGATGAAGACGATCCCGTCGTTCTCGGCCGAGCGGATCGCCTCGCGCTGGATGACCTCGTTATCGATCAGCTTGTCGGATTCGTCGCGGATCAGTTCGGGATAGGACTTGGAGACGGTGGTTCGCACTTTCTTGGTGCGCCCGCCCATCGCCTTGCCGAACATTTCCGAAAGGTTCAGCACGCCGATATTGGCGCCCGGCATGCCCGGGATCTCGAAACCCGGCGTGCCGGAACCGCTGTCGGCCACTTCGATGTCGATTTCCTTGTCGTCCAGCTCGCCGGCGCGCAGCTTCTTGCGGAAGCTTTCCCGCGTGGCGGGAGAGGCGGTGGCGCCGACCAGCGCGTCCAGCACGCGCTCCTCGGCATTCTGGTGGGCCTTGGCCTCCACTTCGGAGCGCTTCCTGTCGCGCACCAGCGCGATGCCGACCTCGACCAGATCGCGGATGATCTGCTCGACGTCGCGGCCGACATAGCCGACCTCGGTGAATTTCGTCGCCTCGACCTTGATGAAGGGAGCGCCGGCGAGCTTGGCCAGACGGCGGGAAATCTCCGTCTTGCCGACGCCGGTCGGGCCGATCATCAGGATGTTCTTCGGCATCACCTCGTCGCGCAGCCCTTCCTCGAGCTGCTGGCGGCGCCAGCGGTTGCGGAGCGCGATGGCCACGGCGCGCTTGGCGTCATGCTGGCCGATGATGTGGCGGTCCAGTTCGGACACGATTTCGCGAGGGGAAAAATTGGTCATGATACTCTTGGCCTCCCGTCCATCTCAACGTTCGGCATCGAGCGTTTCGACAATGACATTCTGGTTGGTATAGACACAGATATCGGCGGCGATATCCAGGGCACGGCGGGCGATTTCCTCGGCGTCCTTGTCGGAATCGATCAGCGCGCGGGCAGCGGCCAGCGCGTAATTGCCGCCCGACCCGATGGCGATCGCGCCATGTTCCGGCTCCAGCACGTCGCCGTTGCCGGTGATCGCCAACGTGACCTGCCGGTCGGCGACGATCATCATCGCCTCCAGATTGCGCAGATACTTGTCGGTGCGCCAGTCCTTGGCCAGCTCCACCGCCGCGCGCATCAGCTGGCCGGGATATTGCTCCAGTTTCTTTTCCAGCCGGTCGAGCAGGGTGAAGGCGTCGGCCGTCGCGCCTGCGAAACCGGCCACCACCTCGCCGCCCTTGCCGATGCGGCGGACCTTGCGGGCATTGCTCTTCATGACGGTCTGGCCGAGGCTGACCTGACCGTCGCCGGCCATCACGACCTTGCCATCCTTGCGTACAGAGATAATCGTCGTCATCGAATGATCCTTCGGCCCGGAAACGGTCCGGGCCCTTCCTTAAGATTCACACGCAATCCCGCACGCAAAACCGTTTCACATCTTGCCGGAGAACTGCTCTGGGTTGGAACTTATGTAAGCGCACCGGATGCGAATGCAATGCACCCCGCCCGCCGCAATGGATTCTGGCATTTGCGGCCCATGCCTGATAAGGAACGGACACATTGCAAGGGAGCCCCGACATGACCGAAGCCGCAAGCCGCAAGGCCAGCGTTTCCCGCACCACCAACGAGACCTCCATTTCCGTTTCCGTCGACATCGACGGCACCGGCCAGGGCAATATCTCGACGGGCATCGGCTTCTTCGACCACATGCTGGACCAGTTCTGCCGTCATTCGCTGATCGACATGGACATTTCCGTGAAGGGCGACCTGCATATCGACGATCACCACACCGTCGAGGATACCGGCATCGCGCTCGGGCAGGCGATCTCCCGGGCGCTCGGCGACCGCCGCGGCATCACCCGCTACGCCGCCCTCGACCTCGTGATGGACGAGACCATGACCAGGGCCGGCATCGACGTTTCCGGCCGCCCCTTCCTCGTCTGGAACGTAACGTTCCCGGCGGCGAAGATCGGCACCTTCGATACCGAGCTGGTGCGGGAATTCTTCCAGGCCTTCGCCCAGAATGCCGGCATCACGCTGCATGTGCTGAACCATTACGGCGCCAACAACCACCATATCGCCGAGACCTGCTTCAAGGCCGTTGCCCGCGCCTTGCGCACGGCAACCGAGATCGATCCACGCCAGGCAAACCGGATTCCCTCCACCAAGGGCATTCTGGTCTGATCCGGACCCGGCAATTGCCAACGGAAAGCCGCGAAACGCTTTCCGCGATTGCCCCGGACGCCTCGCCCACGAGGGAAACCCTTCATGGCAAGCTTCGTTTTTCTGACACCGCCCGGCAGCGTCGAAGGCGACGAGCGCACGGCGGTCGTCCGTGACGGCTTCTCGTTTCTGGCCTATTTCCTGCCGCCACTATGGTTTCTTCTCCATCGCCTGTGGTTCGAGGCTTTCCTGACGCTTCTGCTGCTGGCGCTTTCCGGCATTCTGGCCGGGATCGAGGCCGCCGCTCCCGCCGGGCCGGTCCTGGCTTTGGCCGTGAGCGTTTTCAGCGGGCTTGAAAGCCGCAATCTCGCCATCCGCAAACGCGAGCGGCACGGCTACCGGATCGCCGCCGCGATCGTGGCGAGGAATCTCGACGAGGCCGAGGAAATCTTCTTTTCCGGGGCGGCACTTCGGACTAGAACGCCGGTGAATTCAGCCGGTGCGGCGCCGGCCGCCTATGCGCCAGTGGGCGACCGGCGTCCGGTGCTCGGCCTTTTCGATTTGCATGGAGGACGCTAGAGCGATGCGCGTCGCGATCATAGACTACGGTTCGGGCAACCTGCGCTCGGCCACCAAAGCCTTCGAGCGTTCCGCCCGCGAACAGGGACTGGACGCCGAGATCGTCCTGACCGACAAGGCCGACATCGTTGCCGGCGCCGACCGCATCGTGCTGCCGGGCGTCGGCGCCTATGCCGATTGCCGCGCCGGTCTCGACGCCGTGCCGGGCATGGTGGAAGCGCTTCGCCATGCGGTGGAGGAAAAGGCGCGTCCCTTCCTCGGCATCTGCGTCGGCATGCAGCTCATGTCGTCGCGCGGACTGGAAAAGACGATCACCGACGGTCTGGGCTGGATCGCCGGCGACGTGGTGGAAATGACGCCGTCCGACCCGGAGCTGAAGATTCCGCAGATCGGCTGGAACACGCTGACGCTCAACCGTCCCCACCCGCTTTTCGACGGCATCCCAACGGGGCCGGACGGGCTGCATGCCTATTTCGTGCATTCCTACCATCTGGCCGCGGCGCGGCCGGAAGACGTCATCGCCACCACCGATTACGGCGGGCCGGTGACGGCCTTCGTCGGCCGCGACAACATGGCCGGAGCGCAGTTCCACCCCGAAAAGAGCCAGACGCTCGGCCTGAAACTCATCGCCAACTTCCTGAAATGGGCGCCCTGACATGATCCTCTTTCCCGCAATAGACCTGAAGGACGGCCAGTGCGTGCGCCTGAAGCTCGGCGACATGGACCAGGCCACGGTCTACAATCCCGACCCGGCGGCCCAGGCGAAAGCCTTCGAGGACCAGGGCTTCGAATGGCTGCACGTCGTCGACCTCAACGGCGCCTTCGCCGGCTCGTCGGTCAACGGCGCGGCGGTGGACGCCATCCTGAAGGCGACGAAGAACCCGGTGCAACTCGGCGGCGGCATCCGCACGCTCGACCATATCGAAAGCTGGCTTGCGCGCGGGCTTTCCCGCGTCATCCTCGGCACGGTCGCGGTGCGCGATCCGGCACTGGTCATCGAGGCCTGCAAGCGCTTCCCCGGCCATATCGCCGTCGGCATCGACGCCAAGGGCGGCAAGGTGGCGGTCGAGGGCTGGGCGGAAGCCTCCGAACTCGGGGTGATCGAACTGGCGCGGAAATTCGAGGGTGCCGGCGTCTCCGCCATCATCTACACCGACATCGACCGCGACGGCATCCTGACCGGCATCAACTGGGCCTCGACGCTGGAGCTGGCGAACGCCGTTTCCATTCCCGTCATCGCCTCGGGCGGGCTCGCCTCGCTGGACGATATCCGCCGCATGCTTGAGCCAGATGCCGCCCGTCTCGAAGGCGCGATCTCCGGCCGGGCGCTCTACGACGGCCGCATCGACCCGAAGGAAGCGCTGGCGCTGATCGCAAATGCGAAGAAGGAGGCCGTCCGATGACCCTCAAGGCCCGCGTCATTCCCTGCCTCGACGTGAAGGACGGCCGCGTCGTCAAGGGCGTCAACTTCGTCGACCTGATCGACGCCGGCGATCCGGTGGAGGCCGCGCAGGCCTATGACGCCGCCGGTGCCGACGAGCTGTGCTTCCTCGACATCACCGCCTCGTCGGACGATCGCGACACGATCTTCGACGTGGTGCAGCGGACCGCCGAACATTGCTTCATGCCGCTCACCGTCGGCGGCGGCGTGCGCACCATTGCCGATATCCGCAAGCTGCTGCTGTGCGGCGCGGACAAGGTTTCGATCAACTCCGCCGCCGTGAGGAACCCGGATTTCGTCACGGAAGCCGCCGACAAGTTCGGCGACCAGTGCATCGTCGTCTCCATCGACGCCAAGAAGGTTTCGAAAGAGGGTGAGGCGAACCGCTGGGAAATCCATACCCACGGCGGCCGCAACCCGACCGGCATCGACGCCGTCGACTTCGCCATCAGGATGGTCGAGCGCGGCGCGGGCGAGCTGCTCGTCACCTCGATGGACAGGGACGGCACCAAATCCGGCTACGACCTGGAACTGACGCGGACGATTGCCGACGCCGTGCGCGTTCCCGTGATCGCGTCGGGCGGCGTCGGCACGCTGGACGACCTCGTGGCCGGCGTGAAGGAAGGCCATGCGACGGCGGTGCTCGCCGCCTCGATCTTTCATTTCGGCACCTATTCCATCGGCGAGGCCAAGCGCTATATGGCCGAACGCGGCATACCGATGCGGCTCGACTGATATCCGGGAGAGAAACGATGAGCGAGTTCACCCTGTCCGATCTGGAAAAGATCGTCGCGACGCGCGCGCATGCCTCGCCGGACGAATCCTGGACGGCGAAGCTCTACGCCGCCGGCCAGCGCAAGGCGGCGAAGAAGCTGGGCGAGGAGGCCGTTGAGACGGTGATCGCCGCCATCGCCAGCGACCGCGCCAACCTTATCGACGAAAGCGCGGACCTGCTCTATCATCTTCTCGTCGTTTTGAAGATTGCAGACATACCGCTTTCGGATGTATTGAAGATATTGGAAAAGCGTACTGTGAAAACCGGCCTTGAGGAGAAGGCCAGTCGTCGGGAGTGAGACATGGTCGCAATCAGGGAGGTGGAGGTGCCGGAAACGCTGGATCATTTCCAGGCGAGCCGATATTCTCCGTATCATTTCTTCAGCGCAACGGAATGGGCGCGGTTCCGCGCCGATACGCCGTTGACGCTCACCGAAGACGACCTGAAGCGTCTGCGCTCCATCGACGATCCCATCGACCTCGATGAAGTGCGCCGCATCTATCTGTCGCTGTCGCGCCTGCTTTCGGCCCATGTCGAATCCTCGCAGATGCTGTTCAACCAG
This sequence comes from Ectorhizobium quercum, assembly GCF_026552795.1. GTDB lineage: Bacteria > Pseudomonadota > Alphaproteobacteria > Rhizobiales > Rhizobiaceae > Ectorhizobium > Ectorhizobium quercum. The sequence goes on from NZ_JANFPI010000009.1 coordinate 16,135, forward strand.
CGCAACCAGTTCCTCAGCCTTTCCGATGCCGTCAAGACGCCCTTCGTGATCGGCATCGCCGGTTCCGTGGCCGTGGGCAAGTCGACGACGGCGCGCATCCTGAAGGAGTTGCTGGCCCGCTGGCCGTCGAGCCCGAAGGTCGATCTCGTCACCACCGACGGTTTTCTCTACCCGAACGCCATCCTGAAGGCGCGCGGCCTGATGGCCCGCAAGGGCTTTCCGGAAAGCTACAACACCGGCGCCCTGCTGCGCTTCCTGTCGGATATCAAGGCCGGCCTGCCGAATGTGAAGGCGCCGCGCTATTCGCACAACGTCTATGACGTCCTGCCGGACGAATTCACCATCGTCGACCGGCCCGACATCCTGATTTTCGAAGGCGTCAACGTTCTCCAGTCCCGCCACCTGCCGGCGGGCGGCAAGATCGTGCCCATCGTGTCCGACTTCTTCGACTTCTCGATTTATATCGACGCCGAGGAACACCTGATCCACGAATGGTATGTGAGCCGGTTCCTGCGCCTGCGCGAGACGGCCTTTCGCGACCCGCACGCCTATTTCAACCGCTATGCCTCGATCAGCGTCGAGGAGGCGGTGGGCATGGCCGAGGGCCTGTGGCACAACACCAACCTGAAGAACCTGCGCCAGAACATCCTGCCGACGCGCCCGCGCGCCGACCTCATCCTCAAGAAGGGCGAGAACCACCTGGTGGAAACGGTCGCGCTGCGCAAGCTCTGAAACCCGCGCCCACATTCACGGCGCGGGCGAGACGCGCCGCAGGGTGAGATTGACGCGCCCGCCGTTCTTCAGAAGATCGGACGTGCCCGGATAGATCCGGTCGACGCCGTGAAACAGAAGGCGCCCCTCCCCGCCCAGCACGAAGACGTCGCCGCTGTGCAGCCGGAACGATTTCGTCGGATCGTTGCGCGCAAGGCCGCCGATCCGGAACAGGCAGGCATCGCCCAGCGAGACCGAGAGGACGGGCGCGGAGAATTCGTGTTCGTCGCGGTCCTGATGCAGGCTCATACGGGCGTCGGGAGCGTAGAAATTCACGAGGCAGGCTTCCGGCGGCGGCGCATCGGGCGCGACCTCCTTCCAGAGATCGAGAAGCCTTGGCGGAATGGCGGGCCACGGCTTGCCGGTTTCGGGATGAAGCGGCTGGTAGCGATAGCCGCGCTCCTTGTCCGTCACCCAGCCGAGCGGACCGCAATTGGTCATGCGCACCGACATCGGCTTGCCCGTGCGCGGCATGCGCGGAACGAACAGCGGCGCCTCGGCCACGGCGGCGCGGATCTCCGCAAGCAGATCCTCCTGCGACGTCCGGTCGAAATAGCCGGGCAGAAGCCTGACGCCCGGCGACAGGACAAGCTCATTTCCATTGGCCATCGGTAGGTCCAGCCTGGAGCATTTCCGCTTTTCTCCGAATCGCGAAAATTCTCTCACTATTTGTTTTCACGCATTTCCGGACGCAGAACCGCTTCGCACTTTTGCTGGAAATGCCCTATGAAAAAACGGAACCGCCGCAGTCCGGCGGACAGGCGGCGGTCCCTTCATTTTCGTCATGGTCGGGCCAGACCCGACCATCCACCGCGCCGCTTGCGGCGTGGACCCTTGGGGCTCAAGCCCGAGGGTGACGAAGGAGAGGGTTTGCCAATACACTGAGCGCCGTCAGGCGGCTCTCCTTTCACGAATCCCTGCCGGTTCTGTCGAGGGCGGGATTGTTCACAATCCCGCCAGACCGGCATTTCCGCCATGCACGATATCAGGCATCCAGTTCCGGAATGCGCAGAACCTGGCCCGGATAGATCTTGTCCGGATGGGTCAGCATCGGCTTGTTGGCCTCGAAGATCAGCGTGTGCTTGGCGCCCTTGCCGGCGCCGTAATGCGCTTCGGCGATCTTCCAGAGGTTGTCGCCCTTCTTCACCGTGTAGAAGACCGGCTCCTTGGCGGCGGTGTCGGCAACCTTGAGTTCGGAGGCTTCCACCTTGGAGACGCCGAGCGTGTTGCCGACGGCGACGACGGCTTTTTCGAAGATGCTCTGGTCGGCGACATCGCCCTTCAGGACCACCTTGTCACCGTCCAAGGCCACCTGAACCTTATCGGTTCCGAGGCCGTGCGATTCCAGTTCCTTCTTCACCGCCTCGACATCCGGCGGTGTCGTCCCCTCGTCATCCACCAGGCCGAGCTTCTTGCCGGCGTTCTTGATGAAGTTGAACAGACCCATGATCGTTTCTCCCTAAGGGTGGTTGTGATTCCCGTATTAAGAGAGGGCAGCGACAGGAAGATTACAAGGGTTGACCCGTTAAAAATCGGCAGGGAAAAATCATCACGCCGCGGATCATTCCGTCGAAGGGCGGCCACGCATTTTCTTGACCACGGCACGGCCGGATTTTTCCTTGAGCCGGCGTTCGACGGAGCCTTTCGTCGGCTTCGTCTTCCTGCGCGGCGGCGGAGGCGGCGCGGCAGCCTCCAGCAGGAGCGCTTTCAGGCGTTCGCGGGCATCTTCCCGGTTGCGCTCCTGGCTGCGGAACCGGCTCGCCTCGATCATCAGCACGCCATCCTTCGAAACCCGGCTGCCGCCGAGCCGGATGGCATTGGCCTTCACCCGGTCGTTGAGCGCAGGCGAGGAGGCGATGTCGAAGAAAAGCTGGACCGCCGTCGACACCTTGTTGACGTTCTGTCCGCCCGGACCGCCCGCCAGCACGAACTGCTCGACGAGCTCCCATCCCGCAATCGTAATGCGGCTGTTGATCACCAGCGGATCGCTCGCCATGTGCCCCTACTCCTTCGTTCCCGCTCTTGATAACCGGACGGGCGCAAAAGAAAAACCCGGCTGTGGTGTCCACAGCCGGGTTTCACGTGAATCCACTCGTGTGTGCGGATCAGGCGGCAGCCGGTGCCGCAGCCTTGACGTTCGAGTCGACGTGATCCTCGAACTTTGCGAAGTTCGCGACGAACATGCCGGCCAGCTTCCGGGCCTGCGCGTCGTAGGCGGCAGCGTCGGCCCAGGTCGAACGCGGGTCGAGGATGGCGGAATCGACACCTTCCAGCGCCTTCGGAACCAGGAAGCCGAAGTTCTCGTCCTTGCGGAACTCGACCTTGTTCAGTTCGCCGGAAAGTGCCGCGGTCAGCAGGGCGCGGGTTGCCTTGATCGGCATGCGCTGGCCGACGCCGTAGGCGCCGCCGGTCCAGCCGGTGGACACCAGCCAGCAGGTCACGCCGTGCTTGGCGATCAGTTCCTTGAGCAGCTTGCCGTATTCGGCCGGATGACGCGGCATGAACGGCGCGCCGAAGCAGGTCGAGAAGGTGGCTTCCGGCTCGGTCACCCCCTTTTCCGTGCCGGCGACCTTGGCGGTGTAGCCGGACAGGAAGTGGTACTCGGCCTGTTCCGGCGTCAGCTTGGCGATCGGCGGCATGACGCCGAAAGCGTCGGCCGTCAGCATGATGATCGTCTTCGGATGCGGCGCGATGCCGGTGTCCGAGGCGTTCGGGATGAAGTGCAGCGGATAGGCGCAGCGGGTGTTTTCCGTCAGGGAGCCGTCGTCGAAATCGGGAACGCGGTTCTCGTCGAGGACGACGTTTTCCAGAACCGTGCCGAAACGCTTGGTCGTGGCGTAGATTTCCGGCTCGGCCTCGGCCGACAGGCGGATCGTCTTGGCGTAGCAGCCGCCTTCGAAGTTGAAGATGCCGTGTTCGCCCCAGCCATGCTCGTCGTCGCCGATCAGCGTGCGCTTCGGGTCGGCCGACAGCGTGGTCTTGCCCGTGCCGGACAGGCCGAAGAAGACGGCGGCATCACCGGCGGGACCGACATTGGCGGAGCAGTGCATCGGCATCACGCCCTTGGCGGGCAGGAGATAGTTGAGAACCGTGAAGACGGACTTCTTGTTCTCGCCGGCATAGGACGTGCCGCCGATGAGGACGAGGCCGTTTTCGAGGTCGCAGGCGATGACGGTTTCCGAACGCACGCCGTGGCGGGCCGGATCGGCCTTGAAGCTCGGCAGGTTGATGATCGTCAGCTTCTGCTGGAAGGTGGCCAGATCCTCCTTCTTCGGACGGATCAGAAGATTGCGGATGAAGAGGGCATGCCAGGCGAGTTCCGTCACGACGCGGGTCGGGAGGGCGTTTTCCGGGTCGGCGCCGCCGATGAGGTCCTGCACGTAGAGCGTCTTGCCCTTGGCATGGGCCAGCATGTCGGCCTTGAGAACGGCGAAGTGTTCCGGCGAGATCGGCTTGTTGTTGTCCCACCAGATCTTGTCTTCGGTCTGGGCGTCGCGGACGACGAACTTGTCCTTCGGGGAGCGGCCGGTATGTTGCCCGGTGATGGCGCGCACGGCACCGTCGGCGGTCAGGTCGGCTTCACCGGCGCGAATCGAATCCTCGACCAGATACGGCTCGAGGAGGTTGTACTTGACGACAGCAGCGCCCTCGATCCCGCTCGTGGTCACGCTATTGGCCGGATTGAATACTCCGAGCTCCTCCATGCAGACGCCCTCCTTCAGTTGAGGCTAGAGATTGCAAAGCTGCCGAAACCTAGTGGGGGGCGAAAAAAAACGCAAGAGACTCGCACGAGAATCTTCAATAATTTCAAACAATTAATCGGTTTAAAGCAAATCTGTCCCGTTTAAATCGTTTAAACCTGCCCGCCATTCCGGCTTTCGTCAAATCCTCGCGATGCGACAATGCGCTTTCCGATTTGCCTTTGCCACAATTTGTTCCACCTTTATACTCAAGAAAGCGCACCGGCTTGCGCCGGGCCTGGGCTGGGAATCGAAATCCAGGAGATGCGCATTCGATGATGGCGGAGAATTTTAGCATGCAGACAATCGCGCTCGTTGACGACGACCGCAATATCCTGACATCCGTATCCATCGCGCTTGAGGCCGAAGGCTACAAGGTGGAAACCTATACGGACGGCGCCTCGGCGCTGGAAGGATTGACGGCACGGCCGCCACACCTGGCGATCTTCGACATCAAGATGCCCCGCATGGACGGCATGGAGCTTCTGCGCCGCCTGCGCCAGAAATCCGACCTCCCGGTGATCTTCCTCACCTCCAAGGACGAGGAGATCGACGAGCTGTTCGGGCTCAAGATGGGCGCCGACGATTTCATCACCAAGCCGTTCTCGCAGCGGCTGCTGGTGGAGCGCGTCAAGGCGATCCTGCGCCGGGTGGCGAACCGGGAAGCGGCCGCGGCCGGTGGCTCTTCCGCCAAACCGGCGCAGGGCGAACAGGCCCGCACGCTGGAGCGCGGCCAGCTCGTCATGGACCAGGAGCGCCACACCTGTACCTGGAAGGGCGAGCCCGTGACGCTGACCGTGACGGAATTCCTCATCCTGCAAGCGCTGGCGCAACGTCCCGGCGTCGTGAAAAGCCGCGACGCGCTGATGGATGCGGCCTATGACGAACAGGTCTATGTCGACGACCGCACCATCGACAGCCACATCAAACGGCTTCGCAAGAAGTTCAAGATGGCCGACGGCGACTTCGACATGATAGAAACGCTTTACGGCGTCGGCTACCGCTTCCGCGAATCCGCCTGATCCTCGGGCGGCCGGAGGGCTTGGGAAAGAGAATGGCGACAACGGCGGAAATCATAGCGGACAAGAACGGCCAGACACTGGGGAACCGGTTTTCGCGCCGGACGGGCCGCAATGTGCTGTCGCGACCGTTCACGCTGATCCGCCGGATGTTCGGCAATGCCGTGTTCTCCAGCCTGACGCGCCGGATCGTCTTCTTCAATCTCGCCGCGCTCGTGGTGCTGGTGGGCGGCATCCTCTATCTCAACCAGTTCCGCGAGGGCCTGATCGACGCCCGCGTCGAGAGCCTGCTGACCCAGGGCGAAATCATCGCCGGCGCGATTTCCGCGTCGGCGTCGGTCGACACGAACTCGATCACCATCGACCCGCAGAAGCTGCTCGAACTCCAGGCCGGCCAGAGCATCACGCCGGCGCCGAACGACGAGAACCTCGATTTCCCCATCGATCCGGAGCGCGTCGCCCCGGTGCTGCGTCGGCTCATTTCGCCGACCCGCACCCGCGCCCGCCTGTTCGATTCCGACGCGAACCTGCTGCTCGATTCCCGCCACCTCTATTCGCAGCGGCAGGTGCTGCGTTTCGACCTGCCCCCCATCGGTCCGGCGGACATCGGCCTCGGAGACCGCTTCATGAGCTGGGTCAACCGGATGCTCCAGCCCGGAAACCTGCCGCTCTACAAGGAATCGCCCGGCGGCGACGGCCAGATCTACCCGGAGGTCATGAACGCCCTGACCGGGGTGCGCGGCGCGGTGGTGCGCGTGACGGAAAAGGGCGAGCTGATCGTTTCGGTCGCCGTCCCCGTCCAGCGCTCGCGTGCCGTGCTCGGCGTCCTTCTCCTGTCCACCCAGGCCGGCGACATCGACAAGATCGTCCATGCCGAGCGCCTCGCCATCATGCGCATGGCCGGGGTGGCGACGCTGGTGAACATCGTGCTGTCGCTGATGCTGTCCTCGACGATCGCCAATCCGCTGCGCCGGCTGGCGGCGGCGGCCGTGCGCGTGCGCCGCGGCGCCCGGCAGCGCGAGGAAATCCCCGACTTCTCGATCCGTCAGGACGAGATCGGCAACCTTTCCGTCGCGCTGCGCGAGATGACGACGGCGCTCTACGACCGCATCGACGCCATCGAAAGCTTCGCGGCCGATGTCAGCCACGAGCTGAAGAACCCGCTGACCTCGCTCAGGAGCGCCGTCGAGACGCTGCCGCTCGCCAAAACCGAGGAATCGAAGCAGCGGCTGGCGGATATCATCCAGCACGACGTGCGCCGCCTCGACCGGTTGATCAGCGACATTTCCGACGCCTCGCGCCTCGATGCGGAACTGGCCCGCGCCGATGCGGTTCCGGTCGACCTGGAGGTGCTGCTCGGCAATCTCGTCAATATTTCCCGGCAGATCCGCGGCCACAAGAAGCCGGTCGAGCTGGATTACGTCATCGACCAGAAGCCCGGCAGCCGCGCGGGCTTCACTGTGAACGGCCACGACCTGCGCCTCGGCCAGATCGTCACCAACCTGATCGAGAACGCCCGCTCCTTCGTGCCGGACAAGAACGGTCGCATCGTCGTACATCTGTCGCGCAGCAAGGACCGCTGCATCGTGCAGGTCGAGGACAACGGTCCCGGCATCCAGGCCGAGGATATCGACCGCATTTTCGAGCGTTTCTACACGGATCGGCCCGAGGGCGAGAGCTTCGGGCAGAATTCCGGCCTCGGTCTTTCGATCAGCCGCCAGATCGCCGAGGCGCACGGCGGCACGCTCCGGGCCGAGAACATGCATGACGAGAAAACCGGCAAGATATGCGGCGCCCGCTTCATCCTGACGTTGCCGGCCGAACACAAGATGGCGTGAGGCCGTGGGCGAGGCCGGCACGCGCGCATCGTCCAACGTTCACGCGACCGCCATCGTGGTCGCGACGACGGGCCTGCTGTTCACCGGCCCGTCCGGCAGCGGCAAATCGACGCTTGCCTTTACCTGCATGGCGGCGGCACGGCGGGCGGGGCTTTTTTCGGCCCTGATCGCCGACGACCAGGTGTTTCTCGATGTCGTGAACGGCCGTGTTCTGGCGCGGCGGCCGCAGGCCATCGCCGGGCTGATGGAATTTCGCGGCACCGGAATTGCCGAAATCGAAAGCCTGCCGCAGGCGCTCATCCATGCTGCGGTGCGGATCGTGAATGTCGGCGAAAGCGACCGCCTGCCGCCGGAAAACGAACGGTTCGCGGTCGGCGGAACCGTTTCGCTGCCGCTGCTGCGGCTTGCGGCGACGACGCCCGATCCCCTCGCCGTTCTTTGCGCTTTCTGGCCGGACCTTGCCGGACCTGCCGGCTAGACCGGCCCCGAAACCTCGGTTAAAACCTCCATTTTGGGCTTGCACTTCACATTTTCATGGCCAAGATACCTGTCCACCGATGGACAGCGTCGCTGCATTGCGATATCGGGCCATACAGTCTGCGCTGTGAGGAGACGGGTTTAATATGATCGGATTAGTGCTGGTGACGCATGGCAAGTTGGCGGAAGAGTTCCGTCTGGCTCTGGAACATGTCGTCGGCCCCCAGCAGTTGATCGAGACCATCTGCATCGGCCCCGAGGACGACATGGACCAGCGCCGCCAGGATATCGTCGAGGCCGTGACGCGGGCCGAGACCGGTCATGGCGTCATCATTCTCACCGACATGTTCGGCGGCACGCCGTCCAACCTGTCGATCTCCGTGATGAACACCGGCAAGGTCGAGGTGATCGCCGGTATGAACCTTCCCATGCTCATCAAGCTCGCGGGCATCCGCGCCGACAACGACATGGAAAAGGCATTGCTGGAATCCTCCGAGGCCGGGCGGAAATACATCAATGTCGCAAGCCGCGTTCTCAGCGGAAAATAAGGCAATCCCGGCACGCGCGCGAAGCGGCATTGTCTGCGGAACCGACTGAAAAGGATATCGATGACTTCGCTTTCGCGCGAATTTCCCATCATCAACAAACGCGGACTGCACGCGCGCGCCTCGGCGAAATTCGTGCAGACGGTCAACGCCTTCGACGCCAGCGTGATCGTTTCGAAGGACGGCATGTCCGTCGGCGGAACCTCGATCATGGGCCTGATGATGCTGGCCGCCAGCCCGGGCTGCTGCGTGGTGGTCTCGGCCAGCGGCAACCAGGCCGCCGAGGTGCTCGACGCGCTCGAGCGGCTCGTCGCCGACCGCTTCGGCGAGGAAATGTAACTCCAGTCCCGTTGCGGTTCGCAAAACCCTGTTCTCCGCCCGTGCGCCGTGCGGAGCATGCCATGCCCCCATTCTCCGGCACCCTGTCGACATAAAGATATAAAGACTTCTTTATGTGGCAATTGCCATTGCGCGCAAAGCCTGATAAAGCCTTTTCCCGGTTATGCTCGCCGCGTGCGGGTTCCATCGAGCGCCGCCCTGCCAAGCCAGAGATGCGGCTCATCCATCATCCGGGAGTCTGCCATGAGCACCGACAAGGATTACATCGTTGCCGATATCGACCTTGCCGCCTACGGCCGCAAGGAAATCGACATTGCCGAAACCGAAATGCCGGGCCTGATGGCCTGCCGCGCCGAATTCGGCGATTCCAAGCCGCTGAAGGGCGCGCGCATTTCCGGCTCGCTTCACATGACCATCCAGACCGCCGTCCTGATCGAGACCCTGAAGGTTCTCGGCGCGGACGTGCGCTGGGCGTCGTGCAACATCTTCTCGACGCAGGACCATGCCGCCTCCGCCATCGCCGCCGCCGGCATTCCGGTCTTCGCGGTCAAGGGCGAGTCGCTGACCGAATACTGGGAATACACCGACCGGATCTTCCAGTGGACCGACGGCGGCGTTTCCAACATGATCCTCGACGATGGCGGCGACGCCACCATGTACATCCTGCTGGGCGCCCGCGCCGAAGCCGGCGAGGACGTGCTTTCGAACCCCGGTTCCGAGGAGGAGGAAATCCTCTTCGCGCAGATCGGCAAGCGCCTGAAGGCCTCTCCGGGCTGGTTCACGAAGCAGCGCGACGCCATCAAGGGCGTGACGGAGGAAACCACCACCGGCGTCCACCGCCTGTACGAGCTTTCCAAGAAGGGCCTTCTTCCCTTCCCGGCCATCAACGTCAACGACAGCGTCACCAAGTCGAAGTTCGACAACAAGTACGGCTGCAAGGAATCGCTGGTCGACGGCATCCGCCGCGCCACCGACGTGATGATGGCCGGCAAGGTTGCCGTGGTCTGCGGCTACGGCGACGTCGGCAAGGGCTCCGCCGCATCGCTGCGCGGCGCCGGCGCGCGCGTCAAGGTCACGGAAATCGACCCGATCTGCGCCCTCCAGGCGGCGATGGACGGCTTCGAGGTCGTGCAGCTCGAGGATGTCGCCGCCTCGGCCGACATCTTCATCACCACGACCGGCAACAAGGACGTCATCCGCATCGAGCACATGCGCGCGATGAAGGACATGGCGATCGTCGGCAATATCGGCCATTTCGATAACGAAATTCAGGTTGCCTCGCTGAAGAACCTGAAGTGGACGAACATCAAGCCGCAGGTCGACATGATCGAGTTCGCCGGCGGCAACCGCATCATCCTGCTGTCGGAAGGCCGCCTGCTCAATCTGGGCAACGCCACGGGCCATCCCTCCTTCGTGATGTCGGCGTCCTTCACCAATCAGGTCCTGGCGCAGATCGAGCTCTACACCAAGCCCGACGAATACAAGAACGACGTCTATATCCTGCCCAAGCACCTCGACGAGAAGGTCGCGCGTCTGCACCTCGAAAAGCTCGGCGTGAAACTGACCGAACTTTCCGAAGAACAGGCCAGCTATATCGGCGTCTCGCCGGCCGGTCCGTACAAGGCGGAACACTACCGCTATTGATTGGCGCAAGTTAATCCACAAGATGTTGATGTCGCGGCCTTGACAAAGGCCGCGATTTCTTTTTTGGCCCGCTCCCTTCCCGTGGATTCCCTAAAGAAGTATCGTTTTGAGACTTGATTCGCGCATTCCTGGCGGAGTTCTGCGCGAAAATGGGATGTCTTGTCGAAATGCGGCACAAGGGACGGAGACAGACCGGTTATGACGGTACACATGCAAGGGCAGCCTTCGGGCGAGACCCAGAACGACGGTGACGAGGACCGTCGCGCCCGGGCCCGAAACGGCCTCGGCACCCTTCTGAAAAAGGCGCTCTGCAAGCCGCTTTCGCGGCGGCACACGCCGGTTCTTAGGGCCTTCCTGTCCGGCACGACCCTTTCGGGGCTGGCGGCCTCGGCCCATGCCCAGCAGGCCGAGCCCGTGGCCGCGCGCCTGTTCTCCTCGACGGAAATGGCCACCTTCTCGCTGGTGCTCGGCGTCCTGTCGGCAACGCTTCTGTCCACCGTCTGGTTCATCCGCCAGCGGGGCAACATGGAAACGGAAGCGCGCGAAATTCGTTCCGCCCTTTCCGACGCCAACCATCGCATTTCCAAGTACGAGGCGCTGATCGCCGACAAGAACCGCCGCATCGTCATCTGGGACGGCGCTGAGTCGAAGCCGGAAATCCTCGGCGCCCTGCCGCCGGAAACCGGCGCGCCCGCCGGCAACAGCGATTTCCTCGCCTTCGGGCGCTGGCTGCGTTCCGGCTTCGCCGCCGACCTCGAAAAGGCGGTCGAGACGCTGCGCACCGACGCCCGCAGTTTCGACATGGTGGTCGAGACGCTGCGAGACGAGGTGCTGGAAGTGCAGGGCCGCGTCTCTGGCGGCCGTGCCTTCGTCCGCTTCATCGCGCTCAACAACCTGCGCGCCGAACTGGCCGAGCTGAAGATCGAGCGCGAGCGGCTGCAAACCTCCATTTCCATTTTCCAGGAACTTCTCGATTCCATCGAGCAGCCGGTCTGGCAGCGCGGTCCGGACGGCCAGCTGACCTGGGTGAACCACGCCTACGGCCAGGCCGTCGACGCCGACACCCCGCAGACCGCAGTGCGCGAGGGCCGGGAAATTCTCAGTACCGTTACCCGCGAGAAGATCCGCGCCAGCGCCATGCCGGAATCGCCCTTCCAGGGCACGGTTTCGACGGTGGTGCGCGGCAACCGCACCTTCTACGACGTCGTGGACGTGAAGACGGCGAACGGTTCCGCCGGCATGGCCATCGACGTTTCGGCCGTCGAGGCGGTGCGCGAGGAGTTGAAGCGGACGCTGAGGGCACATGCCGAAACGCTCGACCATCTCGGCACGCCCGTTGCCATCTTCGATGGCGAGCGCCGGCTGCAATTCTACAACCAGGCGTTCATGCAGCTGTGGGAACTCGACATGGCGTTCCTGGAATCGGCGCCGGACAACAACGAGCTGTTCGACCGGCTGCGCAGCGCCGGCAAGGTTCCCGAGCAGCTCAACTGGAAGAGCTGGAAGGAAAACGCCCTTTCCGTCTATCGCTCGCTCGATACGAAGACCGATCTCTGGCATCTGCCGAACGGCCAGACGCTGCGGGTGATCGCGACCGCCCATCCGCAGGGCGGCGCGACCTGGGTCTTCGAGAATCTGACCGAACAGGTCGATCTCGAGACCCGCTACAACACGCTGGTCAGGGTTCAGGGCGAAACCATCGACCACCTGACCGAAGGCGTAGCCGTGTTCGGCCCGGACGGGCGCATCCGCCTTTCCAACCCGGCGTTCCGCGCCCTTTGGGGCATCACCGAGGAGCAGGCGAAGCCGGCGACGCATATCCGCGCCATCGAGACCGCCTGCGCGCCGTCCTACGACCGGCCCGACGGCTGGCGCCGCTTCGGCGGTATGATCACCAGCTTCGACGACGAGCGCCCCTCGATCGACGGAACGCTGGAGCTGCATTCCGGCCTGGTGCTCGATTACGCCGTGATCCCGCTGCCGAACGCCCAGACCATGCTGACCTTCGTCAACATCACCGACAGCGTTCGCGCCGAGCGGGCGCTCAAGGAAAAGAACGAGGCGCTGCGCAAGGCCGACGAACTGAAGAACGATTTCGTCCAGCACGTTTCCTACGAACTGCGCTCGCCGCTGACCAACATCATCGGCTTCACCGATCTTCTGAAGACGCAGGGCGTCGGCCCGCTCAACGAGCGGCAGTCGGAATATGTCGATCACATATCGACGTCCTCCGCCCTGCTGCTGACCATCGTCAACGACATTCTCGATCTGGCGACGGTCGATGCCGGCATCATGCAGCTCAACTACCAGACCACCGATCTGGACGACCTGCTGGACGACGTCGCCATGCAGATCGCTGACCGGTTGCAGGAAGCGGCCGTCACGCTCGAAATCCTTGCGCCCGCCCATCTCGGCTCCATCGTCGCCGATCCGCAGCGCCTCAAGCAGATCCTGCTCAAGCTCCTGAGCAACGCGGCCAATTTCGCGCCGGAGGGCTCGGTGATCTCGCTGACTTGCCAGCGCGAGGACGAGGATTTCGTCTTCTCCGTCGCCGACAAGGGGCCGGGCATTCCCGAGGAAATGATCAAGGCCGTCTTCAACCGCTTCAATTCGGGGGCCGGCAGCGGCAAGCGCAGCGGGGCCGGCCTCGGTCTCTCGATCGTCGAAAGCTTCGTCAGCCTGCATGGCGGCAAGGTGTCGATCGACAGCGCTCCGGGCGAGGGCACCACGGTCCATTGCCGCATTCCCGGCGGCGCCGCCGATCCCGAAGCCCGTTCCGTCGCCGCCGAATGACCGATACCGCACGCATCTTCACGCTGGCGCTGGCCGGCGAGGCCGACACGATCCGCCTCGGCGAGGATCTGGCGCTGGCGCTGAAGGCCGGCGACTGCCTCGCCCTTTCCGGCGACCTCGGGGCCGGCAAGTCGACGCTGGCGCGCGCCTTCCTGCGCGCGATGGCCGACGACCCTTATCTGGACGTGCCGAGCCCGACCTTCACGCTGGTGCAGAGCTACGACCTGCGCCTTGCGGTTGCCCATTTCGATCTCTACCGGATTGCCGACCCGTCGGAACTCGATGAGCTCGGTCTCGACGAAGCGCTGGAACACGGCGTGGCGCTGATCGAATGGCCGGAAATGGCGGGCGAGGCCCTGCCGGGCGACACCATCCGCCTCAGGCTCGATCACGACGGCAACGGGCGGCGCGCGACGATCACAGCGGGCGAGCCGCAGGCCTCCCGTATCGCCCGCAGCCTGCTCATCCGCGATTTTCTCTCCGCCCACGGCCATGCGCAGGCGGCGCGGCGGCATCTGACGGGCGATGCCTCCACCCGCGCCTACGAGTATATCGTTGAGCCGGGCAAACCGCGCCTTATCCTGATGGATGCGCCACGCCAGCCGGACGGTCCGCCGATCCGCGACGGCAAGCCCTATTCGCAGATCGCGCATCTGGCCGAGGACGTCTATCCCTTCGTCGCCATCGGCCGCACGCTGCGGGAAAAGGGGTTCGCCGCCCCGGACATCCACGAGAGCGACCTCGAGTCCGGCATCCTGCTGATCGAGGATCTGGGCACCGAGGGCGTGCTGGATGCGGACCGGAACCCCATTCCGGAACGCTACCGCGCCTCCGTCGCCTGTCTCGCCCATCTGCATTCCATGCAGTTCCCCCGCGAAATCCGCGTCACCGAAACGCATGTCCACTCCATTCCGGATTACGACGCGACCGTGATGAAGATGGAAGCCGAGCTGACGCTCGACTGGTATCTGCCGTGGAAGCGCGGCGGCAGGGGCGCGACCGAGGCGGAGCGCACCGATTACCTCGCCATATGGGACGGACTGATCGCCGAGCTTGCCGGCGCCGAAACCAATCTGGTGCTGCGCGACTTCCATTCGCCCAACATCATCTGGCGGCCGGAGGCCGAAGGCATCGGCCGCGTCGGACTGATCGACTTCCAGGATGCGATGATCGGCCCGACGGCCTACGATCTCGTCTCCGTCGTGCAGGATGCCCGCGTCACCATCGAGCGCGATCTCGTCGACGTGCTGATGGCCGACTACATGGCGCTGCGCCACGCAAAGGGCGGTTTCGACGAGGCGAATTTCCGCAAGGCCTGGGCGATCATGGCCGCCCAGCGCGCCTCCAAGCTCAACGGGCTGTGGGTGCGGCTCAAGGAACGCGACGGCAAGGACGGTTACATGAAGCACATGCCGCGCACGCTGTGGCATCTTCAGGTCGCCTTCGAGCACGACGCACTTGCCCCCTTGCGCGAATGGTGCGCGCGGGCTGGAATAGGCCCGTTCGAATCATAGGCCGGTAAGCGCGACATGATCATCCAACAGGCTATGGTGCTGGCCGCGGGGCTCGGCACCCGCATGCGCCCGATCACCGACACGATCCCTAAACCGCTGGTCGAGGTCGGCGGCAGGACGATGATCGACCGTGCTCTCGACCTTCTGGAGGAAGGCGGCGTGACCCGCGCCGTCGTCAACGTCCACCATCTGGCCGACAAGATGGAAGCCCATCTGAAGGGGCGCCGACATCCCGATATCCTGATTTCCGACGAACGCGACGCGCTTCTCGATTCCGGCGGCGGCGCGAGGAAGGGCTTCCGCCTGCTGGAAGACGGCCCGGTCTTCGTCATGAATTCCGATCTGTTCTGGGTCGAGGATGGGCCTAAGGAACAAAACAGCTTCCGCCGGCTCGGGGATTTCTTCGATCCGGCGCGAATGGACATGGCGCTGCTGTGCGTGCCGCCGGAGCGCACCACCGGCCACAACGGCAAACGGGACTTCAGCCTCGGCCCCGATGGACGGCTGAAGCGCTACCGGGACGGCATGGACGATCCGGTCGTCTATGCCGGGGCCATCGCCATGACGACCGGCCTTCTTTGCGATGCGCCGGAAGGCCCCTTCAGCCTGAACAGGACCTTCGACGAAGCGATTGCGCGGGGCCGCCTGTTCGGCCTGACGCTGCACGGCCACTGGCTAACGGCGGGCACGCCGGACGCCATCGGCGAAGCCGAAACCGCGCTTGCCCGGCTTGCAGCGGGAGCGCGGGCGTGAGCGGCGGCTTCCGCCCGCGCCTCTATTCCATCGCCCCCGGCGCTCCCTTTCTGGCGACGGTGGCGCAGACGCTCTGCGACGGCGTGCTGACGCCGGATTTCACCTACGATCCCGCCAATCCGCTTTCGCTGGCGGGCGTGACCGTCTTCGTGCCGACCCGGCGCGCGGCGCGCGCCCTGCGGTCGGAATTCGTGGACCTGCTGGGCGGGCGCTCGGCGATCCTGCCGGTGATCCGGCCGCTGGGCGAAACGGACGAGGATGCGGGCTTTTTCGACGAGGCGCCGCCCGCCCTCATCGACCTCGCCGAGCCGCTTTCCGGCCCCGGCCGTCTTCTGGAACTCGCACGCCTCATCCTCGCCTGGCGCAACCGCCTGCCCGAAGCGATACAGGCGCTTCACTCCGGTTCGCCGCTGATCGCGCCGGCCAGCCCGGCGGATGCCATCTGGCTCGCCCGCGATCTGGCCGAACTGATCGACGCCATCGAAACGGAAGAGCGCGACTGGAGCGATCTCGACCGTCTGAAGGTCGAGAATTATGCCGACTGGTGGAAGCTGACGCTGGAATTCCTGAAGATCGCAGCCGAATGGTGGCCGGCGCGGCTGGCCGAGCTGAAGCGCTCCTCCCCTTCCCGCCACAGCACCTCGCTGCTCGATGCCGAGGCGCGGCGCCTTGCCGGGCTGGCCGAGGGCGAACCGGTGATCGTCGCCGGTTCCACGGGCTCCGTGCCGGCGGCGGCCCGGCTGATCGCCACCGTGGCGAAAATGCCGAACGGCACCGTCATCCTGCCCGGTCTCGACCGGACCATGCCGGAAGACCACTGGCGGGAAATCGGCGCAGCGGACCTCTCCTCGCCCGTCTCGGACGCGGCCCGGCGCAGTCATCCGCAATACGGCCTCCACCGGCTGCTGGAAAAGCTCGGCGTCACCCGCGAGGACGTTCTGCCGCTCGGAGCCGTTCCGGCGCCGCTCGAAGCCCGCGCGGCGATCCTGTCGCGCGCGCTCGGCCCGTCGCAGGCGACGGACGGCTGGACCATGTGGCGCAGAAGCCTGCCGGCCGAAACGCTGGAACAGGCCTTCGCCGGCGTTTCGCTGATCGAGGCGGCCAACGAGCGCGAGGAAGCGCTGGCGATCGCCATCGCCCTTCGCCTGGCACTGGAAAAGCCCGGACGCACCGGCGAAGCCTCGCGCGCGGCGCTGATCACGCCCGACCGCAATCTCGCCCGCCGCGTCAGCGCGGAACTCGTCCGCTTCGGCATCGAGGCCGACGATTCGGCCGGAACGCCGCTGGCCGCGACGCATCCCGGCACGCTGATGACCCTGCTTCTGGAAGCGGCACTACGCCCCGGCGACCCGGTGGCGGCGGCCGCCCTTCTCCATCATCCGCTGGCCCGTTTCGGCATGGAGCGGGACCGCTACCGCCGGGCAGCGGAAGCGCTGGAACTGACCGCCTTGCGCGGCGGTGTGGGCGAAACCGATATCGCCCGGCTCTCCCCCCTGCTGGCGAGCCGCCTTCCGTCGTTCCGCAAAGCCGAGGAACGGGGCCACGCCCCGCACTGGCGGCCCGCATCCGGCGATCCGCTTCTCGACGAGGCGGCCGAGCTCGCCCGGCGTCTCGCGGCAGCGGTCGAGCCCCTGTCTGGCGTCTTCCTGAAACGGCGGGCGGGCGGCGGGCTGACGGCCAGTCTCGCACTTTCAGAATGGGCGGAACGGACCGGCCGGGCGCTCGAGGCCGCCGCCACCGACGAGGCGGGCGATCTTGCGGCGCTGTGGTCCGGCGAGGCGGGCGAAAAACTTGCCGGCCTGCTGGCCGCCGTCATGGAGAACGACGGCGGGGTCGAGGCCGACGGCCCGCAATGGATCGACATCACCACGGCGCTGATGGCGAGCGAGGCGGTGAAGCCGCGCGCCATGAGCCATCCGCGCGTCTTCATCTTCGGCACGCTGGAAGCGCGCCTCCAGGACGTCGACACGATGATCCTCGGCGGATTGAACGAGGGATCGTGGCCGGACCTGGCGTCCAGCAATCCGTTCATTTCCCGCAGCATGAAAGGCGAAATGGGGCTGGAGCCGCCGGAACGGCGCATCGGCCAGCTTGCCCACGATTTCGAGATGGCCAACGGCACCGCCGACCTGATCTATTCGCGGTCGCTCCGGCAGGGCTCGGCCCCGACGGTCGCCTCGCGCTTCCTGCAAAGGCTTCTGGCGCTGGGCGGCGCGGATTTCGCTGCGACACTCAGGGCCCGCGGCGATCTCTACCGGGCTTATGCCGCCGCCATCGACAGGGGCGAAAACCAGAGGCAGGCCGGGCGCCCCTCGCCCACGCCGCCGGCGGAGATACAGCCGAAGCGCTATTCGTTCTCGGAGGTCGGGCGGCTCAGGCGCGATCCCTATTCGGTCTATGCCCGCCGCGTGCTGAAGCTCGATCCGCTCGATCCGTTCAACAGCGATCCGGGCGTCGCCGAGCGCGGCACGCTCTATCACGCCATTCTCGATCGCTTCGTCAACGAGGGCCACGCGGCGGCAACGCCGGCGGCGCGCGAGGCGATGGCCCGGATCGTCGACGAAGCCTTCGCCGCCGAGGGCCTGCCGCCCCATATCGACGCGGTGTGGCGGCCCCGCTTCCGCGAGGTGGCCGCCGCCTTCCTCGACTGGGAGGCGCGGCGGCAGGGCGAGACGGCCCGCAGCCTGACCGAAGTGCGGGCCAACATGCCGCTCGAAGCCCTCGGCATCGCGCTGACCGGCAGCGCCGACCGGATCGATCTCATGACGGACGGAACGGCCACCATCATCGACTACAAGACCGGCTCCAGCCCTTCGAAGAAACAGGCCCGGACCCTGCTGGAACCGCAATTGCCGCTCGAAGCCGCGGCACTGAAGGCCGGCGCCTTCAGGGGACTGCCCGCGCAGGAGGCAGGCGAGCTGCTCTATGTGCGGCTGCGCCCGGGTCGGCGCTTCGACCAGGATATCGTCAACAACGAAGCGGCGAAGGACGGCAAGTCCGCTGCCGTGCTGGGCGACGAGGCGCTGGCACAGTTCAGCCGCTTCGTCTCCGTCCTCCAGACCGGCGAGCGGGGCTTCACCTCGCGGCTGGTGCCCTTCAAGCAGTTCGATTACGGCGGCGAATACGACCACCTCGCCCGCGTGGCGGAATGGTCGACCGCCGAAACCGAGGAGGACGGCGACAATGGCGAATGAGCCGGACATCGCGCCCGATCCGCAGGAATGGCTGAGCCGCACCGCCGAGCGCCAGAGCATGGCGTCCGATCCGGCGCGCTCGGCCTGGGTCTCGGCCAATGCCGGCTCGGGCAAGACGCATGTGCTCACCCAGCGGGTGATCCGCCTGCTTCTGGCCGGCTGCCGCCCGTCGGCCATCCTCTGCCTTACCTACACCAAGGCGGCGGCCTCGGAAATGTCGAACCGCGTCTTCGCCCGGCTGGCCGAATGGGCGGTTCTGGACGAGACGGAACTGAGCCGGCGCATCGAAGCCATCGAGGGCTTGGCCCCGGACGCGATCAAGCTGGCGGAAGCGCGCCGCCTGTTCGCCCGGGCGCTCGAAACGCCCGGCGGCCTGAAAATCCAGACCATTCACGCCTTCTGCGAGGCGCTGCTGCACCAGTTTCCGCTGGAAGCCAATGTCGCCGGCCATTTTTCGGTTCTCGACGACCGGGCCGCCGCGGCGCTGCTGGCGGATGCGCGCCGTTCGCTGCTGACGGCGACGACGACGGAAGACGACGGCGATCTGGCGGAGGCCTTCGCGCATGTGCTGTCGCTGGCCGACGAGACCGGGCTCGAGACGCTTCTTGCCGATATCGTCGCCAACCGGCAGGCGCTTTCCCGCTTTCTGGCCGGGGCAGCGGCACAGGGCGGCATCGAAGCGGTCCTTCGCGACGGTTACGGCATCGGCCCGCTCGAAACCGTGGAAAGCGTTACCGAGCAGCTCTGGCCGCTGCCGGGCCTCTCCGGCCCGATGCTGACCGCCTATCTGGACCAGGCCGACGCCAATGGCAGCGCGACGGTCAAGGCGATTGCCGCCGAGATGAGGACGGCCGTGGCCGAAACCGATCCGGCACGGCGTCTTGCCGTTCTCGAAGGCGTCCTTCTCACGAAGGAAGGCAAGCCGAAATCGCTGAAGACGCTGGTTTCCGCGGCCATGCGCAAGGCGGACCCGCGCCTCGACGATCTCGTGGCCGAAGCGGCGGCGCATCTGCTTTCCATCCGCGACCGCCTGAGGCTTTTCGCCATGCTGGAGGCGACGAAGGCTGCGCTGACGCTCGCCGCCCGGCTGCTGGCGGATTACGAGGAGCTCAAGAAGCGCCGCAGCCAGCTCGATTTCGAGGATCTGATCGCGCGCACGGCGACGCTGCTCACACGCAAGGATATCGGCCCCTGGGTGCATTACAAGCTGGACCAGGGCATCGACCATATCCTGGTCGACGAGGCGCAGGACACGAGCCCGGTGCAGTGGACGGTTATCACTTCGCTGACCGAGGACTTCTTTTCGGGCGAAAGCGCCCGCGGCAACGCCCTGCGCACGGTCTTCGCGGTGGGAGATGAAAAGCAGTCGATCTATTCCTTCCAGGGTGCGCGGCCCGAACGCTTCTCCGCCGAACGGGAAGCGACCGAACGGCGCGTTCGGGCCGGCGGCCTTGCCTTTTCTCCGATCAGCCTGCCGCTTTCCTTCCGCTCGACGGCAGACGTGCTCTCGGCGGTCGATGCGGTCTTTTCCAGCGAGGCCAATGCCCGGGGCCTGAGCGCCCGGGCCGAGCCGGTCGTGCATGTGTCGAACCGTATCGGCCATCCCGGCGCGGTCGACCTGTGGGACATGATCCGTGCCGAGAAGAGGAACGACGAGGAAGACTGGATAGCGCCCTATGATTCGACGCCGGAGAGCCAGCCGCCGGCCGTGCTCGCCCGCCGCATCGCGCTGACGATCCGGGAGATGATCGGCCACGAAACCATCGTCGAGAAGGACAGGGCGCGCTTCATCGAACCGGGCGACATCCTCGTTCTGGTGCGCAAGCGCGACAGCTTCGTCAATGCGCTGACGCGGGCGCTCAAGAACCTCGACAACATTCCCGTCGCCGGGGCCGACCGCCTGACGCTGACGGGCCATATCGCCGTGCAGGACCTGATGGCGCTCGGGCGCTTTCTCGTGTCCGAGCGCGACGACCTTTCGCTGGCGGCGACGCTGAAAAGCCCGCTCTTCGATCTTTCGGAGGAGGATCTTCTCGAACTTGCTGCCTATCGCGACGAAGGCCAGAGCCTGTGGGCGCGGCTGAAGGCGCTGGCCGATGCCGGAACGGAGCGCTATGCGGCAGCGGTCGAAACGCTCAACCGGCTTGCCGCGCTCGCCCGCTCGCTCAGCGTCCACGATTTCTATGCGCGGCTTCTGGGCGCCGACGGCGGGCGGCGCAGGTTCCTCGCCCGGCTCGGCAGCGAGGTCAGCGACATCCTCGACGAGTTCCTGACCTTCGCGCTGGACCACGAGACGACCGGCCTGCCGGGCCTTTCCGCCTTCCTCGCCACGATGGAAACGGAAGCCCCGGTGGTGAAACGCGAGCAGGACAAGGGCCGCAACGAGGTGCGGATCATGACCGTCCACGCCTCCAAGGGTCTGGAAGCGCCGGTCGTGTTTCTGGTCGACGGCGGCTCGAAGGCCTTCTCCCATTCGCATCTGCCGAAATTCCGCCTGATCGAGCGCGCGGAGGACGAGGCCGCCCTGCCCGCCTGGGTGCCGAACGGCTCGCTGGCCAACGGCCTCGTCGGCGCCGATACCGAACGCGCCCGCGACCTTGCCGAGCAGGAATATCGCCGCCTTCTCTATGTCGGCATGACCCGCGCCGCCGACCGGCTGGTCGTCTGCGGCTATTCCGGCCAGACGGAAAACCGGGACATATGGCATGCGATGGTCCGCGAAGCCCTGGCCGGCGATGCGGAGCGTTGCCGCGAGCGGACCTTCACGCTGCCAGACGGTTCGCAATGGGAAGGGCTCTCCTGGCGGGTGGCCGGCAGCCGCACCTTCGAGACGGAACCAAAGGCCGAAGCCGCCGGAAAGCCGGATACCGGCCTGCCGGCGGCGCTGTCCCGGCCGCTGCCGCCGCAGCGCATGCTGCCGCGGCCGCTCAGCCCGTCCGGCGCGGGCGCCATGATCGACGACGGCGCCGACGACGCGGTCGTCACCTCACCCCTGTTTGCGACGAAGACGGAAGGTGGCGGTTTTTTCCTGCAACGCGGCCGGCTCGTCCACCGCATGCTGCAAATGCTGCCGGATTTCCCGCCGGCGGACCGCGCGGCCGCCGCGCGGCGCTACGTGTCCCGCATCGTTCCCTTCTGGCCGGAAAGCGAACGGGAACGGCTGATCGCCTCGGTGCTCGGCGTGCTTTCGGACCCGTCGCTCGCCGGGCTGTTTTCGGCCTCGTCCCGCGCCGAAACGTCGATCATGGGAACGATCCGGCTGCATGGCCGCGATTTCGCCGTCTCGGGACGCGTCGACCGCATCGGCGACGACGGCGAATGCGTGACCATCGCCGATTTCAAGACCAACCTGACGCCGCCTTCGGATGCGGCAGCGGTGTCCTTCGCCCACCGGGCGCAGCTTGCGATCTATGCGGAAGTGCTGAAACCGCTCTATCCCGGGCGGCGGATCGAGTGCCTGCTGATCTACACGCAATCGGGAAAAGTCATCCGGCTTTCCGGACCGGTTCTGGACGAAAGCCTTGCCGCCCTCGCGGCAAAGTGAGATACGAAGTGTTGAAAATCCTTAACGGACACATCACATATTCGCCATCTTCAGATCATCCGAAGGGAAAGCCCAATGGCCACCGTCACCGTCAACAATGCCAATTTCCAGAGCGAAGTGCTCGAAGCTGCCGAACCCGTCGTCGTGGATTTCTGGGCCGAGTGGTGCGGCCCCTGCAAGATGATCGGGCCGAGCCTCGAGGAAATCTCCTCGGAACTGGCCGGCAAGGTGAAGATCGTCAAGCTGAACATCGATGAGAATCCGGAACTGGCGGCCAAGTTCGGCGTCCGCTCGATCCCGACGCTCGCCATCTTCAAGGGCGGCGAAGTGACCGACATTTCGGTCGGCGCCAAGCCGAAGACGGCCCTGTCCGCCTGGATCTCCTCCGCTGCCTGATCTTAAGCGACGACTTCGTGAGGCATTCCGCCCGATCGGCGGAATGCCTGTTTTCATGCGCAAAGACCGAACGCCTTAGTCAAACCGGCGGCGTTTCGTTGTCTGCCAGCGCATTTCCCGCCAGATAAAGCGAACCGCAGATCAGGATCCGCGGGGCTCTCCTGTCCGGGTCGGAGGCGATGGAACGGATTTCCTCCAGCGCCTCGACAATGCTTCCCATCGGCTGGCCGACGAGCCCGGCATCATAGGCCGAGGTCGCCAGAACCACCGGATCGGTCATGGCATCGGTGCCGCGAATGGGCACCGTGTAGACGCGTTCGACGAGCCCTTCGAAGGGGCGGAAATAATTCAGAGAATCCTTGGTGTTGATCATGCCGACGATCAGGAAGAGCGGCCGCGGGCGGCGCTCCTCCAGTTCGGCCAGCGCCTCGGCGATCACTTCCGCGGCACCGGGATTATGGCCGCCGTCCACCCAGATTTCCGCGCCCGGCGGCGCATGGGCGGGAAGCCTGCCTTCCGTGAGGCGCTGCATGCGGCCCGGCCATTCGACCGACGACATGGCGCGTTCGATCGCCTCGTCGGAGAGTGCGAAGCCGGCGGCGCGAACGGCGCGGATCGCGGCGGCGGCATTGGCAAGCTGGTGGCGGCCGGGAAGCGCCGGCAAAGGCAGGTCGGCCAGCCCGGTTTCGTCCTGATAGATCATCCGGCCGAATTCCTCATGGGCGGAATAATCCTGCCCGTAGGTCCAGAGCGGACAGCCCAACCGCTCGGCGGTCGAGACCAGAACGTCGAGCGCGGCGTCGAATTGCTGGAATCCGACCACGGCAGGGCGGCCGCGCTTCAGAATACCGGCCTTTTCCGTCGCCACCAGTTCCACGCTGTCGCCGAGAAAGGCCTGATGGTCGAGCGATATCGGCATCACCACCGAAACGGCGGGGCTTTCGACGACATTGGTCGCATCGTGGCGGCCGCCAAGCCCGACTTCCATCACCACGGCATCGGCGGGGTGTTCGGAAAAGAGAACGAAGGTGGCGGCGGTCAGGATCTCGAACAGGGTGATGGGCTGGCCGTCATTGGCGGCCTCGATCCGCCGCAGGACCTCCGCCAGAACCTCGTCCTCGACATAACGCCCCCGTCCGCCCTTGACGCCCAGACGATAGCGCTCGTGCCACTTGACGAGATGCGGCGAGGTGTGGACATGCACCGCATAGCCCGCGGCCTCCAGCAGCGCTCGACAGAAGGCGGAAGCCGAGCCCTTGCCGTTCGTGCCGGCGATATGGATCACCGGTGGCAGTTTCCGCTCGGGATTGCCCAGCTTGCCGAGCAGCGCCGTGATCCGGTCGAGCGACAGGGTATGGCGCTTGGGATGAAGGCTCGCCAGACGTTCGATTTCCCGATCCGCCAGGCTTGTCGAAAGATGGGTCATGGTCGGCCCCCGCGCTGCACAAACGGAAAGCGGGTGCGGCCACAACCGGCCCCATCCCGCTTTCCGGCATTTCCCTGAGAGCGTTTCCGCTTTTCCCCGAATCGCAAAAACGCTCCAACCTCTTGTTTTCATGCATTTCCGGACGCACAAAACCGCGTGCTGAACCTTTGCCGGAAACGCTCTGGACCTCAGGCAGCCTCTTCGACGGCTTCCGGCCGATTGGTCAGGATGGTCAACACCCGCGCCAGCGTATCGGCCATTTCGCGGCGGTCGACGACCATGTCGATCATGCCGTGCTCCAGAAGATACTCGGCCGTCTGGAAGCCCGGCGGCAGCTTCTCGCGAATGGTCTGCTCGATCACGCGCTTGCCGGCGAAGCAGATTTCGGCGCCCGGTTCGGCGATGTGCAGATCGCCCAGCATGGCGTAGGACGCCGTCACCCCGCCCGTCGTCGGATTGGTGAGAACGACGATGTAGGGCAGGCCCGCCTCCTTGAGCATGTCGACCATGACCGTGGTGCGCGGCATCTGCATCAGCGACAGGATGCCTTCCTGCATGCGCGCGCCGCCCGAGGCCGGAAAGAGCACCAGCGGGCACTTTTCGGCGATGGCGCGTTCGAAGGCCTTGACGATGGCCTCGCCCGCGGCCATGCCGAGCGAGCCGCCCATGAAGTTGAACTCATGCACCACGGCGACGAGCTTGACGCCCCTGACCGTGCCGAGGCCGGCGAGGATCGTGTCTTCCTGCTCCGTCTTGGCGCGGCTGTCGCGCAGGCGGTCGACATATTTCTTGGAATCGCGGAACTTCAGCGGATCGACCGCCACCTTCGGCTGGACGAAAGCCTCGTATTCGCCGCCGTCGAAAAGATCGGCAAGGCGGGCTTTCGCGGGCATCTTCATATGATAGCCGGAGGACGGAATGACCCACTTGTTGTCTTCGAGATCCTTGTGGAAGACCATCTCGCCCGTTTCCGGGCACTTGATCCAGAGGTTTTCGGGAACCTCGCGGCGACCCAGCATCGAATTGATCTTCGGGCGGACGTAATTGGTAATCCAGTTCAAAGTTCACCACTCCCGTTGATGGCACCTGCCGTGGCAGGAGATCCTTGTTGTTCTTATTCCGCAGCGACAGGGCGCGCCGAGCGCACGCCGGCCGCCAGTTCGCGAACCAGCGAAGCAGCCGCCTCGACGGTCCTGTCCGTCGCCCTGCCGTCTTCCGTCAGGCTGCCGGCGATGCGGTTGACGATGGCCGTGCCGACCACGACGCCGTCCGCCGCAGCGGCAATGGCGCGGGCATGGTCCGCCGTCTTGACGCCGAAACCGACGCAGACCGGCAGGTCCGTGCGGGCCTTGATGCGGGCGACGGCGCCGCCGACCAGCGACGGGTCCGGCAGGGCCGATCCGGTGATGCCGTTCATCGAGACGTAATAGACGAAGCCGGACGTGTTCCTGAGAACCGTCGGCAGGCGCTTCTCGTCCGTCGTCGGCGTCGTCAGGCGGATGAAGCTGATGCCCTTTTCCAGCGCCGGAACGCACAGTTCGTCGTCCATTTCCGGCGGCAGGTCGACGACGATCAGGCCGTCAATGCCCGCGGCGAGCGCATCGTCGAGGAACCTGTCCACGCCGTAGACGTAGATCGGGTTGTAGTAGCCCATCAGCACGACAGGCGTGTCGTTGTCCGTCCTGCGGAAGTCGGCGGCGATGCGCAACGTCTTCTTGAGCGTCTGGCCGCCGGCCAGCGCGCGGTGGCCGGCAAGCTGGATCGCCGGGCCGTCCGCCATCGGATCGGAAAAGGGCATACCGAGTTCGATCACGTCGGCACCGGCTTGCGGCAGCGCCTTCATGACCGAGAGCGAGGTTTCGTAATCCGGATCGCCGCCCATGAAATAGGTGACGAGAGCCGGACGGTTTTCCGCCTTCAGCGCCGCGAAGCGCTTTTCCATACGCGCAGTCATTCTTCGTTCACTCCCAGACCGAGAAGCTTGCCGACGGTGAAGATGTCCTTGTCGCCGCGGCCGGAGAGGTTCATCAGGATGATCTCGTCCTTGCCCATCTTCGGCGCCCGCTTGATCACTTCCGCAAGCGCGTGGCTCGGTTCGAGCGCCGGGATGATCCCTTCGAGGCGGGTGAGAAGCTGGAAGGCCTCCAGCGCCTCATGATCCATGATCGGGACGTATTCGGCGCGGCCGGTGTCGTTCAGCCAGGCGTGTTCCGGGCCGATGCCGGGATAGTCGAGGCCCGCCGAGATCGAGTGGCCCTCGAAGATCTGGCCGTCGCCGTCCTGAAGAAGATAGGTGCGGTTGCCGTGCAGCACGCCGGGGCTGCCCGCCGTGATCGAGGCGCAATGTTCCTGCCCCTGAAGACCGCGGCCACCCGCCTCGACGCCGACGATCTTCACGTCCTTGTCGTCGAGGAAGGGATGGAAGATGCCGATGGCGTTCGAGCCGCCGCCGACCGCCGCGATCACCAGATCCGGCAGGCGGCCTTCCGCCTCCAGAAGCTGGGCCTTCGCTTCCTCGCCGATCACGGCCTGGAAGTCGCGCACCATTTCCGGATAGGGATGCGGGCCGGCCGCCGTGCCGATCAGGTAATAGGTGTCCTCGACATTCGTCACCCAATCCCTGAGCGCCTCGTTCATCGCGTCCTTCAGCGTGCCGTGGCCGGCGGTGACGGGACGGACTTCCGCGCCGAGCAGCTTCATGCGGAAGACGTTCGGCGCCTGGCGCTCGACGTCGGTCGCGCCCATGTAGACCACACAGGGCAGGCCGAAGCGGGCCGCGACCGTGGCCGAGGCCACGCCGTGCTGGCCGGCGCCGGTTTCGGCGATGATCCGGGTCTTGCCCATGCGCTTCGCCAGAAGGATCTGGCCGAGGCAATTGTTGATCTTGTGCGAACCGGTGTGGTTCAGCTCCTCGCGCTTGAAATAGATCTTCGCGCCGCCGAGGTGCTCGGTAAGGCGTTCGGCGAAGTAGAGCGGGCTCGGACGGCCCGTGTAATGCTTGCCGAGATGAGCGAGCTGCGCCTTGAATTCCGGATCGTCCTTGGCCTTTCGCCACTCTTCCTGCAATTCCAGTATCAGCGGCATCAGGGTCTCCGCGACGAAGCGGCCACCATAGATGCCGAAGCGTCCGTCTTCGTCCGGACCGGCGCGGAAGGAATTGGGTTCAGGCGTATGGTTCACGTCTCATGACTCCATTGAGAGCGGCTGGTTGACACCGGCCTTTTCGACCGCATCGAAAAATGCGTCGATCATGCCGGCATCCTTGACCCCCGGCGCGCTTTCGACACCGGAGGAAACGTCGATGGCCCGCGCCTTCGTCAGCGCCAGCGCGGAACCGACATTATCCTTGTCCAGTCCTCCGGAAAGCATGTAGTCGATGCTTCCGTCAAGCGACTGGAGAAGGCGCCAGTCGAAGGAAACGCCGTTTCCGCCCGGCAAATCCGATCCGCGGGGCGGCTTGGCGTCGAACAGAAAACGGTCGGCTATTCCTATATAGGGATCGATGCGTTGCAGATCACCCGCATCCCGAACGGAAAACGCCTTGATGACCGGCAGGCCGTAAAGCGCCTTCAGGGTCAGCACCCGCTCGGGGCTTTCGCTGCCGTGAAGCTGCAGGATGTCGGGCTTCAGCTGATCGACGATCTCATCCAGATCGTCCGTATCGGCATCGACGGTGACGGCGACGATCTTTGCACGGCCGCGCGCGCGATCCGCCAGCTCACCGGCAAGGGCGGGCTCGATGTTGCGCGGGCTCTTCGGAAAGAAGATGAAGCCGATATGGGTCGCGCCCCGGGCGACCGCCCGATCGACCGCCTCTTCCGACTTCAATCCGCAAATCTTGACGTCCGGTTTCATGGCAGCCGAAGTGACATGAAAAAACGGCGGAGTCGAGAAAAATCGCACGATTTTCTGCCGTTCCGGCCCCTGGATGCGCTTTCTGCGGGCATCCGATCCGGTGGCGGGCAGATGCTCGTTTTCGACTGCGCAAATGCTCGCGGACGCGGCGTTTGCCCGGGGATCAGCCGAAGTCGACGGCGTGCAGGGCGTTGCCGTGTTCCTTGAGCCAGGCCTTGGCCCGATCCGTGCCGGGGCAGAGCCTCTCGCACAGCGCCCAGAATCCCGGGCCGTGGTTCATTTCCTTCAGATGCGCGCATTCATGCGCGGCGAGATAGTCGATGACATCCGGCGGCGCCATGACGATGCGCCAGGAAAAGCTCAGCGCGCCAGCGTGCGAACACGAACCCCAGCGGCTGCGCGTATCCTTGAGCGTCATCGATCTGACCGGCCGGCCGACACTGGCGGCATGGACGGCGACGCGCGCCTCGAGATCGCGGCGGGCCTCGCGCTTGAGGAAATCGGCGATGCGGCGGGGAAGGTGCTCCGGCAGGCCGCTAACGCGCAGCACCGCTTCTCCGTCGATGACGATGCTTTCCGTCAGTCCCCTCATCCTGCCGGTGTGCTCGATGCGATGGTCGACGCCACGCAGGGGAACGGAGCCGCCGTCCTTCAAAAATGCCGTCGCCCGCTGCTCCATGCGGGAGATGCGCTCGCGCAGCCAGCCTTCGTGTCGTTCCAGAAAGGCATCGATATCATGATGGCGCAGACCCGGCGGCACCGTCATCTTCAGCGCCTTGCCGCCCGGCTCGATCCTCAGCGTTATGCGCGTGGCGCGGCGGTTTTCGCGGATCGTCAGGGGCAGCGCCCGGCCGAGCACGTCCACACTACGGGCCCTGGCGGCGGCGGTCTTCGTGCGGCCGGCGGGCCTTTTCTGTTTCAGGAATCCGAACATGGAAACTGGATAGCTGATTCGCGGCTCATCCCGTCAAGCAAAAGCCGACCCTTTTGCGAAGATTATTCGCGCATGCCCTGCGACTGCGAACGCTGCGTTCCACCGCCTTTCGCTTGCATTGCAACCCGTGCCGCTTATCTTTGTCCTGCCGCCTCCTTCCCCGGACCGGAGCGGAACCTGATCCTCCTCATCCTGCCCTGCTGAAAGCAGTGCATTGAAAGCCAGAGATTTGCCATGACCGAAACCAATTCCCGCCAGGCCGAATATTCCGTGGACCCCCTCTTCCTGAACCGCTGGTCGCCCCGCGCATTCACCGGCGAGGCCGTTCCGGAAAAGGACCTCCTGACCATTCTGGACGCCGCCCGCTGGGCGCCTTCCGCCTTCAATTCCCAGCCCTGGCGTTTCGTCTACGGCATCAAGGGCACGCCCGCCTTCGACACGCTGCTCGGCCTGCTGAACGACTTCAACCAGAGCTGGGCAAAGGATGCCGGCGCCGTCGTCGTTCTCCTGTCCAAGACGCATCTCCTGCCGCCGGGCGCCAGCGCGGAGGTTCCCTCCTACAGCCATACGCTCGATGCCGGCGCCGCCTGGGGCATCGCCGCCCTTCAGGCCACGCGGCTCGGCTACTTCACCCACGGCATGACCGGCGTTCATTTCGACAAGGTCCAGGAGACGCTCGGCGTGCCGGACGGCCACCGCGCCGAACTCGCCTTCGTCGTCGGCAAGCGCGGCGACAAGTCGAAGCTTCCCGAAGGCCTTGCCGCCCGCGAGGAGCCGAGCCCGCGCAAGCCGCTTGCCGAACTCGCCTTCGAAGGCTCTTTCAAGGCCTGAGGTCCGATCCCCACAAAAAGGTTTCACGTGAATCCTTCGAACTGGCCAGGCCGAAAACGGCTGATTCACGTGAAACACGAAAAGAAAAGTCCCGGGGAAGGTTTTCCCCGGGACTTTTTCATTTCCTCGGCCGATTGCGGACGGATCAGATATCGAGGTTGGCGACCGACAGGGCGTTATCCTGAATGAACTCGCGACGCGGCTCGACTTCGTCGCCCATGAGGCGGGCGAAGAGACCATCGGCATCGACGGCATCCGCCACCCTCACCTGAAGCAGCGAGCGGGCGTTCGGATCGAGCGTCGTTTCCCAGAGCTGCTCGGCGTTCATCTCGCCGAGGCCCTTGTATCGCTGCATCGACAGGCCCTTGCGCCCGGCGGCGAAAATCGCATCCAGCAGCGCGCGCGGGCCGGAGATTTCCGTCGAGCTGTCCTTGCGGGCGAGAACCGGCGGATGGGCGTAGATATCCTTCAGGCGCGGGGAAAGCTGGTCGATGTAGCGGGCGTCCGTGGAACCGATCAGCGCCATGTCCAGCGTCGCGACCTCGCGCACGCCGCGGATGGTCCGTTCGAAGCGCAGGCCGCCGTCCTTCGTGACGCTGCCGGTCCAGCCGCGTTCCGTTTCCTCGGCGATCAGGTCCAGGCGGGTGGCGACGTCGGCGGCGACACGCTCGGCTTCCTCCCTCCGCGTCGTCAGTTCCGGGTCGAGGGCGCCGGCAATGGCCGCCTGCTCGACAACCGAGCGGCTGTAACGCGAGTGGAGACCGTCGATCAGCGCCCGCAGGCGCAGGGCATCGTGAATGACCTCGCGCAGATCGGCGCCGGTGCGGACTTCACCCGTGCCCAGTTCGAGACGCGTTTCCTCCGTGCCCTGGGCGATGAGATATTCTTCCAGCGCCTTTTCGTCCTTCAGGTATTGCACCGACTTCCCGCGCGTCACCTTGTAGAGCGGCGGCTGGGCGATGTAGAGGTGGCCGCGCTCGATGAGCGACGGCATCTGGCGGAAGAAGAAGGTCAGAAGCAGGGTGCGAATATGCGCGCCGTCGACATCGGCATCGGTCATGATGATGATCTTGTGATAGCGCAGCTTGTCGGCGTTGAACTCGTCCTTGCCGATCGACGTGCCGAGCGCGGTGATCAGCGTGCCGATTTCCTGGCTCGACAGCATCTTGTCGAAACGGGCGCGCTCGACGTTGAGGATCTTGCCGCGCAGCGGCAGGATGGCCTGGTTCTCGCGCGAACGGCCCTGCTTGGCCGAGCCGCCGGCCGAATCGCCCTCGACGAGAAAGAGTTCGGACTTGGCCGGATCGCGCTCGGAACAATCCGCCAGCTTTCCGGGTAGCGAGGCGATGTCGAGAGCCCCCTTGCGGCGCGTCAGTTCGCGGGCCTTGCGGGCGGCCTCGCGGGCCACGGCGGCTTCCACCACCTTGCCGACGAGAATCTTCGCTTCGGCCGGATGTTCCTCCAGCCAGTTCGACAGCGCCTCGTTGACGAGGTTTTCCACCACCGGGCGCACTTCCGAGGAGACGAGCTTGTCCTTGGTCTGCGAGGAGAATTTCGGGTCCGGCACCTTGACCGACAGGACGGCGGTCAGGCCTTCGCGGCAATCGTCGCCCGTCAGCGAGACCTTCTCCCTCTTGATGATGCCGGACGTATCGGCATAGGAGGTGATCTGGCGGGTCAGCGCGGCGCGGAAGCCGGCCATGTGCGTGCCGCCGTCGCGCTGCGGAATGTTGTTGGTGAAGCACAGCACGTTCTCGTGATAGCTGTCGTTCCACCACATCGCGACCTCGACGGTGATGCCGTCCTTCTCGCTGTTGATGACGACCGGCTTGTCGACGAGCGGCTTCCGCGCCCGGTCGAGATAGCGCACGAAGGCTTCGAGGCCGCCTTCGTAGAGAAGCTCCTCCTCCCGCACTTCCGGGCGCCGCCTGTCGGTCAGGAGAATGCGGACGCCGGAATTCAGGAAGGCGAGTTCGCGCAGGCGGTGTTCCAGCGTGGCATAGTCGAACTCGATATGGGTGAAGGTTTCCGGGCTCGGCTGGAAGGTCACTTCCGTGCCGGAACGGCCTTCATATTCGCCGATCACCGCCAGCGGCGCGTCGGCGACACCGTGGGTGAACTTCATTTCGTGGATCCTGCCGTTACGGCGAATCCTGAGCTTCAGCCACATCGACAGCGCATTCACCACCGAAACGCCCACGCCGTGCAGACCGCCGGAGACCTTGTAGGAGTTCTGGTCGAACTTGCCGCCGGCGTGGAGCTGGGTCATGATGACTTCGGCGGCGGAAACACCCTCGGAGGAATGGATATCGGTCGGGATGCCGCGCCCGTTATCCGTCACCGTCACCGAACCGTCGGAATTCAGCGTCACCGTGACGATGTCGGCATGGCCGGCCAGCGCCTCGTCAATGGCATTGTCCACGACTTCGTAGACCATGTGGTGAAGGCCCGAGCCATCGTCGGTGTCGCCGATATACATGCCTGGCCGCTTGCGCACGGCGTCAAGGCCCTTCAGGACCTTGATGGAATCGGCACCATATTCGGCACTCGCGCCGTTTTCAGTCACGGGTGTGTCGCTCATCGATGATCTTTCCAGTGTTTCCGGAACAGGCGCGCGGTGAAGCGAATCACCGGCAGTTTTCCATGCACCAACTATAGGGTTTTTGCCGCAAGGTCCAAACGCATGGACCGGAAATACGGCAGAAAACAGGGGATTAACGCCCCTTCTAGCGCTTCCCTGCCGCCTTTTCCAGCACTGCGTCGAGTTCGGCTATGACATCGGGCGGAAGCTGGCGCATTTCCCGGGCAATCCGGTTGGCAAGCGCCGTGTAGGCAGCCGGCAGGCCGGACGTATCGACCGTCACCCGGGGGTCGGAACGGGCCGCTATGCGGAACAGCTCCTCGGCCTCGTCCCAGATGACGTTGAAGTAGCCTGCGACGCGTTGCAGGAAATCGAAACTCGGCTTGCCGCGCTTTCCATGCTCCAGCGCAGACAGATAGGCCGGAGACACGCCGATGGCCTCGGCCATCTGCTTCTGGGTCACGCCGCGCTGCTCGCGAAGCCGGCGAACGGTTTCACCGAACGGCGTCGTCATCCCTTCGTTCCCCTTTGCCGCGACAGCCTCACATAGAAGGCGCCCTCCCCGCCGTGGTTGCGTGCAGCCTGTTCGTAGGACGAGATGAAGAAACGGAACTCAGGCTTTGCGAACCACAGCGGAACCGCGCGCTTCAGGGCGCCCTCGCTGCCCATCGAGGATCCCTTGCCGGTGATGACGAGAACGTGGCGCAGTCCCCGTTCATGGGCGCGAATGATGAAATCGAGCAGAACCGTATGGGCCTCGCTCTGATACATGCCGTGCAGGTCGATCCGCGCTTCGAGCGAGAGGGCGCCGCGCGACAGCTTGCGCTTGACCGGCTTTTCGAGCGGATGATGACGATGGCTTGCCGGATTCGTCACATTCTTATCCGGAGTCCCAGCCGGCTCCCGGCCTGGCGTTTCCTGTCTGGAAGCCGGACCCGGTTCCGGCGGAACGGCATAGGTTTCGTCGAAACGCAGCAGGTCTTCCATCCGTCCCGGCAGGGCGCGGACGGTGCGCGCCACCTTGCCCCAGAGGACGCGCTCGTCCGATTCCAGATCGCGTTTGCCCTTGCCCTTCATGACCGGAACCTCTTTGCCGCATTCTTCGGAATGAGGATGGCGAAATCCGCCGGGTTGCGGATCGTGCCCGCCTGCTCGCCGGCACGGGCGCCCGACCCCGTGAAGATATCGCCGCGGGCGGGACCGACGATGGCGGAACCCGTATCGAGCGCCAGCATAAGCCGGTGGAACGGATGGCCGTCGTCCAGATGGGTCAGGGTCGGCGAGGAGACGAAGAAGGGAAAGCCGAATGTGTGGATCAGGCGGTCCACCGCCAGCGAGCGTCCCGCCGCCAGCGGCACCTTGGCGGCGGCGACCGGGCCGCTCGACGGATCGGCCACCCCGGCCTCGCGAAAGAAGATGTAGGAACGGTTGTGCCAGAGAATCTCGTCGACACGATCCGGGTGTGCGGCGAGCCAGGCCCGGATCGCCTGCATGGAAACGGTGGCGGGATCGAGTTCGCCGATCTCGATGAGATAGCGGCCGATGCCCGAAAAGGGATGCCCGGCCTTGGCCGCATAGGTGATCCGCCGGATCCGGCCATCGGGATAGACAAGCCGCGCCGCGCCCTGCACATGCGCGAAGAACACGTCGACCTTCGATCTCGCCCAGGCGATTTCAAGGCCCCGGCCTTGCAGCGCGCCACGGTCGATGGCGGCCCGATCGGGATAGGGCTCAATCGAGCCATCCTCCCGCCTGAGACCGAAACGGTAATCCCCGTCCATGCCCGGCGGGCGATTCGTGTCGTCGATATCGGCGAGGTCGTCGGGACGGCGATAGAACGGATGACACCAGATCGCATCCGGCGTTGCCGACACCTCCACGTCCGGTTCGTAGAAACCCGTGACGAAGCCGTGGTCCGAATTGGCCGGGACGATGCGGAAAGGGTCGGCATGCCTTTCGAAAAAGGTGCGGACCTCTGCCGCGCCGGACGGCGAAACGGCTTCCGCCGCCTGAAGCAGCGGCAGCAGATCCTCGGACGTCAGGCCGAGCGCGCCGGCCCGATAGGACCGACCGGCGCGAAGGTGTTCGTGGACATGGCGCAGGACCGGAAAGAGCGGCGACGGATCGTCCCGGCTCCAGCCTTCCAGGGCGGAGAAGGGAATAGCCTCCAGCCGAAAGGAACCGGCCCCGCCGCTCATTGTTCGGATTCGGTGGCGATCAGCTTCCAGTTCGGGTCACGGGAGCGGCTGTCGCGGGCAAAGGTCCAGAGATCGTTGACCTCGGCGACATTCTCCGCATCGCCATCCACCGTCTTGCCGTCCTTGTCGAAGGTGGCGGAAATAAGCTGGCTCAGAATGCGGACCGTGATCTGCACCTCGGTCTCCTTCACGGAAGCCTGCACGATGTCGGACTTGTCGACGCCGATGAAGGTCGATTTCATCGTTTCCCCGGCGTTCTCGCGTTCGGTGATCGCCGCGTCGAAACCTTCGAAGACCTCCTTCGACAGCAGGCCCTTGAGCGTCTTGCGGTCTCCGTCGGCAAACGCCATCACGATCATTTCGTAGGCCATGCGGGCGCCGTTGATGAATTCCTTCGGATCGAAGGACGGATCGGCGCCGGCCACCTTGCGCAGCTGTTCGTTCAGATCGCTGCCCGCCGGCGCATAGGCGTCGATGGCGGCAAACGGGTCTTCGCCGTCCTGATCGGCACGGCGCTGAAGCGTCACCACCTTGCCATCGTCCGCCGCGGTCTTCGCGTCTTCCCGGGCGCTGTAGGGATCGAAGGGCGGCTTTTCATTTCCCGTGCGGCGGCCGAGAACCGACCGGAGCTGAATGAAGATCAGCACCGCCGCCACCAGGAAAAACAATGTTATAAAGTCGTTCGATCCCATCTTATCCCGCAACTTCTGTTAATATCGTTATTTATCCCCATATAATAGCATCTGCCCGGCATTCAAACATCGAAGGCCGGAATCGGCCATGAATCCGGTCACAACGACTTCATTCAGGAAGAAATACGACGAAACCATGCCATCGCGCCTTCTAGTCCCTGTCCTTCTCCTGCTTCCGCTCGCGGAAATCGCCGTTTTCGTCCTCGTCGGGCAACGGATCGGCGTCGCCGCGACGATCCTTACGGTTCTCGCCAGCACGTTCGCCGGGCTCGTCCTTCTGCGCCGCCAGGGCGTTTCGATGATCCGCAATCTCCAGGCCGGCACCCCCGGTGCGGCCGGCGGGGACGAGGTGATGCGCAGCATGCTCTACATGGTGGCCGGCCTGCTGCTGGCCGTTCCCGGCTTCATCACCTCCGCGCTCGGCCTTCTTCTGTTGCTGCCGTTCACCCGCAGCTTCCTGTGGAAGTCGTTGAAGCCGGACGTGATCGTCACCCGCTCCGCCCGGTTCTACCGCCGGCCCGATCCGGGCGGGAACGCCGAATCGCGGCGCGGTCCTTCCGTCATCGACCTGGACGAGGACGAGTTTCGCCGCGACGATGACGGCGGTTCCGCAAGCCCTTCCAAACCGGGCGAATCGCCCTGGTCGAGACCCGACAAGCCGCCCGGCCATTGAGGCCGCAACGGCGCTCAGGGTTGTAAGGCAGGGTCCGAAATGCTAGAGCGGCACACAAATCAAATGCGGAGATAGCCCTATGGCCAACGAAAATTCTTCCGAGGGCGCAGTACAGCCCTCCCTCAACATCCTTGCCCAGTACATCAAGGATCTGTCCTTCGAGAACCCGAGCGCGCCGCGCTCGCTTCAGGCACGTGACAAGGCGCCCGCAATCAATATTTCGGTCAACGTCAATGCCAACCCGCTTTCCGACAGCGATTTCGACGTCGTGCTTTCGCTGAACGCCGAAGCCAAGGATGGCGACAAGGCCCTGTTCGCCGTCGAACTGGTCTATGGTGGCGTTTTCCGGATCACGGGCTTTCCGCAGGAGCATGTCCTTCCGCTGCTCTTCATCGAGTGCCCGCGCCTTCTCTTCCCCTTCGCGCGCCAGATCGTGTCCGACGCCACCCGCAACGGCGGCTTCCCGCCGCTGATGATCGATCCGATCGACTTCGCCCAGATGTTCTCGCAGCGCATGGCCGAGGAACAGGCCCGCGCGAAGGTTCAGACGAACTGATCGCAGGACATTCCGCCCGACATGCAAAAGCCCGGTCCTTCGACCGGGCTTTTTTGTTGACGCCCTTCAGGCCGGGTCGTCGTATTTCGACCAGATCGGCGTGCTCTTGAGGGAAGAAACCATCACCGCGTGCCGTTCCCTCTCCTCCGCGGAAAGCCGGGAGACGAGCGGCCGCGGCCGTTTTCCGAAATCGGAAATGCCGGCATCGTCGTCCGCATTGCCCTCGGCCCGGCGCTCGTCTTCGGTCAGGCCGAAGGCCGCCTGACGGCCGCCGATCATCTCGATATAGACTTCCGCCAGAAGCTCGGCGTCGAGCAGGGCGCCGTGCTTGGTGCGGTGGGAATTGTCGATCCCGTAGCGCCGGCAAAGCGCATCGAGCGTGTTCGGCCCCATCGGATGCTTGCGGCGCGCCATCGAGAGCGTGTCGATGACCATGTCGTTCGACACTGGCGGCAGGTTCAGCCGCGCGAATTCCGCATTGATGAAGCCCATATCGAATGTGGCGTTATGGGCGATCCATTTGGCGCCTTCGAAGAACGCGACGATTTTCGGCGCGACATCGGCAAAGGGCGGCTTGTCGGCCAGAAACTCGTCGGTGATCCCATGCACGGCCAGGGCGTCCGGATGGACCTTGCGGTCGCCGGGATTGATATAGAAATGGATGGTATTGCCGGTCGGGAAATGGTTGAAAAGCTCGATCCCGCCGATTTCGATCACGCGGTCGTTCCTGTTTTCGAGACCGGTTGTTTCCGTATCGAAGATGATTTCACGCATGTTCAGCCCTTCCGTTTCCAGCCTGCGCCGAGCGTCGCCAATATGCTGCGAACCTGCTCGCGCGCGGCATCCATTCCGAGTCCGGTGTCGATGATGAAATCGGCCCGCCGCCGCTTCTCCGCATCCGGCAATTGCCGGCTCAGGATCATGTCGAATTTCTCAGGCGTCATGCCCGGACGCGCCAGGACCCGCTGCCGCTGGATTTCGGGATCGCAGGTCACGACGACCACGGCATCGACGCGCCCTTCCCCGCCCGTTTCGTAGAGAAGCGGAATGTCGAGCAGCACGACCGGACTGCCCGCCTGCCGCTGCCGCTCCAGAAAACCTTTCTCCCGCGCCCGGACGAGCGGATGGACGATGGCTTCCAGCTGCTTGAGCTTAGCCGGATTCCCGGCCAGTTGCCGGCTCAGTTCGGCACGGTCGATCACGCCGCCGACCACGCTTCCCGGGAAAAGATCACCGACCGGGCCGACGGCCTCGGTCCGGTAGAGATCGTGAACCACGGCATCGGCATCGTTGACCGGCACGCCTTCGGCCCGGAAGAAATCCGCCGTCGTCGATTTTCCCATGCCGATGGAGCCGGTCAGGCCGAGAACGATCATCGGTGCTTTTCCATATCCGCAATCACCAAAGCCCTCAGCACCTCATCCACGACGGGCCGCCGGCCGAACCATTTCTCGAAACCCGGCACCGCCTGATGAAGCAACATGCCGAGCCCGTCGATGGCGGCAAAGCCCTGGGCTTCGGCCATCGCCAGAATCGGCGTTTTCAGCGGCACATAGACAATGTCGGTGACGGCGGCGTTCGATGCAAGCGGTGAAAAGTCGATGGCGGGCACGGGCATGCCGTCCATCCCAAGCGATGTGGTGTTCACGAACAGTCCGGCGCCGCTCATCACCTCGGGCAGCGCCTCCACGGAATGGGCGTGGATGTTCGGGCCGAAGCGGTCGGCCAGTTCCCGCGCCCGCCCGACCGTGCGGTTCACGACATTGATTTCCGCAATTCCGCGGTTCCTCAGGGCCTGAAGGACCGCCCGGCTGGCGCCGCCGGCCCCCAGGACCACGGCGCGTCCGGTGTCATCCCAGCCGGGCCGGCGTTCGTCGAGGTTCGAAACGAAACCCATCCCGTCGGTGTTGGTGGCTTTCAGCCTGCCATCCTCGAGCCAGAGCGTATTGGCGGCGCCCAGTTCCTCTGCAAGTCCGTCCGGTTCGTCGGCAAGCGCGAAGGCCATTTCCTTGTGCGGTATGGTGACGTTGCCGCCGCGGAAACCGCCGGAACCGTCCTTGAGCGCCGCGATGAAGGCCGGAAAATCCTCCGGCGCCACTTCCCGGGCGGCATAGTGTCCGTCGATGCCGAAGGATTTCAGCCAGTGGCCGTGAATGAGCGGCGAGCGGGAATGCCTGACCGGATAGCCGGTCACGAAAGCGCGCATGGTTAACGTTTCACGTGAATCAGCCATCGATTTCCCCCAGGCGACGCAATTCCCCGAGCACGGCCAGAAGCGGCAGGCCGATGATGGTGAAATAATCGCCGTCGATCTTTTCGAAGAGCTGTATGCCCTCCCCTTCAAGCTGGTAGGCGCCGACACTCAGGAGTGCCCGGTCGCCAACCCGCGCCAGATGCCTCTCTATGAATCCGTCCGAAAGCGGACGCACCGTCATATCGGCATGGGCGACATGCTCCCAGACGACGGTGCCGGCTCTGGCGAAGGCCACGGCGCTGTTCAGCCGGTGGGTCTTGCCGGAAAGCGACCGAAGATGTTCGCCGGCCGCTTCGAGCGTCGGCGGCTTGTGGTAGACGCGGTCGCCGAGCGACATGGTCTGATCGGAGCCGATCACCAGCGCCGCCGGATGACGGCCGCTGACCTCCAGAGCCTTCGCCCGGGCGAGATGAAGCGCCACCTCGTCCGGCGTCGCGCCGGATCGTTCGAGTGGCGCTTCGATCGCGCGTTCATCGATCCTCGCCGCAATCGCCTCGAAGGCCAGGCCGGCATTCTCCATAAGCTGGCGGCGAAACGGACTGGAAGATGCGAGAATGAGAGAAGAAGCGGCCATCGGTCTGCCCGGGTATGATTTCCTGTAAAACGGGCCCCGGTCTATCGCAGCTTCGGCCGCAGGGCAACGATGGCGGCCGCCGTTTCCTCGATGGAGCGGCGCGTCACGTCGATAACGGGCCAGTTGTTGCGGGCACAGAGCGAACGGGCATATTTCAGTTCCTCGGAAATCGCCGCGCGGTCGGTGTAGTGCATGTGGTCATAACCGTTGACCGTACCGAGTTCCCGGTGTTCGCGAACCTGCGAGATGCGATCCGTGGTGGCGACAAGCCCAACGATCAGCGGCCTGCTTGCCGCGAAAACAGCCTCCGGCAAGGGAACGCCGGGCACGATCGGTATGTTGGCGGTCTTGATGCCGCGGTTGGCGAGATAGATGCTGGTGGGCGTTTTCGATGTGCGGCTGACGCCGAGAATGATGACATCCGCCTCGTCGTAATCCTCCGGCATCTGGCCGTCGTCGTGATCCATTGCGAAGTTCAGCGCCTCGATGCGCGCGAAGTAATCGGCATTCATCAGGTGCTGGGCCGAGACCCTGCGGCGCGACGGCGTTCCGAGATAGAGCTGGAAGACGTTCATGACCGGCTCGAGAACGTTTGCCGCCGGAACGCCGATCTCCCGACAGCGTTCGTCCACCAGCGCCGCCAACTCGGTATCGACCAGCGTGTAGAGAACGATGCCCGGCTCGGTGTCGATCGCCTCCAGCACGGCCAGCAACTGCTTGCGACTGCGGATCAGCGGATAGAGGTGCTCCACCGGTTGCGCATCGCGAAACTGCACCGACGCCGCCCGGCCCGCCGACATCAGGGTCTCCCCCGTCGAATCGGAGATCAGATGGAGGTGGAAGAAGTTTTTGCGGTTTTCCACGTTATTCTGAAAGCCCTGTTGAAAATCCGGGAGAGGGATCGGCAAAAACCCGGACCTTGTCCAGGCTAGTGGAAAACTGCCGGGTTTTCCACATTCGGCAAACAACCGGAAAACCTGCGGCAATGGCTGTGAACAAGACTCATAAGCTCCAGCTTTCCATCTTCTGTCCCCAGATCATCCACAGTTTTGATTAAAATCCGTTTTCCGTTATCATCTTGAATTCAAATATGAAAATGCAATTATCCCTGTTATTGGGCAAGAGTCCGGGATTCACCATGCACCGGAATGGGAAATTTGCGAAATCGCGGCATTTTGTCGGGACTGATTTTAATCCTTGCTACTCACCGACTCTAAGAAATAGAAAACCTTTCAATTCCTATTTGTTTTATTGGAGAGCGACGTCTTGCAAGCCAGCGAACGGAAGATTATCAGGGTGCTATCCGGAGAAACGATTGCGCCTCCTCCGCTTTGGCTCATGAGACAGGCAGGTCGCTATCTGCCGGAATACAGGCAAACGCGGGCGAAGGCCGGAAGTTTCCTCAACCTCTGTTACAATCCAGAACTGGCAACGGAAGTAACGCTTCAGCCGATCCGCCGTTACGGTTTCGATGCGGCCATCCTGTTCTCGGATATCCTGGTCATTCCCGATGCCCTGAAACGCAATGTCCGGTTCAATGTCGGGCACGGCCCGGAAATGGATCCGATCGACGCCGACGGGATCGAAAAGCTGTCGGCCGAAGGCGTTCAGGATCACCTGAAACCGGTCTTCGAAACGGTAAACCGCATTCGCGCCGCCCTGTCGCAGGAAACCGCACTGCTCGGTTTCTGCGGTGCGCCGTGGACCGTCGCGACCTACATGATCGCCGGCCGGGGAACGCCGGATCAGGCCCCTGCCCGGCTGTTCGCCTATCGTCACCGCCAAGCTTTCGTCCGGCTTCTCGATCTTCTGGCCGACATTTCTGCCGATTATCTCGTCGCGCAGATCGATGCCGGCGCGGATGCCGTGCAGATTTTCGATTCGTGGGCCGGCGTTCTCGGCGAGAAGGAATTCGAGGCCTATGCGGTCCGGCCGGTGAAGCGCATGATCACTTCGGTCAGGGCGCGCCGCCCGCAGGCCAGGATCATCGCCTTTGCAAAGGGGGCGGGTCTTCTCCTCAAGGATTATCGCCAGGCGACGGATGCCGACGCGATCGGTCTCGACTGGTCCGTGCCGCTGACATTCGCCGCCGAATTGCAGAAGGACGGGCCGGTTCAGGGCAATCTCGATCCGATGTGCGTCGTTGCCGGCGGCAAGGCGCTGGAAGACGGGATCGACGATATCCTCCAGCATCTTGGCCAGGGACCGCTGATCTTCAATCTCGGTCACGGGATCACCCCGGAGGCCGATCCGGATCATGTGACGGCGCTGGTCGAACGCGTTCGAGGCGCGGCCGCATGACCGGGCCGGAAAGGCAGACGGACCGGGCGCCGGGCCGGCGCGCGTCGGTCAAGGCCTTTACGGCGATCGGCGTTTTTCTGGCGCTGATCGGTCTTCTGCGGTTTACGCAGCCGGATGATTTCTATCTCTGGATCAAGGCTTTCCATGTGATCGCGGTCATTGCCTGGATGGCGGGTCTGCTCTACATGCCGCGGCTTTTCATCTATCACACCGATGCCGAGCCGGGATCGGCCCAGTCGGAAACCTTCAAGGTGATGGAGCAGCGGCTTCTCAAGGTCATCATGAACCCGGCGATGATGATTTCATGGATGCTCGGCCTTTACATCGCCTGGGACATTTACGGTTTTCGCGGCGGATGGCTGCATGCGAAGATCGCGCTCGTCGTTCTTCTGATGCTCGTCCATGTGCATTTTTCCCGCGCCGTGCGGCTTTTCGCCAAGGACGGTCCGCGCAGGACGCCGCGTTACTGGCGGGTCATGAACGAGCTGCCGACGGTTCTGATGATGGCCATCGTCATTCTGGCAATCGTCAAGCCGTTTTCCGGCTGAGAGCGAACGTGCTGAGAATTATTCGCCGCGTTTACGGTTTCCGCTTGCGGCGATTTGCGTGAATCGCTATTTTCCGCGCAACTCATCTCCATTGGCTTGTGTGACCTGTTCTGATCCCTGCGGTGAGCCGCAGGTGCGAATTCTGCCAACACGCCTTCCCCTCTCTTCTACTTTCATAAAAATGGTGCCCCTTCATGGCTGAAATGAAGCTTCAGGAACTCAAGAACAAATCTCCGACCGAACTCCTCACCTTTGCCGAATCTCTGGAAGTCGAGAACGCCAGCACCATGCGCAAGCAGGAGCTGATGTTCGCGATCCTCAAGGTTCTGGCCAGCCAGGATGTGGAGATCATCGGTGCGGGCGTCGTCGAAGTGTTGCAGGACGGTTTCGGCTTCCTGCGTTCCGCCG
Source organism: Ectorhizobium quercum (assembly GCF_026552795.1). Taxonomy (GTDB): domain Bacteria; phylum Pseudomonadota; class Alphaproteobacteria; order Rhizobiales; family Rhizobiaceae; genus Ectorhizobium; species Ectorhizobium quercum. The sequence goes on from NZ_JANFPI010000009.1 coordinate 58,533, forward strand.
ATGCGAACTACCTTCCTGGGCCCGACGATATCTACATTTCCCCTTCGCAGATTCGCCGCTTTTCCCTCAAGACGGGGGATACGGTCGAGGGGCCGATTCGCGGTCCGAAGGAAGGCGAGCGCTATTTTGCCCTTCTCAAGGTCAACACGATCAATTTCGACGATCCCGAGAAGATCCGCCACAAGGTTCATTTCGACAATCTGACGCCGCTCTATCCGAACGAGCGCTTCAAGATGGAACTGGAAAATCCGACGTCGAGGGATCTGTCCGCCCGGGTCATCGATCTCGTCGCGCCGCTCGGCAAGGGTCAGCGTGGCCTTATCGTTGCGCCGCCGCGCACGGGCAAGACCGTTCTGTTGCAGAACATCGCCCATTCCATCACGGCGAATCATCCCGAGTGTTATCTGATCGTGCTTCTGATCGACGAGCGTCCGGAAGAAGTGACCGACATGCAGCGCTCGGTGCGGGGCGAAGTCGTTTCCTCCACCTTCGACGAGCCCGCGGTTCGTCACGTCCAGGTCGCCGAAATGGTGATCGAAAAGGCGAAGCGCCTTGTGGAACACGGCCGCGACGTGGTCATCCTGCTCGACTCGATCACGCGTCTCGGTCGCGCCTACAACACCGTCGTGCCCTCGTCTGGCAAGGTTCTGACCGGCGGTGTCGACGCTAACGCGCTTCAGCGTCCGAAGCGCTTCTTCGGCGCGGCCCGCAATATCGAGGAAGGCGGTTCGCTGACGATCATCGCAACGGCGCTGATCGATACCGGCAGCCGCATGGACGAGGTGATCTTCGAAGAATTCAAGGGCACCGGCAACTCGGAAATCGTGCTCGACCGCAAGGTGGCCGACAAGCGTATTTTCCCGGCTATGGATATTCTCAAGTCCGGCACCCGCAAGGAAGACCTGCTGGTGCCGCGTCAGGATCTCCAGAAGATCTTTGTCCTTCGCCGGATTCTCGCGCCGATGGGTACGACCGATGCAATCGAGTTCCTCATCGACAAACTGAAGCAGACGAAAACCAACGGCGATTTCTTCGATTCAATGAACACCTGATTCGTTCCTGCACTATGATTTCGGACGCGGCCCGTCGGCAAAAGCTGCGGGCCGTTTCCATAGGTGAGATCAGGAGATTTCCTTTTCTTCTTGTTGGGAATGGATTGATTCGAACACGAAACGAACAAAAGTCGATTCCGATCCGTAACGATATTCAATTCCGATATTCATAATAGAGGCGCGTTCACGCAGCATGATCGGGCGGTGGGACTTGATATTTTCCGGCATCTCCCTCATGAAGCGGCATTCGAGCGGCTTCCGATGTGTCCGAGGGTCGGGACGATAGGTTTGAGGCGTTCGAACCGTATTTCTGCGGGTCGCGAAGTGCAGGCTGTCGGCTCTCATGCATTTCCCTTTTCGTTATGGTGTCTGATGACCAAATCGGATGATACGATTTTTGCCCTTTCGTCCGGCGGACTTCCGAGCGGTGTTGCCGTGGTGCGGCTGAGCGGGCGGCAATCCCTTTCGGTCTCCGCGGTTCTCGCGGGTCCGTTGCCGGAACCGCGCAGGGCAACGCTCAGAACGATTCGGGCCCGTAACGAAGACCAGATCGATCGAGGGTTGGTGTTGATTTTCCCGGGGCCTTCGTCTTTCACCGGTGAAGATTGCGTTGAATTCCATCTTCATGGCGGCCGGGCGGTGGTTCAGCGATTGCTGGATGAACTGACCGCGATGCCGGGACTGAGACAGGCGGAAGCCGGGGAATTTTCGCGCCGGGCATTCGAGAACGGCAAGGCCGATCTCGTCGAAATGGAAGGGTTGGCCGATCTCATTTCCGCCGAAACGGAAATGCAGCGCCGTCTGGCGATGGAACAGAGTTTCGGTGGTCTGTCGGCCTTGTATGATGACTGGGCGGATCGTCTGACCCGCGCGCGGGCATTGATCGAGGCGGAACTGGATTTTGCCGATGAAGAGGATGTTCCCGGCTCGGTTTCCGATCAGGTCTGGAGCAGTCTGTCCGCTCTGGCTACATCCATGCGACGGCATTTGTTACAGGCCGAGCAAGGAGAAATCATTCGCAACGGCTTGAAAGTCGTAATCGCCGGACCGCCAAATGCCGGAAAATCGAGCCTGATGAACGCCCTGGCCGGTCGGGAGGTGGCCATCGTCACGGATCTGGCCGGGACGACACGGGATGTCTTGCATGCCGATCTCGATATTGGCGGATATCTGGTGCGTCTCTTCGATACAGCCGGTCTGCGCGAAACAAGCGAGACGATCGAGCAGGAAGGCATACGGCGTGCCCTTCATGCGGCGCAAACTGCGGATATCCTGCTGCATCTCGATGAGATCGGTCGTTTTTCCGAAATCGACGTGTCGTCCAAAAGCGTGCGACGTTTCCGTATCGGAACGAAGATGGACCAGCATCTCGATGACCCCTCTGTCGGTCGTTATGACCTGTGCATATCGACGGCGACAGGCGCGGGTCTGGACAGCTTGAGGAATCTATTGATTGCCGATCTCAGACAGCGGCAGGAGCAGACCGGCGGCTTCTCAGTCCCGGTTCGAGCGCGCCAGGTCGAGCATCTTCGTGCCTCGCTGGCCCATCTCGAAGAGGCGCTGGCGATTGAAGGGCATGAACTGGATGTGCGAAGCGAATTTCTGCGTCTGGCGGCGCACGAAATGGGAAAGGTGACAGGCCGGGTCGACGTCGAGCAATTGCTCGATGTGATTTTCTCGGAATTCTGTATCGGCAAATAGCGTGACTCACGTGAAACACTGGCATACAGCCTGAGCGAGTCCGGATGCCTGTTTCACGTGAAACTATTGACACAAGAACCGGCTTGGAGGCATTAGCCTTTCAGCAGGAGTGCGGCATATGCAGCAATATGATGTAATCATTATCGGTGGTGGGCATGCGGGCTGCGAAGCCGCAGCCGCAGCGGCACGCATGGGCGCAAAGACGGCGCTTTTGACCCACAAGCGTGACACCATCGGTGTCATGTCGTGCAATCCGGCCATCGGGGGGCTCGGCAAGGGCCACCTCGTGCGCGAAGTGGATGCGCTCGATGGATTGATGGGTCGTGTCGCGGATGCCGGTGGCATCCAGTTCCGCATGCTCAATCGCCGGAAAGGTCCCGCGGTTCGCGGTCCGAGGACACAGGCTGACCGCAAGCTCTATCGTCAGGCGATGCAAGATGCCATTGCCGAGATCGACAATCTCGATGTCATCGAGGGCGACGCCTTCGACCTCGCTGTCGACAAGGGTCGTATAACCGGCGTTGTCACCTGGGACGGCCGCACATATGGGTGTGGTGCTGTGGTGCTGACGACCGGTACCTTTTTGCGTGGCCTGATTCATATAGGCGACAAGAAGATACCCGCTGGCCGTATGGGCGAGGAACCCAGTCAGGGCCTGTCGGCAACACTTTCGCGGCTGGGCCTGTCGCTTGGTCGGCTGAAGACCGGCACGCCCGCTCGGCTCGATGGCCGCACCATCGACTGGCAGAGTGTTGGACGGCAATCGGCCGATGATGAACTTGTCCCCTTCTCTTTTCTGACGGAAAAGATCACGAATCCTCAGATCGATTGCGGCGTGACGCGAACGACCGAAGCCACGCACCGGATCATTGCCGACAATATCAAGCGCTCGGCCATGTATTCCGGCCAGATCGAAGGCATCGGCCCTCGTTACTGTCCGTCCATCGAAGACAAGATCGTCCGTTTCGGCGAGCGTGACGGGCACCAGATATTCCTGGAACCCGAAGGGCTGGATGACCATACCGTCTATCCGAATGGAATCTCGACGTCTCTGCCTGAAGATGTGCAGTCGGCCTTTCTTCAAACCATCCCCGGTTTGGAAAAAGCGACCGTTCTGCAATATGCCTATGCGATCGAGTATGATTTCGTTGATCCGCGGGAACTGACGCCGGCGCTGGCGCTCAAGCGTCTGCCCGGTCTCTATCTCGCCGGACAGATCAATGGAACGACCGGTTATGAGGAAGCCGCAGCCCAGGGGCTCGTGGCCGGGCTCAATGCCGCGCTGTTTTCAAGCGGCTCCGAGCCTTTCCATTTCAGCCGTACGGATTCCTATATCGGCGTGATGATTGACGATCTCACCTCCAAGGGCGTTGCCGAACCGTATCGCATGTTCACATCCCGGGCCGAATACCGGCTTTCGCTCCGGGCAGACAATGCCGATGTCCGGCTGACGCCTCTCGGCATGCGGCTGGGTCTCGTTGGCCGCCCACGCCGCGAACAGTTTGCACTTTATGAGCAAGAGCTGACGCACGGCCGGGACCTGCTTCAGTCGCTTGCCCTCACTCCATCCGAAGGGGCGCGGGCCGGTTTACGGCTCAATCAGGACGGCAAACGGCGAAGCGCCTATGAGCTTCTGGCTTATCCGGAGCAGACGATTTCGTCCCTGACTGCCGTTTGGCCCGAACTGGCGGAGATTCCAAAACGTGCAGCGGAAGCGCTGGAGATCGAGGCGGCCTATGCGGTTTATATGGATCGGCAGAAAGCTGACATCGTCGACGTGCGGCGCGAGGAAGGCAAGGTTATCCCAGCTGATTTCAATTTCATGAAACTGCCCGGCCTTTCCAATGAGTTGAAACAAAAGCTGCAACGATTCCAGCCAGTTAACATATCCCAGGCTGGCCGCATCGATGGTATGACGCCGGCAGCGATTTCGTTGATCCTGGCACATCTTCGAAAAGATTCTTCTCCGAAACGATCTGCCTCCTGATACACGTAAAGCGAGTCTGAACAATGGATTTGAACGGTCTTCGCGTTTCACGTGAAACACAGGAGAAACTGCGGCATTTTGCAGCCTTGTTCCAGAAATGGGCGAAATCCATCAATCTGGTGGCACCGTCGACACTTGATACGCTCTGGACACGCCATATTGCCGATAGCGCACGGGTCTTCCAGATATTGCCGGGAGCCAGAGAGTGGGTGGATCTCGGAAGTGGGGGCGGCTTTCCGGGTGTCATCACCGCCATTCTCTTGAGCGAGACCGATGGCGGATGGGTCCGGCTTGTGGAGAGTAATCACAAGAAGGCCGCCTTCCTGCGGGTTGCGCTCAGCGAAACCGGCGCACGTGGGTCGGTTCATGCAGTGCGAATCGAGGATGCACCGAAGCAGATTGCCGAATGCGACGCCGTTTCGGCGCGTGCGCTGGCCGAACTCGACAAGCTGTTCGATTATGCGGCGCCGTGGATGTGTCGCGGGCGCAAGGCAAAGGCCATTTTCCATAAAGGCCGGGATTACAGGGCGGAACTCGATAAAGCGCGTGGCCGTTGGGATTTCGATCTGGTAATACATGAAAGCAAGGTCGAGATGGATTCGGTTCTTCTGGAAATCTCCGGCCTGACGCTGAAGGCATAATCCAATTCGGATGGCGGGTATGGCGAACGAGCGAAACCGGATCATTACCATTGCAAACCAGAAGGGTGGCGTCGGCAAGACGACGACGGCCATCAATCTCGCCACCGCTTTGGCGGCGATCGGCGAGCGCGTGCTTATTATCGATCTCGATCCGCAGGGAAATGCCAGCACGGGTCTCGGAATCGGGCGTCGGGAGAGAACCCGCTCGTCCTATGATGTTCTCGTCGGTGCCTGCGGCATAGAAGAGGCGGCTTTCCAGACGGCGGTTCCCAATCTTTTCATCGTGCCCTCGACGATGGATCTGCTCGGGCTTGAGATGGAAATCGCCCAACGCGGCGACCGTGCTTTCCGTTTGAAACAGGCGCTTCAAACCCACGAAGCCTATGCCTACAGCTATATCCTGCTGGATTGCCCGCCGTCCTTCAATCTGCTGACCGTCAACGCGATGGCTGCGGCGCACTCGGTTCTGGTGCCGTTGCAATGCGAATTCTTCGCCCTGGAGGGTCTGAGCCAGCTTCTCGAAACGGTGGACGAGGTTCGGCGCACGGTGAATCCGGGCCTCGACATTCAGGGAATCGTCTTGACGATGTATGATTCCCGTAACAATCTGGCGCAGCAGGTCGTCAATGACGTGCGGGAACATCTGGGTGAAAAGGTCTATCACACTTTGATTCCGCGGAATGTTCGTGTGTCGGAAGCGCCGTCCTATGGAAAACCGGCCATCCTTTACGATCTCAAATGTGCCGGCAGCCAGGCTTATCTGCAACTGGCATCGGAAGTGATCCAGCGGGAACGCCGCCGGAAAGTTGCCGCATAAAGAATAACTTAGCCGACTTGGCTGATGATGTCGCAATCTTTGATTGCATCAATATCATACAGGAGCGAGTAATGAATGACGATGTTTCCAAGCGGCGTCTCGGACGCGGGCTTGCTGCGTTGATCGGTGAGATCGACCAGTCCGCTCCGCTGGCGGGCGCTCGTCCCGAACCGGTGAACGCCGACCGGGACATCCCCATCGAGTTCATTGCGCGCAATCCCAGAAACCCGCGTCGCCAGTTCAACGAAGCGGAACTTCAGGATCTTGCCAATTCCATTCGCCAGCACGGAATCGTGCAGCCGGTGGTGGTCCGCAAGCTCGGCAGCGACGCCTATGAACTGATCGCCGGCGAGCGTCGCTGGCGGGCGGCGCAGCTTGCCGGATTGACCGAAATTCCCGTCATCATCCGCGATGTGGACGACCGGACCGCGCTCGAGATCGCGATCGTCGAGAACGTCCAGCGTTCGGACCTCAATCCGCTCGAAGAGGCGCTGGGTTATGAGCAACTGATCGCTGATCATGGCTATACCCAGAACGACCTTGGCGAAATCATCGGCAAGAGCCGCAGCCATGTCGCCAATAGCCTGCGCCTGCTGAAGCTGCCCGATCCCGTCCGCAATATGCTGGCCGACGGGTCCCTCTCGGCAGGCCATGCGCGTGCCCTGGTGCTGACCTCCGACCCAGTGGCGCTGGCGCGCCGCATCGTTGAAAAAGGCATGTCGGTGCGCGATGCCGAACGTCTGGCCCAGAACGATATCAAGTCCCAGTCCGACCCGAAGCTGGGCGTGGCCGCTTCCACCGAAAAGGATTCGGATACGCTGGCATTGGAGCGCTCGCTGACCGATACGCTGGGGCTCGATGTGAAGATCAATCACCGGGGAACCGGCGGGCAGGTGCGCATTTCTTACAAGACGCTGGAACAGCTTGAGGAAATCTGCCGTCTTCTGGAACGGCGTGTTTAATTCTTAGCTGGATTCAACCGCTTTTGCGCTGTCTCTGCGAGGACTGCACGGTGATAGACAGAAGCGTGTGAAGCGCTATCGATTCCTCCAGTGCAGGTTTCTGCCGGCTGTGGAAGATGGCCATTTGCAGACGGTTCATTTCGCGTGCAATGGCCGTGCCGTTCCATGTGCGCAGGGCCTGCTCCACGGCGGGTTTGCGCTTGAAATGCAGGCCCCGCCCCATGCTGTGGAGAACCTGGGCCGCCGGTGTTTTTCTCTCATCCATTTCCGCGCGCATCTGGTCGAGCATCTGGAACTGGCGCAGGCACCCTTGCAGGACGAGAAATATCGGCGTCTTCGAGGTCGTGATCTTGCGCATGGCATGGAAGAATCCGTTGCGGTCGCCCGTCAGCACGGCGTCGATGGCCTCGTCGGTGGAGATGGAACTGGCATCGCCGATGATGGCCGCCACGTCGTCCTCGTCGACCGCCGGCTTGTCCTTGGCGTACAAGGCCAGCTTCTGAAGCTCGTTGCGCGAGGCGAGACGGTCGCCGCCGATCAGATCGAGCAGCATGTCGCGTGCGCCGGGCGTGATTCGCAGTCCGGCTGCGCCGAGCTCCCGGTCGATCAGCGCATTCAGGGCCCGCGCATCGTCGGCATAACAGGGAATGATAGCAACGGTCGAGGCGGGTTCGGCAATCTTGCGCAGCCCGGCACCCTTGCGGATATCGCCGGCCTCGACGATGACGGTGCTGTCCCCGGGCGGCGTGGCGGCAAGAAGCGCCAGCGCGTCCGCCAAGGCCTTTTCGGCGCCCGTGCTCTTGACCCAGATCAGCTTTCCGCCGCCGAACAGGCCGATCGTGTTGGCTTCATCCAGCAGACGGCCGGGGTCGGACTGAAGACTGCCCGCGTCGAGCTTGACGACCGCGAAGGGATCGTCGAGCGGCACGCCGCTTGCCTTTGCGATGGCCCCGGCGCGTTCGGATACAAGGCCCCTGTCCGGCCCGTAGATGACGAAGATCCTGTAGGACCGGGCCGATTTTTGCAGAAAACCGTCAAATTCGTGGGATTTGATTTCCGCCATCGCTTCCGGTTCCGAACTGGTGCCCTCCCCGCATTCGCGCGGAGGGTTTCGTTTCACGATTACTGGACAAGCGCGCCGGCGAGGTCCATGCGAACGAACTCCGCGGCTTCCCGGGCGGCGCGGTTTTCGGCGTCGCGGATCGCGCGGATCTTGGCGAATTCCTGTTCCGGGTAATCCACCAGGGCGATGGCCGAACGATTGCCGTTCTTGATGATCTCGCCGGTCCTGGCGCGCTTCAGCGCGTAGGTGACGTTGACGATGACGCGGCCGGCGCGGGCTTCGTCGGACGTCGCGTCCACCAGCACGCCGACGATGCGGGTTCTGACAGCGAGGTCCACCTGGTATTCCGGATTCACGGCCTCGCCCGCCCCTCCGGATGTCAGGAAGATGAGCCGGTTACGGACTTCCTGGGCGACGCGATCCTCGGCCTGCGAGAAGCCGATGGACTTCAGCGCCTGCGACGTCGCCGAATGTTCCGAATAAAGCGGGCGCACCTGGCAGGCCGAAAGCAGACCTGCCGAAATGGTGAGAACGAGCGCTGCGAAGAATGTTCCGGTCCGGGAACGACGATCAGACGACAATGTTCACAATCCTTTGCGGAACGACGATAATCTTCTTCGGAGCGCGACCGTCGAGCGTGGATTTCACCGCTTCCAGACCGAGCACGGCCCGGGTGACGGCATCTTGGGATGCGTCGCGGGCGATTGTCAATTCCGCCCGTTTCTTGCCGTTGATCTGCACGGGCAGGACCACTTCGTTGTCCGCCACCAGCGCTTCGTCGAAGAGCGGCCAGGGCTGGCGTGCGACGAGGCCTTCATTGCCGAGGGCGGACCAGCATTCCTCGGCGAGGTGCGGTGTCATCGGGGCGATGATCTGGATCAGGATCTCGACGGCGTTGCGCAGCGCGGCCGTCGTCGCGGCATCGGCCGTTCCGGCGGCAACCGATTGCAGCGGGCCGGCAAGCGTGTTGACCAGTTCGTAGATCCGGGCCACGGCCTTGTTGAAGGCAAGCTTGTCGTAATCGCCTTCCACCGCTTTCAGCGTCCGGTGTGCGGCCTGGGACACGGTCAGCACCGGACCTTCCTTAGCCGGAGTCGCATCGGCGTTGCGCAGCGTGTCGGCGGCTTCGGAAATCAGGCGCCAGACGCGCTGGACGAAGCGGTGCGCACCCTCTACGCCGGCCTCCGACCAGATGACGTCGCGGTCCGGCGGGGAATCCGACAGCACGAAGAAGCGGGCGGTATCGGCACCGTAGGAGGCGATGATATCGTCGGGATCGACTACGTTCTTCTTCGACTTCGACATCTTTTCGATGGAGCCGATCTTCACCTCCTCGCCGGAGGTCAGCAGGAAAGCGCGGCGCTGGCCGTCCGCTTCCTCGAAGCGCAGGTCGGCCGGCGCGATCCACTCGCGCGCCGTGCCCTCGCCGGCGCTGTAGGTCTCGTGAACCACCATGCCTTGCGTGAACAGGCCCCTGAAGGGTTCCTTCACGTCCAGATGGCCGGTTTCGCGCATGGCGCGGGTGAAGAAGCGCGAATAGAGCAGGTGCAGGATCGCGTGTTCGATACCGCCGATATACTGGTCGACCGGCAACCAATGGTTGGCGGCCTGCGGGTCGGTCGGCTCGTTCTCCCAAGGTGCGGTGAAGCGGGTGAAGTACCAGCTCGAATCCACGAAGGTGTCCATCGTGTCCGTCTCGCGGCGGGCATCCTTGCCGCAGCACGGGCAGGCCACATGGCGCCATGTGGGGTGGCGGTCGAGCGGGTTGCCGGGTACGTCGAAGGTCACGTCGTCCGGGAGCTTCACCGGCAGGTCCTTCTTGGGAACCGGCACGATGCCGCAGACTTCGCAGTGGATCACCGGGATCGGGCAACCCCAGTAGCGCTGGCGGGAAATGCCCCAGTCGCGCAGGCGGAAGTTCACCTTGCGCTCGCCCTGCGGTGCGTCACCCAGCGTCGCGGCGGTCAGGCGGCCGGCGACTTCCTCGAAGGCCCGTTCCGTCGTCAGGCCGTCGAGGAAACGCGAGTTGATCATCACGCCGTCGCCGTCATAGGCCTCGTCGCCGATCGCGAAGGTGGCGGCATCGCCATCGGCGGGCATCACTACGGGCGTAACGGGCAGGCCGTATTTGCGGGCGAAATCGAGGTCGCGCTGGTCGCCGGCGGGGCAGCCGAAGATCGCACCCGTGCCGTATTCCATCAGCACGAAGTTGGCGACATAGACCGGCAGTTCCCACGAGGGATCGAAGGGATGGCGCACGCGGATGCCGGTGTCGATCCCTTTCTTTTCGGCGGTTTCGAGGGCGGCAAGCGACGTGCCGGCGCGGCGCGCTTCCTCGCAGAAGGCGGCAATGTCGGCATTGCCGGCAGCGGCTTCCTTCGCCAGCGGATGGTCGGCGGCGATGGCCAGGAACGAGGCGCCGAACAGCGTGTCCGGGCGCGTCGTGTAAACCGTCACCTCGGACGCATCGGTCCGGCCCGGAACGATTTCCCAGCGCACCAGCATGCCCTCTGAGCGGCCGATCCAGTTCTTCTGCATCAGGCGGACCTTTTCGGGCCACTGATCCAGCATGTCGAGCGCCTCCAGCAGGTCCTCGGCAAAGTCGGTGATCTTGAAGAACCATTGGGTCAGTTCGCGCTGTTCCACCAGCGCGCCTGAGCGCCAGCCGCGGCCTTCGATCACCTGCTCGTTGGCCAGAACCGTCTGGTCGACCGGGTCCCAGTTGACCTTGGACTGCTTGCGGTAGACGAGGCCCTTTTCCAGCATGTCGATGAAGAGGTGCTGCTGGCGGTGATAGTAATCGACGTCGCAGGTGGCGAATTCGCGCGACCAGTCCAGCGACAGGCCCATCGACTTCAACTGGCCGCGCATGGTGGCGATGTTCTCGTAGGTCCAGGCCTTCGGATGCACCTTGTTCTGCATGGCGGCGTTCTCGGCGGGCATGCCGAACGCATCCCAGCCCATCGGATGCAGCACGTTATAGCCGCGGGCACGCTTGTAGCGGGCGACGACATCGCCGAGCGAATAGTTGCGCACATGGCCCATATGAATCCGGCCCGAGGGATAGGGGAACATCTCGAGGACGTAATATTTCTCGCGCGGATCGTCGTTTTTCGTCGTGAAAACCTGTTGCTCGTCCCAGGTTTTCTGCCAGCGGGGTTCGGCGTCGCGCGGATTGTATCGTTCGGTTGCCATGCTTTCATTCCGGGAAATGCGGGGGAAAATGAGTCGGGCTGACCTTCACCACGAAACCCGGGAAGCGTCAAGTAAAACGGCCCCCGCCTCCGGCCCGGGCGGCAAATTCGGCGGTGCAGTCTTGGCAAGCCAGCCATCGAGAGGCTAAAGCATGTCGCGCAAGGGCATGCGGCGGTTTTGTAGCAACGACATGGCTTCAAGATCCGCCCCGCCATTTCCCGAAGGGTGAGATCATGGACCTCAAGGCGCGACTGAACGATGTGCGCGAGACAATCCTCAAGGCCGAGAAGGACGCAGGCCGCCCGGCCGGTTCCGTGACGCTGGTGGCGGTGTCGAAGACCTTCGATGCCGATGCGATCCGCCCCGCGATCGAGGCGGGACAGCGGGTGTTCGGCGAGAACCGGGTTCAGGAAGCCTCCTCCAAATGGCCGGAACTGACGGCGGAAACCGACGGCATCGAGCTTCGCCTGATCGGGCCGCTGCAATCCAACAAGGCGGCGGAAGCCGTCGCCCTGTTCGATGTCATCGAAAGCGTCGACCGGGAAAAGATCGCCCGGGCGATCGCCACGGAAATGCAGAAGCAGGGCAAGCGGCTGCGGCTTTATGTGCAGGTCAATACGGGGCTCGAACCGCAGAAGGCCGGCATCGCGCCGGACGACACGCCGGCATTCCTGAAACTGTGCCGCGAGGAACTGGGGCTGACGATCGAGGGGCTGATGTGCATTCCGCCGGCGGCGGAAAATCCCGGCCCGCATTTCGCCCTGCTTTCCATGCTGGCGGCGGAAAACGGCGTCGAGAAGCTCTCGATGGGCATGTCGGGCGATTACGAGACCGCCGTCGCCTTCGGCGCCACCAGCGTGCGCGTGGGGTCAGCGATTTTTGGCAGCCGTTGACGAAAGGGCGCGTTGGCGGAAAGAAAACAAAAAACCCCGGAGCGGATTGCCACTCCGGGGTTTTTCACGTGAAACCTTTTCGGAATCAGTAGGAATCGCCCTCGTCTTCCTCGTCGTGGGTCGACTTGAGCGACTTGAGCTTGGCGAAAACGGCGTCGGCGTCGATTTCCTTTTCCTCGTCCTCGCGGTCGTAGGAGAAGCCGAGATTTTCCGTTTCGCGGGCCGGAACCAGCGTCACGTCGTCGGCCGAGGGCAGCGGGCGGCCGCGCGATGCCTTCTCGACCTCGAGGTCGAGGTCGATCTGGCTGCAAAGGCCGAGCGTCACCGGGTCCATCGGCGCCAGGTTGGCCGAGTTCCAGTGCGTGCGGTCGCGGATCTGCTCGATGGTCGACTTGGTGGTACCGACGAGGCGGGAAATCTGCGCGTCCTTCAGTTCCGGATGGTTGCGAACCAGCCAGAGAATGGCGTTCGGGCGGTCCTGTCGCTTGGAAACCGGGGTGTAGCGCGGGCCGCGGCGCTTGGATTCCGGCACACGGACCTTCGGATCTGCGACCTTCAGCTTGTGGTTCGGATCGGTTTCGCCCTTGGCGATTTCGGCGCGGGTGAGCTGGCCGGTGGAAATCGGATCGAGACCCTTGATGCCCTGCGCGGACTCGCCGTCCGCGATCGCCTTGACTTCCAGCGGGTGGAGTTTGCAAAGCTGGGCGATCTGGTCGAAGGAGAGCGCGGTGTTGTCGACCAGCCAGACGGCGGTCGCTTTCGGCATCAGCAGTTGTTGGGCCATGGGTAAAGTCCTTCTGTCGTCCGCGCCGGTGTCGCGGGCCGTGGGTAATCACCACAATTTCCGGGAAAGTGGCGCCCTTATAGACCGTTTCAGGCGGAAAAGCAATTATCCGATGGGCCGCGCCGTCCGAAAAGGCAACAGGCGGTCAGCAGCCGATCCTCCTGCGGATTTCCTCCACCTGCTCCAGGCTGCGGCAAACGTTTTCGCAGGGAATACCGTCCCCGTCGCCATCGGCGCGGCGGTAGCCGCCGCACCACAGTTCGACCGCCTCCTCGCAGCTTTCCACCTGCTTGCAGCTTCGAGCGGCAACGGGCATCCATCCGGCCGGCGGCTGCGGTTGCAGATCGGGAAAACCGGCGATCAGAAGGAGAATGGCGGCTGGTAACATGGATTGCGGCTCCGTTTCGGCGGAAATCCAACCATGAAAGGGCCAACCGGGCAATCAACCGGCGACAGCCGGCGATTGCCGTCAGAAACAGGCGGGCTTCTGCCGCCGTCCGGCCTGATACGGTTTGACGTGACCGTTCGAGAGGAGAGAGCCGGCGGGATCGGAACCGTCGGGCAGATGCACGTCGGCCAGCACCCTGCCGAAATACTTGTCGCCCGAAATGCGGGTCAGATAGATGGCGCTCGCCGCGGGAAGCATGTGTCCCAATGCGTCGCGGGCCTGCCGCGCGGCCAGTCTTTCCGTCTCGCAGCGCGAGCGCAGTTCCGGTGCGTCTATTCCCCGCATCCGGACATAGACGTCGATGGAATGCTGCGGCCAGGGCGTCGCCCGCACCAGCACCGTATCGCCGTCGATCACGCGCAGCACGGTCGCCGCCACCGGTCCTTCGATGGCCATGCGCCCGGAATGTGCCGCCGCGGGAGCGGCGGACAGAAGAGCGACGAGCGGCAGGCAGGCAAGGAACAAGCGCATGAAAGGAATTAATTCCGATCATGCCGCGCAGTCAATAGGAATTTTATCTTATAACGTTTCCGCTTTTCTCCGAAACGCGAAAACGCTCCAAGTGCTTGTTTTTACGCATTGCCGGACGCAAAACCGTTTCACATTTTTGCTGGAAATGCTTTAGAAATCGATGGCGCGGCCGTTGATTTCCCAGTCGCCGAAGCGTGCCGGTTCCGCGCCGCCGCGCCCGCCGATCTCGGTCGGAAGGTCGAGAGGCTTCTGCGCCCTGCGCCGTTCCTCGGCTTCGGCGAGAGCCCGCCTGGCGGCGGGAGAAAGCACCTTCTTCGGCGTTTCCCCGTCCGCGCTCGCGACATTGTCATTGCCGGCGATCAGATCGGACATGCTGGAACTCCGTGTAACTATTGTATTTTGCTGGCGAATACCCAAATCATAAACCGTTCGGCGCGGGATAGGAAGAGTTTCGGCGCCATCAGGATCAAGAAGGAGCGGAGCAAGACGATGAATCTGATGCGGACGGCCATGCTTCTGGCCTTCATGACGGCTCTTTTCATGGGTGTCGGCTATATGATCGGCGGTCAGGGCGGCATGATGATCGCGCTCGTCATCGCTGCCGGCATGAATTTCTTCTCCTACTGGAATTCCGACCGCATGGTGCTGTCCGCCTACCACGCCCGGGAGGTGGATGCGCGCAGCGCGCCGGAATTCTACGACATGATCCGGCAATTGTCGGGCAATGCCGGCCTGCCGATGCCGAAGGTCTATATCTACGACAATCCGCAGCCCAATGCGTTCGCCACCGGCCGCAATCCCGAAAATGCGGCGGTCGCTGCCTCTACCGGCCTGATCAACATGCTGACGCCGGAAGAAGTGGCGGGGGTGATGGCGCACGAGCTTGCCCATGTCCAGAACCGCGACACGCTGACGATGACGGTGACGGCGACTCTGGCCGGTGCGATTTCCATGCTCGGCAATTTCGCCTTCCTGCTCGGCGGCAACCGCGAGAACAACAATAATCCCTTCGGCTTCATCGGCATTCTCGTGGCGATGATCGTCGCGCCCTTTGCGGCCATGCTGGTGCAGATGGCGATCAGCCGCACACGCGAATATTCCGCCGACCGGCGCGGCGCGGAAATCTGCGGTAACCCGCTGTGGCTGGCTTCGGCGCTCGGCAAGATCGCGAATTATGCGCACCAGATCCCGAACGAGGATGCCGAGCGCAATCCGGCGACGGCGCACATGTTCATCATCAACCCGCTGTCGGGCGAGCGCATGGACAATCTGTTCTCGACCCATCCGAATACCGACAACCGCATCGCCGCGTTGCGCAAGATCGCGACGGAATTCGGCGGCGGCGGAAACGATCCGCGCTCGACGGCCTACGCTTCGGCTGATAGAGCGGTGCGCAGAGGGCGCTCCGTTCCGTCGGCGGGTTCGGGGCGCGGAACTTCCCGTCCGCCCAAAGGACCTTGGTCTTGAAGAATGGAAACCAGCGCCGGCCCTCAGGGTCGGCGTCTTCGCAAAAACCGAAGAACGATGCCGCTGTAGCGGCGGAGCCGCATAAACCCGGCCTCGAGGCGCGTCTTGCGGCGGCAAAGCTGATCGGCGCCGTGATCGACCGGAAGACGCCGCTCGACGGCATGCTGGATGCGACCGGCGGCAATCCGGCCTATCTTCATCTCGCCGATGCCGACCGCGGCCTGGTTCGCGCCATTCTCAACAGCGCGCTGCGTCATCTGCCGCGTATCGAGGCCATTCTCGCCTCGCTCGTGTCCAATCCCCTGCCCGAAGGCGCACGCGCGCTTCATCACGTTCTGGTCGTTGCCGCCGCGCAGGTTCTTTTCCTCGACATTCCCGATCATTCCGCCGTGGATCTCGCCGTCGAGCAGGCGAACCGCGATCCGCGCAACAGGCGGTTCGCCGGTCTGGTGAACGCGGTTCTTCGTCGCCTCGTGCGGGAGAAGGAAAGCCTTCTCGCCGGTGTGGAAGATGTGTCGCCCGTGCCGGAATGGTTCATGAGCCGTCTCGTTTCGGCCTATGGAGCCGACGAGGCACGGCGCATCGCCGCCGCCCAGCTCGTTCCGGCGGCCATCGACCTGACGGTGAAATCCGACCCGGAAGGCTGGGCCGAAAAGCTCGGCGGTCGCGTGCTGCCGACCGGCAGCGTCCGGCTGAACGCCTTTGCCGGCGCCATTCCCGATCTCGAAGGCTTCGAGGCGGGGGAATGGTGGGTGCAGGATGCGGCGGCGTCGATCCCGGCGAAGCTCTTCGGCGATATCAAGGGCCGGCGGATCGCCGATCTCTGCGCCGCTCCCGGCGGCAAGACCGCGCAGCTCGCCTTCGCCGGAGCCGAGGTGACGGCGGTCGAGCAATCGAAGAGCCGTCTCAGGCGGCTCGAGGGCAATCTGGCGCGGCTGAAGCTTTCGGCAATCACGGTCGAGGCCAATCTCCTCGATCATCGGCCGGACGAGCTTTATGACGGCGTTCTTCTCGATGCTCCCTGCTCGTCCACCGGCACGACGCGTCGCCACCCTGATGTTCTGTGGACCAAGGGACCCGGCGATATCGCCCGGCTGGCAGCGCTTCAGGAAAAGATGCTTCGCCATGCGCTGACGCTGGTGAAGCCGGGCGGGAAGGTCGTTTTCTGCAATTGTTCCCTCGATCCGTCCGAGGGCGAGGAACTGGTCGAGCGCGTTCTCGCCGATACACCCGGATTTTCGCGCGCTCCCGTCCGGGCCGCCGACTGGCCGGGTCTCGAGGCCGCAATCAATATGCGCGGGGAAGTGCGCACGACACCCGCCATGCTGGCGTCCGATGGAGAATATCCGGGAGGAATCGACGGATTCTTCGCGGCAGTCCTTCAAAAATCGTCGGAAACCAATCATTAATCAAAAAAGTGATTCCGATGTGATCGGCCAATCACCGGTAGCGGCGATCCTGCCGCGCGTAGTGTGCGTTTGTGTAGAGAGGTTTCTCGACGGGATATGGGATCGGATCGCCGCAGGCACGTCAATCTCTATCTGCGTCAGGCGTGGCGGAATGCCCGCATTCGCCTCGTGCGATGGCGCATGCGTTTGCTGCCTCCGGCAGGCGGCGTCCCCGACCGGCTTCTGGTGGCGCCGACCGACCTGCGTTCCGTCGATTCCTTCGTGTCCGAGGAAATCCAGGTCGGGCGGTTTCTGCTGGCCGGCCGTGCGCTTGTCACGGATGGCGCCTCTCCCTTCTCGCTTGAGCTGCCTTCGCGCAATTTTGCGATAAAGCTGCATTCCTTCGCCTGGCTGCGCCATTTCCGCGCCGAGCGCACGGATGCCGCCTGCGCGGCGGCCCGCAATGTTGTTCTGGAGTGGATGGCCGTTCACGGGCGGCGCATCGTCGGCATCGCCTGGGAACCGGATGTGATCGCCATGCGCATCATCGCCTGGCTTTCGCACTCGCCGGTGGTTCTCCAGGGCGCGGAGGCGGCCTTCTACCGCCGTTTCATGAAGAGCCTGACCTACCAGATCGCCTATCTGGAAAAGATCGGCCCGGCGCTGGAAGAAGGCGAGGTGCGCCTGCGGGTCCGCATCGCGCTGGCGATGGCCTCCATCGCGATGCCAGTGCGGCCTGCGGTCGTCAAGCGCGCCTCGCGCCGGCTCGACAGCGAGCTGGAAGCGCAGATCCTCCCCGATGGCGGGCATGTGTCGCGCAATCCGCGCGCCGGCCTCAACCTGCTGCTCGATCTCCTGCCGCTTCGCCAGACCTATATCAACCTCGGCCATGATGTGCCGCAGAAGCTGATCGCGGCTATCGACCGCATGTATCCGGCGCTGCGCTTCTTCCGGCATCAGGACGGCAACCTGGCCCTGTTCAACGGCGCGACCTCGACACTCGCCACCGAGCTGATGTCGGTGCTGCGTTACGACGAGACCGGCGGCCAGCCCTTCAAGGCCCTGCCCCATACCCATTACAGCCGGCTTTCGGCGCAGCAGACGACCATCATCATGGACACCGGCATGCCGTTGTCGGCGGAGCTTTCGCGCGCGGCCCATTCGGGCTGCCTCTCCTTCGAGATGTCGTCGGGCCGCAACCGCTTCATCGTCAATTCGGGCGCGCCGAGCTTTGCCGGCCGCAAGTATCAGCAACTGGCGCGGGCGACCGCCGCCCATTCCACGGTCACGCTGGCCGATACGTCGTCCTGCCGCCTTTCGCCGTCCGCCTTCATCGGCCCGGTCATGGTCAGCGGCATTTCGTCGGTCAAGGTCCGGCGGCACGAGGATGAGGACGGCAACGACCGCGTGACTGCCAGCCATGACGGCTATGCCGCGCGTTTCGGCTTCATCCACGAGCGCGAAATCGAGATGGACGCCGTCGGTATCCAGATCAAGGGCCGGGACCGCTTCACCTCGGCCAGGGGAAGTGCCGCGGGCGATCCGGGCCTCATGGCCACCGCCCGCTTTCACATCCATCCTTCCATCGATCTGGTGCAGGTGGACGACGAAGCCGTGCTGCTGACGGCGCCGGATGGCGAAAGCTGGTATCTGCATGTTCCGGGCCAGCGGCCCGTCATCGCGGAGGACATATTCTTCGCCGATTCCTCCGGCCTGTCGCCTTCCGAACAGGTGGAGGTGCAATTCCCGGTCGATGCGGCGCCCGAAATCCGGTGGATCCTGACCCGGCGGTCGTAAGGCCGAATCATTTGCGCGGGAAAGACCGGATTCTTGACGGCTGCGGTTTCTTCCTCGCGAAAGCTGTGATAGGGCGACGCCATCTTGAGGCGGCCGCCAGCCCGGCCGCCCCGCCCAAAGCAATTCCGGCAAACCTCTGTCGCGGTCTTGCCTCCGGAATTGCGCCAGCACCAGACCCGGAGCATGCCAATGGCCGTCGTTTCCAAGAAAATTCCCGCCCCCGACAAGGTCAGGATCAGAACCGCGCTTCTGTCCGTCTCGGACAAGAGCGGCATCGTCGAACTCGCCCGCGCGCTGGCCGATCTCGGCGTCAGGCTCCTGTCGACCGGCGGCACCCACAAGGCGATCGCCGCGGCGGGGATTACCGTCACCGACGTGTCCGAGGTCACGGGCTTTCCGGAAATCATGGATGGCCGCGTCAAGACGCTGCATCCGGCGGTTCACGGCGGTTTCCTCGCCATTCGCGACGATGAAACCCATGTCGCGGCCATGAAGGAGCACGGCATCGAGGGCATCGACCTTGCCGTCATCAACCTCTATCCGTTCGAGGAAGTGCGCGCCGCCGGCGGCGATTATCCGACCACCGTCGAGAACATCGATATCGGCGGTCCGGCGATGATCCGCGCCTCGGCGAAGAACCACGCCTATGTGGTGACGCTCACCGATCCGTCGGATTACCCGGAACTGCTCGAAAGCCTGCGGAACGATGCCGGCCAGACAGCCTATTCCTTCCGCCAGCGCATGGCGGCCAAGGCCTTCGCCCGCACCGCGGCCTACGATGCGATGATCTCCAACTGGTTCGCCGAGGCGCTTCACATCTACACGCCGCGCCACCGCGTCATCGGCGGTGTTCTCAGGGAAGAGATGCGCTACGGCGAGAACCCGCACCAGAAGGCGGCCTTCTACGTCACCGGCGAGAACCGCCCGGGCGTCGCCACGGCGACGCTGCTTCAGGGCAAGCAGCTTTCCTACAACAACATCAACGACACCGACGCCGCCTTCGAGCTGGTCGCCGAATTTCCGCCGGAAAAGGGTCCGGCCGTTGCGATCATCAAGCATGCCAATCCCTGTGGCGTCGCCGTCGCCCCGACGCTGGTCGAGGCCTATCGACGGGCGCTCGCCTGCGATTCGACCTCGGCCTTCGGCGGCATCATCGCGCTGAACTCGCTGCTCGACGCGGAAACGGCGGAGGAGATCGTCAAGCTCTTCACCGAAGTCATCATCGCGCCGGAAGTCTCCGACGAGGCGAAGGCGATCATCGCCGCGAAGAAGAACCTGCGCCTTCTGACCACCGGCGCGCTGCCGGATCCGCGCGTTCCGGGCATCACCGCCAAGACGGTGTCGGGCGGCCTGCTCGTCCAGACCCGCGACAACGGCATGGTCGAGGATCTGGACCTCAAGGTGGTGACGAAGCGCGCGCCGACCGAGCAGGAATGGCTCGACATGAAGTTCGCCTTCAAGGTGGCCAAGCATGTGAAGTCGAACGCCGTCATCTATGTCAAGGACGGCCAGACGGCGGGCATCGGCGCCGGCCAGATGAGCCGCGTCGATTCCGCTCGCATCGCGGCCCTCAAGGCTGAGGACGCGGCGAAGGCGCAGGGCTGGGCCGAGCCGCTGACGCGGGGCTCCGCCGTTGCCTCGGAAGCCTTCTATCCCTTTGCCGACGGTCTTCTGGCCGCCATCGCCGCCGGTGCCACCGCCGTCATCCAGCCGGGCGGCTCGATGCGCGACGCCGAAGTCATCGCCGCCGCCGACGAGCACGATGTCGCGATGGTCTTCACGGGCATGCGCCACTTCCGCCATTGAGGCGCGAAGGCTTCGTATCGCGTTCGCATGCCCGGCCATCCCGGGCATGCGGCGATCGTCAGGACAGGCGGTCCGCCATTGCCGACAGAATGGCCTCGACGCTTTGCGCCACCGGAAGGCGGGCCGTGTCGAGGTGAACCGCCGGATCGCTCCACGGCTCGACCTCACGGTCCATTATTTCCTTCCATGTGGGCGGAACGTGCCCTTCGATATCCGTGCCGCGGGTTTCGGCACGGTGCCGGTGGACGGCGGCGTCGGAACAGAAGACTTCGATTTCCATGAAGCGGGCGCCGGTCTCGGCCGCGACGTTGCGAAAAGCGGTGCGAGTGGCGTGGACGGGATTGACCGTGTCGGCGATCACTGATTGCCCGAGACGGAGATTGTCTGCCGCAAGACGGTAGACGGCGATATAGCCCGCCGGGCCGACACCGACCGTCGGCGGGAGTATCCCGGACGAACGGATAGCCTGTTCGACCGAATCCAGCCGCAGGTAGGTCGCGCCGGTTCGGCGGCCCAATTCCCGGGCAATGGTGCTCTTGCCGGTGCCCGGCAGTCCGCCGAAAATGAAAAGCACGGGTCCATCCGGTTTCATGCGGAGCCTTGCCCTCAAAGCGGGTTTCGTGTGCAAAACGGAAAGGCCGGGTCAACCCCCGCCCTTTCCGTTTCAGGGAGCATATCCCGCCACCAACCTCAGGCCGCGTGCTGGGCGGCGAGGTCGGTCAGCAGGCCGGCGGCGACGGCGATGCGGGCGAGGCTGATCTCGCCGCTGTCGCTCAGGTTGGCAAGCTCGGCGGCCACGCGGTTGATGCGCAGCCGGTCGCTGGCATGCCACACCTCCACCGGCTGGGGCTCGTTCGCATGGGAGGTCAGGACCGTGACGACCATGTGGCGGCGGGCGGCGGCGATCTGGTCGAGGCCGTGGGTCAGCGCCAGCGCCTCATAGTGGTCCGTCGCGGTGATGCGTGAGCCGTTGCGGATGAGCTGCGGGATGCGGAAGGTCTGCGAGATCGCGAAATAGGTCTCGACGGCGCGCAGCAGCGTTGCGCCGGTTCTCTCCGCGACCTGCATGATTTCCGGTGTCAGCGCCAGCATGAGCAGTCCGGCGATCTCGGCTGCCAGCGCCGGGGGAACGCCCGCCTCGACGAGGCCCGACCGCCGGGCGGCAATTTCCTCGGCAATGGCTGCCGGCGTCGCGCTTGCCAGTGCGGGCCGCAGGCTGTGCAGCGCCGCGTGGATCTTCCCGATCGCCGTGCCGATATCGCCCTTTTCCAGGCCTGTCTTCAGCAGAACGCGGGTGGCCTCGGTATAGAGGGTCTGGATCGTGGCGTAGAGTTCGAGTTGCAGCGCGCCCTCGATCCGGGCGTCGAGCGCATCGATGCCCGCCCAGAGCCTGTCCAGCTCGAAGCCTTCCCGCACCAGAACGGCAGCGTGCACCACGTCGGCGGCGGAAGCGCTGGTGGCGTCGCTCATCGTCTGGACGAAGGCCGCGCCGCCGCGGTTGATCACCTCGTTGGCGAGAACCGTGGCGATGATTTCCCGGCGCAGCGGATGGCTGGCGATGTCGTCGGCATGAACCTCCTGCATGCGTTCGGGGAAATAGCCGGCGAGCGTCCTTGCGAACCAGGGATCGTCGGGAAGATCGCTGGCGACGAGCGCGTCCGACAGGGTGATCTTCGCATAGGAGAGCAGGACGCCGATTTCCGGGCGCGTCAGCGGCTTGCCGGCAGCATAGCGTTCCGCAAACAGGGTTTCCGACGGCAGGTTCTCGACCTTTCGGTTCAGGTGCCCGCGCGATTCCAGCGCGTTCATGAGCCGGCTCAATGTTTCGCTGTTTGCGACCCCCTGCCGCTCGGTCAGCGATATGGCCAGGCCTTGCAGATAGTTGTTGCGCAGAACCAGTTGCGCCACCTCGTCGGTCATGGAGACGAGAAGGCGGTTTCGCGCATCGCGGGTCAGCCGGCCTTCGCGCATGGCGGTCGCAAGGGCGATCTTGATGTTGACCTCGACGTCGGAGGAATTGACGCCGGCCGAATTGTCGATGGCGTCGGAATTGACGCGACCGCCCTTGAGGGCGAAGGCGATGCGGCCCTTTTGCGTCACGCCCAGGTTCGCCCCCTCGCCGATGACCGCAGCCTGGACCTCGGTGGCGGAAACGCGGATCGCGTCGTTGGCGCGGTCGCCCACTTCGGCGCTGGTTTCCTCCGGCGCCTTCACATAGGTGCCGATGCCGCCGAACCAGAGAAGGTCGACCGGCGCCTTGAGGATGGCCGTCATCAGTTCGACCGGCGTGACGACGGCCTTGTCGAGACCGACCGCCGTCATCGCCTCCGGCGTCAGCGTCACGGATTTTTCCGCGCGGGAGATGATCATCGCGCCTTTCGACAATGTGCTGCGGTCGTAGTCCTGCCAGCTCGAGCGCGGCAGGTCGAACATGCGCCTGCGCTCCGCGAAGGAGCCGGCGACGTCCGGATCGGGATCGATGAAGATGTCGCGGTGGTCGAAGGCGGCGACGAGGCGGATCTTTTCCGACAGGAGCATGCCGTTGCCGAAGACGTCGCCGGACATGTCGCCGACACCGGCGACGGTGAACGGCGTCGTCTGGATGTCGATGTCCTTCTCGCGGAAGTGGCGCTTGACCGTTTCCCAGGCGCCGCGGGCGGTGATGCCCATCTTCTTGTGGTCGTAGCCGGCGGAGCCGCCGGAGGCGAAGGCGTCGTCCAGCCAGAAGCCGGCTGCCTGCGCCAGTTCGTTGGCGGTGTCGGAGAAGGTGGCGGTGCCCTTGTCGGCGGCCACGACGAAATAGGGGTCGTCGCCATCGAGGCGCACGGTGTCGTCCGGCGGAACGACCTTGCCGCCGTCGATATTGTCGGTGATCGACAGAAGCGTGCGGATATAGGTCTTGTAGGCTTCCTTGCCGGCGGCGAAGATCTCGTCGCGGCTGCCGTTTGCCGGCAGGTTCTTGGGATAGAAGCCGCCCTTGGCGCCGACCGGCACGATCACGGCGTTCTTCACCTGCTGCGCCTTCACCAGCCCCAGAACCTCGGTACGATAGTCCTGGGCGCGGTCCGACCAGCGCAGGCCGCCGCGGGCCACCTTGCCGAAGCGCAGATGCACGCCTTCCACTTCGGTGCCGTAGACGAAGATCTCGCGGAAGGGACGCGGCTCCGGCAATTCGGCCACCAGTGCCGGATCGAACTTGAAGGCGAGCATGGCGGATGGCTGGCCTTGCGCATCCCTCTGGAAATAGTTGGTCCTGAGCGTCGCGTCGATGGCGTTCACATAGCGGCGCAGGATGCGGTCCTCGTCGAGCGTCGGCACGGCCACCAGCCCCTCGGCGATGGCGTCGCGGTGGTCCGCCAGCCGTTGCGGGCGCTGCTGCTCGGAAACCGCGGGATCGAAACTGTCGTGGAAGAGCCGGAAGATCGCGGCGCTGATCGCCGGGTAGCGCACCAGCGTTTCGGCGATGTGGTTCGGCGAGTAGACGATGCCGGTCTGGCGCAGGTAGCGGGCATAGGCGCGCAGCACGGCGGTTTCGCGCGCCGTCAGGCCGGCGGTGATGATCAGGCGGTTGTAGGGATCGTTGTCGATCTGATCGGTATAGACGCCCTGGAAGGCGTCTTCGAGGACCGGGCCCAGCAGCTTCAGGTCGAAGTCGCGGTTCGCCTCGGGGGCAAGCTCCATGTCGTGGAGGATGACGACATCGCCGTCGTCGCCGCGCGCCACGTCCAGCTCGAAGGTCTGTTCGCTGATGACGCTGAAGCCGAGGTTTTCGAGAAGCGGCACGCGCCGCGACAGCGGGATCTGCCTGTGCGGATTGAAGATCTTGAGGCCGAGCACCCGCCCTTCCGGCTGGTAGTGATAGTGGAAGGCGATGTGCGGCATTCCGGTTTCGAGCGCGGCGGTGATCAGCGGCAGGTCGGCCACGGCGTCTTCCGGCGCGAAGGATTCCTGATAGGCCTGGCTCACTTCGAGGCGCGGTGCGTCCGGTCCCGCCAGTGCGGCGAGACGGACACTCCAGCGGGTGACGATGTGGCGGACCGCCTCCTCCAGCCGGGACTGGCCGATTTCCGGGGTCTTGCCGCCGCGCCGGCCGACGATGATGTGAACGCGGGCCACGCCGCCTTCGGGAAAGGCCGGATAATAGGCCGAGACATGGCCCTCGTAGGCCGCGGCCATGAACTGGCCGATCTTCTCACGCACGGCGGAATTGTAGTCCTCGCGCGGCACATAGACGATCAGCGAGACGAAGCGGTCGAACCGGTCGATGCGCGGCAGCACGCGCACGCGCGGCCGTTCCGCCAAGTCGTTGATCTGTTCGCAGAACGTCGTCAGCAGGCCGGTGTCGATCTGGAACAGGTCGTCGCGCGGATAGGCTTCCAGCGTGTTCTGGAGACGCCGGCCCGAATGGCTGCGGCCGTCGAAGCCGAAGTTCTCGGCCACGCCGGCGACCTTCCGGCGCAGAAGCGGGATCTGGCTGACGGAGCGGGTATAGGCCGTCGAGGTGAACAGGCCGGTGATCCGCAGCTCGCCGATCACGTTGCCTTGCGCGTCGAAACGCTTGACGCCGACATAATCCATGTAGCCCCGGCGATGGACGACCGACTTGGCGTTGGCCTTGGTGACGATCAGGAAATCCGGTCCTTCGAGGAAGGCGAGGATTTCCGGCGTCGTGGTGACGGCTTCCTTGCCGCGGCGCAGGACCAGGACGTCGGGATCGGAAAGAATGCCGAGGCCCGGTTTCGGGCCGCGTTCGAGCCGCCCCTTGCCTCCCTCGCGGCTATAGACGTATTCGCGCATGCCGAGGAAGGTGAAGTTGTCGTTGCGCAGCCAGTCGAGAAAGGCCACCGCCTCGTCGCGCTCGGCGGAAAGCGCGCCGGCATCCACCGCCTTCAGCCCGGTCATCGCCTCGTCGAGAAGGGCCAGCATCGGCTTCCATCCGGTGCAGGCGAGGTCGACCTGCGACAGGACATGGGCGAGGCGCTCGGCGAGGCCATCGGCGCGCGCGGCATCCAGACCGGTCAGATGGATCTGGATATGGCTGATCTGGGTTTCCGTCTCCCGGTCGGTCGCCCGGGTGAACAGGCGGTATTGCCCCTCTCCCGCCGCGACCAGGATCGGATGGACCGCCAGAGCAATGTCGCGGCTTTCGGCGGCGACCTCGGCCATGACGGAATCGTAGAGAAACGGCATGTTGCGCGCGACGATCGAAAGGACGCTCACCGGGGTCTTGCCGATGTCGAGACCCGGCACCGGACCGATGGTGATGCGCGGCTCGCCGCCGCGCCAGGCGGCCAGCTCCCGTGCGGCGTGGACGGCGCCGGCCGCCAGCATGCCGGCCGTATAACGGTCGAGGTCGTCGCTGCTGGCGCGGCCATAGAGCAAGGCGGGGTCCAGACAGGGCTCGCCGCTATCCTGCGCCAGCCGTCGCGCCGCGTCGATCTTGCCGTCATCCCGTATCGAGGTCGTGGCGGTGTCCATTTCTATCTCCCGGTGATGTCCGTCCCTGAACGGCAGGATTGAAGCTTAACCCTTGTCAAATCATGTAGGCTGCATCATTCAAATACAAAATGTGCGGAAAGAAATGGCCAAAACAAGCTTTTCCCGCGTACTTCCAGGAAAATCGCGTTCCGGATGCCAATTTGCACTCCGCGTCACACCCGTGTTGACAGAGACCCCCAAAAGGAACGATCAACAGCGCAGTTCTCATATCGGAATGTCTCGTCA
Organism: Ectorhizobium quercum; assembly: GCF_026552795.1. Classification (GTDB taxonomy): domain Bacteria; phylum Pseudomonadota; class Alphaproteobacteria; order Rhizobiales; family Rhizobiaceae; genus Ectorhizobium; species Ectorhizobium quercum. The sequence continues at coordinate 84,729 of NZ_JANFPI010000009.1, forward strand.
TGTCGGAAGAAGTCCCGGGCCCGGTCATCGCCATTTCAAGCCATGTGGTGCACGGCTCCGTCGGCAATCGCGCTGCCGTCTTCGCGCTCGAAACGCTCGGTCATCAGGTCTGGTCCCTGCCCACCGTGCTCATGCCGTGGCATCCGGGGCACGGCCCTTCGACGCGCATGGTCTTTCCCGACGATACCTTCTCCCGGGTGATCGACGACATGATCGCCTCGCCGAAGCTTGGCGAGGTGAAGGGTGTCCTCACCGGCTATTTCGGCTCTCCCGGCCAGCCGGCGGCGGTCGCCCGGCTGATCAGGGCGCTGAAGGAGAAGAACCCCGATCTGGTTTATGTCTGCGATCCGGTGATGGGCGACACGGGCGGCCTCTACGTGCCGGAAGCGACCGCCGGTGCCATCCGCGACCATCTCATTCCGCTGGCGACGCTGGCGACGCCCAACCGGTTCGAGCTTGCCTGGCTGTCGGGCGCGCCGCTTGAGGACAACAACCAGATCATCGATGCGGCGCTGGCGCTCGGGCCGTCCAGGATGCTCGTCACCTCGGCCTTCGCGATGATGGCGGGCGGCACCGGCAACCTGTTCTTGTCGGGCCGCAACGCCCTTCTGGCCGAGCACCGGGCGATCGGCAATCCGCCGAACGGTCTCGGCGACCTGCTCGCCTCCGTCTTCCTGTCGCGGCTCCTGTCCGGCATGGACGAGGAAAAGGCGCTTCAGCTTGCCACCGCCAGCGTTTTCGAGCTGATCGCCCGCACGGCCCGGCGCGGCGGCGACGAACTGACGCTGGCCAGCGATGCCGCAAGCCTGTCGCGGCCGATGGCGATGGTCCAGATGCGGCGCCTCCTGCATCCGTCCGCCCGCAGGCCGCGGTGATCGCCGCTTTTAGCCATGCTGCGTCGCGGCATATTCTCCGAAAGAACGGGTTGCCATCGGCGATGCGCGGATATACTTCCATTGCATGATGCAACGGTTTCCAGAGTATCTTCTAGCGGGCTACCGCAGTTTCATGGGCGGACGCTATACGGCCGAGCGCGACAGGTATCGGGAACTGGCCGCCAACGGCCAGCAGCCGCGTACCCTTCTCGTTGCCTGTTGCGATTCCCGTGCCGCACCCGAGATCATCTTCAACAGCTCTCCCGGCGAGCTTTTCGTCGTGAGAAACGTCGCCAACATGATCCCGCCCTACGAGCCGGACGGCCAGTACCACGCCACGTCGGCGGCGGTCGAGTACGCCATTCAGGTCCTGAAGGTGGAGAATGTCGTCATCATGGGCCACGGCCGGTGCGGCGGCATCCAGGCGGCGCTTTCGCCCAGTTCGACGCCGCTGTCGGACGGCGATTTCATCGGCAAATGGATGAAGCTGCTCAAGCCGGCGGCCGAGCAGATCCAGACCAGTTCGCTGCTGACGGCCGGCGAGCGGCAGACCGCCCTCGAACGGGTCTCGATCCGCAATTCCGTCAGCAACCTGCGCAGCTTTCCCTTCGTCAAGGCCCGCGAGGTGGAAGACGGCCTGCGTATTCACGGCGCCTGGTTCGATATCTCGACCGGCGAACTCTGGATCATGGACGACGAGACCGGCGATTTCGTGCGCCCGACACTCTGACGCTGCGGCTGAAACGCAAGAAGCCCCGGCAGGACCGGGGCTCAGACTGCTGACAAAAGGCGCCGAAGGCCTCTCCTTCGTCATGGTCGGGCTTGACCCGGCCATCCACCGCGGCGCTTGCGGCTTGGACCCTCGGGTCGAGCCCGAGGGCGAGGATGGAGACGTTCTGTCAATACACTGAGCCCCGGTCCCGCCGGGGCTTTCGCATTGCGGTTTGCGGTGCCCGTCAGCCGCCGTCGATGGCTGCGCCGATATGGGCGATGGCGCGCTGGTAGACGCTGGCTGCGTTCCAGCCCTGGATCGCGGCGTAGTTCGGCTGGCCGGGCTGGTAGCCGGCGCCGGCGCGCCAGCCGTGGCCCTTGAGGAAATTGGCGGTCGAGGCCAGCGCATCGGCCCGCGAGCCGACCAGATCGATCCGGCCGTCGCCGTCGCCGTCGACACCGAAGCGGACGACATTGCGCGGCAGGAACTGCGTCTGGCCGATCTCGCCATGCGCCGCGCCGCGCGAGGTGGTGGTCAGCGAGCCCTTGGCGAGCAGTTGCAGGGCGGCGTAAAGCTGGTCGGTGAAGAAGTCGGTGCGGCGGCAGTCATAGGCCAGCGTCGCGACGGCCGACATGGTGTGCTGGTTGCCGAGGAAGCCGCCGAAGCCCGTTTCCATGCCCCAGATGGCGATCAGCGGGCCGGCGGGCACGCCGTAGCGCTGTTCGATGCGGGCGAAAAGGGCTGAATTCGACTTCTTCATGGTCTTGCCGCGGGAGATGATCGTCTGGCCGCCGCGCTTCTGCATGAACTGTTCGAAGGACAGCCTGAACGAGTGCTGGCCGCGGTCGGCGCGGATCGTCGCCTGGTTGTAGCTCACGTTCGAGAAGGCCCTGTCGAGCACGGATGCCGGCACGCCATTGCCGGCCGCTTCCCGCTTGAACGCGCCGACCCATGCGTCGAAGCCTGCCGCGGTGTTGCCGCAGCTTGCGGCGGCAGCGGGCGCCGTCAAGGCGGCCAGCGCTGCAAATGTCAAAGCGAATTTCGCCATGCGCATGAAAGAAACCCTGTCTGTTGAGCCTGTCTGGAGGCGCTGCACAATCCCGTTCCGGTTTTCCATCCGACCGGCCGTGGCGAGCAGGTGCGGCTATATCGTGCCGCATCTCGCCCTGGACGTGTCTTAACGGAGAATCCGTAAAAATCGGACTAACGTGTCCGAAACCGTGACGGGAAGTCAAACCACGCCTGCGTTATCGGAGCGTGCGGAGCCGCCGGATCGCCGGTTTCCCGCTCTTTCCCGGTGCGTCTCAGGCGGCCTTCGGCTTGATGAGGCCACGGTTGATGAGAAGCTCGGCGATCTGCACGGCGTTCAGCGCGGCGCCCTTGCGCAGATTGTCCGAAACCACCCACAGGTTGAGGCCGTTCTCGACGGTCGCATCTTCGCGGATCCGCGAGATGTAGGTCGCATCCTCGCCGGCGCATTCGACCGGCGTGATGTAGCCGCCGTTCTCGTGCTTGTCGATGACGAGGCAGCCGGGCGCCTCGCGCAGGATGTCGCGGGCCTGGTCGGCGGTGATTTCCTTCTCGAACTCGATGTTCACCGATTCGGAATGGCCGATGAAGACCGGGACGCGCACGGCGGTGCATGTGACCTTGATCTTCGGGTCGAGCATCTTCTTGGTTTCGGCCAGAACCTTCCATTCTTCCTTGGTGTAGCCGTCTTCCATAAACACGTCGATGTGGGGGATGACGTTGAAGGCGATGCGCTTGGTGAACTTCTTCGATTCGATCGGATCGGCGACGAAGACGGCGCGGGTCTGGGTGAACAGCTCGTCCATGCCGTCCTTGCCGGCGCCCGAGACGGACTGGTAGGTCGAGACCACGATGCGCTTGATGGTGGCGGCGTCGTGCAGCGGCTTCAGGGCGACGACGAGCTGGGCGGTCGAGCAATTCGGGTTGGCGATGATGTTGCGCCGGGTGAAGCCCTCGATGGCGTCGGGGTTCACTTCCGGCACGATCAGCGGCACGTCGGCGTCGTAGCGCCAGGCGGAGGAGTTGTCGATCACGACGCATCCGGCGGCGCCAATCTTCGGAGACCACTTCTGCGAAACGCTGCCGCCCGCCGACATCAGGCAGATGTCGGTGTCGGAAAAGTCGTAGTTTTCAAGGTTCTGGACCTTCAGGACCCGGTCGCCGAAGGAGACTTCCGTTCCCTGCGAGCGTGCCGAGGCGAGCGCGACGACCTCACTGGCCGGAAATCCGCGTTCGGCGAGAATACCCAGCATTTCCCGGCCGACATTTCCGGTCGCGCCCGCTACAGCAACTTTGAAACCCATGATCAAGCTCTCTTTCTCTTCTCTCCTCGTGTCCGGTGAGGGGGGAAGCCGGGGCCTTTCGACGGCATCGGTCTTCCTGTCCCCGGCCGGGCCGGGGAGAGAGCGGCGGGCCAGAGACGTCAGACGGTTTTCGTCGTCGTTTTGGCCGTGATTTTGCAGATATCGGACATGCAGGAAGCCATCCCGCCGCAGGGCGCCGGGTCGAAACGGTCAGCAATGACGATCATGCCGTCGTAAAGCATCGTGGATTCCTCAGTCGCTGATGCTAATACGCCTTTTTATGCCGGAGTCAAGCAATCAGGCGGGGTCCGGCCTCATTTGCCGGCGCCGGCGCGCACGAAGTCGGCGAAACCGGCAAGGAAGGCCTGCACGTTCTCCTTCGTCTTTTCGTCGGTCAGCTTGCCGGCGGCGTCGAAAAGCGTGTCCGCGCGCGAGACGAGCAGCTTGGCGCCCGACCATTGCACGGCGCCGAGCGTCTTGAGGACCGGAAGCCAGGCGGTCTGCGACAGCACCGTGCCGAAGCCACCGGGCGAGGCGCCGGCGACGGCCACCGGCTTGCCGCCGAAAACGGCCTTCATATCGCCGCCCCGGCTCGCCCAGTCGATGGCGTTCTTCAGCACGCCGGGCATGGAATTGTTGTATTCGGGCGTGACGATCAGAAGGCCGTCGGTCTCCCTGATGAGGGTTTTCAGCGCCACCACGGCCGGCGGAAGACCCTCCGCCGTTTCGAGATCGCCGTCGTAAAGCGGAATGCCACGGAGCGAGCCCACCGATATTTCCGTTCCCTCAGGGGCGTTGGCGATGCACGCGCGCAGGAGCGAGGTGTTCAGCGAGGCCTTGCGCAGGCTTCCGGAAATGGCGGCGATCCTGATCATAAGGTGGTCCTTTCGAGGGCGGTTTCCATGCGGGCAATCAAGCATGGAACGTGCGGCCGGGAAAGCGGTTCCGGCGGCGGGACCTGCGACAATTCGCGCAGCAAACCTAGACTAAAGTCATAATCCGAAAGAACGGATGCGCGCCCTCTTCATTTTCTGTCAATGTTTCACCATGCGCATCCCTGTACCCAGGAGGAGGAAACCGGGGTCGTGATGCGTAACCGGGGTCTTTTGGAGGAAAAATCATGGCAAATGTCGCCGCAGCCGGGGCATCCACCCCGCGCATGACGCGCGAGGAGCGAAAGGTCATCTTCGCATCCTCGCTCGGCACCGTCTTCGAGTGGTACGATTTCTATCTCTACGGTTCACTCGCGCTTTATATCGGCTCGCACTTCTTCTCGCAGTATCCGGAAGCGACGCGCAACATCTTCACCCTGCTCGCCTTCGCCGCCGGCTTCCTCGTGCGTCCGTTCGGCGCGCTCGTCTTCGGCCGCCTGGGCGATCTCGTCGGCCGCAAGTACACGTTCCTCGTGACCATCATCATCATGGGCGCCTCGACGTTCCTCGTCGGCATCCTGCCCGGCTCGCAGACGATCGGCATCGCGGCGCCGATCATCCTGATCATCCTGCGCATGTTGCAGGGCCTCGCTCTCGGCGGCGAATACGGCGGTGCGGCAACCTACGTGGCCGAACACGCGCCGAACGGACGCCGCGGCTTCTACACGTCGTGGATCCAGACGACCGCGACGCTCGGCCTGTTCCTGTCGCTGCTGATCATTCTCGGCATCCAGGTGGCTATGGGGCCGGAAGCCTTCGCAGCCTGGGGCTGGCGCCTGCCCTTCCTGCTCTCCGTCGTCCTTCTCGGCATTTCGGTGTTCATCCGCATGTCGATGAACGAATCGCCGGCCTTCAAGAAGATGAAGGAAGAGGGCACGCAGTCCAAGGCGCCGATCTCGGAAGCCTTCGGCCAGTGGAAGAATGCCAAGATCGCGCTTCTCGCCCTGTTCGGCGCCGCCGCCGGCCAGGCCGTGGTCTGGTACACCGGCCAGTTCTACGCGCTGTTCTTCCTGCAGAACGTGTTGAAGATCCCGGCGCATGACGCCAATATCGCCATCGCCGTCTCGCTGGCCCTCGGCACGGGTTTCTTCGTGTTCTTCGGCTGGCTTTCCGACAAGGTCGGCCGCAAGCCCATCATCCTGGCGGGCCTGCTTCTGTCCACCCTCACCTACTTCCCGCTGTTCAAGGCGCTGACCTGGGCCGCCAATCCGGCTCTCGCCTCTGCCCAGGCCAATATCAACGCCACGGTGACGGCCGATCCGCGGGATTGCAACTTCCAGTTCAATCCGACCGGTACGGCCAAGTTCACCACCTCCTGCGACGTGGCCACGGCCTATCTGACGCGCAATTCGGTTCCCTATACCGTGGTGTCCGCTCCGGTGGGCCAGGTCGCGACCGTCACGATCGGCGATACCACGGTCGAGGGCTATTCCGCGACGGACCCGGCGGCGACCGCCAAGGCCACCACGTTCGAAAAGGACGTGAACATCGCTCTCCAGAGCAACGGCTATCCGCTGCGTCGCGGTGCCGTGAAGGTTCCCGAAACGAAGCTCGATGCCTTCGTCGCGGCCAATCCCGAACTGAACCTGAATGCGGAGACCATCCGGGCGGGCGAGAGGTCGGTCGTCACGACCGAGGAACTCATCGAAGCCGGGCTGCTGACGGCCGAGGAGGCCGCCGGCGAAACCTCGACGTCGGTCTATACCATCCCGAATGCCGGCGCCTTCGCGATGTATGCCGATCCCGACAGCATCCGGTGGGTTCCGATGATCGGCATTCTCTTCATCCTCGTCCTTTACGTGACGATGGTGTATGGCCCGATCGCCGCGCTGCTGGTCGAAATGTTCCCGACCCGCATCCGCTATACCGGCATGTCGCTGCCCTACCACATCGGCAACGGCTGGTTCGGCGGCCTCCTGCCGGCAACGGCCTTCGCGATGAGCGCCGCCAAGGGCGATATCTACTACGGTCTCTGGTATCCGATCATCATCGCCGGTTTCACCTTCATCATCGGCCTGATCTTCCTGAAGGAAACCAAGAACAACGACATCTCCGTCTGACCCCGTATCGGATCGGAAGGAAGGCCCGGCGCCAAAAGCGCCGGGCCTTCGGACTGCTGGCAAACTGCTCATTGCTCTCTTTCGTCATGGTCGGGCCTGGACCCGACCATCCACCGCGCCGCCTGCGGCGTGGAGCCTTGGGGCTCGAGCCCGAGGGTGACGAAAGAGAGTAGGTGGCAATACACTGAAGCCCGGCGTTTTTGGCGACGGGCCTTTTTGCCGGAAATGCCCTACAGGCGGAAGATGCGGCCATACCGGGCGGCGAGGCGGGCCAGAAGGACCGCCGATCCCAGCCCGGCCAGCAGGCCGACCACCACGTCGCTCGGGTAATGCACGCCGAGAATGAGGCGGGTTGCGGCAAACCACAGCGCCAGCGCGGCGAAAAGCCACCTGTATCTCGGAAAGCAGAAGGCGAGCGCGGCGAACAGCGCGCCGGCATGGGCCGCGTGGCCGGAGGGGAAGCTGACATAGTCGAACGTGCCGTCGAAGGCCTTGCGGCCGAACAGGCCATGTTCCTCGAAGACGGTCGGCCGCGCCCGCCCGACCAGCGGCTTGATCGCATGGACGATGCCGCTGGCCAGCAGAACCGATGCCGCCGCGTAGAAGCCCTTCATGGCGATGCGCGTCGACTGGAGCGTCAGGGCGATCCCGCTGAACAGGGCAAGCGCGCTCATGATCGGCACGAGCATCACGGCGTCGGTGGTCTGCGCCGAAAGCGTCGTCAGCAGGTCCGGCCATTGCCCGGTCATGCGGGCGACCGGCTCGTCCAGCGCGAGGAATGCGATGGCCGGAACCGGAATGAGGAGCAGCGCCAGCAGCAGGTTCCATTGCGGCGCCTTCGGCGCCTGTCGCGGGAAAGCGGTGTTCCCTCCGGTTTTCACGTCGTCTTTCATCCGTCAGCCGTCTTCTTCTTCGGGTCATCCTCTGGAAATGGGTCTGGTCGGTAGATATGGCACGAACGCGCAATTCAAACCCCGGAGACGAAAAACCCCGCCGGGCGAAGGCCGGGCGGGGTCAGGCACGTGCGGCGCGCGCCGATCGGCGTCAGGCGGAAAGCGCCCTGAATTCGGCGAGGATCGCGTCGCCCATTTCCGCGGTGCCGACCTTGCGGCAGCCGGGTGCCATGATGTCGGCGGTGCGGATGCCTTTTTCCAGAACGTTGGCGATCGCCTTTTCGAGATTGTCGGCGTCCCCGATCAGCTCGAACGAGTAGCGCAGGCACATGGCGAAGGAGGCGATCATGGCGATGGGATTGGCGATGCCCTCGCCGGCGATGTCCGGCGCCGAACCGTGGACTGGTTCGTAGAGCGCCTTGCGCTTGCCGGTTTTCGGGTCCGGCGCGCCGAGCGAGGCGGAGGGAAGCATGCCGAGCGAGCCGGTCAGCATGGCCGCGACGTCGGACAGCAGGTCGCCGAACAGGTTGTCCGTGACGATGACGTCGAACTGTTTCGGCGCGCGCACCAGTTGCATGCCGCCGGCATCGGCCAGCATATGGTCGAGCTTCACGTCGGGATACTTCGCCCGGTGCGTTTCGGTCACGACCTGATTCCAGAGCACGCCGGACTTCATGACGTTGCGCTTTTCCATCGAGCAGACGCGGTTGCCGCGCGTGCGGGCCAGTTCGAAGGCGACGGAGGCGATGCGCTCGATCTCGTAGGTGTCGTAGACCTGCGTGTCGATGCCGCGCTTCTGGCCGTTGCCGAGGTCGAGGATCTGCTTGGGCTCGCCGAAATAGACGCCGCCGGTCAGTTCGCGCACGATGAGGATGTCGAGGCCCTCGACCAGTTCCGGCTTCAGCGAGGAAGCCCCGGCGAGCGCGGGATAGCAGATGGCCGGCCGCAGGTTGGCGAAGAGTTCCAGATCCTTGCGCAGGCGCAGAAGACCGGCTTCCGGGCGCACCTCATAGGGAACGCCGTCCCATTTGGGACCGCCGACGGCGCCGAACAGCACGGCATCCGCGGCCAGCGCCTTGGCCATGTCTCCTTCGGAAATGGCCGAACCGTGGGCATCGTAGGCGCTGCCGCCGACGAGGCCCTCGTCGGTCACGAAGCCCGTGCCTCTGGCGTCGTTCATCCAGGCGACGATCTTGCGGACCTCGGTCATGGCCTCGGGGCCGATGCCGTCGCCGGGCAGCAGGAAAAGGGAACGGGTGGTCATGGGGGTAGCCTCCTCATCGGTTTGCCGGGTTTTAGTCCCGCGCCGGCGCAAAGACAAGGACGGCTGCCGCCGTAACGGTACGCGGCAAGCCCGAATGGCCTGGCTGTTTTAGAATGGTTTCAGACATGTGGCGTAATGTCATCTTTCGCCGGCGGCGCCAATCGGCTTTAAACGTAAGGGAAGCCCCGGTCAGGAACGAATGCGCGGCCGGGTCAGACGAATGGAGAAGAGAATGATGAAAGCGATTGGAAAACAGCTCGCGGGGGCCGCTCTTCTGGCGATGCTGGCCGCTCCGGCCTTTGCCGCCGAACACGAGATCAAGATGCTGAACAAGGGCTCGGACGGCGAGACGATGGTCTTCGAACCGTCGTTCCTGCGGATCGCGCCGGGCGACACGGTCGTCTTCGTGCCGACCGACAAGAGCCATCAGGTCGATGCCGTGAAGGAAGCGCTGCCGGAAGGCGCGGAAGAATTCAAGGGCAAGCTCAACCAGGCGGTGAGCGTGACGCTGACGATCCCGGGCGCCTACCCGGTCAAGTGCATTCCGCATCTCGGCATGGGCATGGTCGGCCTGATCGTCGTCGGCGACGGCGTTCCCGACAACCTCGAACAGGTGAAGAGCATCCGGTTGCCGAAGAAGTCGAAGGACCGGCTGGCCGCCGATATCGCCAAGGCCGAGGCGCCCTGATCGGGTTCAGGCTTCAGGCCATGAAAAAGCCAGCCGCGCGGGAAACGCACGGCTGGCTTTGATGTTTCGGCGGACCGGCCTGTCAGGCCCAGGGGCGGGCTGCTTCGCGGGCCTTCTCGAACGTGTTGATCGAATTTCCCTTTTCCAGCGTCAGGCCAATGTCGTCGAGCCCGTTCAGCAGGCAGTGACGGCGGAAGGCGTCGACCTCGAAGCGGATCGAGCCGCCGTCCGGGCCGGTGATTTCCTGATTTTCAAGATCGATGGTCAGGATGGCATTGGAGCCGCGCGAGGCGTCGTCCATCAGCAGGTCGAGCTGTTCCTGGGTGACGACGATCGGCAGGATGCCGTTCTTGAAACAGTTGTTGTAGAAGATGTCGGCGAAGCTGGTGGAGATCACGCAGCGGATGCCGAAATCGAGCAGCGCCCAGGGCGCGTGCTCGCGCGAGGAGCCGCAGCCGAAATTGTCGCCGGCGACGAGAATCTTCGCATCCTGATAGGCGGGCTTGTTCAGCACGAAATCCGGGTTCGGCGAGCCGTCCTCCAGATAGCGGGCCTCGGCGAAGAGACCCTTGCCCAGCCCGGTGCGCTTGATCGTCTTCAGGTAATCCTTCGGAATGATCATGTCGGTGTCGACATTGACGACCGGCATCGGTGCGGCAACGCCGGTGAGCTTCACGAACTTGTCCATCCAAACCTCCTACGGCATGTCGGCGCAAACGGGTCCGGCGACACGGCGCCATCCGCCAGTTTTTAACCGGGGCTGCCGGGCCGCTTCCGCCGTTCGGGCGGAGACGCAGCCGGAAAACCGCGATTTCCCTTGCACATAGTGCAAAATCGCGGATTTGAGAAGCCGAATGTCGCGGCAAACGGTACGGCCCTCAGTGGTGGCCGCCGTTTTTTCCTGCCGGTTTCGCCTGTTCCTACTGGTCGATGATCGTGCCGCGACCGTCGTTCCAGACGCGAATCTCGTCGGACTTGCGGGCCCGGGCATAGATGGGCGCGCGCCGGTTTGCGGGTATCAGCGCACGGGCGATCAGCGTCACGGCGGCGAGACCTGCCATGAGGGCCACGAACGAGGCCGTCAGAAGCACCGTGCCGGCAATGACGGCAATGCTCAGCAGGCCCAGAAAGAGGGAACGGATACTGTTCATGAGTTGAAATCCTTTCGCACTGACAATGTGGTCCCGCCTTCCTGCGACTGCAAGGACAAATCCTCATTATCGTGCGAATCCGGCGATTTTTCGCCCGGCGCATCGTATTTCGTATGGCTTGCGCCGTGCGGCAAAGCTTGGCAGAACGGGAGGCATGACAGACATTGCCGTTTCTCGTCCCGTTCGCCTGCGCCGCTCGCTCCTCAGCGTGCCCGCGATCAACCGGCGCGCGCTGGAAAAGGCGCGCGGGCTTGCCTGCGACGGGGTGATCTTCGACCTGGAGGATTCCGTCGCGCCGGAGAAGAAGCAGGAGGCGCGCGACAACCTTGCCGGCTTCTTCGCGGCAGGCAGGCTGGCGGGCCGGGAACACGTCATCCGCATCAATGCGCTGGCCAGCGCGTTCGGCCGGCTCGACATGGAGACCGTCATCGCGCTGGCGCCGGATGCGGTGCTCATCCCGAAGGTCGACGGGCCGGAGGACGTTCTGGCGGTCGCTGATCTTCTCGATGAGGCCGGCGCCGCCGCCGGCATCGAGGTCTGGGCGATGATGGAGACGCCGCGCGGGGTCCTGAACGCGGCGGCCATTGCCGGAACCGGCACCGCGCGGCTCGGGGCCTTCGTCGTCGGCCTGAACGACCTGCGCAAGGACACCGGCGTGCCGATGGAGCCGGGCCGGACCTTTCTCATCCCCTGGCTGATGCAGGTGGTGCTGGCCGCGCGCGCCTATGGCGTCGAGGTGATCGACAGCGTCAGCAACGATTTCCGCGATCTGGACGCTTTCGCCGCCGAATGCCGGCAGGGGCGCGGCATGGGCTTCGACGGCAAGATGCTGATCCATCCGGCGCAGATCGAGGCATCGAACCGGCATTTTTCGCCCGACGCCGCCGATGTGGCCGAGGCGGAAGCCATCATCGCCGCCTTCGCCGATCCGGCCGCCGCCGGCCTCAACGTGCTCACCGTCAACGGCCGGATGGTCGAGCGCCTGCATATCGAACCGGCCGTGCGGCTTGCGGCGAAAGCGCGGCTTGCCGCCGAACGGGAGAACCGAACGACATGAAACTCTACCGCTTTCTGACCGGGCCTGACGATGCGAGCTTCTGCCACAAGGTGACGGCGGCCCTGAACAAGGGCTGGGAACTCGCGGGCTCGCCCACCTATGCCTTCAATGCCGCAACCGGCGCCATGCAGTGCGGGCAGGCGGTCGTGAAGGAGGTGGACGGCAGGGAATACAGCCCCGACCTGAAGCTCGGCGAGCAATAGGCTCCCGCGCGAGCCATGCCGTCGTCAGCGCTGGGCGGCCTCGTCGGCGCTTGCCTCGATCTCTTCCATGTCGTCGTCCGAGAGGCCGAAATGATGGCCGATCTCGTGGATCAGGACATGGGTGATAATGTCGCCCAGCGTTTCCTCGTTCTCGGCCCAGTAGTCGAGAATCGGGCGGCGATAGAGCGTGATCCGGTTGGGAAACTCGCCCGTCTCCATCGTGAACCGTTCGGAAATGCCGCGGCCCTCGAAAAGGCCGAGCAGGTCGAAGGGTGTTTCCAGCGCCATGTCCTCGAAAACGTCGTCCGCAGGAAAGTCGGATATCTCGATGATGAGATCCGTCGTCAGCGCCCGGAATGCCTCCGGCAGGTTGCCATAGGCTTCGATCGCCAGCGACTCGAAGGCGCTGATCGTCGGCGCATGGCGGTCGCGCCAATCGTCGGTCTGGTCGATGCGGGCCATTATCTCTCCCGGTCAGGCGGCTCGTCCTCTTCAGGGGGCCGCGCTCTTGTCGTCGTCCACGGTCGGCATTTTGTCGCAGCCGCCGCCTTTTTCAGCGTGCATATAGGATGTTTTGGCGGATATTTCGAGAGGAAACGGCAAACAAGGCTAATGGGCGCCGCGGGCGGGGGCGAATTTTCTTGACATTCGCTATCTTCTTTTGCAAAAAGCGGAGAGTGAGTTTCAAGTTTGACGGACTGAGCGGGTATGCTCGTTTGCAGCTGTAATTACATTACCGACAAGGAAATCAAGGACGTCATCAACGAATTTCTTGATGAGGACTGTTGGCAGTTGATCGTTCCGGCCAAGGTTTATCACGCCATGGCGAAACGAGGGCGTTGCTGTGGCTGTTTTCCCACTGTCGTCGACTTGATTATTTCCACGACCGAAGACTATCATCGCCGCCGTCAATCGACGGAGGCGGAAGTATGCGATTTCATGTCCCGCCTGAAAAAATTCCACGAAGAACGCAGGAGAGCGGACATTGAAAGGCGACATAAAGGTCATCGAGCGGCTTAACGAGGCTCTTTTCCTCGAACTGGGCGCGGTCAACCAGTACTGGCTGCATTATCGTCTTCTTGAAGACTGGGGCTACACGAAGCTCGCCAAGAAGGAACGCGCCGAATCCATCGAGGAAATGCAGCATGCCGACAAGCTCGTCGAGCGCATCATCTTCCTCGAAGGCCATCCCAATCTTCAGAAAGTCGGCCCGCTGCGCATCGGCCAGAACGTCAAGGAAGTTCTGGAAGCCGATCTTGCCGGCGAATACGATGCCCGCACTTCCTACAAGGATTCCCGCGACATCTGTCATCAGGCCGGTGACTACGTCACCATGAAGCTGTTCGAGCAGCTGCTGATCGACGAGGAAGGCCATATCGACTTCCTGGAAACGCAGCTCGAACTGCTGGAGAAGATCGGCGAGGCGAAATACGGCCAGCTCAACGCCGGTTCCGCCGACGAGGCCGAAGGGGACGATCACTGAGGCAGGTTCGGATTCCGGAACCGAAAAAACCGTCAGGGGACGCGTCGGCCCACCGATAAACGCCGGTGCTCTTCCCTTGTCACTTCCAGGCCCGCCGGGAGGCGGGCCTTCAGACTATAGGCAATATCGCTCTCTTTCGTCATGGTCGGTCCTCGGGGGCAGGTTCGAGGATGACCCGGCCATACACCGCGCCGCTTGCGACGTGGAGCCTTGGGTTAAATCCGAGGGTGACGAGGGAAAGAGGTTGTCAACAGGCTGCCCGCCGGAAGGCGGGCTTTTTCATGCCTTGCCTCAGCCGGCGAGATGGCGGAACTCGGCGACGACGTCCTCGTAGACCTTGCGCTTGAACGGCACGATCAGACCGGGCAGCGTGTCCATCGGCTTCCATTCCCAGGCGTCGAATTCCGCCATGTGGCCGCCGGGCGGAGGATTGATGGCGATTTCGCTTTCGTCGCCCTCGAAACGATAGGCGAACCAGCGCTGGGTCTGGCCGCGGTACTTGCCGCGCAGGCCGATGCCGATCAGATGCTCGGGCAGGTCGTAGTTGATCCAGCGGGAGGCCTCGGCGAGCAGCGAAACGCTTCTCATGCCGGTTTCCTCATAGAGTTCGCGCAGGGAGGCGGCCTGCGGATCCTCGCCCTCGTCGATGCCGCCCTGCGGCATCTGCCAGAGCTGCGGCGAGCCGTCATATTCGGTATTGCCTTCCATCAGGCGCCGGCCGGCCCAGACGAGGCCGCTCGGGTTCAGAACCATGATGCCCACGCAGGGGCGATAGGGCAGATCGTCTGCCCGGACCTTGACCTTTATTTCCTTGCTCATGGCAAACCTTCGGAATGGGAATCGTCTGGGACCGTCTTATATCAGGGCGATGTCAGCGAAGCGACGCCGACGATCTCGATGCCGCGTCCCTGCGCTTCCTCGCTCCATTGCGCCACCGCCTCGATCGTCTCGTCGAAGGCGAAGCCGATGCCGACTGCCGTGCCGTTGCGGCGGGCGATGCGCTCCAGCTCGTCCAGCTTCTTCAGGATGGCATCGGTGCTGACCATGCCGTCGATCTGGAGATCGCCGAAACTGTGCCGGACGCCGAGCGTCCTGGCGAGCGCGCCGGTCTGCGAGCGGGCAGACGAACCGTCGTCGAGAAACAGCAGGCCGCGTTCGCCGATGTCGCGCATCACCGGCTCCAGCGCTTCGGCATCGGCGAGAAAACGGGCGCCCATATAGTTCATGATGCCGGTGTAATTGTTCATCCGCGCCATCGCCTTGTGCAGGCTGTCGAGATTGGCGGATTTTTCCCGCGAAACCAGCAGGGTGTCGGGGCCGGGATTGTTGGCCGGATAATCGAAGGGTTCGAGGGGAACCTGAAGCAGCACCTCGTGGCCCTGCCTGCGGCTTTCCTGAACCCAGCGTGACAGGCTGTTGCCGGAGGCGGCGAAGGCGAGCGTCACATCCGGCGGCAGGGTGCGGATGGCCTTCTGCGTTCCGGTCTGGCTGAGGCCGAGGCCGGCGATCACGATGGCCACGCGCGTGCCGCGCGTGCCCGACCACGGCCGGGCGTAGAATTCGGAGGGCGTCAGCCCGTCCGGGCCGATCACCGGCAGTTTGCCGAAGGCGCTGTCTTCCTCCAGCTCGGCATTCGGAAAGCCGGCCAGGCGCGAATCCTGCGTTCGCGATCCCGCGCCGATCAGGGCCGGGCCTTCGTTATCGCGCGTCCGCGGCGCGTAGGTGGTCACGACAGCGCCGTCCGCCGTCGTCGTCTGCCGCACATCGGCGCCGGATTGCGGGGCCTGGCGCTCGAGGCCGATGCCGGGCGGTGCCGGTTGCGCGTTGCCGGAGGGCTGGGCCGCCGCCGTTTCGGTTTCTTCCGCCGCCGGATCGTTGCCGCGCAACGTGTCCGGCATGCGGGCGGCATAGACCGAAAGACCGATCACGCCGAGAAGTGTAAGCACGCCGCCGACCCGGGCAAGCGAAAACAGGCCGGAGCGCTTTCGCGGCTCCGGCCTTTTCTGTCCCAGCGGTGCGTGCAGATCGGTTTCCACGTCCTGTCTGTTCGCGGTCAGCCTCGCTCCGGCCGACTAGTTCTTCACGACCGTCTTTTCCGGGTTGGGCGGGAAGGACGGATCGGTCTTGACGCCGCGGATCAGGTCGAGCGCATAGCCGAGCTGCAGGTCGTCCTTGGCTTCCGGCGGCACGTAGGCGCCCGAGCCCGAGCCTTCGTCGGTCTCGTTCTGGCCCTGGATATGGCCGCGCAGGCTGGATTCGCCCTCGGTGCGGACCCGTCCCTGCAATTCCGGCGGAAGCGGCTGCTCGACCACGATGTCCGGCGTGATGCCGGTGCCCTGGATCGAATTGCCCGACGGCGTGTAATAGAGCGCCGTGGTCAGGCGCAGCGCGCCGTTGCCGCCGAGCGGCACGATGGTCTGCACCGAACCCTTGCCGAAGGAGCGCGTGCCGAGCACGGTGGCGCGCTTCAGGTCCTGCAAGGCGCCGGCGACGATTTCGGACGCGGATGCCGAACCGCCGTTGACGAGAACGATCACCGGCTTGCCGTCGGTCAGGTCGCCCGGACCGGCATTGAAGCGGCGGGTCTCGTCCTGATTGCGGCCGCGGGTGGAAACCACCTCGCCCTTGTCGAGGAAGGCGTCGGAAACGTTGATCGCCTGGTCGAGCAGGCCGCCGGGGTTGAGGCGCAGGTCGAGCACATAGCCCTTCAGCTTGTCGGCCGGCACATCGGCCTTGATCTTTTCGATCGCCTTTTCGAGATCGTCATAGGTCTTCTCCGTAAAGGAGATAACGCGCAGATAGCCGATATCGTCGCCTTCGACGCGCGACTTGACGGCCCGCACCGCGATGATGTCGCGGGTGATGGTGAAGTCGAGCGGCTTGTCGGCGCCCTTGCGGATGACCGTGAGCTTGATCGGCGTGTTCACCGCGCCGCGCATCTTCTCGACCGCTTCCTCGAGCTTGAGGCCGCGCACCGACTGGCCGTCGATCTCGGAGATGAAGTCGCCGGCGAGAATGCCGGCCTTGGAAGCGGGCGTGTCGTCGATCGGCGTGATGACCTTGACCATCTCCTCTTCCATCGTCACCTCGATGCCGAGGCCGCCGAATTCGCCCTTGGTCTGGGTGCGCATGTCCTCGGCGTCGCGGGCGTTGAGATAGCTGGAATGCGGATCGAGCGAGCTCAGCATTCCGTTGATGGCGCTCTCGACGAGCTTCTGCTCGTCCGGCGGCGTCACGTACTGGGCGCGGACGCGCTCGAACACGTCCCCGAAGATCGAAAGCTCCTTGTAGGTGGAGGTTCCGGCAGCGACGGCAGGTACGACAGCAGAATAAATCCCGACTGTCGCGGTGGCGCCCATCAAGGCACCGGCGAGTACAAGAGAAGTCCTACGAATCATTGCGTACCTTTCCAGCGTCTGTTGCGGACCACCAAGGTCGGGAATCGACCGGCACCCGATCCTTGCTCAATTCAATGTAAAGCGTCGGCCGGTCCGTTTCCAGCGCCAATGCCGCTGCGCTTGCTACTCTTTTCACGCCCATCGCCGCGATCGGTTCGCCGGCGAAGACGAAACGGCCGGGGCGTACCTTCACCTGATACATGCCGGACAGCACCATGTGATAGCCGTCGCCCATGTTCAGAATGATCATTTCGCCGAAGCTTCGAAACGCGCCTGCGAATACCACCGAACCATCGGCCGGGGCAGTCACCAGTGCTTCCGGACCAGATGCTATTACCATACCCAGCGACGAATGTCCCGTGCCGTCGGCATCTCCGAACCGCCTCAGAACCTCGCCCGCGACGGGATAATCCAGCTTTCCCTTCAGATCAGAAAAAGCATATGCGGGTGCAATACGGTTTTTATCGGGCACGCCGGCGCCCGCAGCCTCGCGTTCCTTCTGCCTTTCGGCCTCGGAAAGCCTGTTTCTGCGCTGTTCTTCCAGCCTTGCCGCCTCGGCAGCCTTGCGAACGGACTCGATTTCACTTTCGAGTGAAGTGATCAGTCCTTCCAGGCTGGTAGCGCGGCCGGCGAGCTCGGCGGCGCGCCGTCTTTCCTCGGCGAGCTGTTCCGAATTTTCCCGCTCCAGGCGGGTGTTCTCCGTCAGGAGGAGATCCATGCGCCGTTCCTCCTCCAGGCTGGCGCTCATGGTCCGGGAAAGATCGGCCCTTTCCTCGGCGATGGAGGCCTGGAGATTGGCGAGCGCGGCCAGATCGGCCAGCAGCCTTTCGGTTTCCCGCCGCATGCCGGGAACGACGGCGCCGAGCAGGATGGCGCTGCGGACGGAGCCGAGCGCGTCCTCCGGCGTCACGAGAAGGGCGGGCGGCGGATTGCGGCCCATGCGCTCCAGCGCGCCCAGAACCTCGGCCAGCAGGCCGCGCCGTTCGCGCAGCGAGCCGCGCGCGTGGTCCTCCCTCACCTTCAGCTCCGCCAGGCGCTTCTCGCTCGCCAGCATGTTCGCCTCGAGCGTCTTGCGCCGGGTCGCCGACTGGATCAGCGCTCCGCGCACGCTCTGCGAGCTTTTCTCGAGCCTTGCGATCTCGTCCTCGAGCGCCTGGCTCCTGTCGGCAGACAGGTCGAGCGTCTTCGACAGGGTTTCGAGTTCCGAGCGGGTCTCGTCGCGCTTGCGCTCCAGTTCGGCCGAAGGGCTTTCGGGGGCCTCGACGCCCGGCTCAACGCCGTCCGGCTCGAAGGCGGCGAGCGGATGGCCGAAAAGGCCGGCCAGAAACAGCGCAAGCGCCGCCGTCGCCGTCAGGCGGCGGTGCCGGGGGACAATGCTGCTTCTTGCGCCGTGAATCATGGGCCTCAGCCGAAATGGAGACCGAACCTACTGCATAAAAGCGCAAACCGGAATCGGCCCGCGGAGATAATTTGTCTCCGGCCTTGGCTTTCGTCCTCAGGCGCGGTGATAGGGATGGCCGGTCAGGATGGTGACGGCGCGATAGAGCTGTTCGGCGATCAGGATGCGGACGATCTGGTGCGGCCAGGTCATGCGCCCGAGGTTCAGCACCGCGTCGGCGCGGGCGGTGAGGGCAGGGTCGAGCCCGTCGGCGCCGCCGATGGCGATCATCAGGTCGCGCTTGCCGCCGTCGCGCCAGCCGCCGACGAGGCCGGCGAAACCTTCGCTGTCGAGCGCCTTGCCGCGTTCGTCGAGCAGAACGAGGACGGCGCCTTCGGGCAGGGCCTTTTCGAGGAGGGCGGCTTCTTCCCGCTTGCGGGTGTCGGCATGGGCCGCGCGGCTTTCATTCACCTCGACGACGCGCAGGAACTCCAGTCCGGTGGCCGGGCCTGCCCTGGCCAGCCGGTCGAGATAACGCGCGACAAGATCCTTCTCCGGTCCGGTTTTCAGCCGTCCCACGGCAAAGAGACTGATGCGCATGTCGTTCCGTCCTTCAGGCTCGCGAAATCTGCCGTTCCCGCCTGAACCATCCGGAACCGCGCCATGTCAACCGCAACCGGTGCGGATCAGTGAACCGTCTCGCCATCCAGTTCCGGCGCCGACCACATCCGCTCGATATTGTAGAATTCGCGGATTTCGGGACGGAACACATGGATGATGATGTCGCCCGTGTCGATCAGCACCCAGTCACCGGTATCGAGGCCCTCGACCCGGGCATTGCCGAAGCCTTCGTCCTTGAGATCGGTGATGAGGTGGTCGCAGATCGCCGCGACGTGCCGGGTCGATCGTCCGGAGGCCACGACCATGTGGTCCCCGAGCGCGGATTTTCCGGCGATGTCGATGGAGACGATATCTTCTGCCTTGGAGTCCTCGAGACTTGCGAGGACCAGCTCAAGCGCGCGGGCGGCGGCGTCAGAACCGCGTTCCGGGCGGGCGGGAATGGAGACCTTGGCCCTTCCCTTGGTGTGCACTGTCGTCAGATTTCAAGCCTTTCTCTCGTAACAGGGCTGCACGTCATCCGCCGCGAAGCAGCGGATATGAAAAAGGTGGCATCAAACAGGGCTCATTTCAAGGGAAAGGCTCTCCGCCTCATTCTTTCTTTTCGGCCTCGGCCTCGGCTTCGTCATCGGGAAAGGGGATCGATGCGACCGGCACGTCGGGGTTGCGCTCGGCGCGGTCGCGGTGAAGGGCGGCCCGCGCCAGCAGCATCAGCGTCACGGGCGTCGTCAGCGTGATGAACAGGCCGACGAGCAGTTCGTGGATCACCAGCCGCTCGCCGCTGACGGTGAAGTAGATCATCGAGGCCATGACGATGCCGCCCGTGCCCCAGCTTGTGCCCAGAGTCGGGGCATGCAGGCGTTCGTAGAAATTCTGCATCCGCATGAAGCCGTAGGTCCCGATCAGCGCGAGGCTCGCGCCGAGAAGGAGGAAGAAGGCGACCGCGACGGCGGCCCAGACCGGCAGGTCGGCATTGCTCATCATTCGATCACCTCCCCGCGCATGAGGAACTTGGCGAGGGAGACGGTGGCGACGAAGCCGAGCAGGCTGATCACCAGCGCCGCCTCGAAATAGACCGTGCGGCCGGTTTCGATCCCGAAGGTCAGGAGAAGCAGCATGGCGTTGACATAGAGCGTATCGAGGCCGAGCACGCGCTCCTGGGCGCGCGGGCCACGGAACATGCGGTAGACGGCCATCGCCATTGCAACGGCGAGCATCGCCTGGGCGGCGATCACGGACCAGTAGATGATGGCGGCGCTCATGTGAAAATCTCCAGAAGCAGCTTTTCGTAACGGTTCTTGATCAGGTCGCGCCACTCCTCCTCGTCGATCAGGTCGAGGACGTGGAGGAGCAGTATGTTCTCGCGCGATTCGTATTCCACCCAGGCGGAGCCGGGGGTGGCGGTCAGCACCACGGCCAGCAGCGAAAGCGCGGTCGGGTCCTTCAGATCGAGCTTCACGGTCATGAAGGCGGAGCGATGGCCCCTCTTCTTGCCGAACAGGATGATCGAGACGACGGCGATGTTCGAACGCACGATATCGTAGAGGACGATCAGGAAGAAGCGTGGCAGGCGATACCAGCCCTTCAGCTTCGGCTTGGCCGGCCTGAGCGAGGCCATGCCCCAGCAGGCGACCAGCGCGACGGTCGCGCCGAGCAGGACGTGGCCGGGCGTCAGGCTGTTCAGCAGCAGCCACATCACGGTCAGCGAGAACCACAGGAGCGGGTAAGGCAAGAGCGTCATGGGCGTGTGGCCTCCTGTCCGACACGCCGCGCTTCGAAGACGGCGTTGATGTAGTTGCGCGGCTCGGAAAGGGCCGCCGCGGTCTGTTCCATGTAGCGCATCACCGGCCCGGCGCCGACGGTCAGCGCCAGCGTCAGCGTCAGTAGCATCAGCACGGGCGCGACCTCGATCACCAGAACGCGCGGCACCGTGCCCTCGATGGAGGCCCAGAAGGTGCGGATGCCGGAGCGGGTCATGGCGATCAGCGCGCAGAGGCCTGAGACGATGATCAGGCCCGCCGACAGCCAGGCCGCGGCGCCGATGACACCGCCGCCGGCGCCGATCATGCCGGTGAGGATGGTGAACTTGGCGACGAAGCCGGACAGCGGCGGCAGTCCCGACAGCAGGATGGCGCAGGCCGAGAAGCAGACGGCGAGAACCGCCATCGTGCCCGGCATGATCACGCCGATCTCGTCGTCGCTGTCGTCCTCGTCGACGTCGCCATAGACCTCCATGCTGACGGCGAGAACCGAGGCACCGGCATCCTGACCGCGCTCGATTAGCTCGATCAGCAGGAAGAAGGCGGCGATGGTGAGCGTCGAGCTGATGAGGTAGAACAGGGCTCCGGCCGCCGCGTCGGCGCCGCCGAAGCCGATCACCAGAAGCAGCGTTCCCGACGAGACGAGAACGGAATATCCGGCAAGCCGCCCGAGCGCCTGCGAGGCGAGGACGCCGATCGCGCCGAAGGTCACGGTCGCCATTCCGGCCGCCATGAGGACGAAGCGCGCGACGTCGGTCAGGAGCGTGCCGTCGTCGCCGGAGGTCAGCATGACGAGCCGCAGCAGGATGTAGATGCCAAGCTTCGACAGGATGGCGAAGATGCCGGCGACGGGGGCGGAGGCGGCGCTGTAGGCGGTCGGCAGCCAGAAGTTCAGCGGCCAGGTGCCGGCCTTGATCAGGAAGACGACGCCGAGAACGGCAAGGCCCGCCTCCAGGAAGACGCGCCGGTCGGGCGCGAGATCGGGAAGCCTCAGCGCGAGATCGGCCATGTTCAGCGTGCCGGCCGTTCCGTAGACGAGGCTGACGCCGATCAGGAAGAGCAGTGCGGAGGCCAGGTTGATGACGAGGTAATGGAGGCCGGCCTTGACGCGTTGCTGGCCGGAGCCATGCAGGAGCAGGCCGTAGGAGGCCGCCAGCATCACTTCGAAGAAGACGAAGAGATTGAACAGGTCGCCGGTCAGGAACGCGCCGTTCAGGCCCATCAGCATGAGCTGGAACAGCGTGTGGAAATGCGCGCCGGCATTGTGCCAGCGGGCGAGCGAGAAGGCCAGCGCCGGAATGGACAGCGTCGCCGTCAGCATCAGCATCATGGCCGACAGCTTGTCGAGCACGAGAACGATGCCAAAGGGCGCCGGCCAGTTGCCGAGCAGGTAGACGCCGCCGGCATTGCCGGCCGAACTGTCCATGTCGTGGGCCATGCGCAACAGGAGGAGCGCGACCGTCAGCATGACGACGGTCGAGCCGAGGCTGATCATCGCCTTCGCGGTGCGGTTGCGGTCCTCGATGAACAGCATGATGGCCGCGGCCGCCAGGGGCACGAGAACCGGCGCGATGATGAGGTGGTGGGCGAGGCCGCTCATTTCGGCTTCTCCTTGCCGTCGACATGGTCGGTGCCGGTCAGGCCGCGGGAGGCGAGCAGCACGACGAGAAACAGGGCTGTGGTGGCGAAGCCGATCACGATGGCGGTCAGCACCAGTGCTTGGGGTACGGGGTCGGCGAGGGCGGAGGTGTCGGCGCCGGTGCCGAGCAGCGGCGGCGCGTTGACCTTCAGCCCGCCGACCCCGAAGATGAACAGGTTCACCGCATAGGACAGGAGCGAGAGGCCGATGATGACCTGATAGGTGCGCGGCCGCAGGATGAGCCAGACGCCCGAGCCGGTCATGACGCCGATGCCGATCGAAAGAATGAGTTCCATCAGCTTTCCTCCGGAGCGGCCGGGCTATCCACCTTGGTGACCCGGTAGGTGCGGATCGACTGGTGGGCGATGGCGATGAGAATGAGCACCGTCGCGCCGACGACCAGCGTGAACACGCCGAGGTCGAACAGCAGCGCCGTCGCCGCCGGGACCTTGCCGACGATCGGCAGTTCCAGGTAGCGCGAGTGCGAGGTGAGGAAGGGATAGCCGAAGGCCCAGGCGCCGGCGCCGGTGGCCGCCGCCGTCAGCAGCCCCGCGCCCATCCAGCGCAGCGGCAGGATGCGGATGCGGTCTTCCGCCCAGCGCGTGCCGCCCGCCAGATATTGCAGCAGGAAGGCGATGGCCATCGTGATGCCGGCAGAGAAGCCGCCGCCCGGCATGTCGTGGCCGCGCATGAACAGATAGACGGCGAGCACGATGACGACCGGGAACAGCCATTGCATGATGACCGCCGCCACCAGCATGTAGTCGCGGGCGGTATCGCCGATGTCGCGGTTCGGGCGGGCATCGTCGAAGGCGTTCTGGATACGCTGCTGTTCCGGCTTGAGGATGGAGTCGGGCGCCGGGCGGAAGCGGCGCAGCAGCGCGAAGACGGTCAGCGCCACGATGCCGAGGACGGCGATCTCGCCCATCGTGTCGAAGCCGCGGAAGTCGACGAGGATGACATTGACGACGTTGCGCCCGCCACCTTCCGCGTAGGCCTTTTCGAGGAAGTAGTTGGCGATGGTGTCCGGAACCGGCATGGTCATGACCGAATAGGCGACGATCGCCATGCCTGTGCCGCAGGCGACCGCCAGCGCGAAGTCGCGGAAGCGGCGCAGGCGGGCGGAGAAGGTCGCGGCATTGTCGACCTCCTCGCGGCGGATCGGCAGCCAGCGCAGGCCGAGCAGGATCAGGACCGTGGTCACGATCTCGACGAGAAGCTGGGTGATCGCAAGGTCTGGCGCCGACAGCCAGACGAAGGTCAGGCAGGTGACGAGGCCGGCGCCGCCGAGCAGCACGAGTGCCGCCAGCCGGTGATATTTGGCCTGATAGGCGGCCCCGAGCGCGGAGAACATGCCGACGGCCCAGAACGCCGCGAAGACGGGATCGACGCTGGCGAGCGAGGGCAGGCCCGGCGCATAGTCCGAGAAATAGAGCGGCAGGAAACCGGCGGTGAAGCCGATGGCGGTGAGGATGCGCAGCTGCGGCTGAAGCTGGCGGGTGCCGAAGCGGTTCTCCATCCAGCGGGCCCATTTCCATGAGACGGCGACCAGCACGCGCTCGAAGATGCGCTGGCCGCGCAGGTGGCGGAAGAGCGGCGGGCCGTCGTCGCAGCGGGCCAGGTATTTCTGCATGACGATGTAGAGGAGGATGCCGGCGGCAAGCGCCACCAGGCTCATGATCAGCGGCGTGTTGATGCCGTGCCAGACGGAGAGCGAATAGACGGGCGTCTGATCTCCGAGCATGCCGACGACGCCGGTGTGCAGCAGCGGGCCGACGGAAAGGCTGGGAATGATGCCGACCACGAGGCAGGCGAAGACCAGGAACTCCATCGGAAAGCGCATCCAGTGCGGCGGCTCGTGCGGCTTGGGCTTGGGCAGGTTCGCCGGCGGCGGGCCGAAGAAGACCGTATGGATGAAGCGCAGCGAATAGGTGACGGCGAAGGCGCCGGCGAGCGTCGCCACATAGGGCAGGGCGCGGTCGAGGATCGAATCCGCATGGGTCTCGACGGTTTCGGCGAAGAACATTTCCTTCGATATGAAGCCGTTGAGCAGCGGCACCCCGGCCATCGCGGCACTCGCCACCATCGCCAGCGTCGCCGTGATCGGCAGGAAGCGGAACAGGCCGGATAATTGCCGCATGTCGCGGGTGCCTGTCTCGTGGTCGATGATGCCGGCCGCCATGAACAGCGAGGCCTTGAAGGTCGCATGGTTCATCATGTGGAACACGGCGGCGACCGCGGCGAGCGGGCTTCCGAGGCTCAAGAGCGTGGCGATGAGGCCGAGATGGCTGATGGTCGAATAGGCGAGCAGTCCCTTCAGGTCCTGCTGGAACATGGCGAAATAGGCGCCGATCAGCAGCGTGGTGACGCCGCAGAAGCCGAGCAGCCAGAACCATTCGTAGGTGCCGGAAAGGGCGGGCCAGAGGCGGGCGAGCAGGAAGACGCCGGCCTTCACCATCGTGGCGGAGTGCAGGTAGGCCGAAACCGGCGTCGGCGCGGCCATCGCGTTCGGCAGCCAGAAATGGAACGGGAACTGGGCGCTCTTCGTCAGCGCGCCGATCAGGATCAGCACGAGCGCCGGCAGATAGAGGTCGTGGCCGCGGATCAGGTCGCCGGAGGCAAGCACCGTGTCGAGATCGTAGGAGCCGACGATATGGCCGATGACGAGCAGGCCGGCGAGCAGGCAGAAGCCGCCGATGCCGGTGACGGTCAGCGCCATGCGCGCCCCGTCGCGGGCGGCGGCGTTATGATGCCAGTAGCCGATCAGCAGGAAGGAGAAGAGGCTGGTCAGCTCCCAGAAGATCGACAGGAGGATGAGGTTGCCGGACAGCACGATGCCGAGCATGGCGCCCATGAAGGCGAGCAGCAGCGAGAAGAAGCGCGGAATGGGGTCTTCGGGGGACATGTAATAGCGCGCATAGACCACGACCAGCACGCCGATCAGCGTGATGATCAGCGAGAACAGCCAGGCGAAGCCGTCCATCCGCAGCGCGAAGTTGAGGCCGAGTTCCGGAAGCCAGGCCACGGTGAAACGCACCGCCTGCCCGTCGCTGACGAAGGGGAAGAGACCCGCCGTGATCAGGAGGCCCGCCGAGGCCACCGAGCCGGCGAGCCAGGCCGGCAGGACATGCTTTCCCTGTCTCGGCAGGAAGGATGTCACGAGACTGCCGGCGAAGGGCAGGAACAGCAGGAGAAGGAGGAAGACTCCGGTCATGGGGGTGCGGATCGCTTTCAGTTCGGACTGAGTCGGATTCGGGCACGGAAAATGCGCCCGCAATGAGGCATGATGGCGGGGTTTGCCGAACCGGATATCCTGTTTCGCCCGGCCGGACCGGGGAAGGCTCCGGCTTGCGAAGGCAGCGGCAAGTCGCCTGGCGCCCGCCTGCGACGGCGGCGGGCTGCATCAATGGTTCCTGTCAGGCCGGAGGTCCGCGGGCGGCCAGCACCGTGAACCTGAAATGGGCGGAGACCGCCGGGCGGGGCGGCCATGACGCGGCGGCGCGCGGTTGCGGCGCCCCGACACGGGCTTCCTGCGGCAGGAGGACGTCGCCGGCAACGGGCATTCGGGTGGCCTGCGCTTTAATCGCCACCTGGGCCTTGCGGCATTCCGGGGCGAGCGACGCGGTTTCCGCAGGCGCGTGATCGAGGTCGTCGACCGGCGGGG
Organism: Ectorhizobium quercum; assembly: GCF_026552795.1. Taxonomy (GTDB): domain Bacteria; phylum Pseudomonadota; class Alphaproteobacteria; order Rhizobiales; family Rhizobiaceae; genus Ectorhizobium; species Ectorhizobium quercum. The sequence continues at coordinate 110,837 of NZ_JANFPI010000009.1, forward strand.
AGAGGGAAAGCCCGCTTGAAATCCGCTGGGCGGAATGGCCGGACTGGGCGGAGAAGAAAATCAGGAGGCAGGCAAAGGCGACGGCGAGCGAATACAGGCGCGCGGGACGTCCTCCCGGCCTTGTCGCTCCATCTTGCCCCTGCAATAACAAATAAGACCTCCCGGCCGCTTGTGCGGTCGCCCGAATCCCCACGTAAACCAATGATAAAGTTACTATATGCGGGAGGTAAGCGGCTTGTCCAGCGCGGCGGGAAAAGAATCTGCCCCGAGGGCCGAATTCGCGCGATCCCGTGTCGAAATGAGACAAATCGCGTGCAAAATCGCCGGCCCGGACGGCTGGAACGGACCCGGTTCGCACCGGCCGGGGCCGGCGGCGGCCTCGGAAGGCGTCCGCCCGGCAAAAGGAGGCTTCGGAGCGAACCGAATCGGCCTTTGCCGTCCTCGACGTCCGCCTCGCGACGCGCGATAGTGATTCGACGAACCACGTTCCCGGAGCCTCCCATGCCGCAAGCCCTCCTGACCGGCGCCTTCCTTGCCGCGCTCTTCTACGTGCTCATTCCCGGCCCCGCCTTTCTGGCTCTTCTCGGCATCGGCGCCGGGCAGGGCCGCCAGGCCGGCGCCTGGTTCATGGGCGGCCATCTGGTCGGCGATCTCGTCTGGTCGACGATGGCCTTGGTGGCGATCATCGGCGCGAAGACGCTCGGCACGGCCCTGTTCGACGTGCTCGGCCTTCTGTGCGGCCTCTATCTCGCCTGGATCGGCTGGAGGGCGTTCAGCGCCAGGCCGCAGGCAGACGGCCGCTCGATGCTGGCGGTGGAGCGCCCCTTCCGGCGCGGGCTGATCTTCGGGCTCACCAATCCGAAGGGCTATCCGGTGGCGCTCGCCACCTTCACCGCATTGATCGCGGGATCGGCCCAGTCGCTGGAATTCTCAACCCTGCCGGTCCTGCTGGCGGTTTCGTTCCTCGGCTTCCTGGTCGCCGACATGATCCTGATCGGCGTCATCGGCGCGGGGTTCGTCCGGCGCTTCTATCGCCGCCACGAGACGGTCATCGTCAAATGCTCGGGCCTGCTGTTCATGGGGTTCGCGGTCCAGGCGCTCTGGCATTCCGTGCCGGGCCTCTTGGGCTGGCGGCGGGCCTGAGCCGGCCGCCGGCAAGGCAGGGTTGAACAGATTGCGGATACCCATGCCGGCGCATCTCGCCTATAGAGGGTGCCACAATCCAGAAACCAGCAAGGGAGTCGCTCATGACCGCACCCTCCACCGTCAATCCCGCCATTTTCGACTGGAACGGGCTCGACGGGCTGCCGCGATTCGATCTCGTGTCCGATACGGATTTCGCGCCGGCCTTCGATGCGGCGCTGAAGGCGCACGAGGCGGAGATCGATGAGATCGCCGGCAATCCGGCCGCCCCCGACTTCGCCAACACGATCGCGGCGCTGGAGATCGCGGGCGACGACCTGTCCCGCGTGTCGGCCCTGTTCTGGAACCGGTCCGGCGCCCATTCCAACGATACGATCCAGGCGCTGGAGCGCGAGATCGCGCCGAAACTGTCGCGTCACTATTCGAAGATCAGCCAGAATGCGGCGCTGTTCGCCCGTGTCGACGCGCTGTGGAACCGGCGCGACGATCTGGGCCTGACGCTGGAGGAAACGCGGGTTCTCGAACGTCACTGGAAGGCCTTCGTGCGGTCCGGCGCCCGGTTGCCGAAGCCGGAGCAGGAGCGGCTGGCGGCGATCAACGAACGGCTCGCGACGCTTTCGGCCACCTTCGGCCAGAACGTTCTGGCCGACGAGAAGAACTGGTCGCTTCTCCTTTCCACGGCGGAGGAACTCGACGGGCTTCCGGATTTCCTCAGGGATGCGATGGCCGCCGCCGCGCGCGACCGCGGTGCGGAGGGCCGATATGCCGTGACGCTGTCGCGCTCGATCATCGAGCCGTTCCTGACGTTCTCGACCCGGCGCGACCTGCGCGAACAGGCCTTCAGGGCATGGGTGGCGCGCGGGCTTTCGGGCGGCGAGACGGACAATCGCGAGATCATGCGGGAAACGCTGTCGCTGCGCGCCGAACTGGCCTCGTTGCTCGGCTACGGGACGTTCGCCGACTACAAGCTCGACGACACGATGGCCAAGACCCCCGCCCATGTGGACGCGTTGCTGAAGCAGGTCTGGGTCAAGGCCGTCGCCCGGGCGAAGGAGGAGGAGGCCGAGCTTGCTGGCCTGATCGCCGAGGAGGGCCGCAATCACGAGGTCATGCCGTGGGACTGGCGTTACTATGCCGAGAAGCTGCGCGCCCGCAGGTTCGATTTCTCCGAAGCCGAGCTGAAGCCCTATCTCCAGCTCGAAAAGATCATCGCCGCCTGCTTCGACGTCGCGCAGCGGCTGTTCGGCATCACGGCGACGCAGGTCGAGGCGCCGGCCTATCACCCGGACGTGCGCGTCTATGAGATGCGCGACCGCGACGGCCGGCTGTTCGCGCTGTTCCTCGGCGATTATTTCGCCCGCTCCAGCAAGCGCTCCGGCGCGTGGATGAGTTCGTTCCAGTCGCAGCACCGCCTGCCGCTGAAGAACGGTGCCGTCGGCGAAATGCCGATCATCTACAATGTCTGCAACTTCGCCAGGCCGGCCGAAGGCAAGCCGGCGCTGCTTTCGCTGGACGATGCGCGCACGCTGTTCCACGAATTCGGCCATGCGTTGCACGGCATGCTCTCCAACGTCACCTATCCGTCGGTCGCCGGCACCAGTGTCTCGCGCGATTTCGTGGAGCTTCCCTCGCAACTCTACGAGCATTGGCTGACGGTGCCGCAGATCCTGAAGACCTATGCCGTCCATGTCGAGACCGGGGAGCCGATCCCGCAGGCGCTGCTCGACAAGGTTCTGGCGGCCCGCACCTTCAATTCCGGCTTCTCCACGGTGGAGTTCACGGCTAGTGCGCTGGTCGACATGGCCTTCCACAGCGGCGGTCCGGTGGCCGATCCGCTGGCCAGGCAGGCAGAGGTGCTGAAGGAGATCGGCCTGCCGAAATCCATCGTCATGCGCCATGCCGCGCCGCATTTCTCGCACATCTTCAACGGCGGTTATGCAGCCGGCTATTATTCCTACATGTGGTCGGAAGTGCTGGATGCCGACGCCTTCGCCGCCTTCGAGGAAACCGGCGATCCCTTCAATGCCAGGCTGGCGGCAAAGCTGAAGGAGCACATCTATTCGTCCGGCGGCTCGATCGATCCCGAGGACGCCTATCGCGCCTTCCGCGGCAAGCTGCCCAGCCCCGATGCCATGCTGGCGAAAAAGGGACTTGCGGCCTGACGCTACAAGCGGGCACAGTCCGGTCGTCGCATTGGGGGGAGCATCATCATGGGGCTGACGATCGAGAAGGCGCTCGACCGGGCGGGCGCTGGCATGTTCCAGCGCCGGCTGATCGGAATTTTCGGCTTCGTCTGGGCGGCGGATGCGATGCAGGTTCTGGCCGTCGGCTTCACCGCGCCGCTGATCGCCGTGACCTTCGGCCTGTCGGTGCCGGAGGCGTTGCAGACCGGAACGCTGTTCTTCCTCGGCATGCTGATCGGGGCGGCCCTGTTCGGCCGCCTGGCCGACCGCTTCGGGCGCCGGCGCATCCTCATCCTCACCGTGTCGAGCGATGCGGTCTTCGGTCTGGCCTCCGTCTTCGCGCCCGATTTCATCTCGCTCCTTGCGCTGCGGTTCCTGACCGGCATGGCCGTGGGCGGCACGTTGCCGGTCGATTACGCGATGATGGCCGAGTTCCTGCCGGCGAAGAACCGCGGCCGCTGGCTGGTGGCGCTCGAAGGGTTCTGGTCCGTCGGCACGGTCGCGGTCGCGCTGGCCGCCTGGGCGGTCAGCATCGCCGTGGTCGAGGACGGCTGGCGGTTCATTTTCGCGGCGACGGCCCTGCCGGCGATCTTCGGTCTCGGCCTGCGCTTCCTCGTTCCCGAATCGCCGATGTTCCTGCTCAAGACCGGCCGCGTCGAGGAGGCGCGGGCGGTCGTAGACGAGATCCTCGCCGACAATGGCCGCCAGCCGCTGCGCCCCTACGAGAAACTGGTCCTGCCCGAGCCGGCGCCGCGGATCAGCATCTTTTCCGGCCCGCTGCGCCGGCGCACCGCCACGATGCTGACGATCTGGTTCCTGGTGTCCGTCTCCTATTACGGCATCTTCACCTGGCTGCCGGCCCGGCTCGCCACCGGCGAGGGCTTCGGCTTCGTGCGCGGCTACGGCTTCCTCGTCCTCGTGGCGCTGGCGCAGGTCCCGGGCTACGTGCTTGCCGCCTACGGCGTGGAAAAATGGGGCCGGCGCCCCACGCTTGCGGGTTTTCTGGCCGCGAGCGCCCTCGGCTGCCTTCTCTTCATCCTCACCACGGCGACGCCCGTTCTGCTGGCTGCCTCCATCATGCTGATGAGCTTCGCATTGCTGGGAAGCTGGGGCGCGCTCTATGCCTATACGCCCGAGCTTTACCCGACGACGGCCCGGGCCACCGGCATGGGCGCGGCGGGCGCGGTGGCGCGGCTCGGAGGGCTGCTCGCCCCGTCCGTCTTCTCGCTGGTCGCCGCCCAGAACCTGTCGCTGGCGATCGCCCTGTTCGCCTGCTTTCTGGCGGCCAGCGCCGTCATCGCGCTTTTCATCGGCGTCGAGACGCGCGAGCAGGCCCTGACCTGACCGGAACCGCGAGGCCTGCACGGGCGCCTGCCGGCTTTCGGACGGTTGACGCGCGGGGAACGCGGGGTTAACGAAGTCTCTGGAGCTGGTTCCGCCCGCAAGGCGGATGAAAAGGGAATACGGTGAGGGAAACCGAATCCGTAGCTGCCCCCGCAACTGTAACCGTTGAGCCCGATTCCATCATGCCACTGGGAGCACAGTCTCTCGGGAAGGCGGAAGATGCGGCGACGACACGGAAGTCAGGAGACCTGCCGGTTCCAGTCACCCATGCCAGGATGCGGGGCGCATTCCGGCGCGGACGTCCGTCGCGGTGACAACGAAGCGTTGCCGCTGGCGTGTCAGCCGGGTTGGGTCTTTCCCTCCTGCGTTCGAAGGCCTCCAGCGGTGAAAACCGTCACCGGGCGCGTATGGCGCGCCGTTCAGGAGGGACCGCATTGAGGGTATTTCTTTTCACCACCGGCCTTGCCGTCGCCGTAGCGTCGGCGCCCGCCGCCGCGCAGGAGAGCGGCGCGCCGGACGAGACGACGCTTTCGACCATCGTCGTCACGACGCCGCTGCGCCGCGAATCCACGCTGGCCGGCGCGACCAGCGCGGTCACGGTCATCGGGCGGGACGCGATCGAGAAGGCGCCCACCCGCGACGTCGCGCAGTTGCTCCGATCCTATGCCGGGGTTTCGGTCAATTCCTATGGCGGGCTGGGCTCGTCCTCCAGCGTCCAGCTTCGCGGCATGTCCAACACGCAGACGCTGGTTCTGGTCAACGGCGTGCGCACCGCCTCGGCGACCGGCGGAACCACGGCCTGGGCCAATATCCCGCTGGAATCCATCGAGCGCATCGAAATCGCCAAGGGGCCGCATTCCTCGGCCTACGGGGCGGACGCCATCGGCGGCATCGTCAACATCATCACCCGGCAGGGGGGCTCCTGTCCGCAGGGCAGGGCGCTCTGCGGCAGCGTCACGGCCGGCGTCTCGCATCCGTGGGGCGGGTTTACGGCGGCCGATGTCCGCGGCGAGAAGGACGGGCTGAGCGTCGCGCTCGGCGCCAGCCTGCTCGGCACGCGCGGTTACGATTTCACGCTGTCGGGGCTGGAGCCGGACGATGACGGCTTCATTCGCGGCGCGATGAATTTCGCCATCGCCCGGGCGTTCGACTGGGGCAAGATCTATGCCGACGGCCTGTTCTCGCGCGGCCGCAACCAGTTCGACGCCTCCTGGGGCGGCAACGAGGCCGACACGACCGCCTTCTTCGGCAAGGCGGGCGTTCGCATCGACCACGACGCGGACTGGTCGACCACGCTCGAGGTTTCGCAGGGCTTCGACAGGGCCGAGAACTTCCGCAACGGCGTCTCCGGCACCGAAGACTACATCACCCGCCGCACGGGCCTTCTGGTCAACACCGGCAGGAGCATGCAGACGGGCGCCTTCGAGCATTTCGTCCTGCTGGGCGGCGAGTTCTATCGCGAGGGCATCACCACCAATGCCGGCGCCTACGATGAAACGGAACGCGACCTTTCAGGCGTGTTCGGCCAGTATTCGCTGGCAATCGGCTCCTGGCATTTCGACAGCGGATTGCGCTACGACTACAATGAGCAGTTCGGCGATGCGGTGACGTACAATCTCGGCGCGGCCTACGACGTGACGCCGGATCTGGCGGTGCGGGCATCCTGGGGCACCGGCTTCCGCGCGCCGACCTTCAACGACCTCTATTATCCGTTCTCCGGCAATCCGGATCTCGATCCCGAACGCTCGCGCACGGTCGAGGCCGGGCTGAGCTGGACGCCGGGCCTCGACACGCGCCTCGACGTCTCGCTCTACCGCACCTGGCTGAAGGACGGCATAGCCTGGGCGCCGGACCCGTCCGATCCGTCCGGCTTCATCTGGCGGCCCTACAACATCACCGATGCCCGCATCAGCGGTCTGGAAATCAGCGGCAGCCACGCGCTCAACGACCGGCTGACGCTCACCGGCGGCATCGACTGGCGCGATCCGCGCGACGAGGGAACGGGGAAGTACATCGCCCATCGCGAGCGCTTCAAGGCCAATGCCGGCGTCTCCTTCGCGGCGACGGAGGCCCTGTCCATCGACGTGAACGGGCTCTACGGTTCGGGGGCCTATGCCGATGCGGCGAATACGGCGCGGCTTTCCTCCTACGTCACCTTCGACGTGGCCGCGTCCTACAGCGTCGACGACCGGTCGAGGCTGAAGCTGGCGGCGGAAAACCTGCTCGACAGGGACTATTCGACCCAATCCGGCTACCGTGCGCCGGGCCGCACGGTTACGCTGAGCTTCACGAGGCAATTCTAACGAGCAATTCCAGGAAAAGTGCGCAACGTTTTTCCGTCCGGAATTGCGTAAAACAATGATCAAGGAAGCGGCATGACAGGCAGGACGCGAAAATTCGGGAAGGGCGCGGCATTGGCCGCCACCCTTTCCTGCGCCCTGTCGATTGCCGCCCTGCCGGCGCGGGCGGGCGCGGCGCCGGCCCGCGTCGTGTCCATCAATCTTTGCACCGACCAGCTCGCCATGCTGATCGCGGATAAGGGGCAGCTCCTGTCCGTCTCGGCGATCGCGCGCGACCCGCACAGTTCAGCGATGACGCGGGAAGCATCCGCCTTCCCGGTCAATCACGGGCAGGCGGAGGAAATCTTTCTCCTGAAGCCCGATCTCGTTCTGGCCGGGACCTATACGGCCCGCGCCACGGTCGGCCTGCTGCGCGGGCTGGACATCCGCGTCGAGCAGTTCGTGCCGGACACCTCCTTCGAGGATGTCAAGGCCAGCATTCGGCGGATGGGCACGCTGCTCGGGCGCGAGGCGCGGGCCGAGGAACTCAGCCGGCGGATCGACGCGGAGCTGGAACGGACGAGCCGGCTGCCGCGCTCGGGCAAGCTGGCCGCGCTCTATTACGCCAACAGCTACACGTCCGGCGCCGGAACGCTGGCGCACGCGGTCATCGAGGCGGCGGGCCTCGAAAACCTCGCCGCCCGGCTCGGCATCCGCGGCACGGCGTCGATCCCGCTCGAAGCGCTGGTGATGGCCATGCCGGACGTCGTCGTGGCCGGGGATCGCGATTACGAGCCGCCGGCGCTGGCACAGGAGAATTTCAGCCACCCCGCCTTCCGCGCGCTGATCGAGCATAGCGGCGAGGTTGCCATGCCCGTGCGCAATACCGTGTGCGGCGGTCCATTCACCCTTGCCGCCGTGCGCATGCTGCGCGCTGCCGCGGGGCAGGACCATGTGCGGCGATGAGCGGCGGGCGCGGCTATTCCCTGCTTCTGGCGGGCCTCGGGCTTCTCACGGCGGCGCTGTTCGTCCTGTCGCTGACGCTCGGCCCTGCGGCCATCGCCTTCGGCGACAGCATCGCCGCGCTCTTTTCCGGCGATGGCGGGCCGCTCGTCCTCATCATGCAGGAAATCCGCCTGCCGCGCGCGATCCTCGGCCTGCTGACGGGCGCCACGCTCGGGCTTTCGGGCGCGGCGCTGCAAGGCTTCCTGCGCAATCCGCTGGCGGAGCCGGGGCTGATCGGCGTGTCCGCCTCCGCCTCGCTCGGCGCGGTGCTGGCGATCTATACCGGCCTTGCGGCCGCCTTTCCGCTGGGCCTGCCGCTGGCGGCGCTGGCCGGCGGGCTGGCGGCCGTCTTCATCGTCCAGGCACTCGCCGGCTCGGGCGGCGTGCTCACCGTCATCCTCGCCGGGGTGGCGGTGTCAAGCTTCGCCGCGGCCATGACGTCTCTGGCGCTCAATCTGTCGCCCAACCCGTTCGCCGCGCTGGAAATCATGTTCTGGATGCTCGGCTCGCTCACGGACCGGTCTATGACCCATGTCTGGCTCGCCGCGCCGTTCATCCTCGCCGGCTGGATCATGCTTTTCAGTCTCGGGCGGGCGCTCGATGCCCTGACGCTCGGCGCCGATGCCGCCGCCAGCATGGGCATCGACCTGAACCGCACGCGCCGGCTGGCGATCTTCGGCACGGCGCTGTCGGTCGGGGCGGCGACGGCGGTGGCCGGCGCCATCGGCTTCGTCGGCCTCGTCGTGCCGCATCTTTTGCGCCCGCTCACCGGCTCGCTGCCGTCGCGGCTCCTGCCGGCCAGTGCGCTCGGCGGGGCGAGCATGATCCTCGCCGCCGATATCCTGGTGCGTTTCGCGGCGCCGGGCCGCGACCTGAAGCTCGGCGTGCTGACCGCCATCGTCGGCGCGCCCTTCTTCCTGTGGCTCGTCTGGAAAAGCCGGAGGGACCCGCTTTGAGCACCTCCGCCCCGCTTTCGCCCGCCCTGCTTTCACTGGCCGGTCTTTCCGTCAGCCTCGGCGGCGCGCCGGTCGTGCGGGGCCTGTCCCTCGACGTCGCCGCCGGCGAGTTCGTCGGCCTGATCGGGCCGAACGGGGCGGGAAAGTCCACGCTCCTGCGCGCCATCGCCGGCCTGCTGCCGGCCGGCGGCACGGCATCGTTCCGGGGCAGGGCGCTTGCCGCGCTGAGCGCTTCGCAACGGGCGCGCGAGATCGCCTATGTGCCGCAGGAGCATGAGATCGCCTGGCCGGTGCCGGTCGAAACGCTGGTCGGGCTCGGACGCACGCCGCACCGTTCCGGCTTCGCAGGATTCTCGGCCCGCGACCGTCAGGCCGTGCTGAGCGCGATGGAGCGCATGGACGTGGCGCGTTTCGCGGACCGTCCGGCGACGGCCCTTTCGGGCGGCGAAAAGGCGCGCGTGCTGATCGCCCGGGCGCTGGCGCAGGAAACGCCGCTGTTTCTGGCCGACGAGCCTGCCGCCGGTCTCGATCCGGCCCATCAGATTGCGCTGATGCGGCTCTTCCGCGATCTCGCCGGCGAGGGGCGGGGCGTCATCGCCTCGATGCACGATCTCGGCCTGGCCGGGCGCTGGTGTACGCGGCTCGTTCTTCTGAGCGCGGGGCGGATCGTGGCCGACGGCCTGCCAGCGGCGGTCCTGACGCCGGAAAACCTGCGGTCGATCTACGGCGTCACGGGCTTTTTCGCTGAGGCGGAGGGTCGGCTCGTCGTCCAGCCGCTCGATCTGGCCGGGCGGCGCTAGAGTTTGTCGGGGAAAAGCGGGAACCGGTTTTCCCGAAAAGACAAACGAAAACAAGAACCCTGGAGTCTGTCTGATTCAGAATGGAACCGGACAGACTCCAAGGCGCGTCAGCCGCCGCCGCGTTCGGCGCGCAGCGCCGTCGAGCTCAATGCCGAGCGCGGTCCGTGAATGAAGGTCCAGGCCGGCGCGCGATGCTTCCACAGGCTGCCGGCATCGTCCTCGTCGATCCGGGCATGGCCGTAGGTCCGCGCCATTTTCGAGGAGAGGTAGGAGAGGGTGGAGCCGGGCCGGTCGATGACGGCGATGGGGAAGGTCTCGGCGATCGCACGCCAGTTCTGCCAGCGGTGAAAGCCCTTCAGATTGTCCGCGCCCATGATCCAGATGAAGTGGACGTGCGGATTGCGCGCCTTCACGAAGGCCAGCGTCTTCGCCGTGTAGCTGGTGCCCAGCGTCTTCTCGAAGGCCGTCACCTTCACCGCCGGATCGTGAACCAGCCGCTCGCTGAGCCGCATCCGTTCGGACAGGGGGGCGAGGTTTCCCCTGTCTTTCAGCGGATTGCCGGGCGTCACCATCCACCAGAGCTGGTCGAGATTGAGCCGGCGCAGCGCGATCTCCGCCACCAGCGCGTGGCCGGCATGCGGCGGGTTGAAGGAACCGCCGAACAGGCCGACGATCATGCCGCGCGCCGTGGGCGGCATGATCAGGTGGCGTCGCGCGATCGTCTCCGTCATGGAGGTCAGGGCCGGATCTGGCCGGTGCCATGCACACGGTAATTGAAGGAGGTGAGCTGTTCCACGCCCACCGGGCCGCGGGCGTGCATCTTGCCGGTGGCGATGCCGATTTCCGCGCCCATGCCGAATTCGCCGCCATCGGCGAATTGCGTCGAGGCGTTGTGGAGCAGGATGGCGGAATCGACCTCGTTGAAGAAACGTTCGACGACCGCCGGGTCTTCGGCGATCACCGCTTCGGTATGGTGCGACGAATAGCGGGCGATATGATCGATGGCGCCGGAAATGCCGTCGACGATGGCGACCGAGATGATCGCGTCGAGATATTCCGTGCGCCAGTCCTCTTCCGTGGCCGGCCTGAAGCCGGGATGCACCTTCAGCACGGCGGCCGAGGCGCGGATTTCGCAGCCGGCCTGCGTCAGTGCTTCGAGCAGCGGTATCAGATGCGTGCCGATGGCGGCGCTGTCGACCAGCAGCGTTTCCGCCGATCCGCAGACGCCGGTGCGGCGCATCTTGGCATTGACGACGATCTTCTTCGCCATGTCGAGATCGGCGGAAGCATCGACATAGACGTGGCAAAGGCCTTCCAGATGGGCGAAGACCGGCACGCGGGCTTCGGCCTGAACGCGCCCGACGAGGCTCTTGCCGCCGCGCGGCACGATCACGTCGATGGCGCCGTCGAGACCGGTCAGCATCGCGCCGACGGCGGCGCGATCGGAAACCGGCACGAGCTGGATGGCGTCTTGCGGCAGCCCGGCGGCCTTCAGGCCCTCGACGAGGCAGGCATGGATGGCGCGCGACGAATGCAGGGAATCCGAGCCGCCGCGCAGGATCACGGCATTGCCGGCCTTCAGGCACAGCGCGCCGGCATCCGCCGTCACGTTGGGGCGGCTTTCGTAGATCACGCCGATCACGCCGAGCGGCGTGCGCACGCGCTCGATCTTCAGCCCGTTCGGGCGCTCCCAGGCGGCAATGGTCTCTCCCACGGGGTCGGCCAGCGCGGCAATCTCGCGGATGCCTTGCGAAATGCCGGCGATGCGGGCGTCGTTCAGCGTCAGCCGGTCGAGGAAGGCGCCGGACAGGCCGTTCTCCCGGGCGCGTTCGAGATCGCGCGCGTTGGCGGCGAGAATCTCCTCACGGCTCGCGTCGATGGCATCGGCCATGAGGCGCAGCGCCTTGTCCTTGGCGGCGGTGTCGGCAAAGGCGAGCGGGCGGGCGGCGGCGCGTGCGCGGCGGCCGATGCCGAGCATCAGGCTATCGATATCGGCGGCGGTCACGGTGTCAGACATTGGCCTTCTTCCTTCCCTTCTTCGTGTTGCCGGCATGGGTCAGCACCAGATCGTCGCGATGCACCATCGCGGCGCGCCCGGCATAGCCGAGGATCTTTTCGATTTCGCCGGACTTGCGGCCCGCGATCAGGCGGGCGTCGCTGTCGTCGTAACCGGCGAGGCCGCGGGCGATCTCGTGGCCGGCGAGGCTGACGACGGCCACCGTGTCGCCCCGGCTGAAATGGCCTTCGATGCGTTTCACGCCGGCCGGCAGCAGGCTCTTGCCGGAGTGGAGCGCGTCTTCGGCGCCCTCGTCGACATGCAGTTCGCCGGCCGGATGAAGCTGGCCGGCGATCCATGTCTTGCGGGCGTTGACCGGGTTCGGCGATGCCTCGAATTTCGAGAAGCGGGCGCCGGCCTCGATGGATTGCAGCGGATTGGGCACCTTGCCCGAGGCGATGATCATGGCGCAGCCGGCGGCGGTGGCGATCTTGCCGGCCTCCACCTTGGTGCGCATGCCGCCGCGCGAAAGCTCGGAGGCCGCGCCGCCGGCCATCGCCTCGATCTCCGGGGTGATGTCCGCGATGACCGGCAGGAACAGCGCTTCCGGATCGAGATGCGGCGGGGCGGTGTAGAGCCCGTCGATATCCGACAGGAGCACCAGCAGGTCGGCGCCGATCATGGTGGCGACGCGGGCGGCCAGCCGGTCGTTGTCGCCGTAGCGGATCTCGTTGGTCGCCACCGTGTCGTTCTCGTTGATGATCGGCACGGCCTTGAGCTTCAGAAGCTGCCTGAGCGTGGCGCGGGCGTTGAGATAGCGGCGGCGCTCCTCCGTGTCGCCGAAGGTCAGCAGGATCTGGCCGGCGACGATGCCGTCGCGGTGCAGGCTTTCGGACCAGGCGCGGGCCAGCTCGATCTGGCCGACGGCGGCCGATGCCTGGCTTTCCTCCAGCTTCAGCGCACCGGCGGGCAGTTTCAGCACGGAGCGGCCGAGCGCGATCGCGCCGGAGGACACGACGAGGACCTCGACGCCGCGCCGGCGCAGCGCGGCGATATCGGCACAGACCGAATCCAGCCATTCCGTGCGCAGGCCGGCCTTGCGGTCCACCAGCAGCGCCGAGCCGATCTTGACGACCACGCGCCGGCAATGGTCGAAGGGTTTCAGGATCTCATTTGCGGTTGTCATCGTCATAATCCCCACGGTCGGAAAAGTCGTCGTCGCCGGCTGGCGGCGGCGGTTCCCTTTCCGGTGGGGCCGTTTCGACGATGATGTCGCGGAGCGCCCGCAGCACTTCGGTCATGCCCTTGTTGGTGGCGGCGGAAATCAGGAAGACCGGCTTGCCGCAGGCCTTTTCCAGTTCCTTCGCCTTCTTCTTCACGTCCTTTTCGTCGAGCACGTCGATCTGCGACAGCGCGACGATCTCCGGCTTTTCGGTCAGGCCCGCACCATAGGCTTCCAGCTCGTGCGCCACGGTTCTGTAGGCCTTGCCGACCTCCTCCTCCTGCGCGGAGACGAGGTGCAGCAGGACGCGGGTGCGCTCGACATGGCCGAGGAAGCGGTCGCCGATGCCGACGCCCTCATGGGCGCCCTCGATCAGGCCGGGAATGTCGGCCAGCACGAATTCGCGCCCGTCGACGGTCGCGACGCCGAGGTTCGGATGCAGCGTCGTGAAGGGATAGTTGGCGATCTTCGGCCGCGCCCGCGTGCAGGTGGCGAGGAAGGTGGACTTGCCGGCATTCGGCAGGCCGACCAGGCCGGCATCGGCGATCAGCTTCAGCCGCAGCCAGATCGTCTTCTCCTCGCCGGGCAGGCCGGGATTGGCCCAGTCCGGCGCCTGGTTGGTGGAGCTTTTGAAATGGGCGTTGCCGAAGCCGCCATTGCCGCCCTTGGCGATGCGGAACTTCTGGCCTTCCGCGGTCAGGTCGCAGATCAGCGTCTCGTTGTCTTCCTCGAAGACCTGCGTGCCGACCGGCACCTTCAGCGTCACGGGGGCGCCGTTCGCCCCGGTCCGGTTGCGGCCCATGCCGTGGGTCCCGATCTGCCCCTTGAAATGCTGCTGGTAGCGGAAGTCGATCAGCGTGTTGAGGCCGTTCACCGCCTCCACCCACACGTCGCCGCCGCGTCCGCCGTCGCCGCCGTCCGGGCCGCCGAACTCGATGAATTTCTCGCGGCGGAAGGACACGGCGCCCGCGCCGCCATCCCCGGACCGGATGTAGACCTTCGCTTCATCGAGAAATTTCATGTCTAAGCCGCTCGTGTTTTCGTATGGACCGCTGTCTTCGCCGTTCTCGATACAGAGGCCGGCCGCGCAGGTCAAAGGTTATCGTGAAACGGGCCGGCCGCAATGGCCGCCCGATGGCCGCTCCGGCGGCCCGAAAGCCGCCGGAGCATGCCCGTTCAGTGAGTGTCGCCCCAGCTTCTCAGCGAAAGCCAGGTCTTGCGGTCCAGCCGGTACCATTCGACCGGGACCATGCCGCCCAGCGCCAGCGAGGGAACCATGCCCGAACCCTGGAACTGGAAGCCGCACTTCTGGATGACGCGCCGCGAGGCGACGTTCATGACCCGGCAGCGCGCATCGATCTGGTCGATGTCGCGGGCGCGGAAGGCCATGTCGACCAGCGCATGGGCCGCTTCGGTCGTATAACCCTCGTTCCAGTAGGGTTCGCCCAGCCAGTAGCCGATTTCCAGCGTCCTGCCGTTCTCGTCGCCCGGTTCGAGGCCGCAGCAGCCGAGGAATGCGCCGTTGTCCGCGAGGGTAATCGCATAGACGCATTTGCCGATCCCGCCTTCCTTCGTACGTCGCACGAAATCGGCGGCGTCCGCTGCCGTGTAGGGATGCGGCATGCGCGACACCATCGTGGCGATGGCGGCATTATTGGCGAGATGGGCAAGGGCGTCGATGTCGTCTTCGTGGGGTGCGCGCAGAACCAGTCTCCGCGACAACAGGACAGGGCAGTATCTTCCGCCGCTCTCGGGCTTTTGCCGTTCTTCGGGAGGCCGGGATTGGCTCTCCCTCAAAAGTTCGCCTTGCATGGTTCAGTCCTCCTTGGTTGAGGGTAAAGAAAAAGGGGAGAAGGGTGGCGCCCCATCTCCCCTGTTTTCTGTGCTGAACCTGCGGATGCGCTTCAGCCGGGTCGATGCGACGCCGGCTGTTTTAGAGCGCTACCGGCTTTATTCCGCTGCTTCTGCCGTTTTCGGCATCACGGACACGAACACGCGGCCGTTCGCCTTGCGGGCGAAGGACACGTTGCCGGCCGTAAGGGCGAAAATCGTGTGATCCTTGCCGAGGCCGACATTGGCGCCCGGATGCCACTTGGTGCCGCGCTGACGCAGAATGATGTTGCCCGGAATGACGGCTTCGCCGCCGAACTTCTTCACGCCAAGGCGCTTGGACTCGGAATCGCGACCGTTGCGCGAGGAACCGCCAGCTTTCTTATGTGCCATTGGAGTTCTCCTTTAAATCCTGTTGCGCTTGCGATCAGGCCGAGATGGCCGTGATGCGGACGACGGTGTGGTGCTGACGATGACCGCGAATCCGCTTGGAATTCTGGCGGCGGCGCTTCTTGAACGACAGAACCTTCTTGCCGCGGTTGTGCTCGACCACTTCGGCCTTCACGACGGCGCCGGCGACGAAGGGAGCGCCGATCTTCGCATCGGCACCTTCGCCGATGACGAGGATCTCGTTGAATTCGATGGTCGCACCGGCTTCGGCTTCCAGCTTTTCGATGGTCAGCACGTCGTCGGCGCTTACGCGGTACTGCTTACCGCCGGTCTTGATGACTGCGAACATTTTTTGTCCTTTCATGTCCAATGTCCGGCTCTACCCTTGCCCGCAGGCGGGGCGGCCGTCTTTTTGACAGTCGTTGCGTTGAAGACGGCGCGTCGGGCACCGCCATTTTGAATCCCATGCCCGAAACCGGGCACGCGAAGGCACGGTCAGCCCATACCTATCCGGTGTGGGCGATTACGCGAGAGCGCCCGGCCTGTCAAGACGAAAGCGCTGAAAGTTCCAATAAAGTCCCTTGCCAACCCGATTTTTCACCGCTAAGAGACAGCCCGCGCTTCAAGAGCGCCGACCTGACCGCGGAGAGGTGGCAGAGTGGTCGAATGCACCGCACTCGAAATGCGGCATACGGGCAACCGTATCGTGGGTTCGAATCCCACCCTCTCCGCCATAAACAAGTCATTGATTTTACATAAAATCTTGCCGACATCCGGGTAGAGGAATGGGTATAGCCCTTCCAGCCCCCTGTCAACTATCGAAAATCAGAGAACCCGACTCATCGATTCGTCGTGGGCGGCCCGACGCGCTCGTCGGCGCTTGACCCATGCGCGCCGACGCATGACCATGAAAAGACCGCCATCAACGGGCTGGAACCCTCCGGCGGTCTTTGAGGTATGTTCGAGAATGCTGAACGTCGGCGTTGCCATTGTAAAGCCCCACAGAACGGGCAGTTGAGCCGGGGGCTGGCAAATCAGCCAGCCCGGACGACGGACCTTCATACCCATCAGCGTCAACAAATTTGGCTCGACGGATTCGACTACGGCGCGTTTGGTCCTCGCCAGCACCTCGAAAACCTGCATCCCGACAGCAGCCGCAACGGCGGCATCCGCAACGGTGTCGTATCGTTCGCGCAGCGCGTCCGTGATCGTGACAGGCCGTGGCGGGAATGGACCGTCCATGCCGGTCCCTGCGCGGTCGAGGAGGCCGAACGGCTGCTTCGGCAGGACAACAGGGCCGATCTCTACGTGTCGCAGGCGGCGTTCCGGAAATGGCGGTCGATTGCCGACCTGACGGCGATCGGTGCGTGTTACGCCGATCTCGACTACCACAACCTGGCTCGGTGGCGCGGAAAGGCTCCGCGTGACGTTGCCAGCGCCGTTCTCGGTCATCTTGAAGACGCGATGGTTCCGCATCCGTCCTATATCCTGTCGACGGGCCGTGGCCTCGTTTGCGTGTGGCTGACGGAGTTGTTGCCTCGTGCCGTCCTGCCACGCTGGAATGCCGTCCAGAAGCGATTGGGGGGCGGTCCTGGAGGTGTTCGGGGCAGACAAGCGGGCGCTCGACGCCGCGCGCGTCTTCCGCCTCGCAGGAAGCGAGAACAGCCGTGCCGAATGGAGCCGGCGGACGGTCGGCATGGTCTGGTGCCACGGATCGCCGGAGGCACCCGCACGGCACGTCTTTTCGACGTTGGCGGATGAAGTCCTGCCCGTCACCCACGCCGAGCTTGTTTCCCTCCGGGCCGAACGGGCGAAGCGCAAGGCTGAGGGCAAGGACACGACAGGTCCGGCGGTGCATCTGTCGGCGGCAACCTATTGGGAAACGGCCCTGACCGATCTGCAACGGCTGCGGGCGCATCGGTGCCCGGAAGGCGCATTGCCAGAAGGACAGCGCGACGCATGGCTGCTCGTGGCAGGTATTGCAATGTCATGGATTTCGCCTCCGGAAGTCCTCGGGCGGGAAATCCTCGTGCTCGCGGATGAGGCGGCGGGATGGCGTGACAGTGAAACGAAATCCCGCATGTCCGCCGTGATCAAGCGTGCGCGACAGGCTGCGGCTGGGCAGACGGTGACGTTCAACGGGCATGAGGTCGATTGCCGATACCGGATGCATGCCACGACGATCATCGAATGGCTGCGCATTGATCCGGCGGAACAACGTGCTGTGGGTCTCCGGGTACTGGTCGATGAAGACCGGAAACGGGAACTGTCGGTCGAGCGGACGGAGAAGTCACGCCGTCGCCATGGCGTGAAGGATCGGACGGAACAACAGGCGGCGCGGCTGGAGATGGGACGCAAGGTCCTGTACCTGCGGGCATCGCAGGGGATGACGTGCGCGGAACTGGCGGTTCACTTCGGTGTGTCGTGTTGATGGATAGAGAATCCCAGACCCCGGCCCGAGGTAAACACCATACACCGCATCACTTCGTGAATATGCCGCGTAGCGCCGTGACGGTGGGTATCACATCGTCACCAGCCGTCACGTAATTTTACTTGACGGTTCGTCGTCCATCCGGACGGCGACAGGCCCCTGCCAGGTCTCCATGAATGGCCCCTCGGGAGAGCCGACGCTTTGACTGAAAGGAAAAGCATTAGTCGGCAACTAAATGTTGGGTCCCGCTTGCGCCGGCGATTTTGTGAGGCGACCATTTTCTGGTAACCACAGCGAAGGGGATTTCCATGCAAGACGACCAGGACACCAGTTTCGCGGATTTCGACAGGCTCGTGAAATACGGGTCTCTCCCGAAAGACAAACTCCTGCTCCTGATCCGCTTCCAGGCGTAGGCGCTCGAACTGGTGCGGCTCAACGCCCAATCGGCGAAGGATGGCTTCCTGCGGCCCGCGATCATGGATGCGCTCGATGACTTCCGGGAAGACGAAAAGTCGCTGATGCCGGCACGCTGATTGTGCTCATCGCGTCCGCGCCCGGTTCCTGAACGTCATGCCGTCCCAGTTCGTCCATGTCGAATCCTGGTCACGCAAGGGCAATGCCTCCGGGCGCTCGACCGGATTCATTTTTGCCGAAGCCCGTCGTGATCCGGACGCATCGGTTCACGTTGCGAATCCTGCCTTGCCTGTCGTCGTCTATGGCGTTGATGTCGATGAGGTCGAACGGCGGCATAACGTGGCTGCGGACCTGGCGCGCACGACGCCGAAGGGCGGTAAGCCCAAACGCATCCGGCAGGATCAGCACACGCTGATAACCGTGGTGGCGAGCCATCATTTCACCGTCGAAGAAGTCCGCGACGATCCGTTGAGGCGCCGTGACCTTGCCCGCTGGGAAAGCCTGACGGTGAGATGGCTCAAGGCGCAGTACGGCGACCAGCTCGTGTCCGTGCTCAGACACGAGGATGAATCCCATTGGCATCTCCACGCCTATGTCCTTCCGTCGTCGCCAGACATGCGGGCGTCGGCCCTTCATCCGGGACAATGGGCCAAGGCCGAAATCATGCAGGCCGGTGCTGCTGGAGGCGAGGATTCGAAGGCGGTCAATCGGCGCGGCGACAGGGCATATAAGGCCGCGATGCGCCTCTGGCAGGACTCCTATTACGAAACCGTTGCCGCTCCATGCGGATTGACGCGCCTTGGGCCGCAGCGCCGCCGCCTGACACGCGCGGAATGGAAGGCCGAGCAGTTGCAGGCGCGGGCGCTGCGGGAAACCCTCGATCGGGCGCAGGCCGTGAAACAGACGGGAGAATCCTGGATCGCCACGACGAAGGAAAAGGCGGATCGGATCGCACGGGAAGCCACCGCCGCGACGGCGGCGGCCGAACGGCAGATGGAAGCGGCCAAGGCCGCAACGGCTGCGGCGCTCACCGCACAGGACAAGGCCGTTGCCGAACAGCGGAAAGCACAAGGAATGATGGCCCGTGTCCGGGCGGAAGCCGTGCGCGTCCGGAAAGCGTCTGCAAGGATTCAGAGCCTTCCGGGCATCCTGCGGAACATCTGGGATGGTTTCTGCCGGTCGACGGTTCAGGATCGAATCCATGCCGCCGTCGAAACCGAAATGAACGATCTCCGGGGGGCAGGCAGCGGCTGCGGCCGAACGCGCCAGAACGGCCAATGACGCGCGCCGTCGCGCCGAAGAGAAAACCCGGACGCTCGATCGGGCGCTTGCCGAAGTCGGCGCGCAACGCGATGCCGCATGGCGGGAGCTTGCACAAGTCCGGCCTCCGGAGCCGGAGAACACCGTCTCGGCCGCGATGCGCCCGAAACCTTCCGGGTGGCGGAAATAGCCCGAAATCCGGGTTTTTGCGAAGATTTCGAGCGCCAGAAACGACCCGTACAGCGACGAAATCAATCCCGGTGGTATCATTACTCATCCGGGTTCGGCTTTGAAGCCCTAACGGGCTTCGGATACGGTTGCCTCGATCATCGTGTTTCCATCGAACAGGCATCGGATGTTGAACTTGAGTTCGAGGTTGAAGCTGTTCTTCGCCAAGAACGACGACGTCAGTGAAACACGGCCGTCCGGGCGCGCCGAATAGGCGACGTCGAGGAACCGCGAGAAGTCCACGGTGGACGGGTGTGTGGCCTTCGCCTTTGCCGCCTGTTCGCAAGCCAGTGTGGCATCTCCTTGGCGGATCGGAGGTGTGGCCGTCATCGTGGTCGTTATGTCCGTCGGCCTGAACCACACGTTGAAAGCGTTTGATCCTTCGCCGCAGGTGACGAAGAAGACTGGTTCGTTCGGCTTGCTGCGCGATGTGGACTTCGCGACGGTACCCGGATCGATCTGCTTGCACCCGGCATTCTCACGGCTGATTTTGTTGATCATCGTGACGATTTGCTTCTTGAATTTCGAAGTGTCGTTATCCCAGTAGACGTCGCTCTCGACGTATACCCGTGCGCCGTCCGATGATGTCTCGATCCGGCGAAGAACTTTGCTCGGGACCCAGCCGCTGACATCCGTCAGCCACGACGGTTCGGCAATCTGGACCTGTGTCCATTCCGCCGAGCACCCCATGATCTTCACGCTCGTCGAGTTGTCTATCTGGTGATAGTGAGTCTTCCGCAGCGCCTCAGTGGCCTTCTGGTTGACGATCTTGTCCGATGTCTCCCTTGGGTTCTTACGGAGTTTGTAACTGCTGGAAACCGCCACGATAGTTCCGATACCGCATCGTTTTGCCTCTGCGGCTGCTAACTCCTCCGCCTCTTTCCTGAGTTTAGTTTGCTGATCCGCTTCGGCGAGGAGACGGGTACGTTCGACGGCAGCTTTCGCCTCGGCTTCCTTTTGGGCGATCTCGGCTTGCTCTTTCTTTCGGTTCTCCTCAACGACTTTGGCTTCCGCCTCAACCTTCCGGGCAGCCCGCGCCTCCGCGAGGCTTTCGCTCGAAGAGAGTCCGTAGTCCCTATAGATCATCTGATTGAAGACAATGGCGGCGACGAAGGTCAGCACGAATAATCCGGACGACCATTTCGCTTGCCGTATGGCGCTACGCCTCCATTTCGGAATGACGATCCTGAGCACCGAGATGACGAGCCAAATACCAGCACCCGCCCATGCGAACGCGCTGGTCATCATAAGATTTTCGAACATGAATTCCCCTTGGCAAATTTCGAACAGTATAGCACGCAAAGGTGGTGCATGTCATTGAACTCTAGGCTCGGATAAGGCGCAAATATCTGAGTGCTACGAATTTGCGCCGGTCCTTTTGCGGCGCCATCCTGTTTGCAAGGATTGGAGGACGTTCATGGGCAAGATTTCGAGGGAACGGAAACGGCAGCGGCGCACATGTGCGCGGATCGGCTGCGGCGAGAAGTTGGGAGACGGCGGCGAAGCAATCTGGCGAGCAAGGCCGTGTTGAAGCTGCTGGCGCCCATCTCAGCGGCGCTTGCACTGGCTCCGGCCAAGCCGGAAATTATTTCCGCGTCCGGGCGAGATCGTCGGCAGCCGCCGTCATGGTATCCGAACGGACCGGTAGCGTGGGCGCGCGAGCGTGGTCTCGAACCAGAGGATGTCGCGGAGGAACCGAAACAGCCGGCACCCGCGTTGCGCTCGAAAGCAACGGCATCTTGGCTGCGGCTGGTCAAGGACCTGGATCGCAGACCAACGCGCGACCGCGCGCGGGAACTCATCGAAACACGGGTCCCGTCGGAAGCTCTGGATTGGCTGCGGGATATGATCCGGGAAGAAGACTGGCTTGCTCTTCGACTGGTCGGGCATGACAGGACGGCGGAGGAAATCCGCGAACGGGCGCTTTGGGCCGCGAGAAGATGGGAGGCGATGCATGTGCCGCCGACTCCGCCCGCTGCTCCGGGTGTGCCCGACGAGACGGACGATATCACGCCTCCGGCTGGACCTCGGCCGAGGTGACCCAGGAGGATATAACGGGATAGGACGGCACGAAGGACTGGGAACGAAGGGTCGCTATGGCAACGCTTTTCGGAACATCTTGCCGCCAAGCATCGAGGGCGGCGTCCAGCCTCTACTCCTGCCGGGTCTTCTTGCGGCTGTGCCGATCCAGATAGGTTCCTAGATCGAGTCCTTCGGGGAGCGGAAGAGCCGTCAGCACTTCGATTTCTGTAGGCAATTCTTCGAGGTCCTTCGCTCCATAGCCTCGCGATACGGTCCTGAATGCATGCCATGTCTGTACATCGTTCGTGCGGTCATCGACGCGGGCAAGCCGCATGATGTCCTTCGCGGTGTGCCTCGTGCTATGAAACATGCGTTCCATCGGCTTGTGAATGCCGACGTCTTTCAGCATGCGATTCATACGTTTCGAGGCGGCCCGTGCGGGATCGCCGACACGCCCCTTGCCGTGATAGAAGGCCGCCCGAAACAGCCAGTCGGCAGCGCGGCGGCTCTTCGCATAGTCGATGAAGCCGACCTCCGTGAACAGGTCATGGAGCGCGATGATACGTTTCGACGTCGGGTTCTTGGTCTTTCGTTCTTCAGAACCGCCATCTTCCGCAATAAGTTCGGAACGCAGGTCGATCACCCAGTATCGGGCTCCGGTGAAGGTGTTCTCCATCTGATAGATGTCTCTGCCCTGCAGGAAGATCAATTCGGCGATGCGAGTGCCCGTGATCGCCCCAAGCAAGGGCAGCCATATCATGTCGGCACGTCCCTCCTGCGCGGCATGAGTGAACCAGATGTTCAGTTGCTCGACCTTGAAAGGCCGCCGTTTGACGGAACTGCGGCCATCCATGCGAACGTCGGCATCGCCGAAGGGCGAAGGGAAGCGATGCTCGGCGGCCATCTGCCGGAAGAAATGCTTGAGCGGCGAGAAATAGTTCGTTTCTATCGTCTTCGTTGTCATCGTTGGACGCGGGATTTTGAGCCTATCGTTATGGTCGGCTGCCTGTTGATGTGTCTTTCCCTTGAGATGCGGCACCACGCTCATATTCTTCGGGACACGGGCAAGCAGGTTCGACCAGCGCTGAAACTCAAGGAACGTGTACTTGTCCAAGGGCTTGTCGCCTGCGAACGTGATGAAATCCGTGATGCGGTTGTAATTCGTTGTGATTTTCTTCGGATTGACCTTCGTTTTCCTTCGAACGTCGGTCCACGTTTCCAGCGCCTCGGAGGCGAGCGGTCGCGGCGGTCCCTCGATCGAGGTCTGCACCCTCTCCGACAGGTCGGTGACCTGTTGAGACATGGCGTTGAAGCTCTTCATGATAAGCTCGATGGTCGCAGTGCCTTCCGGAGGGCGAATGCTGTCACGCTGCTGCTGATGACCTGAGTTATTCGAGGTTGCACGTCGGCGATCGTGTCGCCGAGGGTCTTGAGCTTTGCACCAAGGACTTTCTGACGCGTGCCTTCCTCAAGAAGCATTCGAAGCTCGGTTTTCTCAACTTCCACCGCAAGATGTTTTTCGTGAAGCACTTCGACTTCATGAGCATTGGCGATCAAGGTTTCGACCATATCGGTCAGTTCAGCAATGATCGCGTCCCGTATATCTGCCGTCATGTTTTTCCGCCGCGATGATCTCACGGCGGTAAATAGCTACTCGGCGTGACCGGACAGTAAACGGGCCTTACGGCGCGCGTCGGCTGTCGGGACACGCCCCAGCGGGATACGGATCGGCGTTCGGCCTAGTTTGTCCTGAAGATCGGTCGGGATGGCGATCTGGAATCGAACGCCATTTTTTCGATGAGAAAGGTACATGGTCCGCCTTGGGTAGAGCCGTGGGTATAGTTCCCGGACCGGCATATGAATGAATTTAAAATCAATTAGTTATTGGCAACTTGGGGATTTATACCACCCTCTCCGCCATCATTCCCCCACCATCCTCGAAACGTTCAGCTCCGGTTCTGCGAGCCGGAGAGGCCGAGAAGTTTCTGGGGGGCTTCGAGCCAGCCGGGGGCCTCGCCGTTTTCGGATGACCTGTTCTGCGCTAGCAGGCTCCTGACGGATTTCGAGATCGCCACGGTCTTGTCGCGGACGAAATTCTCGTTGTTTTCCTCGACCTTCGGAAGATCGTAGAGATAGTTGACCATCGCCGTGCAGGACTGGCGGAAGCCGTTGGCCGAGGTGTCGCCCAGCACATGCACCTCGTGCAGGAGCGCGCCGTTGCCGAGATGGAAGCGGGCGACGGGGTCGGCGGGCAGGCCGTTCGGGCGCTTGACGTTGACGAGATAGTCGGCGGTCAGCTTCTTCAGAAGCGGCAGGTGCGGTGTCAGCGCGCCCGGGTCCTTCGCGTCGGCCGCTTCCAGCAGGGCGGCGACCTCGGGCCGTTCCCCGGCGACGGCGCGCAGATGGCGGGTCAGGCCGGGCACCGGCGAGAGCGTCACGAAGGTCCTGATCTGCGGCAGGTCCCGGCGCAGGTCCTCGACCACCTGCTTGATCAGCGAATTGCCGAAGGAAATGCCGCGTAGCCCCTCCTGGCAGTTGGAGATCGAGTAGAAGACGGCCGTGTCGAAGTCGCTGTCCGGCACGGTTTCGCGCCCGTCGGCCAGCAGCCACTGGATCGAGCCGGGAACGCCCTTGCACAGCGCCACCTCCACGAAGATCAGCGGCTCCTCCGGCATGGCCGGGTGGAAGAAGGCGAAGCAACGGCGGTCGCCCGGCCGCAGGCGGCGTTGCAGGTCGTTCCAGTCGTTGATGGCGTGAACGGCCTCGTATTCGATGATCTTTTCCAGAATATTGGCCGGCGTTCCCCAGTCGATGTGCCTGAGGACGAGGAAGCCGCGGTTGAACCAGCTTGCGAAGAGATGCGCGAAATCGTGGTCGATCCGCGAAAGGTCGGGCTCGTCCTTCATCATGGCCAGAAGGTCGAGGCGCATGCGCACCAGCTCCTCGGTCGCGCCGGGCGCCTGGTTCAGACGGCGCAGCAGCTCCTGGCGGCGCGGCTCGGTCTCGCGCCTCAGCTGCGTGAAGGAGGCGGGGTCGCGATTGTCGCGGTAAAGCGCTGCCGCCTCGATCAGCTTTTCGGGATCGATATCGAATTCTTCCGCCAGATGCCGGAAGAAGGCCCTCTTGCCTTCGTCGTCCATCGCCCGGTACTGGGTGAGAATCTCGCGGGCGCGCTGCATGCCCGAGACTTCGCCCTGCGGAGACAGCAGCGTCTCGCACAGTTCCGTCACCGGAACGCGGCTGAGCGCCGCGGCGTTTCCCGGGCGCCGCGCAAACAGCGTTCCCATCAGATCCGCGAAAAAGGCCATCCTGCTCATGCCGCGCACTCCTCTTCGCCGGCGGTCCATCGGGTGGCCGGGCGCGGACCGCGTTCAAGGGGGTCGATTGCTTGCCGCGCCGCAGCATCGCGGGGAGTGTAGCCGCGTCTTCGCCGCAAGGCCACTCAACCATTTGGCAATGGCCCCGGCCGTTTCCAAGGGCCGCTGGCCTGCGGCGACGGTCCACAGGCAAGGGGGCGGATTTCGCATGTGCGTTGACAAGCATCGTGCGCGTGCTTTATTGGCTGTGCTTAAACGTTTAAGCGAGTGCGTGGACGCTCCCCTATGCCGCCCCAGAAACAAGCCGCCAATCTTGGCGACATCGCCCGTGCGCTCGGCGTTTCGGTCGCCACCGTCTCGAACGCCCTGTCCGGCAAGGGCCGGGTTTCGGCGAGCCTCGTGCCGCGCGTGCGGGAAATGGCCGACCGGATGGGCTATGTGCCCTCGCTCGCCGGCCGGGCCCTGCGCACCGGGCGCACGGGCGTTCTCGGCCTCGTTCTTCCCGACATCGCCAATCCGCTCTTTCCGCAGATCGCGCAGGCGATCGAGTTCGCCGCCGGTTCGGCGGGCTACGGCACGCTGATCGGCGATTCGCGCGGCGATTCCGCCGTCCAGACGGAGGCGATCCACCGGCTGGTCGAGCGCGGCGTCGACGGGCTGGTCGTCGTTCCGCGCCGCGGCACGCGCATTTCCGATGCGGACTGTCCGGTCGCCGTCATCGACAGTCCCTCGACGCCGGGCAACACGGTCTCCGCCGATCACCGGCAGGGCGGCGCGCTGGTCGGCGCGCATCTGGCCGCGCTCGGCCACCGCCGGGTGCTGCTGCTCGGCAACAATCCGGCCTCGGCCGTGCAGAACGACCGCCTCGACGGCATGCGCGACGCCCTGTCCGGCCATGCCGAGGTCGAGGTGCTGTGGATCGAGCCCTATGAGCGCGAGCGCGAGCCCGGCAGCCTGCTCGATCTGGCCGGGCACGTCGCCGCCGGCGTGACGGCGGTGGCGGCCGTTTCCGACCTGCATGCGCTGCGGGCCGTCACCGAGCTGCATCGCGCCGGCCATCGCGTTCCCGAGGATGTCAGCGTCACCGGCTTCGACGACCTGTCCTGGTCGGGCGCCATCACGCCGGCCCTGACCACCGTGCGCGCCGACATGCTGCGGATTGCGACGATCGCCGTTTCCTCGCTGGTGCGCGTCATCGAGGGCAAGGACGAGGCGCCGGACGGCTTCGTCGTTTCCACCGATGCGACGCGCGTGCCCATGTCGCTGGTCGTGCGTCAGACCAGCGGACCCGTTCGCCGGACATCATACGAAGAAACGACAAGATAAGATAAGAAGGAGCAGGAACATGCTGAAGACAGTGATTGCCGCATCGGCGCTGGCGTTCGCCGCCGTCCAGGCTCAGGCTCAGGACAGGACGCTCACCATTTCCGTCTATGCCTTCGCGCAGGACGAATACAAGGAAATCCTCTATGCGCCCTTCGAGGAGAAGTGCGGCTGCAAGCTGGTCGTCGAGACCGGCAACAGCGTCGAGCGCCTCGCCAAGATGGAGGCCAACCGGGCCAATCCGGTGATCGACATGGCGGTCGTCTCGATGGCGGACGCGCTCCAGGCCTCGCGCGCCGGGCTGATCGACACGATCGATACGGCCAGGCTCGGCAATTTCGACAAGCTCTACGATATCGCCAAAGACCCGAACGGCGACGGCATGAGCGTCGGCTATACGTTCTACTCCACCTCGATCGTCTACCGCACCGACAAGATGACGATCGAAAGCTGGGCCGACCTGCTGAAGCCGGAGTATGTCGGCCACGTCGCCTTTCCGAACGTCACCACCAACCAGGGCCCGCCGGCGCTCTACATGCTGGGCAAGGCGCTCGGCAAGGAAAGCCCGGACCTGAAGGAGGCGATTGCCGCCGTCGGCGAGAACAAGGACGATATCGTCACCTTCTACGTCCGCTCGTCGCAGCTCGTGCAGCTCATGCAGCAGGAGGAAATCTGGGCCGCCCCGATCGGCCGCTTCTCCTGGGCGCCCTTCACAAGGCTCGACCTGCCGCTCGCCTGGGCGACGCCGAAGGAAGGCCAGACGGGCGGCATGAACGTCATGGTTCTGGCCAAGGGCGCGAAGAACCCGGATCTGGCGCTGGAATTCATGGACTTCTGGCTTTCCACCGAGGTGCAGGCCAAGCTGGCCGAAAAGCTGGTGGACAGCCCGGCGAACAGGGAGGTTGAGGTTTCCGGCGCGGTGGCCGAAAACATCACCTATGGCGAGGAGACCGCCCGCAGCCTCGATCTCATCCCCTCCGCCGTGGCGCTCGACAATCGCGACGCCTGGCTGAAGGAATGGAACGCCAGCGTCGGCCAGTAATGGTCCGAACGTCGCCCGGCCCGGCCCTGCAAGCCTGCGCCGGGCGACATCCCCTTTCCTGAAGGCGGACGCCTTCCCGCACCGGTTTTTCGAGACACGCCATGTTCCAGAACCGTACCGAAGCGCTGCTTCTGGCCCTGCCCGCGGCCCTGTTCGCGGGGATCGTCTTCCTGATGCCCGTCGTCATCCTTCTGTCGGAAGGCTTTCGCGCCGGCGGTGGCTGGAGCGTTTCCGCCTACACGGATTTCTTCGCCGATCCGCTGAACCGCACCGTCTTCTGGCGCACGCTGCGGCTCGGCGCCGAGGTGACGGTGGTCGCCGCCGTCCTCGGCTATGCGGCGGCCTTCGCCATCGTCGCGCTGCCGGCCACCTCGAAGGGGCGGATGATCGGCCTCGTCATGCTGCCGATGATGATCTCGCCGGTCGCCCGCACCTATGCCTGGATCGTCATCCTCGGGCGCACCGGCATCGTCAACCAGGCGCTTCAGGGCATCGGGCTGACGGACGGGCCGCTGCGCATTCTCTTCACCGAGACGGCGGTCTTCATCGGCCTCCTGCAACTGTTCCTGCCGCTGATGATCATTTCGCTGATCTCGGCGCTGGAAAACCTGCCGAAGGACGTCATCGCGGCGGCGCGGGTGCTCGGCGCCGGCTGGCTGCGGATCTTCTGGAAGATCGTGCTGCCGCTGACCCGGGAAGGGCTGGTGATCGGCGGCACGCTGGTCTTCACCGGCTCGCTGACGGCCTACATCACCCCCGCCATTCTCGGCGGCTCCAAGGTTCTGATGCTGGAAACGCTGCTCTACCAGCGCGTCACCGTCGCCAACGACTTCGTGTCGGCCAGCGTCATCGCCCTCATTCTCGTCGTCATGAGCTTCGCGGCCAACATCCTGCTGAAGCGCATCGCAACCGTGAGGGCCGGGTCATGAGCGCGCGTCTTCCCCTCAACCTCGTCCTCGGGCTCGTCATCGTCTTCCTGATCGGGCCGTTCCTCATCATCGTCGCGGCCTCCTTCTCGGCCGGCGAGACGCTGGCCTTTCCGCCGCAGGGCTTCTCGCTGCGCTGGATCGCCAAGGTCTTCACGGTGGAGAGTTTCCGCGAAAGCTTCGTCACCTCGATGATCCTCGCCGTCGGCGGCACGCTGGTCGCGCTCGTCCTCGGCATTCCGGCCTCCTACGCCATGTCGCGCTACCGGCTGCCCTTTTCGGAAACGGTGCGCACCGTGGTGTCCGCCCCGGTCATCGTGCCCGGCATCATCGTCGGTCTGGCGCTTCTGCGCTATTTCGTCGTGCCGGTCGGCATGCCGATCACGCTGGCGCTTTTCCTCGCCCACACCGCACTGGTGCTGCCCTATGCGGTTCGCGTCGTCTCGGCCAGCCTCGGCAACCTGCGCTCGGATATCGAGGAGGCCGCCGTGCTGCTCGGCTCGTCCCGGCTGGGCGCCTTCTTCCGCGTCGTCCTGCCGAACATCCGCGGCGGCATCCTCTCCGCCTTCATCCTCGGCTTCGTGACCAGCTTCAACCAGGTGCCGGTGTCGCTGTTCCTGTCCGGTCCCGGCGTGCGCACGCTGCCCATCGACATGCTCGGCTACATGGAGATCGTCTTCGATCCGTCGATCGCCGCCCTCTCGTCGCTGCTCGCCTTCCTGTCGATGGGGATCGTGCTCCTCGCCGAACGTTTCCTCGGATTCTCCCGCTATGTCTGATCCCGCCTATCTCTCCCTCGAAAAGCTCCGGCTCTCCTACGGCAGCACGGTCGCGGTCGAAAGCCTCGATCTTACCATCGGCAAGGGCGAACTCGTCGCGCTGCTCGGCCCGTCCGGCTGCGGCAAGACCACGACGATGCGCGCCATCGCCGGGCTTCTCGCCCCCGCCGGCGGGACGATCCGCCTCGACGGGGCCGATATCACCCGCGTCGCGGCCAACCGGCGCCAGATCGGCCTGGTCTTCCAGTCCTACGCGCTGTTTCCGCACCTGACGGTGTTCGACAACGTCGCCTTCGGCCTCCGGCTCAAGGGGCTGAAGGGCGATGGGCTGCGCGCCAAGGTCGAGGCGGGGCTGGCGTCGGTCGGGCTTTCGGCCTATGCGGCCCGCAAGCCGCCGGAACTGTCCGGCGGCCAGCAGCAGCGCGTGGCGCTGGCCCGTTCGATGGTCATGGAGCCGAAGGTGCTGCTGCTCGACGAGCCGCTCTCCAATCTCGACGCCCGCCTGCGCCTCGACATGCGCACCGAGCTTCAGCGGGTGCAGGCGGAAACCGGCGTGACGATGATCTTCGTCACCCACGATCAGGCCGAGGCGCTGGCGCTGGCCGACCGGATCGTGGTGATGCGCGAGGGCCGGATCGAGCAGATCGGAACGCCGGAGGAGATCTACAACAGCCCCGCATCGCGCTTCGTCGCCGATTTCGTCGGGTTCGAGAACATCTACGCCATCCGAGACGGCGCGCTGCATGGGCCGAAGGGCGTCGTGCCGGCCAGCGGCGACCTGCCGCCGGGGGCGGTGGGGCTCGCCTTCCGCCCGCGCCATGTCGCGCTCGGCTCCGGCCCGCTCGCCGGCATCGTGCGCGGCGTGTCCTTTGCCGGCGGCACGCGCGAATACGTGCTGGAGGCGCCGTTCGGCACGGTCAAGGCCGAGGCCGATGCGTCGCTGAAGGCCTATGGGCTCGGCGACACCGTCGCCTTCGACCTGCCGGTGGCGCGCGCCGCGCGTCTGGAAAGGGATTGAGCGCGATGGGCGTATGGATCGATACCGACATGGGCTTCGACGATATCGCCGCCATTCTGGTGGTGGTGCATCAGGGCCTTGCCATCGACGGCGTTTCGCTGTGCTTCGGCAATACGCATCTGGAACAGGTGCGCCGCAACGCCGCCGGCGCGGCGCAGGCCTTCGGCTGGCGCTTCCCGTTCCACACCGGCCGGGAAAGGCCGGTGCTGGCGGAGCTCGAAACCGCCGCTGCCATTCTCGGCGACACTGGCATTCCGACACTCGGACGCACGCTTCCCGCAGCCGACGACCTGCCGGGCGGCAATGCCTTCCTAGCGCTCGGCGACTGGCTGGCCGATGGCCACGGCGAAAAGCGCATCCTCGCGCTCGGGCCGCTTTCCAACATCGCGGCTCTGGCGCTGGCGCGGCCCGATCTCGCCGCGAATATCGACGAACTCGTCTGGATGGGCGGCGGCCTCACCTCCGGCAACCATACGGCTTCGGCGGAATTCAACGCGCTGGCCGATCCGGAAGCGCTCGCCATCGTGCTGTCGCACGGCCTGCCGCTGAAGATGGTCGATCTCGATTTCTGCCGCAGGATCCTGTCGACGCCCGACGATGTGACGCCGATCCGCGCGGCGGGCGGGCGTAATGCCGAATTGCTGGCCGACATGACCGCGGGCTTCATCGACATCGCCATTTCGCGCGGCCGGCCTGCCATGTCGCTCTACGATCCCGCCGCCGCCGCCGCTTTCGTCCGGCCCGATCTCGTCCGTTACGCGCAGGCCCATGTCGCGGTCGAGCTTGCGGGGTGCCTCACGCGTGGCCGCACCGTGGTCGAGACGCGCCCGACCCATGCGGCGTTCAACGCGGCCTATGCCGCCGATTGCGATGTGGAGGCGGTGCGCGCCATCGTGTTCGGCGCGCTCGAAGCCGAGGCGTCGAAAGCATGAGCGCCCTGCCGCCAGAACCGTTCGATCTCGCCGACCCGGCGCTGCGGCGCCGCGCGGTCGCCGCCGCCCGCGGCGCGGCCCCCTTCGACCGGCTGGTCACGGGTGGCACGCTGGTCGACATGGTGACGGGCGAGCGCCGCGCCGCCGATATCGGCCTCGTCGGGCCGCTGATCGCCTCGGTGCATGCGCCCGGCAGCCGCAGCGACGCGACCAGCTTCGTCGATGCGGCGGGCGGCTTCGTCGCGCCCGGCCTCATCGATACGCACATGCATGTCGAAAGCTCGATGATCACGCCGGCGACCTATGCCGATGCGGTGGTGCCGCGCGGCGTCACCACCGCCGTCTGGGACCCGCACGAGTTCGGCAACGTCCACGGCGTGGCCGGCGTCGACTGGGCGGTGGAGGCCACGCGCGGCCTGCCGCTGCGCTTCGTCGTGCTGGCGCCGTCCTGCGTGCCCTCCGCGCCGGGGCTGGAGCTGGCCGGAGCCGATTTCGATGCACAGGCCGTATCCGCCCTTCTGGCGCGGCCGGAGATCGGCGGCATCGCCGAGGTCATGGCGATGCGCAACGTCATCGACGGCGAGCCGCGGATGAGCGCCATCGTCGATGCCGGCCTCGCTGCGGGCAAGCCCGTCTGCGGCCATGCCCGCAGCCTGTCCGGCGCCGATCTCCAGGCCTTCATGGCGGCGGGAATCTCCTCCGACCACGAACTGGTCTCCGGCGACGACCTGATCGCCAAGCTGCGCGCCGGGCTGACCATCGAGCTGCGCGGCTCGCACGACCATCTTCTGCCGGATTTCGTCGCGGCGCTGAACCGGCTCGGCCACCTGCCGCAGACGGTGACGCTCTGCACCGACGACGTTTTTCCGGACGATCTTCTGAACGGCGGCGGGCTGGACGATGTGGTGCGCCGGCTGGTGCGCTACGGGCTCAGGCCGGAATGGGCGCTTCAGGCCGCGACCCTCAACGCCGCCCGGCGTCTCGGGCGCGAGGATCTCGGCCTGATTGCCGCTGGCCGCCGTGCCGATCTGGTCGTTTTCGAGGATCTTGCCGATTTCCGCGTCCGTGCCGTCGTTGCTAACGGCGTTACCGTTGCGGAAGGCGGTGCGACGTCGGCCCCCTCGCGTCGCACCGCCACTCATGCTTTCGCCGCCTCGGTCAAGGTCGCGCCGCTGGCGCCCGAAGCGTTCCGCGTTCCGTCCCGGGGGCGGCGCGTTCGCGTCGCGACCATCGACCGGCCGCGCTTCACTCAATGGGGCTCGGCGGAAACGGAGGTCGCGGACGGTTTCGTCGTTCCGCCGCCGGGCGCGACGTTGATCGCGGTCGTCCACCGCCACGGCCGGGCGGAAGCCGTGCCGCGCGTCGGTTTCCTGCGCGAATGGGGGGCGTGGAAAGGGGCCTTCGCCACCACCGTCGCCCATGACAGCCACAACCTCACCGTCTTCGGCGGCAACGAGATCGACATGGCGATCGCCGCCAATGCCGTCATCGCCGCCGGCGGCGGCATGGCGGTCGCCGCGGGCGGGCAGGTGCGGGCGCTTCTGCCGCTGCCGGTCTCCGGCCTCGTGTCGGAAGCGCCGCTCGCCGACGTGGCGGAAGGCTTCGCGGCGCTGCGGGCGGCGATGGACGATGTGGTCGAATGGCAGCCGCCCTATCTGGTGTTCAAGGCCTGCTTCGGCGCGACGCTGGCCTGCAATGCCGGCCCGCACCAGACCGACCGGGGCATTGCCGATGTCGCGACCGGCCGCGTGCTGGCATCGCCCGTGCTCGACATCCTGGAGTGATCCGATGAGCGAACCCATAGCAGACGATCTTCCGTTCCTGACGGCATTGCGCCGCGATCTTCATGCCCATCCGGAACTGGGCTTCGAGGAGGAACGCACGGCCGGCATCGTCGCCCGCCTGCTGGAAGAGGCCGGCATTGCCGTCCATCGCGGCCTCGGCGGCACCGGCGTCGTCGGCACGCTGCGGGCCGGCAGCGGCACGCGCGCCATCGGCCTGCGCGCCGACATGGATGCGCTGGCCATGCCGGAAACGGCGGACCGGCCCTACAAGTCGAAATTCGCGGGCAGGATGCACGCCTGCGGCCATGACGGTCATACCACGCTTCTCATCGGCGCGGCGCGGGCGCTTGCGAAAAGCCGGAACTTCTCCGGTACGGTGCATTTCATCTTCCAGCCTGCCGAGGAAGGGCTGGGCGGCGCGCGGCGGATGGTGGAGGACGGGCTTTTCCGGCTCTTTCGCTGCGACGCGGTCTACGGGCTGCACAACATGCCGGGCCTCGACCCGGATGAGATCGCCGTGGTCGAGGGGCCGCAGCTCGCCTCCTCCGACAGCTGGCACGTGACGTTGCGGGGCATGGGCACGCACGGCGCCAAGCCGCATCTGGGGCGTGACCCGATCACCGCCGCCGGCACGTTCCTCGCCGCATTGCAAACCATCGTCGGGCGGGTGGTGGACCCGCTCCAGCCCGCCGTCGTCAGCGCCTGCTCGGTGCAGGCCGGCAATCCCAAGGCGCTCAACGTCATCCCGGACATGGTGGAGATCGGCGGCACGGCGCGGGCCTATTCGCCTCAGGTGCGCGACCAGCTCGAGGAAGAGATCGGCAGGCTGGCGCAGGGCACGGCGGCGATGTTCGCCCTAGGCGCCGAATACCGTTTCCAGCGGCGCATTCCGCCGGTCGTCAACCATCCTGACGCCACGTCCCGGGCGCTTGGCGCCGCCCGCGACGTGTTCGGAGACAAGGTGCGGACCGCCTTTCCGCCTTCGACGGCGGGCGACGACTTCGCCTTCTTCGGCCAGCAGGCGCCGGCCTGCTATGTCTGGCTCGGAAACGGCCCGGCCGTCGATGGCGCGCTGCACCACAATACGGCCTATGATTTCAACGACGCGTCGATCGGCCCCGGCGTCCGTTTCTGGACGCGGCTCGTCGAGCGGGAACTGGCGGGTTAGGGTCCGGGAATGTTCTTGGGTGTGCCCGCTTCAGGCGCGCGGCGGTGTCGCGCGGGCGCGCAGCGTGTCCTCGGGCGTGCCGGTGCTGGTGGCCGCGACGTGGAAGAACGCCTTGACGAGATCGCGGGTCTGGAAAGCGATGCCGTTGACGCCCAGGTTGCGGTTGAAGCCGAGCGGATTGCCGGCGCGGTCGACCTGAACGTGCAGGCCGAAGAACATCTGGTCGTAGGAGCGGCTGAGCGGTTTCAGGAAATGGGTCGTGTCCGAGGTGTCGAGCTGGCCGGAGAAATTCGCGAGGAAGACCTGGACCAGATCGTATCTGTCATGTTCGTAATCGGTAATGATCTCGCCGAACTTGCAGGCGCCCAGATGCGGGGCGCTGAGCAGGGTGGCGGCGCGCACGGCCTTGTGGAGCGTGTGGCCGGAGGGCAGCTTGGCGGTGATGCGCTTGCAGGTCTCCTCGCCGATCAGCGCAAGGTTCTCCCGCGTGGCGTCGGCCACCTCGCCGGCGGTCATGTCGTCGGTGATCTGCCGCAGCTTGCGGATCGCGACCTTTTCGCCATAGAACCAGTGGCCGTAGCGGGAGGGTGCCGGCGTGGCCGCCTGCTTGTGCTCGACGACCGCCTTCGGCGGGGCCTTGCGGCGACCCTCCGGTTTTGCCGATCGCCCGGAAAGCATTGCAACGTTGTTCATGCTGTTCCCCGTCGTTCCTGGGTTCGTCCACCGGATTCTAGCGGGGGCTGGTTAACAGAACGCAAATCCGGTGCGGTGGCCGTTAAGATTTCGCGCGGCCCATCGTTCCGCGCGCCAGACGAGGCCATAGACGAAAAGGAATGACCGCCCATGCAGCCGCATGAATTCTGGCAGGAGCTTCATCCCCAAGGCCGTTTCCCCGTCGAGGGCGGGCACGAGCGCGCCTTTCCGGCCACGTTTGCCGACGGGCGGCAATTGCTGCTGCCGATCCGCCCGCTGCCGGACGGCGTCCATGCGCTGGCATCGCTGATCGTCAACCAGGCCGGCTTCGCTGTCGTTGACGCGCTGGCGGAGGATCTCGCCGCGCGGCTCGCGCCGTTTGCGCCGGATGTTGTGGTCGGCCTGCCGACGCTCGGCCTGACGCTGGCCGCGGAGGTCGCCCGCAAGCTCGGCCATGCGCGCTACGTGCCGCTCGGCACCTCGCGCAAGTTCTGGTACGAGGACACCCTGTCGGTGCCGATGTCGTCGATCACCACGCCGGGGCAGCAGAAGCGGCTTTATGCGGATCCGCGCATGCTGCCGCTGGTCAGCGGCAGGCGCGTGGCGCTGGTCGACGACGTGATCTCCTCGGGAACCTCGATCCTGGCCGGCCTTTCCCTCCTCAAGGCGCTCGACATCGAGCCGGTGGCGGTCGGGGCGGCCATGCTGCAATCCGGCCGCTGGCGTCCGGCGCTCGCCGCCTTCGGGCCGCAATGGCCGGAGCGGGTGCGTGGCTGTTTTTCGACGCCCATGCTGGAAAAGGGGCGGGACGGGCTCTGGCACGTTCCCGCCGCCGCCTGACGGTCAGGTCTTTCCGCCCGCCAGCAGGCGAAGGGCGTTGGCCGTGACCAGAACCGTCGCGCCGGTGTCGGCGAGGATCGCCGGCCACAGCCCGGTGATGCCGAGAACGGTGGTGACGAGAAAGACCGCCTTCAGCCCGAGTGCGATGGTGATGTTCTGCGCGATGTTGCGCATGGTGCGGCGGGACAGGTCGATCATGCGGGCGACGTCGCCGACACGCCCGTGCAGGATGGCGGCGTCGGCGGTTTCGAGCGCCACGTCCGTTCCGCCGCCCATTGCGATGCCGATGTCGGCGGCGGCAAGCGCCGGGGCGTCGTTGATGCCGTCGCCCACCTTGCCGACCGTCAACCCTTGCGCCTTCAGCTCGCCGACGATGCGGCTCTTGTCCTCCGGCATCAGCTCCGCGTGGACCTCGATGCCGAGCGCGTCGCCGATGGCTTTGGCCGTGCGGGCGTTGTCGCCGGTCAGCATGACGGTGCGGATGCCCTTTTCCTTCAGCGCCAGAAGGCCCTTCGCCGCGTCGGCGCGCGGCTCGTCGCGCATGGCGATGGCACCCGTCAGCACGCCGCCGGCCACCAGCAGGGAAACGGTCTTGCCCTCGTCGTTCAGCGCGGCAACGGCCTTGCGCACGGCGTCGGGCAGGGCGGCGCGCTCGCCGGCGGCCCCCGGCGAACCGAGGAAGACCTCCGTGCCGCCGACGACGGCGCCGACGCCCCGGCCTGCCAGCGCCCGGGCCCCGGTTGCAGCGGGAACGGCGATGCCGTCCGCCTTCGCCCGCTCCAGAATGGCGAGCGCCAGCGGATGGCTGGAGCCGGTCTCCAGCGCGGCGGCAAGGCGCAGCATCTCCGTTTCCGTTGCGGAAAAGGCCAGCACATCCGTGACCTTCGGCCGGCCTTCGGTCAGCGTGCCGGTCTTGTCGAAGGCGACGGCGGTCAGGTCGCCGAACCGTTCCAGAACGGCGCCGCCCTTCAGAAGCAGGCCGCGCCGGGCGCCGGCGGAGAGCGAGGCGGCGATGGCGGCGGGCGTCGAGATCACCAGCGCGCAGGGGCAGCCGATCAGCAGGACGGCCAGCCCCTTGTAGACCCACTCGCTCCACACTCCCCCGGCCAGAAGGGGCGGCAGCACCGCGACGAGCGCGGCGACCGCCACGACGCCCGGCGTATAGTAGCGCGAGAAGCGGTCGATGAAGCGCTCGGTCGGCGCCTTCCGCTCCTGCGCCTCCTCGACCAGTTTGACGATGCGGGCGATGGTGTTGTCCTCGGCGGCGGCGGTCACGCGGATGGTCAGCGCCGCCTCGCCGTTCACCGTTCCGGCAAACACCCGGTCGCCGGGCCGCTTGCGCACCGGCATGCTTTCGCCGGTCACGGGCGCTTCGTCGACGGCACTGTCGCCCGAAAGGATCTCGCCGTCGGCGGGCATGCGCTCGCCGGGCCGCACGAGAACGGTGGAGCCGGGCGCCAGCGCTGCCGCCGCAACCTCGCGGGCCGTGCCGTCGGCGTCGATGCGCAGTGCGCTGCGGGGCACGAGGGCCGCCAGCGAGCGGATGCTGTCGCGCGCGCGGCCGGCGGCGACGCCCTCCAGAAGTTCGCCGACGAGGAAGAGGAACACCACGGCGGCGGCTTCCTCCGAGGCATCGATGACGACCGCGCCGACCGCGGCGACGGTCATCAGCATCTCGATGGAGAAGGGCGTGCCGTTGAGCGCGGCCATGACGGCGCGCCGGGCGATCGGGATCAGGCCGACGGCCATCGCCAGCGTGAAGGCATAGGCTGCCGTCGCCGGCACGATCAGCCCGATGCCGTAGGCGGCGGCAAGCGCCGCCCCGGCCAGAATGGCCAGCCGCCCCTTTTCGCCGCGCCACCACGGCCCGTCGGAGGAGCCGTGGTCGTGACCGCCGGCCGCGTGGCTGGGTTCGCCGTCGTGATCATGGTCTTGATGGTCGGGGGAACGTCCGGCGGCCTGCCCGTCTTGCGCAGGGGCGCGGTCGTCGCCAAGAGGGTTGGCGGCATAGCCCAGCCCCGTGACCTTGCGGGCCACGTCGGCGGCGGCGAGACTGCCGTCATGGGTCACGGTCATGGTGCCGGCGGTGACGGAAACGGAAACCGCGCGCACGCCGGCAATCCGGCTGACGGCGGTGTCGATCTTCGCGGCGCAGGACGGGCAATCCATGCCCTCCACCCGGAAACGTGTCTGAAGCATTGCGTTCATCGGTGACTCCCGGTCTTTGACAGGAGCGGTTGTAGGACCTCTAGCGACTAGAGCTGCAAGTGGTTTTTTTTCGGATCGCGGCGGCCGGAGGGAATATTGCCGCCGTTGCGTTCTCGTGTTGCGCGTTTCAAATCCTTGTTTTTAAATATTTTTATTTCCAAAATCGATGTTGCGCATTTTTCCGGCTCCTGCCTCGTGCAAGAATGAGAGGCTATTTTTCAACGCGATATTTCAGGGCTACACTTAGTGATTCGTAAACGACTAATAAACTATTATGGTGTGGTGTTATTGAATACTCGCGCAATGGTGTAGTGAGTGCGGAACACAGGTCAGGTTCCGCGCCTTTGTTTCTCCTGGCCGCAACGAAAGTGTCGCTCCCATGTTCGCATTTCCTTCAACGCAGTCCCGTGTAAGGCTGGAAGCGCTGGATTCGCTGAAAGCGCGTGTCATGATCGCCGATGCCGACCTGAACATCACCTATATGAACGGCGCCGTCCGGGAGCTTCTGACGGAGGTCGAAAGCGACCTGAAGGCGGAATTGCCGCGCTTCAGCGTCGCCACCCTCGTCGGCTCGAACATCGACGTGTTCCACAAGAACCCCAGCCACCAGCGGCGCATGCTTTCGGGGCTGACGAAGCCGCACAGCGCGACGATCCGCGTCGGCCATCATGTGTTCGATCTTCACGTGATGCCGCTGCTGCAAAACGGCAAGCCGTCCGGTTTCGTCGTCGAATGGGCCAATGCGCAGGAGCGGCTCGACAATCTCGAATTCGAGAACCGCCTGCGGTCCGTCGACCGGGTTCAGGCCCTCGTCGAGTTCACGCTGGACGGCGAGATCATCACCGCCAACCAGAATTTTCTCGATACCGTCGGCTATTCGCTGGCGGAGATCGTCGGCCGCCGCCACCGGATGTTTCTGGAGGCGGACTATGCCGAAAGTTCCGAGTACGAGGCCTTCTGGAACGCCCTGAAGAGCGGTCAGGCGCAGGTCGGCGAATTTCCCCGGGTCGGCAGGAACGGCCGCCGGATCGTTCTCAACGCCACCTATCACCCGATCCCGGACGAGAACGGCCGGATCGTCCGCATCGTGAAATTCGCGACGGATGTCACGGATCGCGTCGAATCCGTGCGCAAGCTGGGCGAGGGGCTGAAGAAACTGGCGGCCGGCGAGCTCGATTTCAGGCTGGACGAGGCCTTTCCCGGCACGTTCGAAAGTCTTCGCCAGGATTTCAACACCGCCCTCGAGCAGCTTGCCGGCACGCTCGGCGCCGTGGCCCAGGCAACGGTCGAGATCGATTCCGGTTCGACGGAGGTCAGCCGCAGCGCCGACCACCTGTCGCGCCGCACGGAGCAGCAGGCCGCCTCGCTCGAGGAAACCGCCGCGGCGCTCGATGAAATCACCGCCACCGTGCGCAATGCCGCGCACCGTTCGGAAGAGGCGCGCAAGGCGGCAGAGCTGGCCAGAAGCAGCGCCAGCCACTCAGCCAAGGTGATGGCGGATGCCGTCGAGGCGATGGCGCGCATCGAGGAATCGTCCGGCAAGATTTCCTCGATCATCGGCGTGATCGACGAGATATCCTTCCAGACCAACCTTCTGGCGCTCAATGCCGGCGTCGAGGCGGCGCGGGCCGGGGATGCCGGCAAGGGCTTTGCCGTCGTCGCGCAGGAAGTGCGCGAGCTTGCCCAGCGCGCCGCCCGCGCCGCGCGCGAGATCAAGGACCTCATCCGCCACTCGTCCGGCGAGGTGGAGGGCGGCGTCAAGCTGGTCAGCGAGACCGGCGAGGCGCTGCGGGCCATCGAGGACAATATTATCGTGGTCAACGAGCGGATGCAGGCCATCGCCACCGCCGCCAGCGAGCAGGCATCGGGGCTGCACGAGGTCAATACCGCCGTCAACCAGATGGACCAGGTCACGCAGCAGAACGCCGCGATGGTCGAGGAATCGAATGCCGCCAGCGCGACGCTTGCCCGTCAGGCCGAGCGCCTGCGGGAACTGGTCGGCCAGTTCCGTCTGGAACGGCCCGCCGCGCCGGTTTCCCGGTCCGCGACGGTCACGCGCCTGCGGGGCTGAGCAACCCGGCCCCGTTCACCGGTCCATCTTTTTGCCGGGCTTCAACTGCCGGTGAGGTGGAAAAAAGCCCATGCCGCGACGAGGGCCGCGGCGACGCCTGCCCATGTCATCGCCTTGCGCAAAGCCGGGTTCTGCTTTTTCGGTTCCTTCGGCTTCGGCGGGCGCTTGAAGTCGACGATGTTGGACACGTTTGTTCTCCCGTCTGCCTGTTTCCGTGCATTTCACGTGAATCATCGCCGACACGGCGGATGTCTGCCGTCCTTATAGCAGCGGAAGCTTGCCGAAGTCCTGCCGGAAAGGATCCCGGTTCGGCAGGCGGCGATGATTCACGTGAAAGAGGACAAGCGGGGGGCAGCGGGGAGAATACCTTGTTTTTGTCAATCCCGGCGCTATGGTCTGGACCAATGCTGCCGCTCCCCGGCAGCGCCGCCAATCCATTTCCGGACAGACCATGACCGTACAGAAAATGACCGAACGCCGCACCGCCCTTCTCGGCGCGCTCCTGACGGCCATCGGGCCGCTTTCGATGGCGATCTACGCGCCGGCCATGCCGGAACTGGTCAGGGCCTTTTCCACCACCGATGCGGCGATCACGGCCAGCCTGTCCTTCTATTTCGGCGGCTTCGCGGTGGCGCAGCTTGCGGCGGGGGCGGCCTCCGACGCCTTCGGGCGTCGACCTGCTTGCCTCACCTTCTTCGCCATCTATCTCGCCGGTGCGGTGATGGCCTGTCTCGCCCCCACGGTCGAGTGGCTTCTCGCCGGGCGCCTGATCCAGGGCGTCGGCGCATCGGTCGGGGTCACGGTGGCGCGCGCCGTGGTGCGCGACCAGTTCTCCGGCATCCAGGCCGCCCGCATCATGAACCTCATCGGCATCATCCTCGGCGTCGGCCCGGCGCTCGGGCCGATCATCGGCGGCATCACGCTGGAGCTGTTCGGCTGGCAGGCGGTCTTCCTGCTGATGATCGCGCTCGGGCTCGCCTGCTGCGCGGCGGTCGTCTCCATGCCGGAAACCACGGTGCCGGATATCTCCCGCTTCCGGCCGGGTACGATGCTGGCCACCTATGGCCGCCTCGGCATCGATCCGCGCTTCGTGCTGCCGTCGCTGGTCGTCGGCGGGGCGGTCGGCGCGCTCTACACGCAGGCGACGATGCTGCCCTTCATCCTGATCAAGATCGTCGGCCTGTCGCCGTCGCAATACGGCTTCGTCATGCTGTTCCAGACGGGCTCCTACTTCATCGGATCGGTGGTGCTGCGCGTGCTGCCGCCGCGCTTCGGCGGCCACAGGTCGGTCGTCGCCGGGCTGCTGTTCTGCGGCACGGGTGCCGCGATGATGCTGTTCCTGTCGCGCCTCGTCGAGCCGACGCTGCTGACGGTCATGATCCCGATCTCGTTCACCACCTTCGGCATCGCGCTCATCACCCCGCATATCGTCACGGTGGCGCTGACGCCCTTTCCGAAGGTCGCCGGCTCCGCCTCGGCGATGATGGGCTTCATCCAGATGGGCGCGGGTTTCTGCATGGGGCTGGCCGGCGCGCTGTTCTCCTCGCCGGTCATCGCCTACGGCACGCTGCTTCCGGCCATGCACGCCACGGCCATCCTGTCCTACATCGCCTATCTCCGGCTCTTTCCCTCCGGGCGGGAATAGGGTTCGGACGAAAAAGCTGCCGGTCCTTCGAAGCCGTTTCCCAGACCGCTGGCAGAGCGGACCGACCTCTCCTTCGTCACGGTCGGGCCTGACCCGACCATCCAGAAGCCGCTCGAAGCATGGATCCTGGGCTCAGGGCCGAGGGTGACGTCGCGTGCGTGGCGAGGCTCGCAGACAAGCCAAGGGGCCGCCCCGGTCTCCCGGAGCGGCCCCATTTTTCATGAGCGGCGCTTCAGCCCCTGAGGTTGCGCTTGGCGAGCGTGCGCAGGCGCAGGGCGTTGAGCTTGATGAAGCCCGCCGCGTCCTTCTGGTCGTAGGCGCCGTGGTCGTCCTCGAAGGTGACGAGCGCGTCGGAATAGAGCGACTTCGGCGAGGAGCGGCCCTCGACGATGACATTGCCCTTGTAGAGCTTCAGCGTCACTTCGCCCTCGACGTCCTTCTGCGAAAGGTCGATGGCCGCCTGGAGCATCTGGCGCTCCGGCGAGAACCAGAAGCCGTAATAGATCAGCTCCGCATAGCGCGGCATCAGCTCGTCCTTGAGGTGGGCGGCACCGCGGTCGAGCGTGATGCTCTCGATGGCGCGGTGGGCGGCCAGCAGGATCGTGCCGCCGGGCGTTTCGTAGACGCCGCGGCTCTTCATGCCGACGAAGCGGTTTTCCACCAGGTCGAGGCGGCCGATGCCGTTGTCGCGGCCGTAGTCGTTGAGCTTCGCCAAAAGGGTCGCGGGCGAGAGGCGCTCGCCGTTGATGGACACCGCGTCGCCCTTCTCGAAGCCGACGGTGATGATCGTCGGTTTGTCGGGCGCGGCTTCCGGCGAAATGGTGCGCATGTGCACATATTCGGGGGCGGCCACCGCCGGATCTTCCAGAAC
The DNA here is from genome assembly GCF_026552795.1 of Ectorhizobium quercum. Taxonomy (GTDB): domain Bacteria; phylum Pseudomonadota; class Alphaproteobacteria; order Rhizobiales; family Rhizobiaceae; genus Ectorhizobium; species Ectorhizobium quercum. Next base: position 152,957 of record NZ_JANFPI010000009.1, read on the forward strand.
CTTGCCCTCGGAGGAGGAGTGCAGAAGGTTGGCGTCGACGGAGAAGGGCGCCTCGCCCTTCTTGTCCTTGGCGACCGGGATCTGGTTCTTCTCGGCGAAGTCGAGCAGGTCGGTGCGGCTCTTGAACGACCAGTCGCGCCACGGGGCGATGATCTTGATGTCGGGGTTCAGCGCATAGGCCGAAAGCTCGAAGCGCACCTGGTCGTTGCCCTTGCCGGTGGCGCCGTGGGCGATGGCGTCGGCGCCGGTCTTCCTGGCGATGTCGATCAGGTGCTTGGAGATCAGCGGCCGGGCGATCGAGGTGCCGAGCAGGTAGACGCCCTCATAGACGGCATTGGCGCGGAACATCGGGAAGACGAAATCGCGCACGAATTCCTCGCGCACGTCCTCGATGAAGATTTCCTTGATGCCGAGCATCTCCGCCTTCTTGCGGGCCGGTTCGAGTTCTTCGCCCTGGCCGAGATCGGCGGTGAAGGTCACGACTTCCGCGCCGAGTTCGGTCTGGAGCCATTTCAGGATGATCGAGGTGTCGAGGCCGCCGGAATAGGCCAGCACGACTTTCTTTACGTCTTTGGGTAGGGTCATGGTGAAAACGTCCGTGTGCGTGACGGCGGCTGGGAGCCCGTCCATCGGGGCCGCCTTGTCCGGCAGTCTCATTAGCGGGAATGTGGCCGCATGCCAAGAAAAACCGCGCGGCATTTCATCGCGGTGGCGGGCTTTTCAGGCCGCGGTCGGTCGCGACAGCACGTAGGCCGCTCCGGCCAGCATGAAGGCCGCGACGATGGCCGCGAAGAGGAGGGAGGGATGCGCGGTCAGAAGGAAGATCGGAAAGCTCACCGACATCATCGCCACGGACAGGATTTTCGCCCGGCGCGGGATCGCGCCCTTCTCCCGCCAGGCCCTGAGCGTCGGGCCGTAGGTCGGGTGTTCGATCAGGTAGCGCTCGAACCGTTCGGACGAGCGGGCGAAGCACCAGACGGCGACGATCAGGAACGGCGTCGTCGGCAGGCCGGGCAGCACGACGCCGACCGCGCCGATGGCGACCATCAGCCAGCCGAAGCCGAGATATGCCAGTCTGAGCAGCGGGTTCATGGCCATCAGTCTACTCCATCCGGCCGGAAAAGCCATTCCCGGCCGGCTTGTGCATCATTTCGTCTCAGGCGTAGCGGTCGCGCAGCGCCTCGAACTTGGCAAGTTGTCCGGCATCGAGTTCGCGGGCGGCGTCGCGGCGCACGAAGATCTTGAACATGGCGGCGCCGTCGCCGTTCATGAACCAGACCGAGCAGGAGCGGCGGCCGTGGAAGGGCCGGTCGATGAAGGCGATCGACCGGCAATGGTCCTTCCTGATGTGGCCGGCGATCGGGCTTTCGCCGTGGATGTTGAACCAGCCGTGCCCCTCGGAGCCTTCCGGCAGGAAGCCGGTCACTTCGGCGACGATATCGGCGGTGTGGACGATCAGCAGAACGTCGCCCCAGCCGGTCATCTCGCTCCAGATTGCCGCAAACTCCTCGGCGGGAACCACGGTGGCGGCGCCCTGCGGCAGAAGGGAGAGGATTTCGGCCGGCGTTACGTCGGCCGCGGCGGCGATGGCCTCCACCACGCCGTCCGGCTTTTCGGAAAGCGCCTTTTCGGCGCGGGCCTTGCGGTCGTCGGTCGCGGTCGAAGACATGGGCGCGCCTATTCCGCCGCCTCGGCCGTCTTGCCGCCCTTGTCGTGGATGATGACCTCGAAGCCCTCGAACTGCGGCGGGCCGAGATACTCCACCTTGCCGCGGTTCTCGCCGGCCTTGGCGTGGGCGGCGCGGAACTGTTCCGACTGCGTCCACGCCTTGAAGTCCTCGTAGCTTTCCCAGACGGTGTGGGACGCATAGAGCGTGTGGTCCTCGGCCTTCGGTCCCTTCAGCATGTGGAACTCGATATAGCCCTTCATCTCGTCGAGCCGGCGTTCGCGGCTCTTCCAGATGCCTTCGAAAGCCTCTTCGGAACCCGGGGCGACCCGGAACCTGTTCATGGCGATATACATTGCGCGCCTTCCTTCAATCTCTGGTCACATGGAGCCGCAGCGGCCTTTCGCCGCCGGTCTTGATGCTTGCCTTCTTATTTAAAGGTGTCTATTTCAGTCAAGTTAATCTTGGGCCGTGCGACAACGGGCCCGCTCTCATGAGGACATGCGCATGTTCGCTACCGGTTCCGTCCTGCGGCCCATCGCCGCCGCGCTTCTTGTCTTTGCCGGGCTTGCCGCCGCGCCGGCTTTTGCCACTGAGCGCTATCCGCAGGCCAGCCGCATCGTTTCCATCGGCGGCACGATCACCGAGATCCTCTATGCGCTCGGGGCCGGCGACCGCATCGTCGCCCGCGATTCCACAAGCTACTATCCCGATGAGGCGAATGCAAAGCCGGATGTCGGCTATATGCGGGCGCTCTCGCCGGAAGGCATCTTCGCCCAGCGGCCCGATCTGATCCTCGCCGAGGACGGGTCCGGCCCGGCCGATGCGATCAGCGTGCTGAAGGCCGGCCAGGTGCCGTTCGTCACCATCGAGACGCCGCCCTCCGGCGATGCGATCCCGCAGAAGATTCGCGACACCGGCGTTGCCGTCGGGCTGGAAGAGGAGGCCGACGGTCTGGCGAAGGAGGTCGAGGCATCGCTCGAAACGCTGAAGGCCGATGTCGCCGCCGTCGATCCGGCCGGCAGGAAGCGCGTGCTCTTCGTGCTGTCGCTCGCCAATGGCCGGGTCATGGCCGCCGGCACGGACACGGAAGCCGGCGCGCTGATCGAAATGGCCGGCGGCATCAATGCCGCGGCGACGGTTTCCGGCTACAAGCCGCTGTCGGACGAGGCCGTCATCGCCGCCGCGCCCGATCTGGTGCTGGTCATGCAGACCGGCCAGCACGCGGCGACGGCGGACGAGGTCTTCTCGCTGCCGGCCTTCCAGACGACGCCGGCGGCGGCCAACAAGGCGCTGCTGTCGATGGACGGGCTCTATCTCGTCGGCTTCGGTCCGCGCACGCCTGCGGCCGCGCGCGAGCTGGCCGTCGCGCTCTACCCCGGCCAGGTGACGCCGTGAGCGTGAACGCCGTCGCCGTGCCGGGCTCCCGCGAAACGGGCGACCGTTCCCGGCGCGCGGCGTTCACCATCGCCTTTCTTGGCGTTCTTCTCGTCGTCGCCATTGTCGTCTCGCTCACCACCGGCCCGACCGCCGTCGGCATGAAGGACCTGATCGCCTATCTCGGCGGCAATGCGCAGGGCATGGCGGCGCAGGACCGGGTGATCCTCGAATCCGTGCGCGTGCCGCGCACCCTGCTCGGCCTTCTCGCCGGGGCGGGGCTTGCCGTTTCCGGCGCCATGATGCAGGGCCTGTTCCGCAACCCGCTGGCCGATCCCGGCATCGTCGGCGTCACGTCGGGCGCTGCCTTCGCCGCCGTCGTCGCCATCGTGCTCGGCGGCTCGGCGCTCGCGCCCGTCGCCGCCGTTCTCGGCCCGTGGTTCCTGCCGTCCTTCGCCTTCGTCGGCGGTCTCGTCAATACGCTGCTGCTCTATGCCATCGCGACCGAGAAGGGCGAGACGTCCACCACCATGCTGATTCTGGCCGGCATCGCCATTGCCGCGCTGACCGGTGCTGCCACCGGCCTGCTGATCTTCATCGCCGACGACCGGGCGCTGCGCGACATCACCTTCTGGTCGCTCGGCTCGCTGGGCGGCGCCACCTATGCGAAGATCCTGTCGGTCCTGCCCTTCATCGCCGTCGTGCTGGTGCTCGTTCCGTTTCTGGCCCGCGGGCTCGACGCGCTCATCCTGGGCGATGCCGCCGCCTTCCACATGGGCGTTCCCGTGCAGCGCCTGAAGCGCATCGCCATCCTCGCGGTCGCCGCGGCCTGCGGCGCAACGGTCGCCGCCGCCGGCTCCATCGGCTTCGTCGGCATCGTCGTGCCGCATCTGCTGCGTCTGGCGATGGGGCCGTCGCACCGCTTCCTGCTGCCGGGCTCGGCGCTCGGCGGCGCGGCGCTGCTGATCCTCGCCGACAGCGTGGCGCGCACCATCGCCGCGCCGGCTGAACTGCCCATCGGCATCGTCACGGCGCTCATCGGCACGCCGGTCTTCCTGTTCCTGCTGCTTAAGCGCAACGGCAGCTCCGGCCTGAGGGGGCTTTGATGATCAGCGCTTGCGGGCTTGCCTTCATCCGCGGCGGCCGCCGGCTGGTCGACGACGTCAGCCTGGACCTGACGCCGGGCGCCATGACCGTGGTCATCGGCCCGAACGGCGCCGGCAAGTCCACGCTTCTCAAGCTGATGACCGGCGAGCTTGCGCCGGATCAGGGGTCCGTTACCGTCGACGGCCGCGACGTTGCGGCCCTTTCGGCGCGCGAACTGGCGGAACGCCGGGCCGTGCTGCCGCAATCGCTCGCCCTGTCCTTTCCCTTCACGGCGCTCGAGATCGTTCGCATGGGCGCGATCGCCTACGGTTCTCTGACGCCGGAGCGCGATGCCCGCGCCGCCCTTGCCCGCGTCGGGCTCGGCGGCTTCGAGGGGCGCTCCTATCAGGCGCTGTCGGGCGGCGAGCAGCAGCGCGTGCAGTTCGCCCGCGTTCTGGCGCAGGTGCCGCGGGCGGTGGAGAACGGCCGGCCGAAGGCGCTGTTCCTCGACGAGCCGACCTCCAGCCTCGATATCGGCCATCAGATCGCCGTGCTGGAAATCGCCCGCGACTTTTCCCGCGACGGCGGGGCGGTGCTCGCCATCCTGCACGATCTCAATCTCGCCGCCGAATTCGCCGACCGCCTGCTGGTGCTGCACCGGGGCCGGGTGGTCGCCAGCGGCGCGCCCGCCGACACGCTGTCGGACAGGACCGTTTCCGACGTCTACGGCATTTCCGGCGCGGTCGGCCGCGTGCCGCCCCCGCACATCCCCTTCGTGCTGCCGCAAGCGCGGCACGGGTGAGGAGCGGCCGGTGATGGCCTGACACGGCCCCCTCTGGCTGCCGCCATCTCCCCCACAAGGGGGAGAACGATGGCAGCACGGATTTTCCTCGATCATGAAGCGGAGAGCATGCCGCAAGTCTTCTCCCCTTTGTGGGGAAGATGGCCGGCAGGCCAGAGGGGGTATTCTGCCCGATTGCCTTGCGTATTCGCGCAATTCGCCTCAATCTTCCCCCGAACGGTCCGTGGAGGAGGAGAGAGGGATGACGAGCGGGGAAAGCATCGCGATGGTGGAAACGGTTCTGGGCGAAAGGGCGGGTTCGGCCGGGCTTGTCCGTCTGAACCGCCCGAAAGCGCTGAACAGCCTCAACCTGACGATGATCCGGCGGATGCGCGCTCTGCTGGAGACCTACGCGGCGGACGGCGGCGTCTCCAGCGTCATCGTGTCCGGCGAGGGCGAGCGGGCGTTCTGCGCCGGCGGCGACATTCGCGCCATGTACGAAAGCGGCCGGGCGGACGGCCGCGAGGCGACGGATTTCTGGCGCGAGGAATTCCGCCTGAACCATTTCATAGCGCACTATCCGAAACCCTATGCCGCGATCATGGACGGGATCGTCATGGGCGGCGGCGCGGGCATTTCGGTGCATGGCAGCCATCGCATCGTCACCGAGCGCACCCGGCTCGCCATGCCGGAAACCGGAATCGGCTATTTCCCGGATATCGGCGCAAGCTGGTTCCTGCCGCGCCTTGCCGGTCGCATCGGCTTCTGGATGGGGCTGACGGGCCATGAAATCGGCGCGGCGGATGCGGTGCATGCCGGGCTTGCGGATTATTGCGTGCCCTCCGCCACCCTGCTTCTGATCACGGAGGCGCTTGCCGCCCTGCCGGCCGGCGCGTCGGCGTCCGATGTCGGCTCGGTCATCGAGCGCTTCGCGGTCACGCCGCCCTCTGGCCCGCTCGCCGCCAGCCGGGCGCTGATCGACCGCATCTTCGCGCTGGAAACGGTGGAGGAGATCGTCGCGGCGCTGACGCAGGACGGAAGCGACTTCGCCCGCGAGACGCTCGGGCATCTTTCGAAGCGCTCGCCGCTCAGCATGAAGCTGTCGCTCCGGCTGCTCCGCCTCGGCGAAAGAAGCGACAGCCTGGCCGAATGCCTGGAACGCGAATTCGCCGCCTGCACCGGCATGCTTTCCAATCCGGATTTCTACGAGGGCGTGCGCGCCGCCGTCATCGACAAGGACCGCAATCCGAAATGGCGGCCGGCTTCGCTTTCCGACGTGACGGAGGCCGACCTCGCCCGCTTCTTTCCGGCAGACCATCCGTCCGTCTTCCCGGAGCACCGGCTATAGGCTGTGCCGGGCCGGCCGCGGCATCTCCGCCGGCGAAGCGGGCCGCGCCCAACACTCAGTCCACGATCCGGTAGGGCACCGTGCGGCGGATGTCGTGCTGCACCACCAGCTTGCGCTTCAAGGGCGGCACGGCGCGCTGGACGCAGCTCGTGCGTTCGCAGATGCGGCAGGAAATGCCGATCGGGTCGAAGGCGCGGCGGTTGTCGAGGTCGAGGTCGTCGGCATAGATGAACTCGCCGGCATAGGAGATCTCGCAGCCCAGCGAGATGGCGTAGCGCGGCTGGGCGTTGCGGAAGCCGCCGCCGAGCGAGACCTGCGTGGCGAGGCAGAGATAGCGCACGCCGTCCGGCGTTTCCGCCAACTGGCGGATGATGCGGCCCGGCATCTCGAAGGCCTGATGCACGTTCCACAAGGGACAGGCGGCGCCGAAGCGGGCGAATTGCAGCTTGGCGGCGGAGTGGCGCTTGGTGATGTTGCCGGCCCGGTCGATGCGGGCGAAGAAGATCGGCACGCCCTTCTGGCCCGGCCGTTGCAGGGTCGACAGCCGGTGGCAGACCTGCTCCAGGCTGGTGCCGAAGCGGGCCGTCAGCAACTCCAGGTCGTGGCGCAGCGCGCGGGCCGTCTTCAGGAAGGACTGGTAGGGCATCATGAGCGCGCCGGCATAGTAGTTGTGCAGGCCCATGCGACAGATCTCGAAGGCCTCGTCGGTGCGGAAGCCGGCATTGGCGACGATGGCGTCGATCAGGTCGCCGGCGTGAAGCTGGGCGATCAGCAGGGCGATCTGGAAGGCCCGCGTCGGCGCCGGCGCATAGGCGTTGAGCGACAGGACACGGGTCGACGGATCGAAGCGGCGGATGAAGTCGGCCTCCGGGTCGGCGGTCGTCACGCGCACGCGATAGCGCTTTTCGAGGAACTGCGTCAGGATGAGCTGGCTGTCGGACCCGTTCATGCCGAGTTCGCCGGCCAGCCGTTCGGCGGAAAGGTCGACGTCGTGGATGTAGTTGTCGACGAAATGAAAGAAGTCGCGCACCTCCTCGTAGGGCGTCGTTTCCGTCGTCGCCATTGCGCCGGTCATCGAATGGTCGAAGCTCGCCAGCTGCTCGGAATTGCGGCGATAGGCCTGGTGACAGGTGATCAGCGCATGCGCCAGCCCCGGCGCGTTCTGCGTCACCAGCTTCAGTTCCTGAAGGCTCGGCGTGTAGTTTTCGAACAGCGGATCGGCGAGCGCTTCGGAAAGGGCGGAGAGAAGGCGGTCGCCCTCCCCCGACGAAAGTTCAGCAATGTCGATGGCGAACTTTTCGGCCAGCGCCAGCAGCACCGAGGCCGAGACCGGCCGCTGGTTGTTCTCGATCTGGTTGAGATAGCTTGAGGAAATCCCGATTCTCTGGGCAAACTGGGCCTGCGTGGCCTTGTTCGCCTCGCGCAGTTCGCGGACCTTGCGGCCGATGTAGAGCTTGCCGATGGCCATGTTTGCAACTTTGCAATTTACTCATTGCATTTTTGTTAGCTACACATTCGCACATCATCAAGCATTTTTTTTGTGCCGGATCAGGCTAGACGAAAACCCGCGTAGCCTTTTGAAATAAGGCAATTGGTTCCAAAGGGAGGGAAGTGGAGAGATGCGCGCGATTCTCGAACAGGTGGAGGCGCGGCGCGCCCAGGCGCGGCTCGGCGGCGGCCAGCGCCGCATCGACGCCCAGCACGCCAAGGGCAAGCTGACCGCACGCGAGCGGATCGAGGTTCTCCTCGACGAGGGCTCCTTCGAAGAATACGACATGTACGTCACCCACCGCTGCACCGAGTTCGGCATGGCCGGGCAGAAGGTTCCGGGCGATGGCGTCGTCACCGGCTGGGGCACGATCAACGGCCGGCAGGTCTACGTCTTTTCGCAGGACTTCACCGTCCTCGGCGGTTCGCTCTCCGAAACCCACGCCCAGAAGATCTGCAAGATCATGGACATGGCCGTGAAGAACGGCGCGCCGGTCATCGGCCTCAACGACAGCGGCGGCGCGCGCATCCAGGAAGGCGTCGATTCGCTTGCCGGCTATGCGGAGGTGTTCAAGCGCAACGTCGAGGCCTCCGGCGTCATCCCGCAGATCTCGGTCATCATGGGCCCCTGTGCCGGCGGCGCGGTCTATTCGCCGGCCATGACCGACTTCATCTTCATGGTGCGCGATTCATCCTACATGTTCGTCACCGGCCCGGACGTGGTGAAGACGGTGACGAACGAGATCGTCACGGCGGAGGAACTCGGCGGCGCGACCACCCACACCAAGAAGTCCTCCGTCGCGGACGGCGCCTACGAGAACGACATCGAGGCGCTGGAACAGGTCCGGCTGCTGTTCGATTTCCTGCCGCTCAACAACCGCGAGAAGCCGCCGGTGCGCCCGTTCCACGACAATCCGGCCCGTTACGAGGAGCAGCTCAACTCGCTGATCCCGGATAGCTCGACCAAGCCCTACGACATGAAGGAGCTGATCCTGGCGCTGGCCGACGAGGGCGATTTCTTCGAGATCCAGGAAGCCTTCGCCCGCAACATCATCACCGGCTTCATCCGCATGGAAGGCCAGACGGTCGGCGTCGTCGCCAACCAGCCGCTGGTGCTGGCCGGCTGCCTCGACATCGACAGTTCGCGCAAGGCGGCCCGGTTCGTGCGCTTCTGCGATGCCTTCAACATCCCGATCCTGACGCTGGTCGACGTTCCCGGCTTCCTGCCCGGCACGGCGCAGGAATATGGCGGCGTCATCAAGCACGGCGCCAAGCTTCTGTTCGCCTATTCGCAGGCCACCGTGCCGATGGTCACGCTGATTACCCGCAAGGCCTATGGCGGCGCCTACGACGTCATGGCCTCCAAGCACATCGGCGCCGACATCAACTATGCCTGGCCGAGCGCCGAGATCGCCGTCATGGGCGCCAAGGGGGCGACGGAAATCCTCTATCGTTCGGAACTCGGCGACCCGGAGAAGATCGCCGCCCGCACGGCGGAATACGAGGAGCGTTTCGCCAATCCCTTCGTGGCCGCCGAGCGCGGCTTCATCGACGAGGTGATCATGCCCTTCGGATCGCGCAAGCGCATCGCCCGGGCGTTCGCGTCGCTGCGCAACAAGCGCACCGACACGCTCTGGAAGAAGCACGACACGATTCCGCTCTGAGAACAGTTTTCGTCATGCCCGGGCTCGACCCGGGCATCCATGATCGTCACCCGGCTTTGGATCCTCGGGTCAGGCCCGAGGATGACGGGAGGAGAGGTTAGTACGCATGATCAAGAAAATCCTGATCGCCAATCGCGGTGAAATCGCAGCCCGCGTCATCAAGACGGCGAAGAAGCTCGGCATCGCCACGGTCGCGGTCTATTCCGACGCCGACCGCGACGCGCTGCATGTGCGCATGGCCGACGAGGCGGTGCATATCGGCCCCGCCCCGTCCAACCAGTCCTATATCGTCATCGACAGGATCATCGACGCGATCCGCCAGACCGGCGCCGACGCCGTGCATCCGGGCTACGGCTTCCTGTCGGAAAACCCGCTGTTCGCCGAGGCGCTGGAAAAGGAAGGCGTCACCTTCATCGGCCCGCCGGTCAACGCCATCCATGCGATGGGCGACAAGATCACCTCGAAGAAGCTCGCGGCGGAAGCCGGCGTCAACACGGTGCCGGGCCATATGGGCCTGATCGAGGATGCCGACGAGGCGGTGAAAATTTCCGACAGCATCGGCTATCCGGTGATGATCAAGGCCTCGGCCGGCGGCGGCGGCAAGGGCATGCGCATCGCCTGGAACGCGCAGGAGGCCCGCGAAGGCTTCCAGGCGTCGAAGAACGAGGCGAAGAACTCCTTCGGCGACGACCGCATCTTCATCGAGAAGTTCGTCACCGAGCCGCGCCACATCGAAATCCAGGTCCTCGGCGACAAGCACGGCACCGTGCTCTATCTCGGTGAGCGCGAATGCTCGATCCAGCGCCGCAACCAGAAGGTCATCGAGGAGGCCCCGTCGCCGTTCCTCGACGCCAAGACCCGCAAGGCGATGGGCGAGCAGGCCGTGGCGCTCGCCAGGGCCGTGGGCTATTACTCGGCGGGCACGGTGGAGTTCATCGTCGACGGCAAGGAGAACAAGTTCTACTTCCTCGAAATGAACACCCGCCTTCAGGTGGAGCACCCGGTCACGGAACTGGTCACAGGCCTCGATCTGGTCGAGCAGATGATCCGCGTCGCCGCCGGCGAAAAGCTCTCTTTCGGCCAGGACGACGTGAAGCTGAACGGCTGGGCCGTCGAAAGCCGCCTCTACGCGGAAGACCCCTACCGCAACTTCCTGCCCTCCATCGGCCGCCTGACGCGCTACCGGCCGCCGGCCGAGGGCCGGACGAACGGCGGCGCGGTCATCCGCAACGACACCGGCGTCTTCGAAGGCGGCGAGATCTCGATGTATTACGACCCGATGGTCGCCAAGCTTTGCACCTGGGCGCCGACCCGGCTCGAAGCCGTCGACGCCATGAGTGCTGCGCTCGACGATTTCGAGGTCGAGGGCATCGGCCACAACCTGCCGTTCCTGTCGGCGGTGATGGAGCACGAGCGTTTCCGCGAGGGCCGGCTGACGACCGCCTTCATCGCCGAGGAGTTTCCCGAAGGCTTCAACGGCGTGACGGCGGATGCCGATTCGGCTCGCAAGCTCGCCGCCATCGCCGCGGTGGTCAACCAGACGCTCCAGAACCGCGCGGTGCAGATCAGCGGCACGATGGACAATCATCGCCGCGTCGTGCGCACCGACTGGGTGGCGACGATAGCCGGCTATGAATTTCCGCTGGGACTGGGGGCATCGGCCGACGGCGCCTTCGTGAAGTTCGCCGATGGCGGCGTCTCGCCGGTCAATGGCGGCTGGGTGCCGGGCCAGACGCATGCGACCTTCGTGGTCGACGGCCTGACGATGGGCGTCAAGGTCAACCTCGCCGGCACGGGCATCCGCCTGCGCTGGCGCGGCATCGATGCCGTTGCCCGGGTCCGTTCGCCGCGCGCCGCCGAGCTTGCCCGGCTGATGCCGGAAAAGGCGCCGCCGGACACGTCGAAGATGCTGCTGTGCCCGATGCCGGGCGTCGTCACCGGCATTCTCGTCGCTGTCGGCGATCAGGTGGAATCGGGGCAGGCATTGGCCACGGTCGAGGCCATGAAGATGGAAAACACGCTGCGTGCCGAAAAGCGCGCCATCGTCAAGTCCATTCCCGTCAAGGCGGGCCAGAGCCTTGCCGTCGACGAGGTGATCATGGATTTCGAATAAAGTGGGAGGGAATGACCCCCTCTGGCTGCCGCCATCTCCCCACAAGGGGTGAGAGCGAAAGATGTACCCGCTTCCCGCCCTCGACCGTTCGAAACAGGCGAGAGGTTGCCGCAAATTTTCTCCCCCCTTGTGGGGGAGATGGCCGGCAGGCCAGAGGGGGTTTTGGGCGACAATGGAAAAGCGGACGAAAATTCCGCCCGCTTTTTCCCCCGGGGTCCGGTCTGTGGCATCATGGGGCCGTTCCGCATCGGAGACACCGCGGCGTCGCGGCGAAGCGGAGCCGGCGCCAGGTCACGGGGAAGGGACGCAGCAACCGGACCTGGGGTTCGCAGAACGGCTTTGGCCGCACCTCCCTGCAAGGGGACGGGCGGTCGCATTCTCCGGAATGCGGGAAACGGGCGGCGACGGGTGAAACACCGTCGTCCCTTGAAACCGGACAGCAGCAAATCCCGCCAAACGGGGACTGTCCGGCGCGTCACCGGGTGGAGCCGGTGTCTGCCCGTGAAGCGAGGCTTTCAGGCGGGCAAAAACCGCTGAACGGGGCGCTGGAAAGCGCTTATGTTTTTGAATTCAACGTGGTGCTTCCAGCGCCCCGTCCGACCCGTCCGGGTTCAGGCCCGGATGTAAAGAGTTCACCCACGGCGCGGTTCGCGTCCGTGGATGAGAGCATTTCCAGCAAAAGTGCAGCACGCGGTTTTGCGTCCGGAAATGCGTAAAAAACGCGGAAACGCTCTAAGGCGTATGAGGAGAAACGAGCATGTCGGAGGAAAAGACGATCGAGGACTGGAAGGCGCTGGCCGAGAAGGAAATCAAGCGTTCGGCCGATACGCTGACCTGGCACACGCCGGAAGGCATCGACGTCAAGCCGCTCTATACGGCCGAGGATCTGGAAGGCATCGGCCATCTCGGCACGCTGCCGGGCTTCGATCCGTTCATCCGCGGCCCGCGCGCCAGCATGTATGCCGGCCGGCCGTGGACGATCCGCCAATATGCCGGCTTCTCCACGGCGGAAGAGTCGAACGCCTTCTACCGCAAGGCGCTCGCCGCCGGCCAGCAGGGCGTGTCGGTCGCCTTCGACCTCGCCACGCATCGCGGTTACGACAGCGACCATCCGCGCGTCGAGGGCGATGTCGGCAAGGCGGGCGTGGCGATCGATTCGGTCGAGGACATGAAGATCCTGTTCGACGGCATCCCGCTCGAAACCGTCTCCGTATCCATGACCATGAACGGCGCCGTCATCCCGATCCTCGCCAATTTCATCGTCACCGGCGAGGAGCAGGGCGTGTCGCGGACCAAGCTCTCCGGCACCATCCAGAACGACATCCTCAAGGAGTTCATGGTCCGCAACACCTATATCTACCCGCCGGCCCCCTCGATGCGCATCATCGCCGACATCATCGAGTACACGGCGAAGGAGATGCCGAAGTTCAACTCCATCTCGATCTCCGGCTATCACATGCAGGAGGCCGGCGCGACGCTGGTGCAGGAACTGGCCTTCACGCTGGCCGACGGGCGCGAATATGTCCGCGCCGCGCTTGCCAAGGGTCTCGACGTCGATGCCTTCGCCGGGCGCCTGTCGTTCTTCTTCGCCATCGGCATGAATTTCTTCATGGAAGCCGCCAAGCTGCGCGCCGCCCGTCTGTTGTGGACGCGCATCATGAAGGAATTCGAGCCGAAAAAGGCGTCGTCACTGATGCTGCGCACCCATTGCCAGACCTCGGGCGTCTCGCTTCAGGAGCAGGATCCCTACAACAACGTCATCCGCACGGCCTACGAGGCGATGTCGGCCGCGCTCGGCGGCACGCAGTCGCTGCACACCAACGCGCTCGACGAGGCCATCGCGCTGCCGACCGAATTTTCGGCCCGCATCGCCCGCAACACCCAGCTCATCCTGCAAAACGAGACCGGCGTGACGAAGGTCGTCGATCCGCTCGCCGGTTCCTACTATGTCGAAAGCCTCACCAACGAACTGGCCGAAAAGGCCTGGGCGCTGATCGAGGAGGTCGAGGCGCTGGGCGGCATGACCAGGGCCGTCGACGACGGCCTGCCGAAGCGCCTGATCGAGGAAGCCGCCACCCGCCGTCAGGCCGCCGTCGACAGGGGCGAGGAGGTCATCGTCGGCGTCAACAAGTTCCGCCTCGAAAACGAGGAGCCGATCGACATCCTTGAAATCGACAACAGCGCCGTGCGCCTGTCGCAGGTCAGGCGCATCGAGCAAACGCGCCGCCGCCGCGATTCGGCCGCCGTCGAAAAGACGCTCGCCCGCCTGACCGAGGTCGCGCGCACCGGCGAGGGCAACATCCTCGAAGCCGCCGTCGACGCCGCCCGCGCGCGCGCCACGGTCGGCGAGATCTCGGATGCGCTGCGCGCCGTCTTCGGCGACCATGTCGCCGTGCCGAAGGTCGTCCGCAACATCTACGGCAAGGCGTACGAAGGCGATCCCGAACTGGCGAACCTCGCCGACCGCCTGAAGACCTACACGCAGGCCAAGGGCACAGCACCGCGCATCCTCGTCGCCAAGCTCGGGCAGGACGGCCACGACCGCGGCGCCAAGGTCATCGCCTCGGCCTTCGGCGATATCGGCTTCGATGTCGTCGCCGGTCCCCTGTTCCAGACGCCGGAGGAGGCCGCCGATCTGGCGGTTGCGGAAAAGGTCCAGGTCGTCGGCATGTCGTCGCTGGCCGCCGGCCACAAGACGCTGGCGCCGCAGCTCGTCGAGGCGTTGAAGGCAAGGGGGGCGGAGCATGTCATCGTCGTCGTCGGCGGCGTCATCCCGCGTCAGGATTACGACTACCTGCTGGAGCACGGTGTTTCCGCCGTCTTCGGCCCGGGCACCAATGTGATGGATGCCGCCCGCTCGGTCCTCGACCTCGTCGAAGGCCGGTTGCGTAACGATTGATCCAAAGGAGAAGGGATCAATCCGGGGAACGCTGCGCTTCGGGGGGCTGGAGCGCAGCGTTTTCTGTTTGCGGGACGGGGCGGCGTCCCGTGTTTTCCCCGGTTGCCAGGGCACTTCCGCCTTTGGCACTCTGGCCGCGGGAGAGACTGCGTATTTCGTTCAGGAGGAGAATTTTCATGGATCATGAGACCTATCGCGCGCTGCTTTCCGGCGCGCCGGACCATCTCAAGGAAACCAGGGCCTTTCAGGCCGCGGGCCTCAAGGCGCCGGGCGTCTTTCTCTACGGGCTCGGCGCGGGGGAGGCGCTGGGGCGCACCGTTTCGGCATTGACTGTAGGACGGAAGGTGCTGCTGATCTCGGACGCGGTGCTGGACAGGCTCGGCCTCGCGCCGCTGGTGGCGGCATGGCTGGCCGAGGCGGGCTTCGCCGTCACGCTGTTCACCGATGTCGAGCCGGAGCCGCATCTGGAAACCGTCGAGAAGGTCTCGGCCCTGGCCCGCCGCGCGGATGTGTCGGCCATCGTCGGCCTCGGCGGCGGTTCGGTGCTCGACGTCGCCAAGGTCGCGGCGCTGTCGCTCGGCACGGGCCGCATGCCTGCCGATATCGTGCGCGGCCATCCGCGTTTCGAAACGGAGGTCATGGCGCCGCTGGTGCTCGTTCCCACCACCTCCGGCACCGGCTCGGAAACCAGCATCTTCGCCGTCGTCACCGACGGCACCACCAAGCGCTCGCTCTCAGGTCCGGCGCTGGTGCCGCAGGCGGCGATCCTCGATCCGCTGCTCACCGTCTCGATGCCCGCCTCCGTCACCGCCATGACCGGCATGGACGCGCTCACCCACGCCATCGAGGCGGTCATGCACACGGCGGCGACGCCGATGTGCGATGCGCTGTCCTTCGGCGCGATCGCCCTTCTGTCGCGCTCGATCCGCACGGCGCGGGCCGAACCGCAGAACCTTGCCGCCCGCTACGACATGGCCGTCGGCTCGGCGCTGGCGATGATGAGCTTCAACCTGTCCGGAGGCTTGTGGGCGCACAGCGTGTCCTACGTGCTCGGCAGCTACAACGGCACGCCGCACGGCCTCGGCTGCGCGCTCGGCCTGCCCTGCCTCATGGATTTCAACCGGTCCGCCGTGCCGCAGGCGCTTGCCGGCGTCGCGCGGGCGATGGGCGTTTCCGGCGATCCGGCCCGGGCGATCCAGGCGCTGATGGCCGATCTCGGCCTGCCCGTGAACCTCGCGCAACACAAGGTCAGTGCCGCCGATCTCAGGGCGCTGTCGGAGGAGATGGCGCGGCTTTACCCGCGCGCCGCCAATCCCCGGCCGATGAATGCGCAGGAGAGCCTCGCCTACTGGCAGGCGATGTACGAGGGCAGGCTTTCGCGCGAAAGCGCGAATGCATAGGACCGCGGCGGGGCGTGCCCGCGATCCGCGGTCAGGCGGAAGCGCCCGGGCCGGGAAGGGCGGGGTATCCGAGAAGAAAAAGCGCCTCCTCGGCGATCACCTGTTCCTCGTCGGTGGGGATCACCATCACCTTCACCCGGCTGCCGGCGGCGGAGATCACCCCGGCATTGGCGGCATTGGCCGCCGGGTCGAGCGTCACGCCGAGAAAGGCGAGGTGGCCGGAAATCATGGCGCGGATGGCGGGCTGGTTCTCGCCGACGCCGGCGGTGAAGACGAGGCCGTCCAGCCCCTCCAGCGCCACGGCCTGGCGGGCGATCTCGCCGGCGGCGCGGAAGGTGTAGAGGTCCAGCGCCTCCTTCGCCTCGGCCCTGTCGCTGGCGATCAGCGCCCGCGTGTCGGCGCTGATGCCCGAAACGCCGAGCAGGCCGGAGCGGCGGTAGAGCAGGTCCTCCACGGCGGGCCGGCTCATGCTGCGCTCGGTCAGCAGGTGCAGCAGCACGCCGGGGTCGATGGCGCCGCAGCGCGTGGCCATCGGAATACCGTCCAGCGTGGTGAAGCTCATGGAGGTGTCGCGGCTTTCGCCGTTCTGCATGGCGCAGAGGCTCGCCCCGGAGCCGAGATGGGCGGCGACGACGCGGCCCTTCGAAAGGTCCGGGTCGCGGCGGGCGAGTTCGGCGGCGATGTACTTGTAGGAGAGGCCGTGGAAACCGTAGCGCCGGATTCCCTCGTCGAACATGCCGCGCGGCAGCGCGAAGCGCTGGGCCGTTTCACTCATGGTGCGGTGGAAGGCGGTGTCGAAGGAGGCGGTCTGCGGCAGGTCGGGCCGCAGGTCGCGGATGGCGTTGATCAGGCGCACGATCTGCGGCTGGTGCAGCGGCGCCAGAACGGTCAGCGCCTCGATGTCGGCAAGGGTCCGCTCGTCGATCTTCACCGGACCGGTGAAATCGCGGCCGCCATGCACGACGCGGTGCGCCACGGCGTCGATGGAGGACAGGTCGAAATGCTCGCCCAGCCATTCGAACGTCTCTTCCAGCACCTCGGTCAGCCCGTCGCCGGCCTCGGCCTCCAGCGGCACGTCGAAGATATCGGGGCCCTCGGTCAGGTGGAAGGTCAGCGGGCGGTTGTTGAAGTCGAGCATGCCCTTGCCGATCCTGCGCAGGATGCCCGGGCCGAATTCGAAGATGCCGATCTTCACCGTCGAAGAACCGGTGTTGAATGTCAGCAGCAGTTTTCCGTCCATGTCGTCGTCCTCCACTGACACGCATAGGGTAAGATCACATTCATGTCATCCACGCTCAAGCCATTGTTTGCTACATTGCAACGGCAAGATTACCAATACCCGCAGCAAGGCAGGCCGTGAATGAATAAAAACGTCGTTTCTTCGCCCGAAAGCCCTGAGACGACAGCGGTTCACGGTGCCTGGCATGCGCTTTCCCGCGAAGAGGTCTTCGGCAGCCTGGGCAGCGGCGAAAAGGGGCTGACGTCCCTGTCCGTGCGCGAGCGGCTGGCGGCCCACGGCGAGAACCGGCTTCCCGAACCGCCGCGGCCGCATCCGCTCATGCGCTTCCTGTCGCAGTTCAACAACATGCTGATCTACTTCCTCATGGCGGCGGCGGTGGCCTCGGCCGTGCTCGGCCACATGGTCGATGCGGCGGTCATCCTCGGCGTGGTGGTGGTCAACGCCATCGTCGGCTTCGTGCAGGAGGGCAAGGCGGAAAAGGCGCTGGATGCGATCCGCGACATGATCTCGCCGCACGCCACGGTGGTGCGCGACGGTGAGCGCCAGATGATCGATGCCCGCCACATCGTGCCGGGCGATCTGGTGCTGGTCGAGGCGGGCGACAAGGTGCCGGCGGACCTGCGGCTGGTGCGCGCGTCGAGCCTGCTCGCCAACGAGGCGATCCTGACCGGGGAATCCGTTCCGGCCGAAAAGCACCTCGCGCCGGTCGCCGAAGCCGCCGCCATCGCCGACCGTACCTGCATGCTCTTTTCCGGCACCATCGTCGCGGCGGGGCAGGGCGGGGGCATTGCCGTCGAAACCGGCTCCCGCACGGAAATCGGCCGGATTTCGGCGCTGATCGGCACCGTGCAGCAACTGACCACGCCGCTGCTGGTCCAGATCGACCGCTTCGGGCGGATGATCACCTGGTTCGCCATGTCGCTGGCGGCGGCGCTGTTCGTCTTCGCCTATGCCGTCAGGGGATATGACTGGGTGGATGCGCTGATGGTGGTGGTGGCGCTGAGCGTCGGCGTGGTGCCGGAAGGCCTGCCTGCCGTCATCACCATCACGCTCGCCATCGGCGTGCGCCGCATGGCGGCGCGCAATGCCGTGGTGCGCCGGCTCCCGGCGGTGGAAACGCTCGGCTCCACCTCCGTCATCTGCTCGGACAAGACCGGGACGCTGACGAAGAACGAGATGACCGTCGCCCGCGTCGTCACGGCAAGCGGCGAAACGCTGGTCTCGGGGGCCGGATACGAGCCGGAGGGCGTGCTGACCGGGCCGGAAGATGCCGTGCGCGACCGGCTTCTCCTCGCCGGCCTGTTGTGCAACGACGCGCATCTGAAGGAAGAGGGCGGCCACTACACCGTCCTCGGCGATCCGATGGAAGGGGCGCTGGTCACGCTGGTGCTCAAGGCTGGCTTCGTCCCGGAGGACGAACGGCGCGCCTGGCCGCGCATCGACGACATCCCCTTCGATGCCGCCCATCGCTTCATGGCGACGCTCAACAGTGCGCCGTCGGGTGAGAGGGTGATTTTCATGAAGGGCGCGCCGGAGCGGGTTCTCGCCATGTGCGATTCCGTCATGGGCGCGGAAGGCGACGTCGCCGTCGATCCCGTCTACTGGGACGAGGCGATCGCCGCCGCCGCCAGCCACGGCGAGCGCGTTCTCGGCTTTGCGATGGGCAGGGCGCCGGTCGGGGCGGACAGCCTCGGCCACCACATGCTGGAAAGCGGCCTCGTCTTCCTCGGCATCGCCGGCTTCATCGATCCGCCCCGCCCGGAAGCCATGCAGGCGGTGGCGGAATGCCGCTCGGCGGGGATTTCGGTCAAGATGATCACCGGCGATCACGGCGCGACGGCGGCGGCGATCGCCCGCCAGCTCGGCCTTGCCGACGATCCGGTCGTCGTCACCGGCGCGGAGATCGACGGGCTTTCGGACGAGGAGCTGAAGCCCGTCGCGCTCCAGACCAGCGTGTTCGCCCGCACCAGCCCGGAACACAAGCTGCGCATCGTGCGCGCGCTTCAGGCCGATGGCCATGTCGTGGCGATGACCGGCGACGGCGTCAACGATGCGCCGTCGCTGAAGCAGGCCGATGTCGGCATCGCGATGGGCCGCAAGGGTACGGAAGCCGCCAAGGAGGCGGCGGAAACGGTGCTGATGGACGACAATTTCGCCTCCATCGTCGCCGCCGTGCATGAAGGCCGCACGGTCTACGACAATATCCGCAAGGTGATCGGCTGGACCCTGCCGACCAATGGCGGCGAATTGCTGGCGGTCGTCCTGGCCATCCTGCTCGGCTTCGCCCTGCCGATGACGCCGGTGCAGATCCTCTGGGTCAACCTGATCATGACGGTCACGCTCGGCCTCGTGCTGGCCTTCGAGCCGCCGGAGCCCGGCGTCATGCAGCGGCGGCCGCGCCGGCGCGACGCGCCGCTCGTCACGCCCTTCCTGCTCTGGCGCATCATTTTCGTGTCGTTCCTGTTCATGAGCGGCGTTTTCGGCGTCTTCTTCCATGCGCTCGGCAACGGTGAGAGCATCGAGGTGGCGCGGACGCAGGTCGTCAACGTCCTTGCCGTCATGGAGATCTTCTATCTCTTCAACGTCCGCTACCTGCACACCACCTCGATCAGCTTCCGCGGCCTGCTCGGCACGCCCGCCGTGCTGCTCGCGGTCGGCGGCCTCACCGTCGCGCAGTTCGGCTACACCTACCTGCCGTTCATGAACGCATTGTTCGGGTCGGCCCCGGTCTCGCTGGGCGACGGGCTGGTGATCGTCGGTGTCGGCGTCCTGCTGCTCGCCATTCTGGAAGCGGAGAAATGGATCGTCCGCCGGTTCGGCTGGTTCGCCGACGAGATCTGACGGGCGTCAGGCGAAACGGTCCTTCCACGCCTTCTGGGCGCCGGGAACCGGCAGGGCGGTGGCCTCGAACACGCCGCGCGCCACCGCCCGGGCCATCGTGACGGTGGCCAGGTGGCAAAGCTCGGCGAAGGCGGCGGGATGATCCAGCGTCCGCCTGGCCGTCGCGGCGGCGAAGACGGTGTCGCCGTCGGCGGGCAGATGGGCGGGCAGCAGCGCCCGGGCCAGGCCGTCATGGGCCATGATCGACAGCCGGTGCGCCTGCGCCTTGGTCAGCACCGCGTCGGTCACGATGGCGCCGATGGTGGTCGCCGTCAGGTTCACGCCCTTCAGCCGCATGGCATGGTCGTCCGGCCCGAACCGCGCCGGCAGGCCGCGCCCGCCGAACTCCGCGTCGCGTTCGAAAGGTGCGGCCCAGAAATGCGGGCCGTCGCCCACCGTCGCCGAACCCAGCGCGTTGACCGCGACGATCGCCGCGATCCCCTGACCGCCGGAGGCGACGGCGCTGGCCGAGCCGAGGCCGCCCTTGAACGTGGCCGTGGTGGCGCCGGTGCCGGCACCCGCCGTGCCGAGCGCGAACGGCCCCTTGCCCGCGACGCGGAACGCCTCGTAGCCCATGTCGCGATAGGGGGAGTGCAGGCCCCATTGCTTGTCGCCGCCGTTGAGCAGGTCCATGAGGATCGCCTGCGGCACGATGGGCACGCGCGCCGCGCCGACCGCGAGGCCGCGGCCGGCCTGGCGCAGCCCGGCCTGCACGCCGCCGGCCGCATCCAGTCCGAAGGCGGAGCCGCCGGACAGGACGAAGGCGTCCACGGCCTGCACGGTCATGGCCGGATCGAGAAGGGCCGTGTCGCGGCCGCCCGGCGCGCCGCCGAGAACGCAGCCCGAGGCGACCGCCGGCTCGTCGAAGACCACGACCGTGACGCCGGAGCCCAGTTTCAGGTCGGTGGCATGGCCCACGGCGACGCCGTCGATATCGGTCAGAAGATTGTTCATTGGTTCGCCCTTGCCCGGATCGGGTTATGCTTCAGTCGAATACCGTTTTACGGGGAGTTCTGTAATCTGTGCCGCGGGAGAAGAGGAGGATCAAGCATGGTTTTCGGCAGAATTCTGGATGTCGTCGTCAACAACAAGACGCGCACGGTCTGCGGCATCGCGCTCATGGGGGTGCTCAGCACCTATGCCTACATGCTGGTCGGCTGACCGCCGCCGATCATGTCCAGCGCCGTTGCCGTCAGGGTCTCGGCGTCGGCGGTCGCGTCGAGCCTCGTCCAGTCGAGCGGGCCCGGATCGCGAGCGAGCTGGCTCTCCAGAACCTCGGTCGTCGCATCGGAATCGCCCTGGCTGCGGGCGCGTATGCGCTGGCGCAGCACGTCCGGCGCGGCGTCGAGCCACAGGCCGGTGAAGGGCGCGCCGAGACCGGCGGCGACGGCGCTGACCGCTTCGCGCTCCTCCGCGCGGCTGAAGACCGCATCGACGATGGCGATGCCGCCGCCATCGAGGATCGTGCGGGCCCGGTCGTTCAGCGCGGCATAGACCTTTTCGGAAACTCCGGGCGCATAGGCCTCGTCCGGCAGCCGTTCGCTCAAACCCGCGCCGAACAGCGCCTTGCGGATGCGGTCGCTTTCCAGCAGGCGCGCGCCGGGGGCAACACCCAGCAGCGGCGCGAGCCGGACGGCGAGCGTCGACTTGCCGGAGCCGGAAAGCCCGCCGATGGCGATGAGACGCGGTTCCTGTTCGTTCAGAAGATCGTTAGCCAGCTCGAAATATTGACCTGCCAGCGCTTTCAGCGCCTCCCCGCCGTCCTTGGCGGTTTCGGCCTGGGTCGCCGTCACATGGGCGCGGACCTCGGCGCGCACGGCCATCATGAAGGGCAGGAGGCAGAAGCCGGCATCGTCGGCGCTGCGGTCGAGATAGCGGTTGACGACGGCACTGGCGAGGCCGGGCAGGTCGCGGTGCCACAGATCCATCAGCAGGAAGGCGAGATCGTAGAGGATGTCGGTGGAGGCGATGGCGTCGTTGAACTCGATGCAGTCGAACAGGCGCGGCCCCTCCGGCGTGCGGTAGATGTTCCTCAGATGCAGGTCGCCGTGGCAGAGCCGCAGCTTTCCGGCTCTCTCGCGGGCATCGAGCAGGGCGGCATGGCGCGCGAGCCTCTTGCGAAGTGTGGCGTCCAGCCCGGCCACGGCCGCGTCGGAAAAGACGTGCGACGTGGCGAAGCCGGCGCGGTTGATGTCGAGCACGCCGCGCAGGTTCGCCGCTCCGCCGCCGGTGTGCAGCACCTCGGCCTTCTCGTGGAAGCCGGCGATGGCGACGGCCGTCTCCTCCATCAGCGGCGTGTCGAGCGCATGGCGTTCGGCCAGCCGGTCGAAGAGTTCGTCCTCGTCGAAACGGCGCATCTCCACGGCGGCGTCGACGAGTTCGCCGGGGCCGTCGAGCTCGAGGCCGCCGCTTCCCGTGCGGGTGATGCGGCGCGTGCCGCGGTAAAGGTCGGGGGCGGTGCGGCGGTTCAGCGTCACCTCGTTCTCGCAGGCCGCCAGCCGGAGCGCCGGGGTGGAGAAATCGGCATAGGGCAGCTTCACCGGCTTCTTGAGCTTGAAGGCGGCGTCGCCGGCCAGAAGGATGATGGAAATGTGGGTTTCCACCCGTTTCCGCCCGCCGCCCGTCATCATCCCTTCGAGAAAGGCGATCGTCTCCGTCTGGCTGTCGGTCATGTGCGGCTCTCCCGTGACGGGCGCAGTCTAGGCATTTTTCGTGTCGGGATAAAATGCCGGGGATCAAAAAAGCCGGACGCTGGCGGACATGCGCCGGTCATGGTCGACCGGCGCGGTTTTCAAGGCGCCGAAGGCGGGTCCGGCTCAGTCCTCGAACTTCTCGGTGGTATCGGCCTTGCCCTTCACCCAGTAGCCCGAAGCGCGCAGCCAGGCGAGCGGATGGTTGCGTTCGCCGACGAGATAGGCGCGGATGGCCTTGGCGACCGAACCCTCGGCGGCAAGCCAGACGAAGGTGCCCGGCTCCAGCGGAACGTCGCGCAGCCGCTCGATGATGGCGGCGGCGTCCGTCGCGTCGGTGCGGTGAACCCAGTGGGCGGTCAGGGCAGCGGCGGTTTCGAACGTCTGCTCGTCCTGCGTGCCGGGAACGGCCACGATGCTGGTGACGGGGACGCCCGCCTCCATCTCCTCGATGCGGCGGCCGATCGCCGGAAGCGCGGTTTCGTCGCCGATCAGGACCCAGGCCCGGATCGGGCCGCCGATGACCTGCGAACCGCGCGGGCCGCCGATCTGGGCGGGATCGCCGGGGCGCACGCCGAGCGCCCATTGCGTCGCCGGTCCGGCCTCATGAACCGCGAAGTCGAGGACGAGCGTGCGGTTGTGCGGATCGTAATGGCGCGGCGTGTAGTCGCGCATGGCGGTGCCGCCCTGTCCGTCCGGCACGAAGAGCTTGACGTGATCGCCGGCCGACAGCGACGTGAACCCTTCCAGCTCATCGCCGCCGAGCGTGATGCGGATCATGTTCGGCGTCAGCGAGACGGCCGAAAGCACGGTCAACTGCCGGCGGCGCAATTCATGGCGGATGCGTTCGATCTTCGGCAGAAGCCCGGTCTGGCCGGCTGCGGTGTTGGGCGCGCTCATGGTTTCTTTTCCGTTCGTGGGGTTCGAGGGGGTAACGGTCTCTGGCGGTTCATCGTCGGCGATGCGCCGGGCCGCGTCGTGCAGGATGGCGACGATGCGCTCGACCGCGGCCTGCGGCACGCCGGGCCGGCGCAACTGGCCGCGCAGCGCGGCCTTCAGGCCGTCCATCGCCTCGGCGACGGCAAGTGGCGCGCCGCGGCGCACGCCATCGCCGTCCTGCCCGCCACGGGCGCGCAGCGCCTCCACCGTCGTGCGGTTGGCCGCCAGATAGGCCTCGCCTTCCGCGGTGATGCGATAGCTCTTGCGGTTGCCCTCGCTGGCCTCCGCGACGGCGTAGCCGATGTCGTCGAGCCAGGCGAGCGTCGGGTAGAGAACGCCGGGGCTCGGCGTGTAGCTGCCGCCGAACATGTCCTCGACGGACTTGATCAGTTCGTAGCCGTGACTGGGGCGCTCGGAAATGATCGAGAGGATCAGCAGGCGAAGCTCACCGTAGTCCAGCATCCGGCCGCCGCGGCGCCGGCCACGGCGGCCGGCTTCCTCATCGTGATGCCTGCGCTCCGGCCACGGGCCGGTCCTGGGGAATTTGCGGTCCCCTCCGCTTTTTGGTCTGTTTCTCATGCGGTGAAGATATATTTCGATATATCTAAATTCAAGATATATCGAAAAATAATCGGAGCGCCGCCGCTGGGGACCGCCCGGGCGCAGTTTGGGCTGGCTATTGGGCGAAGAACCTGCGCAGGGTGTTTCTTTGGAGATCACCATGCGCCTGACACGAATCATAGCGGCCGGACTTCTCGTTCTGCCGGCCTTCACGCCCGCCCATGCGGCCCCTGCCGTGGATGTGGCGCTGTCTTCGGCGATGGTTTCCGAACGGATCGACGGAACGCTTCTTTCGGGAGAAACGCGCACCTACCGGTTTGTGGTCACGAATCCGGGACAGATCACCTTTTCCGTCGCGGGAGAGAACCTCCATTGCGGGACCGACCTGAGCAAGGCGTCGCAACGGGGCGTGCTGACGACATGGCGCCGGTTTCCCGCGTCCTTCACGGACAATGCCAGGGCGGGCGAAACCTATACGATGTCGTTCTTCCAGAGCCGCGAAGCCTGGATCAACAAGACCGGCTGCACGTTCTCCTTCTCGATCTCGCCCTGATTTTCCGGAAATCGCCGCCCGCCGGCACGTTTGCATTCGTGCCGGGATGCCGCGGAAAACAAAAAAGGCCGGGGCAATAATGCACCGACCTTCCTCACATCGCTCTCAACACCAGTGCCAGTACATCCGTGGTCAAAAGTCCGAAGCGATTACACAACCGCGAACGCTCAATTCATTCAGCGCTCACCAGCAGTTGCTATGACCCATATATAGAGTGACAATGTGTTCAAAACAAGTTGCCGTTCCCGAATGCGATAATTTCCCCGGCATGGCGGCCGGTCTTCTTGGAACCGCAATTGACGTGCATGTCGTCAGAACCGTCGGCTTTTGGACCGGGCGCCGCGGAAAAGGGCCACATCGCCCTTGCCCCAGGAGAAAGGTGGACCAGATGTCTTCCGAACCATGTCTTGTCACATCGGATGCAGGGTTCACCGATCCGCCGGCTCCCTCCCGGGCGAATGGCGGCGCGGATGGATACTCGGAAACCGTGCTCGGTCGGCTGTTGAACCGCGCGTCCTATGCCACGGAAAAGCTCGTGGCCGCCGACGGAGCGGATCGCGACGCGGAACTGCAATTGATCCGCCGCATCGCCGAGGCGACGATCGGTTACGATCAGGCGGCGGGGCCTGCCGGCGGGGTTACATCGAAACCTCGTCCGTGATCACCTCGAAACGCGTCAGCAGCGCCGGACCGAAGGCCGTCGACATCGCCACATCCGTGGCATCGCGGCCGGTGGCCATGAGGATGCGGCCGATGCGGGGCGTGTTGTGGCGGGCATCGACCGTGTACCAGCGTCCGCTGAGATAGACCTCGAACCAGGCGCTGAAATCCATAGGGTTCGGGTCCTTCGGCACGCCGATGTCTCCGAGATAGCCCGTGCAGTAGCGGGCCGGAATGTTCATGCAGCGGCAAAGCGTGATGGCCAGATGGGCGAAATCGCGGCACACGCCGGTTCTGTCCGTGAAGCCGCCGAAGGCCGTCCTGAGCGGGTCGGCCTTCATGTAGTCGAAGGCGATCCGGTCGTGGGTGAAGTCGAGAATGGCCTGCACCCGCGGCCAGCCGAGCGGCGTTCCGGAAAAGGTCTTCCAGGCGAAATCCGACAGCCGGTCGGTGTCGCAATAGCGGCTGCCGAGCAGATAGACGAGCACCTCGTCGGGAAGGTGAGCGATGTCGTGCTGGACGGCATCTTCGGGAACCGGGTCGGGCAGGCCGGTGTCATAGATTTCGAACATCGTGGAAATCGTCGTCAGGCCGGGAGGCGCGACGATGCGGTTGCAGGCATTGCCGAACACATCGGTATAGCTCCAGGCCTCTATGGGCCGGTCGAAGCTCAGGACCTGTTCCGTAAGAAGATCGACGCGGCGGGAGGGATGGATGTTGAGGACGAGCAGCATCGGCGTTTCATGCTCGCACTCGTATCCCAGTTGAAAGCCTGCGCGTATCTTCATGTGGCTCCGGTCCTTCTTCTCGGGAGTGTTCGTCAGAATTGCAAACGCACGGACATGGCAACCCGTTCCTTCTACCAGCGATTTGCGGCGTTGTCGTCCGGTTCGGTGACGACGTTGACCTGCACCTGCATGCTGTCGAAATCGAGCGGCCCGCCGTCATAGCTGCCGGACAGGGGAATCGCCTGCCTCGGATCGCGGGCGACGCCGACGCGGATGAGATCGCGGTTGCCGACGATGCCGTTGGTGGGATCGAACTCCACCCAGCCCGCACCCGGCAGGAAGATCTGGCACCACGCATGTGTCGAACCGCCGCCCAGCGTGACGGAACCGTCGCGGTCGGGAACATAGATATAGCCGGTGACGAAGCGGGCGGCGAGACCGAGCGAGCGGGCCGCCTCCATCATCAACAGCGCGAAATCGCGGCACGAGCCATTTCGAAGCCTGAGCGTCTCGAGGGGCGTCTGCGTTCCGTGTTCGCTGCGCCGGGAATAGCTGAAGCTCTCGCGGATCGCATAGCAGAGGGTCATCAGGACATGGCCCGTGCGCGCCGTCGGGCTGAAAGGCACGAACTGTCTCGCCCACCGCCCCACCTCGTCGTCGGGGTCGGCATAATGCCTGGCGATCGTCCGCTCGAGGTCTATGGCTTCGTCGGCATCGTAGGCAAAGGGAAAGCTGAACGCCTGCACGTCCATCTCCAGGTCGAGAGGAACATGCGCCGTGTGATCGAGACGGATCGACGTTTCGAACCGCAGTTCTGCCGATTCGGCGGAAAGGTCGATCAGCGCGATGCAGTTTCCGAAGACGTCGTGAATCCAGCGCACGGAATCGGGCTGCGGAAAGACATCCAGCGAGCAGTTCAGCAGCGTCTGGTCGAAACTGTCGCGGGGCCTGAACATCAGCCGGTGCTGGCCGAAGGACACCGGCTTCTTGTAGCGATAGGCGGTGATATGCCGAACCGAGAAAATCATCAGGCGGTCCCCGCAGATCCTGGATGCGGCATCCGGCGCGGCCCGGGGAGGCCGGTGCGGACTGTCATCATTCGTCCCGGCGCTTGAGCGGGTATTCGGGAGCGTCGTAGAGCATGCGGATCTGCCTGTCGTCGAAGCGGGTTTCGTCCACTTCCAGCACCGAGCCGCGCAATTGCGAACCCGGCATGTCCTCGATGGCGAAACGCACGGCTTCCGCCGCGGTCTCGAACCGCCTGTAGCGCGGGCCGCTGCTTCCGCGGAACTTCTTGCCGGCGTAAAGCCCGGCTCCGGTCGTATAGTCGAATTCAGGCACTTTATGGTCCTCGTTCATCCCGAACGGTTTCGAATCGTCGGAGCCGCGACGGCCTTGCCAAGGGGCAAGCGGATCAGGAGAGGCTGGCGAATGGCCCCGTTCTCTTGTCCAGGCGTTGCTGCCGCTCCTCGACGCGAAGCTCGCGCTTGCGCAGTTGCAGCCGTTTGCGGAGGTTCTGAAGCTTTTCGGCATTGGAGCCTCGATCGGCATCCGGGACGCGAAAGAGATCTTCCACGGCACGGCGGGGGGTCTTGTGCATCATGTCGGTATCCTTTGATGAACGGGTGAGACGGCCCGCACCGTTGAACCGGAGCGGGCCGCAATGGCGAAGCGCGGCTACTTCTTCTTGCCGAAGCCGGACGTGCCGCCGGCAAGCTTGACCTGCGTGCCGGGCGCCGGCGGGGGCGGCGCAGTCTCGGTCTTGTCTTTCTTCGGCTTGCGGATTTCGCGGTTGCCGCGCATTTGACCCTTGGCCATGTTTTCCTCCTCGTTGTCGTTGTTATCGGGACCGGAGCATTCCCGGGAAAAGCGTGAAGCGGTTTTCCGTCACTCCGCCTAAACCGGAAGCGTTCTGGCTGGGCATATCGGCGCGTGCCGCCGGCAGGCGGCGGACAGCGGCCGTTGCATCAGACGGGAAGAGGTCCGGTAAACGGATGTTTCCCGCGGGACAGTGCAAGCGTGCGAAGGTGGGTGCGCCCGAAGGAAACGACCTTCGGTCCTGTTTTCGCCTTGCGGTCGAAATCGGGAAAAGCCACGAAATTCACGGTCGATCCGCGATCATGCCCGGCATTGCGTGCAACGTCTTCGGCGGCGCTGAGAAGCAGGTGAAGTGCGGCATTCTCGCGATAGCCGAAAGCGCCCGTCCGGACGAGATTGCGAGAAAGGCTCGAAGGATAAAAGTCGGAAGACATCACGTCCTCCTTTCGTTGGGGCCAGGATTGCAAACCCTGAAGCGGCAGCGCCCTTTAAACGGCTGCCGGCCCTTGTAGAATGCGCCTATTCCGTTTCCGGGGCAAGACGTTTCGAAATTACGTCTTGCCGGAAGAGGACGGCTTTTTCCCGCGGACGGGAGGGATGACGACCGTAGCCGTCTCCTGCGCTTCCCGAAGCTCGCGAAGCCGCTGCGTCTTGCGGGCGCGCTGGAGAGCCTCGGCAGTGATGATCTCCTTCGCCGCCCGATCCGTCGTGGACGCCTTGTCCTGGGCGGACGTTCTGCCCGGTTTGAAAAATGCCTCTTTCGTGATGGTCATAGTGACCTCCTTTTAGCAAGGATTCGGATCGGTGATCACCGCGGGCGGACGACTTTCTTGGGGGCGGGAAGCAATCCCTCGCGCTGCATCTTCTTCTTCACCAGCTTGCGGTGGCGGCGAACGGCCTCGGCCTGCTCGCGAATGCGCTTCTCGGACGGCTTCTCATAGGAGCGCCGCGCCCGCATTTCCCGGAAAACGCCTTCGCGCTGCATCCTCTTCTTCAAGACGCGAAGAGCCTGTTCGATATTATTGTCCCTGACGATAACCTGCAAAATGTCTCCTGACTCAGCCTGGGCTGTTATTTCCTGGTCCTGATGGCGTTCGGATTGATCCAGCTCGACGTCCCGTCGCGGGGCGATGCGCCTTGCGGCTCGCGGGTCCGCGGGGACGACGCTGTCGTATCGATGTCGTCCTGGCTTATGCTTCGGTCGAAATTCTCATGCTCGAACCGCACCCTGTAGCGAACCAGCCCCTGCGCTTCCGGCAGCGCGGACATGATCCGGCCGGAGCCTTGCGGCTGGATGCTTCCCAGCACCCGGGATTTCAGAACAATCGTATCTCCCGATCGATAACGGTGTTTGGGCATGAGAGCTTCCATAGCCATAAAAAACAAAAGGCCGGGCGAACCCGACCTCTCACGATCACTCAGCTCCGCTGCCTGTACAGTCGTGGTCAACGGGAGCGAATGACAAATTCAAGCCGCCTGAAGATTATCGGCGGAGCTTTTGCCGGACTTGCGATCCTGCACGATATCGTAGCGGACCTTCTGGCCGTCGCTGAGCGAACGCAGACCTGCGCGCTCGACGGCCGAGATGTGGACGAAAACGTCCGTGCTGCCGTTATCGGGCTGAATGAAGCCGAAGCCCTTGGTGGCGTTGAACCACTTTACAGTACCAGTGTTCATAACGATTTCCTTTCGCAGCAATCGTTGTGGTTCCCGCGATACCTTGCGGGATTGGATCGATTAGTTGAGAGGAAATCTGACGGAGCCCTTGAGGCTCTGGAGCGACGTCACAAGCAATGGTCGATGGGCCCAATATAAGCTCAATTTTCGATTTTGCAATGGAGCGGTGCCGCTTTCGCTCCACCTTGCCGGAAATCGCGCGGTAACACCCTGCTTTCGCGGGCAAGTTTATTTGAGCAGAATACGGTTTCGCGCATCGCACGCCCGGATGCAATGAGTAAGGGCAATATGGCCGTTTGTCGAAAATGCAGGGCCGGCAGGCTCCTTTTGGGTTTATTTTTGTTTGATTTGTTAAATTTATTGTTCTGGATCAATTGCTTGTGTGATTTTTTGTATGAAAGTGCGATTCAGTTATTGACGTTTGAGTGTGGAGGGTTCTATAAGCAGCGTCGTTGACGAGGGCGGCTTCGCTGCTGGCGACCTTCTCGTTTGCTCTTGAGACTGGCGGCGATATTTGGCCTTAAGGGTTTGATTTTGCTGG
>NZ_JANFPI010000010.1 GCF_026552795.1 Ectorhizobium quercum
CCAGCAAAATCAAACCCTTAAGGCCAAATATCGCCGCCAGTCTCAAGAGCAAACGAGAAGGTCGCCAGCAGCGAAGCCGCCCTCGTCAACGACGCTGCTTATAGAACCCTCCACACTCAAACGTCAATAACTGAATCGCACTTTCATACAAAAAATCACACAAGCAATTGATCCAGAACAATAAATTTAACAAATCAAACAAAAATAAACCCAAAAGGAGCGCCCGAAAACGAAAAAAGCCCCGGTGCGCCGGGGCTTTTCGAAAATCACCGTTCTTGAAGACGCCGGATCACCCCCGCGAAACCCAAATGATCAACCCGCCAAGCAGGACCACCAAAGTCAAGGCCGGCACGATCAGGCCCGGATAGCCGAAGACGAAAAAGGCCGCGATCCAGCCGACGAGAACGAGCAGGGCGATGACGATCGGAAGGAGACCTTCCGTCAGCGGCCCCATTTCCTCGGTATGCTCGGGAACGGGAATGACGTGGTTCAGGGGCTTGGAAGACATGAATGGGGTTCTCCTGAAAGATGTGCGTCCTTTGAACCTCCTTGATATCCGGCCATAAGGCCCACGGCAACGGCTGTTTTCCGAGCGCCTCTCTCCGCTTGCGCCCCCTGCCTGTGCGAGGATAAGAAGAACCAGGCCCCGATGAACGGATCGGGACGGCCCCTCCCCGGCGCTCCCAGACAACGGAGATCATGATTCGTGCGTATTCTTTCCGAAGCCCATTTTCCGGAACTGCCCTCCTATTACCGGGGCAAGGTCCGCGAGAACTACGACCTGCCGAATGGCGAGCGGATCATCATTTCCACCGACCGGCTGAGCGCCTTCGACCGTATCCTGACTTGCATTCCCTATAAGGGGCAGGTTCTCACCCAGACGGCGCGCTACTGGTTCGAGGAAACCGCCGATATCTGCCCGAACCACGTCGTCTCCTATCCGGACCCGAACGTCGTCATCGGCAAGCGGCTCGACATCCTTCCCGTCGAGATCGTCGTGCGCGGCTATCTCGCCGGCACGACCGGCACGTCGATCCTCACGCAATACAGGAAGGGCGTGCGGGAAATGTACGGCATCACCTTTCCGGACGGCCTGCGCGACAACGAGAAACTGCCCGCCCCGATCATCACGCCGACCAGCAAGGCCTTCGACGGAGGCCACGACGAACCGCTGTCGCCCCGGGAGATCGTCGAAACCGGCCTTCTGACGCAGGAGCAATGGGACACGCTGTCGCGCTACGCGCTGGCGCTCTTTGCCCGCGGCCAGGAGCGTGCCCGCGAACGCGGCCTCATTCTGGTCGATACCAAATATGAATTCGGCACCGACGAAAGCGGCAAAATCATTCTGGCGGATGAGATCCACACGCCGGACAGCAGCCGCTACTGGATCGCCGCCACCTACCCGGACAGCTTCGAAAAGGGCACGCGCCCGGAAAGCTTCGACAAGGATTTCGTCCGCGCCTGGGTTGCCGACCGTTGCGATCCCTACAAGGACGACATTCCGGAAATTCCAGGCGCGCTGATCGAGCAGACCTCGAACGTCTATATTCGCGCCTTCGAGATGATTACCGGGCGGACATTCGTCCCGGATGACAGCTACGCCACGCCGAAGGACCGCATCCGGGCCAATCTGGCTCCCTATTTCGGCGGAAGTGACGGAAAACCGTCATGAGGACTTGATAAACCCCGCCGGTCATCCGACAAATCGGATCGGGCTGGCTTCGCCATCGATCAGGGACGGCGAAGCGTTAAGGGAGCATGGAGCATTGGCAAGACGGGCAAGACGCAAGGCGGAAGAAACGCGACAGGACGTGCTCGACATGGCGGAATCCGTCTTCCGCGAAAACGGTTTTTCCGGAACGACGATCGCCGACATCGCGTCGGCACTCGACATGTCGCCGGCGAATGTCTTCAAGCATTTCCGCTCGAAGACGGCATTGGCCGAGGCCATCGCCGAACGCCATGTCGAGACGCTGGTCGGCACGCTCGAGGGAATCGACACGAGCCTGCCGACGCTGGAGAGGCTGGGGCACTTCGTCCGCCGCCTGATGGAGTCCCATCTGCGCAGCCTTCGGCAGAGCCCCTGCCTGTTCGAAATCGTGCTGATGACGTCCGGCAACGAAATGGCCTGCGGCCGGCGCTACAAGGAATTGCTCGAAAGCCGATTCGTCGACATGGTCCGCCTCGGCGCCGATGAAGGCGTCTATTTCTGCGAAGATGTGGAAAAAACCGCACGCTGCATCAGCGCCTGCTTCGCCTGCGTGCTGCATCCCGTGTTTCTCGCCCGCTATAAGGCGGACGAACTCAGGACACGCTGTGACGAAGTGATCGAATTCGTAAACCGTTCCCTAACAAATCCGCTTGCCAGGTAATGTTTCTTAAATTACGTCACTTAATCGGGAATCACGGTTAGCCGTCCGCACGATCCCGGACGTGGCGCGCCGTTACAATCAGACCGCAGTGTAGCCTGAGCAACACAGCCTGGGCAGAATTATAGTTAATGAAGAATTTAGCCTATCGACTTAAACTCCCTGCTGCTAGCCTGCCGGCCGACCGCGAAGCACTGCTTCGCAGGCCGTCGTCGGGCTCGGGCAGGCGGAAAAGGACTTTCGGAAACAGGATGCGGATCAACACTATGGTTTCTTTTCGTTCGGCAGCACCCCTCGTTCTGCTTCTGCTTTCGAGCTGTGTCAGTGGACCGAACCACACCCCTCCGCAGATCGATCTGCCGCAGAAGTTCAACGAAGGCGGCAGCGGAAGCGCTGGTGACGTCACGGCAAAAGCCTGGTGGCCCGCATTCAACGACAGGCGGCTCGACGCCTATGTCGAGCAGGGCCTTTCCCAGAACCTCACCGTTCTCCAGGCGATCGAGCGCATCACCGCAGCCGAAGCCAACGTGATCAGCGCGGGCGCCGGCTCGCTGCCGCAGCTCGCCGCAGACGCCTCCGAAACGCTCAGCGGCCAGGGCGGCGAATTGCGCACCCAGACCTCCACCCTGTCCTCGGCCAGCGGCGGCCTTTCAGCCTCCTGGCTGCTCGATCTCTTTGGCCAGTACCGCCGCGCCAAGGAAGGTGCACTCGCCTCGCTCGACAGCGCCTACGCCACCGCCGACGTCGCCCGGCTGACCTATCTGTCCAACGTCGTCAACGCCTATATCGACGTGCGCTATTACCAGGAACGCCTGGCCATCGCCCGCAAGAACCTGACCTCGCGTCGCGAAACGCTCGATCTCACCAAGCTCCAGCTCGAAGCCGGCGCCGCCTCGCGGCTCGATGTCGTCCAGTCCGAAGGTCTGGTGAACTCGACGCTCGCCGACATTCCCGGCTTCGACAAGGGTTTCCGCATCTCCGCCCACAACCTTGCGACGCTGCTCGGCCTGCCGGCCGAAACGCTGATCGCCGAATTGCAGAAGGGCGGCCGCCAGCCGGTCGCGCGCTTCTCGACCAAGGCAGGCGTTCCCGCCGATCTCATCCGCAACCGTCCCGACATCCGCGCCGCGGAACGGGATCTGGCGGCGGCCGTCGCCCAGATCGGCGTCGCCGAGGCGGACTTCTACCCGTCCATCACGCTCGGCGGTTCCATTTCGCCGA
This sequence comes from Ectorhizobium quercum, assembly GCF_026552795.1. GTDB lineage: Bacteria > Pseudomonadota > Alphaproteobacteria > Rhizobiales > Rhizobiaceae > Ectorhizobium > Ectorhizobium quercum. The sequence continues at coordinate 3,591 of NZ_JANFPI010000010.1, forward strand.
CGCTCAGAAACATGAGCGGCACGAACGGCTGGCTGACGACCTGGTCCTTCGGGCCCACTCTCAACCTGCCGATCTTCACCGGCGGCGCCCTGAAGGCGAACCTGACCACTGCCGAATCGAACGCGCGCAACGCCTATCTGGCGTGGAAGGAAACCGTGCTCGGCGCGGTGCAGGACGTGGCCGATGCGCTGGCGTCGATCAAGCGCGACGCCGAGACCGTGACCGCCCTTCGCAGGACCGTGCAGTCCTACGAGGAGGCGCTGCGCCTCTCCACCGCCAGCTACCGCGACGGCGCGTCCTCGCTGCTCGACGTACTCGACGCGCAGCGCTCGGTCTCGACCGCGCAGGCGAGCCTGGCGACAGCCGTGCAGCAGCTCGCCAGCGATTACGTCGCCCTCAACGTCGCGATGGGCGGCGGTTATGCCGCGACCGGTCCCGTCCGGGTCGCGACCACGACGAAGCCCTGATCGTTCCGGTTCGACGGACAACAAAAACCCCCGGCGCCGCGAGGCTCCGGGGGTTTTTCATTCCCGCCGTTTCCGGCCGGAACCGTCAATCCTTGGCGCGCTCGACGTAGGAATTGTCTTCCGTGGCGATCACGACGCGGGTACCGGCAGTGACGTGCGGCGGAACGGACGTCCGGATGCCGTTCGAGAGCATGGCGGGCTTGTAGGAGGACGAGGCCGTCTGGCCCTTCACGACCGGCTCGGTCTCGGTGATCTCCAGCGTGACGTGACGCGGCAGCTCGACGGCCAGCGGAATCCCCTCATGGATGGAAAGAACGCAGGTCATGCCTTCCTGAAGATAGGCTTTCTGCTCGCCCATCGTCTCGACATCGACCACGACCTGATCGTAGTTTTCCGGGTTCATGAAATGGAAGCCTTCGCCATCTTCGTAGAGGAACTGGAAGTTCAGATCCTCGACGAAGGCGCGCTCGACCTGTTCCGTCGTGCGCCAGCGTTCCGAAACCTTGACGCCGTCGGCGATCCGGCGCATGTCGACCTGCGTGACCGGCGTGCCCTTGCCGGGGTGGAAATTCTGGGCGGTGAGAACCACGTAGAGCTTACCGTCCACGTCGATAACGTTGCCCTTGCGGACGGATGAGGCGATGACCTTGACCATAATACTTCCTTGTAACGGCGTGATACGCGTCGTAGAGGACTGCCGGGCAGCGGCTCCGGGGTGACGCAAAATTCTTTTCCGGCGCGGAACTACCCTAAATTCGCGCGGAATGCCAGTCCCCGCGCGGCTTGCGGCGAAATCGACCGTCGTTCCGAGGGTCGCAGGCAGCAGGGAAGAAGAGAAGAACCTGACATGAAAACCGTGACGCCGAAACCCTCTCCCTGGTGGCATCCCGCCGTTCATGCGGATCGCCGGCCGTTCCTCCTCGGGCGGAACCGCATCCAGTCGGCCCTGCGCGCCGGGTTTACGGAACGCGGCTTCATCGAGGTCGACACGCCTGCCCTTCAGGTGTCCCCCGGCAATGAAACCCATCTTCACGCCTTCGCGACCGAAATCGTCGGCAATGACGGCATCGGCCACCCCGCCTATCTGCACACCTCGCCGGAGTTCGCGGCCAAGAAGCTGCTGGCGGCGGGCGAGAAAAAGATCGCCTGCTTCGCCCATGTCTGGCGCAACCGCGAGCGCGGCCCGCTGCACCACCCGGAATTCACCATGCTGGAATGGTATCGCGCGGGTGCGCCCTATGAGGAACTGATGCGCGACTGCGCCTGGATCGTTGCCGCCGCCGCCGAGGCGACCGGCACGAAGACCTTCCGCTTCCGGGGCATGGAGGCCGATCCCTTCGCCGAGCCGGAACGGCTCGGCGTTGCCGAAGCCTTCGGGCGCTTCGCCGGGATCGACCTGCTGGCATCGGTCGCACCCGATGGCGGGACCGACCGCGGCCACCTGGCCGCCGAACTGGAAAAGGCCGGCATCCGCCACGCAAAAGACGATACCTGGGCCGATCTCTACAGCCGCGTGCTGGTGGAAAGGATCGAACCCTTCCTCGGCGCCGGCCGCCTCACGATCCTCGATGAATATCCGGTTTCGGAAGCGGCTCTTGCCCGCCCTTCCGCCCGGGACGCCCGCGTGGCCGAACGTTTCGAGCTTTACGCCTGCGGTGTCGAGCTTGCCAATGCCTTCGGCGAGTTGACGGACCCCGCCGAGCAGCGCCGCCGCTTCGAACACGAAATGGCCGAGAAGCAGCGCATCTACGGCGAAACCTACCCGATCGACGAGGATTTTCTCGCCGCCCTTTCCCATATGCCGCAGGCAAGCGGCGCAGCCCTCGGCTTCGATCGCCTCACGATGCTCGCCACAGGCGCCACCCGCATCGACCAGGTGATGTGGGCGCCGGTCGCGGAGTTCGGGCCGTGAGCGGCGGACGCAGCCTGAAGACGCCCGCGGATCTTGCGGAAGCCGGCCTGATCGGGGATGCCGCTCTGGCCGAAGTGCGGCAGGTCGCGGCCCGCTACGCCGTCGCCGTCACGCCGGCGATTGCAGCGCTGATCGACAGGGCCGATCCCGACGACCCCATCGCCCGGCAGTTCCTGCCCTCCGCCGCCGAACTCGTCACGCTTGCCGAAGAACGGGACGACCCGATCGGCGATCATGCACACACGCCGGTCAAGGGGATCGTGCATCGCTATCCGGACCGCGTTCTCTTCAAGGCCGTGCATGTCTGTCCGGTCTATTGCCGCTTCTGTTTCCGCCGGGAAATGGTCGGTCCCGACGGCGACGGCACGCTTGCCCCCGCCGAGATGGATGCCGCCTTTGCCTATATCGCCGCCCATCCGCAGATATGGGAAGTCATCCTCACCGGCGGCGATCCTCTCATTCTCTCGTCGCGGCGGCTGGCGGAGATCATGCGCCGTCTGGCCGTCATCGAGCATGTGAAGATCGTCCGCTTCCACACCCGCGTTCCGGTGGCCAGCCCCGAGAGCATCGATGCGGAACTGATCGCGGCGCTGAAGGAAAGCGGCAAGACGCTGTGGGTGGCGCTTCATGCCAACCACCCGCGCGAACTGACGCCGCAGGCCCGCGCCGCCTGCGCCCGGCTCGTCGATGCCGGCATTGCCATGATCAGCCAGAGCGTGCTGCTGAAAGGCGTGAACGACGATCCCGCAGTGCTGGGTGAGCTGATGCGCGCTTTCGTCGAGACGCGCATCAAGCCCTATTACCTGCATCATCCCGACCTCGCGCCGGGCACGAGCCATTTCCGCCTCGACATCGGCGAGGGCCAGCGGATCGTCGCAGCGCTGCGCGGCCGCCTGTCCGGCCTCTGCCAGCCCGCCTATGTACTCGACATTCCCGGCGGACACGGCAAGGCGCCCCTCGGCCCCGACGCGGTTCGCCCCGCCGCAGACGGATGCTGGTCCGTTTCGGATTTCCGGGGCAACGCGCATGTGTGGCCTCCGGTCGCATGAAAAGCCCCCGGCCCTGCGATTATTGACCAATGACAAAACCGGGACCCAGGATAAAGACTTCTTAACTAAACCACTTAGAGGTGCTTTATCCTTTCGCTGCTATTGCTCGCTCCCAACGGGGCCTCTCCGCACGGAAATGGCTTCCGCATGGAACCGAGGGAGTCAATGGCATGAACGAAACCATCCGCAATCTGCTGACGAAACTCGGCGGTCTTCCGGCCCCGGTCGAGAGCCTCGCCGACGACGCCGATCTTTACGCGGCGGGCCTGTCCTCTTTCGCTTCCGTCCAGCTCATGCTGGGCATCGAGGAAGCCTTCGACATCGAGTTTCCGGACAATCTGCTGAACCGCAAGTCCTTCGCCAGCATCGCCACCATCGAGAAGACGGTTGCGGCGATTCTCCAGGCGCAAGAGGCCGCATGATGAACGCCCACGTCAAGACGCCGCCGGCGTCGTTGCGCGAGCGGATCGCCCGCGTCGCCGCCGTCGCCGCGCAACACGCCGCAGACGTCGACGCGCAGGCGCGCTTCCCGGCCGAGACCATGCAGGCCCTCAAGGATGAGGGGCTGCTGGGCATTCAGGTTCCGGCCGAACTGGGCGGCGAAGAGGCACCGATCGCGGAAATCGCTGAACTCTGCTCGATCCTCGGCCAGAACTGCGGCTCGTCGGCCATGATCTTCGCCATGCACCACATCAAGCTGTCCAGCCTGGTCGAGCATGGCATGAACGCCGCATGGCACCGGGACTTCATGCGCCGCATCGTCCACGAGCAGCTTCTGCTCGGTTCGGCGACTACCGAAGGCGGCATCGGCGGCGACCTGCGCAACTCGATCTGCGCCGTCGAGGTGGAGAACGGCGTCTGCCGGCTGGAAAAGAACGCGACGGTCATTTCCTACGGCCTCTATTGCGATGCGATCCTCATCACCTCGCGCGCCCACAGGGACGCCGCCTCCTCCGATCAGGTGATGACGGTCTTCCTCAACGACCAGTACACGCTGGAAAAGACCAATGACTGGGATACGCTCGGCATGCGCGGCACCTGTTCGGAAGGCTTCGTCTTCAAGGGCGAGGCGCCGGCTGCGCAGATCATTCCCGAGCCCTTCGCGGAGATCGCCGCCCATTCCATGCTGGCGATGGCCCATCTTCTGTGGAGTGCGCTGTGGTACGGCATCGCGGTGGATGCGGTGAACCGTGCCCAGAGCTTCGTGCGAGCGGCCGCCCGTAAGACGCCGGGCCAGACGCCGCCCGGCGCGCTGCGCCTTGCCGAAATCTCCGGCAGGCTTCAGGCGATCCGCACGGATATCGCCCACGGCATCCGCCAGTACGAGGACATCCGCCGCAATCCCGACAGCCTGACGATGGGTTTCCTGATCGCGATGAACAACACGAAGCTCGCGACCTCCACGGCGATCATCGACATCATCGGCCAGACGCTGCTGATCAACGGCATCATGGGCTACAAGAACGGCACGCCCTACAGCGTCGGACGCCATCTGCGCGACGCCTATTCGGCACAGTTGCAGATTTCCAACGAACGCATCCTGATGAACCAGTCCACCATGCTTCTGGTCAACAGGCAGGACACGAGCCTTCTGGGGTGAACCACATGGACATGCAAGTCTCCTTTCTCGACCGGCTGTTCGATGCCGGCCTGCTGATCGAAACCGGCGTCGAGGGCCTTTACGGCCGCTCCGGCGAATTCGAGGGCGTCATCGCCGCCTTCGAACGGCTGATCGACCGCACCGGCGGCGAGGACGGCGCGGAAGCCATTCGCTTCCCGCCGGGCATGAACCGCGCCTTCTTCGAAAAGAGCGGCTACATGAAGAGCTTCCCTCAGCTCGCCGGCACCGTCCATTCCTTCTGCGGCTGCGAGCTGGACCATATCAGCCTGCTGAAGTGCATGGAGGAAGGCGGCGACTGGACCGAGGGCCAGAAGGCAACCGAGATCGTGCTGACGCCGGCGGCCTGCTATCCGCTCTATCCGACAGTGGCCAAGCGCGGCGCCCTGCCGGCCGGCGGCGGTCTCTACGACCTGCAATCCTGGTGCTTCCGCCACGAACCGTCCAACGACCCGGCCCGCCAGCAGCTTTTCCGCATGCGCGAATATGTCTGCATGGGCACGGAAGCAAAGGTCACGGAATTTCGCCAGCTGTGGATGGATCGCGGCGTGAAGATGATGCAGGATGTCGGCCTCTCCGTCGAGATCGACATTGCCAACGACCCGTTCTTCGGCCGCGCCGGCAAGCTGCTCGCCAACAACCAGCGCGACCAGAGCCTCAAGTTCGAACTGCTGATTCCCGTCACCTCTGACGTGAAGAAGACCGCCTGCATGAGCTTCAACTACCATCAGGACGCCTTCGGCGCGAAATGGGGCCTCGCCCTTGAAGATGGCTCGGTCGCCCACACCGCCTGCGTCGGCTTCGGCCTGGAGCGCATCGCGCTCGCCCTTTTCGCCGCCCACGGCCTCGACACGAAGGACTGGCCGGACAATGTCCGCACGGTTCTCTGGGGCTGACGCCATGACCTCGGCCTTCAGGATGTCCGCGGTCTTTCCCCGGCTCGACGCGGCGAACTACCAGCCCCACGCGCTTCACTCGGCAGAACGCATGTGGCCGGAAACCAATTGCTACGTCGACCTGTGGATCGAGGTTCTGGCAAGCTTCGGCGCCGCGCCCGAAGCCATGCTCGGCTTCACGCTGACGCAGGATTTCGAGGGCGACCAGTTCACCTTTTTCAAGGTGCCGCTGGAAGACCTCGAAACCCTCTACGGCATCCGCGTCACGGAACTGGCGATCTTCGACAGGGTGGAGGATCATGTCGCGGTGCAGGTCGCCCGCGGCCGCCTCTGCCTCGTGGAGATGGACAGCTTCTACATGCCCGACACCCAAGGCGTGGCCTACCGGCTGGAACACGGCAAGACCACGGTGGCGATCAACCGTCTCGACGTTACGGCCAAGCGGCTCGATTATTTCCACAACGGCGGCTACTTCCATCTGGAAGGCGAGGATTTCGACGGCCTGTTCCAGCACCACCTGACGGAAAACGACCCGCCCTTCCTGCCCTATACGGAATTCGCCAAATTTCCCGGCAAGACGCCGTCACTGGACCGTCAGCGCAAGCGCGCGGCAGAGCTGCTGAAAATGCACTTCGCCCGCCGCCCGCAGGAAAACCCGCTCGCCGCCTTCGCGCAGGTCTTCCCCTCGCAGGTGGAGGCGCTTGCCGAACGGCCCTTCGGCTTCTTCCACAAATACGCCTTCAACACGCTGCGCCAGACCGGCGCGAATTTCGAGCTTCTTTCGAGCCATCTCGACTGGCTCTCGCCCGACTACGCGGCGGAAGCCGAGGCTGCCCGAAAAATCTCGGAAAACGCCAAGAGCGTGCAGTTCCAGCTCGCCCGCGCCGTCACCCGCAGGAAATTCGACCCGCTGCGCACCGCGCTCGACCCCGCCATCGAAAGCTGGGAAAGGCTGATGGCTGGCCTCGAACGCAAGCTCGGCTGAACCGGCGGATGCCGGCGTCAATACCCCCTCTGGCCTGCCGGCCATCTCCCCACGTGAGGACCGAGGCAATCGCGCACGATGCCAGGCTCGCGGTTCCTGTCCCTTCTCCCCCGCGGAAAGAAGGAAAGCCGCACCATTTCATTCCCCATGCGATTATCCACCGCATGGGGAAAGGCCCCCCGCACAAGGCTTTCTTAGCAATCGCCGCGGAAAATCGGCCATCTGATTCGCAGGCGGGAGAGTGCTCATGGATTTCCATCGGCCGGATTGCGTGAAAATGCTGGACGCGGGCTGGTCGCTCATCCTGAGCGACGCGAACGCCTATGCCTCCCCCGCCGAAATTCCCGCCGCAGCCGAAGCGCTGCCCGCACAAGTCCCCGGTACCGTCGCCGGCGCCCTTCACGATGCCGGCCGCTTCGACCCTGCCCGCCCCGAACCGCTCGACCACCGAGACGCCTGGTATCGCCTGACGCTTTCGGAAACGCCCGGCCCCGCCATCCTCCGCTTCGAGGGCCTCGCCACCGTTGCCGAAGTCTGGCTGAATGGTGCAAAACTCCATACGTCGGAAAACATGTACGAGCCCTTCGACCTGCCTGTGACGCTCACCGGCACCGACGAACTCGCCATCGCCTTCCGCGCCCTTCGGCCCCATCTGCAACGGAAAGGCCCCCGCGCCCGCTGGCGGCCGCGGATGATGACGGAACAGGGCCTGCGCCTCGTCCGCACCACGACGCTCGGCTATATGCCCGGCTGGTGCCCGGAGATCCATGCCGTCGGCCCGTGGCGTCCGGTCCGGCTCATCCGCCCCGATGCCTTCTCGCTGCAAGACCTGACGATCTCCGCCACGCTTTCGGAAACCGGAGACGGATTGCTTGCCGTCTCCTGCGCCAGCCCCCCCGCCGGCATCGCACTCGCCGGCATCGCACTCGCCTGTGCCGGCCGGACTGCCCCCTTCGAGGGCGCCGAAGACGGGCGCTCGACGGCTCGCCTCACCCTCCCCGGCGTGAAACCCTGGTGGCCGGCCACCCACGGCGAACCGGCCCTCTACGATGTCACCCTCGTCGCCAACGGCGAAACCGTACCGATCACCCGCACCGGCTTCCGCCGCATCGAGGCCGAACGTGGCGATGATGGCAAGGATTTTTCCATCCGCGTCAACGGCGAGCGCATCTTCTGCCGAGGCGCGGTCTGGACCACCGCCGATATCCTGCGCTTGCCCGGCGACCGCGCCTCTTACGAGCCGTGGCTGCGCCTTGCGGCGGAAGCCGGCATGAACATGATCCGCATCGCCGGCACCATGACCTATGAGAGCCCGGACTTCTTCGCGCTCTGCGACGAACTCGGCATCATGGTCTGGCAGGATCTGATGTTCGCCAATTTCGACTATCCGGCGAAGGACGAAGGCTTCGTCGCCCATGTCCGCGCCGAGGTTTCGGCCTTTCTTTCGGCCACCGCCGCCTCGCCCTCGCTCGCCGTCCTCTCGGGCGGCAGCGAGATGTACCAGCAGGGTGCGATGCTCGGCCTGCCCGAAAGCGTCTGGAAGACGCCGCTGACCACGGAGATCCTGCCCGCACTCGTCGCCGGACACCGCCCGGACGTGGCTTATGTCGAAAACTCACCCTCCGGTGGCGCACAGCCCTTCTTCGTCGACGAAGGGATCGGGCATTACTATGGTGTCGGCGCCTACGAGCGCCCGCTCTCCGACGCGCGTCGGGCGAACGTCCGCTTCGCCGCCGAATGCCTCACCTTCGCCAACGTGCCGCAGCAGGCGACACTCGACGCCTACCTGCCCGTTCGCGCCGTCCACCACCCGGACTGGAAGGCCCGGACCCCGCGGGACCGGGGCGCAAGCTGGGATTTCGAGGACACCCGCGACCATTACCTGAAGGCGCTTTACGGCGAGGACCCGGCCCGCCTGCGCCGCGAGAACCCCGCCCGCTATCTCGACCTCTCCCGCGCCACGACCTGCGAGGTGATGACCGAAACCTTCGCCGAATGGCGCCGCCGGGGCTCGTCCTGCAACGGCGCGCTGGTCTGGACGCTTCAGGACCTTCTCCCCGGTCCCGGCTGGGGCGTGATCGATTCCACCGGCGAACCCAAGCCGGTCTGGTATGCCCTGAAGCGCGCCTTCCGCCCCGTGCAGGTGCTGTTCTCCGACGAAGGCGTCAACGGTCTTGCCGTCCACGTCCTCAATGACAGCGCCGAAACGCTCGATCTTTCGCTGGAAATCGCCGCCCTTCGCGATGGCCGCCAGCCGGTCGTTGCAGGCCGCCGCGACCTGACCCTCGGCGCCCGCGAAACCGTCGAGCTTCCCGCCACGGGCCTCTTCGGCGCCTTCTTCGATACCAATTACGCCTACCGTTTCGGCCCGCCCTCGCACGATGTCGTCATCGCCCGTCTCGAAAAGGCCAGCGCGACAATCGCCGAGGCCGTCCATTTCCCGCTGGGCCGGTCGAAAGCGCTGCATGAGGACGACATCGCGGTTTCGCTCCGGCGTGACGATGACGGCTGGTCGCTGTCGCTGACCGCCGACCGCTTGCAGCAATCGGTGCATGTCTTCGCGGAAGGCTTCCGGCCGGCGGACGACTGGTTCCATCTTCTTCCCGGCAAGGAGAAGATCATCGAGTTGGTCGCCCGTCCCGGCACCGACGCAACGGCCCTGCCGGCGGGCGAAGTGCGCGCGCTTTCCGGCTCATCTGCCCGCTTCTGAAGAAAGCCGTCAGCCTCGTGAGGCGAACCGGAGCGCCATCTGCTCCACCGCATCCAGATACGCCTTGCGGGCATGCGGCGGCGTCAGATTGTGATCGGCGTTCGAAATCACGACAAGCCGCACATCGGGGTAGTCCTTCAGCCGTTCGCCGCGCTTCCCGAAATAGCTGGAAAAGTGCTCCCAGCCCACATCGTTCTCGCTGTAGACGAGCGTGACCTCGCTCGACCGCTTCCGGAGCGCCCGGAAGGCGGTATGGACGTGCCGCCCCTCCTGCGTATAATGGCGTAGAGACAGCATGAACGGCGCCAGCGCCTTGCGCGACGCGGCCTTGACGATATTGGCGAATGCCCGGCGCACGTCTATCTCGCCCTTGAACAGCCGCCGCACCGTCGCCCATTGCAGGGCGCGCTGGCCGTAATCCGAAAGCGCCCGCGCCCCGGTTTGCAGCGCCGCGTCGACATCGCGTCCCGGCTGCCAGTGAAACGTGTAGGGATTGACGATGACCGCCCCGGAAACGCGCGGATCGGCAACCGCCGCACGGAAGGACAGATAGGCCCCGCTGCAACGTCCCCCGAGAACCACCGGCCCCAACTCCCGCTGCATCAGGAAATCGAGCGCTGCCGCGACGTCCTCCTCCTGCCCCGCACCATAGAGAACCTGCTGCGGCGCGTCGGGCACGGGAGGGCTGTCGGCGACATTGGCGCCGTCGAAGCGCAGCGACGCGATCCCCCGCGCCGCCAGTTGCCGTGCCATCGTGACCGTCGCCCGGCCCCAGCCCGCATGACGGTCGTAGCCGGTCGACAGAAACAGCACGGTTGCCCCGGCCCGCGGACCGGCCGGGGCGCACAACACTCCATAAAGCGGCATTTCCCTGCCGAACCGCACCGGCTCCTCGATAAAGGTTCCGCCCTCCAGAACGCCGCCCGGCAACGGCGCCTTGACGGCAGCGGTAGCGGAGCCCGGCGCCAGCCCGACAATCCAGTCCGCCAGCCGGACGGCGATGTTCTCGGGAATTATCGAGACGGACGGGTTCGCCGTCAGCGCCTCGTAGCCCTCGAACGCCAGTCGCTCGACGGAAACGCCGAGCGTTGTGAAACGGTCGGCAAGCGCGCCGTCGGCGGGGCGGGGCGCCCGCCCGGCCACGAGGCATGGCACGGCAGGCAAGGCATTCACCGCCATCAGGTCGAGCCGCTTCACATCGGCGGCAATCGCCTCCGGCATGGTGAAGCCGGCAATGGAAACGCCTTCCGTCCGCCGCTGGTCTTCGGCAAGGCCCAGGCTGTCGTCCACCATGCGCGCCATCGCGGACACTTCCCGCAGATAGAAGCGCCCCGAAACGACAGGCGCGAGCAACGCCATGCCCCCCAGCGCGTCGAGCCTCGCCGACACCCGGACGGCGAGCGCCGCCCCGAGACCTTGCCCCACCAGCACGATCCGGGCCGCGCCGGACCGCAGCATCAGTTCGCCCGCCGCCTGCACCACGGCATCCTCCCAGAGCCTCAACCCGCATCCGCAGGAGGCGGGATCAAGCGAGTCGCCCGTTCCGGGCAGGTCGAAGCGGAGCGAGGCGACATTGCGTTCGGCCAGATGCCCGGCGATCACCCGCCAGAACTTGCGCACGCACAGGTCTTCGAGCCCCCACGGGCTGACGAACAGGACAGCGATTCCGCCCGCCGCCGGCGCCGGCGTAAAGATTCCCGCCATTCCGCAGAAGGCCACCGGCCGGGCCGCATGCGCCCGGCCGTGAATATCCCGCAGGTCCCCGTCATCGACCGTCCCGGACATCGGCAGAACCACGCTCGCCATCGTCATCAGGCCTCCCTTGCCTGCGGCGTCACGAAGCCCGTGACGGCGCCCACCAGCCTGCGCCCGCGCCGCGGCAGCCGGCCGGCGATACGCAGGATCACGTCGGCATCCTCGCGCGGCACCGCGCAGCAAAGGCGCAGCGCCGGCACGTAAACGGCGGCGCCGGCACTGATGGCGAGCACCAGCCCGCCCGCGCCGCCAACGATGGCGGCCACGCCGTAGGCCGCCGCGCCGCAGAGGGCGGCGGCCGCCGTCACCGGCAGGAGCGAGCGGAAAAGCCCGTGCATGGAGCCATCGAATTTCATCAGCCGCGTCATGGCGAGGCACATGGCGAGGAAAACCAGCCCGCGCGCGATGGCGGCGCCGGTGCCCTCGAGGCCCGGCACGAGCAGCAGGCAGCCGCCGGCCATCAAAGCCGCCGCGCCGAAGTCGATCAGCAGGCGCTGGCGGATCTGGCCTTGAGAAAACAGGTATTGCGTGCAGATCTGCGAAAAGACGAAGACGGGCGTGAAAAGCGCCAGCACGGCCACGATGGGGCCTGCCGGGCCGAATTGCGGGCCGAACACCACGACGACCAGTTCCGGCGCGATGGCCGCCAGGCCGAAGCTCATCGGCAGGGTGATATAGGAAAGGCTGCGCACCACACCCTCGAAGACTTCGACCGGAAGCCGGGCCTTTCCCGAACTTTCCAGCTTCTCGGCATAATAGGGCAGCAGGCTTCCGGTCAGCTGCACGGGCAGTTGCAGCGCAAGGTTGGCCAGCGAAAGCGCCACGGCGTAGAAGCCGACCGACTCCGCGCTGTGAAATTTCTGGAGGAACAGCAGCTCGAACCGCGTCAGGAAGATCGACGTCACGATATATTCGAGCGACAGCAGGAACGAGGAGGATGCGAGTTCGCGGCGTTGCAGGCCGCAGGGATCGACCCGCGCGAACAGAATACGCAGGCTGTAGGCAAACAGAACCACCTGTCCGGCCAGATAGCCGCCAAGCGCCCCGGGCGTGCCGTAGAGAAGTGCGCCGGCCACCACGGCCACGAGCTGGAGCAGCGAGGCGATCACCGTCAGGCGAAAGAAATCGCCGACCCGCTGTTCGCCGATCAGGAAGTTCTTGGAGTAGGAGCCGATGGACTGGATGAGGAAGAGCGCGCCGGTGATGGCGACGACCACGGGCGCCATCTCCACCCAGTGGCCCTGTTCCAGTCCGGCGAAGGCGGCCCCGTAGACGGCGAGGATGAGAAGCGTCGCCGCCACGACCGGCCGCATGAGATAGGCGGCGAAGCCGAGGCGACGGGCATCGTCGGCCCCCTGCACCTTGAGCTGCGGCAGAATGCGCATCAGCAGGACGCCCGTGCCGAGTTCGGCGATCAGCGAGCCCGTCGTGGCGAGCCAGAGCGAGAAGGCGATCGTTCCGCTTGCCTCCGGCCCCAGAAGCCGTGCCGCAACGATGGAACAGGCAAAGCCGGTCACGAGCAGCGTCAGGCCCGACGCCGCATTGAGAACCGAATTGGCCATGATATTGTTGCTCATCGACACTCCGCGGGAAACATACGTGCCGCAGAACGGCCGCTCGCATTGTCCTGAAAGCTAACGGATCGCATTTAAGAAATGCCTGTGCGGGTCATTAAAATGCGTCCGCTCAGACGAAAAGGCGCACGGCCATTTCCTGCCATGTCACGGCCTGGCTGGTATCGATGCTCAGCCGGTCGTAGATCTTCGCCGCGTTGAAGGCCGCCAGAATGGAAGCCTGGTTGTCGGGCTCGTAGGCCAGCACATGCGGCCGCCCCGCCGCAGCGAAGATCGGCGCGACGATCGGAAGACGGCAATAGGTGTACTGGATCATCTTCAGGCTGGACTGGCTGAGATAATCCGCTCCCGGAGCGTTCCGGTAGGGCGCGATCCCGATATCGGCATGGCGGATATAGCTGGCGACGCTGGTGAACGGCACCTCGCCGTGGGTCACGACATTCGGCAGGGTCTCGTCGAGCCGGGATTTCTTGCCGAACAGATGAAAGGTCCAGTCGGGGTTGCCGTGGGCCAGCGTCTTGAGCACCTCGGCATCGAACAGCATGTCGCCGACGCTGACCGCATTGTTGCCGGCAGTATAAGGCGTATCGACCGCCCCATCGAAAACCTCGGCGGCAACGCCGTGCGGCAGGAACAGCACCGGCACACCCTCCGGCATGTCAGCCCGCTGCGTTTCCGCCAGAATGTGAATCAGGTCGAATTGGCGGGCGGATTTTTCCCAGGCATCGCGAAAGCAGGGGTGCGCGCCGATCGTCTCGAACTGGTCGGCAGCATGGTAGATCAGCTTCGCCTGCGGGGCGAGACGGCGCAGCAACGGCGTCAGCAGCGTGGCGATCCCGCTTTCGACCAGAATATGGGTGTAAGCCGGCAGACGGTCGCGCACGGCGCGCGGCAGGAGCGCGGCGTAATGACGGAAGATGAGGCCGGTCAGGCGGTTGAGGGCGGCCGAGCGCGTCGCGAAGGGATGGACGAGATTGACCCAGATGAATTCGTCGCGCAGATCATCGAGGCGCACCCAGCGGTTCACGGTGCGCGACCGCGCATAGGTCCAGCGTCCATCGTGGGAAAAGCGGCTGAGCTGGCTGAGCCGCAGCGACAGGAAGTCGGTCCGGTCGCCCTGCGCATTGAGCGAGTCCGCCAGGAAATGCAGATCCACCTTGCGCGCGGACCCGGCAAAATGCTGGCCGGTGACGAAAAGCACGTTCTTCAAGGACGCGCCCTCCCGGCAGCGACCGCCGGGGCCGCGCCGGCCACCTCTTCATAGACGGCCTGGTACCGGTCCGCGACGCTGTTCCAGGAATAGTGCTGTGCATCCGCGACCAGCCCCGGACGCAGGCTGTCGTCGGCGCATAATGCATCGTAGGCCTGCGTGATCGCCCGGGCGGCCTGTTCCGGGCTGGCGAAATCGGCAAGCACCAGCCGCGAATGGCGTTCGCCGAGCAACCTGTAGGCTTCGTTGGTGTTGAGGACGGGCACCAGACCGGCGCTCATCGCCTCGACGGCCACAAGGCCGAACCCTTCATATTCGGAGGCCGAGGCGAAAAGGGAGCATTCCCCCAGAAGCCCGGCGATGGCGGCGTTCTCGAGATCGCAGTGAATGCGCACCTGTCGCCTAAGCCCGCGCGCGGCGATCATCCCTTCGAGATCGGCGGCCGTGAGACCGCCCGGAACGCCGACGATCTCCAGACGCCAGTCGCCATCCCCGGCCACGAGCACCTTCAGCGCGTCGAGCAGGCGGTCGATACGCTTGTTGACCGAAAAGCGGCCGATGGTCACGATGCGCTTGACCGGCACGGCACTGCTGCTGCCGGCGAATTTGGCAGTATCGGCGCCGTTCTCGATCAGAACCGTGCGGTTCGGCGCGATGGAGGAAAAGAGCGCCGTATCGGACCGGCTGCATCCGACGATCACCTTGTAGGCCCGCGCCGACATCCGTGTCAGCGTCTGGAACCAGACCTTTTTTACGAAAGCATGTCTGGCGGTGTGGAAGAAGCCGCCGTGGGTCGTCGCGACCATCGGCTTGCGGTGCAGGAACCGGCCCAGCGCCAGCGCATCGAAGAAGAAATCGATCGCGTGGACATGGATGAGGTCGGCGTCGGCCAGATGGCGGAATACGTCGAGCGCGACGGGATAGCGGGTCGAACCGCGCCACGGAATGCGGACGATCTCGATGCCGTCGCGGATCTCGTGCGCGGGCAGAAGCCTGTCGGGCTCGGTGAACAGCCGATCCAGCGTGACAACCCGGACGCGAAAGCCGCGCCGCTGCATCGCCAGGCCGAGATTCATCACCACATCCTCGAGCCCGCCCCTGTTCGGATAGAACTGGCGCACGACATGGACGACCAGACGGCCCGCCGGCTCGTCATGGTCCAGCGGTATTTCATGACTTTTCTCTCTGAAAACGATCGTCAAGATGCACCGTGAAGTCAGAATTCATCTCTGAGGCACGCCGTTTTCCGGCATACGAAACGACACTAGATCGGCAGTCTTTAAGAACCTCTTAGCGCACCGCCGGACGAGGCGGGCCGGGCATGACCTTTAGCTCTCGTTAATCATGTTCTGCGAGATTGCGGCAAAGGCCTGCGGGGGCATCGGACACCTGCCGCCGGAGAGAGCCGGAACCGCGCATTCCGGTTTCGTCGGACGCCAGGTTTCAAAGAGTCGCATTTGGACGGATTGATGGACATCGACATCTTTCAAATTCCCGGGATCATCAGGCGCCGCGTGCATTACATCGTCCTGTCGGTCCTCGCCTGCATCGTGCTGGCCGCGCTCTATCTGTCCACCGTCGTTCCGCTTTACCGCGCCACCGCGGATATCCTTCTCGATCCCCAGGGCCTGATGGCCGACCGCCGCGATCTTTTCCTGTCCGGCACGTCTCCCCCGGAACAGCTCAGCCTCGATAGCCAGGCCTACATCGTCCAGTCGCGGGACGTGCTGACGACGGTGGTGGACTCGCTGTCGCTGGAGGACGATCCCTATCTCCTCAAGGCGGCGAAGGTCCCGGCCGGGGCCGGCGCGGATATCCGCATGGCCGGGATTTCGGCGGCCCTCCTGAAACATCTGCGTGTCGAGCGCGCCGGACAGTCCTTCGTCCTGTCGATCACCGCCGAACACCCCGACCCGGTTCGCGCCGCCCTGATCGCCAACGAAGTGGCCCGGACCTACCTCAAGACGATCGCCGATTCCCGGTCCGAGGCGACGCGGCGCGCCAGCGAGAGCTTCCAGTCGCAGGCAAGCGAACTGCGCGAGCGCGTGCTGAAGGCCGATGTGGCGGTCGAGGAGTTCAAGGAGCGCAACGGCCTCGTCACCACCGGCGAACGCGGATTGCTGATCGACCAGCAGGTGGCGGGAATCAACGAACAGCTCACCCAGGCCCGTCTTGCCGAGGAGCAGGAGAAGGCCCGCTACGACCAGGTCCGCAACCTGACGCTGGCCGCCATCGAGGCCGGCGCCATTCCCGAGGTCGCCCAGTCGCAGAGCATCGAGCTTCTGCGCTCCCGCTACACCCAGCTTCTGGAACGCGAGGCGGAACTTGCATCCGGCCTCGGCGCCAGCCATCCGCAGATGCGGGCGATCCGTTCCCAGATCGCCGGCGTGCGACAATCGCTCGATGCGGAAATCGGACGTCTTCGGGAAAGCATGCGCGCCAGCTACGAGCGCGCCGCGACCAACACCCGGGCCGCATCCGAACAGCTTTCGAGACTGACCCGCACCAGCTACGACAGCAGCGCCGCCCTGACGCAGATGCGCCAGCTCGAAAGCGAGGCGGAAGCGATCAGGACAATCTACAAGACCTTCCTGAACCGGGCCGAGGAACTCGGCCAGACCCAGGGCGTCAACACCAAC
Organism: Ectorhizobium quercum; assembly: GCF_026552795.1. Taxonomy (GTDB): domain Bacteria; phylum Pseudomonadota; class Alphaproteobacteria; order Rhizobiales; family Rhizobiaceae; genus Ectorhizobium; species Ectorhizobium quercum. The sequence continues at coordinate 20,406 of NZ_JANFPI010000010.1, forward strand.
AATTCCCACATCATCTCCGAGGCGGTTCCTCCCGCCTCCGCCCCTTCGGGGCTGAAGAAGATCGTCCTGATTGCCGCGGCCCTGTTCGGCGTCGCCCTCGGCAGCGGTCTCGCCGTGCTGCGTGAAATGCTGGGCGGTTTCTTCACGCCACGGCCGGCGGCAAAGGTCGCCGAACCGCAAATCCCGCTCATCGCCCGCCTGCCCGCTCCCCTTCCGGACCGTGAAGGCGTTCTTGCCGGTCTTGCCCGGCGCTTCAGGCGCCGTTCCAACGCGACGACGGAAGCCGAGTACAGCCGCAAGCACGAACTGGGAATACTGCGCTCCGTGCATTTCCTGCTGAACGCCTTCGCAGACAGCCGTCCCGCGACCCTCCTCTTCGTTTCGCCGGGCGACCGGCGGCCGGGCATCGATCTGGTCGGCGCCATCGCCGAAACCCTTGCCGATCTTCGCCAGCAGGTCGCGCTGGCGCCGGGGGACCTGCTGAAGGCCGGCGAAAGCTTCGCCCGCCGCGGCAGGTCGCAACATCCCTCGGCGCGCGGCATGCTGGCGCTCCGTCTCGATGACGACAACGGCGAGGACGATCTTCTGCTGTCCGACCGTCTGGTCTATCGGCACCTGCCCAGCGACGAGAGCCGCTACAGCCGCCTGCGCACGCCGCGCGCCGATTTCGTCCTGATCGACGCCTGCGGCACCGACGCGGTCGGCCTGCTGCCGGACCTGATCGGCAAAAGCGACGCCATCGTCGTCGTCACCGACGGGACGACCGGCAAGCCCAGGGAAACCGAGGAACTTTTCCAGGTGCTCGAACCGTGGAAGGACAAGCTGGCCGGCCAGATCGTCATCGGCGGAGACGTCTGATGACGGCCCTTGCCCGGGGCGACGCGTCGAAGGGCCGCCGGTCCGCGGCGGCCGTCCTGCGACAATCTTCCGCCGCCGCGCCGTCCATCGAACCGCCACAGGGCGAAAATCCCACCAGCCTGCTCCGGCTGATCAACCGTCTCCTGATCGTCACCGCCGTCATCGGCGGCCTGACGTTCAATTTCCTTCTCTGCTTCGTCAACACCCGCATCACGCAGACATGGGAAAGCTACGTGATGCTGTGCGAACTGATCCTGATCGTGTGCGCCTTTGCGGCCGCATTCGACAGGAAAGCCGGCATCTATCTCTTCCTCGGCATCTTCGTCGCCTACATGGTGCTGCTCTTCACCTTTCGCGGCGAGACGGACGCCAAGGCGGTGCGCGACATCATCGTGCCGGTCGCCTTCTATTTCATGGGCGCGAAGGCCCGCAACCTGCCGCTTGCCGATACGCTCGTCGCGGTCTCCGTCGCCATCGTGGTGGCGTTCGGCCTGTTCGAATATCTGGCGCCGGAACTCTTCCTCGATTACTTCAACGTGCTCGGTTACTATCTGTCGCGCGGTTCGCTGAACCTGCACGAGACGTTCGGCAACACGCGCGGCTTCTTCATCAGCGGCCTGCGCCCGGAACCGCGCACCATCCTGCCCTTTCTCGGCCAGCACCGCGTCGCCTCGATCTTTCTCGAACCGGTCTCCACCGGCAATTTCGGCGTGATCGCCTATAGCTGGGCGCTGTTTCGCACCGGCATGCGCCTGCGCATTCCGGTCATGGTCGGCGCGCTGATCGTCATTGCCCTCGGCGATGCCCGCTTCGGGCTCTATACCTGCGCACTGATCACCGCGCTCTTGCCGTTCCTGCGGTTCACCCCCCGCCTCCTCTGGTTCGTCATGCCCTTCATGATGCTGGCGCTGGTGGCCGCCTACGGCATCGCCACCGGAACGCAGGGCGGCGACAACAGCCTCGGCGGACGCATGGCGGTCACGGCCCATATCCTCACGGCCCTGTCGCTCGACGTCGTGCTCGGCCTGGAGACAACCGACCAGTTCACGGCGGATTCGGGCCTTGCCTATACGCTGACGAAGTTCGGCATCGGCGGTTTCATAGCCCTGTGGGGCGCGCTGGTCTTCGCCCCGATCCGGGATCCGAAGGCATGGACCTACCTGACGATGGTGCTGATCTACCTCCTGCTTCTGATGCTGATCAGCAATTCGTTCTACTCGATCAAGACCGGCGCGCTTTTGTGGTTCATCCTCGGCACCGCCACCCATGTCGACCTGCCGGACACGCGCTCGAAGCTCATGCGCTTCCTGCTTCCCGACCGCATCTTCGCACCGCGCGGCGGCGGCGTCAGCGCTCCAGCGACGGACAGGCCAGAGCCGTCTCCGACCGGTCTTCCAACGCGGGCATGAGTGCTTCGAGCTGCGGGCGATCCTTGCCGTCGCGCGGCTGGATGTTGAGTTCCTCCTCCGGCGGCCACCAGTCGCCCGCCGCCCAATAGGCCCAGCCGGTCCACACATCGCGGTTGTCTTCCAGAACCTTCACCATGCCGGAAAGGCCCTTTACGCATTCCGGATCGGCCGGAGCCCCGAATTCGCCGAGATAGCCGCGCGCGCCGCGTTCGCGCAGCCAGAGCGTGAAATCCTCGAGCGCGGCGATGGCGTCCGCCCCGCGCTCGCACGTCCCTTTCGTGCCGGAAAAATCGCTGTCGAGATACTGATGGACCTCATAGGCGAAGTTCCCGGCCGGGTCCTTTACGCCGGCCATCGCGGTGGCGTTCGCCCCGCCATAATCGTCGGAACGCCAGCTATGCGCGCCGGTCCATGCCGTTCCCGGCACGAGGACGAGATTATCCGCCCCCGCCGCACGGATCGCGGCGATAGCCGCATTCGCGCTTTCAAGCCACCGGCTTGCCGCAACGTCGTAGGGTTCGTTCATCAACCCGTAGCTCACCCCCTGATCGTTCGCGAAAATCGCGGCCAGATCGGCCCAGAAAGCAGCGAAAGCCTCGTCGGGAACCGATTCCGTGCCGACGATCTCGCCGTGATAGCGCGCGTAATTATGCGGATCGAGCACGACGCCCATGCCGTGCTTGCGGATCGTCTCCACCGTTTCCCTCAGCCGCCCGAGTTCTGTCTCGTCGAAGGGCGCGTTAAGCGCCGGCTGCAATCGCTCCCACTTGAACGGCAGCCGGACCGAGGTGAAGCCCAGTTCGGCGAAATGGCTGATCGTCTCTTCGGAAGGATAGATGTAATCGCGGCCATATTCGCTTCCCTCGTCGCCGAACTCCGCCCCGGCCAGATTGATGCCCCGCAAGCAGGGAGCGGCTGCGGCCGCCGCCGGTTGCAGGCAGGCCAGAACGGCAAGCGAGGCCAGAAGCGGGCGCTTCAGTCGCGCGAGGACGGCGGCAAGGCGGACAGGAAAGGCATCGATAACGCTCATCGGATCATCCGCAAATTTGAGGACCGGCTTCGCAACCGAACCGTTTCGGCTGGAAATGGCAAAACATTCTCGCGCAGTTCCCCGGAAAGCACGGAAATCCGCTTCGGGGCCAGCTTCCCTTATCGCCTGCAAACGCTACGGCAAGGTTACTGCCAAAGGCAATATCGAACGAATGCGCACCCGCAATCCATCTTTCTGCCGGGCACCGGAGATTATTTCCTTTTATGAATTTTATTTTCCTATTATTGATTGCGTCAGGAAAGCCTGCTAGTCGTTGTGCAGGTGCAAAATGCCGGAGATCGATGATGTGCGGGATAGTTGGATTGTTTTTGAAGGACCCTTCGCTTGAGGGAGAGCTGGGGGCGCTTCTTTCGGAAATGCTGGTGACGATGACGGATCGCGGGCCGGATTCCGCAGGCATCGCCATCTATGGCGGGGTCGAGGCGGGCAAGGCGAAGGTGACGGTGCAGTCGGCCCAGCCGGAAGCGGACTTCACCGGTCTGGAAGCCGCGCTTTCGGACGCGCTCGGCTCCCCGGCGTCGGTGACGGTGAAGGACACCCATGCGGTGATCGTGGTGGATGCGGACCTGCTGGAAGCGGCAAAGGCGGCGCTGGCCGACCTGCGCCCGGAACTGCGGATGATGTCGAGCGGCGAAACCATCGAGATCTACAAGGAAACAGGCCTGCCAAAGGACGTGGTGGCGCGCTTCGACATTGCGCGGATGAGCGGCACGCATGGCATCGGCCATACGCGCATGGCGACGGAAAGCGCGGTGACGACGCTCGGCGCGCATCCCTTCTCGACGGGTTCGGACCAGTGCCTGGTCCACAACGGCTCGCTGTCGAACCACAACAACCTGCGCCGGGAACTGAAGAAGGCGGGCATGACATTCGCCACCGAGAACGACTCGGAAGTGGCCGCCGCCTATCTGACGGCGGAGATGCGCAAGGGCGCCGACCTCGGCGGCGCGCTCGGCCTTGCCATCGACGATCTGGACGGCTTCTTCACCTTCGTGGTCGGCACGAAGTCGGGTTTCGGCGTGTTGCGCGATCCGATCGCCTGCAAGCCGGCGGTGATGGCCGAGACGGACCGATACGTGGCCTTCGGCTCGGAATACCGGGCGCTGGTCAACCTTCCGGGCATCGAGACCGCGCGCGTATGGGAGCCGGAACCGGCGACCGTCTATTTCTGGGACCACGGCCAGGCCGCGTAATCTCGATCAAGGATATTCTCCCATGCCCACATTCGATCTTTCCACCCAGCCGTTGCGCGAGCTGAATCAGGCGCTCCATTCCATCGGCGACGGCCGCAACGACCTTGCCTTCGAGGTTCTCAACCCGCGCGGCGCACATGCGGTGGCCGTCGGCATCGACCAGCCGGTCGCCGTCGAGGTCCACGGTTCGGTCGGCTATTACTGCGCCGGCATGAACGACGGCGGCTCGGTCACGGTTCACGGCTCTGCCGGCCCGGGCGTGGCCGAGAACATGATGAGCGGCACGGTCGTCGTCGAGGGCGACGCCTCGCAATATGCCGGCGCGACCGGACGCGGCGGCCTGCTGGTCATCAAGGGCAACGCCGCCTCGCGCTGCGGCATCTCGATGAAGGGCATCGACATCGTCGTCCACGGCAATATCGGCCATATGTCGGCCTTCATGGGCCAGTCCGGCTCCCTGGTGGTGCTGGGCGATGCGGGCGATGCGCTGGGCGACAGCCTCTACGAGGCGAAGCTCTTCGTGCGCGGCAAGGTCAAGAGCCTCGGCGCCGATTGCATCGAGAAGGAAATGAAGCCCAAGCATCTCGCCAGGCTCGCCGAGCTTCTCGACAAGGCCGGCATCACCGACGTCAGGCCCGAGGAGTTCAAGCGCTACGGCTCGGCCCGCAAGCTCTACAACTTCAACATCGACAACGCCGACGCCTACTAAATCCAGCGCAAGGGCCAGACAGATGAGCTACCACAATCCCTATACCCCGCCGCGCAAGTCCGCGACCTTCGACGACTACACGCTGGCGGAGATCCGCCGGGCGGCGGCGACCGGCATCTACGACATCCGCGGTGGCGGCACCAAGCGCAAGGTGCCCCACTTCGACGACCTCCTGTTCCTCGGGGCGTCGATGTCGCGCTATCCGCTGGAAGGCTATCGCGAGCGCTGCGACACCTCCGTCACGCTCGGCAGCCGGTTTGCGAAGAAGCCGATCGAGCTGAAGATCCCGATCACCATCGCCGGCATGAGTTTCGGGGCGCTCTCCGGCCCGGCCAAGGAAGCGCTCGGACGCGGCGCGACGCTGGCCGGCACCTCGACCACCACCGGCGACGGCGGCATGACCGACGAGGAGCGCGGCCATTCACAGACGCTGGTCTACCAGTATCTTCCCTCGCGCTACGGCATGAACCCGAAGGACCTGCGCCGCGCCGACGCCATCGAGGTGGTGATCGGCCAGGGGGCGAAGCCCGGCGGCGGCGGCATGCTGCTCGGCCAGAAGATCTCCGACCGCGTCGCCGAGATGCGCACGCTTCCCAAGGGCATCGACCAGCGCTCGGCCTGCCGCCATCCCGACTGGACCGGCCCGGACGACCTGGAGATCAAGATCGGCGAACTGCGCGAGATCACCGACTGGGAAAAGCCGATCTACATCAAGGTCGGGGGCGCGCGGCCCTATTACGACACGGCGCTGGCCGTGAAGGCCGGCGCCGATGTCGTGGTCCTCGACGGCATGCAGGGCGGCACCGCGGCCACGCAGGACGTGTTCATCGAGCATGTCGGCATGCCGACGCTCGCCTGCATCCGCCCGGCGGTGCAGGCGTTGCAGGACCTCGGCATGCACCGCAAGGTGCAGCTCGTCGTCTCCGGCGGCATCCGCTCGGGCGCCGACGTCGCCAAGGCTCTGGCGCTGGGGGCCGATGCCGTCTCCATCGGCACGGCGGCGATGGTCGCCATCGGCGACAACGATCCCCACTGGGAAGACGAGTACCGGAAGCTTGGCACCACCGCCGGCGCCTATGACGACTGGCACGAGGGCAAGGACCCGGCCGGCATCACCACGCAGGACCCGGAACTGGCCGCGCGCCTCGACCCGGTCGTCGCCGGCCGCCGCCTGGCCAACTATCTCAAGGTGATGACGCTGGAAGCCCAGACCATCGCGCGGGCCTGCGGCCACAACCACGTTCACAATCTGGAGCCGGAAGACCTGGTGGCGCTGACCATCGAGGCCGCCGCGATGGCCCGCGTGCCGCTGGCCGGCACGAGCTGGATCCCCGGCCACACGCCGTTCTGACCCATGCGCCCGGCCGGAGCCCGCGGGACCGCCGCAGGCTCCGGCCCGTTCAAACATAACTGTCCCAATAATCCAAAAGGGGAACGACAGTGACACTCGACCTCGAAACCTTCGCCCGCGAAAAGGACGTCAAATACTTCATGATCAGCTACACGGACCTGTTCGGCGCACAGCGCGCCAAGCTGGTTCCGGCCGCGGCGATCGCCGGCATGCAGCAGGAGGGCGCGGGCTTCGCCGGTTTCGCCACCTGGCTCGACCTGACCCCGGCCCATCCCGACCTGTTCGCCATTCCCGATGCGTCCTCCGTCATCCAGCTGCCGTGGAAGAAGGACGTCGCCTGGGTCGCCGCCGACCTCTTCATGGAGGGCGAGCCCGTCGGCCAGGCCCCGCGCGTGGTGCTGAAGAAGCTCGTCGCCGAGGCGGCGGAGGCCGGCCTGCGCGTCAGGACCGGCGTCGAGCCGGAATTCTTCCTCATCTCCGCCGACGGCGCGGAAATCTCCGACCTCAGGGACGTGGCCGAGAAGCCCTGCTACGACCAGCAGGCGCTGATGCGCCGCTACGACGTCATCGCCGAGATCTGCGACGCCATGCTCGATCTCGACTGGAAGCCCTACCAGAACGACCATGAGGACGCCAACGGCCAGTTCGAGATGAACTGGGAGTTCGACGACGCCCTCATCACCGCCGACAGGCATTCCTTCTTCAAGTTCATGGTCAAGTCCATCGCCGAGAAGCACGGGCTGCGCGCCACCTTCATGCCCAAGCCCTTCAAGGGCCTGACCGGCAACGGCTGCCATGCGCACATCTCCGTCTGGGACCTCGACGGCAAGGTCAACGCCTTCGCCGACGACGCCATGCCCTTCGGCCTTTCCGCCAAGGGCAAGACCTTCCTCGGCGGCATCATGAAGCACGCGACGGCGCTGGCCGCCATCACCAACCCCACCGTCAATTCCTACAAGCGCATCAACGCCCCGCGCACGCTCTCGGGCGCCACATGGTCGCCCAACACCGTCACATGGACCGGCAACAACCGCACCCACATGGTGCGCGTGCCCGGCCCCGGCCGTTTCGAGCTGCGCCTGCCCGACGGCGCGGTCAATCCCTATCTCCTCCAGGCCATCATCATCGCCGCGGGCCTCTCCGGCATGAAGACAAACGCCGATCCCGGCCCCCACAACGACATCGACATGTACGCGCAGGGCCACACCGTCACCGACGCCCCGAAACTGCCCCTCAACCTTCTCGACGCGATCCGCGCCTACGAGGCCGACGCGGACCTTCGCAGCGCGCTCGGGCAGGATTTCTCCAAAGCCTACATCAAGCTCAAGCACGATGAATGGAACGCCTACACCGCCCATTTCTCGACGTGGGAACACAAGACGACCATCGATGTCTGAGGCACGATGCGCCGGAATCCGGGCGCCGGACTTGTCCGACGCCTTTTCTTTGCGCTAGAGGAGCGTCGCCCGGGAGTATCAGCACTCCGCAATGAGGAATGAAGACCATGAAGACCTACGTGCTCACCGTCACCTGCCAATCCGCCCGCGGCATCGTCGCGGCCATCTCCGGCTATCTGGCGGGGCGCGGCTGCAACATCGCCGACAGCTCGCAGTTCGACGATTTCGAAACCGGCAAGTTCTTCATGCGCGTCTCCTTCCGCTCGGAAGAGGGCATTCCCATGCAGGACCTCCATGACGGCTTCAAGCCGGTGGCCGACACTTTCGGCATGGCCTACGAGATCTACGATGCCGACAGGCCCATGAAGGTGCTGCTCATGGTCTCCCGCTTCGGCCATTGCCTCAACGACCTTCTCTACCGCTGGCGCATCGGCGCCCTGCCCATCGACATCGTCGGCGTCGTCTCCAACCATTTCGACTACCAGAAGCTCGTCGTGAACCACGACATCCCCTTCCACCACATCAAGGTGACGAAGGAGAACAAGCCGCAGGCCGAGGCGCAGCTTCTCGACCTCGTCGAGCAGTCCGGCACGGAACTGGTGGTTCTGGCCCGCTACATGCAGATCCTCTCCGACACGCTGTGCCGGAAGATGTCGGGAAAGATCATCAACATCCACCATTCGTTCCTGCCGAGCTTCAAGGGCGCCAACCCCTACAAGCAGGCCTACGAGCGCGGCGTGAAGCTGATCGGCGCGACGGCGCATTACGTCACCGCCGATCTCGACGAGGGCCCGATCATCGAGCAGGACACGGCGCGCGTCACCCACGCCCAGTCGCCGGACGACTACGTCTCGCTCGGCCGCGACGTCGAGAGCCAGGTGCTGGCCCGCGCCATCCACGCCCACATCCACCACCGCACCTTCATCAACGGCAACCGCACCGTGGTCTTCCCGGCCTCGCCGGGCTCCTACGCCTCCGAAAGAATGGGGTGAGGAGTGGTCGGCGAAGCCGGCGAAACGATCCAGTGAATCGTTTCGAACGACGAACGCCCGAAGCCTGAGCGAAGGGCCGGGAGAGGAATAATCGGCGAAACGGACGGCACGCCCGTCTTCAGAACGCGGTGAACGTGATCGTCGTCAGCGTTCGGACGATGCCGGGGATCGTGGCGATGTTCTCGTTGATGAACTTGCCGGCGTCCTGATCTTCGCTCAGATAGATCTTCAGAAGCAGGTCGAACTCGCCGCTGGTCGAATAAAGCTCGGAGGCAATTTCGCTCTTGTAGATCGCGTCTGCCACCTCGTAGGTCTTGCCGGGCGCGCATTGAAGCTGAAGGAAGATCGGTTTCATCGCAAAATCCTGTTTCGAAGGGCGGCGCTCCGCGCCGTCCGGTTGGGGCCAATATGCCGTCATTCGGCAACGGGCGGCAACCCCGCGCGCGCCTGTTCCACGATCCAGCGGCGGAAAGCGTCAAGCGGCCGGTAATCCGCCCGCTCCTGCGTGAAGGCCAGATAATAGCAGCCGGCATTGTCGATGGCCGCCCCGGCCGGCACCAGGGTGCCGGCGGCCAGTTCCGTCTCGATCAGGATCGTCGGGATCAACGCCGCACCGAGCCCGCTCGCCGCCGCTTCGGCCATGATGGAGAACTGGTCGAACAGCATGCCGTGCACGCTTTCGAAGGGCACGCCGTTTGCCGTCAGCCAGTTTTCCCAGGCATCCGGCCTCGTCGTCATGTGCAGAAGCGGCGCGGCGAGAAGTGCTGCGGGTTCGCCCAGGCCGTGCCTTTCCCTGAAGGCAGGACTGCAAACGGGCATCACCGTCTCCTTCATCAGCAGGGTCAGTTCGGCACCCGGCCAGTGCGGCATGCCGAAATGGATCGCCGCGTCGATGGTCTCCAGACGGAAATCGAACGGCTGGAGCCGCGTGACGAGATTGACCGTGACGCCCGGGCTGGCGACCAGAAAGGATGCGAGACGCGGCGCCAGCCAGCGCGTGCCGAAGGTGGGCAGCACCGCGATGTTCAGAGATCCGCCTTCGGGATTGGCGCGCAGGTTGAGCGAGGCCGACGAAATCCGCTTCAGCGCCTCGCGGATATCCCGGACATAGCTTTCGCCGGCCAGCGTCAGCCGGATCGTCTGGCGCTCGCGCAGGAAAAGATCGGCGCCGAGTTGCTCTTCGAGCAAACGGATCTGCCGGCTGACGGCGCTCTGGGTCAGTTGAAGCTCCCGCGCCGCAGCCGTGACGGAGCCGGTGCGCGCCGCCGCCTCGAAGGCGGAAAGCAATGAAAGCGAGGGCAGGAATCGTCGGGCCGGCAGCATGGTCATTCTCTCCCGGAATGAACTCTTGATCATTCAGCGATATTCACACCCGTTAAGCCGCTGTAAAGAGGAAAACCATCACGCACACGGAATGACCGTCCTCCGTGCCGCCATCCGGACCGAACCGCCATGCTGAACAATCCGCTGTCCCACGGACTTTGGGAAAAGACCGCTCCCGCAGCCCCCTCCACGCCGGTGCTCGACGCCGCATCGACCGCCGACGTCGCCATCGTCGGCGCCGGCTATACCGGCCTTTCCGCCGCCCTCCACCTGGCCGAGGCCGGCAGGAAGGTCGTGCTCGTCGAGGCTGTCGATGTGGGATACGGTGGCGCAGGCCGCAATGTCGGCCTCATCAACGGCGGCATGTGGACCATGCCGCAGGAATTGCCGGACGTGCTCGGCCCGATCTACGGCGAACGCCTTCTCGACCTGCTCGGCGACGCCCCGCTCTACGTGCGCGGCCTGATCCAGAAGCACGGCATCGGCTGCGAGCTGGAAACGGCCGGCACCCTGCATCTGGCGGTCGGCGAGAGCGGCCTGAAGGAGATCGAGGAGCGCCAGCGGCAATGGTCGGCGCGCGGCGCACCGGTCACGGTGCTGTCGGCGGAAGAGACCGCAAGGCGCGTCGGCTCGACGGCCTATTCCGGCTCGCTGCATGATCCGCGCGCCGGCACGTTGCAGCCGCTCGCCTATGCCCGCGGCCTTGCACAGGCCGCGATCGCCGCCGGGGCTTCGATCCATACCGGCAGCGCCGCGACAGGGCTTGCCTATGAAAACGGCCAATGGACGGTGAGGACGGCGCGGGGCTCGGTGACGGCCCCCTGGCTGGTCTTTTCCACCGATGCCTATTCCACCGGCCCGTTCGAGACGATCCGCAAGGAACAGGTCTACCTGCCCTATTTCAACTTTGCCACGAAGCCCCTTGCCCCGGCGCAGCTCGAAACGATCCTGCCCGGCCACGAAGGCTGCTGGGACACGAGGGAAATCCTCTCCTCCTTCCGCATGGACCGGGCCGGACGCCTGGTGTTCGGCAGCGTCGGCGCGCTGCGCAACACGGGCCGCGCCGTTCACCGCGACTGGTCGCGGCGCGCGCTGAAGAAGCTCTTTCCCCAGCTCGGCGCCGTCGAATTCGAAGCGGAATGGTTCGGCTGGATCGGCATGTCCGACGACGCCCTGCCCCGCTTCCACAAGTTCGGCCCGCAGGCGGTCGGCTTCTCGGCCTATAACGGCCGGGGCATTGCTCCGGGCACGATTTTCGGCAAGACGCTTGCAGACCATGTTCTCGGCCGGATCGCGGAAGCCGATCTGCCGCTGCCGTTGACGGAGGTCCGGATCCCCGCCTTCCGTCCGGTCAAGGAGGCCTGGTACGAGGCCGGCGCGCAGGTCGCGCATTTCGCCGGCGCCCGTTTCTGATGGACGGAAGCGTGCGCCTGACCTAGAACCCATATTCAATGTACAACGACAAAACTCCGGAAGGACGACGATGACTTTGACGACCATTGATCTTGGCGGTGAAGCCGGGAAGATACTTGCCGGGCTTGGTGTTCCTGCTGCCGTATGGCAGGAGGGCACGCTTTCGGTTCGCTCGCCCGTCAGCGGCGAGAAGATCGGATCGGTTCAGGAAGTCGGGCCGGACGAAGCCGCAACGGCCATCGAGGCAACGCACAAGGCCTTTCTCGAATGGCGCCTGGTGCCCGCCCCGCGGCGCGGCGAACTGGTCCGCCTGCTCGGCGAGGAACTGCGCGCCGCCAAGGACGATCTCGGACGCCTCGTCTCCATCGAGGCCGGCAAGATCGTTTCCGAAGGTCTCGGCGAAGTGCAGGAAATGATCGACATCTGCGATTTCGCCGTCGGCCTGTCCCGCCAGCTCTACGGGCTGACCATCGCCACCGAGCGCGCCGATCACCGCATGATGGAAACCTGGCATCCGCTCGGCGTCACCGGCATCATCTCCGCCTTCAACTTCCCGGTCGCCGTCTGGTCGTGGAACGCGGCGCTCGCCCTCGTCTGCGGCAATTCCATCGTCTGGAAACCGTCGGAAAAGACCCCGCTGACCGCCATCGCCTCGCAGGCCATCTTCGAAAAGGCCCTGAAGCGCTACATCGAGGCCGGCAACACCGCCCCGGCCAACCTCTCGACCCTGCTGATCGGCGGCGCCCCCGTCGGCGAGGCCCTGGTCGACCATCCGAAGGTTCCGCTCGTTTCCGCCACCGGCTCCACCCGCATGGGCCGCGCCGTCGGCCCGAAGCTGGCGGCCCGCTTCGCCCGCGCCATCCTCGAACTCGGCGGCAACAACGCCGCCATCGTCACCCCCACGGCCAATCTCGACCTGACGCTGCGCGGCGTCGCCTTCGCGGCGATGGGCACCGCCGGCCAGCGCTGCACCTCGCTGCGCCGCTTATTCGTCCATGAAACCGTCTACGACACCCTCGTCCCGCGCCTGAAGAAGGCCTACGCCTCCGTTCCGGTCGGCAGCCCGCTGGAAGCCGGCACGCTGGTCGGCCCGCTGATCGACGAGGCCGCCTTCAACGGCATGCAAAAGGCGCTTGCCGCGGCCAAGCAGGCCGGAGGCACCGTCACCGGCGGCGAGCGCCTGCTGGCGGAAGAGGCCACGAGCGCCTTCTACGTCCGTCCGGCCATCGTGGAAATGCCGGAACAGACGGGTCCGGTGGTGGAGGAAACCTTCGCGCCGATCCTCTATGTCATCAAATATTCCGACTTCGACACGGCGCTTGCCCTGAACAACGCCGTGCCGCAGGGCCTGTCGTCGTCGATCTTCACCAACGACATGCGCGAGGCGGAAGCCTTCGTCTCGGCCCGCGGTTCCGATTGCGGCATCGCCAACGTCAATATCGGCCCGTCCGGCGCCGAAATCGGCGGCGCGTTCGGTGGCGAGAAGGAAACCGGCGGCGGCCGCGAGAGCGGTTCCGACGCATGGAAAGGCTACATGCGACGGGCGACGAACACCGTCAATTACGGTTCGACGCTGCCGCTCGCCCAGGGTGTCAAGTTCGATATCGCATAGACCGGACAGATCCGGGGCGTTTCCGGCCGGAAACGCCCCGGTGAAGACGGCGAGACGGGCCTGAACGCCCCTTCACCTGCCTCTCCCTGCTATGAGGAGAGGTCGAAATCGGCACCGGGGCTGCGCGCGCACCGTTGCCTGACGTGGTCGAGCACCTCCGCCAGACGCGCGGCTTCCGTAATCGTCCGGTCCGATGGCGAGACCTGCGCCAGATCGAGCGCCGCCCCGACACGCTGGACGAGGGCCGAAATCGTCTCGGACACGATCATGACCGTCCGTTCGCCCCTGGCGGCGTCGCCACGCTGCTTCAGCCGCTCAAGCTCACCGAGGAAGACACCGGCCTTGAGAAGCTGCGACAGCACCTTAACCAGCGGCAGCGCGCTCGTGTCGATGTCAAGGAACGATCCGTCGAGCAGGTCGTCGCCCGTCCGGCGGTCGCGCACCATGCGCACCAGCGGCAAACCGGAGGACTCACGCCGCAGGATCACGAACCAGACGTCGATGTCCGCACCATCGGCATCCGTCCCCTGCCCGCCCGCATGCCGGGCAGGAAGCGGCACCGTGCCGCCCCCGGCTTCCTCCAGAACGGCGATCAGGCGCGCGCCGGCCGCCACCCGCTGGAAAACGGCGTAGGCATCGCCGCCGGCATTTCGGATGATCTCGCTGGCGACGAAATGCGAAACGAGCCGATGCGCCTCCGGCGGGTCTTCCGCCGCGAAGCGCCGCACGATCTCGGCCAGCGTGGCGTTGGTGACGTCGGCGCCGCCGAAAGCGGCGGGCGTGGCGATGGCCAGCAGCCCGGATCGCGAAACCGCCTCGAACCGAGCGGCATCGTCCGCACGGTCCGTATTCCTCACCAGCCGGTCAGCAACCTCCAGCGCGTCCTCCTCCGATCCGATCTGACGAACGACGGAACGGATAAATCTGTCTTCAGAATGCAGCAGTCCACCCATTTTTCTCTCCTCCAGTCCGATAGAACGGGTCTTCGAAAATGCGGGCGGCAACCGTGGCAGCGGAAGAAGCGCGTCAGACGACCGCGTAACGACCATCGCGATAGGCGAGCGACGCGCCCGCTCGCGAGCGGATGGCCACGGCGCGGCCGATGACGATCACGTGGCTGTGACGTTCGATCCCTTCTTCCAGCACACAGTCTACCGAAGCGAGCCCGCCCGCCAGAACGGGCGCACCACTCGAAAGGGTCGTCCATTCGGCGCCCTGATATCGGTCCGGGCCCTTCAATCCGCCGCGTCCCGCGAACCGATTGGCGATGTCCTCATGCTCGCGGCCGAGAATATTGACGCTGAAATGACCGAAACGCTCGATCACCGGCCAGGTGCTGGACGTTCTGTTGAGCAGGACCAGCATGCGGGGCGGCTCGACCGAAAGCGCCGTCGCCGAGGTCACGGTCGCCCCCGTGCGCTCATTACCCTCGCCCGCAGCGATGACGGACACGCCGCCGGCAAGCTGCCGCAGGGCCAGCTTCAGCGCTTCGGAATCGGTTGTCACCTCGATAGTCTCGCCCTGAGGCACAATCGACTGGAGGGCCTGAACGCCATGCAGGGCCGTCATGAATGAACTCCGTGAGATGATGGACATTTTGATTGAACGCAATTTTATTGAGCGAACACCCGGAACCATAGACATCTGATTTCATTTTCCATATTTTCCGTAGAAAAATACGCCAGACGTCATCGTCTCCATCCTTCCGACCTGTGCTTTGAAAGGACCCCCGATGCTCCCGAAAGCCGAGACCGGATATGTGGAGCCGGCAGCCGGCCGGCATCGGGTCGTCATCGTCGGCGGCGGCTTTTCCGGCGCGTCGGTGGCGCGCTGCCTGGCACTCGGCGGCCATGTCAGGCCGGGCGATCTTGTCGTCTACGAGCCGCGCCACAGGCTCGGCGCAGGTCTGGCATACGACACCGCCAACCCCGCCCTGCGCCTCAACGCAGCCGCTCATAAGATGCGCGTCCTGCCGGAACAGCCGGACGCCTTCCTCCGCTTCATGGAACAGCGCGGCCACCTTGCACGCGATCCCGAAGCGATGAGCGAAACGGGCGATATCTATGCAAGCCGCGCCGATTTCGCCGACTTCATGGGAGAGGCCATGCAGCCCTTTCTGGACGACGGAACGATCCTGCACTGTCGTGAGCGCATCGCGGATGTCGCACGCGTGGCGGGCGGGTGGCACATCCGCACCGACACAGGCACGAACCACTTTGCCGATACGCTGGTCATCGCCATCGGCCACCCTCCGGCAACGGCTCCCGCCCCTCTTTCCCCCTTGATCGGCCAGGACGAGCGCATATTGACCGACCCCAACCGAACCGGCAGCGTCGCAATCCATGACCGGGTCCTGATCGTCGGCGCGGGACTGACGGCACTCGATTATCTGGCCGCCCTCGACCAGCAGGGACACAAGGGGCCGATCACGCTGCTGTGCCGCAGCGGACTGTTGCCCGAACGGCATTCCGACACGCCGACCGAGCCTTTCGGCGATTTCCTGTCGCCGCCTTCCCGCTCCGCCACCGCGCTGCTTGCCGCGGTCCGCGAGACGCTGGAAAAGGCGCGGGCGGCGGGAAAGCCCTGGCAATGCGTGTTCGACACGCTGCGGAAACAGGGGCAGGCGATCTGGCGCGACCTGCCCGATGCGGAAAGAGCGCGTTTTCTCCGGCATCTGGGTCGCCGCTACGAGGTCAGCCGTTTCCGCATGCCGCCGCAGAACGAAACGCTCCTGCGCAAGCTCCGGCAGGAAGGCCGGCTCGAAATGCTGACGGGCCGGGTCGAGAGCGCCCGCAGCCGCCGAAGCGGGCTGGAGATCGGCCTGCGCCTCAGGCATGGCGGGCGCATCCTGCACCAGACCTTCGACCGGGTGGCCATCGCAACCGGTTCGGACCAGTCGCGGCACTTCCACACGCAGCCCTGGCTCGAATCGCTCAGAATGGCAGGCCATATCGTTCCGGCGGCGCTTGGCCTCGGCATCGCCTGCGATCAGGACAGCCGCGCCATAGCCTCCGACGGACGGGCGTGCCGCGACCTGTTCGTCATCGGGCCGCCGACACGGGCGACGTTCGGAGAAATCACCGGCGCGCCGGAAATCGTCGTTCAGGCCGCCCATATCGCCCGGCAGATCGACGCAACGCTCGCCCCCTCCCACGCCGTTCTGCAATCCTGATCGTCCTCCGACCGGCGCCACCCTATCGCGACTGCCGGAGGATTCAGCAAAGACCTCCATCCGCTCGGAATGTGATTCGCGATAATCGATAAATTGGGAAAACGATCCCGGATAAATCGCGAATTTTGAAATTCCTGTTCTCGCAGGAAACGGCGTCCGGGTGTCCAATACCCTCAAATCCGCAAGGTCGCCGGGCATGGAGAAAAGCCCGGCATCAGGAATTTTGAGAGGAAGAACCATGTCGTTGCAGCTTGGACAGATTGCCCCCGATTTCACTCAGGACAGCACGGAAGGTCCGATTCATTTCCATGAATGGCTCGGCAATTCGTGGGGCGTGCTTTTCAGCCACCCGAAGAACTTCACGCCGGTCTGCACCACCGAACTCGGCGAAGTGGCCCGCCTGAAGCCGGAATGGGAAAAGCGGAACGTGAAGGTTCTCGGCCTGTCCGTCGATCCGCTCGACAGCCATGAGAAATGGTCCGCCGACATCGCGGAAACGCAGGGACAGGCGCTGAACTTCCCGCTTCTTGCCGACGCCGACAAGAAGGTCGCACTGCTTTACGGCATGATCCACCCGGATGCGGATGCCGCCGTGACCGTGCGCTCCGTCTTCATCGTCGACCCGAACAAGAAGATCCGCCTGACGCTGACCTATCCCCCGAGCGCCGGCCGCAATTTCGAGGAAATCCTGCGCGTCATCGACAGCCTGCAACTCACCGACAAGGAAAAGGTTTCCACGCCGGTGAACTGGAAGAAGGGCGATGAGGTCATCATCGTTCCCGCCGTCTCCGACGAGGACGCCAAGGCCCGCTTCCCGCAGGGCTTCAAGACGCTGAAGCCCTATCTGCGCCTCGTGAAGCTCGAGGACGGCGAGAAGAAGGACAAGCCGGCGGCCTGATCCCGAATAGATTTCCGTTCCGGCATCTCCTCCCGCCGGATCGGTTTGAATGCGCCCGCCCCGATGATCCTCCCCGGGGTGGGCGCTTTTTTTTGCGCCAGGACATCGTTAGAGCATTTCCAGCAAAAGTGCGAAGCGGTTTTGCGTCCGGAAATGCGTAAAAACAAATAGTTAGAGAATTTTCGCGATTCGAAGAAAAGCGAAAAGTCTCTAGCGGGGCAATGCCCCGTCGAGGCAGAAAAGCGGAATCATTCTCCCCGCAGCAGCGGCAGCAATTGTTCGCCCTGTCTCTCGATCTCCCGCAGGTAGGGCGTATCCGACAGCACGAAATGCGTGATGCCGAGATCGCGGTACTTTTGCAGCGAACGGGCGACATCCTGCGCGGAGCCGACCAGCCAGGTGGTGCCGGCACCGCCGCCGCCGAACCTGCCCGGCGCGGTGTAGAGATTGTCGTCCAGCACGTCGCCCTGCCTGTGCAGATCGAGCAGGCGCTGCTGGCCGACAGCCACGCCCTCACGATGATCGTGCCAGTTTCCGCTCGCACCCTTGGCCATCTCCGCAACCCTCGCCTCGGCGTCGGCCCAGGCCTGTTCCGTGGTGTCGCGAACGAGCGTGGTGACGCGAAGTCCGTACTGCAAGGGCGGCAGGTCGCGATCGAGCCTGCGGCTCAGATCCTTGAGCCGTTCGACGCGCGCCTGCACGCCCGCGAGCGGCTCTCCCCAGAAAAGCTGGACATCGGCCTCGGTCGCCGCCACCTTTTCAGCCGCCTCGGAGGCACCGCCGAAGTACAGTCTGGGATGCAGCCGGTCGCCGCGAACCCGGATACGCGGCTGGACCGTCGATCCGCTGACCTGGAAATGTTCGCCTTGGAAGGTGACGTTCTCCTCGGTCCACAGCCTGCGGACGAGCCGCATGAACTCCCGGGTGCGGTCATAGCGCGCGGCCTGATCGCCCTCGCTGTCGCCATAGGCCGCAAGGTTGTCCTTGCCGGAAACGATGTTGATCCGCACGCGCCCGTCCGTCAGGTGATCGAGCGTTGCGGCCGCCGACGCGAACTGCGCCGGTTGCCAGTAGCCCGGACGGATGGCGATCAGTGCCTCGAAGCGGGTCGTGCGTGCCGCCAGCGCGGCGGCGACGGTGAAGGTGTCCGGACGGCCCCAGCCGGTCCCGATCAGCGCGCCCTTCCAGCCATGCTCCTCAAGCGCCCGGGCCTGGTTCGTCAGCGTTTCCAGACTGTTGTGATCGGCAACCGGCACGTCGCCGCGATGACCCGCCACGACCTGATTGGGAATGTACCAGAGAAATTCCGGACTGTTGCTCATCTTTCGGTTCCATCATTGTCTAAAGGCGCGCGGGCGGCGCGCCTGCAAAAGCGCCCTCCGCATCGCAACGATCGCGAGCCCCGCCGTGTTGAAAGGGCTTACCGCTGCATCCCCCACCGGCGGACGGTCAGATGCTCGAGCGCGCGAAACAGGATGCTTTCGATGGCCAGCCCGATGATGATGACCATCGCCAGTCCGGCGAAGACCTTGTCTGTGAAGAGTTCGTTGCGGTTGCGGAAGATGTACCATCCCAGCCCGCCGGAGGAGGACGAGACGCCGAAGACGAGTTCCGCCGCGATCAGCGTGCGCCAGGCGAACGCCCAGGCGATCTTCATCCCGTAGATGATCGAGGGAAGTGCGGCGGGAATCAGGATGCGGACGACGTAGGACGGTCCACGCAGGCCGTAATTGCGCCCCACGAGCCGCTGCGTTTCCGGCACGCTCTCGAAACCGCTGAGCGCGGCGAGCGCGAACGGCCACAGAACCGCATGAACGAGAACCAGCAACAGGCTTTTCTCGCCGAGGCCGAACCACAGCATGGCGAGCGGCAGAAGCGCGATCGCCGGCAGGGGATTGAACATCGAGATCAGCGTCTGCAAAAGCTCGCGCACGAAGCGGCTGGCGACCGCAAGCGACACGAGGACGAAGGCCAGCGCGACGGCGATGACATATCCCTTCACCAGCACCGACAGCGAGGAGAGCGACGCCAGCAGCAGGTTTTCCTGCGTCAGCCCCTCCCACAATGCCGACATGGTGGCGAGAAAGCTGGGAAACAGGATCGGCTTGCCGCCGTAGCGCGCCGCCGCCTCCCAGATCACGGCCAGCATTAGCAGGACGAGGGTCTTTCGCACCACCGCGCTTCCCCCGACCGCAGACGACAGGCTGGCGAACCGGCTAGATGTGTGCGGCACGCCGGTCAGGGACTGCTCTGACATGATTATCCGTCTCCTTGCTGGCCGTCGGATTGAAGAGAAGATCGTGAACCTCGCGCGAGAGCCGCTCCAGGCGGGCGCTACCGACATCCTTCCGGTTGAAATCGCTGGTGTCGATGGTGGTGATCGTGCGTCCCGGATGCGGCGACAGCAGATGCAGCCGCGTGCCGATCAGGATCGCCTCCTCGATCGAATGCGTCACGAAAAGCAGCGTGAAGCCGATCTCCTCGGCCAGATCGAGCAGCTCGCCCTGAAGCTGGGTCCGGGTCAGCGCGTCGAGCGCCGCGAACGGCTCGTCCATCAGCAGCACGTCCGCATCCGTCACCAGCGCGCGGGCGATCGCCGCGCGCTGCTTCATCCCGCCCGAAAGCGTATGCGGATAGCTGTCGAGAACCCGCTCCAGCCCGACCTTCCTGAGCACCCTCTCGCTGCGCTCGCGGATTTCCGCCTTGGAGAGCCTGCCCGCGATACGCAGGGGGAACTCGACATTGCGGCGCACCGTCTTCCACGGCAGGAGCTGGTCGAATTCCTGAAAGACCACGATGCGATCCGGCCCCGGCCCCTTCACCTCCTTGCCCTGTATGCGGATGTGTCCCGCGGCCGGCTCGATGAAGCCCGCGACCGCCTTCAGGATGGAGGATTTGCCGCACCCGGAAGGGCCGAGCAGCACCAGCCGCTCTCCCTTTCCGACCCGGAAGGAAACGTCCTCCACGGCACGCACGATGCCCTTCGGCGTCTGGTAGTCCAGCACGAGCCGTTCGACTTCGAAGACCGGGGATGGCAGGGATCCGATGGCGCTCATCGCTCAGCTACCGTTCTCGCCGTGCAGTTCCTCGAAGGTGTAATCCTTCCAGCTTTCGACGGGCTTCTTGATCGCCCCCGTGCGGCTCAGGAATTCGGCGAAGGTGTAGGAGCCCGCCGGAACGATGGTGAACTTGCTTTCCGGCGATTCGATCAGCGACTGGACGAATGCCGGCTCAAGCCTGGAATTCTCGATGCGGATATAGGTTTCCGCCGCTTCCTTCTTGTTCGCCTCGATCCAGGCGCTGGCTTCCTTCACCGCCTCGAAGAAGGCCTGATACGTTTTCGGATTGGCCTCGCGCCAGGCCGTCGTCGCATAGAGGTAGGTCGGGGTGACGGGGCCGCCGAGAACGTCGAAGGACGAGAAGACCTTGTGAATCTTCGGGTCCTTCAGCGCCTGTTCCTGGAACGGCGTGTTGGAAAGGTGGCCGGTGATTTCCGTCGAGCCGGACAGGAGTGCGGTCGTCGCATCCGGATGCGGCAGCGTGATCGTGATGTCGTCGAGCTTGTTATGGTTGCCGACGCCGAATTCCTTCTCGGCCGCGATCTGGAGAATGCGCGCCTGCACCGAGACGCCGACCGCCGGAAGGGCGATCTTGTCCGACGTGGTGAAATCCGCGAGCGTCTTCACATTCGGATTGTTCGTGATGAGATAGTTCGGCTGGTTGGCCAGCCCGGCAACGATCTTGACCGCGCCGTCGGTGCGGTCCCACAGCGTCAGGAACGGCCCGATGCCAGCGGCGGCGATATCGATCGAGCCGGACAGCAGCGCGTCGTTGATCGCCGACCCGCCGCTGAGCTTCGCCCATTCGACCTTGACCTCGTCCAGCCCGAGCGCCTTGGCGTGCTTCTCGATCAGGTTCTGGTCACGGATGACGTGAAGCGGCAGGTAGATGGTGCCGAACTGTTCCGAGATACGGATCAGCCCTTCGGCGGAAGCGCCGCCCGCCGGCGCGAGCGTTCCCAGCGCAAGCGCGGCCGCCACGGCGAACTTCATGGATTTCAGCATGGACAAACCTCTCAAATCGATAAAACGTTGAATTTGCGGAAAACAGGTTCAGCCGGCCGCGCCGGTGAGCCTGGAGCCGCCGTAATCGCCGACGGCGAATTCGTTGGCCACTGTGTCGCGCAGACCCTGACGGCGGTTCGGATCGATGCCCAGCAGCGGGAACAGCAGTTCGCCGACGCGATAGGCCTCCTCCAGATGCGGATAGCCGGACCCGACGATCGTATCGATGCCGAGCGCCTGATATTCCCGCAGCCGTTCGGCCACCTGCGCCGGCGTTCCCACCAGCGCGGTTCCCACGCCGGTGCGCACCAGCCCGACGCCTGCCCACAGGTTGGGCGCGACGATAAGCTTGTCCCGGCGTCCACCGTGAAGCGCTGCCTGACGCCGCTGACCGACCGAATCCATCTCCTGAAGAAAACGGCGGTAGCTGCGCTCGATCTGCTCGTCCGAGATGTTGGCGATCAGGTCGTCGGCGGCGCGCCAGGCGTCTTCCTCCCGCTCGCGGACGATGAAATGGATCCGCATGCCGAAACGCACCTTGCGGCCCGCCTTCGCCGCCCGGGCGCGAACGGACTCGATCTTCTCCCTGACCTGATCGAGCGGCTCGCCCCAGGTCAGGTAGAGATCGACGGCGTCCGCCGCCAGCGCCTGCCCCGCCTCGGAAGAGCCGCCGAAGTAAAGTGGCGGATGCGGCTGCCCGACCGGCGGGAAGTCGGAACGCGCGCCCTTGAGCGTATAATACTTGCCGTCGAAATCGACGGTCTCGCCGGTCAGAAGCCGTTTCCAGATGGCGAGGAACTCGCTGGCCTGCTCGTAGCGTTCGTCATGGCCGAGGAAGATGCCGTCGCCGGCAAGCTCGGCCGGATTGCCACCGACGACGACGTTCAGCAGCAGCCGGCCGTTGCTCAGCCGGTCGAGCGCCGCCGTCTGGCGGGCGGCAAAGGTGGGCGACGTCACCCCGGGACGAAGCGCCACGAGAAACTTCAGTTTCTCCGTCACCGTCGCAAGGCCGGTGGCCGTGATCCAGGAATCCTCGCAGGACTGACCGGTCGGCAGGAGAACGCCGCCGAAGCCCAGCTCGTCGGCGGCAATCGCAACCTGCTTGAAATAGCGGAACTCGGGCCGGCGGCTCAGCCTGTCGGTCCCCAGATACGTCCCGTCGCCATGCGTCGGAATGAACCAGAAAAAATTCAGCGGTTGGTCTTGGCCGGTGGCAGACATGGATTTCCCTTTTCTTCTATGGAAAATCTTAAAGTTGCCATCCCGCTCCAAGAAGGAATAATTTTCCCCGCCGGAGTGCCCAACGCGATGTTGAGCCTAATTCTGCCGGCGTAGCGACGCAGCCGTTCCCTTCGCACGAACATGCCCGCGGACA
Source organism: Ectorhizobium quercum (assembly GCF_026552795.1). Lineage (GTDB taxonomy): Bacteria > Pseudomonadota > Alphaproteobacteria > Rhizobiales > Rhizobiaceae > Ectorhizobium > Ectorhizobium quercum. Next base: position 43,223 of record NZ_JANFPI010000010.1, read on the forward strand.
GGCCCGTATGCCGAAGCCTGCGGCCAGCGCGGGAACCGGACGGAAACGGCCGCAGACAGCCGCCTTTGCGCGGGCAATAATTTTCCCCGCACACGACACACCGAAAAATCCGTTCCTTATTATTCCCCCTAAAACATAGATAATGACGACAATGGACGTGCAACGGAAATAGTCGGAGTGACAGCATGACATACCGGTTGAGCCTTCTGGACAAGAGCCCGATACGGGCAGGCGAGGACGCGGCGGAAGCGCTAAAGCAGACCGTGCGCCTCGCCCGGCGCGCCGAGGAACTGGGCTATCACCGCTTCTGGGTGGCGGAGCACCACAACTCCACCGAACTGGCGAGCGCCGCGCCGGAAGTGCTCGTTTCCTGGATTCTGGCGAACACGTCCCGCATCCGCGTCGGCTCCGGCGGCGTCATGCTGCAGCACTACAGCCCCTACAAGGTGGCGGAGGTCTTCAACGTCCTCGCTTCGCTGGCGCCGGGCCGCGTCGACCTCGGGGTCGGCAAGACGCCAGGCGGCCTGCCGCTCGCCACCTCGGCCTTGCAGGCGGCCTACGATCCCGACCGCAAGCCGGGCTTCGAGGAACGGCTTGCCGCGCTCGAGACCTTTCTGTCCGGTCCCGCACCGGCGAACTCGCCCTTCGCGGGACTTTCCGCCACACCGAGGCCGCCGGCCGGCACGGAGAAATTCCTGCTCGGCGCCAGCCCGGCCAGCGCCCGGCTCGCCGCCGGCCACGGCTGGGACTACGTTCATGCCGGCCATCTGAACGGCGATACGGAAAACCTGAAGGCATCGCTCGAAACCTATCGCAAGGAAAGCGGCCGCGCGCCCATTCTCGCCCTTTCCGCCTTCGCCTCGGAAAATGCCGGCCATGCCAACGCGCAGGTCACCGAACTCAAAATCTACAAGGTCTTCCTCAGCAACGGCACCTCCTTCAGCCTCGGCCGCCGCGAGCAGGCGGAAGAGTTCGCCCGCCAGGCCGGCGACGACAACTACCGGATCGAGGAACGCCGGCCGAACGTTCTGGCCGGGACGGCCGAGACCATCCATGCCGAGTTGTCCGCGCTTTCGCTCGCCCACGGCATCGAGGAATTCATCATCGAGCCGCCGCCGGTCGCAGCGGAAGAACGGCTCGCCGCCGTCGAACTGCTTGCCCGCACCCCCATTCCGGCTGCTGCCTGAGCGCGGCCCACCAAGGAGACGACCCATGTCCGAGAAAAGAAAGATCGCCTTCGGCATCATGTTGCAGGGTCCCGGAGGCCACATGCACTCCTGGCGCCATCCCTCCAGCCCCGTGGATGCGAGCGTCAATTTCAACTTCTACAGGGACACCGCGCTGAAGGCGGAAGCGGCCGGGATCGCCTTCGCCTTCGTGGCCGACGGTCTCTACATCAACGAGAAGTCCATCCCCCACTTCCTCAACCGCTTCGAGCCGCTGACCGTGCTTTCGGCACTGGCATCGGTCACGTCGAGGATCGGGCTGGCGGGCACCGTGTCGACCTCCTACAGCGATCCCTTCACGGTGGCCCGCCAGTTCGCCTCGCTCGACCTGCTGAGCGGCGGCCGCGCGGGCTGGAACGCGGTGACGACGCCGCTGGAAGGCACCGCCAGGAACTACAGCCGCGCGCATCCCGAACACGCGCTGCGCTACGAGATCGCCCAGGAGTATCTCGATATCGTCAAGGGCCTCTGGGACAGCTGGGACGACGACGCCTTCGTCCGCGACCGCGAAAGCGGCAGGTTCTTCGACAGGGAGAAGCTGCACCGGCTGGATCACAAGGGCCGCTTCTTCCAGGTCGAAGGCCCGCTCAACATCCAGCGATCGGCGCAGGGCCAGCCGGTCGTCTTCCAGGCCGGCTCCTCGGATGCCGGCATCGGGCTGGCCGGCCGCCATGCGGACGCGGTCTTCACCAATTCGGTGACGCTGGAGGAGAACAAGGCGTTCCTGACCCGCGTCAAGCAGGCGGCGGTGGCCCAGGGCCGGTCTGCCGACGAAGTGAAGATCTTCCCCGGCATCGGTCCCATCGTCGGCCGCACGCAGGAGGAAGCGGAGGAGAAATACCGCATCATCCGCGACCTCATCACCATCGAGGATGCGCTGGCCTATCTCGGCCGCTTCTTCGACCATCACGACTTCACCCGATACGATCTCGACGCGCCCTTCCCGGAACTCGGCGATATCGGCAAGAATTCCTTCCAGTCGACCACGGACCGTATCAAGCGCAAGGCGAAGGAAAAGAACCAGACGCTGCGCGAGGCGGCGCTGGACGTCGCCTCCCCGCGCTCCAACTTCATCGGCACGCCGGACACGATCGCCGACGAATTGATCCGCTGGATCGAGGCAGGTGCGGCGGACGGCTTCATCCTCGGCTTCCCGGTGATCGCCGAAGGTCTGGACGATTTCGTCGATCTCGTCGTGCCGATCCTCAGGGAACGCGGCTATTTCGACGGCGAACTGAAGGGCGCGACCCTGCGCGAGAACCTCGGGCTGCCCTTCCGGGAAAGCCGCTACGCCGCCCCGGCTGCGACCGAGGAAAAGGCCCGCGCCTGAGGCGCTTCACCCCGCCCCCGCCGTTTCCAAGCCACGGCGGGGCAGGAGGAGACACGAAACATGAATATCCGCACAGACGGCGGCCATCGTGACGATGCCGCCGCCCGGGGCATCCGTGCCTTCATCAGCGAGATCGTCGCCCTCAGGCATGACCTCCACAGCCAGCCCGAACTGGCCTTCAAGGAAACGCGGACGGCAGGCGTCATCGCCCGCTTCCTGCTGTCCTGCGGCTATACGGTGCAGGAAGGCTTCGGCCGAACCGGTATCGTTGCCACGCTCAAACGTGGCACCGGTAACAAGCGGCTCGGCCTGCGGGCGGATTTCGACGCCCTGCCGATCCGCGAGGAAACCGACCTGCCCTTCGCCTCGCGCAACGAGGGCGTGATGCACGCGTGCGGCCATGACGGCCACACTGCCATCCTGCTTGCGGCGGCGCGCTATCTCGCCGAATCCGGCCGGTTCGACGGCACGCTGACGCTGATCTTCCAGCCTGCCGAGGAAATCGGCGCGGGCGCGAAAGCCATGATCGGCGACGGGCTGTTCGAACGCTTTCCCGTCGATGCCGTGTTCGGGCTGCATAACTGGCCCGGCGTGCCTACTGGCGCCTTCGGCTTCGTCGAAGGTCCGGCAATGGCCTCCGTCGACAAGGCCAGCATCCGCATTCGCGGCAAGGGCGGCCACGGCGCACAGCCGCACGAGGCAGTCGATCCCGTGCTCGCCTCCGCCAGTTTCGTCACCGCGCTGCAAAGCATCGTTTCCCGCAATGTCGATCCCCTCGACATGGCGGTCGTCACGGTCGGCTCGATTCACGGCGGAACGGCATCGAACGTCATTCCCGAAAGCGTCGAGCTTCAGCTCACCCTGCGCGCCTTCTCCCCGGCGGTCAGGACGCGGCTGGAGGAGCGCATCCATGCGCTTGCACGCGCGCAGGCGGAAAGTTTCGGCGCGGTTGCCGAAATCGAGTTCCTGCGCGGCTTCCCGCCCGTCGTCAACCATGCGTCCGAAACGGATTTCGTCCGCCGGGTGGCGCTGGAAAGCTTTCCGCCCGACGCCATCGAGGAGGGCTTCCGCCCCCGCACGGCCAGCGAGGATTTCGCCTATATGCTGGAGGCCCGCCCCGGCAGCTACATCTTTGTCGGCAACGGCGAGGGCGCTCCGCTGCACAGCCCGCACTACCGTTTCAACGATGCCATCATCGAGCCCGCCGCCCGGCTGTGGGTGAAACTCGCGGAAACCTTCCTGTCCTGAACCGATAACCCCCGAACCCGATAACCAATGGGAACGCCCCGCCATGAGCGACAGCTTCGTCTACACCACCACCGACGACCCAAGGGCACAGCCGCTGCTCGACGAATTGCTGAACGAATACGACAGCCGCTACGGCACCTTCTTCAACCCCGAGGGCGCCAGGGCTGAAATGACCCGGTATCCTCCGGAAGCCTTCGCGCCGCCGCACGGCAATTTCCTGCTGCTCATCCGCGACAGCCGGGCGATCGCCGGCGGCGCCTTCATGCGCCACAGCGCCGACACCGCCGAATTCAAGCGCATCTGGACCGATGCCCGCTTCCGCCGGCAAGGCCTCGCCCGCCGGGTTCTGGTCGAGCTTGAGGATCAGGCGCTGAGGCAGGGTTATTCGCGCGTCTATCTCACCACCGGCTTCCGCCAGCCGGAGGCCGTCGGCCTCTACCTCACCCACGGCTACACGGCGCTGTTCGACACGAGCGTCGACCCGGAAACGCTGAAGCGCACGCTGCCGTTCGAAAAGAATCTCGCTGCGGCGCCGAACCCCGCCTTCGCGGAAAACGCCGCCGACTATCAGGGGAGCTTCCATCCATGACCCTCGCCACCGATTTCCGCAACGACGGCATCGAGTCAGCGCCGCCGCGCGCGAAAGGCGACTATTCGCACTACCGTATCGTTCCGGCCCGCTATCCCGCCCGCACCGTCGGAACGGTCTTTTCCCTCATCCTCATCGCCGCGACGCTTCATTCCGTGCTCGGCAATCCGCGCTGGGGCTGGGATGTCTTCGCCGAATGGTTCTTCGCCGAACCGGTGCTCGTCGGTCTCGGCCGCACGCTTCTGCTCACGCTTCTCGGCGCGGTGTTCGGCTTCACGCTCGGCACGCTGATCGCACTGGCCCGCGTCTCGCGCTCGCCGCTGCTGGTGGCGGTCGCCTGGACCTTCATCTGGATCTTCCGCTCGATCCCGCTGATCGTGCTGCTGCTCATCCTCAACAATCTTGGCTATCTCTACGAGACGATCACGGTCGGCGTGCCCTATACCGGCATCAACTTCATCACCTGGAACACGACGCAGGTGATCACGCCCTTCGCCGCCGCCGTGCTGGGGCTGACGCTCAACCAGGCGGCGTTCGCCTCGGAAATCGTCCGCGGCGGCATCCTCTCCGTCGATCAGGGCCAGCTTGAGGCCGCCGCCGCCCTCGGCCTGCCCCGCAGCCGCCAGGCCTCGCGCATCGTGCTGCCGCAGGCCATGCGCTCGATCCTGCCGACTGCCTTCAACGACATCATCGGTCTCGCCAAGGGCACGTCGCAGGTCTACATCCTCGCCCTGCCGGAACTCTTCTATACGATCCAGATCATCTATCGCCGCAATCTGGAAGTCATTCCGCTGCTGATGGTCGCGACCGTCTGGTACCTCATCATCCTGACGGCGCTGTCCATCGTCCAGCATCATGTCGAGCGGCATTTCTCGCGCGGCGCGCTGCGCAATCCGCCGCCCTCCGTGTTCACCGGCCTCTACCGCTTCCTGCGCCCGCAGGCCCCGGCCTCCGCCGCGATCGCCGCCCCCGCGCAGGAGGAGGATGTCCCGGCACCACTTCCCGCCGCGCCGACGCCGTCCGCCCCGATCCGCATCCACGGCGGCGAGGTGACGATCCACGGCGTCTCGAAGCGTTTCGGCCAGTTGCAGGTGCTCGACGACGTGACGCTGACGATCCCCGCCGGCAGCGTGACCGCCATTCTCGGCCAGTCCGGCTCGGGCAAGTCCACCCTGCTGCGCTCGATCAACCATCTCGAACGCGTCGATGACGGCTTCATCGCCATCGACGGCGAGCTGATCGGCTATCGCCAGGATCGCGACACGCTCTACGAGCTGAAGGAAAAGGACATCCTCAGGCGCCGCGTCGAAGTCGGCATGGTGTTCCAGAACTTCAACCTCTTCCCGCACCTGACGGCGCTGGAAAACATCGTCGAGGCGCCGATCACCGTGCGCGGCCTGTCGCGCGACAAGGCGCAGGCCGAAGCGCTTGAGCTTCTCGCCCGCGTCGGCCTCGCCGACAAGGCGCGCGCCTATCCCCGCCAGCTTTCCGGCGGTCAGCAACAGCGCGTCGCAATTGCCCGGGCGCTCGCCCTCAAGCCCAAGGTCCTGCTCTTCGACGAGCCGACATCGGCCCTCGATCCGGAACTCGTCAACGAGGTGCTGGACGTCATCAAGGAACTCGCCCGCTCCGGCACGACGCTGATCATCGTGACCCACGAGATCGGTTTCGCCCGCGAAGTGGCCGATACCATCGTCTTCATGGAAGGCGGCCGCATTCTGGAAACCGGCACGCCGGAGAAGGTCTTCAACCGGCCGGATCATCCGCGCACCGCCGCATTCCTCGCCAAAGTCCTTTAACCAAAAGAAACAGGAAACACTCATATGACGACAATGAAATCCCGGTTGCTGAGCGCCACCCTCGGCGGCATTCTCTCCCTCACCGGCCTTTTCGCCGGCGCAGCCTTCGCCGAGGAGACCGACCTTTCCCCGGAACAGGCGGGCCGCGTCCGCGCCGAGAAGGTCGAGGAGGCGATCGCGCTGATTCCGAAGGACTTCAAGTTCAACACCCCCGGCAAGCTGACGGTGGCATCCGTTCCCGGCCGCCTGCCCTTCGCGACCTACGCCACCGACACCAAGACGCCCGTGGGCGGCGAACCGGACCTCGCCCAGCTCGTCGCCGACAGCCTCGGCCTCGAACTCCAGCTCATTCCGGTCGCCTGGGCCGACTGGCCGCTCGGCCTCACCTCCGGCCGTTTCGACGCCGTGATCCACAATGTGACGGTGACGGAAGAGCGCAAGGAGAAGTTCGATTTCTCGAGCTACCGCAACGACCTGCTCGGCTTCTACGTGCCGCTCGATTCCAAGGTGACGAGCATCGCCAAGCCTGAGGATGTCGCCGGCCTGAAGGTCATCGTGTCCGCCGGCACCAACCAGGAGCAGATTCTGGTGCGCTGGGTCGAGGCGAACAAGGCCAAGGGCCTCGCCGACACCGAAATCCAGTATTACGACGACGAGGCCGTGCTCGACACCGCCCTCCTGTCCGGCCGCGCCGACGCCTATCTCGGCCCGAACGCCACCTCCGCCTACAAGGCCGCGCACCAGAAGAACACCCGGCTGGTCGGCACCTTCTCCGGCGGCTGGCCGGAGACGGCCGAAATCGCCGTCGCCACCAAAAAGGATTCGGGTCTGGCGGAGGCGATCACCGCCGCGCTCAACGCCCAGATCAAGAACGGCAATTACGCCAGGACGCTCGAACGCTGGAACCTGACGGCCGAGGCCATCACCGAATCCCGCACCAACCCGCCCGGCCTGCCGAAGCAGTAACCGGCCAAACGGGGCGGGGTCGCAGGACGCCGCCCTTTCATTCGAGAAACGGATTTCAGGGTATGACCATCTTCACCAGAGCCGCCGGCCTTGCCGCTGCCGGCATCATCGCGGTCCTCTCCGGCCTGGGTCCGGCTGAGGCCGAGGATACCGGCTTCGACCTCTCGCCGGAGCAGGCGGGCCGCATCCATGTGGACAGCAACCCGGAAGCGATCACCGCCCTTCCGGCCGACTACACATTCGTGACGCCGGGCAAGCTGACCGTCGCCACGGCGCCGGGCGGCCCGCCGCTCAACACCTATGCCACCGATGCCAGGACCGTCGTCGGCGCCGATCCGGATTACGCCTCCGCCATCGCCGAAAGCCTCGGGCTGGAACTGGAACTCGTCCCCATCGCCTGGGCCGACTGGCCGCTCGGGCTGACCTCCGGCAAATACGATGCGGTGATCTCCAATGTCGGCGTCACCGAGGAACGCAAGGAGAAGTTCGATTTCTCCACCTATCGCCAGGGCCTGCACGGCTTCTTCGTCAAGGCCGACAGCCCGATCACGGAAATCAGCGAGCCGAAGGACGTCGCCGGCCTGAGCGTCACGGTCGGCGCCGGCACCAACCAGGAACGCATCCTGCTCGAATGGAACAAGCTCAACGAGGCTGCCGGCCTCAAGCCCATCGACCTGCAATATCACGACGACGAGGCCGCCCGGCTGGTGGCGCTGCGTTCCGGCCGCGTGGACGTGATCGTCCAGCCGCATGCCCAGCTCGTCTTCATCGCCGCCCGGGACAAGGACATCAAGCGCGTCGGCACGCTCTCTGCGGGCTGGCCGGAACGCTCCGACGTGGCGATCACCACGCGCAAGGGGTCCGGCCTCGCCCATGCGTTGACCGTGGCCACCAACGGCCTGATCGCGGACGGCACCTACCGGAAGATCCTCGACCGCTGGCAGCTCGCCGAGGAAGCGCTGCCGAAATCGGAAACCAATCCGCCCGGCCTGCCGAAGTTCTGAAGAGACATGGCGCATTTTCCGCAAGAGCGCGCAGCGGTCTCGCGTCCGGAAATGCGCGAAAACAAAGAGATAGATCGGTTCGGCGCTTCCGCGAAGCGCCGAACCGCGCCGGCAGGATCGCAACGAGGAGGAAAAGCCGCATGACCGAAATCGCCATCATCCAGTCTTCTCCGCTCGCGCCGGAGGCAGAGCCGCTGCTCGAAGGCCTGATCCTCGAATATGACGGGCGTTATGGTGCCGCCAGCCGCCCCGGCGGCGCGCGGGCCGAAATCGGCCGCTACCCCGCGCACGCCTTCTCGCCGCCGCTCGGCAATTTCCTGCTGATCCGCCGCGGCGGGGAAACCGTGGCCGGCGGCGCCTTCATGAGCCATGACGACGAAACCGTCGAAATCAAGCGCATCTGGACGCGCGACGACCAGCGCCGGCAGGGGCTGGCCCGCAAGGTCATGCAGGCGCTCGAAGAGAACGCGGCCGCGCTCGGCTACACCCGCGCCTATCTGACGACGGGTTTCCGCCAGCCGGAGGCCGTCGGCCTCTATATCGCCATCGGCTATCGCCCCCTCTTCGACGTGACCGCCGATCCGGCCTTCTACCGCTCCCTGCCGTTCGAGAAATATATCGGCGCCCGGGCGGGAGAGACCGGCTCGACGCCCGTTCTGCCGCCCGCGGCTTCCTTCGATGAGGCGACGGCAAGGACAAGCGCCATCAAGGCCGCGCAGGCCGAAAAGATCGCCGCTCGTCTCGCCCTTCACCGGGCGGCGGAATAACCCCACCGGAATCGGAAAAACCATGCCCCTGTCACATCTGAACCATATCGCCTTCCTCGTTCCGGGAAATTACGAGGACGACGATCCCGCCCGCGGCCTGGAAGATACGCTCGGACTTTTCGAACTCGGCGAGCGCCTCGGCTATGACAGTGCCTGGGTGCGCCAGCGCCATCTGGAGCGCGGCATTTCCTCGGCAGCGACATTCCTCGCCGCCGCGACGCAAAGAACCCGGACCATCGGTCTGGGAACCGCCGTCATCCAGCTCGGCTACGAGAACCCCTTCCGTCTGGCCGAGGATCTGGCCACGGTGGATATCCTCTCGCATGGCCGCCTCAATGTCGGCGTTTCCGCCGGCCCGCCGCCCTTCGCCCACCTGATCGGCGATCTGATCGATCCGGTCGAAGGCCTCGATTTCAGCCATGCCCGCGCGGAAAAGCTGGCGCGGGCCCTGTCGGGCAAGCCGCTTGCCGACGAGGCCGTGGCCGGCAATGCCGCGGGCGCGCAAGTTCCGCGCCTGCGCCCCGTCGCGAAGGGACTGACGAACCGGCTGTGGTACGGCGGCGGCTCCCTGCGCTCCGCGGCCTGGGCAGGCAAGGCGGGCTTCAACCTGCTGAGCGGCAACATCATCACCGGCGAAGGCACGGACGACTTCCTGACGGCGCAACGCGCGCTCATCGCGCGGTTCAGGGCGGAATGGCGCCATGAAAGGCCCGCGCGCGTCGGCCTCGGCCGTGTCATCCTGCCGACCGACAGCGCCGATCCTGCAACCCGCCGCCGCTACGCCGATTTCGTTGCCTCGCGCACGGAGCGCACGCGCCAGCCGCACGGCCCCCGCCGCACGCTGTTCCTGCCGGATATCGTCGGCACGACGGACGAAATCCTCGAAACGCTTGCGCGCGATCCCGTCCTGCCCCTCGTATCCGAATTCCGTCTGGAACTGCCCTACGAATTCGAGGCCGAAGATTACGCGCAGATCATCACCGATTTCTCCACGCTGCTGAAAAAGGGAAGCTCGGCCCGGTCGGTGGCCAACGGATGAGGAGGCCGGGAGCAAGCTCCCGGCCTTTCGTCACGACTGCGCCGCAGACAGCCGGGCGATCGCCGCCCGCCCCAGAATGGACCGGATCATGTGGCTCTGCGGCGCATGCGCCCGAGCGGTGATGGCGTCACGATGATGACGCTCCAGATTGTAATCGCGGCGCAAACCGCGGTTGCCGCCGAGATCGAGCGCCAGATCCGTCACGGCGACGGCATTGTCGATCACGACATGGCGAACGGCAAGCGCATCGGCAACCGTGGCCACGCCGTCATCGATGTCGCCGGCCACGGATTTCAGGAGCCTCTCGTTGGTCGCCAGAAGCACCTCGATCTGCCCCAGTCCTTCCTGAAGGCGCGGGATCGTCGAAAGCGGCGCGCCGAGACTGGCGGGGACATGGCTGGTCAGATGCCGGACGAGGTCGTCACGCGCCGAAACCGCGACGCCGTGGTACACGGCCGCCAGCAGCGTGAAGAAGGAACTGCCGGTCGCCTCGTCGCGGCGCAGCGGCTCGCTGGCCGGCTGCTCGGCGATCAGATCGCCGAGGGGCACCCGCACGCCCTCGAGCACCAGGTCGTCGCTGGCGGTGGCATACATGCCGGTCGCTTCCCAGGCCTTGGCGCTGCCGACGCCCGGCGCGTCGAGCGGAACGAGAAGCTGCACCAGCCGTGGTGCCGCCTCGGTCGTCAAGGCGAGAACGACGGCCCATTTAAGTCCCGGCAATCCGGTGACGAAGCTCTTGCGTCCGTCGACGACCCAGTGATCGCCGTCGATGCGCGCCACGGTTTCCGGCAGGCCGCCATGCGCCGGGGAGCCGACGCCCGGTTCCGCCTGCGCATTGTTGATAAGCGCGGACCCCTCGCGGTTGGCGGCGAGAACGCGTGCGGCCAGCACCGGCGGCCAACCGCCACGCCGAATGGCGCCGTGAATGGCGTAGTGCATCGCCAGAACGAGCGCCGTGGAAGGATCACCGGCCGCGATCTCCGAGACGATCCGCTGCGCCAGCGCCAGACGGCCGCCGAGGCCGCCCTCTTCCCGGGCAGTGACGGCACCGAGAAGGCCGGCCCCGAAAAGGGCTTCGAAATTGGCGAAGGCGAATTCGCCGGTCCGGTCGAAATGCGGCGCCGTTTCGGCAAATCCGGCGGCGAGCGTCCGCGCGAGCGCGACGGGATCGCCGGACGGCTCGCTGACGGCGATCCTGACTGCTGACGACGCCGGGCTCATGCCACCGCCCTCCGGTCGATGGCATCGTAGGGCCGGCGGTCGACCCAGGCATCGATGTCGAAGTTCCGCTCCAGAAAGCCCCAGTCGTGCAGGAAGTCCTTGTAGTGGCCGACGGCGGCCACGAGGTCCGGATCGAGCCCGATACCAAGATGGCGGTGAACCTCCGGGCCGTTGGCGGCAAGGACCTGTTCTTCCGTCGCGCCGGACTCGCGGGCGATGAAACGGCGTGTCTCGTCGGGATGCTGTTCCGCCCATTGCGATGCCTTGCGGATGACCGCCACCAGCCGCTCGACCAGATCGGGACGCTCTTCGGCCAGACGGGCATCCACCGTCAGAACGCGCGGCGAACCGGAATTGATGCGAATGTTCGGATCGGGATGGAAGCCGAACTCGGCGACCTGAACCGCACCGATCAGGTTGGCGGCGGCGATCCCCGCCGTACCCTTGACGAAGACGGCATCGACCTCGCCGCGCAGCAGGGCCGCGACCTCGTCACCATAGGCCTGGCGACGCTTCAATCCGAAGAGGGACGGCCCCTCCTGCGTGTCGAGCACCGACTGCTTCTGCACGATATCCGTCAGTTCGACGTCACTGACGCTCAACCCTTCGAGCGACAGGGCCGACACCAGCCCCTTGAGCGCGGTGGCGCGCATGAAATCCACGATGCCTTCAGGACGGCACGGCACGCCGAAGCGGCGCCCGGCCAGATCCACCAGCGAGCGTATGCCGCTCTCCGGCAAGGTGATGATCGCCTGGAACTCGTCGGTCCAGGTGATGCCGACCAGCCGCGTGTCGCGCCCTTCCGAGCGGGCGCGGATCGGCGGCACGTTGCCGCCGTGGCGGAACGACCACTCCAGCGTATGGTTGAAATGGCTCTCCCGGATCGCGCGGTCGGGTGAATCGATGATCGATTTCAGGGCGACCCCGGCCTCGGCGAAGGTCTGCTCGAGATAGCCGAGCTGGGCGGCCAGACCCACCGGCGTCGGCACCGGGCAGCGGGTATACCAGATTTCGGAAAGCGGCGTGACCATTCCTGTCATCCTCGCAAAAACATGCGGCGCATCGGTCGCATCGTCGGATACGGGCGCCGGTCCGGGAGGACCCCGACCGGCATTCGCTCGGGCCGTCAAGGACGGCCGGGTGTCAATGCCGGCGGTCAGGAGGCCACCAGATAGGCGTGCGCCAGACTGCCGCCGATGCCTTCCGCCGTAACGGTGTGATCGGCGATGCGTTTGTTGTAGATGGTGATTTCCGGCGCGGCGACGATATCGATGGCCGGAAGATCCTCCACAAGGATCTCCTGGATCTCCTTCCACTGCGCCACGCGCTTTGCATCGTCGAGTTCGATGGCCGACGCCTCGAACAGCGCATCCACCTTGTCGTTTTTGTAGGCGGCGCCGTTGGAGAAGGGCACGCCCGGCTTGAAATTCTTCGACCAGTAGAGACGCTGCACGCCGACCGTCGGATCGAAGAGGTTGCTCATGCCCTCATAGGCGAAGTCGAAATCGCGATCGGTGTAGATCCGCTTGGTGTAGGTCGCGAAATCCTGGGTGCGCACCGTCACCTCGATGCCGACCTTGGCGAGCGCCTGGCGGATGTAGTCGGCGCCGCGCGGATAGGCCTCGCCGCTCGGCACGTAGTCGAGATTGAGCCTGAACCGAATGCCATCGGAGCCGCGCTCGTAACCCGCCTCGTCCAGCAGCGCTTCCGCCGCCTTGAGATCGATCAGGTAGGTCTTCAGGTCGCCGACATACCATTTGGTCAGTTTCGGGTTTATCGGGCCGGGAATCGGCGCGCCGTAGCCGTAATTGACCGTATTGAAGATCACGTTCCTGTCGATGACATGGGCGAAGGCCCGCCGCACACGCACGTCCTTGAAGAAATCCCGTTCGAGGTTGAACTCGATGCGGCTGACGCCGTTGTTGTACTGGTAGCCGCGCTCTTCGAAGCCGATATGCGGCAGCGCCTTGAAACGGTCGAGATCGCTGTAGGGAACCGGCGTGGAGGGCGCGAGGTCGATTTCGCCGGTTTCGATGGCGATCGAACGGGCTGCGGAATCGGGAATGAAGCGAACGATCAGGCTGTCCAGATAGGGGCGCGGCGCATCCCAGTAATCCTCGTTTCGCTCATAGACGATGTGGCTGCCACGCACCCATTCCTTGAACCGGAAGGGACCGGTGCCGACCGGCGCGAGGTTCGTCGGGTTTTCCGTGACCTTCGTTCCCTCGTAGATGTGCTTCGGCACGATGGGCGATTCCGCCGACGCAAGGGCCGTGATCAGGTAGGGCGCCGGCTTCGACAGCACCAGAACCGCCGTCAACTCGTCCGGCGTCTCGACATCCGTCAGGCTGAGGAAGGTGTTGCGCCCGCGCGGATGGACCTCCTTCAGCGTATGGATGGAAAAGGCGACGTCGGCGGAGGTGAACGGCTTGCCGTCATGCCACTTGACGTTCGGACGCAGCGTGAAGGTGTAGCGCAAGCCGTCCGGGCTGATGTCCCATGCGGTCGCCAGAAGCGGCTGCGGGTTGAGGTCGAAATCGTAGGTCAGCAGACCTTCCGTCACCTTGGACGAGACATAGACCGAATTATAGGCGGTATGGGCGATCGTCGTCAGCACCGGCGGCTCGGATGCGATCAGCAGCGTCGCCGTGCCGCCGCGAGCCGGCGTTGCCGAAGACACCCGCAGCCCCGTGGCCGAAACGGCTCCAAAAGCGACCGACGCCATCAGGAAGCCGCGGCGGGTCGTATGGAATGCAGTCATGAAAACTCCCTTTCTCTGTTCCGCACCGGGACAGGCCCGGCAATTCCTTCAAATCCTCGCAGGCTTAGGAATTCCTACCCTCGTTATTCGCTAAAATAGATCAAATATCCAAATTTAGGCACAATAACAATATTATATTCCTAAATCCCTGTATTATTTCGCATTTTTCGGAAAAAAATTCCCTTATCGTTTGACAAATTCTATAAAAATAGTCAACTAGTAATGCGCTGGCACGAGCCGGGCGCCCCTTCCCGCAACCTGTGGCCGGAGCCGATGTCGAACTCGAAAAGGATTTTGTCGCGAGCGCGACGCGTCGTCATTCAGGCGATACCGACGGTGCTGGGCATCGTCATACTGAATTTCTTCCTGTTGCAGCTCGCCCCGGGCGACGCCGCCGACGTTCTGGCCGCCGAAGCCGGTTCGGCGACGGTGGAAACGATGGCGGAAATCCGGTCGCGGTTCGGGCTGGACCTGCCCGTCTTCCAGCAATTGTACAATTATCTGAACAACCTCGCCCATTTCAGCCTGGGCTATTCGCCGCGCTACGGCATGCCCGTCTCCGAGCTGATCGGCCAGCGCCTGCCGGGCACCCTGGCGCTGATGGGCGCCGCGCTCGGCATCGCCATTTTGGTCGGCGTCTTCCTCGGCTCGATCATGGCACTGTTCTCCGGCAGGCTGCCCGATCGCATCATCTCCATCGGCTCGCTGATCTTCTATTCCGTGCCGGGCTTCTGGATCGGCCTGATGCTGATCCTCACCTTCTCGGTGAAGCTCGGCTGGCTGCCGTCCGGCGGCGATTCCACCATCGGCAGTTCACTGACGGGCTTCGACGCCTTCCTCGACCGGGCGCGCTACATCATCCTGCCCGCCCTCTCCCTCGCGCTTTACTATCTCGCCATCTACGCCCGCCTGACCCGCGCGGCGATGCTGGAGGTGAAGTCGCAGGATTACGTGCGCACGGCGCGCGCCAAGGGCGTTTCGCCGCTGCGACTCACCCTGCGCCACATCCTGCGCAATGCGCTCATTCCCATCACCACGATGGCCGGCATGCATGTCGGCGGCCTGCTCGGCGGCGCCGTCGTCGTGGAAACCGTCTTCAGCTGGCCGGGCCTCGGCCGCCTCGCCTTCGAGGCGGTGATGGCGCGCGATTTCAGCGTGCTCCTCGGCATCCTGCTGCTCTCGTCGCTGGTGGTGATCTTCGTCAATGCCGCAGTCGATCTGCTTCAGGCCTGGCTCGACCCCCGTATCGGAGAAAGCCGATGAACACGTCCAATCCGACCGCTTTCGCCCATCCTCCTCTCACCAGAACGGAAGAGAAGGACATCACCGCCCGCACCGACGGCGCGATAGAACCCGACGCGGAGAAGGAGTGGCCCTACGTCCACGCGCCCGATGCGCTGACGGCCCGCACCGATGGCGTGCGCAAGCGCGGCCTGCGCCGCGAGGTGAAGATCTTCCTCGCCAACCCGAATGCCATCGTCGGCCTGCTCTTCCTCGCCACCGTCATCGTGACGGCACTGATCGCGCCGCTGCTCTATCCCGGCGACCCGCTGGAAATGGTAAGCCGCCCTTTCCTCTGGCCCGGCCAGAACCCGGACTATCCGCTCGGCACCGATTCGATGGGCCGCGACGTGCTGGCCGGCATCGTGCATGGTGCCCGCATATCGCTGACGGTCGGCATCGCGGCCACCGTGCTCGGCCTGACCATCGGCATCGTCATCGGCGCCTTCGCCGGCTATTTCGGCGGCATCGTCGACGACATCCTCGTCAAGGTGATCGAGATCTTCCAGACGCTCCCGAATTTCGTGCTGCTCGTCGTGCTCGTCGCGATCGCCCAGCCCACCGTCACCACCGTGACGGCCGCCATCGGCATCATCACCTGGCCGATGGTCGCGCGCCTGACCCGGGCCGAGTTCCGCGCCATCCGAGAAAAGGACTACGTGCTCGCCGCCCGCAGCCTCGGTTACGGCCATGCGCGCATCGTCTTCGCGGAAATCTTGCCGAACGCCCTGCCCCCGATCATCGTCACCTCCTCCGTCATGGTCGCCGGCGCGATCCTGATGGAAGCCGCCCTGTCCTTCATGGGTCTCGGCGATCCCAATCGCGTCTCCTGGGGCTCCATGATCGGCTCCGGCCGCGACGTCATCCGCACCGCCTGGTATCTGACGGCGCTTCCGGGCCTTGCCATCGTCTTCACCGTCATCTCGCTGAACCTCATTTCGGACGGCCTGAACGACGCCCTAAATCCCCGCTTCTCGGAGGAACGCCGATGAGTGCCCTCATTGAAGTCCGCGACTTTTCCGTCGCCTTCGGCGCGGCGCAACCGGTCAAGGGCGTCAGCTTCGATGTCCATCCCGGCGAGATGCTGGCCATCGTCGGGGAAAGCGGCTCCGGCAAGTCGCTGACCGCGCTCGGCCTGATCGGCCTCCTGCCGTCACATGCGAAGAAGGGCGGCGAAATCCTGCTCGACGGCCGCAGCCTCCTGAAACTCTCCGAACGCGAATGGCGCGCGATCCGCGGCCGCGATATCGGCATGATCTTCCAGGAGCCGATGACTTCGCTCAACCCGGTCCTGACCGTCGGCGAACAGATCGTCGAGGTCCTGCGCATCCATGAGAGGATCGACCGGCATCAGGCCCGCAGGCGCGCCATCGAACTGCTCGAACTGGTCAACATTCCCGAAGCCGGCCGGCGCGTCGACGATTATCCGCACCAGCTTTCGGGCGGCATGCGCCAGCGCGTGATGATCGCCATCGGCGTCGCCTGCAATCCGAAGCTGCTGATCGCAGACGAGGCGACCACCGCGCTCGACGTGACGATCCAGGCGCAGATCCTCCAGCTTCTCGACAATCTGCGCCGCGACCTGAACATGGCCGTCGTGCTCATCACGCACGATCTCGGCATCGTGGCGCAATGGGCAGACCGCGTGATGGTCATGTATGCCGGCCGCAAGGTGGAGGAAGGCCTTCCCGAACCGGTGTTCGAGCACCCCTACCACCCCTATACGCGCGGTCTGCTTGCCGCCTCGCCGCGCGCCGGGGCCGGCCTGCATTACCGCGACGGGCCGCTGGTCGAAATTCCCGGCTCCATCGTCTCCTCGGCCGGTGAAAAGGGCTGTTCGTTCCGCCCGCGCTGTCCGCAGGCCCGCGCCTCCTGCGCCCAGTCGGTTCCACCGCTTAGGCCGATTTCCGAGGGCCGCTACGCGGCCTGCCCCTTCGTCGTTCCCCATTCCGGTGAGGTTTCCCGTGACGCTCTTGTCGGTGCATAATCTTTCCACCCACTATGCCGGCGGCCGCGGCACGGTTCGCGCCGTCGACGACGTGTCGCTGGAGATCAAGGCGGGCGAGACCGTGGCACTCGTGGGCGAGTCCGGCTGCGGCAAGTCCTCGCTCGGCAAGTCGCTGATGCGCCTCGTCGAGCCCTCGTCCGGCCGGATCACCTTCCGGGGCGACGACGTGACCGCCATGCCGGCGAAGGATCTGCGCGGCATCCGCCGCCGCATCCAGATGATCTTCCAGGACCCGTTCGCCTCGCTCAACCCGCGCCAGACGGTCAGGACCATCCTGACCGCGCCGCTCAAGGTGCATGGCGTCGGCGACGACAGGAGCCGCCGCCGGATCGTCGAGCAGATCGTCGCGCAGGTGGGCCTGCCGCCGGACGCGCTCGACCGCTACCCGCACGAATTCTCCGGCGGCCAGCGCCAGCGCATCGGCATTGCCCGGGCGCTGATCCTCGAACCGGAACTGGTGGTCTGCGACGAACCGGTCTCGGCGCTCGACCTCTCCATCCAGGCGCAGATCCTCAACCTGCTGGTGGAGATGAAGAACCGGCTTTCGCTGTCCTATCTCTTCGTGTCGCACGACCTGTCCGTGGTACGCTATTTCTCGGACCGCGTGCTCGTCATGTATCTCGGCAAGATCGTCGAGAGCGCGCCGACCGCGGACCTCTGGGCCGCGCCGAAGCACCCCTATACACGCGCGCTGCTGGCCGCCGTGCCGGACCCGGCGCGGCGCAAGCAGGCCGCGCCGATCTCGGGCGATCTGCCCAGCCCCCACAATCCGCCGTCGGGCTGTCGCTTCCATACGCGCTGCCCGCTGGCGACCGATCTCTGTCGCGAGAAGGCGCCGGAGTATCGACATTTCGGCGAGAGCCACGTCGTGGCCTGCCATCACGCCAACTGAAAATTCAAGGGAGTCAACAGCAATGGTCGAATACCGCTATCTCGGACGCAGCGCGCTGAAGGTGTCGCCGCTCAATCTCGGAACGATGATGTTCGGCGGCCCGACGCCCGACGACGTGGCCTTCCGCATCATCGACAAGGCCCGCGAGCAGGGCATCAACTTCATCGACACGGCCGATGTCTACCACAACGGCAAGTCGGAGGAAGTCGTCGGCCGCGGCATCAAGGCGACCCGCGACCACTGGGTGCTGGCCACCAAGTTCGTGAACTCCCACACCAAGGGCCCGAACCTCGGCGGCCATTCGCGCAAGTGGGTGATCGAGACGGTCGAGAACTCGCTGCGCCGTCTCAACACGGATTATATCGACATCCTCTACTTCCACCGCGCCGTCTTCGACGCGCCGCTGGAAGAGCCGGTGCGCGCCATCGCCGATCTGATCCGCGCCGGCAAGCTGCGCTACTTCGGCGTGTCGAATTTCCGCGGCTGGCGCATCGCCGAGGTCGCGCAACTGGCCGACCAGCTCGGCATCGACCGCCCCATCGCCAGCCAGCCGCTCTACAATATCGTCAACCGCACGGCCGAAGCCGAGCAGCTTCCCGCCGCCCACCATTACGGCCTCGGCGTCGTCTCCTATTCGCCGCTCGCCCGCGGCGTGCTGACGGCCAAGTACCAGCCGGGCGAACAGCCGGCCGCCGACACCCGCGCCGGCCGCGGCGACAAGCGCATTCTGGAAACCGAATGGCGCCCGGAATCGGTCGAGATCGCCCAGAAGGTCGCCGCCCATGCGGCGAAGAAAGGCATTTCCGCCGCCGACTTCGCGCTCGCCTGGGTGCTGAACAACCAGCTCGTGACCGCCGCGATCACCGGCCCGCGCACCGAGGCGCACTGGGACAGCTATGTCCGTGCCCTCGATATCCGCCTGGACGCCGAGGACGAAGCGCTGGTCGACAGCCTCGTCACCACCGGCCATCCCTCGACCCCCGGATTCAACGATCCGAGCCACCCGGTCGAAGGCCGCGTGCCGCGCCATGCCGCCCCGGCGCCGCAGCCCGGCGCTGCCGTGCGCGCGGTGGCGTAACCCGAACGATCCGGCCGCCGGCAGCGCTCTTCGTGCCGCCGGTGGCCCAACCGATAGTCTTGAGGAAAACCCTGTCATGTCGAGCCCCGTCGCCCAGACCGCCACCGCAGACCGAACCGCCGTTCCGAGCCGCGAGGAGATTTTCGTCCGCGCGCGCGAAATTGCAGCGGATGCAGCGAAGGACGCCGCAGCGCGCGACCTGACGGGCGAATTGCCGCTGGAGATCTACCGGAAGATCAAGGAGGCCAAGCTCGGCACGCTGCGCATTCCCGCCTCGAAAGGCGGTCCGGGCGGCACGATTTCCGACTATATCGAGCTGCTGCTGATCCTCGGCGAAGCCGACAGCAACATTCCCCACGGGCTGCGCAGCCACTTCAACTTCACCGAGACCCTGGCGCTCGCTCCCATCGAGCTTGAGGACCGCCGTCATCTCGAAAGCGTTCTGGCCGGCAAGCTCTTCGCCGGCGCCCACACCGAGCAGGGCACGAAACGGCCGGGCGACATCACCACGCGGCTTTCCCGCGACGGCGACCGCTACCGGTTGAACGGCCGCAAGTGGTACGCCACCGGCACGGCGTTTGCCGATTTCGCCACTTTCAGCGCGCTGGACGACAATGGCGATCCGGTGAGCGTGCTGATCCCGGCCGACCGCGACGGCATCACCATCCTCGACGACTGGGACGGCATGGGCCAGCGCCTGACCGCGAGCGGAGGCGTCATCCTCGACAATGTCGAGGTCCTGCCGCACGAGCTGACGAGCCGCCGCCTGAATTCGGAGATCGGCCGCCATACTTCCACGCTGCGGCAGCTTCATCTCGCCGCGTCTGCCGCCGGCGCCGTGCAGGGCGCGGTGAAGGAGGGCATCGACTACGTGCTGAAGCAGGCGCGCACCACTGCCCATTCCAGCGCCGAAACCGCCAATCAGGACCCCTTCGTGCAGAAATTCGTCGGAGAACTGTCCGCCGGGGCCTTCGCGGTGGTGACGCTGATCCGCGAGGCGGCCCGCGCCCTCGACCGGACCGCCGACGCCTTCGCAACCGGCGATGCCGAGGCCATCGATGCGGCGCTGATCGAAAGCGCCCTGACGACGGCCCGCACGCAGATCGTCACCTCGCAGCTTGCGCTGAACGTGGCGACCAACATCTACGAACTGGGCGGCGCCTCCACCACGTCGCGCGCGCTCAATCTCGACCGCCACTGGCGCAACATCCGCACGGTCTACAACCACAATCCGCTGCTGCACAAGGCGCGGGTGATCGGCGACTACTATCTCAACGGCACCACGACCCATCTCCGGGAAGGCCGGGTGTTCTGACGATGATGGTGGCGCGGCCATGAGAACGGATGTCCTGACTTCCGCGCGAAACCGCGGCCAGCCCCGCCTGCCGACGCTTTCGCGCCTGCCGCCGCTGACCGCGCTGCGCGCTTTCGTGGTCACGGCGCGGCACGCGAGCTTCGCCCGCGCGGCGGAAGAACTGCATGTCTCGACCGCAGCCATCGGCCAGCAGGTGCGCATTCTCGAAACCCATCTCGGCCAGACGCTGTTCAGCCGCCAGCGCGGCGAACTGGCGCTGACCGAGGCCGGAGCGGCCCTTTATCCCGGCCTGGCCGACGCCTTCGAATCGATGGTCGAAAGCATTTCCGGCCTGATCCGCGTCGGCGCGAGGCCGACCCTTAGCCTCGTCGCCGATTCGTCCTTCGCCGCTCGCCTGCTCGCGCCGCGGCTGGGACGATTGCGGCAGGGTCTTGCCGATGTCGAACTGTCGATTTCGACGCTGGAGGGAGGCCGTTTCGATCCCGCGCGCTTCGATGCCGATGGCGCCATCGTCGCCATTTCCGAACCGGTGGCCGGCTTCGTCTGCGAAACGCTGTTCGACGATGCCGCCATCGCGGTCTGCACGCCGGACTTTGCCGGGCGCCACGGCCTTTACGGCGCGCCGGAGCGGCTGCGGGACGCATCTGTCGAGACCCTGCGCGACGGCGGCGACGACCCCGCCTTCGAATGGACGAATTGGCTGCGCGCCTGCGCCATCGGCGTCAGGCCGGCCCGCACCGGCCCGCGCTTCTCCAACCAGCCCGTCCTGATCGAGGCGACGCTGGCCGGCCACGGCATTTCCCTGCTCAGGCAATCCCTCGTGCTCGGCGAACTGCACAGCGGACGTCTGGTGGCTCCCTTCGGCACCCCGCAGCCGACCGCGAGCCGCTATCACCTCGTGACCAGCCCCGAGCGGCGGCGCCAGCCGGAAATCGATTTCCTTCTCACCCTCCTGCGCGACCGCGACAGAAAGATCGGCGCAGCAGCCTGACACCCCCGGAATGGATGAAGACATCGAGGATGTGCTTCCCGGCTCTGGTGCAGTCCGGGCGCGAGCGTGGCGCCGCGCCCGGACCTGGGCCGCACGTGACTGGACACGCACCGGCCGTTCGGATCGGAACAGGCCCGGATTCCGGTTATGTTCAGTGCAGCAGCGGAAAACCGTGACGCTCGGCCAGAAGTTCGAGAATCCGCTTCGTGTCCTGCACGAAACGCGTCTCTCCGTGCCACGCGGCATCTTCCGGGGCATCGCCGGCGAACACCAGAAGCGGAAGCCCCTGATTTTCCTCGCCGACGGCGGCAATCACCGCCTCGCGCGGGCGCGGGAAGCCCACGCGGTGAATATCGAGCCGCGCGGCAAGTTCGGGAAAGCTCGCCAGCAATCCCTCGACCTGGTTGCAATAGGGGCAGACGAAACGGACGCCCGGATGCTTCGGATCCTCGAAGCCGGGGGCGATCAGAAAAAGCGTATCCTTGGCCATGATCTCCAACATGATATCGTGAAGCGATCTCTCACGCAAAAGACCTTGCCCGGTGGCAACGCCTCTCGCCAGACAACTATTTTTCGCGATCCGCCAAGAATAATTTCGTCACGAAGGCGGTCGGAAACAGAAACGCGAAAGGCCCCGGCGGTTCCCGCGCCGGAGCCTTCGCATGACAGCCGGGAAAGGCCGGTCAGCTCTTCTTCCACGCCGTCGCCAGATCGCCGGAGCCGACATCCGCGGTCGTCACCACCCTCTCGATACGCCTGTTGCGCACGACCACGCTCGGCAGCGCCACCACCGAGAAATTGGGCAATTCCGCGCCGGTGATCTTCTGGATGTCCCTGAACAGGGCGGCGCGCTTTTCCTCGTCCACTTCCACGGCCGCGGCGCGGAAGAGATCGTCCACCTTCGGATTGTCGTAATGGGCGGCGTTGACATAGGGCGCGATGTTTTTGATGCCGTCGGACCAATAGAGGCGCTGGACGCCCGCGGTCGGATCGAACAGGCGGCTGATGCCGTTCAGGTTGATGTCGAAACCGCGCTCGGTATAGACGCGCCGGATGAAGGTGGCGAGATCGCCTTCGAGAATATCGACCCGGACACCCAGCTTGCCGAAGGAGGACTTGATGTATTCCGAGGTCTTGCGGAAGGTATCGCCCGGAATGAAGGTGAGCCTGAGCGGGAAGCGCGTTCCGTCCGCGCCCTTCGGATGGCCTGCCTTGTCGAGCAGTTCGTTGGCCTTGTCGAGATCGAACGCGTATTGGAACGGTTCCTCGTCGTTATAGGCGGCAAAGACCGCGGGGATATTGGAGCCGGCCGCTTTCGCCGTGCCGTAAAAGACGTTGTCGATGATGAACTGGCGGTCGATCGCATGCGCCAGCGCGTGGCGGACCTCCTGCTTGGCCAGAATCGGGTTTTCAAGGTTGAATTCGAAAACCTGGGCATTGTTGAGATAGGTGTCGGTATAGACGTCCACCTCCAGGTCCGGGTTCTGGCGCAGGCGGTCGAGATCGGCGAACGCCACGGCGAAGCTGTAGTCGGCCTCGCCGGTCTCCAGCGCGATGGAGGCCGCGGCGGCATCGCCGAGGAAACGGGCGACATAGCCGTCGAGATGCGGCAGCCCCTCCTGCCAGTAATCAGGATTACGCTTCAGCTTCACATAGCTGCCGCGCTGCCATTCCTCGAAGACGAAGGGACCGGTGCCGACCGGCGCATTGCCGTTCGGGCTTTCGCCGTAATTGTCCGACGGGTAGGTGTGTGCGGCCAGAATGGGCGTCTCGCCGCCGGTCAATGCGCGCAGCAGGTAGGGTGTCGGTTTCGACAGCACGACGACCGCCGTCAGCGGGTCGGGCGTCTCGACATCCTCGACATTGGCGAAGGTGATGCGGCCGCGCGGACCGACTTTCTTGAAGGCGAGGAGCGAGAACTTCACGTCTTCGGAGGTGAAGGGCTTGCCATCGTGCCATTTCACACCTTCACGCAGCTTGAACGTATGGCGAAGCCCGTCCTCGGAGAGAGACCATGACGTCGCCAGCACCGGCTCGGGCTTGAATTCGGCATCGAACCGCACCAGACCTTCGAGGATCTTGGTGGAGATTTCCCGCGTGCGGGTGTTGGATTCGAGCAGCGGCACCAGCGTCGTCGGCTCCCCGACCGCGACGAAGGTGGCGACGCCGCCCTTTTGCGGGCCTTCCCCGGCGGAAAAGGCAAGGGACGGCAGGAAGGCGGTGCCGCCGAGTGCCGCGCCGAGCAGCAGGGTTTTACGTCTTGTCAGATCCATAAGTGTTTCCTCTTCTTTATGGGCGACACTCACCGGATCGGTGGCGAGGGCCGCGGGCATGTCCTTGAAAAAGCAATGATCGTCCCTCCCGCGACCATGCGGCCGCAGGTCTTTCTTCCTTCGTTCGGGCAATGATCCGGTCAGAGCCGGAGGTCGGCCTCCTTCAGGAGCGGCAGGATTCGCTCGGCGAAATAGTCCAGATCCGCGCGGAAATCGTAGAAATTGAGCTGAACCCCGTCGATCCCGGCCTTCTTCAGGCCGACAAGCTGGTCGACGACCTGTTCGGGAGAGCCGATGATCTCGATATTGCCGCCGAGATTGCGGCCCTGCTTGTGACGGGCGTCACCACGGCCGCGCCAGGCATGGGCGTCGCTGTCGTAGTTGTTGGTGGCGAAGGCGCGCGTGCCGGGCTGCGGCTTGCCGGCCTCGATCGCATCGGCATAGGCAAGCGCCTCCTTCTCCGTGTCGCGGGAAACGACGATCGGGTTGATGATCGCCTTGACCTGACGGCCATAGGCGGCGGCGCGATTCTTGAGCGTCGCGATATGGTCGGGAAGCGTTTCCAGCGCGCTGTCGATATGCGCGCCGCCGGGGGAGGTCACGAAAACCAGGTCCGAATGACGGGCGGCGAAATCGAAACCGGCCGGCGAGCCGGTTGCCGTCACGAGGTTCGGCCGGCCGAACAGCGGCTTCGGCGTGATCCAGCCGTTATTGATCGACCAGGGATTGAGCTTGCCCTCATAGGAGAAGTTCTCCGTCTCCGTCCAGAGGCGGTGCAGGACGTCGAACAGTTCGGACGTCATGTCGTAGCGCTTGTCGTGGTCGATGCGCTGCCAGCCGAACATCTCGTGCTCGACGGCCCGGTGCCCGGTGACGATGTTGATGCCCCAGCGGCCCCTGGAGATATGGTCGAGCGTCGCGCCGTATTTGGCTAGATGCAGCGGGTGCAGCGGGCCGTAGAGAACGTGGATCGTCGAGATCAGCAGGATGTTTTTCGTGATGGCCGACATGGCGCCGAGCGCGATGAAGCTGTCGAGCGAGGCCGACCCGTCATATCCGCCCTTGGGCAGCCATTGCGTGCGGCTGAAGGCGATCTCGAATCCCAGTTCGTCGGCCTTCTTCACCAGTTCGGCATTGTAGTCGAAGGTCCAGCTGTTGCTGGTCGGCACGCTGGAGAAGTTGATGTCCTGAAGGTTGAGAAACAGGCCGAGCATCAGCGGCTGTTTCGATGCGCGGCTCAGCGGGCTATCCTCGAAATCGAGCGGTCCCTTGAGTTCCGGGCCGGTGGCCTGCGGTGCGGTCAATGCCATGTCTTTTCTCCTGTCGAAACTTTCAGAGGCGAAGCGGAGGCGAACTGGTTCGCCAGGAAGCGCTCGGCGCTGCGCGGCGGCCTGCCGGTCAACCGCTTCACCGTATCCGTCACGGATGCCGCCAGTCCCTCGACCATAAGCTCGATGAATTCCGCAATGGCCCGCCGCTCGAAAGCCGCCAGATGCGGCGGCACCCCGGCATGTGCGGTTTCGGACAGCGCCAGAGGACGCTTCAGCACCCCTGCCGCGATACGCGCGATATCGACGGCGGTGAGGGCCTCCCCGCCGGTCAGGACCAGCGGTCCGTCAATGAGCTTTTCGGCAAGCAGAGCGTGGACGGCAACCTCGGCAATATCTTCCGCGTCGATGTAGGACACCGCAGCACCGCCGTAACGCACCGGCAGATGCTCACCGCGGGCCGCCGCAGCGACGACGGGCGCCAGCGAAACCTGCATCCACGCGTTGGGGCGGATCGCGACATGGGGCACGCCGCTGCGCTTCAGATGGGCCTCGACCTCGGCATGCGCCGCACCGGACACGGAACGGTCGGCGTTTTCGATCGTCCAGTCCGAGCCGGATATCTTGACGATCCGCCCGATGCCGGCGGCGACGGCGGCATCGATGGCCCCGTTCTGGTAGGCGGCCAGACGCTCGCCGATCGGCGACAGCAGGAACAGCCGTTCCGCACCGGAAAAGACCGCCGGCAGGCGGGACGGCTCGGCGAAATCCCCGGCAGCCAGCTCGACTCGGTCGCCCCACAGGCGGGCCGCGTCCTGCGGACGGCGGGTCAGAACGCGAACGCGCTCCTTCCTCTCCAGAAGGCGGCGGACGACGCGCTGGCCGAGCCTGCCGGTTGCTCCCGTCACGATAGTGATGCCGGACATGAACTCTCCTCAATGCGCCAGGTGGTTGCGCGCCAGTGCGAGCGGTCGGGCATCCACCCAGTCGTCGACGTTGAAGTGGGCGGGAATGAACCCCCATTCGAGGAGGAAGTCCCTGAAATGGGCGATGGCGCCGATCTCGGCCGGATCGAGATCCAGCGTCAGATGGCGGTGCAGATCGGCGCCGTTGGCGGCGCGCACGGCCTCTTCGCTGGCGCCGATCTCGCGGGCGACGAAACGGACCGCCTCGTCCGGATTGTCCCGCGCCCATTCCTCGACCCGCTGCACGGCAACGACGAGTTCGGCGACCAGATCGGGACGCTCGTCGGCGAAGGTGGCGTCCACCGTCAGCGGGCGCGGCGTGCCGTTATTGATGCGGATGGCCGGATCGGGATGGAAGCCGGTCGAGACGACGATGCGCGCGCCGATCAGGTTAGCGACCGTCACGCCTTCCGCCCCCTTGACGAAGAAGGCGTCGATCAGGCCGCGATGCAGGGCGGCGATCTCCTCGCCATAGGGCAGGCGACGGCGCAGCCCGTGCAGGCGCCCGTCGTCGGGACCGGACAGGACAGGCTCGTCCGACACGAGATCGACCAGATCGACATCGGCAACGGCAAGGCCCGAAACCGTCAGCGCCGAAACGATGCCCTTGAGCGAGGTGGCGCGCTGGAAGTCGATGATTTCCCCGGGACGGCGGGGAAGGCCGATCTTTCGCCCGGCAAGGTCCGCGCCGCTAGCGATGCCGGTTTCGGGAAGGGTGATGACGGCCTGGAACTCGTCGGTTCTCGTCAACCCGATCAGCCGCGTCTTGCGCCCGCCGGACCGCGCCCATATCGGCGGAATATTACCGCCTTGCCGGAAGGACCAGTCGAGGCGGTGATCGAAATGGCTCTGGCGGATCGCCGGATCGAGGGAATCGCGGATGGAGGACACCGCAATGCCATGCCGGACGAACGTTTCCTCCACCCAACCCAACTGGGCCGCGATGGAAAGCGGCGTCGGCGCCGGGCAACGCGTATACCATACGGCGTCTGGTTTCGTCCGGTTGCGGAGGGCGGCATCGGTCATGGGCGTCCTGTACCTGGAATGACGGTCGCTGCCATGCTAGGCCAAAACACTGATTGTCTATAGCTATTATGTACTAATAGCGGTGCGATAACGGATGGAAATCACCTCTTCGGGGCCGCCGCTAGAATTGTCTTTCACACGCCGCCCACGCAAACCGCAACACGCCGCGGCGACGGGAATTAAAAAAAGCCCGCGGGATCGCTTCCGCGGGCCTTTTCGCCATCGACAATCCAGCCGCTTACCTGATCGGGAAACCCAGCCGGCGCAGCGTCGCCGCCAGTTCGGCGCGGCCCTTGAGGGCGGCAGCGTTTTCGACACGCTTCGCCACGGGGCCGGTCCAGCCCGACTGCGGCAGGGTCTGCCGCTGCTGGAAAACCTTCAGGCGTTCGTCATAGGCATCGAGATCGGCCTTCGTCGTTTCGCCGTAACGCTCGTGGAAAAGCACCGCCGATTGCGGCAGGCGCGGCTTCACGTCCGCCTTCACCACCGGGTCAGGATAACCGACCGTCAGGCCGAAGACGGCGACCGTTTCCGGCGGCAGGCCCAGTTCGCGGGCCACATCCTCCGGCCGGTTGCGGATGCCGCCGATATAGCAGGAACCGAGCCCCAGCGAATCGCCGGCGACCACCGCATTCTGGGCGGCGAGCGCCGCATCGATGGCGCCGAGCAAGAAGCTTTCCAGATAATCCAGCCCCTCGCCCCGGTTGCCGGCGTCGCGGGCGATGTCGCGCAGGCGCTTCAGGTCGACCAGCCAGATCAGGAAGAGCGGCGCATCGAGAATATGGGCATTGCCGCCCGTATAGCCGGCAAGCCGCGCCTTGCGCTCCGGGTCCTCGACCGCGACGACGCTCCAGGCCTGAAGATTGGACGACGTCGGCGCCGACTGCGCCGCCGCCACCAGAAGCTCGACCGTTCCCTCCGGCAGCCTGTCCGGCAGGTAGTTGCGCGACGTGCGATGATCGAGAAGCACGTCCAGCGTCGCATTCCACTGTGGCGGAAGAACGGGAACGGCGCCGCCATACCGCGTTTCGAGACGTTCGCGCGGGGTGCCGGCAGCGGTGACGGAAGAAGGATGCACGGTCATATGGGGCTCCTTGTCAGGGTTTCTGGATCAGTCTTTCCGGGCGACGGGAAAAACACAACATTGCCGGGCCGGACGTTATAACACCGCGTCCCGACGCGCCGAGAAACACCCTGCCAATTCGAACGCCGTGCGGGAAAGAACATTCCCCCTCCTTCGGCACACATGTCCCGGCCGAATTTTCCTGCAAGTCGTCAGCTCCGCAATCGCCGGAAAATGAACGCCGCCAAACCGGCCGAAGCCGGCACCGGCGTTTCTTCCCGAGCAGAAGATTAAAACCTTTTTCTCAAAGACAGCAATTCTTTCCGCATCGAAAAGAATTTCATTCTTCCGAACTGCGGAACTCGGCCGGATGCTTCGCAGCGTTTCATTCCTATCCCATGCCAGACAGGGAGCCGCCGATGAGGTTCAATCGCCGCCAGTTCAATACGCTTCTGCTTCTTGCGACCGCCGGAAGCATCCTGCCGTTCGCCCGATCCGCGGCCGCAGCCGCCGAGCCGGTCAGGGGCGGAACGCTGAAACTCCTCTACCGCGTCGACCCCGGCAATGCGCTCTTTGCGATCAACACCTCGTCGGGCACCGGCCAGGCCATCGGCCCGAAGATCGTCGAGGGCCTGCTGACCTTCGATTTCGACCTGACGCCGAAACCGCTGCTGGCAACCGGATGGTCGGTCTCCGACGACCACCTGCGCTATACGTTCAGGCTGCGCCCGAACGTCAAATGGCATGACGGCACGCCCTTCACCTCCGAAGACGTCGCCTTCTCCATCCTGCGTCTCAAGGAGGCGCATCCGCGCGGCCGCATCACCTACCAGAACGTCACCGCCGTCGAAACGCCCGATCCGCTGACCGCCGTCATCGTGCTCTCCAAGCCGGCGCCGTTCCTGATCGCCGCCCAGTCGAGTTCGGAATCGCCCATCGTTCCGAAGCATATCTTCGAAAAGCTGAAGCCCGGCGACGGCCAGACGCTCCAGACCGCCATCGGCACGGGGCCGTTCAGGCTCACCGAATGGACACCCGGCAGCCACCTGATCTTCGACCGCAATCCCGACTACTGGGACGCGGGCAAGCCCTATCTCGACCGCATCATCCTGCGCATCATCACCGATCCGGCCGCCCGCGCCGTGGCGCTCGAAACCGGAGAGGTCGACATCGGCGAGGGTCCGGTGCCGCTGGCCGATCTCGAACGCCTGAAACAGAACCCCAATCTGGTGGTCGACACGACGACCTACGCCTATGCGGGGCCGCAACAGCAGCTCTTCTTCAATTACGACAACGAAATCCTGCGGCAGAAGCCGGTTCGCCTCGCCATCGCCAAGGCCATCGATCTTCAGGAAATCGTCGATGTCGCGCTGTTCGGTTATGCGCAGGTGTCGCCGAGCCCGGTCTCGACCGCGCTGCCAAAATGGTACGATCCGGCGGTCAAGGCCCATCCCCATGACGTCGCGGAGGCCGAAAGGCTGCTCGACGAGGCCGGCTATCCGCGTCAGGCCGACGGCAAGCGGTTCAGGCTGCGCCTCACCTACAATGCCTATCTGACGCCGGGCTATGCCGACGTGATCCGCAACCAGCTCGAAAAGATCGGCATCGGCGTCGAGATCAACAAGTACGACCTGCCGACCTTCCTGAAGACGGTCTATACCGACCGCGCCTTCGATCTGGTGGTGGAATCGCTCTCCAACACCTTCGATCCCTCGCTCGGCATCCAGCGCGCCTACTGGAGCAGGAACTTCCAGATCGGCCTGCCCTTCTCCAACGCCGCCAACTATTCCAACCCGGACGCCGACGCGCTTCTGGAAGCCGCCGCCATCGAGCCCGACGAGAAGAAGCGCTGGGAGTTGTGGAGCAAGTTCCAGCACCTCATCCACGACGAGGTCGCCTCGGTCGATCTCGTCGCCGCCGGCAGCCAGATCGTCTACCACAGGAAGGTTCGCAACCACGTTACCGGCGCCCAGGGGCTGAACTGGAGCTTCGGCGACCTGTGGATCGATACCAGCGCATCGTAAGCACGAGGAAGCAAGCATGAGCAACGTGATCGACAGGCAGACTTTCATCGAATGGCTGGGCGACGGCAGGGAGCTTGCCGTCCTCGACATCCGCCCGGCGGAAGAGGTGGGCTACGCATCGCCGCTTTTCGCCACCAACCTGCCGGCGGAGCGCGTCCCGGCGGAACTCGACCGGTTCGTCCCACGCCGGGCGGTGCGCACGGTTCTGGTCGATGACGGCAAGGGCACGGCGAAAGCGCTGGCAGAGCAGCTTTCGGCCGATGGCTGGAGCGATATCCGCTAGCTTGAGGGCGGTATTCCTGCCTGGATCGCCGACGGCGGCAACGACCTGCCGACCTTCGACATACCGGGCGTGCCCTTCGTGACGGCGATCCGCGCGGAAAAGGGAACGCCCGTCGTATCGGCGGAAACGCTGAAAGCATGGCGCGACGCAGGCGAGAAGGTCGTCGTCCTCGACAGCCGCACCCTGCCGGAATACGAGAAAGGCCACGTTCCCGGCGCCATCGGCGTGCCCGGAGCCGAACTCCTCCTGCGCTTCGGGGATATCGTGCCGGACGCCGAAACCCGGGTCGTCGTCTCCTGCGCCGGCCTGCCACGCGCCATCCTCGGGGCGCAGACCCTGATCGACGCCGGCGTGCCGAATTCCGTCGCCTATCTGGACGACGGCACGCGCGGCTGGACGAATGCGGGCTTCGAACTCGAAACCGGGCGCACCGCCGTCTACGACGAACCCGGCGACGCCGCCCTGACGTTCGCCGAAAGGCACATCGCCCGGCTTGCCGCGGACGACGATACCGCCTTCATCGACCGGACAACGGCGGAACTCTGGGCGAAGGATCCCGACCGCACGACCTATCTTCTCGACGTGCGCACGCCGGAAGAATTCGAGGCCGGCCATCTGCCGGGATCGATTTCGTCCGAAGGCGGCCAATTGCTGGGCGTCGCCTACCGCACCATCGCCGTCAGGGGTGCGCGCGTCGTGCTCATCGACGACACTCTGGGCATCAGGGCACGGACCGTCGCGCACTGGCTGAAACGCCGCAACTTCGAAATCGCCATTCTGCTGCACGATTTCAGGGCCGGCGCCAGAGAGGCGGCCTGAGACCAAAGCCGCCCGGGCCAGTCCGGGCGAACAAGTTTTTCTTCTCGCCCGGCAAAGAATTTCTGCCTCGCGGCCGCAAGACCGGCTGCTAACTTCCCCCTCGAACCGGCGCGGGCGTCACCGGATGCCGACGCGCCTCAGGAACACGACCATGACCGACATCGCCCAGGCCTGGGGCGCGCCGCCGAGCGCGCGCTTCGACAGCATCGCCAGCCGTTTCCGGCCCGTCTTCGCCTCCATCCGCGACGGCGCCATCGCCCGCGACGTCAATCGCGATTTGCCCTTCGACGCCTACGCGGCACTGCGGGAGGCGGGCTTCGGAAAACTGCGCCTGCCCGCGGAAGCGGGCGGTGGCGGCCTCACCCTGCCGGAGCTTTTCGGCCTCATCATCGAACTGGGAGAAGCCGACCCCAATCTCGCCAATGCCTACCGCGCCCATCTCGGCTTCATCGAGGATCTGCTGAACACGCCCGCCGAGCACCATGCCTGGCGGGATGCCTGGCTTGCCCGCCTCGCGCGCGGCGAAACCATCGGCAGCGGCTATTCCGAGGCGGGCGAAGCGACGCTCGGAACCCATTCGACGCAATTGATCCGCCAAGGCGACGGCTGGCGCCTGAACGGCGAGAAATATTACACGACCGGATCGCTCTACGCCGACTGGATCACGCTTGCGGCGGTGGACGGCGACGGCAACCTCACCGGCGCGCTGGTGCCGACCCGCGCCGAGGGCGTGGAAATCCTCGACGACTGGGACGGCTTCGGCCAGGCACTGACGGCCAGCGGCACGGCCCGGTTCCGCGAAGTCGCCATCGCCGGCGAGTGGGTGAAGCCCCATCCCGCGCGCTTCAATTATTCCGGCCCCTATTTCCAGCTCTATCACCTCGCCACGCTGGCCGGCATCGGCCGGGCGGCGGCGGGCGATCTGGCCCGCCACGTGGCGGCGCGGCGGCGCGGCTACGGCCGCGGCAACGGGGTGCGCTCCTCCGCCGATCCGCAGGTCCTCCAGATCGTCGGCCGGGTGCGCGGCGCGGCCTATTCCGCCGGGGCCGTCGTCCTCAAGGTGGCCGAATCCCTCCAGCGCGCCTACGACGCCAATGCCGGCGGCGACGAGGAGGTCATCGCCTTCGCCACCCGCAATGCGGAACTGGAGATCAGCCAGGCCGTTACCGTAGTGACGTCGCTGGTTCTCGACGCCACCACCGTCCTCTTCGACGCGCTCGGCGCATCCGCTGCCCGGCGCGTCAACGGGCTCGACCGGCACTGGCGCAACGCCCGCACCATCTCCTCCCACAACCCGCGAATCTACCATGACCGCATCGTCGGCGACTTCGCGGTCAACGGCACCGCGCCATCGCAGCAGGGCGGAGTGGGCATCGTGCCCGTTCCGCAAAAGGAAACGACCTCCTCATGACCGAGACGAAAAGACGGCTGAACCTGAACGTGGGTCTCAACACCACGGGCTATCTTCCGCATGCCTGGAAATACCGCAGCGGCACCCGTCACGACATCAACGATCCGGCCTATTACCGGCGCCTGAGCGAACTTGCGCACAGGGGCCGTTTCGATGCCGTCTTCTTCTCCGATCATCCCGCCCTGCTCACAGACCCGCACAGCCGGCCTTTCCACACGATCGACCCGCTGATCCTCGCGGCCAGCCTGACCGCGCAGGTGCCCGATATCGGCGTCGTCGCCACCATCTCGTCGACCTATAACTCGCCCTACAATCTGGCGCGCCGCACGCAGTCGATCGATATCGTCTCGGGCGGCCGCCTGATCGTCAACGTCGTGTCGTCGTTCAATCCGAACGTGGCGGCGAACTTCGGCAACGATCCGCTGCCCCCGCGCAGCGAGCGCTACGCCCGGGCGACCGAGTTCCTCGACGTCGCCAAGAAGCTCTGGGCAAGCTGGGACCCGCGCCGCGAGGGCGACGTGCCCGAAGACCAGTTCTGGGACGCCTCCTCCGCGCATTCCATTGACCATGACGGCACCTATTTCCACGTTCGCGGCCCGCTCAACGTGCCGCGTGGCCCACAGGGCCATCCGGTCATCGCCCAGGCCGGCGCTTCGGAAGGCGGCATCGACCTTGCCGCCCGGCATGGCGAGATCATCTACTGCAACATCCTCTCGCGCCCCGCCGGCCGCGCCTTCGGACGGAAGGTGCGCGACCGCGCCGTCTCCTTCGGCCGCGATCCATCCGGCATCCGCATCGTACCGGGCCTCGTCGTCATCCTCGGGGAAACGCGCGAGGAGGCGCTGCGCAAGCACGAGCTTTTCTCCGGCACCGGTTCTGAGGACGGGCTGATCGCCCGGTTCATCCGCGAGAACGGCCTCGATCCGGCGACCTTCGACCCGGATGCCGTGCTCGACGCCGAACGCTTCGTTCCCGACCAGAACCGGCAATGGGCGGTCGGCATGGGGCTTGGCCTTTCCGAACTGCTGGCGCACGAGACGCTGACCGCCCGGCAGGTCGTCCGCCGCTCGGAAGGCCATCACCGCCTGCTTCTCGGCACGCCGGAAGAGGTCGCCGACGGCATCATCGACCTCTGGCAGGACGGAACCGTGGATGGCTACACGCTCCAGCCGCCGCGGGCGCCGGACGACATCGTCGAATTCGTGGAAAAGGTCGTCCCGATCCTTCAGGACCGCGGCGTCTATCCCCGCGAATACGACGGCAGGACGATCCGCGATCGGTATGGCCTGCCCTATCCCGTGTGACGGGAGCGAACGGTTCTTCGATCACGGCCGCTCACGTTCCCGTGAGAGTTGTTTCGCACCGATGAATCGGCCACGTGATACCGTTTTGCGGCTATTTTCACCCGCAATGCGTGTTTTGCCCGGAACGACCGCTTTCCGCCAGCAATATGCCGAATAGACCGGAACTATAGAATAATATCGCTTCATCCGCCTGCCTCGATTGGTCATGCTCTGAGCGTCAAAGATCAGAGAATGAATTCCACGAGGAGGTTTCACATGCCGGGACTGAAGAAAATCGCTGCGTTCTCCACGACCGCGGTCGCCGCGCTGCTGCTTGCCGGACAGGCATCCGCATCCGAAGCGCTCGTCGATGCCGACTGGCTCCAGCAGAACCTGGACAATCCGAAGGTTCGCGTGTTCGAGGTGAGCGTCGATACCGGCGTTTACGAGCGCGGCCACATTCCGGGCGCCGTCAACATCAACTGGCACACCGACCTGGTGGACAGGGAACGCCGCGACATCGCCACGAAGGACGATTTCGAAAAACTGCTGCGCGGCGCCGGCGTGGACGATGACACGACCATCGTTCTCTACGGCGACAACAACAACTGGTTTGCCGCATGGGGCGCCTGGATTTTCGAGACCTACGGCCTCGGCGACCAGGTGAAGCTTCTGGATGGCGGCCGCAAGCTTTGGGAGGCCCAGGGCCTGCCGCTCGACACGACGGCCAGGGAACAGGCGGAAACGGCCCTGACCCTGCCGGAGCGCGACACCACGATCCGCGCCCGCTTCACCGACGTTCTGGCTGTCGCCGAAGGCAAGCACGACATCAAGCTGGTCGACATCCGCTCCGCCGACGAATATTCCGGCAAGATCTTCGCGCCGGACGGTGTGAAGGAACTGGCGGTGCGCGCCGGCCACATTCCCGGCGCGGTGAACGTTCCCTGGGGCACCATCGTCAATGAGGACGGCACCTTCAAGAGCGCCGAGGACATCAGGAAGATCTACGCCGACAAGGGCGTCGACGGCAGCGAACCGATCATCACCTATTGCCGCATCGGCGAACGCTCCAGCCACACCTGGTTCGCGCTGAAGAAGATCCTCGGCTACGACGTCCGCAACTATGACGGTTCCTGGACCGAATACGGCAATGCGGTCGGCGTTCCGGTCAGCAACCCGTCGGGCACGATCTGGACCGGCAAGTAGAAGACGACGAGCCACCCGGCGCGCGGGGTGCGGCGCCGGACAATGACGAGCGGGCCTTTCTCCCTGGCCCGCTCGTCGGCATTTCCAGGGCAAGACGAGACTGTTGCATGGCCTTTTCCTTCGGCCGTTCGGCCATTTCACTGGTTTTGATCGCATCGCTTGCGGCGTGGTCCGCAGCGCTTTCCTCAGACAGCGCCGGGCGGGCGCTCTCCCTCTCCCTCCTTCTCGGTACGGCTTTCGGCATCGTCCTGCAAAGGGGGCGGTTCTGCTTCCTGTGCAATTTCAGGGACCTCGTGGAACAGCGCAAGCCGGACGGCGTGCTGTCCATTCTTGCCGCGCTCGGGTTCGGCATCATTTTCTATACCGTGATCGTCATGGCATGGGTGCCCGTGCCGCAGCCGGACCGGTTGCCGCCCAATGCCCATGTCGGCCCCGTCGGGTTCGTGCTGGCGGCCGCATCCGCGGCCTTCGGCTTCGGCATGGCGCTTTCGGGATCGTGCCTGTCCGGGCACTTCTACCGGATCGGCGAAGGCGCCTTCGGCTCCATCGTCGCCCTT
Source organism: Ectorhizobium quercum (assembly GCF_026552795.1). Taxonomy (GTDB): domain Bacteria; phylum Pseudomonadota; class Alphaproteobacteria; order Rhizobiales; family Rhizobiaceae; genus Ectorhizobium; species Ectorhizobium quercum. The sequence goes on from NZ_JANFPI010000010.1 coordinate 78,916, forward strand.
CTCGGCGCCGCGCTCGGCTTTCTCGCCGGATTCGTGACCTGGAACGGCCTGTTCACACTGACCGTGTTCGACGATCCGCCACTGTGGCTGCCGCGCTTTCTCGGACATGGCGGCGCCCTCCTTGCCGGTCTTGCCGCCGTCGCGGCCCTGACGGTCGCCACCTTGTGGCTCGGCCGGCGCCCCGCGACCGGGCCGGAGACCGGCGCTCAGCCGACGCCGCTCGCTGGCGCATTGCAGGCGCTCTTCGTCCACCGCTGGCCGCCGGTGCTCACCGGCATTCTCGTCGCGGCCATCGGCGCCTTCGCCTATCTGCGGATAGCGCCGATCGGCGTGACGGCGGAACTCGGCAGTCTCGTGCGCACCGCCGCGACGCCGGCCGGCATCATTCCGGAGACGCTCGGCGGTCTCGACACGCTGCGCGGCTGCGTATCCGCCGTGAAGACCACCATCCTGTCTCCCAACGGTCTTTTCGTCATCGGCCTGATTGCCGGCAGCTTCGCCAGCGCGCTTTCCGCCGGACAATTCCGGCCGGTCTGGCCCGATGCGAAGGGGTTGGCGCGCCGGCTGGCCGGCGGCATCCTGATGGGCTGGGGCGCCATGACGGCGCTTGGCTGCACGGTCGGCGTCCTCCTGTCCGGCATTCACGCCGGCGCCGTTTCCGGCTGGGTGTTCCTGGTCTTCTCGTCGCTCGGTGCCTTTGCCGGCCTGGCCCTGTTGCGTCGCGGCTGGCTCTGAGCGGCAGCACCTTTGCCGCGCAAAAGAAAAGGCCCGGGCACCGAAATACCGGCGCCCGGGCCTATCCCGTTCGCAACAAGCTTCAACCGGCCGGCGTCGGCTCGCCGAGCGTCAGCATCAGCCGGTTCGCCCAGTTGAAGAAGGACGCGCCGTGAACGACGTCGTAGATCTCGTCGTCGGAAAGGCCCGCAGCCTTCAGGCGCTCCACATGCTCCGGCCCGAAGGCGGGCGGCGTCGCCGTCAGCGCCACCGAGGCCGCGACGATGGCGTTCCAGCGTTCGCCGAGATCGACGGAAACGCCCTCGTCCAGCAGCTTCTGCACCTCGGCCTTGTGCGGCGAATGGTGCGAGGCGAAACGGGCATGGACGGAGGCGCAGAAGATGCAGCCGTTGTAGCGCGAGGTCGCGGTGGCGGCCAGTTCGCGCTCGGCGCGCAGCAGGCCGTCCGCCGTGTTGTAGAAGATGTCCTTGTCGGTCCTCGTGCGCGCTTCGAGAATGTCCGGATCGCGCACCAGCAGGGCGAAGTAGGGCGATTTGGCACGCGCCTTGTCGACCAGCGCCTCGTAATGCCGCTCCGTCAGCTCGCTTTCGGCCAGCGGCGTCAGCCAGGGCGTCCAGCCGATCTGGTCCTGCGTGAAGACGTCGGGGGCGTTTTCCACCTTGGGTTCGATGATCGTGTCGGTCATGGTTTCCTCCTCACGCCGCGTTCAGAACCTTCAGGCCCGCGACGATGCGGATCTGGAAAGCGAGAAAGGCGACGAGCTGGGAGAGGGAGACGATGCCGGTCGTGGACCAGCCCGCCCCGATCAGCCGGCCGAGCGCCTGCGGTTTCGCATCGCGCAGGTGGAAGACCAGCAGATGCGCGTGTTCCAGCGCCGCCGCAAGGCGGGTGCCGAGCACGGCCCTTTCGGCTTCCCCGACGGTGAAAACCGGGCCGTCCTCGTCCTCGGCGGACAGGGGACCGGCGGGATAGCGGCCGTAAGGCCCCCTGCCCGCGCCGGCAATGGCGGCGGCCTTCACGGCCTCGGCAAGCGCCGCGCCGTTGTCCTCGCCCGCAAGCCTGCCGGCATAGAAAGCGGCGATCTCAGGCTGGCCGTGCAGCGCCGCGACGAAAGCGGCGACGGCGAAGCGTTCGGCGAGCGGGAACTGGCTGCTATCCGCCGGGGCGAAGAGCGCAAGCCAGCTGGCCTGCGCCCCTTCCTTCGTCACCGGGCGGCGGGCGCGCAGGCGCTCGCCTTTCGAACCCGGAACGATTCCCGCCAGATGATCGATGATATCGGGAGGAGTCTCTGTCATTTACGTGCTTTCATGGGAAATGCACGCCGCCCTTACTGGGCGGCGGCAAGCCTGGGTTCGGTCTTGCGCGACCAGCCGAGCGCCGGGGCGACTTCCGCCGCGATCAGCTCGATGGAGCGCAGGATGGCGTCGTGCGGCGGATCGACCGAATGGACCTGGAACACGATGTCGGTGGAGCGGGCGAGCGCCGTATCGGCCTTCAGCGAGGCGATCACGTCGTCCGGCGTGCCGACATGGGTATCCAGCGCGCGGATCCGGTCTTCCAGCCTGTCGCTGGCGAAGCGGTGGCCGGCGGCGGCGAAGCGTTTCGCCACGCGGTTGAGGCCGATTTCGGCAAGCCGCAGGGCTTCCTTGCGGTCCTCGGCAACGAAGAGCGTGCGCGAGCCGAGGATGCGCGGCGCCCGGCCCTTCGGCAGGGCAGCCAGATAGGCGTCGATCAGCGGGTTCTGGATCTCGTCCAGCGTCGCATCCGGCCGGTCGGCGGGGCGCGGCTGGGTGCGCGACAGCATCAGCCCGTCGCCGGTCTCGCCGGCCAGCTTCGCGCCGAAGACCGAGAAAGTGGCGAGCCATACACGGTCGAGCAGATGCGGTGCGTCCGGATAGAGCCGGTTGCCCGCGCCGAGATCGTCGCCGCGCCACGCCTTGCGGACGATATCCAGATATTGTCCGTAAACCTCGCCGCGCTTGTCGGCGGCGATGCCGAAGGCCTCGAAGCTCTCGCGCGTGCCGCCGGTGCCGAAGCCGACTTCGAGACGGCCATCGGAGAGAAGATCGGCGACGGCCGTGTCCTCGGCCACGCGCAGCGGATTTTCCATCGGCAGCGTGATGACGCCGGTGCCGAGGCGGATGGTCGAGGTGCGGGCCGCGACATGGGCCAGGAAGACGGCCGGGGACGGCAGGCCTCCCTCGTCGGCGTGGAAGTGGTGCTGGGCGATCCAGGCGCTGTCGAAGCCGTTGGCTTCGGCATGGACGATCTGTTCCTCGGCCAGACGGTAACGCCCGCCAGCGTCCGCCTCGTCGAGAAGCCGGGTGAAGAAGCCCAGCCGTTTGGGTGTGGTCTGCTCGGTCATGTCAATGATCCTGCTGCTTGTCGTTGGAGTGTGCTGTGCGGGAACTTGCGGCCGGGAATGGCTTCTATAAGTTCCCTCGTGTAGTCGCTGGCGGGATGGGTGAAGACCTGCTCGACCGGGCCGTAATCGACCTGGCGGCCGTTGTGCAGGACTGAGACGGTATCGGCGATCTGCCGGACGACGGCGAGATCGTGCGAAACGAAAAGATAGGTGAGGCCGAGATCGCGCTGCAATTGCGCGAGCAGCGCCAGGATCTGCGCCTGAACCGTCACGTCGAGGGCGGAGACGGCTTCGTCCAGCACCACGACCTCCGGCTCCAGCACCAGCGCGCGGGCGATCGCAACGCGCTGCCGCTGGCCGCCCGAAAGCGCATGCGGACGCCGCCCCAGCATCGAGGCCGGCAGGCCGACGCGCTCGACGATGGCGCGCACGCGCGCGGCACGCTCTTCCTTCGGCAGCGGATCGAAGTTCAACAGCGGTTCCTCGACGATGGAGAAGATCGTCTGCTTCGGATCGAGCGAGCCCCACGGGTTCTGGTAGACGAGCTGCACCTTGCGCCGGAACTGGCGAAGCGAAGCGGATTTCAGCGCCGTCACGTCGAACCCGCCGACGCGGATCTCCCCGCCCGTCGGCTTCTGGAAACCGGCGATGATGCGGATGGTCGTCGTCTTGCCGGAACCGCTTTCGCCGACGATGGCATGCGTCGTGCCGCGCGCGACGGTGAAGGAAACGCCGTCCACCGCCCGAAAGCTACCGCCGCCCGGCAGGGAGAAATCCTGGGCCAGCGCGCCGACCGTGACGAGTGCCGGGCGCCCCGCCTCGACCGGCGGACGGGAAGCCGCCGGACCCAGCGACGGCGCATCGGACAGCAGCTTGCGCGTATAGGCGCTCTTCGGGTGGGCAAGGACCTCCGCCGTCGCCCCCTGTTCCTGAATGCGCCCGCCCTGCAACACGACCAGCCTGTCGGCCCGGTCGGCGGCGACGCCGAGATCGTGGGTGACGAGCAGGACCGAAGTGCCGTATTCGCGGCGCAGGTCGTCGATCAGGTCGAGGATGCGGCGCTGCACCGTCACGTCGAGCGCCGAGGTCGGCTCGTCGGCGATGATCAGCGCCGGCTTCAAGGCAATGGCGATGGCGATCAGCACGCGCTGCTTCATGCCGCCGGAAAGTTCATGCGGATATTGCCGCGCCCGCAGTTCCGGCTGCGAAAGCCCGACATGGGTGAGCAGCTCGACGACGCGCCGGTCGGCCTCCGCCCGGCTCAGGCGGCCGTGGATTTCGAGGATCTCGCGCACCTGTGCGCCGATGCTCAGCACCGGGTTGAGCGAGCTGGACGGGTCCTGCGGAATGAGGCTGACCACCGCGCCGCGGATCGCCCGCAGGCGCCTCTCGTTCCAGCGCGAGATTTCCTCGCCGTTGAGCTTGATCGAACCGCCGTCGATGCGGCCGTTGCCGGAGAGAAGGCCGATGACGGCCTGCGCGGTCGAGGTCTTGCCCGAGCCGCTTTCGCCGACCAGCGCCACGACCTCGCCCGGCCGGACCGAGAAGGAGACGTCGTGGACGACGCGGGTGCGGCTTTCGCCGTCGCCGTAGGAGACCTTGAGGTCGCGGATATCGAGAACGGGCGTGTCGGTCATCGTCCGGGTCTCCCGATCGACTGGCTGATGCGGTTGGCGGAAAGCACCACGGCGACGACCACGAAGCCGGGGGCGGCGGTGAGCCACCAGGCGGTGGCGAGATAATTGCGGCCTTCGGCGATCAGCAGGCCCCATTCCGGCGTCGGTGGCGGCGCGCCGTAGCCGAGGAAGCCGAGCGTGGAGATTTGCAGGATCGCCCAGCCGAACTGCACCGCGGTATAGGCGACGACCGAGGTCAGCGAATTGGGCAGGATGTGCCGCCACAGCACCTTGAGAAAGGTGCCGCCGCTGCCGAAGGCCGCTTCCACGAATTCGGCGCGGCGCACGCGCACCACTTCGGAGCGCATCAGCCGGGCGAAACCGGCAATCGCCGTCGCGCCGACCGCGATCGCTGCATTCACCGTGCCGAAGCCGAGCAGGATGATGATCGAAAGCGACAGAAGCAGCGTCGGAATGGAAAGAAGCACGTCCACGAAGCGCATGATCACGGCATCGGTGCGCCCGCCGATGGCGCCGGCGAAAAGACCGAGCGACGTGCCGACGACGAGGCCGACGCCGACGGCGGCGAGCGCGCCGGAAAGGGAATGGACGGAGCCGTAGACGATACGCGCATAGAGATCGCGCCCGAGCGAATCCGTGCCGAGCAGGTTGAGCGCCGAGGGGGCCTTGAGCTGGCCGCCGGGCACACCCTGAAGCGGATCGTGACCCGTGAACAGCCCCGGCGCGACGGCCCACAGAAGCGCCGTCGCGATCACGATCCAGGCTAGAACCAGACCGGGCGGAACGCGTCTCAGCCGGCGGGCCGGACCGGAGCGGCGGGTGGCCTCGACATCCGCCGCGTCGTCCGTGGAAAGGGAGGAAAGCGTTTCGACGCTGGTCATGACTTGGCTCCGTTTCCTGCTCTCAGACGCGGGTCGAGAAGCGGATAGGCGAGATCGACGGCGAGGTTGATGATGACAAAGGCTGCGGCGGAAATCACCACGATGGCCTGAAGCACGGCGAGATCCTGATTGCCGACCGCCCTTTCCGTCAGTCCGCCGATGCCGTTCAGCCCGAAGACCGTTTCGGTGACGACCGCGCCCGCCAGCAATTCGCCGAACAGCACGCCGGCGATGGTCAGCGCCGGCAGCATGGCATTGCGCGCCACGTGCCGCCAGAGCACCCGCGCCTGCGTCGCGCCCTTGGCGATGGCGACGGAGACGAAGGGACGCGTGCGGATTTCGTCGATGTTGCGGATGAGGATCTGCGCCAGCGGTGCTGCGATCGGCACGGCAAGCGTCGCGACCGGCAGGACCAGGCTTTCCCACGGCCCCGGATTGATGACGGACACGAGCTTCAGCCGGAAGGAGAAAAGCTGGATCAGCATGATCCCCAGCCAGAAGACCGGGATCGAGATAAGCAGGGACGGAATCGACTGGATGGCGTTGCGCAGCCACGCGAACGGCGACAGCGACGAGAGGAAGGCGATCAGCACCGCGAGCGCCACCGCCGCCAGGAAGGCCAGCGAAGCAAGCTTCAGCGTTGCCGGCAGGTTGGCGGCAAGCTGCGCGGACACCGGCACGCCAGCCTGCACCGAATAGCCGAAATCGCCCTTGAGGAAGTTCACCAGCGTCTGCAAATACTGCACGAAGATGGAGGAATCGACGGCGTAGGCCGCACGGATTTCCGCAATCTGCTCGGGGCTCAGCCCGTATTCCGGATTGAGGAACTTGATCAGCACCGCATCGCCCGGCATGGCCTGCAAAAGCACGAAGGACAGCGTGAACGCCGCCCACAGCACCAGAAGGGCCTGCCCGATGCGGCTGAAGACATATCGCGTCATCGTTCAATCTCCGTCGGGAACGGTGGCGGAGCGGACCCCGCCACCCGTGTCGCGGTCCTACTTGTCGAGCCAGACACCGTAGAAGCTCGGGCGGCCGACCGCCTCGAAGGCGACACCCTTCACGTAAGGCGCGCCGGCGAAGGCCTGTGGCTCCTCGAAGATCGGGATCGCATAGGCCTGATCGAGGACGTAGGCCTGGGATTCGGCGACGGCGGCGAGACGCTTCTCGGGGTCGGGCTGCGAGGCGATCTCGTCGAGGATGGCGTTGAGCTTCTCGTCGACGAAAGTCTGCACCTTGTCGCTGGCACCGCCCTTCTGGCGCAGCACGTCACGGTTCTGCGGATAGTACTGGCTCTTGATTACGTCCGGATCGGCACGGCCGACCATCGCCGGCGCGACCGGCGTCTTCAGCGGGTCGAGATCGTCGACCGCGCGGCTGCCGGCATCGCCGGCCAGAACGTTGAGCTTCACGCCGACCTTCTCCCATTGCTGGGCAACGAGCTGGAGCGTGGCGCGGTTCTGCGGCTGCGGCAGCGATTCGTAAGCCGTTAGGATCAGCTTCTGGCCGTCCTTCTCGCGAAGGCCGTCGGCGCCGGGCGTGAAGCCCGCCTCGTCGAGCAGCGCCTTGGCCTTATCGAGATCGAAGGCGAGCTTGTCGGACTGGTCGACATAGCCGATGGCTGTGGAAGCGATGATCGAGGTCGCCGGCGGATAGTTCTTCGAAAACAGCGTCGAGACGATCTCGTCGCGGTTCACGGCGAGCGACAGGGCCTTGCGGACGCGAACGTCGGCAACGAGCGGGTTGTCCGGGCGGAAGACGACCGAGTTGTTCACGCCGCGCGTGCCCGGCGCATAGATGGTGAAGCCCTGCGTCTCGACCTGCGGCTCGTCATAGGCCTGGATCTGGCGGATGAAATCGGCCTGTCCGGCGAGCAGTGCGCCGATGCGCACCGAATCCTCGCCGGTGATGATGTACTTGATGCCATCGAGATGCGGACGGCCCTGATGCTCCAGCTTTGCCGGACCCCAGTCATAATCCTCGCGGGCCTTCAGATCGAGCGTCTTGCCGAGCGTTTCGGCCTCGACGACGAACGGGCCGGACCCGATGATCTTGGTGGCGTCGCCGAGCTGGTCGAAGGGCAGTTCCAGCGTCTTCAGCGAAACGAGGCCGGAGCCGATCACCGACGTGCCCTGAAGGAAGCCCGGCGAAGGCTTTTTAAAATAGAACTTCACGGTCAGCGGGTCGATGACCTCGCTGCGGTCATAATTGTTCACCACCTCGGAAACCGGCTGCCTCAGCTCCTTGTTGCCGAGGCCGTAGGTGTCGAAGTTCTTCGCCACGGCATCGGCATCGAGCGGCGTGCCGTCGGAGAAGGTCACGCCCGGGCGGATCTTGAAGGTGTATTCCGTCGCGTCGTCGTTGACCGTCCAGGATTCGGCGATCCACGGCTCGATTTCGAGCGTTTCAGGATTCTGGTAGGTCAGCTTGTCGGTGATCTGGTTCAGCACGCCGCCGTTCGGATAGAAACCGCCCGCCGGGGGATAGAGATTGGTGTGGGCCTGCTGCTCCAGATAGACCAGCGTGCCCCCCTTGACGGGCGTGTCGACCGCCGCGCCGATGGCCGGCAGGCTGACGGCGGCAGCGAGCGCGAAGCCGATACCGAGAAGTTTGCGGTGAAACGTCATTTCATTTTCCCTGGATGTTCATGTGGCGCGATCTCGGGAAAGGGTATCGTTTTGCGCGATACAGGCAATATTTCATATTGATTTAGTATTCTATTTTACGATCCAATCGAAAAACTTCCATCTCATTCGCGGTTGCAATGCAAAAAGTCATCCCCCGGCGGTTCCGGGCGGCCCCGCCGGGGCAGTCCCGCCGCGGCGGCACGAATTGATAATCGACAAATCGTTGGAATGATTTGGAAAAGCCTTTCCGGAGGCGATCCCGCCATCCCGGCAGGGACGAGCCTGTCCCGCACTTGCAGGATGCAGGCCCGCCCGCCGGTCAAGATGACGCCTTTTCCCAAGGAATGCCGAAGAATGGAACGGCGGAACCGGGATTGATTTTTACCAAGTTCCGATCATATGTTGCGCCGCACAAACACGCAAAGGTCTCGCACGAAATTGAACGGATTCAGGGCCCTGCCGATTGCAGGAAACCCGTCCCGCCTGTATGGCGAACGATGACGAGCTCAGCCTGGCGGTTGAACGCAAAAGACTTCTGGTGAACAGACGGGCAATATGAACGACATGACGATGCAGATCGGCCGGCGGCAGTTTCTCAAACTTCTGGGCGCCGGAGGAGCCGGGCTGACGGCAACGGCGATGGGATTGGCCCCGACACCGGCCCTGGCCGACGGTCCACGGCCCTACAAACTGCTGCGTGCCAGGGAAACGCGCAACAACTGCACCTATTGCTCGGTCGGTTGCGGGATCCTGATGTATTCGCTCGGCGACGGCGCCAAAAATGCCAAGCCCACGATCTTCCATATCGAGGGGGATCCCGACCACCCCGTCAGCCGGGGATCGCTCTGTCCCAAGGGGGCGGGGCTTCTGGACATGATCCACTCGAAGAACCGCCTCCTTTACCCAGAGTACCGCGCTCCCGGATCGAAGGAATGGGTGCGCATCGGCTGGGACGAGGCCACGAAGCGGATCGCGCGTCTTCTCAAGGACGACCGCGACGCCAATTTCATCGAGCGCAACGAAAAGGGCGAACTGGTCAACCGCTGGCTGACGTCCGGCATGCTCGCCTCCTCGGCGGCGTCGAACGAAACCGGCGTCCTCGACTTCAAGTTCGCGCGCTCGCTCGGCATGCTCGGCCTCGACTGTCAGGCCCGCCTCTGTCACGCGCCGACCGTCTCGGCGCTGGCGCCGAGCTTCGGCCGAGGCGCCATGACCAACCATTGGGTCGACATCAAGAACGCCAATGTCGTCATCGTCATGGGCGGCAATCCGGCGGAGGCCCACCCCGTCGGCTTCAAATGGGTCATCGAGGCCAAGATCAAGAACAAGGCCAAGGTGATCGTCATCGATCCGCGCTTCAACCGCACGGCCTCGGTGGCGGATATCTTCTCGCCGATCCGCGCCGGTTCGGACACCGCCTTCCTGATGGGCGTCGTCAACTGGCTGTTACAGAACGACAGGATCCAGCACGACTATGTGCGGGCCTATACCAACGCCCCGCTGATCGTGCGGGCGGACTACGGTTTCGACGACGGGCTGTTCTCCGGCTTCGATGCGGACACGCTGAGCTACGACAAAAGCTCGTGGGCCTACGAGCTGGACGAAAGCGGCAATGCGCTGCGCGACCCGACCATGACCCATCCGCGCTGCGTCCTCAACCTCCTCAGGAAACACGTCGAGCGCTACACGCCCGAGATGGTCGAGGAAATCACCGGCGTCAGGCAGGCCGATTTCCTCCAGATCGCGGACATCATCGGCTCCTGCTCGGCGAAGGACAAGACGCTGACCTGGCTTTACGCGCTGGGCTGGACCCACCACACCGGCGGCGCGCAGATCATCCGCGGCTCGGCGATGATCCAGCTCCTGCTCGGCAATATCGGCATGGCCGGCGGCGGCGTGAACGCCTTGCGTGGCCATTCCAACATTCAGGGCTATACCGACCTCGGCCTCCTGTCGCTGCGCCTTCCCGGCTACCTGAACCTGCCGAGCGACCGCCAGCAGACGATACAGCAATATCTGGCGGAAACCACCCCCGGCGACGTCCTGCCCGGCCAGGTCAACTACTGGAAGAACACGCCGAAGTTCTTCGTCTCCCTGATGAAGAACCTCTACGGCCCGCATGCCACGAAGGAGAACGATTTCGCCTTCGACCTGCTGCCGAAATGGGACCGCAGCTATGACATGCTGGCCTATTTCGACATGATGTACGAGGGCAAGGTCAACGGCTATATCGCCCAGGGCTTCAACCCGCTGGCCGCCATGCCGGACAAGAACAAGACCTCGGCTTCGCTTTCCAAACTCAAGTTCCTCGTGATCATCGATCCCCTCGTCACGGAGACCTCCAACTTCTGGCGCAACGAGGGACTCTTCAACGACGTCAAGACCGAGGAGATCATGACGGAGGTCTTCCGTCTGCCCTCGAACTGCTTCGCCGAGGAAAACGGCGCCATCGTCAATTCCGGCCGCTGGCTGCAATGGCATTTCGCCGGGCAGGAGCCTCCGGGCGAGGCCCGCCACGATCCGTCGATCCTCGGCGGCATCATGATGGAGCTTCGCCGGCTCTACGCGGAAGAGGGCGGCGCCTGTCCCGAGCAGGTCCTGCACATGAGCTGGGACGAGCATACCTATCACGACCCCTACAATCCGCATCCCGAGGAGATGGCCCGCGAAGCCAACGGCTACGCGCTGGAAGACCTCCACGACGATGCGGGCAATGTGGTCGCGCGCAAGGGCGAGCTGCTTTCGTCCTTCGCGCAATTGCGCGACGACGGCTCGACGGCGAGCTATTGCTGGATCTTCGCCGGCTCCTGGACCGAGGCCGGCAACCAGATGGCCAACCGCGACAATACCGATACGGGCCTCGGCAACACGCCCGGATGGGCATGGGCATGGCCCGCGAACCGGCGCATCCTCTACAACCGCGCCTCGATGGACGAGATGGGCGAGCCCTGGGACCCCCATCGCCGCATCCTCCACTGGGACGGCGCCAAGTGGACCGGCGCCGACGTGCCGGATTTCCCGGCCAATATTCCGCCCGGCGCGCCGGCCGCACCCTTCATCATGCTGCCGGAAGGTCTCGGCCGGCTGTTTTCGGTCAACGGCATGAATGACGGCCCGTTCCCCGAGCATTACGAGCCGGTGGAAAGCCCGATCGCCAAGAACCCGCTGCACAGCACGGTCACGCACAACCCGACCGCCCGCATCTTCCAGAACGATGCGCAGCGCATGGGCAACCGCACCGAATATCCCTATGTCGCGACGACCTATTCCGTGACCGAGCTGTTCCGCCACTGGACCAAGCACTCGCACCTCAACGCCATGCTCCAGCCGGAACAGTTCATCGAGATCGGCGAGAAGCTGGCCGCCTCGAAGGGCATCGGCCACGGCGACACGGTCAAGGTGACGACCAAGCGCGGCTACATCACCGCCAAGGCAGTCGTGACCAAGCGCATGCGGCCTCTCAGGGTCGCCGGCCAGGACGTCGACCAGATCGGCATTCCCTGCCACTGGGGCTTCGAAGGCGAAACCCGCAAGGGCTATCTGGCCAACACGCTCTCGCCCGGCGTGGGGGACGCCAATTCGCAGACGCCGGAATTCAAGGCCTTCCTCGTCAATGTCGAAAAGCTGGAGGCCGCCCTGTCATGAATCTTCAGAACATCATCCGCCGCTCCGCCACCAGCGACCTGACGCCCGCGCCGCAGATCCGCAGCCATCAGGTCGAGGTCGCCAAGCTGATCGACGTCACCACCTGCATCGGCTGCAAGGCCTGCCAGGTCGCCTGCAACGAATGGAACGACCTGCGCGGCGAAGTCGAGGACAATGTCGGCGTCTACGACAATCCGCGCGACCTCGCGCCGGAAAGCTGGACGCTGATGCGTTTCACCGAGCATGAGGACGAGGCCGGCAAGCTGGAATGGCTGATCCGCAAGGACGGCTGCATGCATTGCGAGGATCCGGGCTGTCTCAAGGCCTGCCCGGCGCCCGGCGCCATCGTGCAGTACGAGAACGGCATCGTCGATTTCCAGTCCGACCATTGCATCGGCTGCGGCTACTGCGTGGCCGGCTGTCCGTTCAACGTGCCGCGCATCTCCAAGAAGGACAATCGCGCCTACAAATGCACGCTCTGTTCGGATCGCGTCGCGGTCGGTCAGGAGCCCGCCTGCGTCAAGACCTGTCCGACGGGCGCGATCAGCTTCGGCTCCAAGGAGACCATGAAGACGCTGGCCGCCGAACGGGTCGCGGAACTGAACGAGCGCGGCTTCGAAAATGCCGGCCTGTACGATCCCCAGGGCGTCGGCGGCACGCATGTGATGTACGTTCTCCACCATCTCGACGATCCGGAACGCTATGCCGGCCTGCCCAAGGAGCCGACCATCAGCCCGGTCGTCGAGGGATGGAAGGACGTGCTGAAGCCCGCCGCGGCGGTGGCGACGGCGGCAGCGGTGGCCGGCATGGTCGCCCACTTCGTCGGCGTCGGCCCGAACAGCACCGAAGAAGAGGTGTCCGACAATGAAACGGCATCGTGAGGGAGGCGCGCATGGCTAAGAAGAACGACACGATCCTGCGCACGAAGTTCCCCGAGCGGCTCTGCCACTGGTTCCTCGTCATCTGCTTCTTCTTCACGGCGATGTCGGGATTGTCCTGGTTCTATCCGTCGCTGAGCTGGCTGAGCAACCTGCTCGGATCGCCGCAGCTTGCGCGCATCCTGCATCCCTTCCTCGGCATCATCGTATTTCTGGCGCTCTGCTTCATGCTGGTGCGCTTCGCCAAATATAATCTCTTCGCCAAAACGGACCTGATCTGGTTCCGCAACGTCAAGGACGTCATCCTGAACCGCCACGGCCAGAAATTGCAGATCGGCAAATACAATGCCGGCCAGAAGGTGCTGTTCTGGCTGATCATGGCCTCGATCCTCGTGCTCCTGGTCTCCGGCCTCATCATGTGGCGGGCCTATTTCGCCCATCTGTTCCCCATCTGGGTCCTGCGGCTGGCCATCCTCGCGCATTCGGTCTCCGGCATCGGCCTCATCCTGCTCATCCTCGGCCATATCTACCTGGCGCTGTGGGTGCGCGGCTCGATCACCGGCATGGTGACGGGCTATGTCTCGCGCGCCTGGGTGCGCCAGCATCACGACCGCTGGTATGACGAACTGGCGGCCCGGGAAGCTGCGGCGAAAACGGACCCGAAGCCATGAGCCGCAAAGGACAGGCCGCCGGCGCCGATCCGCGCCAAAGGGGGGATTTCTCCACGCTGCCGCCGGCCGTGCATTTCGATCCCGTGATCCTGCCGGATCTCGCCCAAGCCTATTATGCCCGCCGCGCCGCGCGCCTCCGCCAGCTTGGTGAGACGAGCGAACTGGCCGCCTATCTCGGCTTCGCGGCGGATATCACGGACGTGCAGGACGCGGCATCGGCGCTGGTGCCGGCGCACGAGGCGCGGGCCCTTCCAATCGATCCGGTTGCCGAGGCCGAAGGCGGCCTGTGGCTGCCGCTGCTCGATGCCCTCGTGGACGGTCTGCGCGCCCGCGTCACCGAAACGGTTCGCCCGCATCTCGACCACGTTGCGGAGATGAGCGGCGAAGCCCGCCGGCAGGCGGCCGCGGCGCTGGCCGGCGGCCGCTTCGCGGAGGTACCCGCAGAGGTGGCGCCCTTCGTCTGGGCCGCGTTCTCGATCTGGCTCCGCGCGCTCGCGGCAGGAGCCATACTGCCCTCGACCGGCGATGACGCCGCGGCCGAGCATGCGCAATGCCCGGTCTGCGGCATCGCGCCGGTGGCAAGCGTCATCCTGACAGGCGCACGGCAGGGCCTGCGCTATCTGCATTGCGCGCTCTGCGAGACGGACTGGCACATGGTGCGGGCCAAGTGCTCCAATTGCGGCGACGCCGGCAAGCTGGAATATCTGAGCTTCGAGACGGCGGAAGCATCAGTCCGCGCCGAATGCTGCGGCCATTGCAAGGGCTATCTGAAAGTGGTTTCGCTCGACCGCGACCACGCCGCCGACGTGGTTGCCGACGATCTGGCGACCCTCCCCCTCGACGCAGCCGTCGAGGAGGAAGGCTACCGGCGCACCGGCTTCAATCCCTTTGCCCTGCCAGGCTGAGCGCCCGGCTCAGCCTTCGTCGGCGACACGCTGCGGGTGGGTATAGACGCCGACCCGGTCGCCCTGACGCGCGACGAGCGTGATGCCGGCCTGTTCCGCCTGCCGGACCGCAAGCGCGGTGGGCGCGGATGGAGCGACGATCACGGGAGCGCCGACCATCGCCGCTTTCTGGACCAGATCCACCGACAGCCGCGAGGTCATCACGATGGCGCCGCCGCCAATCTCCGTACCGCTTCGCAGCAATGCCCCGACCAGCTTGTCGAGCGCGTTGTGACGCCCGACATCCTCGCGAATGCAGACGATGCCCTGCCCTTCGCGCCAGAAGCCGGCCGCATGGGTCGCGCGGGTCTTACCGTGCAGGACCTGATGCCCGCGCATCTCCTCCAGCGCCCGTGCCGGCGTCGACACGGCGATCCTGATCGTCTGCGAGGCGGAAGCCGCAGGCACGGCGCGCACCGCCTGCTCGATCGAATCGATGCCGCACAACCCGCATCCGACCGGCCCGAGCATGGCCCGCCGTCGCGCCGTGAAGCGGGCCGCCGTCTGGGTAGCCAGCCACGCCCGGGCTTCGTAACCGTCGTCATGCTCGACGATCTCGAGCGATTCGATTTCAGCCGGCTGAGCGATCAGGCCCTCGGTGATGGAAAAGCCGATCAGGAAATCCTCGAGGTCGAGCGGGCTCGCCATCATCACGGCCTGCGTCGTGCCGTTATAGGTCAGGGCGACCGGGACCTCGTCGGCGAGACAGACAGACCGGCTGTCGGCCGCCTGAACATAGACGAGGCCCGCCTCACTTCCCGTTCGTTGTGTCATTGCCCGTCCGTGTTCCGCCGCACTCTTCGCGCCGATAATATCGCATTTCAGCCTTTGCCCGCAATGAAGCCGCAGCGCGGAGGCATCATTCCGCCGGCAGCCTGCTGATCTCCATTCCCGTGCCGATGGGCAGAAGCACGCTGGCCATGCCCGGCACCGCGCGAACGGCCTGCACGTAGCGCTGTATCTCCGGGCCCCCGGGGCGCAGGATGTTGTCGGCGACGATCACCGCGCCCGGGCGAAGCTTCGGCAGCAGGACTTCGAGGCAGGGCGCATAGAGGTCTTTCCAGCAATCCAGAAACACCAGATCGGGCCTCTCTTCCATGCTGCCGATCAGTTCAAGCGCATTGCCGACCCGGAACGCCACCTGACCGGCCAGACCCGCCCGCCCGGCCATCTCCCGCGCATGGGCGGATTTGTAGCCATGCAGTTCCATGCTGACCAGCCGTCCGCCCGCAGCGCGCGCCGCCTCTGCCAGCCAGATGCTGGAATAGCCGAAGGACGTGCCGATCTCCAGAATGGTCGGCGCGCGCAACCCGCGCGCCAGCGTATTGAGGAACCGTCCCGTATCCGGGCCGATGGCGCGCATGCGCATATCCTGCCCGCCGTCGCGCCCGCCCGGCGCTTCCCGCGGCATGCCCCACTCTTCCTCCATCCGGGCATGGTAAAGGTTCAGCACGGCACGGACCTTCTCGTCCAGAGCGTGCTCCCCGACCGGACCCGCTGCTCCGGCAGTGGCGCTTACAGGGCTTTGATCGGTCATCGGCTGCGCTCCACGC
Organism: Ectorhizobium quercum; assembly: GCF_026552795.1. Taxonomy (GTDB): domain Bacteria; phylum Pseudomonadota; class Alphaproteobacteria; order Rhizobiales; family Rhizobiaceae; genus Ectorhizobium; species Ectorhizobium quercum. The sequence continues at coordinate 94,852 of NZ_JANFPI010000010.1, forward strand.
TCCATGCGAAAGAGATCTGTATCCGTTGAAATTTGATCCGGCAAAAGATATGTCTCGATATATCGAAATCAAGAGGATGCCGCCCGATCCGCCGAAGCCTGCCGACCTCGCGTTCCGGCCAGTCCTCTCTGGCCGAAGACAGCGGAAAAGGCCTGCCGCTGACGCAGCAAGGCGGACTCGCACCGTCGGGGAGAATGAAGATCATGGGTCGCAGCGCGCTTTTCGCCTCGGTGCTATTCCTGACGCTGGCAGGCCTTGCGCCTGCCGTGGCGCAAACGCCCGCTGATGCGGTGGAGCAGCAGATGGCCGCAGGCCGGACACATGCAATCGTCGAGGCCGCGGACGCCTTTCTCGCAACGCTGGAGGAGGCGCAGCGCGCCAGGGTGCAGTTCCCCTTCGACCCGACGACCAGACCGGCCGCCGCACAATTCGCGCGGCAGGGCGGTCTGGGCGGCCCCGGCGGGCCGGATGCGCCCGGCGGACGGCCGCCCCGCGGAGAACGCTCCGAAAGCGCCCGCGGCGAGCGGGGAACCGGCGACCGGCAAGGCAACAGGCCGGGCGGCGGCAGGCCCATGCCCGGCTTCGTGGGCGAGCAATACGGCGCGGCGGTCTGGTCCAACTATCCGGCCAGCGACGTCCCCCGTCCCGGCCTTCCTCTCGGCGAGATGACCGGGGAACAGCGCGCCGCAGCGCTGCACCTTCTGGAAACGGTGCTCAGCCCCGAGGGCTACCGGAAGGTCATCGAGATCATGGGCTCCGACCAGGTCCTGCACGAAGGCGGCACCAATTACGCCTCGGGAACCGACCACTATACGCTCGGCCTGTTCGGCACCCCGGGCACGACCGAGGCGTGGATGCTGCAATTCGGCGCGCATCACCTCGGCCTGAACGTGGTCGTCAAGGGTGCGCAAGGCGTGATCACGCCGACGCTGACCGGCGCGCAACCCGCCGTCTATACCGATCCGGACGGCAAAACCGTGCGGGCTCTGGCGGGAGAGAACGACAAGGCCTTCGCGCTGCTCGGCGCACTCGACGGGGAGCAGCGCGGCAAGGCGATCCTCGACTATGCCGTTCGCGATCTGGTCTTCGGCCCCGGCCACAGCGGCGAGACGATCGTGCCCGAGGGATTGCAGGCCTCGGAAATGACGGCTCAACAGCAAGCCATGCTGCTGGACCTGATCCGCGAATGGGCGGGGATCGTCAATGCGGATTATGCCGCACCGCGCATGGCCGAAATCGAGGCGGGGCTCGCCGAGACGTGGTTCGCCTGGAGCGGCCCGACCACGCATGAACCGGGACGGAACGGCTCGTCCTACTACCGCATTCAGGGGCCGAAGCTGATCATCGAATTCTCGCCGCAGGGTGTCGGAGGCGATCCGACCATGCACGTCCACACCGTCTATCGCGACCCGACGAACGATTACGGACAGGGGTTCACCGCACCATGACCGCGCAGCGGCTCCTGCTTGCCGCGGTCCTGCTTGCGCTGGCCGTTCCCGCTCGGGCGCACCGGCTGGACGAATATCTCCAGGCCGCGACGGTCGCCGTGGCGCGGGAGCGGGTGGAACTGCATCTGCGTCTGACGCCCGGCGCCGAGGTGGCCGATGCCGTCATCGCACGCATCGACCGCGACAGCGACGGAACCCTGTCGCAGGCGGAATGGGACGGATATGCCGCCGCCATCCAGACGGACCTGTCGCTGGAAGCCGACGGCAGCACCCTGCCTCTGCGGCTGACCCGCGCCCAATTCGCCGATATCGGCCAGGTGAAGGAAGGCGAGGCCGCCATCCTGCTGGATTTCGCGGCGGATCTGCCGCCCGCCAGCGGCCCCCGCAGCCTGACCTTCGAAAACCGGCATCAGGGCGGCATCGCCGTCTACATGGTCAATGCGCTTGCCCCGCGCGATCCCGGCATCCGCATCCTTCGCCAGCATCGCAGCCCGGACCAGTCTTCCTGGCGGCTGGATTTCGTGACGGAACGCCCGGTGCATTGAAGGCGGCCCCTCGCCGCCGCCGAGCATTCACCCGGAACTCACCCCGGAGCGGACGCGACGGTTTCCCGGGACTTGAAGGCAGCCGGTTTTCCGGTTATCAAATTTCAATATTCATTGAAGTATTGAAACATGATGGACGAAAAATCGGCTCTTGCCGCCTTCGCGGCGATCTCTCAGGAAACCCGGCTCCGGATCGTCCGGCTGCTCGTGGTTGCCGGGGCGGACGGCATGGCTGCCGGCGTCATTGCCGAGGCGCTCGGCGGAGCGCCGCCTTCGCGCGTGTCGTTTCACCTCAGCCACCTCGAACATGCCGGCCTGGTCGAAAGCCGCCGCGCGGGGCGGTCGATCATCTACAGCGCCCTTTTCCCGGCGCTGTCCGACCTCGTCGCCTTCCTGATGCACGACTGCTGTCAGGGCCATTGCGCTTGGTGCGATCAGGCCATCGCCCTGTTCGCCAGATGCGAGGGGCGTCCGACCGACATTCACACCGCAGCCGGCGGACAGGACCGATGACAAGAGACAATCTGGAACGCAATCAGGTATGGGTCTATCTCGCCGCCATTCTCCTCGGTCTGGCGACCGGCAGCGCCGTGCCCGGTCTGGCGCCGGTGTTCGAACTGCTGCTCTGGCCGGGGCTGGCGCTGCTGCTCTATGCGACCTTCACGCAGGTCCGGCTCGACCAGCTTCCAGCCGCATTCAGGGACGGATCGTTCATCTTCGCCGCCCTGATCGGAAATTTCGTCGTGCTGCCGGTGCTGGTATGGGGCGTCCTGATGCTTGTCCCGGATGATCCGGCGATCCGGCTGGGGCTGCTGCTGGTCCTGCTCGTGCCTTGCACCGACTGGTTCATCACCTTCGCCCATCAGGCCGGCGGCGATCTTCGCCGCGCCATCGCCATCACGCCGGCGCTGCTGGTCGTCCAGATGCTGCTCCTGCCGGTCTATCTCTGGCTGTTCATGGGCGAGGGCTTCGCCGAGATCGTCTCGGCCGGTCGCATGGTCACGGTGTTCGCCGTGGTCATCGTCCTGCCGCTCGCCCTCGCGTGGCTGACCGAGCGATGGGCCGGGGAAAGGCCGGCCCGCGCCGCGCTGGTCGAAAGGATCGGCTGGTTTCCGGTTCCGCTTCTGGCGGTCGTGCTGTTCCTGATCGCCGCCTCGCAGGTCGAGGCGGTGGCGGAGTCGCTGCCGGTGATGGGCAAGATCTTCATCGCCTGCGTCGCCTTCCTGATCGGAGGCGTGATCTGCGGCCTGCTGATCGGCAAGGCGTTCAAACTGCCGGTTCCGCAGGCGCGAACGCTCGTGTTCACGCTGACGACCCGCAACTCCTTCGTCGTCCTGCCCTTCGCCCTCGCCCTGCCCGCCACCTGGGAAATGGCGGCCATCGTCATCGTCTTCCAGTCGCTGATCGAACTCTTCGGAATGCTGGCGCTCCTCTGGCTCGTCCCCCGAAAGCTGCTGCCGGCATCCCGATCGAACGTCAGCGGAACTCCCGGGCTTTCACCCTGATCCTGTCGAGGGGGAGAGGAACCTCCCCGCTCCTTTCCTGCGAACCGGCAAGGCCGGCCTCGCGCGCACCCACGCTGGCAAGTTCGTGCGTCAGGTCGACAAGCTCGCGGGCCACGATATGAACGACATCGCCTTCCCGCTGGATACGACCCTTGACGCCGATCATGCCCGCGCCAAGCACGGTGCGGCGATATCGCTCCAGCATTCGCGGCCAGACGACGATATTGGCAATGCCGGTCTCGTCCTCGACGGTCAGGAAGACGACACCTTTGGCCGAACCGGGACGCTGGCGCACGAGAACGAGACCGGCGGTCTCGACCCACCGCCGGTCGCGCGCGGCAACGGCCTCGGCACAGGTCACGATGCGCCGGCGGGCAAGATCCGCCCGCAGGAAGGAAAGGGGATGCTGGCGCAGCGTCAGCCCGACATGGCCGTAATCCTCGACCACCTCGCCTCCGGCCGGCATCGACCGGAGAGCGACGGCAGGCTCGGCCTGCTCGGCAATCGGCCCGGTCTCCCGCGCCGCCGCGGCGGCGAAGAGCGGCAGGGGTTCGTCGCGCAGCGCCTTGATCGCCCAGAGGGCCTCGCGCCGCGCCAGACGGAGCGAAGGAAAGAAGGCATCCGCCCTGGCCAGCGCGACCAGCGCCCCGACCGGGAGAGCCGCCCGCTGCCAGAGATCGTCGACGCACGCATAAGGATGATCGGCCCGGGCCGCGACCAGCCGGGCCGCATCGCCGTTCGCCAGTCCCCTGACCATGCGCAGCCCGAGCCGCACGGCATGGCGGCCATCCTTGCCGTCGCAGGGCTCCAGCGTGCAATCCCACCGGGAGGCATTGACGCAGACGGGCCGGACCTCGACGCCATGCTGCTGCGCATCGCGGACGATTTGCGCCGGCGCATAGAAGCCCATCGGCTGGCTGTTGAGCAATGCGGCGCAGAAGACGTCCGGATGCCAGCATTTCACCCAGGAGGAAGCATAGGCGACCAGGGCGAAGCTGGCGGCATGGCTTTCCGGGAAGCCGTAGCTTCCAAACCCCTCCAATTGCTTGAATATCTTCTCGGCGAACTCCGCTTCGTAGCCATTGCCGACCATTCCGTCGATCAGCTTCCGGCCGAACGACGAGATGGTGCCGGTATGCTTGAACGTCGCCATCGCCCGGCGAAGCTGGTCGGCCTCGCCGGGAGTGAAGCCGGCACAGGTGATCGCGACCTTCATCGCCTGTTCCTGAAACAGCGGCACGCCGAGCGTCTTTCGAAGGATCGCTGCAAGCTCCGGCGTCGGATAATCGACCTTCTCCTTGCCTTCGCGCCGGCGGAGATAGGGATGCACCATGTCGCCCTGAATAGGCCCAGGCCGGACGATGGCAACCTGAATGACCAGATCGTATAAGGTCTCCGGCTTCAGTCGCGGCAACATGCTCATCTGCGCGCGGCTCTCGATCTGGAAAGTGCCGAGCGTATCGGCCCGCTTTATCATCGCATAGGTGGATGGATCGTCCGGCGGGATGCCGAAAAGGTCCAGATCCTCCCCCTTGTGCTCCGACAGCAGATCGAAGGCGCGCCGCATGCAGGTCAGCATGCCGAGCGCCAGGACGTCGACCTTCATGAATTTCAGGATGTCGATGTCGTCCTTGTCCCACTCGATGACCTGACGGTCGGCCATCGCCGCAGGCTCGATCGGCACCAGTTCATCCAGGCGGTCCCGGGTCAGCACGAAGCCGCCCGGATGCTGGCTCAAATGCCTCGGCGTGCCGACGAGTTGGCCGGCAAGCTCCAGCGTCAGCCGCAGGCGGCGGTCGTCCATGTTGAGGCCAAGGCCCTCGGTATGCCGCGCCTCCACGCTTTCGGACCAGCCCCAGACCTGCGAGGACAGCGATCTGGTCAGGTCCTCGGGCAGGCCCATTGCCTTGCCGACGTCGCGTAGCGCCCCCCGGGCGCGATAGCGGATCACCGTGGAGCAGAGCGCTGCGCGGTCGCGGCCATAGGTGTCGTAGACCCACTGGATCACCTCCTCGCGCCGCTCGTGCTCGAAATCCACGTCGATGTCCGGCGGCTCGCGCCGCTCCTCGGAGACGAAGCGCTCGAACAGCAAGTCGTTGTGTTCGGGATCGATGGCGGTGATCCCGAGCATATAGCAGACGGCCGAATTGGCGGACGATCCCCGGCCCTGGCAAAGAATCCGTTCCGACCGGGCAAAGGCGACGATCGCGTTCACCGTGAGGAAGTAGGGCGCGTAGTCGAGCTTCTCGATCAGCCGCAGCTCATGTTCGAGATTGGTGCGCACCTTATCCGGCAGACCGTGCGGGTAACGTTTCGCCGCCCCCTCCCAGGTCAGCTTTTCCAGCGTTTGTTGCGGGGTCAGGTCGGGATAGAGCCGTTCCTCCGGATACTGGTAGGCCAGATCGTCGAGACTGAAAGTGCAGCGGTCCATGATCTCGACGGTGCGGGCCAGCGCTTCCGGGTAGCGAAGGAAGAGCCGGTGCATTTCTTCAGGCGGCTTCAGATAGCGGTCGGCGAAGCGTTCGCGGCGATGGCCAAGCGCGTCGATGGTAACATTGTGGCGAATGGCGGTGACGACATCCTGAAGGATGCGCCGCTCCGGCGCATGAAACAGAACGTCGTTGGTGACGATGGCGGGAACCTGCGCCGCCGCCGCCATGCCCGCCAGTTCATGCAGGCGAAGCTGGTCGTTCGGACGGCGGCGGAGCGTCAGCGCCATGTAGGCGCGGTCGCCGAAACACGCGCGCAGCCGCCGGAGACGAAGCGCGCAGATGTCGTCGGCCACGTCCGGCACGAGGACGGCGATCAGTCCCTCACCATAGGCCATGAGATCCGGCCATTCGAGATGGCACTTCGCCTTGCCGCCCCGCCGCTTGCCGAGCGAAAGAAGACGGCAGAGCCGGCCATAGGCGGGCCGGTCGGCCGGATAGACGAGAACGGATGCGCCGTCGGCGAGATCGAGCCGGCAGCCGACGATCAGCCGGACGCCGGTCTCCTTTGCCGCCTGATGCGCCCGCACGATGCCCGCCAGGGAATTCCTGTCGACGACGGCCAGCGCCTCGATGCCCAGTTCTTTCGCCTTCTCGAACAGTTCCTCGCAGGACGACGCGCCGCGCAGGAAGGAAAAATGGCTCGTCACCTGCAATTCGGCATACCGTGGATCGCTCATCCGAAGACCCCGTGCAGGAACCAGTCATGCGAACCGGTTGCCGTATCCTCGCCGTCGCCGGCGCGGAAGATCCAGTAGCGCTCGCCGGTTTCGTCCTCGACCCGGAAATAGTCGCGAACGGCGTTCCTTTCCCCATCGCGTTTCCACCATTCGCCGAAGATGCGTTCGGGACCATCGGCATGGCGCACGCGCCGGCGCACCCCGCGCCAGACGAAAAACACCGGCGGATGGTCGGGCAGAAGCGCCATCGTCTCGATGGGTTCGGGTCTGGGCAGAAGCCGCGGCGGCCGCGGCCATGCGCCGCTCCAGCCTGACCCCGTTTGCGGCGACAGGGCCGGAACGCGGACGGCGGAGCGCTCCGGCACATCGCTGGCGACCGGCGCGTAACGATAAATGCGGCACTCTCCGACGCGGTTGGCCAGCACATCGACCAGATCGGAAACATCCGGCTCCGCCTCCTCGATCAGCGAGGAGATCGTCTGCCGGTGTTCCAAGGCTTCCGTGGCCGACGCCACGAGGGTCATGGTCTCGATCCCGAAACCGGGATCCACCTTTTCGATCCGGTCGCAGAGAAGCCGGTTCAGCCGCCGCGCGTCGCGAACCGGTTGCGCCAGGCCGACACGCATGGCCTGCATGGAAGCGTCAACCCGCGTGAACAGGAGGTCGAGCCGCCGCGCGCCGAGGCCCCTGGTTTCCAGATCGGCACAAAGCGCGGCGACGAGCCTGCCGATAAAGCGGCCGATGGTCTCCGGCGCCCCGATCGGCTCCCCGAACACGCGCCGCGCCTGCGGCAGCTCCGGGGAGCGGACAGGTTCGATCGGTTCCGCCGACTGGCCGAGCGCCTCATCGATCCGGCGGCCGATATCCGGGCCGAAACGAAGCGTGAGCGGCGCGCGGGGCTGGTCGAGCAGGTCGCCGATCCGCTCGAAGCCGAGCGTCCGCAAACCCGCGACCGTCCGCGCATCGAGGCGCAGCGCGGCAAGCGGCAAACGCCGGAGCAGGGGCACGGTCTGGCCACTGGGGACGACCACCGTGGCCTTGTCGATGAACCGGGCGAAGGCATGGGCCGCACCGCGCGTATCGGCAATCGCCGCCCTCGCCTCGATGCCGGCCGCGGCGAACCGCTGGACCATCGCGGTGAGCATGACGGCCTCTCCGCCATGCAGATGGTCGGCGCCCGTCGTGTCGATCACCAGACCGTCCGGCGGATCGGCCATGACGATGGGAGAGAAACGCAGCGCCCACAGCGCCAGCCGTTCCAGCGCCGCCTCATCGCCCCGTTTATCCGCGTCCATGACGACAAGGCCGGGAACCAGCGCCTGCGCCTTGGCGAGCGCCATGCCGACCGACAGGCCGAGGGCCTGCGCTTGGGCGTCGATGGCCGTCACGGCACGGCGGCGGCCATCGCGACCGATGAGCACCAGCGGTTTATCGGCCGGCAGCATGGCGTCGCCCGATTGCCGTCGCAGGCGGTCGGTCGGCCATCGGGGCAGGTAAAGCGATACGACCCTCATCATCACATGCCTCCACTTCCAGATCGAAACTTTCCCCTGCCCGCGCCCGCACCAGTTCCAGCAGCCAGCGTGCCCGCCCGATGCCCGGCACGGGAAGCGGCGACGAGGGCAGCACCGAGATGCGCCAGCGCGTCGAGCTGGCCGTCGGCTGGCCGAAGGCCGCCGCCTCGCTCCGGCATCGCCATCGGCGGATGACGATGCCGACCGCGCCGGATCGTTCGGCGGCGAGTTGCAGCCGGCGCGAGGCCGTCATCGACAGGCGCGCGACCTCGGCGACAGCCGCGCCGATGCCGCCGTGACGCAAGCCTTCCTCGAAACAGGCAAGAAGCATCTTTTCGTCGCCGGCTTCCACATGGATGACCCGGCCGGCATCGAGACCGGCCTGGGCCAGCGCCGGGGCGAAAAGATCCGGCCGGGTCACGCACCACAGCACCTTGCCGCGGGTGCGGGCAGCAATGCCGGCTGCGAAGACCGCAGCCGCCGCCCCGTCGACGGCCGCATTGCCGCCGCCGGCCACCTCGTGCAGCGCGCCGAGCGCCAGCCCTCCCCCCGGAAGCTTTCTGTCGATCTCGGGAATACCGAAGGGCAGGACCTGGCGGGCGCGCACCGGTCCGTTTTCGAGGCGCCCGATGCGCTCCCGAAGCGCGGCGATGACGGGCATGGCGGCAGTCTCGGACATTCGGAAAACGGTTCCCTTTCGGGGTTTGCGGTGGGATTTACACTTTTATGTTCCCTTTTTGTTCCTATCACACCAAAGAGTCAATCGGGGTGCCACGCCGGGAAGGCCGGCGAGCAGCGGAACGGGCCAAGGCATTGAGACGATTCCAATAATCCGATCAACGGGATGCGGCAGCGTCAAAAAGCGGGGATTTTTTCTTGGCGCGCACAGGAAACGGGTGGCCGCAGCCGGTCTGGAACAGCGTAACGATCATCCGCCCCAAGCGTTTGTGATGGCGCGGTGCCCGAAGGACAAACCCCAGCCCCCTCCCGTCAGGCGCCCGCCTGCCCGGCCGCCCCGGCAGGTTCCGGCACACGCGGATCGAAGCCCTCCGGTTTCCCGTACAATCCGATGTTGGTGTCGCCCCAGGTTTTCAGGGCCAGAAGGATCGGCTCCATGCTGCGCCCGAGCGGCGAAAGGCTGTATTCCACCTTCGGCGGCACCTGCGCATAAACCTTGCGCTCGATCAGCCCATCCGCCTCCAGCTCGCGCAACTGGTTGGTGAGCATGCGTGGCGTGACATTGGCGATATGGCGGCGAATTTCGTTGAACCGCAGCGTGCCGGACAGGAGATGGAACAGGATCACCGATTTCCATTTTCCGTCGATGAGACCGATCGCCGCCTCCACCGAACATCCGGGGCTACAGTCGAAACGGGAGTGACGAGCCTTCGCCATGACAGTATCCTTTTTGATACTATATGCTTTCATTGTACGTATTGCACTTTTGGAAGCATAAGACGATCCTTCACCCATATCAACGTAGAACAGGGAGCGAAGACATGAAAGCGATCGGATACAGGCAGGCGGGCGCAATCGACAGGGACGATGCGCTGGTCGACATAGACGTGGGCCGGCCGGCCCCGACGGGGCGGGACATTCTGGTCGAAGTGAAGGCCATCTCCGTCAATCCCGTCGACACCAAGGTTCGCCGCAGCGCCTCGCCGCCGGCGGGGGAATGGAAGATCCTCGGCTGGGATGCCGTCGGCACGGTCGTCGAAACCGGCCCCGACGTCAGCGGCTTCAGGCCGGGCGACGAGGTGTTCTACGCCGGCTCGATCACCCGTCCCGGCGCCAACAGTCAGTTCCATCTCGTCGACGAGCGCATCGTCGGCCACAAGCCGAAATCGCTCTCGAACGCCGAGGCGGCGGCGCTGCCGCTCACGGCGATCACGGCCTGGGAAATGCTGTTCGACCGGCTCGACATCCGCAGGCCCGTGCCCGGCGCAGCCAATGCCGTTCTCATCGTCGGCGGCGCGGGCGGCGTCGGTTCGATCGCCATCCAGCTCGCCCGCGCCCTGACGGACGTGACGGTCATCGCCACCGCGTCGCGGCCGGAAACGCAGGCCTGGGTGCAGGACCTCGGCGCGCATCATGTGGTCGATCACAGCAAGCCGATCGCCGAACAGATCACCGCCCTCGGCATCGGCGCACCGGCCTTCGTCTTCTCCACCACCGAGACCCATCGCCATCTGACGGAGATCGTCGAGCTGATCGCGCCGCAGGGGCGCTTCGGCCTGATCGACGACCCCGACAGCCTCGATGTCATGCCTTTCAAGCGCAAGGCCGTTTCCACGCACTGGGAGCTGATGTTCACGCGGCCGATCTTCCAGACGCCGGACATGGACGAGCAGGGCAAGCTGCTCGACGAACTGTCCCGCCTGATCGATACGGGAAAAATCCGCACGACGCTGACCGACACCCTCAGCCCGATCAACGCGGCCAATCTCAAAAAGGCCCATGCCCTTCTGGAAAGCGGGAAAACGAGGGGCAAGATCGTGCTCGAGACGTTTTAAAGCCCCCGCCGGCACCGGGCCGGTGTCGGCAATCCGGTCTCTGCCCATGCCTGCCTCCAGTGATGGCAGGCGGGGCGTGCGGCGCGGCCAATTCACTTGACAATCTCAAGACCCTGTGGCCCATGAATTGTATTTTCGTATACAAAAATGGAGAGCCGCATGCATCAGATCGTCAACTACCCCGGTCATCCTCCGGAATCGAAGCCTCTGGGTCCGGCCCCTTTAAGCCCGGCCCTGAGGAGCGGTAACGTCCTTTATCTTTCCGGTCAGGTCGGAATCAATCCCGACACGGCCCGGATCGTCGGGCCGGGATTTGCCGAACAGGCGCATCAGGCTCTGAGGAATGTCCGTTCCCTGGTCGAGAATGCCGGCTTTTCGATGGGGGATGTGATCAAGATCACCGTCTTCCTGACCCGGCTGGAGGATTTTGCCGAACTCAATGCCATCTACCGGGAATATTTCTCCGAGCCCTATCCGACCCGCTCGACGGTCGGCGTCTCGCTTCAGCCTTCGTCGCTGCTGATCGAGATCGAAGGCGTCGCCATCCGGCGCGGGGCATGAGGATCGGCATGTCCACCAATCTTCGCGTTCTCGTCACGAACGCCCCCTCCCAGGAGCCTGCCCTTCGGATCGACGGCGATGCCGTGGCCACCCGGTGCAAGGCGCTCGGCGTCGAAGCCGAAATCACCGTCTGCGACGATCCTCTTGCGCTCGAACGGTTCGCCGGAGCCGCCGACGTCATCTTCACCAATCACAAATTCGATATCGGCCGCGTCAGGAAGGCATCCCCCCGCCTGAAGTGGGTCCAGGTCATATCCGCCGGCGTGGAAGCCTATCTGAAGACCTTGCCGGAAGGTGTGATCCTGACCAACGCATCGGGCGTTCACGCGGAAAAAGGCGCCGAATTCATTCTGACGTCGGTTCTGATGCTGAATTACCGCATTCCCTTCTTCACCTCGCGCAAGGTGCAGCGCACATGGCAGCCGGTGTTCGAATCCGTCGCGCACGGCAAGGTCGCGACCATCCTCGGCGTCGGCGCCATTGGCGGCGCGGCGGTTCCCCTGCTGCGGGCGCGCGGCATCAGGGTGATCGGCGTCACCAGCCGGGGCGAGACGGACGCTCCGGTCGATGAATGCATCGCCCTCGACGCCCTCGACACAGTCCTGCCGGGAACGGATTTCCTCGTCTCGACCCTGCCGCTGACCCCGGCGACGGAAGGCCGTATCGGCGCCGAGCAGTTCGACCTCATGCCGCGGGGCGCCGGTGTCGTCGTCGTCGGAAGGGCGAAGGTGCTGGATTACGGGGCGCTGGCGGCACGTCTCGAAAGCGGCCACCTCGGCGGAGCGGTGCTCGACGTGTTTCCGGAGGAACCGGTGGCCGAAAGCGATGCGATCTGGTCGATGCCGAACCTTGTCATGACGCCCCATTGCAGCGTGGACGACCATGCGGGCTATATCGACAGATGCCTCGACATTTTCGGGGAGAACCTGCGCCGTTTCCAGGCGGGCGATCCGCTGCTCAACGTCGTGTCGCCGGACCGGGGATATTGAACGGGCGGCCGGCGGGTTCCGCCGGCCGCTTTCGCCGGTCAGCGAACGAGATATTTCTCGATGATCGCCGGGTCCGGTTCCACGCCGAGGCCGGGCTCGGTCGGCAGGTGGGCGTAGCCGTCCCTGATCAGAACCGGGTTGCGCGCCAACTTGCGGGCGATTTCGTTCGGCTCCACACAATATTCCATGACGAGCGCGTTTTCGGTCGCGCAGAGGAAGTGCAGGGAGGCCGCCGTATTGATGTCGGTGGTGAAATTGTGGTTGCAGACCTTGCGGCCACGGCTCATGGCATAATCCGCAATCCGGACGGCCTGGGTGAAACCGGTGCGCGTCAGGTCGATCTGCACGACATCGACGCCGCCTTCGTCGATCAGGCGCTCGAACCCGGCAACGCTGCACTCCTCCTCACCGGCTGCGATATATTGCGAGCAGGCCTTCGAAACCTGTCCGTAGCCGGCATAATTGTCGGGATGCAGCGGTTCCTCTATCCAGAACAGGCGGTAGGGTTCGAACAGCGACGCACGGCGGATCGTGGTCTTGGCGTCCCAGGCATGGCCCACATCGAGCATGAAGTCGTTGTCGTCGCCGATCGCCTTGCGGACGGCCTCGACATAGGCGATATCCGTGCGCTCGTCGCGGCCGAACGGTTCCCAACCGAACTTGACGCCCGTATGGCCGGTGTCGATTGCCACCCTGGCGCGCTCCACCGTCGCCTCGATCGTGAACTGGAACATGTTCGAGGAGTAGACCCGCATCCTGTCGCGGAACGCGCCGCCGAGCAGGGTCGAAATCGGCTGCCCGAGCGCCTTGCCCTTGATGTCCCAAAGGGCGATGTCGATCCCCGCCATCGCCTGGAGCGTGGCACCGGCGCGGCCGTAGAAAATCGTCGCCCGATGCATCAGAGACCACAACCGGCCCGTATCGAGAGGATTCTCGCCGATCAGCAAACGCTTCAGGCCCGTCACCATCGTATGCGAATAGGGCGCGTCGACGATCGCTTGCACGACGGACGGGCATCCGTCGACCTCCCCCCAGCCGACGATGCCGGCATCCGTGCTGATGCGGATCAGAAGCGTATCCTGCGAACTGTCCGTCCGGTTCTCGATGTTCGGCAGTTTCAGATAGAATGTTTCAACATCGGTGATTTTCATGCGGGTACCCTCATATTCGGATCCCGACATTCGCATATCGTATTATTATATACAATCTATGCGCAGAAAAATTTTACTCGCCGCAGGATCAACCGGTCATGGCCGCCTTTCGGGCCCGCCGTTCTTCGATGATCGCCGCGAAATCGAGCCCGGCCGGCTGGTCCAGCGCATGTTCGCGCACCGCCGCCTCGGTGGCCGCGATGTGGCCGCTCGAAAAGATCGTGAGAAGTGTGCGGTGCTCCTCGATGATCTCGTCCATGCTCTTGCCGAAGGTGGAGAGACCGAAGATGACGGTGAGCTGCCGCGCGATCGACTGCCAGAGGGTCAGCAGGACGGGATTGTCGGAAAGCTCGCAGAGGATCCGGTGGAACTGGGTGTCGGCACTGGCAAAACCGTAGGCGTCGTTGCGGTCGCGCATCAGGGTCAGTTCGTTGAGCGCGGCTTCCAGCCGGGCGAGATGGCGCCCTTTATAGTGGCCTTTTTCAATGGCGCGCCGGGCTGCGTGGCTTTCCAGGGTTGCCCGGACGTCGAGGACATTGTCGAGCGTGGCCTTGTCTATCTGCATCAGGCGTATGCCCTTGTAGGGTTCGTTGGTGACGACCCCCTGGCTCTCCAGAACCCGCAACGCCTCGCGGATCGGCACGCGGCTCATGTTGAGCAATTCGCTCAGTTCCTTTTCGGTCAGACGCTCGCCGGGCAGGATGAGGCCTCTCGCCGCCGCCGACATGATCACGTCAAGGGCGTGATCGACCAGCGTCCTCGGCCGTTCCGGTTGCCACTGCTCCACGTTCAGGGGTTGGTCCGCCACTTTCAATCTCCGCATCACTTCCATCATCAGGACATATCCTGAAATCATATCCAAAAATACAAGTGACGACCGGATATCGGACAAAAATTTCGCTGAATTAAGCGGCACTTCTGCATTTCGTCCAATAGACAGGCAATCACGCTTGACATTCGTATAATAGTATACAAAATGACGATGAGCAAATCGAATGCTCTGTCGGGACGCAACCGGACGCGCATTGCGCCGCCGAGACAAATGGATAATCAGCGCGATCAGGGGATCCATCGTGATGAAACGCTTAACCTCGACATTCGTGGCCGCGCTGCTCGCAGGCGCGTCCTTGGCCTCCGCCGAGGACACGCCGAGCCCGACTCCGGCCGAATTCGCCTCCATGCCGGCCTGCGAGGCGCTTCGCTCCAAGTATCCGTCGCTCACCGGCAAGGAACTCACCATCGGTCTCGGTGGCTACAACAAGGGCTTCCAGTCTCCGAAGGCCGACGATCCGGACACGCTCGAAGGTCTCGATCCGGACATGTTCGACCGTCTGGGCGCATGTCTCGGCTTCACCTACAAGTTTCAGCTCGGCGCCTTCAATGTCCTGATCACCTCGCTGACGTCCGGCCGTATCGACATGGGTCCGTCGCTCTACGTCACCCCGGCCCGCCTTGAACAGGTCGCCTTCGTGTCGTCCTATCAGGTCATCGACGGCTCCGTCGTGCCGAAGGGCAATCCGAAGAACCTGCAATCGCTCGACGATCTGTGCGGCATGACCATCTCGGCGGCCGCCGGCACGTTCGAAGCGACGACGCTCGCGCCGGAACAGACCAAGAAATGCCTGGAGGCCGACAAGCCGGCGGTCGATGTGCTGCTCGTCCAGAACACCGACAACGCGATCCTCGCCGTCCAGTCCGGCCGGGCCGACATCCACCTGACGTCGGCCGCGGTCGCCAGGGGCCTGGTCGCCGCCGACCCGCGCCTCGAGCGCGCGTTCGATGTCGACCTGCCGATCCGTAACGGCTATCCGATCGCCAAGGACAATACGGAACTGCGCTCGGCCGTTACCGAGGGCATCGCGATCATCCAGGGCACGGGCGTGCAGAAGAAGCTGCTCGAAAAGTGGGGCCAGGGCGGCGACGCCGAGCGGCCCGTCGAAAACCTGGGCTGACCGGGAACGGGCCGCGCGGGATTTCCCGGCGCGGCCCGAACGCACTGTCCCTTCTTCGGATCGCTTGCGATTTGCAGAACGGTCCGTAGGCGGCTTCCGTATATTACGGCCGCCGTTTGCTTCATAATCGGCGTGGCGTCGCTGCGGGAAGGTCCGGGCATTCTCCGGTTTTCACAATGCGCCGCGGGGTCTTTCACAGTCGCAGGCTTTTCCGATGGACATCTTCCTCCACTATCTGACGCTTCCCTATCTCTGGCAGGGAGCGGTCATCGCGGTGCAGCTCATGGTCGGGGCTCTCTTCGGAGGCATTGTGATCGGGTTTTTCCTCGCGCTCGCCAGCATGTCCAAACACCGGCTCATCAGCTATCCGGTCAAGGCATACATCTACCTGCTGCGCGGCACGCCGGTCCTGCTCCAGCTCATCCTGCTCTACAACGTCCTGCCCCAGTTCGGCATCATGCTGTCGGCATTCGCCAGCGCGCTTCTCGCACTGACGATCAACGAGACCGCCTATTGCGCCGAGATCATACGCGGCGGCATCATCTCCGCAAACCGGGACCAGCGCACGGCCGCGCAGGCCTTCGGCTTCACCCGCACGGCCGAGATGATCCATGTGGTGATCCCGCAGGCGCTGCGCGCCATCATGCCGACCCTCGGCAATGAATCGGTCGGCCTGCTCAAGTCGACATCGCTTGCCTCGGTGGTCGGAGTGAGCGAACTGACGATGCGCAGCCAGACGATCGTTTCGGAGAACTTCCTTTTCATCCCGGTGCTCATGGCGTCCGGCGGCATCTATGTCATCCTGGCGAGCGTACTGGCGGTCGGCCAATGGTGGCTGGAAACGCGCGTCGGTCTGGACTTCCGCGCCAGGCGCGCCCGGCACCGCAAGCCGCGTCCGGTGGCCGAACTGCCGGCATCCGCGGCTTCCCCGACGACCGTCGATTCCCGCGAAAAGCTTCTGGAAGTGATCGATCTCAGGGTTGCCTATCACGGCAAGGAAGTCCTGAAAGGTCTTTCGCTGACGGTGCGGCGCGGCGAGGTCGTGGTGCTGCTCGGCCGGTCCGGATCGGGCAAGAGCACGCTCCTGAAATCCATCCTTGCGCTGGCGCCCGTCAGCGGCGGCGATATCCGCGTCGGCGGGGAGCGGATGGGGCGCGGGCCGAGCGGAGCCCCCCTGCCGGCCCGGGCGTTGCCGGCCAACCGTGCGGCGGCCCGCATCGGCATCGTCTTCCAGAATTTCGCGCTCTTCGACCATCTGACGGCGGAAGAGAACGTGATGAGCATTCCCGTGATCGTGCAGAAGGACGCAAAGCCGGTCGCCCGCGCCAAGGCGCGCCGCGCCCTCGATCAGGTCGGCCTGTCCGCGTTCTACCATTCGCTCCCGCACGAGCTTTCCGGCGGCCAGCAGCAGCGCGTCGCCATCGCCCGCGCGCTGGCCAGCAATCCGCAGCTCATCCTGTTCGACGAGCCGACCTCGGCGCTCGACCCGGAACTGGTGCGCGAGGTGCATTCGACCATCCGCAAACTGGCGGACATGGGCATGACGCTGGTCATCAGCACCCATGACGTCGACTTTGCACGCAGCGTCGCCGATCAGATCGTCTTCCTCCAGCACGGCGTTCTCGTCGAACAGGGGCCGCCTTCGATCATCGACAACCCGCAAACGCAGACCTTCGCCGCCTATCTGCGCCAGGAGGCCGCCGGCGAGATCGGGCCGGAGATCGAGCCCGAGCCCACCGCTCCCAAACCGGCTGCAAAGCTGATCCACACGGAAAGATGACGTCCATGCTTCCCTATCAGGCCGAGGCGGAAGCCGCGATCGGCAAAGACCTCTATCGTTATCTTGTCGGCCGCGCCGTGGACG
Source organism: Ectorhizobium quercum (assembly GCF_026552795.1). Taxonomy (GTDB): domain Bacteria; phylum Pseudomonadota; class Alphaproteobacteria; order Rhizobiales; family Rhizobiaceae; genus Ectorhizobium; species Ectorhizobium quercum. The sequence goes on from NZ_JANFPI010000010.1 coordinate 112,063, forward strand.
GCGGCGCGGAGGATGCCAACGAGGCCGCTTTCAGACGCTTCTGCCTTGTGCCACGGGTCCTGTCGGATATCCGTGGCGTCGACCTCGCGACGACGCTTTTCGGCGTCGAGATTGCCGCTCCGGTCGTGGTCGGTGCCTTTGCCGGCGACCGCCTGTTCCATGCGGAGGGGCTTGCGCCCGTCGCCCGGGTCTGCAAGCGCCTGCGCCTGCCCCTCGTCGTTTCGGAAGAAACCGTTACGCCTCTCGCCCGGATAACCGCCTTGCACGACCGGGTCCTCCTGCAATTGCGCGCTGCCGGCCCCGTGGAACGCGCGCGCTCCCTCGTCGAACATGCCGCCGATGCCGGGGCCGTCGGCATCGTGCTGACGGTGCTTGCGCCGGCGCACCCCATCGAGGGCCTACGGCCGGGCGGCTTCGATGTCGGTCAGGCGCTGCGGGACAGGGGATGGACGACGATCGGTTCCGACCGCCCCGGCCCGATGCCGCTGCCGGCATTTCCCAACTGGACCGCCCGGGACATTTCCGAGGTCGCCGACAGCGCGAAAGCGCGCGGCCTGCACCTCGTCGTCAAGGGCGTCCTCCATCCCGGCGATGTCGCGGCTTGCGAACAGGCCGGAGCCGGTACGCTCATGGTTTCCAATATCGGCCTGCGGCAATCGTCGCGCTGGTTGCCGGCGCCGCTTGCCCTGCCTGGCATGAGGGCTGCCGCCTCGAAGGGCACGGCGGTGCTGGCCGATGGCGGTATCCGGCATGGCAGCGATGTGCTGATCGCCCGGCTTCTGGGCGCGGATGCGGCGGTGGTTTCGCGGCCGGTTCTCACGGCACTGGCCGGCGCCGGGGAAAAGGGCGTCGAGTCGTACTTGTCCGGCCTGATCGATTCATTGACCGCCATGACGCTCTGGATGGGCGCCGGCAGGATCGAAGACCTGCGCCCGGACCAGTTGGCGCGCGCCGATGGCACCCCCCTTCCCTATGGAAAAAGCGATGTCTGAGGCTCGCGCCCTGCTGAAGCTCAACGAAGGCGATCCGAGCGAACAGCGTCTCTACTACCTTCCCCACTATGTGGCCGCCGACAAGGGCTTCTTCGCCGGAGCCAACCTCGAGGTTCTGTTCACTCGCACGGCGACCGGCGGACATACGGTGCGCGGGGGCCAGATCCCGGCCGTCCTGTCGGGCGAAGCCGATCTCACCATCGGCGGGCCGATGGTGACGATGAAGATGCTGGAAGAGGGAACGGCCCATCTCGTCAACATCTGTGCCGCCGTGCGGACCCATCCCTGGTATCTCCTGTCGCGCCAGCCGATGCCTGAATTCTCCTGGGACGACCTGCGCGGGCGCACCGTGGTCGATATCGCCAATATCGGCACCGCGACCTTCACCTTCTCGTCGCTGCTGAAGGAAAAGGGGCTTGCCGGCAAGGTCGGACTGTCACCCGCACCTCTGACCGAAAGCGAAGCTCTGGCCGCATTCGTGGCCGGCGACGGTGATTTCGCGATCCAGCACCTGCACGCGGCCGGTCCCGCCCTGGCAAAGGGCGAGGTTTTCGCCGTTCAGGACCTTGCCACCGCGACGGGCGGCGTTCCGTGGAGCGCCTACATCGCCCTGCCGGAGGTCGTGGACCGGCGCCGGGCCGATTTCAAGGCATTCGCCGAAGCGATGGACCGCGCCTTCGCATGGATTTGCGAACATGACGGCACGGAAATCGCCGCCCTGATCGGCCACCGTTTTCCATTTTTTCCGCGCGGCGCGATGGCGATGGCCATCGATCTTTACCGGAAGGCCGGTCTCTGGCCACCGAACCAATTCATTCCGCAGCAGGATTTCGAACGGTTCAGCCGATTGCTGGTCGAGGCCGGCTGGCTGTCCGCACCGGCGGATTATGAGAAGCTTGTCCGGCCTCTCGACTGACATCGATGGAGAATGACATGGACACCCTCATCAAAGGCGGCACGGTCGTCACCGAACACGGCGTCGCTCCGCTCGACATCGGGATTGCCGGTGGCCGGGTCGCTGCACTTCTGTCTCCCGGCGAAGCCGTGGACGCGGGCCGGATCGTCGACGCGACCGGGCTTCTCGTCGTGGCGGGGGCCATAGACGCGCATGTTCACTTCACCGGTTCCAACCCCTATCCCGAGGAGGAACTCTTCGACGGAACCTGCTCCGCGGCAATGGGGGGCGTGACCACGATCATCGAGATGCCGCACTCCAATCCGCCCGCCACCACCCTCGAGGCGTTCGAGGCGAAGAAGGCGATGGCGATGCGACAGGCGGTCGTCGATTTCGGCCTGTGGGGCGGGCTCGACGGCAGGAACTGCAACGAACTGCCGCGCCTGCGCGAAGCGGGAGCGCTGGCGTTCAAGGGGTTCCTGTGCAGTTCGCAACGCGACCGGGCCGCCAGCGATCCATCCGGTCTCCCCGCCCTGACCGATGCCGAATTGGTCGAGGCCATGCGCGTGGTCGGAAAATTCGGCGGGCTGATCGGCCTGCACGCGGAGAACCACGACCTGCTCATCGAGGCGCAGGCGAGGCTCCGCGTCGCAGGACGCACCGACATGCGCGCCCACGCGGAAGCGGGACCCGAAATCGCCGAGATCGAGGCGGTCTCACGCATCATCACGCTGTCGCGCGAAACGGGAACGCGCTGCCATATCGTTCACCTGAGCTCCGGGAAAGCAGCGGAACTGATCGCCGCCGCGAAGGGCACGGCTCCGGTTTCCGTCGAGACCTGCTCCCATTATCTTCTCCTCGATGAAGACGATCTGGTCCGCATCGGCCCCTGGGCACGCTGCGGGCCGCCGCTGCGGCCGAGGGAGACCATCGACCTGCTCTGGACGTCCGTGCTGAACGGTACGATCGACATCCTCGCTTCCGACCATTGCCCCTATCTGCCCGAAGCCAAATCGATCGGGTTCGAAAGCGTCTGGAAGGCCGGGATGGGCCTGACCGGCGTCCAGACGACGGTGCCGCTCCTGTTCAGCGAAGGCGTGGTGAAAAGGGGGCTGAGTCTGACGGATTTTGCCCGCATGACCGCGGCAGGTCCGGCCAGACTGTTCGGCCTTTATCCGAAAAAGGGCACGATCGCTCCCGGAAGCGATGCCGACCTGGTCTTCTACCGCCCCGACGAGGAATGGACGATCACCGGGCAGTCCTTTCCCGGCCGTGCGAAGTGGACCCCGTTCGAAGGCACCCGCTGCACGGGCCGCGTCGTAAGGACGATGGTTCGCGGGACGGATGTCTATGCCGATGGCACCATCATGGTTTCCGCAGGCTTCGGCACATTCCAGCACGCCGCGTGTTCATGAAAGCTGATCAGCGTATCGTGAGCACTCATCTCGACATTCTTGCGATCACCACTGGCTGCAAAGATGGCAAGGCGTTGAAGCAATCCAATGATCCTGCAATGGGCAGATGACATCGCAATGCGGTCGGCACGCGTTTCAACACCGGCTGCACCATAACCTCAGGATGGTAGATGCCTCCCCATCCCCCTCAACATTTCCGTTGACGCAGCGAAGCCGGCAAGCGGAACGGAGAATGCGATCGTCCTGTTGCGCGAGACGGTATATGCGTGGATATCAAGCTTTTCGGCATATTCGAGCTGTTCCACGGCCATCCTATCGAAATGAAGCTTGACCACGCAACGGGCCGGGCTATTGGCCGCGATCGGTATCTTCCTCGTCAGCCCAGCATCGTCGATCCGGAGGCGGACTCCGTCCGATGCCTCAAGACCCGCCGGAAGGACGAGAATACCCCGCATTTCACCGCCGCTTGCGAAGCCGAGGTCAATCATCACCTTTGGCAAGCCGCCCCGATGTTCGATGTATCGGACGACGCTGACTTCATGCCCCTCGGGGCCGGTTCGCTCGATGGTCCAGCAGGCCGCTTCCGGTAGCACAGGACCGGGCCGGTTCCACGCGGAAGCCTCATTGTTCCCCTTGGCCCTGAGCCTGATCGTTGCGGTTGTCGAAAACAACGAGGCGAATGCAAGAGTATGGTCCATCATCGGCATTTCCTCCATTTTCCTGAAAGGTGGCATGTTCATTCTTCCCGGAAGGCCCGGTTGATCTGGTCGGACAGCGGCTTGACGAAGTAGGACAGGGCCGTGCGCTCGCCGGTCTGGATCATCGCTTCGGCCGGCATGCCCGGTACGAGCGTCAGTTCCTCAAGCTTCTTCAATTCGTCAGCCGGAACCGCAAGGCGCACCAGATAATAGGAAAACCCGGTACGTTCATCGGTTGTCAGGTCTGCCGCGATCCGGCTGACATGGGCGTTCAATTCCGGGGTGATGCGCGTATTGAAGGCCGACATGCGCAGCACGGCCTTCTGGCCAAGCTGGATCTGGTCGATATCCTGCGGTTGAATCTGCACCTCAAGCGCCAGATCGTCGCCCTCCGGCACGATCAGCATGATCGGATCAGCGGGCGAGACCACGCCCCCGACCGTGTGCACGGCCAGTTCGTGAACGATACCCGTCTGCGGCGCGATGATATCGATGCGCTTCAGCTCGTCTTCCGCCGCGACCTTGCGCTCGACATATTCGCCGATCTGCCCCTGAATCTCACGCAACTCCCGGCCGACCTCGGCCTTCAGGTCCTGGTCGATTTGCAGGATTTGCAGCCGCGTCTCGGTAATGCGGCCAGCCGCCTGCGCCTGATAGGCGATCTTCTCACCACGCTCGCCGCCATAGGTGGCAGCCTGCGTCTTGAGGCTGTTCAACCTTTGCACCGAAACGATGCCCTGGTTGTGCAACGCTTCCTGTGAGACGATTTCCGTTTCCAGAACCGCAAGGCCATTCGCATAAGCGATTTCCTGTGCTTTCAGCCCCTCGATTTCGTGTTCGTATTGGGCGATCCGTTCGATGAGCTGGGCCTTCTTGCCTTCCCGGGATTCCTTGCGAAAATCGAACAGCCGCGTCTCGCTGTGGATGGCGGACGCCACGTCGGGATCGTCGCGGCGGGCCAGCAGCCAATCGGGAAGCTCGATAGCGTCGAGGTCGTCACGCTCCGCCTCCAGCCGCGCCAGACGGGCACCCAGTTCATCCAGCCGCTTGGTGACGATGGCGAGATTGGCCCGCGTCTGGGTGGCGTCGAGACGCATGACCACGTCGCCGGCACGCACCTTGTCGCCTTCGCGAACAAGGATTTCCCCGACGACGCCGCCGGTCGGATGCTGCACCTTCTTGACATAGGAATCGACCACGAAATGCCCGGACGCGACGACGGCGCCGGCCAGATTGGTCGCAGCCGCCCAGGTGCCGACGCCACCGACCAGAACCACGCTCGCCAGCAGGCCGGCCATCAGGTGACGGCGGATGGAACGGGAAACATCGTCAATGCTCGACATCGGGCTTCTCCGTCACCGTATCGTTTGCGGACGTCGCTTCAGGCTGGGCGGGATTGGCGATCACACGCAGGGGCGTCATGCCGAAACCCGTCGCGGGAAAGGGTTTCCCCGCTGCCTGCGGACGGGACGCAGGTTTGAGGACCCTGGACAACACTTCCTCCCTCGGGCCGAACGCCTTCTGACGGCCGCCGTCCATCATCAGTATATAATCGACGGCATTGATGGCAGCCGGACGATGGGCAACAACGATGGCGATGCCGCCGCGCGCGCGAACCGAGGCGATGGCCCGTATAACGGCGGCTTCTCCATCGACGTCGAGGTTGGCGTTGGGTTCGTCCATGACGATGAGGAAAGGATCGCCGTAAAGGGCGCGGGCAAGGCCGATACGCTGGCGCTGGCCCGCCGAAAGCGCCGAACCGCCCTCGCCGATCTGGGTTTCGTAACCCTTTTCGAAACGCAGGATCAGCTCATGGACGCCGGCGGCCTTCGCTGCGGCAACGACGGATTCCGGGTTCGCGTCCGGTTCGAACCGGGCGATGTTTTCGGCAATCGTTCCGCCGAACAGTTCGACGCCCTGCGGCAGATAACCGATATGCCGGCCAAGAACCTCCCGGTCCCATTGGTCGAAACTCGCACCGTCGAGGCGCACCTTGCCCGAGGCAGGCATCCATGCGCCGACCAGTGCGCGGACCAGCGTCGACTTGCCCGACCCCGAAGGACCGATAATGCCGAGTGCGCCTCCGGCCGGAACCGCAAAGCCTGCTCCCATGACGGTCGGGGCCTTTTCCCCCGGCGGGACGATGGTGACGCCTTCGACGCGCAATTCCTTTTCCGGTGCCGGCAATGCCATCACCTGTGCATCCGGAGGCACTTTTCCGAGGAGGTCTTTCAGGCGGTTCCAGCTCTGGCGGGCCATGAGGAACGGCTTCCAGCTTGCTATGGCGAGATCGACCGGGGCCAGCGCCCGGCCCATCATGATCGAGCTGGCGATCATCACGCCCGGCGTGACCTCCTGCCGGATGACGAGATACGCGCCGACACCGAGGATCGTCGATTGCAGCATGATGCGGAGGGCTTTGGCAACGGAACCGAGACCGCCGGCCACATCCCCGGTCTTGCGATTTGCCGCGAGATACTGGCCATTGGCCTTCTGCCATCGCGCCGCTATACGCTTTTCAAGCCCCATGACGCGAACGACTTCGGCATTGCGGCGGGTCGCTTCCAGCAGGCCGTTGCGGATCATGTTGTGGGTGATGGCGTCGCTGATCGGCTGGCGCGACAGAATGTTGGTGATCACCGTCAGGGATACCAGCACGATCGCACTGACCAGAGCGGTGACGCCGATCCAGAAATGGAACAGGAAGCAGATGCCGAGATAGAGCGGCATCCACGGCAGATCGAAAAGCGCGGTCGGGCCGTTTCCGCCGAGGAAACCGCGAACATTGTCGAGGTCGCGCAACGGCTGAAGGCCATCGCCCTGCATGCGCGTCAGAAGAGGAAGGCGCACGACAGCATCGTGAACGCGACCGGAAAACTGTCCGTCGAAACGCTCGCCGATGCGCAACAGGACACGCGAGCGGATAATGTCGAGAAGGGCCTGAAAGGCATAGAGTCCGGCCGCAAGCACCGCGAGCCCGACCAGGGTCGGCACGCTGCCGCTGGCAATCACCCGGTCGTAGATTTGCAGCATGAACAAAGGCGAGGTCAAGGCCAGCACGTTGACGACGCCGCTGATCATCGCGATTGCCGCTGCGCTTCGCGTCAGGGGAAAGGCAACCGTCGCGGCATCAAGCCGCGACGGCACCCGAACCTTTGAACGGTTCGTCATCCTTCGCTCACGCAATCGTTGCGGGGTCGGCGACGAACTGGAAGTCGGCGCTGCTCAGCGTACCGGAGAAGCCGGCGAGCGTGATGGTGTTGCCATCCCACGCGATGGTATTGCCGCTGATTGTGGCATCGTCCGCGAAGTCCGCGTAATTCGTCCACAGGGAGGTATCGAACACGATGTAGTCTTCGCCATCGGTGAAGTCGTTGATCGTGTCGGAGCCCCAATTGTCTTCGAAGTAGAAGTAATCGGTGGCGTCATAGCCGTAGAGCGTGTTGTCCGCCTCCGTGCCGACCTGGATGGTGCCGGCGTCGTCGAAGTAGTCGTAGACGCGAGACGCATCGCCAGCAATGAGGCCATAGACCAGATAGTCGAAGCTATCCGGGCCGGCATTGACGTTGAGGTCGCGGAAGTCGAACGTCAGTTCGACGTTCGTGACCGAGGTGAGGCCGCTGGCATCGGTCGTGAGACCATAGCCGAAGGTCAGGGCATCGGCCGTCCCGGTCAGATTGCCGCCGGAATAGGCCGTGAAATCACCGTCGAGCACGGCGGCATAGTCCGAGGTATTCGTCCCCTGGATCCACTGATCGTATGGCGCGGAGGAGGGATAGAATGTCCCGTACCTGTTCGCCAGCGATGCCGTCGCCGCGACATAGCTGTCGATATAGGCTTCCAGATCGGCGCTGGCATCCGTCAGATTGATAAGAAGCGACATCTCTCGTTCTCCTTGGGTTGGTTTCACTGCTGTTGTCCGCCTTCGGCGAACCTCGTTATCGCGCCTTGAGGACGCGAAATCCCTAGAACTTGAAATTCAGTGATGCCGTCACGGTACGCCCCGGTGCCGGAAGGGTGGACTGGCCCAGTGCCGGGACATAGGCGACATCGGTCACGTTGTTGACTGCAAAACGCAAAGTCGTCTTCGGGTTGAATTTGTAGGAACCGTAAATGTCGAACAGCGTGTAATCGCCGGTCTGCCATGACGAAACCAGGCCGGCGCTGGCAGAACCGCCGATGTTCTTGTCAGCCGCTCCCACATGGGTGACGCGCCCGCCAAGCGTCAGTTTTTCCTCGAAGAAGCGCACGCCGCCGTCGAGCGAGAATTTGGTGCGCGGCGGCACGAACAGGATATAGGAATCGGTCAGGTGGGACGTGCCATTATAGGTGTAGGTGGTGGCGTAGTCGGCATCGAGGTAACTGAACGAACCGCCGATATAGTAACGGCCGGCGTCGTAATTCGCCTCCAGTTCCACGCCCCGCATCGGCGTCGTGCCGTCGAGATTGACGTAAGCGCCAAAATTGGTCTGATAAGTCTCCTCGTCGAGGTCGACGGTGCCTATGGCAATGTAATTGTCGACCCTGCGATAGAAGGCGACGGCTTTCGCGCGAAAGCTGTCGCCGGCCTGAAACACGCTGTCATAGGAAAGATTGGCGCCGATCTCGAACGTATCGGCCTGTTCCGGCTCGATCCACGGATTGGGCGCAAATCGGCCTGTTCCAGAGGAAGCGCCGCCAACATGCGTGCCGCCCATCACTGCTTCCATGACCGTCGGGGGCCGGTAGGTATGGGCATATTTCGCAAACAGCTGAAGACCGTCCGCCGGCTTGACGGTGACACCAAAAGTCGGAGACCATGCGCCGCCGGAAAGATCGACATCGGCGGCATAGGCCTCCTGCGGGATCGTGATGGTCGCGCAGCGCCACACGCAATCCGGATCGATCTTGATCTGCTTCAACTCGCTGAAGACCGTCGTCGATCCGTCGATCGTATAGTAGTCGTAACGGATGCCGCCGCTGACGCTCAGCCAGTCGTCATGATCGAGCGTGGCGTTGGCAAAGCCGCTGACCACGTCACGCGTACCGGAGCCGTTCGCTCCCTGATACCACCAGGCCTCGTCCGGATCGTCGGTAATGTCGTCGCCGTTCGCCTTCGTGTCGCCGTCGTCGCGGAACGCCTCAACACCGTAGTTCAGCGAAAGATTGCCGATCGGCAGATCGAACCGGCTGGTGTTCTCGATGCTGCCGCCGACGCCCGACATGGTGTAATCGACGAAGACCTCGCGCATGCTGCTGGTGCGCTGCGAGCGATGTTCCTCGTCCTTGACGCGGTTGTACCAGAGCCGCGTCTTCAGGTCGATCAACTCGCTGTCAGGATCCCAGCCGAAACTGGCCGTCACCGTGTCGTTCGTCACGTCGTTGACATCATTCTGTAGATTGCTGTCCGTACCTTGCGCGAATTCCGTATCGTAGTGCAGCCAGCTCAGGTCGAGCGTGGTGTCGTCGGTCGGCTGCATTTCCGTCTTGAGCAGGCCGGACCATGTTTCGGAACCCCAGGGCATCTGATCGTAAACATTACCGAGATTGGTCGTATTCGGATGGCGCGATCCGATGTCGTACTTTCCGACGTCCTTGTAGCTGATGCCACCGAGGATCGAGAAGCTGTCGGACAACCGGATGGCGGCCGAGGCGTTACCGGCGAAATGATAGGCGTTTGTGCCGGTCGTCCCATCGATCTCCGCCCCCCAGTTCCTGCCCGCCTCGATCAGATCGTCCGCGACCAGCGTCCGGAAATTGACGGAACCGCCGAGCGAGGCCGCCCCGCCCACGCCCGAGGTTCCGCTCTTTTCGATATCGACCTGGCGGATAAAGGCGGGATCGACATAGGTCAGCCCGGTCGAGCCGTGGGCGCTGCGCTGGAAATTCTGCCGCGCGCCGTCGATCATCATGTTGATGCGGGTCTGGTCCTGGAGGCCGCGGATATTGACATTCAGCCCCTGGCTCTGGGCGTTGTCGTTCGACACGACGACGCCGGGAACGTCGGCAAACAGTTCCCGCGAGTTGCGTGTCGCAGAATTGCGGATCGCCTCGCGGGAAACCACGCTCACGCTCGAGGGCGTCTGGTAAACCCAATCCGGCGTCCCCTGGAATCCCGATCCCGACGCAGCATTGCGATTTGTCTTGCCGGAGACGATGATCGTCTCGAGCATCGTCGACCCGTCGACAGCCGGTGCGCCGCCGGCGGTCTGGCGGGCTCCGATCAAAACCGTGTTTCCGTTTCCGGACAGACGATATTCGACACCCGTGCCGTCAAGCAGTCTCGAAAGCGCCTCGCTTGGCGTAAAGTTGCCGACGACGGCTTTCGTCCGGACATTGCCTGATGCCGTCGATGAAAGCGTGACCTGAAACCCCGACTGGCGGCCGAACGCGCTCACGGCGCTGGTCAGCGATTGCGCCGGAATATTGAACGGTCTCGTTGCCCCCGACCCGGCGCTACCCGCCTGCGAGGCTGTTCCATTCGCAGCACTTTGCGCAGTCGCCGGCGCTGCCGCGAAGGAAACGGCAAGTGCGGTGGTCGCCAGCAACATTGCCCGACAGGCGTGCCGGCTGATATCGTTCCCCTTGATTTTCGTTCCTGCCCTGCTGCGCATGCTGCTTTCGTCTCTCCGGATTGCTGCGCCGATCATTTCTTGATCGGCGTCCTCAACAAAAAGACGATTGCCTCGCGAATTTTTTTCAGGGTTCCGGGAACATTTTAATAAACCACGGAAATCGAAGCGAAATTTCTGACGTGTGGGGCAACGTCAAAAGCGGGTGATGATACGTGCATAGCCGGAAACCGCCCGCACCTTGCCGCTATACGGTTCCACCAATGCCTCGAGCGCCTGATCGGGATCGTGGAGATTGTAGAAACCCGTCACCCTTTGCCGGGCAAGCGAAGGATCCGCCACGGTGATCCAGGCCGGATGATAGCGCTGGATCTGTTGCACGACCGAACCGATCGTCGCGTTGACGACATAAAGCCGCCCATCCCGCCAGCCGCCGATATCCTCGACGGAGATGCTTTCTTTCCGCATCGTGCCGGCACGGGCATCCACAGTCAGCAACTCGCCGGGCACCAGCGTGGACGACGATGTCGAAGAGGCACCTTCAAGCGATGCCTTCACCGACCCGCGGGCAAGCGCGACGCTCGTGACGCCATTGGAAATTTCCACGTCGAAAGCCGTGCCGAGAACCTCCACCTTCACCTTGTTGGCTTCGACGACAAAGGGGCGTTTTGCATCGGGAACGACGTCGAAGAAGGCTTCCCCCTCCAGAAGAACGATCTCACGGCGTCCCGACGAAAAATCGGTTGCGATCGCGCTCGACGCGGCGAGCAAGACGGTACTGCCGTCCTGAAGGGTTATGCTGCGGCTTTCCGCCGTCGCCGTGCGATGATCGGCACGGAACTGGATGAGCAGTGCCGGCGCCGCCATGACGACAAGACAGAGGGAAATGGCGGCTGCTGCTATTCCCAGATATGGCCATAAGGGCCGACGACGCGCCCATCGTCCCGGTGAGGATCTTCCGGACAGGCGCGGCGCGCCTTCCCAGAAGCTTCGATAGGCCGGCTCCGTCCCGCCGAAAGCTTGCCATGCCCTGCATGTCCGCTCCCACGCCAGGCGGTTTGCCTCCGCCGCGGCAAGCCATACATCGAACCTCCTGCGCAATTTTCGATCTTGCGGCCTTTCCTGAAGCTGGATCAGCCACTCGGCGGCCTCCTCCACCGCTTCGGGCGGCAGCTCTGTTTTCTTGTCCGGATCGATATTCATGAAGTCAGGCCTGTTCCCATGCGAGGCAGTTCACTACCCGTCATCCGTTCTTGTTATAAAGACGATTAACTCGACTTTTTTTTTCACGGAACCGCGCAACTTCCGCATCTTCACTTCATTTTTTCCGCGAAGGCCGCAAAACCGGCCTTGACCAGCCGATGGGCGCTGGCGACGGATATGCCGAGATGGGCGGCTATCTCGGCCATCTTGTAGCCGCCGAACCGGTGCATTTCCATCGCGATACGGGTCTGGGAGGGAAGCTGCGACAGAAGGTCCTGCACCTGCCTGACCTGATCGCAGAACAGGGCATGCTCCTCCGGCGTTGCGTGTTCCTGGGGAAGCCCCCAGAAAGGCGTGTCGTCCGGCATCTGCCTCAGATCGTAGCGGCGATGCTTGCGGTTATCGAGGGCAAGGTTGCGAACGATCCGAAACAGGTAGGATTTGAGGCTTGAGGGATTATTGGCGTTCTCCGGGACGAATTTGACGAACGCCTCCTGAACCACGTCCTCGGCGTCCTCCCGCGATCCGAGGATCAGCGTCGCATAGTTGATGAGGTCGAGACGATGCGCGACATAGGCGTCATAACGCTTGTCATCTTCCCGTATGCCCATTTTTCAACCGAACGCAAAATTCACTGACAGTCCAGACGACCTGGGGTCGATGACACCCTGTCGGTCATGGCAACGATGCAATCCCGATCCGGCTTCTTACCATCGAAACCACCCGTGAGCCAGCCAATACATGATTTTTTTAATCAAGTTATTGGCCCATGCAGCTCGGCGCGCTTGGGCGGAGAGCAAGGGAAACGCGCTGTCGAGAGCCGGCACCATCCTGCCGGCCTCGACCGGCAGGATGGTGAAGATGATGCTGGACAGAAAGGCCGCGCCTCTCCCGCTTTCAGCCGCAAAGCGCGCGGGCCAGAGGCGAGCCGTCCGGCCGCTCGATGGAGCAGCGGCGCAGATGATCCGCGTCGTCCTCAGCAAGAACGCCGATACGCACCGCTTCGCCGGGTTCGATATTGCCGAGAAACAGAAGCGAGAGTGGAGCGTCCAGCCGTTCGCGCGTCGCAGTCCCTTCCCAGTGGCAGAAGGCGCGGCCGACGAGAGCGGCGAATTCGGCGAAATAGAACAGCCCTGCGCCATTGAACTCCTCGAACGGGCAGGGCTGGAAAACCATGTCCCTCTCATGGTCCTTGCCCTGATCATCCCACAGCCGCAGCGCGGCAATGTCCTCCGTCAGCAGGCTTTCGCGCGCCGCGCCCTCCGCCCGGAAATGGCGGACGACGGAGCGCCGGATGGAACGGTTGTCCGCGCCGGTCCGGACCACGAAGACCGATTGCAGCACGACCGTGCCGATCTCGCGACCGTCGATGGCCAGCCTGTGGACGCTTTCCATCCGCGCCCCCGATACGGGATAAAGGTCCGAATGGATGGACAGGACGGCGTTGGCGCCCGCGCCCGAAAGGCGCGCATCCACCCGAAGCGCCGAGATGGCGGCATAGGCTTCCAGTCCGTCCGGCGTGCGGAAGTCGGCGGTTTCCAGACCGAGGCGGCGCGCCAGCAAAAGCCAGTGCCGGTGCCCGAGCTCCTCCAGCAGCCATGTGCGCGACAGGCCGAAGGGGGTCAGATGCGGCATGCCGAGCATCATGCCGGGACACAACGCGGCCTCGACGAGCGCCCTGCGATAAGCGTCAGCGGGCCTGTGATCGCGCGGCATCATATCCAAGACGGGTTTCCTTCTGCGGGCGGTCAAGGCTTCGCTCCCCGGCATCAGACGGCCGAAACGCGTCTGGCTGCGGGCAGGTCGCAGGCAACGAAATCCGCCAGATGATCCACGATATATTCCGCATCCTTCGCGATGCCGAGGAAACGGCCGGACCCCCAGGTCCACAGCCAGGGCAGGCCGAGCACGTAGAGGCCGGGCACGCCCGTCACGCCGCGTCTTTGCACCGGATAGCCCGTGCCGTCGAAGATCGGCAAGGCCACGAAGGACCAGTCGGGCGTGAAGCCCGTCGCCCAGACGACGCTGGTGATGCCGGCAGCCCGAAGATCGATTTCCGTCACCTCCCGCTCCGGCGTCCACACCGGCCGATAGACGCTCGGGGGCGGCGCTTCGATCCCCTTCCCGGCGATGTACCGGTCGATCAGCGCGTTGATGCCGTTATAGACCCGGTCGGCCTCGTCGAGATTCTGCTTCAGGTTGGGCCGGAAGATCATCCTGCCGCCCGAGACGGTTTCCATGCGGCCGTGGAGTTCCATGCCTTCCAGCGCAAACTGCCGCAGATCGATGTCGCGGCCGCCGTCGCGACCCGTCAGATAATGATTGGTGTCGTGCTTCTTCTTCTCCATTCCGTCATCGGCGATGGTGATTTCGTACTGGCCGATATCGGTCAGCCAGTCGACCACGTCGCGGCCGCGATAGAAGCGGGCGCAGCGCGGCGCATTGCCCGTCACGAGATGCACCTTGCGGCCGGCGAGATGAAGATCCTCGGCGATCTGGCAGCCGGACTGGCCCGACCCGACGACCATGACCGCACCTTCCGGCAACGACTGCGGATTGCGATAGTCGGCGGTATGAAGCTGAAGGATCGTCTCCGGCAGTTTCGCGCCGGCGCGCGGAATGAAGGGATCGGCATAAAGGCTCGTCGCGAGGACGACGCTGTCGGCCGTCACCGTGCCGGCGGAGGTCTCCACCCGGAACCCTTCGCCCGTGTGTTCCACCAGCCGCACTTCGGTATGTTCCAGAACGGGCGCTGCGACCCTGGCGATGAAGCGGTCGAGATAGGCGACGATCTCGTCCTTGACCATGAAGCCGTGCGGATCGTCGCCGTCATAGGGATGATCGGGCAGCAGGCATTGATAATTCGGCGTGACGAGGCAGAAGGCATCCCAGCGCTCGCTCTTCCACTTGTGGGCCGCGGTCTTCTTCTCGAAAACGATGTGATCGATCCCGGCCTTGCCGAGATAATGGCTGGCCGACAGTCCGGCCTGCCCGCCGCCGACGACGACCGCGCCGTAATGATCCTTGAGAGACAGGGAGGTCATGGCAATACCTTTCACAACAGGAATGTCTTGATCTGGACTTCGGCCTGCGGATCGCCGAAGGCGCGTCCGCGCTGCTCGATGCGGGACAACTGGCCGAGCGCCAGAGAACAGGCATGGCCGTAGCGGGCCTTCACGCGGTCGCTGGCTATGGTCAGCGCCTCGCGGCTGCGCGTCAGGAAATCGGCCAGCGGGTAACGGCTCCCCTCCTCGAAATAATCGCGGATGACGAGTGAGGGCGAATAGCACTCCTCGTCCTGTCCGTCCGGCCAGGTCACGATGAAACGCATTTCAGGCATGGGCCATCTCCTTGCTGCCGGTGAAGGCGTAATAGGCGGGCAGGTGCGCCATAGCCACCGAGCGCCAGTCGTGCCGGGCAGCCACCCGCCGGCCGGCCTCGATGCAACCCTGGCGGATGCGGGGCGACAGAACCGTCAGCATGGCATCGGCGATGGAGGAGGCGCGGCGCGGGTCGCACCAGACCGCAGCGTCGGAAGGCACATATTCGGTGAATGGCGTCACGGATGACACGACGACCGGCAAGCCGCTCGCCATCGCCTCAAGGACGACCAGTCCGAAGCCTTCCATCAGCGAGGGAAAGACAAGCGCGTCGGCGCTGCGGAACAGGGCCGGCATGTCCTCGTCCGCAACGCCGCCGAGGAAGGTGACGGCGGCGGCAAGATGCGGGCGGGCGGCCAGTTCGGCGGAAAACGCGGCTTGATAGGTGCGGTGATCGAGCAGCGAGACGCCGCCGGCAATAATCAGCCTCGCATCGGGGCGCACGGCCAGAACCTGTGCGAAAGCCCTGAGGATGCCGAGCGTGTTCTTGCGCCTTTCCACCCCGCCGACGGCCAGAAAGACGGGGCCGGCACCGCGCGGCAGGCGCCCGGCAAGCCTCAGGTCGCTTTCGTCCCTGTCCGGCGAGAAACGGGTCATGTCGACGCCGTTGCCGACCTTCACCGAATCCCGCCCGCGCTCCGCGAACCAGGTCCGCCAATGGTCGCTGACGGTGAAAAGACCGGCCGCCTCGTCTATGGAGCGCGCCTGGAGATGGTTGAGGTGCGGATCCGCGAAATTGTCGACATGATGGACGGTGCGCATGAAACCGGAAATTCTTCCCCTCGCCTTCAGCGTCGCCAGCGCATTACCCGAAATACCGTCATGGGCGTGGTAAAGGTCGAAGCCGGAAACGTCCTTCTCCTCGAAATGGCGCACATAATCCTCGATCCGCCGAATGACCATTGCCGTCATATCCGCCGGCGCGGGACCGACCGGGAAAGGCCTGACCCCGCATCCGGCCGCGCGAAAGAAACCCTTTCCCGATGCGTCCGGCGCATGGAGCACGACCTCGTGGCCGAGATCGGCAAGCGCTTCGGACAGGTGCAGGGCGTGAACCACGCCGCCGCGCGGATTGGTGGAATGGGCGAGCATGGCGATGCGGAGAGAGCGATTCATCGGGCGGCCTCCCCGCGGTCGAACCGCATCAGCGGTTCGGCGGCATGATCGCGGATCAGGGCGCGCCCGGCGGACGAGACCACATGGATGGCCGAACCGGCCCGGACCTCGCCGATCACCGCCGCCGTCAGGTCGCGGCCGGCAAAAAGCCCGAGCACGTTTTCCACATGGGCCTCGGGCACCGACAGGAGATAACCGTAGCTGGGGAACGTGGCGAGCCAGCGCGCGAGTGCGACGCCCGCCGGCAGCGGGATGCAGTCGAGATCGATATCGATGCCCACGCCCGAGCATTCGGCCAGCATGATCGCCGTGCCGACGATGCCGCCCTGGCTGATATCCTTGGCCGCGCTCGACCAGCCGGCCTCGGCGATCTGCGGCAGAAGGTCGAGATCGCCGCGCAGGCGGCCCGGCGGCGCCGTGGTCGCAGCCTGCCAGTTGTCGAAGGGTTCGCGATAGGCGCCGCGATGATCGACGGCGGCGACGAGCCTTTCGCCGGGCCTCGCGTCGAAACTGGTGAGCAGGCGCTTCGCCCGGCCGAGCACCGCGACCGAAAGCTGGCCCCGGTCGGTCTTCAGGTTGGTGTGGCCGCCGACGATGGGCACGCCGAAGGCCTCGGATGCTGCGCCAAGGCCCGCGAGCACCGGCTCCGCGCCGTCCGCCTCCCTCGCCCAGATGGCGTCGACCACGGCAATCGGCCGGCCGCCCATCGCAGCGATGTCCGAAAGGTTGACCATGACCCCGCACCAGCCGGCGAACCAGGGATCGCCCGCCACGAATTCGTTCATGAAGCCCTCGATGGCGAGCAGCAGATAGCCGTCACCGTCCGGGATCGCCGCGCAGTCGTCGCCGACGGCGACCGGCTGGCCGGAAAGCCGAAGCCGCCCGGCCACATCGGCAATGTCGCGCTTGGCGGCAATGCCAGCGCTGGCCCGCAGGGCTGCGACGATCGAATGAAATTCGCCTTCCGTCATGGCTCAGGCCGCCTTTCTCGGCAGGGCCGTGAAGCCCGCTTCCGGCGAGAAGCACGGCGGATAATGGTCGAGATCGGCCTGCATGCGCAGATGCGGCTTGCCGTAGATCTCGAACTCGTCCGTCACCCGCCAGTGGAGGCGGCGAAACAGAAGGCCGTTCTGCGCCTGCACGTTGGCGAGAAAGGTGCGGCAACCCCTGGCATGGGCGGAGGAAACAGCAAGCCGGATCAGCGTCGCGCCGAGGGCGCCTATCCTCCTGTAGTCTGGATGGACGGCAAGGCGCGAGCCCCACCAGACGCCGGGCTCCGCCTCGTGGATACGCACCGTGCCGACCACCTCGTCGGCCACGACGCCGAGCATCGCAAGCGCCACGATCGGAATGGCCCGGTCATCGATCCCGTCGCGGTCGTCGCCGGCAAACAGGCCCTGCTCCGCGCAGAACACGGCCCGGCGCAGCGCATAGGCGCGACCACGCTCCCAGTTACAGGTCGCGAATTTCACCTGATATTCGGGAGACCGGAAGACCGGCACGGGCTCGATCATCATGCCGTCAGCCTCCGCTCATAGGTGGAGAGGGCGGAACAGGCGCCGCACTTGCCGCAGCCGGCCTTGATGTCGACGGCCTTCAATCCACTCGTGACGAGCATTTCCGAAAGCGGCTTCAGGATCGCGTGCATGAAATCCGGCTTCGGGGTCGGATGGCTTTCGAGCGGCGTTCCCGAAATCGGCACGAAGGGCACGACAAAGGGATAGACGCCGATTTCCACCAGCTTTTCGCACATGTCGAGAATGGCTTCGCGCGTATCGCCCAGCCCCGCCAGGATGTAGGTCGAGACCTGACCGCGCCCGAACACCTTCACCGCCGCCTTGAAGGAGGCCATGTACTTTTCGACGGAGACCTGCGCCTTGCCCGGCATGATGCGGGCGCGCACCTCAGGCGTCACCACTTCGAGATGCATGCCGAGCGCATCGACGCCCGCTTCCTTCATGCGCTCGAACCAGACGTCGTCTTCGGGCGGTTCACATTGCGCCTGGATCGGCAGGTCCACCGCCGCCTTGATGGTGCGGGCGCTTTCAGCAAGGATCGCGGCCCCGCGGTCGTCGCCCTTCGGCGTGCCGGTGGTCATGACCATGTGCCTGACGCCGTCGAGTTCGACCGCCGCCTTCGCCACCTCGGCCAGTTGTTCCGGTGTCTTGTGGGCGATGGTGCGGCCGGCCGCGAGCGACTGGCCGATGGCACAGAACTGGCAGGTTTTCGTGCGGCTCTGGTAACGGATGCAGGTTTGCAGCACCGTCGTCGCCAGCACGTCGCGGCCGTGGAGAACGGCAATCTTCGAATAGGGAATACCGTCCGCCGTGGTCTTTTCGTAAAAGCGCGGGCGCAGCGGGAAACTGACCTCGCCCAGCACCTTGCCGTCGCGGCTGATGCGGCTCTTGCCGGCCTCATCCGGCTTTTCCACCAGATAGGGGCTTTCGAAGGCCGGCGCGGTATGTACCGGCACCATCACGGTCATGCCGTCGATGGTCAGCGCCTTGTGGTCGGAAGGCCCGGCGCCGCCGCGCCGGCTTTCGTGGCCGGCCTTCGGATCAACCAGCCTCGCCCCGTAGGACTGCAATTCGTTGATCAGGGTTTCGGTCGAGGGAGACGGCAGAGTGTCCATCGTTTTCGGTCCTTGTCGGCGTGGCGGAAAGGGAAGGAAGAGCGCCGGACGTCGTCGCCATCGGCGCGGTCGGGCGGTCGTCGAGGCAAAGCTGGAGAAGTTCGGGACGGGCATAGTGGCCGACCGAGTCCATCATCCGCTTGCGCTTGACGATGAGACCCATGTCGAGATCGGCGATGAGGATGCCCTCGCCCTCCGTCAGCGGCGGCACGACATGCTTGCCCTCGGGCGAGACGATCGCCGTCATGCAGCCGCCGCGAAGCGCCTTCTGCAAGCCTTCGTCGGGCGTCACGGAACGGATCTGCGCCTCTGTCAGCCAGCCGGTCGCGTTGACGACGAAGCAGCCGCTTTCCAGCGCGTGGTGGCGGATCGTCACTTCCATCTGGTCGGCGAAGATCGGGCCGACCAGCGAGCCGGGGAACTGCGCGACGTGGATTTCCTCGTGCTGGGCCATCAGCGCGTAGCGGGCCAGCGGATTGTAGTGCTCCCAGCAGGCGAGCGCGCCGATGCGTCCGACCGCGCTCTCCACCACCTTCAGGCCGGACCCGTCGCCCTGCCCCCAGATCATCCGCTCATGGAAGGTGGGGGTGATCTTGCGGCGCCTGAGGATCAGGCATCCGTCGGCATCGAAGACCAGTTGCGTGTTGTAGAGCGTGCCGTGATCGCGCTCGTTGACGCCGAGAACGACGACGATGCCGAATTCGCGCGCGGCACCGGCCACGGCATCCGTTGCGGCGGATGGGACCGTCACGGCTTCCTCGTAAAGCCGGAGATGTTCGCGGCCGGACAGCACCGGCGGCAGAACGAAGGAGAAATAGGGATACCACGGCACGAACGTTTCGGGAAAGACGACCAGCTCGGCTCCCCGGCCAGCCGCGTCCCGGATCGTCTCCAGCACGCGGGCCAGCGTCTTGTCGCGGGAGGTGAGATCGGGAGCGATCTGGGCTGCGGCCACCCTCACGGTTTTCTTGTCCACGGGCGAATTCCTCCAGAGCATTTCCAGCAAAAGCGTGAAGCGGTTTCGCGTTTCGGGAAGGCGCGGGGCGGAAACGGCGCCGCCCCGCGCGCGGGGTCAGAGCGTCCAGGTATCGAGAATGAACGCGCCGTCGCGGCGGTGGATGAGAACGAGATCGAGCACGTCGAGCGGACTGATCGGCTTGATGCCGGGGATCAGCGACGGTTCGCCGTGACCGTAGAGCGCCTGAAGCGCGAAACGGCAGGCATAGACCTTGCCGCCCTCCTCCATGAAACCCTTGATCTGGTTGTTGAAATTCAGATGACCCGGGAAGGCTTCGTCGCCAAGCTTCGGGAAGCCGCGTTGGACGCCCAGCGTGACGCCCGGACCGTAGAGCAGCACGGAGGTCTCGAACCCCTTGCGCTTCAGACGCTTGGCCTGGAGCAGGTTCACGAGGCCGATCGAGCCCTCGAAGGCGACCGTGTGGAAGGTGATGAGGGCCTTCTCGCCCTCCCTGGCCTGGACATCCTCGAAAACCTTTTCCTCGTAATCGACGAAGAAATCACCGGTCTCATGGGCGGGCTTGGTGACTGCGGGCATTGGACGCTCCTCTGAATGAAAGGCTTTCCCCAACCGCGGGGTGCCCCTCCTTCATTGCAACGCCCGTGCCAAATTGATTTTACGCAAAAACCGATCAATCATTGTGCAAATACATACAATAATGCATTCAATTAAAGGAAAGCGTTGAGAAACGCGTTCAAACGAGAGGCAAGGACCTGCCGAATTTCGACGCGGATTGCCGGTTGATTGATCCCGTCAATGTGCCGTCTTTCAGTAGGAAAGGCGCCAGAACACCCTTTTTCAAGACGCCATCAGCTCGCCCTCCTCCGCGCTGCGGCGGTCATCGGCGCCGTCGCGAAATAGGAGGATGACACAAATTGAATGGATATATATACAGTCATTGAGAATCATACGGGGACGACATGATGAAGGAATGGCTGCCGGACCTCCGGCGCAGCAACAGCCCGCGCTACATGGCGATCGCGGACCTGATCGAGATGGACCTGCGAAGCGGCGTGCTGGTCGTCGGCGACCGGCTGCCGGCGCAACGCGAACTCGCCCGCCAGCTCGGCATGGACTTCACCACGGTGGCGCGCGGCTATGTCGAGGCCAAAAAGCGCGGACTGATCGACACGCATGTCGGGCGCGGCACCTTCGTCACCGGCGGGCAGGACAGGGAGCGGCGCGGCTTTGCGCTGGATTTCACGCCCGATCCACGCCGACTGCCGGCCGTCGACTATTCGATGAACATGCCGCCCGAGCCCGACGATCCCGACCTTGTCGAACGCATGCGCGAGGGGCTTTGCGCCATCGCGTCCAGCCTCGTGCCGCTGCTGCGCTATCAGGGCTTCGGCGGTGCGGAGATAGACAAGGACGCGGCCACCGCCTGGCTCAGCCGGCGCGGTCTCGTTCCCTCGCAGGAGCGGATTTTCGCCACGCCCGGCGCGCATCCCGCGCTGCTTGCGATCCTCGGCATGCTCGCGAAGCCGGGACAGGTCATTCTGTCGGAAAACATAACCTATCCGGGCGTGCGCTCCATCGCCGCGCAGCTTCGGCTCAGCATGCACGGCCTGCCGATGGACGAACACGGCATCCTGCCCGACGCCCTGGCGGAGGCCTGCCTCAAGCGCTCGCCGAAGGCGCTCTACCTCAACCCGACACTCCAGAACCCGACGACGCTGACCATCCCGCTCGCCCGGCGCGAGGAGATCTGCGCGGTCGCCCGCAAGTTCCGTCTGCCGATCATCGAGGACGACGCCTATGGCTTCATCCCGTTGCAGGCGCCGCCGCCGCTCGCCACGATGGCGCCCGACCTCACCTGGCATATCGGCGGACTGGCGAAGTGCATCGGCGCGGGCCTGAGGCTTGCCTATGTCGTGGCGCCCGACACGAAATCTGCCTGGCCCTTCATCGCCGCCATGAAGGCGAACAACGTCATGGCCTCGCCGCTCAACACCGCGCTTGCGACACGGTGGATAGAAGACGGCACCGCCGACATGATCCTGAGGTTTATTCGCTCGGAGACGGCGGCTCGCCAGAAGATCGTCGCCGGGTTGCTTCCGGCCGGAAGCTACATGGCCGACCCGATCAGCTTCAACATCTGGCTGCCCCTGGGGAACGGCTGGACCCGCTCGAATTTCGCCAGCCACATGCGCAATACGCGGATCGGCATCGTCGCCTCCGACGCCTTCACGGTGGAGGGCGTCCCGGGAGAGACGGTTCGCGTATGCCTCGGCGGGCCGATCACCCGCGAAAAGCTGCGCAGCGGGCTCGAGTTCATGGCCCATGCGCTGGAAGGCACGCCGGAAATGGTCGGCTCGTTCTTCTGACCTGCCCTCGATCCACGCACGACGGACGCAACCCTAAAAATCGATCACCACCGAGGGCGCGCTGCGCCGTCCCTCGCCATGATATACGGCCTCGATGTTATTGCCATCGGGGTCGAGCACGAAGGCCGCGTAGTACCCGGGGTGATAGTCCCGCTCGCCGGGCACACCGTTATCGCGCCCGCCATGCGCCAGCGCGGCGCGATAAAAGGCATCCACCGTCGCGCGGTCCCTGGCCTGGAAGGCCAGATGGTGACGCCCCGTCAGCACACCCAGCGCCGCCGGGCTTTCCGCCGAAGACACGACGAGTTCGTCGGCCCAGAAATAGTTGTCGGCCGTACCGACGATGGGAATGTCCAGCACGCCCAGCACGGCCGTGTAGAAGTCCTGGCTGGCCTTCAGGTCCTGAACCACGAGCTGGAGGTGGTCGATGAGCCGGCCACGATGCAGTTGATTGGTTTCCATGATCATTCTCCATACGAAAAACGGATAGAATCCACCGAAGCACACAGTGATCAAAGAGTGCCCGGAAAGAAAGCGTCCCCGGATTCTGCTCGTTCCGCCTCAAAGGTGAAGCCACAGCAGCCGAACTTTATGCCGAAGTCTTGGGAAGGTCAGGTCCGGTGGAAGGTCGGGCAGGCTCACGCAGCTATCCTAACCGCATATATCCTCACAGCATAACCCCGCCATCGCAATTTTGCAGAAATGCGCTTTCGGTGACACCGCTTATCCGAGGCCCTGCATTTCGGTGCTCATCCAGTCGCAGAACTGCCGAACCACCCTCGATTCCGACCGGCGCTGATAACGATATGACCCCATCTCGACCGGCTCATATCCGGGCGGGACGACCAGCGCACCGGATTGTGTTTCCCTGGCCGTGAGGATCGGCGGCGCAAGCATCATGCCCAGACCGGCAACACAGGCATGAAGCGCTGCGTCGTCCGTGTCGAATTCATGGGCGAATGTCAGGCCCGCCAACGAAATGCCGGACGCATCGCACCAAAGCTTCCAATCCCAATTGCCGGCTGCGCATTGAAGGGCCGGCAGGTCCTGAACGGCGATCTCCCGTCCATCGGCGATCTTTGCCAGCAGGCTCGAAGACACCACGGGACGGCTCAAATCGCGCCCAAGCAGTTCCCATCCTTCGGCCGCTTCACCGGCCCGGAAATAGCGGATGCCGACATCGGAGACCGGGACGGCCGGAAAGCCTGACGCAGAACCGGTTTCCACCCGAACGCGGACCTCGGGGCAAAGAGCGCGAAAGCGGTCCAGTGACGGGATCAGCCAGCGCACGGCAAGCGACGTTGACGCCTGCACGGTGATTTCGGCCGCGCGACGATACAGGGCATCGGCCGAGCGCTCGATGAGCGCGACCGCCGGCGCGACCTCCTGATAGAACCGCTCCCCCGCGTCGGTGAGGGAAACGGAATTGTTTCCTCGACGGAAGAAGCTCACGCCAAGTTCCTCTTCGAGTTTTCTAAGCTGGTGGCTCACCGCGCCGGAGGTAACGCCGAGTTCAGCGCCAGCGGCCGTCAGGCTCCCGGTGCGTGCGACAGTCGCGAACACCCGGACGGCATTGAGAGAAACACGGCGTCTGATCTGCATGAGTTTTCCTCAAGATCCCCTCAAATTGCTCGTTTGAACACCAGACGAGAATCTAGCACAAAGCGGGAGAAAAAACCTTTCTGGAAGTGCGATGCATTCTCGACAGCTTTATACCAACACCAAAGCCATTGCATGGGTCACGGCCGGGACAGCATTATTTTCCTTGATCTTCGCATCTGGAAAATTCGCTGGCGGAAGCGCGACCCCGCTGCAAATCCTGTTCCTCCGATACATCGGCGGTCTGGCAATGCTGTTGCTGGTCGTGGCAATGCGGCGGGAAAGGCTGTCCGCCTATCGAAGCCCCAAACCGCTCTCCCATTTCATGCGGGCCGTCTTCGGCGCCTCCGGCGGCGGAGCGCTGATCTACGCATCGGCAAACATGCCCATCGTGGATGCCACGGCCATCGGTCTTCTCTATGTGGTGTTCGTTATTCCGCTCGGGGTACTGGTTCTGAAGGAGCGGCCAAGCCGGCGGCACCTCGGCGCAATCGCGATCTGCTGCGCCGGGGCCACGATCATCATGGCATCGCGCGGCGCGTTCACCGCATTCCACCTGGCTTATGTCGTTCCGGCCGGCATCGCGGTTCTCGGCGCGGCGCTGCTGGCCGTCGAAGGGTTGATGATCAAGATGCTTTCGCATTCCGATCGTGCGATGACGGTGCTGCTCTATGTCAACACGTTCGGTATCCTGCTGATGGCCGCCCCCGCGGCCATGCAGTGGGTGCCTCTGTCTCCCGAAAACGCCATATCCTTCGTCCTGCTCGGGCCGCTCGCGGTGACGGCACAATATTGCATCGTCCGCGGCTATCGTCTTGCATCGCTGTCCATCGTCGGCCCTGTCGATTATACGTGGCTGATCTTCGCAGGTCTGATCGGCTTTCTGTTCTTTGGCGAACAGCCGACATTGGGTGTTATCGCAGGGTCAGCGATCATCACCGCGGGCGGCATCATGCTCGCAGTCACCAAGCCACCATCCAGCCAGCGCGAAAGCACGTTGCAAGGGTGAGGCATGCCCGAAGACCGTTAGCCCTGCATCGGCAAGCAGAGCTTTCGCCTATTCGGTGTTTTGAGTGCAGCTTAATGCGTGGTGTCTGGACGAAATTCAGGCGTGCAGCAGATGGCGATATCGACTGGGTGGCGTTCCCAATCTCCGGCTGAAAGTCCGGGTGAGATGGGCATGGTGCGAGAACCCGGTCATCAGCGCCACCTCCGTGATGCTGAGCGACATGTCTGCAAGCAGCGCACGCGCGCTTTCGATGCGCTTGTCGATGACATACTGGGCCGGAGTTGTGCCGAACGCCCGGCGGAAGGCCTTGAGAAACGGCTTGGGCGCCATGCCGGTGAGGGCGGCAAGCTCTTCAAGCCGTATGCGCTTGTCCAGCCGGTCCTGAATGTACTCTCGCAGCAACGCCGTCATGGCGGGCGGGATTGGGGATGCGTCGCCGATTTCCACAGCTTCGCCACCGGCCGAGTAGGTGGCGAAGACATGATGGCACAAAGCGGCGGCGAGATGTTCGCCGAACATGGTCGAGACGTCGTCCGTCCGCTCGCATAAATCCGCAAGCCGGCGCATGCACGCGATGATCAGTTCGTCGCGTATTCCAAGGAGTGGCGGAATTCCTTCGATCGGAATGGCTTGTCCTGTCAAACGCGACATTGCGTCGGGGGGCAGCCGCATTTCAGCATAGCGAACGGCCGCCCCCCTTGCCTTCGCAGTGTAGGTGGCTGCCGCCGGCACGATCCAGATCTCACCGCTCCTGGGCGGCCCTGTCTTTACCGGACCATTTTCAACCTCGGATTCGAATGTCGCAAGAGCCCCGTCGAGATGCACGACCAATGAATGAAAATCGGGTTTCAACTGCCATGTCGTCAGTTCGCGGATGTCCTCGGTCGCCAGGACGAACTCGATCCCGCGCCAACGAAAGCCGTGGCTGTGCAAAGCCTTTCGGCCGGCCATCACCAGGTCGTCAAGGCTGCCAGGCTCGATGCTTGTCGATGACATCGCAAGAATATCCTGCAAGCGGAGAGGAAGATTATGAAAGCGGAGAATTCCACACGGGGTTATAAATGACAATATGATTGCCTGCCGTGCAGCCTGCGACGTGGGTGCCGGGCATCGATCAGGCCGAGTTGGAAAAGTCCTGCACGGAAACGAAGGGCTTCACGCGACAACCGACATAAACGCAATGAGGCGAACATGAAAAAGGCGATCCGGATGTTCTTTGTCGCGATGCTGGCTGCATCGGCCGGGACCACGAACACGTATGCGCAGACTGCCGCTGAAGTCGACTCGAGCCTCGACGGCCTGTTCGGCGCGCATGCTCCATACCGGCATTTCTTCGAGCAATTGCAGAAAGCCGTGGCGTCGGACGACAAGGCCGCCGTGGCGGCGATGGTCGATTATCCGTTCCAGGCGCGCATCAACGGCAAGGCCGTGACGCTCAGGGACGCGGCTCACTTCGTCGCCGATTACGACAAGATCGTCACCTCCAAGGTGAAGCAGGCGATCGCCGCGCAGACCTACGCAACGCTGTTCGCGAACTGGCAGGGCGTGATGATCGGAGATGGCGAACTGTGGTTCTCCGGTGTAGGCGACGGCAACATGATCAAGATCATCGCCATCAACGATTGAACCGGGGTCTTATCGGTTTTTTCTGGAGAAGAACGACATGCACGGATATCTTGCCACCCGAGTAGGAGCACCATCGCATTGCCGATGATGACTATATCGGTTGTCAGGGCGTTGGTCGCCCGGTCGATGAGAGGGCTGAGCAGCAGGTATCCTGACGTGAGAGCAGCGACCAAAAGACGTTCGACCATCTCCTTCCCGCACGCAGCCTGCCTTGCCCTGCTTGCGATCTTCGTCATGTCTGCCGGCGCAACTCCGTCCAGAGCCCAGGATGAGGATGCGCCTTCGCTTGCTCCGGTCTCCGGGCCGCTCACCGTCGGCGTTTATGTCCATCCTCCCTTCGTCATGAAGAACAACGATGGCTTCACCGGCATGGCCGTCGATTTGTGGGAATGGCTTGCCGGTCAGCTTGGCCTGGAAAGCGAGTATGTCGAACTCGACACCCTCGCCGATCTCGTCGACGCAGTGGAGACAGGCACGATCGATATTGCCGTCACCAATCTGACGATCACGAGAGGCCGCGCCGAGCGCGTCGATTTCACGCACCCCTGGTTCGATGCAGGTCAGCGCATCATGGTCGACGAGGACCGTGGCGCGAGCTTTCTGGATGTGGTTGCAGGGCTGCGCGAGTCCGGCCATCTGCGGGCCTATTCCTGGATCGCCTTCGTCATCGTCGTCGCCACGATCCTTGTGACCCTGTTCGACCGTCATTTCGACAAGGATTTCCCGCGCCGCTGGCGCGACGGGTTTGCCGAAAGCTTCTACACTGTCATGTCGGTCGCCACGTCTGGCAAGCCGCCATCGCGCCGGAACCTGTTCGGATGGATCGGTCGCATCTGGCAGGGGCTGTGGCTGGTCTGCGGCATTGCGGTGCTGGCTTATGTCACCTCGTCTGTGACCAGCGTGATGACCACCCTTTCGCTGACCAATCAGATCAACAGCGTGGCCGATCTTCCCGGCCGGCCCGTCGGGGTTCAAACCGGCAGCGTGTCGGAAGAATACGCGCGTGAACGCGGCCTGAATCTCCGTCTTTTTGCGCACACCCAGGAGGCGGTAGAGGCCCTCCTCTCTGGCGAGATCGCCGCGATTGTCGGGGATGCTCCGGTGCTCGAATACCATGCCCACATCCATCCACAGCAGCCAGTCGCGGTGGTCGGGCCGATCTTCGCGCCTGACAAGTATGGCTTCGCGCTGCCTCTCGGCAGCGCGCTGACACGCCCACTCACCGTCGAGTTGATCGGCGCACATGAAAGCGGGCTGATCGCGGAGATCAGGACGCGGTATTTCGGTAACGATCCATGAGGAGAACCGCCATGAAACGCATCCTTCTGACGACAGCGCTCGCCTCATTCACTCTTTCCGTCGCCCATGCGGACGAATGCATGGACAAGGCCGAGGACCAGACGACGATGAACAACTGCGCCCTCCAGGCCTATCAGGCGTCCGACGCCGAGTTGAACAGGCTCTTTCACGAGATCAGGAAACGGCTGGGTGACGATCCCGACAAGCGGCAACTTCTCCGTGGAGCGGAGCGCACATGGGTCGCCTTTCGGGATGCGGAATGCGACTTCACTGCCTCGGCCGTTACGGGCGGCAGTGCCTACCCGATGGTCTACGACATGTGTCTCAACGACCTGACGCAACAGCGCATCCGGCAGTTCCAGCAATATCTGGCCTGCGAGGAAGGCGATATGAGTTGTCCCGTACCGTCGGCAAACTAGACGACGAAACGGGAGCAGGAAGGGACAACAATGAAGATGTTCGAGAACATCAGGGCGGCCGCACTCACTCTCGCATTTGCGGGGGTGCTGTCGGGGCCGGCCGGGGCGGATGGGCCCCGCTTGGTTGGCGCGGGCACAACGGCAGAACAGCCTTTCCCCTTCAGCTTGGCGCTGGAGCTCTCCGACAGAGCCCGGTCCACCTTGGGCGATCGGGGTGAGCAGATCGTCGTAGCGGCCGCCTACTACGGAAATCCGACGCCGGAAGGAAGCGAACATGCCAACGAGGTCGGTCAAATCGGCCTCGGCAGGGAGGAGGTCCAGGTTCCGGCCGAGCCGGGCGACGTCGAGATCACCGGAAGCGGGATCGAAGCCGACAGCCTGCAATGGGTTGAAGGGGAGCTCATGGTCAACGTCAATGTCTATTCGGCCCGGCTGAGCAGCAACGACAATCTGATCCGCTGCGATTTCATCGATGGCCCGCTCGCAGTCGTCAGCAGCAAGCCCGTCACGCTTCGCTGCGCGCTGATCGAGGAGAATATGGAAACCGAGTGGAAGCCGTGACGGTCAGTTCAGGTTCGTTAGAACGGGTCATCTCGGGCGCTTGTCGTTCCGGCGATGTTTGCGCCTTTCGTCCGACGACGATCATGGGCTACATGCGCTGTAGGAAAAACCGGAGACAATCGCCGTCATGAGCATCCTGATACTCCACATCCTTTACGTGATCGCGATCACGGCGGAGGCCATGACGGCCGCGCTGGCGGCGGGTCGCCGCAGCATGGACTGGATCGGCGTGTGCCTGCTCGGCGCGGTAACGGCGCTCGGTGGCGGCTCGGTCCGCGACGTGCTGCTCGGCCACCATCCGCTGGTCTGGGTCGCCCATCCGGTCTACCTGCTGCTGACCGCAGCGGCAGCGCTGGCGACGATTGCCGTCGCACGCTTCATGCACCGGCTGCGACGGATGTTTCTGCTCCTCGACGCCGTCGGTCTCGTGGTGTTCACCGTCATCGGATGCACTGTCGCGACGGAGATGGGCATGCCGGTGATCGTGGTGATCGTGGCGGGCATGATCACCGGCTGCCTCGGCGGCGTGTTGCGCGACATCCTCTGCAACGACATTCCGCTCCTGTTCAGGAGCGAGCTTTATGCCAGCGTGTCGGTGGTGACGGGCAGCCTCTACGTGGCCGGTCTTTCCCTTGACCTTCCGCACGACGTCGTCATGTTCGCGGCCATGACGCTGGGTCTGGCGATGCGGCTTCTGGCGCTACGCTTCAACTGGAACATGCCGAAATTCGTCTATACGCAGGACCTGCATTGACGGAAATCGTGACGCGACTCCCGGCAGGGGAAAGCTTCAGGACAGAACGTCCCGCTTCATGAGCTTGTCGAGCCAGTCGGCGAAGACCTGAAGGCGGCGGGAAAGATGCTGGCGGTGCGGGTAGAGCAGCGTCAGCGCCATAGGCTCGGCACGGTGATCGGGCATCACCTCGACGAGTTCGCCCGCATCGAGATAGTGCCGGACGTCATAAGCTGGAATCTGGATCAGACCAAGCCCCGCCAGGCAGCAGGCGATGGAGGCCTCCGCGCTGTTGACGGTGACGCGGGCGTGCATCGGCGACGAGCGTAAAACGCCATCCTCTATCCATTCCCAGTCCTCTACCCGCCCGCTCGACGGCGAGGCGTAGTTGACCGCAGCGTGGTCGGGGAGGTCGTCCGGTGTGCGGGGGATGCCACGGCGCTTGAGATAATCCGGGCTGGCGACGTTTATCAGCGTCAACTCTCCGATCGAACGCGCGATCAGGCTGGAATCGGCCAATGGCCCCACCCGCAGCACGCAGTCGACGCTGTCCTCGATCAGGCTCACCGCGCGATCGGTGACGCCGAGATCGATGTCGATACCCGGATAGAGGTCCAGGAACTCCGGCAAAGCCGGAGCAATGATCAGCCTGCCGATACGGCCGGGCACGTCGATCCGCAGCCTGCCCGAGGGGCGGGCATCGGTCTGCCGGAACAGGTTCTCCGTTTCCTCGACATCGGCGATCAGGCTCAGGCACTTCTCGTAGAAGGCCGCTCCGTCCTGCGTCGGCGCGACCTTGCGCGTGGTACGATGGAGGAGCCGTGCCCCGACGCGGCCCTCCAGGTCCTGAACGGCCGCCGACACCGACGAACGCGGCAGGCCGAGCGTGTCGGCCGCGCGGGTAAAGCTGGAGCATTCGACGACGCGTGCGAAGATCCGGAACAGGTCGATGCGGTCCAAGTCCCCATGATCTCCGATTGTTCATGATTACTGACAGATGTTGTCAGAATGCCAGTCTTTATCATCGAAATCCAGACGATAAATTTCCCATAAGAACGCGGCCGTCGACGCGGCCGAGCAGCGAAAGGAGACTGTTGCCATGACCGATCACAGCATCACCGGAAAAACCGTCCTCATCGCCGGCGGCGCAAAGAACCTCGGCGGGCTGATCGCCCGCGACTTTGCCGCGCACGGCGCGAAGGCCATCGCGATTCATTACAACAGTACCGGCACCAAGGCCGATGCCGACGCGACCGTCGCAGCCGTGAAGGCCGCCGGGGCAGAGGCCGTCGCGTTCCAGGCGGACCTGACCACGGCCGGCGCCGTGGAAAAACTGTTTGCGGATGCGGTCGCGGCCATCGGGCAGCCCGACATCGCCATCAACACCGTCGGCAAGGTGTTGAAGAAGCCGATCGTCGAGATTTCCGAGGCCGAATACGACGAGATGAGCGCAGTCAATGCAAAGTCCGCCTTCTTCTTCCTGAAGGAAGCCGGCCGGCATGTCGCCGACAACGGCAAGATATGCACCCTGGTGACATCGCTGCTCGGTGCCTACACGCCGTTCTACGCCGCTTACGCCGGCACCAAGGCACCGGTGGAGCATTTCACGCGGGCGGCCTCCAAGGAGTTCGGCGAGCGCGGCATCTCGGTGACCGCCATCGGCCCTGGCCCGATGGACACGCCCTTCTTCTATCCCGCCGAGGGCGAGGATGCGGTCGCCTACCACAAGACCGCCGCGGCGCTGTCGAAATTCTCGAAGACCGGCCTGACCGACATCGAGGATATCGTCCCGTACATCCGCTTCCTGGTTTCCGATGGCTGGTGGATGACCGGCCAGACCATCCTCGTCAATGGCGGCTATACGACGAAATAGGGTATTTCCCGTCCGGTTACGGACGGGCCGCTCTTCTGGCTTGGGCAAATTGCGCGGGGTGTTCTCCCCAGCAAACAAATGAGGCAAGGCATCGATATGCAGACGACAGATTCAGACCTGAGAATCGAAACGAGGATCGGTGTGAGGCACGAAGCGCGCCGTATCCTGCCCATCGTTTCCAACACGACGGAACTCAAGGGCTTTCCTGTCGGCTTCTTTGCTGAAGAGATGCGCAGGCCTTTCTGACGTTCACGGAAGCAGGGCATCAGGTCGACCTTGCTTCGCCCCGGGCGGCAAGGTGATGTTCGATATCCACATCTGAAGGTCCTTTTGTAAAAGACCGTCGTTGACTTCTTTTTATGCGTCAGGAAACGCGCCCTCATGGTTCCGATATGCTTCCGGAAAGATTTTTCGGGAACGCCGAAAGCCTCCCGGAGAAGGCTTTAAGCCGTTGGAATTGCTTGACATCTGTGGTTACAGGGGAGCGCAGACAACGATTCCTGCGATTGGTTGAGCAACCAATACCGAAAATAGCAGCATAATAATTACCTACCATCCACGATAAACGCTATTCTACGCTGTGAAACATTTCGCAGAACCGGCTATGGTCATAGCCCTCGCAATGGATGCTACGATATACTTTCCAAAAAATCGGCGGCGTCACGCGGGATGTCTTCAGCGCGATGGGAAATTTGCCACACGCCAGCTCACCCCATAATCCGCGAATCATCATCAGCATGAATTGTGAAACGTCAAAAACATGATAAAAACACTCATGAAATTTGATGGGTTTGCGGGGCAATTGATTAATGGGTATCGTCGCCAGTGCGATCACTGAGTTCTATGTCAACGAGTACGCGCGCTTGAAACGGATCGTGTCGCGGATACTCGTCCGGCCGGATGCCGCCGACGATGTGATCCAAGATACCTTTCTGAAACTCTCCGACCATGACCTCAAAATTTCCGACCGTGGCCTTCTAGTCCGCGCCGCGCAAAACGTGGCGCGTGACTACAATCGCCTCGAAAAAACACGCACGTCTCTCTTTGACAAGGTGCATGACAGCCAGATAATCGGCGAGCCGGTTTCTCCCGAAAAAAGCCTGATGATGAGCGACCAGTTGCAATCGCTGTTTCGGGCCATCCATTCCATGCCGCACCGTCGCGCGCAGATATTCCTGCTCGCGAAACTCGATGAAATGCCCTATGCGAGAATCGCGGAGGAACTGGGCGTTTCACTCAGCACGGTCGAGAAGGAAATGGCCGCAGCCATGGCATTTTGCCATAAATGGCAGCAGGAACATGATTTTCCTTGAGGGTTGACGGTGCCGGAAACGTTCAGTGAACAGCGGAAGAGTCCACGAACAAGTGACAGGTCTGAATGACCCCGACCGGAAATGAGCAGGAAACGAAGGACGAGACCGTACGGCAGGCTGCCGCATGGTTTGCGCGACTGCGTGACCGTGAGCCGACGGAGACCGTTCGCCGCGATTTCAGGGCATGGCTGGCCGAAAGCCCGGAGAATCACGAAGCATTCAGCAATATCAAGTCGTTGTGGTACACGATGGACCGGCCTGCACAACTTGCCGGCGCGAACCGCTGGTATCGCGAAGGGCTGGGGGTCGGGCGGCGGCGGAGAAGGTTGAAAAACCTTGCCAATGCGGCGGCCATTTGCCTCGTCTGTCTCTGTTCCGCCGCCCTGTGGCGTGATGATGGCCTGATCGACCGGGCGTTTGCCGATTATGCGACGGTTCCCGGTGAGCGGCGCGAGGTGCGCCTTGCCGATGGCTCGGTTGTTTTTCTCGATGGCGACAGCGCCATCGACGCCGTGCTCACCTCAGGGCAGCGTAACGTTCGCCTCATTCGCGGCCGGGCATGGTTCAACGTCACACCCGATCCGCAACGGCCTTTCATCGTTGCGGCGGGCCGGGTGGAAACGAAAGTACTCGGTACCGCATTCGCCGTCGATACCGACAGGGATTCCGTGGATGTCACCGTCGAGCGCGGGCATGTAGCCGTTTCATCGGGGCGGGATGATGCCGTTGAACTGAATGCAGGCGAATCCGTGTCGTTCAGGGACGACCGGCTTGGCGAGAAGTCGGCTTCCGATCTCGACATAACGCTCGCCTGGCGGCGGGGGCTTCTCGTTATGAACCACACTCCGCTCGACAAGGTTGCGAGCGAGCTTTCGCGCATGAGCAGCGGCCGCGTTATCCTGCGTCAGGACGGAACCTATCCCGAAACGCACCTTTCCGGTGTATTCAAGGTAAGCGATCCGGACGCCATCCTTTCCGCGTTGCGAGCCGCCGATCTCCATGCAGTGCGCATTCCCGGCGTCGCGACAATTATCTACAGATAAATCAAATATTTATAAAAATTTTCAGATTTTTATCCTGTTTTTACGGGTTAGGCCCTCCCCAGTCGTTCAGTCCTCGGAACACGCGGTAACATGATTTTCCGAGGGCGTATGGAATGCAAAAGTTCAATAGACTGATCCTGAAGACGAGCGTCTCGCTGGCCTTGATCGGCGCGCTGATGAGCGCGCCTGTCCTGGCGCAGGAAGCCGGGCCGTCATCGAAATATGGCTTTGCCATTCCTGTAAAACCCTTGATCGCGGCTCTGGCGGACTTTACGGCCGTGACCGGTATTCAGGTCGTTCGTCCGGGCGGCGCAGCCATAACCGGCCGCTCGACGCCTGCCAACGGCAGCCTGACCCCATCTTCGGCCATTGAGACCCTGCTGCACGGCACCGGGCTCGGCTATCGCTTCGTTTCGGCCAATACGGTGGCCATCTTCCGGCCCGGCAACGCCGGCGAGGAACAGGCCATCAATGATGGCTCCACGGTTTTGTCTCCCATCGTCGTTCAGGGCAGGGAAGAAAACGCATGGGGTCCGGCGCAGGGCTTCGTGGCACGCCAGTCCGCGACCGCCACCAAGACTGATACGCCGCTCAAGGAAACGCCGCAGACCGTCAACGTGGTCACCTCGGCGCAGATGGAAACGCTGAAGCCGACGCGCCTTGCGGAAACGCTGCGCTACACGCCGGGCGCCGTGACGGAGGTGCAGCCGAGCACAAGCTATTTCGACCGTATCCGGCTGCGCGGCTTCTACAGCATCAACAACGTCTATCTCGACGGAACGCAGCTTACGCCTTCGGGATCGCTGGCTGTGGCGCAGGCCGACCCAGCCTTGCTGGAGCGGGTGGAAGTTCTTAAGGGACCGGCCTCGGTGCTTTACGGGCAGAACGGCGCGGGCGGGCTGATCAACATGGTCTCGAAGCGTCCGCTTGGCATCAACCAGCACGAGGCGGGTGTCGGGTTCGGTACGAACGGTTACGCGGAGAGCACGGTCGACCTGAACGGCGTTGCGGAGGATTCCGTGTTCAGCTACCGACTGGCCGGCGTGGCCCGAAAGACCGAGCTGAACAACGATCTGTCGAAGACCAAGCGCTATGCCATCGCGCCTTCCGTCATGTGGAAGCCGACCGATGCGACAAGCTGGACCATCATGACGGGCTTCCAGCGCGATCCGGAAGGCAATTCCAGCAGCTATCTTCCCATCAAGGGTATGGTGCTGCCGAACGTCAACGGCAGGTTCCCGCGCAATGTCTATACCTGCGACTTGTCCTTCTGCGATTACGACCGGAAACAGGCCTATATCTCCTCCGATTTCAGGCATGATTTCAGCGATGCGCTGTCCTTTCGACAAAACCTGCGCCTTACCCGCGTAAGCGTCGATGCCCAGACGCTGAGCCCCGGCGCGTTGCAGGCCGATGAGCGCACGATTTCCCGCACGGCGCTCGATCAGGCGGCGACCACCCGCGGCGTTTCGATCGATAACAATCTGAAATACGAGTTCGATCTGGGTGCGACGCATAACGAGATGATCGCCGGCTTCGACTATCGCCGCTTCACCTCGGACAATCTATCGGCACAGGGTATGAATTCGACCCTCAATCTCGATCTGTTCAATCCGACGTATGGCGGGCTGACCATTCCGACACTGGTGACGCGCACCAACAACACTGCGACCCAGCAGCAATACGGTCTTTACGCGCAAAACCAGATGTCGATCGGCGACTGGCGCTTCATGACTGGACTGCGCCAAGACTGGGCATCCTCCGATACCGACAACCACCTCACCAATGCGACGACGGAAACGAAGGACCATGCGCTGACCGGTCGCGCGGGGCTGCTTTACCTGTTCGACAACGGTTTGGCTCCCTATGTGAACTATTCGACGTCGTTCGAGCCGACATCCGGTACCGATTACTTCGGCAGCCCGTTCAAGCCGACGGAAGGCAAGCAGTGGGAAGTGGGGCTTAAATACGAGCCGACATCTTTTGATGGCGCCTTTACGGTGGCCCTGTTCGACCTGCGGCGCACCAATGTGACGACGGCCGACAATGCCCATACCTGCGCGATGGCGCCGACGCTCGCAGATTGCGGCAGTTATTCGATCCAGACGGGCGAAGTACGGGTGCGCGGCCTCGAGTTCGAAGGCAAGGTCAGCCTGACCGACAAGCTGAACGCATCCTTTGGCTATGCCTATATGGATGCCGAGGTGACATCCAGCAATGATGGTTATGAAGGCAAGGTGCCGACGAATACGCCGCGCCATATGGCCTCTGTCTGGGTTGACTACAGGTTCGATCAAGGCGCGCTCGATGGGCTCATGATCGGTACGGGCGTTCGATATATCGGCAGTATGTATGCCGACGATGCGAATGCCGCCAAAATACTGGCCTACACGCTTGTCGATGCCAAACTCTCCTACGATCTCGGTGCCTTGTCCGAGAAGATGGATGGCGCGCGCCTCGCGATCTCCGTCACCAATCTCGTCGACAGGAAGGCAGTGGGTGGCTGCTTCAGCGCCAATTATTGCGATTATGTCGCGCGCCGCATGGTGATCGGCGCGCTCAACGTCAAGTTCTGATCTCCTTCCGCCGGCGGCGATCGTAGCCGCCGGCATGACGG
The DNA here is from genome assembly GCF_026552795.1 of Ectorhizobium quercum. GTDB lineage: Bacteria > Pseudomonadota > Alphaproteobacteria > Rhizobiales > Rhizobiaceae > Ectorhizobium > Ectorhizobium quercum. The sequence goes on from NZ_JANFPI010000010.1 coordinate 148,382, forward strand.
TTTTCCTGATGAACGATATTCTTTCCAATCCCTCCGTCGAAGCCCGCATGCTGGATGTCGATTATGGAACTCGTCCGGTTGTGCGTGGCGTCGATCTGGTAATCGTGCCGGGCACTGTGACGACACTGGTCGGGCCGAACGGCTCGGGAAAATCGACCCTGCTCAAGGCGCTCTCGCGGCTTCTTGCGCCGGCAGCCGGTTCGGTCCTGCTCGAAGGCCGCGACATCCGCGATCTTCGTACCCGCGAGATCGCACGCAAGCTCTCGATTCTGCCGCAGGGGCCGGTCGTGCCCGAGGGGGTGACGGTCAGGGAACTGGTCGCCTATGGGCGCGCACCGCATCAAGGCATTCTGGGCATCCGTTCAAGGGACGATATCGAAGCCGTCGACAGGGCACTCGCGATGACGCGGATCGGGGCGCTTGCCGACCAGCCGGTCGATGCCCTATCCGGCGGCCAGCGTCAGCGGGTATGGATTGCCATGACCGTGGCCCAGGAAACGCAGGTCATGTTTCTGGATGAGCCGACGACCTATCTGGATATCGCCCACCAGATCGATGTTCTCGACCTGCTGCTCACACTCAACCGTAGGCATGGGCGTACGGTCGTCATGGTGCTGCACGACCTCAATCTTGCTGCCCGCTATTCGGACCGCATGATCGTTCTCAGGGAAGGGCACATCATTGCCGATGGTTCACCCGTCTCGATCCTCACGCCGCAGGTGTTGCGGGATGCCTTCGAGATAGAAGCCGATATCCGTCAGGATACGGTATCCGGCTGCCCGTGGTTCATTCCGCTTGCGACACTGACCGAACGAAAGGAAGACAGACCATGATCACCGGCAGGCGTACCTTCTGCCTTATGTCGCTTGCATGCTTGGCCGTCGCCCCGGCCGTGCATGCCGCACCATTTTGCGCCGAAACCCCGCTCGGTTCCGTGTGTCTCGACCGTCCCGCCGTGAAAGTCGTGGCGCTCGACCAGCAGACAACCGAATACCTTTTGGCGCTCGGCCTGCAGCCGGCGGGTGTGACCGGTCCTGCCAATTATCGCAGGTTCACCGGCGATGAAGAGCCTCGCCTTGCCGGTGATGTCGTGGACCTCGGCCTTTTCTCTGCACCGAACATCGAACTGATCATGGCGCTCGAACCCGATCTTATCGTCGGCAATGTCTCGAGCGTGCAGAAGAGCCTTTCTATGCTGCGGGAAATCGCGCCTGTCGCTGCATTCCTGTCGCAGCCGTCCGGCAGTTCCGATCAGTTCGGCAACATGTCGGCCACGTTGCGGGTTTTCGCCATGCTGACCGGCCGGCAGACGGAAGGCGAGGCGTTTCTTGCAAGCCTTGATGCCGGTCTCGCTGAAGCCCGTGCGCGTTTCAAAACGGTGGGGCTTGGCGGACGTCCGGTCATCCTCGGCAATGTCAATGCCGGCGTGACCGGCGCCGAAATCATGCTGTTCAATGCCAATGCGTTGCCTGCACAAATTCTGGCCAGGTGCGGGTTCGATTATGGACAGGACGACGCACGCTTTGCCGACAAGGGGTTTACGGTCACGACGGCGGAAAGCCTCATTGCCTTTCAGGATGCCGATTTTCTCTACATGCCCTTCAATGCCAAGGGCGTCGAAAACCTGATGTCCACGCCGGTCTGGCGCAACCTGAACTTCGTGCGGGAAGGACGGGTGCATGCCGTTCCCTATCGTCTCATTCATAATGGTCCTCTGAGTGCCCGGCTGTTCCTGCGGGACGTGCAGAAGGCGCTTCTTCCTTGATCGCGAACGATATCCGCGCCGGTTGCCTGATGCTGGCCGGTGGATTCTGCGCACTCGCCATCGCCTTTCTCGCCAATATGGGTCACGGGGAGGCGGCCATCGGCATTGTGGAGATCGTCCGCGCGCTGCGATCCGGCGAAAGCAATCTGATGATGGATGTGATCGGCGGGTTTCGCCTGCCGCGTGCTGTCATGGGTGTCCTTGCGGGGAGTGCCCTGGCCGTTTCCGGTGCCCTGATGCAGGGCGTCCTGCGCAATCCCATGGTGTCTCCCAGTATTCTGGGCATCAGTTCCGGCAGTTTTCTGGCCATCGTGCTCGCGGCCATTCTCGCGCCGGATATCCTTGCCGCGATGCCGATACCGGTCGCCGTTTCGGGCGGGGCGCTGGCTGTCACGGCCGTCTATATGATGTCCGGCAACATCCGCGCCACACCGCTTCGTATCCTGCTTTCGGGACTGATCGTCTCGATGACGATTTCCGGTTTCACGGGCGCGCTTCTCATGATCTTCGAGGCGGAGGCGCGCTATCTCATAAGCTGGAGCGCCGGTTCGCTGCGGCAGAACGGCTGGGCGAACGTTCAGATCGCGGCCCCATGGATCGTCGCCTGCCTCGCTGCCGCGATCATCACGTCGCGTTCCTTCGATATCGCCGCGCTGGGCGAGGATACGGCCGCGGGCCTAGGCCAGAAGCGCGGTCCCGTCATGGCCGCTTCGATCATACTCGTTCTCGTCATGACCGGCGCGGCTGTTGCCGCCACCGGCCCTATCGGCTTCGTCGGCCTTGTCGCACCGCATCTCGTCAAGCTGGCGGGCGTCAGACGCAATGTCTTTCTGCTTCCCGCCAGTGCGCTTTGGGGAAGCGCGCTGCTGCTTCTTGCCGACACCATGACCTACATGCTGGGCACGCTCACCAGCGCCCCGCCCGTTGGCGCGATCACGGCTGCCGTCGGCGCGCCATGGCTGCTATGGCTTGTCATGCGGCGCGGCCCTGGCGCGGGCATGAACGGTCAGGCCTCTTTCGGCTTCGGCCGCACCGCGCATGTTCCGCCCGCCGTGCTCTTCTGCATCCTCCTCCTACTTGCGGGCGTCACGCTTCTGGCAGGCATTGTTTTCGCGGGGGCTTCGCCGCTTTCCTTCAGCCAGACGATCGACGGCCTGTTTGGCACCGGCAGCAATCTGGCGCGCCGGATCATCAGGGACCTGCGCATGCCGCGCATCGCCAGCGCCCTGCTGGCGGGTGGCGGACTTGCGCTGGCTGGCGCGCTTTTCCAGTCGGCGGTACGCAATCCGCTGGCCGATAGCTCTATCGTTGGCGTCAGCGGCGGGGCAACGGCGGGCATATTGCTGGTCGTTGCTCTGTTTCCCACGGCTTCTCCCTTTGCCATCGCCTGCGGGGCGCTGGCGGGCGGGATCGTCGCGGCTGCCAGCGTCTACGGGCTGGCATGGCGCACGCATCTGACGCCAACCTACCTCATCCTGATCGGCATTTCGGTTTCCGCGCTGTGCGGCGCGATCGTGCAGATCCTCGTCATGCAGACCCGCTTCAACAGCAATCCGATGATCTGGCTGATCGGCGGCCTTTACGGCGCCAACTGGAACACCGTTCTCGTGCTTGCTCCAACACTCGTTGCGGGTCTGGCCTGCGCCATGCTGGTCGCGGCCCGTCTGGAACTCATATCGCTGGGCGACCTGACGGCCAGAAGCCTCGGAACGGCGATAGCCCCGGTGCGGCTCGCAGCCGGCGTTACGGGCGTGGCAATCGCGGCTGTCTGCGTCTCCCAGACGGGACCGGTCGGCTATGTCGGCCTGCTCGGGCCGCATCTCGCCCGTTTTCTCTGCGGCCATTCGCTCCGGTTGCTGCTGCCCACTTCCGTGCTGGTCGGTGCCATATTGCTCGGTCTCGCGGACATTGCCGCCCGCGTCGTCATCGCTCCCGCAGAACTGCCGGCAGGGTCGGTCATCGCGCTGATCGGGGCGCCTTATCTCATCTACCTCATTCGCCGGAGTATGCGCGCATGAACAGGCCAAAGCGGCAGGTCCATTTCAATTCCTGTATCGACCATCTCGACCTCGCGTGGCGCGAGCCGTACGGGTCGCCCGCCCGCCTGTTCGATTTCGGCCAGCTTGCCGAGCGGGCGCGACTGGCCGAACGCGGCTTGATGGATGCGATGTTCATCGCGGATTTCTATACTTACCGTCCCGGCTTCTCGATGGAGCCGATCACACTGCTGTCGGCGCTGGCGGCAGTCACCAGAAACATCGGCCTCATCGCCTCGGCCTCGACAACCTATAACGAACCCTTCAATCTGGCCCGTATGTTCGCCTCGCTCGACAGGCTGAGCGGCGGACGGGCGGGCTGGAACATGGTCACGACGGCTGTCGGCACCGTATCGGCCAATTACAGCCGCGATGAGCATCTCGAACATGACACGCGCTACGAACGCGCCCACGAAGTGATCGATGTCGTGACACGCCTGTGGGACAGTTTAGGGGAAGAAGCTCTGCGGCCCGCCCCCGATGGTGGCTTCAAGGCCGATCCCGAAGAAATCCAGACACTTGAACACACGGGCGAATGGTTCGATGTAAAGGGACCGCTCGACATCCCGCGTCCAGTTCAGGGACATCCGGTGCGCATGCAGGCCGGGTCTTCGCAGGCGGGTCGCGACTTCGGTTCCCGCTGGGCCGAAGTCATTTTCACGGCCCAGCCCGTTCTTTCCATCGCCCGCGAATTCTACGCCGATATCCATGAACGGATGACGGGCTTCGGCCGTGCGCCGGACGCGCTCAACATCCTGCCGGGCCTGATGCCAATCGTTGCGTCGACGCGCGATGAGGCGGTGGAACAACTCGCGGCAAGACAGGAAAACGGCCCGGATTCCACGGTCAGGATGAAGGAAATGGTGGGCATCGACCTCTCCACCCTGCCGTCCGACGAGCCCGTTCCGCTCGAACTTCTGCCGGACAAAGGCTTCACTAACGGCATGCGGGGCCGTTCGGACCTTTATCTCGATATCGTCAGGAAACACCGGCTGACACCCCGGCAACTTCTTCAGCAGGGCGCCCATCTGGCCCATGCCGGCAATCCGCAAGACATGGCCGATCTGATCAGCGAATGGTTCACCACCCATGCCTGCGACGGTTTCACGCTGATGTGGCCTTCGCTTGAAGCCAACATCCTGTTCGTCGATGAGGTCATCCCGATCCTGCAACGGCGTGGCCTTTATCGCACGGCCTATAGCGGCACGACACTGCGTGACAATCTTGGTCTCTCCCGACCCGACCGTTAAGCGTTACCCGCAAGAAAGTTCAAAGACATGAAACAGCTTCATCTCGTTCATATCCTGGGTCCCGACAGCCTTGAGGCCGGAGCGGACGCCAGCAGGCTTAGGGTGCTTGCGGGTATCGCCCGCCATCTGGAGCGCGCGGGCTTCGCGGCTCTGATCCTTCCCAATGAAAACGGACCGGAGGCAGTGCGTGCCGGAAGACCGTTTCTGCCGTGTGAGCCGTTCACGGTCTGCGGTGCGCTGGCCGCTTCTACGCGCTCTATCGGCCTTGTTGCCGCCGTGCCGGCATCGACCAGCGAACCCTACAATGTCGCGCGCCGGCTCGCCTCCCTCGATCATATCAGCCGCGGGCGCATGGGCTGGAACCTGACGCAGGCCGTGGATAGATTTTCGGAGCAATATGGCGATCACAGCCACCCGCCACGGCCGGAAACGCTGGAAAGGGCCTGCGAATTTACCGAGGTCGTCGAGGCGCTTTGGGACAGCTGGTCTTCCGAAGCAATTATTGTAAGACCGGGCGGAGCAAGCGGCGTCGACGGCAAAAGCAATCGCCCGATTTCGCACGAAGGCACGTTCTACAAGGTCAAGGGACCACTCGACGTGCCAAGGCCGCCGCAAGGCCATCCGGTCTGCTTTCAGGAGGTGAAACCGGGAGAGAATCCGGCATTCGCGGCACGCTTCGCGGACGTCGTCATGCCCGATATCCGCTCTCGTGAGGAAATGGAAGCGTTTCGTCTGGCCTTTCAAGCTGAAGCGGACGCAAATGGGTGTCCGGCGAAGCGAGTAAGGTTCATGCCACAGCTTTCAGTCTCGGCGGATGACGGGATCGGAGCGGTTTTGCGCAAGATTACGGACTGGTTCCAGGCGGGGCTTGTCGACGGCTTCTGCGTCAGGGGACCGTGCATCCACCTGTTCACGGAGGAAATTATACCGCAATTACGGGCGCAGGGCCTTCTTGATGAACAGGAAGTACACCCTTTCCTGTGCGACCGACTCGGCTTCGGCAAGTCTCCAGTTCGGGCGGTTTCACCTTAATGGAATGGGCTTTACGACGTGGACTGATCTGGTTCGGATGATGCAGCCTCGTCAGCGGTCTTGGCAGGTGACCTTAGCCCCAAGTTTCCTCCGGGATTTCGGAGAGTCTTGGGTTTTCAATCTGGCCTCATGCAGCCTGTTTTTCCATAGCCATTTTCATGGCGAATTCGGCGGGCGTGATGTTGTCCAGCGATGAATGCGGTCGTTGCCTGTTGTAATCTTCCTTCCATGCGGGGATCTCGGCTCTTGCGTGAGGCAGTGAGGAGAACAGTGTTTCGTTGAGGCATTCGTCGCGGAAACTACCGTTGAAGCTTTCCACGAAGCCGTTTTGCATCGGCTTTCCCGGTGCGATGCAATGCCATTCGACACGGGTCTGCTGGCACCATCTGAGGATTGCCATTGAGGTCAGTTCCGTGCCGTTGTCCGAGACAATCGTTCGAGGACGTCCGCGTTGGGCCATGACGATATCGAGTTCCCGCGTGACACGCAGACCCGAAAGGGATGTGTCGGCGACCAGCGCCAGGCATTCCCGTGTGAAGTCGTCGACAACGGCCAAAACGCGAAACCTCCGTCCCATCGGTGAACGCATCGCTGACGAAGTCGAGGCTCCACCGTTCGTTGGCCCATGACGGCAGCGCGATGGGCCGTCGCGTTCCCAAGGCCCGCTTGCGGCCACCACGCTTGCGAACGGCGAGTTTCTCTTCCCGGTAGAGGCGACGCAGCTTCTTCAGGTTGATGACGATATCCTGTCGGTCCAGCATCACATGGATGCGGCGATAACCGAAGCGGCGGCGATCGGACGCGACCTGCCTCATGGCTTTCCGAATGGACGCATCGTTCGGCCGAACGCTGCAATATCGCACACTCGACCGGTCCACGGCCAGGATTGCACACGCCCGGCGCTGGCTCACGTCATGCTCCTTGCAGACATGGGCCACTGAACCGCTCCGGGTTTGCCGGAGGCTCCAACTCTTGAGTAAGGTGGAGCATGATGAGCAAGACGACGAACAAGTTTTCCCCGGAGGTCCGCGAG